>NZ_CP075889.1:7850000-9041977 GCF_018604145.1 Paenibacillus agaridevorans | reverse complement strand
CGTTCAGAAGCTGTTGCACCGTTCCAACGTTGACGTTGACGACGATATATCCTTTCTCTGCCGTAAACAGCGGAAATGGCTTAACAATGGAAAAAACGCTGACGAGCCTGTCGTATTCCAGTTCCTTGTATTCTCTTTTGTTCGTCCAGCCGACCGGAAACGTATCCGATGACAGCGCGCGAATAAACGCTTCGTCGCCAAACGCTTCGACACGGGTTGAGATGCTCGAGCTGATGACGGTCTCGTCCGCTATGCTGTACAAGTACACGCTGTTGATCCATTTATTGTTGACGACGAGCGCATTAAATGCGTCCGATACTTTGTTGGCGTAATAATATTTTTCGAACCGATCCTTCGTATACAAATATTTGCGCAGATCCTCGTTTTGATCGATTTCATTAATGACAGAGCCGTCGATCGATTTGAACGTTTGCTCTAGGATGGCAACTGCATGATTCGCGAGCGCTTGTTTCGTTTTCAACGTTTGTTTCTGGGAGGACTCGTGGATCAGAATCGTGGACACAACAAAGATGATAACGACGACGCTGTAAAAAATGGGCAAATAGGAAAAAATCATTTTGACGAAAATCCGGTTAGGCTTCAATCCATTCTCCCTGCTTTCGAATACCGTTGATGTTAATATCGACTGCACATATTTTTCACTATATTCCATCCCTGTCATACGGAACAATGCACACTTTTTTACACCGTGCACATTTTGACATCAAAGCTCCCGCAGTGCGCTGTGACCGTTTTAATCACGTCTTTTACCTCTGACATGGCCGCTATGCAAAAAACTCCCCGAATGTAACATTCGGCGGAGTTCATATTTTTATCCGTTCAAATATATGCATCTATGTTTACAGCAAGATATGGAAAGTGCAGTATTAGGGCGTGTATGCAAACCTTGCATGGAACGAAAATTCGGCAAAATCATTAATGCATGAATGCCTCCTAGTCGATCAACGTGCCAAAGATATAATACGGTTTTATCCCATTTGCAAATAAGCTATCGATCAGATTGGCCAATTCTTCCGACGATAAATCTTTGCCGTTGCGTATCCAAAGGCGAAACAAAGATATTAAGGTTGATATATAAAACTCAACCAGGTATGGCGCTAAGTTATCATGTGTTGTAAAGTCCGCAATCAGTCTCTCAAAGGGAATTTCCCTTTTCAGGCGTTCAACAAAATGAACAGAACCATAGTCGCCCAAGAGAGCTTTCAGGACTAGAATGTCTTCTGTACTCTCCAGGCACTGAAGCGCATCCTGGAAAGAATGCGCGGATAGCTCCCTGCGTGCCATTTCCTCGTTAATGGATTTCATAACCTTCTCTTCAACGTAGTTCAACAACTCATAAATATCTGTAAAGTATTGATAAAATGTACTGCGATTATATCCTGACTTGTTAGCAATCTCTTGAATAGATATTTTTTCAATTGGTTTTTGACTGTATAAATCACAGAATGCATTAATAAATGTTTGCCTTGTTTTGTCCGTAATTTCAGGTTGCTTCTTCATGATTGGCCTCTTTTCTGTTTAATCGATTATCCGACAGATCATAAAAATCTGATGGTTGATGGCCTTATAGTGAATGCATACAATATCATTATACAACACGTTGTAGCATCATCAACAAGGATGATCAACTATTTTCGGGAGGTTAACATGAGAATTTTATTCTTCGGTAGAGGTGTAATATCGACCCAATATGCGTGGGCTTTCGAACAGGCCGGGCATACTGTTGAATTTTACGTTAGAAAAGGGAGAAAAGAAACCTTCGGAAGCCGTATAGAGCTTGAAATGTGGGATGCGCGAAGAGGGAAAAAGCTGATAGAAGAAAGCTGGAAGGTCAAACTACATGAGGAGATGCTTCCAAATTATGATCTCATTATTGTGAGCGTCAACACCGAACAGCTTCCGGAAGTTGTACAATTCCTATCAACTGCTGCAGGGAATACCCCTATCCTCCTATTCAATAACATTTGGAAAGATTTGAAATCATCGATCGCGCCATTGTCTATGAACAATGTTGTCTTTGGTTTCCCCGGAGCAGGAGGCGGCATCGAGAACAACAGGCTTAGAGGCGGTTTTTTGAAAATGGTATTTCTTGAAAAACCACGGGCAGGCACCGAGCCTATTAACCAATTGGTCAAGGAATGCTTTGAAAGCGCCCATTTCAAAATTAGTTGGATCAAGGATATGCAAAGCTGGCTATGGAATCACTTTGCCATGAATGCAGCAATGGAGACCGAGGTATTAAAACGTGGAAGTTTTCCAGCGATCATGAACCATAGCGACTCATTCGCAAATGTTGGTAAACATATGAGAGAAATGGCGCCTGTACTTAAAGCAAGAGGCGCAAAGAGTGATATGATTTTGCTGCTGTTGACTAAGATTCCGCCGGCGCTTCTCGGCACGCTTTTTCACAAGTTTATTTTCGCAAAGGGCAGCTTAGCACGACTTTTCATGGAATACAACAATAGTAAAGCGGGTTTTGCGGTAGCTGAAGTAGTGAGAGAAGCAAAAAAGTTGGGCATACCTTTGCCGCGTCTTACTATGGCATTTGAAAAAACTGAACATTACAAAGCTATTGAAAATTCCTTATCATAGGAATCTGCAGAAGAAGAGCGCCGATACCTTGGGGTACGGCGCTTTCTCGTTCCATATGTCGTTCATGCAAGCGGTCATGGCTATTCTCACTTTGATGACCAAGACTCCAGCAACAGGGTTGCCAAGGATTCCAGCTTCTGCTTCGCTTCCTCCGTTACATGCCTCTGCATCGACCGATTATTCAAGTGCTTCAGGAAGTCTGCCAGATGTTTAGCCGCCTGTGAGTGCCGTCCACCCGACAAGTGATGTTCCACCTGATTCAGCCGGTTCGTCAATTGCTTAACTAGCGGTCCGCTCACATCGCCGGAGATGACGTACGCTTGCAACTGATTGCTGAGCGTATCTATAGTGGGTGTTGGAAGCGGCGAGTCGGATACTGTAATGATGCTAGTCGCCTGGTAACCGCTATCGACGGTTGTTACTCTAATGATAGCTGTACCTTGAGCAATCGCCGTAACAACCCCGTTCTCATCCACCGCAGCTACATCGGGATTTGAACTGCTCCACGTCACGCTCTTGTCAGTCGCATCGGCAGGTTCCACGGTTGCGATAAGCTGGACGGTAGAGCTTTCGGAATCGGTATACAACTGCACACTGGTCTTGTCCAGACTCACGCCGGTGACTGGGCGCTGCGGTTGGTAACCAGCAACAGTCAGCTCCACATGAGGACTCGCCTTATGCTTATCCGTCGCGGAGTATCGGACCCCATACGTGCCAGGCGCCAAATTCGCAATGGCATCGCCCTCTACGCGAGACCATACGCCCCCATGATCGGAAGACCATTCCATGGCGGCGTTCACGCCGGTGATCCGACCGTCATTGGCGCCTTCGGCTGTTTCAGCGACTGTCCCAAGCCCCTCAGGCGCAATCTTCGCTCCTCCGATAACCATGACTTTGAAATCGTCGAAATCAATGGAGGCGTTGGCGTAACCGTCGACGCCAAAGAGCTGTCCGGTCAGCTTATTGCCGCCTGCATGACGGAAGACATAGTTCTCGGCTATCGGAACAGGATCATCGTTTAAGTAGACGGTATACGTCTTGGCATCCCAGTTGGCTTCCATCCTGAACTTATACCATGTGCCATTGTAACTAAAGTCTTTGACTTTATGCTTGGTAGGTCCGGATTGCACGATAATTTTCCCCAGATCAAAGGCCGTGACCATAGAATAATTATCCGTTCCGCTGTCGTTTCTCACCATAGCGCCATTCGCGTATTGGAAGCTGCTGTTCAATCTGGCGCGATATTCGATAATGATGCGCTGATCTCCTGTAGCCGTCACCTCGTCCAGATAAGGAAGGAACAAGTTGGCTTTGCCCGGAGTAGCAGCGGTGGTCAATCGAAGGAATTTATTCCCGTCTTCCTCTAACACAGTGGCGGTAGCGCCGTTGGTCAGCTCTCTGACCATAATCCCGAAAGGAAACTTGCCCGTCTCATCGCCGGAGAAATCCCGGTAAGCGTTGTAGAACACGCCATCCTGTTTACTGTTGAGCGAACCTAACAAAGCGGCTTCCGCTTCGGCAAGTGAAGTTCGCATCTGGTTAAACTGTTCTTCCGTCAGATTGCCGTCTGCAGACAACGCCTCTGCCTGAAGCAGCGCAGCCAAGAGCGTATTGTATGCGGCAAGACTATAAGTACCGAGGCTTTCGCCCAGAGGGTATGAGAAACTGTTCAGCCTGCTGCGAATTTCATTCACAATACCATCAAGACCCCAGTCCGGAACAACCTCTACGGAAGCGCTCGCAGGAAAATCCTCGCCATTCAGAGTCAATAAGACGGGTATCTGTACGAAACCAAGGGAGTTGAAATGAATGCCTTCCAGCTTCCAGCTGATCCCGGCTGAGTACTCCTCCCCATTGTAGACGACGGTAACAACGCCGGGCAGTCTAGGTGTCACTCCCGAAGGGGTCTTGACTTGAGAAACGACTTGCGGAGCCTGGGATGGTTCAGGCGTTACCGTCAAGTTGAATGCGGCTTCCTTGCCGCCGTATACAGCTTTAATCACCGTATCCCCCGGCTCGGTGTCATATACCTGACCGATGGTTGTAACCTTAGCCACGTCGGGGTTGCTGCTGAAGTACTGGGCGCCAACATCAGCCGTCACATCCTGTTCCTCATAGGTGTTGTAACGTGCCGTTATCTGCAGTTGTCCTGTCAGTCCGCTGGTCAGGACGTTGTTTAATCCGCTAATCGCAACGGACTGCACGGACCTGGGTTCAGCGGCAACATAAACGGCGGTCGTAGCCATTAGCCCGTTATAGGTTGCGGTTATCGTGGCACTGCCCGCCTTAATCCCCTTGATCACCGTTCCCTCAATCGTTTCTTCAACAATGGCGACCTCTGTATTGGAGGAACTGAAGGAAACTCCGCTGCCTGCAAGAGAATGGGTCGTACCTGAGACCGTATACACGGGCAAGCTGCGGCTCTCCCCCAATCCCAGCGTGTACCCCGGAGAATCGAATAATAGCTCGGATCCTGCTTCAAGCTTGAACAGATCCAGACTGTCCATCTCGACAAGACCGCCGCCGCCCGAGAAGCGGATCGTATTGTCACCTTGTTCAAGATAGATTTTCGCCGTAGAGACTCCCCAACGATTCCAGCCGGAATAGACGGTGTTCAGTCTAGCTCCGGGACTGCCGTTGACCGACATGATTTGGGAAGCATCCCCCCCGCTCGATGAACCATTGGCGCTGCGAACGGACATCATATAGAATCCTGCATCCGGCACGTTGACCGTATACTGGATATGATCGCCGGCATTTTGGATATTAGCGATCTTCATCCCGCCCGACGCGCTGCCTTCCCGCCGTACGGCAGGGCCGATTGCGCTGGCGGGATCTTTCCCCAGCACGGCAGTCTCCGACTCATAGCGTTGACGTACCGGCTCTCCCGAAGGTATCGCAATCGGTATGTTCGGGTCGACGGGTTCACCCAAGTTCGGTGTTCCGTCTGCGTTCCAGGTAAATTTCTGTGCGCGAACATTGCGGGTCCACCCTGATCCCGGCCAGCGGGCGGCATGGTAGATAATCCAGTCCTCGCTGCCGTCGGGCGAGGTCACCAGACTGTGGTGACCCGGACCATAAATGCCGTTAGCGCTAGAGAAGATTGGCTCGTCATGCTTAACCCAAGACTCGGGATCCATCAGATCGGCGCCAATATGGGCCGTAATCAACCCGAGGCAATAACTGTCCGTCCAGCTTCCGTTGGCGGAATAGACCAGATTGATGATGTCGCCCTTTATCGTCACTTGCGGTCCTTCATTGATCCTGCCCGGGGACGATTCCCAATCATATTCAGGCGTCGAGAGCAATACCCGTTCCGAGCTGATCGTCCATGGATTGCTCATCTTCGCAATATATAAATTTTGAAAGCTTCCGTCCATATTCTCCCAACCTGACCAGATGAAATAGTGTTCATCATTTACAGTCAGCACAGTTCCGTCAATAGCCCAGCGGTCGCTGGAATCGGTCATTTTACCTTTGAACTCCCAAGTTCCGGTCATCGGGTTCTCATTGGCGTTCTCCAGCACGTACATGCGGTGGTTAGCATTGGTTCCGTTATCGGCCGCGAAGTAAATATACCATTTGTAAGCGCCATCGGTATCTTTGAGATAATGCATCTCCGGCGCCCAGATATTAGAGCTGTACATGGTATCCTTGACCGGCGACCAGGTCAGTCTCCTCTCGCCCGCTTCAAGGCCGCTGATGGTCTTCGCTCTGCGGATCATGACACCGCTGGCGTTGGCAAAGGAGTTGTAGTAATAGCCGTCCGTGTGCTTGTACACCCAAGGGTCGGCGCCTACCTGCATAATAACATTGTAGAAATTAGACACTTCCAATCCCCCTTCGGTCGATGCCGGCATCGACACTGGCGAATCCGGCATGGATGCCTCAGCCGCAACCGCTCCAATTCCTTGCGGCAGCATCAATAACACTGCAAGACAAAGCAATAGATGCCTGAAACTGTTTTTGAACATTTATAATCCTCCTCGCACTATAATGAATACTCCCTCCACTTACCGATGCTGACGCTTCGGCTGAAGTGGGGGTTTCGGGTGTCTCAACCTGACTTCTTCAGGATGCTTAACACCAGTGGAGTTGACACGTTGACGGACTGGATACCGTCCAACCCCTCTATCCCATTCGCGATCTTGGCAGATACGTTTGGGAATACTTTGCGCATAATGTTCGCCGCACCGTTCACATCGGCATGAATCAAGCCCTTAGTGCTTCTATACAGTCCGCGATGAATTCGCTTGCCGGAGAACGTCCATGTCCCCTCTTCGTCATGACGAGGCAAGGGGTCTTGATCCAGGAAGCTGGCCTTCGAGGTGTACGCTTCTTCGGTCAGGATCACCGTAATCCCCTGTTCCGCCGCCTTATACTGGATCATGCTGATCAGCATCCGATGTGGGATATGGCAGAACGACTGATTATGACGCCGTCCGATCGCTGACGCTTGCTTCCATCCATCGTTATGCCCAATAACGATCGTGCCGACGCGTTGTTCCACGGCCAGCTTAACGATGTGATGACTGGCTTTGTGAAACAAATCTTTCATCCGGCGATGACGCTTCAAATGCAAGCGTTCCAATCTTCTGGATGTATGTGCGCCTTCACGCGCCTCCTTGCCCTGACGAAGAATCCCTGTATAATGCGCCTTCATCTTGTTGTAATACTGATTGATCGCTTTGACAATCTTGCCCTTCACGATCACCGGTTTCGAACCCGTAGTCGTGACGATGGTTGCAAGATTGTCCACGCCCAGATCAATGGCGAGCACGTTTGCTTGCGCCGCTTCCTTCTCTTCCATGGGACAAGCGAAAATCAATTCGACGACATACTGTCCATGGCGGGGCACCACACGCACCTGCTTCAGTTGTCCGTCGATACCGCCCAGCTTGCCTATGTTAAGCTGCAGCTTCGTCTTGGGAAGCTTGAGAAACTTCCGTTCTTTGATCACGCAATCCTGATTGGAGAACACCACTTCCTTCACCAGACTGCGCGCGTAACCCGGAACATTCGGTTTTCCGGCGTACTTCTCCGGAAGTTGGCGATACTCCTTCATGCTCGCGAAGAAGCCTGCCCAGTTTTGGAACACGACCTTCATGATGCCTTGACTGCTCTGCGCTGGGAGTGCGCGATAATCGGGCTGTTCCATCACTTTGAACAACGCGTCCAGAAAGGGGTAGGACACAAAGGGCTTTTCCGGTGAAGGCCGTTCAAACGGACGGGAACGATTCTTCTCGCTCCGTCGTGCGTTCATCGCATCGATATGTGTCTCCAGTGTATCCATCACTTGTTGTTGCAACGGCTGCAAGGACTCATTTCGCCCATAGGAAGTAAATACCTGCCGGATATAAAAGTTGGTCGTGTTGTACAGGTTTTTGGCATTCTGACACGCTTGGTCCAGGTACGCAAACAACCGATGACCGGGTTTGATCCATACTTGATGGGTCCTGTACATCATCGTTGAATCCGACATGACTTCACCTCCTTCCCACCACAAAATGCGAATGTACGTTCTCTTCCATTATACCGCTCATACAGAGGGAAGGAAAGAGCCTTTTGTAGGCATGTTCGGGAGGTCGCCGATTCACCTCACCGCTTGCAGAAGCGGGAGTCCTCTCGGCGAGTGTTGATAGATTTGGACACTATAATCGATTTGGAGTCCATATAAGAGTCACGGGTCAACCATCTGCTTGCGGTATTCTTTGGGGGAGACTCCCGCTATCCTGTTGAACATATGCGTGAAATAATTGGAGTCGTTGAAGCCGGTAGCCTCGGCAATTTCGAATATTTTCATATCTGTGCTTTTCAATAGAAGCTTCGCCTTCTGTACGCGCAGCTTCTGAATATAGCCGATTACACCTTCCCCGCTTTCCTTTTTAAACAGTTTGCTGAAGTAGCTGGGGTTGAGATGGACATGAGCCGCCACCTCGGCCAAGCCGCATACCCCCATGTATGATTCTTCAATAAACCGGATGGCCTGCTTGACCGGATTATCGTTCTTGCTGGCAAGCCAGGTATTGTGAGACTGCAGAAATTCATCGATATATCCCTGCAGCCATGCCGCTATATCCTTCGACGTCACACATTGGTAGACAACATCCCACTCTATGGAGCGCACGGTCATTTGCCATTCGGGGAACTGAACCTGCACCAGCCGGAGAATTGCGGCAACCAGCAGCAGCGCTTCGATCTTGGCGGCTTGCGGAGGCAACCGGCTGATCCGAACGGCTTGTTCCTGCAGTTCCTGACCCAGGCGGCTGTTATCCTCCGACATCAGCCAGGTTATAATTTCCCTCTCCTTCTCGTAAAGCGCCGTCTGGTTGAGCAATGATTCGCCGGCGGAACTGTGTTCACGCCTCCCCTCGTTGCAATATCGTCTATAGCCCTGGTACAATTCCTTCGTGGTCGCGCATAGCCCTTGTTCGCTGCATTCAAGAGTCAGTCCCAAATAATGATGAACCGAATCGGCGAGTATCTGCTGCCATGAGGGGAGCATATCCGATCGGGAAGAACTCCGATCCGCCAATAAGGCCCACTCCGATGCGTTCAAGGGAAACAGGCGAAAACGGCCGGGAAACCATCTCATCAAGTGCTCACCGGCAATATTGGCGAAAGCGAACTGCAACAGCGGTACATCTTGGTCGGAATAATGCTTCTCCGTGGGGAAAAAGGTAGGAATACGGAGAATGTGCAGTTCGCATTGCTTCATCCGCTTCAGCAAAGCCTCCACCTCTTCGCCGTTGCAGGGCAAGCCCATAATAGCCGAGCGCAGCTCGCTGTCTTCATGCTGACTTCTCCAGCCTTCCACCGAGAGCTGGGTCTGGCTTTCCTGAATCAGCTGTACATAAATCCGATCAAGTACGCTTAATATATCCGTTTCTACACAAGGCTTGGTGATAAAGTCCTGCACGCCGAACTTGACGGCGGACTGGGCATACGAGAAATCCTTGAATCCGGTTACAATTACAATCTTGGTCATCCAGCCGCGGCTTCTGATTTCTTCTGTCAGCTGCAATCCATCTATATGGGGCATCCGAATATCGGTCAGCAAGAGATCCGGGACACTTTGCTCCATCATGTACAAGGCGTCCCGACCATTAGTCGCTTCTCCCGTCACTACCCAGTCGGCAGGTCGCTTCCCCGCCAGCTTCAGCAGTCCCTTGCGGAAGTTGGGCTGATCCTCGGCAATAAACAGCTTGCCCTTCATCTATCCCCCTCCTCATGACTCCCCGGTGTCCCGGATTTAATAGGAAGCGTCATGTGAATAACGGTTCCGTTCCCTTTACTGCTGGTAATCTTCACTCCATATGCGGAGCCGTATACCAGCTGAATGCGCCGAAGCACGCTTTTGTAGCCGATCCCTAGTTTATTGCCGTCCTGCAGCACATCCTCCGCCTCTGTCAAGGTTCTCAGAGTTTCTTGATCCATACCGCATCCGTTATCAGCCACCTCGATATGAAGCGCCTCATCTAATAGAAACGCTTTGATCCGCAGCACCCGGTCTTGATCCATATCACGAAAAGCGTGTACAAACACATTCTCCACCACCGGCAGCAGAAGGGATCGCATCATCCTCAGACTCAGCAAGGACTCGTCAGCTTGAATAATCGTTTCAATCTCGCCGGTGAATAGTTCCGTCTGGATCTTGATGTAATTGCGGATCTGATTCAACTCTTCGCCAAGAGTCGTATCCGTCTGGACAGGTTTAAGGGAATACTTCAGCATCTCCGAGATGGCGTGGATCAGAAGCGCCGTCTCCTCCTGATCGTTGCTGTACAGCTTCCAATACAGCTCATTGAACAGGTTGTGCAGATAATGAGGGTTCAGCTGTGCCTGGATGGCCTTCAGCTCCGATTCCGTCTGGCTGATCTGAGCCAGATATACCTTGTTGATCAGTTCGCTCACTTGCTCCGCCATGTTGTTGAAGCTATCTCCGATGTATCCCAGCTCGTCGCCGGAATTCACCTTGACACGAACCGTGAAATCGCCGGAACGCAACATCCGTAGTCCCTGCATCAGATGGCCTAGAGGAGACAGAAGCGTCCGGGTCGAAATCGTAATCAGCAGTGCACTGAGCAGGATGATGCCGATTCCGGCGAATACCAATATTCGGATAATGTCTTTATTTCTCCTCTGTATCTCCTGCAAGGAAGCGCCTCCGTATAAGGTAAAGCCTGCCGGTATCAACTCGTGTCGGACGAACAGATAGGTGATGCCATCCATTTCGACATGCTGGGGATAACTTTCCTGTGCCAGTTGCAAGAGCTGCTCCGCCTCGCTCTGGTCGGTATTGGAGTAGAGCATGCCGCCCATAGGTTCCAGCAGCAATAACTTGCCTCTGCCGTTATGCATCAGTTCCCGCAGCACCTTGGATACCAGACTTTCCTCTATCACCATCACCATAGTGCCGTACGGGATCAGCTTCTCATTGAGCATCCGTCTGGCAGCAATCAGAACGGTTCTGCGTCCGTTCGGATCAATGGCGCTGACCGCCTCGGCCCGGCTCCAAACCATGTTCCCTCTATGAGGCTCAAGCTTCTCCATCAGTCTGGTCAAGTCATTCGTTCCCGGTTCTCCCGACGCACCGGTTTTGGAGAGAACCGTCAGTTCCCCCTGCTCGTTGTACAGAAACACGGAACGGATGGACGGGGCATCCACCAGCAGCATATTCAACTGTTCTTCCACGTATTTGCGGTTCTTGAATTGAGTGTAGGAATCGCTTTCATAAACAATGTTCTCTTTAAGAAACCGTTCAATGGACGGATTCAGGGTAATAGACAGGGATACCCGGTTGATTTCCTGGAAGGACATCTCCAGTCTGTTCAATGCCTGTTCGGTGGCGATGGAAAACTGCTTGCTAATTTCGTCCTCCATTAATTGGATATTCGATCGATAAACCATCCAACCTGCCAAGGCAAAGGAAAGTGTTACCATACACGAGAGCAGGACGATCAGCTTGATCTTGAAGCTGCCCTTTATTTTTCCGGCTAAATACCCCAGACAGCTCTTCGGATGCAGTCGGCTCCCTCCCCCCAGTTTCATATTATATTTATATTATTTTAAAGCCTCATACAAGGCAATAAGAGCAAGGGATTGTCCGTATGCCATCGGCATGATCGTGATGTTCTTATAATGTTCGCTATCCATTCCCATACCGGTTCCAGCCGACACATTCAGCACGGTTCCATCCTCGCTAATATTTTGACACACCGCCTGGATAGCTTTGTTCGCAACAGCTTCATAGGAGGAATCCAGAATGCCGATTTTCATGCCTTTCAGGATACCCGCGCCAATGGCAGCCGACCCGGATACCTCTTCATAGCTGTCGGGATCGCGCAGTACGGTGTGCCAGAGACCGGAAGCCGCTTGAAGCGGAACCAGGGCATTAACCTGCGCCTTGTACGTATCAATCAGAAAGTCCCGGACACCCGGATGAATCGTATCCTTGCAAGTTTCCAGGTAATCGACGAGGCCGTAGGTGAACCAGGAATTGCCGCGGCACCAGAAGATGCTGCCGAAATTATCATTACGCTCGAAACTCCAGCCGTGGAAGAACAGTCCGCTATGTTTGTCGTACAAGTACTTGATATGAAGCAGAATCTGATGAACGGCTTCCTGTTCCCATTCCGGTCGATTGAACTTGCGACCGGCTTGGTTCAGGAACAGAACCGCCATAAAGAGCGTATCAATCCATAACTGCCCATTATGCAAGTGAACTCCATCCCGATTGCCAATGGCCGTGACTGTATGCTGGAAGCCGCCTTCTTTCGTTTTGGGCAGCTCATGAATAAGCCAGTTCGCATGATCTTGGCATAACTGTTCCAGTTGGCTGGAGGGCTCCAGTTGATCCAGAAGATGAACCAAAGCCAGATAGGGAGCTGTCGTATTAATATTTTTGGACGGCAGACCCACCTCCAGATTGCGGGAATACCATCCTTGAAAAAACGCCATATAACGGCGATCACAGTAATATTCTTGCAGCTTGTACAAACCATAAAGACCGACACCCTGAGGCCAGTCCCATTCTTCTATTCCGAAATCTCGTTGGACAATCCCTACTCTTGTATCGGCTTGATCCACGGTTTTATCCTTTTCATAATCGCTGCCGCCCAAATTCATAAGCCTGTCCACTACCCGCGAGATTTTTTGAAGCAGTATTTCATTGGTCACGATTCATCTACTCCTTCTCATATACAACGTTCCGAAAGCAAACCTAGCTCGATCATGTTCGAACTAGGCTCGCATTCATCTTATATTCCAGATCCTGCACCCTTTGCTAGTGCTGGGAGCGAACCAACTCCAAGATATCCTTGCCAAGGAAAGCGATCTCCTTGTTTTCCTTATACCAAGTGTTCATAAATTCCTCAATCTGCTTGCCGCCGCCTTTCTCCCAAGCAGCTTTCGCATCTGCAACCGCTTGCTCAGCTGTATATTGAGCCCCGCCAATAATGCCTTTGGCATAGATGTCCTGGATTTCTTTGTCGATATTGGTATTGATCACTACCAGCTCGCTCGGCAGAGAAGGCATATGCTCATAGTGGCTTAACGCAGGATATTGAGCTTCGGGATTAAGCAGAAACTCGTCTGCTTTATTCAACATTTCCAGACCGGCCTTCTGGTCGGGATCGCTCACGTCGAACGCAGTGGTGGAAATCAGAAGCGGATTCTCAGGGATCGAATAGAACATGGAATAGTCCATAGCCCAGTCCAGCTCCTTGGCGTTCTTCTCAGGATCGATAACCTTTGGAAAACCGTCCTCGCCTTCTCTCCAATGCTCTCCCTCAATTCCTTTCTTCAGAATCAGAGCGTTCTCCGGTTTGATGATGAAATTAATATATTCCATCGCGGCCTTGGGGTCTTTGGCCGCAGCATTGATCACCGTGGTCATTTGAACCGGATTAACCACATGATGAACGAATTGCCCCATGGAAGACCTGGGCTGCTCCATCGGCGCGATCTCCGCCTCCGGAACAACCTTGCGGAGCGTTTGAATGTCCGTTACCGTATTCTCAAACCAGTTAGTGATAGCAGGGGGAAGGAACACGCCTATTTTACCGTTCAGATAATCCTGCTTGGCTTTAGCTCCATTCTTGTCCGCGAGGTAATCCTTATCGATAAGCCCTTCCTCAAATAATGTCTTCTTAAATTTAAGGGACTCCAGCGTGTTGTCCCAAGTTCTAACAATTGTATCATCATCGGAGAGTTTCCACCCATACGAGCCGAACATCGAATCTATCATTCCGCCCGAGGTGTAGCTCATATTGGTTCCATAAGTATCCTTCTTCCCATTGCCGTCAGGATCCTGCTCCACGAATGCTCTCAGAACATCAAGCAATTCGTCGGTCGTTCTCGGAACCTCCAGACCCAGCTTTTTCAGCCAATCCATTCGAATAAAGGCTACACTTTGCAGATGAGGCTCATTGATTTTACCGATTTCGTACAGCTTGCCGTCCGGCTTAGTGCCTACTTTGCGAAGCTGGGGGTACTTCTCCAACAGCTTCTGGTATTCAGGCGCATATTGCAAATAATCGTCCAGAGGCAATAATTGCTTCTGCTGATACAGGGAATTCCGGAACCCCGTATCATAATCATTGACAATATCCGGCGCACTGCCCGATGCGAACATCACATTCAGCTTCCTGACCGCCTCTGCCCGTGCCACCGGCACGAACTTGACCGTAACAGGAGAACGCTCATTGATCCACTTGGTCCAACGGTTCTCCTCAACCGTTCCCTCCGCTGCGGGAATATTTCCCCTGTCATAGTTGGAGACGGTAATTGTAGCTTTTTTTTCGCTCTTCCCCTTTGATCCTGTTTCCGCTTGGCTGCAACCGACTGCCCCTGCTGCCATAACCGCGGACAACCCCAGTGCCAACGCGAACTTCATTCTTGGTGTGAATGTTTGTCCAAACATGTGGAATCCCCCTCAATATATAATGAATTTCCTTGTTGCCGCTAACCCTTAATAGAGCCAAGCATAATGCCTTTGACAAAATATTTTTGCAGGAAGGGGTATACCGCCAGCATGGGCACGACCATCACCACAACCCCTACCGCCTTCAGTTTTTCGGATACCATTTCCTGTTGCTGCATCATATCCATGGCCGCCATGTTGAAGTTCCCCTGAATTTGCAGCATCCCCTGAACGACAACGGTCAGATTCTGCAAACTCGTCTCATTAATGTAAAGAATGACGCTCATAAACATATTCCAGTAGCCAACCCCGTAAAATAACGTCAGCGTAGCCAGCATAGGAAGAGACAAGGGAAGTATGATGCGCAGGAGCAGTCGAACCTCGCCGCAGCCGTCAATCTGGGCGGATTCGGCCACTTCTCCCGGAACGCTCTCAAAATAGCTTTTCATAATTAACATATTATAGGTGCTGATTAGCCCGGCAAACCAAAGGGCCCAATACGTATTGATTAAATGCAGGCTATTCATGACCAGGTATGTCGGGATCATGCCTCCGCCGAAGAGCATGGTGAATAATGCAGCCATTGTGATCGGCTTGCGGGCGTAGAGGTGCCGTCGGGATAAAGGATAGGCCGTCAGCACCGTAGCCAACATGCTCAAGACCGTTCCTCCCAAGGTAATGATCACGCTGTTGGTAAAGGCGCGCAAAGCTGGCGTATTCTCGAAAAAGTAATTGTAAACGGTGAAATCAAGTCCTACCGGCCAGAACAAGACCTGACCCAGATCAACCGCATGCCCTGAGCTTACGGACAACGCAACCAGATGTAAAAAAGGCAAGATGCAGGTGAGCGATATGAGAATCAAAATGATGTGAATAAAGGTTACAAAAAATTTACCGCCTATGGATTCCCTCAAGCGCAGCCTCCTTTCTTCAGAATAATCCCTGATCGAATTTACGGGCCAATGCATTGGCCGACAACACTAGCACCAGTCCAACAAAAGACTCAAATAACCCCATGGCCGTGGTCAGACTAAATTGAGCCTGCTGCAGACCCACCTTATACACATAGGTGCTGATAACCTCCGCCTTCTCCAATACAGTAGGATTTTGTAAGTTGTACACTTGATCGAATCCTACTTCCATCAGACGACCTACTCCCAGAATCAGCAGAAGAATAATCGTAGGTCGGATGCCCGGCAGGGTGATATGCCAAATCTGTCTCAGCTTCCCTGCTCCATCCATCCCCGCGGATTCGTACAGACTGGGGTCAATGCTGGAGAGAGCGGCGAGGTAAATAATAGCGCTGAAGCCCATCTCCTTCCACATGCCGGAGCCGATAAAGATGGCGATCCATGAGTCCGCTCGGTACAGGAAAGGCACCGGCTCCCATCCCCATTGACCCAGCAGCTTGTTAACGGTACCGCCTTCGATGGAGAACAGGGTCAGGACAATGCCAGCAACGATAACCCAGGACAAAAAATGAGGCAAATAAATAACCGTTTGAATCCAGCGCTTTAGCCAAGTCTTCCGCACCTCATTCAAGGCAATGGCGATAATAATCGGCGCAGGAAACCCGAACACCAGATTCAGAACACTTAAGTTAAGGGTGTTCCAGATAATCTGCAGTGTAACGTTAGACTGAAATAAAACCTCAAAATATTTCCACCCCACCCACGGACTTGACCATATGCCATCGTGAAAATTGTAGTCCTTGAAGGCAATGACAAGACCGCCCATAGGCGCATAGCGGAAGATCAGATAATAAAGCACCCCCGGTATAAGCATGGCAAACAACGGAATATTTTGCCGAAACCGCTTGGTCTGGTAGAAAGCCTCTTTGGCTGCAGGCGCTTGATCCGTTCCTACGGCAGCAGACGTTACTTTCATGGCTCCCCCTCTTTCTTGTTGATAGTTATAATATACTGCTTGTTCGCAAGTAGGAGCCTTAAATATCTTGAGGTCTTTCTGTGCGATTTTTGTTTCTCATTAAGGCATGTAATGATTACTCAGAGGCTGTCTGCTGATTATCGAGAGGTTGAGCAATGCCGGGAATGGCTGACAGCTTGAGGGCTGCTAAAGACATCGCTAAATAGCCTGTACCGGAAGGCACAGGCCAGGTCCCTTAATAGTAAAGAACTTTACTCCACAGTATTGCTTATCAGTGCGCAAAGTCACTATTGCGTTTGCAAAAAGAGTTCCAAAACCGCTCGTACGATTTGCTTGTAAACCACACCACAACACCGTTGTGCTCGCTTGGCAGTATCGGCAGAGTACGGATGCTCGCTCGTTTGGCGTCTTGTTTTATTTGCTACACGACGAAGTTGGCACAATGGATTGGGCGTTTATTCAACGTCATGATAGCTTTCCTGAACCCCCAGTCGAACTGGGGGTTTTCTTATATAAAGAAGTACATCGCCACACTGGCGATGTACTCGAAGTCTGTTAGCCTGCTTATCCGTTCTCTTTATTCACCATCTCAAACCTCGCCGACATTCCCGTTTCCAGCCGCAAAGTACGGTACGACCTTCCGAGCTCGCACGACCCGAATTCTCCTCCGGTCACCTGGACCCCGCCGACCCATTCAGGCACTTTGACGACGAGTTCCGTTTCTCGCTCCGCCAACAGCACGGCAAGGAAACGTCCCCGTTCACGATCCCATTCCATGGCTACCTCTCCCGTATGGAACCGCCAGCCCGAAATCTTGCCGCGCGTCCACCGCTCCGGCAGCGCGGGAAGCAGCTTAACGAAGCCGGGCGCTACCTGCAATAACATCTCCTGCACGGCGTTCACCCACCCCATATTCGCATCAAGCTGCACCGGGGCAGCAGCCATGTTCAAGGAGACGCCCATGCCTCTCCAGTCATTGTGAAGCGTGAACAAATTGGGCAGCAGGCTCGAACGTGCGAGAATATCCAGACACTCGACTGCGCTCTCGCCATTGCCGAGCCTTGCATAAATCGAAGCCATATGCGCAAGCGACCATCCGCTCTGCGCTCCCAGCTCGCGATTGCGAACGGCTGTCTTGAAGGCTTCGAATAGCTCCGGGTCGCTCTCCCCAGACACTTCCTGGCCCGGAAACACCGGATACAGGTGGGATAGATGCCGATGCGCGTACCGGTCGTCAAAGTCGGGGTGGATCCACTCCCGAACGGCGCCGTCCTCATTGACGAGATATGCGGGAAGCTTATCGAGCATGCCCTTCCACTTCTCATGCTCAGCCCTTGTCGCCGTGCCGGACTGACGAGAAACCGCAAGAAGATTGCCAAGCAGCTCCTTCAAGATGGCGACATCCATCGTTGCATTAATCGTAGTGGGCATGGGATGCGCAAGCGCCACGCCTTCCGTCGGCATAAAGTTAAGCGGCGTATTCTCCGGAGAGACGGATGGATAGATGCGATACAATCCGTCATCGCCGGTCACAAGGAAGTCTTCATAGAAACGAACCGCTTCCCGCAGGAACGGGATGAGCTGCCCCCGCAGGAAATCCGGATCGCCCGAGAACCGGTAATGCTCGACGTAATGACGGGCAAGCCAGCCGGCAGCTCCCGTCCAATTCAGAATGACGGGCACGATCTGGTTGGGCACCCCGATCCCCGGCGTCGTCCCTGCGGGAATGTAGATCCCTTCGCAGCCATACAGTTTTTGGGCGTTGCCCTTGAAATCGTCCATCAGCTCTTCGTAATAGCGGAAGAGAGCGGGGGTCAATTCGCCAAGCCCGCCTACTTGAGCATGCCAATACATCATCTGGACATTCTCGTTGGCCATGTTATGACTCCACACGAGCCGGTAATCGCCCCCCCACAGACCGTAAAGTCCGAACGGCTCGGCTTCCGGGGAAGCGTCCGTTCCGCTAATGAACAGATAACGGCCATATGCCCACATTCGGCGAACAAGGGATAACGGGGCTTCTCCTTCGTACGCATCAAGGAGCAATCTTTCATTTGACATATCCTCTCGTATCCGACGCCCGCTAAGAGAATCCGCCCGCCCCTCGTCCCCAAGCTCCAGAGCGGCGGAGCGGTACAAAGGCCGATGCAGCGCGGTATGACGTTCCAGCAGTTGCTCATAGGTAACATCGGACATAAGGACGGACAGCTCCCTCCGAAGTCTGTCCCAGTCGCGTCCCCGTTCGCCTTTGACGAATACGCGCACTACAGCCAGAACGCTCGAGGCGCCTTCGATAATAAGCATGCCGTTTCTTGCCCGTATGATGCCGCCCTGGGACTTGATGAACATCACCGCACCGAAGTCAAGCCCGTCGTCATTGGTTGCGGCGAACCACGCAAACCCCGCGGCGCCTTCAGTCGCCTCGCGGCCTTCCAAGCCGCAAAGCCAGTCCGACTCATGTTTGCCTTCATTATCCCCTGCAAGAGAGGCAGCCTCCCAAGCGGACGCCCCCGTCTCCACGGACTTCTCCAGCTCCTTGAATTCCGGCGTATCCGCCCAGCGGTCGCTGGGATGCAAGACAAGGCCGATCTCGCCGGAAACCGACGATTGTCCGTCCGATCCAATCTCGTAAACGACGGCATTGTCGGCGCGCGAAACGAACAAGCGGCGTTGGAAGCGGATCGGCCCATCCGTCCATCCGACATGGACTTCCCCGCTATCCATAGCCAGCGTACGCCGATAGGAGCGGAAGGCGCTGCCGCAAGACATGTCGAGACGAATGGCCGCAAGGGGGAAACGCGACGCCAGCTTCGTTCCGTACCCGCTCTCCTTCAGGGCGTTCGCGAGCAGCCAGCTCGCCTCGTTATACCGCCCCGCATCCATCATCGCTCTTGTCCGGGACAAGACGTGACTGACATCCGGCAGTTCGTCCTTCTGCCCCCAGTGCCATAACTTGGCATGGTTCAGCAATACGGTCTCTTCCTTTACGCCGCCGAATACGGATGCCCCGATAACGCCGTTGCCGGACGGCAGCGCCTCTCGCCACATGTTGCGCCACCAGGAGGCCGGATAGCGCAGGATCAACATGTCCTCAGATCTACTCAAGCTCGCCCGCTTCCTCTCGCAGCCTCTCGATTTCGATACTGGCGAGCAAGAACGGCGCTACCCCCATAAGCGCATCGCTGACGACCGCTTCGCTCATGTAATATTCGTAGGAGCCGTCGCGGTACTTGCGGCCGCCAAGCCCGGCGCCGTGGCAGATGCCATGCAGATGCACGCCCTTCTCGTCCTCCGTGGCGAACCGGTCCAATATGCCCTCATAAGCGCGCTCCACCGCCCCGCGATCGATCTCCGCAAGGTAGCCAAGCCTGATCCCCTTAGCCATCGCATACGTCAGCATACAAGAGCCGGACGCCTCCAGATAGTTGCCTTCGCGGCCATTGCAGTCCATAAGTTGATACCAGACGCCGCTTTGCTGATCCTGCACCCGAAGCACCGCATTGCACATGCGTTCGAAGATGCCCATCAATTGGCCTCGCTTCGGATGATCGGCTGGGAAGTGCTCCAGCGAATCCACGAGCGCCATGGCGTACCAGCCCATCGCTCTTCCCCATACGTAGCGCGAACGTCCCGTCGTTCCGTCGCACCACCGCTGCTCGCGGCTCTCGTCCCAAGCATGATGCAGCAGCCCGTTCAGCGGGTTGCGCGTCCGCTTCTCGACGAGCAGCAATTGCTTCGCCGCTTCGTCGAACCATTCGTTCTTCTGGAACGTCGCCGCATATTCCGCCATATAAGGCGATGACATGTACAAGCCGTCCAGCCACATTTGGAACGGATATATTTTTTTATGCCAGTAGCCGCCTTCTTCCGTCCGCGGCTGACCGATCAACTGCGTAATCAACAGGCTGGCTGCCTTTTGGTATTTCTCTTCGCCGGTCTCCCGCCACAAGCGCAGCACGTTTTTGCCTTTGTTGATATGATCCAGGTTGTAATCCTCCAACCGGAAGAAACCGCCGATCGCGCCATCGTCCTGAATGAACGCGTCCATCTGGCGCTTGACGAACGGCTGATAGCTGTCCTTGCCCGTCCAGTCGCCCGCCCAGCTGATCGCAAGCAGCGCCATGCCGGACACATATCCCCATTTGTTCGCGATTTGCGGGTGATAACCATGCTCGTCGGTGAGCGCAAGAATCGTCTCGGCGATCTTGCCGGACATGTTCGTCCCGCTATGAATCCGCGTCGCAGCCTTCATCTTCACATCCTCCTCGTCTCTATGGCCGGAATATAGGAAGCTCCTCGAAACGCTCCGGAATATCGATTAAATACAGATTGGCGTAACCGTTCTTGTCGCTCGTGAACAACAATCTCTTCCCCCGCTCGTCGAAGCGTGGATGGGCATGCACCTTCTGCGAGTGGAAGCTGCACCGGAGCTCGCAGAGCATGCGGGGGCCCTCGTACTTGCCATTCTGCTTACGCCACAGACTGAGACTCTTGACCGCGCCTTTGCCATCCACGACGGCCTGCCCCAGCCCGTCGGCATACCCGTGCCAAGTGTCGAAGCCGAACTCGGTTTCCTCCATCCCGGTATTGTCATAACGAATGCTGCCGAAGAAGTTGGTTCCGTCGGCGCGAAAGCCATGATAGCCGATCATTGTCCCGTCGGGATAAAAAAATTCATGCCCTACTTTCTCGCCGGTCTCCAGTCTCTCTCGAATTCGCCAAGCTCCGCCAGTCCGCAGATCCAGCCCCCAAATCCTGTGGTCCACCAGATGCCACGGCCCTTCATGACAAAACGTCATGAGCCATGGCTCCGTAGTCGAAGCATTAATATGCGTAATAAACTTATTCGCCTCGTACACCTTCTCGGCCTCGCCGCTGTCGGCATCGATCCGCACGATCATGCTGTGGGGCGCCGCTTCCATCAGTTCCCGGTGGCCTACGTATCCATTGCCGAGATCAAGACGAATCCGATGCGACAAATCCTCCTGCACGCAAGTCAGCACATGCCGGCTGTCCGAGGTCGAGCTCGCGTTTCCCAGATGGTAGCCTGCCGGCGCCTCGTACACCACCCGTTCCTCCAGAGTGGACAGATCAAGGCGGATCAGCCTGCTCCCCAACTTCACGAACGCGGCGCTTCCGTCAGGCAGCAGACAAGCATCCAGCGCGTCATTCTTCTCATATTCGGTCAACTGCGTGATCTCGCCGCTCTCTACGTACATGCTGTACAGATTCGTGCTATTCCCCCTGTCGGATACGAAGAGCAATCTCCGTTCCCGATCATACCAGCCATTCTCCGTAAAATATAAATGATGGCTATGCGCCTTATAATCCGTCAGCTGCGTCACTTCAAGCCCCGTCAGACGATCCACGGACGTCTTGCGCTCCGAAGGCCACCGCTTTCCTTTGCCGGTTATTTCGCTCCCTGTCATCGATCGATCTCCTCCCGTTCTGAATGACACGCCGCTCTTTATAGCCAGGGCTTAAGCCCTTCCCACTTCACGGACCAGCTTCCGTCCTGCGGAAACCCCGGGTTCTCCGGCAGCGCTTCCGCGCGTTTCCCTTCCCCGTGTTCCCCTTGCCAGCCTGCCGCCATCATCGCGACAGCCGTCAACAGCCCGCCATTGCCCGGCAAGTAGGCGGATAAGCCTGGACGTTGATAATTGTGCCCGTTCGTCAAATACGTATTTTTGGTCGCGTCCAGCAGCAAGAAGTCGACCGCCAGTTCAGGCTCGCCCAGGCGAGCGGCCGTCATGGCGCACATCGGGAAGTCCCAGCCCCAGGCCGTATCCCATTGCCAGCACGCCTTGACCTTCAGCAGCGTGCCAAGCATCGTCTCCCGGTCGACCAGCGTGCCGGGAAGCAGCCCCATCGCGCCAAGCATCGAAGGGTGATCATGATTTTTCGCCTCGAAGGTGTCCGGGCAATTCTCATGAGCCAAATACAGGCCGTCCTTCTCCGGCAATGGCGCCATCGCGCCGGCTACCTTCGCCCACGAAGGATCCGGCGTTTCATTAAGCCGCTCCGCCCAGCGGACGGCCGTCTCCAGCCCATATTTCCAATACTCCACTTCATACGGCGGATTCTTGCTGTCCTGCAGACGGTGGCATTCCTGCGCCGGGATGAGCGGCGGTCCTAAGTCATACGCCTTCGTGTCCTCGTTCCAATGGGCGAACGACACCATGAATGTCGCCGTTTCGAACACGACGGAGCGGAACCGCGCCAGCGTATCCGGCGTCGGGTCGGCGAGATACAGCATCTCCGCCAGCGCGATGGGATGCGGCTGCTGCCAGATCAAGCCGGGCGCGACCGGGGACGGACACGGCTTGCCGTCGAAACCGACCATCTTGGGCCAACGCGCGCCCTCATAGCCTTGAGATCTTGCCAGCTCTTCGGCAATCGGCAGAATGTCCGTGTACCAATCCATGCTGTTAAGCAGCAGCCGCTCTCGGCCCCACAGCGGGAAGTGCGACGCATGCCACCAGTGCATCTCCAGATGGGCTTTGCCGAACCAGCTGTTATACATCAGCCCGGTCTCCTGCGGGGGAATAGACCCGCCGCTGTGCATGGCGCACAAGAACTGGGACAAGACGACTCGCCGTTCCAGCTCGTGCGCGCGCGGATCCGCGCTTCCGGCGAAGTCGATCGCGGCGCCGTTCTGCCAGAACGACGCCCAATGCCGCTCGCTGGCCTCGATAATGGAACCGAAATCGGCTGTTCGGGCATGCTCGGGCGCGAACCCTACCGCAAACGTTAGTTCTCCCGGCGTCTTCTCCGGCTGCAGCGTCCATTCGTGGACACCGGTCTGTTGCAGCTTGCCGGCCGACCAGGACCAGGCCACGCGATAACCATCCTCATCCATGCTCCTGCTTATCAACGCCCCATCCGCCGTCGATTCCAGCAGCTCCGTGCGATGCCTGTCCTCATGGCCGAAGTCCGGGAATACCGTCTTATCCCAGGAGGTATGCGTCATGTCCGGAGCAGGGAACCGCACGAACACCTGAAGCCCGCCCTGCGCAATCAAGTTCGACCGCACGCGTACGCCAATCGTGTCCATGGCGGCATGGCAAGCCGTCTCGACTAGAACCTTCTCTCCTTGCAGCGCGAATTCGCTCGAGAGAATACCTGTCCATAGATTCATCGTTTGATGAATATCCGTTATGTCCCCCGCTTCGGCCTCCTGCCCGTCTTCCTTGAACAGCCTGAAGGAGAGTCGCCCCAGCTGCAGCCGATGCGGATTTTGCCTAAGCCAATGGTACGCCTCCGGGCGATCTCCCGGCTTCATCGGGTAGCCGACCTCCCGCCCGTGCGTGTCGAAGGTTTGGAGAGCCGCATCCGCCCCCTTAAACTTCTCGCGTCCATGCGTGAAATGCCAGCCCCAATTCGATTGCGTGCCCAGCGGCACCTCGTATTGCTCGGGAAAGCTCTGCAAACCCGTCACGTCGGCGCTGAACGCGAATTCGCCATTCCCCACCGAAAAAGGGGATAGCGGGTCCCACTTTGTCAATTCGGGCTGATGCCGCATTACGATCTGTTGTCTGTTCACCGCTTGTCCCTCCTCAACGTTGCCCACGGAGGATGCCAAGCCCGACGTTATTCCTTCGAAGCGGCATCCATCCGGGTTCTCATCATGTCCCGGTACTTGCCGGGCGTTATCTCTTTGCACTTGCGGAACGTGCGGATGAAGCTGTTCTCGTGCTGGTAGCCGACCATCTGCGCGATATCGGACAGACGGTCGTCCGTTCTTGCGAGAAGCTCCGCCGCGCGCTCCATTCGCAAGTTGGTTAGATAGTTGTAGATCGTCTCGCCCGTCTCCTGTTTAAACACTTGACTTGCCAAGCTGCTGCTGATGCCTACGGACTCCGAAATTTCCGGTATGCCGATCGGCTCGCCCAGATGCTGCTTCATGTATTCGATCATGCGATGACAGGTGACGTAATCCTTGCTTTCGACTAATCGGCCGTAACGTTCGGCCACGGGTTTGACCCGTTCGGCGAACTCCCGCTCAATATCGGCAAGATGAAGCGTGCCGAACCTCTCGTGGAGAGCTTCGCTCCCTTGTTCCTCCGCCGTCGCAAGCTCGTCGATCCGCCCGGCGGCGGCCTGCAGTCCGGTCAGCGCTTCCGAAGGATACCCGTTGCGGACGCGAATCCGCTCCATCATTTCCGTAATCGATTCCAGCGCTTCCTGCTCGTTGCCGGCCTCGATCGCCTGAATGACCCGCTCGATCGTCAAGCCTTCCCCCTGCGTCTCGTCTACTTCGTGCTGCGACACCTCATGGAAGGAGATCACTTGCCCATATCCCCGGTATAAGCGATACATCAGCGCGTTGTCCGCCTCCAGCAGCGCTTGCTTGACCCGCGTCACGTCGGCGAACGGATGGCTGACGCCGGCCGATACGGAAAATTTCAAATATCGGGGTATTTGTTCGGCGACCTCCAGCAGCTTGCGCTCGGCTTCCTGTCCTTCGGATCGAGGCTGCAACAGAATGGCCATCTTGTCTTTGCCGAAGTCGGCGCAGGCAATGCGCCACTGCGTCCCGAGCAGCTCGGTCGCGATATTGGCCATGGCGAATTTCAGCAGCGAATGATCGCTTCCCGACATTGCCCGCGACCACTCCCCGTAACGGTCGATGGACAACATCGCCGCCGTCATCGGTGCCGACGTCCATTCGGAGAAATATCGCTGCCACTTTTCCTCCATGTCGCGTTTGCCGCTCACATTCCCGTTATAGAGGTCGAGCATCAGCTTGGAGGAGGCCTCTGACAACGTATCCCTTACCAAATGCGACAGATGCGCATGCTTGCCGAGCAATTCTCCGGCGATCTTCTCCAGATCGATCCCGCCGTCTTCCCCGGTCTTGCCGTCGACGGCGCCGAACAGCTGCCTCAGCCTGCGCACCGGCCGCAGTGCTTGGGTATTGATGTAATAAATGACGGCGCTGCCGAGCGCAAGCGCGGCAAGCGATACGAGGAAGACGACCTGCGCGATGCGCTTCGACTGGGCAAGCAAGCTGTCTTGTTCGACGATCGAGATGAAGCGCCAGCCTGCGACCTTGGACTCCATCTGGTTAACGAGCAGCTGACGGTTCTGGTACGACATATCTCCCTTCCCGTCCTCCTGCATCTCCGCGATCGCCAATTCCACCGCTTCCTCGTCGAATTCATGGTTTGCAACCGAATACAAGATTTGATCCTCTTCGTCGACGATATACCGCATTCGGTTCAAGTCGTTCATGACCGGAGGATTGAGCTTCGCGAACAAAGCTTCGTCCATGAGGTTGATCGCCACGATACCCTGGACCTTGCCTTGAATCTTAACCTGGCGGAACAACGTAATGTCCGATCCGTTGGCCGAAGCGCCCCGGGGCAGCTCCCGCTTCTTGACCAGCATCGATTTATCGCCGAACTCGGAGGCGACCTCCGTCCATGCCGAATCCAGGAAGGTCGCGCTGTTGGAAGCAAAACCTTGCGGAATCGATAGAAAGCTGTCCTTCTCGATGTCGTAGACGTAAATGCTTTTGATATAAGCCGAATTATTGATTAACGTGGTCAAAAATTGATAGGATTGCGAAATATCCCGATACGAATTCTGATTGTCGCTGGTCAGAAACCAATAGATATGGTCGCTGAGCGCGACTTGTATGGCGACCTGATCGGTTTCTCTGATCGCTTCGTCGATGACGTCCATGTTAAGCCGCAGCATTTGCTGCTGAAGCTCCCCCAGTTCCTCCTGCAGCACCGACTTCGAGGTATAGAAGGACGTGAGGCCGACTGCCAGAATGATGAGGCACACGGATACTGTCAAGATCAGCACCAGCCTGATTTGCGAATGCGCCCAATTGAACATGAGCCGCTTTTTGATGGATTTCAACACGGAACTTCCCACCTTATGCCGAATATCCTTTCATTATAACGCGATCCGTTCCGCTGGACACATACGCAGCTCTAAGCTGGGCCGTCATCCGCGGGCAGGCGGGATTGCTTCTGCTGCATCATGCGGTAAGTCTCGATGCCGGCAAGCAAGACGATGCCGATGCCATGCGTATCGTTCAAATTCCAGCCAAGCTCGTGTTTGTAATAGGCGTGCCGATAGGACCAGCTGGACCCCTTGCAAACGCCGTACAAGTTGCCTTGCTTGTCGATCGCCCTTTCGCACAACCCTTGCCAGCCCGCCTTCGCCGCCGCCGCATATGTCTCCGGCTGCTCCAGCCATCCATGCCGCACGCCAAGGGCAAAGCCGTACATGAACATCGAGGTGCACGACGCCTCCTCGTACGACTCGGGGTCGGTCAGCACTTGATGCCACAGGCCATGCTCCCCTTGCAGCCGGCTATACCCTTCGGCGAGCTCGCGGTAGAACGCCAGAATTGGCGCATAATCGATATGCTCCTTCGGCAGAGCATCCAGCAGCGTCGCCAACGAGAAGAAAATCCAGCCGTTGCCTCTGCCCCAAGCGGTACGCGAAGGCTCGCGGCGGCTCACATCGTACACATGCGACATGATCCGCTGCTCCGGCATATAAAGGTAGTCCCGGTATAACAGCAGCTGTCTCGCCGCTTCATCCACATAACGACAATCGTTGGTCAGGGCTGCATATCGACACAGGAACGGCACGCTCATGTACATGTCATCGCACCACATCGTGTTGTGCATGCTTGGCGAGACGCCGATTCGGCGATACAGGGCGCCGTCCTCCATGCGATCCTGTTCATCCATGATATAGCCGGCGATGTCATCCGACGCTTGCCGCAATCCTTTGAGCGGCCGAACGCGTTCCCCGGCCAGAATCGCAAGCGCGCCGAAGGAGCCGCAATCGTCCAGACTGTCGATATCCGACAGCTGATTGTTCAGGCCTGCCGCACCGAAGCGCCTCCGATCCCATAGCGAATAATCGTACATCGAGGTCGCGAATTCCGCATGTCGAGCCACATAATCGGCCAGATCGCTTCGCCCTAGCAGACTGCTGGTTTCCAGCAGCCCGAACATCGTTACGCCCAGCGGATAATTCCAACGTCCGAACAACTCGTTCTCCAGGAAAGGCCTGACATAGGCACCCGGCTCGCCGGTCGTCCAATAGAAACTTCTGTCGCCATCCGCGGCTACCGTATCCATGGCCAGATAAGGTCGCGCATCCCCCTCGGCATCGGGACCGAACGGGCCCAGATAGAGCCAACTGCCGTTCAAGCCCGCTACGCGTTTAGGTGCATCGAGCCTTGCTTTCGCCCTTTGCGTGCCCGCGGTCCCGCTTGCTTCTATACCTGCGCCGACAGCCTCGAACGCTTCAATCGCAAAGCCCCAGCCTTGCGGACCGTAGACGCAACGGAAGATGAGGTCGCTTCTCCCCGGTGCGGCATCGAGCTCGATGACGAAGGAGCCTGCCCCATCCGCCGCGACCCGCTCCTCGCCTTGCCACTGAACATATACCGGCCCATGCGCGGTTCCGGATAACCTTACGCGCGCATAACCTGCGGAACCATTGTCCACCGATGTCCACGCGAACGCGAAGTAGCCCGGAAACGCCTCGTATCTGGATTCGTACAGAACGGCCAACTCGCCCTCTCTGCCTGCGTCGCCTGTTTCGGGCAGCCACCGTACGCCGGTGGCGCTCTCCGACCGGTAATCGGCAGGGATGCTCTCTAACCTCTCTTCCAGCGGAGAGGTAAACAGCCAGCCTTCTTCGCCATCCCTCTCCTCGGAGGGAGCAAGGAAGTGAAGGGGCTTGTTTTTGCGGCTGCCGGTACCGAATTGCGCGCCGAAGCGTCCTTCGGCATCCATTCCCAGCTCCAGAACGAAGTGATTCCAGCCTTGCGCGAGCTTTATCTTTCGTTTAATAGGCTGAGCCTCTTCCGCTGGAGCATCTTCGCCGCCTGATGTCTCTTCCGCCGCCGAGCCGAATTGCTTGCCGCCGTTATGATACAGACGCACGGGTCCCAGACATCGCAGATGGAAAATAAACTCATGCGCTTCATCTGCCCATATCTTCGCCCATGCGTAAACAAATTGCCCTTGCCGCATGCCGGAGAACAGGCTGCTTGCCGACATGTCGTACAGATGATTGGGCAGCTTGCGTATCGCGCTTTCTCTTGTCACTCTGTACACGGGGCCATGCGCAGGATGCTGGCCCACGTACCGCTGCGCAATCGTCTCCAGCACATGCGGCACGTCGTGGAATCCCGCAACCGCCGCCATGCTTTCATGACGGTCGAAGTAAGCGCCCGAATAGCTCCTCATCGACTCCCTCCTTCCGAATGTCCCGCGCCGACTGCCTGCTTATATCCCAATACTTCCGCGATCTCGACCTTGCGATGCTCCTTGACCGAGCGCCATACCGCCTCGCCCGTCGCTACCGAATAAGCGCCATCCTCCGCCCCGGACAAGATCCGGTAAGGTCTCCGAGCGCTCTCGCCCATGAACAGATCCTCCAGCAGCAGCGGATCTCCCCCTCCATGCCCGCCTTCGCGATGCACGACGTGTATCGTCTCCTTGGAGCCGAACAACGGGAAATAATCGATCGTCTGCACGGGCGTCGGAAACGGCGTCCGTCCCGGCATATGGTACTCCAGCGTCTCTATTCGCCCTTTCGTTCCGTTGATCGCCAGACGATAACCCTCGTAAGGGAGCGAGAAATTGACCGAATAACTAAGCAGCGCGCCGCGGTCGTATTTCACTGCAGCCGCATACGTATCCTCAATCTCGATATCCGAGTCGAATATGCAGCGATCCGGCCGATAACCGGAGTAAGGAAACGAAGCCTGCTTTCCCGCATCCAGCGAGTCCAAGTGATCATCCGGTACGCGTATATGCTTGCTTCTGGCGTTCCACCGCGAATAATAGTCGCATGCTTCTCTCTCGTCGCAGGTCGTGCAGTGGCGTCCATCGATCCGGCTGGGATTGCCTTCCCCTTCGGAGCCGTAATAATTCAAAGCTCCGTACGCGAACACCTCTAGCGGCTTCTGGTCGATCCACCAATTGACGAGATCGAAGTGATGGGTGCACTTATGGATGGAAAGCCCGCCGGACAGCTCGCGTTCCCTGTTCCAACGCTTGAAGTAGCTGGAGCCGTGATAGGTGTCCAAATACCAGTTCAAATCGATGGATGTAATGCGCCCCAGCTTGCCCTCCATCACCATCTCCTTGATCTTGGTATGAATCGGGGCATAACGATAATTAAAGGTCACCGTTACCTTGCCTTTGCTGGCGCGTTCGGCGTCCAGCACGCCGCGGCTGTCCTTGCCTGTCGTCACCATCGGTTTCTCCGTAATGACATCCAGGTCATGCCGAAGCGCCGCGATGATATAGCGGGCATGCGTATCATCTCTGCCCGCGGTAATGATGACATCCGGTTTCGTCTCGGCGACCATTCGTTCGAATTCCGCTTCGCCGTACGTGGCGATATCGGCTTGCTCCGGATATCGCTCGCGAAACAATTCGAAGCGGGCGGGATCCGGATCGAGCAGAGCGACCAGCTCGCATGTTCCCGAGAACAAGGTCAGAATCGGCTTGGCGAACATGCCGAGCGCTCTGCCGCTTACTCCGCAAATCGCGTATCTTTTTTTCATGAGGTCCATCCTCTCCTGCCGTAATTGACTGACTCGCAGCCTGCCGGATTGTCCGATTAGCCGACAGGGCCGGCTTTGACGCCGGCCCCGTCGCTTATGATTTTACCCGGTCAGCTTCGCGTACCATTCCCGTACGCGCTCCGTAACCTTGTCGCCGCCAGCCTTGTTCCAGCGTTCGACGAACTCGTCGAACTTATCGATCGGCCATTCCCCGATCACGATCTTGGTCAGATACTCCTGGAACAGCTTGTGCGACTGAATATCCGGATAACCCTCGTATACGGTGTTCGGCAATCCGTCTCCGGCAATGCGGCGCGCGTCGGCCTTGCTCACCTCGAAGACGTCCGTCACCATCTGCTGCATATCCTCCGGGATCGTTTCCTTTATTCGCGTCGCCATATCCTCTTCCGTCGTCAGGTTGCGCATGCCAAGCGCGATCGGGCGGCTGTCCTCCGGCGGCAGAAGCGTCTTCTTGCCGTCGACGACCTCATGCTGCATCCCTTCGATGCCGAAACGAACAAACTCGTCGTTGTTATTGTCATAGAAGAAGTCCAGCAGCTTGAGCGCATCGGGAGCCTTCGCTTCGGCTCCGGCGGGAATGACCCACTCCGGCTCTCCCATGCTCTTCATCGTGACGAAACCATCGTAGCCTTCGACTTCCGGCATCGGCATACCCTTGACATACGCATCGGGCGCACCTTGCAGCATCGCCGTGTAGCGGTCTCTCAGGTTGGCGGGCAAGTGATACCAGCTGCCGACCAGGTTATTGTTGATTTTGGCCGTCCATACATCGCCTTTGTTCAGGAACGTCTCGTTGTCCAGCAGCTTCTCTTCGTACAATTCGCGAATAAAAGTAATGGCGGCCTTCATGTTGTCGGAAACGCCAGCGTAGCCGATCTCCCCTTCGTAGATGTCCCATTCGGGCACGCCTTCCCACATGGCAACGCCGAACATGCCGAACAGGTGGTCCATCCACTTGCCGAACTCCCGGCCGGAGGTCGGCAATTCATCTGCCTTGCCATTGCCGTTCGGATCATTATCGCGGAAGGCTCGCAGCACATCCTTATATTCATCCAGCGTGGTTGGCATCGACAGCCCCACCTTATCCAGCCAATCCTGACGGATCATCGGCGCGCGCTCGGGGACGAGAAACACTTTGGGCACGTAGTAGATATGTCCGTCCGGCGATGCCGAACGTACGACGTCCCAGGCTTCCTGCGGAATGTTCTTCCATACGTTAGGCGCATATTCGGGCAATAGCTCCTCCAGCGGCAGCGCGCCGCCCTGCTTGATCAACGTCTGCTCGATGCCTCCGATCGGACGCAGAATGTCGGGCAACTCGTCGGACGCGATCATCAGATTCAAGTATTCGGTCGGCTCGGAGCCCGGCGGAGTCGTCATCATCTCGTAGATGACGCCCGTCTTTTCCTGTACGTACTTCACATGCTCGTTGTTCGCGTCCGGGATCGTCCCGACTCCCATATGACTTTTAAACACCTTAACCGTAACCGCCTTTTCCCCATCGCCGTTTGTTCCCGCGTTCTTCGGCGCATTGCCGGCATTCGAACAGCCAGCCACTAGCGATACGGCGAGCACGGCCGCCATAGCCGCCGTTTTCGTCGACTTTCCAAACCTTCTGTTCATCTTTGTCATACCTCCCTTTTTTGGTGAAAAACAAAAATTCAGCTCTTATTCCTTCAATGAACCTAACATGGCGCCTTTGACGAAATACTTCTGCAAATACGGGTAGACCAATACGATCGGAATCGTTGCGAACAGAATGGTAGCCGCTTTAAGCGTCGTCGTGTTGAAATCGTAGTCTCCCAAAAACATATTGACGGCGGCAAGCTCCTCCGGCGAAGTCAGATAAGCTCTGAGCTTCATCTGAAGCGGCCACTTCTCGGGATCCCTTATGAACAATACGGCCCGCGAGAACGTATTCCAGTAGCCTACCGCATAAAACAAGCTTACCGTAGCCAGCACGGGCTTTGACAGAGGCAGATAGATTCGGAATAAGATGCCCGCGTCGCTGCACCCGTCAATTCGGGCCGAATCGTCCAGCTCCTTGGGGAGCCCCATAAAAAAAGTGCGAATAATGATCATGTTGAACGTCCCGATAATGCCCGGCAAGATGAGCGCCCACAAGGAATTCATCATGCCGAGCTCGCGCACGGTCAAAAAGAACGGAATCATCGGCGCGTTGAAGATCATCGTAATGATAATGCCCAGCATAATCGGCCTTTTCAGCAGAAAATCCTTATGCGCCAGCGGATAAGCCGTCAGCACGGAGAATAACATGCTAAGTACGGTGCCCACGATCGTAATATACACGGTGATGCCGAAGGACTTCCATAACCCCGCGTTCTGCAGGACATGCTTCCAGGACGCCGTCGTAAATTCGACCGGCAGCAGAAATACTTGCTTGGAATCCGCAGCGATCGGAGAGCTGAAGGAAACCGCCAGCAGCTGCAATAGCGGCATGAGCATGGTGGCCGCAGCGGCAAACAGAAATAAGTAGTTGAACAACTGAAATGTTTTGTCGCCTCTGGTTAGCTTCATCACCACAACCCCTGTTCCGTTTTTCGAGCCATCCGATTAAAGATCCATAACAAAATAAAGCCGATGATCGACTGGAATAAACCGATCGTGGTCGTTACGCTATATTGGCCTTGCAAGACCCCGGCCCGGTATACGTACGTTTCGATGATATCCCCGACCGAATACGTCATCGGCGTAAGCAAATTGTAGATTTGATCGAAGCCAAGCTCAAGAAAATTGCCGATATTGAGCAGGAATAAGACCAGGATCGTCGGGAACATGGTTGGCAATGTAATGTGTATCGTCTGCTTCCAGCGATTCGCGCCGTCCATAACGGCCGCCTCATATAGATTCGGATTGATCCCCGCGATTGCAGCCAAATACACGATCGTTCCCCAACCGACATCCTTCCAGATGGCGGATAGAACGACGATGGAACGGAAGTATTTCTGCTCCTGCATGAATAGAATGGGCTCAAGGCCGAGCCATTCCCTTAGCGCGTTAATGACGCCTTGGCTCGACAGAAGCTCGAACACGATGCCGCCGACAACGACCCACGACAGAAAGTGGGGCAAATAAAACAGGCTTTGCACGAACCTTTTGGCCATCATCAGCCTCACTTCGTTGAACAACAAGGCGAGAATGATAGGCGCCGGGAAGCCGAAGAGCAGCTGGTAGAGCGCGATGACCGCCGTATTGCGGAGCACGGTGTAGAAGTCCTGATACGAGAAGATATACTTAAAGTTCTTAAGTCCGACCCACTCGCTGCCCCCGATGCCCTTAAAGATTTGAAAGTCCTGAAACGCGATGACGCTTCCCGCAAGCGGCACATACTTGAACACGACGTAATACAAGATGCCCGGCAGGATCATCAGATACAGAATCCAGTGCTTCCTCATATTACCGATAATTCGGTTCTTCGGTGCTGCATGCTTCCCTGCATGACGAGGGGTTGCGTCTGAGGAGCCTGACTGCGAGGGACCAACCCATTCTGCCATATTTGCGACCCTCCTTTGCTTAAGTACCGCTATCGTACCCCCGCTGACAGCGATTCCACAATCGATGGTTTCTCTAGCGCATGAACAATTCCTCGCGCCGCGCCAATACTGGGAAATTGCTATATGGGACAAGGCTTCCTGTCGCATTGGTTAGTCGTTTGGAGGATGGGTATATCACTTGAACAACGGCGAGGAACCAAACTCGAAAGCTGCGTTCCGGTAAAAACGCACATGCTGGGCGTACTGCAAAAACCTCCTCGAATGGAATCATTCGGAGGAGGTTCGCAGTAACGCTTCCGTATTTTTTCATATCATTCAGATCCGCGCCTTAATCGCCCGGCGATCTCCGAAGCAACTGCTCCCGATATTCGCCCGGCGTTTGACCCGTATCCATCTTAAATGCCTTGGCAAATGACTGCACCGTAAGATATCCCACCATATGGGCGATGTCCTGGATCTTGTGTCGGGGATCGCCGAGCAGCTGCCTGGCCCGCGAGATCCGTTTCTCGCTGATCGTGTCCTTGATGGTAACGCCCGTCTCCTCCTTGTAGATCTTGCGCAGATGCGACATGCTGATGGCAAACAAATCGCTTAACCGCTCGATCGACAAGTCGCCGTCGAGATGATCGTCGATATAAGCCGTCACGTCCAAGGCCAGCTCCTTGTTCTTCATGCTGCGCTTCTGCTCCAGCTGGCCCAGGATCAAGTCGTAGAGCGACTGGATGTAGCTGACCATGCTCTGCATCGTGTCCGACTCCAGCAGGTCCGTATAACGAAATTGCTGGATGATCGGCTGGAATCCGAGATTGGCGTCAATCTCATAGATACATCGGAGCGAGGACGAGAACAGCTGCAGAAAATATTGCCGGACGACCTCGATTTGACCGGAATGATGCTCCAGCATATACGCTTCGAACTCCAGCAAACTTTGGGCGACGCCTTCGCGATTGCCCGTCTTGAAGTGCGTCAGCAGCTGCTTCTCGATCTTGAGCGGGTACAGGGCAATGCTCGGCTCCGACTTGGCGCCGTTGTAGAAGATCACGTTGTTGTATCCGTAGACCAGCTTCTGGCTGATCGCGGACTCCGCCTCCAGGTAACATTCGCCCAGCTCCTCCAGCCCTTCGTGCAGCGCGCTCACGCCGAACGTCGCCGTCATGCTGGATGCGGTCTGCAACAGCTCGTGAAGATGCCGAATCCAGCGATGCAGCTGGGATAACATAGACTCCGAGTCATCGTCCGGAGACTGGAGCCCAAGCACCAGCAGCAGCTCATTCGATTCGTGCTCCAGCAGATAACCTTGATACCGCTGCTTCGCGAACGCTTCCTCGCGAATGAGCTCGGACATTCGCAGTACCAGCTCGTTGCGAACGGACTCCTCCTGGCCGAGCTTCGCGAACCCGTCCAACGAGATCATGATCATTGCATAATACCCTTCCTCGCGGAGCGGAACCTCGTAATAACGGAGCCGCTCCAGCGTCTGCAGGTCGGCGGGCTCTTCCCCGCGCGCAAGCCTGTGCAGAAATTGTTCCTTGCGATGGGTCTCGTAATCCTTAAGCAGCAGCGTCAAATCCCGGTTATGGTCGATCAGCCGGTTCACCCTCGTCTCGAGCTGCGTCATCTCCTTGCCCTTCTCCGAGCCCGAACCTCCCGCATGGACCCTGCGGGTCAAGGATAACAGCCGGTCCACCGGATTAAAGATGCGTTTGGAGAGCAGGAAGGAGCCGGCGAGGCTCAGCAGCAGCGCGATGGCGACGATCGTGATCGTCGCCCTGCTCCACAACTGCACGCTCTCCGTAATGGACGACTTGGGCATGGAGTAGATGTACATCCAGCCGCTAGGCTCGGACGAGATATAGCTGACCAGAGAGTCGATTCCGTTTATCTTGGCGAACCGGTTGCCCGACTGCCCCGTCAGCATGGAGAAATCGAAGTCCTCCGAATCCCCGGATGACAGCGACTCTTCCGACGACTTACGGGACAGCACATGCCCTTCCCGGTCGGTAATGATCAAGAAGGCGTCACGGTTCGTATTGAGCGAATCCATGATGTTGACCAAATAGTCGCTTCGAATATTGATGACGACGTAAGCATAGGGCATACCCGCGTGAATGATAGGGAGCGTCTTTACGATGGTGATCACATTCTCGTTCCCCATCGAAGAGATCTCCTGCAGCGAGCGGGTACGGACAAGCGACTCGTCAATCTTCTCGCCGGCCAGCGCCCCGGCAAACGCCTTGTCGCTAAAGGCCGTTAAAGGAACGGCCCCCTGTATGGACGATAAAACGAATTGCTCCCGCGGATAATGAATGTAGACGGAATGAATATAATCGGTGGCCAGCACGACGCCTTCGAGTCTCTCTTGAATCCGCCGCTGCATAAGGATATCCGAGCTTTCGTAATACTCCATAAAGTTCATAAAGGAGGAGTCCAGAAACACCGCTTCCATCGCTTTGTCGACCTCGGACAAAACAATCTCCTGGCCGTTTTTGAGCAGCTGCAGCGTATTGCTGCTGGATTGGACGGCGTCCCGCCATAAAATATTGGACGACGAGTAGTACAAGGCCGCTCCCGTAATGAAGGAGATAAGCAGAGACAGGGCGAGGAAATAATAGAAGTATTCGAATAGACTGCTTTGCATGAAGCCCCATTTTTTTCTCGCGTTCATCCCTTCGCCTCCACTTTGCCGCCTCGTCGGATTGGCCTTGTCTTGTTCGTTCATTATACTTGTTCGCTCCTTCGATTAGAAGGCGGCTCTTTTCGTTACCGGAGCTGATAAGCACGCCAGATCATCTGTGCCGCCTCTCCCCGCGCAGCCCATCTCTGAGGCCTTGCGGTTCCATCCCCATAGCCGCCAATGAGGCCAAGCGATGTCGCTGTTTCCATGGCTGGTCTGGCCCACGCCGAGATGGCGTCCCGATCCGCGAAAGACACGTCTTCGCCGACTGCTTCCTGATCCAAACCAGCTCGCTCCAGCCCTCTTACGAGCATCGCCGCCATCTCCTCGCGGGTTATGAGCTCATTCGGAGCGAAGCGGCCGTCCCCTCTTCCGTTTACGATGCCGGCTTGCTTGGCGGCGGCAACCGCCGCAGCGTAATAAGCCGCCGCTGGAACGTCATCGAAGCCGGTGCTGCCATTCGCCGACGACTCTTCCTCAGGCTTCATCCATCCCAGGGCACGCATCCACAACGTGATGAACTCGGCTCTCGTTACCTGACGGTCCGGAGCGAACCGGTCGTCGCTAACTCCAGTCGCCACATGTGCGGCCGACAGCCCTCTGAGCGCCGGATACAGCCAGTGCTGCGGCGGCACATCCGCGTAGCTTTTCTCGTAGGCAAGCAACGAGTAGGCGCTAAAGTGGTCCAGACGCGCTTCGATCGTCTCTTGCTCGCGATTTAGATAACTGCGCACATAACGGGGAATGTCGGTCTCCTTATCCCAATAATAGATGCCGAGCAGCTCCGGCTCAGCCTGATCCCCGTAGGCAAACGTCACGGTTACCGGCTCGACGAAGGCAGCCGGAGCGATTCTGTTCCCGCCGGAATCGATCGCGTACATCGTCAACTCCACGGGTTTCCCGGCTGCAGTCAACCGGCCGCCCCTTAGCTCGCGCGCTTCCGCCAATTCCGACGTTTGTCGGTCCGTGTAATCCTCCAAAGCTTCGATGCCGATGACAAGACGGGTATTGACGCTCCCGTCATCGCCGTGCATAAACTTCTTCAACGTAGCTGCCGGAATCGAAAGTAAAAGTCCTTCCGCCTCGATCTGCAGCACCTTACCGCTAAGCGTATCGAACAACCCGGCGCCGAGTTCCGCAAAAGCGGCGTTCGCCGCAAGACGGAGCTTCCAGCCATCGCCTTGATCGACGGGCTTCAAATCCGCAGCCGTTGCCTTCATGACAGACGACGTTTCTCCGCCGACCGCCGCTTCTCCAGAGCCGCCGGTGCCTCCATTATTTCCATGATTGCCGGCAATGACGGTCACGCCGGACTTCGCCGCCACCAATCTACCGTTCACGTCGAATCCTTTGACCGTAAGCGCATGGGTGCCGGGCTGCAGCGCGGCGGCAGCCTGGATGCCAAGGCCGTTCAGCGTATGCGGCACCTGCGTTCCGTTGACCAGCACCTGGAGCGTATCCAGCTCCACCGGGATCTCTCCTTGCGCCACTTCGGCCGTAATGGCGACGTTGCCCGCAACGACCGTCCCGTTGTGGGCGGGGCTCAAATTGTCGATGCGGCTGTAAAGGCCGGAATCCTGCTGCGTGTACACGCCGACATTTCGGATTTTATAGCCAACTTGCATGGCCGTCCGGGAATTGATCCCGATGCTGAATCTCCGAATCTGGTCGGGATCCAGGTGGAAGTTGTCGTCTGGCAAGCCGAATGCTCCGAAGTCCGACCAAGGCATCTTGACCGACTGCCATCCCCCCGTCGGAGCGGCGCCCCCGGAATTCAAATAACCCGCCCCGTTGCTCTCGTACATAAAGCTGCGAATCGTGACGCCTTCGACGGCCTCCGGGAAGTAGATCTCGAACGTCAGTCCTTCCGTTCCCGCGAAATTCGTGGCGCTGTCCAGCGTAAAGTTGGGATACGACCACTTGTCCCCGCTGCCGAAAGCGAAGTCGAATTGCACTTCTCCCTGCCCGGGAGACGTTGCCTCACTAGTGGAGCCCGAAGAAATATTCGTCTCCCAACGCGCGGGATCGTCGTAATTCGGAACCAGCAAGCTTGGCGTTAACGGGAGATCCTCATTGGAGGCGATCTGCGTGACCGACTTGGACGTTTCTTCGCCTCCAAATATTCCCTGGAATACGACCGGAAACTTCACGTCCGCTGCAACCGCGGCGCTGCCCGTTAATTCGAAAGACACCGTCTCCTTGCCGTAAGGCGCGATCGTAACACTCTCCGTCGGGCTGGCAAACGACCAACCGCCATAGGTTGTGCCTTTTATGTCGCCCGTCATCGGCTCGTCATTAAAATTGTAGACGTCGACTTGCACCAATGTCGTCTCCGTCTTGTCGAGCAGATACCCTTTCGCTTTGGCTTTGGCGGCCGTTGCCTCGGGATACTTCTGCACCAGCACCACCCGGTCCGCCGCAGACAGCGGCGGAGCAAACGGCGCGGGCTCCGCATGGGCCGGCTCCGTCAAGCCCGGAAACGTCCCCGCCACCCGGACATATTGCACGTCGGCTCCGGCGGTCAGCGCATAACTTCCGCCCGTTGCCGCCAGCACGCTTTCGCGTCCCATAATGTCCGTCAGCAGCGCATCCCCGGCTATGGCGGGAAGCGTCAACGGCGTGTCGTTCTCGCTCCAGATCGCCGCAACGCTGTCCTCTCCGTCGCGGAACACGTAGCTCGCGACTCCCGCGGGCAGGCTGCCGAGCTGCCCCAGGTAGACTGCTTCGCCCAGCGCATGAGTCATGGCGGCTTGAGCGTTGACGGCCGCGTAAGGCGTAACGCGGGAGGAAAAGCTTCCCCACGACATGCCGTTCTCCAGATAATAAGGGAACACGAACCAGAAATGTTTGTCCACGCCCATCGCCACGGATTCGATCGTGGAGGTGGCCAGATAACGCGCCTGGGTTCTAAGCTGCTCTTGCGTCAACGTCTGCGTGCTGTCCTGGAACTTCAACATGATGCCCGCTTCCGTAACGTAGATCGGCTTGCCGTCGACGCCGTAGTCGTGAAGGAATTCCATATTGGCGGCGAAGGTCGGCGGCGTCTCCATCAGCTTCGTCGTTTCGTTGTCGTTGCGATGACCGTGATAATTGTAAATGTCGATGTAGTCCGTAATGTTGTTTTGCATAAGGAGCTCCACATAGCCCCCTGGCGGATAAGCAATGCCCGCAAGCGCGACTTGCGTGCCCGTACCCGCATCTCTGGCCGCAATCGTAGTCGCCTTTAAGAAGGCCGCGTATTGATCGGCCGTCTCGCTGTCCGCCGTGTACTGGATGTCCGGCTCGTTCCAGAATTCCCAGTCCGCTTGCGCTCCGTAATGAAGGGCGGATGTCTTGGCCAAATCATACGCGTCCATCAGGTTCCTTGGCAGATTCTTTCCCGTATCCTTGGCCCATGGCGGCGCGATATGGTTCAACTGCAGCACGCGTATGCCTTCGTCGCCGTACGCATCGTTGTAAGGGTCGTATTTGGCGAAATCATACGTGCCGGGCGCGCTGCTGACGGAATTCCAGTGCATCCGCTCCCGCACGTAATCCACGCCGGTCAGCCGGACCGCCCTCGCATAGCCGGGCGCATCCGCCGCCGGGAACAAGGAGCCTCCGGCCACGTCGATCGCGAACGGATGCGTAATGCCGGACCTGCGCTCGGCGCTGTTCATGACGATGGAGAAATATTCGCTGACCTCGCGGCCGTCCCCGTCCGCCTCCGCATACACCGTATAGTGTCCGCGCCCAAGCTGCGGCAAGGTCAATGTGTAGCTCGGCACGTTGTCCTGCAGCGTCAGTTCATCCTGTACGACCGTATTCCCCTCGTAATCCTCTATTCGATACGAGACGGAATGCCCGCTGCTCGCCGAATCCGTAAAGGCAATCGTGAGCCGAACCTCGTCCTGCTCCTCGAACAAATTGTTCTGCGCGTTGCTGCGTATGGAAGTAAGTCCCCACGGCAGCTTGGTCAGCTCCAGCATGTCGAGGAAAAAGTAAATGCGTCCGTCCAGGCTTCTCCCCTGCGTCACCCGGAAGGAAATCGTATTGCTTCCTTCTTCCAGCGTGACGGGAGTCAAGCTGTAACGGTGGAACAGGTTCGTCGGCGATTGAAGCTCGCCAATCTTCGTCGCGATCGACGAATTCACGTCCATATACTCCCCGTCGTTAATCCGGATCTGGTACGGTGAAACGTGGCCGGCCGCAATCGGCGAAGCGACAATCGTCAGACCGTAAGTGCCCGGCACCGGGGCAGTTACCTCGAATTCCGCGATATAACCTGCCTCGGGAAGCGGCGCTCCCGCCGCGCTCTTAAAGAACAGGAAGTCGTTGCCGCTAAGCTCCGTGCTGCTCCCCCTCAGCGCGTCCCGCTCCCCCTTCGCGACGGGCGTCTGATTTGCCATGCCGTAGTTTTCGCCTTCGATACGCATAACGCTCGTCTCCTGCTCCGGCTGTACATCCTCGCTCGCATAGGCTGGAAACGCTTGCAAAACCAATGTCAAAACAAGGAACCACATGATCGACATCCGTTTCATCCTGATCTACTCCTCCTCTATGTTTATGCATACCGGCTTGGACTTCCCCGGCCATTCCCAAACAGTCAAATCCTTGCTCCAGGCCGCTCCGATCGAAGCATGCGTATCGAACAACACGCTTTCGTCCTTGGGGCCGCTCCCATGGTAAAACATAACAAATGCCTCGATCCCCGCAACATGGCGCAGGTCGATGACAAAGCCGGCCGTAATCCGGCCCTTGGCCCACTCCCAGTCCTTCTGGCCAAGCGTGATGAGCTCACCGTCATCCCGCCACTCCGTCAGATCGGAGGAGCGCATGACGCCAATGCCGTTCTCCGGGGAATGGAACATCACGTATTCGCCGTCATGCCGGATGATGCAGACGTTTTCTCCCGCTTCCCTGCTGCCGCCGTATATCCTATCGCGGAAATTGTACGTACGGGAGTAGCTGACGCCGTTCTGTTTGTAGAAGCAATACCACTCGCCCGGCTTGTCTGCATGTTCCACCAAATAAGGGTCTATCATTCTGCCCATCTCGCGAACGCCCGTATCCCCGCCTTTGACCAGAAGGAGCTCGGGCGCCGACCAATGGCGCAGATCGTCGCTCTCCATCATCCAGAGCCGGCAATCCGCATTGCCGTATTTCTCCCCGTTTGGCCTGGGATACGTCTGAAGGCACATATGCCACTTGTTGTTATGGAAGACGATATTGCCGGGGCTCGAATAATTTAACCCCTGATGTCTCGGCGTCAAAATAAGCGGCTTGCTCCAATGCCGCAAATCTCCGCTTTCGCTCATGGCCGTGTACAGATAAACCTGGCCGTCCGCTTCCGTCTCCACCAGCGTGTAGTATAGGAACCATGTCCCCGCGTGATAGACGGCGCAAGGATCGCGATAGGCTCTCCTGTCGTTGCCTCTTAGCAAAAGGGGAGATGGCAAATCGTCGAACATAAACGTGCCACCTTTCTTGTTCGCAGGCATGGCAGAACGCCGGGGACCGTCATCGGTCCCCGCTTCCATATCTGCTTTTTACGACTTAGTTAAATGCCCGATACTGCCTGCGTTCCCTTAAGCTCGTTGTACTTCTTAATGGAGGCATCGAATACGGTCTGGCCGCCTTTTTTCTTCCAGCTCTCTACATAACTATCCCACTTGTCCAGCGACTCTACCCCTGTAATGAACTTAATGATCATTTCCTCTTCGAACTTGGCCACGTCGGCGCCGTACATCTTGTATTCGTCGGTCAGCGGAATGCCATAGAAAATATCCGCATACAGGTTATAGCCGGCAGCCGCATTGATAAAGCGGTTGTTTTCGATCTGCACGGGATCCTCGCTCGCATTGTTCACCTTATCCACCAAATCCACCCGGGATACGATCTGGCTCAGCGGATCCAGCCACTTCTCGTCATACGCCTTCTGGCCTTCCGCTGTTCTCGGAGACGTTGCGGACGTGTAGTGCGTGTCCTTAATCCCGAACCTTGCCAATTCCCAACCTTCTTCGGTTGCCAAATAATCGAGGAACTTGATCGCTTCCTCCGGATTTTTTGACTTGGCGGAGATGGCTACCGATGCGCCGATGTTGCCAAAGGAGAACATGCCGCTCTTGCCTTCCGGCCCCGTCAAAGCCGGGAGAATCGGCTCCCACTTCGCTTCCGGCACGATCTCGTTCATCTTGAGCTGCATGACGAGCTGTTGAGGCGCTATAGACCACCAAGCGTTAAAGTAACCAATCTTGCCTTGCGCAGCCTTCTGCTGCGCCTGATCCGCCTTGATCGTAAAGATCTCCGGATCGATGACCTTGGCATCCCATAGCCGCTTGATGTAAGTGATCGCTTCCTTGTATTCCGGCGAAACCGCCACCGGGACGATCGTGCTGCCGTCTTCCTTCAGATAGCTCGGCATTGGCGTGCTGCCGCCGATAAAGCCCGGCGCAATGCCGTAGGCGCCGAAGATCGGCATAAACGATTCGCTGTACGTGTTCGTCACGCCAAGACCATACGTGTCGTTGTTTCCGTTTTTGTCCGGATCGTCAAAGGTGAACGCCTTGAGCATGGCCTCGAACTCGTCGAGGTTCGTCGGCATGCTCAGTCCCAGCGTCTCGAGCCAGTCCTGGCGTACGACCGGCACTTCTTTGCCTGCCGTGTTCTCGTACGGGATGACGAATTGTTTGCCTTTGTACTTCGTCAGCTCCCACAGCTCTTCCGGAATCGCCTTCTTTAGATTTGGACCGTATTCGTCGATATAGTCGGTCAGATCGAGGAACAGCCCCTGATCCGCAAAGTTCTGGTAATCGAACGCGCTGAGACGGCTAATGTCCGGAATGTCTCCCGAAGCGGCCAGTACGTTGTATTTGCTGGTAAAATCGTTATTGGGATGCATCGAGACGTTGAGCTTGACGTTCGTTCGAGCCTCCAGCTCCTTGGTGCCCGGGTTATCGGCCTTCCAGACCCTGCCGAGATCCGGCTGAATAATAGAGATGGCGGTTGGTTCTTTCTTTGTTCCTCCATCCTCCGGTTTGCTCGTGCTCGTCTCGGCGGGCTCGTTGCCGCCTCCGCTGCATCCTGCGATCAGCGCGACGGTCAGCAAGGACGCGCCGGCTGCCTTGAAGCGGGATTTGGTCATCGATTTCATTGTGATCTCCCTTTCTTGTTTATGTTATCTATTATAAGCCAAGCGGCTTACAACCATGGGTACTAACCTTTCACCGAGCCGACCATGACGCCTTGCACGAAGTAACGCTGCAAGAACGGATACACCATGACGATCGGCAACGTCGACATCATAATCGTAGCGGCGCGAACGGTCTCCACCGGAGGCGGCAAGCTGTCGCCGTCCAACTGGTCGATGGCGAAGGTATACATTTTGCGCAGAATCAGTTGAAGCGTGGACAAGTCAGGGTCGTTGATATAGATTACGACGTTGATATATTCATTCCAGTGGCCTACGCCGTAGAACAGCGCAAGCGTGGCGAAGATCGGCATCGACAGCGGCAAAATAATGCGAACCAGTATGCCCAGCTCGGAACAGCCATCGATACGTGCCGATTCGCGAAGCTCCGCGGGAATCCCCTGGAAGAAGTTGCGCATCAGGATCAGCAGCCAAGCGCTGATCGCAGAAGGGAGCATAAGCGCCCACACCGTGTCGACAAGCTGAAGAGAACGCACGACCAGATAAGTCGGGATGAGTCCGCCGCTAAACAGCATGGCGATCAGCACCATCGTCATCATCGCGTTGCGGCCGGGCAGATCCCGGTTGGATAATACGTAAGCTCCAAGAGCCGTCATAATCAGGTTGATGATGGTCCCCACCACGGTGATAAAGATCGTAACGCCGTAAGCGTTAAGCAAGCCCGAATATTGAAGCACGTAACGATAGCTGTCCAAGTGGATAGACTTCGGGAACAGCAGCACGCCGCCGCTCTCCACGATATCCTTCATATTGGCGAACGACACGAACAGCACGTTTACGAACGGGAACAACGTCGATATGCTGAACAATACAAGCACGAACCAGATAACGTAATCGACAATGCTGCTTTTGCCCAAATGAGGGCTTGATGTCGGCTTTACCATATGCCGCCCTCCTCATCCATTTTCTTCGCCAGGAAATTCGCCAGCAGCACCAGCGCAACCGCAATGACGGATCGGAACAAACCAACGGCGGTCGCATAGCTGAAGTTATTCGTATTTAGCAAGCCGACGCGATAAATATAGTAATCCAGAACTTCTGCGATCGAAGATACCTGAGGATTGATCATGACCAGAATTTGCTCGAAGCTGACGCTGAGCAATCCGCCAAGACTCAGAATAAACATGATGCTGATGACGCTGCGAATGCCCGGGAGCGTAATATGCCACAGCCTCTGCCAGCGATTTGCTCCGTCGATCGAAGCCGCTTCGTACAAGTTGGGATCCACGCGGGTCAGCGCGGCCAGGAAGATGATTGCGCTCCAGCCCATTTCCTTCCACATGGCGCTTCCGACGAACATCGTTCGGAAGTATTCCGTCGAAGACAGGAATGGAATACTCTCGCCCGACCAGGATTTCATCAGCGTGTTGATGAAGCCGCTCTCCGAGAAGAAGTTGTACATAAGCCCGTATACCACGACCCAGGAGACGAAATGCGGCAAATAGGAAACCGTCTGAAACACGCGCCGCCACTTGACGAACCTCATCTCATGCAGAAGCACCGCGAACAGGATCGGCGCGGGGAATCCGAACAGGATCCGGTAGAAGGCGAGCACCAGCGTATTGCTGAACACGATCCAGAAGTCCCCATTGTCGATAAATCGTTTAAAGTGGGCCAGCCCGACCCAAGGGCTGCCGTATATGCCGTCCAGGAAGTTGTAGTTTTTAAACGCGATAACGACCCCGGCCATCGGCGCGTAATGGAAGATGGCGTAGTAAGCGACGACGGGGATAAACAGCAGATACAGCGCTCCGTACCGCTTTATGACATCGCGGAAGCGCTTTCCTTTTGGACGCAGCTTCCTATTGGAATCGCCAGCGTCTGAATACTTGAGCGAGTCCGGGCTTGCCAGTGATTTCAATGTCGTTCCTCTCCTTTATGTCTGGTATTGTCTGATATGTCCGAAAGCGATTTCAGCTGCCGCCTTCGCTTTGCCCCTGTATAATCCCATGGACATCCGGCTTCGCGCCAGCATTGAAAGCGCTTTTTCGTGTTTTTTCCGCCGAATCAGCGGAATGGATAACGATAAGCAGTTTGGTTGATTGCAGATATAAGAGCGCGAATCGAGGCTAACTAGTGTTGCTGAGTCGCTGTCCGGCTCCCCCAGGTAAAGCCTCCCGCAACTCGTCTCCCGACATTCTCCCACTCGCATCCCGCGAACCCGGCTCGCCACTCGTCTCCCGCTAACTTACTTTCCGCTCTCACACTCCCACCTACCGCCTTCCACTCCCTCCTAACGGACATACTCGCCTCTATTCGCATCCAAATGGCCGTCCGCCCCATCATTTTGGACAAATAGTGTTTTCTATGTCCGTTACAATTAGGATGTGTCTTAATTCGGGCGAATAAAGTCTCTGAGGTCCGTTACAGGTACGGTTTCGGTTAGGGCTACGTTTGCGGTTAGGGCTACGGTTACAGTTGCGGTTGCGGCTGTCCGTCGGTTTTCGTCTCCGCATGCTGCTATATGTTCCGTTTCCCAAGCCGTCCATCGTCCCCTCCAACTAAAAAAGCTCTTGATCGTTCAGCAATGCTGAACGATCAAGAACCCATAGAAAGCGATAGCGTATCGTGGTTAACGCTCATCGGCGATTCGCGACGCCTTATGTACATTGCCATGTCGCGTTTTTAGCGGAATTTACTTAACGGAAAGGTCGTCCATCGCCTGAACCGCGAGTTCCAGCGCCTTTAATCTCCTTGCCAGCAGCGTCTTCTGCGGACTGCCCGCCTTAGACTTTGCGTAGCTGTTTTCGACAGACGGGGTTAGACCGACGAGCGCTTCGCGAGCTTCATTCAATTCATTGGTGGTGTAAGAATGAGGTTTTTGATGCCAGAGGCTTTCAAGCACAGCGAGACCGAGGCTGACTGCGCGGAGTCGCTTTTGGACCAAGGTCGTATTCGCCCCGCTTTGCGTCATCTGGGACAAGGCGCTCTCGAGTTTTCTTATCGTTGATTGCAACGATTTTATGGACTCCGACTTCTCTTCGTTCGTAACGCTTTCCATGCCGGCACGATCCTCCTTCATTATTTAAAGATAGCTCCCCTTAACGCATCTATAACAATTGTACAACATTGGCGCAAGTGCTAATGTTTGCCCTTTTGATCCATTAACAATACTGTATCATTTGAAAAAAGCTTATAATACGAGCTTTAAGGTTTCTCTATAATGCGAGTCGGGAAATTGAACATGAGTTGGCGCTACATGAGGATAAAACTACAAAAGGGCAGGGGACATGTCTTCATCGACATGTCCCACTGCCCTTCGTCCTCTTCAGCAAACAGCTGCCCTACGAAACCGATTTAACCTTTTGCAATCCGCGCTTTCTCGCGCTCAGCGTCATTCCGAAACAGACCAACAGGATCAAGCAAGCCATTGCGTACGGAAAGTTGATGTCCAGATCGAACAAAAATCCCGCCACGATAGGTCCGACAATGTTGCCGAGACTCGTAAAGGCCGAATTAAGACCGGCCACGTATCCTTGCTGATCCTTGGCCACCATGGACATCTGCGTGCTGATGGCCGGACGCAAAATATCGATTGCCAAAAAGATAATAAACGTCACGGCAAATATCATCCAGAAGCGGTGAACGAACAGCGTCAAGAAAATAAAGATTCCGGCGAAGAGCAGGCAAACCGAGATGACGTTTTGTTCGCCGAATCTTTTGAGAATCCAGCCGAAAGCCGTTACCTGCACGACGGCGCCGGCGATGGAGCCGAACGTAATAATAAACGCGATGTCGCTCGGCTCGAAACCAAATTTATGGTCCACGAACAAACCGAACACCGTCTCGAAATTGGCCAATCCAAAGGACATAACAAATACGATAATCAAGCTCAAAAAGTATGGTTCACGGTAGGAATACCTTAGCTGAGTCAGCAGACTTCCATGCGCCTTGTCGACGGACGGAACGCCAGATTCGTCTTCGGCTGCCCCGGCAGGCACCGATTCCTGCAAAACGAAAAAGGTGAGAATCGCCGCTATAATTCCGGCCACCCCCGCTGAATAGAAAGGAACGCGAATACCAAACTCCGCAATATAACCACCTATACCTGGGCCAATAATAAATCCGGTCGTAATCGCCGCGTTTATATACCCCATCCCCGTCGCGCGTTCTTCCTTGGTCGTAATGTCAGCCGCATATGCAATGACGGCCGGCATGATCATGGCGGCGCTAATTCCCCCAAGCAGCCTGGAAACAAACAGCAGGACGGGAGAATGCGCCAATCCGAACAACACCTCCGACAATGCAAAAACTACCATGCCAATAACGATCATGCGTTTCCTGCCGAATTTATCGGCAAATCGTCCGGCCAGCGGCGAGAAGAGCAGCTGGGTCAGCGAAAAGGCGGCCACGAGAAGACCGACGATTCCGCCGGTAATGCCCAAGCTCTCCATAAATTTAGGCATAATCGGTATGACGAGACCGATACCCGTGAAAGCTAGAAATAGATTAAGCATAAGGATGAGCATAGCTCCCCGTTTTTTGACCAGTAATGCCATCGCAGTTTCCTCCAGTTGTCATCTTGCTAATATTACTGAATATTTATTCTAAATTAATTCAAAAAAAGAGCCTAGCGCGGCCGCTTGGCAATGCCATGCAAAAATACGTCCATAGCCAGCCGGTATGCCGCCAGCGCTTCCTCATGTCCCATCTTTCGGGTATGCTGATTTAATCCGTACATGAGAATATCCAAAATCGTGGCGATCCCCGTTACGTCAGCCATCTCCAGCTCGCCGTTGTCGATTCCCTGCTGAAGCAACTGCCGGTTAAATTCAATATAACCTCCAACCATGTCATTAATGCGCTCCTCGATCACCGGATCATTATCCGCGTTGAAAAAAAATTCATCGACCGCTTTGCTAAGCGGATGGTTTAAATGATCAAGAGCCGAATGCTCAGCTATCCCATACAACTTATCGATCGTGGACGCATACATCGATTCCCGAGCAAGCCAATTGTCTTCCCACTCCCTGTTCCAATCATCCAGCAAATGAAAGAAGAGACCTTCCTTGCTCTTAAAATGATAATAAATATTGCCCGCGCTGCATCCGGTCGCTTTTACGATATCCTCTATCGACGTGGCCTTAAAGCCCTTTTGCGCGAATAACGCTTTAGACGCATCGGCGATCCTTTTCTTGGTCTGCTCGGTTTGCTGCTTTTTCTTATTCATAGGCGAACCGCCTTTCCCCCATTGACAAATAACACTGAAAATATATTCAGTATTATAACGAAACCGCATGCATTTGCCAAGTGTTTTGTTTTAATGGTCAGCAGTGGATTGTTTTTAAAAGTGTTTTATATGATACAATAATAATCGACTCTTTAAAAAGGATTGATTCTAATGAAGAAAGCAGACGAGTTGGCCTCTTAAATCCGCTTTAGACAAAAATTTAGGAGGCCAATCAAATGAAGTTTAATAAAATTGATTTAAACAATTGGAAGAGAAAAGAGATATTTAATCATTATTTGAACCAACATACGACTTTTAGCATTACCACGGAAATTGATATTAGTGTCCTATACCAAAATTTAAAACAAAAAGAATATAAATTTTATCCTGCATTTATTTTTTTAGTGACAAGTGTGATAAACTCAAATACGGCTTTTAGGACTGGTTATAATCGTGAGGGAGATTTAGGTTTTTGGGATAAGTTAGACCCGCTATATACGATTTTTGATCGTGCATCTGAAACATTTTCTGGTATTTGGACTACTGGAACTAATGACTTTAAAAATTTTTATGACTCTTACCTTGAGGATGTCGGAATTTATAATGGTTCCGGCAAATTGTTCCCCAAGACACCTATACCTGAAAACATTTTTTCTATTTCTATTATCCCATGGACTTCGTTTACTGGATTTAACCTAAATATTAATAATAACAGCAAGTATCTTCTGCCCATTATTACTGCGGGGAAATTCATAAATAAAGGTAATTCAATATATTTACCTCTATCTCTTCAAGTCCATCACTCTGTTTGTGATGGTTATCATGCCGGATTATTTATGAACTCTGTTCAAGATTTGGCAGATAGGCCCGATGGTTGGCTTTTATAATAGTAAACAAAGGGGCTGCCCAGAAAGTGGGCAGCCCCTTGTTTTATTAAATGATAAAAAAAGCACATAAAAATCGTCTTTCAAGTCTGCTTCTTAATTATTCATTGCATAATGGATAGCCGATTCGAGGTTCATCCCACCTTCCCAAGGCCGATAACGAGTACCCTGCGGCGTCTCATTGATGTAATATTCCGTCCACGCCCCTACAGAGTCGCGGATTGATAGTATCTTTTCGAAGATCTCATTCGACAAAGGATGCTGCAGAACCGTCAATCCATAAAGGAATAATCCATAATCGTAGCCTAGCGTAATTGTGCTATTGGGTTTGGAAGGCAAGCTTCCGTCTCTTTCATATTGGATAATAATGTCGTCCAAAATCCTGGCCAGCTCCTCCCTAGAAAATAAAGTGCTGCCCATATACAAATGCATTAGACTTACGGATTGCAAGTAATAAATCGTATCCTTTTTCTCTTCGAGAACAGCACTGCCTGACATGCAGGAAGCACAGACGTAACGGTTATTTCCATCATTCTCAGTCCAGCCAAAGTAAGAACAACTCTCGCACACGCCATGTCTGAATCTTGGAAGCTGCAAGCCCTTCTTGCGGTTCGGGTTGTTTGTCATAATTTTATTGTCATTCCAAAAGTTAATTCGGTAGCTTTTCATCGTTTTATGCCATATCTTATGCTGTTCCTTCCATTTCACATGTTCCCAAATCTGATTTTGCTTCAGCCACTCCAGAAAAACCTCTCCCGCAATAATAAAGAGCATTGTCGCTTCCGCCGATCCATCATAGATGATATCTCGTGGCAGGATCCCACAAGCAATGTATGTTTCATCCCCATTAAACGGAAGCATATCGCAGGCAAGATGATCGGTTTGAACGGTCCAAGCCCATTCCAGCATTGGGCAGATTTCTTTGATCAGAGCTTCATCATTCGTTTGTTTAAGATAATCGAAAGCTTGAATAATCAGGTAACCCGTGATTTCTACATCATCGTTTTCATGGACATGGAATAATCCATCATTTCCAATTCCTTGGGCATTTTTCAGGAAACCGGATTTACGCCAGGTGTGCCAGTAGAAACGCAGAACTTCTTTTGCTTCATCATAATGCCCGAGCTTTAAAAGACATCGGAACGCGCCGTATTGGTCCCTAATGTAACCGAGATGGTAATTATGGCCGGCCAATATCCCACCTTCGCTCCCCTGTTGAGTTTTCACGAGAACTGAATAATCATCTATCGCCTCCATGAGGGATTGTAAAGGAACATCTCTCCGAAGCTTGCTCTCTAAGCTAATCCTCCCCGAACTGTACTTTTTCCAATAATCCCTGCTGCTGGACAGTCTCGTATTATAATCACTGCTTAAAACCTCTTCTGCAGTCAGCACGCATTCCGGATAAGAGCGGCCTCCCGCGAGATACATCAGGCTTTCGCCAGGCCCGCACCACCATTCTCGAATATTTCCTTCCCTGCTTCCATGATGATTAAGACTGCCAGTACCGATCACCTGAAGAACACTGTCGTTCGTCGTCGGATATCGTCCGTAAATAAAACGGCCGGCTTTGGCAACGGCCAATAGGCCGACAGTACTGCTAAATGAAGCATACCGATGTCCATTATCCAAAAGCTTAACATCCTCATCCACGACAAGCTTGAACTTCAAAGATTGCTTCAAAACAATTTTTCTAATCAAGCAGGGATAATGCCAATCAACAAAATCAGTTATTTCTCCAATGTTTTCTTGATTCCTGTAAATCCGATGTGTCCAGATCGCTGTTCCCGTCTCTCTATAGGAATGCGTCTCAACATTCTCAGACTCGTTGATGACGAGTTTGAGAAATGAGGGCGAGCTGTAAGGAGGTCCAAACACTTGATTGATATTCGGTCCTTGTTCATATACGGCTAATCTTCCATTCCCTAAGGCGTGCAAAGTTCCATCATCTACTGCGTGGCTGCTCCATTTCCTCATTGGGAATCCCCCTGCTCATACCTGATCCGATTCAACAATTAATAAATTTTAAATTCCTTTATAGAAGCCCAAGTCGTTTCGGTGTCTAATATCGTAATTTTTACATACCTATAGCTGCCAAGACTGCCGTAAAAGCTATATACGCCGATAGTTGCATCTTGACTATTCGTTCCGACAGTAGATTCATCCGTAACAACGCTCCAATCGATATTGTCGATCGAACCTTCGATTCGATACTTCCACCGCTCTGCGGTATTGAACTTAGTGTCTATTCGTTTGATGGAATGCAATTGGCCGAGGTCAACCTTCAGCCACTGTGGCATTGCTCCGTCGGATGCCATCCAGTTTGTAGCATCGTTTCCGTCTACCGCTAGAGCTGCATTGACCGATCCAGAGGAAGCTGTAACGGTTTTGTTCTGAGAAAAAGGAACGTAGGTGATGACAGGGTCCATCGATGTTGAATCAAAATAATGGTTTCCGCTTCTCGACACGATAAAATAGATCGGATCCCCTGCTTGAACGTTTACAGTTTGTTTTGGAAAAGGAATAGCAGTTCCTGGTGCAATATAGGTATACCCAATGGATGGCCAAACATTGTCAGTCCCTTTTAATACCTTTGCTTGCACCCCATCTCCCCTTGTGTCCGCCAAAGTAATATGTCCGTCGTTCATCGTAATTTCTACGGTCCCATTGAATGGAGCAACCCATTTCCGTACAGCATCAGTAACATCGGGATGCATCCCGTTATCCCAAATAAGCAAGTCCGGCTCGCTGCCTTTCCACATGCTCATCGAATAGTCCCAATTCATGTCATCATACGAGTGACTATTCCAAAATGACTGCTGGTAGCTCCAAGCCCCTTTCTGTTGAGTAATCCCGTAATCTGCAGATGCTTGATATTTTACAGGCTGTAAATCATCTCTAGTCCATGGTACCTGCTTCACATATTCAATGACAGGATTCCATTCTGTAGCATCGCCGATGTTGTTTCCGTATTGGTTTACAATAAAATAGATCGCATCGCCAGCAGCTACTCGAATCGTTCTCTCCGGCATGCTGATGGTGTCATTCCCACCTACATATTGCCAACCTGACGAAGGCCACAAGGGACTATTTTCGTATAAGACTCTCACTTGGACCCCATCTCCGCCAGCAGAGCTTGAAGTCGCGATCCTTCCATTATGCGCTCGAATATTTACCGTTCCATCCTTTGGAGCTATCCACTTTCTTACCGAATCCGCAACATCGGGATGCTGAACGTTTGACATGATCAGATTATTGGAATAGGAACCTGTCCACCGACCGTTAACCGCATCCCATGTCATATCCGTGTAATTAGAGCCGTCCCATTCTTGATAATACCAGCCTTGTTCTCCTTGAGTGCTGCCAAACGCTTCACTCGCCAGGAAAGTATCCATTGAACTAGAGGTCTTAGTTACTTTTGTTCGATACAGCTCCTTTGTTACTTCGGTTAATGGGGTGTTCACATCCCACTTATGTGCTTGCATGAAATAAATATAGAAGCTTTGCCCGACTTGCAAATCGGTCGCCGTACCGTCGCCGTCAAGATAGGAGGTATAAAATGGAAACGGTCCGCGCGCATCCGGCACAACTCCGAAATACGAGACGATTTCACCTTCATCCGTCCAATGAATTAGATCGGTCGAAGAGAAGGCACTTCCTGATATGACGTAATATTTATTATTGTAGGTGTTATAGGCACCTGTAACATTAGCACCGACCGGATCTGCGTTAAGCGGGGTATAATTGCCGCCCAGACCGGCTTCTGTCCAATTGCCATCATAATATTTATACCAATTCGACACAGTATCATTAGCTGCAGCGACCATCACTTCACTTATAGGCGCTCTCGCAACGGCAGCTTGGATTCCCTGTGATCCGTACTCTAAGAAATAAGTATAGTAATAGCCGTCTTTGATAAATAAGACTCCTCCTCCTATATTTACATGAGCAGGATCGCCAAACTGAGTTACAATATTGCCTAAGTAGGTCCATGAATCCCCTTCGTCTGTACTTCTCGCCAGCCCGATTCGATAACGATCCTGGCTCGGACCTGCAGAACCGACCTGACAAACAGCTAAGAGACTTCCGTCCGTTTGTCTTACAATATTCAACAACCACCAATAGCCATCATGTCCGTTAGGATTCTCAAACAGCTCTGATTGTGTTTTTGACCATACGAACGTTTGGCTTGGATTATCCGCGGGACCGCGCATCTTCGTAAATCCATGAAAAGGATCGGAATGAATCCAATACGGATCGCCAGCAGCTTGATATATCGGCAGTACAGGCGTATCCGTATAGGACATTTGCATACGGTCATAATCGTTTGGATTCATCACCATTTCAGTCTTGTCAATCGTAAACAATGGGAGCTCGTCTTGTCGGATCACCGGATCCCAATACACAATGTCGTTACTATTAGCGCCGTCTTTATTGACTTGAAAATAAATAAAGTCATCTTCTAGTACTGACACTACAAGCGCATGTGTAGCGAATTGTCCAGGATACAGCACTTGCCATCCGCTGCTGGGCCAAATTTGGGTTATTGAGCTTCCGCTGACTTTCATGATTTTCACTCTATTCCCGTCCCCGTTTAACTGAGGCTCCAGTGCGGAGCGTATCATATTGCCAGTAATACTTATTGTCATATCACCCGGTGCTTTCCAGCCTAACGCCGCATCTGAATTCAATCCGGGGCTGAAGCCTTTTTTCCATAAGAGCAGCTTGTCCTCGTTCCCCTTCCATTTTCCGAACCCGCCTGCCGTATCATAGCTCATATCCATATAAGAGGTTCCGTTCCAATAGCGATAGTACCATTGTTTTTCTCCTTGAAGACTGCCGAATTCTGTCGAAAACTGCCAAGCCCCGATAGGAGTTGCATTTGTATATGAAGGGGCCCAATGAATCGTACCAAACCATACAAAAATACATAGTGCTAGAACACAGCTTTTCTTCCTGAAAAAAACCGATCTATTCACGGTTCGGACACCTCTCTTTTTGGCGTAACGAATAGGCGTTCAGTATTTATCCCTTTACGAATAGAGACTAATCATTGGATCCCATAATGTTGAATCGAAATAGTTGCTGCCGTTCTTGTTCACGATGAAAAAGATCGCATCACCCGCCGTAACTGTTGTAGTTACGTGATGACTAACGCCTGTCGTCGTATCGTTTCCATCGATCAAATGCGGGCCCCATAGCGTCGTGCCATTCTTCTTGATCGTGACGACGACTCCATCTCCGCCAGTCTGATACATCTTTACGGTTCCAGTCACATCGATTGTGCCGCTTGAGGGAGCAACCCATTTGCGCACCGACTCATTTGTATCCGGATGCTGAAATGCAGCTCCGATTATTAAATCCGTACCGCTTTGCTGCCAAGCTGCCGATCCGGCATCGTAAGTAGGCAAATTATAATAGGTGCTTCCATCCCACTGCTGGTAATACCAGCCTCCATCTCCCTGTGCTGAAGAAAAACCAGCCGAAGCAGAATGGAAGGAACCATAGGTTACTACCGGATTCCAATGCGTGCCGTCAAAATATTCGTTACCGTTTTTATTAACAATAAAGAAGAGTACCTGCCCTCTTTTCACTTCTATAATAAGATCGTGACTAATGCCAACGGTATCATTACCGCCTAGCGTATGCGGTCCCCAAATATCACCGTTCGTGTACGGCGAGTTAGTCGGCCCTTGAATACGCGCTACGATCCCGTCTCCTCCTTGTCCCGCTTGACTTAAAGACACCGTGCCGCTGACTCGGACGGTACCGTCCTTAGGAGCGATCCACTTAATAACGGGATTGTATTCATCGCCAGGGTGGACCCAGCCAGGCGCTGCCATTGGATAAGCATCATTTCCTTTCCAACGATTGTTCGAAGCGTCCCAGAATAGATTCGTTAAATAATTATAACCAGGAAATGGATTGTATTGCTGCTGATATGCCCATTGATTAGCTCCTTGAGATGAGCTGAAATCCGCCGCAAATTCATAGCGGCTCGCAATAATTGGCGGGGCGGGCGGCGTAGGGCCTCCAGACAGTAACGCTGCCGTCACGAATGTGGAAGCATTGCCGTCGCCATCGACGCTTCTAATTCGGTAAACATCACCGGAATCAGCATTTTCCAAAAAGTAAAAGGTACCGATCGATACTTTGTCGATGACTGTGCCGTTACGTTCAATTTCGTAATAAGACAATAAGCGGTCGTCACTCGCCGGGCTCCAGTTTAATTCCGCACCGTAATGCCCCATGTATTCCGCTTTCTGGACGGTCGCATGGCTTGGAGCGGACGGATTAATCGTATCTAAACCCGAACCAGGGTAATCGGTCATGTTAAAAAAGATCATTTCCCCAGCCTGCAGGTTTGTCAGCGCTACTCCGTTCGATTTCCAGTAAGCTCCCGTACGCGTTTGCGATGTGCAGCTCCCTTTAGGACAGCTTAATGTATAATCGGTCGCATCAAGCAAACCCTTCGGATATACCGTAATATTCGTGTTAAAATAAGGAGTTGATCCATTGAACATGATCATAGCTTTGGTCAGATCCCCATTTGTCGTTTGCAGCATGTACGTCTCGTCGCCAGAGGCCATTGTCGGACGAAATACTTTACTCCATCTGCCATTTACTCCTTGAGTGCCAATGTATCGCTGCATCTCCACAAATTCTCGATATTTCTCTTTAGTTGCAGCGCTTTTAGGCTCCAGTGTAGTGAAATCCGCATCGATGTCCGGCTCGGAGTAAAAGCCGTGTCCAAGCTTCACTAATGGAATTTTCAATGATTGATAGTAACCGGCGTAATGATAGGCGAGTCCATCTGTCAACTGCTGCGCGTCAACATACCGCAATGCCTCCATCGATAAAATCTCGCCGCCGGATGCACATCCTTGAATGGTCGCATACGGATTCGCATCCTTGAACTCCTTCAGAAGCCGGAAGAAGTTATGGGACTGCGCAAGCATATCATTGTCGCTTCCTCCTGATTTCCACGCGGGCGCTCCGTCATAGCGCCAATCATAAGCACCCCACTCCGTCTGTTTTGAAGTAGCTTTGTCCAGAATCCAGTCATAAGCATCTTCATTCGCCAAATTCAGATGCAGACCATAAAAAGTCATTTCGTCATCCTCTACCAGCCACTCAGGGTGATTCTTCGCTACCTCGGATCCATAGTCTACATGCCAGAAAGGGGACCACACCCTCATCTTGATTCCGCTTTTCTGTACGTATTCATTCAAATCGGCAAAGCTTTCGTCCGCAAGCGCTTCATTCCAGTCGCCTTTTCGGTCATACCAATTATCATCAACATGAACGACCGTGCCTCCGGCGTATCGTGCATAATTCATTGACTCCCAGGCACTCGGCATTTGCGGACTGATCCGGTTTTGCCATGTTCCGCCACCCGAGCCGCGGGTATAATCCCATAGATAGCGGTATGAGTAATCTAAAATCGTATTACCCATATCATCCAAATCACCGCTGAAGACGCCGATGATGCTCTTGGCACCCGTAATCGACGCGTTGTCTGCCACCACGTAATCAGACATGCTGACATAGCCGCTTAAGTTGATCGGGGTACCGGTTTCACTCACTTGGGCCAGCCAATGCCCGTTGAAATCAAAAGACAGCCAGATGCCTTCGGACAAGGAGCGGTTGCGAAGCACGAAAAAAGCGTCGTATACAGAAGTTCCCTGCTCATAAGTGCCTATCGCATTCTGGTAGTGTCCGTCAACCATCATAACCTCGGGAGCATCATAAGAGTCGAAGGTGCGATTATAGCTTCCGGTCATAGATACCGTCTTGAGCACGCCCGAGCCGGTAAAGTTGCCTCCTCCGGTCATATATTGAAGATCGATATCGGCTCTGTCATTTTGCATCAGCCGCTGCTTGAACATATAGGGCGATGAGAAGCTTTGCGGGCTGCCCGACACGTTCTGAAATTCCGACCATTCGCGAATGGCACCGGTATCAGGGAAAACAACATAATAGCGATGCACCTTCACGACACTATTATGAAATGTGATTTTAAGCTGCAGCTCCCCCTGAGAAAGCGTCGTTACATCGTGCGTATCATAGATCCAGCTCGTAGATGAACCATTATAGACCGTGCTTCCGATCTTAACTTGAAACTCGTCTGATTGCTGCGTTCCCTGCACATACTCGCGGTTTGTCAGCTTATTCTTGAAGCTGGTTTGCATAAATTGACCGAGATCATTCAGGCGAACTTTTTTTTCCACATCATCCGTACCGAGCGTCCATGTTCTCGTACCTGAATCATAGGTTATATAAGCATCTCCCGAAATCGATGCATAGGCCGTTTTGGCTTCATACATAATCAGATAAAGCATGAATGGTATAGTAAACAGCAGCAGGATTATCCTATTTTTATTTATGATGTTACTCCGTGCTATCATTCTTTATCACATCCCTGTTTGAATTAATACCATTCGATCTGATTCACCTGAATTTCCCCTGATTGACACTTAACGAACGGCATTCCGTCCTTCACGCCAGCCATTCCATAACCTGTGGCTGCTGATATGAAAGTAGTAAAGTCATGATTGGCTGCAGTACGTTTCACGTATAACGTTTGATCGAGAGCGTCGTAGCGAATTCCCCCGTATGCCCATAAAAGCGCGTAAGAGGACAGTGAACGGCCATACCATTCGCCGCATTCGTATTCAGAGAATGGATTGCGCACTCGTCCGTCGAACCGGTCGCGGCATGCTCTTACAATAGTTAGCCCCTCTTGCTCGAATCCCATATAAATCAGATGAGAAGCAACCTGGTATTCGAGCCCCGGCCATACTTCTCTACTGTACTGAAGCGGCAATGTCGGTTCTCCGCCTCTTGGCCAAGTACAAAGCAGCAGACCGCTTTCCTTGCCAATCGCAAAGCCCGAACGCTGTGGATTTACGTGCTCAGACAAATCGGTTTTGAAATTGTAGCGGTATACGCTAAGCAAATGACTAGCAACCTTGCTCGGATCGAGAATGTCGCCAAGTCCGCACACAGCGGCAAGCCAGCAGCCGAACACGCCATCCGCGAGGCAGCCAGTGCCATATTGATACTTGGGGCCTTCCTGCAGAAACAAGGCGTATGCATCCTCGGAATAATCGACATTGTTCGCCTTGTGTCCGTTTTGAGGCAGCGGCGCGTCAAGATCCTTCCACCGTACATGCTGCACAAAATATTCCCCGTTGAACAAATCCGATTCCGCATACGCTCTTCCTTTTGCATACAAGGTTTCGTATTGCTCTGACGATTCTCCCGCCGCTTCCGCCATGATCGCCGCTGCTTTTAGAGCGCCCAAATAAAGCGTTGCGCTCATCCCGTTCGGTCCCCACAGCTCGATATCGTAAGTATTGTGATGCGGCTCCTCCAGAACTCCTGTATGACGGGGATCCCATGTTCGAATCGCGAATGATAAGCTTTGTTTCACTTTGGGCCATAAGGAAAGCATCCACCCGGTATCGCCGCTAATTCTCCATTCCCGGTAAACTTTCATAATGCCGCCTAATTGCCCGTCTGCCGCCGCTTGCTCAAGATGGGCTGATGGCGCAATCGGCAGCGGGACACGAAAGCTTTGATGCCCTTCCTCGTCCTGCCCCTCCGTAAATTCAGTACGTCGAATTTCCCGCTCCAGTCCAGGAAACAGATGAGCTAATGCTTGTGCGTAATTCCAAACGTGGGTACAGGTTCCGTAGCAGCTTCCCTCTTCGTCGAAGCAGCCTTCCCACGCCCACAGCCTGCCGTCGTGCTGACGCATAATTGTCGGCGATTTCAGAATAGCAAGATTATATGAAACCGCTTCTATTACTTCTTCGGGAAGATTGCTTGCATGCAGATGATCCGAGAACTTCACCGTTAAATCCCGCAAACGGAAATATTCCTTTCGCCAATAGCTTTCGAGATCTGCTCCGCTCTCGAACGCTGCCGCATACCATGGCTTGTAATAGCCGTATTCGTCCGGATTGGCGAAAAAACCATGACGCTGATCGGATTCCGGAACGAACCAGCTTAACCGGAGCCGCACGGTCGCGGTTTCTCCCGGCTTCAGCGACATTGGAACGTACAAGCTGCCTCCCTTCTCTCCTGAATTATAATTTTGGGGCAGACTGCCCGCACTCGCTCCTTCGATCTTCCGCCACAGCATCGTAAGAGTATCAAACCAGTAGTCGCCACGGAACCACGACGTATCCGTCACAGCTCCTGGGTAATCGGTCGCCGCACAAAATTGTCCCGCAGTCCAGGGCATATCCGGGGTACCTTCCTGTGCAAGAACAAACCCCCCGTCAATCGGCTTGGCTGACGCTTCGCCATCCCCGCACGACATAAAATTTGTACTGTGAAAGGAATAGACAAGCTGGACAGGATCGCTCGAATGATTATGAAACCTGTATTCAAGTCCTGCCACCGGTAATGAGGAATCATCGGCATGACCAGGCACGAATGGATTCCAGCCTGTCAATACAACATTCACCGGCAATTGCGAGTGCTTCATCGCTACTTCCGCAAATGGGAAACGCGCAGTAAAGAAGCTCTCTTCCATCCGAGGCAGACCGTAATTTCTGCCGTTGTTGCCGCCCGCGGCACCGCCATGAGGACCGTGCCGAAGATCGTAGATCGAGCGTGATGGCATTGGACCTTCAAGCACTTTAGCAATAGCATTTTCACCGCAGACCGTAACTGCGGAGAAACACATCGGCTTGTTAAGCAGCTCCGGCTTATGCCGAAGAGAGAAGTGGGAAAGCCCCCCAGTTCCTTCGAGTGCAATCATTCCCGCACCTAGCCCGCCAAGCGGATAGGCAATTCTATCGTTTAAACCTTCACCGTAGACCTTTCCTTCGTACTTCAAACCTTCTCTCACCTCGTTTCATGTATGACACCTATAAATGCCAGTTTGAACCGGGTTCCAGTACACCCCGGACCGTCACCGTGTATGACTTCCAACTCCATCCGGTGTTGGCCGGGTGGAAGGTCGCGTCCCACGAGAGCAAGCTGGAACATGCCTTCCTCCGGACACCAATCCTGACGATCGAAGACGTGCTCGACCTGCTCTCCCCCATCGATCCGATAAATGAAATTCGCCGAACGTTTTCCGAAGTCAAAGGCGAGCGCCAGCCCCGCGCCTTCGAATGAAAAGGCCAGTTTTGCTCCGATCGCGGACGTCGTGAGCATCTGATCAATCCAGACAAGTCGGCTGCTTCGCCGGATGAGCCAAGGTCCTTCCAACGTAACCTCTGTGAATGGAAGCCGTGAAACGCTGCCCCAATGAGAGACGTTCAACGGCTCCGGCAGAACGCTGGCTGCCGCGTGCTCGCCGGTAGCTCCCGGATGGCCTGCAGCTTCCTCACCTGCCGCTTGTTCTCCAGAAGCTCCCGGAGAATCTCCAGCCTCCCCTTCTACCGCCCGAAGCTCTTTCTCAAGAAAGGCAATTACCGCTTGGGCATAGCTAAGGCTGCCCCGATGAGTCGGATGCAAGCCGTCGGGCAGCCATTCGTCCCAATCCATGCGGCCGAGACGAACTTCTTCAAATGCATGCAGCCCCGCCCAGACGGAACCAATGCCGTAATGAACGGCCAACGTCTCCAGCTCTTCAATCGAATCCGGCATTCGGCCTTCGTACATTTCCTTGTACATCGCCTGCAAAAAGGTGTATACAAGCACGACGTCCGTCGCGCCTCCTGCGAGCAATTGACGAATTAATCCTTCGCGCGAGCGCTTGCGGATTTCCTTATCGCCGTAATAATCGTTAACGGCATACTCGATGAATACGATATCGCAGCCCCGGTCGAGGATGTCCCTGCGAGCACGAAAGCAGCCCAAATCGCTGCCCGTCGCGCCGATTGCGGCATTTTCGACCGTGAAGCGTACCTCCGGGTAACTTTCCGTCAGCCAGGACAACACCTTCTCCGGCCAATTATGTCCCGGGGCGGCTTCCGTTATGGAGCCTCCGAGGAAACCGATAGTCGCCGCTCCCTGCCTCAGCTTCCGCTTAAGCCTTGCAAGCGGTGTGCGATGCCTCCATACGCGATCATTCATCCGCTCCACGCCTCCTCAGCCTCTACTCCTTGAGCGTTCTCGGTCTCAATCGCTTTAATGTCCGATCCTGTTCCCGGCAGCAATTCCTTTACATGATTATCACGAATGACGATATTCGCAGCGGATTGTATATGAATAAGCGGGTACTGCGGATTAAGGAATTGGTTATCCTTGATGGAAATTCCCGTTATCGGCTGACCCCAATCCGCAGCCTGAACTCCTGCCGGAATTCCAGCGGCAATATGAATGGACGCCATGACGTTCACTTCATTTCCTTTGAACGTATTATTCACGATTGAAAGATTCCTCGTAAGCGGCCCTTCCTCCCAATCAGGTTCATGCTGAACGGCAACTCCCCAGCCTTCCGCGTTCGTGAATGTATTACCCTCTATTGTCCCGTCCAGACTGCGGACGAGAATACCTCGTCCCCGGTGTCTGCCGAAATGATTGCCCCTCACGACAAACCCTCTGCCGCATGCAGACAAATTGTAGACATGATCGGAATCGTGCAAACCATTGCCCGCGAGAGCGTTAGAAATCTCGCGATCCAGCTTAATCTCCAATGTTTCATCCGGCAGTTTGGCGGCATGCAGCACCTGTGCCTCGGCTCGGATCTGTCCTAATTGCGGACTATAGATTTGCAGCATGTCACCGGCTAATGCTTCGAACAAGCCACCTCGCACATGCAGAATATCCGGGGACAATACCCGGCAAATCGTTCCTGCACGTACGTGAATATTTATCGCATCATCGGCCATACCGGAGAACGAACAATTTTGGATGATCAGATTGCCCCGCGTATTCAAATTGTGAATGCCATCACCGTTGGCGGACAGCAGCCGATTCGAGCCCGGAAGAACTTCGACACGCAAGCCGTCGATTTCCACATTTTTGTTCTGACCCCAAATAGTTGCGAGCGCAGGACCAGCGTATACAGTTACGTCGCGCAAAGCAGCCTGATTCGTGCGCCAGAATATGATTGCACTTTCGTAATGCCTTCTCGCCATATGGACATACCGATCCCCAGGCTGCATGCCTGAGGCTTGGAGCATCTCTGGATTGGAAACCTTCACGCGCCATTCGGAATCCTCTGATTTCTCCCAGGTTAGATCCAATAAAGGATGCGGACCGTAACGCGGCTCTGGTCCGCCTGCTCCTCGAACGACCAAGCCCCAACGCGCTTCCACTTCTTTGAAATAGCTTTCGTCCAACTGTCGATAAGAATCGTCGATTCGAAACGTAAACCAACCTTCGGCTGGTCTTGCTTCTGCTACTGTACCCTGTGTATAAGGAAGCGGATCGTAATCAACAGCGAGCGCTTGGATTAATACATCATCACAGTCCACCACCTCTATGCCGCTCGCCAGCGGATTCCCCGCAACAATAACGGTATCACTGCCTTCACCTTTCAGTACGAGCTTGCTAGCGCCGACGATACGGACTGCCGCTTCATTATTTTGACCGCCTTCCACGCGATAACGTCCGCGTTCAAATCTAACCTCCGCATCTTTTCCTGATGAGATCGCGGCTGCGATTGCGGCGCGTATGGCAGGGCCCGCGTCGGAGACGCCGTCTGCCTTCGCACCGAAATCCTTAACATAAAAGAACTGCTTCGCGTTACCGGAATCTCCTTTATCACCAGGTAAATACGTTATAAGCTCCCTATTGCTCATTCCTTCACGCTCCCCATCACAATTCCTTTCACGAAATACTTTTGCAGAAACGGATACAGGCACATGATCGGCAGCGCAGACAGAAAAATCTGTGCAGCCTTAAGGGTACGGTCGGATACCGCCATCAGCGATTCCAGCTCTTGCTTCGTGGCTCCTGCGAGTGCGCCTGCATCAAAACTAATAACCTTGGTTTGCAAATAAGTCTGCAATGGATAGTGCTCCGGCCGCTTCATTAGAATTAGTCCATCAAACCAAGAATTCCAATGGTTGACACAGGCAAACAAGACTAGTGTCGCCAGTGCTGGCTTAGACAACGGAACCATGATCCGCCACAAAATCGTCCAATGACCCGCTCCGTCCATATGAGCCGATTCCTGCAGCTCCTTCGGGAGCTGGCGGAAGAAATTCAGCAGCAGTATACAGTTGAATACCGGCACTGCCGACGGTAGGACAAGCGCCCATATCGAGTCCATCAAATTCAATTGGCGAATCGTTACATACCAAGGAATCAGACCTCCATGAAACAATATCGTTATGAACAAAAACCATGCATACAAGGTACGAAAACGAAATTCTCGAACTTCCTTCGACAACGGATACGCTACAAGAATGGTAAGAAACATATTGATTGCGACCCCGACAATAACACGCTGGATTGATACCCCATAGGAAGAGAGCAGCAGCTTGTCTTTGAATGCGAATACGTATGACTCTAGCGTAAAATGCACTGGCCACAGTTTTACACTGCCAGCAGCCGCATCGGCGCTTTCACTTAGGGAAACGGATAGAACGTTTATAAGCGGCGCCACGCAAATGAAGGCGAAAAAAGCAAGCAGCAAGTAATTAAAAAGCTGAAACACAGTTCTTCCCGTGCCGGCTCGAATCATTCGGTTCTACTTCCTTTCTCTAGAAGATGCGGTAATTCGCGAACCGAAACGCGCAAATGTATGATATGACGATAAATACGGTTGAGACGACAGATTTAAATAAGCCAACCGCGGTTGCGACACCGTATTGGGCGTCAATAAGTCCTAGCCGGTACACTAACGTATCCAAAATGTCGCCTGTCCGATAAACAACCGGACTGTACAGATTAAATACTTGATCGAAGCCTGCGTTCAGCACATTGCCTAGGCTAAGCGTCATCATCAGTACAATAATCGGTGTCATTCCAGGAAGAGTAATATGCCAAACCTGACGCCAGCGACTAGCACCATCGCAGATCGCCGCCTCGTACAGGACCGGATTTATCGATGTAATTGCCGCTAAATAAATAATTGTGCCAAATCCAAATTCCTTCCATATATCCGAAGCAACTAGCACGTAAGGAAACAACTTTTCATTGCCGAGGAAAAAGACAGGCTCTGCTCCGAACCAGCCGATCAAGCTGTTCACAAGCCCGCCTGACGGAGATAAAATATCGGTCAGCACCCCGCCAAGAATAACCCAAGACAAAAAATGAGGCAGGTAAATAAGCGTCTGTACCGCTCGTTTAAATTTTGTGTGAATGACTTCATTCAGCAAGAGCGCGAATACGATCGGAACGATAAGACCGCCAACCATTTTCATGCAAGCGATATAAACCGTGTTCCAAATTACCTGACTTATTCCCGGCATCTTGATCATGTATTCGAAATTATCCCAGCCTACGAACGGAGATCCGAAAAAGCCTTTACTCGGGTTAAATCGTTCGAATGCAATCGCGAGTCCCGCGTAAGGAATATAGCTGAACAGTATGATAAGAAGGACAGCCGGAAGCATCATTAGATGCATGGGCCACTCGCGCATCAAACCTTTGCCGAAATTGTGCTTTTTCATCACCAACATCCTTTTCCATGCCGGGGCGGACTAACATCCGCCCCTGCTTCGTTAGCTTATTTTGACATAGCCCAATCATTAACTTCCTTCGTAATATCCGCACCGCCGAGCGAATCCCAATCCTGCACGAATTTATCGAACTCTTCGATCGGACGTACGCCCATTATGAATTTGGTGTAATTCTCCAAGATTAGCTTTTCTAAGGTGGACTGCTTCGCCGTCATCGTTGGAGTAGGCGCTCCATAAAATACAGGCTCTACGATTTGCTTATTCTCCAAGTAGCTATTTACGACGCTATACGCACCGATCGGCCCCGACCACATCCAGCCTGCCCATACTTCCGTTTTGACGCCGGCTGCTTTGCCTTCCCCATCCGTACCGTTATACCCGTTCTCCAATAAATCGATATCTGCTTGATTGCCTTGGTTCCAGGCGCTTAGCACATTGGTATCGCGAGCCTTGCCATATTCGACAAAGCCTCTATGGATTAAGATATTTTGCTGCGGGTGGAACACGAAAATAGGTGAATATTTGTATTCGCTATGCGATGCATCCGGATATTGCGGACCATTATGGAATCTCGCATCAAACTCCGGACTGAGCGGATTTTGCTTCAATAAGAAGTAATTCAGTATTTTGACCGCTGCTTCGGGATTAACTGCCCCTTTCTTTACGACAAAGAAATTGGATACACCCAGCAGATTTTCGGCTGTAATCGTACCGTCCACTGTCGGAATCGGATAAGGCCGCCAATCTGCTGCCGGATTTTTTTGCACAGCGCTCGGCAGCGGAGTGAAGACGTTCCAGTGCAGTCCATAGAACATCCCGATTTTCTCTGAAACAACAGACTCACCAACTTTGCCGACATCTTTAACGGCAAAATCTTTTTCGATATACCCTGCTTTATACATTTCCGCCAGCTTGCCCAAGGCCGTTTTTGCCTCTGGCTGAACATACCCCATGATAAGGTTGCCATCACTGCCTTTATTCCATAGCAGATTGCCTGGAGAACCAGTAACCGCATGATAGCCATTGAAAAAGCCGTTGAGTACGAATTCGCCGCCGAACAATCCTTTTTCCAGCGCTAGTCCATAAGTATCCTTCTGGCCGTTCTGGTCAGGGTCGTTCTCCGTGAAAGCTTTGGCGACATTGATAAGCTCCTCCATCGTGGCTGGGACAGCTAAACCCAAATGATCGAGCCAGTCTTTGCGAATCCATAAAATCGGCGCGGAATCCGCTGCCCCGTTCATCTGGGGAAGCGCCATCAGCTTACCGTCGAACGTGGCCTGCTTAAGTCCGATTCCTCCATCTGACATCATGATTTGATCCGTAAGCTCGGATTTGTATTGAGCGTATACTTCGGTCAAGTCCGCAACCATTTCATTATCGACCAATTGCTTGAGCTGTACGGCGTTCACCATCATGATATCTGGAAGATCGTCGGACGCGATCATCACATTCAGCTTTTGATCATACTGATTGTCCGGTACAAGCCATTCTACCTTAAGCTTTATACCAAGATCCTTCTCGAAGCCCTGTGTCCATAAGTTATTGTCAATAGACTCGCCTTCCGGAAAATTCATGGAGCCATCATCTAGCGACTTGACCGTGGTTACCTCGATCATCGGATCGAATTTGCCAAGCGGGTCCGCTTTCTCTACTGGTTTCTCGGACGCATGCGTCGTATCTGCACCAGAGCTTGCAGATGGACTCTCAGTCCCGGAATCCCCTTCGTTTGGCTTATTGCCGCTGCTGCATGCCGATATCGTTAGCATTATTACTGCTAGTATGATACCTGCTGCCTTTTTCCAATTTACATTTTTCAACTTCAGTCCCCCAAATCTTTTAGTTTGAAGCTAGTTAAACCGTGATCGTAAGCACTAGCTCCTTGCTCAGAATCTTAAACGAAAGCGTTTCCTTTTGAAAACGCATAACTTTTTTACCCGCTTATAGTTTATTGACTTTTGTTCAAATGATCGCGGTATTCCTGGGGGCTCACCCCAACGTTTTTTTTGAAAATTTTCGTGAAATAAGGAGCGTACTCGTAACCTGCCAGCCTGGCGATTTCGTATATCTTGTAGTCCGAGTCGCGCAGCAGCTCCATCGCTTTATTCAAGCGCGCCTCTTGGATAAAGACGTTCAGATTGACCCCTGTCACCTGCTTGAACAGCCTCGACAAATAAGAAGGATTCAATCGGCTTACTTCCGCAAGGCGAACGAGCGACAAATCCTTGTCAAGATTAGCCAGCAAATAATCTTGAACGTGGGAAATGGCAGTATGGGCATGACTGTTCTGCGCGTTCTGCCGCCATTCGAAAAGCAGCGGAGCAATATGGCGAAACGCCTCAGCTGCCTGATTTACAGATGTAGACGGATCTAGTATGACTTGCGGGACGAACCCATTCACTTCATTAAAACGCTGCTCCATTTGCCATGTATGGATATGGGAAAGAAGCAGCAAAGACAGCGGGTAATAAATACCGAGAGCTGCATGAACCATCTTGCGGTCTATAGCGATTTCTGCGCTGTACAGAAGCTCCTTCAGCAGCTCGAGAAATTCCTCCCTGCGACCCGATTCAAGAAAATTCGCGAGCAAATCCATCCTTTTCATTTGCCGCATAGCTAAGTCAAGCGTTTCGTTCTCAATGGCGATGGAGGTGTTCAGCTTCGGGTAAGGATATTCCACAATACTTCCTCCGCCTCCGATTGCCGGCAAGCTGCCGCTTCCTGCTCTAAGGATCGCAAAACGATCAGCCACTTGTTCCCAAGGTGCGGATTGACCATCGATAATAAAATGAACCGTAAAGCCGAACGTAGCCTCACACATCTCTAAAACGAGCTCGAGCATGCCTTTAAGCTGCGGCACGATTCCTTGACCGATTTCCGAACCTTGTATTTCCAAACGATCTTCTTGCGCGCCTTCTACTCTCACGTTCTCCATCGGCTGAACAAACCAAACGAGCAAATTGTCTTCCATCGTAAGGAAAACTGACTTGTATTCATTTCCGATATACCGCTCAAAGGCCATCTTGACCCGAATTGTACTTTCTGCTCGATTCGTATTTTCCAGCCTGCCGATAATCAAAAACACTTCGCTTTCCGCATCCAGCAAAAGTGCCAGCTGTCGAAATAAATAGTTTCGCTGCTCCGTTGTGTGACGCTCTCCACGCAATAGCCCCGTAAATAGATCCTTTTGCAAAATCGGGAGCGCCATCTTCATTTGGCGATTTGCTGTAGCAATCAAGTCCTCGGATTTACGAGCTTCGTCAATTTCTGCTATTGCAACGCGAACAAGCTCCAATATTTTATCGTAGCCTTCCGTTTTCAATAAATAGCGAACGCCATCATGTTTAATAGCTTGATACACATAATCGAATTCATTGTAGCCGGTCAGCAAAATAACCTTACAATACGGCCACCGTTTCCGAATGACTTCGAGCAGCTGCAGTCCGCTCATCGACGGCATGCGGATATCCGATATAACGATATCCATCTTCGTCCGCTGCAGCCACTCCAAAGCTTCGTCTCCAGAAAACGCCTTGTAAACATCCAGCTCCAAACCGGATCCGAGCAGCATAAACTCATACATTCCATTCACGATAAAAGGCTCGTCATCAACGATCAGCAATCTTTTCATTTTCAATTTGCCCCCTGCTCTCGTACGAAAATGTTAACTCTGAGCCCACCCTTATCGCCAACCTCGAAACTAAGACCGCTTTCCTCTCCAAATTTGAGCCTTAATCTTCGATGTATATTCACAATCGCCGTAATTTCACTGACATCGTCCCTTCCAGGAGTGAGCAGCCTGTTCAGCTCATGCACTCTTGCTTCCGATATGGACGGCCCATTGTCCTCTACAATAATTACGAATCCGTCATTCTCCTTCTCGAATCGGACAACAAGCCAACCTCCGCTCTTCATATCGGATATTCCGTGCTCGAATGCATTCTCGATAACCGGCTGCAAAATTAACCGCGGCACTAGCTTATCCCGGAAGCTTGGAGGGATATGTCCAAATTCGACTTCAATGCGATTGTAGAATCGCAAGCTTTGAATATCGCAATAAGTTCGAGCGTGATCGACTTCAATATGCAGCGGAACATCTTCTACGGCGTTCCGAGTAATGTATTTAAGGTACGAACCAAGCTGGTGTGTAAACAGTTTGACATTATCATAATCCTCGCTCATTGCCATGTTATATAGTACAAAGTAGGTGTTGTATAGAAAATGCGGATTAATCTGCGATTGAAGCTGTCTGAGCTCGGCCTGCTGAGTTAATATTTGCTGCTTGTATACTTGATCGATCAATTGATTAAGATTTTTCATCATCCCGTTAAATCGCTGAAACAGGAACCCGAATTCATCTGTACGCCGGTGAGTGATCTCTACGTTCAAATTCCCCATCTCCATTTGTCTGAGCACCCTTATCAGCTTAAGCATCGGTTGCTGGATAAACTTAAAGGCGGATAGCATGTACAAAGCGATGACCAGTACGGCAGACAACGAGAAAAATAAAAACAAGGTTTTGAATTGTTCCGCCTTCTCCGTCAGCGCCTCCATTGGAACATATTGGACTAATGCCGTATTAAGATAGTCCGATTTCATATAAACCGCAAAATATTGCCGCTTATCGTTTTCTAGTACGATGGTTCCGCTGGGAGCTTCTTTCAGCCGCGAGATTAAGACATTTTTGAGACTGCTTGCAAACTCAATATCCACTGCATCGCTCAAGATCATCTTATTGTCAGGCAGCAGCAAAACCGCGCCGCTATCCCTGCGGGTTTCCAATTGTCCAAGCGCAGCACGGATTCGCTCTATTGAAAGCTTCACTGTCAACAGATGAACCTTTTTCTCAATCCTGTAATTTATGTCCAGGGGAAGCAATGCGCGTAAATAAATGTCTCCCTTGTAAAGAAGGAGTTGGGATTTAGAATTTGATTTTGCGCTATTAAAGTAGTGCAGCGGTTCCTGTTCAAGCGGGCCACGTCCATCATTGGAGGTGACGATCATATCCGCCGACGGAATGTGCGCGGTCACGTTACTCACATATATATTGCTGTTTTGCAGCACAAGCAGCCGTTGTTGCAAATTGTTGATCGATTGGTAAGTGTCGTAATCCGACAATTTGGAAATCAAATTTGCGAGGTCTGTAAGGTTGCTGTCATATAGAGTATTAAAAAGGAGGGAGTTGACACGCTGTATTTCCGTGTCGAGATTGCTGGAGTAAAAACTTAGCTGAGACTTCATCGTGCCTTCCAGTTCTTCCTTAACGCTGTTAATGCCCCAATTGTAGATAAGAAAAGCAACAAGATATATAGGCGAGACAATTAAAAGGAAGGTAACGATAAGCCGGGTAAAAATCGATTTCCTCCAAATAATGAAAGCGCTTTTCATTTTCGGGACTCCCTTTGCTGCACACAGATGTATGCTTACTTTTTTTCCATTATAGCGAAAGTACCCTGGATAATCTCTTATATTTTATTGACACCATGATAATTGATTTACGTTTCATATCTTGCATGGAATATAAAAAGAGCCGCAAAAGTAAGCGACTCTCTTTTTATGGATAATCTTTAATTATATGGGTAACTCACTTGCAGACTTCTCGTAATTCGAATCGCTTGCTGCCGAGCTTAACCCCCCGCTTTATTTTTTGTCGGCAAAGCTGCCCGTCGTAATGTTTTGATCCGAGAAGTTCTCGACGCTCTCGCCCTTTTGGTAGAAGTAAGGCACGTTCGCCTTGACGCCTTCCTGCGTGTAAAAGGGATCGTCCGGCTGCAGGGGGAGCTGAACCTTCATGCCCGTGCTCGCCGATTTGTAGATGCTCATGATGAGCTCGAGCGTACTGCGGCCGCTAGCTCCGTCTATCAATACCGGCGTTCCGGTCTCGATTGCGCCAAGCACGTTGTCAATCTGCGCGGTATGCCCCTCATAGGGGAGGTCCGGCAGCTTGTTATATAGATCCTGGATCTGCTCCTCCAGCTCCGCGTTCCGTTCGGGGAAGCCGTTCGGCCTCGATACCGACGCCGTGACCTTCCAGGGCGCCGAGATCCGCGCGTTCTGCCCCTGGAATATAAATTGCTGTTCTTCGCCATGATGCACGACGGAGCTCGTAATCTGACCGAGCGATCCGTTCGGATACCGGAGCATCGCGATGGAGAGATCCTCCACCTCCGCATTGTCATGCGCGACGTTGCTCATAATGGCCTGAATCTCGCTTGGCTGTCCCAGCATCCACAACATGGCGTCCATATGATGCACCGCATGGTTCAGCGTAGGTCCGCCGCCTTCCTTCTCCCAAGTGCCGCGCCACCATAAGTCGTAATAGCAGTGACCCCGCCACCAGAACGAGTCGACTTGGGCATGAAGAATGTTTCCGGCCAAGCCGCTGTCCAGCACGCTCTTGAGCTTCATGACGGGATTTCTGAATCGGTTCTGAGCGATAACGGACAATACTTTTCCGCTCCGTTCGGCCGCCTCGATCATCGCGTCGCATTCTTCAAGTGAAGCCGCCATCGGTTTCTCCACGATGACATGGCTGCCCGCGTTCAGGAAGTCGATCGTAACGGGGGCGTGCACGAACGGAGGCATGCACACGGATACCAGGTCGATCCCGTCCCCAAGCAATTCCTTATAATCCTTTACGACTTTGGCATCCAAGCCGTATTGCTCCCGCTTCGCTTCCGCTTTCTCGGGATACAGGTCGCACAAGGCGACGATCCGACAACGCTCCTTGAATTGCAGATATCCTTCGATATGAGCGGACGATATCGCTCCTGCGCCGATAATGGCTACTTTGATCATGGCTCTGTCCTCCTGGGAATTGATATCCTACGAGTATCTTAACGTAGCCGGACGCCCAATTGTGATATGGCATAGTTGGAAAAATGACGCTAGATTGCGGTTTTTTCTCATGGTCCGGCTTGAATCTGAATGGACGACTTGCTATATTGAAGGTAGAGTTTATCGTTTATTTCTGGACGGAAAGGGTGAGTCTCTTGCCAATGTCGACAAGCAATTTTAGCGAGGATCCGTTATATTTTGCCTACAAACGCAAGAGCGTGAATAACGAGCATTTGGAAACCTTCCATTCCCATCTGGGCGTAGAGATATTGTATATCCATCAGGGAAGAGGAACGATGATCGTTGACAATAACAGCTACGACATCAAGTCGGGCATGCTTTGTATCTTTCAGCCGAACCAGCTCCATCATCTAACGCTCGATTATACGGACGGCCAATGCTTCGAACGGTCGTTGGCTATTTTCGAGCCGACCATGTTCGAAGCTTATTTCGAGAAATGGCCGCGGCTGCATTCCTTCTATCGATATATTCATTTGGAGAAGCTGCCTTCCCCGTGCATATACGAGTTTCATGATGCCGATCTGCTCGACGGTCTGTTCAGAAACATGCATAATCAATTGCACACGCAGAGGGATACGGACAGGCACGAAGAAAGCTCTCTTTTCCTGATCCCTTTATATCGCTGGCTTAAACAAGAGTGGGAGCAGTTGAATGAGCATTCCCCGGCCTATCGGACGCGCCGCAAAAACCATCAGGTGGAGCATATCCTGAACTGGGTCGAGACCCATTATTCGGAACCGTATTCCCTGGACCGCATGGCTCGGGCGCTTCACCTGTCTCCGTTCTATCTGTCCCACTTGTTTAAGGAGGCTACGGGCATCAACATCTCGGAATACATGGCGACCCGGAGAGTCCATCAGTCCGTGCTGCTGCTGATCACGACGAATAAGCCCGTCTCTCTCATCGCCGAGGAGATCGGACTTACGAACAGCTCTTACTTCTGCAAATTGTTCAAATCCCATATGGGGATTACGCCGCATCAATACCGCAAGAGATGGACTCGACACTAACAACCCCCTGCGCCATAGGGAAAGCGCAAGGGGTTGTTCGCTTTAATTGTAGCTGCGATCCTCAATCATAACCACCTTGTTCGTGCGAGCCGATTCGTAACAGACACCGTGCTTTTACTTCCGCTCGCCCTTAAGCCGCACCGGTCCAATTAGCCCGGATGTATATGACTTGCCATCGTAAAGGTTGGCCAAGCTGTTCGTAACCGCCACCTTTAACACGTTCGTCCCTGGCTTTAGGTAGGCTCCAATGTCGAACACATAAGGATTCCACATGCGCACTCCCGCTTCCCGACCGTTGACCCATAGCCGTGCCAGTTCATGAGCCTCGCCAAGATCAAGTTTGGCGCCAGACCAAGCGCATGGATCGTCAAGCTCGAAGCTTCTCTCATACGTAACCGTGCCGGAGTAATGTTTTAAGCCATCCCATTCCGTCCAAGAAGAGAGAGCCGGAATTTCCCCGCTCACCGGACCTTCCACCACTCGCCAATCGGCTGGCAACTCGGTAACATCAACTTCTCCAGGTTCATCCTTCATTTCGCCCTGCTCCATATTCGGATCTACGGCGATAATCAGACATTCCCGGCGCTCGATGCTTACATGCAGCTTCTGGCCTTCCGCAGCCTGTTCGACTTTTGTCTGTTGAACTGCACCTGTCCACGGCAACCAACATTCCGTATATCCGGAGTGACTTATCTCAAGCGTTCCTTCGTAACCAGCTTCGCCTTCATTAACGATAACATAGAACAGGATGCCGTCTTTCGTAATCCGACTGATGCGAATAGAAGCAGACGCAGGCTCAAGACGGGCATCTTGACCGAGCGTGCGTGTCAGCAGCGCCGGTATTTCATCCTCGTGCTTTACCCGAACCTGACCGATGCCCTTCGTTGTTTGAACATCATCGGAAAGCTCAATGACCAATCCGCCTTGTTCGGCAAAGGTTTGCAGAATCCGCCAACTGTCTGGCGTCAGCCGCTTGCCATCCTCCACCAAAACCGCCTTGTAACGGTAACCCGAAATCGATAATACCCCATCCTTACATTCGATGGCGCTATCTAGCAGGCTTTCTTCCAAATAATTAAACTCGACTTGTTCTTCGTACAGCGGCTTGACGATTCTCCAAGGCAGCTCGGCAGAACCGGCGATTACTGCCGTTTCCGCTCCGTTTCGCCCATCGGTCATCAGCCAACTCATGCGCTTGATATATCTCGCAAATTGGGCATAATCCTGCCACCATGTATTATTTGGCCCTACATCCGGCGGCCGCTCATCCCTGCGTTCCCCGCGAATGGAGTAATAGAACGCATGCGGGACGATCAGATTGACGCCTCTGACGAACAGCCAATCCAAATACCACTTCATATTGTCGGCGCTGAGCGACCAACCGCCTTCGATGCCGCAGACGCCGAAGCTTTCATTTAAATTTCTTCGTTTGCCACGGTGGCGCGCCGAATCCGACGAACATTTGCCCATGGTACTATGCGTACCTGTCACTGCTTTGCCTGCTTCCGGCGCAATATAGCGCCAGACCACATCTTGTCCGGGAATATGGAAATGTTCCAACAGCCCGATATCGTTGCTTTCCGCCGGGTGACCGGTCAGCCCTATGCCATGGGCTTCGCACCAATCGGCCAACGTTTTATAATACGTCCGACCCAGCCGATTGCGGATAACCGTCTCGTAAGCTTTGCGGATCTCTGTCGTTGTCTCGCCGGCTTCAAACCAAAGCACCGCCAGATCCTGTTCCCGGCTCCCGCTCTCCAGATATTCATAAAGGAACCCCCGCGTCCAGGGCTTTAACCCCTTCGTATGAAAACGCCCGAGCAAATTCGGCTCATCCGTAAACATGGCCATAACCGTGTTTCCGAAATAGCGGCTCAGCCTCCTGTAATAGGCTTCATGCGTCAACCTGATAAAGGTCTGGACCGCATCGGGATTTAATAAGTCAGCGGCCAAAGGAGCGTCGGACTCGCCGTCATCCTGGCCAGGATGAACGCCCCTAATGGTACCCTTGGAAGGGGTCTCGATAAAGAATAAAACCGACCAGTTCCCAGCAGCAGGAGGGGTAAACCGGATGCTGTCCTGTTCGGCATGAAGGACAATCGTGCTGCTCGCATCAATTTCCACTCCGGAAAGTTTGCGAACCGCGAGCGCAGAAACCAGATTTTGCTCCGGCAGCAGTTCAATCGGGATTACAACAGGTTCTCCGCTCCTCTTGCAAGCACATTCCGTTACTTGCAGCCCCCGGCTGGCGTAATCCGGGTTCTCTTTCACGACCATCCCGCAGGCAGAGCCGGAAGGATACATGCCTTCGTCATAAAGAATAACCTTCATACCCAGCTTATCCGCTTCGGTCACCGCCAATTCGACAAGCTCCATATAAGGCTCCGACAGATAAGGCATCGAACTTGGCAGCCCCATCCGTGGATGAATAACGAAACCGTCCACTTCCTTCGCATGGAAGTCGTGAATTTGTCCGATGATCCCCTCTGCTGACAGCTCGTCATTCCAGAACCAGAACGGAAGCGGGCTAAATTCTGTCGGCGGGTTATCAAATTGCTTTTTCAAAGCGTGTAGCTGATGCAAACGTCTCACTCCGATCTTTATTTACGAAATATACACGGATGGACACTTGCCTATCCGTTTTTTTCATTATAAGATGACGTTGCACTTGGAATTTCGGGTTATACTGACTTTTATACAGGACATTTCGGACATTTTACATTCGAAATATGGAGTGATCACGATGACTATTCAACGCACAATCGACTTGTCTCAAGGCGACAACTATTTTCGACCCGACGTTCCCATATTTGTGAACAGGGCGGTTGAATCTTTTTACAAAATCGAACATCGACATGACTTTATTGAAATCAGCTATGTCGCCGAAGGTTCCGGCACTCATTATATCGGTGATCAGACGTTGCAAGTCCATCAAGGAGATATATTCCTGATACCAGTCGGGGTCTCCCATGTATTTCGTCCTGCTACCACATCAAGCAGTCGTCCACTCATCGTCTACAACTGCGTGATGGCGCAAGAATCGATTCGACTGCTGCTGCAGAGCTTCCCGGGAGGAGTTGCGCTTGCGACACTGCTCGATGAACCCGATTGGAGACAATACCGGGATGCGTTCGGTGAATTCCGAAGGTTGTTTCTGAAGCTGTATGATATCTACACAACGAGGCGTTCAGGCTGGAACACCGGACTGCACTTGGCCGTCATCGAGCTGCTTCTGTTTCTGCATAGTTACCAGGACGGGCAGTCTGCAACTACGCAGCAAGCCGGATTATCAAATATGGAGGCGGCGCTCCATTTTATCCATAACCGCTTCCATTCTCCCCTTACATTAATAGAAGCGGCTGAGCTGTCTGGACTTGGAGAGCGACAATTCTATCGAAAATTTAAGAGCCGAACCGGCATGACGTTTATCGATTATGTCCAATCGGTCCGGATCGACGAAGCATGCCGCCTGCTCCGTTCAACCGATCGCAAAATAGCCGACATCGCTTCTTCCGTCGGCTACCAGGACATTACTTTTTTCAACAAGCTGTTCCGAAAAAAAACGGGCATTTCACCGAGGGAGTATCGGAAAGAACTACAGTTGTGAGATGTTTTCGATCTGCCAGGCATCCACAAAGGTTAGTCTTCTAAGGTGGAATACTTTTGTTGATTTATTGATGCAAGTACCCGAATGAACTTCACAACTCTCGACGGGAATATCTACTGCAAGCTCAGATACGTGATCGGGGGCCGGCTCTAGGATACGATGTTTAACTATTTTATCTCCTGAAAAAATAGGGGTTACATTAGTGCTTGAGACAAGCATGAGCGCAGACATCAGTCCTTGATCCCGATAATGGCCGGCAAGAAAATACGCATCAATGATTTGATAAGGGGTCAATCTCATCATCAATGCACTTAAAGTTCCTGAAGCCTTGGTTGCCATTATTTGATGACCCAAGTCGACATTGTTTTTGGAATGTGTTGTGCTTCCAATAAAATGAATGCAAAAATGGCCCTTGAAATCATTGTCTGGAATACCGTCGCCTCCGTGAGGCATCCCGTTCATTGACGCCGCAAATGATCGACCATTCGATTCTACGAGAATCGCCCTCCGACTCCAACTCCATTTCCCTCCATAGATTTTTTTCATCGTTTCCGAATCTGATTTCGTCAGAGGTTGGACATCGGCATGACTGCTTCCCGCTCTCCGTTGACCTTGGAACCTCAGCCCTGTTTCAAGATCGATAACCGTAAATTTGGCCAGGCGAGGCAGCAGCTCATTTACTTCACTCCAGTGAAGAGGTTCGCCATAATGTTGGCTTCGAAGCAACCGGGCTTGATTAAGCAGTTCAGTACGAGCTTTTGGTTTAAGCTCGACCATTTTTCCGTTGCTCTTATGGAGATTTCCCGAGGTATCCAATATGAAATCCATATTTTCCCCATGGCAGCTCGCATGAAGAGTAACGTCAGTGGCCTGAAAAGCATATTTTTTTTCGTAGTCCTTTGTACCGTTTAGCAAAACGCAAGACAGCTTGCGACTAGACGAATATTGGGCATCAGGTGATGATTTAACGGATATTTGTATTTCCGGTTTATCAGCATGCGCCGTACTGGGCTGATATGTAAAAATCAATACGGATACAGCAATGATAAGAAAACATGGGAGCATTTTTTTGTACAAATTGTTATAGCACATGTTTTATTCTCCTTATGGAAGAATGGGATGGATTGAGCCTAATTGGTAAAGCTACAAGTGAAAATCGAACCTTGGGGTTTAGTATGGTGACAACATGAAATGGCTATTCAGCTAAAGAAATAATGATCGGATGTGTGATTCCTTGAGAATTATAATGATTTGCTTAATTATCTTCTTCTTTGTGCTTGTTCCAGAGGAATCCACTTCGGCAACAAATCAGGATTTTTTATTTTCCTTTGCCGTATTAAGCGATATTCATATCCAATCCTTTGATCGCCAATCGCATCAGCTGTTTCTCCGTTCACTTGAGGACCACAAGTCCATTAGTCCGCAAAGTTCGCTGCTCATCCTTAATGGAGACTTAACGGATGGTTTCGATCATGATTATCGGAAGTTGAAGGAACTGTTGCGGAGAGTCCCGCATCCAAACCTTTTTGCTACGATGGGCAATCATGATTATTATCAGCTTTGGGACCGTCGCCATTTTGGAAAAAAACTTAACCCAAGTTGGTCGAGCGAAAAAGCCAAAAAACTATTTTTATCGCACTTTAATTACAATCAAGTGTTCCATGACACTTGGTTAAACGGCTGCCATTTTATATTTTTAAGCGGCGAGCGATACAGGGATGTAGACAAATCCGTCGGGGAGTCTGCTTATTTGAGCAAGGAGCAATTACGGTGGTTAGAGGAACGTCTTCGAGACAAGCCCTCTCATCAAGACAATGAGATGATTCCTACTTTTGTTTTTTTGCATCAGCCCATAGAGAACACGATATCTGCACGCGATGAAGGATTATTGAACATACTGGCCAATGTTAAGAGGCAAGTATTTCTGTTCTCGGGACATACACATCAGGATCTCGAACAGCCTGAACCAGTGAGTAGCGGCCATATTCACATGATTAAAAACGGTTCCGTCAGAAATGTTCTTCGGGATAAGAACAGAGTCGATAAAAGCGAAAGCTTGGCGGTAGAGGTGTACCGTAATCGGATAGTCATTAAAAAAAGGGAACATATAAAAAGACGATGGATATTGCCGCATACGATTATCGATTTGCGGAATAGCCAGGTACCTCCACTGGATACAATATCCTCGGAGGTGAATCCGTGATGAGATGCGTCTATTGCGAAAACGTGCAGCAGGTTAAAGGGAAAAATCATAAATGCTACATTTGCTCAATCGTTAGAGTGGATAAGCGAAGTAAGTTGTACAGGTAAACATCAACGAGCGTCTGTTACCTAAATCCCCCTCATCAAAGTGTCACCTCAGTCTTAGCGCACATACATTGATAATGTGTGAACTGAGGAGGGGATCTATTTGGATACCGAAAAGGCGCTCCGGGATATCGAAATTGCCAAAATTGCATTTTTAGGGGCCTCCATAGCCACATTGGGCGATGGGATCGCAGCTCTTGCTGCCGGATTGGCGTTAGATGCATTAGAGCAAGATTTACAAGGCCAGAATCGTAGTCGTAATCTTCTGGATGGCGGATCAACGCAACGACAGCTTGATCACTTTATTAACGAGCTGATTAAAATCAGGAATACAGTGGGATAAGCGGATCAGAACGCTAAATCCATCTGTATAAATTGGGTTTCCAGTCACATAATAGTGAAAACGTATAAGGAGCCCATAATCATGATATTAAGACGGATTGTTGCTATGGTGCTGAGCACTGCGCTTGTTTTCACTGTAACGCCGGTAGTTAATTCTGTTTCTGCAAGTGAGGAAAAGAAAACGGAATGCATTAGCCCTGAGATCATGAAACTGACGAGCGATATGCAGAAGGCTTGGATCGACCATACCGTCTGGACGAGAAGTTACATTGTCAGCGCAATATCCGGTCTAAAAGATCAATCGGCTGTTTTGGAACGTCTCTTGCGGAACCAACAAGACATAGGCGATCTTATTAAGCCTTATTATGGTAACGCCGCTGGCAATAAATTGGCCGAACTTCTCCGGGAACATATTCTTATCGCTGGTAAAATCATTACTGCTGCTAAAGCTAACAATCAGGCAGAGGTAAAGAAGTTGGAGGCTGCTTGGCATAAAAATGCGGATGAAATAGCAAAGTTTTTAAGTGCGGCAAATCCAAATTGGTCGTTTAAAGAACTTCAGGACATGCTGTACACGCATCTCCAATACATTACGGAAATGGTGCTGAGTTATCTCAAAGGGGACTGGAAAGCCAATATTGCAGTAACAGATCAGAATGAAATACATATGATTAAACTGGCCAATATGCTCACAGATGGTATTGTCAAACAGTTTCCGGAAAAATTCTAAAGAATAGGTATCGATCTACTCGATTCGTCTCCCTCCTCTAAGCTCACTTTCGTCAGTTCGGAAGTTTAGAGGAGGGAGATTTTTTGAGTTGATCTGTTTATATATAGAGTTGCAAAACAAAGGATTGTTATGATAATATATCAACCAAAACTTTGGTGGTGAAAACAATACTAAAAGTAGACCGTGAAGATGCCCGTCCCATCTGGCAGCAGCTTCTGGATCAGGCGATCCATCATATAACGACCGGAAAATGGAAACCAGGCGAATTGCTGCTCCCCTCTCGCGAGTTCGCGTTACAGCTTGGCGTTTCCCGTTCTACTGTTCAGATTGTCTACGAAGAGTTATTCAGCCGTGGATACACAGTAACTTCCCGTAGGGGCGGAACAAGAGTTAATCAGCGGATCCGTGCCGTATCTCCTTTAGAGGATGGGGAAATCAAAGGACCCGATCTACCAGATTTGCCATTCCTTCATGTTTCCATAGGCCATTTACATAGTTGGTTTGGCAATAAAGAAAGGGTTAATCCCGAAATTGATTTCAGTCCCCATGAGCCTTATTTAGATGAACAATTTCAAAGGAATTGGAGACAGTCCTATTTACAAGCTTCAACGGGAACTGATCTGAATATTTGGGCTTACGGCGATGCCAAGGGTTATCTGCCCCTGCGGGAACAGATTCAACGATACCTGTCATTTGAACGAGGCATTCATGTAAACGTCGATCAAATTCTGTTAACATCCGGCGCTCAGCATAGCATCGATTTGATTGCCCAAGCCCTTTTGCAAGAAGGGGATACCGTCACCGTTGAAGATCCGGGATTCCCCGCTGCATGGATGGCGATGCGTTATCGGAAAATGCATGTTACACCCGCGCCAGTTGATGAATTTGGCCTTTGCGTTGACGACATTGACCCGCAAACCAAGCTTGTGTTTGTTACGCCATCCCATCAGTGTGCGGTAGGTGTCATTTTGTCAGAACCACGCCGACAACAATTAGTACAGATGGCTGCTCAATCTCAGTTTTGGATTGTAGAAGATGATTACGACAGCGAATTTCGTTATCGCGGGGACCCGCTTCCTACCTTGTTTAGTCAGCGGCCCCAAAATACATTGTATATGATGAGTTTTTCCAAAATGGTCGCACCGGGAATTCGGATCTCAGCCATTATCGGGCCACAGAAAGCCATTGATCGCCTTACCCAGGTCCATGAATTGACTTATCGCCATCTTCCCATTATGGAACAATTAACGCTTGCACATTTTATTGAACAAGGTCATTTTATGCGCCATATGAGACGAGTCCGAAATGTGTATAGGCGCAGGCACGAAGCCATGACGAAGGCCATTGCCTCGGCTGGGTTGAGTGAACGCTTTACGCTAAGCGGCGTCGAGACCGGTTTGCATATGCTTCTTGAGGCCGCTCGTTCGTTTGACGAAAAAGCAGTGACAAAATGGGCTTATAAAGAGGGCATTCGTATCTACCCGCTAAGCAAATATTGTCTCGAAAGCGACCGAAAAGGATGGGTGCTGGGATTTGCTAAAGTAGATGAAGCCGCCATCGAGCAAGGTATTGAGCGTCTGGCAAGGATACTGTTACAATAAGTATCCTTGCCAGTTTTTCCTAATCATTCCCGCGTTTGTTTTCGTTCCAGTAATATCGATCCGGCAAGTAGCGTTGGCCAAATACACTTGTCCCTATCCGGATAATGGTGGCTCCTTCTTCAATAGCCGCTTTGAAATCACCGGACATCCCCATCGAGAGAATGTCCATCTTTACGCCGGGAAATTTTTTCTCTTCCATTTGCGCTTGAATGTTTTTTAACAATCGAAAACAATGCCGTGTTTCTTCGTTTGTGGCATTTAATTTACCAATTGTCATCAAACCCTTTATGTTTAGTGTTTCGAATTGGGATAATTGTTCGATCAATTCCTGCGCTTTTTCCGGTGGGACTCCGAATTTGCTAGCCTCATAAGACGTGTTGACTTGCACTAGAATATCCATGGTTTTGTTCATTTTTGTAAGCTGTTGGTGCAGGGCCAGCCCCAGCTTTAAACGATCCACAGAGTGAATGAGTGTCACATATTTCACAACATCCTTCACTTTGTTCGTTTGCAAATGTCCGATAAAATGCCATTCCACCTGTTGATGCTGCTGCATAAGCGGGAACTTGTCCCGCAGTTCTTGCGCTTTATTTTCACCAAATAACGTTTCTCCCGCCTGCATAGCTCTGTTCAATTTTTCTAGCGGAACGGTTTTGGTTGCCAGTAACAATCTCACATCTTCTATGCGACGACCGGAAGCGCGGCAGGCCGACTCCATCTCCTGCTTAATTGTTTTTAAGTTTTCCTCCACAAACTGATCCATGTTTTCTCCCCTCCTTAATCGCCTCAGTCAAAGATGATCTCTCGTACACGTTTGATTTCGGGAATTTCCAGCAATGCTTCTATAACATTTGCAGTTGCCTTATGATCAATTTTTAGAATCATGACCGCGGAACCGCCTATTTCATTGCGACCTACTTGCATCGTTGCGATATTAATACCGTTATTGCCTAGCAAATTTCCAACGCGTCCAATGATGCCTGGTTTATCATTTTGTGAAATTAACAAAACATACCCTTCGGGAGTAATGTCGACCGGATATGGCCCGATTCGAGTAATCCTTCCCTGAGCGCCAGGTAAAGCAGAACCCGATACCCATCTCTCCTCAATCGTTGTCTTTAGCCGAATCGTAATTTCGCTTGTAGAACTTTGGGCCAAGACTGATTTTCGTATCAGTAAATGAATATCCCGCGATTTTGCCAAGTGAACGGCATTGACGACATTGACCCGCTCCGAACCGAGATGATGGGAAAGCAATCCCTTAAGCACATAGGGAATCAGCAGCGATGTATCCAGATCGGCAAGTTTCCCTTCGCATTCTACCGCAACTTCACGTACCGCTCCGTCGGTCATCTGGGCCAGCGATTTTCCCAGTTGCTCGCACAATGCGAAGCAGGGTTGCAATTTGTTCAGAAGGTCTTTTGGAACAACGGGCATATTGACCGCATTTTTAAACGGTTCATTTCTCAATATATGAATAACTTGCTCGGACACATCTAGAGCTACATTCTCTTGAGCTTCCAAGGTAGACGCGCCCAAATGCGGAGTAACAATGATTTTGGGATGTTTTAAGAAGGGGTGTTCTGCCATTGGAGGCTCATTTTCAAATACATCGAAGGCAGCGCCGGCAACAATTCCCTTGTCCAACGCCTCCATAAGCGAAACCTCGTCAATAATGCCTCCGCGAGCGCAGTTAACAATTCTCATCCCCCGCTTCATAACATTGAACTGAGGTCTGGCGATCAAATGATGCGTCTCTTTTGTTAATGGCGTATGTACGGACAAAAAATCTGCAGTCCTGATGATTTCGTCCATTGTCAAAAGTTTGATGCCCAATTTGTCTGCTCTCTCTTTTGATAGATATGGATCATAACCAACAACATCCATTCCAAACGCCGCAGCGCGTTTGGACAATTCTATGCCTATGCGGCCAAGCCCCAGCACGCCGAGCACCTTATTTCGCAATTCGACGCCGAGAAATGATTTGCGATCCCAATGGCCGGCAATGGTTTTGGCATAAGCTTGCGGAATATGTCTTGCCAGAGCCATCATCATCGCAAAAGTATGCTCGCATGTCGTAACCGTATTGCCGTCAGGCGCATTGACCACAATAATTCCCCTGCTTGTGGCGGCTTCCAAATCAATATTGTCTACTCCTACACCTGCTCTGGCTATTACTTTTAAATGAATGCCAGCCTCCATGACGCGGCGGGTAACTTTGGTTTGAGAACGAACCAGCAGCGCATCATAGGAAGAAATAATAGATATTAGCTCCTCTTCGCAAAGCCCTGTATTTTGGGATAGCTCTACATCCTCTGCCCCTATCAGCTGCTGTAATCCAAAATCGCTTATAGGATCCGTGACCAGAACTTTAAACATACGATCCCCTCCTCGTAGAATACCATGCCAGTATATCAGTCGATGGATTGGATATACATATCCATAAAAAAGAAAATGAGCAGTCCAAATAAAAAATGAAAAAATCCATAGCAGCAAGCGGTCTCGAAGAACCTAAAGAAGCACAAAAAAAGTCGTCTCAAAAGCATGCTTTTGAGACGACTTTACAATGGGGGTTGGTTAAACAATTATTGCGGATCGCGACACCAATCCATTTGACGCATACTATGCAAACTCTTGATTAAGAGCCTGCTCTATGCTTGCAATTGCATTCGAGGCTGTTTCAAGCCCCGCCCAATACAACTTGAGATGATGAACCATAGCTGTAAGCTGGGAGCGCTTCATATTCATGTCGGAGTAGTATCGGTAGCTTGGCATAATTTCACGGAACATTTGATATCGCTTGGGCTCGCCCTGTTTGTTCTGCCGCTCCGACTGGGCCGCTTCCTTAACGCTAGGGATGGACAACGTCTGATTCCTCATGAACAGCTGAGCTTCTCTCGAAGTTAAAAAATCAACCAGCAATTTCGCCGCCTCCTTATGGGCCGACTGATTGCTGATGCCGATTCCTACGTTCAGAAGCAGCGTTTTTGGCGTCTCTACATAAGGAACAGGCGAGATATCGTATTCGAACGACGCCTGCTTTAATTGATTCAATCTGAAATAAGTGGTGACAATCATTGACGTTCGTTCTTCCGAAAACAAACGCTCCGGATCCTGCGAGTTCTCGAATACAAGGGATGACGCCGTATATTCGTTCGTAAACAGCTCTTTTAACGTGTGAATGCTTTTGGTAAACGGCTCGCTTCGAAAATTAAACTGGCCCGCCTCGTCCCTTTGCAACTGAAAATCATGCTGCAGCAGCCAAAGCGGCCATCGATTGTTGGAATAAGGATAAAAAAAGAAGCCTAATCGCTTATTCTCTTCCCCGTCCTTGGCCAGTACTTCCGCGGCTCTGTAAAAGTCGCTCCAGGTCCAGCTGCTGTCCGGCTCCGCCAGCCCGGCTTCTTGAAAGTGTCTTCTATTGTAACAAAGAATAACCGGCGAAAAAGAAAACGGCTTGACATAACTCCGGCCTTCAATGGTGAACGCGCGATTGAGAAACGGATAGATGGCTTCGTCAATCGGCTGCTCCATCAGCATTTGCAAGCGGGATGTTTCATGAAAATGCTTAAAATCGTAAAAGTTCAACAAAACGACATCCAGCATTTGCTCTTCCATAAACTCAATGGCTTGATCGGCGTAATGATCCGTGTGCATCGTCATGCGCTTAACCTGAATATGCGGATGCTTCCGCTCGAACATATCCAGTAAAGCCGCCATGTCGATCTCCTGGTCCACTTCAGGGTAATAGCAGAACCGAATGCTCGTCCTGCCGCTTCCTTCGCCCGGCTTCAGCACCATATTGCCGATTTTCGGTTTTTTGACGATAAGCCCCCCGTTCACGAGCTCCTCCAACCCTTTGCGAACCGATTTTTTGCTCAATTGAAACTGTTCGCCCAGCACGTCCTCCGACGGCAAATAACTCCCCGGAGCCAGGGTCCCGCTAAGTATATCTTCTCTAAGCTGATGAACCATCGTCTCGAGCCGCACTCGAAACGTGGTTCTGCTTGGCTTTTCCATACAATGCACTACCCTTCGTATAATACCGGACATATCTTACAAAATTTCGGTACCTTATATACTTGGTAGTATATATCACTATTCATATGTTATCAATGTGCCTAAAGCAGGCGAAACCGACATAAATAAACCCTCGTACATGCTGGGAATCTCGTCAATATGCACGCTCTGATTCACCAGAGGGTTGATCGAGATGCGCTTCTCCCGCAAGAGCCGAATATATTCGCTCATATTTCTGCCTTCCGTCCAGCGTACATACCCCAGCGGATAGTCCTGACCGTCGGCTTCGTAGTTGCTGTCGTAACGTCCGGGACCGCCGGCTCGCGATATGCGAATTTCCGCCTCTTTCCGAAACATTTTCTCTCTCGAAAAATTCATTTCGAGATCGCCGACAATGACGATGTTGCCCCGGTCCCGTATCCAGTCCAGGCTTCCGTCAATCAACCCGTTGTTTTTGCCATTGGCCGCGAGCAGCACCGCATCCACTCCGCAACCCTCCGTCGCCTGATGAATGACGGCTTCAAGCTCTTCTAGCGATTGAGCGGTTCTGCCTTTGCTGAGCGATTCGAACAAGGCGCAACGCTCCGCCTGCAAATCGTAAACAATCGTATCATAAGCCGCCGCGCTGGCAATTTGGGCCGTAATCTGGCCGATAATGCCCATCCCCACAATAACGACCGATTGGCCGAACTCCAGCTTGGCCTGCCGCAGCGCATGTATGGCGATAGCGCCAAGTCCGGCAAATGCGGCTTCCTTCATATCCACATCATCCGGCACAGGCGTTGCAAGATGCTTGGGCACCAGCATATATTCGGCATGGCGGACATAAGGCGCGCCGTAGCAGGCTACGCGATCGCCTGGTTTGACATGATGGACGCCCTCCCCCACCGCGCTTACAATGCCGCATGCGCTATAGCCCAGCGCAGCGGGTTGCTGATGATTGGACATCAGCATCAACCGCTCTGTACCGTTGCTTACGCCGGAATATACGGTCCGTACAAGTACGGCGTGAGCCTTCACCTCGGGGACGGGTACCTGTTGCACAATCGCCTTGCCTTTGTAGCTGAATATTGTCTTCATAGGACTATCGAGCTTTTTCGTTTCGCTTATCTGCAATGGATTTATCATTATTCTTTTACTCCTCCAAGCATAACGCCTTTGGCAAAATATTTTTGCAGAAACGGATAGATAACGAGAATAGGCAACGTCGCTATGACTGTCGTCGCATATTTGATCGTTTCGGATACGCCGACTACATCGCCGCTTCCGACCCCGCCGAGCATATCGTTGGTCTGCGAGGAAACGAGAATTTCCCTAAGCAGCAATTGCAGCGGATGCAACGAACGATCCTGCAAATAAATCATGGCGTCAAACCAGCTGTTCCAATGATAAACGGCGTAAAATAACGTCATGACGGCGACAACCGGCATGGAGAGCGGAAGCACGATACTCCACAGTATCCGGTATTCGCTCGCTCCTTCCATTTTGGCCGATTCGATAAGTCCGTCGGGTATGGTGGATTGAAAGAAGGTTCGCATCACGATCAGATTATAGGCACTGATTGCGCCCGGCAGCAGCAGAGCCCAACGCGTGTCGAACAAGCCAAGATCGCGCACGTTCAAATACATCGGGATAAGTCCGCCGCTGAAAAACATCGTAAATACAATAAAAAGCATAACGCCATTGCGGCCGTACAAATCTCTGCGCGACAACGGATAGGCGCCCAAGGTCGTCAGGACGAGGTTGATCAGCGTGCCCGCAAGTACATAGAAGATCGTATTACGGTACGTGAGCCATACGCGAGAGTCGTTGAATACCCGTTCATATGCCTCCAGATTAAATCCTTTGGGCCATAACGAAACGGCGCCGGACGCAATGGATGCCGCATCGCTGACCGAGGACACGATGACAAACCAAAGCGGATACAGAAATAGAAACGATCCAACCACCAGCAATATTATATTGAAAGCGTCAAACAGGCGCTCCCCAATCGACTTATTGTAAGTCATCTGCGTTTCCCCCTACCATAAGCTGCTTTCCGCCTTCTTCTTGGCCAATTGATTCACCAGTACAAGCAGCGTAAAGTTAATCACTGAGTTGAACAGGCCTACGGCAGCGGTAAAGCTGTAGTTGGCTTCGGTAATGCCTCTGCGGAAAACAAAGCTTCCGATCACATCCGCCGTCTCATACGTTGCAGAGTTATATAACAAAATGATTTTGTCAAAACCGACAACCATGAAATTTCCGATATTAATAATAAGCAGAATAATGATGGTCGGCATGATGCCCGGCAATGTTATGCTCAGCATCTGTCTCCATCGTCCCGCCCCGTCGACTGCCGCCGCTTCATAAAGAGAAGGATTGATTCCCGATAGCGCAGCGAGGAAAATGATGGAGCTCCAGCCTACGCTTTGCCATATGCCCGACCCGACAAAGATGATCCGGAACCATTCCGGCAGAATCATAAAATTGATCGGTTCGCCGATCGCGCCTATTGCCAGCAAGGAACGGTTAATGATGCCGTCCGGCTGCAGGAAGTCAATCAGCATGCCGCATACGACGACTAGCGATATGAAATGCGGCAAATACGAAATCGATTGCACAAATCGCTTAAAGATTTGATTTTTGAGTTCATTAAGCAGCAACGCCAATATAATGGCTGCCGGGAATCCGAAGATAAGCTGATACAGACTGATCACAATCGTATTCCGCAATATGCGGACGAAAAAATAACTTTCGAAAAATTGCTGAAAATGCTTGAAGCCGACCCATGGACTGTCTCCAATGCCGAGGAAGGGCTTGAAGTCTTTAAAAGCAATAATCGCCCCGTACATAGGCTTGTAATGGAAGACAATAAAATATAAAACAACGGGAATCAGCATGATATAAAGCGATCGGTTTTTAATAACTCCTCGGAATGTCGCTCGCCGGACGCCTTTTTTCAAACGATCCGGAACCTTGTTATTCGATTTAGCCGCGTTAGCGTTCATATGCCCGTTCCTTTCCGGGAAGCCCGTTAATGCTCATTTGGTTAAAAAGGCGGCCCCAAAAGCTTAAGGGGCTCGCCTGCCTTGCATGCCGTTACTTGCCGAGGTAGTTGTCGTAAGCTTCCTGATAGACGGCAATGATTTCTTCGATTTTCATTTGCTTCAGTTGTTGTACAAAGCGATCGTATTCATCAAACGAACGGTTGCCCATCACGAAACCGTTGGCATATTCATCGCGGTAGGTGCGAATATCCGCCAGCAGCGATGCGACTTTATCGTTTTGCTGTGCAGTCAGCGTAATTGGCGGGAACGCCTTGTCAAAATTGATGTATTTCCCTACCTTCTGCTTAGCTTCAATCGCTTCTTCCATGTCGTATTGCTCCAGGTAACGCTCGTCTGCAACCGTTGACCACATTCCGCCGCCAATGGTGTAGCTGAGCAATGATTCCGTGGAATTAAGCCCCTCCGGGTTGTTGAACACGGCATCGGTAAACTTCGGATAACCGTCAACCATCTCGTACGATACGCCCTCTTCGCCAAAGTTGTTCAGCATAATGCCTTCCTCCGAATATTGGAAGTCAAGCCATTTGACCGCTTCTTCAATATGCTTGCTCTTGGCGGAGATCGCTACGCCTACCGTTCCAAGCGGCCATGCGTGGAAGCCGAATCTTTGCTCGCCCTTCGGCCCAACCGGCGGCTCTGTGCCAACCAGCTTGAACGTTGGATGATCTTTCATCAAATCAGTGAACGACCGCATATACGATCCCGACCAGCCTGCCCATGCCCCGGCGCGATCCGTTGTTACCTTCTCGGTCAAAAATTTAAAGTCGGTATCTACAAGATAGTTCTTATCAAGCAGGCCTTCGCTGTACAGCTTGTTCAGCCATTGCAGCAATTCCTTGTATTCCGCCTCATACGGCGCGAATTTCACTTTTCCGTTATCAACGTAGAACTCCCAATCTGTATTGAACGCAGGTCCGAAAGTACGGATGATATGCTGCAAGTTCACAGCTACATAAGGGATCTCGTCCGCAATGCCGTTTCCGTTCGGATCTCCTTCCTTAATAGCCTTAAGAACGGTATACCAGTCGTCGATTGTTTTCGGCTCTTCAAGCTTCAGCTTTTCCAGCCAATCCTGGCGAATTTGCGGATACATCTGAACCAGATTGTATTCATGCAAGTTCAATTGGGGGAACTGATAAATTTCGCCGTCGGCCGTCGTCAGCAGCTTTCTCAGCTCTGGATGATTGTCCAGTATTTTTTTGAAATTAGGGGCATGCTGCTCAATGTAAGGGGTTAGCTCGACGAATGCCCCTTGCTGTCCGTACTTTGGACCTTCCGTCACCATGTTGTTGTAAGCGACAAGATCGGGAAGCTGGCCGCCTGCCATAAGTAGATTGAACGCCTCGACGCCGTCAGCGCCGCTGCCCTGAATCCAGTTGATGTTAATGTTTGTAAGCCCTTCCATCTTGGCGAAAGAATTTTTTTCGTTATAATTCTGGCCGCGGAAGTTTCCGTCCGATACAATCCATGTATCCAATGTCAGCTTATCCGCTACGATCGGCAGCGCTCCGGCTTCGGGCTTGCCTTCATTCCCCTCGCTGCTTGAAGTTGACGATGGTGACGCGCTAGACGACGCCGCTGGACTATTCGATTTCCCCGAACATGCGGTAACCACCATTACAAGCGCCAGTGCAAGCGCCATCTTGGAAGCTGTTTCTTTTAGCTTATTGCTTGTCATATTCCGTTCCCCCAATCACGATTTGTACTACAAATACACTAGAAAACCTGTTAATGAATTGAAAACCATTGATTTGATGTCATTCCCTGATATGATAACGGTTTCCATAAATGAACTTAGTTCATATCTAGTGCATATTCAAATGATATAACCCATAACCACAACTGTCAACACTTTTTTAAATGCGAGAAGTACACTAGCTCGTGACCTAGACTTTCCGTTTGCGCATGTAGTTGCAAATAAAGGAGAACCGGTTATCCGAGCACTTCATTTTCGGCCCAGCCTCGGTTCAATTCCCCTATCGTCTCTCCAAGATGATTGAAATACGTTCTAAACGGCTCCAGCCCAGTGCCCTCGCCGCGCAGCAAATGAGCCAAGGTCGTTTGGACATCCGCTTCAAGCTCCTTCAATTCAGCCCGAATATCGCTTGCTTCCGCAACAGGCGCCGTCAGTTTCTTCACATCCACCACTCTTGCGGGGAACAATGGAAAGTTGTAGCGGGTCAGGCGGGCCAGCTTGCTCCCCACCCGGTCTACTGCCGCCCTGAGGAATGCGCGCTCGCTTGCCGGCGCATATTGCCAATAATCGGCTAAAGCCGCTTCGGCGCTATCGCCCCAGGCGCATCTCGCGAACAAATAGCTGTTATAGCCTTGCGCCCATTTCCAGGAATACTCAGTGCCGGTGTGAGAGCATGGAACAACCAGATTCGTGACGGAGTCGATGCCGAGCTGTTTAAACAGCTCCAGATCGTCATAGATGCGCTCCGGAAGAGCGGGGAATAACGAACTTAACATAAAGTGGTCGCTGTAGTATTCAAACACGCATATCTTCCTGTTTTTATCGGCCGCCACTTCCGCCCATCGTTCCAAAGCTCTGGCGGCTCTAGCGTCCTCGGCGCGGCTGTCCGAGAAAGACCATGGCCGGCTATAGTCCCTGCCCCAGTAGGCAAACAGGACATCACTGCGCTCCGACGCCTCTACTCCGTCAATCAACTCCAGCATATCCCAGGACAAGCCCGCATTATAGGCGATATGCTCGACTGCAATTTCTAAGCCGGCTGCGCTCAAGGCTTCTTTTATGCGTTCCGTGAACTGGATATAGCCGGATAAAAACCGTTTTTTCTCCGCCTCGTTATCGGCGATTGCGGCATCCTCCGGCCACAGCGATATTCGGGTCAAAGACGGAACCTTCCCGCAATATTGCGCGATATCGGCTATCACGCCGGGCTGCCAGCTCAAATCGGAATAATCCAACTGATTTTTCTCCATTAATTCCGGCATGAAAAACTTCATGCTATGGCCGCCGAGCGTCAATGCGATGCCGCGTTTAACCAACTCGGGGGCCAGCGCCGCACCAAGCTCATCCCATAGCATAAACGTCATAAACAGCTCATTGACGCGGTTTTTGGCAAGCCAATCGATCACCGCCAGCAAATACGGCTCGTCCCTCAAATTCTCGTATACAAACCCTCTGCGCCGCATGGACGGAACTTGAACGGCCGGCCTATCCGCGTCATGCGCGCGAGTCTGCTCCCGCTCCGGGCCGTCTGCCTGGCGAGAGACGCGAACGGCTACTTCTCCCGGATAAACCCATTCGATCCGGAATTCCTCTTTGCAATAGGCGTACACCGCATACAAAGCCGCCCTTTCGCAGCGGCCGGCAAGAATAATAACGTCTTCTCGGCACAGAATGACGTAGGCGTCCTCCGGGTACTCATCCCCCGCGCGTTCCTGACCGCCTTCCGATTCCTTTTGCCAAGGCCATGCCGGCTTTGCCGCCACCGGGTCTAACGGGGCAGCCGACAAATGCCGCTCGCAATCGCTCCAGGTTCCGATAATCCACTGCTTGGCGCAGACAGCCGTTGCACCCGCATAGACCTCGCTGATCGCTTGCAGCTCTTCGCTTGCAAAGTTTAATACCGGATGCGCTCTCAGCTGTCTGATCGCAAGTTTCCCCATCTTGTATCCCTCCCTATCGCGACGATAAAGACGAGCCGAATGAAATCGGCCCGTTATCTCAGCATTCCCTTAACCAGCATATCGGCCATGACCGCTTCTTTCCTTCTATCCCAATAGGTGCTCCATAGTTCCATCGAATAGGGTAATGCGGGACAATGCCCGCATCACCCACCCGCAATCTTTTATTTGTCAAACAAATTCAATACCCCTTGCACGGCTTCCGCCCTCGTCAAATTCGATTGCGGCGCAAATTTATCGTTGCCTCGTCCGCGCACCAGGCCTAAGGTTTGAGCGGCCGATACGGCGTCGGCAGCCCACGGGCTGACGGCAGCCTGATCCGCGAAGCTGCCGCTCTCGCCGGAAACCGCGCCGTTGCCGCGCTTGTACTCGTAGGCCCGGTAGAGAATAACAGCCATTTGCTCTCTTGTAACCGCAGCTCCCGGAGCAAAGGTATTGCCGCTTGTTCCGTTCACGATGCCCGCCTGGAACGCCGCCTCTATCTCCGCCGCGTACCAGCTGTCGGACGCTACGTCGGCGAAGCTGCCCGAACCCGCTTCCGCCGTTTCCAATCCCAAGGCCCGAACGACGAACGCCACAAATTCCGCCCTTGTCGTCACTTTCTCGGGCGCAAAGCGATCCTCGCTTACGCCTTGGGCCATCAGCATAGCCGTCATTTTTTTGATCGCTCGGGAGGCCCAGTGGCCGGAAGGCACATCCGAATACGTCTTGTCGAATTGCATGACTGCATAACGTCCGGATGCCGTCGCTTCCGCAACCATGCGGCCGTTCTTGATCGCTCCGCCGATGTAAGACAGAGTTCCGTTATCGTCTATGCGATAGACGCCGGTTGCATCCGGATCGATATCGCCTTTCCAATCAAAGACGAGCGTCATCGGCTCTGCAAATTGCCCGAGCTTCTTCTCGTCGCCTTCTGGTCCGACAACGGACAGAAGGATACTGCGAATATCGCTTCGCGCAGCAACGTCCGCCGAGTACCTTGCCGATGCGGCCTGAGCAAGCGTCTCCCCGTCTTGCTCGCTCGCCCGTTCGAAGGCCACTTTGATCCGCGCCTTCGCCATGCCTTCCGCAAGCTGCTTCAATTGCTCCAGCACTTCCGCCGGAACGTCGACGGCATAATTCCCGCCGTCCAGCCTAATCGAACGCTTGCCGGCCAATTCGCCCGCGTTAATAGGCAGCAGCGCGTGGTCCGAACTAGGGTCCAGCTTGACTGCAACCTCGCCCTGTGCGTTCGGACGAAGCTCGTTCTCGGATACAATCTGTCTTCCTTCTACCGCCGGTTCAGCAGGCGCGGATGGCCCCGATGGCCCTGGGTTAAGGGGAGGATTCGGATCTCCCGCGCCCGGTCTGTCCTTCTGGCGCGCGGCTTCATTCCAATACAACGTATAATCCAGCCTGGATTTGCCGTCTGCGCCCGTAACCTTGATCAACGTTTTTTCGCTGGCGTTCATCGCTTCAATCGCAATTGTCGCGCCTTGCTGCGACGGGATGGCCTCAATCGTCGAATCCGCCGTCAGTTCTTTCACATAGCTGGTGACTCCCGTCGAGAATTCCGCGAACGGCTTGCCGTTAATGGTTACGGAACGCAAGGTCGCATCCGTCTCGGGCACCGGGATTTTCACTAATGCCGTTCCCGCATCCGGCGCATAATAGATGGTTCCGTCAAGACCGATCGTCATATCGTTCGTAAACGTGCCGTCGATCACCTTGTATTGCAAAGTCTCCGGATCAATGACGGTCAGTTGGCGGGACAATGTCGTATACAGCATGCCGTCCGGGCTCCATCGCAAATGATATGGCTTCCATTTGCTGGAGTTGTAAAGGCTTGGACGGATCATCTTGCTCTTCACGACTTCCTTCGTTTCTACATCCATCGCAAAGATCGTGCCGTCGACCGCGCCCCATAACAGGCCATCCGGCCCGAATGAAATATCTCCGATCATCTTCGGCGTTTCGTCGATGCCCGGAATGTCAGGCGTAAATTCGGCTACTTTCCTGCCTTGAGCCACATCCCATACAAAGATTTTGGCTGCCTGTTGCGTCGGCGAGATACCGAGGCCGCCCCATACGGTAGTGCCCCCGTACAACAGGCCGTCCTTGTAAGCCAGCCCGATAATCGCCTGATCTTCGATCACATCGTCGTATTGCGTCCATTTGTCCTGCCGCTCGTCGTAGACGGCAAGCACGCCGCCGAGCATGCCGTAGTCCGCTACCGTGCCGACATACAGCTTGCCTCCGCCCGATGCAATCGCGAACGGTCGGTCCTGATGATGTCCGATGTCATAAGACAGCACCGGATTGCTGCCAATCTCGGCCGGCTTCCGCGGATCGTATTTGTACATAACCGCTCCGACATACGTGCCGTAATAAACATGATCGTTCAGGAACCCTATTCCTTCGGGTTGAGCGAACGCCGCTATATTAACATCCATCTCGTCGGTGAACGGGTTGTAGACGCTCATCCCCCGCTGATAACCTCCCATATAAATGCGGCCGTCCATTGGACCGCTTTCGAGAGCCTGAATCCTTACATATTGAGACGCAATATCCAAATCCACGAATTTAATGGAGTTGTCCTTCGGATTATAGTACCAATACTCGCCGTACTGGGTGATCATGGCCAGCACCGTTTCTCCCGCTCCCGCGCCTTCCTTGAGCGCAATCCATGTCATATCCTTAACGCGCAGCGTGTCCGGCAGAGGGAACGGTAGCGCAATCTTGACCGATTTATTTTGCGCCAAATCGTATTTGAACAGCTCGCTTCCATTCTTGTAATAAATCTCGTTTTCGTTATGCGGATTCGGTTCCGACAGCATGTTGCTGTATTGGAAACCTCCGAGAACCTCATAGGTGTCCAAGTCCATTACGACCATATTCATCGTGCTGACCGACGCGAACAGCTTATTTCCTACCACGAAGACATCGGCCATCGTGCCAACGGTGCCGCTGTACCCCGCAATCGGAATCTCGGTTTTCTCCCCTGTTACGCGATGGATCTTGAACAGATGGACATTGGCGCCCAGCGCGGCATAAATATAATCGCCGTGCACCGCAATGCCCCGGACGTAGTCCATGCCGCTCATGACGCCTCCGTAGTTTCTGAACGTGCCGGAGGCAATGTCATATTCGAACACTTTGCCTATCCCTTTATCCTGGAAGGTCGCTCCATAAATTTTGCCGTCGGAGGATGCTTCCAAATCCCAGACCCAGCTGTCGGCAGGATTGACCCCTAGCGATTCAATCCGCTTCTCCGCGGGAAGATAACGATACAGTAGCCCGTCTCCGGTTGCGGCAAAATAAACGTTTTTATCCGAACCGACCGTCATGGCCCACATCGCTTCCGAATTCGGAATCAGCTGCGAAAACTTCAATTCGCCCGTCTCGGCATCCAGGACCGAGAATGGACCCGGCAAACCGTTGGAATGGAAATAAACCTCATTCTCTCCAAGACTGTTCGTTTGAATTTGTCCCGCCTGGCCCAAATTGACGCTTACCATGTCGCCAAGCCGAACCGCCTGTTGATAAACGCGGTCCAACGGCTCTTCTTTGGGCAGGATTTCAAATGAAACATCGTCAAAGTATGCCTCCGTAATACTCACTCCTCCCGAGTATAACGCCACCCTGGCATAGGCGGCATGCTGAGGGACTTCCGTCTGCGTGCTCATGCGCGACCATTGATTCGTTCCCAGCGAGTTGGAGCTGAACAGCTCCGTCTTCACGCCGACTTGAACATCTTTGGCATCAAAATAATACGCTTCCAACACAATATTATGAGATTGACTGATGACGTTTACATAAGCGCCCGCGATATAGGTCTCCCCGCCTTCTACCCGGAACGGATCGCTAATCGCCCGCAAGCCCTGCCCCGAATCGCGATCGGCAAAATAAAGGCTGCTCGAGCCGCTTCGGACGCGTTCCGTGCTCACTTCGAGCACGCCTGCCGTACCGGCTCCGACACTCCAATGCGGAATCCCTCCGGTAGCGGACGGAAGCTCCAAACCAGGGTTCTGAATTTCATTCGGCAAGTCAACCGGCGTCCCGCCGCCCTCTTTCGTTATGAACAGGTCGTCGAAGTATGCCTCCGTCAAGCTTGGAACGCCGGAATTGATGAGAAGCCGCGCTTTGGTTGCGCCGGCAGGCACGGTAAACGGCACCTCCATCAAAGACCATTGCTTCCCAGACAGCTGTGCTGCGGTAAAGTTAAGGAAAGTCGGGCTGCCCACCGCCGCTCCCAGATCATTCTCGTAATGAACCTCAAAGCCTATGCTGTGGGATTGGCTCATGACGTAAACATAAGCGCCGGCCACATATTTTTCCCCCTGGTTCACGTCCAGAGGATCGCTATACGCCTGGGTGCGCGCGGTGATCGACTGATCGGCAAAATGTAAGCTATAGTTGCCGCCGCGAACCGGACTGGCCGCAAGCTCCAGCACCCCTACCGTCGGCGCCTTCAGGCTCCATCCGGGAATGACGCCGGACGCCGGCTCCATCTCAAAGTCGAGATTCCGCACAGGTTTGCCGGGTTCCTCCGGCTGTTCCGGCTCCTCCGGTTGGCCGGGTAAGCTGACCGCCTCTATCGACACATCGTCGAAATAAGCTTCCGTATGCGTAGCCGCTTTGCCGGAATTGAACCGCAATTCGACCTTGGCGGCATTGTCCGGCACCGTGAATTGAACAAGAAGCTCGTTCCAGTCATTAAGCGTCAATGTGCCCCTCGCAAAATTTTTGAAGGTCGACGGCGTAATCGGCTTATTGTCGGCAGCGAAGAAATGGACTTCGTACCCGATGCTATGCGATTGGTTGACCACATACGCCCACGCCTTGGCGTTATAAACGCCACCGGGCACGACATCTATTTTCTCGCTTGCAACCTGCAATTGTTCCTGATCGGTCGGATTATTGAAATGCATGCTTGTGTGACCGGAATGCGCAAAGTCGGTACTGGGGGCCACAGTGCTGATTGTATTTGTTGTGATCAGCCGCCAGCCGGTAATGTTGCCGGACCCATCCCCCGTTTCGAAGCCGGGATTGACGATGACCGGATTCGAAACTCCTGCGGGCTCGGCATACGCCTGCATGGATGACATAGAGAAAACCAGCGAGAACGAAAGAATGACGCAGAACCATCGTTTCATTAAACCTTTCTTCATTAGAACGCACCCCGTTAATTGAAGTTTGGTATTCCCATGAACCAGGCAAGAAATTAAAAACGAATCATGCATTCACCTCCCTGGATTAGTAAGAACTCTCTATCATTGGCCATTTGCGCCCTTCGCCGTCATACCGCGGCTTCGGTTATGCCAAGTTCCGCATGACCTGCAAGCAGCAGCTTTTGCAAGAGATCTATAGGCACATCGCGGGTATCGCAACGCAGCTGAGCCGCCAACGCCGCCGCCGTGCCAGCCGCTTGCCCGATCGCCATGCAGCTAGGCGTCAGACGCGTTGTCGCCTGGGCCTCGTGAGAGGTGGAAATACAGCGGCCCGCCAGCAGCAGATTGGCCGTTTGGAGCGGAACGATGCTCCGGTAAGGAATATCATAGGCACCGCCCTCCCGGATAAAGTTGGCGGTCACTCCCTTGCCTTCCGGATTATGAATATCGATCGGATAACCGCTGCGCGCAATAACATCCGCAAATTTGCGAGCGCTCAGCACATCCTGGCCGCTGAGCACATACTGCCCGATCATTCTCCGAGTCTCCCTGACGCCTATTTGGGTGCCGACGGCGGACACGGAAGCGCGCTCAAAGCCGGGAATGTTTTGCTGCAAAAAAGCTTCCAGCTCCAGCACCTGTTTGCGCCCTTCAATCTCCGCCTTGGTCAAATCCTCGCTATTGGTAGGATCCAGTCCCGACACGCGGGACGTATTAATCAGCACCTCATCCTCGCCGGGGCCGCTGAAAAACAATAATCCGTCCCGCAGGATAGGCAACCGCGCCTCTCTCCACTTGCTGTAAAACCCCATAATTCCGGTTAACGGCAACCGGTCCAGCTCGGAGATCAACGACTTCTCGTAAAATTCCGAGGGGTTATTTTTCATATATTGTTTGATGGCCTGCAAATCTACGCCGCGCATGCGGAACTTCATCGTCATCGGCTGCAGCTTCCCATTATCGTTGCCTTTCTCCCATGGAGCGCCTGCCATATAGGCGACATCGCCGTCTCCTGTCGCATCAACGTATACCTTCGCTTTCAAGTCTCTGATGCCGTTTTTTCCATATAACTTAATGGCGCCGATGCAATCTCTTTCGGTCTCTACCTCGATAACGGAAGTATGAAGCAAAATGTCCGCGCCAGCTTCCGCGAGCATATCGCAGGCCAACACCTTGTATACCTCGGGATGGTAAGGAGTTAACGTATGGGTGAAGCCGATCGTATCCCGCAGATGACCCGGCGAAGCCCCGAGCGCCATCAGCCGGTCCACAATTTCCTGGGCCAGTCCTTTAATCACTTGCTCTCCGGAAGCCGCGTGAAAGGTCATCCACGGGTAGACCATCGCTGCCGTGGACATGCCACCGAGAAAGCCGTAACGCTCTATCAGAATGGTTTTGGCGCCGGAACGGGCAGCGCTGATCGCAGCGGTTATGCCGGCCGGGCCGCCTCCCAAAACCGCCACATCGTATTTTTCCAAGTCGTGCATAGAAAATCAACTCCAAATCTTTTTTTGGAGCGCTCCCAATTTTGACATTGGGAGCGCTCCATTTTTTATTGTCAATAAAGGACATCGACCGTCAGCCGTGTCCCCGTCATGTTCCTCGTCAGGCTGTTCCTCTAATAATCAAATCGCTTTCAATAACGACATCCTTGGACGCGTGCCAGTCCAACTCGCCCCGCAGCATATCCAGCAGCAGTTCCACGGCATGTTGCCCAAGCTTTTGCTTATGCTGTCTGACCGTGGTCAACGGCGGGTTCATAAAGGCTGCGGCTTGAATATCGTCATAACCAATAACGGCGATATCCTGCGGAACGCGATAGTTATGCATCGTTAAAGATTCAATGGCGCCCAGCGCCATCAGGTCGTTGGCGGCAAACACTGCATCGAATGCAAGCCCTTCCGCAATCAGCCGATCCATCTGCTTCCGCGCTTCCTCCTGCTCGGCTTTGCCGACGGCCACCAATTCCAGCCTGAACGCAATGCCCGCGTCATGCAAAGCCTGCCTGTAGCCGGCATAACGCTCCTCCTCATGCGGAGTGCCGATCAAGCCTTGAATATATACGATCGAGCGTTTGCCCTGGCCGATCAAATATTTCGTTGCATCGTACGTCCCCTGGCGATAATCGGAGGTTACGCAGGCAAGCGGCAGCCCATCGTAGATGCGTTTTCCAATGAGTACGAACGGGATGCCCTGGTCTCTGTAAAATTGCAAATATTCCTCGCGGATGTTTTCGCCCATAATAATGAGCCCGTCGATTTTGCGGCTGATCGCGATTTTTTTCCAATACTCGTGATCATAATCGCTTCGATTGGAAAACAGCAGCAAATCATAGCTGTTCATAGCCGTTATAAGCTGAATGCCTTGAAGCACTTCATAGAAAATATGATGCGTCAAAAAGTCCAGCTTGGCGCCAAATACGATAACGCCGATATTCCCGGTTTTGCCGCCAGCCAGACTGCGCGCCTGGGGATGCGGCGTATATCCCTTCTCGGCGATAATAGCCAGCACCTTCTGCCGCACTTCCGGCTTTACGCTCGGCTGATTATTAATGACCCGAGATACGGTGCCTCTGGAAACTCCCGCGAGAGCGGCGATGGATTCTAATGTATGCTTCACTGCAACCTCCATACACCATATCCTTCTTGCTAACAAGCTGCCCAAATGCCATTCGTAAAGAAGGTTCTATAGTGGCGCCCCAAAATTGGGAGCGCTCCAAATTGATTTATATTCCTAGTATCCTTTATCTCGGTCTTGTTTGTCAACTATAAAAGCATTCGAAATCAGGCAGAAGTGTTACCTTCCACGCCCTCTCGCACCATTTAAGCCAAACACACCCCTAACCAGAAGTAAATCATCGTACTTATCGGCAACCACACTCTTGAAGGAATGATATGCTTCAACACTTTAGGTTAAAATGTATAAAAATCAAAATCGGGACTGGGAGAAAGTTCTTGTCACCCGACCAAGTTGTCGGACAAAAGGCTGTCTTCCATATTGAAGACAGCCTTTAGATAATAAACTAGAACTTTTCTAAAAAAGTCATAATGACAGTCGCGACTTCCGCTCTCGAAGCAGGAGCCCCCGGGGCGAATAAATGACCTGGCTTGCCTTGCATCAAGCCCGCTGAGGACACTGCTAGAATAGAACCTTTTGCCCAATTCGCAGCTTGATCGGAATCCGCATAGGTTAATGAACCGAGGTCCGATTCAATCAATCCTGCCGCGCGCGACAGCATGACCGCCATCTCCTGACGGCTTATGCTCTCGTTCGGAACGAATCGTCCTCCGCCGACGCCTGTTATAATTCCCGCTTTGTAAGCGGACAGGACAGCTCCCTCGTACCAAGCACCCTCCTTCACGTCCGTGAACACGTCTCGGGTTGCCTCCGCTTCCAGCTTCAGCGCCCGCGCCAGCACCGCCACGAATTCCGCCCGGGTTACCGCATGCGCTGGCTCAAAAAGGCCCGATGGATATCCTTCCATCACATGCTTCGAAGCAATAAGCTTGATTGAATCATGCGCCCAATGAGATTCCGGCACATCCTCAAACGTCCTGTTGAACTCGAGAACCGCATAAGGGCTTAAATGACGGAGCTTCGCCGTCACGAACGTTGAGTCGGTATTCGCTTCTCCACCCTCATATTCCCACAGCCGGGTCTGTTCGTTGTAGTAATAAATGCCGAGAAGTTTTTCATCCAGCCTCTCATCATATGGAAGACTTATTTCAACTCCACCAAACACTTCCTCGGAATAGGTTGCGATCCCATTCGGCAGGATGATGGCGATGGAGAAATCATAAAGCTGGCCCCCCAGTCTTAGATCATTGCCTTGCTCCGGCGCTTCAATCCGTCCAGCCGCGAGCTCGATCTCGAATTGGAAGCTTGCTCCTACCGGATAGCCTGCTTTCTCGAGAAGAGCCTTCAGCACTTCGGGTTCTACGGTCATTATGCCGCCATTCGCCGCAAACTGTACTGGCACCTCTTCCCACTGCTCGGTACGAATAATTGCCTTCGACTCACCTTTAGCAACGCTCAAGATTTGCTTGCCATCTACGAACTCGATCGTTACTTCGGAGTCCTGATTCGAACCGGGTACTGGCGGAATCGGATAAACCGGATTGCCGATTGACTGGCCGTTAAGTGCCTTCCTCTGCTCGATCGGCATCTGTTCAATTTCGTCAATTGACATCGAACCGAATCGTTCTTCAAGAATCGACAACGGCTCCAGCTGCGCAACCGTATTCCACAGCAGCCAAGCTCCGATGCCGTAATACTGGAGTTCGGTTACACTACCGCCTTCCTCTACCAGCCCGGGATGGGCATACCCCCACTCGCCCTTCCAATCAGCCGTATAATTGGCATTGTTTTGAAGTAACTTCGCAAAATTCAAATACACGGTATCGCCCGTCAATAAATAGAGACGATAATAAGCTGCTCCCATATAAGCCATATATTGATCGGCATACGAGTGTCCTGTAGACACGAGGGATTGCCCGACTAATCCGCTCTCGGGAAATGGAGATGGACTCTTCTGGTGGATATGGCCGTCTGTCGCATTGCTTGGCAGGCTGGAGCTGGAAGACGCCGTTGTTGGCTGATTCAACGCCACATTCTGGCCTTCAGCGTTCAACACCTGCATCTCCCAAATGCTGACCCACGCGCCAGGGTCGCCTGTCCCCGTAACGGTGAGTCGAACGTAACGAGCAGTAGCGCCGTTGGCATCTTGATAGTATGGATCTCCCGCTGTCCCATTGCCGGTTCGGTCGGCATACATCGACCAGTCACTGCCGTCATTCGAGATTTCAATCTTGTATTGATACGCCATATTCGGATATTCCATATAGGTTCTTACGCTGGCAATCGGAGTTGCTTCGCCCAGATCAACCTGCAAATATTGCGGCTTCGCATCGCCGTTAGCCGCCCATCTCGTTCCGCCTGCCGGCGTATGATACGTCCAGCCGAAGGTCCACGTCGCCGTATAATCCGCTGCCCCTTGCAGAGCATACACCCAGCGATCTTCCTTAGTCGCGTCGTACAATGCCAGGAACGCGTTCATCGCCATCGCGCCAGCTTCTTTGTCGATCGTATTGTTGTTGTCCGACGTACCGCCGACGTATTGATAGCTTCGGTAAATATAATCGTAAGCGAATTCGCCAGCCCGCATGGCTGCTTCCTTGTAACGGTCGACGCCCGTTGCTTCATGGAGCTTCAGCAGGAAACGGATCGGATTTGTCGAATTGTACTTTCCCGTATGGGATGGCGTCCCGTCCAGTTTGTAAATTCTGTAGTAAGAGCCGTCCTCATTTTGATTATCGACGAGCCAATTGCCGAAGGTTATGGAATAGTTCAACCAGGACGTTACGTCCTCCCCATTTTCCTTCAAGAACGCATACGCATCGATGGCTCCTTCCATGCCGTCAGACATCGTCCTTAGATCGACCTCTTGGTTCGTAAACACGCCCGTGCCTTCGAAGTAAGGCTCGTACCATGTTTTCGGAAGACCGGAAGGCGTCATTGAATGATCGGCCCAGAACTGCACCATCTGCTTGCCTTTATCGACTAGCTCCGCATCATCATGAAGAATGCCATAACGAATCATCTGATAGGCGGCCGGAAGCTGCTGTCCGACGAAGCCCATTACCATCGCGTTGCCGCTAACTTCTCCGCTTGGCAGATCCGCCTTGAACGGCAAGCCCATTACACCGTTATACTCTTTGGAATAGAAGTCCAACAGATCAATGGCGTTCTGATATAGATTATCCAGATCGACCGGCTTCAACTCCGGATCCGCGAGCGATAGATAGTTCCGCCATTCCTTGCCGACCGCTTGCTCATAATCCGTCTCGTTGCCGAATCGAAGCGTAAGCTCGTAGCTGTGTCCCGCATCGTCCGCGACTTTATGACTGCGGCGGACCATTTGACCGTTACGATTAATGTAGCTGATTTCGCCTTCTAGACCTGGATATACAAAGTCCAACGTCGGCTGCGCTTCCTTGTGGACGCCAAGACTGCCGTAAGCGAAGGAATTGTCTACCAGCCATTCTCCCGTTGCTTCCATTACATCTGAAGCCGGTGCAGCGTTCGGACGCCCGATGGAGACGGTCTCTCCCGAAACGTTATTTCGCATCATGAAGAAGGGAAGAGCAAGACGCATCTCGCGAATATAGAAATATTCATCCGAGTAATCGCTGCCGATCGCTCCCGCCACGACATTTGCATTTTTCTTATACCAATTGCCCGGCGCCAGCATTTCGTATTGCTCCATATTTTCGGCTGCTTGCGGCTCCAGACTGAATTCGGTATTAAAGCCAACGTCCAGCGTACTTGCCTTGTCGAAAGAGACCACGCGATGCAACTTAAACTCTCCATTATTATGGACGGTAGAATAGCTGTCGTGGAAAACAACATTGCTTCCTGAAGCCGTTTCTACGTTGCCTGTCAGAACGAGCTTTCCATTCGTCAGTTGAACGCTCCGATAAGGCGCCTCATAGCTCAGCGGACGATCCTGCTCATCCTTGATTAGAAGCTTCTGTGGCTTATCTTGCATGTAGACGGGCAATCCGTTCTTGTAAACACCTATGCCGAACCGCTCTCCCGCAAGCTTCTCGGCTCTCAGCTCATAATTGCCAGATGCCAGCTTCATGCCGGGCTCGGATACCGCCGATTCTGGCCCGTATACCCGAAGCTCCTTAACGCTTGCCCACATTGGAGACGTCTCGGTGTCTGTGATCGTCAATCGGACATATCGCCCTTCCACCGCTCCGAGATCGGTATAGCCCGGATTTCCATCAACCGTATTCGCGGTACGGTCGACGAATGAGACCCAAGTCTCCCGATCCTGCGATACTTCTATCTTATATCGATAATAGGAATCTAGACTTTCGAAATAAGTTTCCACACGGGCAATTTCCGTATTTTTGCCCAGATCAACCTCCACCCACTGAGGCTTGCTGTTGCCATCGGCGGACCATCTGCTTGTGACACGGTCTCCGTCCACCGCTTTTTCAGGCGAGTGTGCTTCGTCCTGCTGCGAGGAGGCGGCAACGGATCTGCCAGCAGCCAAGTTATCAGTGCCGAACACCTCGAACTCCCACAAGCTCTTCCACATGCTGCCTTCAATCGTTATCTTCACATATCTTGCGGTTGCTGTTCCGAAATCCTCGTAGCCGCTCGGCGCAGCCGATTGATTATTGGAACGATTGGCGAATAGCTCCCATGTTTCGCCATCCGTGGACGTCTCGATGACATAAGGATACACAGCGTCCCGAAATTCGGGGAAAGCTCTGGTGCCTCCAATAAAATATTCGCGGCCCAAGTCGACTTGCAGCCAATGGGGCTCATCGTTATTGGCCGCCGACCAGCGAGTCTCCCCGATACTGCCGTCTAACGCAAGAGAAGGCTCACTGCCTTCGAAGGAACTGGATGCCGTCGCCGACTTGCCTTCGGCTACGTTGTACATATCGTCCGGCAGCGCTTGACGTTCGGGGAGCGTCGAATTGATTTGAAACTCTCTGATGCTCACCCAGGCCCCCGCTGCCTGTGTTGCCGTTACCGTAATCCGGACGTATCGCCCCAATGAATCGCCTTTGTCTACATAGCCGCTTGAGCCAGGAGGTTCGGTGTTGGAGCTCTTATCTGCGAACACCGACCAGTTTATTTTATCATTCGACGTCTCAATGACATATTGCAAGTAGCTGTCACTAAATTCGAACGACGTCTGGATCGTTCTCACTCTTGTCGTCTCGGCCAAATCGACCATAAGCCATTGAGGTTTGGAATCTCCGTCCGCAGCCCAGCGGGTCGACAAATCGCCGTCGATCGCTTTCATAGCACCGTTTTCTCCACCGCCCTGCTCCGAAGAAGCTGTTGCAACGGGACCAAGCTGCGGGTTCACGCGCAGCTCCCTAATGCTCACCCACATCGGCTCATGCTGCGTTCCTTCAACGGTAAGGCGAATATATTGGCCGCTGACAGGCACGTCCACTTCGTCCAAGTATCCCTTTGGCCCGGGGAGCTCGTTCATCTCGGTACGATCCGCGAACGTTTCCCAATTCTCGCCGTCCGTGGACACTTCAATTAGATGCTGGTAATACGAATTGTTGAACTCATAAGAAGTCAGGACCGAAGTAATCGGATAGACTTGCCCCAGATCCACCTGGATCCATTGCGGTTTTGTGCTGCCGTCAGCAGCCCACCGCGTTGCCGCCAGACCATCTATGGCTTTAGATGGGTTATTTTCTTCATTCTGCGTGGTCGACGCTGTCGCCGTCTTGCCGAGCTGCAGATCAAACTGCGGCGCCTCGACGGCTAACGCGAGCCTTGGCCCACTCCCAATTGTCATGAAGAGCATTACGGCAATTAAAGTGACGGAAAACCATTTCCTAGTTGATGATGTTATCGCTTCCATAAATTTGGCACCTCCGTAATTGAAGAATATCTTCTACTAAGAAGCATAGAGGAGATCACCGCCGCGAACTATGCAAATACTACGAATATTGTTCTAAAAATTTCGAAATCGATTTCTGGTTATTCTCTGCTGCAAAGGAAGCTCCTCGATTCGGTCGATAGAATACGTTCCGAATCGGTCCTCAAGCTCCGACAGCGGTTCAAGCTGGGCGACTGTGCACCAGGTCAGCCAGACATCGATCGGGCGGTAGACGAATTCCGCTACGCCCGCTCCTTCCTCGATAAGTCCGGGATGCGAATAGCCTTTGGTTCCATCCCAATCCGTCAGCCGGTTCACGTTATGCTGCAGCAACAGTGCGACATGCAGGTAGTGGGAATCGCCCGTGAACAGATACAGTCTGTAAAATTGGGAAGACTTGTAGGCCATGTACATATCCGCATACGTATGGCCGGTCGCGACAATACTCCGTCCGATCAGCCCTTCGGCAATGGGCGAACGGTAATCCGGACCTCGGCCGTCTACGGCCTTGTCCGCATGGAACATCTCATTGCGCCATGAGGAAGCGGAAGCCGGCTTCTTTAATGCGAAGTTTCGTTCGTCTGCGCCCAACACGTCGAGCGACCAAACGCTGACCCTCATATCTGCCATTTCGTTCATTCCCGTTATCGTCACACGCACATACCGCGCCTCGGCATTAGGGACGAAGGCTACCCAATGCAAGCGGTCCATCGATGTCTCCATATGGTATTCATACATGGAGTTGTCCGGATAGAATGGGACCTGCACCGCCTGAACAATCTCCGTTTTTTCCAAATCCACCATGATCCACTGCGGCAGGAAGGCGTCTCTTGCTTCCCAGCGCGTGCCGCCCTGCCTCAGGTTGTAATCCCATGCGAACATCCAAGTTTCCGTAAAATCTGCCGCACCCTGAAACGCCCCCAGCCATTTCTCTTCGTCTGTATGCTCATACAAAGCCAGAAACGCATTCATCGCCATCGCGCCCGCTTCCTTGTCGATCGTGTTATCGTTATCCGACGTACCGCCGAAGTAATGGAACCGCTCGTATACTTGCTCGTACGCATAGTTCCCCGCTCTAAGCGCCGCGTCTCGATAAACCTGCAGACCGGTTGCATCGTGCAGACGGAGCAGGAACCTGACCGGATTCGTCGTGTTGTGTTTTCCAGGATGGACGGGCTTTCCGTCCAAACCGTACAGCCGGCAATAGGAGCCGTCGTCGTTCTGACTCGCCGCCAGCCAATCGCCGAATCGGGCGATATATCGCAGCCAATCCGCGCGCTCTGCGCCATGCCGTTTCATTAGAAGATAGGCGTCCAGCGCTCCCTCCATCCCGTCCGACATTGTGCGTAGATCAACGCTGCCGTTCGTGAAGTTGCCCGTTCCTTCGAAGAACGGCTCATACCAGGTTTTCGGCAGACCCGCCGGTGTCAAGGAACGCTGCACCCAGAAGTCGACGATGTCGATGCCCTTCCGGATTAAAGAAGGCTCGTCGCGTAAATAACCGTGGCGGATCATCTGATAAGCCGCCGGGAGCTGCTGCCCGACGAAGCCCATGACCATCGCATGACCGGTCACTTCGCCTGTAGGCAGTTGCGCCTTGAACGGCAAGCCCAACACGCCGTTGTAGTTTTGGCAGTAGTGGTCCAGCAGACAGACGGCATTGCCATATACAGCAGACAGATCCAGACGTTTGATCTCAGGTCTAGCCGCCTCATAGAAGAAGCGCCATGCGCCCCTCATCGCTTCCGCATAATCCTGCGACTTACGCTCTATTCGAAGCAGCAACCGGTAGTCGTGCGACAGCCCAGGCCGGACCGGGTGGCTCCTGCGAATCCATGGCACGCTGCGGTCGATATAGTTAGTATCTCCTTCCCATCCGGGATACCGGAATTGCAGACTCGGCAAAACGCCTGTTCTTATGCCGAAGCTTCCGTATTGCATCGATTCATCTACCAGCCAGTCTGGGCTGGTCTCGTCCGCATCCGATGAAGACGATGCGTTGGCGCGCCCGACCGACAGCGAGTACCCCGTATGCGGATCCCTCATCAGCAAGAACGGCAGCGCCAGCCGCATCTCGCGCATATGGATATCAGGACGCGAATAATCGCTGGCGATTGCCGTCTTCACGACGTTTTCATTGCCCCGGTACCAGACGCCAGGCGCGAACATTTCGTAGTCGCTTAAACTCCCGCCTAAAGCCGACTCCATTCCGAATTGCGACGTAAAGCCTTCCGCGTCGCTCCCCGCTTCTACAACCGTTACTTGCCGCGACATCTGGAAGATGCCTTCCCCTTCCCCCTCCTCCTCTCCCGCTTCGTATACGTCTTCCACACGGATGACCGTTCCCCCGCCGCTGCGCGCTTCTCCGGCAAGCAGTAGCTTGCCCCGTTTCCAAGCGCTGTCCCGATACGGCACAGAGACGAGCAGTTCCTCGCCATTAGCGGTTTTCAGCCAAACGGATACGGGCCGATCTTGTTTGAAGATGGTCTCCCGGCGGCCGTCCTCCTCATGATGAAGCTCGACGGCATAGCCGCCTGTGATCACCGGTACGACGCCAAGCATGTACGAGCCCGATTTGATACTCATTAGAATCATGTTTATCCTCCTTCTTGATTCGGACAAAAAAAGAGTACCATCGCTTTCGGTCGCCACATTGCCGCCTAAAGTCATGACTCTTCTTTGCACCAGCTCATCTAAAGCTGCTTCCTATAATCGCCCGGACTGATTCCGGCGTAGTTTTTGAAATGCAAGTACAAGTGGTTCGTATTCTTATACCCAACCTTCTCGGCGATGTCGGCGATTGACCATCGCGGGTCTCGCAGCAGCTTTTTCGCTGCCTCGACGCGAATTTCGTTAATAAAATCATTGAAGTATTTGCCTGTCTCCTTCTTAAACAGCTGGCCGAGATAGCCTGAGGTAATATAAAACATGCCCGCAATCTTTTTCAAATTGATATCTTCCCAATAGTGGCTGCGAATGTACGCTGCCACGCCGGAGATCTCCGAATCTGGCGGCGTCTCCCGCGTCTTCCGCAAAAACTCCGATATGCTATCGCATAGCCGAACAAGCTCTCGTCTTGCTTCCTCCTGGCTCTTCAGCTCCGCGATCCAATCGGATTCGCCATAGCGGTCTGCGTACAGCTGTTTCCAATCGCCTTCTTGTTCGATCACCAGCCGCGAGAGCTGCATTATCGCCGAGACAATAACGCTCCGAACCGTTCCGATTGGCGCAGACCGCTCTTCCAGCTCCTGGAACAGCGCCCTCAGCTCAATCTCCCACCCCTTGCGATTGGCATGGAGAACCTCTTCCTTCAACTTATCCGCATGCCAATCAAGCGACCAAGCCGGAACGGCTCCCTGCGCGTCTTCGTCGGTAAAGATTTCTGCTTGCGGAGTGAAAAATGACTTGCCGAGCGCTGTCTTCGCCTTCTCGTAGGAGCGGACGATCGACGATGCGTGCCCGACCATCATGCCTGCCCCGACCATCACCTGCTGCTTGGCATACTCCCTGGTGAAGTCGACGATTTGCTGCAGCAGCGGACCGATCGAGTCGGTCGACAGTTCCCTGTCTTCGCCGACGAGTAGAATTCCGAACCGCTGCTCGCTCTCCTCAAATACGAACCCGATGTCAAACGTCCTTACGATATCCTCGAGAATATTGCGTACGGCGAACCGGATCAAATGAATTTCGCTCTCCCTCAGCTCCAGCAGCATATCACCGTAATGCGCCAGCTCGACCAACAGCACGCGGTAATAATGACGCTCGAGCAGCGCCTGCCAGTGCATCGTCTCCGCCACTTCCTCCTGAATCGACTCGCCCCGAATCAGCTTCTGGAAGAAATAATCATGCACCCACTTCTCCTGTTTACGATTCTGATAATCTGTCGACCATTCGTCCTCGAGCGCGCGCCGGACGCTCGCCAATACGGCTCGAAGCTCGTCTTCGTCGACAGGCTTGAGCAGATAACTGCTTACTCCGTACTGAATCGCTTCCTTGGCGAAAGCGAAGTCGTCGTACCCGCTCAAAATAATGATTTTGGCGTTTTCATCCAGCTCCTTCACGGCACGGGACAGCTGCAAGCCGTTCAGTCCCGGCATCTTAATATCGGTAATAAGCAGGTTCGGGCGTTCCTTCTTGTACAGCTCCAGAGCCTCGTCACCGTCCTCCGCTTCCCCAACGATGACGAAGTCTTCCCCGTACCAATCGATCACGTGCTTCAAGCCTTGCCGGATATCGTATTCGTCGTCCGCGATGACCACTCTAAACATGCGGTTTCCCCTCCGTCTGCTCATGATGTCTCGGAATGTAGAGCGAAATCGTCGTACCTTCGCCTACCGTGCTGTCCATGGTCAAACCGTACCCTTCCCCGTAATGAAGCGCGATCCGGTCATGAACGTTCTGCAAGCCGATGGCCCGTCCTTCCTTGCGGTTCGTCCCTGGCTGTGCAAGAGACTGCTGGATCCTCTCCAGTTTGGGCGCCTCGATGCCAATCCCATTGTCGTGCACGATAATACGTACCGCCTCCCCCTCTTCCCTCACCCTGATAGCAATGATGCCTTTGCCCTTCTTATTCTCGATGCCGTGCTTTATCGCGTTTTCGACGATCGGCTGAACGATCAACTTCGGTATCTGCAAGGTGAGGAGCGATTCATCAATGTCCAGCTCCTCCGTAATTTTGTCATGGAACCGGGCCTTCTGAATCTCGATATAGCTTTGGACGAAGTCCATCTCCTCTTGCAGCTCAATGACGTCATTATGCCAGTTCAACGTTTTCCGCAATATTTTCGAGAGATTCCTGACCATGCCAGCTGTCTCGCGATTCTGATCTGACGTGGACGCCGTAATCAGCTTCATCCGGATCGATTCCAGAGTATTGAAGAGAAAATGCGGGTTAATCTGGCTGTGCAGAGCGTACAGCTCCGCATCTCGTTTCTTGATCTGAGCATCCTGGAGCGACAGGCGGATGACATAATTTTCCTCAATGGAGCGCTCGAGCCCCTCAACCATCTGATTGAAGTTTTTAGTCAACTGTCCGATTTCATCCGCGTTACCCTCGTCCTCCACCGTGACGAATTTCCCCTGTTTCACCTGAGTCATCGTGCGCAGCAGCTTGCGAATTCGATCCATGATTTTGCCCAGAAACAAGATGATCAAGCAGCAGGAAAACAGCAGCGTCAGCCCTGTTACGATAAGGCTGGTCGTACGTACCTGCTTCGCTTCCCGCAGCAGGCTATCAATCGGCGCTTCCGTTACGATGCGCCAATCCGGCAGCATCTTGCCGTCAATCTCCGTCGTAATGATTTTAAAATCTTCCTCTTCCACTTGCCTCTCTTGTTCCTGCGCAGCAAACAACACTTGATCAATCAGCGAACGTTCATTGGAGGAGACGACTCTTCCCGCTTCGTCCAAGATGGATGTGCGCCGCTCCCTTGGATCGCTCTCCTTCATGAGAGAATAGAGCCGCTCCTCTTCGAACCGGATCGTGACAACCCCGAACAGATTGCCATTCAAATTACGTATCGACTTGCTCACGTACAGATCTTTTCCCGACTTGCCCCATACGATGCCTGATCCAGCATCAACAGCTCGCGTAAATTCCGGCATAGCTTGCACTTTGTCGTCGATTCGCTCATAGATACCAAGTCCCGGCAGCAGCGTTCCATTGACGAAATAAATGTTCAGGCTCGTCGCAACGTTCTGCAGGCCGAAGTCGTACGTGATCGGCTTCAAATAATATTGATACGCGTCAATGCTGTCGAGCATTTCGCTGTATTCGTTCAACGGGTTCAAATAATAGTGGAGCGTCTCGTCCATGCTAAAGCGCGTCACAAGATCCGCGTACTGCTGCAAGAGATCCTGCACGTTATTGCCCATCTGCTCCGCCGCCTCCTGGGTCAGCTCCGTCGTCTGGCGGATGATCTGGTTCTCCGAGACGTTCAAAATGACCTGTGCGATGAGCAACAGCGGGATGAAGACGGAGAAGAAATAGACGATGATCAGTTTAGCGCGCAAGGATAATTTTTTCCATTTCATGCTCACGGTTCACTCCCGCTTCGGATAAATAGGCAAAGAGGGGAATCTTCTCCCCTCTTTGCCATCTTATTATTGAAGCTCACTCAGCTTCTGCTTGTTCGCATCAAAGCCTTCCTTGTAGAAATTCATAACTTGCTCGATGCCCATGCCATTAAGCTCGTCGATGAACTTCTGTTTTGCCGCCTCGTACGCCGCATCATCCTTCGAGAAGATGACTCTGGCAATGTTCATATCGAGATACGTTTTGATTTTCTGCTCCTGCAGCGCAACGTCGCTGTTCGGATCCGGCTTGACCGGATCGATGAGGGACGTGTTAACGGAGTAGTTATCGCGCGTCTCGAATATTTGCGTTGGGTAGTCAAGCGAGTTAGTCTCGATGTATTTCTTCTCTGGAGCCGTCATGTTATCGATATAACGCTCTGGAGCGTTATCTCCGTATTTAACCTTCCAGCCCTTGTCAGGGTTTGCCGGCTTCCCGTTAATTACGAAGTTCGGAGCCATGTAGGCATTGCCGATTTTCTTCGTTGCGTCCGGATCCGCAGGTACGTTCGGATCAACTGGCAGCGGCACAGGCACACCGCCATCCATGTTCCACAGCTCGCCTTCCGGTCCGTTCCACATCAGTTCAACTCCATCCCAACTTGAAGCGAAGTTCATGAATTTCATGACTGCTTCTTTCTTATCGGAGCCTTTCGCGATCGACCATAGCATATTATTTCCGACCGGCGACGAGAAGCGGAAAAACGTGTTGTTCGCCTTCGCGTCAAGCAGCGTCGGGATAAAGCCTTTCACTTCGTCTTTGTTTCCGCGGATGACGTCGTTCGGCCAGCCGATCTGCCAGTTCGCGAGACCAAGGTGGTAACGCAACGCCTTGCCTTTGTCTTGTACTTGCTGCGCCTTCATCGTAGCGGATTCCGGATCGAGCAAACCTTGGTGGTATGCTTTGTTCCAGAAGCTCATCGCTTTCCAGAAGGAATTGTTCGCGTCCGTGAATCTTGGTACCAGCTCATTCTTCTCGATATCCAGATAGTTGAAGCCCCCCACACCGGCAAAGCCGTCATTGTGCGATGTGTTCCAGTCGACATAATCCCAGCCTCCTGCATCCGCGAACGGAATGCCGGTCAGGTATGTCTTCTGTCCTTCCGCGTTCGTCGGTTCAAGCTCCTGCGCCTTCTTTCCGAATGCCAACAGGTCCTCGAGGCTCTTCAGCTCACCAAGGCCGGATTGCTCCAGCAGGTCTCCACGAAGCTGAAAGACGAGATCGTAACCCATCGGATAGAAGCTTTCGTCGCCGATCAAGCCGGGAATGAAGTACAGGCCGTCTTGTCCTTCGGAATACATAAGCTTACTGTAGTCCAGGCCTTCTTTGACGTTTGCCGTCAGATCTGGACCATGCTGGGCGATCAACTCATCGAGCGGTGCTATCATACCATTTTTCAGCATTAGTTTGTTGATATTCATATCTCCGGTAATGATAAGATCCGGCAGGTCGTTCGTAGCGATCAGTGTCGACAAGCGTTGGTTTGCTTCGTCTTGGTTGCCGCCCGTATTCACGAATTCCAGCTTCACGCCGATTCGCTTCTCGATCTCAGCCATAACCGGATTGTCTAGCATGTTCGCCGGCAGCGTTCCGGTATTGGCGTGGAACACCTTAATCGTAACCTTTTCTTGCTTCACCTCGTCTCCCGATTCAGCAGTGGCTGATGGGGTATTTCTTTGCCCCTTGTTGCCGTTGTTGCTGCTTCCGCCGTTCGAACAAGCCGCCATGAAGAGCATGAGAATGGCCAATGACACGGCAATAAAGGAAAACTTCTTCATCTTTTGCAACCTCCCTATAGTGTCTATTCTGTATCTATTCGGCTCTCGCCGCAACAGATCAACCTTTAACGGCACCAATCATGATGCCTTTGACAAAATATCTTTGCAAAAACGGGTATACGAGAAACACCGGAATGACCACGAGTACAGTTATCGACATCCGCAGAGACGTCGGCGTTATGGCTAACGTGTCCTGAGCTGCTTGCAGCAATGCTGCGTCGCGAAGACTGTACGATTGGCTCTGCAAGAAACGCAGCAGCATGAGTTGAAGCGTCATAAGCTCTTGCCTCGTGTTATAGAGCAAGTTGTCCATCCAGTTATTCCACTGGCCGACCGCTGCGAAAATGATGATCGTCGCCATAATCGGTTTGGAGAGCGGCAAAGCGATGCGCCAGAACACTGTGAAGTAACTGGCTCCTTCCATCATGGCGGCTTCCTCCAGCTCCGGAGGGAGTTGCTCGAAGTACGTCTTGATGAGCACGAGGAAAAACGCGTTAATCATTCCCGGAATGATGTAAATCCAGAACGTATTCAGCAGGTTCAACTCATACATGAGGATATAGTTAGGAATGAGACCAGCGTTGATGTACATCGTCATGACAACCGTAATGTACATCGGTTTGCGCATCGGAGTCGCTTTCTTCGTCAATCCGAAGGCGAGCATCGCGCAGCCAATCAGCGTCAGCAACGTGCCGGACACCGTTCGTCCTAGCGATATCGTCACCGGTCCAGTCAGATCATTTTTCTTGAAAATTTCGATATAGTTCACCAGCGAGAAGTCGCGGGGCAGCAGGAAGCTTGGGTTCCCCACGACCAGCGCCGGATCAGACAGCGAATAGATTAAGATAAAATAAAACGGGTAGCAGGTCACCAGCGCAAGCAACCCGAGCACGATATAGTTGAATACGCTGAATACCCGGTAGGACGCCGATTCCTTTATCATCTTGTTTCACTCCTTGCTTCTTCGTCGTTATAGAATCGATCGGCCGTTCACGCGCTTGCTTATTGCGTTAGCAGTAATAAGCAGCAGAATGCTGACGACGGACTTCATGACACCGACAGCCGTAGCGTACGAGAAGCTCAAGCCTTGCAAACCGATCTTATACGTGTACGTATCCAGGTTCTCGAGCTTATCCATAACCATAGGGTTCATGAACGTGAACATCTGCTCGAAGCCGCCGCCGGCAAGCAGGTTGCCGATTCCCAGGATGAACAGAACGACGAACGTCGGCATCATGCCAGGAAGCGAGATATGCCAGGCTTCTTGGAAGCGGCTTGCGCCGTCAACCCGCGCAGCCTCGTACTGCTCTTGATCGATTCCGCTCAGGGCAGCCAAGTAGATAATAGCTCCCCAGCCCAGTCCCTTCCACATGCCGACCAGAGTTTGGAAGTACCAAGCGAATCCGGAGTCGGCCAGCACGTCCTTAGGCGTGGTGATCACTCCCAAATCCAGAAGGAACCGGTTGAACGCACCCTCGTCGATCGAGAAGAAGGAGAAGAAAATCGAATACACGATAATCCATGAGATAAAGTTTGGGAACGACGATACCGTCTGTACGAACTTGCGGAACCATAGCTTTCTCACTTCGTTCAGCAATAACGCAAGCAGCATCGGGGCCGGAGACGTAATTAAACTCAGGAAGCTAAGCACCAGCGTGTTGCGCAGAGCCAGCATAAACTGCTCGTCGGTCAGAATCCGCTCGAAATGTCGCAGTCCCACGAAATTTTGGCCCAAAATCGGCGAACCTGGAAAATAATCCTGAAACGCCATCAGCCAGCCGAAAAGCGGTACGTAGCTGAATAGGAGCACCAAGGCGAAAAACGGCACGGTCATCAGAATAAGCGGCAGCTTAACGCTTCGGAACTGGGATCTCATGACAGACCGTCCATGATTCTCTTAATCTGCTCCAGCGGAACCTTCGGTTTGCGGTCGTAAGTCAGCAGGCCGTTAATCTCCTGCTCGACATCCGTCAGTTGCGTGTAGCAGAAACCTTGCACAACCGGAGATTGCAGCATCGGACGGATAACGGCAGCGAGACGGCTGAGGAAATCCTCGTCGCTATTGGCGCCAGAGTATCCCCACCCCTCCCAATCGCTCTTCTTGAAGGAGATCCCTCCGAACTCCGAGACGACAATAGGCTCGCCCTCGTACTTGATGCCGCCTACATGGAGCTGACGGTCGGCCGGTCTTGCCTGTAATGCCGATTCCAAATCCGAGTAACGTTCATTCAGCTTATCCTCGCGCCATTCATAGTCGTGGATCGTAAGGAGGTCGCTCTTCATATGCTCCCAGCCGTCATTGGAAATAACGAATCTCGTCGGATCCAGCGACTTGGTCAGATGATACATCGCAAGCGCATGTTGCTGCTCTCGCTTGTCATGCAGGATGTTCGGCACGCCCCAGCTTTCGTTTAGCGGAACCCAGGCTATGATGCACGGATGGTTATAGTCCCGTTCTACCGCCGCCTGCCATTCTGAGGTGAAGCGCAGCACATAATTCTCGTGCATCTCATACGCATTCGCCGTTTCTCCCCAAACTAGGAGTCCAAGCTTATCGCACCAGTACAGATAACGAGGATCCTCGATCTTCTGATGCTTGCGAGCGCCGTTGAAACCCATCGCTTTCGTGAGCTCCACATCCTGGCGAATGCTATCGTCTGAAGGCGCGGTGAGTAATCCGTCCGGGAAGTAGCCTTGATCGAGCACCAACTTCATATAGTACGGATGGTTGTTTAAGCAAACTTTCCCCTTCTCTATCGAGATTTTCCGCATCCCAAAGTAACTGTCGACACGGTCCACTTCCTTGCCGTCTACCGTCAGCACCAGCTGCAGATCGTACAGATGCGGATGCTCCGGAGACCACCATCGGTTCCAACGGCTGTCATGATAGTTGAAGTCATTCAAGCTGATGATGTGGCTCGACACGCTTTTGCCGATCGCGAAGGTAGACTCCGCTTCGACCGCGCTTTTAAAGATCGCTGTCACTTTGAGCTCTACCTTGCCCGAGACAAGCTCCAGGCCGCTGACGAACACGCGCAGGCTACAAGTATTCGCATCGATATCCGGCGTAAGCTTTACGCGTTCGATATAGATTTCGCTTACTGGTTCCAGCCAAACCGTCTGCCAGATGCCCGTCGTCCGAGTATAGAAGATCGTCTCGGATTGATCCTTCCAGTATTGCTTGCCCCGGGGAACAGCGAGATCTCTGGCATAATCCTCGGCGCGAACAACCAGCTTGTTGTCGCCTTCCTGAAGAGCTTCCGTCACATCGAACGAGAAGGAGGTATGGCCGCCTTCATGCTCACCGACCTTCATGCCGTTCACCCACACGATCGCGGTATAATCTACCGCTCCGAAATGAATCAACACGCGTTTGTTACGGTAAGCATCCGATAATTGGAAGTCTCTCTGGTACCAGACAACGTCATGCGCGGCAGGATCGCCAATGCCGCTAAGCTTGCTTTCGAAGCCATACGGCACCTGAATCTTCTTCGAAAAGTTGCGGCCGCCATGCTGCCATTGTTCGCGCAAACCCGCTCTCTCGTCGTCGAATTCAAATTCCCATTGTCCATTTAAGTTCATCCATTCCGTCCGCTGAAACTGCGGACGCGGATATTCTGTTCTCACCATATGCAGTCCCTCCATACGCAAACTTGCAAGCTGTCTGTCTATACGCTAATGGTATAGGAGAAGGAAGGTTAGAACAGTTCATAAATTTCGACATTTGCTTATAAAAATTTATAGTTTGTGCGCGCTGGCTTGCCTGGGTGAAGCCGTTACCAGCTCTCCCAACACTGATGATGCGATTGCGAAGCTGCCCAGCGACAGGCTCATTTCGGGCTGCCTCCAATACTCGGAAAGCAGGAAACACACCTAACATTGCCGAAAAAGCAGGCGTATTCGAAAAAACCACGCCATCTAGCGCATCATTTGATTTTTCCACTTCTCCTCAATATGTAGACGGATCGCTTCCTTCATATCTTCCTCTGTATATGATTTAAACTTCTGTCCCTTCACTGCCATAAAAAATGCACCCCCTAGAATTCATCGGAATAACCAGGGGGTTTTCCAATGTCTATTCTAAGGGGTGCAACTCATGATATATCAAGGGTCTTTTATGTCACAACAGAACGCCGGCGCAGAATTACTTTACAACATTAATTCCCAACAACACCAAAATCCCCATTCCGACAGCCCATACTACTATGGCAATCGTTTGCCAAATCATCACATATCGTTTCGATGCACCCGAGGCGATACAAACTAAAGCCGCGATATGGTCTCCGATCAACAACGGACCTAGAAGCGAGACTCCGGGCACTCCGTACTTTTGGAATAGCTTCTGCCCGCGTTCTAGACGTTTATTGTGCTTTTCTTGTTTACGTTCAGAAGGTTTTCTTCTTTGCAGCCACTGCCTAACGCGATCACTAGCCAGGATAACAACCATAACCGAAATCCAGTTTCCGACGATTGCAGCTGCTATCGTCATCACTGCCGGGAAGCCGATCGCAATCCCTACAGGTACTGCAAAGTATCCTTCGATGAACGGGATCATTCCCACAATCATAACTCCAAAAAATTGTAATATCGGATTTGAATCTTGCAGCTGCTGCAAAAATTGTTCCAACTTGTCATCATCCTTTTCCAAGTCATACCCTTACTGCCCATCGATTACAATGTGCGATGTTTAAATCTTATAAGCCTTCATAGCTTTGCGAATCTCTTTCCACGAAGGACGTTTGCCGTACATCAGCACGCCCGTGCGGTAGATTTTAGCCGAGACGTATACCGACACGTAGATCGAGACGAGCAGGATGCCGAAGGATAGCAGCGTCTCCCACATCGCGACTTCCGTCAATCCCAGACGGAGCAGCATCGTAAACGGCGAGAACAACGGAATGTACGATGTGACGGTGACGAGCATGCTGTCCGGCGTGCTGATGCTGAAAATCGCAATGTAGAAGCCGGCAAGCGAGATAAAGGTCATTGGCATGACCGCTTGGCCGAGATCCTCCGTCCGGCTGACGATGGAACCTACTGCTGCGTACAGTGTCGCGAACAGGAAGAAACCTGTAAAGAAGAACAGTACGGCATAGATGATCAGAAGCGGATCCACTAGCGACAGATCGATGTCGAGATTACCAAGCGCGCCTTTGTTATGCGGCATGGACGCGTTGCCCAGGATAACCGCGATGTAGAAGGCGACCTGGATGATGACGACGACGAACATGCCGAAGATTTTACCGAACATCTGCTTGAGCGGCGAGACGCTCGTGATCAGAATTTCCATAACGCGGGAGCTCTTCTCCGCCGTAATTTCCGACGCGATCATATTGCCGGAGGTCATAATGGCCATAAACAAGAAGATGATCATGACGTAGACGACGCCCATATTTACGCCTTGCTCCTGAGGCGTTCGACCGGAGCCTTCATTGCCGCCTTCGCCCGTATAGATTTGGACCGTATCAATTTTGATCGGCGCGGACAACTGTGCCATTTGTTCGTTCGACAGTCCCGCATCCTTAAGAATGTTCGCTTGGCGAATGAGGATCAACGAGCCTTGAAGCGATTCCGTCATGCTGAATTCCATCAGCTTCTCGGATTTGTAAGTCATAACCGGGAATCCGTTATCCGTCAGCTCGGTGCCGAATTCCAGATACCCTTTGATTTCTCCGTCCTCGATGGCTTTCTTGAGCATGGTTTCGTTAGCTGCGGCATCGCCTTGATCCTCGAACGGCACCATAACAATGCTCGGATTCTCTTGCGCTTCGTAGAAAGCCTTTAAGCTGTCGCCCGTGGACTGGTTATCCTCGCCCGCCATCTGGACGTAGCCCACATTTGTTGCTTTATCGCCTTTGTCGAACTGCTCGATGATATAAGGAAGATTAATGCCGATACTGATAACTAGCGCGATAATAAGCGTTGTAATAACAAATGCCTTGCCTTTGACCTTATTGCGGATCGTAAACCCTACTACCGTCCAGAAACTATTCATGACGATCACCCACCGTTCGGATAAAGATTTCGTTTAACGTCGGTTCCTTGATTTCAAAATGGTTCACGTTTGCTTGCTCCATCGCCAGCTTCAAAATTTCCGCCCCTGCCGACTCCAGCGAGATCTGGATATCGTAGCCTTGCTCCGTCCTCGTGACGCCGGTAACGCCGGCTATTCTTTCGATGCCGCCGATTGCATTATCCGTGCCCAATATTACCCGTTCTCTCGGAAACCGCTTTTTGATTTCCTTCAGACTGCCCTTCAACACCGTGTTTGAGCGATGAAGAATCGTAATATTGCGGCACAGCTCCTCGACATGCTCCATGCGGTGCGTCGAGAACAAGATGCTCGTACCGGAATCGCGAAGCTCCTTGACGGTCGATTTCAACAGTTCTACGTTAACAGGGTCAAGTCCGCTGAACGCCTCGTCCATAATAACGATCTGAGGCTTATGATTTACCGCCGCGATGAACTGGATTTTTTGCTGGTTCCCTTTAGACAGCTCCTCGACCTTCTTGTTGTAGTATTCGGGAACCTCGAACTTCTCAAGCCAGTACTTGAGATTGCGATCGGCATCGCCTTTCGACATGCCGCGAAGCTGGGACAAATAAATGATCTGGTCGCTTACCTTCACCTTTGGATAGAGGCCTCGCTCCTCGGGCAAGTATCCGAGCCTGCTAAGCTGTTCATTGCTGTAAGGTTTGCCGTTGTACAAAATCTTTCCTTCGTCGGGAAAGATCAGTCCCAGCACCATCCGCATCGTCGTCGTTTTGCCGGCGCCGTTTGCGCCGAGCAAGCCGTAGATTTCGCCTTCGCCCACTTCGAATGAGTTGTTGTTTACCGCCGTTTTGTCCGCGTATTGCTTCGTTACGTTCTCCACCACTAATGGCTTCATCTTCTCAATCCCCTCGCTTCGTTTGCTTTTGTTTCCAGCCCGATGCCGTGCAGCAGAGCCGCCATAATTTCATCCAGCTCCATCGCGGATTTGCTTACGACAGTAAGTCCGGCGTCCGCACACCAGGCTTCGGCATCCTGCGCTTTACCTGTGGTGACGCGAAACGTGTGCATACCCGCGAACTCAATGCCGGTTTGACCAGGCATATCGGCCAGATCCCTGGCTTCGATTCCTTCGCCGCTGACATAATAAGTGAACCAACTGCTAAATAATTCGTCTTTCTCGTAGAAGCCCAGCACCTTGCCTTGCGCCATAAATACGATGAAATCCGCCAGCCGTTTCACTTCGTCCACGATATGGCTCGTCATTAATATGGTGCGGTCGCCTTGATCCATATGGCGGTGCAGCAGATCGATCATGATCTTCCATGCCAGCGGGTCAAGTCCGGAAGAAGGTTCGTCGAGCAGCAGCAGCTCGGGATTATGGGCGAGGGCAAGCGCAAGCTCCGTTTTTCTTCGCATGCCCTTGGACATCTTGCCCAGGAGCTGATGATCGTTTACCTGCAGAATTCGAAGCAGTTCTTGATAGCGGAACTGATCCCAACCCTTGTACCAGAATCCGTTGATCTTTGCCTTGTCGCTGCCCTTGAGCCTCGACTCATGAGCGTAAGGCTCCTCGGGGACATAACCGATATGCTGCTTGAGCGCATCATCGTCGCCGCTGCCGATTTCCTGGCCAAGCACCGTCACTTTGCCATGGTCGGGCTTCGCCAGATCCAGCGCCATGCGGAACAAAGTGCTTTTGCCGCTTCCGTTCGGTCCGACGATGGCGGTAATATAACCGCTCGGAATGTCCAGCGTTGTCGGACCTAACACGAAATCCGATTTCCGCACCGATACGTTCTCGAATGAAATCGCGGTTTCCGCCTTCCAATCGCTCATGATTGTTCTCCTCCCGGATCGTAATGTTTGCGTACTGCTTCGCGGAACAGCCCTTCGAGCTCCTCCTCCGTGCATTGCACCCGCTTGCCGGCTGCGACGGCTTGATCCAGCGCTTCGATTACGACGGACAAACGGTGTTTATCGCGCTCCTGATCGCCGACCTTGGCCACATAAGTGCCGGTGCCTTGCCGCGTTCGGAGCAGTCCCTCCGTCTCCAGATCGCTGTACACCCGCTTGACGGTAATGACGCTGCACTTGACTGTCTGGGCCAGTTCCCGGATGGAAGGCAGCAAGGTGTCTTCTTCAAGCTGGCCGCTTACAATAAGCGCCCTAAGCTGGACTTTTATTTGATGATACAGCGGTTCCGCGCTTTGTTCGTTAATTTGGATGGGCAGCCTCACTTGATTTCACCCGCCTTTTTCCCTTCACTTGGATAAGTCGCGCTTTCTTAGTCTCTTCTCGATGCGGCGGAGTCCTAGCGGAATGCAGACGGCCGAGAACGCGATTGCCCCGATCGGCAGCCACCACCCGCCGTTAAGCACCGTATTGTAGCTGTAGACCAACACGCTTTCCTTTGTCCATACCGTAATGCCGATCAACGCTCCGAGTGCTCCGAAAGCAAGAAGCATGCAATACCAGAAGTACGTGTTCCCTTTGTAGCCAATCTCCACGTACAAGTACAGAAATCCCGCAACCATCGTATAGAAAATCCAGAAGATCGCAAATGGCAGAAACGCTTTAAACTCAAAGCCTGGATTCATGGAATGAACGCTGAAATAAAATCCGGTAAAATACAAGAGCATACATGGCAGCGAAACCGTCAGATAGAGCAAGAACTTGCCTAGTGCGATCTGTCCCAGCGAAATCGGCAATGTCCTCCATACTTCGAGCTTTTTCGTATACATATCCGTCTTCCAATAAAAGTTAGCCTGCGTCCCCATCATTCCCAAACAGGGAAACAACAGCAGCGCATACAAGTCGATACCCAAGTAGGAGAATACTTCTGCTTCCCCGTTCAGCCCGTCACTGAAGAACGGCACCATGAACAATAACATAACCCCGACGAACAGCACCGGTATGATAAACTTCCATCTTGCCCACAACAACTCGCTTCTTACCAAGAACCAAGCGCCCTTCCATTTCCCCATGATTCTCTTGCCTCCCGAACCCAACATCATTCTAACTGCTAAAAATGCCGCTCAAGCGACTGTGTTTATATACTGTATATATCTATATACACAGTATATTCACAGTAACAGTGCATGTCAAGCGCCGGGACAAAAAAACTAAAATTGTTTGTACACAACAAAAAAACCTCTACTCCAGTCGTTTCCAACGACCGAAATAAAGGGTTTAGCAGCATCTTTATTTGCCCCAAAGCAGCCAGGACAGCTTGATCTTTCTTGTGAGATGGACAATGGCAAACGATAGTCCAAGCATCGTGACAAGAAGCGAGACGAAATATACATGGTAGTAGGCGCTGCCAAGCTCCTGTTTAAACAGCTTGCCCATGACCGTCTGGATCGCCGGATGAATGAAGTAGATACCGAAAGAGGCTGATCCCAGAGCCATCAGCCAGGGGATAATACGGGCCTTTTGCTCCACGATAATTTTGCCGCCCCAGATGAGGCTGATCCCGATTAACACGGCATATAGGCTGTACATAATCATGTACGCAGGCATCGGGTAGATCGCGCCGGCTTGCGACGAAAACACGAATAACAAATACATGAACCCGACCATCAAGGCCAAGGGCCCTGTCCATGCCACATGTCTCCAGCGCTCCGCGAACTTGCCATAACGCATTCCAATGGCGGCTCCAATGCCGAATACAGCGAAGTAATTCCAGATCAATGTCGCTTTATGTTCGAACAAATACACTTCGTGATGGATGTACAGGAACACGCTTTGGATCAGGATGGCCAGCACCGCCATATGCCATGCCTTAAGCTTAAGCCATTGTACGAGCCCCATCAGCAAGGGGAATATCAAGTACAACTGAATGATAATCGACATGAAATACAAGTGATAGCTCGCGTCCCCCCACAACAACATCTTGAGGAACAGCTCGGGATCGAATTCGAGCGGCTGGTGATAAGCGATCCGATTGAAGAAATAATAGAACACCGACCACACCACATAAGGAATCACGACAAACTTTAGCCGTTTCTTATAGAAGGCCAGCGCCTGCTCCATACTCCAGTCGTCATGATAACGATAGAAGAGCACCAGCCCGCTCAGCATGAGAAACAGCGGTACGGCGAACATGCTTAAACTATTCGCGACATAATAGAAAGGGGCCGACAGGCTGCCCCATGGCACCTCCGTACGGGGCGTGGCTGTCGCGTGGATCAATACAACGGCAATGATAGCAATGGCGCGCACGATATGAATCTCGACAATATTGGCTTTTTTGTTTGACATAGCCCTTTAACCGAAGATCGCTTCGAACAACGGCTTGGCATCGGCCGCCGGGTAAAGCACGTACAGAATCGAATAGACGGCTGTGCCCGTAATGGCCGTAATAAACCAGATGATCGAAGTTAATCGGCCCAGCTTGCGGTGCCTCGCAAACTTCTTTTTGTAGCCGAGTACGATCGTCGTTATGCCGAATACGGCGGCCACTGTTGCCAGCGTGATATGGAACAACAGAAATACCAGATAATAAGGCTTAAGGCCATCGGGCCCGTTATATGGCGTACTGCCAATAATAAAGGTTCTCGAGGCATAAATAATAAAAAACAAAATGGCCGCGATCGCTGCACACACCATCATCTTTTGATGCTGCTCGAGCTTGCGCTTAACCGCAAGCCGCCAACCAAATGCCACGAGCGTCGCACTCAAGACGATAAAAAAGGTGCTGACGGTCGGCATTAAAATATTCAAGTCCACTGTCATCCACTCCATGCGTCAATAGTCAATAGGATTTGATAATGGGGCCTTCGGAGAGGCCCTTAAACCGCGCCTGGATTCGGATTAGGATTCGGCAAATCATCGTCTTCCGTATGCTCGCGCTTGAACCATTGCTTAAAGATATACGCCAAAATGAGGCCGTACATCAGCTCTTGAACAAGCTTCATGACAATCCCGCCCAATTGCTGGTCATTTTCGGAACCAACCAGGTTAAAAAATTCCGGACCGCCATATTGAGTCAACAAGTAACTCGTATCGCCGGAGATACAATACCCCATCGCCTTTACCCACACTTCTGGATCGTTGTACGTTGCGTATAAGTCACCAGGCGAGAAGATAATAAGCGCGCATGCTGGCGTAAGCAATACGCCATTGGCGAATACGTAGGCCATTCGCTTGAGATCGGTTAATTTCGACCACTCCGGAACAGGACAAGCGACTTGCCACCACATCATAAAGGATGTAATGAACAGAGCTGCGTAATATAGACGATGAACCGTGAAGTTCGTCATCACATAATCATGGATCAGCGGCACATGGTACAGCGAGAATAACATATTAAACAAAACGAGAGTGGAGATCGGATGCATCAAGAAGGAGAGCTTCTTCCAGAATGGGGCTCCAAACATTCTCCTCCATAAAAAAGCCGGCAGCGCAAGCAGGACCATCGGGGGAACGATCAAATACGAAATGGCCATATTCACCATATGATAGGTAAACGTCAAGTGACCCATTAGGCTAAGAGGACCGCCCTGCGCCAAATAAAATAATAACGCGGCTCCGATAAACAGCATCTTCTGAAGAGTCGTCGCAGTCGGCTCTTGCGGAAAATGTTTCTCTCTCCAAGGTCCTATCAAATAGAAATACAGAATGACCACCGCAATAACTCCGAATAGAAACATGGGCGACCATAGTTGCTCAAAAGTGAAGTATTCGTTTAAGCCAAACATCTTGGAAGGCTCCTTTCTCCTGTACAGCATACCCGGACGGCAAGAAATGCCAATCTTACGGAAAGAAGAGGGACCCGCTGACTGGGACCCTCCTCTCTTCAATTCTTATCGGTCCGGAGTTACGATTACCACCAAACCCAATATTCTGCCATGATCACAGCTGTAAAGACGATGAATACACCGGACAGAATGCCGATAATCGCGAATGTGTGACCGCGATCCTTCATGTGCATCCAAAATGCCATCTGTACAAAAACTTGAAGGAAAGCCGTACCCATTAAAATAACATAGATAAAGTCTTTATTAATTTCTCCGCTTATCACAGTCGCAAATGCGATGAAAGTCAGCAGAATCGAGAAGATAAACGCAACGACATGTTTTTTGGGACCTTCAACCTTGTGATGTTTGGTGCGTTGCTCAGCGGCTCCGTGATTGCTTGCCATACCGTTAAACCACCTTTCCCATCAGGTAAACAACCGTGAAGATGAATACCCACACAACGTCGATAAAGTGCCAGTACATCCCGGCTACGTATACCTTAGGCGCCGTTACAACATTTAGTCCCTTGCGGGACAATTGGATGATCAGAAGCGTGATCCATACAATACCGAACAACACGTGCGCGCCGTGGAAGCCGACCAGCGTGTAGAACGAAGAGCTGAACGCGCTTGTCGTGAAGCCGTGACCTTCGTGAACATAGTGGTAGAACTCGTAAATCTCAAGCCCCAGGAATGAAGCTCCCAAGACTACCGTAACGATCAACCAGCCAATCAGGCTTTTTACATTTTTCTGATGCATCGCTTGAATCGCGAACACGCTTGTCAAGCTGGATGTAAGCAGGATCGCAGTCGCGATAGCAACCAGCATGAGATCGAACAAATGATTGGCGGTAGGTCCTTCGAGCACTTGATCCCGAAGCGACAGGTACGCCGCGAACAAAGTACCGAAGAGAACGGTCTCGCCGCCGAGGAATAACCAGAAACCTAATACTTTATTGCGTCCCTCGAGGGTAGCCTTCTCCGGCTCATGGGGCAATTGCCCTTCTACATGCGTATGTGCACTCATGCTTTCCCCCCCAAGTCCTTCAGAATTTCGTCTTCTTCGATATGGAAGCCGTGGTCATCGATCATGGACCGGAGCACCATACACAACAATGTAGTGGCAAGGCCGATAATTCCGATGAAGTGTCCCGTCTTAAGCGCTCCAATGTGACCCCAATCCGGAGCGTACATAAACCCGAAGCCTGCTACAAACAAGCCAACACCCATAAAGAATGGCAGAATCGATGGAGACGGCATATGAATCGGACCGATCGGCTCCGCAGGCGTCATGCCTTTGTGGCCTTCCATCTTCTCTTTCCAATACGCGTCATAACCGCGAACAAGCGGAGTTTGCGCGAAATTGTACTCTGGCGGAGGCGATGGAATCGTCCACTCCAGCGTACGTCCGTCTTCCCAAGGATCTGCTGGCGCATTTTTAGGTTTAGCCATTGTTACTACAACGTTCATCAGGAACAGGATTGTGCCTACGCCCATCAGCAAAGCGCCGACCGTACTAATCATGTTCATCTCGTTAAAGCCGATGCCATCCAGGTACTGCCAGATCCGACGCGGCATCCCGAGCAAGCCCAAGAAGTGCTGAATGAAGAATGTCAAGTGGAAGCCGATAAAGAATGTCCAGAATGTGATCTTGCCGAGCGTCTCGTTTAACACCCGTCCGAACATCTTAGGCCACCAGTAATGCAAGCCTGCAAAAATACCCAATACCAGACCGCCTACGATAACGTAGTGGAAATGCGCTACGACGAAGTAGGTATCATGATACTGGAAGTCGGCGGGAGCCGATGCCAGCATGACGCCTGTAACGCCGCCCATAACGAAAGTTGGTACGAATCCGACCGCATACAGGTTGGCGGATGTAAATTTGATTGAACCGCCCCACATCGTAAACAGCCAGTTAAAGATTTTGATGCCTGTTGGAACGGCAATCAACATTGTTGCAATAGAGAACAACGCGTTCGCAACGGGACCAAGACCTGTTGTAAACATATGATGCGCCCATACCATGAAGCCCAGGAATCCGATCAAAATCGTCGCGAATACCATGGAGCTGTAGCCGAACAGACGCTTGCGCGAAAACGTACTGATAACCTCGGAGATAATACCGAAGGCCGGCAGAATGAGGATGTATACCTCAGGATGCCCGAAAATCCAGAAAATATGCTCCCACAATACTGCGTTGCCGCCTGCGGTAGGATCGAAGAAATTCGCGCTGAACAACCGATCGAACATCAAGGCCGCAAGCCCGACAGTAAGCGCTGGGAATGCGAACAGGATCAATGCGGACGTGATAAATGCCGTCCAAGTGAACAATGGCATCCGCATAAATGTCATGCCAGGTGCACGCATGTTGATAATCGTTACAAGAAAGTTGATACCGCCGATCAAAGTACCAATACCGGCAATCTGCAGGCCCAATACGTAATAATCCATACCATGATCATTACTATAGGTGGTTCCTGCCAACGGCGCATACGCCGTCCAACCTGCGTCTGGCACATCGCCGACGATCCAGCTGACATTAAGCAGCAAGCCGCCGAAAAAAAATGTCCAAAAACCCAATGAATTCACGAACGGAAATGCGACGTCCCGCGCGCCGATCTGAAGCGGCACGACCGCGTTCATAAAGGCGAACAGAAGCGGCATAGCCGCAAGGAAGATCATGGTTGTGCCGTGCATCGTAATCAATTCGTTGTATGTATTCGCTCCAACGAAATTGTTCTGCGGAGCCCAAAGTTGAATACGAATCAGGATCGCTTCAAGTCCGCCGACGAGAAAAAAGAATCCCCCTGCTATCAAATACAAAATACCGATTTTCTTATGGTCAACCGTTGTTAGCCAGTCCATAAGACCGCTGTAACGTTTGACTGCATGTGCATGAGCCAAGGTAGGCGCCTCCTTCATCGCTGATGATATTATTCGTAATCTAACGTTAACTCCGACAAGTATTGTGCAATCCCTTCCAGCTCGTCCTCGGTCAATTCGTATCGGTTCGACATCAAATTGCCTGGCTTAATCGCCGCTGGATCCTTGATCCAATTGTAGAGATTGTTATATACAGTATCTTCGTGTTTGTATTGCTTATCATCAGCTTCTACGTTGACAAGAATACCACCGACGCTATTGCGGCTTGCAATGCCAGACAGGTTCGGATAAGCTTGTACGCCCAAGTCGCCAATTGCATGGCATACCAGGCATTTGCTTTGGAACACTTCTGCTATTGCCGGGTCGGATGGAAGAGCAACGGGCTCTTTGATTGCTGCTGCCCAGCGGTCGAACGCTGCGCCATCGACGGATTTCACTTTAAAATCCATCAGGCCATGGGACGGTCCGCACAATTCGGCGCATTTACCCAAGTAAACGCCTTCTTTCGGCGCGGAGAAATACATATGGTTCTCATTGCCGCTTGGATTCGTATCGATCTTGCCTGCCAGCGACGGAACCCAGAAGGAGTGAATTACGTCAGCCGTCTTCGCTTCGATTGCGATCGTCTTGCCGGTTGGAATGACCAGCTCCTGCGCAGTCTTGATGCCTAACTCCGGATACTCGAACTCCCACCAGTACTGATGAGAAGTCACGATGACTTTAACTGCATCAGGGTCATTGCTGTAATCCTTGGACAAGTTAAACACCGATTGCAAAGTAGGAACGGCCAGGATCACGAGCAAGATGATCGGAATGACGGTCCAGATAACCTCAAGTTTGTGGCTACCCTCTACCTGCTTAGGAATGGTCTTGTCTCCCGAACGTCTGCGGAACCGGATAATGACATACAAAGCAAGGGCGAATACGACAACAACAACGATGCCCATAATGATAATCGCCGTCTTCATCAATCCGAATTGCTCTTCCGCTACCGGCCCTTGAGGATTCAGCGTAGACAAGTCTTCTCGTCCGCATGCCGCAAGCACCAATGCCATCATGGCCATCAGCGGTGCCAGCCGTCTTACAAATTGCCACCGATTCATCATTAATCAACCCCACTTTTGACGTTTTCGCAGCGGCCATTTTTTCACGTGGCAAGCGGCCTGCTGCGTGTTTCACAGCTGTTGTTACATCTCGTGCAACTTTAAACACTTTATTAAATATAAAGTTGACGCTCTCTTTTGTCAATGTTCCACAGAGAGTTCACAAATTGTTCTCAAAGCTGTCAAAAACGGATATTTTAGCGCTCTTTCGGGCTATTGCGGCGGTATTTGCAGCCGTGCTTTAAAGCTTCGTTTACCTTTCATTGTGCACCAAACCCATGGTCATTTATGTATGCTTTCCTAAGGCGTATGTTTTACCTCGCGGGAACGGACACTAACATCATCCCAATTAGGATTGGAGGTAAGCCAATGACGATGATGCGACGGGCCGGTATCATCCTGTTGTCCTTGCTCTTGGTCATTGCCGTTTCGGCTTGCGGCTACAAGAAGTCTATGCAGCATTCCGACTCGGACTATGGAAGCAGGAAGCCCGGAGATCCCAAGATGCAGGGACTGAAGGCGTATGGATCCACGAATACCGACGCGGGGCAGCACGACAATGCCTTCTTTGAATACAGCTCCATGCTGTCGAATAAGATCGGCTCGCTTAATGGCGTAGCGAATGCGATTGTCATGCTGACGGACAAAAACGCATATGTAGCCATTCTGTTGGACTGGTCGGCAGTGGGTACGAAAGCGAAGGGCGGCACGGACGAGCAAAACAATACCGGCTCCAACGGCGGCGTATTCAATATCGATTCCGGTTCGCCATACAGCAGCCCTTACGCTATCGTGACGCCGTACAATTCTTTCTTTACCGTTATGGACCACCAGAACTTGTCCAATGAACTGAAACAGACGATTGCGAAGCGCATTCGCGAAGAATCCCCTATGATCCAGGAGGTTCATATTTCCGCCAATATGGAGTTCAACAATTATTTTGTTCGTTTCGCTTCGGAAGCATGGGCCGGCCGATCGTTAACGCCTTTGGTCGACACCTTCAACAAAGTTGTTCAATACGAATTCGACGGGGCTGCGGAACGTCCCGCCCCCATTACGGAACCCGGTCACTACTCGCCGCAGGATTGGCAGCTGCGCAAGTTCAACAGACGCTAATCGTAACATTTATTATAGAAGAAACACGAGAAAACACGAGGAGCTTTCCATCGAATGGGGAGCTCCTCGTATGCTTTTTTGTGGCTGCTACTTCCCGTTCATGCCCGTTTGAAGGCGGTCGAGAGCGGAGCGATAGGCCTGCCTGTCCGCTTCGTTGCGGGCCGCTTGCTCCAGCCGCTTCAGTTCGTCCTCAAGCTGAGCGGTCATTTGGCGTATTCGATCGGCAGGTTTGTCCGCTTTCTTTTGAGGAAAACTTCGTCCATCGGCCGTTTGAATATGAAGCGTTGTGCCGTCGCTGTCCAACTGTGCCAGCAATACATCCTCAAGCTTCAGCTTCTGCTGACTCATCTTATGACGCAGCCAACCCCTCGTTACGCCCGAAAGCTCCAATTCCTTCTCTAATACGATGCCATCCATGACAAGCGTATGCGGCGGCTTCTCCTCCGCCATCTTCCATCCCAGCATATCCGGGGTGATGGGCTGATACTGTTTCTTCATTAATACATTAAGTTCTCCGCTTGACTCCATAACGGCGAATTCGACATCCGCCACACGATAGGCATCCTTGCTTCTAAGCTGTTCCAGAAGCTCGTCCAAGGTCAGCCTTTCCTTCTTCAGTTCCTCCTTCAACAATTTGCCGTCCTTGATGAGCACCCTGCCTTTTCCGTCTACAAGATCCCTGACCTTTCTATTCTTAACGGTCCAATATTCGATGCCTACCGATACGCTAACCCACACCAGCAGCGATACGATTCCGAGGTACCATAAGTTGTCCAGATCCAATGATACGTAAGCGGCAATGTTGCCGATGGAGATGCCCGTAATGTATTCGAAGAGCGACAACTCCGATATTTGGCGTTTGCCAAGCACTTTCGTCAGAATGAACAGAACTGCCATAGCAGCCAGCGTTCGAATGACAATCTCGATCCACTGCGGCATTTTTGAATCCCTCCCTTATCATCCTATGATGTCCAACTAAGCCAATGTCATTCTCGGGCAGCTTCTCTCGCCGTATTTTTGGCGAATCAGGAGACAAACTTACACTTGCATTATCCTACTTATGATGATATGATAATAAGAATGTAATATTTAACCCCTATAGATCCCCAGTAAGAATCAACTATACCCTCTGTATTTGATCATCTTGACTAACGAATCTAGGCTCATGTTTCAACTGTTTTTCTGATTCACACTGGCGCGGTCAATGGAGCCGCAAGGACGGAAGAGAGGTAGGGCTTTCGTTGTTTTGGGAAAAATAAGACGCACAAACAACTGTGATGCACATGCTGTTTACGATAAGCTGCGGGGATAATATGCCGTCCTGATTAAGGACATGGCAGGTTAAATATATGCAATAAGGGCTGCCTGGCCGGCGACGATTGTCGCCGACAGGGCAGCCCTGTCCAATTCTCAGCTATTATTTTATTTCCCCTTTCCGATTACCCCACATCGTATCCTTGTTCCTCGATTGCCGCTTTAATGGCATCCAGACTTACTTTGGCTTCATCATACTCCACCGTTACTTTCTTGTCCGCCAGGCTGACCTGACCGCTCGCGCCAACTTCGCTTACCGCTTTCTCTACCGAACTCACGCAATGACCGCAGCTCATGCCTTCTACCTTCAATACAACGTTTGCCATTGTTATCATCCTCCATAATGATTTTTAGTTAATACCACCCCGGGGTATACCTTTCTATCCCTTATGTTATCATACCCCCCAAGGGTATGTAAAGTCGCATTTTAATCCTCGATAAAAGACCAGGCTTTCGTTCTTTCGTCTCCCCTATTCATCTTACTTCGTATATGCTACGATCATCTTGTAAGCGTTTTTTCGAATAAACTCAACTCGCGCGTTTAACATGGTTCGAACATAACAGCGGTATACTTCTTATAAAAAAGGAAAAAGGATGTGTCCCCATGAATTCCATGATCAACTTCGCCCATCGAGGTGCCAGCGCTTATTGTCCGGAGAATACGATGGCCGCATTCGCCCGTGCTCTGGAGCTAGGCGCAACCGGCATTGAGACAGACATTCAACGAACGAAGGATGGCGTGCTCGTCTGTATTCACGACGAGTCGCTGCAACGAACGGCTGGTGCGGCTCGTCTCGTCGTTGACACCGATTACGAAGCCATTTGCCAGCTTGATGCCGGCAGCTGGTTCGACGCATCGTTTGCTGGCGAACGTATTCCAACCTTGGATCAGCTGCTGGCATTGGCCGCGGAATCAGAGCTTATTCTTAATCTGGAACTGAAGAACGGCGTCGTCCAATATCCGGGAATGGAAGCCGAAGTTATCTCGGCCGTACGCCAGGCAGGCTTGGCCGATCGCGTCGTCCTGTCCAGCTTCAATCATTATTCGCTGGCGCTCTGCAAGTCGCTGGCCCCGGACATTCGCACCGGCATTTTATATATGGAGGGCTTATATCGGCCTTGGGAATATGCCGCGACGCTGAATGCGGATGCCTTGCACGCGTATCATTATGCCGTCCTTCCCGAATGGGTAAAGGAAGCGGAAGAAGCCGGCATCGTCTACCACCCCTTCACCGTTAATGAAAAAGCAGAGATGCTCCGTCTTATCGAAGCAGGTGTTGCCGGCATCATTACGGATTATCCCGACCGCCTGCACAAGCTCATTCAGAGCAGGAGGTAGCGATGACTGCCATAGCCTACGCCCCACGAAAAATTTGGCTGCTTGGTCTCGGCTTCTTTAGCATCAGCATTACATGGGCTTTGTACAACGCTTATGTGCCGCTTTATTTGGAGCATTTTATTAAGAACGTGGGGCTTATCGGCTTCATGATGACGATCGACAATTACTTTGCGATGTTCCTCCAGCCCTGGATCGGACGCAAGAGTGACCGGACCCGCACAAAGTTCGGCAAACGGATGCCCTTCCTGCTCATCGGCATGCCGCTGGCCGCCGTCTTCGGAGCATTAATTCCATGGCATAACGGGATCGTGACGTTGATTCTGTTTATGGTGCTTATGAATCTCTCCATGAGCCTATACCGATCGCCTACCGTAGCTTTGATGCCGGATTTGACACCGCCCGGGAAGCGAACGCAGGCTAACGGCATCATTAATTTCATGGGAGGCGTAGGCTCCATCCTTGCTTTTGCCGGAGGCGCTTATTTAAACGACTGGCATACATCGTTGCCCTTTCTAACATCATCCGTACTTACGCTGCTTTGTTTGACGGTATTGTTTTTCGTCATTCGGGAACCGCATGCAGCCAGCTTCGTCTTGGAACGCAGAGCGGAAGCGCAGCCTGGCGACTACCGAAAAGAATGGAATAAGCCTACGCTATTTCTGTTAGGGGCGATTTTCTTTTGGTTTTTCTCCTACCAAGGAGTCGAAGCCTTGTTTACGCTCTATGGAACGAATCGGCTGGGCATGACGGACAGCGCTGCGGCATTTTCGCTCGCCTTTTTTTCGCTCTCCTTCGTCATCGCGGCCATCCCTAGTGGAATGTTAGGCAATCGATTCGGCAAAAAAAAGATCATTTTGCTTGGCATAATCGGCCTTATCGTCGTCTTTTCGTTGGTCTCGCTGATCGAATCGGTGCTGCTCTTGCGGATCATGCTGCTCATAGGAGGAGTTTTCTGGGCGTGCATCAACATTAACTCTTATCCGTTCATCGTTCAGTTAGGCGAAGAGAGCAGTATCGGCACGCGTACCGGCATCTATTATATTGCCTCATCCATCGCCGCCATCTCCTCTCCGCCATTGATGGGCGTCATTATCGATTGGATGGGTTACTCCATGCTGTTCTATATTGCAGCCGCCGGAATGGTCATTGCACTGTTATTTCTGTTAGGCGTTCGTGATCAGGGCAAGTCCCTTCCCGTGCAGCCGCCTGTGTCTATGTAGCGCTTAATCCAGCGTTAAATAACAAAGGCGATGTCAGGACCTCTGTCCATGGCATCGCCTTTAAACGCTTAATGAATGCTGTTTTTGCTAAAATTGCCTCCCAGCACGTCAGAGACATGCTCGATCGCGATGAACGCCTTCTCATCGTATTCGTGCACGATCAACTTTAGCTTAGCAAGTTCGAGCCGGGATACTACGCAATAGACCACTTGAAGATCATCGCCGGAGAACCCCCCTCGGGCTTGCAGCAGCGTGGTGCTTCTGCCAAGCCGATCGATAATTGCCTGGGAAATGTCGACATGTTCCTTCGAAATAATCGTCACCGACTTGGATTCCTCCAATCCTTCGACAACGATATCGATTACCTTGATCGCTATGTAATAGGCCACGATGGAATACATGGCGGAGGTCCATTCGAAGACGAAACCTGCAATCAGAAAGATTAAAAGATTAAAGACCATGATGACTTGTCCTACCGCAACGCGCAGCTTTTTGGAGATCAGGATGGATACCACTTCTATGCCGTCGAGGGCGCCTCCATAACGGATGACAAGGCCTACGCCCGCCCCCAGAATCATACCGCCGAATAGGACAGCCAGCAGCTTATCCTCCGGAAAAGCGCCAACATGATGCAAAAAAGCCGTAGTAATTGACATAACCGTAATGCCGTAGAGAGTAGACAGAGCAAAAGTTTTGCCTAATTGCTTGTAGCCGAGGATGAGGAACGGTACGTTCGCAAGAAATAAGTAGACGCTAAGAGGAAGAGGAGTAAGCTCGGACAACATAATGGATATACCGGCAATGCCGCCATCGATTATCTGGAACGGTACAAGGAAAAGCTCCAGGGCCACGCCCATCAGGACAGAACCGATCGTAAGGAAAACAAAGCGTTTTATGATTTCGAGACTGGAAAGCTTTTTATGTTCTCGGTGCGGCAAACAAGTTCCCCCTCATTGAAGATTGCTGATTCTCATTATAAACTTTTTTGATCAAACTTGCATCAATATCTATTTGAGATCAATGAGGACTTGTTTCATGCCCTAAATCGGATCACATCCGTTAGAGCCGTTCATCATTAGAACGCAAAACATAAGACCTCTCTGTTAACGGACAAATAGAGGCTGTCGATTCATTGTTGACGGCAGCGCAGTTAAGTAAAGGCTGATCGTAACGGACACAGACGACCTTACTTCCGTCAAAACCGCATAGAATGGGCGGAAATGCACCAAATAGCGGCATCTGAGTCCGTTAGATTTTCAATATCGTGAAAATGCTGCAAATAGAGGCGCTGAGGTCCGTTAGCGAAAGCAGAACGTTTCAGCTCAGTTACTCACAATGAATCCGCAATCGATCATCGCCAACCAACCTGTTTACGGAAATGAGGGCCCTTATATGGATCGTTTGGCGGGATTTTAAAATCTAAACGGAACAATTAATAGCCAGCCCCATATGGGACCTTATTTCCGCAATCAGAGGAGCGCTTTGCTCCATACCTTCGGTCGTCCACATATGACGAAAAACTCCTCGAAATTTAATAAGCTCCGCCGCTCTGTTAGAGCGGCGGAGTTATATGATAAGCCATGCTTATGGTTTGGAAGCGGCGGCGGGCTGCGCTTCTCCGGAGGATTCTCCCATCTGCAGCCGGTACATCCGGTAGTATCTGCCCTCCATCGCCATTAAGGAATCATGATCCCCCCGCTCGACGATCTCGCCCCGGTGCAGTACCAGAATCTGATCCGCCTCCCGAATCGTCGACAACCGATGGGCAATAATCAGCGTGGTGCGCCCTTCGCTGACGACCTTAAGCGCACGCTGAATGATATGTTCCGTCTCGCTGTCGACACTGGCCGTCGCTTCGTCCAGGATAAGGATAGCGGGATCATAGGCAAGCGCGCGGGCGAACGAGATCAGTTGCCGCTGCCCTGCCGAGAAGGTGCTTCCCCGTTCAACGACAGGCTCATGAACGCCGCCCGGCAGCGAGTCGATAAAGGATGATGCGCCAACCTCCCGCAACGCGGCTTCCACACGTTCTTGCGTAATGCCTTCCTGATACATGCTGACGTTAAAGGAGATATCGCCCGCGAATAGATAAGGATCCTGCAGGACGATCCCCATCGGTTTGCGAAGCTCCTGTTTGGACATCGTGCCGATGTCCTTGCCGTCGATCGCAATGGTTCCCTGATCCGGCTCATAGAAGCCAAGCAGCAGATTCATGATGGAGCTCTTGCCTGATCCCGTGTGGCCGACCAGCGCCAGTGTTTGCCCCCGCTTGACCTCGAACGAAATATTTCGCAGCACTTGCTCTCCTTTCTTGTAGGAGAACGATACGTCGCGGAATGCGATATCGCCTCGCGTATTCTGTCTAATCCGGGAAGGCGTCTCCTCGACATCCCTGCCTTCCATGTCCATAATCGCAAACACCTTCTCAGCCGCTACATATGCCCGTTGGGCATTCGTTAGTTGATCGAATATGCCGATTATAGGTTGAAAGATTCGGCCCAGGTAATCGATGAACGCGTACAGAACGCCGAACAGAATGACGCCGGACAACGCTTGACCGCCGAAATACCAGAGAACGAACGCCGTTAATAGCGCTCCGATTGTGCCGACGATATTTCGGGATGATAACGAGAACACGCGGAATTGCTTAACCTGATTTACGTATCTGTCATGATTCAGCTCTTCGAATTCCTCGATGGTGCGCTTCTCCCTGCGAAAGGCCTGAATAATAGGCATCACATTGATAGATTCATTAATCATCGCATTCATATCGCTGAGACGCGCGCGCATGATGGCTATGTACCGCTTCGAGAATTTGAGATGCACAACCATGATGACGGCGAATAAAGGCAGCAGCAGCAAACAGAGCAGAGCCAGCTTAACGTCGAGCAAGAATAGAGCCGTATAAATGCCGGCGAGCTGCACTAAGCTGACCACGAACGTCGCCATGAAGCTCATAAACAGCTCGCGGATCGCTTCCGTATCGTTCGCAATGCGCGACACGATAGCCCCGATCGGCGTGTTGTCGAAGTAACGGAGCGGAATCCGGTGAATCTGGCGCATAAGATCCATCCGCATATTGCGAATAATTCGCAGCGCTGTCGCCTGCAGCAGGTAGGATTGCAGAAAGTGCAGTCCGCCCGCGGCAACTAGCAGCCCCACATAGATTGCCAGCAACGTAAGGACCGGCGCCATTCCGCCATTTCCTCCTGTGCTAAGATGATCGTCAATAATGGTTTTTACGATAAACGGGCCAGCCAGCTCTGCCCCTACCGCGCAGCACAGGATCAAAATAGCGCCAATAATTCTGAACTTATATGTCAGCGCATAGGCCAGAAGCTTTTTGATGGTTGCCGCTCCAGCCTTTTTGCCTTCGTTATGCATCTCCATGCTCATCCCCCTGCTCCTCCAGGCTGGCTTCCATCTGCTGGCGCTCCCATTGTTGCTTATACCAGCCGCCCAGCAGCATCAATTGCTCATGCGTGCCTTCTTCCAGCACTTTGCCGCCTTCCAGCACCAGAATCCAGTCCGCGTGACTGACAGCGGATAGACGATGCGTTGTAATAAATGTGGTTTTGCCGGCCCGCTCCCGGCGGATCGCCTTCAGAATGCGGCTTTCCGTACGGGCATCCACGGCGGACAACGAATCGTCGAACAGCAGCATCTCGGAATCGACGAGAAGAGCGCGTGCAATCGCAAGGCGTTGCTTCTGTCCTCCGGACAACATGACGCCGTTTTCTCCGACGATCGTCGCCAGTCCTTCCGGCATGCCCGCGATATCCGTGTCGAAGGAGGCCATCGCAACTGCCTTGTCAATTTCTCCATCCGTTGCATCCGGCTTGCCGAGCGCGATATTGTCGCGGATCGACTTCGACAGCAGCAGATGCTCCTGCGGCACATAAGCGATCCACTCTCGCATCCGCTCCAACGGAATCCGTTCAATCGGCGCATCCGAGATGTACGCTGCATTCGGCTGCACGGGATATTGCCGCAGCAGCTGCTTCAGCAGCGTGCTCTTTCCGCTGCCGGTCTTGCCTACGATCCCCAACGTTTCTCCTCTCTCGAGGCGGAAGCTGATCCCCGACAAGCTTGGCGCAGCCGCGCCGGGATAGGTGAAGCTGAGACGATTGAACGAGACGCTTGCAGGAATGTCCACGGATAGAGGGTTATCGGGCTCCGTTACATCTGGCCGCTCGTCAAACGCTTTGTCCAGCCGGTCGGCTGAAGCGGTTCCACGCTGCAGCACGTTGATGAATTCGCCGAAGGAAATCATAGGCCAGATCAACATGCCGAGATAAATATTGAACGTCAGCAATTGTCCGATCATAATTTCGTTCTCGAGCACCAGATAGGAGCCAAAGCCGATGCTGATCGTATAACTGATGCCGACAATAATAGAGATCAGGGGATGGAACATGGCATTAAGAAGCGACACCTGACGATTTTTTGTCATGACATCTTCCGTCACGCGGCCAAAGGCGGCCAGATCGGCGTTTTCTTGCACATAGGAGCGGATGACGCGAATGCCGGAGATGGACTCCAGCGCATGATCGTTCATATTGCCAAACGCAGCTTGCGCCGCCATAAAGCGGATGCGCACCTTTCCGCCCAGCTTTATAATGACAAAGGCGAGCAGCGGCAATGGCAGCAAGGCTGCAAGCATCAGCTTGAAAGAGACGAAGGTCACCATCATGACGATGACGACGGATGCCCCGACGAGCGTATTGACCAGCGTCATAACGCCGTACCCCGCCGTATTCCCGATGGCAAGCACATCGTTGGTGGCAAGAGCCATTAATCCGCCCGTGCTGTTTTTGTGGAAAAAGGACGGCCTCAGTACCGTCAAATGCGCCAGCAGTCTGCCGCGAAGCAGCTTCTCTACCAGTACCGAATTGCCGAATAAAGTGGTGATCCATACGTAGACAAGTCCATAAGTGAGCAGAGCCAAGCCAACCAGAAGCATAACCTTCCTGCCCAAGTCATCTCTAGTCAACTCGCCTGTGCTAATGGCGTCAACCGTATTGCCAATCCATCTCGGAGGTATGGACGAGAGCAGACTGACAATCGTCATTAACGTAATCGCGATCGCGTAACTGCGCCATCTTTGCTTAAAAAACCAATCCAATCGCTTTAAAAAAGTCAAAGGAACTCCCCGCTTTCCGGCATTCGATTGTATAATATTACCTTCAATTTTGTTATCCTACAACAGTAAAAAACAACTATAAAAGGTTGTTCGCATTAAAGCCGTATGTGACAGAAGTGTCACCCTGCAACTCGATGAATCGATGGAACGGGAAACGTGCGGACGGTATAGTGAGGACAGAGACAAGAAACAGAGAGGAGAAACCTTATGCAAACGCCTATTATTCGTGCCCGTAATGTATCCAAAAGTTATGGCAAGACGCCCGTGCTTCGCAATATCGACCTTACGGTTAACGAAGGAGAGTTTACAGCCATCATGGGGCCGTCGGGCTCCGGCAAGTCGACGCTAATGAACGTACTGTCGACGATTGACCGGGTAACCGGCGGAGAAGTATGGCTGGGACAGCAGTCGCTGCTATCTCTGGGCAAAAAGGAGCTTCGCCGTTTCCGTCAGGAGCGGATGGGCTTTATCTTTCAGGATTATAATCTGCTCGACACGCTCACCGTCCAGGAAAATATTTTGCTGCCTCTATCGCTGAGGGGCTTTAAGATCGACGAGATGAAGAAGCGGCTGCATCCGCTTGTCGAGGCGCTGCAGCTCGGGGCTATTCTCGACAGGTATCCGTCCGGCATCTCCGGCGGACAAAAGCAGCGGACCGCATCCGCCCGCGCGCTTATCACCAATCCCGCCGTCGTCTTCGCGGACGAGCCTACCGGAGCTCTGGATTCCAGATCCGCGACAGAGCTGCTGGAAGAGATGGCCGGCATGAATGGCCGATTCGGCACGACGATCCTGATGGTGACGCATGATCCTTATGCGGCGAGCTATTGCAATCGCGTCATCTTCCTCCGCGACGGTTCCATTGTGAACGAGTTGTATGCGGGCGACCAGTCCCGCAAGTCGTTCTTCGATCGCATTCTGGAATCGCAAAGCCTGCTCGGGGGTGGACGGGTATGAGCCTGCTCCAACTGACGCTTCGCGGCGCCAATCGCAATATTCGGTTATATGCCATCTATCTGTTCGCGATGATCGCAGGCGTCGTTATTCATTTCACCTTTTCGTCGCTTATGTATAATGAAGATATTCTGAACGTACTCCGGAACAGCGATATGTTTCGCCAAGGGGTAACCATTGCTTCCATCGCGATCAGTCTATTCATTATCTTGTTTATCCTGTACGCCAATTCCTTCTTCATGAGGCAACGCAAAAAAGAGATTGGCATGTACTTGCTGCTCGGCATGAGCGAGAGGCAAGTGACCCGGATGTTATTCTATGAGACGGTTATATTAAGCGCCCTCTCTCTCGTGTCCGGCATTCTGCTCGGGGGCTTGCTGTCGAAGTGGTTCGGCATGCTGCTCATGAAACTGATGCAATACGACCAGAGCGTTTCCTTGTCGTTCAAAGCTGGCGCGGTCGGCACGACGGCAGCCGTAGTTGCCGCCATCATCCTTATCATCTGGTTGCAGAATCTCATCACGGTCCACCGCGTTCAGCTTGTCGAGCTGTTCCACGCCCGGTCGATCATGGAGAAACCGATTCGAACATCGGCGATTCCCGCCCTTCTTGCCATTATTCTGCTGATTCAAGCTTACGTGCTGATCGTGTTGGGGCGTGAATCCATCGTCTGGAAGGAGTACGGCCTGATTTCCATGACCGCCGTTTCTGTGGGAATCATTGCGGGAACATGGCTGTTCTTCCGCCAGTTCACCGGCTGGATCCTGGCGAGGCTGGGCAAGATGCCTCGTTATCATGAGGGGAACACGGTGCTTTGGACTTCCTCGCTTCGTTTCCAGGCCAGAAGCAATGCGCTTAATCTCACGTTTATCACCTTGTTCAGCTCGGCCCTCATCCTGCTGACCAGCTTCGTCGCCATCAATTATAGCGTTCAATTCAGCGCAACGGAAAAAAATCTTCCCAACGACATTGCTTTCGAAACGTTGGATGGGGAAACCGACTCCAAGCTGGACGCCCTGATTCGCGGCTTCGAAAACGAGCATCCCGTGCTCGACTATCGCGTCTTGCACACCTTAAAGGCCGATGCCGTCTCCGACAGGGAGATCGCCTTCCAAGGCGAGGAGCAGTTTCTTGAAGGCCTGCTGTTGGTGCCTTGGAGCACCTTCAAGGAGTTCGAGCAGCTAAGGGGACATCCCGAGCCGAGCGAACTAAGCGGCAATGAGACCATCGCGTTATCCGCCGGCATCGATATTCCGCTCGTTCATCCGGCAGGCTCGCAGCCCGTCTTCGAGATCCAGGTTGGCTCAGCTCCTCTAACTCTCACCATCAAGGAGCAGCTCGACTACTCGCTGCTGGGATGGAGAACGACTATCGACGATTCCATGAGCAGCAAGGCAGCCGTTCTCGTCATCGCCGATGATGCCTATGCTTCGTTGCGGCCATCCGCCGAGGAGCAGACGTTTCAAATCTATACCATCGAAGATGCAGGGAATGCGGAAGAGTTGTCCCGGCAAGTGCAGCTGCTATTCTATTCCGCGGCGCCGGAAGGGTACTACTCCTCCTTCGCCGACGTCTACTCCAAGCAGATCGAGAGCTCCTCGCTCCTGTTGTTCTCCGGGGCGTTCCTGGCAGTTATCGCGCTGTTCGCGCTGGCGAGCGTCATCTACTTCCGTCAGCTGCGGGAAGCGACGGACGCCATGGCGCAATTCGATACGCTGCGCAAGCTCGGCATTCGCAGCGGTCAAGTGAAAGCAGTCATTCGCAAGCAACTGCTGTTCGTCTTCGCCCCGCCGCTGGTGCTCGGCCTGTTGAACAGCTGGCTCATCATAGATTCCTACATGCTCTCGACGCTGCAGGATTACCCTCAGCTCACGTCCATCGTGATCGGCTCCATGGCCGTGTACTTCGTGATCTACGTTATGCTGTACTTTTCCTCCGCCAGCGTGTACGAACGCATCGTCAGCCGGAAGCTCTAATGCTCCCGGCTTTTCTCACGAATGCGCATGGCATCCAGATACGGATCATGGTTGCGCGGAAAATGAATCGTCATCTCCGTATAACTCCCCTTCTCCGATTGACATGTCAAATAATGACCCAGCTTCGCGCACAGCTCCTGTGCCAAATATAGCCCCATCCCCGTCGATTTCCCATACACTCTTCCGTTCTCGCCCGTGAAACCTCGATTGAAGATACGGGGCAGATCCTTCGGATCGATACCCGCTCCGTTATCGCGAACCGTGAGCCGGATCTCCGAAGCCGTCTCGGAAGCCGTGATGCTCATTTCGCCTCCCGTATCGGTATATTTCAAGCTGTTCGTGATCAATTGCTGAAGGACGAACGACAGCCATTTGGGATCGCTCTGTACGGCAGCGGATTCAATTTGCAGGGCGAGCTTGATTTTTTTCGCGATAAACGTCTTGGCATGCTGCTTCACCATATTCTTGACGAGCTGCTCCAAATCGCAGGAGACGATGTCGTAATCCTGATGAAAGCTGTCCAGCTTGGCGTGATAAAGCGCCTGATCCACGTAATGCTCGATTCTGGACAGTTCCTCGTCCATGTCGGCTTCACGGGGATCGGTCTGTTGGATCAGCCTGAGCACGGCGATCGGCGTTTTGATCTCATGGAACCACGACACCATAAACCGATACGACTCCAGTCCTCTATCGTTTACCTCGTTCAGCTTGCGGATATGCTCCGTCTCCATTCTGTGCAGCTCGTCTTGGCAAGCCTCGCCTTCAAGCGTCATCGGCTCGCCCTCTTCTTCGCGGAGAAGGGTTATGCTTCGCGTCTCCCGCACATACCGATAGGCAAAAAAAGCCGTAATTAACACCGCCAATAACCCCAATCCGTACAGGTACGTGTCCCATTTATAATGGATCCCGGGATCGGCGTAGCTGACGACCATCGCAAGCGAATAACAAGCGAAACACATGATGATATACGATCGTTGGTAGCGGATAAACTTCCATACCGGCTTCAGCTTCATTCCACTATGTACCCCATTCCTTTGCGGGTGGAGATGAAATCATCATGGCCGAGCTCCGCGATTCTGCGCCTCAGCCGATTGACGTTGACGGTGAGCGTATTGTCATCAACGAATTGTTCGTCCTTCCATAACGCATGCATCAGCTCGTCCCGCGATACGATCTTCCCAATATTTCGCATGAGCGCCTGTAAAATAATAAATTCATTGCGCGACAGCTCCGCGGTTTGGCCTTCCGCTTCGACGGAGGAGTTGGATAGATGGAAGGACAAGCCGCGATGACGCAGTTCCAGCGCCTCGTCCTGGTAGGTATAGTTGCGCCTTAGCAGAGCGCTTACTTTTGCCACGAGTACCGATAAGTCGAACGGCTTCTGCACATAATCGTCGCCCCCCATATTGATGGCCATGATAATGTCCATATTTTGACTTCTCGACGACAGGAATAGGATGGGCACCTTCGAAATGGCCCTTATGCGCTGACACCAATAGTAGCCGTCGAAGACGGGAAGGTTAATGTCGAGCAGCACAAGATGGGGCTCGTGACTGCGGAACTGCTCTTCGATCCCGTCGAATGCCGTTACTTCGAGCACCTCGTACTGCCACTTTCGCAAACTCTCCGCCACGATCGCCCGTATTTTTTCGTCGTCCTCTACGACCATAATTTTAAACACGCCGATTGCTCCTTCCCGCGCTGCCGCTTCGGTTCCCAGCTTATGTAAGATGTAAAGCTTTATGTAGTGTGCATAGCTTATGTAGTACGTACATATAGCTTATTTAGAATGAATAGGCTTATTGAGCCAGTATATCACACCTGCCTTGCCGGGCACCCCCGTCCCTGGTCGGTATGCGCGCACAATAAAACCTCCGTGGGTTATAGCTCCCTCGGAGGTTTTGTGTTGTTCGCCGCGTTGATTGATGCGTTGTTCGCGGCATTGGTTGATGCGTTGTTCGTAGCGTTATTCAACGCGTTGCTTGATGCCTGGTTCTCGGCGTTGCTTGTTGCGTTGTTCGCAGCGTTACTTGATGGTCGTACCAGCGACGTATAGCTTCTTGCGAGTATCTTCCAAACTATCTTGGTCGTTTTACAGCAGCTCGCGGATATGAGACTCGATCTTGGCCGGCTCATCTGTCGGAGCGAACCGCTTGACAACGCGGCCTTGACGGTCGATGAGAAACTTCGTGAAGTTCCACTTGATCGACTTGGTGCCAAGCACGCCCCTTGCTTCGTCCGTCAGATGCCGGAACAGCGGATGTGCGTCCTTCCCCTTTACGTCTATTCGGGAATACAAGGGGAAGTTTACGCCGAAGTTCAATTCGCAGGCTTGCTCAATCTCTTTGTCATCGCCCTTTTCTTGATTCGCGAATTGCGCGCACGGAAAGCCCAACACGGCAAAGCCCTGGTCCGAATAATCGTCATGCAGCTTCTGCAGCCCCTTGAACTGAGGCGCGAAACCGCAGCCAGTCGCTGTATTGACGATAAGCATAACGTCGCCCTGATATGGTGCAAGGGTTCCTTGATCTCCTTTAATGTTCTTTACCGGAATATTGTAAATGGACATATCATCCACGCCCTTTATTTATATTTTTATTAATTAAATTTTATACAATTTATATAAAGGAGTCAAGCGGTTATGAAAAACCGAGTACAATACGTCGTTGGCGGGGGCACGAGGGCTAATGTGTATGAAAAACCGAGTACAATGCGACGCTGGCGGGGGCACAAGGGCATATGTGTATGAAAAACCGAGTACAATGCGACGCTGGCGGGGGCACGAAGGCTAATGTGTATGAAAAACCGAGCACAATGCGATGCTGGCGGGGGCACGAAGGCTAATGTGTATGAAAAACCGAGTACAATGCGACGCTGGCGGGGGTACATAGGCATATGTGTCTGAAAAACCGAGTACAATGTGACGCTGGTGGGGGGACAGAGGCATATGTGTATGAAAAACCGAGCACAATGCGATGCTGGCGGGGGCACGAGGGCTAATGTGTATGAAAAACCGAGTACAATGCGACGCTGGCGGGGGTACGAGAGCTAATGTGTATGAAAAACCGAGCACAATGCGATGCTGGCGGGGGCACGAAGGCTAATGTGTATGAAAAACCGAGTACAATGCGACGCTGGCGGGGGTACGAGGGCTAATGTGTATGAAAAACCGAGTACAATGCGACGCTGGCGGGGGTACAGAGGCTGTACCTTACCTACAAAAACACTAAAAAGACGTCCCACGGCATCGATATCCGCGAGACGTCTTATACATTGTTACTTTAAATTCGAACTGTGACAGCAGCACTCCGCCGTCGCAAGTTACTATCGAGCTCGAACCGTCATAGCGCCCAAAACACCTACCGCTGCGCCAAGAATTGCACCAGCTAAAACCTCGCCCGGCTGATGGCCCAGCGACTCCTTCAGCTTCTCCTCGCGCCGCTTGTGGTAGATGCCTGGATGATGGCCGGCCAAACGCTCGACGTCCGCATCCAGATCGTTCACCTGGATCGCGATCTCTCCGGCATGCCTGCGAATGTTCATCGCATCATACATGACGATGATGCCAAGCATGCCCGCGATTGCGAATTCCGGCGTTTTCACGCCGTATTTGACCGCCGTGTAGGCGGCAAGCGCCGTTACGCCGCTGGAGTGAGAGCTGGGCATGCCGCCCGAGCCGACAACCTTGCCCAATCTCCACTCCCCTGTCCGCCATGCGTGCATCGGAATCTTCAGCAACTGCGCGGCCCCCACTGCGGCAAGCGCCGTTCCCAATCCTCGGTTAGCCATACGGATCCCCTCCTGACTTCTATTCTCGTCAGTGTTCCCGCAGGTTCCTCCCAGCATGCCAAAATATGATTAACTTATTTGCCCAGCAGCTCCAAATGTTTTCCGATGTGGCGTTTCAAGCCTTCGACAAATACGTCCTCACGATCGTAGAGTGTCTGGAAGAACTCGTCCGCAAACGTCAGGCTGCCATCTTCGTTCTTCGCTTGCAGCAACAAACCATACGTAATATGCAGCAACTGACGAGCGTTGTTTTCATTCATATATGCCGGCAGCTGCTCGTCCGTCACGCTTTCCAGCGGAGCTATCGCCGACAAATCCGTCGTTACATGGTAATAAGCAGTAGCCTCCTCGAAGTGATCCAGCGCATATTGATGCATGCGACGGTAGAGGGAAGGATTCTCGCTAGCGACTACGCGTACGGCTTCCAGCCAGTTCGTGCCAGCCGTCTTTAGGTGGAACAGCCCCTTCGTATACTGGCCGATGAGCGGGAACACACTGAACTTATCACTGCCGGAATGAATGCTCAGCTTGTAACCAAAGTGTACCGCGATTGCCGCATGGCTGGCCAACTCGCGCTCAAATTGCGCGATGTCTCCGATATAGTCGATGCCCTTCTGGAATTCTCCGCAGAACCGCGGAGCCATGCTGAAAATGGATACGCCGCGATGACGCAGCTCGTTCGCTACCAGGTAATGAGCCTCTGGCGATGTTGGCGTCTCCGTCTCGTCGATCGAAATTTCGAAGTCGACCTCGCGATCCAGCGTTGCAATGTAGCGATTATAAATTTCTTCCATGAAGTTAATCGCCTCATGGTAGATAAGAACGTCCTTCACAAGCGATTCCTTTGTAAAAGCAAGCGTTGCACCCGGAACGGCTGCAGCCTCGCCCAAGTAGCGGGATTCGTATTGTTCGCGCAGGCTTGCAGGAAGCGCTTCGTATTTCGCCGCGAGCTCCTCATCGGAGGCGCCGGCGATACTGTTGTCTATATTCTCCGAGCAGTCCAACGTCAGCATCGTAAAGCCCAGACGCAACGCATATTCGATATCTTCGATTTTCTTGAGATGGTCACCGTCCGCACCATAACCGTCTGTATAACCTTCCTGAAGGACGGCGTAGGCGGCTGCGTCGAGCACGTCTTCGTAAGTGCGGCCCGTCAACGCAAGCTCGCGAATGCTTTGCTGCGCCAGTACCGGACGAATGTCCTTGCCTTGAATCGTCTCAATATGACCAGGACTGGCAATACCAAGTCGGTCGCCGAGTCCCATCGTTGCCACCTTCGTGCCGAATGCGCGAGGAGCTGTATAAGGGAAGAAGTTGTTGATGGTCAGACGATTGGCATGCGACAGCGCGCATAACTTGCCTTCTCCGCCTTGAGCAGGTTCGCCAACCAAAGCATCGTACAGATCATCGTCGCCAACAGCGAACAACTTTTTGCCCTCAGCCGTCTTAACGATCGCGATCGTAGTGCCGCCTGCTTTGGCAATCGATTTTGGATATACGGTATATTCGGAAGATACGAACTCGGATATATTGCCCGATTGCAATACTTCAGCCAATTGTTTCATGGGAATTGCCTCCTTTAGCTTTTCTCCATCGTATCGCAATTATAGAAAATTTTCTTATCATTTATTCTTATTTCCGATTAAAACTGTTCATATTTTGCGCCTCGTGATACGATTAATAGGATTGTTATCTAATTGGAGACAAACAAGGAGACCTGACCAGCATGTCCGATACAGTCACCTATGGCAATGAAGAGAAGGGTCCGATCTACCTTCAATATATCCGCCGCTCCGGGCCATTCGAGCGTACGCAGCATATGCATGACATGTACGAGCTTTATTACTTGTACGAAGGGGAGCGAATGTACTTTATTCGCGATCGCTCCTTCTTGATCTTGCCTGGCGACCTGGTGCTCATCAATCGGCGCGAGCTGCATGCGACATCGGATTCCGGCGACTTCGGCCATGCCCGCGTCGTTATCAACTTTAGCGATTCCTTCCTGGGCAGCGCATTGGAGGAAGCCCCTTACTTGCTCGATGCGCTTTCAATCGGCTCGCCCGTGCTTCGTCTTGATCTGCAAAGCCGCAGAATGGTGCAGCGTATCCTGGGTTCCATGACGGACGAAGCCCGGGAGCCGGTTCTTGGCCAAACTTTCGCCATTCGTCATTATTTGATCGAGCTGCTGTTGTTCGCTTCGCGTTTTATTAAAACCAATTCCGTGACGGTTCCCGACCATGTCAGTCCGCTTCATCGCAAAATCTCCTCTATCGTGCGTCACATCAACGCCCATTATGCGGATGAAGTCTCGCTCGAGGAGCTGGCAAGACGATTCGAGATCAGTCCGGCCTATCTGAGCCGAATGTTCAAGGAAGTGACCGGCTTCCCGCTTGTGACCTACGTTCATCTCGTTCGTATCCAGGAGGCGCAGCGACTTCTGCAGGAGACAAACGCCAAGGTCATTACGATCGCGGAGCAAGTCGGCTTCGGCTCGCTCGTGCAATTCGGCAGGGCCTTCCGTCAAATTGCCAATATTACTCCTCTGCGATACCGGCAATCCTCCAGAAAATAAGCCTCCGCTCGGACGCCGCATCTCGATTATTGTCGGCCACGTCAGCTGAGATTAGTCCATTTTGCCACGAATGCGGAAGGAAGCTGAATGCCATTCTAATGACATGGAAGGAGGTGCTTCATTTATGTCATCATCCAAGAACCGCCGGGAGAACGCCTGGCATCAACGCAAGCACAATCAAAAGCCGACGCACGGCAAAGTGAAGTCGTTTGAGGAACTGAGCGAGGGAACGCAAGACAACAAGGGCTAAGAAGAAAACATCTTTCGTGGCCACTCGATGGTGAGGCTTCTATACCTTTGCAAAGCAAATCTGCTTTGGAAGCATGAAAAACCGTCAGGGATAAAACACCCTGACGGTTTTTTGAGTTCGAGTATGAACAACGGGCTTGGCCGATGTGGACAGGTGTGCGCGGCCCTGTAACCCGATTTTCTCGGGTTACAGCATCCAAAGTTACTCCGCTACGCCCTGCAACCCGATTTTCTCGGGCTGCAGCTTCCCGCTCTATACTGCGTCAAACAATCTTCATCAAAATTTCCTCGTACCGGTCATCGAATGAAATGCGAAGTTCTTTTTCTTCCAGATACCACAAATTGTCTTCTTCCATAAAGAACAAAATACCCTCAATCTCGTGCCGAAGCCCTTCGCTTCGCGGACTATCCTTCGTTATGCCCAAGGACATTCCGGGGTGAACGCTCCCGTCGCCTCCCAGCCGGATGAATATTCTTAACGCATCGCCGTTCGACAAATCCATCTGCTCCTTATACCAACGCGCTGCCGCTTGCTCCACCACTAACTTCATCGCTGTCAGCTCCTTGAGGTTCTAATTACCTTCATTATACCTCTCAATCGCCGACGCTCCAACCCCTCGCCTAACCGTTTGACTTCATATATTTGGAAATGCTTGTCCGATAAGCTTAGTCAATTGTCGCCGAATTGCGGAGCTGCGTACACGAGAGCGCATACGCACCTGCAATCAGCAGCACGGTGCAAACGATGACCCAGACGAATACGTCCGTGTATTCTATCGTCGAGTTCGCCGCTTGCGCGGCATAGCTGTTTAAAGCGCCTGGCAACCAGCCCGCAAAATGGGGTGCAAGGTTGGCGGCAATGGATAACAAAGCTAGTAGCACAAGCACGCATGCCGCTGCTCCTGCGGAGCTGCGAAGTATCGTGCTAAACAGCAGCGTTGCAGCCATAGCGAAGGCAAGCCACAATCCATATAAGAGAAAGCTGCCCAAAAACTCCCCAAAAGCAAATTTTCCTATCAACAGATCCGTATAGTACCATGCGGCTAAATATCCGCACAGCAGTGACAACAGGGCAAGAAGCAGCATTGCCGTCAACTTGGATCCCAAATAGGCCATGATTGATACAGGCTTCACCAATATAAGTGAAGCCGTACCGCTGCTGCGCTCGCCCGATACGACTCCCATAAAGACCAGCACTAGAACAAGTATGCCAATCACGCCGAATTGGGACAACGTACCCGACATTACTTCGGAAGGGAGCGGCATCGGCATTTCGATCACCGTTCCTTCCGGAAGATTGCCCCCGTGCTCCAGAATAAGCGGCATGTAATAGATAGAGACAGGCTGCATGATGCCTAACGCGACAAACACAAGCGGTACCCATACCAGCTTCATGCTTCTCGCAAGCTCCAGCATCTCCTTGCCCAGCAGCGCTCCATAGCGGGATGTGCCTCCCTTTTTGCCTCCCTTGCTCATATTCTAACCACCTTCATAAAAAGATCTTCCAGCGTCGAATATCCCGCTTGGAGACGAACAAGCTTGACCTCGTTGTCTACGATCGATCGCAGCAAATGCGACCTTGCCTCCTCCATCTCCCGTACGCTCAAACGCAGCTCGTTTCCCTGCAGCACGGCATCTGCCAAAAGGGGATTGCTTCCTCCCTGTCCGGCGGCAACGGATTCGACCAGTTCCCTTGCCCATCGGCTCGATCCTTCGTCCGGTTCCAACGTAAGCTCGATAATCGGCTTCCGATAAGAGTTGCGTATGCCCTCAAGCGATCCTTGCAGCGCAATATCGCCTTTGTTAATAATGATGATATCTTCGCACAGCTCTTCCGCATCATGAAGCACATGAGTAGAAAACAATACCGTCGTCTCCCGCTTCAATTCGCGGATCAGCTCCAGCACCTCGCGTCTGCCGACAGGATCCAGCGCCGATACGGGTTCATCCATGATGAGTAGCTTAGGACGATGAATAAGGGCTTGTGCGAGCCCCAGGCGCTGCTTCATTCCCCCAGAATAACCCCCTATCTTTCGTTTGGCCGCATCCTTCAGTCCGACTCGCTCCAGCCATTCGCCTGCGCTCCGTCCAGCTTCCCGGCCGCCCAGTCCGCACAACTTGCCTGCATAAACCGCAAACTCCAGCCCCGTCATCCATGGATAGAATGCAGGGGACTGCGGCAGATAGCCAATCCCTTCTCTGACATCGGCGCGCTCGGATTGTCCTGCGTATTTAATGGCTCCGCTAGTCGGCTTCAATAATCCTGCGAGCATGCGAATCGTCGTCGTTTTGCCCGCGCCGTTAGGTCCCAGAAGCGCGACGCAGCGACCTTCTCCGACAGAAAACTCGATTCCTTTTACGGCTTGAACCGAGCCGAAGCTTCTTGATAGTCCGGATACCTCCAGCAGTATGCTCATCGCTCATTCTTCCTTCCTGCGATAAGAAAGGCGACAGGACCAACAATGTTTACGAATATAATGATCAGAATCCACATCGGCTTAGGTCCTCTCGTAGCTTCTGCCTTGATGCATAACGTTATTGCAATAACCATCAAAATCAATTGAATAACCAGGAACGGAGCTATTATGGGAATTAGCTTTGAGATTGCCAGCTCTTCATTCATCTTGATTCCTCCCTCTTGATTGTAATTCATGTTTGATACGCTTCCACCATCCTCGGCGCACGAGAAGCCAATACGCGACAAGCGGCAGCGGAAATTGAATCAATCCCCATAGCCCCCAGAACCAGGGGCCGCTATCGCGCTTGCGCGCGTCCACGAACAACCAGGTCGACTGAGGAATCAGCATTGCCGCAATCAGAAGCCAGAACCATACGGATTGTATTAGTTTCTCTTCCATTGCGTTCTCCCTTTCCAGGCGAGACGAAGGAGATGGAGCGCCATCCATCCGGCTACAGACAACGCTGTGAGCGCCTGAAGCGCAACAAACAATGCCAAGTTGCGGTTGATCGTCCAAGCCATGACTGCGACTACGATTGCGGCCAGCAATACAAAGATCAGCATATCTCTTCGCATTTTTTCTCTTAGCGCTATTTTCCCTTCCGCTACGAAAACTTCCATCGTCTGCAACTCAGGGGCCTGAGGCTCGAACGCCTCGTCCAACCGTCTCAGCTTGGTTCCGATCCGCTCATCGAACCATTGCTGGTTCCGCTTATCTTCATTGCCCATGTCCTCTCAACTCCTCTCTTAAACGCCTGATGCCGGCATGCAGCCTGGATTTGATCGTCCCTGTCGGCACCTTCAGCATCTCGGAAATTTCCTCCTGCGAATAGCCGTAATAATACTTCAACAAAATGGGGACGCGGTGATGCTCCGGCAGCTCCGCAAGCGCCTCAACGGCATCCGGCCACTCATCGAGCCTGCTCGTCACTTCGAATCGGAATCCTCTCGTGTAGCGCTCCTCTGTCAGCCATCTGCGCTCTCTCTTGCTTCGTCGCGCCTTGTCGATGACAAGGCGGGAGGCGATCGAGATCAGCCATGTAGAGAACTTGGAGCCGCCCTGGAACAGGGCAATATGCTCGATTGCTTTGAGCGCCGTCTCTTGTACGATATCTTCCGCTCTGTTTCTGTCCATTGTCAGCTTGAGCGCGTATTGATAAAGGAATACGTAATTTCGCCGCAGCAGCTCGGATAGAGCCCCCGTATCGCCACGAATGGCAAGTTGCACAAGCTTCGGTTCGTCTTCCACGTTTTTGGCGCTGCTCCCTTCGACAAATAATCAATTCCACTCTATGACGAGTAGAGTGCCTATTTCGTTCATTCGTTGAGAAAAAAAAATCGGCGAACGGGAAGGTCCCGTACACCGATGCCAATAGCCGAAAAAAAATCAAGAATTCCGTTTCTCTTTTTTTGCCGCAGGATGCCGACTATACCATTGCCACACTTCTTCGACTTGGTTGCGATCCAGACACGTCACGCCGAAAGCCGTGCCGCTGCCAAGCGCATGGACAGCTACCGATGACAATCCTTTACGACGCTGAGCTGCCGTGCTTTTCGCCTTAAGGGCAACGATACGGGGTCTGCGCACGAGATAAGTCGTTCTGTGCAGCAGCCGATGTCTCAGCGTGAGCTGCCCCTCTTTGAGCAGTCCTCCCGCTGCGCGATGACAGCTTTTCCTCCAGGCGTAGACCAAAGGAAACAGGAACACCGACCAGATTCCGGCCACGCCGAAAAATCCGATGCAAGCCGCGCTAATCATTACGGCGATGATATAAGGCACTCGGAGATAATAAAGCAGCGCCTTGGCAGGAGCGGCCGACAGCTCCCTGGGATCGAATACGCGCATGCCCGGTACGAAACGCGCCAGCAGCGAGTCAATATCCCGGAATGCGACGAATGGATGCAGCATCAGCTGCTCCTGCTTGTCGGACGAGACGATCTGCAGCCTCACCTCCGCGAATCCGATCCATTGACGCAAAATACTTTCGTTAATAATGACGGCCTGCACGTTCTTCGGATCGAACACGTACGACTTCTTCTCCAGCAATCCGTAGGAGATGCTCACCTGTTGACCCGCTCTGCCCATGGTAAAGCCGCTAAACTTCAGTATGAATAACCCGATGGACAACACCCATGCAAACAAGATGACGAATACGGCTATACCAACAATAAACAGAACGCTCGACATCAAGCTTTGGGTATCCTCTATCAGATGCTCAAAAAAACCATCGGGCAGCAGCAGCTCCAGAAAATCGTCGGCGAACGAATACAAGCCGCCGATAAACGCGATCGCAAGTCCGAAGTTCAGCGACGTAGCAGCCGCCTTGAACAATTGTCCCGTATCCAGCCTGACGGAGTCTTCCGCTTGACGTAAGGTACCATTGCTTCCAGCAGGAGTTTGCAGCTGTCGAACTTGCCCTTCGCTAGATGTAGTCGCACTAGTCTTCTCTCCCGCTTCATCAGACAGAAGTGCATCATCAAGCAAAAGGGCCTCCTCACGCGTTTCTGCAGCATCGCCATTCGGATGCGCAAGCTCCCGCCTGGCTGCCGCGGCAGCCGTCGCAGTCGTGGCAGCCGTTCCTTCGGCATGCGCCCTAAGCTGCTCCTTGATCCGATTCGCTTCGGCAACGGATAGCACATGCAGGATGCCATCCGACTTCTGGCCGCCGCCTGGCGTCTCTATCTTAAGCTGCGCGGTTCGGAGTAATCGTTGGATGAGCGGCTGCTCGACATTGACGGAATGAATTCGGGAATAGTAGATCGTCTTCTCTTCGCGAAACAATAGACCTGATCGGATCACGATCCGATCGTTCTCCAGCCAAAAGCCGAACCGCTTCCATTGCAAATAGCTTAAGACCAGCATCAGCGCAAACAGTCCCGCGGCTCCTGCAATCCAATACCATTGCAGTACTTTATCCCAATTTACACCTCTAAGCAGCATGATTATTATTAGCGGCAGCAAACCTTTAATAACGCTGAGAAACCCATACGCAATATACAACGGATGAAGGGATCTACGTTCATTCATCGCCTTCGTCCACCTTGGCAAGCTTGCCTATGCTTCTCTTTAATTGCTCCGCGTCGTCCCGCTTCAATCCGCTGATTTTATGGGTCGTAGCGGCAGTAACAACCGATATGGAGGCCAGCTCGAATTTGCGCATGAGCGGACCGCTGCCTAGCTCGACATGCTGGACGCGAACCATGGGCACCAGCACGTTGCTGATAAAAATGATGCCGGACTCGATCTCCAGCTCCTCCTCGAACAGCTCGTAGCGGAATCGCTTATACTTCACCCCGGGCACGATCCATGTAAATACGATCAGCGACAGGACCAGCAACCCCGCACAGATCCAAACGGGCAGCAGCGTCCAGTCGAACGCAAGCGCCAGCCCGAGATAAGTCAGAATAACGGCTAAAAATACGCCGTTGGAAATAAGCTCCGATATGCGATAAACCTTTAAATAATCACGATGAAGCCTTCTTTTCAGCTCCCTGTTCATGTACCTGCTCCTCTCTGTCATTCCCTCCTATTACATCAATTTTCCAAGGCAGAGTCAATAACTACCCTGTTCTTCAATTTAGTGCACCTGCCGAAATATGTCGAATCCGGGCCGATAGTGATCATCGTCACACACCAGCATCTCCCAAACTGATACAATATAGACAAACTGCCCAAAGGAGACGACATCTATGACCGGTAAAAAATTCGGTATTGTAGCCAAAATGGTGATGGGTATTGTAGCCGTATCCATCGTCACTTACGGAACCAGCGCATTCTGCCTGCTGGTCGTTCAGCCCGCGTTGCGGGATCAAGTCTCCGGCTGGATCTTCGTCGGCTTGACGCTCGCTCTAGGCATATTCTGGACAGGCTTGCTGGGATGGCTGGCTGCGAGATGGCTGGTTCGGCCGCTGATCGTGTTAACCCGCGCAGCCAACGAAGCCGCGGCAGGCGATCTGCATGTCCAGATCAACCATGTACGCTCCGACGACGAGATGCGGGAGCTCGGACTATCCTTCTCCCGCATGATCGACAGCTTGCGGGGTATGATCAGCGGCATTTCCGATGGTTCAAAGGTTGCCGATGCCAACTCCGAACAGCTTCGGGCATCCGCGGGCGAAGCCGCGCAGCATGCCGAGCGGATCGCCGGCACGATGGACGATATCGCCAAGAGAGTCGATCGTCAGGCGCAGGGCGCGGAAGCCATGCTCACCTCCGTCGAACGGGTCGTACAAGCGACGGACGATATTAGCCGCCAGGCCGACGAAGCCGTTGAAACAACGGCGAGGATGGCAGTAGCGATCGGCAGCAACGCCGAGTCTATCCGTTTATCGGTCGAAGGCATGCGCAAGCTTGCCGCTTCCAGCAGGGATTCGCTTCGCTCCGTTCGCGAGTTGGAGCGTTGGGCAGAAGAGATCGATACGATCTCCGGTCTCGTCGGTGAGCTGGCGGATCAGACGCATCTGCTGGCGCTTAACGCTTCCATCGAGGCCGCTCATGCGGGAGAACACGGACAGGGCTTTGCGGTCGTTGCCGGCGAAGTAAAAAAGCTTGCCGCCAATAGCGCGAATGCGGTTCATGACATTAACAGGCTGATCGGAGAAATGCGGGAGGAAGTCCGCCATACGGCGTCGGCCATCGCGGATCAATCTTCGTTAGCCGACCGGGAAGCCGGCAATAGCCAGGAGGCGGCAGCTGCGCTGCAAGCCATCGTCGGAGATACCGGCGCCGTCTCCCGGATCGTGGAGGATGTAGCCTCTTACGTCTCGAGCCAAAGCGAAGTCGTACGATCGACGCTGCAAGAAGCCCGGCAGGTCGCCGATATTGCGGAACTTATCCGCCAAAACGCCCAAGATGCGGCAGCTTCTACCCAAGAACAGATTGCCGCCATGCAAGAGATTGCCGCATCCACCGAGACGATGCGGGAGCAATCCGCCAATCTTAGGCGCCAGGTGGAGCGGTTCCGGGTATGAGAAAGCGGCCATTATCCGTAGTTTAGAGCAACTCTTAGTTCCCTGAACGCTAAAACTGCAACAACAACATCCCATAGGCGTTAATAACGTCTATGGAGCTCGCAACAGCAACAAATACATCCCATAGGCGTTGTTAACGACTATGGAGCTCGTAACAGCAACAAATACATCCCATAGGCGTTGTTAACGACTATGGAGCTCGTAACAGCAACAAATACATCCCATAGACGTTATTAACGACTATGGAGCTCGCAACAGCAACAAATACTTTCCATAGACGTTAATAACGACTATGGAGCTCGCAACAGCAACAAATACTTTCCATAGACGTTAATAACGACTATGGAGCTCGTAACAGCAACAAATACATCCCATAGACGTTAATAACGACTATGGAGCTCGCAACAGCAACAAATACATCCCATAGACGTTATTAACGACTATGGAGCTCGCAACAGCAACAAATACTTTCCATAGACGTTAATAACGACTATGGAGCTCGTAACAGTAACGATAACGACGTTCCTGCTTCGAGGCTGCCGAAGGTAAGTCTTGAGGTCGGGTGGCTTTCGCTCGCTCACAATTTGCTCACTGAGGCGCAATAGACCAAAGCCAGAAATGGCGGTGCAGGGGTAACGCCCTACCCTAGCACCGCCATTTCTTCGTTTTGACGTTTGATTCAACAAGTGAGCTATTTCATCAAGCGAGCGATCATACTTTTGAGACAGCTCCTTTTCTTATTGGCGATAAAACCCGCCTCATGCTTCCGAAGCGGCTTTGCTTTGCAAAGCTGGAGGTCGCACGTCTTCGAAAGGCCGAGGGTAGAGGTGGCGTCTTGCCGAATGCGACTTTCGTGCCTCCTGCCCCCACAACACCTTTCTTGAAAGCTCCTTTCACAGCAGTCGAGCCGTCCCAGCCTGCATCGGCTGTCCGATTGTTACTGACTAACGCTGCGCCTTCGAAATACTGAGTACTGCGATTCTCTTCGAAATCATCACAGAAAATCCACGCCGGATCTGGATTAGCGCATTCATTGACCAAGCGCCGGAATAATTCATTCCGTACCAGGAATATCTGCAAGCTGCAATTCTTCTGAGTACAGCACGTAGCTTGTCTCCGCAAAGGACGAATTCGGAATGCCGCCTGCGACTATACACACAAACGCTACCATCAGACAAAGCGACATGTTAACCAGCTTGAATAGCTTCTTGCACTTAAGCCTCATGAGATGAACACTCCCCTCGACTTTTCAAATACGGCACAAATCTCAGTCCATTCTGGCCACCTGACCTCTAATCATCCTCCCCTTTCCCTGTAACCGCTTACCTTTTTCCATGCTCCTCCTTGGATCATTCGTCATAAAATCTAAACAATGTTTCGAATAATAGTAAATGATGATCCAATATTTCGTCATGCGTGCATCTTAATCGACTGTAATCCAATCCCATATTCGTCTCGTATGTGCAACTGATCCCCCCGCAAACATGATGCATGGCGGAATCGATGCAGAATGCAGCGGGCGGTCTCCGTCTTCTGGACGGGATTCCGTATCATTAACGTAATACTCCAGTTCTCTTAACTCGCAAGCCTCCTGAACCATCCGGTTAAATCGATTCTGACCCTCTCGAACCCTACGATTGACATACGCGGTTTTAAGAATATGATTGATGCAGTTATCGCCGCCATGGAGATGCAGACAGAAGTCTGCCGCCTCAAGCTCAGCAATCCGAAGCAGCAGCTTGGTCTCCTCGGCCATAGGATCATAGAACCGATCGTGTACGATATTAACGCCATCGTCATTGAAATAACCTCCTAACAGTTCCACATGCTCCTTAATCGGGTGGACGCTCTTGCAGCCAGGCCAATCACATAATGTACCATCCTTCCAAGTGCCTTGAACAAAACGCCTGAACATCTCGTAGCTTTGTCCCACCATGGTGTCGACTGGGACGCGAGCCCGGCCGTCCGGGTTGGCGCATGGAATAAGAATGATCCGGAATCGCTCCTGTTTCGTATACAAAGCGTCCCAACGTTGACCGCGATAATCTTCGCCGGTCTCCAATACGCGGATCAAATTTAGGACCCCTGCAATGCCCTCAAGCTCGCCGCCATGTACACCGCCGATGATATAGAGGACAGGCTTCGCGCCGTTCGATTTATCCGCATAATAATTGGGATTGCGCGCACCGCAGGCTGAACTGTAATTAGCTTGCCGATGGAAATCTTCTTTCTCTCCATACGTGACCTGATAAATAGGCCGGCCACCTGCAGAGCTTCCGGCAATCGTGGCCTTCCCCTTCTTCAACGTGTTGATTTGCTGCTCCAACTCATCCAAGGTCGTTCTCCAAAATTCGGGCCTTCCTGTTTGTTCAGCCAATGAGATTGGCACCTCCTGGAAAGTATGTATTTATGATTAAGCATACTCCTGGAAAATGCGAGCTGGTATGGCTTATAGTTATGATGTTTACTCGAAAATTAATAAACTCTACCGGACTCGCGGCTTGTGAAACCGCACCGCAGCGCAATTTCCTCCACCGTCATGGCCGACTGCTGCAATGGAAGCCTTCGCCTCCCGAGATCATAGGAAGCTTATAACATGAAGAGGGAAGAAGACTTCGCATCTTCTCCCCGAATAAACTGGTTTACACAGCCTTCTAAACTACTCCTACTCCAGCAGCCAATCGTCCAGAATCATCTGGGCAAGCGCGGCTAGCGTTTCAATTGTAATTTCACCATGATCCAGCACATCCGCTTTCTCAATTTCACTCCAGCTCGCATCCCCTTGAGTGACGCCATAGTAACGTGCGGCGATGGTCAAGTCCCTGATTGAAACCGATGTAGCGCCAGGCACCAGGGTTACGATCTTGCCGGCGAAGATAGACACTGCCTCATCCAGCGTCGTGACGGCTTGATTGACTTGAGCCTGAGTCGCGCTTCCAAGCGTGTACACACCGTTTGCTGCGACAATCGCGTCATTCAACGCTTGTCGTGAGCCTGATTCATACAGTCCGACCTTGTTGCCTTCTTCCGCTTTATTGTACCGATTCTGAGCGGAAGCCAACTTCCCGGCCAAGACTGTCTTGTCTACGATTACGCCAGGGATGACAGACTGATGAAACGCAGTGATCGCGGCATTCAGAGCTTGCAGCGCCGCATCCACTTCCGCTTGCGTCGCCAGCACGTCCTCGCTCACCTCGGCCGCAGAGAGGATTGCACCCTCCAGTATCGTCTTGGAGCCTGCAGCGTATTGTCCCGGAAGCGTGCCTTCCGTCGCTTGCGAGTGAAGAAGTCTCGCATTGGCAATCGCTGTTTCCAGCGCGCCGTTGTCTGCCAGTCGCACAGCGAACGAGTAGCTGGCCGAGCTTGTGTCTATCTCTATCGCTGCGTCGAATAACGACGCTTCGAACTGCTCCAGCGTGACGATTGTTTCTCCCGGCGCCGCATCTTCCTTCACTTTAGCATGCAGCTTGAATAACGGGCTTGCAGCCTGGATCGCATCCTGGTCATCCTGCGTGAACATGATCACTCGCAGTTTGCCTTGAGTTGTCTGGACGGCGCTTGCAATCGCATACTTCGGCTGCAGCACCTCAATCGCCGATCCCGCCAGCGAAGTCGATGTGCCATCCGTAATCGTGTCGAACGACAGCACGTCGGGATCATAATCGACGATGACATCAAGCCCCGTAAAGCTGCCCTCAAGCTCCGAGACGCCAACGGTCAACGCCAGATCGCTGCCCGCTTGTACGGTTGCTTGGCTTCCGGTTAGGCTTGCCGTCCCGCTGGTCAACGGTTCGGTTGGATCATCGCCCATCTTGTGCAGGACGATGTAATCCAGATTAAGGCCGGAAGTTATATTCATCATTTGAATGGTATGAGTGCCTGCCGCAAGCTCGAACAGAAGATCGTTGCCCTCGGCGTCCTGCAGCAATGCCTGGTCATAGTCGCTCCATCCCCCGAGCGTCCTTGGGTAGTGGAATCGATACGTCGTCCCTCCATCCACCTGAAGATCCCTGACCGAGGTGGGCGAAGAGGAGGAGTATTTCATCCCGATCCGATAGACGCCGGATTCCGGGACGTTAAACTCCCAACCCAGCAAATGACCGGTTTTATCCCAATTCAAAAACATGTTCCCAAGCGGATTTCCCGTTGTATGCGACTGCCCCCGGTCGGCAATCGTTACGGTCCCGCCTTCCTGCAAGGTGAAGTCCTCGCCTTCAATGAGTACGCCTAGCTTGAAATTCGCATCCTCAACCTCGGTAAATACCGGCGTAACCAACCCAACTATCGCTCCGTTTGGCGTTACTGCATTGGATGCGGAGGAAGGAAAGCCGCTTCCCGCGTTATTAACCGCTTTCACCGTAAAGGTGTAGGATGTGCCGTTGTTCAAGCCGGTAAAGACGATCGGGCTATCCGTGCCTGTCATGATCGTCTCGCCGGGAGTGGCGGTCACGGTATATCCCGTAATCGCGTCTCCCCCGTCATCCTCTGGCGCCGTGAATGTAATCGTTGCCTGCCCGTCGCCCGCTTCGGCCATCACATTCGTTGGAACCCCCGGCGCCGTTGCCACCGGAGCATTCTCATTGAGCTGCCCGATATACGTATGGTTGTTCTCTGCATCATGCAGATGAATATGCTTGCCTGCCAGAGACTCATCATAGAAGATGCCCTTGCGGATCGTCGCTTTGACTTCATCGCTTGCCCAGTCCTGGATATCCAGAATTGTGATTTTCTTCGATGCGTCGTAGCTCGCATTATCCGTAATTTCGATCCGGGCTGCGGCGCCTGGACCAACGGCTTGATAAATATCCGCATAGTAGAGATGCTGTTGTTTATTAATATCAAGGCCTCCAACATGACCCGGCACTGAAATGCGATCGAAGCCAATCGGGTCTGCATCGTTCGCGCTAAACAGACCGGTTCCCGCATAGTCCTTATCCGTAACCATTCCGAAACTCGTATCTGTCAATCGATACAAGCCGTCCGAGTCCACCGCCGAACCGGCAATTGGTCCGCTTTTTACCCACAACTGCCTCACCAGCGGGGCCGAACGCCAACGAGTCCTGTCGTTAGGATCTAGTATTCCGCTTGCGGTCCTGTCTCCCGTTGAAATCGGAGAATCGTTGGAAGTGTACTTGTAGCCGGGTGTAAAATATTTGCCTGAAGAATACCATCCTGGTGTAGTGGTATAAATGTCGGATTTGTTATTGCGGGCGTAACCGTTCGAATCCAGGTAGTGCCAGATCCCTTTGACTCCCCAACCTTCTGTCCACGTCTGCAGATCACTGTACGAGTTGTCCTGGTGCTCGGCAGGCCAGTAGAGATAATAGTGCTCATAATACTCCATATGCGTCTGGTTATCAAGGACATAGAACTTCTTAATAGGCGTTCCTATCTCGAGCCCTTTGCCGTACGGAAGCTCCGGCACGGCTGCCACTGTAGGCGTACCGGATGCGTCACCGACAACCGTCCCCCTCCCGACAGGATTATTGAGTGATAAGGCTGTTCCTGAAGTTTCATCCGACAACGTTTGACGATACAGCATCGTTGGCCCCAGATCGCCGAAGTCGAACGTTCCATCCGTTGTTACGATAAGCTCGCCGCCTTCAACCAGACCGTCGGGCGCACTCCAACCGAGCTCCGCGTTGCCGCCGGATACGCCAGCCGGATTTACCACCATATCTTTGTCAATCTTCTCGGTGCTGATTACGATATTATCAAAGTAGCGATTCTGATCCTGAGGAGCGCCGTTGTTCCAGAAGTTCTCGAACAGAACCGTGTTAATGCCATAGGCATCATAATTGCCCACCCAGTTCATATTCGTCTTGCTGGCTTGCAGCGTATTGTTAATCCAATACTCGAAGACGCCGTTGGACTCTCCGGGATCATTCAGCTTGATATGAACCTCAATACTGTACCACTTGCCAATGTAGTCCTCGCTGAAGATAGGGGTAAGCCCCTGCTTAATGTTCAGCCACCGTAAATTGTCAAAGTCGTTATATTTGGTGGTCTGCAAGTTGCCTGCCTCATCCGTTCCGGATGCGGGATCCAGCAGCAAGTAATTTTCCTTCGGATCGCCGCTGTTGCCGCTCCAGAGATGACCGATGAAAGGCTGGGCCCATCCCGGTGTAAGCGTCGTGACCCTTGACAGCTTATATCCGCCGCCGCCAATCCAATTCTCGTCATGCTTCAAATACATGCGATAATAAATTTCACGAATGATTTCCCCTTCTCGCGAGACAGGAGCCTCGTAAGCGCTTGGCGTCTTGCCGAAGGCGACCTTCATGCCGCCGGCGCTGGCAACGCCTTGTTTGAAGGCGCCTTTCACAGCGGTCGACCCGCCCCAACCCTCTCCGGCTGTACGATTATTGCTAACATAGGACTTGCCCTCAAAATACTGATTGCTGCGATCCTCTTCGAAGTCATCGCAGAAGATCCAGGCGGGGTCGGGATTGGCGCATTCATTGACAGGCGCAGGGATAATCCATTCCGTTCCCGGAATATCCGGCAGTTGCAACTCCTCGGAATACAGCGCATTGTTGGACTCGGCGAAGGACGAATCCGGCTTGCCTCCTATCATAACTGTCATTAGCGCTAACAGCATGCATAGCGACATGTTAACCAATCTGTTAACCCTCTTGCTCTTCAACCGCATTAATTGAACACTCCTCTCAAATTTGTGAACCTTGGACAAGCTAATGACGCACCTGCTGCCTCGCTTCCACCTCTCCTCATATTGTAATCGCTTACATAATTTACTGTACTTGAACAGCCTCTCCCATTAAAATGACCGGTATTTACGATTGGGTATCTGGATTTAAAATATTAAGAATAGCATATGCATCTTGCCTTGAGCCAAGCGGTTACACTGAAGCTCTTTTGCCACTGTCCTGCAAAAGCTATTTACAATCGAGGAGGCCTATGCGCTTGCGCATAAGCCTCTCTCAGATCTGAACATGTGAGTCATTGCATACGGCTCCTCCGTGATTGTTCCTCTGGGGAAATGTGTAGTCCGGCTTTTCAAGCTCATCTGCCTCCGAACGGTAATCTACACACGTATCAGGAACGTCTTGATCTCGTAAGGCTTGATATCGAAGGTAACGGTCTGCTCTGTATGAAGCTCGCCCTCGGGCCTCTCCAGCAAGTCGCATTCTTGCCAGGAGTCAAGCCGCATGCTGCAATCGAGCCGGACGCGGCCTCGACAACCGGCGAATTCATGCAGCCGGACAATAATGGCGTCCCCATCCTCCGCTTTCTTAATCGCGTCTACGACGACATTCTCGGCGGACAAGCCGATCAACGAGAAGGACGGTTGAGCCGCCTCACCCGCCAAGCAGCTTAGCGGATTGTTCACATCCCATGCCTCCCGAACCGTGTTGCCTTGCAGCCAATCCCCGGCATGCGGCAGCAGTGAATAGGTGAAGAGGTGTTCGCCCTGATCGGCCGTCGCATCCGGAACGAGCGCGGATTTAATCAGCGTAAGGCGCATGACGCCGTCCTTGATATCGTAGCCGTACTTGCAATCGTTCAACAGGCTGACGCCGTAATCCCGCTCGGACAAATCCGCCCACTGGTGGCCGACGCTTTCGAACCGTGCGTAATCCCAGCTCGTGTTCCAATGCGTGGAACGTTTGATGTTCCCGAACTGGATGTCGTAGGTCGCTTCGACGGCTCTGATGTCGACGGGAAAGGCGACCTTCAGCAGTTGCCGCTGCTCGTGCCAGTCGACACGGGTGACGTAATCGATGCGGCGGCTCTCCCTATAGACGATCATATCTTGTTCGAGTACGGAATCCATATACCCCCACCGGAATCGAACGACAGCGCGAAGCTCGCCAAGCTCCATGAGCTCCGCTCCCTTAAAGTCGGTCATCTCTCTCATTTTTTGCTGATAAAACAGATCGATATCCCAAGCCTCATGCCTGCTCTTCGGCTTATCCTCGAATACCTGGAAGACATTGCCGCGCGACTTAGGGGACAATACGGATCTGGCCGCTTCCCGATCATATATCCGGGTCAGTTGACCGGCATCATTCCAAGCCAGCTCGTAATGCGGCGTGCAAAGGCCGTTTCCGTTCCAACGGAAGGGAGCATCCCCTACATCGCCAGACAACCCGGGTGTGCTAGTCTCGGACCCGGAGGCAAACCGGATAACAGACCATCCGAGCGGCGGGACGTCCCTCATCTCTACGAGCCATTGCCCGTCCGCCGCACGTTGAGAGCGCAGCCTCGCGCCGGCGACATCCCTCCATTCGCCGTCGCTTTCCGCGCCAGCACTGGAAATGCACACCAGATCGCTCCTTGTCCAACTGGCGCTGTTCAGCACGGTATGCACTGCATCACCATGATTGGCTTCTGCCTCCGCATCCCCAGCAATCAACGACAACTCCGCTTGCCGCCTGGCGCCGTCAATCAACTGCTCGGCCTCGGCATACTCCAGTCGACAATCCTCGTACACCTCCCGAATCGCAGAGCCAGGGATAATGTCGTGGAATTGGTTGCGCATTACGATAATCCAGGCGTCGTGCAACTCCCTCCCGGCGTAGAGCCGCCAATCGCCCCGGGCTGCCGCGACCAAGTTCAGCCATTCCGCCTCGCGCAGCGCCAGCTCCAGCTTCCGGTTCATCCGTTTGTTATAGGCTTGACTCGTATACGTCCCGCGATGCAGCTCCAAATACAACTCGCCATCCCATGTATGCACGTATTGATCCGTTGATTCAAGCTCTTCCTTGAGCTGTTCAAAGTACGCATCGGCGCGTCCTGTCGTCACTTGGGGCAATCCGGGCATATCCGCGATTCTTCGGCGAAGCTCCAGCATCTCCCGGGTGACGCCGCCGCCGCCGTCGCCATGACCATAGGCGAGCAGAAGCTTCCGGTTGACGGCTTTATCACGGTATGCCTCCCAGATGCCTTGAATCGAATAAGGCGTAATTCCGCCGTTGTACGTGTAGAAGAACGTGCCTTCCTTGGCGCCCGGACTGGGCGTCGTAATAAAGTGCGTGATGATCTCGGTGCCGTCGATGCCTCGCCATATAAACGTATCGTGGGGCATCCGGTTATATTGATTCCAGCTGATCTTGGTCGTCATGAACGTCTTGATGCCGCATTTGCGAAGCAATTGCGGCATCGCCCAGCTGTAGCCGAACACGTCGGGCAGCCATAGATAGCTGCATTCCGTCCCGAACTCCTCCCGAAAGAAACGAATGCCGTACAACAGCTGACGTACCAGCGATTCGCCCGACGCGAGGTTGCAGTCCGCCTCCAGCCACATGGCCCCGCCCGCTTCCCAGCGCCCCTCCTTGACTCGCTCCCGAATTTGCTCGTATAGCTCGGGATAATCCTTTTTGATATAAGCATACAGCTGCGGCATCGTCTGCAAGAACACGTAATCCGGATACTGCTCCATCAGCCGAAGCGCCGTAGAGAACGAACGGGCCGCTTTCTCCCGCGTGTGGGTCAGCCGCCACAGCCAGGCTACGTCGATATGAGTATGCCCGATGCATTGCACCTCGACGGGATGATGCTTGGGGAGTCTCGCCAACTCGGCGCGAAGCCGCCCGCGAGCTTCCTGTACCGATTCATAGAAAACCTCGGATCCGGGATGAGACCAATCCAGCAGGTGGAGCGACCTGTCGAGAGCCGTCAACAATTCATATTTCTCTGTCTGCCCGTCTTGCAAGAGTATGGAAGTCTCCAATACGGCGCGGCCGGTAAAATACAAATCGTCGGTCGCTTCATCCAGCCAAGCAAGCTCGGCGCGACCAAGCCTGTGCTCCAGAATCGCATCCGGCTCATAACCGCCCATGCCGGACCATAGTCGGAGCCGGAGGCTGACCTGCTTCCCCAGCAGTTCTTCGGGAAGGAACACCTCGTCATGGTTGGTATCGACTCCCTGATAAGGGCTGCCGTTCAGAAACAAAAGCGATTCGAAGCCGCTATTGTTCCCGCCTCCCGTCGCCCCCAGATCAAATCGGGCAAGCACCGAACGCCCGGCCCACTCGGCAGGGAGCAGCGCGTCGACCGCCAGCCAGCGATAGACATCGCGACCTTGCCAGCAATCGCCCAGCCGAACAGGCGTCCACTCGCCGTCCTCGGTCGGGTACTCTCCGTTCGCCCCTTCCCCGTCGATCTTCATGCGGAGCCCCGTCAATGGAATGGCATCTCGATAACGGAACGACTTCAACTCTTTGATTCTGGCTTCGAGCTTCTCTTTGGTCCAAAACATGCAGGTCACTCCTGTATCCATTATTTCCGCGGTCATTGCCTCGACCCGCCAATGATGACTGTCGACCGATTCTGCGGGTTATTCCGACTTGACTTGTCCAATTGCGTCCAACAAATGAAGGATGACGACCACGACCTCGGCCCGGGTCGCATGCTCATTCGGAGCGAATCGTTGACCGGGCTTGCCTTGCACAAGACCCGCGGCCGTCGCTTTGGCTGCCGCTTCGTATCCCCATGCGGGAATATCATCGGCATCGATATAAGATACAGCGCCTGCTTCCGACATCCCATCGAAAGCCCGCGCAATGATCGCAGTCATTTCCATACGGGTAATCAACCGATCAGCGCGGAAGGTATCATCCTCATAGGCAACAATGTATCCACGTTCGGCTGCTGCGTAGATATGGGGACTCGCCCATGAGGGGAACAAGCCGTCATCCGCATATGGACGTTCTGGAGCTACAGGCAGATCAAGCCGCAAGGCGCGAGACAGCATCGTCACGAATTCGCCCCGCGTTACTGCCCTTTGCGGGCGGAATGTATCGTCGGCATACCCCTCGACAATTCCAAGGCCGACGCCTCGAACAATCGACTGCTCTGCCCAGTGACCGCGAATATCGGTTAATTGTATATTGGCGGTCGTATCTTCGGCCTGCACCGAGTGGCGCAGCTTGTATTCCGTAGTTGTCAAATCCGATGCGACCAGGCTGACCGTATGGAGCCGGATCGTGGAAGAGCCTTTGTGGAGCTTCTTGAACACAAACGCAACAAGCTTCAAATCGCCTGATTGGCCTGACGTCTTGCCAATCTGGGTATGAGCAAAGCGCATCCGGTCGTTGCTATGAATAGGTCCTGCGGAGATGCCGGGAAAACCGCTGATCGTGTCAACCAACTCCAGCTTGCGCCGGTCATAACCCATTCCAATTTCATAGGCATACACATCCGCAACATCCTGCGCGAAGACGCTGACTATGATTTCATCCTCCGATTCGGAGTGAACAGCCTCAAGGCTAAACTCGACCGCGACTGGAAGATCAGCAGCTTTCGCCTTAAGCGCTTCAGACGCTGAAGCGCAGCATACAAGTACAACTGTATAGATGACAATAAACCGTTTGATTAATCCCATGAAGAATCTCCCCTTTCCTATCCGTCAGCAGAGAAAGGGAGGAAGATGTTCCATCTTCCTCCCAAGCAAGTTACCATTCAAGTCCAATCCATCTACTCAACCAGCCACTCATCCAGAATCAACTGGGCAAGCGCGGCAAGCGTTTGAATCGTAATTTCGCCACGATCAAGCACATCCGCTTTCTCAATATCCTGCCAGCCCGCATCCGTAGAGGTTGTGCCGTAATAACGCGCGGCGATGGTCAAGTCCCTGATTGAAACCGATGTAGCGCCAGGCACTAGGGTTACGATCTTGCCGGCGAAGATAGACACTGCCTCATCCAGCGTCGTGACGGCTTGATTGACTTGAGCCTGAGTCGCGCTTCCAAGCGTGTACACACCGTTTGCTGCGACAATCGCGTCATTCAACGCTTGTCGTGAGCCTGATTCATACAGTCCGACCTTGTTGCCTTCTTCCGCTTTATTGTACCGATTCTGAGCGGAAGCCAACTTCCCGGCCAAGACTGTCTTGTCTACGATTACGCCAGGGATGACAGACTGATGAAACGCAGTGATCGCGGCATTCAGAGCTTGCAGCGCCGCATCCACTTCCGCTTGCGTCGCCAGCACGTCCTCGCTCACCTCGGCCGCAGAGAGGATTGCACCCTCCAGTATCGTCTTGGAGCCTGCAGCGTATTGTCCCGGAAGCGTGCCTTCCGTCGCTTGCGAGTGAAGAAGTCTCGCATTGGCAATCGCTGTTTCCAGCGCGCCGTTGTCTGCCAGTCGCACAGCGAACGAGTAGCTGGCCGAGCTTGTGTCTATCTCTATCGCTGCGTCGAATAACGACGCTTCGAACTGCTCCAGCGTGACGATTGTTTCTCCCGGCGCCGCATCTTCCTTCACTTTAGCATGCAGCTTGAATAACGGGCTTGCAGCCTGGATCGCATCCTGGTCATCCTGCGTGAACATGATCACTCGCAGTTTGCCTTGAGTTGTCTGGACGGCGCTTGCAATCGCATACTTCGGCTGCAGCACCTCAATCGCCGATCCCGCCAGCGAAGTCGATGTGCCATCCGTAATCGTGTCGAACGACAGCACGTCGGGATCATAATCGACGATGACATCAAGCCCCGTAAAGCTGCCCTCAAGCTCCGAGACGCCAACGGTCAACGCCAGATCGCTGCCCGCTTGTACGGTTGCTTGGCTTCCGGTTAGGCTTGCCGTCCCGCTGGTCAACGGTTCGGTTGGATCATCGCCCATCTTGTGCAGGACGATGTAATCCAGATTAAGGCCGGAAGTTATATTCATCATTTGAATGGTATGAGTGCCTGCCGCAAGCTCGAACAGAAGATCGTTGCCCTCGGCGTCCTGCAGCAATGCCTGGTCATAGTCGCTCCATCCCCCGAGCGTCCTTGGGTAGTGGAATCGATACGTCGTCCCTCCATCCACCTGAAGATCCCTGACCGAGGTGGGCGAAGAGGAGGAGTATTTCATCCCGATCCGATAGACGCCGGATTCCGGGACGTTAAACTCCCAACCCAGCAAATGACCGGTTTTATCCCAATTCAAAAACATGTTCCCAAGCGGATTTCCCGTTGTATGCGACTGCCCCCGGTCGGCAATCGTTACGGTCCCGCCTTCCTGCAAGGTGAAGTCCTCGCCTTCAATGAGTACGCCTAGCTTGAAATTCGCATCCTCAACCTCGGTAAATACCGGCGTAACCAACCCAACTATCGCTCCGTTTGGCGTTACTGCATTGGATGCGGAGGAAGGAAAGCCGCTTCCCGCGTTATTAACCGCTTTCACCGTAAAGGTGTAGGATGTGCCGTTGTTCAAGCCGGTAAAGACGATCGGGCTATCCGTGCCTGTCATGATCGTCTCGCCAGGAGTGGCGGTCACGATATATCCCGTAATCGCGTCTCCCCCGTCATCCACTGGCGCCGTGAATGTAATCGTTGCCTGCCCGTCGCCCGCTTCGGCCATCACATTCGTTGGAACCCCAGGCGCCATTGCTGCCGGAATATTCTCATTCAGCTGCCCGATATACGTATGGTTGTTCTCTGCATCATGCAGATGAATATGCTTGCCTGCCAGAGACTCATCATAGAAGATGCCCTTGCGGATCGATGCGCTTACTTCATTGCTGGACCAATTATCGATATCCAGAATCGTGATCTTTTTCGACGCATCGTAATTGGCATTATCCGTAATTTCGATCCGGGCTGCTGCTCCAGGACCAACGGCTTGATAAATATCAGCGTAGTACATATAGTAGTTGCCTTCGAAACTGAAGCCTCGTACATATCCAGGTACTGAAAAACGGTCAAAGCCAATTTCAACCGCGGTGTGCGGACTCCAGAGACCTGTTCCCGCATATCGTTTGGACTCTATCATACCTTCACTCGTATCCGTCATTCGGTACAAGCCGTCGGAGTCGGTTGCGTTGCCTGGAATAGGCCCGCTCTTGACCCAGAACTGCTTCAACATCGGAGTTGAACGCCAACGTTGTGCATCATTAGGGTCTCTCATGCCTGTTGATGATTTGTCCAATGACAAGATAGGGCTATCGTTAGAAGCAATCTTATAGAAGTTTGTAAAAGTCTTTGTCGAATTATTCCAAAGCGGCGAACCTGTAAAAACATCTGCTTTTTCCGGTCTGGAATACCCATTTCCGTCAAGGTAGTGCCATATTCCTTTAACTTGCCAGCCATCGGTTGTCGACATCAGCTCATCATACGCATTGTCCTGATGTTCTGCCGGCCAATAAATATAATAATGCTCATAAAACTCGGTATGTCTCTCGGAGTCTGTTACATAGATTCTTTTCGCCGGCGATCCAATTTCGATTCCCTTGCCATAAGGCAACTCATTCACAGCGGCAACTTGAGGCGTAACGCCATTATCCGGATTGACCGTCCCCCTTCCCACTGGAACGGCAGTTGATAACGGCGTACCCGCGGTTTCATCTGCCAACGTTTGACGATAAAGCATCGTCGGACCCAGGTCGCCGAAGTCGAAAGTGCCATCTGTTGATACAATGAGTTCAGCGCCTTCTCCCAAGCCATTAGGCGCATGCCATCCCAGCTGCGCATTGCCGCCTGACACGCTCGCGGGGTTCACGTCAAGATCCTTGTCGATCTTCTCGGTGCTAATGACGATATTGTCAAAGTAACGATTTTGATCCTGCAAAGATCCGCTGTTCCAATAGTGCTCGAACAGGACGGCATTAATGCCGTAGGCATCATAATTGCCCATCCAATTCATATCCGTCTTGCTGGCTTGAAGCGTATTATTGATCCAGTATTCAAAAACGCCATTGGCTTGTCCGGCATCATTCAGCTTAATATGAACTTCAATGCTGTACCACTTGCCAACGTAATCAGAACTGAAGATAGGGGTAAGGCCCTTCTTGATGCCCAGCCACCGAAGATTGTTAAAGTCATTGTATTTCGTGGTGATCAGATTGCCTGCTTCATCCGTCCCCGAAGCGGGATCGAGCAGCAGATAATCCTTGTCCGGATTATTCGGCGTGCTATTGCCGCTCCATACATGGCCGATGAAAGGCTGTGCCCAATTGGATGTCAGCGAAGTGACACGAGACAGTTTGTCGCCTCCGCCGCCAATCCAATTCTCGTCATGCTTCAAATACATGCGATAATAAATTTCACGAATGATTTCCCCGTCGCGTGAAACAGGCGATATATAGGGATCCGGTGTTTTGCCGAATGCAACCTTCATGCCTCCCGCTCCAGTAGCACCTTGTTTGAAGGCGCCTTTGACAGCGGTCGACCCTCCCCACCCCTCTCCGGCTGTACGATTGTTGCTGACATAGGACTTGCCCTCAAAATACTGATTGCTGCGATCCTCTTCGAAGTCATCGCAGAATATCCAGGCGGGATCGGGGTTGGCGCATTCATTGACAGGCGCAGGGATAATCCATTCCGTGCCCGGAATATCCGGCAGTTGCAGTTCCTCGGAATACAGCGCATTGTTGGACTCGGCGAAGGACGAATCCGGCTTGCCTCCTATCATGACAGTCATTAGCGCTAACAGCATGCAAAGCGACATGTTAACCAATCTGTTAACCCTCTTGCTCTTCAACCGCATTAATTGAACACTCCCCTCAAATTTGTGAACCTTGGACAAGCTAATGACGCACCTGCTGCCTGGCTTCCATCCCCCCTTATGTAACCGCTTACTTCGCTAGTGTACTTGAACAGCCTCTCCCCTTGAAATGACCGGTATTTACGATTGGGTATCTGGATTTAAAATATTAAGAATAGCATATGCATCTTGCCTTGAGCCAAGCGGTTACTTAAGGTGCTTGATCCCCGATCCTTCTTATGCGTTAGTCCCACTTCAGCTTCACTTCGTTGCCGCTGCGCGAGGATTCGTAGATCGCATCCATAATGACATTATTCGTCCAGCCTGTTCGAGCCGATGTCAGCGGCTGCTTGCCTTCTGCGATACATTCCAGGAAATGACGGCAGAACCGGATTCGCTCTCCTTCATCGCCCTCGGGCACACGCAGCAACAACTCGCTCGGCTGATCAAACTTTTCCGTAAGAAGCTTGCCATAATCCTGCCTGTAGCTTGCTCCGCCTTCGGTCCCCATCAGATGGATAAACGGCGTGTTGTCGGTATCCATATGAACCGCCCAACTCACTTCAAGGGAAAGCGTGCTCCCGTCTTCCATCCGGATCAATGCGGTTGCGAAGTCTTCCACATCGTATATGCCATTCCAGTTCGGAATTCCCCAGTCGCCAATGCCTTTGCGCCTCGGTCCGAATTCCGCATATGCCGCTCCGTACACGGATACCGGCTTCGGATTCCCCATCAGGTATAAGGCGAGATCCAGCATATGTACGCCGATATCGATTAGCGGCCCGCCTCCGGATAGCTCGCTGCGGGTAAACCACGTTCCCCAGCCCGGAATCCCTTTGCGCCTGAACAGCCCTGTCTTGGCTGAATAAATACGGCCTAGTTCACCGCGGTCGATCTGCTCTTTGATCTGCATGGCAATAGACTCCCACCGCCTCTGATGACCGATCATCACGATGCGATCATACGCTTCGCTTGCTTTCAAGATTTGGCGCGCCGCTTCGCCATTAATGCCCATCGGCTTCTCCATTACGATATGTTTGCCCGCCTCCATGGCTTGAATCGCAAGCGGCGCGTGGAATTGATTCGGAACGCAGATTATGATTGCGTCCACATCGTCGCGAGCGATGAGCTCTTCTGTCGTCGATATCGCATGTTTGATCCCATGCTGCCTTGCCCTCTCCTGCGCAACGAACAGCTTCGTATCTGTAATCGCTGTAATCTCGCATTGCTCCGGAAATTGCAAGAAACCTTTAATATGCTCGTTAGCTATATTGCCTGCGCCGATAATGCCGATATTCACTTTCCGGGATAACATTGCGCTCCCCTCCCTCCAATCGCTTCAGAAGCGAGTTGTTGTACACTCTCCTAAACCGCATTCCACATCTTTCGAGCGTTCTCCAATCCAATCGAAGTCCCATTCAAACAATCTTCGGCCCCTTCAAACTCAACAGAAAGGAAGCCGTCATAACCCGATTGCTTAATAATGCGCAGAACTTCACGCATGTCGATATCCCCATTCCCGAGAATAGCGCCCCTGAGATAATCGCCGGTACGAGTCTTGAACCAGCCTTGACCCTGATCGCGATGGGAAGGGCGCCAATAAAAGTCTTTCAGATGAATCATCGAAGCATAAGGAACTGCGCGTCTAACAGCCGCAACCGAATTTTCGTCCGCGCACATAAAATTTCCGATATCCATGGTCAGTCGAAAGTTGGGACGGTCCACCTCATGAATAAGCCGCAGCACACGTTCGCTCGACTGTACATGGAAGCCGTGATTCTCAATACTGGTCGTTATTCCTAACGGTGCTGCATAATCGGCAATGCGCCTGCATGCTTCCGCAATTCGGTCGATATCCGCTTCGAATTGTGCGGGAGTCGTCTCCTCCCGAGCTCTCCAGGCAGCGTCGTGACGCATACGCGATACGCCCAACCGAAAAGCGATGTCCACCTGGCGGAATGCCTGCTCGATCTCGCGCTCCAGATTCTCCTTATCGCCTTCGATGAAATTGCCGCCGACAGCATAATTGGACACAACCAGCCCTAATTGCGCCGCGTGGTCGCGAATACGTTCCGGAAGCTTCGGTTCCTCCATATCGATGTAATCCCCCGGCGCAATCTCAACATGTACGCCGCCTTGACCAGCAATCCAATTCATTACTTGGAAAATATCCATTTGATTCGCTCGCAATAGTCTGGCCATGCTGTATGAGGTGACTCCCAGCTTCATCTATTTCCTTCCTCTCTGTTTGTTCGGTGCAAGACAAGATACGGGGGAACGCGATTCTCATCGTCCGTTCCCCCGTATCAAAGAATCCATCACTACAAGACAATCGGCTGACCGCTAAGCGCCGATTCATTCGCGGCTAACGTGACATCTACGGTTTTTAGCGCATCGTCATACGTAGAGAGGATCAAGCTGCGGTCGCCGGTGCGAATGGCCTCGATGAAGGCGTCGTCCTGCGTTTTGTGGGCGCTCCCGGACACGCTCCCATAAGTGGTCGTCTCCTCGCCTTCCAGAATCGTCAGCTTGCGGCCCGCTAAAGTCAGCTTGAAATCCCGTCCCAATACTTCGATCGCGCTGCTCCAATCCGACTGAATGCACGAGGTGTCGATATGACCCACCGCTCCAGATTCAAAGTCCAGACAAACCGTAGCTACCGATGGAATCGATGTCCCGGGCTTATGCTCGAGCAATCCGAATTTCATGCGGGCGTATACGGACTTCACGTCTCCGGCCAAATAGCGAGTCATATCCACCGTATGGGTCGCTTGTTCAACTAATTGGCCGCCCGACTTCGATATGTCCCGCCACCAGGGCGTCTCCACGAACCCGCTCAAGTAATGGGCGCGGACCATTCCGATCTCCTTATTGCTCAGATATTGTCTGGCTTGCTGCGCAACATCCTGGTAACGCAAGCAATAACCCGTTGCGGCCAATATGCCGGCTTGACGAATCGTCTCCGCTTTGGAGCGAATGGCATCTCTATCCAGTCCCAGCGGTTTCTCCACCAGTAAGTGGATGCCCCTGCCAGCGGCTTTCTCCTCAAGGTCGGCATGCGCGAACGGAGGCACGCAGATGAACAACGCATCCGGCTTCTCCCGCTCAAGCATAAGATCAACATCGCTGTAAGCCTTCAGCCCATACGTCTCGCCTGCTCTCTCCGCACGTTCCAGGACGACATCGCAAGCTGCCACGACTTCGGCATGCTCATTGTCGCTCAGCGCCTTCAGATGCGTCTCCGCAATCCCGCCGACACCCACAAATGCTACACGCACTCCCATGTTCTTCTCCCCCTGCGCCATACTTATGTCCAATCCTTTATCAGCGCGGCTCTCCGTGAAATAGCACATCCAGATGGCGCGCCGTATCGTACACCGCTTGCAGCGGATAAGCGGAATAGGCTCCAACCTCTGCGGTGATCGTATCCGTATATCCAATATCGCTCAGCGCTTTCATCACAAGCGGCCACTTCACATCTCCGGCAAGCAGCGGCACGAAACCTTGCCCCGTACCGACGGCTCTCCTGAAGTCCTTCGCATGAACCTTCCGTATACGCGAACCAAGTATCCGAATCCACTGCTCTGGATGGCCATACAGCATGACATTGCCGATATCAAAGTAAACCCCAATGGCATTCGAACCGAATCCATCAATGAATGCAGCCATCTCGGTGGGCGACAATAAAAATTTGCTCCATACATTCTCTACAGCAATCGCAACGCCAAGTCGCTCCGCATGCGGCAACAAATAACCGAACGTCTCCACGCTCCGCTGTTCCAGCAGCTCGTACGATGAAGCATCATCCGTACAATAACCGGCTACGGTGAGAATCGTATCCATCTCCAGCGCATGCGCTGTCTCCAACTGCTTCAAGACAATATCTTGTCCTCTTCGGCGAGCTTCAGGCTGCGGAGCCGACAACGAATGATCCCACATGAGGCCGCAGGAGAGACTGCGCAATCGGATTCCGCTGGCATCCGCCAGCCGCCTTATCGTTGCCAGATCTGCCGACGTCGAAGCCAGATGCGGGCCAATCGCGCCTTCAGGACCGAGATTCAATTCAATCGCGTCATACCCGGCAAGACGAGCATGCTCGAAGACGGACTCCATCTGCATATCTTTGGGGAAAGCCCAATGATTTATTGATTTCAACATCGCTTCTACTCCTTCAATGATCCAATCATTACGCCTTTAACAAAATACTTCTGAAGGAATGGATAGAGGATCAATATCGGCACCGTCGCCACCATGATCGTCGCGTATTTTATCGTTTGCGCCACCTGATGTCTGGAATCAGAAGGTACGCCGGTCAGCCATTCTTCCATATTGGTCGTCAGCAACACTTCCCGGAGCACAAGCTGCAGCGGGAATTTGCTTGCATCGGTCAAATAAATTAAAGCGCCGAAGTATGAATTCCAATGGCCCACCGCGTAAAATAACGTCATTACGGCCAATACCGGCAACGAGAGCGGAATAATGACGCGGAACAAAATCGTGAAGTCGTTCGCCCCGTCGATACGAGCCGATTCCTCCAGACTATAAGGTACGCCTTGGAAAGATGTCCGCATGACGATCAGGTTCCAGGTACTGATCGCTCCGGGAATAATCAACGCCGCTCGAGTGTTGTAAAGACCCAGATCATTAATTAACAGATAGGTGGGTATGAGTCCGCCTCCGAAAAACATTGTAATTACAATCATGATCATAATCGGCTTCTTAAGCATGACATTGCGTCTCGACAGGACGTACGCCCCCAAGCTTGTCATGAGCAGGTTAAACGCCGAGCCTACAACAACATAAAAAATCGTATTTTGGTATCCGCTGATAATGCTATCGTTCGATAACACAGTCTTATAAGCTTCAAGCGAAAATCCTTGCGGCATCCACATGATTCCGCGATGCCGCATCAGTTCCACCGCATCGCTGAGCGAAGCGAACAATACATATGCGAACGGATACAAGGTAGTGGCGATCAGCGCCAGCATGATTGCCGTATTCAATACATCGAAGGATAGTTCTCCCGCGCTGCGCTTTTTTCTCATTGAAATCTCCTCTTCACCACAGACTTGTCTCGGATACTCGCCTGCTGATATTGTTCGCCAGGATCAACAGCGCAAAGTTGATAACGGAGTTGAACAAAGATACCGCTGTGCTGAAACTGTAGTTGGCCTCCAGTATTCCCTTGCGGAATACATAAGTCGAGATGACGTCTGCCGTCTCGTAGGTGATCGGGTTGTATAACAGGATGATCTTCTCATGTCCCACGCTCATCATGTAACCCATCTGTAAGATCAGCATAATAATCACGATCGGCACGATGCCTGGGATCGTAATATGAAGCGCTTGTCGGAAGCGCCCTGCGCCATCTACCGTCGCGGCTTCATATAACGTAGGGTCGATATTCGAGATCGCTGCAAGATATATAATCGTCGACCAGCCCAGTCCCTGCCAGATGCCGGAGCCGACATAAATCGTTCGGAACCATTCCGCCTTCTGCAAGAACGGAATCGCGTCTCCGCCGAGCAGCATAATAAATTGATTGATTAGGCCGTCTCGCGCAACAAAGTCGGTAATCATGCCGGCAATAATGACAACCGAGATAAAATGCGGCAAATACGAAATCGTCTGAACCGTCCGTTTGAACCAGGATCTGCGAATTTCATTCAGCAGCAAGGCGAATAGAATCGGCATCGGGAAGCCGAATATCAATTCGTAGAAATTGATCATGACCGTATTTTTAATCAATCTCCAGAAGTAATAGCTGTCAAAAAAATTCAGGAAATGCTTCAGACCTACGAAGGGACTATTAAGAAAACCAGCGCTTGGACTATAGTCGCGAAACGCAATTTGTATACCGTATATAGGCAAATATTGAAAGATAATATAATAGGCAACGACGGGCAGCGCCATAAGGTATATATATTTGTTGCGCCGCAAATCGCGTAACAGTTGTCTCCAGTAAGGAGGTTGGGCGGCAACGCCGCCCGCCCCTCCTGAAGTTTCGAGATTGTTCCGTTTGGATAGTTGCATAGTCTGTCTCCAATTCGAAGTGATATTAACGTTTCAGATAACGGTCATATGCTGCTTGTTGAATCGCGATCGCACGTTCTATTCCCATATCCTTCATCGTGGCGACAAATGCATCGAATTTGTCCAACGGTTCTATGCCCATAATGAACTTGTCAACCTTTTCGTTCACGAATGTATTAATGTCATTCATAATGGATGCATATTCGCTGCTTTCATCCGGAGTAAGCGTCAGTCTCGGCATATGCTTCTTGTTCTCCGGCTTCATCCAAGTTTCCAAAGAATGCAAGCCATTGATATTGGACGCCGATTTTTGCTCCATAATGCGCTTGTCCTGGACGAATGGACCGTAAGCGCCGGACAAGGTTGCTCTACCCATAAGTTGCGCATCGGTCAATACGGCTTCGTTAAACGTTGGTACGCCGTTAACCATTTCATAGGTCATGCCTTCAATCCCGAAGTTGAACAACGTGCTGCCTTCCGGACCGTAGTTGAAGTCAAGCCATTGCACAATGGCAGGAACATTCTTGGCGGATGTCGTAATCGCCGCGCCATTGCCTGTGTAATAAGGATCTTGATGACCGATGATCGGCCGTGTTCCTTTGGTAACTACAGGATAAGGAGCCGCTTTTATCTCGAACGTAGGATGCGAATCCTTCATCAGCGCATTGTACTTGCCTACCGTATACTGGACGAAGGTTCCGAGCTGGTCGCCTGTCAGCTTGGCGTCGCGCAGCTTGTTGTCGGTTGTCAGATAGTCCTGATCGATAAGTCCCTCGGAATACCACTTGTTCAACAACGTAATATAGTCCTTGAATTGCGGCGTGTACCAGCTGTGTTTCACGACTCCGTCTTCCTGAATAAACCCATTTGTAATGCCATAAGCCGACTGGAAGCCTAATTGACTCCATTTGTAGAAGAGCGGAATCTCATCCGGTTTCCCGTTCTGGTTCGGATCGTCGTTCTTGAATGCCGTCAATACGGTATGCCATTCATCCAGCGTCTCCGGCATCTCCAGCTTCAGATTGTTCAGCCAGTCCTGACGAAGCGTAATGCCCATGAACGTCAGCAAGTACGGATCTCCCCGATAAAACGGGAAGGCATAGATCGTACCGTCGTCTGTGCTAATATTTTTGCGCATCTCCGGGTTATCCGCCAGCAGCTTCGACAAGTTCGGAGCGTAGTCCTCAATATATTCGTTCAAACGAATAATTTTTCCATCCTCAATAACCTTGTCCGGTCCGCCAGTCAACGCTATCCAGCCCGTCTCTATAACATCCGGCAAGTCGTTCGAGGCCATCATGAGTCTGAAGGACTCGTCGGCCTGCGGATGAATAAACTCCACCTTCACCCCGGTCAGCTCTTCTTTCTTTTTGTAAGCCTCATGTTCGCCCAGGTTTTTGATCGATGCCGCCGCTTGACTGTTCAGATAAACCCAATAGGACAGTTTATCCAGCTTCTCTACTGGTGGAGTTGCGGTTTGAACCGGCTCCGATGGCTTGGCCGACGAGCTGGCACTCGGCGATGCGGTTGACGAGCCCCCTCCGTTTGTACTGCTGCAGCCTATAAGGGCTGCGGTTAATAGAAGTGCTACCCCTGTGCGCATGCTGTATTTCATGCTGACCTTCCCTTTCATGTTTCGTCCTCCTTCATCCTTCAGCATATTGTAGGGAGTCGATTGTGCTGCTCTTCCCTCGACATCATCATGCCTTATCGCCTGTCAATTGAATATGCTCCATCCTTCCGATTCATAGGTCGGATTTCACTTGAGGATGTTCTACATTTAAGCCCCAAACCTAATCCTTCATATATTCACGATATTTCCCCGGAGTGACGCCCATATATTTCTTGAAGATGCGGATAAGTCCAGCATCCTTGGCATAACCGACCAATTCGGCTATCCGGTTCAGACTGAGCGATGGATCCTGCAGCAAGCGCTTCGCTTGCTCCACTCGAATCCGTGCCATATAGTCGGCCAGGTTAATGCCCTTGTGTTTCTTGAAGAAGCTGGACAGGTACTGCGGACTTAAGTTGAATCGTTCGGCAATCATATTCAGGCTCAGGGAATTATCCGAGTAATGTTCATCGATGAATGCCGAGATTTGATCGACCAGCACGGCGCCTGGATCACGTTGACCTGCTATTACGCTGTCGCAGATTTCCTGATAGATGACCCGGATCTGCTCTTGCATCTCGACAAGCGTCGAACAATCGGTCAGCCTGCGCAGCGGATCGAAGTCATCCACTAGAAAATGCTGTACACGCTCTGAAGTATCATTCCAAATCTTGATCATCGTGCTCATCATATCGAAGTAAAGCAGCTTGCCCATCTCCAGAGAGATGTGCTTGGATTGGAAATTCATCTGCTCGATATGTTTCATTAATCGATCTGCTTGTTCAAAGTCCCCTGAACGAATCGCATTCGCCAGTTGCATCTCTAACTCCATCGGATAATAATACCTTGCTTGATCGCGCATCCGATCGATTTCCTGATAATAGGTCACACTGCTCTTGCCTTTGACGATACGGTATTCAAGCGCTTCCAACGCTTCCCCATAACACGAGGCTATCTCCCTATAATGCTGCCGAATTCCGCTGATGCCGATACTTAATACAATGTTGAATCTGCTCTCAATAACATTCTTTAATTCATCAATAACAGACTCCATGTATTCCAATCCTTCCCTCTCATCCTCCACATGCAGATTAACGAGCAGGACAAGTCTGCTGAGCTCCGTCTCTACGGCATGAGCCACGCCTCTTCGGCCCAATAATTCCTGACTGATGTTGGATATAATGAACCGAATCATAGCCCATTGCTGCTCGGCATTAGCCAGCTTGATCTGTCGGAAATCATCTACGTTAATAATGACGACGGAGAACCACTCCGAATCGAACCGGAACCCCATGAAACGAAGCGATTCCTCGTTCAAGGTTCCCGTATCGACAATTCCATTAAGTAATCGATTCAGGAAGTTGGATTGAATTAACGGAACTTGCTGATCCACAACAACCTTGAGCGCTTCTTCAGACCTCCAAGATTGGGACAATGTTTCTTCAATCAGGGAAAACTCCGGCTTTATCTTGTTGCGATCATCGCTGTCCCGCTTCAGAATCGAAGAGACCAAATTATGAATCGGACTGTACAATCGCTTGGCTAGTAGATAAGCCCCTAACAATCCGAATAATATGCATATACCCAGCAACGTTAAAGCCCAGATCTCGGCGCGATTGACCTTGGCCATCATCACGGAATGAGGAACTAACGATATATATTGCCACCCCGTCTCCTTCGAAACGTATTTCGTCGCCATTAATCGCTCGCCGCCTGAATGATCCGAATATTCCGTAAATTCGCCTTCGACCAGCTTGTCTAGATTCAGCTCGGCTTCATTGATTTGTTCATTCGCTCCTGAGCGAACCAGCAACCGCCCCTCCTTATCGGCGATAAAGATTCTGGCTTTATTCGCGCTTTCCAAGTTGGACAACATCATGCGAATCTGCTCGGCGTCGATCAGAATAACAACCGCCCCTTCGGACGGTCTCTGGGTTCCAATAGGAATCGAATGTCGATAGGTAATTAGCCGCCCGTTTCCTCCCGTCGATTTCCCTGCGACATTCATCGCCGGCAGAAATTCGGCCTGATCGCTGCTGCTTCTTAGAAACTTCAACCATTCGTCCTCGCTTAACTCTTCATACTTATAATAGAATTGATAGAAGTCGCTGGCATCGCTTCTCACGTACGGCGTAACGACAGTGTCTTGTTTATTGAAATAGACATACCGATCCTGAATGAACCCATTCGTTATGAAATGAAAGGACAATGTGTCCATGATCTCCTTGTACTGGAATACAGAGAGCGCTCCTGACGTCTCGTTCCGCGAGAACATGTGAATGATTTTCGGATGGAAGGAAATTTGAATAGCCAACTGTTCGACCTCATGCAGCCGACTGTCGATCATGAGACTTATTTGCCTCAACATCGCATTGCTCGAATTCTGCACATCCTCTTTGATTACCGCGTTCATGTTGTGGTACAACACGGTCGTCAGCGCTGTCGGAAACATCAACATTAGAAGAAAAGCCAAAAACATCGTTAAAAAAAAATTCGTTTTCCTGCTCATGCTTATCCCCCTCTTACATATGCACCCTTGTATTCCAATCATACTTCCGACAATCGCAGAGTCGGAATGTTGAATATTTAAGATGAGTGCTCTAATATTAATTTGGAGCATACGGAATGAAAAAAAAGCCTGCCTCTAGTGGAGACAGGCTTACAATTTAATACCGCTTGCCGCCCCCAGCCTGTGACCGGCGAGCAAGTAACGTTTTGCGTTCCGTTGCAGTTCAGTCGACTCCGGGTATGCCGAATAATCGGAGAGCGTCTCCTGAAATATACGCTCCTCGGCTTGACGCGAATCAGGATTATGCTTATAAATCGAGAACTGGCGCTGAAACTGCAACAGGTTGGAATCGCTCTTCAAAATATCTTGAAGCTTCGGCTCCAATATCCAGCTATGGCATACAAACACGGGTTCCATTCCCCGGAAGAAACGACGGGCAAGCTCGAACGATGCTTCAACCTTATCAGCGGCAAGCGGCTCGCCTGCGGGGATGTGAACATTCAACACGATCTGATTCTCGTATATTCTCTTCCCTGCAACAACAACATCTGACTTCATCGCATAGGGGTGAAATTGCAGCCTTCCCAGTCGGAAGAGTCTCAGACGCAAGTGTTCCTTAAACCATCGATATTCCTGCAAGCCATATTCTCCGAATTGCCTCTTGCACTCCATGCACCAAATGCGTAGATCCGAGAAGGTATCATAATAAACGGTATCGTCGATCTCTCTTCTCTTATATTCTTCATAAAGGTCAACCGCGAAGCGGATGAACAGATAGAGAAAGCGGGCCCTGAAACCCGGAAATTTCTCCTCTTCTTCAAAAAAAGACATATAGTCGCTGTCAAAATGCCGCTTGGCGTTCTCATAGAGGGTCGCATCCATCTCGTATTCAAGCACCTGCCGCACAACTTGGGAGGGAAGCTGAATGCCATTGCATAATCGTTCGATATTCATTGAAAGGCTCTCCTTGTACCGACTTCTCGCTTTTTGTTGGATTATACCACTGTAGCAGACCTAATGAATATGCCCTATAGTTAAGAAGTGTGATCTGGAATCAACAATTGGATTGATGCGCCTTCTGGCTTTAAAAGTCAAAGTTGTCTATAATTAAGCACGACAATGTATGAGCGATCATGTATTGGGGGTCGATATATGCGTATCAAAAAGAAGCTGTTTTTGACCTTGTTTATGTCCTTCACTCTGGTGCTGTTGTTTCCCATTCTGGCCGAGACGGCGTTGTATCACGGCATGCAGTCGATGATCAGAGAAGATGCCGATCGTTCCAATCAGGCGATGCTGCATCAGATTCAATTAATGGTCGACGGAAAGCTGCGCGAGGCCGAGCAGCTAGCCACACAACTATCATTGCATCCAAGAGTCCAGCTTATGGTCAAGCGTATGCATGATCAGGCGGCGCCTACTGTCTATGAATACAAACAATTGCTGGATACGCTCAACCTCTATAAACCGTCCACCGATTTCATACTGGATTACTATATCTACCTTCGCGAGCAGGATACCGTGGTATCGCCGTACACCAAAGCTGATTCGGCGACATTCTACGCCAACTATTACAAATACGAAACCGCAACGGAACAAGATTGGCTGAACAACTTGCAGAAGGGCGGCTCCGATCATTATTATATGCCCGCTCTGCCGGTTATTCAGAAACCAACGTTAGCCTCCGAGCAGTTAATTACGTATATTCGCCCTCTCCCAGTCGGCGAAAGCGGCGAGGCGAGCGGCGCGTTGGTCCTGTTGATCAAGGAACAACGTATCAAGGAGATGTTGGAGGATCCCGATGATGTGCAGCAAACGAGTTTTCTAATCACTGATCATAGCGGCCAGATCATCACCTCGACAGTTGCCGGATCGCTGGTTGACGAAACATTGCGCAAGCTCGATACGATTGACAGCAAGAAGAAACTCTCCTTTAAGATTCAGGAAGACACGATGCGGGTCGCAGCGATCCAGTCGGAGCAATCCGGCTGGCGTTATATCTCTTTGTCGCCCGAATCGGTATTCATGCAACGGGTGACCACCGTACAATCCTGGGCATTGACGTTGCTCTTGTTTTGTCTTGTGTTTGGACTGATAGGTTCGTTCCTGTTCGCGAAACACTATTATTCCCCGTTGAAGAGATTGCTCCTGTCCATCTCTTCGAATCGGAGTATGGAGCCGAGATCCGCTGCCGGCGAATATCGATTTATTGAAGACACGCTGCAGCAATCCTGGCATTCGGAGAAACAGATAAAAGATATCCTTGTTAAACAAAGGCCTGCCATTCAATCCAACTTTCTTCATCAATTTATTAAAGGGCTGACAGCTGCGGAAGCGATCCATCAGGATTCGCTGGCAAGTATGGGTATACATTTCAAATCAGATGTCTTTACAGTCATCCTGATAGAGGTGGATGATCCCGGCAAGTTCTCGCATGTCGAGGGAGAACGTCAGCGTTCTGCTGTTCGTTTCGTCGTGACCAATGTAAACCGGGAGCTCATTGCGCGACATCATCTTGTGTATGACGTGGAGCTCGACAGAAACAGGCTGGCGCTCCTGGTCAACGTACATCCGAATCGACAGTTGCAAGCGCTCTCCGATATTACGGCGGCCGTTGAGCAATCAAAGAGCTTTATCGAAGAAACATACGGGATATGCACCAGCATCGGCATCGGGGAAGTTCATTCCGGAGATGTTGGAGCCAGTTATGCGGAAGCGCTGCTGGCTCTCGATTACCGCCTTGTCAAGGGGAGACGCCGCATCACTCACTTTAGAGAAATCCCTTACAATGAGCAGCAATATTATTATCCGTTAGAGATTGAGCTGCAGATAATGAACGCTGTCAAGACCGGGAATTTTATTAGTGTCTCTCAACTGCTGGATCACATTTATGATATGAACTTCGAATCAAAGCCTCTATCGCTTCAGATGGGCAAGTTTCTATCCTTTAATATGATGAGCACGTTAATGAAAATTTGGAATGCTTCGCCCGAACGTTTCGAGAAAGTATTCGGGAACCAGTTCAATCCTCTCGGAAGTCTTGTAGATTGCGGTTCGCTTATGGAGTTGCATGAACAGGTCAAAGGCATTTACCAAACGATCTGCGAGGCGGTGCTGGCGGATAAACAAGATCCCGGTGCTATCCTGGTGGACAAAATTATAGAGTACATCAAGCTCCATTATTCCAATAATTCGTTAGGACTGAATACGATTGCAGACTACTTTAAGCTGACTCCCCCCTACCTGTCGGGATTGTTCAAGAAACATCAGGGACACAACGTGTCCGACTTTATTATGCGCCTGCGTGTGGAGCGGGCCAGTGAACTGCTGCTCGGCGATCAACTGATGCTTCATGAGGTGGCGCTTCGTGTCGGCTATGCCAACGCCGCGGGTTTCATTCGGGTGTTCAAGAAATACATGGGCGTTACGCCGGGCAAATATCGGGAGCATATGACACAAGCAGAACAACAGAAGGCTGCTGTTGAATCTTAGGAACGAGGAGACATGTGCATGACTTTGGGTCGCGGTCTGACAAAGATAGCAGGATGGGCAGTCCTGCTTGCGCTTGCTGTAACGCTCGCTTCATGCAGAAGCGGTGAATACGAATATCAAAATTATGGTATCGACGCGTTTGAAACCGCTTCCTTGGAATCGTTGACCTATTACACCTTCCTCAATACAAAAACGGCAGCCTCGCTAAAAAACCTGGGCGAGCACGAAGCCTACAAAAAGAAAAAAGAATGGACCGGAGTCGATGTGTACTTCATTCATCCGGAGCATGATTATTCCTTTCAGTTATTATTAACATCCCATGATCTGCCGGATATCATCGAAGCCGGATGGATAACCCTGCCGGGCGGCCCCGAGAAATATCTGTCCGACGGCAAGATCATCCGGCTTAATGAATATCTCGATCAGTACGCGCCCAACTTCAGCAAACTGCTGAATGAACATCCCGAATACAGAAAGCTGATATCGACGGACGACGGCAGCATCTATGCTTTCCCCTTCCTGCGCGGCGACCCTTTCCTGCAGACTTTCAGAGGTTTGGCCATCCGCAAGGATTGGCTTGACAACTTAAGCATGAACATACCCGAGACTATTGATGAATGGCATGCTGTGCTGAAGGCTTTCAAGGAACAGGATCCGAACCGTAACGGCAAGGCCGATGAAATTCCATTGTCAATCAGATGGGAAGATCTCGGTTTTTTATCCGCATGGGGAATTAAACGAGATTTTTATCAAGTGGATGGAGAAGTCAAATACGGATTAATTGAACCGGAATTCAGGCAATATATCGCTACATTAAAGCTATGGTATGACGAAGGTCTTATTGATCCCGAATTTATGGTAACGGACAACAGGCTTAGAGCCGTGAAGTTGACGGCCGATACTCTTGGCTCTCAATACTCTTATACGATTGGGAGAGAAAATGAATCAATGAAAGGGATTCATCCCACCTTCGAGATGATTGCCGCGCCAAATCCTGTATTGAACAAAGGCGATAAGCCGTTGATCGGACAACAGGACCCGATGTATACAGGCTACGGCGCGGCAATTACAACGTCGGCAGACGATATTCCCGGACTTGTGCGGTGGATGGATTTCAATTACGGGGAGGAGGGCGGACTACTGTTCAACTTCGGCATCGAAGGCGAAAGCTACACAATGATGGACGGCTACCCGACGTTCAAGCAGACCATCTGGGAGGATGCCGCAGAACTTGACCGCTATATATTATCATCCTCCTACGGACCGTTTGTTCAAGACAAACGCTGGATGGAACAGAAAGCAGACCGATTGAAGAATGGAAGAAACTCTCTGGAAACCTGGATGAACGCGGACAACAACCGCCATCTGCCTCCATTGTCGCCAAACGAGAAGGAGCGTTCGGAATTGGATACGATTATGAGCGACATCAACCTGTATGCTGCGGAGGCGCTCAATAAATTTATTCTGGGCGTGGAGCCATTGGATCATTACGACCAATTCTTGATCACGCTGAAGCAGATGGGGATAGAGCGAGCAATTGCCATTCAACAAGCTGCATTAGATCGGTTTCACAACAGGTAGCGAGCTTGCTGCACGCTACCTCTCTTCCCGTTCCCGGCTTCGGTGACGCTTCCGATACTGCGACGGCGTACAGCCAATCCAACGTTTGAACTGCTCGGCGAAATGGGAAGCGATCGGCCAGCCGACCCTTGCACCCACCTCGGCTATAGACAACCGGTTGTCTAGAAGCAAGCGGCAGGCCTCCTTGCTCCGCAGCGCCATCACATACTCCGTTACCGTCCGTCCCGTCTCCGATTTGAACAGACGAGAGATATAATATTTCGACAGATGCAGCTCCTCCGACAGTCGCTCCAGCTCGAAAGGGTCCGTGTAATGCTCTTCGATCCACTGCAGAATCGTCTCGGCATGCGATAATTTCATCGGCGCCGCCACATCGATTGTGATCGCGCGTTGCCCGATTTCCATCTGCAAATATTGCAGAAGTTGAGCGACAAGGCTCGCGTAACGTTCAGCTTTCGTGCGCAAGTCATTGCTCAGATGCTCGTTGTAGAATCGGACATTCGCTTCAATCGGATAACGGGCGATCATATCCGGGAACGCCTGCTCCTCCAGATCGCCTTTCCATATATACGTCAGCGTTTGCGCCAGATGCTTGTAAGACTTCAGATAAGGGAGCAACGCGGCCGGATCAAATTCCAGCAAGGATCGGACATAGGGCTGTTTCTCCGAAGGAAGCGCACGCACATGATGCAATTGATGGGGTTGAAAGATAAACACAGAGCCATGCCGAATCGGATACACATGTCTGGGCAGTATCACGGAGCCCTGCCCTTCGTGAATGATTAAAATTTCGATACCGGAGTGACTATGGAAGAAGCCCCGGTAATCCGGCTCTGCCTCTGCCAGAAAACGTCCATGGAACGGATTGGATTGAAAGTCGATCGTCGCCAGCCGATTCATCGTTTCACCTCACTTCGTGTGCGGGTTCAAACGCTTAGAAGGCAATATACCTGTATTTTCGAACAATTGGACTGTACTCCGCCGCACTTTGCTTTGGTACGCTAACAAGGAAGAAATCAACTACATCAAGCAAAGAGGTGCGCTATGTGGAACCTTGCAATGGAAGACGCCGTTGCGAAAACTCGCAGCAATATTGGGCGGTTTGGCCCCTTATTCCCCCATGTCAGCAATAATGATGTGTATGCCCTCAATGACAACCGCTCGTGGACTGCCGGCTTCTGGCCCGGCATGTTGTGGCTGTGTTACGAGTATACGAAGGATGAGACGTTCCTGACTGCCGCTCGCAATACGACGGAAAGCTTCCGCGATCGGCTCGCGCAAAGAAAGGCGCTTAATACCCATGATATTGGGTTCCTGTACACTTTATCCGCGAAGGCGCATTGGATCGTCCAAGAGGACGAATTCGCGAAACAGCTGACGATTGACGCAGCCGATCTCCTGCTCGCGCGTTTTCGTCCGCAGACGGGGATCATCCAGGCCTGGGGATCCGAAGGGGACGAAGAGTACGGCGGCAGAATGATTATCGATTGTATGATGAATCTTCCTTTGCTCTATTGGGCCAGCGAGATCACCGGAGATCGCCGATACAGCGATGCGGCCGTCCAGCACGCCGACAAGAGCCGCCGCTTCCTCATTCGCGGCGACGATTCCTCCTATCACACCTTCTACTTCAATCGGGAAACCGGGGACGCCATCCGAGGCGGCACTCACCAGGGATATGCAGACGGCTCCACATGGACTCGCGGACAAGCATGGGGCATATACGGCTTCGCCCTGTCTTATCGTTACACCCGGAATCCGCTCTATCTCGAAACCTCGCTGAGAATGGCCCGTTATTTCCTCGAACGTCTGCCTGAGGACTTTGTCGCCTACTGGGACTTCGACGCTCCCGTTAACGCCGATACGAAACGCGACAGCTCGGCGTCGGCCATTACAGCCTGCGGCATATTGGAGCTGCTTGGGCATCTTCCGGCCGATCATCCTGAGCGCGATTACCTGGAGGATGGCGTACAGCGCTCCATGAAGGGACTGATCCGGCATTATGCGACAATCGGCAAACCTGACGCACAGGGCTTGCTGGAGCATGGCTCCTACAGCGTCAGAGGCGACGCGTCGCCGGATGACTATATGATCTGGGGCGACTATTATTATCTGGAAGCGATCATGCGTCTGGAGCAAGGACATAAAGGCTATTGGTAACTGCCAATTGCACAAAGAACCGTTTCTCTATGGAGACGGTTCTTTGCGCGCTTACAGGCAAGAGGATGCTTGGCGAGTCATACCAACATATGATCCTCTTATCCGGTTTGATTCGTCTGCTGCTCGCTCTTATACCGGGATATCCCTTGAGAGACCGTTTCTCTCACGCGAAACCAATTCGACTCGTCGGAATCGTACAGGATGAAGTCCGCCGGCGCACCCGGCGTTAGAGAACCTGCTCCGTCCTGCGCCAAACCAAGCAGTTCGGCCGCATGGGTGGAAGCCATCTCTATCGCTTCGCTGACCGAAGCGATGCCGAACCGGGCAATATTGGCCACGCCTTCATGCAGCGCAAGCGCGGAACCGGCGAAAATATCGGGTGTTGCCGCAAGGAACAGTCTCCCCTCCTCATCCTTGATTACATCGTTAACCCCGTACCTGTAGATTCCCGGAGGAGCGCCCTCCAGCATGTTGGTGTCGCTGACGAGAATGGCCTTGCTTCCTTTTACCCGAATCATCGACTTGAGCGTGGACGGCGGCAGGTGGAAGCCATCCGCAATCAAGCCTGCCCATAACCGGTCTTCCCCAAGCTGCGCCCATATGTAGTTCGGATGGCGCTTCAGCACGGGATGAGCTCCGTTCCCGAGATGGGTCGACATCGTCGCCCCCGCGTCCACTGCCAACCCGATCTCTTCCTCCATTGCCGCCGTATGTCCAATAGCTGCAATAATGCCGCGTTCTGTCAGCCTGCGAATAAATTCGATTGCTCCCTTGCGCTCCGGCGCCACCGTCACTTTCCGCAACCTGCCTTTGGCTGCGGCCTCCCATGCCAGAAATTCGTTCCAATCCGGATCTCGCATCACCTTGGCGGAGTGAGCTCCTCTGGGACCGTCTTCTGCCGACAGATAGGGTCCTTCCATATGAATACCGACAATCGCATAATCGGTTATCGGATCCGCCTCGCATGCTTGAACCAGTAATGCAAGACGAGATAAGGCATCATCCTGCGAGCAACTCGTGATGGTCGGGAAGAAGCGGGCGACACCGCAACTGTGCAAATACCGGACCGTCTCGGCAATCATCTCGACGGTCGTCTCCCTTCCGTTATAATTGACGCCATGAATGCCGTTCACTTGCAAATCCATTAGCGCCGGCGCTATCCATACGTCAGCATGCTCTTCTTCCGTTTCCTCAACCGAATGGATACGTCCCGACAAGACACGAATCCTTGCAGTCCTGCCTGTTTTCCAATGTCTACCTACCCAGCTTGGCATCGATGTTGTCCCTCCCGTTTCATGGAGCCGTCTTTTTTTAGCTCCGCTCGATCCCGGATGATGACTCTTTGTCCAGGAACAAGGACCAACTCTCGTGTGTTTTGAGAATAGAAGCCGGAATTTCCGGCGTCACGTCCGGCTCCAACGCAAGCCGGATGGCATCCGCTTTAACCCGATGCGGTACGCAAGAAATAATATGCTCCGCCTTCATGATTTGTTGCACCGACATGGAGATCGCTTGATTCGGAACGTCATCGTGGGACGCAAACCAGCCTTCTCCAACCTGCTGCCGCTTGCAATTGTCATCCAGATTGACGATCAAATACGGATTCGTCGTCTCAAAATCGGCTGGCGGATCGTTAAAGGCGATGTGCGCATTTTCACCGATGCCGATCAAGGCCAGATCAACGTCCTCTCTCGTAATCTCTTCGGCAAGCTGCCGGATATGCGCCTCCGGTTCAAGCTCCCCGTTGACGAAATGCACCTTGCCGATGTCCCCGCCGACACGTTCAACGAATCGGTCCTGCAAATACTTTCTGAAGCTTGCCGCGTGAGAAATGGGCAGCCCGATATATTCATCCAGATGAAACATCTCCACCTTGGACCAATCGATAGACTGCCGCACAAAGGATTCGAAAAACTGGAATTGGGATGCGCCTGTCGATAATACGATTCTGACCTTTCCTTTCTCTTTTATTTTCTCATTCATAATGTTGGCAGCTTCTATAGCAGCCGCCTCGCCTAGCTCATCTGCGGAATTAAAGATTCGAATATTCAATTTGTCACATTCCTCTCTTGTTTGTAATTGGAATCCGTTCGATCATCGACTATTCCTCTTGGCTCCACTTTCTCAAGTCGGGAAGATCAAAGTACCGCAGCATGCCCGGCAGCACAATACTCAGAATATCTCTGGATTTATAATGATCGCTTTCTACCCAAGAGGCGATGCTCTCAAGCGCGTCTTCCCATTCCCATGTGGGGAAATTCGGTCTTATCGCGGAAGCCAATTGCGCATAAAGACCATGTCTCCCCGATGCGTATACTTGAAGTTGTTTGCCGTCAACGCCGGGAAGAGTCGCTGCAGCCTTCACCGCCCGGATTACATCATACGTCCTTAATGCCGCAACACTATCGCCAAGCCAGAAGGAATCGGTCGACAGCTTATGCATAATTTCATAAAAATCGAGCGGATCTTTACCGTCGATCAGATGCGGCTGCAAAGGCCCCGATCCCGTCGTATCCAGCACAATAACGCTTCGGCCGGACCGGCAAGTTCGACTGATCCAATCCCAATGCCGCTGCAAATCATGCGTTCCGCCCTCCCAAATGGCTAGAGTAGCGGGTAACCTCTCTTCCCCCCGGCCTTGCTCCTTAAACACGATCCCGTGGTTGAATATTCCCTCCTGCGACCACCATACGGCATTATAGAAATTCAACTGTCCCACCGAATCCTGCTGCATAAAACATCTTGGCCGGAACGGTACCGGTTTTCTGCCGTCGTAGACTCGCTCTTTCAGCCAATACAAACCGACTTCCTTCAAGGCGGCGGCAGCTTCTCGCTTGGCGCGCAATTGCTTCGACCTGACTGCAATTTCGGAGTGAGTCGTTCTTGCCGGAACTTCCAACCCCGGTTCGCTTAGCACTTGTCCCGTACTCATACATAACAACTGCGAGGTGTTCAGTTGTTCGTCCGAAGGAGCAACAATGGATGCGGCCCCTCTTCCGCCCAGATGACGCAGAAAAAACTCTGCAGCCGCTTCTCCCAAAGCCGGTGTATACGCATGAAGCGCCTCGTCTACGAAAAGCCGAATTTGTTTTTCCTTGCCGTGCATCTCCCAGAACCGCTTTACTCGACCGAATGTGCGCAGCGTGCCTTCGATTGGAAAAAAATCGTAAGAAACAGCCAATACAAGCAGCGGCTTGGGAGCAATGGCCAACAATATATCCTCATGATCGAAGCCCTTCGCCGTGAAGCCCGGCCATATTTGCTCCGCATCCTGACTTCTTCCCGCATACATAAACGATTGCCGGCTCATAATGAACGTGGCCGGGGCGGCGGCGGCAATACGCGAATCCGCCATCATCACCATAGCCGTCTGCGTTCCGCCGCCCGAATTGCCGGTGACTCCGATTCTCCCCGCATCCACATCCGGTCTTGTGATCATATAATCGATAGCCCGCATCGCATCATGTACAAAATATCGCGCCAGACAATCCCCAAGCGGCAGACATTGACTGCCCAAATAATCATGTTCCCTGACGCCGATTCCGACGATAGAACCACCGTTCCCGTCACCATGCTGCAGGCGCTCGCCTTGACCAATTGGGTCCATAGCCAGAACGACAAGTCCGGCATGGACTAATTGCCGGCATACAGACTGATATTCCTCCGCATGTTTGGCTTCATCATGATGGCCGCATAAAAATAATACTGCCGGTCCCGGCTCGCTGCGTCCATCCGGAACATACACATTGCAAGTTACCCATATACCGGGACGCGACTGAAAAACAACCTTTTCGATCCGAAATCCTTGTTGTTGCAGAACGCCGCATTCTTTGGGCAAGAGAGGCGAATCGGATGGCGGCAGTCCCCCGATGCATTGCAGGAACCCGTCGCGAATGGCCGCTTGCCTGGACTTTAATTCCGCATGTGTTTCAATAAGATCCCGTTGTTCCTCCCCCGCACGGAAGGCCTGCTCCGACCGTTCGTACACCTGGCGTTTCCACTGCTCCTTGACTTGGTACATCCGCAGCCGATACGATTCCAACTCCGAGATCAACATGATTGGGCAACCCCCAGAAGTTCGCCGATTCGCACAGGACGATTGTCTGCTATCGATTGGTTCGCCGCAGAACCCAAACATAACGACATCGTTCCTGCCCAGGAATCCGCCTGTTGCCCCAAGGGATCGGGCTGGTCCGGCACGAACATCATACGCTGAAGTTTGACGTCGCTACCGCCATGTCCGCCCTCCAGCTTCTTGATTCGGTGAATCTCGACATTGCCTCTATGGTCGTAGACATGAAGCTGCTGGAACGGCTCGCCCGCGCGTTCGCCGCTTGTATACACCTCGGCCTCCATTCGCCCCTTCGTCCCGTGAATCACCGCGCGCCAACCTTCGTACGGGCTGTAGGCAATCAACGAATAATTTAAGGTGACGGCGTCCTCGTACCTCACATTCAACGACATCGAATCGTAGATCGTGATGTCATCCCCGAACACGCATTGGTCACGGACATAACCGTCCTCCTGCTCCGCCCCCAGATAATAGGAGTTGGCAAACTCGTCGCTTTCCATATCGTAATAAAACTCGCAGGTAGATTGGTAAGCGCAAGTCAAACAACGTTCGCCCCGTTCCTCTCTCGTCGCTCCATAGAACGCCCTGCGGCCGTAAGCGAATACCTCCTCCGGCTCCTTGCCAAGCCACCAGTTAATCAAGTCGAAGTGATGCGTTGATTTATGAACCAGCAGCCCCCCGCTGTTCTCCATCCTTCTATGCCATCTGCGGAAATAATCGGCCCCATGGCTATGATCCAGATTCCACTCGAAGTGGATATGCGTAACTTCTCCGATAGCGCCTTCGTTCAGCAACTCCTTTATTCGGGCGGTGTAAGGATTGAAACGCGCGTTAAAGGTGACGCGAACCTTCTTCCCCGTTCTGCGTTCAGCCTCCAGAATGGCGCGGCACTTCTCCGCATCGATCGTCATCGGTTTCTCGGTAATACAATTGAAGCCGGCTTCGAGCGCACGAATAATATATTCATGATGCGTGCTGTCGACGGTAGCGACAATGACGACATCCGGTCTGGAGCCTGACAGCATCGCGTCGAACGAATCGTATACAGGTACCCCTCCGCATTCCTGACTCAACAAATTCGCTCTGGTGGAGTTGATATCGTAAATCCCGACCAACCTTGCCGTCGCATGCCACTGGAAAGCAATCGGCTTGGCAAACATATAACGGGCTCTTGCCCCGGCGCCTACGATCGCATAACTTTTCATAGCTGTCCTCCCTCTTTCCGTTTTCACTCTTTAAGCGAACCGATCATGACTCCTTGCACGAAGTACTTCTGCAGAAAGGGATAGACACTCACAATCGGCAGTACGGTAACAATAATCATAGCGTATTTAATCTGAATGGAATGCAACGTCCGGTCATAGGAATCAATCATGCCTTCCACCATCACTTCTTGACCCTGGACCAATATCTTCATCAGATACAACGATAAAGGCTGCAGTGACGGATTGGGCAAATACATAAGCGCAGGGAAAAAGCTGTTCCAATGATTGACTGCATAAAACAACGTTAGCACGGCCAGTATCGGTTTAGATAAAGGCAACACGATTTTGGTCAAAATCGTAATATCGTTAGCTCCATCCAATTTCGCAGATTCATGCAAGCTCTCCGGTATCGTTTGAAAAAATGTGCGCGCAATAATGATCAGGAACGCGCTTGCTGCTGTCGGAAGCAGAATCGCCCATCTTGTATTGTAGATACCGAGATCTTGCATCAAGATGAACATCGGAATAATCCCGCCGCCGAAAAACATCGTGACAACAATAAACATCATCATATATTTTCTCAGAAAAAAACCTTTTCTCGACAGCGGGTAAGCTGCCAGCGACGTCATGATCACATTAAGCATCGTCCCTGCAACCGTGTAGAAAAAGGTATTCGAATACGATCTCCAAACTTCCGGACTATCGAATATACGGTCATACGCCGAGAACGACAACCCTTTCGGGAATAACCAGACCGACTGCTCCACAACGTGAATAGGCTTGCTGATCGACATACTCAGTACATACAGAAACGGATACAACGTGATGCAAATAATAAACAACATGACTGCATACACGAGAACGTCCGCCGCCCGTTCACTGGCTGATTGACGAATTTTCACCGCTCGCGTTCCTCCTACCATAACGATGTCTCCGAAACTTTGCGGCTGATCCTGTTGACACTGACCAACAAAATAATATTAATGACGTTATTAAACAAGTTGACCGCCGCTGCGAAGCTGAAATCGGAATTCAGAATGCCCCGTCGATAAACAAAAGTCCCAATGACGTCCGCCGTTTCGTAAGTCGCTGGATTATAGAGCAGAAGCACCTTCTCGAAACCTACATCCATCAGATTGCCTACATTAAGAATTAACAAAATAATGATGGTCGGAATAATACTTGGCAACGTAATATGCATCACTTTTTTCCACCGGTTGGCTCCGTCAATCTCCGCCGCCTCATACAGTTGGGGATTAATGCCCGCTATAGCCGCCAAATAAATAATGGAGCCCCATCCGAAGGTTTGCCAAATGCCGGATGAAACGAAGATTGTCCTGAACCAATCTGGGTCATTAAGAAACCCGATAGGGGCGAAACCCAGCTTGACTAGCGCGAGATTGATTATGCCGTCCAACGGATTCGTAAAAGTAACAATCATGCCCGCAATTACAACAATCGAAATAAAATGGGGCAAATAGCTGATTGTTTGTACCATCCGTTTGAAGTAGCGGTTCTTCAACTCGTTCAGCAGCAGAGCGAATATAATAGGAGCCGGAAATCCCCAGAATAAAGAATATAAGCTGATCAGCAGCGTATTTTTCAACAATCTCCAGAAATAGATAGAATCAAAAAACAATTGAAAGTTCTGAACGCCAGCCCAACTGCTGCTCAGAATGCCGTCCAATGGCCGGAATTGCTTGAAAGCAATAATGATCCCGTACATCGGCACATAGTGGAAGATAACAAAATAGATCAGTACCGGCACAGTCAGCAAAAGCAAAAACTTGTCTCGGTTCAAAGCCTTAATCGCTTGATAAAACATCGGCGCACACCTCTTTACAGAGTTATGAAGCAATGGAAAGGCCGGTTCTCAGACAGAGAATGGAATGTCGCATTAATCCGGGAACCGGCCGACATGGAATTATTGATTTAAGTAACGTTCGTATTTCTGTTGTTTAATTTCCAATATACGATCCATGCCCAACGCTTTCGTTGTGCTCACGAACTTCTCCCAATCGATCGGCGTTTGTCCCGTTACAAATTTTAGCAGCGTCTCAGATACATACGTTTCGACTTCGGAATTTAACCGAGCCAGTTCCTCAGCCTCCTCAGGCGTATCCAGAATAACGGGATTGGAAGGCACAAGATACTCCTTCACCTTGCTCACTTGAGCAGATAAAGCTGGATCCTTATCCAGAATCGCTTGCGGTTGCAGCGAGAACGGACCGTCCATCATTCGCAACCATGGCATGTTCGGCATCGCACCGAGCGATCTTAACGCTTCGTTAAAGGACAACCCGTCGGGATGCTTGGAGGTCCAATCGGTAAATTGCGGTTTTCCGTCCTTCATTTCATAGCTGACGCCTTCGATTCCGAATGTCACAAGTCGATTGCCGGCTTCGCTGGCATAAATATAATCCAGCCATTTCATCGCCAGTACCGGATCCTTCGCATCCTTCGATATCGCCCATCCAGAGCCCAGAGGAGCTCCAAGCTCATAGAAGGGCTCGTGACCAGGACCGCTTGGCGGGTTCGTAATGACCCAATCGGCTGCTACTCCAGCGTCCTTCTGCATTCCATTAAACCGGTTAACATTGTTGACGAAATGTACGGTAGTGCCGATTAAATCTCTCGAAATGCCGGAATCGATCTGTTCATAGCTGTTATTCATGAAATTCGGATCGATCAGACCTTCGCTGTAAAGCTTGTTCACCCACTCGATAAATGTTTTTGCTTCATCCTTGATCCAGTGATATTCAATCACGTCCGACTTATTAGGATAATAACCGTCGCTGTATACGAATAAATGAAGTCCCATCGCGCTGCCGAATAATCCTAACCCCTTCAGCGAATATTCCGGGGAGATCGGTATTTCATCAGGCTTGCCGTTTTTATTCGGATCTCCCGTTTTGAACGCCTTCAATACCTCGTACCATTGGTCCAGCGTTTCCGGTTCTTTCAGCCCAAGCTCGTCAAGCCAGTCCTTGCGGATCAATATGCCGAAGGGATCCGCCATATAGGCTCCAGCCGAATTGGAATGAATGGAGTAAATATTGCCGTCAGGGGCGGTCATCATTCGCTCCATATCGGGATTGTCCTTGAACAGTTGCTGAATATTAGGAGCATGTTCGGCAATTAAATCGTTAAGCGGCATAATAAGTCCGTCACTGGCCGTCTTGACGGGGCTGTCGACCAAGCGGAATATGTCTGGCAAATTTCTAGCCGCAGCCAATCGCACGCCCATGGACTCCACATATTGAGAATTCGGAAACACTTCCCATTCAATCTTGACGCCGGTCAGCTTCTCGAATTCATCCCAAACGGCCGTACCTTGCGCGTAACTATTCGGCGCATACAGATTATCGCCGCTTGCCACTCTCAAAGTCGCAGTCCCTGGTTCCACGAATGGCAGCTTATAAGGCTCCGATTGACTTCCTTCCGTTACCTTGCTTGGCTCCTTCGTTGCGACCGCATCACTTGAGCCTGCTTTGTTGCTGCATGCCAGCAGCATGCTGAACGCTGTACAAACGACAATACCGGATACCCATTTTCTGTTTAACAACATGACTCTACCTCCCTTTGATGGTGGACCTGCATTGGTGAATCGTTGCAAAGAGGATACTCTGTATAAAATCCGGTAAAACTCGGCATCACCTCCCGAAAAGAAATAAACAGAAAACGATTTCTGTCACTTGAAAAAAAGAAGCGATAGATTCTATCGCAATGAAATGGATTGTGTAGATTGGCGAAGAACAAGCTTGGGCTGAAGCATAATTTCCTGAATATTGCCGGTATCGCCCTCCAGCACCTGGAAAAGCATGTTGCAAGCAAACTTTCCCATCTCCGCCTTGGGATGTTCAATGGTAGTCAGAGGAGGGGCCGTCATAATGGACAGATCCACATTATCGAATCCCATGACCGACATATCGTCCGGAACGCGTACGCCTTGCTCGCGAAGTTCATACATGACGCCCATCGCAGTGGAATCATTACAGGCCAAGATCGCGGTCGGACGTTCATCCGGCGATAGCTCCAACAATTGATTTGCCAGTTTTTTGCCGTTATTAAATTCATATTTGCCATCATAATAGCGGCCCTCTTGATTATCCGCTACGCGCACCAACTCTTCCGAAACATTAGCATCGTATTCTCTCATGGCATCCTGATATCCCTTATAAATGCCGAGACGGCTGGGACGATCAAGCGGAGCGGTCACGTATGCGATTCGGCGATGGCCCAGTTCAAGCAAGTGTTGAACAGCCATATAGCCGCCTCTTCTGTAGTCATAGTTAACTTGAAACACGGTTGGGTTTTCTTGCGCCTGATCGATGGAAATGACGCAGCCGCCTTTTTCGCTATACTCGGTCAGCACGCCGGTCTCTTGGGAAATCGATGATATAATAACCCCTCTCACCTGATTTTCCAGCAGGGTTTTAAAATAGTTTTTCTCCAGCTCGATATCCTGATGCGAGTTGCATAACAGTACGTGGTAACCCTTCTGTCGAGCTATCTCCTCAATTCCCAGAACGACTTCGGAATAGAAGGGATTGCTTATCGAAGGAACGATTATGCCGATTGTCATGGAGGTATTTGTTTTCAACTGGCGTCCTACCAGATTAGGCGTATAATTCAGCTGCTTGGCAGCTTTCTTGATCTTCTCTCGCATCGCTTCGCTGACGGGGTAGTCGCTTCCGCTAAGAACACGCGAGACTGTTGCCGGCGAAGCCTCGACCAATTTGGCAACGTCGAGAATTGTAACCGTTTTCAATGACCTTCTCCTCGCATTCAGCGACATCAAATCATAGATCGTATTCTTTCCCTTTTGTACGCTCTAATATCTTTAGTATGCTAGTTTCCCAAGAAGATCAACATGCTCCATTCTTACGAAGTATCACCTGGATTTAAGAATCGCATTGTCTATATTTAAACAGGATGTGATGTAAGCGATAGTGTATAGGAAGTCGGTAAAAGCGAATGCTTAATGAGGTGGCGCAACGGGTAGGTTTGCTAACGATAAGGAGGAGTTCGCTCTGGCTTTGAAACGCGATCTGACAAGGGGATTGTTAATTCAATATCCGAGGGATACCGGTTACGACGCGACGATCAAGCAGTACGATCTATAATTACCCTGCCACCAGTTCGGCGGCTCCCCTTATTTCCCACTCGATCGGCTCAAGCACGCGGAACGATCTAGGGTAGACAACTTTGACGATCAGTATAACGCCGGGCTTACGCAGGACGGCTTCGAATTGATGTTCATCATTGCGGTAGACATACGGAAACGTTTGGTCTCCGTTAACAATATCGAATACGAGCACCTCAATCGGCTCTTGCAGGATGGAATTGTCCAATGGCACGCCCTCGTCGTCCACCAACAGGTTGCCGCCTAAATAATTCATGGCCGTCTCGGCCGCAGTCTGCGGATCGATGCGAAGCTCGCCATTGCCGAGCGCTTCCTTATCAAGCTGCTGGGCAGCGGCATGCGCTGCCCGATTGATCGCCCGTTTGCTTTGGGACAATGTTTTCATCGCCAATTCCTCTTCAACCCCCATGAGATGAACCGCCATCCAGACGGTCATCATCATCATGATCAGCAGCAGCTTGTACAAGGCGGCTTCCTCCTTTCATTCACTGGTAGAGCCAAATACAATGGTATTGCCAAATTCATTGACAGCGCCAATTAAAGCACTAGCCGGGCTATGGCACGTACTCGCTCATTTTCATCCCGAAAGCCCGTATCCGCGTTTCCGGCGCAATGGGGGACAGGCCGATCAGCGCATCGATCATAAACAAGTTCTCGAACGGATAGCTGATCGCAAGCGTTATGCCCGTCCCCCTTGGCACGGGCGAGCCTGGGTTGGCGGCGGACACGCCGCTGGTCGTCTCAGCGGTGTATTCGATCTCGTCGCGTTCCAGGCCCAGACGTTCCAGCCGATCGGCCGATTGCTGCAGCATCGCGGCGCTAATATAGCCGTATGTACCGCTCGCGCCAACCTCCAGCAAATAATCGACCTCTTGCTGCAGCACCGCTTGCCGAACAATGACGACATGCTTATAGATTGGCGAGAACATCATCCAGCACAGCATCGCCGCAAACAGCACGAAGAGCAGCAATTGCTTCACGGACTCATCCCCCTTATATAATCGCTGATGGATGCGCCCGCTTCATTTGTCCGCGTCCTCATGCCGTCCTCTCCTTCGGCAACCGCCGAATAGACCAGCAATACGGTCACAAGCAATAACATGGATAATAACAATGCGCGCATGGATTGCACCTCCCAAGGTGAAACGGCTTACGCCGTCCTTTGGACGAGCACGTTTACCGATGAAATTTAAGAACAAGTATAAGGAGTCAAAACCTTTAGAGGAAAAACTCCCTCTAATACCCCCGTCTCCGCCCTTGCTTGCTCTTTAGAGGGAAATCCTACCTCTAATACTGGCCGAATCGCTGTTTTCGGGTTGATCCTCCTCGATTTAAGGGAGTTTTCCCTCTAAGCGGAGCTGATATTCGAATTTCCCCAGATTAATGGGAGCTTTTCCCTCTATTTTCTGATGCGTTTAAACAAACAGAGACGGCTTCTGCATGCGGCGGAAACCGCTCCTTCTCACCCCAGGCCAGACCCGGCTGTCCATTAAGGAAGCAACTGGCTGATTCTTGTATTCGCGGCATTGCCTTGCGATTGCACTTGGCTTCTCGTACCCGTCGTATCTTGGGCGATGATCGAGTTGAACAGTACGATGACAACGACAAGCATCATTACGGTCATAAGAATATTGCGCATCCTTCCTCACCTCCTTCATCAATTGCCTGCAAATTCTCCGACAAACGGCAATCGAGCGTTCAATCTTGCCGGCTCTCCGCTCTAGCCAAGAGATTCGAACAGCTTCTGTCCTTCCTTGACCCATGGAAATATAAAAACCTGGAACGTATAAAGAATCGGAATGCCTGCCAGCAGGAACAACACGTACGAGGTGGATTCCTTGCGTCCTTCCTTGGCAAGCTCCAGCTTGTCCTTGTAATCCTCGATCCTTACGCGGAGCAACTCGTAATATTCGCGGCTCTCATGCAGCCGCAGCGCATCCAGCGTCTCCACGAAGCTCATCCCGTCATCCGTTCCGAGCCGGGTCTTAAATCGCTGAAGAGCCGAAGCCGGATCATGATACCACTCCGCCAGCAGCCGCTCCATATCGCCGCGCATCGTCTTTGTGAAAGGAATGCAGCGAGTCAGCTTGGCATGGATATGAAGAGACGAATCGGCCAAATACAGAAGCTGATTGCTTATCGTGTAGATTTCCTTCGTCATCTGAAGCGAACGCAGCTTGCCGATCGTTCTGAGCCACATACGGTCCATCGCGAGCAGACCGACAAGCAAGGCGGGAATTCCGACAGCCAGTTGGACTGCCGGCGACATCACATTTACCCCCAGCATGGCTGCTGACGCGAGCGCCGCCACGATCAAGATCCCGCTGCCGGCGAAGCGCGCAAGCATATACCAAGCGGGATCGACCGTCACGCCGCATGAGGCAAGCAGCAGCTCCCGCTCTCTAAATGCGTGGGAGTCCCTGCTGATCCGCAACAATCTCAGCCAGCCGGCCGGTGGCGGGGCTGCTCTCCAGGACAGGAACGCCAGCCTGCTCCAGCGTGGAGCTTTTCTCGGCAGCAATGACAACAGTACGTATATGGCAACGGCCGCGAATAACAGCTGTCCCGTTATCAGGGCCAGCCGAATTCCCTGCTCCGCTTGCTCGAACATGGGGAGCACTCCTTCCCTCTTACATCTTTTTGCGAGATAACCATAGTCCCATCAGGAACGACGCGAAGATCAGCAGCAGCGCGTTCAGCAGCATATCCTTCCCCTGCTGATCGAACAAATAGTAATAATAGGCGTTCTCCGGGTTGTACTTGATGTTGATGCCGACGAACAAAGCCAGGAACAACACCGGCGTGAAGTTGGCGATTCTAATCTCCAGCAGCCGATGACGCTCCTGCTCGTTGGAACGCCGCGCCTTGCGCATGTCGCCCAGCAGCTCGCGCAAACCGTCCGTCACCGTCACGCCTTCCGTCAAAGCGACCCGCATAATGTTTGCGAAGTAATCCGCCCACACATGTCCCAGCGATCCCGCCATAAGCCGCAGCGACCTCTCGTCGTCTCCCCGCACGGACAGATTCCGGTACAGCTGCTCGAACACCGCCTGCATGGGGCCGAGCAGACGCTTCTCTTCGATCGCGCGCTGCAGCGCCGTCCGGACATGACGTTCTCCCGTGACAAGATAACATTGATAGAACAGCTCCACGGCTGGCAGGAAGTCCAGCTGCGCCTGCATCCGGCGGTGGATAAGCAGTCCCCGGAGCAAGGCGTAAGGCGCGACGCCGACAAGAACCCCGAAGAGCAGCGTGCCCTTCAAACTTTGGAAAAACATGCCTCCAAGCGAGACCCCCATCAGCAGCAGAATAAACGAAGCCCCCAGAAACAGATCAGCCGTCATCTTTAGCCGCAGCGTCTCCAGCAATAGGGCGCAATGCTCCCGCAGCCGCGCATATAGGGTAAACTCCCGCATGAGCAGCCGGCGCAGGCTTCGGGGCGATTCGTAAGTCAGACGATTTCGCAATCTACGCCTGTCATGAACGATATCGAGCAGATTTCCTATGATATAAGAGAACAGCAAGAACAGAGCGGCAGCGGCTGCCGTCATCGTCAAATGGTTCATAACGTGCATATCACCTCCAGTCTTACCCCTTCCATGTCCCATTGCCCGTAAGCAAGGGTCATGTGCAATATCCCGCCGCCGCCAGTTTCGCTGCTTTCCTCTCGGACGGCGCCGCTTCGAATCGCCAATCATCCTGCAGTTCGTCGTACACCGCCCAGTCCTGGACGAAGGCCTCTCCTCCCCGCCAGCCCAGCTCTCCAATGCGCGCAACAATTCGGCGGCCTGCTACGATCTTCATCTGGATCCCTACCTCCGTCACATATTCGGCTATCCGCTTCGAAAGCCGCTCCGCGTTCATCGCCCTGCCATCCAGCATGCACATATCGGTAATCGCCTCCGGCACGTCCTCCAGCTCGTTCGCATGAACCGTCGTCATGCTGCCGCTATGCCCTCTCGTGCATGCGCGAACGTAGATGTTGGCGTCCTCGTCTCGGATTTCGGCATGAACGATCCGCTGCGGCGATTGCCTTAGCGCCAGCTTAAATGCCTGTGCGGAAGAGTGGCTGCCATCCTCTTCTGACGATTCGTATTCCACGATATTTTTGTCAGGGAAGTCGCGCCCGAGCATCATCTCGAATCGGCCTTCAATCGTAATGATTCGCTCTTCGTCGGGAAGCTCCGCAATGAGCGCCTTCAGCAAATTCGTCTTGCCGGAGTTTGTTGCGCCGATGACGACGATATTGAATCTCGCATGAAGGATGGCCCTGAGCAGTCCCGCCACCCTTGCATTCATCGTTCTGTAAGGATAGTCCGCCAGCGCCGCCAGACTGAACGTGCGCATCGTATAGAACCGAATGGTCAGCGTGGGACTTGCCGTAAAACCAAAGCCCGTCATGGTGACGCGCGAGCCGTCGCGAAGCATCACTTCCGCCCAGCGCTTGCGCGGCGTTATCCGGTCGTTGTTGAACAACACCAAATTTTGCTGGATGCGTTCCACATCTCTCAGCTCTTCGAATGCGAACTTAGACAGCGTACCGAATCCGCTCCTCACCTCGTAGATTCGCGTTCCTACGACCTGAATCTCCTCCAGTCCTTCCCGATCCGCAAGCACAAGCTCCAGCACATGGAGTCCCACCACCTCCGCAAACAGCGCTTCCGCCAATGTCGCATAAGGATGCCGCCAACCTTCCACCCGCTGGATGCGCAAACGGATGAGACGCTCCTCGATAATCGCGAGCACTTGCTCCCGCTCCTGCGGGAAACCCAGCACGGCACGATTAAGCGTTTCGCCATAAGCTCTGCGCTCTTCCTCCGTGAGCCCTCTCGGAGCGCTTAAGTAAGAACGTATGTCATCCACCAGTTGGCTCTGCTCCTCTGCCGGCGAATGGCTTTCCTCCAGCTTGCCTAATGCTCCCGAGCTCTCTGGCGCGGATTGCTTGTCGGGATTCCGTCCTCCGGTCCTTGCCGCGAATTCCGCGGGAGAGAACTTTGTCCGCTCCTGACTCATGCCGACCCCGTCCTTTCTCTCGCACCCATTCGCTTGAACGGCCATGCGACAAGCTTGGCGCGAGGCACGGGCAACCCCAGCCCGTAACGGGAAACGATCCTGCCCGCTTGCCTCGACATTGCCGCTTTCCCCGCCTTATCTTCCTTTAGCCACAGGTGAAACGCGCCTTGATCCAGGCTGGCGAACAACGTCTGCGACAAACGGAGCTCGCTGATTCCTGCTGAGCCAAGCTCTCTTCCGATCTGCGCTGCACTGTATGCGTCACGTCCCCAAGGCGCACGTATGACAAGGCATTCGTATTGCTCCGGACGCACCTTGAACAGTGGCGACACGTCGCCAATCCATCGTTTGCCGTCCTCCTGGAAGTGGGACAGCGCTCCTGTCGTCACTACGACCCGCACGTTAGCACGCTGAATCGCGCATACCGTCGCCGCGTTATCCCAGTACGCCCCGACGTCTAGCACGACGCAGGCGAACGTCCGCTCCGCCACATCGAGCAAATGCTGAATTTCCCTATCGGTAAAATATTCCGCCTGCTCCCTGTTCAAACTTCCGAACAACACCCGGAGATTACGCTGCCCCGGCAGCTCGAACATCGCGCGTTGCAGCATGGCCGGCGTCAATGCCGCCGACCGAAGCTCGGGCTGCAGCTTGTCGAGCGTCGTTTCGGGTTCGTCCACGTCGAGGAACCGGTGCAGCTTGGCGCTCTTGAGATGCAGGCACAAATAGCCGACCGGCTTGTCTGTCGCTTCCGCAAGCCTCATCGCCGACGCGAATGCAGCCGTTGTCGTACCTATATTGGGCGTCGTGCCGACATAAACGATCATCGTCCCTTGCTTGCCGCTCATGGCTGTTCCTCCTCTTCCTTGGTCTCTAGATCATGCTGCCGTATGCCTGAAATAGAGGAATCCCTGTCAACCGCATTGCCAATCCGTTCGAAAGACGCCGGGCTGTAGGCGACCACAAGCTTGACTTCTCCGCCCTTGCACAGTTCGTCGATGGTCAGCCATTGCGTCTCGGTCAGATTCAGGTTGATGACGTCGATGCTGCCGTTGGCGTCCCTGCGGACCGCGTACATCTCTTCCTTATTGCCTTCGGCTAGCGACAGCAGGTGCGGCCGCTCCATATTGTCTATCTCTACGTTTCCTGCCGTCTTTACAGAAGCTGCCACGACCGGTTCGTCGAACACGCGAGTCGAAGCTCCTTCCGGTCCCGATGCATACAACGTCACAAGATCGCCGGCGCGAATGCCGCTGGAGATGGAACGTATATAGTCCTTGGGCAGTTGAAAGGTCGCTTCCGAACCTCTCGGCTGAAGGCCGTATTCGTTCAGCTTCCATGCCAGCACGGGCTCCCCTCTTCCCATCGGCACGACGGCTTCCTTGCCGGCCACGGCGTCGACTCCCTCAACCATCTCTTTCTGATAAGCTTCGGCAGGCAGCCGGAGCAGCATCAAATCTTCCGCTTGAATTCGTTCTCCCGCTGCAATAAACCGAACAGGAGCCACGACCGGCATGGTCGCCTGGCGCTCCACCTGCAGCCGCTGCAGATCGTACAGCCCATAGACAAGACCTGCCGATAATACCGCCGCAACCAGACTGAGCCACATATTTCGCCCCTTGCCCATCACTTACCCACTCCCTTCCCGACAACGACAAAAAAGAACGCACGCGTAAGCCGGTCTCGGCTCATCGCATGCGTTCTTCGCATTCGTAGTCACTTATCATTTAACTTTAGTGTTCAATTGCGTATATAATATCAATAATTGTCATGATTTGTCTATAACAATTTTTAGAAATCGATCAAACCGACGCTAATCAACAGCGCATCGTCGACCTTTCGCATCGTTTCGTCGTCCAGATGCGTAATTTTGTCCGTCAGACGCTGCTTGTCGATCGTACGGATCTGCTCCAGCAGCACGACGGAATCGCGGTCGAAGCCATGCGTCGCCGCATCCATCTCTACATGCGTCGGCAACTTTGCTTTCTGAATTTGAGCGGTGATGGCAGCTACGATGACGGTAGGGCTGAAGCGGTTACCGATGTCATTCTGTATTACGAGAACGGGACGGACTCCTCCCTGTTCAGATCCTACGACTGGGGACAAATCGGCAAAAAAAACATCTCCGCGTTTGACGATCAAGCTCTACACCCCGCTCACTAGACGCCCTAACGTGTGATCCGCTTCTTCCTCTGCTTGAAACGCTTCCGAGGCCATGTTCAGATTGATTCTCGCCATCTCCATATAGCCGCGCTGCATGGACTCGCGGATTTGACGTTTCTTGCGCTCTACCAGATACAGCTTCATGGCTTGCCGAATAAACTCGCTGCGATTGGAGTTTTCCTTGGCGACGATTCCGTCGACTTCCTCCAGCAGCTGATCGGGCAGGCTGATCATGATCCTTTTCGTATTATGGATATTGGCCACCGAACTGACACCCCCAAAACTTTTCCAAAGCCACGTGCATGATAAAATCTACAGCTCCACGAAAATGTTGATTGCATGTAGAAGGTTTGTTGTTAAATTCATACAGGAAGGAACATACGTCCCATTCAACTGACCCTATGCGGTTGTAGCAGGAACATTCTGGCGCTGCTGCGTAAAATGTTCAAGCGGAGTATTTATACTCCCTTATAGTCTGGCAAAATATAGCCTCCGCTATACTTCAACATATCTATGTTAGTCATATATCAATTATGCTATATCGCGGCATGCATGAGACGTGCAGAATAACCTCTACAGTACATTCGATATTCGTTCCCCAAATTCCTCCGTCGCTGCCGGAATTTCCTTCATGAAAAAAATCCCACCAGATACGGACGCGGCTATGCCAGCTCGTTGCGAACCGAGACGACTGCCCCGCCAGACGTATAGACGCGAGGCACGCGGGACGCGATCATGCATGCAATCTCGTAGTTGATCGTGCCAAGCTGATCCGCGAGCTCTTCCATCGTAATGACTTCGTCGCCCTGTCGTCCGATCAGCACAACCTCCTCGCCCTGCCGAACCTCTCCGGCTTCGGAGGCCGTCAGCCTCTCGTCGTCCAGCGTAATCATGCACTGGTCCATGCAAATCGTGCCCCGTATCGGCAGCTTGACGCCGCGCACAAGTCCATGCGCTTTGCCCGAGAGCATCCGGCTGTACCCATCGGCATATCCGATCGGCAGCGTGCCGATTCTCTCTCCGCCTTTTGCGAAATAACGGGTACCGTAGCTAATTCCCCAGCCCTCAGGCGCCTGCTTGACGAAGGAAACCTCCGTCTTTAGCGACATAACCGGAGCAAGCGCGATCTTTTCCCGATTTACTTCGGCAGACGGGTACAAACCGTACATCGCGATTCCAAGCCGCACCATGCCGCCCGCCCACTCCGGAGTCTCCATCCCCGCGGCGCTGTTGGCCGCATGAATGATCGGTAACCGGATACCGCGCACCTCAAGCGCCTTGGCAACGGCAGAGAAGCGCTCATGCTGCGATTCCGTATATCCTTTGTCCAGCTCATCCGCGCGCGCATAATGCGTAAACATGCCCTCAACCTCAAGCTGCGGAGTAGCCAGGCAATGTTCGACGAACGTTACCGACTCTTCCAGACCCAGCACGCCAAGACGGCCCATGCCGGAGTCCACTTTTACATGGATCTTGAGCTTTCGACCATTCGGAGCCTCCGGAAGGTTTGCCGCAGCCTCGCGAACATCTTCCCTGAACATGCTGATTGTAATATCATGCTCTCGAGCAAGACCAAGCGCATCACCAGGCACGTAACCCAATACAAGAATAGGCGCGCGAACGCCACTTCTCCGAAGTCCCAGCGCCTCATCCAGGAACGCGACGCCCAAATAATCAATGCCGAAGGTCTCGGCGGCCTTTGCAATCTCCACGGCTCCATGACCATAGGCGTTCGCCTTAACGGAAGCCATCAGCTTGCAGCCGTCGGGAAGCGCGGCGCGTATAGCGGCTAGATTGTGCCTCAGGGCGTCGAGCGAAATTTCTGCCCTCGTAGGGCGATAATACGAATCCAAGTCTTTCACCTTCTCCTCTTGCTTTCAATGCAAGTTCAAAAAGTCCGGTTTTCAGCACCGAGAAGATTGGATGAAGGTAGAAACTGAGTAGCGGAGCGTAGTGGAAGCTACGTGAGCAACGGAAGTTTCGCCTGAATTCAATATTCGATGTCGAGCAGGCAACGCGACCATACTTCGTGATCAAAAGCGGACTTTTTGAACAACCTCTTAAATGCAGGAACAATCCGGGCAGTCAACATCAATAAAATCAATGTTAAACGAGGCTGCCGGGACTGTCAATGCAATGCATGCCAGAATCGGCTGGCACGTATTGGAAATCCCATGCCAGCCGAGTATTAAGCAGGTTATTATTTATTTCGCCATCTCGCCTTGAACCGATTGCGCAACCTTCAACATCTCGCTCTCCGGCAGATTATCGCTCGTAAGGCGGAATTGCTGACCCTCGTACGTCCAGGTAAGCGTCTGCAGCTTGTCATCGCCCGTGATTTGGCCAATGTTGTCGAATCCGACATCCACCATACGCCCGGGAACAAGCGTGGTTGCCACATCCTTCGGCATCGTCTGAATGAGCGTGTAGCTGTATACTCCCTCATAACGTGTAATCATGCCGGGATTGCCGCCGAATACAATGTCCTTGGCATCCTTCATCGCTACGCCTCTCGGGAGGTACGATGGTCCCATAGCCACGAAATCTGCCGGCTCTTCGCCTTCCACGCCAGTCGATGCATCCTCTTCTTCTGCACCTGCTTCTTCGTCGCCGGGTTCTTCCTCGTTATTGCCGCTTCCTTCAACCTTGCCGTCCGTATCCTCGTCTTCGACGGCATCGTCGCCAGGCGCCGTGGTATCGTCGCTGTTCTCCGGCGTTGCTACGGTCGGTTCGTCGTTGCCGGCCGACGGGGAAGCTTCCGCTTGCATATTCGCTTCCGTCTGGAATACGCTCGGCTCGAACTTCGTTCCGAACTCGAAGTCGTCGAACTTCACGTCTACGACGACAGAAGCGTTCGTATCGCTGACTTTCACCTGCACCGGGCTGAGATCCGCTTTGTCCAGCCAAATCTTCTGGCGGGCTAACGAGCCGTTGTTATAGCTCGCCATAACGTCGAACACGTAGGCGTCCTCGTCTACGGCGAATACTCTGGAGTTGTCTACAATGATGCTTTGCGCAAGCGTCTGGTACAGATAAACCTGACCTTGATTTTGCGGCCAGTCGCTTTGAAACCGGAATACTTTGTTCAGCTTGGGTGTCAATACGAATACGCCATCATCGTTGCGAAGCACGATCTGCGTAATGTCCTTCTCCTCGTTCGTCAGCTTGATGCGGTAGTAATGCGGCGTCTGGTACGACACCTCCACCTGATACGTCAGCGGCTGCTGGCCGGTATGAAGCGTCATCGTGCCGTTGCCCTGATAACTCTCCATGTCGTTCACGTACTTCTCGAGATCCTTCACCACGGACTCGGCGTCCTTTGTACCACCACAAGCAGATAGAACAAGCGCGAATACCATAATAATTGCCGCCGTCCATGCCATGCGACGCATGTAATCATCCCCTCTGACCATCGAATTTTTACTGGATGATAACATGTCTATGTGGGGACTTGGACAATTATGCGGACAGGGTTGACGAGCTGGCGGGATATTTTTAAGGATGAGGTCAAACCCTGATATTTTCACCGTCTAATTCAATCGCTTGTCGTACTGTTTAATACGAAAATACATCATGCGGCGTCAACTGTTTCAAGCTAAATCCACACGGCCTTGTTGGCGATATTCGGATGGCGTAAGCCCCGTTTGCTGCTTAAAGTTATTCGAAAAGTAATGAATGCTGTTATAGCCAAGACGTTCTGCGATGCTCTCTATTCTTTCGCCGCTAAGCAGTAATTGTTTTGCCCGTTTTACTCGCTCCGTCATCAAATAATCCTTCGGACTGGTTCCCATTTCCATCTTAAACAACCTCGAATAATGGACAGGATGATAACCGCATAACGCCGCTAACTCGGCGACAGTCCAGTGACGTTCAGGCTCTGCGCGGATGGCGTCCAAAGTAGCGGCCAGGAAAGGAGATACAACTCGCTTGATTTCACCCAATCGGCAACGCAGCATATGAGTGATCATCTCCAGCATAATCCCGCGCAAGCTCCAATCAAACCAATCATGCCCGCCTCGATATTCCTTTACCAAACGCAATAAGAAAGGCTCCATCCCCGGATATGCGAACTTGTGAGGGAAAAGCTCACCACGACGGTCCCCAAGCGAGACCTCATATCGAGCCGCTTCTTGTGCGAGCTGCTCCGGCTCGCAGCCCAAAATCGCATATGCGGGATGAACCGGCGCCGGAGAAACATGATCGAAGTGGAAATGAACACTATAGTAATCGGTCTCTTCTAGCGTTTCCAGGCGATGAGGACTCTCGCTTCCAAAAAACACACCTTGCCCCGAAGCGATCGCGATCCGTTCGTTGCCCAGTTGCAACACGGCACTTCCTCTGATTACATAAAAGATTTGACAATCCGGAATAATCCGCGGTCCCCACACCGTGCAAGGTTCGGCCTGATCACGGCTTGCAAAGTTGACTGTCGGTTTCAAATCGACAATAGAATATATTCTCACCTCAACCTGCGCTCCCTTATTCCATTCTCCGAAAAATGTTGAATAATTATAAAGATATCTAGCACTATTGCAAATACATCTGAAAACCCTTCCACTATGCTTATAGTATCAAATATTACCTGATAAAGGTATGAGAGGGGATTATCAACACATGTTAACAAAAGCGCAAATCGAACAATTTCATCGGGATGGCTTTTTAAAAGGCGGGATCGTACTAAGTGAAGCCGAGGTCGATCTGCTGCGCGCAGAGCTTGATCTTGTCATGGAAGGGAAGTCCGTGCGGAAACCAGTAAGGAATGTAAATTTGCTGGAGGGTGCTGGAAATATGGGCATGGACATGACAGTAAATGAAAAGGTCGTGCAAATCGTCAACATTTGGATGGCGAGCGAAGCCTTCTATCAGCATGCGCAGAATGAAACGATTTGCGAAGAGATCGCTCAGCTTTCGAATACGGATACGGTACGAGTTTGGCATGATCAGATCCAATACAAGCCGCCTTATTCCGGCGGACCAACCGGCTGGCATCAGGACCATCCCCTCTGGCCCGTCATCCAACCCGCTGATCTCGTAAGCGCTTGGGTCGCTTTGGATGATGCCGTCATTGAGAATGGCTGCATGTGGATGGTACCCGGCAGTCATCTTTGGGGCAACCACCAGCGCTACTTGGCAAGCGACGATCATTTCAAACCGTATCATCGTCAACCGGAACTGTTGCCGGCAGATGCAATCGTCGAATCGGTGCCGTTCGAGATCAAAAAAGGTCAAGTTGGTTATCATCACTGCTTAACGTGGCACGGCAGCCCCCACAATCGTTCTTCATTAAAGCGTCGCGCGATTGCCGTCCACTACATGCCTGGTCATACACGCTATGAACCTGCAGGCGGACATCCGATGGAAAGCCACGTAAAAGTACAGCCAGGTGAAATCCTGACGGGGGATGACTTCCCTGTCGTCTGGACACGCGCTACTCCTCAGCAATGATCATCGATAGATGCCGAAGGGGATCGCAATGATAACCGATTCGATGGAGGGAAACGTATTTATCCGCTGCGAAGGGATTGGTGTTACAATACGGGTAGTCTATACATTTTCCCATAAGAGAGGAACCCTGCATGCCCTTCAAGGAAGAACCCGCCATCCTGCTGCTCGATCGAATGAACGATTTCCGCCATAGCAATCCCTTGTACGCCTTTGCCCTGGATGAGCTCCTCTGCCGAAGCGCCGGCAAAGGCGGACCGGCGATCTGTCATCTATGGCGCCATCCCCATGCGTTCGTGCTGGGCCAGAAAGATAGCCGTATGCCGCGAGCCAAGGAAGCCAGGCAGTGGCTGGAGGAGGGGGGCTGGATGACGGTTGTGCGCAATTCTGGCGGAGCGGCCGTTCCTCTGGATGCCGGGGTCGTTAATGTCTCCCTCATTCTTCCCAAGAAGAATGCCTTGGATCTTCGATTCCATAACGACTTCGAACGGATGTATGATTTAATAGCGGAAGCCTTGCAGAGTTCCGGTCGATTGGTGGAGAAAGGCGAGATTGCAGGCGCCTATTGCCCCGGCGACTTCGATCTGAGCATCGAAGGCTACAAATTTTGCGGCATCGCCCAGCGGCGGCAGACACATGCATCGATCATACAGGCTTTCGTCGTGGCAGAAGGCTCCGGCCGCACTCGCGCCGAGCTCGTCCGCGCCTTCTATGATGTCGCCTCTTGCGGCGACGACTCGCTCGGCCACCCCATTGTGTTCGGCGACAGCACCGCCAGTCTGGAGGAGATTGCCGGCCTTGGCCCGCAAGGTGCGCTTGTCTTCGCCGCTGCCATCAAGTCTGCCATTCAGAGCAGGCAGACGCCAGCCGGTGTCGAGGAAGCCGCTGCTCGACTAATAATGCCCACGGAGGAAGAATTGGATACGATGGTGAGCTCGCTTAAAAACCGATACGCGGCGGATTGCTAGCTCCTTTGCTTGCTCTCGTCACCGTCAGCTCTACCAACAGCTCGATCCATTTTCATGCTGGAGTTGCGACCGAGAGACCTTGTTTGTTTTCATACTCACACGGTCCGTCACTGCCTCATTCGGCGGATTGTGTATGATTTTTCATACTCGCACGCTTCATTACTGTCTCACTCGGCGGATTGTGTATGAATTTTCATTCTCGCATGGCCTAACATGCACCTATTCGACGGATTGAGTATGATTTTTCATACTCGCATGCCCTATCGCACGCCTACTCGGCGGATTGTGTATGATTTTTCATACTGGCATGCCCTATAGCACGCCCACTTGGCGGATTGTGTATGATTTTTCATACTCGCATGCCCTATAGCACGCCCGCTCGGCGAATTGTGTATGAATTTTCATACTCGCATGACCTATCGCGCGCCCGCTCGACGGATTGTGTATAAATCAGGCTGCTCAGGAGCCCCTTGGGGTTCCCGAGCAGCCTTTTTTCCGTACGTCCCACCTCACCGCAATCCCCTCTCCCGGTCGTGCGTCCGAGTCCTGCCCCGCCTAAAGACCAGTTCCAACAATAGACTGCGGACTGTTACGAAGCATTCGCCCGAGCTATACAATAAGGACATAGATGAGCAACACGAAAGGATGAATGCGAGATGAAAAAATTGTTTCGTTCCACTTCGGACAGTAAATTAACCGGATTATGCGGAGGACTTGGACAATGGCTGGGGATCGACTCCAACATCGTCAGAATGCTGGTCGTTATTGCAGGTTTCTTCAGCTTCGGCAGCGTGCTACTCATTTACTTGATCGCTTCGCTGTTCATTCCGAAGGCGCCGTATAATGATTTCCGTTTCGTCGACCACTACTAATCCGGCAACAACCAAAGCAACAACAATCACATCCAAACTAAACATATAGGGAGAGAAATGACATGGGAATTCTACAACGCGTATTGAATATGACGAAGGCTGCCGCTAACGAGATGCTGGACAAAATGGAAAATCCGGTTATGATGCTTAACCACTATTTGCGGGACTTGGATGAGGTGATCGAACGCACGGAACGTTCGATGTCGCAACAACTCGTCCAGGAGCGCGTAATGGGCTCCAAGCTGGGAGAACTGCATGCGCAGGCTCAATATTACGAGGGCAAAGCAGAGCAAGCCGCGTTGGAAGGCCGTGAGCAAGAAGCACGCATGGCGCTGGAAGCCAAGCTGCTATATCTGGAGCAAGCGGAGGAAACCGCAAAGCTGCGGGACCTCGCCAAGCAATCGGCAGACGACCTGCGTTTGCGCGTGGAAGGTCTGAAGGAAGAGAAAACTCGTTTGCAAAGCAAACGCGAAGAGCTAATGACACGCGTAAGGCAAATGTCGGCAACGAGCGAAGCCGGTACCGGCAATGGCGTATACGGCGGACCGACCCACCTGCATAGCAGTTCGGCAAGCAAAGGCTTCGAGAGAATCGAGCAGAAGGTTATGGAATGGGAAGCCACCCGCGAGCTTGCAAGAACAGCTCCGGCAGGCGGGGCAGGCGTCGGATACGCCCCTGTCGACATCAAGGGAGAACAACGTTCCGCCCAGGTGGAAGAACAATTGCAACGGCTGATGAGCAAATCCGGCAACTAGCCTTTATATACAGCTCTTGCTTATGGGGCTGGCCTCAGAAGGAGCAAAGCGGATGAGCCGGTCCCGCCTGTTGAACGAAAAAGCCTTCAAACCATTGTCTTAATGGGTTGAAGGCTTTTCCGCATTATAGGAAATCATATGATTTCCTGATTCCACCATACTCTCTCCCTATTTCTCGGCAAGGTTAAGAGCCGCGCCGCCAAAGGACGGCAGCCGTTTCAACTTGCTTTTACGCATGTTATTCCTCAGGCGTCCATTATTCCGCGTAAATCATTTTACGAGTCATGCCGCCGTCCACCGTTATATGTGTACCCGTCACAAAATCGTTCTGCGGATTCGTCAGATATAAACATGCTTTAGAGATATCCCCCGGCTTGCCTACTCGTCCCGCGGGATGCTGGGCATGATCCTCCGTTCGCAGCGCTCCGTAATCGCCCGTCTCGATCCAACCTGGACATATCGCATTGACCGTAATTCCGTCGGGACCGAGCGATGCAGCGAGCGCGTGCGTCAGCGACAGGATCCCGCCCTTCGATGCTGCATAGGCTTCCGAGTAGGGCTCCGACATGTGCGCTCGCGTCGATGAAATATTGACGATGGAGCCGCCGATTCCATCCTTCCTCATCAGCTTGGCTCCCTCGCGCGAGCAGAGAAACGTGCCTCTCAGATTCGTATGAACGACATGATCCCATTCGTCGATCTCCAGGTCGTACGGCGACTTCCAAATACCGAAGCCCGCATTGTTGATAACGATATCCAATCGCCCGAACATAACCTCGATATCCGCGAATAAGCGGCTTACTTCTTCAGGCTTGCTGATATCGACAACAAAAGATGCGGAATCCAGCTCTTCGCGTTCCAACAGCGCAGCCGTTTCTTCCAGACCGGCTTCATTTCTGTCCGCAATGAGCGACAATGCCCCTTCCCGCCCATAAGCCAGCGCCAGTTCGCGCCCGATTCCTGCTCCCGCTCCCGTAATAAGCACGATTTTCCCGTCATGCGTTCCTTGTTCGGTCATTATTGCATCCCCGCCTTTCCGGTGGTTGGTTTGATGGTTTGTCCTATTTTAACATAAGAAATCCCAATTCCTAGTTTGTGAAATTGTTCACAATTCAGACATTGTCATGCCGACCTGTTTGGCGTATTATAGGAGCAAGACAACGTTGTGAAATAAATCACATTATTGGTTGTGAATTAATTCACTATATACATTAGGAGGCGCTTTATATGACAACCCCTACTCGCATTGCCGTGATTGGATGTACACACGCCGGAACCGCCGCGATTCTGAATATGGTTAAACTTTATCCCGAGGCCGAGATCCATGTATTCGAGAAAAACGACAATATCTCGTTCCTCTCGTGCGGTATTGCTCTTCATGTAGGCGGCGTCGTAAAGAAAGCGGAAGATCTGTTCTACGCTTCGCCGGAGCAGCTTGCCAAGCTGGGCGTGATGACGCATATGCGCCATGAAGTATTGAATGTCGACACCGACGCGAAGCAACTGGATGTGAAAAACAGCGTGACCGGCGAAAACTTCGCGCACAGCTTCGACAAGCTCGTCGTAACGACCGGCTCGTGGCCGATTATTCCGAAGCTGGACGGCATCGGGCTTGATAACATTCTGCTCTGCAAAAATTACGGGCATGCCCAGACGATTATCGAGAAAGCCAAAGAAGCCCGCAGGATCGCGGTCATCGGCGCCGGCTACATCGGCATTGAGCTCGTGGAAGCGTTCGAGGTATTGGGCAAAGAAGTGACGCTCATTGATAATATGGACCGGATTCTATACAAATATTTGGATCGCGAGTTTACGGACATTACGGAACGCGAATTGACGGACAAAGGCGTACAGCTCGCACTGGGAAGAACGGCGCAATCGTTCAAAGGAGATCCAAGCGGCAAGGTAGCCGCGGTCGTGACGAATGACGGAGAGTTCGAAGCCGATATGGTCGTTCTCTGCATCGGCTTCCGCCCCAACACGGATCTCCTCCGCGGACAAGTCGACATGCTGCCGAACGGCGCCATTATCGTCGACGAATATATGCGGACCAGCAAGCCGGACGTGTTCGCCGCGGGCGACAGCTGCGCGGTTCGCTACAACCCGACCGGGGCGCATGCCTACATCCCGCTTGCGACCAATGCCGTCCGGATGGGCACGCTGGTTGCCCGCAATCTGATGAAGCCAACCGTACAGTACATGGGTACACAAGGAACGTCGGGCATCAAAATTTACGATTACAATATCGCATCGACGGGTTTGACAGAGACGGCCGCGACGGCAGCCGGCCTAAACGTCAAGCAAGTAACGCTGCAAGACCATGACCGTCTGGAATTTATGCCGACCTACGAAGACGTTACGCTGAAGGTCGTCTACGATGCCGACACCGGCCGTATCCTCGGCGCGCAGGTCATCTCGAAGGTCGACTTGACTCAATCGATCAACACCTTGTCGGTCTGCATTCAGAACGGCATGACGATGGATGGTCTCGGCTTCGTGGACTTCTTTTTCCAGCCGCATTACAACAAACCTTGGAACTTGCTTAACCAAGCCGGCTTGCAGGCGGTGTAGCCCTCTAACGCCCCGTTTACAAAGAGCCAGTCGCGTTTTCAACGCGGCTGGCTCTTTGGCAATCTGCGAGTCGTATTGCTTTTCAACCGTTCTAACAAAACCAACGCTTCCGTTTTACTCAACGTTGCAGTTGGTTTCAATGTTTCGTCGGGTCGGGATATCAATCCTATTTAATCCACCCCCACCTCAAACCGCAGCCTCGCTCTCAAGATGCTGTCCCTTCGCGAGCTTGACGTACAGCTCATGGGAGCGAAGCAGTTCCATATGCGTGCCTTGCCCCGTCACTTCGCCCTTTTCTAATACAATGATCCGGTCCGCATTGCTGACCGTCGACAGGCGATGCGCGATCACGAGCGTCGTGCGTCCCTGCATAAGCTTCTGCAACGCGTCCTGCACGAGCCGCTCCGACTCGCTGTCCAGATGCGCCGTTGCCTCGTCCAGCAGTAGAAATTCAGGATCGCGAAGCATCGCTCTCGCGATAGCGAGACGTTGCCGCTGGCCCCCCGACAGCTTCACGCCGCGTTCGCCAACCTCCGTTTCGAGCCCATCGGGAAGTGATGCGATCAGCTCCGCCAGATTCGCTCCCTCCAACGCCTCGGCAATTCGTTCCTCGCTAACATCCGAGCTCAAGCCATATGTGAGATTATGCCGGATAGAGCCGGCCATCATAGGGCTTTCCTGCGATACGTAAGCCAGCCGGTCCCGCCACTGCTGTAACGACATCGCAGACACGTCGTCTGCGCCGTAACGAATCGTACCTCCCGTAGGTGAGTAGAAGCGCTCCACAAGCGAAAAAATCGTCGTTTTGCCCGCGCCGCTGGCGCCTACGAAAGCGGTCATGCCGCCGGCGACGGCCTCGAACGATACCCCATTCAGAATGGGACGATCCGGGGAATAGGCGAAGCTGACTTTCTCAAAAGAAATCGTTTCAGAAGCAGCAATTCTTCTTCCGCGTTGTTGATTCGCCGGACGATCGTCGATGCCCCGCTCCGTCTCCGCCGGCTCTTCTATCAGCTCGATAATTCGCTGCGATGCGCCGAGCGCCTTCTGGAACTGTGTAAAGAACGATGCCATCTGCGTAAACGGCATGACGATCTGGAACATGTAGAGAATGATGGCGACAAGTTCGCCCGTCGTGATCGTTCCTTGCGCGACTCTGACGCCCCCGTATCCGATAAGCAGTACGAGAATGAGCAGCATGATGGACATCATTAGCGGCGTAACGATGGACATGATTTTCGCTTCCTTCATGCCGAAACGGAACAAGCTGCCAATGCGGCCGCGTCCTTGTCTCAGTTCGGCCGGCTCGGCCAGCGAAGATTTGACCAATCGAATTTCCGTCAGCACTCGCCCTAAATCGCCCTGAAACATCGCGGTTTCATCCTGCATCGACTTCGAGATCGCGAACATCTTGCTGCCGAGCGGCCACAGGATAAGCAGCGACGCCGGAACGGCGATCAGCATAAGCAAGGTCATTCTCCAATCGAGATACAGGAGAATGCCCACGCCTCCAACGATGGAGACAATGCCTCCCAGGAAAGATATGACATGCCCAACGATAAAATCCTTGATGACGTTCGTATCGTTGGTTATCCGACTCATCGTCTCGCCTGACGTATTGCGGTCGAAGAACGAAACGGGCAGGCGGAGCACCCGCTCCCAAACCTCCCGGCGCAAACCGGCCACCATATACTGTCCGACATAGGACATGGTATAGACGCCGAAGCCCGACATTGCGGTCTGTAGCGCGAATACAGCCCCTAACATAATGACCGTAGCGCTTTGCAACGCGGATGCGGAGGCTTCCTCGACGACATCCCGCGTGAGCAGCGGAATGAAGAGCGACAACGCTGTTTCTCCCAGCCCCAATATTATAGCCGCGGCAATAATCCAGCCCTTCGGCCGGTGTTTGCCGACAAGCGCCAGAAACGGTTTAACGTTCATCTTGACTCACTCCTTTCAACCAATCCTCTTCCATAACGCCGACCTTTTCCATGACAGCCGCGAGAAATAACTCTTCTTCCTTCGAAAATCCGCTGTAAAAAAGCGCGGGATCAAGCTCCGCTTCCGGATTGCCAATCTCGGACATCGCTCGCTCCATCTCGTTCTTTTGCTCTTCGCTCAGATGCTCCATCGCTTGTCCGATGACCTCGCTCAGAAGCTTTACTAACTGCAGCCCCGAGCGCAGCACTACCTCATCGTCTGTACTGCGACCTTCGCGGCAATAGCCCGTCAGTTCAACCAGCACAGCCGTCATCCTTTTCTCAAGCTCCAGCCGCTCCGCCTCCGGCATGCCCTCCATAAAAATCGCGCCGACAACAGGAGCCGGCAGCCGTTCCGCCAGGTAACGCTTCTGCGCCTCCTCGTTCTGAATGTTGTGTATGAAGAAAAGCAGCAGCGAGCTGTCTATTTCTCCGGCTCCTTCAAGGAGCATCCGCATGCGGTCCAGCGTGCCAATCGCCTTATCCAGTTGATCCCGCTTCTGGCTTAGCAGCTCGCGCTGCAGATTGAGCGTAGCGGTCATATCACGATTCCGATCGCTCAGATGCTCCGCGATTTCGTCCAGCGAGAAGTCCAAATATTTCATCGTCAGTATTTGCTGCAACCGGAGCAGATCCCCTTCTTGATAGAAGCGATGCCCTTGCGCATTGCGCCCCGATGGCTTCAGCAGACCTTTGCGATCATAGAAACGCAGCGTACGCTCCGTCGTTCCCGTCATGCGGGCGAACGCCCCGATCGTATACGTGCGCCGATCATCGGCCATTTCGTTTCCGATTTTTCCGTTCGCATTTTCGTGTTGGTCGCTCATCACATTCCTTTCCCTCCCCTTCCTGCCAAGGTGACTCGGCCGTGCCGTCCTTTGGCAGCGCAGCCCGTTTCAATTCGAGATATATAGAGAAAGTATGGCGAAGATATACTTTCCTTCCTTCAAAGCATAGCACTTGACGTTACGTCAAGCGCAACCCCTTTGTTTCGGTTTTTTTCGCGCCAATTGACGCCTTGCTTCTCCGCTTCTCTTCACCTGGTAGGTTCGGCATCCCGCGAATTGATTTCTGGCGTTCTCCAACCTCTTCCTTCCCCCTCTAGCCCATTCCCCCTCCACCCCCTCTCTCTAGCCCCTTCCCTTCCCTTCCCTTCCCTTCCCTCCATTCCCTTCCCGCCCAAACCTTTGAACTAGCAGCATTTCCTGTTCTTACGGACATGTGAGACTTTATTCGGCTGAAAGTGGGCATGATGGAATTTTAATGGACAAGATAGCCACTATTTGCACCATTTTGAGTGCAGAGCAGCCTTTCCCTCCCCAATAAGGGCTGTGAGGTCCGTTAGAATCCGATACATGCCATTTTCGATGAAATAGTGCCTTCTCTGTCCGTTAGGCTGGTGCAATCGCGGGTATGGGGGTGGAGCCGGTTGGGTTGGGCCAAGCTGCTATTAAGAGGAAACCCTTCGCCTATCCCCTTCATATTCGTTACTTCGGAGATTTACTTCGGAGATTTAGTGGGAAATGTTCCGTCTATTTACCCTCGCATACGCTACTCTAGAGATTTAGTGGGAAATGTGCCGTTTAATCGCCCCTCTATAGGCACTATGGGCAGGTTTGTGGCCATTTAAACGGAGGATTTCCCTTTATAACCGCCAATCTTCTTGCGAACTTGAAATTAATAGGAGCTTTTCCCGTTCTTCCTCTACATGTAACTTCATGGCACGGGAGTGGGCGAGATTAACATGATTTCGCTCATCGTCCATCAGCACTCAGAATCATGAACCCTCGAAAGTGGGGAATTTGGTGCTTGGTGCTTGGACGCAACAAAAAAAGAGCGAATCGCCCCAGGCGACCCGCTCCTCTCTTACCGCTAACTTGCCTACTATTCGCTTTTCTTGAAATGGTACACCTTGCTCGCAAAATCGCCATGGAATTGCGGCTTCGCAAGACCGGCAAACATCAGCTCGTCGCCGCCGTAGCCGTCTCCCTGGCCTTGCAGCACGTAGTCGGCAGCAGGGTCCAGTCCTTGCAGGCGGAAACGGTCCAGCGGCGGGTTCGCCTCCTGCAGCACGGACACGAATACGACTGCCGCTTCGCTCTTGTCCTTGCTCACGTACATCCAAGCCGTATCATTGCCCTCGAACGGGCTCAACAAACGGTAGAAGTCGCCGAATTGCACTAAGTGGCGGATCTCCTTGTATTTGGCCACCTGCTCCTTCACGAGTTCCTTCTCATCTTCCGTGAATTGCGTCAGGTCGAGCTCGTAGCCGAAGTTGCCGGACAACGCGACGTTGCCGCGCGTGTCGAGCGACGTAATCCGGCCCACCTGGTGGTTCGGCACCGCGGATACGTGAGAGCCCATGGAGCTGATCGGATACACGATGCTTGTGCCGTATTGAATCTTGAGGCGCGATACGGCGTCCGTGTTGTCGCTCGTCCACGTCTGCGGCATGTAATAAAGCATGCCCGGGTCAAAGCGTCCGCCGCCGCCGGAGCAGCTTTCGAACAGCACGTGCGGGAAGCTCGTCGTGATCTTCTCAAGCACGGCGTACAAGCCCAGCATGTAGCGGTGAGCTGTTTCCCGCTGACGGTCCGCAGGCAGCAGTGCAGAACCGATCTCCGTCATGTTGCGGTTCATATCCCACTTCACATATGTGATCGGAGCGCTGGAGAGCGTCGCGGAGATCACTTCGACGATGTAGTCTTGCACGTCCTGTCTCGACATGTCGAGAATGAGCTGCTGGCGGGCTTGCGTCCGTCTGCGGCCTTCCACGTGCAGGCACCAGTCCGGATGCTTGCGGTAGAGCTCGCTGTCAGGAGATACCATCTCCGGCTCGAACCACAGACCGAATTCCATGCCGAGCGAAGTGACTCGACCTACCAGATCCTCAAGACCGTTCGGCAACTTGTTCCGATCCACGAACCAGTCGCCTAGCGAGGAGTTGTCGCTGTCCCGCTTGCCGAACCAGCCGTCGTCCAGCACGAACAGCTCGATGCCGAGCTCTTGGCCGGCACGCGCGATGGCTTCGATTTTGTCCGCATTGAAATTGAAGTACGTCGCTTCCCAGTTGTTGATCAAAATCGGACGGGCCTTGTCGCGGAACGCGCCTCGGCTAAGTCGCGTGCGATACAGCTCGTGATAGCTGCGGGACATGCCGCCCAAGCCTTCGGCCGAAAACACCAGAATCGCCTCGGGCGCTTGGAACGTCTCGCCCGGCTCCAGCAGCCAGCTGAAGTCGAAGCTGTTCAGTCCCGCGAATACGCGCGAAGTATGGAACTGGTCAACCTCTACTCCTGCCGCGAAGCTGCCGCTATAGACAAGGCTGACACCGTACACGTCGCCATGCGTTTCCGTCGATCCCTCCGAGAGCAAAGCGATAAAAGGATTCTGCATATGGCTGCTGGATCCCCGGCGGCTCTCCACCGACTGAAGTCCCAGTACCAGCTTGCGCGTATGAACGTAACGTTCCCGCGACCAGGCTCCGGATAGTTGCAGCAGCTCGAAGCGGTCATGAGGCAGATCGAAGCTGGCGCTGAACGCGCGAAGCAGCTTGACGGCAGCTCCGCTTTCGTTGACTACGCTTGCCGAACGGGCAATCGCGCTGTGGTCCGAGAACGCCGTGTAGGATAGCGTAACGCGAAGACCGGAATTCGCATCGACCAGATCGACGAGAAGCGTTTCGGCTTCGTCGTCGCTCTCGACGTAGACCGCCGGAAGACCCGGCAGCGATGGCTTGCCCTTTACGATCCGATGGGAATCGTACAAAAACTCCGTCACGGTCGTTCCGTCGGCGAGCTGCGCCTGGAACGCCGGCATGCGGAAGTCGGAGCTGCCGTATGTCGGATATTCCTGTGGAAGCGAATCGAGCGACAGCTCCTTTTGCTCCAGATCCGTGCTAGGCGAGAACGATGCGCGTTCTTTCAGCTCAAGCAGCTGGCGCAGACCGGTTCCGCGAACTTTGCGGCCCCAATAGTAGTGAGCCAGGTAACCTTGCTTCGTAACGCCGAGCACATAGCTGGCATCTCCCGATTGCAAATGGAAAATACGGTTGTTTTCATCATAACGAATGGACATTAATGTTCCTCCTCGGTTCTAATCTCTTGTTTTCGGGTAAGTTATGAGAAAACCTCTATCGAGGCTTTTTCGAAGATGTGTGCGACCTTCAGCTTTGCAAAGCAAAGCCGCTTCGGAAGCTTGATGTGGGTTTGAGCTGCGCTTACATGCCGGGCGGCCCGCAGCTCTCCCTGACGATAAACGACGTGTTTACCGTGGCGTGAATGGCCGCCTCGCGGCCCTGGATTCGCTCTAGCAACAGTTGGACCGACGTCCGGCCCATCAGCTCCGTATAGGCGCGAACCGTCGTAAGCGGAGGGCTAAGGTAAGCGGAAATCTCGATGTCGTCAAATCCGATAAGCGACATGTCGTTAGGAACCTCGAGCCCCGCTTCGTGGAGTGCCCGAAGCCCACCCACGGCCATGGGATCGCTTCCCATCAAACAAGCGGTGGGACGCTCATTAAGATCGAGCAGCTTTCTCATACCGGAATAACCGCCGCCCGAGGACCATTCCGTTACGAGGTCGTACTCGCTGCGGTAAAGCCCCCGCTCCGACATAAAAGCCCTGTACCGGTTTCTTCGGGAATCGGTTACCGTCTCGTTCTCCGTCGAGACCGTCAAGCGGTGAACCGTTTCTTCTCCGCCTGCATACGCGATCCGAATATGGCCCAGCGCCTGCAAATAAGACAGCGCCTCCTCCATCGCGGCTTCGAAGTTGAGCTTGACGGAGTCGCTGGAGGGCGGACCTTCGGCGTGATTGACGAATACGATGCGTTCGGGATTGCCGTATAGGGCGAGCACATCCTCCACGTGAAGAGAACCGACGACGATGAGACCATCTAGTCCATGGCAAGGAGCAAGCTCTGTACCGCCTCTGCCTCTCATCACCTTCGCGATGGTAATGCCGAGCTCCTCGCAGCGCAGCTCGATGCCTCGGCGAATGGAGGAAAAGTATGGATCGTCCCGCTCATCCTCCAGCGTCGACCACATCAACAATCCGATCTGCTGCCGGGAAAGATGTTCTTCCTGCTTCAGCTTTCGCAGCCTGGATGGTTTGTAGCCCAGCTCTTCGGCGATTCGGAAGATACGGCCTCTCGTGTCCTCGCTTACGGAAAGCGATAGGTCGTTGTTCAGCACTCTGGATACCGTTGCAGCCGATACGCCGGCTTTCGCAGCAATTTGTTTGATCGTTGCCATCCCACTCGCTCCCGCTTAAATTCGATTTTGATACCAAATTGATATTTAGTTAATAATTTTACTTAATAAATACATCCTAACAAACAACGCGAATTCTGACAAGCGGTCCATTATTTCCGCCGAGCCGCCAAGTCATGCAACCTTTCCGCCAACAGCCCTCGTCTGTAAGTTGTAGTGCAACCTTGTTAATATGATCCAGAAAGCAGGTGCTATAACATGAAAAAAACATGGATTACTTTATGTACGGCCGCCATCCTCGCGATTGGCTTGACGGGCTGCGCGTCCGGGAACGGATCTTCGCAGACTCCGCATCCAACGGAACAATCAGGATCGCCGTCTCCGACCGCAAGCCCGCAGGCGACAACTCCTGCCGACGGAGGGACAAGCGGCCAAGAGAAACAAAGTCCGTTGTTCGCGACGCCGCGGGACGCGGCAGCAGCTATTATTTTGACGCTTAAGGATGCCGACATGGAGACTCTGCAGGCTTACGTCCATCCGCAGAACGGTCTCCTGTTCTCGCCTTATGCCCACATTGACAAGGAGAAAGCGCAGACGTTTCCCGCCTCGGAGCTTCCAACGACGAGTGATGTCAAAAAATATGTATGGGGTTCCTTCGACGGCTCCGGCGAACCGATCGAGCTCACCTTCGGCGACTATTACAAAAAGTTCGTTTATGATGAAGACTTCGTCAATGCCGAGAAGATCGGCTGGGACGAAATTCTGAGCAGCGGCAACACGGAGCCAAACATGAAAGAAACGTTCCCCGGCAGCTACATTGTCGACTATCACTTCAGCGGGTTTGACGAGCAATACGAGGGCATGGATTGGAAAAGCCTGATTCTCGTGCTCGAACAGCATGAGGGAGGCTGGTACTTGAGCGGAATCGTACATTCCCAGTGGACGATCTGAAAAAAGGCATGAAGTCCGGCTCTACCCGGCTTCATGCCTTTTTCTGATGAATAGATTTTATTTGCTCTTTTGGGAATCCTGCAAGCTTTCGACCTTTCCTTTGCCCGCTTCCCCCTGTTTCTCGATACCCTTACCCTCAGATTCTCCATCTTTTTTGTCGGGCTTGGGCATAGCCGTAGGAGCGGCGGTCGGCGCTGTTGTCGGTGCCGGATTCGGCGCCGGAGCGACTGTTGCGGAAGGCACGGGCTCTTTGCGCGTATCCTTGGAGCGGCCCGGCCACTTGCCGCCGTGCGCATTTTTCAGCTCCTTGTGGAGTTGCTCAGCCGTCTTGCCTTCCGTCGCGATGCCTTGCTTCTTGGCAATCTCCTGCAGGCGCTCCAATCGCTTCGCATTATGCTCCGCCTTGAACGCCTCCCATTTCTCGGGATTGATTTTGCGCGCTTCCTTAAGCTCTTGCTTTAGCTGATCCGCGGACTTGCCGTCGGTTTTCAAGCCGAAGTAAGCCGCCATTTCGCGAAGCTTCTCCAGACGGTAAGCCTCGAATTCCTTGCGCGACATCTCGCCGTGACGATGACCCTCTTCGCCTTCCGCATGCTGAGCGAGCAGCGGTCCTTCGACGGCTGCTTCGGAAGTCATGCCATATGCGGAGGACAACAGCAGTGCCGTCGCCAGCGCAACCGATATTTTGCTGAACATCATAATCGTCTCTCACCCTTCTATACCGTATGGATTGGCAGGGACAATCATGCCGTCCCATCTCCGATTATTGTATCCAACCATTACCGCGTATAGACATGATGCGACAAATTATGACTTATCTTCCTTCTTCCAACGTGCGCAGCTTGCCCAGCAGCTCCTCTCTGGAGAAGTGTTCGCCGATGAACACGGCGACATCCAGCACTTCTCCCTGCGGCTCGATCCGGATAAAGTCCGATTCCTTATACGCATATTGGAACAAGAACCGACTGCCGCGCGAGGTGTCCGAGAACGATACGATGCCTTTCGCCCGATAGATGTTATCGGGCAATTCGCCCAGCAGCCGCTCGAACGCCTCGCTGTCGACGGGACCTCGCCAATAATGCGTCAACGCCATTACATGCTGGTGGCTATGTTCATGAACATGAGTCCCCACAGTACCCTCAGGAACACGCGAAGCAGCATCCTGCGAGGTGCCAAACAACAAGTCCCAAGCTTCTGTATCACAGCGGACCGTAGGCAAAATCGGCGCATGGGCGTTCATATCGCGCATCAACTGCTGCGCTTCGACAAGCTCCTCGGGAGCCAGCTTGTCGGCCTTGTTAAGCAGGAGCGCCGTGCCGCAGCGAATCCCGTCGCGCATTAGCTTGAAGGTGCGGCCTTTGCCGTCGCGCCCGCGAGCTAATAGCTGCGGACCGTCCACTACCGCGATAACGGACTTCAGCTCCACCTTCCGGTACATCGCCGCCTCCGTCACACCGTCGAGCAGCTCCATGGGATTGGCGGCTCCCGTTGCTTCGATCACGATGGCATCCGGTCCATGCAGTCCGATCAGACCATCGATCGTAAGCCCCAGATCGCCTCGCATGCTGCAGCAGATACACCCGCTCAGCATCTCCGCCATCGGCACGTCCCTCTCCACCAGTTGGCCGTCCAGATTAATATCGCCTAATTCGTTCATGATGACAGCCGGACGTTTCCCCTCCGACTTCAACCGTTCCAGCAGCCGCGTCAACAGAGTAGTCTTGCCGCTGCCGAGGAATCCCGTCAGCACATAGACCGGTATCGCGCGCATCGCGATTGATTCGCCAGCCTCACTCAGGTTCTCCATAAGCTCTCCTTCTCTCTATGGTTACTCGCTCCGGGCTGGCTCCGCGGATCTGACATGAGCCTCTTGCAAGCTCGCCGCTACCTCCTCCGGCTCGGCCGTTCCCGCGAGCAGCTTTTTAAGCCCTTCATTCAGGACCTCCGCCGTCTCGCTGGACAAATAAACGTCATAAACAGGCGTGAAATCAACGCTGGTCACCAGCTCGTACACCTCCGCGAAGATGGACGACACCTTGTTTCTGTCCAAATCGATTTTGTAGCTTACCAATTGATTGCTCTCAAGCGTCTTACGCTGCGCTTCGGGACCGCTCATCGCGTATATAAGCGCAAGCGCCGCTTCCTTCCGCTCATCCTGTGCCATGCTGCTGAGTCCCATGCCGATGCCCGTGACGCCGGACACGGACCGGCTGTTCCCCAATCCTTCAGGCATGGATGGCAATACGGTTGCGCCGATCCGACGCAGCTCTTCATTCGTCGCATTCGCCGCCATATTCGTCAGCGCCCAGCCTCCGTCGATCATCATCGCCGCTTCTCCGCGCGCGAACAGCAGCTCCATCTCCAGATTATCCATGTTGGCGTAACCTGTTTGGAACGCGCCAGCCTCGGCAAGCTCCTGCATATAGGTTAAGGCATCAACAAATACACGGTCCGTGTACGCTGCTCCTTCTTGAGCTATAGCCTTCATAAACCAATCGGTGCCCGTAACCCGATCCGCAAGCGAGCTAAAGATGCTTGATTGCGCAACCCAGCCCGCCTTGTTGCCTAATGCGATTGGCGCGATGCCTTTGTCGTTAAGCTTGCGGATGACATCCTGCAATTGTTCCCATGTTTGAGGCACGGTCAGCTTCTGCTCCAAAAAGATCGACTTGTTGTAATACAATATCGACGTCGGAGTAAGTCCCATTGGCGCGCTGTATGTATTTCCTCCTTCGGTAAACGCCTCCAGCGAACCCGGCATAAATCCGTCTCTCCATTCCGGATATTCGCCCAGCAGTTCATTGATGGGCTGGATCAGCCCTGCTTGGGCAAAATCGCTGGTCATGGAGCCGCTCCACATCACGAACACATCCGGAAGATTGTCCGCTTTCGCAGCCTCCATAACCTTCGCCCGGTATCCGTCGGATACAAACTTCTCCACCTTTAGCTCGATTTGCGGATTATTTATTTGGAAAGTCTCTATAAGACTCCGCATCGCCAACGAGCGAAGATCGTTCCCATTAAAGTTATGCCATAACGTAATCTGTGTTTTCTCCTCTGCGCCCGCTTCCTTTCCCTCATCATTATTGGTACCGCAAGCAGCTAAAACAGCTAGAAGGATGACCCCTATGCCTACGCTCACGATTGGTTTTCTCAAAATAACTCGTCCCCCCCTTTGTTTCTATTATCCATTATAAAGATATTGTGTCGAAATGTGGAGTCTTTCTCCGCTTTTCGTCGAATCGCACTAACGATCTCCGCAACATGTAAAACCCTCAAGCGAAGGCCGCCTGAGGGTTTTGCACGCTATTTCAGTTAGTGTTCGACAGAGATTAGAAGCAGCAGAGTGTTTTTACGATGATGACCAGAAGGATAAAGAGAACCAGGATGGCTCCGACGTTGTTGAATGCGCCGCCTACATTACCGCAACCTGCGCCTGCGACAGGGTAGTGATGGTTAGCTCCGCCAGAAACGTTTGCTGCATAATTCATGAAGTTTTCAGCTCCTTTAATGTTAAGGTACAGTATCCTATGTATATTTCACCCGATTGTATAGGCGTTTGATAAAATTGTGCGTTTGCACATTTTGCTCCAAAGCCCTCACCTCTCGCGACTCGTCACGGCCTTTGTCCGAGCTCAGCCCCACCCTTGTCCCGCAAAGCGGGCGTTGGCCCAAGTTATATGCCATGGGAACAAATACCCAATCAACGTATACCTCGGGAGCATAACCTACAGAGTATTCAAAACGTAAGGAGGTGCATGTAACAATGTCCGGTTACGTTGGTGGTGCTTATAATAACGTCGGAGCCATCCTGGTTCTCTTCATTCTGCTGGTGATTATCGCTTGCAGCTTTGGTTTCAAATGGTACTAATACCTTCCCATGTCTGAATCGTATCCTCCATGCATGAGGACATGAATCGCAGCAGCCATCCTGGCGAGAGACCCGCACCCCGCGTCGCGGGTCTTTCCTGTTCGTCAGACGGGACAAGTCCTCAGGCGCTAATAGGGCAAGACTCCTGCCGCATATCTTCTATAAGAGGCTGTGCACACGCACTATAGGAAATGTCGTTCACCAGAGGCAGTCAGACAGAGCAGCTGCCTCGAAGCGTTGGACGTCATAAGGGGGAGTCAAAGGTGGCCATCGGCGCGGATTGGTATCGCAAATGTCTCCTGAGTATCGCGGGCAACAAGACGGTCAAAGCAATGACGATCAAATACGGCAAGCGGCTGTCCTCCAGATTTATCGCCGGCCGCCATTTGCATGACGCTCTCGTACAAGTGCAGGCGCTAAACAACATGGGCATTATGGCAACGCTGGATCATCTCGGCGAAGGAGTGACGCTTGCTTCCGAAGCCGCAGGCTATCGCGACGCTTATATCAAGCTGCTGGACGGCATCGCGGAGCAAGGAGCGGACGCCAACGTTTCCCTTAAGCCCACCCAGATGGGGTTGGCGCTTGACGCAGAGGCGTCGCTCGGCAATATCCGGGCAGTTGCGAGGCATGCAGCCGATCTCGGCAACTTCGTTCGGCTCGACATGGAGGATTCGCCTTTTACGGAAGCAACCCTCTCTATCGTAAGCCGTCTTCGCGAGGAAGGGCTGAACAATGTCGGCACGGTCCTTCAGGCTTATCTGTACCGTTCGGCGTTAGACGCGAAGCGCTGCTTAGAGGAAGGCATCCCTCTCAGACTTGTTAAGGGCGCCTACAAGGAAGCGCTTTCCATTGCCTACCAGCGCCACACTGAGATTGCCGAGCAGTTCAAGCGGCTCATTCGGCTCCATTTGGACCACGGCGCCTATGTTGCAATCGCCACCCATGATGATGCCATTATCGGTTATGTCAAGAAATACGCTTCTGAACGGGGGATTCCGACATCGAGGTTTGAATTCCAGATGTTATACGGTTTAAGAATGAAGGAGCAGGCCAAGCTTGCCCGCGAAGGGTATAGAGTACGTTGTTATGTTCCTTACGGCGAAATGTGGTATCCATATTACACGAGGCGCCTGGCAGAAAAACCCGCCAATCTATGGTTAGTTCTGCGCAATCTCGTAAGGTAACAGGATTGTCAAAACTCCGGACCTTCCACTTATAGCCATTAAACGCTATTTGTTGTAAAATAGTGAGAAAACCTCTATCGACCTAGCAATCTATCACGAAGGAGACGAATGTCTATGAATATATGCGAGTGCCGCAATCAAATTGAACAGCTTCGCAAAATCATGGAACTTACGTTCGACAACCACGGATCCTTCACTGCCCCTCCTGTCCTGGAAGCCAGTCAACGTCTTGACGATGCCCTGGTTCACTATCGATTATGTCCTTTTTTCGATTCCTGCAATGAGAGTGGATGCAGGGTAAGTTGGAAGGATGTAGATCAACTGCAGTTGGGCGGCAAACCCGCCAAAAAAATTGCGGGATAATGATTTTGCCGGTTGCAAGCTTTGCCCGAAATTTTGGTTATATATTTGACAGAAGCCTCGCTAACCGCTATGCAAAGCGGTTAGCGAGGCTTCTTAGCGGCCCGACGGCCACTTCTCTCCACGAACGACTGAGCCGCCTTACCTAACAAGTAGCGCATCTGCAGCGGTCTCAGCTCCTCGCTAAGCAGCGCCATGATTCTCTTCTCATCCTCCAGAAGCGTCTCCAGCTCGCCGACCCTCTGTTTGTAGAATATTCTCCTTGCAAATAGAAACCCATACATCTCGAAGCAAGATGCAGGGTTTCTCGAGCTGTAGTTGCTGTCTAACTCACGACTTGAGTATACGGAACCTGCCTAGAATCGGAATCGGCTTGCAGGCTCCTCCGGCCGCGTTTACAATCCCCATAATGGCCAGAATGAACAACGCGAGGTTGCCCAGCGGACCGATCAGCAGCCATCCGACAATCGGAATCAGCGAGCTGATGATATTGACGGCAACCAGGGCCAAAAACAGGATAAGTCCTTGATTGGCATGGTACATGGCGAATTTCGACCCTTTGGCGGCCAGCAACGGGACAAAAAAGAAGATGTATGCCAAAATGGCCATCACTTTGTTATTGGATACATCGGATGCGTCAACCTGCTCGGCATTCGTAGAATTTCCGCTCATTTTCATCTTCCTTTCCTTCCATTCGAATAAATGACGATTATCGTTATTGTTCGGTTTCCGGATTATTGGAATACACCAATGCACCGGTAACCGTCTTGTTGTCCTCCAGATCCCGCTGCAACGTAAAGATGAATCGCTCAGTTCCCTTTTGTGACGAATAATGAATGGAATTATCATCTCCCATTCGACTAACCTCCGAATAGCCGGCTTGTTGCGTATAGTCAACATACAGAGCGACCGCTTCGTCGTACGGCATCTCCGTTTCGATCGTCACCGTGATGGAATCGCTGGCGCTGATCGACGAAGTGACTTCGATTTCATCCGGCAGCGGTACGTCGGAAGGGAAGCCCTCCGGTATGTCCGCTTTACTGGACAGCGTAACATCCTTGCCTTCCCCGGTTGTAATCGTCACCTCTCCCTCCTCCGCTTCCTGGATGGCTTGCTCGATGTTCGAGCATCCCATCGCGAAGACCAAGGCCATCGCCGTCGCTGCCAGCCCTGCCCTTTTCCATGTCGTTGTTGCCGGTTTCTTCTTCATTGCCTCAGTCTCCCTTTGTCATAATCGGAACCCGCCTTTACCAGGTCCATTCTTCTTCCTCTTCGTCTTCGTCGCCCCAAGTCCACTCGCCGGGTTCTTCAACCGGCGGTTTGACGACATTAAGCTTTAATTCAAGCTCCATAACATGAATTTTGCTCGTGATGCTTCTGAAGCCGGCCACAATGGATTCCGCAAAGGGCAAATCCTCGCCCCTCGTGACGATTCTGACGAGCATTTGCTGCGGTTCCTCGCCAGGCGGCGCATAGACGGCGCTGACGCGGTATTGGCCGATCGGAACGTTGTGCACGCCGTAACCATTGTTGTTTCTGCTTCCCTTGCTTACCAATTTGGGTCCGCCGACGGTTCCATCCATCATCGTCCCCACGGGCTCCAGCGTTATCGTCACGTCGTCCCGATCGGGCGGTTCGGCAATGGGGTTGAGCGGATGGATCAAATCCATCATATAGAACAGCACTTCACCGCTTCCGCCCGTGCCGGTAGAACTGTTAAGCTTGACGGTGAAATTGCGGATCGCGCCCGTATTGCCGGCGAACGGGCTGTTATCGTCCGCCGTCAGCTCGACGCTGTGCTCGACGCCCTCATAGACGGTTTTGAAATCGGCATATGCCATGTAAGTCGTGGCCGCCTTCGGCAACGCAATTCTGTAGCGTCCGTTGTCATCCGTCTTGGCCTGCAGGTTGCTGTCATGCAACAGCTGGTTGTCGATCGTAATCCATGCTCCTTTAATGGGAGTGCCCTCAGAATTAACAACCCTTCCCTTTACCACATAGGGCTCGAGGACCGTGTCTTCCTTGGTAATTTCGATGATTGACGTGCCCGACGCATTGTTGTAAGAAACGAAATAGCCGCTGCTCTCCGATACGAACCGTAACGGAATCATCGTGCTCCCGTTAATAATTTGCGCCGGTACGGCGAGCTTGACGCCTTGACCGTTCACCTTTGCCGATTGGCTTCCCATCGTCAGCTCGATTTTTATCCCTGATTTCGTCCCCGATGCCGTTTTCTCTTCTGCGTGCCACTCCACTTTGTAGCCAAGCGTCTCGAACGTCTTGCGGAAGGGCACCAGCGTCGTTCCGTTCCGGATCAGCGGCTGCTGGCCTTCGAACTGCAGAAGCTTGCCTTCGACATAAATCTTTATTTCGCCGGCTTTGGCCGTTGCGGACGTCGCCATGCCGACCAAGAGCACGAGCAAGCAGGACAGCCAGATCATCACCCTCGTCGTTTTTCTCTCCACTTTACCAACTCCTTTCGCCTGATCGAATTCATCGTATACCGCCTCATCCCGTCAGACCAGTTACACGTTGTCACAACCATTGTCATGTCTTCGCCATGATGCGGGTCTTCTGCCCCAGTCGTCATCCTTAAAGCCCGGATAACTGACAAAAACGATGACAACATGTAACTAGGGGCAGCATCGCCATTCTTTTACAATTAGGAACAAGAACCCGAATGGAGGAATGGATATGAGCTTTATGGACAAAGTGAAATCCGGATTTACCGAAGCAGGCAGCAAGGCGAAAATCGTTGTGGAAATTAATAAACTCAAATTGCAAAACAACAATAAGCAGAAGGAGATCGAGCAGCACTACCAGAGCATCGGACGCATGTACTATTTGCAAGCGGTCGGCAGACTTGCGGATGACCCGGGCGCGGATCCTGCCGGCATGGTTGAAAACATCGCGCGGCTGGAGGCCGAAATCGAGGAAAATAACAAAGAAATCAAGACGCTGGCAAATGAAAAGGACTGCGTATGCGGCAAACCCGCACCGTTGGACGCCCGCTTCTGCCCCTCCTGCGGACATACCTTTGAATCATGAAAAGCTGGATCGAAAGCAAACGAAACAAGACCATCCTGCTCCTCTTGATCGCCTCCCTCGTGACGGTTGGCTCCGCAGCCCTATTTATAAAGAATCAGCCGGGCTCCAAGGAAAGGCCTATAGTCTCGCAGAGCTCTCACGTGCCGACCGGACGAGATAAAGCGGAGCCAGCTGTGCCCAAACGAACCCGCTATCCCGTCGGCGACTGGAGCATCGCGATTCCTTATTTAAACCCGTTCGGCTCTCAGTCCAACTATCAATCAACCGAGCATACTCCCAATCAATATCAGGAATTGAAGTATATCAACGAACGGCAGATGGAGACCTTCCGCATGACGGCGGGAGAGCTCTGGCAGCTGAATGTGCAGTGGAAGGACGATAGCGGCGATCCTTGGGACGACTTGCGGCTGTATATAAACGAGCTTGGCGGTCGCGCCTACATGGGATCCGCGGAAGACAGTCTCGTGGTTACGGCGGATGATGCCGAGGGGAGCACATGGTGGGGCATCGCCTCCAAAGGCGGCGACGGCTACCAATTCAAGGTGTTCAAGGAGCTTCGCCTGCGGCACGGTTTGCCCGCCGGATTCAAGACATCGGATTATCCCGGCGGCGAAATCTATTTCATGACGAATAACGAGAACCACAAATATCAAAGCTTAAGGGCCGAGCTTAACGATGGCGGAGTCCGCCTCCATGCCAAAGGTTTGTACTCGCAGGGAAAAAATCGGCGGGATCTCTCTTACAACCAAGAGCTCAACGCCGTTAAAAGCACGCATTATACGCTTAACGATATTCCGCAGGATCCATCCGCGCCTTTGTTCTGGAAAGCAACCTGGAGCCCGGATTCGGATCCGCGCGAGCTTGTTCTCTCGGTAGACGAGACCGAGGACATCACTCCGTTCCGGGACGGCGAACGACTGGGATCGCTTAAGGTAACAGGAGGAATGGCCGGTCATCTCAAGGTAGAGGCGCCTCCGGGGGTCGTCGTGAGCCATCCGGAGCTTCATCTCCATGGCGACCGTACGCCGGAAGGCGATACGCTCTTCTGGCTTCCTCCCGGCTACTGGAACGTCGCCCTCGAGCAGGAAACCGGACCGCCCATGCATACAAGACTTGTGCCTGTCAGCGCGGGCGAGATGACGGTGCTGGAAATGAAGCCGCTCATTCGCAACGCCTACCGGAACGACGGTATCGGGAAATCCGACGGCGCGGAAAGCGGGCTGCAGATTGAAGAAGCCGCGGAACAAGGCGAGCAAGCCCGCATTACGTTTATGCTGCTCGACTCCGAGCAACCCGGATTTGCGCCCAACCCTCCCGATATCGATATATCGGAGGGCGGCCGGCCAGGCAAGCTGCTGGAGCTCAGCCGGATAAAGACGCCTCCGAGCGTCGTGCTGGCGCTGGATTCCTCCGGCTCCATGGCAAAGTCGATGAGCCATGTGCTGGCATCCGCCCGCTCCTTCGTCGAAGGACTGCCGGAGGATACTCATGTTCAAGTGATTGATTTTGACACGCAGGTTCGGGTCATCGAAGGCACAAGCAAGAAGGAAGCGCTGGCGGGACTGTCTTCGGTCAAGGCACAAGGAAATACCAGGCTGTATGATTCCGTCATTGAAGCGTTAGGCCAGTTGAAGGATAAGACGCGGCCGTCCCTGGTCCTGTTCACGGATGGCGTGGATAGCAATGCCGAGAAGGCTGGAACCGGCAGCGCCTCGAGCAGAAGCGAGGTCGAGCAGGCTGCGCGCGATGCAGGAGTGCCGGTCTATGCCATCGGCTTCGGCCCTGACCATGACAATGCCACGCTGCTGGAGCTCGCGGCCATGTCTGGAGGCACGTATTACTCCGCGCAGGACGCGGCCGCGCTGGACCACGTGTTCGCCGCGATTAACGAGCGGCTCGGCAACCGCTTCGAAGTCGTCTACGAACGGCCCAAGGAGCAAGCCGCCTCCGACGTTCCCGTTATCGCGATGACCCTTGACGTCAGCGGCTCCATGGATGCCGATCCCGCTTCGGGGAACGGCGCGTACCGCATCGATAAAGTAAAACATCTGTTCCACGACTTTATCGCGGAGCTGCCCGAACGCAGCTTGATGCAGCTGCTCAGCTTCTCGACCGAGCTGCGGTTCGATCAAGGCTTCACCTCCCGCAAGGCCGAGCTGCTGCAGGCGCTTGGCAATCTAAAGGCCGTTGGCGGTACGGACATACTGAATTCCGTCTTCGCGACCTATCAGTCGCTTAAAAGCATTCCTTCGGAGAAACGCGTTATCGTCTACGTAACGGACGCCGCGCTGGATGTCGATGAGGAGCAAAAAAGTTTCTTTGAAACAACGCTTGCGGCGATCAAACAGGAAGGCATTGGGGTGCTGTGGGTAGGTTTGGGCACAGAGGATAGCGAAGAAGCCTTTAAATGGGCCGCCGAGAAATCCGGAGGCCAATACGTCATTTCCGAGGACCCGGCAGTATTGACGAAAGCCATCCAAGAGGCGCTTGCGCAAGTGCAGAAGCGGACGACGGGGCAAATTCCGCTTACCCTCACGGTTAAAAGCGGGAAAACTGACAGCTCAGCACGGCTGTATACGGACGACAAGCTGGTGGATTTCCCCATGCTGCGGGACGCCGGCAACAAGGTGGAATTCCAAACCATCGGTCTCGAGACAGGTCTCCCCGTCGCGCAATATGGGCAAGCTGCTGCTTCGCTTGTCTATGGACGCGATCTGCCGGGCGAGGACGTGCAGATCCGCAAACGGATCTCGCTAAACGCTAAAGGCAAAAACAAGTCCGTGGAATGGAAAGCCAGCGAGCTCTATTTGCTTAACAGGCTCAAGGGCGTCTCCGCTCCGCATGGCCGTACCTTCGCGGCGATCGAGATGGAGCTGACGGGCATGCATGAAGGCGGAGCGGCCTATCAAATACCGGACTTCGCTTCGCATTTCTTTATGCGAATCAACGACTCGGGTTCCTATCCGGCTTCGACGGCCACCTGGCTGACGGAGCAGCCGCTGTCCCCGCCGGGAGACGGCAGCATAACCGTCAAGGCCGGCGAAGCCGTTAAGGGATTGCTCGTATTCCTCGTACCGGACGAGGAGATGGAACGGGCTTCCCTCCATTATTACGACACCGGTTATGGGCATATTTCGCTCGCCTTGATCGGTGAGCTTCCGAAGGAAGACCCCGAAGCCTGGAACAGCATGCCCAAGAGCGCCATCGGCAAGCTGTCGGATACGTTTCAGCTATCCTTGCAATCCGTAGGCGAATCGAGCCGGATCGGCAATGTGGCCATAACGCGAGGCACCAGCATGTTTAAACTCGTCGAGACCGAGCTGAAGTCGCTTGTCAACGCCGATCTGAAGCTGGATCCGCGGCAACGCTTTTATTGGCGCGTCGCCACCGCCGCCGGTCCCTTCCTCCTGCCGGTCCATACGGCGACGGCCCTTTTGCCTCATGGCTTGCTGCGGCCCGCGACCTTCGCTCCCGGCTCCGCGAACACGGCCGTGCTGGCCTTCCAGACGCCGAATGCGCTGGGCACGATGCCGTCGGACTTGTATGTCGACCTCTTCGGCGGCGCAACCGTGCTTCCGATTAGCTCGGGAACAACGGAAATTCCGCATTCGGAGAGAAGAGTCGATGCCGGGGGCAAAGGCGTATCGCTGACCGTCAATGCGCTGTCCCGGATGCAAGCACTGGAGTCCGGCAGCGGCAACTATGTCGTAGCCGACGTGACGTTGACCGATGAAAGCGACGGCTTCGGCTCAACCGGCTTTCGCGAGACGTTTAAGCTTGTCCCCGTTCAGCCCCCGCGGGATAGCGATGTGTCGGAGCTCGCTCCGGATCCGCTCACCGACGGCCTGCTGCTGGGCATGGATGCCGATTGGTCCGTATTCGACGGGGCTGAGCGGCGCGGACTGCTCTTTTCTCCCTCCCCCATAACGGGAAGGAGTTGAAGTGGAACCTGCAATCCGAACTGTTCCCCGGCTTGAACATGGAAGTCGGCGACGATGTCTATAAGGAGGAAGGCCTGCTCGTCGTTCGGATCGAGCCGGAGCTCGAAGATACGTTCGATTTGCAGCTATCCGCGGCGCTTGCCGAAGTTCTCAGCCGTCATCGGGCACGGGAGGCGGCAGGTCAAGGGGAAGGCAAGGCGCGGACCGTCGACTTTAATGAAAAAGAAAGGCGCAGAGAAGCCGTCCCGGCTCCTATGCCCGCCGTGCACGGCTTGATGGCTATCGAATCCGTAAAGCAATGGGCCGATTTCGAGCAGCTTCTGGGCAGTTTGCGATGGCTGCCCTCAACCGATCCCCATGGCGTCTATCGCCACTCCCCGGAAGCTGTCATCGCTCAAGGTTGGGGGACGGAAGGCGATCTGGCTAGCTTGGCGGGCGGATTGCTTTCGCAGATTGGCTACAGCCCCTCGCTTGGCATGGTCCAGCTGACGGAACGCGGCAGGGATTCGCTTCGAGAGCTGGGCTCCGTGGATGCGGCAACTTTGAAATATTTGCCCGCATGGACGTATCAGGACGAGCAAGGAGCTAACAAAATTTTTGTCGTTCCGTTCATGAAAGAGCTGTCGGAGCTCGGCGGTCTTGCCTTCTTCCCCGGCGGCCAGGAGCAAAGGGGGATGACGTCCGCACAAGCAACGATCAGCGTTTACTTCCAGGTGGAGGCAAAAGCCGACTCGGGATTGGGCGCGATTGCCGGAGATATCGGAGGCGCGCTTGGGGGAGGCGACGGCGGCGACGGGGGGCCCGACATCCAGGATATTCGCGTCCTGCAAAATTCGCTTGATTTGGATTCATTGGGGCAGGAAGCCTTGGATATCCGCGCAGGAGGAGCCAACGGCAATTATACGGCCGTGCTGGAGAACGGGATGATGCAAATCGTCGGCAATCGCATGATAGATGCGGAGGAAAATAAAATCGTCGGCGTTAGGATTGAAGTTCAACTGCCGCAGAAAAAGCTGATGCATGAAACAAAGCTGCGTGATGGCGAAGAAATTACCGATGTGTTCCATACGGTCGCCGTTAATCTGCCGGATTTGTCCGCCGCAGCGGCCGCTACGCTGCAAAAAGCCGCCGACCGCGCTTATAGCGCAGTCAAGAAGCCGGATGATCATTCTGCCCTTTCCTGGTATACCCGCAACATCCTCTATCGGTTTGTCGCGAACCAGACTGCGTACGAATCCGAACTCGCGGAGATGCTGGACGTAACCGTGGGACGGGTGGGCAAGGAGCGGGTCATCTTCGTTACCGTCAGGAACGATGGACCGGGATCGACCTTAAAAACGAGCGTCGATCTGCAGCAATCCGCCAATCTGATTCACCGGGGGTCGGAGGAAGCCTCGCGCGCCTTCCATCTCATGAGCGGCGTGTTCGCGTCTCGGCTCGAAGGCGCCGTCCTGCCTGGCAATGGTACCGACTTTATGGATATATGGATGGAAAGCCCTGAAGATACGTTGCTGCTTCTCAGTCTGGCCGGCACGAGAACCGGGGACCTGAAGCGGATGGAAGAGCAAGGGTACCCCGAGACGCTGATTGAGCGGGCCCGAACCTCCACCGCTGCCATGCTGATTCCGAATGCGCCGACGGTTATGCAAGGGGAAAAGCGCTGGGCTTGGCTGGAGATCGATCCCGCGACTTACGAGACGATATCCGTCACGGATACGGGCGAACACGGAAGCTTCGCGGAATTTCTGATCTCGATGGAGCCCGTATCGCCGACGGGCGACGACTACCTTGCCTTTATGGCAGGCTCTTTTATCGGCGTCAGCACCTCCGTCTGGAGCGTCAGTTCGTTTGCGCTGATGCTGGATGATTACGAAGACATCATTAACGCGGCCAAAGCCTACACGTACGGATTGGGCGAAGTGCTGAGCGGCATGATGGACAACAAGGACTTGCCGAAGCTGGAATACAGTATCAGCCCGATTAAGCTGAAACTTATCGACAAGGAATTCGATTATTTGGCCAAACGCTTCGATGAGATCAAGATGGGCAAAAAAGGCGGACTAGGCGGAGATGTCGTGGGCTTCGCGCTCGGCTTCAAGAGCGGCGCCGCCTATTACTTCAAACAAGCCGAAGCGGCGATCAAGAAGCCCGCCGTAAAGAATGGGCCTCCAAGCGGGGGCGGTCGCTAGGTGATTCAAAAACCTTGGCATCATCATCGCGCAAATTGGCTCCATTGCGACCCATTAGTGTCTTTCCCGACCGTTAGATTTTGTTTGAAGTTAAAATCGGACAAATAGCGTCGCTGGTGTCTGTTAGAATTTTTTGAGCTCCTCATACAGTCGGATTTTTTCAAGAAAAGGACCTCATCCACTTTACAGTGGAATTCGAGGTCCTTTCACTATAAAGCGGGACGTTCCAATATCATGCGAGCACTTTCTAGACAAGGCCGAGTCGCTCGAATTGCTCAGGCGGCGCGTCGTTCTCACGCATCAGTCTCGACTTAAGCCGAATCAGTCTCGACATAAGCCGGATTCGAATAGTCTACCTGGAGGTCAACTTCGAGGCAACCGGAATAACATAAAACCCGGCCTCAGCATCCTCTCGAATGACAGCCTGAACATCATAGACCCGCAGCATTAATTCACGGGTCATAATATGCTTCGGCTCGCCTTCAGCCACGATTTGGCCTTCCTTCATCACCTTTAATTCATCGCTGTATCGCACCGCTTGATTGACATCATGAAGCACCATCACGATCGTTAAGCCCAATTGTTCGTTAAGGCTGCGAACCAGCTCCAACAGCTCGATCTGATAATAAACATCCAAATAAGTCGTCGGCTCATCAAGAAACAATAGATTCGTTTTTTGGGCAAGCGCCATGGCAATCCATGCACGCTGCTTTTGCCCGCCGGACAGTTCAATCAGTTTTTTCGACTTTAATGAAGTTAATCCCGTACACGCCATCGCCCATTCGACCGCTTCGGTATCTTCCTTGCTGTCAAACGAGAACATATGGCGATAGGGCAAACGTCCAAACTCTACCAATTTCTCCACCGTCAAATCAAACGGAGCTTCATTCTGTTGATGGACAACCGCTAATTGCCGAGCCAGTTCCTTTTGCGTAAACTGCTGCAAATCACGACCTTTTACGATCACTTGACCCGCCGTTGGAGCCAAATTTTTGGCCAGAAGACTAAGCAGCGTCGACTTCCCGCTGCCATTGGGTCCAAGAATCGTCGTTACTTTCCCTGCGGATATCGTTGTAGAGAGGCTGCGTATAATCGCTCCGCTGTTTTTATAATGAAATTGGAGCTGCTTAATGTCCATGGACGCGATCCCCCTTTAACAGCATAAAAATCAAGAACGGACCGCCGATCATCATCATGATGACCGATGCAGGAATTTCAATGGGAGCAATAAGAGTACGCCCCGCCGTATCAGCAAATAAAATAAGCAAGGCCCCTCCAACTGCGCTAAACGGAATTAATAGTTTATGATCGGAGCCTACGAATTGCCTGGCTATATGGGGGACAAGCAAGCCTACGAATACAATCAGCCCGCCAACGGCTGTAGCCGCAGATGCAAGCATGACGGCAATCAAGGAGATGACGATTCGGGCGCGCATAACATTCAAACCTAAATTGCTTGCCGTACGATCCTGAAGCGCAAGCATATTGCACCACGTCGATAAAAAGAAGGATAAAATCAGAGTGATTCCGCCATAAAGCAAGATCATTTCGACGTCCTGCCAGGTTTTCATATGGAAGGTGGAGCTTGTGATCCGACTCGTCGCGCTTGATCCGCCAAACGACCCGAGAACATGGTTAAAGCCGGTAAACGCAGCATTAATGGCTACGCCGACCAAGATAAGCCGCAAAGGCTGCAGACCTGATTTCCATGAAAATAGATAAACCAAAAAGCAGGCAAGCAAACCTCCCATAACGGCAAACAGCGGAATATAAAAAAATAAGGCGGGAAAAACCGCCGTTACGAGCAAGCCGGCAAAGCCGGCTCCCGCCGAAATGCCAATGACTCCGGCATCCGCGAGCGGGTTGCGCATAACGGATTGCAGCAGAACACCGGATACGGCCAAGGCTGCACCGCATAACATCGCAACAAAAACACGAGGCAGCCTAAGGTCGCGGATCACGTCAACCTGCGGATGATTACCCCATAATAAACCAGATACAAGCTCGCCTAAACCTACCTTGATACTGCCCGCCATCATCGAATACAGCGCCACAGCAGCAAGCAGGCAAAGGGCTGCCAATAAGGATACCCACTTTTTCATGACAGTCTCCTTTTGTTTGGATAAAGCATATCCGCCAATGCCTCCAGGGCTTCTTCAACGGCCATGTTGCCAGTCGTTCCGAATAGATCCTCAGGCAAGTCATACACTCGGTCATTTTGTACCGCTTTAAAGTGCTTCCAAATATCATTGGTTCGGAATTCCTCATCGAACATTTTAATAACCTCGTCAGGCATCCCATGTGCAGCGCGCAAAATAATATCCGCATTGCCTTGATACAAATATTCGGTGTTGGCGGAGATAAATTCTACATCCGATTGTTCCACCACATTTATGCCTCCCAGCTGCTTCACAAGATCTCCAATATAGCTATTGGCTGTGCCGACCAAATAAGAGCCGGGTACGCCCATTAAAATCATGACGGTAGGCGGTTCTCCGGTTGCTCTTTGCTTGAGCTCGGCAATTTTGCCATCATAATTCGTAATTAACGTTTCGGCAAGCTCCGTTCGATTAAACTGCTCTCCCAGGCTGCGAATCTCCTCTTTCATGCTTTGCAGATTGGTAAAATCCAGAAAATCGGCTTTCACCTTGGCCGCCTCAAAACCATCCTTTAAATCATCCTCTAGCGTACTAACCGATAATACATGTGTTGGCAGCAAGGAACGAACGAGCTCCATATCGGGGCTCATTGGATTGCCGATCTCCGTTACTCCTTTAAAACGACCAGGCAATTTTTTATAGGTAGTCGGAATGCCAACGGCATCCAGATCAAGCGCATCCAAAATTTCCGTTATCGCGACAGTTGTGGATACGATTCGATATTCGGTATCGGCTTCTGTCGAAGGCTTGCTCCCGTTTGAAGCTTCATCATCTACGATAGTCTTGTTTCCCTTTGCATCGGAACTTATTTGTGCTTCTGTGCCACAGGCAGCCAGTAATAAAACACAAGCACAAACAAAGCTTATTAACTTCAACGGCGTCCATATCCTTGCCGGCATCTTAACCCTCCTAAAAACAGATAGAAGGACACTCCCTATAACATCGTTATAAGGAGGTCCTTATCATTTGTTAATACATCATTAACTTTACTTGACGACGCGAACCCTAAAGAGCTAGAGCACGAAGGATAATAGCAGCCGCTTGAGCACGAGATGCGTCGGCGCCAGGAGCAAAAGTATTGTTGCCGACTCCTTCAATCAGACCTTTTTCTACCGCCACGGCAACATATGGTTTTGCATAGGCAGGAATCGCATCGGAATCCGCAAAAGTCAGCTCCGGAGCGTTTTCCGTGCTTAGCTTCAGAGCTTTTACAAGAATAACTGCAGCTTCTGCGCGGCTAACCGTATCTTGCGGAGCAAACGTATGGTCGGCATAACCTGTAATCACTCCTGCAGCTACCGCTCTCTTAACAAAGTCGGAAGCCCAAGCTGCGATCTTATCATTGTCGGCAAAAGCTAACTCCTTTTCCGTGGCAGGAATATTTAAGCTTGTAACGACAAGCTTGGTGAACTCTGCGCGAGTCATCGCTTTGCCTGGGGCAAACTGGCCGTTTTCGTAGCCGTTTACGATGCCTTGAGCGTAAAGCCTGGCGATATCGTTTTGTGCCCAATGCTTCTCAGTGTCGGCAAATACATTGACATTGCCAATTGCTTGCAGAAGCGCATCCGTTGCAGACTGAATTTTGGCAGCCGTGTTCAAATAAGTAGCCGCTTGGTTAGCCGCAGTAATTGCAGCTTTAAGCTCATCGGTTTGTTCGACAGCCGCTTCCGCTAAAGCTACAGCCGCTTTCGCTTTGCTCAATTCGGCATCTTTATTCTGATTGACAACGATGGAAATCGTGTGCGATTGCGGCTCTTCGAATACCCCAGGCACAAAGTAGCTTGCACTTGCGGATAAAGTCGCGGCCAGATCCGACACTTCAAAATCAAACGTAACGAAGGTAACTTCCTCGGAGCCCTGACGACCTTGAACCGTCGTCACATATTCAGCTACTTTGGCGCCTTCCTTTTCTTCTACCCATACTTTGACATCGTATTTTTGCATGACATCTAGTCTCAAAAAGCTTTTCCCGTCTTTTTGATAAGACTTTGGATTAGCCAAATAGGCCGCCATAGAAGAAAGTTTGCTCGGATCCGAATCATTGACATAATAAACAAAAGCATTCGTCGGATTTTCTTGCGTTGCCTTGGTCAGATCAGCCAAAGCGGCTTCTAAATCCGCTTTGGGCGTCAGTAAGCTATTCGCTTTTTTAGCGTTAGATAGAGCTGCAGTCAAAGCTTCTGCCTTCGGCTCAGCTGCGTCTGCAGTTGCAATTGCCGCACTCAACCCTTTTACAGCTTCACTGCTATCATTATTGATGACCACATAAAGGTCATGCGATTGCGGCTCGGTGAAATAGTCCGGAACCATGTAAGTGGTATTCGCTTTAATAACCTCTGTAAAGCTATCTACTACATAATCAAATGTAAAGTATGTAACTTCTTGCGCACCATTGCGACCTTGCACGGTTGTCGTGTATTCGCCTACTTTAGCGCCTTCCTTGCCCGCAACGGTTAATTTCACATCATAGACTTGTTGAACATCAACGCGCAAGTAATTCACGCCGTCTTTAGAATAAGTGCTTGGCTTTGCCAGAAAAGAAGCAACCGAGGAGATTTTAGTCGTATCTTCATAATTAACAAAATAGACGATCGACTCTTGAGTCTCCTCTTTAGCTGAAGTTACGACTGCCGAACCTGTTGTAACCGCACTGCTTTCCGCCGCTACTACGGTAGGGATTGTACCTACTAACATTACTGCTGCAATAAATGCCGCAAATCTTTTAACTGCTTTTGAATTCATTTTCCATTCATCCTTTCGACTGCGCAACGTTTTATTTTTTATTCCGACGTGTTTTATAAACAATAGCCGCTGCTGCAGCTGCCGCTAATAACACGACTAAAACTACGGTGACAATGACTTGATTTCCATTGCGATCCGTTTCCTCTATCTGAATGGAATCTACGGATTCGGCTCCTGTATCAGACTCGGAAAGGACCGCTTCTCCGCTTTGAGTATCGTTTTCCGCTGACGCAGGTTCAGTGACCGGAATTGCGGATGGAGTTGCATTTGCGCTGCTATCTATTAACTCCTGCTCATCTGCTTCAGACGTCGGAACAGGAGACGATGCCGTTTGATTTGTTGGTACGGCAGATGCCGATGGCTTTATGGAAGAAACAGGCGTTTCTGTTGATGCCGCCGGCGGGTTCGTCGGCGCAGTTGTCGATTCTGGCGGCGATGTTGCTGCAGGTTTAGTAGCAGCAGGCTTTGTAGCAGCAGGCGCCGATTCTCCAGCTGCTTTTACAAGCGTTAACGTTTCAGGTTTAAATTTAAAATACATCGTATAGCTGTGATCATAGTCCATCTCATCGATCGTCACGCTCACGCTAGACTCTACTAGATCCGTTAAATTAGCAATTTGAAATTCGGTCAATCTTTCATTGGCAGCCTCGTCGACCGATATCGTCTTTACAGCCGTCATCTTCCCGTTGTAACGAGTAGCAAATTCGGTTACCCAGGCATGTTTATTGATCGTCGTTTGCACCCGCATGCCGCCATCCTTTATCGTCAGCTTTGCCGGCTGATTCCAGTACCCTTCTGCAATTGAAGCATTTTTTTTATCCGCATGCATAATGTTGAATCCAATCGTATATTCCCCATCGGCCTGCTCTGCATAGGCTGCTTCGGGAAGCAACAACAAGGCAAGCATCAGCATGGCAATTACCGTCCTGACGACAGGTAAACGGTCAACTAACATATTTAACCTCCAAATCCCACAAAATACCGATAATCATTCTCAATATAGTCCAAAATAAAAAGCTCAATTGAGCTGGCTTTCAAAATGATACCTCATGCGGGTACTGGCGTCAATCAAGTTCATAGAATCGTAAAAAATTCGATGCAGGTTATTCGCAAAATCGCCGATACCATTAGTACATCAATAAGTCACTTTTTTATCGAAATATAGATTATAATGCAGTAGATAAGAACTATGGCGAATGGTCAATTATTACTAGATTCCGTCATTAATTCAGTCATTAAAGAGGTGTATGATATGGAATCACGCTTCCGACTAAAACTTATTGTTACAATGATCGCTTTTGCAATGAGCATTTCGGTCATACTAGCTGCGATAGATCATAACAGACTTAAAAGTCAAACGATCCAAAACCAGCAAGTGCTCATGCAAAAAAGCGAAGAAATGGTTATAACCTCAATTGATACGATTGAAAAAGCTTATTACCTATTCGGCGAGCAGATGGCTGCCTCCATGAAGGAGGTAACTGCAGAATTAATGCTTCTCTATGAAAAACAACCAAATTTCGATCAATGGAGCTTTAATGAACTAAAGAAGGAATTCGGATATGATGTCTACATTATCAATAAGGATAACGTCATTACGCACAGCAGCATGGAATCCGATATCGGGCTTGATTTCAAATCTTGCTGCAAATCGCTTGCAAAAACATTGGATGCCAGAAGAATATCCGGACAGTTCTATCCTGACGGCATGGATATCGAACAAGAGACCGGCGTGGTAAAAAAATATAGTTATCAGGGCACGCCAGACGGGCAATTTATCATTCAGCTTGGCAATAATTTGCAAGAAGGCGCTATTTTTCAACAGTTTAATTTTTTCACTGCCATTGACAACCTTACATTAAGAGACCCATTGATTTCCCATATTTACATATTAAACACGGCCGGAAATGCATTAGGATATTCGACGGATTCGTTTAAATTGACGGAAGAGCATTACAAAGCTTTTAAGCATACCCTTGACACGAAAGAAACGACAGAACGGCCAGGGCAATGGAATGGCAAAAAGGTTTCTTACCGAAACATTTATTATAAATCCAAATACGATACGGGAACGACAACCGAACGAAAAGTGATCCAGGTTATTTACAATGATGAAGATCTGCAAAACTTGCTGGCCGACAATCGCAAAGCTTTTGTTTTCCAGCTTGGAACCGTATTATTCGTTACGATCATTTTGTCGTTATTCATTTCAAAAGCAGTAGCCAGGCCTATGCATCTAGCCTTTCATGACAGCCTTACCGGTCTGAAAAATAGAGCTGCTTTCGACGAAGCCATGATTCGGACACTCTCTTCGCAACAAACGACGACAACGCTCATTATGATGGATGTTGATAACTTCAAAGAAGTGAACGACAAGCTGGGTCACGACACCGGCGACCAGCTGTTGAAATGCGTGGCCGAAGGCATGCATAAAGCGGCACGCAAGGGGGATGTATCGGCACGACTGGGCGGCGACGAATTTATTATGATCTTGCCTGAGACAAGCGCTTCGGATGCTATGCAGATGGCAGAACGGCTTATCGATTCGATTACAGCCTTGACGACTTCCAACAGGGAGCTCTCGGATCAGCCTGTAACGATCAGCGTAGGCATCGCGGTTTCCCCCATTCATGGACAAGACGCAGAAACCTTGATCAAACATGCGGACAAAGCACTTTACTCCTCCAAAAAGCGCGGGAAAAATCAATATCAGGTATACAACGCATAGTTTGATTAGGATGGATCAATCGAGTAGGCCCATGCGCAATTGCATGGGCCTGAAGCTTATCCCTTCCCCCCTGTAATGGAGCAAACGATTCCTGCTTTTTTGATGTATGGCATTTCCGCCAAGCCTACAATGATCCCGGAGGAAGGCGCATGCAGCTTCTCGAGTTCCTCGCCGAATAAGCCATATAAGCTGCCGACATCATCCCCTTCCTCAACTATCTGAAGCAATTCCACTGCCGGGATAAAGAAGCCATCTACGGAAGAAAGCAACGAAGCGTCAAAATCGCCATCGCCTTTCAATCTTCGTTTAATAGCAGGTGCAGGCTGAAGTAACCAGGCTTCAGGCGCAAGCAGCATACCCAAATGATGCATCAAACGATAAGCGCCGCGCCTGTATTGTTCCTGTTCAGCAAGTTTAATTCTGCGGCCTCCGCTCGCCTCCGTATACAGCCATGGGATTCCCCGTTCCGTCGCAGCGCTAACCGTGCGTCCCGGCCCCACCTGCGGATGGGCCCAAATCGTCTCCATGCCGAACGCTTCGGCGGCAGCACGCGAACGTCTCCCTAACTCTTCTTGTTCATTATGGTAATAGCCCACGAGCACCGGAATGGAAAATTCCATGGCGCCGCTATGAAGATCAAGCAAGAAATCTGCTTTTGCCAAAATATACTGATCCAAGTAATAGGCCAGTCTTTCCGTATAGCTGCCTTCCGGCGAGCCCGGAAACTCCCTCGCCAAATTTTTCCCATCAAGGGGCGTAACGCGCGAAATCCCCTCATAAGCCGGCATATTTACAATAGGAACCATGAGCAGCGTTCCGCGAATATCTTCCGGCTGCACGGAATGAATAAGCTCAATGACAGTACGCACCCCGTCATATTCGTCTCCGTGAACGGCAGCAAGAATGAGCAAGGTTGGTCCCAGCTCCTTCCCTTTTACGATCCGCAGCGGAATTTCTCCGGCTCTTTCCCCGCATTCAAAAGTCAACATAACATTCGCGGCTTCCCCCCGCTTTACTGACTCCCATTCGAATAACGCGGCAGGTGTATGTGGAATCGTCATTTTTACTCTCCTTAGATCAGCTTGAGCGACCGCATGCAGCTTTGGACCTGCTCTTCTTGCGCGGCTGTCAGCCGCGGCGCATAATCAGGCGCAAAATTCCCTTCAAAGCCAAGCACATTCATGGCATAGCTAAAGCCGCCGAATACGCCCACGCTTACAAATGCGTTGCGAAGCGTTATAATATCATCCAGACTGCTCGACGCCGCTTCCATATCCTCACTTGCCAAACTTTCATATAAACGTTTATTAATAGCCGTCGTGCATGAAAACATGCCGTCAAGCTGACTCGTCAATCCATAGCCGTAAGCCGCATCGAATACGTCCAAGCCGCTAAATAAAACCGAGAAGTTCGGAGCATGCTGAAACTTTTCACGCTGCAAAACTCTGGCCAAAGCCAAATCCCCTGTCTTGATCCCTGCAATATTCGGATGTTTCATAAGCTCTATGGCCGTTGCCGCTTCAATCTTCGTCTTCGTAACGCCAGGCAAATCGTACATATAAACCGGAAAAGGAGACATCGACGCGATCCGCTCAAAAAAAGCTCGAACCTCCGTCTGCGTCAACGCAAAGTAAAAAGGCGTAGTCGCTACAACTCCGCTTAAAGCCATTTCTTTCAAGCTGTCTATTCTTTCTGCCACTCGTCCGATAGAGTTGTCCATGACACCGACCATAACCGGGCAAGCAGACCGGGCCGCCTTTACCGCATCGGATGCGATCTGCGCCGTCCTTGCATATTCCGAGTTTTTAATTTGCGCTTGCATGCCCATCGAGCCCATTACCAAAAGCCCCGCCGCATTCCCATTCAACTGATCCTCAACATGCAAACTTAAGCTCGAAGCAATGACGTTCCCCTGCTCATCAAGAGGCGTCCCAAGCGCTGGATAATAACCTGCCGACAACATATTTTTCATTTTTCATCCCCCACTCATTCTCAAAATTTTTCCTTACAGAGCACGTACCCGCGCTCACATCCGTTCTACACAATACTCTCCGGTATTTCCCCCGCCGCAAATTTCCGCTCCGCCGCTGTCAACGTCTTCCCGTAATCACCGCATAACGGCTGCAAATGTCCCGGAAACAAATCTTTCGCCTGCAGCTCTTTCAATCTGAGTATGCTGTCTGCAAGCTCTTTAAACGAAAAATCTTCTGCTTGCTGCACGGCTATTCTTCCATTCGAAAATAGTACGTCCCCGCAAAATAATGCCGCAAGCTGTGGAATATAGATGCTCATATGATCGCGGCTATGTCCGGGCGTCGTAATAAAATGCAGCTCCAAGTCGCCGCAGGACAGTTTTTCGCCATCTTCGATCACGATAGTCGGTACGCAAGACTCGTAACGATAATCAGCCGGATAAATGCCTTGCTCCCGCGCTTTCCCAATCTCAAGCGTATCTTCCCCACCGCTTACCAGCTCCGCCGTCAATCTTGAACAAACGACCTTCGCGCCGAATTGCCGCTGCAATAGGGCAGCCCCGCCGGAATGATCCGCATGCGCGTGCGTCAACACAATCCATTCCAGCTGTTCGCCCGAAAATCCATGCTGCGCAAGAATATCCAGCAATTTATGCGTATTTCTTCCGCCCCCGCAATCCACCAATATCCCTTTATCACCGGCTGCTACATAATAAATATTGCAGTCATAGTCATCCGACATACGATTGCCAAGCAATCCGCTTCCTACCAAATAAACACGCTCCGTCAGTTGCGCCAACGCGCCGCCTCCCCTTCCGCATCAAGGCGCTAATCGAACCGGCTGTCCGGTTTGGCTGGACAAAATAATAGCTTCCGCCACCCGAACGGCCTCTTTCGCATCCTCCAACAGCAAAATAGGAGAAGGCGTATTATCGCGCACGCATTGGTAGAAATGTTTCATTTCCTCCAAAATATAGCCTGCATAAGAGTCATGAGCTTCATTCCATATATAGGAAGCCCTATGAGTTACGCCGTTGCCGCTCCAAAATACAAGGGATTGATCTGGATCCTGAAAATGAATGATGCCTTCCTCGCCGACAATTTCCATCCGCACATCCATCTCCGCAGGCGCTTGCTTGGAAATAAGCCAATTATTTTCAATCACGCCTATCGTTCCATCTGAAAAGGTAAGCATTGCCCATATTAAATCCGGTCCGTTCCCGGTGCTGCTGCTTGATCGGGCAAACACTTCGACAACCTCCGCCCCCGTCATCCAACGCTGCAGATCAATATCATGAATGCCGAGAATATACATTAAATTCGTACGCTCATATAACGAAAAATAACGACTCGGATTGTTCCGCCTCGAATAAATCGAGCGAACTTTGCCAACCTCGCCTTGCTGAACCGCTTGTCTTGCCGCAAGCATTCTAGGATCAAAACGCAGAACATGCCCTACCATAAGCAGCCGATTATTTTGCTTGGCCGTTTCAATCATCCGCTCGGCATCCTGCTCCGTAAGCGCGATTGGCTTTTCGACAAATACATGACAGCCTGCCTGCAAAGCTGCCAAGGTTGGTTCGACATGATGCATTTCGGGTGTAAGCACAATGACCGCATCCAGTTTCTCTGTATCGATCATTTCCTGCCAACTTGCATAGCCGGCGCAGCCCCACTCCTCAGCAGTCTCCAACCTCGTTGTCTCGCTCAACTCTGCTACAGCCACCAACTTTACATTGGCAAGCTGTCGCAAGCATTTCAGATGAAATTGCGAAAAGCGTCCTAACCCAATCATCCCTACTCGAATATACGCTGCAGCTTGCCAATGCCCATGATTAACCATTGCACCATCCCCTCGTTAATATATAATATGGTATTACCAATTAATATAGCATTGGCTCTTTGTTTTAGTCAATTTTATTTCATATCATACGGGGATTCATCCAGTTGACATTGACCATACCCCTAACATACAGTACTATAATTGGTAATACCATAATACTTGAAGGGGATGCTGTTTAATATGATATCTACAGGCATATGGCATTTCGCGGACTCCTTGCCGGTCGTAGCGCCGCATAACCGCATTACGCTTGGAGAAGGACATACTCCGCTTATTGCCAGCAGCTCCATCGGTGCCGAGCTGGGTTTGTCACAGCTTTATTTTAAGCTGGAATCACTGAATCCGACCGGTTCCTACAAGGATCGCATCTCGGCTATGGCGCTATCCCTGGCCAAACAATCCGGTAAAAAGGCCTGCATCGGCACCACCTCCGGCAATGCGGGCGCGTCTATCGCCGCCTATGCAGCCAAAGCGGGCATTCCTTATCATGTTTATGTCCAGGAAAATATAATTCCCGCCAAGCTGGAGCAAGTGCTTATTCATCAAGCGCATGTCTATAAGGTCAAAGGACTCGGCTTCGATCCGGCTATCGGCACCAAAGTATTCGAACAGGTACGGGATAAAGCGATTCGCAATAATTGGGAAGCCGTCATTACCGCTTTCGCCTATGCACCGCTTGCCATGGAAGCCGTGCAAACAATCGCATGGGAAATAGTTGACCAGCTTGGCGTGCCCGATGCCGTCTTCGTCCCCGTTGGAGGAGGCGGACTGTTCTCCGGCATTTATAAAGGCTTTCATCGGATTCGCCAACAAAACGAAACCAGCAAGCTTCCCCGCATGGGCGCCTGCCAATCAGCAGGCTGCAGCAATTTAGTAAGGGGCTGGCAGCAAGGTTTGGGACAGCCTGCTTCCGGAGCCTCGACATCTATGATTTCAGGCATTCAGGTGTCCAATCCGCCCGATGCAGACATTGCCTTCGAAGCGCTGGACGGCAGCCAGGGCGTCGGCTCCATCGTTGCCGATGAAGAAACATGGAAGTGGCAGCGCGAACTGGCAAGACGGGAAGGCATCTACTGCGAACCTGCCGGAGCCATTTCGCTTGCCGGTCTCGTTCAGGCTGTGGAAACAGGCCAAATTAACCGCACTGACAAAATTGTGTGCATCATTAGCGGCGCAGGTTATAAGGATTTGGAGCAGCAGCGACTAATGGTTCAAGAAGCAGCAACCAATATCCCTCTGTACGACGCCGACCAATTGTAGAGCCTTATTCTACTCGCAATTAATCGACATTCTCGAATTGTTGGCTATAATGATAGTGTAGAGGAGGTTCCGCGAATTGAAACAACCCATTTCAAATGAAATCAAATCATTAAGCTGGATCGTAAGCGACCGCATTAAACAATATATGATGGATCAGCAGTTGAAGCCTGGCGACCGCCTGCCTCCGGAGCGCGCGCTGTCCGAAGCTTTGGCAGTAAGTCGGCCTGTTGTCAGAGAAGCGCTCAGCCATTTGGAAACACTCGGACTAATCGAAAAGCATCAAGGACGAGGATTATTTGTCAAAGAACAAAATTTGTCTCGTCTGTTTCAAGAAATGTTGCCTCCCTCCAATCCTGACAAGCAAACCTTTAAACAGTTGGTTGAATTTCGTTTTATGATTGAACAAGCCGCGCTGAGCCATATTATGAACAATATTCAGGCGGAGCAGCTTCAGCCTTTGTACAAAATCATAGAGCAATCCGAAAACGATATAAGCGATTCCGAGTTTATAAAGCTGGATCATGAATTGCATCGCCGACTGATCCTGCTTTCATCCAATCCGTATCTAGTTGAGTTGACCACTGTCATTGACAATTTTTTTGCGTTCATCGAACAACCGGTTCGTGACAAGACGCTTTCTATGGAAGAACGCAAGCAGTCCATTAGACAACATCGTCAATTGCTTGATTTCATAGGGCAAGGACAAAAAAGCAGTGCGATTGAGCTGCTTGAGGAACATCTGTTGCCCATCTACTCTGACTTCTAACATTGGAACTGGAGAAGATTTAACCATTTTATGTTGAAAGGAGTAGGCGGAGTTATGTCACTTGAACCTATAGTACGCACAAGTCTAAAAGAACAAGCGATTGCCAAAATCCGCGAATTTATTACGGATGGCAGCTTTCGTGCCGGACATCGCTTCTACAGCGAGAAAGAACTGATAGAGCGACTGGAAATGAGCCGAACGGTTATACGAGAAGCGCTTAAGTCGCTGGAAACAATCGGACTTCTCCTTATTAAGCCAGGCGACGGCATCTATGTATCGGAAGCTTCGATTAGCCATATTGTAAATCAAGTTTCCTTCGGCTGGACGCAAAATCCGGAGCGCATGCGAGAGCTGCTCGAGACGAGAGTCATGCTGGAGAAAGCCGCGCTGGAACTGATAATCTCTCGGTCACAGCCTATCGCATTAGACACGTTAGAACGCATTAATGCGCAAATGGCCGCCGCAATCGAAAATGGCGAATCCATCATCGAACTGGATATCGCTTTCCACCGTTCGCTCTTTCAGTTGACCGGCAACGCCACCTTTCAGGAATTGAGCGAGGTTATAAGCGCGTTTTTTCACGATTGGCGCGATCAGCTTCTGGATAAAGAGTCCGGCTATATTACACTTCGCGACCATGAGGAAATTACGCAAGCTATTGAAAAAAAAAATATGCCCGCAGCAAAAACGTGGCTGGAGCATCATTTATCCGTCTGGAAACGGCTGTTTGAACAATAAAAGCTGTTCTAAGCTTCATAATGGACGGTTACTTCCGTCACGCGCGGACTATTGCCACCATTTATTGCTCCAAGTGCCAAGCGATATTGAATCCAGTGACCAACCTGCTGGGCATCCGTCGCTTTCTGACCATTATCGAACCAGCTATCTTCCATTCCATTCGGACCCTGCCAATTAGCCTGTACCAGCCCGTCTCTACTTGTCGCGGTCCGGATTTGAGCCTTCACCCAAGTCTTCGGCTGCAGCTCGGCTATCCAAGAAATTCGCGACACTTTGTCTCCGTGAGGGAGTTCGAATTCACTGGATACATAAAATTCTTCTGGACGACGATCCATGATATTGCCCGGATCTACGGACATCATGCCATGCGGACCCATTGTAGGCAGCTTAGTCATCCGTTCTTGAGAGAATCCATCAGGACCATTCCACATGACATAGGAATATCCGCAGTGATTCCCATTCGTCTTGTGGTTAGCAATTGCCAGGTCGACCCAACCGTCTTCATTGAAATCAATCGCCATCGATCCGCAGGATGAATGGGCAAATATCGTTGAACGGTGATCCGCGGAATAGACGCCTCCCGGTTGTCCCCAGTAGATATAGGCATCAATGTCCCGTTCGCGTCCGGAATTATAGGATGTAACGAAGATATCCAGAATGCCGTCACGATTGAAATCGGCTATCGTTATCGAATTTGCCGTATGCGCCGGGAGCTGCGTTCGTCTATCCTCGCGGAATCCTTCCGGTCCGCCCCAGTAAATATAGACATAGGATTCATTCGCAACCTTTTTACCCATCGATAGATATCCGCCGACAATCAGATCAAGCCAACCATTCCCGTTTAAATCCGCTGCTTGAGCGCATATACCGCCATCACAATTCAATACGGTCGAACGGTTCATCGAGAATCCTTCCGGACCGCCCCATAGGATATAACTCGGTCCAAAAACCTGTGATACATATAAATCCAACCAACCGTCATTGTCGAAGTCCGCAGTAAACAACCAGCGCGGCTCCCGATAAGCACGACCTGCCAGCATCTCGTACGAATACAATTTTTTCTCCGGATTGAATATCTTCATATCGGGATCCATCATGATTTTCTGCGGATGATCCACGTCGAATCCTTCGGGTCCGCCCTTGAAGATCAACAGCTCCGGATTACTCGCTCCAGCAACCACGATGTCCAAGTATCCGCTGTGGCGGAAGTCGCCGACGGCACATCCATGCGCTCTTACAGTAGGCAGCACCAACTTGTTATCGGGATCGAATCCATTCACTCCATTCCAATAGAGATAAGATCCCGGATCAAGGTGGGGAGCGTTCTCTGAACAATTGGCAAGGAACACATCGCCCCAACCATCGTCATTGAAATCGCAGCAGATGGAATCAACCGCCGCCCATCCCGGGAACTCGATCCGCCTATCTTCATTAAAGCCATCGGCCCCCCCTAAATAGGCGTATGCGGGCACGTCTCCCCTGACTCGTCCAGAGACATGATTAATAAAAATCACTTGAGGGGAAGGAGAATCCATCGTTGTACCGATCAATGCTGTTGTGGCATCATGCGTTACAAAACGAATGAGCTCCGCTGTTGCGTCATGATGCGCAATTTTAACAATGATCGACTCGGTTGTATTCATAACATCTGTTCTTCCTTGACAGATCACAATTTCCAACTGTCCATCTCCATCAAGATCATGCATGACCGCGTCACGCGCGCTTTGGGTTGGAATCTCCATTCGTTCCCTGTTGGAGTACCCCGAAGGATGGCCCCAATAAATCCATGAGGACTCGCTTCGATCCCGACCCTTACAAACGACGAGAACAATATCCTCATAACCATTCCCGTTTACGTCGCCGACTGCAGCAGAGATAACCGATTCGCAATTCAAGATAAGAGGTTCAGCTACTTTTCGACTTGTTGATAGAGGATAGAAATAAGCTGCATCATTCTCTTGACGGAAAAGGTGGATACGTCCTCCAATTTCAATGATTTTCGGCACCCAACCTTCAACAAATACAAGCCATCCTGCCGTCGTACCCGCTAAATCCTGGGCAGCCTCATCGCTCCCGCCAATTTGCGTGCAGCCCTCTTGCCGCAGTCCTTCAGGACTTCCCCACAGCACCAGGGGATTCCCGCCTTTGACACGTACGAATAAATCGCAATAACCATCCTGATCAATATCCCCGGCAGCCATATGCGTTACTTCAAGCTCTAGCGTGACACGATTTGATGGCCGGAAACCCGCTGCGGTTTGGTAATAGACGACTAACTTGCCATTGCTGCTGAATGCGATATCCCGATAACCATCGCCATTGAAATCACCAATCGCCACGGCTCTGCAATTCGGAACTGGAAGCTCAACCTTGTAACGCTCCGACAAACCGCCGGGTGAACCGTAGTAAATATAAGCCGTCAGATCCGAGTGGGTTCCGTTGTTCTGGTTAACAATGACTAAATCATCATATCCATCGCCATTCAAATCACCGATTGCGCCATAATAAGCCCCTGCCGAGGGCAGTTCGATTCGTCTGGCAGAATGCAAGGGATCTACGTAGACATCAATAGCTGGACGTTCGCCCATATCATGACTATTGACATACATAATATCGGTATAGCCATCTTGATTGAGGTCGAAGCGGAAAATCCGTTGCAGAACCCCATTCCGAGAAACATATAGATTTTGTCCGCCGTTACCGAAAGTTCCGTCTGCGAAGGCGGCATAGCCGCTTTCACGCCAAGCTTTACTCAAGTCAACCCCTCCATAATCCTGCTTAATGACTACCCTTTGACCGCACCGACAGTCAGCCCTTGGACAAAATACTTCTGGAAGGATATAAAGATAAGGACAACGGGCAGCGACGTTACAACCGCACCTGCCATGATCAACCCCCAATCAACTGCTTCCGCATCAATTAAGGTGGCAACGCCTAACGGCAACGTCATCATTTCTGTATTCTTAATGATCAATAGCTGCCAGATATAATCATTCCAGCTCTGCACGAAAGTAAAGATAGCAATTGCAGCGAGTCCAGGCGTCGATAAGGGCAGCATAATACGATAATAAATGCCGGGCTCGCTGCATCCGTCCATTTTTGCCGACTCAAGAACTTCCTGAGGGACGGTTTTCATAAACTGCCTTAATAAAAAGATCATGTAAGGCGCCGCGATCGCAGGGACAATCAATCCAAGATACGTGTTTATTAAATGCAGTTCGATTGCAATCTTAAATTGCGGGATCAGGAGCGCAGCCCCTGGAATCGTCATCGAGCCGACAAATATTGAAAATATAAACTTGCCTGCGCGAAAGTTAATCTTCGCCAAAGAATAAGCAGCCATAGAAGTAATAAAAACGACTGCAAGGGTGGTACTCGCGCTTACAAATACACTGTTTAAAAACCATTTAGCCGCATTCGTATCCAGAAGCTTAATATAGTTATTTAATGTCGGATGATGGGGATAAAATTGTGGCGGAATCTGGAAAGCAATCGACATTTCCTTAAATGAAGATGAAATCATCCAATAAAACGGGAACAAAAACAAAACAGCAGCAATAACGAGCAACAGCTTCAACATAACGACGATCAGGTTGGACTTGTTCATACGATTGCCCCTTAATACTCAATATCCGTTCGCAAAAATTTGAACTGCAGCCATGCAATAATGACAATGATTATGCTCAGTATGACAGCCATCGCATTAGCCCGGCCGTAATCCCCGTTTACAAAAGCCTCCTGATACAAGAGCAATAGAATGGTTGTAGTCGCATAATTCGGACCGCCCGCCGTAAACAACAATATAATCGCAAACAGCTGAAAGGCGCCAATCGTGCTCGTAACTGCAACGAAAAGAATGGTTGGCTTCATCATCGGGAGCGTAATACGAATATGTTTGCGCCAGAACGATGCCCCGTCCAATTCGGCAGCCTCATAATAACTGACGGGAATTCCGCCTAATGCCGCAGATAGGATTACAATAGGTCCGCCGAGTGAAATGGTGAGAACGACAACTGTCGTTGTCACGATCGCCCTGTCATAGCTAAGAAAATTCACCTTGTCTATGTCGAATAGACCAAGGAGAAAATTCAGCAATCCAAAATCATAATTCAGCAGATACTGCCACATAAATGTAATGCTGACAATGGACGTGACTGCAGGAATGTAAAATACGGCTTTAAAAACACTTTGCAGCCTCGTCCTGAACAGACTGATAAAAATCGACAGAATGAAACTAATGATGAGAGTTGCCGGTACAAACATGATGACAATAAGCAGTGTATTCTTGACGGACCTGAGAAAAACATCGTCTTGCAGCAGGGACTGGTAATTCCCAATCCCTGCCCAACCCGAAGAATAATAGGTGTATTTGTAGAAGCTCACTTTAATAGCATCCAAGATTGGATATAAATAAAATAGTGCGAAAAATAACAAGGCAGGCGCTACAAATAGAAAACCATATCTTTCTTTATACAATAAGTTGAATTCTCTTTTCAGCATCGCATGCTCCACTCCAATTCATGCACTCCATCATTTTTTGGATGCAATTGCGTCCTTAATGATTTTATTAGCTTTCTCATCATAATCCTGCATCGCTTGCAGCGGCTCCTTGGCGCCGATAAATACGGCTTGCATTTCCGGGAAGAACACCGCTCTGGTTTGTGAATATCCTTCGATATCATAAGAGCCGTCAATCGCAATGATATGCTCAGTATCGGTCACCAATTTGGACAACCACAGCTTCTCGGGATCTGGATTGGCTCCTAACGTGTCTCTTCCATAAACATCAAAGGCGTTCATCGCTCTAATAAAATCAGGATCCTCCGTCTGTGCAAACTGGATGAATTTTTTTGCATATTTAATCTTATTCTCATCCCCATTGTCGAAAATAACGAATTGACCGCCTCCGCCGATAACTACGCCTTGATCCTCCTTAACACTTGGGAATGGCGCCAAGATCGCTTCAAACTCTCCCTTGATCGCCCCTTCGTCTTTCGCCTTCTGGACTGCATTCAAGAGTGAAAACCCGCCAAACGCGACAGCAGTCTTTTCTTGAACGAAATAATCGTTGCTCATTCCAGCAGCTCTTGTTTCCGGATTTGGATATACAAGCTGTTTATCTATTAGCGATTTGAACCACTCCACCGCTTGCACATTTTCCGTGGAGCTAAATGTACTTTGCGTCCGGTCATCCGTATAACGTTTTCCGCCAAAACCAGCCATAAAGCTGTGATACAGAGCATCCCCTTGCTCATTTAAGCCGAACATTAGAAACGGATAATGATCCGGCGTTTCCTTCTTCTGATATTCCCTTACGGCCACGAGGAGTTTTTCAAATTGTTCGATCGTCCACGTCCGTAATTCTCCCGAAGGCAATAAGTCCGCCGCTCCCGCTCTTTCCACTAACGATTTATTGATGACCATGAGCGTCGCACCCAATCCCTGAGGGTAGCTGAAGATCGTTCCGTCTTGTAAAGTTACTTTCTCAAGAACATTTTGCGGGATTTTTTTTAGCTGCTCCTCCGTCAATAAATCATTTAGAGGTACCGTATATCCTCTCTTCGCATAGCTGGTCGTACGTCCAGGAGAATCATTAAGAATATCCGGTGCCGTATTGGATGCAAGAGCTACATTCACCTTCTGATCTCCGCCATCATAGGGAATGATTTCAAGCTTCACTTTCACGTTGGGATATTTCTTTTCAAACTTTTCAATCAGCGTCTGGGCATATTCACCTGGCTTTTGATCTGGCAAATTCCAAACCGGATAGTTCCAGAACACAAGCTCGACCGGCTTCTCATCTTCCGGATTAGTAGTTGCTTCCTGGCTCGGAGTCACGGATGATGATGAGCTGTCCGGCTCAACCGTTGTCCCCTCGTTATTCCCGCTCCCGCATCCGCCCAATATAGTTACAACCAACAGCATCACGAGCAAGTAAGCTAAACCGTGCTTTCTTCTTCTCATTTTCTACCCCTCCAGAATTTTGTTAGAAAGCAACCGAAATTAAACCGCTTTCGCAAATTAAATGTTAGCGGACATATGGCTCAGGCGACCATATAATATTCTGGGTTTTCCCTTGAAAAAACCATCGTACCGTCTATAAAATTAGGCTGAACAGCGTTTTACTGATGCTGTTCTCGATACTTTACCGGCGAAACTCCAAAAATCCCCTTAAAGCTGAGACTGAAATAATTGGCATCCTTGTAGCCCACTTTTGCGGCTACTTCACTGATCTTTAAATCCGTTAGCGTAAGTAAATTTTCGGCTTCTTTCATACGCACGGCAGTAACATATTGAGAGAAATTTTTGCCTGTCTCTTGTTTGAACAGCTTGGAAAAATAGTTTTCGCTTATATATAATTCCTTACTAATGGTGCTAACGGAAAAATCCCCATCGATATATCGCTCATTAATGATCGTGATTGCTTTGGCAATCGTTTCATGCATCCGTGTTTCGCGTTTATTCCCGATTAATTGTGCGGATGTTTCCAAGAAAACGGAGAACTCTTGTTTCAGTTCATGTGTATGGCGAAACAAGTTAAAGCTTTCAAGCGATGGCAATCGGGGGATCGTCGGGTCGGCATTAAAAAGATCGATTCCCAGATTGCTCATTAATTTAAGAATTTTCAAATGGGTATGGCCTAACGATCGATTCATCGTTTCCCTGGTCACGAATTGTTCTTTGAAGGTATTAAAAAGCAGTTCCGTGCTTGCGGTCCATTGTTCTCCTCGTCCAAACTTTACGGCTTGTACAATCTCATCCTCTATTCGTTCCAATTGTTCATAGTTGTTATCCTTCTCTTGAATATCATTAATATAGATAATTTCATTCGCTTCGAATAAGTGCTTATAGTGAAGCGCATCAAGTGCTTCATTATAAGACTCGTGGATTTTATCATAGCTGAACGAGGAGCGGCTTACTCCGAATGTTGTCGGCACTCCCTTCTCCCTAATCAAAGACTCATGCAAGTATGGAATGAGATCCATTTCCGCTTCTTGTAAAATAACGATCAGACGGCGATTGTCAAGAATATGCAACAAAGCAGCCGAATGAACGGATACTAATCTGGATTGAAGAAACCGTTCTATATCGTCTATCGGAATAAATTCCTTATCGCTCATGGGAGTGTCATGAATTTCGATTACAACAACAACAATATTAACTCCGACGGTAGCAGCTACTCCAAGTTCTGCTCCTTGAGAAGAGAATTCATCGATTGTGATCCTGCCTAATAACAGCTTGCTGATTAATCTTTCCTTTCTTAGGGGAACGCTATTTTTTAGCGTATCAACCATTTGGTTGAAGTTATTGGCGAGGATGCCTATTTCATTAGAAGGAATCTTGACCATTCTTACATTTAAATTCCCATGACTGACGCGATTCATTAACGTTACCAACTCTTTGATCGGCTTGACGAGAAAGGTGGAGAGGAAAAAAGAAATCATAACAACTCCGCCTAGTACGAATAGGATAAGGTATACGATTATTTTTTTTATATAATCCACATCTTTGTAGAGCTCATCTACAAGGACACGGCTCATCAACGTATAGTGATACTTGTCATTTTTAAAAATAGATACGAAAAAGTCTTCTCCATTCATATTGGTTTGAAAGGAGGGCTCTTTTTGCAATTGGGCGGTTTTATTCAATTCGCTAACCGTTCCCTGAAGTTCTTTATGCGCATCAATCGCGACTATTCCTTGAGAATCGACTAATGTTGTCAGCTGTAATTCTCTATTCTGGAATAGAATCGAGGAGAGTGCCCCCTTCTTGATATTTATCATCATCATGCCAATCGGTTTCGTGCCTCGCGGTTTATTGAGTGCATTAATCTGGCTAATAAGGGTTACACTATTGCGATCCTTCGAGTTTCCTCCAGAGAAATCGATGAATATTTCTCCCCGCAGCTCAGCCACCCGATCTTGTAATTCTGGAGTAAAGTAGCTATTCACCCATGCTTCCGTATTAAAGTTTTGGTTCATGGTATAGTACTGCTTGCCATTCGTGTCTATAAAAACAATTGCATTAATATCCGTTTGCGTCACATTAACTTCGTACATTCTGGAGTAGAATTCATTGACGAATTCAATTTTACTTTGGTCGGATAGCCCTTCCAGTCCCTGTAACAATTTCTGCGTTGACGCCTCGTAGGCTAACGAAATCATCAAATCGGAATATTGGGCTAATTTAATATTAATCCGATCATCAATATTAGTTAACGAACTTATTACTGCGCGGTTTTCCTTTTCTTTAATGACTTTCTCAGCCACATAACTCGTAATGCCAGAGAAGACGACTATAATTAGAACGGAAAGGAATATGTAAGTGGATATTAAAATAACTTTCAACGATAAAAAGGTTCTGTTTGACGTTCGAATCGCCTCTCTATTCCCCATGCTGCCACCCTTTCCTTAGCTTCGATTTTATATCCCCCACATGCCTTCTCCTCCCCCCGGATACAGCGCTTTCATTTTTCTGAACCGCTTCTGCAACTCATTCATTTATATTTTCTCAGAGTAGCATAATTGTAACTGTAGTGCCCATATAGATATCTGGGTTTTATCTCAAAAAAATGGATATTTGCGCTTTATACTTAAACAAAGTGGCAGCTAGCTGCCACTTGGGACGAACGAAACATATGTTTTTAAATCTCATTCGCGGCGAACAGCCGCCATTTGGTCAAACGAAGCAAACTTTTTTATCTCATTCGGCGCTCTCCCACCTTTTGACGGGTGTGAGCGGAACTGAGCGACGTTATTTTCGCCAAATCAACGGTTTCGGGTACCCTTACGGAACTGAGCGTTCTTATTCCAACCCAATCGCGCTCCATCCCCCTTATCATCGACCAATAAAGCCTCTGAGTTCCGTTAGCCCTGCCTTTCCCCCTCCATTCGCCGAGTTAAGGTCTCTGAGTTCCGTTGTCGCTAGAGCGAACGTACGAACGCCGTAGAGACAACGGCTGGTCTCGTGCTCTCGCGCCAACGATAATCAAAAGAGGGGGAACCCTTCGGTTCCCCCCCCTAAAAACTTATACCTGTTCTCCTATTTCATCGGTAAACGCATTTGCCCATAGGACGATGATGGATAGCCGTTTCTTCTTGTGGTTGATTAAACTTTCACCTTAATCACAATTTTTTTAACCGGCTGCGGAGTGTCAATCGCCATACCTGGCATATGAACATCTTGCGGCGCTGCCAATATAAAATGACCTTCCTTCAATTTGAAGAAATCGCCTGTCGCATCGAATAGCGCATAGTCGGAATCAGAATCATACGGTCGTGTTACAACCGCTTCGCCGATAGGAGCATAACCAAAGTTCTCCTCGCCTTCAGCCACAAATTGAATGTCGATGTACCGCTCATGCGCTTCCCACAGTCCTTGCTCTCGCGGTTTGGTTTCATAATGCTGAACGATTGCGAAAATATGGTCTCCGTCAATCTCATATTTTCCAGGCGCAAGAGTTTTCCATTCCTCGTTCGCTATAAATTGTGCTGCTTGCTCTAACCGCGGATGGAATCCTGTATACAGCTTGAAATTTTGCAAAGTATCTCTAATCATTGGGCAACCTCTCCTATTCTTCCTCACTAGGCATTATATTCAGATAATGATAGATTTGCCCTGCTATGAATACATGTCCCTGGGCACCGGGATGAATGCTGTCATTCATGAGCATCAAGTGGCTGTTAGTCGATTCTTGTACATATTCACGCCAATGACTATAAATATCACACAAAGGAGTATCCGTTGCGGCCGCCACTTCCCGCACGGCTGCAGCATACTCCGGATAGGCCGTTCTAGCTTGGACCGCCTGTTCATGAATATTATAATCGAGCGCATTCTGGGTTAAAAGCAGCACCTCTGATCCAGATGCTATAATCCTGGTGATAATCTGTTCCAAGTTCCGTTTAAATTGGGCAATACCTGCTTCTCCTTGTACAGAATCATTTATGCCGATCATCACTGTAATCAGATCCGCTCCGAATCGCAAGGCGTCTTCATCCAGTCGATTCAGTATCCCTTGTGAAGTATCTCCGCTTTTCCCGACGTTGAACACATACGACTTGCGATTGTACCGTTCCATTAACCGTTCCGTAAGCAGACCCACATAATTAAGCTTGCCTTCAAGATGATAATTCTGTTCTGTAATGGAATCGCCTATGCAAACGATAAAAGCTCGTTCACCGCGCTGCAATTGCTCTAACACCTTGGGCTTCAACATTTTACCACCTGCTCCACATCCCCGGCGTAAGGAGCCGCTCAGGCAGATTCCGGAATCGCTCTCTTATTTCATTACAAATGGACTCCGGTACGGCAGGCCCTTCTATTAACCGCAAATTCTCTTCCAGTTGCTCAACTGTCTGCACGCCGATAACCAGACTATCTACTCCCGGCATATCGCGAATATAGGAAACAGCCAGCTCGGCAGGAGTTAAGCCACAGCTATGCGCAAGCTCGCGAAGCTCGCGGATCGGTTCAACAGCCTCGGGCAATTGAGAGGGCAGCTCTGCTTCATTCGCATAGAAAAGGCCTTGCAGGAACACGCTGCGGACAAACACTGTTTTGCTTGCGGATCGCAACATCTCCAGACACCCGTTATTCAGAGGTCGATGATCGAACACATTTAACGGAAGCTGTACAGCGCCGAAAACGGAGTCTTCCAAATACGGACGCAGCATTGCAAACTCCTCTTCCGTATTGGACGAAAATGAAATACCCGCCTTTTCCGCTAAGCCATCCCGTACAAGCTCGGCGAATACTTGCGCGATTATGTCCCCATGAGCTCGCATCGCATCGACGTTATGCAGCATCATAGCAGACACCTTCTCGACACCGAGTTTCTCAAGCGACGCTCTCGTCTGGCGGTAGATCTCATCTTTTATTCGTCCAGGACTCCAGCTTTCCTCCGGCTGCACATAAATTTTGGTAATGATTGTCGGAGCTTCTCCAGATTGCAACTTGCCAAAAAAACGACCCAGTATTTGCTCAGATTCCCCATACGTCGCAGCCGTATCGTAGGCCGACACGCCACCTTGCCATGCTGCTTGCAAAATACCATGGCTCGCTTGAACATCAGGCATTTGACTGGTGCCGATAAGCCCGTAATTCATGCCAAGCTGTACTGTGCCAAGCGTCATTTTGGATACTGTAAGTTTATTCACGGACATTTTACCCTTTCCTTTACCAAATTGTCCAGCCTCCATCCAGCAATAGATTATGACCCGTGATGTAACGCGAAGCTTCGGAGGCGAGGAAAACGATCGGCCCCTTGATATCATCGTCTTCGGCCAATCTGCCTAGCGGAGTCATGGACTTGTAATTGTTCACGAATGCATTCGAATGCTCTTCATGCTGATTCTCTCCTTCGTAATAACCGCCGGGACTAATCGCATTGACGCGAATGTTATAGGGTCCGTAATAGCTGGCCATCCATTTCGTCATTCCGATCATCCCCCACTTAGCGAACGTATACTCGACACCGCTGGTCATACCCGTATCTCCATATACAGGGAAGTGAGGTGCCTGCGCTCCTTGAATGGAGGCTATGTTAATAATATTTCCTTTGCCTGCGGCACGCATCAGTTTAACGGCTTCCCTCGAGATAAGCATCAACCCCGTTCCGTTCACCTGCTGTGCCATATTCCATCCTTCGGCAGTCGTCTCTTCAACATTGTTCAAACCATAACGGGAAACCGAGTTATTGACGAGAATATCAATTCGCCCATACCTGTCGGACACTTCTGCGATAAATGCGATAATGCTTTGTTCATCGCTCAGATCCAGCTTCATGCCTGATGCTTTGTATCCGCGTTCATTAAAGCGATCTGCGAGAGCCTGACACTTCTCCTCGTTGCGGGAAGCGATAATGACATGCGCTCCTGCCTCGCAAAGAGCGGTGGAAATATGTTCGCCGTACAAACCCGAGCCTCCTGTAACAATTGCAACCTGATCATTTAATTGGAACAAATCCATCGTCGACATTACAAACCCACTTTCTATTTAAATTCATGTAATGCGCTTTGTATATATAATATGGTATTACCAATTAATATAGCATCAGCTCTTTGTTTTAGTCAATTTTATTTCATTCCATGCATGTAGAAAGGGAGTACACGAACCGTATACTCCCTTATCTCTTATTGAATAGTTCTCAGTAAAATACTCAACGCTTCTGCTCTGGTCGAAGCTTCACCTGGAGCAAAACGGTTGCCGCCGCGTCCTTCGACCAGTCCGCGAGCAGCCGCCTCGGCAACCAGGGGCTTGGCCCAAGCCGGAATCGCTGCGTCGTCCGCAAAGCTCGTAGCCGACTCCATGCCGATAGGGAGCCCCAGCGCGCGCACTGTTATAACAATCATTTCTGTTCGAGTTATCCTCGCATCCGGACGGAAGGTGCCGTCATCATAGCCCTGTATGATGTTCGATTTCAGCGCCTGCGCTATGGATAGCAGAGCCCAGTCCGGGATATGCCCGCTATCGGCAAACGACAACGGCAACTCTTCATCGGCCTCCAGCTCCAGCGCGCGGGCAAGCATAACGATAAACTCGGCTCTTGTCAGCTCTTTATCAGGCTTGAACATGCCATTGGGATAGCCATTGACAATCCCTAGCCTTACCGCCTCATAGACGGCTGCCTGACTCCAATGTCCGGACAAATCGCTAAACGATACGGCGGGTTCTGTCGATTCAAGCGGCTTGGCGAAGACCGCGAAGGTTGCCAAACGATCTGTTGCCGCCGAAATAAAATCACCTTCAACCTTTCCTCCGATTTCAACCCAAACTTTTTTCTCTTCATCATAGTAAGCAATAACAGGCAGTTGATGATCTTCAAGCTTATCCCGATCAAACTTCAGCTTGATCGTTGCCGGCTTCTTCAAGCTTCCTGCTGCATTTTTCGATACTTTAAAGGCAGGACTTAACCGGCTCCATTCCGGATGCTGGAGGACGCCAGCTTCCTGAAGCTTTGAAATGGCGATGCGCATTGCCCCGTCCGAGGCTCCTGCCGGAATCGTCAATTCTATTTCATTATTGCTGCTTAACGTCCCGCCTTCCCCGGCAGCCATGTTCCATTCATTAGCGGTATTGCCGCCAGTTGGAGGCCATGTCGATCCCGATGACTCTCTGAGCTGCATACGGAATCGGTTGGAATGGGCCTGTGCCACATTGCCGTTCATATCGGACGCGCGAATATGCAAATACCAATCGCCGGACACGTTCGACAAAGTAATCGCACCGCTTAAGCTAAATGCTTTCCAGCCTGTATCCGGAGCTGTCTCGCTCTGTGCCCAAACATACATAAGCCGATCGGCGTCGATGCCGCTCCAATCATCGGTTACCGCCGCTTGGACCGACGCTTCGTACAGCAAGGTTTCACTGCCGTCTGGAGAGAACGAGATTGCCGGAGCAGTCGTGTCCGTCTCTTCGACCGCCGCTTCCTCATCTCCGATCAATCCGGCTTGCGGCAGCTCCACGGATAGATCCTGAATCATCACTTCATCCACATAGACTTCCGTCCCAAGTCCAGAAGCGCCGGATGAGACCATCAGATGGTTAATGACTTTACCGGGATGAGCAGCCTCTATCGTTCCCTTGAATGCATCATTCACATAGACGTCGGCCAGTCCACTATCCAAATCAAAATCAAGACGAATTTTATGCCATTCATTAAACGTCAAGCTTGTCGGCGTCGCCAGCTCATGGAACTCGATCGGCTGGTCATACTCCGTGATGACGCGCATAATCTCTTGCTGCGGCGCTCCGAAAGTAAAGGCCGTATCCGAGTAGTTTTGGTGGATTTTTACATAACGCGCTTCGATATCCAAATGCTCCAGCCCAATCGTAATATTGCCGTCTTCCTTCTCGAAGGTCCATCCTTCCAGAAGCGTCCAATCCCCCTTGTTCATATCGCTGACATACACTTCAAGGTTCTGCTGCTGTATCCGATTTCCCGGCAGGTTGTCCGGCGGCTGCGGTTTATTATATTGCTTGCTGTCATTCAACTGGATTTCGCGAAGCTTGGCAGCCCGGCCAAGATCCACGCCTACGCTGCGATCCTTGTAATCTAGCGCAAACGGGAAAGCATCCGAGAAATTGGACAAGTTGCCGGTCAGCGGGTTGCTGTCCGGATTCACAAAACCTACTTTGACCGTCCCGGTGGAAGAATTTATTTCCGTATCCGTATATTTCAACGATCCGTCGGAATCGAGCTGCAGGATAAAACCGGCACCGAGCGCATTCCAATGCTGCGAGTATCCTTCCTGCAAAGAAATAAACAGATCATTGTCGAAGCTCTCTCCATAGACCGAAAGCTGCACGCTCGCTTTCCGGGTTGCCGGGAACAGCCTTGATCCGCCCGTCACTCGCTGGTCGTCAATATTGTCGTGAATATATAGCGATCGATCTCCTTGCTTCGCAACAGCGTCACTTGTCGTAACGACTCCGGAGTTAGCCGTCTTCCACCAGTAATCATTGGCCAGACTTGTCCCGTTGTCAGGCGTAATTCCGCTATGTTCATACTCGAAGCTATCCAATGCGCCATGGCTGTAGCGCAAATAACGGTCAAAATCCTCTACCAGCATTGAGAAGGCCCCCGTCAGTCCAGGCCACGTGAACAACCGAGCATCATCGCCTGCCTTTACTCCATCCGCCTGAACGACGTTGCGTTTCTCATTCTCGGAAATCCAGCCCGGCGTGGACAAGCGAGTGCGTCCAGTCAGATCATGATAGCCCTGCCAGGTGAGCGTCTCATCATCGCTGTATGCAATGGTAAGATTGTTGCGATAATAACTCCCCATTCCTTCCGCATTATGCCCTGACCATGTCAATAAAATATTCCCGTTGTCATCCCGCTGCATGGCAGGGAACGTATTGGTGCTCATCATTTCGCTGTCCGCGACCGGGGACCATGTCAATCCTTCATCCGCCGATGAGCTTGTCCCAAGATAATAGATATCCGACCTTTGCTGACGCAGGAAAGTCTTTAAACTGCCATCAGCCAATTCGATAATGGCAACCTCCGTCACTCCGCCCTCCCCGCCGATGGAAGGAATCGTAAGCTCGGAAACGCTCTTCTGCCAAGTGCCCCCATTATCGTCCGAGTATAGGAAGCTGACGCCAAAGGTACCGTCATCTCCGATGACATGGGAGAATGGCGCGATGATCCTTCCAGAACTATGACGAATCGGATTCGTATAAGAGATCATATAATGAATCGGCGCCCCGGAAGCTGTTTGCAGGCCCGTTATTCGCGCTGGTTCGCCGAATAGCGGCTTTTGTCCGTCAAATCCGGTTGATTTGACGACATACATATCGTTGCGGCACACATCGATGGACAAACAAGTATTGCCGCCGCTCCATACGCCAAAATAATGATGGACGGCAAAGAACAAATAAACCTCGCCCGTATCGGGATCAACATAAGTTCCGGTAGGGAATTCATATAAGTCGGAGCCCGCCGCTGAAACAGGCAGAATAATCGTTTCTTGATCCGACCATGTCTTGCCCCCGTCAAAGGAGTAATTGGCCAGTATGCCCGCGTCATTCGAGCCCGCCACGGTCATCAGCGTGCCATCCTTCAATCGCACCGGCTTCAATTCCCCTGATTGCTCCGCAATTGTTTTGTTGCCGTACTCGATTTGCAGCGCTTCCTGTGCTCCGCCGCGGAAGGAAGCCGCCGGGTTGCCGTAATACATATAAATTTGTTTCGTTTCCTCAGGCTGCATTTCAGGAATTCGTACGTAGAATCCTGCATCATCCATATAGAAGTGCAGCTCTTGGCCACCGGCCGCAAAGCGAATATCGCGATAATCGGCTTGCAGCTTCCCATCGGCAATCAATTGCGCGGTTCCCAGATCCTCCTTAGTCAGATAAACCGCCCGATCATTGATCACCTCGGCATTCGGATTGGAGACAGCTATCGGCTTTTGATACAACCAGCTTTGTCCATTGCCGGCCGTCCAGCGTCCTTGCGGCAGCTGATACGCTTTAATCATCTCTTGCAGGCTGTCATTATAAAAAGTGCCTTTCGTATCATCAAAATGGTTGTGAACCTTTACATAACGAGCTGATTCCGAAAAATTGTACAAAATGACACGGTTGTCCACTTTAACGAAATCCCAATCCTTTACTTTGCTGTACGTCTCATTATCCGAGCTGATGTATAGGGACAGATCGCTCTTCTCGACTCGGTTCGACGCATTCGCCGCTTCAAGTTCGATGGTGTTCACAGCCGCGATTGCTCCAAAATCGACGCCGATGCTGCGATACTGATAGTCCAGCTCCATTCTCCCGCTATTGCCGAAGCCGCTTAGCTGTCCCAGCTCCGGATTGGCGTCCTTATTCGCAAACCCCGCCGTTGATGCAAGCAAGCCGGGGCCATAACCGCTATAAAGATCGGCTTCTTCCGGCTGCCCGCTTGCCATCGCCAATTGCGGTATAGCCAAGGCCAGAATCATTCCTATGCTGATGTAAAACTGGAGCTTGCGAAATCCATTGCGAAGTAACCGTTCGCTTCTCATTCATTATTCCTCCCAATCGTTATTTTGTAACCGCTTCCTCACTGATTATAAAAGGAGTCCATCATTCGATGAACCCCTTAACATTCAGATCATAGCGGGAGGAATTATTGTTCTTGCGCTCATGATTCTGTATTCGCTTGCGCTCAAGCCGGTATGCTGCTTGAATTTTTTATAAAACCAATCCAGGTCGTTATAACCGACGGCATAAGCCACCTCGTAGACCTTCATATCGGTAGAGCTCAATATTCTTTTTGCGTTTTCCATGCGAACCTGAAACAAATAATCGTTAAAGCCAATGCCTGTTTCCGCTTTAAATAGCTGCCCCAAATAGGCCGCGTTCATATACACTTGAGTAGCTATATTTTTCATGCTGATGTTGTCGGCATAACGTTCATTCGCTAATCGCTTGGCTACTTTGACCGCATTTTCCGATGACAGCTCGCGATGGGACTTGATCAGCTCAGCTGTTTCCTGCACTTTGGTCCATGTAATTTGGAACAGATCCGTCAAAGATCTTGCCCCCATAATGCGTTCGTAATCGAGTTGTCTCGGATTGAACAGCTGCTCATAATCAATCCCTTGTTCCTTAACAAGCCGAAACAACTCAATGAACAGCTCCAAGATCATAGTTTTAATAAGATTCGAATGCACTTGATTTTTCGCCAATAACTCCCATCTGCGCGCAAGCAGTTCTCTTAGTTGCTCATTGTCCTGCTTGTCAAGCTGCTCAATAAGCTCATTGGCATGGAGCCAGTTCTGTTCATCATCATTCGCCTCTTTCGAGAACAGCCTTTCTTCCGAAATAACGCTTTGCTTGCCGAAAAAGAATTGCTTGTCCAGCATTCGTTTCGCATCCTCATAAGACTTTACGGCTTCATTCATTGCATGAACCAGCTTGCCTATGCCGAATGTGATCCCGATTTTTGCGTATTGCCGCACATGCTGGCTCATCAGGCTGATTTTTGCAATAACATCCGCGCGCTCCACCTCGTCTACATCCGAGTATAAAACGATTCCGTATTTCATATCCGATTCTTCGAATAAACAGCCGCATAACCCAATAATATCTTCCATGACATTACGCGCGGCAAACCGTTTTATTTGCAGATCATTATCCGTCATAGAAGAGTCGTTCCAGGCTTCCGAGTCCAGCTCCGCCGCAATGCAGCAAATCCCTGAGCGCTCTCTAACATGTATATCTATCAGCTTAAACCGTTCCGTCACTTCTTCCGCATTCATGAAACCGTTGGCCCATTCTCTGGCAATGCGTTCCTTCGTTGCAGACAAACCAAAATGCAGCTTTTTGTCCAGCATCCGTTCATTTTCCAGCTCGGCTGCCACGGTTTTCAATAGACGCACCAAGTCATCTTCCTCAACCGGCTTCAGCAAATAATCCTTAACGCCCAGTTGCAAACCCTTCTGTGCGAATGAGAAGTCCTCATAACCGCTCATGATGATAATCGGAACATCGGATAATGCGCGCAGCTGCGCAATCAAATCCAAACCGCTCAATACCGGCATCTTCATATCAGTGACGACCAGGGCGTAATTGCCGTCATGAAAAAGATCGAGCGCCTGCTGGCCGTTCGTCGCTTCGCCCGCGATCGTGAAACCAAGCTGCTCCCAATCCAGCAAATATTTCAGCGAAAGCAGCGCCCCCGGCTCATCATCTACAAGAAGTACGTTATAGATGGCTCCCAACCTCCTTATGTTTGCGGCTTGTCTAGCGGAAGGTTAATGATAATCCTTGTGCCTTCTCTAGGCTTGCTTTCAATGATCAGACCGAAGTTCGGGCCAAAGCTCTGACGCAATCTTTGATGTACGTTGCGCAGGCCAATATGCAGCGAGTCATCCTTCTTCTGATCTGCGGTTTCGAGCCTTTGTCTTATTGCCGTCAAGTGATCGCACGGAATGCCTGGACCGTTGTCCTCCACGACAAGTCTGCATTGCTGCTCATCAAAATCCGCCCGAATAACGATCATTGTTCCGTCGGCGCTTGGCTCCAGCGCATGGACGATCGTATTTTCCACCAATGTCTGCAGCGACAGCTTCGGTATAGCGACATCATGCAGCCGCTTCGGAATGTCGATTCGGAAGCGAAGCCTGTCAGAGAATCGGAAAGCTTGAATGTTCAAGTAAGTCTCGATAATGTCCAATTCTTCCGCTATCGTAATCATCCTGCCGCTTTTGCCCAGCACATTGCGAAAGGATTTAGCCAATAAATTAACAATTTTCGCATTTTCGCGATCTCCCTTCATAAGGAGATTACCGCGAAGCGCATTTAAAGTATTAAACAAATAATGGGGATTCACTTGTGTCTGCAAGGCGTATAACTCGGACTCCTTCGTCTTCAGCTCCAGCTCTTTGCGCCCCAGTTCCGACTCGTACACCTCGCGAATAAGCCGCTGCATGCGCTGCACCATCTCGTTGAACCTGAAGCCGAGCTTGCTTACTTCGTCATTTCCTTTAATCGTTTGAATCGGCTGCAAGTTTTCGAGGCTGGTTTTTCTCATTTTTATGGACAGCTCTACCAATCTTCTCGTTAATCTGGACGATACCACATAGTTTGCAATGACGAATATAGCTAAAGTTGCAACGAACAGAACGAGAGCCGTCGTTCGAATCGCATTCGTGCCTGCCACCAGGGCATCTAGCCGGGTAAGGAAGACGATTTGGATGCCATCTACGCTATTGCGCGAATCCAGGACGCGGCTGGTTAGCAAATATTCCTGATCGGCCATACGTACAAGCTGGCCGTCGTCATTGGCATTCATCTCGGGGAAAAACCAGTAATCCTCCAAGCGGGCTGCCCCTGCATGGTCAGCAGCATTGTCAAATACAACCTTCCCATCCGATAAACTAAACACGATTTGATTCGGATTATCCTTCGCTTTTATAAAGTCCACCAGCACATTGACATCCACATCGATAGAAACGAATAGACATGCTTTCATATCCAGATGGTTAAGCCTTTGCGATAAGCGAAGCAAGTTCTCGCCACCCGCTCCCTTCTCCAAAGTCCAGGAACGAAGCGACCGATAGCTTGGCGCGGAAGTGTCGCATCCGCTTCTCCTCGCCAATTCGGGAGCCTCCGACAACGGCCTGACAACCCCTAATTGAAACGTATCATTATTGGTAAACAGTTGAAAATTGACAATCTCTTTCGTTGAACGAATCGATTCCATAAGCGGGACGATAAGCTCCGTGTACTCCGTATGCTGCAACGCCAAAGAATGAATGTCTTGAAGCAGAGTAGCCTGCAGCGAATCATCCATGTACAATACATCGGCAGTCTGTTCGTAGGTCTTCAAGAGACTGTCCACATTTTCCGTCATTTGCGAAAAGGAGTTGCTATTGCTCTCCATGATCTTCTCAAGAATCATCTGCCTGCTAAAATGCTCGAAAATAAAAGTAAGGGAAGTGAGCAGCAAAATGACGACTGCGCCGTTCGACAAAAACAGCTTAGTGCGGATACTCATTCTGCTCCCCCTCCCCTATATGATTTATTTCCCTATATGGCTATATCGCGCAGTAGCCTCTTTCCACAATTTTGTATACGCTTCCTCGACTTTCTTGATTCCCGCCTTTTCCAGCGCGCGCGTGGTTTCATTCCACTGCTTTTCGAACTCCTCTTCCGACGCGGAGAAAACAATCTTGGCCGTATCGCGGTTCCAAATTTGCTTAAGCCGCTCGGCTTCGGCGCGCACTTCCTCCACATCGCCCAGTTGTCCAAGTCCGTGAAGAATAAAGTTCACCTCGGGAATGAAGTCCGCCCACACTTCCTTGCCGTACTCCGCCAAAACTTCTTTTGTTCTTTCATCGTATTTCTCTCTGACGCTATCTCTCGTCGTAGGCGTGGCATAGTCTCCATCGGCCAACTTCGTTCCGTGCGCGAAATACATCGATGTGCCGTAGAATGGCGTAACGATTTCGCTCCAGATCAAATCCGGGTTGGCGGCGACTCCTTGCTTATACTCTTCTTTAATGACCCGCTTACCGTCTACGACTTCATAATGACTGCCTTCAATTCCCCAGTTAATCAAAATCTGCGCTTCATCGGTAAACATATAATCAAGCAGCTTGATTACTTCTTCCGGATGCTTGGATTTTGAGGTAATCGCCCAGTTCCAGTTAGAACGCGTTGCCGCAGCCGTGAAATTTTTATTTGGCTTGGTTGCATCGAACACAAGCGGGAAATAAGCGTAAAGATCATCAAAGTTGCCTGCCGCCCGGATAACCGGCTCTACTTCCGGCTGCATGTACCAGCTTGGGAAAGCGCCCGCCAAAACTCGGCCTTCCGCCAGCCTTTGCGTCATCGTATCATTTTTCAAAGTAAAAAATTCTTTGTCCAGCATGCCGGCGATATGAAGCTTATTCAAAAATGCGAGATAGTTTTTCGCCTCTTCCGATGTAAAGATATGCTTCACATTATCGTTTTCGTCGATCGTAAAGTCCCCGTGATTTTCCAATCCGCTCGTAGTGAAGATCGGACCCGTCGCATTTTCATAAGTATTGTCATTATAGCTAAAGCCGGAGAAAGGAATGGTCGGCTGTCCATTCGTTTGCGGATGCTTCTCATAATAATCCTTCAGCAAGTTGAACAAATCATCCATTGTTTTCAGTTCGGGGTATCCCGCTTCCTCCAACATTTTATAGCTGACAGCGAACTCCGATTGCATCGTCGGCGTAGGCTCATCTGTTATGTTGCTGACATAAAGCGACCAAATATGTCCGTTTTCGTCTTTTAACAAATCGAAGTATTCTCCGAAATGCTTCTTAATATTAGGGCCATGCTCTTCTATCAAATCCTCCAGCGGGATTATTGCGCCGGCATCCGAATATTTTTTAATGTAATCCGGCTTTAAAATGACCGTATCGGCCGGATAATCGCCGGAAGCGAGCCATAAGTCGAATTTTTGATTGCGATCTCCCGTTACTGTAACCAGGTCAAATTTAAAGCCTGATTTTTTGCTTAGTTCCGTCATGACCGGATTGTTCGCATCCAGATTCGGATACAAGCTTGCCATCTGGACCACAACGGGCTCTTTCGGCACCGCCGATTGTGTCCCGCCATTCGTTTCTCCCGGCTTATTCGTCGGGGCAGTGCCGTTCCCTCCATTGTTCCCCCCGCTGCAGCCGGCAGCCACTGCAAATACAAGCACGATGACGAGCAATCTGAACATTTTGTTCATGATAACACCCTTTCTAGTTTTTAATTATATCATCGGGTTTCCCCCAAAGATATCATTCCTTCATAGCGCCAAGTGTCATGCCCTTGATGAAATACTTCTGCAAAAATGGATAGACGAACAAAATTGGCAGCGTCACAACCATCGACATCGTAGCCCGGATGGACTGCGGCGTTGTAAAATTCAATATCGCGTCGTCGGTCCCGGACCCGATACCGCCGGAAACCTGCTCGGTTGTCTGCATTAGAATCTGCATGAGTTGATATTGCAGCAGCGTCAAGCTTTCTTTGCTGTTGTACAAGAAATTATCGGTCCAGGAATTCCAATGTCCGACGGATATAAACAAAGTAATGGTTGCAATGACAGGAAGACTGATCGGCATAACAACGCGGAATAAGGTTTGCCATTCATTTGCTCCGTCCAGCTTGGCCGATTCAACAAGCCCGTCAGGCAACTGGTCAAAGTAACTCCGCATAATCATCACGTTAAACGCGCCGATCAGGCCGGGAATAATGTAAACCGCGAACGTATTGGTCAATCCCAAATTTTTGATCATCAAATAGATCGGAATGATCCCGCCGTTTACATACATGCTGACCACAATGATGGTATTGAGCGATTTGCGAAGCATATACTCTCTGCGGCTTAATGCGTAAGCAACCATAATTGTGCACATTACGGACAATCCGGTTCCAATCAAGGTTCGCAATACGGAGAGAGCGGCGGAATCGAATAAACGGTCATTGCTGAATATAAGGCGATAATTGTCGAGCGTAAACTCTCGCGGCCATAAATAGATTCCGCCGCGCATCGTATCGAGCGACTGATTCAAGGAGACGGCTAATAGATTCAAAAAAGGATACAATGTCGCTATGCCCAGCAGCAGCAGCAGCGTATTGTTGAAAACGTTGAATATCCTGTCCCCGACTTTAGTTCTGCTTCTCATATTGTGCCTCCTTCCCTACAGAACGGTAGACTGGCCAACCCGCTTGGCCCATGAATTGACGAGCAATACCAGTACGATGCTCACCACTGATTTGAACATGCTGATCGCGACCCCGTAAGAGTAATCCCCGATTTGCATGGAGTAATTGAGCGCATACAAGTCAAGCACCTGCGAATACTCCATGACCAGATTGTTGCCGAGCAGCATCTGTGATTCATAGCCGGTCGCGATCAAGTAACCCGTGTTCAAAATAAGCAAAATGCTGGCGGTCGGCATAAGTCCGGGCAAAGATATATGAATCATTTTGCGGAAACGTCCCGCCCCGTCCACATCGGCGGCTTCATAAAGCGCGGGATCCACGCCGGCCAGCACCGCCAAATAAATAATTGTGCTCCAGCCCAGCTCCTTCCAGAAGCCGGCCATCGTATGAATGACCCAAAACCATTTTTCCTTGGATAGAAAAAATACCGGCTCATCCACGATGCCAAGCCAGATTAGCAGCTCATTAAGCGGCCCGAAATCCGGAGACAGAACAAGCGTAACGATGCTGGCAATGACGACCCAGGAGACGAAATGCGGAATATACGTAATCGTTTGAATCGTTCGTTTGAACAGTCTCGACCTCACTTCATTAAGAAAAAGCGCCAAACCAATCGCTCCTGCGAAGCTCGTAATCAGATGCATCAAACTCATCGCCAACGTATTTCGAAGAACGGTATAAAACCAATCATCGTTGAACAGTTTTACAAACTGATCGAATCCAACGAATTCACTGCCGAAGATGCCCTTCCCTATGGAATATTTCTGAAAAGCCATAATCCAGCCCCATAAGGGCAAATAACTAAATAGGGCCAATATGCCGACAAACGGCACAGACATCAATATGAGCTGGTATTGCTGGGCTAATGTTTTCCATTTCTTTTTGCGGAGGTTGTTCTTTAGACCGGCATCCGTTTTTATCGCTTTCGCAGCAGTTTGTTCGATGATGATCCCCTCCTCATTCGTGATTGCTCTGATGCTTTTGCGCCTGCGTTTCATAATCAAGGGTCACTTCGCTAACACGGGGAGTGCCGCCGCTATTGACGGCTCCAAGAGCTAATCGATATTGTACCCAGTTGCCCGCATGTTTGCCTGCGGACCACTTGCCGCCCCTCTCGAACCAGCTTCCCTCTCCATCGACGCCGGACCAGTTCGCCTCCTTCAGCGCTTCTTCATTCGCGGCGGTTCGGATTTGCGCTTTAACCCACGTTTTTACTGGTATGGTTGCAAGCCAGTCGATTCCGGTTATGACGCAGCCTTCCGGCAGTGCAACAGGGCGTGATTCATAGTACTCTTCGGGACCGCGGTCCATCATGTTGCCAATGTCCGAATGCGTCATTCCGTGCGGTCCTGTCGTAGGCAATTCCGTCCGGTTGTGCTCGTTAAATCCTTTCGGACCGTTCCACCATACAAAGGACATGCCCGGATGATTCCCGAATGTCTTATGGTTGGCCATCGCCAAATCGATATATCCGTCCTCATTGAAATCGGCAGCCAGCACGCCGGCGACGGAATGACCGAATAGTCGCGTCCGCTTGTCCACTGAATAAGTTCCGTCCGGCTCCCCCCAATAAATATACGAGTCGATATCGCGTGTTCGGGTTCCATGATAGCAAGCGACAAATATGTCAAGAATGCCGTCATTGTTAAAATCCGCTATCGCGAGATCCGCGGCGAAGTGCGCTGGCAGCTCCGTCCTTCTGTCATTGGAATACCCGTCAGGGCCACCCCAGTAAATATAAACAAAAGTGCTGTAAGGATCGCCTGCGTCCGGCCCTTTGTAACCGCCTACAATTAGATCAAGCCAGCCATTGCCATTTAAATCCGCCGCGCGGGAGCTGATTCCCGATCCTTCCGGCAGTAATGTGCGCCGATTCAAATCAAATCCATCCGGCCCGCCCCACAGGATGAGCAAATCATCGGTTGCTCCACAGTCCGGTATGACGAGATCCAGCCACCCGTCATTATTTAGGTCCGCAAGAGTCATGAATCTCGGCTGTCTGTAGGCAACTCCGTCAATAACTAATGGAATGCGCACCGGTTCGTCGACAAACCCTTTCTCCGAGCCGTAAAAGATTAACAATTCGTCGTTGTTGTGGCCGACAACAATAAGATCAAGCCACCCGTCCCGGTTAAGATCCGCACAGCAGCTGCTCATCGAATGTTTTGTCGGCAGCTCCACTTTTTGATCCGGACAAAATCCGTCCGGACCGTTGTAGAAGACGAATGAGCCATTATCCATATGCAGCGCGTTCTCATTGCTGTTGGTCATAAACACATCCGCGAATCCATCGTCATTAAAGTCGCAAATTCGCAGCTCTGTCGCTGCCCAGCCGGTCAATTCCAGCTTTCGCTCAGGGGAGAAGCCGTCCGGTCCGCCCAAATAAATAGAAGATGGCACGTCGCCCAAAATCCGATTGGACAAGTGATTAAGGAAAATAACTTGCGGATTCTCCCTATCCATCGTGCGGGCGACAAATACACCTACGGCGCAATGTGTTTCAAACCGCAGCGGCGTCTCTTCCAAGCCAGCCTCTGATCCTCGGTAAATAACCGATTCATACGTGTACATCGTTTCCGTCTTATCCTGGCATACGATGATATCTCCATAACCATTGCCGCTCAAATCCGCTATTTCAATGTCATAAGCGCTTTTCGTCGCGAATGAGGTTCGATTTTCGTTGGAGTATCCCGCTGCCGTATCCCAATAAATCCATGATTTCTCCGCCCCGTCCCGATCCGGCTGCCGAGATGCGAGTATAATATCTTCGCTGCCGGTTCCTCTTACATCGCCGATCGCCGCGCTTGTCACTTTACCGCTATCGAGTACAAGCGGCTGGCCAACGCTCCGGTTCCTATCGATGGGAATGAATACGGATTGTTCCCCGCGGCATACGAAGATATGCGGAGTTCCTCTCCATTGCAGCACTTTAAGCCTAAGAGCTTGGGATACGCTGTAAACAAACAGGCTTCCGGCGCCGGCTCCGCTTGCCGCACTGTCAATGCTCGCTTCGATCGCGTCGTTCCCTGTCAAAGCGGGGTCCAGCCATGTACGGGATTCTACCTGGATGCCATCGGGTCCCCCCCAATAAATAACGATCTCGCTATCATTCGTCCGAACGATCAGATCGTCGAAACCGTCCCCATCCAAATCAGCCGAAACGATTGTATCAACGGAGTGATCCAGCTCCACATCCATAAATCCTTTCGTTCTAAATCCCCGCTCATCCTGAAAAAACAACCGCAGCTTCTCGAAGCTGACAAATGCGATGTCCTTGCGCCCATCCCCGTTAAAATCTCCAATCGCGACACTTTTGCAAGATGGCGCCCATAATTGAAGCATCCGTTTCGTGCTGTACCCTTGCGGCGAACCATAATAAATTTGAGCGTATGTGTAATTGGACGCGCCGTCATACTGATTGCCGATAACAAGATCGTCGTATCCGTCATTGTTCAGATCGCCGACAGCCCCTGTATAAGCGCCTTCAGTCGGAATTTCGATTCTTTCTTCCCCGTTAAGCGGGTCGACATACACATATGCGGGAACCCGCAAGCTGTCATCGTGGGAATTGGCAAACGGCAAATCGATAAAGCCATCCCCGTTTACATCAAACTGGTGAATCCGCTGAATAACGCCTTTTTGCGACACATATATGTTCTGTCCCGCATTCCCGAATTTCCCTTTGCTAAACGTATCAAAGCCTTTTTCCTTAATCGCTCCGCGAATCACATTCCAACAACTCCTTCTATCCAGCTGAATTCATTATATAATCTTGTTCTCGATCAAAAACCATGGGAACATTCAGTTCATGGCAGGGGTATTTGCAGTAAATGAAAGAAATATAAAAAAGCGATCAGGAGATTTCACCTGATCGCTACTTGTTATAGCTCGCTTTGCCTTTGTAAGGAAGATAGCCGTCTACAATGTTGACTAAGTAACCTTTACAACCCCGCTTTCTTTCCAAGTGCGGCTAAGCTGTCGAACGAGCTTCGACATCGATTCAAAGCCGTTTTCAGTAACGAGTAGACTTTCCTCGATCCGATTGGAGCCATGCGGATGGCCGAATAGACTGACATCTGTATTCACAGTCATCCCCGCTTCGAATACGGCAGTCGAATTTTCGTCTGGATAAGGAGACTCAGCTTCTGCGAGTCCGCAGCCATGCAGCGGCGGATACAGATCGTATTCCGTCACTTCGTTATCCTTAAAAAATTGCTTGACTGCACGAACGACTTCGCTTTGTTTTGCTCCTGCTTTTATGTTGGATAAGGCTATATTTTCTGCATCGACCAACAGCGTAATGAACGCTCTCTGCTCCTCACTCATCTCGCCCGCCACGAATGGAAAGTTCAACGTTGCGACATAGCCCTCGACCTGAACCGCAATAGCCGCCATAATCATATCTCCTGGCTCTATTACTTTTCTTGTCGGTCTTCCGATAATCGTATGAACGCGTGCGCCGCTTGTCAGCAAGCAGAACGGAATATATTCAGCGCCTTGTCTTGTACACTCTCCATGAGCGAGCGATGCCAATTCCAGCTCCGTCATGCCCGGTCTTACTTGCTCAATCATCAGTTTGTAGCCTGCATCGGCAATACGGGCCGCTTCCTGAAGGCAGGCAATTTCACCAGCTGACTTTGTCATTCTTAACTTGAATAACAAATCGCCAGCATCTATGATCTCGGCCCCCTCCGTGCTTTGTTCTATAATCTGCATCAAAGGAACAGGTATGGCGTCAATGCCTACGATTCCGAATCTTCGAATAGGGTTGAAACTGCTAAGCTCCTTATAAATTGCCGTTAAGCTCGTATAATTAGCCATTGGATATTCAATCTTATCCGGTACTGTAACGCAGTTGAATTCAGAAAGCAATCGCACATCAGGCCAAACCGTCATCTCGCGACAGAACATTTCGCCTTCCGGCGCAGCAATGACGATAGGCTCGCCTATTAGCGGAATGACGACCGCTCCTCTTTCAAATAAGGGCCAATAGTTGCTCATATAGCGTAAATTCTCTTTGCGATATTCATCCCCGTAAATCAAGCAAGCTTGAAGCTCGCGCTCTCTCATCATGTCCTTCAACCGCTCGACTCTGACCATGTACTCTTCTGCAGGTATTTTAATCATGACAGCTTCACTCCTTTATTAGCTATATATTTTCATGCAGCCCGACTAAATCGTTGCCTACCTTCTTCTTCTCAATCCTTGCCGTTGTCCAAAAATGCAGCCGGATTGGCAATCATTAATGTATCGATTTGCTCCATCGTTATCCCTTCATCCAGCATCATGGGAACAATATTGGTAATCATGTGGTCATATCCCCAGCCGCCGTAGCGATGCAATCCGATCTTTAAACACACATCATTGGAGATTAAAATTTGCTTCAAATAGCCATCGTCTATAAGGGCTTTAAGCGTTCGCACACGCTCAATGTCGCGAGCAAACAAACCCTTCAGCACGCTTTTATGACGGTGATCCGCATAAAATTCTTTGCCAAAATTATCAAACTCAATGGTGGCGCCTCGATCCAAAAGCGCTTTCAAATAATCAAGATGAATATCAACATCGATATGATTGATGCAAATTTTACCCGGTTCTGCTCCATGTTCAGTCAGCAGATTAATCACTTCAAGACCTCTCCTTGCCCACAAATCCGTATGCACATGAACGCCTAATCCAGATTGCTGCTGGACGATTGCCGCTGCGATCAACGTTTTTTGCTCATTCGGATGCAGGATTGCACTCGTTCCGATTTCACCAATAATGCCTGCACGAATAGTAGTTCCTTCCATCCCATATCGAATATCGTTGTCTATCTCTTCGGCAATCTCATCTATCGTCCTTTGCTCCATATCGGGTGGATGTGTAGCATGAACATAATAGCCGCAGCCAGCCACAATATAGACTCCCGTTGCATGCGATAACCCGGCGAGAAGCGCAGGATCACGGCCAATATCTCTAAGCGTCAGGTCTACGAATGTTTTCCCTCCTGCTTTTTTGAAAGAAAGCAGCTCTTCAATCGCAACATCCTCTTCATCGAGGACTGCATTGTCCAATACGGCATATGGATTGCGCTGCAGTCGTCCCATATTTGACAAACTCACCTTTTCTTGAGACAGACGAACCTCTGAAATCGCTTGAGGCCTCGGGATAAGTGCACGCAAATCAATAAAAGCATGCTCATGCGGCAATACGATTCCCAACTGATCCGCAGCAACTTTTCCAGTCACGGTCATTACTGACATAGCTTCAATCCTCCATTGAAAAACAAAATCTATTGCTGCAAAGTTGCAGCTTCCTCAGCCTGAATTTCCAACTCTACGATTACCATTCCTCTTCCCGGAACATACAATCTGAACCGTGAACCGTCTGTTGCGATTGGAATACCCGGAAATTCGGTTAGAATGTTTATTTTATCGATAGAACGTCCCGCGTCCAGAATGGCTGATTTGTAGTTCATATGAAGATTTCTAATCAAAATTCGCCACCGATTGGAGTTCATTTGTAAAACAACCGTTCGGATATGTTTTTCATTCCTAATGACTTGCGGTGCCCCGGCAGTCTCTATTAATGTCTGTACAATGCGCTGCAGAAATTGTTCCGTTATCGGACTGTAATAAAGGCTGTCCAACCAAGACTTGGCATCGTTGATTTCGTCCAGCACCTTCAATCGCTCTACTTCTTTGTTAGCGCCGCCGCCATTCGACTCCATGAAGAAGTAATTGATTTCATCCGTTTGCCCTCCGCGTATGATACAGAATCGTTGGTTCAACTCGCCTTCAATGGTTACTCCTGCCGCAAGCAAAGCTTGAGCTATGGATTCCGTCAACCATCCGAGCATCGTCACAGATCCATTACGATAGTTAAGGACATCGTTCAACTCATTCTCCGGAAGCAAATGAAGATTCGTAACGACAATGGCACCGGTCGTTTCCTGCAAATCCTTCACGTTTACAACACTATGGACGGGAGCGCCTCTTGCAATCCAATCGGTGGCAAATTTATGGGCTGGCCAATCGCGCGTCACGATATAATGCTTTAGAGATTCGTGCAAAGCTTGGTCGGACCATACCAAACTAGCCCCAACGAGCTGCTCTGCTGCATTGTGAAACCCCAAATTCCAGCGATTGATAAGCCAGTTCCAGCCATCCTTGTTAATTCCATCACCCAAACAAGCCATAAATCCATCTGAACAGCGGCGCAGTCCTGTAGGCCCTTTTATATACACATTGGAAAATGAATAAATATCCCTCTCCAGGACAGTTGGCGCATGGCTAAGAGCGTCCCATTGCTCGTTCGTATCTTGAATGGCATTCAAGCAAATGAGCTTCGTATCCGGCACATAAGCTTTAATCATCATAATCATCGACATAAACTCATTGCCTGGTTCATATTCCGTCTCGTCTGCGCCGGCAGATAGTGATGCGCCGACAGATTCAACAATAAAGCCATCGATTCCCGTTGCGGCAAGCTGCTTATAATCGACGCCATAGCGGTATAAGGCTTCGAAAGGGTCGCGGGTCCACGCTGTATTGACGTAGGCCTTCTTGCCTTGCTGACGAATAGCAGCCATAATTTTATGCCATAGCCGAGCCCACCGTGCACCATGAAATTGAATCCATTCGAGCCGCCGATGCTGCCAGATCCAATCCGCTCTTTTCCCCATTTTGGCTGGATTATTGTCGCAAATGACTGTCAGCTCATCCTGAGCTGCCAAGCCTCCATATTGAACGAATTGCTCTACCATATCATCCGAATAATCGGCTTCAGCAAGACTTTTCCTTGGACTTGTATACCCGTCTGCACCATGATAGCCATCGAATCCATAATCCAGCATGACGACCATCAAATCTCGTACAAAGAAATCCTCATAATAGCTACCATCCTTGAATCTTTTCAATGGATTAATAACGGTTAGCGCTTGGCCCGATTTATTCATCTCATATAGCTCCGGATGCGCTCCGCACCACTCGCTTTTTCTTGGCGTTTCACCTTGTTCAACGCGAAATAAATCGAAGAAACTGCAATAAACCTCTATTCCATGCTTCTGAAGCTCTTTAATTAAATTTCGCAGCTGATAGTTAGTCCATACCTGTCTGTTTCTCTCTTTGCCATAAGGACGTGCTGCATAAGAACAAACTTCAATTGGAAGAAAGGTTTCGTCATTCATTCCTTCATGCGCGTGTACAAAATCCGGTGTGAATAGCAACAAGCTTACAGCTAAAGGTACAAATCCCGTTCTCTCCAGATAGGCAGGAACTGCGAAGTCGTTTTGGGTATTATCAAATCCAATCAATTCAATCCATATCCACTTTTCATATAATGAACGACTCATCTAACTCCCGCTCCCTCATCCCTATTCCCTTATTCACATTTACTAGCTTTGTAATAATTCCTGAATTCCTGAGGCGTCATTTGCAGCTTCTGCTTGAATCTACGAATGAAGCTGGATACATCCTTATATCCAACAAGCTCGACAATATCTTGCACGGGCAACATCGTTGTTCTGAGCAGCTCTTTGGCTTTATTTATCCGCAGTTCTTTCACTTGATCCATAATCGTATTACCGGTATCTTCCTTGTACATTCGACTAATATAAGATACGGAATATCCCAAATCCCGCGCTATGCTTTGAATATTCAAATTGTAATCATCATAATGCTGCTGGATGTAGGCATCTATGCGGTCCGTTCCCATCATTCGCTCAAGGTGTACACCGCCAGCCTGTATAGTATCGCAAGCCATCTGGCAAACATTCACGGCTTCCTCCAACAGTCGATCAATAGAGTTGAAGTTAGCATAAGCAATGACATCAGGAAACATATGCGTATTCGTAAAATTAATATGGCTGTAGCGCTGTCTAAGAAACAATAAGATCGAATTGATTACTTCAATACAATTCGATTTAGCCTCGAATAACGAATCGCTTTTCCCCTTTATCTCGGACACGATCAATCCAATTGACTTCATAGCTTGCTCAATAGCGCCACGCTCGAAATGAACGATTAGATTTTCTATCGGTTCTGATAAATCGTAGCTTTTCTTAGACAATTTAGGATCTAACTCCGAAAAAAGAAGGACCTTGCCGCTTCCATAAATAAATTTATGCTGCATCGCAGTGAAAGCCTCATAGTAGGAAGGAGCGAACTGAGTCAACTCACTCACTGCATTACCTACTCCAATCGTAACCTCTTGTTCCAAATGCTTAGCCATAGCTTGCAGCAAACTTATTAGCTCTTCCTTCGGTATACGATTATCATCCATCCCAATAATTAACGTTAATTCGGCCTCCGTCTGCATCTCCATAATCTGATAGCCTTGCTGCTCCAGCTCTTGGTATATCCCTAATGCATCCATGCCTGTTTGAAGCTTAACTTGTGCATGAATGACAGCAACAAAGTAGAAGGGTTGATGCATCGATAAACCGACAAAGCTTCCCGAACGATTAAACTCTTCTTTACTTGTAATTCTTCCCTGCAGCAGACATAACAGCAAATGCTGGCGAGCATAAGGAGTATTGAGAAGGCTTTGCTGCCTCCAAGTGCCCGCGGCCGATAGAGCATTTTCAATCGTCTGAAAGCCGTACTCTTCCTTCTTCCCTCCGAAATGCTCTTCTATATTTGCTAGAATTCGCCTTATGGGATGATAATTAAAGCGCATACTGAAATAAATGCCAATAATGCCTAGCAATATAATAATTAAATAGGATAACAGCGCAATAAATTTGATGCCATTTACTTCTGCGAAAAGCTCTTTCTCCGGTGTCGAGACTGCATAGATAAAACCTGTTTGCTTGGAATGAATATAGGTGACATATACCATTTCGCCTGCATCATTTTTTCGAATCACTTGTTTGTTAGAAATATTCGATCGGAGCTCTGCTGCGATATTGGATGCCTCGGCAGAGGTTTCTGTGAAGATTCCTGTAATAATTGTCCCGTCCTGATCTATAATATACGCTTGATTCCCTTTATAAAGCAGTATAGGCTGCAACAGATCTTGGATCGTTTGCTCTTTAATTAAATAAACAGCTGTTCCATTTGGTTTAAATGCTGTAATGGGTATAGGCCTTAAATAAGTAATGAATCTTTCTCCATTTATGAGCTCCGCTTTACGCAATACCGGATGAATGGAAGTATTCATCGTATTCTTCAGATCATCAGCATCCCAATCCTCATACTTGTAAACCTGATTGAATACCTCTAACGAATAAGTGCTGCTGGATGAATAGAAGTATTCTTTGTCCCGATCGTAGAGCAGCACTTCGTTCAGAAAGGTATTACTTAGTCGATAATTCATTACATGACGCATGGAATAATAATAAAAATAATCACGATATTTGTTTAATGAAACCAAGGGGTTGGTTGATAAATCGGTTGCGATATTGGCCATTTCCAAAAACTTAGTATCAATGACTTCTCCCACTTGCTTGATCATTTGCTCGTAAGTCGACAAGGATTGCTCCTTCACAGTTGCAATCATACTATTGTAAATAACTACGCTTGTTATCAACGTAGGAATGAGCAATATAATAGCGTATGAGATTAAGTATTGCATACTAATGGAAAGTCGCAGCCGATTTTTCATTAAATCATATGCCCCCTTGTCTATAATAGGCAGCGCAGGACTTGAATTGGTGCACCGCGCCGCCTAATATACGAATATATTTATTTCAATTGATACTTGCTATGAATGTCCAGAAATTTATCTACACCCAGTTTCTTAAGCTGGTCTAAGTGGGTCTGCCATTTATCATCTGTTACCCCATTAATAACAAAATCGGCGAATATCGTACTGATGTAATTAGACAGGTCGTCGAAATCTTCGAGCGCCTCGTAGTCTTCTGCATCATATACTAATACGGAATTTAATGGCTCATATTTAAGTAATGGCTCTTTCAACACATAAGCGGCAAGTTCTTCCGTCTCGCGAGGTGTAATAAAAATGTTATTCCGGTAATTATCAGCTGGTATAATGTTCGGTGCATTGTATCCAGGAGCTATACTGGAATTGAATTCACTATTATCCATCCCGTCTGGCGACGGCATATCCTCGTATTTTCCATTATCCAATTTCTTTAAGCCAATTCCTACAGGACCCTCTTGAATTTCCAGACTCATCTCGAAGTCGTAGTGCGAGTCTATCCACTGCATCGTAACCTCAGGATTTTCATTAGCTGAAGTAATCATAAACGCTCCGATCCAAATACCTGCATTCTCCTTCTTCCAGCCAAACTCTCCACTCGGACCTTTTAAGCCTAGCAATGGAACATATTCATCTCCGTTTGTAAGAAAGCTATTGATAGGATAAGAAGCTACGCCAACCACCGGTTCTTCATATTGCAGTCTGGAGTAGTAAACTTGCGGTGTTTGAGTGAACATTTCATTATCCAGCAGTCCTTCGCTATACAAAGAGTGCATATATTCAGCATAATCGCGATAGGCTTGCTCCTGTGGAGCGTATATCAATTTATTATCCTTAATAAAGGTATGGTTGAAATTATCCATAATTCCAAATGAATTGGATAAAGAGAATCCGCCAAGCCAATGCGAATTGTACATAAAGGTCATTGGAATTTCATCTTGCTTGCCATTGCCATTCAAGTCTTTGCCTTTAAAGGCTTTCAATGCATTGTACAACTCGTCTGTAGTTGTCGGTATCGGCAGCCCCACTTGGTCCAACCATTTTTTATTAATCCACATTGTATCCGGCGCTTGATAGAACGGCGCGTCGACAGCTTTTGGAAGTGAATAAATATTACCATCGTAATGAGTAACCGCTGCTTTGTATTGCGGATAATCCTCAAACAATTTCTTCAAATTAGGAGCGTGTCGATCGATAAGATCATTAAGCGGCATAAGAATTCCTTGCTTCGCCCAAGAGCTTAAGCTGGCTCCGCCGACCATGGCGCCATAGATGGCATCAGGATAAGAACCGCCCGCAAACACGAGGTTCAATTTTTCCATAAGCGCAGACTCATCTGCAAGCGTCCAGTTTACATGAACATTGGTGCGTTCCTCTAGTCGCTTGAACAGTTCATACTCATTATAGTCTCTCACTTTAATAGATGCGCCTTTAAAAGCTAGAATATCTAATTCAACTTGTTCCTTCAGTGGGAAGGTAAAGTCGCCTTCATTTACAGCTTGTGTTGCTTCAGCAGGAGGATCGCTTTCCTTCTGCGTTGGTTCATTGTTGGATGAGCATGCTGCCAATAAAAGAGTTGATACGATAAACACCGACATTAAACTGGTCCACTTTTTCTTGTTCATTTTCATTCCCCTTCATTGATTAATTTATATCATGTTGGCGATGAGATAGGAATAACCAACCTCATCGCCAATCATCATACCTGCGAGCATCGTTATGGATAATGAATTTTCACGTTATCTGCAGCTGCATGTTGAATTTTCAATACAAGATAACCATTGACTGTGTCATAACTCCACCCTGTTGCAGCCGAATTTATGTCGGCTACCTCATTTAGCGTTGTGCCGTTTACTTTTATTTTGCTCGGCTTCTCGCGTTCGGACACAAGCGTGTAAGTCGTTTCCCCTGAAGGGTAGGTCAGATTAAACTTCACAAGCTTTACTGGATTGCCCGGTCCTTGGCTTTGAATATTTGCAAGCGATGCTATACGAGTTTTTACGCAAGAGCTTTGTCCATTGCCTTGGCAATTAGAGATAACAGTTGTGCTGAAATCAGGCTCAGGAGCCAGACCATCTATAGCTTGCTGGAGGAATACATTTTTAAGCAATGCCTCTGGATTAATCATGACATGAGCGGAACTTGCATTTTTCATCAAATTCCAGTTATCCGGATAACCACCTCGAGATTGTCCATTAACTTCAGAGGATTGGGTCATTTCTGCACTGGCTAATATCCCCTCGGCAATATCGCGCCAAGGCAAAGTTTGGTCATAACGAGACAACTCTAATAGCTCATATGAATATGCGAGTCCCGTCCACCATACCGGCGTGCCGAACCACGGGTTTGTATAAAGTGATGAGCCGTAAACAGATATGGTCGCATACGGTGTCATCGGACGGTCGGGCACTTCCCATAGGTAAATAAACGGCAAACCCGTGCGCGCCCATTTAATCGCTTTGTCGAGATGTTGCTGATCGTTAGTCCATTTATAGGCCTCCAAATAAGCTCCAACTGCTTTTGCCGATGCAAATATATCTGGTGTATGAACAGGAACTTCCCAAATTTGCGCTCCTCGAGGCACATCCCCCATGCTCTCGAGTGCTATGAGGCCGCTTAATCCCGTTTGCGCAGCAGTAACATCACCTGTCATATTTGCATATTGAAGCAATGTTTGCGCATATTCAGCTGTAACACCGAATACCGGCTCACCTTCAACGCCTAGCGGCGTGCCAGCAATTAACGGGCTGTTGCGCATACGCCATACACCGGACGAGTCAAGTTCCTGAATGATCGTTTGCATTCTATTTTCCAAGCCCTCAAACGCTTCATCCATATAGCCAAAATAAAATGGAGATTGAAATTGAGTAACATGTCCATCAGGTTTTCCAAGTTTTGTTTTATCCGGCATGTTGTTTAATACTTCATTTATGATAAGATCAGCATCGGCTCGTTTAGTCGGATCACTCATACCTAACAAGCGAAGCAGCACCAGATTTGAAGGATATTGTGATGAAGGCCACATTAAACCATCGACATGTCTCCATCCCTTCTCATCAGGCACCCAATACGTATCCAGATAAGCATCCAGCCCTAGATCAACTTGGTTTGCAAAATTATGGCCTGCAGGCGCATCCGGCCATTCATGTTTATCACGATAAATATCGATCGCATCAAGAATGCTTGATGAGGTTGAAGCGGCGATCGAAGCTTGCAGCGTCAACGGACTATTCTCAACTAACGGATAGGCTTCGTATGCAAGCTCCTCATTTTCGTTTATCCATGTCGGAACAGACAATGCCGATAGCCCCATAACATGATTATTTTGACTTTCTACCCAATTGGGCGAAGCAAACCTGGCGGAAGGAAGCGAGTTTGTACCATCCCATAATTGGTTAGGATCCCACATAAGACTAATCAGATTGCCACCGCTTTTAACAGCCATAAGCGGAATTGTAATCTTGTAAGGATGAGGCACATATCGGTTTGAATGTGGAAGAAAGGAATCTAGTTGACTTGATGAAAACTCATCATCAACAAGCCATTCCAGTCCCGGAAACAGTGCCTCTTCTTTGACAGTCCCAAAGCTATTTTGACCTACCGTCAATACTGGACCTGATAAATTTAATAAATCAGCCGCGCTATTTGCCGTTACTTGCTGATTAACATCTATCCAGGTGTCATCCTCACTAAGTTCGAATGAGAAACTGTGCTGCCACTGTCGTCCAGAAGAGTCTGTATTCATCCCGCTCATCGTCAAAATTGCTTTTCCTGATTGGACTTGCGCATCTGCGTTTGTGGGGTAAAAACCTATAGCCTCTTTCACATCCGTTATTTGACGGACTACTGCATAAGCAAATGGTTGTACAGATCCCATCAAAACCCAGTCGTTATTCGACCACGTATAGATGGAATATTGACCGTATCCAAATGTATCCCGCGGGAATATCGCTCGAACTTTCTCATTTTGTATAACGGCATCGCCAGTTACAGGATCGATTGACGCCGTGACACTATTGGGCTGAACAGCATTGATAGCTGGCAATGGTCCAAGTACCGGCAACGGCAGTGATTGGCTATCTGTTAAATCGTAAGCATTCATTTTTAGAGTAATAGAATGACCGCCGGCAGTTACGCCTCTAACTTTCCAATTCAACGTTCTGTGACCGGCTAGCTCAATATCCCCAAGAGTTTCAATTGTATTTCCTTCTATTAATTGCAATCCGGCAGGGAGTTCGATCTCAACTTGCGTGTTGGGCAGAAGTTTCCCTCCGGCATTTTTTATTTCAGCTGTAATAACGACATCTTCCCCTTCTGTAATCGAAGGTTGTGATCGCTTCATAAGGAACTGATAATCGGTTGACTTCGGTACGAAATATATATAATCGATTGCCCAATCCGCGCCTACAAAGTCTCCGCCCTCTAGATCCAAACGAAGATCTGTAATATTACCGATCCACTGTTCATGTTGACCAACCGGCACGATATATTCATGGAATAACCCGTCTGCGATGATATCAAAGTCGAACCGTCGTTCCCCTGAAAATTCTGGCGCCTGCTCTGTTCCAAAAAATAAAGAAGCATTTAAAACTCCCTCGGTTGCCCGCATACGAATGGCCATCTCACCGTAACGTTCCCCGACAATCGCTTTCAAATCGCTAACGCTCATATATGGATCATCGCCGGCAACCTTCGTTCTCAACTCACCGTCGACAATAGTGAGCGGATCAAGAGAATGCTCGACTCGCCAGCCATGTGTATCATAATCAAAGTTCCAGTCGAAGCGCGCAGGTGGGGTTGTCGGGAAGCGCAAATAGTCTATTGTCCACTCCGTACCTGACAACTCCGAAATTTCTCCCTCCAAAACTAGACGAACATGTCCAATTTCATTGTTCCATGCCGGGTGTGACCACATATTAAAGGTATATTCATGAAATTGTCCGTCTGCAGTAATGGGTTGACGTATGACTCGATCCTCAGAGAAGTTAGGCGATGATGAGCCTGTATCGAAATATACCGCAATGCTTGATCCTGCAGTTGCACTCATCCGTAATTGAAGTAAAGGGGCTTGCTCTACATCCATTTCAAAGTAAGGAGACGTAATGTAGGGGTTGGCCCCCGTTACAGTTGTCGATATATCGTTCGATCCGATGACGAAGGGGTCAACATCATTGGCGGCAATCCATCCTTCACTTGTACCGTTAAACTCCGAACCGACTGTCACGAAACGAATATAATCCAGGCTCACATTAGCAGGAAAGCTATTCTCCGGCTCCAAATCCAATCTTACCTCCTGTATAATGCCCTCCCATAATGATTGATGGCCTACAGGAACCAGATATTCGTGATATTCGCCATCAGGTATAATACCGAATTTAATCGATTTTTGTTCGGACAATCCCGGCGACAGGTCAGTATCGTAATAAATAGTCATATGGTTGCCTTGATCCGACTTAACACGTAAAATCATCATCTGGGCGGGATTTGCCAATAAACCCAGAGTTGGTCCATGCCAATAAAAATCTGGACCATTCGAAGATAAATGAAGTGCGCCATTATTGACGGTTGCCGTTGCTATACGATGCCCTTGAGTCGCCCACCCCTGCAGATCGTCATCCGTATTAAATTCAAATGCCAGATTCGCAGCATTCGCCACGGCTACACGAGGTTGAACGGTCAGACTAATTGCCAGCATCGACATCAGAAGTAAAATGGTTACTAACTTTCTTGCTTTATTACCCGAATGACTAGACCACATTAACATTACCCCTTTGCTTTTTTTATATCATGTTGGAACAAGATGGGTTAATAAGTTAACCCTTCACTGAACCAATCATCATACCTTTCACAAAGTATCTTTGTAAGAATGGGTAAAGCACCAGCATCGGCACGCTTGCTACAATAATGACTCCGTATTTAATCAATTCCGCATATTCGGCCATTCCTTGCGCAGATGTAATGTTTCCGAGCATTTCACTATTTTGGTTTCTAACCAAAATTCTGCGTAAAATAATTTGCAGCGGCTGCAAATCTTCATTCGAAATATAGATCATCGCTTTAAAGTAGGTATTCCATTGACCAACTGCATTAAACAAGACGACAACGGCAATGATCGGCAGTGCTAGAGGTACTGCAATTTGAAAAAAAAATCTCGTATTATTGCATCCATCGACCATCGATGCTTCTAATAATTCGTCAGGAATGGATTGCTGAAAAAAAGTGCGCGCAATAATTAGAAGGAAGGCGGAAACCGCGCCGGGTATGACCATCGCCCATATCGTATCAAGCATCCCCAAACTTTTAACCAATATATAACTCGGAATTAATCCTCCTTGAAAGAAGCTTGTAAACAAGATAAACATCATAAGGTGTACTCGACCAACCAAGTCCTTGCGCGACAAAGCATAACCGCCGCTTATTGTAATAACGGTACTTATCGCTGCCCCTAACGCTGCATATATTAATGAGTTCTTATATCCTAACCAGATCACTCGTTCAGCGAATATAATTTCATAGCCTTTCCAGTTAAAATCTACAGGCCATAACCATACCCTTCCTGAGTTTGTTGCAGAAGGATCGCTGACTGACGCAATGAGAATGAAATACAGCGGATACATGACGAGCAAAATAATGAAAATAAATAGAGCTACATTAAAAACGTCAAACATACGATCAGAAACTGTTTTCCTCTTCATCCGGCACCTCCTACCACAAAGAATTCTGATTTAACCTGCGAGAGATCGTGTTCATTATTAGAAGCAACACAAAGTTAATAACCGAGTTAAAAAAACCAATTGCAGACGCGTAACTAAATTGCCCGCCCACAAGACCTTTTTGATATACATAGGTTTGTATAATTTCAGCAGAAGCAATATTTAGCGGATTCTGAAGCAAGTAAGCCTTTTCAAATCCTTGATTCATTAAATTGCCTACACTTAAAATAAATAAAATGGTTACAGTCGGCATAATGCCCGGCAAATCGATATGCCAGATTCTTCGTAATTTATTTGCTCCATCAACAACAGCCGCTTCATGCAGCTCCGGGCTTATGGAAGTTAATGTTGCCAAGTATATAACCATGCTCATACCTAAATTTTGCCAAACACCTGACCATACATAGATGGATTTAAACCACGCCGGTTCACCAAAAAAGTAAATCGCTGTCCCTCCTAGCCACTCTAAGAGGTGATTGATTAATCCGTCTCGCGGAGATAAGAACAAATACAGCATGCCTGCTAATACAACTGTAGAAATAAAATAGGGGGCATACGTAACGGTTTGCACAAATCTTTTGAATTTATTGCTCGTTAATTGATTCAACAGCAATGCCATAATAATGGCGATTGGAAACGTAGCTAACTCATATAAACTTAGAAAAACGGTGTTCCACAAAATATCCCAAAATAAATAGAAATCGAAAAAGCGTATAAAGTGCTTGAACCCTACCCATTCACTCCCGGAAAAGCCCTTGGTCACCATATAATCTTTAAAAGCAATCTGTAACCCATACATGGGTATGTACTCCATGACAATGAAGTAAACAAGAGTTGGCATCAGAAGTACATATAGCTCCCAATTTTTAATCATTTTGTTCCAGTTGCTTTTTCGACCTTTGCGTATCGATTGTTTCGTTTTTGAATTCTGATTAATGAACACGCTCATTGCCTATTCCTCCGCACTTATTGCTCATTAACGATCGAATGATCGAAATATATTCCATTGCCACATCTCTACCAGAAGCTTGTTGGTCAATTAATGACTGAAGGACTATTAACGTATGCTCAAGCTTTTCACTGTTTGGATTTGTATATGCCTGTTCCAATCCATCCTTTGTTCGAGGCAGCAAAATGCAGCCAAAAGCTTCGAATACATCAAACTCTGAAGGGGTATTAAGACCAAGCACAGCTTTGGTAATGGCCCGGCTATACTCCATTGTCGGGTTCAAGTCCGTATAACCCCAAAGTTTATCGCCAAACATATAAATTGCGCTTGGTAGCGTATACGCATAATGTTCGTTAGGCCCCCATGCGCACATTTCTCCTCCAATAACTCCGTGCTTCATTTCATCGGAGGTCTCTGGTCGTGCTTTTGGATGCCAGGTGCGTATATTTTCCTCCTTCATATAGAGATCCAAATAAGTTTCAGGATAATCTGAATTTACGACATGGAACCCTTCCTCCAGAAATCTTTGCATGCTGCATCCTTGGACGGGGCCTCTTCCCTCAGCTGCTACTCTCCAAAATTGAATTAAAATGTCCCGCGGAATATTAGGCGAGCTGGAGATATCTATCCCATCGTTCCACATCATCATTTTTTTTCCTAAACCAGTTACCGTTTCGTATATTCTTCTAATAAAGTAATAAAACTGCTCCCGTTTCCCATCCAGCCCCTCTCTTCGAGAAAGCTCCTGACAAGCTTCACAGTCATCCCAGGTCGGCCACAATCTGTCTTCTTGATGCACATCGCAAAATTCAAGCTCATCCGCTCCGATATGGATGCACTCGCCGGGAAAAATATCAGAAACTTCTTTGATTAAATTTGCCAGAATATCATAGGTTGTTTCATTCCCCACACACATCGCCCAGTTGCTCGGCGGATCATTATGTGTTTGGCATTTCAGTTCATTAAGCTTTTCCGTTATAAATAAGCCATGTGCGGGCATCTCAATCTCAGGGATGATATCTAAACTAAACAATTGCGCATACTCCACCACTTCCTTGAGCTGACACTTCGTATATTGTTGGATGGTCGTTTGGTTCAACTCCGGATAAACATCTGATTGAATGGAGTAATGTTCCGAGTCATGCAAATGAAGATGTAGTTTGTTATATTTTGCTTTTGCCATTTGTACAATAATCGATTTAATTTTTTTGAGGGGAATATATTCTCTCGCCAGATCAATCAGGATCCCTCTATAGTATCCATCAGGGTAATCGCTTACATGACATGCTGGAATAAAAAATCCAATGTCATCCCTTTCAATTAGCCCAACCAATGAAACGACAGCATTTCTTGCGCCTCGTTCATCCCCATAGATGAGTACTGCTTTTTCTTGAGAACACTCCATTCGGTACGCTTCATTCATTTTGAATTCCTCGCTTGAATGAACAAACTCAACGGAATAATTAAATCCAGAAGAAAAAACAACATCGATCTCTGTTGTTAATAAATTGAGCACCTGAAGAGCCTTCTTCCCGTAATCGTCACTTACGAGCACTTTCATTTCTTGCTTGAGATAAAGTCGATTCTCAGCATACTCTATAACCTTTGGTCTTGGTACGATCACAAAGTCTTCCCCCCCACACCTCATTTCGTTCTTGCTCCCAAGTCTATGGGGCCGGGGATTTGGATTCAACATGTCGTTTTTCTTCAAGTATGTCAAACGTGAACTTGGGCTGTTTTATGACCAACCCCGCATATAAATGTAAGTACTACATATGCGCGTGTTCAAAAAGTTCAGTTTTCAGCACCGAGATCCATCACAAATAATAAGAGACCTCCCAAAAGTTCTATTGAACTTAGGAAGGTCTCTTATTGGGATGTGATCAATTGCTACTCAGCCAGTATCGCTTGAACAAAAGCATCTCTGGCCTTGCTCTCCTCCAGGCCGGAGCAAATCCGCACATCCTCCGAATATAGCGCGCTCGCATGCGCCAGGTCTACAAACTCCCGGGCAGCGTTAAGCGGGTTGATAACCGTCTTGTCAACGCAAGGAGCGTTCCGCAGCAGGTCCTGCAGGTCAAAGTGCCGCAAAATATCCGGCACGACGACGCTTTGTTTCCAGGCAAACGGAAATTCCTCGGTCAGCGCCTGATAGTTTAGCAACGAGTCCCATAGTACCAGCTTGTGGAATGGGCCGATAAGCATGGATGTCAGCAGCGCCACCGTCGCTCCGAGCCCCTTGCCCGCAAGAACGAGTCGATTCGGGTCGACTTCCGGCAGCGAGCGCATGTAATGCCAAGCGTGCAGGGCATCCCGCACCCGCAGGCCCATGATCGATCGGCTTGCTGCGACGGAGAGATACGTCAGCGTCCGCTCGATGTCGCACCAGGGGGCTACATCATGCCAGGCCGGGCGGGGCGCAAGCTCCCCGAAGCCGCTGACGTCAATGCTGTACACCAGCGATTCTCCTAGCGCCGTCAGAGGGCCGAAGCTGCGGAAGCCGTCCCACTTGCCCCCCTCGTCGATCATCAGCACAGCCGGCAGCCGGCCGGACGCATCCGCCTTCGGGCCGACGCCAGTCGGTCTGGTCCTTCGCATAAACAGGCCCGGCACCTCGCTCACCGGCGTCGTTCGCAGGCTGACGGCGCGGAACTGGTAAGCGCCGGCGGGCTTCTGCTCCTGCACTCTGGCCCGCAAGCTCCAAGCTGCCGCGTCGGCCTCCCGAGGGAAGTCCGACTCCTCCAGCCCTAACGTTAGCCGCAGCCGCTCCCTTAGGTACGCCTGGCCGGCTTCTCCTTGCGGCACGGCACGGCTGCCCAAAAGCCGCCTGCCCTCGTCCCTGTTGATCGTATACATGTTGACCTCATTGGACGGATGACAATGCAGCAGCCCGGGCTCCTGGACCATCAGATCCTCGCGGCTCAGAGCGAGCGGCGGAGTCTCCGGCTTGAACACGCGGTTCATCCAGCTCACCACAACGTTAGCCATGTTGACCGAATAAGCGTGGCCGCAATCGTCCAGGAACAATCCCAGTTCGCTCTCTCGGCCATACAGTCGATAGATGTCCGCCGCGTCGTGATACAAACGCTGGGTGTTGCGGTAGTCGAACAGATCATCTTCCCGGCCGCCGACGATCAGGCACGGCTTCGGCGCTTGAAGCGCGATCAAATCCGTAAAATCGATGCCGTGCGCGATCAGTCCCGTACCTAACTGCTCAGGACAGCTCGTATACCAGTCCGTCAAATGCAAGGATTCATGCTCGTTTAGACAACAGACCGGCGCCAGAAAACGGACGCGCTCGTCGAGCAGCGAAGCGTAGATCGTTGTCGCGCCGCCGCCGGATACGCCTGTCATCGCCACGCCGCCCGAGCTGAAATCGATATCGTCGCGGGTTTCCAAATAATCGATGCAGCGGATCGCATCCAGAACAAAATGCGTGTTGCTCCAGATGCCCGTCAGGTAGCCGATCAGCCCGTTGGTAAAATGATTGTTTAGATGGCCGATCTCTCCGGCCACTCCCGGCGGGTCGAAAGAGATAGCCGCGTAGCCGTTGCGCGCGAAAATCTGCGCGGAAATCTGATAGCTTTCGCCCGTCTTGCAGCTGTGCCCCGTCGGGCAGACGACGCCCGGATAAGGGCCCGGCTGCGCGGGCAGATATACCGTTCCGTTGACCTCCCAGCCCGGATAGGACTCAAAGATGACGTTCTCCACCCGATAGTCGCCAAAGTGATGACGGCTTACTACCCGCGAAGCGATCGGCTCCCTGTCGTACATAAAGGAGGGGAACGCGGCTCTGATCGTATCCAGCAACGGTCGGCGCAAGCCCTCCCATTCTTCCTGGCTCGCGGCCCGACTTCTCGCGTTCGCAAGCTTCTTTAGCTGCTGCCGGCAGCGCTCCGCGATCTCCTCGCGGAGCTGCATATCGGCGGCGCAGCCCGTCTCATTTAATATATTCATTGCTGCAATGCGGCGTAACGATCGTTGACCGCCTTGGTCAGAGCCTCTCCTCCGGACGAATTCCACAGCTTCACGAAATCGTCGAAGCCTTGATCCAGATTAATCTCGCCGATAATAAACTTGATCAGGTGTTCGTCGCGAATCCGGTTCAAGTCCGGGTATTGGGACGTTTCCGGAACGATAAACGTAAGCAGGCTGCTGAATGCCGGAACCCCTTCCGTCGTCTGTTTCTTAAATGCGGCCTGCTCCTTCGACAGATCGAATTGCGACATGTAGCTGGACTTGGTGCCGAAGATGTTGTAATAGCTGCTTGCTCCGACCTTCGCTCCGCGCTCCGTCACGTTTACGTACTGTTCCTTGGGCGTCGGAACGCCGTCCACCAGGTCATAGTGCTCTCCCTCAACGCCAAAGTACGTCATTTTATAAACCTCTTCATCCGAAACCATCGCTTCCAAAATTTCGAACAGTTTATCCATTTTCTTTGGATCCTTCGCTACCTGCGCGCCCATGCCGACGAAGTTGTTTTTGACTCCCCATGAGAAGCCGGCGTTGTCTCCGTAAGGACCGACCAGCGGCTTGCCTACAACCAGCTCCGTATCCGGATTTTGTCCCTTGAATTCCGGTCCGATGGCGATCGAATAGCTGTTCCACATGCCTCTGTCGATAATGCCGGATCTTCTGTTGGCCAGATCCTGCCTGGTTTTGGCGTAATCCGTCGTCAGGAACTCCTTGTCGATAACGCCGTCCTTGTACCACTTATTCAGCACTTTAAGCGCTTCGCGAGTACGCTCGGTTACCATCGCATTGACCAGGCTGCCGTCTTCGGCTTTTAACCAGGCGCCGGGACTTGTTCCGTATGCCGAGTAGACGGAGTTGAACGCCAGCGTTGCGAGAGAGTCCTTGCCGCTGCCTGAATAACCTATCGTATCCGCTTTGCCGTTTTTGTCGGGATCGTTTTTCGCGAAGTAATAGACCACTTTCTCGAATTCCTCCAGCGTTTCCGGCGCTTTGTCGAAGCCGGCCGCCTTAAGCCAATCGCCGTTGTAAGCAGGCATGAACGGCGTAAGCCCTTCCAGCCAGTAGAGCGGAATCGCGAAGTTCTTGCCGTCTACGACAGCCAGGTCCCAGATGCTAGGATCCATCTCGTCGACGGAAGCCGCGTATTTAGGCATCTTCTCCCTGATGATATCGATCGGCAGCTCGGCCAGCAGACCCTGATTGGAGTAATCCAGTATTTCCCCTTGCGACCACAAGAAGAACAGATCGGGAACCTCTCCCGTTGCAAGACGAATGTTCAGATGCTCCGTCCAGCTGGTACGGTCTACGCGCATGTTCTCTATTTTTACGTTAAAACGTTCTTCCAAAAACTTCTGAACCGGCGTCTCGTCGCCTTCTGGCGGATCAAAGCTCAGCCAAAGCAGATTGATCGGCTCCTCTGCCTGCGCGGTTGGAGCGGACGAGGCCGTTCCCGACGGAGCGGAAGTCTCGCCACTGGTAGAAGGTTTGTTATTGCCCCCTCCCGTACACGCCGAGAGCAGCATAATGACAGCAAGCACTGCCGTTAGAACTTTCCATTTAACGTTCTTTTTCACACCTGTTTCCTCCCTTTTTATAAATCCTCATCTATGAAAAATTGCTGGCAGAACTCATTCAAAAAGTCCGGTTCTTCTTGAATAAGCATTTTAGCAAATTTTTCCGGTACTTGCATTTGCCTTGCTACTCCTTTAAGGAACCGATCATGACTCCCTTAACGAAATACTTTTGCAGGAACGGATAAACAATGATAATCGGCCCCGTAATGATCATAAGCACGGCGGCTTTGACCGTCTCCGGCGTCACGGTTTCCTGTCCCGGCTGCTGGGACATCAGCATTCTCAGCTCCATGTCCTGATTTTCCACGACCAGTCTGCGCAGATAGATCTGCAGCACGATTTTGGTTTGGTCCTGAATGTAGATCAGCGCCTGAAACCATTCGTTCCAGTAGCGGACCGCGGACCACAGCGTAATCGTCGCGATGATCGGCGCCGACAGCGGCAGCACGACGGAGAACAGAATGCGAATATCGTTGGCTCCGTCCATCCGGGCCGAATCCTCCAGCTCCTGGGGGATGCCGATAAAGAAGTTGCGCAAGATCAGAAGCGAGAATGTAACGAATAGGCTAGGGATAATGTAGACGAGCATGGAATCGTACAGTCCCAGACTTTTGATCAGCATATAGGACGGAATAAGGCCGCCGCTGAAAAACATCGTCATCACGATAAACAACGTGTAGAAACGGCGATCCGGCAAATATTTTTTGGACAAAGGATATGCGGCCATGACCATCACGACAACCGATAGCACCGTGCCGACAACCGTCCGGAATATCGTATTGCGGAAGCCGTACCAGATTTGCGTAGATGAAACCGCTTTCCGATATGCCTCCAAGGAAAATTCCTGAGGAAACAAATGGAGTCCCGGCCGAATCGCTTCCGACGGCGTGCTGAGCGAGATCGACAGCACATGGATGAAGGGATACACAAACAGAACGCTTAATCCGGCAATAAACATTACCGCGAACACTTGAAACCATTTTTCGCCGATCGTCATGCGTGAAAACATCGTATCGCCTCCTTAGAAAAGCCCTTCCTGGCCCGCTTTTTTAATGAAGTAATCGGTTCCCAAAACCAGGAGGAGAGCGATCACGTTTTTAAACAAGCCGACTGCCGTCGTCAAACTGTACTGCATTTGAGACAGACCGACCCTGAACACGTACGTATCCAGAATATCCGCAACTTCATATACGGCTGGATGATACAGATTCAATATCTGGTCGAAGCCCGCGTCCAAAATGCCGCTGATCTGAAAAATAAACATGATGCAGATGACAGGTAAAATGGAGGGCAGCGTAATATGCAGCGTTTGCTTCCAGCGGCCGGCTCCGTCGATGCTTGCCGCTTCGTACAGATTCGGATTGATCGACGCCAACGCAGCCAAATAGATAATCGTACCCCAGCCGACCTCTTTCCAAATACTCGTGGTCACCAAGGTGAATCTGAAGTAGTCGGGATCTCCCAGAAAGTAGATCGTATCGAGCCCGAGCATCGTAAGAATGTAGTTGACGATCCCCGTGCTTGGCGACAGAATCGTGCCGAACAGACCCGCAAGAATGACCCATGAGAGAAAATGCGGCAAATAGCTGATCGACTGCGTAACCCTTTTAAACACTTTTCCCCTGATCTCGTTAAAAATGAGCGCCAGAACGATAGCAGCGGGAAATCCGAATATGATGTGATACAGACTGATGACTACGGTATTGCGAAATACTCTCCAAAACTGGCTGGTCGAGGTAAACATAACCTCGAAGTGCTTAAATCCTACCCAGGGGCTTCCGTTTATCCCTTCCAATACGCGAAAATCCTTAAACGCCAGTTGCACGCCATACAGAGGAGCATATTGAAAAACCGAATACCAGATCAAAGCCGGGAGCAGCAAAATAAACAGGTACTTATGCTTTTTGTAGCGCTTCCATCTGCTTTCAGCCGTCAGCTTCCTGTTCCTTGTCAAGGATGCCATAGAGCAAGTCTCCATTTCTGTAAATTTTGTTGCCGCATTTCGTATGGCCTGCCCTCATTTTAGAAGCGAACCCCCTATCGAATCCAGTTCAGATTCATGTCATTTTGTATAATTTGAAGCATAAAAGCGGCTTTCCTCCCGGAAAGCCGCCAAATCATCCTGATATGGGTTGTTAGACGACCTCGGTCTGAACCGAGGCCGCCCGCGCAAGCTTGCGGTATTGGTTGGGCGTCACTTCGTATTTTGCCTTAAACTTCGTGCAAAAATATTGGACGTTGCTGTACCCGGCCCGTTCGGCGATCCGGGTCACCGATTCTTGGCCGTCCCTCAGCAACTCCGCCGCAAGCTCCAGACGAGCGCGGCTCAAATACTCGATAAACGGCATATGCAGCACTTCGGCAAACAGCTTGGAGATGTAGGAAGGAGAGAAAGATACCAGCTCGGCCACCCCATCCAACGAAATATCTTCATGCAAATGCTCATGAATATAACGCTGAATGACGTTGATCGTCTCGGCATGAGCGTGAGGAGCGTCGCTGCTCAGCCAGGCGATGATCTGCCTCACGTCGACCTTGATCCTCTCCAGCCCTTCTCCCAGCGTGCCTTCTTTAAGCGTCCGGGACATATCGGGAATTTCCAGCCGATCGGACAACCGATAATGAAGCGCCATGCGGCGCATGCACACGCTAAGCTGCATCAACGCCCATTCCGCCGTCTCGATGCCGCAGCCTCCGTCGATCAAAGTACGTTCGAACTCTTCCAAATATGTTGAAACCGCTTGCATATCTTGTGCGTGAATCCCCTTCTCGAAGCGTTCGAAGTTCATATCCTCCAGCGCATTGCGGCGAGCCTCGACCTCGTGAAAGCCGACAACGGCGGAAGGTCCGAACAGAAACTCGTATCTGGCCGCGTGCTTCGCCTCGCTAAACGATTCGGAAACAAGGGCGAGCCTATCCGTCGTTCGCCCGTACCCGGCGGAGAACCGGCAGACGCCGCATAACTCCTCTTGCAGCGATCGCAGCGTCTCCTTGACTGTCGCGTCCGTGTCCGGTTCATCCGGCTCCAGCACGAACAACACAACCAACTCCTCCCGAGAGACAGCCAAAGCGTCCCAGTGGAACGGTTTGTTGTGGAACTGATGGTCGAGCATCCCGAGGTCCAGCTCTCCGGAGCGCAGCCGGATATACGCCACGGCAAACTGCGACCGTTCCGCAAACGAATACGATCCGGCCTCCTCCGTATCTCCATGAACCAGCTTCAGCAGCCGCGTCTTCTCCAGACTGCGATGAAGCGTCTGAAGACTGCTCATCATTTTTTTAAGCGGCACGTATACTCGCCTGGACATAAGCAGCGAAATCGCCAGACCGGCGACGGCGGCTACTATGGAGGCGACAAACAAATTATGCTGCAGCTTCTTCGATTCGATCAGCAGCGAATCCAGCGGCCGAGCTACGTAAAACCCCCAGCCGAACCTGGACAGGCTGGCGGGAGAATGCGCCCATACCGTTGTTCGGCCCGCTTCTTCCCTCACGGTCACCGAAGCGGCCGTCCCCGCCAGCTCATTTGAGCCGTCAAATCCGGTCACCGCCTGTCCCGAGTTCGTCAGCAGCGTCTTGCCGTCCTCATCGACGATATAGAAACGTTCCTCTTCGGAGCTCAACATCCCGCCAAGCAGCCCGGTCACGTAATCGAGACTAACGTCCATATACAGATATCCCTTGGCATTGTCGTGCGAGGATCCGTAAGGCAGCGACTGCAAGTAGGTCATCACCCGTTCGCCCTCGCCGCCGTCGCGTATCGTCCAGCGATTTAGCGGGAATCGGCTCAGTTCGCCGAGAAACCCGGCATCCTTGGAATTTCCGGGTTTCTCGTAAATATACCGGGAATCGACGGTATAACCCGTTTTCAGAAAATGCACGGTAATATTGGACAATCCCTCTTGCGCCAGCTTGGCATTTTGAATGTCATTGTGCAGAACAAGAAACCGGTAACCCAGACTGCCGTTCGATTCGTCCAGCAGCAAGCCCAACCCGTCGTATTTCTGGAAAGCGGTGGAGACCACTTTATCCTGGAACAGCTCCTCGTAGCGCTTGAGCACGGTCGTCTCCAAATAATCGCGAACATGCTGAAGCCGGTACAGGCTGTCGCGTGATACCTCCTTGGCCACCAAAGCCTGAGAATTGGAAAACAAATAAAATCCGAAAGCGCCGATTACGATAACGGTCAATGTCGCAAAAATAATAAACGATTTAATGAGGTCTGTCTTATGATCGCCTTTGGAAAACATGCCGTTCGCCCCCTCGAATGGTATGTTGGCTTTACTTGAAGACTTCCCGATGAAGCGTATATTTGGCAAGACGCTCCAGATTGACGTTATAGCCGATGCCCGGGCCTTGCGGCACTTCGATCCGCCCTTCACGCATGATTACGGCAGGATCGACGATATCCTCTTCCCAATAATTCGACGAAGCTGCCGTATCTCCGGGCAAAGTGAAGTTGCTTAGCGCCGACAGCGCGATATTATGCGCCCGGCCGATGCCCGATTCGAACATGCCGCCGCACCATACCGGAATTTGCCGCTCCTCGCACAGGTCATGCAGCTTGATAGCTTCGGTCAGCCCTCCGACTCGGCCTGTCTTGATATTAATAATCCGGCAACTGCCCAGTTCGATCGCTTTGCGCGCGTCGTCGGCCGAATGGATGCTCTCGTCCAGACAGATCGGCGTACGCATCTGCCGCTGCAGCTCGCGATGGTCGACAAGATCGTCATGCGCCAGCGGTTGTTCGATCATCATCAGATTGTAATCGTCCAAACGCCGCAGATGATCCACATCGGCAAGCGTATAGGCCGAGTTGGCGTCCACCATCAGCGCAATATCGGGATACTTCCGACGCACGCCGTCGACGATATCGACATCCCAACCCGGCTTGATCTTGATCTTCATCCGCTTGTAGCCGGCTTGGAGCCGATGCTCGATCGTCTCCAGCAGTTGGTCCAGCGTGGCCATAATGCTGATGCTGACCCCGACCTCGATCGAGGTCTTTGTCGCGCCGATGGCCGTCGCAAGCGGCAGACCTTGCCGCTTGGCATACAGATCCCAGCAAGCGGTCTCGAGCGCCGCCTTGGCCATCCGGTTGCCGCGGATGGGAGCAAACCTCTCCGCCAACTCGGTCGGATGCCCGATCTCCGCCGCGCTTACCAAAGGAATCAGAAACTTCTCCAGAAGATGCCAGTTGCCCTTGAGCGTTTCTTCATTATAAGAAGGTTCGACGAAGGCGACCGATTCTCCCCAGCCGGATCTTCCTTCCGCATCCGTCACCTCCACGGCTATAAACTCCCGATCCTTTAAAGTGCCGAAGCTGGTCGTAAACGGGTTCAGCAAAGGCATGCTCATATGTCTTAACGTGACGCTCCTGATCTTCATCGCTGCCGTCTCTCCTCCAATATCTTAATCGCGGACATGGCCATAATCGCCGCGCCCTTGCGCATCGCTCCATGATCAAAGCTCATCTCCGGATGATGCAGCCCCGGCGCTAATCCGCAGCCGAGTCCAATCATCGTCGCCTGGAGCGACTTGCGTTCCATGGTGTAAAAATGAAAATCCTCCGCCCCCGGCGTGACGACGGGAGCGGCCAGACCCTTCTCGCCTAACGTCTCGACGATGGCTTCGCCGACAATGCGCTCCATTTCGGCATTCGGAGTAGCGGGCGCAGCCTTGATCGCCCCGTCGATCGTTACCTCGGCCCCGTCGGCCGCTCCGATCTCCGCCGCGATCTGCCGGACGCGCTCCATTAGCCGCTCCAGCTCTTCGGACGACGTGGCGCGGATATCGACCGAGAACTCCGCCTCATCCGGAATGACGTTGACGCTTTCGTTTGGCACTTTTGCCATCGTTACCTTGCAAGAGCCGCCGGCCTCCTGGTCCGCACGGATGGCTCGGACGGCCGTCACGATCGCGGCGAGCGTCTCAAGGGCGTTGATGCCGTCTTCGGGCCGGGCCGCATGGGCCTGCCGGCCGCGAATCCGACCGTGCACGTTCGCGACGCCGCCGTGGTAAATCCCGGCCGAAGCCTGCCCGTTTGCCAGCTCTTTTTGCGGCCGCAGATGGATGCCGAGCATGCAGTCCACGGTGTCCAGCTGGCACGACCGCAGCAGCGCCTTCGCCCCCTCCGCCGGTTCCTCGGCCGGCTGAAACACCGCCATAATCTCTCCGGCCGGCACCGTATATCCGATTTCCTTCAGACAACGGACGGCGGAGTATACCATCGTCATATGCGCATCGTGACCGCATGAGTGATTGGCTCGCCACTGTCCGCCCACCGGCTGCCAGAGCGCGTCCATATCGGCGCGCAGCGCGACGCTGCGGCCGCCGACCGGACCGCTCCAGACGCCGATGGCTCCGGTATGCCCGGCGAACGTCCGGACTTCCATGCCGATCTCGCCTAATCGCTCGCAAATGTAGGCGGTTGTACGATACTCCTGCCAGCCGATTTCCGCCAGCTCATGCAATTCCGCATACATCCGCTCGATTTCCCCGGCATGGTCGGCCATCCAACGCTTAATACGTTCGGTCCATTCGGAAGCGTTCAACGTCTAAGTCTCTCCTTCCAGCACGTAGTAGTCGACTTCCGCATCTCCGGGAAGCAGGCCGACGATGCGGTAGCCGCGGCCAAACGCCTCTTGGCACAGCTCGCGCAGCTGCCGCTTCCATGCGACGATCGTCTCCGGGCTGCGCTTCTTGATCTCCGCGGCGTCCCGAGGCACGGCCAGCAAATAACCTCCATGGACGGAATCCCACGCCGGCAGTCTGTTGCCCGGTTTCCCCGCCTTTTCGATCAGCTTGGCATAATCCGGCCAACGCGGATCCGATGCAGGCTCGCCCCGAACAGCCGCGCATGCCCGAGGGGACTCCAGCTCCCATCGGATGAGGAAACGATCGCTCGGGTCGCCTGCCTGATCGACGCCGTATACGGCCGGCATGTAGACGCCCACTGTTCCTCCGAGCTTGCACAAGTTCAGATAACCATTGCGAAGCTGGAACGGATCGTAGGTCCACGTAATCGCGGAATAACCGCGTTCGATCGCCCACAGCCGCTGCTCCTGCTTGAGCCGTGTCCCCGCCCCTTGATCGCGGTAATCGGGATGTACAACCATCATGTGCGAATGCAAATAAGGCTCCTTGCCGTCGTATGCCGCGAAGCCGTAGCAGAAACCGGCGGCTCTCTCTCCTTCGTAAGCGGCTATAACCGATCCGCCATGCTGCACGGCCGCCTTCATCTGGACGGCGGAAGTAAACATGTCCATCGGCCATGCGGTGCCTTGAAGCTCCGACAGCTGCCGCAGTTCGTCGAAATCCGTTACCGAGCGATACGCCAACCGCTCCATGATCCATTCCTCCAATCGCGGGCGCCGGCCTTGTGCCGGGCCCGAACCATCAATCGTTATCCAACGGATTTACAAAATAAAACGAGCGCTCCCCGATTGCCTGCTCCTGCGCAAGCCGCTGCTGCACCCGCTCGCGGTCGCGCACGGTCAAAAAGCCGGTCAGCGTGTTCAGCAGCGAGAAGACGGCCGGCATCCCCTGCAGCGTAACCGGCGGCTCGACCTCTACCTTCAGCAGTTGATCCGCCATCAACCCCAGCGGAGACAATTCGCGGTCGGTGATCGCCAAGATTTGGGCGGAGCGCCGCTTGGCCTCTTTCGCGAACTCATGCGTTTCCCGCATATACCGGGGAAATGAAAGCGCTATCACAAGCCAGCCGGGCTGCACCCTGGACAGCAAGGCGTTACCGTCCTCCATGCCGCCGTGATAGAGGACGACATTGCCGCGAAGAATATTTAGCGAGTACGTGAGCCAATGAGCCGGGGCAAACGAAGCCCGCAAGCCGATGACCGCAATGTGCGAGGCCGAGCGGATGCGTTCGACGGCTTGCTCCAGCGCCGCAGGACTTATCTCCGTCAGCGTCCGCTCCACGTTCGCCGCATTAAGACTCCTGCGATATGCGATGTAGGCCGCCGGGTCTTCCGGCTCGCCGGCGGCCGCCTCGCCCAAACTGCCGAACGGATTGGCGTTTTTGCGCTCTTGCACCAGCGCGTTCTGAATCTCCTTCTGAAGCATGCCGTAGCCGGTATAGCCAACCTCGACGCTAAAGCGGATCACGGTCGTCTCGCTCGTGTCGGTGCGGGCGCCTACTTCCTTGGCAGACAGGGTCGCGATCCGGCACGGGTCCTCCAGCAGGAACTTTGCGACTTTCCTCTGTCCTGCCGTCAAGCCGTCGAACATTTTGCGAATTTGATTGCGAATCGTCTCCATCCTATCTATCCCTTTTCCCGAAGTTTAGGCACCATATTATGGTCAGTTTCGAAGTTAACGCTTCATATCCACATTATAGACCGTTGCTCCGAGGATGACAATCATCTTTTTTCGGGCAAATGCGGTCAATCCAAACGCTCGTATTGGTAGATCAATTGCAATTCGCGCCACAACGCAGGCTCTGCCTCTTCGTCCTCTGCTTCCCACGGAATAAAGTGCGGCAACATGACGGCATGCCAATCTTGCGGGGTATGATTCGTCTTTAGGCGCGCTTCCCGCTTCGGATATTCCAGGGAAGCCGGAAGCTCGAAGTAGGAGAACAGCATATTTTCGTGCGCCCCGATCCTGTACGTCTGGTTAAATCCGGAGGGGCGCTCCTCCTGCATCTGATAGTGATAATAGACATAGCTGCTGTACATCTCCGGCTTTAACCGCGCCAGCGAACCGACGCGGCGCTCTACCTTCCGGCTGCCGCGCCAACTGTCCATGCTTGCGGGTTCTCCATCATGAAATACGTCCATCATCAGCGCAGCCGGCTTCGACTCCGGATAGCCGGGCCACATCTGCAGAAATTGCAAGGCCATATCGCGAGGAATGACGGACGGCTCCTCAGCCTCTTCCGTCTCGGCATAAATATAAAGTCCGCCCGCCCCGGCAAACCAGTGGCAGACGGACACTTTCCGGCTTTTCAGATGCGCGTCCAGCGCCGAAGCATGAACTTGCGCCCACGCTTCTCCGCGCGTCTGCTCATCCTTCCACAATGCACGGAACATCCATCGCTTCATTTTGCTCCCTCCCCTCAGTCCAGCTTGTATATCCTCTGCGCGTTACGGAATCGCACGGCGTCCCGCTCCTCCTCCGCGAGCCCGTCCGGCAGCAGCCGCTCGAACAACCGGACGACCTCCTCGTAGCTCCCGCCAAGCAGCGCAACGGGCCAATCGCTTCCGAACAGCAGCCGCTTCGAACCGAAAGTCTCGAACAAATGCGCCGCGTGTTTCGTCAGCTTCTCCGGGTGAAAGCCTTCGGCCAACGTGATCGTTCCCGATATTTTGCAGCTTACGTTCGGAAACGCGGCTATTTCGGATATTTGCCCCAGCCAAGGCTCCATCTCCCCTTCCTGCACGGCCGCCTTGCCCGGTCCACCCAGATGGTTAAGGACGATGGCCAGCTCCGGAGCAAGCGATGCATACGCCGTTAAATACGGCAAATCGCCGGGCTGAACGAGAATCTCCGCCACGTAACCGTCCACCTCCAGCAGCCGCATGGCTGCCAGAAGGCCCGGCTTAACAGGCGCGTCGGCCGATGCCGCATGAAAAAAAGTACCGTTCCATCGGAATCCGAGCAGCTTCCCGCGCCCCTTTACCCGTTCGTAATCGGATTGAAATCCGTCGTCAAGCGGATTCAGTCCGCTGATCACGCCGGCGATAAAATCATAACGCTCGGCCAGCTCAAGCATATATTCGGTTTCGGCCAGCGTTGCGGCGGCCTGGACAAGGATGACCTCATCCACTCGGTTCGCTTCGAGAAGCGGCCGCAGCATATCGGGCGAGAAATCCCGGTACAACGTCGCATTCTCCGGCTTGAGCCAGTGATAGTCCCCTCTGTCCAGCTTCCACAGATGCACATGCGTATCCGTATACATGACTTAATCCTCCCCGTATTCCCTATATGCGCCGAATTCGAACAAATCGTCTTCGCCCAGAAAAGCAGGCGCTTCGCGCTCCTGCTCGCCAAGCCCCTCCATAATCCGGCGCCACAGCTTCGTGCGGGCGTAACGCTGGTGGATCAGTTGAAATGCCGTCCCCGCAAGCAACCGTTTTGCTTCGGCGAACCTTCCCGAATCCGCAAGCCATGCGGCACGCCGCTCCGCTAGCCATTCATCCTGCAGGGCGCTTGTCCGCGTCAGCCAATACTCCCTCTCGGCCAACGTTTGCGGACCGAGCCCGGATAACGCCAAATCACGCTCATAGGTCACTTGGGGATGCAAGGCGAACGCTTGCGAACGGATTGACCGATAACACTCGGCAGCCTTCGCATGATCTCCCTTATTGCGCCGATACAACCGGGCGGCAAGGGCCCATGCCCGATCCTCCCCCGATGCCGAAAGCTCCGCAAGCGCCTCGTCAATCCGGTCTTTGCCCGCATACCATGCGCCTAGCTGCATTCGCCAAGCGCTCTCCTGGTCGGGCCGACTTGCCGCCGCAAATCGAAGCGCCGCCTCCAGTTCCTCATAACCGGAGATGGCCCAACGGTTGTCGTCAATCCCGGGCGGCGGCGGCAGAAGCTCGGGCCTGTTTGCGCGCCATGCCGCCGCCACCCGCTCCCATATTTCCGTTTCCTCGACGCGAGCAAAGCCGAACAACGGAATTTGGTCGACTTCCGGCAGCTCAACCTCGGGAACCGCCAGTTGATAAATATCAAGCCGCCGATCCGTCGGAATCCAGAACTCGACATGATGATGCGACTCGCCCGGAGCCAGTTCCTGCTTGATCGATTGATCCATAATGGGTCCGGCCTGAATTTCCAGACATTGTTCCCCGTCCAGCGAATATTGGGAAACCCACGCCTCGTGCTTGCCGACGCCATCCGACCAGAGCTTGATGCCGGGCATCGACCGACGATCGGCGGCGTGGTACAGACCGCTCCCTAAGCTTGGCGTGTATACGCCAAATGCCTGGCAGTCCGGCTCCCGCCAGAAATAGCCGGTCATCCGATCAATGTCACGCTGCCTTTTTGGCCCGTCCTTCGCCCAATCCAGCGTCTCCATCCGATCGCCGTGAGCAAGTACGGGCCCGTTCGGAAACTGGAATTCGCTATCCGCGCGGGCAGGCACTCCCGCATTGGACCAAGACATCCAGGGATGCGCTTCGGATGTCGGATTATAGAATCGGGTGCGCTGCGTCAGGAAATCGTCGTTCCGGCCGAGCGAATACTCCACGGTCCAATGCATGCCGAACCGGGTTTCCCGCTCTCCGCACCAGACGAATATCCGATCCTCCGTCTCCATCGTCCGGTAAAGGACGGGCACGATTTGCACGGGTGTATGGGAGATCGGAAAGCTGACCTCGATCCCTCCGCCAATAAAAAATTGCCGGGGCAATATACGCACGGGCCGAACCGCGGGAATGGCGTAAAGCGTCTCCTTGCCCGACGCGGAATGAATCAGGGAGTACACTTTGCCGCCGAGGTCCGGACAAATGGTCGCCTTGAGGCGATCGTTCTCCAAAGTTACGAATCGATACGACTTCAGGACGGGGCGGCGGCTTGTTTCCGCATAACTCTCATAGGGATACACCCCGTCCGGATCCTGGGCGCTCGGGACAGGCCCCGCCGCCACCATCGGATGGGTCAGCAGCACTTCCGTATAAGCGCGAATTTCCAGCATTCGTCTTTCTCTCCTTTCGCTAATCTCCCGATCTGGGCATAATCGGACGGACATCAACCGCAGGATCGAACCAAGGCGTCGCGTAGCTCGGCCGATTAACGTACCTCTCCATCGTCAGACGCAGCTTTAATCCGCTGCCGGGACTGAGCGCGACGCGAAGCCATCTATCTTGCAGCGTCAAGGCCCCGACCTCCTGCCCGTCGCAATTAAACGCAACCGCTTCGGTAAACTGATGCTCGCCGAAGGAGCCCGCCTGGATAACGGTTTCCCGGGCGGCGGAGGCATCCGTATTGATGAGCGTCACATCGAGAGTCGAACCTTCCAGCCTGTCGACCAACGCCGCTACGCCTTCCGGCAGGCCGGGCCGGCACTTTTCCCCGTCATAATAACGGACGCTGGCATGCTGCAAGCCGCCATGGGAAATATGCATGGGCGCGCCCAGCATAAGCTGCAGCAGCCCTTCGAAGTAGAGCGGACAATACTCCTGCCAAGCATGGATGCTGAGCGGATTTTCCCAGTTCCAGCTTAACGGGTCGCCGGCGGACGAACGCATTTTGTCCAACTGCCGGTCGATCAACGTTTGGGCGGCATCCAGAATCAACTCCGGATATCCCTCGTATTCGCCTTGCGTAAACAAAAACCAAGGGATCGTATTTCCGATAAAATGTTTCGTTTCCTTGCCGGTCACCGGATTTCTCCCGGAATTCGACGGCAGATCGATCCGCCTCAATGCTTCCGGAATCGGGATGCGTTGGACGCGCTCCAGATCCTCCTGCTCCCTGGACAAATACCACAGATGAACCGGATGCAGCGCGTTAAACGGACGCCAATCCGTCCATCCCTCATCGCAATGGCGATGGGGCGCCTCCCAAACGCCGTCCCGCCACCGTCCGAGACTCCACTGCTTGTCTATGACGGCCCGCGCCAGCTTCAGCCATTTCCGGTCCCCGGTTAGCAGCAGCGCGTTGGCGCATGCGTTAAAGACCGGCTCGATGATCGTCGCGTAGCCATGCGGCCAACGCCAGCCGTAATAACCGCCCCACCATTTGCCGTCGTTGTATTCGCCGATTGCACCGGACAAGCCGATATTGTCGGGAATCAGGCCGCCGTTGCGCTCCGTCCGCTCTTCCCAGGCACTCAAATAATCCTGCACCTGCTGGCGCAGCGTTTCGTCGCCGGTCAACATGTAAGTATGCGCCAGCAGTCCCGTCGCGTTAAGATTAAGCGGCACGTCGCCCTTGGCCTGACGCTCGTTCATCAAACGGATGATATGCCCGTAGATTTCATCGTCCGACCAACGGCACTTTCCGCTGGCAAAGTCGACGCCGGGGATATCCTCGAACGGGGCCAGATAATCGTCCAAAATCTCCCGATGCGTCACCCAATCCTCCGCCGTCATCTCGAACCTTGGCCCCCGGCTTCCCGTAATAGGGGAGCGCATCAGCCGTTTCTCGCGATCGTAATTCGGCGCCTCCGGATCATCCCCGGTGTACATCCGGGCAAAGCGAACCGCTCTTTGCTTCAGCTTGAGAGATTGCGGATCGGAGAACCCAAGGAAATAAAAATACAAATACCCTTCCCCATGATGCATCCAGTCGTAATAGGCGTCGAACTCGCGATGAATTTGCCCGTATTGCGTCCACTGCCACGTAATCGTTTCCCACATAAGCCGGGACAGCCGCCCGACCTCCTCGTTTCCCCCCAGCGCATACAGCAAAGACAAATTCATAAACGCTTCGTACGGGTCGTCGGAGCCGTCCATGCCCGGCCATTCTTCCCGCCAGATCAGCGTGCCGTCAGCCAGAGTGTAACGAGCTGCATATTCCGTCGCGGCCTTGTTCAGCTTCTCGAGAATCGCCCTCTCCTGCAGCGCCCAAGCCGGCGCGGGCCAACTTTCCGAGACTGCGATACCCGGAAGCTCCGGCTCGCGCGTCCGATTACCGTCGTTCATGTTTTCCGCCTCCTTCTCCCTATCGTTCGTTCTCTATCTTCCGGACGCTATCGTTCGGACTCTATCGTTCGGCTTAATCGCGGCTGCTCCCATAGGCCGCAGTCGTCGGCATATATTCGTTGAGCCGGCATTCCGATAACCGCAAGCGCGCCGATATTTTCGATCGCCACCGTCACAGACGACGCTTCGGGACCAGTCGTAAAATGCAGCTCCGACAGCGTGCTCTCCCAATTCCAGCGGTTGACAACCAGTTCCCCTCCGGAGCCGCCGTGTCCGCGGACGGACATCCGGGCCGTCCCCGCCCGGAACGTGTTGTGGAACACGATATTGTGCAGCAGACATTGCCCTTCGCCGGACAGGACCAAATATACGTCGTGCACCCCCGCCACAGAACCCAGCGGCGCCCCGAAATAACGCCAAACCGCGTCGTACGGAGTCTGCTGCGCGACAGCGCCTATCAATTCGCCATCGGGACCGCCGATGCGAACCTCCACCGTTACCGGGCCAATCACTTTGTTTAACCCGATGGATACATTGTCGTACTGGCCCGCGGCGCCAAAATCGATATTTTCCAGCTTGATCCATTCCTTCGAACGCATCGGACCAACGTATCGGACGTCCCGATAAATCGCCGGCGTGCCGTCCGGCTCCCGCTCCCACTGCCTTCCGCCGTTCGCTTCGGCATATTCGATCGCCTGGCGATACTCGCCTCCCGACTTGATGCCCGCAAAGAAAATGTAGGACGTATTCGGCTTCAGTCCTGCTACCTGCTGCTCGATCCGTTCGCCAGGTCCAAGAACAGCCGCGTACCTGTTGCTGCGGACGACCGTCGGATAACCGCCGTTTTTGCTGTAATCCCAGGCGCATTCGAACACAAGGCGGGGCGTCCCGCCAGCGGCCGTCCATGGAGCAAGCGAACCCGACTCGAATCCGCCGTTGCGCAGCAGGCTTTCATGCTTGAGCGGAACGAACCCGCCTGCAGAGGCGGTCTGGCCATGCCCGAGCGGATCGAACTCGCCTGTGTGGGCAGTCCGGTCATGCTCGTGCGGATCGAACTCGCCTGCGGGGGCGGACTGGTCATGCGTCTCGGCAGACTCGAAGCTGTGGCCGGGCACCCACTCCTCTCCCCCGAACTCGTACGCGCCGGGATCCGGCGCCGTACCCCGATAACCGTCCGTCACCCCGGGGATCGGGATGCCCTGACCGATGACCGGCGAGTCCGCGCGCAGCCGGAAATCCCCGCTCTCCGCATCGACGAACGGATCGGCGTCAAAGCGGTTATGCGAGACGATGCTGTGGCCGCCCCAGCGGCGAATCTCACCATCCGCGAACAAATTGTTCGCCATATGGGTACCGTACATGTCGTCCAGGCAGAAAACGGACGAATCGGCAATCGCCTTGCGATAAAACGTATTGTTGTAGATCAGCGTCCGCTGGATGGGCCGATTGAGCACCATGCCCCGTTCGGGAATGTTCCAGATGACGTTGCGGAAGAAGCTGATGCCGCTCGTCCAGGCATCCATGTAAAAGCCGAAGCTCAGATGGTCGGACAGATTGTCGTGCAGCCAGTTATGGTGAATTTGCGTCTGGTCAAAGTCATGGTTGAACAAATAAATCATGCCCGAATCCTTCGTCAGCGCATTAGCGAAGGAAATATCGCAATACTCGATCGTCGATCGCGAGAATACGCCGGAGATCGACGTTCGGCCGCCCCTCGTAATCGTACAACGGGAAACCCGGTGTTCGGCGCCCGTCATCCAGATCATGCTCGCATACGAGGCCTCGAAGTTTCCGTCATGAATGTAACAGTTGTGCACGGAGTTGCGCGCACCCGATATCGAGATGCCGTTTCCTTCGAAATGGGAGATCTCGCAGTCGCGGAGCCTATTGCCCTCTCCGCCCAGCGCAATGCCTCGCGTCCTTCCGTAAATCGACTGGCGGTAACCGAAGGAACGGTCCATGCCGTAAATTCGCGATTTCCGAATCAGGCATTGGCTGGCTTCCTCCGTCGTAATGCCGGCTCCCCTGCAGTCCACGCCGATAATATGAATGTGCTCCTTATGCCGCAGATCAAACGCATATTCGCGACGCTTCACCTCGATCGCGCATTGAGGAGGCAGCTTGCCTTCGGGAGCCATCGCATACAGCATCCCTTCCGCGGGGTCGTAGTACCATTCTTTCTCCGTATCAAGCGCCCGCAGCGTCCGGGTAATAAAATACAGATCCCCCGGTTTCGTAAAATAATGGTCGGCCGAGCTGACCCATTGTTCGTGATGCAGCGTGCCGGCGGCAAAGCCGGTCACTTTGGCCGTGGACATAAAGTAGCCTACCCCATTGACGCAGGCGACCATCGCCCCGTCCCAGTGGCCGTCCGGAAACGCTTGCAATTTTTCGTCAAAAATCGTGCTGTTCGTCATCCCGCTGGTCGCCGCGCCGACGCGCGCATATTGCGAGCGATCCAGCCGATCCCGGATTTTCGGCCACTGCGCTTCCATGCCAAGCTCCTCATCAAAAAAGACAAGCGTTTCGCTGCCGTCACCCAAATCCCAATCCGGCTTCGCCTTGTACACGTTTCCTTCGTGCCGCGTCCACTCGGTCACCTCGTCGCAGCCGCTGACGACTACCCTTTCGTTCCCGTATGCTTCGAAACGAATGGGGGCGTCTTCCCTGCCGCTGCGGGGAGGCGCCACCGTCTCCCGGTAAGTGCCCTCCCGAATGTAGCTTATGTCTCCGGCTTCCATTGCTTGCGCCGCTCTGCCGATCGTGCGAAACGGGCGTTCCAAGCTCAAACCGTCGTTGATGTCATCGCCATTAACTGCCACATAGTAGATCTTGTTCACTGTTACTCCCCCTTCGCTATAAGTGCGTGTTTCAAAAGGACTCTTTGAACAACCTTTATAAGGGCTGTCCGGGGAACAGGGACAGTACCTTGGACTCGTGCTCCACAGTTAAACCTCTCCCGTCGCAATAGGCGGCGTTTTGAGTCAATTCCTCTACCGACGTAGTCCCCGTAAGGGTCACCGCAATGTCGGGACAAGTTAGACTAAAGCGCAACGCCGGCTCTACCAGCCCATTCGGCCTGCCCTGCCGGAGAAATTCGAGCTGCCGCTTGCGTCGCGCCCCTTCCGCGATCTTCTCCGGGTATTTGTACAAGAAAGGCGCCGGCGACTCCGTCAGCAGCCCCGTGCAGAGCGGACTTCCATGAATGACCCCTACATGAGCCCGGCTGGCCAGCGGCAGCAGTTCATCCTTGGCGGTATAATCCATCAGCGTATACCTGCCGAACGTTTGGATGGTATCGACGATCCCCTCCCGAACAAAAGGCAGCAGCCGGTCTAACCGGCCGGCATTAACGCCGAACGCACGGACGATTCCCTCCTGTTTGAGCTTAAGGAATGCCTTGATGGTTCCCTCCATGGCGGCTTCATAACTTACGGATTCCAGCTCGTGCAGCTGAATCAAATCGAGATAATCGGTCTGCAGCCGCTTAAGGCTCTCCTCTACCGATCGAAGGGTATTCCCGTACGTATACGGAACGCCGCGCACAACCGCCTTGGTTGCCAAAATGACGCGGCTCCGCTTCCCTTTTAATGCCAGCCCGACTCTTCGTTCGCTTTCCCCCCTGCCGTACAAAGGCGCGGTGTCGATAAAATTAATGCCAAGATCCAGCGCGGCATCGATTACCCGCAGCGCTTGCTCGTCCGTCGTATCGCCAAAGTCTCCGCCCAGCGGCGCGCCGCCGAGCCCCAATTTGGAAACGCGAAAATTCGTCTTTCCCAGTAACGTATATTCCATTTCTCTTCACCCCATCCCGGATGTTATCGGCCGCCCGCCTCACACTGCCGCCTTCTAATCAAGCGAGTTTCCGCTCCGGATACAACGCTTTCTCGATATCCGGTTTTTGCCCCTTGTTACTGAGAATAAGGGCCAAAGGGCGCTAAAGCTATTTCAAATTTATTGGAAAACGTTCGTTTTTATCGTTTAACAGGAGGTTTGGGTAACTAAATGCATCCGTACGACAACGCCATGACGGAAGATTTCTACAAAATCAAGTATCCGCGATGAACTCAAAAAAAACCCGTCCGCATGCGGACCGGGCTTTATTGAAATGTATGGATGTCCTAAGAGCGTTTATCCTTTGCGTTAACGTGACCAACTCTTTATGATGAGAATTCCAGCTCTTTTTTCTCCAAAAACAATCTCCACTTTTTTATACGTCCAAGACAGACGATTAGCCCTATTAGCGCAATAAAAGTCCAGCTTATAATAGTAAAGCGCCAGCCATAAGCTTCGCTTAACGCTGCAATTCCATAGATAGATATCGCGCTTCCGATATAAGTAAATGCATTCAAAATACCTGAAATCGTTGCTGCACGCCCATACTTGGCATAATGAAGCGGCAATTGGCTGATTAACATCAAGTTAATGCCGTGCGTACAGCCCGTCAAAAGAGCCATAAGGATAATAGAAACCATGGCATGAGACGAAAAAAAGCCAATAAGCGCCAAACCCGTCACTACGCCCGCCCCCCATAGCAAGGCGGAGACCTTAAGCTCATTCTGTATACATTTGTAAATCCGTGAAGCTGCTGCTACACAGAAAATAGTGAATACGGGCAAAACGACCGTACTTAAAATAGAAATAGACGTATTTAATCGAAAAACATCATGAATATACGTTGGCATCCATGTTGTAATGCCATCTCGCAAAGCACCCTGAAGAATGATGACCAGCATGACAGGCAGAAGCCCCGAGGTCCAAATAAGCGAGCCGACGTTTCGCTCTGTCCCATACTTCCTGCCCCTTGGAACTGGCTTCGAAACTTGATCGTTTTTTTCTTGACCAAAAGCCTCGATACTAAAAATCCACAATAACGCAATTAATATCGCAACGATTCCCGGGATTACAAAAGAGAGCCGCCAGCCTGAAATCCAAATGCTAAAGGGAACCCATACATAAACCACGATCGTTCCTGCCGAAGACGCCGTAACGATCCCCACACTTGTCTTGCGGTAGAGCTCGGGCGATAAATATTGTGACATGCCGCGTACAAGAGGAGGCCATAACATCGCTTGAAAGAAGCCATTTAAGCACCAAATAAAGGTCATCATATAGATGTCGCTCATAAATGCTATTGCAAAGTTGCAGAATGCTGTTGCCACCAATCCCCCGAATATCATCGTTCTCGGCTCAAACCGGTCACTCAAATACCCGCAAATAGGCTGTCCTGCGCCGTAGGTAATAAAACTGCCGATCACCGCCATGCCTGCCATTTGATTGCTAATGTTTAGAGATTGCGCGATTTCTAATAGAGCTGCCCCATAATTAATGCGTGTCAAATAGCTGGTAAAATAGACCAAACAACATAAAATACTAAAAAATAAAGCACTGCGCTGCTTTGGATTTGAAGCTATCGAATTCGAAATCATCACACCAGAGGTTTACCTTCCCAATCCTTATTCGGCGATACGCCTATAAGCTTAACAATTGTCGGCGCAATATCGATAATGTTAGCTTCCGGCAGAGCTGCACCCGATGCAAATGCCCTCCCTTTAATGAACAATGGAATCGTCATATCTTCGGGCATCATTGTACCGTGAGTACGGTCGTGACCCCCATGATCGGAAGTAACAATGACGTTATAATGCTCCGGAATAGCATGTACGGCCTTCTCAATGCAATCCCAGGATAAATACACGGCTTCAATATACTCCTTGGACATCCATCCATACTTATGTCCCACCTCATCCACATCTCCTAAATATAAGAAGGTAAAATCGGGAGCGTGTTCGTTTATAAATGCGATCGAATGGTCGGTAAGCAATCGATTCGTAACGTCGTAACCGTAATTCGAACCCGAGATAAAACAACTGTGCGCCGTTGAACCCGGAAGGGCGACATCGCGAAGCTGCTCCCAATTATAAAATAGAGCCGATGTTTTGTTGCTGGCTTTTAGTTGCTCGCAAAGTCCATCGATCGGCCTCACCTGGGGAGTATAGATATTATCCATAATGCCGTGCCGCTCGGGGGGAACGCTGTGGAACAGCGACATATGACAAGGAAGCGTTACGCTTGGCATAACAGTCCGGGCTGAAAGCGTGTAGCTGGCCTTCTCCTTTAATTGTTCGATATAGGGATGTCCCGAAATGGATAAGCTGTCCGGACGCATGCCATCAACCAAAATAAGCAGGACCTTATGGTTCATTTTTAATCACTCCATGGATTTTATGATGTTCAGTGATTTGTTCTTGTACAGCGAAAAAACGTGATCCGGCAGCTTTGAATCCGTTATGATATGGAACGAGGTTGATAAATCGCAAACTTTAATGGTTGCGGGAGTCTCGAATTTGGAGCTGTCGGCCAAAATGAATACCTCATCCGAATGCTCGATAAGCCCCCGCTGGATATCGAATAATTCATGATGGAACAAACCGATTCCATAACGAAGCGAAATCGTCGAAGGAAATATAAACGCCTTCGTGAAATGAAGCCGCTTTATGGTCTCTAATGCCATATGACCGTAAAAAGCTTTTTCTTCCCGCAGGTACTGGCCGCCGATCTGGATCATGTCGAATCCTTCTACATCGCATAAAGCGGCGAAAACCTCAGGGGAATTCGTAGCAATCTTGAGCCTGCGAAAATGATCCTTGAGCAGCGGTGCCAGCTCCATTGCAGTACTGCCCGAATCAATCACGATCATGTCGTCCTCGCGAATATATTGCAACGCTTTTCGCGCCAACTGCCCCTTCAGCTCCCGATTCTCGGATGTACGCTCTTCAAGGCTGGCAGCTATTTTCATTTTCTGATTGCTAACGGCCCCCCCATGTACTCTTTTCAAAGCTTGTCTTTTTTCCAGATATTCCAGATCCCTTCGCACTGTCTCAATCGATACTTCAAACAGTGCCATGAGTTCCGATACCGTAACAGAGGACTTTTCCTTGAGCATCTCCGTAATTTTTATACGCCTCTCATTTGCAAACAAATGCAATCAACTCCTCACAAATACACATTTAATGTATACCTGCAAATATGTTGTGTCAAGCATTATTTTGTTGTCAAACGATTGTTGCCCCGCTCATGCCCCGACTTCTTCTAATAAAAGAACCTCAACCTCCACTTGGAAGTGGAAATTGAGGTGGCTCACATCATTAGCATGTTCTCAGCGTCATAGTGCCAAATCGCCACTGTCTGACCATTGCCCAGCTTGGTCGGATCGAATGCTATACTCATCCCGTTAGTCGTTGCGCTGCCAAGCGCACAAAAAACAGCCAGGCAATCGCCCGGCTGTTTCATGTGATGGGATTATTTGATGTCGTAGATGGCGAAAATTTCATCGAGCATGAGATTGGCTGCAATCACGCCTCCAGCCGTGTTCCAGATCGCATCGTCTACGCGAATAGCATTTCCGTTTTTCACGACTTCGAGACTTTGCCAAAGCGGATCCTTCAACATTTCATTTTCCATTTCCGTGCCTTTGCCGTCGCCTGTCTCATAGGTGAAGTAGAACAACATGTCAGCATCTACCTCGGGCAAACGTTCCTTCGTGATTTCCTCGACGAACGTATCTTTATAATTCTGACCGTCAGGTCGCGTAATGCCAAGCTTCGAGAACGCGATCCCCGTGAAGGTATCCTCCAAATAGATACGCGTTTTTCCTGCCATGAAACGTACTACGGATACTTTTTTGTTTAATTTGTCTCCTGCTTTACTCTTAAAGTCGGCAGCTCTCTCATCATACTCCGCGATAATCTGATCGCCTTCCGTTTTTTTGCCAAGTGCGTCCGCGTACAATTTAAAATTATCCTGCCAAGCACCACGAAGCGTCTCGGAAAACACGGTCGGTGCGATCGCGTTCAGTTGATCGTATACTTTCTCTTGACGCAGCTTGTTGCCGATGATCAGATCAGGCTGAAGACTTGCGATCAATTCCATGTTTGGCTGGCTTTCTTCCCCTACTTCAGTTACGCCTTCCATATCCGCTTTGATATGCTCATACCACGGATCTCCCGTCCAAGATTTCACGGCGCCTACCGGCTTTACGCCTAAAGCGAGAAGCGCTTCTGTGCCTTCATTGGTCAAAACGACTACACGAACTGGATTTCCTTTAATCGGCGTGTCGCCCATTGCATGAGTAACAACTCTTTCTTCGTTCGTATTTGATGTGCCATTGCCGTTGGCGCTAGTATTGTTTTCCTTGTTGCTATTGTTAGAGCCGGATTGCCCGCAGCCCGAAACCACTAACATGAGCGCCATCATCAGCGCCGTAGCTGTCCAGGTAAGTTTCTTCATTAAACCATGTTTCATTGTCGTTTCTCTCCCTTATGTTGAAAACCATTCTCACTATCGTCCAAACGAAACTATACCAGCATATCAAAACGAAGTCAATCAAAAAATGATAATGATTTTCAAAATCGTTGACACGTTCATTCTCTTCCCTTAAAATAATTGGGTAGCTTTTTCACTCTTTTTATACAGGACATATCCCACTTTGGAATAGCGACAAGGAAAGAGGACAAGATGAAGACATTATTAGAAACAAGCTCTCAGAAGGCAGTTGGTCTATTCGTTGGGCTGCTGCTTTTTGCCGTGGGCATCGTCAGCAGCATCGTATTTGGAGTGGCTGACATCAGTTGGCGCACAATCTGGGATTCTTACGTGAGATTCGACGGTTCGCAAGAACATCTTATCATCCAAACCGCAAGGATGCCTCGCGCGCTGATTGCCGCGGCTGCGGGAGCGAGCCTGGCCGTCGCCGGTTCGTTGATGCAGGGGATCACGAGAAACCAGCTCGCCTCGCCAAGCTTATTCGGCATCAATGCGGGAGCTGCGTTTTTTATCGTTACGGGGTCTGCCTTTTTCGGGGTTAGCGGTTTATCCGCATTCGCAACGCTCGCATTCGTCGGCGCGGCTTTTACGGCCACGCTTGTGTATACCCTTGGTTCTATCGGCAATGACGGATTGACGCCGCTTAAGGTTACTTTGGCTGGCGCCGCGTTGACCGCATTTTTTTCCTCTCTATCCTTGGGCGTCCTTTTGACGAGCGGACAGACCTTCGATCAAGTGCTTTATTGGTTCGTAGGTTCGGTCGCCGGACGGGATCTTAATATCTTCACGGCCGCGGCTCCATATATCGGAATCGCATTGGTCGGCGCGTTCCTATTAGCCAGACACATGAACGTATTGACGCTGGGAGAGGACGTGGCAGTCGGACTCGGACAGAAAACGATCTACATCAAGTTGGCTGCCGGCGTCATCATTGTGCTGTTAGCCGGCGGATCGGTATCCATGGCCGGTCCGATCGCGTTCGTTGGCATTATCGTGCCCCACTTAATGCGCTATTTGGTTGGTTTGGACTACCGCTGGGTCATTCCGTATTGTGCCGTATACGGAGCCATCCTGCTTTTGGCGGCCGATGTCGGCTCCAGGTACATTTCGTTTCCGAAGGAAGTCCCCGTTGGCATTATGACGGCCGTCATTGGCGTTCCTTTCTTCGTCTTTATCGCAAGAAGAGGAGGACGTTCTTAAAATGAGCAAACTTGTCACGATTAGAAACCGTATGTTTTCCTTCCAGCTCGAGCGCCGTACGGTCATGGTGATCCTCATGCTCCTCCTTGCCAACATCGCGGCCATCGTCATATGCGTCGGGCTGGGCAGCAAGACGATCAGCCCCGCTAACGTCATTCGTATATTGTTTGGAACCTTGGATTCGCCCGACACCATGATCATCGAATCGCTTCGGATGCCTCGCGTCGTCATTGCCGTAATGGTCGGCTCCGCTCTCGCGGTATCCGGCGCCTTGCTTCAAGGGATAGTGAGAAATCCGCTGACTTCTCCGGATATTATCGGCATTTCGGGCGGGGCTTCCTTGGGAACCGTCATCTTTATCCTGTACTTCTCGCATGTCAGCATTCGCTATATGCCTCTGAGCGCGATACTCGGAGCGTTTGCCGCAGCTTTATTGATCTACTTATTTGCTTACCGTAATGGCGTGACCCCGCTAAGGCTCGTCCTCATCGGCATCGGGATGGCTACCGCGATAACGGCAGTTACGTACATGCTAATCCTGACATCGTCGTTCACGCCTACGGCAGTTGCAGTAAAGGCCTTTACCTTTATGACCGGCAGCATATACGGCGTCTCTTGGGTAAGAGACGTTTACACGTTGCTGCCTTGGATCGTTGTGCTGTTCCCGGTCGCGATCCTGTACGCGCGCCACCTTAACGTACAGGAACTTGGCGATGAAGTCGCTACAAGCGTAGGAAGCTCCGTTCAGATCAAACGGACAATTTTGCTCATCATCAGCGTCGCGCTGGCAGGTGCGGCCGTTTCTATCGGCGGAGCAATTAACTTCATTGGCTTAATGGCCCCGCATATCGCCCGCAAGCTTGTAGGTCCTTCGTACGGAGGCGTCATTCCGGTGTCTGCGCTTATCGGTTCTTTAGTACTGCTGTTGTCCGATCTCGTTGCAAGGATTGCCTTTTTACCGCTGGATATTCCCGCTGGCGTGTTTACGGCCGCGATCGGAGCGCCGTTCTTCATCTACTTGTTGTACCGACATCGCAACGGCTCCTAGCCGTTGCCGCATTCCATTACAAAAGGAGCCGTTCCCATGTCCTCCATCCAAGCGAAAAACTTGACGTTATCGTACGGGCAAAAAGAAATTTTCAATCAACTGGACTTGCTTGTGCCATCGGGACAAATCACCGTGTTGATCGGCAGCAATGGCTGCGGCAAATCGACGTTGCTTCGGTCCCTGGCCCGCCTGCTAAAACCGCAAGAAGGGTCCATCCTGCTCGACGGAACCGAAATCGCCAAACTTTCGAGCAAAGAAATTGCCAGACGGCTCGCTATATTACCTCAAGGTCCGCTTGCCCCGGAAGGATTAACCGTTCACCAGCTCGTCAAACAAGGACGCTACCCGTATCAAAGCTGGCTGCAGCAATGGACGCGCGAAGACGAGAGAATGGTTAACCGGGCGCTTGAGGTTACTCACATGAAGGAGTTATCCTCGTTTTCGATCGATTCGCTGTCCGGAGGTCAACGCCAGCGCGCCTGGATCGCGATGACCCTTGCACAGAATACGCCAACCATTTTGCTGGATGAGCCAACCACATATTTGGATATGTCCCATCAGATCGAAATCCTCGATTTGCTGTTCGACCTGAACGGTCAGGAAAAACGGACCATCGTCATGGTCCTGCATGATATCAATCTAGCCTGCCGTTATGCGGACCACATCGTGGCCGTAAAAGACGGGCATATACATGCCCAAGGCAAACCTGAGGTTATTATGACCGAACAACTGATACGCGAAGTGTTCGGCATGGCATGCCAAATGACGGTCGATCCCATCTTCGGGACGCCGCTGTGCATTCCTCATGGCAAAGGTCGAAGCCTTAAAGGTTCGCACTCTAAATAAATGCCGCTAATTCCTTACAAAAAGAGCATGTCAAATTGAACATGCTCCTTTTTTGTTTAAGTTTAGCCGGTCGGTCGTGAGAAGCCTGCATCGGTCATCCCGGCTGAAAGACAACATCCCTGAAATAGTTTCTCTGGCCGTAAGTCGCGGTAGGCATCGTACCCAACGTGCCTGAAAATACGCCGCTGCCCGCGTAGGTGACTAAATGGCCGTTAACGATCGGACTGCCGTAACCATTTTCCGCGAATGCATAAACCTTATCCGTGGAACTATTGGTAATCGATATAATGTAATCCTCATTAGCGGCTACGCTTAAAGCAGTCGGCAATATAAACTCTCTCCAGCCGCGAACTCCAGCGGTTACATTCCATTGATAGGGGCCGGCAAGCAGTGTGCCGTCACTCGCTTTCCATATCCTTACGGTATGATTGCCGCCTTCGTATTCATGGGTGAACAACCGCGCTCGGGAAATATGACCGTTAACCGTCGTCTTGAATTTCGTTCCTAATTCGTATTGCTGATCCGAACCGTAACCGCTCGGCGTTTGCGCGGCAAGGACACTCTCCCCGTGTGTAGGTACGAATACGACATCCCTAAAGTAACTTCGATTCAGATTCGTTTCCGTCGGCATGGAACCCAACGTGGCGGAGTATACTCCGCTGCCGACGTAGGTGACCATATGCCCATTCTGTATCGGACTGCTAAAACCATTATCCGAGACGGCATATTGCTTGTCGGTTGAACTATTCGTAACGGATACAATGTAATCGACTTCGGCATCGATGCTCAGAGGCGAGGGGAGCTCGTATTCCTTCCAACCTGAGGTTCCTGAAGCGATATTCCAGGTATAGGGCCCAGCTATGCGCACTCCATCGCTTGCCCTCCATAGGCTGACGGAATGGTTGCCTCCCTCTTCCTCGCTTGCAAAAACTTTTACCTTCGTAATAAAACCTTTTATCTTCGTCTTAAACTTCGTACCCAGTTCATATTGCGCATCGTAAGAGAACGTTTCAGGAACCTGCGATGTAAAAATTTGTTCCGAATTGCTCGGTATGAAAACGATATCCCTAAAATAATTCCGATTTAGGCTAGTCGCGTTCGGCATCGAACCTAACGTGCCGGAATACACCCCGCTACCGGAGTAGGTGACCAGATTTCTGTTCGAAATCGGAGCGTTAAAACCGTCGTCCGATACGGCGTAAATTTTATCGGTGGGACTGTTCGTAACGGAAACGATATAATCGGTATTTGCCTTAATCTTTAATGGCGCTGGGAGTTCGAATTCCTTCCATTCGGAATTCCCCGGAGAAAGGATCCAGTTATGCGGTCCGGATAATCTCGTTCCATCGCTCACTCTCCAAATGCTGACTTTGTGGAGTTCGCCTTCGTTAACGCCGGAATACAGTCTGACTTTCGTAATGGAACCGTCAACGGTCGTTTTGAATTTCGTTCCCAGTTCATATAACGCATCCGAGCCATAGGCAAGCGGAGTTTGTGTCGTAAAGATCGTTTGTTGAACCGGAAACGGAGCCGGCGTTGATCCGGGCCCGGTTACCGTTTCCCCCACTACGAAGGCATCTAACGCAATTGCGGTGCCGGAAGAGTTTCTATGCTTGTTATCGTCTACCGTAATCTCGATCGTATGAGGCCCGGAAGGTAACCCCTGCGCGATAACGAATTCCTTATTATATTCGAAATTGGGGGAATACAATTCGATATACGGGTACTCGATGCCGTCAATGACGACGTTTGCCCTGCCTCTGTTCGGACCGGTAGAAGCTTTAAGCGAGAGATCCGTTCCATTGAACGCGTAAGAAATGCTGTCGCCTGCTTGATTGGAAATGACGGCCTTGCCGCCGCTGTATCCATATTTCATGTCATCCGACCAAGAACCCGATTTGGTTACCGTTCCGCCTTCGACTTCTTCTATCAGGCTATCATTTGGTAAAATATTGTATAGAGCCGTTCGCGTTTCTCCCAGATAGAAGCTGAACGACGTTGCGCCCGTGGCAACGGTACGATTAGCGATAAGGTCAACGACTCTAGAAGGACGAGGTAAATAAATCGTTTTGATTCCCGAGTTACCGACGCTAGCATGCATCATTAAAATTTTTCCGTCGGTACGGACGTTATCGGTCCCCTCATTGTAGTAGGAATGAGCGCCGCCGACATTCACCGCGATCGATCTAATCAGACCGGCCGGCAAAGAACCTGACGCGCTAAAGATCGAAGTCCAATTCCCGAATTCCTTCCTGGCGAAAGAAATTTTCCCTGGATCCGTGTCGTAATGTCCGATTGCCGCGGCTTGACTATCAGTTACGTAAAAAGACGGCGTGTAAGAGTAGACGGGTTCGACCTCGCCCGTATCTCCGCCTATTTTCCAGCCGCCGTATACCGACACTCCGCTGCCTGCCGTGACCGGGTCGGACGAATCGAAGATTTGGGTTGCCGGACTGGTGTGCGTCGCCTTGCTCATGGTCATCCCGATTAGATTGGAAATGTTCGTTACATCCGAACCGGTGTCGTTGAAATAGCCAGGCGCACGAATGAAGACCAAAACGTTACCGTCTTTCTTCAAACTATCAATGCTGGCCTTTTGAGCGTTTGTCACCCGGTAAGCGTTCAGGAAAATATAAGTTTTAACGGTGCTTGGGATTTTATCTACGTCCGACATGAGGTAGTACCCGTATTTCACACCGCTTTTGGCCAATTCTCTCTGCTGTCTCGCGAGCAAATGACCGAACCCGCTATCGGGTTGATCCACGGGAGCATAAGGGTTATTGGTAGGCGTATTGTAATTCGTAATCAAGGTATGATAACTGTAAGACTCTTCGTCCAAAATGACCGCGACATCGGGCCTAAAGGTTCTGTCCGCGGAAATCAGATACTTGCTCCCTTGCAATGCGATGAGCTTCTGATTCTCGTCCCAGATGTCCTCATCGTTCCACCATCCGTGCGAAAACAGATCCATCCAGTACTGTCCGCCCCCGGTAATAATCTCATTGGCGGTTTCCCGTCTTGTGACATCGAGCGTTTCCTGCAGGCTGAACACCCTAGGCCGATAAGTTTGGTCGTCCGTATATGGCGTACTATCGATGACGTGCGTTCTCGTATCGTTTTCGACGATCAGCATTTTCCCGTTAAGCGCAAGAGAATCAAATGCGCCCATCGGTTCGGCGCTTAAGCCCATGCGCCTATTGTTGTATTGTACCGGCGCCCCGATGAAGTCGATTTCATTTGACTCCAATATTTTTCTAAGCCCTTGGTGACCGTGATTCGAAGGACGAACATAGGTCGCGAACATATACGGATAGCCGTACATAGCCCCTACAAGCACTCTCGAATCCGTTTTTTGCTTGAAAAGTCCGGCTACGTAATTGATCATCCCCGCTATCTCTTCGCTATAAAAGGTTTGATAATCAATCGTTTTCCCCTCGGTTGCCATCGACCTGAAGTAGTTTTCCGCCGTATAGTCCCTTTCGGCAGCCGTTGGAATTGATGCAGTTGCCAGCGTGACTCCCGGATCGTTCCATGCCGCCTTGAGCGCCGCATCCGATCCGTACTTATCCGTCAGCCACTGCCTGAACGCCGCAACCATAGGAGCCGAATAGTCCTCGCCGTTGCCAACGCTAAGATCGTTGGAGTTATAAAACCACTCTCCCGTTTCCATGCCCATAATTTGAAAGCCTATAATTCGATTCGCATAAGGCTGCTGGCTTAACCATTCCAAGTAATTCGAAATCGTGGAATCCAGCTCGCTTCTCCAAGCCATGGACGCGACCGAAGGCCATCCGGGCCGATTGCCTTTCTCGGTGATCGAATATTCTCCGGCGTCAAACGACATTTCATCTTGAAGTCCGACTCTAATGATGCCGTATGCATTCGGGTCGCGGGTAAAAACGTCATCGTTCACCTGTGCGTTCCAAGCATTGTCTTTTAGCACGTTCACCCACATATAGCCATGGACATCACGCGTCTTGACCTTGTCGATCGTGTCCAAAAATGCGGAGTAATCCGGAAATTGCTTCATCGTGTTTCCGTACATGAAAACGGGGTTGACGATCTCCCCGTCTATCTTGAGCACCGCTCCCCCGCTTTCCTTGCCGATCGTTGCAGTTACAGGCCATGGGATGGCAATATCCGCTACATCGGAGCTTGGTTCGGCGTACGCTCTCTGTTGTGGCGATATTCCCGTCATCGTCATGACAACAACCAGAATCGCCGTGATGAAAAGGTTGAACTTCCTCGTGAACTCGTTCGTTCTTCTCATAAAACCACTCACCCCTGCTCGTTAATTAACCGACTCCCTGCCCGTATCTTCTGACGCGCAGATCGGCCTCTTCCTTATGTCATGTCGTTAGGTCTCCTACTATCCTTTAATCGAACCGATTAACAAACCTTTCATAAAGAACCTTTGCAAGAACGGATACACGCAGGCGATCGGCAGCACCGTAATGACCGTAATCGCCATTTTCAGGCTTTGCGGCGTCGCGATGTTTTGGTTGTTGGATACTTGAGATTTCAACAGCTCCAGATTGGATGTCGTTGAGTTTAACGTATTGTACAGCACATATTGCAACGAAAATAAATTCGGAGACATCGTATTGTAGATTTGCGTATCGATGAATGCATTCCACTGGTTGACGCTTTCGAATAATGTCACCGCCGCTAAGACCGGAAGACAAACGGGAAAGATGACTCTAAAGAAGAGAACGAATTCATTCGCTCCGTCCATAACGGCCGCTTCTTCGAGACCTTTAGGCATACCTTCGATATAAGTTTTGATCAAGATCATATTAAAAACGGACACGGCGGCCGGCAGAATATAAACCATGAAGGTGCCTAGCAAATTCAAATAATTCATCACAAGATACAAAGGAATGAGGCCGCTAGAAATATAAAGAGTAAACACGAAAAACTTGCGCAAAAACCGGACCCCTACCAATTCGTTCCGGGTTAGAACATAACCGGCCATGGAGGTGACGAGGAGCATTAATGCAGGTCCGACGAGCGTTCTCGCGACGGAGATGAAGATCCCCTGGACGATTGCTGGGTCTTTAAAAGCTAGCTTGTATGCATCGAAGGACAATCCGGCTGGAATAAGGACGAATCCTCCTTTTAACCGGCTAGGATCGCTTAACGAAAAGCTTACAATATATAGAAACGGAAGAACCATGATACATAAGACGATGACCATAAAAATATAATTTAAAAGATCGAACGCAAGCCCGCCTGCCGTTTTTCTTTTCATTGTTTCACCTTCAATCGTTATAAGATGGACTTCCCTGTCGATCTTTTGGCAATCGCGTTAACCGATAGAAGCAGCAATATGCTTGCGAAGGTTTTCATGATTCCGACTGCCGTTGCGTAAGGATAGTTCAGCAATTGCAACCCAAACTTGTAAATGTACATGTCGAAGACTTCCATAGTCTCCCAGTTTGCCGTATTCGTAAACAAGAAAAACGACTCCAAGCTTGAGTTGAGAACCCATCCGCTATTGAGAATAAGCAGCACGATCGCCGTCGGCATCAGATTGGGTATCGTAATATACCTTATTTTCTGGAAACGATTAGCCCCTTCGATATCCGCCGCTTCATATTCTTCGTTCGAAATCGCGGCAATAGCCGCTAAAAAAATGACCGTATTGTACCCTAAGTACTTCCAATTCCCCAAAAAAATCATTAACGGCCAAGAGTATTTCTTATCGCCCAGAATATTGAGTCCTTCCTCGAGAATGCCCCAGTTAACTAACGTTTCGTTAACGGCGCCCGAAGATGGGGCAAACAACGCGTTGACCAGGGTATAAATGATGACCCAGGATACGAAGAACGGAAAAAAAGTCGCCGTTTGAATGATTTTTCCGAATAACTTTATTCGGATCTCATTCAGAAGAATCGTGAAAAAGAAGGCGCTTACCAAATTAAAAAACAAGGAACCCACATTCATAGCCAGCGTGTTACGAAGAACATGAATGTAATCGTCGCTTTGCATGAAAAACGATTTGAATTGCTCCAACCCTGTCCAATCGGATTGCCATAGGCTAAATCCCGGACGATAATTTATGAAAGCGATCGCCCAACCGAATAGAGGCACGTAATTAAACGTAATGACGACGGCGATTGCGGGCAGGATCATGAAATATAAATAGCGTTGATTCAAAGCTTTTCTAAACATTTTTTGTCTTGCCTCGGAACGGTTTACATGAGTTGCTTCGAACCCGGTTCCCATATGGTATTCCCCCATCGTTTGTGCATTTCCCGCGTTGATTCGTCAAAGCTGTTGGCGATTAACGGACATCCGCAATTTTGATCGGCTTGTCCGTTAATCTCCAGATCAAACGATTGATTATTTCAAAGATTCAAGTTGAGCCAGTTTTTCTTGATAGAGCTGGTTGTACATGTTCACAACTTTCTCCGGCTCCAGTTTCCGATAATCGTTGATAATCTGGCTGTACAGCTTTTCGAAGTCCTCGTCGCTCTTAGGCTCAATGATCAGCTTCGTGGTATTTTTAACTCTGAATTCGATCAGTTTCTGCTGCAATGCGCCCAATTCCGAAGTGGAATCGATGGCGATAGCGGCGGCGATTCCGGTTGGTGCTGCTTTGCCCGTCTCGCGCCAATACTGCTTCGAATCCGTCCATCCCAACTGGGTATAAGCGTTTTTCAACTCCGGCGATAGCGTCATCTCATCCGTTAAAACCGGATCCATTTTCATATCGTACGGAACTCCGTCAGGCGCATTCGTGCCAACGTAGCCAAGAAACGGGAACATGCGGAATCCGACTTGGGAGCTTTGCATAGGATCGTTGATAATGTTTTTATAGTCCTCCGTCGCTACGCGTTTGCCATTCTCGATCGTGTAATGCTTTCCCTCGATACCGGACTGGAGCAGTATTTTCCCTTCATCGGAGGCGGCCCATTCCAGCAGCTCGAAAATTCTTTTGGAATCTTTGGCGTTTTTGGTAATCGAGTACATTTCATAGGACCGGGTATCCTCAACGCGGATTTGGCGCTTTTCGTTTCGCTCGATTTGCGTCTTGCTGCGGATCGGCAAATTAATCATTTGCCACTCGGGATGACCGGATTTGATCGCGGAAGCGTTGTCCACACTTACGGGATACCAGGTGGATAACGCCCTTCCGCTCACTAGCTTCTCCGTCGCCTGCGGCAATAAATCCGTAAAACTGTCCTTGTCCAAAATCCCTTCCCGATAAAGCTGATTGAAGAAAAAGAAGCCTTCTTTCACATACTCGTTTTCCATCATATCGACATATTGTTGATCGACCTGATTCCATATGACGCTCAAATTACCGGCTGCGGTACTGTATCTTCCGCCTTTTTCATACATAATCGGGGCAATCCCTTGAACGCCCCAAGGCTCAGCAAAAGGAACCGTCATCCCGATTGACTTCTGTCCGTTCGTTGACGGATGATCTTTCATGGCTTGCTTCAAAAATTGAATGTAGTCGTCCGTCGATAACAGCTCAGGCCAACCCGCTTTTTCCAGAACATCGATGCGCACCGCGACATCCAGAGCTTCCAGATTATTTTTGAAATCCGTCGGAACGTTATTTTCCCACTTGTACAGTTTGCTATCATGGGCAGGCAAACGCCAAAGCGGGATTTGAGCATCGTAACGCTTTTTAAATTCCGGAGCGTTAGTTAGAAAATCGTCCAGCGGCAGAAGCGCACCGGCTCTAATGTATTTATCCAAAACGCTGTTGTCGGAAAGTCTCACGATTTCGGGATAGTTGCCCGCGGACAGCATCAAATTCATCTGATCCAGCTCGTTCCCGGTAAAGCTGACATACTCGAAAACGATGTTGAATTTCTCCTTGATTACTTTTCCGATTTCGGTTTCATCGCTCTTCTTAATGTTCGTTGCCGTGGAGTGAAGCACTTGAATAACGTAAGGATCTTTGGAGCCGCTCGTAGCTGAAGACGGCTGTGAAGAAGAAGGCGCCGGATTGTTCATGCAAGCCGCCAACCATACCATTGCCAACAGCAAAAGTGAAGTCATTCCCATTCGAAATCGTTTCATAGATTCTCCCCCTCTAGTAGATAAGACCAATTGTAATCGTACAATCCATCCCGATCCGATAAATCTTGATATATTCAATCCATGCCTTCACCTCCTCCGTTCGCATATGCAACCCTGGTTCCTTGTTCAAGAGAAAATTCTGTTCTGCCCGCGAATACCTGCCGCTCGCCATTGGGCATCACCACCACCGTCTTGCGAGGCTCCGGCAATCGAACCCGAAGGCCGAATCGATGATCGTCTCGTTCCCATTTCACGTACACCGGTCCCCACCGTGTAGACACCGTGCCTTCAGCTTGTCGGAAATACTCCGCATGCGGTTCGATCAGAATTTCTTCATAGCCGGGCTGTAGAGGCTTTACCCCCAGAATGCAAGCTGAAAATTCGTAGATCGGAATTGCCCCCCATGCATGGCAATCGCTTCTCTGCGTCACCGGGTCTTCCGGCCATGTCGTGACGTTCTTGTCCAACAGTTGAATCCAGTTGTCCCAAAGGCTATTCGTATGGCTATATAATCCAACTTTCTCTAAAGCCCTGAACAAGAAAAACGACATGGAATACGAACATTTGGCTACCTTTTTTTCATTTAGACTCTTCAACATCGCCGATTTGGCTGCGTCCCCAACCAACACGTCGCCAAGAACCGCCCATACCTGTGCATGCTGGCTGAAATCCTCCCGATTCGGTGTGTCTTTGTACATACCCTCAACGGGAGACCATGCCGAGGAATTTATAGCTCTCGAGAGAAGAACGGCTCTCGTCTCAAACTCCGCGGCGACATCCTCGCGATTTGCGTACCGATTCAATTGGGCTGCGGTCCTCAGTCCGTATACGACCATCAGGTTATAGATCACATTGATGGATTCATTTTCTTGAAGCGGCGAACCGAATGAGTCCGTCCATTCTTCGACCCAGTCTACGAACTGCCAGTATCCGATATCCGAAATCAATTCTGTACGGCTGTCTATTTTCGCAATAAAATAATTTAGAACTCGCTCGACGGTCGGTAAATATTTGCTTACAAGCTCTAAATCTCCAAAATATTCGTAATGATCACGAAGCATGATGATCCAATAGATCGAGAATCCCGGAATGACCTGCTTGAACTTAGCCGGCCAGTTGCATGCCATCATCCCGTTAGGCATGACGGAGCTATGAAAGTCGAGTATCGCTTTCCTCGCAAGCCTGTCATCCGTAGACAGCCGGTAAGTAAACAACATCTGCAGCATCGTATCCATCGAATATTGCATGCGTTCGTAGTAGGGACTATCGATATAGGTGTCGTGCATACATCGCTGCAGCGTTCGAACGCTGATGTCCCATAACTTTTGCCACTTGGAATGCCCGGACTTCCAACTTCCTTTAATCTCGAGTGGATAACCCGTTTCTGTAAGCTGCAACCGTTTGATCGTTAAAGACTGATCCGTCGCTTCGATATCGAGCCGCAGGAATCGAAAAGTCCTGTATGAAAAAGGCTCGTAAAATTGTGTCCCCTCCCTTAACAAATAGCGGTCGAATTCTCCTTGCAGCCATCCCTTCGCGTCGTCTCGAATCCCTTTATACAGATTTCCGCTGTTGTCGAATTCTGCTACATAGCTCTCCGCGTACGTCATTTTGATTTTGGAATTTTGGGAACCGGTCATCAGCAATTTCAAACGAGCCGTAGTCAATTCCCCGACGTCCAACTCTGCCCATTCATGCCCGCCTGCTGGAATATTTACCTCTTTGCCCTCGATTAAATCCATCCATGGGATTCGTTCATTGCTGGATTTCATCACGCGGGCGAAGCCGATATCCTTCTCGTACAGGAATGGGATGTCTCTCTCCGTAAGCTGCCATTGGTTAAGCAAGCCGCCTTTGAGAGAGGAATCCGCGGTGCAAATCGTTTTGGCGTTCTTCCAGATACCGATATCAGCGGCATTTAACTCCCAGCGATAAGGAAATTCGTTCCCGTCTACGTCTTCCATGTCACCGACATATTTAGCATGTTCAGCTTCCCTAAACGAAATAGCATTGTTAGGCATGGCCTTCCACTTATCGTCCGTCGACAGACCCAAGTTCAGATCGAGGTTCCGTTCTTCCGCGAGCAGAAAGCCGCCGCGGGACGAAGATACGACGGAGATCGTACCGGTCTTGAACGAAAGATTGCTCAAGCTTTCATTCGGGAAGCGGATGACCGATGCAACGATAACGTTCGTCCCTACCCGCATGTACGGGGCTAAATCGACGCGATCGAAATATTGCCTGTAATCGTCCCCTTTACAAGGACCTCTAGAAACGAATTGTCCGTTAACGAATAATTGATAAAGACTATCCGCGGAAACGAACACTTGATAGTTTTCGGGAAGAACGTCCGCCACGAAATCCCGTTTAAAGTGACACGCCTTCTTTTTGTAATCGAGATCGTCATCTACCCATATCCAATGTGCTGATAAATTCATTTTTAATGCTCCCTGTTTGCGCTTTAGAAGTTCGATAATCTTTGGGGCTGACGCCTACGATTTTCTTAAAAACCTTGTTAAAGAAGCTGATATCGTTGAACCCTACCGCTGTACAAATATCCGATATCTTATTATCCGTAACGAGCAGCAGACTCTTCGCCTTTTCTATCCTGAGCTTGTGCAAATAACCGAATATCGTCTCACCTGTTATGCTCTTAAATATCCTGGTCATTTGCCTTTCACTACTTATAGAGATTTTCGCCAACTGTTCCAATGAAATATCTTCGGAGTAATGACGTTCCAGATAGCCCAATACTCGGTGAATATTTTCTATTTTAAGCGTTTTCACTAATCCTAGTGAGCTATACACAGTCATTTGCTCCGCAAACATACGGCTCAAAACGACGATTAATTGGGTCATGATCAGTTTGATCAGCAGTTTGTAATTGTTTTTTTTGTTTTTATACTCATAAGCCAGATTTTCGACCATTTGACGGGCAAACACCGCTTCTTCCTTGTTCAATTTAAGAACGTTTCCGAATCTGGCTTCGGGAGGCAAAAACGGCTGAACATAGAAGAAATCCATCAAGTCCATTTCTTCGGCGTCTCTGATGAGAGTCCAATCCACAATATTAGAATAGAACAGCATATTAATGACTTCGATTCGCTCGTCTTTTAAAATCTTGTAGGTGTGCAGTTCTCCGGGATTTATTATAAAAATGTCCCCCTTGCTCACCTTACTTTCGAATTTACTCGAGTTCGGTGCCTGGAACACATGTGTGGTAGAACCGTCTACAATGAAGACGATCTCGATGAATTCATGGCTATGCCAAAGAATTTCTTTATCGGCATCGTGAATCCAATGCGAGATTGCGAAAGGAAATCCTTCCCGTACATTATGCTCCGAGGCCGTGAAGACTGAACCTTTCTCAATCAAAGTGATTTCCTCCATCTATCGCAATTCTTTATCGCCTATTTCGCAAAACGCCTGTACGTTGGCAGCGCTATCATAATGACCTTATTCTTTTATCACTATTAATCGACCTCCCGTTTGACAATATGGATGAACGATTTTGCATCTTTTCATTTTCATTATAAGCACATCTCACACCCATCAATAGGTCAATTAAGACAACCTATTGGACTATATGGACATATTAATAGAAATAAGCCTTCCACAAGTTTCGCATTGAACTCATGAAAGGCTTATAATATTAATTTAGTTTCTTGAAGTCGACGAAAGGAACGGTCTTGCCGCCCGCAGCGACGGACTCTACCGACAGCGGGAATATCGAGCTCCAAACAACCGCATCGTACACGTCAATAGCGGGTTTTCTCTCTTCCAGAATCGCCGTGGCGAATTCCTCCAGCACCAGAAAATCGCCGCCGCCATGACCGGTTTTCTCCGCCTCTTCCCTCCAACGCCTCCACAAGGGATGCTCCCACTGCTCTTCATGCCGCCACAGCGATTCCCACTCCGGATGTGCGGCCTCGGATGCGCCTTCCAACCAAATCAACGGCTCTTCCCGCTCATGTCTTCCCGATAAATAGGCGCCGGTAGTTCCTTGCAGCGAATAATGCGTCATGTTGTGCGGCCGCGCGGATTGAACGTCGTATTTCAAGGTGATTAGTACGCCTTTCTTCGTGCGCAGCATCGTGACGGTCGAATCGCCCAGCCCCCAATATTGCGGGTTGGAGCCGGGATGACTATCGCCGAAATGTTCGTGGAAATACTTGGCGGTCGAACGGCTTTTGGACACGAAAGTGGTTAGGCTCTCCAGCTCATCCCCGCCCTCGCGGCCGATTCCGAGCCACTTCGCGATCGGTCCGATTGAGTGCGTCGGATACGTACAGCCGTTGTAGTCCCGAAACAGATCCCCTCGCCAAGTCAAGCTGCCGTCGGACAAATGAAGCAGCTCGCGGACGTCGTGGATGTAGCCGCATTCCGCGGACGTAATTTCCCCGAACACCCCGTGTTCCGCCATATGGCCGACCATCATGTTCGGCCGCATGTAGCAGTAGTTTTCGGCCATCATGTACGTGAGGCCAGTTTGCCGCACCGTTTCGATCAGCTCCCAGCTGTCCTCGATGGACGTGGAAGCGATAACTTCGCTAATGACATGCTTGCCGGCACGCAGCGCAGCTATCGCCTGCCGTGCATGGTAAAACAGCGGAGTGGCAAGAAATACGGCATCCACCGACGCGTCTTCCAAGAGTTTCTCGTAATCGTCATAAGCTCGCACGCCCGGATACTCGGCCTTCCACTTATTTAATACGACTTCGTTCTTGTCGCATACGGCGACCAGCTGCACTTTATCCGTCAACGCGTTCAGCGCTTCTTTAAAATGCGCTCCCCTTCTCCCGCCTACAACTGCCAATCTCACGCATTTAATCATGTCATTAGCTCTCCTTTATAGTGACGGTATTCCAACCCATAATCGCTCCAAAACGTTCCAATACCCGGATCGCGTCGCCATACACGACGATGCCGTGATGCGTACCCCCAAGCTCGCTATACGCGGACAGGAATTCAGCGACCGGAATGACGGGTTGGAACCATCCGCGAATGGTATCCCTCATTCTGTCCTCGCCATCTCCCTCCACCATCTCCACCGGCGACAGGAGCAACGAATAGGATTTGTTTCGTCCGGGGGACAGATTGACGTAGACCGCTTGTCCGCCGCGAAATTTGCCGTAAGCGACGACGGGATTGCCGGCATCCGTAAACGGAAAGCTTTTTTCCATAAGATCGGGCTTTCCCGCAGCGACGCGTAAATTCATTTCGCCCATATGGCTCAGGAAAATCAGGTTGTTTTTCCAATCCGGGCAGAACATTTCAGCGAATGAAGTGTCCGGATAGACGGACAACAGCGCCCCGACCAGCGCGGCCGTCAGCAAGTCTCCTTCTCCCGCATACCCGATGCCTCGTTCCATCGCTTTGCTCGCTTCTAGAAACGGCATGCATGGCAGCGCCGACGCCCGGGTCACTTCCAGGAAGTTGGCGGTGAAAGCCGTCAACCCGTTACGCTCTATCCAGTCTCTGACCGCAAGATCCGCCTTGGTCGATTGCCGATGGGTTTCCCGGTCGAACTTTCCAGCGTGAAAACGCATCGCGTTCAATTCCATCTCCCGGTCTACTCGTTCCTCCGATACCGGGCCGAAAACTTTATCGGAATCAAGTGGATCCACGAAAATCGCGTCGATTCCAATCGCCCTGCGCAATTCGTCCGACGGCACCCGGAAGTCCCCCATGCCGTCAAACGATTTGCCGATCGAGCCCACTTTGGCGTTCCTTAGCTTTTTCGCGATTTTAGCTGCTTTTGCGTTGTCCGCGACCCGATCCAGAACATCGGATTCCGACCAATGGCCGGCTTCGATCCGAAAGTTCTTTCCATTGCGGACGAGCAGATTGCACATATCCTGTACGCCATGAATTCCATGGTTATATAGAATTTCGTCCGGATGCTGCGAAGGACCGAAATCGTAGGTTGGCGTCGTATCCAGTACAATCAATGGAAGCTTTGTAGCTGCCAAAACGTCGGCGGATTCAAGTGAAGGCGAATAGGCCAAATGCAAGGTAACGATAGCGTCCACTTCTGCTTGCTCGAAGGCTTGAACCGCCTCCTCGAATTCCGGGCTGATCCTGCACGCCTTCGCTTGTTCGACTTCCAATCCCCTTTTCTCCAGTTCTCCGGCAATCGTAAGGTAAAATGCATCAACCCGTTCTCTTGCTTCCGGCCAGATGTCGTCATAGAGCTTGACGTATAACGGCAGCAGTCCGATTTTCAGCTTTCCCATTTGCGCAGCTCCTTCTCTGAGCGATCGATGAGGGATCGAGCATTGCGATAGAAGATATCCTCAATGTCGGATTTGCTTAAACCTTCGGCTGTCGCGGCAACGCGGAAAGCTTCGATCTCCTCGTACATGAAGAACGTCAGGGAATCCGCCTCGGAGCCTTCGACCTCACGCATGTGCGAATCCCCCGACACATCCCCGTACATCCCTCTCGGAATCAAATTCACGTAATTGCCGTTTTCGCATATCCGTCTCGTTCGCATGCGCAGGATCGGGAAATCGCTTCCGAACACGATTCGCTTCGGTCCGACCGCACGAATCAGCTGCCGGAACACTTCGGCGTTCGTATTCGCGCTGAAGTCGAATACCATGTTTCGCGTTTCTGCCAAAATATCGAAGGCATCGCCCACATCCTCCGGACAGTATGCTCTTCCCACATGCGCAATGATGAGCTTCAACGACGGATAGTTGCGTTCGATCTCCAGCATTTGCGCCAAATTCACGGGGTCCTTCAACCGGCCGTCCCGCGGGATATGCAGCATGGCCATCCAGCCATGCCGATCCAGCACTTCCAACTGATGCTTCGGCAGAAAATCGTAGATCCGGATTTCCTTCTCCGGGATATAGGGGGCGGCGAAATTCAAATACACCTTGCATCCTAGAAAACCGCCGCGTTTGATTCCTTCTTCGAATTCGGAAGCGCTCTGCTCCGGTTTCGCGACCATCAACGACGGCAAGCGATGTCGTTCCGCGCAACTCCTGACATATTCGTTCCCTGCGGCGATGTCGTAGTTCATGCTGACTTGGGAGAAGAGGAGCGGCGTCACCTCTTTGCCGGGAAACATCAGCCGGTAAGTCTCGAACAAGTCCTCGATCGAATTGTCCTTCGCGACGAGGGACGGCCATGTTACCGCTCTCACGGGCGAAGAGGAGGATGGTTTGCGGATGCTGTCCAACCATACATGCGTATGAATATCGATCATCTTGTCCGGCAAAAAATCTTTCAGCTTTTGCTCGTAGAACTTTTTGTCGACATCCTTGACTTCAAACAACTCGTTCATTTCGCATCACTCCCCAAGGTCGTATACTTGTTCAAAAATTGCCTGTATCGTGTCTCGTAGATCGTGGCCGCACTCGGGTCCGGCTTCCGGATCAGCTCGGGAAAAACCAATTGCTTAAGAGCATCCCGCTCGTCCTCATACAGCCCCACGCCTATTCCTGCCACCATGGCGGCTCCAACGGCGCCCGCGCAGGAACCATTGACGGTGCGGATGTCCTTGCCGAGCACGTCGGCGACGATTTGCGGCCATGGAAACGTTTCGGACGGCCCACCTACCAAAGTCACGTCGGAAAAGCGAGTACCGGCCATTTCGAGCCTGTCGATTTTCGCCTTCAAGAGAAACGCGGTGCCTTCCATAATCGCTCTAGCAATATGCGCTTTCTCAGCCTGCGCAAGATCGTCGGAGATCTCCTCCGCACTCGGGTCGATGACGAGTCCGCCAGCCCCGGGACCGGCGGATGCAGCCAGCCGATCGAATTCACGGTAACGATCGGGACCGTCGGAAATATGCTTTCGGATATAGGCGTCTACCGAAGTGGCAATCGCCGGAAGAGAAAACATCGCGCCCCACGGTCCCGCCGGTTGAAGAAAAGGATCCGTCAACATCCGCAGCGAGACGGATCGGTACCTGTCCTTTATCGGCATAAAGCCAACCCAGGAAGTGCCGCAGGAAATGAGCAGTTGTCCCTCGTCGAGAATGCCGGCCCCTCTTGCCGCGCAAGGATGGTCGAAAGCGCCGAGCACGACCGGCGTTCCTTGTACTAATCCCGTATCGGCCGCGGCTTCCGAGGTGATGCGGCCGATCACATCGCCCGTGGAACGGATCGGCGGCAGCTTGCTCTCCGGTATGCCTAATTTTTGCAAATAGGGCGAATGCCATTGCGCCGATTTCTGATCTTGCAAATAAAAAGTGGTGGCGGTCGAGCGATCGATACTCCAGTTCCCCGTCAATTTGAAATGGAGATAATCCGTGCTCATGCAGATGATGGACGATGCGTCCAAAAGCTTAGGCGCATGGCATTTCAGCCAGGCGAGATGGGCTAGCGGAAACGATTCCAGCAACGGCCAGCCTGTCGTTTCGTGCACCTCATCCGGATCGAGCTTTCCGAACACCGTCTTCATTTCATCGCGAACGCGCTGATCCAGCCAACTGAATGCCGGAATCATAGGCTCGCCCTGTTCGTCCGCAAGCACGGTGTTCCCGCTGGCCGAAGCGATGCTGAGCCCGACGATGGAACCTCCTCGCGGCAAAGCGCCCGCCAGTCTACGGATGACGTCAACGGTCAATCGGTACAACTGGCGGACGTCGAATTGAACCCCCCCGCCATCGATCCTCTGATAGGCCGTCTCGCTTTTTTCACGGGATGTTATTGAACCTTTGGCCGACATCAACACGCCTTTGACGGCAGATGTTCCAATGTCGAGTCCGATCAAATAGGTATGCTCTTGATTCGTTTCGCCTGACATCGCGATTTCCCTTTCTCGTTAGGAGGCTCGGCCCGATTGCAACATTTTTGCGGACAGCTAGACTAGTCTTACTTCAACGCCCTTTTCCCTGATCGCTTCGATATCGTCTTTGTTCGCGTTTGGATTGGAGATGAGACAATCGATTTTTTCGATGTCTTCTATTCGCGCGAAATTGGCGCGGCCGATTTTCGTATAGTCGGCTACGAGAATTCTTTTGTCCACGAGCGCGATCATTCTCCGATTCAGCTCCGATTCAAGGTGATGATAGGTCGTCACGCCGAATTCGGAGCTTACGCCATCCGATGAAAGAATAAGCTTATCCGCTTTATATCTGTTCAACTGGTTAATGGCGTCATCGCCGGCAATAAACCCGTACTGCAAATTGATGGTGCCCCCAAGTAATACAACTACATCTATGTTGCGATTGAAGCCGGCTTCATGCGCTACAGGCAGCGAGTTGGTAATCACAATCAGATTTTTATGATTTTTTAATTCCCTCATGACATAGAGAGGAGTAGTTCCCGAACCAATAATTACTGTATCTCCGTCCGAAATCATGGAAGCCGCTTCGACCGCGATCCTTCTTTTTTCTTCTCCGTTCGTTTCCGTTCGGTCATGAAACGTCATATTGTAATAGTTTTTATAATTGCTGATCGCACCGCCATGAACGCGCTGCAGCAGCCCCTGCTCTTCAAGTCCGTCCAGATCGCCGCGGATCGTCACTTCCGAGGTGCCGAACAGCTTGCTTAAATCCGTCACCTTTACCTTACCCTCGCGTTGAAGCAATTCCAAAATTCGCTTTCTTCTCTCTTCGATGTCGATATCCTTCATAACGGGTTCGTTCATGAATACCCCTCCATGTTAATCAACTTGCGATACAACGATCAGCCAAGTTCCTTCGCCCCAATCGTTTGCAGCGCGTCGTCCATGATCTTCACCACGTAATCTATCATTTCTTTGGTGGCAATGATCGGCGGTTTCGTAAGCGCGGCCGGAGGACAGCTGGCTTTGTACGTTTGGGCGCTGATGTCGATGCACGCATGATTAAGCATACCCGTAAATCGCGATACCGTCTGCGCTTCATAGAATAATAAAGTTGAAAGATGCCCCAATCCTTCCGTTCTTTCAATAAGAGACGGATAACGGGACGCTAATTCCCGAAGCTTATCTTCATAGTATTCGCCCATTTCGCGAATAAAGGATTCATTTTCTTCCGTGAACTTCATCGTAATCAAATAAGCCAATGCTGCAAGCTCTTCCTGACCGTTCGTAACTAATGCGCCGAACTGGTTCAGGGTGTCCATCTCGGCTGTCGTAATGATCCGGGAAGCCGGATACTGACCGCCCGGGAAGCCTTTCCCGATCACGACTAAGTCGGGATTCAATCCATACTCGCGGAACAAATAGATAGTCGGATACCACATGCAGGATTGAATTTCGTCGCACAAGATCGGAATGTCGTTGTCGTGGCACAATGCATACGCCTTGTGCAAGTAATCCCGCTCAAGCTTGATCCCCCCGTAATTCATCAATATAATTTCGTGCAAAAATCCGGCAACCTTATAAGGCGGCTTATTGTAGCGCTCGAATTTCTCCCGGAAATCATCCCAATCGTTGATTCTTACCGGACAAACCTTCAAAACTCCCGCTTCTTCCAGCTTCTCGTACAGGCCGGGCCACATATCGCGCATCAATTGGGCAAAAATCGTCGTTCCATGATAGTTCGCTTTCGCGCCGCCGTCATGGTCCGCCATAACGAAAAACACCGGCGTCCGCCCCTCGTACTTCGGCTGGGGAAATGTCGAGTCTAGTCGATAAAACCTCGCGAGCATCATTTTGATGCCGGCTTCGCAGGCCAACGACCCGGTTTCCAAGTTGATGACGCGATTTAACACATGCGACTCGCGAGATGCCAGTATAGCCTCCAGTCCATCCGTCTCTTCCGGTCTTAAGCCGTTGATCGTCCTGACGAGCTCTCTCTCGAGCAAACGCGTTATGTATCCCCGTGTATTGTTATGGGACGCATTTGTTATGCCGAGAGCCCTTGCGAGATCGATCAGCTTGTAACCAGGGAAATTATGACCGAGCGGCGTATGGTAGTGCTCGCTCTTGGCCGCCAAGTACAATCTGCCGTCCTCGCCCAGTCGAACGTAACCTAATCCTCCGATCGGGCTAGCTTTCGTATTGCTTGCGTTTCTGAAAGCATCCGTCGGAGCCCCGGAGAGCGCTTTCTTTAGCCCTGAAACAAACGGCTTTCCTATGTTTCCCAACAAACCATCCATTTTGCTAACGTATGAGTCAGGCAAAAACTCGATTTCCTCCGACGCGAGTCGTTCGGCCTCCTCCTTGTCAAGGTCCATCAGAGAGATTGCAGCGGAGATCACGGCATTCATATATTGATTTCCTAGCAATTGGGATAGAGACATTTTTACAGAATTCAATAGCTCCACCTCGCTTTCTAGCTGCTTATGTTTCTTTATTATTTCGTTTTTATTTTATTTAAGTTTCGTTTTATTGTCAAGTTTATTTCTTTATTTCACATTCCGCAACCTTTCTGCTTATACCCGCAAAAGGATGCTGACCGCCCGCTATTGAATTCCACAAAAAAAGGGGACTGTCCGAGAAGTGAACTTTTAAGGTAGTCCCGTTGTCTTTATGGCCCGATTATATGGGTAGGGTTGTATACAAAATTCAACAAATAGGTCTGCACCTGGCCAAACGTGTATGAAAAATCATACACAATTCACCAAACTGGCCTGCACCTAGCCAAACGTGTATGAAAAATCATACACAATACACCAAATAGGCCTGCACCTGGCCAAATGGTTATCCAATAAATCAGTGAAAACGGAATGCTGGATGCCCGTTTTGTTTAAATGTTAAGCGGCAGGCATCCACCTTGCCGCTTTCCCGAAAAAGCAGGTTCTCAAAAGTTGAACGGAAGCGTTTTTCCGCCAACTTTTTATTTTGGAGACTTTGAACAGCCCCTTTTCTTATCCTCTCTATGTCGACAGCCTTATCACGAAATTAAAATAGACCGCTCACCCAACACAGGTAGCGGTCTAACACAATTATATATGATTAGAACTCTATTGAATTTGCCATAATTAATTCAAAAAACTCCTCAAGAGTATTTGCTACCTTGTCAACTTCTTCGAATTCGGGCTCATATCCGCGTACTACAGCACCTTTTTCATTTGCTAAATCAATCGCGTAGAAGGAATATCCTCCATTAACCGACATAACGATTGGCAAGTAGTTATCCCACCACGCCGTTATTTCCGATTTCAAACGATCATCATCCATTGCTGCTTCTAAACTGAGCAATTCAAATTCGTTCCATTTAAATTCAGTATCCGAGCTATTATTGAACTCGTCCTCACAAATAAACCAAGTCATTTCGTCTGGTGTAATACATTTTTTAACCACACTTAAAAAATCTAAATATTCATTTGGGATTTCATGATATCTAGATATAATGCTGCTATCTAAATTTAATTGAAGCCCAGATTTTTTCGTTATATCCCAACCGTTGTCATTAGCCCAAATCATAAATTCGGCAATTTTTTTATTCATATGTATCACCTTCCAATCGTTTTCTAACCGCTCCTATTTAACGATCCTGAACTGTTAGCGGAAACCATTGCGGATCATTACCTACTTGCTATAATAAAATGTTCTTTACGCCTCAAACACTTCATTTTGATTATATATTGTCCGGGCACTAGTAGTAAGATGGAAATATCACATTCTAGCACGCGAACGTGCCATTTGTAGCAATTGGACGGGCTCTAGACATAAAATGCCGATGAGGATTTTAAAAATCCTTATCGGCATTTTTCCGTAGTAGATTGACGTTATTTACTACGTTTTTTACTATTTAAATTTATATAAAATCTTTACCTTGCTCGCTCTCACTGTAGATGGAAATAAGAACAATCGCTGTTTCTTCACCGATGTTTCTAACTAAATGAGGTGTGCAAGCATTCCAGCTGAAAGAATCTCCTTCCCCAAATTCAGCCGAATCTTCTCCTTGTTCTGCATAGATTCTTCCTTTCACAACAAAATGAACTTCTTCTCCCTCATGCGCATGTGGGGCATCTCCTGTCAAAGCGCCGGGAGGTAACTCAACAAGCCTCATCTGTAAGTTCTTTGTTGAACTTAAGTGCTCCACTTTTAAATTCTCAATTCCGCTTTGTGTGATCCGTCGTTCTGCTTTACGGACGATATTCATTCGTTCTTCTTGTCGCAGTAGCAAATAAGCCAAAGGTACTTTCAAGGCGTTAGCAATACTCTCCAATGTGGCGATGGAAGGTGATGTTTTGTTATTTTCGACTTGGCTCATAAAGCCTTGTGATAAGCCAGTTTCTTCGCAGATTTGAGTTATGGTAATGTTTTTTCGTTTGCGGATGGACCGTATTGTAGAGCCGATATTCATATAACAATCACCTCGATAAAATATTTGTAATACTAAATATAAATTAATAGTAACAATATTTTTGTTGACACGCTACCTAACATTGAATTATATTAGTTATACAAAAATTATATTTCTATAGTTAATATAACGCAAAAGGGAGATTGATCAATCATGAATAAAGTAACAGTAGTATCGACTATAATGCGTGTGGTGTTAGGGATACTATTTTTAGCCCACGGCATTAGTAAATTGAACATGGGCTTGGCGAATGTCGAAGCTTGGTTTGGTTCCTTGGGTATTCCTGGAGGAGCAGCGTATTTTGTAACTGTTCTCGAAATTGTTGGTGGGATAATGCTTATTGTAGGACTCTTTACCCGTTATGTTTCAGCTTTATTTGCAATCATGCTTATAGGAGCAATCTTTGCGGCAAAGCTCTCCGCCGGTTTGCTTGGCAATAATCAAATGGCAGGTTATGAGTTGGACTTGATTCTTATCATCGTATCCGTTTATTTCCTTGTCGCTGACCGTTCGCCCCTCTCAGTAGATCAGGCTTTATTTAGAAGACGAAATGCATAACACAGGGAAAGAGTGTTTCTATTAAACTGAAGCAATCAATATTCGTTAATTGAGTTAGCCAGGCTGTTGATGTATTGGCAGCCTGTTCAGAATAATAAGTATTTCATTGGGGATAATAATTTGGGTTTCTTTAAGATGAAATTTGCATGATGAGCTCATTAGATAGTTTCGGGGCAATCATTAATTAAGGAACGAGGAGAACTTTATATGAATTATCATCGTGAGCCGAGCACATTTGTAAGCCAAGTGAATCTAAAGGTGTCGAACTTGAAGCGATCACTTTCTTTTTATCAAGAGGTCATTGGATTTAAAATTTTGAGCCAAACTGAAACGAAAGCGGAATTAACCGCAGATGGGAAAACAATTCTGCTTACAATAGAGCAGCCCGACCATGTTAAACCTAAGCAAAAAAATACGACAGGTATGTATCATTTCGCATTGCTACTGCCAGATCGCTCCGATTTAGCAAGCATTGTAAGACACTTCATGGAACTGAATATACGTATTGGATCTGCAGATCATCTTGTGAGTGAAGCATTGTATTTGGCGGATCCGGATGGTAATGAAATTGAAATTTATATCGACCGTAATCCGTCTGTTTGGAGCTGGAGTGGTGGCAATGTAGCAATGGCGACTGATCCATTAAATTTCAATGATCTTCTTACTCGAGAGCAGGGGAGCAAGTGGAATGGCCTTCCATCTGGTACAATTATGGGGCATATCCATCTACACATATCCCAGCTCGCTGAAGCGGAACATTTTTATACGCAAGGACTCGGCTTTGAGGTTGTTAACCGGTACGGAGCGCAAGCACTTTTCATCTCGACAGGGAAATACCATCATCACATCGGATTAAATACTTGGGCGGGCATTGGTGCTCCACAACCAGCTCCTAATAGTGTAGGGCTTAAATCATATTTACTTGTGCTGCCGAGTGAGGAAGCGAGAAATCAAATTATAGCTCAGCTAAAAAATATCGGTGCTCCTGTTCAGGAGGAAAACGGTTATTATGTCACTGAGGACCCTTCAGGTAATCAGATTCAACTTCACGTATAATCAAGGCCATTGGCTGCAGTAGTGCTATAACAGCTTTAAAAGGGGAATGAAATACGATGCAAACTATTATGAAATCTGAAAAGTCGGGAATCGAAATTGGTATATATACGCTTGCTGATCTAGGTAAAGATCCTCATACAGGGCAGATAATTAGTTCCAGGCAGCGCATAAAGGAAATTATTGAAGCAGCTAAATTCGCTGATGAGGCGGAACTTGATGTGTTTGGAGTTGGTGAACATCATAGATTGGACTATGCGGTATCGTCACCGGCGGTTATTTTAGCAGCCATCGCCCAGCAAACCAAGCGAATTAAACTAACGAGTGCAACTACAGTTTTAAGTACAGTTGACCCAGTTCGGCTGTTCGAGGATTTTTCTACTTTGGATTTACTTTCGGATGGAAGAGCTGAGATCATTGCTGGTAGAGGGGCTTTCATAGAATCATTTTCTTTATTCGGCTACGACATTAACGACTATGATGATCTATTCTCAGAACATCTAGATTTACTGCTCCAATTAAACGCTAATGAGACTCTCACTTGGAACGGTCGCTTCCGCTCTTCTTTGCAAAATGCTGAGATTGCACCTCGTCCTGTTCAAAGCGAATTGCCTGTCTGGGTGGGCGTTGGCGGCACACCTGAAAGTGCAATACGCGCTGGAAAAATGGGAGTTGGCATGGCACTTGCTATTTTAGGCGGCGATCCAAAACGATTTATTCCATTAGTTGACATTTATCGCAAGGCTGGTGCTGAAGCAGGTTATTCTCCAGAAAACCTAAACGTTAGTGTGACTGGGCACACCTATATTGCCAAGACTACGCAACAGGCAAAAAAAGAATTCTATCCTTATTATTCCAATTATTGGTCTTATGTGAATAGCCAGCGCGGGATGAGTAGTAGGAATATTTCTGTTGAAGATTTTGAACATATGACAAGTCCTGATACGGCTTTGTTTGTTGGCAGCCCGCAGCAAATTGTTGAGAAGATCTTAAGCCAATACGAGATGTTTGGTCATAAACGCTTTATTGCTCAGCTTGATATCGGAGGTTTACCATTTGATAAAGTGATGAAAAGCATGGAACAACTAGCTTCTGAAGTAGTTCCTATAGTTCGAAAAGTAACTAGTAAATCTTGAACACTCCCGCCACCTTAAAGAGGTGGGGGATTCTTGGGTTGTTGCTCCTTATGGAGCAAAATCGCATCGATATTTTCTTGCGAAAAATCGTACACCAAGCGATCCCTGCGGTTCCCGCAGTTCCCGTTTCTTTCGTTACAACGCCATTGCCTTTATATTCTGCGCCGCATTCCTGTCTCGGTCATGTACCGTGAAACAGACCGGGCAAGTCCACATGCGAATGCTCAAATTTTTCACCTCTGCATGCTTGTTTCCGCATACATGGCAAGTTTGGCTCGATGGGGCAAATACGGGCACCTCTTTGATTGTTCGGCCATACCACTTCGCCTTGTAATACAGTTGACGACTCATTTCACCCCATGAGGCATCTGCAATATGTTTCGCGAGATGGCTATTCTTCATCATATTGGTGATGCGCAAGTCTTCGATACAGATCGTTTGGTTTTCACGTATCCATTTCGTGGTCTGCTTGTGCATCATATCTATACGACTATTTCGAATTTTTTCGTGGATTTGGGCCACTTTTCGTTTCGCTCTATGCCAGTTGCTCCCGCCATCCGTTCTTCTCGCCATGATCCGTTGCCATTTCGCTAGTAAGCGTTCATACTGCAGCGTATATCTCGGATTATCCATGGCCATACCTTCTGAGGGCACGGCAAGTTGTTTAATACCGACATCAATGCCCAGCGTATGGCCTGTTACAGGCAGGTGCTGGATATCCGCCTCGCACACGAGGGAGACAAACCATTTGCCGCTTGCGGCAAGTCGTATGGTAGCGGACTGTATCCGACCTTCGATCTCTCTCGACTTGGCATAGCGCACCCATCCCAATTTGGGAAGCTTCACATGATCGTCTTCTACTGCAAGGTTACCGGCCGTATATCGCGTCGTATAACTTTGCACCGGATGCTTGCGGCTCTTGAAACGCGGAAGATCATTCTGCTTCTTGAAAAAACGCTGAAACCCGTCAGCCAAGTTGCGAACGGCTGATTGCAAGGCAATGCTATCCACTTCTTTCAGCCAAGGCCATTCACGCTTCATAGCAGGAAGCCGTACCGCGCAGGTGTTGTAAGACAATCCTTTACCTGTAGTATAATAGGTTTGATTCCATTCCTCTAGGAAATGGTTAAACACGAAGCGGCTGCAACCCAATGTTTTGCGCATGAGCACGCTCTGCTCTTGCGTCGGATAGATACGAAATTTGAATGCCTTATGATGAAGCATCGCTTGTTTCACCACCTATCTACAAGAAAGACACTTGTTAACACTTACCAATTATAGCACATACGTTCGCATAAATCCATCTACAAAATTCCCGATTCATCCCCCGCCTTCGCTCTCACTTCGTGAGTAAGGTGGCTTAGAGGCAGGGTATTCTCGGTGATTGTGAATAAAAAATAAAGTATTAGACTCGAAAGATTGAATTGTTTTTCGGTCTAATACTTTATTTTGTTGGGCAGAGTTAATGGATTCGGCAAACCTCGAGAACTTGTTGATATCCGTATCCAGTTGACACAACACTCGATCCTCGTCGCGTTTCCAGTCGAACCTGTACGAACCTGATAGAGATGAATCATGATTAACCCGTACTACTTATCAGGGGAAATAGTCACAATAACTCCCCCCATATTGTCACCTGAAATCTGATAGTTTTTATGGATTGGCACATCAATTGTTGTCTCTGCGGAAATCGGATAATAGTGGATTTCATAGGTTTCGCCATCTATAGGAACAGCGATCTGTTTTTGCTCTCTCAGGTAAGCCAAATATTCTTCCAGTGAAAAGTTGTGCATCTTGATAATCGCACTATGCGGCAGCCCTACGAAACGATAATGCCAAGGTTCGTATATGGTGCCCGTAATTTCTGTCTTGTCCCTTGGATAACGCAAAATAAATCCGTGCCTCCAAGCATTTTTCTCCAGCCATTTCCCCTCGGGTGCAAGCTCCATTTTCATTTCGGTAGACCCGATATCGAGAGCCAGGCCGAAGTTGTGTTCGCTGTGGCCCGCGGGCATGGCAACCTCCGAACCCATTTCACTATGGAGCTGCTCCTGTTCTTCCATGCTTCGATATCCGCTGTTGATGATAAAATGGTTTACGTTATCTTTTTGCGCAGCTTGAACCATCTCCATAAATACCCGTCCCACACTCTCCGACACCCGAATAGTGTCATCCAGCAATCGGTATCCCTGTACCAGATCTACATGCTGAGAGAGCTGGACGATATCGGATTCGATCGTTTCTTGCTGAACGGGGTGCTCTTTGTTCACAAGTACCAGATTGCCCTTATAGACCTGATCTTTTGCGATTGTTATGGTTCGTATGGTTCGGTACTCCTCATCCTGAGTTTTTTCTTGTGCCTGATCGTATTGGTATTCTGACTTCTTCAACATACCTTGTGTGATCTGTTGAATCGCGATATAACCACACACAAAAAGGATGACAATTATTAATAAACTCTTCTTTTTCATAGATAGCTTCCTCCTTGTCGTTCACAAACTCAGGTTAGAGAAAACTATTTAAATAAAAGCAGGGAAATAAATAAAACTTTTCTAAACGTTTATTTTCGAACAAAAAAACGCTGCCCTCCATAAGGAGCTTGATGCTCCCTTGGTTGACAGCGTTTGTTATTGCTTGATTATAGTTACTTCCCGCGCACGCATATTAAACAAATTCCATATCGCTTGCGCTGCTTCTGCAAGCAATGTATTGAACCGAAGCAGCGCACCCGATGCAGCAATCTCCGCTGGGTTAAATGAAATCATGACATCTGAAATCGCCAGTACGTTTTTAACGCCTACAGATGCTCGTTCGTCTACTTTTTGGAGCCATAGACGTTATTATTGTCTATGGATGCTAGTCAGAGTTACTTTTCGGTTCATCGGCGTTTTTAACACCTACAGTTGCTCTTCTGCGCGAAGCTCCCTCAATCTGCCGACACTTTCCTCTTCCAATGGAGACGTTGATGATCTTGAACATCGCTTCCGAATTTTTGGCATTTTTATTGATCACGTAGTAATTGCTGATCGCGTTTGCCAGCGTCTGGGAGTAGGCCGGTTTATCGTCGATGGAGACGATCGGATATGCCTGCCAATCGGCGTTCGGATCGTTTTTGCGGCTATCCAGCAGCGTCAGGGAGAAGAACATCGGGCCATAGGCCATGCCCAGCTTGCCCGCGTCCGGCTTCCACCAGTTAGCTGAGCTGCGTCGCGTTGACGGAAAAGAAATCCGGAAGGTTGCCGGAAACGATGGAAATGTTAAGCTTCTCCGTGCTCTGATCCGTGTTGACAACCCACTGGTGGTTTAGCTTGACGCCCAAGGAGTCCATGAGCTTGCGCGTCCAAACGTTATCCTCCCAAGACTGCCCCTCCGGAAACCGCAAGTCGCTGCCGACCGCGCGAACCGTCGACACTTCGATCGGCGGATCGTATTTGCCAAACTGCTGGTCTGCTTCCGTTTCCTCGCTCGCCTCGGGCGAAGCGGAGGCGGAGCTTGTCGCCGAAGGCGACGAAGTCGGCGACGGAGATTGTCCGTTCTCCGGCTTGGCGTTATTGTTTCGAACATGCAGATAAGACGATGGCCATGGCCAGCAACCCGTAAGACAACTTGATTTTCGATGAGTGAATCAACGCTGTTCCTCCCCTGATTAACATAGGTTTTCTGGGGAACTTCGTATATTTCACTTCTTCTACAAAGCTTCTCTTTCATTTGTCATTTGTCGGCTGGTTCATGGCCCGTTTATTTCGCGTGTCCGTTGCGGTATTCCTGAGGCGTAAGACCGGTGAATTTCTTGAAGAAACGCGTAAAATAACCCGCCGTTCTCGACAGGTAGGATGTGAATTGAGGTGGACGAGAGGTGGACGAACTCGGATAACCGATCGAGCGACAAGTCGCCGTCCAAATTTTCGCGAACGTGTTTATTCAGCTTGTGAACGATGCGATTCGTTCGTTCGTCGAGCGTCATCATCCTTCCGGAGAACAAACCCGCCGCGGCGTCTTTCAAAACTTGAATCGCGAAATCCTTCGGAATGTGGTGACCGAGATTCATGAGTTTGGCAAGCAAGCGAATGATAGAATTCCGGCAATTCCTCCCCGGCATCGCATCTTAATATCAACATTTCAGAGCCCGTCCCGAACCCGAGAATAATGTTCTTTTTGACCGTATTGTAGGTGTGGGGAATTTCATCCCAGCGCGAGGGCTCTCCGGTCGTGCATTCAAAACATATCATACTCTCAATCGCAAGTAAATTCTCATTTTATATTGCATAGATTGCAACTTAATATGCCTCGAATAGAGTATATAAAAAGCCCAGGTGCCTACTACACCTGAGCTTTAAAAAATAGGTCAATGTGACTCCCTGGGCCCTGCGAATGAGGATCAGCGGAGAGTAATAAACCGGAATTATTTTCAATCAAGCTTTACGGCCGTCGATTGAGATTCTGAGAACACTTCTTCAGCGCTTACTTCCCGGCCCAAACGATCAGACATATATATGCCTTCACTGATTAGCATCGTTTGCAAGGCAATGTCGGCAGTTGGCAGCAACGGAACTCTGCCTTGCAACGCAGCGATCCAATGATGTTCGGAAGAATCCATCGCATCTTCGTTTTCACGCAGGCGATGCCAACGATTATCCACAGCGTCAAGGTTAACTGTGGCGTCCATTTCCATATCACTTATAGTCGTATGAAAACTAAACGGACTCAAGCGGATTCCACCCTGTGAACCGACAATGGTGCTGCCCTCAATCGAGTTAAGATGCATCGCCCATGATTCAATAATATCCAACGTCACGCCATCTGACAGCTTGACGAAACCGAGGCCCAATTCCTCTACATCAAAACCGCTTTGCTCTTGTCTCTGTCTATCCATACCAACTTCTTGGTATATTTTCCCGCTTATGCGTTCAACCTGAGGGTTATCCAGTAAAAATAACAATTGAGAAATATGATAAATGCCCATATCGATCAGTGCTCCGCCAGCCGAAATTTCCTTTTTAACGAAACCAGGAGTGGCATAACCGTCCACATAAGGGCGGCCGCGACGACGGAATCCTGTTGAACGGGCATGATACAGTCTACCTAGCCTGCCATCATCAATTAATGTTTTCGCTGCTTTCGTTTCCTTATAATATAACGTCATCAATTGAATATGCAGCTTTCGATCGTACTGCTGCGCAGCATCCAGCATCATTTTACCGTCAGCGTATGATCCGGCAATAGGCTTTTCACTATATACATGTTTACCCGCTTGCATGGCAGCAACGGTTACTGGCATATGAAAATTGTTATGCAAGCAAACATCTACAGCATCGATATCATCGCGTTCCAAAAGCTTCCTAAAATCAACATAACGATTGGGTATACCATATTGTTCCCCTACACGTTCCAATTCGGATTCGTTAACATCCGCAATCGCTACAACTTCAGCACCCGCAATTTTCGAATATCTTTCGATATGCTGTTTTCCGATGATTCCAATTCCGATAACGCCAATTCTAATCGTCTTCATTGCACGGACTCCTTTATTAACGCTATCGTTTGACGCGCCGCTGTCATTTCATCTCCATCGATCGGCACGCTTTCCACACCCCAGCATCCCTTAAAGCCATTTTCAATGAGCAGCTTACAGAATGTCGCAATATTTTGAGTTAATTCCTCGCCAGATTCAGCGAATGCAAATGTTTTTATATGTGTTGCCTTAGCATATTTGGCGCATTGCAACCAACCTTGTGCCTGTTTGCCATATGCCCAATTAAAAGAATCAAGAAGCAAGCCTAAATCCGGCACTGCCTCCAGCAATCTAATCAAATTTTCCGGTTCAGTCGATAGCCCCCAATGATTTTCGACCAGAACCTCAATTCCCAATTCACGTGCGCGATCGATAATATCGCTGTACCCTTCCACAATGAGGGGAAACACATCGCCCTCCCATGTTTCTCTGCCGCCTGCATCGATACGAATATGCGTTGCGGCCAATTTTTCGGCAATGGACAGCCATCGATAAGCCTTTGCACGGTTTTTCTTGCGCTGCTCCTCGCTATCGTCGTAAATATAGGCACCATCAACGGCAATACATCCAAACGGCAGGCCCGCTTGATCCGCAGTTTGTTTAACAAGAGTCAGATACTCTTCTTCGGCTTCCGTCAAACGAGAGGCTTCGCTCGAAAAGGGCTCCGTTTTAAGAACATTATCTCTTTCATGAATGGTCGTAAAATGGGCGTTCCAAGGCTCCAATCGAGTGCATCCCAGCGTCTTGCAATCCTGAATATATTGAAAGATATCTTGTTCTCCCTTACCCAATAAGCGGTGAAAACTGTAAGAAGCAATGCTGATATCCATAAAATCCACTCCTTTAGCATCCATTTTATAGGCAGCCTCAATGATAAGAAGATAATCTTGTTAAATAATCATCAAGCAATTCAACATCGAATTCTTCTATAATATCTCTTATTTTGTATTCTTCCGTCTCGCAGGAAATCAATACGGAGCCTAAATATCCGGGATCGGTCATTTTTATTTTCGTCCCGTATTTAGCTTTAATCGCTGCCAGCTTCTTTTGGTTAAAATCAAGATGAACGACTGCGCAGTCCAGGTTTACGGTAGTGGTAACATAATCAAAATAATTGGTACTGCTCTCCAATATCGATCCGACAGGAGAAATAATAGCGCTCGGCTGTCCGCCCCCAATCGCTCCGACAAAATGTGAACGGCAAGAATATGCCCAGTAGTTTTGCATAAGAGCGCCATGAAAATTTGAAGAAAACAGGATAACATCCGGTTTTTGCTCCACATATTTTAATCGTAGTTGGTCAAAATTCAGATCGAAGCAAACGGCACAAGCTATGCGCCCAAAATCACACTCGATGATTGGGGCTTCTTTGCCGCACACGGCTCCATAATCCTCAATCTCCCCTAAGGTCAGAAAGTTTTTGTTGTATTCTCCGATCACTTTTCCCGTTCGATCCAAGATGACAATGGAGTTTAACAACGTAAGATCATGCTGTATTCTAAAAGTTGAATATGCAATATAGCATAGGTGATTACGCGCAATACCGGACATTAAATCTAAAATTTGATCGCCGCGAATCTGACAGTATTCAAGGGTTTTGGCTGGTGAGTTTATGAAATTAGCCGGAATATCGCAATATTCGGGAAATAGAATCAAATCCGGCTTTTCGGGCAGAACCTGCGACAGTTTTTCTTGCAAATGCTCGCCCATCTTTTCCACGATTGCTTGCGGCGTCAGGTGTTCGTCTACAATATAATCGCGATTTCCAAGTGCGCTTATTTTCACAAAATTGCTCAATCCATCTCGCCCCCTTTCCCTATTTTGAATCAGCCTACTTCAACCTTATTATTTTCCACCAGTGAACGAATGGGTTCGGGTTTCCCGCTCTTTAGCGATTCTATTGCTTGCAAAATCATCAAATTGGCATATAAACCATCCCTATGGTTAATTGGCGGTTCCGTATCTTCTCTCATGCTTTGGAGAAACGCTTTATTCTCTTCTACAATGCCCGTTTCCTGACCATGAATCACAAGCGGCTCTCTACCCGTTTCATTGTATATAAGAGTAGTTAATCGATCGGAAAGGGTTAAGGATTTATTTTCGGCAAATAGTTGCATAAAAAATTTACTTGTAAATGGAGGACAGTTGCTATCCCCCTGAATCAAATTGCCTAAGACGTTGTCATCGAACCGGAAAATGGCTACCATATTATCTATAACATTGGTTGTTTGATAGTAGTTACCCCCAGCGGCATAAACGTCTATGGGATCTTTATTACACATAAATCGCATGATATCAACAGAATGGCAGCCTTGGGAGAATACATTTCCCCCACCCCTATTAGGATCATTAGGCCAAATATCCTCGGGCCAAGGATCGTCCATCATTTGCATACTGACAAGCAACGGATTTGGAATCAATTCCTTTGCTTTTATCAACATATCATAATACCTCATCTTAAAAGCAGTCATCACTTTTTTACCAGTACGTATAACCGCTTCATCAATACGCAAGCAATCCTTAACATTCATGGCCAGAGGCTTTTCTATCATAACATGCTTGCCTGCTTCTAATGCTCGAATACAATAGTCAGCATGCGTATCATGAGTCGTAGATATATAAATAGCATCTATTGTTTCATCGCAAAAGAGTTTTTCCGCATCTGTTGTCGCATATTCGCCGCCAAACTGATTGAATAGAGCGAGAGCATTATCTTCTTTTATATCACAATAAGCTACCATATCGATTCCATCTAATTGCTGAATGCATTCAGCATGAATTTTGCCATTTTGGCCGCAGCCAATAAGGCCGGCTCTAAAATTTTTCAACTTCGTATCCCTCGCATTTCATTAAGCACTTTTGAAGCATTCTTGTTTATTGGAAATAGCAGCCATTATTTCAGACGCTTTGAAACGCAGCTTGAAAATGATTATTGCTTCGAGGATTCAACGGATTATGAATCCATTCATCTACTCGAAACCCTTCAATCGTCGCTACGCTATATCTTGAAGAAGCATATACAGATCCTTGTAAATCGTCCCCGTCCAACTCTAATTCCATATCGATAGGATAATTAAAAGTCATCACTCGCGCCCCGATTCGGAAACTGCGTGCGCCGATTACAGTCATTCGTCGCTGCGGCGCGTCGGTAATAACCAATTCAGCCTCCATGACACAGTTAAATACTTCAATCGGCTGATTTTTGCCAAAATAGAAACGAGATCCATCTCTCATTAATACGCCATTTTCTTGCACCGCGATTTCGCCCGGCTTACTAGATAAAGCAACTAAAAACGCACCTTGCTCAACCTTGGATTTATATTCGAGACGCCAACGCTTATAGTGCGGATAACGGCCGAATTTAATGTCTTGCTCCTCGGCCTTCCCATTTAAACCGTAAATGTAAGGCGGATGCCATATCGGTTCTTCGATCCGAACCAAACGTCCATCCATGCCATCCAACACGCTGACGAATATTTCACCTTTTTCATCGTCGCTCAAACCTTTATCGCCGTCTTTAATGCCTGCGATAAGATTGGCTTGTCCGCCCGTCAAACGAAATACACCATCCCCCAGATCACTCACCGATCCAGAGCAATGCAAATGGGTTGCGAATTGAAGCGGCCCGGCGCCTGCGAAGGAATCCGAAAAAACGATCGTCCCGCTCTCAAGATCCCCGATGATGATCCGCTCTGCATTGTCCACTTTATGTTTAGGATGCAATTCATCCGTAATAACAGCGTGGACATAAAAGAAACGTTCACCTATTAAACAACGTCGTATATAGGAGCTTTTTTCCGGTCCAATCTTTCCGTTTAAATATTGTCCCTGGGTATAGCATCCTCCCTCATCAAAGCACATTGTATTCAACAACGAACTATCCTGACCGTACGTACTAATATCGATCAAGACGGGACTGCCGTCTACGCTTAACAAAATTTCACCCAAGGAAGGCTTGAACTCGCGATTATGGGGTTGAATATGAAAACTTACAGATTGACCCGCTCTTAGTCCGGCATTAACGGATCCGGAAATGGTTGGATTCCCGTTTGATGCGAATGTAACCATACCGATATCTTTTGCAAAAAACGGCTTTTTAGGAAACGGTATTGGTTCTTCTATTTGATCGGGAGCGAATAAAAAATCGAACAATCCTAAGTCAACATCACCTGCGGTTTTCCGTTCTTGCTCTACAAACGTCTGGTAGATAGAGTCAATCCCCTCTGTCCGGTGAAACCGGCATAAATATGCCGTTAGGAAACGATGCTCGCGAGTGCGTAATCCACGTTGCATTTCCTGACTGTTCGGGACATTGAAGCATGCGAGCAACGCTTTTCCAAGATGGTCCAAAAAGGAACTGTTCGAAAGCTCTGGCCGTTGTCCGCCAAATGTATGTGCTGCCGCCAAATAGCGAACCAGATGATAAGGAAACAATGTTGCCCATGCGTTTTTGCCGTCTTGCGGAAATAATCGAAGACTTTCACTAAATAAACCATGAAAGAAAGGCAGTGCTTTACGCGCTTCTTCCAAATCCTCGTAAAATGCCATACAAGCAATCGCGGTTCCATTCCATGTGCCAAGCGAATGGGGATCAGGAGTAGGACACCCCATATAGGCTCGTTGCAAAATCGTAAAATCATGCAATTTTTTCAGATAATGTCCTACTTTTTCTTTAATAACCAATTGCTTTTCAGAATCAAATAAATGTTTGCACCAATTCCACGCCAGCGCAACCATATACATCTTCTGAGCAATTCCACGATCATTTTCTCCGCCCATAACCAGGGGATCGGCCTTCCCTGACCATGTTTGCATATGACATAGCGACATCACTTTCTCTCGTATAATATGCCCGATGCCGTTATCTTTCGTCATAAGATAGGCAAAACAGACAAGGTCAAAAGAAACGTCTTCCCATGTTTGATTCAGAATTCGATCCTTAAGCGCATCCAGCTCCGGACTGCCGTTGTATTTCTCGCGCAAGCGATCAACATCGTCTGCATTTAAATAAATACTTGGCCGACCTTTTTCTACAGGCCGTAACTCGCACATTACCCGGTCATCTTTTCTGATTTCAATGTATTTAATACGTTGCCAATCGATTCTGTCGCGATCTTTCTCCACGAATTCGAGAATCAGTTCAGTTTCTTCGGATTCCGCTTCAAAGCCAAACTCGGCATGCAGTCTGTTTTTTTCAATTCCATCAGGACCAGGCAAATCAAACCACATGCCGCCTACCAATCGGTTATTCACGTAAGTTCTGGCCATAGGCATAGCCATGACGCCTGTAATATGATCGAAATCCCAGGGGCCGACAAGCTCCAGTTCACCATCCGGAACCCGAACCATCGGTATTTTTGCAGAATTCATATCAAATCCGCCATCAATCGTTTCCAATCGACAACTGTAAAGCCCTGGCGACAACGAAGCTCTAATATGAATGCGATGCGATTCTGCATGGATATCTGTTATCCGGCCTGCAACATCCCGCCATTCATAATGATTGAACTGATTGGGCGTCGGCTTAAGATAAGCAATAAAGTCATTATTAATCATGCTAATCCTCCCCGGTTTATTATTTACTCTTCCCGATCTCCAATCGCGCTTGGCATATCTCCCCAAGCAACCGATAAATCCTTCCATGGGAAAAATGGAGGTATAGATTGAAACGGCTCGTTCAAAAAAGGCAATTGTTCGGTATTTAAACCATCGATTTCTACTAGCGGATGTTCCACCCGCAGCCCGTTGACCGTTGCATACCGAGGCACCATAGCTCCAGGACTCCAGGACGCTTCAAACTCAAGCGCTTGTCTTGCCCTTCCATCTGGACGTCTGTACCGTACTCGCCTCGTGGTCCAGTAATAGTCTGTAAAACGGGATGATTCCAACTCCTGGGAAAATGCATCCAGTGACGGATATTCCGAAACGCTGGCATGTTCAGCTACAAACCCGCCAAAAATAAGTCGGAGCTCCTTGGAAGTAAACAGCTTAGGCTCGCCTTTATATAATCCAATGCGGATATACTTGTAGTTTTCATTCGATTCCAACGTTATCGAAACCGGTTCATCTGCACATGTGTATGCCATAGGACGAAAACCAACAAACAGTCTTCCTATGCGACAAACGATCCATTGCCCTTTCTCCACTTGACCGGACCATTTATTTCTATGTTTTCCTCCAACAATCAGCTCCTCAACATCTCCTCCATGTGTCGAAAGAATGATAAACTCGTCCAAATCCGTGACAGGGTTGTCTATCACCCCTTTAAAAGCATCCCCAAGCTCGGGATGTGTCAGGACCAACGCCGTTGAAGCAGATTGCATGGTAAACGTATTGGCACAGGATGGCAAAATATCGACTTCGCCTTTATTAGGATAAGCACGCCCATTTTCCGTGGAATTTGCGATTCTTCCAGGAGCGTCGCCATTTGTCGTCAATTTTGTAAATATTGTTCCTATATCACGATAAGAATGAACATTTTCTTGTCTTTTAAAAGTGACAAAATAATTGTTATTCTGCTCGACACTTCCATAAGTTGCACTAGAGGTCCCCACGGTGTAATCGGGGAACATCACCGTTTCGATTTTACTTGATCTTCCGGTAAAGATTGTATTTTCACTCGCGCCGAATTCGCATGTAGCCACAGCCCTATGAGGGTATGATTTTTCAGCAAACATCTCATAAGCAACGTCCGGAATATGATACAATCCGCCAGCGAACCAGCAAAACTGGGCGATATTAAATGGAACATCTCCCGTGTGATGAATAACCAAATCCTGCGGCAGATGGAACAATTCCATAGGCGAGGGATTTATTTGATCACCCAAACAAAACCATAACAAACTCGAAATGGCACTAGCGTGTGCGACATTGTCAACGGTATACGCACGAGAATGGGGACCAGAAATGACGCCCATATCCGGGTGAAAACGGGCTGCCAAATCAATCCAAAGCCGCTCTTCGATCCCAAGCGCCAAGGAACGCGCCTCCTCATTTTGAGAATGCTCGGCTATTTCACTAATCGAACGAATGGTCAAGCCCGAATAAGTAGGCGAATTATACTCGCTGTTTATGCCATTTCTACTTAACATCGCTTTTAACTGTCTAAGGTTCCAAAGCCCATATTCCACCGCTTCGCGGTTGCCGAGCATTTCCCCTCCCAGGATCAGACCAGCAGTCGCTTTGGCAGGCATATTATCATTGTACCCATGAAACTGATAGTCCGGCTGCCGATTACCCGGCTTAAAAGAAAACCCGTTTAAAGCCAATTCTTCGAACTTTGCACGCACAGCCGATGACATCTTGTCACGATGGGAAACTAATAGGCTCGTTGCAATATTCGTATCGAAAATATTAAACTTGATCCCGTTAAGATCCTCCGTCTCGCCTTTTTGGACTATGGCATCTGCCCGAGCGGTATCTCCTATCGTATAGAGCGCCCCCGCAAGCCAAAACCTTTCCCGTGTTGCAGCAGGCACATTGTCCGCAACCCATTCTCCATCGGAATCATACCAACTCCGGGAAGCTTGACCGGCCTTTTTCATAAATAGAAAGGATCTTTCCTTAAAATCCCCCCCGACTTCACTATTCGGTTGTTTGCTCTGGTGTGACATATCCATACCTCCTCGTACTAACCTTTAACAGAACCTAATGTCGCACCTTCCATAATCCATCTTTGAAAAAACATAAATATTAACACGGAGGGGATCATCATAATGATGACGCCGGCGAACATCGTCACCCAATCGTTTGTATATTGCATAAGCATATTCGCTTCGTAAATATTTACACCGATCGTATATTTACTGGAATCGCTTAAATAGATGAACGGCTGTAAAAAGGCATTATACAGTCCTAAAAACTTAAATATGGCGACCGTAACAATACCCGGCATTGATAGCGGCAGTATGATGCGCATAAATATTGTAAAAATCGTAGCACCGTCAATCGTTCCGCTTTCCTCCAACTCTCGAGGCAAAGATTTCATGAATCCGCCCAAAAGCATTAGAAAAAAGATACTTTCTCCGAGCGTATTCAACACAATTAGTCCAGTTAAACTATTCGTTAAATGCAGATCACGCATAAGCACGTACTGTGGGACAAGGGCGTTGATGCCTGGTAAAAATAACGACAGCATGATAACCGCCCATATCAATTTACGCCCCTTAAATTCTATACGGGTGAGTGCGTAAGCATTCAACGCTGTCAAAAACAATCCGATGACAAGACTGGCGCCTACGAAATATAAAGTATTTAGCAGCGCCCCTTGGAGGTTATAGTCCAGCCAGGCTTTTTTGTAATTGCCCCAATTGAGAGTTTCCGGCAACGCCCATACATCCATAAAAAATTCTTGGTTCGTCTTCAAAGATTCGTATACAACCCAGCCAATCGGAAAGAGGATCGTCAATGCCCAGCCAACAAGCGCTAACCACCAGAGAAAATCAAAAAAAGTACGTTTTTCCTTCATATTCCGTCACCACATTTTCATTAGTATTCATAACTGCGATCGGGTAATAGTTTGTCCACAAGCAGCTTTACTCCGACAAGAATCACAAATAGAAACATGCCGATAGCAGACGCATAGCCGTAATTATGCACTTGTTCGCCAAAAGCCAGATTAAACATGTACAATCCGATAATATCGGTCGAACCAGCCGGCCCCCCGCGTGTTAAAATGAGTACCATATCGACAGTTTTCAACGTGCCTAGCACTAGAAAAATGGCGCTCACACGAATAAGCGGCTTAATAAGAGGCATCGTAATCAGAGTGAGCCTGTCCTTATGGCTTGCTCCTTCCAGAATCGCGGACTCGTATAAGGATTTAGGTATGGTGAGCATCGCATTCATAAAAATAATGATATAAAGTCCAACACCCGCCCATACCGTTGGAGGCACAATCGCCGAAAGTGCTGTCCGAGTATCACCAAGCCAATAGAAGTCATTCATGTCAATGCCAAACAATTCAATAAAGGCATTTAATAAACCAAAGCTGCCATCGTAAATAAATGCCCATAACAAGGCGACCACAACAGTAGATAACACATTAGGGAAGAAAAATAACACCTTAAACGTCTGCGTCCCTTTAAATCCTTTATTTGTAAGCAAATAAGCGAGAATTAGCGAAATAAGAATAACTAAGACCGGTGCCGTAACCATATAAAATAAATTGTGGAGGAGGGCCCTCCAAACATATTCATCCTGAAACATTCGAATATAGTTTTCTATACCTACAAATGTTGGCGTGGTAATGCCATCCCAATCAAGCAACGAATAATATACTGACATCAAATTTGGGTACAAATCAAATAACAGATAACCTCCAAATGTCGGAACGATAGCAAAAAATAAAAATAATCTCTTTTGAAAGCTTGTTGTTTGATACCATTTACTTTTTATTGGTTGTTTAGAATTAGTATCTGTATGATGCATAATTAATAATCGCCGCTCCTTCCTTTGGAAAATATAAGCTAAGGGGGGGATATCCCTCCCTTAGCTTACAAATCCACTATTTTTGCGCTTTTATCGCTTGCTCAAGCAACGCTTCCGCTTTTTCCAATGTTGGCAAAGGCGCCAGCTTACCCGAAGCAATTTCAGTGGTGGCTTCAACAATAACCTTTTTCGCTTGTTCAAATGCCGCATCCGTCAATACTACATTCGAATTCCCGGAATCCATCTTGATGTTATTATTATTTACATAATCCAAAAACGCGCTCGATAGACTTTGAAGTTTTCCCATTCGTTCTGCATCGTCAGCAAAATCCGCTCTTAAAGGAATCATTCCGCCCTTTTCGGCAATTACCGCCTGGTTATCCAGGTTCCACAACCATACAATAAACTCTTTGGACCATTGCTTATTTAAATCCGGCTTGCCGGTCCACATTAAAAAGCCTGAACCTGGCGAAAATCTTGTCCATTTTGTACTTTCGGGATCATCGCCAAATGGTACAGTCATATATCCCCATTTGAAACCATCCGGAGTCGATTCTTTCATCTCGTTTTCTACCCATGTCCCTGTCGAAACCATTGCAGCTTTCCCTTGAATCACTTGCATTTGAGACTGTGTATGATTTAGTGCGGCGAGACCGTTTGGAAAGTAACCTTTTTCACCCAACTCAAATATACGATTCCAAAGCTCCACATTTTCGTCTGCGAGGTAATAAGGAAGTTTAAAGTTGCGATAGTTATCCAGAACCTGATCCAGATTCCCGTTTATCTCGGCTAATTCGTATACCTTTTGGTTGCCTAAAGCATTTTCAATGTAATTGGGGTATAAACCCGGAAACGTTATTGGAGTAATGCCAGCTGCTTTAATAGCATCGCCAAGCTCTAAAAATTCACTCCAGGTTTTAGGACTTTGATTCCAACCATTCTCCTCAAATAACGTCTTATTAAACATAAGGCCAGAGCCGCTTGCCGAAATAGGGAAATCATATGTTTCACCTAATGTCCGTTTCATCGACTCAAAGCTGCCTTCAAAAGATAGTTCTTTTAAAGTCTTACCATTCCCGTCGTAGGCTGCTCGATCCCACAAATCCTCCTGTGATTCAAGCTTTCCAGCCGCCACATAGCTTGTAATTCCGCCTGCTATACTTCCGGAAAATAAATCAAACATATCTTTGTCGTCATTTGCAGCTATTTTAGTTGTCGTTATTTTTTGAATGGAAGGTGAGTAAGTCACATCAAAAGATACGTTAGGAAACTTTTCTTTGAATGTACCCATTGCATAGTCAAACCATTCCCGTCCCATTCCGCCTTCAAAGAAGCCTACTTTAAGAGTCACTTTTTCATTCTTCGGCAAGTTGTTTTCCGCATAAACTTCTACTTTGTCCGTCGAATTATTTACACCTTCCTGAGTATTATTTCCTCCGGCATTATTTGATGTGTTACCGCTTCCACAAGCGGCAAGGGAAGTAGCAAGAATGGCTGACAACGAAACTGTTAGAACCGCTTTCAATAATGATTTCATATAAACCCTCCTTAATTTTATAAAAAAATTCCCTCAATTACTTAAACCAGACAATTCCCCTGTGTAAAGCAACTCTCCTCCTTTATGTTTGCTTTGTTCAAAATTTTTGTTAATGTATATCTAACTCACATTTACGTTTACATTTTACTTTCGACTCATAAATAAGTCAATACTCTTTATAATATGTACAGCAGAAACGAATAAATCCCATTAATATGCACAAAAATCGTACATCAGAAAATTCATACCATGAGAAAATCTCTTTATTTCTAGACTGTATCTGCGGATTCGAAAAAAAATATTGATCCTTTATCGAATACCCTTTCTTTAGTGTACTTCTAATTTACCTTTTGCATTTTCTTTATTTATTGTCACCATAATACTGGAAAGTATTCGATAATGATTGTCGGATTAACGATCTTAAAACGAACAAAATGAGCCAGTTGTACAGCAAAACACTTTACATCAGGTCCATTTTCGTTTACATTTGAATTGATTCTTAACAATATTGTTATAAAAGAACATTTTGTGGGGAAGTGATCCTTTGGGGGCTAATGTAAAATCGGGGCGAGATCAATTCCGTTCACGCCTGCGATATATGATTGAAGACTTAAAAAATGATATTCTAAACGGCACTTACAAACCCAATGATTTTTTACCTTCGGAGTCCGATCTTGTCCAGCGATATGGACTAAGCAATAAGTCTGTTCGAAAAGGACTTGACGAGTTGGTTGCCGACGGTTGGATTGTCAAAATAAATAGGGTGGGAAGTAAAGTAACGGAGAAAGGACAGGAATCCAATGTCATTACATTGGGAATCAGCTCATCTATCGAGCAAGATATTGTATTGTCCAAGCTATTAGGGGACTTTAATGTTCTTTACCCTCATCTGCAAGTAAAAACCTTAACGATTACAAACACAAATTATATAAGCCAGATTAAAAATTATTTGGAACATGGTTTAGTCGATATATTTACGCTAAACAGTCTTCATTTTCAGGAGCTAGAAGAAAATGGAGGCATTTCCTTGCTTGAGCCGCTGGAATCAGACCAGGAAGCTTACCCTTTTTTAAACAAAGTGTTTCAACATCAATCAAATCAATATGCCAACCCTATTGTTTTTTCTCCGATCGTTCTTGTCTATAATCGGGCTCATTTCGCCGAAGAAAATGTACCTGAACCCGATGGGAGTTGGACATGGGAAGACACATTAAAGTACTCTGAAATCTTATCTCGTGTTAATGGAAGACTGGGGATCTACTTTATTATGGTATCTTCTTTACGCTGGCCAGTTTTCCTGTTTCAAAGCGGTGAAGAATTCAAGCTTGACGAAAACGGTCAATACGATATTACCGATAGCCAGTTGCTCGAGAGTATCAAACTTTGCAAACGCATCATAAAAAAGCAAAGTAATTATTTAGGTTTTCTTGTCGAAAATAATATGGATGTCATGGATTTATTCCGTCAAGGAAAAGTTTCGATGATGATGGCGAGTTATATGGCTTTAAATGAGCTCAAGGATACTGATCTTGATTTTGATGTTTCACCTACGCCATTTATCCATACGCCTAGTACTATGTTGCATACGATCGGGGTTTCTTTGCGAAAATTAGATCATGACAATAAAGCTGCCCGCTTGTTGGTGGATTACTTAAAATCCGCCAGAGCAAACAACATCATCCACAAGTGGTCCAATAGTATTCCTGCAATCCGGTTTTTGGGCGAAACACATACCGAGGAGCCAAACCTCATAAATCGCCCCTTCCGTTACCATCTTTATCGCGAGATTATTACAACCTATCAATCAAACAGCAGATTGAATTTATCCGCCCAAAACTTTGAAAAGTTGGGCAGGTTGTTAAAGAAATATTGGTCAGACCTGATTAGTGAAGATGAGCTCTGTCAAATGGTGAAAGAAGGACTTTATGAAAGGTAAAGGAGCAACCGAGCATCTCTACGACGCTTTGTCTGGAGGACATCTTATTAGATCCAGCAATTAAATTGGTTTTTATCACGGCAGCCAATGCTGCGCATAAACCACTAACTTTAAAAGCTTTAGCAGCCGGGAAGGCTGTCATGTGCGAAAAGCCGATGGCAACGACCCTGGAAGATGCATGGTCGATGGTAGAAGCCGCAGAGCGATATAAAGGATTCTTGCAGATCGGGTTCGAGTTGCAAAAAGCTTCATGGAGAAATAAAAAGGATATCTGCGGGTTTATGTTCGGAGAAAAACTTAGTCATTATGTAGATCTTCCGCGTTGGTGGATTGGTTCCGAGGTGAGCGAGGTATACTCAGTGTGTTCGCCTAATATTACCCCATACAGCGAGGTTCGTGACAACTATCATACAACTTATCGTTTTTCCAATGGGGCGGTAAGTCATCTCACTTATATTTCAGGTCCTGCTGCAACATTTAAGGGAGATCCTTTGCAGAATGTATTGAGTCAGCAATTAGGGGACGGTCACGCTTTACGCTACTTAATAGTTGGTACCAAGGGCGCGATAGAAACTGATGTATTTGCCCGTACCGTTAAACGTTGGGAATTCAAGGATTTGCCTGAAGGCTCTACCAGTACTTTGGTAGAATCGTTAACCTGGTCCCCAGAAGAAGATCATTCATACTTTCACAATACATGCGAACAGACACATGATATCGTGCGGCGAGTTGCTCAAGGTCTTCCGCCCAAAACTTTGCCGCGGGATTCCTACGAGACGATGAGGCTTTGCTTTCTTGCAGAGGAATCTGCAGACAGCGGAAAGGTGATTTCCTTAAAATAAGGATCTCAAGGCTAGTTGGATAAAGATGAGTGAAGATGGAAAACTAAAATAGGGGGCAATTGTACTGAAGAAGGTAGTGGTCATTGGCGCAGGAGGCATTGCAGAGGAGCATTTGAAAGCAATAACAACAATGGATTCTCTTAATGTTATTGGTATAGCCGATATTAATTTGGAAAGAGCAAAAGAAGTTGCAGAACGATATCATTTAAAGTATTTTCAAAGCTATCATGAAATGGTGAAACAATTGCAGCCCGAGATTGCAATTATTACATTACCCCATTTCCTGCACAAAGAAGCAGCTGTTTTTTGCGCTGACTCAGGCTGTCATTTGCTTATGGAAAAGCCACTGGCCATATCGTCGCAGCATTGTGTTGAAATAATCGAAGCTGTAAATCGCAATCAGGTCATTATGCTGGTTGGACAAACCCAACAATATATTTCGCAAAATCTTACTGCGAAGGCTTTGATTAAAAACGCTCCATTAGGAACGCTGATCTCCATTCAAGAAAATCGTCACACATCTTATTTCACAAAGCAACGACCTGCCTGGTTTTTAGATAAATCGAAATCAGGCGGCGGCATTATGTTTAATCTGGGCAATCATTGCATCGATAAGCTGCAATGGCTTACAGATTCACGTATTTCCAGAGTACAAGCTTCACTTAGCTATCATGCCGATTACCCTGAAATGGAAGCGAGCGCTGCCATATTAATGCATACTTCAGCCGGCGTTCCTTGTCTGGTTAATTTGTCCGGTTACGAGGGAATTAGCGGAGAAGAGACCGTTATGACTTTTACGAATGGCATGCTTAAAATTATTAATCACCAGGCGGTTTATATTTCAATTGGCGGAAAGTATGAGGCAGTTCCAAATCCGCCAGCTAAAAATCCTTTTGAATTGCAGATGCGTGATTTATTAGACTGTATTCAAGAAAATCGTCAACCTTACTCTTCCGGAGCATATGCTCATTCTGTTGTGCGCGCAGTGGAGGCGGTGTATGAATCCCATTTAACTGCAAAAGAAATGATCATATCCTAAAGTCACCTACACACTTTCGATTAGTTTAATCTGTTCAACCTGTGCATCAAACGAAAAAAAATGATACGATATATAATGGATAATCGACTTTGCTATAGCTAAAGTCGATTTTTTATATATGATGCATAAGGAGAAGATACAGTGAGTAACGAACAAAATTTTTGGCTTGATTTGCCGAAGCCATTTTTTATACTGGCACCCATGGAAGATGTCACGGATGTAGTATTTCGTCACGTCATTAGCGAAGCTGCAAAACCCGATGTATTTTTTACGGAATTTACAAATACGGAAAGTTATTGTCACCCTGAAGGAAAAGACAGTACTCGTGGCCGGTTAACGTTTACGGAAGATGAGCAACCGATTGTCGCTCATATTTGGGGCAATAAACCCGTGTATTTTAGACAGATGAGTATGGATATGAAAAAACTTGGTTTCCGTGGCATCGATTTAAATATGGGATGCCCGGTACAAAACGTCGCATCCAATGGAAAAGGCGCCGGATTAATCCAACATCCCGAAGTTGCGGCAGAAATTATCGAGGCGGCAAAAGCAGGCGGATTACCGGTAAGCGTTAAAACAAGATTGGGTTACCATGAAATTGACGAGTGGCGCGATTGGTTAAGCCATATATTAAAACAAGATATTGCGAACCTTTCCGTTCACCTTCGGACAAAAAAAGAGATGAGTAAAGTAGATGCCCACTGGGAACTCATCCCTGAAATCAAAAAATTACGCGATGAGGTTGCTCCAAATACATTGCTGACCATTAATGGAGATATTCCTGACCGCGCGACAGGATTAAAATTAGTCGAACAATACGGCGTTGATGGGGTCATGATTGGCCGCGGCATTTTCACCAACCCATTTGCATTTGAAAAAGAACCTAAAGAACATAGCGCGAAGGAGTTTCTCCATTTACTTCTTTTGCAGCTGGATCTTCACGATAAATATTCCAAAGAAATCGAACGACGTCCATTTAAACCGCTTCTTCGCTTTTTCAAAATCTATGTTCGCGGATTTAGAGGCGCAAGCGAACTAAGAAACCAACTAATGGATACCAATTCAACAGATGAAGTTCGTCGTTTAGTAAAACATGTTTTAGATAAAGAGTTGGATTGAGGCATTTTTGCCTTTTACGGTCCATCGGCGTTTTTAACGCCTACAGCTGCTCTTTCGCCTACTTTTTGAAGCCATAAGCGTTATTAACGCCTATGGACGCTAATCAGAGTTACTTTCCGGTCCATCGGCGTTTTTAACGCCTACTGCTGCTCGTTAGCCTACTTTTTGGAGCCATAAGCGTTATTAACGCCTATGGACGTTAATCAGAGTTACTTTACGGTCCATCGGCGTTTTTAACGCCTACTGCTGCTCGTTCGCCTACTTTTTGGAGCCATAAGCGTTTCTAACGCCTACAACGACTCGTTCGCCTACTTTTTGGAGCCATAAGCGTTACTAACGCCTATGGACGCTAATTAGAGTTACTTTACTGTCCAACGGCGTTTTTAACGCCTACTGCTGCTCGTTCGCCTACTTTTTGGAGCCATAAGCGTTATAACCGCCTATGGACGCTAATCAGAGTTACTTTCCGGTCCATCGGCGTTTTTAACGCCTACAGCGGCTCGTTCGCCTACTTTTTGGAGCCATAAGCGTTTCTAACGCCTACAGCTGCTCTTTCGCCTACTTTTTGAAGCCATAAGCGTTATTAACGCCTATGGAAGTTAATCAGAGTTACTTTTCGGTCCATCGGCGTTTTTAACGCCTACAGTTGCTCTTTCGCCTACTTTTTGGAGCCATAAGCGTTTCTAACGCCTATGGACGTTAATCAGAGTTACTTTACGGTCCATCGGCGTTTATAAAGTCTACTGCTGCTCGTTCGCCTACTTTTTGGAGCCATGTAGGTTTTATCGCCAATAAGAATTTCACATCCAAAGCAAGCCCGGAAATATATAAATCCTGGCGTGGTAAAATAGGCCTCTCACAAAGTTCGATCCGAACTCGTGAGAAGCCTATTTTTTTCATATGGTCAAATGACGTTTTTTAACTTGGGCTTCATCGCTTTGCCGGATTTCGAGTACCGGACTGTATCCGGTCCCAAAAGGGACAAAAGCGTATCGTTCCACCCATGTGATGTCCGGATGCACGTATCCGGTCACTCCGTCCTCCCACCCCTTTTTTCCTTGGAACGTGCTGGGCCCGACGAAATAAGGATCTCCCGAGTAATGATGATGAGGCCCCAGCAAATTGCGCAGCGTTCCGGTCAAATGAATCGTAATCGTATTGACTCCGGGATTCAGCAGGTCCGTAAGCTCCCATTCGTAAGGTCCCCATGCCAGCCTTCCCGCGCTCGTTCCGTTAACGTCAACGCTTATTACGCAAGTGGTCGGCTCCTGTAGACGCAGCCACGCGCTTTGCCCCCGCCCGTCCCATTCGATCTCTTTTTCCAACGACAGCGTTCCTTGAAAAAAGTGAAAGCCCTGACTCGTCAGCTCGTCGATCTGGTAATGAGTTCGTTGGGGGCGGATCTCGTACGCTTCCACCTGCGCCTCCACTAGATTTTGCAGAGGGCTCCAAGAGCTCCAAGTCGAGGATGGCTCGACCGCCGTCTCGAAAACGCCGATCAAGTACAAGCTCTCCAGCTCCGTCTTGTGCACGAATCGGTTCCGCTCCGTCTCGAACGCGCCGGAATCGTCCAAATAGCGATGCTCCATCCGTCCTTCGAACACTCTATGAACGACGAGGGTGTTCATCCCGCTCCTGACGTACGGACCGATCTCCGCTTTCTCGATCGAAGCGTCCAACCATGCCCCCTCTGTCTGTAAGGGGAGCGTGAGGTCGTTTAAGGAGATACGGCAGGAACGCAGGTCTTCCCCCGCCAGAATCAACCCCTGACGGCAAGCAAAGTCAGGATGGACGCAAAAAGAAAAAGCCAGTTCGATGTCCAGCCGCTCCCGTCGGGAGACCAGAAGCTGCTGGACGTGCAATACGTCGAGCGGCTTGCTCCACGCTTCTTCTCCCGCCAGCCGGTAGCGGCATCGGTCCAAGGTCAATGCGTTAAGGACCCCATGCTTTAAGCTCCAGGCTCCCCCGAGCTCGAACGAGCTTCGGAGCCCTTTGCGTTCCAAGCGCTCTTCGGCGACCGGCGCTGCTTCCGGAAGTCTCTTCGCCGCAAACAGGATGGATTCGCCAGGACCGAGCGAAAACGTATGCCTCGTCTTCCCGTCCGCTATCGCGACGGATTGCACGTTCCTCTTGCCCGAAAGGGCATCGACCGCCCACACCTCATAAGCCCCGTCCCACGTAAGCGCCAGCTTCCGAAGGCCGGGATCCCGGCGGGCGTGAAAGAGAAACAGCGTTCCCTCGTCATCAGTTCTGCGGTGATGAGCAATGATGTCCTTGGCCTGTCGCCCCGCTTCATCGGCAAGCCGATACAGGGAGGGCGTTTCCCGCAGCACGAACTCAAACGCCTTATACGTCGGCATGATCCGCTTTACATGCACCTCGCACCATTCCCGCAGCGCCTCCGAGGGCTCCCCTTCGATGTGGCCTGGATATTCCCCCGCGCTGACGACCGTCCCTCCCTGCTCCACGAACTGCCTTAGCAGTTCAAACGTGCTCTTCTCCAACGAATACAGGGCTGGCAGAAAAACAAGGCTGTACCGGCATCCGCCCACCTTTAACCGGCCCTGCTCGACCTCGCCGTATCGGCTCAGCAGCGTCTCGTCTCCATAGTCGAACTCCCGCTGCATGTCCAATAGAAGCTGCGAAATTTCCCCAAACCTCCGGTCAAGCTCTCTCACGGCATGAGGCCGTTCCGGCTCGTAGAGACACCACGCGCTGGTAATCGGATGTATGATCAAAATGTCCGCTGCGGACGTTCCAGCGGTCAATTTGTTCTGGCGGTTCTCCACATAACGATTAAATAAGTCGAAATGCGGCCACCAGGGCTGATGCGGCGACAGCGAAGGCGGATAATCCCGTTTGCGCGCGCCTCGCAACGAGTAAGACGCCAGGTGCTGGCACTGCACGTTGATTCCGAGCGCCAGCTGCCAATCGGCGATCCACTTCAAATCTTCGAAACGCGCTCCCCAGCCGCTGCAGCCGAACGTCTCCGCCAGCACCTGCCTCCGACCGAGCTGGCGCGCCGCGCTCGCCGCCTGCTTGATCAGAACGGGGCGGGTCAGCCGCAGACCAAGGTGGTCGATGCCCGGCATCTGCATCCATTCGTAATGAGGCATCGCCGCGCCGATCTGCGACATCTGGAAAAGAAGGGTATCCTCGGCAGCCATGTGCCCCGTGAAGCATAAGCCGTTTTTCTCGCACCATAGGCCGATCTGAGCCGTGTATGAGGAGACGAATTGCTTCGTAACCGTCTGCCAATAGTCATGCCTGATCTTTGCCGTATCCGGTTGCTCAAACCAAAGCGCGGGAAGCGCCGACAGCAGGTCGTAGCCGCGCCCGGCTTGGAAAGCCGCGGTCAGCGACGGCGACCAAGGACATTGGCCAACCGCGTACTGGGGCTCGTCGGTAAAGATCCCCCGGATCGTCCTCCCGAATTCTTGGCCAAAGCGCTCCTTGTACTTTTCATGCGTATGACGGATAAAGACGGCGACGGCCTCGGGGTCGAGAAGATCGGTATAGTAGGGGTTAACGTCATAATAGACATGGAGCACCTGGGAAGATGCATTCAAAGCCTCCTCCGGCGCAGCCTGCCGCCACCGCACCTCCTCCCCGTCCCGGATGTAGCAGGCTAAACTACGGTCCGTCAGCCGAAGCCTCGCCGGCTCGACGATTTCGCGGCATAGCCATTTTTGCTGAAATCGTTCCCCTTCGCCGGGCACCTTGCCGCCGCAAAACCCGCTGGGCCACGCATCCTCGTCGTAAAGCCAGATTTCCATGTCCAGCAGCTTCGCTTCCTCTACCGCCCAGCCTACGGCTTCCATCCATTCGTCTCCAAGGTACGGCGTTTGCAGTCCGCCTCTGGCGTGAAGGAAGACACCGTGAAGGCCCGCTCGCTTGAATTCGCCAAGTTGCCGGCCGATCTCCTCCCGCTCCAGTCGGTCGTTCCACGACCAGAACGTCAAATTTCCTTTTGTCCAAATCCGGTTATTAGCGAGCATGAGTCATCGCCGCCTCCAGCCATTCCGCGCAGCTTTCCCGATCCCAGCCGTCGATTAATTTTTCCTTCTCCAAAGCCTCCCGCCAATGGGACGCGGCCTCCTCCCACCGCCGCTCGATGGCGCAAAGTTGGCCCGACGATTGCGAGTGGATGGAACGAAGCTTGGTCGAGACAAAATCGTAGTAGCGCATCAATTCGGCCGCGTCGGCGATAAACTCGATGGAGGACGAAGCGACGGCTGCAGGGTCATCGGAGAACAGGGCGGCTGTCCCAAGTTCGTCGGACAACAGGCCGGCAGGCTCATGATACGACGGGCCGGCTGCTTCAAGCGGCGCTTCCAGAATGGCCAGCGCACGCCGGCATTCGGCGACCCGGGCCCGCGGAACGGCTCCGTCGTCCATAGCGGGCTGCCAGCCGAAAACCTCCTCCCCGTCCGTCCTCAGCCATGTATCGGTAAATCTGAGCTTGAAAAACTCCGTATTGTAAGCCGTGAGTCCGGCCAGGGCGTCCGACAGCCGATCCAGACGCTCCCGGCTAATCTCGGCATATGGACCATACAAATGACGGCAAAGGCTTTCGATCGTCGTCTTTGTCGCTTCTCCCTCCCAGGCCATCCGGGCAAATACATAGAGATTCGGCCACATCGCGGCACGCTCCGAATCCATCTCCCGCCCGGCGTCGGCCGCGGTCACCGCCTGTCCGGAGATTTCCTCCCGGATGATGCGGACCGACTTGCCGTAAGGCACGATCAGGCTCATGACGCCGCTCGCCCCAATGCGGCGAAAGGAAGCCATGTCCTCTCCGATCGTCCGGAACAGCGGCGGGAACAGGGCGGTCAGCATCCAATAATCGGAATAATATTCGAACGCGGTCAGTCCGGTTCCGAACGTCCCGCACGCCTCCGCCCATCGGTCGACAGCCGCTTTGAACCTTACGTCGCGAGGCAGAATAGGCTCCTCGAATGAGTCCCGGTAGTTCCGCCCCCAGCAGGCGATCAAAGTATCCAATTCGCTTGATGCCGGAACGTCCTCCAGCATGCTCCACTCCAACTGCGCATTATAGGAGATGTGCTCTACATTCACCTTGATGCCTTTCACGTCGAACGCTTTACGGAGCCGATCGAGAAACCCGATATAGGCGGTCATGAACCCGGCTCCGCGGCAAGCGGAGCAGCCGCATACATGCTTATTGTCGTTGGGCCATAGCGATAACGTCCGCAGCGCGTCGCCTTTTTCCAGCTCCCTTTCCACAAAAGAGACGACGTTTCCGATCATGACCTTGACGCCTGCCTCGCACGAGTAACACGGCTGATCGATCATTCGCGCGCCATCCTCCCCCGCCAGAGCAAACCATTCCGGATGGTCCGGATAAAGCTCCGCCGCCGGGAAAAACCTGCCCAGATTATGGCCGCCCAACGTGAGCTTCAACTGCCGTCTGGCAAGCTCGGGTCTTAATTGCTCCTCAAACCGCTCCCACAGCTCGATCGTAAAAAACAAATCGTTCAAGCCGTTTTTGGCGGACCAATCGATTAGAGCCTTGGCGTATTCGGACGTTTCCGAGCTTTCCAGCACGATCCCCCTTCTAGAGAACGCCGGCTCGAAGCGTCGGCTGCCGACCACCGGTGTGGTTTCGCCCACAGGAACGGAGCGATGCTCAGGAGTTGGCCAGGAGATCCCCACATGCTCTTCCAAAAATCGATAAGCGCCATACAATACCGCTCTCGGGCTGCCGCCCACAATGACCGCGACGCCGTTCTCGGCGAAAATCCGAAACCCGTCCGCTTCCTCCCGATTACCGTCCGCCGTGCCGTGCACGCGCAGCACGATCGCACCGACTCCGTCTTCCCCCTCTTCCATCGAACAAGAATACCCGGCTAGAGCCAGATGCGTTTTCAGCTCGGACGCCGCGAAAAGCAGCACTTCATGAGCCGACTTGGGTACCGATATTCGCAAGCCGGAGTCGAGATGATCCGATAGACGAAAGCTTTCTTCCTTACCCACTGCAACAATCCCCCTCTCTGATATTCGCGATAAAGGGAAGGCACGGCCCTCCATAGGCACCTTGCCTTCCCGTACAACTATTTTTCCGGCACAGGCAAAACTCACCTTGACAGCAAGTTATAAAGCACCTGTGCCATTTCCGCCCTGGTGGTAGTGCTTGTCGGCGTAAGCTGACCAACACTTCCTCCGATGGTTCCGGTTTCTACTAACAATGTCATAGCGTCCTTTGCCCATGAAGCAATCTGCCCTGCGTCACTGAAGCTAGAAAGCGTTTTGCCGGAATTGCCCTGCGGCAGCTTGTCGAAGGCCTTTAAAGCGTTGTACAGCAGAGCAAACATTTCCTGCCGGGTGATCTCCCTGTTGGGCGCAAACCTATTGTTTCCAATGCCTTCGGCTATTCCCAATCTTTTTGCCGCAGCCAGATAGCCGGTATAGTATTTGCTCCCTGCATCTGCGAAGTTATTTGACCGATTTTCATCCGGGGCAATCTCATAAGTCCTCATCAGCATGACAAGGAATTCACCGCGAGTCAGCCGTGCATTGGGGCTGTAATTGCCGTTGCCTGTACCTGTAGTGATACCTCTTGCCGCAATAAAGCTCACTGCCTTGTTGTACCATGCATTTGCCGCTACATCTGCAAAGCCAACCGGATTGTAGCCCACAGCGTAGTCGCTGAAATGAGTGGTACTAAAAGTCACTGTGCCAGCGCTCGCGTCATAATGTCCATTGGGAACCGCTATAGCCTTACCGCTTCCATCGATGAACCAAATTATAATTTTTTCAGGATTGGCAAGTTCTGCTGCTGACGGTGTATAAGGTATCGTTACCGTCACAGGCGCGTTCGGGTTGTTCCACTCTAATTGCTTCCCGTCTATGGACATGGAAAGCTTGATCAGCGGTCTTTCGCCGACACCTATTTTTGCAGCCTCGGACAGAACGGATTTATTACCCTCGCCGATTGAGATTTCCGCTTTTGATCCAGCTACTCCTTTTGCGCCCGTCAGCATATTCGATGGAACAGTAATGCTGCCTTTATCGGTATTAACCCTCAGAGCGCCTTGCCTGTCAGTCGTTGACAGATATGAAACTGGAATACCCGTGGTATAGATATCGACGTCTGTGATGGATGGGACTGTAATCACGGAAGTTCCGCCATTTGATAAAAGGTTGTTTATTGAAGCCGTATCTAAAACTGCAGTTCTAGTTTTTGCATCAACCTTAATGGGCAGGGTCGTATCTTTTACACCGTTGCCTGACGCATCTATCACTTTGATGACTGCGTTAAAAGCTGGTGTGGAAGGCGTGCTGCCTCCGTTATTGCCTGTTGAACCGTTATTATTTCCGGAGCTTTTCCATTCCGCTGTTACCGTCACATTCTTTGCGGGCATGGTAAATGTAGTGACAGGGTTGTCTGAGTCGGTAAAAGTCACACCATCGCTAGAACTCCAACCCCCGAACGTATAATTGCTGCGGCTGCCGGCATTTATGGTAATAACCGCTCCTTCAGAGTAAGTGCCCGCCCCCGATTCGGCTGCGTAACTTCCGTTTACTGCAAGTGCATAATTCGCTGCAGGTTTTTCCTCAAATACGGCCTTTACATTTACCGCCTCATTAGGCATGGTGAATGTATTTCCATCGATTGTTAACCCTTCCGGACTGACAACCTTCCATTCTTTGAAGATAGAGCCCGCCTCTGGTGTCGCGTTCAGCTCAACTATGGTATTCACTCCCGCAGAAGCGACATTGGCGCTCGCCGTGCCGTGACCTTCGGTTTCAACCGCGATGCTGTAGCTGTCCGGCTCAGGGTTGCCAACTTCGGGCACGAACAACACGTCTCGGAAATAGTTCGTACTGTTAAACGTATGGATCGGCATCGTTCCGATCACGGTCGTGCTCACGCCGCTGTCCTCGTAGGTGACCAGATCCCCGCTGACGAACGGTTGGGCGAAGCCTTGCGGCGTCGCCGCATAATAATAATCCGAAGGCCCGTTCGTGATCGAGACGATATAATCCGTTCCGGCGGAGACTGCAACCGGTTCGGGCAGCAGAAACTCCCGCCATCCGGGATGCCTCGTGGACACGTCCCACGTATATGGACCGGCGATTCGCTGCCCGTCGCTTACTCGCCAGAGGGAGACCAGATGGGCTCCTCCTTCGTCGGGATGGGCGTACAGGCGAACGCCGACGATACGGCCGTCCGCCGTCGTTTGGAATTTCGTCCCTAACTCGTAACGGGCGTCGTTGGAGAAGCCGAGCGGAACCTCTGCGCCCAGAACGGTCTGCTCGTGGTCCGGCATGAAGACGACATCCCGGAAATAGTTCGCGTCATTAAACGCAAATGTAGGCATCGTTCCGAGCGAGGTCGTGCTGACTCCCTCCCCATAAGCTACGAAACGTCCGCTCCCGGTCGGAACCGCAGGACCCCCTTGTCCGCTTACGGCATACAGCTTGTCGCTCACGCTGTTCGTGACCGATACGATATAGTCGCTGCCGGCTTTGATCCGGACAGGCGCCGGCAGGGCGAACTCCTTCCACCCGGAAGACCCGGCGTTTACGTTCCAATCGTAAGGCCCGGCCAGCAGCGTTCCGTCATCGGCGTTCCATAGCGATACCCGATGGACGCCCGCCTCGTTTTTATGCGCGTAGATTCTCGCTTTGGTCACATAACCGTTTGTGTTGGCAGAGAACCGGGTCCCGAGTTCGTACGCCTCATCGCTGTCAAAACGCTCCGGGGTTTGTCCAGCCTGCAGGCTTGTGCCATTGTTCGGCTCGAAGACGACGTCCCGGAAATAATTTGTACCGTTAAACGAATACGTTGGCATCGTGCCGATCGAGGCCGTGCTTACGCCGCTGCCGGAGTAGGCGACCAGATGTCCTCGCTCGATCGGCTCGGCGAAGCCTTGCGGCGTGTACACGTAAAACTTGTCCTCCGCGCTGTTCGTCACGGAGACGATATAGTCGGTATCGGCCTTAACGGCCAGAGGCGAAGGCAGCTCAAACAGCTTCCAGCCCTCGTTTCCCGCAGGGAAGGTCCAGTTGAAGGGACCGGCTACCTGCACCCCGTCATCCACTCGCCAAATGGAGACGACATGCTGCCCGCCTTCATTGGCATGCGCGTACAGCTTCACATGCGTAATCGTTCCGTCCACGGTCGTCTTGAACCGGGTTCCAAGCTCGTAGCGGGCATCGTTGCTCGCCCCTGTCGGCGTTTCCCCCGCCAGAATCGACTCGCGGCCCGTCTCGGGATCCGTTGCCGGCACAACCGCCGTCGGCGCCGAAGCCGTGACGAACGCATCGGCTACAGCAGCCGTTCCCGTGGATAGGCGATGCTTATCCGCAGATACGGTCAGCGTGGCGCTATGCGTACCGGCGGGCAGATCCAGCGCCAGAACGAACTCCTTGGCGTGCTCGGTCCGAGGAGCGTACAGCTCGGCGTAGGGATACTTTACGCCGTCAATCTCGACGTCAATCCGACCTCCGTCCGGCCCGGCGGATGCGATCAGCGACAGATACGGTCCGGAGAAAGAAAAGGTCAGCTTTGAGCCCGGAACGTTCGACGATAATGCAGTGCCCCCGGAGTAAGACGGATTTGCCTCATCATTCCACGCCCCCGTCCTGACGACCGAGCCGCTTTCGGCTTCGACGTCCGCAGTGTCGTAGGGAACGACGGCGAACAAGGAAGTCGCTTCGTCCTCCATATCGAAGCGGAAAGAGCTCACGTTCTCCCCTACCGTCCCCCGATTCACCACGTCCACCACTCTCGACGGCTTCGGCAGCGCAATCGACTTTATCCCCGCGTTGCCCGTAGCCGAATGGATCATCAGCAGCTTGCCGTCGGTGCGGATATTGTCTTTGCCGTCATAAGAATACACATGGGCTCCGCCCAGATTGCTGGCGATCGAACGGATCAGTCCAGCCTTGAGTGTTCCGGAACCACTGAAAATGGAGGTCCACGACCCCATGTCTTTGCGGGCGAAGGCCGTTTTGCCTGTTTCCCCATCGTAATAACCGAGCTTAACGGCGGCAGAATCGGTGACATGGAAGGACGGAGTGTAAGCATATTCAGGTTCCACGGCGCCGCTGTCCTCTCCGATCCTCCAACCTCCGATCGTCATCGCGCCGCTGCCTTCGGTCGCGGGATCGGAGAAGTTCGAAATGATCGTGGCCGCGCTGGAATAATCGGACTTGGCGACGGTCATGCCGATCAAGTCGGAAATATTCGCGGCGCTGGATCCGGAATCGTCGAAATAGCCGGGCGCGCGCAGAAAGACGAGCACGTTGCCTTCCTGCTTCAAGTCATTGATCTCTGCCCGCTGATCCGATGTAGCGCGATAAGCATTAAGGAACACGAACGTTTTGACCGAATCGGGGATGTTCGGCAAATCGGACATCACGTAATAGCCGAACTTCACGCCGCTCCGGGCCATTTCTCTCTGCTGCTGCTCGAACAGATGAAAAAAACCGAAATCCTGATAGTATTCCGGGCCGTAAGGATTGTTGGTCGGCGTTATCTGGTTGACGTTTAACGTGTGATACGGAACCGAATCCTCGTCCACGATGACCGCCACGTCCGGCTTGAACTGCCGGTCGGCGCTTTGCAAATACCGGCTCGCCTGCACGCCCAGAAGCTTTTGGTATTCGTCCCAAATCTCCTCTTGCTTGAACCAGCCCTTGGAGTTGATATCCATCAGGTACTGGCCGCCCCCGGTGACGATCTGGTTGCCTGTCTCCCGCCGCAGCGCTTCAAGCGTTTCGTCCAGCGAGTACGTTCTGGGAGTGAACATAATGTCGTCTCGATAAGGCAAGCCATCGACGAGATGGGTGCGCGTGTCGTTTTCCAAAATAAACATTTTACCGTGCAGCGCTAGCGAGTCGAAGGATCCCATCGGCCCCGCGTTGATGCCCATAGCCCGATCCCCGTACTTGACGGGAGCGCTGATGAAATCCACGGTAGAGGAGGCGAGCAAGTCCCCCAGCGCATAATGGCCGTTGTTGGACGGACGGGCGTAGTGGGCGGCGACATAGTGGTAACCGTACATCGACCCGAGCAGCGTCTGACCGCCGGTCTCCCGCTTGAACAGCCCTCCTGCGTAATCGATCGTCTCGACTATTTTTTTGCTATAGAACGTTTGATAGTCGATTGCCTTGCCTTCGGCGGCTATCGAACGGAAAAAATTTTCCTCCGAATGATCTCTTTCTTCCAAAGTCGGAATGCCCGCCGTGGCAAGCGTGACTCCGGGATCATTCCAACCCGCTTGCAGAGCCGCATCCGTCTCGTATTTATCGGTTAGCCACTGGCGGAACGCCGCTACCATCGGAGGCGAGTAGTCCTCTCCCGCTCCGATTCTCCCCTCGCTGTTGGAGTCGAAGTACCATTCTCCGCTATCCATGTTCATGATCTGAAAGCCCAGTATCCGGTCCGCATAAGGCTGCTGCTTCAGCCAGGCGATATAATCGACAACCAGGGCGTCAAGTTGATCCCTCCAATCTTGCGACGCCAAGGACGGCCATCCGGAACGAAGTCCCCGCTCCGTCACCGCGTACTGATCCTCCGCCAGATCGAACAGCTGCCCGTCAGCGATGCCGATGCGCATAATGCCGTAAGCGTTGGGATCACGCTGGAACACGTCCTCGTTGACCTGTTCGTTCCAGGCCATGTCGTCCAGCACGTTAATCCAGAACGTCACATGCACGTCGCGCGATTCGGCCATCGTAATCGTATCCAGAAAAGGGCCGTAGTTCGGATGGATTTTCATCGTACTGCCGTAGTTAAACTGCGGGACGACGGGGGTCCCGTTAATTTTGAACACCGGCCCGCCGTTCTCGTTGGAAATCGTGGCGGTGACGGGCCAGTTCCCGGACGCGTGCGCTTTGGAAGACGGCTCCTGCGTAAGCGTTATCGTCCCGGTCAAGCCTAATACGATTGCCAAGCAGATTCGAAGTGCCGCGGAAAAACGGTTCATGTTCATTCCTCTCCTCATCTTGAAATGTCAGGCATCGTCAGCCTTTGACCGCGCCGGACATCAGTCCGGACACGAAATGCTTCTGCCCCGCGATAAACAAGGCGACCACGGGCAGCGAAACCAAAATCAGAAACGCATACACCAGATTCCAGTTCCGCACATATTGGCTGATAAAATTGTAAACGAGCATCGGAAGCGTCCATTTGCCGCTGTCGTTCAGGAAAAACAGCGGCATGCTCAAATCGTTCCACACGCCGACCAGCATCAGGATCGATTGAGTCGCGATGACCGGTGCGAGCAATGGCAGGATGATCGACCAGAAAATTCTCGTCGTGCCGAAGCCGTCGACGAAGGCCGATTCGTCCAGCTCGCGCGGAATGCCTTTGATAAAGCCCGTAAACAGAAAAACGGCGAACGGAAGATTCGTAGCGACGACGACCAGAATCAAGCCGGTGAACGTATTCATCAAGCCCAAAAATTGCAGTGTTTTGATCGTCGGAATGTACATCAGAGGAGCGACGAGGCCCGCGATGAACAAAAAATACACCCCCGACACAAACCGGCTTTGCCTTCTCGCCGTGACAAAGGATGCGACCGCCGCCAGCAAAAGCGTCAGCACAATCGAGAACGAGGAAATGATCACGCTGTTGCGCAGCGACTGCAGGATCCTCTCTCCGGACAGCACTTGACGGAAGTTTCCGAACTCCCACACCTCTGGCCACAGCCTATCGAAAGCGGAGGCTTCCATGCTGCTCTTGAAAGAGCCGAGAATCATCATCAGAACGGGAAAAAAGTAGAAGAAGGCGGCAACGGCGAGCACAAGCTCCAGAAGAGGTTTTCCTATCCGCTTTCTCATGCTAGATATCCACTTCTTTTCTTTTGAAATAGGTCAGCAGCAGGATGGAGAAGGCCGTAATGAGCAAAAACAGGATCAGGTTCATCGCCGTGCCCAGCCCCCAACGACCATCGCCGAACATCTGGAAGGCGATCGAGTTAAGCACCGAGGATGCATAACCCGGTCCGCCGTTCGTCAGCACGAACACCTGCTCGAATACTTTGAAGCCGGCGATCAGACTAAGTACGACGTTGACGCTGACCGCCTGCATCATGAGCGGCAGCTTGATGCGGAAAAACTCCTGAAGCGGATTCGCCCCGTCGATCTGCGCCGCTTCTCCGTAATCGCGAGGAATCGCGAGCAGCCCGGCCATGAAAATGATCATATGAAAGCCGGTGCCCTTCCACACGTCAACGAAGCTGACCGTATACATGACGACGCTCCGGTCCACCAGCCACTCCTGCCGCAGCCCTTCCAGCCCGATAAAACCGAGAAACTGGTTAAGGAAACCATCGGGATGCAGCAGCGCTGTAAACAGCACGCCGACGACGATAAAACTGAGCACGGTCGGCAGAAAAAAGACGGTGCGAAACAGTCTCTTGAATCCGATCCGGCTGCATAAAGCGACTGCGAGCAGCATGCCGAGCACGTTTTTCCCAATACTGGTCACGACCGCGAACAACACCGTATTGCCTATAGACAGCATAAGGTCGGCATTTTCCGCAATTTTGACGAAGTTGTCGAGCCCGGTAAACCGAATCGTATCGCGATAAGCGTTCCAATCCGTAAACGAATAAATGAAGCTGAACAAGGTCGGAACAATGAACAGAGCCAAGTAGATGAGCAGAGCTGGGTACAGAAAAAAATGCGGGTAAAGCCGTCTAACATTCATGGCGTCTTCCTCCGAGTCTGTAATTAGGGAAGAAGAGGCTTCCTTGTCGTCGGCCTCTTCTTCGGCGGCTAACCCGTTTCGCTTACCATCCCGGCAGCTCGGCGGCTTTGGCCAGCTCGGCGACTTTCTCGTCCCAAGCCTCCAGCACCTGCTTCGGCGTCTTGCCTTTGCCGAACATGTCCTGATAGAGCCGGAACAGCTCGGACGTATCCACGGCGATCAGATCGTTGTATTGACGCACGACCTTACCTTGGGAGATGTACTCGTCGTATTCCGCTTGCATCAGCGGGTTAAAGCTGACCTGGACGTCCTTGAACGCCGAGAATCTCGGATCTTCCGCGTACTGAATGCCGATAATGTCCGGTTGGCTCCAAAAGTCCAGAAACTTTTTCGCTTCTTCGATGTTTTTGGAGTTTTTGGAGATGAACCAGCCCGTTACGGTACCGACGGTCAGATCGGGGTTGTCCACGCCCGGCGTCGCGAAAATACCGTAGTCGCCCACTTGCTCTCCCGCATCGATAAAATCTCCGAGCACGGTCATAGCCGCTTTCCCCGAATTCATCGCTCCCCCAAGACCGTCGAAACCTACGGAAAGATGGTCTTCGTTCACATAACCTTTCTCGAACAACTGCATGATCTGCCCCAAAGCTTCCTCGAAGCCCGGGACGTCTACGTGCTTGAGCTGATTGGCGTTAATCTTATCCATGATATCGGTGTTCTTGACGACCTCCGAAAACGTGGTCAGTCCCCAGATTTGCGCGACCCATCCGTCTTTGTTCCCCAGATAGAACGGCGTAATGCCATTCGTCTTCAGCGTCTCGCATACTTGCAAAAGCTCCTCGAACGTTCTCGGTACGCTCAGGTTTAGATCGGCGAATATTTTTTTGTTGTAGACGATGCCCAGCGCGGAGCCAGAGGCCGCGAAAGGCAGGTTGTAAATCTTGTCGTCGATTTTGAGGATATCCGGATTGACGAGTCGGCCGACCCATGGTTCGCCGGATAGGTCGACAAAATTGTCGGTCGGGTTGTATCTTCTCGCCATGTCGGAGACGTTATGTCCGACGATATCCGGCAAATTCTTCGTTGCGATGCGCGTTCTGAGCAAAGTGTCGTACTGGCTTCCGTCCACGGTCTGCAGATCGAAGGTTACGTGCGGATTGCGATTCGTGTATTCCTTCGTAATCGTTTCGTAAAATTTGTTGTTGCCTCCGACCATGATCGAAAGCGTCACTTTCTCCGGAGCCGTCTCTTTGCTGGCAGACGGCGTTTCGGATGCGGGCTGCGAACCGCTGGCAGACGGCTCGGCCTTGTTCCCGGACGAGCAAGCCGCGAGCAAAAGTAAAACAAAGCATGTTAGAAGGGCTAACGCAGATTTCTGTAGACGAAAATTCACTTGCTGATTCCCCCGTTCATTTAATGAAATTATGATCTTTTTTGTCGAGCGTCGGACATGTCCCGATCTCTATTGTAAACGCATTCAGCTCGGAGAAGAATGGACTCGTTAGGAAAACCGCATGTACGATTCGGCACAAAAATAACGCGTTTCCCAGGGGTTTGACGAATTGTCAAGTCGTCTGTTACATTAGGCAGAAGAGTCGGATCATTGCGAAAGAGAGGGCTGGCGAATGCTGAAAAACGGGAGCCTCCAGACGAAAATTTTCGTCACCTATTCGATCCTCATTCTATTAATCATTGCCTGCATTGTCGCCGCCTTGGCCGTGTACTCGTCGAAAATGGTCCAAAAAGGGGTCTATACCGGCACCGAACGCCTGCTTCAGAAAATTACGGAGCAATTCGACGGGCGCGTAAAGGATATGGAACGGATCAACGTCAGCCTGCTTCTGGATGAAAACCTGGCTAAGCATCTCTATACCCCGGCCAGCATCCCGGGCCTTGGGGTTCAAGACACAAGGAAGCTGACCAACACGATTTCCTCGATCAACGGTCCTTTCAGCTCCGCCTTTAAAATCGTCGCCTTTAATTTTGAGCACGAGTATGCCCTCTCGCCGCAGTCGTTAGACAACGCGGAAGCGCTCTTCCAAGCCGGCCTGGAAGGCATTCCGATCTTCGCACCGCTTGCGGACGGAGACGGCAGCTTCACGCTGCTTCCCCCGCATCTCGACAACTGGTCGCAGCTTCAGGTTCCTGTATTTTCTCTCAGCCGCAAAATCAAGGATGCGGCGGGTAGAGAGTACGGTTATATCGAAGTGCAGCAAAGGTATAGCGATCTAGCTCGCCTATATGAACCCGACCCGGCGATCGATTCGGAGTTCTATATTTTCGATCCGACAGGCGACCTGTTCTATCCCCGACCGTCCATCGATGCCTCGGCCTCTGCCGAAGATGCAGAGCTGTACAAGCCTTACGTTTTTGCAGGATCCAGCGGCTCGGCTTCGGTCCGCAACAGCGGGGGCGAGCCGATGCTGCTTACCTACCGCCAATCTCCGCTGACCGGCCACGTGCTGACCATCGCCCAATCTCGAGAACAGGCGCTAGCTTCCGTCGGCAGGCTGAACGCGCTGATCGTCGGCGCAGGCTTACTGGTCCTGCTGGCGACGCTGATCGTCCTTCATCACAGCTCGAAGCGGCTCACCCTCCCTCTCCGGACGCTGGGCAACTCGCTTAAGCAGGTGACCTTAAGCAATTTGGCGCTGAACATCGACTATACGGACAAAAACAACGAGCTGCAGCAGCTCGATCGGCTGTTCCGAAAAATGTTTTCGCGCTTGCAGCTGTCGATCGAGCAGTTGACCGAGGCGGGCGAACGGGAGGCCAAGGCGCAGTTGCTGGCTCTCCAATCCCAGATCAATCCGCATTTTATCCATAACACGTTAGCGACGATCGGAGCCGCGGCCAAACACGGCGAGCAGCCCGAAAAGGTTGCGGAAATGTGCAGGCAGCTCTCTTCGCAGCTTCGCTATACGACCTCCTCCGACTTCGTCCGGGTCGAGGATGAAATCGAATATACGCGGAATTATTTGAATTTGTTGAAATACCGCTACGAGGAGCATTTCGATTTTGAGATTGACGTCGATCCTGAGCTGAGGGACATTGAGCTTCCGCGAATCACCATCCAGCCTTTCGTGGAAAACGCGATGAAGCATGCATTCGCCTCCGTTCCTCCGCCTTGGCATATCCGGATCGAGGGACGGGTAGCGGGCGGACATTGGAAAATTGCTGTCCTCGACGACGGGGCTGGGGCTGAAGAGCCGACATTAGAGGAGCTGAGGTCGAAGATCGAGGCTTTGTTCTCGAACGAGAGGCGATCGGGAGACGAGGTCCGTACGGGATCGTACAGCCTAGGCATCGTCAACACGTATGCGAGGCTGATGCTCCTGCACGGGGAAAGCGCGACGATGAAAATCGAGAACGCTCCGGAACGGGGACTGAAGGTAAGCTTTGGCGGAAAAATCAAAACGGGAACGGAGGACGGACATGTACAGGGTAATGGTAGTCGAAGACGAGCCTCCTTTGATTCGGGACATTCGTTATGAGATCGAACGAAACTCCTCGCTTTTCCGGGTGACGGCTACCGCGATCAACGGCGCCGACGCTCTGCGAAAGCTGGAAGAGGAAACCCCGGACGTCCTGTTTACCGACATTCGCATGCCGGTCATGGACGGCCTGGAATTAATCAAGGCGATCCGGCAAAAAGACCCTGAGCTCCCGTTCGTCATTCTGAGCGGCTACCGGGATTTCGACTATGCGAAGGAAGCGCTAAAATATCAGGCCTACGACTATTTGCTGAAGCCGGTGTCGCCAGACGATGTGCGGAAGGTGTTGGCCAAGCTCGGAGCGATGCTAGAGGGACGAAAAGAGCAAAGAAAGCGGGCGCTGCTGCTCTCCGCGCTGCACGGGGAGCAGCTCCGCGACGAATCCGATGGGCTGTTCGCCGACCGCTCGTTGGGGCTGCTTCTGGCGCTGTGCGGAGCAGCGTCCGGGGCGGAAGCAAGCCCTGCCGACTTGGAGTCGGAGCTTGCCACGCTAACGACTCCTGGCACTACGCTCCGAGTATGGAGCGGGAAAACGTCTTCGGAGAAAATCGTGATTGTCGATGAGGATCGGGACGGCGACGGGGAGATAGCGGAAAGAGAGCAATTGGCGAAATCGTTGCAGCGTTTGCTGGAGGCAAGATCGGGAACAACAGTAAACGTCGCAATCGGAGCACCGGTTGCCCGGTTGGGCGACATCGCAGGATCGCTTGGTTCTCTCCGGGATTTGCTGCGGCGAAGGGCCGAACACGGCGTATCCAAGCTGATCCTAGAGAACGAAACGCCAGATGCGTCGGAAGCCGGTTCTCCTGTTACCATTCTGACAAACGAAAGATTAATCTCCTTACGATCAATGGTTCATCTGCATCAGAAAAGCTTGTTCAAGGCCGAGTTGTCCTCGTTGATCGGAGAATGGCTCTCGGCCCAGCTTCCCGTCCCGGACTTCACGGCCCTTGTGAAACGGACCCTCCACGCTGTCGGCAAAGGGTATTGGAGGAGGGACGTCGATATCGATTCCGTCGTCGACGAAAGTATGGAAAGCGTTACTCCTAACGAAATATGGAGCGACTCTCTAATCGAGCGGCTAGAAGTTGCTTTGTTCGTGGAGAACAGCATCTCGCGCGACTCTCCGGAAGGCGTCGTCAGCAAACTCGACGACTATCTGAAGGCAAATTCCCATCGCAATTTCGATCCAAAAGAGCTCGCTTCCGGCATCGGCCTCACCGCCCCCTATTTGAGCAAGCTCTTCAAGCAATACAGAGGAATGCCGCTGATCGAATATCTCGCTTATCTCAAGATCGAGAAGGCCAAGCAGTTGATCCGCTCCGACCCGGAGCTGCTGGCGAAGGAAATCGGCGAAATGCTCAGATTCACCGATCCTTTCTACTTCAGCCGTCTGTTCAAGAAGTTCGAAGGCTGTAGCCCATCGGAATACCGCAAGCGGCTGGAGAAGCGGTAGAATCGCTCGTTAGCGTTGCAAATAAAGAAAAAGGGTCTGTCAGATCGTCCGTTTTCACCGACTTTCTGACAGACCCTTTTGTGTTACTATAATTCATAATTGCTTCATCTAAAGATTACTTCTTCAGCTCGGGATCAAACAGTTCGTGCAGTCGTTCCTCTACCATTAGCAGGTTCAGCAGCATAACGACGGCTTCTGCACGACGCATATGATTTTGCGGGCGGAATGTTCCGTCCTCATAACCTTGAATGATACCTGCCTTTCCCGCAGCTTGTACGGAGTTAACCGCAAATGGACTTACATTGCCGACATCTGCAAAGGCTCGCACATGCTTGTTCGGCAATGCCTCTTCATTTACCAGCTTCAGCAGCATCGTTACCATTTCTTGTCTGCTGATCGTTTGGTCAGGACGGAATGTTCCATCGGCATAACCATTGATCACGCCATGACCTGCCAAGGTTGCGATCGCGCCGGCGGCCCAGTGCGATTGGATATCGCTTAATGACCATTTTTTCTTGCCTGTCTTTTCTATCTCTAGCAACTGTACTAACATGGAGGAAAATTCCGCACGCGTCATCGTTGCATTGCCGCGTACCGTTCCATCCTGATAGCCGCGAATCCCTTCCAGCCTCGAGAACAATCCAATCGGCTTCATCGCCCAGTGACCAGCAATATCGCCGTATCCTTCTGTTCCTGTCTGTCCCTTTGTAGCTTCTAATTGTTCACGGAATCTGGCTATCATTTTCTCCAGATCAAGGATATCGGAATTAAACAGACCTTCGTCATTTTCGTTTGGTTCGCTCGGCTCAGGTGTTGGCGTTGTTGGCTCAACTGGCGACGGATCGACTGGCGGTGTCGCACCTGCAATGTAAGTGATGCTTACGCTGCCTTGAATTTCTGCACTGCCAACGACATCATACGCGCGATACGTACGTTGTCCAAGATCGGTAGCACTCACGGCAAACGCCGCTTCACCGTTTCCATCCGTAACAACGCGCCATGTGCGATTCGTAATCTGCTCAATTAATTCGATCTCGCGATTTGCCATCACATGACCGTACTCATCGATAGCTTTTACCGTAATTGTTGCAGTCGATGTGCCGTCTGCTTTAACCGGAGACTGCGCATCCGTTGTAATCGACGAAGCGATTACATCCATGCTGCCATTAACAAAGCTTACAATTGCTTCGCCTAGCGATTCGTCTTCGCCGTTAACGGCGACATAAACCTCGTAGCCTCTTTGCTCGACGACATGCCCCGTCACTGTAAAGCTTGCATGGCCTTGCGCGTCGGTCATGCTTTGTTCTGCTTCCGCTCCATTCAGCCATAAGGATACTGTTTCACCGGCTAATACATGCTGATAGGCATCCTTAATCGTTACTGTAATGACGGCTGGTGATTGACCATTTGCGTGAACAGAAGCTGGTGCTACTGCGATCGTTGAAGATCCTGTATCTACAGGCCCTGCTACGAACGAGATCTGCGCTTGCTGATTTAACGTTAGACCTGTTGGTACATCTTTTACATAAACGTCCAGGCTCTCAACCTCGGAGCTTCGCAGCTCGAATGTTGCTATGCCGTCCTCGTTCGTCGTTGCCTGCCACGTTCTGGTATCTGTCGAATCATCGACATGCAAGGACAATTCGCGATTAGTCACCGGCAGCCCATTCTTATCGACGATCGTAGCGGTTACCACGACAGTGGATACCCCATCTGCCACTACACTAGTCGGAGCAGCAGCTACTGAGGATAGAAGGACATCCATATCACTGTTTACAAATGTTACCGAAGCCTTCTGCACGATCTCCACCTCTGTACCGCCAGCCGGCTTCGCGTAAGCTGTATAAGTGATTTCGCCTAATCCGCCGCTTGTCACTTCAAACGTTGCTTTACCATCCGTACCAGTAACCGGATTAAGGTTCGTAATCGTAGAGCTGCCTCCACTTGCAGCAAGTCTAACCTCTGCACCATTAATCGCATGACCGTACAGATCCTTTACCGTTACTGTAATCGTTGTTGCGCTTGTTCCATCTGCGACGACCACATCACGGTGCGCGCTAACAACAGATTGCTGTGCATCCGGAGCGCCTGTCACATAATTAATAACAATTTGGTCATGCAATTTCATTTCAGTCGCTACATCGATGACAGCGTAAGTGATGGACTCGACGGCATCATGAGCAACTTCAAAGCTTGCCACACCATTTTCATCCGTTACGGCTAGCTGCGGAGCAATTGCAGATTGACCGCCTGCCGCTTCTAATCGTACTTGACGAGAAGCAAGCGGATGACGACTCGAATCAAGCAGCGTTGCTTCAATAACTGCTTTATCGGTGCCATTAGCCAAAAGCTCTGAATGCGAGCTTGTTACTGACGATGCACTTACATCCAAATTGCCTGCCACAAACATTAAGGTTGCTTGCTGTGTAAACTCTTGACCACTAATCATATCGATTACCTTATAAGTAATCTCGTCAATATCTTGGTTCGATACCATAAACATTGCCTTGCCGTTGCCATCGGTTTCAATAACCTCGACATCGATATGCGAGCTTCCGCTCAATGGTTCGAGCTTAACTTCACGATATGGGATTGGTGTCCCGTTATGATCCACAACCTCGACCTCAATCACGCCATATTCTTGACCATTAGCGGCAACCGCCGCCTTAATGGCTTCGACTCTGGATTGCTCTACATCCAGCTTCTGATCCGGGTTTATAAAGCGCAGTACAACCGAATCCATCGTTACAATTTGACGATACGAATCCGCAAAATACATAACGACGTTCGCAGGTTGCTGACTTGTCACTCTAAAGCGATACACGCCATTTGCATCTGATCCATCTTGTGCATCCAGTTTATCAACCTGCACATCATGAATACCAAATCCGTAGTGATCAAGATATGCGCCGACCATCGGCTTACCGTCTGTACCTACCATATGAACGGTGATCAATGAAGCTTCACTGCCGTCCGCTATGCGCTCAACATGATCCACTTCAATGCGTGATTGCTCCGGATCGAACACTTGACTCGTAAAGGTATGATAATGTCCATAGCCTACAACACGCTTTAAGCCTTCATCATACATCTCAATTCGTACACTCCCTGGTTCCGTACGCTTCATACGGAAGGTCGTGATGCCAGCAGCATTAGTTAGGGCGTCGCCAGTCCGTTCAAATACCGTTTTCGTATCCGGAATATAGCTGCCGCTATCTGGATCCCATACACTTGCAATTAACGAAATATCACGTCCAGCGATTGGATTTCCTCCACTATCTGTCGTTGTTGCAGTTAAGTTCACCCAATACTCTTTTTCTAAGCTAACTGCAGAATCATTAACCGGACTTGTTAGATAACCGTTGCCAATGAAGTCACCTCTCGTAAAGGTTAAAGTTGGAAGAACCATTAGCTTCGTGCGTGTTCCTGAATTCGTCTCAACAAGGTTAACGGATAGCTCTGCTTTGCCTAGTGTCCTAATATCTAATAAGTACGGCTCATAAGGATTACCCCATATTGGCTTTACGTCGAACTGTTTCGTGAATGATTCCTTGCCATCACCTAACGTTCCAGTTACTTCAAATACATACCTTTCATTTGGCTTTTGCTGATATGGCTCGCCATTTTCAGCCTTTATCACCATCGTAAGCTTCGGCGTTTCACCGATTTTGAAGTTAACCTTTTCTACCGATATTTCGGAATTGATCCCATCAACTTCACCCTGCACGAAGGTTAGCTTAGGTATGCTCGGCAGAGATGTCCAAGCTCCGTTGTAGCGAATATTACCGCTGGTCGTGAACTCCGAAGCACCCTGATACGCAATCGGTATAACGAGCTTTCCATCAGCATCTGTTTTTCCTGTGATCGGAATGACCGTTGCTGGGCCAACCATCGAAGCATCGATATCTGCCGAGACATATGGATTGCCGTAGCGATCCTTAGCTTCAATTGTAAGAACGGCTTGATCTACGCCATTGCCTAATACGGTTGTTTTGTCCAACGTCGCTGTTGCCCGTATATTAGTATACGTAAAATCAACAGGGACAACGTTTACTGTTGCAGTGAACTCAGCGTCCGAACCATCAACGGTAATTTTAATATCAGCTGTACCAAGCGACACACCGTATACTCCGAAATTTACACTTCCAAAAGAATTCGTATAGCTGCTCGTTAGAGAGAAGCGAATATGACCGCTTTCTGTTGAAATTTTTACGGATTTATTAGCAATAGCTTGATTTAATTCATCTGCCAGCCTGACCGTAAGTATCGCTGCATCCGATCCATCATTTTTAATTTCCGTTTTATCAAGCGTAACGGTCGTATTGCTTTCATCCGCCGGACCATAGTCATTCATGAGCATAAACGTCTTAAACGGATATGGAACATTTTCCATATACAGCTGCAGCGTTACTGAACCATAGGCTCGTGCCGGAACGATAAACTCAACCTTCCCGTCACTGTCCGTCGTTTGAGCTTCAGTGCCTATCAGTCCATTATTTAATCCATTGCGCGTCTGTAAATTAACCGTTTTATTGGTGATCGGATAACCTTTTGCATCACGAACATAGGCCGTAATCGTAGCTGTTTCTGTACTTCCAGCAACGAGTGTCGTTTTGCTAATCGTTGCCTCTGTCTGATTGCCGTCCATACTGCCTGCTACGAAATTTAGCGTCAGCGTCTTGCTAAAGCCTTGCTCTACTTCCGTTGCCGTTACTACCGCTTCGCCGATCTCTGTACCTGTAACCGTAAAGTAGGCTTCGCCATTACTATTGGTCGTTCTCGTTTCAGGCGAGATCGTAACACCCGTCTTATCCGTAGTTAATGAAATTTCTTTATTAGCTATAGGTCGACTAGCAGCATCAATTAGTGTAACACGAACCGTTCTGCTATCTGTTCCATTAGCTATAACATCCGTATTCGCATTAAACCCGGCAAGCTCGATATTCATTTTGCTTCCATCAACCGGACCGGCGATAAACGTGACATTAAATCGCTGGTCAAAATACGTGCTATTTCCTATGCGAGCTACGAATCTAAACGGAGTCCCTGCTTGCTTACTTGTAAATTTAGCCGTAATCTTCCCGCTTGCGTCCGTATTTCCAGTAAGATAACCAGGACTGATCGAACCCGTACCTGATTCCATCCATAGTTGGTAAGGAACATTTTCAAGTTCATGACCACCTGCGTCTCGTACGGTGATAACAAGCTCAGCTTCATCTACACCATCGGCATAAGCCCCCGACTCTACCTCAATCGTCGTACGACTTGCGCTAGGCCCGCCGATTTTGAAGCTTACGTCTTTCGTTACGGCTAGCGCATTGCCTCCCGCTTCCTTCGCTTCAATCGTAGCCGTGCCACTGACTGCTGATGTTACATCAAATAGGGCTGTTCCTTGGGCATCCGTTACAGACTGTACAGCTGTATTCGTTGTTGCAACTCCAGCAATATTCGTCAGCTCTACTGTTCTTCCTTCTAGCAGATAGCCATTCGCATTACGCAGAATGATATTCAGCTTAACTGGAGTCGTGCCGTCCGCTAGCGATTCAAATGCATTCGCTTCAATCGTAGATTTCACAGGGTCCATCGCAGGATCCTCGATTGAGAATTTAAATCGGCCCGCATCCAGCGTTTTACCGTTATCAAGCACAACACGTACACGAACATCATATTGATCTGGGGTCGTTAGCTGCACGACCTCTGATGTCTGAGTTCCATCATATGCATTCGCTGAATCAATCCAGCCTTGGCTGTTTATGTTGTATTGTACCTTTGTAATTTTGAATCCCGGAACATCATATTTGCTCACATGTATTGTTGCATCATCCCAGAACACATTTGCTTCAATCGGATTCGTACTAGTTACTGTAGCTGTAAGCTTCTCCGCATCTGACGACGTGTTGTTCACAATGACCTTATAGGTTGTAGAACTCGGATAGCCTGTTCCTTTTTCCTTCGGCGTTACGGTGATTGTAAATTCATTATCTGTACCGTTAGCTGAAGAATTTAGAGCGAAGCTTCCCGTCAACCCGCCAAGTTGATTATTAATAACTTGACCATCTGGTCCCAATACCGTAACTGTTGCACCTGGATTTTTAGCTGCTGCGATGAGCTGCGTGGCATCTAATCCTTCAACAGCTGCACGATATTCGCGCGTTCCACTATTCGCCTCGAAATTAAGCGGTATACCAGTCATCGAGATCAGACTTAGATCGCTAGTGTAGTTGTTCGTAGATTCCTGATAGAATTCGGCACGAACATCATGGCCCTTCTGTGTAAAGCTGAAGATATGCTCTACGATTTGCTCAGAGCCCAGTTGCAGCAATTGGCTTGCATGTGTTAAATACTGCTTTTCTAGCACCTCACCGTTTTCATCTAATAGGAACATGACCACATTACCATCAGCTATTGGAGCCATATTCATATTTTGAATCGAGAAGGAAACCACTGATCCTGAACCAGTATTATTCTGCTCTGTTTCCATACGAACCAATGGCTTGTTGTATTTGATAGATAGTCGCTCTACGAATACGGATTGAAAGTTATTCGTATCATCAAATTCTGTAAGCACAGCACCGTTCTCATCCTCTAACCATGTGCGCACATACACATACAAGCCTTCGTCTGGAATTTCTGTCTTACCTTGCTTCGCTAGATACGACTTCACATCAAAATCCAGAACCGCGGTGTAACCACCGTTATCCATCATATCGAGCGACAACTCATCCGCTATCGTTAGCGGCGTACCTATCGCAAACTCATCGATGAAGTTCGTATTTTCATATAAACCAACCTTCACCACTCTGCCTTTATTGCCTGCAAGCGTCGCATCATTTTTGTTATACAACGGAATCGTCAGCTCACGAATGCCATCCGCTGCTGTCATGCTGGCATCAGACATCCCGATGTCAGCAATATCCAGCTTAATGCGTCCATCTTCAGTTAAATGTTCTCCATTGGCAAATCTTGCCGTTACCGTAAAATCAATGTTCCCAATCGAATCTGGAACACTGTACGTAAATACGAGATGTTCTGTACGGTTCGGTGCGATCTGTACAGGATACGTTTGAGATCTTCCATTGATCTCGATCGTAACCTCATCAATCGTATCAATCCCTTCATTTACAATCGTAAATTCAATAGGAAGATCAAAGTTTCGCACAATTTCTTCCGGATTGAGGTAGATTTGACCGCCATTAAACGCATTTTTATAATAGCCCGTTGATGTATACAGATTACTAATCGTTTTTGAGACATAAACCGGAATATCCTCGCCATCTTCTGTCGATATATTCCCTGCTTCTAACGCATCCGTTGTATAGGTCGTTCCTAATAGTACTCCCTTCACTTGACGACCGTCTGCCGCACTCACATAAACGGACAAGCTATCAAGCTGGGTGAAGTCTTCAGCGGTACCAATATCCTGAACGGAACTGAGATAGAACTGCGACCCATTCACACCGAATTTGACTGCTCGCAAGGAATCTCGTTGAATTGACTCTCCCGTTGTCTCATCCGTTTCCACTTTAGCATTTTTCCAAACTATAGATAGGTTATCTACTGTATTAACAGTGTCGGACATCTTCGCAAAAACGAATCTAGGATCAATAACCTCATCCATCGATACTTGAATATCCGATAGGCTATCTACGAATGTTGGATCAAGCTCCCCGCTCTTATCAATCGCTGCAAGTGGAATATCATTTACCTTTGAGCCAAAAGCCGTTTCACTTGTTTTGTACCAAGCAAGAACAAATCGCTCACTATTATCACTCCAACGTACACTTGTCAGCTGTGGATTTTCATCTGCCCACTGATCACTTGTCAATTGAACATGTTTAACGATACCCTTCGTCTTCCAAGTTGCAGCCGTTGCAGATGGGTCCTTATTCGTATCGACAACCATATATACGATCTCATTGTCCTTCGCGTCTTGCTGACCGCCATGATTAACCGCAAAGGCAATCGCGCTCGTACCATCAGACAATGCCGCCGCATTAATGCCCATAATCGTACCATTTGTACCGTTGTACAATACTTCCGGATCACTCCACTCGCCCGTTGTACGATCATACACACGATACATAATCGAATCAAAGGAAGAGAAGTCAAATGGATTATCTACGTTATGAGAATACGCATTACGGTATGCAACCATGACTTTATCATCACTTACAGCAACAACTGGCGCTAAATCAGGCGTCGCGTTGTCTGTTAACGGATAGGTCACCCATGATTGTCCGTCATATATGGCAGCAACAACCTCCGTGCTGTTATTCATCAACATAATTTCTTCATTCGTAATTTCTTCGCCTGCTTCTTTTGCGATAGGCTGATCCTGCGTTACCCAGACAGCAGCTACGAAATCATCCTCGCCATCTACCTGAAGACCGCTATCGCCAAAGCCGCGAAGCGAGGAATCCGTAACGATCGAGCCTTGATCCTCATATTGACCGGAAGCCGTATTCAGCTTAGCCCATGAGGCTACGGTATCTTTTACATCCGTACTTCCTGCATCTGATAGATAGGCGAATAATGAACCATCATTAGCCACGATCGGATTAGAAAACGGATATGCATTCGTCTGAAGCGTTGTAATGGAAGATGTTGCGCTCGTGGAGAGCGCACCCCTTAGACGTGCATTGCTAGTACCTGAACTCTTCCATGCGCGCTCATACTCCGTTAAGTAATCACGATTTTCTACCTTGATTCCCTCTAGCACCTCCATCTCTGGCTGTCCAATGGATTCAAGGTACATACTAATTGCTTTTGGCGCATTCGCTGAGGTTAATTGTCCCTGTTTCGAGTGTTTCTTCCAATACTCCTCAATTTCATTCCAATTCGCAAACAGCCATGTTTTGCTATATTTCAGCGACGCTAAATCATGCGTAACCGAAATGAATAGAAATTTGAACATAACACGAACGCCGACGATCCCCTCTAACGTCAACTTATTCCCTATCCTGCTTTTATCATCAAATTGAGGAGCATAATTCCTGGACAGATAATGTGTCGTGTTGTCAAAAGTTAATCTACCGAACACTCCGATCTTCATCGCAATGATAGATAGGTCAAATCCAACACCGCCAAATACTTCAGCATACGCAACGACTCTTAATGATGCTAAGTAATCATTTTCGCTTGTTTTACTTGGATCAGACCATGGATAACCAGGAATCTCATCGTATAGCACGCTTGTATTAAAGCCGATCTCAATAGCAGCTCCAACCTCTATAGAAAAGGTAACAGGAACAAAGCCAGCCATCATATTCCATGACTGCTTGTATTGGAAGCCGCCCCCTGCTGTAAAGCCCCCTGCTTCTACGATATTATCCCATTGTCCGGTTTGCGTATTATATCGAATCGTTCCCATATAATAACCGCCAACCGTAAACATTGGTCCCTTGTCCGTTTGTCCTTGCATCCGTTCTGCTTGATTATAAGAATCCCTTTGTTCTTGAGCATAGGAGCCTTTTGCCATACTCAACATATCTCCAGCACCAGGTGCAAAGCTTTGTTCATTATTTTTGAAAAACTTCACATCGGCACCTGAACCGCCCGTTGTTGATGGAATCGTAGACTTGTGTACCTTCATGATTGTCTTATATACCATCGGATCATCTGTTGGATAGATGTTCATCGACGCCGGCCCTACCTTCAGGCCATACTTACCGAGCAACTTTAATGTTTCTAGCATTATTTTGTCATTATTGCTTGGAGCAACCGAAGTCATTGGGGCATTCTTCATATCATTACGGATTCTATTTATTTCTGAGCTTACTCCCATAATGTCAACACCAGGCACACCAATCATGTTCACTACTGTTGCTTCTCCATTGAAGCTCTTCAAAAACTCTCCCTGATCATCGTACAATCGATGACTATACGATCCTGATTTCGCTTTTTCCAGCCAAATCGTTTTGGAATTAAACAGCTGAACATGCTTCGTCGTATAGTAATCCGAGAATGGATACTTCATCGTCTCATAGCTTTGGCCATCAGGCATAACACCAAGCTCATTAAGAAGCTCAACCTTCACCGTATCATTAACGTTGGTTTCACCCCACCACATAAACTCCGTCGTCAAATTGATCGATGAAAACTGATTGTTTGGACCAAATTTCCCTCTATAATTCAACAGATTAATGCGTGTAGACTGACTACTCGTATTCACAAACTGAGAATAAATAAAGGTTTCTCTTTGTCCGCTTGGATTGGCACGAAGACCTTGGTTTTTATCTCCAAACTCTATCATGTCAACAGGCGTGGCATTACCAGAGCTGTAAACCAATAATGGATAATAAGCATCATTACCGAATTGAACTTCTAGAATAATTTCAATTTCATCCTTAGCCGAGATGGAATACGCATTATTTTCATGCGAAGGATCGTAGAAATCTGTCGTATCGAAAATAACGTGTAATCTTCCATCATTACCGATCGTTACAGGAGTATCGACACCAATTTCAGCAGGTGACGCATAGCGACCATTACGATAAACTCCGCCACGGTACGTAATTTCGCCAACATATGGTTTACCGTCAGGCTTTTTCAAATACACATCTACTTCTGCTAATCTTCTAAGTTGTAAAATATTAACGGGATATAGCTGTCTTGTCGCTGGATCCTGCTCCTTCGACTTTAGCACCATCCCATCGATGACACCTGTATACGTCGAATGGTCATGGAACGATGTAATATAAACATCGCTTACAATGCCATTTTCCTCATACAACGCCAGCTCGCCAGTAGCATTTGTCTTTACTTCACGTTCTACCTCTACACCATTTTCTATCGTCTTGTAGCTTAGAGTGCTCTCCACCTTCGGATAGAGCTGGAACAGATAAAGCTTATCTCGCAACGTTTCAACCGTTACATCAAGCTCCATAGCAATTCCTGTTCGCGCATGAGTAGCGTTAACCTTCGTTTGCCCCGTTTCTAGTCCAGTTAAGTGAAATTTCGAAGTCGGGGTATAGGAGTTATACTCATACTCCTCAATAGAGGCAACATTATTGTACGTGCCATAATTCAGCGTTGCGATGCCGTAATCAGCAACATCCCAAGCCACTTGATCCGTAATCAGATTCAGATCCTTGAACTGCGAATAATTGATGTTCGTCCCCTTCACAAGGGTAATATCACGCTTCAAAGCGAGAATCTGCTCACTCGTCATAGTAGAAATTCGGTCAATATTGCTTAGCTTTACCGCATTTTCCTGCTGACCGTCCACCCATATTTCAAGCGAATCTGCATCGTATACGTACAAATAATAAGAATCATAAGACCAAGTTGATCCTGAGCTGTTCTTCGCTTTAATGGTAACGACATAATTATCCTTCAGACGCTGAGAGCTTCCATCTACTGCGTCTATCTTAAGCACGAAGTCGCCTGACGATTTGTTAACAGAACCGCTTGTAAATTGTTCTGTCTCTGCGTCATACGTAATCTGACTGCCAAGCACACGCTCGCCATTACGCGTCACTTCGAATTCAAATTCACTGCCCTCAAACCCGTCGAAGTTACTCATATTCCAGGAGATAGGAATAGATCCCACGCTGTCTGTAAAGGCCTGACCTGCCGAGCGATCAATTTCAATCTTCACTGCTGGGGAGCGAACGACAATATGTGAGGTCGCTGCCAATGTATTTAGCTCATTCTCTGGATTTTTCGTTGACACGCGCAGCGTATATGTGGGTGCTCCGCCTATCGAAAGCGCCGTTAAGTATTGTCCAGGAATGACAAAGCTCGATGCGTCCACTAACGCTGTCGTTGCCGGGCCACTCCACGTTTGGATTGGTGTCTGTGCAGCCAAGTCTGCTTCGCTATAATTTCCTTCATATAGCTCTACCTTGAAGTTTGCTTTATTCGGTGTTCCACCTTGTGCAAGCTTTTTGTAACGCGACATGACATTGGTAGACCAATACATCACCGCATCCTGCTCTTGATAAGCGATAATTTGATTGGCAAAGCTTGGAATCACAATCATTGCTGAACCATCATCGATGATTTCAATCGAATCAGAAACAATTTCAGTTGGCGGATTAACACGCCCATCATTTTTGGCGATTAAACTAAACGTGACAAAGCCTGTCGTCTTAGGGATAATCGTTCCATCTGCCAATATGGAAGCAATCGACTCATCGCTGCTTCTCCATTCCAATTGATCAGGCGTTTGGAAGGTAGCTTCTGCAGGCACTTGATACGATAGTTTTGTGGCATTACCGCTAATCAGATTAACTTCATTATTCGTACCTGATGGCCAAACGTCAGGATATACAATGCTTGCATTATCTGCCGTAATATAAAGAGGTCTTTCAATTTTAAAATATTGGAACGTATCATTAAGCATTGCCATATCTTCACGCAAGCCTAATGTAGCTGAATTCAAATCACTGCCATTGTTATAGAAAATTTTGGCGCGTAAATATCCAGATTCAGCGTGAGCATCAGAAAGCAGGTCAAACGTTTTATCGTTAACCTCTAGTTCACCTGTTAATGTTAATGGTGTCGTAGGCTCACCGCCAGCATCGCGCTTCCAATCCAGCTCAATAATCCCATTATCGCGATCACCAACCGAAACGTAGACACGCTTTTTAATATCTTCAGGCGTAATCGCACCATTAACTAACCATTCATAGAAGCCCTCTGTGGCCTCTAATTGAACCTCGACTTTAATGTTGTCGCCAACATAATACAGATTTTTATCAATAGATAATCCGTTAAATATATCTGCTCTGTTAGGTACGATAGTAATTTCCGGGTTATTAGCATAGCTGCCGCCGGCATATTCTTCGGGATAACTATGCTGGATATTTGGATTTGGATAATTATTTCCATAGAAATCGACATCTCGCCAATATTTCCAGTTAAATATTCGGTTCATATTATTAACTTTCTTTACATTAAATCCATCATACAGCTTCGGATCAGCAAGATAATCTATCGTTGCTTGCTTGCTTATAGGACTTGCGAAACTGTGTAACAACCCAGCAGTTACATAATCATACTCATCGGGTTCTCTTGATTTAGAGAGTAAATAAGCAATTTGTCCATTTTTTAAATCCAAGTTTCCATCCTTAGCATTTTTATAATTAAAAACATCCCGAGGTGGTCTAGGTTCTTGTGGATGATTAAAATATACATTAATAGGAAGCAATTGGCCTGTTTTATAAGTAGCCGAGTTCCCTTCGAATCTATCAAGATAATTCCCAAGATACTTTCCAGAGAAGTTAGTTTGAGCGTAGATATTAAATTCATCCACTCCTCTTACGCCACCGATTTCAAGGCGACCTGCATCACCGTATCTCAAAGCTAGCGGTACATAAGCACCGCCATTATAAGAATAATAAGTGCCTAGGTCTGAATGACTAAGTGACGTCTTATAACTAAAACGGTCAAAGTTTTTAAAATCATAGAAATGCAATAAATCCGCTTGTGAATAGCCGTCGAACACGTCGTTTTGAAAAAGATTCCAGTCTTTTGTTTTCACACTAGCTTGTCCACGTCTAGTAATATTGTATTTGAGCCTAACGCTTGTTTCTCCAGGCTTGAACGTTATTGTTCCATTACTTGCGCCATCAGCACGTCCAAACTTTTGCGAAACGTTAATCCACTCATACTTAAATGAGACAGGAACTGACTGCGCCGTGTTCAGACGAAATTCGATATTATCACCTTGGTAAAAAGCATCTAACAAATGTACCGATATCTGCACAAGGTCTTTGTAGTCTTCATTTTTTCCAATGTATGCAGGCGTTGTTCCTGCTTGTGAGGAGTTCAGCATACGAGAATCCTGATTGTCTAAAGCGATCATATTTCCTTCTGCATCATATACAATCGGGTTGCCATTCGCGTCCAGGGTTTGAATTCCATTCTTAAAGGCTTGGGAATATATATCTTCAATATTGTTGAGATGCTGCTCGGTAATATCAACCTCACCCTGCTCCAGCTTATCCAACAATTGACCAAGCGACTGTTCAATCTCAATCAGCTTTTTGAGCTGCTCAAGCGTGATTTCATCACCATCGACTGCTGCAATCTGCGATAGATCCGTGTTTGGATCTTGAATCAGCTTAACTGCTTGATCTAAGGAGTACGATTGGCCGTTTAACACAATCGGAAAGTTCTTCACTTCCCCCTGATCATTTACAGTACCCAGTTGCTGCATCAAACGGAGCATCGTTAACGCTTCATCTTCTCCATACTCTTCTACTAAAGCAGCATACAATTCAGATTGCTGTAATGCCTCCGAACTAGCAGATGTAGTAGATGTAGTAGAGACTCCTGCTGCGGTAATTGTTGGTGTCACCAGGGACAGCACCATCATTACAGCAAGTACACACGCAATTATTGGCTTCCACGTCCGTATTTTCAAAGCTTTGTACACTCCTTTAAATTTCTATCTTACTTTTTTCTAGTTTTACTGTAACACCAAGCCCCGCGGCGTTCTGTAATCCCAATTACATTTTTGAAAATCGACACGTTAAGAACTTCCATTAACTTGAATTACTAGCGAACTTAATCTGAAACGGCAAACAAGCCCGCCGTCCTAATGGATAGCGGGCTTTCATTATTTTTACTTCAATCATGAATGTCTTTTATATACATTGTTCTTCTCAAATAGCGTTCTTTCAATTTAGACGCACTAATGTGACTACCCCCGACTTATTTAACGCATTGACTATACGAACAAACAAAGGGTTATCATCTTGTTCCGTCAAAAATTGCTCAAGCCTTCTGACATCGCATTCATTGTATACCTCTGCTATAAGATACCGTTGCAGCAGGATTAAATCATTACTTCGTGCTTGCAAACCAATCATTCGCCTCTTGAGTCAATACCTCTCCGCCGGCGCTAAGCCACTTGGCAACGGTCGCATCGTAAGTCGCGTCGATATCAACTTCACCCAAAATGGCTTTCATAATATACTCTTGCAGCATTGCGCTAAGATCCGGATATTTCGACTCGGAAGCAAGAGGCGCCTTCACGGCATTGCCAATACCTGTATGGTTGGTTATCGGCTTGGTCTTCTCATAACGTTGTACCGCGCGCGGACCGCCGAATGCCGACAAGAAATCCGGATTGGTCGCGAACAATAGATCGAAGAATAGTCCCGTGCCCAGGTTTTTACCTTGCGGATGATATTCGGCCGACTCCGTCCAGCCTTCCTTCATCACTCTCTGTCCGGCATCGTTATATTCCCAAACCTTGCCTTCCGCACCAAACTCGATCGAAACGTATACTTCCTCATTAGACACAAGCGTATTGAGTATGGTCAGCAACCTTTCCATTTTCTCCTCATCATCGCCCACTTGCTTGCCGAAAACGATGAAACGCGATAGAAGATTACCGACTAATGTGCCTGATTGACCATCGGGTCCGGTTGGCGGCGCCATATTCACATATACGGGCTGCGGTCCCGATTCAGGAACGGAATAGAAGGGTTCCGTCACATACGTATTCGCAGGATCGCCGAAAAACTCTTGCCATTCCGGATGCTGCGCTACCCACTTCGCATTGAGATGTCCATCGTTGTCCCACTGTTGGTCATCATACGAGATATTGTCCGCATAACCAATGCGGCCTGCCGAAAACTTATAAGAAATATCGTCTTGCCCGCTCGTTCTTGACTTATCGGTAATGAATTCCGGATCGATTAAGTCCATGCTCTTCCATTTCGCTAGAAGCTTCAAGGCTTCTTTGGTTTCATTTAAAGTAAATCCGTACTGGAGCTTGCCATCGCGCTCAAGCCAGAGGAAGGGATTGGTGTTGTAAGCGCCGAAGATCGAGTTAAACCAGGAATGAAGGTTGTCGCTTCCCATTGACATGGCATAGGTATTTTTTTTGCCATCCTGATCCGGGTCATTATTGCGGAATTTCACGAAAACTTCTTCTAATTGTTCAAGCGTTTTTGGAACTTCGCTGCCGACATTCTTCAGCCAGTCACCACGAATTGAAAGGGCATATGGCGCAGTAGCGGCATCTAGACGAGGCAGACCATAAAGAGTACCATCCAAGCTGCCATATGTGAACACATTCGGATCTTGTTTGACGACGATGTCATAATAGTCTGGCGCGAACTTCTTAACCATATCGAGCGGAATCCCCGCAAGGACATCGTTTTTTACGTAACCAACCAATTCGCTTGTACTAATATACATAATATCCGGAATATCGCCACTGGCAAGCAGAAGATTCAGCTGCTGACTATCATCTATACGCACCGGCGTAATCGAGACATTAAACGTTTCCTCCATTAATTTCTGCGCGTAGGTGCCATCTTCAAATGGATAGTTCGGACCTTGCCACTTCAAGGCGACAGTCGCTTCTTTTGCTTCAGCATCGTTATTGGAACCTTGATTGTTTTTTGAATCCGGGCTCGAGATCGGGCTTGCATTTGAACCTGATGTGTTTGATGGCTCGTTTTTCCCGCAAGCTGAAACTAACAAGGCGAAAACTAAAATCATCGTAAGTACTATACTGGATTTCCTCTTCATTGATACTTCCCCCCAATTTTAGATTCATTTATCCCTTAACCGCACCAACCATAACGCCTCGTACAAAAAACCTCTGAATAAACGGATACACACATAAAATAGGAAGAATGGTTACCATAATCGCTGCAGCGCGAATGGATTCCGGCGCAGGCATATCTTTTTTCTGGACGGAACCCAAGCTGTTAATGAGCTGATCGTTCATTGCTGCATTCTGTTCGATCACCAGTCGACGAATATGAACGCTGATGACATGTTTGTCCATAGAATTGATATAAATCAATGAATCGAACCAAGCATTCCAATGGTTTACGGCTTGCCATAAGCCGATCGTAGCGATGACAGGCAGCGAAAGCGGGATGATAACATGCGTAAATATTTTAATATCGCCCGCCCCGTCAAGACGGGCAGATTCTTCAAGCTCCTCTGGAATACTCATAAAGAAATTGCGTATAATCAACAGATAAAAAGCATTGACCATAGGTCCCAGTACGAGAATCCAAACATTGTCCAGCAATCCTAGATTGCGCATTAACAAATAAGATGGGATGAGACCGCCGCCAAAAAACATGGTAATAACGAATATCGTGGTGTAAATCTTCAAATGCGGCAAATATTTTTTGGATAACGCATACGCGGCGCCAGACATGACAATTAGCGATAAAACCGTGCCTGCGACGGTCCGGAATATCGTGCTTCCATAACCCGAATACACATAATTCATGGACAAGAACTTGCGATACGCTTCTAACGTAAAGCCTTCCGGCCACAAAAATAAGGTAAAATCTCTGCTGTACAACCCTGCTGACGTGCTTAATGACATATTGATCAAATACACGAACGGGTACAGGATGGACAAGCAGAAAATAGTAAGCGCGGCATAGTTAAAAATGTCGAACAAAGAAAGACGTTGTTTCCCCACAGCTTGCCTCCTCTACCATAATCCTGTATGGCCCATTCGATTGACAATTTTATTCGCTATCAGAACCAGTACTAATCCAACGCCATTTTTAAATAAGCTCACTGCAGTGGATAAACTATAATTCCCTTGCTCCAGACCGGCTCGATAAGCATAGGTATCCAGTATATCGGCGACCTCGAACACCTTGAAATTATAAAGATTAAAGATCTGATCGAAGCCCGCGTTCAGAATACTGCCCACCTGCAGAATCAACATAATCGCGATGACATTGGCAATGGAAGGGAGGGTAATGCTGAACATCTGGCGAGCTCTGCCTGCACCGTCAATCTTCGCCGAGTCATAGAGCTGCGGATCGATGCCGCTAATGGCGGCCAGGTAAATGATGGAGCCCCAGCCAATGCTTTGCCATATATCCGATGCAACAATGATGGACAAAAACCAATATTTGTCCGCCAAAAAATAGATCGTTTGACCCCCGAAGAGTTCGATGATTTTATTGACGACGCCGTTGGACGGAGATAACATCTCCATCATGATGCTTCCAATGATCACCCAAGATAAGAAGTGCGGCAGGTAGCTGATGTTCTGCGTAATACGCTTGAATGCCGTACTGCGAATCTCGTTGATGAACAGCGCGAGCACGATTGCGCCGCCAAAAGTGAATATCATCTTCAAGCCGCTGATCACGACGGTGTTGCGCAAGATGCGAGTGAAGTTTGTACTTGCATTAAACAGCTGGTGGAAATGCTCGAATCCGACCCAAGGGCTTGCCCAAACGCCTTTTGTAAACGAATAATCCTTGAAAGCAATCAATACTCCATACATTGGCGCATAATTAAAAATAATCATGTACGCTAAAGCCGGAAGGAGCAATAGGAATAAAAATTTATACTTCACGTATGACTTCCAGGTTACTGAGCCCATATAAACACCCCCTTTTCGCAACCGCTTTCATGTCTTCGAAGTCAATTTAAACGAAAGCGGTTTACGAAACAATCTCAACAATTTGGGATACCTTCGTTTTCTTATCATTTGCTCGAAAACGCGGGGGATTCGGGGAAAACTTCACTTTTTTATGATTCCTTCACTTCCTTCAATTCCCTTAATTCCTTGATTTCACTGCTCCGAACATGTAATTTATATTGATTCGGCGTCATCCCGAATCTGCGTTTGAACCGTGTAATAAAGTAGGTGCTATTGGTCATCCCGACCTTGCCGGCGATCTCCTCTACCTTTAAATTGCTGCTCTCAAGCAGCTCTTTGGCTTTCATCATTCTCAACTCGGATACATATTCGGATACCCCGATATGGAAGGTTTTTTTAAACAAAGCCGAAATGTAGGTGGCACTTATAAACGTCTTTTGAGAAAGCAGCTCTAATGAAATCTCCTCATGATAGTGTATATCGATATAGCTCTTAACACTCTGCATAAGGATATGGTTCGTATTCTCCTCTACATGCAAGGAAAAAATGTCGGCAATAAACGTCTTCAGCCATTCTAAAGCCTCGAATATATCTCCCTTGCCATAGAACTCCTCAGGAACGTTTTTATAAACGAGCATACTTTCCCCGCTCTTTGGTTCGGCCTCCATCATCTTTTGGGTCACGAGCTGCATGATTTGATGGATGATGAGCTCCACGCTCTCTATGCGGCAGCTTTGCTTGGATAGCTTAACAGCGATACAATCAAGCAAACGATGTATCTCTTGAACATTATGAGCTTCGAAAGCCTGGACAAGCTGCCGATAAAGCTCGGGTATACGAAACTCTCCCATGCTCTCGACAGCACTGCTATACAACACCACGGATTTTTCCTTTGTTAAGAAGTGATGCTTGAGCGCTCTGAGCGCCTGCTCGCAGGAGGAGTGCAACTGGCCTAGTCCTCTGACAATCGATCCGGCGCCTACACGGATCGGGAATGCGAATGTGCCTGCTAATAGGGAAGTCGCCAATTCAATTCGTTCGAACACAACATTTTCGTCGGTTTTAAAATTAATAACCACAACAATCATATCTTTGGAATAAGAAGTGATCAGCACATTATAATCCGTCATTAATCCCGATTGAACAACAGCATATTCCAGTTGCTCGAATACGCTTTCATTCATGTTCAACTCATTTATTTGAAAAGCTGCAACGACACTTTGCTCTTCATGCAGGATATGGCTTATCTCTGCATTGCTTTCGTCATCGATAATGCCTCGCAGCAATTGATTAAGCCTGCTCTTGTTTACCTGCATCCTAAGAGCATTTACGGATACATGCATATTTTTAATCGTATCGTTAATAAAAGTGTAGGCATTGCCATTCAACTCATGGGTGCCGCTCGTATGCAATAAGTGGGCAATAATTTGTTTAATGGGTCTATATTGATTGATCGCGACAAATAAGGCTACTAAGAGACCTACAATCAAAGTGCCTAACGATACATAGATGATTATGTTCTGAATATAACTGGATACGCGAAAAAAATCGCTAAGCGGCATGATTAATGTATAGGTCCAATCATTATAGCTCGATGTATGGTTAAGCAGCATAACGCTTTGTCCATTAATCTCACGAATATTCAGCTGCTTATCTTCTTTCTGACTTGCTTCGATCAGATCATTTGCCTGAGTCATAGCATAGCGAGCAGAAGGATCCGACTGAACAATAATTTCATTGTCATGATTGAGAACGAGTATGGCCTCGTTCGGATTAATCAATTGGCTGCGCAGGATATTGGAAATATATTTGCTGTAAATATTAATATACAAAATAAATACAGGCTCCCCGTCCTGCTTTAATGCCGAAGCTCTCGCGTAGCTAGTAACCTCTCCCGTTCTTTCGAAGGTAAGATCAGCTTTTTCGTTAAATGGAAACCATTTTTTATGGCCATCCCGATCCGTCATGAAATGATCGACGAATTTGTTTGTATCCGTAGACTGATAATCATATTTAATGCCTCTGCTGGATATCAGCATCCGCTCCTCTGGATAATAAATATTGAGAGATTCAACGAACGGCAGCACGGCAATCAGCTTCTTAAGCTGTCTGTGCGCTTCAACATGACTATAACCCCCGGAAAAATCCAAATTTTGCGGAGCAAGCAATTGCTCCAGCACAATCTTCTCTGCCGGCTCCAACACGCCTAACTCGACAATCGAATTCACATAAGTCAACCGCTGCACGTTGATATCCGACATTTCCTTTTCTACCATATTCGTGATCATGCCCATCAGTATTAATCCAATCAAGCCTATGATCACAACAATCATAAGCACATTCCAAACAAAATACTGCTTTAGAACGCCGAATTTAAGTTGATATTTCATATTGGCCTCCATTAATAATGATTTTACGCCCTCAACTCATCGTTTGAGGGCGTAATTGGCATTATGTTATTCATTTGATTGCAACACTACAATTATACTCTTAAAATCGTTCCGCCAATATAGCGTACGCCAATCGGATCGCTTTTGTCATTAAAATAATAGGAGATCAATAGTTCTCCCGGCCGCACCTCTACAGCCCGAGGATAACCTAAGTCAAGACTCCCGCCATCATCGCGCAAAATCAGCTCGGGTCCCCACGTTGCGCCGTTATCCTCGCTAATTCGAGCGCGTACGCCATAACCAGGACGTCGATAGCCATATACCGCAAACAATCGTCCGTCTTCCATTAGAGTCAGATGAACGGTATCCCCGTGATCATTGATTCGCGAGACAAAACGCCAGGTCAACCCGCCATCGTCCGACGCATATAATTCATCCCATGCTGCAATCATGTCTGGTTTGCATCTTACGGCTACCAATATCGTACCGTCCTTCATTAATACCGGAGAAGGACAGATCATGCGGTATTCATTGCTGTTAGGCATTAATGAAATAAGCGACCAGCTTACTCCATTGTCAAAAGAGGCGAACACAACGGGACGGTCATGCGGATTATTTTTCGGTTGCGCGGTTAAAAACAGGAGCACCACGCCATCCGGACGAACGATATAGGAAGGTCTTCCCTGGTATCTTGGAATATCGCATTTAGGAAGAGCAGCCGGCTTTCCCCAAGTTTCTCCGCCATCTCTAGACATCTTTACCCATGCAGTCGAATTCGGCTCTCCGGAATTAGGCGAACACCAGCATTCCAATAAAACATTTGGATCATTAAAGTCGAAACCTTCGGTATATGCAAATGGCCTTTCAAACAGCAAATCGTGGGTTGTCTTCACATTATCGGCTATTTCCGACGCCTCGCTCCATGTGTGTCCGCCATCCCTTGTTCGTACAGACTTTATTTTGCTATATACTTCGACCCGTCCATGCTTGCGATTGGCGGGATTGGAATAATCGCATGGAATATTCATAAACCCTACTAGAATATTATTTTCATTAATCTTCCACATTCCCGCGTTGAAAGGCCATGAGCTGAATTCCCCATCATTCCTATAAATCGTAACATGCTCCATATTCTCTGGTCTTACTGGTTTGTTGTATTCCATTAGTAGTCACTCCTAGTCGTGTAAGGTAAAAGGCGACAATTCTATAGCCGAATGAATCGCTGCAATCAAGCTGCTTTCATCAGCCAGATTTTGACCTGCAATATCAAAAGCCGTGCCATGATCAACGGAGGTTCTTATAATGCCGCCGTTTAATCCGACCGTGATGTTCACTCCCGATTCAATGCCCAGTACTTTTACGGGTGCATGACCTTGATCATGATAACAAGCGACAACAATATCAAAGTCGCCGCGCATAGCCCTGAAGAACAAAGTATCTGCCGGATAGGGACCCGTAACATCCATCCCTAGCGCGACTGCGCGATCAATAGCAGGTACAAGCTTCTCTTCTTCCTCTCCATTTCCGAATAAGCCATTTTCTCCTGCATGCGGGTTAATTCCGCATACAGCAATTTTGGGATTTTCATTTCCCGCTCTCTTCAACGTATCATAAGCAAGTCGAATGACATTAAAGGTTCTATCCGGCGTAATCATTTCGATGGCTTTCAGCAATCCAACATGAGTAGTCAGGTGGATGACTTTCAGCTTATCCGTCGAGAGCATCATCGAATATTCCTTCGTGCCGGTTAAGTCTGCTAATATTTCGGTATGTCCCGGATATGGATGTCCTCCCAGTTGCAGCGCTTCCTTATTTAGAGGCGCCGTACAAATGGCATCTATGAATCCCCCCTCGGCCAATTCGACTGCTTTTGCTACATAATGAAAGGCAGCGTTGCCGGCTGCAGCAGAGAGCTTTCCAAACGGAATATTTTTCTCCAACAGAGCGAGATCCAGACAATCCATACTGCCATAAGCGAATCGCGCATCCTTCAGTTCATTCATGTTATGGAGACGCATGTCCGACGCATGAACAACCTCTATCGCTCTCTGCAGAATCCGGGCATCGCCGATGACTACGGGGCGACATTTTTCATAAATCGATTGATGCCGAAGCGCCTTAACAATGATTTCCGGTCCGACGCCTGCTGCATCCCCCATCGTTATTCCTATTATCGGTTTCATTGTTATTCACCCCTTGTAAACGTTTCCAAGGCTCGCTGCAATACTTCATCTCCGCCGAAGCCGCCCGCTTTCGTAATCACATGAATTCCCTTGTGAACAGATAATCTGCCAAGAGGCACACCTGCTTCAATCTCTCTAATCAACTCGATTTCTCCTGCCCCCAAATGCAGGCAAACCTGCTTGGCCGTATCTCCGCCTGTCAGCACCAGGTTGGATATTCCGCATTGCTTAATGATGCGTGCCGCTGCATTTCCTAGCGCGTCGCTTATCGTGTTGCTCACTTGATTGGCGTCCATTCCATGCTCTTTTCCTTGCCTTCGAGCGCTCTTTATCGTTGCGGTATTGGCTGACGAATAAAGAACGACATTTTGTTTTTCATGTAGAGCTTGAAGAGCCAAATAGGAAACTCGTTCATACTCTGTCTTTCTTCCTTCCTCCGTCAATGCCACTAACGAATCCAACTCGAGCCCTACAACATTTTTTTGCTGCAATAAGTAGTCCAACTGCCGCCTGGATGCCGCGTTCACACTGCCTACTACGACCATAACCAAATCAGAATCAGTGGAAGGATGTGCTTTATTGGATTCCATTGCCGAGACTTGGGTCGTTAAAGCGTTGGCCAATCCTGCTGATCCCGACCAAATCACATGGTAATCCCCCCCTCGGAATAATCCTGCAATGAGCGCCAGATCCTCGTCCGTTTCGGCATCGAAAAGCAGATAAGGAATGTTCGTCTCATATAATTGTTTCATTCTCTCGGTCAGCCGTGCTCGATCGCCTCTTAGCAGCTCGGTTGTCAGGAGAGCGAACGGTCTTTCCGATTGCCCCCTTAACAACTCCGGAAGAGAGGAGTTCGTTGATGGATTTTTGGGGTCCTTCGATGTAGCTGTCTCATGAAGCAATAATCCGTTAACAAACATGCTTCCGTTTTTCATGACTCTTCCCATCTTGGGATAAGAGGGTGCAATCACAATGAAGTCCGGTTGAAACGCGCGATAAATGGCATCCCATTCCCCGCCTATATTCCCTCTAAGCGTGGAATCAATCTTCTTATAGATGATTTCGGGCTTCACTTCTTGTTGTTTCATGTATTCGCACACTCTGCCGACCCGTTCGGCGGCTTCCTGCTTGGATAAAGAACGGCTGTCCGTATCGAATACAACAACATCCTGTTCACTGGAAATGCGAATCTTTAGGTCCAATAAAACCGTGGTCGACAGCCCTTTCCGAGAAAACTGCACGCCTGTGTCATTTGCTCCTGTAAGATCATCCGCGATTATGGCAACCTTCACCAACACACACCCTATCCCTTCAGCTTTCTCCATAAGGTCGAACGATTAATACCCAATCGATTGGCAGCGTGCGATTGATTCATGCCTTCCTGCTCCAATACGATGCGAATAATATCTTTTTCTATGTGATCAAGAGTTTGATTTAAATTCAGTCCTGTAAGCTCTGGATCTAAAGAACCCTTGTTTTTTTGATTTTGCTGCAAGCCGTGAAGGATGGGCAAAACATCTGCATCAATGTACTCGCCGGAAGTATGTTGGACAAACTGCTCCATAACCTCTTTGAGCTCAAATAAATTGTTTGCCCATGAGTGATCATGTAACGCTTCTATCACTTCTGGTCGAACACCCACTATTTGTTTTCCGTATTTTTCGTTGAATGAGATTAAAAAAGCGCGTATATATTCCTCTAAATCCGCCCTTCTTTCATGTAAAGGAGCCATGTAAACAATCTGTTTTTTGAAGAAGTTGTAAAGCTTCTTATCGATTTGTGTTTGCTCCAGCATAAAGACGGGATCTTCGAGAAAGGAGAAAACCGTCTTGGCCGCGACCTTTTCTAACGCAATTGCGAACTCCTCTTGCGCTGTAAGCGTCAGGTTCTCGGCGCCGCTAATATATAAAATTTGATCTTCATTGCATATCGAAATCAGGGCTAATAATGCTCTGAACGATGTCTCGGCCGAGTTGAATATTTTGATCTCAACCATAGTCTTCGAATGATCCATCAAGCTGCCAAGAACAAACAGCCGTCTGCCCGCTCCCTCTTCGCCATAAACGGCCATCGGAAGTGTATAGCTTGCCTTTTCTTTCGAATAAACGGATTGTGTCATTATTAATGGCGGGAATGTATGATTGAATCCGGCGGAATAGCCGAAATGTATGTCGGCATCAGCAGCCTGCGCAGCAGGTCTGGCCTTTAAGTAATACATTCGCAAATCGCTTTCCATTGGGATTTCATCTCCGGTAAGAGCGAATTGTCCTTCCTGGTCAACCATCATCATTTGATGATCCAGTGTAATTCCCTGGCCTAGATTGATTAGCAGTTTTTGCAAATAGGGGTAGGATCGAAATAGATTGGATTGCGACTCTTTCATTCTCAATAAATCCCTAAATGCTTGGTTTGCATATTTGACTGTCCCCTCTTGGTCTACAATCGCATATCCCGTCTCCATCGTACTCAGAAGGGTTTCGAATGCTTGGTTCTTAACCTTATAGGTTTGGGATATCTTATAGATTTGCTTGGCTTGGGTAAATGCCGCTTTAACGGATTCTCGACCGGAAGTAATTAATACCCCCTGCATGCCGTACCCGGTTGCCTTCTTTACGGTAATATTGTCTCCAACTATTATTTTGACTCCCTTTGATTTTGCCGCTTGCAGAGCCTGATCCACTTCGTCCTGATGATGGATCATCGTGTAGGATATATCCATATCCATCAAATTCGAACCCGAGATAATCCCTTCAATGACATTCCGAAAACCAATCATCTCCACAGGCGCCTGAAATCCCTTAACCAATGTCAGCATCCGCAATATATCAAAGCCGGATACCTGAATATCGATGACAGGGAGGTAGGAATGCTTACCAAGCAGAGTCGCCGTTCCCCCCCGGCTAATGATCAAGTCGTATCCCTGTAAATGAAAGCTATCGATTTGGGGGAGAACCTCCGAGAGATCTCCTTGTATGACTGTAATATCGAACTCCTCCAGCTCGGCTTTCAAGCTGTTTGTCAGCTCTGCCAGTCCAGCATAAGGCGCCACGACTAAAGCTTTGATGCTCATAGGATTGCTCCTTGTATTGTTTAATTATGCAACTATAAAAGATGCTATTGATATTGTAATTAGTATATCTTATAAATTTTTAAATGAATAGTCTGTTTTATCGGTTTTACTGTATCATTTTGCAACACTTTATTCGAGAAGAAGCCTATTCTCAGAAAAACTATGCCGGAGCAGGGAATACTTATTGACAAACGAAGTTTGCGTGTTCAATAATGGGGCAGAACCTTAATATTCCAGTGATGTTCATATCATTTTAATAACCTAAGGAGAATCTCAATGAGCCGAATAATCGTAGATACCGATATCGGAGACGATGTGGATGATGTGCTTGCGCTGACGTTTGCCTTGCGTTGTCCGCACCTGGACATTAAAGCCATCACGACCGTAACGCCCTGGGCCGACAAACGTTCAAAAATAGTCAATCATTTGTTGAAGCTGATCGGGAAAACAGACATTCCGGTCGGTTCCGGCATTGAATTGCCGATGCGAGGATTGTCCGATGAAGAGCTTGCTAAGATGACAACCGAAAAAAGGTTAAATCAATACGCGGCGATTCCTCTCGAAGCGCGTGAACGGGAAGAAGAGAGGGTAAACGCGGCGGAGCTGATTATCCAAATGGTTGAGCGTTACCCCCAGGATATCTCAATTGCGGCAATCGGACCGTTAAGCAATATTGCTTTGGCCTTGCGTCTCCGCCCGTCCATTGCATCCAAAATCCGCAGCATTGCGCTGATGGGCGGCGAGGTGCAAGTTCACCGGCAGGAGCACAATATCACTTGGGATCCGGAAGCCGCTGAGGTGGTGCTGACATCCGGTATCCCGCTGTTCTTCGGTACCTGGAGCGTAACCCGCCAGTTGATCCTAAGCCCGGAGGACTGCCGTATCATCGAGAACAGCAGCGCCGAGCTTGGCGCTTTTCTCGGAGATTGCATAAAGCGGTGGTGGCCGAGCAAAGGAAGCAAGCCAGGACCTGTGATGTATGATCTTGCTCCGCTTGTGTGGTGCTTTGATCGCTCTTACTTCGAGACCCGTCCGATGCATCTTCGTGTAGAAACTTCAGGTAAATTGACCCGTGGAATGACAATAGTATCCGAACAGACGCCGAATGCAGAGGTGACTACCGGGATGAAATCGGAAGCGCTTCATCATTTGTTTATGGAAACCGTTAGCGTCTGATTTTAGGACGAATAGCAATGAGCCATAGCCCCTCTCCCATCCCGCATTTACAGGATGGGAAGGGGCTATTGTCTTCACGGCTCCTACACGATCGGATTCACCAGATGCGCCGGACGATGACCGCTGATCGCATCGATCAATTGATTAGCGGCCAAGCGCGCCATTTGGATGCGCGTTGCAACACTGGCGCTGCCGATGTGAGGCAAACTGACCAGGTTTGGCAAAGTCAACAACGGATGATCAGGGACTACCGGCTCGCGCTCGAATACGTCCAGGCCGGCGGCCCAGATCGTGCCGTCTCGCAGCGCCTCGTACAAGGCCTCCTCATTGACAATGCCGCCGCGGGAGGTATTGATAAGTACAGCTGTCGGCTTCATCCGACGCAGCTCTGCCGCGCCAATCAAATCATGCGTCTGTGGAGTATAAGGTGTCAGCACACAAACGAAGTCTGACATACGAAGCAACTCGTTCATATCGGTGTATCGAATGCCGTAAGCTTCTTCTGTCTCTTCCTTCCGTGTGCGGTTGTAATACAGCACATTCATGTTAAAGCCTTTGGCACGCCTAACCAGCGCTTCGCCGATGCGCCCCATGCCGATAATTCCGAGGGTAGAGCCAAACACGTCTTGTCCCGTCAGCAACATAGGCGACCAAGTCTGCCAGTCTCCTCTACGCAAGTATTCCGAAGCCTCCAGCAGCCGTCGTGCAGTGGCCATCAATAGCGCGAAAGTAAGATCCGCCGTTGTTTCTGTCAGTACATCGGGTGTATTGGTCACCATGATACCGCGCCGTGTCGCCGCTTCCACATCAATGTTGTTGTATCCTACTGCCATATTGCTGACTATCTTTAATCGGGGAGCCCGTTCCAGAAGAGCCTCGTCGACCTGATCGGTCAGCAAACAATACAAGCCTTCGACATCGGCGATCTCTCGTTCCAAAACATCCCGCGGCACCGGTATATCGCTCTCCGACCAAACACGCACCTCGCAGGCCTGCCGAATCATTCCCAAGACTTCATCCGGAATTTGTCTTGTCACGTACACTTTTGGTTTCATATTTACCATACCTTCCATATTGCTTTTGAATCGGTTATATATTTATACGGTTATGCATTTCACGAATCGGATCGCCCAACGCCTGTTTAATCTCCGTAATTTCGTCTGACATGCGCGCCATAAAAGCCGTCATATCCGAAGCGTGAACAAGTAAATTCAAACCGGCCTTCGCCCACTGAATTTCCTGGTCGATTCCAAAGAAATAATGGATCCCCGCGGCAACCCCTGCCGCCCTCGCCTTGCTAATAATCGTTTCGACGGCTTCCACGAAGAGGGGATGGCGATATTGTTCCGGCACTCCCAGACTGCAGGACAAATCATGCGGTCCGATAAGAACCGCATCCAGTTGATCCACGGCAAGAATGTCGTCCAGCGCTTCTAGCGCGGGAACGCTTTCGATATTCACAATGAGCAGATTGGATTCATTATATTCCTGGATATATTCATTTAACTCCGCTTCCGCGGAATCGGACGGTTGGCCTTGCAATTCGGCGCGCCGTCTTGCGAGCTGACCTTTTAGCGGCCGGAGTTTAACGGCTGCCCTGAGCGCCTTAACCTGCTCGGCCGTTTCGATATAAGGCGCAATAATCCCGGATGCGCCGCCGTCAAGCGCCATGCTCGCCTGATAGGGATCCGGCGAAGGGATGCGCACGATCGGCGCCAAATTCATCGCCTTGTAGGTTTGACACATCCAGGACAACAAACCGCGATCCAACGCCATATGTTCGGCATCGAGAAATACAAAATCAATATCAAGTTTGCTTACTTCTTGAGGCCATCTGGGGGAAGTCGATACGATTAATGTCCCGTACGCGCGACCTCCGTTTTTCAGTTCATTCATCAACTGTTTACTGTTCATACATACCTCACTTTTATTACGGCTTTTTTGACCATCTCCGGTTTTCCGCAAGACAGACAGGGCATGTGCGCGTCCTGGGGGTAGAATATGGCGAAGCTTCCTTCATGTACGGTCAAGGTATCCCCTTCGCCCTCCAGGACGACAAAATCTTTAGTTGGATCGTATGCTTTCTTCACTTTTAATCGGTTCACATGGGCAAATCCCATGTTTTCGTTTCCCTGCAGCATGTACTGCACGTCAATATAATTTTGATGGGCCTCCCAAAAGCTGTCTTCCGCTTCGCGTGTCTCGTACTGTTGCAGCAGCAAGAACATGTCGCTGCCATCGATTTCATATCTGCCGGGCTCCCAATCGATCAAGGGATTGCTTTGCAAATAGTTCAGCGCAGCCTTAAGCTTGTCCTGAAGTCCTGCATAGATAGCAGCATTTTCGAGTTGGTCGATAATCATTTTCTTTGTGTCTCCTATAGACGCGACAACGCATCATTATATATTTTCTCAATCTTGTCGACTCCTGCATCCATCATCTGCTGGCGGAACGCGTCCCATTCGCTCATCGGCCGAGTGCCCATAATAAATCGGTCTACATTTTGCTCGAAAATAGTCGTAACTTGAACTTCCACTTTCCTCAATGTTTCGGATTCCTCCTCGGTAAATGGAGGATCGATGCCCATAAATCGAATAGTACCTTCTTCGGTAAGTCGATCAATATATTCCGACATTTCAATAAGCAGATCCTCGGAAATGTCTGCCAGCGTGCCTTCGTGAACATATTTCGCAAATGTTAGATAGCCCACGCCCAATGTGCTTTGCGTAGCCGAGAATACATCTTGTTGATCCTTATGATCATCCAGAATTTTCTGCAAAATGTTCGGCTTCCCGTCTTTCATTTCATAAGTCTCGCCTTCGATTCCGAAATTAGTGACCAGCATGCCCTCTTCCGAATACAACCAGTCCATAAATCGAATGACTGCTTCGGGATCTTTTACCTGGGAGCTAATGGCGGTGCTTGTACCAAGCCAATCTTGTTCATATCGCAAGCTTCTCGTTTCCCCATACTGATTCTGCAGGGGACCAATAGTATCAAATTTGGCTTTCGGATTGATTTCGGCAATCGCCGGATTAAATAATCTTACCGCATGCGTGTTGTTGTCATAAGTAAATAAGGATCGTCCAGAAGACAATTTCTCCACAGCCATTTCCTGCGTATTGACTGCATAATCGGGATCGAGCAGCCCGTGACTGTACAATTTGTTCAAGTAAGCAACAACGTCTTTATAGTTTTCGCTTGTCGGTCCATAGACGTACTTGTCTTCCCTCGGTTCGAAATACATGCCGGTTTCCGAAAAACCTTCAAAGCCGCCGGCTCCCATAGGGTAGGCCAGTTGACCAAGCATGTACGTCGTCCCTCTGCGACTGCCGACAAAGGGGATACTCTCCGGATACGCTTCCTTAAAAGCCAGCAGGACATCAAAAAGCTCATCAAACGTGCGAGGCTCCTCGAGATTCAACTCCTCCAGCAAATCCACGCGCATAAGCGGTTGGGGAGCTACAGCCACACGATAATATTCCAATGTCGGGAAAGCGTATAAATGGCCATCCACCAACATCTTCTTAAAATCGTCTCTGCCTTCAATCGCTTTTTTGAAATTGGGGGCCTGATCCAGGTAATCAGATATGTTCAGGAAAATCCCGGTTCTGGCAAACATCTGAATGTCATTCAAGTCAACCGTGAGCAGGTCGGGAATATTATTCGTAGCGATCAACGCGCTCTTGCGCTCTTCATAGCTGCTTGTTGGCACCGCCTCCAGCTGTAATTGCACGTTTGTCTGGCCAAGTATTTCCCGGACTACCGGAGTGTCCGAGAGAATGGGTTGATTGGGATTGTCCTCCAACATCCAGCTTAACTTCAATGGCTGCGACGATTGTTTCCCGCCTTCAGCGTCTTTTTTCTCTGTGGGCGACGAATTGCTCCCATTACTGCAGGCCCCGATCAAGAGCATACATGCAAGCAGCGTACACATGAGTCCTGACGCCAATTTTTTCGTTTTCAACATACAAAACCCTCCCAATGGAATGATGACTTCCCTTTTTTGCAAAGACGCCCCGCATCCCCCCTTTCAAAAATGCAATAGCATCAACCTTTCAATGATCCAACCATCATACCCTTGACAAAATACTTTTGAATGAACGGGTACACGACCAATATCGGTGCAATGGTCACAATAATAACGGCATATTTGATGTTTTGTCCGGTAATCATGGCATTCATGGAAGCAGCAGCCGATTCTTGCGCGGCTACATTGCCGGCAATTACAATGTTTCGCATGATAAGCTGCATCGGATATTGGCTCTTCTCATTCAGATACATCAGCGCAGGGAAGAAGCTATTCCAATGCCAGACTAGATAAAACAAGGTAATCGTCGCAATGACCGGTACGGATAAAGGCAAGATGATACGAAAAAAGATTCGTAAATCATTTGCGCCGTCGATGTAAGCGGATTCGTAAATTTCCTCTGGAATCTGCTGAAAGAAAGTACGCATGATTATCATATAAAACACATGAATCGCGGGAGGCAATACGATCGCCCACATCGTATTGATGAGACCCAAAGCGTCAATCACAATATAATCAGGAATGATTCCGCCTTCGAAGAACATCGTAAATATGATCAGTATGGCGAAAAAAGATCGACCATAGAACTTTTTGCGGGCAAGCGGATATGCGCAAAAAGCAGTCAGGGTCACATTGATCAAAGTACCTGTAGTCGTATACAGAAAGGTATTTTTATACGAATTGAGGATATCCGGATCCTTTAAAACGGCCTTATACGTATCCCATGACGGAGACACCGGCCACAACTTGATATCGCCTCTGAGCACGGCATGACCATCGCTGACCGATACGATGAACATGTGGTAAATCGGATACAATATGGTTATACACAATGCAATCAGGAATAACATATTCGCAGCATCAAATATCTTCCCTGCTTTTATACCCTTTAGGTTCATTTCCATCCTCCTCTCCTACCATAAACTGGTCGCATTCAGCTTTCTGGCTGCATAGTTTGCGCCTACGATCAACAAAAACGAAATGACGGATTGAAAAAGTCCAACGGCTGCGCCATAGCTGAAATCAGCGCCAAGCAAGCCGCGCCTATACACGAAAGTGGAGATCACATCCGCTGTTTCATAGGTCGGACCGGTATATAACAGCAATATTTTCTCAAACCCTATCGACATTAAGTCGCCCAGCGTTAGCAAAAAAAGAATCATGATAACAGAAGAAATACCAGGGAGAGTAACATGTATGGCTTGCTTGAACCGGTTCGCGCCGTCCATTCTTGCCGCTTCGTACAAGTGAGGGTCGACGCCGCTTAACGCAGCCAAATAGATGATCGATCCCCAGCCGATCTTCTGCCAAATATCGGACGAGATATAAATCGTCCGGAACCATTCCGGCAACATTAGAAACTGGATTTTATTAAAGCCCAGAGATGCGATGATCTGATTAATCAAGCCATCCGTAGCCAGGAAATTGACGAGCATGCCGGCTACAACGACCGTAGATAAAAAATGAGGCAAATAGCTGATGCTTTGTACCACTCGTTTAAAAGCCGTAAAGCGAATTTCATTCAGAAGCAAAGCAAGTATAATCGGTGCCGGAAAATAAAAGATGATCATATAAATGTTTAAAAGCAAGGTATTGCGAACCAGCTTCCAAAAATACGGATCGAAAATAAAACTCTCGAAATGTTTCCAGCCTGCCCACTCGCTGTTTAATACACCTTGAAACACGTTATAATCCTTAAAGGCGATCAGAATTCCGAACATCGGTCCGTACTTGAAAATAAGAAAGTACACAAGAGGCACTAGAAAAATCAAATATAAATAGCCGCTGCTCTTTATTTGTTTCCAGGCCAAAGCTTCTGTCTTCATTCATCCATCACTTCCCTTTTCTGTTCGAGGAGACGTTTTGTCTTTTTTTTGTTCATGGAGCTTCTTGAATTCCAAAGGAGATACTCCCTCATATTTTTTAAATGTCCGCAAAAAGGTCGTTCTATTGAATATTCCCACTTTCTCGGCTACCTCATTAACGCTGAAACCAGATTCGATCAACAATTGTTTTGCTTTGGATATTCGCAATAAACTGATATAATCCGTCAAATTGTTGCCGGTCTGCTCCTTGAAGATTTTCGACAAATACTTCGTAGAAATCCCCATTTGCTCCGATATCTTCTCCAAATACAAGTCATGTTCCAGATGAGTCTGGATATAGTCCATTGTCGTGATCACAATGGAGCTCAAATTTTGACTCCGGTCCTTCTCCGCCTCCATTATCTGCGCATAAAAAGCGATAAGCCTTTCATATTGCTCTTCATTCCGAATAACCAGTTTGTCCGGACTAGTATGAAATGTTTTTGCCTCCATCGAAATATGCTCGTAATGCATGCCTTTTACCGTCATCAGCTTATATCCCGTTCGTATCATTTCGTTATACAAGCCGTTCATTGCATGATAGGATGCGTTATTTTTTTGGTTTTTCTCCATAATGAGTCGGACATTGTCAGTTACCGCATTCAAGTCCCCGGAGTTGATGGCATGGATCAGTTGATTCTCCTCCAGAGACGAATACAGAAATGAATTCTCGACCTTGCTCTCGTCGGCATGAATAACTTGAAACTTCTCTTGCGCATTGCGACGTTGCAGCGCGGTCATCGCTTCGTTGAAAGAATGACTTAAATCGGACAGTTCGGTGCAAGTTCGGCCGCTTCCAATGGTAATCCGGCAATACTTGAAATCGAACGAAAAAGTGGCATAAATATTTTGAATAATGTTGTCCAGCGCCGCTTGCTCATTGTCTTCGTCCATATTGACCACACAAACAAAAAGAAGATCGTTGTATTCCTGCACATATGCGCGAGTATCTTCACGACTCAAGGCACTGACGACATTTTTAAGCTTGCTTAATATAATAAGTCGATCCGTATCCTGAACTTCCTCATAAAACGCCTCCGAAAATTGAAACCAGACGTTTAGGCAAACATAGCGATTCCCGGAAAATAGCCATTCATTTTTAAGAATATTGTTCAAAATTTTCAACGTATCAGGCTCGACCGGCCTTCCCATAAACACATCGTAAAAGGTGTAGTCAAGAAACTCCCGGGAGATTTGCATACTGTGTTTTTTGATTTGAGTACTTTTATCATGCATCTGTTTGATGTTCTTGCCGATATATTCAAAATCATTTTTGTAAGGCACGCTTTCGTCCAATTCTTCGAATCCGTTTACGATCTCGCTAATTTTCCGTATAGGATTATAAATTTTTATACTGAAAATAAACGAAAACACCACGCCAAGAATTAAGAAGGTTACGCTAATGGCCACAATGAATTGAAATGTGCTCCGTGATTCCTGATTCAGCGCGCTGAGCGGAGTCAACGAATAATACTTCCATCCGTATCTTTCTGAGTTTACATAGGCGAGCAAATACTTTTTGTCGCTAAGGCGAATTTCCCGATAACTTTCCTCATGATTGTCAAATGCCAAATCCAACTGGCGGAAGGTATTTTCGCCAATCAATTCCGAGTTGCTGCTAAGCATCAATTGCCGATTTTCATCGATAACAAAAAAATCGCTTTCTCTAAAAATTGTATTTTCCGTAAATAGTTTCAATAGATTGCTTTCGGACAGATTGGTCGCCACTACAGCATCGTGACTATTTACGTACGATTTCGTTATAAAGGGAATGACCCTCCCCTTCCCCTGGCCATTAATGGAGACCGGGGTCGGGGGAAGAATCTCAAAAGACTCCCGCCGATCAAGCAAGCCTTTCCAAAAATCGACAGGATACTCCTGATGCACATAGAACTTTTCGAAAAAAAGCGAAAAGTCGTCAACTCCGCCTACCGTATAAATCCGTTCGTGGTCCACGTATAAAAAGATATTTTCCGTAAACTCGGCAATAATATTTTTGGATTTCGCAATCATTTCCGATATGTCCGACATTTGCACTCTGTGTTCCAGTGTCAACATATCGTTTGGTCTCAGAACAGTTGCAATCGCCTTGTTGCTAAGCAAACCGAGACTGACTTCATGCACGGATCGTAAATACAAATCAACGGTTTTTGCCGATGACTGCAAGTAGTACATTAATTTTTTTGAGTCTTCTTGCTTGGCCAGCATGGCTTGATATCCATAGAAGATAAAAGACACAATTAACAACGGAACGAGCAATGTGAGAAAATAAAGCAGGATGCGGTAAAACAATCGATTGGCTTTCATAGGATACCCCTCAACTTTGATAAATCACTAGTTTGATCTATCACAAGTAAAGCACAATCCCTTTAATGTAATCTAGTTTAGACTAAGGATTGTCCTTAACCGTTATCTTTTTTCAACCACAATTCGTTGATGTAGGGGCCGATTCCCGATTCTTCGTTAACCCAAACAATCTCTAGTTTCCCGCCCGGGATCATATCCGGAGTGACTTCAAAGGTTTCCATCAGTCCTCTGTGCGCGACCCTGTTGTCCGCCGTGCTCTTGCCATTAAGAAGCATATCAACGCCCCCTCCCCAGAGTCCCATGACTTGCAGGGTGTAGGAACTGCGACTGTCCAAATTCGAATAGGTTACTTTGATTGGAGCCGAGTAGTAAGAAGACAGATTGGAGATCCAGGCAAGCGGCGGACTTGTTAAACCAGGAAGAATGCGATTACACGTTTCCCGGCTAAGCAACGTATGCGAATTGCTGCCGTTCAGTATGGAATAAGCCGTTTCCAGCAAACCCGGATTATGTCTGATCAGCGTTGTATGGAGATAACCCGGATCCTCTTTCCACTCATGGGCAATTTCAACCCGCGATAACGACTGGTCTGCCGCAAAATTGGTATAAAACCCGCCTTCTCCAGGATCGGTTCTATAAATGATGGCATCCAAGGCCTCTTTCCTTGCAAACTCTTCCTCCATGGACCTGATCACTTGAAAGGCTGACAAAAGATAAGCCATATCGTTTAGCGGGGTGTCAATCGCCTCTACGAAAGCTCCGCGGGTAATACTGACTCCCTGATGTTTTGACACCGTTAGCTGCGCGCCAATATGCACAAACAAACGGTCTGCTAGCTCCAAACACTTTTCTCTGTAATCGGTACAAACCGGTTGCGAATATTTCCGATTCAAAATTTCTTCGGCCCGTTCCATTGCCGGCATAATCCCTGTCTCATTCGCTCGATACAGAACATCCATTGCACGCTGCTCCAGCTCCTGCTCATGGATAAGCCTTCTTTGGACATACGCGTCATAATAGGCCCTGAGCAGCCCCATTTCGAATCGATAGTTTTGTAAAACTTGTTCGTCCGCTCTGGATTCCATCTTCCGCCAATGATTCAACGTGTGCGAGATTTGACGATTCGTAATCATCGGTCCTTCAAAGTTATGTTCCAGCGCAAGAAGTCCATTAGCGACACCGTATTCCACATCCGGATGAATGAGGAAACGTGCATATTCCCTCAGCGTCTCCAGAACAGGCGTGTCGGGATTCCAATCCTGCCCGCTCCAGACAAATTTATTTACATCGTCATTAATGCCCTCCGAATAAGTAAGCGACCCGACTATTCCTTCGTCCTTTAGGAGATTATGAATATGTTTCATAGCCATTGGCCGAGGATTGATGCATTCTCTGGAATGAGTCATCGCAAATGCCGTGTCCCAGTTGTGCACGGGGTACTGCGAGTTGATCGTATGCGTAATATCCGGATAATTGCGAATCTTCATCCCTTCAGGTATCAATCTTCGCAATTCCGGCAACGAATGTTTCTCCCATGGCGCGAATGCGACTCCAGCGAGCCAAGCGGGCTCTTTCCTCACATTCGTATAGAACGTATCCAGCCATTCATCCGTTGGATTGAATGCTTGAGGGGATACCCACAGCTTCGCATTGGGATGATACTTATTTAGCAATTCCGCTTCCATCGCCATAAAATCAAATAAATCCTGAGCGTTTAACGCTCCGGGATCCCCGCCGGGAACCAAAATATGATCAATTCGCTTCATGGAACTGAAAATCTCTTCTCGTTCTTCCAATTGCCGCTTCAAGTATTCCGGTTTCATAAACTCTTCATCATTTCCGGTTGCGGGATACCAGTTGTCCGGACTGCCCATATTCGGGTACCAGATCCACACATCCAAATCCATCGCATCGCATACCTCCGAAACATGACGCATCATAAACAACGGGTCATACTTCATTAACGGTCCTGTTCTTTCGTCATCGGTGATCGGCGGTACAAGTTCGATACTATTTGCCCCGAACAGTGCAAGCTCTCGAATATACTGCGAATATATTTCAGGCGTCCAGGCGTCATAAGCATTGGTTTTGGGTCTGTAGCCCAATTGATGTCCTCTCAGGGAAAAATGCGGTGTTTCCGTCAGGTCCACATCAGTTGGAACTTCGATTTTGTTTTTTGTCAGAACCATGATTCTTAGCAGCTTTCCAACACCATACAAAATCCCTCTGTCATCTGCCGCTTCAATTTCGATTAACCGTCTTCCGTTCGACTGGCTTATCCGAATCTGGTAGCCTTCCCGACCATAGGCTGGGGATGATGAGGAATTGACCATTTTAATAGAGATGAGCGGCCGTTGATCATTAGAAAGAGAATCCATAACAGGTAAGCGGATGCCCGTTCTTCGTTCAATTTCTTCCATTAATATATGAACCGCATTTTGGCCTCGAGCAGACACCGGGCCCGACAGAATCATACTCGCATCGGAGACTTCGCATAGCTTCAGGTTATTCCTCAATCGATTGGTCATTTCTCAAACGCCTCCTGATATTTGGGTATCTCGCATAGCCTAAAGCTACTGCAAATCGACCTGAATTGAAATATTCATCCTTCCTTTCGAGGATTCACATTTCCTCATTATGCATGATGCATTTCTTTTAATTGCTTCATTTTTTCTTATTCTGTGGGCTTTGCATGACAGAACGACCCTGATCGAAGCTAAAATAGGCTTCTTGCAAAGTTCGATCTGAACTCGTAAGAAGCCTCATTTTAATTTGATGAAATCCACCGCAAAATCTCGGTCGGGCTCACAGCAAAACAGCCTACTCCGAAGGGAGCAGGCTGTTCTGCCAGTCTGATCTGTCAAGGTTGATGGAAGTCCGGATCATACTTCATCACGGACACTTTACCTTCAGTTATTGGGCCTGTTGAGACTACGATATAATTCACATAGATGTTGTCGCTGCTGTCCGAGGCAAGACGTATCCCATGTACGTTATCGGCGGAGATGCCGGCCCTCTCTACGAGACTCCAACTGCCACCCCCGTATTTCATCACAGTCACTTTGCCGCCGCTTGCAGCATCTCGATAAGCAACATAAGGAGTACCGGATCTGTCAAATGCGATAACGGTGGATAAGTCCTTCGAATCATCCGATGTTATCGTGAATCCGGAAGTGCCTACAGATTCCCAAGTGGATCCCATATATTTCATCACGGTCACTTTGGTAGAACTGCTCATATAGGCCACATAAGGTACGCCGCTTGGATCAAGCGCGAATGACGCATCAAACATGCCAATTGTCTGGAACTGGGAGTCACTGATCTCCTCCTGAGCATAGCCCGCACCAGTGCTGTTGAATTTAACCACATTTGTTTTTGTCCCGACTCCCCCGGATCTATACGTATAGAATAGATAAGGGGTCTTGCTTGGGTCAAACGCCATAATTAGATTACGTGTTGTACTCGACCCTATTGTACCATCGTCTATTCTCTCCCAATTGCTGCCTGTGTACTTCGCCACATATATGGAATTATAGGTGCTCTGGGAGTCATCGATGTAAGCTATATAAGGAGTGTTATCCTTGTCTATGGCGATGTAAGGATGGTTCCCCCTTCCTTCTATGCTGCCTACGGATTGCCAAGCGCCCTCATTATATTTCTTTACGACCGCTTTTTGGGATAGATTGGAATATGCAACGTAAAGCGTGTCCAAGCTGTCTATGGCAAGCGATACAGTACCCGAACCCGATTTCTCGAGAGCGGTTGAGCTTTCGACGGACCGCCACTCGTTATCCACGTATTTCATCACGAATACTTCGGAATTCCAAGTCACATAAGCCACATAAGGAATGCCATGGCTGTCGATTACGACTTTGGACTGATCCCCCGCTCCCGCATTCATCTCGTCGCCGACTTGCAGCCACGATGTTTGCGTCCATTTCGCGTACAAGGTAAGGTTAGCGTTCACCTTTGCCGAGAAGTTATAGACCGTCGTCAAATTGCTGTTGCTGTACCAACCCTCGAACTTGTAGCCGACCCGATTCGGTACGGCAGGCGCCACGGCGCTGCTTCCTGGAACCACCGCCTGGCTCTCCACAGCTGGCCCGCCGTTGCTGACAAAGGTCACCGTGTGGACGTTTAATGTCCACAAGGCATACAAGGTCAGATTGCCCGTCACCGGTGTATCGAATCTGTAGCGGTTCGTCAACTCGCTATCGCTGTGCCAGCCGCCGAACGTATAACCAGCTCGCGTCGTTGGATCAGGCGGGTAAACCATGCTGTCCCTTAGCACCTTCACATCAGCCACAGCCGGACCGCCGTTGTTGTTGAAGCTCACCGTGTAATAAGGCGTCCACTTCGCGTACAAGGTGAGGTCAGCCATCACCGATGTCGAGAAGATGTACCTATTGTTCAGTTCGAAATCGCTGAACCAGCCTTCGAACCTATGATCTTCCCGAGTTGGCGCGGCAGGTTGCGCTACCGTATTTCTATGAATCACCGTTTTACTGTCCACCGCCGACCCGCCGTTGCTGTTGAAGGTCACCGTGTAGATGTTATCCGTCCACTTCGCATACAGCGTGAGGTTAGTCGTGATCGGTGTCGAGAAGCTGAAGCGGTTCGTCAAGCTGCTATCGTACCAGCCTTCGAACGTAGAACCTTCTTGCGTTGGTGCGACAGGTTGATCAGCAACGGCGCCTTCGTACACCGTTTGGGCAGCCACCTGCGACCCTCCCCTGCTGTTGAAGCTCACCGTGTAGCTGACTTTTGGAACACTCGTCCACTTTGCATACAGCGTGAAGTTGCCCGTCACAACATTGGTCTCGAAGTCATAGGCGCTCGTCAAATCGCTGTCGCTGTACCAGCCGCTGAACACAAAGTCTTCCTTCGTCGGTGCGGCAGGCGCCGCCGCCTTGTCTCCCTCGTTCACCTTCTGGTCAGCCACCGCCGACCCGCCGTTGCTGTCGAAGCTCACCGTGTAGCCGCGCAGCCACTTCGCATATAGCGTGAGATGATCTGTGATCAGTGCGCTAAAGACATAGACAGTCTGCAGGTTGCTGTCACGATACCAGCCGCCGAACACCAAGTCCTCCTTCGTCGGTTGATCCGGTTCGCTTGCTTGGGAGCCATATTCTACCGTCTGGTTGCTCACCGGCGACCCACCGTTGCTGTTGAAGCTTACCGTGTAGCCGTTCCGCGTCCACTGTGCTTTAAAGTCGACATTATGGGCAGGCATCGTTGTCGAAGACTCAGCTATCGGAGGGTCCGAGATCCACCCTGCGAATGTACGCCCCTGCCAAACCGGAGTGCCAAGGTAAATCCCTGTCGTTGCCCCGAACGGCACGTTAACGATCTTGCTCGCTTCGCCAGAACCATTGTAATTTATCGTCATGGCGTAGCTATTGCGCTTGTAATACAGCTTCAGCACCGTTGAGCCGTCGCCCGCTATACTAGCTGTCTGCGCAGCAGTCGGATCAACGGTAAAACCCTCATAGGCCTTTGGCGTTACATCCGCCGAATTTACCGTGGCATCGGTCGTGCCGCGATACGATTCTTTATCCACAACGGTATAAGTGCCGCTATGAATATTTATATCTTGCTGCAAATGTACGACTTGGTAAGGCGTGTCCGTTTTGGCTGTCCACCTTGCCGTATAAGTCGTGTCCGTAGTCGGCATTACGCTTGGAACCTCCGGCGACCAACCGGCAAACGTATAACCCGGTCTCGTCGGCACCGGTATCCGACCGGCGATGTTCTTACCGAACGGTTCCGTTATCGAACTGCTTGCCTGTGCACCTTCATAGCCCAAAGAGAAGGTCATCTTTCGGTTCGTCGGATAATATTCAACCCTGATAGCCGTCGTGCCGTCGCCTTTGAGCAGTGCGCCGCTTACCGTGCCATTCGTATACCCTTGATCCTTGAACCTCTCGGAGTTGATCACAATTCTCGTGTCCGTTGTTCCGGTCAAGTTTTCCGTAATCACAGGCGAAGTCGATGTCCCGGTGTTCGGGTCTATCAAGTAATGCTTAACCGTATACGGCGTATTCGTGTTCGCGATCCAGCGCGCGAACAGAATCATATCCTCGGCAGGCATTTGGCTCGGAATCGTGATCTTCGTTCCGCCGGTAGGAGCCGTATACCAGCCGTCAAAGGTGTATCCCGAATATACCGGATCGGTTACGCTGATCGCCGCGTTATAAGGGGCGGCAATCACCTGAGTTGCTCCGCCATTCCGCGGGTACAGCTCTAGAATATAGTCGCCAGTTCGAGCCATCCAATTTAACGGAATCTTGCGCCTCAGCGGTTCCGACGTGAACGACAGCGGCGCCCCTTTCCAGGTGATGACCAGATTGCCCTCGCTCACCGGAATCTTTTTGTCCACCACTTCGATCTTTTGGGTTTTCGGGTCATACTTGAAATTCGGATTGTCCACTTGGATATCGAACCTCGAGAGGTCATACTTCCCGGTATCCGTTTCGCCTGACTTCAAATCAAACATACGCATGGTGAACAGCATCTCCGGAACAGCGGCGGAGGTCACCCGGGCTGCCATTTTCAATTGAGGCGCCTCATCCTGCGAATAGTCAAAATTGTAGACATTATTGGACTCCCCGATTGTATACAGCGGCCACTCTTCATCGACCAGCTCCACGCTGGTCGAAATCAAGCCATCGCCCAATTGGGCGCCGAGCTCAACCTCCAAATAGATGCCTACCTCAACATACAGGGCGCCCAAAGACTTCGTGCTTTTTACCCCGCTCACATTTTTTAACTGATAATAGAAGTAACCCCACAGATTCATATACACACCGGGTTCTGCAGAAATCCCAATGCTATTTAATTCGACGCTTCCAATCCCCGCTTTTACCTCCAGATTAATGCCGGCTCGTAATCCGAGCGTCCCCATCACATAGAAGGTAAACTGATAATCGCCGTCTCCCGGCAAGCTGACTGTATTGCTCGTGCCGCTAAAGCTCAGTACGCGCAAAGTCACCGAGTAACGCTTTGCCATTTTATAGTAGAAATCCGCCCCGATCGTCAAGTTAACCTGAGCACTGACCACAAACTTGGCCTCGAATTTGATTTCTACAATCCCTAAAGCTACGCGCATGCTCGCCTCGAAAATTTCCTTCTCGATTAACGGAACCCATTCCGTGTCTTGCTCCAACATCTCTTTATACTGTTCCTTCAAAGTCTCTACATCCACGTCGGTATCTTGCACGCCCGCCATGATCGCTTCGATCTCTGTCGCGATGTCCCGCACTTGACTAAAGAGTCCCGAGGTCTTCGCATCCAGCCAGTCATCCAGTGCAGCTCCCAGCTTGTCGTGTTCGACAAGAGCCATCTCCGCTTTGATGTTGAGCCCCGTATAGCTATAGGCATCCAGATTCGCCGTAATCACATAATCATCAATGACCGGGAATAGAGGAATTCTACCAAAAAAAGTATTTACGGTATACCAGTGCCATTTCGTCTCCGAATTAACGCCGAGATCCAGACTCATCTCCTGAATGAAGGTACCCGTCATATGGATGACAAGGGCGCCCTCTTCGCCATTGACGACTATATCGGCTCCTACTTGCAAGGTAGCGCTCACGCCGGAGGTTCGGCCGTTAATGTGCTTCAGCTTCGTGCCGAGCGAAGCAACGACGGTCAAATTCTCCACCGTTACCGTGTCTGCCGATAGTATACCTACCTTCGACTGTGCCTTGAAGTCATTCGTCTCCAAAGCAATGGCGCTCAGATAGTTCGCGGCTTGATCGACGAATCCGCTGTCGATCGCTTGCTGCTCGATTTGCGCTTCGAGCCTCGCGATCTGCTCATCCGACAATAGCACGTCTCCGTTAATCGCTTGCTCCTGATAGAGGTTGAACGAATTTGTAACGTCCTCTACCGTAGCATCGGTATACGTAATGATGTCCATCTCTGCCGCAGACGTAATAGAGGTGATGCGCCCGTAGCCGACGATCCTCAAATCTTCATCAGCGAATTCACCATTAACGGCGAACTCGCCTTCATAAAACCCGATAAAATCGCCCACATCCACCGTCGTCAGCTCATCCAAGCCAAGCGGCTTATACATACTATCGCTGTAGTTCATCAAGGTGTGCTCGACCGTGACGGAGTTGTTATCGGGATTTCCATCCTTGTCAGCCTCTACGCTCAGCGGCAGCACGTCAGGTTTGAACAACACTTGCTTCGCGTCTGCCCGACCATAGGTGTAGGTTGTACCGTTAACCGCTGTGATCTGGACATACGCGACATCACCAGCGTCTTCAGCGGTTGTCTCTATCGTGCGAAGATCAGGGCGAACCCCTTGATAGATGGCGACGGTATCGCCAACTTTAATCGAGGCGCTTCCGCCATAAACGAACGTTCCACTGCTTGCATTCGCCTCAGCCAGCGTATTTCCGCTGCCGCCCACCGTCGTCGTGACGACAGGTATGGCTGGCGAATCCACATTCGCGCCATCCAGCATCATATCCGAGACCTCGGTAAAGGCCAGATAAATCATGTTCGGATTGAGAGGAACATTCATGACTTCTTGCTTGGCAACGCTAAACACATAGATGCGCGTCGTCGCATCTTGTCCTTGGAAACGCAGGTTGTCGTCCGTCAACGTAAGTTGATAAGTGTTGCCCTCGACGAACTCGCCGCCTTCGGCTGCCGAAGCTACCGTGAAGAGATCGTTCCCTTCGGTGACAGTAATCCCCGCGAAGTCGGGATTCGCTATATCCTTGAACGTCATGCCCGCTTTAACCTGGGATGCCGTCAGATTGCCCGATGCATCTATAACCGCTATCGTGAAGTTCGGCGAAACATCCAGCATCGAGTGGCTAGGCGTAGTCTGTACGGCATTATCCACGCTATCCATATACTTCGCATACAAGGTCGTATCCTCGATAATGGAACTGCCCTCTGCGAAAATTAGCAAATGATCGCTGTCCCTAAACCATCCCTGGAAAATATACCCTTCCTTAGCCGGGGCTGGCAGTTTGCTCAGCGCTTCTCCTGCTTGTACCGTCCGAGAAGCTAGCGCCGTTCCGCCGTCGCTATCAAAACTTAACGTGTAGGCATTAGCCGTCCACTTCGCATACAATGTGATGTCTTGCGTCACAGCTGCCGTAAAGCCGTACGGGCTCCGCAAGTCGCTATCGCTGTACCAGGCGTCGAACGTATAGCCTGCCCGTGTCGGGGCGGCAGGTTTCGTCGCGGATTCGCCATAATTTACAGACTGACTATTCACCGCCGTACCGTCATTGCTGTCAAAGCTCACGGTATAGCTATTGATCGTCCACTCCGCATACAACGTCAGATTGCCAGTCACCTTTGCCGTAAAGCTGTAGGCGTTCGTCAAATTGCCGTCGCTGTACCAGCCGCCGAACGTATAACCTGTCCGAGTTGGAGCTCCAGGTTCCGCAGCCATGCCGTTATAATTCACGGACTGGTTATTCACCGCCGATCCGCCGTTGCTGTCAAAGATCACCGTGTAGCTATTAATCGTCCATTTCGCATACAACGTGATAGGGCCAGTCACCGCTGCCGTGAAGCCGTAATGGCTCGTCAAGCCGCTATCGCTGTACCAGCCGCCGAACGTATAACCTGCCCGAGTTGGGGGGCCAGGTGCCGCAGCCACGGCGCCTTCTTCCACCGTCAGGTCAGCCACTGCCGAACCGCCGTTGCTGATGAAACTTACCGTGTATTGGTTTTTTTGAACCATCGTCCACTTCGCATACAGCGTGATATTGCCCGTCACCACAGCTGTTGTGAAGTCGTATGCGGTCGTCAAGTTGCTATCGCTGTACCAGCCGCCGAACACATGATCCATCTTCGTCGGCGCGCCAGGTGCCGCAGCTTTAGCGCCTTCGTTCACCGTCTGCTCAATCACCGTCGATCCGCCGTTACTGTTGAAGCTCACTGTGTATCTAGCCGTCCATTTGGCGTACAACGTCATGTCATCCGTTACCGGCGTCGCGAAACTGTAGCCGACTGTCAAGCTGCTGTCGCTGAACCAACCGCCGAACGTATAACCTTCCCGCGTCGGTGCGTCAGGTTCCGTAACCGTACCGCCATAATTCACTGGCTGACTATTAACCAATGGTCCGCCGTTATTGTCAAAGCTCACCGTAAAGCTTTTAATCGTCCACTTCGCGTACAACGTAATTTTGCCCATCACCGCTGCCGTGAAGTCGTAGGGAATTGCCAAGCTGCTGTCGCTATACCAGCCGCCGAATGTGTAACCTTCCTTTGTCGGCACTTCAGGTACCGCTGCCTTGGAGCCCTGTCTCACCGTCTGGCCAGTTACCGCTGTACCTCCGTTGCTCTCGAACGTAATCGCATACTCAGTAATGCTAATGCCTCCGCCACCGCCATTGTTGCCGCCGGTGTTGCTGCTGGGTTCAGGCGTTGGAGTTGGTGCTGATGTTGGCTTAGGCGTCGCCGTCGCTTGATTCTGCCCTTGCCACGCCTCCACAACCGCATTGCTGCGCATGAAGGTAACGGCAGCTTGCGCACGGGTTGCTTGGTCATGCGGGTTGAAATTGCCATTGGCATCTCCAACGAACAAGCCTGCTTGCCACAGCTTGATGACCGCGTCAACTGCCCAAGGGGAAACCTTCGCGAGATCGGCAGGCTTCGTGGTTACGAGATTACTCGTTTGATAGGGAATCTGATGGCTTTCGAAATACCGCAAAGTCATCGTCACCATCTGCTCCCGGGATACGGTTGCATCTGGAGAAAAGTTCCCGTTGCCCGTGCCGTCGGTAATCCCTTTCTTTGCCGCCCACTCTACATATGGCGCATACCAAATCCCCGTCTGCACGTCGGCAAAGTTCGAGATTGGATACTTACTTACATCCACGCCTGCCATTCGTCCAAGCGCCGTCACATACATGGCACGGGTCATCGTACCCTGGGGCGAGAAGCTGTCAACACCCGTTCCGTTGAATATGCCATTCTTCTGGACATAGAGAACCGCATCGTAGAACCAGTCCGTAGGACTAACATCTTGGAATCCGCTTGATTCGGCCGCTGTCGCCTGCTGCACCGGCAGTAAGTTCACTGGCAGCAAGCCCACCACCATGCTGATAACGAGCATCAACGCCAGAATCCGTGATTTTAACTTCCATCCACGATTTATTGCCTGCTTCAAACTCTTTCATCCCTTCTAGTAGCTGTTATGAATCTCTTTAATTGCCATATTGACCATCTCATTCCCAATGCCAAAGACCTATAGTCCCTGCCAGTTACGTTAACCTTCCCTTCGTGACAACCAAATTACGACAGTAATTACGTAAATTTAGTTACTATTTTCCTACTATGTTATCATCGTCGATAGAAACACTGTCGAATTATAAAGAAAACTTTAAGTATCATAGATAGACAAATCTACTATGATACAATTGGAGAAAATCGATATCATCTATCATTCTTCGAGGGGACAATCGAGGAGGAATACAGAGCTGGTATTCAACGCTTACGAATCCTATGGAAGCAAATATGGGACAAACAAGCGAATTCATTACTCTTGCAACAAAACCGTCTTTCGAGATTAGTTATTAGGTATAGCCAACTGGTTATGCCTCTTTTTCTGCCTAACCAAAAGGAGCGAATAGTATGAAGTTTTTACGTGAGCCCCGGTTCTTCCTTCTTAAGATGCTTGTCATATATCTGGTAGGTAAAGTCTGTATACTCTACTTCAATGTCAGTGAATTCTCACTTGTAGCGGAACTTTGGGCAACACTTGGAATAGCTATTTTCTTCATGCTGATGCTTGCAATTGCCTGCGCGATTCCTGCAGAGAGCTATGATTCCTCTCCTCTACCCATACAAGATAGTGTCTTGAAACGAATCAAACAGAGCATGTACTACAACATCGTAGACGGTCATCGAGGCCTCTTCAATGAACCGGACATACGTTTTGAAGAAAATAAAGTACGACTCACCTATACCAAGATCGAGAGCCCTGAAGAAGCCATAATAAAAATCGACGCGTACATATTAGTGCTGGAAGAAGTCAATACGAGCGTTGGGGATAAATACATTGAAGAGTTGCAGAAGATGCGAGCTGAGGCTCAATATATGATGCTGAACCCTGTAGAGCATACAGTGCATCTCTGAGGAGCTGCATCACTTTAATCTTTACCTTCATGTGACCACGCAAAAAAGAGGCTTCGCAAAAGTTTGATGTGTGAGTTGAGTTCGTGGGCAAAATGTGGGCATGTTGTGGGCACTAACATTGATCCCAAACGTACATGAAAGGCATACGATAATAGCTCGTTCTGTGTGCCGCGGCCGTATCCATTCATTACATGATCGGGTATAATTGTTTATAAGTAAAGATCGAAGAATCTCGCGGGAAACCCGATTTAACACCATATTTTGATAAAGGAGTGGTTCTCCATGTCAATGGTACGCAAACTCCATCCTCATATAGCAAAAGACTTAAGGGAGTTTTTATCTGAAAACAATATTTCCACCAAGAAGCTCGTCATAGATCTTGAAGCAGAAACCATCGAGGACTTTGATGATTACTCAGTAGATGATATTTTAAGTGTGGCTGGAATTCTGAAGCCCGGGGAAGCGCAAGAATTATTAGACCACATTCAGGAGTCACGGGAGGGCTGGGGAAAGTGACCCACAACCACTCCGGATATTTATTCGATTCCAACATCGTCATCGCCATTCTGGACAACGATCATGCCGCTGTTAAATTAGTACGACAAGCCCAAGAAGAACAACGACGGATATTCTTTTCAACGATTACGGAATGTGAAGTGCTGAGCGGTGTCAAACACAATCAGTTCTTAATCGCAGAAAGGCTATTCTCCCCTAGGCATATGATACACGTCGATTCCGCTGTCTCAAGAAAAGCAGCTTCCATGCAAAGTGAACAGAGAAGCAAGGGTCGGAAAATAAAAACTCCTGATGCGCTCATTATTGCAACTGCCTATACGGCTAATTTGGTACTGGTTTCCCGGGATTCAGACATGAACTTTGTTACGAATGAGTATGGGATGACTTTGTTGAAAATATAGGGTTACTGTGATGAAATTCAAAAAAAAACCACTGATTATACCGGCAATGCGTTTTCCGAAGTAGTCATTGCGGAATAATGTAATAGACGGCATTGTCGAATTATAAATCAATTTGTAGAATTGGTAAAAGTGTCTAAAGGAACACGCGTTATCCGCATTCGGCAAAAATCATCATTTCTTAAATAGCAAAAAAGCCGGGCGGAATTCGGCATGAACGCCTGATTCCAACTCGGCTTTATAGCCAGCTCGTTAATGCCTCCGCAAAAACGTTATGATTTCCATATGCTGAAACGGTTAATAGCTGACCTTGCGAATTTGACCGGACTTAGCCGCTTCTACGCCTGCCAGGATCACTTCAAGCGCGCGAAGACCTTCCAGTCCATTAATTTCATGCCCTTCGCCCGAGAGAATGCCTTCTACAAAATGATCGATGACGCCAGAATTGGTTTGACCGCCCCCGCTATTTGTTTGCATTTTACCGATTTCAATATGTTCCTTCACCCCGTCTGCAAATTCAACGACGATGCCGTATACCGGGTCTGCTCCAATCTTCATCGTGCCTCTCTCGCAATAAAGGATCGTACTGTTCACTTCATTCGGATAATAGCTCCAGCTGGCCGTTAATGTGCCGATTGAGCCGCCGCTCGTCTTCAATAGGAAAATCGCGTTATCGTCGATTGGAATTTCCTTATGCAGCGTTCCCACCAACGCGGATACCTCAGCGATCGGATCGTCGATCAGCCAAGCGATTAAGTCCGCTTTGTGCACGCCCAAATCGCCCATCGCTCCTACGAATGCTTGATCCTTATTAAAAAACCAGCTTTTCGCGCCGTCTACGCTCCAATTCTCAGGTCCGCTATGGCCGAATGTCGTCGCGAAGGTCAGCACTTTGCCTAATTTGCCAAGCTTCAGCATTTCCTTGGCCTTCTGATGGACCGGCATCAGCCTCTGGTTATGGCCAACCATGAGATAAACGCCGTTTTCTTCGGCTGCCTTCACCATTTCCCTTGCTTCCTCAATCGTTGTCGCCATTGGCTTCTCGCATAGGACATGCTTTCCCGCTTTCATCGCTTGAATGGATACGGCAGCGTGATATTGATTGGGCGTACAGACCGATACCGCGTCAATCTCATCGAGAGCCAGCAGCTGCTCCGTGCTCGTTATCGCGTATTTGGCACCGAACTGCTCCTTCACTTGATTGGCGCGCTCCTCGCTAAAGTCGCATACGGCGACGATCTCCACGTCATGTCTGGCCAAATATTCAGGGAGATGCCGGCGCTGCGCGATCGCGCCGCAACCGATTACTCCCACTCTAAGCTTATTAGTTGTCATCCTGCATTCACCTTTCCTGCCCGATCCGGTTTATATCGAGCTCACAATTTTTTTCATGTGCTCGATGGATTGTCTCGTGTATTCATCATATACGGAGCCAGCCTCGCTGCGTTCGCTCCTTGCCACCAAATAAGGATTAGCGACCGGAGGCAAAAATTCCATCGTGAGCGGACCCTTGTAGTCCAATTCAATCAACGTGCGGACAACCTTCTCGAAATCGGTCAACCCGAAGCCGGCAGCCTCCCTCGTATTGTCCGCAATATGGACATGCGCAAGGTATGGGGCGATATGGCGGATTGCGGCGCTGTGATCCCTTTCCTCGATATTCATATGGAACAGGTCGGCCATAATTTTCACGCTTGGCAAATCGACTTGGTCCGCGAGTTTTTTGGCATCGTTCAGCTTATTGACCAGATAGGTCTCGAACCGGTTTAAAGCCTCGATTGCCAAATTAATATGATGGCTTTGCGCATACGCTCCCGCTTCCCTCAAGCTCTGAACCACATTGCTCCATTCCTGCTCAATCGTCGTATCCGGCTTGCTCTTACCGACCGGAGAAGGTACAACGATCAGCGTAGCGGCCCCTACTTTCACCGCTAAATCGACGCAGTCCTTGACATATTGCACCGCATTTTGCCTGATTGCTTCATCCGAGCTGGAAAGGTCACGTTCCGGCGTATAAATGCCGCATATTGACGTGCATTCCAGCTCATATTGCTCAAGCAGCCGGTTGACAGATTCCGCGTCGATTTGCTTCGGCTCGCCTGCCAGCTCAACGCCGTCGTATCCGTATTTCTTCAATCGTTGCAGGCTTACTTCCATCGGTTCATTACCAAAAATCCATTGCGTCGCGCTGTATTTAAACATCCTCATCCTCCTCTCCTAGCCTTTAACAGCGCCCATCGTCAGACCGCTGACCATTTTACGCTGCAGAATTAACGTGATAATCGCGATCGGTACGATAATTAAGGTGCCGGCCGCAGCTATTTGCCCCCAGAGCACGCTTACCGGAGTCGCATATTCATTTAAGCCTACCGGGGCTGTCCGTACGCTTGGACCCGATAAAATATTGGCGAACAAAAACTCATTCCATGCAAAAATAAAAGATAACAAGCCCGCTGAAATCAAACCCGGCCCGATGATCGGGAAAATGACTCTGAAAAATGCTGTGAACCTGTTACAGCCGTCCACTAACGCAGACTCCTCGATTTCTCCCGGCACGTCTTTAAAAAATCCGTACAGCAGCCAGGTCGCAAGCGGTATATTCATAAACGTATACATCAAAATCAATCCTGTATACGAATCCAGCAGACCGATTTTCGAAAACAAAAGATAAATCGGCAGGATCGTAACAATAGGCGGTATGATCCGCAGCGTTAAAATCCAGGTGAGCACATCCTTTGCTCCCTTGAGCTTATATCTTGCAAACGGATACGCGATGCCGCTTCCCAAAATAACCGCAAATACGGTAGAAATCCCTGCAACGATTAAACTGTTCCATAGATATAGCAGGAAATCCCGTTCCAGCAAGACCGCTTTATAGTTGTCTACAGTTGCCGGAAACGTCCATTTCGGAATCGTCGTAAAGGCATCCGTCTGATTTTTCAGCGAAGTGAGGAACATCCACAAAATCGGGAAAAGAAACAGGAGCATCGCGATAATTACGACAATATATTGCCAGGTCAGCGAAGACTTCCTTTTGGAGCCGCTCATGATCTTCCCCCCATATCGAATAAATCTATCTTTCTGAGCACGAACATAAGAATACTTACGACAAGAATGAGCATGACGACGCTAATCGCAGCGCCATAGCCGAATTCCAAAAATTTAAAGCCTTTATCGTACACGATCCAGCTCAGTGTGGACGTCACATTGATCGGTCCGCCCTTCGTCATCATGTAGATCGTATCGTAAATCCGAAAAGCGTCGATCGTCCGAAGCAGCAAGGCGATAATGATGATTTTGGAAAGCTGCGGTATCGTAACGTATCGGAAGGATTGCCATGCCGAAGCCCCGTCAATGCTCGCCGCTTCATACGGCTCATCCGGTATTCCCTTCAAGCCCGCCAATAAAATAATCATCATGAACGGCGTCCATTGCCACACGTCGGTTAAAATAAGCGCCGGCAGTGCCAGCTGCGGATCCGACAGCCAGGCGGTTCTCGAGAAGCCCAGCAATTCCACGAAGTAATTGAAGACGCCATACTGTTCGTTCATCATAAAACGGAACATCAATCCAACAACCGTTGGCGCCATTGCGATCGGAATCAAAATAATCGATTGAAAAATGCGCTGGCCCCATTTTAACTGATTCAGAATTACGGCCAGAGCGAGACCGATCACAAATTCCAGGCCCACCGTGCTAATAACGAATATCGCCGTAACCTTGATTGCATTCCAAAAATTATGATCCTTAGCAAGCTGCGCATAATTATCCAGGCCAACAAAAGGCTTAACCGCTTGAATTGGACTATATTCCTGAAAGCTGATCGTGAGCAAGAAAATAAAAGGATAAATCGCAAACAGCAGTAAAAGGAGCATGCCGGGCGCCATGACAAGATAAGGGCCTCTTCGCTGTAGTTTCAGGTTTCTCATGTCCCACTCTCCCTAAGAAAAATGAAGGGGGGGAAGAAGCTCCCCCCTTTCTATCTCTAAACGATCTTATTTCAGCATTTCATTGACAGCAGTATCCGCCATCTTCAGAGCTTCTTCAACCGTATAGCGGCCTAGCTGAGCTGCGCTCAAATATTCGGATACCGTGCTTTCCCACTTCTCTTCCTGCGGGAAGAACGGACGTGCTTTTGTCGTTTTCATCGCTTTCTGAAGCGCTTCATAACGGCGGAATTTATTGATATCCGTGCCTACGATCTTCAGCTCCGACAATGCAGGGTTCAAATAGGAATCCGTGCGAACCGGGTCGCCCCCGCCTAATTCAGCCTGACGGACATCGTTTTCTTTGCTTTCCAGCCATGCCATAAATTTAAAGGCTTCATCCTGTTGCTTCGACGACTTCGGAATGACAATGGACCAGCCAGCCAAGTGAGGGATGGACTCCTTCATAACCGGCGTCTGCACAAAGTCCCACTCGCCTACCGTTTGCGAAGTCTCAGGCTGATCCACCTCGAATGCGGACCAGGACCAGTGAAGCGCCATCGCAAGCTTTCCTTGTGCTGCATCGGATGCCACCTCCGCAAAGGTGTAGTCATGGATGCCAGCAGGAGAGAATTTCATCAAATCGATCCAGGTTTGCGTTGCTTCAATAGCTTCAGGCGTCGACAGCGATGAAGTCATGTTGTCCCAGTCGATAACATCCGCGCCGTTGGAGTAAAGGAACGTTAGCCAAGTATGCACATTGCCAAAGCCCTTGGAGCCTTGCGCTGCCCAACCGGAGAGAGTCTGGCCGTCATACTCCTTGCCATGGAAAAACTCGGCAGCATCGTTGAATTGCGCCATCGTTTGCGGCGGAATCAGATCATAGCCATAGGCTGCTTTAAATTCCGCTTTGATTTGCTCATCGTTGAACAAATCAGCACGGTACCATAGCAGATGCGGGTGAATCGTTTGCGGCAAGCCATAAAGCGTGCCGCCTTCGCCGAAGGAGCCATTCTGACCATTCCACTGCGTTAATGCGAGCGCTCTTGGCAAATAAGCAGAAGTATCTACGTTATATTTTTTTACGAGATCATCCAGCGGAACAAGGCTGTTCGAGGACGCAAATTCAGGAATCCAGTTGTAATCGACGTTAAACAAATCATAGTTCGCTTGGCCTGCGATCGATAAAGCCAGCTTCTGATAAATGACATCGCGGCCGACGAGCTCGATATTCACCTTCACGCCGGTTTCCTTCTCATACTCTTTCGCTAATTCTTGTGTGGCCTGCCCCCAGGTTGCGCCAAGGAATACGCCATTCAAGGTAACCTGTTCGCCGGCTGGCTTCTTGCTTGAGGCTGGCGTATTGCTCTCGCCCGTATTTCCTCCATTGCCATTGCTACTTGAATTGGAGCTGCAGGCGCTAATTAGAAATACGAGACAGAGCAAGAGCAATAATGATGCTTTTGTCAGTTTTTTGTTCATTGAGATATTCCCCCTATTTGTTGTTTATCGCGTAGTTGTATCCACCATAATCTTGATCGTATCTTTATTGTTCATTGCTTCTTTGATCCCGTCTACGACCTGGCTGAGCGGAATCGTCTTCGAAATAATCGCATTCGGTTGAAGGCGCTTGCTCGAAATTAAGTTAATCGCCTTTACCCAAGTGTCATACGTGCCTGCGTAAGAGCCGACGATCGTAAGTTCCTTGCTGTAGATTTCAAACGGCTTGATCTCCATCACCGCATGCGCCGGCGCCGCGCCGTAAGTGACGAGCGTGCCGCCCCGGCGAACCATTTGGAACGCCTGCTGATAGGTCGGAACCGCGCCCACTGCTTCAATGACAAAGTCCGCGCCCCGCTGCTCGGTTAAATCGTAAACCGCTTGCACGGGATCGGTCTCTGAAGCGTCAACAACATGATCGATGCCCAGCTCACGCGCTTTGCCGATCCGGGCCTGATTCATTTCGCTAATGATGACCTTGCTGGCGCCGTTCATTTTGGCCAGCTGTGCGTGAACTAATCCCATCGGACCGGCGCCGATGATTGCTACCGTGCTGCCAATCGTAATATTCGCTCGGTCCTGACCACGTATGACGCAAGCCAAAGGCTCGATGTAAGCCGCTTCCTCCCATGACATATCGCTCGGAAGCTTGTATACGTTTGCTTCGGGAACCTTGATATATTCCGCGAAGGCGCCGTCAATATGAACGCCGATTTGCTCGATTTCCTTGCAGAACAGCTTCTGTCCCATCCGGCAGAAGAAACATTTGCCGCAGCTGATGTTAATGTCGGCCGTTACCCGGTCGCCTACGCTTACCGTTCTGACGGCTGCGCCTGTCCGCACGACCTCTCCTGAAAACTCATGCCCTTGAATAAGCGGCAGCGGAACGGGAAAATGTCCTCTGTAAATATGCGGGTCCGTGCCGCAAATCCCGCAGCGCTTCACGGCAACGAGTATTTCATCGTCTGCAATAACCGGAACGTCTACCTCTTCAATCCTTGTATCCTCCGCTCCGTACGTGATGGCGGCAAGCATCTTATCCATAGCCCGGGAGCCTCCTTATGACTGGTTAAATAATTTTTTCAAAAATGTGATTGATTCCTTCGTGTACAAGTCGTAAAATTCCTCGAATCTCGCTCCGCTGAACGGATCGGCGAGCGGCGGAAGAATTTCCAGCGATACGTAGCCTGCATAGTTCATTTCCTTTAACGCTTTCGCAATCGGTTCGAAGTTGATATGACCTCTTCCCGGCGCTGCGCGGTTGCTGTCGGCAAAGTGAACGTAATACAATTTATCTCCTGCCGAGCGGAAGGCCTCGGCGATATCGGTCTCTTCGATATTCATGTGATACGTATCGCCCATACAGCCTACATTTTGCAGATTGACGGCCTTTACAAGTGCGATCGATTGCTCCAGCCGGTTGATCAGATAGGTTTCATAACGGTTCCATGCCTCGACGCATAGACGGATGCCATGCTCTCCGGCATACAATCCAGCTTCTCTAATCCCTTCCTCAGCCCAGCCCAGCTCTGTCTCTCTATCAGTCTCAGCGTGAATTTTCATATTTGCGGTAGGCGTTACGGAAATGCCCCTAGCCCCTAAAGTAACTGCAAAATCGACGCACTTCTTCAAATAGCTTACCGCATTTTTCCGAATGTCCGGATTGCTGGATACCAGATCTCTCTCCGGCGTGTAGATCGCGCAAATCGACGATGCTTCCAGCTTGTATTTGTCCAGTAACCGGCGGATATGATTCGCATCCATCATTTCCGGCTCGCCTACGAACTCCGCGGCATCATAGCCAAAGCCTGCAATTCTTTTAATGCCCTGTTCAATATCTTCATCGACATAAACCAACGTGTTGTATGCAAATTTTATGTTTGTCACTGCGATCCTCCTCCTTCTTTTTGTACTGCTTTCATGATACCGGGACTGCTGCATGGATTGAACATGGCGAATTTAGTGTTTCCCCCTGTTTTTTTAGTGTTGCAATAAAAAAACCCCCTATTCGGGGGTGAAGCGCCGCCTATTTGATCGGATGACGGATAATGAGGCGAAAGCCCGCACTCCGGCTGGCATCGATCTGAATGCCATACTCCTGGCCGAAATGAAGCTGCAGCCGCTTATGGACATTTCGTAATCCGATTCCGCCCTCCGAGCTGCTAGGCTGTCGTTCGTTCAGGTTTAAGGTGTACGATTCCGGCAGCCCCGGACCATTATCCTCAATAACAAACACCAAATCCCCGTCCTGCTGCTTCGCGGTCATTCGAATTTTGCCTGTGCCTTCCGGCAGCCGGTTGATTCCATGCTTGACGGCGTTCTCCATAATCGGCTGCAAAATAAGCTTGATCATTTTCAGTTTCGTAATGGTAGGGTCGATTTGGAAAAAGACCTGAAAGGACCGGTTGCCCCGCAGGAGCTCGATATCCAAATACGTCCTTGCATGGTCGATCTCGCGCTCTGCAATGGTCCATTCTTCTCCGCTGTTCAAACTGAATCGGAGCAAATTGGCAAGCTTCGTCACCATCGCCGCGATGTGCTGCTCGCCTGCGGACTCTGCTTTCCACTTAATCGAATCCAGCGTATTATAGAAAAAATGCGGGTTTATTTGGTGATTTAACGTTTGAAGCTCAAGCTGGCGTTTTTCCGCTTCCATCCCCTTGGTCGTCTCGAGCAGATCCGACATTCCGGTAATCATTTGATTGTAGCCTCTGACAAGCTGTCCGATCTCATCCTTTTGGGCCGGATTATAGGCAAAATGAGTCAGTATGCCACTCCTTAATTTGACCATATGCGAGACCAGTTGCTTAATCGGCACCGTAAATTTGCGGACGATTAATACGAGTAACAGGGTAATCGCGAATAAGCTGCCCAGTACAATCCAAGACGTAAAATTTTTAATTTGATCCAGATGACCTGTCAGCTCCCGCTGCGGAATCGTTGCGAATAATGTCCAGCCCTCCTCCTGCAAAACCGTCCCTGCGCTTGCCCAGCCTTTGTCTGGCGTAAAGGCTTTCCCGTATTGCTTTGACGAAGGATGCGAGATAATTAAATTCATGTCATCAACCATCGTAAGCGTATAATTTCGAAAGGAAGAGGGAAAAGCCAATTCTTCGCGCAGCAAGCTGTCAGGAATCTGAATCACAATGACGCCCAGCGCTTCGTAATAGTAGGAGGAGCGAATGGCCCTTACATAAAGAAAATTCGATTTATTCGCGGTATCGTCCCAATCATGAAACCAAACGCCCTTGCCCTGCTGCTCAGCGGCACGCTCGAAGTGGCGGAACTCCAGCTTGTTGAAATTAATCAGCTTCGCATAATTGGGATAGGAGGTAATATCCATCGGCAGCACATACGTTTCATAAGTACCCTTTAGCTGCGTGACGACGCCCGTGAGACGTTTAATAAAATCCACCTCATCCTTATAGGAGGCAGGAGGCTCTTTTCTGAGCAGCTTTTGCAATTCCAGCGAAGAGATCATTTTCTCAGACTCTCTTTCCACATTTAGAAAGAAATTATTGATTTGCTTGGCGTTCAACTGCAAATTATCCTCGAGAAACTGTGAGGAAACCGATTCAAGCTGTTCCTTGGACCTGTTGTAGGACAGAAATCCAAGCAGCGCAACGGGAATGAAAACCGATAGGGACATTAACACGAACATTTTTTTAAACAGCGTATTTGAGTTTGAAAATAATCGTTGTCTCATTTTCCGTACCTGAATTCTTTAGGCGTTTGTCCGACCCGTTTTTTGAAGACGCTGCCGAAATGCTGCAGATCGTGATAACCGACGGATTCGGCGATTTCATAAATTTTCAGGCTCGTTTCTCTCAGCAGCTTCTTCGCCTGTTCCATTCGCTTGCCGGTCAAAAAGTCCAAGTACGTTTGTCCCGTTTCTTTTTTGAACAATTGACTTAACCAGACCGGATGCAGATTCAATTCGTCCGCAATAATTTGCAGGGATAAATCCTCCATATATTGCTTGGAAATAATTTGAATGGCGCGTTCAATAACGGCGTTCACGTTAGATGATGAAATTTCCGCGCTTAGCTTCATCAAGTATCCGTTTATTATTTTCTCGTATTCTTCAAGCGTCCGGCATTCATCCAGGCTTTCCCATACGCTCATCGGAATCTCTTCAAAGTCCTTGTTTACAGCTTCGCGTATACAGATGATAATGTCCGTCAAATAGTTGAGTATTTCCCTTACAATATTCTGCCGGTTGGCACTCGTCTCCGAAGAGATCGTTTGCCGGACAAACCGGTGAACTCTAAGCTTAATTAATTCCTCCTCCTTCTCGATGATGATCGAGGCCATTTCCGCCGGAGAAGAAGGATCTCCCGTATCATCCATTCTTGATTCATAGAAGACGTTGGACTCCGCGGACAGAGAGTGGATTCGAAATGCCGTCAGCGCTTCTTCATAGGCGGCGTGGATGTTTTCGAACTTATGCATTCTGGAGCTGGCTCCCAGGGAAATCGCTGCTTTGTGGAACTGCTTCACTTTGTTAATAATGCTTGTCGTAAGCTCTCCGACCATCTCAATTCCCGTTAACAGAATCCAGCGGTTTTTCGGGTCCTTGAACAGGATAGACGGCGTTTGCTCCTTGATAAGCTCCTGAACAATATTCCCGATCGCAAAGGTTTGGAGCGCAAATCCGCTTCCATTCGGCTTCCCGTCCGGGTATCCCTTCGTATCCATTACAAACAAGGAATACGATTGGTTGGCCAGCCATTCCAGCTCCCACAGTTGCAGCCGTTGATACACATGCTCCTCAAGCGGCGTCGGCTTTAAACAAAAATCGACCAGATAATTGTCGCGCATCAGCCGATTGCCGATTTCCGCATAGGTCTGCTGCTGCTTCATCTGCTCGATCATCGCTTTCTGCTGGCCGATCAGAATAATCGTTTTTTGAATTTTTTCAATGAAATCGGCCGTACTGTACGGCTTCAGCAAATAATCCATCGCTCCGATCTGCAGACTTCTTCTCGCATAATCAAAGTCGTTGTATCCACTTACAACAATAACCTTCGGCGAATAATATTCTTTCTTGCATTGCTCTACTAAATCAAGTCCCGTCATGCCAGGCAGCATAATATCGGTGACGATCAGATCAGGCCGCTGCTCCTCAATAATTTCCAAAGCCCTCTCTGCCGTATTGGAAATATATATTGTAATGTCCATAGCTATAGACTCAACCGCATTTTTCATACCGTTCAACGAATCCGGTTCATCTTCAATCAGAATCAGCTTCAACGCAAGTCCTCCTCCAGCACGCAGTCCGTACAGCAACAAAGTACCATGAAACCGTTTTTATTACAAGGATGCCGTAGGGGCTTCAAGAACAAGAATGAGGCTCAGGCGGCGGCTAATGCGCTATATCACGAACTGGCACAGGGGACTTATATTGAGGTGACGACCATTTCGTTTGAGGCATTTTGCGATACGTGGATCGTGTATTATGAGCAGGTTATCTTCATGTGACCACGCAAAAAAGAGGCTTCGCAAAAGTTTGGTGAACTCATGCGAAACCTCTAATTTTTGCACTCCTGTGACCAAAATGTGACAACGGGGAGCTATGTTTAAGCTTGATTACCGCATGGAGCGTACTCTGCTCCATCGGCGGATGAAATCTACCGCTAATGCGCGGCCGCTCATCATCGAATTACTTCGATAATGATTTATTACATCATGCCGCCCATACCGCCCATGCCGCCCATGTCAGGCATGCCTGCGCCGCCAGCGCCCTTCGGCTCAGGCTTGTCGGCTACTACAGCCTCAGTTGTCAGGAACATAGCCGCTACGGAAGCAGCGTTTTGAAGTGCGGAACGCGTTACTTTCGCAGGGTCGACGATACCGGCGTCGAACATGTTGACCCACTCGCCAGTTGCAGCGTTGTAGCCGATGCCTACTGGCTCGTTTTTCAGACGCTCAACGATGACGGAGCCTTCTTGGCCTGCGTTTGCCGCGATTGTACGGATTGGCTCTTCCAGAGCGCGCAGGACGATGTTAACGCCAGTCGCCTCGTCGCCATTAGCCTCAACAGCTGCAACCGCTTTGTATACGTTAACCAGAGCCGTGCCGCCGCCGGATACGATACCTTCTTCCACCGCTGCGCGAGTGGAGTTCAGGGCGTCTTCGATGCGAAGCTTGCGCTCTTTCAATTCGGTTTCAGTAGCCGCGCCGACTTTGATTACCGCTACGCCGCCAGCCAGCTTGGCCAGACGCTCTTGCAGCTTCTCTTTGTCGAAGTCGGAAGTTGTTTCTTCCAATTGAACGCGAATTTGGTTTACGCGGGCAAGGATGTCGGCTGAGTCGCCGGCGCCTTCCACGATGATCGTGTTTTCTTTCGTGATACGAACTTGGCGAGCAGAGCCCAGTTGATCTACTGTAGTGCCTTTGAGCTCAAGGCCGAGCTCTTCCGTAATCACTTGGCCGCCAGTGAGGGCAGCAATATCTTGCAGCATCGCTTTGCGGCGGTCGCCGAAGCCAGGAGCCTTAACCGCTACGCAAGTAAATGTACCGCGAAGTTTGTTCAGAACCAGCGTCGCTTGCGCTTCGCCTTCCACGTCTTCCGCGATGATCAGAAGCTGCTTGCCGGATTGTACAACCTTCTCCAGGACAGGCAGGATTTCTTGAATGTTCGTGATTTTTTTGTCCGTGATCAGGATGTAAGGGTTGTCGAGCACCGCTTCCATCTTGTCCGTGTCCGTGATCATGTATGGGGAGATGTAGCCGCGGTCGAATTGCATGCCTTCAACCACTTCCAGCTCCGTGTTAAAGCCTTTGGACTCTTCTACAGTGATAACGCCGTCGTTGCCGACTTTCTCCATTGCTTCTGCGATCAGTTGGCCCACTTCTTCGTCAGCGGAGGAGATGGAAGCAACTTGCGCAATGGATTGTTTGCCTTCGATTGGCTTGGAGATCGCTTTGAGCTCCGTTACGGCCGCTTTAACGGCTTTCTCGATGCCTTTGCGGATAACCATAGGGTTGGCGCCGGCTGTTACGTTTTTAAGACCTTCGCGAATCATCGCTTGAGCCAGAACGGTTGCAGTCGTCGTGCCGTCGCCGGCAACGTCGTTTGTTTTTGTAGCTACTTCTTTAACCAGTTGTGCACCCATGTTTTCGAATGCATCTTCCAGCTCGATTTCCTTCGCGATGGACACGCCGTCGTTCGTAATAAGCGGGCTGCCGAATTTCTTCTCGAGCACCACGTTGCGGCCTTTAGGACCAAGCGTTACTTTTACTGCATTAGCAAGAGCGTCAACGCCGCGCAGCATGGAACGGCGAGCGTCTTCGCTGAATTTAATTTCTTTAGCCATAATCGTTAACCTCCCGATTGGTTAGAATAAAGTATACGGAATCTGGAATCTAAATCTTATTGGAACCCGGCTCTCTTAGCCGAAAATCGCATGGATGTCGCTTTCCTTCATGATCAAATACTCTTTGCCTTCGTATTTGATTTCAGTTCCCGCATATTTGGAGAACAGAACGCGGTCGCCTTCTTTTACTTCCAATGCAACGCGTACGCCGTCTTTCAGCGATCCGCTGCCTACCGCGATGACTTTGCCTTCTTGCGGCTTTTCCTTCGCCGTATCCGGCAATACGATGCCGCTTGCAGTCGTTTCTTCCTTCGCGATTGGTTCGATCAATACGCGTTCACCCAAAGGTTTAATCATTGAAAATAGCCTCCTTCTAAATTTGTCGCATGATTTTAATTCGTTAGCACTCGTGAGCCTCTAGTGCTAACAACCATTTTTATCATACTCAACTTCCCATCCGATTTCAAGTGCCTAAGGACAAATTTCCGGTAAAATTACAAGCGAGCCTGCAGAACCCGTTGTCAACTGCGACAAGGCCGCACCGATGGCTGTGCATCGTATTTGTTCAAGCTTCAGCCCCACTAAGAAAAACCGCCAGGTAGAACATCCTGATTGTCCTTTCCGTGCTACAACCATCAATCCCGCCACTTCCCGCAGATAGTTGGAGTGTTAGCGCGAATCCCTCACCGCTCGGCTCATTAAAGCGGGTGTTTTTGAACAAACAAGCCTGCATGCCGACGACGGATCGACGGATGCAGGCTAGCAAACGTTGTTGGCTTTTTTAGGCCCCTCTTATGACTTCAAGGCAGTGTCGATCGGAATTTCGCCGCCGCTCCATACCTTCTTCGAAGTCCATGGCGCGTCCGGGCCGCTCCAGAAAGGATGCGAAGCGGGCAGGCCGAGCGGAAGGAACGCCACCGCGCATAGATACAAGCTGCCCGTCGAAATGTAACTTTCGCCAATCTCCCGCTGATGTCCCGCCAAGCCGATCTTGAGCCAGCCTTCCGGCGTAAAGGTTCCCGGCGCGTCGAGCGTACGCCTTATGACGGCCGTCAGCGCGCATCGCACGCTCTCGGGAGAGAGCTCCTCAGGCAGCTCGCCGCGCAGCGCGCTCTGGGCGAGACTATGAAACGCTCCGCAGCGATACGGGAGCGAGCGCCCGATTGGCGGGAACGAGCCGTCCGGTCCGATAAACCGCTCTTGTACGGCAGCGTAGCGGAGGGCACGACGCTGCGCTGCAAGGCGGAGGTCATCCCATGTCCCATCCTGTCCTCGCATCGTCTCTAGCAGATCGATCAGCATGGGTTGAATGACAAAGCTGTTGTAATAGTCCCAATGAAAATCCGGCCCGTCGCCATAGGCGCCGTCCCCCATGTACCATTGCTCATGCTGCCGGATCGCGTAATCGATTCGCATGGGGTCCCAGTCGGACTCGCCCGCCGCAAACAGGGCCGCTTCGATAAGCGCGGAGAACAGCAGCCAGTTGTTGTAGCCGGGCTTGCGCGTCCGCGTCGCCTTCAATGCGGCGATCACGTTGCGCTGCACGCCCGGATCCAGCTTCCTCCACAGCTCTTCCGGCGCGCGCAGCAGCGCCTGCGACAGAAACGCTGCGTCAACGATAGGCTGCCCGCCGTCCGAAAAGTTCATGAAATCCGGCGATTCCGGATTCGTGCCGGCATCAATGGCCGCTCTTGCCAGTTCCGCATAACGAAGACGCAGCTTTTCTTCCGCTTCTTCCTCCGCTCCGCCAGGCTGCTCCAGCCACGGCGCCATGCCGGCAAGCAGCCTGCCCAGAGCCTCCAGATGCGTAAATTGGGCGCGATCCTTCTCCGTTCCGGGCTTGCATTCGACCGGCATGGCATCCTTTAGCCTCCGCTCTGCCAGCGCGTTCAAGACAGGACCGGCTACCTGCCCCAGCTTCTCCAGCCAATAAGCCCGTTCCGCCGCATGGACAGCGCCCAAGTTTGCTTCTGTCATCATCCTCATCCTCTCTCCCATGGCCTTGCATTGTCTTGCGAGCGTTATACAAAATGAAAATAAAACTCCGCTTCTATTATATACTTTCCGGTTGCCTCTTCGTCGACCCGTTTATCTGCGGCTCCATCCAACCTGTGGAAGTCCAGCGTATACCAGTGACGTTCCTTGCCAAAAATGAAAGAAAAGCAGGAGGAGCAAGATGGAGCTGGCGGGCAAGCGGCAGGCGAATGGGCGGCCCTGGGGCCTGCTACCAAAACAACTCGCCGTGCTTCAGCAGACGCGAGATGCCCTCCGCGAAGTAGTAATCTCCGTAGATAAGCGGCACGTCAATATTTTTGTTCTCTGGATAATGGCTGGTGCCATGCAAAATTAAGCCTTCTTCGCCTTCGTTGTCCCAAGCCCCGTAAAGAGTGTACAAGCTGCGCAGCATACGCTCGCCAGCTTCGCGGTACAACGCGGATTCCGCCGAACCTACCTGCTCAGCCAGCAACAGCAAGCCGCAGGCCGCACAGGCGCCAGCCGAGCTGTCGCGATAGCGCGTAACGTCGTCGGGAATGCGGAAATCCCATACGGGGACATGATCCTCCGGCAGATTGGCGATAAAGAAATGCGCCACGCGCTGAGCCGCCCGAAGGTATCGCTCGTCCCCCGTATGCTTGTAGCTCAGTGCCATGCCGTAAATAGCCCATGCGGCGCCGCGCGACCAGGCGGAATTTTCCGCATAACCTTGTCCGCCGTTTACGCCAAGCTTTTCGCCGCTTGCGGCGTCGAAGATGACAATATGATTGACCGAGCCGTCCGCCCGAATAAAATGGTCCAGCACCGTATCCGCATGCGCAATCGCCACGTGCTTGTAGCGAGGATCGCCGGATATGTCGGCTGCCCAGTGCAGCAGCGGCAAGTTCATCGCGCAGTCAATGATTGCCCAGCCGGAATTGTCCTCGCCCGGTCTCCAAGGATTCCAGGCGCGAATGTAGCGGCCCTTCATATTAAACCGAGCGCTCAGCAGATTTGCCGCCAGCAACGCCCGACGTTTCGACTCCTCTTCGCCGAGCAGCTTGTAGCGGGCAACGCTAGTGAGCTGCCACATAAATCCCATATCGTGATCCAGTCGATAGTAGTCGGATATCACCCCGTCCAACTGAGCCTCGCAGCTCTCAGCCAGCGCACGTAATGCTTCGTCTCCGGTTTCCCGGTAAACCAGCCATAGCAAACCAGGCCAGAAACCCGCCGTCCACCAATAGGCCGGCTCCAGTACATATTGTCCGTTTACGCTCGCATGCGGGAAACGATCTCCAATTCGTTTGCTCGTCCTGGATACTTTGGCGACAATCTGCTCCCATGCTTCTTGTGCCCATTGCTTCTGTATGGTCATCTCTCTGCTCCCATTCTTTGTCTGATCTATCGTTTTATCCTTCTACAGTCCAAACATCCTGTACAGTACGGCCGCAGCTTGCGCTCGGGTCGACAGTCCCCGCGGGGCAAAGCTGTTTTCGCCCATGCCGTTTATAATGCCTTGCTCCTGCATAACGGCTACCGCTTCGACGGCATACGGGGCGATGCTGGCCGCATCCGCAAACGCCGGCGCTTCCGCGCTTGGGCTCCATGCCAGTCCCATCGCCTTGGACGCTCGGTACAGCATGACCGCCATGTCTTGCCGGCTGATGGCGTCGTTTATCCCGAAGCTGCCGTCCGGTTTTCCTTGCGCGATGCCCAGCTTCTGCGCGGACGCCACGGCCTTATCATGCCAAGAGCCTTTTTGCACGTCGCTAAACGTAGCCGTAGCGGACGCATCCTCCAGATCGAACAGTTGCACCAGCATCGTAATAAATTGCGCCCGCGTCAGTTGACCGTTCGGCCGGTAGGCATCGTTGCCGACTCCGTTTACAGCGTCCCTTGCAGCCAGCGCTTCAATGTACGACCGAGCCCATGCCGCTTGGGCCAAATCTCCGAATGTCTTGTGCACATAGGCAGGGAAATATTTGCTGAAGTGTTTCGGGCTAAACTTTACCTTTCCCGTTGCCGGGTTGTACCTCGCGTTTTTGACCAGTTCCAGCTCGCCGCTATCCGTTACGTAGTAGATGACGATTTTGTCCGCCGTTTCGCCCGGCCGCAGCGTATAAGGTACTTCTAACGTCACTTCGCCCCTACCAAAAACGCTTATTGGACGTCCGTCCAGCAGCAGCTCAAAATCGTACACCGCGTCTCCCGGATTTACCTGCTCGCCGATATTCGATGGCAAACTCGATACATCCAGTCGGCGGACTGAAAACTGCAGATTGGACGCGGATTCGTCGTCGATCAGCCCCCGGTCAAGGGTGACAATCGCAAGGCCGCTGTCGATGACGATGTTCTTGGCTTTTTGTCCCGCTTCGCCGCGAACTTGCGCCAGCGGGAACTCCACCTCCACCTTGCTCGCCGCGACTCCCGGCTGCACCTCGATGCGCAGTGTTTGGCCGCTGAGCAGGTCGACCGCTCGCTGCATATGGTTGGCATTTAGCTTGAACTGCGCTGTCCCGCCCACGATCGAAGGCGCCCCCACCATAACGGATGTTTCCGTAATGATCGGTTCGTTATCAGGGGTTGTACCACTGCCACTGCCACTGCCGCCGCCAGTCCCGTCTCCGGAGCCTCCACCCGTTCCGTTACCGACAATTACCGCGTTCGCTCCCGTTGCCGGCTTATAGGTCGTCCATTGATCATTGGATAGACCTACCTTGATGGCGTCCAGCGTGAAGTTTCCTTCGCCGACCGCTTTGGCGGTCAGTTTGACGGTCCCCAGCACAATGCTGCCGCTCTCTCCCGCCGCATCCCCGAGCTTTGAGTAGACTGCTCGCACTTGGCCTCCGGGGAGCAGTTCCGTATTTACCAGTGAGCTGAAGCCGGTCAAACTCGTCGTAAATGCGCCGCTGCCGGCCGTCCACAGGGATGGATCGAACTTGACATTTAACTCAAACGCCACCAGTTCCTGCGCATTGCGAAGGCCGATCTCCACCTCGATCGTCTCCCCGACCCTGACTTCGGCCTTGGATACGTTCAAGTAGAAATCCGGCTCATACGGCGCCGCGAACAGCGCAGAAGGCCATACGGAGCATAGCAGCAGGAGCGCCAGCCCGATCGTCCATATTCTTCTTTTCATAGATACCATCCCTTTCTAAAGTGCTTAAATCTTGCCCAGAATCCATTGCGCCAGCTTGCGCAGATCCTTGATATCGATCTCGCCGTCATCGATCAGATCCGCTTTTTTGTAAGTGTCCCAATCGGCGCCTTCCTGATTCTTGCCGTAGTAGAGTGACGTCATTAAGGCCAGATCGCCGACGCCCAGCCTGCCGTCACCGTTTAAATCGCCAGGCACATGCGCGATCACAAGCAATTGAAACGTCCCAACGGCGGCGTTTAATGTCAGAAGCGCCTGATCCACCTCGGCTTGAGTCGCCGTTTCACTATTCCGCGTCGTTTTCGCGGCCAGAATGGCCTGCCACAATACCGCCTTAGAGCCTGTCGGGTATTGTCCCGCCAGAGTTCCTTCAACTGCGGAGCCATGCAGCGCCTCCGCGTTCAATATCGCCTCATCCAGCGCGGTTTTGTCCGTTTCCGGCTCGGCATCCGCTTGCGTCTTGGCGATGATGATCCAGCTGAGCTGTACGTCGGTATTGCTGCCGGTCTTAGCTGGCGAAACGACGATTTCCATCGTGCCGGCCTCATCCATCGCGATATCCTTGTGTGCCGCCGCCTCGTAGGAGCCGGTAATGATCCTTCCCGTTTCCACCGTCGTACCGTTGATGGCGGTATTCGCAACGCGATTCGACTGGGAAGACGAGAACCACGGATCGTAGAAGCCGATGTAAACGTTGTATTCGCCCCCATCGAGATCAAATTTGTAGGTCAGATCCCGGCTGCTTGTCGTGTTCACATAGCGCAAGCTTTGGAAAATATCCGTGTTGTTTGTCCGGAGTATGCTGTTAGTGCCGGTGTATCCCCATGTTCTTCCATTCTGTGGATCGTAGCTTTGCTCTGCCACGGCATGCTGGAGCTGCTTGCCCGTGCTGGCCGTATAGTCGCCGACCAACTGCGTATATTGCGGCACTTCTCCAGATGACGGACTGACAAAATAAAGCATATGGTCCGGCAGCGTCACCGACACCTCGTAATTAACCGTATTGCCCGCCAGAGAAGTGCTTCCTCCAAGCGTGCCTTGTACCGTAGCCGTTCCCAGCTTCGTGCTTGCCGACGCCAGACTTGCGGAATCCCAGCTTACGGGCACGTTGTCGTAAGTCGTCGAGCCTTGCTTCAAATTAAGCGTCGCGGGCAATTCCAGAGCTTCGCCCAGCTTGACGGTATGTTCCCCGTCTCGCAGCACCTGCAACGGCGCCAGCGCATCCAACGATTCCAGCTTCCAGTCGCTTACCGTCTGACCTTCGATCTTGGTTCCGTTCGCCGTAATCTGAAGCGGAATCCATACGTAACCGGACGTTTCCAACGCACGTTGGATCCAGCGGTCGCCCATATAGATGAACAGGCCGTTCTCGGGATCATACGGAATGACCGCCGTCGACTGTGTACGATACGACGTATTCGACGTGTCGTACGGGAACGGATTGCCCAGATTCGTATAAGGCGTAAACGTCCTGCCTCCGTCCGTCGTATTGCCGAAAATATGATTGGCGCGATAGGCGATGGAAGGATTGGGATCCCATCCCGTTGTGCCGGACGTAATGAAATAATAATAACCGTTATATTTAAATACCGCAGGCGCCTCCCGGCTCGTATCTGTAAATACACGGGCCGTAAAGGTTCCGCCCAGTCCTTCCGTTCCGTCCTTGATCGGCGCCGTAAATTCGTCGTTCAATAATGAAATATACGTATATTTGTTTTCTTCACTGGAATATATAGCATACGCTTTGCCGTCGTCATCCTTGAATACGGTCATATCGCGGGCCATACCTTTGTTGCTGTCGTAATAACCCTCGATGTAGTTCATTTTCTGCGCGTTGACCAGCTTAAACGGACCAAACGGAGAGTCCGATACCGCAAAGCCCATCTGCGCGCGACTGTACCGGCTGGCGGCGGTAACATAGGCCGGGTCGTTCCTGAGCGTATCGTAAAACTCCAATATGCGCGCGTCGCTTGGCCCGTCGACGTGGTACACAATGACATATTGGTTCGTTTTGTCGTTGTACAGCATTTTCGGACGTTCCATAATGGTGTAATAAGCATACGTACGGTCAAACGCCAATCTCAAGCTTGCTTCGTCGTAGGTTGCAGCCGCATAGTCGAAATCGCCGTCATTGCTCCGGCTATAGCCAGGATGCGCATTTTTGTCGACGTACGCCTGCAGGAAGTCGCGGGCGTAGTCGATGTCGAATTGGGACAAAGGATCGCCCAGTTCATTGGTGCCAATGCCTGCCATTCCCATCGCGCGGGCTTTCAACGCCTCAAGCTGGCTGTCGCTGAACTGAACGCCTTGGCCATTCGCCGTTTTTTCCATCGGGAATACGCGATGTGGATAAAGGGCAATGCCCATGTCTACCCAGTTGTACAGATCCTTGGATACATACGTATGAATGCCGCCAATCGGCCGGCCGCCGTAGGTTTTATCTTCGCCGACCCACAGCCAGGCACCGTCACCGTCGACCGGATTGTCCGTATATGTCGGTTCATTGCCGTTCCACGATACATGGTCCACCCAAATGACTTGGCCTCCGTGAGCCTGAATCGGAACACCGTTCGTATCAAACCAGACGTCGGTGTTCTCTCCAGCCATACCGCCTATCGATGAATACGTGACGGGCTGAACGGGGCCGGTTAACTCCTCCACGGCAAGCCAACTGATCGCCGCATTTTTATTTGTTTTTCCCGCTCCCGGCCCTGCCGTATAGGAGCCTGCGTTCGTCAGCACGTAAGTCACGTCTGCGGCGCCATCCGGCAGCTCGATGTCATAGGTTATTAGCTTGGAATGACCCGTGTGATCCAGATGTAGACGATTGACGATTTTGGATACCTTTTTCCCGTCCAGATTGTAGCTGATCGATATTTTGATTGGCATTTCGTTGCTCCACCACAGACGATGATAGGAGGTAAAGCGATAGCTTTTGCCGCCTTCCAGACCGTCTAGCTTGTACGACAAGGTAGACAGCGGATCGCCGCCGTCGATCATGATGCCCGTAGCGTTTTTGTCCAGATCGGGTTGCTCCGATTTGTTAATGATTGTGCTGTTTGCTCCGGAGCTGGTAAGGGCGACATACCCCCATCCGGATGTCGAATTGTAAACCGCATTGCCAGACTCGTTCAGCAGGTCGTTCCCTGTCAATGCCTTTACGGCATTATAAATACTAGGCACTCCCGCGCCTGCATCGATAAAATATTTCAGATTGGGAGGCACAACCTCCACGTATGCCTTCACGGGCTCCGCCAGATCGTGTCTCGTCCCGTCGGCTCCCACCTTCAAATAAGCGGTTCCCGTTACTTCGATCGCTGGGGCGAAGGCTTGCGTATAGTCGACATTGGCCGGCAAACTCCAGTCAACGTATATGGGCTCCACAACGGAATTGTCGAACGCCTTGCCGCTAATCGTATTCGGCATTGCCGGTTGCTGTCCCGTCAGGGTGGCGACAACGACCGGATTGTAGGATGCCGGCAGCTTCGTGCCGTCCTCCAACGTCGCTTTGATTTCGGTCACGACCACATGATCGGCCGACATCGCTCCACTCAGGTTTTGCAAGCCGATTTTGCCCGCCGCAAATTGAGTGTCCGTAAACTCAACGACCTTGCTATTGTTCAGGTACCCCTGGATCAGGCTGCCGATCGCGACAACCTTGAGGTTGTACCATTGGTTAATCGACAAGGCTTGATTGGAGGATGCCAGGACGGAGGCAGAGCCGCCCACCCGCTTGATGAGCTGCACCTGGGTCGATCCCGATGCCGGCCTGTACAGCCGGAGCCAATAATTGTTGCTGTTGTCCTGCGCCCGGAACACGATGCCGGCGTATCCGCCATTGGCGTTGATCCGGACTTGGCTCTCTACCGTGTAGTCCTTCCAGGCCGCATCTCCCGTAACGATCGTCGAATTGGTATTGGTTGCGTTCAATATGCCGCTTTGTACGCTGTAAGCACCTGCGAGAATGCTCCAATCGGAAGAAAGGGACGCGCCGGAAAAATCGTCCTGAAACAAAATTGTGCCATTACTATTCGCATGAGAAACATTGGTTGGACCAATCGAAGCGAACAGCACGACGATCATGCAAATTGTCGTCCATATGGCTGTATACTTTTTGATGGATGTCAAAGGAAATCCACTTCCTCGCTATGTATTTTCCAATCACGAAAGCGCATACATCAACCTGCAATTTTTAAATGCGCGTACGATTGGACGGGCCGCATGCCTGCAGCCGATCCAATCTTATGCGCTAGTCTTAGCCTTTGATCCCCGAAGAAGCAACGCCCTGCACAAAGTTTTTTTGCAGAGCCAGGAATATAATCAATACCGGTATGATCGATACGACGCTGGCTGCCATAATGAGCCCGTATTCGGCCGAATATTGCGAGATGAACATCCGCAGACCGATCTGAATCGTCTTAAGCTCGGTTTTGGTCAAATAAATCATCGGTCCGAGGAAATCGTTCCATGTCGTAACGAAAGTAAAGATCGTCAGTGTAGACAATGCCGGCTTGGAGAGCGGAAGCATCAGGCGGGCCCAAATGCCGTACTCGCTCAAACCATCGATCCTTGCCGCTTCGCAAAGCTCATCCGGAATGCCTTGATAAAATTGCCGCATTAAGAATACCCCGAATGCCGAGAAAGCTTGCAAGAAAATAATGGCAAGATGCGTATTGTTTAGGCCGAGCTCGCGCATCATGATGAATTGCGGCACCATGTAGGCTTGCCAAGGAATAGCAATTGTTGCGATATAGGAGAGGAAAAGCAGGTTTCTCCCTCTAAAGCGAAGCTTCGCAAAGGCGTAAGCCGCGAAGCTGGACGTCAGCAATTGCAGCAAGGTCACGATGACGGATAATTTGACCGTATTCATAATAAACGTGCCAAGCGGTATGCGGGTCCAAATGTCCACATAGTTCTGCCAACGGATGTTGTCCGGTATCCACACCATCGGAAAGGAGAATACATCCTTATTAAGCTTGAACGAGGATGACAGCATCCAGATATATGGAATAATCATGCATATGGCAACGGCAATTAACGCGATATAGGCGAGCGTCATCCAGCCTGCGTGGAACTTCTTTTTTGATCCAACCATCTCTTCTGTCTCCTCCTATTGACCGTATCTTTTTTCGCCGCGGAACTGAACGATGGTTACGCCCATAACAATCAAGAACAACACGAGTGCCATGGCATTGGCGTAGCCGTAATCCAGCGAACGGAAGGCGGTATTATAGATTTGATAAACCAGTACCCTTGTGGAATCATTTAACTGGTTATCTGCTCCGGCAAACAGGTTGATGAAGATGTCGTACACTTTAAACGAATTGATGACCAGGATCATAAGTACAAAGAAGGTTGTCGGCGCCAACTGCGGGATCGTAACATTAGTGAACCGCTTCCAGCCATTTGCGCCATCCAGCTCGGCAGCCTCGTATAGCTCGGGATTAACGCCCTGCAGCCCTGCCAAGTAAATGACCATATAATATCCCATGTTTTTCCACACAGTAAACAGGATAACCGTAAACATGGCCCAGTCTTTATCCGCCGCCCAACGAGGGAGATCCTCAATAGGAATGCCGGTGATGGTATGCAACAGATTGTTGATCGGTCCCATCGTGGGACTAAAGATAAAGTTCCATACCGCCGCAACCGCTACAAGAGAAGCCACATACGGGAAGAAAAACGCCGTTCTCATAAAATTACGTCCAACAATCTTCTGATTAAGCAAGATAGCAAGCGCAAGCGCGCATGCCATCGTCAAAGGCACTACGCCTATCGTATAGACAACCGTATTCCAAAGCGCTTTATGAAAGGTAGTGTCCTTTATAAGTCTTATAAAATTATCAATCCCGACATAATTCATAGGATTGGAGCCGTCCCATTTCACAAAGGCCAATATAATCGCAAATATCATAGGCACTAGCGTAAACAAGGCAAATCCGATAAAATTGGGCGCAATAAAGCTGTACGCCACCAGATGATCTTTCATCCCTCTTGTGATAAACGGCTTGTTGCTTTTTCCCGTTGCCAGCGTCGTTTCTTTCTGCATGATTTTCCCTCCAAACCTTCTCGTACGCCAAGCCGCCTGCTGCTTTATTTTGAAAGAGGCGGGCAAACGCCCGCCTCACAAAACACTGTTTCCGTGGTACTAATTGCTCAATACAAGCTCCACGCGTTTATTCATGTCTTCCAAACCTTTATCAATGCTTGTGTTTTTCGTCATGATGTTGTCGTGATTTTCGTTCAAAATAACTTCGATATCCGCGCTTTTTTCGTGCATCGGCATTTCCAGGTATGTTTTGAACGTGTTCAGAGCTTCTTTACTGTTTTCATCAGTCGGGAAACCATCGATGCTTGCGATCGAGCTGATAACCTCGTCGTTTTTGATCGCAGGAATCGTGCCGGTGGACGCGATAACCGTTGCGCCTTCTTCGCCTGTCACGAACTTCAGGAAATCAAGAGCCGCATCTTTTTTGGCGGACTTTTTGTTAACGGCCAGCGATGTGATGGTGCCCAGCGTCGTGCCCGGCTCCACGCCTTCCGGATGCGGATATTTCACGATACCCCAGTTGGCGGCGGCGGATTCGCCGCTTTTCACTTTGTCGATTTGCGTTGCGATAAACCAACTGCCCATGTTCAGCGTTGCAACGGAGTTGTTGTAGAACACGCCGGAGTAATGCGTGCTGGACGTTTTCAATGTTGCGTAATCCATAATAATGCCGTCATCCTGCAGCTTCAGAATGCGCTCGTAAGTCGGCTTCAGGAAATCGTATTTGCCGTCAACTACTGTGTTTTGGCCATCCAAAATGCCGAACAATTGAACAGCACTGCGCCAAGTGTGGTGATGCGCGCCGTACACCTTATCTGCGCCGGAGCCCGAAGTCACTTTTCTGGCAATCTCTTCATATTGATCGAACGTCATATCGTTGGTCGGATAAGGCACGCCCGCTTTGTCAAAGAGATCTTTGTTGTAGTAGATCAGCCAGAAATCGCTGCGGAAAGGAAGCGCATATACTTCGTCTTTCACTTGAATTTGCTCTACCGTGCCGCCATATGCCGCTGTGTCAATGCCGCTTTCGCCAATAAAGCCGTTCAGCGGCTCCAGGTGATTTTGCTTGACCAGGTTGGAGTAGCCCGGAATATCTTTGATCGTCAGAACGTCCAGATCTGCTCCGCCGGACAGTTGAGTGCTGAGCATGGTCATGTAGTCGGTGGATCCAAGATCCACGTACTCAATCGTTACGTGAGGGTTAGCTTCTGTATACGCTTTAATAAGAGGCTCATAGTAAGCGGTTGCTTCCCAATCCCACAATGCCCATTTCAATGTAACGGGTTCGTTGCCCTTGTCCGCTGGAGCGCTTGAGGAATTCGTCGGTGCTGCTGTCGGCGCTGCAGTAGCCCCTGAGTTTCCGTTATTGCCAGAGCAACCCGCCACCATACCAGCCGCAAGCATAGCCGTTAATCCGATTCCCAATGTTTTTTTGAATCTCATGTAAAACTCCCCTTTTCCTGGCGTTATTGGTAAAGCCCACTCGACATTGCCGAATCTATTTCAAATATTAGAACATAACTTGCCCAAAGAGGATACAATTTTAACGGCTTATCCTTCACTTTTTCAACCTTTTAAAGCGTTTTCAATTGGATTCCTGCAAAATTATATCGAAAACATGTAAAATCGGTTGTTTTTTATCGCCTACCTCTTACGTTTGTGCCATCTATGGTATTGTTATCGTATACAAAGGGGTGCTTGCGCTTGAGAAAGCATAGACATACAACCATCAAAAGCCGCATTATTTTAATTATGACCGTATTTGCACTACTGACCGCCGCCCTTATGTCGATATTCAGCTACGAGATGATCTCGTATTTCCAACGCAAAACGGCGGTTCAGGCAGCGGAATTCAACTTGCAGCTCGTCGCCCATATTATTGAAAAGGATTTAATCAATCTTTCCGCTCATGTTATGAAGAATAGCGCAAATTCCACTACCAATACGCTGTTGGTCGACTATTTCTCCTCCGAGCAGGCAAGTGCGATGGATGCCATTAACCTCTACGCTTCCATGCAGGAAGACTTTCGCTCCAACCTGTCCAACGGCTATGTACGACGGCTGGTCGTGACGGATAACAAAAACAAATTTTTGCAGGTGGACAACTTGGCCAGCAGTACGTCGTTGCCCCTAAGCATTCACAATATTCACCTGCTTCCCGGCACTGATTCCGATGCCGCCGAGCAATGGGGGCGGATCATCAAGGATCCTTATTCTAATTCCAAGGTCATCCCCGTGATCTTTCCCATATACGACAAAGGTTCAACCGTTGGCACTGTCTATTTGCTAGCCGGTACTTCGGTCATTACAGACAAGTTGCACGGCTACGCGTTGCCATCCGGTTCTCAACTGCTGGTGACGCTAGGAGAAACGCATTATGAAATTGACGGCGCCGAAATAGAGCCCGTCGTTTCTGATTATGTTGACACCGCTTTCATCAATGATTATTCCACCGGGTCGCAAACTGTGGTATCCCATATCGAGTCGAAGGACGGATCGAGCCGAATTACCGTTTCCTATCCCGTCATTGACGGCGTTGTACTGACGCAGACGCTCGCAACGAATCAACTGACTACCTTGTCCAATGTATGGATTTTGCTGATGCTCGGCGTGTCTTGCCTGCTCATCGCTTTGAGCGGCATTATAACGGTTTATTTGACCCGAACGATCAGCAACCCTGTCGAGAAGCTCAAAAAAAGAATGGACAAGATCGCGCAGGGTCACTTTTTTGTCGATAGAATGATCGAATGGGATAACGAATTGGGGGATGTGGGCCGTGGCATCAACCGGTTATCGCAAGATATAGTCGCGCTTATGGAGACTCGGCTGGCCGACGAGAAGCAGAAGCAGGAGCTCGAATACCGGATGCTGCAGAGCCAGATCAATCCTCATTTTCTGTACAATACGCTTAATTCGATCAAATGGATGGCGACGATTCAGAATGCTTCCGGCATCGCGGAAATGACAACCTCCCTATCCAGACTGCTTCGCAACATTGCCAAGGACATCCGCAAGCTGGTACCGCTCGGAGAGGAGCTCGCCTTGCTGGACGATTATTTTCTGATTCAAAAATACCGCTACGGAAGTACGATTACGCTGGAACAACATATCGGCTCCGAACAATTATTGAACTGTCCGATCCCGCGCTTCTCCTTGCAGCCGATCGTTGAAAACGCCATCTTCCACGGCATAGAACCCAAAGGAACTGGCGGTCATATCGTCATTACCGTCGAACGAAGCGACTCTGCGGATCTGCTAATTACGATCGAGGATAACGGTATAGGCATGGAACAGGAAAAAATAGATGCCATTCTTAAAAAGCATGACACCGACTCCGCCGGGATGATCACTCATATGGGTTTAAGCAGCGTCAACGAACGTCTTCGACTCGCTTTTGGCGACAAATACGGTTTGTCTATCGAGAGTGAACCGTCAAAATATACGAAAATGTTCATTTTATTGCCTACGCAGACATCGGCATAACGGACTGCAATGACAGGGGGAAAGAAGCATGATTAAATTATTAATTGCGGATGACGAAACGTTGGTGTGTGTCGGCCTGCAATCCATGCTCAAATGGGAGCAGTACAATATCGAAATTGTCGGCACCGCTCATAACGGCGGCCAAGCGGAGGATATGATCGATACGCTGCGGCCTGATATCGTCATTACGGATATTAAAATGCCGGTCAAAAGCGGATTGGAGGTCGCCGACAGCGTTCGCAAAAAATACGGTCGGATTCCGCTTTTTATTATATTGACGAGCTACGAGGAATTCGAATACGCGCGTGCTGCCGTCGAGGTTCAAGCTGCCGATTATTTGGTCAAGCTGGAGCTGACGCCGCAATCTCTCTCGGACTCCATTGTCAAAGTCATCGCCATCCTGGAGGATTACCGCTCGATGGAGACTCATCCCAGCCTGGAATATAGAAGCAACTTGCATGCTCAGCGGGATAAGTTTTTTATCCGTCTGTTCAACAATTTGTTTGAGAACCGGAACCAGTTTACGCTGCATAAAGAGGATCTGTCGATTGACTTATCGGAGCCCGCTTATACCGTATGTATTTGCCGCATCACGGAGCCCGATAGCGTACCCCCTAGCGGGGACAAGTTGGTCGCCTTTTGCTCCAGCACGCTGCAAATGGCCAAAAGCACGCTGCTGACCGACAGACCATGCTTTGTAACCGGTCTGGATCTGCGCAACTTTGCCATTACGATTCCCGTACCTGCTACGGATGCAAATGTATGGGTTCCCGATATCGCCAGGCTTCTAAACCATATGGCGCTTATCTTGCGCAACTACTTTAATGTCACCATTATGGGCTCTGTCGGCTATGCCGTGGAGGACCCTTATCTGATACGGGACAGCTACCTGGCAGCACGCCAGATGTTGCCTCACGCAGCACAGCAAAACGAATTTGTATTTTTTACGCGCAATGACACAGCGGGACAAGAAACAGCCCTATTCGATTTTTCCGCCATGCGGTCGGAGATGCGCCGCGCGTTTGAGGAGATCGACATCCGTGCGTTGCATGACATTATTACGAAAATGATCGAAACGTTCGAAGGAAGGCCCGACGCTCTCGTGCCTGCCATTGATGCCGCATGCAGCGTACTGTTTATGGCTACTTCCATGCTGGCGGACGGCGAGGAAATGATAGAGCAAATTTTCGAGAACGAACCCGAGGGATATCGGGGTATTTATCAAATGCATGCTATGGAAGATATTATCACTTGGCTGATCCGATTCCGGGACGGCTGCTGCGAAAATTTGTCTTCCAGAAAACAAAGCTACAAAGCTCAGGTGGTGAGCAATGTACAGGACTATATCAAACGAAATCTGGATGTCAAATTGACGTTAAATCACGTCGCGGATGTATTCAACTTCAGTCCCAACTATTTAAGCCATCTGTTTTCCAAGGTCGCCAAAATTAATTTTGTAGAATATATTACAGAAACAAAGATTACAGCTGCCAAAGAAATGATGCAGCGCGGGGAAGGTCGCATTTACGAAATTTCGCAAAAGCTCGGTTATGACAGCGCTTTTTATTTTAGCAAGGTATTCAAAAAGGTAGAGGGTATTTCTCCGAGGGAATTCCTGCAGCGTATCGAATCGGAGATGTCCAATGGAAGGTCTTGACCTGGCATCGGACATTCCGATCCTTCCCGCTATAATGGATACCCCGTACTATTTTCCATGCTTCTTTCCATTCCCTTCATTAATCAAGAGGAGCTGTCCCAGAAGTGTTCGCATGACACGGGGACGTCCCAATTAGGGGTCCCAAAAATCGCAATATGTCTTTTTGAACATCCCCCACTCGCAGCTGCTGCTTTTTCTTGCCATAGACGTTCTTAACGCCTATGGCGCACAAAGTGGCTGCTTTTTCTTGCCATAGGCGTTCTTAACGTCTATGGCACACAATACTACTGCTTTTTCTTGCCATAGGCGTTCTTAACGCCTATGGCGCACAATGCTGCTGCTTTTTCTTGCCATAGGCGTTCTTAACGTCTATGGCGCACAATGCTGCTGCTTTTTCTTGCCATAGGCGTTCTTAACGTCTATGGCGCACAATGCTGCTGCTTTTTCTTGCCATAGGCGTTCTTAACGTCTATGGCGCATAAAGTGGATGCCTTTTTTTCCAAATGCGTTCCTGCTTCGAGGCTTACCCAAAGTAAGTCTGGAGGTTGGGTGGCTTTCCCCATTCCCTTGCCAAACAATTTGCTGAAGAAATCAGCAGTGGACGCTAAAAACCAAGGAACTAAGCGAATTCAAACCGCATAGCTCCTTGGTTTTTTACGAAAGTCATCTTATATTGGTTTTGAGGGTTTTCCAAATTTACTTTTGGGACGCCCTCGTGTTTAAATGTTGCCCAAAATCAATTGCGCCAGCTTGCGCAGATCCTCGATATCGATCTTTCCATCATCGGTCAAATCCGCTTTCTTATAAGCAGCCCAATTGGCGTCTTCATCGTTCCTGCCATAGAAGGCGGACGCCATCAGAGCCAGATCGCCGATGCCGATCTTGCCGTCACCGTTCAAATCGCCAGGTGCATGAGATATCACAAGCGATTCGAAGGTCCGAACAGCAGAGTTCAACGTTAGCAGTGCCCCATCCACCTGGGCTTGAGTAGCCGTTTCATTAGCCTGCGTCGTTTCCGCAGCCAGAATAGCCAGCCATAATGCCGCCTTCGAGCCTATCGGATATTGACCTGCCAAACTCCCTTCCACTGCGGAGCCATGCAGCGCCTTCGCGTTCGAAATGGCCGCATCCAACGCAGCTTTGGAAACTGCCTCGATCTCGATGCTGTACGACAGCGACCCCTCCACTTCCGATTCCGTACCCGCAGCATTTGCCAATATGATATCCGTTATCGTAATGCTGCTGGTAACAGACTCGGCGAGAGCTATTGCTTTAAATTGCAGCTTCAGCAGCGCAACCGGATCCGCGTTGGCCGCTCCCGGCTGAAGATCGACGGTCAGGAACCGCAGCTGTCCGGGTTCGGACGACTGATCCAGCAGCGTAAAGCCGGCCTTGACCGATTCTGCGCCTGCATATTCAACTTGCGTCGGATCGTACTGGATTGTGAAATCAAGTCCGTACACGCTTTCGGCTACCGTATTCAGGCCAAGCGTTACATCAAACGACTGATTGGATACGACGCTTGCCGCCCCCGACAGGTACAACGGATGCGTACCGACCGGCTCCTGCTCCAGGCCTGCTACCGCATCTTGAAGCGATTCCAGAGCATCATCAACCTGCTGTTGCGTTGCTTCTTCGTCTTGAAGCACGCCGCTCGCTTCCGCCAGCGCATCCAGGAAGACGCTCCAGCTTGCCGCCGTATAGTTGTCGTTCGTTTTGTCTTTAAGCTCCTCGTACAACGTCTGCAGCGCTTCTTTATTTGCTTCCGGCTCGGCGCTCTTGACCGGCGCCACGGCGGCGAAGGACAGCAACGGGGACTGATTGTTGACGGCAGCCACCATCTTCAGATTTACAGCGCCCTCCTCCTCCAGCGTGAAGGTATAGCTTTTAACTGCATCGAACGAAGCGGTGTTAAGCGTGATAGTGTCCATAAGCTCGGATTTGTTGTCATACTCCAGGTAAACTTGCTCCGTGCGCGCGGAGCTGGCCCACCAGCTGTAAGCGCCTAATGTGAGCGTATATTCGCCGGCCGGCAAATTGCCGAAGGTATACACAACGGCCGAACCGTTCGAATTGCCGGTATAGATGCCGGTCGTCGTTTGCTTACTGTACGTTCCCGCTACAATACCCTTGTAGGAGACGGCTTGCGAACCTCCAGTCGCATTCAAGGCGCGGTGACCCCAGCCTTGGGCTGCGTCGTAGACCCGGTCCGGCGCATTGTTGAGCAACGGCTTGCCGGATGCGCTGGCCAGAGCCGCTACCGAACTGTAAGCCGGCGAATCGTAACCAAGCGTCGTGCTGGCATTATGCCCGCTTGTCAAGCCGGTTGCCGTTGCGTTCGCATCTACGAAATACAGAATGTCCTCCGGCACAACTTCTACATAGGCCGTCGTTTGCAGACTTCCGTACGTACCGGTGACCATTACCGTTTGATAGTCCGTATTGAAGCTGATGCCGTCCAGCTGCCAGTCCACATTGACCATCGATTTGGATCCGTCTTCATGCATCGCTTCCACCTGCGCCGGGAGATCCGGCACACCTCCGACATAAGACGCCGAATAGTGAGGAGTTGCGAGCGAGCGTATGTCGCCCGTAACCAGCTGATTCTGCGCAAAGATCAGACGAGCCGTCAACTGATCGCTGCCCTCTTGATCCAGTCTGTAAGCGACAGGGTTCTGCGCGGCATCCCGGGCTGCGTCTCTTGCAGCTTCGAAGAACTGCCAGTTGCTGACCAAATATTCGTCTTGCAGCGTAATGCCCTGCGCTGCGGTTACCGCCGCCTGAAGCTTGCTCATATCCGGCGTTCCCGCTGCATTGCCGGATACGACCGCGACGGCATCCACAACCAAAGTACCGCTCAACACTTTTATTTGAACCGTATGCTCGCCATGTTCAAGTCCACGCAGCGCATAGGTTTGATACAGCTCCTTGGATGCGATCGTATTGCCCGACATTACAGTCACCCGACCGTCTACCGTTACCTCCAGCACGGCTGTGCCGTTGTTGGGACCGAGAAGATCAAGCCCCGTGCCGACGAAGGTATATGCAAGCGTCGCGCCCGCGCTCTCGTTAGTTGTCAACGTACGCTGATAATGGAACATGCCCTGTCCGTTGCGGTGAGCCCACTGGTCGTTGTACACCAGCTTGGCAGCCTGGGGCGCGGATAGGTCGTGCATCTCGAAGTCGTCGAGCGCCTCGGTGTAATAAGGGACGTAACCGTCTACCTTCTCCACCAGCAAATTGTCGAAGCGGACATGATAATACCCGCTCGCGAGATCTACCCGGCCGGACAGCTTGGGATTCGGGTCCGTATAGCTGGCAAGCAATACATCGTCCACATAGGCGGTAATCTTGTCGCCCGCCACCTGGATGGCAATATTATGCCAAGCGTCATGAGCGGTATCGAATCCGTCGATCTTTATGCCGCCGGCTCCGCTGGCCACGTTGCCGTTCGCTACGCCGCTGTTGTTCACCAGCAGCTGCCAACCTCCGTCTAACCAGAACTTCAGTACGTAAGGCGTGCCGCCGATATTGTGGGAACTGCCTCCGCCCTGATAACGAGCGCCGATCGCGGCATAGTTGTTACCGCCGAAGGTATTGTTCGTTTCGAATGATACGTCCACGCTGGCTCTATAGTTGGTCCACCGGTAATCGCCGATGGCCGTCACGGGATCGCCGCCGTTCCATGTGCCGCCAAGTCCCATGATTTCTCTGTCCAGCTGTTGTCTCAGCACATAGTTTTGGGTTTGTTCGTCCAGATAAGCTTCGAACGCCCCGTTGCGATCATGCGTGTAACGCGGGATGACGCTTTTGGAGCCTCCGCGGGATTCGATATAATCCTGCGAACCCGCAATTTCCCCGTCTGCTCCGATGACCGGCACGGTTTGGCCGCTATAGTCGAAATCATCCGCATAAAGGACGTTGTCCGTCGTATTCCGGACAGCTCCGGTAGCGTCGGTATCCAACACGGTACGCTCGCCCTCTACGGGAAGCGGATCGGCTTCGATGTCGGCCGCAGCCAGCGTCGTCACGGTAACGATCGAGAACGGCTTGACCTGCACCGTATACACGCCGCCGCCGTCAGCTGCTGCCTGACCGAGATATTTCAAATAATTGCTGTTGAAGGCTAGGCCTTCATCCGCCTCGCGAGTCTCCCATACGCCAAGCGAAGGCGATCCTGCATAACTCATATTAACTGTCTGAAGCTTGTAGGTTCTTGTATATTCGCTATCATTCACGATGACGGTCGAGAAGTCGGTTTTATCCGGAGCGGCGAGCGTCATGTAATTCGGCAAGCCATTCCTTCCGCTGACGGGGTTGGTGCCTGTCGCTCCGGCGGAGCTGGCTTTGGGAACCGTTCTCCAGATGCCTGCGGTATTGTCTTCGTTCTCCCAACCGATCTTCGCGAACGAGCTGAAATGGCGAAGAACGTCCAGCCCTGCATCGTAGTGCACCCAGCCGGACCAAGGGTCGCGGGCGCTCAGCAATTCCTTGAAGGAATATTGGCCTCCTTCGTAGAAAGAGCCGATAGCCGGCTGATAAATAAAGTGTGTTCTGCGGGAGTTCACAAACCCTTTGATAATGGTATTGCCCATTTCCAGCGCGCTGCCGGTGCCGCCAATTCCGGTGCCTGCCGTCGATGGATCCTTCGTGTTGTTGTTGGGACGGAAGGACGTGTTGCTGAAAGTGGCTTGCGCTTCGCTGTTCCACACTTCAATATCAAGCTCGTCCGCAAGCCGCTTGAAATTGCCGCCGCTGTCGTCGTCGGTGTTGTAGTGGAACGCCGCGATCGGCACCGCTTCCCGCAAAGAAACATCGCTTACCATGCTGCCGCCGAAAGTACCGGTTCCGACTTCGTCGGAAATAACCGCTTGAATCCGGTTGTACAGCGCTTGCTCTTCGGGACTTTCGAAGCCCGTGTTGTCCGCCTTGACACGTGCAGCGTATTGTTTGCTCCATGCCAGGTCCGCCGCATGCTCGTTAATATGGGGATTGACATAATCGACCATGTAACCGTATTCACGATAGGCTGCAAGGATCGTTTTTTTGTACCAGGTATAGATATTGTCATTGCTGTTGTTCGCCCATGCGGGCGCGCTCCAGCGCAGGATGCTCACTTTAAGATCGGGATTGATGATCTTGGCGTCCGCGGCAAGCTGGAAGCCGGGATGTCTGGTGACGTTGGCTTCCTCATCGGCCGTACGCATCGTTGCCGGATCGGGACCCGTCGAGTTGTTGCGATCGTTGCCCATTTCGATTTTGACGTGCGTCATAATGGGGTTGTCGCCGCCGAACAGAATGCGAAGCATTTCCGCGTAAGCTTCGGGCTGCTCCGATTTATAGTCCATCAGCAGTGCGCTTGTGCTGTTGGCGCTGAGTACGCCGAAGCCCTTAAACGTAAGACCGTTGACGTTGTTCGCGGGGATGTCGTTGCCGTCCAGCAGAACCTTCACCATGGACGCCGCAGTCTGTCTGGCATCCTCGATTATGGATTTGACCTCGCCTTTGGCAATGGCGAACCAGCTAAGAATCGGCTTTTCGTTCGCTACGTAAGCATAAGTCAGCGTCATCGGAACCATGACGTCGATGTCGCCTTCAATCGTGAATTCGCTGGAATGAAGCTTGGATGCATTGGTGTTAAGCGAATCCAGCTGAATCGTTTTTACCGCGCCGCCAGTATCCGTATATTCGATTCGCGGTCTCATGTCGCGGGAGCGGTTGCCGTACCAGTCGTGGAAGCCGCTGCTGAGCGTATACGTCCCTGGAGAAAGGGCTTTCAATTTGTAAATGATATGATCATTGGCGGCCCGCAATCCGACCATCCACTTGGAAGGATCGGTAGCCGGATTCGTATGGCCTCCGTCTTTGGAATATTTGACCTTATGCGCGGAATCATCGAAGCCCCATTCTGTTGACCCGCTCGCATATTTCTGATCCGGCGCTTGATTGATCAGATCGCTGCCCGTCAACTGCTGAACCGCTGCATGCAGCGGCGAAGGAGACGGATCGTTGTTATTGGAATCGCCGGCTCTGCCGCTGTCCACGAAATAAACCAATGGATGGGTTGCCGGCGGAACGACCTCGACTTGCGCCGCGACGGATACGCCGCCATCCGCCGTTCCGGTTACCGTCACGGTTTCGTAAGGCACGGCAAATGTGTCATCGCCGATCTGCCACACCACGTCCACGTCTTGCCCATCGATATCCACGCTGCCGGGCAAAGTCGTGCCCGCGGTCGTCGTAGCCCCCATGTAGGCCGCCGCATACACGGCCTCCGCCGTAGCGGCGGAAGCCCGCGGCAACGCGATAGCCGGCAACAATCCCATGATCAGCATGACCGACATGACAATCGAGCATACTTTGATCCCCATAGAATACCTTTTTCTCACTCCTGAAACCTCCTCATTGAATGAAGTTATTGCTTGAATGAAGCACTTGCTTGAATGGACAGGTCGACAGAAGCACCCCATCCCCTAAAGCGAACTCGCAGCGGAAACGGTTACAATTCTTTGAAATCGCTATCAAAAGATAGAATTGCCTGACTCCGCCGATTGTTTCGACATCCCCTCTCTCTCCCCGCCAATACCGTGATTAATCGGCCCGGTGACCTAAGGTTCCTTATCGCAACCTAATTTATCACACTAAACTGCCCGGGGGACATGTACTTTTCAAAGTATAAACTGCAAGATTTTATAGGGTGTGTCCGCGACGCCGCCCACTATTTTCATGAAAACAATAAACAAATACATCTAATTCGTAATAAATTACCACCATAAATTCAAAACCCGGGTCGCATACGCGCCCGGGCAAATTCACTGCTTATTCAGCTTGATAATGCAGGCCCCGCAAAATGAACTCGGTCAATTCCCGCGCATCGTCAGTACGCTGCCAAGCCTATTGCAGCAAAAATTGAATCGTGCGATCTGACGCGCCCGGCAAGTTCTCATGGCCGAAATCGGGATAGACGACCACCTGCTTCGGCGTCGTTATCTTGTTGTAGGCCGCGAACTGGGTAGACGGCGGGCAGGTCCTGTCCATAAGCCCGACAAACATCAACACCTCGCCGCGTATCCGGTTCGCCAGATGTTGCAGATCAATGTAACCCAGCTTCTCGAAAATTTCATCTTCGCGCTCGTGCAGCGGGTCGAAATGCCGGAAGAAGGTTCGCAGTTCCTCGTAGGAGCCCTGCGCCAAATCCATCTCCCATACCCGCTTGTAATCGCAGAGGAACGGGTACACCGGCGCAAGTTTTTTCACGCGCGGCTCCAGCGCCGCGCATGCAATCGTAAGCGCGCCTCCTTGCGAACCGCCGATTGCGTATACCTGCTCCGGATCAACCTCGGGCAGTTCCATGGCAATGCCCGCCAATTGCGCCGCATCGAGGAAGATATGGCGGAACAACAAATTGTCCGGCTCGTCGTCGAGACCGCGAACGATATGTCCGCGATGCGTAGTTCCCTTTACGCCGCCCGTATCCTCGGAGGAGCCGCCTTGCCCGCGGCAATCCATCGATAAGACGGAAAAGCCGAGCGAAGCGTACGCAAGCTTGCCGAGCCAATCACCCGCATGACTCGAATAACCGTGGAACTGCACAATCGCCGGATGAGGCTCTTGCACCTTTTTCGGACGAATGTATTTGGCATGTATTCTGGCCCCGCGCACTCCTGTAAAATAAAGATCAAAGCAGTCGGCCTGCGGCGTCTGGAACGAACTCGGCACCAACTCCATTTGCGCATCAACCGCTTTCATCTCTGCGAGGGCTCGCTCCCAATACTCGTCAAAATCTTCAGGGCGCGGGTTTTTCCCCTGGTACTCCTTCAACTTCTCAAGCGGCATGTCCACAAGCGGCATGTATCAACATTCCCTTCTGCCTATCAGCCCAAATCAAAATCCGCAAATCTTATTAGGTTCCTGCAGCCAATAAGGCAATCTCATTGTCGCTTAGCGGACGATTGTACACCCTGACATCATCGATTAGACCGTCAAAACCCCGTGCGGCCAAATTGAGCTGTCTTCCAAGGATCATGTCGCCAAAGGCGACGAAATTCGCCGCCCAGCCGTTACTGGTTTGCTTGACCAATTCCCCATTGATATACAGCCGCATGCTGGCTCCGTCACGGGTAACCGCTACATGCGCCCACTCCCCTGTCGACAGAGAGTGCCCGGCATCCGCTTGCAATGTCTGATAGGCAGCCGAGCCACTGTCCCATTGAAACACCAGACGTCCTTGATCCTGCAGCATAAAGCTGAAATCTGCAGTTGAATCGCCTAATATGCCGTTGCGGCTGGATGACCCCGAACCGGAACGGAAGGATTCCGGCTTGATCCATGCAGCAACAGTCGCCGTATTGCCGGCTGACAATTGCAGACCGTCTCCGAAGTTGACGTAATCGCCTTCACTTTCCTCAAAGTCATAGGCCGTCCCTACCTTGCCCGGGACTTGAAGGGCGGCTCCGTTGTTGGTCCCCGGGTAGCTCTGCATGGCATCGGCAACGATCGAACCGGATGCTTCATCCAAAGTCCAATGCGCCATAAGCCCTTTATTGGCCATCAAAGCAATCTCATTGTCGCTTAACGCATAGTTGTATATGGCCGTCTCATCGATAAGACCGTCAAAACCGCGTGCCTTGTTGCCATTCACCCTGCCAATATTCAAGTTGCCCAATCGGCGGAAGGCAGACTCGAAATCATCCGTCCTGACTTTTTTGACCACACCATTGATAAACAGTTTTGTCGTGCCGTCCTGTTTGGTAACCGCCACATGCGTCCATTCTCCTAAAGACACGGCATCTGCCGCATCAACCTCAATACTCGATATACTGTCGCCTTCAATTCCATACAAAACAAGATTATTGACTTCTACGCCGTTTATTCCGCGACCGTACAAACGTATATCATCGATTAAACCATCGAAATTACGGTTCGCCTTGGCACCGCCAATGCTGATATCGCCAAGCCCGGCAAAATCCCGCGCCCAAGCTGCGCTTGCAACCGACACGCCATTTACATAGAGAGTTGCCCGGGTACCGTCCATGGAGGCCGCTACATGCGACCATTCATTAAGCGGCACGGCTAACGTGCTTTGAAACGTCTTATAGTTGATTCCGTTGTAGAGCAACAATGTAAGCTTGCCCGAATCTTGAAGCGTGAATATGATACTATTGTTGCTATCCGTAAAAATAACATTCCGGCTGTTTGCGCCCGTGCCTGTTCGAAAAGATTCCGGTTTAATCCAGGCGGCGATCGTTGCGGTGCTGCCGTTTATCGATAGGCCTGAGCCGCAATTCAAATAATTTTTCGCACTTTCCTCGAAGTCATAAGCACGATTGCTCCATCCATCTTGATCAATCGTTGCACCATGATTAGCGCAATGATTATTCCCAATCATGTCGCCGGCCGTGGTACCGGTCGTCTCATCCAGCGGCCAGTAGGCAAGAGGCGTTTTTCCGGCGTGTTGTCTGGCGTACTCCCACGAAAAAGCAAGTCTGCCTTCATTCTGTAAAGCAAACGTGAGAATGCCGTCCGAGTCGCCCATAATGCCATTCCGACTCATCGCCTCAAAGCTGCCGCGAAACGTTTCCGGATTGATCCAGGCAGCGATAGTCAGATCATTTGTAAGTCCGGGCTGAATGGTCGAACCTAAATCAATATAATCATGTTCGCTTTCTTTAAATTCATATGCAGTATTGACAGCACCGACTAAACCGCTTTCGGCTCCGTAATTGATTCCATGCGCGAACCCGCTTATATCGGCTACCGTATTTCCGCTGTCATCCATTTTCCATACCGATCTCCATTTGTCGCCTCTATTATTAACATAACACGGAAATTTGACTTGAACCGTGCCGCCGCCATAACTGATTGTGGCAGTCAAGATTACAAATCCGCTTCGCGATGCACTAACCACGCCGCCGGAAGTAATCAACGTTTGATCGGAGGAACCCCAGCTTATGGCTGCGCCCCGAACGCCACTTGTCGGTAATTGCAGATTTGACGTAACCTCATACATCGACGGATGGATTCCGCCCGAAATTTGGTCAAAAAGCGAAGGGTTATTTCCCCGAATCAGCTCCCAACGCAAGGTAAGCTCATTATCAAACAAAATTTGTTCCATTCCGGGAAATAACGGCCTCACGTCAAGCTCGCTTTGCGCATATAACACAAAAGAACCGGTCTCTTCGGCCATTAGCAGGTCCAGCACGCCATCGTTGTTTATGTCCCCCATTGTGGATGCGGCGGTATGATTGCCGGTAGGATGAACCAGCTCATCATCATGCGTGACAACATACAACGTGCTGGAAAACTGGGGATTCGCATTGGTGCCGGTATTGACGAAAAGTGTGATATGCGCATTTTTGTTATAGCCATCCTGGTACCAGCTTAAAGGAAACTTGCCCGTTCCGGTTGCCAACAGATCGAAAACTCCATCCTGATTCCAGTCGACGGGTTCCAGTTTGACCCTCCCCTCATTGCCTGCATCGCCATCCATACGAATCGGCATATGAGGACTGTCGTCGTAACGCAACCACGTTTTATTTTTGAGCCTATTCGTGCCTGAAGCGGAGTCCTGTTCGTATCTTGCCAGGTATCCATACTCATCCAGCGCAAAATAATAATTGACTCCATCAACTTGAATGGCTGCTGGCTTAGAACGGGTATGCGTTCGCAACTCGCTGCCATTGTATAACAGTCGCACGCCTGCAGCGAATGAATAGTTCGTTGGCGTGCCAATATTGAGATAGAGCGTATGATAGCCGCTTATGTCCGAGGTGACGATATCCAGATCGCCATCCAGGTCCCAGTCGAACAGCATCGGCTGTGTATAGCCCCAACGCCACTCCTTATAACCTTGTACCGATCCGCTGGGTCCAGCGATATGCTGTATCCTCTGCCCGCCCGCTTCCAGCAAAACCTTGGCCGCAAAACCCGGATTCTCCGCCGTGCCAATGTTTTCGAAATAATTGATGTATCCGCTTGAATCCCCGCTTATCAAATCCAGCTTGCCATCCCCGTTCAAATCGCCGAAATCAGGGACAGGCAGCGAGTCCGTAGACAGCCTGGCATTCCGGGTTAACACGGAATATTCGCTTTCGATTTTATTGCCGCCGTTCAACTCGCATATGACTAATCTGCCGCTTCCCGTGGAAGATAGCAACAATTCAAGCTTGCCATCGTTATCGATATCAGTCCAACGAAGATGAATGGCGCGATGCGCATGTTCAATATGGCCATTATAATGGTTAGCCTCTATCAAGTTGGTTCCGGCTTGAAAATAAGGGATGCCGGATGACAGACCAGCCTGTTGATAGAAGTGCAAACGATCATTGTCATGCGCAACAACCAGGTCCGGTTTGCCATCGCCGTCCACGTCGCTGACAGCGATAGCCGTAGTCGTACGATGCGTAATTTCCGAATTGTCGGTTAGCAAAAGGATATTTCCGCTATCAAAAACAGGATTCGTATCCGTTCCGCTATTCAAGAATACATACAGATGCGTGGACAACTCCTTGCCAAGCCAATTTCCCTGATTGTCATAGCCCAGGCCAAGTCCCATATTTTCATGATAAGGGGGAATCAGAAGCTCCCCTTCTCCAGGTAGCGGACTGCTGCCGAAGACAGCCACCGCAACAGCATCCTTCGTGCCGTCCCCATCCAGATCGCTGTATGTGAAATAACTGAGAGCTTCTCCTATCGGTACGCTTAACGTACCTATCACATCATAATTTGCAAAGACCGGATTTCCCGCCGTTCCCGAATTGCGGTAAATGCGAAGCTCGTCGTTCATTCTGGCGATAATGTCAAACAGGCCGTCCGGTCTGGTCACAGCATCAATATCGACCAGATTTTTCAGAAATGTCAGATCGTCGTTTTGTATTTCATAATAAGGGTAGCCATTGGGATCCGTGCCGGTATTTTTGTATAAAGAGTACGTATTATGATAGAAATGCATAGATATCATATCGAGCTCTCCATCATCATCCCAATCGACGAACATATTGCCATACATATCTTCGAGATTGTCCGCGATAGACGGATTGGCGTATCTCAAATCCGTTTCGGCCGACACGGGTTGACTGATGATCATCAGCGCCATGACAATAAATCCGGTTAAAAAATAGGTGGATTTATACATATGCTTCACATCCCTCCAACAACGTTTTATCGAATGCAAGTCATACTGCCGCTTCGTCTCAAACTTTACATTCCAGGTATTGTCTGAACTGCTTGATGCGGTGGAAAGTGGTATAGTTGGAGTCATGCATGTTTTTTGCTTGATTGATGGCGGTGCGGCACAAAAAGATAATATCGTCGCCATCGATCAAGAAGCTGACATACTGCAAACCGACATCTGCCGGATCTTCATGACGGAAATCATGTAGTCTTTTTACGATTTGGAAATTTTGCATATCATGCGATAAGGCAAGCGATAACACATTACGCTGTCGCGGCGTCTCAGCATTGACAATTTCGCTGACAATTGCCCAATAGGCCTGAGAACCTTCGTCATAAAGAAGGTCGAATTTCGAATTGCTGCCGCCGTTAAAGTTGGCAAAGCTATGGAATTGCAACGGCTCTTCGGGTTGATTTTTATTTCCTTTTAAAACAAGCGCTTTTCCGTATCCGTCCATTTGATAACGCAGCACGTTGTAAATTTCCCCATCCGGACCGACGACTGCGTTCCCTTCCAAAGCTCCTTTGGATTGTCCTTCCGGCATCGCTCCGGGCCAAGAATGGTCATAAGGCAAAAAGCCTGTACAGGACCAGTTCTCGGCAACAAGCAGATCAGCGTCGGCATCAATGGAGATCAGCCCGCTGCTATGTCCGCCAGTCGACCAGGAACCATAATCGACAGCGGTATACAGTCTATTCTCATATTCGATAACCGGCATTGGCGCCTTATGCGGCCCGCGGCCGCTCCAGCTTCCCGCGCCTTTCATAATCGTAACCGGCGCCCCCCAAGTCTGCCCCTCGTCCGTGGAACGGCCAATCAGCAAATCGCCGTATTCCGTGGAGTTGGCCAGCATATACAGGACGCCGCGATGGCAGAACAGCTTGCCCCAGAAGCAGGGAAGCAGTTCGCACACATAACGCCAATGCGCGCCGTCATCATCCGAGCGAAAGAGCAGCGTCAGGTTTTGCGGCGCTTTGCTCGAATAAACATCCATCGATGCCAGCAGGGCGCCCGATGGCAGCTTAACAATCGAAGGGCTGCACAAGCTCCTGCCGGAGAAGGCGTAGGTTTCGTCCTCGGGATGCAGATAGTTGACGACCGTGCCGACCGGCGGACCCGTCCGCGCCAGACGGATATCGCTCAAGCCCGTCCCGCTTGCCCGCACTACGTACATCTCATAGTCGCATTCCGGTTCCAGGCCCGTAATCATGCCAACCGATGAATCCAGCGCAATGACCGCATACGGATCATTGGTCCGGTATTTGCGGTAATAGAGCAGATGCGCGCCATTGTCTCCCGCATCCATCCACTCAAACTCGATCGAAGCAACGTCCGGTGCCAAACGGCATATATAAGGCAAGCTGCGTTTGTGATATTGATCGTAAGGGCTGTATGGCCTATAACTCCAACCGGCGTATCCTAACATGTTGCTCACTCCTGAAATGTAATAGTGTTTACGATCTCGTGATTGCATTATCCTTTAACCGATCCAATCATAACGCCTTTCACAAAGTATTTCTGAACAAACGGGTAGACGCACATAATCGGCAAGGTGGACACGATAATGACCGCATACCGCATCGCTTCCACTAAATAAATTTGCGCCACTGCATCGCCGCCCATATCGGCGTTCTCGGATGCCATACTCATGGCTGACTGATTGACAATCAAATCGCGCAAGGCCATTTGCAACGGCATATAGCCGGGATCTCGCAAGTAGATCATGGCATTGAACCATGAATTCCACTGGCTTACCGCTGCAAAGAGCACAAGCACGGCAATGAGAGCTTTGGAGACGGGCAAAACAATTCGAAAGAAAAAGGAGAAATGACTGCAACCATCGATACTCGCCGCTTCAAACAGTTCATCAGGTAGAGTAGATCTCATAAAGGTTCTGCTAATAATGATGTTTGTAATATTGACTGCTCCCAGCAAAATGATAATGAGCGGATTGCCGTATAGACCGATTTCTTTTACAAGCAAGTAAGTTGGAATAAGTCCTCCATTAAAAAACATGGTAAACAACAAAAACGCTGTAATAATCACTTTGCCCGGGAAAGCTTTGCGGGACAATGAATATCCTGCAAGCAGACTTGTCGCAACCGAGAGAAACGTAAAAAAGAGGGTATAAAACAACGTATTACGGTACCCAACCCAGATTGGAGTGTAGTTTAACACTTCCAAATAACCTTTGAAATCAAAGCTTTTCGGCCAAAACAGCACTTTCCCGGTAGCAACCAGCTTCGGATCGCTAAATGAAGCGATAACCACAAAGTAGAGTGGATAAGCTACGATTAGAAGCAGTAGAATTAAAATGGTGTAATTAAAAATATCGTATATTTTGTCCTGCCTGGTTTGTGAAATGGGTTTTGACATCGCGCTTTCCCTCCTCTACCATAGCGATTCCTGGCCCAAGCGTTTACTGATCTGGTTGACCAAAAGAATCATAATGAAATTAATGCCGGAATTGAACAAGCCTATAGCGGCAGACAGACTGTACTGTCCTTCTCTGATCCCTATCTTGTACACGTAGGTATTAATAACTTCGCTTGTACTTACATTGAACGAGTTCTGCATAAGGAATACTTTCTCAAAACCTACATTCATGATTGATCCGGATTCTAAAATTAACAAAATAACAATTGTGGGCAATATAGACGGCAGATCGATTTTTAAAACACGTTGAAATTTACTGGCTCCGTCTATAATGGCCGCTTCGTGCATGGACTGGTCTACCGCGGACAAAGCGCTGAGGTAAATGATGCTGCTCCAGCCAAGACCTTGCCAGACGCCGCTCCACACATACAAATGCGGAAAAGCGGCAGCGTCTATCAATACGCCAAGATTTCCTTCCAGCAAGCCTATGGAATTCAACAGGTTTTTGACGATTCCCATCGAAGGAGAAAAGAAAATATTGACCATCCCGATAATAACAACGATAGAGATAAAATGGGGTGCATAAGTAATGGTCTGAACCAGCTTCTTCAGCTTCTGATTGCTTGCGCTATTAAGCATTAGCGCCAGCAGAATAGGCAGCGGGAAGCCGGCAAGCAGCATATAGAAGCTTAGTATTAATGTGTTTTTCAGAATGACGGTAAACATAGGCATTGAGAAGAAGCGGTCGAAATATTTGAGACCTACCCATGGACTGTCTATAATGCCCAAATGCGGCTTAAAATCTTTGAAAGCAATCGTGACGCCATACATTGGCAAATAGTTAAAAATAATAACTAGCACAATGGCTGGAAGAAGAAAGATATACAGTTGTCGGCTTTCCCAGATTCTAAAGCTTAAGGGTTTAAGGTTTCCACTCCCTTTGTTTAGTCTCGATGACTTCATCCGCTCATAGCCCCTTCCATTATTTCGCGATTACATCGTATCCTTTTTGTTTTAACCCCACAAACTTTTCCAAGCCTAAGTTGTTCATTTGTTTCACATACGCATCCCATTGTGCATCGATATCTTGTTTGCCTGTAATAAAATCGGCAAACATCGCTTTACGATAGTTCGTTAGATCAGCCTGGTATTGCTTCATCATGCTGACATCATCTGCATCAAGCGCACCTTCTACTAATACCATGTCATTGGGCATGACTACATCTTTATAGACATTCTCGTATGCCCAAGCTCTGTTGTTCTTCACATCATAGGTCAGCTCTTTCCATTTGTTTTCGTAGAAGTCCTGGTCTCTCAAGGCGACAATGGAATTGTGCAAACCTAACTGACCGCTATGCTCCGTCATTTTGTCAGGGGATTCCTCCCAAAATAATTGATAGGCTTTTCCCTCACTGTCAAAATCCCAGGTTACTCCTTGAATGCCCCTGCTTATCGTCATACCCAGTTCGATATCTGAAGCGATTGCTTCCAGCAACCGAGCGGTTGCAACAGGGTATTTATTGTTTTTAGTAATAATAGCGGCGTTGGCCGGTCCAGCTACATAGGCTTGGCTTCTGATCAACGGCTTCTGACCGTTCCCGCTGTCGAGCGGGCCCATGGACGTTCCGAGCTCCGGCTGTCTGTTTTCGTAAGAATGATAGGAGCCTACAACCGGCGGAAGGGAGCTGATTTTAGCTGCATAAGTATTGAAATCGTCTGTAAACACTTCAGGCGGAATCACCCCTGCACTGTAAAGTTCGCGCAAATATTTGAGCGGTTCTTTAATCGCCGGATTGGTAGACTGGTCTTTAACGACACCGTTATCTACATACAGATAATCTCCGTGTGTAATATAAACGCCAAAGCTTCCATAAATATCGAATTGCCCGCCAACATAGCGATCGAACATGAAATAGTACGGAATAACATCGCTTGGGATAGATCCTTTTCCGGCATTTTCTTTGATAGCAATTAGAGCGTTTTTGAATTCTTCAGTCGTTTTAGGTATTGGTATTTGCAGTTCGTTTAACCAGGAATCCATCATAATCCATTGGTCGCGCAAGTTGCGAACAAATGGAGCGAAGTCAATGAAAGGCAAGCCATACAACTTTCCATTGGAAGCCAACGAACCGTTATAAACAAGCTTGTTCTCCTCCATAAAGCGGTTCCACGTTGGAGCATATTGTTCAATCAACGGTTTCATCTCAACGAATTGATCGCCTTCAACGGCGGAAGTCATTTGATTTGCATTGATGCCGACAGCGAACAGAATATCGGGATAATCATTGCTGGCAAACATTAAATCTACTTTTTCAGAATCTTTTAATACTTCAACTTCAACATTAATATTCGTCTTCTCGGCAATATACTTCCAAACTTCCGTTGTGTCCATTTCCGGGCGCAATGCGCTATAAGAGACAACGGCTTTCATGGTAATCGGTTCTTTCGTAATCGGATAACCTTCCAAATTGGTCATGCCGCCATCGGCAGTGCCATCCGTTTGTTCCGGCGCGGTGCTGCTTGTGCCCGGGTTCTGAGCAGGAGTGTTAGTGCCCGGTGTTTCTGCTTTGCTGCATGCTGCCAGCATGCTTAATACCAAAATCGTGATCAGGCCAAATTTGAACATCGAATAAATACGTATTTTTTTCATACTTTTGCCTCCCTTTAAAATGAATAGTGTTAAACCTCTATCGCCATTGCTTCCCTGGCTACTAACGAAAGTCCCGTTAGCTGAGCGATTTCTTTGCGCTGCGATTCGGTAAATAGATTGGTGTCCCGAACCCGGCTGCCGATTTCCATCGGAAGACCTTGCAGTGTCAAGCTGTATTTGGCATTAACCGGATAGTACTGGTACTCCGCCATCGAATTGGTACCGAGAAATTGCTGCAGCTGCTCAGCCTGTTCCGGCCTGGATTGAAAATGATTGCAAAGCCAGGCGTATAGTTCCGGATGAAAGTTAGCCATAACCCCGCTGTATCCGTCTGCGCCAAGCTGTAAGCTTTCCAGCAATGTTGCGCTGTTGGCGTTAAACAATTTAATGCCCGAGTCCTTAATGATTTGCAACTTCTCGGCAATTTGCTGTATGCTGCAGCAAGTGTCTTTAATGAACAAAAATCGATTGAGTTGCACACAAGAACGCAGTACTTTTGGGGACAGCAATCTTTTGTAAGGATACGGGCATTCGTAAATACCTAGCGGGACATTGGGCAACCTTTCTGTAAACGCTGTCATATTCTCGATTAAGATATCGTCGCTTTCATCCTCCGCAGCAAAGCGGTTTGGCAGAATGACGTAGGCTTCTGCACCGGTACACATGATTTCTTCCGCTTCACGAACCTGATCGTCCACACTATCTGCCGTATGTCCGGATACAATAACCTGCATCCCGTCCGGCGCATTCTCGACAATAAACTTTGCCAAGCTTTTTTTCTCCGCAAGAGTCAAGTGAAACATCTCACTGGATTGACACACTGCAAATATGCCTGCAACACCTCGTTTCTGATAGAAATCGATCATCTTTTCTACGGCGGTATAGTCGATTGTATTGTTTGCCGTAAAAGGAGTAATCATGGTTGGCCATACGCCACTCTTGATGCTCTGCATGTTATCCACTCCTCATTTGTTCTAATATATAGAACGTTATTCTATATTTATCTTTATGACGTCATATTAGCACAGTAATTTTGTTGTGTAAATAGTGGATTCAACTTATATATTATATTTCCAGGCGAAAATCATCCAGAATTCCAGATTTATGTAGAATGATGTTGCGTAAAAATAGTATACTGTTCTATAATAGGGAACAACAATGCAGATTAGGAATTCAGGAGAGAGGGGTTTGGCGATGGCAGAGGAAGCAAAAGTGAAAACATTGAAAAAAGCATTGGACATATTGTCCTGCTTTTCAGTTGCAACACCGGAATTGGGGATTTCAGAAATTAGCGAGCGGCTTGATTTGTACAAAAGCAATGTGCACAACATTATTTCTACTTATGAGCAGTTTGGCTATATCGAAAGAAATACGGAGAACGGCAAATATCGTCTCGGCACCAAGATTTTGGAGCTGTCGTATATTATAAACTCCAATCTGGGGTTGCATAACGCAATCCAACCGCCTATGAGCGCCTTGTCGGTAGAGGTCAATGAAGTCATTTATTTTGCGGTGCCCAAAGGAGCTCGCATTATGTATTTGGAAGGCGTATATCCGGCTACATCCTTTAATGCGCGTTCTATGGCAGGCGAGACGGCCGAAATGTACTGCACTTCCCTTGGCAAAGCAATTCTGGCTTTTTTACCGCCCGATCAGGCAATAAAAGCGATAAGCGAGCAAAGCATGCGCGCCCATACGCCTAACACAATAACGGATCGCAATGCCTTGCTGAACGAATTGGAGCATACTCGCAAAAGAGGATACAGTATCGATAATATGGAGCATGAATTCGGCATTAAGTGCGTCGGGGTTCCTGTATTCAGGAGGGACGGTTCTTTGCTGGGCGCCATGAGCATATCAGGTCCGTCGCTCAGAGTCGAAGACCGCATAGAGGAATATGCAGAAAAGCTGCACACCGCCAGCCAGAAGATCAGTTTGCGTACGTGAGTGAAGCAAGCATCCTCTTTCTTCTCACAGTTTTCTCCAGCTATAAATTCAAAACCCGGGTCGCATAAGCACCCGGGCAAATTCACTGCTTATTCAGCTTTGTAATGCAGGCCCCGCAGAATAAACTCGGTCAACTCCTGCGTCATCGTCTCCAGATCGGGCTGCCCTTCCTCCAGCATGACCGACCAATACTCTTGATTGCGGTGGAAGAGGAGCGTACCTACAACAGACATAAACACCGTATCCACCGAGTGGAATTCGAACAGGCCGCGCTCGCGCCCTTCCTTGATCCACTTGCGCAGCAGTCCCCACATCGGCATGACGTGCTCCCTGATCTTCTGGATACGCGGCGTGTTCATTATTATTTCCTGCTGGATGATCGTTATCAAGAGCGGATCCGACTGCCTGAAGGCCGTGACCTCCCGGATCACCAGCTTGACGCCGGCCACGGGATCCATATCCGGATTCACCGAGGCGACCCGGTTATTCGGGAATTCCGTCTCGAACAACGCGCCGAACAAACTTTCTTTGCCGCCGAAGTGATAGGAGACAAGAGCAACGTTAGCTCCCGCTTCTTCGCAGATTTGTCGAATGGACGTGCCTTCGAAGCCATGCTTCGCGAACAGTCTTTTGGCTGCCGTCACAATTCGCCGTTTCACATCCAATTCGTCTATCGTTGACATGTCTCCCGATCGCTCCCTGCCTAAATGTTATGACTGCTGACGACCGGCGATAACCGCCTGAGGCTGGCGTGCTGTCTTCGTCTTGAACACCACCGCTGCCGCGCTGCCCACAATTGCAAAAGCCGTAATCACGAGCAGCGCAGCCAAGTCGCCGCCTACGCCCGGACCGCCGAACAAAATATTCATATTGCCGTCCACCGCGTACGTTGCCGGCAACAGCTTGCTAAGTCCCGTATAGAAGTCGGACAACAGCTCTCGCGGCACCATGGCTCCGGAGGATACGAGCTGAACCGACAGCAGCATAATATTGAATAACATGCCCGCCATGCCGAACACGTACAAAAACATCTGGGAGACGAACATAAACGTGAGCAAGAAAATAAACTGGAAGCCCCACAGATGAAGGAAACCTTCCTGGATCTGGCCTCCGAGCGCCGCGAGGAGCGAAGCTCCGACCAACGATACGGCAGCAGCGGAAATCACGTTAATCAGGCTGCGCGCTCCGAATCGGCTCCAGCGGCCCGTCGCCGATGCGATCGCCATCGACGATTGCTCCAGATTCATCCCCATGATCATCGCGCCTACGTACGAGGCAAGCACCATCATCATCGGCACCATTTGATTGTTCATGCCTTGTACGGGATTGACGGATTGTACATCCGACACGACGCGCTCCGACAATCCGCCGGATACCGCTGCCGCTTGCTCCTCCGGCATGTTCATGCCCGTCAACGTACCTTTGATGCCCATCGCGACGGCTTGTTGGTTCACCTCGGCGGTAATCGTCTCCGCGGCGCCGCTCATCATGCTCTTAATCAGCGCGGGATTGGATTCGTTGATAAGGAAACCGATCTTGGCTTGCCCGTCAGGCGAAGCCGCCTGTCCCGCGAAGTCTGCAGGGATGTGCACGACCATCTGCAGCTCGCGATCATGCAGTTGCTTCTTCGCCGCTTCCACCGACTCAGGCCGCACGACAGTGAAGGGCAATCGATCCGCCAGATTTCCCGCAATGGCCTCTCCCATCCCGCTGGCATCCTCGCTGACAATCGCGATCGTCAGTCCGTCGACACGATCCGTTACTCCGTCGTATCCCGTCATCCATATGACCGAGAATATAATCTGGAACATAAATGCCGTAATAATACCGACCCAGGTCGTCGGCCTCTTCAGGAACGCTTGCAGCGCCGTTTTCATTATTCTACCACTCCAATCTCGATTTAAACAATCGTTTAAAACAACTGTTTAAATTATGCTCCGGAGCGATTGTTTTGTCAAGCCTGATAATATGGTTATTTGCGGTATAGTTCACGTCCTGTCTATAATGGCAAGTTGTTCAAACTTTTTGTTGACCCGGTACCATAGTACCGGGTTTATTATTATTTATGAGGAGGTGGATGCTATGAATGGTCTCACCATAAGCCAGTTGGCCAAAGCTTCTAACGTAAATGTAGAGACCATCAAATATTACGAGAGACGGGAACTGCTATCGAAACCCACCAGAAATGAAGCGGGATACCGAATATTTTCGGAAGCGGCTGTTGAAGAAGTGAATTTTATCAAGAAAGCGCAGTACTTGGGGTTTACCCTTAACGAAATCAAACACCTATCAGCTTTTGTCCAACAAGAGAGTTACTATCCATCAGAGGATATGTACGAATTCGCCATTGCAAAGCTAAAAGAGATTGATGAAAAAATCGCTCAATTGGAAAATTTCAAATCGTTATTAAAGCAAGTCACTGACTTGCCGACATATCTGATTCCGCTGCCAAAGCAGGAATGCCCCGTTCTCAAACAAATCATGAAGGGATGAAGCGGATCATGGGTAAAAATATTGAAATTTTTACAGACAGCAACTTGTTTGGAGACGATGTCGTCAAACTTGTGAAGGAATATGCTTGCCCGAAGTGTTCTATTCTCATATATGACGCCAATTGTACGGATCCGGATGTGGATTTGCAGTCAAAGGTTAGCGAATACGGCATTACATCGATGCCTGCCATTGTTCTTGATGGTAAAATAGTCCCCCCTGAGAAACTGGCAAGGGGGAAATTCGCAAACATGGTTCATCATATTTTTCAAAAATAGCCCCGTCAGAGTCGAACCCAGATACTTCGTTTCAATTGACTGCGCCAAGCGCAACAAAAACCTGACGCATCCACACGTCAGGTTTCTTATTTGTACGATTAAGTTTGAGCAGCAGCCGAATCCTCTTCTTCCTCCCACTTGGCATCCGCCACTCGCTGCTTGCGGAACACGATGCCTGACAGAAAAACGCTGAACTCGTACAGCAGAACGAGCGGAATAATGACCAGGATGTCGGATATGAAATCCGGCGGAGTGATCGTAACGCCGATTATCGCCATAATAAAATAGGCAAGTCTGCGCATCTTGCGCAATCGCAGAGGATTGACGATCCTGATCGCCGTCAGGAACATAATGACAAGCGGCAGCTCGAACAGCAGCGAGATCGGGATCAGGATGCTGAACATGAACGTAAAGTACTGAATGATCCCGTACGTTTCCTCCAGATTCAAGTGTGCCGCAACCGTACGCGTGAAGTTAAACGCAAGCGGAAACACAACAAAGTAAGCGAACGCGAGGCCAGCCAAAAACATAATCAGCGCAAATGGCACGTATTTTAACGTGGATCTCTGCTCAATCGGTCTCAGCGCCGGCTTTACAAATGCCCATAGCTGATATGCGGTAAACGGAAGCGTGATCACTAACGCTATGACAAGAGCAATCTTCATGTACATGCCGATGCCATCCCATAGAGAAAACGTATGTAAGGTCATCGTATTGGCCGGTTCCAGACTCATCAAATAATTATACAAAGGCTGTGCCGCAACTAAACCGAGCACGAGTCCCAGCGTTAATACGATTAAAATATAGATCAGGCGTTTACGGAACTCGCCCAGATGCTCCAACAACGGCATCAGGCCATCTTCCCGAAGCAAACCTTTGTCGCTATTCTCCCTCACCTTGTCGCCGGCTTTCATCGGTGAATTCGACTCTCCTTTCGACATGCTCCCGCAAACCATTCTTCGATTTCAAGAAAAAAGCGGGTCCGGTTATTCCGGAAGCCGCTTGTTCGTTTTCTCCGTATCGGGTGCCGTACTTACTTCCACTCTGCTTTTGTCCTTCGCATCGCTGTCATCCATAATCTCGCGCGCTCCCGACTTGAATTCGCGAAGCGTCCTGCCGAACGCGCGGCCGAGCTCGGGAAGCTTGTTAGGTCCGAATAACAGCAAGGCGATCAGGACCAATAAAATAATGCCTCCTGCACCAATTCCGCTCATAATTAAACCTCCTTCATTTGAGTATTGCCCATCCGTGCGAGAAACCAGCTTCTTAAGCTGCCCGCCAAACCTCTGCCGCAGAATGGCCTGCGATGTTAACGCGACAGCAAGCCGCCATATCCCAGCGGCACTATATCAGCCTTCGTAATCGTGTCCCCTGCGAGAATTCGCGGGAGAAGCACGTCAAATGAGGTGTAAGGGTCATGCATGACGCAGCCTGGAAGTCCGAGAATAGGAATTCCTTGTATGTAACCCATGAGCAGCATAGAGCCCGGAAGCATAGGCGTTCCGTAGCTGACGATATCTGCGCCCGCTTGACGAATGGCGCCAGGCGTCCGGTCATCGGGATCAACGGACATGCCGCCTGTCACGAGTATCATATCATACCCTTGCGCCAGCATAAAGTGTATTTCCTTGACAATTACTTGACTATTGTCGGGGGCAAAACGCTGCTCCGCCACTTCGGAGCCTAACTCCGCCAGTTTGGCGGCAACAGCGGGACCGAATTTATCCTTTATTCGTCCCTCGTACACTTCGCTTCCCGTCGTCAGCAGCCCCGCTCTCGCCTTGCGGAGCGGCCTAACGCGCAGCGGCGCCGCTCCGTCATGCTTGAGGCGGTACTGTCTGGCCAGTTCCTCCACTTCCGCCACTTTCTCCTTGGGCACGACCAGTGGAATCGCCCTAGTAGCCGCGACAGGATTGCCTGGACGGACCACGGCATGCCGCTTGACCGTTGCAAGCGCGATCTCTCCCAGCGCGTTTACGGCGTCCACGATATCCTTGTCTATCTCGGCCAGTCCGAGTATTTCAGACTTCAAGCTTACCTTGCCCTCGTGGGGTTCTGTAAGCACGAGCTGCTCGTCGGCAAGCGCAAGAGCCATTGCTAGCGCGGCATCGTCTTCGTGCAGCTCGCCATCGCCAAGCTCGAGAATGTAGATATGCTCTTTTCCGATATCGAGCAGACTTGGAATGTCGGCTTCGGAGATGAGATGTCCTTTTTTGAACAGTCTTCCCTTGAATTGACCGGGAATAATCTGCGTCAGATCATGCGCCAATCGCAATCCCACGGCATCATATACGGACACTTCTCTCAGCAGCGACGTTCCTTGCCGAATCGTTTTTTGCTCCAGCTCCGTCTGCTCCATGCTTCGTTCCGTCATCCGCTATGCTCTCCAAGCTGTCCCGACAGAATGCCGAGCGCATGAGGCAGCTGGTCCATAACGGCCATCAAGCTCTCATGAACGCCTTTGGGACTTCCAGGCAAGTTGATGATCAAGGAGTTGCCGCGAATGCCGCAAACGCCGCGGGACAGCATCGCCCTTCTCGTCTTCTGCAACGCGCCTATTCGCATTGCTTCCGCGAGCCCCGGAACCTCCCGATCGATCACCTTAAGCGTCGCCTCAGGCGTAATATCACGGGGAGCGAGGCCCGTCCCTCCGGTCGTCAGAACAAGATCCGCCTGGAAATACTCCGTCATCTCGATTAATGCCGCCATAATTTCATCCTGCTCGTCCGGTACGATCCGATAATCGACGATGACGCCGCCAAGCTCCTCCTCCACCAACTCGCGAATAACCTGAGCGCTCGTATCCTCCCGCTCCCCGCGCGATCCCTTGTCGCTAGCCGTCAATAACGCAACCTTCCACTGCATATCCCATTCCTCCCATCCCGAATGTCCCGCGACTGCTCTCTCTACGCTTCCGTTATATAGATGTTGAACTCTAACTTATGCTGTAATCTCCGCTCTTCCCGCCGCTCTTTGCCACAAGCTGCGTTGGCCCGATGATCATATCCTTTTGCAATGCCTTGCACATGTCGTAGACCGTAAGCGCCGCAGCCGATACGGCAGTTAACGCCTCCATCTCCACGCCCGTCTTGCCTGTTGTTTTCACAGTTCCTTCTATGTATAACTCGTCCTCGCCGTTGTCGGCGAACACGATATTAATGCCGGTAAGAGGCAGCGGATGACACATCGGTATCCAGTCCGACGTCTTCTTGGCCGCCATAATGCCCGCGACCTGCGCGACCGCCAGCACGTCTCCTTTGCCGATTGTTCCAGCCTTGATCCGTTCCAGCGTTTCGCGATGCATCTTGACGCCTGTTCGCGCCGTCGCGACCCGGGTTGTGACGTCCTTCTCCGAGATATCGACCATTCTTGCCCTTCCTTGTTCGTTAAAGTGGGTAAGCTCCATCCCGCGCCTCTCCTTTCTTTACATATGTGATCCCGCTCTCCAATAAATAGCCGCTTCTGTGACAACGCCATCGAGGCGCAAATCATGCTCCTCACCCGGGACCTCATCCCTTATTTGCGCTTCGAATGAGGCTCCGAGCCAGAGCGTTTGCTTCCCCAACCGTTCGTTGCTGTCAGACATCCTTTGCCAGAAGCGATCGTAATAACCTCCGCCGTATCCCATTCTTCCCCCGTTCCGGTCGAAGGCGAGCCCCGGCACCAGCACAAGCTCCGGCACAACATCGTCTTCGAGCGGAGGGGCAAGGTTTGGATCGGGCTCCAGAATGCCATAGGCCCCGGCACGAAGCTGCGCTAAGCTGTCCAGTCTGTGCAAGGTCATGCTTCGTCCTTCTACGATGGATTTCGGCACGATAACCCGGACATCCTTCTGCCAGCACCATTGCATCAGCGTACTTAAGTCGAGCTCGCTGCGGAACGACACATACGCCATAATAACGCGAAGCCGTTCGCGCTCCACCAGATCCGCGATATGACGGCATGCCGCAATTGACCATCTCAGGCGCTCCTCGGGGTCTAACGCATTCCTGTCCGATGCATAGACAGCCCGTGCCTTCGCTTTCTCCTGTCCAACGTATGGCGCGTCCATCGTTCAATCCTCTTTCCCGTCCCATGACTGAACTTGCCTTTCCATGTAGTGTACCATTGTTATACAACTTTCGCCAATGGATGCAGCACTTTGTGGTAAACTAGAAATTGATGCACGCAGCGTTATGCTGCAACTATGGAGTGGAGGGTCAGACATGCTGTTGCAAGTGTCCAATGTGTCCAAACATTATGGCGTCACCGCCGTATTATCCCATATTTCCATGCAGGTTCAGGAACGCGACCGGATTGGCCTCGTCGGGGTTAACGGCGCAGGCAAATCCACCCTGCTCAAAATAATCGCCGGCGAAATGTCCGCCGACTCCGGCGATATACATAAAGCCAAAGAAACGAAGCTCGGTTATCTCGCCCAGAACAGCGGCCTTCAATCCGATCGCACCATTATCGCGGAGATGCGCGCCGTGTTCTCCCATCTGCTTGAAGCGGAGGAAGAGCTCCGCGAGTTGGAGCTGCGGATCGCGGATCCGGAACTCCACGACAATCCCAAGCGCTATGAGGAGACGCTGGAGCGATATGCTCTCCTGTCCGACTGGTTCCGCGAGCAGGGCGGCTTCGAGATCAATACGCGCATCAACAGCGTCCTGCACGGCATGGGCTTTGGCAGCTTCGATATGGAGACGGTCATTTCCACCTTAAGCGGCGGACAGAAGACGCGTCTTGCGCTGGCTCGCATCCTGCTTCAGGCTCCCGATCTGCTCATGCTTGACGAGCCTACCAACCATCTGGATATCGAGACGTTGACCTGGCTGGAATCCTACCTGCGCGGTTACGCAGGCGCTATTGTCGTCGTATCCCATGACAGGTATTTCCTCGACGCGATGGCGAACACGATTGTCGAGATCGAACGCCATGTCGCCACACGTTATACAGGCAACTACTCCCGATATCTGGAGATCAAGGCTGCCGAATACGAGACGGATCTTAAACATTACGAGAAGCAGCAAGGCGAGATCGAGAAGATGGAACAGTTCATCCAGCGCAATATTGTGCGCGCCTCGACGACAAAGCGAGCCCAGAGCCGACGCAAGGCGCTGGAGAAGATGGAACGACTGGACAAGCCGCTCGGCGATCTCAAGAAAGCGCATTTCACCTTCGAGGTCGAGCGCATGTCGGGCAAGGACGTGCTCAGCGTCGACGATCTGTCCATTACCTTCCCCGGCAAAGAGCAGCCGTTATTCCGCCATATCGGATTCGATCTGACGCGCGGCGAAACCGTGGCGCTGATCGGACCGAACGGTATCGGCAAATCCACGCTGTTGAAGGCGCTGATGGGGCAGCTTGAGCCCGCTTCCGGCACCATACGATTCGGCACCCACGTAAAGATTGGGTACTACGATCAGGAGCATACCCGATTAAATGGACAGAATACGGTGCTTGAGGAAGTCTGGAGCGAATATTCCCATATGGAGGAAGCACGAATTCGCACCGTCCTTGGCAACTTCCTCTTCAGCGGCGAAGACGTGCTCAAGCGGATTTCCTCCTTAAGCGGAGGCGAGAAAGCTCGCGTCTTGCTGGCCAAGCTGATGCTGGCGCAAGCCAACCTTCTCATTCTCGACGAACCGACGAACCATCTGGACCTGTTCAGCAAGGAAGTGCTGGAAGCCGCACTCATCGATTATGAAGGCACGCTGTTGTTTATCTCCCATGACCGCTACTTCTTAAATAAGATGGCGGAGCGAATCATCGAGCTTCATCCCGACGGCATCCGACATTTCCTGGGCAATTACGATGATATGCTGGAGAAAAAAAGCGAGATGGAAGACGCCAAGCGCGAAGCCCTTGCCATGCAAGCCTCCGCTCAGCGCAAGACCGGCGCCGCTGCAGAAGCTCCGACGGCCAGCTCCTACGAAGCGGAGAAACAGGCCAAACGCGACGAACGCAACAAGCAGCGTAAGCTGGAGCAGCTCGAAGCCCAGATCGCCGAGCTGGAAGGCGCCGTCTCCGAATTGGAGGAGCAATTGACGGATCCCGCGATCTTTAATGATTACATCCGCATTCAAGAGATTCAGGCCTCCATCGAAGAACACAAACAAATGTTATCCGCAGCCTATGAGCAATGGGAAGAACTGATGTAGACCTCTTCTGGCGGATCAAACTTAATTATAGAGGGAGGGCTGCCGGCACGATGATACTCTCATCGCGCCGGCAGCCCTCTTCTATGACATTAATAGGTTTCCATACTAATAAGTCCGAGACGTTTCGCTTCGCGAATAGCCTCCGATCGTGATCTTACATTTAACTTCTCGAAAATACGCGTCAATTGATATTCCACGTTGCGTTGGCTGACATGCAAACTGGCTGCAAGCTCCTTGTTGCTCACGCCCGCAGCAACCTCAGACAGAATAGTCATCTCTTTCTCGTTGATCGATACGTCTTCGATGGATAACTCCGATCGGGCCACCAATACTTCGTTTCGTCTTAGCTGCTTTAACAGCGTAATGGGGATAACCGCCTCTCCCCGTAACGCGCAGCGAATGGAGTTGTGCAGCTGCTCCCGCGAAGCCGTCTTCGATATGAAGCCGGAAACGCCAGATTCGATAAGCAGATTAAAGTGCGAGCCAATCTCGTAGCCGGAATAGATGACGATCTTGCGATCCGGATCCAGCTGAAGCAAGCGCTTCGTCAATTCCAGCCCGCTTATGCCTGGCATATTGAGATCGCAAAGAATCAGATCGAACGGTTCCTTGCCTGTCTGCACTTTGTTTAAAGCTTCCAAAGCGGAATGTGCAACAGTCACCTTCATCTCGCCATCTTGTTCAATCATCGTCTTCGTGCCTTCTCCCACGGAGGGATGATCGTCAACTAATAAGATATGAATCACCTGTAATACCCCTTTCGGTTCTTGCCCCTTCTATCATAACCGGCATCAGGATCGTCACCTCAAGTCCCCGGCCGCGCTCCGATACGAACGAAATTTCGCCATCCAGACTCGCGACACGTTCCTTAATGCCCGATAAACCCATATGTTCGAAAGATTCCGCCATCCCTTCGACATCCATACCGATGCCGTCATCCTGATAGCGGAAATACAACATATCCTTGCGCAATTCCAGCTCCAGTGTAATAACCTTGGCGTCTGCATGTTTGTCGGCATTGCGCAGCAGTTCCTGAACGATTCGGTAGATCGCCGTTATCTGCTCTTCATTCAGCTCGTGCTGAATAGGCTTGGAACGGAATTTCACTTCGAAGTTCACCCTCATCTGCGTATGCTCGATAATCGACTCCACCGCCTCGACAACCCCCATCTCCTTAAGCAACGGCGGTCTGAGTTCATTGCAGGTTTCCCTGATCTGATGGATGACGTCCAGAAGCCCTTCTTTAATCGCTTCCAGCTCATTGCCGAGCTTTTCCGAGAGGGGATGGTCCATCATGATGCTCTCCAGTCTGCGATACCAGAGCAATTGGTCCTGCAACGCGGAATCATGAAGATCCGCTGCCAGCTTTCGCCGCTCGTTCTCCGACAGGAGGAACAACATCCTGAGCACCCATGGGGAGGGCGCGTGTTCTTTGCGGACCTCGGACTGCAGATCCTCGATCAGTCCTTCTATCAAATACAGATTCTCGAACACAATGCTGGAATAGTTGGCCATTGTTTTAAGCCAGCGAATTTCGTCGGAATTAAATTTCGTATGATTCGTCTTCATGCCAATCCACAATACATGGTATCTGGAACGTTGCTTGCCGATGACGAGACCTAGACCGAACGGAAGATCAATCAAGTCCCCAAGCTTGAACGCGTTGACGGTACCCAGCAGGAAGTCGGCGGTTACCATCTCTTCGTGTTCATCGCTCATAGGAAACACCGCATGCTCCGATTGATCGACGATAAGGAACGTTATGCGTCCTACGGGCAGCAACTGGTTGATCTCGTTCTTGAGAACCGACTCCAGATCGCCTTGCTTCATGACCTTAGCCACATTGCGGGAGAAGCGATCCAGACTGTCCTGATAGCTGTACATCGCCTTGAACAGCCTAGGCCGGAATCGCTGATCGATCTGTTCCTTAGCGTACAAGAACAATGTCATGCCTACATATACAATGACAAACGATCCGCTAAATTTCGACCAGGCGCTGCCATCCGGCGCCTGGGCCGCGAGCGTGACCACTGCCGCCAGCAGTAAGGCCGGCAGGAGTGACAACGCCGTGTAATACTTGAATCGCGTTAATATAAAATCTATGTCGAACAGCTGATTGGAAGTCGACAGATAGAAATAGACGATCGGCAACACAAACAAAAACAAAGCCGTGAATGCCGGAGGCAGAACCTGATCGTTGCCAAACAGCTGCGGCAACAAGTTCAAAGCCGCGAATGGCGTAAAAGCCACGAGGTGGGCAGTCAACGTTATCGTAAACAGCGAATGAAGCTTCGTAAAACGGTGTTTCATATATTTGAGCACAAGCTTGTAGACGCAAACGAGATTGCCGATGAGCACAATAGCGCTATAGGCATTCTTGATATAATTAAACGTCTCGTTGCTAAGCAGATCCGTCCAAATATAGATCAGGCTGCTCGCGCTGACCGCGCCGACGATTCCGAAGAGTACGACAAGCCATCGCTTGTCGATCAAACTCGCGTCGAATCTTCGCAGATAAATGTTCATGAAGCTCATATACAATAACGGAATGGTAGGCAATACGACATAAATAATCGATAAACCGATGGGATCCCTCAAGATGGACGCCGAGGAACTGTAGTAGCTTATCCCGATCGACGAGAAAAACAGAATAAGCATAATAGCCGCCGGATCATGATTTCGTTTTACATAAAGGAATGCGGAGAACGCGCAGAACACGAATAGCGATATTCCCGGTATGTATAGCTGCAGCAATAATTCGAGCGTCGTATGCTCGCCCGACCAGGCTTTGGCGAACGTAATGGAGATTATGGAGCTGCCTCGACGTTCGATAAGGACGTTGTCCGCGTCCTCCAGCGAATCGTATTTCAATAGATTGGGGAATTCGTCCGCCTGCTTGCCATTGATCTCAAGCACCCGGTCACCAATCTGTAATCCGTTCATCTTGGCCTGGCCCCCAGGTGCCAGTGAAACAACAAAAAAACCGGCATTATCCTGAGGAAGGACGTACGCTCCGATGGAAGGTACGCGAATAATGACGGCAGTCAAATAAATTGTTATTGTAACAAAAAAAATCAAGAAGAGGAATGCGCTCAGCCTTTTCATTGCCGTGGATTTCATGCAAACCTCTTCCTTTCAATCTCTTCATCTGACTTGGAAACTAGTTCCAGCCGTAACCGAAATAACGGGCACCGTTGTCCTTATCCTTCAATTCGCCTAGGAGAGCTCTCTGTTCTTCCGTTGAAACTCCTGCCAATTGAACTTGTCCACCCATAACCAACTTCATACTTTCTGCGCTGCTTGCCAATTGACGAATCATGTCCTTCAACATTTTACATTCCTCCGCTTCTCCTATTAATGAACATCGAATATAGTACATTTCTACTATATCAGACATAGGATAGCAGGCAAACGCAAACTTGATTGGTATTTACCGAAATAGCTTTTGCGTGATTTCGCTCCCTATGGACTAGGCGTTAGATCGAAGGGCCTTGTCATTGATCCGACTATCATCGCCCAGCATGCGAACAAGCCCTTCCTTCCACCTATCTTCGGCAGGCATGGCGTCCAGCAAATCGAGGAAACGATTATAGTGCATACGTCCCATCACCGTTCCATACAGCAAGGCGCCTGTCCGTTCCAGCGCTTCGCGGAACTGGTCTTGCCTGTCCCGAACAGCTTCCGCGCCGGATCTCCCTTGGAAGTAGTCTATAATCCAGGAGTCCTGCTCCGTGCTGCTTTCCATCAAATACAGCAGCGGCAAACTGATCTTTCGTCCCAGGAAATCGCTTTTGTCGTCCCAGCGCACAAGATCCCTTACGTCGTTCTTCATCTGGGCGGACAGCCCTAGCGCTTCCGCATACGCTTCTATGTCCGGACTCCACTCGCGTCCCGCGCACATCGCGCCTGCATTGCAGGCCAGAACGAACAAAGACGCGGACTTCAACCGTATCATCTCCACGTAACCATCCTCGTCCTTCGCTTCACTGGCAATATCCATCATCTGTCCGTTCGCGGAAAGCAGCAGTTGATTGTTGAGCCGTTCTGCGAATTCGCCGCGAAGTCTGATATCCTTTATCCCTTGCAGCATCGCCTGGTGCGCCAGCGTCAGGATGGAGGTTGCGGCATGAAGCGACTCCGGCATAGGAATGTTCATCCATGGCTTGGCAGGCGCGTCTCCATCCTCCAAATCGTCGAGAATATCCGTTGCCAGAATCAATAATTCCATGCCCGCCGCCGTCATAAGAGGGTCGCCCTCGATACCGCCGTACATATGGTAGTGAACGAACGTCAAAGATCCGAAGATCATGACCTCGCCGAGCTTGTCTTCCACGAAATCAAGCGCGTGCTTCTGAAGCCGCAGGGATTGGAACCTTTCCCGAATGAGCGACTTCATTGCCTCGCCGATTCTAACGTTTAGATTATTCCAGTCATTATGTACCCATTCCATATGGATTCCTCCGCAAGTTCAACAATGCCATAACCAGTATACTACGTTCTGCGTTTGCTGGCATCGTTCTTCTTTGAATCACCAATTCCCTCCTCGCTCCTGCGTGATAAGAGAAGTGCGATCATTTCCATCCTTATCTCCATTAGACTTCTGTGTTCGCTGGACGGATCTTGGACGCGCTTGCCTTGTTCAACCGGTTTAAACTTCAACGCCTCCCCTGCTGCCTACGGCATACTCCATGTATACCGCCTCCATTGTAAGCCCGCCCCTTGGAAGCTCCTCGATCAGCGTCATCGGGCTGTCGCATACGACAAGTTGCCCCTCCTTCATGACGCCGACACGATCGCAGCAATATTGAATTTCCGTCATATCGTGGGAGATGATGACAATCGTCTTGCCTTGCAGTCTCAGTCCCGCAAGAATAGACCAATACTCGCGCTTCGCCTGACTGTCGAGACCGGTCGTAGGTTCGTCGAGAAAGATAATCTCGGGATCATTGACGACGGAGATCGCAAGCGTCGTTCGCTGCCGCAACCCGCCGGACAGCCGCTTGACGATCTTGTCGGCATAGGGCGCCAGTCCGAACTGCTTTAGCACGACGTCGGTATCGATCGTTCGTTGATAGAAATCCTGGAACATCTCCAGCGCTTCCCTCACCGTCATTTTATCGATCAAAGTCGTTGTTCCCATCAAAAAATTGATGTGTTCCTTCAGTTTATCCCCATCCGTCAACATATTGAAGCCTAGCACGCTTACGGAACCTTCGTCGGGTTTGCTTTGGCCCGAAATCAGCTCCAGCAGCGTCGTCTTTCCCGCCCCGCTCTTGCCAATTACGCCGAATAGTTCTCCTTGCCTCACCTGAAAGGATACTTGCTTGATTGCATGGTTAGCGCCTAAATGCTTGCTGACTTGATTCACCTGGATGACGGCTCCCTTATCCATTCAGTTTACCTCCGCATGTATGACTTTATTGTTAAGATAGCTCATCCGGCACGTGTTTTCACCGAAAACTTGATTCGTAATTAACGCAAATATCATTGCGCTCTCGCCATGCGCTGTCGATTGCCGCATTTATCCCTTGTCATTCCGCCTCCCGCGCCTTGGTTTCGTTGGTTCGACATACCTATTAACAGGCTTATCCACAACTCTGGATAAATTGTTAGTTAATTCTGTCGACATTTTTCGGGATCAGGCCCGCAATTTCCAAGCTTCTGACGAATAATATGCGCAGGAGCCTATGATCTCGTTGTTTATATCCACTTTATCCACATTATTCACAATTCAATTGTGAAAAAGTTATCCCCGTTTCCCCCACATAAGAAAGAGGGCGCAAACCCAAGGTTTACGCCCTCTTTACAAACTTATCCCCAAAACGAGGGTCGATTGTGGATAAGTTTGTGCACATGTCAGCTATTTTGTTGGGGAGCCCCCCATTATTCGACTTAGTTAATCTTCCTGCTGACGTGATTCTCCTTCCGAGCCGCCCCCGCAGACATAAATGCCTGGTTGCATGCGGACACGTATGCCTGCGCAGCCGCCAGAATAATATCATTATGCACAGAGCTGCCCCTGAACCTCCCTCCGCCATAAAGCACGCTCACTACCGCTTCGCCGAACGCATCTTCTCCTGTAGACAGCGAATGCAGCTCCAGGTCCTCGAATTCCGCCTCAGCCGGAATGGCCTGCTTCAGTGCCAGGATAACGGCTTCGAGCGGCCCTTCGCCCATAGCCGTATAACTTTCCTCGCGTCCGTCCTGGTTCTCGCGTACCGTAACGGTTGCGGTACGCGCCCGCTGCGTACCTGCATGCACCAGCAGATCCACCAAGACGAGCGGGTCCAGCTGCGTCCGGGTCATGTCGCCGGCTATGCGGATCAACTCGTTGTCCGTCACGATTTTCTGCCCGTCGGCAACTTCCTTGAACCTGGTGTAGATCGCCTTGAATTGCTCCTCTGTCGGCTCAATGCCGAAGTCCGCCAGACGATGTTTGATGGCATGGCTGCCCGAGTGCTTGCCCAGCACGATCATGCTTCTGGAGATGCCCATCGCCTCGGGATCCATGATCTCATACGTGTTCCGGTTTTTCAGAAGTCCGTCCTGATGGATGCCGGATTCGTGCTGGAATGCATTACGTCCGACTATCGGCTTGTTGTAGGCGATGGGGAAATTCATCGTCCGGCTGACGATTCGCGACGTCTCGTAGATCTGATCGATTTGGACATTCGTCTCCGCCTTCAGATAGTCCCGGCGCGTCTCGATGGCCATAACCAGCTCCTCCAGCGAACAATTGCCCGCCCTCTCGCCGATGCCGTTCACGGTCACTTCGATCTGCGTTGCCCCGCCTTGGATCGCGGCCAGGCTGTTCGCTACCGCCATACCCAAATCATTGTGGCAATGCGCGCTGTATCGCACCTTATCGCCTCCCCGAGCCTCCTTGCGCACAGCCTGGAACAGCTCGATAATTTCATTTGGCATCGCATACCCCAGCGTATCGGGCAAGTTAATGATTGTAGCGCCCTCCTTGATGACGGCTTCGACCAGCTGGATGACGAAATCACGGCCGGACCGCGTCGAATCCATCGCCGAGAATTCGATTTCGTCCACGAATTGTTTACCGTACGCCACCATATCGCGGGCAATCCGAATGACCTCTTCCCGCGATTTGCGCAGCTGATGGCTCAGATGAATGTCCGACGACGAGATGAACAGATGGAGTCTGCGGCGAGCTGCATCCGCCGTTGCCTGAACCGCGGCGTCAATATCGCCTTTGACCGCCCGTGCGAAGCCGGCGATCTCCACCTGCTGCAGCTCGCGCGATATTTGCTGTACCGCCGCGAACTCGCCGGCGCTGGACACCGCGAACCCCGGCTCGATCACGTCGATGCCCAGCTTGGCGAGCTGGCGGGCAATGACGATTTTGCGCTCCGGTGCAATCGAGGCTCCCGGCGATTGTTCTCCATCCCTCAAAGTCGTATCGAATATTTGTATTTTTTTGTAGTTTTCCATTGTTTTTCCTCCTCGATAATGGTCCTATAGAAGTGTAGTAGCCAAGGTTATTTCTAAACGAAAAAAAGCCCGCCATCCCCGATCAATCGATCAAGAGACGACAAGCTTAACGCTTCTGCCGTGGTACCACTCCAATTGGCCGTGCCCGAACTCATATGTCCGGTGCAGCATGCCCGCTTAAAGCCCGTTGACGGAGGCGATCCGTAATACAGTACCGGCGGCGAATGTTTCTATCCCGAAGCTTGCGCTTCGAAAATGGCTGCCACGTTCCCGTATTCCGCTCACAGGCGAGATTCAAGCCCTGGTTTCGACTGCGTCGCACCTTCCCGCAGCTCTCTTGACCGTATCCACCGTTTCATGAGAAAAACTCACATGACCCATGATTTTGTGAACCGATTTGCCAACCGTTGCTCTACTTGCTCCTGCTCATAGCGTTTATTCAATATTCGATTAAGTTCACTTCACTTGCCTCATTCGCAGCGCTTTTTGCCATCGACCAGTCTATCCATCAATCAGGATGTTCGTTCTGGCGGGCGATAAGGTGCACCTTATCTCTTCCGCCAGTCGACCGACTTCTTAATGGTCCTGAAAATAAATAAAACCTGCCGCCTCTTATTCAAGAGACGACAGGTTACGAAGACCCGCGCGGTACCACCCTTGTTGACAGCCTCCGTCAAAAAAGACGAAAGAATGTCCACCTTAATCATCGTTTACGGATCCGGAGTCCATCACGATGAACCTGCTTACGGAGGTTAACCGTAACTAAGTAAATTGCCCTCCCATGCATGAGAGACATGGCAATGATCCTTAGTTCCGCTCCCAGGCGAGCTTCAAGGCTTCCATCGACTGCGTTGCACCACCCGCAGCTCTCTGAGCAATCAAGACATTAAGTCCCTATGCGTTCCGGAGCACCTCTACTGTTCCTGTTCTTAGCGTTTGCGAATATGAGGATTGAAGTATTGCTGTTTATTATAGCCGTACGATAATTATCTGTCAATTCGAACTTCAAAAAGTCCGATTTTCAATCTCCGGCGACCATGCTTCCAGAGACAGACCGGGATCGGCCTTTAGATCAAGGTCGGAATACATGCCGCGCTTCAGCTTCAGATGCGCAGCCGCTCCAATCATGGCGGCATTGTCCGTGCATAACTTGCCGGACGGGATGAGGAGCGGCAGCCCTTTGGCTTCGCAGCGAGCTGCAAGCGCAGCCCGCAGGCCCCGGTTGGCGGCAACGCCCCCGCACAACAAGAGCTGCTTGACGCCATAAGCCGAGGCGGCTCTCAGCGATTTGGTCACGAGCACCTCGATCACGGATTCCTGGAAACCGCGGGCCAAGGCAGCCTCGTCCAGCTCAAGCCCCTTCATGCGCGTCTGATTAATGACGGCAAGCACGGCGGATTTCAACCCGCTGAAGCTGAAGTCGTAGCTCCCCTCCTCCAGCCATGCCCTGGGCAGCTCGATCGCAGCTTCGGCCTCCGCAGCCAGCCTGTCGATGTGCGGTCCGCCGGGATAAGGCAGTTTCAATGAGCGGGCGACTTTATCATAGGCTTCGCCCACCGCATCGTCGCGGGTACGGCCGATCAGCCGGAAGCTGCCTTCTTTCTCCAGCAGAACCAGCTCGGTATGCCCGCCGGACACAACAAGCGCCAAGCACGGATATCGAAGCTCATGCTCGAGCTCGTTGGCATAAATATGACCCGCGATATGATGCGTTCCAATTAGCGGAATGTCCAACGCGAGCGACAGACTTTTTGCCGCGACGATGCCTACGAGCAACGCCCCGACCAACCCGGGTCCTTGCGTGACCGCGATAGCGGACATATCCTTTAATCCATGTCCCGATTCGCGGATGGCCTGTTCGATAATTAACGTTATGCTTTCGACATGCTTGCGCGAAGCAATCTCCGGCACGACTCCGCCGAAAGCTTCGTGAACGTCGATCTGGCTGCTGACTACATTGGACAGAATATGTTTGCCGCCCTTGACCACCGCCACCGATGTCTCGTCGCAGCTTGTCTCTACCGCAAGTATCAAAGTTTCATCGTAATTGCCAGTTGTATTCAATGACTTTCCTCTCCCGTTCCCAGCCGGCTCTCATCCAGCTCCGCCCACATAATAAGCGCGTCTTCGTTGTTATCCGAATAATAGTTCGGGCGTACGCCGGATGGCTGAAAGCCATGTTTCCGGTATAGCCGCTGCGCATGCTCGTTGGAGACGCGCACCTCCAGCGTCATGCGCGCCGCGCCGTAGAACAGCGCTGTCCGCTGCAGCTGAGCCATCAGCCGATGCCCGAGTCCGATGCCCCTGACATCGGATCTGATCGCGATGTTCGTGACATGCGCCTCGTCCATAATGATCCACATGCCGCCATATCCGATTAATTGTCCGCCGTATTCCAGCGCGAGGTATCTGGCGAACATATTGTTTTTCAGCTCGTTCACGAACGATTCTTCCGTCCAGGGACTGCTAAACGATTCCTGCTCGATGAGCAGAACGGCAGGAATGTCGGCTAACGACATGGGGCGATATACAAGCTTTGCATGATCCACCGGCATCTCTATCCCTCACTCGCCCGCTTCGCCTTCAACTTCACTTCCGCTTCCGTAAGCTGCGTGTAATTCGGAATGAAGGTATGCGGATTTTCGTTCTCGCCTGCAGCAAGCCGTCTTTGGCCAAGTTCCGCCAAGTATCGGCCTTCCATGACGTAAGGCGTTAGCCGGACTTCGGCACCAAGCTCCGCTCCCTGCGCGGCCAGCCGCTCGGCTGCCGGTCCATGCAGCGACAAGTCGCCGACGAGCCAGACGACAGGCACGGCTGCTGCATGTATCTGATCCGAGTTGGCGTACTCCTCTGCACTAGCACCTTCAGAACCCGCTTTTCTCCCAACCATATCTTTGATCCGCTCAAGAATCGAGTCCACCCATCGTTCCATCAACCGCACGCCATCCTCGGCGAATCTCGACCATTCTTCGACATTAGCTCCATCTGTATCTGCACCCGCACGGCAAACAAAACCCGCGGCATACACTTGCCCCCGCCTGGCATCCATAATGGGGAGCACCCAATGCTCGCGGCTCGTTTCGGCATGAGCATTCGTGATTTCACCGCCTGCAGGCACGTCTTCCATTCCTCTGTGCCAAGCTCCGAACGCGATCGCTTCGAGACTGGAGACGCCTGCCAGCGGCTTCTCCCAGCACCAGGCCAGCGTCTTGGCGGCCGTGACCGCAATCCGCATGCCCGTATAGGAGCCGGGACCGTTGCCGACGACGATACCCGCCAGCTCCTCCGGCTTTATATTCGACGATGACAACAGATCCTTTAAATGGGAGATGACATGAACGGAATGATTGCGTTCCGCCAACGACTGCACCTCTCCCAGCACTTCCCCGTCACGGATAATCGCAGCTGCCATCGCAGCCGTAGACGTATCCAGAGCGATAACCGGGCCGCTCCCTGCCCATGCTGCCTTATTCATTGTCCAAGTTGCTCCTGTTCCATAGCGTTGTCCAGCCACTCCGCATACGGCTCTCCCCATCCCGTCAACCGGAACCGCCTTGCTTCTCCTCCGAGATGCTCGATATAGATAGACAGGCGATTAGGCGGCAGCAGTTCCTCGATCAAACTGGCCCATTCCACAATCGTGACGCCGTTTCCGTAAAAATATTCGTCAAGCCCCAGCTCGTCCGCTTCATCAGCGGACAACCGATAAACATCCATGTGATAAAAAAGGAGGCTCTCCCCCTCGTATTCCTTAATAATCGTGAAAGTTGGACTGTTTACCACGCCTCTAATGCCTAACGCCGCGGCGAACGCTTGTGAGAATGCGGTCTTGCCCGCGCCGAGATCGCCGTCGAGAGCGATGACCGTACCCGGACCTGCGAGAGCCGCCAGTCTGGACGCCCATATTTTCGTTTCCTGCAAGCTGCCCATTTCTTGAACAGCCTCTGCCTTGCCAGCTTTCATCCCCATCACCGCTTCATTATCCAAAATGATTATACCCCCGCTTCGCCACAGGAATATTCCGCTCATCGCCGCTTTGTGCCGACTCCCCGACGAGCTCCACGCCAACCGGCCCCTCCAACGTCTCGCCGATCTCGAAAAAGGGAAGCCCTTCCTCGCGGAAAACTTCTCGAACCACTTCCAGCTTGTCCTTGGCAATCGTGCCTAGCAACACGTAATCTTCGCCGCCATAGAGCATCCACTCCAGCGGATTAAGAGAGGCATCGACGCCATACTCCTTAAGCGCATCGTTCAACGGGAGACGGCTCTCACGAAGGACCAGCAAGAGCCCCGAAGCTTCCGCAATTTCCCACGCCTCGCTGGCAACTCCGTCGCTGACGTCGTTCAGGCTGCTGCACCCATGCTCCAGCAGAAGCCTTCCGGCCCTTACCGACGGAGAGGGACGCTGATGCGCCGCTACAAGAGCAGCACGGCTCTGCCCCGTCTCCCGCCCTTGTCCTTGTATCAGCTCAAGATAGCCCGCCTCCGCATGCGGCACAACATGCTCCGCTTCCGCACGCGGCGCGACATGGCCCGCCTCAACATCGCCTGCCTGCAACCGCTGCTTCGCAGAACCAGCAGCTCCGCCTCCGCCTGCCTCGGCGAGCAGCAGATGCAGCCCCGCCGCCGACAGCCCCACGGCGCCGGTCAAAAACACGGCCTCCCCGGGCTTCGCGCCGGATCGCCGCACCTCGCGTCCCGCCTCGACGGTTCCCGTCAGCGTGACGGATATAACCAACCGATCCGGGGACGACGTCGTGTCGCCCCCGATCACGGCCACCCCATAGCGCTCGGCGCATTCGTACAGCCCGTCGTACAACCTCCGCATCCGCTCCGGACCGTACGACTTCGGCACGGCGACCGATACGAGCGCATGCAGAGGCACGCCGCCCATCGCGGCAATATCGCTCACATTGGCGGCAAGAGCCTTGTAGCCGACGTCTTCGTCCCTCATCGTCTCGCTGCTAAAGTGCACGCTCTCCACCATCGTGTCGACCGCGAGCACCATGTGCTTGGCGCCAAGGATGCCGTCGCTCGCCCCGGTGACATCGACAGCCGCGGCGTCGTCGCCGATGCCGAGCGACACGCCTCGCGCGCGCTGCCATTCCGCCGACTGCCGCCGCCCCGTCCAATGCGTTATGCTAGCAAACTCATCCACACCGACAATCTCCCTTTTCTCTTCTTATATCCCCCCATTCTACCCTAAACGGAGCAGGATTCAAAGCTTGCGGTACAGACAAAAAACCTCCTACGCCGCGGCTTCTGCCGATTAGCGGGGGAGGCATCCGTTACGCGCCGCAATCGCCAGCGCATCTCTCTCGTTATTACAACTCCTTCACGATTGTAATATGAAGCTGATCCTTAAGCTCGATCTCGTACGGGGACTTGGGCAAAGTCCCATCCGCCTCCATAATGACGCGCACTTTGGGACGATGCACCGCAAGCTGGTTATTTTCCGTCACCACTACAACTTGACCTGTGTTCAGTTGAAGCGTCGTCGCCACGGGGTATACCGAGATATGGCTGCAGAACAGCTTGATCAGATCCAGATCGAAGAACGTGCCGCCGGAAGCGAATAGAAATTCGATCGCCTCGCTTGTTGTATAACGTTTGCGATGCAGACGCGGCGATACGAGCGCATCATAGGTGTCGGCCAGTCCGACGATCTGAGCATATATATGAATTTCATCCTTTTTCAAGTTTCGCGGATACCCCATGCCGTTGAAGCGTTCGTGGTGCTGCAAAGCGCAGTGCGCGGATACGATGGAGATATCGTGATATTTGCGCAAAATATCGAAGCCCAGCTTGGGATGCGAATGCATCAACTCCATATCTTCCTTCGTATAACGTCCCGTTTTGCTCAGCAGCTCCGGCGGCAGCTTCGTCATGCCGATGTCAAAGAGCAGAGCGCCTACGCCCAGCTCCTCCAATTGATTCCGATTGAATCCCTTGGCGATCCCCATAATGCCGGACAATACGGCTACATTGAAGGAATGTTGGAACAAATAGGCGTCCATGGAATGAATACTCGACAGATTGACCAGCATATTCGGTCGAGTAGCAAGATCCTGCATGATGTTGCCGAACACCGCGCGAAAATTGCGCCCTATATCGGGAGCAATCGTCCGACCTTTGGTCACGACCTCGTCTTTGAAGGAATTCATGGTTTTATAAATTTCATTGACAGCCTTCGTCCGTGTCTCGTCCCGAATCGTCTCCTCAGGTTCAATGTCCTCGGAAAGCCCGTCTTCAATATATAGAAAGTCGATACCGATGTTGCGAAGCCTCTCGATGTATCGCTCGTTCAATTCAACCCCGGTCCCGAGCAAGACGTTGCCATTCTCTTGAAAGATCGATCTGGCAATCCGATCCCCCGGCTTCGCCATTGCTAGCTGCACTTTTCTCATTTTGTGTATACCTGCCTTCATTGTGAGTCTTTATCCGCGAAGGTGAACCTCGAAGAGGAAGTTCAAAAAGTCCGCTTTTGATCACGAAGTATGGTCGCGTTGCCTACTCGACATCGAATATGGAACGCAAGCGAAACTTCCGGTGCTCACGTAGCTTCCACTACGCTCCGCTCCTCAGTTTCTACATTCGTTCCATCTTCTCGGTGCTGAAAACCGAACTTTTTGAACATGCATTTATATATTAGCAAACATCATAACGTCTGACTATGTAGCTAATATCCACTTGGCCCGGATGAAGCACAACCTTCTGAACAAAATCTGAACACGAAAAGTGGAAAAAAAAGGACGAAGCAGTCAATCTGCTGTCATCCCTCTCTCGCTCGGAGCAATCCGCTTACGCCAGCTTGCTCTTAACGATCCGGTTGCGTCCGCTATACTTCGCTTCGTACAATGCAGCATCCGCTTCTGCCATCAGTTCGCGCAGATAAGACTTCGGATCAGTCAGATTGTCCAGATCGAACCGGTCGATCGTTCTAACGCCCATGCTGATCGTCACGGAGACAACTCCGTCACCAATGCCGGACGGCACCTTGTTCTGCTCCACAGTCATCTTGACCTGCTCCGCGATAAGGTCGGCCTGCTCCCGATTCGTATGGGGCAAATAGACCGTGAATTCTTCCCCGCCGAATCTGGCCAGCACATCCGTCGGACGCAGTACTCTTCGTACGGCTTGTACCGTGCTGCATAATACTTCGTCGCCGGCAAGATGGCCAAAACGATCGTTGATCATCTTGAAATGGTCCAGATCGAAGATAAACAAGGAAAACGGAATGCCGTACCGAATATTCGATACGATCTCGCTTTCGAGCTGCTGCAGCAAGTATCTGCGATTGAAACAGCCCGTAAGGCCGTCCGTAATCGCCATTTGCTCCAGTTTCCTGTTCGCTTGGGACAGCTCGTCCTGCATAACGAGAAGCTCTTTGTTCCGTTGCTGCAGCAGCTCGTTCTGGGAATTCGTCTCTTCTACCAGCATTCTAAGCTCCGTTACATCCTGAAAGGTCAAGACGCGGCCGATTATTCGCTTCTTCCCGTCCAATATCGGGGCCGACTGCACGACCACGTAGCAGATGTCGTTGAAATTGATGTTAAGCTCCACTTCCAGCCGCTCCATGGGACGCATTCGTTGAGACTCAAAGAGCGCCAGCAGCTGCCTGGCCGGCTCATCCTTAAATTGCGCTGCAAGCGAAAACGGCTGGAAGAAATCCCCGATTCGCAGCTTTAGTATCGGTTGCAGCATTTTGTTGATCTCCAGAATAACGTCGTTCTCGTCCATGACAAGAATGCCCGTTGACATCGTATTCATGACGTCGCGCTGCACAATGCCGATGATGTCGAACACCCGGTTCCGGCTGATCGCATTTACGATATAGACGGCCGTCGTTGTCAGGCCGATAGAGATGAGCGGAATGTAGTTGTTCAGAAGATCGATGAAATAGATGTTGACGAGCAGATCTCCGATCGCGAAAAACGCCAACATAAACAATCCGATCAATGCCGTCCGGACCATCTGACGTTGCCGAGTAGATTCGTCTTGCATTCGAAGCTTATGAATCAATAAAATCAGCGACACGGATAGATAAAGCAAGAGCTGTCCGATCATGACCCAATAAAGCGGACCGTGCTGCAACTGCTTGACGGGCCCCAACTCGTTGTTGATTTGCAGGAACATGCCTGCCGGATTCCAGCACACGACCGCAACCGACAGAAAGGCGGGAATCGCCAGAACCAACCTCCTGCTCTTGCGAATGACGTAGGACTGTCCCGACAGGTAAAGGATGAAGACAAGCCAGCCGACTCCGAGCATCGAAAGTCCTATGTAGGAAGCCGATAGGTACAAGATCCTAAAGGAAGTCTCGGATGTCGTCTGCGATGCGAACTGGAACAGAGGCCACATGATGAAAACGACGTGGAGCAAGAGATAAATGCGATGCAAAACCGTAACCGTGCTTGAGGAAAACACATACAGAAACAGGGCCGCAAGTATCAGAAACATGCTGAAATCGAGCCAGATCATCCAATCCAATAAGATTCACCCATTCGTTTGGTAGCCATCTATTTCCATTGTAGCAAATGTTATTACTCGCGACAATTGCCTATTTGTTGGATGGAAACTATTTTTACCTGGAAACGGGCCATGCTCCCGGTAGCATTCTCTCCAGCGCGGGAGAGAGTCCAAGGAACGACTTGAATGCCTCATACTCCTGCCATTTAGACAGAGATAGTTCTTTGCGACCAGAGACTACAGCTCTAATCAACAGATTTTTGGGCGTGTGCTCCGGATCGACGAACTCCAGCATCTGAACCTTGTAGCCCAGCGTCTCCAACAGCTGTCCTCTGACGGCATCCGTCGCCAAGGCGGCGAATCTCTCCTTGAGCAGACCTTGGGACAAGATCGGAGCCAGCACTTCGCTCTCGACTTGACCAAACAGCTCGTGCTGGCAGCAAGGCACGGACATGATGACGGAGGCTCCCCATCCCACTGCTTTGGCCAGCGCGGCATCGGTCGCGGTATCGCAGGCATGCAGCGTCACAACCATATCCGCCGATGTCAGACCTTCGTACTCCGCGATATCGCCGACCAGGAATTGCAGCCGGTCATAACCCAGCTTACCCGCAAGCTCCGAACAAAACTGAATGACGTCCGCCTTCAGATCAAGTCCCACTACGGAGATCGGCCGGCCCAGCTCTACCGCCAGCAAATGATACAGCGCAAAGGTCAGGTAAGACTTCCCGCAGCCAAAGTCGACAATCCGCAGCTCCCGTCCGGCAGGCAGATCATCCAGCACATCCGAAACCATCTCGAGAAATCGATTGATCTGTCGGAACTTGTCCTGCTTTTTGGCGTGCACCCGGCCCTCCGGCGTCATGATGCCCAGCTCCACAAGGAAAGGCACCGGAGTGCCTTCCTCCAGCACCCGGCGCTTCTTGCGATTATGCTCCATGGGAACGGAGCTCTTTGCGGTCGGAGCCAGACGGCGAACCGCAGCTTTCCCCTTCTTGCTAAAAAGCAATTGGACGTCTGCTTGCGGCGTCTTTATTAACGCCTGCCTGTAATCGCCCTTTAACAGCGACAATAAGGTTTCGGAAGCCTCTTCCTCCTTCAGGTTTCGATGGAGCACCTTTGCCTTGTAATGAGACTCGAATTGATAATGCAGCCCATCCTTCATGGCAACCGGCCTTACGACGGTTTTAGGCGGCGTGTCGTCATCCTTGCGCCGCGGCTGGCTCAGCGTAGCGTGAAGCAGTTCCCCTCTCTCCATCCATTCCGCAACGGTCCGCTGCCATTCCTCTTGCCCTGTTTCGCTCATTACCCCTGCTCACTCCTCATATGGTTGACGGACAAATCCGTTAATCCTTGCCTGATTTCTTCCCGGGGCAGGCCGCCCTGGACAAGCTTGCCGTCATCCAGCAGCAGCAGCCGCTCATAGACAGCCGCCGCGTCCGCCGCGGACAATGCCATATCCTCAAGCAGCTCGTACATGATGTTTTCCATATCCGCGAAACGACCTCCCGCTTCATGCCACTCCATCAGTAGCCGCTTTGCGGGAACAGGCAGCTCAAAGGGACGAAGCGTCTCCAGCAGATCCCTTACTTCGTCATCCGGCTGCACCAGCGTCGGCTCTGCTTCCAGCAGCGATAATCGGATGAACAATCGAAGCGACCTGACGTAGCCGGCGAAGCTCTCCGTTTCTTTGCCGAGCTCTGCTTGAAGAAGCGCTTCCTGCTTCAGCAATATCGCGATCGCCTGCAGATGATCGGTGTCCGGAAGGCCATTCGTAGACATGACCTTGATCAGGTCGTCATCCGATAGCGAGCGGATCAGCTTGCTGCTAAGTCGAAATTCCTTGTCCAGCAGCTCGTCGATAACGAGAAGGCCTTCCTCCTGCTTCCGCTCCCGGCGCAGGTTCATAATCTGACCAATGGCTTCCGTCATCTGCGAGATCATACGCATGAAATAATCCCTTTGGAACAACGCTATTCCTCCCCCAAATACGGAGCCGGCGCGTTCATGGCGAACGACGGCCGGCTCCGGCTTTCTACTTTATAATAGTGGACGGCAGACTAGCGCAAGCTTCCGAGAAAATCCCGGATGGCCGTCTTCAGATCCTCCGGACATTCCAGCATGCTCATATGTCCGGCTTCCCCAAGCTCTACGATTGTCGTCTTCCCGCCTGTCGCGGCGAACGCGCTCTCGGCCGGAATAACGCCATCCTTCCCGCCGGCCACGATCAGCACAGGAACCCACGCGTCTCGAATGACGGAACCCCGATCGGGACGTTCCTTCATGCCGCGTGCCGTAGCCGCCGCTCCATGCTGCGACGTTCCTCGTCCAATCTCCTTGCCTCTTGCCACCTGCATGTCAAGCTCTTCCAACCGATCGGAGGCGAAAAGCTTGGGCACGAGTCCTTCGACGAAGACGTCGACCCCATCTCCCTCGATTGTCGCAATCGCTTTGTCACGGTTTTCTTTTGCGGCATCGCTGTCCGGAAGCGTCGTGGAATGCAGGAGTCCGAACGCGGTCAGCCTGCCTCCGTACTGCTCCGCATAAGCAAGCGTTATATACCCTCCAAGCGAGTGGCCGATCATGACGGCCTCGCCGATGCCAAGCTGTCCCAGCAGCTCCTCCACATCGCCTGCGAATGCTTCCATCGAATATATTTCATCGGCTGGAGCCGCGCTGATGCCATGACCTCTCGCATCGGGCGCGATTATTCTTGCGTGCCGCGCCAGCTCGGCGATGATTTGTTCCCAGTACGAGGAGCTTCCGCAGTAACCGTGCAGAAGCACCAATACCGGTTCCTCCGCCCCCATGCCCTTCGAATCGTAATACGAGAGCTCGAGACCGCTGCCGAGCGTTACGGAACTGTTCGCGATAGAGATTGTCTGTGCGTCAATGCCAGGTTTGCCATTCATACGAAATCCCTCCTCATGGGTGTAATGCCCATCCCCCCGTCTACCGGAAGAATGTTATTGCTTATTATGGGATGTTCAAAAAGTCCGCTTTTGATCACGAAGTATGCCGAGAAGCGTATTCGACATCGAATATGGAACGCAAGCGAAACTAAGTATATGCTTTCGAAGTATGTTTCCTCCGGAAACATTGCAGGTGCTCACGTAGCTTCCACTACGCTCCGCTCCTCATTTTCTACTTGCATTCCATCTTCTCGGTGCTGAAAACCGAACTTTTTGAACTCTCACTATTATGGATATACCACGCTTCGTTAATAGCTGAAACAATCTCTCTCGCCATTCCCATGACAAGATGCAGCGAAGTGGTCTGCAGCATGCCGTATGCCTTGGGGCCGAACCGATTGACGATGCCTGCGATGGCGTAGTCGCCGATCGGCGGCAATTGGCGTCCCGTCGCCGCTCCCGGCTGCAGGGGGCCGCTCCCTAGCATGTAGCCGCCGATCGATTGCGGCTTGCCGAGACACGCATCGATCGCGATAATGGTCAGCGAGCTCTCGCTCTGTTCTTGCATTGCCGCGGCTGCAGCCCCTTCAACCCGATGGGCGTCGCACGGCTCTCCCAGCGTGCCGATAACGCGCGGCCAGCCGTTTTCCGTCAGCATCGTGCCGACAAGCGGGCCCAGCGCATCCCCGGTGGAACGATCGGTGCCGATGCAGACAAACAAAATCTTCTCCCTGTCCAGCTGCAACCGGGCAATGTCGGCGACAAACGAAGCTAACCGTGCGGGAGTTCCGAGCTCCTGTTCAGCCTGCGGTGTCTTGGCGATAATCACTATATTTCCTCCGCTCCTCAGGTTCTGGCTTTATCTAATCTTCTACAGCGTTTTCGATAAAAACGCAGCATCGGAGGCATACGCTATTGTACTAATAACCAAACTTTTTGAACTCTCACTTTTACTTTCCTACTCCCCATTGTACCCGATATCGCCCCGCCTCTTCAATTTTGTGGTGCACGCCATATGCAACATGGTACAATGACGAGATCAGCGTTCAAGCAATAAAGGAGGGAACAAACCGATGACTGATTTGCAGTCGCCAACACAGGACAATCTCGAGTTCATGATCGAAGCTATCAAGACCAAGCTGAGAATGGCTTCAGGCGCCGCTATGCAAGCCGGAAGCTTCAGCATCGCCTGCTACGAAGACGTCAAGGATATCTACGACATCGTCGCAAGCAAGGATAAGTTCAGCATCAGCGAAGTAGAAGCGATTGTATCGGAGCTCGGCAAGCTTCGCAAGTCATAATATTTCCAGAACAACCCATTATTTTGTGTTTTCAGACAAATAATGCGCGCTCCAATTTCTACAAAATCACGCTGCGACGATTGGCCAGCCCTGAATAAACAAAATCACTCTGACGAGTGATTCAAAAACTCCAACGGACTCAGATGACGCTAATTGGTGGATTTCCGCCCATTGTATGCGGTTTTGACGGAAGTAAGGTCGTCTGTGTCCGTTACCATTTGAACAGGCCCCATTTTTGCGAAATAGCGACTGTGGAGTCCGTTACGATCAGCCTTTACTTAACTGCGCTGCCGTCCACAATGAATCGACAGCCTTCTGGTGTCTGTGGGATTTTTCGAACATTTTAATCTGCTCATGAAACCTATGAAACTTTCCTGTTTTTCCACAAGTCTTGCTAAAGCGGGGGGGGGATGTGCTCGAAATTTCATACTCATTCGATCGCCTGGCCCTTCAAACGTGCCATTGTACTCGAAATTTCATACTCATTTGATCACTTGGCCCCCAAACGCACCATTGTACTCGAAATTTCATACTCATTCGATCACTTTGACCTCCAAACGCACCATTGTACTCGAAATTTCATACTCATGCATGTCTGCCGTCATATCCGCCTACTCACTAGCGCGGTAAGTTTCATTCCGGGATATAGAGCCCAAGTAGAAAAACCGCCAGGGATAAACTACCCTAACGGTCCTTTGCTCAAATGACATACGGTTTGTGAAAATATCCAAGGACGCACGCCAGCATCCCCCTATGTATTCAAGCCGCGCGCGTCCACCTTCAACATACGCTCCAGCTTCCCGCCCCGCACTCCAATCAATTCATCACGCAAATTAACCACCGTACAGCAGTGATTTGGAATAATCGATATAACATCGCCTATTCGCAGCGAGCAATCGTCCGGTACGGCCAGTATGCCGTGCTCTTCACTGAGTCTCTCGACGAATATTTCGGGATAATCAGGCAAGTAACCATAACCTTTGCGATGGGCGCTAACATCGCTGGCCAATGTCTTGGAGCCTGCGTCCACAATGACGGTTCCGGGACGCGGCATGCTTACGACCGTGGCGTGAATGCGCATCGCGCACTCCGATTCGCCGATCAGACCGGGAAACAACTGCGAGCCATCGCCAAATACATAAGCCCCCGGACGCATTTCGGTAACACCCGATAGCTGTTCGACAAACTTCGAGGTCGGAGTCGACCCCACGCTAATCTCGGGCACCTCCAGCCCTCTTTCCCGGAGTATTTGCTGAGTTGCAAGTAATGCTCCCGCCTCGGCAAATGCAACTTTTTTCGCTCCCTCCGCATCCCCGCAGCCATAAGAATGGCCTGCGTGCGTCATCAACCCTTTTACTTCAACGCCAGGCAGCGCGCTAATTTGAATCGCGAGGTCGGCCGAAGGCAGCCCGGGCTCCAATCCGCAACGATTTAGCCCCGTATTGATATCGAGATAGAGCGGAATTCTTATGCCCGCAGCGACGCCGACATCCGATATTCCCCTTGCAGCCTCCACGCTGTCTACGCTAACCGTTACACGGACGCCACGCTCAATCAATGCGGCCAAACGCTTCAGCTTGCCTGCGCCAACCAAAGGAAAGGCGATCAGGATATCATCGATTCCGCCATCAGCCATCACTTCCGCTTCCCCAAGCTTGGCCACCGTAATGCCTGCAGCTCCGTATTCGATTTGTTTCCGGGCAATCCACACGCTTTTATGCGTTTTAATATGCGGACGCAGATTTACCCCCGCTTTGGCGGCAAGCTCCGCCGTTCGCTTTAGATTGGCATCCAGAATATCAAGATCAATCGCGACCGCCGGCGTCTCCATTTGCTCCATTCGCATAGCCTTGTCACTCCTCACTGATTGTGGACATGAACCAATTCGCCGTCGAGGAACACTTTGCGGACTTGAATGTCTTCGGTTACAAAAATCAAATTGGCCCGCTTCCCCTTCTCCAGGCTTCCCGCTTCATGATCGATTCCAATAACCTTCGCGGGGTTCAGAGACGCCATCTTGAACAGATCGGCCATGCCGACGCCCGTGTGACGTTTCATGTTATATACGGCGCGATCCATCGTAAGCAAACTGCCGCCCAGCATATAGTCCGCAGCCTGGGCTGGAGAAAATTCGGTTTTCTCGATAAGATTGACGTCGACAGAAGCGTCACTTATGCCGGTTCCGTCCATCGCATCCGTAATAATGATAACTTTATCCGCCCCTTTGGCCTTCAGGATAAACTTGAGCATTAGCGGACGAACGTGACGGCCTTCGCTGTCGGGAATAACCTCGGCATATATCTCGTCGCTGAGCAAGACCGCTTCATCGACACCGACCTCCCTCGTTCCGGCATAGCGGGAGGGCGACGGCGTGGTGCCGCTTGCATTTGTACAATGGCAGCCGATGCGAAGTCCGTATGGCACACAGTCCAGCACCGTCTCCGCAGCAGCTTCCGAATGGCCGACCGAAAATGCGATGCCATAGCGCGAGGCCTCCTCCATAAATTGCCTCTGCCCCTCCAGCTCGGGTGCCAGCGTCCATACTTTGATTTGCTCGCCCGCCATTTCGAGAATCTCCCGGTACTCCGCCGGATTCACCGGACGAATCGGGGATGTAATCGCCCCGTACTTAGGATTAATATAAGGCCCTTCCATATGAATCCCTGCTATCGAGCGGCCGTAAGCTTTTATATCCAACTGCGCTTGCAGTATCCTGCGCAGCCCCTCCGCTATCTGCTCCTCCGATTCATTATAAGAGAAGGTTGGCAAAATGGACGTCGTACCGTAATTCAAGTGAAAGCGGGCAAACGCGGCAGGATTCTCGAAGGACCAGTGGCCGCCGCCGCCATGACAATGAATGTCGACAAACCCCGGAGCTACATACAGTCCTTCGGCATCAATCAGCTCCGCATCCGCAGACGGCGTCAGATCGCGTGCCTCGCCGCAAGCGACAATTCGTCCTTGATCGAACCAAACGACTCCCTCGTCAATCAAGCCGTGCGGTGTAACGACTTTTGCGTTAACGATAACTTTCATCCTCGCTCTTCCCCCCAAGCCATGGATATAATCTTTTTTTTAAACGGAAGACAGCTTTATAAACTGGCCTCCGTCAACTACCATCGAATGCCCTGTCATATAGGAGGAATCGTCCGAAGCAAGGTACAACGCAGCGGCGGCTATTTCCTCGGGATTCCCTATCCTGCCCAATGGAATCGTCTTCAAATATGGCTCGATCGCCTGCGGATTATCGATTAGGGGCTGGGTCAGCCGCGTATGTATAAATCCCGGACAAATTCCGTTCACCCTGATGCCATGCGGCGCCAACTCCAGCGCCATGGACATTGTAAGCGAATTGATTCCGGCTTTCGAAGCGTTATAATGCACTTGATCCCCTTCAGCGGCCAAGCCGTTAACGCTGGATATATGAATAATCGAGCCTCTGCCTTGCTTTATCATTTCCCGAGCGACGGCCTGCGCGCACAGAAACGTCCCTTTCAAGTTAACGTCGATGTGCAAATCCCAATCCGCTTCCTCAATATCAAGGAAAGGCGCGGGCTTGCAAACTCCGGCACTATTGACCAGCGTATCGATCGGTCCGAAAGCCGCAACAGCCTCCGCTGCCATCCGCTCAACATCCGCCTTGCTCCGAACATCGGCCAATACGGCTATCGCCTTGCCTCCGAAATCGAAAATGGACTGCACCGTTTCCTCCAATGCGTTACGTTCATTTCCTGACACTGTCACCCTTGCGCCTTCGCGCGCAAATCTGTACGCAATAGCCTGGCCAATGCCGCTGGAACCGCCTGTCACGAGAGCATGTTGATTTAAAAGTCGCATAAGCCCCTCCTGATAAGTTGAAACGAATAGGTTGAAACAAATAGGATTTACAACCCGAAACGGGTGTGATATGTTTTGATTATAAAACCTTGGTTTCAAAATAGCAAAACAAATGTTTTTATGCCGAATGGGAGGATACTATGAAACTGCTAACTTTTAATCAAGATGGCCTGCAGAAGCTTGGAATCGCCACGTCGCAAGGGGTGCTGGACGTCTCGCAAGCAATCGACGCGCTCGGCCGGCAGGACGCCAACATCCCCGCCACCGTCATGGAAGCGATTGCAGGCGGCGATGACTCGATCGACAAGCTCCGCAAGCTTGTCGATCAAGCGCTCGAAGCTTCCGAGCGTTCCGCTCTATTCCTGGACGAGACGAAGCTAACGCTGGGACCTTGCGTAACACATCCTAACAAAATCATTTGCGTCGGACTAAACTACCGCAAGCACGCGGAAGAAACAAATGCGCCTATTCCGCAATTCCCGATTCTGTTTAACAAATTCAACAACACGCTGACCGGTCATGGACATGACGTCGCTCTGCCCAGGGTCTCCTCGAAAGTGGACTACGAAGCGGAGCTTGTCATCGTCATCGGCAAGGAAGCCAAGTATGTGGACAAAGACAGCGCGCTTGATTACGTATTCGGTTATGCTTGCGTCAATGACTTATCCGCCCGCGATCTGCAGCTTCGTACATCGCAATGGCTGACAGGCAAGTCCTGCGACGGCTTCAGTCCGCTTGGCCCTTATTTGGTCACCGCCGATGAGACTGGAAATCCGAATGATCTGGAAATTCGCTGCACCGTCAACGGAGAGATCAGACAAAACTCCAATACCGCCGATATGATTTTCCATTGCGACGAGATTGTCAGCTATATTTCGCAATATATGACGCTCGCGCCGGGAGACATCATTTTAACCGGAACCCCGGAAGGCGTAGTGCTCGGATACCCCGAAGCAAAGCAAGCATGGCTGAAGGACGGCGATATCGTTACCGTTGAAATCGAGAAGTTAGGCAAGCTGACCAACCGCATGGTAGCGGAAGCAAGGCTGTAGAAGTAATCCAAAACTTAAGGAGAGATGCACGATGTCCCAACAAATTCATACAAGCGACGCACCCGAATTTCCCCTTCCGTTCTCGCAAGCGCTGCGCGCCGGCGATTTCGTATACGTATCAGGCCAGGTTGGCGTCGATCCAAAGACGCGCCAGGTAGTCGGCCATACGATCGAGGAACAAACGGAGCAATGCTTGCGCAATATCGAAACGATATTGAAGGCTGCAAACTTAACGCTCGATCATGTCGTGAAAACAAACGCAATTGTATCGCATCTGGAAGATTTCCCCGGGTACAATCAAACGTATGAGAAAATAATGAATCGGCCGTTCCCTGCGCGCACCTCGGTGCAAAGCGGCATTGGCAATTATTTGGTCGAGATCGACGTAATCGCCTACGTCCGCTCGATCCGAGGGGAAGCCGAATGACCCTGCGAATTGCGGTTGCCGGAATTCTCCATGAAACGAATACATTTGCTCCCGGAATGACCGGACTTGAGCATTTCAAGAGCGAGAGCGTCAACGGACTTGACGCCTTTCTTCTTCGCTATGGCGGCACCCGCACTTCAATGGGCGGCGTTATCGATGCGGCCAAGCGGCATGGCGTCGAGCTGACGCCCGGCTTATATACCGCAGCTACGCCAAGCGGCATGGTGGAAGCGGCGGCAGCCGACGTTCTGATCAACAATGTCGTGGATTCCATTGACAGCGATATATCCGGCCTCGTGCTCATTATGCATGGAGCGATGGCGTCCGAGCAGTATGACGATCTGGAAGGCGAATGCCTCAGACGGCTGAGGGCGAAGCTTGGCGACAGGCTGCCGATCGCCATGACCATAGATCTTCACGGCAATGTGAGCAAAGATATGGTTCGGCTTGCCGATGTCATTGTCGGCTACGATACTTATCCTCATGTCGATATGCACGAAAGGGCGGAAGAAGCGTTCGATCTGCTTGTTCGATATATACGGGAAGAAATCAGGCCAACCCGATCCTATGGCCACACGGGCATGCTCGTCGTTCCGCAAGCGATGATGACCGAAACCGGAAGTATGAAAACAATAATGGACCGCGCCTTCGAAATCGAATCGGATCCGCGAGTTTTGAACGTAACCGTCGCGGGCGGGTTTCCATACAGCGATGTCCCGGATGCGGGTATGTCCTTTATCGTAACCGCCGACAACGATCAGCAACTGGCGGATCGTTATGCGGCCGAACTGGTTCAGCTAACCATCAATCTGAAGGAAAGCTTCGGCCTTGACCACCTGTCCCCCGACGAAGCAATCGCAGCCGCGCTTGCAGAATCGTCAGGCCCCGTCATTCTTGTGGAAGGCTCGGATAATGTCGGAGGCGGAGCGCCTGCGGACGCCACTCATACTCTCCGACAATTGGTCGGTATCCGGGAGAGGGCATTAATCGTAATTAGGGACGAACAAGCGTCAAGCATCGCATTCGAGCTCGGCGTCGGCTCGATCTTCCAAGGTCCGGTCGGTGGCAAGAGCAATCCCTTACATGGCGAACCCGTCGAAGTAACCGGGAAGATCCGCTTGCTGTTCGACGGCCAATATCGCCACGTCGGCGCGTATATGACGGGACAGCTTGCTTTCATGGGCAAAACAGCGGTTGTCGAGTGCGGACAACTAACTATCGTCCTAACGGAGAAACGCGTGGCGCCATGGGATCTGGGCCATATTCGCTATGCCGGGCTTTGGCCGGATGACTTCAAAATAATCGTCGTCAAATCCGCAATCGCTTGGCAAACGGCATTCGGCGCATTCGCCAAATCTGTCATATACGTTGATACTCCAGGCTGCTGCAGCGCCAATCTCGAGCATTTTCATTATGAGCGCGTATCCAAGCCGATATATCCTTTCGATCCCGAGCCCCAACCGAGGTTTATGCAAAGGTAGTTCAATACTATAATTAAAGGGAGGAATCCTGTTGTCATTAAATGTAGAGAAATCCAAGCAAATGCTGCTCGAATCCCAAAAATATTTGGCGGGAGGCGTGGCCTCGACACTTCGCGCTTCTATGAAGCCGACGCCGCTATTCGCGGAGTCGGGAAGCGGTTCCCGAGTACGCGACGTTGACGGCAATGAATATATCGATTACTTGCTTGCTTATGGTCCGCTCATCCTTGGTCATGCCCATCCCGCGATGGCAGAGGCGATGAATGAAGCAACGAAACGCGGATTCACTTACGGATTGCAGCATGATGGCGAGATTAAACTGGCGAAGCTGCTGACCGAGTTGCTTCCGTGCGCCGACAAAGTCGCGCTAAGCGGCTCGGGCACCGAAGCCGTCATGCTGGCGCTTCGATTGTCCAGAGCGTATACCGGCAGAACGAAAGTCGTCCGGTTCCATGGTCATTTCCACGGCTGGTCCGATGCGATATTCACTTCCTTCTTGAGCCCGGATATGAAGCAATCCTCCGCCGCCCAAAGTTTTATGGCTTCCGCTCCTCCCGGAACAGGAGGTCAGAGCGAGAACAGCCTGCAGGACATTATTATGCTGCCTTGGAATGACATCGAAGCTTTCGAAGCGCTGATTGCCAAGGAAAAGGACAGCATCGCTGCGGTTATTACGGAACCTATCATGTGCAATAACGGTTGTATTGGGCCGAAAGCCGGTTATTTGGAACGCATACGCGAGCTGACGGAGCAAAGCGGCATCGTTATGATTATGGATGAGGTCATTACCGGATTCAGGCTGGGCCTTGGCGGAGCTCACGGCAAACTGGGCTTGAAACCAGACCTGGTCACGATAGGCAAGGCGCTGGGAGGCGGCTTCGCAATTAGCGGCGTTGCCGGCAAAGCCGACATTATGGCGCTGATCGAAAATGGCACCGTAGGCCATCTGGGCACGTTGAACGGCAATTTTGCCGCCACGTCCGCAGCTCTCGCCGTTCTGCGCGAGCTTGGCAAGGACAACGGAAGCAGCTTTCCGCGAATGGAGCAATTGTTCAACAGATTAGTAGCCGGCCTCCGCGAGCTATTGAATAAACATGGCATCCAAGGACTTATCAACCAGGCGGGCCCCGTCTTCCATTTCATGTTTACGGAGGAGAAGCAGGTCGAAGACTTCGACACCTTCAATAAGCGCGATGCCGCCAAATACAGCCGATTTGCCGAGCTGATGCTGGAGGAAGGCGTACTTGTGCGCCCCAGCGGATTATGGTATATTTCTACCGTTCATAACGAAGAGGATATCGAAACGACTATACAAGCGGCGGATCGCGCTTTGGCCAAGCTGGCGCTTTGACAGGATAATAAGCATATAGCGGCAAACGGAGGTAGTATCAGTTGAGTAAAGAAATTGAGGTTAAAAATGAGCGGTATACGATTCAATCGATAGATAAGGCGCTTGATTTGCTGGAACTGCTCTCGGAGCACGGTTCGCTTAGCCTGATCGAGATTACTAATCTTCTCGAGCAGCCCAAATCGTCCACCTTCCGCATTATTCTTACCTTGGAAAATCGGGGATTCATCAGCCGCAGCGATGAGGACGGCAAATACTGCCTTGGCTACAAGCAGCTCATGCTGACCCGAAATCTACTCGAACGAAACACGCTCCGTACTGCCGCATTGGCGGAAATGAAGACATTGTCCGAGCTATATGGCGATACCGTCAATTTGGGCGTCTTGGTGGATAACCAGGTGCTGTACATCGAAATCGTTGAAAGCACGCATGCGCTAAGAATGACCGATACGATCGGTTCCCGCTCGCCCTTTCACGCCACAGCGATGGGAAAAGCAATTGCCGCTCATATCCCGGAGGCGTCGGTGCGTGAACTGGTCGACACATGGGGCCTGCCGGTTATTACTCCTAATACGATTCGTACAGTGGAGCAATTGTTGTCGGAGCTGGAGCTTACCCGCAAGCAAGGTTATGCGCTGGACGACGAAGAAATCGTCGAAGGAGCTCGCTGCGTTGCGGCGCCGGTGTTCGATATGCATGGCCGTCCGATCGGCGCGATCAGCGTCTCCGGCGCCATGCACAGATTCAAGCAGGAGATGCTCCCGGAAATCTCGCAACATGTTCGCGACGCGGCTTTGATCGCTTCCCAAAAGCTCGGGTATGAAGCTTAGATACGATCTTTTGTTGTTTAACTCCAATTCATCCGAATTCTTCCTTGCTATTTCCCGCTCGCTGCGTTCCTGAAAAGCAGGTACACAAAAAGGTTGGACGGAAAACTTGCGTTTTCTTGTCCAACCTTTTTATATGGGTGCCTTATTGCCGAACCGCAGTCCTCTTAATCTTCGGCTTCTTCTTCCGTCGACTCGGGCTCTGCTGCGCCGATGGACAGCTTGATCGAGATGTTTTTGCGCTCGCCCTTCAGGAAGTGTGCCAGGCGCTCAAGCTTGTCCGCAAGCTCGGCTCCGGTGAGCGTCGTATTAAGATGGTAATCGAAGCTGTCCGATGGGAGCTTCGCCGCCGACTGGGATCTCCAGCCAAGCTCGCCTTCCTGGTTCTGTCTGTTCATGAGCTGTTCTTGGGCAGGGTAGAACTTGTCGGACTTGTTTACGACCCGCTCGTAGATGCGAAGCTTCTTGAGCAGCATGTAATATTGGGCGGAATGCTTGAAATTCCAAGCCTCCCGGATATCTTTAAGCGTATAGTCCATCTTCCAGCGCTTTAGCTTTTCAACCTGTTCATCCGTCGTTAATTCCAGAAATTCGTCAAGCGGCAACATCTTCTCAGCCATGTTGGACCTCCAATATTAATATTCATTAGCACATCCTACGCATATCTAATATTATTACAATAAAAAATATTTATTATATAAAAAATACCATAAAGTCTTGTTTAACACAACAATAAACCTTCCCGTAAATGTTATTACAACATTCGACAAGGAAGGCTATTGTTTATATCTTATGGCACATCTGCGTTATTGCGATTTCAGCCCGGATGCTTCGAGGAAGGTCCGGAACGCCTTGGCCCCCTCATCCGTTCGCTTGAAGACGCCTGCGTCCTTAAGCACGTCGAGGAATTTGTCGCCCGTCTCCGAACGGACGATGGCGGCAGCTTCTTTCTGCGACAGCAAGCTGCCGTATTTCTGTACGAGACGATCCGCCCATTCCGCGTGATGAGCCAGCTTGTGTCCGGCACTCCGCAGGTCGGAGGCTTTTTCGGTCGCCTCGGGGGTAAGCAGGCTTGCGATTGCTTCCAGCTCGTCCTTCAGACGTCCCGGGAGGACGGCCAGTCCCATGACTTCGATCAAGCCGATATTTTCTTTTTTGATATGGTGGAGATGGCTGTGCGGGTGGAAGATGCCTCCCGGATGCTCTTCGCTCGTGCGGTTATTGCGCAACACCAGATCAAGCTCGTAGTCGCCGTTGTCCTTGAGCCGAGCGATCGGCGTAATGGTATTATGCGGAATACGGGTGCCGTCCGCTGCTTCCGAAAACGCAAGCACTTCCGCCGACGGGTCGCTGTAGCCCTTCCACAGATCCAGAATACGGCAGCCCGCCGCATGCACGGCCGCCTTGGAGGAGCCTTGCAGGCGAAGCACGGACATCGGCCATTGCACGATGCCGTATGTCACTCCATTGTCCGAGCCATCGGCGTATCTGGCCTCGATCGGCGCGGCTTCCATCGGGAAGACATGGCGTCCCGCCTGGAAATGGTCATGGCTTAAGATAGAACCGCCCACGATTGGCAGATCGGCGTTAGATCCGATGAAGTAATGCGGGAATTGCTCGACGAAGTCCAGCAGCCGTGCGAACGAAGAATGGGTAACGGCCATCGGTTCGTGCTCGCCTTTAAATACGATGCTGTGTTCGTTGTAATACACGTAGGGCGAATACTGGAAAAACCATGCCTCGTTCTGCAACGTCATGGGTATGATCCGAAGATTCTGTCTTGCCGGGTGATCCGGGCGTCCCGCATAACCGACATTCTCGGCACATAGAAGGCACTTTGGATAATGGGCTTGCGGCAGCGTCTTGAGCAGCGCGATCTCCTTGGGGTCCTTCTCCGGCTTCGACAGGTTGATCGTCATCTCCAGCTCGCCATATGGCGTTCCGTGCAGCCAATACTGATTTTTCCGAATGCGGTCCATTCGAATATAGTTGCTGTCGATGTTCAACGCGTAGAAGGCGTCCGTAGCGGCAGCAATGCCTTCCTGGCTTGCCCTCGCGCGAAATGCCGACGTCGTCTCCGACGGTCTTGGCATCAGCAAGCCCATGATCCGGGCGTCGAGCAGATCCCGCTGAGTGAGCGTATTGTCCGGGATAAGACCGATCGCGACACCATAGTCGAGCAACGGCTCCAGCAGCTCTACCGGACTTTCCGCAGGCTCGCCTTGATCGCCGCCCGTCGCTTCCGCCGGCTCGGTGAACCGGAACAGATCCAGCAGCGCGTTGCGCGCGTAGGCAAGATCCTCCCGCTCCAGCATTCCTTTGCCCAGCGCGAACGCCAGGAGCTTCTCGATGTTTGATAACGCCTCTTCTTTGGCAAGCGCGGCCGTTTGTTGCAACGTCATGCTATTGCAGCTCCTCTCGCTCCTCCGGCTTTTAACTACCCCTTATGGGGCCGGGTCTATTTCTTGTCGTCGTAGCCCTCGGGATTGGACTGATGCCAGCTCCAGGCGCTGCCGATAATGTTTTCGAGATTGCTGCGGGTCGGATTCCAGCCCAGCTCCTTGCGAGCCCGGTCCGAGGAAGCGACCAGCACGGCAGGATCTCCCGCGCGTCTTGGCTCGATAACGGCATTGATCTCTTTGCCCGTCACGGAGCGGGCAATCTCGATCACTTGCTTGACAGAGAAGCCTTGCCCATTGCCGAGGTTGTAGACGGCGCTGTCGGCTCCGCCGCGCAGACGGTCTACGGCCAGCAAGTGGGCGTCGGCCAGGTCGCTGACATGGATGTAGTCGCGCACGCATGTGCCGTCCTCCGTCGCGTAGTCGTCGCCGAATACGGAGATATGCGGACGTTTGCCCAGCGCGGCTTCCAGCACGATCGGCACCAGATGCGTCTCCGGGTGGTGATCCTCGCCGATTCGGCCGCTGTCATGAGCGCCGGCAGCATTGAAGTAGCGGAGCGAGATATATTTGATGTCGTGCGCGACGTCGAACCACTTCATCATTTTCTCCATCGCCAGTTTCGTTTCGCCATAAGCATTAGTCGGAAGCGTACGATCGTATTCGTCGATCGGCACGCTCTCCGGTTCGCCATAGGTCGCGGCCGTCGACGAGAATACGATGCGCTTGACGCCGTATTCATTCATCTTTTCCAGCAGACACAACGTTCCGTACACGTTATTATGGTAATACTTGCCCGGCAGCTTCATGCTTTCGCCGACGAGAGAGTTCGCCGCGAAGTGAATGACGGCGTCGATCTCGTTCTCCTTAAACACCGTGTCCAGGAAGTCCGCGTCTCTCAGATCGCCGACGTAGAGCTTGCCGCCGAGCAGCGCTCCCTTGTGGCCTTGCTGCAGATTATCCACGACAACGATGTCTTCTCCGCGTTCCTGGAGCGCCGCAACGGCGTGAGAGCCGATATAGCCCGCTCCTCCGGTTACCAATACTGCCATGTATATCCCTTCTTTCTCGTTATTGGTAGTTCAAAAAGTCCGCTTTTGATCACGAAGTATGCCAGGAAGCTTACTCGACATCAAATATTGAATTCAGGCGAAACCTCCGGTGCTCACGTAGCTTCCACTACGCTCCGCTCCTCAGTTTCTACCCTCATCCAATCTTCTCGGTGCTGAAAACCGGACTTTTTGAACTTGTACTATAAGTTCGTATTATGTTTCCTATTGAAGGCGTTCGACGCCGTTGCCGATGCTGCAGACATAGAAGTCCGCCGTCAGTCCCGTCGCTTCCGTATACTTTCGCCCAACTTCCTCCTGGAAGCGCTCGATGCTGTCCTCGTGTACGAGGGACACCGTACAGCCTCCGAAGCCCGCGCCCGTCATCCTGGAGCCCAGCACGCCATCTACGCCACGCGCCGCGTCTACCATTGCGTCGAGCTCTGCGCCGGTTACTTCGTATAGATCTCGCAGCGAGTCATGCGATTCGTTCATCAATTGGCCGAACGCGGCCAGGTCATTGCTCTTAAGCGCGTCCATCGATCTCAGGACCCGGTCGATCTCTTCCATGACGTGTTCGGCGCGGTTGCGGATAAGATCATCCTTGATCAGCGACTTGGAAGCGTTGAACTGCTCCAGGCTAAGCTGTCCCAGCAGCTCCAGCTCGGGATGCGCGGAGCGGAGGTCCGACACGGCTTGCTCGCATTGCGCGCGGCGCTCGTTGTATTTGGAATCTACCAGTCCGCGGCGTTTGTTCGTGTTGCCGATGACCAGCTTGTAGCTGCCGGATTGAAAGGGCACCAGATCGTATTCCAGCGTGTCGCACATGAGCAGGATCGCGTGATCCTTCTTGCCGTTCGCAACCGCGAATTGATCCATGATGCCGGATTTGACGCCATTGAATTCGTTCTCCGACTTTTGGGAGAGCAACGCGATCTTTACCGTATCGGTCGGCAGGTTCTCCATCGACAGGAGAGCATATGCCGTGACAACTTCGATGGAAGCCGAGGAGGACAAGCCCGAGCCGTTCGGAATTTCGCCATGATAGAGAATATCGTATCCGCTGCCGAAAGTTACTCCTTGCCGCAACAGCTCGTTCACGATGCCCTTCGGATAGTTCATCCAATCGTCCGCCTTATCGTATTCGACGCCTTCGACAGAGAAGGTTCCCGAGGAAGGGAAATTCGTCGTAGCCAGCCCCAGCTTGTTGTCTTCGCGCTTGCGAATAAGCAGCGTCGTGCCGAACGTCAATGCTGCCGGGAACACGTACCCCCCGTTGTAGTCGGTATGCTCGCCGATCAGATTAACGCGGCCCGGCGCGTGGAATACCGCGATGCCTTCGGCGCTTCCGCCGTATTGTTCAATGAATGTGTCAGTCAGAGCTGCAAGATTAGCCATGTGCGATCACGATCCTTTGGTATAAGTTTGGTTGTTGCCTGCTTTAGCCTCAGTATAGTGGATTGCAATCAAAAACGAAATGGCGCAAAATGTCGATCATATGGATTTATGTGACTTTAACTCCCCATTTCGAACATGCTATGATGAATCCTGCAGGTACTGCTGCGGTAAAAATGCGAGTTCAAATCGTTCGGTCTAAACTAAAAGACTATAAGGCAGGTGTGCAAATATGACTACCGAAACATATACTGTCGCCTCTAATCCCAGTCCGACGCCGGCTTCCGACGAAGCCGCCTCCATGCTTCATGTTTTGTTCGCCGGCGAAAGCCAGACGAAGCCCGGTCATCGGCTCGGTCCCAAGGTATATGACTTCTATCTGATGCACCTGATCCTCTCCGGCAAAGGGGCATTTACCTTGGGCGGCGTCCGGCGCGAGCTGTCCGCCGGCGACACGTTTCTGATCCGGCCGGAGGAGCTGGTCAGCTATGAGTCGGATCCCCGCGAGCCGTGGCGATATCGCTGGATCGCGTTCTCAGGCGCAAGGGCAGACGGTCTCGTCCGGGAAGCCGGCTTCCCGGACGGAGAATCCGTAACGGCCTTGCAGGACAAACGGAAGGCTGCTCTGTTGTATCGAAGCATCTATCTGACATTCCGAGGCGCCCGATCCTCCGCCTCCGTCCAGGCAGCCGGCTGGCTTCATCTGCTTATGGCCCTGTATCAGGATCAGAGATCGGACAAAGACCATCAAGCGCATTTGAAACGTCAGGAGAACGATGACATTCATCAGCAAGTCATCCATTATCTAAACACCCAATACTCCCATCCGGTATCCATCGAGCAGATGTCCGAGGCGCTCGGCTACAACCGCGCTTACTTGTCGCGCGCGTTCAAGCGGCGGGCCGGAATGTCGCCCGTCTCGTTCCTGCTTAAGCTTCGTCTGGACAAGGCGAAGCTTATGCTCCGCGAGCGCCCTGAGCTGACGGTGGAACAAATATCGGCTTCCGTCGGTCTCCAGGACGCCTTGTATTTCTCCAAGCAATTCCGCAAGCAATTCGGCCAATCGCCGACCGCCTACCGCAGGCTGATGCTGGAGGGGAGCTAGCTGCTCATTGGAAGCTAGCTGTAATCTACCGATCAGCGTTTTCGGAATCGCTCGCCGTGGGTATACTACCTCAGGAGGTGATTGCCCATGAGCGAATTACACATCGGCAGCTTATATTGGCCAAGTACCTTGCACAACCCGCCAAGCTATCCAGCGCTGACCGAGTGCGAGACCGCGCAAGTTGTCGTGATAGGCGGCGGAATGTCGGGCATTACATGCGCATGGGAACTTATTTCTTCGGGGATCGACGTTATTCTGGTAGAGCGCGAAATCGTCGCGGGCGAGAGCACGTCGGCCAACACAGGCTTATTGCAATATTGCAACGACGTTATGCTTTCCGACTTGATCGGCCAGATTGGACGAGAATCCGCGGAGACTTTTTATGTCGCGTGCAGCCGCGCGATCGACAAGCTGGCCGACATTGCCGCATCGCTTCCGGAGGATGTCGGCTTCAGGCGGCGCAGCAGCCTGTATTACGCTTCGACGGAGCAGGATCTGCCCAAGCTGAAGCAAGAGTACGAAGCATTGTCCTCTTGCGGACTCCGTGCGAGCTATTGGACGTCGGACGACATTGCTGCCCATTTCCCCTTCCGCAAGCCGGGAGCCATCGTAACGGGAGGGGATGCGGAGGTTAATCCATTTCGCTTCGTAACTCTGCTCGCGGCACAAGCCGTCGACAAAGGGCTTCGCATCCGAGAGTATACGGAAATCGTCAAACATGATTCCTTGGCAGGCGGACGACACCGTCTGCATACCGGCAACGGCCATTATATCGATGCCAACCACGTGATCTACGCCATAGGCTATGAGCCCGAAGAGCTTCGCGGACAGTTGATCAAGCCAGATATTGGCCGTTCGTTCGTTATCGTGACGGAACCCGTTCCCGATCTAAGCCAGTGGCATGAGCGTTATATGATTTGGGAGACGGCCAGACCATACCTGTATTTGCGTACGACGGAAGATAATCGGATCATCATCGGAGGACTTGACGAAGAAGACCGGAACCCGCTGCAGAGCAAACAACGCCGGAAAGAACATAGCGAGAAACTGCTGGAGAAAGGGAAAGCGTTATTTCCCGAATTGCCGCTAACCATCGCCTACGACTGGAACGCCACATTCGGTGAATCGGAGGATAATTTACCCTTTGTAGGCGAGGATCCCAAGTGGCCAGGCGTTTATTACACGCTTGGTTACGGCGGCAATGGGACTGTATACAGCCTTCTTGGCGCCGAGTTGATTCGTGAGCTCATCCAAGGAGAGGCGGATTCCAATCCACTTAAGGATATTATCGGTTTGTCACGGGCGACATTACGCGAAGGAACGCCGAGATGACTATCTACGGGCTCTTGGCATACGGCGAGAAAGCCGGCTCAGCCCGTAAACACGCTGCAGTCGGCTTTCCGATCAAGAGTATGATACTAACTGCCGTCCACGATAAAGGAGGCGTTGCATCTACGAAAAACGGCTTCCGCGATGCCCAGAGTCGACAGATCCGGGCCGCCATCCTTGTCAAACAGCGACTTGCTTTCCGTTGTTTCCACGATCAAGGCATATGCGCCTCTTTCCACCTCGCGGGAGACCATCTCGGATTCCTTGTGATCAAGTCCTAAGGCAAGGAAAGCACGCTCATGTTCATTACCGGTGAAGGCGCCAGACAGGGCAAAAGGGATGCCTGTGCCGGATGCCGTCCCGCCTCCGAAGCCCGTATAGCCGTAAGCCATGGCGGCAGGCGCGATACCGAACCCGCTGGCATACATAGTTCCAACCGTATCTGTGTGCGTTGCAATATCTTGACGCGTTTTTTCTAGATCGCGCATTTCGTCGGCATGTAAGTCCGTCTCCGCTTCGATTCGTCTTGAATGTTCGCTGTCCTTGGCCATTATCTTCATATCTCCGGGTTTGAAGCCGGAATTCTCCAATTGCGTTACGACGTCGATAACCTGCTGCTGAGTTTCGAATATTGCGATTTTTTTCGCCATGTCTGCCCCTCCGTGTGTCTGTATTGGTTTTTCCTATATGGATGGTATGCCCCAACCGCCACGCCCTCAATCAAATGGGAACAGTTGTCTATTGGGGCAGGTTCGGGTTATGATGAAAGGTAGCGATGTCAGTATCGGAGAAAGATGTAAATGGTATGAAATGATAGAGGGGAGAGATGCCGATGATCCGTCAATTGCTCACGTTTCCTTCCGGCTGGGAGTGGCATGTGCTGCAGCAATCCGCCGATGCGATGCAGCCCAAGCAACCGCTTCCGAGCCGGAAGAACACGTCCTTGCCAGCTCGCGCACCGGAACGCTTGCGCCCCCTCGGCAATTCATCTTCATCGAATACGGATGGCACGGACCCTTCTCCCCGGCAAGAACTGTCCGAATTCAAGAGACGGTTCCCGGAATGCGCACAGTGGATCGACCATAGCGAATCAAGAAAAACGAATCATATTCTGGTTTACAATTCCGAAGATTCAGGAACCATACTTTGCGGGACGCTTATGATTCAAATTTCGGATGATGCCTCGGATATCGGGCCGTTTCACTTCTGGGTTTCACGCCATCGTCTCGTATCCATTTATGAGGACATGCGGCTTCCCCTGAGATTGCAGCATGAATCCCACATCACCAAATATGGCGAGTGCGAGCTCGCTCCAGAAGCCTTTTTCATCATGATCAGCATATTGCTGGGGACGTTCCACAACGGACTGGACGGTTTCGAGCGAAGGCTTGGCGAGCTCGAGCAGACGATGAGGCATCGGAACCGTACGGACTTGCTCGACGTTATTTTTGACCGCAGATACGACCTGCTTCACTGGAGCCACCTCTTTATTCCCATCAGGGAAGTACACGCGGCGGCCAAGGAGGCTTTCGACGAGGATCTGATGGAGACGGACGGATTCAAGCGGATCTCGCATAAGCTGGAGCGAATCGAAACGCTGCTTAAACATTACGCGCTGGAGATCGATACGCTAATCTCCATGGACGACGCCATCTCCAGCTTCCGCGGCAATGATATTATGAAGACGCTGACGATCTTCACGGTGCTTTTCTTGCCTGCAACGGTTATTGGCGCCATATGGGGAATGAACTTCGAATGGCTGCCATGGAGCATGCAGCATTGGGGCTTCCCCCTCACGATGAGTTGTACGGCCGTCATTACGATCGGCATCTATTGGTGGCTTTGGCACAAAGGCTGGACCGGCGATCTGCTCGTTAAGAAACGCGAGAAACCGCGGCTGATGGAGTCGGAAGAAGAGCACGGCAGCGAACGCAGCCGCTCCGCCACTCACGGACGCAAACGCAAAAAGCCGCCGGGCAATCCCCATGACGGCGCGCTGGGACAGAAATCCCGGAGAAGTCGGACCTGATACCATGTGCGGTATTAGGAACGGAGCCTCCGGGATTTTTTTGTCGAGCTATTCGATAACGACCGGCAGTCCTGTACGTGCGGACCGATTGGCTGCCATAGTAACGCGATGCGTTAACCAGGCATCTTCGTAGGTCGAGAGAATGCGGGATGTATCGCCTGTCCGTACGGCATGGAGGAACGCGTCATTCTCGGACTCATAAGGATTGCTGCGATTCTGATATTCGGTCACTTGACCGGATGCCTTATCGATGAACCCATTGCCGCCGATCTCCATCACTCCTGTATTGGTATAGAGGTGCAGACCGTTATGACCTCCTGCAGGAATCGCGCATGTATTGCTGATCGTTGCTACGGCTCCAGACGCCAGCTTTAAGGTTACCGTGCCGACATCCGGAACGGTTACTCCCTCTTCTGTACCGGCCACGATTCGATCGCCATACGCTGCATACACTTCCTTAACTTCCCCCGCCGTATAACGAAGAAGATCGACGATATGCGTCGTCTGCTCGACGAACTGGCCGCCGGAACCTTCCATGGAACGCCACCAGTAGACGCCAGGCATGCCTCCCATCCAATAACCAAGAGCCATGCCGATAGTACGCTCCGCAAGCAGTTCTTTGGCTCGGGCCGTGCCGTCCATATAACGGAAATGATAGCCGACGGACGTAATAAGCGACTTGTCCTTTATGCCTTGCAATATCGAGCCCGGCACTTCTTCGTCGACTCCGATCGGCTTCTCCACCAGGAAAGGAATTCCACGCTCGATCAACTGTTGCTCAATGTCGCCATGAGCGAATGGCGGCACGCATATGTATACCGCATCCAGCTTGCGCGCATCCAGCATATCCGATACCTCCGCAAAACCTTTTGCATCATGAAATTTGCCCGCTGCCTCGTCGGCCTTCTGCTGCGATGTCGCCGCAAATGCCGCAACGTTGACGCCCTCCAGCTTTGCAAGCTTCTCTGCATGCATGCGGCCGAACCAACCCGTTCCGATAATCCCGATCTGCAATGTCATGTATCCTCTCCCCTTCTTCTCAGGACTCCTTAGCCGCGGCGGCTCCCGCCTTGGTTGAGACCATTATAAGCGACACTGCGGGCCCGCGTCCATTTGTTGGGCCCCTTGGTACCTATCCGCATTTGCCTACATACTATGTTGGATGAGAGCCACACTGAACGAGGCGAAGCGGAGGGATGACCCATGAACGAAGGCAATGTCCCATACTTAAACAGCCCCAAGCCCGATCTGGAAGCAGCGATGTTCCTGGCCGGCATTTGCGGTCAAACGTATGTACAATTCAATAACAAGGAAGACGGCTTGTTCCTTGTGCCCCGCAGCTATTCTCTCGTGGGAGATATTTGGGCAAGCGCTTACGAGAGCCGGCCAGAACGATTCGGATTCGTCCTTCAGTCGGAGCAATGCGCCATTCTCGCATTTCGTGGGACCGGCTCCGCCGTTGATTGGGTATCGGATTTCATCGCGCAGCAAACGCCCTATCGTCCTGTCCGCAATGCCGGGCAGACTCATAAGGGCTTTACGGATATCTATATGTCGGCCCGCGACAGGGTGTTCGAATTGGCGGGCCTGCTGCCGCAAGACCTCCCTCTGTTTATTACAGGCCACAGTCTTGGCGGAGCGCTTGCTACGCTTGCCGCGCTGGATATCGCCCGCAATACGCCATTCCGTTCTCCTGTCGTTTATACGTTCGGAGCTCCCCGCGTAGGCGATCCCAGGTTCGTGCAGACCTACAATTATTGTGTTCCGACACACTGGCGCTTCCAGAACGAACATGACATCGTTCCCCATCTGCCGCCTCTTGTTTACCAGTCGCCCCGCACGAAACAAACCTACTTTTATCTTCACGTCAAAGGCGAGGTGCCCCGATCGTTCAGGATGGGGTCCGTGTCGGGCAATCATATTCTGGACAGCTACTTCGAGGATCTGGCTAAGGAGCAGCCGGTCGTTGCCGCCGCGATGTGCGCGGAGCCTCCTGGCTGGTGCCCGGATACGGGGGAGATGTAAGCAAAAAAAAGACCGACTCGTCAGTCGGCTGGCAGCACATATAAGATAATGGCAAAAAAATGGACGATGGAGCCTCCAAGCACGAACAGATGCCATACGGCGTGATGGTACGGAAAGCTTCGCCATACGTAGAACACCGTTCCGACCGTATATAACAGGCCTCCCGCTATTAGCAATTGCAATCCTCCCGGCGCAAGATGCGTCACGAGCGGCTTCCAGGCAAACACAATTATCCATCCCATTGCGATATACAGAATCGTCGATGTAACCAGAAATTTGGAGGCGAAAAATGCCTTGAATGCCGCTCCCGCGATAGCAACTCCCCACACGATCCCAAAGAGTACCCAGCCTAACGCGCCTTGTACGATATGGAACAGAATAGGAGTATAAGTGCCGGCGATGAAGACATAGATGAAGGAATGATCCAGCGATTCGAATACTTTTTTGGCCTTGCCCGGAGGAAAGCTGTGCACCAGCGTCGAGGCCAAATACAAAAGCAGCATGGCCGAGCCGTAAATGGTAAAGCTGACGACATGAGCAGGCGTTCCCTTGATCGATGAAAAGACGATGAGCAGGACAAGCGCCGCAACGCTAAGCAAGGCGCCTATGCCATGCGTGACCGCGTTCGCGATCTCTTCTCCCTTGGAGAAGGTATGCGTATTAGCCATAATTCAATCAACTCCCGATAGCAAGTAAGTGCGAACACTACCTCCAGTCTATCGGATTAGAGCCACCCTTTCAACCAGGCGCCTACCCGGCCGATCGTCTTATCCAAGTTGCAGACGGCTTCCGTATCGACGAACGGCTCGGAATTGCGGAAGTAATCGGCGTGTCCTCCGATAACGGGAATCCCTTCGACATAACCAGGCGCGTACTTGAACCGGCTCCAGCGAGGCACGGATCTGCCCTTGCGGATCCACCCTCCCCAGGTGCCGATGCGCGTAATGGGATCGTTCTGCTTCCCGTCCCTGTCGATGGAATGGAAGTAACTCACCTTGTCCTGCAGCCGGGGGTGAATAGGCGTACGAGGCGATCCAACCTGTACGACGCGAAAATCGCGAATCATTCCGTTCTCCTCCAGCATTTTGGCCGCCTGATAAGCGGCTGCGCCGCCCCCGCTATGTCCAATAAGCAGGAATCTGCCTTCTTCGTCCTTCACGGAATCCTTAAGCTGCTCCCATACGTTGCGCCCGCCGATCCGTCCCGCTCTCATTCGGTTGGACAGATCGGAGCGAACCTCCAATACTTGTCTGATTACGCTTCTGCTGCAATCCCCATACGGGAACAACACCCGGATCACGGGATCGACTCCCTCCGATCGCAACTGCGTCTCCAGCTTTTCCTTGCACGCGTTGAACGCGCAGGTTGTTGTTTTTACGCCGGCCAACAAATAAACATGAAGCGGGGATGATTGGACCGCCATATTCGAATCCCTCCATAAGCAAAGATGATGGTTTACCCTCATTATGCGGGGACTCGCCTTGTTTCATTCTTCAATTCGAATGTCAGTATCGACCACTGCAGCCTCGTAGCCCAGAGCGCGTACCGTCTCAAGTACGGCAATAGCTTGAAGCTTCCTCCTGATCGCCGCGCCTTGCGAATTGTTATAGCCTGCCTCGACCGATCGCCGTATGACCTCGGTTGTTACCGCGATCGTCTCGTGTCCCTTCTTGCGTTCGATTATTACGTGCTCCTTGCCGTCGCTTCCATTATTGCCTTGCGGCAATCTTGACAGCCGGAGACCCAAATAATCGATAAAGAAGGATGTATCCGCATAGACCACGCCATTAGACTCGAATAACTTGCCTCTGAACGTATACGACTCTCGCCGCCGCGTATCCCCATGTTTTCCCTTAACCGCTATGTCCGACGCTGAAGCCGCCCGGGCTCCATAATAATCCGAAGCCGTCGCTTCCTTGTATGTGTCCAGCAGCGTCTGCTGACCTGTAATGCTGTAATCATTGACCCTCCGTGCGGGGTTGAAGGCCGTTGTATTGTTGACGTCAAAATAATACACCGCCTTCACGCGCGGATATAGCCGCTCAAGCGAGCCGTAGAACCGCTTCAGCTTTGCGGCCGCAAAGGCGACATCCGTCTTGCCGTCCGTCGCGCTGTAGTGGCTGGCGCCGAACTCGGAGACGGCGATCGGCTTCGTACGGCTGTACTGGTTATAAACCGCATTGAGCAGATCAAGCGGATCTTCCCGATGCGCAGCATAGTTGCGGTCGCCGTTATGATACCTGACGCTGTAAATATTGACGCCAACCCAATCGACATAATCGTCGCCAGGATAATAATCCGCCATCGGCTTCTCCGGCATCGCCAGCACCGACCACAGCATCGCCGTATTTGGCGCCTCTTGTTCGAACACATCGTGGACGAGTCTCCACTTCTCCTTGTACAGCTCCGGATTGCCGCTGTATGCCGTCCAGTTTCCGTTCATCTCCGATGCGAACCGCAGCAGAATCGGGACATCGCTAGCTTTTGCCTGACGAGCGAATCGGCGCAAGTAATCGTCGTCCTTCACCTTGTCGAGACCCTCGTTCGGCTCCCATGCGATATGGGGGAATGCTCCCGCCTTCACCACGTCCCGCACCCATTGCACGGGAAAGGGTTTCCCATAACCAACGTATTTGAAAAAGCTGGCATGAGTCCTCCCCGTGGTTTCGTTAAAGCGGTCCATACTTTGTCCGATGAAGTCGTCTTGCAGAACATACGCGCCCAGATAGGCTCCGGTTTCAGGCTCCAGCTTCGCGCGTGTTACCCGATCCTCGGACGGCGTATACCGAAGCGTCCATTGGTTCCCTGAACTGTCGTTTGCGTCTGGAACGGCTAATACGCTTTCATATTTAGGGACGGGAAGTGACGGCGATAGAAATAACACCGCGCTTAAGAGAAGAAGCTGACCGATACGCAGGTACATCAATAGCGAGTATCCTCCCTGTCGTATATTCTATTCGTGCCGAACCGTCCGTGTGACTGGACAACGGCCTAATTTCTACAGCATTCGCCAATTCCCGCCTATTTATTCCCGCAAAAAAAAGAACGCCGCCGATAAGCCGGCATGGCGTTCTTGCTTGGTTATACACCCATCTTCTTGCGCTGGTTGTTAACCTTCTTCGTATTTTGGCTTCTGAGCTCTTGAGTGCCCGTTGAGTAATTTTTCTGGCCAGGCAGACCTGATTGTCCCTGTTTCTTCTGGGCCAGCAATTGCTTCGCCCGCTCCGCTTGGGACAGCTTCTTCGGCTGCTCTGCGGCTTCGTTCTGTTCGTTCGCAGACATAAGGTTCACCTCACTTTTATAACCCGCATCTTCCTTATTCTACTACACTTATAAACCGCTTGAAAGTGCCTTTGCTCAGCTTGGCGCAATCCAGAATACGAAATCCGGTCTCCGTGAGCCGGAGCTGTATGTCTTCCGTCGTCACTACGACAGCTCTAGCCGCCATTCTCCTTAGCGACATCAACATAGCGTATTGCTCCTCGCTCGGCAATACCGAGCACAGATTGTAGGGCATATCAAGCACTGCTGCGTCATACTGCTTGCTTACTTCCGTCATATCGCCTTTGACGACAGCATTGCCCGAATAACCGAAATGTTCCAGATTGACTCTGGCCCCTCTGGCCGCAAGCGGATTAATCTCGATACCCTCTGCGCGGATCCCCATCGACAGCGCTTCGATCAATACCGTCCCCATGCCGCAGCACGGATCCATAAAAGTCCTGCCGCGAGGAGATGGACCGATCGCGATGTTAACGAGCGCTCTGGCGGCGCGGACAGGCAGCGCCGTGGAATAGTTTTGCGGCTTGGCTTGATGGCTCAGCCATGTTCCATCATTGTCTTCGCATGGTCCGAACAGCCATTCTCCACGATACTTTGCAACGCCGAACTTAAGCATGGGAGCGTGCATATCCGCCTTCCCTTGCAGATAACCTCCTGCCTGACGCTCAATGGCGCGTTTCTCTTCGTAGCTGTGACGCTCATCCCCGTTGGTATAATAAACCTTGAACGTCTGCCCTTGCAGATCTCGGCCGCCGAGCGGGCCAGCCAGCCCTTCGAGCGTTGCCGACCGAAATGCCGCATCCAATCTGCGCTTGAGGAACGGGCTTCGACTGACGGAGATCGCGGGTCTATCAGAGTCGTTGTCGTTCTGCTGATATTGTGCCGCAACTCCCGCTTCCGGCCTCCCGCCGAACAGAACTCGCAGCTCCAGTCCGCACAGCTCCGCCTCGTCCTCGTGACAAGCGTAATTATACAGGCGGGCAATCCGATTTTCCGTCATTTCAAACATCGTTATGTCTCATTCCTTACGATCCTTCTCGACAAGGGCATTTCCATTATCCGCCGATTCCTCTTCCCATTGCGTATCGGATACGAGCTCCGTCCCCGCGTTAGGACCTGCATCGCTTGCGAACGTGGCTTCGAACGGATCGGATTGCTCTGCCTGCTCGGCCACACTCTTCTCCAATGTCTTCACTTGACGCTGCAGCTTGAAGATCCGGAGCATCCCGAACAGCCCCACTGTCAGTCCTCCCAGCAATGTGGATACCAAGATGACGAGAATAAGAGGAGTTGACGTCTTCGCGAACATAAAGTTTACTTCCACTTGTTCGACGTTAATGACAGCGAAAATGGCAATAACCAGCGCGAAAGCAAACGCCGAGATCAGCATGCCCTGACTTTTCATATGACATCCTCCTGCACCAGCTTTACATTAGAGTCTCATAAGTTGGCCAAATAGTCTAGCGTTGATCCCTGATCAGGAATGCAAAATACCGCCCTTCCCGATCACTGCCGTTATCAGGCTGATTAATAAAATGGCAAGCAAGACCAAACGCTCCTTGCGGCCGATTCGGCGTTTTCTCTTTCCTTGTCTCATTCTTATTCATCAACCTTTCATGGAGTCTTGAAACAACAGTAGCCCCCATTTTAACAGCCGCAACTAAACATTTTCTCAAAGTGTATACTTTCTAATCATTCAACAAAAGAAAAGTCCATCTGCGAATGGACTTCTTCTAACTGATTATGCTGCGAATTAGAATCCCCGCTCATAGGGCTTCGGTACCGCGGCCTTATAATTGCCGCCGCTGGCCGCAATGGCATGCAGCGCCCAGTATGGATCGCGCAGCAGCCCGCGGGCGACTGCGATCAGATCGGCTTTGCCGCTGGCAAGCGCTTCGGAGGCAACCGCAGGATCGTCGAGCATGCCGACCGCGATAACCGGGACCCCCAGTGCTTCCTTAACCGCCTGCGCCGCATGAAGCTGGAAGGCCGGCTCCACCTTGGGGCGGCGCTCCGCGCTAGGCACTCCTTCTCCGCCAGTCGAGATGTGAAGCAGATCGACGCCCGCCTCCAGATAGGCGCGGCACAGCTCGATGCCCGTCTCGATGCCGTATCCGCCTTCGGTATATTCCAACGCCGAAATCCGGAATAACAGCGGCATGTCTTCCGGCATATTGCGCTTCACCTCAGCGATGACCTCGCGGCCGAACAAGGTAAGGTCGCGGCCATATTCGTCGTCGCGCGTATTGCTGCGCGGCGAATGAAATTGATGAATGAGATAGCCGTGCGCGCCATGCAGCTCGATCGTATCGAAGCCGGCTTCGACGGCCCGGCGAGTCGCTTCGCCGAACTTCAGCACCATCGCCTTGACCTCTTCCGTCGTCAGCTCTCTTGGCGTCTTCGAGCGGTCGTCGAACGGGATGGCCGATGGCGCGACCGGTGACGGATCGTCCGTCGCCTTGCGTCCCGCATGGGCGATCTGAATGCCGATCTTGGCGCCGTGGTCGTGCGCGGCGTCTACGATTCGGCGGAAGGCCGGAATCTGCTCATCCGCCCATAAGCCCAGACAGCCGTCCGTTATACGGCCGGCAGGCTCGACGTTCGTCATCTCGACGATAATCAGCCCGACGCCGCCTACGGCACGGGATACATAATGGACATAATGCCAATCCGTCGGCGTACCATCCTTTTCGTGCACGGAATACTGGCACATCGGCGCCATGACGGTCCGATTGCGAAGCTCCAGGTTTTTGATGCGGAATGAAGAATCCAAGGTTGTTGTAGACATCGTTATCCCTCCTGCGCATTAGCCATTGCCTTGCCTAAATAGCATACCACAAGTTCGCTTACAAAAAGAAAGGAGATCCCGAATTTCGGGATCCCTCTATGCCGTGCGGAACGCGCTGGCGGCTGCTATGCTGTTTTGGCAGCCCACGTATGAGTGCAATTGACCGTGGTAGACTAATTCGAGCATGGATGTATGCTGCAGATCGCCTGGCGTCACGAGGAGAGGCGACTTATCGATCAGTTCCATGCCGCTTCGCTGGAACATCGTCGCCACGAACTGCGAGCAGAAGTACGAATATTTGCGCTCCCATTCGATATTAAAGACAACGCCGAGCATGCCGACCAAATTATATTTGTACAAATCCTGATTCTGCTCGAAATGCTGCACCTGATTTCTCAGATTATTGTAGACCGTTTGGCTGACTGTACAACGATATAAGGCGCACATGGATTCTTCAAAAAACGAGCTCCGTACATCTTCACGCACAAAGCCTCCGAAGAATGGATTGTTGGGATTTCTTCTGCCGAAACTGTACACTTCCTGGAGATCCGGATCGAAGGCAATGGATGCGTGATTAAGCGGGTCCTTCGTGAACGTTCGTATAATTTTGGTCAAAACGGTCCCCGTGTCCGTCAGAAGCACGTAAATCTCTTTGTCTCTACTCATTAAGATGACCTCCACATTAAAGAACTATCGTCTGGTATTAACTTTAATGCAGGAGAAGGTTTCGAAGAACCTTCTGAGGTAATAGAAAGAACCCCGACTAAGGTCTAGTTTCATATGGATGCATGGATGATCTTGCGCCACCTCCACAATCAAATCCATTTTACTGGATTTTCTACATTTACTCAACAGGTAGTTATAAGGTAGTTGCAAGAAACTATGCGCAAATATTCCGCCTAATCTTCCAAAATCTGCATCCAATTTCCGGCTGTCATGGTATAGTATTTTTGTACTATATCATCATTTTAATAGTCCGAAGGGATGATGTCAGCGCATGGAATGGTATGAACGGTACAAGCCTCGGATCATGAACGTATTCGGTCAAGCCCTGGAGACGATTGGGCGTTTCCCGTCCCCGATCCACGAGCTTGGAATAACCTATGCGGAGAAATTTAATCCCGCCAGCCAGGACGGCGGCAAGGATTACATCTGCACGCTGCTGCCTTATTGGATGCAGGAGAAAGCAGAGATCTCGGAAGAGCAATGCGGACAACTTGCACTTGCCAATGTATATGGCATGCTCTACTTTTTTATTCAAGACGATGTAATGGACAGCAAAGTTGCAGGCGGCGACTGGAAGTCCCAGCTTGCCCTCGGCAGTCTTCTTCAACAAGAGATGTTTCGGATCTTCCGTGCGCTCTTCCCTTCCGACAGTCCGTTTTGGCATTACTACGACGGTTATGTGCGGACTTGGGCAGACAGCGTCGTAAGCGAGGGGCGCGGCAACTACTTCCTAACGAATCCGCTGCTCACATCGGGAAAAGCCGCACCTGTCAAAATAAGCGCGGTCGGCGCTCTGCTGCTGGACGCAAGCACTCCTTCTACTTCGACTGAACAACGGATCGACTTAACCGAAGAAGCCATCGATATCGCGCTTATGACGCTCCAGATGCTGGACGACTGGGCCGATTGGGAGGAGGATCTCGCGGACGGCAGCTATAACGGACTTCTGGCGATGATTGCGGCGGGACGGGAAGGCGCCTTGTCCGACGAATCCGTACCGTCTTACAACACGGAGGGACTAACGAAAGAGCGAATCGAGGCTGCGATATATGTGCGGGGTTGCATTCGGCCATACGCCGACATTGCGAAGGGGTACCATGGCCGGCTGAGCGCTAACCTTTGTGCACCTCCGGAACTAGTTGCATTTAATCTTCATATGGTGGACTGTCTGCATGCAATCGCCGCAAGACATGAGGATCGCAAGCGAAAGCAGCTCGGCGGCGGGATCAATCTATTATTAGGGACTTAAGAAACATGTCGACTGATGACTGGTATTAATCCAAACAGACTATAATATTTGTTCAAAATAGGAAAAAAGAAGTAGATTTTGTCGACTGTTCGTGATAGACTAATTGTGGAAATCATATACATATTCGGAAGGGTGATTGCTGTGTCAAACGAACAAAACCTGAAAGATCAAATTATCGAAAAAGCTTGGACCGATGCAGAATTCAAATCGAAGTTGCTCGCAGATCCAAAGTCGGCAATCAAAGACGCCTTCGGCGTTGACATTCCTGAAGATATCAATTTAAACGTTGTTGAAGAAACTGCTGATTCATACTATTTGGTGATTCCTCAAAATCCTGCCGATGTAAATAACAATGATGTTGATGCTCCAATGTGGGCATAAAAAAAAGCGCCGATGATTTCATCGGCCTTTTTACTTATTGTGAAGGTAAAGTGATATTTACTTCCGTTCCAATCCCTTTCTCACTAATAAATTTAATACTACCGTCCATTGCTTCTATAATTCTAAAAGTTACCATCAATCCAAGGCCAGTACCCTTGGTTTTATTAGTATAGTACGGTTCTCCTAAACGCTTTAAATCTTCGGCATCGATCCCTTCTCCATTGTCTCTTACTTTTATTATAACTCTCCCGCTTACCGCATCTTCTGAAAGATTTATAGTTATCTCTCCACCATCACCACAAGCTTCTATACTATTTTTAATAATATTCATCAATGCTTGTTTAAACCTGGATGAACTACCTATAATAAATAACTCTTTATCATGCTCGACTTTTATAATCCCCCCTTGTAATGTGGCTAATGGCGCTAAAATTGCAACTAGTTGACTTATTTCCTCTTGAATATTTAGTCGCATTACTTTGCCAATATCAGGTTTGGCAAACGTTAAAAAATCTGTAATTATTTCAGAGGCCCTATCCAGTTCATTAATAGCTAAGTTCACATAACTTTTGTCGTTTTTTGAATTCAAGCGCTGTCCCAATAGCTGTAAAAAACCTCTAGTAACCTGTAGCGGATTTCTAACTTCATGCGCAATAGATGCAGCTAAGTTACTTATTAGTTCGATTTTCTCTGACCGTTGCAGTTCTTCATTAAATATCTCAATTTGTTTTGAATATTGAAGAGCCTTTTGATAATTAACCATTACTTTTCTGGCAAGAATAATTATTAGTGAAGCAAGGAAAAATAAAATACTTACTTTCCAATACTTCATGTCATACATCCGATCAATGTACATATACCAAATGACTTCAACTAAGCTTACACCCGCAAATATACTAATACCTATAGCTAATATAATAGCTTCCTTATTTCTATTTTTACATTCAAAAATCACAGAAGATATCAACAAAATGTTACCAACAATGATTGATAGTCCAAATATTACAAACCCACTTGTATAATAAAAATCATGGATTTCCGATGATACAAAACTCAATCCGAGAAACACTGTGTAAATTACAGCAAAGTAAGTTTGTATTTTTTTGAATTTTGTAATTAAACCAAATGGTCCCCTTCCAAGCACTTGTTCAAGAAAGAAAAACAGAGCAGGCATAAACAATGATGATGCTATATCAAAACATATATTAAATAAGGTAATATACTCAGGAAAGTATTTATACATAAACGACGAATAAGAAAGTATCATAACTCCTACTGACAACATGACGAGAAATAAAGAGTACCATCCCGGCTGGAATGTCCTATTAATAAAAAGTACACTTACTATCATAAAAAAAGAAATGAGAACAAGAGATGCTCCTAAAATAATATCAATTATATCCGCCTTAACATATGTCTTAATTTGATCAGTAAATTCCCCAACATTTATTTCATTATAAATCCCTAGCTTATTCACATTATTTTCAACATACAAGTAAATGTTTGATCCTTCATATTGAACTTCTATCGGAAGTAGTATTTCATTTAGATCAAAAGAATACTTTCTTGTACGCTCATATATCTTTTTATCTTGTAAATATATAATAACCTCTTTTGCATATAACTTATTAATTGTTAGTGCAGGCCGCATCTGAGTCAACTCCGGCAAACGAAACCTGATCCAAGCCGAATTTATCCCTTCCGGCACGCTTGGATAATCTCCATCGGAATGGACGGTGAACCAACCGTCGTTGTCCGACAATGAGCTAACTTCTTCGATTGTGAGCGACTGACCGGGCTGCTCCCAAAGCATCTGCCACTCGGTAATGATTGTTTGGTCGCTACCCTGCCCTGAAGCGGCAAGAATAGATGGTGATCCCGTAAAAAATGCTCCAATGAACGAGATCAGCGCAACAAGCGATATTAAACCTTTTTTGACAACTGCCATTCCCTTCACCTCGAGCCATGATATTCATCCCTGTGCGCTTCTAATATTTTTCGACATTCTTCGGCAAAATTTACCTATTATTATTTTCCGCTATGTATCAAGGAAATACAACTACCAATTGGAAACTATTTTTAAAATTTATGAGAAAGCGTGGATTTCGCGCATAGGTACTGCTACTCATTGAATTATAGTTCCGAAGTCATATATGATGAAAGCAACGTGAAACAGGATTATGTGAACGGAAAGGCGCGATGAAGGTATGAAAATGATCATGGTTGCAGGAGCCGTTATCCGCAATGAGCGTCAGGAGATCTTATGCGCGCTGCGTTCCTCCCGGATGTCCATGTCGGGACTATGGGAATTCCCTGGCGGCAAGTTGGAGCCTCACGAATCGGCAGAGACATGCCTCATTCGCGAGATCGAGGAGGAGCTTGGTTGTCTCATCGAGGTTGGCTCCAGCATCGAGGATACTCTCTACCAATATCCAGAGATACAGGTACGCTTGTTGACTTATTACGCGACGATCAAGAGCGGCGTTCCCGTCCCAAGAGAACACGAGAAGCTGATTTGGCTTCCTGCTTCGGAGCTTGATGAGCTGGAGTGGGCGCCTGCCGATCTTCCAACGGTTCAACGCCTTATGAACGGCATGAATGCGTAACTAGCGGCTTAGTAACAATGGTGTGGCCTCATTATCCACAGTCTTGTTATGGACATCATTGCAACTTAGCCGCGTCTATTCACCTTCTTCTCATTTGTGAGGTTCTGAAGGTCATAAGTAGTGAAAAGGGCAAATTCTCCGTTCTAAGAATCTCTTAGCGGCCATCGCCTACAGTCGCTCGTTTCCCTACTTTTTGGAGTCATAGGCGGTACTAACGCCTATGGACGCTCATCAGGGTTACTTTACGGGACATCGACGTTTTTAACGCCTACAGTCGCTCGTTTCCCTACTTTTTGAAGCCATAGGCGTTATTAACGCCTATGAACGCTAATTAGAGTTACTTTCCGGCCCATCGGCGTTTTTAACGTCTACAACTGATCGTTCACCTACTTTTTGGAGCCATAGGCGTTATTAACGCTTATGGACGCTAATTAGAGTTACTTTACGGGCCATAGGCGTTTTTAACGCCTACAATCGCTCGTTCGCCTACTTTTTGGAGCCATAAGCGGTACTAACGCCTATGGACGCTCATCAGAGTTACTTTCCGGGCCATCGGCGTTTTACTCCGAGAATCCCGTTAAAATGTGCCCACAACTCGCAACATATTCCATTTTCTCCGCGTCAGGATGGTAACATCCATGTCATTCAGACAGCTTGAAGGGGTCGGCGTCCATACCATCGTCAAAGGAGGATTCGAAAATGAAAAAGAAGGCAACGATAGCAGCGTTTCTCACACTGCTGTTATGTCTGTCGCCATTCACCGGCGGGGCGTTCAAGGAGGAAGTTGTCGCCCAAGGCTCCATCGAGGTCCAGGTGAAGGGCAAACCATTAGTGCTGGCAACGCCCGCTTATATCCATAACGGCACAACCCTGGTGCCGCTGCGCGAGATTGCCGAGGCTTTGGGAGCCAAGGTCGAATACGCCGAAGCCGCTGACGGCTCCGAGAAGGTGACCATACAGAGAGAAGGTAGCAGCGCGACAATCACCATCGGATCGGCCACAATGACGACGGACGGGAAAAATGTCAAGCTTCCGCTTGCTCCGCGGATTGAGAAGGCCATAACGATGGTGCCGCTTCGCGCATTGTCCGAAGCGCTTGGCACGGTCGTCGCTTGGGATGGCGCGAAACGACTCGTCACAATTGACGAACCGAAACAACTGCCAACCGTAGGTACAAGCAAGAAGCTGATGGAACTGCTTCAAGCCTCAATGACGTCGCAGAACAAGTTGTCGATTACGGCGACTGCAGCAGCGGAGACGTCCGCCTCCCTCGGGGGAGCGGATTCCGGCTCTGCAGCTCCTAGTCCGGACGGTTCTCCTCCTTCCGACGATCATTCCACGACGAACGTGCAGGTAGACGGTGTGGACGAGGCGGATTGGGCGAAGACGGATGGCGGATTCGTCTACCAGATCAGCGGCGGCAGAGTTATCATTAGCGATATTGCCGACGCCTCGAACCCGAAGCTGGTCGCCGTCCTGGAGTACGACGCCAAGGAAGGCTTCCAGCCGCAGGAGTTGTATGTTGACGACAAGCATCTAATCGTAATCGGTCAGCGGAGCATCTCTGACATGACACCGCATGTCATCCAGCCAGAAAACGAAGTGCAGCCTATACCAGCCAATCCCGGTTCGGAATCGGCTGGTGCCGGAAGCAGCGGCTCGTTGCCGAGTGCCAAAACGACTGCCGCCCCTTCTTCCAGTGAATCGGCAGCGCCTGCCATCGCCATTGATGCTGCACCGCCAGTTGGCAAAGGTGTCTCCATCCTGCCTTATTTCAACCATCGAAGCCTGACGGTCGCTTATGTCTATGAGTTAAAGGGCTTCGCCAAGCCGGAACTCGTACGTGAACTGTCGCAGGAAGGCAGTTACGTCTCTTCCCGCAAGATTGGCGATTCGCTTTATATGGTGTCGAACAAATACAGCTACTACTATCCCTTCTACGATGCCATGGCGTCGAAAAAAGGATCCGTACAGGACAATGCGGCAACCGCCCAGACGCTCGCCACCGAAGCCGAGCCGTTCTACGGAGATTCGGCCGCAAACGACGAGCTTCTTCAACTGCCGCTTAGCGACGTGCATTATTTCCCCGAGCCTGCGGACAGCAGCATGATGATAGTCGGCTCCGTAGACTTAAGCCAGCCGGATGGCGAGCTTCAAGTATCCGCCTATCTTGGTTCGGGAAACACGATCTACGCTTCGCAGAAGCATCTGTACGTTGCCATCTCGAAATACGAAGCGAAGAACAACTCTTACTCGGATTACACGGAGTTCCATAAATTCCGGCTCGATCAAGGCCGGGTCGTCTATATCGGCCAAGGCACCGTTCCCGGCAGCCTGCTGAATCAGTTCTCCATGGATGAGCACGAAGGTTATTTCCGGGTCGCGCTTACGAGCGGCAATATGTGGGCAAGCGGCGAGCAGGGCTCGAAGAATAACGTCTATGTACTCGACGAGAAGTTGAGCGTAGTCGGGAAGCTGGAAGGTCTCGCGCCGGGAGAACGGATTTATTCCGTCCGTTTCATGGGAGATCGAGCTTATATGGTTACCTTCCGCAACGTCGATCCGTTGTTCGTCGTGGATCTGAGCCAGCCGATGAATCCTGCCGTATTAGGACAGCTCAAGATTCCGGGCTACAGCGACTATCTCCATCCGTACGACGAGAATCATATTATCGGCTTCGGCAAGGAGACGGTGGAAGTACCGTCCAAGGGCATGGGACCGGACGAGACGATGGCGTTCTATCAAGGGATGAAGATTGCCATGTTCGACGTGTCTGACGTATCGCAGCCGAAGGAGCTGTTCAAGGAGGTCATCGGCGATCGCGGCACGGGCTCGGAGCTGCTGTATAATCACAAAGCTCTCCTCTTCTCCAAGACCAAGGGATTGATGGCTTTCCCTGTCGAGCTGTACGAAATCAAGATCAAAGAAGCTCTTCAGCCTGGCGACTTCCCGGCTTATGGCGAATTCGTCTACCAGGGCGCGTATGTTTACGGCATCGATCTCCAAAAAGGCTTCCAGCTTAAGGGACGGATCAGTCACTTAACGGAGGACGATCTGAGAAAAAGCGGCCAATACGGTTACGACTACTCCAAGACGGTGCGCCGTATTCTTTATTCCGGCGATTCTCTCTACACTTTATCCGACTCCATGCTCAAGGCAAGCGGCATTAAGGAGCTGGAGGAGCGAGGCTCGCTGAGCTACCCTCCACTGCCCGAGCCAATTTGGAACGGTAGCGGCTCCATCGATATCATGCCATTGCCAGCCACCATGGAATCAAGGTAGCTCAAATAAGGTTGTTACAACAAAGGGACTTTCTCTCCCGGTCGACAAGATCAGACCGAGAGGGAAAGTCCCTTTTTCAAATACATCTTCTACCCGCTGGTTACAAAGTAATCTTCCGCTTAACGGCTATCTTGCGCAAGAAACCATCATTAATCCAGACGATCAAGAAACTGGCCAACGCGAGCACAAGCAGGATGATGCCTTGATCCGCCGCGGCGCTCCCCGTCAGCTCCGTCGCCGTCATCGTCTCCATTCCTATCAGGAACGCTACGGCGAGCCCGCAGACCAACAACCCTTTGAACCAATGAAAACGATAGAAGCCGGTGCCGATCAGCCACCCTCCGCAGAAGTAGCCGAAGTACATGAGCAGATTCGTTATGGCTACAATCGCGAGATTGGGGTACTGCATTATTCGCTCGGCTCCGCTAATTTCAACGATCAACATTTCGATAGGGTAACCAAGCAGATGCAACAAGGTGCAAATGATGGACAGCAGACCCGCGAAGAGAAGTCCTCCTCTGCCGAAGCTCCTTCTCGTAATGCCGTTCGATACGAAGCTGTTGAACGAGCCTATCGTCAGCAAGATGCCCAGCACGAGCAGGAAGATTCGCGGCGCGATTGAAGCGCCGTCCCATTCTCTCCCCGAATTCCTGATACTCTCGTCCGGAATGATCCCCCGCATGATCATCTCGTTAATGCCGAAGTAAATAACGGTAAAGATAATCCAGAACCAAACCAATACATGCCTATATGCGCTCCACAAATGAAAAGCCACGTTCATTACGGGGCTGCGTTTCCCCTTAGCCATGTTTGCGCTCATCGCCGCCAATCCCCTTTCTGGTCAAATGAACGAATAAATCCTGCAAAGAGACAGGCCCGATCGTTAATCCATCCGGTGTCGCCCGCTTCTCGCGCTCCGCGCCAAGCTCTCCGAATACGGTAATGGATTTGGTGCCGCCCAGCTTCTGCTCGCTGAGTATCGTCAATCCTTCCGCGAATTGGTCTATCGCGTCCGTCGGGCCGATAATGGCGGAGCCTCGCGAGCGAAGCTTATCCGCCTCCTCTTGAAGCACCAGCTTGCCTTTGTCCAGGATCAGAACCTCCTCGAACAAATCCGACACTTCCTCGATCAAGTGAGTGGAGAGAATGATCGTTCTGGGATGCTCCATATAATCCTTGAGCAATTCTTCGTAGAAGTAGTAGCGCGACGGTGCATCCATGCCTAGATAGGCCTCGTCGAAAATCGTGATCGGAGCCCGGGAAGCCAGCCCGATCGTAACGCCCAGCGCCGACTTCATGCCGCGGGAAAGCGCCATGATCTGCTTCTTGGCCGGCAGCTCGAACTGGTTCAGCAACCGTTCCGCGTAATCCGCATCCCAATTCGGCCAGCAGTCCGATGCAAGCTTGATAACGTCGCGGACTTTAAACGACTCGGCTAGATAGCCGTTTTCCTGTATAAAACAGACTTGGTTAACAATGCGCTCGTTTTCGTATGGGGCTTCCCCGTCGATTCGCACTTCTCCCGAGGTCTGTTGCTGGAACGAGGCCAGTATCGACAACAGACTCGTTTTGCCTGAGCCGTTCCGGCCTAGCAGGCCGTATATTTTGCCGCCCTCCAGACGGAATGTTACATCGTCCAGCGCCTTCGCGGACTTATTATAGAGCAGCCCCAAGCGGCTTACTTCAATCGTAATCGTCACTGCTCTTCCCCTCCATTCAACTGCTCCAGTCTTTTTACAATATCCATGACCGGGATTCCGATTACTTTGGCTTCGGCAGCCATCTTGTCAACGACCTCCTCGAAGAACCGCTCCCTTCGCTGCTCCAGCAGCATTCCCTTCGCTTGCGGACTGACGAACATGCCGATCCCCCTCTTCTTGTACAAAATGCCTTCATCCGTTAACAACTGAAAGCCCTTAGCCGCAGTTGCCGGGTTAATCCGATAGAACGCCGCATATTGGTTGGTTGACATCACTTGCTCCTCTTCCCCCAGCACGCCGCTAACGATATCATTTTTAATGCCGTCCGCGATCTGCTGGTAGATGGGACTTCGGTCATCAAACACATAATCACCTCATCACTTATGTGGTTCATTACTTATGTAACTAACCTTACAATGCTATGTTCATCGTGTCAATAGCAGCCTTTTATTTTCGACTAAAAAACTGCAAAAAGGAGCTGTCTCAAAAGTTTGATCGCTCGCTTGATGAAATAGCCCACTTGTTAAATGAAACGTCAAAACGAAGAAATGGCGGTGCTAGGGCATTACCCCTGCACCGCCATTTCTAGCTTTTGGTCTATTGCCGCCTCAGTGAGCAAATTGTGAGCGAGCGAAAGCCACCCGACCTCAAGGCTTACCTTTGGCATGCCTCGAAGCAGGAACGTCGTTATTGTTGCTATTACGAGCCCCATAGTCGTTAACATCGCCTATGCGATGTATTTGTTGCTGTTTCGAGCCCCATAGTCGTTAACAACGCCTATGGGATGGATTTGTTACTGTTACGAGCTCCATAGTCGTTAATAACGCTTATGGGATGTTGTTGTTGCAGGGGGTCGATCATGGATAAGTATCCTGACCTGATCAGCAAATGCCAACAGATTTATCACATGTCAATCGAGAGCAATCCAAAACCGCTTAACCGTACTACCTTCCGAAGTCACACGCTCATCCTCCATTATGCCGCCATGCTTCCGGATCGTGCGCTCCGACGCCTCGTTATCGCTGTCGCACACAAGCAGCAAGCGATCCAGCCCCTTCCTGCGGGCAATATCGAGCGCTGCACCGAGCTGGAACGACGCATAGCCGTTTCTTCTTGCCGATGGGCGAATGCCGTAGCCAATATGACCTCCGCTGTCCAGCAGCTTTTCGTTCAGTCGATGACGGAAGTTAAGCGCCCCGACGATATTGTCCTTCTCGTCAAGCAACCAATAGGTCGAGTGCGGAACCCACCCCCTATCCGTCAACTTCTCTTCGGCGTCGGCCGAATATAGAAATTGGACATACGCCTCGAAGTCCGATGGATCCATTTCCACTACCCAAGGCACAATAGATTCTCCGCTTGCAATCCAATCCTCGTAGAAAGCCAGGTAGGCTTCCCTGTATTGCACAGACGGTTTAATCAGCCTCAATTTCTCCACGCGGAAGCACCTCCAATTTAACCTTGAAATAATGGGGGTAATTATACGCTTATCAATTCCTTGACGCAAGTTAAGAAAACCGCCTGTTAAAAAAAAACGTTAGGATGATCTAACTGACGGTCCTTTTTGTGCTAGAGCCTACCTCTAATTCTGGCCGAATCACTATTTTCGGGGCGAGCCGCCCCGATTAAAGGGAGGTTCCCTCTAAGCGGAGCCGATATTCTGATTTTCCCAGATTAAAGGGGGATTTTCCCTCTATTTTCCGATGCGATATACGGTGTGCCTCTTGGAGATGAGCGACCTTAAGCTTTGCAAAACCTATGCAATAAAGAGTGAACAAAACGGCCATGTTGACCAAACTAACCAAGTGTATGCGGAACTGAGCGACGTTATTTTCGCCAAATCAACGGTTTTGGATACTCTTACGGAACTGAGCGTTCTTATTCCAAACCAATCGCGCTCCATCCCCCTTATCATCAATCAATAAAGTCTCTTGGTTCCGTTAGCCCTGCCTTTACTCCTCCATTCGATGAAATAAGGGCTCTGAGTTCCGTCCCTCGTTTGTCGCTATCGCGCACGTACGCCGTAGCGACAACGACTGATCTCGCGCTCCACCCTGAAATTTTATTAATTCCTATAATTGAACAAAGAAAGCGGCAACCCCCACGGGCCGCCGCTTTCTTTGTTTTGTAACTTGAGCATAACAGAGTTTGCTTATTCCACGAGGGCTTCCGAGGTGCCCTCGCCTGCTGCCTCCATCATTCTTTTCTGCTCCTCTGCCATCCGCTTCTCCATCTCTTTGTTCATCTCTTCTTCCGTCATCGGCTCCTGGCTAAGCAGTTCGTCGCCTTTGACCTGAAGCGTCTTGAGCGCTTCGTCGATACTCTTCGTGCCGTCCTGTACAGCCTTGAATTCCTCCTGCATGTGGCTGTAGAACATCATGTTGAACTGCGGATTCAAACTTTCGAAATCACGATAATCCTGCATCGACTGGGTAGGCTTGAGCTTATAAAAAGCTGCAAAGTTGCGGCCTTCCTCATCTTTGATATACGCCGTGCGAATAGGGAAGCCTCCCATATTGGTTACTTTGGCCTTCACTCGCGAATAATCGTCACTGGAGATGTAGGAGATGAAGTCCCACGCCGCCTCCGCGTTAGGGGAGTCCTTCGCGATCGCGAAGATGTCGCTGTACCAAGTGTTGGCGCTCTGATCCGGGTATTGTGCGCTTACCGGCATAGTGACCATATCCCAGTCACTAATAACGGCGCCCTCGTCCTTAATATAATTTTTTGCTTCTTTAATCTGCTGCATGAGATAAGTGCTGTCCACCGTCATGGCCAGACGTCCCGACAGGAATGGATTACGCATCAAATAGTCTTCGTAGCTGCTGGAGCCGCCCATCATGCCTTGATTCATGTTTTCAAAATACAACGCCTTGGAATTCAGCGCGTCCAGCGACGTCTGTACGACATTCCGCCATCCGTCCGAATCAATCGTCATCTTTTTGCTCTTCGTATCCACGTACTTGAGATTTTCGGCCGAAGCGAGCATGGAGGACATCTCGTTAAGGTCCCCGCTGTAGCCGATCTTAAGGCCGTAGACACGATCCTCCGCCTCCCCTTCGATCGGGAATTGTCTGGCGAGCTGAATGGCATCCTGCCAAGTCATCTGGTCAGTCGGATAAGCGATGTTGTATTTGTCGAACAAGCCCTTGTTGTAATAAAGCACCTGGCTGCTAAAGCTCGACGGGAAGCCGTACAGTTGTCCGCCGCCTAGCTCCTTCATGTAATCAAGCATGCCTGGCACGATACCTTCCGTGTCGAACTTGTCCTTCGCCATATAAGCCTCGATATCAAGCAGCTTGCCCTCTTCGGCCAACTTCTTGTATTGGCCCTGATCGATCATCAGCACATCGGGCTTCTCTTCGTCGATCAGCTTCTGGAGCGCCTTTTCATAGTCGAATTCCTCGCCATCCTCCGAAGGTCCCGAGCGATAGAGACTTTGCGTCGACACAACCTCGAAGTTCACGTTGGGGTTCAGCGCGCTGTACAGCATGCCGTAGTTTTGAAAAAATCCGCTTTCGTCGTAATACATCACTCTTACCGTCTGCTCTGCGTTGTTTTCCTTGCTGCCGCTTCCGAAGCTGCAGCCCGCCAGCAATGTTCCGGCAAGCGCCACCGGCGCTGCCTTCTTCAACCAATTATTCATCTTTTTCCTCCCACTCCCCTGCATATCACCTATCAAGTGTACCAATATGTACCATAAGTAATACGAATTATAGGATAAAATAGTTGCAAGAAAAATGAGAAAGATAAATTTTTACAAAAAAAAAGACCGGTCACTTAAACCAGCCTTTCTCCTTGAACCGCGTAATTGCCTCGATCCGATTGCTGACGCCAAGCTTATCGAGAATGACGGAAATATAGTTGCGCACCGTCCCCGTCGTCAAAAACAGCTCCGTGGCAATCTCCTTCGTATTTTTGCCGTCCGCGACAAGACCCAGCACTTCCCTCTCCCGCTCCGTCAACGGATTGTCGAAGCCCGAGCCGCCGTAGGCTTCATCCATAAGCTCCGAAGCGTAAATACGCTGTCCGGCCATGACGTTGCGGATCGAGCTGGCCAGTTCCTCGCTGGGACTGTCCTTGAGCAGGTAGGCGCTGACGCCTGCCTTAAGCGCCCTCTCGAAGTAACCGGAGCGGGCGAACGTGGTCAGTATAATGACCTTGCAGCGTCCCCTAAGCTCTTCTGCCGCTTCCAGACCGCTCTTGGAAGGCATCTCGATATCCATGATGCATATATCCGGCTTATGCTCATGCACAAGCTGGATAGCTTCCTCGCCATTGCCGGCGCGGCCGACGACGGTCATGTCTTCCTCCAAATCAAGCAAGGAGGCCAGAGCGCCCAGAAGCATTCTCTGATCCTCCGCTATTACGATCTTAATCATGCTTCCAGCCCCTTTATCGGTTGCTTCACGGCATGTGGCACGCGGAACGTAACCATCGTTCCCTTGTCCGAGGCGAGCTCCAGACTGCCGTTTACAAACTCGAGCCGCTCCTTCATTCCTCTTAATCCGTTGCCCCGGTAATAGCCGGGCTTCAACGTCATGCCGATGCCGTCATCCCAGACGGATACGGCTACGTTGTTTTCGTCCGAGAGAATCGAAATGTTGCATTTCGACGCCCCGCTATGCTTCACAACGTTCGTTACCGCTTCCTTGAGACACATGCTGAGCACGTTCTCCGCAAGCAACGTCGTGTTCGCCAGCTTCGGGTCCCCCGCAAGGGTAAGCTCAATGCTGGCCGCGGTCAATATTTGACCGACGCGGTGCATCTCTTCGTCGAGACGCGTTCCTCGCATCTGCGTGACCATCTCGCGGACTTCCTTGAGCGCGGTCCGGGCCGTTTGCTGCACCTCGAGCATCTCCGCCTGTGCCCGCTCTGGATCCTGAAAGACAAGCTTGCCGGCAAGATCGCTCTTAAGCCCGATCAACGACAGCTTCTGTCCCAGCGTATCATGCAGATCCCGCGAGATCCGCTGCCGCTCCTCCAGCTTAACGAGCTCGCCGATCCGTTTGTTCGCATCCTCGAGCTGACCCTCCAATTGCCCTTGCTTCTTCTGGCTGTACGTATTGAATGGAAGCAGGATGACGACGATCAGACAGATCAGAATAAACGGGAATTGCGTGAAGAACAGCTTGTTCTGCGTAACAAGGCCATAGTTGACCGTGATGAACGTACTGATGAGATGAATCGCGTACAAGGTGTAAAAGCCCGCTTTGTTCTTAATATTGCCGATGAAGAAGGCTAGGAAGATCGAGAAGTACACGTAGCTGAAGAGCAGCGTCATCGCAATGGAGATGAGAATCTGAATACTTGTCCAGAAGTAGACGAGCCATCCCTTGGAGACGAAGGACTGACGATAACACACAAAAAATAAAAGGATCATCACAATGCCGGATACCACCTCGGGCGTTGACGACGATCTGAAAATGAAATAGAACGGCAGAATGCAGAAGACAACCCATACGTAGGCGCTAAGTCCGGTACTGCGACTGAATATTTGATGCCACTTGTTCACGGGCCGACCTTCCTTCTGCATGTCTTTCCTTTATTTTATCCCTGATAGGTCGGCTGCGCAACGAGCTGCGCAGCCGCCCATTCTCCCAGAGCCAGGTCAGTCCTTGACCTTACCCTGCCCGCTTATGTCTGCGAGCCCCTACCAAACGCTCGCGGCGATTGCTGATCCGGTCCTTGACGTCGCGGAAGCTGACGAATTTCTTGTCCCGCTCATCCCACAGCCGGAACCTGAGCGACTCGAAGCTTTGCATAATCGTAATTGTAGTGGCCTTCTGGAGCGGAGGGGTCGCATCATGGGCATCCTCCAGATAATAGTTAGGCACCTTCGGGCTCAAGTGATGCACATGGTGAAAGCCGATGTTGCCCGTCAGCCATTGCAGCAGCTTCGGCAGCTTGTAATACGAGCTTCCTTCGACCGCCGCCATAACGTAACTCCATTCGTCATTCTTCTCGAAGTAGGAGTCCTCGAATTGATGCTGGACGTAAAACAACCAAATGCCAAGCACGCCGGACAAATAGAAGATCGGGAATTGCACCATCAGGAATTGCTGCCAGCCGAGCGCCCAGCCAAGCAGAGCGTAGACGGCAACGATCAGCGCGTTCATCAAGTAGGTGTTAAGGCGCTCCTTGCGGCGCGCTCCATTGCGGTTGAATCGGTATTGCAGCACGAACACGAAGATGGGACCCAGGCCGAACATGACGAGCGGATTGCGGTATGCCCGGTAAGCCAGCTTGCGAAGCGGCGTCAAAGCCGCGAATTCTTCCACCGTCAGAATCCAGAGATCGCCGACGCCTCGTTTGTCCAGATTACTGCTCGTTGCATGGTGAATGGCGTGGGAATTCTTCCATTGCTGGTACGGTACCAGCGTAATGACGCCCGTAATGATGCCGAGAATGTCATTCGCGCGCTTGTTCGAGAAGAACGAGCCGTGACAGCAGTCGTGGAAGATGATAAATGTCCTCACGACGAATGCCGATGCGAGCACGCCGATGCCAAGCGTCAGCAGATAGGAGACCGATAAGCTCCAGTAGGCTGCAGCCCATAGGACGATTAAGGGGAGCAGCGTATTGGCAAGCTGCCTGATACTGACTTTAAGGTCGTTTCTTTCGAAAGGTGCAACGCTTTTCTTAAGCTGTGATTGCTTCAATTCCGACATCGCGGCTTCCTCCTTGGACAGGCGCCGCATGCCATCTCATGAGGGCCGCTTTCCGCGCCTTAACTTTGTTATTGCCATTGTAGCAATAACGGCATCATGGACGGCAGTCATAAACGTCAAGAATACGATATGACGAATGTCATATAGGGAGTTGGATGATTAGGAAATGAATGGTTATAACGGACAGAAAGCCTCTCTCCGACTGCCTTTGCGGCAGTGGGTAGAGGCTTTCTCTGCAGCGAGCTAGATCGCCCAGTTGCCGGCGCGAAATACCGGTACGATGGTTCCGTCATCCTTGATGCCGTCGATATCCATCTCCGCCGAACCGATCATGAAGTCGTTATGCGTAATGCTGGCATTGACGCCATGCGCTTCAAGCTCCTCGGCCGACATCGTTTTGCCGCCCTCGACATTGAAGGCATAACCGCTGCCGATGGCGAGATGGTTCGAAGCGTTCTCGTCGAACAACGTGTTGTAGAACAAAATGCCGGACTCGGAGATCGGGGAGTGATGCGGCACAAGCGCAACTTCGCCCAGGTAGTGGCTGCCTTCGTCGATGTCGACCAGCTTCCGGAGAATCTCTTCGCCCTCCTCGGCTTCGGCCTTCACGATACGTCCGTTCTCGAACGTAATCTTGAACTTATCGATGATATTCCCGCCGTAGCTCAATGGTTTCGTGCTGGATACATAACCGTTCGTGCCCGTCTTAAGCGGCACGGTAAACACTTCTTCCGTCGGCATGTTCGCCATGAAGGAGAAACCTTTCTGATTCGTGCTGCCTGCCGCGACCCAGATATGCTTCTCATGCAGTTCTACCGTCAGATCCGTGCCTGGAGCGCGATAATGCAACTTGCGGAACTTGTTCGCATTCAACACTTCGGCTTTCTCGTGCAGCGTTTCGTTATGTTTCACCCAAGCGGATACGGGATCGGCGTCATGCAGGCGCACCGAATCGAAGATGGCGTTCCAAAGCATGTCGACCGCCACTTCTTCGGAAACGTCCGGGAACACCTTCTTCGCCCACTCTTTACCCGCGCCGGCTACGACAGTCCAGCTGACCTTGTCGGACTGAATCGCTCTGCGGAACTCCTTCAACCCTTCGCCGGAAGCTTTCTGGAAAGCCGAGATGCGGCTCGATGGAATCCCCTTAAGCAGATCCGGGCTGGAAGTCGTCAACGAAATAAAGACCGCACCCCGCTCGACGAAATGGTTGCGTTTCATCGTCTCAAATGAAGGGAAGCTGCCGAAGATGGCTTCATCGGCCTTCTCGTATTTGAGACGGGAGAGGTAGTCGTCCACCCAATCGACGTGAACGTTGGAAGCGCCGGCCTCGTAAGCCTTGGTCGCAATGGCCCGTACGAGCTCCGCCATCTCGATCGAAGCTCCCGCCATAAACACCTCTTGTCCAGGCTGAATATTAACGCCTGTACGTACGATCAGTTCGGCATATTTCTCGAAATTCGCTTGAAGATTCGTTGTCATATGTATTTGCATCTCCTCAAATAATAGGGTAGTCGCCGGATGTTCTCCAGACCTTCTCAAGCTGCCAGAAGAACATCCGGCAGACTTCTATAAGTATAACATTGATGCCGAACGGATTTCATCCTGCACGCGGCGCAGCAGCTCCGGCGGCTCCAACACTTGCATGCGTCCTCCGTAACTCAATACGATCCCGCACGCCGATTCCGGCGTCTCGAATTCCACCTCCGCGACGAGCCATGCGGCCTTGTGCTCAACATTGCTTCTCTCGTTCGCCACAAATTCCGCTCCCGAGACGCTTATCACCTTTACAAACCGTTCGGTCTTCAGTCTGACCAGCGCCGCCTCGGTTATGCCGAGCTTGGCGGGATACCTGGGCAGACGCTCGCGGAACTGCTCCAGCGATGTCTCCCAGTAAGCAGCAAGGTCGAACTCTGCCGGCGGCTTGAAGCAGTCGGCAAGCACCTCCGCCTCCAGAAGCCTGGAGACGCGGAAGGTGCGAATCCCGTCCCCCTCCGTCCCCGCGATGAGGTACCAGACATCCCGTTTGGCGACAAGTCCGAGCGGAGTGACGATCCGGCTTTTCTGCGCTCCATCGCGCATGTAGGCGATACGAAGTTGCCGCTCCGCCCAGACCGCCTCCTGGGCGGCGGCCAGACATGGCGCGGGCTCGCGCTGCTGCCGATTGGGATGCCAGCCGGCACCGTCAATATGCAGCTTGCGCCTGGCGGCCTCCGCCCCGCTTCGTGCCGAGTCCGTTGCGGCAGCAAGCAGTTTTTGCATCGCCGCCTGCAGCTGCCGCTCATGGCCGAGATCGCTCAGCAGATCGGTACGGCTCGCGAAGAGCAGCGCCGCAAGCTCGTCGGCATGGATGCCGGTAAGGCTTGTTCGATAACCTTCCGTGAGCAGCCAGCCTCCCTCCTTGCCCCGTTCGGCGTAGACCGGAACGCCAGAGGCGCTGAGCTCCTCCATATCGCGAAGAATCGTCCGTTCGGACACCTCGACTTGCTCGGACAGCTCGCGTGCTGTCATTTTTCCTCTATTTTGAAGCAACAGCAGGATCGTTACCAATCGGCTTGCCCGCATAGTGGCCCTCCCTGATTGTAATATGCGCTTATCACTAACATTATATCTCGTTAATCATGACAGAGGTTGTCATATTATGCGACTTATTATAGAGGAAGTACAACTACTACAGGACCAGGAGGGTGAAATGAATATGAACAAGCTGCCTTTGCAAGGGAAAATAGCGGTTGTCGCGGGCCCGACCAGGGGCGCTGGCAGAGGAATCGCGGTGGGACTAGGCGCGGCAGGCGCGACGGTCTATTGTACGGGGAGGAGCGTGACAGGGACGCCTTCGGATCTGAATCGTCCCGAGACGATCCAAGAGACGGCGCGCCATCAGTCTCCCAATAAATTCCTCTACCGGGATCGTCTCGTACTTCTCTTTTCCATCTGTCTTATCCACGTATCGAAACGTGACCGTTTCTCCATCATAGCTTTCGATTCGACTGACTGCTATCGCCGGTCGGCGGATGTAACGTCCTATATATTTCAGCTGTTCCTTCACATTCCCCTTCTGCTTTGGCGCATACACATAGAAACCTTCCCCATTCTTTTTCATTCCGTCCATCGTCACCAATATATGCACATGCGGAGCACGTCTTACAGAATCTCTCTTTGCAGCGATACAGAACAAGCCGCAGGTCGTGGCATCCCTGGCACACCAGCAGCTTGAATCCATTCTCGATCTTTCGCAATTTCGGAATTTCTCTACTTCCTTAAGCACCAGTGGACGCAATTTCCCTTTATGCTTTTCGACAAATCGATTACGTTTTATTCGATTGTCCCTTGACTCTTTCGATACTCTGCCGGCGTGAGTCCGATCTCCTTCTTAAACACTTTGTAGAAGTATTTGGCGTTATCGTAGCCGATCATGCCCGCAATTCGATCAATCCTATATTTAGTAGACGACAGCAATTGCTTCGCCCGCTCCATGCGCAGTCGTTTCAAGTAATCCTGAAATGTCTCCCCCATACTCTCTTTGAACACCATACTGAGATACACAGGATGCAGGTAAAAGCGTTCCGCAACCTCCTCCAGCCGAATCGGCTGTGAATAACGTAAATCAATATAATGTTTGACTTGTCCGATCTGCCCCGCGGCTGTAGGCAATAAAGCAAGCACACGCTCGGATATCGTTCTAACCAACTCGGTAAACTGATGTTCTAGCTCCATCGGATCCATTGCTTGTCGCATAGATGTAATGAGGCCGAGATCATCGTCATTCATCTCATCTTCTCTCTCTTGATTGTCGACTTTTGCGATATCGTGCGCAAGTTGGACGCAATACTGCTTCGCTTGGGCAAGCGTTGCTCCATCTAAACTACGAATATATTTGAACAGCTCTCCTGTCATATAGAGGGCTTGCTGGACATGTCCAACTTCAATCTCATATAAGAGATCGTCGCGGCAAGGCCAGCACCCATCCATTTTCTTATAGACAGCTCCGCTTTCCTGGAGAAGTCCCGTCCACTGACCGAACGGTCGATGGTCTAACAGGCTCCAAGCCTCTCGATATGCCATACGAAGCTCCTCCAGCTTACCGTATGAGCGGCTTGCCGCTCCTACTGCCTCACCACCGGACCGTTGCACCTCTTCGATCGTTTGACTCAGCATCGTACGAACCTTCTTTTCCGCTTCCATTTGGCTTCCAATGACGATTAATGCCGTATCCGTCCGCTCGGGATGAGGTAATCGGACGATGTACTCTCCCGTCGACCCAGACAGCGTCCGATCAGCATCTTCCACGTTCGGAAACAATCTGGCATGACTGTCCGGCAGAGTAAATAAACCTACGGCAAAAGAGTTCGCACCTAGCAGCCCCTTAATCGTGGCAGAACGGTATTGCTTGGTCAGCGATTGTAGTTGCTCGTCTGCTCCGCCCCTGCATAACCACGCCGACAATCGCTCGCGATCCATTTCCAACTCCCGCTCCTGATCGCTCTTTCGTTTATTTTCTTTCTCTCTATGGAAGTTGATCGCCTTCTCCAGCGCGGCATGTAATTCTTTGTTATCGAATGGCTTTAGAATATAGTCAATGACGTTGGTCGCGATGGCTTCGCGCGTATATTCAAAGTCCGAAAACCCGCTGATGACGATCAATGCCGCATCCGGCTTCTGTTCAGACAAAGCGTGGAGCAGGGAAATCCCATCCATTGCAGGCATACGCATATCGGTCAACACAATGTCCGGGCTTTCCCGCAGCGTCAGATCAAGTCCTTCTTCTCCGTCCTCTGCTTCGCCCACCCAAGCGAGCGGCAGACCGAGCGACGCGATTTTTTTGACGATGGCTCTGCGGATTAGCGACTCGTCGTCGATCACGACATATCGATACATGTATTCGTTCTCCCTTCCTGAAGCAAGCTAGCCCAACATCAAGATCATAGTTCGCCAAGCCAATGTCTAACCGTTAACATTGGGGAGACGGAGGCGAATCGTCGCACCCTTGCCCTCTCCGGCGCTATACACCTCGAGTCCGTAAGGTTCGCCATAATAAAGCGAGATACGGGCATGGACGTTATAAATGCCGATTGATCTGCTGTCGCCGGATTCAGCACCCAACTGCTCGAATGCGGGCGGTCTGGCCAGCATCTCCCTCAGACTAGCGAGCTTGGACTCCTCGATGCCAGCGCCATCGTCGGAAACTTCGAGCCAGGAGCCAGTCTGATCTTCCCCGCTTGAGATTCGTACGATCCCTTTCCCTTTCTTGGCCTCGAGACCGTGGTATAAGGCATTCTCCACGATGGGCTGCATAAGCAGCTTCAGCATCGTCATATTCTCCAGGCCTGGTCTGATGTCGATCTCGAGACCGACCTTGTTGCCGTAACGGTATGACTGGATTCGCATATAATTGCCAACATGCTCTAATTCTTCTTGCAAGGTTACTTCGTCGCGATTGAGTTTAATGCTGTAACGAAACATATCCCCGAGCGCCTTGGACATCTCCGCGATACTATCGACATCTTCCAATTCTGCAATGCTATTGATCGTCGCAAGGGTGTTGAATAGAAAATGCGAGTTAATCTGTGCTTCGAGTGCCTTCATTTTGGCGGACATGGCAATGAACTGACTATGATAGCGCTCGTGGATCAGCGTATCGATTTTCTTGAGCATATTCGCATATTGCCCGTACAATATGCCGATCTCGTCCGTACGGGATGTATAGCGCTCAAGACTCGTCTGCTGCTGCAATCCCTTGTCGTAGTTCTTCATCAGGACGGCGATCCGGCTGACGGGCTTCGAGAACGTATTGGCAATCCAGAGAGACAACGCGATAGCAACGAAAGCCCAGCATGCGCCGAACCCGATCGCGAATGTCCGTGTCGATTGCACTTGCTTCGCCACCGAAGCCAGCGAAACGGAGATCACCATGCGCCAGTCATAAGAGGAAAACGTGTCATACACATAAAGTCTGTTGTCTCTTTTGTCGAGGCTGCTGCCGCTCGCCTCCCTTGGAACAAAGGGGGCGCCCTCGCTGGAATAGGTTTCGTAAAGCCTGTCTCCAGTCGGGCTTAGGACAGCGATGTGCTGGTCATCCAGTACGCCGTTTCTTAGCTCATCGAATAATTTCACGCTGCAATTCATCAGAAGTACGCCGATCCGTTCCTTCGTCCTCGGATCATATAGGGCACGCGAGAAAGTAATCGACATTTGATCGGACAACAGAAACTTCTGATATCCCGTATCGCTGACGTAGATCCCGCCTTGACGTTCCAATGTACGGTTATACCATTCCGAATCGCGAGGTTCATAATCAAGCTGCAGCTCCGAGCCCTTAGTGCTTGCGAAGACAGTGTCGTCCTCCGCAAACAAGTACAAGCCCTCGATATAATCATGGCTTAGCAGCAAGCTCTCTGTCGCCGTACGAAAATCCCGGTCATTACGAAGCCGCTCGTACTCACTCACGGAATCCGGTACGAGATACCGCTTAAGAAACGACAAGGAGTCGTCGGCCCCGGCCGTCTGCTGATAGGCAATATATTCCGAGACGCGGCCGATTTCCTCCAGCTGGTTGGACATTCGGATCATGGAGCGTTCTAGTACGTTAGCCGATACCTCTTGTACTTGGCGCTCTACTAAAGAAGCATAGTTTCTTGAGGTAACGACGACGACAACGACGATCGGAATTAACGAAATTAGCAGTAACGCGACTAAAAGCCGATTCTTGAGTCCCCATGCAAATCTCATATTGCATCTACTCCGTGAAAGCGTTTTTTTGTATAATTGTAGCATACATTAAGAGAATGGAGTGAGCGCAATACCTATCTATCGTTCCCTCCCTTTGTTCGTCTTGACGTTGTTTGTTCTATTATCAGGCTGCAGTGGAGAACAATCAGCGGAGACGCACCCAGACGCACAAGTGTCCGTTCGTTATATGCATATGGGCGTTGCCGATGATAATGAGGATAACAATCAATATGTCATGCGGCAATTTCCATATGCCATTGCGCAGCGCTTTCCCGGCATTGCGCTGAAATCCGACATGCTGCCCGAGGACCCCTATACAAAAACATTGCTTGTCCAGTTATCATCCGGGGAAGGGCCCGATTTCTTCGAATGGTGGCCGAAACGCCAGCTTGAGGAGCTAGTCGCAGCCGGCTATTTGCAGGATTTGACCGGCATGGACATCCTGGATCGGTTCACATCGGATTCGCTTGAGGGCTTTACGGTCGATGGGAAAGTGTACGGCCTGCCGAAGGGACAGAGCATCATGGCGACATGGTACAACAAGGAGCTGTTCGAGCAGCAAGGCATCACCTCCTTCCCTGCGGATTGGCCGTCCTTCCTCGCATTATGCGAGAAGCTTAAGCTCACAGGTATTACGCCAATTGTTATGCCGGACAAGGACCGCTGGTTTATCCAATTCGGTCTCTATCAGCTCGCAGCTTCCCTCGTCTACTCCGAGTATCCCGACTTCGACAAGGAGCTTCTGGAGGGAACCCGTACGTTCGCCGACTCCCCTTGGCGGGAAGCACTGACGAAATATAAGCTGCTGTACGACAAAGGTTACATCGCCGCCGGCTCCCTGGACGTCGGCGCAGCGCAGGCGACTGCACTGTTCTCAGAAGGACAGGCCGCGATGATGTTCAACGGCAACTGGGACCACGCGAGATTGACGGCCAGCGGCAAGGATGCGGACAAGCCAGGCGGGGACGACCAGAGCGCCGGCAATCGCGGCGCGGCGGCGTTCGAGATCGGTTTCATGCCGCTGCCGGGCAATGAGCCCGGTGAACCGCTGCTTCTGTCTGTCGGACCCGCGGGCGGTACCGTCATCAACGCCAATACACGGCATTTGCCCGAAGTACTGGATATTCTCGCCTATCAGTACGACCCGGCTTCTCCACTTTACGAGCTTTATAAACAGAACTACGCCGTATTCCCTATGTATAAGGGAGAAGACCTTGGCATCCCCGAGTTCGACGACTATACGAAGCTAATGACGGAACACGACTCCATTTACTTTAGCAACCAGGCTTGGCCTGTCGGCGTAGCGGATGTCTTATGCCGCGGCTTCCAGGATTGGATAGCCGGTCATGGAACGGTCGACGACATTCTTAACGCGATGGACAAGAAGCTGGATTCGCTGCGATAAGTTTTAACGCTCCGATGCTAGCCTCCTTTCGTCCTCTTCAACCAGTAGACCAGAACACCTTAAAATAGTGCACTCAAACACTCCTATAATGATGGCTGTAAGCATGTAAGGGCTTACGGCCATCATTTTCGTTTTCACAAAAGAGAGGAGGGTTTGAGTTGGGCAATCGATTACGAAAAACAGCTGCACGGAAAACCGCCGCATTCCTGCTCTGCGCGACGCTGGCGGCGCAAGGAGGCGCTACCGTTGCAACCGGAACGGTCGCCGCATCTGGTACATCTGCCATACAGTCGGAGCTCGTGAGCGTCGCGCCCGTACAGACGAATGAGGTGCTGCACAATCCTGGCATGGGCTGGGTGCTCATCGACAATGCGATACCCGGCCACTTAGACGCCGGACGCACGGGCACTTACCCCGAGGTCGACAATGTTGCTGTTCTGACCCATTGGGGAGAACTGGAGCCAACAGAAGGCGTGTACGATTGGTCGCTGCTCGACGATTCAATCGAGTATTGGGCGAATTTGGGTAAGCGCATCCATTTCCGTATCTCTACGGACGCCATGATGATCTCGGGCTACGGATACGCGAAGAGCGTGCCGGAGTGGCTGTTCCAGCAATACGGAGTACCTTACCAAGAGCGGTTCGATCAAGGTTATACCTTCAAGCTGCCGGATTATACGAACCCGGTCTTCATGGAGAAGCTGGAGACGTTCCTCGAAGCGTTCGCGGACCGGTACAGAGATGACCCCAGACTCGACATCGTCGACCTGAGAGGGTACGGCACCTGGGGCGAGTGGCACAGCGGCCACGACTTCGACAGTTATGCGGAGCGAATCTCCACGCTTCGAGCCATTATCGACAAGTGGTACGCAGCATGGAACGGGGACAAAATACTCGCCCTTTCCAACTCCTACGAATGGCGAAGCGAAATGACGCCGACCGTGAACAATCCAGCTTCCTATGAGGAATATATGAGCTGGTCCGCGTTCGATCACGCTTTGACCAAACCAAACCTGACGTTCCGCAGAGACGGGGCCGCCGGCGCGCTGCGCGAGTATGACCGACAGCTGTTGGAATCATTTTTCCGCAGCAACCGCAGTCTCCCACTCATCGCGGAGTTCTTCGGCGGATACGGCTACTACGTCGGCAATGGCTCGGGCTACACGCCGGATTCGGCCCTCGAGGAGGCGCTTCAGCTCCATCCCAATTACATCACCATGATGGGACACGACGGCGACTTCGGCGCAGCTTCCTTCTACTCGGAGCGGCCCGATCTCATCGATGAGGGCAACAAACGAATGGGCTATCGGCTCGTCATTAACCAAGCGCAATTCCCTTCTGCCGTCCAATCCGGCAGCGCGTTTGAGCTTCGGCAGCTCTGGTCCAACCTTGGAGTTGGCCGCAGCTACAAGAATTACCCGCTTAAGCTGTATTTGACGGACAGCAGCGGCGATACGGTCTGGAGTGCGACGGACGAGAACTTCGACATGACGGGGTTCGTGGCGGGCGAAGTATACGAGACCTTCTCATCCTTCGAGCTGCCGACATCGATCGCTCCCGGCGAGTACGACGTCCGCGTCGCATTGGTTGACGATCAAGGCAATCCGGCGATACGCCTCGGCATCGAGGGACGCGACTCCGAGAACCGATATTTGCTCGGCAAGCTGAACGTGGAGAGCGGCAGCGTGACCATGCCGCAGGATGACTCCATCCGCGATGCATTCGAAGGGGGCTCCTTCGCTTCCTCCCAATATGTTGGCGGCTTTCAGGGACTCGGCGTCGTCACGAACCAACCGGATAAAGTTGTAGACGGTAGTTATTCGGCTTATGGCAGCGCCCCGTCGACGCAGGACTGGTCCGAATTTCTGTACAGCGACACGGCTAAGATCGCACTGGAGCCCGGTACGGCGTACACCGTCTCCTTCCGATACAAGGCAACTGCTACCCCTGGTCCGAACGGCTTCTATTATTTCCTTGCCCGCACCGGCAGCGGCAGCTTCGCGCATGACAAAGGTTTCACGACATGGCGAGACGACTCGGGACTGACCCGAACCAAGACGGTGACCTTTACGACAGACGAAACCTTCCAGGACTACTATCTGATTTGGGGGCTTCGCTCCGGCGGCGCGATCTCGATTGATGACATCGTCATTACGAAGGAGTTGGAGGCGGTCCATGATTCGTTCGAGTCCGGCGGTCTCTCAGCCTCCCGATACGAGCTCGGCACGGGCCAGACAGCCGGCAGCCTGAGCGGTGCCGCAGGTCTGCATGGCGATTGGTCAATCTCCTCCGTATCGGACGAACGAAACTTCCTGTACAGCCGCAAGAACGTTCTCAAGCTGAAGAAGGACTCTGTCTATCTCGTCACCTTCAGGTGGAAGCCGCTTGCTACGCCAAGCGGAGGAGGTTACTTCCGCTTCGGGGCAGAGTCGAAAAAATCGGGAAATACTCCAAGCTTCGTTCATCGCTGGTACGGGGCTTCCGGCCAGGAGGGAGAATCCCGAACCTATGTTGTCCGCACAGGCAGCTTCAAGGATTATCGTCTTGTCTGGGGACTCAAAGGCGGAGACATCGCCATCGACGACATTAGCGTCATTAAACTTTAACCATACCAAACGTTATGAACATACCTAACTTACGGAGGCGATTCACAATGATCAACAAACGTACGCGTTCCTTTGCGGCTTTACTCGCTGCAAGCGCGCTCATCCTGTCCAGCGCATGCTCATCCGGCAATAACAACGAGAACGGCGGCAACAGCACTTCGGCTCCTGTAGATAGCAACACACCAAGCGAATCCTCCACTCCGGCGGCAAACATTGATCCGCTAGGCAAATACGATCCGCCTATCGAAGTATCCGTCGTCGGCACAACGGGCTCGAATGTACTGTTCGCAGAAGGCGAGAGTATCGACGACAATATCATGACCAAAAAATATCTCGAAATACTAGGAATTCAGTTCAAAAACGAATGGGTATCGGATGCGTCACAGTCCTTGGAGAAACTGAATCTTGCTATTAACACCAACAACATTCCCGATATTTCCAAGGTCGACTTAAACCAGCTCAGCCGCATGATCAACCAGGATCAAGTTGCGGATTTAACAGAAGCCTACGAAACTTATGCCTCCCCGCTGCTGCGCAAATCAATGGAATACGGCGGAGGCGCCGGCTTCGCCCCAGCCAAGAAGGACGGAAAAATTTATGGCATGCCGGTTCCGAACGACTATTACGAGAACGTGGCGATCATGTACATCCGCAAGGATTGGCTGGAGAAGCTGGGCTTGCAACCACCGAAGACGATCGACGAACTATACGAGGTGGCAAAAGCATTCTCGGAACGCGATCCAGATGGCAATGGAAAGGCGGATACGTATGGCATCGCGCTCGACAATGCTCTCGGCATGGCCTTCGACGGCGTCTCCTCTGCCTACAAAGCTTATCGCGCAACCTGGGTCAAGGATGACAGCGGCCAGCTCGTCTACGGCAGCATCCAGCCGGAGATGAAGGAAGCGCTCGCCAAGCTGCAAGATCTCTACGCAGCCAAAGCCATCGATCAGGAGTTCGGCGCCAAGGATTGGGGCAAGACGGCGGACGATGTGGGAGCAGGCAAAGGCGGCATCTACTTCGGAGCGTTCTGGCAGCCGCTGTATCCGCTATCGACGACGATGTCCCATACGCCGGATTCCGACTGGAACGCCTACCCGATTCCGGTGTCGGCGGACGGCAGCCTCATGCCGAAGCGCCCGAACAACGTATTTAGCTGGATGGTCGCAAGCAAGGATATGGAGCATCCTGAAGCGCTCATCAAATCGATGAACCTCTGGGCGGAGATGTGGATCGAGGGTGGACAATACAACGATCTGTTCTACAAGGACATCCAAGGAAGTCCGCAATACGCAGGCAAGGAAATCCACCAGTACGCCAAACCTTATTTCTTCGACGATCCCGGCAAAAACATGGTCATTGGCGGGCAATTCAAAGAAGCCGCTGCCAAGGATGACGGCTCGCTTGTGACGCATCCCGACGGCGTATGGAAATGGAATGCCTACAAAAAAAATGAGCCTAACGGCTGGGCGTACTACAAATATTTGCTGGAGTCAGAAGGCGTGCTGGCGCAATATGGCGACAGCTTCGTACACGAATCGTACCTCGGCGCACCAACGGAGACGATGACTAAACGTCAAGCCAGCCTGAACAAGCTCGAATTGGAGACGTTCACCAAAATTATTATGGGCAAAGCGGATATATCCGAGTTCGACAAATTCGCAAGCGACTGGAAGTCGCTCGGCGGCGATGACATTACGAAGGAAGTCAACGCATGGGCCTCGGCACAGCAATAAGGATTTAAGCTAGCCAAATAGGGCGGGAGAAAGCGGACCAAAGCTTATTCCCCCGCCCTATTATCTTTAAGTAATCGCGGAGGGACAGCCATGAAAATAAACAAAAAGGATCTTACATTTTTCCACTTGCTGGTCGCCCCCGGCGTTCTCGTATTGCTGCTGTTCTCGTACCTCCCCATGTTCGGCATCGTCATCGCCTTTCAGAACTTTAATCCTTCGAAGGGCTTCATTTTTTCGGAATGGGTTGGCTTTGAGCATGTCCGTTTCCTCTTCGAGCTGCCAGATACGATGGGAACGATCCGCAATACAATCGAAATCTCACTTATGAAAATCGTAGCGGGGCTCGTCGTGCCTGTCGTGTTCGCGCTCTTCCTTAACGAAGCCAGAATCATGTGGTTCAAACGAACGGTACAAAGTCTCGTGTACCTCCCCCATTTTCTCTCGTGGGTCATTCTGGGAGGCATCCTGGTAGACGTTCTATCTATCAACGGCGGCGCGTTCAATCAGGCTTTGCAGTCTGTAGGCATCCCTCCGATCTTCTTCTTCGGGGATGAATTTTGGTTTCGTATCATGATTGTTGTGTCGGATGTCTGGAAAGAATTCGGCTTCTCTACAATCGTTTACCTAGCCGCGTTGACCGGAATTAATCCGGCCTTGTACGAAGCAGCCGCGATCGACGGGGCAACCCGCTGGAAGCGGACGCTGTATATTACGATTCCAGGCATTCTGCCTGTCATCGTGCTCATGTCCACACTTAGTCTTGGCAATGTATTGAACGCTGGCTTTGACCAAATTTTCAACTTATACAATCCGATGGTTATCAGCTCTACAGATATCATCGACACCTATATTTACAGGATGGGCTTGATTCAAGCGCAGTACGGCTTAGCAACGGCGATCGGACTCATCAAATCAGTGATCGGCTTTGTCCTGATCGTCATCTCCTACAGACTTGCCAGCCGCTATGCAAACTACCGTATTTTCTAATTATGGATCGGGGGTATTCTCATGAACGGACGGCTGAACAAACTCCAGCCCTTCGATATTTTCAATTACGTTGGTCTCGCCCTCATCTCGTTGCTGTGCCTCCTCCCTATTTGGCATATCGCCATGGTATCGCTTAGCGGAGAGGGACCGGCTTCCAAGTTCTCGGTCGGCCTGCTTCCCATCGAATTTACCATGGACTCTTATAAAACGATTCTCCAGATGGGCAAGTTCTGGGACGCCTTTGGTATGTCCTCGCTGCGCGTATTGGTCGGCGGCCTGCTGAACTTCCTCCTGACGATTATGCTCGCTTATCCGCTGTCAAAGGAAAGCTCCTACTTCCGCGGACGCAATATCTACATCTGGTTCCTTGTTTTCACGATGCTGTTCAGCGGCGGTCTCATTCCGATGTACATGATCATCAACGAGCTGAATCTGATCAATACGATCTGGGCGCTCGTGCTTCCGGGAGCTGTACCGGTATTCAACGTCATCTTGATGGTCAATTTCATGCGGCAGCTGCCCAAAGAACTAGAGGAAGCCGCGCTGGTGGACGGGGCGTCTCAATATCGTATCATGACGAGTATCTTCATCCCGTTGTCTATGCCAGTCATCGCAACCGTTACGCTGTTCAGCGTGGTCGGGCATTGGAATTCCTGGTTTGACGGATTGATCTTCATGAACGACACTGCGAACTACCCCTTGCAGACCTATCTGCATGTTGTTCTCGCATCCCGTAATCTGATTAATGCGGACCAGCAGACGGTCATGGCATCGCTGACGAATCGGAATTCGATCTCGGCCCAAATTATATTGGCATCGCTGCCGATTCTCGTCGTCTACCCCTTCCTTCAGCGCTTCTTCATTCATGGAATCGTAATGGGATCGGTCAAAGAATAGACTATTTAGCAGAGCAGGATAGGAGAGAGATACATGAAATCCATATGCGTTATAGGAAGTTTAAACATCGACTTAGTAGCCGCCGTAGAGCGCTTCCCGCTCCCAGGTGAAACCCTGACATCCGTCGGTTATTCCACCTTCTTTGGCGGCAAGGGAGGCAATCAAGCTATCGCGTTAGGGCGTCTCGGGGCAAACGTTAGCATGGTGGGCAAGGTCGGCGGCGACATTCACGGCAGCGACTACATCCGCCACCTGCGCATGAACGGCGTAGATACGGCCGGCATTCGGGTCGAACAAGATGCCGCGACAGGTACGGCGATGATTCTGGTCGACCCCCTGGGAGAAAACCAGATCATTATTTCACCTGGAGCTAACGGGCTGCTAACACCCTCTGACATCGACGAATGTTGGGAGCAGTTGCTCGAAGCGGACATTTTCTTGTTCCAGCTGGAAGTGCCGATCGGTACAGTCGCTTACGCAATCAAACGGCTGAAAGGAGCTGGCAAGACGGTAATTCTGGACCCCGCTCCAGCTTCCCAATTGCCTGACGCCATCTTCAAATATATCGATTACATGACGCCGAACGAGACGGAAATCAAATATTATGCAGGCCGCCATCAGCAATACGTGCTGCAGCTGAAGGAAGCCGCGAACATCCTGCTTCGCAAAGGCGTGAATACGATCGTGGCGAAGGCCGGTGCCGACGGCGCATATCTCATCCGCGATGTCGATTTGCAGCATATCGCTGCGTATCCATCGGAGCCCGTTGATACAACAGGCGCGGGCGATTGCTTCAATGCCGGCTTCGCCTATGCGTTAGCCACAGGAAGCACGCCCGAGGAGGCTGTCGGCATAGGCAACGCCGTCGGCGCGCTCGCGATCCGGCAAGTCGGAGCCCAATCGGCCATGCCGTCCAAGAGCGAGCTTGATACCTTTCTAAGACAGCAAGCTCTGCTGCGGCTTCCCGCCGTCCCGGCCATGCCAGAAGGAAGTGACAACCGATGACGACAGAAGCGAAGCCAGCATTCTATATGCTTGCCGAGGGTCCTGTTCCCATCATCCTGGACACGGATATAGGACCGGACTGCGACGATGCCGGCGCCGTAGCTGTCTTGCACGCTCTGCAGTCTGAGGGGCAACTTCGCACGGTAGGAATGATGCATAACACATCAAGCCCGTGGGGAGCCGGCTGTCTGGACGCGATCAATGTGTACTATGGCCGAGGCGACATCCCGGTTGGCACATTAGAAGCTCCCGGTTTCCTAGTGGGAGAGCCATATGAGAAATACAATCGACTTATTGCAACGTCATGCCACAACCGTTATCCCGAAGGACGGTCTGTACCAGACGCCACATCCCTCTACCGCCAATTGCTTGCAGAAGCGGAGGACGGGAGCGTCGTCATCGTCGCGATCGGTCCGCTCATTAATCTGATGCATCTGTTGCTTGCAGACGCAGACCCAGAAGCTGACGCCGTCTCGCGGCTTACCGGCGCGGAGCTCGCCGCGCTCAAGGTTAAGCATCTCATCGTGATGGGCGGCCACTTCCCTGCGGGAAAGGAATGGAACTTCGAGATGCATCCGGGGTCCGCCGCTTACGTTTGCGCCAACTGGCCCACGTCTATCACCTTTACCGGCTACGAAATAGGCGCCGCCATTCCTACCGGAGCACGGCTGCTCGCAGAAGTGCCAGATGAGCATCCCGTGCGCCGCAGCTACGCCGCCCACCTCGGGGAGGAACCGACGCGACCGAGCTGGGATCTAACCGGCGTGCTGTATGCCGCCCGTGGAGCAGCTCCATATTGGGATATCGTGCGCGGACGTATCATCGTTGATCCGGAAAGCGGCGCCAACGGTTGGATGGATGATCCCTCCGGACCGCACGCGTATTTGGTAGAGAAGCAGGCCCCGGCATCCATTGCCGAGCTGCTTGAGGAGCTGCTCGTTCGGGAGCCGTAGGCCAAGACGCCGCAAGATACGGATCATTCCGCGACGAAGGCAGATGCCAGCCATTTATCCAAGGTGAAACGGCTACGACGTAAGGCGAAATGATATACTCCCATATACGCAAAAAGGGTTACCTCCTCCACTCCCGCCTGCTGACAGGTGATGGATGAGGTAGCCCTTATTAAATCTAAGCAGTTTTCAAAACAGCCGATACAACAATGACCTGCTTTTGCATAGGCTATGTTAAACCTAAATGTTGATATCCGATATATACGAACTAAACGAACAGTGAACAGCACTCCACACATGTGGAGTGCTTGCCGTTTCAAGCGACTTCGTAGGTCACGCCGGTAACTGCACGAACAGCGCCCTCGACCTTGCCTGCGGAGCTGGCGGCTACCTAGCCGTTTACGATTTCGCCGCCGTTAATGTGCAGCATTTGCCCCGTCATGTAGCTGGAGTCGTCGCATGCCAGATACACGTATGCGGCGGCGAGCTCGAACGGCTGCCCGGGACGTCCCATCGGCGTGTCGGAGCCGAACTCCGATACGCTCTGCGGGTCGAACGACGCCGGAATGAGCGGCGTCCAGATCGGTCCCGGCGCAACGCCGTTTACGCGGATGCCTTCCGCCGCAAGATTGGACGCGAGCGCGCGAGTAAATGAGACGATCGCTCCTTTTGTGGAGGAGTAATCGATCAGCGTCGGATTGCCTTTGTATGCGGTAATCGATGCCGTATTAATGACCGCGCTCCCCGATTTCAGATGCGGCAGCGCCGCGATCGTCAGGTAGAACATGCTGAACACGTTCGTGCGGAATGTGGCATGAAGCTGCTCGGCCGTAATGTCCTGCAGCTTCTTCCTTACATGCTGCTCGGCCGCATTATTGACCAGAATGTCCAGCTTGCCGAATTCGTCAATCGTTTGCTTCAAAACATCCTTCGCGAACGCTTCGTCTCCAATATCGCCAGCGATCAGCAGGCAACGCGCTCCGAGACCCGTTACGATTTCCTTCGTCTGCTCGGCATCACCGTGCTCGTCCTTATAGACGATGCAAACCGAAGCGCCCTCCTTTGCATAGGCAACGGATACCGCTCTGCCAATGCCGCTGTCCCCACCCGTAATAAGAGCCACTTTGCCCTCCAGCTTGCCGGCTGCCTTGTAATTCAGCGAATCGAACGCCGGCAATGGATTCATTTGCGATTCAATGCCCGGCTGTCGCGATTGGTTCTGCGGAGGAAGCACCTGTTTTTTGGTCGTAGAAGAAGTCATCTTCGCACCTCATTTCATTTTATTGGGTATTTCTTGGTCATCTTCCAATATGATAAAAAATCTCGTCCATCTCCGTCTTGAGTCGTTCCGTAATTTCATCCTGTTCCTCTTGGGACAGAGAGTCCTTCGTATAGCCGAACAAATAATTGTTCAAGTCGAACTGCTTGAGCCTGCATTTGGTATGGAACAGATTCTCCTGATAAATATTGACGTCGATCATATCGAACTGACGGCCTTCTTCCTCCGGAATATAGTTCTGGATGGAATTGATCTCGTGGTCGATAAACAGCTTTTTGCCAAAAATATCGCGAGTAAAGCCCCGTACCTTGTAGTCGATCATCATAATGTCCGTGTCGAAGGAGTGAATGAGATAGTTAAGCGCCTTGAGAGGCGAAATCTCTCCGCAGGTAGATACGTCGATATCCGCGCGGAACGTGCTGATGCCTTCGTCGGGATGGTATTCGGGGTACGTATGTACGGTAATGTGGCTCTTGTCCAGCGCCATGACGACCATAGACGGCAGCGGCCCCGGCGACTCCTCGAACGATTCCTCCGGCACTTCAACGATAGGTCCTTCCGAGACGAGAATGGTCACGCTTGCCCCCTGGGGCACGTAATCCTGCTTGGCCACATTAAGCACATGCGCTCCGATGATGTCGGCCACTTGGCGAAGGATCGACGTCAGGCGGTCCGAGTTGTATTGCTCGTCAATATAAGCAATGTACGATTCCCGTTCCTCGCGCGTCTTGGTGTAACAGATGTCGTACATATTGAAGCTGAGCGATTTGGTCAAATTATTGAAGCCATGCAGTTGGATCCGCTGCTCATGCGTTAACGTCATGCCTATTCCTCCCTCCTTACTCTGTCTACTATCTCCTGATCTTCGTTCCCTCATTCGACATTCCGTCGAGCGGTTACGAACATCCGGGACGGAGATATCGCCGACGATGACCTGAAGTTTCGCTCATCTTAGAGCTCGGGAATTGCAGCTGAACTTGAACCATGCACCCTACTTACCCTCTAATGCCCCTGTTTAAACGCCAGCGGGTTTCTTTATCGCTGATAGCGGCAGCCGCGCATTTCCCCCAGAACGCAAAAAAACATATTTCTACTCTCCCTTCAATCCGTTGAAACGTATTATAATGGTATTGCGTATAACTAGACATCCAAGGCGAAACGGCTGCAACGCCCTTTGGTTGAGCGGCTCGTTTCATTCCGGGAAATATAAGCACGGTATAGTGAAAAAACTTATACTTTCTTATATTTCAAAAAAAAACAAAAAACTAATGGAGGTTATCACATGTCCTTGTTCAAAAGATTGCGCGACCTGACTCTCTCCAACGTATACTCCCTGATCGAGAAAGCCGAGGATCCGATCAAGCTGACCGACCAATACATTCGCGATATGACGGAGGATCTGCAAGACGCCGAGAAAGCCGTTGCTTCCCAGATCGCTCTCGAGAAAAAGTTCAAAAAGCTGTACGAGGAGCAGGAGGCGCTGTTCGTCAAACGTTCCGAGCAGGCTCAAATCGCCGTTCAGGAAGGCAATGTCGACCTCGCTCGCCGCGTGCTGGAAGACAAACAATCCGTCGAGAAAAAGATGGTGGAATACAAGGAAGCTTTTGCGGACAACCAACTGCTTGCCAACAATCTTCGCGCCAAGCTGGATGAGATGCGCAAGCAACTGGAAGACATGAAGAACAAACGCGAGACGCTTGTTGCCCGTTACCAAGCGGCCAAGACGCAGACGCAGATCAACAAAACAATGTCGGGCTTCGGCTCCGGTACAGCTGCGGCAGGCATGAAGCGCATGGAGGAGAAGATGCTCCAGGCGGAAGCTATGGCGGAGGCAACGAACGATCTGGCTGCATCCAAAGGCAAGTCGCTCGACGACGAGTTCGCCAACCTTGGCAAAAACAAAGCGGTCGAAGACGAGCTCGCGGCACTGCTCAAGCAATACGAAAAAAACTAAGAATCGACGGTTGACGATATGAGCATATTCAAACGACTGAAAGGCATCATGAAGCGTCCGGAACCGCCGGTCGCGGCTCGCAGCATTCTAGCGACCGGCCCCGGCGACATATGCGAGGTATCCCTCGTCACTTACCATGTGATCGGCCGCGTCCTGAGCAGCCGGCGCCGCACGACGATGCTGACGCTGCAGGATGGCGCGGAGCTGAGCTACTTGCTCGTGGAGGAACGCGAGACTAACGCCTATTCGTTTTTTTCTCCCATCGACGGCAGGCTTGACAGTATCACCGAAGTGCCCATGACGCTGGATTTGGACGGACGCACGTATCATATGGAGGAGCATTACGCCGAGTATGTCACAACGGTCGGCAAGACTCCCTTTATGCAAGGCGGCGAGCAATCCGTCTGGCGTTACCAGTCCGACGACCGCAAGCTGCTTCGCGTCGAATGGCTCGACGGACGTTTTATGATCTACGAAGGCGAATCGGTGCTCGCTGCCGACGTTGAGGTGCTAGAAGGCAAGCAGACGCCGTAGAATGCTTGATTCCCCCTTATTTTCCAAGCTCTCTTTCCAACCAGGATGGAGAGCTTTTTGTTTGCAGATTCGCAGCTGATGATGCGATGACCGCTTCTGGCGCTATATGACAAATGGGCTATAATAGAGAAAGAATGTCGGAAGGGATTGCGGGACTTATGAAATGTATCGTTATCGGATCGGGAATCGCGGGAGCTTCTACGGCTTATCATCTGGCAAAGCTGGGAGCGGAGACGCTTATCATAGACAGGAAGGACAAGGGACAAGCGACGGATGCAGCTGCAGGCATCATCTGTCCTTGGGTATCCCAGCGGCGAAATGCCGTCTGGTACCGCCTGGTCAGAAATGGTGCCCGATTCTACCCGGGCCTAATCCGCGAGCTCGAAGAGCTTGGCGAAACCGAGACGGGTTATTCCCGCGTAGGGGCCCTTCATTTGCGCCAAGACGCGGAGAAGCTCTCCGCGCTGGAGTCGCTCGCCCGCAAGCGCAAGGAGGACGCTCCCGAGATCGGCGAGATTGATCTGTGCGATGAGGAGATGACGCTGTCGCAGTTCCCTCCGCTTGCGGAAGGCAGCCGCTCTGTACGAATCAGCGGTGCGGCGCGCGTCGATGGCCGAGCTCTCAGAGATGCGCTGATTCGCGCAGCGGTCAAGCTTGGCGCGCATTACCGGGAGGGCAACGCCGCGCTTGCCTTCGAAGGCAACCGGGTTATTGGCGCGACTATTGCAGATGCAAAGCCGGTCCATAACGGCGGTGACGCAGCACAAGATAGCTTGGGGTCTGCAAGCGGCGAGGGAGTCATCGATCCACCCGAGACCGCAAGATGGAACCACGGAAGCGGATCTCATCCCGAGCAGGATCGTTTTGTCGCTGCCGACGCGGTGATTGTATGCGCCGGCGCTTGGGCCGGACCATTGCTGCAGCCGCTGGGCATTACGATGCGAGTTAGCAGGCAGAAGGCGCAGATCGCCCATCTCCGCCTCCAAGATCGACCCGACACAGGAGGCTGGCCGGTAGTTATGCCTCCCTCCGACCAATATATGCTCGCGTTCGACGGCGGCAAAATCGTAGTTGGCGCCACCCATGAAAACGATCCGGATGGCGATGATACAAGGGTGACTGCCGGAGGCTTGCAGGAGATTCTGAACAAAGCGCTGGTTGCCGCTCCCGGTCTTGCCGATGCCGAGCTTGTTGAGACGAGGATCGGCTTCCGCCCGTTTACACCGGGGTTTCTCCCCGTCTTTGGGGCCGTCCCCGGCTGGGAAGGCTTGCTAACCGCTAACGGACTAGGCTCGTCGGGATTGACAGCCGGCCCTTATCTGGGCTGCCAGCTTGCCCTGTTGGCGCTCGGACGCCGGCCGGAGCTGGATCCTGCCGATTACGGCGTTCGTTCGGCTATAGAATAACAACAACGCCTCGGCTGCTGCCGAGGCGTTGTTGTTTTGTTATAGAAAGCTCTAAATAATCAAACTGCTGATGGCAAACGCGAAGCCCAGATAAACGCAGAACAACATAATGCCCACGGCTACGTTGCCCTTGACCAACTGATCCGATACTTTGAAGCCGGGCGTAAACAGATCGAAGATGAGATACGCCGCAAGCAGACACACATACCCGATCGCGAACCACAATATCATGAACCAGATCGATGAGTTCGTATAAGCCGCAACCCCAAGCACGATCGCCGTCGAGATGAATTTGCCGCCAAGCGCGAGGCCGACGGCGACATTTCCTTTGCGCAGCTCCTCCATGTCTTTGAACGGCGTAATCCAATTAAATACGACCATTCCGATTAACTGCAAACCGATAATTACGATAACGCTAACGACAATATTAAAGACGACCGTCAATTGGCCCACCCCCGAAATTTTGCATACGCCAGATCATAATCCGCGAAATCATGTACTTCCTCCAAATAAACGTTAACCGTCTTCGCCTTGGCGAGCGCATCGTAACGCTTATCGTCGATCGGCTGCTTCATCCGATTGCCCGTAGGCAGCTCCACGACGGCAAAGTTACGCACTTCCCCGTTGTATTCCGTCTTGTAGACGCCGACCAGATCAACCTCTGTAGTCAGCAGCAGTTTCAAATTATCCATATCGGCTTTCGCCGAGTTCTCATCCTTAAACGTCTTGATTGTCCGCCATGCGGACAACCGAATCTCGTTGCGCTTCTGGGCATCCGTTATGATCTCGGCGTCCATGAACTGCAGGCCCCAAATTTTATCGCCCGTTGCATAATTATTGTCATTGGGCATAAGCGTATTGTCCGGCAAGATGGTCATGTCGCTGCCAATCAGATCGCCGACCGTCCCTTCCACGATCTTGTAATCCCATGGCACTTGCGCCACGTCGCTGACCGTAGATGAATTCGCCGACGAGTCGGTATGGAAGACGGACTGGGTGTTCGTGGAACAACCCGCGAGAACCAGCGCCAGCGCCAACACCGGAGCCGCCACGAGTATGCCGAATTTGGGTTTCCGCCTTTTCTTTGCCATGTGTAGCTCTGTCATCTATCTCACTCCTATCGGGATAAAATGGCTGGTATTCCCCGTGATGGGACCGCCTCCCCGCCCCAGCAAGCCGCAGGGCTGGCCGTTAATGACGAACATGCCGATGAGCAGGTGCAGTTCGCCGCGCGATGTATGCACGGTCGCCAGCTTCGCCCGCTTCTGGTATACCGTGGGAAACAGCACGCTTGTATCGTAGCCGTCCTGATCCTCCAGCTCCAATCCCCCGGACTCGTCGAAAAGGCGCACGGAGCCGCCCTCCCGTCCAAACATGGACTTGGAGACGTAACTTCCGTCGAAGACGGGTTTGTTGTAAGTAGGCAGGAGATAACGCCCGATCGCGTTCCTTTCTTCTTCATCAAACAATTGCTCAAGCTCGTACAATCCCCAGACGACCGCCATAAGACCTTTCGTCTGGAGCAGTATAGCCGGCGGCAGGTTGAACAGCTTCAGCTTCCCGCTCTCGATGGAATAAGCCAAAGCATCTCCGCCCTCGTCCACCGCTATCCATTCCTTGGGATACAGGGCGAACATCCGTTCAATGACGCGTCCTCCGGCATCCTTTAGTTCGCCTTCATCCACGTACAGCTCCAGGCAGTCTCTGCACGCCACGTCCAGCCCGCTATGCCGGACTAACGCTTCGATCGTGCCGGAGTCCTCCGCATGCTCTCCATAAGCGACACATGCCGCCGTATCCGGACGTTCCTCGCCCCATGCGGCAGCGACAAGCTCCATCATCCCGGCGTTGACAGTATCCACTCCGGCTTCCCCGCACAGCCAAGGCGTCGCGATGGAGGCCTCCACGTATCCGGTCGGGGTGTCGGCATTCAGCTCCAGCAGCTTGATGGTGCCGTCTTGATCGATGGCGAAGTCGAACCTTGCATACCGGCTAATAAATCCGGGCTCGGGCAGCGGCGTGCCGTCGACCATCTCCCATAGGATGGGGGGGATGCCGATCAACTCGTAGATGCCATGATTGCCATGTATATGACGAACCGCCTTATCAAATACGCGCCATAACATGACGGAAGCTTGGCGGAGCTCCTCGTACACGTTCCGGTCGAGCGCGACGATCTGGTCGATCCAATATTGTTCATCCTCGATATCCGCCCAGCCGAAGCCAAGCTCTTTTAGCGCATCGACTCGTGCAGCTCGATCGGGATGAGGCTCTGTCAAAATCTCGAACGCCGGCTTCGTCATCCGCCGAACCCGCTGCTCTTGCCGCTCGACGTGCTCTTGGAGCCCGAGGAGCTCAGACTGCTGGACTTGCCTCCGATGCCGCCAGGCGAAGAAGATGTCGAACGTCTTGTAATCGTGCCGCTCGTGCTGGAGGTTTTAGGCTTGACCGACGTGCCAGCGACTTGTTTGTTCTGGAACGTGTCGCTGGTATAGCTCTTCGGCGTATACCGGGACTTGTTCGTCGAATAATAAGCCGGACGATTTTTATAGTAGCCGGACGACGAGTAGCTGCCGCCGTTATTAAAGAGCAAATGATATAAGAGCAAATCGTCCCAGCCGAAGCCGGAACCGTAATGATGGATGACGGCGGGGGAGTTTCCTCCGCCGCCGCTCGAATCGACGGGCTCTTCTTCTTCGTCCTCCAGCGACGGCATAGGCAAACTCCAGTCTACGCTCGCGTCGAAGTAGGCCTTAACCTCATCGGACGACCAGGATACAAGTTTAGGCTGCTCGCCGCTTGTCGTCGTTGCTCCCGTAGCGGATACGCCCGTAACTCCGAACACGGAGCTTGCGAGCAGCGCAATGCCGAGCGATGTGGACAATACTTTGACCGGCTTGCCTTCGGATGTAAATAACCGCGGCGAAGCCGGGCTGCCAGATTGTTGCTTCTCTTCGTGAGTCAATTCTCTCTCCTCCTCCTGCAAGTGCTGCTATTGCTTCTGTCGCTTCCGTACAGCTTAGGACTGCATAGGGACAAGCAGCAGCTCCAGGCTGCCCAGGTCCACGTTCAAACGCCCTTCGATCGTCTCGTATTCGCGATCGCCGACGACGATATAATTGACATGCTCCAGCGCGGTAATCATATTCTTCGACCAGACTCTCTCCTCAATCTTGCGAAGCTCGCCTGTTGCCATTTTCTCCATTAATACCACATTCAGACCTTGTTCCACGATAGTGGCCTCCTTCGATTGTAGCTATTGCGAATTTGATTATACCTTATTACGAGATGCCGCGGCAGATGTTTCACGCCAAAGGAAGGAAATGTGCGATTCAAGGTGAAACGGCTTCGTATGCATGGGGTGAGTTTTATAGCTATGTGGTCAAAAAACAGGTTGCCCAAGCAGTCATCGCTGAATGACTGCTTGGGCACCTTGTTTGGCCATCGTGAACTTGTTTGCACGTACGAAAGTGCTATTCATTCCGGATGATATTCTGGATCGTGTCGTATATGTCAGGATAAACGGTCTCGCTTGCATTTACGTAATTGAGCACGATCTCCGTCCCTCCTGTATGTCTATATACTCTAATCGTTCTGCCGGAACCGATATCCGTACTCTCTCCGATGATCTCTAATAATTCTGCAAACGTCATCTCGGGCGTTACTTTCTTTAATTGCTCCGTCGTCACCGATTGCGCCTCCTGAGGCATTACTTCGACGACGATGCTCTCCATTAATCGGCCTCCAACGAATGGAAGGAGACGCCACACTCCCGGTTCGGGCAGCGCCATGCTGCTCGGTATACTGGCATCGGCATCATTAATAGCCCCGCCAAACCTTAGCCCCTCAATGACGGAAATCATTTGCTGCGTTCCCTGTTTAACCGCCTTCACTTCGAAGCTGCCTTCCAGCTCCGATGGAGCGCCCCATGCATGCCACATATATTTGTTAGCTTTCCTTGCGACAAATCCTGGATCGATAAAGCCGATCTTCCCCTCGATCCCCCTCATCTCGTAGCTCCCTGACGTAAACGTCGGACTTGGCGTCCAATCCGGTTCGCCGACTTCAAGCACGACGCTCGCGTAGTTGCTGCCGTCCAGCTTCACTTCGTACAGCCAAAGACCGCCTATCGGAAGTGCGCAACGTACGACGTAACGCTCCATGTTCAACTCTGCTGAACCCGGCTCGCCCACAATAAACGGAGCAAGCGCCGTTACCCGTTCATTGGAACCCAAATGGATGGCTTCGATGGCAAGCTCCTTGCCTACGATTTCTTTTTGCACCAGCTTGGCGAAATGAAAGAGATACCCATACTCGCGGCCTGCCTTTAATTCCGGGTCGGGAAAAACCTGGAGAAGCAGCTCATCTCCCTTGTAATAAGCGTTTCTAGATTCCAATCGATCGGGATCAACAGTCCGGCCTATCAGGTTCGGGGCGTAAAACAAACCAAATACTATCAGGATCGCCGCTGCGCAAACGAACGCGACTGACTTGAATTTCGTTCCCTCGCCCCCTCGCTTCCCGATTCGCGAACGTACGGCTCGCTTGATCGTTTCGTCGAATTGCCCGCCCGGGAACGGGTTTTCTTTTAGCGCGTTCTGCCAATTCGATTCGTTCGCCTTCATCCTATTTCCCCCTCGTTTCGAGAAACATCCAGCAGCTTGGACATGCTTTGCTTGGCTCGGGACAGCCTCGATTTGACCGTACCTTCCGCTACGCCCAGTACAGCGGCAATCTCAGCCATGGACATCTCGTAGTGATACGCCATAACCAATACTTCGCGGTGCTTGCGCTTCAGCTTTAACACCTTTGCCCAGACAGCACCTGCCTCCATTCGATCCATGACAACCTGTTCCGCCGAAGAGGTTGCACTGGAGAGGCTTCGGCTCAACGAATGATTGTCCATCGCCCTGACTTTTCGGAAAAAGGCGCTTCGAAGGTAATGCAGCGACTTGTTGCGCGCGATGCCGAACAACCAGCTTTTTACGCTGGACTCGCTTCTGTAAGCGTACATCCCGTCATAGGCCGCGATAAAGGTTTCTTGAGCAATGTCGTCGGCTGCATCCCGCCGGCGGGTCATGAAATATGCGAAGCGCCAGACCTCTTCTCCGTAAGTCCCCATCAACTCTTCCAACACTTCAGTTCGATCATAGCCCGGCGCAAGATAACGCAAATAATGTTCGCTCAGATCGCTCACCTAGGATCACCTCTGCCTATATGTTCCCTCTCGCTTACGAAAAGTTCCTTTTTTTTCATCATGGGATGTTTGGAATGAGTGCCGTTCGTTTAACAATGGTAAAAAGACATTCGCAGGGGGTGCGCGCGTTATGACGCAGCGACAACATATATGGTTTAGAAGACTCGCCGGCGCGATATTGGTGATGCTCCTGCTCTATCTGATCCATCTGAACCGGGGGCTGTTCGCGCCGATCGGCTCTATCTTTAACGCCTTGTTTTTCCCGTTCGCCGCTTCGGTCATCATGTATTACATGCTCCGCCCCATCGTAGGTATGCTGGAAAGGCGAAAAGTACCGCGAGGTTTCGCGGTACTTCTCGTCTATCTGGCATCGGGCTTGCTGCTGACCATTATCGTGCTGACGGCGGGACCGTTCCTGCAATCCCAGTTCCTCACCTTCGTGGAGCAGGTTCCCGAGATGGTAAAGTTCGTATCGAACGGCATGGAGTCGTTAAAAGAAAGCCAGGAAACGCTGTCGCCGGAAATCCGCGATGCGCTGCCGAATGTCTCGCAGGATCTCGGCGCCGAATGGAACCGGTACGCGTCTTCCATCGCGAACAGTATGGTCCGGGCCTTCGGCTGGATGAGCAACGCGCTCGTCATGTTGAGTCTCGTGCCCTTCATCCTGTTCTACGCCTTAAAGGATGGCGATCAATTTTCGGCGAGGCTGCTGGAGCTCGCTCCGACAAACAGACGCGCGCGCGTTGCCGCTATGCTGCAGGAGTTGGATGAGACCATCGCTTCTTTCATTCGGGGCAAAGCGGTCGTTTGTCTCATCGTCGGCATCTTGCTGCTTGCAGGTTATGCCATCATCGGACTGGAATACGCGCTTGTGCTTGCCGTCATTGGCATGCTGGCGAATCTCATTCCGTTCTTCGGTCCGTTCATCGGAGCCGCCCCTGCCGTGCTCGTCGCCTTGTTCCAGGATCCCGTCAAAGCGCTGTACGTCGTATTGATTACAGTCCTGGTTCAGCAGATCGAGAACAATCTCATCTCGCCGCAAGTGATGGGACGCACGCTGGACATTCATCCCGTTACCGTCATCGCGCTTATTTTGGCGGCGGGCAGCGTGACCGGCCTGGTCGGCATCTTGTTCGTCGTGCCGGTGTATGCCGCGGCCAAGGTGATCTTCCGACACATTCGCGCCATGGTGGCGGAAGGGGATAACGTCACTTCCATGGGACCGAGCGACGTTGGCCCGCAATAATAGTCCTGCGCCCGCGAATTCCGGTATGCTCTAGCGGATTCGCCGCGCGATGGCCAGCAGATAAAGGAGGAACGCGGCGCAGACGAAGCCGATAAAGCCAAAGCCGCCGAACAGATCCATTCCCGAAGCAAAGTAGCCGAATCCGATCCCCGTTGCGACCAGCGCGGCGTTCAGGCCGAGCGACTGGAACGAATCGATCGTCGCGCGCATGCCGGAATCGATTCGGTGATGCAGATACCCCGCAGCCAGCGGCTCAATGACGCCCGCCGCGACACAAACGGCAAACAAGGCGATCAAGCCGGTCCAATCCCGCGCTAGCGCCAGGTATGCAAAACCTGCCCCAAGCACAGCAGTAATAAGAATAAGCAGCGTTCCCAGCTTCATGACTTCCTTCAGCTTATAGGCGATCAGATTGCCTGGCAGCCGCGCGAAGAACAAGGCCGCCGAGAACACGCCAAAGGCCGTTACGGGAATGCCATGCCTCTCCAAATAAAGCTGCCAGAACTCGTCGACAAAATTGATCGCCGCGCCCGTCATGATGCCGGTCAGAATGACGGGGTAGATGCCGGGATGCCGCCGGAAAAACGCAAGCGATTCCTTTACGTAGACGGCAATCGGAAACGATGCGGCTTCTCCTTCGCCATCGCCTCTGGACGGCTCGCGAAGCGTCAGCGTAAAGCCCAGCGCGATCAGCATACTGGCGAAGGACAGCCAATAATTGAAGGAGAAGCCCAATTTCCCTGCCAACAGACTGCCGGATAATGCGGCAATCGTAATGGATACGATGTCCAGCGCGTTCATTCGCCCGACAATTCGCTCGAAGGACGATTGCCTGCCTTCCTCCTTCAACGAATCGTACAGCATCGCGTTATCCGCTCCGCTGCTTGCGGACGCGGCAACCGCCGTCAGGAGGACAACAAGGGCGAAATGCCAGAACTCCGTAGAAAACAAGAGCAGCAAAAACTCCAGGCAGCCGATGACGGCAGCTACGAGCAGCATGCGCTTCCTGCCCCATTTGTCCGCAATTATGCCCGTTGGAATTTCCAGCACGACAATCGTCAGAGCGAACAGAATTTCCGTCATGACGACCATGGGAATCGTCATGCCGCGCATTTCCCAGAACAGACGCTCGATCACGTAGGCCGGAATCAGGCTTTGGAAAAAACGGATCATATAAAGTTTGGTAACGTTGGACATGGTTGTGCTCTAAATCCCCTCTCTATTAAACATGGCGACGGGTTGTCATCATGCTGGAGGCGGGGCACGAGCACACGCCCTGGATTAGCAAGGAGGACGAATGGCAGCCATCGGACGCAGCTCCTTTCAAGATTTAATAAGTGAAATGCTTGTTCTCACAAAGGTTTACATCAAAAGGCTTAACCACTGTTCCTCCGTAATGGGGCCGAAATAATAAGGAAGATCCAGCGTCTCGGTCAATTGTCGAAGCGCCGCAGCGTCATACTTCGTTCCCGCAAGCTTGGCCGCAACCTCCGCGCTGTCGCCTCTACCGAAATAATCGCCGTAGATCGCGGCTTCCGAAATGCTGCCGTCTTCGACCTGGAGACGGACGTCGAATGTGCCTACGCCTTCGATCCGCTTGCGCTGCTGGACGTTAAACGCAGGGGAACGTCCGTAGTTCCATTCCCAGCTCCGATACCGCTCATCCGCCAGCTTATGCACCTTCTCCCAATCGGCTTCCGTCAATTCATACGCGGCAGGTTCTCCGCCCCGATCCTCGAAGATGGACTGCAGCAGCGTCTCGCGGAATTGCTCCACCGTCATGGGTTCCGGAAGGAATTCCGAGATGTTGGCAACCCGGCTGCGAATGGATTTCGTTGCCTTGGACACGTATTTCTCCGCGTTGACCTTGAGCGCGGATACGACGTTCTCGATCTCCGAGTCGAAGAGAAGCGTGCCGTGGCTGAACATTTTGCCCCTCGTGTGGAACTGCGCGTTGCCGGAAATTTTGCGCTCGCCCACCTGCAAGTCGTTGCGCCCCGTCAGCTCCGCTTCTACGCCCAGCTTGCGAAGCGCCTTCACGACGGGCTCCGTGAACTTCCTGAAGTTATGGAACGAACCCCCGTCATCCTGCATGATAAAGCTGAAATTCAGGTTGCCGAGATCGTGATAGACGGCTCCGCCGCCCGACAGCCTGCGCACGACGTGCAGCTTGCTGGCCTCCACGTATTCGGCGTTGATCTCCTCCACGGTATTCTGATTTTTGCCGATGATGATGGATGGTTCGTTTATGTAAAACAACAAATAGTCGTGCTCGCTCGGCAAGGAACGGAGAATATACTCCTCCAGCGCGAGATTGATCGCGGGATCCGTGATCCCCTTGTTGCTGACGAAACGCATGGGATGTCCTCCTTGGATGTTCTAGGGTGTGCCTAGAGTCTCTTCACGGAGATTATACCTCTCGCGAGGCTGACGTTCAATGTTGCTCTGCGGCTTGTTGCCCTGCGGCTTGTCCCCGCAGTGCCTCGTTCGCTATACTATTTAGAAAGCAACGTTGCGGCATAACCGCAAAAAAAGGAGCTGAAAACTATGGCATATCGCAGGTTGGGAGAAAGCGGACTGAAGGTATCCGCGCTTGGACTGGGTACCAACGCCTTCGGCAAGAGGGCCGACGAGCGGACGTCCATCGATATTATACACGCGGCGCTGGACGCCGGCATTTCTTTTATCGATACGGCCAATATTTACGCAGGGACGGAGTCGGAACGTATCATCGGGGAAGCGCTCAAGGGTCGCAGGCATGAAGCGGTTCTGACGACCAAGGCGGGGTTGCCGCGCGGATCGGGCGTATATGAACGCGGATCTTCCCGCAGACACCTAATGGGCGAACTGGAGGGCAGCCTTCGCAGGCTGGGAACGGACTATGTGGATTTGTACCAAATTCATACGTTCGATCCCGAGACGCCGCTGGAGGAGACGCTGCGGACGCTCGACGACATGGTGCGTTCCGGCAAGGTGCGTTATATCGGAGCTTCCAACTACCACGCGTGGGAGCTGATGAAGGCGGTCGGCATCAGCGACCGTCTGGGACTTGCCCGCTACATCTCCATGCAGACCAGCTATTCGCTGGCCGATCGGACGCCTGAGCGCGAGCTCATCCCGATGTGCCAGGACCAGGGACTTGGCATCATCCCGTACTTTCCGCTAGCCGGGGGCATCCTGACCGGCAAATACGGCACGCCGCAGGAGGCGCCGGCCGGATCGCGCGCCGACACCGATCCCGGCTTCCGCCGTTTCCTCGGCGAAGCAACGGTGACGCTGGCGCGGCAGGTAGCGGCGCTCGCGGAGGAGCTTGGCACGACGCCAGCCGCGTTGTCGCTGGCCTGGCTGATGCGCCGCCCCGCCGTCTCGACGGTCATCGTCGGCGCTACGCGGGTCGAGCAGCTGCGGAGCAACCTGGCGAGCCTCGAGCTGCAGCCGGACGATGCGATCTTGGCGCGGCTGGACGAGATCAGCGCCCCGTTTCGGTCGGGCGAGCCGTTTGCGTTGTATCGTTTGTCGTAGGATAGGGGTTGCTGTTGGAAGCGGCCAGTTTGATGAGAAGCCATCGGCGTTAATAACGCCGATGGCTTCAAAATGTGTGCGAATAAGCTGCTGTAGGCGTTAATAAACGACTATGGAGCCAAAAAGTAGGCGAACAAGCTGCTGTAGGCGTTAAAACCGACTATGGAGCCAAAATGTAGGCGAACGAGTTGCTGTAGGCGTTAACAACGCCGATGGAGCCAAAATGTAGGCGAACGAGCTGCTGTGGGCGTTAATAACGACTATGGAGTCAAAATGTAGGCGAACGAGCTGCTGTAGGCGTTAATAACGCCGATGGAGCCAAAATGTAGGCAGACGAGCTACTGTAGGCGTTAATAACGCCGATGGACCGGAAAGTAACTCAAATTAGTGTCCATAGGCGTTAGTAACGCTTATGGCTCCAAAAAGCAGGCGAATATGCTGCTGTAGGCGTTAATAACGACTATGGAGTCAAAATGTAGGCGAACGAGCTGCTGTGGGCGTTAAAAACGACTATGGAGCCAAAATGTAGGCGAACAAGCTGCTGTGGGCGTTAAAAACGACTATGGAGCCAAAATGTAGGCGAACAAGCTGCTGTAGGCGTTAAAAACGACTATGGAGCCAAAATGTAGGCGAACAAGCTGCTGTAGGCGTTAAAAACGACTATGGAGCCAAAATGTAGGCGAACGAGCTGTTGTGGGCGTTAAAAACGACTACGGAGCCAAAATGTAGGCGAACGAGCTGCTGTGGGCGTTAATAGCGCCGATGGCGCTCGGAGTAACAGATACGTTAGCACTCTTTGTGGATCTCCGTTACTCTATCTTCTCTATGCTGCCCGTTCCTTGCTCGGGGTACGATTCCGCGACCGCGCCGACTACGGTAATCCGGACATGGTCTCCGAGTGCCGCCTCCTCGTACGGGCCGGCATCGACCTTCAGCCAAATCGCTTTTATCGATCCCAGCTTCAATACGTCTTCGCTTGTCGCTCCCGCTTCGAACTCCTTCGACACGATGAGCAGCCTGCCGTCCGCTTTCTCCAAAACGTAACCGGTGCCATACTCCCACTCTTCGTCGTGTGGGCTGCCGCTCCCCGGCTTGTCTCCTGTCGCGCCTCCGTCCCCCGAACAACCGCCCAACAAAGCTACCAACATGATCAATGCCGTTGCGACCAGCTTTCGCATTCGACCACTCCTCACAAGGGTTTAACTCCTTGACGCTGCTTCGCGAAGCAAGGTTGCAGCGGGACAAGCCTTGTTCACCCTAATATTCAAGCATGATCGAAAGTATCGACCCCGTCACTTTCTTATGTCGTAAAAACGACGACAACCGACTCCGCCGTAATCGACAGCTCGTTCATCGCCAGGTAACCCCTCGGGGAGCTCAGCAGCGCGCGGATTTGAAAGCCCGTCTCTCCCGCTCCATCCCTCGCAATGCCCCCTGCCGGAAGCTCAAGCTCCTCGTACAGCCACCAATTGCCGACGAGGTCATCCGGGAGGTCGTAACGCGTGACTCCGTTGAACCGAAGCAACGCCTCGCTCGCGCTCAGCATGGAGCCTCCTGTATCCAGCAGCAGATCGATGCCCGAGCCGCCGTCCGTTACCGTGACCTGAAGCACTTTGGCGTCATGCAGCCGAACCAGGCTTTCTTTCTCGGGAGGAAGACGGCTCTCTATCGTACGGTAATGCTCCCGGTAGGTCTCGCACGCCGCTCTCCATTCCTTCTCCAGGGACTGTGCCCATCCTTCCAAGAGTGAGCGAAAGGCCGGAGACGGCCAGCTGGAGCGAAGCAAGTCTCCTTCGCCTCTATCAACGGCTTTCCGCACGACTTTCGGCATATATCGGTTGAAGTACGGCTCAAGCATGAGATAGTTATCGCGCGCGATCGCGTCGTAATCCCAATTCTGCTCCGCATACCATCGGAGGTCCTCCTCGTGATCCTCCAGCGTTTCATGGGAGACGAGACTGCCCCGCACCTGCATTTTCTCGTATAGCTCGGCCGTGAAGTAACGCATGATCATTGGGCATCGGCCGGATAGACCAGACCGATCTGCTTCCTCGCCTCGTCCATAATCTCCATGACGATCAGGGAGAGCTCATGCGAGTTGACCTCCGACTCCGTCTTGCCCTCTTGAATCAACCGGATGAACTCTTCCACCTCGTAGAACATGTTAAACTCCACGGTCGGCCTGGTTAGATCCTCTACGGAGCCGTCGCGGAACTGGAGCTGCACCACCTCCGGCTCGCTGATCTTGTCGATGACAAGATTGCCGTCTTCTCCGTGAATTTCGTTCGGGAGCGAGGAGCTCGTTATTTTGGAATAGAGGACTACCGCGTCCATCTCGTCGTATTGCATCAGAATGCTGCCTTCCCCGTCAACGCCCGACTCTAGCATATAACCGGAAGCCTTTACGGAATTCGGCCTGCCGAACAGCGCGACGACCGGATACAGGCAATAGATACCGATATCCATAAGAGATCCATTGGAGAACTCCGGACGGAACGCATTCATCACCGTGCCCGCGCGGTAAGCGTCATAACGGGAGGAGTACTGGCAGAAGCTCGCAAAATAACGCCGTACCTTCCCGATCCGCCCTATCCCTTCGCGAACGGCTCCGAACCCGGGCATCAACGTCGACTTCAGCGCCTCCATCAGCAGCACGCCGTTCCGCTTCGCGGCGTCGATCATCCCCTCAAGCTCGCGGCTATTGGATGCGATCGGTTTCTCGCAAAGAACGTGGATGCCTCGGTTCATGGCCGCGATGGCGTATTCGGCGTGCAGGCTGTTCGGGCTCGCAATGTACACGGCATCGATCTCGCCGCTCGCGAACATGGCGTCCATATCTGTGAATGTGTGAGGAATAACGTATTTGTCGGCGAACTCCCTGGCGCGCTCCTCCGTCCGGGAGTAGACGGCTGACAGCTTAAATTGCTGATGCAGCGCCGCTCCCGCCAGGAATCTGTCCGTAATCCAGTTCGTACCGATAATGCCGAATCTGATCATGTTGTACGTCCTTTCTTTTTTGACAAAAAAATTCGTCTATATTATAGTGGGTCGGAGCAACTGACAAGCATGCCTGAAGGGGGCTACTTATGGAAACATACCTATTGCTTGCGCCTGTTCTGATCGTTCTTGCCACGGTTGTCGCTATCTATCTCGGGCATTCCAAGCCCAAAGACGGGCTATGGTTCGGCGTTAAACTCCCAATCGAGGTGCTTGAGGACGAGCGACTTCTCTCTCTTAAGAGGGAATATCGCCAAAGTTACGCGTTGTTCGCCGTTATGGCCGCGGTCGCGGCGCTTCCTATTCTATGGTTCGGCGATACATTCTCATTAGGCTTCATCTATGTATTCTTATGGCTGGCCGGCGTTATGTACACGTCTACCGTACCATTCAAACGGATTCACTACAAGGCGGCCAAGCTGAAACGCGACAACGACTGGTTCGCGCCCGGCACTCGCAAAAAAGTACGAGTCGACATCGACATAGCGCTTATGAAGGGCAAACTTCCGCTTTCTCCCTATTGGTTCGTCTTGCCCGCATTGATGTCCGTCCCGCTGATCGTGATCTCGCTGGAGGGCGGCGTCGGCGTGCTTAGGCTGTCCGGCTTCGCGTCGCTTGTTATGACAGCCGTTATGTTCCTGCTGTACCTGGCATTCAGCCGCGGCAAACCTCGGGCGCATAGCCGAAACGCTTTGCCGAATATGGCGATTAACGCAGCGGCGGCCAGGTTATGGTCGATCCTTTGGCTGGCATTGGCTTTGTTCGAGGCGGTGAACGCTTTTGTCGCTTATAACGTGCTCTCCAAAGGGTATTCGGGAGATCCCGGCTTGTGGTTCGGCGGCATCTTTATGGTGTCGCTCGTACCGCTGATCGGCATCTATGTCGTGCATCAGCGTATTAAGGAGCTGGAGTACCGTTACGGGGATACGGATGGCAGCACTTACCCGGCAGACGGCGATGCCCTGTGGCGCCACGGCCTGTCCTATTACAATCCCAAGGACAAGTCCGTTTTCGTCCCCAAGCGGGTCGGCATCGGTTCGACGGTCAACATGGCCACGCGCGCGGGACGAATGTTCTACTACGGCACGCTGGCCTTCGTCGCGGCTATTATCATCCCGATCGCGATGATGGTCGTCCGCGCGGATACGAGCCCGCCGAAGCTTATCATCCAGGACGAACAAAACGTGATCATCGAGGATTCGATGTATCCGCTGGAGTTCGCGCTGGAGGACGTGCTGGAGCTGACGCTGGAAGACGACATGCCGAGCGGCTTCCGGCAAAACGGCATCGCCACGTCGGAATATGCGCGGGGCGACTTCAAATTGACGGAGCTTGGGGCGGCGAAGCTTTACGTATTCAAGGGGAACGCGCCGTACATCCTCATCAAGCTGCCGGACCGCTATGTCGTCTACAACGAAAAGGACCCCGCCGCGACGGCAATGCTGTTCAGTCAACTGAAGGCGCTAACGGAGGGGTAGCTAGTTAGCCGCTTTCAGGGCGAACTCGCGACGTGGAGGTTGGTTTGCTTCTCCTACCCATCCTCCAGCAGTTCGCGCAGCATCCGATCGCGGTTGTTTAGAAATTGCGACGTAATGACGTAATGGTCCGTGTCCTCCCAAGCCGTTCGTTCGATGCCGCTCTCCGTCAGCCGGTAGATCCATGCGTCGGGGTACGCCATCAGAATGGGGGAGTGGGTCGCGATGATGAACTGGGAGTTGTCCCGCACCAGTTCGTGCATGCGAGCCAGCATCGCCAGCTGCCTGGAGGGCGACAACGCCGCCTCCGGCTCGTCCATAATGTACAGGCCGTTACCGCCGAACCGATGCAGGAACGTCGCAAAAAACGACTCCCCATGCGATTGCTCATGCAGAGATGAGCCTCCGTAGGAAGCGATCAAGGGCCCGCCGAATCCCGGCTCGCGATCCAGCTCATCGAGATAAGTCGCCACGTTGAAGTAGCTCTCCGCCCGGAAAAAGAATCCGTCCTTGGGACGCTGAGCTCCGCGAACCGGGCGCATGTAATCATGGAGTTCCGAATGCGTGCGCGCGGTCTCGAAGTTAAAGTTGATCGTGCCGCCCTCCGGATTGAAGCCCAGCGCCACCGCGATCGCCTCGATCAACGTCGACTTGCCCGCTCCGTTCTCGCCGACGAGATACGTCACCTTGGGATGGAACGACAACTCGTCGAATTCCCTTATCGCGTCCAAGCTGAACGGATAACGGCCGAAAGTTGGGACGTTGTCTCGTTCCAGCACCATTTTGCGCAAATAATGACCGTTACGATGGATCGACATGTCTCTCCCCCATTCCGAATTCTACCGTTGCCACTTCTCCCCTTGCAGCTGCTTCCAGACCGTCTTGTTGCTGTATTGCTTCTGCGAGCTGATGTCCTCGCCGAACCAGTCCGGCGCCTGAAACGCGTTAGCTTCGTCCACGGAACTGAATTCGACCTCCACGACGGATAACTCCAACTGATCGTAAATATCGATCTCGACAACCCTGCCGTTCCATACGGCCGTGATGCGCTTCTTCGTCAGCGGCAAGAAACCGAATGCATTCACCATCTGCTCGTAGATTCCCGCCGTAATCTCGTACTCGACTTCCTCGCGCACAAGCCCGTTGCCGTTCTTGAAGGTGTGCGTGTAAGTCACCTCTCCGTTCCCGAGCTCCTGGATTCGTCTAACGCGCAGCTCCTGCGTCTCGTCGATCGCGAGATACGTCTGCTCGATGAGCTGCTCCTTGTGCGCGGAAAGTACGCCTTCCTTGATCAAGACGGCGGGTTCCACCGCCAGCAAAAATTTTTTTTCGATCTCCAATGCCATACCGTTCCATCCTCCCGTTTCATTTGAATCTAGCCAGTGCGCGGTTCACCCTGGCAGCGATATCCTCCAGATTCAAGCTGGATTGATCCAGCTTGTTATAGCTTTTTTTAACGGCTTCCAGCAGCCACTCCGGTATGCGCCGGCCTTCGATGGCACCGTAGAACTTCTCGTACGCCCATACGAGATGCTCCCAGCGCTTGTCGTTGCCGCCTTCTACGTATTCGGAGACATCAAGCACTTTGCCGCGGCCGTTCTGCAGAATGACGTTCTTAAGATGAATGTCCCGCGGATTCAATCCGCGCTCCCGTACGAGACGCCTTGCTTCCTCGACGTCCCGAATCGCCTGCTCCGTCACCGGAATGCCTTCGATCAGACAGTCCTGAAGCGTCGGTCCGGGCTCGTAGCTGATGACGAGATAGTTCTCGCCCTCTCCGTGCAAGCTCGGAAAATACGGAATGCCAGCGAGCCGCTCGTAGACGTCGCGTTCGATGCTCTTTTTGTAAACGGCATGGTCCGAATACACCTTATACGCATACCGAGGCGTTCCCTCGTAATGAAAAACGGCCGCGTCCGTACCGATGCCGATGAGATTCAGCCCGTCTGCTTCGCCGATCACATCCACTTGACGGTTGCTTTCGTCGCCTATGACTTTAATGCGGGCGATGCATGCTTCCGCTGCTTTCCAATCTTCAGCCATCCTATTGGCCCCCTCGGTCGATTGCCTTACGATCTATCTTCCTTCATACCCAATAATGGGTTTATACGATCATGTGCAACTCATGTTTCGATTGCGGGGCATGCCATGAGTATACCATCTTCCGCTTGGGAACCGACTCTCTAGCTCAGCGATTTGATCATTTTATAATTTCTTAACGCAATCCCGTTACGAACGGGGGCTTGCTCCTTGACTACAACATAACCTCGGCGCTCGAAGAACGGCCTTGCCGTCACGCTTGCATCTGTATCGATCGTCGGGAGCCCAAGCCTGCCAGCCTCCGCTTCCAGCATCCCTACCAAAACAGATGCAATGCCCCGGCCTTGATAATCCTTGTGAACGAACAGCCTCTCCAGATGACCATGCTCTGTCATATCCGCGAATCCCGTTAGGGCGCCTTCGATGACGGCAACCAAAGCAAAATTCGCAGCCATGGATTCCAGCCATGTTGCCGCACGACGCTCCATGTCCTCCGCCGGCGCCCATGCATCCAACTGCTCCCGCGTATAATCCCTGCTGTTCACAGTATGTACCGTGTCATAGAACAAGGTTATGATCTCCTCTATATCCGAATCCTGAAATCCCCTGATTTCCATCCCGTATCGCCTCCATCCAAACGATCTAAGTATACACAATTACACCCCGCACAAACACATTGAACCGTTTTACTGCTTGTTACTCGCTGCCTATCGGACAAATAGCGTCGCCGGTGAGGCTGTTAGATTTTTAACCTTTCTTATCGCCAACAAAAAAACGCAGCGGACCGTTAAGTCCGCTACGTTCCGCTCGCACCGCCAGCTCCCCCCGCGCCATTCGCCGCAAGCAACGAGTTGAGTCCTTCAAGCAGGCTGCCACCGCCGCCCGTCAGGGAGATCGTGCCGATCTTCTCGCAGATCTTCTCCAGAAATTCCAGCTCCTTCAGACGGTACAAGGTGACATTCTCGTCCATCAGCTTCGCCGTGTTCAGAAGGCTTCTCGTGGATGCCGTCTCCTCGCGGCGCGTGATGAGATTGGCCTGCGCCTTCTTCTCCGCCAGGAGAACCGTGTTCAGAATATCCCTCACATCGCCCGGCAAAATAACGTCCTTCACGCCCGCCGACTGGAAGGCGACGCCATATTCCTCGCTGCGCTCGTTCAGCTTGCCCAGCGCGTAAGCGCCGATCTCCTGCTTCGTACGAAGCAGATCGTCCAGCTTCATTGTGCCGACGTATTCCCTAAGGATCAACTGCAGCAAGATGTACATTTGTTCGTCGAAGCCGCGAATTTCCAGCGCTTTGAGCGGATGAACGATGCGGAATTGGCAGACGAAGTTGAGGCGAAGCGTCACCTTGTCCTCCGTCATGATTTCCTGGCCCGTCATGTCGAGCTGCTGCTGGCGGAGATCGACGTTCTTCAGCGCGACGCTGACGGGTCCTCTCCAAAAGTAGTAGCGGCCGGGACGAAGCTCTCGCTGCAGAACGTTGTCGTAGAAGAGCAACCCCGTCTCCCAGCTTGCGACCTCGTGCATGTGATAGTAGCCCGCAAGCTTGGGCAGAATGGAGCGTTCGATTTCGGAGCCGAGCTCCGGTACCCGAACGTCGATCCGGCGGAAATCATGGCTGACGGCCACATTCCAGAAGGCGTACTTGCCGGGCGTCAGCAGTCGGGAAAACCTGCCGTCCTCGTAATGCAGAACGTATTCGTGATCGCCTACCTCCACGATCGCAAGCTCGCTCCGCAGCTCCGCGTCCTTCAAGAAAAACATCAGCTCCTTGCCGGGAACCGCGAAGGGCTCCGCAAGATTCATCATCGTCATCGTGTAGCCCGACCAAGCGGCGAATCGGTATGTGGCTGGGCGAAGCGGTTTGACAAAGCTTCCTTTTTTGAACAACAGGCCTCGCTGATCATTTCGAACCGTAAATGTATGTATCATGTTCATTGCTCCTTTCGTTGCGGCGACCTGATACGGAAGCGGCGCTACCGCTCCGGCAGCGGAACAGGGCTTGAGATGGGCGCTAAGACGGACGACAGGCATGCCCCTTATCCGGGCAGCGCTCGGCAATCCGGCTTCGATTGCATCACACTGCCTTTCCAGTAAACATTCTTCGTCCCTCGCGCCGATCGGGAGCCGCCCTGCTGCATAGCTCCGTTCGCGGCGAATCCGCCTTGGCGTCTTCGTCCGCTCCCGTCCCGGGGTCTTCTGGGGAAAATCATACTTGGACTCAATTATCAGTTGAGTGTTCTACCATGAGCTCGCTCTTAAAGCGATCGGGAGTCGAACCCGATTAATGGAGGTTCATAGCCTGCACGCGCACAGCATACGAGCGCATACTTGCGCCCGCACTGCGGGATGAATGGACATCCCCGCCGGGTTGCAACGCCAGTGCTTTATGAACCTTCTTTATCATAAGGGATGGCAAATACTGCGAACATGGCGAAAGTATTACGAGAGCGTTATGAACGTGAGAAGCACAGTCTCCCAGGCGATGACTTGGACGCATTATGGAGCTTGGAAGGATAGCGCCGTCATGCCCTTAGGCGAGGGGAAAGGAAATTTAAGCTTTGGGCACCTGCCGCAGAACTGTTACAATGAGTGGAACGCCAAACGGACCGTGAGAGGAGAGAAAGTATGGCCAGAGAAAGCTTCGACAAGGAAATCCAGTTCCTGCGTATGCTTGCCTTGACGAGCGGCGCCTACAGCCGCCAACAGTATGCGGAGAAGCTCGGCATCTCCGTCCACACCTTCGATAAAATGATGAAACGGCTGCGCGAAATCGCCGCCAGCTCGCTTAACGGACGAGACGGCGCCGCGGAGCAGCGCGACATGGCGGAGCTGCTGCGCTTTAGCTATCTGGATTCCTCGGACCCGCTGCTGCTGTTCCTGTTCCGCGCGAAGTCGCTCAAAGAATCCGAGAGCGAACGTCTATCGATTCTGCTCGGCGCGATGAAGGAAGGCGCCAAGACGGCTATGGAGCTGCTGGACGCTTGCAGCGAAGCCATGCCGCCGGAGCTCGCCTTGCCGGATGAGAAGACGATTCGCGGCGATCTGAAATATTTGGAGGGAGTAGGCGTCATTACCCGTGAGCCCGGTCCGCGCCCTTATCGGTACGCGCTGTGGGACAGGTTCGCAGGCTTGCTCGCGGAGGACGAACTGCTCGATGTGCACGACTACGCCTGCATGATGGCGAATACCCAGCTCCCATCCGTGCAAGGGTACCTGCTGCGGGACATGATGAGCAAGCTGCTGACGCGCGATCGCGGGTTCGACGCGGAGAGCCTGGACGTATTCCGCTACAAATACCATTATTACTCCCGCATACTGGACGAGGCCCACTTATTTCCGTTGTTCGAGGCCATCGAGGGGCGTTGTTATGTTTCTTTTCGTTATTTTTCGCCAAAAAAAGAGACCAGCTACTCCTCCCGCAACACCAATCCGCTCTTCGAACGCGAGGCCGGAGGCAATCGGGAAAGGGTATTGCCGCTCAAGATCGTCTACGATCATCAATACGGGAGATGGTATCTGCTAGGCTGGGGGGCGCGGCACGGGATCAAGAAGTACCGGCTCGAAGGAGTGACGGATCTGTCCGTGGGCGAAGCCGCCGACGCGGACAGCTGGAACGAAAAGCTTGGGCTGCTGGAGCAGCGCATCCGCCACAGCTGGCTCGTCGACACGGGCCGCAAGACGCTCGTCCGGGCTCGCTTTTATAAGCCGGGACCGTCGATCCCGGACTTTGTTCGCGAACGCGTGCTTCAGCAAGGACAATGGGGCGTCATTACGGAGGAGGATGAAATATCGTTCCTCTATGAGATCGAAGTCAACGGGATCATTGAGATTAAGCCTTGGCTTCGCAGCTTCGGCTCAAGCTGCGAGGTATTGGAGCCGGCGCGGCTCCGGGAAGAAATGATTGCGGAATGGAAGGAGCTGAGAGCGTATTATGAATCCCTTTGAGAAAATATTCAATTACCAGCTCCTCTCCCGCCTGCAGGACGGCGGCGCGGCGATGGTTACCTCCCACGAGCGCTCATGGCTGAAGTCCATGCTAGCGCATCCCGCCGCGGAGGAGGCGTTTCTCCCGGAGACGCTGGACAAGCTGCGCGACATGCTCCGGGAGGAGCCCGTCGTCGACTGGACGCCGCATCTGCTGCACAAGGCGGCCAGCAAGGAGAAGATGGTGTACCACCCCCATATCCGCACCATTCGCCGTGCCATCCATGCCTGCAGTGCACTTCGGATCGCGTACAGCGTTAAGAGCGGCGGCTCCAACGCCCACGAGAACGCAATTCCTTTCAAGCTGGAATACTCCATGGTAAAGCGGGAATGGTATCTGCTCTGGTACGACTCCCGCAAAAGCATGCTGATGAACACAAGGCTGTCGAAGCTCGCCGAGGTCAGCGAGAAGCCTTGCGATCCCGAACGCTTCGCAAGATGTACGGCCCAGGCCAAGGCTTATCTCGTCTCGCGCCGGGCCGAGGCCGTCATCGCCGTTGTGCCGGCCTATAACGAGGAGCTGTCGCGCATCCTGTACGCTTTCTCCTGCTTCGAGCGGGAGGTGTCGTTCGACGAAGAGCGGGACGAATACCGGATCAAGCTGTACTTCTCGCTTAACGAGCAGGAATACGTATTGTCGAAGGCGCGTTTCCTCGGCAAACGCATCCGCATCGTCGAGAACGATCGGCTCATCGCCCGCATGAAGCAGACCGTCTCCTGGGCGCTGCAACGATATGGCGTGGATAAGGGGGCGACGGAATGAAGGCTCAAGCTCCCAAAGGAGACGATGGCACCGTACGCAAGGCGCTGACGATTGCAGGGTCGGACAGCGGCGGCGGCGCCGGCATTCAGGCCGACATCAAGACGTTTCAGGAGCTCGGCGTTTATGGCATGTCGGCGGTCACGGCGGTTACTGCGCAAAATACGCTGGGGGTACGCGCCGTCTATCCAATGACCGCAGACGCCGTTGTCGCTCAGCTCGGCGCCGTAGGCGATGACCTGGCTCCGGATGCGGTCAAAACAGGCATGCTCGTCGGAGCGCCTATCATTGACGCCGTCGCGGATCAGGTTGCTTCCTTCGGCTGGCGAAATCTGGTCATCGACCCCGTCATGATCGCCAAGGGCGGCTCCGAGCTATTGCGGCAAGATGCGCTGCGCTCGCTAAAGGAACGTCTGCTGCCGCTGGCACGCGTCATCACGCCGAACATCCCGGAAGCGGAGACGCTGACCGGGATGAAGATCGCCACGATGGCGGATCGCGAAGAAGCGGCGCGGCTGCTGGTTGCGATGGGGGCCGGCAGCGTCGCTATCAAAGGCGGACATGACGAATCGACGCGAGACGTCACCGTCGATCTGCTGTACGACGACGGCCGCTTTCGCTACTGGGAAAGCCCTCGCGTTGATACGAGGCACACGCACGGCACAGGCTGCACCTATTCGGCCGCGCTGGCGGCAGGACTTGCAGCGGGACTGAACGTCCCCGAAGCCGCCGAACTCGCCAAGTCGTTTATCCGCGCGGCCATCGAAGACAGCCTGGACATCGGCTCGGGACACGGTCCCACCAATCACTGGGCGTATGGACGGCGGGCACGCGGCTGCATCACTCCAAATCCTTACACTAACTAGTGTGTTCAGTTCGACTTTGTTGGTGTCGCAGAAACTCGTGCCGTTCCGGCGCGTCTCTGAGCTACTTTTCCGGCGTAGCAGAAACTCGGCCGTTCGGCGCGTTTCTGCGAGGTTTTGCCGGTGTCACCGAAACTCGAGCCGTTCTAGCGTGTTTCTGCGCTGCTTTGCCAGTGTCACCGAAACTCGGCTGTTCGGGCACGTTTCTGCGCTGCTTCGCCGGAACTATCAACATACTTGGGTACGGAGTCATAGCTTTTACGCCTTCTGCAACCTTACTCTCTCTCCTCCCGTCTAGATGTTCGACATCATGACGAGGAGAGATTACATAATGAATCATCGCACACCTTGGCTCAAAATCGCAGCTACTCTCACCATCGCCCTATCGCTGGTCGCCTCCGGCTGCAGCAACGGGAGCAGTAACGACTCCAACGGAAGCAGCAGCAACGCCAGCCAGACGGAAACACCGGATCAGAGCGCCTCGCCGGAAAATTCGCCTGCGGACGGAACATCAAACCCGACTGCTTCACCTTCGACGGAGTCTTCAGCTCCATCAGAAGAAGCGGAGGCAGCTCCTTCCGCGTCCCCACCAGTGGATGCGAATCGACCCGGAACTAAACCATCCGCATCAGCCTCGGGCAACGCTGGCGAGAAACCCGCCCCGAGCGCCAAGCCGACGGTCAAACCCGCGGAGAAGCCTGCGGCTACAGCAAAGCCGACGACTAAGCCGACGACTAAACCTACAACTAAACCTACTGCGAAACCAACAACTAAACCTGACGCCAAGCCTACCGCGAAGCCCAGCCCGACGGCCAAGCCCGATACTCCTGGCGCTAATGTGGCGGTGAGTGATATCGCGGCCAACATAACGGGTGACATCGAGTTGCCGGCGCTTATCGAGGTTTCCGGAGAGCAGATCAAAGACTTCTACTACTTCGACGGAGCCGAACTGCTCGAGGAAGGTATATTCAAACAAGCGATGATGAACGTCAAAGCAACGGAGCTGGTCGTCGTCAAACTGAAATCCTCTAAGCACTATGATGCGGTTAAGGAAGGTTTAACGAAACGCGCCGAGGACATCATCGAGACGTTCTCGACCTACCTCCCGGACCAATACGAGGATGCCAAAAACTATCAAATTATCCGTAACGACAACTATGTGCTGTTCTCCATCTCGCACGACCAGGAAGCCATCAAAAAGGCATTCGAAACGTCTTTCAGTTAATTGCATCCAAAGTCTCCGAATCGGAAAATAATAAGAAGCTTCCAGCCCCACTTGCTGTGGTTCTGGGAGCTTCTTAAGTTTTGTATGCGCAAGGCAACCGAAACGACATTCTACTCGTGAATTTTGCTGGAGTTGCCGCTAATCAAGCTGTATGGGGCTTCGCGGCGATATGTAACCCGATTTTTTCGGGCTACAGCACTCAAAGTAGCTTCGCAGCGCTCTGTAACCCGATTTTTTCGGGCTACAGCACTCAAAGTAGCTTCGCAGCGCTCTGTAACCCGATTTTTTCGGGCTACAGCACTCAAAGTAGCTTCGCGGCGCTCTGTAACCCGATTTTTTCGGGCTACAGCGCTCAAAGTAGCTTCGCGGCGTTCTGTAACCCGATTTTTTCGGGCTACAGCACTCAAAGTAGCTTCGCGGCGATATGTAACCCGATTTTTTCGGGCTACAGCACTCAAAGTAGCTTCGCGGCGTTCTTAACCCGATTTTTTCGGGCTACGAGTGCCAACAAGCAGCTCTGCAATTACATAAGAGAAGCTGATCCCGCATCGTCACCCTCGTGACCTTGCGAAAACAGCCTCCATTCAGTTCAGCCTTTAAATTTATGGGCGGTCATCCCCGCGGAAGTCCGCGTCTGCCGCTGCGACCCAATCATCGGGTCGGAAGACATTCCCGCCGCCGCTTCCACCTCTCCTGGCGATGCCGCGCGCTCACCCGCAAGTCCGGACTTGCGGCTCCTGCGATAAAGCAACAGGGTCAGCGCCGCGCATTCGGCGAACGTAAGCAGCGATTGCAGCATCTGCTGCCACAGGACGAGGTCCAAGCTTCCACCCCAGCCGAACAGAATCTTGTTTAATCGCATTAGCGGGATATGTCCGACGAACGTGACGATGCTGAATAGATTCAGCAGACGATGATGCGCCGTTATGGTCGCGTTGCGAATGCGAAGCACGCCGTAGAACAGAAGCGCCGTATTCGGCAGCATGGCGAATGTCAGCTTGTAGGCATCGCTCCAAGGTGCGAGAGTCGTCAATAACACCGTCTCCGCAGCCGTGGCGCCAATCGCGAGTACCGCAACCAAGCGGACATTCATCCTCAGGAATAGCTCCTCGTATTTCGCCAATAATGCTCCCATCACGACAAATGTAAGCCCGAAACCCAGATAACGAGTGGCGCCTGTCGACAAGAAACCTGGCAGCGACGCAATGTCAACCTGGCCCATCCCCGTAAAGCTGAGCAAGCTGCCCGAGGCTAACTGGACGACACCATACATTACAGCGAGCATGATAAGAATCATCTTAAGAGACAGCCGGTTCAACAACCAGTAGGCTGCGACGGAACCGAACAGCAAGGGCGGAATGAACCACAGCTGGAGCAGCGGGCCGTTCACGAACACGGCCATCACCAATATTTTAGCCTGCAGAATGAGGTTGGATAATCCCAGTCCGCCTTGGAGCAGCGCGGGCACATTGAATTCGGCTGCGAACAACAGGCAAAAGACGGCGTATACGGCGGCGATCCGGAGCCAATATTTCCTGACGTAGGCTCCTGGCTTAGAAGCATGCGACCACCCCTTGTACAGCAGGAAGCCCGATACGACGTAAAAACACGGCACGACGACACGTCCCTCCAACATAAGGAATGACGCAAGCGGCGGCAGGTCCATCGCAACCATGGATGGTATCAAGAGAGCGTGCGCAACCAGCACGAGAGTCGCGCCGGCCAGCTTGAACAACGTAATGCCGGGGTAGAACCGCCTCATTACGCATGTCTCCGCAGCGAGCCAAGCTCCTGCAGCACCAGTTGCTTCATCTCCGCTACGGATACTTTGCCCGTTCCGGACATGGGCAGCTGGGACAGGAAGATCGTTTCCTTCGGCAGCTTGAACGCAGACAGGTACGGAGCCAGCTCCACCCGCAGGCGCTCCGCCGACAACTTGGCTCCCGGCTTCGGCACGACGCATGCGCAGATCTGCTCCCCGTACAGCTCGTCGGGAATGCCGAGCACCATCACATCCTCTACATCGCGGATTCGCAGAATCGCGTTCTCGATTTCGACCGGCGAGATCTTTTCGCCGCCCCGCGAAATGATCCGGTGCATTCGTCCCGCAATGGTAAGCTGATTCTGTTCGTCGATCGTGCCCAGATCGCCCGAACGGTACCAGCCGTCGTGCTGATGGCAAGGGCGCTCCGCCTCGTCGCGAATATATCGCATGACCCGATGCCCGCGAATAAGAATTTCCCCCTGCTCGCCGCGTGGCAAGGCTAGCCCCGTCAAGGGATCCTCGATACGGATCTCGATGCTTCGGTCAACCTTGCCCGCGAGACTGTATTTCTCGCTCATAAATTTATCGTAAGGAATAAGTCCGCCCAGCAGCCTGGTGTGCTTAAGCATGCGGTATAGAAGCGGCAGCACAATCCCCCCTCCCATCAGACAGGTGCCGCTCGCCACCGCCCCCGCCTCGGAGGAGCCATAGCTGACCAGAAAAAATCGCAGCTTCAGCTCGTCCGTCACACGCCTGATAATGACGGGGTTAACGGCAGCCGAAGTAAATGCCACTCCAATCAGCGATGTCAGATCGTACCGGCTTCTCTCGGGAGCGCCAATCACTCCCTGCAGCATATACGGCGTGCCGACAAGTACCCTGCAGCGTTCCTTCTCGATGACTTCCAAAGCTTGCATGGGGTTGTAGCGGCTAAGCATGACCGTGGCGACGGGTGCGCTTGTCATCGTCGTAAGAATCGTTGCGAAGCCCCCCATGTGGTAGAGAGGCAGCAAATTCAGCATATTAAATCGCGTCATGATCCAACTGTTCGCTTTTGCCGTTAAGGTAGCTAACCGGCCTCGTCCCGGCTCCTTAGCCGACGGCGCAAGAAAGGAAGCCGTCGTACGCAGTACGCCCTTTGGCTTGCCGAGCGTACCCGAGGTGAACAGCAGCACGAGCGGGTCGCGAGCCGCCGTTTGCTGACTTGCTTCCCGGAATAGGGCATCCTCTTCTTCCTTCGTACCAATGCTCGTCGCCAGCTCCCGATAGGAACGGAAGCCGCATCTGTCGCCATCTGATCCGCCGCCAACCACGAATATTCGCTCCGCTCCGGGCAGCCAATCCGGCAGTGAGCCATGACGCGTCTTAAGCTCCTCCGCCAGTTCTCTTGTCATGGCGGGATACTGCTGCTTGTGGCCTTCCGCTCCAAGCAGCAACACAGAGGGGGAAGACTCTTCGAGATACACGGCCAGCTCTTCCTTGCGGGAGTAAGCATTGAGCGGTACCAGTATCGCGCCCAAACAAGCTGCCGCATACATCGCGACAATCATTTCCATTCGCCCTGTCATCAGCAGGGCGACCTTGTCGCCTTTGCGCACGCCAAGACGGCGCAACCCGCAGGCAAGCGGACGCACCTCCGTCCAGATGTCGCGCCAAGTGTGTCGTTGCCCCCACTCAGGAAAACAATAAGCAACCGCGCCCGGATGCTCCAAAGCCCGTTGCTCCAGCATTGCAGGAACCGTGCCCGTTTGATACTCGCTGCGCCATGCCATCCTTCACCTTGACCCCCGATCTTGTTATGGAACACATTATCTACTATAACACCATTTTTGTTCTTAATAAAGAACATTCTAGTAAAGAAAACCTCTCGCAAGGCCTCTCGAAGATGAGCGAACTCCAGCTTTGCAACGCAAAGCCTCTTCTGAAGCGTTAGGTAGGTGTTATCGCCAATCCAGTTGCATTGGTAACTCAAATAGCGGGCTGCGAAGCTTCTCATTCTTTTGACTAATGGGGGTCGATTGAAGCGAGTGGGAAAACCTCCCACTAAATTTATCAATCGCCACTCCCTGGATAAAATTAAGGGAAAAGTACCCTCTAATTCGCCCGAAACCATCAATACAGACTCGAAAGCAGCGAATTAGACGGCGTTTTTCCCTTTAGTTAGAAAAATTCGAGGGTATTCTTGTGATTAGTGGGAGGTATTCCTCCAAATTTCCCCACCCGCTGACACCCGTACCGCTAAGAGCCAACTCCCAAATGGTAATGTAGGGTCACGGTCGGTGTGAAGGAGAAGGGTGGGATTAGAATCTGCACCGCGCGCAGCTCCCAACGCACAGTGTCCCCCTAGCAGCAATATCGAGGGTATAGGTTTATATATGCGCATTAAAGGGATATGGCTGGCAGGTTCACACTTACCGATATGTCACGCCCGCATGTCTGGCGACGGCGTCTCGCACCAGCATGAATGTCTCTCCGTTCGTCAGGCCGCCGGGATGGCTGATCAGCGACCAAGTCGCTGGCGTTATCCAACCCCGCTTCTTTAATTCAGCTACCGCTTGCTCACGATTAACCTGAACTCCCGACGTCAGCAGCAACGCATGGGCAGCATTTTCAAGCGTAACCGGCTCCCCCGACTTCAAATAGCCGGCCATCACTCCATCAGGTTTGCCCCGGAAATAGCGGGGATGCATCTTGACCAGCCTCTGCATCATCGTCAAATATCGGTCCTTGCTCGACAGGCCGTCCAGATCCCAGCGATTATTGTCATATCCGCCCAGCGTCATGCCCATGCTGACCGCGGCCAGCAGTCCCGGGTAAGCCGGATGGCCCTGATACGCCGGCTGCTTTGCTTCGCGCATGCGAAGGTCCATGCCTTGGCCGCGCAGCATAGCTTGGAGCTTCGAGATTCCGCTCCTTGATGCGGCCAACTGCCGGAACGATATTCCCTCGTCTAGGGCCAGCCTGGCAGCTGCTCCGGCCGCTTCTCCCGTCGCCATGCCGAGCGGGACGACACGGGCGCTGCCATGAGGCAGCGAATCGAAGCTGGCGGATCTCCCGACGACGAGCAGCCCATCGATTTCTTTGGGAACGAGGGTTCTAAATGGAACGCCGTATTGCCGGGGCGACATCATAATCGCGCCGTAATCACCTCGTCCAAGCCGCTGGATATCGACGTCGTAAGAGCCATACGCGATCGCATCCCAGAAGTCCCGGTTCTCCATCAAATCCGCCATCGTCAGCCGATATTCCCCCTGCATATGCCGACTTTCGCGTACATACAGCTCCGGCGCCGTGCCGGCGTAGCTCAGATCTTTCATTTCCTCGAACGTTGTTTTCAAAAACTCCACAATTAGCGGCGCTTCCCGCCTCCCGATCCGCAGCCCTTCCTGCACGGAGAGCGGATCGAGAGGATCTACGCCAAAAATATGCATGGCGTTGACGAGTATCGTACCGTCTTTCTGCCTTCCAATGTTCAATCCGCGCAGCGCCACCCTGTCCGGATTGGAGGAGGGATAGTTGCTCGCCTCCAGGAACCCCCATGCGCTGCTTTGATCCACGCCGGTATCCTTGCGTCTGCCGAAGGATTGCCAAATGTCCTCCGTCATGCCGCTTAGCTTGAACACGAGCGTAACGGCCATGCGCGCATCCGGATTGCCAAGATCCTCGCGCCCGACGGTGTAAGGCGCGCCGGCCAGAGCGGCAATATCGCCATCCTGCGTCGCGTCGATGACCGCCCGCGCTTGCAGGACGCGGCGTCGCCCGTTCCCATCGGTAATGGCCAGTCCCCGGACTGCTTTACCTTCTAGCTTGGGTTCCATGGATTTGACACCTAATAGAAGCGAAATATTCCTCTCGTCTCTGACCATTTGCTCGAACAGATCTGCCGCCGCATTAGCATCAAACGAAGTCCCGCCAAGCTGATCGTACCACTGCTGGAAGATGCCCTTGTTCAGAAAATCATAATTCCCGCTCCGCTTCGCCTCGGCAGTCTGCTGAGGAGCCAGATTCAGATCCAGCGAATTAAGCCAGCCCATCGTGAGCAGGCCCCCCAGCCGATCTCGCCCTTTGCCATCTACGAGCAGCACACGAAGTCCGTTCCTCGCCGCGGACAATGCTGCAGCAATCCCCTCCGGGTCTGTCCCCGCAACTATAACGTCATACTTCTCGATTGCCGCCTTTGAAAGCGTTAATCCCACGGCCTCCGCAGAACTGGCACTGGGGCGCGATGCCGTGTCCATGAACCAGGGCAAGCCGATCGCAATGGCAAGGAGCAGCCATACAGCGGCGACAATCCATTTCTTTTTCGGTGACAATCCTTCTCTTCATCTCCCATCTGGATCAGATGAAGTTATATTTTACAGAATGGAGGAATTATAACCGAGTGATTCAAGTTCGGGGGGATGGGTTAAGTAGAGTCATAAGGCAAGGACGCCTTTACCAATTCGAGAACAGGAGTGATCGCATATGTCTAAGGAACAAGGATCAAGTGGCATCGTAACCGGGGCAGTAGTAGGAGGACTCATCGGAGCGGCGGCAGCCCTGCTCCTCGCGCCGAAGTCTGGCGAGAAACTTAGAGCCGATTTGATGAACGCGCTGCAAGCATTTGGGCAGCGTACGAAAGAGGTTGCCGCAAGCGTCTGCGAAAACACGAAGGAAGCGGCACAAGGAGCCGTTGAGGGCGTTAAAGGCGCAGTAGACGGCGTCAAGGGAGCGGTTGACGGCGTAAAATCCGATATCAATTCCATGGCACCGCTGCAAGACGATATTCAGCGCCTCGGCAAGGAGATGGACAAAATGCCAACCAACTCCGAGGTTAAGAGCAAAGGGCTCCAGCCTGACCCGGCGCAATAAGCGGGGTTATCGCAGGGCCACGCGACAGATTGTCGCGTGGCCCTGCGCCCGCATGTCCGATTTTATTTGACCCGGAACGTTCTTGCCCCGTGCTTCCGCACCAGCATCAAAGCGACAATCAGGTACAGCAGAGTCGCGCCGACAATGACAATCGTAAACGAAGAAGATGGCCCGCGCCAAATAATACTAAAACCGCTCGCAAATGAAACAAGCAGGTTTACCGCAAAGAAAAGCGGATTTTTGACATTCAGCTCCGTCGAATACGGCTGGAGATAGTAATACATAAACAAGTGGTGAACGGAAGAGAAAATCGCCAGAGAGATGACGCAAGCCCATACCATAAGCAGCTCAAGATGGAGCCACTCGCGCCCCGTTGCGGCTGTGACGGCCGTAATCGCTAAACCGAGGGTTGCGGCAATAAGCAGATTATTTTTGACCATGACGCCCAGCCGGATTCTAAAGTGATCATAGGCCGAACTGCGGTAAAAGCTGTACCTCATCAGACTGAGATCGCAATTGTAGAACATGGCCTTGCATATACTATCGCCGACAGACAGGAAGTACATGGTCAGAACCAGAAAAGGAATGATGGTACCCGTATTCCATTGCTGTCCCTGCAGTTGCCCGCGGAATAGAAGCATAAAGATGACTCCGACTACTCCAATTGCTCCTATGATGACGAGTCGTTTGTTAATCGGTCCGCGAATCAAGCTCCGATGCCTCATGAAAAACAATTCGTTAAGGTATGCATGGCCTTCCTTTTTGATCAGCCTGCCTTTCCCGACAAGCACGGCGTCATAATCGCTTTGCTTCGTTTCCACGCTTTTCTTCTGCGCATCCGCCATCATACGGCCCATATTAAGCAGCGGGTCGTCTCGCTTAGTGGCGGCATCAACGGCTTCTCTGTATCCCATATAACGAGCCAGTTGGAAAGCAGCAAACACCCCTCCCAATGGGATCGCGATATACAGCGGCAGATTAAGAAGGACGTTATCCGTTATGGGAGCCGCACCAAGCAGCAGCGGCGCATACGCCCCGGCATATCCAGCCAGAATAACGCTCCAAACAATCGCTGTTTGTTTAATCAATACCACGCCGGTCCGTTCAAAAAGCTTGAGATGCAAATATTCGCTTACAATACGCCACAGCGCAAGCAGCACCGTCAGCATAACGGATTCCAAGATGGAGGCTCCCAGAAGTCCCGCGAATAATAACATGGCAGGCAGCAAATAGATGCCGAAGGTCGTATAACGGTAGGCCAGCGTAGTTTTCATATAGCGTGCTGGCGACAATCTCATCAGCTTAACCGCGATATATTTCTCCCGCTTGGGCTCCAGGATGGTCGCGCTGCTGACAGCCGCTATCACAAAGCTGACGATGGTAAAAATATGTATAAACTGACCAAGTTGCTCCGCCTTCGTCAAATCTTCTCCTATACTCACGACAGGCAGATAAATCAAAAGTCCAATATACATAAATCGGAGCAGGAAACCCCATATCCATGAAAGCAGGAGCGCGGCGACGGAAATGATTTTTTTAAGCTCAAGATTGGCGTAAATCGTGCTTTTGATAAGCTTGCCCATGACCGGGAGCTTCTGAATGTAGAAGATAAGCAGGTTGGCAGCGATGGATGTGCGAATCGCCAGCAGCGTACTAAACATTCTCAGCATGCTCATCATCCTTCAACAGATTAATGACGGATTGCTCAAATTCCGCACTATGAAGCAGTTCGGACGGCACTGCGGACAATTCTCCCTTATGCAAGACAACCAACTCGTCGCACAGATCGGAGGCCAGTTGCAGAATATGGGTCGAGAAGATGAGAATATGATCCTTCTTGAGCTCCTTCAGCATTCGCTTCATCTCCAGAGCCACAATGACGTCGAAGGAGGTTAGCGGTTCGTCCAGCAAAATAATCGGAGGTTTCGTGATGAGGAACAACAGCATCTGGAGCTTGTTTTTCATGCCGTGCGAATATCCCTTGATCAGCCGATGCCGTTCTTCCTCCGTCATGCTCATCATTTCGAAGCAGCCATCGATCGTCAATTCCGTTTGCAGCTTGTTCTTATTGATATCCATAAAAAATTTAACAAACTCATACCCGGTCAGAAATTCGGGCAGAATAGGCAGCGAATAGACGTATCCCACGTCTTGTTCGGTTATCTTCCGCGTACGGCCGTTCTCTTCCAGCAGCACCTGTCCGCCATCCATTCCCTTCTCTCCGCTTAAACAGTCGAACAGCGTTGTTTTTCCCGCTCCATTACGGCCCAGAAGTCCGTATATCTTACCGCCGTCAAAGCTGAAGCTTGCGGACCGCAGAACCTGTTTGTCGCCGAATTGCTTGTCGATATTTTCTATGATCATACGCAAGGATGGTTTCCTCCTTTCCTAGGCTCCTAAAAAATGCCTTCATGCAGTTAATCCGCCCCCAATGATGCTTGGCGGCGTTTATTAACAGCATAAAGGCAATTTGCAGCAGAACGCAAGGACAACGCGAAATGCTTAGTCATCCCGTTCTTCCAGAGCCTCGGCGCTTTCGCCGTAATCATCGCCCAGAAGCTCGCGAAGCTTGCCGATCGCGCGGCGCTGTATGCGGGACACGCTCATCTGGGAGATACCCAGTTTGGCTGCGATTTCGCGCTGCGACAGCCCGCTGGAGTAGACCAGGGTCAACACCTTGGCTTCTTCATCCTTGAGCTTGCCGAAGGCTTCCTGGAGATCCAGACGACCATCCAGCGTCAGCATCTCGTCGTTATTGGTGCTGATCATGTCGCCGATCGTAGCAGCGCTTTCTCCCTCGGAGGACAATGGCGTATCAAGCGACACATATTGGTACGATTCTCTGGATGTCATCACCTCTATGGTTTCTTCAACCGACAGCTCCAGATAATTCGCAATCTCATCTACATTCGGCGAACGGCCAAGCTGCACGGATAAGTCGTCGATCGCGCGTCCGAGCAGCAAGCCCTTCTCCTTAAGGCGCCTCGGCACCTGAATATACCAGGACTTGTCCCGCAAATAATTTTTGAGATGTCCGACTACGCTCTTCATCGCGTATGCTTCGAACGGAATTTCACGATCTGCATTATACTGCGCGAAGAGCCGCAACATAGACATCTGGCCAACCTGATACATATCCTCGTACAGATCCGGCCTGCTCCTCGACAGCTTGCCCGCCGCCATCCGAACGATTGGCTCGTAATGTCGGAGGAGCGCCGTCGCGGTATCGTTACAGCCCGTCTCTTGATACTGCTCCAGAAGCTGCATCGTTTGCTGCGGAGTCAGCTCAGAGGAACTTGAATTCATACCATCTCCTCATTTCTGCTCATGCGCTTGGTGAGTACAACCTCCGTACCGTTATTCACCCGGACCTTGACTTCATCCATCAACGCCCTCATCATGAACAAACCCAGGCCGCCGATCGGCGCATCACTGATAGGGGTCCCTTGCAGCCCGGCCGTTCTTATCGGTTCGGGTCGTTCTTCACGGGCGCCGCCGTAATCTCTTACGGTCATAGTCAGACCATCCTCATGGCAAATAAACTCTACATCGACCTCGCCTCTGTCATCATTTCCCTTATAGGCATGGAGGATGGCATTAGAACAGGCTTCTGTCACCGCAACCTTCATATCTTCAATATCCTCATAAGGGAATCCCGCTTTGGCGGCAATGGCATACAAAGCAGCGCGGACAATATCCAGATAGTCGGCTTCCGCGGGTATGCGCAGCTTGATTGGCGAATGGCTCATCATATACACGTTCCTCTCCGTCTTCATCTAGTATAACTCAGTTGGCTTTCATTCTGCTCCAGATCTTAACCGACGATGCAACCATCTCTGCAATGGCAGCTGCCGTCTTTCTAATCTGGGCTCCGCTATTGCCCGCTCCCGCAGACTCATGCCCCATTCTCGCAGCATTGGAGATGCCGGCGCGCGTCGCTTGTTCCGTCTTCGCAGTCGTCTTCTCTAGCACGCCTGCCGCCGCATGTTTCGCGGCCGTCGTGAGTGCATGCGCCGCTTCTCCGATGTCGCTGACAGTATGAAACAATCCATCGAGATCCTTCAGCTTGCGCCTTGCGTCAACCGTAACCGCATTCGTATTCTGAACAACTTCCCTGGCCTCGCTGCTCATCTGCAGCACTTCCGTCCGGAGCTCGTTAACGGTCCGTTTGGTCTCCGCAATAAACGTCTCCGCTTGTTTGACCGTCCTAGTCACCGCTAAGACCAATATGATGAGAGATACGGTGATCACGACCAAACAAATGCCGATTAGAATATTCATTAAGGTCACCTCAATTCATGGTTTATGATGCTCTATCCGTTCTTACCCCGCCGAAAGTCTCTTGAAACAGCTGGAATAAGCCGCCTCCGAATTGGGTAATGGGACGATACATGCTATAATGGTTAATAGTTTAAGAGAGGCTGTTTATAGAGGTTGTTTATAAATTAAATCGTTAATTTAGGACGGAACCTATAATGAGAGGACCACTGCCCTATGTTTAAAAATATGAATTACACCATTCGCATGAAGATCGCGATTGGTTATTTGCTTATCATTTGTTGTCTCGGAATTACGATCGCCGTCGTATCCGAACGAATTAATACTTTGCACAATGAGATGGAGCAGATTATTACCCGAGACCTGGAGATCCAAAATTTTATAACGAATATTCGATACAACGTAGTCAGCATGGAGACCAGCCAGCGCGGCTACCTTCTTACGGGCAGACAAGCCTATCTATTGCCCTACCAAGAAGGCAAGTCCCAATGGGAAGCCAACCACAACAGTCTTGCGGCCTTGCTTGACAATAACGCGAGCGCGCTCAAAGAATTGGAAGCGATCAAGCTGACGATTCAGAACTGGATTAACACCACCGGCGAACCGACAATCGCAATGAGGGCCAATAACGACACAGAGGGCATCCAGACGTTTTACCGGAACGATCCCGGCAAAGCCGATATCGACAAGCTCCGGACTCAACTGGAGGATATGCGCTTGTCCCATATCGACGATACCAAATCCTATATTCTACAGCTCGAAAGCCGCAATCGCGTCGTCACTCTGAGCCTGTATATTCTGCTATTTGCAGTCGTCATTGTTTCGTTGCTCATCGTATCCTTTGTCTCGAGCTCCATCGTCAAGACGATACGGCAGGTTTCCTCTACAATTGCAGGGATATCCGTTGCAAAGGGAGATCTTTCGAAGCGAATACATGTGAAAACAAATGACGAGATCAAGGAGCTTGCCGAGGCTACAAATGCCCTTCTTGTCAGTCTGGAGGCCCAATCCTGGATTACAACCCGGGTCGCGGAGATTGCCACGATGACGCAAGGCCTGAACAATCTGGAAGAGCTTGGACGATCATTCCTAAGCCGCGTGGCTCCCATGGTCGGCGCACCTTACGGCGTCTTCTATATCCGAGGTGCCAAAGGGTCGGAGCCTCGCATGAACAAGCTGGCGGCTTATGCGGAATCCGGTGATGCAGAGGCCAGGGCAAGCTTCCGGTTCGGCGAAGGTCTCATCGGTCAATGCGCGATGGATAAAAGAACGTACCTGCTGAGCGCGCCTGACGATTACAAAGCCGGCATTCAATCCGGGACGACCGAGCTTCATCCTCGCAATCTGCTTATTGTGCCCATCGAATACGAGGGCAAAGTCGTAGCCGTTGTCGAGTTCGCTTCGCTTGAACCGTTTACTGCCCAGCATCTGAAGCTGCTCGAGAGCATCGAGGACTACTTCGGCGTCACCATCGACAATGTAACGGGCCGTATGGAAGTAGAGCGCCTGCTGAGCGAGTCTCAAGCTCTCACGGAGGAGCTGCAGACACAGACCGAGGAGTTGCAGGCGCAATCCGAGGAATTGCAGATGCAGCAGGAAGAGATGCGAATGACGACAGAGCATCTGGAGGAGCAGAACCTCTTTGCCGCACAGAAAACCAGGGAGCTGGAGCATGCCAAATCCGAATTGGAAGCTTACGCCGAAAAGCTCAAACAGAGCGCGCAGTACAAATCCAACTTCCTTGCCAATATGTCGCATGAGCTTCGAACGCCGCTTAACAGCATCCTGATCCTGTCCCAGATGCTCTACGAGAACGAGAACAAGCTGCTTACGGAAGAAGAGGAAGGTTATGCCCGCGTCATCCATTCGTCCGGGAATGATCTGCTCTCTCTCATTAATGATATTCTGGATTTGTCCAAGATCGAGGCTGGCAAAATCGCTCTCGTCATGGATGACGTCAATGTAACCGAAATTCCGGAAATGATGAGGATGCTGTTCGACCCGGTAGCGGACAAAAAAGGCATTACGTTCCGCATCGAGCTGCAGCACGATATTCCGAGCGTTGTCCGCACGGATGGTCAACGCCTCCAGCAAATTCTGAAAAACCTGTTGTCCAACGCGTTCAAATTTACCGAGTCCGGTACCGTCACGTTAAAGCTCCATCAGGCAGATCCAGCTGTTGTGGCGGATAAGATGCCCGGCAGCGCCCCGGAGGAGCTGCTTGCTTTCTCCGTCGTCGATACCGGCATAGGCATACCTAGAGACAAACAAGATCTGATCTTCGGAGCGTTCCAGCAATTAGACGGCAACACAAATCGCGTGTATGGCGGAACTGGCCTGGGACTCTCCATCTGCAACGAGCTTGCCAATCTGCTAGGCGGATGCATCGTCGTGGAGAGCGAGCTTCATAAGGGAAGCTCCTTCACCCTGTACTTGCCGGCGACTCATTGTGCCGCAATCGAGCTGGAGCAGGCGTCTATGCAAGCGTCGGCTTCCTATTCTGCTCCGGGACGTCCGTTCGCGGACGTAAACGTCGGTGATAACGCGACGGCAGCCGATTCTCCTCCGATTTCGCAATCGGAGCCCGTAAAGAACGCGCCTGCCGCCGCAAGCTCTGGAAAGGACGTTTCCGAAGAAACCGCCTTGTTCCTGGGCAAGCGGGTTTTGCTGGTGGAGGACGACGAACGCAATATTTTTGCGATTGACAAAGCGCTCAAGAACAAAGGGCTGGAAGTCGTTGTCGCACGCAATGGACGAGAATGTTTGGACATCGTAGCAAGCGACTCCGACTTCGATCTGGTTCTTATGGACATTATGATGCCGATCATGGACGGCTTCGAGACGACTCGCGCGCTGCGTGCGGATGAAGCCATGCACGACAAACCGATCATTGCGCTCACGGCCAAAGCGATGAAGAGCGACCAGGAAAGCTGTCTGCAAGCAGGTGCTTCGGATTATATCAGCAAACCCATCCACATGGAGCAGCTGTTCTCGCTGATGAGGGTTTGGCTGACAAAGCAGGTGGGACATTAATGCCGGAGTTCGAAAGTTTCGATTACGCCAGAATGGGCAGGCGAACAGATGATTTCGCCGCGTACGAAGAAGCCGCGGCAGGCGATGCCGACGACGACATAGCCATTACGGAGCTAGAGGAATTGGAGATTGATCTGTTGCTTGAGGCCATTCATCGTATGCGCGGCTTCGACTTCCGCAACTACTTGCGCTCATCGCTTCGCCGAAGAATTCGCCATCGCATGCATCTGGAAGGCGCTTTGACGATATCCTCGCTGCAGGATCGTATCTTACACGAAGAAGGCTGCATGGAACGATTGCTGGAGGACTTCTCCATCAAGGTGACGGAGATGTTTCGAGACCCGGCATTCTTCCAGACGTTCCGCTCGGAAGTGGTGCCCCTGCTCCGCCAGTATGACCGATTGCGAATATGGAACGCCGGCTGCGCGACCGGAGAAGAAGTATACTCTATGGCCATTTTACTGGAGGAAGAGGGGCTGCTGGAACGTACGATGATCTATGCGACGGATATGAGCAGAGCTGCAATCGCCCTCTCCAAGGAAGGACGATTTCCGCTTAAGCGCATGCAGGCCTATACCAAAAATTATCTACAGGCAGGCGGATCACGGGAGTTCTCCGCTTATTACACAACCGACCATGCCTACGCGCGATTCCTTCCCACGCTCAAAAATCATATGGTGTTCGCGCAGCATAATCTGGTTACGGACGGCTCGTTCAATGAATTCCAGGTCATTTTATGCAGAAATGTGTTGATCTATTTCAACCCTGCGCTGCAGTCTCGCGTTCACGGCATACTTAACGAAAGCCTGGCGCCGGACGGTTTCCTCGTTCTTGGCAGCAAGGAATCGCTGCTGGCCCCCCATCGTAACGGCTTTACGGAGTTTAACCCGGAGCAGCGGATCTTCCGCAAAAGCAGCGATCCTATATAAGCAATAAGCACGCAAAAAGAGGCCTCAACTGGTTTGAGCGCCTCTTTTTTAACACAATCGAATATATAAGCTTCGAGCATTCGGAAACCGAATCCCGCACCCACGAACGACTTCGATAGAAGTTTGTCTCATTGGCGATATTTGGTTAACCATACATCGGTGCCTTCTGACGTGGGAAATACCTCCACTTTGTCCATCAGCGCCTCCATCAAATAGATGCCAAGCCCTCCAGCCTGGAGCTCTGAGACTGCTGCTCCGCCCAGCGGAGTGGATGCCAGCCCGGCCCCTTCCAGGACGAATGGCGAACCTTCGTTGTGCACCTGGATAACAAGGGCTTGGTCATCGTGGTGAAAGGTGATCTCGATCATGCCTTCTCCGGAATGTCCTCCATGCAGAACAGCGTTGCTGCAGGCCTCCGATACGGCCACCTTCATGTCCTCGATATCTTCGTATTCGAAACCAAGCTTGCTGGCGATGCCGTACAAACAAATTCTGACCAAGTCGATTTGATCCGCATGAGCCGGTATGTGCAATTGAACAGCTTTCATCTCTTACGCTCCGGCTCCTTCCTTTATATATCCCGAAATACCCGTCAAGTCGAACAAACGCTTTACTTTGGCCGGTATCTCCTGTACGTAGAACGGTGCTCGCAATCCATCCCGTGTCTTCAAAATAGATACGATAACGCCGATACCCGTGCTGTCGATATACGTCAAATTTCTTAAATTCAAAACAAGCGCGATATCCTTGCGTTTCAACACATGCTCAAGCGCGCATTGCAGTTGCGGCACGGCAGCCAGATCGAGTTCCCCCTCCAGATACATGACGTATTCGCTGCCCTGCTCTTCGGTTCTAATCTTGAATGGTTCCAACTTCATCATGAGTTCACTTCGCTTTCTTAAAAATAATAAATGCCTGTTCACAATTTCTTGAGGGGATTAAACCGTTGCCAAATGATAATAGCTGATATATGCAAGCTCCCCTGTCTCTTCGTCCAGGAACAGCTTAAGCAGCGCTTCGTCTCGCTGGAAGACGATTCCGTCTTCCGCGATATAGTCGGGTTCGCCTAATACGGCTTTAAGATCGGCAACCGTCATGGGAACCGTAACATCGTCCAGCAAAATCTCCTTGGCATCGCCGGGAATATCAATAGCCTGGATGTATTCGCCGGAGAAAACAACGCGCAGATCTTCATACTCCATAATAACAAGATCGCTGTAGAATTCATCCTGCGTTACGCCGCGCGGCTCGCCCAGCTTGCTTATGACCGCCGCGCGGTCGTCGTACAACGTAAGCTCCTGAACGCTTCGAAGCAGAATACCTTCTTCGGCGCCCAATGCAGCCTCGTCCTGGTCGACGGTCTGCACAACGGAAGATTCCTCCTCCGGAAAATATGCAGCTTCTCCGCTTGGCCATTCGCGAGGCTCAGTTCCTTCGGGAGGCGCCGTTTGACTCGCCCCGACGTGATCCGGCGAAGCGACCACCGGTTCGAATCCTGTATGATCTTGGCTTTCTCCGCCAGTCGATAACATTCCGCTTACTATCAGTGCCACAAAAAGGAATATTTTCATTCGTAAACCCTCCCTGCAATCAAACGCTTTGCTAGAGTCTATACATAAGGTATAAACCATTCCGAAGGGTTTGAAACAGCAGGTCGGAATTATTTTCGCAAGGAAAGTTTAGTGCAGGACGGCACGTACCAGACAGATATCGTCACGTTGCTTATCCCCGCCATGCTCGGCCAGCAGCGACTCGACGAGTTCCTCGGGATTAAGCTCCATGCTTTTCTTCGAGCTCATGGATTCGGCCAGCTCCCGCATGCCGCAGTCGCTAACCTCAAGCGCATCCAACAATCCGTCCGTATACAGAAATAGATCCGTACCCGGCTCATAAGCCAATTTCACCTTCCGAATAGCAAGATTATCGAACAAACCGACGGCAGGTCCCGTAGGCTCCATATATACCACTTCGCCGCCAGAGAGAATAACACCTGCCGGATGACCGGCATTCACATATTCCATACTTCTCGAATCCGTGTCGACCACGACAAAAATAGCCGTAAAGTAATAGTTAATCAGTTCATCCGATCGATAGAGCCCTCCCATGTAGCGATTCAGCTCCTGCATCACCTCTACGGGATCGTTAACGCGCATGATCATATCGCGCAGCACAGACGAAATAAACATGCAAACCAGCGAAGAAGAAATGCCATGTCCCATCATATCCAGCAGAATAACGCCGTACCTGCTGGCATCCATCCGGAACCAGGCATAATAATCGCCGGCGAGCTCCGAAGAGGGACGGTAGGCCGCTTCGATCTCGATGCTCCTATTGCGGATCGGTCCGCTAAGAACGCTTCTCTGTACCTGTTTGGAGAGCTCCAGCTCGTATTGGATCCGCTTGTCGCGCTCCTTATGCCAATCCTTCTCATGCTTGAGTCTCAGGGCTGACCGCATCCGGGCCAACAGCTCCAGCTTGTTGATCGGCTTCATCACATAATCGGACGCTCCCGCATCGAGCGCCTCTGCAAGCTTATTGGAATCACCGACCGCCGTAACGAAAATAATCGGCACATCCCTGTACTTCTCTTCCGCCTGAATGCGTCTGCAAGCCTCAAGCCCATCAATTTCCGGCATCATCATGTCCATCAGAATCAGATCGACGGGCTCCTCCGGAGCGGAGTCATCCTCCAAACCAAGCAGGTCATACAGCTCTCTTGCTGAAGAGGCGATGCGAGTATCGGTATATCCGGCCTTGGTCAGAATAGCGCGAATAATCATTTGGTTGGTTATATTGTCGTCTACGATTATAATGCTCACGTGCTGTTCCTCCCATTAATGCTTGCTAGAGTCGCATAAATGCCCATGACAATAGCCTACCCCCGCGGGCAGGCTATTGCAACCTATTTCAATGGCGGTTGGTTATTATAGCTGTTGTACATCATATAAGGGTGAAAGTAAACTTCGCGGTCATAATCATCGTTTTCGTATTCGCGACCGCCCCAAGCGATGACAACGATTTTGTCGCGATCCATCTCGACCTCGAGACGTTCCGCCTCCGCCTTGGCCACGCCCAGCGACCTCATCTTGGCTCTGAGCTCGTCTCCCGTGCTGCGAAAGATATTGCCGATCGCGGTCCCGAGTCCTTGATCCATGATGCCGATCTCTTCGGCATCCGTCCGCTCCGCGATTCGCTTCGTTCTCGTCTTGTCATGCGTCAGAACGAAAATCCGATCCTCCGCATAACCTTCCCGGCGGAACCGTTCCACCTGCTCCTGTACTTCTTCCCTCGTCATTACCGTGTGAACCTTCGTCAGTTGCGTGTTGATCGTTGTCATATGAATTCCCTCCATCTTCTCGGCTGAAAACCGAGCTTTTTGAACTTGCACTTATAATTGCAGCTTATGGATGCTTGCAGGTGATGTTCTTTGTCTCCGCTCCGTTCTGTCGCAGCTTCCGCCCCCGTCAGTTAGACTCGCCTTCTGCCGAGAATAAGAGAAGCAATGAATAGAACCAGGAATACGACGAATAAGATTTTGGCTATGCCCGCCATCGCGGAGGCAATCCCCATAAATCCGAAGATGCCCGCTGCTACTGCAAAAATGAAAAACAATAGTGCCCAGCCTAACATAGGAATCACTCCTTTTGAAATTGTCATTCGCTAGCTTGATTACTATTAACCGCAGGAGGCAGGGATGAAACAACCTTGTATCTCGTGGACTTTCATTGATTCGTATCAGCGCTCAGTTATAATAGAAGTATCAGTAGTATCTAGAAGGAATACGACGATCATAATGCATAGATGAAGGAGAGAACTCATGGACATTATCGAAATTCCCTTGTCGCTCATCGAAGAGGATAAGGATCAGCCGCGCTATCAGTTCGACGAGGAAGCGCTGGGGGAGCTCATGCAGAGCATCGAGGAACTGGGACTGCTCTCTCCCATCAAGGTTCGGACGATGGAAGGCGGACGGTACCGTATCATTTATGGCAATCGCCGGTACAAGGCTACCGAGATGCTGGGACGGAAGACGATCCCGTGTATCGTTTCTACCACATCGGACGAGATGGAAATTTATCTGGAGCAGATCGCGGAGAACTTGACGAGAGAGGGCTTCTCCCCCATCGAGGAGGCTATCGCGTTCGATAAGCTGATGAACGATGGACGGTTCCGCAGCTCGCTCAAGTTTCTCTCCGCCAAGCTCGGCAAGCCGGAGAGCTACATTAAGAACAAGTGCGAGCTGTTGAAGTTCAGCAAGGCTGTCCAGAAGCTGATCGTCAGCGGGACGGAGATTCGCAAGGATAAGCTGACGGAGGATCAACTGCTGCCGCTTAAGGATCTGTCCATGGAGCATCGGGATCCTCTGGCGCTCATCGCAGCGCGGGACGAGCTTCCCGTCAGCGACGTCAAGAAGATCGCCAAGCTGTTCAAGGACAAAACAATCTCCGACAACACCAAAGAGAAGCTGCTGCTCAAGACGGGCAGCGGCTTGATCGAGACCTGGTCGGTGTACGAGCAGAACCGGAAGAACAAGAAAGCGGCTGAGGAAGCGGAGGCTGACGAACCAAATCGTAAGGGACCGGCGACTGGAAGCGCATCGAATGCGACATCTGGTGCGTCGGCTTCCGGGGCTGCGACGGCGGCAACTGGTGCAACGGCGGCCGGGGCGGCATCGAATACGACAACTGAGGCGTCGGCTTCCGGGGCTGCGACGGCATCGACTGGCTACACGACGTCACAGGCGGCTAGTGGCGCCGCTGGCGAACCGTTAAACCCATCCGCTTTCGACGGCGCCGGAAGGGCGGCAGACGGTTCATCTTCGCAAGCGGCTGGAGCCGGGGCGGCGAGTAAAAACGTCAACGTGTCCGATTTGCTGCGCAAGCTGCAGCAAGAGCTTCCTCGTCAAAGCGAGCTCTCACGTTCCATCGCCAAGCTGGTGGTCGAATCCGACGGAGAGGGTCAAGTGCTGTTTACGCACGAGGTAGACGCCGTGGTAGAACAATTGGAAGAACAGCTTGCCTTATGGAAGTCGCTACGCGAGAAATCGCCGCTTTAGGCATATATTTAACTGCACCGCCTAAAGACGGCGGCAGCCGGTTCACCTTGCCCTGGGGAAGAAGCAGCTAAGGCAATGATGAAGGATTCGCTGCTCGTCATTATGCGGATCTGGCAAAAAGCTTATGGGGCTCGCGCGGAAGGTTGACATCATACTGCTCATCCATTATCTTATTATTGTTCCTACCACTTGTGAAGCAGGCAACTTTCGTCGGGACAAGCCTTATGTCGGTGGATGAAGTATCCACGCGCTTAAAGGACCTATTTATGATGGAGAGGCAGGTCATACTCATGGAAACTGGCAAGAAAGCTAGTATTACCGTAGAAGTCGAGGTTAACGCGCCTGTTCAGCAAGTGTGGAAGTATTGGACGGAGCCTCAGCACATTACGCAGTGGTCGTTCGCGTCCGACGAATGGCATGCGCCTAACGCAGAAAACGACTTGCAGGCTGGAGGCAAATTCCTCACGAGGATGGAAGCCAAGGATGGCAGCTTCGGATTCGATTTCGCCGGTGTTTATGATGAAGTAAGGGAACACGAATTTATCGCGTACACACTTGGCGACGGGCGGAAAGTCGCGATTACGTTCACTGGGCAAGGGGATAGCACGAAAGTTGTTGAAGTTTTCGACGCCGAGGACACCAACCCGATAGACATGCAGCAAGCAGGCTGGCAGGCGTTTATGGACAACTTCAAATCGTACGTCGAAAGATCCGAAGCTTAATAAAGGCAGCACACGCAACATGCGTTTACACTTCAGGTTCCAATTTCGAATGAACCTTCCGCCAGGAAGGTTTTTCTTTTTGCGGCGTGCGTACGCTTAAACTGTATTAACGCTGGGTACCAGTTGAACGAGCTGGCGTGTATGATTTTTCATACACGTCTGCCTCGTTGCCCGCACATTCGGCGAATTGTGTATGATTTTTCATATACGTCTGCCTCGTTGCCCGCACATTCGGCGGATTGTGTATGATTTTTCATACACGTCTGCCTCGTTGCCTGCACATTCGGCGGATTGTGTTTGTTTTTTCATACACGTCTGCTCGTTGCCCGCACATTCGGCGAATTGTGTATGATTTTTCATTTATTATCATTACGATGCAGCCTCCCTCTATAGCTGGAATCGATTGTAAGCCGCTAAAATATCGAAGCCCTTTCAATCGTATCTACAATTTAAGCTTAAAGAAGGAAGCACACAATCCAAATATTTGATGATCCATACGGCTATCCGCCGATTTCTTTTCTTTTGGAAATGTAAGCCAGTAATTTGTAACGCAATTGAAATATTTCTTTCATCCATCTTTAATGTTAAGAGCCTATAATAGAACTCGACCCCCTTTTTAAAATATAAATTACTTTGGCCCGCTGCCCGTTGCAGCGGGTCCCTTTTTTTGTCGGCAAGCTAACACCTTTACGGTGCAGTATCGTTTTACGATTGTGTTCGGAGATCCTATTGGCCTGTAAGGATTCGTGCCGTGCACAACCCGTTGCTAGCTTCGCTGAAGGCTACCGTGTTCCTGCATGCAGAAACGTTCAGTGAGACCCAAGGCAGTCCGCCTGGAAGATTCGTTGTTTGGGTCCGATTCGTCGTTTCCAGCATCATTTGAACGCAAGAAAAGGCACAGCATGAGGGGCCTGTATGTCCCCACGCTGTGCCTGCTGTCGGCTATATTTTATTGTTTTGCGCCAAGCTCCAATATCCGCACCAATAGCGTCGCGGCTTCCGCCCGGGTCGCAGTACCGTTCGGAACGAACTTATTGCCGCCTCGGCCATTCATGATACCCTGCTCGCGCACCGCCTCAATCGCGCCTTTCGCCCAATTCGGGATGTCCTTATGATCCGCGAATCCGGTCGTTGCGTCTGAATCAGTTGGCAATTTAAGCGCTCTAGCAACCATTGCCGCCATTTCCGCACGGGTAATGACCGCGTTCGGCCGGAAGCTGCCGTCCGCATACCCGCCCACAATGCCCGCTTCCACGGCATTCGCGATGGCTTGCTTCGCCCATCCGCCGATTTGGGCCGCATCCGCAAATGCCGGCGCCGGGCTTGATCCTTCCAGTTGTAGCGCATTGGCCAGCATGACCGTAAATTCGGCGCGGGTAATGGCTGCATCCGGCTTAAAGGTTCCATCCGGATAGCCGCTGACAAGACGTTTGCCCGCCGCGCTCAGGATGGCGCTCTTCGCCCAATGTTTCGCAATATCCGTGAACGATGGCGCAGGCGTATTCGGTTCGCCGCTTTCGCCTTCCTTCTCGCCCACGGCCAAAACCGCGAATTTGGTGAAGTGATCCACCTCTGCCGTAATCCGGTCGCCGGTCACGACGCCGCCTACTTCTATCCATTCTTTATTTTCTTCGTCATAGTAGAAGATCGCGACTCTTTGGTTGTCTCCCGCGAGAGACGGATCGAACTTCATCGAGATGACGATCGGTTTCTTGAAGTTGCCGGTTACGTTTTTCGTCATTTCGAAGACATGGCTGAGGAGCGTTTCCTTATCGAATGCAAGGTTTGTAGTGTCGAGCAGCTTCACGATCTCGATTCGAAGCTCTTGCTCTGCCGCTCCTGCGCCTATCGTAAGCATAACTTCGTTATCGAGGCTGACCTCGCCTGCCCTTCCTTTCGGAATGAGAATCGAGCCGCTCGTCGATTTAATGACGGAAGTATCGCCGCCGTTGTCTCCGATCGGACCGGTCGTTGGCGGCACCGGCGCCTTCGGCGTCGCAATCGACGCGGCGGAGAAATCGCTCTCGCCTTTCGCATTAACGGCTTTCACCGCAAACGCATAGGTTACGCCATTGACTAGGCCTGTCGCCGTATAGGTCGAATCCGTCACATCGCGGGCAGCCACGACCCACTGCTCCGGATCAAGCGGAGCCGAAGCGCCTTCATATCTATAGACCGAATAGCTGTCCGCATCCGCTGCAGCATCCCACTTCAACCGGACTTGTCTGTCTCCCGCCATACTTGTCAGATGGGCCGGCGCTGCCGGGACCAGCGGCCCTTCGGGCGACGGAACGACTGCGTTCGACGGCTCGGATGCCGCCGAAGCGCCTTGCGCGTTCGTCGCGACGACGGTGAAGGTATAGGCAACTCCGTTGGTCAAGCCGGGAACGATAATGGGGCTTCCCTCCCCTTCCGCCGACGCGAAGGGTTCTCCATCCGTCAAAGCCGTTACTGTATAGCCTGTAATTTCGCTTCCGCCGTTGTCGATCGGCGCCGCAAAGCTTACTTCGGCGAAGCCGTCATAACCGACGGCCTGCACATCGGCAGGAGCGTCCGGAACGGTGGCCAGCTCTCCGTACACCTTGAATTCCCATAACGAATAGCCGTAATTGCTTCCTCGTTTGATGCCTAACATGCGCACATATCTGGCATTCACCGGTTCGAAGGAAATCTCTTCGACGCCTCCGCTTCCGGTTGCGGTGCTGTGAACGGTCGTCCAGTCCGCCGCGTTGTCGGATACATCGATCTGATATTCCTTCCCATACGCGGCTTCCCAATGCAGCACGACCTTCTCGATCGATCTGCTTGTGCCAAGATCGACGTAGATCCACTGCGCATCGGAATAATTCGACCCCCAGCGGCTGCTAAGCGAGCCGTCGACCGCATTGCCGGCCGCTACGTCCGCCGCCCTGGTCGAGCTTGCCACGACCGTCATGCCTTCCGCCAGATTGGGCGGAACCGCTTCGTATACGATAAATTCATGAAGCGAATAGCCATTGCCGTTCCCTTGCTGAATTCCCTGCATTCGAACGTATCTGGCTTCGGCCGGCTTGAACGCGATATCGTCGATACCGCCGTCGCCCATCGAAGTCGCATAGACGTCCGTCCAAGCCGCGGCATCGCTCGAGACTTGGATCTTGTAGGCTTTGCCGTACGCCTCTCCCCAATTCAGACGGACTTTATAGACCGAATATGATTTTTGCAAATCAACATAGATCCATTCCCCATCCGAATCGTTTGAAGCCCAATGCGAGGTTCTGTAAATATCCGTCGCGTTGGAAGCGTGCTGATTGCCTATGCTCGATGAAGCGGTCGCGCCTTTATCGTAAGCGAGATCGAATCCTCTATCGTCGATGGACGCCGCTTCATTCAAGGTTACGCTTCGGCCTGTGAACGTATCTTTGCCAAGCTTGAAGCTTGTCGTGGATGTTTCTCCGTTGCGGTCGAGCGTCACATTCACCGTAATACCCGGCGTTTCGGGATTGGCGACGGAAATGCGGACAGGGGACGCGGATTCGTCGACGATGACCATGGCCGGCTTATCCACCGTAACCGTCAGGCCGTCTCTTACCGTCACCGTCCCGGGTTGATAGAACAACATTTGCGCCATGCCTAACTCCTGATGCCGAACAGCCTGAACCGCAGGCGTATTGGATAGAATGCGGATCGGATTGTCATTGGCATATTGGCCGACCTGTTCGGAAGTTTTGTTCGGCAATACGATGTATTGGTAGGAAGCGTCCGCCGGCTTCACGCCATGATCGAGCCACATGGAGAAAATCGGCTTCGTGATCGGCGCCGTCGAGCTTCCCGTGACAACGTCGCTCCAGCTTCCGGTTTTCGTCTCCAGTTTCACTTGAAAGTCCGTCTGCGTCGGGAAGATATAGCCGATTTGATCGTTATAGGCCCATCGACCGCTGACCGGCAGCGTCCCTTCCGTTACGACATTGCCATCTACAATAACATCTCCCACCGCCAGCGCTTGGTTTAATGTCGTGTGAACCGGATTGGCATTCGTCGAAGCAATTGCCGTTCCGAGCGCCACCATTTCGTCGTCGAAGAAAAAGTAGCCTTTCTTCCCGCTTGTTCCGAGCTTGAAGAAATCAAATGCGGTGGCGCCGTACCGCTCATCCGTCACTCCGCCCACAAACGTTCTCGGATTGTTGTAGTTCCCGTCTTTTGTCAAATAATTCGGTGCCGTCGTACCTGGAACATGAGTCCAATCCATAAGCGGATAAATCATTCTGTATTCGTCGCCGGTTCGTTGAATAGCCGTGGCGCCTTGCGGCGTCCAGTGCAGCAGATTATATCCATCGGGATTAATCGTTCGCCATTCCCCGCCTTTCACAGTGCTGGAAGCCATCTTGACCGTAATGCCATAGTCGTTCCGCATATGGGAGGAGACAAGCGTCTGCCATTGCGTCGTATTGTTGGCGATCAAGCCGTTACTCGCGCTTGTGCCGGCGTTGCGGATATTGTTCAGGAAGCTTGCAAACTCCGAAGCCCGCTTCGGATTCGCAGTCTGCAGCCACTGAATCGGATCTTCATAGAAGGTCAAAGCCCAGCTGTCGTAACTCGGCCAATCGGGTCCATTCATCCCCATTCCGAGATCGGCGACTTCGCCTCTCACAAGGTAGCGGGTTCCATCCAGCATGTAGGACGATAACGAATCAATCGCCGCCGGGCTATAGGCGAACATAGTGCCCGAGGAAACATACGCCCAGAACGACATGTCTCTGGCGAAGCTTCTTCCGTAGCCCGTCGTATAATTCGTTTTGCCATGCATGAAGAAAGACATATCCGACTGGATGCCCGTTACCGTCGTCGTCACGTTGGACAACACGTTAAACGCCTCTATCGCGTTCCGTACGATTACGGGATCCTCCAGCAATAGGCCGCGATACATATAGTTCTGATTGTACCAGGACGAATTGGCTCCATCGACCGTATGCGGCTTGCTGTCCATCGTGTCGATAATGTTCGCGGCTTGCTCTGCCGTCAAATAACCTTCGAGCAGCAAAGCGATTTTGCCCAGTCTAAGCTGCTTGCCGATGCCGGTCTCCCACCAGTTGGTTGAAGTCGGCTTGACCGTGAACCAATGGTCCAGCGCCTTTTGAATACCTGCCAACAGCGCTTCGTTACGATAGTTTGGACCATCCGGGTCGGCGAACGCCTGCGCCATCGATTGCAACCGATCCAGCGCAAGGTAAGGCGACCAGGCTCTGCCGTTCGCGCTGGACTGCGTGCTTGCGTAATCGATATCGCTCCAGCTTCCGTTCGCGTTCAGATCGGACAAGTACTTGCCCGCCTGCGATTTAAAGGTCCATTCCACCCGTCCGTTCGTGCCGTCGTTGATAATATCTCTGGAGATGTAATAATCGACGACTCGTTTTTTCATCAATCGGATGGCATCCAATTCTTGAGGCGTGCCCGGTTTGTCGACAATTTTGAACGAGAAGCGAGCCGAGTTTTCCGTATAGCCGTCATTCAGCAAGAAGGCGATGTAATAATCGCCGGGCGCCAAATCCGACAGTTTGGGGTATTCCTTCCGTCCTTCGCTTTCATCCGTTAACGTAATCGTGCCTCCCGGCATGTCCGCGACGTATCCCCATTTCCAGGCGTTGGTTCCTTTCTGGGGGGTTTCGCCTTTACGATAGATACCTATCCAATCCTTGGCGCCTTGGGCGCCCGTATAGCGGATCGCAAGCGGCTGCCCGCGTTCCACAACCGTCTGCTCCATGCTCAGCGTACCGTCGTATTCCGGCTCGGGAGCTGCCGGCAACTGCAAGTCAGCAATATCGCGCGGCTTCACGCTAAACGTCGAGACGACAGCGCGATGATCGGACAAATACTCATCCAATTGGATATCCGCATAGGAGATCGGCCCGCCGTACACTTCCTTCTCCCCGACCAACTTGCTTTCCACCGTGGTTGCGGGTCCTCCGGCATATACATAGTCGATCCGATCATAAACTTCCTTCGGCTTTCTCCATTCGGTGCCTTCGACCGCCCAAGTAATGCCCGGCGTCGCGACCGGGTCAGGGTGCATGGCCCGATAGGAGTCGACCATGCCCAATTGCTCCAGCCGCTTCGACACCGGCCATTCCATAACCGTATTGAAATAACGGTCTTTGTTCGCCTCCGTCCAATCCAGATGCGACGGCACGTTGAAGTCTCCCGTCAGGAAGACTGGCATGCCTTGCTCGGCAAGCTTGGGCAGCTTGCCGAACGCATTGCGCATCTCGACCATATGCTTCAGGTGTTCGTCGGCCATGACCGACTCCGCCGTCTTGCCGTCCATAATGCTGTAAGGGCCGTAAGGGGAAGACGTTAAATGAACATTGCCTATGGCTACCGCCTTCCCCGGCTCGACCTCTATCAGGTAATAATCTTTATCCGTATCGACATCGAGGATCGGGTATTTGCTTAGAAGGCTTGTGCTTGTACCGGCCTTGATGTTGACGTGGTAGCCTAACGTTGCAGCCGCTTGCGTCACGATCTCATCCTTGGATTCCTGAATGCCTACCACATCCGCGCCCGACGTCCGGATGACGTCGGCCAGAAACTCGATGACTTTATCCTTTCCGGCCTTTTTGATGGCATCTCCCGCCCAGAGATTAAAGCTCATGACCGAGAGCTCCTTATCCGGATCGGGCCCTGGGACGACTTTATCCACAATTGTGAAAGCGAAGCGGTCGGCATGCTCCGTATACCCGTCATTCAGCAAAAAGGCGATGTAATACTGGCCCGTGGCCAAATCCGCCAGTTTTGGGTACTCCTTTCGCCCATCGCTGTCATCCGTCAGCATGACCGTGCCGGCGGGCATGTCGGCGACATATTCCCACTTCCATGCGTTAGTCCCTTTTTTCGGCGTTTCGCCAACGCGATAAATGCCGATCCAATCCTTGCTGCCCTGTGCGCCAGTATAGTGAATGGTTAGCGGCTGCCCCCGCTCTACAACCGTCTGATCCATGCTGAGCGTGCCGCGTTCTGCAGCATGAAGCTCGCCCAGCGGAATGCCGCTCCACGTTCCAGCCAACAAAATCAATGCCAACAACGATTTCAACAGTCTACTCCAGCGTTTACTCATGCACATTCCCTCCTTGAACAGCAAGACATACCCGCCTTGCCTTCCTTTGCCTCCGACGTGCCATATGAATCCGCTCCTTTGTCCATCCGTCCTTAAAACCCTTTGGTAACGCTTACTTTTATTTCGAACGGGAGAAGGCAGCTAGAACTGCCTTCAACCTTGCGCAAGAAATCATTACGAAAACGTATTGAATATCGTCTCCAACGGAATGTCCGCCACGGCCATGACTTCATCAGCCGCACCGTAATACATGCGTACCGTCCCATCCAGCAGCAAGGCCCCGCAGGAGAAGACGACCTTGCCGAAAAATCCGTTCACCTCGTACGCCGCTTCCGGCTCCAATACCGGAACGCGGGATCTCGCGATGACCTTCCCGGGATCCTCCAGGTCAAGCAACGCGGCGCCCATGCAATAACGATGATCGGCGTCCGCTCCGTGGTACAGGGCGAGCCAGCCGCGATCGGTTCGGATCGGGATCGCGCCGCCGCCCATGCGGGCCGAATCCCAGCCTTGCGCGCTTAACCCCATCAGGAAACGATGGTTCCCCCAATGATCGAGATCGGGCGACTCGGCAATCCACATCTCGGGAGCGCCGAACGCCTTCGGTACCGGACGATGCAAGGCGTAGTATTTGCCGTTTATTTTTTCCGGGAATAACATGACATCCTTATTTTCGGGAGCCAGCATCATCCCGCGGCGTTTGAACGCTCGAAAGTCCCGAGTCTCCGCCAAGCCGACGCCGACGCCATGCGCAGACGCGGCGCTATACGTGATGTAGTAGACGTCCCCGATTTGCGTCACGCGCGGATCTTCGATCCCCCAAGCCTCCAGAGCGTGCTCCGGAAACAAAGCGGGCTGCGGTTCAACTTCGAATCGAATGCCGTCCTTGCTGCGCGCCACCCGGAGATGGGACAAGGAAGTCAGCATGACCGTGCGTCCGTATTGCACGATGAAGCGCGAATCGGAGAAATCATAGCGCGAATCGGCCTTATCGTAACGTTCTACAAGTACGGCGGTGCCGGCATCATTCAACCGTGGAACGAGCACCTCGTCGGCGCCGTCCGATACCGGCGCTTCCGCTACGCGCAGCAGCAGGATCGTTTCGTCCCCCAGCTGCGCGACGCCCGCATTAAACGCGCCCAGCACTGTAAAGTCGGGACGGGAAGGCGCAACGTCCCAGGCTCGTATAATGGGATTTTGCGCGCTGCGTATGATGTTCATAACCAAAACCTCTTTCATGGGTGCCGTTATTTACCTGCTACAACCGCGTCGATTTGCGCCTGAATTTCATCGATCACTTTTTGTCCGCCGAGGCTGGCCATCTTCTCTCCCAGCGTCTTCTTGCCTTCTTCGGCAGCCAACAAACCTTGGTTCAGCGGCAGGAATATTGAATCGTGAAGCGGCGTAATTTTGGCGTATTCCGTCTTCACCTTTTCCGCATTGAAGTTAAAGCCGGCCGTTGGGCTAAGCGTGAAGTTGGCCGGGTCGGTCGAGAAGTCGAACCATTTCTTGTCATCGGCCGCCATCGTGTCCGGCGTGCGGTTAAGCGTCGGACGCCAGGTCAGCACGTAGCCTGGGAATGTGTAGCTCGACAGCACCTTGTAGCTTGTTTCTCCGACAGGCTCCCAGTCCTTGCCTTGAATCCCGTATTCCATCAAATCGTGATTTTCCTTAATCGACAGCCAGTTGGCTACGTCCATCGCCAGCTCGGGATTTTTGGAGGAAGCCGGAATGCAAAGGAAATTCCATTGCTGGAAAGCGGTATACGGCTTAGCCTGATCGCCGTTCGGAATGAACACCTCCAGCTTGTCGCTGCCGTCTTGCAGCATTTCCGAATACTTCAGTCCTTCCACCCCATCGGCTGCGTAATAGGTAGCCGCATACTTGCCTTGCTTGAACAGCGTCTCCGCATTTTGCTCCTGCGCGATATTTTTGGAAAGGATGCCGTCCTGGTAGTACCTGGTGACGCGCTCGTAAGCGTCGGCGATCATCGGGCTTTCCCATTGGCCGACCACTTTCTTGTCCTTGGTGGAATAGGCGAACATGTTGACGCCGATTTCAAGCACCTCATCAAGCGCCATATTGGCGGAATCGCTCAGAATGAATGGCAGTTTGTCGGCTTTGATGCCGTTAATGACAAAAGGCTTGACGTCTTGTTCCTGTTCTTTGACTTTGTACAAAAAGGTTTCCAGATCGCCGAGCGTTTTCAGCTCCGGAAGACCGTATTTCTCGCGCAAATCTTTGCGGATCAGCAGGCCGTATAACTGCCCTTGCGTAGTGCCAAGCGGGATTCCCATAATTTTGCCGTCGAATTTGTTGTACTCCCACATCTCTTCGGGAATGGATGCTTGCAGCTCCGGACGCTGGCCGACCATGTCATCCAGCTGCACCAAAGAATTGCTGGCGATCATCTGGTTCATGGACAACCACGGGGCATCCAAATACATGTCGAAGTCTTCCCCGGCGGACATCTTCACGGATACGGCATTGCCATAGTCGGTCCATGGCAGGAAATTGACATTCAGGGCCGCTCCGACGTTGTCCGCCTTCAATTTGTCATTGACCGCTTTCAGCACATCGTCGAAGCCCGCCGGTTTATCCCCCGGGAAATAAGCCTTCAACGTCACCGTTTCCTTCGGCGCTGGCGCCGCGCTCCCCGTATTCGCCGGAGCCTTCCCTTCATTGCCGCCAGTCTCCGCATTGCTTGCGCAACCCGCCATCACAAGCGACGAAACCAATACCGCCGTCGTCGCCGCGCCGAACATTTTCTTTACTCTCATTTTGTTACCCTCCCCTGTGTACTTGAAAAGCCTATTTATGATTAACCGGTTAATCCGGTTAATGCCGGAATATCGCGCCTACCCTTTGACGGCGCCTACGGTCAAACCTTTGACGAAATACTTCTGAAGCATCGGATACAACAGCACGATCGGGCCGATCGTCAGTACGGTCGTCGCCATCCGCACGCCATAAGTCGGCGGCGTCACGGCAATGGCCACGCCGGAAGGAATGAGATTTTTGGCGGCTTCCATATTGGATACCATCCGGCGCAGGATCAATTGCAGCGGGAACAGCTTCTCGTTGTCCACGAACATCAACCCCATAAACCAATCATTCCAGTAATTCAGCGCATAGAACAGCCCGACGGAGGCCAGAATCGGCTTCGAAATCGGAATCATGATTTGAAAGAAAATCCTCATTTCATTCGCGCCGTCTATTCTAGCGGCTTCCTCCAGTTCTTCGGGAATCGTTCGGAAGAAACTGACCAGCAGGAAGACGAGGAACGGCTGGCATAACATCGTCAGGATGAGCACCCAGACGGTATTTTGCAAGTCCAGCCATTGGCTGACGACAATATAGAACGGAATGATGCCTCCGGAAAAAAGCATGGGCAAATAACAAAACAGGAGAAAAGGCGTCTTCAGGACATTCCGTTTGTTGGCAAGCGAATAACCAAGCATGGCGGAAATGCACAATGCGCTTAATGCGCCTACGACCGTAATAAAAATGGTAACCGAGTAACCGTTGAACAGGACATCGGACTGCAAAACCGCCTTGTACGCGGCGAGCGATAATTTCTGCGGGAACAGGGTATAGCCGTTCGCGATCAATTCCCCTTCGTCGGTGAAAGAGCCGATGATCATCAGCAGAAAAGGGAACAAACAAAAGAGGGTGAACAACAAAATAAACGTATAGGCAAACACCGTTAGCGATCGATCCGCGGCACTCTGTTTCAGTCTCATCGTTAAACTCCCCTAGAATAAAGCAGATTCTTTGGACACTCTTCGGGTGATCCAGTTGGCCGCAATGACGAAAATCAGCCCCATGACCGATTGGAACAAACCAACGGCCGAAGACATGCCGAAGTCTCGCAGCTGTCTCATGGACCGGAATACAAACGTATCAATGACGTCGGTCGTCGGATACAGCATGGAATTGTCCCCGATGATGGCATAAATCATGGCGAAATCCCCGTTGAAAATTTTGCCCACGGCCAGCAAGGTCATGATCATGATCGTCGGAACGAGCAGCGGCAGCGTAATGCGCAGCACGATCTGCGGCTTGGATGCTCCGTCGATTCGGGCGGCCTCGTACAAATCCTCGGATATGCCGGTAATGGCGGCCAGAAAAATGATGGATAGATAACCCGCTCCCTGCCACACGCGAATGACGGTCAAAATGTACGGCCAAACCTTCGACTCGAACATCCAGTTAAATGGCTGTAATCCCATGCTTTGCAGCCATGTGTTCACCATCGGCTCTTCTCCGCCGAATAAGGATTGGACAATCATGCCTACCACAATCCAGGACATAAAATAAGGAAGAAAAATAAGAGACTGCGAGATTCGTTTGAAATACTTGTTGCGAATTTCGTTAAACATCAGCGCGATCAATACCGCCGCCACCGTAGTGAACACAATGAACAGCATGTTCAACGTCAGCGTGTTGCGCAGAATGACCCAGAAGTCATCCGAAGTAAAGAAGTACTCGAAGTTTCTAAAACCAACCCATTCGCTACCCGTAATGCCTTTGGCGTAATTGTAATCCTTGAAGGCGATCATGACCCCGTATATGGGAAAATAACTGAATACGAGAAAGAACAGCAGCCCCGGCACGGCCATCCCGTAAAGAAAAGGATTTTGAGCGATGTGCTTCAGTTTGGACGGTTTCCTTGCGCTAAGCGGATACGACATCGTTTTACTCCCCTCCTTTCATTGGATACGGGCAATGGCATCGTTGTCCCGTTATCTATACCGTTACCTTACTCGGCGTTCGACGCCGCGGCAATTCCGGCAAGCACCAATTTATCCTGAAAACGCGGATTTACGACCTTCCCAAAAATAACACAATTACCGAAATTACCGATTTCGCGGGCGGGAAGACTCGTTATGCTATAATGAGTCTGCAAATTTATAGACTCGATAGTTACAATAACGGGGGTTTTAGAGCATGAAGCTTTCACTTCCGCTTCTCGCTTCGCTGAAGCGGCATCCTACTTATATGAAGCTTATTTTTTATTTTGTCAGCGCGAACGTTCTCGTTCTGGCCGTATCCTTTGCGCTGCTTAATTGGCAGTCCTCCAAGACGCTTCTCGAAGAGATCGGCGATCATTCCGAATCCCTGTTGGCGAACGGCGCGCGCAACACGGCGCGACTGATGGAGTGGTCGCTCGAGTTCAGCTTTTCTTCCAGCAATGATAGCGTTCTCAAGGTATATGCCCTTTCGGATCGATACAGCGATTTGGAAACGTACGAGGTATGGAGCCGTCTAACAGACATCAAGAACGCTAACCCGTCTATCCATTCCGTCTATCTGATCAACGATTACACGAATTCCATAGTGGATTCCAGGCTTGGACTCAACGACGCCGAGTCTTTTTACGATCAGGATATTATCGAGCGTTTGCGAGATCCGAATACGGCGGACCACAGCGTGCTCATTCCAAGAACCTTGTCCTCTCCGCTTTCAGGGCAAGAGTCCAAAGAAGTCATGACCATCGTCCGATTTTACGAAAAAGGAAGTTCCATCTCGGCATTTGTTCTGAACGTGGACACACATGACTTGATGACCTTGCTTCAAAGCAATTCGAATTATGCGAACAGGTCGATCACGGTTCTGAATGATAGGGACGAGACGGTGTATAGCAGCATTCCTTTGAATAGGGAACAAGTGGCGGAGCTCAGGAACCATGAAAATAAAGGAGCCAGCGGCTGGAAGCTGTTTCAGCCCCGCAAGCAGGAAGAGCAGCTAATGGTTTACGCGAGCTCTTCCATTAAAGGCATTCAGGACTGGACCTTTATCGAGACAATACCGAAATCGGCCATTTTGGGAAAAATCGCCGTTCTTCGCAACACAAGCCTTATCTTGTTTCTCGTTTTGTTTCTGGCATCCTTGACCGTTATCGTGCTTATTTCCAAACGGGTGTACTCCCCGATTCAGGAGCTGATTAGCAGAGTAATGCGGCAGCACCAAGCCGAGAAAGAAGACGAAGGGTATAGCGCGAATGAGCTTGACTACTTATCCAATGTTTTTACAGCTCAACGCAATCAGATTCATGTACTGACCGAGCAAACTCGGCATCATAAAATCTTGGGCAGGGAGCGGTTTTTACGCGATTTTCTGGGGGGAATCTACCATTCCATAGAGGAAATACGCTCGCAATGCCAAGAATGGGGCATTGATCTGCCGGAGGATCAGTTGTCGGTGGCGATCTTCCGAATCGACCGTTTCTCGGCGTTTTCGGATACCTATCCGGAGAAGGACCGGCGTCTGCTCCGATTTGCCATGTCCAATATTATTCAAGAGTCGCTGCAATCGTCCAGGCACAGGCTGCAAACGGTGGACATGGGGAACGATCACGTGGCGGTTGTCTTATCGGCGCCATTGTCCGATGAATTTGCGAAGAAGCTGCAAGTATCCCAGCAGTTGATCCGGCAGTATTTGTCCATCGGCACGACGGTCGCTTGGGGCAGGATGCTGCCTGGCTTGACCGACATGCATGAGATTTATATGGAAACGTATGAGCTGACGCAGGAACGGTTTCAATTCGGCCATGGCGCGATCATAGTGAAAGCATGGTTGGCCGACGCGCCCGGAGAATTGTATCACCTGCCCGTGGACAAAGAGCGGCAAATGGCCCAGGCCCTTTCCAAGGGAAACGCGGATACCGTTTTGGAGACGATACGCTCGGCGGTATCCAGGATGCGGGAACTGCCCTACTTTGAAAGTAAGATGTCGTTGATTAACTTGTTCATGAACATCCGCCGGCTTATGCAGGAACACGCTGGTCAGCCGCTCTCCAGCTCATGGGGGCTAACTTCGATTGAAAACCAGATCACGCAACTGGAAACGATGGAGAACGTGGCGCCTTGGATTGAAGCACTTACAAGTAGGACCCTGGAAGATATTGCGGCTGCCCGCGGTCTGTCCAAAAACGTTGCCTTGGTCGAGCAGGCCCACAAGTTTATTGAAATGCACTTAACCGATCCGAACTTGTCCGCCACAATGTTGGCCGATCATTTGGGTCTATCCGTAAACTATTTTCGCGGTTTATATAAAATGGAAACGAACCAATCGATTACGGATACCATATCGGAGAAACGCCTCGATTGCATTTGTCGGGAATTGATTGCCTCCGACGCGCCAATCGAGCAGATCATCCATAACTTCGGCTTTTCGTCGCTTAACACGTTCTATTCGATCTTCAAAAAAGTGCACGGAATGACGCCGGCTCAATACCGGAGATTGAATAGGCAATGAACTAGAGAAAGGATTAGCAAACTCCATACGTCAAAAAAGACCCGAATTCTCGAGTCCCGTAACAACCGATATGTATGCGCCCTCAGTTTAATGGGCTATTGCAAGGCAAAGTTAGCCTGCGGAGATCCAATTCTGTTAAATCATTTTCCGAAATTCATCGATCCATCAGCGGAGTCCGCTCCGGGATGCACGGGGAAGGTGCGATCACGGCCAATCAGGCAATTACCGCTTTCGCTTCTTGCATCCCCGTGCTTTACGGCGGCGCCGGCGCCTGACGGAGCTGCTTTCGGCGCTTTCCAGCGCCTCTTCCTCCACCGTGCTCTCGCCGGGGCCCGTTGTCGTAACGGAGGTCGAGCTCGGGGAATTCTCCCATATATGTCCGAAAATAATCGTGCCTTCGTTTCTGACTATGACAACTTTCCCGTGGTAGCAGGGCATGGTCTCTCATCCTTCGATTTCGTCATGATCCATACCCTATTGTACGCAATCGGGCCGAGCAGCGCATTGGCTCATCCATTAGGAACAATCGCCTTTTTGTAAGCATGCAAGACATGTTCTACGATGTTCCTCCGCCACGAACCAGATCCACTGAAATCATCTCAGGCCTGTTAAATAACCGTTGAGGGATGACGCTGTTGCCAAGGCCCCTGCTGATAATGAGCGATGAGCCGTTTTTGTCGTGTTTTCCCTCCGATAGCTTCGGCCAGAAGCCCTGCTCGGGCGAATAGACGCCTCCCACGAACGGAATACGAAATTGACCGCCATGCGCATGTCCGGCGAAGGTCAAATCCAGTCCTTGCTCGGCATATACGTCGAACAGCTCAGGCCGGTGAGAGAGAAGAATCGTATACGACTCCGAATGTTCGATGCCTTCCATCGCTTCCGCCAGATGCATATTCAGCTTGTCCGCGCTCCCGTCGCCTTCCCGGTTAAACAGCGGATCATCGACGCCGACCAGTCGCAAAAAGCCGTCTCCAAGCGGGATAATATCATGTTCGTTGCGCAGCACGCGCACGCCCAGCTTGATCAGACGCTCCTCGAGCTCCGGATACTCGGCCGCCGCATATTCGTGATTGCCTACCACCATGTAGACCGGCGCAATACGTACGATTCCTTCCATCATGGCGTAACTCGCTTCCTCGTCATAATGATGCGCGTCGACGAGGTCTCCGGTGACCACGATCAGATCCGGCTTCAGCTTCTCCACTTTCTTGAGAAGTGGACGCTGGTCCCTTCCGAACATTTTGCTCTGCAGATCGGAGAGCTGGACGATTCGATAACTGTCGAACCCTTGCGGCAGCTTCTCCGATGCGATTCGGTGAGTCGATATTTCGATCGCGTTGTTCTCAAAATGCAAGAAGAGATACATCGCCAAAATGAAAGCCGGAATGTAGAGCAACAGCCATCGTTTTCTCCTGCTCAAGCTTTCACCTCCCGTCCTATCAATGACTTACTAATTTCTCAACCCTTCTATGCGACAGGTTCCAGGACTGCCATCCCTTCCTGTCCTTCGCTTCCAGCCGTAATTCCGCTAAAATATCTCGAACTTCCTTAAGCTCCGGATGCCGCTCCTGCAATTTCAGGAGAGCCGGCGCCGCATCCGCCGACAAGGTGGACATATACGCCCAGTCCATGCGCCCGTTCCGCTCATAGCGCTCCGCGTTGTTCTCCGCAATCCGCGCGTCAAGATTAGCATAATTCATAATGACGTATGCGACAACCGCAAGCGCAATATTGACCTTGGCCAGCGAATATCTGCCATACCAGATTCGGACGATAGCGGCCATCATCATAATTCCGAGCAGAATCATGAAGCCATGCACGAGCAGCCGCTGCTGTGTAAAACCATATGCCTCCTCGTATAAAGATAACCTGCTGTACGCGGATATTAACATGACGAGCGTACAACTCATGAGCACGGTCAGCAGCACTTGCCTGAATCGGTCTAGCAGCCCGCTCTCCTTCTTGACGAAATGCAGCCCTAACAACAAGATCCCCATGTTGATCATGGCAATGGCGACGAGCTCCGCGAAACCTCGACGAGCGTATTCCGCATATGCCGTCCCTGCAGGCAGCAATCCCTCGGCCGCGCCGAACAAATAAGAGAATTGGATCGCTACGAAAAAAACATAAACGAAGTTCACGCAGACCAGAACGGTGGCAGCGATCGTCGAATCGACATGGGCTCCCGTACCTGATTTTTCCGCCGTGCTGCCATGGGGCTCCCTGGGGAACGCTGCCTCGAGCCCTTCATCGTCGCTTTTCGTCTTTCGGAACAACAGTCCCCATACAAAACAGAACAGATAGAAGGAGATGCATCCGCCGATGAATATTCTCACAAACCAGTCACCGACCGATTCGACGTCGAAAAGATTGGGAACGTTCTCGATCCAGGATCGGAAGATGCCGTCTGCAGAAGCAAGAAGCGCCACGACGACAATCAACAGCGGAGCCGCAATCACAAGGCCCAGTAAGATCTTGCCGAGCTTCCCGCTTAAGCGTCCGCTCCCCTTCTCGATGCGAAACCAACCGGCAAGGATGCCGAAAGGCACCCCTATATGGGTTAACGGAATGAGCAGCCACTGCTTCAACAAGTCGCCGTAAAATCCGAAACGATGCCAAGGCTGCGAGCCGCCTCGCGTTAACAGCATGCTTTGAGCAACCATTAGCAGCATTAGGCCCAAAAAATTCAGCGAACGGAACAGTTCATTTGCAAACAAGGCATAGCTGACCGCAAGCGCCGCGATCGGTCCGAACAGCAGCCACCCCGTCTTCGACTGCCCCTTCCATCTATCAAAACCGCCGAGCCTGCCTTTCACCGAATAGAAGAACAAGCCGTAACACAAGGCGACGAATATGGGTACCGACAAACCGAACGTTTGCCTCACGAATAAGTATTGTCCTATGAAACCGAGCAGCAGGGCGATCATCCACATCCGGCTATATCTTTTCAGCCAAGGCGCTGGATCTCTCATCACGCGTGCCTCCCTTTACTTTGCTTTTTCCTAATTTTATTGTAACCTATAAAATAAGAACAAAAAGTGCAATTTGCGAAGTCGTAATTTCATGTTTTAGAGGAAGGGGCTGGCGGATATGAAGATCCGGAGGCATTATATCGCGCTCCGACGCGCCTATTCGTCGATTGCCGACGGAGAGGCCGCGCTGACGACCACCTTCGAGCTGGCGGAGCGATTGGCATGCACGACGCGCAATATGGTCATGATCTTGAAGAGGATGGAAAGCGATGGCTGGATCAGATGGGAGTCGCGCCGCGGCAGAGGCAATCGGTCGGAGCTCGTGTTCCTCGTGCCTCTTGAATATATGTTGCTGGAAGAAGCCAAAGAGCATGTAGGGCGCGGCGATCTGCAGGCCGGGCTGGACACGCTTCAGGGGGCGGACGGGCTCGCTGCAAGAGAAACGTTCCAGGATTGGCTGGCGAGCCAGTTCGGATTTCGGTCCCAAGTGGACGGCAAACGCAGGACCGATACGCTGCGCTTTCCGCTTCCCGGCAAGATTGCCAGCCTCGATCCTGCCAATATTCATTATTTTGGAGAATCGCATCTCGTCCACCAGCTTTTCGATGGCCTCGTGCGAATGGACAGCCGCGGCAACGAAGTGCTTCCGCATCTGGCGCATGCATGGGAGTCGGACAACAGCCGGACCGAATGGACATTCTATCTGAGGAAAGGCGTCATGTTCCATCATGGACGGGAGATGACGGCCGCCGATGCGGCCTACTCCATCGAACGCTTGCGTCGGCAAGCGCCGGACGGCTTGTACAGCTGGGTTTACCGCGGGATACAGTCCATCGAGACGCCCGACGACACGACTATCCGGTTCCAGCTGATGAAACGGTGCGAGCTGTTTCTTCCGTTCCTCGCCACGAACCGCGCTTCCGTTGTGCCGCAGGATGTGTGCGAAGCGGAGAGCGAGCGGTTCGGAGTCGGCAGCCTTGGAGGATCGACCGTAGGCACCGGTCCTTTTCGCCTTCTTTCCAGCGACCAAAGAATTTTGACGTTGGAGGCCAATCCGGTTTATTTTCAGGGACGGCCCTTTCTGGACCGGGTTGAATTGTGGACGATGCCGATTCCGGACGGCCAGCCTCATCAGGACAGCAGCGAGCTGCGGCAATATCAAGTGATGCACAACGTAAGGATGTTGGAGAACGAGGGTTCCAAGTGGCAGCAAGTCCGGCAGTCCGGCACGACCTGCAAGTTCCTGTCCATGAACGAATTAAAGGACGGCGCGTTGGCTAACCCAAGGCTCCGAAGGCTGCTGAATCGCGCGATCAACCGCGGCGAGCTGCTTCGACTGCTGTCTGGCGACGTTATCGAGGAAGCCACCAGCTTCTGGCTGCGAGCCAGCGGCGGAGACAAGGAAGGCAGACAGGCTCCATTCGTTCCAGAAGCGCTTTTGGAGGGAGAGCTTGAGGAGCTCATCGCCGGTTTGAACAGCTATTACGAACGCTCTGGCAACAGCGCGTTGACGCTGCTGACCATTCCGCAATATGCGGCAGATGCTTCTCTGGTCGCGGAACTGCTGGCAGCGCAAGGCATCCGTCTCGACATCCGGCTTCTGCCGGCGGAGCAGTTCAAAGGCGGCGAACGAATGGAGGCCGACTTGCTGCTGTTTGCGATTATGCTTGACGAATACCGCGAGCTTCGGCTCGTCGATCTGTATACGAGCATGCTGCAGCACATGCCGGATCGCGATGCCTCGGTCATGAACGATAGACTGCGAGCCGTTATGGCGGAGGCCGATCCCGCGGCGCGCGCCAAGCTGTTCATCCGTATCGAGCAGGAGCTTACCGGCCGCGACAGCTTATGCTTCCTTTATCGCAAACATCTAAAGACAGCGTTCCACCCCTCCGTTCAAGGCATTACGCTTGAATCGTTAAGCTGGGTGCGGTTCAAGGATTTATGGTTTCGATAAGGAATTGCATTTTTAGGCCGAAAGTCTCCATTATCCATTTTTTTCAAGGAAGCGCGATACTCCAGTTTGGTACAATATGCCTGCTGGTATTAGCTCGCCGAATCTTGTTCATTCGAAGCTTGCATCCAGACTACGCTAAAAGAAGGAGTCCGCTTCCCTTGAAAAAATACGTATCGACCTTCCTCGTTCTCGCCATGCTCGCCGTTGCCTGGACTTCCCCCGTCCTTGCAGGATTCATGGATGTGGACGGCAATGCCAAATACATCTGGGCCAAACCCTCCATCGACGAGATGAGCCGCAAAGGCATCGTGACGGGCTTCCCGGATGGAAGCTTCCGCCCGGCCCAGAACGTGACCAAAGCCCAATTTACGGTCATGGTATACCGCCTGTTCCCCCAGCTCCGCAATCCCGAGCCTTCAAGTATCCCCGGGGTACCGGATAACCATTGGGCTAGCCGCGAATTCGCCGAGCTGTATTCCACGATCGACCCCATCTATGCGGCCGACGAGCAAAACTTTCTCGACGAAAGCTATACTTATAAGCCCGAGAAAGGCATGACGCGCTGGGAAGTGCTCATGACGCTCGACGCTTTGTTCGGTCGAATGCCGGGACCATCCATTGGTCAATTAGATTCTTCCGACGGTCTCGCCGGGATAGCAGCCGTAAAGGACGTCAGGACAACAACCTTCGTTTCTTTCGAGGCTTACGAGGACGGCCAGAAGTCTCTTTCCCTCATGAAGCCGCTTCTGGCCGTCATTGAGGAAAGCGACTGGACGGACTTTGCCGGAGACCTGGATTACGTCAAAGCCGACGCTCTCTACCGCTTCATGGATCTTGGCATTATGACGGCGGACGGGAGTGGCTATTTCTATCCCGACAGGGTGGTCTCGCGGGCGGAGATCGCCACGATTCTAAACCGGATGCTAGCCGTCGTTGGCGAAGACTACGCATATGAGGAACCGGAGGAGTCGTTGTCAGGGTCCTATCTATACCCGGGCAGCGGAACGGGATTCGGTTCGAATCTGTTTTATCTGGAGCCTTATGAGGATATCGTGCTAGCAGCGACTCCGGAATGGGAGGATGGCGCCGGCACGGTTCTGACGAAGGTGGCCATCCAGGTTGAATCGGAGCAGGTCATGGACGTATACGTGACCGTTAACGGCGTAACGACAAAGTATATGTACGAGCAGTTGATTGCCCCGGGCAATAGGGTCATTGTGGACGTGACCGGCGTGAAGAGCATCCACGTTAGGGGAGCCGCCCGTTATCCGGAGCTGATGGGAGAGGACGGCAACAACGAGGTTATGATCTACGTGCGGGATCCCGATATGGATATGAGCTGGTGGTAGGGCGCTGTTGCTGGCAGTGTGCCGTAAATCGACTGGCGGGGACATTGAAGCAAAGTTCTTTGCTTCGTCGTGCCGTAATGCCTCTAAATGTGCCCCACTAAGAGGCTGATGCGGCAACGCGCGCCACTAGCATGGCCCCCTTCTGCCCTTCCCCTAAAAAAATGGCCTCGTTCTCCGCTACATTAGCGAAGGCGCGGCCATTCTAGTTGGTTTCGGTTTCGTTTGATGTCTCCTCACATAACAAGCAAGCAAATGACTCCGGATCAATTCACCAAGGCAGAGTCCCCCTTTCTTCGTCCAGTTAATCCAATCCCTCGCCAGATGATAAGTCTACCGCCAACCGCCGGTCGATCAGTACCATAATCCGTTCGGAGGACTCGTCCGGAGTCAGCTTTCCCGCGACATCCAACTTCTCTTGCATATTCGTCTGAACATGTCCCGGATGGAGCACCAGCACCTTGCCTTCGCTCGCCAGCAGCCGTCCCAATTGTAAATCACCGGATCAGCGACAGGAATGACGTGATGATAGAATGTTATTGTATTATGGGCGATTCTATAGTGAATCGAAGGCAGCATAACATTGCAAGAGACGAATTTCGTTGGATCATGCAACATTTTCCCGGGAAATGACGTATTACGAAAGTCGGTTCAATTTCCAGATATCAGGAGGAATTTATTATGGTAGATCCTTTCGGCGCTCCGGCTGGCTTTGACTTCATGATTACAGTTGTTCCTATTATTATCGTCATCGGCTTCGCGGTCGTTATCGGCGGTATCATCTTCTCCGGAGTCAAACACGCGAAAAACGCAAGTTCGCCCCAAGAAAGCACCTTCGCCAAAATCGTGGCCAAACGGATGGACGTGCGACATCATACGAACCACCATAATCACGGCAACGACGGCATCGGTCATATGTCGTCCTCTTCGCGCACTTATTACTACATCACGCTGGAGTTCGAGAATGGCACGCGCCGCGAATTCCTCGACGTCAAAAATATTTACGGCCTGGTTGCCGAAGGCGACTCCGGCTACGCAGCGACGAAGGGCGAGTGGATCGTCGCCTTCGAGCGAAGTGTCGGGTAGCGGAGTTTTGCTGGCAGCTTGAAAAGCAGTCGGACGGCGAGATTTAGATCGATGACGCCGACTTAAATCTTGAGAAGCTGCCAGTCAGCGAGCTTCTAGATCGATGACGCCGACTTAGTCTCCGCCCGCAGCGGCCCCTCCCACCATGCTGGGGATCAAAATTACCCTGACGGGCGATATTGATTGCTCCGTTGTGCAAGGTTTCCTTCTAACGGACAGGAGCGTCGCTATTCTTCGATTAACTGATATTTCTAAAATCTTTCGGACACACGCGCCTCTATTTGCACCATCAGAGCAGCTTTTTGCTATATTTCAGCCATATAACGGCGATCCTGTCCGTTAGAATTTGATCCTTGCGTAAAACGGGCTAATAGTGTCTCGTGAGTCTGTTAGATTCTCGGCCGGCCCATATGTCCAAAGAAAATAAAGTTGTAGACTGAGAAAATAAAATATTAGACTGCTTCCACATCATTAAGCCTAACGGGCAGGCAATTACGTGTGTTTGATTTGTATAATGTAGTTTGAAAAGGGGAGATGAAGCTATGTCGCAATCACTAATTTTTGATATGGATGGAACACTATTTCAAACAGAAAAAATATTAGAGATATCACTCGAAGATACTTTTGATCGTTTAAGGTCACTAAATGAATGGGATAGAGCAACACCTATTGAAAAGTACCGTGAAATTATGGGAGTGCCTTTACCAAAAGTTTGGGAAGCATTATTACCCTATCATTCTGATGAAGTAAGAAAAGAGACTGATGCTTACTTTCTGGAAGTTTTAATAAAGAATATAAGATATGGGAAAGGTGCTTTATATCCAAACGTAAAGGAAATTTTCACTCATTTAAAAGAGAATAATTGTTCAATATACATAGCAAGTAATGGCTTAAAAGAATATCTAAATGCAATTGTGAATCATTATAACTTGGATAATTGGGTTACTGAGACCTTTAGTATTCAACAAATTGAATCTTTGAACAAGTCAGACTTAGTAAGAAGTATTATTGTAAAATATGGGATTACTACTGCAGCAGTGGTGGGGGACCGCCTATCAGATATAAATGCAGCAAAAGACAACGGTTTGGTTGCCATAGGATGTAATTTTGATTTCGCACAAAGCGATGAACTTACTAAGGCTGATATTGTTATAAACGACTTGATTGAACTGAAAACACTATTACCGGTAAACAAAAAGGACGACCATTAGTCGCCCTCAAATATGTTATTCATATGCAATACTTACCCCATGTTTAGCCTGTGCATTCGTGAATCCCTCAAACTCTAATTGTTCTATTAAACCCTGCTCTGAGAATGACGAGTATTCAAGATAATCTTTTGCCTTTAGGGCGGCTTGCTCATTCCAATCTGCGTTTACTCGATCAACTGCATATTCGGCATCAGTATTATCGTAACCTTCAAACACTAACTGCTCTATCAAACCTTTCCTTGAAAATGCCGTGTACTCTAGGTAATTCTTTGCTGTACGTACTGCATTGCGTTGGCTTGCTGTTTCTTTGACTGTTGGCTCAGGTGTTGGTTTGACTGTTGGCTCAGGTGTCGCAACAGCTACTTCTACTTTATCTTCAACAACTGCTTCTTTCTTATCTGTCTCACTTGTAGGTTCGGATTTTGGTTTCGACTCCGTTTCGACAACTGATTTGTCAACATCGGCAGTCATATTCGTATCATCAGAATCTACGCTAAAAGCTACAACCAAGACAATGAATGCAATAAGACCAAATAACATGCTTTTCTTGAGGGTGAAGCTTGGAGAAATCTTTCGCCTAAGTGGTGGGATAATCGCCATCACTATGAAGAAAAGTACTGCAAAGAATGAAAATAGACCGATAACTGCCATGACATAATACACTCCCTTTTCATTTGTATGTAGGACTATTGCATTATATTATATCATAGCGGTTACCAATTAATATACTATTTTCTAGTAAATTGGACGGGCATTCATTGTCGAAAAATGTTTCAAAGCTCCACTCGCAGATCGATGGACTCACCGAAAGGACTCCTTCGCTTGAAAGCTCAAGTACCCGTTACCTGAAGGACTGAAATCTGAATAGAGCTGTACTCCACAGTCTGCAACAATTCAATAGCGCGGCCGACCATTATGCTCATTTATTTAAATTAGGAAAAAATAAAAAAGACTCTTACGTTAAAGGTGGGTTATTTGTGGAGCAATTGTCAAATTATCTACACGTTCAATCCATCGCTAAATCCACAATAAGCGAGTTAAAGAATGTAATTAAAGAAGGTATTTCAGAACGTGAAATTGTTTGTATAACCGAAGACATTATGAGAGCCAATGGCGTAAATAGTTTTTGGTATCATGGTATAGGGGCATTTGTTCACGTTGGAAAGAGAACAACCATTTCCGAATCAGGCAAGGGTTATAAGCCTTCGGAAACATTAGTCGGCAGGAATGATATCGTAACTGTAGACCTAAGTCCAGAGTTTAATACCTATTGGGGCGACTATGCCCGAACGTTTATTATCATTGATGGGAAGGCTGTCGGTGTAGATGCATTAGAATGTAGCAATAATGAATTTGAGCTTATGGATGGGGTTAAAGTTGAAGAGAACCTGCATAACATATTTATGAACTATATCAAACCTGACATGACTTTTGAAGATGTCTACCTGCATATGAATGAGGTAATAAACCAACTCGATTATATTAACCTTGATTTTGCCGGGAATTTGGGCCATACAATTGAGTTTAATAAGGACAACAGGAGATATTTTGAGTCGGGAAATAAGACTAGGCTGAGTGAAGTAACTCTCTTTACATTTGAACCACATATTAAGCATAGGAGCTTAGAATACGGATTTAAGAGAGAGGATATTTATTATTTCCGCGATGGCAAATTGTTTGTCTTATAAAGATAAAGACTGAACAACTATAGGGGTAACTCGGTGCGCTATCCTCATTCGAAGTTGTTGCATCATTTCCTAAACGACAAAAAACAGCCTATAGAGGAGGGAACCATCTCCCCGCTTCTCATAGGCTGATTATTTTCTCCATACAGTAGCTGGACTCGCATTCCGCATATTCTCCGAACCTATCGATCTCGTAGAAACCTTGCTTTCGGTAGAAACCGATGGACTCGAATTGAGGCTCGCCCGTTTCCAGCCGAAGCCTCGAATGCCCCCGCTCAGCTGCACGCTTCTCCAGAAACCGATACACCTTCCCCGCGATCCCCGCCCTGCGAACATCCGGTACTACGTAGAAGCGCTTCAACTCTGCAGTGTCGCCGTCCAGGCTCCGAATTCCGCCGCAGCCCACGGGCCGCCCATCCATGAAAACAATGGCGAACACCATGCTCGATGTAGAAGGCTCCGAGAAGTCCACGCCGAATATTTCTCCTGGCGGATACAAGCCCGCCAGGTAATCGTCTAGCTGTGCGATCAACATGGACAGACGCTCGTCATTCGCGGACACTTCCCTCACGACAACACGCGCACTGTTCTGGGCACCTTCCTTACAGGCGGCACCAGGCGCATCTGGATGGACGAATTCCTTTACTGCCGCGCCAGGCGCATCTAGATGTTCGGATTCATTTATTTCGACAGGCGAACCTGGCTGACTGGATTCCTTCGTTGCGATAGGCGCATCTGGCTCGTCGGATTCCCTCACGGCCGTACCATGCACATCTGCCCATCTATATACATGCCCGGTCGCAGGCGCATCTGCCTGTCCATCTTCATATCCGGTCGTAGACGCAGCTTGCTGCCTCACGCCCCTCCCCGGCTTAACCACGCGCCATTGTCTCCTCGAACCATTCGTAGCCAAATCCGACTTGCTCCGGCTTATGCGAGTCGGAGCCGTACACGCAAGCAATGCCGCGTTTCGTGCACTCCGCAAGGAACCATGCCGGCACATAAGGTTTCCCGCAAGTAGCCACGCGCATCCCCGCCATGTTGACGTCAACGCCTACGCCGGACGACTCCAGCAATGGCAGCAGAGCCTCCAACCGGCGGCGAATCAATTCTTCGCTAATTTCCGGCAGCTCCGTCCGGAACTTCTCGATCAGGTTGATATGTCCGATCCGCTTGCGCATCGGCAGCTTGGCGGCTTCACGAATCGCCGCTTCTACATGGTTGTAATATTCGTTCGCTACCTCATCCATCGTGCCATAATGGGCGAGCAGATGCTGACGGAAGTCCGCCGCAGTGAAATCGATGCAGCGCATGCCGCCGACGCCGGGCAAATAATGCACGGAGTAGACAACATCCTCGAGCTCGTTCCCCCATTTCTCCAGCAGCTCCTCCGTGAACGAAGACGCCCCCGGCAAATAATCGATTTCCAGACCGATAGTCACTTCGATTTTCCCTTCGTACTTCGCTTTCATTTCTTTAACGTAAGCCAGATAGCCCAGCAGCTCGTCCATCGACATCGCAAGCTCGTCCATTAGCTTAGGATCGTCGATCCAGCCTACCGGAAGCGGCGGGTGTTCGCTAATGGTGTAACGCTGGAATCCCAGCTCGATCGCCCTGTCCAAATACAATTCCTGCTTCGCATCGCTTCCGTGATAACAGTAACGCGTATGCGTATGTCCATCCCATTTCAACATAACCCATGCACTCCTTCCATCCTGCTTGCCCATTTTTTCAGTTATCTTTGCACTCCATTACACTCGTACCATAGCGTACCATGAGTCCGCGGTAAGGTACAATCCGACTTTCCATCAAGATGCGGCAACGTTTTTTCCTCCCATGCAGGAATTAAGGCCTATTCTGTCGAATAAACAGGGTTGTGCAAGAGTAGGAACGTAGTAGGAGGTCCATGAGCCTAAATGAAACGGTTATCCAAGCTATTTACTTTCGTCATTATTCCCGAAGCGAACCAATCCGTAAAACGTTTTACCGTAAGCGGATACATATTAGTAATCGTACCGTCGGCCATCGCCTTGCTGGCAATATGCGCGGCTATATTCATCTCCTTGTTCAGCGGCAGCGCTGCGAAGCTCGCACATCTGCAGGCTCGGCTTGATCTATCGCAGTCTGGTTACGAAAAGTCGCTGCAGTTCAAGAACGACCGTATCGCGGCTCTGGAAGCCGATCTAACGACTTTGTCGGCACAAGCCGATCAGATCGAAAACAAGATAAGCGAAATTGCGGAATTAGAGAGCCAATTGAAAGAAATCGTCGGCATTCAATCGACGGACGTACATATCTCCTCAGCAAATAACATGCCCCTGAGCGAAGGAGGACAAGGCGGCGAAGAATTCAGCCTGATGCAATCGGCTGAAGCATCTTCCCTTGCGAATCGCACAGGGCAGGAGTTCGACCTGCTCGCAAGCCTCATGGACGAGCTGAAACCCAGCTTGGAAGCAACCACGTCCGCTATACTGAAGCACCAGCAATTGCTGGACATTACCCCGACGATCTGGCCTTCGGACAATCGGAAAATCACCTCAACCTTCGGCGTTAGACGAGATCCTATATCCGGCCGTTCCGCCGTTCATAACGGACTGGACATCGGCGGCAATCGCGGCGATCCCATCTACGCTGCGGCAGACGGCGTTGTCACCTTGTCGGAGAGAACCTATCCGCAGGGCAACAATATTTTGATCGATCATGGGAGAGGCATCGAGACTCGTTATCTCCATCTTAACGCCAGACATGTAGAGGTAGGCGACAAGGTGCACAAAGGCCAGTTGATCGGCGAGCTCGGCAACACGGGGCGCAGCACGGGCCCCCACTTGCATTATGAGGTTATCGTAAACGGCACGCATGTCGACCCTACTCCTTATATCCAAGAGGACAGAGAGGAACGTGAGTAAACATGTTCAAAAGCAAATCCGGATCGGGCAAGATTAACCCGGATACGACAGATACGCTTATCGGGGAAGGTACGATCTTCGAGGGCAAGCTTCGTTCCGAAGCAAGCATTCGCATCGAAGGCAGCATTATCGGGGATATTTCCTCTAACGGAGATGTCATTATCGGGGAGAATGGCGTTGCCAACTCCAATTTAAGCGCCCGCGACCTCGTGCTTGCAGGACAGCTAAACGGCGATGCCGAGATACGCGGCAAGCTGACCATCAGCTCCACGGGCGTGCTTAACGGCAATATTACGGCAGCCTCGCTCATTATCGAGTCGGGCGGCGTCTTTAACGGCAGCAGCAAGATGACAAGCACGAAGCCCGAGGCCGTCCAGCCGGTCAAAGCAACATCCTGATCGGTTAGGTCCAGACGCAAGAAGAAACGTATAAAGAAAGTATGAGCCAAATCGTATACTTTCCTATAAGTCAAGAAAACCTCTTCCTTGGTTGAAAGGCCTGCGAGAAGATGTCCTTCACCCTAGGAAGAGGTTTTTTTATAGCTTAGAAATTGTTGTAGATCCGCTGCGCGGTGACTTTGCCGCTTGCCACGTCATCCGAAGTGAAGCCGGATACCGCGTTGCCTACTTTGAACTCTTTGCTGACGAGCTGTTCGGAAGCTTCGGGCGCATTAGGGCCCGGGATGCCGTATTCCGTCTCATCCGTTACCGATACCCACAGATCGCCCACGCGGAAGCTCTTGCCGTCCGCTGCCACTTCTTCGATTACCCCGTCGATGTTAACGGCGGCTTTGCCGGAGATAGGAGGAGCCGGCTGCTGCGAGTCCACTACTCCGTTATTCGTGCCCGGCGCCGGCACGTTGCCGCCGTCGTTACCGCCCCAAGCTACAATGCCTACCGCCAGCACCGCGCAAGCCGCTACGCCTACCGACCATGCTGCCCATTTGTTCTTTTTCGTCGAGTTCACTGTATTCATTCTAATCTCTCCTTTGTGTGCTCCATCGGCTTCCATCTTGTGTTGTTCTCTTTCCAGCATCGCTATAGTACGTTCCCTAAAGTCCTCGCTCATCTTCAGCTTGGATAATGCCTCCTTGTACCCTGGTTTCTTCATGCTTGTCCTCCTCCTATTACGCTTCTCAGCATCTTGCGTCCGCGCGCCAGCCATGTTCCGACGGTAGCGGGTTTGGAATGCAGCATATCCGCGATCTCTTCCAGCGAATATCCTTCGTAATAATGAAGGTGGATCGGGACCCGGTACTTTTCCTCCAAGGACATCACTTCCTGCAAAACCGTATGTTCGTCCCGCGTAAGCTCGCCCAGATTGTCTGGCATTGCCGCGCGTCTCCGGAACCATCCCGACTTCAACCTGTTCTTGCACTTATTGATCGTCGTCCGGATCAGCCAAGCCTTCTCGTGTTCGCCGTTCGCGAAGACCGGAGCCGACTGCAAATAGGCCAGAAACACATCTTGCGCGACTTCTTCCGCATCCGACATGTTCTTTAGATAGGAGAAAGCTACCTTGACCAGATTGTCCGAATAGTTGATGACGGCGTTGCGAGCCGCTTCCCCTCGCTCAGATAAATCCTGCACCTGTTGTCCCTCCTTCACTACTAACACAATCCAACATGTCTTTATTTTTCACAGTGCCCAATAAAGTTTATTAGTATCTATGGACAATGGGCGAAAAGTGATGAAGTTCGATCTTAAACAAAACTTTATATTCCTTTTACATTGCCAGCACATTTCAGGGGTAGACTAGGAGCAATAGATGGCATTAAGCACATTCATTCAACGCTCATACCCGGGAGGTATCCTTATGAATCTCGTAATTCGCAATGCCTCGGTCTTACTGATTGCAACCGCCACTTTGCTGGGAGGGCTGTTTAACCCTCCATACGTGGAACCAGCAGCGGAATCGGCGGTCGTTCCCAGCGTCGAGATCCTTCGCGCCGGAGACGGCGCTGTTCCGATCGAGCATGCGCAGCTCGGGGCACTTGATTTCTCCCAAAAAACATCTATCGAGAGAAACGGCCAGGTTTATGTGCCGATCCGCGAATACGTGGAGAAACATAGCGGACAGCTCTTTTATAATCGAGAGACTGCATCTGCCGATATTACGGTAGGCGCGCTCTCCTTCTCGCTGCTGTTTGAGGAAGGCAGCATCATGTATAACGGGCATGTTTTGGAAGGCGGAGTTTTCGTCCAAGACGACCTTGCCTATATAAATGCAGAACAGCTTGCCGTTATGATGAACGGCCAACTCGCTTTTTCTCCAGCTTAACTGCAGCCTTTCCAGTCACTCTACGCCATAATCCACCTGCTCCGCCATATCCGATAATTTGCGTCAGCATCACCAGCGCTAAACAAGTACACAAAAAAACCACAGCATTACGCCCGAGAAGAGCGTACCTGTGGCTTGAATATAATTTCTGATTAACGCGGTTATATACATTTATCTATTTCCGCTAGGCCGTCTGCGACACGACCACTCCGACAGCTTCCAAGGCCGCAACCCGTTCCAGCAGCATGATTCCGCTAAGCTGGGTGCTCAGCGTGACCCGCTCCGACGGCAGGGAAGACCAGTCCGTGTGGAAGACGTTGCGCTCCATATCGCGCGCCCGGCTCCAAAGGCTGTTCGCATTGGACAGGAGCAGTTCCTCGGCTTCCGACCTCCCCGGCGCTTCCAAGGCGAGCTCCGCCAAATAACGGACCAGTATGCCTTTAAACAAACCGCCGTCGCCGTCGCCTTCGTCCGGAAACAGCCCCGTAGCGGTATTCGTCAGTATTCTTTTCGTCTCGCCCGCCGTTCGGATGGCATCAAGCATATACGCCTCGTCTTTCGTCAGTTTGTACAGCTCCACTCCCGCTCCGACAAAGACGCCCTGACAATAGGTGAACTTCCAATCCTTGTCGATGGAGCCGTCGCCCGTCCGGTTCATGCCGTCCCAGACGAAGCCGCTGTCTGGATCGACGAGCTTCTCCTTCTGCCAAGCGTAGATGCGAAGCGCCCACTGGAGATCCTCTTCCTTCTGAAAAAGTCGATACAATCTGGCCGCAAGGATGACGGCAGGGGCGTTAGCAGGTGTGTTTTTGTAATCGAGCTGACTTTTCTGCCATGCGATGCCCCCTCCCATATGATTGTTCCAGCCTGTCTGAATATCGTCCCATAATAGAAGCGCCGCTTCCTTGAATCGTTCTACGCCCGTCGCTTCGTATGCGCGCAGCCAGGCAATCGCCATCCACTCCATGTCGTCGTACAGCTCGTTCGGGAAAGCCCCGCCGTTGCGCTTCAGCAAGCCGTCGTACAAGGACTCCAGCCTTTGCACATAAGCAACATTCCTTGTCCGAATATAGCCATCCGCCAGCGCATCGACGGCATGGGCCATCCACCAATAGTGAAAAATCGTATTGCATTCCCCGTTCGGACAAGGCGTCTCAATATTGTACAAACCGATATGTTCATTCCAGAATTGTTCTTCCAGCGCTGCCTGGGCCAGATCGGCCCGTGTGCTCCATACCATGCTGTCTCCACTCCCTTACTCTCGCTCTAGTCGCTATGCCATTCTGCCTTAGTCATTCTTCTATCAATCGTTAATCGTTAATCGTTATGGAAGCTGGCCTTCCCGCTCCAGAAGAGCAAGCTGCTCCAGCAGCATCATGCCGCTAAGCTGCGTGCTGAGCTGGACGACTTCGTCCGGTGTCTGCGCCCATGAATTGCTGAACAACGCCGCGTCCGTTCCCTTGCCGTATTCCCACAGGCTGTCGCCGTTCGTCTTCAGCATATCCTCCAACGCCTTCGCAACTTCGTGTTCCGGGTCTGCGGCGATAAGCTCGCCCATATAGCGAACGAGCACGCCTTTAAAAAGCGCCCCGTCGCCTTCGCCTTCCGAAGGCAACATGCCCGTTGCCGGACTCGCGAATGCATCCTCCAGGTGATTGGCAGTCTTGCGGGCATCCGACAGATAACCTTCGTCTCCCGTCGCGTTGTACAGCTCCACTCCCGCTCCAATGTAAACGCCTTGCCCATAAGTAAATTTCCAATTCTTGTCGATGGAGCCGTCTCCCGTCCGATTTATGCCATCCCAGACAAGGCCGGTATCGGGGTCCACGAGATGTTCTTTCTGCCAGCGATAGATTTTCTCCGCCCATTTCAGATCATCCCCATTGCCGAACCGCTGGTACAGTCTTGCCGCCAGAATCGCCGCAGGAGCATTGGCAGGCGTATTCTTGTAATCGAGCTGCGTCTTGCGCCAGGCAATGCCGCCGCCCATCTCGTCGTTCCAGCCCTTCTTGATATCTTCCCACAGAACGAGCGCCGCTTCCTTGTATCGTTCCTCGCCCTTCGCGTCGTAAGCGCGAAGCCAAGCGAGCGCCATCCATTTCATATCGTCGTAATATTCGTTCGGGAAAACGCCGGCGTTGCGGTTTAATATCCCGTCATACAGCTTGGATAACTGCTCCTCATAACGTTCGTCGTCCGTCCGTTCGTAGCCGTCCACCAGTACGTCGACCGCATGCGCAAGCCACCAATAGTTGAACGGGTCCGTGCACAGCTGAAGCATGCATGGCGCAGCATTATTATATAACCCCTTGTTCTCGTCCCAGAACGAGGTATTGAACTGCCTTTGAGCCTCTTCCGCACGCTCTGCCCATTTGCCGCCTGACTTGCCGAACAACGAATCCAGATAACCGCCCTGCCAGGCCCCCGCCGATACAAGGATGATCGCCGCGGCAAGCGCAGCCGCCAATCGGATGTTTCTCCGCTTCATGCACCCTCCATGCTACAGTCCGTAGATTTTGTCCAGATTCAAATAATTGTTATTTCCCTTCGAGCTGTCGTAGCCGATCACGATCGTATTATGGCCTGCGTTCAGGTTGACGCTGAGCGTAACCGTATTCCAGCTTCCCCAGCCTCCCGTATTGCCGAACGACAGATTGTTCGCCACAACGGTTCCGTTAACGGCAACATATCGTCCCGCATTGCCCGCTCCGGCAGCGTACCTGATCGTCACCGTTCGCGTGCTCGCCGAGTTCTGATTGACATGGAACGTAACGGAAGAGCCGTTGCTGTTCCATCCAGCCAGATAGCCGCGCGCGCTATAACCCGCATGCGTGCTTTCGGAAATGATCGCGCCCGTCTTGCGAGCATTCTCCGCTTCATAAGTTCCGTTGCCTGCGATATTGCCGGTATAATTGTCCGGCGGCGTGAACTGCAGAATCGAAGCTCCTGCGGCAGCGGCGAGACTCTGCACGTAACCCGATCCCGTCGGCGCCGTCCAGTCGCTGCCGATGATATTGTCCGACGTCCTCCGATGATTAAACGCCTGCGTGGCGTTCTGCTGCAGGAAGTTTAGGTAGGAGGCGTTGCCCGTCGCGATGCGGAGCTTGTTCAGGTTCCGCGCGAAAATCATTTTAAACCCGGCTGCGTCGTTCTCCCCTTCGTACAACAAGGAATAGGACAACGTCATATTGTTGATGACGTAATTCGCCGCGTTGTTCGCGTCCGTCAGATAACTTGCAGTTCCCGTCGCCTGGTGCAGGGCCAAAGCCGCGCCGAGGAACGTTCCGTAGTTGTAGGTGAAATCCCAGTCCACAACCGTCCCGCTGCCGCTTCCCTCCACATGATCGTTCACTTTGCTGCCGGAGATCAGCCGGCTCTTGATCCAGTTATAGATGTTCTGCGCCTTCGTCAGATACGTCGTGTCGCCGGTCGCGTTTAATAGCTTGATTGCCGTCATGACCATCGGCGCGTTGGTAGCGATGTTCTTTTGCGGAGACGTGCCGTCGCGCTTCCACCAGATGCCGCCTCCGTAAGTGCTGTCGTAGTCGCTGTAAATTTCGTTGAACAAGAACCATGCCCGGTTCCTGTATTCGTCTGTCCCTGTCAGCTCGTAAGCACGCATGCAAGCCAGCGCCCACCAGCCCAGATCGTCATTGAAATTATTGACGAGCATATCTGGCACCTTGGCATTAAATCCGTCGTACACATCGTCGATCATGGTCCGGTACGTGCTGCTTCCTGTCCGCTCATAAGCGTCCATAACCGTTTCCCATAGCTGGGCTTCCCACCAGAAGTCGGTATACAACCCGCCGTTTGGACCGTGAGCATGCTCGGGATGGATCAGATGGTCGCTGTTCGTGTAGAAATACTTTGCGACTGGATCGTAGAACGTGCTGACGAATCCGTTCATAGCCGTGTCGGCGTTGGCCGCCGTAAAAGCATCGGCCTTCTTGGCTCCCGTTGCGAAGACGGGCAGGGCAAGCGCGGCAGCCAGCAAGACCGCCATCCATCTTTTTCCCGATATCCATTGCTTATTCATCACATGCACTCCTTCGCCATATTAGAATGGTTTAGCACATTATGCCGTCCGTGATGATTGAAGTTGCCTGCGCTTGCCCGTCACCCCTTGACGCCAGTAAAAGCGATGCCCTGCACAAAATATTTCTGAAGCAGCAAAAACAGCACCAGAATAGGCAAAATCGCGATCAGCGCGCCGGCCATCATGGGGCCGTAATCCGTCTGATAGTTGTAAGAGAACGCCTGCAATCCCATCTGAATGGTCGCCTTGTCGGGATCGTTTAAGATGATCATCGGCCACAGAAAGCTGTTCCAGCCCGCCTGGAACGTAAAGATGCCAAGCGTCGCGAGCGCGGGTTTCGTCAGCGGCAGATAGATGTTCCAGAAAATGCGGAACTCCTTGCAGCCTTCGATCCGGGCCATCTCCATCATGTCCGAGGGCAGCGTCAGGAAAAACTGGCGCATAAAGAACACCGCGAACGACCCCGAAGCGCCGGGCAAAATAATGCCCCAAAACGAGTTCAGAAATCCGTTGCCGCCGCCGCCGAGCAAGTCGTTGCCGCCCACCAGCGGGAAGTGCTTGAGCACATAGAAGCTCGGAATCATCGTAACGATGCCGGGAATCATCATAGCGGCCAGCAGGACGCGAAACATCGCCTTGTTGCCCCGGAAACTCAACTTCGCGAACGCGTAGCCGCTAAGCGAACCAAAGAACAAATTCGCCAGCACGCCCGACACGGCGAGCACGAGCGAGTTCCAGAAGTACAGCCCGAAGGGCACGGTCGTGAACGCCTTGCGGTAATGCTCCAGCGTCACTTCCGACGGCAACCATTGGATCGGAATCGAGAAAATTTCGTTGCTGGGTTTCAGCGACGTCATCAAGCTCCAAAAGAAAGGCAGGAACATAACGACCGCTATGGCAATGCTGACTGCGTAGAACAACATCTTGCCGATCATGACCCGAGCCGGGTAGGACAAGGCCGGGGACGCGGTCAGAGCATTTGTTGGTCGGTTCGTAGGTAACGTCTTCATCCCATCCCCTCCTATACAATCGGCTCTTCGGATTTGTTAATGCGCATATTGATGAATGAGAAAATAAGAATAGCAATGGCCAGAATGAACGCTTGCGCGGACGCATATCCCATCTGCAGCTGATTGAAACCTTGCTGGTAGATCAGGTACACCGGCGTCTTCGTCACGTTGCCGGGCCCGCCTTGCGTCAGGACAAACGCCTGGTCGAACAGCTGGAGCGCGCCAATGATCGACATCGTGCTGACAAGGAACGTCGTCGGACGAAGCTGCGGCCATGTGATATAACGGAAGCGGTCGAAGGCGGTCGCCCCGTCCAGCTTCGCGGATTCGTACAAATATTCGGGAATCCCTTGCAGTCCGGCAATGTAGATAATCATATTGGAGCCTACGGATTGCCACAGCGTAACGAGAATGATCGACAGCATGGCCGTCTCCGTCTGCGCCAGCCACGCCGGACCGATGATGCCGAAGTAACCCAAAATGCCGTTAACGAGACCGAACTCCGGGTGCAGCAGCCAAATCCATACGGTGGCCGCGGCGACGGCGGACGTCAGCGTCGGCAGATAGTTCATCGTGCGGAAAAGTTTGATGCCCATTCGTTTGAAGTTCATAAGCATGCCTAGCAAGAGCGAGATCATGATGTTAAGCGGTACGAAAATAATGGAGTAATAAAACACGTTCTTGAACGTCTGCCAGAACAAGGCGTCTCCCGCCAGCCTCTTGTAATTGTCCACGCCGACGAAGTCCATCCGGCTGACGACGTCGTAATTGGTAAAGCTGAGAAACATCGCCATAACGACGGGTACGATCGTAAACGCGGCAAATAGCAGCATCGTCGGAGTAATAAAGAGGAACGCCATCTTTTCTTGATGGCGGCCTAATTTGCTGATGGATGCCATGTCGCTCTCCCCCCTTGCGGTTGCCGGGAACACGGGCGGGAGAGGTTAGCCTCTCCCGTTAGCTCCCGATCCTGTTTGGTGCTCGGCGCGAATCACTTCACGTCCGCATTATCCGCGAGCAATTTGTCTCCTTGCGTCTGGGACTTGTTCAGCGTATCCTCCAGCCCTTGCTCTCCTTGTTGGAACAGCTGGAGATTCGGGATAAGTCCGTCGTTCTCCATGACGGAGTAGCCCGGATGCGCCGGACGGATCTTGGCGAATTCCAGCGTCTCCATAAACGGCTGCCAAAATGGATCGTCCTTGAAGAACGGATCTTCGAGCGCTTCCTTCAGACCCGGCATGTTGAGACTTGTTTTGGCCCAGAGCAGCGCGTTGTCCTTATTTGCAGTCCACCATTTGACGAACTCCCAAGCTTCTTCCTTATGCTTCGCTCCCTCCGGAATGACGAGACCGAAGCCGCCCATGACGCTGCCCTTGTCGCCGTTCGGACCTGCCGGAGGCGGTACGATGCCGAAGTCGAGATCCTTGCCGTACTTTTTGTATGTGCTTAACATCCAGGGACCTGTATATTGCATGGCCAGCTTGCCGGTGACAAACGCGTCCGTGCCTTCGCCAAGTCCTTGCTCGAAGCCGACCTTATACACTTTGTCCTCGTTCAGAAGCTTATCCCAGAATTGCAGCACCGACTTCCCCTGTTCGCTGTTGAAGCCCGTCTTCAGTCCGTCCTCCGACAGCATGGAGCCGCCCGCTTGCTGCAGGTACATATTAAACAGACCATTGTCGCCGAGGGAGAAACCCGCTACTTCCAGCTTGCTGCCGTTCCATTTAGTCGTCTTGACCGCCGCTTCCTCCAGCTCCGCCCAAGTCGTAGGCGGTTTTACGCCCGCTTCGTCCAGAATCTTTTTATTATAAAAGAGTGCTCTTGCATCAACCGTAAGCGGCAGTCCGTACAGCTTGTCGTTATAAGATAATTCCTTGATGGACTCCCCGTAGAACGCATCCTTCGAGAGACCGTCCTTCTCCAAATATTCGTCAATGGGATGCAGGACGTTTTTCGGCGCGTACAGCGACGTGCGCCATCTGTCCCAGAACAGAATGTCCGGCGACCCGCCGGAGGTTGCCGCCGTCAGGAATTTCGTTATCATATCCTGCTGCAGCACGTATTTGACGCGGATGCGGTCCTGCGATTTGTTGAACGCGTCCACCATCGTCTCGAACTGTTTCTGCCCTTCTCCGCCCCAGTCTCCCCAGAACGTCAGCTCAACGGGTTTGCCTCCGCCTCCTCCGTCGCCGCCGGATCCGCCTTTATCGCCGCCTCCATCGTTGTTGCCGCTGCAGCCGATAACGGATGAGAATAATACCGCCGATAAAGCCGTAACCGATAACCATCTTTTCATGTCAAATGCCTCCCTTTTCTTTTTTGATTCGTCATGATTGCATTGTCTGATCCCTTCATTCCGCCGCAACAGGTCATCGCGATAAACCGCTTACATTTTTGATTATATGATTGATCATATAGTATGTCAATATAAATTGTTTATTAGTTATCATGCTGATATACCTTATTGTAATATCAATATATTATTATATGACAATTTTCGACCCATCAACTTCCGGAATGTCTTCACGCAACTTTTCCCTTAATAATCCGTCTATACAATATAAAATTTGGAAACCAAGGCGATTACTTGGTACAGATGATTCTTGCTCCAGTAAAAAGAAAGGGATGACATAATAATGAGAAGAAATCGGTCAAGATATGCGCTAGCTTTTTTATTTTGTTTGATCCTTATGTTGCCTGCGGTACAAATCAGCGCTTCGGAAGCTAGCGTAAAGGTTACCCTGCCAACTTTTAAGGTGAACCTGAATGGTCATGTGGTAGAAAATCAGTACAGGGAATATCCTCTGCTTGTCTATCGCGGTATAACCTACTTTCCGATGACTTGGAACGATACCAGAATGCTGGGTCTGGAAACCACTTGGTCACAAACAGCTGGCTTACATATAAAGCAAAGCCAGGTGACCTCCGCTTATGCTTCTTATAAGTCCGGGAGTCGCAATGCTACTTCGTACTCCGCAAAGATTTCCACATCGGCCATTACGGTCAATGGCAAAGCAATTAACAACTCGAAAGAACAATATCCGTTATTAAACTTTCGAAACATGACCTATTTCCCGCTAACCTGGCGTTTTGCGTATGAGGAGTTCGGATGGGATTATAAGTGGAATGCCGTCAACGGACTAAGCATTACATCCCAAAACCCGCAGGTGCGAACGGTCGACCTTCCTTCGTATGCCGCGGAGAACGATGTCGCCCTTTTCAAGGGGTACTACTACTTCGTCGAGACGACGTATACTACAAGCCATGTATACCGTGCTCCTGTGAATCAGCCATCCGACAAGGAAGAAATTTATTCTTATAGTCACCCGGATAGTCGCACAAGCTCTGATTTACTTGGACCTTTTTCCTTTCAAATCCGTGACAATACTCTGTGGTTTATCTATCGACTCGGGGGTGGTGTTATGGGTAGCGACTATTTCGTGAAAATCGTTGACGATGGGATGGCAAAGTTGATGCACTCAGGATCTTTGGACTTTCACGATACACCTTACGGCACACTGATTCTCCGTCACGGCGATTCGGCATTTGAGGGCGGTAATTTATCATTATCTTCTGCCGGGGAAAGTGAAAAAGTGGGTGATCCCAGTCTGATGTATGCAGTTACGCTTAGCGGTACTTGGTGGTCATTGGGCAGCGGCAAAGCTTCCTACATGGCTGTCAACGGAGACCATGTGTATGTGCTGGCTTCTCGCGACGAATCCGACGCCAATAAGATCTATGAAATTAATCTAAAGACCAACAAAACCAAAAAGATCGTTGACGCAAGCGTGGGCTGGTTCCAGGTTATCGATCAAAAGCTATATTACGTTAAAGACAAGGATAAATCGTTATATTCTTCCGATATAGACGGGAAAAACGAAGTTAAATTGTCCGAACACGCCGTCACATGGTTTGAAAGTATCGATGGTAACCTTTTTTATACAACAAAAAAGAGTTCAACCCAATACGATTTATATAAGGTCAATCCAAACGGGGATGACACGCTTGCATGGGGAGCGTCGATTGCCGGCGTTCAGGTTGTAAATAATCAGCTCGTTTGCCTGCTTGGCGGCAATAATGGCGTTGCGCTGCTAGACGGTTCAGGCCGTCTGCTGCTAAAAGTTTCTGAACCTATTGGGCGTGTATTTACTTCCGATAATGGGCTTCTATTTCAAAAATCAAACGATTCTTCGTTAGCGATTATTCGTTAAACGAAAGGCAGCCGATCGGCTGCCTTGTTTGTTTCTTGCGAAGCAGGATAGCCGACTGATCGATTCGCTGCTAAGTCGTCCGGATCTTCGCCTTACCGGTCGACTCTCCGATGACAAGCTCCGCATCAAGCAGGACACGGCTCGGAAGCGGCTCTCCATCCAGAAGTCTCGTCACGTGCTCGAAGGCCAGTCGCCCGATCTCTTCCTGGTTCTGGCGCAAATGCGTTAATGGTTGCAGCCCGCTCCGATATGGACTGTCAAAGCAGATGAGCGACAAGTCCTCCGGAATGGCCAGCCCAAGCTCCTGGGCCGCCTTCTCGGCAAGCAAAGCGACGTTATATTCCGTCGCGAACAGCGCCGTAATATGCGGATGCTTCGTCAGATGGGCCTTGATCTTCTCGATATCCTTGCGTCGATTGACTTCGATATGGGCGCTCGGCAGCGTGGACATAATATCCTGAATCCAGATGTCGCGATCCGCGACGATGCCCCTCTCCGTATGCGCCTTGACGAAACCCTCGATGCGATCCTCGATCGCCGTCGTATCCCGGGGCGGCGGAGTGAGAAACGCAATGTGGCGGTGGCCAAGATCGAACAGATGGTTCGTTCCTTTGGCAGCGCCCGTCACGTTGTCCGTGCAGATGGAGGCCGCCTGCAATCCTTTCAGATGGCGATCGACCAGCACGAACGGAAATTGGCCGATGACCAGCTTTAATATCTCCGCATTGAAGTATTCGCCTTGCGCCGGCAATATGATCATGCCGTCCACGCCCAGCTCCAGCATTCCCTTGATCTCCTCTTCTTCATTCGCCGCTATGCCGAACGACCTGCGAAGAATGAGATACGAACCCTGCTCGCGCGATGCCTGCTCCATTCCGTAGACGAGCCCCGATCCATAAGCATCGCCGAAATCCGTCATCACGAGTCCGATCAGCCGCTTGCCCGTGTTACGTCCCGATCTGGCTTGTCCCATCGGTGCAATCGAGGCATGTCCGGCCGCCGCTTGGACAGATCCCTGCTCCGCCACGAAAGAACCTCTGCCCGGCTGACGAACGATATAACCATCCAACGCGAGCATCTCCAGCGCTTTCTTGCTTGTAATGCGGCTGACGCCAAACTCATCGCCAAGCTCCTTCTCCGAAGGAACACGATCTCCTACCGCATATTGCCCTTCCTTGATCCGTTCCCGCAGAGCTTCGAATATTTGTTCATACATGGGCTTGGACGCCGACTCGTTAGCCATCCGGTATTCCCCCTCATTCAATAGCCATATCCATTTATATAATAATATATCATGATATATTTAAGTTGTGAACTACCCCGTCTCTCAAATAATTAAAAGAAGGACAGGAGAAACACCATTCATCGAATATCTACAGTATCTGACACGTAACTTCGTAGAAAGACAACTTGACAATCATTGATTACATCTGTAATCTAAATTCGTAGACTACATAGGTAATCCTTGGAACACGTTTGCCAATTAAGATTACAATTGTAATCATCGGGAGGGAATACGATGCGGGAACTGCCGCACATTTCGGACGCGGAATGGGATGTAATGAAAATCGTATGGCAAGCTGCGCCGTTGACGGCCGCCGAAATCATTGAACGACTGAGCGGAAGCAAGCCATGGAAACCGAAAACGACGAAAACGCTAATCGGCAGACTGGTGCAGAAACAGGCGCTCGGCTGCAACAAGGACAATCGCGAATACCTCTATTTTCCATTAGTCAGCGAAGACGAGTGCGTGCAGGCGGAAAGCCATTCGTTTTTGCAGCGTATTTTCGGCGGATCGCTGAAGCCGATGATGGCGCATTTTCTGGAAACCGAAAAGCTCTCCTCCGAGGACATTCGCGAGTTGAAGGAGCTGCTCCAGAAGAAGGTGAAATAAGAGGTGGAATGGCTAACAAACCTATTCGAGCGAACGCTGATTGTTTCATTGGAGGCTGCCCTAATGGTCTTGCTGCTGGCCCTGGTGACGGCGGCGTTTCGGAGCAAACTTGTCCCCATGTGGAAATACGCGCTATGGACGCTGCTGATCGTGAAGCTTCTGATGCCCTGGCTGCCAGGAAATATAGAGAGCGAGCTGCGCTGGACAATTCCCCTTGCCGGTATGGAAGAGCGAATCTTTTCTATTGAGAATTTGGAAGCTTCGATCATCGGTTCATACGCGAGCGACATTTCGCCGATCACGCATACGAATCAAGCAGATTCGAATCTTGCCCAATCTCATCCTCCAGCATCACAGGAGCGTCTGGCTATGAAGATTCCCGGATTCCAAATCGCGGTATTCGTATGGCTTGCCGGAACGGCGGCAGTCCTGTTGTACATCGCGGCTGGTTATCTGCGAATGTCGGTTGCCCTCCAGCGAGAAACCAACATTCAAATACCCGCCGATTTGATTGCGCTATTCGTTCGAATCCGCGCGGACAACGGCATCCTCGCTAAAATCCGGCTGCGCGTGACGAAGCAAGTATCCGCGCCGGCATTGTTCGGCGTATTTTCGCCCACGGTGCTAATTCCGGAGCAAATGGTCAAGCATCTAAACGCCGCGGATTGGGAGTGCGTATTTCTTCACGAACTGTCCCATTACAAGCGGCGGGACATCATGGTCAACGTTGCGGCAACCATACTGGCCTCGTTCCATTGGTTCAACCCCGCTGTTTGGTACGGGCTGCGCAACATGCGACTACACCAGGAGACGGCCTGCGATGCAAGCGTGCTTAACGTCCTGACCCAAAAAGATACGTATGCCGCTTGCATCTTAAAAATATTGGAGCTTGGCAAGTTTCATAGAACCGTTTCGGCCGGGACCGGAATTACCGGCTATAAAAATCAAATTGCAAGGAGAATCGTTATGATCCGAAACTTTCAATCGCCGAAAAAACGAGCTTCGTTTTTCGGACTGCTCATTCTTGTCTTAGCAGCCGCCTTGTCGCTGCCATCCGCTTTCGCATCGGGAAACGATAAAGAAGCCGCACAAACTCCCAATGAGCACATTCCCGTGCAAACCGCCGTTGAAACATCGCCCGCAAACGACGCATTTCCATCGCAAGCTGCAAATGACGACATTCGATTCGTATTCCCGACGACCGGCAAAATCGCTTCGCGTTACGGGGAGCGTATTCATCCAATCACCCATGAGAAGTCGCTGCATGAAGGAATCGACATCGCAAATGTTGAAGGTACGGAAATACGCGCTGCCGCCGACGGCAAAGTCATTAAAGCGGAATATGACCCCGAACACGGCTTCATTGTTATCATTGAGCATAACGAGATCTGGCAGTCCGAATACCGCCATCTGCAGCAATTATCCATAACAGTCGGTGACGAGACCAAATCCGGCGATCTTATCGGACTAATGGGCAGCACGGGCCAGTCGACCGGTTCCCATCTCCATTTCTCGATCATAAAGGATACGAACTATGTAGATCCGACCGATTATCTGAAGTAAACGCCTGAACGACTATAGTTCAATCAGACAACCTGCGCCGATCGATGAAAATGAAATAAAGAAGAGACCCGTGATCCCTGTTATGGATCATGGGTCTCTTTGCCTTGGACGTATCCAGAAACGTCTCTGTCTTAAAAAGCGAAATAGATGAATGAGCTTGCTTCGCCGTTCATGAGCAGCATGAGCAGCACGATGGCAATGGCCGCGTACACCGCGCCGCGTATAAGCGAAGGAACCACCGCCTCCCACCCGAGCGACCAGCGCTTGAAGTACTTCACGGCCAGGAACTCCACGATATGAAGCAGATACAGACCCGCGGAGATCGCGAGCAGCAGCATGGTCTCTTTCGTAAACGACACGCCGCCGAGCAGCGTCATCTGCTTGATCATGTGGACCGCGTCCCCCCAGCTATTAGCGCGGAAGAACACCCAGCCGATTACCGTCAAATGGAAGAACACGGCGATGGCGAATACTTTGTACAGCCAGTTGCCCTGCAGCTTCGTCCAGCCCATCTTTTTGAGTCCCTTGCCATACATCCGATGGGCTGCGGACAAGACGCCGTGGTAGAATCCCCAGATGATGAACGTCCACGCGGCTCCATGCCATAAGCCTGAGATCGTCATGGCCGCGATCAGGTTGACGTAGATGCGCCAATTCTTTACCCGCGAACCGCCCAGCGGGATAAAAATATAGTCCCTGATCCATTGCGACAGCGTAATATGCCACCGTCTCCAGAACTCGGCGGGGTTAGAACTCAGGTATGGCGTCTTGAAATTCAGGTCCAGCCTGAGACCGAGCAGCAAGCCGATGCCGACCGCCATCTCGCTATAAGCCGAGAAGTCGAAGTAGATTTGGAAAGCGAAGAGATAGGAAGCTACCCATGACTCCACGCCGTTCAACGTCGCAGCGACGCCGAAATATTCGTTAACGTATGGAGCGATCTTCTCGACGACAAACACTTTCTTAACGAGGCCGAGCAGAATAAACGCAAGACCAAGCTTGACGCGCGGCGTGCGGAATTTGATCGCCACGATATTGCGAAGCTGCGGCAGGAAGTCGCCGCCCCGCAGAATGGGGCCCGCGGCCGAATGCGCGAACAACGAGATGAATACCCAGAACTCGAAAAGCGAGCGGCTTGGCTTCAGCTTGCCCTTATGCACATCCACCAGGTAGGCGATGAGCTGGAAGGAGTAAAACGAGATGCCGATCGGCAAGGCAATTTCCCGTTCGACGAACGGGGTCCCTTGCAGCGATATCGTGAATCCCAGCAGTTGCTCGACGCTGCCCAGCAAGAACATGGAATATTTAAAAAAGACCAGATTGGCCAATACAACGATGAGTCCGGCTGTCAGCGCAAGCTTGCTTCGGCTGCCGCCAAGAAACTTTGAAATGCCGTATACGGAAGCCACGACGCAGAAGAACAACACGAAGTAGCCAACTCCGGCATACGCGTAAAATGCGGCGTTTGCAACGGCAAGCACTAGCATTCGCCAGCGAGGGAAGAAGTAATACAGCGCGAATACCGCTAATAAAAACAACAGAAAAGTCGGTGAGTTAAACAACATGCGCTATTCCCCCTTACCCGTCCAGGTGTCCCATACGAAACGGGCAAGAAGCTCATTGCCTTCTTTCGTCAAATGAACATGATCGGTAAACAAGTTTGGATCGATCTTGTCTTGCATGATCAAGTAAGGCGAGCCGAGCCCTTGCAAATAGGTCTCGATCGCTTCCGTATTCGCCACGTAACCCGGATTTGTCACTTCCTTTTTGGAAAGCTCGCCATTGCCGCCCGACACGAAGGTGAGCAGACGTTTGCCTTGCTGAAGCTCCGCGATCTTGTTCATGAAATAAACGCCCCAATTGCTCTCGCTCATATCGAACGGTTGCGGATCAAAGAAGCTCAGATAAGAAGGATCGGCGAGCCACTTCTCGGAAAATTGTTTTTCGTTCCAGGCGCGCGGATCGCCGAGCAGGTCGGTTCCCGCCTTCCGCTGCTCCCAATAAGCGGGAATGACTTCCTTGTACTTTACGACCGGGATACGGTGAAGGAGCGTCTCCAGCGCCTGCTCCTCCGCATGCTTCCAGCCTTCCTTGTATTCGAAGCCGTTTGCCTGCAGATGCGGCAGCACGTCCGCGAACGCCTTGGGATCCTGCGTGCGCAAGTAATCGCCAAGCCAGAACACTTGCCGCGGCCCCGGCTTAGGCTCCACGAATGCCGAGTAGGATAGGCCGATCATGACATTGTCCGTCTTGATGCCGTGATCCTCCATCATAAGCAGCAGCGTGTACGCATCGCCAGCCATGATAGAAGGAGCCGACAGATTGAACACGGCCTGCAGCTTGTCCTCGCCTTCGGCGGATGTCGCTAGGTCGGACAAATAACGGCCCAGGGAATGCTCGGAGCTTTCGTTCGTCCCCCAAGCGACGGAGTTGCCGATAAGGATGGCGTAGTCCGTCAGGCCGTCCCGCTTGATCGTTTTCGCCATCTCTTCGATGACGACTTCAATCATGCCTCGATCTTCCAGGAACATATTATAGTTAATGCGATGTTTGTAGACGGTATCCAGCTTTACATAGGCTGTGACAACGAATTGGGCTGCGACAAAAAAAGCCAAAGCGAACGCGAGTCCCAGCAGGCCGTATCTTTTCCGTCGGATTTGGCTTAGTTTCATACGTCGTCCTTTCGTTTGCGGCAGTGTCGTTAACTGTCGTATCATTCTATTATTTACAGACTATGGCGCGCGTTTCGGAAGAAGCTTCACATAACCATCCGACAATCGCATTAATTCCAGCACGTAATCATAATCGCTTCGATACTGGCTAAAATCTGTTATCTTCTCAAATGTCTTCAGATCGAAAGCTTCTCCATCATCGAAGCCTTCTCCCGGCACAAACATGATTTCGTCATTAAAAAACGTCCCCGTCGGCATATAATACCGCATGCCAACGACATTGCTTGTCGCATTGATCAGGTCCTTGCCAAAGAAAGTAAAGTTTTCGGCCTTCAAATCAATGCCCATCAGGTTAGCCAGCGTCGGCATCATGTCGACATGACCGCCCACTTGCTCTATCGTTTTGCCTTCCACGCCGGGAACCCGAATGATAAATGGCACGTTGAAGCGGCTGATCCGGTCGTCATATTTGACGCCAAGCACTTCTTCGACCCAAGCGGGATCGTTTTCCTTGACCTGCAGGCCGTAGTGGTCGCCATACAGCATAATGACCGTATTGTCCCACATGCCGTTCCCCTTCAGCCCTTCGATCAGCTCGCCTACCGCCTTGTCCGTATAGTTAATCGCCGTGATATAATGGCCCAGTTGGGTGCCATGCAGGCGCTGCGGCACTTGGATGTTAAGAAATTTCCCGGGTATCCAGAACGGATGATGGCTGGAGGTCGTGACGAACTGTGCGTAGAACGGCTGATTTTTCTCATGCAGCTCCGTCAGCTTCTCCAGACCAACACGATACATCTCCCCGTCGGAGGCGCCGAGAGCGTTGAATTTATCATCAATGAAATAAGGCCTGTCGTAATACGTCGTAAACCCAAGCGCAGGATACATATTGATCCGGTCCCAAAATGTCACATCGTTGACATGGAACGTATTCGATACGTAGTTGCGCTCTCCCAAAAGACGCGGCATGCTGGGAACCTCGCGGTCTCCGAAGCCCTTGGACATGGCAACGGAGCCGGTCGCGTATACCCCTGTATTGGCGATGAACTCGGAGTCCGAGGTATTGCCCTGCCCATTTTGCTGGAATACGTTAGGGAAATAAAAGGCTCCTTCGCCAATCAGGTCGTTCAAGACCGGCGTCACTTCCTGACCGTCCACTTCAAGACCTATCATCAAATCCTGGAACGACTCCAGTTGAATGACGATCACGTTCATATCTTTGGCCACGCCAAAATAGCTGCTGGTGCCCGCCGGCACTTTGCCTCCCCCGGCATGGCCCTGCTCCAATTGGGACAGCGCCTCTTGCGTCACCGCCACAGATCCGTCCTTGATCGCGCTGTTGAGCCTGCTCTCGTTAATGGCCGTAGCCACTTGATAATTGAGCACGCCCAGCCGCTTCGATTGCACAAGCTCGTTCGGAATGTCCAGATCCATGCGAATATAAAGGAAGGACGCCGCAATGGCGATCGCCATTCCGATTGCCATATAAAGCGGCTTGGCCGCCGGACGGCTCTTTTCCCGTTTTCCTCTGCTGCGCAAAGTTGCCAGCCATAATCCAATAAGTACCGCCAAATCGACAAACAGGACATAAAATTTTACATGGATCGCCGATTCCACGCTATCCTTTACTTGTCCAACCTGATCCAGACCATGCAACGCCGTGTAAGTCGGAATGCTCCCGAAAAAGGAGAAATAGACGCAGCAGGCGAATAGCAGGAGCGACAATACTCCGTTGAATACGCCAAAGACAACAGGCTTCCATCTGCTTGTCGTCATTAACTCCACCAAGCAAATCAGCGTCAGCACTGCCGCGGCATCCGTAAGCAATCCAGATACGGCAAACTCGCCGAACGTAAATTGCCGGAACAATACCATCTTTAACATGATCAGAACGAAGCTTGCCCAGAACGGCGACTTCCGGTAGACATTCAATACTGTATTCACTTGCCCACTCTCCCTTAACTGAACCGGACTGCACACGACCGCACGGGTACAAAACAAAAACCGTCTATTAACGACGGCTTTCCCTATCAAATAGTTGCATAAAAAATAATATTAAGTTCATATTAACGCAAATGGACGCAGAAATAAATAGGGCTTATCCGAGCGCAATTCAGCTTTGCCGACGGCCGGGTGGACTGGCTTCCGTCAGTCTTCCCCATTAACCTGTTCCGCACGGTCCGGCAACTGGCTCACGTAGCTGTCCGATAGATGAAGCAGCTCCAGCGCGCGGTTGAACTCGTCTTCCGTCGAAGCTGACGCTTCGGTGCTATCGCCCCCGGACAACGTATAATGTTTGCCGTCCTCGAACCCGCTCCCCGGCAGGAACAGCTCCTCGTTGTTGACGAACGAGCCTGTCGGCAAATAATAACGCTGAGGCAGCAGATTATAGTGTTTCTGGTTTAGCAAGTCCTGCCCGAAATGGATCTGCTCCTTCATGGATAGGCCCAGCAGGTTGGCCAGCGTCGGCAAAATATCCACCTGTCCGCCAAGCTGCTGGAACTCGGCCGGCGTCGTGACGCCCTCTCCCGCGATAATGAACGGCACGTTGATCATGTCGCGTTCGACGTAGGTTCCGCCGAAAATTTCCTCCAGCAGCACGCGGTCCTCCTCGTCAAGCGAGAAAACCGGAAGTCCGCGATGATCCCCGTAGAACAGGAGCAGACTGTCCTCCAGCAGCCCCCGCTCCCGCAAATCCTCGAGGAATATGCCCAAGCAGTAATCCGCATAGTTTTGGGATTGAATATAATCTCCGACGTAAGTCCCCTCGTAACGCTCCGGCAAAACCATCTTCTGCTTCTCTTCGGGCAGCGAGAACGGGTTATGCGCGGACATCGAGATCACATGCGCGTAGAACGGATCCGGGCCTGCATCCATGCGCTGCAGCTCTTTTGCGGTCTTGTCGTACAACACCTCGTCCGAAGGACCGAACCATAGCTCGTCGTTCCCTTCGCCGAAAAACGCCTTGTCGTAATAGCGATTAAAGCCGAGCCCTTGGTACAAATCCTCGCGATTCCAGAAATCCACGTCGTTTGTATGGAACGTAGCGGTGTCGTAGCCGTGCGACTCCAGCAGTCTTGCCATGCTGGGAAGCTCCTTCTTGGCATAAATCTGCGTGGCGGGTCCGTCAGGGGGGACGTAGAACGAAGTGTTTACGACGAACTCCGCATCAGACGTATTGCCTTGTCCGACCTGCTGATAGAACCTGGGGAAATAGTAGTTGCCATGGGCAAGAGCGTTCATGACGGGCGTAATTTCTTGCCCGTCGATCTTTAGATCGATCAGGAAGTTCTGGAACGATTCCATCTGCACGAGAATCACGTTTTTTCCCTTCGCGCTGCCGAACAGGACAGGCGCTTCCGATTCCGTTATGCCTTTTAAATCATAGATCGATGATTGAGTGATCAGCTCTTTCTCGACAGGCGTTTCCTCATCGTTATCCAGAAGACTGAAGGCTTCGTAATTGAGGATGCCCATTTGCTCCGCCTGCACCGTTTCATTAATACTTTCCGTGTGTGGAAGAATATTAAACAAACAAGCGAACAGCGAGATGGTAAATACGGCGGCCACCGTCTTGCGGCTCGTCCTCGCGGACAACGCGCGTTTCCAGCCTACGGCAATGCGCCGGCGCAGCAAGACATAGGCAAGGATGAGAATATCCATATAAATAAGCAGATATTTCGGATGGATGACGGAAAAGATGCTTTTTTTCACCGCTCCGACCTGATCGGCCTGCTCTAGAACATGATAAGTGGGAATGATTCCGAAATGTCTGTAGTACACGATAAGAGTAAAAAACAGGACCGTTATCAAAAGATTGACGATCAGGTACATAAGCAATTTGCGCTTGGTCGAAAACCATTCGATGATGCAGAATATAATGAGAATAATAGGCAGCTCTTTCAGCCACACCGTCTTGAACGAGCTGTTCTCGAACAGAACGGTCCAAGTGAGGTAGCTTTTGACAAGCATAATAATCGAGAATACCAATATCGACTTGGTACTCCATCTCGGGGGCAAATGTTGTGCCATCGTACGTTCTTCCTTTCCATGCGTCTATCGGCAGCCTAAGGCAAAATCGACAAGTCCTCAAGTTGCTCCTCTATCAAAAACGGGAGCTATTCCATGATAAGACGTCGGCGCGAGAAGTGCAATGCCTGCCAAGCAAACAAGCCATTCGGCAGCACCCTTCGGGAGGATGCAACCGGACGGCTTCTCGGCATGAAGACAACGATTTGTCGTCAGGAACGATTACGCATAGAAACTAGTTAGCAAAACGCCTCCCAGCGCTCCGATGATTACGACGGCCCAAGGCGGCAGCTTCCAATAGGTTAATAGAATAAACAGCGCTGCCGCAAGCGCGAAGTCGGCGGCGGAGGTTACCGCGCTGGTCCAGACGGGATCGTACAAAGCCGCCAGCAAAATGCCGACGACGGCGGCGTTCGCCCCCGCCAGCGCCCGCTTAACGTTTGGCCGCTGGCGAAGACTATGCCAAAAAGGCATTACGCCTGCCATCAGGAGATAGGCGGGTAGGAAAATGGCCGCGGTAGCCGCTATCGCCCCCATAGCACCATCCGATACAGCGCCAAGGTAAGCTGCGAACGTAAACAGGGGGCCCGGGACCGCCTGCGCCGCGCTGTAGCCCGCGAGGAACTGCTCCTGGGTCACCAACCCCACCGGCACGACCTCCCGCTCCAGAAGCGGCAACACGACATGACCGCCGCCGAATACGAGCGAGCCCGAACGATAATAACCCTCCATGAGCGCCAGCCAATGATTTGCGGTTAATTCCTTGGCGACAGGCATTAGCGCAAGAAGCAGAAAGAATATAAGCAAACAAATGGCACCCGTTCTACGCGAAAGTCCTGGATGGTTGCCCGCGCCAGCGACGACTGTCGCAGCCGAGCCGCTATCGGCGCCTTTATGCGGCAACGAGCCAAAACTTGTTGCTCCCTTGCCTGACTGGGCGCTTTCAGCCCCGTGCTCCTGCTCCCGGAACAGCCACAATCCCAGCACGGCGGACAACACGATGACGACTGCCTGGCCGTACACGGCCTCCCATAACAAGGCAGCGATGGCCGCCGCCAGCGCAAGCGTCATGCGCGCGCGTCCCGCCGCCAGCTTTTGCCCCATTCCCCATACCGCATGCGCCACTACGGCGACCGCTACGAGCTTGAGGCCATGCAGCCAATCGGCATCGGCAATGCCCATTCCCTCTAACAGCAGAGCAAACAGAGCGAGAGCAGCTGCGGATGGCAGCGTGAAGCCAAGGAACGAAATCAAGCCGCCCAGCAAGCCGCCGCGCATAATACCGATGCCAATGCCGACCTGGCTGCTGGCAGGTCCCGGCAGGAACTGGGCCAGCGCGACCATGTCCGCGTAACTTCCATCGTCCAGCCACTTTCGCCGATCGACGTACTCTTCTCGAAAATAACCCAAATGGGCAACCGGTCCGCCAAACGACGTTAATCCAAGCTTCAAAGAAGCGGCGAACAGCTCCAGAAGTCTCTTTCCTCTACCCGACATCCTCTGTGCCTCCCATACAGCAAAGCCTGCGCCGGCCTTGCCTCTTGGAAACCATTATAGCGTTAGAGGACAACACGCTAAAGTGGAGGTTTTGTAAATCAAGTATAAACGGCTAACGCCGTCCTTGGACAAGCGCGTTTACCGATGAAGTATAAGCCTAATTATAAAAGTGAAACTTTATAAATAATTTGAGAAAAACCTTCAGGGAAGTTCGCCCTCACGGTCCTCTCTGTTCTATTGCCAATTCTGGTCTAAAGCATCTCCCATGCCTGTTCGGTCACCATTCTCTCGAATAAGAGGAAAAACGCCCTCTAATCGCCTTATCTCATCCATTATTTGAGATTTATAGGGATATCCTCCCTATAATTCAATGTAATCATAGAAATTAAGCATAATCATCTCAATTAAAGGGAACTTTTCCCTCTAAGTTGAGCCCATTAGCTGATTTATCCCAATTAGAAGGAGTTTTTCCCTCTATTTTCTGTTGAGTTTGGTTGTTGGCGGTTGGCGGTTGGCGGTTGGCTGTTGGTTGTTGGCGGTTGGCTCTTGGCGGTTGGTTGTTGGCGTGATCGCTCATTGCACATGCTGCTGCGGTGAGCATGCCTCGATAGAAGCCCCTGAAGGGGAACAACCACGTTATCTCTTTCGTAGACCCCAAACATATCCCTTCATATGCGAAAGAAAACGCCTGACGGTGCATATCTACTTTTGGGTTCATCAAAGAACATGCGTTTCAGAATGTTTGGCTCCTTTCTTCTTGCGGTCTCCAAAGCCGGGATTTCCAAGCAAAGCCCTTGCCCCAGCTGCGGTGACGAGAATAAAGCAGGCGGCCGCGGTCAGCGGCAGCGCCGACCATTCCAACAGCCCGCGGCCAAGCAGCGTCTGCCAGCCCATCGCCATCAAGCCGAGGAAAAACGCAATGCCGGATATATGAACCAACATGCGGCGACTGGCGTGCGCGTACATCGTTCCGGCGGCCAGCCAGGCAATAAACGGCAATGCCTGAATCGCATGAAAGCCCAAACCATGCAGCCAGATCAGATTGCCTTCCGCTCCCAAGAATCTGCTGCTGTTTACGGAGATGGCAATGCCGCCCGCAAAGGACACCATAACCGATAGCATCGCATACCGTATCCCCAGGACTAGCTCGGGATTTCTGTCGTATGCGCTTCTCCTCCAATAGCCGACCGCGAATATGACATAAAAAACGACGAGGAGCAGCGCGACTAACGTGAAAATCCCCGCCGCGATTTCGTCGAAGGTTGTTCCGTTAACGGGAAACCGCGGATTCACTCCGCGAACGTTCTGCACCGTTTCCGCGAAATAGGAATATAAAGCGAGCGCGATGTACGTCATGCGAAAGAATGCCAAAGTTTTTCGTTTCATTCCCGAAAGCGGCATAATCGCGGCCGTCGATATGAGGAAGACTCCAAGCGCGGCGTTAAAGGAAAATGCCTTCCACAAATCGCCTTCCGGCGGTCGTTCGGGCCCCGCTATCAGTGCCCAGCACGCACATGCGATTGCCAAAACTAAACCCAACAGCCCCGTCGCGAGCATTCCTTTTTCTAGTCTGAACCAGCTTATGACTCCATGATTCGTCACGGTCAACAACCTCATTTCGTTTTTCCTCAAATTTACAGAAAAATAGACCTTCAAGTAACGGCCTTGAGGTTGGTTCATCGCTATCCTTGGGAAGGGTTGTTAATTCGGTCTCGGGAAGGAGATGACATCTGGAACTTCCCGCGGGTCTTATTCGTCTAATTGCTTAAGGCATCATCATATTTATGTAGAGAGCGAAATCGGGAGGAATAATAGAGATGAACGAACAACATAACGGAGCATGTCCATTAACAATCGAAGTGACGGGAGAAGGGGCCGCGACGGCGAAGCCCGACGAGACGAGCGTAACGCTGGGGGTCATCAGTGAAGGAGATAAGCTGGCGGAGCTGCAGAAGGAGAATGCGGCTGCCATTTCATCCATTATCGGAGCGCTGACGGAGCTCGGCATTCCCAGGCAGGCGATAGCGACGGCGGCATTCACCATTGAACCGCAATACGATTACGTCGATGGAAAACAGCAGTTCCGCGGCTACAAAGTTACGCATCTGCTCGAGATTACGCTCCCCGGCACGGAAAATGCGGGAACCGTCATCGATGCGGCGGTCTCGCATGGCGCGAACACCGTCACCAATGTGTCGTTCAGGTCGAGGGGCTCCGCCGCCGCCAGGCAAGAAGCGCTCACTATGGCCGTCCGCGATGCGGGCGCCAAAGCTCGCGTTATCGCGGACACGATTGGCGTCTCTCTCTCCGCCGTGCCTTGCAAGATAGAGGAGACGCCGGGTCGGGGCTTCGAGCCTGTTATGTTCAAAGCCGCGTCCTTCCCCGCAGGGGATACCGCGACGGAGATCGAACCTGGGGTGTTGACCTTCAAGTCTTCCGTGCGCGTCTGGTACGCGTATGCTTAGAAGCTTGACCTTTACATCCGCACAGAAATGACATTTAAGGTCGGTCGGTTATAGTCCCTCGTACTCCAGCAGCGGATCGGGAATGGTTATCACATAGGCCTCGGCGTCGCTGGCGCCGACATACAAATCCGCCGATCCGTTGCCGTTGCGAATCAGGCCGCCGCTAAAAATGACATCCTGCAAATCGCCGCGTTTGGCCGGTCCGTCCGGAAAATCGGAACGTTCGGCAACCAGCTTGAGCGGCGTGCGTTCCAGCGTATCGGGATTAAGCGCAAACGTCATCGCGTAATAATGCCGGTGACCGGCTTCGTCAAACCAGGCGATATGGCCGAGCACGCCGATCAGCCCGTTCGCCAGCAGATGCGCTTCGTTGGCTCCGCCCCATTCCTCGTCGATAAACATGCCTTCAAGCAACGGCGCTTCGGAAATATCCGCTTGCGTAACGACTTCGAGCGAAGCCGCCTTAAAAAATCCGATTTTCCCTCTGCCGCCTTTCTCCCCTTGCGGACGGGTAAATACGCCGATCGCGCCGTCCGCAAGCTGAACCATCCGGATATCCTTCATATGGCTCGGCCCGACCAGAAACGGCTGCAACCCGGCAACGTTTGCTCCGCGAGAAAATACCGTTTCCCACGACTTGATTTTGCCCGGATTTTGTTCATCCTCGATGACGCGGACGCCGCCAAAAACCAGTTCCTCTCCAATACGCGTATAAAAAGGGTCCTGCAAAGCCAGTTCAGGCAAAGCTTCATCGACCTGCCAGCTGCCGTCCTTCTGTCCCCCGCCTTCCTTCCGACGGAAAAACTTGACGCAGGAAAATTCCGTATCGCGCGCTTCGACGCGACCGGCCAGCACCGGAGCGCCATCGTCCGCGAATGCGGCGGTAATGTTGTAAACGTCTCTGCCGTCCACGCCTTCGAACCGAAGCTTCGACCCTGTCGCCGACTCTCTGCCGCCCCTATAGGACTCCAGCAGTTGACCGCATGTTTGCGGGTGATGATGAATCTGAAGCATAAACAATCCAACCTCCGTCAATGCGGGGCTACGCCCGCGTATTGTAGTCAATGACAATCCCGTTGCAATACCGCTTGCCGTCCGACTCTGCAACATCCGCCCCTTCGGGGAGCAGGACGGCGAGCACCGCCGAACGAGCGGGTATGATCAGCTTGCCGCTCCGCAGCGTTGCCAGGCTATGCGCATAAGCGTCATAAACGGCGCCGAAGTCGTTTCCAATTCCATCGATCGTAACCGCCTGCTCCTCGTTGTGCGGATTATAATACAAATAAGTCGGATGCGCCGCCTCGCGGAAAAAGTCGGTCCTCAGGCAATCCAGTTGCAGTATGCCCTCCACATCGGTCTGTTCGATCATGCCGCCAAAAATGCCGACGTGGGAGGAGCCGTAAAGTCCCAGATCGATCGCCCCCCAGCTGTATCGGATTGGATCGCCTGTCGCATACGGGCTTTGGTGATCCCACCATTTGCGCAAGCCTTCGTACGCGATGACATCATCCGCATCCGGCTTATAGAACGCGCATGACTGGGCTTTGCCGGAATGCGCTCCAGGGTAAAACAGTCGAGCGCCATTGGCGGCGTTCAGCATCCATTTGCCGATATCCGGCGCAAATCTGCTGTCGTAGCGAACGAGCGGCACAAGCGGCCAAGCGAGCGCAAAGGTGTTGGCGGTAAAGGCGTAGCCGCTCCTCTCGCCATCGAACGGCTTCCATGGCCCCGCCCCTTCGGCGTCCCAACGCTGCCCCCAATCGGTGATGCTCCCGGCGAGCCCGTAACAATCGTAGCCGCCCCAATTGTCGGCAATGACACCCCAGCCGGGCCGGCATTCGCTGTCGCCGTCGAACACCCAGTTGACCAATTTGTCTACCGAATGGGCATCGCCCAGTTCGGCGTTCAACCGCGCAGCCACGCAAGCGCCGAAGGGCAGCAGCACCTCATAAAACGGATTGGCGCTGCGCCGCTCCAGGAAGGCGAGGCAACGCCGCGCTCCGTCCAGGTAACCGCTGTCGTTCCAACGCTTGTACGCCATATAGAGCAGCCAGGCAACACCGGCGGCGGCATCCGGCTCGCGCCAGCGGCCGTTGTCGACCGGCTTGCCGGTATCGAAATCGAAGGACAGATGGTCAAAGTCGGGCACGCCGTCTTCTCCCGTCAGCTTGTTGCAAGCGTACAGCCATTGATCCGCCGTGCTGCGCATCATCATGTCCAGATTGCCCGTGTCGGGATACAGATCGGTTAACGCATACATTAACGCATGGGGATAAATCTCGTACCAGAAGGTCGATCCCGCGCGGCCGTTTCTCCGATTCAGGAACAAAGGAGCCGCCTGCTCTCCGCCATAATAACATTCCAGCATCTCCACCCAGTTAACGCCATTTTGATTCGACTTATCGATGCCGCACAACGTGGCGCCAAGCACGGCAGTCGCCGTGTTAATCGCTTCGTGCCCGTTCTCGCCGCGCCGGCCGCCCAAATAAGAAGGCAAGCCGAAAGCCGGCTTGCCCGTTCCGCCTGGCGTGTCGTCGCGCCACACAAGCGGAAAAAAATCGCCGGTTGCTTCGGCATCGAACACAAGCCGATCATAGGCTGTCGCTACCTGCTTCCAGTTCCGCATCGCATAGGGCTGCGGCATATCCGGCATTTGCTTCACTTTGCGTATCATCCACATGCCTCCTTCAAGGGGAGCGGTTCCGCCGCCCCCCACGGTCTCATGCCGCCTATTTCTGCGCCGCCTGCTGATCCAGGAACTCTTGCGTCTGACGGATCAGCTCTTCCTTGATTTTGGCAATATCGGCTTGCAGCCTGCCGTTCGCTTCCCATTTCTGCTGCAGCTTCGTCAAGCCCTCTGCGGGATTGGGCACCATGCCAAGCTTGTAGGCCAGCTCATCGGATGAAATCGTGCCAAAATCGGGATTGGCCAGCTCGTTTTTGACCGGTTCCTGATTAAAGGCAAAGCCGGCCAGCGCGGAGCGGACATACGTTTTTTCGTCGGCAAGGTAGCGGAACGCGTCAACCAGATTGTCCGGCACGTTTTCCGACAGGCGAATATAATTAGGGTTCCATGTCAGCATGTAGCCGGGGAACACATAGTTTTGGCTCAGATCGACGCCATCCGGATATTTGAATTTGTCGTCTCCGATCGCCTCCCAATGCGTGCCTTCGATGCCCAGCTCGAACAGGTCGTGATTGTCCTGGCTTTCGAACAGCCAGTTAATAAACGACATCGCCCGGTCGGCGTTGATCGACGTTTTCGGAATCGCCAGGAAGTTCCATACCCGGAAGTCGGAAATATATCCGGGATTCGGCTGCACCTTGTCGCGAGCCGCTTGGGCCGTCAGGAATACGCCCAGTTCGGCCGAAGGCACGCCTGCCGCAAGCTGCGCTTTAATATTGTCGAGATTGGACAATCCTTCCATCATCGCCGCCGCTCTTCCCGCCGAGAACGTTCCGCTGGCGTCTTTGCGCACGATCGGCTCCTTCTCGATGTAGCCCTTTTCATGCCATTCGCGAACCGTCTCCAAAATGCTGTAGTCGGCCTGATTGAACGGTTCCGGGAACGATGCGATCGCTTCCTGCTTTTCGCCTTTAATGGTGGCCGTCACAACCTTGTTGTCCTGAATCAGGACGGTGCCGTCCACATTTGGTCCAAGCGTGATGGGCCATAGCCCCTTCTCGTATTTCACCGGCGCCGATTTGTTGACCTCGATCGTCGCTACTGCGCCATAGTTCCCGTCGTTTTTGATCACGAACGGAATCATGCCTTTATCGTTTTCCGTCACCTTGTCGAAAAAGGCCAGCAAATCCTCATAGGTCGACAGCTCGCCTATGCCGTAATTCTCGGCCAGATCCTTGCGATAGTAGATCGCGCCGAGATCGCCCAAATATTGACCCAGAGGCACGCCGTACACATGCAGATTGCCATCCGCTCCGACAAACCGGTTATTGTCGAGGAAACCTTCGCCAAACGCTTCTTTCAGGCCCGGGTATTGATCGTTGTTAAAATAATCATCCAGATTCGTATAGTTGTCCTGCGCAATAAAGGTGTTCATGTTCATCCACGGCGCGTCGAACGCGATATCGACCTGCTCGCCGGCAGACAGCTTAAGCTTCAGCTTGTTGACGTAATCGGCCTGCGGCGTAAACGTAAAGTTGAGCTTCAGGTTCAATGTATCCTTTGTTCTGCGTTCGAATTCGGCCACGACCTGGTCGAATTGCTTGGGCTTGTCGCCCCATAACATGATGTTCAGAGTGGCCGGTTCAGGCGCCTTCGAGCCTTGCTCTTCTCCGGCGGCCGGAGTCTGCGTCGCCTCGACCTGACCTTTATTGCCGCCGTTATTGCCGTTGTTATTGTCTTTGCCGCTGCACGCTGCCAGCATGGTTGAGACCATGCACAATGACAACAAAAGCATCGATCCTTGCTTTCCCCATCGTTTCATGTGTGAACCCTCCCGTTTTATATCGTAATGCTGTATGCCAACCGGCGCAAACGCCGGATTTAGCCTTTGATGGCGCCTACCTTCAATCCGCCCACAAAATAACGCTGCAAGAACGGATACAGGAAAATGATTGGCCCGACTGTCACAATCGCCGTTGCCAGCCGCACCGTATAAGCCGGAGCGATCTGGGCCGTCGATTGCGCGCCGGCTACCGCAATATTTTGCGCCATATCGACGTTGCGAATAATTTGCATAATGATGTATTGCAGCGAAAATAGTTTGGTATCATCGATGTACAGCATCGCCGGCATCCAGCTGGACCAGTAGCCAAGCGCGTAGAACAAGCCGATCGTCGCCAGTGCCGGCAGCGATAGCGGCAATACAATCGACCGCAGGATCACTACCTCGCCCGCGCCCTCCAGCTTTGCCGATTCGAACAGTTCCTTCGGAATGTCGTTAAAGAAGTTGCGCATCAGGAACATATTCCACGGCGACAACAGCGCCGGCAATATATATACCCAGATGGAATTGCCCAGATGGAGATATTTGGTGATCAAAATATAACTCGATACCATGCCGCCGCTAAACAACATCGTAAAGTAGAAAAACAGCGATATATGCGGCGCAAAGCGCAGTCTGCGCCCGGACAAGGCGTATGCCGCCATGCTGGTGACGAGCAAGCTGAGCGCCGTGCCGGCCACCGTAATAAATATCGTAATGAGATAGGCGTCGGGGATGGTGGAAGACGAGAATATCGCCTTGTAAGCCGCCAGCGAATATTGTTCCGGAAATAGCCGGTAACCGTCGCGCAGCAGCGTCACTTCCGCCGTAGCCGAGCTTGACAGCACCAGCCAGAACGGGTACAGGCACGCTGCGGCAAAACAGGCGGTAAACAGATAGAACAACACGGACATGACGCGGTCTTGCCTGGAATTTTTCATGCAGCCTTCCCTCCTAAAATAATGCGGAATCCTTGTCAAGCCGCGACGCGACCTTGTTCGCCACTATGACCAGCACGAAGCCGACCACCGATTGATAGAGCGCAATGGCCTGCGTCATCCCCATCGAGCCGGAGGTTCGCAGCGCGCGGAACACATACGTGTCGATCGTATCCGTCGTTCGGAACAGGAAGGTGTTGTCGCCCACCAGCGAATAGATCATGTCCAGATTGCCTCCGAAAATATTGCCCATGCTGAGCAGGAACAGCAGCACGACAGTGCTCCGCAATAGCGGCAGCGTAATGCGGAAGATGCAGGAGAGACGCGAAGCGCCGTCGATTCTGGCCGCCTCGTACAACTCCTTGTCGATGCCCACAATGGCTGCCATATAAACAATCGCTCCGAAGCCGGCCGTCTTCCACAAATTCATCAGCACCAGAATCGGCGGCCAAACTTCCGGATCGGTATAGAAAGCGATCGTCTCCCAGCCAAGCTTGACAAGCAAACTATTGATAACGCCCGTATCCGCAGTAAAAAAAGCTACGGAAAACAAACCGATGATCGGCCATGAAATAAAATTGGGCAAAATCATGAGCGACTGCATCGTTCGCACGAGCCAGTTGCGTCCAAGCTCCGTCAGCATAATCGCGAGCGTCAGCGACATCAGCGTGCCGGTCACAATAAATGAGATGTTGTACAACACCGTATTTAATGTAATTTGGATCCATGCCTGGCCCCGGAAAAAAAAGCGGAAATTGTCAAGCCCGATCCACTCGCTGCCGAATATGCCCTTGAGCGGATTAAAATCCATAAACGCGATCGATACGCCGATCATCGGCAAATAAGCGAAAATGATGCTGAACAGTACAGCCGGCACGGCCAATGCATACAGATAGCGGTTGTAAATCAGATCTCGCAATCCGGCAGATTTTATTTTCCTGCTCATGCCTCTTCCCCCTCAAGCGACGCCAGCACTTGCCGCAGGCTGATCTCGGCATAACCGACGGAACGATCGGCGGCGCCGTAATACAGCCTGATCGTATCCCCCTCCGCAAGCGCTCCGCACGGAAACACGACATTGGCGAAAAAACCGTCCCTTTCGAAAGCCGCCTCCGGCTCCATAATCGGAAGGGACGAGCGGGCAAGCACTTGCCATGGCCGCTCCGCATCGAGCAGCACGGCCCCTACCGCATAGCGGTTGTCCCCGTCAGCGCCGTGATACAGCTCCAGCCAGCCGCGCGCCGTCCTAAACGGCACCGCGCTTGCCCCGATGCGGCCGCCGTCCCAGCCGCCTTCCCTGACGCCGAGTATGCGCCGATGATTGCCCCAGCGCAGCAGATCGTCGGAATCGGCGATCCAGATGTCCGGCTTCGCATAGTGAGAGCTTGACGGGCGATGCAGCGCGTAATAGCGGCCGCCGATACGCTCGGGAAACAAAGTGACATCCTTGTTGTCGGGATGGAACAGGATGCCTCTGCGTTCAAACGACTCGAAGTCTCGCGTATACAACAGCGGCACGACAATGCCGGATGGCGAAATGGCGCTGTACGTAATGTAATAACCGTCCTCCAGTTCGGTAATGCGCGGGTCCTCGATACCGAACGTCTCGTATTCCGTCTCCGGCAGCACAGTAGGCTTCTCGTCGATCCGGAAGTTGTAGCCGTCCAAACTGCGCGCAACGCGCAAGTGGGAGATCGAAGTCAAATAGTTCTGGTACGGCGTCCGAATAACGCGCGGGTCGGAGAAATCCGCATCCTCCGTTCGTTCGATGCGCAAGATGTCCAGCGCTCCCGTCTCATGGCGCCAGATTGGCGTCAAATACGCCTCCGGGTCGTTCGGCACAGGACGTTCGGCCACGCGCAGCAGCAGGATAACCTCGTCTCCCAGCTTCGCCACCCCGGCGTTGAAAACGCCGATGACCTCCATATCGGGTCGCGATGGCTTTACTTGCTCGGGCGCTATAATCGGATTGATCTCGGCGCGATGTACGTTTACTTTCATCGTTGCTAACCCTCCTTCCGGCTCATTCCGGTTCCGTCTCTATGTCTATATTGTAGCGCCGCGCCGCCGCCAGGCGTTACATGCCCTTTTGCCGCATTGGGCGGATAAATTTATTGCGTCCAACCTCCGCAACAAAAAAACCGGACATTCCGCACATAAAAAAACGTGCCGATTGTCCGATTTCCTCGTCGCCTATTGCCCGCATGCCGTGCGCCCGTCTCCGCTCACCGCTTGCTACGGCTTTGCAGTCTGTATTCGCTCGGCGAGCAGCCCAGCTTTGTACGGAATATTTTGCCGAAATACTTCTCGTCGCTGAACCCCGATTTATCCGCCACCTCATAGATCGGCAGATTGGTTGCCTCCAGCAGCAACTGCGCATGCCGCAAATTCATCTCCTGCACATAATAGACAAAAGATACGCCGACAATTTCCTTGAAGCATTTGCTGAAATAGCTGACGCTCATCCCGACCTGCTTGCAAATGTCGGACTGGCTCCATCTGCCGTCTTCCGTCCCGCGCAGCAGATCGAGCGCCTGCATAATCGAAGCGATGACCTGCTCCGAATACATCGTCAGGCATAGCCGGTGCATGGCCGCGTCGCGAAACAGCTCCACCCACTCGAGCAGCTCCGGTATGGAGTCCAATGTCCCCAGCTGCGCGCCAACACGGTCGATCTCCGGAGCCAGCAGCGGGCAAAATCGTTGCCATTCGCCTTTCGTGCAATACGTCAATAATTCCTTCCATGATGCGGCGTCGAATACGCGGAGCGTATCCGCCGACAACGTCTCGTACAATTCCTCGCGCGCCACCCAATGAAGAGAGCTCCAACGCTCAGCCAGCCGCTTGCGAATGCTCGGGTCCAGCTCGGCCTGCTCCGCCTCGGCGTGCCGTTCGACATGGCGGGAGATTCGCCCCAGCAGATCGTGAACAGAATCGTCATCGAGCTGCGTTTTGACGATATAGTCGACGGCTCCAAGCCGCAGCGCCTGCTGCAAATAATCAAAATCCTGATGACAGGTAATGACAACGGAACGGACGGACGGATGGTCCGTCTGCATTTTTCGAATAAAAGCAAGCCCGTCCATGCCCGGCATCGAAATATCGGTCAGCACCAGATCGATTCCCCCGGCATCCAGCGCCTTCAGCGCTTCCTCGGCCGTGGACGCCTCCCCGGCCCATTCCATGCCGAAATCGGACAACGGCATAATACTGCGTATGCCTCTGCGCACCAGCGGTTCGTCATCCACGAGCAATACCTTGATCATGTTCTTCCTCCCCTTTCACGCTGTCCGGAATCATAATCGTGACGGTCGTCCCCTCGCCGATCCGGCTGTCGATGCTCATCGAGGCCGCGTCGCCGTAATGGACGTCCAGCATTTTCTGCACGTAGTTCAGTCCGATGCCAATGCCGGTCGACTTGCCTCCTTCCCCCTTGAGCAAAGCGGCCACGGTGTCCGGGCTCATGCCCTGCCCGCTGTCGGCGACCGTAATCAGAATATAGCGCCCGGTCATTCGTTTCAGCTTGACCGTAATGCGGCCTTGCTCGCTGCTTATGCCATGGTACAACGCATTCTCCACGATCGGCTGCAGCACGAATCTTGGAATCGGCACCTCGGCAATATCCGAATCCACGGTGGAATCGACCTTGAAACGATGATCGTAACGAATATTTTGCAGCTCGATATAGTCGTTTAACGCGGCAAGCTCCTCGCGGATTTTCACGATCATGCTTCTTTTGCCCAAATTGTATTGCAGCACCCGCGTAAACACCTTTACCAGATCGTAAATTTCGCGTTGCCCCTTCTCCAGCGCCAGCCATTGAATCGTATTCAACGTGTTGTGCAGGAAATGAGGATTAATCTGGGAAATGAGCTTTTCCACCTCCAGCTCGCCCTTCCGTTTTTCCTTTAGCTCCACCTCGGTAATCAGTTCGACGATTCGGCGGCTCATATCCCTGAAGCTGGAATAGATCACTTCAAACTCCGTCAAGCGGGTGTGCAGCTTTTGCAAGTGGTTGCCGTCATGACTAAAGCGGTTCATCGCCTTGTTCATCGTCTGAAGCGGACGGTACACCATCCTCCAAATATACGAAACCGCGCCGACGGTCAGCACCAGCGACAGACAGGACATAATGACGTACAGGATGCGCCATTGCTGAACCTCCTTCTCATACACGCTCCGCTTGACCAGGGATACCAGCTCCCACCCGTTTTTGCCGGTCATGGAAAATGACTTGTAAGCGCGCAAAGCGACGCGCTCATCGTCCAGTTTCGCCCCTTCGCGCAGCTCAAGCGGCAGATTGCTGTAGCGGATCGCGCCGTCGTTGCCGACCAGCAAATGGTAGACATCGTCGGTTTGGGCACCATCTCCCGCGGGCGGGACAAGCTGTCCCCATTCCGTCTCCAGATAGACGTAATAAGTTTGACCGCTGCCGTAGGAAATCGGCCGCAGCAACGACAGCACCGTTTTGTCGGAATTATGAAGCACCGTCGGGTGAGGGCTGTTGTAGGTCAACTGGTTGGCCTGAAAAAGCGGCACAAAGGGCATATCATCCATCGATGCGATCATGAAACGATGCTTTAATGGAGCCGATTCGAACTGAATCGTTTTATAATGCTCCTCGAAATAAACAAACAACGAATGGATCGAGGGGTTGGAATAAATGATGTTCGTAAGCGAACGATCGATCGAACGGAAACGCTTGGTCTTTTCGAGCGGATCTTCGCTTTGCATGTACAGAGCAATGTCGTCGCCCAATCCTCCGTCGGCGGCCAGCAGCTGCGAGACGCTCGCCAGATTGTCGAACGCCTTCTCCAGCGCGTCCCGCTCGCTGCGCAGCACCGTCTCGTAACTGGCATTGATTTTCTCCATCTGAACCTGGTAAAACCAGAAATAAGAAGTGATCCCGATCAGCACAATAGGCGTAATCGTCACGAAAATAAGCAAAATGCTCAATCTGCCCTTCAGCGTATCCGGCCACAGCCATTGCAGCAAACGTCTGACATTCATTCTATCTCTTCCTTTCGCTGCTCTCTCGCCTCCTTTTATTTTAAAGCGACGGAAGAAATAACGATACGTTATTTTTTGATTCGAATGGAGGGTTTTTATATGAGAAAATCTCGTTTCAATGACAAAAGGCCTCCGCATCCGGATAAGCTACGGAGCGGAGACCTTGTAACGTTACTACATGCAAATACGCTTATCGTACAACAGCGCTATAGAAATACATCTCATTGTCGCCGTTCTCCGCATCCCAGCCTTGGGCAAACAGCCATCTGCCGCGATATTGGATCAGCCCGCCCCACGCAAGCGTACCGCCCTTGTTCAGCGACAGTTGCCGGAACGGCTCGCGCCGTGCATACAACGCCTGCCCCGCCGCATTGCGCCCGTCTACGTCCCGATAATAAAAATCCATCACCAGCCGATCGTCGCCTGGGCTGCGGTCTGCGGATACGCAAGCCAATTCGTACAGCTTGCCGTATGCGGACGTATCCAGATAGGTCTGCGGCTCGAAATGCCAGTTCAACATATCTTCGGAGAAGCCTACATGCTGGCGCCCGCCGCAGCCTTCGCTCAGAAACATCATATAGCGGCCATCGATGCGCACAGCCCTGCCACTGGGATCGCGCGGGATTACCGCGCCTTTCGCCCAATATTGCGAGACGGCATGCGGCACCACGATGCCTTTTTTCTCCCAGTGCAGCAGATCGTCCGACACCGCCATGTTAATGTCGCAGCCGACTTGCACCTCGTACCCCATCGATTCTCGAACGCTTGCCGCCTGCTCTTCGCTCACCGGCCATACCCCGTTGTAGAACATATAAAATTTCCCGTCGGCCTCATATACTTTCGGATCTTCGCAGCCGAGCAGTTCATTGTCCCTCGTCGGATAGATGATGGGATTATGTCCGCAATCGCTCCATCCCGCTCCCTCTTCGTAGACGGCCAGGCCAATCCGCGAGCCCGTCGCTTCTTTCTTGGGCGCGGCCCGATAGAACATATACAGCTTGCCGTCGAGCTCGATCAGGCTCGGATTAAACAGAAAGCCGCTTTTCCAGCCAAAATCGTAAGGATCGCGCCACTGCCGCCCCAGTCGGAAGGTCATCCGTTCTTCCTTGACGAACGGACCGATCGCCCAGTCCGGCTCTTCCTCATACGCCCCCGAAAAATAGAGGGTGGACAGCCAAGCGTGATCGCCCACATTCATGGCCAGCGACGCTTCGTAATGCTCTTTCATTTCCGCTTTGCGATGAGCGAGATTCATGATGCATTCACCATCCTGCTTCGGTTATTGATATTCATTGATGTCCGTTCGCACCCCATGCTCGGAGCATATAGTCGATCCACTCCTGCATCAGCGCGGCTGCCTGGGCTCGCGTCAAATGGTCGCCGGGCGCAAAGCGGTTGCCTTCCTTGCCATGAATGATGCCGGCATGATGCAGCGTTCGCAACGCCTCCGCCGCCCATGGCCGTATGTCCGCCGCGTCGGCAAAATCTCCTGTCGTCTCGGTTGCGCCGGCCGCAGCCGGAAGCTTCAGCCCGGCGTATTGCGCGTAACGCAGCAGCAGCACGGCCATCTCCTCGCGCGTCACCAATCGGTTGGGTTCAAACTTCCCGTTGCCCGTTCCGGCGGCAATTCCCGCTTCGTTAGCCCAGCCGACAGCCGAAGCGTACCAGGCGCCCTCCTCCGTATCCGTAAACGGCAGCTGTCCGGCCGGACCAGGAAGCGTTCGTTCCAGATTGGCCAATAGGCGCACGGCCATCGCCCGTGTCATGCCTTGATCCGGCGCGAACTTGCCGCCGCCCACGCCTTGCATTATGCCTCTGGCCGTAGCCAGAGCAATGCTGTCCGCCGCCCAATGCGAAGCGGAATCGCCATAAGGATTCGTCGACGGCGATGCCAGCACGACATAAACCTTTCCGCCGACGATAACGCTTATGCCTCCCGCCGTCCGCCCCGACAACGGATTGGCTCGTTCGACGCCGGCTGCCGACAGCTCATTGACAACCGCATCGGTACCGGCGATCGGCAAAGTAACTAGCGCGAGCCCCGCATCGTCCGAGAGCTCCCGTCCATCCAATGTTGCGGCGAACACATACACCTGACGTCCGTCCGCCGCTTCGCTCACAGGTCCGGGAAGCTGTCCGTCAGCGGCTTTCCACAGCGCCAGCTCCAGCGTTCCCGTACGATCGCGATAAAGCTCAAACACGTCTTCGATGCTTAATTGAATATCGCCCAGCGGACTCGCCAGCAGCAGATGCCGAACGCCCGCTTTTTGCCACAAATCGTCCTTCCATATGTGATCCGGAATCGCGACCGAGAAACCGTTTGCCCCAGTCAAATCCGATTCGGCCATCTTCAGTTCGATTCGCGCCGCGCCGCCTTGCGCTGCTGCTTCTTCGACAGCCTGAGCCACGCCGTCCGGGAGAAGCTCCGCCACAAAGCGGCCTTCTGTCCATTCGCCTTTATACGCGGCGGCTTTATCGCCGTTCGCTCCGCCGCCGGTGCCGCTGCCGTTACCGACAGTGCCCGTGCCGCCGGGCGTATATCCGTTTACTTCGATGCTTGCGCCCGCGTAATGATCCTCTGTCTTGATATCGATGACTGCTTTGCCCGCTCCGGTTACGCTAACGATGCCTTCCGGACTCACCTGAGCGACCGATGGATTCGAAGAACGGAAAATCCACTTGTCATTGATCGCGTTAGCCGGCGATACGACTGGCCGCAGCGTCAGCCGGCTGCCGACGGCAAGCGCGGATTGCGGCGCTTCGACCGTGACGGCAACGGCGCGTTCCGGGCGAACGGCAACCGTCATCGTCGCCTTCACTCCCGGTTGATCGCTGCGTTCGGCGGCGATTACGGCCGTGCCGTTGCCGATTGCCGTGATGCGTCCGCTTTGATCGACCATCGCCACGGTCTCATCGGAGGAGCTCCATCGCACAGCGGCGCCGATGTCGCCGCCCTCCAGCGTTGCGGCCGCTTGCGCCGACCCGCCTGTTGTCAATTCAACCAGCTCCTTGTCAAGCCGGGTGGCATAACTCTCCGACTGCCCATGCTGCAAGGAAATGCTTCTTACATCAACGGAAGCGCCCTCCGCTCCATTTGCCATCACATACAGCGTCGTCCGCTGCAAGCCCGTTTTGTCGAACGAGGCGTCGTATTGGCGCAGCATAGTCGCCGCGTCTACCACCGTAACCCCGGTTGTTGTGCGGTCCGCCACCAAATATTTTGGATGTTCGTCGCCTTCGAACTTCAATTGCAGCGTCCATCTGGCCGTTGTTTGCGCCACATCGATCGCAAGCCGAATCGGCTTGTCGAAGTCGAGCAGGAACGGAGTCGATCGGACCGTGCCATAGTCGCCGTCGGGATGATTTTCCGTCACGCGCGCCGCCGCGTTAATATAGCCGATCTTCCCTGGCGCAGAAGAAGATTCGAACGTCTCGATCGTCGCTTTGTCCGCCGCATAAGCCGTCGTTTCGTCCTCATAAACAACCTCAAGCGAATCGACGATAAAATAAGCGCCTTTTTTGTCGGTAGCCCACAACTCCAGCCTTGCTTCGCCGGAGCCGGCCGGCGCCTGATTTTGATAGTCCAGAATGCCCTCTGCCAGATTGATTGTTTGTATGCCGGTAGCCGTTCGGTTCGCGTAGATATAGTAGGAAGAACCGCCAAACAGCAGCTTGAGCGTATACGTGTTTCCTTCGCCTACTTCCCCAATATCGATCGCCAGAGTTGGATTTTTCGCAAAATCAAGCGTAAATGCGCCGGACTGAACGCCGCCGTATCCCTCGTTGTCGGTTCTGTTCTCCATAATCGCTTTTTTGCCGATCAGCTTTGCCGTACCTGGTGATTCGCCCGACGCAAAGCTTGCGATATCCACCGCATCGAAGACAACATCGGCGGCCACGGCCGGCGGATCATCATAGAACAGCTTGAGCGACTTCAGTCCAAACGACGCTCCTTCCTTGCCGTTCGCCATCAGATAGACGCGGAGCGACGTCAGACCCGTTCGTTCCCGGTCGCCGAACGAAGCAAGCGCGCTTTTTAGATCGATCAGTTTTTTGCCGGCATTCATTCCGTTCGACAGCACATATTTGCCCCATTGCTCATCCTCGAACTTGATCTGAACGGTATAATAGGGGTCGGGCTGATTCGTATCCAGCTCCAGATACGGCCGGCGGGAGAAATCGACTTCGATCGTTTCGGACTGCACAGCGCCCCAGTCGCCATCCCCATTCGTTTCCGTAATAAGCGTATAACCTTCGCCGCTATCCGTTACCGATGCCGGCATCGCCGCTACCGGCGTATACTGCAGCGCATCGGCCGCGGATGCCTCATAGATGACGTTCGCTTCATCGGGACGGCTGATCTCCAGCTTGATATTGGCCGTGTCGCTTAGCCCGCTCGCTTTTACCGTTACGGCTACATCCGAAATTCCGTTCGCCATCCGGGTCGTATCCAGCGTATAGTCGGCCACAAACGGGCCGGAATATAGCAGGGTATCGCCTGCGGCAATTTCCATCTCGGCGTTGTCGCTGCCTGTCAGCGCAAGCTCCAGCTCAACCGTGTCCGCCGTTATGTGCTGGCGTTGAACGGAGGGCGACAAAATGCTGACCCCGATCGCGTCCTTGGCGATCGTCCGCGCTCCGACCATCCAGCTTGCGCCGACATGGCGAATGTCCGCTTCGGCGGGCAGCACAATAACGTTCAACGAAGACAACGCCGGAATCGTCAAATTGTAATTGCCCGATACATGGGCGGCAATCGTTGTTTTGGAAGCGGCATCGAACAGCTTGGACGGACCGTCCAGTTCGACTGTCACGCTTCTCGCCTCCGGGTACGGATTATAATATAAATATTGCGGGAAGCTGCCCGGCTCGCGATAATAATCGGTTGCATTCAGATCGAGGCGCAAAATGCGCTCGACGCTGGTCGGATCAATAATCGCCGCAAACACGCCAATCAGCGACGAACCGTATATGCCATAGTTGGTCTGTCCCCAGCCGTTGCTGACCGGATCTCCCGTAGCGAACGGCGAAACGTCGTTTTCCGTGCGCCGAACGCCCTCGTAAGCAATGACGCCGTCCGGGTCATGCTGAAACGCTCCCCCATGCGACTGATTGGCAGCCGGCAGCTCGTGCGGATACATAAGCCGCACGCTGTTGGAAGCGCTCAGGAACCATTTGCCGACAGCGTCGGAATAACGGGGATCGTATTTGGCAAGCGGAGCAAGCGCCGAGCCGAGATGATAGGTATTCATAAGGAAACCGAATCCGCCGCCGTCGCTTCCCGCGCCGACAAGACCATCGGCCTGATATCCGCCCCATTCGCCTTCCATGACGCCCCAAGCGGTGCGGACATCGCTGTCCCCGTCAAACAGCCAGTTGATCATTTTATCGATATTATAACGTTGGCCAAATCGGAAGTTCATGACGGCCGCCATCAACGGACTGTAATCCTGGGTTACCTCGTAATTTGGGTTGATACCGCTTGCATTTAACTCATCCATAACGAGCGTCATCGCGTCCAAATACTTCTGCTCGCCTGTCGTCTCGTAAGCCGAATAGAAGATGTACGCCAGCGCACCGCCAGGAGGTTCCGTCCACATGCCATTGCGGACCGGTTCACCCGTCTTCATATTATAGGAGGTAAAGTCAAACGACAGCTTGCCGCTGCTGTTTTTGAAATTCGGCAATGCATCGAGCCATTTCTCTGCTCCTTGCACAATGATGTTGCGCATCGAAGGGATATCCTGCCCGTATTGGCGCTTGGCCGTCTCGTAAATTTGTATGTACAGCAGCTGCGGATACAGCTCATACCAGAAGCTTTGGCCGGTAGACGTATTCGTCCGATTTAACACCATATCCTCGCCGTTTGCGGAATTGTGAAAGCCGTTTGCCATTTCCGCCAAATTGTAGCCGTACTGATCGGTCTTGTCGATACCCGCGAGCATGCCGGACAGCAGCGGCGCAAGCGTCGAAATCGCCTCTTGCGATCCCGGCGACATCGTATTTTCTCCCGAGCCGTTTATATGGCCGATGTACGAGGGGAAACCGAACATTCGGCCGTATCCGTTGCGGTTGGTGTCGTCCCAATAGCCGATCGGCATAAAGGATTCCGTCTTATCGACTGGCACGTATTCCGGATTTGCTGCAAAAGCGAACAACAATTCGTCCAAGCGTTGCGCCATTCCGTCAAAATCCATATACCGGTAATTGCTGACCCAATCGGTCATTACATCCACTTTGCGCACCGATTTGGCGGCGACAGCCGCGCCGACCGCCGCCCCTCCATCGGACGGATTCGCAGCCGCCGCTCCGACCGTCGCGCTCCCGTCGGACAGATTTGCAGCCACCGTCGGGCCGGCGTACAATAAGGACCCGAACACCGCTCCCGCAACAAGCGCAGCCGTTGCCCGCTTTATTGATTTTTTCATATCTTTTTCAAACCTCCCCGTCATTTATTCGTGCTTTCCCACAGTATAAAGCCGGCCGAAGACGAGGGGTTACATGTCTATTTGTCAGGATATGGCGGTCGTTTTCTCTCATTCGCGCTGCCGAACAAAAAAACATCCCGGCCATGGATGGCCGGAATGCTCTGTATAGGAAATTATTATTTCACGAACCTTACGCGCTCGGAGAGCGGTTGAACCGGTTTGTCACCTGCCGGAGCAACCACTTTGCCGAATGGCATCTGGGCCAGCAGCTTCCAGCTTGCAGGGATTTCCCATTCTGCCTTCACCTTGTCGTCGATCAGCGGGTTGTAGTGCTGCAGCGAAGCGCCGAAGCCTTCCAATTCCAATGATGTCCAGATGACGTATTGCAGCATGCCGTTAGATTGGTTCGACCAGACCGGGAAGTTGTCTGCGTAAGCTGCGAACTGCTTCTGAAGACCTTCAACAACCGCCGTGTCTTCGAAGAACAACACCGTGCCGTAGCCTGCGCCGAATGCATTCATTTTGTCCTGGGTAGGACCGAATTGATCCGCAGGCACGATTGCTTTCAGCGTATCTGTCGTCATGTTCCACAGCTTGTCATGCTGCTTTCCAAGCAAAACAACGACGCGCGCGCTCTGGGAGTTGAAGGAAGAAGGCGTGTATTGAACCGCATGGTTCACAACCTCCTGAATACGTTCGTCGGACACAACCTGCTCCTTGCTGATTGCGTAGATGGATCGTCTCGCTTGCACTGCCGTGTAGAAGTCTTTGGTTGCTGTTAATGTTCCCATGATAATACCTCCGTATGTCGTAGTTGATTTTTTTTGCGATGATAATGTTCTGCGCCAGGTAACGCAATACCTATGAACGGGTAACCAGCAGTCTTACACCGATACCAAAAGGATCTCGCAGATATACGGCATCCTGCCGCTCTTCGCAGGTGTATCCTGCTTCGGTAATGGATGACGTCAGTTTTTTCAACTCTTCCTCGTCCGGCAAGACGATCGTAAAGTAATCGATCCCGGTTCCGTTGCCCGCTACAGGCGGAGCGCCGACCCCCGCCCACAGGTTAAGGCCGACATGATGATGATAGCCGCCAGCCGAGATAAACAGAGCGCCCATTCTCATCCAATCGGCAACAATGTCGAAACCAAGCACATCGCAATAGAAGCCTCTCGCCTTGGCCATATCTCCCACATGGAAGTGAACATGTCCCATCGTTGTTCCGAGGGGAAGACCGCGCCATTTTTCGTTTTCCGCTTCCGCCAGCAAGCCATGCCAGTCGATGGGATCGCTTGCCATCCGTACGGTGCCATCGCTATTAAGATTCCACTCGGACCGCGGCCGGTCTCTGTAGATCTCAATTCCGTTCTGGTCCGGGTCGGACAAGTATAGCGCTTCGCTGACAAGATGATCGGCTTGGCCGATTGCCACGCCCTTATCCACCAGATGTCTCAATGTAACGCCAAGGTCCTTCCTTGTCGGCAACAGAATCGCAAAATGGTACAATCCGCTATGCGAACGTTCCGGGGTAACGACTGCTCCCGGTACTTCTTGCAGCACGAGCAGCGTCGTCTTGCCGTCGACCGTCAGCTCGGCGGTGTGCTCATCCTGTTTCCTCAGAAGCTTAAGTCCAATGACTTCTTCATAGAATGCAAGCGAACGGCGCAAATCGCTCACTCTTAGCTTAACCTCGCCCAGCGATATGCCGGGATGTAATTTATGGGGCATTGGAAGCTTGACCTCCCATTTCGTTGGATTTAATTTATTGTTACTTACTATTTGTAAGTATATATTGCTTATTAACTGAAGTCAAGCGCACGTTCCAAAAAAATCAACCTGACGTGTGATTGGCAAAGAGCGTTACTTTTCGGTCCATCGGCGTTTTTAACGCCCGCAGCTGCTCGTTCGCCTACTTTTTGGAGCCATAAGCGTTATTATCGCCTATGGACGCTAATCAGAGTTACTTTCCGGTCTATCGGCGTTTTTAACGTCTACAGCTGCTCGTTCGCCTACTTTTTGGAGCCATAAGCGTTATTATCGCCTATGGACGCTAATCAGAGTTACTATCCGGTCCATCGGCGTTTTTAACGTCTACAGCTGCTCATTCGTCTACTTTTTGGAGCCATAAGCGTTATTATCGCCTATGGACGCTAATCAGAGTTACTTTTCGGTCTATCGGCGTTTTTAACGCCACAGCTGCTCGTTCGCCTAATTTTGGTGCCCTAAGCGTTACTTGGCGACTTGGCTCTTACCCCGATTGAACTTTCATCTAGCTTGGCCAGGCGCGCACACCCTAAAACTCCACAGAGCTCTAATGAGCTTGTGGAGTTTTTGTCATTGTTATTCCATATAGCATATAGCATATAGCATCCAAGACTTCTCAAAGCTTCACCCTTTGCGGACGAAGAGCGTCCAATAAGTCGGACACAGAGCTTAATGCCATGGCGGCACCTTCAATCCATGGGGCTAACAAGCAGAAAAACCCGCTCCGGCCGAAATGAATCGACAAGGCGGGCTATGACATGCAGCCGTTTATTTAGCAGTGCTTACACCGATCCGCTCAATCGGCTCCGTACGGCCCGCTACAGAAGCCGCGCCTGGCGTTGGCGCAGCCCAGCGGACGGCATTGCCGATGACCTTAAGCACCTCGGACTGATGATAGACGGGGAACGTCTCATGGCCTGGACGGAAGTAGAAGATTTTGCCTCTGCCCCTGCGGTACGTACAGCCGCTGCGGAACACTTCTCCGCCTTCGAACCAGGAGATAAACACGAGTTCGTCGGGTGTCGGGATTTCGAAGCGTTCGCCGTACATTTCTTCCTTCGGAATTTCGAAGTAGTCGCCTAACCCTTCCGCGATGGGATGTCCGCTTTCGATGACCCAGACACGCTCGCGTTCGCCATCGTCGCGCCACTTCAGCGTGCCCGTCTTCGTACCAAGGAGCCGTTCGAAAATTTTGGAGGCATGCCCGGAGTGAAGCACGATGAGGCCCATTCCGTCCAGTACGCGGTCGCGCACCTTTTCCACAATATCATCGCGCACTTCGCCGTGCGCCAGATGACCCCACCAGAGCAGTACATCCGTATTCGCCAGCACCTCGTCCGTCAGCCCATGTTCCGGCTCGTCCAGCGTCGCCGTTGTTACCTCCACGCTCTCCGCTTGCAGCAAGTAATCGCCGATGGCATTGTGGATCCCTCTCGGGTAAATTCCCGCCACATGCTCGTTTTGCCTTTCGTGCCTGTATTCGTTCCAGATCGTCACTTTTAATGTCGTCATGGTATAACGGCCTCCTTCTATTATGATTCCCAAATGATTCTAGAGCCTCTTACTCCGCCGATACCCAGCGTCCTTCCGCAAACGATTCGATAATGGCATCGATCGTACGCTGATTAATGTACCCATCCTCGATCGTCGCGTTTAGCCCGTCGTCCTTTCCCCTTACCAGATCGAAAAACGATTGCATCTGCTCGGCCTTATGCAACTCCGGTATGTCAAGAAATCGGAAGCCGCCTTCTTCGTCGTCAAAGTTGCCTTCCAGCGTATCTTCGGCTTCGAGACTGTAGACGAGCGAGCCCTTGGAGCCGTATATTTCGATCCGTTGGTAATTGCCTCGTCCGTAAGCAAAGCGCGAAATTTCCATCGAGGACGAGATCCCGTTTTCCATGCGGCCAAGAACATGGCAGAAGTCGTCTACATCAACCTCGCCTTTGCCGCTGCCATCAGGCAAGCTGCGTTCGCGGACAATCGTATCGCCGTGACCGACTACGCTCTTCGTCTCGCCAACCAGAAAACGATGCAGGTCGAGAATATGCGAGCCAAGATCGCCTAATGCGCCTGAGCCGGACAGCTCCTTGCTAAAGCGCCAATAGAGCGGAACGTCCTCGGGAATGGCCCAGCCCTGCAAATATTGGCTGTACACATGGCGGATCGTACCCAGTTTGCCGGCCTGGATCAATTCCCTTGCATAACGGGCCGCACTCCTGTACCGATAAGAAAAACATACAATATGCGGAACCGGCTTATTGGCCAGCTCCTCGCGGAGCGCGAGCGCTTCGCGCATATTCAAGGCAATCGGCTTCTCCAGCGCGAACGGCTTGGCCGCCCGAATGGCATCAAGCGCAACCGCAAAGTGATTGTTGTTCGGCGTGCCGATCATGACGGCATCTACTTCCTTGTTCGCTAGAAGCTCCTCGTGGCGCAAGTACCGTCTTTCCTGCGGAATGCCAAGCGCTTCGCCCCGTTCCTCCAATGCTTTTGCATTGACGTCGCAGATAGCGAACAGCTCCGCATCGGGACTGTTCTCGATACCCCAAATATGATAATTGGCGATGCCTCCCATGCCGATGACACCGATCTTCAGCTTTTCCATAGTCACCATCCATTCCTTAATATCGCTTGCATGTTTCCACCACAGTATAGAATGTGCTAGACTATTCGGGAATGTGAGATCGTGACGATTTTTGTATAAAACCGACTTTTATTACTCTTGGTAAGGATGGGACGGACATGCTGGAGATGAACGTAGAGCGCGTGCCGAAGATCGAATTAATGGGCTTTGTATCTTATGGTACGCCATGGATTCACTTCTTCCGCAATACGGACGAACATGTTCTGTATGTGATCAAAAGCGGGGAGCTTCATATGAGAGAGGAAGGCCGCGAATACGTGCTGCGGCGAGGCGACATGTTGCTGCTGGAGCCGGGACTCGATCACGAGGGGACGAATAAGGCTGTCTGCGACTATTATTTTTTCCACTTCCGGCATTCCGGACTTACGCCAACGCCCAAAGTGATTGACCCTGCGGAGCTTGCCCGAAGCTACGTGCTGGATGACGATGATGGTCGCGGCCAAGTGCCTCTTCATTATTTCCCCAAACATTGTACGATCTCCGACAAAAACAGCTTCCAACAGCTCATGCGCGCCATGAACGAATTGCTGCTGCTCTACCGGCGCAAGCATTACAATCGAGGGGTGACCGCGCTTCGATTTTCCGAGTTTCTGATCGAGCTGTCCCGCGAATATTTGCTCGGCGTGTTGCAGAACGAAGGCGGCAAAGGCTCGAAGGCAATTACGAAGGTACACGCGCTGCTCGACTATATTCAGCAGCATTATACCGAGAAGCTGACAAGCACGGAAATCCAGGCGGAGCTGGAAGCGAACTACGATTATTTGAACCGCGTATTCAAGGAATATACGGGCGAGACGATCATGCGCTACGCCAACAAAATCCGGATTCAGCATGCGCAGGAGTTGATTCGTGCAACGCCAATGAGTTTCGGCGAGATCGGTTATCTTGTCGGTCTGGAGGATCCCTATCACTTTAGCAAGGTATTCAAGCAATATGTCGGCCTGTCGCCTATGCAGTATTATAAGAAGGTCCGGGAGATGTAGCTGGCTGACTGTTGGGAATGGGATGGAAATGGGATGGAGGGTGGATGAATTTGCGTGGAACGCGCTTTAGTAGCTTGTGTGCCAGTTGGTGTGCTATCGGGATCGGATATTGAGGTAATTACGCGGAACGCGCTTTGGCAGCATCTCCGCCAGTTGGTGTGCTATCGGGTATGGAGGTAATTTCGCGGAACGCGCTTTGGCAGCATCTCCGCCAGTTGGTGTGCTATCGGGTATGGAGGTAATTTCGCGGAACGCGCTTTGGCAACCTGTCCGCCAGTTGGTGCGCTATCGGGTATGGAGGTAATTTCGCGAAACTTGCTTTGGCAGCACATTCGTCAGTTGGTGCGCTATCGGGTATTGGGATAATTTGCAGAACGCGCTTTGGTAACGTATACGCCAGTTGGTGAAACAGCGACTATGTGCCAGCTTGGCTTTGGCTTTCTATCTTCATTTAATAGGAAAAATGCCCACTAATTCCAGCCGGAGCACCAACATTTCCGCAAAGAAAGGGAATTTCTCCCTCTAATTCATTCAACCTGGTGTGATTTCGACCGTTCCCCCCATATTAGATGGCACTTTTCCCTCTATTTGAGTCGCATACGGCTAATCGGGCATATTAGAGGGAGGTTTTCCCTCTATTGGTCTTGGTAACTGCAAAATATTTGTTGGCTTCGAGTTTGTGGTCGCTTACTGATAATCAGCCATATGTAGAAGGGAGCTCTATTGTGAAGCACGCCGCTACGTTGTTACTTGCCCTCTGCCTGTGCGCTTGTGCCTGCCTCTGACTCTGCCTCTACCTGCACCACTGCACCTGTGTCTGCCTCTACCTGCACCTCTGCGCCTGTGCCTGCCTCTGACTCTGCCTGTACCTGCACCTCTGCGCCTGTGTCTGCCTCTACCTGCACCCCTGCGCCTGTGCCTACCTCTGACTCTGACTCTTCCTGCACCTCTGCGCCTGTGCCTGCCTCTGACTCTGCCTCTACCTGCACCTCTGCACCTGTGTCTGCCTCTGCCTGTACCTCTGCACCTGTGTCTGCCTCTTCCTCTTCCTGTACCTGTACCTGTACCTGTACCTGTGCATTTGCCTGTGCCCGCCCCCGCCCTCGCATATGCACAAAGAAGGCCGCTCTAATAGAACAGCCTCCACAAGTAAAAAGTCGCGTACGCCTCCCAGCCCGCCCAGCCTTTCGACATGGCAGATAGCTCCTCCTTGGTCGGTTTGCGGCCCTCGCCAGTCAACGACTTGATCGCGTTATGCAGACCAACGTCGTCGATCGGGAACGCGTCCGGGTAACGAAGACATCTCATAATGACGTAATGGGCCGTCCAGGGACCGATGCCCCGCCGACTGACAAGCATGCGCTCGGCTTCCTTTATACTGCCCGATGCCAGCAGCCTCTCCTTCGTCAACTCGCCCGATGCCACTGCCTCCGCCGTGTCGATGAGGTATTCGCTCTTCCGCGTCGTCATGCGCAGCGGTTCAAGGTCCTCTACCGTCAGTCCCGCGATCGTCTCCGGCTCCGGGAACAGCCAGTAGGCATGGCCCCCGTGCTCGATGCATCGGCCGTATTGCTCGACCAGCCTGCGCTTTAGCGTGTACGCGAACGCCAGATTAATCTGCTGGCCAATAATGCCCCAGCATAGCGCCTCGAACAGATCCGGAATGCCCAGTAACCTGAGACCCTGGAAGCGGCGGACGGGCTCCCCCAGCCAAGGATCATTCTCCGCCAGCGAATAGAACGGAGTCAGGTCCCGCTCCAGATCAAACCATTCGCGCACGTATGCAATTGCTGCGGAGGTAAGAGACTCCTTGGCAGACAGAGACCGCGGACCACAAGCATCCTTCGATGCCGCCTGTTCCTGCTCCGACGCCAACAGCAGCACCGGCTCTCCGCCGGCAGATTCCTTTTCGGTTCCCGTGAAGCCGGAGAGACCGGCAACCGCAACTGGCTCCGTCAATCGCTCCAGCTTCACCCCGCCTTTATCGCCTTCGCTCACACGCCACACAGCCCCGTAGACCCCATCAGTTATCGCCTTATAGACCGCACCGGCTTCCGCGCGGAACAGGCATTCGTTCGCCGAACGCTCCAGATAGGCCAGATTATGACCAAAATGAAAGCCTTCCGGGGCGGGCAAGTTGATCGTCTCCATCGCATATCACTATCCTCTCGGCCTACTCTTACTCTTTAGTTGTACCACAGAACATCGGCCGGAGGTTTTCGGGATCTTGTTGTTTTACTCTTGCTCTATTTCACCCTGTCGTCCTTAGCCTACGTCCACCTTGTCTATGTCGCGGAAGCTCCAGAACGCCAGTAAAACGCCGATAGCCGATAACGAGAGCGGAATCGCGATGATGGAGCTCAGGGTAAAGCCCATATTGTTGGAGGCCACCAGCATGACGATAAGAACGGCGGATACAATCGTCGCAACCACGGACTTCTTCCTCATGCCGAAGAGGAGCGGCAGAAGACTGATACCCGCAGCTCCGATGGCTTGCATGAGTATCGTCAAACCGTGTTCGTACAGAAGCGAATTGCTCCATTGATCATCAACGTAACCCATATTTTCGTTGATGATAAGGAAGATCGTGTCGACGAGCACATTCGCTATAACAACGTTCGTAAACGTCCATATGAAGACGATCGACAGCTTGGCGTACATAAGCTTCTTCCTGCTGACCGGATAAGCGAACAGAAGCCCCATCGTTTTGTCCCGGAATTCGCTAATGACAAGTTTGGACAGCAAAGCCGCCCCATAGATGATGAACGTAGCCCGGACTAACACGTCGATCATTTCCAGCATGTCCGGGTAACTAGCGAAGATCGGTTCTTCCGAGATCGGACCTTCGGTGAAATAGATAAGCGCCAGGAAACCGGCGATGATGCCGTATGCAAGCAAGGAACCCCATGCATATCCTTTCAGATGTCCTTTGCGCAGCTCGAGTTTAATGAGATTAAGCATGGACCGCGCCTCCTTTGGTCAATTCCAGGAAGAAGTCTTCGAGCGAATGATGACGCCGATTTATGGACTCCACGGATACGCCGTTTAGAATAAGTCCCTTTGCCAATTCGTCCTGCGGCATATTTCTGTCATATACTCTCAGCGTGCGTTCGCCGATAAGCTTGAAGTTCCGAATGCCCAGCTTCTCCTCCAGCACGTACGCGGCTTGCTTGGCATCGGCCGTCACGATCTCTACGTAATCGGTCCGGGATGCGCGTATATCCTCCATCGTCACTTCCCTGACAAGAACGCCCATATCGATAACGCCGATGACATCGGCCACCTGCTCGATCTCGCCCAGAAGATGGCTGGATACGAGCAGCGTCATTCCGAATTCGTCGCGAAGCCTGCGGAACAGCGACCTCATCTCCTGAATGCCCGAGGGATCCAGGCCGTTGATAGGCTCGTCGAGCAGCAGCAGCTCGGGACGCGTCGAGATCGCTCTTGCGATACCCAGACGTTGTCTCATGCCAAGCGAATACTGTTTGACCGGCTTGCCTTCGATACCGATTAGTCCCACCATGCTCAGCGACTCCTTCATGGCGTCCTGGTTGTAGAACCCCATATATTCGCCATGCAGCGCCAGATTCTGTTCCGCCGTCAATTTTTCGTAGAAGACCGGCGTCTCGATCATATGGCCGATTCGCTTGAGAGGCTCCACCGAACCCGGAAGCATCCTGCTTCCGAACAGTTCAATCTCGCCCCCGGAGGGTCTGACGAGACCCAGCAGCATCTTCATCAAGGTCGACTTGCCTGCCCCGTTGGGACCAAGGAAGCCGTAAATACTTCCCTTTTTAACCGTCATATTGACGTTTTTTACGATATCCGCTTTGCCATATGTTTTGCTAAGCAGCCGCGTCTTTATTACATCCGTCATGTCGTTCACTCCCCGCCAGATTTCGATCTCTTGCTGATCTGTTTCTATCTTATCGCGGGCCCCTCTCTTTTTCCTTTCTCGTTTCTTACTTATTTCTTACTCTCCTCGCCTTGCCCCTGCGGAACGCGGCATCGTCAGCTTAAACGTCGTGCGGACGAACGGCAAACTGGATACTCCGATGCCCCCGCCCATTCGTTCGGCTAGCCGCTTCGTAATGGTAAGTCCAAGCCCGCTCCCCTGCGAATGTTTGTTTCTGGAGTCATCCAGCGTGTACAATCTCTCGAAGACCCGATCTTGATCGGCAGCGTCAATGCCCCGGCCCCGGTCCGTTACTTCGATGACGGCTTCGCTCCCTTCGGCGTACAGCGACAATCCCAAGTAACCGCCATCCGAGCCGTAACGCACCGCATTGGACAACAGATTGTTTAAAATGCGACCCAACGCCTCTTCGTTTGCGTATAGCCAGACAGGCTCCTCCGGCAGTTTAATGTCTACCTCCAGCCCCTGGTCCGACAGCAGATCGTAGAAGGCCAGCACGCCGTTTCTGCAAACCTCTCCCGCATCCACCATCGACAGCTCCAGCTCGGAATCCCCTGATTCCAGCTTGGCGAGATCAAAGAACGCGTTCATAAGCTCCAGCACTTCTTCCGTCTTCCGATGCACTTTCTCTAACAACCGGAGGCGTTCTTCCGCGGTCATATTCACATGTTTGGCCAACATCTCCGCATATCCCAAGACGACGGTGAGCGGCGTTCTTAAGTCGTGGGACACGTTGGCAAGCATTTTTCGCATGGCCCTCTCCGTCATCGCATAGTCGGCAGCCGACTTGCCGGCACGGTCCAACAGATCGTTTATCCCGACCAGCAGCTCCCGCACGGCATGGGATTCAGTCGTTAACAGGATTCGTTCCGTCGATTGCTTAGAAGGGGCTTGGGCTATGTCATCCAGTTTCCCCTTGATATAAGCAATCTCCCTCTGATAAGCGCGATTGCGCAGCCTCTCTCTCACGGCAAAAAACAGCAGCACGGCAGCCGGCAACAACCACAGCCCTGTCATGCTACTGTTCTCCCAGACGATAGCCGATGCCCCATAACGTACGGATGTAGCGGGGATTCGACGGATCGTCTTCAATCTTCTCGCGCAGGCGCCGCATATGTACGTTAATCACATTCTCGTCGCCGTAATATGTGTCGTTCCAGACAAGCTGATACAACAACGCTTTGGTATAAACCCGTGTCGGGTGCTCCACGAACAGCTTTAAAATTTGGAATTCCTTGGCGGTCAGCTTTAGTTCCTCGCCTCTCTTCGTTACGATGAAATTGGAAGGATCCATGATCAAATCGCCGACCGTCAGCTTGTCCGACGTGATTTCTGCTTCGTCCGCGATAACCTCCGAATACTGAGTCGCCCTGCGAATGGAGGCCGCTACGCGCGCCGACAGCTCCAGCAGCGAAAAGGGCTTCGCGATATAATCGTCCGCGCCGAATCGCAGCCCGAGCGCCTTGTCCACCTCTCCGTCCTTGGCCGACAAGATCAGGATCGGCACGCGGCTGCGCTCGCGGAACCTCTGCAAAACGTCAAGTCCGTTCATCTTGGGGAGCATGAGGTCGAGCAGCACCAGATCGAAGCTCTCCGCGCGGAATGTTTCAAGCGCGGCAACGCCGTCACGAACAACCGTGACGGCGTAGCCTTCTTTCGTCAAATAATCTTCGACCATCTCTCCGATGGAGAGATCGTCCTCCACGAGCAGCAATTTGCCAGACATATTCCTATTCTCCTTCTTGCTCGTCGTCCCGTTTCTTCGCGACGAGAAGCAAGATCGTGATGAGGGTAAATCCCGTCAAAGCGAGGAAAGGAATCGTAATAAAGCCCAGCCAGTTGATCCACTCGGTCGTGCACGGAACGCCGTTTGTGCAAGGGCGCACCTTCTCGAACCCGGGGATTTTCTCCATCATATAATGGAAGGTCGAGACGCACATGCCGACGATGGAGAGCGGCAGCACGTATTTTTTTATTTTGAAATCGTCGTAAAACGCTGCAATGCCAAGAATAATGCTAAGCGGGTACATCAATATGCGCTGGAACCAGCACAGATCGCAAGGGATGAATTCGCGAATTTCGCTGAAATACAAGCTTCCGAGCGTCGCTATGACAGCGACCAGCCAGGCGAAGTACAACGCGTTTCTCCTGAAAGACATGCGCCCACCCCTATTCCAGGTTCGCTTCGATCGCCGCTTTAATCGCCGCGTAATCGAACGGATTTGCGATTTGCGTCTCGTTAATCATGATGGTTGGCGTTTGGTTGACGTTGAACTTCTCGTACAATGACTTGTCCAAGAGATATTGTTCCTTCATCTCGTCGGATTTCATAATGGTTCGGAAGGCGGTTTCGTCCAGGTCCGGAATGGTTGCTTTGGCCACTTCCACGGCTTTGTCCTCCGTCAGCCATACCTCATCGTGCTCGGAAGTCGGCTGTTCGTCGTACAGCGCCTTGTGGAACGCCCAAAATTGATCGGGATAGGACTTAAACACCGCTTCGCTCGCCAGAGCTCCGTTAACGGATGGCTGCTTATGGAAATCAACGTTAACGTAGGCAAACGTAGCCTTGCCCGTATCGATGTAATCCTTCTGCAATTGCGGCCATACCGTCTCTCCCCAATATTTACAGGAAGGGCACATGTAGTCGCCGAATTCGACGATGGATACTTTGGCGTTCGCATCGCCCATCACCGGCTGCGACTGAGTGGAAGGCGCGCTGGCCAGTTCCTTGTTTTGTCCTTCGCTTTTCTTCTGCGTCTGATTAATAATAACGAGCAATACGATGATCAGTACGACAATAGCCGTATACAATACGAAATTGCGGGACCCCGATTTTTTCTTGCGCTTCACTTGTGCACTCATTCCTTATTCACCTCGTTTGGTTTATGTCATTTAGCGTACCATAATAGTCGGACATCCTCTATATCCCCCTGAGAGAAAAATCGAACATTTTTTTACGAATGATATGAAAGTTACTTCAACAAAGAATGTGTAATTGACAGAACAAGCTAAAAAATACTATCATATGAACAAGTATTCATATGTGGGAACGAGAAGGAAGGCGAGCGGTATGAAGCAGTATCAGGTGAAGGGACTCTCCTGCGGCGGCTGCGCAATGCGGCTGGAACAAGAAATTCGGGAGCTTGAGCATGGCGAGGGAGCTACGCTTAATTATAATTCGGGCAGATTGCGAGTCAATGAAGAGATCTCCATGGACGCCGTGCGCCGCATTCTGAAGTCGGACGGAGCCACGCTCTCGGCCGCTCCAGCGGATACCGCAGCGCATTCCGAGGCAGCCGGAAACATGAATGGTCATGCCCACTCGCATGAGGCGGGGCAAGGGATCCACTCTCATGACGACCACGTGAATGAGCACGGACATGACCATGCCGAACATGGAGACGAACATGACCATTCCCATGGCAGCGGTTGGACGAAGCTGAGGCCCGTCCTCGCCGCGGCCATCTTATATGTCGTTGGACTTCTGCTCGATGGGCGAGCGGAGTCCTGGATCGTTGTGACCATTTATTTGGCGGCGACTGCCATCAGCGGATATTCGACCTTCATGAAGGGTCTCCGCAATCTGCTGCGGTTCAAATTCACGATGGATACGCTGATGACCGTTGCGCTCGTCGGCGCCATTGCGATCGGCGAATGGAAAGAAGCGACGCTGGTAGCCATCCTGTTCGGACTGAATGAATGGCTCGAAGGACTGGGCATGGAGAAAGCCCGGCGTTCCATGGATGCGCTGCTCAAGACGGCGCCTAAGGAAGCCCGCAAGATGGAGGACGGTCGCGAGGTGATCGTGCCCATACTTGCGCTGGCAGCGGGCGATATCGTAAAGATCAGGCCCGGCGATCAAATCCCTTCCGACGGCGAAGTCATCGAAGGGGTCAGCTCGGTTAACGAAGCGGCCATCACGGGCGAATCCCTGCCGCTCTACAAAGCTGCCGGCGACATCGTTTTAGGCGGCAGCCTCAATCAGGACGGCCTGCTGCTCGTGCGAATTACGAAGGCGTACCGGGATTCCTCGCTCGCCCGTATCCTTCATCTGGTGCAAGAGGCTCAAGAGACAAAGACGCCTACGGAATTGTTTATCAACAAATTCGCGCGTTATTATACGCCCGCCATTATGATCATTGCCGTCATCGTCATGTTGGCCCCTCCCCTGCTCTTCGGAGGAGACTGGTCGACTTGGTTGTACCAAGGATTATCCGTCCTGATCGTAGGATGTCCATGTGCCCTCATCCTGGCTTCGCCGATCGCTATCGTATCCGGTATCGCACGCATGGCAAGACATGGCATTCTCGTCAAAGGCGGCGTTCATCTGGAGCAGCTTGGAAAGCTGGAGCTGATCGCCTTCGACAAAACAGGCACATTGACCAAAGGAAAACCGCATGTGACGGAAGTGCGGGTTTATGACCAAGAGCGCCTGTTCCGCGTAGCGTCCCTCATCGAGAGCGGCTCGACACACCCGCTTGCCAAAGCCGTATTGGAGGAAACAACCCGAAGAGGCATTACGGATGCCGGAGAGACGCCGTCTTCCCTCCGCACTATAGCGGGAGTCGGCATGGAAGCCGACATCGACGGAAACATCTACAGACTAGGCAATGAGCTGAGCGCCTCTCATCTCGATATGCCGGAGCAGGTTCGAAGCGATATTGAAGCGCTGAAGGCAGCCGGACTCACCCTTGCGATCGTATCCGACGACTCGGAAGTGCTTGGTTTGTTCGGCATCGAGGACGAGATTCGCGAAGAAAGCCAATCCGTCATCGCGGCCATTCATGGACTCCATATTCGTAGAACGGTCATGCTGACAGGCGATCATGAGAAGACGGCGCGCAAGGTTGCGAATCGGATAGGCGTATCGGAAGTAAAGAGCGGCCTGCTTCCGGAAGATAAGGTGGACGCGATTCGCGCTTTGGCGGCGGAAGGACGCGTCGGCATGGTTGGCGACGGGGTCAATGACGCTCCCGCTCTTGCCGCCGCCACGCTTGGCATCGCTATGGGCAAAGGTACGGACAGCGCCATGGAGACTGCCGATATCGTGCTGATGCAGGATCACCTTGGCAAACTGCCTTATGCGATGCGGCTTGCAAGGCGCGTCGACCGGATTATACGGCTAAATATCGGCATAGCCCTTGGCCTGAAGCTGATCGCGCTCCTTCTCACGATTCCAGGCTGGCTCACGTTATGGATCGCTATTCTGTCCGATATGGGGGCGACGATTCTGGTTACTCTAATCGGTCTCACTCTATTTTTGGAGCGCAAGGAGCGCAGCACGGCGCAGGGCTGACGGACGATCTGATCATTTTCGGGCTGGAATCGAGGTTTCGGAGCTTGCGGACGATCTGATCATTTCCGGACTGGGTCGAGGTTACGGAGCTTGCGGACGATCTGATCATATTCGGGTAGGATCGAGGTCTCGGAGCTGACGGACGATCTGATCATATTCGGACTGGGTCGAGGAGTCGGGGCTGTTATGCCGACAATTATAGCTGCAAGCAACTGGCGCCGACCTTTGTCGGCGCCCCGCTTTCCGCGTTCACTGAGTCTCGTTGTTTCTCTGCAACATGCCTGAGCCTCGTTGTTTCTCCATAACTTGTAAGGACTAAGTCTCATCCTCTCTCCCTAATTGTACATATCTACACAATTTCGCAGGCTTTACCTACCCCAGCTCAGCAAATTGTACAAAAATACACAAATACTTGCTCCATATCGAAACTCGGGAGCTTTCTGATCCATAATTTGTGTATATTTGTACACATTCTCGGAAAACTAGCATTTACGCAGTTATATTTGTGTATTTTCGTACAATTGTTAATCGACTAAACGTAACTGAAGAGCAGACGCCAGTGTGTGTCTGTAATTGTACACGTACGCATAATGGAACGGAGCCCGGACCGACGTCTACTGGCAATTCCAAAGCTTATGCTTCTCAATCGTGGCTTCCAGCTTCGTCCTTAGCGCGTCGTAACTGACATGCGTAGCACGGCCGTATTCAGTCCGGTATAGAAAAACTAAAAAGCCTTCGGTCCCCATATCGGAGCCAAAGGCTTTCTTCCTGATTTAATACTATTCCGTCGCCAGGGAGCTCAAATAACGATAGCTGATCGCCAGGCTTTCGAACGGATCGCGCAAGCAAACATCCTGCTCCACCACGTACCATTCCACGCCGATCTCGCGGCAAGCGTCGATGATAGCCGGGAAGTTCATATTGCCTTCGCCGATCTCCGCGAACACTTGCTTGTTATCGACGATCGCCATGTCCTTGAGATGCACGACGCGCATGCGGCCGTCAACCTCCCGCACCGCATCTACCGGGCTCGCGCCGCCGGCTTGCACCCAATACATATCCAGCTCGAAGTGCACCGCATCCTTGTCGCTGTCGCCTTGCAGGATGGCCATGCCCGTTCTTCCATCGTAATTCGTATATTCGAAGTGATGGTTATGGTAGATGAATTGCAGGCCATGCTCCTTCAGCTTGCGGCCAATGTCGCTGGCAATGCCGGCAAATTCGGCATAACCCGCGCCGCCCGAATTACGGAACGCTTCCGGAATGGAGCCAAGACCGACGTATTGGCAGTTCCAGAGCTTATGCTTCTCGATCGTTGCTTCCAGATCCGTCGTAAGCGCGTCGTATCCGACATGCGTGGCGCAGATCGTCAGGCCGTATTCATCGGCAATCGCTTTCACGATCTCCGGAGCAATGGGGCCGATACCGGACACTTGCACGGCCTCGTAGCCGATTTCCTTCACCTTGCGCAGCGACTCTCTCAAACCTGCCTCATCCTTGCAAAACTCTCTAAGCGTGTATAACTGGGCTGCTATCATCGATTTTTTCATAACAAGCTCGCCGCCTTCTCATCGTTATTGGTAGGGATGCTTAACCTTATACGATGAGTATACCACTTCCAATCGCGGCCGCTTGTCTCGTATTAACGACTGCTGCCGTCCGTTTGACTCTGGTTGCACTATTGAAAAAAAGCTGGAGCTTAAATAAGCTTGGCTTCAATCTGTTCGATCTTGGCGCAAAGCTCTTGATGCCATTCGGCATCTCCGGTCGTGTAGGCGACGAATGCGACCGACTTTAGCGAGTCCAGATTGGAGACAAGATCGAAGTTCACTTTCAGGCAGTGCTCCAGCTCTCTCTTCTCCAGCGGAGACAACATGTGATACCCTCCGATCGCCCTCGCTTTGAGCGTAAGCTCGGCCATGCGGCGATGCACGGAATGAATGCCAACCATGAAACATGCCCTCCTTTTGATTAGATCCCATAATCGCGGTCTTATCAGCATGTCCGCATGGCTGCGTTCTCAAACCCATGAATTCCCTGCGTACTGCCACTCCCGGCGAGCGCCCCATTGTACTCGCTTTTTCATACACATTCGCCCGTCTCTACCTGCCAACGCCCCATTGTACTCGCTTTTTCATACACATTCGCCCGTCCCTGCCCGCCAACACCCCATCGTACTCGCTTTTTCATACACATTCGCCCGTTTCTACCTGCCAACACCCCATCGTACTCGCTTTTTCATACACATTCGCCCGTCCCTGCCCGCCAACACCCCATCGTACTCGCTTTTTCATACACATTCGCCCGTCCCTGCCAGCCAACGTCCCATTGTACTCGCTTTTTCATACACATCCGCCTGTTCCCGCCTGCCAACGCCCTATAGGGGCCAAGGACGGTGGACTCGTTCCCTCCTGGTTCTTTAGCTTAAAATTAAAAAAAGCACAGCCACGCAGGTAAGTGCGCAGCCGTGCCGTTGAATTTGTTATCTTGCGGCCGATCAACTATGGAAATCGGTGCCGTCCGCGACGGCTTTTACATAACCGCTGCGAATGACGAAGTCGCCGAAATGCTCGCCATGCTCGCGATCCGAAGCGTAGTGGCTCAGGATCGGCTTCAGCGTGTCCAGAATTTCCGTCTCGCCGATGTTCTCGCGATACAGCTTGCTAAGACGATCGCCGGAGAAGCCGGCGCCCAGGTACATATTGTATTTGCCCGGAGACTTGCCGATAAAGGATACTTCGCCCAGTGCCGGACGGCCGCAGCCGTTCGGGCAGCCCGTCATCCGAATATTGATCTCTTCGTCGCGAAGCCCGACTTCCGTAAGCACAGGCTCCAGCTTCTCGATCAACGTCGGCAGGTATCGCTCCGCTTCCGCCATTGCGAGTCCGCAAGTCGGCAGCGCCACGCAAGAGATGGAGCTGCGGCGCAGGGCAACCAGCTCGGAGCCGTCCGTGATGCCGTACTGCGCCATCAATTCGGCGATTTTCTTTTTCTTCGAAGCGGCAACATTGCCGATAATCAGATTCTGATTTGCCGTCAGACGGAAGTCGCCGGTATGAATCTTGGCAATCTCGCGAAGACCGGTCATCAGCTTGCTCTCTTCGGTATCGATGATCCGTCCGCTATTGACATAAATGGCGAAGTTCCATTTGCCGTTTTTATTCTTCGACCAGCCGTAACGATCGCCGTTGGATTCGAAGTGGAACGGACGGGACGGCGCAAGCTGCCAGCCGAGACGCTCGTGCAGCTCTTCGACGAACCAGTCGAGGCCGTGACGGTCGATCGTATATTTAAATCTTGCATATTTACGTACGGAACGATTGCCGTAATCGCGCTGAATCGTGATCGTCTTCTCCGCAACGTCGAGAATCTGCTCCGGCGTACAGAAGCCGATGACTTTGCCGAGCTGCGGATAAGTGTTGTTATCGCCATGAGTCATGCCCATGCCGCCGCCTACGGTGACGTTGAAACCGACCAGCTTGCCCTTCTCCATAATCGCGATGTAACCGAGATCCTGCGAGTAGACATCTATATCATTGGATGGCGGCACCGCGATGCCGATCTTGAACTTCCGCGGCAAATATACCGGCCCATACATCGGCTCGACGGCATTGCCGGCAAGGCCCATTTCCGCCTTCGGCTTGTCGCCGGTATCCACCTTCTCGCCATCCAGCCATATCTCGTGATAAGCCGGCGTTTTAGGCGCCAGATGTTTCGTCAGCTGCTCCGACCAGCGATGCACCTCGGCATGCACCTCGGATTGCTCCGGATTCGGCGTACACATGACGTTGCGGTTTACGTCGCCGCATGCCGCAAGCGTAGTCAGCATCACGTCGTTGATCTGACGAATCGTCTGCTTCAGGTTCCACTTCAGTACGCCGTGCAATTGGAACGCCTGTCTTGTCGTCAGGCGAATGCTGCCGCTGCCGTACTTCTGGGCCAGCTTGTCGATCTCCAGCCATTGCTCCGGCGTGGATACGCCGCCCGGCGTCACGACGCGAAGCATAAATTGATACGACGGCTCCAGCTTCTGCTTCTGACGTTCGTTCCGCACGTCGCGGTCGTCCTGCATATAGCTGCCATGGAATTTCATCAGGCGGTTGTCCAGGTCGCTCATGCCGCCCGTAACCCGGTTTGCCAGCGTCTCGACAAGCGAACCGCGCAAATAATTGCTTTCTATCTTCAACTGCTCGACATCGCTTGGAGTTCCGCCGACCGGTTGTACCTTCTGTTTCGTCATTGCTGCTTCCGCTCCTTCCCGTTTCACCCGTTGCTACCCTCTATGATCAAAAATAAATGATATTAATAAACATCGCGTTGATAACGCCCGCTTACTTGCAGATCCGCTAAATACGCCGCCGCTGCCTCCGCGTTCAGGCCTCCTTGCTTCTCGACCACGGACAGAAGCGCCGCATGAACGTCATGCGCCATATGTTTTTCGTCGCCGCACACGTAGACATGCGCGCCCTCTTGCAACCACTTGTACAGCTCCGCGGCTTGCTCCAAAATACGATGCTGTACATAGACCTTCTCCTCCGTATCGCGGGAGAACGCCACATCCAGCTTCGTAAGCACGCCGTCCTTCAACATGCGCTGCCAGTCCGTCTGGTAGAGGAAGTCGGTTACGAAATGACGGTCCCCGTAAAATAGCCAAGACTTGCCGCCGGCTCCCATTTCCTCGCGCTCTTCCATAAACGCCCGGAACGGAGCTACGCCCGTGCCCGGACCTATCATGATTACAGGAGTATCCGGATTAGCCGGCAGCTTGAAGTTCGGATTATTCTGGATGAAGATCGGCAGCCTGCCGCCTTCCTCCAGCCGTTCGGATACTTGCACGGAGCATACGCCGCCCCGCTTCCGTCCATGCGCTTCATACTCCACCTTGCGAATGGTGACATGCACTTCTTCGGGATGCGCGTTGCCGCTGCTGGCGATGGAATACAGTCGCGGCGGCATCTTGCGAAGGATGGATACAAGATCGGCGGCGGACAGCTTCCATGGGCCGAAGTCTTGCAGCAAATCCAACAGATCGCGGCCGCTGGTATAAGCCCTCAACGTCGCCTTGTTGTCCGGCAGGATGAGCTCGGCCAGCTTGGCATTTTCCGAGAATGCGGCAGCCTTCTCAAGCAGAGGACGAGTCAATACAGTGACCTCGAACTGAGCCAGCAAGGCGTTTCGAAGCTGTCCTTCTGCCCCCTCCTTGGTCGGTACGACGTTCTCGCTGCCGCTCCACTTCATCTCCGCGATAATCGCATCGACGAGAGCAGGATCATTTTGCGGGTAGATGCCGACGCAATCGCCAGGCTCGTAGGTCAGTCCGGAGCCCTCCAGCGAAATCTCCAGATGGCGTGTCTCGCGGTCAGAGCCGCGGCCGTTCAGGTTAATCGTCGCAAGCACTTCGGCCTGGAACGGGTTGGAACGGGAATATTCCGACTCCGTCGTCGTTGCTGCAGAGCTTGCCGGTGCAACCGATGCAGCTCCTGCAACAGTCGCCGAAGCTGCGGGAGATGCCGTAACCGCGCCAATGACGCTCGCAAGCCACTGCGAAGCCGGCCCGTCGAAGTCAACGTCGCAATCGATACGCGGCGCAAGCCGCTCCGCTCCCAGCTCGGCGAGACGATTGTCGAAGTCCTGACCCGTCTTGCAAAAGAACTCATAGGACGTATCGCCCAGCGCCAGAACGGAGAATTTCATGCCGTCCAGCTTCGGCGCGCGCTTGCTGAACAGGAATTCGTAGAACGTCAGCGCGTTGTCCGGCGGATCTCCTTCGCCATGCGTGCTCGCCACGATGAACAAGTAAGGCGTCTTTTTAAGTCCGTTCGTCTTGAACGCGTTCATCGCCGACAACGTGACTTCGAAGCCTTGTTCCTTCAGCTGCGCGGCCAGCTTGCCCGCCAACCGCTGCGAATTTCCCGTCTGAGAGCCGAACAGGACAGCCGCCTCGCGCGGCAAAGCCGGCGCTGCGGGCTGAGCCGCTTCCTCGGCCGGAATAAGCGTAGCTACCGCTGCCGCCGTCTGCTCCTGCAAAGCTATGGCCGATTCTGCGGAAGCGGTACCCGCCCTATAAAACGCCATATAACCGTTAAGCCATTGAATCTGGGAGTCCGTCAAAGTCGGCAGCAATTTGTTAAGCAGCTCGACCTGCGCTTCGTTAAACGGACTGTTCGTCACCTTAAGTTGCAACTGCATCCACCTCGCATCCAATCTGTGCACATCAATTCCAAGTTTACCAGTATGAATTTATGATCTAAAACTACCATAGTCCCTGGTTACGGTCAATGAAATCTGACGAATTCTGTCTATAAGAAATATTGAACCAAAGCGTGAGCTTTTCTTATGTAAGGAGCCGGTTATCTCACGTAGCGATTATAATCTGCCTAATGATAATTCCATGGAATAAGAATAACCAAAAGGCCGCTTCGCCGGACGATCGTTGGATCGCGGCGAAACGGCCTTTTTGCGATTGGCTCTTCAAGTTACTTTTTCGCCGCGAGCCAGCCCACGAGCGAATTGATTTCTTCGTCGGTCAACTGCCCTTTAAAAGCAGGCATGCCGCCCTTGCCGTTTACGATTGTATCCTCGATTTGATCCGCCGTCATTTCGCTGCCGACTTTCTGCAGGTTCGGGCCTACACCGCCCGCCAGATCAGCGGCGTGACAGCCGATACAACTTTTTTTGTAGACTTCCTCCGCTGCCGCCGTATCCACTGTCGCGCCATTGCCCGCATTACCCTCGTTTCCCGGATTCTGGGCATTATTGCCTGTTCCGGCATTGTTCGTGCCTTTATTGGCGTTTCCTCCGCATGCAGCCAAGCTAATCGTTAGCGCAATTACGGCCAACCCCAACACCCATTTGTTCGGACTTCTCACTTGCATACACCTCATTTGTCATTAAAGATGTGGTTACTTTTCCCGATGCGCGACAGGAATATTCGGCTTGGCAAAGTCGAATAAGGCGACGCGCTTTGGACAATCTATAAGAAACGTATGGAAAATGAGGAAATGAGGTGATTCCTTGGAGATGCAGGAAGATCTCGTGAGACATCTCGCCGAGCTTAGGAAACGGCTGATTCTCGTCGCCTGCTGGTTCTTCGTCACGATGTGCGCAGGTCTCTATCTGTCACCGAAAATCCTGCAGTACATCAAATCCAGCAACGTCTCGACAGAAGTCGAATGGAATGTATTCTCGTTCACGGACGGGCTTTTCATCTACCTTCGCTGCGCCTTCCTGTTTGCCTTTTTATTCACGCTGCCGCTCTTGCTGTACCAGACTTGGGCGTTCGTGCGGCCGGGCCTGACGGAGAAGGAAGCGAAGGGAACGCTCGCATACGTCCCTGCATCGTTTGCGTTGTTCCTTGCGGGGGTGTCTTTCAGTTATTTCCTCGTCTTCCCTATGATGATGCGGTTCATGATGCAAATGAACCACACCGTCGGAGCGGTGGAAACGTATGGGATCGACAAATATTTTGTTTTCCTGTTCAGCGTCGTATTTCCGCTCGGAGTCGCATTCGAAATGCCGATTGTCATGCTGTTCCTGACGCGGCTCGGCGTTCTGACGCCCGAGAGGCTGACAGTAACGCGCAAATACGCCTATGTAGGCCTTGCCGTCGTCGGCTCCTGCATCTCTCCGCCGGACTTCGTCTCCCATCTGTCCGTGACCGTGCCGCTTATTGTGCTCTTCGAGCTTAGCGCGCTGCTGTCGAGACGGTATGCGAAACGTCATTACGCGGTTCCGGTCCTTAGGCCGGATCCTACCTGATCCTGACCCGCATCTTAATTCGCCATTACGAAAGGAGCCAACTTCATGTTCAACAACATCGGCGTATCCGGGCTGATCATTATTCTGCTCATTGCGCTTATCGTGTTCGGGCCGTCCAAGCTTCCCATGCTCGGCCGCGCGTTCGGCGATACACTCCGCGAGTTCCGCAGTTCAACACGCGGGATCGTGGAGGATGATACGCCCGGCGCTGCCGCAATCGACGTCCAAGATGATTTGAAAAAGCTGCTGTAGCCTAACCCGAACCCATTACGAACACGCAAAAACCTCTATAGCCACCTCGAGTGGTATAGAGGTTTTTTGCCGTCATAGATGCACCCGGACGAAACGGCCGGCGTCCTTTGCAACGCGGCTCGTTTCTTTCCGGGAAATTTTAAAGGGATGGTCTGGAAAAGTGGCAAGCTGCTCAAACGAGCAAGCCGCCCTTCTCCCTGTATTTCAAGATGCCTTCGGCCGTACGGTAAGCGAGCGCGCCGACCGTGGCCGTCGGATTGTAGCCGGCATTTTGCGGGAAGGAGCTGGCCCCGACGACGAAGACGTTGTCCGCGTCCCACATTTGGCAGTACGTGTTGACCGCCGAGGTCGATGGTTCCGCGCCCATGATGACGCCCCCCGTGTTGTGCGTAGACTGGTAATTCACGATCTCGTATGGACCGATTTCCTTCAGATAGTCGACATGATCCGCCCCCATCTCCTTCATGATCTCGGCGCTGCGCGCAGCCAAGTATACGCCCAGTTCCCGATCCTGCTCCTCGAAGTCGAAGGTAACGCGCATGAGCGGATCCCCAAACGCATCCTTGTACGTAGGATCCAGATCCAGAAAATGATGTTTGAACGACATCGAAGCGCCTTGCCCGCCCACGCCGAGCGTCCGGTACGCATAATGAAGCGACTTTGCCTTAAATTCCTTGCCCCAGGTCGCCGTGCCCGACGGCACCGGGTTGTTCTGGATCGGACGGGAGCCCGTCTGGGACAATGCGATCGCTCCGCCGTGAATGAACTTCAGATCGCTATGGTCGAAGTTGTCGCCGTTATAATCATCCAGCGTAACGCCCAGCGAGCCCGCACCGGCATACGTGTTGAATTGCTGCTTCTCGAAGAAACCCGCCGCGCTGCCTTTAATAACCTGGTAGGCGTAATTTTTGCCGACAACCCCCTTGCCCGTCTCCGGATTATAACGTTCCCCAAGCTCTGAGAGCAGCAGCAGCCTGACGTTATTGAACACGTAACTTGTCACGACGACGATGTCCGCCGGTTGCACGATATCTTCTCCGGTCGTAACGTCCGTGTACATCACTCCCGTCGCCTTGCCGCCCTTGTGCAAGATGCGCCGCACGTTCGAATGGGTGCGAATCTGGAACTTCCCGGTTTTGTTCGCGACGGGGATGACCGTCACGACAGGATCGGCCTTCGCTCCGTATTCGCAGCCAAACCGTTCGCAATAACCGCAATATTGGCAGGCCGCCCGGGAAATACCATCCGGATTCGTATATCCCTCCGATAGATTGGCCGCCGGCATCATGTACGGGTTCAGCTTCATCCGCTTGGCTGCATCCTCAAACAATTGAAGCGCCGGCGACTTCTTCATCGGCGGCGTCGGATACGGGTTGCTGCGCGCTCCCCCCAGCGGATTCGGCTCGCCGGAAATACCGGCCATCTGCTCGAACTTGTCGTAATACGGCTCGAGCTCGTCGTACGTAATGCCCCAGTCCTGAATCGTCATTTCCGCGGGGATTTTGTTTTTCCCGTACTTTTCGATCGTCTTGCTGCGTATCTGGAAATCGTACGGCAAAAAACGATACGTCTGTCCGTTCCAATGAACCCCCGAGCCGCCTAGACCGTCCCCGAGCAGGAACGAGCCGTAGGAACGCATCGGCAGCGCCCTGATCCCCTCATTGCTTCGAAACGTGATCGTTTCCTTGGACAAATCCTGCATCATCTCGTATCTGAGCGCGTAACGCAACTCGTCGTGCACCATAAAATAATCCTCGGTCTTGCGGTCCTTGCCCCGTTCAAGACCGACGACGTTTAATCCGGCTTTCGTCAGCTCAGCCGCGATAATGCCGCCGCTCCAGCCGACTCCAATAATGACGACATCCGTTTTCGGTAACGTTTTGGCCATATGTCGCTGTTGTCCCTCCGCTTCGCTAATGGGCCATATGATCTTGCAGACTGATCGGGTCCATCTTCGTATAGTCCTTGTCAATTACAGCCGTATAGCTCATCTGATTGCCGGGATAACCGCGCATCCGCCAGCCGTTCATGTCCAGGTTGCCTCCGTACAGCGGGTCGCTATAGGCGCCCTCGAGCGTGTTCGTGCGAAGCATTTTAAAGAAACTGCTCGCCGAGATCGTCGTCAGCTGCACCGTATCCGACTCGAACGCTTTCAATACCTCATCCTGATCTTCCGCTACCAGCTCCGGGAAACTCTTCTGATATTGCGTCAAACTGTAGTTGTTCAGTTCCTTGATGCCGATCTCAATAATTTCGCGCCGCTTCAGCCGTCCTTGATACCCTTGCTCTTTCTCGCCCACATAGAACGGCGCCTGCATATAGTCGCGTCCGTTAAACCCCCATTCTCCTGCCAGCTGATGGTCGATGAAGTAGGCAACACCGAGCGTTTTCGCTCCGGGGCCGTTCTCGTCCTCGGGAAAAATACGTTCCGTCGCGCTCTCCACGATGCGAAACTGTTCCTGCGTCAGAAACATGAGCGCGCGGTTGTAATTTCGCGGCTGAGCTTTCTCCTCCTCTCCCTTCCCCGGTTCCCCGGTGGGCGTCGGCTCCTCCGAATTGTTCGTGCAGCCGATGAGCGAGCTTAACGCGCCTCCCAGCGCCAGCGTGCCAAGCGTATACCCTGTCGTCTTCAAAAATTTGCGCCGGGAGTTGTTTTTCGCTTCCTGTTCATAGGCCAGCGGACCTGGCGGATTTGCAATCGGCTGCTCCATTGTAGCGACAGATCCGTCTTCCGCTTCGCGGTTCGGCTTGTTCTTGCTGCCGGTTGAATCCAATACGATGCACCTCCTGAATGGCAATGGTTTCGTTCGCGATTATTATTTTCCATGGAACGATGAATATTCATTTCGGTGAAAAGCTCATCCTAAATCATGCAGACAGCTTGAATGGAGGTTGATAACAAATGATAATGACGCGAATATGGCTGGCGGGGGCGACGGCAGCCGCTGTGGCCGCAATGCTGCTGCTCGGAGGCTGCAGCGCCGCCATGGATACCGATGACAGACATCCGATCGAAGCGCATTCCGCGGAACATGAGCACCAAACGAAGATGCTGCGCGATCCTTCCGTCATTCCGAGCGAGAATGGCTTGAAACGCCAAACGACGAACAGGCAAGGCGGCACAACAAATGGAATGGGGACATCGGTGTACAGCATGATCGGCAGCTCCGGACTGCATGCGGCCGGTTTCTCCGCGCATCTGGAATCCCGACTGAGCGGAGCGGGCATTCCGGACGTAAAGGTATTCGTCTTCGACGACACGGTCGTGCTCGCCACGGCGAAACGTACGCCTTCAGGCGCGCGTTATGACAGCGTTCAGATGAAGCTTCTAAGTCCGATCGAAGGGATGTCGGGTCAAGGAACGGCGCCGGGCGAAGGTCTTGGCGGCATAACGGGCACCGATAAGTCCGCTCACGACAACCTGTCTATGGCCGCCGAGCGGATCACCGGTTTTATGGGCGGGGGAGAAGTACGCGTGCTGACCGTGGAGAATGAATTGGCCGTACAGCTGATCGACAAAATCCGAACGGAGGCCACGGCCGAGAAACTGTCGCCGACGGCCATCGCGGACGATATCCGCGCGTTGCTGGAGCTGGCGGTGCAAGGAACAGAGTAGTCGCGGGTTCGGCTTCTGTCGCACCCAAGTGAATTGGTTGCTTCAGGAAAATAAAAGCTTGTCAAACTACACGCCGCCGTGTTAAGATCTTACTTGTGTCCAAGAGGCACAGACTTTAAGTGTGGAGCTGTGGTGTAGAGGCCTAACATGCCTGCCTGTCACGCAGGAGACCGCGGGTTCGAATCCCGTCAGCTCCGCCATTTAAAGTATAAACATAGGCAAAATAACAAACAGAGCGGCTATGCTGCTCTTTTTTTGCATTCCCGTTAAGGTGAGGGTGAACCATGTCGAAGCAACTGGACCATCATCAGCCAATCATACGCCGCGGACGTTTCGCGCCTACGCCGTCAGGGCTTCTGCATATCGGCAACGCCTTTGCCGCGTTGGTTGCCTGGCTTCAAATTCGGCAAGCCGGCGGCGAGTTTCTGCTCCGCATCGAGGACATCGACAAGCCGAGGTCGCGTCCCGCTTTTGCAGAGCAGCAGCAAGACGACTTGCTCTGGCTTGGACTCGACTGGGACGAGGGGCCGCGGCTTGGCGGGCCCTTCGCGCCCTATGAGCAGAGCCTTCGCGATGAGCTATACGAGGAGGCGCTTGCGTGGCTCAATGCAGCCGGCCGCCTTTATCCTTGTTATTGCAGCCGCGCGGAGCTCGCCTCCATCGCCAGCGCCCCGCATGGCTTGTCGTTGGAGGGGCCGGCTTATCCCGGTTTCTGCAGGCATCTTACGCTGGAGGAGCGCACAGCCAAAGAAACCCTCAAGGAACCCGCGCTCCGCTTCGTCATGCCGAGCGAGCCGATCGCTTTCGTCGACGGTTTTGCGGGAGCACGCTCCTATGATGGCGACGCGCTGGGCGACTTCGTCGTCAAGCGCGCCGATGGCATGTTCGGCTACCAGCTCGCCGTCGTCGTTGACGATGCCGCCATGGGCATTACCGATGTCGTACGCGGCGCCGATCTGCTCGACTCCACGCCCAGACAGCTGGCGCTCTACGATGCGCTCGGTTTGAAACCGCCAGCCTTCGCCCATGTACCGCTGCTTGGCGATGCCGGCGGCGAGCGTTTCTCCAAGCGAGACAAATCGTTAACGCTGGCCGCGCTTCGCGGCGAAGGCGTCATGGCCGAACGGCTTGTCGGCCTGCTGGGGCATATCGCCGGTTGGCTCGACAAACCGGAGCCCGTGCGCGCGTCCGAGCTTGTCTCCCTCTTCACTCCAATAAGAACTAGCGAGCAGCCTCTGCCCATCCATGACAATATGCTGCAGTGGCTGCGGAGTTAGTGCCTGCCGCAGCAATTAACGCCCGGCTCAAAGGCAGCCGGGCGTTCTTCGTATTCGTATAGATGAGAACGGTGGCTGCTTGCTACTCGACAGGCTTAACGCCGAACCGCTTGGCGTTGCGCTCGCGCGCCCGCTCCCGCTCGACCTCGCGGTTCTTGGGCTCCGAGTTCGTAACAAGCGATTCCAGCAGCCGCTGGGATACTTCCGTCACTTCCGCCACGGCGCGGCGGAACGCTTCCTCGTTCGCCTTGGAGGGCTGGATAAACCCCGATATTTTGCGTACGTACTGAAGCGCGGCCGCCTCAACCTCGTCCGGCGTCGCAGCGGGCTCGAAATTGAACAGCTGCTTAATGTTCCTGCACATGTCTCTCGCCTCCTATGGACTAATCTCCGATCACTTTCACATGAAATTTCCGTCTCCGCGGTCCGTCGAATTCGCAGAAATAGATGCCCTGCCAAGTGCCCAGCACCAGTCTTCCGCCCGAGATGAGCACCGTCTGGCTCGTTCCCGTCGTAATGGCCTTCAGATGCGCGGCCGTATTGCCTTCGGCGTGCCGATCCAGACGATGCTCCCAAGGGCACAGCTCGTCGAACCGGCGCAGCACGTCTCTGACCACGTCGGGATCGGCGTTTTCGTTAATGGCCATGCCGGCGGTCGTATGCGGACAATATACGATTGCGTAACCTTCGCGCACGCCTCTTTCGGCCACCGCCTCGCGAACGAACGATGTCACGTCGATCATTCCATCCCGTTCTTTTGTCGACAACTCATAAGTTCTCATCATCCTACTTCAGCTCCTCCCACTTCGTCCACAGCTCTCGCGGATTAAGCTCATAAGTCTCATTCTCGCGGAACATAAACTGATGCATAATAAACTCCCGTCGAATCGTCGCGAAATCATCATGAACCAGCTTGATAAAGGCGTTGATTTCCGATTCCCCGTATTTCCGTCCGTTCTCCAGCCTGGAGACCAGATGCTCCAGCACGATCAGCTTCTTCTTCATCTGGCTCGGAATGCTCTTAAGCCTGCCCTCCGCGTCGAAGAAGTTGCGAATGACCGAATCTCTCAGCCGCGTATATTCGTCTTGCTCCATCATATCAGCATCGCCCCTCTTATGAAATACAAGCCCCAATACCCCTTCGGCTCCTCGCTTCAGGAAATAAGGATTTAATGAGAAGTAGATCGTATTTTTTTCTCTTCGCTCGTAAATAAGCGCTGCCTCCCGCAGCTTGGCTGCATGGAAGGTAATCGTCGCCGGCGTAAGAGCTAGCTTCTCCGCCAGCACTTGCCCGTTAAGCTCGCCTTCGGCGAGCAGTGCCAGCATGCGTATCCGCGTCGCGTCGGACAAGGCTTTGTGATATTGCACGATTTTGTCCAATTGCATGGCGTGACGCCTCCCTTTATATTTGATTAGATATTTATCTAATTAGATATTTATTAAAATACAGTATTGGGATTGGATTGTCAATCCAAAAAGTACAACAATATCACCTGACGGTGATTAGCAAGCTCAAATAGGTTAGCTGCCGCCAAACTCGAGCCATAGACGTTTTTTACGCCTATGGACGCTCATTCGAGTTACTTTCCGGGCCATCGGCGTTTTTAACGCCTACAGCAGCTCGTCCGCCTACTTTTTGGAGCCATAGACGTTATTTACGCCTATGGACGCTCATCCGAGTTACTTTCCGAGCCATCGGCGTTTTTAAAGCCTACAGCAGCTCGTCCGCCTACTTTTTGGAGCCATAGACGTTATTTACGCCTATGGACGCTCATCCGAGTTACTTTCCGAGCCATCGGCGTTTTTAAAGCCTACAGCAGCTCGTCCGCCTACTTTTTGGAGCCATAGACGTTTTTTACGCCTATGGACGCTCATCCGAGTTACTTTCCGAGCCATCGGCGTTTTTAACGCCTACAGCAGCTCGTCCGCCTACTTTTTGGAGCCATAGACGTTATTTACGCCTATGGACGCTTATCCGAGTTACTTTCCGGGCCATCGGCACTTTCGTTTAAGTTCCTTATCGCTGCAGGCTCATTATCCACAGTCTGGAATGTCACATCATTTCTTAAACAAAAAATAGGCGCTCCGTCAACCGAAACTTTCGGTCGGGAGCGCCTTGCATACAATTAAACCCGTCAATGATTAGGCATGCCAAATACGCGGCATCGGCATGGATTCCTTGCCAAGCTCCGCCCATGCATACCGAAGCAGAAGCTCCGACTTAAGTCTGGCGCTGGCGGGCTCGTCCCATAAGTTGCGAAGCTCTCCGGGATCCTCCTGCAGGTCGAAGATTTCTCCGTAGGTCTGATTGTAGTAGACGGTGATCTTGTAGCGTTCGTCCACGTACGTCTTCTGGTGAATCGTCGTCGGCTCGTGCCGGAACTCGCAGAGCGCGTGATCTCTGGCGCTTCCTCGGCGGCCGAGCCAGACATCCTTCTGATCGACGCCCGTCATGGCGTGCGGAACCGAAATGCCGCAGAGTGACAGAAAAGTCGGCGCCAGGTCGATCAGGGATTGGATCGCGGACGATTGAGCGCCCGCCGGCACTTGTCCCGGATACCGCACAATGAACGGCAGCTTGATGAGATCCTCGTAATGGAAGCCGCCCTTCTGCTGCAGGCCGTGCTGTCCGAAGAAATGGCCATGATCCGTCGTGAACACGACGACGGTATTGTCGGCCAAGCCAAGCTCGTCGAGCTTATTCAAGATGGAACCGATATATTTGTCCATCATGCTGATCATGCCGTAGTAGACGGCCACCAGCTTCTTCCGGTCCTCTTCCGTCAGTCTCTTCTTGTCACCGTAGATAGAGTAATGATGGGAGCCGTAGCCATGAATGCCTCTTCCCGTCTCCATCCAGGCGGTGAAGTCCGGGTTCTCCTCTTGCGTCATGCGGAAGTGCGGCGGGTTGTTGTCATGCTCGCCAGGAATCGCGCTTGGAATCGTCAAGCTGTCCGGGTCGTACATCGTATCCCAAGGCTCCGGCACCAGATATTCCGGATGCGGATCGAAGAAGCTGGACCAGAGGAAAAAGGGCTCGTCTTCCTTCGCGTATTGCTCCAGCATGGCATTGCTCCGTTCCGCAATCCAGGTATTATAATGATACTCCTCCGGAATTGGCCACTTGTAGGTCTGGTTAGGATCCATATTTCCCGTCGGCGGCAAGAAATAATCACGCCAATTGGCGCAGCCCTTTTCTTCCATCCATAACGCGTAATGCTGCCCGACATGCGCCTCGTTGGTATGATTCCGCGCCAGCTCCGCATGCTCAAAGCCGTAGAACGGCTCGGCGAATGTTCTCCACATGTCCAAATCCTGAAGCACGGGATAGGCCTCCAGCGACGGGTATTCCTCTGTCGATTTCAACGGCTGGAAGTGGGCTTTGCCGATCAAGGAGGTCCGATAACCCGCCTTCAGGAAATCTTCTCCCACCGTATGGCGATCCTCCAGCAGCTTCGTGCCTAACGTCCAAGCTCCGTGCTGGCTGGGATACATCCCGGTAATAATGGAGGCGCGCGTCGGCGTACAGGTCGGGTTGGGACAGTATGCCCTCGTAAAAGTCGTGCCTTCCCGCGTCAGCCGGTCGAGATTAGGCGTATGAAGCTCGCTATGAAACGCGCCGATCGTATTCCAATGCTGTTGATCGCTCGTAATCAACAGAATGTTAGGTTTTTTCATCGTTCATCCTCCTCTTATGCTAAGATTATAAATAAGAATCAACGGAGATGACCATGTCTCGATGTTGGGGATACCTATCAATTTCTCAGATTGTTGGAGGAGGAGGATTCGCTTGTACTGGAAGGATTACGGCCATGAGCATGCGGAGTTTCTTTTTCATACGCCCGGCAGCTGGGAGCAAGAACAATCGGTATGGGTCGTGCGAGGCGGGCAAAGCGTAACCAAACCCGGTTATCAGGCCGGTCCGAAGCGCATGGACTGCTACAGTCTCCATCTCGTGACGGAAGGGCGGCTTGTTCTGCGGGAAGCCGAGCGTGAGATTTTACTGCTGGGAGGGGATTTGTTCTGCAAGTTCAAAGGGCGATCCTACACCTATCATCGCGATCCTGACTGCAAAAGATTGACATTGTCCTGGCTCGCTTTCGACGGACCCGGCGCGGAGTCTCTGCTTGGCTCTACCGGCATCACGCCAAGTCACCCATATTTGCGCGGCCGGTTCAGCTCCTCTTTACAAGCGGCGCTAATGGAACTGTTCCAGCTGATCCGGAACGCGCCGGGCAGCGACAGTCTGCCTTATGCGCTCGAGATGCAAAGCTTGCTGCTTAAGTTTTTCGCAAGCCTTAACCGAACTACGATGGAGAAACAGCCTGCCCCGTCTACTATGGAATGGGTACGCCAGAGCATCCGCTACATCGAGCTTCATGCGGCTGAGGGGTTGTCCGTGGAGCAATTGGCGGCGCTCGCCGGCATGAACCGCAATTATTTTTCGACGGCATTTGCGGAGCAAGTCGGCCTGTCTCCTCTTCAATATATAAGCAAGGTGCGCATGGACAAGGCGGCGGAGCTGCTGGACAGCACCGCCGCCTCGGTCACCGAAATTGCCTACTCGCTTGGTTACGGCAATCCTTTCGCTTTCAGCAGAGCGTTTGCCAAATATGCCGGCATGCCGCCCTCGGCTTATCGGAAGAGATCGCTGAATAAATAGAAAAGATGATGCAAACAAACCAATTAAACTCGGGAGGCTTACTTCACCATGAAACCATGGGAAATGATGCGGGATATGATCCGAATGAATTTCAAAGTTATGCTGGCCGGACATTCCCAGAAGCCGGCGGGCTGGCGGAACGGTCCCTACACCCATCGCTTCCACAGCTTGTGGCTGATTACAAAAGGAAAAGCGACCTTCGTGCTGAACGGCTCCTCCTACACGGCCGAGCCGGGCAAGCTGTTTGCTCTCCCCCCCGGCATGATCGTCGAGCGGATCAATGATGGCGAAGGCCCCATCGAATTTTTTTTCGTTCGCTTCGCTTACGCCGTTGCCGCCTACGAGGAGGATGGAAGCTGGACGCTGGAGAGCGACAGGGAGCTGCCGTTCCCCTTGTCCGGAAGCTATGCCATCACGAATATCCCTCCGCTCCTCAATTCGTTCGAAGGGATTATGAAGCTGATGAAACATCGCGGCCAGATCGTCCAAATGCGGCAACGCATCCTGTTTCTCGAGATCTTGACACAGATCATCTCGGATTTGCGCTCGCAGGCCGTGACGGGACATACAAATACGATGATCGAGTCGACCATCGATTACATGGTTAATCATTATGCCGAGAATATGACCGTAGAAGAGCTGGCCGCCATGGCGGGGATGAGCAGCAGCCATTACTCCCGGCTGTTCAAGAAATACGTCAGCGCGAGCCCCATTCATTATTTGACCCAGCTGCGCATGGACCGGGCTAAGGAGCTTCTCATTCTGTCGGATTACAAGCTGAAGGCCGTCGCCCAAAGCATCGGATACGAAGACGAGCTGTACTTCAGCCGCTTGTTCAAGAAATTCACGGGGCAATCGCCCTCGCAATATGCCAAAACGCACAAAGCCGCACCGAACAGCTAATCCGCTGCCGGTACGGCTTTGTTCACGTATAGGACAGACCAAGCGATTGGGAATCTAACGGACTCACGCGACACTATTAGCCCGTTTTACTCCTAGATCAAATGCTAAGGGACAGGAGCGACATTATATGGCTAAAATAAAGCCGAAAGTTGTTCGGATGGTGCAGATAAGGTTGTGCGTGTCCGTTAGATTTTAGAAACATCATCTAATTGAAGAATAGCGACGTTCCTGTCCGTTAGAAGGACAGACTCGCACAACGGAGCGATCGAACCACCCGTAAGGGTGATTATCGCCACTTCGCGGCGGTCGTCACGCCCAAACTTCCATCGCTACTTCGCATTTGTCACGGTTAACGTTCCGCCTGGACCCGTCGCTCCATCGCGATTGTCGCGACTAACGCTCCGCCTGGACTCATCGCTACTTCGCGATCGTCGCGGCTAACACTCCGCCAGCTCTCGCTGCCGCGCCCCGCTGCTCCTTCGGCCCTTCATCGTTCTGCAGCTCGTAAAGCTTGCGATAATGCCCGCCGCGTCTCATCAGCGTATCGTGATCTCCCATCTCCTGCACACGACCCTTGTCGAGGACGATAATGTTGTCCGCATGTCGAATCGTCGACAGCCGGTGCGCCACGATCAGCGTCGTCTTGCCCTTCGACAAACGCAAGAGCCCGCGCTGCAGCGTCTCCTCCGTCTCCGTGTCGATATGCGAGGTCGCTTCGTCCAGGATAAGAATGTCGGGGTCGCTTACGTAGACGCGAAGGAACGCCAGCAGCTGCTGCTGTCCGGAGGACAGCTTGACGCCTCGTTCGCCTACGGGCGTCTCATACCCTTGCGGCAGCCGTTCGATAAATTCGTCCATCTCGAGCTCCCTTGCCGCGTGGCGAATGTTTTCGTCGCTCAAGTCCGCCCGGTTCATCCGGATATTGTCGTAGATGTTGCCCGTGAAGACGAAGGGATCCTGCTGGATAACGCCGACGGATTGCCTCAGTTGATCCAGCTTGTAGTCCTTCACCTCTACGCCGTCGATCCTCAGACTGCCCCTCTGAATATCGTAGAATCGGTTAATCAGCCCGATAATGGAGCTTTTGCCCGCTCCCGTCGCGCCAACGAAGGCTACCGTCTCGCCCGGCTTAATGGAGATGTTGATATCCTTCAGCACCCACTCCTCCTTATTATAGGCGAACCAGGCGCGCTCCAGTCGAATGGCTCCTTTAAGCGGCCGTTCGATCTCCTTCGCGTTCTCTCTGTCCACGATGTCAGGGCGTTCCTCCAACATCTCGAAAATTCTCTCCGCCGAAGCCAGCGCCGTCTGAATCTGCGTGTAACGGTCGGCCAGCGCCGTCAAAGGCTGGAAAAACTGTCTAACGTAAGTCGTGAACGCGTACACGACGCCGAACGTGACTCCGGCAGCCAGTACGGAATGCCCTCCGTACCAGACAACAAGCGCAAGGGCCAGATTTCCGACGAAGCCGATCATAGGGTTAAAGATGGAGTTATTGACGCTGCCCCGCATCCCGGCGCGATAATGCTCGTCATTAAGTTTCACGAATTCGTCGAGCTGCTGCTTCTCCCGGGTGAACATTTGGACAATCGTCATGCCGCTGAGGCTCTCCGCAAGGAAGGAATTCAATCTCGACAGCATGAGCCGGGATACGCGCTGAGCTTCCCTGATGATCCCCTTGAAGTAGAAGGTTACCAAAACCAGCAAAGGAATAACGGCGAACGATACCAACGCCAGCTTGACGTTAAGCACCAGCATAATGGAAGCGATGCCGACCAGCATCAGAACCTCCTTGGCCAGATTGACGATGACCTGGGAATACAGCTGATTGACGGCTTCCACGTCATGCGCCACCCTTGTCACCAGCCGTCCGACGGGGTTGCGATCGAAGTAGGAGGTTTGCAGCTTCGACAAGTGGCTGAACATTACATTGCGCATGTCGAAAATAATTTTTTGCCCCGTATTCGACAAAATGACGGACTGCCAATACGTAAAGATGCCCGTTACCGCCACATTCAGCACAAAGAGCACCGCAAGGATGATCAGACCGGAATAGTCTTGCTGACGGAACGCCGCAATCTCTTCCTTGGAAAGCGCATAGCCCTCTCCTCCTGCAGCAGAACCCGACTCCCCGCTCCGGCCTTCTTGCAAATAATAAGCGCCGTCGCGCTGAGAGATGCTGGCGGAATAAATGCCCTCCGGCCAAGTTTCCCCGCTCTGACTTACGCGGTAATACGTCCGTTCTCCCAGTACGATCGGCTTGCCCTGCGTGCGCTCATCCCCTGCCAATCGAGCCAACGAAGCGGCATCCGTTACATAAACCATCGGCTTCATAAGCCCGTTAATCCGGTCGTCAATAGCCGACTTTACGAGCAACGGCTGTGTGACGGCCGCGCCAGCGACAAGAAGGGCGAACAGCAGCGAGACGGCGAGGCTTCGCCAATACGGAACGGCGAAGGCCATCATTTTGCGCCATAACAATCCGTCCTTCACGCCGGTTAACCGTCGTTCATTATGAATATCCAAGCGAACCCTCCATTCCGGTCTTCATTGTCTGCTTATTGTAAGTCGAAGCGTAGAGTCCCCCGCGCCTCATGAGAGAGGCATGATCGCCGCGCTCCACAATACGTCCCTGATCCATAACGACGATCTGATCCGCATGACGGATAGCCGAGAGGCGATGACTCGTAATGATGGTTGTGCGTCCCTTCATCGCTTTCTTCAGCCCTTCCAGAATCCTCTCCTCGGTCTCGGCATCCACCGCCGACAAGCTGTCGTCGAACACCAATATGGCCGGCTCCTTGATTAGCGCCCGGGCAATACTGACACGCTGGCGTTGACCGCCGGACAACGATACGCCGCGTTCTCCAAGGGAGGTGTCAAATTTCCCGGGAAATTCCACGATATTGTCATAGACCTGCGCGACCTTTGCCGCTTCCTGAATGTGCTCCTGTCCGTAACCTCCAGGATGGAAAGCAATATTCTTGCCGATTGTCGTCGAGAACAGCATATGCTCCTGCGGCACGAAGCCGACGGACTCTCTCAATTGCCGCAATGGAATATCCATAATATCGTGATTGTCGATCACGATTGTGCCTCTTGGCGGGTTATAAAGCCGCAGCAGCAGATTGACGAGAGTCGTCTTGCCGCTTCCTACCTTTCCTACGATGGCAAGACTGCTTCCTTCCGGCACGTTCAGATGAATGTTGTCGAGCGCTGCCCGCTTCTGTCCGGGATAATGGAAGGTCAATCCCTTCACGTTTATGGCGCCTCGCATTTCCTCTACGGAATGAACATCCTTTGCATCGGCCACTGCAGGCTCCGTATCGAGTATGTGCCGCAGCCTCACGTCGACCGCTTTGCCCCGCTGCAAGATGTTAATGACCTTGCCAAGGTTCTCGACCGGTGCGACAAGCATGGTAAGGTACGTGTTGAAAGCGACGAAATCGCCCATGCCTATGCTTCCCCTCATCACGAGCAAGCCTCCGAATACGACGGACAGCAAATAACTGACTCCTACAATCGCCGAGCTTATGGCCGTAAAAAAAGAATTGGATTTGTTGAGCTTGCAGTTCGTCTCCAGATTGTTCCGGTTGTCTTCCTTAAACTTATTCATCTCAGGCTGCTCCTGAACGTAACCCTTCACGACCCGAATGCCGGCAACAAATTCCTGCACGCGGCTCGTCAGTTGACCAACCGCTTCCTGCACAAGCGTCGTTCGCTGCTCGATCTCCCCCCGGAACCGGTACGCAAGATAAGTCAGCGCGGGAAGCGGCAGCAGCACCAGCAGCGTTAGACCGATATGGACGGTGCCCGCCATCGCGGCGATGGCGACGCCGATCAGCACGGCCGCCTCGATGGTAGAGAAAACGCCCATCATGCCTACCTCGCGCATAATGTTAATGTCGTTCACGGCATGGCTCATGAGGTCGCCGATCCGCTGCTTGCCGAAGTATTCGCTGGGCAGGCTCTCCCACTTCATAAACAATCTCTTCCGGATATGCTTCTCCAGCAATCTCGCCAACCGGAATAAATAGATCCGCCCTGTCGAACGGAAAAACGCCGCCAGAAATCCGACGACGACAATCCACAACGCGATAGACAGAATTTGACCCGCCGTAATGCCCTCTTGCACAAGGTCGGCGAAACTCCCAAGCAGCTGCGGAATGACAAGCTGCAGCAGACATGATATGGACAATAACACCGCGCCAAAGACGTATTGCATTTTGTGATTCATCAGATGTTCTTTGAACAATGGCTTGGATTTCACCGTCACGCCCCCTATTTTCTTTGCTACTGCATTAAGTTTACTCCTCATCCCCCTCATTAAACATGGATATTCAAGCTCACTTTTATGGATTATTCTGCTCATCCAAGTCTGGAGAAGCTGGCTGTTCGACACAAAATGCTGCTTTCTACAGCTGCTTTCTACAATAGAAATTTCTTCCTCATGAAGGTCATCATCGCTCTTTATGGATAAAGGGAAAAATGCCCACTAATTCCCCCATCCTCACCATCGTGGGAGCTCTAGAGGTCCAATCCTCCCTCTAATTCTGGCCAAATCCCGCTATTCGTGCAGAACCCATACGATTAGAGGGAGCTTTTCCCTTTATAACATCCCTATAGCGTGTTTTTAATAAGATTAGAGGGAGCTTTTCCCTCTCTTTTCGGATTATGCATGCGTTTAACGATAAGAGGTTTATCACCAACTGAGCAAGAAAAACAAAAAACGGCCAAGCCCTTAACGGGCTTAACCGTATATCGTGCAACAATAGAACAGTTGGATTTCTCCATACTTGACCGGATCATTCTCATAAATGTTACACGCTGAGCCCCCAGAAGGCGGCGACTGCCGGTTCACTTGGTTTCCATGACGTAAACGAGCAGTTGAGCCCCCAGAAGGCGGCGACTGCCGGTTCACCTGGATTCCATGACGTAAGCGAGCAGCAGCGCCGCCGTATTAATGACGGCTTCCTTATGCGTGCGCTCCATGCTGTGCGACGCATGAACGCCGGGTCCGAGCAGCGCCGCACGGATGTTGCTTCCCCCGCGTAACGCCGCCGTGGCGTCGGAGCCGTACTGCGGATAGATATCGACCGCATAAGGCAGCCCTTCGCGCTTTGCAAGCTCGATCAGGCGGGTCGTCATGCCGTAATCGTAAGGCCCGCCGGAGTCCTTGGCGCAGATCGACACATGCCGCTCGGAGCCGGATAGATCATCGCCGAGCGCTCCCATGTCGACCGCCAGCAGCTCCGTAATGTCAGGCGGGATGTAGGCGTTGCCATGGCCGACCTCCTCATACGTAGAGATGATCAGCTTCAGCGTATGCTTCGGCGTTCTCCCCTCCCGCTTCAGCCATTCCATAAGTCCGAACAATGCCGCTACGCTTGCTTTGTCATCGAGATGCCTGGACTTGATCCAGCCGTTATCCAGCACCCTCGTGCGAGGATCCCAGGAGATAAAGTCACCGACGGAGATGCCGAGCTTCTCCGTCTCCTCCTTCGACTTCACGGATTCGTCGATCCGGATTTCCATATGAGCTTCCTCGCGCTTTAGATCGCGCGCATCCGAATAGACATGAACCGATGGCTTCGTCGTCAGCGCGGTTCCTTCGTACTTGCGTCCGTCTCTCGTATGAATGAGGCAATATTCGCCTTCCACGCTGTTCATCGAATAACCTCCGATCGGCGTAAAGCGAAGCATGCCGTTCGACTTGATCGACCGCACCATAGCGCCGAGCGTATCGACATGCGCGGAGATGCCGATTACAGTCGACTCCTCTTCGCCCGGTATCGTAATGATGCCCACGCCTTTGGGCGTCAGCTCCATTTCATACCCGAGTCTCCGCGCCTCTTCCCCCACATCATTCATAATCTCCATACAATAACCGCTTGGGCTTGGTATACCAAGAAGCTTTACAAGCTGCCGCACCATATATTCTCCGTCTAAACTTGGGTTTAGCGAATTCGTCATAGGCTCGCTCCTTCCTCTTATCAGCCTCCATTGTATCGCCACGATCTGAAGGACGCAAATCTACGCTCACAAGTGGGATCGGATACGTTATAATGACGGAAGATAGAGTGCCGCAGAGAAGCGGCCTATGCCAAAGAGGGGGGTATCCAGGCTAGATGCAAAGCACGATGTTCCACCTGACCACAGCACGCTTTGAAGTGTTATCCCCAAATATCCAGAGGGAGATCTATCAAGAATATTACCGATACGTATACCCCAATATTATTTATATGGTACAAGATCATGCGACGACGGAGGACATTATCCAGAACGCGTTTATGAAAATCATTCGGAACGTGCCGCAAGCTGAGAGCGAAGCGCATCTCAAAGGCTGGATGAAGGTCGTCGTGAAGAACGAAATCTATAATTATTTTCGAAAACATAAAAAAAATCGCAACGTTATCGATTCTGACAGTGTTTATATTAAAGAAAATGCAGAACTGGCAACCGATTCCTCTGCGCTGGAGGACGAGATCGAAATCAAGCTGATGGCGGAGGAGCTCTCCTCCTGCCTGACGGAGCTCAAGCCGGAATACCGCGCGCTGATCGAGCTAAGGTGGAAGCAGCAGCTCAGCTACAAGGAAATGGCTGCCGAGCTCGATACGACGGAGGACAAAGTGAAGTACAAGTTATACAAGGCCAGAGAAGCGATGAAAAAACAATTTGCGAAAAGATGGGGGGAATAGAATGAATCGCGAGGAATTCGATATATTATTCGATCAAGCCTTCGACGAAGCTGCGCACAGCTCCCAGCTTGTACCCGACCCCGGGCCTTCCTGGGCCAGAATTCAGAAGAAATTGGCCCGAAGGGCCGCAATAAAACGCCGTTTAAAGCTTGTACCTTATATCGCCGCCTCCTTCCTGCTGGGAGCATACCTGTTCGGAACACCCGCTGTAACCACTGCCTTCAAGCCCGTCATCGAAGCGGTTACCACAATCAAGGACGGGGTTCTGGAATTGACAATCGGACAACCGAAGACGAACGGCACGCTTCCCAAGACGGCTCCCCCTCCCGGCATTGCGGAGGATGGCGGGTCGAATAAGTCCGACGGCCAGGATCTTTCGTACCGCGGTACGAATCCCATTCGACATGATACGCTTAAGACAGCGGCGAAGCATCTGAATTTCGCTTTGCCGAGTATCGTTCATGTTCCGGATTCGTTTGCGCTTACCGAAATTATAACCTACCGCCATCAAGATTCGGACAAAGGCCAGCAATTGTCGCTTCTGTACGAACGGGAGTCGGGGGAGAGCGGCCTATACCGCATTTCAATCCGGAAGATAGAAAAAGATCAGCGAATGAAGATATCATCGGATGACCCGGACATTGAATCGGAAATGACTTCAGTCAACGGATACGAAGCCTATCTCCAAATCACCAGCGAGGGATACGCGAGCCTTCAGTATTTCGCGAACGACCTGCATGTCAACATTTTCGGCATTTTGGACCGGGAGGAGATCATGGAGATCGGCAGCAATATCCAATGGCGTTAGCGAATAACGCGGCAAAGCCTCACGGAATAATTCCGTGAGGCTTTCAAACGATCGGCCAGCCAAAGCTGTCCCGGGCAGACGATGCTTCGGGACAGCCTTACTGCTAACTGGCCAGTACCGTGACCGAATATTCGACTTCGGATTCGTGCACGCTGCCATGCGTAACATAGTGCGTAACCTTGGCCCTATAGTAATAACCTGTGCTTACCACCTTATCGACAGAATCGGATAAATAAGATGTGTCGCTTGCCGTACGCGTTGTCGAGGAGCCGACGTCAATCCAGGCCGTTCCCGTATAACGCTGCAACTGGACCGACGCGCCTATAGTGGACACGCTGCTCTTCGCCGAAGTCGTTACGGAAATACGTACAAATCCGGTATTATCCTGAATAGCAATCGACGAGCCGAGCAAATAAGTATACCCGGTATAGAGCGCAAGCGGCTGAATCATGTCGGGCGGCGGCGATGTGAGCGGTTTTGTTCCCCCGTTGTCCGCGAAGACAGCTTGTCCGCCTGCCATCAGCGTAACAAGAACGACCAGAATTAGGAGAAACGACTTACGAAGACCCTTTTTTGCCATGTTTACCATCCCTCTCTCTTATGAGAATAGTCCTACAATGGTATAACACCGCAATCATGGTTTAGGTTGTAAAAATTGCAAAAAATATTTTATTTCATTTCTCTAACTAATGATGAAATAAAAAATCCCGGAGCAACCTCTATCTCCCTCTTCTCCGTAAACCCAAAACGCTTGTACAAAGCGATCGCGGGACCGTTCTCCTTGCCTGTGCTTACGGTCGCGCGATCCGGCGCCTCCCGCTCCAGCACATGCTCCAGCAGCTTCGTTGCGATGCCCCTTCGAAAGGCCGAGGGATGGACCACCAGTCGGCATATGTCGAGCTCCGGCCCCGATTTCTCATAAGCAATAAGTCCCAGCAGATTCTCCCCATCGCGATATCCGACAAAAGTTTCGTTGCATGCCATAATATCCGCGACGGTGTCCCGCAGAGCGGGAATGCCGTCGAATCCGAGCAGCTCCGCCTCTATCCGATAAGCAGGAAGCTGTACGTCCAGAATAGCGGCAGCGATCGTTGAATTCCCGTGCTCAAGCTGATGAATCATAGTCGTTACTCCAGACCGTGTTGCTCCCGAATATTATACAGTCCCTGGATCAGAATCTCTGCCGGATCGCGGTTTAGCAGATGATGCGTAATCAGAACATGCAGCGGAATGGCGCATACGTTGTTGCCATCTTTTATCGACGGGAATCCCGCTTCGAATACAGGGCCGTGTTCGGGTACGAAGCCCAAGCCCGCATGAACCTGCTCGGGAGCGAATTCCTCGCGCACGGCCTCAATACAATGCGGGACAAGCGTTTTGTCGATCAACGCCTTCGTCTCTTCTTCGCCCGACGGCGGATTCGGCAGTCCTTTGCCGCCTTCCTGCTTCATCATCTCGAAGAAGAAGGAAGACAGCCATTGCGCCGGGTCATTGCCCGATTGGAATCTCTGAATCAGCTCCTGAAGGAAAAATCCGCATGCGTACACGCTCTTTGAAGCATCCCGCACTTGGAATACAAAGATCGGCCCGTATCGCTCCTGATTGACGATCTGGCCAGCAACCTCTTCGAAAAACATTTTTAATGCCGTCATGCCGTTATGATATACGGCTTTGAGCAGCTCTACCATCTTTTCGTTGTTGTCATTTGTTTGATTGTCATTGCCGGACGCTTGTGTTTCCGGCTCGGTCGTCTCTTTAGACATGTCAGCATCACCCACTACCATCATATCATTACCGGACCGCATTGCTCCAGTCCTCATTCTCGAGGCGGCTTATTGTATCCCCTCTCGCCATATGGCTGAAGCTTTTGAAGCCATGGCTTCTCCAACTGCTTCAACGCCCACTTTATATCCGTAATGTCGCTTGTATCCTTCTGTTCCAGAATGTCGAACGCGAACGCCGCTTCCCCCAGCTCGCGCCAATCCTTCTGCAGTTCGAGATTCTTGAACCTCCCCATCTCAAGCTGCGTTTTTATGCTCGGCCATTTATTTTTGAGATTAGGATAGCTGGCAATATACAACTTGCCGCTCTCCTTATTTTTGATTTGCACGACGCCCATATAGGTTTTCATTTCCTTATATGCTTCCTGCAATTCCTTCCGCCTATTCCGATCCATTAGAGTTCCCAGCCTCCTTACTTATCCTTCTCATATCGCATTCCGGATTTCAGTTTAGTAATTTAGTAATTTAGTAAATTACTCGTTTATTATAAAACGGCTTCCTCTCATCGTCAATCCATCAATCTTTAGATGATCACTCAACTCCGGGTTGAATTTTCGAAAAGCTCAATTTACAGGTTATTGTTTCGGGGATCCTTCTCGCCTACAATGAGAACAAAGCAAAAGAAGGAGCGTACAGCATGAAGGAAATGTTGGCGAGAAACATCAGTATATACCGTAAAGAAAGAGGCTTGACGCAAGAGGAGCTGGCCCGGAGACTCGGCCTGTCGTTCCAGGCTGTGTCCAAGTGGGAAAACGCTCAATCCATGCCGGATGTGGCCGTGCTGCCGGAGCTGTCGAGGACGCTTCAGGTCAGCATTGACAAGCTGCTGGGTTACGCCTTGCAGGAGAAATCGATTACGATCTACGAGGAAGAATATCAATCGGGAGACTATTATTGGGGGACGGAGCCGAATGCGGCTTGCTACGAGGTGCTAAAAGCGATGCCTCCGGTAAAAAGGCTTAAGCTGCTGGATATTGGCTGCGGCGAAGGGAAAGATGCCGTTTTCTTTGCGCGGAACGGGTACGATGTATCCGCGTTCGATGTGACGGACGCCGGCATCGGCAAGACGAAACGTCTCGCCGAGCAGGCAGGCGTCCAAGTGAATGTGTTCAAAGCCGACATTCTGGATTACCGCCTGGATGCGCACTACGACATTCTGTACTCCAGCGGCGTGCTCCATTATATAAAGCCGGACTTCAGAGAGGACATCTTCGACAATTACAAACGTTTCACGAATCCAAACGGCATGCACTGCTTTAACGTGTTTGTCGACAAGCCGTTTATTGCGCCGCCGCCCGAGAAGGAGCCTTACGCCTACAAATGGCATTCCGGCGAGCTGTTGTCCCGCTACCGCGATTGGTATATCGAAGACAGCTCCGAGATTGTGTTCGACTGCAACTCGTCAGGCATTCCCCATCAACATGCGATGTCAACGATCATCGCCAAGAAAGTCCCGGCTTTCTCCTCTCTTTAGAACGGATTCGGAATTAGCAGCGATTGCCCAAGCTTGATCGTTCCGGAGACGCCGTCGATTCCGTTGCTCTTGGCAATCGCGGCCACGTAATCCGACTGTTTATAATACTTGGCGGAGATACTTTGCAGAGTGTCTCCTTCTTTCACTTGATGCGAACGCTGTCCGGAAGGCGTGGGGATACTAAGCGTCCTGCCTTTCTTAAGTTCCGTGGTTCCCGTCAAGCCATTAACCTGCATCAGGATGCCGATATAATTGCTCCGGCTAAAATATTTGCCGGCGATGGCAAACAAAGTGTCGCCTTTGGCCACGGTGTAATGATCCAGCACAAGGGGATCCTTCAGCTTCAGCCTTGCGCCCACTTTTAGCTTGGCCTTGGGATCGAGACCGTTCTGCTTCGCAACCTTAACGTAGTCGCTTGTCAAATAATGCCGCTTCGATATGCCGTATAACGTATCCCCGGCCTTGATCCCGTAATAAATGCTAATCCCCGCATCGGCCTGCCCGCTCTTCGCGTGAGCGAAACTCGGCGACGATGCAAGCGCGAGTACAGCCAGACTAATGACCCATTTTCGCATTCTCGTCATCCTTCATCACACCTTCTGCCATATTCTTTGGGCTCACTGCTTTCGCCGCCATACGGCAAGAATCCTTTAAATTTCGCAAGCGTCCCGGGAAAATAATCCAATCGTAACAGGTTGCCAAGACACGTCCGCAGAACTCGGGGCGTAAGGACTGCGTCCCGAGCCTCCCACTCCAACCGCGCATAAAAAGAAAAGAGCGGGCAGACGTCGGAGGCGTCTGCCCGCTTATATTTCACTGCCTTGATTATCAATGGATTATTCCAAGTCGTTCATAAACAGCTTGTTGGATTGCGAAAAAATGGATGGCTTCAGCCTGTCCAGCTCATACTTTAGCAAAGCTTGTTCCTTTAACGTATGCTCGCACAGCGCCTTCACGGTATCGAGCTTGGCGTCGGTCATCTGGAGAATGCCCAAAATATCCTCAGCCTGTGCCTCTTCCATTCGATCGAGCTGAGCCTGCACGGAGTCGAATCGAGTATCCATCGTCTGAAAGCGGTGCTTCATTTCACCATCCAACTCATCCAAACGGTTATCCATGACTTGGAACCGAGCTTCGAACTTTTGATCCATTGCTTCGAACTTTTGATCCATTGCTTCGAATCTCTGATCCATTGCTTCGAACCTCTGATCCATTGCTTCAAACCTGACATCCACTTTGTCGAACTTGTCCATGACTTGCTCGGTTAAGGTGACCAACAACGATTCGATTCGAGTGAGCTGCTCCGACATGACCCTGACCTCCATTCTGCGATTGGATCCAGTATACCATAATTCGACCTTTTTTTGTCAACAAAAAAGGGAACAAGCGTTCTGTTTAATAATTTGTGGAGGATCGTTCTCCCTGCAGCATTCCCCTCATATCCGCACCGGAAGGACTTTGGAAGATACGAAGACCGAACTCGGGCGCCACGGCAAAAATATGATCGAAAATGTCGGATTGCAAGCCTTCATAAACCGCCCATGCCGTATCGTTAGAGAACGCGTAAATTTCAAGCGGCAGTCCATGTTCCCCTGGCTCCAATTGTCGAACCATACGGGTCAAGCCTTTGTGCACCTTAGGATGCTCTTCGATGTAACGCTGCAAATAAGCCCGAAATACGCCGATGTTCGTAAGAGCTCTTCCGTTTACCCTGTTCGCCGTATCGATCTCATGCTCCTCGTTGTAGTGTCGGATTTCCCGTTCCTTGTCGAGGATATAGTCGCTTAATAGATGAATGCCCTTAAACTTCTCCAGCATCTCCGGCGTGCAGAAGCCTATGCTTGCGGCGTCGATATGGACGGAACGTTTAATGCGGCGGCCGCCGGATGCTTGCATCCCCCTCCAGTTGATGAAGGAATCCGAGATCAGGGCGTAAGTGGGAATCGTCGTAATCGTTTTGTCCCAATTTTGCACTTTGACGGTGTTCAGGGAGATGTCCAAAACGTCTCCGTCCGCTCCGTATTTCGGCATGCTGATCCAATCGCCCACGCGTACCATGTCGTTGGAGGTGAGCTGGACGCCGGCCACGAGTCCCAGGATGGAATCCTTGAAGATGAGCATGACAACGGCCGACAAGGCGCCGATTCCGCTAAGCAGAATAATCGGGCTTTCGCCGATCAGATTCGAGATGACCAGAATGCCTCCGACAATGAAGACGACGATTTTGACCACTTGAATGTAACCTCGGATCGGTCTCATTTTGGAAATATCGTAAGTGGTGTATACGTCGTTCAGCATATCCAATAGGGCATCTAAGACGATTAACATAACGACGACCATATAAATCATGACGCCTTTAGCAATCAAGTGCTGATAGGTCGGGAAGCTGAATGAGAAATAATAAATAATGATGGCCGGAACAATATGCGAAAGCTTATGGATGACTCTTCGTTCCAGCAAAAAACGTCTCCACTGAAGCTTGCTCTTGCCTACATAAGGCGTGATGACGCGAAGCACGACCTTCTTGGTCAGCCAATTGGCCAACATGCAGATCAGCGCGATCCCCGCAATCGTGATAATCGTCGCGAGATAACTCGCCATCTTCTTCTGAATGCCTAAATCAATGAGAAAATCGAGAATGTATGACATGTTTGCCTCCTAACCTGTACGTTCTAATCATGTTGTATAGTGCATGCTTTAAACTTTGCCGTTCGTTTTATCCTAACGAAACCAGCTTCCCGCGTCAATTCGACATGTATTCTGCCAAGCTGCTTCACGACGAAATCCAATAAACGATCAATCGTTTATTCATTATTCCTATAAGCCAATTCTGAATAACTATTTCCCCTTCTCCTTAAGCAGGCAGATAATAAGAGACATCAAAGCCGGAAAGGATGAGCAAATATGGGGCAAGCGGAGAAGGGCCAGGCATGGGATGCCAAACATTACGACGATCGAATCGGATTCGTATCAAGGCTGGGCAAGGGACTAATCGAGCTGCTTAAGCCGGAGCAAGGAGAACGCATCATCGATTTGGGCTGCGGAACGGGAGATCTTGCACATGAGATTTCGCATGCTGGCGCAACCTGCGTCGGACTTGACTACTCCGAGGATATGATTAAAGCCGCCAGGAGCAAATTCCCCGGACTGTCGTTCCGCGTAGCCGACGCGGAGCAGTTCCGATTAGAGGCGGGCGAACAGCCGTACGACGCCGTATTCTCGAATGCCGCGTTGCATTGGATGCTGAAACCGCAGGAAGTGATCTCCTCCATATGGCAAGCGCTTCGGCCAGGCGGAAGATTCGTGGCCGAATTCGGAGGCAGCGGCAATGTCGGTACCATTATTGCGGCTCTGACGGCGCAGCTGGAGCTGGCTCGCGTGGATTGGAGGGCTCGGTTTCCGTGGTATTTTCCCACAGTTGGCGAATATACCTCACTGCTGGAGAAGCAAGGCTTCGAGGTTCGTTACGCAGAGCTGTATGATCGTCCTACCCCGCTCGGCAGCGGCGATGAAGGCATGCGCAATTGGCTGCGCGCCTTCGCGGGACCGCTGCTGCAAGGCTTTCGGGAAGAAGAGCGGAACGCCATTATTACGCGATGCGTAAATGATCTTGCCCCTCATCTGTTCCGCGACGGCGAATGGATCGCCGACTACCGGCGCATCCGGATTGCAGCCGTGAAGAGATAGCGGGTTCATAGCGGAAGGCAGGCGGATGCTGTCAGGAATTCGGCTTGGACAACCGGTAGAATTCCCGATAGAGCTGGAGCAGCTCCGCCTCCTTGACCGCGATCAGACTGGAAATTTCCTGCATGCTGAGGCGGATGTTCGCTTCCTCTTCTTCCGCCTCTTCGCTATGCTCCGAATGCTCCGAATGCTCTGGATGCTCCGGTTGCTCCAGCTCGCCGGCTTCTTCAAGGGACGTCTCCAGCTCCTCTTCATCGCCCGCCTCCAGCACGAAGCCGAAGGTCTCAAGCACCCACCTGTCCGCCGCTTTCCTGCCGTATTCCCGGTAGATGCTCGCATATCTCTCCAGGGTCGCATTCACGGTTTGCCTACGCTCCCAGCCCAGGATCGACATGGCGTCCTTGGCTCGCGAGACGGCCAACATGAGCTGGAAGTCGTTCAGCTTCCCCCGCAAACGCTCGATATGATCAATTTCATTAATCAGAATGGGATACACGTTAGAGAACTCTACCGCCTCCAACACCATTTCTTCTTCTGTCACTATTACAGGTTCCATTACTGTTCATCCCCTCTATCGGTTGTCACGGACAAGCCCCTTATACCATTCGCGCCTGCTTGACGAATTGGGACTGACCGTTTCTGGTTGTCGTTCTGTCAAAGAATAAACAGCGTTAAGCCGATGGCGAAATCATATACTTCCCTACAAAAAAACGGCACGGCAAATGCTCCCGTACCGGTCTGGCAGGTTCCGCCCATAAACCTAATGGACAAAATCATTAGCATCTAACGTATTTGCGTTTAAAGCCAATCTGCCCTTTGTCGATCGCCTTCTGAATATTGGCTGGCGCCTGAAGAATTTTGCTTTTGCCATTGTCCAGTTGGACCTCCACGGGATCCACCGCTTTGGCTGTCTCAAAAGCCTGTTCATGGAGCGGTTTGTACGACACGGCGACCGTATACAGGAAATTGCTCATCGAATATTTGGCCCTGGCAGGAGCCTCGTGTATAGTCTGGCTTACCTGTTCAAGCAGGCCTTCCAGCTTGTTCCGGGAGAACTCGCTGTCCGGTCGGCTGCCCAGCAGCCAGCAATAGCAGCTCCAGCCCGCCGACATCCGCAGCTCGTCGCCGCTCGCGATCCATTTGTCCGCCACCTCCTGCGCGATGTCGGTCTCCGCCAACGTGACCGCAACCACGTAGTCGCCAACCATATAGAAATACGCGCTGTCCATCCAACGATCGAAATCCGCTTCGGTCATGGCTTTGGGATCCGCAATGACGCCGGCGAAGTACATGGCGTCGTAATTGCCCGTGTCATACAACTCGTCCGCCAATGCTTGATTCTGCTTAATCTTTCTCTTGATGGGCTTCATCTCGCCCGTGGCAACGCCGAACAACGGTTCATGCGCGCCGTTGGACATATAGATTTTTTTGGTGCGCTCCTTGCCAAGCGCTTCGAGCTCTTGCATAACCGATTCCAGATTCATGTATGGACACTTCCTTTCGGATCATGTGGGGAAAAGCATGTACTAAAAAACTTAACAGGTTCAATTGAATAGTTCAAGCTATGGCCCGCCCCCCGACTATTGCGGATGAAGAAAACAATCGAAATGTGATACACTTTGGTTCAGAAGAGGAGGAATCCATCTTGCCAACTTTAACGGAGTTAACCAAATATGCCGATCTGATCGTCCGCACCGCAGTCCATATTTCGCCGGGACAGACGCTCTGGATCAACGCGCCCATCCATGTGCCGGAGCTGGCCCGCCTCGTCGTAAAACGAGCTTACGAGGTTGGAGCCAAGCAAGTGCACGTGGAGTGGCGCGACGAGGAAATAACCAAGCTTCACTACAGCCTCGCCCCGGACGCGGCATTCGAGCAATATCCCGCCTGGCGGGCGCAAGCCATGACGGACTTGGCCGAGGCAGGCGACGCCTACCTGCTCATCCACTCGGAGGACCCCGAGCTGCTGAAAGGCGTCGATTCCGGCCGGATCGCGGGCTACTCCCGCATCTCTACCACGGCGCTCGCGACCTTTCGATCGTACATGTCGTCGAAACGCATGACCTGGTCCATCGTGGCCGCTCCTTCGGAGGGTTGGGCCAGGCTCGTCTACCCGCAGCTGGAACCGAATGAAGCCGTTGAAACGTTATGGGAGGCCATTCTCCGAATCGTTCGCGTGAACGAGGACGATCCCGTTGCGGCCTGGGAGCGGCATAATAACGAGCTGCTTGCGAAGCGGGCTTATCTGGACGCCAAGCAATACAAGCAGCTCCATTACCGGGGGCCAGGCACGGATCTGGTCATCGGATTGCCGGAACGGCATCGCTGGAACGGCGGCATTTCCTGGAACGAGAAGGGCGCTGCCTTTAATCCCAACGTGCCCACCGAGGAAGTCTATACCGCGCCGCTTCGAACCGGCACGAACGGCTTCGTGCGAAGCACCAAACCTCTGAGCTATCAAGGGAAGCTGATCGAAAATTTCAGCTTGACCTTCGAGCAAGGACGGGTCGTTCATTTTGAAGCGGAGAAGGGTTATGAGGTGCTGGAGACGATGCTGGATCTGGACGGCCAATCGCGTTATCTGGGAGAAGCTGCGCTGGTGCCGCATCATTCTCCGATCTCGAATTCCGGCTTGATTTTCTTCAATACGCTGTTCGACGAGAATGCCTCCAACCATCTGGCTCTCGGCAATGCGTATCCTACTTGCATCGAAGGCGGCGCCTCCATGTCGCGCGAAGAGCTGGAGCAAGCAGGGCTGAATCAGAGCATTCTGCACGTCGACTTCATGATCGGCTCGGCTGATATGGACATCGACGGCATTACGGCGGACGGCGTGCGGGAGCCCGTGTTCCGCAAGGGCAACTGGGCGTTCTAGCTCTCGAACGATTCTGCGGGTCGGCAGCCACGCGTCGGACTTTTCCGGTGCGTGGTTTTTTCGTCCCTCTCGCCCTTCTTATCGCCTCGTTCAACTGCCCCTGAAGATCAGCATCTCCGTCAGCAGCTCCAGCTGCGCTTCTACCGAGACGGGATCGAAGTAGGCGAATTGTTCCTTGCCCAACTCGAATACCCGGTCCCCTCGTACCGCCGCTAGCCCGTTCCAGAGATCGCGGTCCCGCATGAGTCCGATGCCCTCCCCTTCATTTACGACGAACAAATAGCGGGAGGACTCCGCATATTCGGGCAGACGGTCGATGGGGAGGCCTTGAACGATCTGCGTGCCGCTCTCGATCAGTTGGCGCACCTTCGCCGGCGCCGCAAGCCCGAGCCCCCTGTAGACCGCCCAACCGCTACGCCCGTAGTTGTCGCCAAAGACGGAGAACTGGCTGCCTCCGCCCTCCAACCGGATGATCGTGGCCGGGGAGTCGCCGCCCGTTATACCGGCTTCCGTTAAGGCGGCCCGCGCCTTCTCCGCTTTCAATTCGTAACGGGCTACGAACTGCTCCGCCGCCTGCGGACGATCGATCAGCTCGCCGACCAGCCGGATATCCTCGTAGATGCCGCGTTTGCCGTCATACGGAATGATGACGGTGGGCGCAATCTTGGAGAACTGTCCGTAATATTGCGAATGGGTGTCGTTCATCAGAATGAGATCGGGTTCGAGGCCGGCTATCTTCTCCAGGGAGGGCTGTGCTCCCACGTCGACGATGTTCCGCTCCTGCTCCTTCAGGAATTCGCTGCCTCCCCACCAGGTCAGGTTCGCGCCTACCGGCTTGACGCCTATCGACATAAGAATGCCGGCATAGTATAGTGCAACGATTCTCAGTTCGCGGCGACGCTTGGCCACAAAATGTTTGGGCGCCATCCCTACCATTTGCTTAAACCGCCTGCTGAAGTAATACACATCTTGGAATCCCGCATTGCGAGCGATCGTGTTCAAATCGTCGTTCGAGACGAGCAGCCGCTTCTTCGCCTCGTTCATCCGAAGCTCTGTCATATAATCGACGGGACTGCGGCCGGTAAGCTCCTTGAACAGGTACGTGTATTGCCTAACCCCGATGTTAGCCAGCTGAGCCAGTTGCTTTACGCTCGCGATACGCGTAATATCCTCATGCAGTTTGTCGATGCTCCCGCTCACGGCGCTTCGGGGATTTCGCTCCGACTGACCGTCGTTGCGCTCGCACAAATAATAGAGCAGCTCCTGCAGGCGAATATGCTGCCGGTAGCCTTCCAACCCCGTCTTATGCTCGCGGTGCCGGTACAGCTCCTCAAGCATGGAGGCCCATTGGCCGAATGGCTGCACGTGAAGCTTGTCTTCCAATCGCAAAATCTCTTCCTCCGCATCCGGCTCCTTCAACCCGATTCCTTGCTCCTCCGTGCTCGCGATTCGTTCGATGCGGAACGCCAGACGGTAGTAGGCCAGCCCTTCGGATTCCGCGCCGTCCACTTCCAACAAGGCGCCGGGCGCGGCGAGGAAACAATGTCCTTTGATCAGCCTGATGCGTTTGCCGTCGATCATCCCCGCTCCCCTGCCCTGCATGACCGCGATCAGCGAATAATGATGGACGAACAACTTCTGAGACAAATTCTCGGGGGAACACGCCCGGTATTCCATATCCACGAACGTGAACAAATGGGACCGAAAGGATAGCTCAATATGTTTCATGGAGAGCGGATCAACTCCTCGTCGGATACAATGAGAACAATTATCATATATCTGTTAGCCTCCATTGTAACCTCACCGGGGGCTCCTATCAACCTCGGGCACTTGCAAAAAAGAAGCCCTCGTCCGCCGGATTGACGGAGCAAGGACTTCTTCTGAAGCAAGGTGGACGGGTATCCGAAGGGTAAGATAGGATTGCCTATGAATGTTCTAGCAGCAGCTCCGTAATCAAGTCAAGCTGAGCTTCGATAGAGATAGGGTCGAAGTAAAAATATTGTTTTCCGTCCAGCTCGACCGCTTTGTTATTCTTGACGGCCGGGATGGTCTTCCATGTGTCGCTATCCTTCACGAGCTCCAAGCCTTCGCCCTCATTGGAGACCAGAATATAGTCCGCGTCGGCTACATATTCCGGCAACAGCTCCATCGACAACTGCTGAACGATTTGCGCGTTCTGATCGTTCAATTCCTTCTCGATGCGGGCCGGCAGCTTCAGATTCAGTCCGCGATAGACAGACCATCCGCCGCGTCCGTAATTGTATCCGAAGATGGCGAATTGGCTGCCTTTACCCTCGATTCGAATGATGGCGACCTTGGCGTTCTCGTCGATCTTGCCTGCGATCTTCTCTCTGGCGGCCGCCGCCTTCTCCTCGAATTTCTTCTGCAGCTCCTCGCCCGCTTTCGGCTTGCCGAGCACTTCGCCCAGCAGCTTTGCATCGTCGTAGGTGCTGTTTGCCGCATCGTAAGGGATGAGCACGGATGGAGCGATTTTGGCATATTGGTCGTAGTCCTCAACGTTGTTGCTGTTCATGATAATGAGATCGGGGTCTAGCGCCGCTACCGCTTCCAGCGACGGAGGGCCTCCTACGTCCACGATACCGTCCGACTCCAGCTCTTGCAGGAATGGGCTTCCGCCCCACCAGGTCAAGTTCGCTCCGACCGGCTTCATATCGAACGCCAGCAAGAGATGATGATAATACAACGCGACGATGCGCTTCGGCTCCGCAGGAATCTCGACATCCCCGTTGACCGTGCTAACCACGCGTGTCTCCTCCTTCTTCTCGCCGCCTCCGTTTCCGCCGCAAGCGCTAAGCGCCGTTACGATTAACGTTAGCGCGACCCCCAATAATACATGCTTCATTCTGTGTACTTGCATTTTCAAACCCTCCAACGTGATAATAGTTCTCATTATCATCCATTATAGGAGGGCGAGTATACCTCAAACAATAGATTATTAGGCTAGAATTGACCTTTTTCCGGCAAAACCTTGTTATTTTGTACGAATTCGCAGCCCAGGGTTGCTTTTGCAGGCATTCGGCTGTAGTCAATTCAGCTGCTCGTTCGCCTGCTTTTGGGAGCCATAAGCGTTACTAACGCCTATGGCTGCTAAATAGAGTTACTTTCCGGGCTATCGGCGTTTTTAACGCCTACAGCTGCTCGTTCGCCCACTATTTGGAGCCATAGACGTTATTATCGTCTATGGACGCTAATTCGAGTTACTTTCCCTTCCATCGGCGTTTTTAACGACTACAGCTGCTCGTTCGCCCACTATTTGGAGCCATAGACGTTATTATCGTCTATGGACGCTAATTCGAGTTACTTTCCCTTCCATCGGCGTTTTTAACGACTACAGCTGCTCGTTCGCCTGCTTTTGGGAACCATAAGCGTTATTAACGCCTATGGCTGCTTAACAGAGTTACTTTACGGCCCATCGGCGTTTTTAACGACTACAGCTGCTCGTTCGCCTGCTTTTGGGAGCCATAAGCGTTACTAACGCCTATGGCTGCTAAACAGAGTTACTTTACGGCCCATCGGCGTTTTTAACGCCTACAGCTGCCCGTTCACCTGTTTTTTGGAGCCATAAGCGTTATTAACGCCTATGGCTGCTAAACAGAGTTACTTTACGGCCCATCGGCGTTTTTAACGCCTACAGCTGCTCGTTCGCCTGCTTTTTGGAGCCATAAGCGTTATTAACGCCTATGGCTGCTCGCTGCGTATCTTTACGCCATCAGGCGTAAGTAAAAACGTTCCTTCCTTCCCATGCTCCAGCACAAACGGTCCGGCAACCGTCTGGAACGATAGATGCAGCTCCTCAAGACTTGCAGGAATTCGAGGCCGGAAGTTCACCTCTGTCCATCCCGGCTCCGCCGGCTGAATGCCCGCGATATGTTCGATCAGCATCGGAATCGGTGCGCTTGCCCAAGGGTGGCATAAACTTGTATTCCACTTTGCGTCCTTCGACCAAGCTTCGAAGCAGGTTGTCGCTCCTTCCTTGATCATGGTGCTCCAGGAATTGGCGTCGTCGGATACAATCAGCTCGTAAAGCAAGTCGTATGCTCCCGCTTTTGCCAACGACTGAAGAACAAAATAAGCCATATAGACGCCGCAGCTCAGCCTCTTTTGGCTAATGAACCGCACAATCGACTGTACTTCTTCCCCTTCGTCGGCAAGTCCAAATAGCAGCGACAGAGCATTGGCATGCAAAGAATGATGGCTGGAGCCCGCCGCATCCACAAACAATCGATGCTCCGGATCGTAAAACTGCGTTCGGAACGACTCGCGCCTTTGCTCCTGCTTTTGCTTATCTTGAGAATCCCCCTGAACCTGAACCTGGGCGTCCAGAATATCCCGCATTTGCAGCACGACGCTCCAGGCTCCGTAATAAAAAGCATTTACAACAAGATGGCAGCCCTCGCCGATTGGCAGCGTCAACGGAAAATCGTAGTCGTCCCTCATCCCAACCGGCCAGTCCACCAAATTCCACTTGTCCGTTACCCGCTCCAGCAGGCCATCCTCTCGTTCGAATTGCGCGAAATGGCGGAGAATGCCTTCGGCCGCCGGAAGCATCTCGCGCAGGAAGTCGGCATCGCCGCTTTGCCTGTAATATTGCAGCAGCTGCATAGGCCATTGCAGCGAGAAGTCTGCAATCTCCTGCATATGATGTCCCGGCGCAACCGCCGTAAAACCCTCGCATACTTTAAGGGAATATTGCCGGAAATCAAGCAAGGATTTGCGAAACAGCCGCAAATCGCCCGAGAGATAGGCATGGGCATGCGTAATAATCGTATTGTCGCCCAGATACTGCCCCTTCTCTCGACTAGGGCAGTCCACGTAGTTTTCTTGAGAGCCCCATTGCACGCCGTTGCCGCAAATCGACCAGATCTGATTTAACAAATCATTGGAGGAGCGGAATCGGCTCGCTTGTTCATCCAACGGGTAATGCCTTGCGGTGGCATGAATACTGTCTATATCGATGACAACGGAAGACGGCGCAATAATTTCGGCGTAACGAAACGCTTTGTAGTCATAGAAGTCAGGTTCGTCCACCTCGCCCGATAAGGTCCAGAGCTCCCGGTAATCGCAATTGCAGCGCATCTGAAAGCGAACGCGCCGAGGCTCTTGCTCCGCTCCGTCCCCGGACTCAAGCAGTTCCTCGCCGCAGCGGATTTCGACGATATCTCCCGCTTGACCGCGCGCCTGAAACTGCAGCTGTCCGGTCAATTCATGACCGAAATCTATCCAAAGGCCGCCCTCCGATAACCGAACAACGCGCTGCGGGCGGATGGGGTAAACCGCAAGCGGAGGCGTCGGCTGGGCAATCAGCGTATAATCATGGCCCGCGAGCGTACGACACGGCTTCCAATCGGCAAGAGAAGCTTCGGGTTCCCGCCAATCGGCCTGTTTCTTCCGGCTGTCTATCGCTTCGAGAAACTGCGTATTATAGCCGATAATGCCGCCGCTGCCGTATTCCTCCGCTATCCGGCACAACCATGTCTCATCGGTAACCGCCGCGAGCCGTCCGTCGATCTCCAATTCCGCGATCATGCCCTGGCGGTAATCGCCGCTGTTGTAAGAGCGGCAAACAAGCCCGTGATAATAGAGATGAACGGCGATCACGTTCGTTCCCGGCTTCAAATAGGGCGCTACGTTATATCGATTGTAATAATAATGATCGTAGCTGCTTTGCGCCGGACCTTGACCGACCGGCTGGCCGTTGATATAAAGCTTATAATAATCGTCCGCTGTAATATCCAGCCACGCTTCCTCGACAGCCCGATCCCATTGCAACGATTTGCGGACGAGCATATGAACGTTCGTTAAAGCTTCCTCGTGACTATGCGCCTGCCCGTCCTCCATCTCCTTATGAAACAAATCGAGCTTCGGCCGATCGACGAACCGTTCATCCGTAATCCATGACGCCGTCCAACGTTTCTCCACCTTCCATTCCCCCTACATACGATTCGGCACGATTGCGCCATGTTGTCGCAGACAATCCGTCAATTCCTTGTAAGACAACTCCTGAACCTTTACGTTATTTCGCGAGGCAAGCGCGGCGGCGGCTCCCGCGGCTTGCCCGGTAGCCATGCAAGTGGCTTGAACCCGATAAGCGGAATTGGCCATCTGATCGCCTGCTATACAACGTCCGGCGACAAGCAGATGTTTGCTCCGAACCGGTATAAGCGCTTTGTACGGAATCGTCGCGACGACATGCTCGGCCGGATACTTTTTTATAATCGTGTTGCTGCTCGGATGATGCAGATCTATCGGATAATAGCTGTAACACACCGCGTCAGGCCACACATACCCATTTAAATACGCTTCTTCGGTGACGGTTTCCTCCCCGACGATCCGCCATGTTTCGCGAATGCCGCATTCGCTCGCGGCAAATCGGATCGTAAGCCGCTCGCAGCCCGGAACCGTGCGCAGAAATTTGTAGATGCGCAGCAAGGTCCGGCGCGCCTCCAGCTCGGCCGCCGTTCTTGTCGCCGAGCTGCCGCCGTCTATTCCCGGCACATGCATGCTTATGGCGCCGCCCTTTAAATCGTGATAGAACGGAATGTCGCTTGCCGGATGATCCGTCATACGAATTTCTCCTTTGGCAAGCGCCGCGTCATAAAGCTGCTTTAGCTCAAGCGGATTAATATCGTCCATCACGTATCCGCCGATTTCATTGATTAACGTTCCAGGCTGCTTATGCTCGCTCTGGACTCGTTCATAACCGAGCAAGCCGCATACATCTGCATCGCCGGTTGCATCCACAACCTTGCTCGCATGCAGTCGGCTTACCCCCTCCTTGCCCGCCACGGTCAGCAAAATGCCCGAATCGGTCTCTTCGGCCGCCGCCGTCATTTCATGGAACCTCAATTCCACTCCGGCGTCGACGCACAGCTCGTCCAGTACGGCCGAATACAGGAAACGGTTGACGCGAATCTGGTGCTGCCAATGCCGTTCGGGCACGACGGAGAAGTCCGGCAGCTCCGCTCCCTCCAGCTCGGCCGTCCGCACGACCGCATCCCAGCCGAGTCCGGCGATCACTTGTCGCCCCCAAGCGTGGAATAACCCCGGGAAATTGACGGCTCCGACCGTTGTCGTACCTCCCAGCATCCCGTTTTTTTCGATCAAGGCCGTTTTGGCTCCCGCTTTGGCCGCTTGCATCGCTGCGGCTGTTCCCGCCGATCCGCCGCCGACCACGACGACGTCATACTCCTGTATGTTTCGTTGCTTCTCCCTCATAATCCTCTTCCTTTCCGCAAGGAAAAGGGCGCAGCATCTCGCTTCGCCCGTTCCCGATTTTTATTTTGCGCTATTCCAACGATCATAGGAGGCTTGATAGATGCCTACCAGCTCCTCTACCCCCATTTTGTTCATCGTCTGCACATAATCTTCCCACTTCGATACCGGATCTTGGCCTACAACGATTTTCGCTTCCATCTGCTCGATGAAGGTTTGCAGATCGACAGTGATCGCATTTACCCGTTGCAGCTCCTCTTCCGTGAAATAAGCAAGCGGGAACGCCTTCTGGCCATAGTCCACATATTGTCCGACCTGATCATTAAGCACGAAACCGAGCCAATTCGAATTCAGGAACTTTTTCTCAAGCTCCTCGTTGGCAAATCCGTAACCCAGATTAGATACCTTCATATTTTTATAATCGTTCTCCAGCATTCCCTCAGGCACGATGTACTCCACATATTTGGGATCCGTATCGGACCAGCGATAACTTTCGCCTTCAATGCCGTATTGCGCGTGCAGATAGCCTTCTTCCGAATAGAGGTAGTCCAGCCACCGGATCGTAGCTTCGGGATGTTTATTTGCGCTGGTGATCGCGAACATGCCGCGGCGTATCGTATCCCTCTCCGGGTAAATCGGCGTTGCGCCCGCCTCGCTCACGAGCGGAGGCATTTGCGGATTGTCCAATATATTATTAGGCACAACCTGCTTGTCCTTTCCACCGAATATTGGCAAGCTGTTGCCCATTACGCCGTAAAGCTCATTCTCGCCTTTCGCTGTCATTTGCGCTTTATTTTGGGAGAAAATTTCCGGATCCAGCAGCTTCTCTGCGTACAACTTCTGCATAAAAGCCAAATATTCCTTATAGCCGGACTGCGCCGGCACAAAGACGGCCTTATCGTCTTTTACATGAATAAAATCGCTTACATAGCCGAAGTAAGACAACATAATCGGGCGAAGATAATGCAGTTTGTTATCCCCGGTCAACGGAATTTCGTCGGAAACACCATTCTGGTTAGGGTCCTGATCGCGGAACTTAACAAGCATGTCATATAATTCGTCAACGGTTGAAGGCAGCTTGCTAATGTTCAAATTGTTTAGCCATTCGCCATTGACAAACAATCGGGGAAAACGGTCGCGCGGATGATCCGCAATTTGCGGCAGCGCGTAAATATGCCCGTCCGGCGCGGTAATCGATTGGCGAATCTCCGGATAATCCTCAAACAGCTTCGTCAAGGTTGGCGCATAATCCGCAATTAATTGCTCCAACGGAATCAGCATGCCTTGCGAGCCATAATTCACTTCGTCATTGCTGCTCAGTCCGCCATTAAAAAATACATCCGGCAATTCATTGCTGGCAAAAGCCAAATTTTTGCGTTCACTATAGGAGCTGCTCGGCAATGTCGTATATTCGAACTGGATATTCGTATCCGCTTCCATTCCTTTAAAGAAATACAGGTCTTCCCAATTCCGCTGCATGTCCTCGGCGCCCATCATCGTCAGCTTGATCGGCTGATCAACGAGCGGAAGCCCCGTTTCATTAAATGTTTTCGGCGAATCGGACGGTTTCTGCCCTTCTGCCTGCTTCGTATTCGTATTGCCTTCGTTGCTATTCGACGCGCAGCCCGGCAATATGGCCAAACATAATGCCACCGCTGCAGCTACGCTGCGCACTGTTTTTGTTTTCATCGTAAAAGACCTCCCTGTTTTTTATCCTTTTATGGATCCGATCATAACGCCCTGCACAAAATGACGCTGAACAAACGGATATACAATAATAAGCGGCAGAGCGGCAACGATCATAACCGCGTATTTGATCAGCTCCGATATCCGGGTCTGCTCCGCCATCATCAATTCCACATCGCCGCCGTTCATCAGCATTTGCGCCGCGATTTCTTGCTGCACCAGTATTTCCCTCAAGAACAGCTGCAGCGGGAACATGTCTCGGTCGCTTAAATAAATGAGTGCTCCAAAATATTGGTTCCAATGGCCGACGCCGTAAAAGAGCGCCATAACCGCGATAATCGCTTTGGATAACGGCAGCACGATGACAAAAAACATTCTGAAATCCGAACAGCCGTCCATTGCCGCCGCCTCCTCCATCTCCCGCGAAATGTTCGATTGGAAGAAGGTTCGCGATACGATAATATTGATCGCCGAAGCCGCGGCGGGCAGCAGCAACGCCCAATACGTGTTCACCATGCCCAGGTCCTTCACAAGCAGGTAGTTTGGAATTAAGCCGCCGCTAAAAAACATCGTAAAAATAATAACGAGCATCACCGGCGTGCGGCCCGGCAAATCCTTTCTCGCCAGCGCATACGCGCATGGCAAAGTGACGGCCAAATTAATCAATACGCCGGCAACCGTATAAAATGCGGAGTTCAAGTAACCCTGCCAAATATCCGGATTTTGAAATACCCGTTCGTAACCCTCGAACGTTAATCCCTTTGGCCATAACCACATTTGTCCGGTATTTACATAAGACGGATCGCTAATCGATGCGCTTACGATATAGATAAGCGGATACAACACCAGCATAGCCAGAAGCGCAAGAAATCCGCTATTGATAGCCTGGAACACCCGGTCTCCCCATGTTTGTCTGATCATCCCTTAAGTCCCTCCGGTCTTCCGCCTCGATTCTACCATAGACTGTTGCCGCTCCTTCTCGCCAGTCTGTTGAAGGTAAGCAGAATCGCAAAATTAATGGCGTTGTTGAACAAGCCGATTGCCGCCGTATAGCTGTACTGCGCTTGCAGCAGACCGCTCCGGTACACATGGGTCTGAATGACCTCGGAGGACTCCATGTTCAGCGGATTTTGCAGCAAATAGATTTTTTCGAATCCAACGTTCATGAAGCTGCCCAAATTAAGAATAAACAAAATAATAATGGTTGGCATAATGCCCGGGATATTGATATGGAAGATTCGCTGCCAGCGACTGGCGCCGTCGATTTGCGCAGCCTCATGAAGCTCCGGATTGATGCCCGCGAGCGCAGCCAAATAGATGATGGCGCCCCACCCCAGGTTCTGCCATTCCCCGGACAACACATAAATGCTTTTGAACCATCCCGGCTCTGTAATAAACGAGATCGGCTCTCCGCCCAGTGCTTTGATGAGCGTGTTGACAATGCCCGAGGATGGATCCAGAAATACCAGAATCATGCCCGAGATGACGACGACCGAAATAAAATGCGGCGCATACGTGACTAGCTGCACGAAACGTTTGAACCGCGCCTTGGCCACCTCATGAATCGACAGCGCTACAATAATCGAGACCGGGAACAGCGCCAGCTGGTACAAGTTGATTTGCAGCGTGTTTTTTAACAGCAACCCGAAATAATACGAATTAAAAAAACGTTCGAAATGATCTAAACCAATCCATGAGCTTCCCCATATCCCTTTTACAGCCGAATAGTTTTTGAAGGCGATTTGCGCGCCGTATATCGGAATATAATGAAAAATGATAAAGTAGGCAAGCGCCGGAACAAGAAAGACGTACAGTTGCCAATACTTGCGGATGTTCCTTGAAAGCGTGGCCATCGAATTTTCTTCCCTCCCCTCATCGGTTTATGCTACTCACTATAGATTTGAGGGGAGTGTACTGTAAATGAGCGGTTTTTGTTCAATCGGTCATATTGGATTCCGTCATAAACGACCTATTCCGTCCGCGTTTTTTTCCTGTATTCGCCCGGGGTCAGCCCCTCGGACTTCTTGAATTTCTTAATAAAGCTCGACATATCCTGATAGCCGGCTTCGATAATAATATCTTTAATGGGACGATCGGTTGACAGCATCTCCCGCTTGACCGCCTCAATCCGAAGCTGCTGCACATATTCCATAAAGGATGTGCCCGTCTGCTCGCGAATTAATCGGCTAATATAGGAAGCGGACACGTCGAATTGCTGGGCCAGCATGTCCAGGCTTAGCTGATCCGACCTGTAGCCCTGATCGATTTGCTGTATAATTCTGGCGCACAGGTCGGCCCGCTTCGTTTGTTTGCCCGCCCCCACATGCTCGCAAATACGGATCACAACGATACGCATGCTTTCCCGCAGATCCTCCAACGTCTGGAACTCCATCATTCGTTTCGTTTCCGGCCAATTCATCCCGATCTTCAGAGTTCTCATCTCTTTCAGCACGGCATTAACAAGATCGAAGCAAATATAACGAAGCAACAGCACGGACTGCTCCATCCGCGCCATATTGTCCAGCATCGCATGCAAGGAATCCAAACATACGGCTTGATCCGCCATTCTAAGACTTTGCGTAAACTTCATCTGGTCGCCCATCGAATATTGGCGATTATGATCCTGGAGCTTCGCGGTATCCTCGAAGAACAGCACATGCCCCTCCGGGAACAACAGACGGTACTCAATGGTGGCAAGCCCTTCGATAAACGATTGATTAATGTCGGACAGTTCGCCGCGGGCCGTACCGACGCCGATCAAGGAATGGATGCCGAGCTTCTCGCGCAATAATGCCTGAATGGTGTCGGCAGCCTGCTTCTGATTTGCTCTTGTATCCGCCACAGCTTCCCTAACCGACATGACAAGCGCAAATGCCTGCTCATCCAGCAATTCGATGCCAAAGCCGTTGCTGCCCGGTGCCTCGACCCGGTTTAGAATGCGGTAAAGCGCCTCGCGGCCGGACGAGTCGACGATCCCATCGCTGTCCTGTCGATAAGAAATGACCATGACGTAATAATATTGGCCTTGAATATGCGGATATAAAGCCGCTCCCGCCCCCGTCTCTGCTTCGGAGCCGTTCCCCGTTAATGCCCGATAGAGCATTTGATCGATAACCAAAGGCAGTTGCTGCTCCATATTCGTTTCCAGTTGCAGCGTATAATGATGCAGGTCGTCCACCGTTCCCCGAATGAACTCGAACTCGTTAGAGCTTCTCCGATCCGATCTTCCCGGCGTGCCCTGATGCTGCAAATGCGCAACAAGCGCGCGGATCGGGCCCGACTTTTTGAAGGAAACGAACCAGGCCGCAACAATGCCGATCACGAGCACCAGCAGCAGCACCAAGCCGGCAATCTGCTTGAACTCGATGACCCGGTACCAGAACTGATCCGTCGGCATTACGATCATGTACGTCCAGCCCGTCAGCTCCGACTTCTCGCTCATGACCGAATAGCTAGTAGAGCCGATTTTGCTGATGACCTCGCCCGTCTTGAGCTCGGACTTCTGCATGATGCGCTCCAGCTCGGGAGAATCCTCCGTCCGCTCGACGGCAAGCACTTCGCCAGCCTCGTTGAGCAAATAGACGGCGCCTTGCACATTGCCCAGCATATTGCTCATCATGCTTGTCAGCATCGATTCGTTGATCAGAAACAGCACCGTGCCATAAGGCTGGCTATTGTTCGGCATAATCGGGAACATATAAGTGAGCAGACGCTCTTCCCGGCTGCCTCTCGACTGTACCGGAACGGCTGGCTTCAATGTAATCTGAAGACTCGTAGACAGATCGTGCAAAAATGCTTCGCGTTCCGCCTGCGGGAAGGGATACATCTCTTGGGTCAGCACATCCAGCGAAACAACGCCTTCATCGGAGTAGATATGATCATCGTTGCGGAAGTAAAGCAATACGCTCTCCAAAATCAAGCTGTTGTCCTTGTATCTGGACAGCTCTTTCACCGTCTCCGCTGCCGAATAGTCATTAAGCTTAGCCGCATACGGAGTCAGCCGTTGATCAAAGGCCATCTTCGCGGCCATATGCTTTAAGCCGTTAATCTGTCCGTCGAGATAACTTTGCACTTGCTTCAGCTTATAGCTGTTCGCTTGTTCGATCTCATGCTGAACAACCTTCACCGCGTTCATGTATATAAACATACCGAGGATGAGGAAGGGGATGGCAAAAATAAAAACATAGGATATCAAATAATCTCGCCATAACCTGGATTTTTTGTTCATGACTTTCTTGGCCCCTTTTTCTCTTTTAGGTTTTCAGTTTTCTGTTAACGCTTACAAAAAATGAGTGATACGGCCGCTAGCGCCTTTATCATTTTATATCGATTTTGGGCCGAAAAGTAAATGAGCGATTTTTGACAAATCGGTCATATTCGTACGAAACCGATTCCTTCCGTATTATAGCCGAATCTGGCACATTCTCGAACGCAAATAAGACACGGAACCGCATTCCGTGTCTTTCCTAAGTTTAACGATTGGAGTATCGCCATGCCGCGTCCATTATTGCGTTTCTACCGCCTTGCTTCCATGATGCAACTGCTTGTTCATCTCCCGGAATTTCTCGTTATGCGAAGAGACATACGCCATGTCAGGCGCCTCGGCATCGATATAGCTCATGGCGCTGTTAACGGCGAGCACCGCGTCGGTGAAGGCGCCGGCGATCAGCTTGACCTTGTTGGAGTAGGAGGCGCAATCCCCGGCGGCGAAGATGCCGGGGAGGTTCGTCACCGTCTGGTCGCTGACATGAATCCCATGCTTGCCGATATCCAGCCCCCAGTGCAACAAGTCGCCGTAGCTTCGTGAATAGCCGTGACTAACGACGACGGCATCGACCTCGATCAGCTCCATATCGCCGCTTTCGCCATGCCTGATACTGACCGCGCCTATGGCCTCTCCCTCGCCATGCAGCTCTTGCAGCTCATAGGGCGTTCGCACGTCCGCCTTCTCCAGCATCCTGGAAACGCTGCGCTCCATGGCGCCGAACTCCTCGCGGCGATGCGCCACGATCACTTGTTTTGCCACATCGACAAGCTCGTTCGCCCAGTCTACGGCGGAGTTCCCTCCGCCGGATATAAGCACTCTTTTGTCCCGGAAGGCTTCCGGATTCTGGACGGTATAATGCAGATTGGTCAACTCGTAGCGGTCCGCGCCCCGAATATCCAGCTTGGTCATCTCGGTAATGCCCCGCCCGACCGCGACAAGGATCGTCTTCGTATCATGCGTTTTTCCACTATCGGTGCGCAATCGGTAAGCGCCGCCGGGCAGCAACTCCAGTCCGTCGACCCGCTGGCCGAAGACAATCGTCGGATCGAAAGTTCGCGCTTGCTCAGCCAGATGCCTAATTAATTGATCGCAGCGGAGCGGCGGAATGCCGCCGACATCCCAGATCGTTTTCTCCGCGTAATGATGCAGGAAACCTCCCAGCTCGTCCTTGCCCTCGATCAGCTTGACCTTCATATCCCGCATGCCCGCATAGAAGGCCGCATACATGCCCGCGGGACCGCCGCCGATTATGGTCAGATCGTAGAGTTCGCCAGTCTCTTTCGAAGATGGGCCGTTCATGGCGTGATCATCTCGCGAATCTGCTTCATTCCCTCGGTGAAGACGATTGGACCGCCGCGCTCCCATGGATAACTATTCACCTTGTACACCTGGCCCTTCTGAATGGCCGGCACGTTCTTGTACAGCTGGTTCGCGAGCAAGTCCTCCACAAGCGCCGCATTCTCGTCGTTCCCCTGCACCAACAGGAAGAGATGCTCCGCTTCCAGCCCCGTAAAGCTCTCCAGCGAGAACTGCGCGCCCCATGTATCGGTAGAAGCATCCTTAACGGGCGTCAGGCCCAGCAGATCGTACAGGATAAAGGAAGCCGAAGAACCGGTTCCCGGACCGCCATACAGCTCCAGCTGATTTTGACGGACCTTGATAAACGCGACGGGTTCATCTCCGATTGCGTCTGCGACATGCGCCTTGGTGATCTCCATTTCGGCATTAAAGGCATCGACGTTACTCTTAGCCTTCTCCTCCAGATTAAGCACACGTCCCATCTCCAGATGGGTCTTTCTCCAGTCGACATCCCATTCGAAATATACCGTCGGTGCAATTTTCTGCAAGTCGCCCAGCACCTCGCGGTGATGATAACCGGCAACAAGCAGATCGGGCTCCGCTGCCACGATAGGCTCGAAATCGGTGGACAACGGGAAGGTCCCCATGCCTTCCAATCGATCCGCCAAATAAGGCAGATAGCCGTTGATGTTATCGTCCCTGTCGTAGAGCGGCGCGGCGACAGGCTTTAGACCGAGCGCCAGAAAGTGATCGACGTCGTCGTCATACGTCAGGACGATCCGCTCTGGATTGGCCGGAATGTCTACCGTGCCGGCGGGTGTCGTAACGGTGCGTGCGGTTGGCGACGGCTTCGGCGTTTCTTCTATAACCTCGGGCGAGGGGCTAGCGCTGCCAGGCGCGGAGCTTCCCGCTCCGCCTTCATTTGTCGCCTTGTTTTCCCCTCCGCAAGCGGCCAACAGGATCATGATAAGTGCCGACATCGCCAGCAAGAGTCCCCATTTTTGCATTCTCTTCACAGCTTTCTCTCCTTGTCAGTCGATAATGATAATTCTTCTCAACAAGAAGAGTAACGCATTTCCGATGGGAAAGCCATGTACGATTTCCGCAAATTATTTGTGGAATTTTGCAAACAAGGCCAGGATCATCCTCACGCCCATCGAGTAGGCGATCGGACCGCCCTTCCCCCATGGATAGCGGGGCAGCTCGATCAAGCGGGGACCTAGCCGACGCATCCCGGGCTCCTCCAACAACCCGCGATGCACGTCGGCCGCGCCGCTTCGCTGCCCTACGAACAGATAGTCGGCTGGAATCGCGGCCGCTTCCTCCGGCGTAACGTAATGCTCCCAGCCGTTGACGCTCACGATCGATGCCGGCGTCAGTCCCAGCTGTTGGTAGAGCAGCCAGCCTCCGTTGCTCATATAAGGACTTACCCTTACGCCTTCCCGTGTCGACTCCAGGAAGAGGAACGTCTTGCTCGCGCATGCCGCGTACATCCGGTCCCTCGCGGAGCGGACGAGCCGATCAAATTGCGCGATATTTTGCTCGGCGCGGGCTTCCCGTCCCAGCATGGCCGAGAGCTGGCGATGCACGTTGCGCCAGTCTACCTCCCAGCTGTAATAGTGGGTCGGGGCGATGTCGGCAAAGCCGTTCACGCCCCAGCTCTTCATGAAGCGGCCGACGATAATCAGCTCGGGGGCAAGCTTGCGAAGCCGCTCCATGTCGATCGACAGCTCGCAGCCGATATGCGGGAGATGGGCAATGTAAGGCTTCAAATAGGGAATGACCGTCTCTTGCCGATCCGGTTGATGATCGGCAGGCACGGCTGCGGGGAGCAGGCCAAGCGCGATCAGATGGTCGACCTCGTCCACGTACGTAACCGCGACATTAACAGGCTTCAATATCCTGCCGTTTCGCTCCTTGCCTTGCGAACGCTCTCCTGCCGTACGAATGTAGACGGAAGGGGAGACTCCGGCAACCTTCTTGAACATCCGGCTAAAATAATATTCATCGCAAAAACCCACCTGCCGCGCAACCTCCCTCAGCGGACCTCCCCCCGGCAAGATGGTTTTGGCCGCTTCAATACGCGCATGGATTAAATAGTCGCTGGGCAGCATCCCCATCGCAGCCTTAAAATGACGCGTGAACGTGCTGGGATGTAGACCGCACCAGCTTGCGAGCTCGTCCATTCGAATATTGTCCTTATAATGCCGGTCGATATAGGCTGCGCAGCGCCTTACAGCCTCAGGAGCCGAATAAGGGCTCCGCTGCGCTTTCTGCTCCGACAGAATCGTATACAGCAGTTCCGACAGCGCCAGCTGGCGCTTCCATCGAAACATGCCGTCAGCGTCATTCCCGCCTTCATGCAGCCGTTCGATCAGCCTTTCGATCGAGTGCATGTCAGTAACGGACATTGCTCCGCCTCGCGGGAAATGCGACGATTCGAAGGGCGCAAGCGCCCAGCCCCCCTCCTCTCGTACCGGACGCATCAGCTTGAAAGCTATGTAATGGACTTCCCAGTCTGCAAGCGCATCGGCCCGTTCAATCACATGCATGCCCGGCGTTAGCAGAAGCAGTTGATTGCCGGCTATGGATATGGGGGCATTGTTGACGGTTAATTCGCCGCGGCCATGCTTGATGTACAGCAGGACAAAGGCATGAATACGCCGCCTTCTCGGAGTGGAAGACCATCTTCCGACATAGCGGATCGCCCGCCTGAGAATCGCCACCGGCTGGCTGTCGCCGATGATGGCACCTTCGCCGGGACCGGGAGGAAGCATGAGCGGAGGCACATCAGTACGCCTGCTGCCTATACTTGACCCATATGTCGGCGGTACTGCGCCAAGCTGCGTCGCTGACACGGCTCGGGCAGGTTCAACCTCGGGTTTGTTGTTGCTGTACATGATTGTGGCCTCCTTTGCTGGCTAAATCTCCAGATGAAGTATCGGATACGGCCGCCCTTGCGAGTCCTGCTCCGATCTGCCGACGATCCGAAAGCCTCTGCTTGCGTAAAAAGCGCTGCCCTGCTCGTTCTGCTCGTTCACGTCGACGTATCGCACTCCCTCGTGCTTGAGAGCAGCCTCCAACAGCTTTTTGCCTATGCCTCTCCCGCGTTGCTTCGCCTCCACGAACAGCATCTCAATCTTGTCGTCCTGCATGCCGACGAAACCGAGCGGCTGTCCGTCTTCGTCATAATAGCCATACAGATGCTCGATTAGCTGCAAGCCCTGCCGAACCTCGGGTTCAATGGAACGGATCTCTTCTGCGGTCAGAAAATGATGCGTCGCCGACACGGAGGAATGCCAGACGGCCGTCAGGCGGTCCACGGTTTCGGAGTCGCGAGTCTCAATGGCGCGCACTTCTGTCACTGTTGCCTGATTAGAACCCCGCATAAGAAGCGTCTTCTTCAACTCATCTACGGAACGGCATACGGTCGTCGGACCCGCCCCCGTCAACTCCTCCAGGCTGCCGTAGCCGAACGTAACGCCGATGGACGATATCCCGTTGTTGCGGGCGCCGATGATGTCGTGTTTACGATCGCCAACCATGACCGTCCCCGACTTATCCAGCTTATGTTGCTGCATAATGTACGCGATGAGCTCCGTCTTGTCGGACCGCGTGCCGTCGAGTTCGCTGCCATGCACTTCCGCGAAATACTTTTCGATCCGGAAGTGCTCCAGGATCCGCCGCGCGAATACGGTCGGCTTGGACGTCGCCAGAATGAGCGAGCGCCCTTGCCGCTGCAACCCGGCCAGTAAATCTACCATTCCGCCGAATAAAGCATTTTGGAAGATTCCCGTCTCCTTGAAATATTCCCTGTAGTACTCTACGGCCTGCCTGGCATCCGATTCGCCGAACGCGTACAGCTCCCGGAACGATTGGGCTAGCGGCGGTCCTATAAACGGATCGAGAACATCGAGGTTTTTTTCGTGGATGCCGAATTTGGCCAGCGCGTATTGCACGGACTTCGTAATACCTTCCTTGGGGTCCGTTATGGTTCCGTCCAGATCGAACAAGATGTTTTGATAGGCCATTCGTTATCCTTCCTTCCCCGCGTTCAGCTTCGAAAAAATAATAGCATCTCTAAAGCTTTCCTTTTTATAATAATACTCCTTCAACGTGCCTTCTTCATAGAAGCCCATCTTCTCCAGCAGTCTTCGGGACCCCGTATTGCCCGGCAGAATGATTGCGGCGATACGGTTCAGCGCCATCCGCCCGTAACCGAAATGCATAATCGCATGCAAAGCTTCGGCCATAATCCCTTGCCGCCAGTACTCGGGAGACAGTTCGTAGCCCACCTCGGCTTTGCAATGCTTTTGGGTCCAATTATGGAAGCCGCATGTGCCGATGACCCGATCTTGTGATCGAAGCGTAATTCCCCATCGGACGGCTTGCTGATTGTGGAATCTGTCATGCCAGAACTGGATCAGCTTCTCCGCTTGCTCCAGCTCCGTGAAGCTCTCCACATCGTAATATTCCGTCACCTCGTCCCGAGCGAAGTAATGGAACACATCAGATGCATCCTTCATCCTTAGCGGCCTAAGCCGCAGCCTCGGCGTCTCGATAACGGGGATTTTATTCATGACGTTAGCCACCTTTCGTATTAAGGCAAGTTCCACGGTGCTCCTGAACGATATTCGGTGACGATCTGCTCATCAACGCTTTCAGTTCCCGCACAGCAATTAGCCTCCTAAACGGTATGTGCGCTTAATATGTTCCGGCACTCCAGCTTTCGTTTTTGCTTCAACCATTATTTCATTTATATAAATATTAAGATATTTCCAGCACACAATCTTCCAAAACCTTCAAGCCGACTATATCACGGTAATGAGCCTGTGCATAGGGCAGCGTAGGCGCGTCTTCGGCAGAAAAAACGGGGCATCCATTCCGAGCCACACGAATTGGCCGAGTCTGCTCACATGTGTCCGAATGATAGCCGAGTATTCTGCTATAATGCGACCGAATGGCATCCAAGCATTCTGCTATAATGCGCCCCGGACTGGCCTGCCGCGGTGAATGCAGCAGAAAATTCAGCTTTATTGGCTGGCTGAGCCCCGGCTTGAAGTATTAAGGGGAATACCACCCTCTATTGCGAGATCTTCGGTCTGAAAGGGCGGAATATAGGGAAAAGCTCCCTCTATTTCTGACTATTCACACCCCTACACCCGATACTCCATGGATTAGATGGAGAATTTCCCCTTATTGCTGCGGATCTAGCTACTGATACCGGAATAACGGGACTATTTCCCCTTATTTGCTCGGAGTAGTCTCACCGGGCGGCGGTTAGTTGACAGCGTCGAATACGTATTAACCATGAAAAAAAGACGGTCTCCAAAGTCATTCATGACGTTTGGGACCGCCTCTTTATCTCCTCCCCTCGGAGGACGGTGGTTTGAGCTGCGCCAGAAACGATTTCGGAATATCCGTTTCGAACCGCAGCAGCTTGCCTGTAGTCGGATGGGAGAAAGCCAGCACGCGAGCGTGCAAGCCCAGCCTGCCGAGCACCTTGGACCGGGAGCCGTATTTTTTGTCACCTACGATGGGATGTCCGAGCTCCTCCATATGGACGCGAATTTGATTTTTGCGCCCGGTCTCGAGCCGAACCTCCAGTAACGTGTAGGCGCTGCCGGCTTGAAGCGTTTTGTAATGCGTCACGGCATGCTGCCCGTCGCCCTGCCGCTGGCTGGAGTACATCTTTAGCGTGCTGCTCTCTTTCAGCCAGGACGTTATCGTCCCTTCCGCTTTTTTTACATTGCCTTCGACCAACGCAACATACGAGCGCTCCTTGACGGCTTCCTGCCAAGCGTTCTGAAGCTGCTGCTGGATCCTCTCGCTTTTGGCGAACATCATCACGCCCGACGTGTCTCGATCCAGGCGGTGCACGACGAAGATCCGGCTCTTGGGATCTTTGGCCCGGACATGCGCCATAAGCTGGCGATAGGCGGTGATCTCGTTGTCTTGGCCTGTCGAGATCGACAACAGCCCGGCATCCTTCCGAATGACGATAATGTCCTCGTCCTCATGCAGGATGTCGAGACCGACGAGAGGCGTTTCCTCCACCACGCGCTCCCTGCTGACGGAGACGGTCTGCCCCGGCTCAAGGGGATGGTTGTACTCTTTTACGACCACGTTGTCGACCGACACTTGCCCGCGGGCCAACATCGATTTCGCGGAATTGCGGCCAAGCTTGGTTTTATGTATCAGGAAAAGCAGCAGCTCCGTCGCTTCCTTCACGGTATGCTGGCTTACATTGGAGCGGCCGGCATTCGGGCGGCCTTCACTCGGACGGCCGGCATTCGGGCGGTCGGCACTCGGGCGACCGGCATTCGAGCGGCTGGCATTCGGGCGACCGGCATTCGAGCGGCTGGTATTCGGGCGGCTGGCTTTTGGCGGGTTACTTCTGTTCTTCTGCTTCATGGGGGCCTCCTGCTTCCAAAAAAACGTTCGTCTTGATTCGTGTCAACTATATCATTTTCGCGCCGCGAATGCTATGGCAGGCTGGCTGGGGCAAGCCATCCGTCCCGGCAAAATCGATGATCCGCCTCCTCTCTTTTAACGCCATAGTTTTCACATATTGTGCCGACATCTGTCGTCGAAAGTCGAATTTCCAATCATTATTTCGATTGCAATGATCATAAATATGCGTATCACGAAATTTTCTCCCTCTCATTATGGAAATCTCCCCCTTCCTGAAATTGTTTCTTCGTCCCATGATAGAAGTGACCACAATTATTTTGCAAATTGCCAACAAAGGAGGCCGTAACCACAAGACCACTAAACCACAAAACCACTCCCACTCCATCCTCTCACCTAGATCTTGCGCAAGCCTGAGCATGGCTGCAACATCCTTTCGAAAAAAAACATTCGAGGTGATCTGGTGTATACGTCAAACCGCAAACTGTTCGCGAAGCCGACCGTTCTGTCATTATGTCTCGCTTTGCTAGTCAGCCTCCTCTACGCCCCCGCCGCCATTAATGCCGCGGACGAACCGCCCGGGCAAGATCCCGCAGCACCGCAAAATCTCCGCATCGTCGACTTGTCCCACAACATGGCAACGTTCGAATGGGACTTCATCGGCAACGATCAGGATCCGCAGCATCCTAACGATATCGACATTTGGGATGCCGATACCAATACCTATCTGACTTGGGGCAACCGCTGGACGCACGCGTTAGGCGGACTGACGCCCGAGACCACTTACCGCATCTATATCACATGGTACGAACGGCCCGCAACGCTTGCGCATAAGAGCAAGGTGCTGGAATTCACGACAACGGCCGACACAAGCGAATACAAGGAAGCGCCGCTGACGCCGCCGCAAAACTTTAAGGTATCCGACATCTCGGAGACCGAAATTACGTTCGGCTGGACGACCAGCCCCGGGGCGACCGGTTATGACCTCTACATGGACGGCGACTGGAAGGCCGGCGTATGGAACGGTACGGACAACGCCATGACCTACACGATCCCCGAGGAGAAACGGGTCGCCGGCGCCGCGCTCAACTTCTATCTCGGCGCCCAGGATCCCGCGAACGCGCGAGTGTCCGCGAACAGCAACGAGATCGACCTGATCTGGGGCGAGCTCGCCGCGCCGTCCGATCTGCAAGTCGTCACCGCCAACCGCGATACGGTAAATCTCGGCTGGGCGCCCGTTCCCGGCGCGACGTTATACACCGTCTATCAGGGCGGCACGGTTATCGGCACGACATCCGAGCCTCGGCTGACAGTCTCCGGCCTGGCGGAAGGACAGTCCTATGACTTCACGGTGCTGGCCGCGAACCAGCTCTGGGAATCCCCGATCAGCGAGACGCTCTCTGCCGTGCCCGGCGGAGAATACACCAACGTCACGTATTACACGGCCTGGTCGCTGTCCGAGCAAGGACGCAACTTTAGGCCGGAGGATGTCGATTACAACAACTTCACCCATATCAATTACGCGTTCGCGGATCTGTGCTGGAAGAAATTCGGCTCCGGCGCGACGGCGTGCCACAATGAGAATATTCCGCTGCAGAGCGACTACGTTCATGACGGCGAAGTGATCCTGGGCGACGCCGACTTTGATCCTAGAAACTTCGCGAGCTTCAAAACCATCAAAGAGGAGAACCCGCACTTAAAGCTGCTTGTATCCGTAGGCGGCTGGTCGTGGTCGAACAATTTCTCGCCCGTAGCCGCAACGGAGCTGACCAGACGCACTTTCGCGAACTCAGCCGTGAATTTCATCCGGGAATATGGCCTCGACGGCCTCGACATCGACTGGGAATACCCCGTGGAGGGCGGCGAAGAGGATAACGCGCACTCTCCCGAAGACAACGTCAATTTCACCTTGCTCATGAAGACGATACGCGAAGCGTTCGACGCCGCGGGCTCGGAGGACGGTCGTTATTATTTGCTCACCATCGCTTCCGGTCAAGGCGACAACTTCGTCGTGAACGCGGATCTGGCGAACTCTTCCGCCTATCTGGACTATATCAATATCATGACCTACGACTACAGCGGCAACTGGGAGCTGTTCGCGCATCATAACGCTCCGCTCTATCATGACGGCAGTCATCCCATGGACTACGCGGCGCGCAACAACGTAAGCGGCGGCGCGGTCGGGCATTTAAACGGCGGCGTTCCGGCCGAGAAGCTTGTGCTGGGCATTCCGTTCTACGGCAAGGGCTGGGCGGGCTGCTCGGACGGAGGCCAGTACGGCACCTGCACGACTATTCCAAGCGGCACCTGGGAAGCCGGCGTCTTCGACGTAGCGGACTTAGAGAACAATTACGCCGGCCAAAACGGTTACGAGAAACACTGGAACGCCGCGTCCAAAACAGCCTACCTCTGGAACGAGGAGAACGGCACGTTCATTACCTACAACGACGATACATCCATGAAATACAACGCCTCCTTCGTTAAATCTCTGAATCTCGCGGGCGTCATGAGCTGGGAAGTGAGCGGCGACCGCAATCGCACGCTGCAAAATCAACTGGCGCATGATCTGCCCCTGGACGGGACGACGAACGCGGAAGCGCTCCCGGCGCCGGCCGGACTTGCGATTGCGGGCAAAAGCAGCAGCCACGCGCAATTGAAGTGGGACGCCGTCGATGGAGCCGGCGGTTACGAAATTTTCGTGAACCGCAAATATATCGACGCGACGGAAGGCACATCCTTCATTCTTGAAGGCCTGTCGGCAAGCACGAGCTATTCCGTCTATGTCCTCGCCGTTTCTAAGGATGGGGAGAGCATCGGAGAAGTATCCCCCGCAAGCGTGATAACCGTTACGACGGATGCTCCTGTCTCCTACGTGCCGCCTGCGCCGCCAGCCAAGGACAAGAACGAGCTCGACGGCAGCATATCGAAGCAGAACGGCAAGCTGACGATCTCGGTGCAGGAATATCTTGCTCTTAATACTATCAAGAGTAACAAATCCGCTGCATTTAAAATAACGGCCGACGCCGCGGCGGACAGCGTGGAGGTGCTTCTGCCGAAAGCCGTCGCGGAGGCGATTGCCGACAAAGGCGAGGACGCGGGGCTGACAATCATTTGGGGCAGCGTCGCCTATGCCATACCGGCCAGCGCATTGCAGCATGGAGCGGATATTCGCATCACGCTTGTCCCGCTAGCCGGAGACGCAGCAGGAAACATCGAAGAAGATGCGAAAACCGCCGGCATCAGGCTCTTCGCGGAGCCGATCGACTTCATCATCGCGGCTAAGAAGGATGATGGGCAGTATGAGGAAATCACCGACTTCGACGGCAGCCTGTTGAAGCGAAGCTTCACGCTGGATGGCGCGGACGCGGACGGCAACAGACTCATCGGCGTCCTCTACTTGCCGGAGAGCGGACAATTCCGTCCCGTCGCCACTACTGCGACGGAGAATGAGGACGGCACGATTACGGTGGAGCTGACTCGCGACGGCAACAGCATCTACACCGTAGCCGCAACCGGCTTCGAATTCGAGGACGTCGCCATGGACTGGGCCCGAGACGCTATTGAGCTTGCAACGGCGAGTCTGCTTATCGCCGGCAAAAGCGAGACGAGATTCGGAGCGGCGGATGCCATTACCCGCGCCGAATTCGTCTCCATGATCACAAGAGCGCTCGGCATACTGCCGAGTCAAGGGGAAAACGTCTTTGGCGACGTAGATCCTGACTCCGCATTCGCCGGCGACATTGCCGCCGCTGCAGCGGCGGGGCTGATCGCCGGCAAGTCGGACGGCGTCTTCGATCCGAACGGCAACATCACGCGCCAAGACATGGCCGTCGTGCTGGGACGGGCGCTTTCCCTCGCGGGACTCGAGGGCAGCGCAGACACCACCCGGTTGGATCGCTTCGGCGACCGCGACGCTATCGCGGGATATGCTCGAGATGCGGCCGCATGGCTTGCGCAGCTGGGCATTCTGAGAGGCGTCTCCGGGACGGCGTTCAGTCCAACGACGAACGTCACCAGGGCACAGGCGACCGTGGCCGTCATTCGAATGCTGGAGAGCTTGAAGTAGCTCTCGACGGCAGGTTCATCTTCTTAACATGCAGCATACCTTGATCGAAAATCATTAAAAAAACTTAAAAATAGCGGTGCCCAGGGAGACTATCCCCGCACCGCTATTTTTGTTTTTGATTTACAGCAGCTTCCGACCAGCCGCACTCGTCCATCATCAACAGTACATAACGTTTGTTGACTATAGTATCAAGTTTGTTGTCTAGAAGCATCGAAACCATCCATTATACAATAGGGGGCAAGCAGGAGAAACACCGGAAGGAGCGACGGACATGAGTATGGCAACCGAACGCCGCAACAAAAGAAAGCGCTCGCAATTTCGTTGGCGCAAGCAGGATACGGAACTGACCCTCTTGGCACTGCCCACGACGATTTGGTATCTATTGTTCTGTTTCCTGCCTATGTTTGGGATCATTATCGCCTTCAAAAACTTCAGGATTAGCGGCGGCTTCTTGAGCAACGTGTTTAACAGCCCTTGGGTCGGCTTCAAAAACTTCGAGTTTCTATTTACGTCCAACGACGCTTGGATCATTATTCGAAATACGATCGGATACAACATTATTTTTATCGTTCTAGGCATTGTGCTTCCCGTTCTATTTGCGATTATGATCGGTCTGCTCCACAATCGCAAAGCAAGCAAAATCTATCAGACCATGATGTTCCTCCCCTACTTCCTATCTTGGGTTGTCGTATCCGCCGTAGGCTGGGCGTTCCTCAGTTTCGATAAAGGGATTCTCAACCAAATGCTTGCGAGCGCAGGCAGCGATCCCGTTAACTGGTACATGGAACCGGCATACTGGCCGTACTTTCTGATTCTGCTTAATATTTGGAAGGGTTTAGGGTATGGCATGGTCATTTATTTGGCAACGATCACAAGCCTTGACAGCACCTATTATGAAGCGGCCGTTATTGATGGCGCATCCATTTGGCAGCAGACGAGGTACATTACGTTGCCGATGCTCAAGCTCGTTATCGTCATGCTGTTCATTTTGGCGGTCGGACGTATATTCTACACCGATTTTGGCCTGTTCTACCAGGTCACGCGAGATTCCAATTCTCTGTTCAACGTGTCTACCACAATCGATGTCATGGTATACAAACAACTCAAGTCCGCTACCTTGGGAATGGCGGCCTCTGCCGCATTCGTGCAGTCCGTTCTGGGTTGCGCAACGATTCTGGCCGCTAATTGGATCGTCCGCAAAATGGATCCGGATAGCGCGATGATGTAAGGAGGTAAGACATTGGCGACGAGAACGACTTACGAAACGGGCCTCGAAAAATTCAACCGTACCAGCAAAGCCGTAGACATCCTCTTTAACCTGAACTTTATCATCTTGGCGCTGCTCTGCGTCATACCCGTCATTGTAGTTTTATCCATCTCCTTATCCAGCGAAAACTCCATACGCGAGACGGGCTACCACTTGTTTCCGGTTGCCATGTCGGGAGAGGCTTACGCCTTTGTCGTCCAGCAAGGAACCATGATTCTGCGGGCTTTCGGCGTATCCGCGCTAGTTACCGTGGCAGGCACCGTGATTGGCGTATTGCTTACCACCACCATGGGCTATGCGCTTTCACGCCCCTCCTACAAGCTGCGCGGCTTCCTGACTTGGGTTGTCTTTATCCCCATGATATTTAATGGCGGCCTGGTATCCAGCTACTTCATCAACACAAATTTATTAGGGCTAAAAGATAGCGTCTGGGCGCTTATTTTGCCGCTGGCCGTGTCGTCGTTCAACGTGATCATATGCAAAACCTTCTTTAAAAGCACGATTCCCGACGGACTGGTCGAATCCGCCGAAATAGACGGCGCGAGCCAACAGCGGATCTTCTTTTCCATCATCCTGCCGATTTCCTTGCCGGTCATTGCTACCATCGGACTGTTCCTCTGCTTCTCTTATTGGAATGATTGGTTCCAATCGATGCTCTATATCGACAACCAGAACCTCTATTCTCTGCAGGCGCTGCTAAATAGCTTGATGAGCAATGTGGACGCGCTTGCCAAAAATGCCGCGAGCATGGGCGTCAGCTACGCCGTGCTTGTCGCAACGATGCCGAAGGAATCCGCGCGCATGGCCGTAGCCATTATCATCGTTTTGCCTGTAGCCTTCGCCTACCCGTTCTTTCAGAAATATTTTATTTCCGGACTAACGATCGGCGCCGTCAAAGGATGAGAAATAAACCACATCATTGAGACGCCTCGATAGAGGATTTCTCATAGATCAATGCACGACCGTTACAGCCATACCACTTCCAAAAGGGGGAAATGAAATGAAGAAGTCTTGGAAGCTCGTCTCTGCGCTTTGCATTCTCACGTTGCTGGTGGCCGCCTTGGCAGCCTGCTCCGGCTCGAACATGCCTTCCGCAACAAAAGAACCGCAGTCGGCCACGGACGCGCCTAAGAAAACCGAAGCGCCCAACAAGGAAATTCCGACATTGGTCTGGTGGCTCATCGGCGGCCAAGTCCCTAACAACTTCGACAAAGCCATCGATGCCATGAACGCGTACACGGCAGAGAAAATCGGCGTAAAAATCGATATTAAAGTAGCCAGCTGGGGCGAATGGGATACCAAAATAAACACCATCGTGAATACGGGCGAACCCTTTGACATCATGTTCACAAACAGCGGCAAATACAGCAAACAGACCGCTATGGGAGCTTTTGCCGATATCACGGATCTGGTTCAAAGCGAAACGCCCGACTTATACAAATTGATTCCGGAAAAGGTATGGGACGGGACAAAAATCGGCGGCAAATATTATTCCGTTCCAACCTATAAGGATTCATCGCTAACGCAATACTGGGTGTTCGACGATAAATACGTGCAAAAATACAATATCGATATTAACAGCATCAAAACGCTGCAGGACCTGGATGGGCCGCTGCGCAGCATGAAGTCCGGCGAGGGCAAAAGCTTCTACCCGTTGCCAATGACGCAAGGCGAAGGCTTAAACGGATTTTTTAACACTTATGACGATTTAACGCTGGGCTTCGCTCCAATTGGTGTAAGAACAGACGATGAATCGCGCACGGTCGTCTCCGTTCTCGAGCAGCCTGACATTATGGCCAATTTAAAGCTCCTGCATCAATGGTATCAAGATGGCATTATCAACCCGGATGCTCCGACCAAAACCGAAAATGACAAAGGCAGAGCATTTTTTGCCGCTCAGGCATTCCCGGGTGCAGAAATAAGCTGGCAAATCAATGATGCCGTAGAAAAGTATAGTATGGTTCAGCACTTCGGGCCGATCTATACAACGAGCACGATCCAAGGCTCCCTGAACGCGATTTCCGCCAATTCGAAATATAAGAAAGAAGCGTTGAAGTACCTCGAATTAGTCAATACGGATCCAAAACTGCGCAATATGCTGGCTTTCGGCGAGTTAGGCGTAGACTATAATAACGTCAATGGCGAAAAGGTAATCGAGCGTATTTCGGATACTTGGCCGCTGGCTGCTTACTCCCAAGGCACCTTCTTTAACCTGGCGGTTACCAAAGGCGCTCCCGAGGATCAATGGGATCAGGTTAAAAAGCTCAACGATGCGGCGATCTCTTCCACTGTACTCGGATTCGCGCTGGACATCGGCAACATTCAGACCGAATTGGCGAATTCCCAAGCGGTATGGGATAAATACAAATATGAACTCATTACGGGCGCATCCGACCCGGAGAAAATGATTCCAAAGATTACTGCGGAATTAAAGTCCGCCGGCATGGACACGATTATGAAAGCCGCTCAAGAGCAAATTAACGCCTACTTCAAATAATTGAATGAATAAGCATCCCATATGAAGACACTTTGTATGGGATGCTTGTTTCTTGTTTCATGTTTCTTATTTCTTGTTTACCGTGCTGTCTATGAAGCTTTCGCCAATCATGATAAAGTAGTAGGGTAATTACCTACTTCCTTTGAGCTGCCGCAATCGAGGTGTTCTATGGGCTCTTTTCTGCAAATAAAAATTTATCGTTACAAGTTTATCGCCTATGTCATCTTCGTCGTGATCATTGGTCTTGCGCTTGGCCTTCTGACCTGCGCAATGCTGCTGAATCAATGGATCGGCGATGCCCGGCTAGAAGCCGCTAATGCTTTCACGAGCGTAGAGAACGAGCTCCAGTATGATGCCGACCGAATCGAGGCCTACATGCAGCGCATCTACTCCAATCATAGTCTGATGGAAGATGCACGCAGCTTTTTAAGCAGCAGCGTCGAAGGCTATTTAACCGACAGTCTGCAAAACAGCCAATTCTCGCAGCCTTGGGTATCCTTCCCGGAGGATATTAAAACCTACCTGTACCACTGGGCGCAAGGCGGGATCACGCAGGTGAGTCTGCATACGAACAAATACGGCAATGTCGTACGCTTTAGCGATAACGGAATTGCAAGCTACAAGTTCGGTATTCCCAATACGGACGAAGCTTTCCGCGATACCCTTCTAAAGGGATTCGTATACCGCAAAAAATTATCGGATCCCGCACAGGGCTCCAAAGAATTAGGGGAGCTTCGTTTCCTGGTCAGCAGTGACCAAATCTTTAAATCCGTAGCCAATTATCGTTTGGGAAAGGCCGCTGCAGTCAGCGCCTCCCGCGAAATCTACCTGATCGGCAACGAACAGGACCAGGAGTTAAAGGAATTATCCCGTCTGGCAGCGGCGAACGGCCCCGGTCATGGTTATATCTCGCAAGGATTTTTAGATCATAACTTTTTTATCGCCTTTACGTCCACCAAGTTCAATTTCAAATTCGTCAGCATCGTTGATTTATCTATGCTCATCAGGCAGCATGCCAACATGCTGATTACCGTCTTTCTAATCGTCTTAACGACCATGATCAGCGTGCTGCTGCTCATCGTGTACAATCTGCGAGATGATTCCCGCTTCTTGCACCGTATCATTCAATCGATCGGACGCGTAAAAACGGCCAATTTCACTCCCAATCGCCCTGCCCGTTACCGTCGCAACGAATACGGCATGATCGCAAGGGAATTAGACGATATGATTCAACAATTGGATAAACATATCCGCAATGAATATTTGTTAAAGCTCAAACAGCAAGAAACCGAAATGAAAGCGCTTCAGAACCAAATCAACCCTCATTTTCTCTATAATACGTTAGAGGTTATCCGTTCTACCGCCCTTGTTAATCAAGACAGGGACACCGCCGATGCCATCGCCACGCTAGGAGCGCTCTTTCGCGAAATTGTCAAAAAGGAAAATATCATCCCGCTTGCAAGCGAACTCGAGTTGTTGCAGAAATACTTGGAAATTATGGAGTTTAAGTATCCGGGACGGTTTTTTTATCAAATTAATGTAGACCAGGCCTTGCTCTCGATCCCTACCGTAAAATTTTGGATGCAGCCATTGGCTGAGAACTTTTTCGTTCATGGCTTTAACGCCGGCAGCGAGTTTAACTTGTATGTCGTTAACGGCTGGGAAGCTGAAGAACATTATATATTGGAGTTCGTGGATAACGGGCACGGTATCCATGCGGACCGTCTGCATGCGGTTCAAAAAACGCTTTCGAGCCATGACGATCCTTCTTCCGACAGTATCGGTTTACGCAACGTCTATACAAGGCTTCACTTCTTTTATGGCAAAAGCTTTTCTATCGAAATCGAAAATAACGAGGAAGCTGGCGTTAAAATTTCCGCACGGATTTCAAAAGAGGTGATCGAACATGTACAAACTGTTGATTATCGATGACGAACCTCAGATTTTGGAGGGAATGAAGCGCATCTTGGACTGGAAGCAATACGGGTTCAGTCGGATCGATACATGCGAATCCACGGAGGCAGCCATGTCCATGGTTGTGGATGTGCAGCCGGATGTCGCTATTTTTGATGTGTGCATTGGCAAAAATCTTGGTTATGAAACGATCTTCCGACTCAATGAGCTCCAAATCCCAACCAAATATGTCATCATGAGCGGGTATAGCGAATTCACGTATGCCCAAGAAGCGATTCGTTGCGGCGTCAAAGACTACTTGCTCAAGCCCGTAGATCGTACAAAGCTGCAGCGGGTGATAGAAAAAATCATCGTCGAGGATCTCCATGGCACGATCGGCAATGCAAGAAACGAAAGCTTGAACAAGGATCCCGTGCTAGGAGTAAGCTATGACAGCTTATCCAAGCTGCTCAACCGCATTCTGCTGATGATTAAAACGGAGTATACGCAAAATATCACCTTAAAATCGATCGCGGAGCGCTTTCAGATGAACAGCACCTATCTTGGACAATTATTTCTCAAAGAATCCGAAATGAAATTTTCGGAATATCTTATGGCTTACCGAATGCTCCTCGCGCAAGAACGAATTCAAGCGTCGGATGAAAAGATCTCTTCTATCGCGCTTTCCGTCGGCTATAACAATCTCAATTATTTCTATATGCACTTTCATAGCTATTTTGGAAAATCTCCCTCGGATCTGCGGGGAAAAGGTTAACGACGAGCTTGGCGGAAAGGAGATTATCGATGCTCACGCACTCTACCCGCAAATGTATGTTGACAATCAGTCTTATCCTGCTGCTTGCAGCGTATACGACCGGTTGCTCCAGGCAGTCTGGCAGATACTACGATCACTATGACGGCGAAACCGTTAATCTGATTTATTACACGATTGGCGAACCCGACAAGGATCTAAAGCTCGTAAACGATAAAATAAACGAAATCATGGCACGCAAAATCGGCGTGACGATCACTTATATCAAGATTGGTTGGCAGGAGTATGAAGAACGGCTGAACACGCTTATATCCGCCGGGTCTCCTTTCGACATCGCTTTTGCGCCCAACTATGCGGCTACCGCCATGCGCGGCGCATGGTTAAAGCTTGACGACTATCTTGCAGGTCTGGGCAAGGATTTGTACGACACCATAGACCCTACCTTTTGGCAAGGTGCGCAAATGAATGACGGAGGCATCTACGGGGTGCCGACCAATAAAGAACTGGCCGTCCGCGACCATTGGATGTACCCCGCTTCCATCGTACAAAAATACGATATCGACATTACGAAGTACAATACGCTGGAATCGCTTGAACCTTTGCTCCGGATGATACAGCAAAATGAACCTGCCTATCTCCCCATGGAGCTGGATCGGGATTCGCACAATTTCTTTGCTTTGTATGGCTACGAATATGTCATGAACCATAAAATTCCTTTAATGGTGAAATCGCTGGATCCCGACGCCGAGGTCGTGAACATCTTCGAAACAAAGGAAGCACGGCAGGTTTTGGATACGTTGCGGCGTTATTATAAAGAGGGGTTTATTAACAAAGACGCGGCGCTCCGGGAGCCTGGCGGACTTAAGCGCGGGGAAAAAGTATTTTGGAAGTCCTCCGGCGGCGGGCCGCTCTCGGAGACGACCTGGAGCAAGGATCGCGGCTACAAGGTTGTATCAAACCCCGTAACCCCCAGCGTCGTCACGACAGAAGCGGTCCGCGGAGGCATCATGGCCGTCAATGCAAACACCAAGCATCCCATGGAAAGCATCCAGTTTCTCAATCTGCTCAATACCGATCCCGAAATAAGAAACTTATTTAATTACGGGATCGAAGGGGTGCATTACAAACTTAATGAACAAGGGCAAGCGGTCCCGATTCCCGGCAGGGACAGCCACGGCAACCCGATTCCGGACGCGCCGGCAAGCTATGCGGGAGTCCAATATACGCAGGGCAACTGGTTTATCCTGAGAACCATGGGGGGCGATAGTCCGGAACCCCTCGATAAATGGGACCAATTTCGTGAGTACAATGCCGAAACCGTCAAGTCTGCCGTGCTCGGTTTTACTCCCGATCTATCCAAGCTGACCGCCCAAATCGAAAATATCGAAGGGGTATGGAGGAAATATTATTCCAGTCTAATGACCGGTACCGTCGATGTCGACTCGATCCTCCCCAAGTTTAACGAGGAGCTAAAGCAAGCAGGCATCGAAGAGGTAAGGATGAACGTACAGAGGCAGCTGGACGCGCGGCATACGGAGGCGAGTGCGACAACGTTTACCGCATCTTAGGTCCAGAAGAGGCCGCTCGGACCTGGGCAAGGAATGACTTTGGAAATATCGGTTTCGAAACGCAGCAATTGGCCATCGACCGGGTGTCTTTCGTTACCAGGGTTGCATCATTTCCTGGCTTCAAAAAAAGCGGCATGCCTCGGATAACATTTCGGGCTGCCGCTTTTTACATTAAGATGGTAATTTCATTCGCTAATCGCCCCAAATCCACATGGGGAGCATGCCAAGCAGCACAAACGCAACGGGGATGACGTTCATCCAAGCGAACGCGACGAGACGGCGCTTGCGGTACAACAGCCAAGAGACCGCAATTGTTGCGATTACAACATAGGGGTAGCTTTGAATGCTGTAATAAAATACATGGACAGGCCAAAAATGCTCCGCAGCAGGATCATCGAACAACATGACGGAAAATAGGGAGACGACGTACCAGATCGGCAAGGACAACACATACACAGCCTGAACGGCGATGGCCCCGTTGCGCATCCGCCTGCTTCTCTTTCGGGAAACCTCCAGAGCAATCTCCATAACATTCACCTCTCTTTCTTCCTCAAAAAGGCTAGGTCGTGTCTGAAAATCCACTCCCCTCGGAGTATTCAGACACGCCCTAGCATAGAATGCGCGAAGCCGGCGCGCCATCCCCCTTTTGGAGTATATTGCTCTCCACCGACCCCCGCATCGTCTGAAATATACCCTGAAAGAGGTATAGCGATGATCCCTTATCTTCATTACGATAATAAAGTCAAAAAATTTGTTCGCGAAAGGACAGAAGCGTTATGGTACTCGCTCTTGCTACATTCGGCTTGATCCTGTTGGCGGGGATCATCTTATACGGCATTCTCTGGTGGGAGAACGCGACGGTCGGCCTCAAGTTTACGAAGTGGTATTTCATTCTGCTTCTCGTTGTCGCCGTCGTCGCTGCCATCCTGGCGGGGATTAGCGGCTACAACCTGATGGAATAGCTCTCGGGCCCGGACTTGCCGGTTGAATCGCTCCATCTGCCAAGCGCGTCAGGAAGTTCGTCCTTCCTGGCGTTTTTTTCTGTGCTTCGCGAACTATATTCCGGCTTTACAGCGAAGGATGGCCGCGATAGACTAGGAGGTACAGACCGGTCTCTCTCGCGAATGCCCGCGATCAAGGTTGTCCGCTGCCCGACGTAAGACCCGAGACGATTGCCGTAACCGGCGAGGGCGACGCGATGTTGCTTCAGCTCCGGCAGCGAGCCCCCCTTGAAGACGGCGTTTGGGCGTACTGCTCCCCCGAGCGCACGGGACGCATGAGACGCGACGAGGACGCACGGAGCAGCTTGTACGCTTTGGGCATTATTTATTACGAAATGCTGACCGGCTCTCCTCCTTTCCAGGCGCAAGACCCGCTCGGGTGGATATACTTGCACCTTGCCCAAAGTCCGCCTCCCCTGAGGGAAGCCGTCGACGGACTTCCCGAATCTCTGGAAACGATTGTTTTAAAGCTGCTGGACAAAAATCCGGATAATCGCTTCGCTACGGCGGAAAGTCTGATCGCTGCACTCGAAAATGCCTGCGAGCGGACGGTTCCGCCCTTGAACAGCGGCACGCCCGGCTTCTATGGACGGGACGCTGAAGCCGCTCAGTTGGAGAGCGCATTCCGTTCCGTCTGACTGGGGTCGTCCGAATCGGTTTACGTATGCGGGGAAGCCGGCATCGGCAAAACCCGGCTGATCGAAGAGACGTTCCGCGACGGAAGGCTCGCGGACTCGTATTTTTTTATCGCCTGCAAGTTCGAGCAGCTTGCAACGGGAGTGCCCTACGAACCCGTCGTGCAAGCGTTCCGCGGCCTGATTCGCCAGCTGCTTGGCGAGTCGGAAACAGTCGTCGCGCTCTGGCGGGACAAGCTGCTCCGGTCGCTCGGCAACGTCGCCGGCGTCATCGCCGCTTTGATTCCGGAAATCCGTCCCTTGCTGGGAGCGGACGTGATAGTCGAGGAGGAGCTGCCCACGCGGAAGCGCTGGCTTCGCAAGGGCTGATGATGTGGATGCTTTCCCATCCGTCCTATGACAAGACTGCGAGACGGACGATTCGGTCAGCGGCAAGGACCCGACGGAGCAGCCTGCGGATCCCATCGAGGAGCCGTTGACGGAGCGCGAGCTGGAGGTGCTCGCCCTGCTCGCCTTCGGGCTGTCCAACAAGGAGATCGCCAAGCGGCTTGTCATCGCGGTTGGCACAGTCAAGGTGCACGTGAAACATATCTTCGCCAAGCTCAAAGTGAATCGGCGCACCAAAGCAATCGTGCAAGCCAAGGAGCTCAAGCTGCTGGATTAGCGTTCCTTCGTCCTCTGTCTGCATGTTTGGCGCATTTGATCATAAAGAGGGCCGGCAGTTGTTCAACCTCCTACTGAAGCTTGAACAGCCTGCCGGCCCTCTGCTGCTTTAATTAAACTTATACGTATAGAACCGCTCCGTGCCGAATCGCTCCACCAAATCGGCCTTCGACATCTTGGCCGGGGACGGGAACTGCGATCGATGCGCGGAGATGGAAGCCACCTTCTGCGGCAAGGTCTCCCGCACGTCGTATTGAACATCGGGCGCGCCCAGCGCGACGATATGGTCCTTGGAGAATGCGACGCACAGCAGCTTGGGCCGGTCTTCGGCAGGCATCCTGCCAATTACCCGCACGACCGCCGCACCGGTGGCGTCATGGTCGGGATGGACGCTGTAGCCGGGATAGAAGGTAAAGACCAATGTCGGGCGAACCTCATCCAGCAGTCCCGCGATGACCGATTCCAGCAGCTCGGGCTCTTCGAATTCGATCGTTTTGTCATGGAAACCGAGCAGCCGGAGATCCTGAATGCCGATGGCACGGCAAGCCTCCTCCAGCTCCAGTTTGCGGATGGCCGGAAGCGTCACGCGACTCGCAAATGGCGGAACGCCCATGTTGCGGCCCATCTCTCCGAGCGTCAGGCAGCCGTAAGTGACTTGGGCACCCTCCCGCACGTACAGTGCCAGCGTTCCGGACATGCCGTACGCTTCGTCGTCCGGATGCGGCAGCAGCACTAATATCCTTTCTGCCATGTCTATCTCTCCCTTCCGAACGGCTCCGGGCTCAGTTGCAGCGCAACGACCAGCTTGCCCGTGTTGTCATGGCCGGCCAATATCAGCCGATCCGATTCCGTCTCTTCGTAATGGGTCAGTCCTTCGCAATACACCCAGCCTTGAGCCATCTTAAGCCCGACCCGGTAAGGGCCGCCCCCGGAGATGCCTCCATGGGAATAAACGATGATGATATTGCTGATGAAGCTTGCGGCAGGATGCTTGGAACTATCGAAATGTGCGGCATATGCGCCCGTCGTCTGTTCCAAATGGAGATATAGAGGATCTCCCGTCATGCTATCAATTCGTTGCTGAATGACCGATGGGTCGATCGGAAGCATTGGCAGCACCTCGCTTTCTTCTACTGTGGCCCTGCCATCTAGACAAGACTGTCTCTATCAGTGTACTACAACTTAGTCGATTGGCTCCAGCAGTCCTTTGTTCAGACACATCGCGACCGACAGCGACTTCATGTTCGTCTCGCCGAACAGAATCTCGATGCCGTCTCCCGCCACCTTGGCAATGATGCCCGGTCCGAACACGCGATGATGCACGGACAAACCCGCCTTGAGCTGGGTTCGGTCGCGCAAAACCCCGCCGCCCCGGCTCCCAGACGAAGCCGACGCGCTGTCGCGGCCGCGACCCGAGCCTTGCGCTCCCGAGCCGCCCGGCCGTCCTTCCGTCGTCGTCACAGTCGGTACGCCGGGAGCCAGCGACGCCTTGAGGCGGCGAGCCGACGCGCCTCCTCCCGTGGAACCCGCCCAGCGGCGGACGCCTTCTTCGCCCGCGGAATCCCACCCGCGCGCTCCCTCGCGGCCGGGACCGCCGCCGGCAAGTTCCCCGCCCGCTGCCGCCAGCCGCTTGGCCACGACGGCTTTCGCCTCCGCCGCACGCTTCTCCGGCTCCACGATATCGCGCATCGCCTCCATAAAGGACGACTCCGCCGTCTCTTCGCCATCCCGCTTGCTGTACGAGATCAGCTCCAGATGATGGCGCGCCCGCGTCATGCCGACGTAGAACAGCCGTACCGCTTCTTCCATTAGAGGCTGCTCGCCCGTGCCGCCGTCCTTCTTGTGCGGTCCGGCATACTTGGCATCTTCCGACGAGGGGATGATGCCGTCAATGAGATCCACCATATAGACGCGGTCGAACTCCAGTCCCTTGGCGCTATGAAACGTGGAGAAGGTGACGGCATTTTGCCCCCGCCTGCCCTTGGCGGTTCGGAGCAACGTCTCCAAATATTTGAGCCGCGCCGCGAAGTCCTCCATGCTCTCCAGCCCGTCGGCGATTTCCTCCAGCGTGTTTAGAATGCCGATCAAATACTCTTTGCGGAAACCCAGTCGCTCGCACATTTTCTCCAGCGCCTTCTCGTATCCCAGCCGTCCGCGAATGACCGCGATCGCCTGTTTCGGCGGCATTCCCCGCATGCCCTGAAACGTCTCTTTGGCATCCGCAATCGGCTTCGTCTGGTAGTCATGCAGCTTGACGAATCGCAGCAGATTGTCGAACACCGACTCGTTGTTGTCAATTTCCTTGAGCACCGCCATCTGATGTTTGCTGATGTAACCGTTCAGCTTCAGATGAATGCGCTCCAGCAGATCCGCGCGCCGATCCGTAAACGTCATCCGCATAAAGTTGAGCACGTCCTCCACCACCCAGTGGGAGAAAAAGCGGTTGTCCGCATCCTTCATATAGAAGGGAATGCCCGCGCGGTCGAATTCGTTCATCAGCACGATGGACGAAGCATTGTTGCGGAACAGCACCGCCGTCTCGGACAGCTTTTCTTCCCGCTGCAGCCGTTTCACGAGATATTTGGCCTGCTTGCGGTAGTCCGAGAATCGCTTGAACTTGGGCTTGTCTCCCGTCTCGTTCTTCGTGAACATGTTCTTGGGATAACGATTCTTGTTCCGCTTGATGAACTGGTTCGCCGCTTCCACGATGCCCCCGTCCGACCGGTAATTCTGCTCCATAAAGAGGATCGCGCCCTTGGGGTAAACCTCCTTGAAATTCAGCAAATAGGACGGCTCCGCTCCCCGCCAACTGTAGATCGACTGATCGTCGTCGGCCACGACGCACAGATTCCGATGACCCCGGACCAGCTTCTCGACGATCGCATGCTGCACCATGGACGTGTCCTGACTTTCGTCCGTCAGCACGTAGTCGTAGCGCCGCTGGTACTTCGCCAGCATGGCGGCGTCCCGTTCCAGCGCCTCCTCGGCGATCGTCAGCATGTCGTCGAAATCGATGAGCCTCTTTGCATGACCAGTACGTTTGAAATTCTCATATTCCCTCGCAATATCGCCGGCATTCGTGACATCCGTCTTAACGGAGTCCCAGTCGGCCTCGGGAATCATTCGATTTTTAGCATAGCTGATAAAGGTCGTAAGCTCCTCCAGCTGATCATCCGTTATATTCTCGCCGTTTACGCGCTTGAACAGGTTGCGCAGAATGATCCGCTTGTGCAGCGGAAGCCCTTCTTCGCCGAGCGCCTCCCCGTCCTCTTCTTCTTCGGTCCTGCCCTCGATAATCTGATACGACGTGCCATCTCTCCACAGCCGTTCTCTCGCAATCTCGAACGCGAGACTATGAATGGTAGAGAAATCGACGGGAGGCAGCGCGGGGAAAAACCGGGCGAACCGGTCCCTCATATCCCTCGCCGACGCCCGGCTGAACGTCACGGCCTTGATCCGCGAAGGGTCCGCGCCCTTCTCTTCGATGATGTAGCCGATGCGCATGATCATCGTCGTCGTCTTGCCGGATCCAGGCGAAGCCAGCAGAAGCAGCGGTCCCTCCGTCTGCAGGACGGCTTTCCGCTGCACTTCGTTTAGCTCGACGCCAAGCTCCCTTTTTTTGCGCGACAGAAAATCGTTGTTCCCCTTCATGCTCCCCTTGCCCTCTTTCCGCCCTCAGACTTGCTTGTTGCACTATTGTATCACAATCGGCGCCCGCGGGCTGAACGGACGGGAGTCTTTGCGGATATCGCTACGAAGAAACCGGGATCTTTTTGCCCTTGCCCCGGAGCTTGGCAGCCTGCTTGTCCACAAAGAGCACGCTTTCAGAATCGATCTCCAGAACGCCTTCGAGCTTCATGATCTCTTCCATCGCCTTCAGAAAATCGCTGGCCTTGAAACCTTTCAATTTGAACTGAAGCGTTGTGTAATCCCCATCAGGATCCGATGTTTCGTCGGTGCGCCGGAACTCTATCCGTTCCTGCTTGATCATCAGATTCGATATTCGAATGTTATTCTCTTCGAACACCATGGCAATTCGCCCCCACAATCCGGGGCTGTCCATCACCTTCAGTTCGATGGACTGGTACCGACGATTGCGCAGCAACACCTTCTCCCACTTGTTAAGAACATACAAGCTGATCAGCACCATCAGCGTACACACCAGCGCGCCTGTATAAAAGCCTGCGCCTACGCAGAGACCGATCGCAGCCACCGTCCAGATCGATGCCGCCGTCGTCAATCCTTTAATCACATTGCCATTGCGCAATATCGCGCCGGCCCCCAGAAAACCGATGCCGCTAATCACTTGCGCCGCCAGCCTTGCAGGATCGACTCGGACATTGACTTCGTCGATAAATTGACCAAAGCCGTAGCTAGACATGAGCATGATGGTTGTAGAGCCGAGACAGACCAAAATATGCGTACGGAAGCCCGCCGCATGGTTGCTCCATTCGCGTTCTATGCCGATCAGGCCGCCCAGCAACGCCGATAAAACCATACGGATGGTTAAATCCAGCCAGGATATCTCCCACACGCTTTCCATCTCCATTAACATTGCCTATCATCCTTTCGCCATTGCCTACATGGAAATGGGGATTTATTCATTAGAAAAGGGCCATGAGATGGCCCTTTCTTCTAATGCTCGATTATTGTTCCAGCACCCTTCTTAATAACTCGGGCTTATTTGTAATAATGCCTGCTACATCCAATTCAATTAGTCTTTTCAAATCCGCTTCTTCATCCACTGTCCACGTATAAACGGTTTTGCCCGCATGATTTGCAATATCCATATAGGCTTCTGTTACAAGCGAATGGTGCGGATGCAGCGAAAACACCTCAACTCCCGATTCGTTCTCGAACCTTTTGAAATCCGCAGCCTCGCGATCGTAAAGCAAGCCAATACGAATTTCAGGCAATACTACTTTTAGCTTTGCCAAGCACCCATAATGGAACGATGATACGACCGTACCTCCGATCCGGTCCGTTTTTTTTAATACGTCAATTAAGCTTTCTAACATTCCGGGCGTTCCAGCCGCTTTTATTTCCACATTAAACTGTACATTTGCAGGTACCTTCGTCAACACTTCTTCAAGCAAAGGAACATATTCCCCGGCATATTGATCGCTAAACCACTTGCCGCAATCATAACCTTTCATATCCTCGTAATTTAGATTAGCGATGTCGCCTGCGCCATTAGTCGTGCGATCTAATGTGTGGTCATGAATAACGACGACCTGCTTATCCTTGGTAAGATGAACATCCAGCTCGATCATACCGCATCCCTGCCTGACACCTAGCATAAATGCCGCTAAAGAATTTTCGGGAGCCTCCGCCGAAGCACCGCGATGCGCGATTACAAGTGGCTTTGCCGCTTTCATTCTGTTTCCTCCATTTTATATAGAAATAATGGGGCATAGCTACGGAGTAAAGGAAATACCGCCCGCTGCGTTAATTCTCACCTTATAGCTAGCCGTTTTTCCTTGGTAGGATGCGGTAATCGTTACTGCACCTGGACGGTGGGCGGTTACAACGCCAGATTCAGATACAGATGCCGTCTGCGGCTTGCCGCTTGTATACATTGCGCCTTCGCTTATCGTTTGCCTTGTTCCATCTTCGTAGATTGCAGTAAGGACTAAACTTAAGGTAGAATGCGCCTGCATACGCGGATCCGCTCCGCTAAGCTCCAACCGAATCAACTCAGGCTGAACTTCCTTCTTAAGAACGATTAGCTCATAAGATGAAATCAGGCCCTTATACTCTGCCGTGATAAATACGCTTCCTTCCGCCTTTGCCGTTACTGCACCGCTTGCGCTGATCTCCGCAATACTTGGATCACTGCTTGTATAGGTGACGTCCGTCTCTACCTTTTCACGGCTTTCATCGCTGTATACTGCAGTGGTCGTCGTTTGATCGCTCTCTCCAGCGATCAGTACAGCCGCTCCTTCGAGCTCAAGCTCAATCAGGGTAACGGGCTCTTCTTCGTCGCCTTCCGATACCGATTGTAAAACAGGACGTTTAGCAACATCATCCCATTTCCAGATCGCGTTAAAGTCCCACCCTAATCTGTCTGTATAGGTGGATGGAGTCTCTATCTCCGTTTCAGATAGACCTAATCCTTTAAGCGTTGTTAATGCTCCCTCAGCAACACCTTCTTTATTAACGATCATGCCGTCAAATGCATAATTATTTTCGAGAGTGGCGGTGTGCCCCGCAAGAACGCGTCCCATTACACGGTTCGCCATCGTTGGAGCCGTAACCGAAGGACCTATAGCAATGGCATTTCTGACGACCGTATCATTGTATCCATAGCCAGTCACTCCGCCCGCATTGCTCGTAATCGCCCGAACGGTTCCGGACGCATACACGTTTTCCGTCAAGCTGCCCGCGTTCGTAATGCCGATTAGTCCGCCGGCCTGACTTGCCTGGGCGGTTACATCCGCTGTAGAATAGCTGTTCCTGACGATTCCGTTGGAATAGCCTGCTAGCCCGCCCACTGTGCTGGAGCCTGTAATGGAGCCTGTTGAAAGACTATTCTCCAACACGCCATTGTTCGTGTTGACGAGTATGCCTATTCTGCTCCCGCCAGTGACGCTGGCATCTATCATAGCGATATTTTTGATCACTCCGCCATTGAGATGGAATAAGCCGCCGCTCGCGGAATTAAAGTTAACTATTTTTTTCCCGTCGCCATCGAAAACGCCGGTGAAGGAAACCACTTTAAATAGTGATTCGGCCGGCTGTCCGGAATAATCCAAATCCTGATCCAAAATATATTTTTCCGCCGGGAAGCTTTCCATCACGTTCAGATCAGCTATGGATTTGATTTTGTAATAACCTGCTTCATTTCTTTCCAATGGCACGACAGGCTCTTTCGCCTCTTCAGAATTACTGCTTAATACCGGACGCTTTAACGAATCGCTCCACATCCAGACCGACTCAAAATCCCAATTCAGTCTATCGGTATACGTAATAGGGTCTTCGACTTGTTGCTTTGATAGCCCTAAACCCTTTCTATTATTGGCAGCGGCGATAGTTTCTCCTTCTTTATCCACGATCATGCCATCGAACGCATAATTATTCTCAAGCGTTGCGGTATGCCCGGCAAGAACTCGTCCCACCACACGGTTCGCCATCGTCGGCGTCACGACTGAAGGATTAAGAGCCATAACGTTTCTGACGACCGTATCATTATAGCCGTAGCCGGTCACTCCGCCTGCATTGCTTCTAAGCGCCTGAACGGCTCCGGATGCATACACGTTTTCCGTCAAGCTGCCTGAGTTTGTAATTCCGATCAGACCGCCAGCCTGGTTCAGCTGGGCCGTTACATCTGCAGTCGAATAGCTGTTTCTCACGATGCCATTGGAATAGCCCGCTAGACCGCCCACAGTGCTGGAGCCTTCGATCGAACCCGTTGCATAACTATTTTCTACCGTTCCGTTGTTCGTGTTAACGAGTATGCCTATATTACTCCCGCCAGTTACGCTTGCATCTACCATAGCTATGTTTTTAATCGTCCCGCCATTTAGATGGAACAAGCCGCCGCTTTCCGATTTAAAGTTGTATAACGATTTATGATTTCCATCAAAAATGCCAAGGAAAGGCGTCCCCTTAAACAAGGGTTCAAAAAGCTTCCCTTCAAAATCAAGATCGTTTTCCAATCTATAATTTTCATTCGGAAATTCAGAAATAATCCCCAAGTCGCTAATTGAACGGATGATATAATATCCGTCTTCGTTCTGATCAAGCTTCGGCTTAGGCATATTGTCTTCGTTAATTTGCTCCAAATTGCTTTGCAGCAATGGACGCTTGGCATCTTCACTCCAGGTCCAGATCGAATCGAAATCCCAGCCGAGGGTCTCTATGAAAAAGGATGGCTTCGCGAATACGAGTGAACCGACCCCTTGACCCTTTTCATTGTTCGGATCATTCACTGTAACATTCTCGCTGCTAACGAACATGTTCTCATCGGCGTAATTATTGACTAAAGTGGCTGTATCCCCGGCTAACACTCTGCCGACAATGCGATTGGATGCCGTACCTGTAACAACTGACGGATTTAATGCCATACTATTTCTAATGACCGTATTGTTATATCCGTATCCGCTGATACCGCCGGCATTTGACTCCTCTGCTATAACGGCTCCCATGGCATAGACCTGTTCGGTTACGCTGCCCCGATTGGTAATCCCAATGATACCGCCGGCTTGCTTGCCTCGTGCACTGACGCGAGCTGTAGAATAACTGTTTTTTACGATACCGCTCGAGAAGCCCGCAAGCCCGCCAACTGTAGAATTGCCTCTAATAGATCCGGTGCTGTAAGCATATTCCACGATTCCGTCATTCTGATCGACCAGGATCCCAACATTGCTTCGGCGTACATCAATGTCAGCATTGATTATACCTACATTTCGAATCGTCCCTTCATTAATAGCAAAGAGACCCGCGCCGCCCGAGGAGACAACAACGCCTGTAATCGAATGTCCCCGCCCATCAAACGTCCCGGTAAATGGGGTGTCATTCGCGCCAATTGCTTCAAAAAACATACCCTTTCCATCAATGTCCCGATCTAAAATAAAATGTTTGTCCGGGAACTCACGTATTTTATGAAGTCCGTTGGCACTTTTGATTTGATATGGGTTTTCTTCCGAACCATCGCCCAGCATTCCTTCTTTAGCGATTAACGGGTCCGTTAACGGCTCTCTATCGATTGGATTATTAACCAGTCTTACGATGATCGTATGTTCATCGCCAAATGCAAGAGGATTGTCCAATAAGATGATTTGTTCACGTCCGAGATGTTCTAGTGTCGCTTCCTGAATAACCGTCTCCAACAGCTGTTCGCCTGTATGATCACGTTTCTCCCCGATAACGGTGACACGTTCAACCCCGCTCGGGTAATTTAAAACCCCAACGCCCTTCAAGACATTATTTTCTATAATGGCGCTCGTTAAGTTCAAAACATTTTCAGGTTGTTTCATCGTAAATGAATCAATTTCTACCCCGTCGCTATTGTAAGCTTTCAAAGTGAGGGATTGATCGTTTGACTCTAAAATAACGCCTGTCTGCTTATTTTCATCATAAACGATATGATCCCAGTCAAATGATTTATTATCATGGAACGTTGGACCCGATGAACCAACCGTCACAAAAGTTGTACCTAGATTCATCGCTTCTTCCGAAATATCTTTTACACCGTTTCGTATCGTTGTCCGTTTATACAGATGATCATGACCGCCAATGTACAAGCTAACGCCAAGCCGCTCGAATGCTTGAGACAATTTCGCTCTCATCATCTCCATCCCGGTTTCATCGCCGGATTGACCGCCATAATAAGGATAATGCCCCATGACGATTTTCCACTTTTTATCGGTTGCCCGCAAATCTTTTTCCAACCATGACAGCTGCTTGTCGAAATCCACCATAGAATTCAGAACGGCAATATGCATATCGCCATTGTCAAATGAATAATTCGTTTCCCGATAACTGCCTCCGCCATTCTTCGGCAGGTTAAAAAATCCGGAGTACGGCCCGAATTTCCGCTCCGTCGCATGTTCGCGATCCCCGACAATATGAGCAGAAACAAGAGCCAGATCGTTGTTGTAAATGGTGTTAAACACATCGTTCCAAGCATAATGATTGCCGCCTAGCCAGGCCAAGTCGCCGACTTGAATCACGGTCTGTCCGTTTGCGTTTTTCTCCCGCAGAATGTCCAACATATCCGTAAAGAGTTGGAAGCTTTCCGGATTGCGATCGGGAACTTCAAGATCCCCCATCACATACATGACGGCTTCTTCTGTGGCTGGCGCGGTCCTGAAGCTATAACTGCTGCTCCAAGGTCCCGTCGGCGAAGCTCCATATCGATAGTCATAGGTTGTCCCTAAATCGAGATCTGTTAAGTTCGCTTCATGAGCTGCAAGCACGCGATAGTTGCTCTTGGCAAACGTATCGCCATAGGCGACTTGAAAATACGAAACTTCCGCCTGGACCGCTTCAGCATTGTCCCACGTCGCCTCCGACTCCGGCTTAAACTGAACATACGACGTTTCTAATGCCTTATCCGTCACCAAATTGATGCCAACTTCATGTTCGTTTGCACCTACATTAACAATAGGTTGAAATTCATTTAATATTTTATCGGCATCCAGCGTTTGTTGATCAACGAGCAATCGGATAAGTTCAACACGCGTATCTCCTTGAGAGTCGGTTGCTACATACTTAATGAAATATTCCCCGTACATCTCGACCTTGAATTGCCGATTTGCAACAGCTACTTCTCCTTTATCATTAAGAACGATCGCTTCCACCGATAAAGATTGACCGCGATTATCCGTCGCCGAAGCGCTAAGCACTTCTACTTGATCCCCAAGCTTAATCGTATCCGGATACTGTCCTTGCACCGTAATTTCAGGCGCATGCACCGTGCCCCTCGTTTCCTCGCCAATCCAGATTGGAGCACTAATAGCTTCTTCGCCGTCCCCTTGGAAAGCTCTAACGAGGAAATAGTCCCCATCCGTACTTGCAAAGGTTTCTTGCACTTCAAATGGATTGCTGGCAATATTGCCGTACTCCTTGACGATTTCGCCGCTGTTTTTGTACACAACGACTTTATCCAAATGATCAGTAGCATCAGGGTCGTTTATTCGTATATGAAGACTAATTTCATTTGTATCGGCTGGAAGGATCGCCCCCATCATCTGACCGTTTGCCGAAACCGCCATTTCTAAATTACGATCAAATGATACATAGGTGCGATGATTTCGCATCGCCTCGTAAAGACCTTCTCTTGTGAGATTATCCCCCCACATTCCGGTCACATGGGGCTGTACCATCCCCCAATTTCCTTTGTGCTCGTCTCCGCCAAACACAGGGGATACATGCCAGCCTCGATCTAACGCCTTGGTATAGATCGCAAAATCATTGGAGGATTTGTATTCCATCATGTTCAGGTTTCTGTCAACATCCCGGTTATAGTGTTTAAATTCATTAAAGCTCCAATTTCCCGACGAGCGCGGATGATTAAACTGAGCAATCGCGTTAGGATCTTGGGCAAGCCTTGCGTAAAAGGTTGGCAAATCGTATTTGATGTCGCTCCAGCCCCAAGTGCCATCCGCGCCTACTCCATGTGTTCTTGCAAACCATGGGGCATTAAATAAGTTAATATGGCCCGATTCATCATACCAAGTCACCTCCGTACCAGGCAGCGTAATAAATTCGTTATCACGATTGTGAGCATCGGATTGCTCATGAAGCAGCTTGTATTCTTCCGAATAAGAGTCCTGTACATTCGTAATAAAATCACTGCCCGTACTGATGTCGTAAGTCACATCGTGTTCAGTCACTGCATAAAAATCAAAATCCGTATTTGCTTTCACAAAATTGTAAGCATCGTCAGGCAGCAATATCCCGTCGCTAAGAGAGGTATGGGTATGCATATGACCTTTGTACAGAGAGGCTCCCAAGTACTCGGCCCTCTCTTTGACAGAAACAACTCCCCCTTTCTCCGAAGACGCGAATACCAACATGCCGTAACAAAGACTAACAACCCCCGCAATGATACAGGCCAGCACAATAAAAGGCAGTCTTCTTTTTTGAGACTTCACATAAATCCTCTCCTTTTTTCGGCTAAAATGGTATAACAGGTGTCTGTCCGATCAACAAACAGCCTCTAAACTAAAACATGAAGTCCGAAGGCTGTTCATCTCAACTATCTTGTTCATCACAGTCGCAACAATGACTTAATGACAGGCTCAAGCGATTGTGCCATGCGCATAAATCCGAGGTCAGTCGGATGTGTTCCGTCAACCGTACATTCTTCGACGGAATCATTGCCCAGCAGCTTAAGACCGTCAACGAAATGGATATTATGGTCACCTTCTTTCCGCCTCTGTTCCACATTCTCGATCTGAATCAGCCTGCGGCGATCATTAAGCTCCCTTCTCTTCCTATAGAACTGGTCTTCGGCAGTGCTGATCCTGGAGACTACTAATATAGGAACCTCGGGCTGACGCTCTCTTAATATTTGGATGAATGCAGGCAGCGTTCGTGCGATATTTCCGGCCTCGCCCGTATTCCCTTCATAATCAAGAATAATAAGCGCCGGATCATCGATTTCCGAAATAATACGCGCAAGCTCCGGTTCGCCCTTTCCATTCCCCGAGAAGCCAAGATTGACGAACTCCATCGGAATCATACGGCTGAGAATATTGCTATAAGCCATACCCGGCCGGGAGGCGCATCCCCCTTGCGTAATCGAAGTTCCATATATAATGACGGGTTTATTGTTTGCATAGGCAGGTGCAGCGCTTATGTCGGCATCCTGATCCACCCCAATCCACACCTCTTCTACCCCTTGATAGAGCGGTAAGTTTAAGGTGACGGCCACCTCTTTTTTTGTATCCCACCGATAAAGCTTTGATTCATATTCACTTTCCGTTGGCTTGAATTTGGCCGCGGTTATAAAGCTCTGCTCTCCCGGTTCTCCAAGATAGCAGTCAACTCCGCATTGCCCTGTAGGCGCCATATGATACATATTGGACGGTCCGGCAAGACGCACCCTTATGACCAGCCTCGAAGAATTCGTGCGAAAGCGAATTTGCCCGCCTGCCGTACAATAAGCAAGCGTATCAACCGCAGGCGGCAAGACGGCCCCGGAAGCGAGGGGCAGGCGTCTGTAAATCCCATCCTGCGCAAGCCAAGGGAAGCCCGCGATATGAAAAGGCGCTTCGAGCGGAGAATGCCATCTCAACGGTTCGCCTTCCATTGTCTCCTGGTATATCGGGTCGCCCAGTTGATCTAAATTGATCTCTTTCGATTGAACATTCATCTGTAAGTTCTCCCCTCTGTCTCTACATGCGTACATTTGCCACGTTTATTCGATTTGGAATAGATGCTTCCGAATCGCCTGAGCGACGCCATCCTCGTTGTTGGTAGCCGTGATGACGTCCGCTATGGATTTGATATGCTCTTCTCCATTGGCCATCGCCACACCGAGACCTGCCGCCTTCAGCAGCTTCGCGTCATTATGGCTGTCCCCCATGGCGATGACATCGGACATAGACAAACCCAGCATCTGACATACTTGGCGTACTCCGCTTTCCTTTGTAATGCCTTGCACAGAAATCTCCATGTTGACGGGGGCAGAGTGGGTAATCTCAAGCGATCCAAAGCTGAGCAGCTCTTCCTTTAGTCCCGCAAGCTTCTTCTGGTCTTGACAGCCGATGCCGAATTTCATCCAATCCCGCTCGAACATCTCCGGCGTCCAGTCCTTGGCGCCTGTCAGGCTTTCTACGCTATAGCCCCAATACCAATCGCCTCGTTCGGCAGCAATTGCATGGATCCGGCGAATCGTTTCCCGAGGAATAAAGAAACGTTTATAAAGCCTGCCCGGCCCTTCCCATATCTCTGCGCCGTTGAGCAGCACCATCGGGGAGTCGAGACCAAGCTCATCCCAGATGCCCTTCGCGGTTTGCAAGCCTCTTCCGGTAGAAAATATGACTTTCACTCCGTTGTCTACGGCATATTGAATCCATTTTTTAGTCTCATCCGTTATTTGCTCCCGATCTGTCAGGAGAGTCCCGTCCAGATCCAGCGCAATCAGCTTATACTTCGCTTGTACCTGATGCATGACATTCATCCCTTCACCGCGCCCATGGTCGCACCTTCCATAAGCAGTCTCTGGAATAGAATATAAATAATAATGGACGGTACCATTGCAATGGTTACGCCGGCAAACAAGGTTACCCAATCTGCAGTAAATTCCATTTGTTTATTGGCCGAATACATTTGTACCGCAATGGGATATTTCTTAGGATCGCTCAAATAGATGAACGGCGCCAAGAAATTGTTATAGAAGCCCAGGAACTTGAATACGCCGACAGTTACAATTCCCGGTGTAGACAACGGAACAATAACGCGCCAAAACTTTTGGAATAATGTCGCGCCATCCATCGTTGCGCTCTCCTCAAGCTCCACAGGCAGAGAACTCATAAATCCTCCAAGCAACATCAGGTAGAACACGCTTTCGCCCAAACTGGACAACAGTATTAATCCGGTTAAGCTATTCGTCAAATCCAGTTCCCTCATAATGACATACTGAGGCACAAGCGCATTGATGCCAGGCAGGAACAGGGACAACATAATCAAGCCCCAAATCAGCTTTCTTCCTTTGAATGTCATTCGAGTAAGCGCATAAGCGTTAATGGTCGTAAAGAAGAGTCCCAGCACTAGACTTCCGCCAACATAATAGAGCGTATTTAAGAGCGATTGGCCAAAACCGTATTGATTCCAAGCCTTCGAATAGTTCTGCCATCTAAATTCAGAAGGCAGCGCCCATATATCTTGAAAAAACTCCGGATTGCTTTTTAACGATTCATAAATAACCCAGACTAAAGGAAATAAAATGGTTAGCGCCCAGGCATAAAGCACCACACGCCACACAATGTCCATTAACGTTGGTTTTTCCTTCAAATAGATCCCTCCGAACCTTCATATGGAAACTAATACTCGTAGCCTTTGTTCGGCACAAATTTATCGATTAACAGCTTGGCTGTTACTAATATAACGAACAGAATCATACCGACTGCGGAAGCGTAGCCGTAATTCCGATACTCTACGCCAAAGGCTAAGTTAAACATGTAGAGGCCGATTACGTCCGTCGAACCAAATGGCCCCCCATTCGTCATAATGAGGATGATCTCGAAGCCCTTCATGGTGCCGACAACGAGGAACAAAGCGCTGACGCGGATAATTGGCGTAACGAGCGGCATCGTAATTTTAAACAAACGCGTCATATGGCCGGCTCCTTCAAGTATCGCCGCCTCGTACAAAGACTTCGGAATCGCCAGCATCGCATTGGCAAAGATTATGGCGTACAAGCCGACGCCGCCCCAGACCCATGCCGGGATAATGGAAGCAAGCGCCGTGCTTTCATTGCCCAGCCAATAGAAATTCCCGATATCAATGCCGATGAATTTTAGAAGGCCGTTCAGCAAACCATACGATCCGTCATAAATGAAGGCCCAGAGGAGAGCGACTACGACCGTCGATAAAACGTTCGGGAAAAAAAACAGCACCTTCAAAAATTTATTTTCTTTATACGTTTTATTTGTAATCAGGTAGGCAAGAAGCAAAGAGATGATAATTACGAAGAAAGGAACCGTTATCATGAAGATCAAGTTATGGGTAAGCGCGCGCCAAACATATTTATCTTGAAATGCGGTGATGAAATTGGACAGACCGACAAACTTTGCATCCGTAAACCCGTCCCAATTGAGCATCGCATAATAGACGGATAGAATGTTCGGAAACAACGTAAAAAGCAAATAGCCGCCAAAGGGAGGCACGATGGCAATGAACAGAAATAGCCACTTCTGCGTATTCGCTTTATCTAGACCCAGCTTGCTTACAGTCTTCACAGCGGTTGAATCAGACACGTGAGGTCAACTCCTATCTTACTAGACGTTTATAAGTCATGTTCAGCGCGAAGCCTATAAGACCCTGAGGCTGCAATGGTGAAGCGGAGAGGAATCCTCCCCGCTCCTTCGCGTCTTAATTTTTCTTTTCAGCCTCTAGAGCTTTCTTCAGCAGTTCTTCGGCTTGCTCCAGAATCGGTTTCGGATCCTGCATGCCCATGGCAAATTTAGCGATATTCTCATTCATTAATTTCTCCGCTTGAGCAAGATTCGGATCGGAAATGTTGATAGACCGGCTTGCTTTAAAAGTTTGGGCATCATTATCCGCAATGTACTTCAGAACGGATTGGGCAGAGCTGGAAAGGTTAGCCGCTTTGGCAGGATCATCCGTCAAATCCTTGCGCATTGGCAAAGCGCCTGCTTTTTCGGCAGCAAATTGTTGATTATCAAGCGTAACGAGCCATGCGATCAATTCTTTGGCCCACTTTTTATTCAGCTCCGGCTTAGCGGCCCAGATATAGTTGTAGTTCGAAGTTCCGCTTCGAATCCAAAGCTTTTGATTGGTGTTGTCTCTGAAAGGAACAGCCATGAAGCCCCAATCGAAATCCGCAGGCGTTGCTTCTTTCATCTCATTCTCCACATGAGTCCCCGTCGATACCATTGCTGCTTGCCCCTGAATAACCTGCATTTGCGATTGCGTATGGTTCAATGCCGGAAGTCCTTCTGCAAAATATCCCAGCTTGCCAAGCTCATAGAAGCGCGTCCAGGTTTCAACCGTCTCTGGATTTGTGTATTGAGGCAGACCATAAGTTCTATAATTTTCGATAAACTCATCGACATGGCCATTGATATCAGCCAGCTCAAAGTTCTTGGCTGTTCCGAAAGCCCAGTTATGGTAGCTTGGATGAATGCCAGGGAACGTAATTGGAGCAATGCCGTCCGCTTTAATGTCTGCTAGCAGCGCTTTAAATTCCTCCCATGTGTTCGGATTCTGGTTCCAGCCATGCTCTTCGAATAGCTTTTTGTTAAAGAACAAACCGCCAAAGCTGCTCGCCGTCGTAAATTCATATCTTTTCCCGTTGATCAGCGGCGTTGACTCGTACATGCCGGGCATCATAAGATCCTTGACCTTTTTGTCCGGTACGTCTGGAAGAGGGAAATCCCAAATGTCATCCATTGGTTCAAGCTTACCGGCTTCAGCGAGCCCTATAATGCCTCCGGAAGGCTCCGTATTGAATAGGTCAAACATGTCATTATCATTGCCCGCAGAGATTTTTGTAGAAAGAATCGTCTTCATATCGGCTGAAGCCGTGATGTCTACTTTGACATTCGGATATTTGGCTGTGAACGAATCAACTGCATAATCGAACCATTCCCGGCCATAACCTCCAACAAAGAAGCCTACCTTTAGCGTTACTTTCTCGGTCTTTGACAATCCGTTCTCATAAACCTCTGCTTCTGCAGTCGCACCCGGCTTATCGGAGCCAGCAGGAGTCGTACTTGGACTAGGTCCGTTGTTTCCTGAGCATGCGGCGAGCATCGTTAGAGATAATACTGCCGCGGCACCCGTAGTCATTAATCGATTCCTTTTTCCATTAAACATTTTGGTTCCCCCTCTTAATTAATAAATAAATTGGATTAACTATTCAAGGATAACTATGTTTTGTTAATTATCAATCAAATCAAGGTGAATACTTTGTAAATAAATAATGGATCTGATCCCTTAAGCCTCACCTCCAAAATGATGTGTAAGCGTTTGCATATCGCTTATTTAATAAAGTCATGCCAGCCAACTTGTCAATTGTTTTGATAATCATTAATGACCCTTCTAATAATCGGGAGAGTTAACCTGAAAGCCCGAATTTCCAAAAAGGTTAATTTCAGCTGAAATATCGCAATGCTTCTAAAGCTTCGATTAGCACTGAAACCGCCTTTCATCCCAAGACGTTGCATAATATACTTTGTCCGTCGGATATGGAATAAATTCGTTATTATGATAAAGGATTCTAGACGTTGCTGCTCCAATAATTGCTTGCTATACATTAAATTCTGAACCGTGTTCAATGATTTATCTTCTTTCAAAACTCTTTTTGCCGGAACGCCTCTCTCAACCAGATAATTTTTCATCAGATCCGCTTCCGAATGTCGTGAACCAACTGCTCCCCCCGATACAATGATGTATTTGTGCCCAAATTGCCGAAAAAGTTTGTAAGCCTCATCCAGTCTTTCCTTAAGCAAAGGATGTATTCGGCCGTCTTTGGATACATAGCCAAGTACAATAAGCGCATCTGCTTTGCCAGGCTTCAACCTAACTGCATGCAGCCAGCATATGTAAGTAAGGACCGCTATCGCCGCTGCTGCAATTATCCATCCCATCCATACCATGACTTGCTCCTCTAGTCGTCAATTTGCTATACTTAATCAAATCAGTTTACAAATTAATCATATCTATTTTTTAAACAATGTCAATACAATCCTTAGCTTTTTTTGTATTGTGGGGTTAAAGTTTCTCATTCCTGCCTGACTTGCAACTTTTATTCCCTTCGTATTAATGCTACACTTAGAGCAAAGTAAGTGTATCATTTATCAAATGTTTTGAATCTCGATTCATATCTAATATGTTGTCGGAAAGAGGATGCATATCGTGGGAGATTCGGTCAAAAAAACTAGCCATATGTTACTAAAATCCATTAATCAGCAGAAGGTTCTTTTTCTCATTTATTCAGAAGGACCAATCTCTCGCGTAGAGCTTTCAGAAAAGACCGGACTAAGCAGGCAAACCGTAACTAATATCGTTAACCGCCTGTTGGAGGAAAAAATAATCGTGGCTGGAGAGCTCATGGATCTGGAAGCGGGAAGCGGAAGAAAAAGAGTGGGCCTTCATATCAACAGCGGCAGCTTTTATGCCATTGGACTTGAGCTCGCCGGCAAATATATTCGCGGGAAAGTGTACAACCTGCGTCAAGATGCCGTCGCATCGGCCGAACGCACGATTAACAAATATGGCTCCGTTGATGTGCTGCTGAAACTACTCCATGAAGTCATTGACGAGCTGATTAGTCAAGTGCCCAACGCTTCCAAAATAAAAGGCATTGGCATCAGTATACAGGGCTTGGTGGATTCCCAGCATGGCATCGTTCTCCGTACGCCCGGCATAGGGTTTCATCGTCTGCGGCTCAGTCAGCTTCTCGAAGACAAATATCATATTCCCGTGCATATCGAAAATGATGTTAATCTTCTTTCCGTTTACGAAAACATGAACGGGTGCTTGAAAGAATCGAATAACAATATCACAATTAAGTTCGATTATGGTACCGGCGGCGCTATTGTCGTCGATAAACAAATTATAGCGGGTTCCAACTTTGTCGCGGGGGAATTCGGGCATTATAAAGGGTTCTATGGGGAAGACGCTTATCCTTGCCATTGCGGCAGATCCGGATGCTTAACGACGCTTGCTTCCAGCAGCGGGCTGGGTGTGTCTATCAAATGTACGCTGGATGAGTTTGCGGAAGGCATAAAAACAGGAGATGCCAAGTTCCTTAGCTTGTATGAAAAAATTGTCGATGGCATTTCTGTAGCCCTTTCCAACATTATTACGTTTATTAATCCAGACAGCCTGCTTATGACCGGCCTTGTCATTCAATCGATCAGCCCCGAGATGTTCAGCGACATCAAGGCCAGAGTCATGCATCAACTGCCGGTAACGGTTAATAACGTACAAATGACATACCTCTATAACAAACCGGACGAAACGAAACTTGCTGCCGGCTTAGTGATTAAACGGGCTTTTGAAATACCGCTTAATACTCTATCTCTTTAATTATGGGTAAATGCTCGTTTAAAGGCTAGGGGCTGTCCAATAAGTGGACAGCCCCTTCTCCAGCAGCTTGATCGTTTTGCGATCCAACTGCTCTAACATTCGGGCGAATATCGGCCAGTCCACCTGACGTCGCTCATTCCAGGCTCGCTCCGCCATCGCGGGAACTCTCAGATGCAACAGGTCGATCTGATGTTTCTCCTCGTTCTCCCAGGAGCAGAATTGCATGCCAAGCGGCTTGAAGCTGTCGTCCCGCTATTTCCTGGCGTCTGTGTTGTGAAGCCGTGTTTGTACGCCCATGAGTTGATATTTTTTGAAGGACATTCCTTCCTTTTGTTTGAACAGCTTGCTGAAATATTGCGGATCCTGGAATCCGACCCGTTCAGCCACCTCGTAGCCCTTTAGCGTATGATCGGTTTTGCTCAGCTTCTTGGCCATCTCTATGCGGTATTGATTAATATATTCAGTGACGTTCACGCCAAGCTCGCGTTTGAACAAACTGCTGAAGTAATTAGCTGTAAGCTCCGTCTGTTCGGAGAGTTCTTTCAGTCCAAACCTGCCATCCGAATAATGCTGCTCGATATACGCCAGCGCTATCGCAATTTCGGGTCTTACCTGCGCGGGTCGGCTCACTTCTCTCTCCGCGATGGCCGCGAGGAACGCCTTCTTTGCTGCCCGCCAGGTCTCTGCCTTTTCCAAGCGCCATCTCAGCTCCAATTGTTCCGCAGATCCCGTGTCCGCCAGCTTTAGCAACTGCTGCTTCATTAAATCCGGCGGGAAAGGGGAGGAAAGGACGCGATCCAGTGCCGCTTCAGAAAGCTGTCCAAAATCCAGTTTTTGCAACCCGGCGGACAGTTCCTCGGGCCTGTCGCAGTAAGGAGGCGCGTTGTACCAAAGCCCAATCGTATTTTCCACCACATAAAAGGACTGCTCCAGTTGCCGCTCAAACCGCTCAAAATGTTTGTAAAACTCGGTTTCGCCTTTAAAAATGGCCTGAACCAGCAACAGAAACGGGGGCGATTCCAGCCTCAAAAGCTGTTTGCGGATCGAGGCCGCTTGTTGTGCGGCCGTATATGCTTCGTAAGTAAAACTTTTGGTATGCTCCATCGGGACATAAATATATAGACGGCTCCGGTATATAAAAGCCTCTCCATGCTGTTCCCCCAACTCAGACATAAGCCCTTCCTTGGCCGATTTCAACCCGTTGTCGCGATCGTCGTCATCATGAATATGGACAAGCATAGGAAGGAAGCTTTCCGTCTTGATGCGCTCCGAAAAGGCCAGCAGCTTCTTATAAGGCTTTGATAAACGTTTTTCCGCCAAATGCGAAAACCATTCGTCCCGAAGTTCATGGCTGGACTGCGGCTGCAAAGCATCCAGCAGTTGACGCGCCTCCAGCCTACTTCTTTCCTCCATAATCAGGTCGCGCAAATCGATTATAATTTCTTCTATTTTTTCTGTATCGCTCGTATTTTTGAGCAAATAATGCTGACATCCCAAACCTATCGCTTCCTTCGCAAAGCGGAACTCATCATGACAAGTCATTATAACGGTTTTCAGCAAAGGAAGCTCCTGCTTGATTTCTTTGATAAATGCAAGCCCGTCCATAACAGGCATGGAAATGTCAACAAGCGCCGCATCAGGTCGGACGGCTCTGCACAGCAGCATCGCTTCTTCGCCATTGGTCGCTTCCCCGGCCAATTCGAAACCCAGCTTATCCCAATTAATCATTTGCTTAAGGCCATCCCGAATCCAGGGATCGTCTTCGACTATAATTAAACTAAGCGTTGTTCCCTTCATGTCTCCCCAACCCCCGCTCCCAGGTCATCTCGATTACGGTTCCCAGCCCTCTTCTGGACCAGCATCGAATCGTGCCCGACACATAGTGAAGCCGACTGGCAACGTTCACCATACCTCGGTATCTGTCCTCATCCGGGTGCTCTTTCCACTGTTCTTCCAAATCCTTCACCTTGTCGGCGGACATCCCCACGCCGTTATCGATTACGCGTATTCTGATTCCGTCGCCGGCATGGACACGTTCAACCCTCACGCTTGCCATCCCGCCGCCAGGGCGAGCCTCCAAGCCGTGATAAATGGCATTCTCAACAAGCGGCTGGAGAATCATCCTCGGACAATATTCGCTTCGTCGGACCCCTGGGCCCACTTTTACCCTAATACTGATGCTGCCTCTGTATCTTATGGACTGTAGCGCGCCATATCGTTCCAACTGCGAAAGCTCCTCCCCCAGACTTGTCAACGCGCCTTTCTTCAAGCTGTATTGCAGCATGGGCACCAGCTCCGCTACCGCGCGGTCCACCTCGTTCATCCGCTTCATTCTGGCCATCCATTGAATAGAGTTCAACGTATTGTACAGGAAGTGAGGATTGATTTGCGCCTGATACATCTTTAGTTCGGCTTCCCGCTTCGCGTTTTCTTTGGTCACGGATAGCTCCATAAGCTCCGTAAGACGATCAAGCATGACGTTATATTGGCGAGTCAAAAAACCGATCTCATCCTGCTGATGTGTCTGAATGCGCTGTGACAAATCTCCGCGGGCAACCCGTCTCATTTGGTTAACAAGCTTGAGCAGAGGGTTGCTCAAATAACTGGAAAATAAATAGCCGATAAGCAAGCCGAACAGTGATGCGCCAACCAAGTAGACAATAAAGAAAAAGCGCGTTTCCCGATTCTGCTCGTACAATTCCTTCTGGCTGACCATCACGAGAACATTCCAAGCAAAAGAATTATGGTTCGACAGCGCGGAGACATAGGGCGTGCCGTTATGCTCGTATTCCTGCACGCGCTTCGTGGCATATTGATCGAGATTTTCAATGAGCCGGCGCACCAGCGGTTCCTTTTCTACCCGGTTTAAATCGCTTTCGGCTTTAAACATATTTTGACCAATCAGCTTTCCTGTATGGGTGAATAAAATAATGGATCGGTTCAGCGACGAATTATACGCCTCTACCTTTTTCAATATTTCATCGGGCTGTATATTAACTGCAAGAACGCCAACAAAATCTCTTGTTCTAGGATCCCATATTTTACGATAAATAGTGACCGTTTTACCCAGCACAGGAAAATCGAAAGGCTCCGTTTGTCCATACATAGTCAGGTTTTGAAAGGGATACAGCTTGTCTCTTGTATCTTGCGGCAAAAAATCCAGCACCAATTGCGGATAACCGTACATATCCCCGACATCGTCTATAAAAAAGATAGAATTGATAAAATCCTCCGAAAGAACGAGCTGCCGTTCAAAAAACAAGGACAGCTCTTCTTTATCGGCGGATGCAAGCAGACCACTTTCACTGGCGACTACCAACAGATTGTTAATCGTGAACAGATACTGGTCAATATAGTTGTTCGTCATTTGCGTCAATTCCGCAACGGAATTCATCTGCGTTTCTTCGAACTGCTGCTGCATCCGCAAATATATGCTTATTCCGGTAATGAATACGGCGAGTATGACAAGCAGACTGATCAGAAGCATCAATTTGGTAGAAATGCTGCGCAGCCGAATAGTATCAACCCCTAACTCATTCCATTATACATCAGCATTGGAAGCGATTTCTTTCATTATGGGAACAATTCGATCGTTTGACTTAATCCCCCGTGCTGAAGCACAATGTTTCCCGCATTCCAGTCTGCCGCCAAATACGGCGAGTCGTGCATTTTGTAAGTCGTAAAATCTATCGGCACGTTATCCACGGAACGAATATCCGTATCGAATTCCAGCCGGAGAAGCTTCCCGTTCAGGCCGGTATATTCAATATAGTAAGGGGCGCCGATGCTATACGCAATCGTATTTCCTTTTATCGCGGACTTGAAACTGTCAAAATTGCCGCTAAACTCCGCGGAATCGACTGTCTCGACGATAAACGCCGTATTCGTCGAATGAATCTTGATTTCGCTATCGGCATATTTGCCCGATTGGGTCCACTCGTAAGCCGACGAGGCGGAAACAGCGCCGTTTTTCAAAGGTTTGATCGCCGCGAACACATCCAGATGACGCAGGAAAATCCAGCCGTCCTCTTCATCAATCTGATCGAATTGATTTTTGATGAGCCAGAAGTGCGTATAAGGCAACTGGCTGGAGCCTGTAATTTTGTGCAAGCCGATCAGCACATTGTCCTGCTGGAACAGCTTGCTGCAGAAGCAGCCGTAAGAACCGTTGAAATACGCATGTTTGCTTGAAGTATCCGTTTCTCCGGCCGGTCCGGGATGGCTGTCGAAAATGACGGTATCCTTGGACTTGCCGAACGTCAGCATCCAGGGAATGTCCTGATGCCCCTGCGGAACCCATGTACCCGACGGAGTTCTGTAGCCCGAGTTCAGGCCCGGAACCTTGTCTTCCTGAATAACGGAGCCCAGCATATAATTAGGCGTAACATGCGTATATTTTTTTAAGCTTTGCGTAATGCTCGAATCGTCCGGCAATTGATAGATCGTTTTCCTCTCGATATTGTTGAACCGCTTTGTTTGATCCCTGACCAGATTCACAAGAACCTCGGAGGGACGATACGAGCTGATCATCACGGGCGCGCCCTGCACATTCATCGAATTGTATTGTTCAGTTACTTTGTTCAAAGAGTTGTCGAATAGGATATCGTTGGCATACTGCGTCAAACCGTTGTGCACATCGATCGTATTCGCATACGCGCGCCCTTGGCCACCGCCGATTTTGGCTTCAATGGAGTCAACGGCCAGATCGGCGTACAAATAAGTTAGCATATCGGAAGCCATCTGCTTCACTTCCGCGTCGATCGTATACGTATACAACATAGACAGGGCGGCAAGGTCGATGCCATAATAACTTTTTGAATCGTATTCCCCCATTCCCACTTTTAAACGCCGGTTGATCCAGTCTTTTATATATTGTTTGTAGACCGGAACGTTATTGACGCCCGATTGTCCGTTCCACATCGTCGCGGAAGGCCATGTCTCGCCAGTAATCAACGCGATAGAGAAGTGCTGAATTTTATGATTTTCGGAAATTTCAACGTCCGCCTGCTGATAATGAAAGGTTTGGATGTAATGAATCATGTCGTTCCAGACATTCGGGGAAACGTTCACTCTGCCATCCAGATTTTTGTACAAAACAAGCATTTGATTTACGACGAATTCGGCGCCCGAGATCGCGATCCCCTTAAGTTCTTCCTTCTCTGCGACATCGATCATCCATTGCACTTCCGCGTCATAATTTTTTTCTTCCGGATACAACATCATCTTGCCGAAAACCCATTGAAGATAGGACACCGGCGTATACTCATACAGCGTGCCGAAGCCGTAGTTGTAAGCAAGCTTCATCCAGGCGCTTTCCTGCCGGGTTTCGGTGCCGCTTTTAATGTAATCGTATTCCGTTCCGACAGGCACAAAGACGGTCATAACAATATCAACGCTTGTGCCCTGATAGCTCGCCCGGAGCGTAACGGTGTTCGAATGCTCGGCGACTGGTCGGAAACGTATCTTGTCCCCAAGAAGCAACTCGGCTTTATCGCCTCCGGATACGATAGACCAACTTAGTCCTTCCCGTGCGGTAACAAATTTGCTGCTGCCATCGCCATACTGCGCCGATATGGCGGTTCTCTCGGCCATATTAACAAGATCGTATTTGTTTACGGTCAGATGAGACACATCCGAGGTTAATGCGATGACCGGAGACGCGTTTGCGGCATTGGCTTTCTGCGGTCGTATTACAATGTCGTCCAAATAAATTTCGCTGTTATTGGCACGGAAGCTGAAGCCGCCGTTCGTGAACGTCGGCAGCGCATAATAATGCTTTACATTGCCCAGCGTAAATATGAGCTGATTGCCGTTCACTTCCGCTTTAAACAAGCTCCAATTGGGACCTTCAACATCGAGCTTTGGTCCCGCTGCCGATCCGATTCGCATATAGTTATCGCCGCTGACCGAACCGATCCGATACACAAACGAATGCCCGGCCTGTCCCCTGTATTCGCCTTGCAGCGCCTTGCGCCGCATAACAATCTCAAAGGACGTATTCGTATCCGAGGCGTCCAGCATGCGATTTACAATTTTGATCTTTCCTTCCACCGAATAATGAGTCCACTCCTCATGACCGAATAGCGGACTAATCTCATTGTTAAGGCGGTACGCACGATTGGAACCGTCGCTTGCGATGGAAGAGGCCGGCACCGGGAAATAACGCGGTTGATTCGTTGCTCCTTGCTCGAAATCCTCCGTAATCGGACCGTCTGTTACCGTTAGAATCGCGGTATACCTCTTCTCGGAGCTGTTGAAGGCATCTTGCGCGACTGCTGCGATTGGATGGTCGCCCGCAACCAATGAAGTAACCGTCTGTTCGCTTATATTCAGAGAGATGAGGCTGGAATCATAGACGAAGGTCACTTTGTCCGCCGGCAAAATGTCTCCGCTCGGCAACGCCTTTACTATAAATTTGGAAGACTGCCCCGGTTCGATCCAGGCATCTTCAATAACGAGCTGGATGTCTTGGAGCGGATACAGGTTCGTAATCCTTACATTATCCACATATACAAGCGTGTTCTCCGCACCCAGGAAGGCTCTGCCGTTTATAAGAGAGCTCATTTTCAATCCGTTCTGATTAAAATCCGCTCCAGTCGTCGTCGTGGCGACCGAACCGACAGGACTGCCGTCCAAACGATGCATTTGCAGTATCAAATTGGGATACATATCCGTTCCGTCGATTTTTCTGGTTGCCGTTCCTACAGCAGCGGCAGTCATCTTGTAATATTGGTTAAAGCTTCGCGACGATAGATTGAGCATGCCCAACGGTGCGTCTGTCTTCATTGCACCGTAATACCATGTGCCGAGCTGCGCCGCTTCGTCTCTCGCTATGCCGATCCGATCTCTTATCGCAGGAGAGTTGGCATCGAATTTGCGTGATGTTCCGCTATATTTAAGAATGTCTAGATAGCGGAATCGGTAGTTTTTCCCGTCGGCCATGCTCCGCAAGCCAAAACCGAAACCGCCGTTGGTAGACGCGTCGCCAGACATCTGCTTTACATCGGCTTCGATCATATAATTCGAGCTATGATAATTTCCCGGGATGACTCCGGTTTTAATCGCCGCTCCCGTCCCGTTCATCGCCAGCACGCGATTACCATTGTCCGAGACGATGGAAAAGTTGGCGTCAGGCGTAAACTCACCCGGAACGCTTCCTTCGAAATTTTGATATACGACTTGATCCCCTTTCATCATAATTGCGTTGTTGTAATCATTTACTTCAAATGTGACGGTATGGGAATGCTCGTTCTTTACGATGGTTACCGAATGGGCACCCTCGGAAAGCCCCTTCACCGTACGGCTGACAGGATCGATCGATAGCTTGGTATGGTCATAAAGCAGCTCATAATAGCTCTCGCCTATGTCATCCTCTGCGCTTCCTGTATGCCCTATGGCGCGGTATGAAGTGACGCCGTTTACATTCAGATGATAGCTTGCGGGCACTATTTCAATTGAACTGTAATCCGAATTCACGAATATATTGTCGTAACGAGTTTGTGTCTTGCCTGTCACCAGGCTTACATATCCGTTCGCATAGGCTGTATCCGTTACCGAAATGACGGGCGTTGCCCCGCCGTTGTAATACACGCTTATTTCGGAGCCTTGAGCTACAATCCGCAAACTCTTCTGCCCGGACTGCGCCTCCCCGGTCTGATAGCTGGCAATGTTGCCTACTCCGGCTTTGTACAAATGAATTTGTCCAGACTGTCTGACATACACCATGTAACCGCTATCAGAATAATGGTCGGCAACGTCGGACTTCCGCAGCATCACTCCTGCCCAGTTGGCGCTGTCGCCAGCATAATCTTCGATCGTATAGTCAAACAACAGTTCAATATCGCTGTATCGTTTATTCGTCAGCGTAGTTCGGTAGCCGCTCGCAGCCGTACCGCTCTGACGGTAACCGCCGTCATCGGCCGACCATGAACCGGATTGAACCAACCATTCGCTTACGTCCCCGTCATTAAAATCGTTCTGGTACAAAGAATGCGCCGAAGCATGAGAACTAAATATAAAACCTGCCATAACAAGTAAAAATCCGGTTAAACATATCGTTTTGATGTTCATCAAGCTCGCCTCCCGATCAAGATTACAAGACCGTCCCGGACCTGCTGATCCGAGACGGCGCTTGATTCGTTTCTTCGTCTACAAATTCAATTTTTCTTTAAACCTCGTTTCGTTCCAGTCCATAAACTCTTGGAAATGGAACTTCTCGATGCCTTCCTTTTTGAAATCCTCCCACTTGTCAAAACTTCGTTTGCCAAGTAAGAATTCGAACAAAGCTTCATTATAGAACCGGTTGAAGTCAGCAATATTGTAGTTGGAATAAGAGTTTTGAGAGAAGTCCTGCAAATAAGACAAGCTTCTGAGATCATAGTTCGGAGCATTAAAACGATCGATCATCTTAGCGTTAATGGCCAACAGCTCCTCCGTCAGACCAGCCAGCCAGAACGGGTCTCTGTCGTCGTAGAACCAGCGGTAGTTATCCCGCCATAGTTGGCCGGTGTCCGAAGGGTTGACTAGTTGTACGACGGCGTCGCCTTTTTTCTCATATTCAATGCCTTCGCGGCCATACGTAATCAGCTCGTAGCCTTCGCCCGGAGTTGCCATCCACTCCAGAATTTCCATAAAACGATCCGCCTTTTCAGGAGCCACATCTTTGGTCAGGAAAAACGTGCGGAACGGGAAACCGACAAAATTATAATTGAGCGCTTTGCCTTCATCGGTAATGTCCGGAAGCGGAATCCATTCGCCCGGGATCGGACTTTCCGCGCTTGAAGAACTGCTGGTTTGATTATAAAAACTTACGTTGGAGGCTACAATGCCGATCTGTCCCGCGTTTAATTTATTTGCTTGATCGGCGCCTTTTAACAGGAACCAGTTCGGATCAATGGAGCGATCTATCAATTGCTCCTTCAGAAATTTTAAGGAGCGTGCGTTAGCATCCGAGAATTGGCTGAATTCCACCGTTCCGTCTTGCTTTAGAAACGGTTGATTGAATTGCGTTCCCAGAAATCTCTGGAAGGTAGCTACGCCGCCCACCCCATTGCCTCCGTCGCCGGCGATGAAATAGCTGAACGTATCCGCAATGCCGTTTTTATCCGGATCTTGTTTGGCAAATGCTTCGCCCGCATCGGCCAGTTCCTGCATGGTAGAAGGAACTGGAAGACCCAGCGCGTCTAACCAATCTTTGCGAATCCACAGCGTATTCATGACGTTAAGCTTGATTTCCGGAATACCGTATATTTTGCCGTCTTCGCTGAATGTCCACTGCGCCCGGTCGCTTGCAGGCCAATTCTTTGTATAGTTCGGCAATTGATCCAAGTAGTCGTCAAGAGGCAGCATAAGGCCTTGTCTAACAAATTCTTCTTCAAATCCGCGGAATGCGACAACGTCCGGGAAGTCGCCCGACGCAAAGTATGCGCCAGCCTTCTGGCTCAGTTGAGCGTCCAATACAGGCTCGACTTCCAGCTCTACGTTAAACTTTTCCTTTATCGCTTGTTTAATAAAGTCGTCCGACGCATTAGGCATCATCACATCCATACTTCGCGCCAATACCGTAATTTTCATTTCCTCCAGCTTGTCTGCCGGTTCTGTTGCAGCAGCGGATGCCTCGGGCTGTTTCGTCGGCTCTTGATTGGTGCCAGCTTTCTGCCCGCCTGTGCACCCCGCCAATAATGTGATCAGCACCATTGCCGCCAGCATTGCCTTCATTCCTTTTCGTCGTGTAGCAGTCTGAGTCGCGTTCAATCGTATCAATCCCCTTCTGTTTGAATATCGCATTTTAAAGGCTTGCGCCTGTAAAACCATGTCTAACCTTTGATCGAACCCGTCAACATGCCTTTCACAAAATGCTTCTGCACGAACGGATACAATATAACCATCGGCAGCGTCACGATAATAACTAACGCCATTCGCAGGCTTTCGGGGTGGTATTGCTTATCGGGCGTCAGGAAGGATTCTCCGGCCGCGGACAGATTGGTCATTGCCGTCGCTGTATTCAACAAGTGATAGAGCACCACTTGGAGCGGCCATTTGTTGGCATGATTGATATACAATATACTTTGAAACAGCTCGTTCCAATGGGATACGGCATAGAAAAGTCCCACCGCTGCAAATACAGGCAATGATACCGGCAAATAGATGTTCCACAGAACCTGGGAGTCGTTAGCCCCGTCAATTACGGAAGACTCCTCTAATTCTTTCGGCACCGATTCAAAAAATTGCTTAACTATAAGCATATTGAAAGCGCTAATCACAGTTGGCACAATAAGCGCCCATAACGAATTGATCAAGCCAAAGCTTTTGACAATCAGATAGGTAGGTATCATACCCCCGCCAAACAGCATCGTGAATACAATAAACAGAAGGAAAAAATTTCTGCCTTTCAAATGCAGCTTGGACAAAGGGTACGCAACAAGCACGGTCAACAATAAATTGAGTACAGTCCCGACAACGGTGACAAACACTGAATTGAGAAAGGCTCGCGGCACTTGCGGCAGCTCCAGCGCCATTTTGTAGGCTTCAAAGCTTACCGCTCTCGGAAATAGCGGAAACGATCCCAACTCATGGAGTACGTTTGCAGGAGTTACGGAAACCGAAATGATATACATAAACGGAATAATGACCGTAAGCGCCGCGCAACTTAAAAACAAGTAGTTGATGATACTGAAAAAGGAAATTTTTTTCACGATTGTGTACAGTCCTCTCCTACCAGATACCGGAGCCCGTTATTTTTTTAGCTAGCCAATTGGCAAGGACGACTAGAACAAGTCCAACAATTCCGTTGAATAATCCCATTGCTGTGGCAATGCTGATCTGAAATTCTTCGATTCCCGTTCGATAAACCCAGGTACCAAACACATCGCCAACAGAATAAACAGCTGCATTAAGGAAGGTGAAAATTTGACTAAAACCGGCCTCCATAATATTGCCCAGACGAATAATTAACAATAAGACGATTACGCCGGTAATGCCGGGCAAACTGATGTGCCACATTTGTCTTACTCTGCCGGCACCGTCCATCTTGGCGGCTTCGTACAATGTCGGGTCTATTGAGGCTAAAGCAGCAATATAAATGATTGTGCCAAAACCGATATCTTTCCATATCTCGGTGCCAACCAGGATGGTTCGGAACCATTCATTGGAAGTCAGAAATGATATTTGTTCAAATCCCAGGGAAGTAATAGCTTGATTAATCAGGCCGGTATTCGGCATAAGCAGCCCCATAAAAATACCGTATACAATGACCCAGGATAAGAAGTAGGGCAAATAAGTGATCGTCTGGAAGGTTCGTTTGAACCAGATTTTTCTGACTTCATTTAATAGAAGAGCCAATATAATATCCGGCGGCATGCCAAAAATGATCTTGTAAATACTGATCAGCAATGTGTTTTCCAGCAGGTTGAAAAAATAAGGCGAGTTCATTATTTTCTCAAACCATTTCAGTCCCGCCCACGGGCTTCCCATAATCCCGTCCAATATTCGATAGTCCTTAAAGGCCAGTAATAAGCCGCCCATCGGGATGTACTTGAAAATAATAAAGTAAGCAAGACCCGGAAGCAGCATTAAATATAACAGCTTATGTCTATTGAAATAAGCCAGCAGTTTGAAAGTCTTCATAACCAACACCCCGTATCGGACGCTTGATTCTTGATGGAAAGCCTGTCGCTTCCCCACTCTGAATACACATATTTGGAACCGAATTTAGGATAATGTCCGTAATTCATCGTCGAACCATTCACTTTTCCTGTCCCCTGTGCGTCGAGCTCCAATGTAACGCCGGATAAACTATGATAGAATGCGATGCCATCCGCCAGAGACACGCTTCTATTCTTGAGCAAGGGCAGCAGTTCGTCCAATGTGTATTGTCCGTCGTCGAATATTTCCATCGCGAATGCGCTGCTCGCCGCCGGAACAATGATTTCCCGCTCCGCCCAAGGCCCTTCCTTTGTCCAGTAATAGCCAGGCTCAGGTTTTAAGGCGGCGATGGCGTTGCCGCTTTGTAGAAGTAGCCACCCGTAGTCTTCACGCACTTGATCGAACGCATGTTTCGGAATATAAAAGTGAATCCACCCCGCTTGTTCTTCCTTCCGAATATCATTGCGTCCAAGCAACACATTGCGGCGCTGTACATAACGGTGACAGTCGCAATGCGTATCCCCGGTCCAATAATCGTGCATACCCCAATCGACCAGTTGATCATGCCCGGGATGACTTGAGAAGATAAGCGCTTCGGGATTCGACGCAAACACAATGCTCCAGCTCAGCTCTTGATGCCCGTTCAACCATCTGTGGAAATTGTATGGCTCAAGCTCATCCTTCTGTACGATCGACCCAATCACATAATCTTTCGTCACATAATGGTAGCGCTTTAAACTTCCTGTTACCTGTTCATCATCCGGCATGGTGTAAAGGACATTTCGTTCTTTCACTTCGTAGGGCTCGACTCGTTCCGTACCGATCACAGCTATGGCAGGGTGCGGCCGATATGCGCTGGTGGCAAAAAAGGAGGTGGACCATTCCATATGGTCGTCGAACTCCATATGTTCCGGGTACCCTGTACATACGTACAAGGGCCAGAATACACCGATTTTTGAATTGACAATATTGGAAAGCTTTACTCTTCCTTTCGCCCCGCCAACGTACCCGTTAGTAGAATGATGCAGCAAATCGACCAGCATAAAATCCAACGTTTTTTGAGCAAGCGCTTTCACTTGCAAGTCCTGTTCAACAGCAATAAGATTAAGCAGAGCGACGAAGTCCACATTGTAGTAGCCGGATGAATCAAACTCGCTCCAGCCGTATTTAAGCCTCTTTTCCAGGAACCGAATTATATTTTGTTTCACTTGCCTCTTCTTCTCTTCTCCCGTCAATCCGTCATAAAAGGCGGCATCTGGGAACCGATGGATCGCAAACCATTCGGAGCTTAGATGAATAACTTTGTGATTCTCAGACATCGGCTCGTGAAAGGTAGCATAGCGATAGGTCGTTAACTGCCGTTCCACTTCGTTCCACACTTCGGCCGAAACGCGAATTGTGCCCTTGAACAACATATAAATTCGTGCTAGCTGGGCAATGATAAAATCGGATACTTCGATGTATCGCGGCTTCCCACTCCGCTCCTCAGCCTCTACAATTAGCAATAATCTCCGAATAACCTTATCGTAGTCATGCTCTGGCTCGCAATACATCTTTGCAATCCAGAAGCCGCCCTCGATATGCGCCGACACCGGCTTCCGCTTGCCCGATGATTGAACAAGCTCTACGTTCGGTAAACTTTGAAATCCTGTGCCTTGAAAATCCAAGCGTTCCGGCAGGTCAGGCAAATCGATATCGACCATAGCGGCAATATGACGAAGGACCGCTTGTTGCCTGGACGCATAAACGACCTCCGCTCCCTTGTCTGTCTCCCGTATGCTCATGATCTCCTTCCTTTACAAAATTCTTGTATAAAGAGCAACGCCAAACCTTGGCCCCATGGCTGGATGTATGAATTCGGTATCGCAATATACAAATCCGCATGGGGATGAGCCGCCGTGCCGGCCGAACAAGAAAACAATCTTCCGCCGCCATCGATATAATGTCCAAACGCGGTAAACGTTCGTTCTACAGCTTGCTCGTAATGCGAGCCTTCCAGTAGATTTGCTTTCAAACCTCTTAAAATAGCATAGGCAAAACCTGCGGAGCATGAGGACTCCAGATATGTCTGCTCCTGGTCCAGCACTGTATGCCATAGTCCAGTGATGTCTTGAAGCTGTACCAGCTTTTCCGTGTGGGCTTTAAATATCTCCTTCACGCTCTCATGCGCAGCCTGCTCCAAAATGCCCGCAGTTAAGGCCTCTATCATAATAATCGTCGCCCAGGAGGTTCCTCTTCCCCAATGCACATCCGATATGGGCCGTTGCTCCTCGGCGCGAATAGCATGATAGAACAGGGAGTGTTCCTCGTCATAAAGAGCTTGTACATGTCCATTGATTTGAAAGGCGGCTTCCTTCGCATAAGCGGAATTGCCCGTAACTTCGGATACTTTCATCAGGAACAGGCCCGCCATAAACATCGTATCCACCCATACCTCTTGCGGGAAATCAAAATGCAGCGTGGTGTGAACCCATAACCCGTCAGAGGTGCGATCCGCTTCATTCATGCAATAATCCGCTGCGGCAATGACATGACGGAGGTAGGTTTGTTCTCCCGTTTTTCGGTAGAGCTGGATCATTAACAAATAAGGAATAGTCGAATTGACGGTAATCGGAGGCAAACCATCCTCCATATGCTTGATCACGAATTCCTGTACGGCGGCATCTATCAAGGGATCGTTTAACCATTCATTGGCGGCCATCATACCGACCCACGCAACGCCTTGTCCCCAATCCCAGGTATTGCGTTTACGATGCCAGAACAGGTCGTCTTCGGGTATAATACCTTTTAGACCGGCGCCGGGGTCGTAACTGTATAAATCCATATCCAGCGTCCCCTTCGCCAATCTATTCAAAAGCGCGAAGCACTCCTTCATTCCGTTCCCTCCTTGAGATGACGTTTTACTGTTCTCATTATAAGGAGCGGTCAGAGCCAATAATATAAACAATTCAACAAAAAAGAGGAATAATCCCCGATTTCCGGCGATCATCCTCTCCATAACGACCCAACTATTAGTATACCGCTTGAATCCCTTCACACACCATAGAGTGAATCCGCTCAACGGATCTCTACATTTCCGATTCGTGTCTCCATTCACATGTCGACGACAGATGCGGGCTTAGCGGCTCTCCCGGATAATGACATTAGTACCGTAAGACGCTCATTGTCTAACGTTACCCATCGTACATCAAGTTCAGCCGCTACAGTGTAATCGTCTTGCCCGCCGGCACCATGGCCGAGTCCCCGTCAACGCCGATCCATACATCGGTAGCGGACGGATTGTGGACAAGACTCCTGTCGACAGAAAAACGGAGTGCGCTTACGGCATTCTGGTATGCGATCAGCTCCGACATTGCGGTATGCCAAAGCCCTTCCTTTCCGCCCAGCAGCTCGCCGACACGGTCGACCAACTCCCAATTGTCGTCATTGGCAAACTCATAACTATGCCCCCAAATAAACAACAGCTCCATACGCGAGTGGCGAGACTGCAAAGCCAGGAACTCCTCCGCTTTCTCCACCATCGTCTTGTGATGGCAGGTTGGGTGCCAACGCAATGGGTCCGCCGGCATATGGAAACCGCCGTGGCTCTGCACCGTACGCGCATTTTCGATGCCCAGAGCAGGAAGCATCTCCACCACCCTGTCGTTGTAGGTGCCGAACGGGTAGCTCATGCCTCGAACCGGATACCCGACAAGCGCTTCAAGCGCCGCCCTGTCCGTCAAAATCTCCTCCGCCACCTGATCCGAAGGCGACTGCTCGAGGAACGGATGCGTCACCGTGTGCGCGGACACTTCATGCCCTTCGAATAATGTTTGAACCTCTTCCGCTTGGATATACCCGTCTCGTCCAAAAAATCCGGAATTGAGATGGAACGTGCCTTTCAGTCCGTATCGATTCATCATCTCGACTAACCGACGATCATGCTCGCGTCCGTCGTCGAAGCTGAATACGACAGCTTTTTGGTTGCCGTTCGGGAAACGATCGAATTTGATTTTGCGTGTGGCCAAGAGACTATCCCCTTTCATCCTCGCATTGTTCGTTATCAAACTCTATCATACTGGATCAAGAGGCTTCCGCCTAGTGCCTTCTTTTCCATCGCCCCGTCAATAGGAGCAATAGAAACGAGATGATGACGATGCCAATCGTCCAGGCCCATGCCATCGTCATGCGGCCGGCGTCAACCGCCACATAGATCGCGGTAGGCACCGTTTGGGTTTTGCCGGGAATGTTGCCTGCAATCATCAGGGTCGCGCCGAACTCGCCCAGGCCGCGGGCGAAGCCGAGCACGTACGCCGTCACCAGCGAGCGCCAGGCAAGCGGCAACGTAATCATGCGGAACACCTGCATGTTGCTGGCTCCCATGGATCGCGCCGACTCCTCCAGCTCGCGGTCGACGGAGTCGAAGCCGACCCTCATCGTCTGGTAGACAAGCGGGAACGCAACGACGACGGCCGCGATGACGGCAGCCCACACGCTAAATATAACCGGCGAGGAGAAAAGCCATTCGATCGCCTGGCCGACCCAGCTTCTGCGTCCGAGCAGCATAAGCAGCAGAAAGCCCACGACGGTCGGCGGCAAAACAAGCGGGAGCAGGAACGCCGTATCCACCATCGTTTGTCCGCGGAATTTCCTGCGGGACATCCACCATGCCGCGGCGATGCCAAGCACGGCAGCTACGATGCTGGACAGCAGCGTGACCTGGATGGAGAGCCGAATCGGCGGCCAGAATGTCTGCCAGTCGATGCCGATCACGAATTCGGAACGGAGAAGCCGTATTGAACGAAGACGTCCAACGCTTCCTTGCTCTGCAGAAATTCAAGGAACGCCGCCGCTTCCTCCGGATGCTCCGTCGCCTTCACGATGCCGACCGGATACAGAATCGGCGTGTAGCTGTCCGGCGATATGGCAAAGGCAACTTTGGATGCGGTCGACGACATCGCGTCCGTTCGGTATACGAAACCGACATCCGCATTGCCCGTCTCCACGTAGCTCAGCACTTGGCGAACATCCTTGGCTTGTACCATTACGCCTTGCAAGGCATCCCACAACGCTGCATGCTCGAGTGCTTCTTTGGCGTAGCTCCCCGCGGGGACGCTCTCCGGAATGCCGATCGCGATTCGTTTTACGCCAGCTCCCTGCAAGTCCTGTACGGCGGCAAGGTCGAGCTTGCTGTCTGTTGGTACAACGACAACGAGATCGTTGCCGAGCAGGTTGCTTTGCTGACCTTCCTCTATGTAGCCGCCGTCCACCAACGCTTTCATATTCTTGGTAGCGGCCGACAAAAACAAATCCACTGGGGCACCTTCCTCGATCTGGGTCTGCAGCGCGCCGGAAGCTCCGAAATTGTACAAAATCTTCACGTCGCCTCCTGCTTTCGACTCGTATATGCTTTTTAATTGTTCGAGTGCATCCGTCAGACTGGCAGCGGCAGACACCGTTAGCTCGACTGGCGTTCCCGAAGCTTCCTGCTGCTTCTTGTTCGAGCCCGACGCGCAGCCAGCCATGATGATCATGACCGCTAACGCCAATAACCAAATCGGATGAAACCTCACTGTTCTCCCCAACATCCACCCAACACCTTCCAACTAATTATATCTATTTATATCTAGATATAATTATAATTCTGCTTTTGGTTGGATGTAAACCTTCATGTGAGGTAATATTACTCTGGCGAAGGGATGTCTTTAGGGCAGCTGAGGGACTAACGCCTTACTTTGCTCCACACGCCAATGTTGTGCGTTTCTGTAGCCTGATTTCCGAGACTGTTGATTAATTCCAATCGATTCGGCAGTCTCGAAAGTCGGGCTACTGCAACGCGAGCGGCTTCGCGGAACGCAATAGCCCGAGAAAGTCGGGCTACTGCAGCGCAAGCGGCTTCGCGGAGCGCAATAGCCCGAGAAAGTCGGGCTACTGCTGCGCGAGCGGCTTCGCGGAGCGCAATAGCCCGAGAAAGTCGGGCTACTGCTGCGCAAGCGGCTTCGCGGAGCGCAATAGCCCGAGAAAGTCGGGCTACTGCTGCGCAAGCGGCTTCGCGGAGCGCAATAGCCCGAGAAGGTCGGGCTACTGCTGCGCGAGCGGCTTCGCGGAGCGCAATAGCCCGAAAAAGTCGGGCTACTGCTGCGCGAGCGGCTTCGCGGAGCGCAATAGCCCGAGAAAGTCGGGCTATTGCAGCGCGTACGGCTTCGCGGAGCGCAATAGCCCGAGAAAGTCGGGCTACTGCTGCGCGAGCGGCTTCGCGGAGCGCAATAGCCCGAGAAAGTCGGGCTACTGCTGCGCGAGCGGCTTCGCGGAGCGCAATAGCCCGAGAAAGTCGGGCTACTGCTGCGCGAGCGGCTTCGCGGAGCGCAATAGCCCGAAAAAGTCGGGCTACTGCTGCGCGAGCGGCTTCGCGGAGCGCAATAGCCCGAGAAAGTCGGGCTATTGCAGCGCGTACGGCTTCGCGGAGCGCAATAGCCCGAGAAAGTCGGGCTACTGCTGCGCGAGCGGCTTCGCGGAGCGCAATAGCCCGAGAAAGTCGGGCTACTGCTGCGCGAGCGGCTTCGCGGAGCGCAATAGCCCGAAAAAGTCGGGCTACTGCTGCGCGAGCGGCTTCGCGGAGCGCAATAGCCCGAGAAAGTCGGGCTATTGCAGCGCGTACGGCTTCGCGGAGCGCAACAGCCCGAAAAAGTCGGGCTACTGGCGCGAAGCTCCCGCGCGCATCAAAAAGGGGAGCCTTCGCCCCCTTTTTATACAAACGTTCCTCAACCGCTTCATCAATCTCCTAGTAAAACGGTCCCGCCGACGTCGAACATCCCGGGAATCCGTTGATGTCTTGAACGGTATGGAATGGATACTGTTTAGCGGCATATTGGTTCTGGTACATGTATTCTTGCAGGATGACCATGTTGTTGTTCAAGCTGCATAAGACGCCGGACACGCCTTGACCATTCGTCAAGGATACCCCGACAGGCTGGCCGATGAGCATCGTCGCCTTCTGATACCATGGCATGGGCTGCACACCTCCTCACACCATCGTATGTCGCGACACTCTCAAGGAAACTTGCCCCTCGCCCGATTCGGATTACCAGAACGACCCTCGTACAGAACGGAAGCCGCGTACCGACTCTTATGCTATAATAGAACTCATAAATTAACGGCCTAATTCAGCGGGAGGAACATACGCCATGTCACAACCGTCCGACATCTCTTATACTACCGACGAGCTCGCGAAGCTGCTCAAAATTTCCAAGCTGACCGTCTACGACCTGATCAAAAAAGGCGAACTCTCCTCTTACCGCGTCGGCAAACAAATGCGGGTGGACGCCGCCGACCTGGAGGCGTACAAGCGTCGAAACCGAACGGTCCCGGAGGTTTCTGCCGGGCGGCGGAACGCCCTCGACTGGCCCGCCTCAAATACAGGTCGTATCGCAAATCCGCAACCCGGATTAACTGGAAACTCATCCGTAGCTGCTCCGCATACGAAAGGCGAGGCGTCGAGACAGCAGCCCGCTTCGAACGATGTCGGGACATCCGCCGAATCGACCGGAATGTCGCTTGCCGCAGCAAGGCTAGACCAGGGAACGGCGCAAGACCAGCGGGATGCTGCAACTTTGGACGTGAGGACCGCAGAAATCGCTTCGACCGCTGCTGCAACTTTGGACGTGAAGACCGCAGAAATCGCTCCGACCGCTGCTGCAAGTTCCCCGCCAATTCCCCGCTCCATTGTTATTACGGGACAAGACATCAGCCTGGACATTCTCGCCAGACATCTGGAAACGGAGCTACCGGAATATCGGATGCTTCGGTCGCACATGGGGAGCATGGACAGCCTGATCCGCTTGTACAAAGGCGAAGCCGATCTTGTCAGTACCCATCTGCTGGACGGGGACAGCGGCGATTACAACGTGCCATACATCCGTCGTCTACTCGTCGGCATGCCTCATCTCGTCGTCAATCTTTTGACCCGCAGCGCAGGTCTGTTCGTCGCGGAGGGCAATCCGCACGGCATCACATGCTGGACCGACCTCGCTCGTCCCGGAATGCGCATCGCGAACCGGGAGCAGGGCGCCGGCGCCCGCGTACTGCTCGACGAGCAGCTTCGTCTGCACCGCATCTCGCAGGAGGGCTTGCTGGGATACGAGAAGACGCTCACGAATCACCTGTCCGTTGCGGCTATGGTCGCCTCCGGAGAAGCCGACGTCGGCGTCGGGACGGCCAAAGCCGCCTCCATCGTACAAGGCGTCAGCTTCATCCCGCTCATTCAGGAGCGTTACGATCTGGTCATGCTGAAGAAGCCGGAGAACAAGCTCTGGATAGAGTCCGTTCTCGGCATTCTGCGTTCGGACGGTTTCAAGCGGGAACTTCGCGCGATTGCCAACTACGATTTGAGCCGCACCGGCGAAATCATGGCGGAGGCTTGATGCCTCCGCCCGCTTCTTCCCGAAAGGTCGGGCATTCTATTTTTCACAGAGAGTCCCCCCGGTTCAACTTCCTATTCCGCTCCCCTTCCCGCTCCCGCCAGGCGCATGCAGGATCGCGGATCCCTGCCCCGGCTCCGGCACCCGCGTAAGAATGGCTCCACCGATCAGGAACAGGACGACAAGGCTAAACACGCCTTTACTGGTATTGCCTGTAGCTTGCGCCGTCATGCCGACGAGCAAAGGTCCCAGGATCGAAGCGAACTTATCGAAAATATTATAAAAGCCGAAGAAGCGGTTCGCGTTTTGTTTGGGCACCATTCTGGCGAAGTAGGATCGGCTCAAGGCTTGTATGCCTCCTTGCGAGGTAGCGACCAGCATGGCGAGAATCCAGAAATCGAACGCCGTCTTCATGAAGTAGGCGTAAATGCACACGATGATGTACACGACGATGCCCGCGTAAAGCATCATCTTGCTCCCGAATCGGTCGGCTAGGCGCCCGTATAACATTGCGAACGGAGCTGCCACAACCTGCGTCACGAACAAAATAATAAGCAAATCCGTCGCCTCGATACCCAAATCGGAGCCGTAGGCGCTGGACATCGTAATAATCGTGCCTACCCCGTCGATATAGAAGAAGTACGCCAGCAGGAACAGAAACAGCGCCCGGTATCGTTTAATTTCCTTCAGCGTGCCCCACAGCCTGCCGAAGCTGTTCGCGATAATGCGGGGCTCCCGTTTCATGAAGTGTTTTTGCCGGACATGCCGCAGCATGGGCAGCGTGAACGCCCCCCACCAGACTGCCGTGATGAAGAACGCAATCTGGCTGGCCGCCGTCACCGACAGCCGAAGCACCTCTTGTTGAGCCAGAAGAATGATCGCAATGCTGACGATAAAAGGGATCGTGCTCCCGATATAACCAAGCGCAAAACCCCGCGTTGACACCTTGTTCATCCGCTCGTCATCGGTCACGTCGACCAGGAAGGCGTCATAAAACACATTCGATCCTGCGGAGCCGATCATAATAAAGACATAACAAATCAGCAGCAGCTGCCAATGGTCGTTTGGTATGAAGGTCAGCAGCGCCGTAGAGATGATGCCGAGCAGGCTGAAGCCGGCGAAGAAGGTTTTTTTGAACCCTTGGTAGTCGGCAATGGTCCCTAAGATGGGTCCAAGCAGGGCAAGAATAAGCGTTGAGATTGCGATCGCATACCCCAAGTACGCGGTGGAATCGGCTCCGCTAATGCCGGATTGTTCGGCAGCCGCCTTGTAGAACAGCGGGAATACGGCAGTCGATATAATGACGGAGTAAGCGGAATGCCCCCAGTCATACCACATCCAACTGCGTTCTTCCTTCGAAAACGACTTCATGGGCTTGGCCTCCCGTAAAAAACCGAATGCCTTTATTGTATAGGAAATGCAGGCTGCCCGGAGACAAGAACAAAAACTTAACATTTGGGACGATTTACTAGGCAGGCTCTTGCCAGCAAGGGAAACGAGTAGTATAATTTCAAGTAATCAGCGTTAAGAAAACGCTGTCTATTTTAGCGTCGGGGTATGGCGCAGCCTGGTAGCGCGCACCCTTGGGGTGGGTGAGGTCGCACGTTCGAATCGTGTTACTCCGATCATAACAGTCGATGCGGGAACCCGTATCGAACAGAAGACCGCTCTCTACTGTATGTATATACAGTGGGGAGCGGTCTTTTTTGTAGGGATCCTCTCAGATCATCCTGCTTCGCTTCCGAAAGCGGCCCGGCGATAAGCCCGTCATGTGAGTGAACCACTTTGTAAAAGCATGAATAGAACCGGCCTGAACATGGTCCGCGATCTCAAGCAGAGTATCGTTCGTGCTTACAAGCAGTTGCTTTACAAGCTCTATTTTTCGTTGCATGAAGTAGTTATAAGGTGTTCGGCCTGTATGTTCGCGAAACAGACGAGACGCATGATCAGGGTGATACGCGGTATATTGGCTTAACCATTGCCTGTCGTAGCGCTCTCTTACCCGTTGATCCAGTTGATCAGCTATAGCAAGCACAACGGGATTAGTCGTCTCAAGCGACAACTCGGACGCTTCGCCTGTTTTCTTCATCGCAATGAGCAGCTCGATTACATAAGCCCGCAGTTGCAATGGAGCAAAGGCTTCATTGGCGCCATAGACACGAACAAGTCTTTCGAAATAAGGGAGGAACACTTGTCTGGACAACTTCTGATAGTCTTGAATAAACAACGTCTCCGACAGGTTGTCGCCAATGCAAATACGGTTGTCCATGCGGGTGTATTCTTGCCCCTTCACGAAAGAAATGTGCGGCATTATGCGGCGATCGACTGGAACGAGCTCGGAGCTCCAGTTAAAATGAAGGCCGTACAGGGAGAAGGGCTCCACTTTATCCGCGATGATGGAATGTACAACGTTAGGTCCGTAATAGAATAAATCTCCGCTGCAGGCCTCGTATGCGTTCTCTTGAATGCATACGAGGCCTTTTCCCGATGCAACAAACAAGAACTGATAATCTTCGATCACGCGCGGCCCAAAGCTGTCGCCGGCATGACAGTTCAAGTAGTTTGCATAAGAAACGACGGGGGAAACCAGATGCCACGGAATTCGGGCCGGATTGGGCTTGTCATGCATTGGACATAGCTCCTCATTATATCGATAATCGTTAAATTTAAGTCTGCACTATCTAAATACTTCTGTAAATACGGTATTTATACTAAAAGGTATAGATCGATATTTGATAAATAAGGAGGATTAGCTATGTCTCAGTCGCTTTCCAATCCCGACCTCAAACCAGTAACGCGAACGTTCAAGGACTCTACAACACTTCTACACGATGCCGAAGCGTTAAGGGATAGAGCGCAGAAAGATGGATATCTTTTCTTTAAAGGTTTATTCCCTCGCGAGCTCATTCTGGAAGTGAGGCGCCAGCTTCTAACCATCCTGGATGCTAACGGACTATTGGATCGGAGCCATCCGCTCTTGTCAGGCGCTGCGAACCAGGCCGCTGTCGACAGTCTGAGCGAAGAAGAGGCGAACTGGAATGGCGTCGGCGTCCCGCTTCACATCTATAAGGAAGTGCAGCGTCTGGAAGCGTTCCATGGGCTGGCACATGAGGCGAAGCTGCTGTCTATTTTCACGACGCTGTTCGGCGAGCGTGCCATTGCGCATCCCCGCAATATCGGCAGGCTGATGCTTCCTCACAAGATGGCGCATCCGACGCCGTCCCATCAGGATTTCATCCACATTCAGGGAAGCTATGAGACTTGGACCACCTGGGTGCCTCTCGGCGACGTCCCCAGAACACTTGGAGGTTTGACGATTCTGGAAGGAAGTCACCGTGCGGGCCTGCTCGGGGTAACAGCGAATTCCGGCGCCGGAGGACTGGAATCCATTCTTTGCGGACTCGGATGCGAATGGGCCGGAGGGGACTATGAAGCGGGCGATGTCATTGCCTTCAACAGCCTGACCGTCCATAAAGCGCTTCGCAATCAAACGCCGGGCCGGATAAGGCTCTCTTGCGATTTACGATTTCAGCCTGCAAGCGAGCCTATTGAAGCCTCATCCCTGCTGCCGCATGGACCCTATACGTGGGATGAGCTGTACATGGGCTGGGAACGCAAGGATCTGCAATATTACTGGACGGAAGAGAAGCTGCAGCAAGTTTCATTTGACGAATCCATAAGATGGCAGAAGGATAAAATTTGCTGAGACCTCCACCGCGCTGCCGAGCGCGCGAATGAGCCTCTGAAATTGGATTCAGGGGCTCATTCGGTTCGCTCATACCGGCATTGCAACTCGCGTGCACGTTCCCCCCACTATGAGTTCCGGTTTCAGCTTTTTCTGCATCATATGTTTTTTTTCAGGCTCGGAAATGGTCTTCAACATGAATTGAGCGGATCGCGTGCCCAAATCCTCAAAGGAAGCGTCAATGTATGTGAGCGGCATAGGCAGCAAATCGGCCCAGCCGTTTTTTATAACGGATATGACGGAAAGATCCGTAGGGATAGATAGATTCAATTGATCCGTAGCCTTTTTTATACCCAATACAATTAAATCGTCGGCGGTCACGAATGCGGTCGGACGATCGTCCCTGGACATAACATGCAATGTGGCTTCATAAGCTGATTTCAAAGTGAGATCGATGTGCATTTCGCTTAAGTTTCCTATAGGCATGCTTGCTTCACGGTAAGCCTCTTCGGCTCCCTTGCGAATATCTACCGCTAGCGTCATAGATGAAGGCGCGTTTAGAAGACATATTTTGCGATGACCGAGCTCTAGCATCCTTTGAACCGCAAGGTAGGCTGCCTTGACATTGTCTACATCCACGTAGTTGATTTGCTCGAGCTCCAACCCCGGCCGACCGATGATCACAAACGGAATTTTTGCGGCAAGCAATTCCATCACGTCCTCGTTATTCACGGATGGACAAGTTAGGATCAACCCGCCGACTCGCTTCTCGCGATACAGTTTTTTAAACAACTCGCTATAATTGCGATCATCCGGCGACGTAAACAATTGAAGTACAAAGTCCTGCTTTGCATAATAATGGCATATTGTAGCGGATATCGTGGAGAAGAACATATTCTGCCTCACTTGTTCCACGTCGAAAGGCATGAACAAACCGACGGTTTTAACCGTTTTAATCGCCAAATTGCGAGCTACCGCGTTAGGATGATAATCGAGCAACGTAATTGCTTTTTGGACTTCCACGATTGTCTCGGGTTTTACGAGCGGCGAGTTGTTGATGACCCGTGAAACCGTTTGTCTGGATACGCCGGCCAACTTTGCTACATCGTTTATTGTACTGGACATGAATCATGCTCCTTAAGCTATTGATATTTCTGAGATTATCTGCTTGCGAATGCGTAACGGCCTGCCTTGATTTCATAAACCCGAAATCCGTTTTCGTCTTTGATATATTGAATGCCGCAGGCCTGGTCAGCCGGCAGCCCATTTTCCGTTATTTGCCCTGCGGGCAATATAGGAACGTGAACCATCGCGCGCGATTGCATGGGGACATGCACCGTCAGTTCGAACGATATGTCCGCCGTACGGCTCCATGCAGCATGTACAGTCCCTTTTACCGTGTCCAACGTGGCTTCGGCCGAAGTCAGGTCGCCAAGCGCGTGAGGCTTGAACTCCATTTCGGACCAACCGGCTGCGGTTTGCCGAATGCCGGCTATATACTCGTAAAACCATTGCACGATGGTCCCGAACATATAATGATTTCTCGAACGAGTGTTAACGTCCCAATATTCCCATAACGTGGTCGCTTCCTGCTCAAACCATAGCCCCAAACTCGGATAAGCGGTTTGTGTCGCTGCCCGATAAGCCGCCTCTCCATATCCCAATCGTGTCAAAGTCGGGTAAAAATACTTATGACCAATAATGCCTACATCGGCATGACCGCCCATTCGCCGTTCAAAATCCTCGAGCAAGCGGTTCTCGACCCGCCTCTCGACATTCGAGGGCACCAAAGAGAGTGCAAGCGGCAGTATATTTGACGTTTGCCGGTACCCCGCTTCCTGGTTCGTATGATAAAGTCCATTCTCCCGATCGAGACATTCGCGGTTCAGTGCTTCGGCCGTTTCTTCGGCCAATTCCCCGTACCGCTCGCTATCTGCGGAAAATCCCAATAGGCCCGCAATGCCGGCCATCGTTCGCAGTACCAAAATGAGGTGGAACGATGAAGTAATTTGACCGCCCTCCGGGGAACGTCCTTCCGAATAGCCGGGAGCCAACCAATCGCCCAAATCGCTGCTGGACATTCCACGGTCAAGCAAGCCGATCTCATATTCGATATACCTTTTCAAGCTGCCGTAATGCTCCCGGAGCACCTGCATATCCTCATAGTACCAGTATAAACGCCAGGCGATCAGGACGTAGGCGCTGCTCCATTCCGGCGCGTGAAAGTCGCCCCACCCGCTGTCGGGAACCATAACGGGAATCGACCCGTCCGACCGTTGGGAATCGCGCATGTCGATCAGCCATTTTTCCCAGAACAAGGCCATATCAAACTGGAAGGCAGCCGTTTCGGCAATCAGTTGGGCATCGCCGAGCCAGCCATTTTTCTCGTATTTGGGCGTATCGGTAATAATGCCGTGAAAATTGTTTAGCAACGTCTTGCGGGTTGCCTCGTGAATCCGGTTAAACAGAAGATTGGAGCATTGAAAACGTCCCGTTGACCGCAAATCGGTATGCACGCGTTTGCCTATCACATCTGAAAGTCCCATGTTGATTCCTTGCCCCGAAATCTCTACATACCGAAAACCCTTATAGCTGAATTTCGGCTCCCATTTTTCAGCCTGCCCGCTCGATTTCAAATAGTGATCCGTTTGTATTTCCGCCTCGATCGCAGTCTGACGGTTATCGACACGGCCGGTTTCATCCAGCTTTTCGCCGTAAATAAATGAGACGGATTGTCCAGGTCTCCCACCTCGAATAGTCGCTTCCACCCAACCCGCTATCGTGTCTCCCATATCGAAAACATAGTGGCCGTCCCCTAAAACGGCCATTTTTGCGGCATCCACATGCCCCACGACTCGGATCGACGGCATCGACTGGGCCTCAAGCCGCGGCGATGGTGGCGGAACTATCTTCGGTTTACATGCATCCGCGGCACAAAAATCTGCCTTATTCCAATTCGTCGGGTATTTTCTTGCGTCGTACCGTTCGCCGGCAAATATGGAATCGGATACGGTCGGTCCTTCCTCGATCAACTCCCAACGATCGTCCGTCTTGACGAGGAGATAAGATCCGTCCGTATATTGAATGACCAATTGGGCAATAAACCGGGGATTGTCGTTCCACTCGGCCCTATGCCAGTTCCAGACATTGGGTGTCCGCAATCCGTAGAACCCTCTACCAAGCTCAATGCCGACACCGTTTTTACCCGCCAACAGCTGCGGCCCGATATCATATACATGATATAAATTTCGTTTATTATAAACGGTAAACGCCGGTTCCAACTTGTGGTCCCCGACTTTGCCGCCATTCAGATAAGCTTCGCAATAACCGGCCGCGCTTATATACAGCCTGGCTTGTTTGAAGGGCTTTTCGATTTGGAACTCGCTGCGGAAAAGCGGCGCATGTTCGCCGTCGGATGAGAGCCACGCACCGGACCAATCCTCCGGATGCAGGAGTCCCGTCTCCCACCAAGCGATTGGGCTCCATGCGGAAATACGGTCCTCTTCGTCCCATACGCATACTTTCCAGTAATAACGGGTAGCGGACTGCAATTTTTCTCCCGCATAATCGATACAAACGCAGCGGCCGCTCTCGCATTTACCGGAGTCCCATACATCTCCGAACCCGGAGTCCAGATTCTCTTCAAACATGGAAACCAGAATGCGATAAGCGGTTTGACGCTGCCCTCGCTGCATGGACTCGTTTATCCATCCCAGCCGGGGATTGGACTTGTCCGTTCCCAATGGATTATTTGCGTATTCGGTTGTCAGCGAACTAACCTTAATCATATGGACAACTTCCTTTCTTACATGAGAACAAGCGCCGATAGGAAAGTTCTCGGCACTTGCCCGTCGGGATACAGCCGCTTCTCTCGATTGTGTGTCTATTTAATTTCCACAGTAACCGTAGTACCGGCAGTATGAGAATAATTGAACTGTCTTCCCGCACCGTTAGCCGTTGAGGAAACCAATGATCCATTTACATATACCTGATTGGATCCGAACGCACTGGTTGTCTTATAAGTGACCGAGCCGGCAACCGTAGAACTTGCCGTAAATTCCAGTTCCGAACCGCTGTTCACCGTAACCACAATATTCGACTTGGCACCGGAAACCGGCGTAACTTGTAAAGGGTATGGGGATAATGTCCCTTGCGTTCCCGATACCGCAAATGGTGCCGGCAAGATTGAAGCCGCCGCGCTCTCTGCTTCAATATAATTTTTGTAAGCCGTATGAAAATCGCCGGCATTATAGGCTGTATTTCCTGCAGTCAACTTCGTTGTAGCCAGCGCGTCGCCTGGAAGAAGCGTGAACGAATTTTTTAAACGAACAGCGTCACGCTCGGCAGCAATCGTCAAATTTTTTCTGCGTTGATTGACTAAAGTAGCGATGCGGATCGGGTCCCCGGAAAAAGCGCTCACTTTATCGTTAAAAGCAGTGAAGCCCGCGGTGTAATACGGACTGGATATGCTCATGACATTGTAAAGCGTTACATATCTGAGGCCCAGCATAAATGAACCGGCCATATTTTTGTCATAGTCGTCCAGCGGCAATCCGCTGTGCTCCTGGTTCAAGTTGGCGGTTCGCCCGACATTGCTGATGATTCGCTGCGCATGGGAGTAGTCGTGACTCAGAAAGTAACTTTCGATCCCGGTTGCCGCTTCGTTCACGACCGCAGCCTCATAGCCGGAATGATAAATATCAAATAAGGGATACGTCGGATGAGTCGGATTTTGCGTGAACAGATTATGTTTGACCCCATCAGTCGCGTAAGTAATCGTATTGTTGTTAATCTTCGTGACCGGTTTATAGAGGCCCCTATTGATGTTGCCATATATAAACTGGTTGTAGTTATTCAGATTGGTCTGCCACCACTGTTTCATCGTATCCCAGTTGCCGGTGTACGGGTCCAGGGTAACGCCGTCCGCACTGGCTTGCGCGACGGCATCCGGTCCGAAATCGCCGGAACCTCGTACGCGCATATTCCCGCTGTTGACGGACGCATACCCAAGTGTCGGATCCGAATCCGTGTCCATCTGATAGGCCCAGTAAGCCGGTTCGTTGTCGCCCGATACGCTCAGCAACAGGTTGTCCTGATTACTGTTCGCCAAATCGAGTATGTTCTTGTTTAATTGATCCGTGCTTAATCCAAGCCGATCCTTCTTGAATCGGTTCAAGGTGCCGGAAGCGGGGCTCGTGAATCCGCCGTTATTGAATGTAAGCCATGAGGTATTGCTCCAGATATTTGGAATTGTCCTTCCATAATGCGAATCCGTTGCGTAATTCAGCGACTGCGTCAGCAAATTCATGTTCGGATCGCTGTAATTATCCGTGCCGCTGAACAGGATCTGATCATAGAGGATGGAATTGTATGGGCTGTTCGGCGTCCCGCCCCAAGTCGAGTTCAGATATAGATTGACGGGAATTCCGGCGATTTTCGCTACTCCCATAATATAATCGATATCGGTTTGCACGTTTAACGTATTTTTGGCATACCATTCTTCTAACGAAAAACCCGGTTTTATTGAATTGCCTCCAAGATAATTGTCGGATCGGGTAATTACATTGTTCTTAATGACATCGACCTGTTCCGGAAAACGTTGAGTTGTGGAATTCTCGCTGGCACGGCCGAGCAAGGGCGAGAAATACATGGGAACATCATACCTCGCCGCATAGGTGTCGAAGCCGGCATAGTTCCACATTTTTCGATGTATGCATGATTAACCGAACCGGTCAATTGATTGACAACTTTGACCGAAATCGAGCTTCCGGCGTACAACTGCGGCAAATCCACAAAATGCGTAAGCGCGCCTATTCCGCGATCATACAGATTTCGTGTCTTGAACAGCGGGTTGTGGGAACTTTTGAAAGACAGCGTCTGTCCGCTTTGCATCGAACGGTTCGTATACAAAGCGCCGCGCTTGTACGTGCTCGTCGGATAAAAACCCAGCACGAATCGTTTGGACGAATCGAACGTTTTTACAGTTTTCAATTCAAAATAGTAGGTTCTCCCTGGATAGACAAGCACTTTTTGCGGAAACACGAAGGTAGCCCAGTTATACCCGCCCGGCACCTCGTCGGGGGAAAGAACGGCTTGGCCGATGACATCCGTATTCCAAGGCTGCGTAGCCAGATAAGAGCTGTCGCTTGTCGTCGGCGTATCGTAAAGCGTCAACACCAAAGCATTATCCGCCGGAATCGAACCCGCCTTCTCCACTTGCAGGGCGATGGCCTGCAGTTCCGTCGTGTTTCCAACGGCAAAGGTTTGACCGGGAGGCGTCGAATTGTCAACATCAAGCGCGGCAAATCCGCTGCCGGTCGACAATTGATCGATACCGCCGACTTGTTGCCCGTCAACCTGTATATCGTATGAGGTAGGAATATTCGGACCGGTTTTGAAGGATAACGTTTTTCCGCTTACCGCGGATCCGCCCGAGTAGAGCGTACCGCCCGCATAGGAGCTGGTGTTGTAACCATAAAGAACGTACCGGTTATTCGCATCAAACGGTTTGCTCGTCGTAAACTCCATGTAATACCGATTGCCCGGAAGCACGCCGACATCCTCGGCAAAGTTGAAAATCTCCCATGCGTAACCGCCCTGAACGGATTGAGCCAACAAAGTGCTTTGAGCAAGCTGTTGATGCTTATAGGGAGAATCCCACAAGGTCAATGTCAGGTTCATGCTTGCGGAGGTTTGGACAAGTCCGACTTTCTCAATCTGAACCGCAATAGAAGGAATGTAAGTCGTGTTAGGGCCGGTCGTAAACGTTTGACCGGTCACATTCACATCAATGGGAATGCCGCTGCTGCCCGAACCCGTCTGATCCGGATTGTTTAACACCTTACGATAATTCGCCGAACCGACTGGATGGATCTCCCGGATCGCGAGCGTTCCGTAACGATTCGAGTTGTTGGCCATGTTGACGCTGAACCAATCTCCCGCATTGCTGCCGGTATTTCGGTAATTATAGGTGTCGGCTATTTTTCCGATGCTTTCATTGTAAGTACCCGTCCCACCGCCATTAGATGAAAGCCCATGGCTCGTTTCGCTACCGCTATTGCCAAAATCAACGGTATCCAGCACACTGGCAGTCGAGTCTGTTACGGCAGCCGTATAGATCCAATGATTATTTGGCGCCGACGCATCGTTGTAATTATTTACAATTTCATATTGAATCAAATGGTTGCCATCTTTGGTCGGGGTCCAGGTCCAAGTCAAATATCTTAAACTCCAAGCCTGGCCCGATGCGTTCACCGCCATATTGAATCCGCCCCCTGGCGGGGTAATTTGCTGCGAGCTGATGTAATCGCCGTCAATATAGAGTTTCACGGTAATGTTCTGACCGGCGGGTGTAGGCGAATCCCCATTATTCCCGATCTGCGTGGTTAAGGTCTTGGATGTTCCGACTGTACCGGTTCCAGACTTCACGACCGTCGTATCTACCGAGGATACCGTCGTATTAACGAATAATTCGATGCCGCTCGCCATAGCTTCACTCTTGCTCGCAGGGTAGACAAAGGATGTGAGGATTAGAACCGCAATCATAACAACTGTCCATGATTTGACTAACAACCTGGATCCTTCCATCATGAAACCTCCTTAAGTTTTGTCATTTAGTGTGAGACGGATGCCCCGACTTAGGCTGCTATATACCAGAGTCGGAGCACAACGTCACATAGGGCATTTCCCGTTTAGAAATCGATTGTCAATTCGTTGAATTTAACGGAAACGATGCCTCCCCAATCAAATGCGGTTTCAGCAATGACCAGTTTCACATACGCGGTTTTTTTCTGTTGGACAAATGACGTGAAATCCAGTCCGGTTATGCCGCCTGTAAGTTCTCCCACAAATTCATTTGCGTTCTCTGCGCTGTCACCGACATATACGCTGATTTTTGAACCGAATACGCCCGCTCTGACCGCGATCTCGCCCTTCAGACTCAGAAATGCGTCGCCCGCGCTATCCAGTTTGTATATAACGGTGGCTTGCTCATGTATGGGCCAAGTATTGTCTGGGCCGCCCTGCCCCTTGTAAAAACCGCGAATCGCCGGAACGAATACGCCTCCGGCCGCTTCCACGTTACCGTATATCGCCTTATCTGCGACAACGACAACCTCGCTCGTCGGAACTTTGTACGTTTCATTCGCCTCTAACGTGCGGCACACCGATTCGTTCGAACAGGAGGCCGCCTGATCAAACCGGCTTTCGTAGATCGTTCGGACATTGGCAACCGTCAGCGCCAATTTCCGTTCAATCACGGTTTCGCCTTGCGTCGCCCTAACAGTCAATTCGGTTGTTCCCGCAGTCACTCCGGTAACGATACCTTCATCCGAAACGGTGGCCACCGATACGTCGCTGCTGGTCATATCGATCTTGAGCAGCTGCAGGTTCATTTCCACCGCTTGGTCGTTGTAGGCTTTGATGGCAATGGCGATCGTATCGTTCGCGCCGATCACATTCTTGTCAAGAACGGCTTCCAATTCGGAGAGCTTGTTGGAAGCAATCTCCACAGCCAGCGTATTGGACTTGACGACATTGCCTCCGATTGAAACATAGGCTTGAACGGTCGCTGTTCCCGGTTGTTTCAGCTTCAAACCGCCTCCGGACACTTCCGCCAGATCGGAATCGCCAATGATATAGGCGATCTTGGCATCCTTCAAGTACACAGGGTCGCCATTGCTGTACCTAGCTTCGATCGTAAGCGGAATGGACTGCCCGGCGAACAGCGTACCGTCAGGAAGGCTGATCACGGCGGAATCCAGTTCGCGCAATTCCGCTTTCTTTTTGATTTTGACATCATTCAAGCTGGCCCACGTGTCATTGGAAGCTGTTCGAAGCTCGACCTTAACGTAAACCGTTGTCAGCCCCGCCACATCATCCGTCAATCGAATTGCGCGGGCGAGGGTGAAGTTTCCTTCTTCCCCGCCGGGCTCGATTCCGCCGACTTCAGTCCAATCCATCAAGTCATGACTGATTGCCCATTTGACGCTTTGCGGGTCCGGATTCCCCATGATCGCCCTGCCGCTGTATTCGATCGCCAGCTCGGACATTGGCGTTCCGCTGTCGATCCTCCATACGATGCTGCCGGCTTCCGATATATTATCCGGTCTGACCACTTTGTCCGCATAATTGGCATCCAAAGGCACAGTGCGGACGTTGTCAACGGAAAATGCGCGTTCCATCCAATCTCCGTCCGCAAGCTCGAACGTTTCGGCGACGAGCGTATCGTACACTTCGGCGATTTTAAGTGCCCTGACAGGACTGCCCTCATACGTGTACGGACTATAAGTGACCGTAACCTGATCCCCGATTTCGAAGCCCAAGTCGTCCAGATCGGCGGTCAGAATGCCGCTCCCCGTCGCTTTAGGCGAATCAAACACCGCATCCGCCCCAATTTCGAACTCGTGTAGTCCATCCAATTCGATCGCGGCATTGCTCGGCACTCCCCGAATGGAGATCGGCCGAATGTCCGTAACGGTGCCGAACATCTGGCCATAATAAGCGCGAACATGGACGGCCTCGTTATTCTCGTTCGTCGTGATCCTCAGCAATTCCCCATCGTTTAATATCTCGATAGGTACTTCTTCAAGTTCGCTCTCCTCCGCACCGGCCGCTCCTCTTTCGATAACGGCGTCATCCGCAAGCTTCAGCTCTACGAAGTTGACGTATTCTCCGATTTCCGGGTCTTGCGATTCCAAATAAATGTATCCTTTTGGCGTCGGCTTGTTTAAATTCTTGTTCTTGCTGACAAATGCAGCCTCAAAAGACTCGGGATACCGTTTCCCGCTTTCGGCAAACGCCGTCAGCGTAAATACCGCTTTTCCTCCGACAGCCAGAACTGCCCCGGAATCTCCCGCCGTCGTCGCTTGAATCGTATAGAGACCGCCATCATCGGAAACGGCTTTGTAATATTGTCCGTTCACGAGACCGGACAACGTAACTGTCGAATCCCGTACAACCTCTGCCTTCAATGAGAATCGCGTTTCTTCATCGGCTTCGTAGAGAACAATATCGGCGAAACGCTGACTGTCCCCGAGATCGATTTCAATCGGGAACTTGCCGAGCTTGCCTCCTCCCTTAACCGTATATTTTGCCGGCAAGGTCTCGGAAAGCTCGCGGATTAGCCGATCGTATGCTGTCCGATACTTCCCCGCGCGGTAGAGAGCCGATATGGATTGGTAAGTCTCATTTTCACCCGATTTGATCCGATACGTGTTCATTAGCCGCTCGACATCCGCCCGGTAGCTGATCCATAAATTCCGAAGGCGCATCTGATCGACCGTGTAGACGGTACCATCCGAATGTCCGGTTTGTTTATCCCACGGCAGAAATGCTTCGAATGCCCAGATGGAGGTCCAGCTGTACAAACTGGACGGCAACCCCGGAGAAAACAACCTCAGCTCGACATAAGCAACATCCGCATCGCGATCGATATGATCGCTAACCTCCACCACTTCCGAGTTGAAATTTTTTAATGTCGCCGCCAGTGTCAGGTTGTCCGCCTCTGGCCCGGCCCAAACTTCGACCCGGTTATCGGCATTCAGCGAACTCAGTGCCCGTCCTTCCACTTTCACGGTCAGACCGGAAGCGAACGAATCGCCATCGTTGTCCAGTCTGAAGGTCAGACGACCGCCAGCGACGTTCCCATTATCGGGAGTCGCTACATATTTTTCGACCAACACTTCTCGCTGAACGCCTTCGACACCGACGAGCATTGCATTTACGGTCAACGAATCCGCAGCTTTGAAATCATATTTTCCAAATGGCTTGTCGTATGCGGGTACAGCGACCAGTGCTGCGCGTTGGCCGTCATAATCGTCAATCAACTGGCGATCGCCCGCATGATAGTTGTACACGTTCACATAGTCGGCTCCGTACATGTACGCTTGTTTCAGCGTATGCATGTCGGTGAGACTGCCTCGTTCCGCATTTACGTCCGCGTATTTGCCCCGAGCGACGATATAGTCCAGATAGCGGGCATCCAGCTCCCCGGCCCACTCCGCCCCGAAACGGATGTCACTCACCATATGCGTTTCCCAGTGCGCCCTCTTCTCGTCCCAATCGGGATAGTTTGGCGTGGGGAACATATGCGTGTACGCATTCTCTACCAACTGGCTGTCGGGATAGATGATTTGCCCCTGATCGACGACGATGGCATTGTAACCATAGCCTTCCGCAATGGCGCCGGAAAGCGTGCCGATATAAGTCGTAAGATTGTCCGACATCCACAGCTTTTCATCCTGGGACAAGCCATCCTCAGGATTCAAGGCAACGCCGTCGGCAGCCGCGGCAGCTATGGTGTCCGGCCCAAAGTCTCCACCGGCTTCCGGCGACGCATTAAATGCAAAATAAGGCCAATATAATGGTTCGTTTTCGGTAAAAATGACGACGGGCGGCAGCGAACTTCCACTCGCTTTCATTGCCGCCGTCTTGCCGGAAATAAGGCTGGCAACTCCCTTGACCTTGTCGGCGCGCACTTGGTTGTAGTGCGCATTGTTCATCGTCAGCCACGGCGTGTTGGACCATATATTCGGCGTGGTCAATTTCCAGTTGCCTCTGCCGTCGATGTTGAGCGGGTCGTAAACGATCTGATTGTAAGGTATATCCGTCCAGCGGCCGCCCTTGCCGTCAGGTCCGCTCGGCGTGCCTCCCCACCAGGAATTGATGCTGAGATGAATCGGGATGTCGGCATCGCTTGATAGGCGCATTAAATATTCCAGACGACGCTCCAGTTCTTTTTCGCTCCAGTGCATGTAAAGAATTTCGAACCCCAGAGCCGGCTTGTACATATCCATTCCGGCATATTCATCCTTGATATCCTGAACAAGCTGCAAATCCGTCTCATAATCGTCCCATTTGAGCGCCGGCTGAAGCAGTCCGACGGTCATCTGCCGGCCGATCTCTTCGTTCTCGAGCAAACGGTCAAATCGACTGTACGCCCACAGCCGGCTGAAGTGAACGCGCGCATCGCCATAATTACGAAGTTCTACTTCGATCTTGCCTGCGCTTCCGGCAGCGGAAGCGGGCACTTCAATAAAATAATGATTGGGACCTTCCGAAGCTTCTTCATATGTTCTGAAATACAATTCTTCGCCATTGACCAGAACGGTGTAGGCTAATAGCTCATCGGAACGGGTATGAATTTCCTCCAACTCCAGTGTGACTGCACGACCGGGATAAGGATGATCGATTTCAAAAGAGATACTCGATTGCGATTCTTCCAGGTATCGAACGGTATACGCGTCCGCCAGCTCTCCGACTTTGGTGTCGATTTCATCGATTCCCGAGTTGCCTTGCACAATCAAATTTGCTTGTTGTTCATCATTCGTTTGTCCAAAAGCAAAATGGATGACTCGCTCCTGAAGCGCAGGCTCGCCTGGCCCGTTCCCGGAGCCCGGGTTGCCCGCATTCCCCGACCCATCAACCGTTGCTCCGCGAGGGAAATAGACCCCGTCCGCAACCATGATCCGACTGGGCATTTTTTCAAACGTTACGCCGTCAGCCCGTATGTCCGCCTCAACAATCTCTCCGTCTCCCGTCACATCTGCCTTCCCCTCGGCAGTAAAGCGATTCATTCGGACGCCGGGAGACAAGTTGATTTTCGCCGAAGCTCCGTTTTTTGGAACAAGCAGTTGGGCGATCGTGCCTCCCAGGATTTGAACCGTCAACCCTTCCGACTGAATGATGACCGATTCGAAGGTTCCGTCCAGCTTCACACCCGAGTACAAATGCGTTACTGCGATGACCGACCCAGCTTCGGAAATGATACGAACCCGTTGGTCCGGTTTATTGACAACAAGGGAGGCCAGAATGGAACGCATCAAATGAATGCCGTTCTCGCCGCCGCCTTCAATGTGAACGGTCCCTTTGACCGTAACGCCGTCAAGCGTCACATCGCCATCCCCGATGCCCGCGGCAAGGTAGAGATTTCCGTTAATCGTCATATTTCGCAAAGTAACGTCTTCTGTGTTCACTACCAGATTACCGTCGATATTTTCGGAGAAAACGCCGGCTTTATTGACCAATCGACCCATCAACCGATCGGATATCGTCAAAGCCTCGGCTCGGGTCAACAACGATTCAGGCGCGAAATGGCCAGAGGGCAATCCTGTTACCGCTTTCAGCTCTGATAATGCACTTATAGCTTCTGTCGCCCAGCCTGAGATGGTATCGGCATCCTTGAACTTACGGTAAGCTTGCTTGTCCGATGCCTTCGCGCGAAACGCCTTGGCCAGAACAACCGCGGCTTCCTGTCTGCTGATCGGGCTTAACGGCCGAAACTTGCCCTCGCCATCCCCTTGTATGATGCCTGCTCCTATTGCCTTCAGCAGGTCCTCTCGGTACCAGGCTTGCGAGGGAACATCGGCGAGCTCCGCTTCCGGTTTCTCCGTAAACTTGAAGATTCGATTAAGCAAAGCAATGAATTCTGCGCGTCCTATGGGCCGGTTTGGTTTGAATGTACCGTCGGCATAACCGTTAATCAAGCCGTAGTCTTTCCAACTTCGTATAGTGGCCGCCGCCCAATGGGCGTCCTCTGTACTTTGGGTTTCAACCAAAGCCGGCTTCGCTACTGCATCTTCTGCAAAAGCAGTGGATACTGTCGTCCATCCTATTGCTAAGGCTAGCGCGCATGAGACGAGGCGTTTGCTTCTTGTAGCCATACTTCACGCTCCTTAAGTGATCTGGTACAAACGGAAGAATCTTTTATCTCAGTTGCAACGGTCCATTTTTATGAATGAACCGTTGCATCTGCCGCTTTCTAACGGGATTGCTTCGTCATCTCCTCAGGGGATACGGCATAGCCGCGATCCATTAAGGCGATCAGGGCAAGCAAGCCTCCCCAATGGTAGTAGCGGTCGCTGTTTTTTACGTCGCAGCCCTCGCCGGTATCGCCGTTGTAATTTTCATGGACATGCCCGTGCATCGCCCATTCCTTAAGGATGAGTTCGGCCGATTTGTCCGCAAGAAGCCGGGCCGTCTCCGTTTCTCCTTGGTTGCGCAGTCCGAGATAGACTAGCATGTTCATCGGAGCCCATATTCGCCCGCGCCAATATTCCTGATCCGGATAAGCCGGATCATTACGCGAGATGGAAGGCAGTACCCAATCCCCCCAGAACTCCTCCGGGTTTAATAAATGCTCGTCGATCATGCGCTTTACTTGCTCATCGGAAACGTACGGCGTCAGCAATGGATAGAAGTTCGTCGGAGACAAACGTTCGCTGAATGCACCCGTATCGGTCCTCAAATTACGGAAAATGCCCGTTTGCTCATCCCATAGCCGCTGCATGCCCGAACCAAACCGATCCGCCGACCGGCGAAGCGCTTCAGCCCGTTCGCGATCATTGAGAATATCCGCGATCTCCGCCAAGGCGAGACAGTCCCAAATATACAAACCCATCAAACCGGCATCGGCAAGTTTTAGCGTATTTTTGGTTTTATCGAACGGGATTTCGTCGTACATCGGCGAATTATCCAGCCCGGATTCAAGCGCTGCTCCAAACGTGTCGTGGACGCCCGCCGTTTCCCATAAGTTATCCGCTACCGGCGTCATCGGATTGGAGCCCCAGGCCAGCAACCCTTCCTCGATCTGCCGATTATCCGGCCACCAGGCGTTCCAGGCGCATAGCTGCTCGTATACTTCCTCCAAAAACCAACGATCACCGTACTTGCGATAGAGCTGCAGAACAATAAACGAGCCTACCGGCGGTTGCGAGCGATCCCGCGAAATGACCGTTCCCGACCAATCGAAGTTCGGCACGAAGCCGTCAGCCACAGCCGCCCGGGTGATCTCGACCGCATTAGCATAAGCAAGGTCGCGATTGTCCTCCATGCACATGTAAGCGGCAAAGTAGGTATCCCAGCAGAAAAGCTTGTAGCCCTGGTCGTTCCAGATTCGACTTACCGGCGTGACTACCCGTTGATATTTGGGTTCGTAGATTGTATCCCATGCCATGCAGGCTTGCATGGAGGCGTACACATCCGCTGCATCGCCAAATGCCGATCGGCGAGCTTCCGCAATTCCGCGGCGCCGCTGATCGATTAGCGCCTGGATGGCCGCCAACTCGCGCGGCTTGCCGGTTGACAAGCCGACCGTCTCATGGAGCGACAAGGCGATATAGGGTCCGGATGCGGGAACATGATATTCCTCGACGACGGAGCCGGTCGAATAGAGTCTAACGTTCCGATCCGGAAAGACAGCCTCGATGCTACCGTCGTTCGAGTGTTGGACATACCCTTTGCGGTTCCACAGGATGCCGCATTCGGCAATCAGAACAGCTGGCCTGAGCTGGTTGCGCAGCGGAGTGACAAGCAGAAAAAGTTCTCCGTTTTCTACCGCGCTTTCGACACGCAGCTCGATGTCCCGCCATTGCAAGGTCAGCTCGGTATAAGACCCGTCGTAGCTACGCAAACCGGGACGAACGACTTCCTGATCCTTGCCTTGCCGTCCGATCAAGGCTTCCGCCAGATAACCGCCTTCCCGGTATTCCTTGATGCCGAGCTTGATCGCGGCGCTCTCCGGCAGCAGCACATGCGTCAGGACGCTGCGGGTATGCCAGGTGTTCCAGCCGGACGACAAATTCTCTTGCATCTGATCGTATTCGGAGACAGATGCTGCAGTTCGATCCTGACTTATGTAAATGTCCGACATTCGAATCATTCCTTTATCGTGAATTGGATAGTGACAATTTCCTTAGGTTTCAAATCTAAGGTCAGACAACGATCGGTGCCGTCCGTCTCCAACGTCAGCTCACGGCGTACTTCGCCGTTCAGCCCGATTGCATGAGCGCCGAGAATCGGCAGTCGGACGCGGATGGAGCCGCTGGCAGCCGTTTCTCCGAGGTTGACTAACCGAAGTTCGATGCCCTCCCGGTCATCCGGAGCCGGACGCAAGCTGGTGACATGCAATAGCGCATTGTCGATTTCCAACCAACCGCGCTGTCCGCTTTGTCGATATTCCGCTATCGCCGGAACGGCTTCCTCACTTAGATCCGGAATGCGGATACCGCGACTTTGAACCGAAACGGCCTGTTCATCCGCCACGCGCCAAGGCGCGATAGCGCGATCCTGACGATCGACGGTAAGGCCATAATGGAAGGTCAGCACCCTTTGTACTTGTCCTCCCGGAGTCTTGAGTCCGGGGCCGGGACGATTGGTCGTCGCCATCCCGCGATCGCCGCCACCGAGATAGGCAACGCTCCGCAACAAGGTAATCGCCAACGTCCCTTCATCGGCCGCACGGTCGGAAGGAATCCATTCGTATTCATGGAGTCCATGCGCGTTAACGATCGTTCTGGTTTCACCATGGTCGGCAAACACGTAATGCTGGAACGGAAAAGTCGTCGGTTCATTTTCCACCCAGACGTCCATTGGGGGCTGCTGCACGCGGTCCGGCCGTTCCGAAACATCGAACGCGCCTCCGGCCTGAATCGGCCGTTCCCCTTTCTTCATCGGAAACAACAGACGCAAGCGATGGTCAAGCGCGCGGTTATCTACCGTCGTTTGGACCGACGCGGTGCGGCTGCGCGACACAAGCGTCACTTCGGTCCGGATGTCCAGCGCAACCAAATCCGAACTTCTCCTTCTCGCATCCGGTTCCGCCGAGCGCGGTACGAGCAGCTCATAGGAAACGGTCAAACGCTGCCATCCGCGGCCTTCTCCCGATACGCGAATGCTTCGGACCGTCGCAGACGTGAAATGTTCGTTTAGCAGCGGGCGGGAGTACAAATATTCGTCGCCAACGTCGCCGCTGTCCTCGAATCGATGCAGACCACGAAAATGCTCTCCGGTCTCCAAATCGGTCCAGGTCAAGGTTCCGTCGGATTCTGCCGTAATCCGAACGAACCCGTTTTCAATGGAATTGGAGGTCGCCCTCGCCGGGATGTGCGCAAATTCCGGTATTTTTCGCAGTTGAGCGGCAATCGTCTTATAGCCGAGCGGCGGCAAATTGCGAACGAAAATGCGGACTTTATGTCTGTAAGTCTCTCCCTTGCCCAGCGGATACCGCAACGAATCGTTTTCGATCGGACAAACCTTCTCGTATTCGACGATTTCCGCCTCGTACGATTCGCCGGCCTCGTCCGTGACTTTAACGGATCTGTATAGCGTGGCGTCATCCGCGTCAAGTTCGATTTCGGTTAACGCGTCCCTGCGCCAGGGCAACGAATTGAACAGCAGCACCGGATTGCCGCCCGGCGGCAACCACGACAGATCGACTTTGTCGGACATCCGCGCAAGCGTCTCCGTGACCAGTTGCTCGCCGATATGACCGGCTTTGCGGTTACGCGTCTCCATTTCGTCATGGACATCGTCGATGCTGCAGCCGCAGATGCTGTCATGGGGATGATTCTGCAAAACGTATTTCCAGGCTTGCCGGACAAAGGCCGGATGATGCCCGTCCCCGGCTGCGAGCGCCAACGCCTCCAAAGGCTCGACCAATCGTTCCAGCAAATTTTGCACGGTCGCGTTCTGCTGTTTGAGATACACTCTGGCCGAAAGCACGTTCGGAATGATCGTGTTAATTACGCCCCCAAGCGTATGGCTCGTACGTCTGAATTCTCCGCCCAACACCGGAACCTTCGGCAATTCGCCAAAGCAGTCTCGAACGTAGCCTTCAATAGAAGAGAATTTCATCTGAGATTCATTCGGCTTTGTGTTCCATTGGTCGATCATTGCTGTAATATGCCGCTGTGGCTCCATATGATCGAACCCATTCATCAACAGCACATGACCGCTCTTTGCATACGGACCGATATGGCCAATCAACTCTCGCAGCCGCTCCTCGGCCTGCTCCTGGTCGACAGGCAAGTTCATGGCACTCGTATATCCGTACATGTGTGACAGGTGTACGGTCTTGACCCGATGCCCGCTCGGGCTCTCCCATTCGAATTCGGTTGGCACTTGTTCCGGAGTTCCGTTTAAGCCACGCCAGATGAGGGCGTACTCAAACCCGTATTCCTTCAACAGTTGTGGCATTTGAGCAATGTGGCCGAATGTGTCCGGCAAATAGCCGACCTCCAACATCGGTCCAAATGACGAGCCGATTCGCCTCCCTTCCTCCAGATTGCGAATCATGGATTCCCCGCTGACGAGAAACTCGTCCACAAGCACGTACCACGGACCGATGGTCAATCGACCTTCACGAATGAACCGTTCAAGATCCGCCCGACGCTCCGGTCTTATTTCAAGGTAATCCTCCAAGGCTATAACTTGACCGTCGAAATGAAAGCGATATTCCTTGTCTTCGTCCATCGTGCGCAGCAGACGATCGACCAGACCGACAAGCCGAAACCGGAAAGTTTCAAACGGCAAATACCATTCCCTGTCCCAGTGGGTGTGGGCAACTACATGTATCGATTTGTATGTGCTCATATAAACAGTCTTTCCCCCTGCTTCTTATGCTTTTACAGCACCAGATGTCATGCCTTGAACAAAGTATTTCATTGTAAAGGAGAACAATACCATAAGCGGGATCGAGGCGAGCGTCATCCCGGAGAACATCGAGCCGTAAATGATCTGCTGCGGATCCATGAACCGATATAAGCCTACGGTGACGGTTAACATGGATTGATCGGAAAGGACCAGCAACGGCCAGATGAAATCGTTCCATGTCGACAAAATATTCACTAGACCCATCGATAAAAAAATCGGAAACGCAAGCGGCAACACCAACCGGAAAAAGACAACCGGCTCGCTGCCCCCGTCCATTCGGATGCTCTCGGTGAGTTCTCTGGGAATTTCCTCAAAAAAGGTGCGAAACACAAAAATGACGACCAACTGCCCGCTTGCGATATAAGGAAGAATCGCCGCCCATGGACTATTGATCAAATTCAAATTCGTGACCAGAACGAACTGCGGGATGAGCGTAAGAATGCCCGGTATCATTAAGAAAGACAACAATATCATAAACAGAGCAGATTTAAGCGGAAAATCGAATCGCGCGAACACATACGCACTTAGACTGGAAACAGCCAAAACGCCAATGACCGCGCCTCCGGAAACAACTAAAGAATTCTTCAAATACACGCCGATTTTGGATGCTGCATCGATGATAAATTCCACATGCGGGGTCAAAGGAAGTCCAAAATAATTGATCGATAACTGATAATTCGTTTTGAACGCCGTTACGAGCATGAAATACATGGGGAACAATGTGAAAAACAACAATGCGAACAGGAACACAATGACAATGATGCGCGCAAACCTTTGGCTATCCATCTGCGTTACCTCTTTTCCCGCATAAACTTCATATTCAGCAAGGTCAATCCAAGCGTTATCACGAATAGAATGACGCCGATTGCCGAACCGGTTCCGAGCTTTCCGTAAGTAAATGCGTTATTAAACATGTACAGTCCAGGAACCATTGTGTCGTAACCCGGACCGCCCTTGGTCATGATAAGCTGATCGCTGAACTGTTGCGTTCCGCCGATTAATACCAAAACAGTTGTCAATCTGATTTGCGGCAAGATCAATTGCAAGTCCACGGTCCAGAAGATTTTCCATGCAGAGGCGCCGTCTATTCTGGCTGCTTCTCTTAAAGACTCGTCGATATTTTGAAATCCGGCCAAATAGATGAGGAATCCCAGTCCGCTTACCCACGGAAATCCTTTCATCATGATGGACAACATCGCCGTTAATTGGCTATCGCCCAGCCAAATTTTTTGCCAATTTTCCAAACCTAGCAAGCCGAGCATATGATTAAGCATCCCGTTTCCAGGTTCGTAGAAGAAAAGCCAAAACATCGTTGTGACCATGCCCGGAAGCACCATCGGAATCGTGAAGGAAACTTTAAAAAATCCGGCCAATCCGGTATTGCCCAGGTAGTTGATCAGGTACGCCCCTAAGATGGATGCGCCTTGCAGGATGATAATGTTCCACAACAGAAAGGCCAGCAGAATAATAAAACTGCTTCGGAAGATGGGATCCTGCAACAATTCGACATAATTATCCATGCCAGCGAATGTCGGATTCAAATAATTGGTCATGTTCCAGTCCAGAAACGACATTCTGAAAGCTTCTACAGTCGGGTATAACAGGAACAAGCCGACAAAGAAAAAAGTAGGAAATAGACAAGCGTAAAGCCACATATAGCGCATCTTCTTGCTCATGATTGCCTCCCCGGCCGAATCCGGCGCATCCGGCATACAATGCTTCTGCCGATCGCGCCGGAAACGATCCCAAGTTCAAAATATTACTGCGCAGCGTTCCATTCCGGATGATTTTTGACGGCTTCTTCAGCGAACTTCTTCAAGTCTTTTCCAAAGTCCTTCAAGAATTCATCCGCCGTCACCTTGCCCGCCAAAAATTCCTGCTGTTTCTTCAACCATCTGTCTTTTTGCTCCGGCGTGAATTCATGGGCGTGGAAACCCATATTCTCGTCATTGCCAAAGGACTCCACGATGGGCTTCAAAATTTCAGGAACTTCAACGCCCGATACGACCGGAATGAGGTTAAGATCCTCGGCGAGCACCTTGGCTCCTCCATCGGGGGCAGTCAAGTATTGCAAGAATTCAACAGACGCGCCTTCCGCCTTATTGTCTTTTGCATTTCGGCTGACGGCAAAGCTCGGCGTCGAACCGATCTTGTATTTATAGCGGACATCTTGACCGAACTCCGAATAAGCGGTGTCCAGATAAGGCATCGGTGCCACGCCATAATTGACTGGGTAGCTACCTTGCTGATGTTGATTCGGATACCAGCTGCCGTTAAGCACCATCGCGGATTTTCCGTCGTTGAAGATCCCCTCGAACTCCCAGCTGGCGCTGTTGAAGCCTTCATTAAAGAAAGGTTTCAAGTCGTTCATCAGTCGCAAGTATTCTCTCAATTCCGGGCTGTCCTTCGTCACTTTGTCCGCAAGGACGGCTTCTGCCCATTCCTTCGGTTCCACTTTGCCAGAACCGTTCGTATCCAATTCGGCCAAGCGCGATTTCCACAAGTAGCCGAATACGTCAGAAGCCAGCCACCCCAGGTTCCAATCCATGGAATTTTGAATGCTGAACGGGATATAGCCCGCATCCTTTGCTTTCTGCGCGACTTCAAGGAATTCCGAAATAGTGGCTGGTGGCTGCGTAACGCCGATTTCATTGAAAATATCCTTGTTGTAATACAAGTTCACCGTGACGACCTGCGTCGGAATGCCGAACAGGCGGGGGTTATTCGCATCGGTCATATCCGTCGCCGACTCGATCAGCCCGGGAAGGAACGATTCTTTCCATGGCTTGTTCGTGTAAGGGCTGACTTCGTCCAAATAAGGCAGCAGATCGACAATCCAGCCGTTCTTATATGCGTCAGCAAACTTCGAGGTACCGCTTACAACTTCAGGCTCGGAACGAGCGATGAATTGGGCTTGCAGCCAGCTCTCCGATTCCTGCGCCGGAATGTACTTCAAGGTTGCATGATTCCCGGACTTTTCATTGTAACCGGCTACAATCTTTTCGTAGGAGGGCCATGCGTATTCCCCTTGATTATGAACGACTGTAAAGGCAACAGGCGCCGAACTGACGGGCGAAGCGGAGGTCTCGGACGGAGTCGGAGTTCCGCTAGATCCGGAATTCCCGCTGCATGCGGACAAAGTCGTCACGATCAGCGCTAACATCAAACAAACTGTGCTGGACTTCTTCATTGGCTATCATCCCCTTATGAATTGTGTCTCTTGTCAATCTTTTCTTTGTTACCTGGTATGATACTGATCAATTACTGTCGCTCTTTGCTGCCTCTCCTTCTCAATTGATTAAAATGTTAACGTTAACACTGGATTGATCATATCAGCAGCAGAAAGCGTTGTCAATATTCTCAACATAACATTTAGAACAGAAAATTCAAATGATTCTTCTCCCAAAGACTTGTATTTTTACGCCATAACGCATAAGCTTAGTAAAGAAATGCAACACGTTTAAATATAAATGTTAACGATACCAAATATAGATTGGGGCTTCCACGAATGGCTAGTACAATTACCGACGTTGCCAAATTGGCTGGCGTTTCGGCGCAAACGGTTTCCAGAACGATTAACACCCCTGAACTGGTCAGCAAAAAAACGTTGGACAAAGTTCAACGCGCCATCAATGCTCTCGACTATCATCCAAATATAACCGCACGTCTTCTTGTCAACAATAAAGCGCGATCGATTGGTCTTTTTATGCCGTTCTCGAGCGATCAGGTCAAACAAAGTCTGTTTTTTTCCACCCTTTCGGCCACCATCTGCCAGTTTTGTTCTCAGAATAATTTGATTATGCAGATGTTTACGTCCATGTCGCGAGAGGATTCCAGCCAGTTGTTCGTAAAGTTGTTCAAAGAGCGGCAAGTCGGGGGGCTGATCTTAACTTGTCCCTCAGTCAGTAACGAAGAATTAATTTATCTTCTATCAGAGAAAATTCCGTTCATCATAGTCGGTCGGCCAGGTATCCTTACTGCACAAATTCCCTACGTGGATGTTGATAACGTTAAAGCCGGTACAATAGCAGTAGAGCATTTAATACAGTTTGGGCATCGACGGATCGGTTTTCTGAATGGGCCTTCCAATATGACGCTTTCGATCGACCTCCGCGAGGGTGTAACTGCCATTTCCCGATCTTTCCCTGAGCTTGAAATTTTGGAAGCAGAGACGAATTTGACGTTGGAATGCGGCTATATCGAAGCACTAAAACTTTTGCAAACGGAGAACCGCCCTACAGCTATTTTCACTGCGGACGATCTGCTAGCTGTCGGAGTCAAGAAAGCGGCCGACGAATTGAATCTTCGTATTCCCGAAGACCTATCCATCATCAGTGGCGTTCAAAACGGTTGGGGACATATTTTGCCTTATAAATTGACGCATGTGGATACGCAATTTGAAAAATTAGGCGATATTGCAGCCCAGCACATGGCACGCTATATTTTACATGAGGAACCCATTAATCTTTCTACGTTGCTAGAAGTCCGTTTGGTGGAGGGCCAGTCTTGCGGATACGTTTCTTAAAAACGTAGGAAAGGTGGCATGTATATGGAGCTTTATTTCAGCGATCGTTTCTTCAGCGCGGGGACAACGGATATTATGAAAGAGGGCGGGAATTCGGTAGGCAGGATGGATCTGGAGAGCATGCTGACTGCAACATTGTCGATCTATCGGAATGATTCGCGATTAAGTTATTCGGGGAAATTTCGATTTTTCTCCAATAAGTGGGAGGTGCTGGACGGCTCAGGAAACGAGGTCGGCGTGCTTAGAGCCCGCTTCTCCATGTTCAGCAAACGTTACGAATACGATGCCGGGCATCGAGGCGTCTATCAGATTGAGGCTCCCGCCTTCTCGCAGGAATATACGATTCTGGATGAAAGGGAGTCCACGGTCGCTACCTTCCAGAAGGTTAGCAACTGGCTCCAGGCAGGTGCCTTCCGACTCGTTAACCGATCGCCTCAGCTTGACGATTACGAGTTGATCGCGGTCGTCATGGGCGTGCACAACATGCAAAAGCGCGCTCGCAACGCAGCCACTTAATACAAGAGGGCGACGGGCAAGCCTCTTTGCCCCATTATCGCAACAAGACCGCGCGAACTCCGCGCGGTCTTTCTACTCCAGATTATTCGCCTCCATATGCGTCTCTCCCCAGGAACACATAGCGTCCAGAATAGGCTTGAATGACCAGCCATACTCCGTCAACGAATAGATGACTTTGGGCGGCACCTGATCATAGACCGTCCGCTTTACCATGCCGTCGACCTCCAGCTCGCGCAGCTGCTGGGTCAGCATCTTCTGCGTAATATTCGGCATCAGCTTGCGAAGCTCGCTGGTCCGCTTATCCCCTTTGTCCAGATGGCACAAAATAACAACCTTCCACTTTCCCCCGATCACATCGAGCGTCGCCTCGACCGGAATATTGTAAGGCATTTTGATTCCCTCCCTTTCACACTTGGGCAGGGCACTTTTTAGTGCCTACAGCACTTATAAGTACGTACTTACCAAAGCATACTGTTAGGCTTATACTAACATCCATGCAGCAAACTGCACAAGCAGCTCACGTGATGATGAACGCACATTAGTCGCTGCGAATTCCACTTATTCCTTGGGAGGGAACATAGATATGGCACAATCAGTTGTCCGGGAGTCCTCGGTAACGCAGAGCAAACAGTCTTCGGGAGCGCTGGCTCTGTTCGCTCTGGCCGTCAGCGCGTTCGGAATCGGAACGACGGAGTTCGTCCCTGTCGGACTGCTTGCATCCATTGCCGGCGATTTGGATATCGGCATCACGCTTGCGGGTCTGCTTATTTCCGGCTACGCCATCGGGGTGGCAGTGGGCGCCCCTATCTTAACGGCGCTAACGAACCGCATGAATCGCAAAACATTGCTAATGACGCTAATGCTTGTCTTCATCGTCGGCAACGTCGTGGCCGCATTATCGGCCTCATTCGCGCTGCTTATGGTCGCGCGGTTCATTACCGCGTTCTCGCACGGCGTCTTCTTCTCCATCGGCTCGACGATTGCCGTCCAGCTCGTGCCCAAAGAGAAACAAGCCAGCGCGATCGCGCTGATGTTTACGGGGTTAACGATCGCCACTGTAACCGGAGTGCCGTTAGGCACTTTTATCGGCCAGTCATTCGGTTGGCGCTCTACATTTTGGGGAGTAGCCATTCTTGGCATAATCAGCCTGCTGGCCATCGCCAAGCTGCTTCCGGCCGGCCTCAAACAATCGCCGCCTTCCAAGTTTGCCGATATGCTGCGCATTCTTGCGAATCGCAGTCTGCTGCTCGGCTTAGCCATCACCGCTTTGGGATACGGCGGCACGTTCGTCGCTTTTACCTATTTGACCCCGATCCTGCAAGATGTCATGCATCTGAAGCCAGGCACGGTGGGACTTGTGCTGCTGGTCTACGGAATCGCGGTTGCCATCGGCAACGAGATAGGCGGCAGATGGGCGAACCGTAATCCCATAGGAGCGCTGTTCCGGATGTTCGTCATACAGACGATCGTTCTCGTCGCAATGTCCTTTATGATTCCCTATCAAGTCGCCGGACTAATCGCCATTGGTCTGATGGGATTGTTCGCGTTTATGAACGTGCCCGGTCTGCAGCTATACATTGTCCAATTGGCTGAACGCAATGTACCGTCGGCTGTCGATGTAGCTTCGGCGCTGAACATAGCGGCATTTAATGTCGGCATCGCATTCGGCTCCATTACCGGCGGCATCGTCGTAGACAGTATCGGCTTGCGTCACACGCCATGGGTTGGCGGAATTATGGTTCTCATCGCCGTGTTGCTTGCCGGCGCATCAATCCGTCTCGGACGGAAAAACTAAACTATTGATATATTGGAGGCTTATACAAATGACGATTGCAAACCAATCGCAGCAACCAGCCGCGTCGCTTCAAAGCACAATAACGCTTCATAACGGCAGCTCCATGCCGTGGGTAGGTCTTGGCGTCTTCCAGGTGGAAGAAGGCCAGGAGCTCGTCGACGCCATTCGTTCCGCCGTTCGCCAAGGTTACCGCAGCATCGACACCGCCGCCATCTACGGCAATGAAACCAGCGTTGGCGAAGGCATTCGCCAAGCGCTCGCCGAGAATAACCTGACGCGCGACCAATTGTTCATTACCTCCAAAGTATGGACGGCTGACATGGGCTACGAGGCAACGATAGCTGCTTACGAGACGAGTCTGGGCAAGCTTGGTCTGGAATACCTGGATCTGTACCTAATACATTGGCCCGTCAAGGGCAAATACAAGGACACCTGGCGCGCCATGGAGAAGCTGTACAAGGACGGTCGAGTCAAAGCCATCGGCGTGAGCAACTTTCAGACCCATCATTTGCGGGATTTGATGGACTCGGCCGAGCTCAAACCCGTCATCAATCAAGTGGAATTCCATCCACGCCTGACGCAAAAGGAGCTCCTCGCCTATACACGCGAAAAAGGCATTCAGCTTGAAGCATGGTCGCCGCTCATGCAGGGGCAGCTTCTGCAAAACGAAACTTTGGCGCAGATCGCCGAAAAGCACGGAAAGTCGATTGCGCAGGTCATTTTGCGCTGGGACTTGCAGCATGGCGTCGTGACGATACCGAAGTCGACCAAACCCGTCCGGATTGCCCAGAATGGAGATCTGTTCGACTTCTCCCTCTCGCAGGAAGAGATGGACGCGATCGATGCGCTTAATGAGAATCGCCGAGTGGGACCGGACCCGGACAACTTTGACTTCTAATTCGATGCATGCGCTGTCTGCGGGCGTTGAGAATAGTTTCCATTTTTTTCGCGCATACTACTTAGGCTGCCGCGTACGTGAAGACGTATGTTGGACACCTGCGGCAGATACTACGACTCGTATGCGGAGGTACACATGAATCTACTTGCCATAACAACGGCGCTGATGCTTATCTTGCATCCCCAGGCGCACGAAGCGGCTGCCCATGCAGGAGAAGGCGGCGCGGCGCCAAACGAAGCGATCTCGATCATCAATACCGAGGGACAGACGATCGGTCAAGCCGTATTGACGCAAAAAGGCGACAAAGTCGTGATCCATCTGGAAGCGGAAAAGCTGACGCCAGGCAAACACGGCATCCATATCCACCAGTTCGGCAAATGCGAAGCGCCGGATTTCAAGTCGGCAGGCGACCATTTTAACCCGCAAGGGAAGCAGCATGGCTTCAACAATCCGAAGGGCTTCCACGAAGGCGATCTGCCTAATATCGAGGTCGACGCGAACGGCAAAGTCGCCATCGATATCACGACGGCCGTCGTGACGCTCCAGCCCGGCCATCCCAACTCCATTGTGAAAGCGGACGGCGCCTCCCTGATCATCCACGAGAAAGCGGACGATTACGCGACCGACCCGGCGGGCAATTCCGGGGCGCGTATCGCTTGCGGCGTGATCAAGTAGGCAGAGTCAATCGCGAGTATCCATCCACGTTCACCTTGATCGGGCAGGTTCCGCATGCGGAGCTGGCGCGAAATAAAAACGCATCTCATGTAAAAAGCATCTCCACCGGTCTCTTCAGGACTCGGCGGAGATGCTTTTACGTTTGAGGTGACGTTACTAATGGTGTTTTTGGACCTCTGTCAAGAAAGTAGACACCATTTATGCCGCTTTTCTCTTATTAAATTTTGCAGCGTACCGGGCTGGTGACAAGTACCCCAGTGCACTGTGGATCCGTTTACGGTTATAAAAAAACTCAATATATCTGTAGATTTCTTCATAGGCCTGTTGCTTCGTTTTGAATCGCTTGCAGTAAACGAGTTCCTTCTTGAGCACGCTATGAAATGACTCGATACAAGCGTTGTCGTAGCAGTTGCCTTTCCGACTCATGCTGGCTCTCATTTTGTAGGCTTTGAGTTGTTTTCTGTAATCATCAGATGCATATTGACTACCGCGATCTGAATGATGCAGCAGCCCCTTCTTTGGCTTTTTAGCTTTATAGGCGTCTTGCAACGCACCAAGTACCAAGTCGGTCGTCATCCGGCTCCCTAGGCGCCAGCCTACGATCTCACGTGTACACAGGTCAAGAATACTTGCTAAGTATAAACGACCCTCTCTGCATGGAATATAGGTGATGTCTGCCACCCAGACCTTATTAGGCTTCTCCGTTTTAAACTTTTGGTTGAGTACGTTAGGTGCGATCGGCAAATCATGGCTCGAGTCTGTCGTCTGCACCTTGTACTTTCGAGAGACACAGGCACGCAGACCAAGCTCCTGCATGTATAAACCAATGGTCCGCTCTGCTACTGTGTGGCCTTCTTCTTGAAGAAGATACGTGATCTTTGGGGCACCGTAGCGCTGCTCAGAATCATGAAAATGGTAAGAAACCCGCTCCATTAAAGTCCGTTTTCGCAGTTCCTGGTTGCTCAGCTCTGCATTTTTCCATTTGTAGTAGCCGCTACGTGAAACACCCATGACTTCGCACATCTTCTCCAAACGAAACTCGGAGCGATGATCTTCTATGAACTGGAACCGTCGTTCCTTGGTTTGCTGAAGATGTGCACAGCCTTTTTTACAATCGCGAGCTCCTCCTCTACATCGGAAATCCTCTGGTCTTTCGCGCGGAGCTCACGTTCTTGCTCTTTAACGAGTTGCTCGAGCTCATAGAGGCGTCCCGAACTGGCAACGGGTTCATTCTTAAAATCTCGATATTTCGCTTTCCAGGCATGCAACGTCTTCGCGGGAATATCTAGTTCGAGGGCGATGTCCTCCACCGATTTTGTCTGCTCTTGCAGATATTTTACCGTCTGTTTCTTAAACTCTTCATTGTATCGATTCCGTTGTTCACCCATTGTGAACACCTCCTATTTCATTCATTATCGAATTCTCTTAACGAGGTGTCCACTATTTATTCTACTTACATTTCTCCCTTTAATTGTGCCGGAATACCTCCCCTGCCAACAATAGATGGAAAACATCCCTCTAATCCGCTAAAAATGAGCTCCACTATGTCTATTTGACCAATTAGAGGGCGATATTCCCTTTAATCCTCCAATCCATGGAAAATCGCATAAATTAGATGGCGTTTTTCCGCTTGTTTGTTTCTCGTTCGATGTGACATGCGGCACGACGTTCGGCTTGGCATGCGGCTCAGCATGTGGCCCGGAGTCGGTTTAGGATGATGCCATCCCCCTATTCCGTTCTCCACTCACGGCAAACTCGCCTTCATTCCCGCCCTTCTATCGTGCAACAACCGCGCCGCGAAACGAAACTGTTCATTTCTCGAATCGCTTTACTTGCCGGCTGTACTTATGATTAATAGCTGTATAATTCGATTCGACGTTGTCGAAGCTTGTCATCACGGATGTTCCAATTCGTCTTCATTCAAGGGGAAAATATAACGGAGATGGATATTTCCATAAGTCGACGACCACGTGCTCGAATTATGCGTCGCCTCCCGTTCGCCGCTAAGCGTGGGCACGTATCCGATTCGAAAGTCCTTCACGCCAGTCCGGCCCCATTCCCATATGCCTAACGTACCTCCCGTCCCCTTCTGTTTTGGAACCGACTTCTGAATATCTATCCAATCGTCCGGGATACGGCTGACTCCGTAACGCTGATCTTTCAAACTGACGCTCTTCTCCATCTGCACGCGCGGGCTGTAAAAATCGTTGCCGTCCGATCGTCCCGCATTCCGATTGCGTATCAGATAGAAATCGAGCTCTTCTACCTTGGATTCCCGGGCAAGGTTCCATACCAAATATTGTTTGGAGGGATCGCCCTCTCTTAACTGCCACGCTCGAGGGTTGCCGTCGCTATCGATGGAGCGAATCTCCCATTTGAAGCGGTCCCACACCCAGAAGCTTGCACCGTACTCCCCGTTAGTCGATACAAACGGCACGAACAGATGTCGGCTGTCCAGCTTGACAATGTCCTGCACCTCCGAGACGTCCGCCCTTTCATTCAACTCATTAATCATCCGCGCAGCCAGCTCTTTGTCGCTCATGGGCTTCGGCCCGATCCCGATCCATTTCCAGAAAATAAACGAACCGGCGGCAAGCACGATGATAGCCGCAATGATCGCTCGCTTCATCAATGGCTCCCCCTTCCGTCCGTCCACTGGAGTAAAGGCGTCTTCGATTCATAATAGTAGTATTGATTGCCCCGAGCAATAATGAGTCCCAAGCCGTCCGACTTGATGTACGCCTCATAACGAATGCCGCTGCCCCACTTTGGCTCTGCTCCCAATAACGCGTAAGGATAAAACTCCTTGCCCTGGTCGCGAGCCACGTAGTACCAATCCAGCGATTCTTCGAATTGCCGCTGCGGCTTCAAGTCATCAATAAGCTCCTTGAACCGGGCTTCATGCAACGACACGCCCTCCTCCGCGGATGGGTGAATGCCGACGATTCGTGCATGATCGATCTTGGATAAGTAAGTGGATAGTTGATCCTTGGGATAAACAAGCTCATGACCCCAGAACCCGAGCAGTCCAATAACAAGAAAAACATAATTGCACCAAAAGCCTGTCCAGGCATACGGACGATATCGGATCCTGGATGCCCAAGGTAGGAATAAATAGACCAGCCACACGCCAAGCGGCACTATCGCCAGCTTCGCGACATAACCCCCAAAAGGAAAACTAATCGAGAACGAAAACAGACTGACGCATGCGACGAGCAGCGCTCTCCATAGAGCCGGACGCTCGGACGATTGCCGACGATACCGACGGAGCACGAGTCCGATCAGTATGCCCCAGCTTAACAGCATCGTCGCAATTCCTAGCAGATCGTCCGGCCACAGCTTGATCTCCAGCTCGAATCCCTCTTTTCCCTTTATAGTGATAACATGCACCCTAACCTTCCACTCTCAAAAAAGCAAAAACCGGGCAGCGGGGTCGAACCTTGCGCTGTCCGGTTGGGATTACCTATTTTTTAGGCTTATTCGATTGAGCCGGCAGCCAATACGGCTTAAATAAACTGGAAGCCAGAGAATTGCCGTCGTGCGATGGGAAAGTAGTAACTTGGACTTCCCCTCCTCTTGAGGACGAACGCCTCTTTCTGGAGCCTTGTCCTTGCTGCTGGCCGTCTCGTGCATGCGGCTTGGAGCGCTGCGGCTGCTGACCAGCCTGGCCGCCAGCCGTTTGGCGTCCGTTCGACGCTTGACGCCCGCCAGTTCCTTGCTGCTTCGAGCTTTGCGGTTGCGAATTCGCGGTTTGTCCTTTGCTTTGGCCCTTTACCTGGCCATCCGACGCCTGCTGCCCATTTGCTGCCTGCTGACTTTTAGACGATTGTTGTCCGCCAGCTCCTTGCTGCTTCGAGCCTTGCGGCTGCGGATTCGCTGCTTGTCCCCCGCCTTGACGCTTTACCTGTCCATTCGCATTCTGCTGTGCATCCGCGCCTTGCCGACTCCTCGCCGGTTGCTGCGCGCCTGCCGACGACTGGCCGCCTCCGCCGCGCTGTCCCTTCGAGCCGCCTTTGCCTCCAGCGACGGCGCCCGCTCCTGACGCGACGAACGCGGCAGCGGCAACCGCAGCCTCGCCCTGCATAGGGTAAGGATGTCCGTCCACGACCGGTATCTTCTTCTGAATCAGCTTCTCGATGTCCTTCAGGTACGGCAGCTCCTCTTCTTCGCAGAAAGAAACCGCAATGCCGCTATGTCCTGCGCGTCCCGTACGGCCGATCCGGTGAACGTACGTCTCCGGTATGTTCGGCAGGTTGAAGTTGTATACATGCGACAGCTCCTCGATGTCGATGCCGCGTGCGGCAATATCCGTCGCCACGAGGACGCGCGTCGCGCCGTTCTTGAAGTTGTTCAGGGCGCCTTGGCGCGCGTTCTGCGACTTGTCGCCGTGGATCGCCTGCGCCGTAATCTTAACCCGGTTCAAGGCGCGAGCCACTCGGTCGGCGCCATGTTTCGTGCGGGTAAAGACAAGCGCCGAAGCGATCGACTGGTCGCCCAGCAGATCGGCAAGCAAGGCGATCTTGTTAGGCTTGTCGACAAAGTAGACGGATTGCTCGATGCGATCCACTGTCGACGATGCCGGTGTTACTTCGATCTTGGCTGGGTTGACGAGCAAAGAGTCGGCAAGCTTCGCGATCTCCGGCGGCATCGTCGCCGAGAACAGCATCGTCTGTTTCTTCGATGTAAGCTTGGCGACGATCTTCTTGACGTCGTTAATAAAGCCCATATCGAGCATCCGGTCCGCCTCGTCCAGCACGAGCACTTGTACCTTGGACAGATCGATAAGACCTTGATTCATCAGGTCCATCAGCCTGCCCGGCGTTGCGATCAATATGTCGACTCCGCGCTCCAGCTTGCTCTCCTGTCCCTTCTGGGATACCCCTCCCACGATGGAGGTTGTCCGCAGCGGCGTATGGCGGCTGTACGCGAAGATGTTCTCCTCGATCTGAATCGCCAGCTCCCGAGTCGGCGTCAGAATAAGCGATCGGATCGGCCGGCGTTTGTGCGGAGGTTTCGGGCCCTCGCATAGCTGCTGAATGATCGGCAGCGAGAATGCCGCCGTCTTGCCCGTACCCGTCTGCGCGCAGCCAAGCACGTCCTTGCCGTGCAACGCGACCGGGATCGCCTGTTCTTGGATCGGCGTCGGCTGCGTCAATTGTTCTTCCTTCAAAGCCTGCAAAATTTCAGGCATTAATTGCAATTCATTGAAATTCATGTGTTCTCCTACATTCCTCAAGTATTTTGGTATGGGTGAGGGTCGTTCCTCACATCATACCACAATCGGGACGCTAGTGAGAACAATCCGTTATTTCCTTCTCTTTGCGAGCACGAGCTCCACCTTCCGAGGCTCCCCGGTCAATTGCAGTCGCAGGAACGCGACCCTGTCTCCGATCAGCTTCGCCGTTACGCCTTCCGAGACGGACAGCACCTCATAGCCCGACAAATCATCCCAATAAGCCAATCCCATCGGCATCGGCTTCCAGCAGCCGATCTCGTACGCCAGCGTTATCCTCTCTTCCGTCTTCTCATAGCCCGTCACGAACAGCCCAGGAGGTTTCTCCTCGAATTCTTCGGCCATGTTGTCCTTGCCCACATAGCTGCGAAGCGTCCTCGGCACGCATTCGCCCTCCACGATCGCCAGCTGGCATTCCTTGTCGTAATACAGCAGGGTATTCGGCCACGGCCCCGCGCCAACCCCGCCCATCGTCAACGTATATTCGTTCGTCCCGGGCCGGATCAACGTATCTTGGGTCAGCATATAGGCCGGCGCCGTCTCTTCATTATGCTCGTGGTACAACTCCATTGCCCGAGGCACCGTCGTCATCGTAATGGGATATTTCGTAATGTGGGCAAAAAAAAGATCCAGCATATCCGCGCAAGCGTCTACATGCGAAGCCGGGAATACCGCAAAGCGCTCGCCGTATTCCATCTCGTGCGCCTCCTGCTGCTGGAGGAAAAACACCTGATCGTTGTGAGCCGTATTGTCCAAATAATCGGCAAATAGATTTTTCCAGTATTCGATGTCCTCGCCCGTACACAAGCCTGCTCTCAGCACGTCGTTAGGGTCGGTCGAATAGATCACCGGGCTGCGGGAATGGTATGTCAAGTTCAGATCCCGAGCCGTCCATTCGCAAGCGACAACCTTGCCCTTGCCGGAATGAGGCGCTTTGTAACGCTTGCCGTCTACGTACCAGGAGCCCCAGGGAATGCCCTTATGCGTAATGCCGTCCCACCATACCTGCTCCCAGCAGTATCCCCACATTCCCTGGAAATCAAGCTCCTCCAGGATTTCGATAACTTCGTTGCAGATTTTGCCCCGGCCCGCTACCTTCGTCTTTGCCCATGGGAAGGCACTCTCTACGATCCCCCATGCCTCTTCCAGCTTCGACTTGAACACCGACTTGTCCGCGCCGCAATCCTCGATGAAAAAGGGCGTCTGCAGAATCACGTTATCGCCGTACCGCTCATGCCAATCGTTGATCCTCTCCTTCAATACGGGCACGGACCCCTTGTTCACGATCCAGGTGACCGGCACCCCGTGCTTGCGGGCGATCGCGGCCGTCCGGTCGATGCCGTCGACGGCGACGCCCTTTCCCCAAGACGTATCGTAATACGCGGCATAGCTGACGAACGTGTAGATCAAATTTTGCGGTTTAACCATACGGCTTCTCTCCTTTTTGAACGACCTCTCTAAGAAAGAAAGCTGTCCAAGGGGATCCGCCTGGACCCCCGGGACAGCCCCGTTTTCCATCAAAAAATTACTTCTGCGCGGCTTTCCAAGCGTCAACTTGCGTTTGAATTTCCGCTCTGACCTTCTCAATGCCCGCGTCTTCGAACTTCCGGTTGCGTTCTTCGAGCAATTTTACCGGATTCGCGATGCCGCCCGTACTGATTGCCTTGTACTCCGTCGCGATCGCGGTCAACTGCGTAATTTCATTTTTTACGTTGGTATCCTTAAAGACGAAGCCCAGAAGCGGAGAACGTTTCGCTTCATTGTTATACTGGATCCAGTTCGTGTAGAGGTCGTCCGGCTGACCCGGCTTCAGGTAATTGATCATTTGGTTGCCGATGACCCAGAACAGGCCGGTCGTGCCGTAGCCGGAATCCGCGATCGGCTCGATGCGGTTGTCGCCTGCTTTTTTGTAATGCACGTCTTCAATGCCGTTAACGATCAGGTTGACCACGTAAGGGTCGGTATGCAGGTAGTTCAGCACCATCATGGCGCGCGCAGGATCCTTGGACGTGCGGGAGATGGAGAACATGGAGCCTGTCGTAAGATCCGTCGTAACGATTGGCTCGTCGATGACGTTCGATATAAATTCGAACTGGTTGTTCGTGGACAGATTAAGTTCGATGTCCGCGCCCGGCTTCCAGACCGCGTTCTGATACCAGATCTTGCCTTGCTTGCGCACATCCCCGATACTCGTGCTCGAAGTCGCCGCATCGCTGTTCGTGTAGCCCAACTCATACCAGTTGCGGGCGCGTTCGAACTCGGATTTGTTGATATCGACGATCTGCTGGTCGAGCGCGGAGATGATGCTGATGTTGTCCGACTTCGTGTAATCGTAGAAGAACAAGGCCAGCTTGCCGGGAGTCGGTCCAACCGGACGGTAGTTGGAGTTCTGCTCGTACATGGCGCCGTCGCCGCCGCCGCCGGATACGAAGTTCGGGATGATGTCCGGCTCGCTTTCTTTGATGACTTTCATCCAAGGTTCGAGATCCGCCGTCGTTTTGATGGATTCCAGCGGGATTTGATACTTGTCGACGATATCTTTGCGCATCGTAATGGCCCGGCTTTGCGTAATTTCTTTGTTCGTTGGAATGGCGTACAGTTTGCCGTCCAGGCGCGGCGCTTCCAGATAGAGCGGATTCAACTGTTCCTTAATGCCCGCGCCATGCTGCTCCAGCAGTTCGTCCAGCTCGATAAATGCGCCCTTCGTTACATTGGAGAAAAAGTCCAGCCAGGAAGCCGTGAACACAAGGTCCATCTTCTCGCGGCTGTTCATCATCAGCTCCGTTTTTTGTTTGTATTCGGCTCCTACAATCGGATTCAGCTTTACGGTGGCGTTAATTTTTTCTCTAAAAAACTCGTTCAGCTTCTCTTCGACCAATGCAACGTCGCGCTCCGGTTTACCATGGTATATGATAGATACCTCATACGGCTCGAACTCGGGCTCCTTCGCCCCTTCCGTTGCTGCCGGCGCTTTCGTCGCCTCCGCGCTTTGGGTAGGTTCCGCCGTGCCGCCGTTGCCCGAACACGCTTGCAGGAACATCGTCATAAGCAGTCCAAGCGCGATCAGAATAGGCATACCCCGTTTTCTTTGTTTCATGTTTACCCTCCTCGTTAGTGAGAAACGTCAACTTGCTTCTATAGAACGATCGCCCCCCAAGGCGCCTAAGGCGGTGATCGAAGCTACCAACATGACCGATGGATCAGCCTTTGACCGCGCCCACCGTCAAACCTTTGACAAAATACTTCTGAAAGAACGGATACACGAGCAGGATCGGCCCCATGCCGACGACCGCCATCGCCATCTGCAGCGATTCATTGGGCAGCTCCTGCATCAAGGTCGGATTCTGTGCGGCCAGTTCGACGTTGTTTCGCAAATACTGTACGTCGTTTAATACCCTCATCATTAAATATTGCAGCGGATACTTGTCTTCGCTCGATATAAAGAGCAGGGCGTTGAACCAGTCGTTCCAGTAATGAATGGTGCTAAACAAAGCCATAGTTGCCAGAACGGGCAACGAAAGCGGCAGCACGATGCGGACGAATATTTTTATTTCGCCGGCCCCGTCGATTCTCGCGGATTCGATAAGAGCCGGATGGATCGTCGTCTGGAAAAACGTCCGCATGATGATGACGTTAAACGGCACGATCAAGAGCGGCAGAATAAGCGACATATAAGAATCTTTGATGCCAAGCACCTGCGTATACACGAGGTACCGACTCACGATGCCGCCGTTGAACAACATCGTAAAAAAGAGAAAAAACGTAAATGCGTTGCGGTAAGGATAATCGCTCCTAGAGATCGGGTAGGCGTACAGCGCCATCAGCATGACGCTGAGCACGGTGCCTGCCACGGTAATGCCGATGCTGACTGCATAGCCGCCAAACACCATTCCGTAATCCTTAAACAGGGAATCGTAAGCGATCAGAGAGAAGCGGCTTGGCAAGAAGCTGTAGCCATTTGATAAAATGGAATCGCCATGCGTAAAAGAGACGATGATGACAAGCAAGACGGGCAGCAAACAAATCAGCGACAGGATAATAAAAGCGACATTCAGGATGGCGCTCGAGAACGGAGCGAGACTGTTCTCTCTTCGGCTCGTTCGACTTAGCATAAGATTCACCTCTCGTAATGTCTTCGCGGCGCTTAGCGTTAAAACAACGCTTGTTCCCTGTTGATTTTGCGTACGGCCGCATTGGTTGCGATGACCATAATGAATCCGACTACCGCCTGCACAAGCGCCGCCGCGGAGGACATGCCGATATCGTTCATCTTCATCAGCGAGCGGTATACGTAGGTATCGACGACGTCGGTGACGGGATACAACGCTCCGGAATCCTGCGGCACTTGATAAAAGAGGCCGAAGTCCGCGCTGAAGATGCTGCCCATGGATAGAATCGTCATGATAATAATAATCGGCTGGATGGACGGCAGCGTAATATGAATCATTTGTTTCCACTTGGACGCTCCGTCGATAATGGCCGCCTCGTAATATTCGGGATCGATGCCGGCGATGGCCGCGATATAGATGACCGCGCCGATGCCGACGCCCTTCCAGGCGTTAACCAAAATCAGAATGTAAGGCCAATATGCCTTCTCCGTGTACCAGTAGACGGGATCGATGCCGAACCACTTTAACACCGTCATGTTCATAAAGCCGAAGTCGGGATGCAGGAACGCGTACACCAGGTAGCTGACGACGACCATGGACAAGAAGTTGGGCATGATGATAAACGTCTGATAGCTCTTCGCCAGAAACTTCCTGCGCAGCTCGTTAATCGCGACCGCGATGCCGACGGACAAGACGAGATTGACGGCCATAAACGCCAGGCTGTACAAAATGGTGTTCCTCGTAATCCGGATCAGCGAGCCCGACGAGAACAGGAAGTCGAAGTTGGAGGTTCCCACCCAAGGGCTTCCGAAGATACCGTCGATATAATTAATGTTCTTGAAGGCGATAAACACGCCGAACATCGGAAGATAGCTGTGTACCAGAATGACGAATGCCGTTGGAAGGAGCATAAACGTCAAATATTTATATTTCCACATTTGATGCAGCCATAGCGCGAAGCCGGTTCGCTTCTTCCTGGGCATCGCCTCCGAGGCCGAGCCGACCCGCTCTCTCATCGATTTCTCCATGTGTCCACTTCCTCTCTCATGAACCTAGTATAGGATGCGGACGGTCATAGAGCGATGATCTATTCCTTGATGAATGTGATGGATAATGAGTTGTCTTTCAAAAATAAATCGAACGGAAATCGATGCAAGCCCCAATAAAGAGTGCAGAGAGAAGGAGGGACAACGGATGGAACGCTCCATCGAACATTCAAAGCTCGCGGCCGAAGCGCTGGCCGGCGGCCGAGAAGCCTACAGCCGCTTGTATTCGGAAACCGTCAGGGAGGTTTACCAGACCGTTCGCTTCCTGGTCCGCGAAGCATCCGATGCGGACGACGTCGTTCAGGATATTTATTTGGCGATGTTCCGTTCTTTTCCACGCTATGATCCCGCCCGGCCTTTTCGGCCTTGGCTTATGGGCATTGCGATGCGGCAAATCAGGAATCATCGAAGAAAGAGGTGGATGCAGCTTCGAATTGCAAAAAAAGCGGAAGCGGTGCAGCAAACGGCGGAATACGATTTTTCCGGCGACATTACAGATCGGCTATCCCGTAACTCCTTGGCGCAAAACGTGGAGAAGCTTCCTTACAAGCTGAAGCAGACTGTTATTTTGCATTATTTTCACGAATACACGCAGGAGGAGATCGCCCTGATTCTAGGCATTCCCCTGGGCACCGTCAAATCGCGTATTCATGCCGCTTTGCAAACATTGCGCCGCAAGCGGCAGCTCGGGTTATTTGGAACGGGAAAGGTGGAGGAACTGCATGAATCTTGAACGGGAGCTCAGGGAGGAATTGCGGCTGCGCGCTTTGGAACAGACGGAGCCGCCCGTCTATCTCGAAGAATCCATCTGGAAAAAACAGATTGGGCAAAGGAGCAAACCTATGAAAAAATGGTTGATCGCGGGAGTTTTATCCGCCGCGCTATTGATTCCGACGGGTGCTTACGCCGGGTATACGTATTGGGCCGATACGATCTACGGTTCAAAGGAGCAAGCCGAAGGAATCGGCTTGAATGCCCAGCGTTACGAGGATTTGGAGAGAAGGCTGGCGGAAACCAAGCAAAGCCTGGCCCCGGAGGATTTTGAAGAGTTTATGCTGCTGCTTCAAAACCTCGGCGGTCTGGTTCTTAAATACGGCAGCGACGGCGCAGCTCCGACTCCCGGGCAATTGTCGGACGCGGATTATGAAAGCTACCTCCATTGGACAAGCCGACTGGAGCCGCTGCTCGCCAAGCTGAGCGAAGCGGAAGCTGCGCGCGAGGCCGAAGAGCGCAATCAATTTGCGGACGGGCTGTTGGCCAGGGCCGAGAAAAAGCTGGACGGAGAGGAGTTGTCCGCTTTCGTCCAGCTTGTGCAGGCTATGCAAAAGTATGAAGCAAAGGTATCGGATCGCGACGGAAGCCTTCACATGGAGCGTCTCTCGCCGGCAGAACAGAAGGATTTGAATCGCCTTCGCGAGGAAATCCAACCGTATTTTGAAAAACTGGGCATTGAAACGGCGCGAAACCATCCATAAAAGATAGAAACGGCCTTGCGGCAAATCCCGCAAGGCCTTCTTTCCGCGTATTACCCATCAATAAGGTTGAGCGGCAAATGGATGACGGCGCGAAGGCCGCCGCCCTCGCGGGCCTCGTAGCGAAGGCCGTAGGCTTCGCCATAGTGGAGCTGCACGCGCTGATGCACGTTGCGGATGCCGTAGCCTTTGTCGGACGCGTCGCCCCGCACGATCGCGGCGAGCCGCTCCATGTCCACCGGCAGGAAGCCGTTGTCCTCGACGATGAGCAGCAACTCGTCGCCGTCTCCCCGGCGAATGCAGATGCGCAAGACGCCTTCCCCGTCCATCGTGCTGACGCCGTGGAAGATGGCGTTCTCCGCCAGCGGCTGCATGATGACCTTGGGCGTCGTATACTCCAGCAGCTTCTCGTCGATGTCCCACTCCACCTCGAACGTATCCGGATACCGCTTCATCTGCAGACGGCTGTAAGCCTGCACATGCTCCAGCTCCTCCCCGATCGTGATCATCGTGCGTCCTTTGCTGAGACCGATCCGCAGCACCTTGGACAAATCCTTTACCATCTCGCCGACGTCGGTATTGCCGCTGTCCAAAGCGTACCAGTAGATGGAATCCAGCGTGTTATAGAGCAAGTGGGGCGTAATCTGGGAATGCAGCATGGAAAGCTCGTATTCCTTCTGCTTGATCTGCATGCCGTAATTGTCCTCGAACGACTGATCGAGACGTTTGGTCATCTTTAGGAACGCCCCGTACAAGATGCCGAACTCGTCCGCTCTCAACGGCTCATTGCCGATATCCAGACTTTTCCCCGGCTCATACAGCTTCGTAATCGTGACCAGCCGAACCAGCGGCTTCACGACAATCCGAAGCAGATACAGCACAAACGCCAGCACGAAGACGAGATACAGCGCAGAAAGCGCCATCAACGTGACAAGCAGCGCCGACTGATTGCCCGTGATGGAGTCGTAAGGGATTTTGTAGACGAGCGTCGTATCGTAGGCGGGCTTGCGGGAGAAGGCATACAGCCACTTCCCGTCCCCCTCCTTGGCAAAATAAAAACCCGACGTCCCCCGTCTCGCCTCCTCCGGAATTTCCGAGAGCGCCGCGCTGTCGGGACCGGCCTTCATCAGAAGCTCGTCCTGGGCGTTGAACAGGTACAACCCCGCATGCTCCGGCAGCTGAACGGAGACAAGATCCCGCGTCAGCAGCACCTCCAGCTTGGTAACGACGAGCAAGCCAATGGATTCGGAATACGACTTGGGATTCTGGATGCTCCGCATAAAGCCGATTGTCTTGCCGCCGCCCGGCAGCGAAATATGCCTTACGCCGGCCCCCCCGCCTTGCTCCATTGCATGCATCGCCCAGTCCGGAAGCCCCGTCATATTTTCGCCGAAATATTTGAAGCCCCTTTCCTTGTACCTGGTATCGAAGGGCGTTTGCCTGCCATCCACATTTTTCATATATAAAGTATAATCGGTGCCGTCCGACGACCAGCTCTCCAAAATGGAATCCGCCTCGCTGATCTGGCCAAGCGTCTCGACGCCTGTCCAAAAGCTGTATTGTTTCAAATTGCTGAAAAAATGATTATCCATAAACGTCAGCGATTTATCGTTGACGGATGATAACGTCTTCTCGATCGTGACGTGGTTTTGATTGACGAGTTGAAGCGTCGTCCGGCCGATCTCGTCCGTCATGGAATTAGAAGTACGGATGACCGAGATCCAGCTCACGACGAGAAACGGAGCCACGATAAACAGGAGGAATGCGATCGTTACCTTGTATTTTAGCCGCAGCTTACTCCCCCCTAGGCTTCCTTACGGAATTCGGCGGGGCTGACGCCCGCATACCGTTTGAACATCCGGCTAAAGTGTTCCGGCGATTCGTAACCAACCTCGTAAGCCACCTCGTAACGTTTTTTGTCCGTCGTCGCGAGCAATCGCTTCGCTTCTTCGATCCGAAGCTCCGTAACGTAATCCCACAGGTTTTTTTTCATCTCGCGCTTGAACAGATAACCCAAATACGCCGTGCTAAAATGCACCTCGCCCGCGATATCTTGAATCTTGAGAGCCGGATTGCGGAAATGCTGGCGAATGTAACCCGTTATCCGTGCAAGGATAGACTGATCGCGCTCCTTGCCGAGCTCATAGACGAGCGCCTCCGCCTCCGCCAAATAATCGCTCAGCTTCGTCAGCCTCGCCTCTCCCGCAAGCCCCTGGAAATAAGCGGCGGGGTCGAAACGCTGCAGCTGTACCCCGCGGCCGTTCCCTTGCTCGAGAATCAGCCCGTACACGCGGTAGACAAGCATGCCGAAGCAGCTGCTGGTCAGCTCCTCCGAATGACCCAGCTCGCCCAGCGTGCGGACCATAGCCGCATGATTGACGAAACCCGCCGTGCCGTTCGCGGATTTTAGAGTCCCGATATATTCGTCCACCTTCGCCATCCACTGCGTAATGTTAAGGTTATCCTGCGTCGCGACATCCTCGTAATAAAACACCTTTTGTCCCGGATGCAGCTTCCGCCATTCGGCCGCCGCGTTCGCCTCTTCCATCAGCTTGGGCAGCGTAAATACGTCCTCGCTTAGCCGACTCATTCCCACCGTCGCGTCGACGTTCAAGTATTGCTTCACGTTCATGGAGATGATCTGCCCGATAAGGTGAAGCTGCGACTGCAGCTGCTGCGGCCCTTCCGACAACTCCCGCTCGCCCAGTTGAATAATGCCGACAAGCTCGTTGCCGTAGCCGTTAAAGGTAAGTCCGCTCCACTCCCGAAGGCTTTCTTCCATTATATTAACCGTAGCGTACTTGAGCAGCTTGCGGTCCTGCAGCCGAATCTCCCGCTTGCTGAACCCGCCGCTGCTGAGATCCAGCCTGACGGAGACGACGCCGTAATGGCAGCCGTACCGCTCGCCGCCCAGTTCGTCGATGAGATCCTCGTAATCCGCTTTGGCCAGATTCCGTTCCGTAACCAGCTCCAGCAGCAGCTCGTTGCGCCGCGCCGCGCCGGTCCTCTCCTCTTCGCCCTCGCGTATTGTCCGCTCTAGCGATTGTTTGCCGTGCTCTTCCTTCTCCCGCAGCACCCGGCCGACGATGCGCAGCAGCTCGGCAAGCTCCACCGGCTTGACGAGATAATCTCTCGCCCCGAGTCTCAGCGACTTCTTCGCGAAATCGAATTTTTCATGCGCGGAGATGACGATGACGGGCAGATGAGGCTGCTCCATGTAAATCGTCTCCATCAGCTCCAGACCGCTCATCCTGCTCATCTGGATATCGGTAAGCACCAGATCGAAGGTTTCCATGCGCAAATAATCGATAGCTTCGAAGCCGTTCAGCGCCGTCTCCACATGAGAAATTTGCAGCTCGGATGACAGCAGGACATTTTTAATCCCGGCGCTTACTCTCGGTTCGTCGTCTACGACCAAAATTTTGTACATATCGGATCCCTCCCGTACGATTATGCCCGTCTATTTGCAGCAGAGCCGCCGTACGTAAGGGCACGGCGGCTCTGCTATTGGCATTCTCAGTATAACGCATAATCCATGCACAGGACGATGATGAAATCCATGGAGTTCGTGATGTATCGCAAGCTTCGTACGCGCTATCATTCGCATCGTTCTCCTCGAACAATAAGCCTCCTTCGCCAAGCTTGCTGGATAGGCAAGTTCGGCGAAGGAGGCCGGTCATTCTATTATCCTATTCTACGATCCGGTAGTTCGGCTTCGCGCGAGTGAAATCCGGATTCTCGCCGCTGACCATCAGCCCCATGCCCCAATCGAAGTGGACATTTTCCGTCGGAACGTCTGATGCGTCACGGTATTGGAACAGGACGTTCCTCCGCGTTCTCGGGCTTTTGTTGACGTCGGAGCCGTGAATGGTCAGATAGTTGAAGAACAACACGTCGCCCGCTTGAGCCGGACACGGCGTTCCCGACGAGATCGGATGCTCCTTATGGTTTAGATAATGGGCGCCGACATGGGGCATCGGCCCTTGCTTGTGCGAACCGGGGACCACGCACAAGCAGCCGTTCTCCATGTCTGCATCGTCCAGGTGCACGCTCGCCGCCAGCATGGAATGATCGCGGTGAGGGAAGTACGGATAATCCTGGTGCATCGGAAACGCCGCCCCATTGGATGGCGGCTTTACAAGCATCTTGGAGTGGTGCAGCTGCACGTTCGGTCCGATGATGCCGTTTAACGCTTTGACCATATTGGGATGCGTCGCGGCCCTGGTAAATGACGCGTCATGGTAGTGCACGTCGTGAAACCCCTTCAGAACCAGTTTCTTTAATTGCTCCGGCTCCAGATAATCGCCCTGCCACGCGTGATTGGCATCGGCCTTCGCGCGTGCCGCCCTCTGAATAATGCTCTCGACGGCCGCCCTCATCTCCTCCACTTCTTGCATAGAGAAAACGCCCTTGACCAGCAAATACCCATTTTCTTTGTAAAATTGTACATCAGCCTGATTCATGCTTGATCCTTCTCCTTCGCAAATATAGGATGCAATCTACGTTCATTATAGGTATTCTATACATAAATCGTATTTGCACCTATCGGACGCCTTTTTGCAAAATTCCGCCAAGGGAGGTCGGATTGATATGTTTCAGTGGCAACAAAGCCAGGAAAGACTTAACCGGCAAGCCGGACTGCTGCAGGGCGAACGGCTCACCTTTCATGTGCATTATTGGGGAGTTTCCCGGCACCTGGTGGCCAATCCGGTACACAAGCATTCGTTTTTCGAAATCTGTTACGTCGAGGGCGGAACGGGGATATATACCGAAGGCGATCGGGAATATTCGTTGCATGAAGGCGTGTTGTTCTGCTCCAGGCCCGGCATCGTTCACCAAATCAGGGATGTAAACGAGCTTGATCTGCTGTACGTCGCGTTCGAACCGGACGAGAAGCAGTCGGCTCCGGCCGAGCTCTTATCCTACCTGGATGCGCTTGGGCAAGGAGAGGTCTGGATGGATAATCAGTCGAGCTCCCCTATCGCGGGATTGTGGAGGTCCCTTCTCGTGCCGGAATCGTACGCCGGCGCCTTACCTGTCGGCGTTCTTCCCGCGCTTGCGCATTCGCTGCTCGCTTCGTTCCCGGACATGCTCGGCGTTGCTAGCAGATCGAATCGCCCGCCCGTCCGGACCGACTCCACGTTCCTCGTGCAGCGCACCAAACAATATATTCGCGACAATCTGGCAGGCGATCTCTCCCAGCAGCAAGTCGCCCGCCTCCTAAATGTGTCCGAGAGGCATCTGTCGCGGCTGTTCGCCGAGAACATCAAAGAATCCTATACGACAACTGTACGGAACGAACGCATTCGCGCAGCCGAGGAGCTGCTGATCCGGACCGGAACGCCGATTAAGGAAATTGCCGAACAGGTCGGGTTCTCGTCCGTTCATTATTTCACCCGCTCCTTTACGCAAAAAAAAGGCATGCCGCCGGCCGCATACCGCGAAGCAAACTGGCGACATGCCGATCATCTCCCATCCGAACCGATTCGTTTTCGATAGTCCCTAGGCGACAGACCGTACTTCCTCTTAAACGATTTCTCGAAATGGGGGATCGTATTGAACCCCGAAGCATAACAAATTTCGGTTATCGCCAGTCGTGTGCTGCCGAGCAGCGCGGAGGCGAAAAGAAGCCGCTTCTCGCTGACGAATTCCTGAAAGGAAATGCCCGTCTGCTTATGGAAGCATTCGCTGAAGTAGTTCGCCGACATCCCGGCATAGGCTGCAATCGACCCAAGGGACACCGGCTCACGAAAGTGATGCTGCAAATAAACGAGCGCTTTCCTTATGGAAGGATGCCTGTCGCTTGCCGAATCGCGAGCTGTCGAAATCCCGGCAGTCGGCAGACATCGTCTGGTCAACAGGATCAGCACCCGCTCCAGACTGCCGCGAACCAGCCACTCCTTCCCGAAGCGTTCCTCCCGGGACTCTTCCCATATGCCGCTAAATTCCCTCCTCATACGTTCGGCGTCTTCGTCGTACAAGGTGTAGACATGCGGGGCTTCCCGTTCGAACATCTTTTCGGCTAGCTCCGGCATCACCCATGAATCCTTGAAGATCATATTGTAGAGATGAATGGTCTCGCCCTCGTCCGGCACGATCTCGTGAAAGTCGGCCGTCGTCAGCAAGAAGACCATTCCCCTGCCGAGCGGGAATGGTTCTCCGTTTACCATATGGACGCCTTTGCCTGACAAGATGTACCCGAGCTCAAAAAAATCATGCCAATGGGTGTGGATTCGCCCGTTGACATCCTGCTTGAAGATACGGTAGGATTCGTTTTTTTCGAGATACTGGCTTCCCAGCAAGCGCTCCGGCGCGCGGTCGTCCCGCATGGCTTCACCCCCTCATTTATAACCCCGGAACGGAACGCGCTGCGCCGTCAAAGGACGGCGCAGCCGATTCGCCTAGTTCCGATTATACATTTACAAAGGGGTTTCCGGCTAGATCGACGCCTCGGGCCAGCCATACTTTAAAACCGGGATTCTTTTCCGGAAACACCTTGGCGTCGGTCGCAAAGTAACGCATCGTATAGCCGCAACGTCGATAAGGACTTGCGTTTGGCGCCGCGCCGTGAATAATACGAGAATCGTGCAGCGAACATTCGCCCGGCTCAAGTTCGAAATAAACCGCCTTCTCGGGATCCACGTTTTTTATTTCCGTCGCGAAGATGTTCTGAGCCCCGTCGACATCCTCATAATCCGAGAAGCCGTTGCTGTGAGAGCCCGGAATAACGCGCATGCAGCCATTCTCCTTGTTGCTCGGATCGATCGCCAGCCATACGGTCACGATCTTGTCGAAGCGGCTCAATCTTCCCTTCCAGTATGCGGAATCTTCATGCCATGGCGTCTGCTTTCCGACCAAAGGCTCCTTGCAAATGAAATGGCTTGACCAAAGTCCAATATTCGGGCCGATGATCGGCTCTACCAAATCCAGCACTTCTTCGCTGAGAAGGAACTTCAGCAATCTTTCGTCGCGAAAGTGCGGCGTGTCCAGCTCGCTGTTGAGCTTTCTTCCGACCAACTCCCATTGCTCCTCGAAAATATCGCTAAGCTCTTTCATTTTCTCCGGTCCAAAAAGCTGCTTTTTGTGGAGCAAATATCCGTTTTCCCGGTAATAGGCCGCTTCTTGTTCAGAAATAACCGCGTGACTCATGGCATTCCCTCCGTTTAATCCATCATTTTCCCTGCAAGATGATCTTAGCAGAGGGAAGGGGCCCCAATCTTATGGTTCGTTCGGCAAAAGTACGCTTTTTTTCGGATGTTAGCCAAGATTGATCGCACGGATTTGCTCCAGAGGTACCTTCGGCTTGCGGTCCTCCGTCAGCAGGCCGTTAATTTCCTGCTGCACGTCGGTCACCTGCGTATAACAATATCCGCAAATATAATCGACGGACTTGATCGCTTGCGTAAGCCCTTTAAATCGCTCCATAAACGCTTCCACTGACGCCACCTGCTCTCCGTAGCCCCAGCCCTTATCCGACTGGAACGCGATGCCGCCGAATTCGCTGATGATAATGGGCTGTCCCCGGTAGCTGTAACCTTTGGCGAGGGCATACTTCCATTGGTTGCAGGTCGTCTCGCCCGACACGATTGCGTTCTTGTTGTCCCGATAACGCTGCAGAAAACCATCGCCGGTCGCGACATAATCGTGCAGCGTCACGATATCCGAGACGGTATGCTCCCAGCCGTCGTTTACGATGACAGGACGATGGGGATCGAACGACTTGGTGAGATGGTAGATTCCCTCGGTAAACTTCTGCTGCCTCTCGTCGCGAAGAATATTTCCGATGCCCCACGACTCGTTAAACGGTACCCACGTAATGATGCTGGGATGATTATGCTGCTGCTTGACGATCTCGAGCCATTCCTTCGTAAACGCATTTACCGCTCGATCGTGGAATTCGAAGGTCGCCGCCATCTCCGACCAGACAAGAAGTCCCTTCACGTCGCACCAATACAGGAAACGGGCATCTTCGATCTTCATATGCTTGCGCACGCCGTTATAGCCCATCTCCATGATCAGGTCGATGTCCTCGATCAACGCTTCTTCGTTCGGCGGCGTCAGATGGCTGTCCGTCCAATAACCTTGGTCCAAAATAAGACGTTGATAGATCGGCGTATTATTAAGCAGCACCTTGCCGTTTTCGATTGAAATCTTGCGCATGCCGAAATAAGAGAGCGCCCGGTCGACGACCCGTCCTCTCGATGTCAGAACGAACTCCACGTCGTACAAGTTCGGACGGGCGGGCGTCCAATACGCCCGTTTCCACGGTCCGTTCGCCTCGTGGTTAAGATCGACCTCCACGGAGAGACAGGGACGGTCGATGGCGAGAATAACCCGCTTAACGGGCTGGTCCTTGAACGTGACGACCGCTTCCAGCAGCAGCTCGTCTCCGCCTGCCTCAACGCCGCTAACCTCGTAATCGAACCGTACGATATGACGATCGAGATCCGGCGTTATTTTGACCGCGTCGAGCCGCTGCTCCTCCACATACTCCATCCATACGGTCTGCCAAATGCCCGTGGTCTGAACGTAAAAACATTCGAAATTGTCCGGAGTCCAGCGCTGCTTGCCCCTGGGCTGGTAGCAGCTGTCGCTGTCCGTTACCTTGACCGTAATCCGGTTGTCGGCGCCGAACGCCAGGTATGGCGTCATATCGATCGAAAAAGCCGCGTAGCCGCCCTGATGACCGCCGGCCAGTTCGCCGTTCACCCATACTTTCGCTTCGTAGTCCACGGCCTGGAAATGCAGAATCGCCCGTTTCCCCGCCGCCTCCGCCGGAATGGCGATCATCCTGCTATACCAAACCTGAGGATGAAAGGTCTCGATCCCGATGCCGCTCGCCTTGGTTTCGTAAGTAAACGGCACGGTAATCCGGTGGGTTGCCTCGAACGTCTCCTGCCACTTCTCCTTCTCGCCAACGTTGGCGTCGTCGAAACAGAAGTCCCACTCGCCGTTAAGGTTAAGCCAGTCGCCGCGCACGAGTTGAGGTCTTGGATAGTCTTTTATATACGATTTCGTCGTCATGGCGCGCCTCCTACACTTTCGCTTGGAATACTGCCGCATAGACGGAGGACGGCCGCAGCGGAACGCCGCGTTGCCACTCCGCCGCCGAAACGACCCGGTCGCGGCACAAAATGTTCTCCGGCTCGAAAACGCTGTTGATGGCGTCATAGCTATCGCCGGTAATTTCGTACAGCACCGTCTCTTCAGCCGCGTCGAAAGCAGCAAGCTCAAGCACGGCATTCACTTCTTCAAGCCCGCGGTTCACGATAAATACCGTGACCGTATCGCCCGCTCCGTTAACGCCTGCCGCGACATCCAGCTCCGGCAGCGCGTCCAGCGCGACCGGCGTTTTCTTTAAGGCCGGCACGGCGAACGTGTCGCATTCCGCCCGCGCGGGAAGCATGTGCCGCAGGCCCCGGTTCGCGTACAGCTTCAGAACCTCGTAGGTCGGCGTCCCGTAGACGTCTAGCGGCCTTCCGCTCCAGCCGGACTGCTTGCCGCAATATTGGTCGGCGTAATAATCGCCTACCCGGATGCAGCCCCCTAGCCAGCCGTTAACCAGATCGGAGAAGCTGCCGATATGCACCATGTCGCTTCCGCGCAGCATTTCGTTCAGGTTGGCTGCGTTGGCCACCGCCGCGCCCAGCGTATGCTCGTTCGGCAGTCCCTTGCGAATGGTGTTCGGGTAATACATCGTGTTGTATTCCGTAACGGCGATTTTCACGTGGGCGTGCTTTGGATTCGCCTTTATGCTCTTAGTCGTCTCCTGCACGTAGTACCGGGTGAATTCGGGAAAGGCGGCGATCGCCTTATACCGGTCCTCCGCAGGCGTGTCGCGGTTCATGCCAAACGGTCCGTACCCGTGGTAGATGTGCAGAGTCAGATAATCGATCAATTCGCCGGCTTGCTCGAGCACCGGCTTGTTCCATTCCTGGTCGTGATGGCCGCAAGCGAGCAGCACGATCGACGGATCCGCCGCCTTCATCGCTTCGGCGAAGGATACGGTGCGCGCGGCGAACTCCTCGGCGGAGCAGGTCCCCACTTGCCATTGTCCCCACACCTCGTTGCCGATTTCCCAATACTTGACGCCGTACGGCTCGGGATGGCCGTTCGCGGCGCGCAGGGCGCCCATCGGCGTATCGGCGTCGCCGTTGCAATATTGTATCCATTCCGCCGCTTCCCGCGGCGTCCCGGATCCGTCGTTGACGGAGATGAGCGGCTCGACGCCCAGCTCCCGGCAAAAGGCGATAAATTCGTCCGTGCCGAAATATTTGCTCGTCCAGCCGCCCCATGCTTCGTTGTACATCACCGGCCGCTCCAGGACGGGACCAATGCCGTGCTCCCAGTGGTACGCGCTGATGTAGTTGCCCGAAAGCCGCATCATGCCGGCGTTCAGATCCCTCGTCATGTCGATGACCTCGCGCTTCACCATGGCGATGCTGTCCGCCGCGAGCAGAGACACATGGTCGAGCCACAGCATGCCGGTCGACACGTGATCCTTCCACCTCGGATGCTCCGCCGGGATATAGACGCGGAGCTCGGCATCGACGCAGGCGCGGGAGACGGACAGGCTCGTTTCGTATTCCCGCCAGTTATGGCTGGTTAACGCAATAGACACCCGGCCCAGCGTATCCCCTGTGCGACGGTCCGCCGCTTCCACGATAAGCTTTTTTAATTCGACGGATGCCCTCGCGACGACTTTAACGGTGTAATCCGCAGGTCCCTTGAGCGCTGCCTTCTGCGCGATGCCGGCATACGCTTCGTCGTCGCTCAGCGAGCGGATGCGCTGCGCGCGCCCCGAATGCTTGGGAGCGGGCGCCTCCAGCGCGTATTTGGTGCCTCGGCCGTTCGTATAGGCATACCAGCTTCCGGAAATTTCCCGTTTCGTTTCGGATTCGCTTTCGAAGTCCATATCCTTGAGCGGAAAGGCCAGCATAGCTTCCATATGGTCGCGGATGTCCTCGACAAAGTGTCCGAACAGGTACGGGTTGACCGCATGTTCGCTTGCTCCGCCGCAATCGACTGTTATTTTCGCATGTTTATTCACAACGGACCTCCAATAAAATCGTTAGTTAAAATACGAGTTCAAAAAGTTCGGTTTTCAGCACCGAGAAGATGGAATGCAAGTAGAAACTGAGGAGCGGAGCGTAGTGGAAGCTACGTGAGCACCGGAAGGTTCGCTTGCGTTCCATATTCGATGTCGAGTAAGCTACTTGGCCTACTTCGTGATGGGAAGCGGACTTTTTGAACAACCTCTTATCCTTTGATGGAGCCGATCATAACGCCTTTGACAAAGTGCTTCTGCACAAAAGGGTACATGATCAGCACGGGCAAGCTGGACACGATGATGACTGCAAATTTAATGCTTTCCGCGAGCAGAATTTGTTTCTCCAGACCGACGCTGCCGCCGTCGATTTGGGCCGATTGGCTGATCAGCAAAATTTCGCGGAGCACGAGCTGCAACGGATATTTGGCCTCGTCGCGGATATATATCAGCGCGTTGAAAAACGAATTCCAATGTCCGACCGCGTAGAACAACACCATAACGGCCAGGATGGGCTTCGACAGCGGAAGGATGATGCTTACGAGCAATCTCCAATTGCTGCAGCCGTCCATATGGGCCGCCTCCTGCAGCTCCCAAGGGATGCTGGATTGGAAGTATGTCCGCATGACGATCAGATTGTAAGTGGCGATAGCGCCCGGCACGATCAGCGCCCACATCGTGTCGACCATCCCGAGATCCCGGACCAGCAAATAAACCGGGATAAGTCCGCCGCCGAAAAACATCGTCAGCGTAATCAGAACCATAATGCCGTTTCGCAGGGGCAAATCGGGTCTCGACAGCGGATAGGCCGCGAGGGTCGTCAGCACGATGTTAATGATGGTGCCGACGGCGGTATACAGAATCGAGTTGCCGTAGCCGCTCCAGATCTTGTCGTTTTTCAAGATGTTGGCGTACGCCTCGATGTTGGCTCCTTTCGGCAGCAGCCATACTTGTCCGTTCAATACCTTGGACGGATCGCTAAACGAAGCGCTGACCGTGAACAGGAGCGGATACAAAACAATGACCATAATGACCGCTGCTATGACATACAAGATGATGTCGAACAGCTTTTCATCCGACGGTTTTGACTTCACTTGCACCTTTTCCATAGCGACTCCTCCTTTACCATAAGCTCGTCTCCGACGTCTTGCGAGCGAACCTGTTGACCAGCAGCAGCAGGATGAGGTTGATGACCGAGTTAAACAGACCGATCGCCGCCGTATAGCTGTATTCGCCCTTCAAGATGCCCGTCGTGTAGACGAACGTGGAGATGACGTCGCTGGATTCCAGGTTCAGATTGTTTTGCATAAGCAAAATTTTCTCGAAGCCAACGTTCATGAAATGGCCGACGTCGAGGATAAGCAGGATGACGATGACCGGAATAATGCCCGGCAGCGACACATGCCAGATGCGGCGGAGCCGCGAGGCGCCGTCCATCTTGGCCGCCTCGTATAGCTGGGGGTTTACCCCGCTGAGGGCGGCGATGTAGATAATGGACTGCCATCCCATGCTCTGCCAGATGTTCGAGCCGATGTAGACCGGCTTGAACCAGCCGGCACTTTCCATGAACCGAATCGGCGTTCCGCCGAACAGCTCGATCAGTTGGTTGATCGGACCGGCCGTGGGCGAAAGCAGCGCCTGCAGGATGCCTACAATGACGACCACGGAGATAAAATGCGGAATGTACGTAATATTTTGCAAAAGCTTGCTGAACGTCCGGCTCCGAATCTCATTAACGATCAACGCCAGGAGAATCGGAATCGGGAAAGCGATCAGCAAAGACAATAGGTTGATGGATAACGTATTCCACAGCAGCCGCCAAAAGTAATACGAGTCGAAGAACCGTTCGAAATGGATAAAACCTACCCATGGACTGTCCATAATGCCTTTGGCCGGGTTGAAGTTTTTAAAAGCGATTTGCAGACCGTACAGCGGCCCGTAATGGAAGATCAAATAGAAGGCGACCGGAAGCAGCAGCATGAGGTATAGGTCGTACCGCTTCGCCATTTTCTTGAGCAGTCCTGCGCCTTTCTTGTTGCGGGCGGGTGCAGGGGCGGCCCCCGCGCTTTCCGTCATGCTGTTCATGGGCAACCCCACCTTCTCCGTATAACGTTCGGTTTATTTGTCCATCTTGTCATAGGCTTCCTGGTAAAGCTTCTCAAGCTGGGCAACGTTCATCTTCTCAAGCGTGGATTGGAATTCACTCCACTTGTCGAAGCTGAGCGCCCCAACGATGAACTTCGTGCTTTGTTCTTCGATATATTTGTCGATGTCGTTGCGGAGAATATTAACCTGTTGAGCCGTTGCCTCGTCGAACATCGGCGGAGCGTAACGGATAGCCGGCAGATAAGGCTCCAAGGCTTCGAATGCTTCCTGCACTTGAGGCGGGTTAATGAATGATGCCACCTTGTCGCTGATGATATGAGGCGCGCCTCCACCTGCATAAGGCGTGATCTTCGCTTGGTCTGTCGAAACGGCTAGAAACTCTTCTGTGTAGTACGGGATGCCGTCTCTCAACTCGTAATGCTCGCCTTCCCGGCCGAAGCGCAGCAGCGTGGAGCCTTCGTCGCTGTAGAAGTAGTCGATCCAGCGCATCGTCGCTTCCGGATGTTTGTTGACCGACGTGATGGCGAATGCGCCATAATCGCGCGGCACCGGCCCAATCTGGCTATGCAGACGGTCGCCGTGCGGACCTTCCGGCGGCGCGATGCCCACATATTGATCCTGGATCGAGAGGAAGTTGTTGTTCGTCTGGTCGAAGAAATACCCTGTATTGCCCGTTCCTTGCTTGGCTAGAAATTGTGCTTCCGTATGGGAGAAAATTTCCTGGTCGATCAGCTTCTCCTTATACAGCTTGTTCAAATACATAAGCAATTCCTTGTGACGTTCGTTGCCGCTCCAAATATTCACCTTATCGTCTTCGAGGTTGATGTTGTAGCCGAGCTGCGAATCCAGTCCGAATGCTCCCGCCATATGGTTGACGATTGGCATCCCTACGCGTGCGGTAATCGGAATTTCGTCCGCTTGCCCGTTGCCGTTCATATCGCTGTCTCTGAAGGCTACCAGCACGTTGTACAGCTCATCCGTCGTTGTCGGCACATCCAGGCCCAGCTTATCCAGCCACGACTGGTTGATCCACCGTTTGTCCGTCCGCGCGGAGCCGAGCGTTACGATACCCGGAATCGCATAGATATGACCCTCCGGCGTCGTGATGCCCGCGCGGATCTCCGGATATTGCTCCATGAGACTCTTCAGGTTAGGCGCATATTCCTCGATCAAGCCTTCCAGCGGAATCAATTGTCCCGCCGTTCCGTAGCGGATCGACTCGAGCTGCGACAGCCCGGAACGGAATATGGCGTCCGGAAGCTCGTTGGATGCGAACAGCAGGTTCTTTTTCTCCGCAAAGCCGTCTGTCGGCGTCTCGATGAACTCCACTTTGATATTGCTCAGCTTCTCGTAATCCTGGAATACAGGCATATCTTTGAAAGGCCCGTTTACAGGCGCGACGCGAGTGAACATCTTCAGCGTGATCGGCGTCTCGACGATCGGGAACCCGTCCGTCTTCACGGCGCTTTCAGATGAATTCGACCCATTGGCGCTCCCCGGATTGCCTCCGTTGCCTCCGTTGCTGCCGTTGCCGTTGTCGCCGCCGTTCCCGTTGCTGCAGCCTGATGCGATCAATCCGGTGACGATCATCGTCGCAAGCGCGTATTTCCCCCATTGTTTGCGCATGTACATAAACCTCCAGTATATCGATTCACCGATCATTGTAAGCGTTTGCCGTCGGTGTTTCCCCATTATAAGTCACCGCCAATGACGGCAAATTACACATATATGACTATTTACTCCACATATTTTACGGCTTCGTTCCAGGTCCGCCTCCGAGACTGTTGCAATACGCCTGCGGCGTCATGCCCGTCGCCTCCTTAAACACCTTGAAAAAATAATTATGCGTGGAGAAGCCCGCTTGATCGCTGATCTGCTTAATGGAATATTGACCGCTTTCCAGCAGCCTTCGCGCCGCGTCGACCCGCACGCGGTTCACGTATTCGGAAAACGTGGACTGAGTCTCATCTTTAAAAATCCGGCTCAGATAGGATGCGTTCAGGCCAATGACGCCCGCGGCCAGCTCCAGCGTTACGCTGCCCGAATACTTTTCCAAAATAAAGCCGATCGCCTGCGACACATGGCGGGAATACGTGCCCGTCGCATGGCGCTCCTTGAGCAGCCGCAGCAAGACGCCATAGAACGATTGCATCCACTCCTCCAGTTCGCCGACGCTGCCGAGCCAGTTCAACTCGCTTCGCGATGGCAGGCGATCCCCTTCCGTCGCCCCGGACGGGGACTGGCCCCCTTTTTTCAATGCTTTGTCGCCGATATGCAGCAGCTCGCTGACGATCATCTGCGCCGCATGCGAATGCAGCGGCAACGAGCGGATCCGCTCGAACACGGAGGCGATCAGGCGCTGCGCGCCTTGACCGTCCAGCCTCTCGATGGCGAGCAGCAGTTGCTTCTGCTCCTCGATCGTGAGCGCGACGCGATGTTGCCGCTTCCCGCTTCCCGTCTCGAAGCTGGCGGACGCGGCGCTCGCATCGAGGGCCTTCTCGGCGGAGGCGTAGCTCGCCCCGAGCTGCGGCAGGCTGCCGCATACGTGTCCGACCGCATAGATCGACTTCAAATTCAGATACATCTCCAGCGCATGGCGGAGCTTGCTCATGCTTCTGGCCGCTTCGGATGCGGCTGCATTTTCGCTGCGCTCCCGGAAGGCGAACAAGACGATGATTCGCCCCTCCTCCACGTATGCGGCCGTGCGCTCACGGACATCGCCGAGACTCTGCTGCATGAGATCGACGGCTTGCTGGACCATCCGGTTCGTCTGCACGTCGGTATTGGATTCCGTCAGCAGCAAGAAGGGGACGATCTGCAGCACCGCCGTCGTATACAAAGCCGCCTTCGCATACATGCCATGCCGCCTTGCGATTGCTTCCAGCTCGGCTGCGGCTTCGGCCTTGCCTCTTACCAAATCCGCGATGTGGCCTCGGACGGCTGCCGGGTCGAATGGCGGGGATTGATCGGATGAGGAGACTCTGTCCCGTGTTGCGGTTGCGGCTTCGACCTCACGCTTCTCGCGAACCGCCTTCCCGAGCAGGGCGAGCAATGTATCGCCGTCGAGCCTGTGTTTAAGCAAATAATCGACCGACCCGTTCTTTAAACAATCACGGACGTAATCGTAATCATCGTAGCTGCTTAGCATAATGGTCTGGACAGCGGGATAACGCTGCTTGATCATGCGGTTAAGGTCCACGCCGTTCATCCCCGGCATGTTGACGTCAATGACGGCGACATCGGGCGGGGATTGCTGAATCATAGCCAGCGCTGCCTCTCCGTTTTGGGCTTCTCCGCATATATCGAATCCATGCGCGCGGAAATCCAATAAGGACCGAAGGTCGTTGCGTACAAGCGGCTCGTCGTCTACCAACAGTACCCGATACATTAGCTCACCTCTTGTTCGGAGCCCGCCTGGCCCCGCAGATTGGGAATCCGAATTTCGACCTTGGTATATAAGCCCGGTTCGCTGTACAGTTTTAATCCGTATGGTTCGTCGAACGAACGGACGATCCTCTCATGCACGTTGCGCACGCCCATGCCGCTGAACCGGGAGGACGTCGTCTTCGTCCCCTGCCCGCCCAGAAGCAGTTCCATCTGCACCGAGGTCATTCCTTTGCCGTTATCCGTCACTTCGATCATGAGATCGCGATGCTCTTCGTACACCCGGATCGTCACGAAGCCTCCCTGCTCCCGCGAACCGATTCCATGAAGAATCGCGTTCTCCACGATCGGCTGAAGCGTCAGCTTCAGCATCCGGCTATCCAGCAAGGACGGGTCCTCGATTTCCTCGTGAACGACGATCGGCTCCATATATTTGTATTTGACGATGGAAATGTAGCTTCTCACGTAGTCCAGTTCCTCCCGCACCGTCAAATATTCATTCGAGTTGCCAAGAACGCCCCTCATCAGATCGATCAGCGAGCCGGATACCTCCTCGATATTGGGCGTCCCGTTCAGCTTGGCCAAATATTTGATCGTGTTCAGCGAGTTGTATAGAAAATGAGGGCGGATTTGCGCCTGAAGCGCCGTCAGCTCAACCTCTCGTTTTTCTTTTTCGCTAACGCGAATCCCTTCGAGCAGCCGCTTAAGCTCCTCCACCATGCCGATGAAGACATGGTACAGTTGCCCCACTTCATCTTTGGTTTTAATCTCTTTTTTCGGAAACGTCAGATTGCCGTCCTTGACCAGCATCATCATGGCTTTCAATCGGCGAATATTGATCGTGATGCGGGACGAAACCTGCAAGGAGCCGATTAGAACGACGATAAGGACGATAACCGATACCTCCAGCATCAAGTTCCGCAGTTGGGTCGACTCGCTAAGCAGCGAGTCCAGCGGGATAAGCGCCAGCGTCGACCAGCCCGTATGGTCGGACTGCCGGCTGACCACGATAAAGGACCGGCCGTCAATCACCTTCTCCACAACGTCGCCTTTGCCCGCGAGTTCTCTTTTCAAGTCGATAATCTTCTGGTCGGAAGGAGCGAACGAAGGCGTCTGGTCAGGGCGGTACACGAATCCATTTTGCTGATCCAGCACGTACAACATACTGTCAGCGGTAGGCTTTACGCCGTACGTCTTCCGGATGAAATCGTAACGCAGATCGACCATGACCACGCCGATCGTTTCGCGGTTATAGCGAATCTCTCGCCCCACCGTAATCGTCTCCGCGACGCCCGTCTGCTTTAAATACGCATGACGCGATCCATTGCGCAGCATGTATTCCATCGTCGGCGTTCCAAGGATCGTACTGTCCAGCCATGGCCCCCCGGAGAAAAACACCTTTCCGTTCAAGCCGACGACGGCGATCCGGGAAATGTAAGGTTTGTAGGTGATTAAGGACGACAGAAACTCCTCGATTCGCTTCTGCTCCTGGAACCATTCGTGGCTGATCTCCACCGACGGGCTGATCAACGTATCGATGACGGTGTTTTTGTTGATGACGACGACCATATTCAGCCGATCGATCTCCTCCAGCATGATGTTCAGGGATTCGTCCGCCTGGCGAATGCTGTCCGACACCGAGGTCACCGCGTTGGACTTGATCGTGTCGCGCATGTTGACGTACACGATGCCGGTTATGGAGAGAATGGAGAGCAGCGCGACGAGACTGAACGCAAGAAATATTTTCCCTTGAATGCTTAAGCTGGGCGATATCCATCGCCTGAGAGTGGACAGCTTCATTGCGGACAACTCCTTTTCACGGAGAAATGCAATCGCTTACAAATTGATTTCGATTGAATTTGCTAAGCTTGGGCTTTCCTTAAAGCTAGAGGAGATTGTTTGAAATAGATTTTGAAAGCCCTCGTAAACGTATACAGGTTGGGATAGCCGAGCGACAGACCGATCTCCGTCACCGTGGCATCGGTATCGATCAAGAGCCGCCTGGCCTTCTCCATGCGGATCATCTGCAAGTACTTCATCGGCGGCATACCCGTCCGGGCCGTAAACACCTGGGTAAAATACGAGCGGTGCACCCCCGCGAAATCCGCGACCTGCTGAACCGTAATGCCTTCCGAAGCGTGCAGCTCCATATACTCTTCGCATTCGCGGATCCAGCCCGCCAGTTCCTGGATCTGTTGATCCTGCTCCCGGGGCATGAGGGAAGCCAATAACCCGCACAAGAGGCCTTGCAGTTCAAGCGCCGCGGCAGGTTGCCACCTTTGAACCCGCTCCATCGCTTCAATCGCGCGGTTAACGGCAGCCGATCCTTGCGGAGTTATAGCTTCCGCGCGGAAGGGCCTTTCCTCCGTAAGCCCCGCCAGCGCAAGCAGCGGCTTTACACGTTCCCCGTCCATGGCCAGCCAGCTCATCTCGAGCTCCCGCTCCGCGGGAAGCATATCGTAAAAGTACGTGCGATCCGGGAATAGACAGAAGATGTCGCCCTTTCGCAGCTCGATCTGCCGGCCCTCGTACTCCAGGCGAAGCCTGCCCTCCCTCACGAAGTGAAGACTGTAGCACTCGATTCTTTTGGGTCCGACTTTATAATGGGGCTTGGCCAGGCATCTTCCCGCCCGAACCGGCCATAAACCGCTCGCCTTGTCGAGCTCGCCCGGCGTGTAATAAATAAAGTCCGCGTACTCGTAATCGTATTCCCGCATCTCCGACGCCGCCTTTCATCCATATAACAAAATGACAACAGTATTACCATACTCTATTTCGCCATTCGTACGGTTAAAATAGGATAGAAACCTATAATAGTACGAATTATTGAATTCGTAAACCTAACATAATGATATTTTTATATCTGTCTAATAAGTCTCTGATATGTGCAGCCTCGTTAACCGCAGACTGAATAGTTGGGGAATACAAAAATCCACAGCCTCAATCGGCTGTGGATTTACTTGGTGAGGGCGAATTGTGGCTTTGCAAAACCACAATTCGCCGAAGCGTGCTGATGAGATTGTTTGCAATTCAGCACACGCATCCTCCAATATTCAAACGCTGCAGTATACGCGCACTTACCGACGCTTATTAATGGCTAACCACGTTGCCTGCGGACGCGCTTCCCGTTCCCGCATGATTCTCCAAATCAAACGCGCCTCTCCAAATCCCTCCGTAGAAATTCGCATTCGCTCCTGCTGCAACATATGCGTCCGTTGTGCTGTTGCGCGTGCGGTTTATGTTCTCGAATCTGGCATTGCCTCCCATGACTTGCAGTAGCGGATAGTTGTAAGAAGCATTCATATCCGCGAAATGCGCTTGCTGCACGCCTACGTTCGACCCATAGGTACGAATGCCAGCCGAAGCCTGATCCGTGCCGTAGCTTGCAAGCAACAGACCGTAAATTCGGACTTTGCCTGTGTTGGTCGCCGGGATTTTAATCAGGATGTTGTTCGGACCATAATCGTGTTCATAGGCGAATAGATTAATAAACGCAAGCCCGTCCACACTCTCGGCATGCTGAATATCCAGAGCCGTCCGCGCCGCATCCGAGCCGGTATTCATGAAGGTGCCTTTTGTTCGGCCCCCTGTTTGCTCCAGGAATTGATAGGAGGTTTGGGCGTTGTAGATGAACAAGTTCAAGGCATTTACATTCGCGTTGGCTCCGAATTTCATAAAGACCGAATTGTCATAGGCCCAACTGCGGTACGCCCGTAAATCGGGACCGGATAAATTCGGATTATTGGCTACATTCGAATACCACCAGAAACCGGAGTTATAATGAACGTTTTCTACCCAGCTGTCCGTGCCGCTCTTCCCGAAATACATCCCTTCCTTGAGCGGCGCTCCTCTCACATTGCGAACGTAATAACCGTCGCTTTGGTTCGTGAGACCGAAATCGATGCCTCTGTAGCTGTTGATCAGCATCGTGTCCACAACATAGGCGCCGGACCCATTGCTTCTAATGGTCCAAGGATACGGATGCATTTGTTCGGCATCCTGCTCCGGGTAATAGACGGAAACGGCGCGAACGCCCGCATCCTGACCCAGCGTTATGGCAGGAGTGCCTTCGCCGTTGCCTTTGCCGGAATACATTTCCAATCGGCTGTTTGTCGTGTATACATTCAACGTTTCATTGACGCCGCGCAGCTCCACTCCCGCGGGCACCGATAATGTGCCCGCGATCCTGTAACGGCCTGCCGGCAGGAACACGGTGCCGCCTCCCGCACCCCCTGCGGCGTTCAGCGCGCTTTGGATGGCAGCCGTATCGTCGACAGTTCCATTGCCAGTTGCATTATATGGCGCATTTTTTACGTTATAGAAGTTCGCGGTTGAAGGCTTTGGAGCCGAGCTTCTATACGTATGGCCGTTTGAAGACATCTTATTAAAGCTGTAACCCGACGAGTTGTCAATAAAGACGCGATCCGCCGCTTTGCCGGAAAGATTTGTAACCGCAGTACCTCCGGCAAAGGCGTTGCCCATAATGGAGGCGCTGTTTACTCCCGAAGCCAAGTAAATCGCATTCGCGCTCTTCTGGAATGTCGAGTCGTTTATCATGATGTTTCCGGTTTGTACATCAAAGGCATAGGTTCCTCCGGAATTCCCCCAATTCTCCACTGTACAATTTTGAAAACTTGCAACCGCGTTGCCGCCGCCATTCATTTTGACAGCTGTATGCAATGCGCCGCCAAGAACACATGTGTTAAATCCGATATACGACTCCGTCGTACCGCTGAATCCTGATGTAATATCGATCGCAATCGGGGAAGCGCCGACGGACGCTTTGATGCTGGAGTTCATAACCGTCATCCCCCAACCGGCAATGCCGTCCACCCTTATTCCCTTATTGCCCTCCGCGATATCCACATTGGACAAGTGACCGGTCGGCAGACCGTATTCGTTAGCAAGCTGCTTAAACGCAATGCCTGTTTTAAAGGAGCGCAGGTGAATATTGTAGCCGTAAATACCATCGATATGCTCCGCAACGATGCCTTCGGCATTAGCTGCCATATAATTCTTAAGCGTCTGCAGGCCAGTGCCCGAGGGAGCTCCGGGAAGACCGCTGTTGCTCCAATAATTTGGAGCGAACTTGATATTCTCCAAGCGTTCGATATCCCATGAATTGCCCAGATGAATCCCTTTGCTAAGCACTGTGCCGTATACATTTGTAAATTGCGAGCCCGCTGCAGATATATCGCCTGATGCAATACCCGTATACGAGTTGATCAACGTCACATTGCGAATCATTTGACTGCCGTAAGTGACAAGTTGAATGGTAGGAGGGTATGCGGAAACCGATCCAGCGGTCTGCTCCGGATACCATACGCTCAAGTATTGCACGGTGCTGCCTTGGGCCATCGTAATAAACGGGTTGCCCGCAGCGTTTCCTTTGTTCTCATACGCTTTTATTATCGTTCCCACGCCAAGTCCGCCTTCATCGGGATTTTTCCAGTCCCCTCTAAGCGCAACCCCTGGCGGAATATACAAGTGGCCTTTCACCGCATATTGACCGCCAGGCAGATAGACAACACCGCCGCCTGCGGCTTCAGCCGCATAAAGCGCTTTCTGAATGGCATACGTATCGTCCGCAGTTCCGTTAGCAATTGCTCCGAAAGCAGCATCGGTAACGACGAAGCTTACGATGGGGACGTCCTCCGGCGTATAAATCGGAGTAACAACCCGATTGTTCGGACTCGGGAAGCCGCCGGATGGAACAGACGACAACGTATAGGAAACCCTTTTGTTAGTCAAAATGAGTTCATTTTTTGCAGGATTGCCTTCCGCAAAAGCCGTCGTCCGCGTTACTCCGCCGCGAGTAATTTTAATGTTGTCGAAGTAGCTGGTAAACGTAAAGTGATTCTCGTCCGTCTCGTCTGCCAGCGCCCATAAATTAATTGTCTTGCCCGCTAACGGGGACAAATCCATGACCCGATGATACCACTTGCCGCCGCTTAACAAATCATTTGCAATTCCCGGGTGCGCGCTGTAGCCATTCTGGTCAGCTACCCGATTGACCACTGTACTGCTTTGCGTATCCCTAAGCCAGCTGTTATCCGTAAACCTTAGATCGACTCCGGCCGATTGCTTGTAGCCGGCATTGCCGTTATCCAGCTTCATATCATATTCAAGTCGATCTCCGGCCTGGATCGTATAAGCCTGTTCGGAAAATTTCACGTATGCGTATTTATTGGATAGATTGGATTGACCAACGGCGCCAAGATCAACATCATTTGTACTCGTCAAGCGCAACACATCGCCGGAAGGCTGTCCTTCGTTTGTCGAAGTTACAGTAAAGCGCAAATCATTAGTTGCATCAGAGCTAATGTCGACTGCGTTGAGGGATGGATGTCCGCCCGTATATACGTTCAGACGAGTGGTACCCGCACCGTTTGTTACCTTTACATTGGCGTAATTCGCCGAATAAGTTCCGCCTTGCTCATCATTTTCGCCTACGAAATCCCACCATCTTACCGTTTTTCCGATAGCCCCGCTCGGCACCGGAATAACGCGATGATACCATCTGTTAAAGGCGAACGCCGTCATATCGCTCCAAGGACCCCCGATCCCGTTTTGATCGGAATAGGCCCAATCGCGCAAGTAGCCGCCGTTCGTTGCAACTTCTATGCCTCCCATGCCGACAGCCCAAGGCGATTGAAGCTGTACGTCATATTCAATGTGATCGCCTGCTTGGAATACATAGCTATCCGCCCCGGCGTTGGAGAATTTTAAATAGACAAATTTATTGCCGACGCCGGTATTCGTTCCGTTGAGCTGCCAGAACTTCAAAGCTTGGTCGGCAGGAACCGTACTGACAGCAGGGACGCGGGTCACCTGCAGCTTCGCGCGTTCGATTAACGTATTCGTTTCAATGCTGTTAATGGATAGATTGCCATTTTCATAGCCAACAGCTTTAACGGTATTGGATCCGTTTGTTATTTTAATATTGTCGTAATAAACGACATAGTCCTTCCCGTTATCGTTGTTGGCGTTATGCAGAAGCCACTTGGTGATTGTTTTGCCCGCAACGGAGCTTGGCAGCTTAATCTTGCTTTCATACCATTGATTGGCGGCCGCCTTATACAGATTGGGCTGCGTGGACGGGAACCAATCGGGAATCAGGGACACGCCATTCTGATCCCTTAGGCCAAGCTGCGCGCTCAAATACGTCCCGTCGCTAAAGTACAAATCCACGGAGCCGGCGCCGGCCAATAGATTGCCAAGCATGACATCGTACTGGAGATAATCTCCGCTCGTTATCGTATAGCCCGCGCTAGAGAATTGAACGCGGCTTTTTTTGCCCCCGTCCGTCACTTGGTTTTTAAGGGCTAACATCAGAACTTCGTTGGAAGGAGCCGCATGGACGGATTCCGTCTTGAGGCCGCCCGCTGAGAGTAATACAAAGAACATAGAGCCAATCATTAGCATAAGGCCGATTCGGCAGAGCTTGTTAACCATACCTTAACCCCCCATCATCAAATGGACATCCTATGTTTTGCTCCATAGCCTCGAACCCTCTAAGCCTATCAAATGCGCGCCACCGTCAAGCCTTGCACGTTGCTTTGACATCTTTCGAAAGCTTGCTGCGGCAACTCCAAATGCTTGCCCCATTCCAGCACGTATTGGAATTCGTAAAATCCCCCCAAGCCTGCATGGAAATTCGTTTCCCAGAAGTTGTTCATGATCCAGGAATAAAGCTCATCGGGCTTCACGTTCTCTTGCGGGTCGAACAGACGCCTTGGCCGATGCTCCAAATCCCCCAAATAGACGAGCGGCGAATCCGGCATTCCGATAACGAGGCCTCCATTGTCGCGAATGACGGCGACTCCGGCTTGAACGCTGCTGTAATCCATGCACGTTCCCGGGATCTGATCCCTCCATGGACGAAGCACGGCGCCGGCTTTATCTACCCATAGCTCTCCATCTTGCCTAAGAAACGGAAGGGATAGATACACGTTTTCGGGCTCCCAGCGATTTTCTTTGTTCATTCGGAAGGTAACGGTTGCCTTTGGCGCATTCCGCATCACTTTCCACTGAACCGTAACGCTGCTCATCCCAGGCAATTCGTATTCCAACTGCAAAGTAATATCCAATGGCTTAACAACGGGCTCTATTATCCCCATCAGACGCCCTATCGTTCGTTGCACCTGGGAGCCTTTGCGATTAAGATCCATTTTGCCGCGGGTTATGGCCGGATCTTCGTCGGACTGGATGGGAGTTACCTCATAGACAGGTGTAAATGGCGCCAAACCGGTCGTACCGTCGATCAGCTCTTCGCCCGTTGTTTTGTCTATGAAGGAAACCATGCCGTCCTCCTGATTCCAGCTCAGTTTAACGTAGTCGGTTTCCAGTCCCCCATCGACAATCGTGATACCCTCGCTCCAGTCGGCAAGCTCTTGGCTTTGAGGGCAAACCTCCAGCTCAAAGGTTTTCTCCTCCCCTGGCTTCAGACTGATAGGAATTTCAATGGAATGGCCTCTGTTTTCTCGAACGACCTGATGCCTAACGACCTCCTCCTCCGCCATATCGGTTACCCGCACGCCATCCTCTAATAGAACGTAATCCCAAGGATCAACGAAAAGCTTGGCTGTCGATACAAGCTCCGTCCCATTAAAATTTTTGACTTTGTATTTTAAGCCCCGATGCGGGGCTACGGCGGATTCGCCCATATCTACCGCCAACAGCTCGTCCCTGGCCTCCGTGGCGAGACGATGGGCATGAACGGCGTAGGCGGTCTTGCGGAATACGAGCTGCTGTACCTGTGAATGCCAAGGCTCCATGATGGAGGCGGAATGCCCCCATGTATGCTCGGCATACATGGCCAGCTGATACTCAATCCCGTCAATGGAGGATGCAGAAACGGTCCCTTGCACGTTCATTTTTTTAACTTGCTCCAAGATCCGTTGCGCGTCCCTGTACAGCTTCGTATAAGCGGGCGTCGAGGCTACGCCATCCGTCCACCAATCCGGCCAATCGCCTTCGTAGGTAGGAATCCCGTCCCCATCGGCGCGCAGCACCTCATAAAAGGCATCCAGGCTTGTCAGCTCCAGCTCTATTTCATGGCCAAAACGGTTATTCCATTGCTGGATGAATCCGCTGATGTCCCCGTTCGGCGGGGCGTTGTCCGAGATGAGCCCGGAAACCATGACAGGTACGTAACGATACGGATACCCCTCGCCCTCCAGCCGTTTAACATAGTCATAGAGACGTTTTTCCGCAACCTCCCAGTGATTGGGGAGCACTGGCGGCGTGACCAGTCCATCCTGAATCGTATAGGAATGGACGGCACCGGGCGCTATGCCCAGCTCGTTGCCAAGGTTGTAATGATCCCCGTTCCAGACCAAAACTTGCTGGCCCTTCGGCGACTTCCACCAGAAGGGACGCTGCGTGCCGAACAAAGGATACCTGCCATGCACCGCATGGACGCACGAGAACAGGAACTCGATGCCGGACTCCGCCAGGACGTCGGCATATCCCCAGCTGTAGCCATTGATATCGGCCGTCATCGCCACGCGAAGAGGCAAACCGATCGAGCGGCTAAACGCCACGGATCTAGATAAAATCGCTCCAAGCAACGGATAGTCCGGAAGCTCGGTCATATTCAGGTAGGTCGCGGATAAACTGATATTGCCCTGTCTTAGAGCCTCAATGAATCGCGCGCGCCAGCTTTCGTCCGTTTTTTCCAGGAAACGTTCCACTGCCCAAAAGGTTTCGCAGGTCCAATGAAACCCGCTCCACTCCGGACGTTCTCCGCTTCGCGCAGCTTCCCCGATCCTTATCGCTTGTTTAATGAAATCCACATGATTGCGTTCGATTTTTTCCTGGCGATCGGTATAACCGATATCCGTATGCGAGTGGTGAATGACATAGATTTTCCATTTGCCATGAGTAGCCGTCATGAAATCGCCTTCCATCCCTTGATGATCAGTATTTAAGCAAAAACAATTTTGATGGCCGCTGTTTGATAAGGCTTCACTTCCAACTCGATAAAAGGATTATCTAACGCAATGATCCCTTTCTCTTCCCGCTCATTCTCGATCCCATCCACCAAACAAACGCGACTGGCTTCTCGTTTTACCTTAAGCTTCACCTTCGTTGCCAAGCCATCCGTTTCGTACAATCGGATGATCCACGCCGCTTCTCCCTGTTCCTCCGGTTGCTTAAGCGCCGAGTAAGCAACCGTTCCCTCCAATAACTCAAGGAAAGAGTCTTTGAGCGGTCTCGAGCCCCCATGCGCCGTACCGGAAAGCACTGTGAGCGGGTGCATAAAATGATCCGCGGCGGCTATACGTTGTTCATTAGGCATCGGCTGCTGCACGATAATTCCTAATGTGAACTGATGATGATTGCCCTGCTCGGGGTAGGGATCCGGATCAAACGAGCTCCGAATCAACGAAACAGCCATGGCATCGTCGACGCCCCTAAAACCGTATTTGCTGTCCGTAACGACTTGTATGGACGGGAGGTCAGACCCATCTCTTGCCCCGCGTATCCAACTGCAAGCGGGCATATCTTGCTGAATGGGTTGCCGAACAATCGTACCAAATGGAACATCGTACTGGTATTCGGAGCAAGAATAAGACACTGGCCAATTAAAATTAAGCTGGGGTACGTTGTCCCCCCTCTTGCCAACCTCCTGCCAATCGCATTCGACATGATAGATCAGCGCATTGCTGCCCTCGTCCAATGTGACAACCACCTTAAGCAACGAAAGTCCGAAGTTCAGTTCATAACCTAAAGATTGTCTTAGCCCTCCGGCACTAGCTTCCGTCCATTTCACTTGACCATGAAGATTTTCAATGCTCATATATTCCGCTATAATCCAAGCGGACATGTCCTGGTCCGCATTTTCCTTAATGAGGCGGAACATGCCCGCAGGCCGATTAGAATCAATCAACTCGCTACCGGAAGGCTTGTGATATAAGGAGACGACAGCGGCCGTCAGCGGATCAAACTCTGCGCATAGGACATCGTTTTCGAGCCTATAGGACTTCGTCTTTTCTAGACGCGAATCGCTTGGGAACGCGGGGGCATACACAAACTCCGCTTCCGATAGCGTGTAGGTGTTGTAACCGAATGCAGGGACCTGCGCCTTGAACAGCACCCGCATATAATCGTGTCCCCAGTAATGGTGATAGCCCTGATCCATCACTTGATGAGGCGTTTCGGCCCCATCGGCATCCTTTACTACAAAAGAGCGGCCCGGGCTTTTCCAGTCCCATAATATCCACTCCACAACTTCCTCGCGCGCTTGCCAGGACGGATTAAACACATGCGCGATCCGAACTTTGCCGCTTCCCCGTTCAACCTGAGAGATAGAGAAACGCTTCATGCCAAAGCCTACTCCCGCGCCTTCGGCAATTTCGTTATGGTCGCTTTGCGCAAGCGCCGAGGTGTCGATGGTTTCCGCCAGACGCTCCAGTGCTTTTTTCTTGCCGGCAACCGCGATGGCCATCGTTTCCTGGAACAGCCCCATGGCATGCTCTCGGGTTTCCACGATGCCCGAGCCCGGCAATATATCATGAAATTGGTTGAACAGCACGTTTCTCCAAGCCTGCTCGTAGGATGGGGCGGGATAATGTACGCCCGTCTCCGTACCTGCAACGGCACGGAAAGCTTCCGCTTCATTTAGTGCAGCTTCGCCCAGCCTGTTTGCCTTCTTAATGCGCGTTTGGCTTGTATAACAACCTGTAAATACAACGTTCTGCTCGCCTCTAACGACCGGCAATTGCTCTGCCACCGTTTCCGCCAGCTTGAAATACTGCCCGTACGTTCCGAATTCGATGGTCGGATATACAGGCCACTCCCGCATGTCGAGCAGACGCTCCAGATCGCGCCTGGTCGGACCACCGCCATGATCCCCTACTCCATAGACATAAAGGTAGGTGTCCAATCCCGTTTGTCTGCAAATATCGGGAACGTAAGCACCGATGATGGCTTGTACATAATCGCTGTACCAAGTAGGCTCACGGTATGCGATAACGGATTGCCCTGACGGCGCCTCCCAGCGATATAGCAGCGGACCTTCGCTCCCCCGGCAATGATAATAATAGTTCACTCCGCCACCGGACAAAATCTCGGGAACGTGCAAGCTATGTCCGAACGTATCCGGCTCGAAATCCAGCGATAATTGATCCATGTCCAGGTTGAATAGGGAGGACAAGTATCGTTTGTTGTACAGGATTTGCCGAACCAGACTTTCTCCGCTCGGCATGTTTTTGTCCGCTTCTACCCAGTGGGAGGCCGTAACCTCCCATCGCCCCTCGGCAACTCTCGTCTTGATTTCTTCCAGCATCTCCGGATCGTATTTCTCTACAATATGATAGATGGCTCCTTGCGACTGAGAGAAACGAAAGTCGGGGTATTCTTCAAGCAGCTTTAGCATCGTCTTGAACGTGTCGAGTACCACGGATACCGTCTCGTGCCATGGCCATTTCCAGTTCATATCGATATGGGCATGGGCTACGCTAAGAATGCGGTATTTTTTGGCCGGCTCCCCCAGAGGAGCAAGCATGGCTTCCGCCTCCAGGACGATTTTTTTAGTTATGGCGCCTTCTTCTTTTAGTTCATGCTCCAATAAGCTAACAACGGGCTCGATTACGGAATCGAATTCATTATCGTTTACCTTCGACATCTCGCGGGCAAATACGAGCTGGGCAATGATTCTCTCCGTCCAATAGCTCGGCTTTCTCGTAATTTTTTCATCCCAGTAGCCGTTCGGAATATATCCGATCAAATGCAATAATTTTGTATCCAGGCCCGTCATCTTTAACCCTCCTTGCTTTTCGGCTGCTGCTTCAACAGATAGGTTTCAATCCGCTTGGCGCCTGCTTGATCGCGAAGGCTGCGCAAAGCATCTTGTTCCTCAAGCTTAAGCGGCTCGCTAAGCGCACTTTCATCTAATTGACCTTTCGATACGATGGGATTGCTTTGACCCGTCAGCTTCAAGTCAACCTCGCATGGTTCCTCCATCAGATTGACAAGGCGGAGCACGACAGCTTCTTCGTTCTCCGATTTTTTAAGCGTTGTCAATCTGACCGCCGGATCGGAATGCTCCAAATTAGCCAAGGAATAACGGGTTGGCACCTCGCTAGCCCCACTAGCCCCTCCCTCATTAGCCGTAAGCTCCCGAATAGGTACGGCAACAGCCTTTGCGGGATACAAGAACGCATCCGCTTCATTAAAACCCTCGAACAGATCCTGACCTACGGGGATTAAGGAGAAACGAACCTTTTGTGTTTTGCCAACATTTTGAGCCTCCGGGGTCGGGAAGTAATTCCAGTCGCCCAGTTCGCCTATACAACGCAATATAGTAATGGCCAGCGTGTTCCGCCCATCCCTTAATACCTCGTATTCCGGCAAACCGTCCGTCGCGATCAGAAAACCGTTTTTGTCGTCTTTTAGCCCCACCCTGGATTGCATGCGCTCCGTGCGGCAAGGGTTTTTCCAGCCTTCCCACGGTACGATTTCGCGTTTGGTCCAATCAAACGGCGAATCCGCATAGACATCGCCCGTCTGCAAGTCCGTTGGAACAAGTACGCGCAGACGGTGATCCTCGGAAAGGTTGGTCCACGTCAGCTCCACATCTATTCTTGCGGCATTCTCTTCTAACGAAATGAGCCACTGGAATGTGTGTGTTAGCTCCTCTTTGGAACGTTGTTTTCCCTCGCGTTTCTGCGGCAAGCTCCAGCTCTGTTCGATACGGAGACGAAGCACCCCTGGGACGGAGCAGTCCTCTATGCTGGTAAAACCTCCCGTGCCCAGGCGAAGATCATTCGCATCCTCGCTTTGTACAAAGTTGTATTCGTCGCCGATATCCCCTCTATCTTCAAGGGTAAGAATATGATCGTATCGCTTATGATTTCGTTTATCCGTTAATGAAATCCGTCCATCCATATGAACGGTTAATGCGAGCCGCTCATTTTCAAGCACCTTTGCGCCATCGATAGATTGAACAAGGGGAGCTTTCGGCGTCGCGGCCTCGTTGTTGTTCTCGGAAGGCATCCAATAATAAGTCGTGTAGCCTAATGCCGGAACCTTTGCAGCATGGAACCTTAAGACATACTTTCTTTTCTTCCATCGGATGCGGAATTGTTCATCAGGCAACGTAAAACCGGATACGATTCCCTCATCTACGACTTGAAGGTCTATTTTTTGCCCGGAGACGGAATCCAGCAGCTGCCATTCTTCTACGGCAATGGCTTCCTCGGAGTAAGCCTCCACCTCAACCCACGAGCCGCTTGACCGCTCTAACGGATTAAATACCGTGATCGCATAACCATTCATGAAAGGGGAGCTCGCCTCGGCCTGCGGCTGCGGTACGCGGGAAGCGATAAACGTAAGCGCCTTCGTCGTTAAGGCTTCCGCCACTTGAGACGTTTTCATAAACCTCGTTTCCATCTCCCGATGAACCTCGTCCAGGCTGCAGCCGCATATGCTGTCATGCGGATGGTTTTTCATCAATAGCTTCCAGGCATGGCGAATGAGATGTCGCGGATAGGCCATGCCGAATTGGTCCGCTATGACGGAGAATGGCTCCGTCCAGCGCTCAAGCTCACGCTGAAGTCTGGCATTCCATTGCTTCAAGTAAAGCCTCGACGAAGCTGTATTAATCAGAAGGCCGTAACCTTCTGTTATTTGTCCCGTTAATTCGCCCACCGCCGTATGCAATTGTCCGACCGAGCCTTCCAACTCATGGAAGTATCTAGGGAAATTACTATGCACGGCCTCATAATTCTCCGGCAATACTTCATTCATCGCGCGGATGGCGGTGCCTACATCCCTCTGAACGGGCTGATGATCGCAGCCGTTCATGAGCAGCAAATGGGAGGTCGTCGCAAAACGTTCCACGTTGGGAACAACAATATCGATGCGCTTTTGAGCCTCATCTTTATCGACAGGCAGTTCCATTCCGTTATGGTACCAATTCGCCAAAAAAACGGAGAGCACGCGAGAACCGTCAGGCGATGCCCACCATACCTCCGAGGTAAAACCATTGTTTTCCTCGTTTTTGACCTGATTGTTTTCCGCAACGGGATTAATTCCTCTTCCGAAAACGGCGTGTTTGATGCCAAAGCCCTGGAGCATTTGGGCGGACTGCGAAATATTGCCGAACGTATCCGGGTAGTATCCAACCATGGTAACGCCGCCCAGTTCCCGTGCCTTCTCCATGCCGTAAAGCAGGTTTCTCACCTGCGCTTCGCCGCTTGTCAGGAAAGCATCCTGCAAGACGTACCAGGGACCGACAAAAAGCTTGCCCTCGCGTACAAGCTTTTCCAAACGCGATCGCTGCTCCGGATGAACCTCCAAATAATCTTCGATAAGCAAAACATGCCCATCCGCGTGAAAGGCTTCAAATCCGTTCCCGTCCTCTTCTAGCAAATTCAGCACCTGATTAAACAGTTCAACAAGTCTTATTCGAAAGTTTTCGAATGGCATATACCACTCGCGATCCCAGTGGGAGTGCGAAATGATGTGCAACGTTTTTTTCCCCATGCCTTTATCCCTCCGCATCCATCTAAATATCTCTCTACTGTGAATTGTCCAAAGCTATGATTTGATTGCTCCCGAAGCCAATCCTTGAATATAATATTTTTGCATAAAGAAAAAAACGAGAATGACTGGAATGACGGAAATCAGGGAGCCTGCCATTAATACGTTCCATTGACGGAACACCCCCGTGTCTAGCAGCATGACCGCTAGAGGCAGCGTAAACAGGTCCTGGTTCGTTAGCATAACCATTGGCAGCACCAATGAGTTCCACGAGCCCAGGAAATTCATAATGGTAATGGTCGCGACGGCGGGAAGTGACAGCGGGAAATAGATTCGCCACCAGGTGCGTATAGGACCGCATCCTTCCAACTTCGCAGACTCGTATATTTCATGGGGAATGGATTGAAAGTAGTTCCGAAACAGGAACAATGCAAAGGGACCCGCTCCGTTAATGATGGGAAGGATCAAGCCTAGATGGGTATTGAGAATACCCAAATAATATTCCGTCAAATACAATGGAATTAAAATGGTTATGCCCGGAACAAACATCATGGCGAGAAAACCATAGAAGATAAAGTTTTTTCCCGGAAAATGGAGCTTCGCAACCGCAAAGGCCGTAAGCGAATAAATCAAATTGACGCCAACGATCGTCATCAAAGTCACGTTAAGGCTATTCATAAAATACTTGAAAAAGTTGAGGCGATTCCAGACATCGACAAACGTCTCCCAATGCCATTTTCCTGCCGGAAATAGGGAAAACGATTGCATGACTTCTTGACTCGTTTTTAGCGATGCGCCGATCATCCAAACTAGCGGATACAGACAGAATAATGCCCATAGGGTGAGAACGGCTATAATTGCAACTTGGCTAAATGATCGGATTGACATGGCCGTTCCTCCTTTACGTTTTGCTTCTTAAAGCTCTGAGGCTGATTAGCGATAATGTAAAAGTAATTAGAAATACCGTCCATCCCATGGCATTGGCTACACTTAAACTGCCCCGTACAAAAGCTTCCTGATAGACGAGTACGTTCACCACCTGAGTCGAACCGGCAGGTCCTCCCTTGGTCATGACCCAAATGTTGTCGAAAATCTGCATCGCTCCGTTGATCGTCAGGATCACCGCAATTGCCGTTATTGGGCGAAGGACGGGCCATGTAATATGGAGTAATTTATGAATGGCCGTCGCTCCGTCAATCTCGGCCGATTCGTAAAGCTGCATATCGACAGACTGGAGTCCAGCGACGTACAAGATTAGCGTGGCCGGTATAGCCCCCCAGCAAGTCTGGACGATTATCGAAGGCAGAGAGCGATTGATTTCGCCCAGCCATCCGTTTTTTGCCACTAACGATTCTAATCCGATGGTCGAAAGCAAGCTGTTTAACGATCCCGCGGGATCATAGATACCCTGCCACACGTAATAGACCGCAACGGACGACGTCACCATCGGAATCAAATAGATGGTCCGAAACCCCTTTGAAAACCACTTCACATTTTGAAGCAGCACCGCTAGCACGAGGGAAACGGGAACCACAATAACAACCATAGACACGGCAATCGTAATGTTGTTCGTTACCGAATTCCAGAACATCCTCGTCATGACGGTATCGCCGCCAAAGAGGAATTCCTTAAAGTTGTCGAATCCCGCGAATTTGGCAGAGGAGATTAGAGAACCTGCCTGCACATGATGAAAAGACATCCATAGGGAAAACAAAAGCGTAAACAACCCTACCACCAAAAATAAAATAATAGCCGGTGCTACCATTACATAACCGGCAATCCAATCTCTTTTCTTATTCATCATGCAGCACCTTCTTTAAAAAAATCAGGTGGGAGGAACCCCCCACCTGCGGTTCTCAAACTATTTGGCTGATGCTTTTTCCTTTGCGGCCGTTTCATCAAATTGTTTGGCAGCCTCTTCGGCCGTTATCACGCCGAGAAGGACCTTCTGTTTAAGCTCATGAAAAAGTCTCCACTCCGAGTTAGACCAATATTTATCCAGGATTGCACCGTTTTGCGACCACCAATTCTCTTCCATGGATAAGGACGAAAGCATAGCTTCAATAGCGGGCTGCAGCTTGGATTTGTCTTTAATATTGACAGCTGGAATATCGAATGCAGCGTTTGCGTAGAGAACCATTCCTTCTTCCGATGTCAAATACTTAACAAACTCGACTGCTTCCTCTACATGAGGCCCTTTGCCGTTGACAACCATCTGTACAAGTCCAAATGGCACGGTTGTTGCATCCGGATTGACGGACCCTTCAAAAGCAGGGACTCGGAAACTAATAATATCCTCGCCCTTCATCCCCATCGCGCTGAAGTTGGCATACGTAAACGTTCCGCCCAGCGCATACGCCGCATCGCCGCGTGCAAAGAGCTGGTCCGCATTATCAATATCCAAGCTTACCATACCGTCAGGAAACAGCTTTTCCTTTGTCAAATCCTCAATAAACTTGAACATATGAATGTTTTTCGAGTCGGATAAAGTCTCTTCGCGATTCATCAATTTCGTAAAACTTTCTTCGCCATTAAGCATGTAGTTTTGCAAGAGCGCCATCCAGTTTTCGTAAACCGAATCCGTGTTGCCGGAGAAAACAAGTCCGGACTTTCCGGTTTTGTCCTTTACGGTTTTCATGCGTTCGATCCATTCTTCTACTGTGGCTGGAGCATCCGTTGAGACCCCTGCTTCTTTCAGCAGCTGGGCGTTTCCATAAACGGTATAGAAAGTGCCAACGTCAACCGGCAGCCCGTAGATTTCGCCAACCTGGCGTTTCTTCATCCAATCACTGGCTTTTTCGTCTTTCGCCCAATTATCAATATGGCCTTGGGCAACCATTTGCCCGTTCAACGCTGCAGGGAAGAACCCGTTTTTCCATTCAGGATCCGCATTCAGATCTTGACTCCATTCAAAAGCGGTTCCATCAAAAGCCCCTGAAGCCGGGCCATTCCAATATAAGTATAAATCAGGTAAATCCGACACTGCTGAAGCAGCCATAATCTTCTGACTATAGGCATCATCCGGCGAGGTAACTTGGGTTTCTACTGTAATACCTGTTTTTTTCTTAAATTCCTCCGCCACTGCTTTAAAGCCAGGATCAAAGGCAACCTTGAACCCCCACATGGTAAGCTTAACATCACTTTTCGGCGCCTCCGATGCTGTTCCGTTCCCACCGTTGCCGGAAGCCGTCTCTTTAGGCGTATTTCCATTGCCAGACCCGCCGCTGCAAGCTGCAAGTATTAAAAGGAATACGATACTTACCGTTAATGCAATGAAACGAACTGATTTTGTTTTCTTCACTTCATCCAACTCTCCCCATTGTTTAATGTTGTCGTTTTTACGCTTCGCTTCTTTATCCATGTTGCTAGCGAAACTCAACATATTTATATGGTATGTTGTCACATTACATTAATATATGTTGTATTCATATTATAATGTCGGATACGTGTTTTGTAAACGCTTTTCCGCAAAATTAACTTTAAAGCAGAAAAAAAAGAAGCCCTTACATCAACTTATGGTGAAGGGCTTCTATACTTAAACAATGGAACTTTGATCTTTAATAATCATAGTAGAAGTCGAATGACCTTGTACCAACCTGGAAGGGATCAAAACTCTCTCTCTTTTCCGCTGTGGATCTGCTATAACGGCAAGCAGCAATTCGACTGCTTTACTGACCATTCCCGGAACATCCTGGGTCATATAGGTCTGCTTGGATATGAGCAATGACAATGGTTCAAAATCATAATAAACAATCGACAAATCTTCCGGTACTCGTATGTTAATTTCCTCTGCCGCTGCAATAATCGAAATACCTACTGCAATGTTTGTAGCAAATACGGCAGTCATTTCCGGATTCGTTCGTAAATATTGCTGTAATTCCCGCTTTATTTCGGGAACGACAATCCCTTCCCTAAGGATCACGTTCATTTTGTCAGGGTTGAAGTGATCCATCCTGTACTGCCTGTTAATCGAAATTTGCGCATCCGACAGCGCACGTTCATAACCTTCGATGCGATCCTCGATACTCGTTGTCCACTTTGGATAGGTCGACACGACTCCAACATTGCGGTGGCCAAGCTGCAGCAAGTGTTTCGTTGCATCATAAGCTCCCGCCACATTATCCGTACAGACGTTGTTGGTCTCGATTCCGCGAAAATATCGATCGATCAAAACTAATGGATAGTTGCTCATCGTCAGCTTCACGATTTCTTCATTGTAACCTTCTCCATCAACCGGAAAAATAATGATTCCATTAACCCCCAACTGGATCATTTCATTAATCAGCCTTTTTTCTTCTTCTTGCGAATCATTCGTTATTCCCAATATCATGTTCATACCTGCCGCCCTGCATTCTTGTTCGATTCCTTTTACAAGGTTGGCCGTATAGGTATTTTCGAGCCTTGGAATAAGGAAAGCGACGCAATGGCCTGTTTTAAGATTGGCAAGAGACTTATACAGCGTCGGTTCTCCCTCCTGATCGGAGGATACAAAGGAACCTTTGCCCTGGATCCTGTATACAATCCCCATATCGGTTAACTCCGACAAGGCTTTTTTTACCGTAATTCTGCTTACATTAAATTGTTCCGACAACTCTTTCTCCGAAGGCAGTTGGTCATTTGGCTTCCAATTTCCTCTATTAATCTGGTCATAAACATAATCTCGAATTTGCATATATAAAGGAACTCTTTGAACATCCTTCATTTCCTATTCAGCTCCAAACCGGTATATTTTTATAATATTTATTATATACAAATATACAGGTTTGTAAAAGGAAAAGATAACTTGTAAACAAGAGGCTATGTTATCTTTGACGCCCATGCCGGCATACGCAAAGAGAGATCTCCCGAATGGGGAAACCTCTCTTCGCTTCATTAAATATGCAAGGCTTCAAGCAGCCTATAGATCATTGCCGCGCCCTCGGCTCTCGTCGCGGTATGATCCGGACGGAACGTCCCATCCTGAAATCCATTAATCAGCTTTGCCGATACAGCGGCTTCTACAGAGGCTTGGGCCCAGTCGGGAATTTGAGCAGCATCTTTAAAGTCGCTCCTTGCACTTGCAATTGTATATCCGTTTTCACGCAACGCATTGACAAGCATGGCGACCATTTCCGCGCGAGTTATCGATTGATTCGCCTTAAACATCGTCTGACCTTGATAGGGGCTACCGTTAATCAAGCCTGACTTCGCAGCTGCAGCTACAGACGGTTTCGCCCATGCCGGAATCCCCCCATCATCCGAAAAACTCGTTGTTTTCTCGGAAGTTTTCAGTCCCAGTGCTTCTGTAAGCAGGACGACAAATTGCGCTCGGGTAACGGATTGCTGCGGTTTAAAGGTTCCATCCGGGAAACCTTGTATAACCTTCATGCCAATTAAACGATCCGTATATGCTGCTGCCCAATGATTGGCCAAATCAGCTAAGACCATGGGCTCGTAGGCAAATACAGCAAATTTGTGGAAGTGGTTGACGCGGGCCTTAACCGTTCCATCCCCATTAACCGTACCTCCGACGAATATCCACTTTTCTTGCTTATCGTTGTAATAATACACCGCTGCCTTTTGGTGTCCAGACAACTGAGCTGGATTGTAATTGAAGGTTAAATCGATCATCCCGTTAAGCTTGTGGCCTGATGAATTCGATAGTTCCAATACCGGGCTTACCAGTTGCATAGCATCCACAGTAGTTGTATCCGTTACGGATACCGTAACCTTGCCATCCTTAACTAAAGCACCGGCTGGAATATTTAGCTTGATCAAATGATCAACAATTAGTTCCGCTCCTTCGCTAGCCGAAACATCCATTTGATGCTTTGGTGCTGGCGTTACTGTTGGCGTTGCTGATGGCGCTGTCGGTGTTGCTATCGGTGTTGGAGTCGGCGTAGGTGTCGGTGTTACATGACACTGCTCCATATTAGAAACGTTTGCTCCGCCGACATTCCCCGCCCATGTAGCTTTGCAGCCAGCTTGATTATCAATATTGAAACCGCCCGCATACATGCCGGCCTTCCAGCTCACGCTCGAGACATCCGGACCCACGTAAGCATCGTTAGCGGCTTGACGCACCGCAACGCTTTCAAATGAAGTTTTTCCTTGATTCACAATAAAGTTGGTGTTGGAGCCTACCCCGGGAATATTGATTTGCTGGATCAGATTATCTCCGCCATTGATGTTGGCAATGAAAGTTGGCTTACTGTTGAAATCGCCAGCCAGAGTGTTGATAATCTCAAGCTTGCCACCAGGGTTCTTGACTACGCGAACCAATCCACGTTCGGCTTGCGGACCAGCGCTATAAAATTGATTGGCGACAAAAGTGGCGCCGGAAGCTCCGATTTCAAATGCTTCAATACCAAGCGGAGTGGAATCCAGACCATTCAAATAAAAGGTTCCGCTGCAGCCCACGCCATTCTGTGCTTCCAGAGTAAAGGCTACTTTCGTCGCATAGGCAAATAACCCGAATGCGTGCTGCTTCTCGCATGCACCGAACGTAAAGGCTTTTTGATTGTTTACCATTTGCGCGTACAGAGTCTCTACCCACTCTCCCGGTTTCCCCATTGGCGAGTTTTTGACAGGCGCATTCAGCCACAGATGTGGATTAATGTGCACATTTTCGACCCAACCCTCTTCAGATTGACCGATGTATACGCCCCTATCCAGAAAATCGCCCAACACGCCATTAATATAATGATTGTCCACACGATGAGTGTATCCAAAGTCTATGCCTCTATAAGCATTGGTAAAGGAGGTATTGATGACATACACGTTTTCGCCATTGCCGCGAATCGTCCACGGATAAGGCTGCACCTGGATATGGTTCTGCTCTGGGTAATGAATCGTCATGCCCCGCATGCCACTATTTGCGGAGAGAGTAATAAATGGCGTTCCTTCGGCATCCCCTTTGCCCGAGTACACGAGCAGGACGCTTCCCCATGCAGATGTATGGTGAGGCGTATCAAATATACCTCTTAATTCTACACCGCTTGGCACGTTAAAAGTTCCAGTAACCCGATACTCTCCGGCTGGGAAGTACACAATTCCGCCTTCAGCAGCCTCAGCGGCAGCAATAGCAGACTGAATTGCTACCGTATCATCAGTCACTCCGTCACCAACAGCGTAATAAGGCGATGTTTTCACATTAATAAACGTATCCTTCGCCGGGCCTGGAATTGTCGGACGTTTCGTATGCTCTGTAGCAGTACGCTTCGAAGCTCCGATGTCCGTATGGTCTATCGCCAGACGTTCGCTGTTTAGGCTGCTATTATTAATGATTTGCGGCTCTGCTTGAAATACATTTCCGATGATGCTGGCAGACGCAGCGTTCGAGCCTAGTCGGATCGACGGTTGATCCAGTTGAAACTCGTTTCCAGTTAGAATAAGTTCACCATTTGGCTGATCTACCGCGTAATGTCCGTCTTGGCCATTCCAGTTCTCGAACGTTGAATCCTGAATGGAAACCAAACCGCTGCCCTCCAACAGAACCGCTGTTTGAGGAGTTCCGCCAATAATCGATTGATTAATGCCTAGATAAGCATCAAAGCTGGCCGTTGTTTGAATGGCAACAGGATTAGACCCTATAGAAGCGCGGATTATGGAATCCGTAATGCCATATCCCATCGGCCCTACCCGGTTTGCGTAAACTCCCACTTGAACATCGTCAATATCCAGTTTGGCGAATTGGGCATTGCCCCCGGCATTATAAATACCTCCGCCATGAGCAGTGAAATTTGCCATAAATTTAATCGCTGTATGCATATCGCGTATCTTAACGTTATACACGAACGGCCAATCGACACGCCCCCATAGCAGCCCTTCGGCATACGTATGCAAATGATCGAGCAGCGCCTCCTGATCCTGGGCCTCGATTGGTGCGTTAGGCAATCCGGAATGAATCCAATAATCGGATTCCAATTGAACGTTATCTATGCGAAGCACATCCGTATTAAAGCTCGTTTCAATTCCTTTGCGCAATACGGTACCGTACACGTTTGAAATGTTTTGAAGCTCATTCCAGTTAGGTCCGTTTTTTATGCCTTGATAGGAGTTAATTAGCGTGACGTTACGAATCGCCGCGTTATCGCCGAATTGGGTCTGGATAGTCCAAGGATAAGGTTGAATATCATAAACATCTTGCTCCGGATACCAGATGGATAAATTGGTCACTGCTCCGCTTTCGTTAATCGATATAAATGGAAACCCGTTTGCGTTTCCTTTGTTTTCATAGACTTGCAGAATCGTTCCTTTCCCAAGTCCGCTCTCTTCCGGACTTTGCCATTCGCCGCGAAGAGTTACGTTGCTCGGAATGTATAAACTTCCCTTAATGGCATACTTGTTTTCCGGAATGAATACAACGCCTCCACCCGCGTCATGTGCTGCATTTATCGCGCTTTGGAAAGCATACGTATCATCCGTTATCCCATCTCCCTCCGCAGCAAAGTCCATGACATTAACCGTTTGAACGGGAATGTCATCGCTTGGATAGCTGCTGTTCACGAGTGACGGAGTCGGCTCCGGGTAACCATCAAGAGGCTCCGAAGATAAATTGGAGAATAGGACATTATTATGGTAAGCTTCGGCATTGGCAGTAGGATAACTATCCTCATAAGCTACGGCCTTGACGACATGATTGCCGTCCGTGATTTTGACATTGTCCACAAACGCCGTGACCCAAGCATTACCATCATCATATTCACCCGCAATCAGCCAGTTGGATATCGTTTTTCCTGCCATTGAATCCGGGATCTTAATTTTTCGATGGTACCAATGATTAGCGGTAAACCGCAATAAATCAGTTGAAGGATGTATACTAAAGCCGTTTTGATCAACCAATCCGTAATCTCTTGCGTTGGTGTTGTCCGTGAAAGTAAGGTCGATCCCTACCGCAGGCCGCAAGCCCGCAGCCGTATGTTTGATATCGTATTCCAGGTAATCTCCCCCCTGCAATACATACTCCTCTTCCGAGAACACACGATACGTATACTTGTTGGAATACTCCGTCATAGGCGTATAATCGACCTCGGCTTGCGTATGAAAAACAAACTTCAAGACATCTCCGGAAGGACCGCTTGTCGTATCCTCATAATTCACAAGCGAGAGCTGCTGACTCGCGCCGATGTCAGCAACTGCATTGTTAAGCTGATTGTTATCTTCAAACACAACTAGCTTCGTCGTTCCGGCAGCATCCTTGACCAGGATATTGTCGTAAAATACGTCATAGCTGTAGTTAACCTGATCATTCTCAGCCACCAATTGCCAGGATATTGGCTTAGTACCGACGCTATTTGCCGGGACAGTCAGTTGACGGCGATACCATTCGCCAGATGCATACTTGGTTAGATCTGTATCCGGATGCCCGGATAAGCCCTGCGCATCCATCCAATCAGACTCATCCCTAAATGATGACAAGCCATCAGAAACGATTTCAAGCCCGCCAGCCCGTCCAGCTAACGAATCAGGAATAAATACGTCATATTGAATGACATCGCCAGCTGCAAAAGTATACTCCGAACCGACTACGGAGATTTCGTTTGCCGCCTTTTTATCGCCTGCTACACCATGATTAGTGACCGAATATTTCAACACATTGCCTTCAGGATTGCCTCGTTCGAAGCCGTTATTCAAAGCCTCGAATTTAATGGGAGCCACGGAAACATCCATATCCACTTCATCATCGTCAACAGGAAGAGGAACATAGGTCGCTTCTTTCAGCTCGGCGCTCATGCCGCCTTCCCACTCTCCAATATAATTCAACTGGGGAGGACCATCTTCATATACGACGACTTTGACATTGCCTTCGGAATCTTTGACCACGATGTTATCATATAGAGCGGTATAGACATACCCGGGTTCCATATTGTTGCCTACGACTTGCCATGCAACCGGCATTCGACCGATCATGGAGGCGGGTACTGCCAATTGTCGCTTATACCAACCTTTAGAGGCATAGGCGGTTATGTCTCCCCATCCTGCGCCAATTGTACCTTTTGTATCGACCCAGTCGCTCAAGTTTCTAAATCTGGTCTCATCATCTGCAATGACTTCAATAGCTCCAGCTCGAATAGAGTTAGGATCGGGCAAATAAATGTCGTATTCGATGATATCGCCTGCTTGAAATCTATAGTTGTCCGACGGAGCTCCCGCCATGATGTAACCAATATATTTGCCAGCAGAACCCGGATCATTCGTAACGGTATAATTTAATACGTCTCCAGAAGGAGTTCCCTTCTTATAGCCAAATTCAAGTCCGGGATAAGGTCCCGGCTTTAATCCATTGGCAGCGATCGCTTCTTGAAACGGCGCTGGCCCGTTACTATAGCCGGAGAGCAGCACCTGTCCGTTACCGTCCGATAGATGAATATCCGCATAATAAGACGTATAGACGAGATCAGGGATTGGGTTTTTACTTGTAAGGATCCATCTTGCTATCGTTTTGCCATACGATGCTTCAGGCAGCTTAATTTTCCGATGATACCATTGATTCGCTGCCTCCTCCATAGTAGAGTAACGCCCCGCATTCAAACCTTTCTGATCAAAGAAACCATTCATGTCGTTTAAGCGGCTGCCATCGGTAAACTCAATGTCTACACCACCGGCACCCCATATCGTCCCTTGCGTCTTTATATCATATTCCAAATACTGGCCAGGTTGGATGACAAACGTTCCCGCTCCCGCTTCCGACAGCTTGAGATCTACAAACTTTTCGTCATAACCGGTGCTAGTTCCATCATTAACGATCGTCAGTTTCAACACATCTTCATTTGAGGCGCTCAGTTGTGAAGCGCTTTCAACAATCTTTGGAGGCAATACTAGTGTTGTAGCCAATACAGTCATGCACGTCAGCATAGAAATCATTTTTCGCAATAGCAACATCTCCTTATAAACGCTGTTTAACCCCTAACATAAACAATTGCTGGATTGCAGATCGTTAATTCACCCACCTCCATTAACCCTTTCAAAATTACATATCATATATACATGTTTGTTATATAGGTATATATGATATAAGTGATTATATACTACGTTTTATTTGATGTAAACGCTTAAGTTATTTCTTTAATAAAAAACCCCGCGAAAATAAGGGCTACAAGGACTTATCCCACATCCATTCGTTAGCGCACAGCATCCGACTTCCCCAAATAACCATCATGCATACAGAATAAACAAAAAAGCACCTGTCACGGTGCTTGTTGTAATCGTATACTAAGCCTTCGGCTTCTTGTCGGAGATGACTTATAGATGTCCTTCTGCGGCATGACCTCAACCGTCTTGTTCTTGCAATCAACTCACATAACGGTTAATAACTTCAACTAATAAATCATTAAGCAGCTTAACCTCGTATTCGCCCACCGCCGGCTCCAGATGATCGCCTCCGATCCCGCTGTCATCGGTCAGGAACAGATACGTTCCTCCTGTCGCAACGGCCATGAACCGCAGCAAATACTCCGTATCCGCATTTACGCCGCTCGAAGCGACCGGAATGATGCGAATGCCTTTTTCCGAAGCATCTTCGATAAGCCTGTGCACCTCTTCGATGACTTGGGTATCCTCGTGCGGCGGAGCATCCAGCACCAGAAACAGCAAGCGCGCCCGGGCCTCTTCGCTCCAGTCGTGCTTATGAATACCATCCCTGAGAGCCTGGTCGACGGCTTCCGGATAATCGCCTCCGCCTCTCGCATTCTGCTCGCTGAACTGGTCGATCACCTCATTTATATTCGTCGTAAACGGATAAGGCCTCGTAATATATTCGTCCCCTGCATCCCGGTAAAAGTTGGCGCTGACTCTGATCCCCAGTTGGTTGGCATGTTCGTCCGCCACCCGTTCCACGACGTCCTTAAGCTCAGCTTCCAAATAATCCAGCTCATCCTTCATCGAACCCGTCGTATCGACGACGAACATCAGATCAACCTTCTCTGACGGCTCCGTCCCTGGCACGCCAGAACCCAAATCCACCTTGACGCTGCCCTGTCTCGTTATGTCCAGCCCCTGCGTCGTTTTCTGTTCCTGTCCGAAGCTGACTTGCACATTGTAGGCATTGCTGGTCTTCAAATCGCGTTGCTCGTACAGCCCTGCATAGACATACGCGATGCCGTCCGTATTGGTCCTCGCCTGCCAGACCGCCTGGTTGTCGGCTTGCAGGACGACCTCCGCATCGGATACGGCTCTGCCGTTAGCCGAGACAATGACCTCCAGCCGATGAAATTGCCAAAAACCCCAGAAGCTCTTGCTGCTGTCGCCCTCCTGGCTGTTAAGCAGATTGTTGAAGCCTTCCCATGCCGCCAAGTCATCCCACTCTCCCGCGGTCAGCTGCCCGGCCTGAATCTTCTGTTTCGGATTGGAGTAGACTCCGTTGCGCTCAACTATTTCTTTTTTCGGCTCGGAAGAAGCGGGGCTCCTGTCCGATTCCCCTAAAGCCTCGCGAGGAGTGTTGCCGCTGTTCCCCTTTTCGGCTGACGCAGCGTTTGACGCGCCTTCCGTGCTTCGGCTGCCCGCGTTATTGTCCGCGCCGGAACACGCGCTCAAGACAATAACCATCGCAAGCAGCACTCCCGCCAGTCCACGCAGCCGCGATTGCCGCCCCTTTTTTGACCCCTTCGACGAATACACTCTCAGCATTGCCACAACCCCCTTATGTGTATATACTCCTCTAACGTCCAGGGATTGGCATATGTTGCTAGGTCAGGCTATTATTCGCAAAACGCCCCGCCCGTCCGCGCCCCATTTGCGCCAAGAAGGCAACGCGATCGAATACTTGCTGCCAGCCTCGTATAGCTCCGCAACTCATAGGAAATAATGGAAGAAAACGTCGAATGGTCGGGAAAGGTGTTGAAGGATGGGCTACGAATCAGGCGGTATGGCGCAAGACGGCCAAAGCACGACAAACGGCATGACGCAGAAGCAGAATAAATCGGCAGACCGTGCAGCTCGTCCGCTCTCGCCATCGCTGGACGCGAATCTTAAGGAATTGGAAGACACGTTCGCGGGCAACTCGGACATTATTTTCCGACATTGGAGCTTCGGACCCGATTTCCGTGAACGTGCCTGCTCCATCTACTTCTCCTCCCTTGTGCAGGAAGACAACATCAACTATATGAAACATTCGCTGCAGGATCTCGAGACCCATGAGGTAGGGCCGGGTAAAGATATTACGATGGAGGAGCTGCGAAATTTCTTCGAGCGCAGCGGCGTCTCCGCCAAAAAAGCGACAGTCGTTAAAGACTTGTTAACGGTGGAGGAAGAAATCCTGCACGGCCGGCTTGTCATTCTATTCGACGAATGGAGCAAGGCGCTCAGCTTTAAAGCGGAGTCCGTCGAGACCCGACAGGTCAACGAGCCCGTCAATGAATCCGTCGTCATCGGCCCCCGCGAGAGCACCGTCGAAAATTTGCAGAAAAACCTCGGCCTCATCCGTCTCCGGCTGAAGACGACGAAGCTCAAAATTATAATGGTCCAGGGCGGAGGCGAGACGAACACTTCCATTGCTTACGGCTATATCGAAGGAAGGGTCGATGGCGAGCTGCTCCAGGAATTTCAGCGCAGAATCGCGGACGTCAACAAGCTTGAAATTCTGGAGACCACTTATATCGAGCAATTGATCGAGGATTCCAGCTACTCTCCTTTCCCCCAGCACCGGTATACGGAGCGAACGGATATGGCGGCGGCCGCGCTTCTGGACGGCAAAATTATCGTCCTGGTGCAAGGGACGGGCGGCATTATGTTATGTCCGGGAAAATTCACGGAATTTTTCCAATCCAGCGAAGATTATTACCAGCGGACGCTAATCTCTACCATGGTGCGCTGGCTCCGTATTATCGCCTTTGTAATCGCGCTTACGCTGCCCAGTATCTATATTGCCTTGTCCACCTTTCACCCGGAGCTTATACCTACCGTATTGCTGCTTGCGATTTTGAACGCTCGGGAAGGCATTCCGCTGCCGGCGTTTTTCGAGGCGCTGCTGATGGAGTTTTTTTTCGAGCTCATGCGGGAGGCCGGCGTTCGGTTGCCCCGACCGGTTGGGTCGGCAGTCAGTATCGTCGGCGCGCTTGTCATCGGCGAAGCGGCCATCAGCGCGGGAATCGCTTCGCCTATCATGGTCATTGTCGTTGCTTTAACCGGCATTGCTTCGTTCTCTCTGCCTCAGTACGGCATGGCAATCTCTTTGCGCATATTACGTTTTCCGCTTATGGCAAGCGCGGCCTTGCTGGGCGGATTCGGCATGATGATCTGCCTGCTGTTTATCCTGCTCCATCTCTGCAAGCTGCGATCGCTTGGACAGCCGTACATGGCTTCGTTGATGCCTCTTCGCTTAAGCGATCTCAAGGACGTGCTGCTGCGCATCCCGCTCAAGAAGCTGCTCCGCCAACCTCGCAATGTGCATAAGCAATAACTACCTTCCGGTCAAAGCGCCTGCGGCGAAAGCCCGTATTGGAGATGAACGATGTTGATAGAAGATAGAACTCCCCTGCCGCGCCGGCTGGCTCAACGACTGCGCTCCCGGATCCGAAAGGTGTTGAAGCTGATGCTCGCGGCCGCCTTGCTTGTCTTGCCTACAGGCTGCTGGAGCAAATATGAGCTGACGGAAAGAGCGTTCGTCATGGGTGTGGCGCTCGACCTTCGTGACGACGGCAAGCTGGATATGCTGACGCAAGTCTATCGGCCTTCGTCGTCGGAAATCGGCAAGTCGACGTCCACGATCGTAGGCTCCAGCGTTAACATCAAGACGTCGGACGATACCGTTATGGAGGCGATCCGCGACATTCCGATCCACTTGGGAAGGAAGGCTCAGTGGAGCCATATGCGCGTCATTATCGTAGGGGAGAAGCTTGCCAGAAGCCTTAATCTGATCCAGACGCTGGATCTGTTCTATCGCGACCATGAGCCGCGGAACAGCGTCTCCCTCATGATCGCGAAGGGAAAGGCTGCACATCTGTTCGAGAAAACGCCGCTTATCGAACAGACGAGTTCGCAGCAATTTTTAAGGACGAGCGAATCGTCGCACCGCAACGCCGCGAAGACGCTGGATACGACCTTGCTGGATCTGATCCGCCGAATGAAGAGCGTGCAGAAGGACATGGCCGTCGCTTACGTTTACGAAGAGGGCAAAACCTCGCAATTTTTTTCCGCCGCAGGTCTCGCCTTGCTTCAAGACGGCATGATGAAGGACGTACTCCCCGCAAGCAAAGTGGAGGGGTTCCTGATGTTAAGCGGCGATTACAAATCAGGCGCCGTCGAAATCCATTGCCCCGGCTCCAAGACAGAGCTCGAGACGGCGGAGGTCCTCTCGCTCCATTCCAGCATAAAACCCGTGGTGAAAGGAGATGATGTCCGTCTAGTTCTTCGCATCGAAGGCGATATTACAATCAATGAATTGAAATGCTCGAAAATTAGCACAGCCGAGGAAGAAGCCATATTTGTACGCGCCATTGAGGAACGGATCAAGGAGCAGGCAGGGGGCGCCCTTTCCTTTCTGCAGAAGCGGCAAATCGATGCGATCGGCTTGGGCAATCGCGTCTACAGGACCCATCCGCAAGCCTGGTCTCGCATGAAAGCCGATTGGGGCACCCGCTTCGCCGCTATGCCATCCGACATTTACGTGAGAATGCGGCTGGTTTCAGGCGGCACAATTCGGAGCAAAACCATGTCTTGACCATGTCAAGAAAGTCGAAGTCGGGGGAGGGGAAACGAGGATGTGGGAAAAATGCCTTGTAATCGCGATTGCATTTGGCGGCGTACTTCTATTCGACGGCTTTGCGCTTAGGGGAAAGCTGACCGCGCGCGACAAGCTCGTCTACGGATCAATCGTCCTCATCACGCTTTATGGAGCAATCGACTTCGCCATAAACCAGGATTGGCCGGATTATCTGGATCTCGCTAACATTCCGTTCGGCAAAGCAGCGAAAACCATGGAGCAGCTGCTACAGACCGATTGGGAGCGCTAGTCAGAACTGCATGGAGCTAATCAGGAGGAAGGGAGGAAGGGAAGATCGCCATGGACAAGGAACAGATCAGCCATATTCAGCTGGGCGTGCTTTTCTTCGTATTTATGACCGGTTCCTCCATTATCAACGTCCCGGGCCCGCTCATCGGCAAGGCAGGCAACGGCGCCTGGATCTCGCTCATCCTGTCCGGCGCAGCCGGCTTTGCCGTGCTGGCCATGCTGTTGTATTTGGCCAAGAGGTTTCCGGATCTGACCTATGTGGATTATAGCCGCAAGCTGATCGGCAGTGTGCCCGCTACGGTGCTGGGTCTACTGTCGCTTACCTTCATGCTTCAGATGCTGTCGGCTATGGTCATGGATGTCGCCCTCTTTATGGTGAGCTCCATGCTGAGGGAGACGCCGATCTATATCTTCACCTCCCTGACCTTGCTTATCGCGGCGCTTACCGCCAGGGCAGGCATCGAAGTGATGGCACGCATGTTTATGTTCATTGTGATCATCACCGCCCTCTTCCTGCTCTCAACGCTCTTGCTCTCCATTCCGGAGTACATGCCTCAGCATCTGCTTCCGATTCTCCCAAAGGGATTCAAGCCCGTGCTGCACGGCGCTTACTTCTCCTTCGGCTTCCCATTCGCAGAAGTGTTCGTGTTCGGCATGCTGATCCCTTTCGTGGCTCCCAAGAACAGGGGGCGTATACCCGCTACTTTATCCATCGCGTTAATCTTCAACCTGTTTACCTTATCGGCGGCAACGGTTGGCGGAATTATGGCGTTCGGTCCCTTTGCAGGCGAGATTCCATACGTCCTCTACTCGATGGCTCGGCTCGTGGAATTCCAGGAAATCATTCAGCGTATCGAATCCATCATCGGCATGTCGCTCATCCTGGGCTCCTATATGAAAACGACGATTACACTCTACGCCATCTCCCTGTTTGTAGGACGCCTCTTCAGACTCCAGGACAGCTCCGTCATCGTTATGCCGCTGGCCCTGCTCAGCTTCATAACGGGCATGGTCACGTACGACGGCCCATCCGGCTGGGGAGCCATCGTCACCTCCGTTCACCCTATCTGGGCCGCTGCGGTATGCATCATTCCGCTGATGCTGCTGACAATTATGGCGGCTGTTCGGAAGAAGGCGGGGTAAAGTCGGGGCCCGGATTCCCCGAAGACCGCCGAATCTTACCAGCAACCTCATAAAGGTTGATCGTCTCGTAACCTACCGAACCTACCGCATATCGCTCAGTACCCATGGCCCTTTTACGACAAACTGCGGCTCCCCGATGTAGAAGGTGATTTCCTTCTGGCCAGGCTTCACGGTCAGCCATTCTGTGATGGCGCCCGTCGCCCCGTTTAGTTCGGAAGAGTACGACATCGCGCTTTGGCCTCTCTTCCCGTACAGACGATAATGTTGCAGCGTTCTCGGTTGTTCCGGATCAAAATGAGTATCCACTTCGACGCGCACGTTCTCGGCATCAACGCGCTCTATGCGCCTAAAATCGATCGTGAATCCCGAGATTTGGCTTGCTACATTAATTTCTTTCGCGCCTTCCGTCGGTACCGGCAGGGTCACTTTAACCGCCTTCGCATCGGGGTCGATAACTCGAATAGCGGGAATAACCACCTGATAATACTTTGATCCTATAGGGTCATCAAATAGCAGCTCTCCCGGCTTGATGAAACCTTTTTCCTCTTTTAACTCCAGCTCACGCCCTTGATCATCCGTTAGCTTGAGCTGCAAGCCTTCTGCAATTGAACTTATGCCGTATGAATCCACTCTCTGGCGGCCAGACAATTGCGTAAGCAGATTTATTTTATTAGTTCCCCCATCTAGCGGAGTCACGATACCAGTAACGGTTATACCGTTCTTGCTGTCACTTGAGCCAAATCCCGCCAACTCTTCAGCGGTAGCCGCCTTCGACAACGGAATCGAGCCGATGAGTATACTTCCGAACCGAATACTAACGATTCCGAGCCCGTTGTCCGGGATGTTTCCTTCATAGTAGTATGTGGCCTGCCATGGACCGTTGCCCCCCCATGCTGCGCTGCCTTGTTTAAATACGAACTCCCCTTGCTCCGTCACCAGCACGAGGTTTTTCACCTCCGTAGCGGCAACATGATTTCCGCCTAGGGAAATTTGCGAAATGGATGGCTCGATGAGCACGCCCTCCACCGTAATTCTGCCATATTCCCCGATCGAGTCTATCGGTTTAGGCAGCACGTACGCGATGTGCTCCAAATCTTCGCTTGGCTGCACGAAGCCGAAGCCCGGGATGAACTGCAGCACTTTCTGCATTTCGGCTAGCGCCCCGGGCGAAAGGGAAATAAAAGCCGTACCCAGAATCATAATTGCGCAGACGGCAGCAATCCATTTCCGTCGTACTGGATTTCTGCGTGACTTTGCTTCTGTTAAGCGTTTCTCGCCAACCATCTCCATACCCAATTGACTAAAAGTACGTTTCCGGATTCGCTCCCATGCGGCAGCATCTGCTGCCTCCTCCTGGCATAGCTCAATCTCTCCTACTTCGTCCAGCTCCTGATGATCCATCCACGCGAATATTTCTTTTTCGTCCTTCTGAGTCATTTCCTTATTCCGCCCTCCTATCGCCAAGCTTAGCTTTAAACCATTTCCGAAGCCTGTACAGGCGACTCTCCACCGCTTTCACGGTCAGATTGAGTCCCTGCGAGATTTGTTCAATGGATTCGTAGAAAAAATATCGCCGGTAGAACAAGCTCTTATCCGGTTCAGGTAGAGCATTGACCAGTGCAAGCAGCTCCGCGGATGCTTCTTTGGTTATCACTTTCTCTTCAACGCTCTCCCCAGGAGCAGCAGCATGCCCGTCGAACGACTGCATGACTTGGTGTCTTAACAGTTTCCGCCGAGTATCGAGAGCGGCATATTTGGCTAAAATCAGAAGCCAGGTCCGTAACGTTCCTTTCGTCATATCGTATTCATCAATTCGTTTCCAAGCTGCTAGAAACACGTCGCTGACGCATTCCTCCACATCTTCCGTCCTGCCTGCGCCTGCAAGAACCCGTCTCACAAGACCGTAAACTACATCCCCATATTTTTCCATCAAACTTCCAAGCCCCGATGGCAGACGATGGCGCAAGGCATCTACCAGCTGTTGCTCTTCCCCGCTCATAACCTCTCCCTTTCAAGTCTTGTTAAGCTCCTATATCTATAACTACGTCACCGGATTCCGGAATCCCTCAACCTAAAAAATAAAAGACCGGATAGTAAACTCCGATCCCTTACGTCCCGCCCTTCATCCGTGCCCTCCAGGCCTTCGGCGGCAATCCCGTATATTTTTTGAAGCTTTTGCTGAAATGGAATTCGTCCGCGTAACCGCAACTTTCCGCGATCTCCTTCATCGTGCGGTCTGCGTACAGCAGCTGCTTCTTGGCGTGCTCGGCCCGAAGAACGCTTAGATAGTCCTTCGGACTGCGCCCCAGATGACGCTGAAACAGATTGCGAAGATGCGAATCCGATATGCCGCAGCTTCTCGCCAGCTCGCTGAGTTTAACCTGGCCGGCATAACCTCGGTCGATGGCCTGCTTGGCACGCTCGAACGCATCGGCGGATTGCGCGCTTCCCGTCTGCGCTTCTCTCATCCGGCGCCTAATCGCGCTGATTAGCCGGAACAATGCTCCTTTGGTAATCAACTCGCCATCCGCCTGTCCCGGCACCCAACCCGCCTCTATCTCCCCGAACAGCTTGTCGAATTCATGCGCCGCTTCTCCGTGGGCCTCCAGAAGGAAAGGCAGCGGCAGCGCCTCCTCGACCTTCCGCCAACTTCCGGCGTCTCCTCCGCCTTGCATCGCCGATATCAGCACCATCGTAATTTGCAGGGGATGACGTTCATCCGTCTCCATGGAGAGTTCCATCCCGGGATGCATATACAACAGCATTCCTGCACGTACGACGAATTCGCTTTCTCCCCGGAAAACGCCGCGTCCTTCCCTAATCCAATAGAAAGTATGCGCCGACCGATTCTGCCGAATGTCGCGCCAACCTGGATAAGTCCTTTTGTCCATCACCAAATGGACGTGCAAGTGCAGCTGCCGAAGCAACTCCTCCATGGCTTAACCTCCCGCCGTAATCGACAATGTACTTGCCGATCGTCATTCTTATGATAACGAGCATAATCTCGTGAATCGATTTTGACAAGTATGCGCGCGGTATTACCATGTTTATCTTGGCATCGTCATGATAAAATCAGCGTGATTATGACAAAGGGGAGGGAATCCTAATGACGCTAAGGCCGATCGATTATATGCCATGGATGGCCAAGACGGAAGAAGAACGGCAGACCCAACAAACCTTGCAGGACAATCTGGAAGCACGATTTGAAGGCAAGTTCGGCAGCAACTGCTTTGTGTCTGCGGAATCGTTGTTCTATCCGGATTCATTTCGCATTGGCGATCGCAGTTACATTGCGGGCGGAGCGATCGTACGCAATACGCATCTTATCATGGGAAAAGATTGCTCCATTAACGCTTACGCAGTCGTCTCCGGTCGCATCACGATCGGCGACGGTGTACGGATCGCATCGCATGTCAGCTTGTACGGCTTCAATCATGGTTACGCCTCCACGGAGATCCCGATCTTTCAACAGCCTCATACTTCGCTTGGCATTATGATCGGAGATGATGTATGGATTGGCGCTGGCGCAGTTATCTTGGACGGCGTACGGATCGGCTCTCATGTCATCGTGGCCGCGGGAGCCATCGTTACCAAGGATGTCCCCGACTACGCCATTGTCGGCGGCAACCCTGCCAAAGTTCTTCGCAGCAGGCTGGGAGGAGACAGCCCTGTTGCCTCGACGTCGGACGCAAACGATCGCGGCAAAGGAAGAGACGCGCTTGCGACACGCCTTAACAAATTCGGCGCCGGCGTTGCCGGACAACTCCCGGATCTGCTTCAATACTACGAAGAAACGGATGATGGCGAACGGTATTTCCGGGACCGTCCAGGCTATAAACGAACCGTTCGCGCCTATTGCGACGCAGTAGAAATAGCCGCGATGTTCGGCGATCTGCCTCCCGGCTGGTCGCGAGAAGAGCTGATCGCGAAGCTTGGCGGCTTCCAGGACGCGGAATCGGGACTTCTGCCGGATCCATGGTCGCCCCCTGACGCAGAGACGTACGATCCCGCTCTGCTCACGGATCACCTCTCCCGCTACCATCTGCTCGCCGTCGGATACGCGCTGGAGGTGCTGGGCTCGGCGCTTCCGCATGCCGTCCAAGCCGTAGAGAGGATGGATACGCCGGCGTTGTACGGGAAGCTGGAATCCCTGCCATGGACGAACAACGCTTGGGGCTGCGGCGATTGGATCGATTGTTACGCGACGGGGCTGTACCATAACCTTAAGCATTTCGGCTCCTCCAAGCGGCCCGACGACTTGTTCGGCTGGCTGCACACACATGCGAATCGCCTGACGGGATTATGGGGCGAACCGACGGAAGCCGATGGGTGGCTGCAGCCCGTCAACGGCTTCTACCGTCTGACCCGCGCCACGTATGCGCAGTTCGGCATGCCGCTCCCTTATCCGGAAACGGCCATCGACACCGTACTCGCCCATAGCCGCAACATGAAGTTTTTCCGCGAGGACCGGCTTAACGCCTGCAACGTGTTGGACGTCATCCATCCTCTGTGGCTGTGCATGAGACAGACCGATTATCGCCGCGACGAAATCGTCGCCTGGGCGGAGCGCCACATCGAGATCGTCCTGCGCGGCTGGGTGCCGAACCGCGGCTTCGCTTTCGTCCTGAGCGAACGCGAGTCCACGGGCTTGCAAGGGACGGAGATGTGGCTCAGCATCCTCTACTTGCTCGCCGACGCATGCGGCCTCAGCTCTACGCTCGGCTACGAACCGAAGGGCGTGCATCGGCTGGAGCCGGCTTGGCGGTTGTAAAAATGAAACAAGGCGAAATGGCAACGGTCCTTTGGCCGGGAGGCGCGTTTCGTCCCGAAAAAATCGGCTTAATGCTCCAAGCGGAGTTACTTTCGGCGCTGTAGCCCGAAAAAATCGGGTTAATGCTCCAAGCGGAGTTACTTTCGGCGCTGTAGCCCGAAAAAATCGGGTTACAGCTCCAAGTGGAGTTACTTTCGGCGCTGTAGCCCGAAAAAATCGGGTTACAGCTCCAAGTGGAGTTACTTTCGGCGCTGTAGCCCGAAAAAAGAGACTGTCGATTAAATAACCCTCAGACTATCCCGCATCGTGTTTTTTGTATTTTTTTACTTCTAGCCCCTTGTGGCGTCCAAATCCGGGCATATCATGCCCGTTTTTTGTTCCTTTTGCTCCCCTTAACCGGAAAATGCCCGTAGCTGACCAGAGCCACGCTTTCGCTGAAAACTCAGCGTAAGCGAACCCTGCGCATGTTTAACGATTTGCTTCAGATTCGTCACCGCGGCCACAATTTTTGTGTCTATACGTCGCTTCTCCCGGGAACGTAATCGCGTTCTGCCCAGCCCGTTGTGGTTTTTCATCTCATTACATTTCCGTTCAATGTTCGCACGCTTCTGTAGTAAAGTCTTGCCTTCATCGGTCGCATTAAAGACTTCTGCTTGCTTGAATTCCGCATAGTAATCACTGATGAAAATGGTTCTTCCGGTCTTTTTGCTCGTCGTGCATTCCGTTCTAACCGGGCAGTTCTTGCATTGCGATTTGGCGAAGATATATTGCTTGCCAAGCTCCCCCCGCATGTCGTGAGCCTGAGTGGTTACTTGACCTTGGGGGCAGGTGACCGATTCTGTTTCGAGATCGTAGTGGAATAAGTCGCTGGACATGAGTCCTTTCGCGTTGACGCCAACCGATTTTAGTGGTGCTACAAGTTGCATGCCTTCTTTCGTTAACGCCTTACGGTGCGCGCCGTATCCGTACGCAGAATCGCCCAAGACATACTCAGGCTTGGCGTTATGCTCTTTCATCACAGCGCTCACGAGTTCCTGCAGACGTTCGCCATCCGGCTCATTGCCTGCAATCGGTTCCGCATTGAGCACGATGCCATTGGTTTCTGATATGACCACCTGTACCTTGTCACCGAAGAATTGTACGGTTTTACTTTTGGCACCATTTCGCTTTTCCGGATCGACTGCGCTGCCAATACGGTCTTTGAGCCGTTTTTTACGCTCTATTTTTTTGTAGGGTACATGGGGATCATTCGGGTCTTCCGGGTACGCATTCTCCATTAAAATCTGGAACAGAATGGCCTGGTGCTCCAACGAAACCAGTCGTCGTTCCGGATAAGACCATGTCCAGAATAAGTCGCGAATCGAATCCTTTTCAAACCAGTGCAGCAGTTCGTACGCCATTAGAACCAATTGGCTGAAAGCAACGGCGAGATCCTCAGGCGTCGCATGGGGAGGAAGCTTGGCGGTCAACGGACGCAAGTCAAGCCCGGTAAGTGCGCGGTCAAACAATTGCCGGTACGCACGTTTCAAATGATTGAGCACCCGGACAAAGGCATGTTTGATTAGACGATAGGATGAGCGGTAAACGGCATTCCCTTGCGTTACGAAGGAATCGACAATCCAAATGTCCTTGTTGTCGCCCCACAACCCCTTTTGTTTGGCTTGTGCGAGAATGTGGTGATGACAAGCGTCAAACAATGCCGAACCCAGCCGGTCGCGGTCAAGGCCGATCGTACTGTGGTCGAACCCCATAAAACTGACCGGAACGCCCAAAAACCGCTTAATGAAGAGATCGCCAATGACGCGCTCCTCCATCTCGCGATCCGAAAGGTTGTAATATCGCTGGACAACGTGCAGCTTAAACTTTATGGATGGTGCATAGGGTTTTGGACCGCGCGACGAGTAGAGATGAGCACAAATGCGATCCGCGAAGCTAAAATCCACGAGTTCATCGACCTTACTCCAGATCGGATGCTCGGGCAACACGGAGTAAACCTCGATATCCGCAAATGAAAGCTGCTCAAACTGTTTGAACGCGACTGCCATTGTCATTCTCTCCCCTCAATATAAATCTATTATACCACGATATAGGGAGTTATTTAGAGATAATTGAAGAAAACGGGTGGTTTTAATGGATATTTAGGGATTTTTATTTGTGCATGTTCTAGAATTAATCGACAGTCTCAAAAATCGGGTTACAGCTCCAAGTGGAGTTACTTTCGGCGCTGTAGCCCGAAAAAATCGGGTTACCGCCCCGGGGCAACACTTCGTTTCCTAAAACATAAAAAAAGCCCCTCAACTCTCTCGAAACCGAAACCGAGTGAGGAGCGGGGCTTGTCATTTATTTTACTAACCTTCCAAAAAGAACTGAATCGTCCGATCCGACGAACCCGGCAAACCTTCATGACCGAAGTCCGGATAGATGGCGAGCTGCTTCTTGGCCGTGATTTTGTTGTACATCGCAAACTGCGTGGACGGCGGGCAGATCGTATCCATCAGGCCGACGTACATGAGCACCTCGCCTTGAATGCGGTTCGCAAGGAACTGCAGGTCGATGTAGCCCAGCTTCTCGAAAATTTCGTCCTCGCGCTCATGCAGCGGGTCAAAATGGCGGAAGTACGTGCGCAGCTCGGCATAAGCGTCCTTCGCCAGATCCATCTCCCATACGCGCTTGTAATCGCACAAGAAAGGAAACACCGGCGCCAGCTTCTTAACACGCGGCTCCAGCGCAGCGCATGAGATCGTCAAGGCTCCGCCCTGCGATCCGCCCATCGCGTAAACTCGCTCAGGATCCACCTCCGGCAGCTCAATGGCGATGCCGGCGAGCTGTGCCGTATCCAGAAAGATCTGACGGAACAGCAGATTGTCCGGGTGATCGTCAAGTCCCCGAATGATATGGCCGTGATGCGTATTGCCTTTTACGCCGCCGGCATCCTCGGAGGAACCGCCTTGTCCGCGGCAGTCCATCGCCAGCACGGAGAAGCCCAGCGACGCATAGGCGAGCTTATCGCTCCAGTCCCCGGCATGCCCCGTGTAACCATGGAACATGACGATTGCCGGATGCGGCTCCTGCACGTTTTTGGGACGAACGTATTTCGCATGAATGCGCGCGCCCTTGACGCCCGTAAAATAAAGATCGAAGCAGTCCGCCTGCGGCGTCTGGAATGTGCTCGGCACCAGTTCCACGTTTGCGTCAACGGCGCGAAGCTCCTCCAGCGCGCGATCCCAATAAGCGTCGAAGTCCGCGGGACGCGGGTTCCTCCCTTGGTATTCTTTCAACTGGTCTAGCGGCATGTCTACTTGCGGCATCTCTCAATTTCCCCCTCGAATAAGTGCAATGATTGGCATAAGCCATATAGTAGGCTTCAGCTCGAATAAACCCATAATACTCCTTTTTGACAGCGATTCCAACAAAAAAAAGAACGTCCAAAAAGGACGCTCTCCTTCTACCGCTAACGTTGAATAACCGGGCCTTCCGATTGCAATTCGGAGGTTGGCCCTTGTCCGCCGTTGATGACGGGCCAGTCATTAAGCCAGTCGATTCGGTCAAGCATCATGGCTCGTCCCGATACATCGGGATGGATCAGATCATAGGCATGGTAAAGCATCCAATCCTGCCCTGCATCATCCTGAATCACCGCATTATGCCCCGGCGCCAGAAACTGATTATTCATTTCGAGAATCGGATTTCCGTCATAAATCTCGAACGGACCGACCGGCGATTCGGATCTTGCAACCATGACTGCATAATGTGCGTTGTGGCCGCTATCCTGACAGCAGTAATCGCCGGAGTAAAACATATAATAATAATTAGCTCGTTTGATTACCCAAGGCGCCTCGACCAGCTTGTCATAGCCGTCGCGCACATCAAACTGCCCAGCCCATATCGCTTCCGTCTTCTCGCCGACAACGCTCATTCCGTCGGCAGATAGCTCCTGCGCATATATAGGCATGCCGTTGGAACCCCAGTACATGTAGCGCTTGCCGTCTTCGTCATCGTACACGAACGGATCAATCGTATCGAAGCTGATTCCCGCGAGCACCGGTTCTCCCTTATCCTTATAGGGTCCTTCCGGATGATCCGCCACCGCAACGCCGATCCCCATACCGGTGGATTCATCGTCGTCATTAAGCATCGTCGAATAGTATACATAATACTTCCCGTCATAATAGGTGATATGGGGCGCCCAAAAATAATTGTAAACGGTCCAATCCGGCACGTTCTCCACCTTGAAGACGGTCCCTCTCTCCTCCCAGTGAACCATATCCTTCGATCTCAAAATCGGAAGAGGAGTAAACGTTCCGTTACGAGTCGTTTGGGTAGTAACAGCATAATAATACCCATCGTCAGCCTTCAACACGGTTGGATCCGGCGCGTCGGACCGATAAACCGGATTGGTATACGGAACAGGCTCGCCCGGATCCTCTCGGGCTTGTATCCATACCAAGACCGCTCCGACTGCTGCAGCGCACAGAATCAATAGGAACCCGATCCAGACCCGACGACTTGCCTTAAAAACTCTGCCCATTTACTCGTCACCCGAGGCTACCGGAAGATCCGTATCTAGCGAAGCCGGAACCCCGAAGTCCGGTTCTCCCTCCTCGGACCAACCGAATTTCTGGATATGCGTGCCCCGTTTTTCGCTCCCCCCGCCGGATTCCGGAATGGCGTGATACACGATCCAATCCTCTGTCCCGTCAGGGGAAACCGTAAAGCTGTTGTGTCCGGGCCCGAATATGCCGTTCTTGACGGATTTGCGGAATACCGGCGTTTCGCTCTTGGACCAGGAAGACGGATTCAAGAGATCGCTGTGTTCGGGTGCGCTCAGCATTCCGAGCGCATAATCATCCGACCAGCAGGTGCTGGCCGAATAGATCAAAAACACTTTGCCGAACCGCTTCAGAAAGCAAGGACCTTCGTTGATCGCCATACCGCCTTGCTGCTCCCACTCGTACTCCGGCTTTGTCAGCAGCACGTTCTCGCCTTTTAACGTCCACGGATTCTCCATTTCGGCCGCATAGATCGCCGAACCGTATGCCGGGTAATGACCGTATCCCGCATACATAAATATCAGCTTTCCTTGGTGCTCCAGCACGCTGCCATCCAGACCGGCGAATTCGGTGTTGACCGCGCCTCTCTCGATCCATTGCCCGTCTAGCGGGTCATCGTTATCGTTCTCGAGCACATAGATTCTGCGAGTATCGTCGCCGCCGCCGTCATTCGCGGTAAAGTAGATATACCACTTTCCCTTTAAATAATGGATCTCCGGCGCCCATAAATTTTTGCTGTTCATTCCGGAGGCCGGCGGCAGCCATACCACTTTGCGCTCTCCTTCCGCAATGCGGCTCATGGAACGGGATTTAAACACTTCCAGACGATTCCCTGCGGTCACCATGAAGTAATAATGTCCGTCCGTGTGCCTGTACATCCACGGATCTGCTCCGTTAGCCAAAATCGGGTTCCTAAATGTAGTCTCTCTTGCCGTTTCCATGCTTTATCTCCTCCCTATCCCTTCAGCCCGGTCATAGTGATGCCCTCAACGAAATAGCGTTGGGCAAAGAAAAATAGAATCACCGTCGGGATAAGCGCCAGAACGGATCCGGCCATAATTAAAGTCCAATTCGAAACGTAATAACCCTGGAACGATGCCAGAACTAGCTGCAGCGTAAATTTCTCCGGGCTGTTGATATAAATGAGCGGTCCTAGAAAATCGTTGTAGCCGCCCAGGAATCCGAATATGCCTTGCGCGGCGAGCGCCGGCTTGGACAGCGGCAGCATAATCCGAACGAATACGCCGAACGGATTCAGGCCGTCGATCTTCGCCGCATCCTCCAGCTCGGACGGAATGGTTCGAAAATATTGACGCAAAAAGAATACGCATGCCGCCGATCCGAACAGGCCGGGTATCATTAGCGGCTTCCAGCTATCCAGCCATCCGATGGTCTTAAACAAGATGAAGGTTGGAATCATCGTTACCACGCCGGGAATCATCATCGTCGTAAGCAGCGCAACGAACAGAAACTCTCGGCCCGGGAATCGAAGCTTGGCGAATGCGTAAGCGGCCAACGCGCTGGTAAGCAGCCCGACGAACATCGGCGGCAAAATGATAATAAGGGTGTTCATCAGACCGCCGAACAAAGGGGCTTCCGTCAATACGGTTACATAATTGCTCCACTCGATCGGCTCGGGAATCCAGCGAATCGGATATTCGAAAACTTTGCCTTCGAGCTTGAGCGATGTGGAGAACATCCAGAGAAAGGGCAGAAGCATAAAGACCGTGCCGACAATCAGAAAGACATACGCCGATAATCTCCCGAGCTTGTTTTCTTTATTATTCATAGTGCACCCACCTCCGGGACAGCCAGAAGTTGATCAAGGTGATGATCATGATCAGAATTCCGAGTATCCATGCCATAGCGGAAGCGTAACCCATATCCATGTAACGGAACGCATTCTGGAACAAATAATACACAATGGTCATTGTCGAATATTCCGGACCGCCTTCGGTCATGATCATAAACCGGACAAAATCCTGCAGAGCCGCGATAACGGCCGTGATCAAAATAAACAAAGTGGTTGGCGATATTCCGGGAATGGTCACATAACGGAATTTCTTCCAGCTCCCGGCACCGTCGATCTCGGCCGCTTCATACAACGTTGTGGGCACGCCCTGCAACGCCGCCAAATACAAGATCATATGAAATCCAAGACCGGCCCACACGCCTTGAATAATCATGGAAGGCATGGCCCAACGAACATCGTTGAGCCACGCGGGTCCAGATACGTTGATCAAGCCAAGCAAGTAATTAAGCAGGCCATAATCCGCATTAAAGATCCACTTCCAGAGCAATGTCAGCGCGACAACAGAGCATATCGTGGGCAAGAAAAATACCATTCGAAAAAACTTGATTCCGACTATCCTTTGATTCAGGGCAATCGCGATCGCAAGCGCAGCCGCCATTCCGATCGGAATGCCGATCGCGGCATATAACGTATTCACTAGCGATTTCCAGAATAACGGGTCTTCCAGCAAAAGCCTTGCGTAGTTGTCCGCACCGTTAAACGTCGGCGGATTAAACGCATCGTATTTCGTAAAACTCACATAAACCGAATACCCGATCGGAATAAATGCGAACAGCATAAATCCCAGGATAGGAGCAGCGACGAACGAATATCCCCATAGATACTCTTTGTTGAATTTTCGCTTAGCCTTGCGGCTCGGTTGAACGGGTCGATTCTCGGAGACCTCCGTCATAATCAACTACGTCCCCTCCTTTCCATCATTCGAACAATTTCGGGTTTCCTTCTTTAATCAATTTATCAATTTCCGGCTTCAACTCGTTCATAAGAGCCTCGGCCGTTTTTCTTCCATCCCATACTTGAGCCAGGTTTTGATTCAGCGTATCCCACCATTTGGCATTCGGAAGGTTCGTCCATGGACCTGGTTTTTGAACCTCTGCCGCTTTGACGAATACTTCCGCATGCTCAGGCTTCTGTCCCGGCTGCAAGAACACATCGCTGTTCGCCATCGACTTGAAGCTCGGAATGGCAAAGCCCATCTCGGATTGCAGCTTTTGCCCTTCCGGACCGCCCAGATACTCCACCAATTTGAAAGCCGCATCCGCATTAGCCGTTTTGCTATAGATGCCTAACCCGACTGAACCGCTATGACCATCCCATTGGCCGTTTGTCGGATTTGGCGCAACATCCCAATCAAAGTCCAGCTTCCGATAAGTCGGCACCATCCAGCGGCCTTGCTGCATCATCGCCAGCTTGCCGGTCTCGAACATTTGACCGTCGTTCATCGCTTGCAGCGCTCTGGTGTCAGGCGAAACGCCATGCTTGTTCCGCAGATCCGCAGCGAATTGCAGCGCGTCGGTTGCAGCCTTCTCGTGCATCATAAACTCTTTGCGGTCGTCGCTTAGGATCTTGCCGCCGTTGCCCCAGATCCAGCCTTCCCACCAAGCCGGTCCCATGCCGTATTGCTCCGGCTTGCCGTCGCCGGTCTCGTCTTTGGTAAGCAATTTGGCCGTCTCGAGCAGCTCATCGAACGTCATTGGATTTTCCGCACTGGGATAAGGAACGCCAGCGGCGTCAAACAATTCCTTATTGTAATACAAGACAATGGGGCCGATATCTTTAGGCAAAGCATACAACTCGCCTTCCCCTGTCTTTTTGCCGTCATACTTGTAACGCTTGAGGCCCGATTCCCACATATCCCCGATATCGATATTGCTGGATTCGACGTAATTATCGATCGGCATCAACAAGCCCGCGCTTACCCATCTGCCGAAGTCGCCATCCGGTACATACAATACGTCAGGAGCGGTTCCGCCAGCCAGCATGGTGTTCATTTTGCCAACGTAATCGGCTGGCATGTGCATATATTCCACATCGATCGTAGGGTTTTTGGTTTCAAAGTCCTTGATCAGCTGATCGAATACCTGCTTCTCGGACGGATCTCCCCAGCCGGCAAATTTAACTTTCACCTTATCGCCTGTATTCGCTGCTCCGTCGTTGTCGACCGCAGCGTTATTGTTGTCTGTACCCTGATTGACATTTTTGCTGGCGTTGGGCTCTTTCGTGCCTGCGCAGCCGACTGCGGCAGTTGCCAACACGATAAGGGATACCGTCGTACATATTGCTTTTTTTGCTTTCATTTGCTCTCCCCCTCTTTGTCCATTCGATTATTGTTTTGCATCTTTAGTTTATCAACTTCCGATTATGAACGGTTCATGGAAACGCTTCCGATTGCGATCCAAAAAAAACAAAAAACCGCCGTTTCCGACGGTCGTTTTCGTATTTGTTCGTTCAATTCGAGCCAGCCTCTCCACTCTTTCTCCACTCCAACGGAGTTTTCCCGAAATGTTTGACGAATAGTTCATGAAAGCGGCTGGATGAAGTGAAACCAACTTCGGAGGAGATCCATTCAATGGGCTTGTGCGTATGCTGGAGCAGTCTCTTGGCTTCATTTAACCGTAGACTGATAATATATTGTTTCGGCGATATACCGACCATTTCTGTGAATTTCTTGCGGAAAATGCTTTCGGACAAAAAATAATGCGCAGCCAAGTCCGATATTTTCAGTCCCGTTTGGTAGGAAGAATGAATCACTTTTAAAGCATCTTGTAGGATCTGATTATCGCTGCCTTGCTCGATTCGGGAAGCCTTCATCGCTTCCGACGCATTTGAATGATAACTGAGAAGCAGCGATTCAAACGCGTTTCGCATTAGATCGTAACATAATTCGCTTTGCTCTCGTCTGGACCATTCCTCTTCTAATTGTTTCAAAGCCAATTCCGCTTTATCCAACTGCCATCCGTTCAACCGGGAAACAAGAATATGATCCGGGTTTTGTTGAAAAGCATTTCCAACCAGATATTGGCAATACGAAGGGACTTCCTGTTTGAAAAAGTGGACGGATATCCCCTTCCACGCTTTCAAGCACACGAATCCATGAAACAGATTAGCCGGGATGAGAATCAAGTCGCCTCTTGCAACAAGGATGTTATGACCTTGCGTCATGTAACTGCCTTCTCCGTCCAAGATGAGAGTTAGCTCGTCTGATTCGTGGGAATGCGAACGATACAGCCCTTCACCCTCCAGGGCCTGGAATACATGAGGTGCAAAATGTTCTATTTGTTCTACGAAGGCACGCCCCATATACGATCCCCGACTTTCATTATTAGATGCTAATTCTATTGTAGTGGAAGCTGAAAGCGTTGACAACAGGAGGCTCGTGCTACATTATCATTCGCTTTCGACCTAGTATAGAACTTCCTCTCTCTGGAAAATAGCGAATATAAAATACCAAATCGTAAAAATAGAACCTCGCAGATAGAGCCTACCGACCGATACAATAAAAGTGCCGGGAACTCGGACAAGCTTAAGGGCCGCTTCCGCTCCCCATGATGATACCGACCTGCTCTTCTGCGATAGACGCGGTTTGGATGCCCCTATTCCCTGCCAACCTTTATGGAAGAGGATGGTGAGATTTATGTACGCTTTAAGGAAAAGACGGCTTTCCCTTCTGCTTGCGATGTCCCTGTTATTTATGTGCGTCGCATCCGTCGTATCCCCTCCCCCGCAAGCGCTAGCATCAGGCTCTGGCGGCATCGAGCGGGTGTACACCGACAAAGCCCGCTATAATCCGGGCGACACAGTCTCGATCAGCGTGCAGGCAAAAAACGGCACCGGCTCAAGCTGGAGCGGCGCCGCCCGACTGGAAATTTTTCATTTGGAGAACTCGGTGTACACCTCTTCCCAATCCTTATCGTTAACAAACGGGCAATCGACGACGCTGACCTTCACTTGGACGGCCCCATCCACGGACTTTAGGGGCTACTTCGTCCGGATCGATGCCGGAACTCTGGGCCAAGGAGCAACGGCGATCGACGTCTCCAGCGACTTCACGAAATATCCGCGATACGGGTATATTAGCGAATTCGAGTCCGGCGAGACGGCATTGGAGAGCAAGGCCAAGGTGGATCAGCTTGCGCAGGATTACCACATTAACGCCTGGCAGTTCTACGACTGGATGTGGCGGCACGACAAAATGATCAAGCGCACCGGCGGCAGCATCGATTCCACCTGGCTGGACCTGTTCAACCGCGAAATTTCCTGGTCTACCCTTCAGAATCAGATCGACGCGGTGCATGACGTAAACGGCCAGGCGATGGCTTACGCCATGATCTACGCCTCCCGTGAAAACTATTCGCCTCTCGGCATCAGTCCGACCTGGGGCATCTACGAGGACTCCTCCCATTCGAACCAGTTCGACGTAGACTTCGGAGACGGCAGCACGTACCTCTATATGTTCGACCCGCAAAATCCCAATTGGCAAAATTATATCCATGCCGAATATATCGATGCCATCAACACCGCCGGCTTCGACGGCATCCACGTGGACCAGATGGGCCAGCGCAGCAACGTGTACGATTACAACGGCAACTCCATCGATCTCTCCACACGCTTCTCGCCGTTCCTGGACCAGGCCAAAAGCGTACTTACCGCCAACAACCCTGCCCGCGACACGTTGACATACAATATCGTCGACGGCACGGTAAACGGATGGGCGGTAAACGATGTAAGCCAAAACGCCGACCTCGACTTCCTGTACAGCGAAATCTGGTACCTCTCGGACAGCTACAATCAGCTTAAAAACTATATCGAGCAGCTGCGCGCGAACGGCGGCAACAAAGCGGTCGTGCTGGCAGCCTACATGAACTATGCCGACAATGCCGGCACGCGTTACGAAGCGGAGAGCGCGTCGCTTACGAACGTCGCGACGAATACGAATCATGCCGGGTACACGGGGAGCGGGTTTGTCGACCAGTTCGCAAGCAACGGCGATAAGGTTTCCTTTGCGATCAACGCTCCCGAGGCAGGAGATTATTCGCTCGTATTCCGTTACGGCAACAACACCGGAGCCAATTCGACGCTTAATCTGTACGTGGACGGAAACTTCGTGCAGAAGCTGTATTTCTTCAACCAGAGCAGTTGGGGGACATGGAAGCACGACGCCTGGTACCAGGTGCCGCTGACGCAAGGAGCCCACACCGTGGAGCTGCGGTACGAATCCGGCAACGTCGGCGCGGTCAACCTCGACAGCTTGACGCTTGGCACGTTCGACGAACATTCCGTACGCCTGGCGGATGCCATGATGTCGGCAAGCGGCGCGACGCATATCGAGCTTGGCGACGACAACCAGATGCTGCCGCACGAATATTATCCGAATCGAAGCAAGACGATGCGAAGCTCGCTCAAAAACGCGATGAAGGATCATTACAACTTCATCACGGCTTACGAGAACCTGCTGTTCGACCCGGACGTCGTCCCTAACGACACCGGCTCGCAATTCGTGAATCTGACGGGCGTCAGCGCAAGCGGCGACGGATCGGCCAACACGGTCTGGTATATCAATAAAAGGACGTCGGATTACAACATCGTTCACCTCATTAATCTGCTCGGCAATGATAACCAATGGCGCAATACGGCGTCGCAGCCAAGCTTCCAGACCAATCTTCCGGCTAAAATCTACATCGGCGCGGACGAAATGATTACGGACGTCTATCTCGCCTCGCCTGACCTGAGCGACGGGGAGACGCAGGAATTGACCTTCACTTCGGGCACGGATGCCGGCGGCAAATACGTTTCCTTTACGGTGCCGGAGCTGAAGTATTGGAACATGATCTACATGAAACGTTCTTTCAGCGTGCCGGCTAACGATATCTACGAGGCGGAGACGGCGATCAAATCGAACGTCTCGACGAACACGAATCATGCCGGCTATACGGGCAGCGGCTTCGTCGACGGATTCTCTTCTACAAATGACGGCGTCTCCTTCGTCGTGAAGTCGACGGCCTCCGACGATTACGCGCTGCGCTTCCGCTATGCCAACGGCGGCTCCGACGCAACCCGGGACGTGTACGTCGACGGCAAGCTCGCAGCCACCGTTTCGTTTAAGAGCACGGGCTCCTGGAGCACATGGGGCTACGGCGAGATCACCGCGCGTCTGGAGCCCGGCCACCACACCATTGTTCTATGGCAGACGAGCGGCAACGCCGGGGCAATCAACCTCGATCATCTGGATCTCGACAAGACGTACATTTGGCAGTTCGACCGTCAAATTGTCAGCGTACCTGCCGGATACCGCATTACCTTCCGAACGGGATTGCCGGGCTGGGTGCACTGGGGCGTGAACGGCTGGACGGGCGTGACCGATACGCCGCTCCGGAGCAACGGCTCCTTGGACGGCAATCTGGATCATGAGACGTCCATCGGACCGTTCGCCACGGGCACCGCGGTCGACGTTACGTTCCTGTGGGACGACAACAACAACGGCGTCCTGGAACCAAGCACGGACAGATGGGAAGGGACGGACTTCGGGATCAATGTGAGCTAGCGTGCAGTTGGCAGGCACGCGGATGCAAGGCGAAACGGCTACGCCGTCCTTAGGCGGCGCGGCGCGTTTCGTTCCGAGAATTATAGGCCAAGTATGGAAAAAACTTAACTTTCCTATAATTTGAGAAATCCTCTACCCTCGGCCTTTCGAAGATGAACGACCGCGTTTAAAGGAGGGATTTATCGCCAATAAGAAAGCAGGGTATGGATTCTCGGCTCGCGCAGCCGGTCCATACCCTGCTTTTTATTTTTGAGTTTCTCTCCTGCGATCTTCGATTAGTTCCTGCGACAGAACCCGGTCACCGATCTCGTACTTCGCCATTTGCTCCTGCACGTATTGAATAGCTTGCTTGCGGGTGAGCAACACAAGTTCGGAAGGGATGACGACTCGTCCTCCCTCTCCAAACTTGACAGGGAATTGCTTCAAGATGGCACCTCCAAACGATACTGTCAATTTAATTTATTTTGTCATGCTGATTATCTCATGTCACAGCAATTAGCACAATCCAGCTTATCCCTTTACGCTGCCCTCCGACAGGTTCGGGTTGACGAATTGTTTCTGAAAGATAACGAAGATCGCGATAATCGGCATCAAAGCCATCATGGAAGCCGCGAAAAACAAGCCGTAGTAGGTCGCGTATTGGCCCCGGAATAGCTGCAGCGCGATGGGCAATGTGCGTTGGGCCTCCGTTTTGATCAGCGTTAAGGCCAGAATAAACTCGTCCCAGGTACCGGAGAAAGCAAAGATTCCCAGTGTCCCGATAGCCGGAAGCGACAGCGGAATATAGATCGCGCGGAAGATCGTCCAACGATTGCCGCCGTCGATGACGATGGATTCCTCCAGCTCCGTCGGGATCCGCTCAAAAAATCCCCTCAGGAAAAACGTGCTGCCCACCACGCCGGTGCTAATGTAGACCAGAATCAGACCGGAGTAGGTATCCACGAGCCCCAGCGACTTAATAATGGTGAACTGCGGAATGATGTTCAGGATGGCCGGGACGAACATGGAGAACAGGAACAGCTTGAACAGGAACTCTTTACCGGGAAACGGAAATCTCGCGAAGGCATAGGCAGTCGTGCATGCCAGTGAAAGCGACAAGATCATCGTAGCCGAAGAAACGAACAGGCTGTTGACGAAATAGCTGGAGAAGTTGTTTTTATTCCATGCCTCCACGTAGTTAACCAGCGTTTTTTCGCTGTTAAGCAGCTTTTGCGGGCTCGGCAGGCTAAAGTTGTCCGTCGTGATCGACGTTAAAATCATATAGACGAACGGCCCGATCACGAAACCGATGCCAAGGATCAGCACGATATGGGCTAGCCAGGACGCCATTCGCTTGGCGCGGCTTGATCGATGCCGCTTCGAATTCGTTCCTGTGCCAGGTTTTGCGGGTACGGCAGTATTCATACGAGGTCTCCTTTCTTGCTATGCGCAAACGACGGCTGTCCGCCCTAATATTCGATCCGCTCCTTGCCGAACGTCCGCTGGTTGCCGTACGTAATGACGAAGATGAGCAGTCCCAGCATGACGCTGATCGCGGCGCCGTAACCGAAGTCGAAATATTCGAAAGCGTGCTTGAACATATACGTGTTGACCAAATGCGTGGAATCCAGCGGACCGCCCTTGGTAATGAGAAACACCTGGATAAACGCCTGAAACGCGCCGATGATGAGGTTAATGACGACGTAAGCGGTCATCGTGCGCATGAGCGGAAGCGTAATATGAATGAAAGCCGTCGGCCCTCTCGCCCCATCAATCTGCGCCGCCTCGTAGAGCGATTTCGGAATGGATTGCAGCGCGGCAAGATACATAATCATGACCCAGCCAACGCCCTTCCATATGCTGAGCAGCCAGATGACGATATTTGCGCTCCATGTATTCTGCAGCCAGGCGACCGGGTCTTTCGTGACTCGTAGCACGTCCGTAAGCAAATAGTTGACGATGCCGCTGCTGCCGTCGCTAAATAGAAATTGGAACAAGTAGCTGACGACGATCCACGAGCTGATAACGGGCAAATAATACACGAGCCGGAAAAATACCTTGAAACGAATGAATTGCAAGTTGATGATCATCGCCGCCAAAATGCCGAGCACCCATTGGCCGGGCACCGTCACGATGGCGAACAGCACCGTATTGCGGAACGCGACCCAGACATTAGGGTCGTTAAATAACTTTTTATAGTTGTCGAAGCCAAGAAATACGCTTTGCTCCGGCTTGATGACCTTGTATTCGAAGAAGCTGATGTGTATGCCCTTTACGAGCGGATACAAGACGAACACGCATGTCATGATGAAACCTAGCGCCAGAAACGGCGCGACCTGCATATATTGTTTGAGCCCTCTGCTCACTTTGTTCATGTTTAGTTACCTCCTAACGGCAGGCCTACTTCCAAGGCGAGACGAATGTTCGCGATCTAATGGCAGCGATTATTGCGTGGAAAACCCGATCGAATCCTCCCGATATCAAAAGGGGCGGCCAGCACAGGCCGGCCGCCGCCATCCTTCCGGGCCCGGAGGGCCTTATTTTTTGAGGAGCGCGTCGATTTCTGCCGCCGCCTTATCCAATGCGTCCTTCGCGGACGCTTCCTTGCGAATCGCGGTTTCGAAAGCCTTGCCGAACACGTCGCTGATCTGATTCCAGTTCGCGCTTGGCGTGCGTGCCAGTGCCGTATCCATCTCGGCAACGTAAGCCCCGAGATAGTACACGCTCTTTAACTCTTCGGCATTCGCCGCGGCCACGTTCGTCGGGATAGCCCCCGTCTTCACGGCCATGAGCGTTTGAATCTCCTCCGTCAGCATGAACTGCGTAAACGTCCAGGCTGCATCAGGCTGCTTGGCGCCTTCGAAGATAACCATGTTCTGACCGCCGATGACGGAATGGCTTGCGCCGTCCGGACCGTTCGGCATTTTGGCCGGGATCATGTTGTCCTTGACCGCATCGCCCAGAATGCTGAAGAACCATGGGCCTTCGTTAATCATCATATAACTGGCCGGCTTGCCTTCCTCGCCGCGCAGCCCTTCCCAAGTGCCCGGTTGACCGCCAAGGATCGGAGGAGCCAGCAGCCCTTCGTCGTTCCAGCCGATGATCGTCTCGAGAGCCTTCACGCTGGCGTCGCTGTTAAGATGTCCCGTCGCCGTCGTGTAGTTGTCGTCCGTAATGCGGCCGCCCAGCGACCAGAACCACGGCGGCATGTTCCAGGCGTCCGGACCGCCGATCGTAATGCCGAATTTGCCCTTTGCCTTTAAGTTGCGCGCCAGTTCCACCAGCTCGTCGATTGTAGCCGGCGGGGCCGAAGCTCCCGCTTCCGTGAGCAGCTCCTTGTTATAGATCGCGATCTTCGTATTCGTATCGAGCGGCACGCCGTAGTAGCTGCCGTCATAATAGTTCGTGGACATCGGCCCCTTAAAGGAATCCGCCACGACCTGATCGAAGCCCGGGAAGCCGTCTACCTTCTGCAGCACGCCTTCCTTCGCCATTCTCGGAATCCACGTATTGTCCATCCGCATAACGTCCGGCACCGCTCCGCCCGCGGCAGCCGTAATGACCTGCTGATCCAGGTTCTCAGTAGGCATGCGCGTCGACTTTACGGTAATATGCGGGAACTTCTCGTTAAACTTCGGCATCACTTCATCGAGCAGCACTTTCTCTTCGCCCTCGCCGAATGCGTGCCAGAATTCGATTGTGACGGGATCCGCCGGCTTTTCCGTTGGTTTCGCCGTTTCCTCCGCCGCCGGTTTGCTCGGCTGACTTGTTGCCGCCCCGTTCCCTCCGTTGTTACCGTTATTGCCGCCGCTGCATGCGGTCAGCACCATCATTGCCGCGAGCCCTGCCGCCATCGGCTTGGCAGCCGACTTGATGTTCAGTTTCATCTCTTGATCCCCTCCATCGATGTGTGAGTACGCTTTCATTATAGGGCTGCGGGCTGGGGTCCTCCGATTGACTAACTACTTCTTTTGGTGCTTTTTATTCATCTTTTTTACGCTCATGCAGGATTTTCCAGTAAAAAGGTGCGTTTTTCTCCGATTATCGGAACATAAGATACTGCTCGCCGCTGCGATAGTCCGCCGCCTGATGTGACTTCGCCATATGCAGCGCCATGCGCCGGCTTCGAAGCATGATAGCGGACTTTTCCGCTATAATTCCGGCCAACCACTGACTTCGGTACATTAAAGCCGATTTCTCCGCTATAATTCCCGCCAGCAGATGCAGATGTGTATGAAAAAGCGAGTACAATGAGGCGTGAACGGGCGCGGGCGAGCAGATGTGTATGAAAAAGCGAGTACAATAGGGCGTGGATGGGCGGGGGCGAGCAGATGTGTATGAAAAAGCGAGTACAATGGGGCGTGAACGGGTGGGGGCGAGCAAATGTGTATGAAAAAGCGAGTACAATGGGGCGTGGATGGGCGGGGGCGAGCTAATGTGTATGAAAAAGCGAGTACAACAGGACGCGGACGGGTGGGGGCGGGCAGATGTGTATGAAAAAGCGAGTACAATGGGGCACGAACGGGCGCGGGCGAGCTAATGTGTATGAAAAAGCGAGTACAATAGGACGCGGACGGGTGCAACTAGTGCTAGTGCTGATGTGTATAAAAAAAATACACAATCATCGCTGAAGCTCTCCCACTTCACAGCATTATAGTAGATTTCTCCACCATATTTCCCGCCGACCACCAGCTTCGGCACATTATTGCGGATTTCTCCGCTATAATCTTTGCCGACCGCTCTTCCCCTGGCAACAACTAAAAAAGCCGCGTCTCAGGCGGCAAGTTGTCCCCGCTTGAAAACGCGGCTTGAGGCCCCGGACATACAGAGGCGCAAGCATGGTTTGTTTTTCTGTTATAAGTTACTGGTTGTCCGCAGGGTACGTGAGTCCCCATTGCTTGCGCATCCGGTCCATCGTGCCCATGATGGAGATCGTCTCGTCAAGCGGCATGACTTCGCTCTCCGTCCTGCCGGAGCGCAAAGCTTCCATGGCGGCTTCGGCTTCATGCTTGTAGCCGCTGTACGTGCGATCATCCTGGAAATGCACGGGTTCCTCTCCGCGGACGTGAAGGCTTGCCGACTTGCCGAAGAGAAAGCTTGGGATGTGGATGTAACCCTTCGTTCCGTAGAGGCACGCTTCGTTCGTCAGTTGCAGACGTACCGCGCCGTTCAGCACGGCCGTACGGCCTCCTTCATATTCGAACAACGCCGAAAACTTCTCGTCTACGCCCGTCTCGCCGATCACCGCGCTGCTATGGATCGCGCTCGGCTGCTCGCCGAATACAAAAGAGGCAAAGGAAACGGGATAGATGCCTGCATCCAGCAGCGCGCCGCCGCCGATCTCCTTGTTCAGCAGCCTGCCCCCCGGATTCCACCCCGCGTCGAAGCCGAAGTCTGCTTTCAGCAGCTGGACCTCGCCGATCAATCCTTGCTCCAGCCACTCGCGCACTTGCACGATCGGAGGCAGGAAGCGCGTCCACATCGCTTCCATGACGAACAGACCTTTGTCGCGTCCCGCGCGTACGATTTCTTCCGCTTCCGCGGCATTCATCGTGAACGGCTTTTCGCACAGCACCGCTTTGCCTGCTTCCAGGCAAGCCAGTACCTGCTCCTTGTGCAGCGGGTGAATCGTGCCGACGTAAACAATCTCGACGTCCGCGTCGTTAAAAAACTCCTCATAGCTGCCGTAGGCGCGCTCGAAGCCATGTTTCTCGGCAAACGCCTGCGCCTTGTCGAGCGACCTCGCGGCTACCGCCGTCAGCTCGGCTCCCTCCGCCAGCTTCAAGTCGTTCGCAAACTTCGACGAGATGCCGCCGCAGCCCAGAATGCCCCATTTGACCGGTTTCGTGCTCATATGTTGTTGCTCCTCTCTCATCGCTATGGGATTGGTACTGCTTTCCATTCTACCATTGTTGGCTCCGGGATGGAAAAGCTAGTTTTGCAGAGCGACGGGTTGGCCGAACCAAGCAGCTCTTCTCAGCGGCAACAGAAGACGATTTCCGCAGCGCTAGCCGCACTGACGCCCCAAACTCAAACTCCCACGAACCAATCGTCCAGGCGCCCCAACTGTCCCGATCGAATCAAATGCCCCTGGTCAACCCTCCCCGCAACCGCTCCTCGCGCGCCAAAAAGCCAGCGCCCGGCAGGCGCTGGCTTTAACGGAATTGCCTCGATTTCGGAGAAATGACCCGTCTCTCCTTTATTGCTTCGTCAACCGCACGTCGTCAACATGGAGCACCGTGCCTCCCGGCGAGTTGATATAGAAGCCGACGTCGACCGAGCCGCTCGTTACATTAATATTATCGATGCTGATATATTCCCACTCGCCCGTATTCGGAATGTTCGCGTAGATCGCCGATCCGCCATGGCTTGTAATCTCCGCTCTCGCCGTCGTAGGGGTCGCGTATTGCATGCGAACCCAAGCCTCCAGCTTGTAGTTCGCGTTGTTTACCGGCACGTTCACCACTTGGTGAATACTCTGCTGATACGCGCTTGCGGAGTAGAAGTACGCCCTCGCGTCCCTGTGCCAAGCCGATGTCGGAGGATGCGTGCCCGATCCGCTGTCGACGCCGAAGGCCAGCGCCTGTCCGCTCGGATGCCATTCTGTCCAGGCCGAGCTATACCCGACCCGTTCGAAGCTGCCGTTATCGAGCAAATTCAGCTCCGACTGCGGCGTTCCCGGCGAGCTCGGGGATACCAGAATCCGATCGAGATTGACGTTGCCGCTGTCCGCCGCGTCATACTTGAAGGCGATCGTATTCTCTCCCGCGTTCAAGGTCAGCGACTGCGAAACATCCTGCCATGCGCTCCAACTCGCGCCAGGGCTTGGCAGACTGGCCTGCGCCACGTCGACGCCGTTGACATAAGTGCTAAGCGTCTTCGTGCTGCCCGTGCCGTTCGCGTAACGAAGCGCCACTTGGTAGCTGCCGGCGGACGGAACATTCACTTTAAACGTTGCCGCCGCCCCCACTGCCGTCATGGTATCCACGAAAGCCGTGCCGCTGTGGAACCCATGGTTTTTGTTTGTCGCCGCTCCGCCGGACAGGGCGGCTCCCTCCGCTTCGTACTTGCCGACGGACGGGTAGAACGGCACCGAGATATAGTCCAGATTGACGTATCCGGTGTCTCCTGCATCCGCATAATAGCGGTACGTAATGGCGTTTCGTCCTGCCGCCAGCGGAACGGTTTCCGTCGCCGTCCCCCAAGTGCTCCAGTTCGCCAGGTTCGCGAGGCTTGTCCCCTTCACGCGCTTGCCGTTGACGAAAATGCTCAGCGACTTCGCCGAACCGTTGCCGTTGGCGTAACGGAGATCGACCGCGTAGTCGCCTGCCGCTTTGACGTCGGCGTAAAACGTAACGGACGCGCCGTCGTTCTCGATTTTGTCCACGAAGCCCGTGCCGGAGTAGCCGGCGTGATTGTTGTTGACGGCAGCCTGCGTAGCCGGCGTGGCGCCCGACAACGAAGCTTGCTCCGCTTCCAGCTTCATGGCCGTAGCGGCCGGCGCGCCTGTGCCCGAGACGACGATGTTTTTGGCGGAGCCGCTTCCGGCCGCGACCTTGACGTATGTCACTTCTCCATAGATATCGCGTCCCGTCGTCCAGCCTTCGCCGGATGCCGCGCGCAGCGCCGCAAGATCGCCGTAAGAGGTCATCCCTGAGCCGCCAAGCGTTACGCCCGTGCCGGCCTTGCCGTGGATCTTCACGATGTAGTTTTGCAGAGCCGGCGCAAACGTGCCCGTCTTGGCTCCTACCGAGAAGCTGACCCCGCTGCCGCCGTTATCCTGCGCCGTCAACGTCTGCTTAAAGATTTCGCCGCTCTCGTAATCGTAGCTGCCGCCGTCGTCATCATAATACGTGAAGCTGGTTGCAGCCGTATCCGGGAAAACATCGACATCGACGGTCGTAACCGCGCTTTGGCCGATATAATCCTGAGGCTCCTGCGTCGGAATAATGGCGCCTTTTTTGATGAAGAGCGGGATATCCGACCAGTCGTCCGCGTTTAGCGCGTACTGAATCGTTTGACCGCCCGCATACGTTTTGCCCGTAAAATAATCCGTCCACGTACCCGCCGGCAGATAGATCGGCTTGACCGTCTGGCCCTTGTCCACCACCGGAGCAGCCAGCAGCCAGTGGCCGAACATCCAGCCGTCGACGTAGTTGCTGACCGCCGGATCGTTTGGATAATCGAACAGCAGCGGGCGAACCAGACCGTTGCCCGTCTCGTATGCTTCCCGCTCGTAGGCGTACATGTACGGGATCAACGAATAACGCAGCTTGATCGCCGCCTTCGACGCTTCCTCCGCCGTAGGGCCATAAAACCACGGCTGCCGCTGATGGTACAAATTGCCGTGGACGCGGAACACCGGCGTAAGCGCCGCGAACTGCATCCATCTCGCATACAGCTCGGGGCTCGGATTGCTGTCGTTCGGGTTAAAGCCCCCCGTATCCATGCCCCACTTCGGCTGTCCCATGTTTACCGACGAGAGCATGACCGTGCGCTGCTCCTTCATGCCGGATGCCCAGCCGACCTTCTCGCCCATCTCGAACTGTCCTCCGATGTCGCCGGACCACAGCGTCGTCGCGTACCGCTGGGCGCCGGGATAGAACGTCCGCGCCGTCTGCCAGACGCGGGCCTGGTCGTTGGTGTAAGCGCGCTGCCCCTCGTACATCGCTTGGGACAGATGCGTCGTCGAGAAGTTGCCGAACCACCATTGGGCCGAGCCCGAAGCGATCTTGTCCGTTTCGTCGTTCCACCAGCCCACGATACCTTTGTCGTAAGCGTCCTCGGAGTGATCCCAGTACCAGGCGCGCATGCCCGCGTTGTAAGGATCGATGCTTCGTACCTTTACGGGAATAAAATAATCGTTGTATTCGCCATGTCCCGGATACCAATACCCCGCCGCGTTGGCGTCGTTGTATTGCGTCGTCCGGTTGCCGCTGCTGTCTTCCGTCACGATTCTCGGCTTCGTAATGCCGATCAGCTTGATCCCCTTGGCATCCATCGCCGTCTTCAGCGCCGTCGTGCCGGCGCTAGGGAAATTGGCCGTATTCCAGGCGAACTCGCCGTAATTCGTATCTCCATATTTCTTCCAATCATAGTCGAGTCCGTACGCGTCGAGCGGAATGTCCTTCGCGCGATACGTATCGATCATCGAGGTCATCTCCGTCTGGTTGGTATCCCATTCGAAGTTCATAAAGCCAAGCGACCACTTGGGCAGCATGGGAGACTTGCCCGTAATCTCGCCGACGCTGGCCATAATCTCCTCCGGGGAGCCGACCATGGCGTAATATTCGACGTCGGTCTTGAAGTAGCGGCGTCCTTCATCAGGCGTGCCGCCGTAATAAAATTCCAGCTTGCCCGTCGTGTCGGAGTATGGATAACCCCCGTCGCTGTCGACAAGCAGGCCGTAACCGGCCGTCGACCACATGAGCGGTCCGCCGGAATCCCCTTGGTTGCCGGCGTGCGCCGGATGGGTGCTGGAGTTGCGAAGCAGATCGGGAGCCGATTCGTTGGCATTGTAGCTGCGAATGCCATAGATGTTGTCGCCGGAGTTCCGCATAAACCGGACGCCGTCGTAGAAGACGCCTCCGCCCGATGGCTCCCACAGCAGCGTCGTGCCGTCAGCCTTTTTGATCGTAACGCGCGCCGGCGTCTTCGCGATTTCGACCCGAATCTCGGAGGTCACGATGGTAATGGGGTTGCTCGACGTATTAATCGTCGCCCCGACGGCGCTCCAGGTTTTGCCCGGATCAATCATAGGCGTATCGGGGCTGGGCGATACATCGTTCGGCCGGTACGACACCTTTACGATGTCGCTCTTGAGCACGTCGATAATGAGCTTGTCGTCGTTCGGCTCCGCGCCGTTGTCGATCGTCAGCGTAACCGAGTCTCCCGATACGGAGGCTCCCGTTACATTTCCCAGCGCCCCTACGTAAGCAAGCGTCGTGCCCGGACGAGCGATACCGATCAGCGAAAAGACCATCGAGAGCAAAACGACATAAACAATTGCGCGAGACTCTACCCTTAACACATGACATGCCACCTTCCACAATGGATTTAGACCCATGCCCATGTTCGGCTGCCGCACGAATCTAGCTCTAGCATAATGGAAGCGCTATCCTATTAAAATTCCATATTATTCCGATTCGGTATCTTTTGTTATGGAAACGCTGTTTCGACAGATTTGCCGAAACTATGGTACGATGACCAACATAGAGAATATTTGCAACGCCACTGAAGTTATTTCGGAGGACGCCATGACGAACGACAAGCGGAAGCTGCCGAATTCAGCTCCGGACAAGCAGATCAAATTTCATTTTGACAACCAATACATTCATGACCCCAAGCATTACGGACCCATTACACTGTATCAAATCGGCGATCTGAGCTGCGCGTCGGGCTATGAAGTCGGCGAGCATCGTCAATATTGCTATGAGATCAGCTATATCGTCTCCGGCAAAGGCGTATTTACGACCGACGACGCCAGCTATCCCGTTCAGGAGGGCGACTTGATCGTACATGTGCCCGGCCAGCGGCATAACGTTATAGCGGATCGGGAGGATCCATTCCGCTATTATTACGCGGGCTTCGAGTTTCGTCAGGAGCAGACCGACGGCGAGTTTCTTCATATCTCGCGTCTGTTTCAGCAGGTCAAACATCCTGTTGTCGCCGGAAGCCGGGCTGCGGCCCCCGTGTTCACCGGGCTGCTCCAGGAAGTTCTGAATTTGTCGGACTTCTCGCCCCTCATGATCGAAACGTACCTGAAGCAGCTGATCGTGCTGGCTTACCGGGGCTTCTACGAGGACCTGGCTTCCCATTACGCGCCGACCGCCAGTTCGGACGCCGTGCGGGACCTCGTCTACAGAGTCATCCATTACATCGATCTGCATCTGCTGGAGCTGACGGAGCTGTCCTCGCTCGCGAACGAGCTTAGTTACAGCTATGCGCATATTTCCCATATTTTCTCCAAAGAGACGGGACTTAGCGTCAAACAATATTACGATCAAAAGCGCTTCGAGCAAGCGACTGTCTGGCTCAGGCAGAGCCGTTATTCGATAACCGAGATTGCAGCCAATCTGCACTACCAGTCCATCCATTCATTCAGCAAAGCGTTCCGCCGCCACTTTGGCATGTCCCCCACGGAATATCAGGCAATTGCTTCCCACCTAAAAAAATGACCAATCATTCCGACAAATGAAAGCAAATCCAGCTCCTCGCGTCCTTGCTATGATAGGGACGAATAAACATATAGGAGCTGATGCGCCAATGAAACCTATGAAAGTCGCCGTAATCGGCAGCGGTCAAATCGCAACCTCAAGACATATTCCCGCTTATACGCGAAGCAAGCAGGCTGAAATCAAATACATCGTCGACCCGATTATCGAGCGGGCACAAGCTGCCGCAGAGCAATTCGGCATCCCGGTGGCGACGGCCAGTCTGGACGATGTGCTAAGCGATCCGGAGGTGACGGCCGTCTCCGTTTGTACGCCAAACCATACTCATGCCCCCGTCTCCATCGCCGCCCTGGAGGCTGGCAAGCACGTCCTCTGCGAGAAGCCGGCCGCCCTGACGTACGACGAAGCTTTGCGCATGAAGGAGGCGGCGGACCGAACCGGCAATATCCTGAACATCGGAGTCGTCAACCGTTTCAACAGCGCCGTCAATCACGTCAAACAGCTCATTGACGCAGGAGAGCTCGGCAAGCTGTACCATGTGTATTGCTCCTTCAGGGCGCATCGCTCCATCCCCGGACTCGGCGGACCGTTTACGACCAAAAGCATGTCCGGCGGAGGCGTGCTGATCGACTGGGGCATCCATTTTCTCGATCTCATCTTCTATTGTCTCGGCGAAAACACCAAAGCGCTAAGCGTCTCGGGCGCGGTACACGGCGAACTCGGCAAGCAGATGGAGAATTACGCCTTCACTTCAATGTGGGCCGGACCGCCAAATTACGAAGGAACCTACGATGTCGAGGACTTTGCGGCCGGCATGATCCGCACAAGCGGTCCCAGCTTGACTTTCAACGGGGCTTGGGCGCAAAACATTGCCGAATCGGCGATGTACGTGGAATTTCTCGGGGATAAAGGCGGAATCAAGCTGGAGTACGGTGGAGATTTCACCTTGTATACGTCGCGCGGCGGCATGCTGCTGGAGACGGCTGCGACCTTTAACAAGGTCGATGCGTTCGACGAGGAGATTGAGGCCTTCCTGTTGTCTGCCTCTGGCGGCGTCAAAAACAGGGCCAACATCGACAATACGCTGACGACCTCTCAGGTCATTGACGCGCTGTACGCCTCGTCTGAGCAGGGCAAGGAAATCGTGCTATGACCAAAAAAATCGGATTAATCGACTATTTCCTTGACGAGTGGCACGCCAACAACTATCCCGCCTGGCTGCGCGGGAGCGCCGCCGAGCAAGGACTGGACTGGGATGTCGCGTACGCTTGGGCAGAAAGAGACAAGCCCGGCGGACTCCATACGGACGACTGGTGCGTCGCTCACCATGTACAGCGGGCAGGCAGCCTCGCGGAGCTTGTGGAACGCTCGGACGCGCTGATCGTGCTGTCGCCCGACCATCCGGAGCATCATCTCCGCCTGTCCGAGCTGGCGCTGCAATCCGGCAAACCCGTCTATATCGACAAGACGTTTGCGCCCGACCTGGCTACGGCCGCAAAGCTGTTCGAGATGGCCGCGGCCGGGGGCACGCCGATATTCTCCACCTCGGCGCTGCGCTACTCCGAGCAAGTCATTGCGTTGCCCGCAGGGATCCATGCCGACTCGATCAGCCATCTGTCCGTGACCGGTCCGGGAGCTTTCGAGAACTACGCCGTGCACCAGATGGAGATGATCGTCGCCCTTCTCGGCGCTGCCGTCACTCGCGTCAAAAGTTTGTCCGCGCCGAACGGTGGCCGCCACCTGCTTATCGAGTTCGAAGGGGGGCGCCAGGCGTCGTTCCTCCAAATCAATAACGCTCCGTTCCAGCTCCTGCTACAGCCCAAAGGAGAGGCCGAAGGTTATATCGTGCCGGAATGCACCGGCTTCTTCCCCGAACTGATGAAGCAGATGCTCCTCTTCTTCGAGAGCGGAGTACCTCCGGTCCCGCGGGAACAGACGCTGGCCGTCATGGCGCTGCTCGATGCAGGCCGCTTGGCCCTTGTCAGGCGGGACGAATGGATATCCGTTGCGCGATGATATATGCACGATCTCGGGGACGCGGCAACCGTCTGCGAGATCGTGCTGCTCTATCTGCGAGATCGCGCTACCATCTCTATGGGATCGTGCTATTCTAATAGTAGTTCGTCGATTCTCGCGGCAGCCCGATCCGTCGCTTCCTCTACAGACATCTCTCCAGCCAAAATACGCTCCACCATCCGTGCGAATTCCTCGTCGATAGCGGTCCAATTCGGGACGGGAGGCCGCGGTCTTGCTTGCCCCAATTGCTCCAGATAAGGCGCCAGCAGCGGATTCGTCACGTTATTCTCAATTCCCTGTATGGTCGGGATTAGACCCGTCTCCGCCATAATCCGCTGCGGTTCCTCCGAAGTCATCCACCGGATGAACTCCCATGCCTCCTGCTTATGCGAGGACTGCTCGAACATGACGAGATTCTCCCCGCCGATAACGGAAATGCCTCCCGATCCCGATTCCAATCCCGGAAACAAACCAATAACGACATCGTCCAGGAGCTCCTTGTTCGGCCCCGTTGCATTGACGGTATGGAACCAGTGCGCGTCGTCGATCATGAGCAATTGTCCCTTCAGAATGCCGTCCCACGTGCCGGGCACCTCGCCCAAAATGGAGCGGCTCATAATGCCGCGGTCCATCCAGTCCTTCATTCGGTTAAGCGCGGCGCGGCTTGCTTCGCCGTTAAGATAGCCGCTTGCCTTGGTGTATTCCGGATTCGTCATTTCTCCGCCAAGGGACCAAAAGTAAGGCAGCATGCCCCAGCCTCCCGAACAGCAGACGCCGATGCCGTACGCGTCCGGCAAAACGGCCCGAAGCCGCTCTGCTGCCGCCTCCAGCTCCTCGAATGTGGAGGGAGGCTCGCTAAGGCCCGCCGCCTCCAGAAGCTTCTTATTGTAGAGAGCCGCGCGCGTATTGGCGTTGACGGGCAGTCCGTAATAGCCCCCTTTGTACACATTCGTCTGAATAAGAACGCCGATAAACGTATCTTTGATCGCGTCGAAGCCCGGCATGCCGGACAGCTCCTCGAGCGCTTCCTTTTTAGCGAATTCGGGCACCCATACGATGTCCATGCGCATGACGTCCGGCTGCTTGTTGTCCGCTACCGCAAACAGCAGCGTATCCTTGAATTGATCCGTTTGGTCTTTGCGCACGGCGTTAATACGAATATGGGGATATTGTTTCTCGAACAACGGCAGAACCTTCTCCAGGAACACTTCCTGCTCCAGATCGCTATAGGTGTGCCAGTATTCCAGCTCGACTGCATATCTCGAGGTATCGCCCTCAGGCTCCTGCTCCGCGAGCTCCCCCGGCGCTAGCGAAGGTCTCATGCATCCGGCCAGCGTTACAGTTGCCAGTATGAGCAGCATCACGCGCACATAAACGGTCAAGCTTCGGGCAGGCTTCCTCGCAGTCCATGCGTCGTCATTCATTTAGACCATCCTCCCCGGGCCATGTCGCCTCCTTGGTTCTCCCCTGCTCGCACTGTTCGCGGAATTCCAGCGGCGTGCAGTTCAGCTCCCGCTTGAACAGCTTCAGGAAGTGCTTGGGACTGTTAAAGCCCGATTCCGCGCCGACATCGATGACCTTCATGCTCGTTTGCTCCAGTAGATGTTTTGCGTAGTGAAGCCGCAGGGAAATCACGAAGTCGATGAAATTCATGCCTGTTCGCTGCTTGAACTGCTCGCTGAAATAATTTTTGCTCATGTGCACATAATCGGCCACATCCTGCAGAGGTATATCTCTGCGATAATGCTCCTGAATATAGGATAACGCGAGTTGGATGACATGCGCGCCGCCGGCGTCGACCGCGACAGTTGGACGATTGTCCGGCTTCCAGAACCGGGACAGCTCCTCCCGCACGGCGCGAATCAGGGAATCCAGCCCGGACGATTGCTCCAGACTCCCCAGCCTCCTCATCATCATGCCCATATCCTCCTCCGTCTTCACGCGGAATCGATGCGACCACATAATCATAAGCAGGCTTCTGGCGTGCGCGACGATCTCATCGCGGCCATAACGCCGCGCTTTCCATAACGCGACCATCTCCGCCAACGCCGCCTCGCTGCCGGGTTGATCCGAAAACGCGTAAGCCTTCGAGAACTTCTCCCGCAGCCGTTCGAAGCCCGCATCGGACCCGGGAGTTTGCCGCCGCTCCTCCCCTCCGGAAGGAATTTGGCCGAGATAACACCGCCCCCTCCCCTCAAAAAAGGCATTCCCGAGCGCCTTTCGCGCCCATCCGTATGCGTCTTGGGCCGACTGCAATCGGTGTACGACGGGACTGACGCCGACCGTAAATTCTCCCATGCCGTCCTCCTCCGCGAGCAGTCGATGATATCGCGTAATATCCGAGAGAGCGCTCCCGTTATGATCCGCAAGCAGCGTCACCAGCTCGCCCTCTCCTGACAGGAACGAGTGGCCATGGGGGCACCATTCGTTGAGCTTGTTCTTCGCAGACTCAAGCGAGACGATATGCCGCAAAGTTTCACCGCCCGCGGGCTCCAGTCGCCAGACGGCCAGCACGATATGGCCGATTGCCCATTCCGGCTTCCATTCGAAATCCTTGCCGATGCCTCCCAAAAAAGCTTTCAGCTCCTCCTCGAACCGATGCTTTCTGCTTTTCTCCTCCTCTTCCCGCAGTCTCAGCTCCTTCTCGCTGCCGGCAAGGTCCCGCGCCAATCGATCCTTGCATGTCCGGACGACGCGCAGCAGATCCTCCGGTTCCATCGTCGGCTTTAGCAAATAATCCACCACGACGCCGAGCTTTACCGCCTCCACCGCATAAGCGAAATCGCTGTAGCTGCTCACCAGCACGACCTTCAGCTCCGGACGAAGCTCCTTGGCAAGGCGGATGAGTTCCAGTCCGTCCATGAGCGGCATTTTAATATCCGTTATCAGAATATGGATCTCCTCCGACCGAATGAGCGCCAGCGCCGCCTCTCCGTTCGCCGCTTCGCCGGCCAGCCTGACGCCCTCCTGCTCCCATTCGACGCAGGACGCCAGGCCGAAGCGGATCATCGGCTCGTCGTCCACGATCAGCGCGTTATATACCAATTGCCATCTCCTCCTTCATAAAAGTGTAAAGGACACTCGTGACTTCAGTCGTGAGAGGAATTTACGCGGTCTTCCCTTTCTATGAAACATAAACGAGTCCTTACTCCCTCCCTTCGAAGGATTTCTACAAATTTGTTGGATTATTCTCCCGATAGGAACACATGTTTGGTATAATGAATATGTGGTTGTAGTTTCTTTTAGTAATGTGAGGTGATTATCCATTCGAAATGCGAATAATGAGAAGTGTACCATCACGCTAACCGCTAGAATCAAGATATTTCCTACGTCTGAACAGGCTGAAATGCTCCTTCAAACCACCCGCGCTTACGGGGAAGCTTGCAACTGCGTATCCGAGCTTGTATTTGAGTCACGCAAGATGTCGGTAACCTTCTTGCATAAGCAGGCCTATCGTCATTTGCGTGAATCCTATGCTCTTCGTTCCCAGATGACACAATCGGTTCTGAAGACGGTTGCCGCTCGTTATCGATCACTGAAGGGAAACAAGCATTCTTGGACAAGGATTCAGTTCAAGAAGCCAGAATACGATCTCGTCTGGCACCGGGACTACTCCATGGCAGGTCGGTTGTTCTCCATGAATACTTTAGTTGGACGAATAAAGGTACCATTTGAAACGAAAGGGATGGAAGCCTACTTCGATGGTTCCTGGACGTTCGGGACCGCAAAGTTTGTGACAAAGCGCGGGAAGTTCTACTTACATATCCCGATGTCGAAAGAGATTGGAGAAATTCCTACCGCATCCATTCGCCAAGTCGTTGGAGTAGACCTGGGGATGAACTTTACCGCTACAACCTATGACACCGATGGACAAAGCACCTTCTACAACGGTAGACCGATCAAGGATAAGCGATCGAGATTCAAACAATTGCGTAGAGCGTTGCAACAAGCAGGCACGCCTTCCGCACTCAGGAAGCTGAAGCGGATCGGGGATCGAGAAAACCGCTGGATGATGAATACCAATCATCAGATATCGAAGGCACTCGTTCACCGCTATGATCCGGGCACATTGTTTGTTCTTGAAGACTTATCAGGGATTCGGGGTGCCACGGAAATCGTCCGATTGAAAGATCGATATGAGACGGTATCGTGGTCATTCTACCAGCTAAGGCTGATGATTGAGTACAAGGCACTGCTTCAAGGTTCAAAAACGATTGCCGTTGATCCCAGGTACACCTCGCAGAGATGCTCGAAATGTGGTCACAAGGAGAAGGCAAATCGTGATAAGAAGAAGCACAGCTTTTGTTGCAAAGAATGCGGCTATCGCTCGAATGATGATCGAATCGCCGCAATGAATCTTCAGCGCATTGGAATGAAGTACATCGCTGAAGTGGTTGCTTAGGTATAACCTATGCAATTGGGCAGTTGTCAGCCTGCCTAAAGTAACGCCACCCTAAGGAAGGAGGCTGTATAGCCGTTCACACTTCCGGGCAGTTACAAGCTCGTGAATTCAGTCATGAGTTGTTGACAAACAGCTTGACCGTTACGATGGTCCCGCCGCCCGGCGGACTGACGATCTCCACGCCGCTTCGTTCGCCATAATACAGCTGCACCGTCTCATGCACGTGATTGAGGCCGATCCCGAACATGCCGGATTTGGCCTCCCCCGTCCTGCCCAGCAACAAGCCCGGCAGACGGTCCGGCGGAATGCCTGCTCCATCGTCTTCGATTCGTAGAATTAATCCTGGCTCCAGCGTATCGGCCGTCTGCTCGATGGTAACCGTCACCGTCCCGCCGTCCTCCTTGGGCGCGAGCCCGTGGAAGATCGCATTCTCCACGATTGGCTGCAAAAGCATCCGCGGAATGGACACGTCCTTCAGCGCTTCCTCGCATCTGACATCCAGATGGATACGGAAGTCGTATCGAAACCGTTGGATGACCATATATTTGTCCAGCAGTTCCAGCTCATCCCGAATCGTATAGAACACTCCTTGCTTCTCCATGCTTGCTTCCATTAGCCGGACCAGCGATGAGATGCCGTCATACGCGCCTTCCTTCCGCCCGAACTTGATCATCCAGCGTATGGTGGCCAGCGTGTTATATAAAAAATGCGGATTAATCTGATGCCGCAGCGCTCGCATCTCGGCTTCCCGCTTCTTCCCTTCCACCTCATTTACCTGCTCGATCAACGCCTCGATCTGGCCTACCATCTGGTTGAAGCGGCGGCTTAATTGCCCGATTTCGTCCTGGGACGAGACCGCAGAGAGAGCTTTGAAGTTGCTTCGCTCGATCTCTTTCATTTGCCTCATTAATGATTTAAGGGGTGAAGTAATTCGCTTCGAAAACAAATAACCCGTTACGGAGGCCAGCGCCAGCAAAAGGGTGGCGAACAGCCAGATCTGCTGCTGAATGCGCGCGATATCCCCGATCATCTCGCCCACGGGAACGATGCCGACGATCGTCCAGTCGTTCTTTAGTTTGCGTGTCACCGCATATTGGCGAACACCGTCCAGCTCCAGCTCGAACTCCGACTCCTCTGCCCCGATACGCGGCAGCCGTTCGCCTACCCCCGTTGTCTCAAGCGTGTCGCTCCAGCGCTCCGGCTCCGAAGCGATGACAACCTTTCCGGCTCCGTCAACGACAAAGAAGTCGCCCGTCTTTCCAAGCCGGATCCGATCGATTGCTTGCAGGATGAGCTGGCCGTCGACGTTGACCAAAATCGCTCCCGCCGGCTCGCGCGTGGCGAGGTTGTGCAGCGGCTTAACGAATGTCAACACCAGTCTCGTATTCTCCCCTCCTCCGCTGAAAGGGTCGAATTGGAGCGGCAGCCACAGTTCGTCTTGCCTGCCCCCAAGAATATCGTTGTACCAATCCCGCTCCGTCAGCGTATACCGCATGACCTTCGACGCGTTGAACAGTCCGCTGCCCCAGCTGACGCCCTGCTCCCGGAGCAGGTAGATGCTGTGCACGAACGAACTTGTGTACATGATGTTGTTGAGAATATCGTTAACGGCGTTTTTGTGATCGAACTTCTGGTCGACCGACAGCCCGCCCTTCGCTTCCTCCTGAATAACGCCCTGAATCCGCGCGTCGCGAAAAATCTGTTGCCCCATGTCGCTGCCGACGGTCAGAATAAGCGACAGGTAGTCGGCGGACTGCTTGGCGGATTGTTTGGTGGAAGCACTTACATTTCGTAAAATAACTTCGGAAGAGAACCAGAAATAAAGCGAGCTGATCATCGCAATCGCGAAGGTAAGCAGCATGAGCAGCAGGAGGATGAGCTTCGTGGACAAGCTGCGGCCAAGTCTGTTGCGAATAAAGGATATCACGGCGGCCCCCCTCCAAATTGTTCAAGGTTTCTTTATTATAAACCGGAGCCGGAGCCGCTGCACGAGAAAAAATGGAGCCGCCGGCGTACACGGGTTGGCGATTGACTCGCGGGTAAACGTGCATGACAACGCCCGGAGTCGCTTAGGCTCTGGAGCCCAAGAAAGTCGGGTTACAGAGTACGTCGGAGTAACTTTGGAGCCTGCAACCCGAAAAAAAATCGGGTTACAGATTAAGTCGTAGGTAACTTTGGACTCAGCATCCCTTTGCGGCCCGAGAAAGTCAGGCTACAGCTTCGCTCAAGGTAACTTTGGACTCTGTAACCCGAAAAAATCGGGCTACAGCATCACTCGAGGTAACTTTTGACTCTGTAGCCCGAAAAAATCGGGCTACAGCTCCGCTCGAGGTAACTTTGGGCTCTATAGCCCGAGAAAGTCGGGCTATAGCTTCGCTCCATTGTGTACGGACATGTGTGGCATTCGGCCGCTTTCACACGTTCGCGTTTGCGGCGCCTCGGAGATTGTCTCGCTAATACCGTCAGACTTCATAAAATAAGTTTTATACTGACCTCAGAAATTGAAAGAGCGACAGCCAAGGACGAGATAATAAAGTCCTAGACTGTCGCTGTCTCATATCTTTTGGATTTTCATTTTCATTATAGTCGTATTTTGATGCTTTTCATTTAGCCTCATTAAGTTCTTTTACTTCTATAACCTCTTTATCAAACTGATACGCTACAGTAACATTTTTTATTATCGCAAGATTCTCGTATTGCAGAGAACCCTCGAACTCTAAAGTATCGTTGTCACTCCACACTATGTTATTTGCATAGCTATAATTCTCATGATCTGTGCGAATCCATGTGTCTAATTCTTGTTGTGCACCATATTTGACTCTTGCTGATTCTACCAACTCGGGACTTATCCTTCTCTCTTCAACATCATAAATTTGAACGAATTCACTTTTATTAGAGCATGTTACAATCGCAATTAACTTATGATCTGGTGAAGGAATAATTTTCTTGATATACATAGATGGTGTATCAAAATTCAAAAACTCTTCAAGCACATTGTCCTTTATCCGCCAAAGGACGTTCTGACTCCCATAATCCGAATAATTGTTAAACAACGTAAATATGATACTTCCGTCCGCTGACTTAACAATATAAGGACTCTCATAAGTTTTTGAAAGAATATCTACGGCGAAAGCAGCCGCATCAGCGATTTTTTTATTTTCGCTTACCACAAATGGCTGAATTTCTTTTAACACGTTTTCTCTCATCTTTTGATCATTAAAACTTTCTACTAGCCGATTGATTGCAATATATACATATTCATTATTATCACTTTTTAAAGCTTTCAGAAATTTTTCCGCATCATAATGTGTGATAGGCTGTAAATCCATGCTTTCAGCTGTTAAATAGCGTATATAAGGTTCTGAATTTTGATTATTAATATAGTCTTTTGCTAATAAAACAGTAGCGATTGAACTGTATAGAACAAGACATGCAACCAAAACAGCCCACTTTTTAAAAATAATTTTTTTCCTTTTCTTTATTCCAATTTGCCCCGCCGCATCAATTAAGTTTTCATCAATTAATCCAATCTCCCTATACAACTCTTCTCTTTTCATAGGTTAACTCCCTCTTTATCTAGATGAGCTCTAAGTTTATTTCTTGTTCGAAATAATATGGACTTCACTTTACTGCTACTCATATTAAATCTCATACCAAGATCCGCTATTGAATCTGAGTACCAGTACCTCCTAATAAATAAATTTCTTGCTTGCTTATCTATAGCATATAAGAATTGATTTATTAAGTTGGCTATCTCGCCTGCTTCATACTCTGTTTCTACAGTATCTAGGGAAGCTAAACATCCTTCTAATTCAGTTAGAATGACTTCAAACTCGCGATTACGCTTTTTCGCTGTATTATAACCATGTTTATCAAGCGCAATATTACGTGTGATCCTCCCCAAAAATACAGAGAACTTTTTAGGCATAGTAGGCGGAATTGCATTCCATGCAGCTAAGTATGTATCGTTCTCACATTCTTCAACATCCGAAATATTGGAGAGTATGTTTCTTGCAATCGCTCTACAGTATGCCCCATATTTATTCTTAGTCTCTAAAGGGGCTTGCTGTGAACGCTGTAAGTATAAGTGAACTATTTCTTGGTCTTCCATCGGTTATTCTCCTTTTGTAAATCTTATCCCCAACTCATTTTAGCTGTTGTATTATATACTCTTAACTATATAGTAGAAAGTTCGAAGAGCTGGTTGCACTTGCGCTATAATTTTTAAATCAATAATCCTAGCCTATAAGAGTTAATAAGCTCCTTATGTGCTAAGATCGGGCACTTAATCACTCAATTATATACTTGTTTCATCTAAAAAATTTCGCCGTCACCTGACAGAACGAACTCACCAGCCGCTATTTTCGCAGCATTCGCCCCCCAAAAAAATACAACAGACACCAGCAGCGTTAATTGCACATTTTCACACAAGATACTGTGTACAATGGCTAAATAACGACCGCTATGTCCGTTGCAATTTTAAACCTATAATGGATTAGCCTACGCTCCATATGTCCGTTGCGCGCAGTGTGGCTAGCTGCCCGCAGGGGATAACCGCAGCCGCTCGCCCGGCGACGTTGCGATTTCTAACACCGCTCCTTTCGGACATGCCAGAAGCTCTTCCCTCCGACCCTCGCGAACAAGAAGTACCTCTGGCCACGGCTTGTACACTCGCAGCATGGAGCCGGCTTCGCTGACAATCTCGACTTCCCGCACCGCCCCGGCTTCGAAGGAGGCGCTCACCAGGAAGCCGCCCACCGCGCGGAGCGTCCGGAACGCAGCCCCCTTCTCTGCTGGCCAATTGGGAAACAAACGTATAATGCCGTTGTAACTCTGCAGCAGACATTCATTGATGACGGCAGGCAGCGCGAAGTTCTCGAACCAGATGCCCATCGGCTGCATATAGTCAAACGGGGTCGTATCCGAATAACGGCCTCCCGACTCCAAAAGCTTGTCTGTACACGTACCGTTCGGCAGCAGACAATATCGGATTTGCCGCTTGAACCGCTCCAGGTCGAGTTTTCCGAGCCGCGCTCCCGCAAGATTCAGAAAGACGAGCTCGTTGCCGCCTTCATTACGGTGGTTCAAAAAGGAATTCACCGCGATCTCGTAAAATTCCGGCGGCGAATGCAGGCCATGCTCCTCCCCAGGAAAGACGGTCGCCACTCCGTTCGGCACGTTGTAGACGACTTCGGGATTTTCGCCCGGCACGGAGACGAACACGGTACCGCGCTTCGACTCCGCCGTCGGATTGTCCGGGAACCTCTCCAGAATCTCGCCAATCAGACCAAGCAGTTCTCCCTCTTCCGCTTCGCGTCCGAGCGCGGAACAAGCCTCCCCGAACGCGCGAAATAGAAACCTCGTTAGCGTCAAATCCACTATGCAGTCGTAATTCCGGCGAAATCCCGGCGTCAGTTCGTACAACTCCGGTACGACCGTGGGAAAAATGTGAAAGCGGTCATCGCCCCAATCCTCGCCGCTCGCTTCCGGCCTGAGCATATAGTCCGCCATGAACAACGCCGCTTCCTTTATCGGCGTAAATGCCCGCTCCTCCAGAAAGACGCGGTCCATCGTATACAGATAATGCCACCATAAGCTTTGCACCGTCCAAGGCGTCTCGCATACCTCCCAGCCCCAATGCGGGACGGGATACGGCATGATGTCCATCTCGACGGGATAGGCGGAGTGGGGAAAATAAGCGCCCCGCAAGCCGTAATACTCTCGCGCCCACTTTCTGCTGACGGGCAGCACGTGGTCAACCATGTTCGCGTACGCCAAATGCTTGTCGGCGTGATTGCTCGAGAAGGCAACCCAGAACGGCTGCTGCGTATTGTAGTTCATATGGTAGTCCCCGTGCCACTCCGCGCCGATTTTGCCGTAGCTCCAGTTCGCAAACAGTCCGGGGCAGTCCGCCTCGGGCTTCACGGAGCACTGGAAGAAGTACAGGTTACGGTACCAAGTCTCTTCCAGCAGCTTGTCCTCCAGCTCCACTCCCGAGCGCGACCAATAGGAATCCCACGTGGCATCCGATGCCGCCAAGGCCTCGCGAAAAGCGCCGAAATCGGGATCGCTCAGCCGCAAGAAAGTATCCCCCGCGTCATCGCCGACCTCCCGCAGAGTTCCCTCTTCCAACCGGACCCGAATATCGAAGCTTTCTCCCGCCCCCAGCGCAAGCCCCAACTGCTTGCCGTCAGTCCGGGCCTCTACGTCTGATGAGACTCGCGCCGACAACCGAAACGCCCGGGACTTGTCTTCCGTGTTCTCGCCCTCTTCCAATGACCTCGGCAGCTTCTGCCGGAACGACAGCCCTCGAACAGCGGCGTCGACCGTCTCTTCCGGGCTCGGCAGCTCCGCCGGCGTCTCGGGATCGGGTATAAGCTTTACCCGGTTAAACAGATTGGCATGAGGAGCGCTTCCGTCCTCATTCCGAAGCGTCGCCAGCAGTTCGTCCCCCCGCTGGTCGACAAATAGCTGCAGCGTAGCAATGCCGTTATGCGTCAGAAAGTCGATCTCGCACAAGCCATTATCGACCGACAGACGATGGCCCAATACCTCGATCTCTCTCCTGTCGAAACCAAGCAGCAGCGAGCCGCATGGCATGGGACGCGGGTACGGCTTCGCGTAATTCGCTCCCGCCATCGTTACGTAATCCCGGTACCATGGCTCGTCGCTAAGCGACGCATAGTGCTCCGGAATGTCCTTAATCCGGGCAAACAGCTCGCCGAACGTGCCGATCTCTTCCTTGTGCTCCTCCGCTATGCGGATATCCCACACGTTGTTATGGCCAAAGTGTATGACAACCGCGTCCGGCCGAGTTGTCACAACCGCTCCAAGGCCGCCGTTGCCAAGCAGCGCCCCCTCAAAAAAATTGGCAGCCGGTCCTTTAAATACGATGGCATGCTTCCGTGCCCTTTCTCTGTTGACCATGATTCCGTTTCCTCCTGACTTTGCCACGATGTAAATGACAACGCTTACTATATTGCACATCATAGCTCGAAAAGAGAGGTTCCGGGTAGGTACACTTCCTCCTTTTCGCGTACGATCGTCCCGAATTTCAGGGACCAATATACACGCCGCGCGTACGTTCAGCAATACCAAAGCCGGGATTCCGCGCAGTACGGCCGGGAAAAGCGTACGTTGCTTGCCTATGCGCGGCTCGGCCTGTTCAGTGCTTGGCTGACTCGACGACTGCATGCGTTAAGACAAAAAGCGGGCTACAAATAACGTCGCCCGCCCGTCGCAACTCTCCCGCGCAAATTTATTGTTCCGAACCGTACAACTGGCCGCAACCCGCATTAATGTCTGAGCCGAACTGGGTTCTCACGGTCACCCGCGCCCCTCTGCTCTTCAGAATTCGTACGAATTCTTCGATGCTTGCCCGCTCGGACTGACTATACCGCTCGCCGGTCCCGTCCGTGGCATTGTAAGGAATTAAATTTACGTGATACAGATGCTCCCGCAAGCCTCGTCCCATAAGCAGCCCGGCAATCGCCTCCGCATGCTCCCGGGAATCATTGACCCCTTTAAGCAAAATGTACGCCACATAAACCTTCCGTCCCGTTTGCCGGACATGAAGCTCCAGCTCTTCCAGCACTTCGTGCAGCGGGAAACGGTTATTGATCGGCATTAACGCGCTTCTCTGATCCGGGAACGGAGAATGCAGGGAGAAGGTCAGATTCACTTGAGGGAACTCCTCCCTTAATCGACGCATAGCCGGCACGATGCCGATTGTGGACACCGTGATCCTCCGCTGGCCAAGACCGAACAATTGCGGATCCGTCAAAATCGACAATGCCTCGAACAGATACGGATTGGCTAACGCTTCCCCCATGCCCATGAAGGAAACGCTGTCCAGCACATGCCCCTGCATAAGAAAATACAACAGCTGGTCGGTAATCTCGTCCGCCGTCAAATTTCGTTTCAGTCCCATCGTTCCGGTCGCGCAAAACGAGCAGCCGAACCCGCAGCCGCATTGAGAGGAGATGCAATACGAGTCCCAGCCCCGTTCGTAGCTGAGCCTTACTGCTTCTACCCGTTCGCCGTCCTCCAGCCCGAACAGCAGCCGATTCGCCTGCTTCGACGTTATCTCCGCCGCCGGCTTAAGTTCGCATACCTCATTCCCCAGTTCCATCATCAGTTCGTCCCGCAAACCCTTCGGCAATAGGCCCATGTTATTGTATTCGCGTACTCCCTGCCTGAATATCGCGTCCGTAATTTGTTTATACCGATAATGGGGTTGTCCCGTTTTCTTGATAATATCGCTTATTCGCTCGTATCTGTTCCTCTTTTTCATCGCTTTCTCCCTCTGGCCCCGGAGGAAAGCAACACCAAAAAGAAGCACCGGCAAGCCGGGGCTTCTAGCACTCTTTATCAACCAAAATGAACGTGAAACTACGCCTCCCGGCGCATTCGTCACCGATAGGCGGATTCCGTCATGGTAGGATAAAGCTCCGGCGGCCGTAAAATGTGAACCATGCCCGCTGACTTGTCGTCTTGCCCGACGAATGGCAGGTTCACGTAATCATCTACAACTTCCGGCATCACTTCATCCTCCTTCTGCCCTGCGGCACTCATGTAACAAGTACCCTAACACGGAACCGGGCTTCCGGTCAACCTACCTCCCCGCGCAGGCGGCAGGCTAGCAGGCATGTTGTTGACACGCCACCAAAAGGTGTCCTACAATCAAAACGGCACCAAGCAGCATTAAAACCGACTATTAAACGAGGATATAAAATGACAACTAAACGATAAGGAGTGCTTCCTTTGACAACTAATCAAACCAATCCCAAGGTGGACGGATTTCTAAGAAAGGCAAAAAAATGGAAAGCCGAATTTGAGGAGTTGAGAAAAATCGTTCTCGATTGCGGGCTGACCGAGGATTTTAAGTGGATGCATCCTTGTTACACCCTGGATGGCAAAAACATCGTGTTGATACACGGGTTCAAAGAATACTGCGCCCTTCTGTTCCACAAAGGCGCCTTGCTTAAGGACGATCACGGCATTCTGATCCAGCAGACGGAGAACGTGCAAGCCGCTCGCCAGATCCGTTTCACCAGCCTGCAGCAAATCGAGGAAATGCAGCTGATCTTGAAGGCGTATATCGATGAAGCCATCGAGGTGGAAAAGTCCGGCAGGCAAGTCGAGATGAAACAGCATGCCGAATACGTCATTCCCGGGGAATTGGAAAATAAATTCGTGGAAATCCCCGACTTGAAAACGGCTTTCGAAGCATTGACGCCCGGAAGGCAAAGAGCGTACATCTTCTACTTCTCCGAACCCAAACAATCCAAAACCCGCGAGTCCAGAATCGAAAAGTACTTGCCGCAAATACTGGATGGAAAGGGGCTCAAGGATTAGCAGGTTAGCTGGCAAGACCGTTAACGCCATACCATACAGCAGGGAGCAGATCGCCTCGGCATCCGCTCCCATTTCCTGTTCCTATTGAAGCACGTTGGGGGGACCAATCAAAAATCCAAAAGCAACGCTCCTTCCTCCCATCGCCTACCCCGCTTACCTTGCCTACCTTGCCTACCTCGCCTACCTCGTCGCCCCGTCATACGCCTTCTGCATAATTTCCACGTACCGTTCCGCATTCAGCTCCCGCAGTCCGTTTACATAACCGTCCCAATCCTCGTCCAATTGTTTGTTGCCGGTAATGAACTGCAGCGAGTTTTCTTCCACATAGTTGCGAATGTTCATCTGCAGGAAATTAATTTCTTCGGCGACCTCCGGCTGAATCCACAGCGACTCCGCCGCCAGCACCTGCTCCGGCGCGTGTCCGTCGTACAGCTTCGTCGCCTCCATGAGCCTGCGCTCGTAGCCGTCCGGCGCGTAGATATCCGCGCCCTGCACCCAGCTGTCGCGATATTCCCTGGGCATGTAGAAGTGGCCCATTCCGCTCCAGCCGGAATTGTTGCTTTTCTTTCCGCTATCCACCGGTATCCGCGCGAATTGCGGCTTCAGCTCCGGATTTAGCGCCTGCTCTCCCGGCTCCGGCCGTCTCCAGTCGACGCCTTCTTTGCCCGTCTCGGCGAAGGCCTGCCCTTCCGGCGTATACATATAATCCACCATACGAATGAGGGCGATCCGCGCTTCCTCGCTTGCCTTGTTCGTAATGACGAACTTGGCGCCCGGCGAGACGCCGATATTGACATGGGTGGCAAACGACGCATGCGGCCCCGCCAGCGGAGGCAGCGGATTATAGTCCTTCCCGCGCGTATTGCCCGGACCCGTATTGACGAAGATATCGGGATGCATCGCCGTACCCGCGCCCAGAATCGTCGCGCCCGCGTTTTCTCCGATTTGCTTGTAGGCGACGGCGTTTTGCGTAAAAGCTCCGGGATCGATCAGCCCTTCGTCGTAAAGCGACTTGATGTAGGCCAAACCCTCCCGCCATTCCGGTTTATCCGCCGCCATGCTCACCCGGCCGTTCCGAAGCTGAAGATAGGTGCTGTCGTCGTCGTAGATAAATCCGTTCATCAAAAACGGCATGATTCGCACCCCGAAGTCTTCAGTGGAGCCGCTTAGCGGAATTTCATCCGCCTTTCCGTTCCCGTTGGGATCCATCGTTTTAAATGCCCGCAGCACGTCTCTGAATTGCTCCGTCGTCCACGGCATATCCAGATCGAGGGCATCCAGCCAGGACGTGTTGATCCACATTTTGTTCGGAAAGGAGCAATGGTAACATTCGCTGTATGCGACCAAACCGTAGATGTTGCCGTCAGGAGCCGTATTGAAAGCGCGCAGCGTCTCGTTCTCCTCCATGGCGGCCTTTATATTCGGCGCGTATTCGTCAATAAGATCGTTAAGCGGAAGGAATACGCCCTGTTGCCCATAACGGAGCACATCCGCCTGAGAGAACTGATCCACATACGTTGTCAAAATGTAGGCGTCGGGATAATCGCCGCCGGCAAGCGAGATTTGACGTTTCTCCTTGGCGCCCGCCGATGCGACGGCATTCCATTCGAACTTGACGTTGAACCTGGACTCCAGCTCTCTCGTGAAGTCGTTCGTCTCCAGATCGCCCGACGGCTCCTGCTGGGCGAATACGCGAATCGGAACGGGAGCCGCGTCTTCCGCTCCGTCGACGACGGCTTCCGGCTCCGACGTGCACGCGCCAAGAACCAGCGCGAGCGCCAGAAGCGCCATCGCGGAAGCAAGCTTTATTCGAATACTGCTGCGGGCTGCTCTCACGCCACTCTCCCCCTAACCGTCCAATGCGGATTGTCTGAACACGCTCGGCGACACGCCCGTCACGCGCTTGAACGCCCTGCGGAACGAATGCGAGCTGTTGTAGCCTACCTTCGCGGCGATCTCGTCGACGGTCAATGCCTCGTGCTTCAGTAATATCGATGCATGCTCCATTCTAACGTTCTCCAGATAATCCGACAAATTGACGCCGGTCACTTCCTTGAATAGCTGCGAAATATATTTCTCCGGCCGTTCCACTTGCTCTGCAACCCGGTATAACGTCAGCGCGGAATCGCCGTAGACCGATTGGACATACGCCTTAATCGCTTCGATCGTACGCATATGGCTGTCGTTTTTCCGGCTGCGCACCACTTCGCACAGCGTCTCCATGACGCCGTCCAGTTCTTTTTGTATAACCTCCAGCGGCTCGGAAGGCTGAATGGCAATAATCCGGTTTTTCGTCTCCTCGAACGATTCGGCCTCCATAAATACCTTCTGGTCGAGCAGCTTCAGGAACGTGCCTTTCATCTCTCCTGCCAGCTGCCCCTTCATCTCGTAAGAAAGCTCCCGCTGCTCCGTATTCTGGGACACGATAGAAGCCAGGATGCGCCTGGCCTCATCCAACTCTCCGGCGCGCACCGTGCCGATCAGGCGAAGCTCCAGCTCCAGCGGGTAATGGTAGGTCGCGCTCTCATGCCGCGTATCTTCAAACCAGGTCAACTCCTTGCGGTTCTGGTGAACGGCCACATCCAGCGTTCCCTTGGCTTGCTCGTAGGATTGGCTCACCTCCGTAATCGTCTGGAACAGCCCGCCCAGCACGACCGTAACGGAGATGCGGAACTCCTCGAACGCGCGACGGGACACGCTCTCCAGCGTCTTCGCCACCTCCTCCTTGCCGAGGCCCGACGCTCCCTCCAGATCCGGAAACGCGAACAGGAAGACGATTTTATCGGAGCCCGTGTCCGTCATGCGGACGGAGCTGCCGGAGTCGATAAGCGCCTGCTTCAGGATCAACCTGGCGGCGTTAAGCTCGTTCAGCACCTCGACGTTGTCGAGCAGCGGGTAGCCATTAACCTGCAGAATGCCGACATATCCGACGTCGCCGTTTAACCCCGCGTTCGACTGGACGGCCGCGGCGATAATCTCGTCGCGCGTCTGGAATTCGCCCGCAAGCAGCCGCTTGAAGAACGCATCGCGCACGAGCGGCGCCTGGCGGACGACCTCCGACTCCAGCCGCTTGTGCTGCGTCAGCATTTGGGCGATATTGCCGTGCAGAAAGTCGAACTCGTTGCGATGGGCCCCCTCCTCCTGCCCCGGTCCGAACTGCTCCTTCATCACGCCGATAATGCGAATGATGGGCGCGCTGTTCCGGTACGACAGCAGCAGACCGACGATGAGACCGACGAACAAGGCGATGCCCGTCACCGTCCAGGAGATGAATTTAATTTGGTTGGCGCTTTCCATCAGCGCAGCCTTCGGAATACCCGCGCGGTATACCCAGCCCGTCGTATCCGACTTGATCGTAATGACGAGGTCTTCTTCATAAAATTGGCTCAGCTTCCCGCCATCGAAGTCCCTGTCCATGGCGAGCGCAGTTACCTCCTCCTCGTCCGCCCCGCGCAGTCCCACCGTGTGCCCGTTTCCGTCAGCGATATGGATCCAGCCCCCGTAACGATCCGTGAGGCCGGACAGCGGGTCGGTGATCATCTTCTGATCGATCAGGACGACGGCAACCGCCGGCGAAGCCCCGTTGAAGCTGTCCAGAGGAAGCGACTGCATATACGTTACAACCGAAGTTTCGGTCTTGTTCTCCATAAAAGGCCTGAGCGCCATAATTTCGCTGCGGTGGGTGGTCTCCAGCACGCCGCTTTTCCACTCCTCGTACGGCATGCCGGGGTAATGGTAGCTCTCATAATAATGCTCCGGACGGAAGTAAGCCGAGCCCGGCGTCAGCACGACGTCGTAATTGCTTAAGTACACGTAGAATTGCTTCAAAAAGTCGTTCGTCTGTCCGAACGTCAGGACATCCTTCATCATCTTCCAGATGCCGTATACGTTGGCTTGGCTGCCCGTTCCGTTCTCGTTCATCAGAATTCCGAGATCCTGGTTGATGGCAAGCTGCCGCGTGAATCCCTCAACTTCGGCCATTCGGCGCTCCAGCAACTCCTTGCTTTTTTGCAGCTGCGTCACGCCGTTCTCGATGGAGACGGATTCCGTGACGTTAATGGCCGTCTGATACGACATATATCCCGCGATGCTGGGTATGATCAGGATGATGAGATAGGATACAAGGAACCTCCTGAATACTCTGGAATACCTTGGCAAGACGACTCCCCCTCCCGATGACCATGTTACTTGAGAGCGCTATCATAACCGATTGGCGGATTTCCCGCAAGCCTCCGGCCGGCTTCTCCCATTATTTCTTATCCCGCTCCAGCAGGCAAAAGAAAAGCAACTGTCGTGTCGGCAACAGTTGCTTTCCCACGCTGACGTTTCTTCTAACGAAGACCGTCTTACCCTACATCCGCCGCAACATTGTTGCTTGAAGCTCGCCGTCCAGCTTATACGCGCGATCCGCCTCTACTTCCAGCGTCGACGTCCGTCCGCCCGAGCAGACAACCAGCGTGCCGCTTGCGCCCGGCCGGATTGTTGCCTCCGCCAAACGTCCTTCCTCCCAGCGCATGTTAACGATCGTATTCCCTCTGGCGCGAAGTCCTTCCGCCTTGCCCGATGGCCAATTGGCTGGCAGCGCCGGCAGCAGCTCGATGGCGCCGGCATGGCTTTGAAGCAGCATCTCGCCGATCGCCGACGTGCCGCCGAAATTGCCGTCGGCCACAAATATAGGGGTCTCCGCCCCCGCGATTCCGGGCTTGGAATACGTAAGCAGATTATCGAAGCACAGCTGGCCGATCAGGTACGTCAGCTGCTTATGCGCGTTATCGCCATCGCCGAGCCTTGCGAAGCTGGCCGCGAACTGGGCGAGCGTAAACTCCACGTCCTCGAGCCCTTCGCGTCCCATTCGGCGTTGCAGCGTCGTCCTTGCCGCTTCGCTCAGCCCCGGCGTCCCTTGCGGCGTAATTTGCGCCCCCGGGTACAATCCGTACAAATGCGACAGATGGCGATGATCCGGCTGCGCTTCGCCGAAGTCCTCCAGCCACTCCCGCAACTGCCCATTGCTGCCAACCTGCAACGGAGGGAGCTGCTCCATAGCCGACTTCATTCTCGCTCGCAGTACCTCGTCAACCGCAAGCGTCGCGGATGCATCCGCGCAAAAGTCGAACAAATCCCGAACCAGCATCATATCCATTGTTGCCCCCATGGACAGCGCGTATTCCGGACCTTCCGTCCGCCCATTTGGATAGAAGCTGTTCTCCGGCGAATTGGACGGCCCTGTGACAAGCCAGCCATGCTCCGGGTGCACGACCATATAGTCCAGGAAAAACAGCGCCGCCTCCTTTAAAACCGGGTACGCCGTCTCTTTTAGAAATACCCGGTCGAGTCCGAACTCGTAATGCTCCTTTAGCTGCATCGCAATCCACAGGCCGCCCGTGACATTCATGCCCCAGTTCAATCCCCAGCCCGGCGAAGAGAAACCCCATGCATTCGTGAACACATGCGCGACCCAGCCCTCGCTGCCATAGAAGGTTCGCGCCGACGAACGTCCCGCCTCGGCCAGCTTCGCCACGAACCTCGTCAACGGCACTTGGCATTCCGCCAGATTCGCCGCTTCCGTCGGATAATAATTCATCTCCGTATTTACGTCGAGATGATAGTCGCAGCTCCACGCCATCCGATTCGCCTCGCCGTCATTCCATAACCCCTGCAGGTTCAGCGGCAGCGGCGAATTTTCGCGTGACCCCGCGATGGTCAAGTACCGTCCATACTGATAAAACAGAGCATACAAAGCTGGGTCGTCTCCCTCCCCGCTCCGAAGCAAGCGAAGCCGCTCGTCAGTCGGCAGCTCGGATCGGCCGCTATCGCCTTCTCCGAGGTCCAGGCTTACCCGCGCGAACAACTCGCCGTGATCCGCAATATGCTCCGCTCTCAGCGTCTCATAGCTTTGACCTGCTGCAAGCTCTATCGCTTGCACGCTTTCGGCTTCCCAATCGGAATCCGTCTTTCCGTAGTCGGTCGAAACAGCCACATAAATAATGGCCTCGTCGGCGCCCTCGATGCGAAGCCCGTTACCCTCGCAGGCAATCGCGCCTCCCTTCGCCGCCACATGCACGATGCCGCTGGCGAAGACGCCGCAGGTTCCGTCGCTATGAATATCCTCCGTCGCCTGGCTACGGAAGCGGATATATCCGGCGGCATCGGCGCCGGTCGAGAACAAAGGCGTCCGCCCGCTCAAGGCAAGCCGGAACGACAACCCGCCCGTCTCCCCCGTCGTGAGGCGCGTGACAAGAACATCGGCGGCATGCGTGGCGAAAGCCTCACGTCTACAGGGCGATCCGTTCCGGCTGTAGGCATGGGAGACAATGGCCTTCTCCAAGTCCAGCTCCCTGGAGAAACCATCCGCCACTCCCCCCTCATCGAACAGAATTTCCAAATCCGCCAGCGTCAAATGCGTCCCGAAGTTTCCTTTCGGCGGCTCCAGCGTCGCTCTTGCCAGACGTTCGCCGGCCTCGTAGTCTCCCGCGAAAAACCGTTCGCGCATTTCGGCCAGAGCCGCCTTTCCCCCTGTCGCGCTCTGCGGCTCCTCGGCACGGCCCGACCAGTATGTGGCCTCCGTCAGGCTCCAGATTTCCTTACCCGCACCGCCTTGAATGACGGCTCCCAATCTTCCGTTCCCTATCGGCAATCCCTGCTGCCAACCGGCGGCAGGACTCGTATATTGCAGCTTCATGTCTCCCATATCGCACCGTCCTGTCTACACTCTATGTTAGCGCTTTCCACAAGGGAAATGGTACCGAGAATGACTCCTTCGCGTAAAGGTACAATTCCGGTTCCAATGGTACGATTCTCCACCTGTCCGCCTGAAATCCCTTGCGGGGCGCGGCATCCAGCCTTCACATCCCACAATGTAGCCCTGGCGGAAATTTCTATTCGCTTATCTATTGTCCATGATTAATCCCTCCTCATCATGCACATGGTAACAAGGAAGCTCCGTAGATGCCAGCCCTACTGTAAATATCGATCCAATTTAGAGTGAATGTTAAAAAACGACAGGATGCCGCCCCTTCCGTAAAGGGCGACATCCTGTCGTTTTGGTGCTATAGCGGGAGATCCCCCTACTTCACAATGCTTGCCAGAATATGGTCGATCATCTGCTTGTTCGCGATCGGCCCCGTGTACAACCAGCTCGTGTCGGCTCCGAATTCGTGAATGTTGCCGTTTTTCACGGCCGGAATACCCTGCCATACCGGATCCTTCAGCGCCTCGGCGCCGTCGCCGTCGCTATTAATAAGGAAGATATGGTCCGCGTCGAGCTGCGCCAGCTTCTCTAGCGAAATCGAGTTCCAACTGAACTCCGATGCGTCGGCAATCTCTTTTACCGTGGCCGGCACTTCCAAGCCAAGCTCCCCATACAGAACGGCTCCGCTGGACTGCGTGTCGCTCACCACGAAGAAGTTGTTCCCTGTCAGCCACAACGCTGCCGCGGATTGGCCTGCCGCCTTGCTCTGAATTGATGCTTTGGCCTCCGCCGCCTTCGTCTCATAATCGGCAAGCACTTGCTTCGCCTGCTCCGTCTTGCCCAACACTTCGCCGACTTTCAGCAGTGCTTGGCGCCAGTCGCCATTTACTTCGTCGCCCAGCGTGAAGGTTGGGGCAATCTGCGAGTATTGTTCGTATTTGCCGCCTTCCACCGTGCTTGCCATCCCCGTAATGATCAGATCCGGATCGAACGACAACACGGCTTCGTAAGGGAGATCGAACGGTATAGCAGGAATGTCGGCCAGATACTCTTGCAAGTAAGCTTGCGTTCCTCTTGTCACTGACCACTGCGCTACGGGCTTCACGTCCAACGCGACAAGGTAGTCTTCCAGGTAAGAGGCGATGACGCGTTTAGGCTCGGCAGGAATAGTTACCTCATGACCTAATCCGTCCGTCAGCTTGAACTCTGTCGGTTGATCCGAAGCCGTTGGCGCATTTGTTGCTGTATTTGTTGCGGTCGGCTCTGCGCCGGTATCCGCCCCGTTATCGTTATTCGCCGAGCCGCATGCCGCCAGCAGCAAGGAGAGCAATAGAATCCCGGCTAGTGCACTTGTTGATCGTTTTGTTTTTCTAACGTTCATGTTGCAATTTCCCCTTCGTTAAACATGTCTCGGTATGTATTCGTCTCCTATCCGAGCTCTTTAATGATAACAATTATCATTATCGTTGTCAAACGTTCTCTTAATATTTATACAAACCTTCTTTAGAGCAAGGCTGCGGACGCAAAAACAGCCTGCCCGTTATACGAGCAAGCCGTTACTGCCTTTGTTTCGGTGATCATCTAGCTAGCATGTTGGCCGACCAGCGCCCAGTCAGCCGCCGTGTAATTGCCCATATGCCACAACGATACGCCCTTCAGCCCGTAATACTTGGCGAGCCATATCTTTTTGGCGATGCTTTGCGCATCCTCGTAATAGACCAAATGACTGCCCCGCTCGTCCGTAAATTCCGCTTGCTTTAGCAAGTGCGGCGTAGACCAAGTCGTCTTCACGCCAGGCATGGCTAGCCGTTTTTCGACATCCGCGATCCTCGGCTTGTACACGGGGCCGGTAATCCCATTTGGCGCCGTAATCCACTGATTGGCCTGTTTGGACACGCCCAGCACCAGCTTTTCCTTCGGTATTGCCTTCAGCGCCGTCACGACCGTATCATTGACCAGCGGAAGCGGCGCCGATGGCAGCTTGCTCTCGGCATGTGTGAAATCGTACGCCATCAGCACCACCGTATCCGCCAGCTTGCCGATCGCCCCCAGATCGTAACCGCTATAATAATGAATCGGCGGAACTGCGACCGACAAGGTTAACGTGCCTAATTGCTCCTTCAATTCCTTCAAGAATGACGTAAAATCCGTGGCGCTTCCCGCTTCCCTCAACCCTTCGAAGTCAATTTGAACGCCGGTGAAGGTGTAGGCCGGATTACTTAAGGTCGCTAACAAGGAATCGATAAACGCTTCTCTCGCCGGTTTGTCCCTAAGGAAGTCCTTGAGATCCGAGCCTGCGTAGAACACCATTAATTCCTTCGACGCTCCCGCTTTATCAGCCGCCTCCACTACTTCTCCGAAGCCGTTCGGCACTTTATAATCCCCCGAACCGGTGTTCAGCTTGGCCACGCCAGCCCCGTCATACTGCAAGCTGGACCAGCCCAAAATGACGTTCGACAGCTTGTCCATATGTCCGATGGCCGGATAAGATTCTATCGCATAATAGCCTGTAAAATCGATTTTCCGCCCTGCGATCCGGCTGTCCAGCAATCGATAAATGACCGCCGCGGCCTGCTTGCGAATGAGCGGCTCCTTCGGCTTAAAACCGGTAGAGTCCCCTTCCATAATTCCCAGACGCGACGCGTAATAGACATAGGGCTGCATATCGGCATCAATGGACGCAAAGTCCTTGAATGCACGGCTATCCCGTTCCTTCATCCATTCCGACGACAGCCATGCCTCTCTTTGCTCAACAGAAAGCTTCTCCAACTGCGACACGCCGATCAGCATCGCGACCTCTTGTCTCGTAATGGTTTGGGACGGAAGAAATCGTCCCTCGGAATCTAGCACGCTCTCAAGCCAGGCTCTATCGAATGCGGCGGCAATATAAGACGCGGACCAACGGTCCTTGGCCACATCCGCGGGTATACTCCCGATTGGCTGTCCGCTTTCGACTTGCTCAGCTACAACGAGCAGCTTCACAAATGCCTCCCTCGACAAATCCATTCTTGGCCTGTATGTCAAATCCTCGTAACCGTTAATGACGCCCATAGCAGCCAACGTATAGATCGGATCCAAGGCGTAGTCGTTCTCTTCGTCTTTAAACGGCTTCAGTTGGACATCGTAGGCCATTGCGGGGCTAGCGAATAACATCATCGCTATCATCGTTAACAACAGCGTTAATCTCAATTTCATTTCCAGTATCTCCTCCCCGGCGGCTTCATAGAGAAGCCACCAAGAGGTTAGACGCTGATTGGAGGCGGATAGTTGCTCTTATACATGGTATCGCACCCCCTATGATTTCTGTATGCTTGCCGGCACCCAACACTTAAACGTGCTGCCCTTGCCCGGTTCGCTGGTTACCGTAACGTGTCCGCCCATCATGGCAAGGTAGCGATGGCTGATGGCGAGGCCGAGCCCCGTGCCGCCGTACTTGCGGGTCGTCGAGGCGTCGGCTTGCGTAAATGGCTGGAACAGCTTCTTCTGCTGCTCCTCGCTCATGCCGATCCCGGAATCGGCGATGATAAAGGCAAATCCCGCCTGTCCGCCTGACGTCTCCGAACAACCCTCGAATCTTACGTTGCCCTTACGCGTGAACTTGCCTGCGTTGCTGAGCAGATTAAGCAAAATTTGACGCAGCTTCGTAATGTCCGTCTCGAATTCGCCACTCGCGGCGACCGTCTCAAGCACATTGCCGTTGTTCTCGATAAGCGGCCGGATCGTCGCCGCCACTTCCTGCATCAGATCCCCGATCTCTACCTTCTCGTAATACATCTCGACCTTGCCCGCTTCAATCTTGGAAATATCCAAAATATCATTAATCAGCATCAGCAGATGGGTGCCTGCTTTCCGAATCTTGTCGAGATCGTCAACGAACGTTTCCGCTCCCATCTCGTCTGCTTCTTCCATCAGCATCTCGCTATAACCAATAATAGCGTTTAACGGCGTCCGCAGCTCATGGCTCATATTGGCCAGAAATTGGCTTTTGATCTGATTGGCTTGGATCGCTTCGTCCCGTGCATGCGACAGCTCCATCGTCCGCTCCTTGACCAAGCTCTCCAGATGGTCGTTAAGCTCGCGCAGCTCCTCATTCATCTTGAGGATCTCCGCGGACTTGTCCTCGATCTCCGAATCCTTATAGGTGAACTTGTTGGAGATGAAGATCCCGATTAATGAAAGCCCCAGCGTAAACAACGTGCCGCCCGCAATGAAATAAGCCAGCCACTTCTGATCGAGAACTAGGCCGGAGCTCTCGCGCCCGCTCATCCCGTCCAGCGGGAACGACGCAGCGATCATGCCCACATAATGCATGCCGGCGACCGCCGCTCCCATGATCATGCCGCTGCCGACTTTTTTGAACCAATACTCGCGACTCTGCGTCCCTTCCCTCCGAAAATAAAACGAAAGCCACAGCGCCGTAATCGCCGCGATCAGCGCGATCAACACCGACAATCCGACGTACAACGGCTCGTACACAATATCAATCAGCATGGCTTCCATGCCGATATAATGCATGGCGACGATGCCCGCCGCCAGCAGCACGCCGCCCGACACGATACGCTTGATCCCGGGCTGTGTCCGTCCCACGATATGCAGAGCAACAAACGATGCCGCGATTGCGACGATGACCGACAACGCTACGGTAGGCATATGGTAGGCGATCGGAACCGGCAGCGAGAACGCCAGCATGCCGACAAAGTGCATGGACCAGATCCCGCTACCCATCGCACACGCGCCGAACGACAGCCACAGCCATCTTCGCGGTCCGAACGTTGTACTGATCCTATTGACCAAATCCAGCACGGTATAGGAAGCCGCGATCGCTACTATATAGGAGAACAACACAAGCAGCATGTCGTAAGTGCCGTGGTTATGGTGTTGCATCGAGTTCCCTCTTCCCGTTCCTAGTATCCCTGGCAGATAAATCCTTACTCTCATTCGACACAGAGCGAATTATTTCCTCCTAAAGTTCCACAGGTCATCCTCTATATTGCGTGTCAAGACTTTTAACCTATGTCGAAAGCACAAGAATCTGGTCGTAAAATATCGAATTTACATTTATAATAGTGAGAGAATGGCAAGATTAGGATGGACGGACGGGAATCCTCTCCATTCCCCTATTACATAAGCAAATGAGGCCTACCATGGACGAGTGGAAGCAAAATGCCAAATTCCTGATCGTAGACGATCAGGAATTCAATATCAGCCTGCTGCACCGCATTCTGACTCGTGCGGGATATACAAATCTCGTGACAACTACCAATCCGCTGCAACTGGAGGCCTTGTATCGGGAGCACCGCCCTGACATCGTGCTGCTCGATCTCCATATGCCGGAGATGGACGGTTTTACCGCTATTCGATGTCTGCGTAACTGGAACGAAGGCGAATATTTGCCTATTCTGGTATTGACAGCCGACGTGACGCCCGAGGCGAAGAAACGGGCGTTGCATGAGGGCGCGAACGACTTCATCGCCAAGCCGTTCGATCGGACGGAAGTCGTGCTGCGCATTCAGAACTTCCTGGCCACACGATTCTATCATCTGAAGCTGCAAGAGCGAAACCAGGATTTGGAGCAACGCGTACGTGAGCGAACACGAGAGCTCGAGCTCGCTCAGGCGGAAATTCTCGACGTGCTTGGCCGCACGGCGGAGTACCGCGACGATGAGACGGGCCAGCATACGAAACGGGTCGGAGACTTGTCCGCTCGTATCGCTCTGGGGCTGGGACTTTCTCCCGATGAAGCTGCACTGATCGGCAGGGCCGCGCCGCTCCATGACATTGGCAAGATCGGCATTCCGGATGGTATTCTGCTAAAACCCGGCCGCTTCACTTCCGAGGAGTTCGCCAGGATGAAGGAGCATGCCGATATTGGATCCAGCATCCTGCAAGGGAGCGTCTTCCCCGTTCTTCAGGCAGCCGGCACGATCGCATTAACGCACCATGAAAAGTGGAACGGAAGCGGCTATCCAAACGGATTAAGCGGCGAGGACATTCCGCTCTACGGGCGAATCGTGGCAATCGCCGACTTCTACGACGCCCTCACGCATGAGCGACCGTACAAACGGGCATGGACAAAAGAGGAAGCCATCTCGGAAATTATAGCGCAGTCCGGGCAGCATTTTGATCCGCGCGTGGTTGAAGTATTCCTTGACATCATCGGAAGCGAAGCGCCGTTTAATATTGCCAGGAGGGATTAGGTGGATGAAAGAACGGAACGGGGTTAGCGATAATAGGAATGAGATAGATGTACTCCGCAGAGAGCTGGAGCTCGAGCGGCAAGCCCGGCTGGAAGCCGAGCGGATCTCGGAGGAGAAGTCGCACGCGATCCATGATCTCAACCAGGAGCTTCATCAATTAAACGAACAGCTGGAAGTGCTCGTTCAAGAACGGACGATGGAGCTGTCCCAAGCGCGCGATGCAGCCGTTGAAGCGAACAAGATCAAAAGCCAGTTCCTCGCCAATATGAGCCACGAGCTTCGCACGCCGCTTAACGCCATCATCGGCTACAGCGAGATGCTGGGGGAAGAAGCCGAAGAAATGGGAGAAGCCGCCTTCTCGGACGATCTGCACAAAATACATAAAGCGGGGCAGCATTTGCTCACGCTGATTAATAGCATATTGGACCTATCCAAGATTGAGGCCGGCAAAGTAGAGCTTTATCTCGAAACCGTCGACCTTCATTCTCTCATCGCCGAACTGGTTGCGACCGTGGATCCTCTGATGGCGGCCAACCGCAACCATTTGCTGCTGGAGGGGCTGGACGATTGTCCGGATTCGATCCGCTCGGACGCGACCAAGCTTAAGCAAATTTTGCTCAACCTGCTCAGCAACGCTGCCAAATTCACATCGGACGGCACGGTTACCTTATCCCTCGCCAGCGAGCAGGAGCTTGACGTGCCTGGTATAGCCTTCCGCGTCCAAGACAACGGAATTGGCATGACTCCGGAGCAAGCGGAAAGCGTATTCCTTGCGTTTAAGCAGGCCGATGCCTCCACGACCCGCAAATTCGGCGGAACGGGGCTGGGACTTGCCATCAGCCAAAATTTGTGCACCATGCTGGGGGGCAAAATCTCCGTCGAAAGCGAGCTCGGAGAGGGTTCGACGTTTAAGGTCTGGCTGCCTCTGCAAAGTAATGGCGAGTCAATGCCAGGTGTGTCTTTGGCGTCGGATATTTCCATGCTGACTATACCCCAACCGGAGGTTCCGGCTGGATATGCCAGCGAGACTAGCGATGAGGGCTCCGGCTTAACGAATCTCATCGCTGCCAATGGAGTCGGCACCGTCCTCGTCATCGACGACGATCCCGCAATGCTCGGATTAATGCAGCGTTATCTCGGTCAGGAAGAATGGACCGTTACGCTTGCTCAATCCGGCCGGGAAGGCTTGCGTCTGGCTAAGCAACTGAAGCCTGATGTCATTTCGCTGGATGTGCTTATGCCTGGCGTCGATGGCTGGAACGTGCTCACCATGCTCAAAAACGATCCTGAACTGGCGCATATTCCTGTCGTCATGATTTCAATGATGGACGAGCAGCGACTTGCATACGCCATGGGTGCCGCGGAATACGTAACGAAGCCCGTACAGAGGGATCGGCTCATCGGTATTATCGAAAAGTATGTGCAGGAACGGCAGTCCCATTCCGTGCTGGTCATAGAAGACGATGCGATCACCTCCGACATGATGACAAAGATGTTAAGCAAGGAAGGCTATAACGTGATCCAGGCCGATAACGGCCATCATGCGCTTAGCCTGCTGGAGCAGGATGCGCCGCATCTCATTCTGCTTGATCTCATGATGCCCGAAATGGACGGGTTCGAATTTTTGACGGTGCTGCGGCAGCACGACGCATGGCGGGACATCCCGGTCGTGGTCGTTACGGCCAAGTCGATTACAGATGAGGATCGCGAGCGGCTTAGCGGCTATGCCAAAAACATACTCAGCAAGAGTCAATTGGAGCGCGAAGCGCTGTTGACCGAAATTCGAAGACTCATTGAGCTATCCGGCAGGTCTGTAAAGGGGGTTGAGGAGGATGGCTAGAATTCTCCTTGTGGAGGACAACGAGATGAACCGGGATATGCTGTCGCGCCGGCTCATCCGCAAAGGTTTTACCGTGGACATGGCTGTGGACGGCCGGCAAGGTGTCGAGCTTGCTTCGGCGATCCAGCCGGACCTCATCCTGATGGACCTCAGCCTGCCGGTCATGGACGGCTGGGATGCCACTCGCGCGCTCAAGGCAGATCCCGGCACAAGGAACATCCCCGTCATCGCGCTCACGGCCCATGCCATGACGAGCGACCGTACCCGAGCTTTCGAGGCAGGCTGCGACGACTTTGATACCAAGCCGGTGGAGTGGATGCGGCTGCTTGGCAAGATCGAGGCGCTGCTTTCTTCTTCGCGGGCTTAGTCGTTCGCGTGCTTCAGGGCCCATGCACCGCAATTAAGAAAAACCGTCAGGATAGATCATCCTGACGGTCCTTTTTGTGCGCTAGCGCCAGAAAGAAGCAACGGCGCCACCCCTGTCTGTTCGGTCTCTCGAATAAGAGGAAAAACTCCCTCTGATCCCCTCATCTCTGCCCTTGCTTGCTCTTTAGAGGGAAATCCTACCTCTAATTCTGGCTGAAACACTGTTTTCGGCTCGAACCACCCCGATTAAAGGGAGGTTTTCCTTCTAAGCGGAGCCGATATTCCGATTTCCCCAGAATACAGGGAGATTTTCCCTCTCTTTTCCTTGCGATATACGGTCGGCCTCTTGGAGATTGGAGATGAGCGAGATTAAGCTTTGCAAGGCAAAGCCCTATGGCGGCAAACGTGAACAAAGCGGGCTTATTGACCAAACTAAACAGGTGTGCGGAACTGAGCGACGTTATTTGCGCCAAATCAACGGTTTCGGGTACCCTTACGGAACTGAGCGTGCTTATTCCAACCGAATCGCGCTCCATCCCCCTTATCATCAACCAATAAAGTCTCTGAGTTCCGTAAGCCCTGCCTTTCCCCCTCCATACGATGAAATAAGGGCTCTGAGTTCCGTCCCTCGCTATCGCACACGTACGCACGCCGTAGCGACAACGACTGAACTCGCGCTCCACCTTCGAGGATGAGCGAACCGCGTGTAGATGAAGTTTTTATCACCAAAAGAATTTCAGATTTCCGACAAGCTCGGAAACTTATAAATTCTATTGTGGTAAATAAAACCGCCGGACGAATCGTCCTGGCGGTTTTATTTGCTGTGGCGTTCGCGTACTATGACAGCGAAGCGCGTTTATACGCTACGAATTACACGGTTGTGTCAATTTGATAATACTGCAGGGTGTACAGCGCTTCCGGCAGGGTGCTGTAGGAGTTTGTGCGTAGATACCCCCACATTCCCTCGCCGGATTGAAGTATTGCTGCCGGCGGGATGCCTATAAATGCCAGTACATGCTCGAATTTTTGTTGAACCTGTTTATACTGGTGAGCTTCTAAAGCTGGGTCCAGAGCTTGATTGAGACTTTCTAACATCTCAGCCAGCATGTCCTTGTAAGCCGTGATCGAGGAGTCGAATCCGCCATACGCCTCACCGAATGTTAATAGATTTAATACTTTTCCGCCGTTGTCAAACAAACGAATACGGCCTGCATTGCTGTATAAGCTCATATTTTCAATGACAGCCCCCTCGGAAAGGTGAATATCCCGATAAGAAGGCGGCATCTCCTCGTTGTGGTTCCATTCAGTCTCATTGTACAAATCAACGGCTCTGGATTCTCCAACCAATTCCAACACACCCGGTCCATTCACGTATACCCTGGTGTTCTCTCCCGCCGGCAAAGTCTGCAGCCTCAGTCTTGCTGCATTCGAGTCGCGAACATGGATTTCAACCCTAACAGTCAGATCGTTGATGATCAGTCCTCCGCTAGCGACGGAGCTCACATCTCGAACGATGATCCATGGAGTCCCTTCTTGTTGCCCACCTTCAAAGCCCATGCCGTCGCCCAACACTAACGAGCCATTGGGGATATCGACAATCAGTTCTCTGGTAATGACGACATTTTGTAAAGTGTATGTTCCGCTGCCGCTTCCCCGAATCGTCAAGTATTCTACTGTTGCCGTCTGTTCAGGATCGGTTGGACCTAACATTTTGTTCTCATTGCCGTACACGAATTGCGTTACATACCAATTATCGTTCCACTCCGCCTGGACAGGCTCTTCGATCGTAAAGGACAGATCCGCTACGTCTTCGTATAATCCAACGGCCCCGCTCTCCCAATCTTCCCCATACTGAAAGCCCCCATGGACGGTTGCGCTAGCCTCTCCCGGATGGAAGGCGGTCATGTCCCAATCGAGCATTTCTCCACACTCGTAAGGCATTTCGATGATGCAATCAAGTCGCTGATTGATCGGATAATAACGCTCGATGACTTCATCTCCGATCGTCTGACGGATCGTAACGCCGCTAGCCTGATAGAACCAATCCGGCCAATCGAACGGTTCGTAACCTTCCGACCACTCTCCTTCTCCTTCACCGCCTTGTACTGGAGCAGGAATAAAGCCGCTGTATACAAAACGCAATGGCTGCCCATAAGGCGTATCCTCAATCGCGAGATGCGCCTCCTCCTCGAAGTCGGGCGAAATATTTTGCAGCTCGTTCCAGTCCCTCAGCCAGTCTCTGATATCGAGCAGAGAGCTAATGTAGCTGCTTTCACTATAGAATTGTCCCTCCAGGAACAGCAAGTACAAATACGACAGACGGTGGTCCAGCTCGAATCCCGCCGCTTCAAGCGCCTGCTTGAATTCGGACAAATCGTCGCCTTCATCAGGTCTGAAGTTATTGCCTGAGTTAATAATATCTAGCTTAATCTGTTCAATTTGCTCCTGTGCAGCCAGGACCGAATCGGTTGCTCCCACCTGCTGGCCAAATCCGATGTCTAGCAATATGCCCTGCAGGTCCAGTTCGACCCCCGGGGCGTTAATATAAAGCCGTGCCATCACTTTGGCATCAGGGGCAATACGCAGCGAAGCAGCCTCAGCGTTCGCCGTAACAATTACATCTTCTTGGTACACGCCGCTCAACAGCACTTCGCCGCCGCCGGATATCTGCAAGCTGCCGGCGCTCGCCGCCTCTTCCAGACGAATAGCAGCCCCATCGGAATCTCGCAATTCAATCATGCCGTCATGTTGCGCGGAGCTGGCAAAGCCAGTGCCCGCCGCTCCCGGCGAATCTTCGCCCGGCTCCGTCACTACAACCAATGGCCTAACCCCGCCGCCTGTCGCAAAATTCCCCGAAATGCCGTCAATGTACGTATTTCCCGTTACCGTGACCGAATCCTCCAGCACGACGCTGCCAGCTGGCAAATCAATAATCAGGTCACCCGCAACGGACAGATTACGCAACGTATAGGTCCCGCTGCCGTCTCCGGCAAACCTCAGATTTCCCGGCACCTTTAGCAGCAATTCGGATTCGGACGAAGGACCGAACTCCCGATCCTCCGTGCCCATTACCGCTTGCGTAACCAATTCCATGTCGGTCAGATCTGTCTCGCCGTTCAGCCAATCCGCAGGCGACAGCACAAACGAATGGATGACATCGTCGAATCGTCCGTTTGCTGTCAGCCTCAAGGTGTAGCTACCTGCGCCTGCTTCCTCAAAGAGGGAGCCGTCCAGCTCAAGACGACCTGCGTTGAGCGTCGCCAGACCAAAGTCTTGTCCTTCTACCGCATTTACGGCAACCGTGCGCAGCGGATCGCCTTCTGTCGATGATTCATGGTAAATACGAACCTCGTAAACTCGCTCAGCCCATTCCTGATAGTCCAGGTTTTCTCCGTCAAAAGTGAAGGCAAGGATCGGCATACCGGCAGAAAGCTCGCCTTCCGTCTCCAGTGCCAGGCCCGGTTCTTTCAGCTCCAGCACCTCGGCAATCGCTGCCGACGCCAGCTCCCAGGTAGCGAAACCGGCGCCGCCCTGATTATTGCGCCTTACGAGCAGTTGCTTTGCATGCCATAAATACGCGCCCGTATATTCACCTTCTTGCAGGAATGCAAGGACAGCCTCGGCATCCGCTGCATGGTTCAGACGGCTGAGCTTTGCATTGTCCAGAATGCCCGGAGCTAACTCAACCCCGGAACCCGGCACGATATGGCCGACTTTGTTTGATATATCGTTAAGCGAAAATTCGTTTGCGTTAATGGCCAACGTTCCGGTAAAGAGGGCGGTGGAATCTACCGTCATCGTCACATTCGGCACATTGATGTGCACCGTGCCTGTAAACTGTCCTTTCAGGACAATCGATGTGGCGTTCCCCTCAATAATTACTTCTCCGTTGTAGCTGCCTTCGAGCACGATCGTTCCGGAGCCCGTAATGCGAACCATGCCGCTGCTGGCATTCCCCTGCAGAATGACGCGAGCGCCATTATTACTGTCCTGCACCTCGATGGCGCCACCATGAGACGCGGAACTGTCGAATGTGTTCGACGCCACATCCACAATCGTCGTTGTGCCCACTACCGAGACCGAATCCAGCAGCACGACGCTGCCGTTCGGAACCGTGACGGACAAGTTGCCCTCAATCCTCATATTGCGAAGCGTATAGACGCCGGTCGCCGTGTCGTCGCCGACAATCGTCAGATTGCCTTCAACCGTTACTAAACCTTCAACAGGTCCGTAAACGGCGTCCGCACTCCCGCTAACCGCTTGCTCCAGCGGACCCGGTATCTCTCCCGGCTGATTAAGCGCCGGAGGCGTAGGGGTCGGCGCTGGCGTGCTCGGAGTTCCGGCATTGGTCGGCGCCGGCGTTGGCGTAGGTACGCCAGCCGCTTCCTCCAGCTTTTTCTTCGCCTCCAAGAAAGCCTTGAGCTTTTCTTCCTCCAGCTTCTTGAGATACTCTTCCTCCGCTTTCCTCTTCTGCTCCTCCAGTATCTTTTGATTGGCCTCCTGCTTTTGGCGCGCCTGCTCCGCCAGCTTGGCCAGCAGCTCCTGCTGCTTCTTCTGCTGCTCCGCCAAAGCCTGTTCCTGCTGCTGCTTTAACCGATCCCGCTGCTGCTTCAATTGCTCGGCCAGACGCTGCTGTTCTTTCTCCTTGTCCGTCAGCACGGGCTCCTTTGCATTGTCGAGATCGATTTTTTTGTCGAGGCTGCGATTGGCTTCCTCCACCAGCTTCCGAATGGCGTCCGCATCGACCTTATTCTGCTTGATCGCTTCTTTAACCGCGTTCGCCACAAAATGTTCGAGATTTTGGCGGAAGCGTTCCAGATCTTCAATCGACTTGATATTTAAGCCGCCCGGATCAAGACTGTTGTTGGGGCCAAGTCCTTGGCGCAATCGCTCCAGAAGCTCTTCATTCTCCTTGTCGATCGCCGCCTTGTTTTTGATAATCGCCTCAATGACGCCGGGTCCGGCACCCTGCACAAACTGCTCCAGATTGACGAATACAACCTCATCCTTCTCGGACTGCTTCTTCTCGTCGAAATACGTATTCAACATCTGGCTCGGATAGATGGTAGACGGCATATCGTCCTTCTTGCCGTTGTTTTTCGAGAATACCTGTCCGACCCCCGAGGCGATCATGAACATCGATTCTCCGGTTAGCGGATCGACCGTCACAAACAGGTTGGTGCCGCGCACGCCCATGACCGCCGTCGGCGTCTCGACCTCGAATTCATCCTCGGTAGAGACAAGCGTGCTTGCCTTCACCCACATACTGCCCGTCCACAGCGTAAAATTGGATTTTTTCTTGCCGCTCGCATCGCGCAGCTCGGATATGTACAGCGAAGAGCCGCCGCCTAACGTCGCTTCGTCCGAGCGATCCTGCACCCTGATCGTCACGCTAGATTTATCGCCCGTTTTCAGATGATCTCCGGCATTAAGCGGCATATCCTTGTACGCCTTAAAATATTTTTTGCCCCCTGCTTTCTTGACCTCGACGGTGCCCGAAACGGACACGATGCTCGCAATGCGAACAGAAGCCGCCGCGGCGCGCTCGCCTATCGGGGCCAGCGCCACGCTCGCCAGCAAGGTAAGAAACAGGACGACTGCAACAAAGGAGACGCCCCTTCCAAAGGAATTCCTTACGCCGGCATGGACTGATCGTTCGCTTAAACGCATAACCTACAGCTCCTCTCCATCTGTTATCGGACTGCGAATGATGACCGTACGCGACGCGGCATGCCATTGCACGTCCAATTCTATCAATTCGCTAATATAGCGGACCGGAATATAAGAGACGCCGTTCTGGACGAACGGAGCGGCATCCAGCTTGACCGTCTCCGCTTCTCCGCCATTCCTGCGAACCGCGGCTTCCTTGCTGTCCAGCTTGAGCGTGATCTCCAGTTGCGCCTTCCGCAGCAGCACCTCGCGGGTATCCGGCTTATAGTCGACCTCGTAGCCAAGCGATTCGGTGACCGCCCGTACCGGGGCGAATGTTCTGCCGGCCAACAGTTTGGAAGGCGTCTTGAGCTCCTCCGCTGCCGCGCCGGTCACGATCCGTACCGACGTATCGCCCTCCCGCCGCTCCGGCAGACGGAGAAGCGATATGGAACGAATGCGGTTATTGTAGCTGTCCGCCGCCAGCAGCTCGCCGCTCGAGGCAATCGCCACCGCGGAAGGCGCCTGCAAAGCATGGCTGCTCTCGATGCCGTCCAGCCAGCCTCGCTCCGAGTCGCCCGCTCCCGCGATCGTGGATACTTTGCCTTCATATAAATAACGTATTGCGTGATTCAACGAATCGGCGATGAGCAGCCCGCCCTCCGGCGTAACCGCAAGACCTCGCGGAAAGCTAAAGCGCGCATTGGCCGCCGCTCCGTCCGCATACCCTGCGGTCGCATAGATACTTCCCGCCTCGAAATCCGGCGTGCCGTCCGGTTTGCCTCCGGCCACCGTGGACACTGTGTTGCTCGAGAAATCGATATAACGGATCAATTGATTGCCGGTATCGCTGACATACAGATTGCCTTTGGCATCCAGCGCCAAGCCGGAAGGCTCGTTAAACAGTGCCTGCGCCAGCTTGCCGTCGCGATAGCCGCCGCTCTCAACCAGGAGCCCCGGAATAATCTCGCGTCCCGTTGTCGGCGACTCGTTTAACGTCGTTACATTTCCGTCCGGCGCGATGCGGCGAATGAGATGATTAAGCGAATCCGCGACGTATACGTTGCCGCGATCGTCAACGGCCACCGCCTGCGGGTAGTGGAACCCCGCGTCCTTGCCGCGGCCGTCCGCATCGCCGATCACGCCGTTGCCCGCCAGCGTAGTGAGCCGTCCTCCGGGCGAAAGCTTGCGGATCGCATGATTGCCGGCGTCGGCAATATACAGATTGCCCGCGGCATCCGCCGCCAGCCCGACCGGCTCGTTAAGAGCCGATTCTCCGGGGAGCCCATCGTTATATCCCCCGATTGGCCGATACAGCTCGTTCGTCAGAAATTTCAGTCCGGCTGCGGTGCTGATCTTGCCGCCCGCCAGCTTTCTTATCTGATGGTTGTCCGTGTCGGCTATGTATACCGTCCCGTCCGGCAGCACGGCCACGCCTTGCGGGGCACGCAAAGAAGCGATATCCGCAGCGGCGTCCCCGTCGCCCGGTTCTCCCGAGCCTGCCAACGTGCCGACCTGAAGCAACAGCTGCCCTTCCTCGCCTCGCACTCCGTCCTTAATGCCGAACGGCTGCTGTCCCGCCGCAGACGCAGCAGCAGGAGCCATCGACAGCCCCCAGGCCAGCGCGACCCCAAGCAACGCCGTTCCCCACTTTCGCGACATACGGCTAATGTTCTCTGCCCTATCTCTCATATGCATTTCTCACAACCTCCAGACTCTTATCTACTATCCTTATTGAAATCTATCGCGAAATAAACAGGATGACATCTATCTAATTGTACAACAAATTTCGACGTTATTTTCGAAAAATATCTTTAAGCATTCCCGAATTATACCACCAACGCGCTAACCCTGACTGTAACCCCGATTACAATATTGAAGCCAAATCCAACTCGCAATAAAACGTTATTTAGAAGTTCAAAAAATTATTGGGCAGACTTCAAATCTACCACCTCATAAAGCTTGACGGGCACGCTTTTGCCTTTCATCATCCGCTCGCCGATGCAGTTGTACACGAAGCTCCTCTTCGTTCGCTCATACGTCTCCTCCGATACCAGAATCTGATTGGGCTGCGTATTGGACTCGATTCGCGCGGCGATGTTGACGTTGTCGCCAATCGCCGTATAATCAACCCGCAGGAAGGAGCCGATATTGCCGACTACGACCATCCCGGTATTGACGCCGATGCCGACGCTCACCGTGATGCCGTGCTTCTCCTCGATCGTGCGCCGCACTTCCTTCATCGACTCCTGGATGTCCCATGCCGTCCGCACGGCGCGATACTCATGATCCGGCACATCAAGCGGAGCATTAAAAATAACCATCGCGGCGTCGCCGATAAACTTGTCGATCGTCCCCTTGTTGTCGAGCGCCTTGCGCGTAATCATATCGAACATCGTGTTCAGAAAGTCGAGCACCTGCTCCGGCGGCAGCTTCTCCGACAATGTCGTAAATCCGCGAATGTCGAGGAACAGAATCGAAAGCTCCTTGTTAATGCCGCCCAGCTTGATCTCCTGGTCGCTGCGGGCGATTTCGCGGACCAGATCCGGCGACAGGTAACGTCCGAATTGCTTCGTAATAAAGTTTTTTTGCTTGTTCTCGAGAAACGACTTCAGAGTAATATTGACCAGATAACTTAGCAGCAGCACGACCAACGGCTCCACGGCGTTAAAGTGCCAATCCAGCCATTGGAAGGAGGCGTATTGCGCGGCCAGCAGAGCTAGCGCAGTTCCAGCGGCCAACAGGCTTCCCGTCATCGTGCGGAAACGCCAAGCCACCAGAGGCATGAGCGCAAACATCAGGAGCGAGATCAGCGTAATCCAAAGGCCGTGCAATTCCCGGATCGTCTCGCCTTGAAGCAGCTGGTGCAAAATATTGCCGTGCACGTACACCAGCTTCATCTCGCTCTCCACCGTTGTCGCGCCCGTATCGTAGCCGACCGCCGTAAAGCCGACAAGCACCAGCATGTCGTCGAAATTTTCCGCAGGGAAGTTGCCATTATACACATCGACAAACGGCACCGTCCAGAAATCCCCGGACACCATGTTGTAATCGATCAAAATTTCATCTCTCGCATTCATAGCAAGGAAAGGCTCGACATCCGTTCCCGCCATACGGGCCATCTGCAGCGCCAGCGACGGCATTGGCCCGCCGTCCGGCTGTCCGAGCTGCAGCAGCGTGCGGCGTATAACGCCATCCTTGTCCAGCCGCGCGTTAATATGCGCCCGATCCGTATGCTCGGCGAACATCGGAATGGGATGCACCCATTCCTCGGGCTGCAGCAGCGACTTGTCGGACGCCCCCTCCAGCGAACGCGAGAATTCGCTCTCCGTATTGGCGTAGGATGGCAAAATAATGCCGTCATGCCGCTCCAGAGCCTCGGCGAACGCCGCATCCGCCTCCGGCACGCTCTCCGATGTAAACAAAATATCGAAGCCCACAGCGGCAGGTTCCGTCTCGGGCGTATACATATGATCGAGCAGCGTTGCATATTTATCTCTCGTCCACGTATTAAAGGCGCCCAGCTCCTGCAGCGTATATTCGTCTATGGCGACGACGATAATACGCTCGTCGGGCATCTGCGACTTCGACTGCGACATATTGTAGCCGAATAATGCCCGGTCGAGGGGCAGCAGAAGCTCCATAAGCATCAGCAGGCACATGACGAGCAGCACCCCCGCATTGCCGATCAGCGCCAGCTTGCGCGCCGTTTTTTTCATAGAAACGCACTCTCCCTGCCATTGTTAATAGTCTATCTATCATTGTAAACTAGTTTTACATTTTCCGACATTCCCCAAAGTTAACTTGTTGCAAGCTTTTACACGAACCAACCAAATAGGACATCCTTGTCGAAAATCCTCGAAATAAACAGAAACTTCGCTGCGGATAAACAGGAATTAACCGCTTCGAGGGCGAATGTCTATGAAACAAAAAATGGAAGAAATGAGGTGAGCCCTCGTGAACGTGGATAGACGGCCCGCCAGAGCCTTTAAGGAAGAGCTGACCCCTGAGCAATTATTGAAGGTGATTTTCGAATTTACGGCAAAAATCGCAGCCGCCGACCGGCTCGAATCCGTGTTGATTCTTATGGCCGACATGGGGCGCGAAATGATCGTGGCAGACCGCTGCGCCGTCTGGCTGCTGGACGAAGAACGCCGGGAGTTGTTTACCGTCGTCGCCCATGGAGCAGGAGAGATCCGCATCCCTTATGGAAGCGGACTGGTCGGAACCGCCATCAGCGAAGATCAACCGATCATTATCGACGATGCCTACGAGGATCCGCGCCACAACTCGGACAACGACAAGCGGACCGGCTATCGCACCAAGGCGATTATGACGATTCCGTTCCGCAATAATGAGGGTCATGTCATCGGCGCTTATCAGGCCGTGAACAAGCTGACCGAATCGGCCGTCTTCTCGGAGAAGGATATGGAATATCTGTCGCTTGCCGCCTCGTATTCCGGCAAGTCGCTGGAAGCGTTTATGCTGCGCGAGGAAATCGTGGAGACGCAGCGGGAAATTATTTTCTCCATGGGAGAGATCGGGGAGAGCCGTTCGAAAGAAACGGGCAGCCATGTCAGGCGCGTGGCCCAATATTCGTATTGGCTGGCGCTCGGCCTCGGCATGAGCGAGAGGGAAGCGGCGCTCTTGCGCGACGCTTCGCCTATGCATGACATCGGCAAGGTCGCCATTCCCGATGCCATCCTGCATAAGCCGGGAGCTCTTACGGACGAGGAATTTGATCAGATCAAAGGGCATACGCTGATCGGCCACCAGTTGCTTCGGCATTCCAAGCGCGAGCTGCTGCGCGCCGCGTCGATTGTGGCGCTGGAGCATCACGAGAAGTGGGACGGGAGCGGTTATCCGCAGAGGCTTAAGGGCGAGGAGATTCATATCTACGGACGCATTACCGCCGTAGCCGATGTCTTCGATGCTCTGGGCAGCGCCAGAGCTTACAAGCAGGCTTGGGAGCTGGATCGCATTCTGGCGTTGTTCGAGGCGGAACGCGGTCGCCACTTCGACCCGCGGGTCGTCGACTCGCTTATCGCCCAGTTGCCGCGCATACTGGAGATTCGGGATCAAGAGGCGGAGGCGTAGCCTAAAAAGGGGGCGGGTCAAGATGACCGCCCCTTTCGCTTTTGCTATAAAGTTCGGAAGATCTCCGATTATCCGGGAAGCCTCTCGATTCCTCCCGCATCTCTCCCCGCGCCTACCCGGCCCATTGCTCGCCTTCATCCGTCTGATCGTAAAAATGATGGACCGAAGCTTCTACAATGTCGCGATAGGCCCAGTGCGCGGCTTTAACATCCTTCCACGGGGACGGCGCCACTCCTTCCAATGGACCTCTGCCCAGCACGCGGTTGACGATGGTCGCCGCCTCGGCGCGCGTCAGCGCATGGTTCGGCCTAAAGGTTCCGTCCTCGTAACCCCGCATAATGCCCGCGCCTTGCACCGCCAAAATGGAATCCTTGGCCCAGCCGCCGGATACATCGGCAAAACCCGCTCCTGCAGCCGCCGAATCATCGATCAGTTGAGCCACCAGCTTCGCCATTTCCGCGCGGGTAATCGATTGGTTCGGCCCGAAGGAACCGTCCGGGTAACCCTGCATCAAGCCCATCCGGGTCACGGCCGATATGGCTTCCCTCGCCCAGCTTGCCTTAATCGCATCGCTGTAGGTTTTATCCTCGGCTACGGCTTTCAAATCGATCACTCTGGATAAAATCGTCGCCATCTCCGCGCGGGTGATCGTTCGGTCCGGCCTGAACGTTCCGTCCTCGTACCCTTTCATATACGCCTCATGTTCGTAGGTTCCCGCAAGGCCCGGCACTTGAACAAGGGCGAATAAGCTGAAGCGGTCGACAACAAATTGCAAACCTTTGTCGCCTTGGTTGTTATAAGGAACTATAATGCCTTTCAACAGCTGCTTCGTGCCGTCGCCGTGTTCGATGTAGACGCCTAAGTCGCGCAGCTCCGCTTCCGTTACATCCAGGTCCTTCAGCGGCAGCACAACCGTGACATCGCGTCCCTGCAAGTTCGTTTCGATCGTTATCGGCCTGCCCAGTACTTTAACCGCTTGACCGCCAGATACGATCGTTGCGACTGCTTCTTTGTTCGCGCGATTCTCGATCTCTTGTTTCTTCCCGGCTTCTTTCACAGGAACCAGTTCGAAATAAAGATCTTCGTCAAAATCTTGCAAGGATTCGCTCGGTACAAACACTTTCGCATTCCCCGTCGTCATGCCGAGACCGAGCTTGGCGTCCGCAAGCAGCTTGCCCGCTTCCTTCGGTACCGTGACCTTGGTCTTGGACACTTCGTCCTTCACGTCCGGTATAACGATCGTCAGCGATTGTGCGCCTGCCCCCATATTGCCTATCGCCTCGCGAGCCTGCTCCGCCGTCAACACAACCTCGTCCGACTTCGTGCCGTCCGCATGCGTTGTTCTCGTAATGACCACGTTCGCCAGAACGTCTTCGCCGCCGTCCGTCGCTTCCACGCTGCCCGTTATTTGCTCCGTCTTCGGAACATTCGGCGTCGGTTGCGTACCCGTACCCGGATTCGGCGTAGTCGTTCCGGCATGAACGTTAAACGTCAAACCGTCAACCAGCATCGCGTCGCCCGATTTCTTCACGGCCTTGAAGGTATGTTCTCCGCCAGGCAGCCCGGAAATGCTGTACACCGTCTGACCGGTCAACCGGCTTGCGTGATGCGCGTCCACCGTTTCCCGGAATACGCCATCTACGAAAATATCGATCTCGCCCTGCTCCGGCCCCTTAGGCGTAATGAAGGATAAGCCAGTGCCTGTAAACGTATATTCGACGGAATCGCCATTCGTCTCCGTGTAGTGGATGTCATCGAAATGATCGCCCTTGAAGGAAAACGCCAGCGCGGTCTGGCCGTTCGGCAGCGTCGCCAGGTATTCCTTCTGGATCGTCACCTCATCGCCGCCTAGCGTATAATCGGTTCCTTTCGCCAGGGCAGTTCCGCCGGCGGTAATGCCGATCAGATTGCTTCCGTCGACGGCAAGCGTCGTCGTAACGTCGGAAGTCGCCGACTTATCGACATTTGCCGTATCCGGACCAAGCAGATCCGCCATTTTCACCTTAAATTGATCCAGCAGCATGTAAAAGCCCGACTTCTTGACGGCCTTAATCGTATGCGTGCCGCCCGTCAAACCGTTAATGCCGTACACCGTCTGAAGCGCTTGCTTGGTGTCGTTGTACGTGCTGATCGTTTGCTTGAACTCGCCGTCGATATAGATATCCATGTCGCCCTGCGACGGATCCTTCTCCGTAATCAGCTCGATGCCGGTTCCTTCGAACGTAAATTCCAAATAATCGTTGTCCTTCTCGGTAAAGTGTACATCATCCTTGTAATCGCCATTTCCCCTGTTCCGGTTATGCTGCCAAGCGCCTTTGTACGAAATGCCCGTGTCGTCGTCGTTAATGTCGACGGAGCGGCCTCGCAGCGTGTCGCTTACCGCCACCGCCAGAGTTTGAGCGGCACCTTCGGTAAAGGTTAACGTCAGATTGGCCATTCCCGTCGGCTGCCGGGCCAAATATTCCTTCGAAATCGTCAATTGGTTGCCCGACAGCGTGAAATCCGTTCCTTCTTGCAATGCCGCCGCGCCGTTCGCCACGCCCTCCAGGCTGTTGCCGTTAAACGCGATCGTCGTTGTCACATTCGCCTGCGCCGAAGCCTTTTTATCGAAGCTTCTTGCGGACGGCGTAATCGCGCTGTTCTTAGGCGTAGAATCGCTGACCGTAATGGACAGAGTCTGCGATTCGCCATGATCGAAGGAGAAGCTCAGATTCGTCGCGCCTAACGGCCGGCCCGCCAAATATTCCTTCTTGATCGTCACCAGCTCATCTGCCACGGTGTAATCGGTGCCGGATTGGAGCGCAGTCTCGCCGTTCGTGATGCCGACAAGCGTATTGCCCGCAAGCTCCATCGTTGTTGCGATATCCGCTTGCGCATCCGCCTTCTTGTCAAAGCTGCCAGACGTTGGGCTGATTGTGCTGTTCGCCGCCGAAGAATCGCGAACGGCAATGGACAACGACTGCGCCCCGCCTCCCTCGAAGGTTATCAGCAGATTCGTCGTGCCGAGCGGCCTTGCGCCCAAATATTCCTTCTTAATCGTAATCCGGTCATCCGCGACCGTATAATCCGTACCCGCCGCCAGTTCCGTCGTGCCCAGCTTAATGCCGCTCAATCTTCTTTCCGTCGCTTCGGTTACCTCGACGTCCGCTTGCTGGCCTGCCGCCTTGTCGAACTCGGCTTCCGTCTCGCTGATCAAATCCGGGGTGATGACCCTCAGCTTGTCGAGCAGCATGAAAATGCCGGATTTCTTAACCGCCTTAAGCGTATGCGGACCGTCCTCGAGTCCCGTGATTGCGTATACGGGCTTTTGAGCCTGCCGCCCCAGGTTATACGTGCTGACCGTCTGCTTGAATTCGCCGTCGACATAGAAATCGATGTCGCCCTGCGAAGGATCCAGCTCCGTAATGTATTCGATTCCCGTTCCGATAAACGTATATTCCAGATAGTCCTGGTCGTTTTTCTCCGCAAAATGGACATCGTCCATATAATCGCCTAGTCCACGATTGGCATTTCGATTCCAAAAACCTGTGTATTGAATAGCCGGATCGTCGTTGTTGAGAGAGATCGAACCGCCTGCCGATGTGTCTCTCACGACTAACGTTACCTTCTGCTGCGAGCCGCCGTCGAAATCAAAGGCCAGCTGATAGGTTCCGGTCGGCAACGCCGCCAGCGCGGTCTTGCCGAGCACAAGCCCCGTATCCGATACCGTGTAGTCCGTGCCGTCCGTCAGCGCGGAGCCATCCCGCGAAACGCCTGTCAATGTATTGCCGTTCGGCGAAAGCGTCAACGCCACGTCGGACTGCCCGGCAAGATCGAAGCTGACCGCGCCGGGAGTGACTCTGCTGTCTCTTACCGTCGTGTCGCCTATCGTAACGACCAAGCTTTGCGCCGAACCTCCGCTGAAGGTGAACGTCAAGCTCGTCGCGCCGACCGTTCTGGACGCAAGATACTCCTTTTTGATCGTAACCACGCTGCCGTCAACCGTATAGTCGGTACCTTCTTGCAGCGTATAGCCGCCGTTCGTTATGGAACTCAGCGTATTGCCGTTCAGCGTCAGCGTTGTCCCGACATCCTCGCGCTCCGACTCGTTTTTGTCGAAGCTGGCCGTAGTCGGGCTGATCGTACTGTCCGCCGCTTCGGAGTCGCTTACATCGATGACCAGATTTTGTTCGTCGGCCGTCATTTCCTTGCCGCCGTTACGCGTCCATTCTCCGGTATATTTCATGCCGGTGTCGTCGTCATTGACGCGGATCGTCCCGTTTTTCGCCGTTACCTTCAGCAAACGCGATGCATGCGGGGCCAGGTCGACAGAGCTGAAGCCCGTTGCGAAATCGCCAAGCTCCTCTCGGCTCCACAAATCGCGAACGGAAGCCGATCCATTTAGGCCGATATCGCTCCAATTTACCGTTACCGTCGCCGCTTCGTCAGCCAGGTTAAACAAGCCGACGCTGTAGGTGCCGTCCCCATTGTTCGCATACCATACCTGCTGCTTCGTTTCGGTCGACACAGGGCGTCCCGGACGTCCAGCCTGATTAACCGCGATCACCTCTTCGTTGGTGAGCAGCTCCAGGCCGTAATCGTCCAGACGGGTCATGTCGTTGCCGATATACAGTTGCGCCGACGACAGACTCCAGAACGTCATGGCCGTCTTGCGCTCGTCCGGCGTAATGCCGTCCATCGCCCCGTTGCCGACGTTAAGCGAATCGAAGTCGTTCCAGCCACCCGGACCGGCATGGCGCCAAAATTTCTCCGCGATCGGGAACAGCCGCGCGATGCTCGGCCATGCGGTGAGCCCCCCGTCGCCGCAATAACATTCGATATCCCAGTCGACGCGCCAGCCGTTGGAATATTTTTTCCAATGATCGATATATTTGATGTCGACCGCCCAGGACAGCTCCAGCCAGATGTCGTGCGGCTCCAGCGCCTGATACCAAGCTTTGACGTCGTCGCGGGAATCCAGCGAAAGATCGGAGATGCCCGAGCCCGGCGTCACGCTGTCGAACTTCAGGAAGTCGACGCCCCATTCGGCGTACAGGTCCGCAATGGAGTTGATGTACTTCTGGGCGCAGTCGTTCGAAAAATCGATTTTGTAGCCGAAGCCCCAATAATCGGAACCCCGCGTCGGATCGCCGATATCCCTCATCGAACATCCCGGCGCATTATAGATCGGCAAATCCTGCTCGTATGCTTCCGGAGACAACCCGGGAATGCCGTACAGCCCGAACTTCTGCCCGTTGGCATGAACGTAATCGATCAAATCCTGCAGTCCGTCCGGGAACAGGGTCGTGCTCGGAATCGGCCGGCCGTAGCCGTCCATTGCCCCATTCCAGCCCGCATCCACGTTGATGTATTCGTAGCCGTAAGGCTGCAGCTTCTCCTTCATCGCATCGGATTGCGCTTTGATCTGCTCCGCGGTAATCCACTGGCCGTGGTCGTACACCTGCATGCTGTAGCTGCTCCAGCCCATATACGGTTTGGCCGCTATTTCCTTCGACGCCGCCTCCACGGTCGCCGTCTCGCCCGGTATGAAAAGTCCGGGCTGAGCCGCCAACACGATAAACGCCAATACGGCGATTCGCGCCTTCCTCATCCCGCCCGCCAATCGAACGCTCATCTGCTTGCCTTTCGTTCCAAACATCGTTTTCCGCCTTTCGTCGATATATTGTCAAAGCAATGGGGTTACTCCCCTCCTCTGTCCAACTTCTCTCAAGATGCCGATTGTCAGGAATAACGATTGTTCATGATCGATACCTTGTCGCAAGCGGCCAGCCGGATCGCCGTTCCGAATTTGCGGCGTTCCTCCCCACCTGCGATCAGATTGTTCGCGAAAATCAAATGCTCCGTGCTGCTTGCATCCAGCAGTGGGGCATCCCGCATGTCGAAACGGTTGTCTTCGATCACGATACGGGAATGCACATACCGGCCTTCCTCCGTCGCCGTATTCTCGGGAGACACGGAGATGACGGCTGCATCCGCATGCCCGCATTCGACAAACGTATTGCCCCGGATGGCCAGATCCTTTACGATGCCGGACTCGTACCAGCTTCCGGCGTCGCATGCGACATGCACGGCGCACATGGTTATTCTCTCAAAGAGATTTCCCTCGATGAGCGACCTCCTGCGTGTCGTCAGCAGAACTCCGCGAGTCGGAATGCGGGCCATTCGGTTGCCCACGATTTCCACTTCCGGCATCCAGGTTACATTTTCTATGACATCGTCGATACGTAATTGCTCCGGCACGCTTCTGTCGAGTTTAATCCGCATGATGCGCGGATCCACGAGCTCCGCTTCGGCCACGACGGCATCCGCGTAGGACATTAGCGACTCGGACCGAACGAATTCAATCCCGTCCCCTGCGCTGAAAGCGGGAAATCCGTACGTTTGCGGATGCATGAACCTGAGCAGCACCTCGTCCGGGGAAGGTTGTCCCACAACGCGCAGATACGTCCCGTGTACGTTGATTACGTCGTCGTGCGCGCCGACAAATCGGCTGTTCGCCACCCGGATCAGCCCGCGGCAGCCCGACACGTGAATGCAATCGGCAAAGGCGGCGACGGTGCGCCCCGTCTCTTGCCGCGGGGCGATCTCCAGGCGCTCGAAGCTCACATCCTCGCTGAATTGGCAGACCAGTCCCAGCCCGTGCATGAAATGAACGCCTACGTCGCTCCATTCGACCTTGCGGCTCCGAATCACAAGCGCGCCAACCTGGTCGCGGATGCCGTCTCTGGATTGGAAGACGCGACCGACTGCCGTCGAAGGTAGATGACCCTCGGCGAAGTACAGTCTTAGCCGACCGTGCCCTCTCTCCTCGACCCGCTTCGCGGCAATGACAAAATTATCGATGCGCCAGGTTGTATTCGTAAGCGGATCGTATTCTTGCATGGGACCGTCACGGAAGCGCCAGCCTTCGCCCTGCCAGATCAGACTGCCGTTCTTCAGCTCGTAACGGCTGTCCCTATGGACAACGGTATCGAGGAAATTGTCGCCGATTCGCTCAATGGTCATTTCCGTCACGGTCGGCCGCTCGTAATCCAGACGCAGATTCCGGATACTTGCCTCCTCGCAGCCGTCGACTACGAGCATCGTTTGCTTGCCATGGAATACGAATAAGGAACCATTGCCGTCGAGGGTTACGTTCTTCATGCCCTGCAGATGAATGCCGATTGTCTTGGTCGCGTCGGAATTTTCGGCTTCGCTGGCCGTATTGGAAATATAATAAGGCTTCTTGGCGGCATGCTTAGGATACAAATCGTATCTTCCCGGGTCGCATGTCAGCACGACGGGCCCCGCGATCTTTGCGACATCTTCGATCGCCTTTCGCATCGCCGTTGTCGCGTCCTCTCCCGAATCCGGCTTGATCCCGTAGTCGTTCAGACGAATGACCGTCTGCGTTACCCTCATGTTGTGCACCTCACATTTCAAGAACGTCGGACACTCCGCCCGGAAGTGCCCGACATGAATCGTTCCCTGTTACCCTTTTACGGACGCATCATAAGTCTTTTGCAAAATCTCGAGATAACGATCGAGCTTCAAGTCTTTCAGCCCTTGCACATAGGCATCCCAGTCTTTATTTAGATCCTTGTTGCCCGTAACGAATTGCAGCGCATTTTGCTCGATGTAGTTGCGGATGTTCGTTTGCAGCATGCCTATCTCGTCGCTGTCGGCTGGATCAACCCAAAGCGACCAGAACGGGAACAGCTCCTTCGGCTCATGGCCTTCGTACAACTTCGTTGCTTCATACAGCTTGCGCTCGTAGTTGGACGGGTCGTTAATGTCCGTGCCTTGCACCCAGCTGTCGCGGTATTCCTTCGGCATATAGAAATGCGCCATGCCGGACCAGCCTGCGTTTCTCGGCGCCTCGCCCTCCACGCCCGGAATCGTTTTGACCATAGGCGCTACGCCTTCGCCGAGCGCCGTATCTCCAGGCGCCGGGTCTTCCCAATCGATTCCCTTCATGCCGGAACCGCCGTTCGTTTGTCCTTCCGGCGTAAACATGTAATCGGCAAGCTTGATCAAGGCGATCTGCGCTTCTTCGCTGGCTTTGTTCGTAATGGCGAACTTGCCTCCCGGCGATACGCCGCCGTTGTCATGCGTCGCAAACGACACGCTTGGTCCTTGAAGCGGCGGTACCGGATGGTATTTCGGGAAGCGAGGGCCCGCCATGTCGATAAAGATGGCCGGATGCATGCCTGCGCCGACGCCCAAAATTTCGGCATCCGCGTTTTCGCCGATTTTTTTGAGCGCCTCGGCGTTTTGCGTAAATGCTCCCGGATCGATTAACCCTTCATCGTACAGCGATTTCGCGTAAGCGAGTCCTTCTTTCCATTCGGGTTTGATCGCGGCGGATTCCACTTTGCCGCTTGTCATGTTCAAATAGTTTCTGTCGTCATTATAGACGAACGGATTCATCAGGAACGGAAGGACGCGCACGCCGAACTCTTCTGTCGAGCCGCTTAGTCCTACTTCGTCCGGCTTGCCGTTTCCGTTCGGATCTTCCGTTTTAAACGCTTTCAGAACATTTTTAAATTCTTCCGGCGTAGTCGGCATTTCGAGATTCAGCTTCTCCAGCCATTCCGTGTTGATCCACATTTTGCTCGGGTACGAGCAGTGGAAACATTGCGTGTAAGCGACCAGTCCGTAGATGTTGCCGTCGGGAGCCGTATTCAGCGTTCTTAGATCCGCATTGGATTCCATGGCGGCTTTAATGTTCGGAGCATGCTTGTCAATCAGATCGTTTAAAGGAATGATGACGCCCTGCTTGCCGAATTTCAGCAGATCGGCTTGCGAAAATTGATCGACGTAATGCGTCAGCATGTAGGCATCGGGATAATCTCCGCTCGCAAGCGAGATTTGACGCTTTTCCTTCGCGCCGTCGGATGGGATGACTTCGAAGTTGAATTTAATGTTAAACATATCCGAGACGTGCTGCGTAAACTTGTTGGTATTGAGATCGATGCCTTGTTCCTGCACGGCAAACACGCTAATCTCCACCGGCTTCGACGGCGTATCCGTTGCCGCGCCGGATGAACCACCGTCCGTCGGCGTGCCGTTCGTTCCGGCGTTTTCGTTTTTGCCCGAGCAGGCGGACAGGACCAGCGCCAAAACGAGTAAGAGCGACATCAAGCTCCAGCTTAATTTTTTCATTTGCATTCTACTCCCCTTTGCGTTCGCAAGTATGATGGAACTTTGTTTCCCCAATTGTTGTCGTAGAGCGTTTCTCCTCCATGCCCCGGACGTTTACATCGTTCTCACCTCCTTATAGTGTGGGATCCACATTAGCCTTTGATGGAGCCAACAAGCATCCCTTGGACAAAATAGCGCTGCACGAACGGGTAAATAATGAGTACCGGCAGCGTCGCCACCACGATCAGCGAATATTTGAGCAGCTCTGCCAGTTGAGCCCTTTGCACCTGAATGCTGATATCCATCGCTCCCGCGCTGTTGTTCTGAATGATGATGCTCCTTAGCACAAGCTGGAGCGGAAACAATTTATCGGACTTCAAATAAATGAGCGCGTCGAAATACGCATTCCATTGCCCAACGGCGTACATGAGGACCAGCACGGCGATAATCGGCTTCGATAGAGGAAGAACAACGCTGCCAAGGAAGCGCCAATCGCTGCATCCGTCGATCTCGCTCGCTTCGGCCAGCTCATCGGGAATCGTGGATTGGAAGAACGATCGCGCAATGATTACTTGCCACACCCAGATCGCGTTCGGAATAAGCAGGGCCAGCCGGGAATCGATCATGCCGAGCTCCTTTACGACGAGATAAGTCGGGATCAATCCTCCTCCGAACAGCATCGTGAACATCACCAGCATCAGGATGCCTTTGCGGCCAAAAAACGTTTTTCTCGAAAGCGGATAAGCCAGCATGACGGTAAGCGTTACGCTAATGAGCGTCCCCACGGCCATATAAAACAGGGAATTGCCGTAACCCGTCATAATAAGCGGCGTCTTGAATATCGTCTGGAACCCCCTGAACGAAATGTCCACCGGCCAGAGCCACACCTTGCCGGATACGACGGCCGAAGGACTGCTGATCGAGCTGCTGACGATATAGATTAGCGGATACAATACGGCAACGAGCACCAGGCTCAGAATGACGTAGATCGCAAAAACAAATAGGCGATCTCCGGCCGACTCCCGTATTTTGCGTTTCGGCACTGTTGATGAAATAGCCATTGATAGTTCCCCCTTGCCTACCAGATACTGTTGTTCGAGATTCGTTTGGCGAAGCTGTTGACCGCAACCAAAAGGATGAGATTAATAACGGAATTAATTAATCCGACCGCCGTTGCAAAGCTGTAGTTGGCATTCAGCAGACCCATGCTGTATACGTAGGTCGCGATGACCTCCGACTTGGGCAGGTTGAGCGAATTTTGCAGCAAATAAATTTTTTCGAAGCCGATCGACATGATGTTGCCTACGTTAAGGATGAGAATAATCGTAATGGTCGGAAGAATGCCGGGCAGGTCGACATGCCAGATTTTCTGGAACCGCGACGCGCCATCCACCTTCGCCGCCTCGTACAACGTCGGATCAATGCCCGCCAAAGCCGCGAGATAGATCACTGCCGCATATCCGGCCGTCTGCCAAATGTCCGACCATACATAGATGGAGCGGAACATGTTCGGCTCGCCCAGGAAATTGATCGGCTCGAAGCCGAAATACTGGAGCGCGATGTTTACGAAACCAAGCCGCGGCGCCAGAAACAACATGATCATGGACACCATGACGACCGTGGAAATAAAATACGGCGCGAAAGTAACCAGCTGAATAAACCGTTTGAAACGGCCATTGCGGATTTCGTTCAACATAAGCGCCAGCAGGATCGGAATCGGGAACCCGGCCAGCAATTGATAAAAGCTCAGCAGCATCGTGTTCCGCACCAGCGTCCAGAAGATCGGGTTCTCGAAAAACATATTAAAATATTTCAGGCCGACCCATGGGCTCCCCCAGATGCCCTTGATGACGTTGTAATCCTTAAACGCCAGCACCGCGTTGGCCATGGGCACATATTTGAAAATAACAAAAAACAATAGCGGCGGTAAGACGAGCACGTAGAGCTGCCAATGCCTGCGCAAGCTTTTGGCAAATTGTCTCCCATACCCGTTCTTAGCCGAATAAAAGCCCTTCATCGAGTGGTTTTGTCTTGATGTAGATTGCTGCAGAACGATCCCTCCCCTATGTCTGTTGCGCACGTCGCCCTCTCCCCCGAAAGCGGGAGTCGCGATATTTGGATACGCTTCCATGACCTGATCATAGTGGACTTATGCCGCGTTCCGGAAGGTACACTTGGGTCTTTTCCCGTACATTTGCCCCCATTTCGAGAGGGCCAATCCCCTGCTGTCCGTACATTTCCGCCTGTATGGGCGGCTCGAACGCAGACGATATGGGCTTTCCGCCGCTTCGGACGAAGCTACCCCCGATGGATGAGCTTGCGTTCAGTAACGGGGGGAACTGACAGCTGCGTTCGAAGCCATAGCCCGACTTTTTCGGGCTATTGCGCTCTGCGGCGCGTCCGGCGCTTCTGTAACCCGATTTTCTCGGGCTATTGCATCCAAAGTTGCTCTGCTGAGCCCTGTAACCCGATTTTCCCGGGTTACAGCATCCAAAGTCGCTCCGATGCGACCTGTAACCCGATTTTCCCGGGTTACAGATCCAAAAGTCGCTCCGATGATCCCTGTAACCCGATTTTCTCGGGTTACAGATCCAAAAGTCGCTCCGATGATCCCTGTAACCCGATTTTCTCGGGCTATTGCGCTTTGCGGCGCTTCCGGCGCTCCTGTAACCCGATTTTCTCGGGCTATTGCATCCAAAGTTACTCTGCTGAGCCCTGTAACCCGATTTTCTCGGGTTACAGCATCCAAAGTTGCTCCGCTACGCCCTCTAACCCGATTTTCTCGGGCTACAGCATACACAGATACTCCGCTACACCCTGTAACCCGATTTTCTCGGGCTACAGCATCCAAAGTTACTGCTCAGTCGGCGCTTCGCACTGCTATTCTCCTTCAAAAGCCTAGTCCTCCCCACACTGAGCTGAATATCCTACACCATACAGCACTTACAGGCGAAGGAGGGCCTCCCATGGAGATGTGGCAACCGGATTATGAAGGGGTGTTCTTCCTCCAGGACCGTGCAAGCGGGTTTAAGGCGATTATCGCCATCGACAATACCAAATTGGGGCCTGCGCTCGGCGGTTGCAGAATGTGGCAATACGACAACGACGAAGCGGCCATTAACGACGCCTTGAGGCTAGCCAAAGGCATGACCTACAAAAACGCAATCTCCGGACTCCGCTATGGCGGCGGCAAAGCCGTCATTCTATCCCACCCAAAGCAGGGTCCGCGCGACGGACTGCTCCGAATGCTGGGACGATACATCGATCGGTTGCAAGGGCATTACATTACCGGAATGGATCTCGGCACGACAGTCGCTGACATGGACCGCATTCGCGAGACGACCTCCTATGTGACCGACGTGTCGGGGTCCCTCGGCGCCGTCAATGATCTTACCGCCACAATGACGGCATACGGGGTATACCTCGGAATTCGGGCTGCGCTGAAAAGAGTGTTCGGCATGGAATCCGTGCTGGGCAGGACCGTCGCCGTACAGGGGCTGGGCAAGGTCGGCTTCCGGCTATGCCGCTACCTTCGCGAGGCTGGTGCCTACCTCGTCGTGACGGACATCGACGAGGCGCGCGTCAAGCTGGCCGCTCTGGAGTTCGGCGCTGCAACCATTACGCCACAAGCTATCTTCTCCGTACCATGCGATGTCTTCGCGCCTTGCGCGCTTGGAGGGATACTGAACGACGACATCCTAAGCCGGCTGGACTGCAGAATCGTGGCAGGCGCTGCGAACAACCAGCTCGCGGAGCCGCGACACGGAGACGAGCTGCGCAAGCTTGGCATTCTGTACGCGCCGGATTACGTTATTAACGCGGGCGGCATCATTGTAACAGGATCTGAGTTAGGCGGAGGAGATGCGGTGGAGGCGAAGCGTAACGTGGAGAACATCTACGGCACGCTTATGAAGGTGTTCCAATCTGCAACCGTCTCGGGATTATCGACAGCAGCCGCAGCGGACAGAATGGCGGAGAATTTATTGAAATAAGCGTATTCGGCTTTTGCCATTATCCAGTTGCAAAAAAAATTACGCGCCGGAGCAACCTCTTTTTCATTGTAAACGTCAGTAGGATAAATAACTTTCTGGCAGGAGAGGAGGTTGCCTCATAAAGAAAATCATTGCCCTTATCCTCATGATTGGCAGTTGCCTCGCGTTTGTCTCGTTGCCTTCTGTCCAAGCATTGAGTTGCGCCGAGCCCGACGCCGCGACAGAAGAACTGGCTCGCAGCTCCGTCGCGTTCATGGGGCAGGCTCTTGCCGCGAACAAGGAAGGGCTTACGATCTTCCAGGTGCAGACAGCGTGGAAAGGCGTAGCCGAATCACGCATCGAAATCTTTGACAACGGATGGGATCCGTATGTGCCCGGTCAGACGTATCTCGTATTCGGAGGCGAACGGGAAGGAAAGCTGCGCACTCATCTATGCGGTCGAAGCGGGCTCTGGAACGCGTCAAGAGAGCTCGCCATGAAGGACATCGCTATCCAGCCCATCTCGATATCAAGTGAGGCAAGCAGGATTGATCAAAGTTCATCGCCCCCCTCGAACTCGAACGCGTTTATTCCCGTGCTAGCCGCCGTCGCAGGTTTGCTCGCCGTCTCAATCGTCGCTATATGGCTCATCCGACTCCGACGCCGGAAGCATCAGTAATCGAACAAAAAAGACGCATAACCGACAACTCGGCTATGCGTCTCTCTAATATTCTATTCGGCAAAATGATGATGTCCGATCTTAGCGACAACGTCCAGACTAGACCAGAACGCCCCCTTGGACACCTTCGGGTTAAAGAAGTAGACGGCTCCCTGCACGTTGTTCTTGCCATTAAGGGCATCCTTTGCGGCGCGCATTACGCTAGCATTCGGCTTCGCCTTGTCGAGCAGCCCGTTATGCGCCGGCGGAAATTGCTTGCCGGAGTAGATAACATCTTTAACGCTGCTCGGGAATCGGGAATCCTTGACGCGGTTCAGAATAACGTTGGCGACGGCAAGCTGGCCTTCGTACGATTCGTAACCTGATTCCACCATCGTAATTTTCGCTAACAGCGTGTAGTCCTGCTCTGTGAACGGCTTGGCTGGTTTATCCAGAACGGAGGGCATGACCACGCGCAGTTTAACGCCGGCCTTGATGGTATCCTTGCTCTTAAGCTCGTTGCGCTGCAGCAACTCTGCTTCGCTCGTGCCGAATGCCTTGACCACGTCCGTCAGCGCATTCTCCTCATTTATGACCGCAGGCTCCACCGTCGTTAACTCGGCGGCTTCTTCCTCTTTGTTCCACTTGACGGTAGCATGCAGAAGCTCGGCTACATGTCGCAGCGGCGCGTACATTCTGCCGTTCTCGATGAACGGCGCGGCATCCATCACATATCGTCCTTCGTTGAAATAGACGACTGGCACGCCATCTCCCAAAACGATTGTATCGCCTAAGGCGGTTTCGATCGTTGTCTCCTGATTCACTTTGTCCCAGCTTACCTTCTTGGCGTCGAACAATTGCGCAATGAGAGCTACCGGAAGGAACATCCTCCCGTCCAGCATCATCGGCGCTTCGGACAGCTTCACTTGCTCTCCGTCGAGCTTGATGACGGCGTTCTTATCCGCCTTTGCTCCTTGCGGCGCGGCCGCGGCTGTCAGCGGCATGGCGAGGAGCAGCATTGCCGTCACTATAATATGTATCCATTGTTTATGAAATCGTCTGGCCTTTCCGATCTTGATTACCTCCTAGCAATCGCTTGTGCTGTGCTGCTTGGCTCTAGTCCCCTCAGGCTTCGCCAAATTATAGCACACTCGAAAACGTTTGCAGGATTAACTTTTTTTCAGAATTCGTGATCGCCGGGGGCAGATTCGTCGAAATCATTCGTTGCAGAGGGTCCTTATATATGGCAGACAAACACCCGAATTTAATTCGAGTTCATGGCAAATGGTTTGTCGCCGATCAATAAAAAGCCAATGGCTCGGTTGCCATTATTGAACACATTCATGGATAAGTAGTATACCTTCGAGGTGTCCCAAGGCTCTAGGCGCGACGTTATCTTCTCTAGAATACCTTCCTCCTCCTTGAACATATAAGTAATGCTGCTATCATAAAAGTCACCATAAATTGATTCTTGTCCACGCGGACTTCCATATTGACTTAATACGTCCCGATAAGAGGTACCCAGCCCAATTCCCCTCGCCGTCCTGTACCTGTTCGTCTCATTATTGGATGCATTGATAATGAAGCCGACGGCCTTGTTATCTCTATAAAAAATTTCTAGTCCGTCGTAATTATACCTTCCCACGAACTCATCGATCGGTTCACCCAGCTGTTTCTCCACGTCTTCCCTGGTCATGCCTAGCTGTATTGCCGCGCCGGTTACGGCATCCGTTATGCCAAGGTCATCCAAAGTAAGCTCCCCGGGATCGTCGCTTACCCAGACAGTCTCCTGGTCGGGGTCCCAGAGTACTTCCTTGCCCTGCGACTCCCCCACGAACCGAATCGGTACATAGGTGGTCCCTTTGTACACAAACCCCTGCTTGTCCGGTGCCGGCTGCTTCTGCTCCCCGTCAATCATATACTTAATATCCTTAAAGAAAACCTCAATACGGGTCGAGCCGACCGCAGCGTACGCAGTAGTAGCGCTAAGCAGCGCGCAGCAAGCGAAGCCCGCAATAAACGATTTGAACGAAACGCGCATGGAAAGCTGCCTCCAAACTTGTTAAGATGATTAACGATTATCAAACATTCCCATTTTGTCATGAACGATCCGATTTTTCTATAAGAACTTGTAACGAATTCCTTCCCAGCCAGTCTTATTGTCGTAAGGACGTGAGAATGTGACCGATTTTGAGCAAATCTATGCCGATTACTTTAAGCCCGTCTATGCATTCGTACTTTCGCTAAGCCGTGATGCCGCCATCGCGGAGGATATTACGCAAGAAACGTTCCTCAAAGCAATAAAGAACATCGATGCGTTTAAAGGCGAATGCAAGATGAGCGTCTGGCTCTGCCAAATCGCCAAAAACAGCTATTTCACCTATGTGGACAAACAGAAGCGGATCTCCCAGGAAACCATGCTCGAACGCGCGAACTTACGGAGTCCGAATCTGGAAGACGCCTTGGCGAACAGGGAGCAAGCCTATCGCGTTCATCAGGCGCTACACCGAATGGACGAGCCTTATAAGGAAGTGTTCACCCTGCGTATATTCGGCGAGCTGTCGTTCGCCCAGATTAGCGGGCTGTTCGGCAAGACGGAAAGCTGGGCCAGGGTCACCTTCTATCGCGCCAAAAAAAGACTGCTAGCCGAATTGAAGGAGGATTCCCCATGAAGGATACCACTTGCGACATCGTCAAAGACCTGTTGCCGCTGTACGCCGATGAGGTGTGCAGCCCTGCAAGCCGCCGCTTCGTCGAGGAGCATATAACAAAGTGCGACGATTGCCGGATGGCACTCGCCGAGTTGGAAGCGGCGCTGCCGCTTTCGCCATCCGTTCTCGAATCGAATTCCCGGGAGGGCTCCGGGCTTCGTTCTCTCTCGAAGGTGTGGAGCCGCTCGAAGCTGATGGCCTTTACAAAGGGGGCCGTCATTACCGTATCGATCTGCGCTGTATTGGTCTCCGGGTATATCGGGCTGTTCCAATGGAATATCCGCCCCGTGCCATCGGAGTTGATTGAGATTGCCGACGTGTCCCGCTTATCGGACGGTCGAATCGTCTATCATGTGTCCATAAACGATGAATACGATCTGAACCGGACAAGCGCCGAAACCGACGAGAATGGCAACAAGTACATCGTCCCTCTGCGCCCCGTTGTCAAAAAGAAAAAGATCGTAGATGTGGGTCTCTTCAACATGTACTACACCTTCGACGAAAGCGAAAACAACGCCTACCAATTAAATCACGGCAACGGCCGCGAGATCGAAGCCCTCTACTTCGGAAGCAAAAAGGATTCCGTGCTCGTCTGGAAGAAAGGCATGGAGCTGCCTCCGGCCAGCGCAGAGGTGGAGGCCAACTTCGTCCAGTAAAAGACATGCATGAAGAGAATGCACTTTAATCAAGGTGAACGGCTGTCGCCGTCCTTTGGCGGCGCAGTAGGTTTTGTTCCGAGAAATAGAGACCAAGTATAGAAGTAATTTAAAAGGGGCTGTCCGAGAAGTGAACTTTTAAGGTAGCCGGGTAGGGTTAGGCTGGCACCTAGCCAAACGTATATGAAAATTCATACACAATCCACCAAATAGGCCACCTCCTGGCCAAACGTATATGAAAATTCATACACAATCCACCAAATAGGCCGGCTCCTGGAAAAATGGTTACCCCATAACTCAGTGAAAACGGAATGCTGGATGCCCCGTTTTGGTTAAATGTTAAGTGGCAGGCATCCCCCTCGCCACTTTCCCGAAAAAGCAGGTTCACCAATAAGTTGGACGGAAGACATTTTCCGCCCAACTTTTTATTTTGGAGACTTATTGGACAGCCCCTTTTTCCATTTCCGAATCTACATCTGCCGGCCTCTCAAATTCAGTCTCAAGACCGAGGAGTCAAAACAGAGTGCGACATATACTGTTTATAACACATACAGTTAATGAGAAAAGGAGTGAAGCCGCATGACAACTTATGCTATCCATGTACGAGGGCTTTGCAAATCGTACAAAAACAAAAGCGTTCTGAACGGACTCGATCTCTCCGTACCCTCGGGGGCCATCTTCGCGCTGCTGGGGCCGAACGGCGCAGGCAAAACCACGTTAATCCGCATCCTCTCCACGCTGGCATCCCACGATGCCGGGTCCGCAAGCGTAGCGGGCCACGACGTGATCCGCGACCGCAAGGAGGTAAAGCGCTCCATCAGCTTGACCGGCCAGTTCGCGGCTGTCGACGAAGTGCTGACCGGCGAAGAGAACCTGATGATGATGTGCCGATTATCCGGATTATCCGGTGCGGAAGCCCGCAAAAGAACGAACGAGCTGCTAAAGCAATTCCAGCTGCAAGATGCAGCCGGCAAACGCGCCAAAACCTACTCCGGAGGCATGCGCCGCCGCCTGGATCTCGCGCTCAGTCTTGTCGCCAATCGCTCCGTCCTGTTCCTTGACGAGCCGACGACGGGTCTGGATACGATCAGCCGCCGCGCCCTGTGGGAGATGATTCTGGCGCTCAAGCAGCAAGGCATTACGATTCTGCTCACGACGCAGTATCTGGAAGAAGCCGACGAGTTAGCCGATCGAATCGCCGTTATTCACGGCGGACACATCGTGGCCGAGGGCACCTCGGAAGAGCTGAAGGCCAGAGTCGGCGGGGAAGTCATCGAGCTACGCGACGGCAACGACGAGCTCTTGACCTCCATTCCAACGACCGGAGGACTCTCCGACATCCGTCAAACCATAAACGAGCTCGTCGGCCTCTATCCGCCCGACACCCGGATCGGGATCCGCAAGCCTAGCATGGACGATGTGTTCCTCGCACTTACACAAGGGCAGGTGGAAACGGCGAACAAGGAGGTATCCGCAGGATGAAAACGCTATGGACGACTAACATCGTATTTATCGGGCGAAGCCTGCGCCACAGCATTCGCAATGTCGAGGCTCTGCTCATGGCCATTATGCTGCCTATATTCCTTATGCTGCTCTTTACTTATGTATTCGGCGGGGCTATCTCCTCCGGCGGCGATTATGTCAATTATGTGGTTCCCGGCATCATTTTGTTATGCGCCGGCTTCGGCGCCTCCAGTACGGCCGTCGACGTAGCGACCGACATGACAAACGGTATCATCGACCGGTTTCGGACGATGCCGATCCAGGCGACGGCCGTCATAACGGGTCACGTCGCGGCCAGCCTCGCGCGCAATCTCGTCGCTACCTGCATCGTGATCGGCGTCGCGTTGCTCGTCGGCTTCGAACCCAGCGCAAGCTTCGTGGAGTGGCTGCTCGCAGTAGGACTCGTCGCTTTATTCATTCTGACGTTCACTTGGCTGTTCGCGGCAATCGGTCTCGTAACCGGCAGTCCGGCGGCCGCGAGCGGCTACGGCTTCGCGCTGCTGTTCCTCCCTTACCTGTCCAGCGCGTTCGTGCCGACGGAGACGATGCCTTCGTGGCTGCAGGGGTTCGCGAACCACCAGCCCATCACGCCCGTCATCGAGACCATCCGAAGCCTGCTGTCCGGCAGCCCGGCTTCCGATCACGGCTGGCAAGCTCTCCTCTGGTGCGGCGGAATATTGGCCGGCGCCATGATCTGGGGCGCCATTGCGTTCGCCCGAAAATCCCGGGACTAACGAACACAAGAAGTATCGCTCCGGACAGCAATTGAGCAATAATGCTCAATTTTGCGAGCCAAGCTCGCCGCAGAACAGCAAATTGTACAAATATACACAAATCTCATCCGAAAAAGGAGATTTTTATTCATTGTCGGGGCGGATTTGTGTATATACGATCAATTTCTCTGTTTTCCAGTATAAATGGGTGAAAATTTGTGTATATAGGTACAATTCTCGCAGGCCGCGCCCATAAGTAGTCGGACGATATGAAATATAATTTTCAGCGGAACGTGGTGAAACGTATAGCGAAAGTATGAGTAAACTCATATGCTTTCCTATACGTCAGGGCGAAACGGCTACGCCGTCCTTTGGCGGCGCGGCGAAGCGCGGAGCGTTGCCTTCCGAGATATAGAGAAAACGCATGGCGAATGGATTGCTTACCTAAATTAAAAAATCACTCACGCATCCTTCCAGGATAGGAAGGGGCGATGAGTGATTTTTTGTTTTGAAGCCATATGCGGGCTCCCTTATCTCAGCTTTCGCTTCGTCTCGATATATTGCTCGATGCCGTCCAGGATGCGCTCCAGTCCGAAATCCAGATCGTCCTTGATAGGGTTGTCCGCCTCGTCCGTATACGCTCCCGACATGACGAGGGGATGCAAGTAAGGGTACTGGTCAGGCTTGATCAACTCTTGCAGCGCGGCCGTATAATTTTGGCCATGGAAGCTGTCCATGGAGCCCTTTTCCTTCATCACAAGCGCGACGTCGCGCTCGATCATGCCGCAAGCTCTGGAATAGCTGCTGACGAGCAGCAGGAACGACATTTTCTCAAAATCGTTAACGGGAAAATCCCTCATAATGCGCATCATCCAGTCGAGGATACGGAGGTTATGAGGCATAAGCGGCAAACTCTCGAAAGGAATATCCGCATACCATGGATGCTCGCGGAATACCGCAACGGACAGTGCCACGTATTCCTTCATCCGGTCCCGCCACGTCTCCCCGCTCCGCTCCTCCGGGATGGAGAAGTCGCAGACCGCGTCCTGCATCAGCAGGAGGAGATCGTTTTTGCTTGCGATGTATCGATACAGCGACATCGTCGTGTACCCGAGCGACTGGGCCACCCGGCTCATCGACACCGCCGTCAGCCCTTCTTCGTCGGCAATGGCAATCGCCGCTTGCACGATCTGGGGAACGCTTAGCTCCCCCTTTGGCCCTCTGCGTCCCTTCTTCGTAATGCCCCAGCTAAGCTTCACGCTGTCCGGCAGCACTTTCAGCTTCTCATCCCGCTCGTTCTCTTCATTTCGTATCATCGTGACCTTTTTCACCGCCGTCGTCCGCTATTTGTGTATTTGATATACAGTATAGCATACAGGGCGAAGGAGGCAACGACTCAGGCACAGCGGAATCAGTCCCCATCTCCGGAGCCCGGGAGCACAAGCTCGAACCCCGTCTCGCTGTCGCTGCAGCCCGCGAGAGTATAGACCGTCCCTTGCTCCGTTTCCTGCGCCTCGATTCCATCGCAGAAATCCGTTCGGTCCACCGGCGTTCCATATGCATCATGAGTATTGTCGTACCTGAGTCTGAGCGAATCCCCGTTATGGATCAGATTACGAAAGATTGGATCGCCCTCTTTCGTATAATAGACCACCTGAATGTCGGCCAACTCTCCCCTCTCTACATGGTCTACAAAAGAAAGCCAATGCTCCGCATTGCGAACGCCCCCGGACAGCTCGGCTACGATATCTCCGTTCTCGGTAGCCTTGTCGGCATCATAGCCGATTCCCCAGATCAGCTTCACAAGCTCCTTCGTCGACTTCTCCGTCAGCGTGTACCCTGTTCCCGTGTCGCTCACATACGTAAACATGCCGCGGTTGCTCCGCTGGTCCAGCCACAAGTGAATTTGCTTCCGCTTGCCGTTCCGGTCGATGACGACGTCGTAATCCGGGAAGTCGATATCCAGCTGCCCTCTCATTTTATCCCCCGTCTGAATCGCCTTGGCGAAGGCCTCTATTTCCTTCTTCCCGTCGAATATGCCGTATGGTCTGTCGTTTACGCGGGCGAATTCGATGGATCGGGAGACGACAACCCGATCGGCTTGAGCGCCCCCTGGCTCGCCCGGCGGTGTCCCGGAAGATTTCCCGCTGCATCCCGCCGACACGATCGAGACGAACATTATGCTGACGGTCAGGAACATCATGTATTTGATTCTTCGCACAATACAACCCCCTTTTAGGATATCTCTAATCTCTTTGACGTCGCTGAGGAGGGAAAAGGTGCATCATTTCCATATTTGGCATTGCACAACCCCGCTTCTTGCTCATTTCTGCTCCGTGCGCTTGTGCGGTCAAGTGCGCAAAAAAAACGCCGCCCGAGTCCAAGCTCGCGCGGCGGTTCCTTCTTTTATGCGGTAAATGGGAGCCAACCCGGCTCCGGCATAAACTGAATATATTATTCGTACCAGTAGCCCTTATGGCCCTTCTCGATACGCATCAACGCTTCCATATAGTAATAGTCGCCCCAGATCATATAGTCGTCCGGGGAGTGGCCTCCGCGCACGCTGTAAGAGCCGCGCTCAAGCAGCCCTTGCGCATCCGGCTTGCCCACCGTGGAGTATCCTTCTGCAAGTCCCTTCATCGTCTGCTCCAGACCCTTCTCGAGGGTTGCGCGATCCTCATGATCCGCCGGCAATACCTTGAGCAGCTCCAGAATGCCGCATGCCGTGATGGCCGAAGCCGAGCTGTCGCGTTTCGTCTCCGCGTTAACGGGGGCGTCGAAGTCCCAGTATACGACAAGATCTTCCGGCAGACGTTCCAGGAAATATTTCGCCAACCGAATGGAAGTCTCGAGATACTGCTCGTTTTTGGTATAGTGGTAGGATAACGCAAAACCATAGATGCCCCATGCCTGTCCGCGCGTCCACGTCGAGCCGTCCTTATAGCCCTGATGCGTGCCTCCGCGCAGCGCGTCGCCCGTCTCCTGATCGAAGTAGAACGTATGGTACGAGGAGTCGTCTCCGCGAACGAGGAAACGGCGGCTTTGTTCCGCATGCGCTACCGCAACGTCGTAATATTTCTGTTCTCCTGTTACCTTGTGCGCCCAGTAGAGCAGCGGCAGGTTCATCAGACAGTCGATAATGATCCGACCGCCGTTATCCGGATCTCCCTTCGGCCCCCAGGCCTGGATGATGCCGATCTCCGGACGCCAGCGACCCATTAGCACATCCGCCGCTTCGATCGTCAGCTGCTTCGCTTCTTCGTCGCCTTCAATCATCCACTGCGCCTTCGACGATAGAGAGTACAGGAAGCCGATATCGTGATGATCCAGCGCGATATTGTTGTCTAGGCGCTTCCTGAAGCTGGCCACCGTACGGCGAGCCGCTTCCTTGAAGCTCTCGTCTCCCGAATATTCGTAACAGAGCCACAGCAGGCCCGACCAGAAGCCGTCCGTCCAATCCGTATTATCATTAAGCAGGTATTGATCGTTTAAACTGACATGCGGGAATAAATCGCCGTAACGCTCGATGTTTTGTTTCGTTTTCTGTACCACGTCGTCCATAATTTGCTGCCACATGCGCATCCCTCTTCCCATTGGTTTCTACCTATGAGGATACCAGATGTTGCGTTGCGACAGTTCAGTTGTCTTGTGATAGACTATAGTTAAATTGCGATTAATAATCGGCTGGACAAGTCTTAACAAGGAAGGAGAACGATATGAGCCGCATCTCGTTCGTCGATTTTCAGGAGGCGCCTATCCACGCCGTGCTGCATCGGGAGGCAGAGCCCGGCTACCGGGGCTACTTTCATTACCATCAAGGCATCGAGCTGCTATACGTCCACGAAGGAGAGGGCAGCGTCGTACTCGATCAGACGGTCTACACCATCGAGCCTGGCATCTTGTTCCTCTTCCAGCCCTATCAGCTTCATTATGTGAAAGCGCTGACGGATCACTCGGCCTACACCCGCTCCATCGTGCACTTCGAGCCTAATGCGGTAGCGGGCACGCTCCAAACCTTTGGCAGTTTGGCCGCCGGACTAAGGCGCATTTGGAAGGATCGATTGACGACGCATGTGTTCCGCGGCTTCTCCAGCCGCCATCCCGTGGAGCCGCTCCTCCTCTATTATAGTTCCCTGCTGCAGAAGGCGCCTCCGGAGGGCCGCCATTCGCTGCATACCGCCTTGCTTATGCAGTTGCTCGTCTTTCTGGAGAGCGAAGGCGCTTATCCGCAGGACAGGTTGCCGTCCGCCTCCCGCTCCGCCTCGCATACCGAAGCAATCCTGGAGTGGATCGAGCAGCACTATCACGAGCCGTTCCAGCTGGAGAAGCTCGCAAGCGACCTGCACCTGTCCAAGTATCATGTCTCCCATCTGTTCCGGGAGGAGACGGGCCATACGGTGACCGACTATGTGCTGGCCCGCCGCGTACAGGAGGCCTGCCTGCTGCTCGCTTCCACCGATCTGTCCATCGAGGCGGTCGGAGCGCGGGTGGGCTGGCCCATCCCGTCCCACTTCTCCAGCCAGTTCCGCAAGTGGGTGGACAGCACGCCGTCGCAATACCGGAGCAAGCGGCAGCTGCTGCTCGGCTCGCAGAACCAGAACGACGTCGGCGTTTGATTGCTTTGTCTCTCGCAGCAAAATATAAAACGGCCTTCGTCCATAGTCATTCAGGACGAGGCCGTTTCACATTATATCCCTTATCTCGTCACTTGAACGTAGTTGCCTCCGCAAGCGGCTGCATACCTTGCAAGCTATCCCACACAAATACTTTGACATAGTTGCCGTTCACAGCTGCAGGCGTCGAGAGTCCAGTCGAGAGCGTAACCGTTTCGAACGGCTGAATTTGCGCCCCCACGTACGACATGCTCTCCATCGTTCCTTTCGGAGAATACAACGCAATGATCAGAGCGGCTTCGTGCTCCACGGACAACTGGTTGGTCATCGTCACATGGCCTAGAACTGTAGAAGATGCTGCCAGCGAATCGATAGTCGCTCCATTTAAGTCGGTAAACGTCGGCCCCTCGATGCTAAATGGCTCAGCAGGATTCGGAGTATCCGCATCCAGAACCAGATCTGCATCGGCAACGTGAGCGTACGGGATAAAAATGGTATCCGACGTTTCCATTCCGCCTTTGCCAGTCGCCTTTAACCAATACTTGCCCGAAACCAGAGAAGCGTCAATCGTATAGCTGCCGGTATTATCCGTCATTGCCGACCCCAACGCAGCTTCCCGGTTATCGAACGAATAGATGCTCACAGCCGCCCCGGATACAGGCTGACCGTTCCTATCTCTGATAACCCCGCTTACAGAGTACCATTCCTGAATCCCTTGGCCGTACACTTTAATTTCCGACACAAAAGCATAGTCAATACTCATCTTCGCATATCGAATATACCGATACTTATTGTCGTCCGTCACGTCGAACAACCGGGAAGGTCCCTTGAACGCAGTGCTTCCAACTTCGCCCAATACGGTATAGCTGCCTTCTGCAAAATTCGGATCGTTCGACGCTTGAATCTGGAACCCTCTTCTTTCGCCGTCGTATTCCCCATCCGGTCTGGCAACGACCTCGACTCCCGTAATCTTATAAGCATCTTCCAGATCGATTGTCACCCACGGCGCTACGCGTTCATCTTCCGGCCACCCTCCAGCGCCGGATTCCGCGCTCCAGCCGTTATCGAAGCTGACAACGCCGTCTGTTACGCGATCCGGTCCAAAGTTGACGGACGGATTATCTCCTTCCGAGCTAACAGCAGACTTGCCCAAAGCGACATTCAAGCGGACATTCTGGGACTTCATGAATGTCTGCTTCGCGGATTTCATCCGATTCAGCATAGCTGCCAGTTCGGATTCCGTCGAAGCCGGATTGTCGTAAACTTCCTGGGCAATGTTAATTGAAGCTTCAAGATAGTCTTTTGCCCATAAAGAATATTGCCCCAGTTCCGTTCCATACTCCGCCTCTTGCAGCAGCTGTTTCGCCCTTTGAATCTCCAGCTGAAGCAAATCTTTGGCATTTGACCCTTCGCCGGCGCTCGTCATGAACGTTGTTCCCAGCTTAATCTTGTTGCCGGCCTGGTAGGTGCCGACATAACCCGCTTGCTCAATTCTTCCCTCGAACGTATCCAGACAGTCGAATACCAGCTTGCCATTCAAGTACATAAGAAGTCTGACGCCTTTGTCGGTATTCACGGCGCCTATTTGAACGAGATTGCTTTCCCTCTCGTAGTCAAAAAACGTATTGGGAATAATATCGCCATACTTGCTTTGATCTCCCCCGATATTGCCGTAGAAGACCGTTCGTACGCCATCGTTAAATCGCTGCAGTTCAATCCCTTCCGGTTTGATCACGACAATATAGGCAGAGCTGTCCGGACCGATCGGATCGTCGCTTTCATGCTGCGCCCTGAACACGATGCTGGGCCAGCCGCTCGCTTCCGTGCCCATGTTGAAAGACAGCAATTCGTTCTCAAAGGTTTGGCCTTGGTAAATCGCGTAGCCGTCTTGCAGCGTAAGGCTATGCTCGGTCGCTTCAGCAGCCTTAGCCGATACGTACCAATTCCCGGCATCCCGGATCGCATCGTTCAACTGGACGGCGGTAGGGACCGGGCTTAATCTGATTTCGTTGCCGGCCTGATAGGTGCCGAAATAGCCCGCTTGCTCAATTCTTCCTTCGAACGTATCCACGCAGTCGAATACCAGCTCGCCGTTGATGTGCATGAGAAGTCTCACGCCTTCATCGGTATTTACGGCTCCTATTTGAACGAGATTGCTTTCCCTCTCGTAATCAAAAAACGTATTGGGAATAATATCGCCATATTTGCTTTGATCTCCCCCGATATTGCCGTAGAAGACCGTTCGTATGCCATCGTTAAATCGCTGCAATTCAATCCCTTCCGGTTTGATCACGGCAATATAGGCCGAGCTGTCCGGACCGATCGGCTCATCGCTTTCATGCTGCGCCCGGAATAGGATGCTGGGCCAGCCGCTTGCTTTCGTGGTCATGTTGAACGACAGCAATTCGTTCTCAAAGGTTTGGCCCCGGTAAATCGCGTAGCCGTCATGCATCGTCAGACTATGCTTGGCCGCTTCGGGAGCGTTAGCCGATGCGTACCAATTCTCGGTATCCTTAATCGCATCATTCAGTTGAATGGCGGCCGGCGCCGGGCTTAACCTGATTTCGTTGCTTGCCTGATAGGTGCCGAAATAGCCCGCTTGGTCAATCCTTCCCTCGAACGTATCCAGACAATCGAACACCAGCTTGCCATTGATGTACATGAGAAGTCTCACGCCTTCATCGGTGTTCTTCGCGCCAACCTGAACAAGATTATATTCGTTATCGTAATTCATAAAGACATTGGGAATAATTTCTCCGTACTTGCTCTGGTCGCCGCCTACATTTCCGTAGAAGACCGTTCGCCCTCCATCGTTAAATCGCTGGAGTTCGATACCTTCCGGCTTGATGACCGCGATATAGGCCGCGCTGCCCGGACCTAGCGGGTCCTTGCTTTCATGCTGCGCCCGAAATACGATGCTTGGCCAGCCGCTCGCCTCAGTGCCCAATTGGAACGTCAACCATTCATTTTCGAACGACCTGCCCTCATAGAGGGCGTAGCCGCCTTCGAAAGAGATGGAATGCCGTCCAACTTTTTTGGTACCGCCATATGCCGTCCAGTTATCTGCATCCTTCAATTGACTTGCGATGTTGTAGCCCGGGATGGATACCCGTTCCGTATCTTTAAGCACTTTCAATCGCCAATACTTGAACTTCACGCCATCCTTGAAGTCCCTATCCACAGATCCGTCATTAACCAGTACTTTGTATCTGACCTCCTTGGAATAATCGGCAGAGTCTCCGCCCACCCGTTCCAAGGATGTGCCGGGAGACGTAGCAATCGCCACATTCAAGTTATGAACATCAACGTCTTCCGCCGCGACCACCGTAACAGCCTTATTCAAATAATCAATCTTCGTTTCTCCTTCAACGATCCCGTCGAAAGCGACTCCCTCTATTACCAAATTAGGCGTATAAACCTCCGGCTTAACCCGCGACTCCCATACGACATTCTCTTCCTGGCCGAAACTTATGACATCGCCGGGAACCACATCAACATTGATGGTAAACGTTGCCGGCGCAAGTCCTTCGATTGAGCCGGACCATACCGGCGAACCATTTATTAGAATCGATGCCGCAGCGCCTCCCGCCGATTCGTCCTGCAACCGGGCTGATCCGTTAATTCTGAAACTGCCGTGGCGGGTCGCCGACAACGAACGATCCGCATTGTCCATAATCGCGTCCGGCACGATGTCCCAGTATTCCGGTTGAAGACCGGCGCGGTTAATAATGGCCGGATCCTCTGAATCGTTGTTGCTTAATGTATTGTCCTCTTCCGGAATATTGTTAAAGTTCAGTCGTTGCCCCACGCGCTTCAGAACGTTGTCCGCGATATGATAACCTTCTGTTTCCTGGTCCAGATAAATAGCCGCAACCGGGTAGTTTGAAGCAAATTCGCTGCTGTCGGTATCGTGAATGTAGTTGCCGCTGATTACGCTGTTCGGCGTATTGCTAAGCGTATAGATGCTGGCGCCGTCGGCAAGTTTCTTCATAGCGCCGTAAATATTGTTGTTTCTGATCGTAATATTCTTCAATGATGTGCGGTTGGCCGTCCAGCCCCAGCCTGCCGATATGCCGCTGTAATCGGTATTGGCAATCTCATTGTGCTCAATCAACAAGTCCTGCGTGAAGCCTGCTGCAATTCCCACTCCGCACGAGGTAAGCGATATGCCGTTCAAATAATTGTTGCGTATGACATTCCCTCTCGTAACGATCAGCGGGTCCGTCGTGCCGGCCGCGCCGGGCTCGGAGAACAGTCCTTCGAATATTCCGCTGCCCCCGATATCCAGAATGGTATTGCCCGCAACTTCGTTATTGGAGGTGCTTCTTCTTATATCAATAGCTGTCGAGCCGGCATGTCGAATGACATTTCTCTCCAGCTTGATCGATTCCGCCGCTTCAAGCTGAATAGCGGCCGGAGGTCTCTTGGCCCCATCATATATGCCGTCCGCAAGCCCCGCCTGTCCGGGAACAAAGTAGTTGACATCGATTGGGTACTGATAATTCGTATACTCGAAAGTAAGCCCGCTAAGCGTCACATGCTCGACCCTTCGATCTTTGGACGATCCCTTAAAGTCGATGAAGGTTTCGATAGAACCGATCCGAACATCGATATCGTCCGGCCCTTCTCCTGGCAACGGGATATAATACAGCTTGTCCTCCCTCTCATCCAGCAGCCATTCACCCTGTTCATCGAGGTAAGCCATGGAATTTTCAAAGTATATGCTCTGGTTGGCAGCGCGATCGGGATAAATGGAATCGAACAGCGTCTTCTTCGCATCCTCCATCATGACCAGCGAAGCCAGATTATCCTTCGTTTGATAGCTATCCAGGCGCGAATAGAAGCGCACCCAGTGCTGAACGACAACGATCTCAAGCTGAGGATCAAGAACTCCATTCCATGCTGCAAGATCGGATTCGTTCAAATTGATCAAACGATTGTTCTCATCCCAGTTTACAATTTTGAAGGACTCGGATCTCGCTCTTGTGGCGCGATTGCCATTCACCCACAAATCCCGGAATTTCAATCCTTGCGCATCCGCCGTCAGAATGCCGTTCTCTCCCTCGGTCCATCCATCGACCTTTCTGCCGCCGCTGAAGACGGGCGTTTCGTCCGGGTAATTCGTATATCGAATCTCGTATCCGTTCGTACCGGAATCACGTTCGTCCAATACGAGAGTGTCCGTCACTTGATATTCTCCATCGCGCACATAAACTACGATATCGCCGCTCATATCCTGATTCATACCGCGAATGACATCGCGCGCCTTCCCGAGCGTCAGGAACGGTTGTTCCAGCGAACCGTCATTGTCGTCGCTGCCGTCTGGGGATACATAATATCGAATCGCCTCCTCTTCCGCAGCGTGCGCCGTATGTCCGGAAGGGGCCGCCCCCATCCAGGGAACGGCTACAGCGATGAGACATAACCAAATTATCATTTTGAACCATTGGCGTTTATCTATCACTTTCAATTGAATAGGCCTCCTCTTATGATTTCGAATAGATGCCGTACAGCAGTACGGCCGCTTCCGCCCGGGAAGTCATGCCTTGAGGGTGGATTCTTCCGTCTCCCATTCCTTTGATCAGACCTTCGCGCACCAATGCGGCTATCCCGCGAACAGCGTAATCGGCGACGTCATCCCGGTCAACGAAGCTGTTCAGGCTTGTGGAGACTGTTGATACTTCCAGCTTGTCGAGTTGTGCCATAGCCCTCGCCGTTAATGTCATCAAATCTTGTCTCGATATCGCGTCATGCGGTTGAAAGCGGTTGCCGCCAACGCCGGATGCAATGCCCAACTGCTTGGCAATGGTCACCGCTTCGTAATAGTAGGTTCCCTCCTCGACATCGTCGAAAGCCTCGCCGCCGTCTGCCGTCAGCCCTAACGTCTTGACGAGAAGAACCAGATAATCCGCTCGGGTAATCGGTTGATCCGGCGAGAAGGCGACGGACGACGTCCCGTTAATAATTCCTTTGGATGCCAACGCCTCGATTTGTGGTTTTGCCCATTGCACACGCTCGAGATCATGGAATGTTTTCACGACGTACGCGACTGCAAATTGACTGAAGTGAGTGGTCGTGAAAGTTACTTCACCCGCCTCGCTCTTGTATCGGCCATTCGTAATCGGAGTGACCCGGCCCGAATTGTCGATATACCAGATAACGATATGATCGGGACGGCTTAATTCCTCCTCTGTTGGCTCATACGGGATAGATACCGTAACCGGAGCGTCGGGGTTATTCCAATTCAGTCGTTCTCCGTTCGATTCCAGATAAATGACGACAACCGGCCGATCGCCTACAGACTCCTTCAACGAAGGAGCCAATGCTGCTGCATCCGATTCGCGAATGACAAGCCGAACGGTCGCCAAATCCCCGAGATCATCGGGCTTTACCATATGGCTTGGCACTATAACGGTTCCGATGCCGGTAATAAACTTATACTGGAGCTCGTCATGACCGGCGGAAATGGCAGCGCTGGGAATCTCGTGCACGTATTGCACTACTCCTGCCCTCTCTTCCACCTGAATCGTGACCACCTTCGCTCCCGGTCCGTTAAGCAACGCATTCTTCGATGCTTGAGCCAGGTCGTCTTCGGTAATCGTAAGAACGGCTTGCTTGCTATCGACGTAATACTTCGGCTTTCCGGCGATAATGCCGTCATTGCCTATTGATACGCTGCCTTCCCGATTCGACCCTTGTCCCGGCGAAATCACAACCGGAGGCGACTTGGGCGTATAGGTAAAGCTTGTGCTGGCCGGCTCTTCCACTCCGTCTCCTCCCGCCCATACCGTGTAGCTCCCAGCTTCTTCTTTGTTCAACATATAATGAAACGAATACGAACCTTCTGGTCCGCTGACGCTTTGATCCACATAGTCTATATCTCCGGAAGGATTCATAACTTTAATCGTCACTTTCTTCCCTTGTCCCGATGAAATTTCCCCTGACAGCCTAATGTCTCCGGTTGAGGCGTCAACGTCGGCTTGAACGGTAACCGAGGCAGCCGCTTCCAACGAAGCTAACGGGCTATTCCATGCAGGCTGCCCCGGGGCGGAACTTTCCGCACTGGCCGCAATTGACACCGGCCCTACTAGAATGCCGAGCGATAAAGCCATACAAGTGAATCCGACAACCATCTTCTTGCTTGATCTTGACATGCCTTCTTTCTCCTCCTTTGCGATTTACAAACCTTTAAACAGAATATTCAGATATTGTTATTTCAAAATAGCCCCGGCCGTCAAAGCCTTTTCAATTTGCTCGCTGCCAACGGAATATACGATCATGGTGGGAAGGCTGGACAAAATCATGGCGGCTCCAATAAGTCCCCAGTCCGTCACTCCGATTTTCATAAAGAAATTGGCCAACCCGACGGTCAATGGTCTGTACGCTTCCTTCGTCACCAAAATGTAGCTAAGCGGAAACTCATTCCACACATTCATAAAAATCAACACGCATTGCGTCGCAATCGCAGGCTTTATAATCGGCAATATAATTCTAAAGTAGGCTTGATAAACATTGCAGCCGTCTATGCATGCGGCTTCCTCCAATTCCTTGGGCAAGCTTCGAAAAAAAGCATACAGCATCAGTACGCATGCGGATAATCCAAACGCCACCAAAGGAATGATAAGCCCCATATACGTGTTCTGTATGTTCAAATCGATCACCATCATAAACAAAGGAATCATGACCACGTTGACCGGTATGACAAGCCCAAGCGCGACGTAGCTCAACGCGTATTTGCTGAACCTCCAGTCCATACGACTTAGACAGTAGGCCAGCATGCTTCCCAGCAATAGAACCAGTACTAACGTGCCCGCCGTATAAATCAAGCTGTTTTTGAAATAGACAAAAAAATTGTACGATTGCAGCGCATTCGAATAGTTGCTGAACAGCCACTCCTTCGGCAAAGCAAAAGGCCTTGCATAAAACTCTTCCTTGCTCTTGAAAGACATAACGACCATCCAATATAACGGAAAGATAAAGAACAAGCCCGTTATAATCAACACAATTCGAATGGCCACCCGGTAAGTTTGATTGCTCATCTGCACACCCTCAATCCATTACTATCTCCCTGCTTAAAATTCAATCTTTTGTCTGGCTACAAATCTGTTGAGCATAAGCGTAATCAACAGGCACTGCAACACATAAATCACCGCTACCGCGCTGCCTACGCCAAATTCGGAGGACATAAACGCTTTGTAGTACAATTCGTATACGATTGTTCTCGAATCGTAGCCCGGGCCTCCGCCGGTCATAACCTCGACATGGGCGAACATCCCCATGGAGCCGAGGATGGAAATGACCAGGACAAATTTGATGACTTCCTGCAGCAAAGGAAGCGTAATCTGCACAGCGCTTTTGACCGGTCCGGCTCCATCAATCAGCGCCGCTTCAAAATACGTTTTCGGTATCGATTTCAATCCCGTATAAAACAATAGCGTATTCAATCCGATGTACTGCCACAGAAAGGCGACGGCAATGCTGAAGATAACGAGTCCTCTGTCCGTTAGCCATTCTTTCGCGAGATGCTCGAGTCCTATCGATCTCAGAGCGCTGTTCAACAGCCCCCACTGCGGTTCGTAAATCGCCATCCACATCTGCGCGATAACCGTCACGGACAGAATCGCCGGCAGCATACCCGCCGCTTTAAAATATCTGCGCGTCCCGTTCGTCTGAAAATCCATCAGAAACGCGAGCAATAAAGAAAGGGGCAACCCTGCCGCCGTTGACAACAGCACAATAATGAAGGTGTTCCCCATTGCTTTCCAGAAGGAATCGGACGAAAAAATCTCCTTGTAATTGTCTAATCCAACAAAGCCTTGACTGCTGAAACCGTTATGGTCCTGGAAGCTGATGACCAGCTCCGGAAACAAGGGATAGACGACAAATACCGTGAACACAAACAAAGCCGGGAAGGCAAAAATAAAAATCGATGTTTTCGTGCTGAAAAATCGAGTCATGCGAATCCACCTTGCTCGTTAAATTATGTTTCTGGAAGTGAAGTCCCCCTGCCGGAGACTGGTTCAACAGGGGGACACAGACACTATTCAAATAATAAACATCAAATTATTCAAAGTAAGTATTCTTCAGCCAAAGATCGTTGAAGTCCTGAATAAAATCATCAGCGGTATAATCGCCCGTCATAAGAAGAGAGCTGAAGTTGGAATATTCGGCTGCCGTCTTCGGATCCATCATCACGCTTAACGACGGGATTTTAATTCCGGCTTGGTTATACTCATCGATGTTGGCTTGCATTAACGGAGCGGGTGTAGAAGTTGCCCCGATATCCAGCGTGACCTGAGAGCCGGTGTCCGAGAAATACTTGGCGTCCTGCTCCGCCAAAAATTGCGCAAGCTCCACCGCTTTTTCAATATTCTCGCTCTTGGCGCTGACCGCATATCCCGCTAATGGCGAACCCCAGAATTGGACTGCGCTTCCCGGCTTGTAATTATCGCTGGCAGAAGGCCAGGAGAAGAAGCCGACATCCGGGACATTGGCTTCCAAGTCGGCAAGCTCCCAGGAGAAGATCATATACATTGCCGCTTTGTTCTGGGTAAACGCTTCCTTCGCCGGACCGTAATCCACGTTGGCCGCGCCTTGTCCGAAGGCGCCCATTTCGGCCAGTGTAACGATACGGTTAAGGGCATTCTTGACAACGGGGTGAGTAAAGTCGATTTTATTCTCTACGAGATCTTGCGCAACCGAAGGGTCTTCAATCTGAATCATATTTTGAATCATGAAATACGCGGGTGCCCACCCGCCTTTACCCGGAGCCGAAATCGGCTGGATACCGGCTGCCAGCAGCTTCTCCGAAGCCGCTACCAATTCATCGAACGTTGTCGGAATTTCGATTTGATGTTTCTCAAAGATATCTTTGTGATAGAAAATTTTCGGGGTGAAGTACGTATCGGCGCCGCTGTTAAGCGTATAAATTCCGTCTTTATAAGTAAGCGCTTCCTTCACCGCGAATTTTTCAATAAACCCGTTCTCCGTAATATTCGGCTCTAAATTCAATTGATTGCCGGCATTAATAATGGCCGTGGCATAATCGGCGCCGCTCCAGAATACATCGGGCAATTCTCCGGAAGCGTTATACACCTTCATCTTGGCGCCTACATCGGAAGTTTCTTCATACTCCACTTCAACGCCAGGCAGTTCATTCGCAAGATTGGCTTTAATATACTCGTTCATAATGGTTTGTCTAGCTTGGTCCGAGCTGATCGTCAGCAATTTCAACTTGACGGGTTCTTCGCTCGCGCTGTCGCCTTCTGCGTTCGACGATGTCGTGTTCGTAGGAGCAGGACTCGAATTACCCGCATGATTGTTTGTACCCGAGTTTCCGCAAGCGCTTGCGAGAAGCATTGTCGAAATCGCCAATAAGGCCGTGCTTGCTTTCCAGTTTCTTGTCATTGTATTTATTTCCTCCCCTGTAGCCGTCCTTCGCGATAGGACTTATAAGTTACTTCTTCATGGTACTTTTCGGAGAGGGACAAGTGAAGAGATTATTCTCCATGCTCAAGGAAAATTATCCCGACTTTTATCGGGATAATTTATTGTCGATATATTTGCCGGGCGCTATCCCGTATTTCTTTTTGAACCGCTTGCCGAAATAGTTGGCGTCCGAGTAGCCTACCCGGCTTGCCACAACGGCAACGCTGTGACAGCCTTCGTCGATAAGCTTCTTCGCTTTACAGATTCTGGCTTCCGTAATGTAGCTGTTGATCGTTGACCCTGTTTCTCTCTTAAACAACTCGCATAATCGTCCGTAGCCAATATAGACATGCCGTGCGATATCCATGATATTCAGATCGAAATCCCCCAAGTGGCTGTCGATATATTGCAAAGCCTGCTCCACTGTTTTGGAGAAGCCGGGGTCCCCGCTTTCCATACCCGAATGCATCGCCTTGCGAAACAGCTCCAGCACCCATCGTTCCCGCTGGTCCAGCGGCTTTCTCTCGTAGAGCTGCGCGGGAAATCGGTTATCCTCTCCATATATGCTTCGAATATCATGGCCCGTCCCCTGGATAAACTCGAAGCAGGTCGAGACAAGCTCCACGCTTTTGTTCATCATCAATTCGCTGGATGCGTTCATCCTCTTAAGCTCGGAGAAAATAAACCGGACAATCTCGGCAACCTCCTGGTAATTGTTCATCCGCGCCGCCATCAGCAACTGCTGTCTTTGTTCGACAGAGTAAATTCCGATAGCCTGCTCGTCCAGGACAAAAATATCGCCGTATTGAATCACTCTGAGCTCCTCCGTCAAATGACTGTTGTTTAGCGCAAATACGGCCTCCTCATACGCACGGGGCAACGAGCCGAATCCTTCATGTATATTGCTGATACCGATCGTCAGCGCCAGCTTGAGATACTTGGATATCGCCGAGCGGATCGTATCGCACAGGTGGGCAACATCGATCGGGAAGCTCGATTGCAACGCTCTAATTTGCACAACGACGCAAATATATTGCATATCCATGCAAATTTCGAACCTGCATTTCTTTTGCAGCATTTCACGGGCAACATTGGATACGGCGAATGCCCAAAGCCGCTTCTCCTCTTCACTCCAGCCGTTGCTATCGGCTATTTCCATAACGATGGTCCGATACGGCTGCGTGTCGGGATCAATCGCCAAGGAATTTTTCAGCTTTATAGAATCTTCCACGGAGAACAGCATGGTACCCTGCAGCAAATGATGAAGCAGCAGTTCCTTCAAGAGCGGCTTATGAACCTGGATCTTCATCTTCAACTCTTCCATCTGTCGGGTAATCTTCTTCTTTGCCGTAAGCAAGGACTTGATAAGCTGTTCCTCATCGATCGGCTTCAGCAAATAATTGTCCACGCCCACCTCGATGGCCTGCCGCGCATATGTAAATTCTTCGTAGCCGGTAATAATAATGACGCAGACGTTCAGGTTGTTTTCTTTAATCTCCGCAGCCAGCCCAATTCCGTCCAGAAACGGCATATTAATATCTACCAGCGCCACATGCGGCCTGAATTCGTGTATTTTCCTCAACGCATCGTCGCCATTCTCCGCTTCGCAACAAATTTCATATCCAAGTTCTTCCCACGAAATCGACTTCCGCAGCGCTTCTCTGAACAAGTTCTCGTCATCTGCAATCATTAGTCTCAGCATCATCGATCATCCTTCCATCTTCAAGGCCGGTATCGTAACCGTTACCCGAGTAAATTGTCCCAGCTCGCTCTCCAGACTCAATCCGTATTCACTGCCAAACAGCAGCTTGATCCTACGATCCACGCTCCGGAAGCCGAAGCTGTCCCTATTCCCGCTGTCGACCCGGTCTCGCAGCAAAGCGGCAATCTTCTCCTCCGGCATGCCGACTCCGTCGTCGCTGACGATCAGAACAATGTTATCCTGAACCCGATACCCTTGAATATCGAGCCTCCCTCTATTTCCTTTGAATTTCAGTCCGTGATAGATTGAATTTTCCACTAGCGGCTGCAAGGTAAGCTTCGGTACGGCGTAATCCAAAATGTCCTCCGAGACATCGATGGAAAATTCCATATAGTTGGAATATCGCTGCTTCTGGATTTTAAGATAATTATGAATAATTGTGATTTCCTCGTTAACCGTTATCGTATCTCTTCCTTTGCTGAGCGACCTTCGATAGAAGTCGGCGAGCGTTCGGGTGACTTGAATCGCTTCCTCATACCGTTCAAGCTTATTCAACGAAATAATCGTTTCCAACGAATTGTACAGAAAATGAGGGTTCATCTGGGATTGAATAAGCTTAAGCTCGTATTCTTGCTTCAGCTTCTGCTCGTTCACAACATCGTCCAACAGATTTTCCACCTTATTCATCAGGCTGTTGAAACCGTGAGTCAGCAAGCCGATTTCCTGGTTATTGGCGTGGTCGGCCCGGATATTCATATCGCCTTTTTTCACCTGGATCATGATCTTAGCCAGCTTCTGAATCGGTTGGGTCACCGTATTAGATATATAGAAGGAAAATATGATTGCAAAAACAAGACAAATCGCCCCGACGGTCAAAATAAACCGTTGAATTCTCGAATTATCCGTTCTGATCTCTTCCATAGATACAACGCTGATAATATTCCAGTCGTTTTTGTTCGCTTCCTGCAAGGACAACAAATAAGCGCCTTCGTTTCGTTCCAGAACGATTTTGTTATCCCTCTGCAGCTTGTGATATTGCTCTTCATCAATATTAAGAATTTCCAGTATTGGCTGGTTCAGGTCCGCCTTATTTTCCGAAGATATAATTCGGCCGCTTGAATTCAATATATACTGTCTGCTGTTTTGGTCGCTTTTGTTATCCGAGAACATTCTGGCTATTTTTTTCTCGTCAATGAACAAGATGACCACGCCGATCGTATTTCCTTTATTCAGATCAATGACTAGCTTGGCAACGGCAAATACGTTTTCCCGCCTGCCATCGTTCAAAGTTAAAGACATTAAGTCCGACCAGACGGGCTTTTGCAGCTTGTGCGCGCTTTCAAGAAACTCTTCGCCAATGATACTGAGAATGCCGGTGCTGTCGATCATGCTATCGCTGTATACCGCTTGGTTGTTCAGAAAGACGGAAATGGCGAAAATCGGGGTGTTGGGCGAAATAATAGGCGAAACCGCACTGTACATTTCCGGCCTCATGCCAATCACATCAATCTGCCCTTCGCTTTGTCCTCCTTCCGCCTCGAGCTTGTTCATCAATTGTCCCAGCAATTCTTGCACTCTGTCATTGGTTGCTACAACCTTGGAGTAGTCTTCAATACCGCTAAGCAGGGTGAAGAGATTGGAATCTATCAATTCCAGCTCCCGCACTGTGCTCTTCTCCGTCTTGTCGATAATGATCCCGCTAGAAATATTTGTTGCAAAATAACCCAGAACCATCAACACCGATACAATAATCAAAACAAACAAGATCAAAATCTTGTCTCTGAGGGTCAGGCTGTTGTAGACGTTTTGCAGCCATGTCCGCATGGTCACACCTTCTTCTGAAGTTTAAAGGATATGAAATCAGAATGGACTACCGATCCTAATTTTGACAAGCAATAAATTCATACACGCATGCAAGCCATAAAAAATCGGGGTGCTCCTCGGCCAACGAAATTGACCGGAGACACCCCTGTATCCTAACAACTTTATCCATGCCTGCTGAATCTTAACCGACCGTATTCCATGTTCGTTTAACGGGAATTTATACTTCTTGCTCCAACGTTGCCTCGTTTGACCAAAGCTCCCTCGACTGAAGGTCGTCCCACGCAAAAGCTTTAATCCGGTATCCGTCCACATGGTCAGGCAATTGGAACCCGGTACTGAACGAGAAAGTCTCCGCGCCGTTTATCCACCGCTCTATAGAAGCGATTCGTTCCAACTCCCCCTTCGGGTTGTACAGCGCCACAACAAAGGTTGCCTTCGCCGCTTCCTCGCCGTTATTGCTGATCGTGACGTTTGCTTTCAAAGAAGCGGAAGGAACAAGCCTTCGCACCTCTTTCCCCCGTTCGTCAGTGAACGTAGAAGCAACAGTAAATGAAGGCGGCGTCGGATTTTCCGATTCAACGGCATGGACTTCAACGTTTCGTTCAGCCCCGTCGCCGATCGAGGTTTCGACATATACTACCGTGTAGTCTTCGAACCGTTTCGAGAAGGATGGAATCGTTTCTCCCGTAACGGCATCTTTGGCTTCGTAGACTGCAAAATCGTTGGACATTCTGAACTTCAGCCGTACGAACGGAATATCGTAGCCACTGTTCTCGATCGTTGCCGAGCCCGTCGTTAACGTTCCGTCATTGGCGCCGTTATAGTTGATCGAGAGATTGAGATTGTCCGCGAGCATATGCTGATGCGTAATTTCCGAACCGTTGACGTGGACAAGCGCAAACGCCGGGTTGCTGTGCGACGCCGTGCCGATGACCAGATACGGAATTCCGGTGACCGGGTCCACATTGCTTTGATAATTGTGCTGATGCCCGCTGATCATATAGCTTACATCGTGTTTGGAATACAAGTTTCTCGCCGTTTCCACCGTATTTCCGTCCGACACGAACATATTGAAGTTGTGATGCGACACCGCGATCTTGTTCGTCTTCCCCGCTGCCGCCGCGAATGTCGAATCCATCCAGTTGTACAGCGCCTCGCCGACATCGTCATTAGGCAGGGTCGTCTGGTAGCCGACCGTTCCCATCTTCAAATAACCGTCCTTGACATTGCCGCCCCACCGTTTCGTCCAATCCGGCATATCGTAATGAAAGTTGGTCATCATGAAATGCGTATTGCCAACGTCAAAGCTGTACGCGGTCGGTCCCAAATATTTGTTCCATATCGCTTCGCCCATTCCGTATCTCGCGTTGCTCCGGTCAACCCAGCCGCCCCTTACGAGATCGTGGTTGCCAGGCACTTCAAAGACCGGCGTCGTATAGTTTTCCAGCAGAGATAAATATTGCGTATATTTGCCGTCCTTCACGTAGTCATTGGGGTAGCCGAACTCATTGGCATTGCCGGCGCCGCCAATCGCTCCCGGAGTGCCCGACGTCACATCGCCTCCGTTCACCGATAAAACGGGATTAATAAGCTCGGCCTTAGGCAGCAATTTATTTTTGAACGGAGCGGGTCCTTCCTGATTATCGCTCCACGCAATAAAGTAGAAGTTATCCGGATCGGGGTAATACCACGGCTCAATATGGACCGTTACCGAACCGGCGGCCGGCACATCAAGCTCGAAAGTGAACGAGTTGACACCTTTCGAGATCATCGTCCCTTCGCTGATTGCGACGTAATCCGGATCTGCGTTGCGAACCGTTACCGTGAGTACATCGGCGTCCCCAAGTTCATTGTGGACCGTGAGCGAACCTTCAAGCGCTCTCATTCTGAGAGCCAACTGCTTGTTGGGAATATCCGTTCCGATGACTTGCGCCATACCCGTTGTGCTGACCGTGATATCGTAGACGGTTGTTTCCGTTACGGTCGGACCGTTCGTACTGATCAGTCCATATTCATTCTCGGCTTCAATCCGAAAGTCGTATTCCGTATGCGGCGTCAATCCGGTTACGTCATAGCTGTTCGCGTCAATGTCCACCCTGCCCAGTAGAACATCGTCCCGGTAGATGACGTAACCCGTTGCCGTGTCGTCTTCGATGGCCGGCCAATTCAATACTAGCGATGTTGTGCCGAGACCGGACACCGTTGCCTCGCTGCCATCCGGCCATTCGGGCGGCAGCGACAAGATCATTACGCTTAATTCGGAGAGGAATGTATATCCGGGATTTGTTCTGGCATACCTGATATAACGGTAAGCGCCCTCTTCTTCCACTTCCTGACTCCATATATAACCCGGATACGGAGTGCCGCCTACCGAGCCCAGGACGATAAACGTGTCGAAGTCCGGATCGTTGGAAGCGCGGATTTCGAAGTTGGTTCGCGGACCGTCCCAAGAATCCCTGCCTTCTTCGCCATCATACGGCCTGTCGTGCACTTGTACTTTATGAACAACGTATTCGGCTCCCAAATCGACTTGCAGCCATGGCATGATGCCGGCAGGGGAGGAAGACGACCATCCGTTCGCCCATACTCCGCCAATACCGTCAACCGCACTTTCCGCCCTGTATTCGGGAATGGCAGGCTCCGTATCCGACGTGGTAACCGGCTTGTTCAGAGCTACATTCACTTCCGTCCCTTCCCCGCCGTCTTCGGCGAAAGTTATCGATGCCGATAGCAGCGATGCTATGAAGATCGCAAAACTTGCCGCAAGTATCGCCTTCATTTTCTTTCTTACACCCATTTTAAGTTCCTCCTATGTTGTACCCGTGCCGCACCATCGCGAATACGCGCAATTCGGACAGGAAGGTATAGCCCGTATCGGTTCTCGCATATCGAATATAGCGGAAAGCGTTCGTATTCGTCACCGCATGACTCCAGACATGACCCGAATACGGCGTGTTTCCTACCGATCCGAGAACAGCGTACGTGCCAAAGTTCGGATCATTGGAGGCGCGGATTTCAAAATTGCGGCGCGGACCGTTCCAGTCCGGCCTTCCGTCCTGGCCGTCGTAAGGTCTGTCATCTACCTGAACGCGCTGGATGACGTATTCGTCGCCAAGATCGACTTGCAGCCAAGGGCTAATGCCTTCGAAAGTGACCGGCGACCAGCCGTTGTCCCACTCGCCGCCAATGCCATCGACCGCTTTCTCCGGGCCATAGTCGAGAGAGGGAGTGCCGGTATCCGATGTGGCGACCGATTTATTCCATGCTACGTTGACAGCCTCCGGAAGCGCATATACGCTCAATTCGGACAGGAACATGTAACCCGCGGTCGTTCGGACATATCTGATATATCGATAAGCGTCCGTTCCAGTCGCTTTGCGGCTCCATACATAACCCGAATACGCTTCGTTGCCTACCGCGCCCAGAACTGTATAAGTGCCGAAATTCGGATCGTTGGAGGCGCGAATTTCAAAATTGCGACGCGGACCGTCCCAGTCGCTGCCCGGACCGTTCGTCCCGTCGTACGGACGATCGTCCACCTGGATACGATGGATGACATATTCGTCTCCCAAGTCGATTTGCAGCCATGGACTTACACCTTCATATACCGAGGGATGCCAGCCGTTCGTCCATTCGCCTCCGATCCCGTCTACCGCGCGAGCAGGAGAATACGGAGAATGGATGTTGTCCCAGAAAGGAATCGACGTCTGCTTATGAAGCGCCACATTCACCTCCTCCGGCCTTGAAGGTTCGTTGCTTGCCGGAATTAGATACACTCTCCAGTCCCGATGCTTCCGTTCGCCCGCGAACCCGGTATAGGGCAAATCTTCGGCCATATACACTCTGTAATCGCGATAGACGCCTCCTCCTGCGAGAAGTTCCAATTCGGTGCCAAATGGCGTGTCAATATCAAGCGCAAGCGTTGAAGGATCTGCATGGGCCGCAAGCTTCACATACACCTCGCCGAATTGATCGCTGATCGTTGCGGGCTCCGATTGCCCCGCATACGATACCTGTTCGATGGCCAGGCGCGGAGGGTACGTTTCGGGCTTTATCCTCGACGACCAGCTTGCGTTTCCTTGCGCTTCAAAAGATATCACATCGCCCGGAATCAAATCGATATGGACAACATAATCGCCTTGTCCGCCATCGGCTTCGCCGCTCCACGCCACAACGCTGTTTTTGCGAATCGAATAAGCGAATTCCGGAAGATCGGATTGAACCGTACCCGCTATTTTGACGCTGCCGTATTCTGTGGCCGTCCATGGATTGCCGGATTCATGGGTCTGTACGCGGGGCACCATGTCCCAATATTCCGGCTTCAATCCCGCATTGTTGATGATTGCCGTATCCTGAATGCCATTATGGTCTATCACGTTGTCATTGAGATGTTCGGCATTAAACTTGATTTGATTCGTTTCGCCGCCGATTCGGGTCATTGCGTTGTCCCGCACGACATATCCTTTCGTTTCCTGATCCAGATAAATCGCTCCCCCAAAATACCTGGAGGCGAATTCATGTTTGTCGATGTCGTGAATAAAGTTTTCTGCCATTTCGGCGCCGGGCGTATGGCTGAGCGTATAAATAGCCCCTCCGTCCGCAAGCCGGTTGATGACATGATAGACGTTATTGTAGCGGATTTTCGTATTTTTTAACGTTGTTGGATTAGCCGTCCAGCCCCATCCCGCCGAAATCGCCGAATAGCCCGTATTCGATATTTCATTGTGCTCGATAACGCTGCCTTGCGCATAGCCGCTTAATAAGGCAACGCTGCCGTAATGGTTGACTCCAATGCCGTTCATATAATTGTTGGCGAATCGATTATCTTTGGCGTGCAGCAATTCGTCAAAATGGTCGTATCCGGTCAAATCGTCAAAGACGCCTTCTACGATGCCGCTGCCGCCGATATCGAGGAAGGCGTTGCCCTCCACAACATTGTTCTGCGTCATCATGTCGAGGTCGAGAGCGGCCGCGCCGAAATGCCGGAACACATTGCCCTCGATACGAATTTGATGCGCCGCTTTCAAATAAACGGCTGACGGCTGGCGCACACCGCCGGATAGACCGCCCTGGTCGGAAATCATCCCGTTCTGAACAATCGCGCGCTGGTACTTCGTATATTCAAACGTCAGCCCTTGCAGCCGGATATTGCGCGCAGGATTGTTTTTATCATGACCCTGAATGGCGATGAACCGATCCGCCAGACCCATACGGGCGTCAAGCGTTCCAGCCGTCTCTCCGTCTCTTGGCCGGTAAAACAAGTCGCCGCTGTCCCGATCAAGAAACCACTCCCCGGGTTGATCGGCAAACTCGTAAGCATTCTCGAAGTGTACGCTCTGATCGACGGCCTTGTCCGGAAACGGCCTGGTAAAGAGTACATCACCCAGAGAGGCCAGGGAAACCGCCGTTGTGCCTGCCACGGTCGATACCGCGTTAATCCGCGCCATCGATTCCGTCCAGTGCTGATTCAAGACGAGTTCCACATCCTGCGGTTGGTTCACGTTCAACGCGGCTGCAGCTGCGCTTTCTACGAGAATCTGCTTGCCCGCCGTATCCCACCCCTCCAATTTGAACGACTCGGTTCGCGCGCGCAGCGCCCTTCGACCGTTCACCCACAGATCGCGGAAGTTCAGACTGCCGACATTGGTTTTCAGCCACTCGCCTTGTTCCGTCCAACCGCCAATCTTTTGCGCTCCGCTTATGACCGGGGTTTCGCCCGGATAGTTGCGGTAGGTGACATAATAGCCGTTTGTTCCCGAGTCGGCTACGCCAAGCGTCAATGGGTCGGTCAGCTCGTATTGTCCATCACGCAAGTAAACGACGATATCCCGATCCATATCGGCATTTATCGTTCGCACCTCGTCGCGCACCCGTTGCAGCGTGCGAAACGGCTGCGCCAGAGATCCGTCTCCGTTATCATTCCCGTCCGGCGACACATACAACAAGACAGGAGAGCCGCCAGGCTCGCCTGGTTCCAGCAAGGCCAACACTTTTAACTCGGACAAAAAGGTATAGCCCGCAATCGTCCGCGCATATCTGATGTAGCGATAAGCTTCCGTATCCGTCACTTCCTGACTCCATGTATAACCCGGATACGGAGTGCCGCCAACGCTGCCAAGTACGGAGTACGTGCCGAACTCGGGATCGTTGGAGGCGCGGATTTCAAAGTGGCTGCGCGGACCGTCCCATGCGGGTCTGCCGTCCAGGCCGTCATACGGCCGGTCATCCACTTGTACCCGGCTGATTTCGTAAGGCTGACCGAGGTCGATTTGCAGCCACGGCATTACGACATCGAACTGGACAGGCGACCAGCCGTTCGTCCATTCGCCGCCGATTCCGTCTACCGCCTCCTCCGGAGCATATCCGGAGGAAGCGGGAGTCGAATCGGACGTGACGACCGACCTGTTCAGCGCCACGTTTATTTCCTCTAAATTCTGTTGAGCGCCGCCTGCGGTAGCAGTTCCCGGTATGGCGAATATCGTGAGCGCCAAAGCCAACGACAACACGGCGGCAATCCGTCGGCTCATCCCGGCATTCATCAAGGTCGGGCGCATCAAACCGACGGCCCCTCTTCAGCAAATACGCGCAATTCGGACAGGAACGAGTAGCCCGTATCGGTTCTGGCATATCGGATATAGCGGTAGGCGTTCGTATTCGTCACCGAATGGTTCCAGACATAACCCGAATACGGCGTGCTGCCTACCGATCCAAGAACAGCGTATGTGCCAAAGTTCGGATCGTTGGAGGCGCGAATTTCAAAATTGCTGCGGGGCGCGCTCCATGCGGGTCTCCCGTCCTGTCCGTCGTACGGCCGATCATCCACCTGGACGCGCTGGATGACATACTCGTCTCCCAGATCGACTTGCAGCCACGGGCTGAGGCCTTCGAAAGTGACCGGCGACCAGCCGTTGTCCCATTGTCCGCCTATTCCATCGACCGCTTCCGCCGGTCCGTAGCCCGGCGAAGGAGTTCCGGTATCCGAAGTGCTGACCGATTTGTTTAGCGCCACGTTGATTTCATTCGCTCCGGCAACGGGTGTAACCTCCACGTTTCTCGTAGCTCCGTTGCCGATCGAGGTTTCAACATAAACAACGGTGTAATCGTCAAACTGCTTCGAGAAAGTCGTCGGAATCGATGCTCCCGTTGACACATCTTTTGCCTCATAAACCGCATGATCATTCGACATTTTAAATTTCAGCCGCACAAACGGCATGTTGTAGCCGCTGTTCTGAATCGTCGCGGTGTTCGTTGCCAACGTTCCGTTATTGGAGCCGTTATAATTGATCGACAGATTGATATTGTCCGCCAGCATATGTTGATGCGTAATTTGCGAGCCGTTGACATGGACAAGCGCAAACGCCGGATTGCTGTGCGACGCCGTGCCGATGACCAGATACGGAATTCCGGTGACCGGGTCCACATTGCTTTGATAATTGTGCTGGTGTCCGCTGATCATATAGCTTACATCGTGTTCCGAATATAGATCCCTGGCCGTTCCCACCGTATTGCCGTCCGACACGAACATATTGAAGTTGTGATGCGACACCGCGATCTTGTTCGTTTTCCCCGCTGCCGCCGCGAATGTCGAATTCATCCAGTTGTACAGCGCCTCGCCGACATCGTCATTAGGCAGGGTCGTCTGATAGCCCACCGTACCCATCTTCAAATAACCGTTATTGAGATTGCCGCCCCATCTCTTCGTCCAGTCCGGCATATCGTAATGGAAATTGGTCATCATGAAATGGGTGTTGCCGACGTCAAAGCTGTACGTGGTCGGTCCCAAATATTTGTTCCACATCGCTTCGCCCATCCCGTATCTGGCGTCGCTTCTGTCAACCCAGCCGCCTCTTACGAGATCGTGGTTGCCCGGCACCTCGAAGATCGGCGTTGTATAATTCTCAAGCAGGGACAAATAATGCGTATAATCTTCGTCCTTCACGTAATCATTGGGATAACCGTATTCGGTGGCATGGCCCGCCCCGCCGACCGTGCCCGGCGTGCCCGCCGTCACATCGCCGGCATTAACCGAGAATACGGGATTGATGCGCTCGGCCTTCGCCAGCAATTTGTTCTTAAAAGGAGTAGAGCCTTCCTGATTGTCGCTCCATGCGATAAAGTAAAAGTTGTCCGGATCGGGGTAATACCAAGGCCCCACCTGAACCGTAACCGAATCGTCCGCCGGCACATCCACTTCGAACACGAAGGAGTTGGCGCCTTTCGACAAAATCCTTCCTTCACTGACGGTGATATAGTCCGGATCTGCGTTTCGAATCGTTACGGTAAAGGTTTCGGCGCTCCCATCCTCATTGTTGATCGTAAAAGAGCCCTCAAGCGCCCTCATTCGGAACGCCAGCTGATTGTTCGGAATATCCGTCCCCAGCACTTGCGCCATGCCGGTTTCACTCACCGTAATCCCGCTTTGCGTTAGGGGCGTGAGGGTAAGACTCATGTCAAAATATAGATCCGAGCTGCCTGCTGTCGCCTGATGCACCTCGACGGCGATTACGTTGGCTCCGTTGTGCAGCACACCTTGCAGCGAAGATGTTAAATCAACCGTTGCCAAATCGGGAGGGCCAAGCGCGCTGCTCGCCAAGGTCGTATACGTCACGCTGCCGCTTGGCATATTGCGGCGGTACGCTTCTTGACCGTTTACATACAGCACCAGGCCGTCATCGATGCCGATCATCGCTTCAACCTTGTCAATATTATTAACGTCGTCAACTGTAAACGAATTGCGGAAGTAGGAGGTCGCATACTTGTTGGAGCTGCTTGGCCCATACGAGATTATTTTGTTGATTTGCCCAAATGCCGTTGTCGACGTTTGCGTGTAGTTGCCGGAATATCCAAAAGGCCCTGCACCCGTGCTCCATCCCGAATCGTTAAAAGAAGCTCCCCGCCAAGCCGTCCCTTGATTGCTGCCGTTATCCATGTACTTCCATTCTGCATTGCCCTCAATCCATGTAACCGACGAAGCAAGCGCTTTTGCGACTCCTGCCGTTCCCGGCAATGCACACAAGCTTGCAAACATCAACAAAGCCAGGACCAAAGCAACCCCTATTTTCTCCCTTCGGCTCCATTCAAACCTCTTCCTTAACTTTCCGCCTCTTGTCTCCCCAATCATAGTCAGTCCCATCTCCTTCGCTAAATATTTGAACATGCTCGGCACATTTGGACAGCGCTTTCAAAATGAGGATTCTTGGATGGGTCTGCTACATGCTCTGCATGTCCCAACATCATCGTACTTGGAACGTTTGGACATGAGAAGGGAATTTTAAGCGGTCACAAGGAATTTTATCCACTCTTTAAGTGAAGTGAAAATTGCAGGATCCCAAAAGTCCCACGACCGTCGAAGTCGATGGCCGGGGGACTTCTCTCTTACAACGAACGATCCGCGATCCGCTTCGTCAGCATCTCCATGAACGCGCCGGCGGCGTAAGAATGCTGCGCATCGTCCCCATAAGCGCGCGCCTGCAGGCTGCCGCTCTCCAGCTCCTTGTCGCCGACGACGGCGACATACGGGATTTTGCCCAGCCGCGCTTCGCGCATCCGAAACCCGAGTTTCTCCTTGCGGCCGTCCACCTCCGTCCTGATGCCGGCGGCGGCCAGCTTCTCACGCAGCTCCAACGCATAGACCTCGTGCGCGCCCGCCACAGGCAGCAGCCTCACTTGTACCGGCGCCAGCCATAGGGGAAACGCCCCCGCGTAATGCTCGATCAGAATGCCGAGGAACCGGTCGATGGAGCCGTACACGGCGCGATGGATCACAATCGGCGTACGCTTCTCGTTCCGCTCGTCGATATACGACAAACCGAATTTCCCCGGCATCTGGAAGTCGAGCTGCACCGTGCCGCATTGATGGCTGCGGCCTAACGCATCCTTGATGTGGAAGTCGATCTTCGGTCCGTAGAACGCCCCGTCGCCGGCATTTACCGCATAAGGCGCTTGGGCCGCCTCAAGCGCTCCGCGCAGCCCCGCTTCCGCCAGCTCCCACTGCTCGTCGCTGCCCATGGAATGCTGCGGCCTTGTCGACAGCTCCAGGCTGTACGCGAAGCCGAACAGCTCGTAGACGGACTGGATCAGCTCGATTGTCCGCAGGATCTCCTCCTCGACCTGATCCGGCCGCACGAACAGATGCGCATCGTCCTGGCAGAACGTCCGCACGCGGAACAGCCCGTTCAGCGCTCCGCTGTATTCGTAACGATGCACCTGGCCGAACTCCGCATACCGGATGGGCAGTTCCTTGTACGAGTGGCGTTTGCTCTTGAACATCAGCATATGTCCCGGGCAATTCATCGGCTTGACCGCTACCTGCGTGTTGTCCAGCTCCGAGAAATACATATTCTCGCGGTAATGCTCGAAGTGGCCGGACTGCTCCCACATGGCCCGGTCCATGATGAAAGGCGTCCGCACCTCTTCGTATCCGAACTTCTGCAGAAATTCCCTTGCCAGACGCTCCAGCTCATTCCGAAGGATCGTCCCTTTGGGCAGATAAAACGGCATGCCCGGGGCCTCGTCCACGAACATGAACAGCTCCAGCTGCTTGCCGAGCTTGCGATGGTCGCGCTGCTGCGCCTCCTCCTGCCAGATCAGATACGATTCCAGCTCCTCCGCGCTTTCGAATGCAACGCCGTAGATCCGCTGCAGGACCGCATTGCCGCTGTCGCCTTGCCAATACGCGCCAGCCACGCTTAGCAGCCTGAACGACAATCCCGCGCTCTCCGCATCATTCGGCGGCATTCCCTCTTCAAGTACCAGATCCAGGTAGGCATCCCGTTTCAGCAGCAGCACCTCGTCTTCGTCCTCGTCCTTGTCCGCCTCGCGAAGCAGTTCCACCTTCCAGAGCTCGCCCTTCTCATCGAACAGACGTTGCGCCTCCGCGCGCGATAGCCGCATGACGCTTCGCCGCGACGATTCCGCCGCAACGCTCCTCATCTCCTCCTGTATGGCCGCCAGCTCGGCGGATGTTGGAACGGAAGACTCCCCCGAAAAGTCAAAGTCATAATAGAAACCCTGATTCACCAGGCCGCCCGTGCCTAGCCTGGCCTCCGGATATATTCGCCTTACCGCCTCCGCGAGCAGCAGGGCCGCTGCCCTTCCCGCTTGCTCCGATCGTTGTTCATGTTTGCTCATCGTCTTCATCTCCTTATTTTTATTGGTTCGGAAAAATCAAAAAAAGCCCGTCCGCATAGGGACGAGCGTGCTCGTGGTTCCACCCAAAGTTCGATTCGCGCGAGGAGCCTCCCGGAGTAACCGGGAATTGGGCCATGCATGCGAATCCTTCGACGTTCTGTAACGGGAACTCCCGGCGGTTCATAGTCTCCGTCGCCTGCGCGGGGCGCACGGATTTCCGAATCGCGGCTGCAAGGGGGTACGCGTCTTCCATGTCCGAAGGGGCTTTCAGCACGGGGCCCCTCTCTCTGTCGGCATGCGTAAGCCGCACATGTCCTTGGTTATAGCCGATTGGTATGTTGTTGGTCTTATCGATGGATGAGGCGCTCCGTTCGTAGAAATCAAAAAAAGCGCCTCATCCGCAAAGGGACGAGCGCGCTCGTGGTTCCACCCAAATTCAATTCGTCTCTCGCGGCGGCGTACCGCCAGACGAATCCTTGTGTTTTCTGTAACGGGAATACCCGGCAAGCCTTACACTTCCGGCGGCGAGGCCTCGCTGGCGGAATTTCAAACTTGCGGCTGCAAGGCGGTAAACGAATGTCATGACCTAAGGGGCTTTCAGCCGGGTCCCCTCTCTCTGGGCGGTATGCGCAATCGTTCATGTCCTTGATCATAGCCTTTGGATTTGTCATTCATTCTATTCCCATTGTTCGGAATTGTCAATTCCCTTCGCGGCCCGTATTCGCAAGAGAACGATTGCCAAGCTTCTCGTCGATGAAGGCCACGACCTTGGCCAGTTCCTCCATCTGCGCGCGAACCTTCTCCCTATGGTTTTCCATCATGTCGATCAAGTCCTGATGTTCCGTCAGATCGCCGTCGAGCGAGATGCCCAGGAATGGCTTCATCTCCTCCAGCGACAATCCTGTCTTCTTCAGGCAGAGCAGCAGCTTCATCATGGCAATGTCATCATCCGTATAACGGCGGTGACCGTTCTCCTTCCTTACCGGCGGCGGCAGGAGCTGTATTTTCTCATAGTAACGAATCGTATCCCCTGATAAGCCTGTATGCGACGAGGCCTGTGCAATCGTATAGGTTCGTTCTGCGTTCATCTCAGCTCTCTCCTTGCTCCGATTCATCGTATTCTTCCGATTATATAAGTTGGAGTCAGCTCCAAGTCAAGCTTCCAATCCCTTTCAAAAAAATCCCTTGACTTGAAGCCAGCTCCAAGTTCTACAATGCATCTAATTACATCGCATCTGCGACCAACCGCCATGAAGGAGGCATGATTCTCTATGACCACGATGACAAAAAACAATCAATACGAACGGGTAGCGCTTATTACCGGCGCTAGCCACGGCATTGGCCTGGAGCTCGCTCGCTTGCTGCTGAAGGAAGGCTGGCAGGTCATTGCCATCAACCGTTCGGAGCTCCCCAAGGACGATGAGCTGCTGAACGGGATGATACGGACTTCCAAGCTCAGAACATACCGCGGGGATCTCTCCGATTATGGGAGCCTAAGGAAGGTGCTGGAGGAAATCCGCTCGCATGAAACCCGAATCGATGTCCTCTACAACAACGCGGGAGGCAGCTTCTCCGAGCTGCTCTACTCCAGGCAAGGACGCGAGCTTCATTACGAGCTGCATACCGTCGTGCCGTACATTATCTACAACGAGCTTAAGGAGCTGCTGTTGCAAGGCGATAGGCCTACCGTCGTGGGCACTTCGTCGAATGCGGCCGGGATGGTCAAACGTCTGGATCCCGGGAAGCTGGCCTCCCCGGAATCCTTCAAGAAGCTGCTTGGCCCCTATGCCGACTCCAAGCTGGCCCTGTCGTTATGGACGCAGGAACACGCGGCGGCCGCAGAGGCCGAAGGCATTCGGCTTCTCAGCGTCGATCCCGGCGGCAACAATACGATTAGGAGCAGCAATAGCGGCGGCCTGCCTTTGCCCGTCCAATTGTTGATGAGGCTGTTTTTCCCGCCTCCGACGCACGGCGCGGCACGGCTTCGCGACGGTGCGGCAGGCGCAGCTCGGCATGCAGCCGGTACATTCGTATCCAAAGGAGCTCCGCGGGCCTTGAAGTTCCGGCAGCATGGCCCTGCCATTCTGCGGCAGGTGGACGAGATTTACCGCAAGGAATATTTGAAGCAGGGCTGATATGCCGCATGAGGCGCGGTACCCTATCCGGCGTATCGAGGCTGCGGCACCTGTGGAAAGCTAATCTGGAGACGAGCTGCGAGAAGCTACATGCCTCTCCTTTGCTCTCCACATGCCCCAGTTCAATCTACCTATACGCGCTCCAGAAGCCCCGGCAGCTCCCGCCAATGCCCTTCAATCCAGCGAAGCTCCCTAAGAAACCGCGCCAGTAACTCGCGCAGCTCGCTCTCGACGCGAACCTCCGTGCGCAGCCACCAGATGGATTCGATAAGATAGAGCATGCGAATCGCTCGAACCAACAATTCGCCTGATGCCGCTGCGTGCTCGCGATAACCGTCCATAAACGCGCGAACTCCGTCTATGCGCAGTCCCCCGTCTTCTTGCAACGCTCCGGACAGGATGGCCCTCGCAACGTCGATCTCCGGATAAGCCATCGTCATCCGATCGAAGTCGACGATGCCTGCGACTTTTCTGTCGCTCAGCAGGATGTTGTCTACCCACAAATCCCAGTGCAGCCAGCCCTGCCGACTTGCCGCGAACTCGCCGAAGTCCGCGGCTTCTACGATAGCGCGCGAGCGGTCCAGCCAATCCAGCACGATCTCGTCGCCTGCCGCGGCCGCCGTATTCCGGTTTCCTTCCCAATCCTTCAAGTAAGCCGCGCGGTCCGGTTCCCAGGCGGGCTTGCTCAAAGGCGGCACATGCGACAGCCAGGCGTGCATGCGTCCCGTCGATTGCCCCAGGCTGTTAAGCTGGTTGTCATTCATGCTGCCAGCCTGCACGGTCTCGCCTTCCACCCAGTCCATAAACGCGACATGCATCCCCGACGGCGTCACCATTAGATGCCGGTCGTCGGGCGTTCGCACACGGGGGCAAGCAACACTGGCAGCGTGAAGTCCGTTTTGCAGCTCCAGCGTTCGCTCGATGGCCGCCTTGCGATCCGGGCGGGCATGAAGCTTGTAGCGGTCGGGATGATAATATTTTGCAAATAGCGGGCCTTGATCCGTATCGATCTTCCACTTCACGTTAAGCCAGCCCTTGTCGATAGGAGTTGCGCGGATAAATCGGATACCGAATTCAATGTCTAGCAGCGCTGCAAGCTCTTCCTCCCCATTCATCTCAAATGCCCCTTTTCTCCCGAATGAACAGCTTCTTCTATCGTACATGACCGAGACCGAAATTGCTCGTATTCCGCACAAAGAGGAGCAGCAGAGCTGGGCCCGAGTTGGCGCGCCCCCGCCGGGATGACATATAATGGAGAAGGCCAAGCTATACCGGCTTGGCTTTCGCGAATGGCAACCCAATCATGGATCGGAGGAATCGCAATGATCGTCAAGTACCATGGACACTCATGTATTCAAATTACGGAAGGTGAACACTCAGTCATCATTGACCCCTTCTTGACAGGTAACCCTACGGCCATCGCAGGACCTGAAGAGGTGAAGGTGCAATACATTTTGCTCACGCACGCACACGGCGACCATACCGCCGACGCGGAAGCCATAGCCCGCGCGAACGACGCCACCATTATCGCAACGTACGAGCTTGCAACTTACTACTCCTGGAAGGGACTTAAGACGATCGGCATGAACATCGGCGGCAGCCTGGACATCGGTTTTGCCAAGGTTAAGCTCGTCCATGCGTTCCATAGCTCCGGCATGATCGTCGAGAAGGGCCAAATTCTGTACATGGGCATGCCCGGCGGGTTCGTCATCGATTGGAATGACACGACGCTTCTCCATACCGGAGACACCGGCTTGTTCGGCGATATGAAGATGATCGGAGAACGGCACGACATCGATCTTGCTTTCCTGCCCATCGGCGATCTGCTGACCATGGGACCGGAAGATGCGCTCACCGCCGCGGAATGGCTGCAGGCGAAGGCCGTTATCCCTATCCATTACAATACGTTCCCTGGCATCGTGCAGGATCCCGACAAGTTTGCGAAAGCTCTGGATGAGCAAGGCGTGAAAGGGATTGCGCTCTCTCCCGGCGCTTCTTACGAACTGAACTCCTGAGCCCGGCCTCCACTATCCGTTGTCAGTGAGCATAGAAAATGAAACAGCGACAGCCAAGGACGAGAAAATAAAGTCCTGGACTGTCGCTATTTTATTGAGCTAACGTCTATCAAAGAGCCCACAAGTTCGATAGCATAGATTACTCCAGCGGAGATTAGAAAGGACGCACATAACTGCATATCCTCTATGCCGAATTGGCTCAACGAAGCTGTCACTTTACACAAATTTCTTCATTCTAGTCATGGCACAATCGTACCACATATTGTAAGCAATCTGCCCTTTACTTCAACGAAAATGGCAACTGATCATCTGGATCAGCTGCCACTTTTTCTTAACTAACGTCTCCCGATAGTTCAATAACTTGGCTTATAAATGTAATCAGTATCGGTATCAATTACGAAGTCAGGCCGGACACTCTCCTGATGCGATGAAGGCACCCGCTCATATTGAAAAAGCCTGCAAAAAACATCTGTAAATTCCCGCATGTTCGTACATTGCTCTTTGGCTATTTTGTACTTATCTCTTAATGTCGCAATGGAACATGTCTTACCGATAATAAGTGTATTTTCGAAAAAACCATCAATTTCGACTATCACAAAATCACCGCCGGTTTCTAGCCAGCCTCTGAGCTCAAAGGTATGGACCGTCTTCGCTTTTGTTTAACTATAGTTCTCCGTTAGTCGAAAAATCAACTAATCTTTTATTACACATTATGGTTCGAACTGTTCATCAGATTCGGGAACTTCCGCTCCGCACGATTGCAAATGCTGATACCAATTTCTGTGCCATCAGATAGAACAACTAAATCTCCTGTCACTCGCACTTCATCATGCTTGCATTCGTTCATTTCATCACCCCAAGTCATCGATTCGGCGAACTGCGACACATTACTCGTTACTGGAGAAAGAGATTAAACTAACGGGCAATTTAGTTTAGAACCCTTCTTTTTTGTGGAAACATTTAAAAAATTCTCACGTCTAATAAGAAACAAGATCATTTGGAGGGATACAGTGCTTAAGAAATCGTTAATGCTGTTGTTTACAGTGTGTATATTTGTACTGTCTGCTTGTCAGGACGAACAATTTGTATTAACAGATGACAATAAATCGAAATATAGTGAAATTGCTTGGAACACTATTGAAACCGAGCAAAGAAAGCATATTGTAAAGAACTGGACAGAAGCAGATGTTTCTACGTTCGTCTACAAAGATCAATGGATCGTACCCCAGAAGGATAGGAGCCATCTCAAGAAGCAGGAGTTGGTAAGTGTCAGTTTTTCAACTGATCAGGATGGTTTATTAGGACCAATAGTTGTAGTGATTAATCCAGAAGATGATGCCATTGTAGGTTATTTTCCAAGAGACTGATTAAGCTGGTTGGGAACTATAGTTCAATTGACCGCCTCTCTGTTAAGGCGTTTTTTTTCCCCTCTGTCGCAATATGGATCAAATGCGACAGAAAAATCTCTTTCTCAAAAGGAGGTAGCTACCGTTGTGGCAAACTGCTCCTTACGGGCGGGAAGGGGGCCATCAAGTAAGGACGACTAACTCAAGTAACGATTTCGGATAACCCCCATGTGATGAAGCTCGTGTCCTGCGATGCCGTAAGCGAGTGCGCGCGCCGAAATGCTTACGTTGTTGGCTGTGCCCTTGCGGGACCACGCCTCCGTCGGTAACCCGGTGAGCAGTGTGGTCGTCGATTGCCGTACGGCCCGGTAGTCTTCTGCCAATTGTGCGGTTGTCCAGCTTCCAAAAGGAGGAATGAACAATTCCTGGTCAAACCCGGGAAGAGGCGTCTGATCCCCTCTTGCAAATCGGAGCAGGCGGTAGGTCATGACGCGTTCACTGTCTGCGATGTGGCCCACGACTTCTTTCAACATCCATTTCCCTTCCGCATACCGATAGGTGCTCTGGCTATCGGTCAACGATGCCAGCAGCTCGGTCATTTGCTTTTCCTGGGCGAGCAGAATGTCGATGATATTGCCTTCCGGCACCAACCGGATATACTCGCCAACGTCCCCGGCGAATTCTTCTTCCGACGGTCTTTGGTTCATGCGTAATCACCCTTCCAATGCCTCTACCGCGATTTTTTACGAAATTCGCTACCTCGGCATGCCTAATGAGTTCGTGAAAGAATAGAACTTTCCTTCCTACAATTGAGAGTAAGCAACCACTCCGTTGGTCGACCGCCACGCTAAACTCCAAATAGGTTAACGAGCAACGGCAACCGATTGTGTGGTCATTTTGTCCCAGTGCTCCCCTTCTTATTTAAACCTAACTGAATTTTGTGAAAAGGAGCTGCCGCGGCAGCTCCTTCTTCGTTTGTAGAGTCCTTGGTACCTGTTAACTTAGATCCTTATAAGTTGATCGAAATAAGGCTGCATATCCGTAATCAATTGTGCAGGATCAACAATTCCATTGTCACCGTGCTCCGCGACAAATGAGTTCATATGCTTCATTAACACCTCAAGTTTCATCTCTAGTACCTTTTCCCCACTAGCAAACTTTGCACTCAAGTTTAAATAATCTGTTTCAGTCAAATAGTGTTTTACTGTTTCGAATGATTCATATATTCGATCCGCATGAACACTAGCTGATGACGCAACTCCCACGTGGGTTACAACCTTCACTTTCCCAGCGTTAATTGTGGTCTTTTCTTTGTTGATTTGATTCGGCCTATCAGATCGATAGATCCCCATTTTATCCTGCCAGTTAGCAATGAAGTATTGTCAGTCTAATACTTTATTTTCTTCAAACAGTAACGACCTTATTGCGCAAACTAAATCTAACAAAAGACTTGTATAGCGACATATGTCGCTATACAATATAACTTAGAGGTGAACGGTATGGACAAAGAAATTTTGAAAGGCAGTATCGATATTCTTCTGCTCTCTATAATCGCGCGCAAGGATACTTATGGCTACGAGATTGTTCAACAGTTGAAGGAGTTGAGTCGGGATTCGTACCAAATGAGCCAAGGGACGCTCTATCCCGCGCTGAGACGGCTCGAAAACAAGGAGCTACTTCGTTCTTACTGGATTGAAACCGAAGCAAGCGGTCGGAGAAAATTCTACGCGCTCACAGAGACCGGGCGTGAGAAGTTGACTGACAAGCTAGCCGCTTAGGACCAAGTACACGCACTGATTCAATCGTGCAGAAAGGCTGGTTTCGCATGAATTCCTTTGAAGAGTATTTAAACCAAATACTGCAAAACATCGACGCCTCGGCTGAAACCAAGAGGGAGTTGTACGAAGAGTTTCTCGATCATCTGGAGCAATTGCGGAGGAGCTATGTCGCCGATGGTGTGCAAGATGCGGATGCGATTAAGTTGTCTATTGCCGATTTCGGCGGATCGGAGCTTGTGGGAGGTTTGATTAACAAGGTGGTATCACCGTATCGAAAATGGTTGCAAGCCTTGTCGTGGTTCGTCTTCACGTCTTATGCGCTGATCGTTGTTTACCAACTATTCTTGACCCAAACGCGACTTATTCTACGCAGCATGGAACAACCTCATCCCAACTTAATTCCGTTCCAAAGCATTTTGCTATACGCCAACGGTTATCAGAATTACAATTTTGATACTTGGTTTTTTAATCTCTTCGGCAACGTGCTGCTTTTCGTTCCGCTTGGATTCCTGCTGCCGATCCTTTTCGCTAAGGCGCGGCGTTTCTCGACGACCATCGTCTGGACGATGCTGGCCAGCCTTGCCATCGAACTGACCCAGCTAGGTACGCGACTCGGCTCCTTCGACGTAGACGATCTCATTTTGAACGTACTCGGTGGAGCAATCGGATACGCGGTATGGATAATGGCTGACATGGGTTGGCGAATTACGTTGCAGAAGCTTCGCCCAGCGATAAAGTAAATGTGACGTACGATTCGAAATAAAAGGGGCTGTCCCAAATGCCAATTTGTGATTTTTCGAGCCCCGCGTCAAGTCGGATTTTTTCAAGAAAAGGACCTCATCCCCACTTTACGGTGGAATTCGAGGTCCTTTTGCGTGTAAATTGGAACGCTTCCCTATCATTTGAACACTTTTGGGACAGTCCCCTTGCGTTCGAGTGTCGCCAAATAGCATGAACATAGCGGACTTGTCGCATACGTATGGAGTATTCCTGCATGGTGTATTATCAACCCCTCTATACATGAAAATGAATATGCAAACCTTACCTCACCATCATTGTGTATTTTTGCTCAATTGTTGCGTAAACAGCACAAACTAATCTGCATCTGAGAGCGCCATCACCAGCCGTCACGACCAGGGCACCTGGGTCCTGGGATTACTCACTCCCAAGGTATCCAAATTCAACCGATACATGCGACTCAACTGTAACGGAACTGAAAGGCTTTATTTCATCAAAAAAACGCCATTTCGCAATGCTAACGGAACTGACAGCTCTTAAGAGGGGCACAAGTTCGCGGTTTGCCTGGATTTCTCACGAATAACGTCGCCCAGTTCCGTTAGATTCTACTAACACGCCAAATGATCAAAATAAGGCTTCTCAGTTCCTTTACAGGTTGTCGATGATCGATTATAGCTTCATTTCCAGCTTTGCAACAATGAATCGATCGTCTCTTTTCCCGGGCTATCGCATCCCAAGTCGCTTCGCGCGACTCCAAGGGTCCGTCCCAAAAGTCATCGTCAGTGGAGAAATCAGAAAGTGGATATATGTCAAGCAACAAGCCTGTGAAAAACTCAGGAGCGGGGAAGGATATGCGTTATCGGTTCGAAGGATGATTGAACCGGAGAGCGTGTTTGGGCGAATAAAGAATAACCGGGGATTCCGACGTTTCCTGCTTTGAGGCCTGCCGAAGGTAAGCCTTGAGGTCGGGTGGCTTTCGCTCGCCCGCAATTTGCTGGTGCAGGGATAGCCTTCCTAGCACCACCATTTTTTCATTTTAGACGTTTCATTCATCAAGTGAGCTATTACATCAAGCGAACGATCTTACTTTTGAGACAGCCCCCTTTGCATTCTACCGTATGAACGAATTTCACTTCACTCTCGCATTTATGCTCGCCGTCACCACCCACGCTAAACTGCCAGTTAACTTAACGAAGCTTAAGACATCCTCAGGTTTGGCCGAAACATCTCTGAGCAGGAGCTCTCATGCCTGCCGAAACACGAATCACCCCCGTCACGCTCGAACAGCGGCGGGGGTGATTGGTGTTCCCGGGATTGTCTGCAGCAGCGTCAAATCACTTCCAGCTGCTCCCGATGCGGCAGCGCCGGATGCGGGACATGCGGCTCCGTCTGGTACCAGTACGCGACGGAAGAGATATCGTCCTGCAGCGGCAAATATTTGCCGCCCGAGCGCCAGCCCAGCGCCTGGACCGTCACCCTGAAGTCCGTCTCGAACCGGATGGGATCCATCACATGCCAGCGGTACATGCCGAAGCGTTGGTTGGCGCGGTACAGCCCGTCCGCCTTAATATGCTGATGCATGCCGAGGAACGGCGTGGAATACGTGACGTATTGACCGTCCATATCCCAGTTCCAGGCGCCGCCGAAGTAATCCTCCAGTCCCGTACCGCAGATCGTCGGGAATTCCGTGTCCCCGTCCAGATAACATTTGACCTCGCCCTCGCCCCACCAGTTGTTGCTGTTGACCTGCCAGGCCAGATAGGTGCCGACGTAATGCCCCTTGCCGCGGATGCCGTCCACGATCGTATGCACGTCCATGTAAGCCAGCGGGTTGCTGCGCCGCCACTGCGCGTGGAAATACGCCATGTCATCCGGCACGGAGGTAAGCGTATAATTAATCTGATAATAAAGCACCTTCCGCTCCGTCCCCACGTTCTCCATCGTGAACCTCGCCCGCTTGCGGAAAGGCATTTCCCAGTAGCTGTTGAACCCGTTGGCAGGATTAACGGAGATCGGCAAGGAGTTGACAAGACTGCGCTCGCACCATCCGTTGCAAAAGAAGTCTCCTGCCGGCACGCGAACCGAAGGTTCCGCTTCGTCATCCCAGTAGATATTGAGGATCAAATGCCGCCAGGATTCCACGGGGCAAGTCAGCCAAATATGCTGAATGACGCCCGGTCCGGCAATGTCCGCCATCGTAAACGCCGTGCCCGGCTCCACTTGAACGCAAGGCGAAATTTTCCACCCTTGTCCCAGCGTACCCGATGGACCGAGTCCTTCCCCTTCGGTGGCCATTCCGCCTTTGCCCTTTTCTCCCGTGAAATTTTCCGGCGATACCGACCGCGTTACCGCGTTCGAAAGTCTCGCCAGATTGCCTAGCCCCATTCCCGTACCGTTAAATTCGTAGTTCATCGCCAATCAACCTCCATGTCATCTGTTATATGCCGGCGGCTTGCGGATCGAAAGCGCCTGCATTCGCAATAATGCCATTATAACGGGGATGCCGGAGAACGGATTTAGCAATTGTATAGTTTCTTTTGGCGATTATAATGGAAGGAGAGTCAAGAGGTCGCAGACTTTGACAATAGGGAAGTCCTGGAGGTTAATGATGGAGCTGTCGTCGGTACAAACGCTGTCGCCTTATGTGCGGGTGGCCATGGATCATTGGCTCCATCCCGGTTCGGTGCTGGACGAGCGAATGTTATGGGATTATGAGCTGCTATACGTGAAGCAAGGGACGCTCGAGGTCGAATTCGGACATGAGACGATCGTGGCGGGGAACGGCGACGTCCTGTTGTTCAAGCCCCGCCAGCCGCACGTCCTCCGCGTGCCGGAGCACGGCCCCGTGCATCAGCCCCATATTCACTTCGACCTGCACGAAACGTTTGACAGCTCCGAGGTGCCCGTCTCCTTCAAGCACGAGAAGGATATGACCCCGGAGGAGAAACGATGGTTCCGCGACGATCTGCTATCGGGTCCCGAGCTCAGGCTGGGCAACCTGATCCGGCTCCAAACCGTCCATCCCTTCGAGGAACTGCTGTTCAGAATTATTCGCGAGCAAGAGATGAGACTTCCCTATTATCAAGTTCGGGTAAAAAGCTTGCTCCTGGAGCTGCTCGTCTGTCTCCTCAGGGATGCGCAAGCTCCGCAACTGAAGCGAACAAGCGGGAAAGGTTCCGTCAGGCTCGAAGATATCCAGCTCTATCTGAGCGAGAACGCCGGCCGCGAGCTGGCTTTGGAGGAGCTGGCGGAGCAGTTCCATCTGAATAAGCATCACCTCATTCGGCGCTTTAAAGAAACGTACGGCATTACTCCGATCCAATTCCATCAGCAGATGCGGGTCGAACGGGCGCGCAGCCTGCTTAAGCACTCGCTTCTCAGCGTGCAAGACATATCCGATATGCTCGGCTACCCAAGCATTCACGCCTTCAGCCGCGCTTTCAAAAACAAGGAGGGCCGCAGCCCCAGCGCCTATCGCGAGGCGGCTACCTCATGAAACTGATGACTGACGAAAACATCGGGCCATACCCGGTCCAGCGGCGAAGAAGGACTAACCTTCGTTATCCTTCTTCCCGTCTTACCTACTCCACTACTGTGATCGTTGTATACACATCGCCGTCATAATGACTGTCCACGACGTCCTGCGTCAAGGAGAAGTTGCAGTGCGCGGCTATCCAATATTGTCCGGCAGGCAGCTTCAGCTCTTTTTCCGCGTAGAAGGCTCTCCAGAACTCCGCATCGGGATCATCGGAGCTGTAGCCACCGCTCTTCACGAACGGGAACTCCATCGTCTCTCCCCGAGCGAATTTCATGGGCGTCAAATCCGAGGTGCTGGCACCGTCCATATCGAAGTCCTTCCCGTCTGTCAGAGTAAAGCCGACCTTGGCGCTGCTGGATCCCCATACCGTAAACTCTTTCTCGTCCCCTGTGTATGTCAGCGAAGCCGATAGCACAATGGGCTCTCCTGCCTTATAAGTCGTCTTCTCCACGTTGAGCCGCATCTCGAACGGCTCTCCCTTATGCACGAGCTTCGGATTGTCCATCCGCTCCGCCACAGTCGGATTAGTGGTGGAAGAAGGCCCCTCCGGCCGCTCTTCCCCGCCGCAAGCTATTAACAACACAATCGCCGCCAGCCATAACAAGGCGAGTCCTGATAATCTGTTCATCGTCCAGCGTCCCCTCTCTACTCCGGCCTGTTGTGTAATGGTATAGACGCTCCGCGTCGCCCAATTGTTCCCCAATCGGAGGCGAAAAAGAAAGAAGACCGCAAGGCCCCTTTACCAGGCGGTCCTTGCGATCTTCTTCTTTATGCCGGTTGTTTATTGACGGCTGTTTATTGACGCATATGCTTCTTACGCTCCGGCACCGCAGCATTTTTTGTATTTTTTGCCGCTGCCGCAAGGACACGGTTCGTTGCGGCCGATCTTCTGCTTCGTCTGGAAGCTGTAGACGTCGGCCTTCGGCATGTCTAGCGGTGCCGGACGGTCGGCGAGAGGAGCAACCGCGGCAGCGTTCGCCCCTTGGGGTTGCAGCACCGGGCCGGTGCCTTGCCTATAGGCGGACATCTCTTCCGGCGAATGGCCTTTGAGCACCCACATCCGCGTATGATTATGGAAGGACGCCAGCGCATCCATCAACTCGTTCATTTCCTTGTCCGATCCCAGCTCCAGATGCTCCATTAATTGAATAAGCAGATCATTCATCGAAGCGCCGTTCTGAATGGCGGACGCGGCTTCGTCGGCCATGATGTCCAGACTTTTGGCGTCTACTCGCCAATGCTTGCGCAAGACGGACGCGAACTTCTTGTAGCCTTCATGACGATCCACATAATCGTGCGCGGCTGCACGGATCACCTCCGGCTCCGCAAATGGATAATAAGGAAGATTGGGGCGATTTTGCTGCTCGGCAATCAACTCGGACGGATCTTTTAACATGAAGTTCCATACGCTATCTTCTTCGTAATTAAGACTATAATCATAAAAGGCCAGATCGCAGACAACTCTCCAGAAAGCCGTTCCGTCGACCGGCTCGCCCGTAAGCCTCTCTACATGCCCGGTTAACGTCTCCTTGTCCATGTATCCATAGTAGAACAGGAGGCCTCTCGTCAGATTAGCCCAACGTTCGTTGCGTTTCAGCATGTCCATCTGCTCGTCCATATCCAGCGTCTTCAGCTTCGCGACGACTTCCTGCGGCATAAAGACGTAATCGTCCATCGCGAAGAGCAAACCATATTGCCGAAAATACATGGAATCATAATTGTCGTCGATTTTCTCTATAGAAACGATGCCGTTCGGCGCTTTCATGACGCTCTGAAGCACCGTAAAGCGTTCGATGTCCATTCGCTCCAGGCTGTATTCTATCTTGTCGACGATCTCGGCAGTCAATCGTTTGGCGAGGTCGGCTTTATTAAGCTGGCTGACGCCTCGAACGTCCAGCGCCTGGCGCAATTCGGTCAATTCGTCTTTTTTGAGCTTACCCAGGATTTCCGTCAAAGTCATCTTGTTCGGTTTTACTGTTGGCATAACGATAATCTCCTTGTTTGGCTTACAATTTACCTTGTTCATACTAATTACTAAGATAATAGTATAACAGATAACGCCTTAACGCGCAGACATGGGATGCAACCCTCTATTTGCCGCGAACATAGCAAGCATTATGCCATACAGATCAGGTTTCGCACTATATGAATCCTTCGATTGCGGCATCATAATAAAGCTTAGTAATATGATTATAAACGTTGCGGAGGGATTACAAACATGCCTTACACGGCCAATGGCAATCGATACAACGAAATGGTATATAACCGCTGCGGCAACAGCGGCATCAAGCTTCCCGCCATATCGCTCGGATTATGGCATAACTACGGCGGACAGGATGTGTTCGAGAACGGAAGAGCGATCGCGCGCACGGCGTTCGACGCCGGCATTACCCACTTCGATCTCGCGAACAATTATGGACCGCCCTACGGCTCAGCGGAGGAGTCCTTCGGCCAAATCTTGCAAAAGGATCTCGCCCCTTACCGGGACGAGCTGATCATCTCGACCAAGGCAGGTTACGACATGTGGCCGGGTCCGTACGGGAACTGGGGCTCCAAGAAGTATCTCGTGGCCAGTCTGGATCAAAGCCTCCGCCGCATGGGTCTGGATTACGTCGATATCTATTACCATCATCGTCCGGATCCCGACACGCCGCTCGAAGAAACCATGTCCGCGCTGGACCTCATCGTCCGTCAAGGAAAGGCGCTGTATGTCGGCATCTCCAATTACAAGGAAGCCGAGGCGCGCGAAGCCGCGGCTATTTTGAAGCGGCTTGGCACGCCTTGCCTGATCCATCAAGCCAGCTACTCCATTTTGGACCGCTGGATCGAAGGCGGCCTGCATAACGCGATGAACGAGGAGGGCGTCGGCATCATCGGCTTCGTGCCGCTTGCGCAAGGCGTCCTCACGAACAAATATTTAAACGGGATTCCTGCCGATTCCCGTGCAGCCGGGCATAGCCGCTTCCTGAACAAGGACAGCATCCCGGATTGGAAGCTGGCTATTGTCCGTCAGTTGAACGAACTGGCCGCGCAGCGCGGTCAAAGTCTGGCGCAGATGGCGCTCGCCTGGGTTCTGCGCGACGGCGGCGTCACATCCGCGCTTATCGGCGCGAGCAAGGTCAGCCAGATCGAAGAGAACGTCCGCGCGCTGGACAACCTGACGTTCTCGGTCGAAGAGCTCGAGCTGATCGACCGGATTTCGAAGGGCGACGGCGCGCAAGCGTAAGGCGGCCGCGTAACGTTGAACGGAGAACGCCGGACGGAAACTCCGGACGGACGATTCGTCGAACGGAGAATCCCGGACGACTATTCGTCGTCTGGCCAACCCGAGACGTTTGCCAACGCTATTCGGCCGGCCGTCTGCTAGCGTTCCTTGCGTTTCATTCCGGCGCGCACACGTTTGGAGGCAAGTTTTTTCGCCAAATTAAGTTTTGAAACACGGCATTTCGAAAAATACCCTTTTGTCGTGGTATATAGTAGGAAATCCTCCCTCTATCTCATCGATTCCTCACGCAATACGCAAAATAAAGGGAAATCTGACCTCTAATTCGGGTGAAATCGATACTCCAGCCGTATTCCGCCATATTTAGAGGGTGATTTTCCCTTTACTTCCGAATGACGGGCGCCTAGCGTGAGATTAGAGGGAGATTTTCCTTTTAGCCGGCATAGGCCCGTTAGTCGGCGTCGCTGGTTGTTGCCCGCCAGTCTTGGAGTAGCATCATGTCCTTTACAAAGCAACAAGACCGCCGTGGAGCTTCTTCGGCGGTCTTGTCGTTATAACGGCGACACTTAAAGTACGTGTTCAAAAATCAGTTATTCGTACAATATCGTATGGCATGAAGCACGTAATACGGTAAAATAATTATAGAAAGGAGTTGCCCGCCATGATCGAATTTCTGCCTCCCAACCTGCATCAGCTCGACTTGCATCTGATTCAGTTCGGTATGGAGCAATGCTCGCCCAATCATATCGTCGGTCCGGGCGTGAGGGATTATTACAAAATCCACTGCATCCTGGGGGGCGAAGGAAACTTCGAGATCGGGGGCAACGGATACCGTTTAGGCCCGGGACAAGGCTTCCTGATCGCTCCAGGAACTGTCGCCCGTTATGCCTCGGATACGGATAATCCTTGGCGCTACTGCTGGATCGGCTTCGACGGAATCAAAGCCGCGACCTTGCTCGGCCAAGCCGGTCTCTCCGTTGAACGGCCGATCTTCCGGGCCGAGGACGCACAATATTACGAAAGCATAATCGGGAGAATGGAGGAAACGGCCTCCATGAGGGCCGGCCGGGACATCCGGCTGACAGGGCTGCTCTACGAATGGCTGTCTGCCGTCGTGGAAGCCCAGACGCCGCAACCCGTCCCGCCGGAGACGCGGTCGCGTGATCGTTATATCGCGCAAGTCATCCATATGATCGAGAGGAATTACGCCAATCGTCTGACTGTCGCCGCCATCGCCCGGTTCGTCGGCTTGCAGCGCAGCTATCTGAACGCCCTGTTCCAGGAGGAGATGGGCTGCAGCATTCAGCAGCATCTCATCGCATACCGGATGCGGCGGGCCGGGGAACTGCTCGCCTCCACCTCCCTCTCCGTCGGCGATACCGCGCGCTCCGTAGGCTACGACGATCCGCTCCTGTTCTCCAAGATGTTCCGCAAGACGATGGGGATGTCGCCTACGGAATACCGCAACACAAGATGAAGCAGCCACGCCGTCCGTTGGCGGCGCGGCGCGTTCATCGGCATGGGGCTGTGGTGACACCCGCACCGCCCCACCGCGCGCTGGGAGCTGCGCGCGGTGCAGAAGGGCGATTACGCTTGCTTCTGCTTGCCGAGCGTAAGCCGGAACGTCTTGATCTCGTAAGGCGTCAGCTCGTAACGAATCGGCTCGCCATCTTGATGCAGCTCGCCGATCGGCCGCTCCAGCAGATCGCATTCCTGCCACGCAACAATGTCATAGTCGCTGCCAAGCTCTGCCATGCTGCGAGCGCCGGCATATTCGTGCAAGCGCACGATCAGCCCATTGCCATCTTCCGCCCGTTTCACCGCATCGATCGCGACATGGGCTCCGCTTGGCCGCAGGAACGACTTGCCTGCCGCCGCAGAAACCCCCTCCACAACGTAAGACGGGTTGTTAAGCTGCCACGCAGCTTCGGCCGTGCCTGCTTCAACCCAATCTCCGCGATGCGGATAGAGCGAATAGGTGAAGGCATGCTCGCCTTGATCCGCATGCGGGTCAGGGTACACGGCCGACTTGATCAAAGACAAACGGATGACGTTGTCCTTAATGTCGTGACCGTACTTGCAGTCATTAAGCAGGCTGACGCCATATCCGCGCTCCGACAGGTCGACCCATTGATGGCCGACTGTTTCGAACCGGGCATGATCCCAGCTCGTATTCCAGTGCGTAGGCCGCTTAACGTTGCCGAACTGAATGTCGTATGTGGCTTCCGTCGTCCGAATCCGTACCGGGAACGCCACCTTCAGCAGCTGTTGCTGCTCGTGCCAATTCACGTTGGTCGCGAAGTCGATCCGGCGGTTATTCGCATAGACGGTAAGCTTCTGCACGATAGAGGAATCCCCGTACGTCCATTCCAATCGAAGTACCGCCTTCATCCGGCCCGCCTCTACCAGCTCCAAAGAGACCAGCGCGTCGATCTCGCGCATTTTCTCCCCATAGTACAAGTCGATGTCCCATGCTTCGAACATCTTCGGTTTGTCTTCGAACACCTGCAGCACGTTGCCTCTCGATCCGGCCGCCAGCACCTCTCGTCCCGCTTCCTTATCGAACAGGCTTGCAATTTGCCCCTGCTCGTTGAAGGCAATGGCATAAAACGGCGTCGTCAGCACTTTGCCATCCCATTGGAAGGTTGACGCAACCGCAGACGCAGCCGTCGTTTGCGGCTCGGCCGACTCCGGCTCGAAGTTTAATGCCACCGCACCAAGAGCAGGAATGCCAGGCACCAGTACATGCCACTCTCCTTCCACATATTCCGCTTGCAGCTTCTCTCCGCCAGGAGACATCGTCCATTTGCCCGCTGGGCCGACATCATCCCGCTTCGGAATGGTTACCAGCTCTCCACGATCGAACGAGCCATTGTTATAGACCGTGAAAGCGACCGCTCCGGAGTCGGCGCTCCGTGCCAGCTTCCCTGCTGCTTGCTCCCGCGCCTCCAGCCCCCATTGCTCGGCTTCCTCGTACTCCGCCTTGGCATCCTCGTAGACTTCCGTAATGGACGATCCCGGAATAATATCATGGAATTGATTGCGCAGTATGGCCAACCAGCCCTCGTAGAGACGCTCCGCCGACTGCTCATCCCACTCGCCGCTCTCTACGGCAGTCATCGCCTGAAGCCATTCCGCTTCGCGGTACAGCAGCTCCAGCTTGCGGTTCATCCGCTTGTTATAGGCCTGGCTCGTATAGGTGCCGCGGTGGTACTCCAGGTACAACTCTCCATCCCATGTATGCACGTAACGATCCGTACCGTCGACCGCCTCATGCAGCTTCTCAAAGTAATCATCCGCCCTGCTCGGCACGACCTTAGGCAAGCCCGGCATATTCTCCAGCCTGCGGCGCATCTCCAGCATATGCCGATTGACCCCGCCGCCTCCGTCGCCGTAGCCGTAGGAGAGAAGCAGCTCCTTATTGACGTCCTTGTTGCGGTAAGTATCCCAAATCCCCTTGACGCTAAACGGTTCGATGAGACCGTTATACGTATACCACCAGACTCCCGCGTCCGCCACTTCCGGCGTCGTGATGAAATGGGTCAAAATTTCGCTGCCGTCAATGCCCCGCCACTTGAACGTATCATGCGGCATTCGATTATATTGATTCCAGCTGATCTTCGTCGTCATAAACGTCTTAATGCCGGATTTCCTTAAAATTTGCGGCAGCGCCCAGCTATATCCGAATACGTCCGGCAGCCACAAGTAATCGCATTCCACGCCGAACTCATCGCGGAAAAACTTCGTGCCGTACAATATCTGCCGGACCAGCGACTCTCCGCTCGTCAAATTGCAGTCCGCCTCCAGCCACATAGCGCCGCCGGCTTCCCATCGTTTCTCCTTTACCCGTTCGCGGATCGCCTCGTAGATTTCGGGATAATCCTTTTTTATATAAGCGTATAATTGGGGCTGCGACTGCAGGAAAACGTATTCCGGATACTGTTCCATCAGCCGAAGCACGGTCGAGAACGAACGGGCCGCCTTCTCGCGCGTATGCGTCAGCCGCCACAGCCAAGCGACGTCGATATGCGTATGGCCGACCGCATGTACCGTTACGGGATGCCGGGACTCCAGCTTTCCAAGCTCCTCCTTCAGCAGCGCGATCGCTTCCTTTACCGTCCCGTAGAACGCCTCGGAGCCTGGTCGGGACCAGTCCAGCAGCAAGAAGGCGCGGTCGAGCACCGTCAGTAGATCCTGTCTAGCGGGCGACGATTCCTCCAGCACCTTCGCCGTCTCCAGAGCAGCAATCGCCGTGAAAAACAAATCATCCGCAGCCTCATCCAGCACGCAGAGATCGGCTCGCTTGAATTCATGCTCCTGCTCCGTAGGCACGCCTCCGCCCTCAAGGCCCGACCACAAGCGGAAGGTAAGCTCCAGCTCGCGGCCGACGGCATCCTCGGGGAGCAGCACCTCTTGATGATTGCTGTCAACGCCTTGATAGGGAACTCCGTCGACATAAATTAACGATTCAAAGGCCGAGTTGTTGCCGGCGCCCGTCAAACCGAAATCGAATACGCCTACAACCTTCTGCCCTTGCCACTCGGCGGGCACTTCGACATGGCGTTGGAGCCAGACATACAGATCGCGCCCCTTCCAGCGCTCCCCCTTGCGCATCGTTCTCTCACGGGAGATTGAAGGCGCACGCTGCACGCCGTTCGCTCGCTCCTCGTCGACCTCCATCGCCCACTCCCCCAGCTCGATGACATGCCGATAACGGAGCTTCCCGAGCTCCTTGATTCTTTCCTGCAGCTTGTCGATAATCCAAAACATCGTAATCCCCTCCTGCGATTGTTTAATTTAATAACACGTGTTATCAATGCTTAAAAAAAGCCGCCGCTATTTCGGAATTCAACGCTGCACCGGCGGCAGTGCACGTTACGTTCTACCGGCTTACGGACAAAAATGACGTTATATCGATGAAAACAGGCAATTTTTCTCTAACGCACCCAGCAAGGCTGTCTATTCATTGTGCAAAGATGAAATCGCAGGCAAGTGTCCGGTAAGAAATGAACTGAGAAATAAACGGGAGCAACTGTAACGGAACTGAAAGGCGTTATTTCAGCAAAAAGCGGCACTTCGCAAATCTAATGGAACTGACAGCCCTTATGAAGGGCAAAAGTCCGCGGCTTGCCTGAATTTCTCACGAATAACGTCGCCGAGTTCCGTTAGATTTTAAAATCACGCCAAACGATCCATATAAGGGCCCTCATTTCCGTTAACACGTTGGCGATGATTGATTGCAGCTTCATTACCAATTTTGCACACAATGAATCGACGATCTCCCAGTTGAACCTATACTCGTCAGCAACCAGGAAATACTGATTCTGGGCAGGGAATAAGGTCTGCTCGGCCAACTTAACGGACAACCTCGGCTGCAGTTTGGCCGGTTCTACCGATCGCGCGCCATACTTTCTCCCGGCACGACAGTTGCCTTTAGCCATAGCTTTTCCGGCCCCATCGCTTGACTAGGTTCCTCCAAGGTTAAGATCAGACGGCGCATCGCCTCCTCGCCCATTTCGGCATAAGGAATTTCGACGCCGCCGAGCGGCGGAGCCATAAACGCGTTGCTTCGGTTCGTATTGTCGCCTGCCATGACGGACAGATCCTTGCCCACCGCGATTCCGAGCTTCCAGGCCGCCCGATACAGAATCGACGCGCTGACCGACCAATTGATAAGGATGGGCGGCAACTTTCCATTCTCCCTCCCGCGAAGCTCCTCCAGAAACCGGAACATCCAAGCCTCGTCGTAGGCTTGCAACTCGTGGATGATCGGAGCCAGCCCTCTCTCAAGGCACCACCGCTCGTAGGCGGAACGTCTAGCCCGTTCAGCCCAGTTCGATCCCGGCTCCTCCAGATAGGCATCCAGATATACGGGGGCAAGGCTGCTTATGGCGCCAATATAATCCAAGACATCGAGAATGCTCTCCCGGTAGTCCACGAGGATAGAGGAAGCTTCAGCCGTGCCTGCATAACCCTCGATGGAGATGTACGGCACCTTCGCCTTACGCACTGCATCCAGCCATTCTCGACTCTCGAACGAGATCGCATCCAGACTGATGATACCGTCGAGTCTACGCTGCCTGTACAAATCGAGGAGCTCGAACCGATCCCGCTCGTCCCCACCCTTACCGCTGATCAGCACATGATAACCCCGTTCCGCGCAAGCTCTCTGCATGCCTTCAAGCACTTGAAGGAACAGCGGATTTTTCATATCGCCAAACGCCGCAACGCAGCGGCTGACACCCGTCTTCATCGCTCGGGCCCCAGCGTCAACGTGGTAGTCAAGCTCCTTAATCGCCTTAAGTACCTTCTCGCGCGTCTCCGGCCCAACACCGATGCCCGCCGTTCCGTTGATAACCGCCGACACCACGCTGCGAGAAACGCCGGCCGCCTTCGCGACGTCGAAGCTCGTCGTTCTTTTCGCCATAATGATTGCACCTCGCCAATAGAATAACACGTGTTATATACACTGTAAATGGGCTTTGTACGATCAGCTGCTTCATTACGTTAACGGGGAGGGCACTTCCAATATGTGCTAAAATATATGTGTGCATAAAGTAAATTAAACTTTGGGATGTGGTTTACATACATTTTTCAAAAAAAGCAGCTAACGATAAGGTTTTGATCGAGTATTTTGATTCATTAGAAGAATCCGATAAGAAACTAGTTCCGTTGATTATTTGTCCAGGTCTGTCCGAGACAGCAGAAGAATATCTAGATTTGCTTGAGGCGGTTCTACCAAGAAGAAGTATAATTCTATCATTTCGAGGCAGGGGGAAAAGTGATACCCCCGATAGTGGATACAACCTGACCGAACATGTATCAGATATTGAGGCAGTCGTAAAGCAGACTGGAATCTCATCGTTCCATTTATTTAGTTATTCACGTGGTGTTTCTTATGCTTTAGGCTATGTTGAAAGACACAAGGAAAAGATACAATCGTTAATTATTGGCGATTATCCTCCAGAGCATCGAGCAATGCCACATGATTGGCCCGAAGATTACATAAACAACTATTTAATCCCTTACAATCGAACAACGAATATCCGACCTGAAGCGGTATGGGGTATCCAAAGAGAATCTGCTCTAATTAACTTAGATTATATGTCTTTGTCGATGCCCGTTTTAGTGGGGAGAGGTAAGCTTCAAGAATCGTTAATTACGGATACCGACCTTGATCGTTATAAGAAAATGTGCAGCAATATAACAGTAAAGGAGTACTTTCAGTCTGGACATAACCTGAAAGGGCCCGAGAAAAAGTTGTTTTACACCGACGTAACTGAGTTTTTAGATACATTGAGCGAAGGATTCAACTAAACGGGAGACGCTGCACCACGACATGACGGCAGCCGGCCACGCGATCGGTTGCCGTTGTCCGTTGAATGGGCAGAATTACGCAACAAGCCGACTTTCCTTGACGTAAAGAATCATGAGGTTATTGTGAAGCGGTTTTTAAGGAAGCTACTTGAAAGGAGGGGCCAGGTTGATGTCGGAAAACAAACCGTGCAACGAATGTGGTGGAACATCATTTGGTACAGGAGAAATAAAAGGCTACGGCGCCGTTATCCCATCACACAAAATATTATCTAACGGTTCCCCGCTTATATTGAATATTTGCACGAATTGTGGATTGGTGAACTCTTTAAGAGTCAAATATCCTGAAAAGTTCAAGAAGAAACAATGAATATAACAAGACACACCTTGAAGCTGCCGCAGGAATAGTTCGCTTCTGAATTCCCTAAAACCTTTAGGTGTTCTTCCTTGGTTCTGGTATCATTGGGGAACCAGAAATATCTGCAAATACAACAGGGAAATTATACATTAGGAGGAATTATGAATGGCAACTTTTGATGACTTTCTAAAACTCGATCTTCGTGTGGGAACAATTATTAATGCTGAATTTTTTGCAAAAGCCAAAGTCCCGGCCATCAAACTGGAAATTGACTTTGGTGAAGAAATTGGTATTAAGTCCTCCAGCGCACAAATCACGAAAAGATATACGGCTGAAGGTATTGTCGGAAAACAGATTGTGGGAGTCGTCAACTTTCCACCTCGCCGGATCGCGGGATTCAATTCCGAAGTTTTGGTTCTGGGCGGAGTGCCAGAACAAGGGGACGTTGTACTGTTAAAACCAGATGTTAATATACCCAATGGAACACAAATCGGTTGAACACTCCCGCCACCTTGAAGAGGTGGGGGATTCTTGGGTTATTGCTCCTTATGGAGCAAAATCGCATCGATATTTTCTTGCGAAAAATTCGTACGCCAAGCGATCCCTGCGGTTCCCGCAGTTCCTGTTTCTTTCGTTACAACGCCATTGCCTTTATATTCTGCGCCGCATTCCTGTCTCGGTCATGTACCGTGAAACAGACCGGGCAAGTCCACATGCGAATGCTCAAATTTTTCACCTCTGCATGCTTGTTTCCGCATACATGACAAGTTTGGCTCGATGGGGCAAATGTGGGAACCTCCTTGATTGTTCGGCCATACCACTTCGCCTTGTAATACAGTTGACGACTCATTTCACCCCATGAGGCATCTGCAATATGTTTCGCGAGGTGTCTATTCTTCATCATATTGGTGATGCGCAAGTCTTCGATACAGATCGTTTGGTTTTCACGTATCCATTTCGTGGTCTGTTTGTGCATCACATCGATTCGACTATTTCGAATTTTTTCGTGAATTTGGGCCACTTTTTGTTTCGCTCTATGCCAGTTGCTCCCGCCATACGTTCTTCTCGCCATGATCCGTTGCCATTTCGCTAATAAGCGTTCATACTGCAGCGTATATCTCGGATTATCCATGGCCATACCTTCTGAGGGCACGGCAAGTAGTTTAATACCGACATCAATGCCCAGCGTATGGCCTGTTACAGGCAGGTGCTGGATATCCGCCTCGCACACGAGGGAGACAAACCATTTGCCGCTTGCGGCAAGTCGTATGGTAGCGGACTGTATCCGACCTTCGATCTCTCTCGACTTGGCATAGCGCACCCATCCCAATTTGGGAAGCTTCACATGATCGCCTTCTACTGCAAGGTTACCGGCCGTATACCGCGTCGTATAGCTTTGCACCGGATGCTTGCGGCTCTTGAAACGCGGAAGATCATTCTGCTTCTTGAAAAAACGCTGAAACCCGTCAGCTAAGTGGCGAACGGCTGATTGCAAGGCAATGCTATCCACTTCTTTCAGCCAAGGCCATTCACGCTTCATAGCAGGAAGCCCTACGGCGCAGGTGTTGTAAGACAATCCTTTACCTGTAGAATGATAGGTTTGATTCCACTTCTCTAGGAAATGGTTAAACACGAAGCGGCTGCAACCCAATGTTTTGCGCATGAGCACGCCCTGCTCTTGCGTCGGATAGATACGAAATTTGAATGCCTTATGATGAAGCATCGCTTGCTCACCACCTATCTACAAGAAAGACATTTGTTAACACCCCCTCAATTATAGTACATACGTTCGTATAAATCCACCTACAAAATTCCCGATTCATCCCCCGCCTTCGCTCTCACTTCGTGAGTAAGGTGGCTTAGAGGCAGGGGTATTCTCGGTGATTTTGATAAAATAGCGACAGTCAAGGATTTTATTCGTTCCTGGCTGCCGCTGTTTTTATAGTTGGGGGCAATCTATCACATCTGAGCAAGCGTCAAGCGTCACATAGCCCCCATCTTGTAATAGAAGCCAGCGTTTCGGCTGGCGATGCTTCTTCTTAGTTCTGCGTCTGCATCTCTCTCGTCGGGCCCAGTACGCCGGGCACCTTGAGACCTGCTTGGCGAAGCAGCACGGTCATCTGGCCGCGATGATGCGTCTGGTGATCGACCAGTTTGCGCAGAAATTTGCCGCGAGGCGTCTTGCCCACGAAAGTATCGATCTCTTCCGTCATCGACTCATCCGTCAGCTTCGAGCCTTCGCTGGCATATGCCGCGATTATGGCTTCGTATTGCGAGACGATCTCGGCCATCGTCGCCGGCACTTGAGCGCCGCGCTCGATCGATGGAACATTCAAGCCTGCAAAGCGGCCGAACGCGCCGGCAGTGCTCACCAAGTGCCAAGCAAGCCAGCTCAATGAGTTATGGCCTTCTACGATCGCCGCATTCATTTTGTCATCCGAGATCGCCTGCATAACGGACAATGTTCCTGCAGCCGAAGCTGCCCAATCTTCCATAAAGTCACCCGATGTACGATACATTTGTCGATGATCCCTCCCAAAAAGTTGTCCCCTCCATTCTATTATGACCCGACCGATAATTCAAACGCGGCGAACGCGATCTTTACTTGAATTTGGTACACGACTCCACTACACTTGACTTATCATCCCTTGAAGTTGTAAAGATGTACGGGATGTTAATAGAGGGGTGAGCGTACTTGTTCTTGCATTTCATTACAGAACGCGAGCATAAAGAAGCTTTTCTGGAGCTTGCGCACCGGATCGCGAAGTCGGACGGCTTCGTAAACCGTAACGAGTTAACTTATTTGCAGGGTTGGATGGTGGAGCTTGGCCTTCCGGACTGGCGGCCTTCCGCCGACGTCGAGACGACGACCGCTGACCTGCTCGGCAGCCTGAAGGATGAGCGCCTTAAGCGAATATTTCTCGCGGAGATGCTGCTGCTCAGCTATGCCGACGGCAACTACGACGATCAGGAAAAAGCGATATCGGACGAGATGCAGCGTTTATTCAGCTGCGATGATGAATCATTTGCTTCGTTCAAGAGCTGGGTTGAAAGCATGAACAAGCTGAAAGTGGAAGGCATGAAGCTGGTGCTTGGCGTTTAACGCATACCGTCTATTCATCAAAAAGCCTGAGCCCTGGCGAGTCATTCTCGCGTCAAGGGCTCAGGCTTTTCGTTATTTCCTCTCAATTACTACCCTATCCTGCAGGGCGCTCCAGGATTCTCTCCAGCACCAGCTCGATGACCGTCGGCGATCCCGTTAGATCAAATCGCAGAAACACAAGCCGGTCTTGAATCAGCTTCGCCTTCACCCCTGCCGAGACCGACCGGACCGCGTACCCCTTCAAGTCGTCCCAATAGGCAAGCCCGAACGGAATCGGGGACCAATGGCCGATCTCGAACGACATGCGGATCCCGTCCCCATCCTTCTCGTAACCGCTCACGAATACTTGAGGAACGGCCTCCTCGAATTCATCGCCCATGTCTCCCTTGCCGACGTAGCTCCGCAGCCGTTCCGGCATACAGGATCCTTGGACGAACGCCATCTGGCATTGACGATCATAGTATTGGAAAGTATCGGGCCATGGCCCTGCAGCCGTGCCGCCCAACGTCATCGTATAATCGTTCACCTCGGGACGAACAAGCGTATCGCGGGTAAACATGTATACGGGAGCGGTAGCCTCATTGCGTGCATGATAGTTCTCAATGGCCTGCGGCAGCGTCGTCAGCGTAATAGGATATTGTGTTATATAGCCGAAGAATAAGTCCAGCATGCCGGCGCATGCCTCGACATGGGAGGCCGGATAGACGGCGAACCGGTCGGTATATTCCATCTCGTGGCTCTCCTGCTGCTGCAGAAAATAGACTTGCTCGTTATTCGCCGTGTTATCCAGATAGTTATGGAACAGCTTCTTCCAATATTCAATATTGTCGCCTGAGCAAAGTCCCGCCCGCAGCACGTCATTAGGATCGGTCGAGTAGATGCAGGGGCTGCCGGAATGATACGTCGCGTGCAGATCTCGTGCCGTCCATTCGCTGGCGACGAGCTTGCCCTTGCCTGGATGCGGCGCCTTGAACCGCCCGCTGTCGATGTACCAGGAGCCCCATGGAATCCCCTTGTGGGTAATGTTATCCCACCATACCTGTTCCCAGCAGTATCCCCATATGCCATGGAAGCCAAGCTCCTCGGCCACCTCGACAAACTCCTTATAGATACTGCCTCTGGCGACAATCTTGGTCTTCACCCAGGGGAACGTATCTTGCAGCACGGCCCATCCTTCCTGGAGCGCCTGCTTCAGCCTTGCCCTGGAATGCTCCGATTCATCCGCGTAGAACGGCGTCTGAAGAATGACATCGTCTCCGTATTGCTCATGCCATCCCAGAATACGTTCGGCGAGCACCGGAGCGGATGCGGCATTGACGATCCATGTAACCGGAATGCCGTGCTTGTGAGCGAGCTCCGCCGTCCGATCGATCCCTTCGATCGCGATCCCATGCCCCCAGCTCTGGTCGACATGGGTCGCGTAGCTGACGAATGTATAGATCAACTGTCCCGGTTTCATGTTAAACGCAGCTCCTTCTACTGCTTATTATCCGCCCACCAGGCGTCGATCTGCGCCTGCAGCTCTGCCTGCACCTTCTCGATACCAGCCGTTTTCAGCTTCTCGTTGCGTTCGTCAACAACCTTGGAAGGGTTCGCAACCGCACCGGTAGCCAAAATTTTGTATTCCGATATAACCGCGGTCAGCTCGGCAATTTCATTTTTTACCTTAGAATCGTCGAATACGAAGCCCATGAGCGGGAAACGTACCGCCTCATCGTTAAACTTCTTCCAGTTGATGTACAGATCGTCCGGCTGACCCGGCTTCAAGTAGTTCAGCATCTGGCTGCCGATTACCCAGAACAAAGCACTTGTGCCATAACCGGAGTCGGCGATCGGTTCGATCCGGTTGTCGCCAACCTTCTTGTAATGTTTGTCCTCAATGCCGTGCACGATCAAATTAATGACATACGGATCCGTATGCAAGTAGTTGAGCACCATCATCGCCCGCTCCGGGTCCTCGGACGTTCTCGAAATAGAGAACATCGAGCCGGCAGCGAGGTCCGTCGTCACGATCGGCTCCGTCACGACATGCGACACGTAATCGTACAGATTGTTGTCGGCGATTTTCACTTCGATGTCCGAGCCCGGTTTCCATACGCCCGATGACATCCACAGCTTGCCCTGCCGTCTGAGGTCGGCCGCGCTCGTCTTGCTCGTTCCCGCGTCCGAATTGATATAACCTTTTTCGTAATACTTGCGGAACAGCTCGAATTCTTTTTTGTCGATAGCGACAAGCTCGGGATCCAATATCGATTTCACTTCCATCTTGGGCGCCGTGTAGTCAACCAGGAACATTTGGGTCTTGCCTGGCGTCGGGCCAACCGGACGGTAATTGGAATTCGTCTCGTACATCATATGGATGCCGCCACCCGAATTGCCCGAGCCGCCTGCGAGGAACAGGTTCGTCATACCTTTCTCTTCCTTGCTGATCTTTTCGTACCAGGGCTCCAGATCTCCCCATGTGTTAATCGTCTCGATCGGAATGTCGTATTTGTCGACGATATCCTTGCGGTACGTAAACGATTGCCCCTGCGTAATCTCCTTGTTCGTAGGAACGGCGTACAGCTTCCCTTTCATGCGCGGCGCTTCCAGATAAAGCGGATGCAACGTTTCCTTGATGCCTTGTCCATGCTTGTCCAGCAGCTCATCCAGCTCCAGGAACGCGCCTTTCGTCACGTTGCCGAAGTAATTCAGCCATGATGCCGAGAATACTAGGTCCATCTTCTCGCCGGTATTCATCATCAGCTCGGTACGGTTCTGATACTCGCTTGCGGCGATGGGGACCAGTTTGACGGTCGCGTTAATCTTTTCTTTAAAAAATTCGTTAAGCTTCTCTTCGACGAGCGCGCCGTCGGCCTCCGGGGTGCCGAAGTAGACGATGGATACTTGATAAGGCTTAAGCTCGGCATTATCTGGCTTACTAGTCTCTGTACCGGCGTTAGGCTCCGTGCTCGGCGCGGTTGTCGCCTGATTGCTCTTGTTCGTGCCGCCCTCCTTGCCGTCGGAAGCACAGGCCTGCAGCACCAGCATGGCCGCAAGCATGATTGCGAGCGCAATCAGAAATGACTTTTTTTGTCTCATGTCTCATAACCCTCCATTAATTAGATTCATATAGTACGGCATGGCGAATGTCAATCCGCATACCGGAACTACCGCAGCGGGATCAGCCTTTAACGGCGCCGACGGTGAGGCCTTTGACGAAATATTTCTGGAAGAATGGATAAATAAGCAGGATGGGGCCCATGCATACGACCGCAAGGGCCATCTGCAGGGATTCGTCGGGCAGGTTGCTCATCAGCTCCGGATTCTGCGCGGCCAATTGCACGTTATTGCGAAGATACTGTACATCGTTTAATACTCGCAGCATTAAATATTGCAATGGATACTTGTCTTCGGTGCGAATGAACAGAAGCGAGTTGAACCAATCGTTCCAGAACAAGATGGTGCCAAGAAGCGCCATCGTCGCCATAACGGGAAGCGATAATGGCAGGACGATCCGAAAGAAGATGCGGAATTCGCTCGCCCCGTCGATTCTCGCGGACTCGATCAGCGCGGGATGAATGGTCGTCTGGAAGAAGGTACGCATTATAATGACGTTGAACGGAACAATGAGCAGCGGCAATACCAGCGCCATATACGTATCTAGCAGCCCCAGCGACTGGGTGAAAATGATATATTTGCTCACCACTCCTCCGTTGAACAGCATCGTAAAGAACAAGACGAAGGTGAAGAATGTACGGAACGGATAATCCTGACGAGAGATGGGGTAGGCATACAGCGCCATCAGGAGAACGCTTGCAATGGTGCCGACGACCGTAATGCCGATGCTGATGGCATACGCTCGGAAGATCGTCCCGTAATCCTTGAACAAGCTCTCGTAAGCGATCCATGACAGCTTATCCGGAATAAACTGATACCCCTCGGTCACCAAGGTATCGATATGGGTCAAGGATACGATGATAACCAGAACGACGGGTATGACGCATAGGAACGATAGAATAAGGAACATGCCGTTTAGCAGCATATTGGCGACGGGAGAGATCGTATTCTCCCGCCTGTTAGCCGGACTGCCCATGTAGTTCATCTCCTGTCATGATCTAGAACAAAGCCTGATCGGGGTTTATTTTTCGCACCGCCGAATTCGTCAGCAGGACGAGCACGAAGCCTAATACGGATTGCGCCAAGGCCGCGGCGGACGACATGCCGATATCGTTAAGCTCCATCAGCACGCGGTAGACGTAGGTGTCGACCGTGTCGGTCACGGGATAGAGCGCTCCGGAATCCATCGGCACTTGGTAGAAAAGCCCGAAGTCGGAATTAAACACGCTTCCCATCGATAGAATCGTCAGGATGATAATAATGGGCTGAATGCTCGGCAGCGTAATATAGAGCGTTTGCTTCCACTTCGACGCTCCGTCGAGCACCGCGGCTTCGTAATATTCTTGATCGATTCCGGCAATTGCCGCGATATAGATGACCGCTCCGATGCCGACGTTTTTCCACGCATTAACCAGGATGAGGATATAGGGCCAATAGCCCTTTTCCGAATACCAGAAAACTCTGTCTAATCCAAACCATTCGAGAATCGACGCGTTCATAAAACCTTTATCCGGATTGAGAAAGGCGTACACCAGATAGCTGACGACGATCATGGACAAGAAATAAGGCATGATGAGAAAGGTCTGATACGTTTTGGCCAATCGGCCGCGCAGCTCGTTGATCGCGACGGCTATCGCTATGGACAGTACGGTGTTGACCGCCATAAAGGTCAGGCTGTACAACACCGTATTGCGTGTAATTCTCCAAAGGGAGCCTGACGTGAACAGAAACTCGAAATTACGGAATCCGACCCAGGGACTTCCGAGAATGCCGTCGATATAATTGATATTTTTAAATGCGATAAACACCCCGAACATCGGCAAGTAGTTGTTGACGATCAGCACGATAAACGTGGGCACCAGCATGATCGTCAAAAACCTGAACTTCCATAGAGAATGGATGAAATACGCAATCCCCGTTCTCTCCTTCACCAGCCTTCACTCCTCTCGATTGATTTCAGTATAGGGCAGCCCATCCTCCAATACGATGATCAATAGAAGCTGCCTTGTGACGGAAGTGAGCCGAGGTCGGAGTTGTTCGAATGCCAGTAAAAAATAAAGCAAGGAGCTTTGCCATCTATTCTCGTAATGCTTCTAAATACCTGACGTGCATTGACAGGGATATTTTCTTAGAGGTATGTTAATTGCAGGAGCAAGAAATTTATACCAACTGGAGGGTGACGAACGAATGAACCAAGATGTAATAGCTTATATTGAAAATTTGCCAAAATGGCAATCGGACATCAGCTCGATACTGCGCAATTTAGTACACGAAACAATTCCGGAAGCAGAAGAACGGATTCAATATAAGAAGCCGCATTTTCTGAAAAACGGGCATTATGCTGCCGTTATTTCACCCTCTAAAGACGCAATTGCTTTTATGATTATGAATGCAAACGGCATAGAGTTTCCTAAAACATTCGACGGCCCTGCCGAACGAAAGTGGATCAAATTACGGGAAGGCGATTCTCCGGATCTTCCTCTGTTGTCGGGACTTCTAAAACAAGCCTCCGACACTCTGTAATAGCCATAATCGGGAGGGAGCCAATGAGTGTGGACCGAGCCTGATCACCTCGGCAACTGGTGGGGGGCCGCAAAGGGTATGGAGGGGACGTTCGAGCATCTGGCTGATTAGTTGTCCAGCCAAATTAAAGTCCCCCCCTCTTACCCTTTAATCGGCGTTATACTGCGGAGGATTTTCCAAATCGAACTAATACATGCCATAGTAATTTTAACTCTTGGAGCACATCTGCGTAGCTTCCTCTGTCGTACCATTTTGTGGGATTGCTTTTCAAATCATTTACAGCTTCCCCGATTATACTGGCATCAATATACCCATTCTTCGCTATCCGTTTGGCTAATGAGGGCATGGTCGGCCCCCTGAAGTCCGTGGGCACTTCTTCAACCATCAAATAAGGCCCTATGTTCCATATTAGCTTGATCGAATATTTTAAACATAGTTGCTCTAAAAGGCTGCCTACTTGCGTTCCTTTAAACGAAGAATCGGCAACCAGCATTTCTACGTCATCTGTAAGGGATATATCACCGTGAATTTGCGCCTCGATATAGTGGTTAAGGTTGCGTCTAGGTATGTCATTTAAAGAATATCGGTAGGGTTGATCAAGATTGTATAAAAGATGGTCGATCAATTTTCCGGGGGTTACATCCCGTTCTCCTAAAGCAGACTCGCGGAAAAAAACATCATTTAATAGAGCTGCTATTACGATATCGAATTCCTCGAGCGTACCTTTTTCAGTCCGATCATTGTTGGAATCTCCATAAGTGTATGTTGAGCGACTGGATACACTTGGCGAGAGGAGAAAAAAACAGGATCCAAATCGTGGAGAAGGACCATCGGCGTGTAACATGACGTCAAGCGCCCCATACTTTGGGCGTTCGCTTATGCTCGCACCGTCTATATGATAAGCGCCGTTGAACAGGTTCTTCTCCCAGAGATCACGCGCTCCTCCCAGGTAAGCCGAAAGGCCTCCATTTGAAATTTGTGTTTCGAACTGACTCCTGTAGGCGCCTTGTTCAAGCAATGCTTGCGCCACGCATTTCATATCTGCAAGCGGTCGATCAGGATGAAAATGCAATGCGATCCTCGCGTTAGTCCGCAGTTTGGCAAGAGCATTTTCATACATGTCCCATTGAATGTTTGACATCTGCAGAATTTCTTTAATTAGGGTTATAGCTTCTTCTTTCCTGGAAAATGCGTGCTCTCCGATATATTTTATGGATAAGTTTTGTGCATTTGTAAGTTGCCTGTTATTGGACATTTTTTCAACCTCCATAATAATGATTCATGAAAAACGCGGAGCAACTCCATCCCCGGAGGGAAGGAGTTAAATTCCTATATGGTAAGATAATCGAAATATTCTGTCAATACGCAACCTTTCTAAGCTCCTGCACGTTCTATTTGGTAATATTAGTATGTAAAGGAATCGGAGAAAGGATGTCAGGAAGATGACTTTCCCAAAGAAAAAAGCCACGCTGTTAAGCGTGATCGCCCTCATATGGCTGCTGGCCGGTTGCGAAAATTCGGCAACGCAAGCCCCTAGCCCATCAGTAACGCCTGCCGCGACAAATCAAAAAGCCATTTCACTTGCTTCCGCATCTACACTCGAGATTACGGATGCTTCAATCCGCGAACATCTGGACGGAACGACAACAAAAAGCCAGGCGCGCTCAGCTTACGGCCAGCCCTCCTATATCGGCAAGGGAGTCTACTGGATTGGCAATGATTTGGTGGATGTGGAGGTGTGGCGGTACGATCAAGCGCCCCAAGGCTATACCTACAGTTGGGATGACAGCCAGGGCTATCTCGACCTGCGCGGGTTGCTCGGCGGCAAAGTAAACGGGCAACTGCTATTGTATTGGGACGAGCAAGGCAAGCTTTTGGATGCAACCTATCATTATCATGACAGCGACGGCAACTTGCAAACTTTGTTGACCGCTGCGCAACTGGAGCATCCATCCAGCTCAACCGATAACCGAATGGCCCGCGAGCAAGGATTTCGGATTGGCGATACGGTACAAGTGCATGCGGAAATCGATGCGACCCGTCTGCCCCAAGGGGCTGACAATACCGTCGTCTATCGGGCAGTTCCGGGGCATAACTATCAGTTGGCCGCGCTGACGGAGCATTTTGCCCAGCTTGTAGATATCCGGGAGGGAGAGGGCTGGTATGATGCCTGGGTACCGGTATGGATGCTTACGGCGGAGGCGTCGTCACTAAGTCAACAGGCGCCTGAGCAATGGAGCGTAGCTGCCGATGGCATGCCGATTTATTGGCAGCCCGCAGACGATGCCGTGGCTCGGCGGATGGATGCCGGAGAACGACTGCTTGTTGTCGGCAGCAGCGGCAATTGGCGTGCCGTCATTGTCGAAGAAAAGGATCTTAAGGCGGAGCCGCGCGTTCTTTGGATAAAGGATGAAGAAACATATATTCATGAAGGCCAGGTAAACGACTTGTTCGATTCGACTCAAGCGTCCTATCTGTCTGCCCGAACCGTTGCCTACTATTTTGTTCGGGAAGGCGCTCCGCAAGCCGAACTGGAGAAGCTTCTTGGCTTGCCTCAAGCGGTAGAGCGTTCCGGGAACGTAAAATCGACGGGCGAACCAATGGAGACGCTGGAGCGCTGGCGCTACGAATCCGAAACCGCCGAACTGCTCATCGACTGGTCGCCGCAGGGCAAGGTCGTCGATTATACATTCTCGCCCCGCGAGGAAGGCCAGCCGTTTACGAAGGAACAGTCGCTGCGATGGCGGACAACGAGCGATCTTGCCTATAATTTTTTTATCGGGCGAACGGATCGGGCATTGCTGATTTCGGGGGAGGACGGCGGATTCAGCGGCATGCATTACGACTCCAATTTATTTGCGCTTGATCCTGATACCGGACGCAAGCTTTGGCAACGGGATCTTGGTTTCCATACGGACCGCTTTATCCTCTCCTCGGATCGCCGCTATATGGCTGTTCATATGCCGCCAGAGAATAACGCCGAACAGGAGCGGCTGGGACGTCTCGATGTACTGGACACTTCCAACGGAAGCAATAAGTGGACACTGAAGCACAACCTCCCCGACGATACGTTTGATGTCAGTTATGGCCTGGCCGGCGAAGTCGTGGCAATGATTTATACAACCGGAGATTTCTATAGTCCGAACACGTACCGATCGATCATTGAAGCGTACGCGCTGCGGGACGGCCGCAAGCTGTGGAGCCGGGAGCTCGACCACCCAGGCCGATTCGTACCGTCACTGATCGCCGGCGGCAAGCTGATCATTGAGTACGGCATGGATAGCGGAGTGCCGGTTGGCAACGAGATTGCAGCCTACGAGCCGAAGAATGGCAAAGAGGTTTGGCGGATGGAAGGCATGGCAGCACCGTTATCGGAATGGGCGGATCATTTCTACTACGAGGCGAGAGCGCTAGACGACCGCATGAATCAACTATGGGTAAAGAGCCCCTTAGCCTGGACTTTGGTGGATTCGAATACAGGGGATCCGCTAAGCACACTGCCAAGAAGAGACGATATCGGCTACGAGATCGTAAACGATCGATATGCCATTCGTCTATCAACCAAAGATGGTGCCCCGCTTGGATATAACAGCGATGTCACCTCGGAATGGATCGAGCTGGGATCCAGCAAAACGTTATGGACGATGGACGGCACGCTCGAACGGGCAATTGTCGTCGGCGACGCGGTCTATGCCTGGAGTGAAGGCACGCTTCGGCGCCTGCGCCTCGGCGACGGGCACCAATACTGGTCAAGCAAGCTGACGTCTAGAGTCTGGCTGCAATGGTTCGATGGACAGCTGCTCGCTGCGAGCGACGCGGGCGTCCTGGTGTTCGATCCGCACAATGGAGAGGCGCTGTACCGGATCGCAGGAACACGCCACGGCGGCTATGACGCAATGGAGCATTGGAGGACAAGAGCGCAACTGACCGCTCTGGACGGTAAGCTATACACGGGCTCCGACAATGGATTCTTTAGCGTGGCGGATCGATTGGTCAAGAGTCGGGAATGACCTTTATATACTCTTGCCGCGGCAGAGTGATCAGCGCCTTGACGCCGCCTCCCTCGCCGCGGATGTACCTCAAACCGAACGCCTCGCCAAAATGGAGCTGAATGCGTTGATGAACATTCCGGATGCCATAACCTTTATCCGTGATCTCGCCTCTCGTAATCTGCTCCAATCTCTCCATGTCTACGGGAAGGAAGCCGTTATCCTCCACCGTCATCTCGATCTCGGAATCCGCGCATCGTATCGCAATCCGGATCTCGCCTTCGCCATCCATGCTGCTGACGGCGTGGAAGATCGCATTTTCGACAAGCGGCTGGAGGATGACCTTGGGCGTCGTATACTTCTTGGCATCTTCGTCTATATCCCAATGCACCTCGAAGTTGTCCGGATACCGCTTCATCTGAAGACGGCAATACGCCTGCACATGCTCGATCTCCTCACCGATCGGAATCATCGTTCTTCCTTTGCTAAGGCCGATCCGCAATAACTTGGACAAGTCCTTGATCATGCCGCCTACATCCTTGTTCCCCTTGCGAAGCGCATACCAATAGATGGAGTCGAGGGTGTTGTATAACAAGTGCGGCGTAATCTGCGAATGAAGCGTCGCCAGCTCGGTTTCCTTCTGCTTGATCTTCATGGCATAGTTCTCCTCGAAGGAATGATCCAATCTCCTGGTCATCCTCAAGAACGAGCCGTACAATATGCCGAACTCGTCCGAACGCAGCAGATCCCGGCTATTATCCGAGGCTAACGGGACGCCGGGCTCATAAATCTTCGTAATTGCAACCAGGCGATGCAGAGGCCTGACGATCATCCGAAGCAAATACAAAACGAATAACAGCACAAGAACCAAATAGATCGCGGATACGATCATAATAAACCACTGAAATCCCTTCCAGCTGCTGGATAACGAATTTAGCGGTACGTGATAAACAAGCCGGGTATGGAAATCCGGTTCATAAGCGTACGCGGACAGCCAACGCTCTCCCCCTTGATTAACGAAGCGATATCCCGAAGTCTCCCTGCTTGCCAGTTCCGTTATGCCCGCCTCGGAAAACGCCGCCGATCCGGCTTGCATGAGCAGTTCGTTTGCGTCGTTAAATAAAAAAATACCGGAGTTCTCCGGAAGTTGGACAGATAAAAGATCCCTGGTGAAATGCACCTCCAAATGGGAGACGACCAGATATCCGATGACATCATTATAATTCTGGGCATTTAAAATGCTTCGGATAAAACTCACCGTCGCGGCTCCTTCCGAGGATGGAATCAACCGAAATACGCCTGCTCCGCGCTTATTGTCGGCATGCTGGACCCATTCGGGCCGGTCGGAATGATCGAAATCGAAATATTTAAAACCGCTGTTTTTGTCCGACAGGTCGACATGGGTACGCTTTTCTTCCCTATTCATCATGTACAGGGTATAGCTCGTCCCGTCCGAGGACCAGCGCTCCAAAATTTCGTCCGCCTGATTGATCTGGCTAAACGTCTCGATATTTAGCCAGAACGGGTTAAGTACGGTGCGATTGAACAGATGGTTGCCGAGGAACGTAATCGTCTTGTCATTTACTGCGGACATCGATTTGGTTATCGTCGTATGATTTTGCTTCGCCAATTGCAGCATGGTTCGTCCCAGCTCATCCTGCATCGATTCCTCCGCCTTATAAGCGGAGATCCACCCGACGATTAGAAAAGGGCCGATGATAAACAGGGCAAACGCCAACGTTACTTTAAATTTCAGCTTCAGTCCGATCACTCCCTATCCTTTGCGATATTCCGCCGGACTGACGCCCGTGTAACGCTTGAATATTCGGCTGAAGTGCTCCGGCGACTCATAGCCGACTTCGCTTGCAATCTCGTACCGCTTCTTATCCGTCGTTGCAAGCAAAAATTTGGCTTCCTCGATGCGAAGCTCCGTTACATAATCCCACACGCTCCTTTTGGTTTCCCTCTTGAACAAATAACGAAGATAAGCCGCGCTGAAGTGGATTTCGCCGGCGATATCCTGAATCTTGAGCGCGGGATTGCGAAATTGCTTTTGAATATAGGACATGATTTGATCGAGAATGGTCCGATCCCTCTCACGCGCCAGATCGCGGAGCGAACGGCATGCCGCTTCGATATAAGCGGCAAGCTCATCGACCTTGGCTTCAGCCGGCATTTCCCTGAAATAGACATCCGGATCGAACCGGCGCTGCGACGCGCCGTTGCCGCGTCCATATTCCAGCAGCAGGCCATAGATCCGATAGACCAGCATGCCGAAGTAGCTGGCCTTTAGTTCATCCGTATGTCCAAGCTCCTTAAGCACGGAAACCAGTTCCCGAACATGTCCCTCCAGCTGTGCCTCATCGCCGCCCTTCAGCAGTTGCACGCAATCCTCCACCTTCTCCATCCATCCCACCATATTCAGGCTGTCCTGGGCGGCAACATCCTCGTAATAGAAAACTTGCTGCTCGGGATGAAGCTTCCTCCACTCCGCCGTCATCTGCGCTTCTTCCATTAACCGGGACAGAAGGATCTTGTCGGCACGCAAGCTGCTCATGCCGATCGTCGCATCGACGTTTAAGTATTGTTTGAAATTCACCGAAACCAATTGCCCGATAAGATGAAGCTGGGATTGCAAGGCGTGGTATTGTCCATTCAAAGGCTGTTCGCTTAATTGAATAATGCCGATCAACTCATTGCCGAAACCGTTTAACGTCAATCCATTCCATTCCATCAAGCTCTCTTCGAAAAGATTTAATGCCGCGAACTTGAGAAGCTTCCGCTCCTGATAAGTGACCTCCCGTTTGCTGAAGCCTCCCTGGCTAAAGTCGAGGCGCACGGAGATCACGCCAAAGTAAGGTCCCTTTAGCTCTTTCCCCAGCTCGGTTACAAGCTCATCATGCTCTTGCTTCGACAAACCTCTCTCTGTTAACAGCTCCATTAATATTTCGCGACGCCTCGCCAGCTCGGATGAGTGTTGCCCATGTTCCTGGATGGATCGCTCCAGCGATTGCCTGCCGATCTCCTCCTTCTCGCTCAGCACGCTTTGCACGACGCGAAGAAGTTCCTCCTCCTCTACAGGCTTCACCAGATAATCCCTTGCTCCCAGTCGAAGCGATTTCTTCGCGAAGTCGAACTCTTCGTGCGCGGAGATCACGATGACGGGCAGATTGGGCTGCTCCAGATAAATCGTCTCCATGAGCTCGATTCCGCTCATCCTGCTCATCTGAATATCGGTCAAGACCAAGTCGAATTGGTCCATTCGCAAATAATCGACTGCCTCGAACCCGTTCAGGGCCGTCTCCACGCTCAAGACGCGAAGATCCGATGCCAACAGGAAATCCCGGATTCCGATGCTCACATTCGGCTCGTCGTCAACGACTAGAATCTTGTACACAGGGATCACTCCTTCCTTATAATGATCAGTATAAAATGGACCTGAATTCGTGTCGATGATCTTTCTTATCCTTCGCATGACGGATGTGACCGCTTTCAACGAGGCTCGTCCGACTCGCTCGGAATAGAACGAGAGACCCCAACAGATTTCCGCTGCGGCGGGAACCCGTTGGGGTCTGATTGAGCATGGGCATGATTATGTCTAATTGCCGCTCGGGTAGGCATGCCTTCTCAGCAGCGCGAATTGTTCCGCGAGATAATGCGGCGTGTAAGGCATATCGTTGCGAAGCCAGGACACGATCGTGCCGATTAAGGCGGAGGAGTTGTACCAGATGGCGATGTCCTTCTGTATGCCCACCTTTGTTCGGTAATGCTCGTTGCCCCTTCTCTCCGCGATAACGGTAATTAATTCCTTCAGCAGCTTAAGCAGCCGATCGGAGAAAATCGTCGTCCGCTTGGAGGCGAGTACGATTTTGTAGAAGTCGGCATTGCTGGCGATATGCTCCAGCAAACTGAGCAGGACCGTGCTGTCCGAGTCCGGCTGGGCCTCCGGGTCGCACACTGTCGGCTTGTCCAGAATTCCCTCGATCTCCTGGACCATCTCATCCGCGATCTTCTCCATCATATCCGGAATGTCGCGATAGTGCAGGTAGAAGGTTACACGATTAATGGTAGCGCGTTCGGCAATCTTATTAACCGACAGCTTTTCGATCTCCATCTCCTGCAGAAGCTCCACGAACGCGTTCCGAATCAATTGCCGTGTCCGAACAATTCGGGGATCCGCTTTGGTCTGCTTTCGTTCCATTTTTGCCCCTCCTTTCGCATTGCCATCTTTAAAACTACAATTACGCTTGTCTTCGTCTAATATTTCGGCGGTCGGCGACAGATTGAAGTCATGTGTCAATTAAGCTACACTAGCGTCTCAAGCTGTCGGTTGCTCTTTGGATTGACCGGGGACTATAATCTATTTTATGCAATGTAAACTATACAACACATTGTAAATTTAGTCTATAAAGAGACAAAGAGATGAGAGGATGGAGAAAGGTGAGCAAAACTATGGAAAGCGGCGGCACCGCCGTCAAGAAGGGTCCCATACTGTTCGTCATGATATTAGGCGCCTTTCTGGCTACTCTTAATCAAACCATTATGAGCGTGGCGACGCCAGAGCTCATGATCGACTTCGACATAACCGCGGCAACCGCTCAATGGCTGACCACAGGTTACTTGCTGGTCAACGGCGTATTGATTCCCATCACGGCCTACTTCATGCAGCGATTTACGACAAGGCAATTATTCCAGACATCCATGATCATCTTCCTGATCGGCACGGTCGTATCCGCTCTGGCCCCCGGCTTTGAAGTGCTGCTGGCGGGACGCATGATTCAGGCGGCAGGCGCCGGTATCATTATGCCGCTCCTGATGAACGTTATTCTGACGCTCTTCCCGCCGGAGAGACGCGGCGCGGCCATGGGCATGGTCGGATTCGCCATCATCTTCGCGCCAGCCGTCGGACCGACGACAGCCGGCTATATTATGGAGCATTTCGCTTGGGAGACGATGTTCTATGGCATGATTCCTCTAGCCCTTATCGTAATCGCGTGCGGTTACTTCTATCTCACCAACGTCTCGGAGAGAATGGCAACGCGCTTCGATATGGTCAGCGTCCTCCTCTCCACCGTCGGCTTCGGCGGTATCCTGTACGGTTTCAGCAGCGCGGGAAGCAAGGGCTGGTCGAGCGCGGAAGTCATCCTTACGATTGTTGCCGGCCTGATCGCGCTTGCGTTGTTTATATGGCGACAATTGGTCTCCGGCAATCCGTTGCTGGATCTGCGTGCCTTCAAGTACAAAATGTTCTCTTTGACCACCATTATCGGTATCGCCGTTACGATGGTTATGTACGCCGACATGATGCTGCTGCCCTTGTACCTGCAGAGCGCGCGCGGCTATACCGCGCTGGAATCGGGCTTGCTGCTCCTTCCCGGCGCGCTGGTGATGGGTTTCCTGATGCCGATTACCGGCAAGCTGTTCGACCGGTTCGGAGCCAAGTGGCTATCCGTCATCGGCCTTGTCATTACGATCGCGACCACGATCGGCTTCATCAATTTGACGGATCACACCAGCTACTCTTATCTTGTCCTGATGTCCACGGGCCGACGCATCGGCATGGCGCTTCTGCTGATGCCGATCCAAACCGCCGGCCTCAACCAGCTGCCGAGAAGCTTGAACGCGCACGGCACGGCCATCTCCAATACGGTGAGACAGGTCGCCGGCGCGGTCGGCACGGCTTTGCTTGTGACGATCATGTCGGATCGCGCGAAGACGCATGCCGGCGAGCTCGCCGCATCGGGCATGTCGCCGGAAAATCTGGCTACGGCTGCCGCCATCGAGGGCATCAACGATGCTTACCTCGTCATTATCGGCATTGGAGTCGCCGGGCTGCTGCTGTCCTTCTTCATCAAGCGGACTACTCCGGCTCCCGAGCCTGGCGCGAAAGGCGTTCGTCTGACCAAGGAAGCTGTGAACTAAGCTCCGGCACGTTAGAACGTAAAAGGCGCCCTTATCTCTGCCTTGGCAGGGAGGAGGGCGCCTTTTCTACACTCTCGTTGCTCTGTTCCGGCTGCTTCTTACTGCCACGGCAACGACCACAGCTTCGCCACGCTCACGACCGTCTTCGCGGTTGTCTCATTGCCCGCTTTGTCGGTGGCGGTATAAGTAATCGTATAATGGCGGGTCAAACCTGGCGCGGGAGCCTCGGCACGAAGCTCGAAGGAGGTATCGAACGTACCGTATTCCGCCTTCTGGATATCGTCCGGCGTAGGAAGCGTTCCATTGCCGCCATTCTCATGAATCTTAATGGACGTAAGTTCGATGGACTCCACGCCCGAGTAGAAATCCGCGCCCATGACAACTGTTCGGACGGGCACCATTCTGCCGTTCGCGTTCGTTAACAAAGGCGGATTGGACACAACCAGCAGGACGGGCGGCGTCCGGTCGATCTTTACGACAAGCTGCTTGATGGCTTCCTTGTTGCCGGCCAAGTCCGTACTGCGGTATTGCAGACGATGCTCGCCTTCATTCGTAAACGTGATCGGCCCTTGATAAGCTTTCCAAGTACGTCCATGATTCAGGCTGTACTCCGTCCCTTCCACCCCGGACAAAGAATCGATAGCGGACAACGACACTTCCACATCGCTTCTGAACCATTGTCCGCCGCTCGTGTCGCCGCTTGTCAGAGCATCCGTCGAAGGAGCCGATTTATCCAGGCTGATGATAATGGAGCCTGTTCCCGTCAATCCGGCTGCATTGGTCGCCGTGCCCGTAATCGTCTGGCTGCTTCCTTCGGCGGTTACGAGTACCGGCGGGTCCACCGTTACCTCCCCCTCCTCGTCTGCCGCGTGGAACGAGACAAGCACGTCCCGATTATACCAGCCGTTCCGATCCGGCTCCCTCTCGGCAACGGCAGTGACGACCGGCGGGTTGCCTACGCTGCTTGCGGTCATCTTGACCGATAGCCGATACACAAACCCGTTGATCTCGATCGGCTCCTCCGTCGTCTCGTACCCCGGGGCAGAGGCGCGAACGGTATACGGACCGCCTCGAAGCACATTGGAGAAGAAATAATGGCCCGATTGAACCAACGGAATATTCGTGCCCACAAGTTCGACCACGGCGTCTTCTATAGGTTCGTTCGTAGCCGCATCCGTGACGTCCACTTCAAGTCTTCCATTGAAATAGCCTGGGGGTTGATCGTACACCGTGCGATCCCTTACGGCATGGCCTCCTTGATGCAACTGCAGCGTTTCTTCCTGATTCCCGTTGTACGTTATGACGAAGTAATTTTCTCCTCGCATAGAGTTGAAGACTCCCGGAATGAACGAGAAAACATAACGTCCATCCGCGTCCGTCAACGCGTCGCCGATGATGATTCGCCCCTCGCCCCGGCCCAGATAGACGCCGAGATTGACGGGGTAGCTGCCGACCGGCGTCGCGTATTCGTCTCCGAACGTGATCGTGCCCGTAATCGTCGACGTCTCCTCCGGCAATTCGACATCGAGCGTGTCGGCGAGCACTTCGTATACAACGACGAAGCCGCGAACCTTTAGTATCGCGGATACGGCATCGCCGAGCGTCTTTTCGTAGTCGATGCTGTATTTGCCTTGCGTGTCCGTGCTACCCGATGCGACGAATCGGAAGCCTTGCGAAGCGTTATAGATTCCGATCTGCAATGTCGCTCCTTCGATCGGCACACCTGCTTCATCTACAATTGTTCCTTGCAGCGAACGCGTTACAACATTATCATCTGTTGCTTGCGCGCTTCCAACATTCCAGGACATGACGATAATCGAGACCATCATGGCCCAAATAATGATTGACTTTCCCCCTCTTAATTCAGTTGCACGAAACATGTCAAACCCTCTCCTTCACATAAATTAGTTAAAATAACGTTCTCAATAAAGAATATCATGAATGACTAATTTATGTAAGTTAATCCTCATTACCCCACATTGCTTGAACGATTTAGAAGCGCAACGAAAATAGAGCGGCTCCCTGACCCATGCTGGTCTGGAGCCGCTCTTTCAACTCTTCTATGTTTCGGAAAAAAGCCGTTACGATTGCCTTCCCAGCAAATCCAGCCGAAGCGGCGTAAACGCGTCCAAAAGCTTGCTCGGCTTGAGCGCCCGGCACCCATGCTCGGCGTTGCTCGGGATCCGGATCGTCTCTCCGGCCGAGATCACCGTCTTTTCCCCGTCGATCGTAAATTCCAGCTGTCCCTCGAGACAGTAAGAAAACTGCTCGTGCACATGGCGGTGCAAGTAACCCTCCGCGCCTTCCTCGAAGTGTACCTCCATCATCATGATGTCCTGCCCAGGTTCGAAAATATGCCGTTTCACGCCCGGCTCGGCAGGCTCCCATACTTTGGTATTGACCATACTTGCTCCCTCCTCCGATTAATCTTTCCACCTATTCATCTTACTCCGGCAGCCTGAAGCTCGACAACCGTCCGTTCCGCATCAGCGTAACGACGGGACGGCCTTCCTCATCCAGCTCCGCGCTCCAGCCGCCCTCCGAATTCGATCTCGCTTCGATCTCAAGCGATTTGCCATCGGCATTTCCTAATCTCGGCTTCATTACCGTCGCGAACCAGCCTCCTTGATCCGACGTCAGAAGCGCCTGGACCACCTTAAGCGGCTCCAGCTCCAGCGGGCGGATCGACTCCCAGCCATCCTCGACGTCCACCTCCATGGAGGCGGAGCCGAACAGGAGCAGATCGCAGACAAGGTCGAAGTCCGCCCGGCCAGCTAAGCAACTGCCGCGAAGCGAGAAGCTTGCCGAGCCAGCTTCCCGCTCCCTGGCGCCTCCTGTTTTCTCTATGCTCCATTGCTGCAGACGGCTATGCAGGCGATGCTGGTACACATGCTCGCCCGTGCCGGACAGACGGTCGATGATGATCCATTCCCCGCTCTCCAGGAACCAGACGGCGCGCCGATGCGTAACTCCGCGACCTGCATATCCGTCATGCTCGGCGCAGATCGACTGCCTCTCCGCATCCCAATGGATCAACCTAACGGAAGCTTCCGGCGTTCCCCAGCGCTGGGTGCGCAAATACGGCGTTTGATCCTGTCCATCCACAAGCACCGTATTATGCGCCGCGGTGCTTTTGAAGTGGCGACGCCATGGATTCTCTACATACGTGTAAGTGCCGGGATCCACCATCAGCGCCTCGCCGAATGCACACCATTCGAAGGATAAGGCGTCGGCGTGGCCATGCGGGCCGCCTAGCGCCGCAGCGTCGAAGATCAGCTGCTGCTCGCCGTTGCCCAGGCCGAAATAACCGGCCGACGGGAACGCGAAGGGCAGGGCAGGCGCCGAGTTCCCCTGCTCGTGGCCTCTCTCCGCCGGTTCCGCCCCCAGCCCGACTCTCGGCCCTACTGCTGACGAGGCTCCTTCCCCCGCTCTTCCCTGCAACTCTCCTCCGGGCCCGACTACCGCTCCCATTCTTCTCCGAAACTCTCCTTCAGGCCCGGCTTCTCCTCCCGGTCTTCCCCGCTTATCACCACCAGGCGCAGCTTCCTCCGCTCTTGCAAGCAGCCGCTCGATCGCCTCCGGCCCCACCGTCCAGAATTGCTCGTGTAGCTGAGCGCGCAGCAGCCACTCTGGACGGTCGTAATACAGCGCCGCCGCATTCAGATCCGGCGGCTGATTCGCGTAGGAATCCGCGAACGGTGCCATGTTGCCGTCCTGCCGCGTCATCCGGCGCGAGAAGTCCGCCATGCCGGCTAGCACGCGCTCGTACTCTTCGGAGAACGTCAGTCCACGCTTGCGCAGCATGACCGCGCAGTCGACGAAGAGCTCCAGCGACACCATGTGGTAATGCGGCGTCAACTCGGCATGAACGCCGTCCGGCAGCACCTGCTCCCGGAGACATTCCTCGAGCCGTCCGACAGCGAAGGCCGTCCAGGCCTCGCTCTCCTCCCAGGACGGGAACGATAAGCCGACGCTAAGCAGCCCGATCATGTGCATAATGGAATGATTGATCTCGATGCTCGCCGGATATGTTGTCAGGAATCGCGCGTGCTCTTTCACCGACACCAGAAACAACTTCTCCGCATTTCCCGACCAGCTGTCCGAGCCGCGGAAGAAGTGGTACGCGTATATCCATTGCCGCAGGCGAAGCCCTGTCTCCAAGAGCCTCCACGGGCCTGGACGCTGAAAGTACGTCGCTTCCTCCGGCGGAAGTCCCCACGGGCAAGGCTGCGTCGCGATCCAGCCGGAGACGTGCTCCCACGCCTTCGAGGCGTAGGTCTCGTCTCCCGTGCAGGCGTACGCGATGCCAAGCGAGCGTAGATGCTTGAAGCGGTTAATGCCCCAGGTGAACTCCTTGTCGCCGGTAGGATTATGCAGCCAATCGATGGGATCGCCCATGTCGATCGACATGCCTTTCCATGAGATCACGTTATCCTTGACCCTGTCGTCGGCTTCTCTCATCGCCTCTTCGGTTTTCTCCGGAAATAATTCCCGGAACCGGTTGCCCCATTCACTTCTTTGTTTGGGGGCGTAATAAAGATAACTTTCCACCGCTACTCACTCCTCTCCGTGCCGAACCTTACCCCTGCTCGCGATCCCCTGGAATTTAGAGGGATTTCCTCCCTCTATTAAACCCATCCTCACCATCCCCTGAGCTTTAGAGGGATTTCCTCCCCTTAATTCCGGTCGAATCGCTGCATTTATGCAAATCCTATATGATTAGAGGGCGCTTTTCCCTTTAAGTCAAACAAACAACTCGATTCGTTAAGATTAGAGGGAGCTTTTCCCGTTATTTCCGGATTAGGCGTACGATTGGCTTCCCTTCCCATTCCATCGTGCAACCATGCTTTGTTAATGCTGGAAGATCCATCGGCGTTTTTAACGCCTACGGCCTCCTATAACCAAGAAGGCCGCCCCAGGCGGCCTTCCGGCATTCGATCGTTCATCAGTCCTTGCCTTACTTCGCCAGAGAGCCTTGCAGGCTGCTTGCGTTAAACGAAGGATCCGCTTGAATATTGGTCAGACCGTCGGCGCGCGTCGTTGCGAGCGCCTTCTTGTAACGTTCGTTCAAGTCGGCGATAATGCTGTCGAGCGACGAGTTGCCCGTCAAAATATATTCCGTGAAGACGTCCGCCGCCTTCTTGCCTTCCAGCTTCGTCTCCGTGATGGAGCTCGGCGTAGCCGGATAGATGCCGTCGTACTTGGTAGGCAGGAAGCCGTCGATGCCTTTCAGCTCGGGTTGTCCCGATGCTTCGTTGACGAACGGCAGAACGGATAGTCCGAGTCCCTTCTCCTGATACTCGACGCGCAGCTCTTTGCCGTACACGTATTCCACGAACTTGGCCGCGGCTTCCTTGTTCGGAGACTTGGAGCTGATGCCGAGGTAACCGCCCGCATTGACCCACGACACGCCGTCTACGACGCCGTCCGAAGTCGGCACTTCCGCGGCCGCCCAATTAATGTCCGTCGGGAATTGGGAGGTGTATACCGCAGGCTCGCCGGAATGATTGACGTACATGCCGATCTTGCCTTGGGCGAATTGCGCGCGAAGCGGATCGATGTCGAGCGATTCCGCGCCCGGGATCATGCTGCCGCCCACCTTGATCTGGCGAAGCGCTTCGACGACGTCGCGATACATTTCGAAGTCGAACTCGCCCGTCTGGTAGTTGTAGCCCTCGTGGCTCGTCGCGGAGTCCAGCGTGCCCGACGCGTAAGCCGGGCGAGTGAAGCCGGAGCCGCTCTTGAAGTTGCTGGCGAAGCCGTAGATGCCTTGCGATTTGCCGGCTTCCGTGATTTTTTTGGCGGCGTCGACCATCTCGTCCAACGTCTTCGGAGGCTCGGAATAACCCGCTTGCTCCATCAGATCCACGTTGTAGAGCAGTCTCCAGAACTGGCCGGTGTTCGGAAGCGTATAGACGACTCCGTCCATCTGATAGACGTTGTCGACCAGCAAGCCGTCGAATTGCGCCAGGAATTCCGCGCCGAGCAGCTCTCCCAGCGGAGCCAGATATCCTTTATTCACGTAGGTCGGGAAGTCGTTGACCTTCAGCACGTCCGGCGCCTGGTTGCTGGAGAATGCCACGTCGACCGCCTGGTTGTAGTTGTCCGCCATGACTTTCATCTCGACCACGATGTTGTCCGTGTTGGTCGCGTTATATTCATCTACCTTCGTCTGCATGTAATCCATATCATGGCGATCCATCGTCCAGTAGGTAATCTTCGTCTTCTCTCCGGAGGCTCCGCCTTGCTCGCCTTGGTTGCCCCCGTTCACGTTCGCGTTGCCGCCCGTCCCCGAAGAACAAGCCGACGCAAGCAGGGCAAGAATCGTCAAACCGCTTAACGTAAGCGCATACTTTCCACCGAATACTCTCTTCATCTGCCTTACCTCCCCTTTATCTGGCTCGCGGGCCGCCCGAAGCGCTTCGACCGGCAACTTGCTTGCCTGTCCTGATTGTAGCACCTCCGGCTCCTCCTCCAAGAAGGGCAAAATAACGATTCATGTAGGGTAAAATGACTCTCCTGTTCCCCCTGTCCTAGCTTACTCCGTCCCTCCGCCTTCATATTTGCTCCTGAATTCCGTAGGCGTCATGCCCGCGTGTTTCTTGAACAGCTCGCTGAAGTACGGACGGTCCCGATAGCCCAGCTCGAACGTCACGTCCTGCACCTGCATGCCCTCCAGCAGCAGCTTCTTGGCTTTCTCCATCCTTGCGCCTGTGACGTGCTGCATGAAGGTCATGCCCGTCTCCTTCTTGAACAGATTGGAGAAATAGCTGGGACTCAGATGAACGGCGGCCGCGCATTCCTGCACCGACAGGTCCGTACCCAGACGTTCGCTCGCGTACTGGATGGCCTGGTGGATCAACTGGCCGGCGTCGTTCTTCTGCCGCTTCTGCATCCAGTCGCAGCCCGTCAGCCCAAGCTCCCGCACCCCGTCCATCAGCTCCGACGTCGAGGCGTACTTTCCTTTCTTGAGCGCCACGAGACGTTCGTCCAGCCATCTTCGCTGTTCCGGATCGGCCTTCTCGGCAAGCACCCGGTACATCGCGAACGCGAGCCCGTAGAACAGGTTGGTCAGATTATCGGGATCGGGCGGGGCCGGGTAACGCAGACATTCCTCGAACATATCCCCCAGAAGGCGCTCCGTTCCTTCGCGGTTGCCGGACCGAAGACAATAGAGCAGCTCCGTCTCCTTCTCCGGCGAATATTGCGGCGTCATGCCGACCTGGCGTTCGATATCCTTATATGCGATCATGCTCCCGCTGCCAAAATAAAACTGATAGCTCAGCGCCGTCCTCGCCTGCGCGTAGGACATGGCGATCTCGCCGATCGTGTCCGCGTGGCCCCCGATACCGATGGAGATGTCCCGCTTCGCGTACAGGCTGACGTTATTGCGGCAAGCCTCCGCCAGCGCCAGCACGTCGGGGTCGTCGCCGTCGTTGACCAGGATGACGAACGGGCCCGATTGCTCGCGGAACAACACGCCTTTGACGTGTTTCTTGAGCGTCTCCTCCAGAATATTCTGCACCGCGAAACGGCTAAGCTCCACCTCGCGCACCGGCATCGGCGAGTTCTCCTCCGGCAGCCCGTCGATCTGGACCGCCATCGCGATAAAGCCCCGCGGCTCCATGTCGATGCCGAGGAACTCCCACTTGTCCGCCGCCCGCGCAGGCTGCTCCTCGTGGCGGATCAACAGCCGGAAGTATTCCTGCCGCAGATAGGGCAGGCTCTCCCGCAGCTTCCGCTCCAGCGCCAGGCGGTCCAGCTTCTTCGCCCGCTCCTCCTCGATCTGCGCTTTGGCGCGGAGCACCACTTCCTCGATCTGCTTTACCGTGAACGGCTTCAGCACGTAGTCGAAGGCGCCGAGCCTCATCGATTCCCGCGCGTATTCGAATTCCGAATACCCGCTGAAGAAGATGACCTTGGCGGTCGTGCCGCTCTCTTGCAGCTCCCGCACCATATCGAGGCCGCTCGCCAGCGGCATCCGGATGTCCGTCAATATGATGTCCGGCTGCCGCTCCCGAATGAGCTGCAGCCCTTCCTTGCCGTTCACGGCCGTTCCGGCGATGTCGATGCCGTGCGCCGCCCAATCCACCTTCTTCAGAATGCCGTCGATGACCGTTCTCACGTCGTCTATAATGCACATGCTCATGTTGCTCATGCTTCTCTCACCTCTTGCATCGGAATGACTAGCTTCACTGTGGTTCCCTCGCCCGGCGAGCTCTCCAGCTGCATGTCGGTCAGATGCCCGTAATAAAGCGACAATCTGGCCCTGATGTTGGACAAAGCGTAGCCACCGGAGGAGCCGCCGCCGTCCATGCCCGCCCGGAGCCGCTCCAATACTTCGGGGCTCATGCCGCTCCCGTTGTCGGCGACGGCAAGCGTCAGCATGCCCCCGTTCGCGGCGGCCGTAATATCGAGACGACCCGGCCGGTCCAGCTCCTGGAAAGCGTGAAGAATGCTGTTCTCGACCAGCGGTTGGAGCATGATTTTCAGCACGGGCACCTCTAGAAGGCCTTCGTCCTCGCAATGGAACTCGTAAGTGAATAGCTCGGGATAACACATCGTCTGCAGCTTCAGGTACTGCTCGACGTGGTTCAGCTCCTGGCGGAGCGTCGTGATTTCCTTGCCGTTATTCAGCCCTAGCCGGAACAGCAGCGACAAGGACACGATCATCTCGCTGACGGCCTGCTGCTCCTCCATCTCGCTTTTCCAATAGATCGTGTTCAACGTGTTGTAGAGAAAATGCGGATCGATCTGCGCCTGCAGCGCCTTGATCTCGGAATACCGCTTCTCCTGCTCCGACGTTTTGACCTCCTCGATCAGCTCGCCGATCTGGTCCATCATGCGGTTGAACTTATAACCAACCTGGCTGATCTCGTCCTCGAAAGGACTCTCGAAACGCACGTCCAGCTTGCTCTGCTCGACCTTGAACATCAGATTGCGCAGCTTGAACAACGGCTTCAGCAGAAGCTCCGACAGCATGCTGGAGAGGACGAGCGCGAGCAGGACGCAGACGCCCATAATCGTCAGGATCGTCCAGCGCATCTGGGCGACGGGCGCGAGCAGCTGCTTCTTGGATTGATAGCCGATCAGCACCCAGTCGGGATTCATCCCGAGCCCGGCGTAGTTGACCAGGTAGACGCCCGAAGCGGTTTCGTATTCAAAGTGTCCCCGATCGCTGCTTCCGATATAATCTTGCAGCGGTCGCGCTTGTCCGCCTTCCGTCTCGGTAGAGGAGAATACGCCCGTGCCCCCGCGGTCGATCAGCTTCTGCTTCAGGCTGCCTTCCTGCAGATTGGCCTTGATTAGATCCAGCAGATGGTCCTCGCGAATGTTGACCACGACGTACACGCCCGAAAGCAGCGTATCGAACAACGGCTTGATGACAAGCGAGATCACCTCCCTGCCGCGGGAGAACAGCTCGTCGGAATGGCCGCGCACCCATATCGTGTTCCAGGGCCGTCCTTCATAATCCCCGATCGCTTTGGCCACGGTCGTGTCTTGGAACGGCATCTCCCCTACGCGCCAATTCTCGGTGGGGTAGAATTCGCCGATCGGCGTGTGGATGAGCACGGAATCGATGGATTGCTCCGCCAGCATCATCTGGGCGAACGGCGTCTGCAACTGGGACAGCCGGTTGTAATAATCCGCGCCGTTCCCCGCCTGCACGTCCCGCATCGTGCGCTGGAACGGCTCGCCCATCATGAGCGTGGAGATGGATACGACGATATTGCGCAGACGTTCGTCGAACACCTGCGCCGTCTTGTTCAGCGTGTTCTGGCTCGTCGTCGTCGCCTGCGTCTTCATCTCGGATGCAAAAAACACGGAAACGTAAGCTCCCGTGACGGATATGCAAACGACTGTGAGCATCACGAAGGATACCCACAGTCTTCTCTTCAACGATATTCGGCGAAACAATTGTTTCATCTTGCACATCGCCTCATTCCAGAAAGGATTAACCTTTGACGGAGCCCACCGTAACCTGCATGAAGGAACGGTTGGCGAACAAATACACGATCAGCAGGGGCAGCAGCGAGATGCACGCTCCGGCCAGCATCAGCTGGTTCTCGACCGCGGCTCCGGCGCCGTACCGGAGATTGGCGAGACCCACCGGCAGCGTCTGCATGTCCGGGCGGGACAAGGAGAACACTAACGGCAGAATGTATTCGTTCCATGCTCCGCGGAAGGTGAACAGCGTCACGACGGCAAGCGCCGGTCTCAGCAGCGGCAAGATGATGCGCCAGAAGATGGAGTAAAAGTTGCAGCCGTCGATCAGCGCCGCCTCGTCCAGATCCTTCGGGATGCCGCGGAAGAAGCCGATAATCATGAAGAACGCGGTGGCGTGGGCGCTAATGAGAATGATTATGACACCCCATAATGATTTCTGCAAACCGATGCCCACCATCAGGTCGAACTGCGGGCGCAGCACGACCGCGCCGATGGAGATGAACAGCGTGAACGATTGCAGGAAGATGAAGATCTTCTTGCCTTTGAACGCCACCCGGTCCACCGCATAGGCCGCCATGGAGGCCACGAGCAGCGTGCCGATCGTCACGAACACCGCCACGAAAACGCTATTGAACGTGAAGCTCGCGAAGTCCGCGCCCGTCCAAGCCTGCAGGTAGTTGCGGAATTGCCAGGATTCCGGGAAAAACGTGGCGCCCGTCGTCAGCTCCAGATTGGATTTGAACGAACCGAGGATCGCGACGGCGACGGGGAACAACATTGCTGCGGACACAAGGACGAGCAGCGTCCAGACGGGCAGCCTCAGGGCGAATTTGCGCATAATGGTCATGATGGTCCCTCCTTAGTAGATGTTGTTCAGCTTCCGCGACATCCAGAAGTACAGCCAGGTGATCAGGCCGACGATGACGGCCGTCGTGAAGCCTACCGCGCTGCCGTAGCCGATATTTTGCACGGATGTGCCCGCGGTCGTCAGCGGGAAGAACAGCTTGTACAAGTACAGGTACATCACTTCCGTCTTGCCGAACGGTCCGCCCTCCGTCAATACCATGATGCTCTCGTAACCTTTGAGCGAAGTCGTGATGGCGAGCATGACGATCATCTGAAGCACCGGCCCCAGCATCGGAATGGTGATGTACCAGAGCCTTTGCGCCGAATTCACGCCGTCGAGCGAAGCCGCTTCGTACACATCCTCCGGAATGCTTTGCAGGCCCGCGATGAACAGGAGCATATAGTTGCCGACGGCGCCCCACACGGCGATGATGACGATGGTCAGCATGGCTTTCGAAGCGCCCAGCCAATCGACCGGGGCCGACACGAGATGCAGCTTCATCAAGTATTGATTGATAATGCCGTTGTACGAGTTGAAAATAATATAAAAGATGATGGACATAACCGACGCGCTGAAGATCGTGGGCAGAAAGATGATCGCCCGGAACGCGTGGCGTCCCCTCAGCTTGCGGTTGAGAATAACGGCGAGGATAAGCGATAGCGGAAGCGTGATGATCAGCTTGCCGCCCGCGTACACGAACGTGTTGGCGACGGACTGCCAGAACTCCGTATCTCTGGCCACCCGCACGAAGTTGTCGAGGCCGATGAACTTCGGCTGGCCGAACCCCTGGTAATCGTAGAACATGTATCGAAGCGCCCAGACGACGGGATAGATCCCGAGCGCCATGGTCAGGAAGAAGCTGGGAAAGCTGAACAGGTAAGCTCCTAGCCGGTTTTTGTGCATGCTGCGTCTCCTCCGTTTCGTGGCTCCAACTATAGATTCATTGCAAGGTGAAACTTCTGTCTCCGTCCTTGGGCGGCCCAGGAAGTTTCATTACATTTACTTTCCTATATTCTAAGAAAAAAGCCCCGTCGGGAGTGACGGAGCAATTCACTGTATTGGGGGGACGAAACGACTGTACAAGGCACGATAAGATTGTCGAGGGCCGCATAATGCTCATGATCGTTAGTTGAGAGCATGAGCAGGGAGGGGAAGCGCGGCGCATTGTAGCTGATTTTTCAGCTACATTCGGTGGATCGGGCCCCAGCGCGGCGCATTGTAGCTGATTTTTCAGCTACATTCGGCGGTTTAGGCCCTCCGTGGCGCATTGTAGCTGATTTTTCAGCTACATTCGGTGGATCGGGCACCAGCGCGGCGCATTGTAGCTGATTTTTCAGCTACATTCGGCGGATCGGGCCCCAGCGCGGCTCATTGTAGCTGATTTTTCAGCTACATTCGGTGGATCGGGCACCAGCGCGGCGCATTGTAGCTGATTTTTCAGCTACATTCGGCGGATCGGGCCCCAGCGCGGCGCATTGTAGCTGATTTTTCAGCTACATTCGGCGATTTGGGCCCCTCCGTGGCGCATTGTAGCTGATTTTTCAGCTACATTACGGCGGATCGGGCACCAGTGCGTATACTTCCGTCTCGGCACCCTCCTCTGCAAGCCGAATAGCTGCAATTGAGAATTGAATACTCCATCAACCACAACAAGGCTGCTCCCAACGTCACGGTCGACGATGAGAACAGCCCCGTTATCTATATGTTCGAAGGGGAGGGCAGGCCGCTGATGCAATCGGCCCTTCTCCCCGTTGATTGTTTCCCGCACGCACGCACACTCCCCCACACGCGCTCACTCGTACCCATCTTGCTTTACCGAATAAACTTGCCCAATCGATTGACCGGAGGAGCCGTTTGAATAACCGCCTCGTGTTTCTGCCGCTTACGCTCTTTTCCCGAATTCGATGTCGTCAGTTCCATGAACCACTCCTCGTCCCACGTCGCCAGGGCCAGATCGATCAGTTCGTCGGCGTGCCTAAGATCCGTCGAAGCGGAATCGGAGACGGGCTTGATCGTAGCCAATCTTACCCTAACGGGCCGCCCTACCCGTTCTTCGTTATCCGACTTGACCACGTGCAGCGCGACAAGTCCTTGCAGCACATCCATCGACTCCACAAAGCCGTATACCATCTCGCCATCGCTCGTTCTTCCATGCACCCAATCGCTGACGTTTATGTTCATCTCCATGCACCGCCTATCCCCATTGTATTTGTCATCACCCAACTGTAACAACTGCGTGTACACTTCACTCAAAAAAATACTTTCCTTCAAAACCAATTATTTATTGGTTGTTACTGTAATTATAATGATTACAGTTGGAGATGTCAACTCTTCTGTGAATTTTCGAAAACTATAAACGAACCAGGATGCATGACGATTCAAACAAACCGTTTCTCATCTTCCCCGCAAATTTCGTCATTACCCCTTTGGTATGAAAAATGGTAAAATCATGTCATCACTATGGGAAAGGCGGACAAGCCATGGAACATGTCTTCACGATTGAGCCGAGCGCCTATACGACGTTCGACAATGAAAGCGAATTGCTTGAGAAGGGCAAGGAATGGGGGCTCATCTCGGAGAAGGCCGCCAAGATGAAAGTTCTAGCATACAAGCGGGACGGCAAAAGCCTATCCTGCGAAATTGTCGGATACACTGATAAAGTAACGGCTGTCATTCGTTTCGAGAACGGCCAACTGCACAGCATACATCCCTCCTATCTGAAGGAAATGCAGGCGGCAAGCTTCGGGGGCAAAGCCCCTGCCGCAGTCGAGAGTGCGGAAGAAGCCGCCTTGCAAGCCGACTCCGAAGTTGCCGTTCAGGACGAAGCCGAGGCAGTTGACACCGCTACGGCCGATGCGCCGCCTTGGGATACAGATGCCGCTGACAACGCGCAAGCAAGCGATCCTTCATCCCTGCCGGCTACGCCAAAGCCGGACGCTCCAGCCAAGAAAAGCAAAAAGGAGAAGATCGAGCTCCCGGATGGCAAAGTAAGCGTGACTGCAACGGTACAAGAGTTCACGACCGTTCCCAACCACTTCTCGGACAATGACGACGAGGTTATCATTTACGAAGCCGTAACGATCTCAGAACCGCTACTTGAGTTAGGCAGCGCTTGGTCGAGCCATAGCGCAACGTTGAAGAAGTTGGAGCTGGCCGTCGGCGACACCATCACGTTCGAGGCAAAGCTGGTGCCCAAGAAGCTGACGAAGCACCCCGTTCCGTACAAAATCAACAACCCAGCCAAAATTCAAAAGGTTTAAACGAAAAGCCAACAAGGGCTGTAACCGGTTGCCTGCCCCTCGGCAACCTGTCACAGCCCTCAGCCACGTTCTAGCGCGGCTTCTTAATTTTCAATAATGACGCTATTTAGTTTAAGATTGACCGGATTTGCAATCGTATCTCCAACCGGGCATTTACTCTCCAAAAATTGTACGAACTCATCAACCTTTTCTTTCGGTGAATCTGTTTTGATTCGGAAAGTATATCGGATGTCGGAGTAGCCCGGACGGACCGAGGATCTGTCAAAAAATCCATCGAGGTCAATTTCTCCTTCAACGTCTACTTGAAAATCATCGAGCTTAACACCAAACTTAGGTGCATAGACTCTAGCAACGATAGATTGGCAAGCGCCCAGCGAGGCAAGCAGAGCTTCTACCGGATTCATCCCGGTATCCGTCCCTCCCAGACTCTTAGGTTCATCGATTATGAGCTCGAACTGTCGGACGCTTGTTTTAACTTTAACTCCATCTAGTAAATTTGCAGTTGCTTTGAATGTTTGAACAGCAGCCATGTCCTATTTCTCCTTTGATGATCAGGTATATTCCCATAATAATTAATTCTCACTTATCCAATAGGTATTATGAGTATTATAGAGTTGATTTTGATGACTGTCAATCTCTTCCGCCTTCTCCTGTTGTAAGACGACCAAAGGGCCATCCCTCGCAGGATGGCCCTTCCGTTTCACCGTATCATTCTACATCAACGTTTAGGCGCAGCATCAGCGTTGCCGCTTCCGCACGGGTCGTATTGGCGCCAGGATTGAAGCGGTTGTTAGCTTGCCCGCGCAGCAGACCGTTGCTTCTCGCTGCTTCTACGGCAGCCTTGCCCCATTTCGGAATTTGCTCGGCATCCGCAAATGAGGGCTGGTGAGAATTGTCCAGCTGAAGTTCTAACGCTCTTGTAATAATCACTGCCATCTCCGTGCGGGTAATCGGACCGTTAGGACGTAATGTTCCATCCGGATATCCGGTCAGCCATCCCGCTTCCACAGCTTTCAGCAGCGGCGAACGCGCCCATGATCCAACCGCATGCAGGTCGGAGAAACTGCGATCCGACTCGTTTCCGTCGAAGTGCAGCACCCGCTGCAGCATAACGATAAATTGAGCGCGAGTAACTTCGTGCTGTGGACGGAAGGTGTCGTCGCCAAAGCCTAAAATAATTCCTCGGCGTGCAGCCTCTAAAATGGAAATCTCCGCCCAGTGTCCCTTTATATCGCTAAACACCGTGTTAGTACCTGGAGACGTTCCGCCTTCTCCTTCAGTGCCTGGAGTCGTGCCGCCTTCTCCTCCAGTGCCTGCGGGCGTTCCTCCTTCTCCTCCAGTGCCGGGGGAAGTTCCTCCTCCCCCTGGTTGCTCGTGCAAAGTAACTGTAACCGTGGCATAATTGGAGCGGTCCTTGCCATCAATCGCATAGTAAGTAAAGGTGTCCGTACCCTTTGCACCATTTCGAGGCGTATAGATGAAACTATTGGAGTGCCGATCCACCTTTAAATGACCTTGTGCAGGCTGTTCCCATATGCGGAATGTCAGTGTGTCCTCATCCGCATCAGTTGCCAAAAACGTTCCTTGCGAATCTTGTCCCGCATAGGCATCCAGCGAAACATTTTGGGAAACGGGCGCATGGTTCATCGTGTATCGCAACAAACTGAATGCTCGAATGGTATTGTCGTTTCCTACCACGTACACACCGATATAGCTGCCTTCTCCTAATGGCAAGTCCGTCTCCAGATCAAGATTGCCGCCGGTATAGTTATCAATTACGTCGTAGCCGACAGGAGCTGGATCCCCGACATGCGGTGTTTTAAATCGTTCAATACTGCGTTGGTACATCTGTTCTTTGCTCGTCTTGAGCACCAGGCGTTCATTCTGCCCAGCCGAAGCCATTATGCCTACTTCGCCGTTATCGATGGCAATAGCTGCTCCCCCCGCTACTTCTGGCGCATAGGGAACAATATTCAGGTGCACGGTAGCTGTCTCGGTTTGAGAACCGTTGGAAACCTTGTATTGGAACGAGTCATTCCCCATTGCTCCCTGATGAGGTACGTATTCGAAGCTGCCAGTTGACCTATCCAAATAAACAATGCCTTTTGATGGATGCTCTGCCATGGAGTAAACCAGACCGCTTGCCGGCAAGTTCCCCTTAAAAATTTCACCTTGCTTGACAGTTACACTATGATCGGCGGCTGACAAAACATAGGTCATTTTATAGAGCTTGCCTTCTCCGGGGGCTAATGTTGCGTTGAAGCTTCCATCCAATTGATTGTAATTATGAACAGGTACATGATCACCATCGGTCTTCGATACTTCCAGTAGTTGAGACGGAGCAGAAGGTATGGTAAACGTAAAATTTTGCGCGTTTTCAGTATCCTTGTTAACCGCCAGCCAATATCGCTCTCCCTCTGTGTCTGTAAAGGTACTGATCATGACTCTCGGAGTATTGGAAGGCAACTGCACCCAATCGTCTGCTTGCAGCTTGCTAACGCCTAATTCAGGGATATCATGAACAGGATAAGCATGATATACACGCTCAAGCTCCAATTGCAGCATTGCTTCTCCCAGTTCCGCAACTTCACTGTTTAGCTGCTGTGCCCAGCCGTACGAAGCTGCAGGCGTCCCGTCACTGCCAACTAGAGCATCGGTATAATTGGCATCGGAAGCATAGGCGGAATATAGCAAACCTTTTGCGCCGTAACCAAGCGCAGCATAGGCTTGAAAGCGCATTTGACCTTGCGAAGTAACGGGTACAGGTACGGATTGGAAGCTTTCTGCGGCGGACTGAATAGTTGCCCAGAACGGAACTCCATTTTCCCTTGCCTGCTTGCTAAATCGATCAAGCAACAAAAAGTAATTGTCCAGTTGAACGCCGCCATGGTGGTAATTATAAGAATCCATAACGAGCAACCCCGTGCTTGCGGCAGCACTCATCCATTCCGCTACCTGGTCATCATGTTCTTCTCCATTGATTGTTGTAAAAAGTTTTCCTCCCTTTAATTGACCATCCACTTCTAATGTTCCGTAAGGATCGATTCTCCAGTTGGTCCAAACCTGGTTTTCATAACCGTTATCGAGATCAAGTTCAAAAATATATTCCGTATTCTCGGCTAAGGAGAGCGGCGGACTAAATGTAAACGTCGGTTGGCTATCGGCAGGCTTGGAGTGAATCTGCTCCGATTTTCCCAGCAGGCTTTCCGTCTCGGCATCATAAACGTTTACTCGCGCCGGCGCCCATATATTTGTGCTCATACCATTAGACATTTTTATGGACTGAAGCAATGTTTGCCCAGGCTTTGTGCGGACCCGTTCGCGGATTAGCTGAGCAGGATTAAGGAACCCTCCGTTTCGATCAACGCCTGGCAAACTTACATAGGATAACCGATCTGGATCAATCGTCTTTAGATAGGCGGCGGCAGCAGCTAATTGGTCATATAGCGGCTCATAGGCTCTCCGTTGCAAATTGTAGCCCAGCAATGAGTTATAATCGCCCAGCTCATCGAATAGCCATGACAGATGTTCATCGGATGGACGGCTGTCTGGCGTAAACGTATCCCCTTCAACTTGGGCCAGTGAGATTTCATAGGCAAGATCCTCATAATTCCGATACTCGCCAAGCTGGCTGGCATGACCGCCAACATAAGCCCCTCCACTATCATAGCCGGTATTTGCCTGATTGTAATAGCCGATGCCAGTATTGGATATCGAATCCGTCATCAATTGCATATAGTATTCTTTGTCCGGCTCCAAAGCCGCACCGCTAAATGTAAACACGCGTGTATGCTCGCCTGATTCACCGGCTGGCAGAACCAATGAACTTCTGGTGATTTCCTTGGATCTGTCAGGAGACTCATATACGATCAACTCCAGATTCACTGGAGCTTGCAACGGCTCGGAAGCATTGATTCTGGTATTTAAAGCAATCGATTCCAAGCTCCAGGTTCCACTATTGGCAGGTGTAGTAAATAATTGTCCATGCCAGTACCAGGGAAGCACTCCATAAACCATATTGACTTCAGGCTGGCTGATCGTTTCCGATGGTTGGGCGTATTGATACCCGGCCAGAACCTTTACTCCTTTATCGCTTGCTTCCTGAAGCAGTTGCTTTTGATAAGCCATACTGTTCACGGAATCAGAGGCAATAATCAAGTTCGCGTTCATATTACGAATGCGATCAACTTGCTCAAGAAATGCACTTCCTTCCTGCGGCTTTACCGTATGATTAACGCCGATTGGAAACCTGCCTTCAAATGCAAAGCCGATTTTGGTCTGAATATGACTAAGCTTGACGGATAGGAGGCTGAAACGGACAACTTTATTATTGCTGTCGACTTCATATACAGCGACATAATCGCCAACTGCAGCAGGAAGCTCGCTTCCATCATACTCGGTTAATGGCGGCGCCTCATTTCCGGCTCGAGGCACGCTGACCGGTTGCTGCGCAACTTGCGCCATGATCGTATTGCCTGCTTCCGGCTGCGCCAAAACTTGAGTTGTTCCAACCGTGTTCCCGGGTGATAGAGATGCATCTGCCACAGCAGGTGCGCTATGAGAACCGGAGCTCTCTGACGCCAGCGCCACTGTAACTGTCGCAACATTCGAATCGGCCTTGTCGTCGGTCGTCCTATAAGCGAATGATCCCGTTTTGCCGAAGGTCTGGTCTGGAGTGAAAGTAAAGGTCCCTCCGCTGCCCAGAACAACCTCTCCCCCTGACGGGTTGCCAACAAGTTCATACACCAATGCGTCTCCATCAGGATCATTCGCACTCAGGGTGCCTTCAACCGGATTCAAGTCAGCTATCTCTTTATAGAGACTGTAGGCAACCGGCTTTCGGTTCAGATCAGCGCGAAGATTCGTTTTGTACAACTTCCCTTCGCCCGGAGCAAACGCTGCAGACAACAACCCGGTTGATGTATTGAAATTGACTGGTACCTCCCGACCGCTCTCTTTGGAAATTTCCACAATATGATTAATAGCTGGATCTAAGCTGAACGTAAGCGTGCGGTTTCCTGGTGAAGGTCCTCCCGTCTCATTGATATTGCGGTTTACAACCATGACATAAATGACGCCCTCTTCATCATGGAAGGTACTAATAATTTGAGGCACGTCGCCTTGATTCGGCTGCCAGAAGAAATTTTGGGGAATCCCCGTCGTTCCGCGCGGCAAACTCCCCGGGCTGTGGTGATACACCTCTTGCGATGTAAGCCGGGTCAAGGTCGGTCCCAGGTACAGCAGTTGCTCATTCAGCTTCCTCGCCCATTCGTAGGATTGATATTTGGTGCCGTCAGGGCGAATAATGCCGTCAATAAAATACGGATATGGCGGCGTCTTATAGGTGAAATACATCAGCCCCTTGGCGCCGTACGCAAGATTGGTGAAAATATTGTAGCGCAAATCATCTTCATTAGGCACCCGCGCGCTCAAAGGCTCATTCTGATCGCCAAATCCGATTGATTGCAAAAAGGACCAAAAGTCCAGTTCGGATTCTTTCGATTGTCGTCGTATCGTTTCCAGATTGTAATAGTACGCTTCGAAAAGCCCATTCACTCTGAACGGGTACGTGTCAAAACCAACATACTCCGGCTCTGCCCTCACCCATCTGTATACATAATCGTCATAGCTAAAACCTTCAATAACCCGATTAATGGTGTACCAGAAGTCCGCCTTCACGTTGCTGCCTTCAATGTAAGCGTTTCCGTAATTGTACCATTTGTGCCCAATTACAGAACGAGTAACAGCAATGGCATCATTGCCGCCGCCATTATGGGTCAGCTCCATATAGTACATCGTACCCGGCTCAACTTCAGCATGCAACGTGAATACCGGCCAATTATCCGTAACCTCTGAACGGTTCAGCGTTTGCCGCGCCACAATTTGTTCCTTGTTCTGCGAATCCCACAGCGTGAGCGTCAGCTCTTCCTCATTGGACCAGGTAGCCTGGTCAACAAACCACTGCACCGTATGCAGCCCGGTCTGATCGCTGCCTGTGCGGAAAGTCTGCCCGAGAGGCTTGGCCGAGCTTAGCTCTTCCGTAGTCGCATTGGCATCTATCTTCAATTGATCCCAGCGTAAATCCGGCGATTGCGCTTCACTGGGGTACAGATTTACAAAAGACGGATTGTACGGGTCCGACTCCTTCAACATATTCATTGTTGCTTCCACACCAGGAAACTCATCGGCGGAAGGCTCGTCCAGCAGCGTGTAGCCCATCATGGCAGGATGGTGCTTGAAGTAATCTGACACGGTGCCCAGCGCTTCCGGTGACGGCATTGCCCGTTCTGTGCCATTGAAGCCCTCTTGATACAGATGAGCGCCAAAGTCGACTTTGAACCTGAGATCTCCCGCCTGGGCAGCGCCATTCAGATAGGATATTCCTTGCGGATACACATTGGCGGAATTCGATCTGATCTTGATTCCTTCCGCATGCGTAGTGCTCAATTCAAAATAATACGTTTGTCCCTTGTTGACTGGAAACTCGCCGAACCCGATTTTAGGAATCAGGTACCCCTCTTCATCCCTGGGAATATAGGACATATTAGCGAGTTCTAACACCTTTTCGCTGGTTCTTATGCCGCTTACAGAATCAGCACCGTAAACAACGACTTTGAGAATCGCCTCTTCGGGCCAATCGGACACTGCAAAGTTGACATCATAAATGCTCCATCCCTCGCCTTCAAGCGGGACCTGGAAAGATTGCACCCAGGTTTGTCCTGGTGCGACTGTCACTTCTTGATCACTGTTGAACTGGTTAATAAACTCTTCCTTGAAAAGAAAGCTGGTGTGCGCAACCAACAGATCAAGATCATTCTCAAAGGATAAATCCAGAATCCGTTGATTCGTATCGATGTAATAGTTGGAATTGCCGCCGACGATAAAATTGACATTCATATCGGCGATTTCCTTCATTACTGTGCTGTTGCTTTCATGCGGCGCCGGCGGAACATATATGCCAATCGGAAAAGCATGCCTGTCGAATGTGGGATCAACTGAAAAGGATTCATTGGCCAGTACGCTTACATTGGCGACAAGTGAGCTTAACAAGGCACAAATAAGAACCATAACGCCTGTTTTTTTGAATCTTTTATTTTTCATGCGATATCTGCTCCTCTACCAGTAGTTCGGACCAGGCCGCTTCCCCCTTTCTATGCGCAGGAAAGGGGGAAGTACGATTCGATCCGTTAGTAAACACTTTGCAACACGGTCATTTGCCAGCAGGCAGCTACCCTTTTATCGCCCCTAATGTGGCTCCTTCCCGAACCCGGTTCTGAAACACCATATACATAACAATCAGTGGCACCATCGTAATCATCAGCCCGGCAAATAACGTTACCCAGTCGGACTTGTAATGCATAATCTGATTCGCCTGATACATGGCTACGCCAACCGTATACTTGTCCGGATCGCTGAGATAAATAAACGGACCTAAAAAGTTATTGTACAAATTCAAAAATTTAAAGATCGCAACCGTTACAATCCCCGCAGTCGACAGCGGAAGAATGATTCTAAAAAACGTTTGAAATATGGAAGCGCCGTCAATAGATGCGCTCTCTTCCAATTCCTTGGGCAAGGATTGCATAAATCCGCCTAACATCATGAGGTAAAAAGCGCTTTCACTAAAACTATCGAGGATAATAAGGCCTGTCAGACTGTTTGTAAGCCCCAGATCGCGCATTAGCACATACTGGGGTACAAGCGCATTAATGCCAGGTAAAAATAGGGACAACATAATAAGTCCCCACATGACCGAGCGTCCCTTAAATTGCATGCGAGTCAACACATATGCATTAATCGCTGTCAGAAAAGTGCCGATTATAAGGCTAACGCCAACATAATAAACGGTGTTAAGCATTGCCTGCCCGATTCTGTATTCGTTCCAGGCATCCGAATAATTTTGCCAAATCAGTTGGCCAGGCAGCTTCCACACATCTTGAAAAAACTCCTGATTCGTCTTCAGCGACTCATAAAAAATCCAGGCTAATGGAAAAATAATGGTTAGCGCCCATAACAGAAGCGCAAGATTCCACAGCCAATCCGCAATTGATTTTTTTTCTTTCACAACAAATCCTCCCAAACCTTGCGAAGCAAGCTTAATACTCCGCATCCCGGCCAGCAGTCAGCTTATCAATGAGCAGCTTCGCCAATACGAGAATAACGAACAGAAACATCCCGATTGCTGATGCATAACCATAATTATGATTGCCCGTGCCAAAAGCAATATTAAACATGTAGAGTCCGATGACATTGGTAGATCCCGAAGGTCCGCCATTTGTTAAAATCAATATATTTTCAAAGCCTTTGAACATGCTTAACATGAGAAAGATCGCCGAGACCCGAATAATCGGCATGAGGAGCGGAAACGTAATTTGCACAAGCCGTTGTCTATGAGAGGCCCCTTCCAAAATAGCAGCTTCATAAAGCGATTTGGGTATTCCGACCATGGCATTCATAAAAATGACAAAGTAGAAGCCCACTGCCCACCATACCGTCGGCGGAATAATGGCCCACATAGCGGTGCTTTTTTCCCCCAGCCAATAATAGTTGCCAACGTCAATGCCAACCAGCTTCAAACCGGCATTTAAGATGCCGAATGATCCATCATATATAAATGCCCATAAGAGGGCTACCGCGACGACAGACAGCACATTCGGGAAAAAAAATAGCACCTTGTAAACGGCATTCATACGATAGCTCTTATATACCAAAATGTAAGACAGCAAGATCGATACGACAATGACAAACGGCGGCACGATAACGCCATATAGTACATTATTTTTTAGCGCCCGCCAGACGAATGGATCTTCAAACATGACGATAAAGTTTTGAATACCGACAAATTTCGGTTCGCGGATGCCGTCCCAGTCAAGCAACGCGTAGTACACCGACAGTAGATTCGGATAGAGTGTAAATAATAGATAACCGCCGAATGCCGGAATCGTGGCCATTAAAATAAATATCCACTTTTGCGAAGCTTCTTTGCTTTTCCAACCCGGACGATTTCCATAATTTAGCGATGCTGCACGCTCCTGTTTTTGAATCAATTTATTCTTCTCCTTCTGTATGGCCAAGCGCTGCCTCCGCAGCAAGCGCCTGACCAAAGCCAGCTATTATTTTACTGACTCGATTGCTTTTTTCAACAAGTCATCCGCTTCCTGCAATGTGGCAGCCGGGTCAAGCCTGCCCAAAGCCACATCATTAAGCATTTCCGTCACAATCGTGTTAGCTCGATCGGCATTAATATCGGAAACTACACCATCACGAGAAAAGCTGGCACCTTTCACTTGATTGTTTTTCATATACTCCATAACCGCCTTGGGGGCATCTTGCAATTTCTCTACCAATTCCGGGTTATTCATAAAATCGCTGCGAACAGGCAGAGAGCCTCCTTTTTCCGCAACAAGAGATTGCACGTCCAGGTTCCAGAGCCAAACGATAAATTCTTTTGCCCATTGCTTGTTCAACTCCGGTTTAGCCGCCCAAATATAGTGGCCGCCCTGGGTATAGCTCATATGATACTTGGTATCATCCGGATTCTCGGTCATCGGCACAAGCATGAAGCCCCATTGGAAGCCATTTGGCGTAGACTCCTTCATTTCATTTTGTACCCATTCCCCCGTGGAAGCCATCGCAGCCTGGCCTTGCAGCAATTGCATCTGCGATTGCGTATGTGTTAAAGCCGCAACACCGTTCGGAAAAGCTCCCTTTTTACCTAACTCATAAATATTGTTGTAGAGTTGCTTGGTCTCCTCGCGAGTAAAGTAAGGATGCTTATAATTGCGATATACATCATTAAATTCGTCCAGTTTGCCATTAGCTTCGGCGATAGAATATTGTTGGGCCAAGCCGAAGCTGAAATTCAGATAAGCCGGATATTTGCCGGGATAAGTAATTGGAGTAAGTCCATCCGCCTTTATCGTATCTACCAGTTCAATGAACTCCGACCAGGTGCGGGGATTTTGATTCCATCCTTTTTCTTCGAATAGATTTTTATCAAAAAACAATCCGGTAACGCTTTGCGTTGTTGGCAACGAGTACATAATGCCTTCTATACTGCCCGTTCCTTCATAAACACCGGATTGCTGTTCTCGCAACGTTTTGTCGCTATCATAGGTTTTGCGATCCCACAGATCATCCTGAGGCTCTATTTTCTTGGCGGCAGCCAGACTCTGATGTATGCCCTCCCCGGCTATCGAGGTAGAAAAAATATCATACATATCGCTATCGTTATTGGCTGCAATTTTGGTAGCGATGATGGTTTCAATCGTCGGAGAGTAGGTAACATCAAAAGTTACATTTGGAAACTTTGCCGTAAACGTTTCAATAGCGTGGTCGATCCATTCCCGTCCGCCGCCATTTTCCCAGAAGGCCAATTTTAGAGTAACTTTCTCCTCTTTCGACAAGCCATTCTCTGCATACACTCCGGTCGAAGAATCGGCTCCGCTATTAGAGCTGCTTTCCGGATTTACATTTTCCTGCTGCCCGCTCCCGGCGTTGCCGTTCCCCCCTGTGTTGTTTCCACCGGCGCAGGCGGATAACAATCCGACAATCAATAAACTAATCAAAACAAACTGAAACCCCGTTTTTCTCATTCCTTGCTTCAAACCCATTCTCATTCTCCCTTTCATTTTCATGTTGATCCCCTTTCCAAATGAATTGTTATTACGATTGCCTTGCCAACGTAACATCCGCAAATTGCTTATGTACATAGACGAATTATTTGATATAGATGAAACCTCTACCCAGGCTGCAAAACCGTCGATAGACCTTTTATATACAATAGCCTTTTTTTATACTTTCCTTATAAAACGGCGCAAAAAATGGCGATGCAATGGAGATTGCACCGCCATTTATGGCTTTAACTTGATGGTCGCCTTCTTGATCCTGCCCCTTATTCCGTCCAAAGTTTCTTTCGATATTGCCCCGGTGTCTCCCCCGTATACTTTTTAAACACCCGGATAAAGGTCAACGATTGGTCATAACCGACTGCACGTCCGATATCCTGAATGGCTTCCTCCGTTTCGGCAAGCAATTCAATTGCCTTTTCCATCCGTACCCTGGTAACAAAGTCAATGAATTTCATGCCGAAGGCTTCACGAAACAGACGGCTCAAATAGCTGGTGCTAAAATTGAATACATCGCTAAGATGGGATAGCGACAGATCGGCGTTGTTATATTGTTCCTCAATGTATTGTTTGATAACATGCATCTGCTGATGTGCCAGTTTACTTTCACGCAACTGACGGATTTGCTCAAAACCCTTTTTTAACTGCTGCTGATAGGCATGAACAACTTCCTTTTGCGTTTCTTCTTCTAGAATCAATTGCAGTGACGGATGGACTTCCTCCATCCACATCGCATAAATTTCATCCCCTAGTTCAGCCATGTCCTTCTGTAAGTAACCAGTCAACGCTTGCATCAAATTAATGACATCTTCCCGAGTGTTTAATTGCCCGCTTAACACTTGCAGCATCTCTTCGTAGTAGGCTTGCCACTTGTCCTCGCCTTGCCTTATCGATTTGCTTATGACACGCACATATTGCAATTGCCGAAACAGTTCCCCCTTGGGCTGGGCGCTAATATCGCTTGAACAAATAAGGCGGTTCATACCGAGTGAGAATTTATAGCCGATAGCCGCAATCGCCCCTTGAAACGATTCTGCCGTAAGCTCTAACCGCTGCGCCATGCTGCCGATGCCGATTGTAACCGTAAAGTCCATATTATTGGCAACCCAGTCGCGCAGCTCCTCACTGCGCTCATACGCTTCTTGCTCGCTCTCCCCATCATGGAACAAATACAGGACGCCCAATTTGGCATTTGAAATCCATTCTGTCCAAACGGTATAGGGTTTATTTTCCGTCACTTCCTTGATGGCGGCGCCAAGAATATATTTCAGCAAGTGCTGGTCATCCCGATACTGGTTGGCAAACTCCTCGTAGCTATCGATTTCGACGATAGCAACCATCGTGCCCGTCGTCGGTTTGTCTATCCCAAGCCGCAGCATTTCCTCTGTCAAATAAGACCCGAAATTGGCTTCCGTGTGAACCTCTTCCATCAAGCTGAGAAACAGATGGCGCTTGTGATAAATGGATAGTTCCTTCTGCTGCTCCTGCAAGGCATTCGACTCGTCAAGCAACTCCTCGATGGCCGAACCAATCAGTTTGAATTCATCCTCTGCAACGGCAACCGAGGCGGAGGCTTGTCCTTGCCTGGCACGCGCAGCCAGACTGATCAAGCCCTGAATCGGTTTATATTGCCGCCTGGATACAAAAACAATCCAAGAAAAGCCTGCTACCACAATAAAAGCAGCTCCCCCCATCCACAAATAGAATTGGGAGGAAACAAAAGAAAACAAGCCGACGTCGCGGTTGCCGCTGGCGATAATCCAGCCTGTCTGCTCCGAGGAGGTTGTCGATAGCACATCCTTGGCGCTGGCCGCTGTGCCCGTTTTCGCAGCCTCGACAGTAGAGACGATGATATTGCCCTGTGGATCTATAATATGGACAAATGTCAATTGCTTATCTACCATGCTTGTAATCCATTCGTAGAGCAGTTCGATGCGCACATTGGCAACCATGATGCTCAAGTTTTTCAAGTTGGCGGTTTTCGCCAAACTAATGACTGGCAATCCTGTATCCTGATCCCCGCCATCCGTGGGAATAGCACGTGCCGTCCACTTATAAAGCTCGCTGCTGTTCACCATCAGCCCAATATGCTGGCGATCCGCGAAATGCTCCAGCTTCGTACGCGTAGCTGGCGTAAGCACCGTCATATCGGGTGTACGATACAAGTACAGGGAATGCAGCATCGGATTGTTCTGCACAAATTCTTTCAAGAAACCGGACGCCTGCACATCGATTAACTGTTGCTGCGGTCCCGCTCCATCGGAGAAAAAATCCCGCAGGCTGGCATTGTTGCGGATCTCATAGAGCATGAGCGCATCAATGCTTGCGAGATTGCTATCCAACAACTTGGCAATATTGCCTGTCAAAGCTTGATTTGCACGGATGGCGGCATCTCGAGACATTTCATTTAAAGTGAAATAGGTCATAAATAACAAGCTTAGACTGATAATAAAAAAAATAGGCAAATAAGATATCAGCAAACGATTGAACCAGTTGCTTTTCATGCTGCTCCCTCTTTCATACCGCCTTACCGGCCAGTCCTGCTTTTGATGTCAAGTTCGTTGATTTTCCCCTATAATTCGTTTAACATAATTAAAGCACAGGCGATGTACAATCATCAATCCTGTTTTGAAAGCGCTACAGTACATGGCGGGGAGGACAACATGCGCACGATTAGTCGAACTTACATTGCAATTTTTATTGTAGCGCCATTTCTTCTACTGAGCGCCCTTGTCTGGGTTATGAATTCACGGCAGGTTCCCCTGCTGCATTCGATATCGGCGGCCGACCCTGTGTCGGACAAAACAATTACGCTATTTGTTCCTGCCAATCCTCAAGCTTCCCTTCCTGCCGATGGCGAGGATTTCGTCCTGCAGGCGATTGAGGAGAAATTTGGCGTTCAGGTGCAGCTATTGAGCGCCCCATCCGGTGCAGCTTACGCCGCAGAGCTGGAAGCAAAGCTGCTGGCCAATGATCCGCCCGACATGTGGATTGAACAATCCGAGGATCTGGGGGCTACGCTGGCCTTATATGGCGTACTAGCCGATTTGGGCCCTTACGTTTCCCCTGCCTCCATGCCGAATTACTTCAAGTATTGGGTCACCGAGAAGGAATTGAAGCAATATCGCATCCATAACCGCTTCTCTCGCGCGCCGCTCCCTTATGACAAAAATTCTTATCGCAGTTACTATATTCGTCAAGATTGGCTGGATGCGCTAGGCTTGAAGCTGCCCTCCAACTACGAGGAATATATCGAGGTGCTGCATGCCTTTACCTACGATGATCCTGACGGCAACAAGCTGCAGGACACGTATGGCTTCTCTGTATCCGGCAACAGCAACAGCCTCACTACCGATTGGCCGGAGTACGGCCTTCACGGGCTCGTCTATCCCGCTTACATGAGCAAGGATAAATTAATTGACATGGAATCCGATTTGCGAATGCAAGCTGTGGTCGAGGATATTTTAAAAGTTGTTGATGCGGGCGTGGTTGACCGAGATTGGTTTTTGAATGCAGGATCAGCGCATGTGGAAAAGGCGATTAAAGGAAAAATAGGCATCGTGTTTGGGCAAACGGCGGAGTTTGCGTTGGATGCCAACCCTGGCAGCCTGCAGTCTCTATCCCGCGCCTACAATCCCGAAGCCAACTGGGTTCCTTTCAACCCCCTTGGCCGCGAACCGTTAGGAACGATCCCTTCGCCTGGCGCTCCGTTCGTTTTTTCCAAGAAAGTTGTGGATAAAGCGCCGGCAAAGGCCAAGCAGATTATCGCCATACTGGATTGGCTTGGCAGCGAGGAAGGTTTTCTGCTGACCCATTACGGATTGGAGGGGAAACACTACACACGGAGCGGCAACACGATAACTCTCTTGAACAATAGCGGCCCAACAGTCGATTCTGGCGACTTGGACTGGTTATCCATCTGGCGTTTTTTCACGCCCGAAACCCCTATGGCGCTTGGCTTGCAGATTATCGATCCGCGCTTGACCGAGCGAGACAAGCAAATCAGAGAATTTCTGGCCCAAATGCCCGCAAGACCTAAGCTGGGCGTCACGTTATCGCCGCCGATCGGCATTGATGTCGGCGTGTTTCGTACCAAGCAAAATGAACTGCTGAAAAAGCTGCTCTTCTACGATAAATCGGGCGCGCGCTGGCCGGAATACCATGCCGACCTGATGAATAACTATTATGGCAATGAAATTATCGCCAATTTTGAGCAGCAGGTGCGAGAGGCAGCCCAATAATAAGAAATCCTCTATCGTGGCCTCTCAGTGATGAGCGACTGCGTTTAACGGGAGGATTTATCGCCAAATAGAATTTCGTCTTCGAGTTCTCGAAAACTTATAAATCTATTGTAGCAAGGAAAACCGTCAGGATAGATCATCCTGACGGTCCTTTTTGTGCTGGCGCCAGAAAGAAGCAACGGCGTCACTCCTGTCTGTTTGGTCTCTCGAATAAGAGGAAAAACTCCCCCTAATACCCTCGTCTCCGCCTATGCTTGCTCTTTAGAGGGAAATCCTCCCTCTAATTCTGGCCGAATCACTGTTTTCTGGTCGAACCACCCCGATTAAAGGGAGGTTTTCCCTCTAAGCGGAGCCGATATTCCGATTTTTCCAGATTAAAGGGAGATTTTCCCTCTATTTTCCATTGCGATATACGGTGGGCCTCTTGGAGATGAGCGACCTTAGGCTTTGCAAAGCCCTATGCAACAAAGAGTGAACAATACGGGCTACAAAATGGAGCCGACTTACAAAAAAGTGCGTATTTTATCCAGGCACTCATTGACTACTTCATCGGGAGCTCTACCGACGACATCTATACGCAGTGCTCGCCAATCGAGATTTTTGACCTGATCCGTCAAAATCACCCCGTTAAATACCAATTCCTCAGAAAATAATGTTGTGGTCGGGGTGTAAATGCCGCACCCCGACCACTGCTCTCGCCAGGCGATCACGAAGTTCGGAGACTCCGTTTCCGCTTATTATTATTCTTGCGACGTACGAATCTCGACGACGCTGCTTTCGTAGCCGCTGCCATTCCACACCGAGTAAGACAACGCGTCGCCGGACGGGCTCCACGAGGTGTTTGCCACGTTTTCGACGTCGGCCGCGATCCGGGTAACTTCGTCGGACAGCAAATCGTGAACGTACAGGCCCTTGACTGTCGCGCCGCTCACCTCGGCTTGCATGCCGTATGCAATCAGCCGCTGATCCGCCGACCAGGAGATTCCGCCAAGCTCCGCTCCTTCCGCGATCGTCTTCGCGTTGCCTCCGTCCAGATCGCAGAGCAACAGCTTCACCTTGGAGCCTTCGTATTGTTCCACCAGCAGCTGCTTCCCATCAGGCGAAGGAATGATGTTGCTCACGGCGCCCAATCCCATGTCCTTGATCGCTTTGGTGTCCAGATCCAGCACTCTTAACGTCTCATTCGCATTGGAGTTGTACAAGACCTTGCTGCCCAGCTTGGCGACGAGGATCAATGCTCCTTCTTCCTCCAGCTCCGGCATCTTTGCAAGGTCTCCGCCCTTGGTAGACGTGAAGGCCCCGCCGGCGTACGAGGCGCCAATGACGCTGCCATCGTCCGTCCACCTGGCGCTCATAGCCCCTCCGATGGGTTCGCCGGATAGACGGAACGACTTCAACGTCTCCAGGTCCATGACATAAAAAACGGGATCGCCAAGCGTGTACTCTTGGTAGATCAGTTGTTTTTTGTCCGGCGACAAGCTGGCCGCTCCCAAAAAGACGTTCTCCTGTTCTTTCAGCGGCACGAGTTCTTTCGTCTTCAGATTAAACTTGTACAGACTGCGCGGGTAGGAATCCGACAGCTCCGACAGCTCCATCTTCGCCAACTTCTCGTTTTCCCTGGATATAATGACCGTGTCCTCGTCCACCCAGCCGAATATATCCACCTTCTCGTATCGCTGTATGCCCCCAATCGTAATGGCCGGTCCGGCCGCTGGAGTCTTGCCCCCATTATCGATGACGGTGATGGTTTTCCCTGGCTCCCGAATGATCTCGCGGTTTCCTCCGTCATCCCCGCTGCAAGCGGTTATTGTAAGCAGCAATGCGGGTACGCATGCCATGATGGCTAATTTTGTTTTGTTCAATGTGATCGCCTCCTTGATGCTTACAATACCAACCATTTGTTGCGAATGAACGAAGAGTTGTTTCCAAGTTGTAAACAATCTTATCGGGTTTGAATCGGGAACGCGATTCGAAACGTTGTACCGCTGCCATCCGACTTCGCGATGGAGATGGCGCCTCCCTGCGTCTCGGCATAACGCTTCGCTAGCGACAGGCCTAGCCCCGCGCCGCCATGCTCCCTTGATCGGTTTTTGTCCACTGTATAAAACGCTTCGAAAATTTTATCCGCTACCCCTTCCGGAATGCCGATTCCCGTATCGGAAATTTCGATGACGACCTCATTGTCCAAGGCGACGTTGCTGACGCGGATGCGGCCGTTTGCCTTGTTGTATTTGATCGCGTTGTCCAGCAGGTTCGCCAGCACGATATTCATGTAATCCTTGTCGGCTTCTATATAAGCTTCGCGCAAGTCCGTCGTAAGCGTAAGCCCGAACTTGTCCATCTTTCCCTTAAGGCCGTCCAGCACCGACCCAATCGTTGAGGCAACCTCGAGCCGTTCCTTGCTGTATTCAAAATCGTACTTCTCCATCGCCGATAATTGCAGCACTTTCTCCACCATCTCGTAGAGCCTCTGCGTCTCGCCCGCAATGTGGGTTTTGGCCGTGGCCAGCAGCTCCTCGTCGTCGGGATACATGTCGAGCAGATCAAGATAAGCTTTAATGGAAGTCAGCGGCGTCTTGAACTCATGAGTAACGTTGCCGATAAATTCCTTCTGCTGACGGTCCAGCTCCGACAGCTTGCGAACCGCAAGCGACAGCTTCTCCCGCTCCTGGTCCTTATCCCGCATCGTGAGCATAAGACGTTCGCTCATGGCGGCAATGCCGGCGCCAAGCTCTCCGATCTCGTCCCTGCGCTTTATGACCGGGGCCCCGAACTGTCCCTCCCGAATACGGCCTACCGTATCGTTAAGCCTGATGATGCCCCGAGCGAACGAGTTGAAATACAGATAAGCCAATAAAAAGCTAAGCACGAATACGCCGGCTCCGATATAGATGAACAACTGCTTGATTTCGTCATAAAAGGCTTGATGGTCGCCGAGGGAATAATAGAACTGGACGACGCCGACCTGCTCGCCCAACACCCGCAAAGGGGTCAAATAATACATGGAGTCCCCTTCCACCAAGTAAGCTGTCTTGTTCTCCAGCGCATAAGCCAGCGTCTGCTTGACGCTCGCGGATGGAGGAGTCGCGGTCCTCCTGCTTATAACGGAGCCGCTCCCATCGTACAAGACAACCGGTTGCCCGCTGACCAGCTTCTCCAGTTGCTCGCCGAAGTCCGCGCCTTTGGTTTTTAGATAAGTCTCGGGCACTTTGCTGGATGCCGCCATGATGGACTGGTAGAGATAGACGTTCGCCGTGTCGGCTTGCTGCGCGAGGAGCCCCTCCGTCTGCGCGCGCTGATTCCGTTCGATTCCCTGCAGGACCAGCAGGCTGAGCACGATTACCGTAAGCAACAGGAGACCGGCGAGGAACAGACTGAACTTCAGCTTGATGCTAATTCTCACTGTATCCTCCGGACGCCTTGTAGCCGATGCCGTGCACGGTTTGGATGATCTCGCCATGATCCGGTCCCAGCTTCTTGCGAAGCCGTTGCACATGGATATCCACCGTACGCGTACCGCCGTAATAGTCCATCCCCCACACCAGGTCCAGCAATTGTTCCCTTGCGTACACTCTGTCGGGATTCGAGGCCAGCAGCGCCATCAAATCAAATTCCTTGGGCGTCAGCTCCAGCTTCTGTTCTCCCGCGACAACCGATCTTCTTGCGACATGCACCTTCACTCCGCCAAGCTGGATCTCTCCCGGCTCCTTCTTCTCGCCGACGGCCTGCATCCGCCTCAGCAGGGACTTGAGCCGCGCGAGCAGCTCCCGCATATCGAAGGGTTTCGTCATGTAATCGTCAGCCCCGAGCTCCAGCCCTAGCACCTTGTTTACGATGTCTTCCTTGGCCGTCAGCATGATGACGCCGATCTGTCCCTTATCCTGCAGCTTCTTTAGCACGTCGTAGCCGTCCATGCCGGGCAGCATCACATCCAGAATAATGGCGTCGGGCCGAGTTTCGCTTAACCGTTTCGCCGCCAGATCCCCGCGATCGATGACCTCCACCGTATACCCTTCGCGCTTTAAGGCATAGGCGATCGCATCCGCGATCGCTTTTTCGTCCTCGATGACCATGATTGATTCGTGCATGGCATTTCACCTGCCCCATGTCGTTATCGTCTGCTTCTATTATAAGGGGTTTCCGGCTGGAACCAAAATCCATCTAAGCAAATAAACGTTTAACCTCAACATTGTGACAGAGGCTAGAACAATGAAGCTTGGATCGTGAAACGTTCACAATATATTAAATATTTGCCCATTGTGCAATATTGCTCATTGAGCAAATTCGATGTTATATTGAATTCAGACTTCTATGAGATCGGCGCTTGATGAGCGGAGGTGACTGAAAAGAATGAACAAATCAAATTTGCGCGAAATCAAAAAAGAAGCGACGGGGCACGCTCTGGCGGAAGCCGCATTTCAGCTGGCGCTGGAACGCGGGATGGACGGCTTCGTCGTGGAGGATATCGTCCAGCGGGCCGGATACTCCCGCCGCACGTTCGCGAACTATTTCTCCTGCAAGGAAGAAGCCGTCGCTACGGCGTCGGTGCCGTATCACGACGTCGGCGAATTCTACGAGCTGCTAAACCGGATGCCCGACTCCACCTCGCCCATCGACGCCATGTACCAGTTCGTGAAGATGCAGCTGGCGGAGGAATCCTTGCGCCGAATGAAGCAGCTCTTTACCCTGTCCAAAAGTTACCCCAACCTGAAACCCTACACCCTGGGCGCTGTTCACCTCTTGCAGCGGGAAGCGCAAAATCTCTTGACCGGCTTGTTCAGGGAGACGCATCCTCCCGACTATACTTACTTGCTCGCCGGCTCCGTATGCTCCACCATTGTGCCGCTGCTCGACGGAACGCTCCGCGTGTTGCTGCCGGGAGAATCGCCCGACAACGATCCCGAAGCGCAATCCTTCGACGAATACTTCGATACGGCGTTCCGTTACTTGCGGAATGGCTTCTAACGAGGTAGTTCCAAAGGTCATTGGACCGAATAACGTTTGACGTGTTCGAATGAAATCTTTTAGCTCAAACTCAGCTATTAAAGGAGACACTAACTGCATGTCCAAATTATTGTATCGTATCGGCAAATCCGCCTTTGGCAAGCCTTGGGCGTTTATCGCGGCATGGATTCTGATCATCGGCATCGTCGGCGCCATGCTCGGCATCAACGGCATGAGCGTCAGCTCCGAGATGAAGATTGAAGGCACGGAGTCGCAGAAGGTGCTCGACAAGCTGGAGCAAGAGCTGCCGGAGGCGTCCGGCGGCCAAGCCAGCGTGCTCTTCACCGCGCCTGAAGGCGAGAGACTCGACACGCCGGAACGCATCGCAACGATTACCGAGACCGTGGGCAAGGTGTACGAGCTCGAGTACATTATTAATCCCGCCGAGCTGGCGGCCGCAGCCGGCGCGGACCTGAGCGCAGGGCAAGCCGCGCAAGGCGGTGCCCTGGCAGGGGCCGCTCAGGGCGCTGACGCCGGCGCTGCGGCAGGAGCGGCCGATGCGGCTAATGCTGCAGGCGGCGAACTCCCTCCTTACATGCCGCTTATGATCAACGGGATGCCTGTACCAGGCGTGTTGATCGCAACGGACGGAAGCATCGCCCTGTTCCAATTCCAATTCACCGTGCAACAGAACTCGCTGCCGCAAGGCGTAACGGATACGGTGGTGGAAGCCGTTACCGAATCCGTCGACGGAAGCGGTATTACCGCGCTGCCAAGCGACTCGCTAAAGGCTGTCGTGGTCCCTATCGGCATTAATGAAGTGTTCGGGCTTCTGATCGCGGCCGTCGTTCTCGTTATATCGCTGGGCTCGCTCGTCGCTGCCGGCCTGCCCATCATCACCGCGCTCTTTGGCGTAGGGATCGGCGTCGGAGGCGCGTTCGCCCTCTCCACCTTTGTGACGATGACATCGTTCACGCCTGTTCTGGCCCTCATGATCGGACTGGCGGTTGGCATCGACTATGCGCTCTTTATCGTAAACAGACAGCGCCGACTCATCTTCGACCAAGGCCTGACAGCCCGCGAAGCCGCCGGCCGCGCGGTCGGAACGGCAGGCAGCGCCGTATTCTTCGCCGGTCTGACGGTTATCATCGCCTTGTGCGGCCTGCTCGTTATCGGCATTTCCTTCCTCAGCATGATGGCTCTCGTCGCTTCGGTTACGGTGCTTCTCAGCGTGCTGATCGCTCTTACGCTGTTGCCGGCATTGCTTGGTCTGATCGGCGAACGTATCTGCTCCGATAAGGCACGCGAGAAGAACCGCGCCAAAGCCGCAACCAAACAACATGGCGTCGCCGACGCATGGGTAAAAGGCATCGTGAAGTTCCGCTGGCCGGTCATCCTCGCGGTTATCGTCTTGCTGGGCGCAGCGGCGATCCCGGCAGCGAAGATGGAGCTGGGCATTCCGTCCGGCGCCAGCGCGAACCTGGATACAGCCGCCCGCCAGAGCTACGATGCGATTTCCGCCGGTTTCGGAGAAGGCTTTAACGGCCCTCTGCTCATCGTCGCCGAACCAAAGGATTCCGCAGGCGTCATCGCTCCGGAGGTGCTCGGGGGCATCGTGCAGGAAATTCAGAAAAACGAAAACGTATCCGTCGTGCAGCCGATGGGAATGAACGCGGAAGGCAACATCGCCATTCTCAGCCTGATTCCGAAGACGGGTCCGACGGACACGGCGACGAAGGACCTCGTGCAGGAGCTTCGCGAAGATGATTCCGCTATCGCAAGCCATTTCGGCGTTACGCTTGGCGTAACAGGCTTCACCGCCATTAACATCGACATGTCCAGCAGGCTTGCGGAAGTATTCCCGACCTACATCGGCGTTATCGTGATCCTGTCGCTGATCATTCTGCTGCTCGTCTTCCGTTCCATTCTTGTTCCGATCAAAGCGACGGTAGGCTTCTTGCTCAGCGTGCTTGCCACGTTCGGCATTACGACCGCCGTATTCCAATGGGGATGGGCGAGCAATCTGTTCGGCGTGGATACCGGCGGACCGCTTATGAGCTTCATTCCGATTCTCGTGACAGGTATTCTGTACGGACTCGCGATGGACTATCAGGTATTCCTCGTCTCCTCCATGCGCGAATCGTACGTGCACGGCCATCGCGGCAGAAGCAGCGTCATCCATGGCTACGACCAAGCCAGCCGAGTCGTTGTCGCGGCCGCCGTCATCATGGTTGCCGTATTCGCCGGCTTCGTCCTGACGCACGATATTATGATCAAACAGATCGGCTTCGCGCTCGCGCTTGGCATTCTGATCGACGCGTTCTTCGTTCGTATGGCGCTGGTGCCGGCCGTCATGGCCATCTTCGGCGACAAAGCCTGGTGGCTGCCGAAGTGGCTCGACCGCCTGCTGCCGAACCTCGACGTCGAAGGCGACAAGCTGATCGCCGAGCTGCAAGCCAAAGAGGGGTCCAAGGCTCACTAGGCAGCTAGCAGACGCCGACCGTTCAAGGACTGGCGGCATAATAAGCTACGGGTATGGCATTCAACCGGTAAAGACGGCCAATCGGGCTCCCCCAAAGCGCACAAAGAAGCTTCCACCCAAAATCGGATGGAAGCTTCTCTTTTATTCTAACAGCTATCAAGGCAAAACCACTCGCGGGGCCCCATCATTCCGCTTTCTTCTCGAAAGCGTAAGTGCCGCTAAACAGATTATCGTCGTGAAAGGCGATAATAAGCATATCGTAATGCTCTTGGGTGAGCACGTCCCGCAAACTGAACTCCGTATAATACCGATTGTCCAGAACGGTCAGCTTGTTGAAGTGTTGAGCCAAGTATGGCGTAAGCGGGTTCATGAACGAATCCTTCAGCAGCAGGACATTCAAATCATTATTCGCTTGCGAATTCTCATATACGATCTTCTGACGGTCGCCCCCGAAGATCGCCCCGTAAGTATAGGTGCTTCGACCCCGCTTGAATCCGTAAAACTCGTCAAACGATTTGATCGTTTGTGAACCGTCCTTGTTAATGACCTCGAAATGCGAGAAGGAGAAGGGAATTCGAGGCTCGTAAATGATCGTTCGGTCGGCTTTCTTCGGATTGATAATTTCGTTGATCTGGTTGTTGTAGCTGCCCTCGAACGCGCCGTCCGTTAATTGAGAGATGTGGATATCGTCCAATGCCATAGGCTCATCCGAGAAGATAGGCGACCTGCCCGAGATTTGTTCAATCATTTCCTGATACGCGGTGAAGGCGCCTCTTACATTCCAATGGTGGTCGGTTTCCAAGTACATCCCTTCCAGCTCCGCCTTCTTAAACGTATCGAACTTGTTCCCGATATCAACGACATTCACCGAAGAATCCAGCTTGGATAAAAAATACTGTTTTGACATGCTGTAAGCATCGGTTTTCAAATATGCGGGATACAGATGCATTAATGCTTTCGTTCTCGACGGATTGAAGACAAAATACGTTTCGGTTCCTTGCTCCTCGGCAAATTTCACCGCTTCGTTCAATTTTGCGGTCGCGGAGTCAATCTGTTTGGTAAAGACGTTTTTGCTGGGAACAGGGAATATCCACTTCTTGTTGATCAGCACAAGCTTCGACACAATACGAGAATCCGTCACAATCGTCCCATTCTCCGGATTCGGCGAAGGGGCGGGACGGAGCAAGTTTTCGAACAGCATCGCATTGAACACCTTGGAGTTTTGCTGCCGTTGATACATCTTCACCATCTCGTCGCGAAGCACAATCTGGTCGTTCGCATATTGATTCATATCCTCGAAGAAGCTTCGCGAGAAGAGCAAAGAGGCTCTGAACGCCGGCAACTTACTTAACGTTCTCTTCTCGGTAGCCGAGAAGCTGTTGTCCGGCATGACCACGCTGGCTATAGAAAATCCGAATATTATGGTAAGAAAGGCTCCGATATAGACTTTTGCTAACGTTCTGTTCAAGTTGATACTCCCTAATAACTTTGATTTTGTTGGACATCATGCTAAAATCTGAAATACAAGAACGGATTGTACGTCGAATTAACCAGATACAATATCACTTGCGCAAATAAGAAAAAGCAGAAAATCAATGAAACAACTTCGCGTACAATGCCCATCGAAGGATGAAGCTTCCGTTTCTGCAACAGCGGATATACCGGCATGGCTACAATAACCGCAATGGCGAAATAGAACCAGTTCAAAGACAGCAGCGACAATGCCTGGGCATCCAAAATCTCTTTACCGCGAGAAGAAAACATTGCGGCCAGGTAATCTGTTGCGTAGCTGAAATTGTCGGCTCGGAAGAACACCCAGCCAATCATCACAAGCAGCAGCACCAGCACATGATTGAACGGATAGAGCTTGGACAGCCACTTCTCCAGATAAAATTTCTCCAAAGCGATGAGCGCTCCGTAATAGATGCCCCAAGCCATGAAAGTCCAGCTGGCTCCATGCCAGAACCCTGTCAATGCCCACACGATCAGTAGATTGCGGCACAGCTTCCACTTCGACACTCTGCTTCCACCCAGCGGGATGTAGACGTAGTCCCTGAACCAACTGCCGAGAGAGATATGCCAACGCCGCCAGAACTCCGAGATGCTCTTGGCGATATAGGGATAGTTGAAATTCTCTTTGAACTCGAATCCAAACATTTTGCCCAGACCGATCGCCATATCGCTGTAGCCCGAGAAATCAAAATAAATCTGCAGCGTATACGCTATAATGCCAATCCACGCACTGCCAGTGGAAAGGTCGGATGTCGATGTCATAAATATCGTGTCCGCTACGGCGCCGAGCGGGTTGGCCAGCAGAATTTTTTTGGACAAACCCAGAATAAACCGTTGGATGCCTTGGGCGAATTGAGTGGAGGAGAAGACGCGCCGGCTCAACTGCTTGGCGACATCGTTGTAACGGATTATCGGACCTGCTACTAGCTGCGGGAAAAAGGTAATATATAACGATAATTTGAACAAATTCCGCTGGGCTTGCTCTTGTCTGCGATAAATATCAATGAGATAGCTCAGCGCATGAAACGTATAAAAGGAAATACCGATCGGAAGCGGTATCGTTTGTAGATGAAAATTCGTATGCAAGGCGGCATTGACCGCATCAACGACGAAGTTGGCATATTTGAAAAAACCCAAAAGCCCGATATTGACCGCAATGGCGGTAGCCAGTATATAAACCCTCTTCTTATCGCTGTTCTCCGACCGATCTATCCAAATACCATAGCCATAGTTGATAAGAATGGATACGATCATGAGAAATACATACCGAGGCTCTCCCCAGGCGTAGAAGATCAAGCTGAAAATCAATAGAATGATATTTTTATATTTGAACGGAAAAACGAAGTACAAGACCAGGATAAGCGGCAGAAAATAAAACAAAAAGATGACGGAACTGAAAACCAAAACGTGCTTCCCCCTAGGTTGAATAATTCAATAATTGTCTGAAAAAATGGAGTAGCGGAGCGTTGCCACGTCCCTCCGCTCCCATAAAACGGTTTTAAGATGTCACTGCATGCGAGGCATTCCTTCCTGAACGCTTCCGTTATGATAAATCCCAACCTCCTGACGATCCCAAGTGTAAGATGGTTGCGGCCAAAAAAGTTGTCCCTCTCCCTTTATATCTCCCAATAATTTCATTGAACTTCTCCTTATCCAGCGAAAATTCATTTTTTAACGGGTCTTGAAAGAATAACCCCAACTTCCGAACCTGGCAAGAGGCATCAGACAAATAAACCGAGCTTGCCCGGATGATATCCGTGCAAAACTCGGTTTTTATTGGGTCATAACAGCGTTATACTTCTACAACGGCCTTGATTACCTTCGACGCCGGATTCAGCCAATCGCCAAACGCTTCGATCATACCCTCGAACGACGAACGATGCGTAATAAAGCGGCCCATGTCCAGATAACCTTGCCCGACAACGTCGAGCACATGCTGAAAGTCGGCCGCCGTCGCGTTGCGGCTGCCCATCAACGTCAGCTCCCGCTTGTGGAATTCGGGATCCGAGAAGGCGATCTCGCCTTTTACAAGACCGACGAAGACCAGCTTGCCGCCAAAGGAGACCAGCTCGAACGCCTTCTCCATAGACTTGGCGTTGCCCGTTGCGTCGAATACAACGGCGGGATATTCGCCGTCCGTAAGCGCGGCAAGCTGCTCCTTCGCGTTCGGCGCCAGCGCGTCGATCCGCTCGTCGGCCCCCGCCCACGAAGCGCAGAAGTCCAGCCGCTCCCGCGAGATGTCCATCGCGATGACGCGGGCGCCTGCATGTTTGGCGAAAGCCATGACGCCCAGCCCAATGGGACCGGAGCCGATAACGAGCACCGTATCGGACGGCATGACGCCGCCTCGCCTGACCGCGTGCGCTCCTATGGCTAACGGCTCTACTAGAGCAGCGTCGTCCAGCGACAAAGAATTTACGTTGAGCAGATGGGACACCGGCACGGAGATGCGTTCCCTCATTCCGCCATCCCGATGCACGCCGAGGACCCGCATCTCTGCGCAGCAATTTGTCTGCCCGCTCCGGCATGCCCGGCAACTGCCGCAATGCAAGTACGGAATGATCGCCACGCGATCGCCTGGGGACAAGCCGCTATCGTTTCCGTCGATCGCAATAATAATGCCGGACAGCTCGTGACCCAGTATACGCGGGTACTGGAAGAAGGGCTGCTGCCCCTTGAACGCATGATAATCCGTGCCGCAGATGCCGATCCTCCGAATGGCGACGATGGCATGCCCCTCCGTAAGCTCCGGCTCGGGCAGGTCGTCCCTCAGGCGGAACGACTCCATTTCCTCGCATACGATTCCCTTCATCTATGTCCCTACTTTCTCTCTGTCATAAACGATCCCGTCGATTCGTTGTAACGCGGCAGACCGCTGTTCCAAGTCTCGTTATGCACCGGCTTCAGCACATCAAGCACCTCGGAGAGCAGCTCCGGATCCATCGGCTCGTCCGTCCATGCCGCGTTTCTCGCGATATTAGCCGGGTTGGCCGTACTGACAAGCGTTGTAGGGATACGCTCCTCCGCTGTCGAGAACTGAATCGCCAGCTTCGCGATGTCCTCGCCCCGTTCTTCCACGAGCCGAGCCGCTCGCAGGCAAGTCTCCTTGAGCTCGGCGCTTGCCGGATGCCAGTCCGGAGTGCCTCTCGTGCTCAAAAGCCCCATTGAGATCGGCGAAGCGTTAACCAATCCGACGCCGCGCTCCTCCAGCAGCGGCAGCAGGCCCAGCAGCGAAGTATCGTTAAGCGAATAATGGCAATACGAGATGATGACATCCACGTCGGCCTGCGGCAGCATTTGCTCGAATAGAGCCAGCGGAAGTCCGCAAATGCCCGCGAACCGGATTTTGCCTTCCTTCTTCAGTCGTTGCAAGGCAGGAATGGCTTCGCCCACGATGATGTCCGGTTCCACGAACTCGATATCATGCAGGAACAGCATATCGACGTAATCCGTATTCAGGCGCCGCAGACTTTCCTCCAGGCTCGACTCGATCCGCGCTGCCGAGAAGTCGAACGCGTTCTCGCCGTACCTGCCTGCTTTCGTGGACAAGTAAAAGCGGTCCCGCGAAGTCTGCGCAATAGCCTGGCCTAGCACGGTCTCGGCCTTCGTCGCTCCATAATACGGCGAAACGTCGATCAGATTAATGCCGGCGTCCAATGCCGCATGCACCGCGCGAATTCCTTCCGCGTCATCCGTCTGACGGAACACGGAGCCCAGGGAAGAAGCGCCGAAACCAAGCCGCGACACTTCAAGGCCGGTCTTGCCGAGCAAACGATATTTCATCGCGATCCCTCCGTCTCTTGCAGCTTGTAGAACCGTCTTGCGTTCTCGCCGAACAGCTTGGACCGCGACCGCTCTCCCCAGTCTTTCGGCAGAGCTCCCTCCAGCAGAGCGACGACCTCGCCGTAGCTTGCCGCAAGCAGACACACCGGCCAGTCCGTACCGAACATCACTCGATCCTCGCCAAAGACGGCCAGAACGTGGCGGATATACACTTCGAAGTGCTCCGGCTTCCAACTCCGATGATCGGCCTCCGTCACCATGCCGGACAGCTTGCAGTACAACCGGGGATGAGACGCGGCCCGCTCCATCTGCTCCGTCCACGGCTGTAACGTCCCTGCCGCAATATGCGGTTTGGCGATATGGTCGATGACGCCCCGCAGGTTCGGAACGGCATCCAGCAGTTCTAGCAGAGGATCCAATTGATCGGCTGTCGCCAACAGATCGACGGGTACGTCCAGCTCGGAGTAAAAGCGCAGCGCTTCCACGAAAGGAGGCTCCAGTATGCGCCTGGCATCCGGCATATCTTGAATCATGATGCGGAAGCCGACGAATTTGGGATACTGCCGGAACCGCTCGTAATGCTCCTTGTGAGCGGGATCGAATAGATCCAGCCAGCCCACTACGCCAAAAATGTTATCCGAAGCGTCCGCCAGAGACAACAAATATTCCGTCTCCTCAAGGGTAGGTGCCGCTTGAACGACGATGGTGCCGTCCAGCCCATGCCTGGCAAGCTCCGGCTCCAGGTCCCGAGGCAGGAAATCCCTGTACAGAACCGGCAGCTCCGGCGTGATCCATCCGTAGTCGTCCCGGGACATCGTCCAGTAATGCTGATGGGCATCAATGCGCATGACGCAATCACTCCTCTCTTCTCCCTCTATTGTACGAACGCCGATCGGAAATTGAAATGTCGCCGCATTGCAATAATATGTCCGATTTTGATATATTGAGGGCAATAACCGGATTGGAGGCTTGCCGCTTGCAGCCTGTTCGCAAACCGTTCCATCTCGATCCCGTCTTTCCATTCGAGCTTGTCTACAAGGGAGTCCGCTATTCGGACAACGAGTGGCCGGACCATCTGCATGACCTTTACGAGCTTGTATACATCCACGAAGGCACGGGGTCCTTCTTCATCGACCACACTATCTACGAGAAAGGCCCCGGCGACCTGTTTCTCATTCCCGGCAACACCGTGCACCGCGCGTTTCCGTCCGCCGACGAGCCCATCGTTTCGACCGCGTTGTTCTTCTCGCCTCCGCTCGTGGAGGCCGACTCGCTCGGCGATCGATACGAGCCGCTCCAATGCTACAACATGGCCAGGGGACAGAAGCGCTACAAACTGACCCCGGCGGAGACCGATCATACCGGCATCGAGCTTCTGCTCCGCGCAATGTCGGAGGAGATGGCCAGCCAGGAGGCGGGCTACCGGCACGCGATCCGGCTCCATCTGCTGCGCCTCTTGCTGGAGCTCGCGCGGTTGCCTGCCGTACACGCAGCCCCCGCCGCAGCCTCCGGCGGCTTCGGACCGGCCTGGATCCGGCAGGCGCTGCGCGACATGAACCGCGATCCCGTCGGCTGCGGAGGACTTGCTGATCTGGCGGGACGCGCGGACGTGAGCCCCAGCCACTTCTCCCGCGTCTTTAAGGGGCTGACCGGCATGACCGTGACCGACTACGTAAACGCCAAGCGGCTTGTCCGCGCCAAAGATCTGCTGCTGTCGACGGACGACAACATCGAAGATATCGCAGCGGCTTGCGGCTTCCTGGGCATGCGCCACTTCTACGAGCAGTTCAGGAAGTTAACGGGGTTAACGCCCAAAGCTTATCGGGATCAAATGAAAACCTGATTGATCATCAATCAGATAAATGGATTTTGAAGCGAGGAGGAGATACAAGTGTCCAGCTCCTTAGACGAGACGCGGCAGCTTTACGAAAAAGACGAGGTTACGAACAGCTTTCTGAAACGGCATCCCGTTCATTGCGAGTTTCGAACCGGGAAATTGCCCCGCAAGCGACTGCATTTTCACGAAGGCTGCGAAATTTATTTGTGCCTCGGCGGCAGCGGCTCTTATATCGTCGAAGAGAAGCTGTACCCGCTCCATGCCGGGACGCTTACGATTATCGGCCCCAACGTCGTGCATCATCCCTACTCTGGAGAGGATTCGTTCAGCCGCTATATTTTGACGATAGACGAAGCCTATCTGGCAACAATGGGGCAGCTATGCGGATGGAAGATAAGCCCCTTCGGCCAGTTGTTAGGGGGCTCCTCGACAAGCAGCCACTACTTCCTGACGGCGGCGCAATCGGAGCGCGCCCGCTCGGCGGCCGCAGGGTTGGCCGAGCTTCTGTGCTCGCCGGATCCGCTACGGGAGCTAGCGATGCTGCATCGCCTGACGGAAGTGATGCTGCTGATCGGGGAGCTGCAGCATTCGCCGGCGGAGCAGCAGCTCGCCAGCGGCGCGAACGAGCGGCTTATTCAGGAGGTGGTCGCCTGCATGGCCGTGTCGTACCGCGACCCAATTACGATCGACGGCTTGCTGGAACGGTTTCCCGTATCGCGTTCGAAGCTGCTGCAGCTCTTTAAGGCGACAACGGGCTTTACGGTGACGCAATTGCTGACGGAATATCGGCTTAATCAGGCGAAACGGCTCCTCGCGGGCACCGACTGGCCGATGACGGAGATTGCCGCTCAATCGGGCTTCGGCGATCTGTCCCACTTTTACCATGTATTTCGAAGAGAGAGCGGCATTACGCCGAGGCAATACCGTCAGAAGGCGTTGGAGTAGGAAAAACTCCCCGTCTCCGCCCTTGCTTGTGCTTTAGAGGAAAACCCTACCTCTAATCCTGCTCGAATTGCCGTTTTTGGGCTGAATCATCTCGGTTAATGGGAGCCCCTCTAATCCGGGCCTTGACCGCTCAACTACTCCCGCGGTTCCTCGCGCAGCGGCTTGACGTCGAGCGGGATCTCGCCCTGCTCCGTCTCCGCCAGTCTCGCCTGGAACGAACCTTCGTACTCGAATACGGTGCCGATCAACGGATTATTTACCTCGACCGAAATCCGGTAACAGTCTGCCCGATCGTCGTACCATTCGCAGACGTCGGCGATGCCGGTCAGACTTGCGGGGAATCGGAATTGCAGCAGTCCTTCGTAGAAGCGCTGCTCTCCCGAGCGAATGCGAATGCCCCCGTTGGGAGCTGCCGATATTTGCAGGTCGACCGCGAGATGCTGCTTGGTGCCCAAATAATCGACGATCCTCCCGCGACTATCGCTATAGATCATCGTGGCGTCGAAACGGCGGATGGCGTTCGGAAACTTGAAGGAACGAATCCATGTCACCGTCTCTCTTCCATACCCGTCCACATAAGCGTAATTCTCGATTGTAAAGGGGATGTCGCGCCCTCCCTGTGGAAACATGATATGACGCTTCGTTCCTGCATAAAGAGGCAGTGCCGCCAGCTTGGCGTAACGGATTCGCTCCATCGTTCCTCGGCCAACGGACTTAACCCGGTCGGAGCTGCTAAAGCCGAAGCGCTCTCTTATGCGGGGGTGCAGCTTGGAGAAATCGGCGCCCAGCGCCTTCTCATAGATAGACTTCATGACTGCCGCCTCCTTTCTCCACGCTGACTTCATCCTCGTTCCTCCGACGGCAACGGCCGGCCTTCGGTACGCCAGACGCCGTCATAGCGGCAATGATCGCCAATGCCAGCATGGGAGCAGTCAACACGAGGGGATTAAATGGCGATAACAGCAGCTCCGGCGTTCCGGCAATCGCCGCGCCCCCCAGCAGGACGAGCAAAATAGATTGGCCGACATAAGCCGCTCTTCGCCGATGCCATATCGCTATCGCAATCCCCATGCCGATCTCCGCCACTCCCAACAAAGGCAGCAATACATGCTCCACGTTCGGGAACAAGCCGGTCGCCTGATAGATTTGAAGCTCCCCGCTATCCGGACTAATCAGCTTCGGCACAAGCCCCTCATACAGCCACAGGAGAGACAATAACGCTACGCACGCATAATGAATGACCGCTCTCTGAATCGTAACGGCAGGCGCGATGCCGCGCTCTAACCAGATCCGCAGCATATCGAAGCTCCAGGCGGTCGCATAGCCGAACAACGGACGGAACGCCAGCCGATCCAACAGCCGGCCGACAATCCCGAACCGCGTCGTATAATTGAACTTCGTGCTAAAGGTTATTCGATCGCCGTTTGGCTTGTACCGCCAGTATCCGCCGCCCCGTCGTATAAGCGAAATCGGCTGCTCGGATTCGAATGCGAGCGTGGAGAGCGCGCCTCCGGTTGCGATTGATCTGGAGCTCCTTGACTCGCCAGTGCCCGCGATTGCAATCCCGAAGCCGATACGGGTCCGGTAGAGAAACCGCTGCGGAGAGTTCTCTCCTTCTTTCGGAAGATACGTAATATCGGTAAAACGTAAATCCCATTGCCGGTGCAAGTTCGGCTCCTGAGTGTGACTCCATATAGCATCCATATCGGCAGCGATATCCAGTTCTACGTAGATCGGCGTCGTTCTCATATGCGCTCTCCCCTGTTCTTCCCTTCGCCCGGGTTGTTGCGATAATTGTAACGCCAGTCGGCCGAACGCGGCAGTTCCAACTATTGTGGGTCCACGCGCGGCAAGGGTACTACGCGGCGTAGTACCCTTGTTGTATGCTATCAAGCTCGACCAGCCTCCTTCTGCTCGTTTTTAATGTTACGGAATTCCTTAGGAGTCATATCGCAATGTTTTTTGAAAGACTGGATAAAATGATTGACGTGATTAAAACCAACTCTCCTGGCGATCTCGGTTACGGAATGATCCGTGGAGTCTAACAGCTCGCGGCTTTTTCGGATGCGGTACTTAACCAAGTAGAAGTATGGCGTCATGTGAATGCTTTTCTTAAAGCCGCGAGTGCACTCCGACACGCTCAGATGCGCGGCCTCGGCTATTTCCTTCAAGGTTATATTATCCGTGTAGTTTTGGTGAATAAAGCTAAGCATTAATTGCAGTCTCTCTTGTTGAAGCCTGTTATGTTTGGAGGACTCCTCCGCAGGCAATGTCATATTTGAGACAAGAATCATCCATAACTGTACCGTTCGAATGGAGATCTCGTATTGCCATCCCCAGGCTTTTTGTTTCTCGAATTCCTGCTTCATATCCCACAGCATGTTCAGAATCTGATTATGCCACTCCGAATCCCCCCTGATTATCAATGACAGTAAAGAAGAATGAGTAACCGGGTGCACGTAAAGTTGCTCCATAGCGCTGTCCGGGTAGAAGGCGAGCAGCTTCTCCGGGAAGTTAAAGCTGACGTATTCGCCGCCATGGGTTAGACGGGATACGATGTGCAGCACGCTTTTATTGATAAATATGGCTTCGCCTGTCGACAGACGATAATCGATGCCGTTAATTTGTATTGTCATCTCCCCTTTGGTCACCAGGGTCATCTGCAATTCTTCATGCCAATGCAGATCGTTGATTCCCCTGCCATCGGGAATCGATCCTTCGTTCGTATGCGTGTACATTACGTACGGAAAAGCTTCGTCCGGATATTGTATGGTTTCGTGCAGTGGTTTCCCCACGGGGCCGCAACTCCTTTATATGACGATATTTCTATACAAATTAAAGATATTATTGCACGAAATTAAAGACTGTGATGATATTATTATATTCAGCTTAAGCATACTTTAACAATTCCGTGCACAGGCAATTGTTCTAGCATCTGGGAGGAACCATGTTTGCATGCAATAAATTTTCTTCGTCCCGTTCGTTTATTTTGTTGTTCGTCAGCATCTTGTCCGTCTCTTTCTCTTCCATCATGATCAAGTTTTCGGATACGCCCACATCTGTGGCCGGAATGTACAGATTGTTTATTTCCGTGTTCATCATGCTTGCTTTTGTGCCCTGGAGATCGTTTCGTACCTTGAACTTGAATAAAAAAGACTGGAGCATCGTAATTCTTGCCGGCGTTCTGCTTGGCTTGCACTTCTTATTCTGGATGGAATCGCTGGTCTATACCTCTGTTGCAAGTTCTATGGTAATCTTATCCTTGCAGCCGTTATTCGTCATGATCGGCTCATATGTATGGTTCAAAGAACGGGCTCGTCTGCTTACCGTGATTTGCCTGATCGTTGCGCTTTTGGGTTCGATCGTAATAGCTTGGGGGGACATCGGGATTTCGAGAGCAGCTTTGCTCGGAGACGGATTATCTTTGCTCGGCACGCTTTTTGTGTCGGCCTATCTGCTCGCCGGGCAGCAAGTCAGCCGCAAAATCCATGCCAATGCGTACAGTGTCATCGTGTTTCTGATCGGCGGCACCGTCATGCTCGCGTACAATTTGGCGAATCAAGTTTCTTTGAAGGGGTACGACTCGTCCGATTGGACTTACTTTTTAATGCTTGCCGTTATCCCCACTATTTTCGGACAATATATTTTTAATCTACTGCTGAATTCGATCGGTGCGACTACGATCTCTGTCGGCATTATCGGTGAACCGATCCTTGCCATTTTTCTTGCTTACCTGCTATTGGGAGAAACCATTTCGTTCTTTCAGTTTTTAGGCGGATTATTGACATTACTGGGCATGGGGTTGTACTCGATATTCGTGTCGGAACGATTGCGAAGGCGGAGTTTTTTGCGGAAGCGCGAACGCCCGCCATTAAGCTCGAAATTGATTTCGGCAGCCACTTGCTGTCTAACGGACATTAATAACGCTATTTTTCGATTTTTTAGGTTTTCGAAAATTTAAAGGACATACACGACCTTATTGGCATCATCACCGGTCAAATTGGCTCCATTGCGACCCAATAGTGACTTTCCTGAGGCTGTCTATTCACTGTAGATAAGAACGAGTTGCGTGCTGGAATGGGGAAATTTTGTGCTGGAGGGAGCCGCTGAGTGGGATGATCGGAGGGCTGGGGAGTCGGATTCTACTTAGTAACTAATGGCATTTCGACGTCGAATAAACCCAGGTCTTTGAGGAAGTAGCTTCCTCAACGTGAGTTTCAAATTAACGACCATGGCAGCCAAGTAACCTTTAAGCTGCAACGCTTTTCGGCTTTTCGTTAAGGGTCTCTCTAAACCACAGTCATTCTTCAATTCTTGGTTCTTTCGTTCAACCAGCATGCGCTGTTTGCGATCTAATTTGCCGCTAATCGTAGCGTTGTAATCCTTGGCAGCCTCGTACACTTCATAATAGTCACTGTGAAATACCCGGCGCTCTGCTTTTCCTGTTGTACATGCCGAGCGTAAGGGGCAACTTTCACAGTCTGTCTTTTCAAAATAGTATTGCCAACCGCTGCTTTGAGGAATATGACGCTTTTTTACGGTATCCTTTTCGTTCGGACAAGTGTAGCAGTCCTTTTCCTTGTCATAGCTAAATCGGGTGAGGTCGTATCCCTTTGAGGGGTTACTTCCCAGGATGACAGGGGCTACTACAGGGATGCCAATAGTGGCAAGCATAGTGCGCTGCAACCCGTGGCCGTAGGCGGTGTCACCTAACATGGCGCGTGGCGAAATTTCGAAAAAGCTTTGTACTTCTTTGGCCATTGCGTACATAGCTTCTCTGTCATGTTCATTCGCAGGTACGGCGTTCACATTCAGCACAACGGAGCTGGTCCCACACAAATTTTGTAGTTTGTAGCCACATGTGACGGTGGATGTATTCTTTCTCCCGACTCGAGCGTGCGGGTCAACAGCGCTCATAAGACGATCCTTTGCTCTTTCATGGCTCGGGATTTTTTCAAACACAATCTCTTGTTCGGTTTGGTTCCGCGCAGAGTCAATCGGGTCGCCATCAGTCGGCGGTACAGGTCGGCTGTTCTGCTCTAAAATGTCCTGCAAAATGCGTTGCAAATGCTGAGAAGTCTCGCGCTCTTTTTCCGTGAGTTCTTTTTGCAACAAAGCAGACACATCCTCGAGTTGAAACCATTGAAGCAAACCATAAGCTTGTGCCACCAACTTGCTGAAAGCGAGCATGTGACCAGCAGTAGATGGTTGTACGGAGGTGCGAGCGTAGAGTCCATCGGTCTCAACCGAAGCGAGTGCGAGTTGGTATATCGCACGATGGCTACGTTTTAAATGTTGAAGGACCCGGATCATAGCATGTTGAATCAAGCGATAGGTGCGCGGCTTCGAGAGTGCGGGATTTGAGGCAAACGAGTCGATGATCCATTTCTCCGAGTGATCGCCCCAAAGGCCATGGCTGTACATTTGGGCAAGAATGTAGAAGTGGCAGGCTTTAAACATGGCGGTTCCCATACGTGAGCGGTCCAAGCCAATCGTACTGTGATCAAACCCAAAGAAGTCGACGGGCAAGCCTAAGAAACGCTTGATGAACAAGTCGCTAATTATGCGCTCTTCCACCTGGCGGTCGGAAAGACCGTAGTATATCTGAATAAGATGGACTTTAAGCTTCAGTGAAGGCGCATACGGGTGCTGTCCGCGCCCCGAGTAGAGCACGGAGCACAGTGAATCTGCAAAAGAAAAGTCTATCTTCTTCTCTAAGTGACTCCAAAAAGGATGCTCAGGAAGCTTGGAGTATACCATCATATCTGCAAAAGACATTTGATCGAACTCTTTGTAACGCACACGTCTATTCAACACAGCACAAACCCCCGGCCCAAGTATATCTTCCATTATACCTGGGTTCAGGGGAGATGGACTATGGAAGATCAGTTATTCACAATGAATCGACAGCCTCTTCCTGTCCGTTAGATTTTTTAACCCGTTGTTCACAAGTCTTGAAGTTGCATCATTTCCTATATACCAAGGCGAAAAGACTGCGCGGTCCTTTGACGGCGTTGCGCGTTTCATTCTAAGAACTATAGAGAAAGTTTGGGAAATTATTGCTTTCCTTTATTACAAAAAGACAGCAGCAGCCAAGGACTATAAAGTCTTTGGTTGCTGCTGTTTTTTGCGCCGTTCTCTCTCATTGGCATTCACTAAGACAGTTTAACGAATTATGAATTATTCGTCGGGGCATGATTTTGTCGGCAAGTTTGCAGCTGTTGGAAAGAGCGTCGAGGGAGACTCGCAGATCGGAGACTGGGCTGTTTTCCTTGCAATTGTAGGCGCATTTGCAGACTATATCATGACTTATACATATTCCGATTGATTTATATCAAAAGTAGTAAATATATGGTACATTATTCCTATTAAAAGAAGGGGTTGAAATTATATGAGGAGATTCGTTACCTTTTTTATCGCATTTTGTCTTATCGTAGGGGCGCTTCCCGCACCACAAGCAACGTTTGCTGCCACGGAAGCTCCTAAAATCGTGGATGTTCAAGGTAATACCATCCTTCTGAGTGATGGAAGTATATGGATTAAAAGACTTTGGACATCATCAGGCTATGAATATATAAATATTGATGCCGTTGAAATTCAAGACACCGGCAATGGCGGATATGCCCTTAATAGTAAAGGAGAGCTGATCTCTTGGGAATACCAAACTCTCCCCGTTTTAGACAAAAAGCAAACCGGCATTAAGGAGCTGTTCTACGGCTATTATTTAAAAAAGGATGGAACGGTCTGGGATTACGGCGGCAATAAACGGAAAGATGTAAAAGAGGCTCTCCTGGTTGACTATTTTAATGGAGAATTCGCATATTTAAGTGAGGATGGAGAGATCTATCATTCCAATTGGGAAAATTTAAATAAAGTAGTCGAAACAATCGAAGATCCTTCTTCGATCGTTTCGCTGAAGGTCTCGGGCGATGATTCTATGGCTTACCTGGATAAGGCAGGTAAAGTAATGATGTATAGTAGCTCTTGGTTCGATTATGAAAACGGAGTCTTTACTTACTATTCAAAGTTATTGTTAGAAAATGTCGTCCATATGGAGTTTATTGATGAAGACCACCTCCTCGCAACCAAAAAGAACGGAACCGTATGGCTCGTAACGGTGTGGGATCAAAAAGCAACGCAATTAAAGGCCATAAAAAATGCGGCAAAGGCTATGCCCTACCATTTCTCCGGTGGATTAGATGATCCAAAACGTTCAGACAATGATCGTTTCGTTACATTTAATGCCGATATTGTGGTCCAGCAGAAAGATGGTAACTGGAAATTTTACGACGGCGATCAGTCTGTTTCGTTTAACGCGCCGCAAGTAACGGACATTGCCTTCACGACCAACAACGCCAAACCTGTAGTGGGCAATCTTGTTTATTTCAAAGTGGTGCAGAATTACAACAATGGTTATAAAGAAACGCTAGACAGAGCCGCCGCGCCGCTGATGGTAGATAAGCCCCACCTACTTCAGGCGATGAATGATGGTTCCTATAAGGTACTGGGTGTTGGAGAAGCCAAAGTTACTGTTACCGCAGGAGGGATCAGTAAAAGCCTGGTTATATCCTCAAGTCTAGGGAACAACCTAACAGGTGCGCTGCATGCAAACTCTATCATTTATCTCCCGATTCAAACGGTCTTTAAATCTCTAGGAGGTGTCGTTACCTACACCGCAGCGAATAAAACGTATGACATCAAGCTCGGTAGTACAACGATTCAGCTAAAAGTCGGTCAGAAAACAGCGAAGGTAAATGGCAAGGATGTCGGTCTCGGTCAGGCCGTACGTGAAGAAAAAGGAGTAGCGCTATTTCCCGCAGTTTTGTTAAGCAACTCCTTAGGCTCCAAAAATCAATGGGATGCGAAGCTCAAGCAGATGAAAGTATCAATTGGTTCAGCGACCATGATCATCGAGTCAGCGGACACTCCAAAAATCAAAAAGAAGGAAGCGCAAGGCAGCCTGGTCAATTACATCGGCAAGGTCTATTGGGTAAATCAATACAATAATTGGGGAAGATTTATTAAGCTTACTGTCTCGGATGTCGTGCCCCTAGGCAATGATAATTTCGAAATCGTCTTTCAGAAGGGCGACGGGGGGCAACTCAAGTCCGAAATCATACACAAGACGGTTATCCCAAATGTGCTGGGGGACTCCTCCAAGTTCCTCACATATGATCCCTACAAAAAGTATAACTGGTCCGCTGCAACATGGGAGAAGATTAAAGCCTCTAAAGTAGCCATTGGTATGAATAAAGCCCAGGTGGAGCTGTCGTGGGGACTGCCGCATGATAAATCATCTGTAGTAGAAAAGAACATTACGATTGAAGTCTGGAGATACGGCTATCAATATATCGCATTCACGAATGGCACTGTATCCGGGATTTATTCGTACTGAGAAACTATTCCATAATCGTTGTGCAAATTTTTGATTTTGTGATCTCCCGCCCTTTTCATTGCTCATCTCACCGCAAGGGTACTACGTCGAGTAGTACCCTGCTGTATGTTATCAAGCTCGCCCAGCCTCCTTCTGCTCGTTTTTAATCTGACAGAATTGCTTAGGAGTCCTTAGAAAATATATCCTTGCCAGTTTTCTGGCTTACCTGCTATTGGAGAAACCATTTCGATCTTTCCAGCTTTTAGGCAGATTATTGACATTACCGGGCATGGGATTGTATTTCTGAAGTATTGGTGCTCGGAGGAATCCCTCTCGACTAAGAGGAAAAACGCCCTCTATTGCCCACATCTACGCCCTTGCTTGCGCTTTAGAGGGAAATCCTACCTCTAATCCAGGTCGGAACGCTGGATTCTGGTAGAATCGCCCCGATTAAAGGGCGCTTTTCCCTCTAAATCGAGCTGATAGCCCGTTTTATCCAGATTAAAGGGAGCTTTTCCCTCAATTTTCCGATACGGTATACGATTGGCCGCTCCTCCCACTCGCTGCCACGGTGAAGATACCTCGATCGAAGTCACGGCCTCCCTCCATTGGCGGCGTTGCGCGTTTGATTTCGAGCAATATAATAATGGAAAAGTGTGGGAAAATGATACTTTCCTATATTTCAAAATAAAACAGTGGCAGCCAAGAACCCGCCGTCCCGTCCAAAACAGCGACTGTTTGTTGTCGGGCCACTGTTTTTTTGTTGGGTCTGGCGTTGGGCGCCGCCCCCAGATCGCCTTTGTTACCTGCTGCGTCTACCGCTTGTCTCCTCTGCGAAATAATCCCTTGCGGCGTACCAATTCCACGGCTTCCTTGCTGCTCCGAACGCCAAGCTTCTTCAACACTTTGTTGACCTGATTTTTAAGCGTGCTCTCCGCCTTGTACAGCTTCCTCTCGATCTCCGACTGCGTATGCCCCTGCTCGATAAGTTCGAAAACCTCGCGCTCTGCCGGCGTCAACGCCCCGAGCTGCTCCTCGCGCTTCAGTCGCGCGAACTCCTTCAGCAAGGCCTCCATGGCCGCCGGATGGCGGTAAGCGGTTCGAATCGCTGCCGGAAGATCTCTGTAGCGCGACTTCTCGATGTAATTGACGGCCCCGGCGGTAAAGGCCTGCGTCATGACGGCTTCATCGGTTACGGATGTCAGCATGATGATCTTGGCCGCATGCGACTGATGCAGCTCAAGAGCGGCGTAGATCCCCTCGTGTCCGCCTGCCGTCAACTGGATGTCCACCAACGCTACGTCAAACGGCAGCGTATCCGCCAGTTGCAGCGCTTCATCCGTTGTCGTTGCGGCGCCGACCACGAGCATGTCGGATTCGTTATTTAAAAAAGCAGAGATAGCTTTGATCCAGTCAAGATCGTCCTCCACAATCAATATTCGAATGGGACCGCTCCCGCCTTCCGTCTTCCTCTCCATTTTACCCGCCTCCATTCTGCCGCAAGACCTTCTTACGCGGGAACACGAGAGATGCCGTCACTCCGCCCGATTCCTTGCCCGAGAGCTCCGCCGATCCGCCGTGCGCATGCATCACATTATAGACGTACGAGAGACCCAGACCGTAATTATTCGCTCCGTTTTTGGTGCTATAAAACGGTTCGAACGCCCTTGCCGTTTGCGATCGCGTCATGCCGGGACCATTGTCGCCAACCGACAGCGTGACGTTTCGTTTGCCCGCGTTCAGAGCGACCTCGACTCTCCCGCCGGGTGAAGGGGACGCTTCTATCGCATTCGCCAGCAGATTGCCGAGCGCTTCTCTCACATGCACAGGGTCGCAGACCACGGTCGGAGCGCAGCGACAATGAATTTCAACAATGACTTGGGCCCGCTCCGCGCGTTCGCGGTAATCCTCCGCGACCGAGCTCGCCAGCAAGTCGAGCCGGACCGGCTCCTCCCGAAGCTCGATGGCCTTCGTGCGGCCGTGGAGCCGTTCCACCATGGCGCGCATATGCTCCGAAGATCGCTCGATAATCGCCAGATGCTGCTGCACCTCTTCGTCGACGCCAGGCGGCAGCGAACGGCGTGCATTGTCCGCGCTAATGGCGATTTTGCCGATCTCGTTCTTAATCGTATGATTGAGCAGATTCGTCCCGGAGCTTGCCGCCTTCATGGCGCTCTCCAGAGGATCGCGTTCGAAGCGCAGCCTCACGCCGAGCACGCCGTAGGCGAACGCGAGCAGCAGCCCCGCAGCCAGCGAATAGGAGATAAAGGCGGCCACATAGCCGAAGAAAGGAAAGTCCGGCGCGAACGTTCGCGCTACATAGATGAACATCAGAACCGCCAGCAACGTAGGTACGAACAGAAGCGTCGTCACGAGACGCTGCCTTCTCTTGCGGGTATCCGTCTCCCGCCATAGCGCCATAACCAGCAAAATACAGGATATTACATAATAAGGTCCGCTCCATAGCAGAAGCCACCCGTATCGTATGGGCAGCCCCGGCATCGCCAGCCCTGCCGCAAGCATGGCGAACACCGGCAATAAGAGCAGCCATCTCAACAGGGAATATGGCTTGCGACGGCGATCCGTAAGTCCGGAATACGTCATCGCGAACATAAGTACGCCATATGGAGTCACCGTCAAATTAAGAAGTTCGATGCCTCGTGCCGCGATGGACAATCCCGCATCCGCAGCCGTGTCGGCTAATCCGCCGATGGCGGCGAATACCAGAAAGAACGCCGCCCACCTGTTCGCGGCGTTCTGAATATCGTTGACCAGCAGCACGATGGCAGCGGCAAGTAACGCAAAGAAGTAATAGAGCATGCAATCCCGTCCCCGAATACCGTCTTGTCGCCCTGGCGATCTTTGACCGAGTTTAGTTGGACTTGAGAGGTATAGTATTCGATAACAGATGCGCGATCTCCTCTTTGCCGGTAGTCTTCGGAATGATGGAGCATATATTGGAAATTCCGTTCCGGCTGCTGCTTTCGTATGGCTTCTTGGCTACGGAAGCAGCTTACCCTGCCTTCATCGCCCGCAATATTTCATCAGTCAGCGGGATGATACATGTTTCTTCCATATCAAAATGACACTTAAGTATCAGACATGCCTGGGTAACGGGATGCGCCGTCTGCTTCAACCGCTCATATAACGCCAAGTTATGAGGCAGGGCTCCGCTATGCAAAATATGAAGCGCGGCATCGCTTCTCTTCAAAAATGCTCTGAAGTAGTCCAGCGCGATCACTTGATCATGCTCCAGCAATGCCAGGGAAGAGCGCAGCTTCGGATCGTTTTGGAAATAGACGAGCGAGCGCAGGCTCGCAAAAAATTCACGTGACTCCCATTCCGCATGGCAGGTCAAGGCATTGAACAGCGCCAGCGCCTTCGCTCTAAGTTCCGTAAGAGACTCGCACAAATGGTCGGCGGTTGAAGCGGAAGAAATACGTAAACTCAACTCATAGATCGTGTCAATTTTTCTTCTCATATAGAAGTGCTTATCCTTCAACCGTCTGGCGCTATGCACAAACATGGTTTTGCGGGAAGGGTCCTCCAGCGCATCCCGATCAACAAGGTGATAATATTTCATCGTCAACCTCCTCTAATTCGCTGTTGCACGTCGATCAACCGCTGATTGCTTGAGCCCCGGTACCGCAAAGAGAGGCTGCGTTGCTTGAGCACAAACGGCCCGTCCACCAGAACGTCGGTATTGTCCAGCAAACCGCGCCATCCGTCATGTCTGTTTAAACCGGCTACGATCGTTTCATAGATATATCCGGTGTATGTCATCACGTGCAAACCCATGGCTTTCACTCTGGCGGCCAGCTCTGCGAACCCCTTTGCTTGAAGAAAAGGTTCGCCTCCGCTTAAGGTCACTCCATCAAGCAGCGGATTTTGAATAATGGCATTCGTAATCGCGTCGATACTGACGTTTAAGCCGCCTTCATACGAGTGGGTATGCGGATTGTGGCAGCCCCGGCAGCGATGAGGACAGCCTTGGGCAAATACAACAAGTCTTAAACCCGGTCCATCCACAATGGATTCCTGTACCAGTCCGGCGATGCGCAATTCCGGCTCCTTACTGTCAGGTATGTTTGATTCGTTCACGTTCCTCCGCCCTTTTCGCGTCATTAAAGCGATCGATTGTACCGACCAAATACCCTGTAATCCTTCGAATTCGCTCAAAAGCCGGTCCTTCTTCTTCCGTTCGGCCGCAGGATGGACAACTGTCGTTTATAAGGCCCGTGTAGCCGCAAACGGAGTCGCGGTCAACGGGATGATTGATAGAACCGTAGCCGATGCCGTTCTCCTTCATGGCGCGGATCATTTTTTCAAAGACTTGCAGGTTGTTTAACGGATCGCCGTCAAGTTCGACGTATGTGATATGCCCGGCGTTCGTCAACGCGTGATAGGGAGCTTCGATCCTTATTTTCTTATAGGCCGTCGTTGCATAATAGACGGGAAGATGAAAGCTGTTCGTATAATATTCCCGATCCGTAATATCCGGTATGACGCCAAATCTCGTTCTGTCCATCTGCACAAAACGGCCGGACAGCCCTTCCGCCGGTGTAGCCAGCAACGAAAAGTTTAATTGATGCTCCTTGGCGGCCGCATCCATTTTCCCTCTCATTTTCCCGATTATTCGAAGTCCCAACTGCCTCGCCTCCTCGGATTCGCCATGATGGCTTCCGATGAGGGCTTTCAAACATTCCGCCAGTCCGATAAATCCTGCCGATAAGCTGCCATGCTTAATAACCTCTCGAATTTCGTCATCCGGCTTCAGTAGCCCGGAATCGATCCATATCCCTTGTCCCATCAAAAACGGAAAATTTTTCACCTTTTTGCGGGCCTGAATTTCAAACCGGTCCAGAAGCTGCTTAATGACAATATCCATCATTCGATCAAGCTCATAGAGGAACAAAGTGATGTTCCCTCTATTTAATAGAGCCAACCTCGGCAAATTGATTGTCGTGAAGCTTAAATTCCCTCTTCCGAATGTAATTTCACGAGAATCGTCGTATACATTCCCGATCACCCTTGTTCTGCATCCCATATAAGCAATTTCCGTCTCCGGTTTTCCCGCCGTATAATATTGAGCGTTAAACGGCGCATCCTGGAACGAAAAATTGGGGAACAATCGTTTGGCGCTTACGCGGAAGGCGAGCTGCAACAAATCGTAATTCGGGTCGCCCGGATTATAATTGATTCCTTCCTTCACACGGAAAATTTGAATAGGGAAAATAGGCGTTTCCCCGTTGCCAAGCCCTTGTTCCGTAGCCAAAAGGATACTCCGTATAATCATCCTGCCCTCCGGGCTTGTATCCGTCCCGTAATTAATGGAGCTGAACGGAATTTGCGCCCCGGCCCGGCTATGCATCGTATTGAGGTTATGGATCAGCGCCTCCATAGCTTGATAAGTGCTTTTTTCCGTTTCCGCCAGTGCATGGGCTTCCGCGATCTGCTGTGCTTCATGGATATCAATCGGATCGCTCAGCACTTGGCCAAGCAGCTCTTTCTCCCGCTCCTTCTCATACGGATTCCGACTTATGCGAGGCAGCAGTCCTGCACCGTTCAATTCATCGAATAGATGCAGCACTGCCTTTTCCCCGTCATCTCCCAAGCCGAACTTCCATTTCAACATTTTCAGCAGATTATCCCTGTAATGACGGACAAACGTTTTGCCAACGCCTCCCGCCATTCCGTAATCAAAGTTCGGGATGCTCTGTCCACCATGCTGATCGTTCTGATTCGATTGAATCGCGATACACGCAAGCGCCGCATAACTCCTTATATCCTTAGGTTCCCTGACACGGCCATGCCCAGTACCGAAGCCTCCATCGAACAATTGCCGAATATCGATCTGGCAACAGGTTGTCGTTAGGGAAAGGAAGTCCAGATCGTGAATATGGATATCCCCGTTTTTATGAGCGTCGGCATGCTCTGGCTTGAGAAGAAACAGCTCGTTAAATTGTTTGGCGCCCTCCGAACCGTACTTCAACATCATGCCCATGGAGGTATTGCCGTCTATATTGGCATTCTCGCGCTTCATATCGCTATCAGCAGCATCTTGAAAGGTTATATCTTCGTATAATTTCATCAGACGCGTGTTCACTTCCTGAATCTTGCAAATATCATTAATCATCCATGCGACACTCCTCTTATCCTGTTAATCGGCAGTTCCATCGATACGAGAATGGCCGCCTTATGTGCAAAATAAGAGTTCCATGTCTACCAGTACCGACTCTGTCAGCGGGAATACAATTTGCTCCTCGCTCTCCAGGTGCTTGCCCAAAATGCAACAGGCTTGAATGAGCTCGTCTGCGGCAGCATGCATCCGCTTTCTGTCTGATACGGTCTTTATTTCATCTGCAGTCCGCAAGAAAGAGTGAAGGTAGTCATCTCCAAGCTCATGTTCTTTCTCAAGCGTCCACATGGAACCCAGCAGACTAGGCTTAATGGATTGATCGAAATAGCTGCTTAAGAAAGGAAACAAAATTTCCTCTTCCCATGCGGAATGCTGCTCCAGCTTTTCGCGGAAGGACATGGCGTGTAACCTTAGCTGAAACAACTCGTGCCTGGCTGTGCTTAAATCTTGCTCTGATTTGACAGCCTTGGCCCTAACCGCCAAGTCGGAAATGCTTTTTTTTAACTCGATATGTTCCTCTTTCAGCCGGTCGACCAAGACGGACAGCACGGTCGAAACGGCCGATCCCGTCTCCGTATGCCCTGCTTTACTCTGTTCCATGATTTGATTTTCCTCCCGTCATAGACCGATATTTCTTGTATCTTCTCCACCGTAGAGCAACTCGAACTCATGCTGGAGAAAGGAGTTGGTCAAGCTATAATAATCCTCCGGCGAATGTATCGTCTTTGTAAAATGACAACCGACACCCTTTGCGAGAAAGGCCGTTTCGCTCAGTTCGATCCAATTGAGTCTATTTAAAAATCTTGATAGATACGAGTCTCCCTCATTTAACTGCTCGCCGATTCGTCCTGCGCAGGAACGATCATAAATGCCGTGCAGCGGGAATGCGCCTTTGTCTACCCAGGGAATAACCGCATCCACATGATCCGTTTTATAAGCCTGCAACAGCATGGCCGCATCAGCCGACGGAAACGGCATGTGACATCCGACTACCCATACATTTTGATTCTGCGCCAGCGCCAGGCCGGCATGCATGCCGCTTAACACGCCTTTGTCCGTATAATAATCCGTAATAATTCGTATGTCCCGGTCAACCGCTCTAAGGAACGGCTGCGGATCATTGGCCACAATCGTAATTTCATTGCAACAAGTGCGCATTTCACTAATTTGCCTCTCCAGCAGCGTCCTGCCTTCCAACAAGAGGAAAGCCCGATTTTCTCCTTTCATCCTCCGATGATGACCGCCTGCAAGAATAACGCCAGACAGCATTTGGATCACTCCCTCTGCTTAGTAAGTGTAATGAATAATTTCATTACACCATAAACAGGGCGTTGCAACAGTGAAATGAATCACGCGGGCAAATAAAAGGCTAAACAGGATGGCATCCCTGTTCAGCCTTCTCTTCTTGGTCCTGTTTATTTATTTTTTCACTTCCGTTACGCCCGTCACTTTGCCGTTGCCGGATGAGTCGAACGTATTCAGCGCTTCTTCCGTTGCAAAATATACGTTGCCTTCTACCGTCGCATCCTTCAGGATGAATTTGTTAGTTTCTACATATACATCGCCGACAAAGGTGCCGCCTTGCAACCGCGCGTTCGGGCTCTTGATCGTTAATTTAGGAGCCGTCAGCTTAAAGGATGCCGTAATTTTGCGATTTTCGTCTTGCGTGTACAAGGCGATTTTACGGTCGACTACGTCTTTGTTTTTAAACTCGCCTTCCAGCACAAGCTCTTGATCGAATGTAAGATCGTTAAGCGCCGCGATAATCCATGTGCCGTCCTTGCTGATCGCCTTCAGGAACGCTTCGGGATCGTTGACGATGGAAGCCGTTGTAATCGCGTCTGTCGTATCCGCTGAAGCCGAAGGAGAAGGCGTGGCAGCCGGCGCAGGTTCATTGTTGTTTCCGCATCCGGCCAACAACCCTGCCGTCAAGACCGCAATCAAAGCTAAACTGAGCATTTTTTTCATTTCGATTCTCTCCCTTATTTTTTATCATGTACGGACGAACTTCTTTTGCTGTAAGCTAAATAATAAATTCCGGCGACGAATAGACCACCTCCAACCGAGTTGCCCAAATAGACGGGCAAGAAATTGGCGAAATAATCGAACCAAGTTGCGGCGCCAATAAAGATTGCGGCAGGAATTAAAAACATGTTCGCTACAATATGCTGGAAGCCAAGCGCGACAAACGCCATCGTCGGGAACCAGATCGCCAATATTTTGCCGGCGCCGTCCTTTGCGCCATAAGACATCCAGACCGCGCTCGACACAAGCCAGTTGCATCCTATGCCGGAAATAAACGCATGCATAAACGACTCATCAAGCTTGGATTGCGTAAGCGCAATGATTTTATCCATATACGGCGCTTGCTCCGTCATTCCGCCCAGATGGCCAAATACGTAAGCAATAAATATCGCGCCTGCAAAATTGCCGATCGTTATAATAAACCAATTGCCGGCAAGCTTGCGGATCGACGCCCGCCCTTTGAAACAGGCCATCGACAAACTCATCATATTCCCGGTTAAGAGCTCTCCCCCCGCAATAAGGCATAGTATTAATCCGATCGGAAACACCGCACCGCTTAGCAATGGACTCAGCCATTCCAGATCGGCGGGCAATCCGGCGGTCAGGCGTATGGCGAGCAAATATCCTATCGCTATAAACGCGCCTGCGGCAAAGCCAAGAGGAATTTGCTCGGAGACTCGCATATTCGCTTTTTTGCAGCCCGCATGCATAGCCGCCTCTGCGATTTCCTCCGACTTTTTAAAGCCCATCCTTTCCCTCAACCCCCTCTCATGATGTCTATAAGGGCTCCTACATAACATGATCTTTTAACTGGTATCTTCTTGGTGAATTTTTTCACATACCAAGGCAGTCCGCAGCACGCTTGCCCGCTGCCTTCCGTTAGCCGATCTTCTTTAATTCATTACCGCTTCGGCAGCGTTCGAGCTTACATAGCGAACATATTGTTCGGCCGCTTCCTCAAGCTGTTCTTCTTCGATTTGCATAGCCCCGTGAACGACGAATAGTGGAAGAAAGGTCATGCCAATCAGATGGCTGGTCGCTGCATAAGGTCGAGTCAGCTCTTCCATCGTGAAGCGATTGTAACCTTCAGGCGTGTAAGCTTCTTCGTCGCTTCCCGTTGTAATTGCCAGCCCCAGTTCCTTGCCGCGGAGCTTGTCTCCCCCTGGCCCGTACGCCCAGCCGAAGGTCAGCACCTCATCGAGCCATTGCTTTAATAAAGGCGGCGAGCTGTACCACCAAAACGGAAATTGCAAAATAATGCGTTCATGCTCCATCACTAACTTTTGTTCATGCGCTGCATCAATAACTCCGTTCGGATACGCCGAATACAGCTCATGTACGGTCGCATGGCCGGCGTCTTGCAGCGCCTCGGCAAGCCGTTTGTTCACGCCCGATCCCTGATGAAGCTGCGGGTGCGCAATGATAACCAATGTTTTCATTTGTTCCCCTCCCTCGCTGAATTCACTGTCTCTGCTCAAAGTGTAGCAGCAATTTGTGCGTTCAAATATGACCAATATCACAGGTTTATAGGGACAACTATGATATTTTTATGGAATCGTTTTTGATATTTACAAGTAAAGGGCGTGCTGACGCTTATGGCAACTGTGTTATCCAACGAACGTCTGACGGCTTCTGTATTCCGGCTTGCAATCGAAGGCAGCTTTCATGGTGAACCCGGTCAATTTTATATGCTCCGCTCCTGGGATAAATTCCCTTTGCTGTCCAGACCGATAAGTATCCATGATCTTACTCCAGCAGCAATGACCTTTTTATTTCGCGTACACGGCGAAGGCACCCGTCTTTTATCCCGATTATCTTCTGGCGACAAGGTGAGTCTGCATGGCCCTTACGGAAACGGCTTTCCGGAGCCTGTCGGGAGCGTTGCCCTTGTAGGCGGCGGCATGGGCATTGCTCCCATATTATTTAGCGCCAGGAGGTTTCCGGTTTCAAAAGTTTTTCTTGGGTTTTCCGGCGAGCCGTTTGCCGTTGCTTCTTATCAAGCGCTTCATGGGGATGTTACCTTCCAAAGCGGTGGCACGATACTTGATGCGATCGACTTGAACAGCTTCGACAGGATCTATGCATGCGGCCCTCTCCCGATGATGGCGGAGCTCAGGCGCCGGACCACAGAAACAGCTGCCCAGCTTTACGTGTCCATTGAAAAAAGGATGGCCTGCGGCATCGGCATCTGCAATGGCTGTACGATTAATGTAGGAACCGGCAATCACAAGGCTTGCACGGTCGGACCCGTCTTTCGGGCCGAGGAGGTGGACTTCGATGAGCTGCTTGAGCTCTGAATTAGCCGGAGTAAAGCTCCGCAATCCTATTTTAATGGCATCCGGAACGTTTGGTTTCGCCACGCCTGTCGCGAAGCTGTATCCGCTCGATAAACTTGGCGGAGTTGTCACGAAAGGGCTGACGGCAACACCCAGAAGCGGCAACAAGGGAACACGGCTATACGAAACGCCTTCCGGGCTTATGAACAGCATCGGATTGGAAAATCCGGGAATCCCTCGTTTCCTGTCCTCCGAATTGGATGAAATGACAAGGCTGGATACGAACATCATCATCAATTTGGGCGGCAGCTCCATCCAGGAATATGAGAAAGGCGCAGCCATGATTGAAGAAGCCTGCAAACAGCGAAAGTCGGATGGGAAAAGAAGCGCGGATTTGCTGGAGCTAAACATCTCATGCCCGAATGTGAAAGAAGGCGGGATGTTATTCGGATTGACGGCAGGACAAGCCCGTGAAGTCGTTAGCGTCGTACGCCGGACGACAAGTTTGCCGCTGCTGGTCAAGCTTTCCCCGAACGCGCAGGATTTGGTGCGGATAGCGGAAATGTGCGAGACGGAAGGCGCCGACGGCGTTTCATTAGTCAACACGTTTCAAGCGATGGCGATCGATATCCATGCAAGGAAAAGCGTATTCCGGCATGGCTATGCCGGCTTGTCCGGTCCGGCCATCAAGCCGATCGCGCTGCGAATGGTGCATCAGGTAACGAAGGCCGTTACGATCCCGGTCGTAGGGATGGGCGGCATCAGTTCGGCCTCCGACATCTTGGAATTTATTATGGCTGGTGCCGCCGCTGTTCAAATTGGCACTTATAATTTCATGAACATTATGGCCGGCGCTTCTTTGGCGGATGAGCTGCAAACGCTGATGAAACAGGAAGGTATCACCTCTTTGCAAGAGATCCGGGGAATCGTGTAAAAGTTTGTGATTTTAATCACGTACAGATCGAACAGCTTTCGCTAGTATTAAACTCAACGAAGGATATATGTCCAAACAAGCGACATCCGGTCGCTTGACTAACCCACAAGGGGAGATCGACATGAAACAGATTATCGTACTCGGCGGCGGCTACGGCGGTGTATTAACTGCCAAAAAGCTTGCCAATCAACTACGCAAGCATAAGGACGTTCAGATTACGCTTATCGACAGAAAACCTTACCACACCCTGTTGACGGAGCTTCATGAGGTTGCGGCAAACCGCGTGGAAGAAGATTCGATTAAGATAGACCTGAAAAAAATTTTTTCGGGTTTCCGCAATGTCAAAGTCGTTCTCGATGAAATTAATGGCATTAACTTCGATAACCAAACGTTGCAAGGGGAACGGGCTTACGCCTACGATTACCTCGTCATCGGCACAGGCAGCAAACCTACCTTCTTCGGAATCGCCGGCGCCGATCGGCATGCCCTTACGCTCTGGTCCTATGAAGATGCGGTTCGTTTGAAGGAGCATACTCAGCAAATGTTCCGCAAGGCGGCCAAAGAACGGAATCCGGAAGCGCGCAAGGAAATGCTCACTTTTGTTGTCGTCGGCGGAGGTTTCACCGGCGTTGAAATGATCGGCGAGTTGGCCGAATTTACGGTTGAGCTGTGCAAAGAGTTTTATATCGATCCGGCGGACGTGACTTTGCACGTCGTCGATATGGTCAATAAAATTCTTCCGATCCTTCCCGAGCAGCTCATTCGCAAAGCCGAGAAGCGGCTTCGCAAAATGGGCGTCAATATTATCACGGGCTCCAAAATTACGGAAGTGACCGAACATGGCGTTCGCGTAGGCGAGCAGGAGCTACAATCCCGCACCGTCATTTGGACCGCCGGCGTCGAGGGCTCCGATCTCGCCGGCAATCTCGATGTCGAGCAAAAGGGCCGCAAACGGATTTTAACGAATGAAAAGCTGCAAGTACCGACGCATAACAATGTTTACGTCGTCGGCGACAACATTTTTTATATCCCTGAAGGCGCCGCGGCGCCCGTTCCGCAAATGGTGGAAAATGCGGAGCTGGCCGCCCCGATTATCGCGCATAACATCGTTGCCGACATTAAACATAAACCGATGAAGGCATACAAGCCGACTTTCCACGGCACGATGGTTTGTATCGGCAGCCGTTACGGCGTCGCCAATGTCGGCCTGCCGGGCAAAATGTTCCGCTTAAGCGGTCTTCCCGCCATGGCTGTCAAACACTTGATCAACATGGTTTATCTGTTCCAGGTGTGCGGCTTCAACAAAGTGTATCATTACGTTCTTCATGAATTTATCCATGTACGGAATAATCGAAGCTTTGTTGGCGGACATTTCGCCAAACGCTCGCCGAATTTCTGGCTCTTCCCGCTTCGCGTTTTCACGGGCGTTATGTGGTTCCTGCAAGGCGGGGACAAGATGCTTAAAATGATGGACGACCCGAATCATATCTTCCTGTTGCCTTCCAAGTGGGCGGACGGAACATCGGGCGCAAGCGTCGTAGCCGATGAAGCCGCGGGCTCCGCGCAAGCGGCGGTTACCGCCCTTCCGGTCCCCGATTTTATGAAATCGATGGTGGATTGGTCGATGGATCTCATGTTTTATAATGCGGACGGCGGGTTCACCTGGCTTGCTTATGTATTCCAGGCCTCGATGGTAGGCGCGGAAATCATTGTCGGGCTGCTTCTTATTGCCGGATTGTTTAGCGCACCGGCCGCGGTCGTATCGGTCGCAATGGGTATTATGGTTTGGGTATCGGGTACGGCTCCGACGGAAATGTTATGGTATCTGGCCGCAGGCATTGCTTTGATCGGCGGCTCGGGCAGCACGCTCGGTCTGGATTATTATGTGCTTCCGCGCTTGAAGTCGCTGTGGAAGAAACTCCCGATCGTGAGACGCTGGTATATCTATACAGACTAAGGCATCTCGGAGAGTAATGTGTCTGGAGACATATTACTCTCTCTTTATCTGAGACTACTTGAAACGGGAGAGGGTACTATGGCAACAGATATGAAGCTTCTGTACGACACGATCAGCATGCTTCGGCATCATATCGAATCCGATACGGCAATTACTATCGATGCGGAAGATGCCGACGAATGGATGAAGGATATGATCAAGCTTCTTCATATGTACAATATAACGGCTTCCCGCAAGATGACTCTTCTTGGCTGTTATGTTCTGTTGCGGCTTGCCGTCCGAAAACATCGGGAGCTTGCCCTGCATGATAATGCCGCGCTCACTCGCAGCATATTGGAAGGCGATTACTTATTCGGCCTTTATTATCGTTTCGGCATACAACGCAAGGAGTGGAAATTGCTTTATCATTTAGCCCCTTTTTATAAAAAAATGCAAATTTCGCTTCACGAGGATAAACCGTTGCAGCCGATGCTGACAGAGCTTAGGGAAGAGCTCCACACCTATTTGGAGAAGCACTGCGCTTAAAGGTTGTTCAAAAAGTACGCTTCCCATCACGAAGTTTGCCACGAAGCTAATTCGACATCGAATATGGAACGCAAGCGAAACTTCCGGTGCTCACGTAGCTTCCACTACGCTCCGCTCCTCAGTTTCTACTTTCATTCCATCTACTCGGTGCTGAAAACCGAACTTTTTGAACATGCAATTAAAGGGGTTGTGCTATTAAAAGGGGACGATAGGTATGAAACTGGATGAGGCGCTTCATATTGATTTGGGAGAAATCGATCATACGCTGCGGACGATCGTCGAAAGCGATCCTTCGTTATCCCCTGATTCCGACATACGCAAACACGTGCTGAGGCTCATAGCCGCCGGCGGCAAACGATTGCGGCCCATGATGGTTATCGTTGGAAGCCGCTTCGGAAAGCCAGGCTCCCATTACAAAAATTCCGTTCTGCGGGCTGCCGCATTGCTTGAATATGTGCACACCGCGTCGCTTATCCATGACGATATTATCGATCAATCGGAGTTGCGGCGCGGCGTACCGACGCTCCATGCCGCAACAGACGTCCGCTCCGCCGTCTTTACCGCTAATTATATGATGGCACGCGCAATCGAATGGGCTTCGGCAGATGCAAGCGAAGAAGATCAATCCGAGATGGCTGCGACCCGTATCCCCGCTCTTGCTTCCATTGTAACCGAGCTTTGTCTTGGAGAGTATGGACAGCTCCTCGACCGATTTAACTTCAAGCTGTCCATCGAAGCATATATGGACAAGACCAGACGCAAGACCGCGCTGCTGATGGCCCACTGCTTGCGCGCGGGCGCCGAAGCCGCGTACGCCAATCCTTATATAGGGGATAAGCTGTTTGCCTTTGGCGAAGCTTTAGGCATGGCTTTTCAAATTCGCGACGATGTGCTCGATTTAGCCGAATCTAACCTGGCCCTAGGCAAACCGACAGGGGCGGATTTGCGAAATGGCATTATCACTCTCCCGGTGCTGTACGCGATGGAGGATCCGGACCTTGCCAGGAAGCTGCTCCTCTTATCGCAACAATCTTCGGAGAGCGACATGGATGAGGTTATCCGGCTCATTAAAGAAAGCGGAGCGGTCGATCGCGCTTCGTCAATCGCCGATACCTTTACGCTTCAAGCCCGCGAACTGGCTGTATGCCTGCGCGACTATCCCGCCAGCCAGGACTTGCTCCGCTTGACCGATTATTTCACCGGTTAACAAATTTACCCGGACGGGCGGCCGAAAGTTTATGTCCGCGAGTATACCTCTCCTGCTGACCTATGATTGACGGTAGAGGCGCTATTTTGTCGGCTTTCGGCATTTTCAATGCCGAGGTGCTTACTCGCTCCGGTTAACACCACCCTTCGAGCGGGGGAGCGAACCAACTTTTATAGCGGAGAAATGAAAACCGAACACAATGCGTAGCTAGTGGGGGTACGGAGGCATTTGTGTATGAAAAAGCGACTACAATCGGGCGCAGAAAGACGTGGGCGAGCAATTGTGTATGAAAAACCGAGTACAATGGGGCGACGACAGGCAGGGACGGGCGGATGTGTATGAAAAACCGAGCACAATGGGGCGACGACAGGCAGGGACGGGCGGATGTGTATGAAAAACCGAGCACAATGCGACGCTGGACGGGGTACGGAGGCAATAATGTTTAACAAAATCCCCGCAAAAAAGGGATCGCCCTCAAACCGGCGATCTCTTTCCGCATGAATTCGTTTATTAGACCATTAACGCCGCAACGATCATCGTTACTCCGACTATTTGATAAATCATAACCGTTGCTGCGTTGGCTTTTATAAACCTCGATAAGTTGTTCAGATTTGCCGCTGCCGTCCTTACGGATCCAATGGCAAGCGGGAGCGAAGCGAAGCCAAGCAACCAATACGGATTGCGTTGTACGATCACAAGGACAATCAGACTTGCATAAGCGCTTGCGTACAAGATCGCATACAGTTTAATGCCGGCTTCTTTGCCGATCCGTACGAGCCAATTGCGTTTCTCCCCTTTCATATCCGCCTCGTAATCCGGGTACTGATTAATCCACAGCACATTGGTAATCAGAAATGCCAGAGGAACACCCGTGAGCATGACCTGCCAGTCCAGACTGCCCGTAAGCATGACATACATGCCGCCAACGATTAGCGGGCCAAAGGTTAGGCCAACGGCAATCTCGCCTAATCCGTTGTAGTTTAGCTTAAACGGCGGCAAGCTGTAAAATACAGCCAATATCCCGCCTGCCATACCGATCCAGAAGACGGTCGGTTCCCGAAAGACAGCGATGGATACTCCGATCCAAAACGCCGCTGCCAGTGTCAGAAAAGCAATGATCGCCGTTTCGATAATCGACAGCTTGCCATCAACAATCGTCTTTTTGCCGCCGCTAAACGGATTGCGGTTGTCGGGCGTAACATACTGGTCTACTCCCGTTAAAAAATCCACAAATTCATTCACGGCGTTTTTGCCGATTTCGATCAGATAGATCCCGATCAGCGCAAGGCCGAACCACCCTAAGTGAACCGATCCGGTATGAGCGTAAGCCAGGGCGCCGCCCACAAGCATCGGCACGGTCGATGCAATCCAGATTTTCGGGTCGGCCAGCTGCCAGAAGCCGCTCCATATTCTTTTGAGTTCAGCAGACATATGCCTCTCCCCCATTTAATTCATTGATAAAACCACTACGGATGCCAGAGGTACAAGGAACAACAGCAGGAACACGGTGTCTCGAGCCTTCCAGCTCAAGGTATGAATAGCCGATCTCGGGGCGCCTAAGCGATAGCCGCGCGCTTCCATGGAGTCGGCCAGATCGATCGCCCGGCGGAAGGCTCCCGCCATGACAGGCACCATCAAGGAGAGAATCAGTCTCGCCCGCTGCTTGAGCGGCTTGCCCGTCAAGTCCAGCCCTCTGGATAGCTGGGCCTTCCAGATACGCTCCGCTTCTTCGAATATCGTCGGAATAAATCGAAGAGCAATGCCGACCATAAGCGCCGCCTTCTCCGGATGAAACCCGACCGCCCGCAACGGCTTCATCATGCTGCCAAGCCCCTGCGTCAACCGATCAGGTTCTGTGGTAAACGAGATCATTGCGGCCAATGCGACAAAAATCACCATTCTCGCTGCGGATATCAATCCTTTTTCCAGCCCCCCTGCGTAGATGGCAAATGGGCCTACATCAATAAACCGCGCACCTCCCCGCTCGAAGGCCAGATGGAAAATAACTATAAATAAAATAATAAAGAGAAGGGGCTTTACCGCCCGGGCAAAATACGATAGAGGAATATTCGTACTCTTTATCATGAAGAGCGAAAAGGTTAACATAACGAGGACAGCCGCATAAGAGTCCGTTAAAAATATGGCGCACATAAAAAGCAGCATGGCGGTCATCTTGGATCGGGGATCCAGCCGATGTATCCACGAATCTCTATCGATGTATCGCCCGAACACCATTCTTGTACGCATATAGATCCCCTCCACTCATGGCTGCGTTATTTAGCAGCAGTCCCTTGATCCAGGCAGCCGCCTTCTCCGGATTGAGGTATTCCTCCGGGAGCGGCGCGTGAAATTGCTCGGATAAAGCCAGCATCAGCCGAATGGATGGGGGCAATACTATGCCCGCTTCTGCGAGCAGCTCCGGCTGTCTCAACAATAAGCCCGAATCTCCTTGAACAACCGCCTTGCCATGATGAATGACAACGTATTGATCGGCGTACGGCAACACCTCTTCCAGACGGTGCGTCACGATTATGATCGTTTTGCCTTGCAGCCGAGAGAGGTTATGCAGCAGCTCCAGCAGTTCCTTCCGACTTTCCTGGTCCAGCCCGGAGGTTGGCTCATCCAGCACAATGATATCCGGATCAGCCGCCAGCACGGCAGCGATTGCCGCCTTTCGCATCTGCCCCCCGCTTAGCTCAAAAGGACTTCGCTGCAATAACGAGTCGTCCAGGCCAAGCAACGCTGCAGCCTTTCGCGCCAACCCGGCAGCCTCCTGCTTCGAGTAACCGAAGTTGAGCGGCCCAAATTGAAGATCGTCTTGTACCGTAGCTTCAAATAGCTGCTGCTCCGGGAATTGAAAGACAAGCCCCACTCTCTTACGTAATCCGGCTAATGTCCTGGCCCGCAATTTGCGCTCCGAACGTCCGTTCTTCCCGGTATTTGGCCCCAGATGAAAGTCCAAAATCGCAAGCGATCCTTCAGCAGGCTGCAATAGTCCGTTTAAATGCTGCAGCATGGTTGATTTGCCCGAGCCGGAAGCGCCGACAATGGCCGTAAACGACTTTTCCTTCAACGTAACCGTAAGATCGCTTAGTCCTAACCGCGAGAACAACTTGCCATCCTCGTATTTGTAAGTGACGTTTTCGAAATGAATGCCCATAGTTCCTTCTGCACCTCCTCCTCGGTAAAGCGCTCGCCGATCCCGATCCCCTGGCGCTGCAGCTCTCTGCACAACTGCAGCATGTAGGGCGTTTGCAGCCTGCATTTGCTACGCCATTCGTCGCGGATCAGAAGTTCCTCCGGGCTTCCGTCGCCGATCACGCTGCCGTCCGCGAGCATAATGATACGCTCCGCTTCCAGCAGTTCGTCCGTGTCGTGAGTGACCGTGATCAACGTATATCGGTTTACCGCATGCAGCTGTTTCATAATGCCCAGCACTTCGCGCCTCGAGCCCTCGTCAAGCATCGACGTAGCCTCGTCGAACAGGATAATGCGCGGCTCCATCGCAAGCACGGAGGCAATGGCGACGCGCTGCTTCTGACCGCCCGACAGGGAGGAGGGATGACGCCCAAGAAGGTCAGTTATGCTCAGCAGCTCCGCGTATTGATGGATGCGGCTGCGGATCGCTTCCGGCTCCAAACATCGATTGGCCATCCCGAACGCGATATCCTCCGCTACCGTCTGCCCCACAAATTGATTATCGGGGCTCGCGAATACGAAGCCGATGCCCTTCCTGATTTCCCAGACAGTATCCTCCGCAAGGGTTAAACCATTGATCGTGACGGAGCCTTCATCGGCAAGCAACAGACCGCTTATCAGCCTCAGCAGAGTCGACTTGCCGGAGCCGTTCATCCCGGTAATGCCAAGCCATTGTCCTGCCGGAATTTCGAGCGAAATGTCGGATAATACGGGCGCGCCCGAGGAAGGAAGACCGATCGTTACACGGGACAGAAGGACGGCTAACGGTTCCACATTCTTAAGGTCACTCATCTTCCCCCCCCTTTCCTTTGCGGTAGCGGCATGCGGAACCACTGGATGCGCTGCATGGAGGCGATCAGCTTTCCCGATACCAATCCGACAAATAGGCCGGTAATGATGCCCGACACCAATAGGAATGGCAAATAATAATAAATTTTGGTCGTGTTCAGTACGATGGCCGCCGCCGAAAGCTGCCCCAGATTATGGGCGATGCCGCCCATGACGCTAACCCCGAGCAGGCTAAAGCTGTTGCGCCCGAGTCTCAGCATCAGGTACATGATCAGGAAGCTACCAAGCGCCCCGAGTATGCTGAATAGAAAGGTCGAGAAGCTGCCCAATATAAACGAAGTGAGAAGCGTCTTTAACAGAATAAGCGACAGCGCGTCTTTGACCGTAAATACGTACAGGCAGGTTAACACCATAATATTTCCAAGGCCGAGCTTCGCTCCCGGCACCGCAACGGCAAAAGGAATGAGCGATTCCACAATACCGAGTACAACCGCAACGGAAGCGAAAATGGATATGACCACTGTTCTGCGAAGCTCATCCCGTTCAGAATACAACCGCATCGACATCATCTCCGTTTCCGTCCGCACCGATTATTTCAACGAATATTCGGTTCGGCAAACAAACAATGGTGCCTCCTTTACGATGAACATGCCCAAAACCTAAGCATAATTGGTCGGGACAATCTGCTTCGATCATTTCAATTCCGTAATCGGATATCCGAAGCAGGTTGTAGCCGCGGTTTGTTTCGATTTCAATCTCATGGGCAGACTCCGTTAATTCTACCGTGCGGTAATGCTCGCCATTTACCGTAATAACAGCCGAAGCCGACGCGCCGGAAGTTTCTTCGTTCGCAAGGAACGGTACGATGAACCATGCCAATACGCCGAGCAGCACCACTCCAATCCAAATATCTCCTTTTTTCATCATCCGTCGCTCCGTTCCTTTGTTCATACTTTCATTATGATTTTTTCCTTATACGGGAACTATGATATTTCTCACTTTCTCGTCACGGACGATCTGGTACGGTTAGAACAAATAACGAATGAGAAGAGGCCGCATATGAAATCTATACAACGAAAAGTTTCGATAGCCGTTCTGCCCGCTCTTATTATGCTGCTGTTCGCAACGGGCTGCGGCAGCGACTCGGGCGACAAACCGAATGCAAAGAGTGCGGAACCGCAATCTCATACTTATTATATTTTTGACACGGTCGTTACTCTGCGCGTGTATGATGATCGGATGACAAAGCAACACTTTGAGGAAGTCAACGAAATATTAGAACGTATTGATCGGGAGATGAATCGTCAACGAGAAGACAGCGAGCTTGCGGAAGTGAATGCAGCAGCGGGAAAATCGGCTGTAACGGTCTCGGAAGAAACGATGAAGGTCATTCAAGCGGCAATGGTATATGCGCATTTGTCAGAGGGCAAATTTAATCCGGCAATCGGCCCGATTGTCGATTTATGGGGGATCGGCAACGAAGGGGCCTCTGTCCCCGAGCAGAAGTTGCTTAACGAGAAGCTTGCGCTTATAGATTATAAAGATGTCGTTATAGATGAAGCCAATCGGACTGTTCGCTTGAACAGAGCCGGAATGGCATTGGATTTGGGCGGCATCGCAAAGGGATACGCCGCTGATGCGATTGCCGATTATTTAAAGAGCGAGGGCTTTAACAGCGCGATTATTGATCTCGGCGGCAATATTATGGCCTTGGGCAACAAACCGAACGGGAGCCAGTGGAATATCGGCATACAAGAGCCTGACGAGCAGCGCGGTCAACAGGTAGGCTCGATCAAAGTCAGCAACCAGACCGTTGTAACTTCCGGCGTCTATGAACGATTTTTCAAAAAAGACGGCCGGCTTTATCATCATATTCTGGATACAAGCACCGGCTTTCCCGTTCAAAATGGCCTGCTCAGCGTAACGCTTGTGACGAATTTGTCCATCGATGCGGATGCCCTGTCCACGACGGCCTTCGCGATGGGGGCCGAGGAGGGCAAAACATTTATCGAATCTCTCGAAGATGCCGAAGCCATCTTTATTACGGAGAACAAGGATATCATCGTAACCTCCGGGCTCGCAGGGCGGTTCAAATTAACAAACAAGGATTACCGGCTGGTCGAATGACTTTCGGATTATGCAGGCGCCATAGGTCAAATTATCCTTTACTTCTTTTGCCGAATTTGATTTGCACCCGTTTGCGAAGTTCAAAAATCGTGAGCGCGCCAATAAACCAGCTAACCAGACCCAATAGCAGGCTTAACCACCATGAGCCCGTAAGCCGCAAGGCATACAGCACGGTGACCACGCATATGGCACAACCCGTCATGCCGAATACAGAGCCTTTTGCAATTTCCGATGCCTTCCCGGAACCCTGGCTAATTCCGACCATAAGTACCGCAACGACCATAACGGCGGGAAACGCGGCGAATATTCCTCCGAGCGTTTCCCACGGCAACAGAATTGACGCGACATAACTAAGCGCTACGGCAATTCCTCCGATCAGAAATCGGAGCAAAAAATCCTTTATGCTCATCTCGAATCCCCCTCTTATACAATAAATAGCATATATGAAATCGAAAACGACACAAGGAACCAACCCAGCACGGACAGCGTCAGTCCCCTCTTCCATCCTTTCCTTGCGACTAAAAAACCTGCTGCAAGCGCGCAGACGATATTGATCGCCATTCCAATCAGTGCTCCTTGCGACAAAACAATCGATTGCCGAATCAGATCGTAGCCGGAATGATCCCATCGAATTGTCAGCAGCGCCGCCAAAAAAACGACCGGAAATGCTGCAAAAATCCCTCCGAATACGCCCCCGACCCGCTTGGCGATCAACGAGGCTACTGCAACGGCGGTGCCGCCAAGAATAAACCTCAGCAAAATGCCGATTAAAGAAATGGAAAGCATGTGCATTCTCCTCCACTAGCTTTGTGATTATTTTCACGTATATAAATATCGAGAAATTAGCCTCATTATATTCTTTAAGCTTGCGTTAGACTGTTAGGTAAATCACATAACCCGGCATGCGTCTCCGGCGCAAAGTCTCAAGTACGCGTCGCAAATTGCGAGGCTGCCGCTTAACGGACATATGCGACGTTATTCTTCGATATTTTAGGTTTTCAAAAATCTAACAGACACACGCGACCTTATTTGCACCATCATCGCGCATATTGGCTCCAGAATGATTCGCGGCCGTGCAGCAGCTTGGAGGCGAAGCGCGTTTCATTCCGTAATTGATCCCATTAAATAGGCAGGAAAAGGGGCTGTTTAGGATGAATAAGAAATGATTGACGTTCGTTACGATACTTGGCTTCGGCACATGTTTTCGTATGGCTCCGCCGCAACCGCATTACTGGCTGCAATGGAGCGTCTATCGTGTTTGCACGCGCGCTTGTTCTGCCCTTGGACGGAGCGACGGCTCGGACCGGGTTTACGGATGCCGAAGAAATTCCGGCATGGGCCAGCCAGTCGGCTAACGCCTTGGCCGGAGCCGGCATCGTCCGTAGCAAAGGAGGCAATCGTTTCGCGCCGCTGGACAACGCAACCCGAGCCGAGGTATGCGTCTTGATCTTGAAAGCATTATCCTACAATTGAAAAGGGGATTCTAACATGCGAATAACCGAATGGAACGGCTACGACAGGATCGAATTTGAATTGGATGGCAAGGAAGGTCTTGTCGTGTTGCCTCATACGTTTGCGCAAGGCAGGCCTTGGGTGTGGCGGGCCGAGTTTTTCGGCGATTTCGACTATGCGGACATGGCTTTGCTGGAACAAGGATATGCCCGAGCTTACTACAGACAGAACGATATGTACGGTTGCCCGGACGCCGTGGAGGGGATGCGCAGGTTCCAGACCTTCGTTACTCGTGTGTTCGGCTTGTCGGAGAAAACGATTCTGTTCGGCTTCAGTCGCGGCGGGTTGTATGCCTTTAACTACGCGGCGACTTACCCGGATCAGGTCGAGCTGCTGTATCTGGACGCTCCCGTGCTCGACATTCGAAGCTGGCCTGGCGGCAAAGGCGTCGGGCCGGGCTCAGAGCGCGAGTGGCGAGAATGTCTGGCCGCATATGGGCTTTCGGAGGAAGAAAGCGTCTATGCCGAGGTCTCTCCGCTGAACAAGATCGATGCGGTTGCGGCGGCAGGCATTCCCATCCTGCTCGTGGCCGGCGATGCCGACGAGCTTGTGCCTTACGCCGAGAATGGCGCCTTGCTCGTTCCGCGATACCGCGGTCTGGGCGGAACCATCGTCGATATCGTAAAGGAAGGCGTCGGCCATCATCCGCACAGCCTGGAGGATCCGGCGCCGATCGTCGCGTTCGTACGGGAGCAAGCGAAACGGCATCACTCAAGCGAGTAATAAGCCCTCTCGTGTGGGATGTTGAAAGGGCAAGTTAACCAACTTCTGAGCCCGGCGCCGTTGTACACATCGCCTGTCTCGTCGAGAAAACAAAAGGAGACGGCCAAGCGCATCGACTCGCGCATAGCCGTCTCCCCTTATATTCGGTCACTACTGCATCTTTATTCTCTGTTGCGGCAATACTACCCGATTGCTCAAATACCGCTCCTTCGTCCCGCCCGGCGCAACCGGCAGCGCGACGGAGATGGTTTCGCCGCCCGCTTCCAACGATGCTCCTACGGAATCGGCTATTCGGTCGGCGGAAGCTCTCGGCAGTTCTTCGCCCTCTCCGAGCAAACTAAGCTGGAACATCCACGCCGCTTCCTTAACCTCATGAAAATCAAAATCCCGCTCTTCTCCGGCATACAGAACGTAATCCAGATACAACGCCCTATTATCCGCTTCCGGCACACCGTCGGCTTCCGGATGAGCGGAGTCCGCTCCTGTCCCCAGCGACAACTGAAGTCCGCCATAATCGCAACGTTCCTGCAGAAGCCGGACGGCTAGCGTATACTCGCCGAAACGGAGCTGTACCCGGCGGCCATCTTCGTCGACCAGCGGCTCGAGCCCCTCCCGCGCTCCGCCGACTTTAAAGCGAATGCGCAGATCGCTGCTCCGGAACCAGCCGTTAATGATGTCCAGATCGGAGTGCCACGCGCCGTTGTCGGTCAGCAAATTAAAGCCGAACAACGCATGCGGTCCCGTCTGCGCTCCCGCGAACATCGCCGAGCAGAAGTCCGCCCCGTCCTTCAGGAACTGCAGCTGCACGTAGGACGTGCGCTCGCCTTCAAGCAAGTAGGCAACCAGATTGCGCCGCTGGTTCCACATGACGCCCTTGCTGAAGGTGCCAAGCGACAGCTTGTCATTGCGGTACAACGTCGCGTACACCTGATATCCCGCTTGCTCCTCCGACAGCGTCGGCTCGGTCAGACTGCGCGTCGCAAGAGACTGGAACAGCGGCCGATGTTCCTTGGGACAGCGTATGTTTTCGCCGAATTCAAACGTCTCGTCCAGCAGCGCTTCCTTCAGGAAAGCCCGCTCATCCGGGCGTAGCCACGTGCTGTAAGTACGGCTGTGCGGTCCGCTCCACTCCCCGGTGCCCGCATGATAATGTTCTCCGGCCATCCTCCACGCCAGATTTATCAGCTCGTCGGCATACCCAACGGCTTCAGCGTTCGCGGAATAGGCGGTTATGCTGTGCAATTCCTTGATCGCAATCGGCGTATAACAAGGGCTGTTGTATTCCGAGAAGGTGCCGATGCCGAACGTGAAATCATAGAACCTCTTGATGCGGGAAAGGCCATAGTCGCGGAACTCGGCGTTCTCGAGCAGTTCGCCGCCGACCAGCGTAACGAATGCTCCCATAATCGCAATATTCGTGTAATGCGGCCCGACATTGCGCTTGATAATCGCTCTGCACGCATGCCCGATCGCATTTCGTACGGTCGCCGCCAGCTCCGGAGTCAGCTTCTCCTCATGTCTGATCAGCGTGACGATCAGCCGTTTGCCGTGAAAATCGGCCATATTCCAGTCCGGCCGATCCATCTCCGCTAGCGGCTCCTCGTAGAAGTACGGCCAGATGCCGTACGTCTCCGATTCCGGATTGCGGTCCTGCAGAGGCAAGACGGCTTCCAGGATGCGATTCGCCCGCGTGACGCCCTCCGGCTCGCCTGACTCCAGCAAATAATAGGCATATTCTTCGGAGACAAGCAGACCGTACACCTCCGGCGTCGTCTTGCGTTTCAGCGCCGTATGGTAGGTCGCGGTGAGCGGGGTGCGAAGCAACTGTACGGTCTCGTCGAAGGTTTGAGCCCTTTGGTCAATAAGCTCTTGAAGCCCCTCCCTATTCATCCCCGGTTTCTCCTTTTCGGATGGCCTCCGACAGCAGCATAAGCGTCAGCCCTTGTCCGTACAACGTCGGATGGATCGGAATGGCGTTGTATGCCTCGATCGATTCCATGACCGGCGTCCCGCTGGAGACGCCGCCTACCTCGCCCTGTTCATTGATATGAGTCAATATCGTACGCAGCGCCTTCCTCGCGGCCGCCGCATACTTCTCTTCGTCCGGCAGTAAGCCCGACTCGGCGGCAAGCCACAGACCGCAAGCGATCCCCGCGCTGCCCGATACTTCCCTGTAATAATCCGGCCGATCCAGCACGGTGCTCCACAGGCCGCCCGGTTGCTGGAAGCCGACCAATCCGTCCATCAGCCGCCAGTAACGCTCGCGCAGTTCCGCTTCGATCGGCACAAGCTGCTCGATCTCCTTCACAATCATGGGTACGCCGACCGCGATCCAGGCGTTGGCCCGCGTCCACCGCGCCGCGGACATATGATCCCCTGCCGTGCAATTCCAGCCATGGAACAACACGCCCGTCTCCTCGTCCTCCAACAGACGCAGATGCAGCAATACCTGCCGCTGTGCCTCTTCCGCATACGACTTGTCGCCAAGAAGCGTCGCCGTGCGCGCTAGGAACAAGACCGCCATAAAAACAGTGTCCGCCCATACCTGCTCGGGAAAATTCGCGTTTTCCGTCACGGTATGCTCGAATGCCTGTTCACGCGTACGCGGCGCCTTCTCCACGATCCATTTTGCCACGCGCGCCGCCTCTTCCTTCAGCCATTCCTCCCCTGTCCGCTTATACAGAGCCGGAAAAATCGCATACGGCGCCACGGCATTAATGACGGGTTCCGGCGCGGCCTGATCCCTGTTGCGTTTTACCCATTCCAACAGATACGAGCCAACTTCCGCCTCATCCGCCTTTTCCCCATATTCCAACAGCGCGATGACGCCGACGCCAGGTACCCAGTCCCACTTGTCGATGTCCATTCCCCAATTGCCGGAATGATCCTTTTTCATGTGCTCCCATACTTTTCCTGCTATCGCTTTCAAGTTCTCCATCATCTATTCACGCCTTTCGTATGCTGATGCCACTATCCTAACATTCGGGTGCAGGCATGCGCTTGGGGCGACATCCCGAAAAGGTGGGGAATCGTCCAAAAATGTAAAGAAAGACGGCAGCCCGGGCTGCCGTCTTCTCTTTTGGCGTACGTTTACGTTGGATTAGACCTTTGGGTAGTCAACGACGATGACATTGTCCAGCACACCGTCGAGCGATGCCACAAACTGCTGGTGGAGAGGATGAGGACCATAGGAACGAAGCGATGCGAGACTATCGAAGGTCACCCGCAATCCAAGCGTGTAACCGTGGACGTTCTCCGTCTCTTCCGTTACGTTGATGCCTGCGCTTATATCGAGTATTCCGGGAATCCGCCCCTGGAACCCAAGCAATTGATCCAACAATTCCTGTTGCTTGTCAGGGGTGAGGTTTGTGTTGAATTTGAAAACGACTAGATGCTCGTACATAGCTTTCTCCCACCTTATCCAATGATTAAAGCTAGTTTCATTGTACACGATTCCCTCTCGGCCATAAACGGAACGGATGAAGTGAATCGTCTATCGCAGTTCTTTGGTGGCGCAGCTCGGTACATTCCGGGAAATTCATTCTAACGGTCATAACGAGGCTGTCTATTCATTGTGCAAAGGTGAAATTGCGGGTAAGTATCCGGTAAGAAATGTACGGGAGCAACTGTAACGGAAATGAAAGGCGCTATTTCAGCAAAAAGCAGCACTTTGCAAATCTAATGGAACTGACAGCCTTTATGGTGGGCAAAAGTCCGCGGTTTGCCTGGATTTCTCACGAATAACGTCGCCGAGTTCCGTTAAATTTTAAAATCACGCCAAAAGATCCATATAAGGGCCCTTATTTCCGTTAACAGGTTGGCGATGATTGATTGCAGCTTCATTTCCAGTTTTGCACACAATGAATCGACGGCCCCATAACGACGCTTTAGCCGTGTTTTTTCGCTTTCCGCCGTTTTAACGGATAAAATTGACGCCCAGAGAATCAATGCCAGGTTCCTATTCTCGAATTTTTACGGTAAGTGTCGTGGATGTCCGAAACTCGCACGATCTGGCTACTTTCGCAGCCAGCGACTATTAGTTCCACCCTACCGGGCCGTCCCCCTGCTTCGCGAGTCGTTGGCCTGACGGCAGCGGCGCGGCGGGCTCGATATGCGGCAGCGTCTCGCCGGCCTCCGCCATGCGGCGGAGCAGTGCATCCCGCAGCCGGTCCGCCACGCCGCGGTGCGATTCTAACCCCGCCAGGTTGTTCAGCTCGTAGGGATCCGCGTATAAATCGTAGAGTTCCGTCTCCAGATAACGCCCCGCTCCCTCGTCGCGTTGCGGATGAGCCTGCGGGGCGGTGACTGCGTATTTCCAGCGATGCGTGCGGATGGCGCGCCCCACCTGGGATTCGCTGATCTGCACGAACACTTCGCGCGGCCAGTTCGCCGCCCCTCCCCCTCTCAGCAGAGGCATGACCGAGCGGCCTTGCATATGCGCAGGCACGCCGAGGCCGCACGCGTCCAGCAGCGTCGGCGGCAAGTCGACGAGGCTGACAAGCTCGGGGATGCGCCCGCCTCGGGAGAACGGACCGCCTCCGATTGCGGCCGGCACCCGGATCGAGCTGTCGTGGCAGGAGCGCTTGTATTCGTTGTTGCGCGTCTTGAAGTGCGAGCCGTGATCAGAGGTAAACACGATGATCGTCTCTTCCTCCAGCGACAGGCTGCGCAAGGCGTCCATAACGCGGCCAAGCGCCTCGTCGAGCCGCTTCACCATCCCGTAATAGCCGGGCAAGTGCTGCGGCGCCGTGCCGACAAGCGATGCGAGGTCGGGCGGCGTCCATGCCGAAATATATTTCCCGATCTCGGATTCCGGAGCCGGATAATCGTCCCTGTGATTTTGATGATGCGGCTCCAGGAAGGAGAGAAACAGGAAAAACGGATCGTTCTTATGCTTGTCGACATAGCGGATCGCCGCGTCTGCCAGAGCGTCTACCCGGTACCCCGGCAGCCTGACAGGTTGATTGCGTTCATCGTAAAGCAACGTCCGGTACGCATCGGACGTATGCTCCAAAGCATCGGCCGCAAGCCAGCTCTTGTAGCCGCCGCGCAGCTCTTCCGGTACGGGACGGTCGCGGGTAACGGCCAGATGCCACTTCCCGATATACCCCGTCTCATAACCCGCCTCGTTAAAGTAGTGCGCCAGAGTGGGCCATTCCGTGGACAGAGGTATTCCGTTCGTATAACAGCCGTTCGTCGTGGCGTATACCCCCGTCTGGAGACAAGCTCTCGCCGGCCCGCATACGGGTTGAGGAGTGAAGGCGTATTCCAGATGCGTACCCCGAGCCGCTAGCCGGTCGAAGTTGGGGGTCAGTCCGAGCGGATTGCCATGCACCCCCGTCGTGTCCCAGCGCTGCTGGTCGGTAAAAAAGACGATTACGTTGGGCCGTTTGCCAGAGTCAAACCGTTCGCCAAAGTCTTGCCATCCGACAGAGTCCGGCTGTCTTTCGGCAACGCCTCCTTCGCCTCTCCCGCCATTGCCGTTCGTTAATGACATAAAGCTTCCCTCCTCCTCAGCCCTTCAAACCGGTCGTGGCGATGCCTTCCACGAAATATTTTTGAGCCATAAAAAATACCGCGATGCAAGGCAAAATCGTAACGACCGACATCGCCATGACCTGATTCCAATTGACCGCTCCCTCGTTGTCGAGCACCATTCTCAGACCAAGCGCAACCGTATACTTCGAAACGCTGTTAATATAGATCAGCGCCGTAAAGAACTCGTTCCACGTCCAGATGAACTGGAAGATGCATACCGAGACGAGCGCCGGGGCCGCTAGAGGAATCAGTACGCGTACCAGAATGCCGAACGAATTGCATCCGTCGATAACCGCGGCCTCGTCGAGATCGCGCGGAATGCCGCGCAGAAACTGTACGAGCAAAAATACGAAGAAGGCGTTAACCGCCAACAGAGCGGGCACGTAAAACGGCAAATACGTATTCAGCCAGTTGAATTCCTTGAACAGCAGATAACGCGGGATCATGATAACCGCGTCCGGCAGCATCAGCGTCGAGATCATAAGCGTAAACAACAGACCTTTGCCTCGGAATTTAAAACGGGCGAAGCCATAAGCGACGAGCAGGCTGGAAGCAGCCGTGAGTACGACCACCGGAATAACCAACAGCAGCGTATTGCCGAAGAAGGTGCTGAAGTTCGTCCGCCCTACCCCCTGCCAGCCTCGAGAATAAGCATCCCACACAAATTCGCCGGGCCATAAGCTGATGCTGGAAAAAATATCGGCGTTCGGCTTGAACGAAGACGAGATCAGCCATAGCAACGGATACAAAAACAGGATAGAGAACACCGACAAGACGATAACCGTCCATAGCTTGCGTCTCCTCACTTGCCGTCACCTCCGTCTTCGTAATGCGCCCAGCGGTTGGAGGTCTTGAACAGCACGAACGTGAAGACCAGAATGATCAGGAACAAGATCCAGGATTGCGCGGACGCGTATCCCATCTTAAAGAACTGGAAGGCGTTGTCGTACAGCATCATTCCGTACAAATAGGTAGACTTCATGGGCCCGCCGTCCGTTATGACGAACGCAGCCGTGAACTGCTGGAAGGCATTGATCATCTGCATGATCAGATTAAACAGCACGATCGGCGTCAACAGGGGCAGCGTGACGGAGAAAAACGTTCTCGCGCGCGAAGCTCCGTCCACCTTGGATGCCTCGTAAAGCTCCGCCGGAACTTGCTTTAGACCTGCGAGGAACAGCACCATCGACGATCCGAATTCCCAGACGGGAAGCAGTGTAATCGTGAACAGAGCCAGGTTGGGATCTCCCAGCCAGTTCACAGGCGGCAAAGAGAAATAGGAGAGCATCTCGTTCACGAGTCCTTCTCTCATGAACATGAACCGCCACAGTACGGATACCGCGACGCTGCCGCCTAATATCGATGGCAGGTAATAGATGGTGCGATAGATGGAGATTCCTCGCATCTTGACGTTCAGCAGCATCGCCACCAGCAAAGCGACGATCAGCTTGAGCGGCACTGCTATGACTACGTATAACAGCGTCACCCGCAGCGACTGCACGAATACAGGGTCTTTCGTAAAAATTTCAATATAGTTAGCGAGTCCGACAAACGATTGCTCGCGAACCATGTTATAGTCGGTAAACGAATAGATAAACGAGGCAACGAACGGAACGAGCGTGAGCACGATAAATCCGATCAGCCACGGACTGATGTATAAATATGCGACCAAGCTCCCGGGCTTCCGCTTCCTTCGCTTGCCCTCGGAGCCGGGAGTCTGTCCCCCCGCCGCCTGCGCCGATTGATGTGTCATAACCCTTCGTCCCTTCTTTGCCTTACTTGATTAAGGCCAGCTTGTCCTTCAGACGGTCCGTCAGCTCGCTTGCCGCGGCATCCGGCGCAACCTTGCCGAAGGCAACCCGCTCCAAAATGTCTTGCGCGATCTGGTTAAGCTCCTGATTGCTGCTGAGCCCGTTTACCGGCTCGCCGGGATTCGAAAGCGCAAGATCAACCGCCTTGGCCACGGTCGGATCGATCAGTCCTTCCTCTACCAGCTTGTCGGCGTTGGCCTTGACGACTGGCACGCTGAATACATCTTTCAGGACGAGCGAAGCTTCTTCCGACGTCAGCAGCCAGCTGGCGAATTTCGCGGCTTCTTCCGGATGCTTCGACTTCTTGTTGATCGCGAGCGGATTGCTCGGATTGACAAGCACGGCCGACGTCTTGGCATCGCTCGGCACCGGGAACATGGCAACATCCACTTCAGGCGTGTACGTCTTTACTTTAGCGATCGTGGAGGCCAGCGTGAACATCATGCCGATGTTGCCGTTCTGCCATTGCAGGTTGTCCGCCATATCCGGGTAAAGACTGCTCTCCGCCACGGGCTGGATCACGCCGTCCGCGATCAGTTGCTGATAATAGGAAAATGCTTTGGCAACGTCCTCTTCGGCGAAACCAACCGTTTTATCGTTTTGTATCCACTGATTGCCGGTGAGCTGATTTACGAAAGGCTGCAGGAAGATCCGGTAATCGAACATGCCGAGCAAATATGCGTTGGCGTCCTTCTCGTGGACCTGCTTGCCGATGGTATGAATCGTCTCCCAATCCCATACCGTGTCATGGGCAATGTCGAATCGGTCGAAAAACTCCTTGTTATATAACGTAATCATGCCATTGGCACCCATCGGAAGCCCGACAAGCTTGCCGTCGTACACCGCGTAGCTGTCCAGAAACTCCTTGTCGAACGCATCCAGATTGAGGTAATCCTTAAGCGTGTTCAAATCGAGAACCAGATCGCCTTTAACCGCGATTTCGTCGATCCAGTCTACCGAGAGCGGCGTCAAATCCGGCGCCGTTCCACCCGCAAATTGCGTGACCAGCTTCTGATAATAGCCTTCGAACCCGCCGTACTCCGGTTCAATAACCACGTTAGGATTGGCTTCCGTATAGATGTCGATCGCTTCCAGCAATGCCTTGTGGCGAACCTCGGAGCCCCACCACGAGAAACGCAGCGTGACCTTTTCGCCGTCTTTCTTTCCTTCCGCCGCTTTGCCGCCGTTCTCGTCTGATCCGCAAGCCGTCAGCGCCGCCGCCGCAAGCATGGCGACGAGCGGCAGAGCGACCGCTCTCTTCCAATATCTGTTCCCCATTCTCTATTCCCCCTCGCCTATAGTGATTACGATTTTTACTATATCGTTATTATGCCATCGATAACAGGCACGCAAGATGACGAATGGTATCCCTTTTTGGTCCATTTGGGACAAAAGGTATCCGAAATTGACATGTCCTCCATATCGGAGAACAGTTGGCAACATGGAAGGATATTCCCTAGCGCGCCGCTAAGGGTGCGTCTGTACAAACGGAAACATTTCCTTTATGCTGTTAACCATGAAATCGTTTGCAATTATTCCGTGGATGAAAGGATCGGATCGCAATGAAATACAAGCTGTTGCTTGCGGACGACGAAGCCGAAATTCGCAACGGATTGTCGCAATATTTTCCTTGGAACGAGGTCGGCTTCGAGCTGATAGGACAATGCGGGGACGGCAAGGAGGCTTTGGAATTCATAGCAAATCGCGAGGTAGACGCGCTGCTGTGCGACATCCGCATGCCGATTATGTCGGGGCTGGACGTCGCCCGCACGCTGCATGAGGCAAAGAGCCGAGTCAAGGTTCTGTTCCTGAGCGGCTACAAGGATTTCGAATACGCCAAGCAGGCGATCGTATACGATGTCAAAAGTTATATCGTCAAACCGACCAAATATCAGGAGTTGTTCGAGGTGTTCACCTCGCTCAAGATGGAACTCGACGAGGAGCGCGGCGCGGGCGGCGCGGACGCCTCCTTTAACGAGAAGGTCGTCAGAACCATTCGAGATTACGTCGCCGCGAATTACGCGCGTGCAACGCTGGAGGAAGCTGCAAGTCTGGTCCATATGAACCCGCATTACGTCAGTAAATACTTTAAGGAAAAGACGGGCGAAAACTTCTCCGATTACGTGGTGTCGGTTCGGATGAACAAAGCGGCGGAGTTGCTGAAGGACATTCGGTACAAAACTTATCAGGTGAGCGAGATGGTGGGCTACAGCTACGCCAAAAACTTCACGCGGACCTTCAAGCGTTACCACGGCATGAGTCCGCGCGAATTCCGCCAGCTGTCCGGGTTGAACGAGTAACGGGGCCGACATGAGAAAACGATTTTTCGTAAAAAACATGCTGCTTTTCCTTATTCCTTTGCTTATTCCGACCATCGTGCTCGGAACGCTGTCGATCGTCATTACGAAGCAAAACCGGGAAGGAGAGACCGCGCGCGACAATCTGCAGCTGGTGCATCAAATCGATCGCAACATGGAGCTTGTCTTCCAAGATATCGAGACGCTTGGCATCAGCATGGGCACGCCCGAAGTGCTGTACCAGCTGGAAGAAATATTGCGTACCCAATATGTAACGTTCGATAACCAACGCCTCTTGGGAATGATGCGCAATCTGATCGACAGCCCGGCGAACGCCAAACCGTTTATCCAATCCATCTACGTCCACGTAAACAATCCCTACAATCAGTTTCTCGCTAGCGGAACGGGACTCTCGACGCTCGATCGTTATCCCGACTCCGACTGGCTGGAGCGTTTTCGCGCCAGGGAAAACCCGGTCGGCATCCTGCTCGAGCAACGCCAAATTCAGCGTTACAGCTTCGAAGATCCGATTGCGGTAACCACGCTGTACAAGCCGCTGACCTCCCTGCTTACGGGAGGAGCCATCGGCGTCATCGCGGTTAATATCTATACAGACTACCTGGATCGATGGCTCCAATCGTTCGCGAGCATGGACGGCCAGCATCTGATCATTTTGGACGAAGCCGGGGGGATCCTGTTCCGGAATCAAACCTCGATCCTTCCCGATTCGGTGCAAGAAAAGCTGTCGTCGCTGTCGCCTGATACCAGGAGCTTCGACGTGGAGCTGGATAAACAAACGTTCGCCGGCACGCAGCTTATGTCCGGCATGCACGACGGTTGGCGCTATATTTCGCTAGTGCCCAAAGACGAGCTCAACCGAATATCGTTCCGACTTAGCCAGTCCACCGTTTATGTCGTCGCGCTTTCGTTCCTGCTTGGCTTGGCGCTGACTTACCTGCTGACCAGACGATCGCTTAGACATATCCACCGCATGATCTCCATTATCAAATCGGCCGAGAAAGGACTCCCTTTGCCCGAAATCCCCAGCGCTGGCAAGGGCGAGGACGAATACGGCTATATCATTCAGACGATGACGCGCAACTTTATACAGTCCAACTATCTGGGCGTCCAGCTATCCGAGAAGAAGTTCAGACTTCAGGCGGCGGAGCTGCTCGCGCTGCAATCGCAAATCAATCCCCACTTCCTGTTCAACACGCTGGAGACGCTGAACTGGAAGGCGATGGCGTTGACCGGCAGGCCGAACGAAGTCAACGACATGTTGGAGCATCTGTCGGAGCTGTTGCGGTATACGCTGGACAAGCCGGGCCGGATCGTTCCGTTAATGAAGGAGATCGACTATACGAAACATTACGTCGCGATTCAGCAGATTAGATACGGCGATAAGTTCCGGTGCGTCTGGGCTTACGATCCCGACGATATCCAACCATACAGTACCGTCAAGCTCGTCCTGCAGCCACTGATCGAGAACAGTCTTTATCACGGCATTAAGGAGATGGCCGGCAACGGGGGGATCAAAATCAAGCTAGTTCGTTATCCCGGGTGGACGGCTATCTCCGTCATCGACAACGGGGTTGGCATGTCAAAAGAACGGCTGAAAGAAATACGCCGTTCGGTCGCCATGCATTTGGAGGATGACTACGGAAATACGGGGGATGCGGGGGATACGGGCGATGCAGGCCACATCGGCCTGGCCAACACCAATCGAAGAATCCGGCTGGCTTACGGCACGGATGAAGGGTTGCAAATTCTTAGCAAACAAGGGCTTGGTACCGTCGTCCGGCTAAAGATTCCGGATTGAGGTGCCGTATCGCGGCTACGTCTACCGATACTGCTCGTACAGCTGTTCCACATGAGGGGCTGGCCCCACGCCAAGCTCCTCGTGCAACAACTGCTTGTAGGAGGCGTAACAATCCCGAAGCGATTGCCGGTCACCCATTGCTCCGTAGGCTTGCAGCAGCAGCATACGCGCCTCTTCGTCGAACGCATTGCGAGCCGCAATTCGGCCGGCGATCCGGGTTACTTCCCTGTATTGCTTCTGAGCCAGGAGCCAGACGGCCAGGCGTCTGGCGAATGACTCGTATCGGATGGTCAATCGTTCCCGCTCGGCGTCGGCCCAATCAAAGGCGCTGCCTTCGAACAGTTCGCCCGTGAACCGGCTTTCCAACTTGATCGCGGCGGCCGCATTGCTCTCGTTGACCTCCGGACATTGCTGCAGTTCCTCTTCGAACCGGATAAAGTCGACATCCGCGCAATCGAGATCGACCCGATATTTTTCTTGGGCGGACACGACCATTTCCTTGCATCCATGCTCCGATAATACTTTCCTAAGCTGGTATACCGCTGTATAGAGATACCGTTCCGCATTCTTAAAAGGCATGTCCGGGAATAGCTCCTCTATTACCCGCGCCTTGGCCACGCTGCGTCCTCGATGATTGACCAGGTAAGCGAACAACTCCATGCTTTTGCGGGATATCCATCTCACATTACCCGTCTGCTCGCCGCCTGCTTCGAAGCAACCCAATCCGCGTACTTCTAGTCGGCTGGCCGTCGAATCTCTTGTCTGCGCCTGCGCTTCGGGGACGGCTCGGCCGGCCGCAGCTCTGGAGATGGTCTGAGCCAATCGTTTCCTCGATATGGGCTTGACCATATAGTCGAGCGGGTATACATCGTAAGCCTGCATGGCGAAACCCGTATGGGAAGTCGTAAACACGATGTCCAGACCGGCATTCAGCGAACGCAAGCGGCGGGCCAGATCCAAGCCGCTGTCCTCGGCAAGCTGGATGTCCAGAAAGGCCAAGTCCACTTCCGTGCGATGTACAAAGTCCAGCGCCTCCGCGGCGCTCTGGAAAGCTCCGACAAGCTCCACGCCTTCGATCTTTGCCAGCAGCAATCGCATGGCGAGCAACATGGCATGCTCATCGTCGACCAGGAGAACCTTCATAATGGAGTGCCGCCTCTCATTGTAAATTTAAACAAGCTACCTTCGCCTGCCCTGCTTTCAACCGTCAAGTTCCCTTCGCTGCGCAATATGAATTGTCGCGTAACAAGCAATCCCAGCCCGGCCCCTGTCTCGCCGGAGGTGCCTTCTAATGATCCAAGCTGCTTATCCTCCAACAATCGCCGAACCTGCTCTTGACTCATGCCTATTCCGTTATCGCGGACGGATACGATAACCGTCCCGCCCGATTGTTCCGCGCCAACATGAACCGCGCCGCCTGATCCGGTGAATTTGATGGCATTGGACAGCAAATTCCGCAGGATCAATCCTAGTGCTTCCCGGTCTGCATACACCCGTATGCCCGAATCAACCGAATGCGTCACGTCGATTTGCTTCGCCCCGCTATAAATATGAAGCAAGTGAATACAGTCCTCGACAACCTCGATCAGCTCCAGTTCTCGCGGGCGAAGCGCCATATCTTCGCGCTGGCTGCGGAACCACTCCAGCAGGTTCGTGGACATGCCGAGCGTATTTCGAATCTGACCGCCCAACTGTGCTATGATTTCCTGATGATCGGCCTGGAAGCCGTCGCGATCCTCCTCCAGCAATTCAATTAATTGAAACTGCAGCGCGAGCGGACCGCGAATATCATGAGATACTATGGCAATAAGCTGATCCTTCAGTTGATTCAATTGCGCGATCTGCTCCAGATCCCGCTGCTTCTCCGTAATATCGACAATAAGCGAAATATTGCCTTGTCCTTGCATTCGCAAGGTATGGAGCGGATACACGTTGACGCGGTACCTCTTCCGCTCTCCATCCACCACGGCTTCGATCTCGACGCTCCCTTGCTGCATCGCCTTGCACAGAGCAAGCCAATCCGGCCAGAACGCCAGCAAGTCCGAGATGTTCCGTTCGGCAATAGAGGAGTAACCAAGCTGGTCAAACCATAAGGAAGACTGCTTGTTGCTGTCGATTACCTTTCCGGAAGCATTGGCAACCACGATGCTTTCTTGCAACGTATCCAGCACAAGATTTCTGGCAAAAGGAACTAGAGAAAAAAACTTGGACCGCAAAATAATAATTAACATAAGCGAGCCGAGAAACCCGCAATACACCGTTAACGGAAGCAGCCAAGAGGACCATTGCGGATTTGCGAATTTCACAATTTCCAACACGAACGAAAAAGAGGATAGGAACAACACCCACATTCCCGGCTTGCGCAAATCGCTGCGAATATTCCTCATATATTGAAACAGGGCATATAGGCTGGCGGCCAATACAAGAAAACAAAGCAACGTGAAAGACATAGAGTAGGCAGTCCGCGTAATGGTCAATTGCCCGTCTACAAGCTCAATCGATCGATAGATCCAGTGCAGCTTGGGATCGAGCCACATCTGCGTCGACCACAACGCGAAACCAGCGAGCAGGCCTATCTTCCATCTTGTCTTCATAGGCTTGTCCGGATATATTCATTCCAGGACGAACAGGATAAAGAACGGTACCATGAGGTTAAGCGCAGTTTGGAAAACATTGTGGAAGAACAGCTTCTCGGTTAAAGCGTGAACGCTATTCGCCAAAATAACGCCGCTGGCGTACACAAATCGGCATACGATCAAGCCTAGCAAGTATCGTATGCCTCGCTGTCTTCGAAAGCTGTAAACCGAGATAAAAATAATGCCGATCATGATGAGAGAAGCAATCATAAAGAGAAGCTCTATTGTTGCGCTCATATAGGAGGGTCCTTTGGTCCAATTTATAGTGCGTGTTCAAAAAGTTCGGTTTTCAGCACCGAGAAGATTGGATGAAGGTAGAAACTGAGGAGCGGAGCGTAGTGAAAGCTACGTGAGCACCGGAAGTTTCGCCTGAATTCAAGATTCGATGTCGAATACGCTTCTTGGCATACTTCGTGATGGGAAGCGGACTTTTTGAACAACCTTTTGTAGTAGATTAAAGTACCCCTTCATTATAAAACGCACCCTCATGCCTGACAAGAAACGGGACGATTTCCGAAAATAGCCCCGTCGCAGATCCCCGCCGTGTCGGGTTTTCTCCCTTCAGCCCAGCTATAGTTATGAGAGGTTGCTTAATTGTGCATTTTCGCACAATTGTTGTCCTGTATACCGTATCTGCAAGTTACTCGCCAAATTATTGCTTTAAGTAAGGTGGAACGTCTGCGCCGTCCAACCCGGACAATGGGCTGATTTACTGAATAATTTGCCACAAGCGAAGAATCGTAACCGCCGCTTCCGCTCGGGTCGCCAAGCCGTTCGGAACGAATAGATTGTCGCCTCGCCCGAAGAGCAAGCCGTGTTGTGCCGCCGTGTAGATGTACGCTCGCGCCCAATCCGGAATATCTGCGTCATCGGCGAATGGAGCAGTTGTGTCTCCGGTAAGACTCGCCTCTCCGCTTGTGCTTGCCTCCCCATTTGTGCTCGCCTCTCCGCTAAGGCTCCGTTCCATGGCTCTTGTCATCATGGCCGCCATTTCCGAGCGGTTTACCGTTTGCAACGGTCTCAGCGTACCGTCCAAATACCCTTCCAGCACGCCTGCGTTCACCGCGGCGCTTGCGACATCCTTCGCCCAATTCGGAATCCGGTCGGCGTCGGAGAACGTAAGCGCGCGGCTCTCCCCCTCGGAAGAAATGTCGAGCGCACGCAACAGCATTGCCGCAAACTCTATCCGCGTGACCTGCCGCTGCGGATGAAACATTCCCGCGTCATCGCCTTGAACAAGACCTTGCGCAGCCGCTTCGCATATCGGCTCTTCCGCCCAGTGACCCGCAATATCGCGGAACGCGCAAGCTGTCGGTTCGGGCTGTTCCTGATCGGCAAGGCGAACAATCGTCAGGCGGTAGGTTTTCACCGTTCCGTTCTCCGCTGTCACCTTGATGTCGAACAGGTTGTCTCCTTCGGCAAGATCAAGCGTCCAAATGCCCGAAGCAGGGAGCCGCGCCTCCTTCAACGTGACAGTCGCCCCGCTGTGCGCCTTAACAATTCGAATGTCTATCTGCTCCGCAACCGTCTCCAGCCTGTAGCTCGTGGTCTCCGGAGCAAATAACGGCGTCAGTTGTTGTTCCGCTCCATCTGCAGTTATCGTCAGTTGTTTAAGATCGGCATTGCTCGAATAATACACCGGGATGCTCCGTGCATTTACGCGAACGGTACGCGTCACCTCTGCAGCCAGATTGCCGGCGCTGTCTTGCGCTCTATATGTCAGTTCGTAGTCGCCGAGAGTCAGGTGTTCAACGTGGCCTGTGACCGTCACGAGCACAGCGCCTTCCAAGGCGTCTTCGGCCGTCGCTCCCGGGTCGACAAAGACATCTCCCGTCAGAATCGACATCGTTGCGCTGCCCAGAAGCGTAATGACCGGCGCGGTCACGTCTACCGTGAACGTGTTCGTATCCGAATCTGGTCCGCCATTGCCCGCCGCATCTTCTGCACGCACCACTATGCTATGGTCGCCTTCGCCAAGGGCGTTTGGCGGCGTCCACGTCCAAGTGCCTCCCGCTCCGACCGGCACAGACTCGGCATCACTTCCGTCCAGGTTGATCGTCACCGTGCTGCCTGGCTCTGCTGTCCCGCTGATCGTCGGCGTGGTGTCGTTCAGACTGGCTCCGTCAGTCGGAACCGTCAGCACCGGCGCAGTCGGGGGCGTCGTATCCACCGTGAACGTATTCGTATCCGAATCTGTTCCACCATTGCCTGCCGCATCTGTCGCACGCACTTGTACCGTATGGTCGCCTTCACCAAGCGCGGTCGGCGGTGTCCACGTCCAAGTGCCGCCCGCTCCAACCGACACCGTCCCGACATCGTTGCCGTCCAAGATAATCGTCACCGTGCTGCCCGGCTCTGCTGTGCCGCCAATTGCCGGCGTGGTGTCGTTCAGACTGGCTCCGTCAGTCGGAACCGTCAGCTCCGGCGCGGCCGGTGCTGTCGTATCCACCGTGAACGTACGTGCGGCGGAGCCTGGGCCGACATTGCCGGCAGCATCTTCTGCACGCACTTGTACCGTATGGTCACCTTCGCCAAGCGCGGTTGGCGGCGTCCACGTCCAAGTGCCGCCCGCTCCGACCGGCACAGACCCGGCATCACTGCCGTCCAAGATAATCGTCACCGTGCTGCCCGGCTCTGCTGTGCCGCTAATCGTCGGCGTGGTGTCGTTCAGACTGGCTCCGTCAGTCGGACCCGTCAGCTCCGGCGCGGCCGGGGCTGTTGTATCGTTTATGTCAAAAAAGAATGTCTGCTCCCATGCGTGTGCACCAACCTTATCCTCGACGGTTACAATCAGATGATAAGTTCCAGCCGGATATTGAACCTCGTCAAAGGTAACCGTCCATTCTGCAAGCGGCTGACTCAGGCCACTGGCATTCAAGGTGTACTCCTTTTCCGCCACCATGGCATCTTGTGCATTATTAAGCGCCAACCGTATCTTAAGCGATTCTCCGATACTTCCGTCACGGACCGTCACATTCACCGCAAGCTCGTTGCCCGGCGCACTCGTTCCATAATCCGACTCCAACTGGGCGACCCGCACCTCCGGCGCAAAGCGATTCAAGTAAGGCAGGCTCTCTCCATCCCGTATCCCCCAGATTGCCGAATTCCAGCCGTCATAGGTGTTCCAGTCCAGCATGTCGGATTCGCTAACGGAGCCGTCATAATCCGCTCCTCCTCCGACCGCGGCCAATGGCGGAACCGTAGCTTTCCAGTAGGAATCATTCAAATGTATGGTTGGAGGAGGGCTTGTCCTGCTACCTATCAATCCCCCGGCACTGCCGATTTCGGAAACCACATTTCCACTTGCATAGCTGTTGGTTAACGTAACTGAATTAGATGCCTGTCCTATCAGGCCGCCCGCACCGGGGTAAGACCATGAAACACCGCCGTCCAGCAATGTCACATTGCCGGTTGCATAGCTGTTTATCGCTTGCATAACTGTTGCCCAACCAACCAACCCCCCGGCCATTTCTCCACTCGTAAGAACATCACCGGTTGCATAACTTTGTTCGATTAAAGCTCCGCCTCCAGCTATGCCGGTCAAGCCGCCTGCATACCTGAACGAACCTTCGATCTCTATATGCGCCTCGCTATTCGACATCCCATTTCTCATCTGCCCAACAATCCCTCCGGCGGTGTATCCAATGCCACTAATCGTGCCGCTGACGTAGATGCCTTCGGTTCTCGCGTGATCCGCTATAGCTCCCGCTAAACCGCCTGCCTGAGAGGCCGGGGCAGTAGCGGTAATATCCACATTCTCCAGCCGCACGTTTTTTATCCTTACCGGTGTAGGGAAAACGGGAGTCTGACCATTCACTGACCCAAACAAACCGAGGTAACTTGCCGAGGAGTTGATAGTCATGCCCTTTATTGTATGAAAATCGCCATCAAAAGTCCCTGTGAAATGGGCAGCCTGTCCCCCAATCGGCTCCCAGTTGCCAAACGCGGACAAATCAATATCCGCTCCCAGCTTGTAACTCCCGGTCAAGTTTTCCCGGACGCCATCCAGATCCTCCGCCGTCAGAATCACATAGGGATTAGCTTCGCTGCCATCGCCTCTTCCATCGTAATCATAGGCTGCTTGCACAATCGGCGTCCACAGACCGTTAACCGGCAACGCGGCAAGCAGGAACACCAACAATAAAGCCAGCTGCTTTCTCATCCTATACTCTCTCCATTCCGCTCCTATTATAATATTCCTGTCCAAGTATAACAGAGAGACTTAAAAGAAATCTGAAAGAGCCCCTCGATAGACTCGATCACAGGGAATAACCTTGTCCCTGCCTGCGTTCTCCTTAACGCATAACAAAAAGCACCTCTACGACTTCATTGGCTAATACATCTTCCAATGGTTGATGATAGAGGTGCGTGAAACCAATGAAAAAATCTCCAGAAGGTGATTCAAAAAACCAAAACGTCCAGTCGCATATTGGCTCCATTATGATTCAATAGTGTCATTTCTGTCCGCTAGATTTTGTTTGAGGTTAAAATCGGCCAAATAGCGTCGCTGGTGTCTGTTAGATTTTTTAATCTTTTGTTCTCAAGTCTGGCAGGTTTAGAACAGCTTCACCGCCGCCAACCACTCCTCGGCGATCAACCCGTGGCCGGCCGCCGTCGGGTGGACGCCGTCCCAGAGCCAATAGGCCGCGTCCGTTCGCGATGCGGCTTGGTCGAACGCGGCTTGCAGCGGTACATGCACGGTGCCGAATTCGCCGCTTAATTGCCGTACGACTTCGCGATACTCGCTTAGCTTGCGTGACCAGCCTTCCCAGTTGTCAGCCAGTGTACCTGCCTCCAGGATAAACGGCTCGCACAACACAAGCTTCGTATCCGGCAGCACCTCCCTGGTCTCCTCAAGCAAATGCCTGTACGCCCGCTCGAACCGATCGGTCGCTCCGCTCGGCAGTCCATTTATGATACGCGAAGCGTCGTTGACGCCGATCAGGATGCTGAGGACATCCGGCTCCAGACTAATGGCGTCCTCGTTCCACCTGGCATACAAGTCCGACACGCGATTCCCGCTGACACCGCGATTGATGAAACGGGGACGCGCTTCCGCATGATGTTGCCCCAGCTTGCTGGCAATCAGATACGGGTAGCTGTGCCCCATAATATGATTAAGATCCTCGTTGCGCCCGCGTCCTCCATCCGTGATGGAATCGCCTTGAAACAATACCGTTAAGCTTTCTCCCATGTCACTCTTCCCCTTACCCGCATTAAAGTAATTGCTCTTCTTTACTTAACCCTTAAAGGCGCCGGCCGTCAAGCCAAAAAAGCTGAGAAACGATTTCCGTTTCCCAGCCCTTTTCATTCGTCACCCTTCTTCGGCTTGAGAGCGAACAAGGCGACCAGACAGCAGACGATTCCGATCGCCGCGAACATGTAGAACAGCCATCTTTCCTGTTTCATCAGCGTTGATGCAACTAACGGGCCCCCGGCCACTCCGATAAATCTCGCGCTGCTGTATAGTGAAGTAATGGTGCCTCGCTCTTCCTTCTCGATACCCTCCGTGATCAACGCATCCAGACTGGGCAGCGACATGCCGATGCCCATTCCCCCCAGGAAAAGCAGAACGATCAGCCAAACTAGAGAGTCCGTGCGATGAAGCCCGCAGACGATCATCGTGGCGGACAAAAGCGCCAGTCCGATGACCGTGCACCACTTCATGACGGTTTTCTTCTTGCCGATGATCTTCCCCGCAGCGAACGATGACGAACATATGGCGAATAACGGTATGGCAAGCACAAGCCCCTTCTGAATATTCTTGATGCTGTATTCGTCTTCCAGCGTGTTGGAGAGATAATAGAGGAACCCGAACATAATAAACATGGCCATGCATCCGATCAGGAAAATAGCGTAAAGCCAAAGCCCGTTCCTGGCTAACGTCTCTTTGAGGCCGCGAAGAAATTCGCGGAATCCCGGGGCTTCGCCTTCTTGCTGCTTCGGCGCTTTCACCAGGATGGCGACCGCCGCTATGGACAGGACCGACAGGAACGGAATGACGGCCAGCGGTAGATACCAAACGACCATTGCGAGGGCGGACCCCAGCACGGGACTGACCACCTTGCCGAATGTATTGGACGTTTCGATAATGCCAAGCGAATTGCTTACCTCATCATCGCTTTTGAACATATCGCCAACAATTGGCAAGACGATCGGGAAGGCTCCTGCCGCTCCGATCCCCTGAACGAATCTCCCTGCCAGAATCGTCCAATAAGCGCCGGTACTGAGCAACCAGGCCCCTAGCCCGGAGATCGCGCCGCCAATGGCCGTTATGGACAAGCCGATCAGGATGATCTTCTTCCTGCCATGCTTATCGGATAAGTATCCCGCAATGGGAATGCACAGGATTGAGATAGCGGCGTATACCGTAATAATAAGGCTTGTTTGAATGCCGGTAATGCCCATTTTTTTCTGCATAAGCGGCAGTACGGGTATCAGCATCGAATTAGCCAATGTCATAATCAAAGGGATGCTCGCCAGTGCAGCCAAATCCCATTTTTTCTTCTCCATCTCGCGTCTGGTCCCCATTCGATATAAGGCTTACACCTCAATAATGACGGGCAAAATCATCGGACGTCTGCGCGTTCGCTCCAAGATGAGACTGCCGCAGCTTTTGCGGATGACATGCTTCAGCACCGACCACTTGCGATTCTCGCCCGCCAGCAGCTCCGAAACGTCCGCGGTTACTCTCTGATTCAACTCGGCCAGCAACGCCTCTGATTCCTTAACGTGCACGAACCCCCGTGTAATAATCTCCGGTCTGGATAACAGGGCCCCCTCATCGCTGCTGAGCGTCACCACGACAATCAGAATGCCATCCTCCGCCAAATGTTTGCGGTCCCGCAGGACAACGTTTCCGACATCGCCGATGCCCAGACCATCGATCAGCGTATTGCCTGCGGTCACCTTGCGGTTCTGCTCCGCACCATGCCGGGTAACGTTCAGCACGTCGCCATTGCGCATAAGGAATACGTCATTGCCATCCATGCCTACGGATTGAGCCAGTTCCTTATGCCGGACCAACATCCGATACTCTCCGTGGATGGGCACAAAATAGGCTGGCTTCATTAAAGTAAGCATCAGCTTAAGCTCTTCCTGACTCCCATGACCGGAAACATGCATCCCCGTCGATGATCCGGAGCCATGAATCACGTAGGCGCCTCGCAGATACAATTGATCCAGAACGGCGGCTACGCTGCGTTCGTTGCCTGGAATGGGCGATGACGCGAAGATGACCGTATCCTCGGGCAGCAGATCCATTTGAGCAAAGTTGCCGTTGGCTAGGCGCGACAGAGCAGCCATGGGCTCCCCTTGACTTCCCGTGCACAAAATGGCAACCTTGTCCCTTGGGAGCTCGCTAGCATCCTTAATATCGATAAGCATGCCCTCGGGCATCGTCAAATAACCGTAATCCAGCGCGACGTTCACGACGTTAACCATACTTCGTCCCATCAAAGCAAGCTTGCGCTCCGTATGGATCGCCGCGTCGACCACCTGCTGCAGGCGACTCACGTTAGAGGCGAACGTCGACAGGAATACGCGATGCCTGGCCTTCTGGAACGCCTCCATGATCTTGTCTCCGACCAAGCTCTCGGAAGGCGTGAACCCCGGTCGCTCCGCATTCGTGCTCTCCGATAGAAGCACAAGAACTCCTTCTTCGCCAATTCGGGCCATTTTATGAATCTCGGGATATTGCCCATTCGCCGGAGACAGATCGAACTTGAAGTCCCCCGTATGGACGACCCGGCCGGCCGGCGTATCGAGCACAATGCCAAGGCAATCGGGGATGCTGTGGTTGGTTCGGAAGAAGCTTAGTTTCAACTTGCCTAGCGCAAGCACGGAAGCTGCCGTTATTTCGTGAAGTTCGGTTTTCTTCAGGCGATGCTCCTTCAACTTCAATTCGATCAGGCCAAGCGTGAGACGGGTCGCATACACCGGGACGCGAAGCTGCTTGAGAAAATAAGGGACGCCGCCGATATGATCTTCATGGCCATGCGTAATGACGAGGGCCCGTACTTTATCTTTATTTTGCAGCAGGTAGCCGATATCCGGGGTAATCAAATCAATGCCGAGCAGGCTTTCATCCGGGAATTTCGAGCCACAGTCGATGACCACAAGATCGTCGCCGTATTCAACGACGTACATGTTTTTGCCGATTTCGAATACGCCGCCCAACGCAAAAATCGAAAGGCCGATTTTCGTGTCATTATCTGTAGGATTCGCTTCCATTGAGGACCTCCAGGTTTACATTAATGCGACTATTATGCGTCTCCCGGGTACTCGGTTATACACTCTTCGCATAAAGAAAAGCCCTGCCGAGCTGCTTGCAAATAAGATATCGTTGGCATTCAAAAAACGAGTGGCGCTTCATCGCGGTTATTTATTTCAGTTGTTGATAAATCCGAGGTGAAGCAGTAACCGTTTGACGAGAACGGCAGCTTGCGCGCGCGTCGCCGATTCATGGGGAGCAAATCGATGCTCCGAGATTCCGCTCATCAAGCCGGCATTGATCATCGTCTCGACCCCGGTCCGCGCCCAGACGCTGACCTCGGCACGATCATTGAACGGCGCCAGCCCCGTTGTCCCGCTCCCCTGCGTTGCTTCTGCACGGCTTTGGCCGCTTCGCGCAAACTTAAGGGCACGATCGGTCATTACGGCGATTTGCTCCCGGGTAACCGCCGCATCGGGTTCGAATCGGCTTTCCGAGACGCCATCGACCAAGCCGGCCTTATAAGCGGCGTGAACGTAACCGTAGAACCAGTCCTGCTGCCGAAGGTCGGCAAATCGCGAGTTGGCGGGAGCTGCTGCTTCCAACCCCAGAGAACGGACAAGCAAAGCGGTGAATTCCGCTCGGGTCAATCTGCTGTCAGGAGCAAATTGCTGCTCATTGCGGCCTTTTACGACCAGCTTGGATGCCATCAACTCGATGTCCCCCTTCGCCCAATGCCCCGCGATATCGGCAAAATGAGCTTTATTCTCCACCACGGTATAAATGCTGTTGCCCGGGCGCATCAGCTTTGCCATGAATAGGCCGTCTCGCCTTTCGAACACGGTAGGGACGAAGTAGCTCTCTCCGGTCAGGGGATCCAGGCGAACGCCCGATAGTTCAGCTGGATTGACCGCGCCGTCAACCGGAATCATCCTCGCGACATAGGTGTTCCCGAAATCGTTTAATTCGACTTTGCCGTCATCGGAGTGCGCAGCAACCGTGAATTCGACCGGGACGGTTAACGGGCGCAAGCCGGCATCCTTTAATGTTTGGTTGATGCGGGCCGCGTCGCGATCCTCATGTCGATGGATGGAAATGGAGATATACATCGACTCTCCCTCTTCTCCAACCGGCCATGTCGCCATGTCCGACCAGTCGATAGCCGCCAGCGGCAGTTCATAGCTAATGGCCCCGGATTGAACGATCACGTAGGCTCCCTGGATCGACGTTGCGGCGGCCGCCAGAACGCTGGCCGGCAGTTCGACCCTCACGCGGGATTCTTCCTGCGGGGTCTGAATGATAATCGAGCGCTTTCCGATCGCATACTCTTTTAATCGTTCGAACGCATCCGAAACCTGATCTGCTTCAAAGACGAACCTGGTCACGCGCGATCCGTCCGATGCCGTTTCTGTCGTCGCCGAAGCGGCAGAAGTATTCAGCCTTATCCTTTCAGGGTCAACCGGAATGATGGGTCGAGGGACGATCACACCTTCCGTCTCCCGAATAATATCCGCTTCCACCAGCTTCCAGCTGTAGTAATGACTTGGATTTTTTGATGAAGCGAGCCCCTTCGTGAATTCATGATAACTTTCGCGATCGAGCATATCCCCGTCGTTAATAGCCGCGTTAAAACCAAAAACGTAGCCGGTTTCAAGAACCATCGGCGTCAATTCGGACTTCGGTATCCGAATGGTATACAACGTCAGCTTCCGCCCTTCGTCCCTAGTGATGTTGGACCAATCTCCAGGCCTCGCTCCCGGCGTTTTCCCTCCGGCCGCGCTGAATGCGAACGTTTCCTCCAGCGTGCCGGTCAAAGCAAAGGCATATTCGTACATATCGGCATTGTATGTCGTCGTTTTTTGATTTTTTGTATCAAAGGCAAGCTGCACGCTGTCGCCGTTCCAAATAGAAGCGCCGTGCATGTTGTTGCTCATGTAGTCGTCATATACCTTTGCCAGCACGTAAAATGCCTCATCATCCCACAAAGCATACATTTTGGCGCTCGCATTGCCGTTTTGCCATTGCGCTTCCGAAGCCGGGTTCTCCGGTTGATTCAGGTACAAGGGATAAGCGTCCTGCCATGCCTGCAATCCGGCGTCCCTATCTCCGATGTCGACCGGCTGGTTCGCCTTCGCGGTTACGATGAAGGAAAGCAACGATTCTTTGCTTATTAACGCTTCCCCATCCTCATCCCGGATAGACATGCGAAAGGCATACTCGTTGAAAGGCTTCCGCGCGAACTGTTCGACCGGGAAAGAAACCACTTGCTCCGCGCCCGCCGTCAGCGTTACTTGGATGTTTTCCGTTTGCAGCCTCCAGCCCTCCGGAGCCTCTAGGGCAACACCCCCCGTTACAGTCGAGGCAAACAGGTTGGTGACCTTTACATCGATCGTTTCCAGCCCGGATAGCGTACTGGCCGATGGAAGCAGCTCGAGATCGAATTTGCTTTTGACCGTTACGGGAAGCAATTGCGTCTGAAGCACTAGACCGTTCTGTACAATTTCGATTTTGAACGCATAGGAGCCAGCCTTCAAATCTAAAGTATCCTCGAGCCCCAGCGTCAGTTCCTTCCGTTCTCCGCCGGCAAGCACCAGCTCCCGCTCTTCTCCCAGACTCTTGCCGTTTTCGTCGACTATGCGGATCTGACCCGCTATGGGAGCCGAATCGCTGCTTACGGTAACCTTGAATTCGGCTTGATCCCCTTCGTGCATGGTGACGGCGGAAGGAGCGACATGGATGAACACGTCCGTACGGTTTACGGCTTCGAACGCCGCCAGCTTCTCCGACCATTGCAACAACAGCGAGGAGGCCTTGTCCCAAGCGATTGCCGGGCCGACTCGCCCGCCAGCCTTGTAGGAGACCGCCAGCCCGTTCCGCTTTTTGGCGTGCCGGAGCACTTCCTCGGCAAACGGCAAAGAACCGCCGCCGCTCAGACGGACCTTATCCTGAATTTGCGCCGACACGTCGCTTAAATCCGCAATGGATGCAAGCTCCGCAGGCATCGCTTGCGAATCGGCGCTTGCCGATAGCAATCTTTCCCAGGCTTCGCCTGCGCGGTAGAGTTCATACAGGATGGACATCACGGACTCATTGTTCAGTGTCCCTGATCCCATCTGTTCGATCAGGAGGTTTCCTTGGCTATAATGCTCTGTTAACAAGCTTGCAACGACAGTGGATGAAGGCATGGCCGACTGGCCGTTTAGTTGTTCGGCGTACAATTTCAGCTCTGCAATAGCCGGACGAATATCGGCAACCGCCGAAGCTCCGAGCTCCGCTTCCGCCGCGGCAAGCCAGTTCTCGTAATCCTTCGCCAACCGGGAGGAGACTGCTTTAAGCAGCCATTCGTCGCTCAAGCCTTCCACATAAACCGGATTTTCTCCGACGGATATGTTGGATTGCGCGCCCGCCGGGTTGCCGTCCATATCCGTCACTTTTACGGTTTCGCCGTCGAAGTCGTATGTTTTCTCCCCATCGTTCGACCACATCAGCAGGATCGGCTTTCCATCCCGCAAATAAGCGTACGCTTTCAGGTCCGCGCCGAGATCCATCTCCCCTATGAACTGCGCTGCCGCAAGCGTTCTGTTGAATTGATTCAAAGCGATCAAGGATCGTTTCGCCGAATAATCGGCATGCGTTATCCCGTAATTATGCTCATTGGACAACGGATCCTCGCCATCGTTGCGCCAATCGTATATCGAACTGACCTTCAGGCCGTGATCCGCGCTGATGGCGTAATGCTTGATGAGGTAACGCGCCTGAAGCTCCTCGCTTACGCCCTGGATGTTATCGGCCGTATGCCAGTTTACCTCCGTGACGTATAAATCCTTCCACGCGCCAAAAGGCTTGAGCGTATCCGCATAATTTTGCAGCTTCGACTCGTATTGGGTATCGGGATCATTAGGCCAGCTGTACGGATGAAACGAGATGGCGTCAATATACGGGAATACGCCATTCTCGAGCATATCGTTCAGATACGTGTATCCCTGCTGATTGGCTACCGATCCGGCAATGATGACCGCATCCGGATTTCCTAGACGAATGGCCTCGGCGACTCTCTTGACCATCGCGGCGTAATCCGTTACGTTCGGCTCCGGCATCCAGAAGCCTTTCAGGTTAGGCTCGTTCCAAATTTCAAAGGTATCGACTTTTCCTTTGTAATGACGCGCCGTTTCATAGGCGTAATTGGCGATGCCATCCAGCTCTTTCATCGATCTGGGACCGTATTTATAGGAGTTCGTCACCCCGTCCAGTCCGCTATAGTAGGTTAAGTTGCCATTGATCACTCCGATAATTTGAATGCCTCTGTCCGACAATTCATTCACCCAACCGTCATGCCGCTCAAAATCGAGAACGCCGGGCGTTTTCTCCACTTTATTCCACTGCAGCTCGTCGCGCACTGTCCGGAATCCGGCTCTGTCCATAAGCCCGGCTTCATTCAAGCCGGTCCGGTTTTCCAAAGCAAAGTGGGTCGATATGCCGGCAATCGATTCGCTGTCGCCAAACTGCGGTTGATAAGTCGGCATAACCGAGAAGGCTTGCTCCAATACTTTGACGCTTCGCTGCCCTTCTTTTATTTCTACCCGAAGCTGATGAAGGCCGTTCTTCAAGCCCGGAAGAGGGATGTTCGACAGGTTTTCTCCGCCGGGAGCTGCTATTACCTCGACCGGCTCAAACATTTGAGGATCGGTAGGCACGGATGGAAGCACCGTATATGTTTTTTCCGTGGATGCGTTATGATGGATAGAGAGACCGATTTGCACTTCCTCCGGGTCGAAAATATAACCCAGCTGTTGAAATGTCAATTGGACGGATTCGGAGTACGCGGCGATCTCGACATCATCCACATACAGCGAACCGGCCGTTCCGCCCTCCAAGCGGACAAACAGCTTCAAAAATGCGGCGCGGCTGTCCACCAAACCAAGCGATGCGTCGATTCGGCTCCAGTCCATCGTCTCCGTATCCGTAACGTAGATGGATTTCACGTCGCCGATCGGAGCGCCATAACCATCCAGCTCGACAACCTCGATATGCCCGGCGTTTGCCTTCGAAATCCCGTCCGTCTTGATCCATACGGTCAATTCGGCCGGTTCGCTTGGATCAACCCTGACAATCGTCGACATATATGATTCGGCTGCCCCGCCTTCGATTCGCGCTGACTGCGCGCCGGTATGGGGCAACGACGTATCGATGGAAACCGCGGCGCTGCGGTCGAGCCACAGCCCTTGTTCGAACCCGCCGTTTCCGGCAAGCTCGCCAGGCACCAACATCTTTACTTGATCCAGGTAAAGGCTTCCGCCCGCTGCGCCCGCGTTCAACCTTTCTTTGGGGATGACAATCGAAAGCTTCTCGATCGCGCCCAAAGCCGCGTCATTCGCCACGGCTGCTTCATGCCAAATACCGTCGGCATCAAGCTCTACCGTATATCGTTCCGTTCGGCCCGACGTGTCCGATAATTCCAGGAAGACGCCGTTCATATCGACGGTTCGGAATGAAATCCGCAGCTCATTGATATGGATTGGCACCGGCAGCGTTCTGTCCAATCGGACCTCGGCGCCTCCGTCCGAGAAATCGGCGTCCCATCTGGCAGCGTAGGCCCCTTCGAAAGGCGCACTGCCGTCTTGAACGAGCACCGCTTGCGGCGTACTTGCCGTCCAACCGTCGATTCCTCGCTCGAAATCGCTTACAATAATGGATTGCGGCAATTGAAATCCGATTTTAACCAATTCCTCGTCCGAATATTGAGCCGTTCCCCATCCTTGCAGTTGTCCGGGGACGTACCGGCTTAGAATGGTTTGTTTGACTTGCTCGCCCATCGTGTCCACACGGAGCTTCACTTTTGCAAAAAAATCCTCATTAAGAAAAAACACCGGTTTGACAAAGGCATTGGCATAGCTTGCAGCCAACTCATGCGTTTGGCCAAGCGCTGCATCATCCGTCCTGACGCGGAGCATCAGGCTTGCGGAGGTGGCCGATAGTCCCCTTGCAGTTCGCAGCCACCAGCCTTCGGACGAGCTTCCGACTCCGTCGCGAACGCCAAACTTGGAGGCATACTGAATGTATTCCGTCTGGGACAAAAGGGCAATCCCGGCCGTCGTCGTATAATCAGCGGGGCAAATGCTGTCCGAGCGGCAGCCTTCCGTTTCCCAGACATGGTTTCTGTCGATAAACTCGACAATGCCCGCCGGAAGGCTTCTTCCGCCGTTGCCATTCTGCATGAAATCATGGTTCAACCAATAGGCGATATTATTGGGGTCGTCCACATCGAATTTCGTTGTACGGTCCGGGTCGAACGCTCTTGCTCCGTATGCCTCCTTCGTCATGATAAAAAAAGCCGAATCGTCGTCCTGCCGGTTGTCCAACAAAATAAATGTCTCTTCGGCCCCTTCGACTTGAAAGGTGTTTTCCTGCGGCGTTGACGTTTGCCATCCGGCCGGCGGCGTTCCTAGCCGGTTGACTGCGGCCAAAGCTCCGGTAACGTTCAACCCGAACAGAATCGCTGCTAGCAGCAGCGCAGGAATTGTTTTTTTCTTCAAGGCTTGTCGCTCCTTTTTTTGTTAACGATTCGCTAACGAATAATTTCCACCATGCGGATGTATTCTACGCTGCCGTCATAATTATTGCCGATACGAAGATCCGCGGAGTAATTCTGCAGATTCGAGAAATTCGCATTCGTAACGGCAAACTGCGCGGTCTTCCAGGTATTGGTGCCCGTTTTTGCGATGTACACATTTTGATAATTGCTTCCTGTCGAATTGTATTGAATCCGGATTGAATCCGTGCCTTCATCAAAGTATTGAACGCCTATCGTCAGATTCGTGTTACCTGCTCGAGCAAATGCATCGGAAACGCGGAAGTAAGCGTATTTGGTATTGCCGCCGATTCTTCGCGCGGTTAGCCCTCCGATGGTTTCCACTGTTGTGTAGCTTTCCATTGCCGGGTCAGTCGATAAGACTTGCTCTATCAGCTTTTGCTTGTTTTCCGTCTGAAGAATCGCTCTGGCGGCATTGTCTTCCTTGCGGACCGTCACGCTTTTTACCGTTAAGTCGCCCAGCTCGGCCCAGATGCGGAAATCGGAGCCTGCATTTTGCGAGTTGGAGAACTTGGCGTCGGTCAGCGCGAAGCTTTGCGTGATCCATGTTTGACTGTTTGACTTATTGACCGTACCTGCATTCTTGTACGCATTGCTCTGCGCATCATAATGAAGCCGCCACCTGCCCGTTCCGTCATCCAGATAAGTGACGTCTATATAAACAAGCGGATCCAGGCCTTCATTCGTTCCATAAAGCCAATTGTCGTTTATTTTAAAATACATGTATTGGTCTTCGGTTACCTTCATATTGCCGTTAACCGGCGTAATGCCGCTGTCATGAGGACTGTCGTTTACATAAAGGGTTAACACGTTCTCTGTCTGATCGCCAAAAAAAGATTGTGCCCCATTGGCGGCCTGATAATAGTAAAGCGCTTTCAATGGATTGAGGCCGGCATCGGCCAGTCCGAAATTTTCCTCTACCGCGCCGGTTGTTCCCGTTCGCCGGTAGTTGTACCAAAATATCCGTTTAATATTGCTGAACTGCTTATGCAGTAAATACGTTTCGTCGACAAAATTGGCTTTCGGGCTTTCCTTGTCTCCGCTGTTCCGATAGCCGGTCTCGGTCACCCAGATGTCTTTGCCGGAAAGACCATATTTGTTTAATACATCCATCATGCCGTTATACTTGGCGATCAGATTGGCCGACGAGCCATAGGCATGGTAATTGACAACATCCATGTAATCTCCCGCCCCGTTTGCCAGCAGCGAGTCGAAAAACGTATTTAACCCGTAGGAGTCCTGGGTCCCATCGTTCAAGGCAAGGCCTGCCATCAAAACACGATTACTGGGATCCACGTTCTTCAGCTGAATATAGGCTTTCTCCAGCAGCGTTTTATAATCGGCAACCGAATCCTTCCAGAATCCCAAATGATCCGGCTCGTTCCATACCTCCCAATCCGTCACCTTTCCCTGATAGCGGGTTGCGATAAACTGCACGTAGTCCTCCCAATCGGACCAATTGGCCGGTTTATACCGGGTACGGTCGGGGAAGGGAGCCGTCGGATTCGAAGAAGCCCATGAGGGGGTGAATCCTAATATAAATAGGATCTTGATGTCCTTGGCATGTAACTGGTCGACGATGTCATCAAGCCTGTCGAGAAAGGTTGAATTATACACCCCCTTAGCCGTCTCGATCGCGTTCCAGTCCGGAGAAATGCGAATCCACTTGGTCTGCGTCGCTTCTATTTGATCGATTAAGGCCGAATAATCGGCATACCTGTGCGGATGCTCTACAACGCCGAAATAATCGCTGTCTACTGCAGCCGCCGGCTGAACCGCGGTAAACGCGAAAATCAGACTCAGAAACAGAATCCCCGCCCATTTCTTTGCTTGCATATACAGTCCTCCCGTCAACGTTTATGTTGAAGCTGTTGAAGCTGTTGAAGCTGCCCGGAATGTAGATTCCGCTTCAGCTCTGGCCTTGGGGCCAGAGCTTGATGCGGGTAGGGAGCGCGTCTCTTCGAGGCTCGCTCCGAGTTTATGCTTATTTATTTTTGTACGCCTCGTTCATCTCCGCGGTCGCTTTTTGCAGCTGCGGGTCTTCTTTGAGCTTGTTTACGAATTCATCCCAAGCGGAAAGCGGCTCTTTGTTCATAATGACTTGGACTTTTAAATCCTGGATTTTCTTCTCCAGATCCGGGCCGATAACCATGTAGGTTTCGGAAATCAAACCGTGGGAAGGATTCGATACGCTGACCTTCTCCCGTTCGTCGATCACTTCCTTGTTGCGGTCGTACAGATCCTGCGGAATCCCGGCAAGGAAAGCGTTGCTGTATTTGTTATAAGTGGAAAACAGGTTAGCCAGGTTGTTAAGGATCGGACTGATGTTATCGGTTTTCGCCTGCTCCGTGGCCATGATATAACTGTCGTCTCCATCTAAAGCCTTGTAGTGAACGTCCTTCAGACCGTAGCTCGCCAAGTCTCCGACCTCCGGCGTCAACCCTTTATCCAGAACCGCCAAAATCTTCTTCATCTTCTCTTCCGGGACCTTCTTCGGAATCGCGTAAGAGCCGAAGTAACCGATATCCTTCTGCGCGTATTTACCCAACGGCCCGGTTATGTACGGCACCGGATAAATATCCCCCGTGGGTTCGATCTTCCGGAGCGCTTCCGTAAACAGCCATTGCGGCTTGATCGAGGAGCCGAGCATGCCCGCTTTATTGCCCATGAATGCATCGCGGGCCTGGGAATTTTTCATCACGGCGAAGTCCGCCGGGATGACGTTCTCTTCATAGGCTTTCTTCATAAACTCCAACGCGCTTTTGATTCCAGGGTCGAAGACGGCCGGCGAAAGCTCTCCGTCCTTAAGCAGGAATCCCGTAGTGGAAGGACTGCGGGTAAAGGCTTGCTCGATCCATGCGTACGAACCCATGGTGTTCGGAGATACATCCCCTGCTATGCCGTAGGTATCCGCTTTGCCGTTGCCGTCCGGATCCTTCTCCGTAAACGCCTTGGCTGCCTCATAAAACTCGTCGATTGTCTCCGGCACCGGCAAACCGAGCTTGTCCAGCCAATCCTTCCGGAGCAGCGGCATCGAACCGCCGCCTTCCAGCGGACGCGGACGGGGCACGACGTAATTTTTGCCTTGAATCTTGGAGTTGTCCCAGATCGTCTGAGGCAGCGCGGACAAATTCGGATAATCCTTAATATAGGGAGTCAAATCCCAGAACGCTCCATCGAACGCCGCTTGTACAAATAAGGAATCAAACACGTTCTCAATATACATCATTTCGGGAATATCTCCGGAGGAGATCGTGATTTTGGTCTTCTCCGCCAGTGTATTGACCGGCACCCAAGTAATGTTCAAATCCGTATTCGTCCGTTTCTCCAGTTCCTTTAGCAGCGGATTGTCTTTGGCTACAGCCTCGGCGGCATTTTGTCTGGCGAATACGATAATCGGCAGCGGACCCTCCTGTTCGATAGGCTTGGTGGTATTGGAGACATCATTCTTTTCGTTTCCGCCGCAAGCGGCAAGCAGAACGCTGCCCGCCAGAAAGACCGAAGTTAGTGCGATTAATTGTTGTTTACCTTTCAAAAGAAACGCCTCCCCTTGTTTATTGCCATCTTCGTATACCGTTTCTCATCTTTTACTACACTACCATCGCTTATCCTTTAATCGAGCCGACCATCACCCCCTTGGCGAAGTGCTTCTGCAGCAAAGGATAAACTAATAGAATCGGCAAGGTCGCGATGATAACCGCGGCCATCTTCAGCGTTTCCGTCGGTATTTGGATTTCCGAATTCAGCTGATTCACAATCTCGCCGGACGCCGTGCTGGACGATTCGATAAGCAGCATCTTAAGCACGACCTGAAGAGGCTGCAGCTCCGGCTTGTTAATATACAGAACCGCCGAGAAGAACGTATTCCAATACCCGACGGCGAAAAACAAGCCGAAGGCGGCCATTGCCGGCAGGGACAAGGGCAGAATGATTCTGGCAAATACGCCAAAATCGCTGGCCCCGTCCATTTTCCCGGCCTCCTCCAATTCGTCGGGCATGCTCTCGAAAAAGCCCTTAAGCAAAATCATATACCAGCCGCTGGACAATACGGGCAAAATCAATGCCCAGATGTTATTCACCAAGCCTAACGAACGGACGACCAGGTAGTTAGGGATAATGCCGGGATGGAACAAGGTCGTCATCAGAATGAGAATTAAAAAGACTCGCCGTCCGAAAAGCCTCTTCCTCGAGAAAGCATACGCTGCGGCCGCCGTGATCAACAGGCTAAGCGCCGTTCCGACCGTTGCCAGAAAGGCGCTGATCAGCGTGGCATCCGTGAATACACTGTTCGAGAGCAAGTATCTGTAGGAGCTTAGCGTCCAATGCTCGGGCCAGAGTACGAACCCTTTCTCCAGAAATTCAATGGGCGATGTAAACGATGCGACGAATACATAGTAGAACGGGAAAAGCATGATCAGCGATACCGCCACCAGCACAATGACGACAAGCGCATCAAACCACCTATCTTCTTTATATCTCACGGGAATCTCCCTCCTTTTAGTAAATGCCGTCGTCTCCGATTTTTTTGGCCAAATAGTTGGACCCGACGACCAGGATCAGTCCGACGACGGACTTGAACAAGCCGATTGCGGTGCTGTAGCTGAATTGCCCCTGCTCGATCCCGCTCCGGTAGACGTACGTATCGAATACGTCCGCCACATCGGCAACGGCGCCATTCATCATCAGATAAACCTGTTCGAAGCCGACGTCCATCATATGGCCGATTCTCAGAATCAGCAGGATGACGATGACATTGCGGATGGCCGGAAGCGTTACGTGCCACATCTGGCGGAGTCTGCCTGCACCGTCCATCCTCGACGCTTCATATAGCTGGGGATCGACTGATGCGATCGCCGCCAGAAAAATGACCGTTCCCCAGCCCGCTTCCTTCCAAATGGATTGCAGCGTCAGCATCAGCCAGAAAAAATCCGGATTGGTCAAAAATTCGACGCGGGAAAACCCGAAAGCTTCGAGCATCTTGTTGACCAGTCCCTCCGAATATCCCAGCATCAGGAACGTCAAACCCGCGATAATAACCCAGGATAAAAAATGAGGCAAATAGATGATCGATTGCACGGATTTCTTGAACCATTCAACCCGCACCTCGTTCAACATCAGTGACAGGATGATCGGAAGCGGAAAGAACAGCGTTAAGCTAAGCACGTTAATCGCAAGCGTATTGCGCAGCAGTATCCAAAAATCGTTATGGGAAAAGAACCGTTTGAAATGATCCAGTCCCACCCATTCGCTTTCCATAAACCCGAGAAACGGCGAATATTTTTGGAACGCGATCAGCACTCCCCACATGGGGACGTATTTGAATAACAGAAAAAATAATATCGCAGGTAGAGCAAGCAGATACAGCTGCTTGTCCCTGCTCAGGGAACGCCAAACGTTGGAAGCCCGGCGTTTCTTATCTAGAGAGGAAGAACTCTCCTCCAACTCCATTACTCCTGCGTCTGCGTTTCTCATGGACCTCACCAGCCTTTAGCATCTTAATTGACGTTATGCCCGAATCATATCCCGAACGGATTATCACGCCTACTGGATATTTGCAAAAAGCGGTGTGGACATCCATGAATACGCCTATTTTCAACAAAGTGCAATAGCGATTTTATAGGGTTCGGCTTATAATTGATCTACTAGATCGACCGAAATTACAGATCCGGGGGTACACCTATGTGGAAAAGCTCCTTTTTCCGTAAAAGCCTGCTATTGATCATTGCCCTCACTACGCTGCCCACTGCCATGGCGGGACTGTTCATCCATGCATTCGGCACGTTTCATATCGAGCGGGAGCTGAACCGTTCGCATCAAACGGCCATGAACAGCGTCATCGAACGGATCGACGGCCAATTAAACCATCTGGAAATGGTCGCTATGCTGTGGGCGTATAACAGCTCCTTCAGCTCGCCGCTTCAGCAGTTGGATATCTATCAGGATCCTAAGATGGTTCAGGAGTTATATAGAAGCCTTACCATTATCAAATCCTCCGACCCGCTTATCGAGGAAGTATATGTATTTCTGGAAAAGGACGACGCCATAATCTCCGACACGTTCGGCATCGAACGGCCGGCGGAGACGACATTGGCCGCTTACCGGCAGCTACTTCAAACGCCATACAATATATTCTGGAGCGATTCGCTGCCTCCCGGCAATCTGAAGAACGCCTCCCCTTATTCACTCGTTGTTCGTCTTGCGAAAGGAACGGTGAAGTCGAATATCGTCATGGTGTTCCGGATCAAAGCCGATCTGCTGCACAAAATCATTGCTGATGCCGAGCCTGATGCCCGCGGCGCTACTCTCCTGCTTAAGGAAGACGCGCAGATTATCTCTGCCGGCAGAAACCCGGCAGACAAGCCCAGTCCTGTCGACCTTGGCATCCGGGATATGATCAGGAATTCGAATACTCCCAGCGATTCGTTCGTTACCTCAGAGAACGGGAAGAGGTATTCCGTCTCTTACAGAGAAATTAAGCGCATTCAAGAAAGATGGATTGTCGCTACCGCAACACCGCTGGCCAACGTTACCAAGCCGGTTATCCTTATTTCACGATATATTCTGGGTATCAGTTTAGCCATGCTTCTGATCGGATTATGGTTATCCTGGATGGCCTCCAGAAGGATGTATACACCGATCCAGCAGCTGGTTCACGTATTCTCGTCAGACAAAAAATCCGATGATACGGTCAATGAATTCGAACTCATCGTGGACCAGTGGACGCATGTCCTGCTGGAAAGAAAAAAACTGCAGCAGCGGCTGCAGTCCCAGTTGCCTACGCTCAGAGAAGGCTTCATTCTACAGCTTGCACAAGGGCATCTGTATGCTCTCACGAACGAGGAAATCGTAGAAAGACTGGAAAAGTACGGATGTCAGGCTAGGGACAAAAAATGGCTGCTGCTGGTCATCGGACTGCACGGCTTGGCCGCCGCCGGCTCCAAGTTCTCTCAAGAGGACGAGCAGCTGGCCACTTTTGCAGCCGCTAACATTGCCAAGGAGTTCATGCAAGGCTGGCCCGAGGGAATCGATGTGATCAATTTTCAAAATCTGAATGTCGGCATTCTTCTTCCGGCACGGGCCGCTCAATCCGTTCACGAGCAAAGGGCCGAATTGTTCCGGATGGCCGAGGAGCTGGCTTCGACCATGCATCATTTTCTTCGCGTCAAAGTCACGATCGGAATCAGCAAGGTCGTCCAGACCGCCGGGGAAATTCCCGATGCGATGGAAGAAACGCTTCAGGCTTTAAAGCACAGGCAGGCGCATGAAGTGCTTCAGGTGCTTGACATCGAGGAGCTTCTGCCCCATGGCAGCCACGAAACGCCGTATCCGTTCGAGGAGGAAAAGGTCCTTATTCATGCTCTTCGCATGGGAGTCGCTGAAGAAGAGGTAAACCAATTAATGGACGTCTTTCTCGAACGTCTGCAAGAGCGGGCGGCTACCGAGCTTCAGATCCGCCAAGGGCTGTACCAGTTGTTCGGAAGCATCCAGCAAGCCATTGCCCACTCCGGCTTCAACCTCCTCCAGTTGTATGGCGGGCTCATGAATGAGCAGCTGGTCGCCCTGCGCGAGCCTGCCGCTATTATGGAATGGCTGAAGAAGGATGTGGTCCCGCCTTTTTTGGCCGAGATGGCGCAAACGCAGAAGCTTTACTTAAAGGAGCTCGTGGATTCCGTTCTGAATACGATTCACCGGGATTATATGAAGGATCTATCATTGGATAGCTGCGCGGATCTGCACGGCACCTATCCTCGCAAACTGAGCGTCGGTTTCAAACAGGTTACCGGATTTACGTTCATCGACTACTTGACCAACTACCGCCTGGACAAGGCAAAGGACCTTCTCTGGACTACGAACGTGAAAATCAATGATGTCGCCGAGCAGGTCGGTTACCAGCCCGCTTACTTTCATCGAATTTTCAAGAAGCATACCGGCGTCACTCCGGGCCAATACCGGGAGCAAGCCTGAACCAACCCATCTTAACTACTCCAGCAGCCGTAACCGGCTCTGCACCTGCCCCTCCTTCGCCTCGCGATAGGTGCTTGGGGACATCCCGATGATTTTATGAAACACCTTGCCAAAATAACTGACATTGCTGAAGCCGCAACGTGTGGCAATCTCGGTAATCGGCAGATCGGATGTCCTCAGCAGTTCGGCCGCCTGCTCCAACCGCCGATTACGGACATAGTCCATCGGAGTGACGCCAAAAAAGTGGGGAAACCTAGTGCACAAATGATATTTGCTTAATCCCGCAACCTCCGCCAGTTGGTCCAAGGTCAGGTCGCGATGATAGTTCTTATCGATATAAGCAGCCACCTCTCTGTACGTCTGAGGCAGCTCGCTTCCCTTATAGGGGCCTCTGCTGTGTAAGCTGCGCTGGAAGGCAACCAGCAACTCGTAGATTCGCAGGGACAGGTCATATCGATCTCCCAGTTGCTTGGCCGCCGAATCTCTATGCAATGCCCAGAGCAATTGAAGCGGCAGTGTGTCAGCTCCTAGCTCAACGACGGGGCTGCCCAATCTCATCAGCTCCTTCGACAACCAATCCTCCCCGATCAGCTCGAATCGGATCCATATCAGTTCCCAGCTGTCCGCCAAAGTGGAATCGAAGTAATATTCGTGGTCGCTAGGAATGCTCACTACAAAGGCATGCCCTTTTGGAACCGCATAGATTTCCTTGCCTACCCGCAGCCTGCCTCCCCCTTGCAGTGAATATTGGAAGATCATCCCTTTGCCCCCGCGCTTCAGCCCATTCCAGCGATAAGCGTCGCTAGTCACTGTCTCGTGCCCGATGGAGAAAAGCTTAAACAGATAACTGCTGTCAGCCTCAGCATAATGAAACCCATACGTTTTATGCACAATATATTACCACCGTTCCTCAAAATATTTACTATTTAATCCCGCATTTATTGAATTTATAATAAAATCATCTTACAAATATTATACTACTCGGGAGTGAACTTTTCGATGTCGAATAGGTGGGACTGGGAAGATTGTTATGTCCGCATCGAGGGCACTCTGTTACGGATCGGTAACAGCCTTATGGAACGCAGCTGGTCCTTTCATCAAGGCAAGCCTGTCAGCCTGTCCATACGGGATAAACAGAACAACAGAGAGTGGCTTAAAGCCGAGCCCCAAGCGGCCGCCTTCGAATTCCCGTGGCTCCCTGCTTCTGCAAAGCCCGAGGCCGTCTTTATCACATCCTTCGTCGATGATGATTATGGGGTGGCCAAAAAACAGTTGCGTGCGGATGTTGATTTGCAATTCGTAGGCTTCGATCGGATCGTTCGTTTAACCGCCAGGGTCTATCCATTCGGATCGTTTATACGAACAGAGTATGCATTGCTTCCAAAGGGCTATACGTCGGATCAAGACGGTTTCCCGATTTTGGTTGCACCAGCGGAGGATTCAACCGGGACAGCGTCCTCGCCCGCTGCGTTCCAGTTGGACGACAACAACAAACAGAAGGCCTTGATCGTCAACGATTATTGCGAGCGTCTGGAGCTTCAGGAGCTCCACTGCAGCTGGGAGACGGTCAGCTTCCGCGACCAAACCGACACGAACAATAATCTGGTGGGCAAGGACTCCGGTCTATTATATCGTAATGAAAAGCGAAGCCTGCGAGGCAATATCCTTCTGCTCCAGAGCAGCCTCCATCGCAGCGGTCTTATGCTGATCAAGGAAGGCGCTACGCCGCTAGGTCATCTGCAGGATCGGGGGATGGACTTTCAGTTCCAGGGACAGGTCCTGTCGGTCATCGGTTCCGGCATCGGTACCAATGACCTCTTGAAGCAAGAAGAGGTTGCGGCTTATGGAACTACAGTCGGCGTGTATGACGGCGATGCTTATAGCGGCTATAAGCTCATCGACGAGTATCATCGAAGCCTTCGAGTTCATAAACCCGAACGGGACAGCTTCATCATGAGCAATACGTGGGGAGACCGTTCCAAGGATGGGCGTGTGTGCGAAGAATTCCTGCTGGCAGAGCTGCAAGCAGCAGCCGAGCTAGGGATTGATATTGTGCAAATTGACGACGGCTGGCAGAAGGGCGTTACGAGCAACTCCGTCAACGCTCAAGCTGTCGGCGGGAGATGGAGCGACTATTATAACGGAGGCGGCGACTTCTGGAGCGTTCATCCGGAGCGGTTCCCTCGAGGGCTGACGCCGATTACTCGGCTTGCCCGTGAGCAGAACATCAAGCTGGGCTTATGGTATTCACCAGACTCCGCGAACGATTACGCGAACTGGGAGAAGGATATCGAGACGCTGGTTAAGCTGCATCGGGAATACGATATTTGCGCCTTCAAGCTGGACGGCATCCATATTTGCTCGAAGGTCGGCGAAGCGCGTTTACTGGGTATCCTGAGACAAGTGATCCAAGCGACCGGGGGGCAGGTAGATTTCAACCTGGATACGACCTCTCAGAAGCGATTCGGGTATATGGGCAATACGCAGTACGGGAATATCTTCTTGGAAAACCGTTACACCGATTGGAGGAACTATTACCCGCATTGGAGTTTACGCAATATATGGATGCTTGCACCTTATGTATCCGCTACGAAGCTACAGATGGAGTTTTTAAATGTTAACCGCAATAAGGAGCAATATTCCGGTGATCCGCTGGCACCTTCAGCCTGCGGCCAGATATACTCCTTTGCCGTTACCGCCTTCACAAACCCGCTGGCCTGGATGGAGTTGACGGCGCTGGACGTTGATCAAACCGCTGCCTTGGCAGCGGTCATCCGAGCCCTGAAGCCCCACCATAAGCAAATCCTGGCGGGCCATGTTCTTCCTATCGGCGAAGAGCCTAAAGGAACGAGTTGGACGGGCCTGCAAAGCATCACGGGGAGTAACAGCGGATACATTCTGGTATTTAGAGAGTTGAATCCGTCATCGGAATATCCAATGAAGCTGTGGGGGATCAAGGCAAGCGAAGGAACCTCCGGACCCCCGGCTCTCAAGGTAACCGAGCTGCTCCGCATGGATGAGAAGGATACACTGGCAACGAATCGGAGTGAAGCTCCCGTTATCCTTGAACAGAATGATCAGGGAGAATATATCTTCTCGCGGCCGGCGCCGTTCACTTTCGCGATTTATCGGTATGAGATATAGAAGCTTAGTCGCAAATAAGCAAAGAGCACTCGACAGGAAGCTGTCAGTGCTCTTCCGAATGGACTCGCGGCCCTTCCTTCTCTTAGATTGCTATATTACAAACTAAGGCCGATTGTCGTCTGCCGGATTAATAATGGCCAACACTTGATGATCCTCCCACTTCCCGTTAACCAATAAGTTGCTTCGCGCAATTCCTTCCTTATGGAAGCCGGCCTTCTCAAGCACCCGGATTGACCCGGGATTGTTTGGCGAAACCTCGCCTACGATCCGATGGAACTTCAGTTCTTCAAAAGCATACTTCACGACCAGCTTTACTGCGTCCGTCATATAGCCTTTGCCGTTATTAGCCTGGTCCAGACTATAGCCGATCATGCAGCTCTGAAGCGGTCCTCGGGCTACGAAGGATAACGTTATGCTTCCAATAATTCGATCATCATCCTTATGGCAAATCACGAAAGAATATCGCCGATCTTCCATTCTGTCGGTCTTGCTCTTTATGACCAACTGAAGCTGGTGCTCCTCTGTATAAAAAGCTTCAGGGGTACTCGGGGAAAATAGTTCAAAGAACGTCCGGTTGCGCTTATTCATTGCGGCTAGTTCCGCAGCGTCCGCTTCTTCCGGGAAACGAACGTAGATTCGCTGCTCCGACATCTGCACCATCCTTGCTAATAAACGAGTCCCTGGATCGACAAGCTCGGAAACTCATCAATTCCTGTGTGATCAAAAAACAAGCGCGTTATCCAATTTGGATAACGCGCTTGTTGCTGGTATCGGGATGACACGATTTGAACATGCGACCCCCTGGTCCCAAACCAGGTGCTCTACCAAGCTGAGCTACATCCCGTAAAAATGGCGCGGCCTAAGAGATTCGAACTCCTGACCTTTTGATTCGTAGTCAAACGCTCTATCCAGCTGAGCTAAGGCCGCAAATATAAAAATGGAGCGGAAGACGGGAATCGAACCCGCGACCCTCGCCTTGGCAAGGCGATGCTCTACCGCTGAGCCACTTCCGCAAATCATGGTGCGGTCAAGAGGACTCGAACCTCCACGTCATTGCTGACACTAGAACCTGAATCTAGCGCGTCTGCCAATTCCGCCATGACCGCATATGGATTTGTATGGTGCGGTTGAGAGGACTCGAACCTCCACGGGCGTACGCCCACTACCCCCTCAAGATAGCGTGTCTGCCATTCCACCACAACCGCGTATAAAACTGGTGAGCCATGAAGGACTCGAACCTTCGACACCCTGATTAAAAGTCAGGTGCTCTACCAACTGAGCTAATGGCTCTTAATAAAATGGCTGGGGATCAAGGATTCGAACCTTGGAGTGACGGAGTCAAAGTCCGTTGCCTTACCGCTTGGCTAATCCCCAACACTGGATATTTCGTTAAAGTTGTACATGGGGCGATCGAGGGGAATTGAACCCCCGAATGTCGGATCCACAAACCGATGCGTTAACCACTTCGCCACGACCGCCATATGTGGTGCCGCCGAGAGGACTTGAACCCCCAACCTACTGATTACAAGTCAGTTGCTCTACCAGTTGAGCTACAGCGGCATATGAATGTTATATGGTGGCTCGGGACGGAATCGAACCGCCGACACGAGGATTTTCAGTCCTCTGCTCTACCGACTGAGCTACCGAGCCTTATGATGCCATAAATGGCGGAGCTGACGGGATTCGAACCCGCGGTCTCCTGCGTGACAGGCAGGCATGTTAGGCCTCTACACCACAGCTCCACATTATGTTTATCAAAATACAACCAAGGTAATTTGGTTGCGGGGGCAGGATTTGAACCTGCGGCCTTCGGGTTATGAGCCCGACGAGCTACCGAGCTGCTCCACCCCGCGTCATTAAGGAAATTCTATGGTGGAGGATGACGGGATCGAACCGCCGACCCTCTGCTTGTAAGGCAGATGCTCTCCCAGCTGAGCTAATCCTCCGTAAATGGTGACCCGTAGGGGATTCGAACCCCTGTTACCTCCGTGAAAGGGAGGTGTCTTAACCCCTTGACCAACGGGCCTTACTGGCAGAGAGGAAGGGATTCGAACCCTCGATACGTTGCCGTATACACGATTTCCAATCGTGCTCCTTCGACCACTCGGACACCTCTCTGCATGGCTCCCCGAACAGGACTCGAACCTGTGACAACTCGATTAACAGTCGAGTGCTCTACCAACTGAGCTATCAGGGAATAGTCGAACTATGGGATAATGCCGTAAGATTTTGAATGGTTGGCCTTAGTGGACTCGAACCACCGACCTCACCCTTATCAGGGGTGCGCTCTAACCAGCTGAGCTAAAGGCCAATAAAAAACCCACATCACTGTGGGGTGATTTCATTGTATGAATATTACACCCTGAAAACTGGATACGAAAGTTTAGCTGAATCTTTAGCTTGCTTACCGGCTGTATGACCAAATAAGCGATTAGGATAAGCCCTCGACCGATTAGTATTCGTCAGCTCCACACATTGCTGTGCTTCCACCCCGAACCTATCAACCTCGTCGTCTTCAAGGGGTCTTACATACTGGGAAATCTCATCTTGAGGGGGGCTTCACGCTTAGATGCTTTCAGCGCTTATCCCGTCCGTACTTGGCTACCCAGCGGTGCTCCTGGCGGAACAACTGGTACACCAGCGGTACGTCCATCCCGGTCCTCTCGTACTAAGGACAGCTCCTCTCAAATTTCCTACGCCCGCGACAGATAGGGACCGAACTGTCTCACGACGTTCTGAACCCAGCTCGCGTACCGCTTTAATGGGCGAACAGCCCAACCCTTGGGACCTACTTCAGCCCCAGGATGCGATGAGCCGACATCGAGGTGCCAAACCTCCCCGTCGATGTGGACTCTTGGGGGAGATAAGCCTGTTATCCCCAGGGTAGCTTTTATCCGTTGAGCGATGGCCCTTCCATTCGGTACCACCGGATCACTAAGCCCGACTTTCGTCCCTGCTCGACTTGTAGGTCTCGCAGTCAAGCTCCCTTATGCCTTTGCACTCTTCGAATGATTTCCAACCATTCTGAGGGAACCTTTGGGCGCCTCCGTTACATTTTAGGAGGCGACCGCCCCAGTCAAACTGCCCGCCTGACACGGTCCCCGTACCGGATTCACGGTACCAGGTTAGAACTCCGATACGATCAGGGTGGTATCCCAACGGCGCCTCCACCGAAGCTGGCGCTCCGGCTTCAAAGGCTCCCACCTATCCTGTACAGATCGTACCAAAGTCCAATATCAAGCTGCAGTAAAGCTCCATGGGGTCTTTCCGTCTTGTCGCGGGTAACCTGCATCTTCACAGGTATTAAAATTTCACCGGATCTCTCGTTGAGACAGCGCCCAATTCGTTACGCCATTCGTGCGGGTCAGAATTTACCTGACAAGGAATTTCGCTACCTTAGGACCGTTATAGTTACGGCCGCCGTTTACTGGGGCTTCGGTTCACAGCTTCGGGTTGCCCCTAACCGCTCCCCTTAACCTTCCAGCACCGGGCAGGCGTCAGCCCGTATACTTCGCCTTACGGCTTCGCACAGACCTGTGTTTTTGCTAAACAGTCGATTGGGCCTTTTCACTGCGGCCCCCTCGGGCTATTCACCCTACCGAGGCACCCCTTCTCCCGAAGTTACGGGGTCATTTTGCCGAGTTCCTTAACGAGAGTTCTTCCGCGCGCCTTAGCATGCTCTGCTCGCCTACCTGTGTCGGTTTGCGGTACGGGCACCATCACCTGGCTAGAGGCTTTTCTTGACAGCCGGAGTACATGACCTTCGCTACTGCAATTTTCGCTCCCCATCACAGCCCAGCCTAACGACTTGCGGATTTGCCTACAAGTCAGCCTCACTGCTTGGACGGGCTATTCCATCAGCCCGCGTCACTGCCCTTCTGTGTCACCCCATTGCTCATAACGGCTTACGGTGGTACAGGAATTTCAACCTGTTGTCCTTCCACTACGCCTTTCGGCCTCGCGTTAGGTCCCGACTTACCCTGAGTGGACGAGCCTTCCTCAGGAACCCTTAGGCTTTCGGCGGACAAGATTCTCACTTGTCTTTTCGTTACTCATACCGGCATTCTCACTTGAATACAGTCCACCAGTCCTCACGGTCCAACTTCAATCCGTATTCAACGCTCCCCTACCCAATGCAGCAAGCTGCAATGTCATAGCTTCGGTGGTGTGTTTAGCCCCGTTACATTTTCGGCGCAGAGTCACTCGACCAGTGAGCTATTACGCACTCTTTAAATGGTGGCTGCTTCTAAGCCAACATCCTGGTTGTCTGTGCAACTCCACATCCTTTCCCACTTAACACACACTTGGGGACCTTAGCTGATGATCTGGGCTGTTTCCCTCTTGACAATGGATCTTAGCACTCACTGTCTGACTCCCGGTAAGCATGTCAATGGCATTCGGAGTTTGACTAGACTTGGTAACCCTTGGCGGGCCCCGCACCCAATCAGTGCTCTACCTCCACGACACTCATAACCGAGGCTAGCCCTAAAGCTATTTCGGGGAGAACCAGCTATCTCCGAGTTCGATTGGAATTTCTCCGCTACCCCCACCTCATCCCCGCACTTTTCAACGTGCGTGGGTTCGGGCCTCCAGTGCGTGTTACCGCACCTTCACCCTGGACAGGGGTAGATCACACGGTTTCGGGTCTACGACCACGTACTCAAATCGCCCTATTCAGACTCGCTTTCGCTGCGGCTCCGGCTTTCCACCTTAACCTTGCACGTAATCGTAACTCGCCGGTTCATT
>NZ_CP075889.1:7457500-7845000 GCF_018604145.1 Paenibacillus agaridevorans | reverse complement strand
CGCTGGCTGAGCTCCGCCTTCGTCGCGCTTCCCATCGTTATAAGTCCTGCCCGGATCCGGTACAGAAACGATTCGTTCGTCATAACGTCCCCAACCTTTCCAACAAAAATCAAAGACTTATTAAATCGCTTTAATAAGTTGAGTTCATTTTAGCAGAGCTTGCTTGAAAGGACAACATAAATAACCGCAGCCGGCATGACCGGACTGCGGTTACTTATCAAATATAAGAGACTTTCGATTCATTGTGTGCAAAGCTGGAAATGAAACTATAATCGATCATGGACAACCCGTAAAGGAACTGAGAAGCCTTATTTTGATCATTTGGCGCGATAGTAGAATCTAACGGAACTGGGCGACGTTATTCGTGAGAAATCCAGGCAAACCACGAACTTATGCCCCTCTTAAGGGCTGTCAGTTCCGTTAGAATTGCAAAAATGGCGCTTTTTGATGAAATAAAGCCTTTCAGTTCCGTTTGTCGATCAAAAATGGCTGCCCGTTGACGATACGCGTCCCGGCTCCACATCCTGCAACTGAACTCCCTGCGGCAATAATTTCTCGATCGCCTCTCGAAGCTTCGCGTCATGGTGGATTTCCTCGCTTAAGATCGCTACGATACCCCGATCGGCGCCGGAGCGGATTAATCGTCCCATACCTTGCTGCAGACGAAGCAGCATATAAGGCAGGTCTACTTCTTCGTGCGGAGCCGCCGCGGCTTCCCGCTTCGCCATAAACACCGGGTCCTGAGGCGGGAAGGGCAGAGACCAGATGATGACGTTCGACAAAGAAGGACCAGGGACGTCGAGGCCCTCCCACAGCGTTAAAGCGCACAGCACGCTTGTTTCGTCCCGTTGGAAATAGCCGATAAGGTGGCTGATTTCCGCGTCCCCTTCAAACCAAAATCGCATGTTCGCGAGTTCCGGATAGGAAGGAAGCAACTCCTTGAACTGGAGCATTTCCTCCCTGCCGTTGAATAAAATCAACGCCCTGCCGCCAGTTTCGGCCAGCAGTCCCGCAGCAGCTTTCATTTTCTCCTCGCCCGAAGCCCTTTGCGTCCATTGCGGAGCTACGACTTTCATTTGGTTCTCATAATCATATGGAGATTGGGTGCTAAAGGATAAATAACGATCCGTTCCCAGACTGCTTGTTATATAGTCGAATGAACCGCCCACCGATAACGTCGCGGACGAAAAAACAATCGGCATATTCAGGGCAAATACCCTTTCGCGGAGCACTTCCTTAACCGCTCTGGGCATGATGACCAAGGTGAGTCCATCCTCTGCTTCGGTTGCCCAACTTATCAATGCGTCGGAGCTCTGGAACAAACTCAGGGCTTTCTGGATCGTCTCCAATTGCTCCTCGACGATCCGCAGCTGATACTCGTTCAAAGTATAAAGATCGCTCTCGAAAACCAGTTCTTCTTCGATGGCTTCGATTACTAGACGAAACAGACGCACTTCTTCTTGCAAAGTTTCGCCCAAAATAATCCGTTTGCGCTCGGAGCCGGGAATATCCTCGCAATGTTTCGAAAGCGTGTAGAATAAGGATTCGCTGCGGTCAATCGCTTCGTCAATAAGCACAGCCAATGATTCCCTGATCTCGCCTTTCAACAAACGGCAGACCAATTCTTCGAACCCCGAATGCTTCAAGCTGTAAGTCAACGCCTTCTGCGCTGCCGATTCCAGCAGATGTCCTTCGTCGAATACAACGGCACAGTGGTCCGGCAATAACGGGAGCTGGCCTTCCCGCTTCCGCCCCTCGTATGTCCACACATGCTCCATATAGAAATCATGCGAGCATATAATCAAATCCGTAGACTTCCGATAGTGTTCGCGGGTTAATGTCTGTCCGCAGCGATGTCTTTGATCGCAAGAGAAACAATCTTGAAACGTGTCCCAACTGATTTTGTTCCATTGATGGTCGTCCAAGTGCGGATATTGTTTGCGGTCTCCATAGGGATGGAAGGATTGCATCGCTTTATATTGATGAACAAAAGCTGGCAATCCGGCCCGTACCGCGCTATACACATCGTAATCCTCGTCGCCGGTCTTTACTTGGTCCAGCTTGGCCAAACATAGATAACGATCCGCGGACTTCGCCATTCTGGCGTCGATCGTTAGGCTCAAATGATGAGCCAGCTTGGCAAGATCGCCTTCCGGCTTCGCAAGTTGCTCGATGAGAGACTCGTCCGCGCAGGCAATAATCGCAGGTTTACGGGTATAACGAGCGTAGCAAATCGCATACAACAGATACACCAGCGTTTTGCCCGTTCCTACGCCTGCCTCTGCGAAGATCGTCTGCTTCTCGGCAAATGCCCGCTCCAATTGGTAAGCCATATAAATTTGTTCGTCGCGAACCTCGAAGCCGGCTTCCGGCAATATGTCGTAGAACACATCCGCAACCCACTCTCCGACTTGCTGAAGAAAGGGACGGGAATGATCGTATTCGAAAGGATACTGTTTCAAAGTTGGTTCTGCCTCCAGGAATCATGTCGGAACATTATCGCATGTTCTTCCTGTTAAATCAAAGTTGTATCCAAGAGCGACATCCGCGCGCGCAGTCACCGGTAAGTCGGGTACACAATTCCAGGTGCGGATACGGAGCGGAACGCGCCGGCCTCAAACGCCAGCTCCTCGTTTCCGTCCGCGCCGAACGGGATTCCCTCCCCGGCGCCGCCGATCTGGATGGCGCCTTCTATCCGTCTTGCGCTCATGCCGATAAGGCCCGTGAGCTGTCCGGCGCGATCTGTAATAAGCCGGATGCCCGCCGGGAAACGGAAGGCGAGCTTGCCGTCCATATAGACGCGGCATTCTTCCTCCCCGTTTATCAGTTCGAAGCTCTTACCGTCGACCTCCCGGCTGTAGGCGGTACGTTCGGCCAGCTTCTCGCCGTGGTCGAACGGATACGGCAGCAGCCCCGTGAACCACAGCTCCCCCGACGTCGTCGGCAGGATGCCGCAAAGCCGCTCCACATAATCCAGCATGCACAACAGCGCCGGCGAATACGACTCGGCGAAACCTTCCTTGCCCGTCCACGGACTTAGAACCTGACCGAACCGGGTCATCCGCGCCATCGCGGAAACGATGGGCTGCAGCACCCAGGTCAGCTCGACGTAGCGTCCATGATGCTCGAACGCATGCGGCGCCCGGATTAAGCTCAGGAAATTCGTCGCTCCCGCCCAGGTATTGTAGCTGGCGAACGGATCAAAGCGCGGATCGTCCATCGCGAGCGACGTAAAGGGATATTTGGCGAAAAACTTCGACGTATTAAGCAAATAAAGCCTCAGCATGCGATCGAAGAAATCCCGGTCCCCCACTTCGCTTGCCATGACCCGCAGCAGAACGTCGGACTGCACCTTTACGTGACGTCCTTGCTTGTCAACGTCGTAGAAGAAATGATCCTCCTCTTCGAAGCAATGCTTCATCAGACTGGCAAAGCTGGCCTCGGCCTTCTCTTGCCACGGCTCATGCGGCAGCCCGAGCTCGCGCGCCATGAACGCCAGATAACGGCGGCTGCAATAGACGCTTGCCGTAAGATCCGGCGCCAAAAAGGGCACAAGCGCCGAGTCCGGGTAAGGCAAGGCCGGATCGTCAAGATGCGGCGTATCCGGCACATGCCAGAACCTCGGCGACAGATCATGGCCCGTATCGAATGCGCAGAACGCCTCCACGCAGGCGCTCCCCCTCGTGTCGCGATGCCGTGCGAGCCAGTCGTCGTAACGGGAGAGCGCCTCGTACATGAGCGGCAGGTAGTCGTCCGCGACTCGCCCCTTATGGAGAGCGTAATAGTTCCATGCGCTTCTCGCAGGCGGGGTCACAAGCTGTATTTGCTTGAACACCGCTCCCGCCTCCGTTATTTTGTACGGCAGCAGACCGTCCTCGCGCTGCAGCTCCGCGAACTGCCTGTACGTCGCCTCTGTCACGGCCGGCATGAACCGCGCGCACAGTTCGGCGTTGATCGTGCCCGTGCTCTCCAGCCAGCATCCGTAATAGACGCCGCCCTCCTGAAGTATCGGCTGCCCTTCTCCGTTCGGCTTGACGCAATCCAGCAGCCTGCGCACCGCTTCGTAATAAGCGTTCTCCAGCAGCGGCGAGGAGGCCGAAAACTTGACGCCCGTATCGACGAAGTACCCCAGCGTCGCCTTGTCTTCAGATTTGTTAAGCTTGCCGACCCGTTCCGCTGCATCCAGATCGGCGAAGGCGGCCCGGAAGGAAGCACGCTCTGTCTCATCCATGTTAGTTGTCATGACTACCTTCCTCTCCAACTGCCGAAACCTCGCAAAGGGCCGTCTCCAGACACGCATAAATAAACGGAGCAACCCCCTTGGCGTCATCAGCAACGACCGGCTCGCTTATATAGTAGGTGAAGGAGCCGTCCCGGTAAGGCTCGCCTCCAAGCCCCGCCACGCGGTTAATGCCGCTCACATGGACGTTCCCGTCGCCATCGACGGATGCCGCATGACGCAGCAAGCCTTGGAAACCGCGCTCGACGACCTCCTCGTAGCGCCGGCTCAAATATCCACGGTTCAGCGCCTTGCGAGCCGCATACAGAACCATCGCCGAGCCGGAGCTCTCCACGTAATTGCCGGTTCGCCCAGCCTGGCCAAGCACCTGATGCCAAAGTCCGCTCGGCGGGTCCTGCACCTTGGCCAGCGCCGCGAACAGCCGCTCGTACGTGCCGATCAGTTGTCCGCGCAGCCGATGCTCTTCGGGCATGTAATCGAGCGTATCCACGACCGCCATGCCGTACCAGCCGATCGCGCGCAACCACGGATGGGGCGACCTTCCATGCTCCGGATGCGCCCATTCCTGCTCCCGGCTCTCGTCGTAGGCGTGATGCAGCAAGCCCGTTCTCGGGTCGCGCGTGCGCCGCTCGGCAATCAACAGTTGCCGAGCGGCGTCGTCCAGCAGCTCGGGACGATTAAACAGGCGGGACAGCTCGGCCAGAAACGGCCCCGCCATATACAGCCCGTCCAGCCATACCTGGTACGGATAAATCTTCTTGTGCCAGAAGCTGCCCTCGTCGGTCCGCGGCTGCCCCTCCAGCTGGCGCAGCAATACAAGCGCGGCCTTTAGATAACGTTCCGAGTCCGTCGCGCGGTACAAGAACAGCAGCACCTTGCCCTGATTGACCTGATCAAGGTTGTAGTCCTCCAGCGCATAGCTGCGAATGCGCCCCTCCTCATCCACGAAAAGGTCGATATTGCTTCGAATATAGTTTAAATACGCCTTCGAGCCCGTTTCCTCGTAGAGCCGCGCCAGCGCGAGCAGCAGACAACCGCTCTCGTAATTCCAGCAGTCGCTCAAATGAGGATGCATGGACAGCGTCGGATACTGCCTCATGATCGAATCCGCCGTGCGGACGGCCCAATCTCTTGCGCACATTTTATTCTCCTCCTTTAAGTGCGAGTTCAAAAAGTTCGGTTATCAGGGGTTACTTCGTAATGGGAAGCGGACTTTTTGAACAACCTAATTATGCCTTCACCGAGCCCAGCAGCGCGCCTTTGGCAAAGTGCTTCTGCAGGAACGGATACACCACGAGCACGGGCAGGGTCGCGACGACGATGACCGCCATCTTGACCGCCTGGGACGGCGGCGGCGCGTCGGTATATACCGCGTTGTCGTAGCTCAACCCGCTCGCCAGCACGATAATTTGACGCAGCAGCACCTGCACCGGCCATTTGCCGGCATCGCTCAAGTAGAGGACGGCGTGCATGTACGTATTCCAGTACGTTACCGCGTAGAACAACGAGATCGTCGCAATCGCCGGCAACGAGCAAGGGATAATAATCCTGAACAGGATGCCGACATCGTTGCTGCCGTCGATCTTCGCCGATTCCTCGAGGGCGTCCGGAAGCCCCTGGAAAAACGTCTTGAGAATAATCATATTAAACACATTAATAGAAACGGGAACAATTAAAGAAAGATAAGAGTCCAGCAGTCCCGTCTCTTTGACGACCAGAAACGTCGGGATCATCCCGCCGTTAAACAGCATCGTGAACACAAACAAAAACATGATGCCGTTGCGTCCCATCAAATCTTTGCGCGACAGCCCGTAGGCCGTCAATACGGAGATCAGCATGCTCCAAAGCGTGCCTGCCGCCGTCACTCCAAGAGATACCAGCATGGCCTTCGGCAACGTGCTGGTTGAAAAGATGTAGCGGTACGCATCCAGCGTAAATTCCGTCGGCACCAGCAAAAATTTCTTCGAGGCGATCTCTCCCGCCGTCGCGAAGGAACTGCCGAATACGTGAACGAAGGGCAGCACGGTCACGAGCCCGATCAGGCCCAGCAGCACCATATTAACTCCGTTAAACAATCGGCCGCTCCAAGTTTTGTCGCCAACCATATGATTTCCTCCTCCCGGTTCCCGCACGGCCTCTAGTAGATGCCGTCCTCGCCGTATTTCTTGGCCAGCTTGTTCGCCCCGATGACCAGGACAAGTCCCACGAAGCCCTTAAAGAAGCCGACTGCCGTCGAATAACTGAGCTGGCCTTGCTGAATGCCGGATACGTACACATACGTATCGAATATTTCCGCAACATGCCGGTTGGCGGAATTGAGCAGCAAATATACATGCTCGAAACCCAGCTCCAGCACATCGCCTATTTTCAGAATGAGCAGCACGACGATCACGCTCCGAATCGCCGGCAAGGTGATGCTTATCATTTGCCTTATGCGGCCCGCTCCGTCCATCTTGGCCGCTTCGTACAGCTGCGGATCCACCGCCGCGATCGCCGCGAGGAAAATAATCGTGCCCCAGCCCGCTTCGCGCCAAATCACTTGAAGAATGTACATCGGACGGAACCACTCCGCCTGAAGCAGGAAATTGATTTTTTGGAAACCTAGCATCTCCAGCACGCTGTTGACGATGCCGCCGTCCACGGTAAAGATGACAAAGCTGATCGAAACGACGATGACCCACGACATGAAGTGAGGCAAATAAACCAGCGTCTGAATAGTCCGTTTGTAGCCCTCTGATCTCAGCTCGTTCAGCATAAGGGCCAGGATAATCGGAATCGGGAAATAGATAACGAGCTGCAACGCGAACAAAATAATCGTGTTGGAGAAAATCATCCAAAAATCCGGAGACTGAAACAATCGTTCGAAATGCTCGAAGCCGACCCATTCGCTTCCCATAATGCCCTGGTAAGGCTTGTAGTTCTGGAACGAAATAATTAGGCCGTACATCGGAATGTATTTGTAGATGATAATGTAGAGCAAGCCGGGCAAAATCATCAGGTACAGCCATTTGTTTTTCATTAGGCTTCGCATAAAGCGGCCTCTTCCGCCCGATGGCGCCGTCAGCTGGTTGTTCATCTCTTCCGCCCTCCCAATTGCCGCTAGTGTCGCCGTAATGCGTTAATTCCGCATAACAAATACCCGTGTTATCCGTCCGGAAAACATGGTTTAAATATAGCGATTGATGAATCGGTTTGCCGCAGGCCGCTCCGGGCGGAGCAGCCGCGGCAAACCGGTAGTGCGAGTTCAAAACTGTTAGTGTGTTTTCTTACTTGCTTTGCTCGTACGCGGCGTTAAATTCTTCGATCATTTGAGCGCCGCCCTCCGACTTCCAGCGCTCCACTTCCTTGTCGAAGCCAGCCTCGTCCAGCGAACCCAGCATATAGTTGTATGTGGCGTCCGTAATGATCTGCGCGAGACGGTCCTTATGCTTCGTAAACGTGTCGGAGTCCAGCGTAAGCGTCGGGTCTGACACGACATACGAATCGTTGTCCGCGAACAGGTCCTGCGCCTTCTGCATCGGCGCATAATCGTAGCTTCCCTCCAGACGTCCGTTCGTCGCCGGATCGCCTACTTCGATCGTATTATAAGGCTTGACGTCGCGATCGATCTTGGCCTGGTCGGATACCGGCACCGCTTTGCCGCCTGTGACGGTATAATGTTCCCCTTCGATTCCCCAATACAGCAGATTGGCGATTTCCGGACTCATCAGACCGTCCATAAACGCAAGCACTTGCTTGAGCTCTTCCTCGGATTTGATCGCCGATTTCGGGAACAGATACGGGTGGTTGAAGCCCGGTCCGGAAAATACGGTAAACTCGCCGCTTGATCCCTTCACCTGATTATGAACATCTAGCTTGGCGTCCGGCTGCACCTGCGACAAGCCCGTATACAGCTGCTGCACGTCGCACATGCATCCAATATACACGCCGGCTTTGCCGTTGCTGATCATATTCTGCTGATCGGTTTTGCTCGTTACCGGGAAGTCCGAATTGATGTAGCCGTTCTCCCTAAGCTTCTTGAAGAAGTTCATCGTTTCCTTGTAAGAAGGGAACAGGAAGGCAGGCGCCAGCTTTCCTTCGAGTACGCCCCATTCGTTCGGGGTTCCGTTCCACGACGCGACTGTTTTGAAAGCGCCTGAAGCGAGATCGCCTCGATCGGCCAGACCCAGCGTATCCTTTTGACCGTTGCCGTCGGGATCCTCGTTCGTAAACTTCTCGATCATGGCATACAATTCGTCCAGCGTCTGCGGCGCCGACAGTCCAAGCTTCTCCGCCCAATCCTGACGGTAGATCATGCCCTGGCGGGAGAGCGGACGTCCTTGATACAGCGCGTACAGGTTGCCGTCCACCTTCGTATTGTTCAATACTTCCGGCTTCAGCTTCTTCAGGTTCTCATATTGATCGATGTAAGACGCAATATCCCAGAACTGCCCATCCCGGATCGCCTCTCTGTTCGCGCCCGTGATGGTGATGTTGACGATGTCCGTCAAGCTGCCTGTCGCGGACGCCGCATTCATCCGGTCCTGGAAGGTCGATGCCGGAATCCACTGAATGTCCAGATCGACGTTCAGCTTTTCTTCAATAAGCTGCTCGATCTTCGGATCAGGCGTCTCCGCCATATGCAGCGGCGTCATAATGGATATTTTGGCCGGCGCGGCCTTTCCTTCCGTACCTCCTGTTCCCGCGTTGTTGCTTCCCCCCGTTGAATCGTTGCCATTACTGTTGCCGCATGCGCTGGCAAGCAGCGTCAGCGTCATAAACATGCCGATTGCAGCTCTCCGCTTCACGCTTCTTCAACTCCTCGATCTGTAGTGGTTGTTGCTCCGTCATCGTAAGCTGCCGAGAGGCATATCGCCTATACTCATATCGCCAGTTCCCTTGCCGCGCAAGGGATTGCGGGGTTTTCCAATGAAATGATTATGCAGGATATGGCGCCTCCCGTTTACTTGCCTCCGTATTGCGAGCGATACTGTCCCGGAGTCATCTCCTCCTGCTTGCGGAAGGCCCGGATAAAGTTATGGGAATTGTTGTACTTCAGCCGTTCGGCGATATCCTTGACGGTCATATCGGTCTCCGTCAGCCACTGCTTGGCGATCTGCAGCCGGTAGCCCGCCAGATACTCGCTGAACGTATGGCCGGTCTCCTTCTTGAAAACGCTGCTGAGATAGCTTGCATTATAATGCAGGCGCGCGGCACAATCCTCCAACGTAAACTCGGATTCATAATGATTCCGGATCAAATCGATAATGCGCTCCGACAGCTTCTGATCCTGCGAGCTGCGACGCTCGCCGAATTGACGGAGCATCGGAAGCACCAGCTTCTCCTTGAACCACTCCTCGATCTCCTCGCTGACATGCAGCGCCAGAACTTCCTCGTATAACGACATCCGGTATGCGCCGCTTTTGCCGAGCGTGATTCCCTCTTCCTGGGCAAGCAGCAGAATGCGGTTGAGCAGCCGAACCAGCGACAACTGGTAGTGATCCGGCAGCTCGATCTGGTGAATGGCATCCGACATCCAGCCTCGCAGCAGCGTCAGCGCTTCCTCCTGCTCCGCGAGCTTGATCGCCTGCACCAAATCGTGTTCCGTCCGGGCCGGATACTCCGCAATGATCGAGGACTTGCCCGCGTTCAGGCTGCCATACGGCACGATAATCCCTTTGCCGAGCCGAATTCGGTAGGTCAGCGCCTCCAGCGCTTCCTCGTAGGCGCGCGCGGCATGCTTCATATCGAAGAAGATGCCGCTGATGCCGATGCTGGCGGACAACCCGAGATAACGGGCGATCAGATCCTTCAGCTTCTCCGTCAGCCGGTAGACATGTTCGTCTGCCGCTTCGCGCCCTCCGCCCTCGTAACCGGTGACCACAACGACGGAACGGTCCATCAGCAGGACGGGAAGTCGCTGCTCCTTCGGCACGACCTCCTCCGTCATATTGGACACGGCAAATAGCAGCAGCTCCAGATCTTTGGATTCGTAATGCGTATTCTCCAGCGTGTCGACCTGTATGGCCAGGACCGCCATATGCTCCCAGTCGCGGCTCAGTCCGAAATGTTCCAGTTTCTCCCGAATTTCCGTCTCCTTGAGACTGCCGCTGAGCATGCGGTGCAAGAACAATGCGCCGACCTGCTGCGCCTGGCTGCGCATCTCGTTCTCCAGCTTGGAGTTGGAGTTGAACAACTGCTTGATATGATCCTCGATAACCTGGACCTCATTGCGCGCCGAGGGTTCACTGCCCTCGCTTCCGCCTTCGATTGCGGTAACCAAACGGTTGAGCGGCCTGTACAGCTTGTTCGTGGACAACCAGACGATGCCGAAGCACAGCAGCAGAATGAACAGACTGACCGCCAGCGTAAACCAGCCGATCTGCCGCGATTCCGACGTCAACTGGTCGATGGATACGACAGACATATACGTCCAGCCGTTAAAGGCGGATTTCATATACGTCACCGTATAAGGTCGGCCGTCCAGCTCCGCATGCAATTGGCCGGAAGCGCCCTTCATCGCAAGCTCCGCCTGGGCAACGGGATGGCCGGAGAACGGCTGGCCGATCATCGTCCTGTCCTTGTGCAAGATGATTTGACCGTCCTCGTTTACCACGAGGATTTCCTCTTGTCCCTCTCCGTCCGTCATAAGACCCGTAATGCTGCACGCCGGGATATTCGCGATGGCCAGCGCGTATTTGTGAATCGTAATATGGGGCAATTGCTTAACCAGGCTAATCATATAGGGACAGCTTTGGCTCGAGATGGGATCCTTGTAGTCGCTTTTGGCCACAAGCTGCCACGAGGTATGCGGAGTCAAATCGAATTTCGCAAGGTACGTTGCTTCGTCGGGATGCTCGTTCAGCCGCTTGATGCCCGAATTTTTGATCAGCCAGTTGCGCTGTTTGTTCACGATGATAACGTCCTCTACCTTCGTATCAAAGGACTGCAGGTGAGTAATCTCGCTCTTGAGATTATTGTATAGCTGAAAGCTGGGCGCCTCCATTTCGCTGTACATCGCATCCTCCATGACGCGGGATTCCGAAAGGTTCGTCAGCGTATGCTCCACCGTTTTGAGCACTTGCTCGATGCTCGCGTTTAATTGGCTCAGGTATTGAACCTCGGCTTGATTGACCCTCTCTTGTACTTGTTTGGAGGACTGGATATAGGCGAACAGCCCGATCGCGACGACGGGCAGTATACTGAGTACGCTTCCAAGAAGAATCATTTTTTTAAGCAAGCTTTTTTTGCGCATGATGCCGGCAACCTTTCCGTAAACCATGATTACCTTTCATTATAATCGTCAATAGTGTTATTATCGAGCCTTACGACAGCTCCCACAAATTGGATCAAGGAGTCCTTCCATTGCAAGCATAAGTAGAAGTTATTTTTCGAACGATCGCCGCTTTTATCCTCCTCATGATCACGTCGAGAATTCTAGGCAAGCAGACGATATCCAATATGACCTTCCATGACTTCGTGAGCGGCATCACGCTGGGCGCCATTGCGGCGAATTTGGCGTTTAACGATAAGCTCAACCATTGGCTCATCGTCGTATCGCTTTTGATGTTCTTCGGCATCTCTTTCCTCGTGTCCAAAATCGCGCTCAAAAACCGGGCATGGAACCGGGTAGTATCCGGCACTCCGACCGTCGTTATCGAAAACGGCAAAATTCTCGAGGACAACATGCGAAAAATCCGCTACACATTGGACTCTCTGGCCCAATCTTTGCGTGAAAAAGATATTTTCAATATGGAGGAGGTTGAGTACGCGTGCCTGGAGGATCACGGGAAGCTGTCCGTCAAGAAAAAAAGCGAGTATGAGTGGGTGACGCGCAAGGATCTGAAGCTGCATGCCGCGGCCGTCCAATCGTTCCCTGTCGAGCTGATTATGGACGGTAAAATCATGGAAGACAATCTTGCCCAAAACGGGCTGACCGTCCAATGGATGGAGCAGGTGCTTCAGCAGCGCAACAAGTCTGTATCCGACGTGTTCTATGCCGTGAGAGGTACGCAAAATCAGTTGTATTTTGACTACTATCGGGACCATATTAACAAACCTATCGATTAGCTCCGACCTCACTGCGCTCTTCCCTCGCTGGCCGAGTGCTCGCTCTACTGAAAGTCCGCGCCCTGCTGCCGAAATGTTAATGGACACCAGCAACAATGTGGCCGTCGATTCATTGTGTGCAAAACTGGAAATGAAGCTGCAATCCATTATCGCCAACGGGTTAACGGAAGTGAGAGTCCTTATAGGGATCGTTTGGCGTGATTTTAAAATCTAACGGAACTCCGCGACGTTATTCGTGAGAAATCCAGGCAAACCGCGTACTTTTGCCCATTATAAGGGCTGTCAGCGTTAGATTTGCAAAGTGCCGCTTTTTGCTGAAATAACGCCTTTCATTTCCGTTACAGTTGCTCCCGTTCATTTCTTACCGGACGCTTGCCCGCAATTTCACCTTTGCACAATGAATAGACACCCTCCTGGTGTCTGTTAGGATCATGAGGGTATTGAATCAAGAACCTAATTTTTTGTATATTCGTTTGACTCTTTTGAGTTGGGGAGCCGTTAAATTTGGTTCTCTTGTTCGTAAAACATTCAAAAACTTCTCTTTATTCTCATCCGTTATGGCAACAAGCGTGCTTTCGGAATGCTGTGGAATTTCCTTCGTTCTGCAAGCTTCCAGGTGTTGGAGCAAAAACGGAAAAATCTCGTCATTGTTTTTCTTACTGACGGCTGCCAGCTTCGCAAGCGTTAGGACGCCCTTATCGATTGTAATAACCGAGCCTGATTTCATAGTTTCTTTTATAGTGTTAAGATGAGCCATTATGGATTCCGAAGCTACCCCCGCAATCGTGGATAACGCTGTCATGCCGCCCCATACCAAACGGTTATCGCGGCTTTTCAGCAGCTCTACGAAAGTCGATGCATACTTGCTTATGAGTTCGGGCTTAACTTGCCCGATCTCGTACGCTACTTTCATGCAATCGTATTGAATCTTTTTGTCCTTGCCAGACAGATTTTCGATTATAACTTCTATACCCGCATGATCTTCTTCGTTAGCTAACTTGCGGGCCAGTTCAATGTTCGGCTCCTCATCGTTTCGGCTTAATTGAGAAGCTAATAGGCTCACGACTGACATCATAATCCCTCATTTATTAATTTTTTTTGTACATTCATTATAGCAAGTAATCAGACACCTATCTGTCTTGTACAAAAGTAAATGACAAGGGATGTCGTTTTTAGTCGCGCAAAAATCCCCTTGGAACCCTTCTCCAGGGGATTATGAAATAACGCTCTTACAGCACATACCTTTCTTTAAATCAAATTATTCACCGTCACTTGTGGTACGGTTCTCGTCTCCTGTATGGGAGCCTATCGGTTTACCCGGTTCTGGACGTTTATGTGCATAATTAAAGGCATCGCTATTTCTCCAAGCTGTAAAGGAATCGATATTCTCCCATGGACTCCAGGTTCGCTGGAGATAATTTTCCGTCTTCCATCCGGTATATCTTATCGCAGTAGGTAAGCAGCCGCTCATCGTGCGTGACCATAATTGCCGCTTTTTGGCGTGATCTCACCTCATGGGCAATCAAGGAGACAACTTCATGGGCGCGCTTGGTATCCAGGCTTGCAGTAGGTTCATCCGCCAATATGACATTGGGATCGTTAATTAACGCGCGAGCAATGGCGGTACGCTGCTTCTCGCCCCCGGACAGCTCCTCCGGGTAGCTCTTCAGCTTAGTGCCTAGACCAAGTTCTTCAAGCAACTTTATAGCCATAGCTTTGTCTGCCGGACGAACCTTTCCCGACATCCGCTTCACGACAAGCAGCTGATCAAGAACGTTCAGGTATGGAACCAAATTCGAGGCCTGCATGATGAAACCAATCTCGTGCAATCGGATATCGGATAGTTGTTTGCCTGACAGCTTCGATATGTCCTTCCCATGTAGTATGACCTCTCCCTCGGAAGCTTTGAGCAGTGCACCCGCGATGGATAGGAAGGTACTTTTTCCAGAACCGGACGGACCTACCACCGCGACAAACTCGCCTGGCTCCACTTTTATGGACACTCGGTCTAATGCTGCAATACGATTCAATCCCTCGTTGTAATATTTGGAAGCTTCTGTTATTTGCAAGCCCTCAGTCATTACTCAACCCTCCCAAGTGCCTTAAGCGGATCAATTTTCGAAATCGTGCGAACCGATACCAACGAACTAAGCAATGAGATCACCAGCAATACAATGGAATACGTGAACACCAGCTTCGTATCCAGCATGAACGGCATGCTTTTGGGCATGATTGCCGCGGTACCATAAGTCAATAAGATGCCAACGATAATGCTTGAGAGCGACAGGACGAACACCTGTGAGACGACGGCTTTACCTAAAAATCCATTCTTGGCTCCAATCGCTTTCATTATTCCGAACTGGTTGGACTTCTGCATCGTGAATACATAGAAGAAAACGCCAATGATGAAGGCTGAGATCGCAAGCAGGAACGCAAGCATCATCATGATTGTGCCATTCTCTTCTTTGTATCCAGGCATTCCCTGTACCGCTGCCGCACGGGTAACCGTATCGGTACCCGAAAGCTGTTCATTGATCGTATTCCGATCAATATCTTTACCTTGAAGCATAATCGCATTGACGGGGTCCTTGACTCCCTTGTCCGAGCCTGGCGCCGCAAACGCAAGCCTACGCCACTCTTCAATAGAAGTAAATACAGCTGCTACGTGGTTATACGTCTGATTCTTGACAAAGCCGACAATCGTCAACGATTCCGTAAAACCATCTAATTGGAAGGTGTCCCCTAGCTTAAATCCCTCGTCTTTCATCGTCTCATTAACGATAACCTTCGTCATCTGATCGGTTGCCAGCCCCGTGCCTTCAATAATCGCCGGCTCTAGAAAACTCCCCGGATTAATTCCAATAATCGCTATATCTACTTTATCCTCATTCAACTTGCTACTCCCTTTGATTGCCGATGCCATGATGGTTCCCATAGGTGAAACGGCGCTTACATTCGGCATCTCTGCTAATTTAGCCGACAAATCATTAGACAATAAAGACTTACTCATTGAAGCCTTCGACCCTTGTTCGAAAACCACATAATCAGCCCTCATCGTCTTAAACGTCGAAGCCGCAAGCGTGGATAACCCGTTCCCCAACCCAGACAATATAAACACCAACCAAGAAATAAGCACAAAAATGATAGCAATCATCAAAAACCTTGTCTTGCTGTGTCTCAATTCTTTCAATGCCAAAAACATATGCTATTCCTCTCCTCAGCACAAATAGATGACACGCGTGTCAAATTAATCGTTTTTCGTCCGGCGCGTATTCATTATATGTTTTATACGACACGCGTGTCAAATATATTCGTGTTCCTTATCGGCTTCCTACCCCTCCCAGCCACATTTGGTATAACAGCTTACTCCACTGAGGTGTAGGGATATTCATCATATTGGGAGTTTCAATCAGGTTAAAAAATACACCTATAATGGCAGGAAGTGGGATGCTTGTATTCAAGTGTCCCTCTTCTTGAGCACGAACAAACAATCGCTCCAGTTGATTTTTTAAATTCACATGCGCTTGCTCAACAAATTCAAGGTCATTGGCTGCAGCCTCAGAATTGGCTTTATTTATTTTATGAGCATTTCCAAGCAATTGATGGAAACTAGCTTCCTCCAGATATACATCTAGCAGATGTTGAAGGGCGTTCATGCAATCCGTTTCATTAATAGCCGACGCCTTCTGTAATACACTTTCCATGGATCGTTTCATACATGCAGCAACTATCTCTTCTTTGTTGGCATAATATTGGTAAATCGTGCTTCTTGCTCCAACCAGGCTCTTGGATAACAACTTAAGTTGAAACCCCTCATAACCGTATTCGAGGAGCACTCTTTTGGTTTGGTCAAGCAACTCTGATCTTGTAAAAGCCTGCTTTCTACCCATGTTAATCACCGTCCCTAATTGCTAGCCATAGTCTACATTGTAACAAAAATTTCTCCCTATTTGTGATACGGTTCACAGCAAATGATCTTAACTTCTCAATATGGCAACTTGTATTCCGAAAAATCATATAAATAGCCGCCGGAATACTCATCGGCGGCAGGCGATACGGTTGTCACGGCAGTGCTTACAGCTTGCAAGCTTATCATGATGGCGTATTCATCTTGCCAAGCCGAGTGGCTTTAACTAATTGTCGAACGACGCCCGGCAAACGGCTTGCGGCCGTGGCGGCCAGCATCGAAAACGCGGGATGGCCCGCCGTGCGCTGAAGCAGTCGTCCCCACCTGAGCGGACCTCGAAAATGCCGGGCGATCGCCCCCTCGTAATCGAGCCTCCACTGCTCTCGCGTCGCTTCGCCCCTCAAAAACAGATCGGCCGACTCCGCGCAGAGCTGCGCGGAACGGATCGCCATCGACATGCCGTCCCCGCACAGCGGCGGTATCGTCACGCAAGCATCGCCAATTAAAGGGATGCCGTTCCAGGCGAGCGGAGCGTCATAAAGGCGCACGGGCGCAATCGCCGCTTGCGATTCCTCAAGGGGGAGGGCCTCCTCCATCCTTCTTGCTAACGCGGGGTGACGAGCCTCGGCTTCCTTGAGCCAACCGATCACCGTCGATGGCGAATGTCGGAAGGCGCGCTTGTCCAACAGCGCCGCTGCGTTAACGATGCCCTGCCCGGCAGAAGACAGCCCCAAATAACCGCCTTCGAAAAAATAAAGCTCCAAATCCCCGTTCATCTCGATACCGGACAAATGCATCTTGATACCCATGTACGGACACGCGGCAGGACGTCTACGCTCCGCATCCGGAAAATCCGGTACGCGGCCGTTTCCTCCCCATGCGCCGATTACGGTCCGCGATCGAATCGGGACCGACTTGGCGCCTTGCCGCGTCTGCAGCTCGTACCCGTCGCTCGCCAAGTGGGCCGCGGCAACGGCGGTTTCCGTCACGACTTCGGCTCCCGCAAGCCTCGCTTCCTCATGCAGAGCTTCATCGAGACGGTAGCGGCTGATGCCCCATGCCGGACCAGGCAAGGGAGCGATAATCGAAGCGCCGTTTCCGAGGATCAGCCGGGCACGATGGATGACTGCCGGCTCCAGCGACTGCAGGCAGTCTCCAAGTCCCAAGGCGATCAGCGAGTCGACCGCCTCGGGAGATAGAAACTCCCCGCAGACTTTATGGCGCGGGAACGTCCGGCGATCGATGAGCGCCACCTTCCAGCCTCGCCGCGCCATCAGAATCGCCATGCAGCTGCCGGCTATGCCCGCACCGAGAATGGCAACGTCCAACGTCCCGCGATCACTCATCCGCGACGCCTCCCGGTTGTGCCGCAATGGTAACGACATAGCGAAACAAGGGCCGCCAGTTGCAGGTCAGCCCGGGCGAGCCCAGCGCTTTGTCCAATTGCTCAAAGTCCTCCGCGCGGAAACCTTTGGCAACGGATAACGGACCATCATTGCGAATATACCGGTTGGTTGACACCAGTCGGGCCGCGAGCCATACGGCCGCCCAAGGCAGCCAGTGCCGATGTATATCTTGAATAACGATGCCGATCCTGGAAGCCCGCAGCATGGCGGAAGCGACGTCCGGCAGCTCCTCGGATGCAAAATGATGCAGAAACTGCGAGCCCGTCACGATGTCGGCCCCCCGCGCATCGAGATCCGCCAAGTCGCGGCACATCACCGAGACCCGGGGCTCGTCCGCAAAATAGGCGGCCGCTTCCGCACAGGCCTCCGGCGTCCGATCGACCAGCGTCACCGTCAGTTCGACGCCCTGCGCATCGGCCCACCTGAGCAAAGCCGCATTGACGTCGCCGGAGCCCGCCCCGATATCGAGCACCTCCAATCGCCGCGGCTTGCCCGCCCCCGACCATAAGCGGTTTACTCCAAACAAGGTAGGGGCTGCCGCGCTAAAAAGTCGGTTCAACCTGCGCAGATGCCGCAGAGCCTCCCTAAGCTCCTCTCCGCCCTGCGACCGGTCGTCCATCAGCTCGTAAGCCGAGGCGCGTTCGCGAAACGTTCTAAACATAGGCGCTCATCCCTGCTTTTGCGCCGATCGCCGCACCGTCCTCCGAAGCAGGCAGATAGGCAATCGGTACGATTTCGCAAGAAAGTCCCGGACCAAAGGCCAGACAAAATCCCTCCGTTCTATCGGCCCCTTCCCGAATAAACGTGTCACGGATCGCCTTAAGCACGAACAAGATGGTCGCTGAGGACATGTTTCCATAATCGCGCAGCACGTCGCGGCTAAACCGGGTATGGTCCGGGGACAATGCTAGCGCTGCTTCAAGCTCGTCGATAATGCCCTTGCCCCCGGGATGGATAGCCCAAACTCCCGGAAAAGGATCCTCATCCCGCAAAAGCGGAGCAAGCTGGCCGGGAATCTTCTCCCCAATCAGCTGGGAGATGCGAGGGGACAAAAACAGATCGTATCCGTGATTGCCGACCTCCCATATCATCTCGCCGGCCGTACCCGGCATCAGGCTGCTGCGCGCCTCGCCAAGCGCGAATACCGGGCCATCCCCCTGCTCCGCTCTCCCGATGACGCATGAGGAAGCTCCATCGCCAAAAAACGACGCTCCAAACAGCGCCTCGCGATCCGATGTCGATTGCATATGGATCGTGCACAGCTCTACGCTGACGATCAGCGCGACGGCGTCCGGATGTCCGGCGACGATGTCCCGCGCCATGCCGATCGCTTTAAGACCGGCCGCGCAGCCGAGAAAGGTCAGCGGAATGCGGTTGACCGAAAGGGGAAGTCCAAGCTGCCGGACGAGCGTCGCATCAAGTCCCGGCAGAAATTGCCCGGTGCAACTGACCGTGAGCAGATGGGTAACGGCCTCCGGTCCGATATCGGCATCGGTCATGGCCTTCTTGGCCGCCTGCAGCGCCAGCGGAATCGCCTCTTGCTTATAGGTCGACATTCGATCGGCCGTAGTCGGAACCGGCAATCCGGACAATTGGGCGAAATAACGGTTGTTCTCGGCTGGCTCGAGCAAATCGGGCTCGCATGTATAGCGGGTTTGCACCCCGCATTTCTTGAAAATCCGTTTAGCCCAGCGTGCGGCGTCCGGCGCCCCGCTAAGGGCGTGCGTCAAACGCTGCGCCGTGTCGGTCTGATCGAGTACATATTGGGGCACGGCTGTGCCAATGCCTAACATCGCAATCGTTGCCGCAGAAAGATGCATCGTATTTCAACCCCTCTTCAATAGGAATAAGACATGCCTTCCCTAAATCTATTCTTTATGAAGAGGTATTATGATAAAGAGACTTGGGATTTCAAATCGAGCCCTCTCGCCCTCCCTGCTTATACTCGTTCGGCGACATGCCGGTCTCTTGCTTGAACACCTTGGCGAAATAGGAGTAGTTCGCATAACCGACCTTTTTCGCTACGGCGAACACCGACATCGTCGTCGTACGCAGCAATTGCTTGGCTGCCGCGATTCGGGCGCTGATGACATAGGTACCCAGCGATACGCCCGTTTCCTTTTTAAAGATCCGCGCCAGATAGTCGGGGTGGAGGTAAAAGACCTCAGCCAGACTAAGGCGGGTCAAGTCCTCGCCATAATGCGAATGTATATATTGTTTGATCTCCTCGGCAACGGTTGTAGGCTGCTCGGCGAAATCGCGGTAGGACAAGGCCGTCGTCACCAAATGCTGCAGGTAAGCCTCCATATCCTCGATCGAATGCAAAGATTCGGCCAAAAGCCGCTCGCCTGTCTTGCCTTTGTACAATTGATGCGCTTGAATGCCCTTCGACTTGAGAAAGGCGTAGACGAGCTGCATCATATCGAGCTGGAACAGGCCCAGGGTAGAGACAGTGATATAATTGCGAGACGATAGAAAGCTTAAATACGAGGACGTCTCCCGCAAAAAAACATCGGGCTGGCCCATCTCCAGCAGCCCCTCCAGCCGAGGCAGATCCGGAGGCGCGTAGCCTTCCTCAGCCGGATCAATAACGTCGCTCGCGGCAAAAACCCGATTGCGCCGCTTGGCAATCCCTTTGTTCAGTTGCAGCAATTGCCTAATGCTTGCGCCGAACTCCCCAAGCCTTGACGGCATGCCGATGATGCAGCAGGCATCGCATTTCAGCGAGCGATTGGCTTGCTGAATAAACGATGCGCATAACTCCCCGAGCAATCGAGAATTCGGCGCCCCCTTCCATTTCAGCACGGCAATCCAATTATTTTCGCTGTATTCCAGCGCCGTCTCCACCGTAAATTCCGCATGCTGGTAAAGCTCGTATAAAACGTTTAGCAGCGCAAAATCGAACAGATTTTTTTCTTCCATCCCCATACTGCCCGCCGCATGAAAAAAATTAAGCAACAGCGGCTGAACAAAATCATCCATGCCGTATGACAGATTTTGTTCCCGGGCGGCGCGGGCGACGTCGGCGGGCCTCAAAGGGGCGGAGACGCTGTCGCTGATCAGCTTGCGCCAGAAGTGCTCCAGCATCTTCGCCTGATTGCGTTTCCAGTAATACCCCTCCTGAATGGCCTCTTCCTCCCGCTGCTGCTCCTTGGCCCGTTCGACCGCTTTTCCAATAATGAGCATAAGCTTGTCGAATTGAATCGGCTTTAGAAAATATTCGAAGCTGCGCAGCTCGATCGCCTTCTGCGCATAGTTGAAATCGGCGTAATTGGTGAGCAGAATAGCCTGCACGTTGTAACGCTCCTCGCGAATCCATGCAAGAAGCTCAAGCCCGCTTCCTTGCGGCATCTCGATATCGGATATGAGAATTTGGATCGGATGCCGCTGCAAAATGTCGCGCGCCTGCGCCACATTATGGGCCGTGTGCACCGTGTCGATGCCAAGCGAGGCCCAATCGACCTTCTTCTCCAGCGCCGTCACAACAAAGTAGTCGTCATCTACGAGCAATGCTTGCATTCGGCTGACCTCCTGTCTCGGATGGATGGACCGGAAGCTCCGGCAGGTACAGCGTGACGCCGGCTCCGCCGCCGGCGCGGTTGCGGAAGCGAATCAGAGCGCGTCCGCCGTACAGGGACTCCAGTCGCTGAATCGTATTCATGATGCCGATCCGCGTTCCATGCGTCTGATCGAGCGGCAGTCTTTGGCGCAGCTTCTCCAGGACATGCGGCGGGAATCCGGGCCCTGTATCCGTGATCCGGATGACGGTCGCGATCTCGTCCCCGATCCGGCGGCGTCTGACGATCAGCGTTATGAGCGATTTCTGATCCCGCGAGACCGCGTATTTGATCGCATTCTCGATAAAGGTTTGCAGCACAAGCGGCGGTATCGGCAGATCCGGCACCTGCTCCGCTCCTTCTATTCGGTAAAGAAAGGCGTCGCGATAACGGTTCTTCTGAATTTCGAGATAGATGCGGACATGCTCGATCTCGTCTTCCATGCGGACAAAGTCCTGGCCGTTCTGGAAGATGTATCGGAAGTAGATCGACGTGGACATCGCCATCTGCTGGATCTCTTCGGTCATGTCCATCTGCGCCATGCTGTGTATGGTCGTCAGACAGTTTAGAAAGAAGTGCGGCTTGATCTGCAGCTTCATATAATCCAGCTGAATGCGTTGCTTCTCGATTTCCCGTTCGTAAATGTCGATTTTGTACGTTTTGATTTGCTGAACCAGCCCCGTGAACTGCTTATTGGCTTTCTCCAGCTCGGCGATATTGTTGCTCGCGATGTCGATCGGTTCGCCATCCTCGGTCCAAAAGGCCAGATTGTACGAGAAGCTTTTGATCGGCTGCAGCACCTTGTTTCGGAAATAAAGCATGATAAAGCTTAAGGAGCAGGCCACGATAACGGCCATCAGCATGATAAGCAGCTGGGCGATCATGATTTTTTCGAAAGCGCCGAATTGGATGACCAGCCTGACGAAAAACGACGCGTTGTCGAACTCGCCTTTAACGGTTGTTTTGGTCTGGAACGGCATGAGCCAAGCGTAACGCCCCTCCTCGACAGGGGCACGCTTTCCGTTGTTCGACATCGGACTCGTCACGAGGCTCCCGTCCTCGGTCCATAAGGAGGCGTAACCTTTTTCGCCCAAATTGATTTGGCGCAGCGGCTCGATCAGATCGTCGGCCGCGATCAGGCAGATCATATAGTTGCCATGGTAAAGGAAAACATTAAGGATATAAAATGTCCCGTCCAGTTGGACGGTCGACCAGCGGGAATAAAACGGATCGTAACCCACGCTGCGATCCATGTAAGTGTTCATCTGCCCCTTCAGCTCTTGAAATTCCTTGTACGTCAAGCCCATCGGCGCCACGTTGAGCATGATGTCCTTCTCGCTAAAGAAGAGAAAAAAGTTGTAATTGCGGTCGTAACTTTTTTGAAGCTCGACGAATCTTCGGAATAACATATCGTTGGCTTTGATGAATTCGGTGTCGTTCAACTCATGCGTGCTCATGATATTGACATTGTCGTCGTTGGCCAGCGTCCATCCCATAAAGTGGTTGATATAAGAGAAATCTCCGTTAATCCTGTTGATGTACAAATACGCCGTGTCCCGCAAATCCCGCGCGGATTGCTGCTTGACGATCGCGATCGTCGCGAAGCTGATGATAAGGTCCAGAATCAGCGCGGATATGGAGATGATAATAATGATCCTGACATAATGTTTGATCGGATACAGCTTGTTCTCGGCCCGTTCCGCCACCTGCTTCGCAGCTCCCTTCGATCGTCCTCGCGTCACCGCCATGTATAGCGTTGTCAGATGATTATAATACCGGAAATCGAAAATGCAACCCGGTTGCTCCGCTCCTGCCGCGAAATGTCCGGAATGGACAGTAAAAAGTCTGGATTAGGCTATATTTCATGCCGGACCGTAGCGAGAAAAGGGAATCCGCCTCCGCAAAAGGTCCAGATATGTCCTTTAGATGGTCCAAATCGTATCGCCAGGGCCCCGTATAATCAGGGCGAGGGGAAGAAATCGAACAGGGATGACCCATCACACAGCAATAGGAGGTTCGGACACTTGATCAACAGTTCATCGAAGGGCCATCTGCAGCGGTATATGCTCCGAATCGGCAAAAACTGGGGGCTGTACTTGCTTTTGCTCCCGGCAGTCACGCTGCTGTTATGTTTTACTTATAAGCCGATGTACGGGGTCATTATCGCGTTTAAAGATTTTAAGCCGGCTTTGGGAATTATGGATAGTCCTTGGGTGGGACTCAAATACTTCGAAAAGTTTTTTCAGTCCTATCAATTCTGGATCACGATCAAAAACACGGTACTGATCAGCTTGTACAGCTTCGCGATGTTTCCGATTCCGATTATATTCGCCATCCTGGTGAATCAACTGCGAGCGAACCGGTACAAGCGGGTATTCCAGACGATCACTTATATGCCGCATTTCATCTCTACCATTGTAATCGCGGGTCTCATGATGATTCTGCTGTCTCCCGGCAACGGTCTCATGGGCAATCTGTTCCGATTATTCGGCGCGGAGGCGCCCAATGTCATGGGCTCGGCGAGTCTGTTCAGCAGCATCTACGTCTGGTCCGACGTCTGGCAGCATACGGGCTGGGACAGCATTATCTACCTTGCGGCGTTGTCGGCGGTCAGTCCAAGCTTGTACGAGGCGGCGACAGTGGACGGCGCAACGCGCTGGCAGAAAATATGGTATATCGATATTCCGATGCTCATCCCGACAATCGTTACCCTATTGATCCTGAGAGTCGGCGGCTTGCTTGGCGTCGGCTTCGAGAAGGCCTACCTCTTGCAGAACAATTTGAATATTTCCGGCAGCGAGGTCATCTCGACGTACGTGTACAAAATCGGATTGCTCAGCTCGCAGTACAGCTTCTCGGCAGCCATTAATCTTTTTAATACGCTCATTAATTTTGCGCTGCTCATCTTGGTCAACCAAATAGCCAAAAAATATTCGGAGAATAGTCTCTGGTAACAGAAAGGAGGACGTACAGCCATGGAGACTGCAACGAATCATGTTCTGCCTATGAAAAGAAAGCGCGATAACGACAAGCTGCTGGAAACGTTATTGTATACCTGGTCCGTCATTGTGCTTATCCTTGTATTATATCCGCTTTATTTTATCGTTATCGCGTCTTTCAGCGATCCGTCGGCCGTAGGCAACGGGAAAGTGTGGCTCTGGCCTCAAGGATTTACATGGGACGGCTACAAGGAGCTGTTCAATCATTCGAATATATGGATCGGATACCGGAACACGATAGCTTATACGGTTGTCGGCACCGCAATCGGGCTCGCGGTCAACCTGTCGGCGGCCTACGCCTTGTCGAGGAAGGATTTGGTCGGCATCAAGCCGCTGTCGTTTTTCTTTATTTTCACCATGTTCTTTAACGGCGGCCTGGTGCCTACCTTTCTGACGATCCGCGATTTCAATCTGTACGATACGTTCCTGGTCATGGTGCTTCCGTTCTCGGTCGCCGTATTCGACATCATCGTGGCGCGCACCTTCTTCCGCACGGGCATACCGGCCGAGCTATGGGAAGCCGCGCAGATCGACGGCTGCGGCAATCTTCGATTCTTTGCGCTTATGGTGCTGCCGCTGTCCAAAGCCATCATTTCGGTGCTCGCCTTATGGTTCGCGGTCGGCCATTGGAACTCTTACTTCAACGCGCTTATCTACTTGCAGAATAAAGATCTCCATCCGCTTCAACTCGTGTTGCGGGACATTTTGGTCACCAATCAGATGCAGAATGCTCTGGGTACGGGAGAAGCGGCCCAGATCGCGCTGCGCCTGGCCAATCTGCTTCGTTACTCCGTCATTATCGTCGCGACGCTCCCTATTATGTGCCTCTATCCGTTTGTGCAGAAGCACTTTAACAAGGGGGTGATGATCGGCGCCGTCAAGAGTTGATAAGCAGCGGGAATGCATGGCGTGTTACACTAATTCTATTAAAGGGGAGTTCGACATGGCGAAGATGAAACAAATGTTATCCGGCTTGGCTTTAATCTCCGTATTGGGGACGGCCGTGCTGGCCGGCTGCAGCAACGGAGCGGATCCCGACAATGGCGGATCGAACGAGTCCGGCAGCAAATCGACAAGCGAGCCCGGAAGCGGCTTTAACAAAGAAGGTTTGCCGATTACGGACAAACCGGTGACGTTGAATGCGCTGACGATTCGATGGGGCAACATGGGCGATACGTTTACGAAAAATACCTGGCTGCAAGAGCTCGAGAAAAACTCCAATGTCAAGATCAATTGGCAGGTCATCTCCAACAGCGATTGGGAAACGCAAAAATCCGTCATGCTGGCAAGCGGCAAAATGCCGGACATCATTATCGGCAACATGGCCTTCGGCGATTCCGATATCGTAAACAACCTCAATTTGTTCCGTCCGCTGGACGACTACATTGAACAATATATGCCGAATCTGAAAGCGGCGATGGCCGAAATGCCGGATATGAAAAAACTGAGCACATTCCCGGACGGCAAAATCTATTCGCTGCCCGCAAGGCTGCCGTCGCGCCCCTACTCCTCCGTACAGCCGGTCATCAACAAAGCATGGCTGGACAAATTGGGGTTGAAGGCGCCGGAGACGCTTGACGACCTGTACAATGTGCTGAAGGCGTTTAAAGAGCAGGATCCGAACGACAACGGCAAGGCGGACGAAATTCCGTACAGCGACTCCAAGGATGTCGACATGAATCTGTTCTCGCCGTTCGGCATAACCGACATTCGCGGCAATCATATGATCGTCAAGGACGGCAAGCTGGAATATTTCCCAACCTCCGAAGCCTACAAAGCTGGAATCGAGTGGGCAAACAAATTGTTCTCCGAAGGGCTGATCGATAAGGAAACATTCACTCAGGACAACACGATGCTGACGGCCAAACGCCAAAATCCCGATGCGGCGCTGGTCGGCTTCTCCTACCAGTGGACGCCGGATGCGGTATTCGGCCAGTGGAGCGACCAATACGAAACGATCGTGCCGATTACCGGACCGGACGGAAATAAATATCAGATTGGCGATCCCAACGGTCTCAGCTTCCGTCGCAACGAGGTGCTGATTACGACAAGCAACAAATATCCCGAAATTTCCGCGCGCTGGGCGGATCAGTTCTACACCGGCGAAGCCAGCATCCAGAACTTCTGGGGCGCCATCGGCACCTCGATCGAGAAAAACGCCGACGGCACGTACACGCTTATGGATCCGCCGGACGGCACAAGCGCGGACGCCTGGTACTGGGACAGCTCCCTGCGCGACTTCGGCCCGAAATACGTCAGCCCCGAATTCGAGAAAAACATCAAGCTCGACCCCTCAAGCGGCGACGGCTTAAAGCTGCAGCTCGACAGCCTGAGCAAGGACTATGTGACGGAGCCTTATCCGGAAGTCATGTACACGGTCGAGGAGTACGAGGAGCTTCCGACGCTGACCACCGATATCGAAAGCTATATTAGGAGTACGCGCGCCAAGTGGATTACCAAAGGCGGCGTCGATCAAGAGTGGGACGCTTACGTCGAAAAGCTTAACGACATGGGCTTGCAGAAGCTGATTAAGATTTATACGGACGCTTACGAGCGTTACGACAATATACAGTGATGAAAATACTCAGCCAATTAAAGGAGCAGCTATGAGGACATATCGAATCGGATTGATCGGACTCGGCGGCATGGCGCATTCGCATATCCGTTGGATGGCGGATGAGCGCCGCTATAAGGTTGTGGCCGTAAGCGACGTGGATGAGCGGGCGTTGGCGGAGAAGGGAGAACAGCTCTGCATTGAGTCCGGCAAAAGGTACCCTGATTTTGTAAGGCTCATCGTAGACCCCGAGGTCGACGCGATCGTATCCGTAACGCCGAACAACGTCCATTCGGATATCTTGCGCGCTTGTCTTGCGGCAGGCAAACCTTATCTCGCGGAGAAGCCGTTCACCCGCGTCTTCGCTGAAGCGGAGCAGCTTCTGAAGCTGTACGAACGGGAGCCGGTGCCCGGCATGGTTGGTTTCAGCTATCGTTACACGCCGGCCTTCCGCTATGCGCGCGAGCTCGTTCGGGAAGGCAAGTTGGGCACGGTGCGCAGCTTCTCGATCCAGTACTTGCAAAGCTGGGGAGCCGTCCCGAACGACACGCCGTATCTGTGGCGCTTCGACAAGGACATCACCGGCACGGGAACGCTCGGCGATCTGGGCTCGCATATGATCGATCTGGCGCGGTTTCTGTTCGGCGAATTTCAGGAGCTGTCGGCGCAGCTGCGCACCTTCGTTCCTGAGCGGCGGGATCCCGCTACCGGGGAGATGGTCAAGGTCGAGGTCGATGATTTCGTAAGCTTTCAGGCGCGGATGACCGGCGATGCCGTCGGCATCTTCCAATCGTCGCGCAACGCGATCGGCTCGGGCAATCAGCATGAGGTATCGGTCTATGGCGATCTCGGAACGCTGCATGCGTCCACGCTAAATCCCGATCAGCTCGTATGGATTCGCGAAGAAGCTCCGGGACAGCTTGCCAAGGCGGTCATCGACGTTCCCGAACGGTGCAAAGTGTCGCAGTACGGCGACTTCCTGTCGCTGCTGGACGGCCTCGCCCCGGACGGCCTTCCGGACTTCATGGACGGGTATCGCAATCAAGAGGTGCTGGACGCCGTCATCCGCTCGAGCACGGAGAAACGTTCTGTCGCGTTGCCTCATCCCAATTAATACGAAGTTGATTGGTTCGCCAACCGGCTAAATGCAAATAGCGGCGCAGGATTGGAAATCCCTGCACCGCTATTTGCACTTCTTATTACCCCGCCGCTCTTGCTTCCAGCATTTCTGTCATATCCCGCATACTCAGTTCCGGACTACCTTGTCGCTAACGAAGCCCACGCGTCTTCAAGCCACTTATCGAAGTCGTCGCCCTTTTCGCCTTCGCAGGTATCATAAATATCAAGTCTCATCTTTTTGAACTTCTCTTTGAAATCTGGATAAGCATGACCTTTCGGCAAGCTTTTCTTTATTCTTACCAGAATTTTGGCAACCTCTCTGCTTAAGTCGCCTTTTTTTCTTGGCGGAAGCTGGACATCTTCACCGAATTGTTTGAGCTTGCCAAAGGCAGCTTCTCGAACCTTATACACGCTGTCGTTATTCAGTCTATGCAATAGCACATCAATGGTTTGTTTCGTTTTCCACTGACCTAACTCTTCCACGGCAGCTAGTCGTTCTCTCCAATTGGACGTCCGGTTCGCAGCTGTTTTTAATTGATCATAATTGGGAGGCAACTCATTTTCCACTTCGTTTTTATTCAAAGGATCCCATCCTGTTCTATTGTGAATTCAAAAATCGAAATTATGATTCAATTATAACAGCGTGCATAATATCCGCAACAATCGCAAGAAGAACCGTTCCCATAAAGGAAGCGGCTCTTCTTGCGATCTATAGACCGCTCTTGAACGAACGGTCGCCCTTGCGATATCTCAGGTCCGTAGAACCTGTCTACTCCTTGACGGCGCCGATGACGATGCCTTTTACGAAGAAGCGCTGCAGGAACGGATAGACGAGCAGAATCGGCAAGGCGCTGATAAAGATCTGGGATGCTCTCAGCGTTCGCTGCGACATATTGGCGATGACGCTCGGATCGAATCCCGTCGTGCTCCCTTGCACGATTAACGTCTGCATAAAGCTCGCAAGCGGCAGATTTTCCACGCCCTTCATATAGATGAGGCCGTCGAAATAGGCGTTCCAATGGCCTACCATCGTAAACAAAGCGATGGTCGCGATCGCCGGCAACGATACCGGGAGGAAGACGGAGACGAAGCTGCGGAAGTATCCCGCTCCATCGATAAAGGCTGCTTCCTCGAGCTCCTTGGGCACCGACCGGAAGAAATTAAGCAGCAAAATAATATTGTAGACCGCCACGAGACCCGGCAGGATGAGCGCAAGCAGGTTGTTGAGCAAGCCCAGCTTCAAAATCAGGATGTAGCCGGGCACGAGTCCCGCGCTAAAGAGCATCGTGATGACGAAATACCAGAGATAGACGTTCCTGCCGCGGAATACGCGGTTGTCCTTCGAGAGCGCGTAGGCGGCAACAGAATTCACGGCCAGAGCAAGCGCCGTTCCGAGAACCGTTCTCTTAAGCGAAACCCAAAGCGATGTGACGAAGTTGTCGTTGCCGAACGTCTGGGCGTAGGCATCCCATGTAAATCCGATGGGCCAGAGCGTCACGAGTCCCGCGTTCGCCGCGGAAGTATCGCTGAAGGACACCATAAGCAGATGGTACAGCGGCAGCAAGCAGCCTATGGAGACTATCGCAAGCAGGATGTAATTGAATACGCTGAAGATACGGTAAGACAGCGTTTTATGGTACACGCGGATCACCCTTCCCAATTAAGCAAATTCGGTCGTTCATAGCTAGAAAATGCGGTAACCCGCGTATCGGTAGGCCAAGCGGTACGATATGACGATAAGCACCAGGCTGATCATCGACTTGAACAGGCTGACCGCCGTCGCAAAGCTGAATTGGCCGCTGAGCAGACCTTCGCGATAAACAAACGTGTCAATAATATCGCCCTGCTGATAGATCATCGGGCTATACAGGTTGAACACCTGGTCGAAGTTCGCGTTCAGCACGTTGCCGAGCGCCAACGTGGCGACCACGATAAGAATGGGCGTGAGCGACGGAATCGTAATATGCAGCGTTTGCTTAAGCCGGCTTGCGCCGTCGACTTCCGCCGCTTCGTACAGAGCCGGGTTGATGCCGGATAACGCAGCGAGGAAAATAATCGTATTGAAGCCGAACTCCTTCCAGACATCGCTAAAGATAATCGTCAGGCGGAACCAGGTGCCGTCTCCGAGGAAGAAGATCGGTTTGGTGCCGAACAAAAACGTGAGCAGTTGATTGACGATGCCTGTCTGCGCAAGCAGATCGATCAGGATGCCTCCAAGCGTCACCCATGATAGAAAGTGCGGCAAATACACCAGCGTCTGAATCGATCGTTTGAAGCCCATATTCCTCACTTCGTTCAGCAGCAAGGCGAACAAGAACGGAATAATGAGGTTCAATACGATCTTGGAGCAGGCGAATATGAGCGTATTCATCGTTATTTTCATAAAATAATCATTCTCGAACATGTATCGGAAGTGCTTCAGGCCGACAAACGGAGAACCGGTAAAACCCAAGCTCGCTTTGTAGTCCTGGAAGGCCATCACGATGCCTCCCATCGGCAGATAGGAAAAGACGAAAACGGACAGCACGGCAGGCAGCACCATCAGATGCAATACCCAAGGCACCCGGTATCCCGTTCGTTTTCCCGCTCCCCTTTTGGCCCTGAGACTGGGATCTGTTGAAGTCATTGAGTCCATGGTTCTCTCCCTTTCTAAACATTTCTTGTATCCGGGTCGTAGTCTTGCTTTATATAATAGCAACAGGTACGATAACCGAACTATAGGACATTGTTAGGATCGATAGGGTTTTGTTATGGAAATTGCGGAGGGAGAATCGGTAATGGGGCTCGGAAGAGGCATAAGCATGGTCAGACAAAAAGTAAGTTCCAAAATGAGTTTGTTCGCAAAAATAAACGGGCTGCTTATCATCCTGTTCGTCCCGGTTATCCTTTTTTTTGCCTACTCCAACGGCGTCTCCTCGAACGTTATCGACAAGGAGCTCAAGTCGTCGAATATTAAGCAGCTTTCGTTCCTGTCCAGTCAGATCGAGTCGCGCGTCGACCAGACAATGGACTTCGTCCTGACCTTCTCGAAGGACCCGAACGTCCAGAAGTTTAATGGTCTTAATGTCTGGGACGATCTGTACGACCGCATGCAGACGAGATACGTCATTCAGGAGAAAATGGCGCTGCAATCCGGCGTCATGAACATTTGGCCGGTGCAGTTCACCGTCTACTCGCAGCAGAACAAAGAGGCGCTCTCCAATACGGACAGCATAGCGGTGTACGACGAAGATTATTTGAGACGGAACGGGACGGGCAGATGGCTGTACGGAGACGGGACGACCGCAACACCCGAGCAGCCGAAGGCATTTCATTGGTTCTATGCCGATTCGTTCGGGCAGCAAGGCTCGCTTACCGGCAGCAATCTGGTCGTACAAGCCAGCTTCTATCCAGCCAACATCCAGAATCTGCTCGATACCTATAAGGCGGGCGGGCAAGGCGATCCCATGCTCTATCGCAAGGGCGAGGCTTTAATCCTTAATCGAAGCGCCGATGCGGAGCTCGCGAATCAGTTGGTCCGCTTGCTGGACGAACAGGAGCTGGGAGATACCATGCAGGAAGTCGTGGAGCTCGACGATAAACGGTACCTCGTCAGCTCGGTAGTGTCCGCCCCATTGGGCTGGCATTTGGTGGACATCGTGCCGCTCGACCGCATTCTCGGACCGATCTCGTTTAGCCGCAACCTGTTCTACGCGGCGATGGCGCTGCTATTCGCGGTAGGCATATCCGCTTCCGTGCTCTTGTATCGCAACGTGCAGCGTCCCATCCGCAAGCTCATACTCGGCTTGCAAAGCGTGCAGCGGGGCGACTTCTCGGTCAGGATGAACTCGAACGTCAACAACGAATTCGCCTTTCTGTTTTACCGGTTCAACGATATGTCCAACCAAATTCAGGAGTTGATCGAAAACGTCCTGAAGGAGAAGCTGCAGGCGCGGGAAGCAACGTTAAAGCAGCTGCAGGCCCAGATTAACCCGCATTTTCTGTACAATTGCATTGGATACATGATTAACATGGCCCAAATGAAGGAAGAAGAGGCCGTCGTTTCGATGGGTCACAATTTAAGCGCCTACTACCGGTATATGACCCGTTTGGAACGTCCCACCGCCTCCTTGAGCGAGGAGGTTCAGTTGATCGTCAATTATTTGGATATCCAGAAGCTCCGCAATGGACGCATTCATTACCATATCGATATACCCGAGGAGATGCTGAAGCAGCATGTTCCAAGACTCATGCTTCAGCCGATCGTCGAGAACGCCGTCATCCACGGCGTCGGCAAAACCTACTCGTCCGGAGAGATTCGCATCACCGGCGAGATGTCGGGCGGGTTCTGCAAGCTTTATGTGGAGGATGACGGCCCCGGGATGTCCGAGGAGCAATTAGACGCGCTGAACCACAAGATGAGGCAGCCGCTCCAGGATGATACGGGATACGGCTTCTGGAATACGAATCAGCGGATCATGCATCAATTCGGCGGGAAATCCCGGATCGCATTTACGAAATCGGGACTGGGTGGACTCCGGACGGAGATGATATGGGAGCTTCCTTCCGCTGACGCGGGGCCGGTTCCATACGCACAAGGAGGAGAACAAGTACATGCAAATGATCATCGTTGACGACGAAGCCCACTGGGTAGACAATCTATCCACGACCAAGCCTTGGCATACGCTGGGCATCGATGTCGTTCATAAAGCGTATTCCGCGCAGGAGGCGCTGCAAATCATGGAGTCGCATCCCATCGATATCGTGATCTCCGACGTGCTTATGCCGGAGATGACCGGAATCGAGCTCATGGAGAAAATCCGCGAGTCCGATCAAAGGGTAAAATGCATCATTTTGTCCGGTTATTCCGACTTCGAATATACCAAGGAAGCGCTGCGCAACCAAGCCGTGGATTATTTGCTCAAGCCTCCTACGGATCAAGAATTGCTCGGAGCGGTCAAGCTGGCCATCGAGCAATTGGAAACCGAGTGGGGAACGGTCAGTTCGCTCGAACGTACCCGGCATATTCTGCGGGAAAATATGCCGTTCTTGCGCGGGCAGCTTCTGCTGAGCGCCTTTCGGGGAGAGAGACTGCCGCTAGACGAGTGGGAGCGGCGGCTCGATAGTTACGGGCTTCCCTACCGCTTCGGGGAATGCGCGCTCATGCTTGTCCGCATGGAAGAGGAATTCGGACAATACCGCAACAACGGCCAGCATCTGATGGAATACGCCATCATGAATATAGCCGAGGAGATATTCGGCGATTTCGCGCACGCGTGGGGCGTGAAGGAAGAACACGGTTATCTGGCCTTCCTGCTTCAGTTCAAAGAGAATCCGGCGATTGCGGGCAAAGAAAGCAGTCTGGAGAAGGCTGCCATGCACCTGCAAGCGAAGGTGAAACAATATTTAAACGGTTCCTTGTCCATCGTCATGACGGACTCCTTCGACTTCCCGAACAAGCTGTCGGATCGGTACCGCCATGCGCTGGCCTACTTCAGGCAGATTGTCGGGGACGAAAGAGAATTCGTTATCCGCGCGGGCGACTTGGGCGGCGGAGCGACAAACGGGGTGCTTGATGTCATCCATGCGCCGCCAGTTCTGGGGGCCCTGCTCGAGGCCGGAAGATGGGAGTCCGCCGAGGAGAAGCTGACGGAAGTATTCGCGGAGCTCGACGAGAGATGGTCCGATTCCTGGGAGCATTGTCTGGAGGCCGGGTATCTGATCGCCTCCTCATTTACGAACTACTGCCATCGCCATGGCCATACGCTGGAAGGTCTTCTTGGCGGGGACATCGAGCTCCTGCGTACCGGAGAAGCATTTGCTTCGATCGGCAAGCTTCGCAATTGGGCGTTTGGCGCGCTGGGCAAGCTGAAAGAGACGGCTTCGAACGATGTCAAGGACATACGTTCCGTCTACGTCAGGAAAATTCAGAGCTTCGTCGAAGCGAATCTGCGTCTCGACGTCTCGCTGCGCGCCCTTGCCGATCATGTCAATCTGCATCCGACGCATCTCTCCAAGCTGTACAAGATCGAGACCGGCGAAGGGGTCAGCGATTTTGTCTACCGACTCCGCATGGAGACGGCTTGCCACAAGCTGAAGACGACCGATAAGAAGGTGTACGAGATCAGCATGGAGATCGGTTATTTGGACCCCGCCTACTTCATCAAAGTGTTCAAGAAGCAGTACGGACAGACGCCGCAAGAATTCCGCGAAGGTCACTAACAACATGACAGAGTCCTATGGAAACTGAGAAAATCCTATAGAAGACCCCGCGTGCCTGTTGGTAAAGTAGCTATTGTAACCACATCTTACACAGCAGGGGGATATTCGAAATGGGGAACATGAAGAAGTTATGGCTGCCGCTTGTCGCAATGACGCTCATCGCATCGGCATGCAGCAGCAATGCCGATAACAGCGGGAGTGCGGCCGACCCTACGGCTAGTCCGGGCGCCGCGACGTCCGAATCCGATGCCGCATTCGACAATGGCAAATACGATCCGCCGATCGAGATCAGCACGGTTATTATGCCGAAGGAATATACGAAAGGCGAAACCAACGAAAACAACGTTCATGACCGTTGGATGCTAGAGACGCTCGGCATGAAGCACAAGGGCACCTGGTATCCTGCCGGCGCGGATCAATACAAACAGCAGCTTCAGCTTGCCCTGACATCGGGCGAGAAGCTGCCGGACTTCGTATTCGTCCCTACCGACCCGGTATTGACGAACCAACTAATCGATTCCGAGCAGTTCATTCCGGTCGACGAGCTGTTCGAAAAATACGCCAGCCCGATCTGGAAGGAGCATGCCGCGAACAATCCTGAGCTGTGGTACCCGTTCACGAAGGACGGCAAGAAGTGGAACCTTCCGATCATGGAATACACCGACAATGACGACACGCTGCTATGGCTCCGCGAAGACTGGATGCAGAAGCTGATGCTCGAGGCTCCGACCACCATTGCCGAGCTCGAAGTCATTATGGATAAATTTAAAAACGAGAACCCGGACGGATTGGCTCCGAAAGACGTCTATCCGCTGGCGATCTCCTTGAAAAACAACACCAATACCTGGATGGGCGGACTGGACTGGCTGTTCGGCGCCTACGGCGCCGTGCAAGAGCAATGGAACCTGGACGCGAACGGCAACCTGGAGTACGGTTCCGTTAATGCTGGCGCCAAGCAGGCGCTGGCCAAGCTGCAGGAATGGATGAACAAAGGCTACATTCACCCGGACTCCGCGCTATGGGACGAAGGCAAATCGGCTGAAATCTGGACCAAAGGCAACGCCGGCGTCTTGCCTGGCGCGAACTGGGTTCCGGACTGGCCGGCACCGGATTTGATTAATAACGTGCCGGGATCGGTATACAAAGCATACCCGATTCCTGCAGGACCGGACGGCTTGATCGGCACCAAATGGCAGAACTCCGGCGTCAACAGCAGCTTTATGATCAATAAAGACGCAAAACATCCGGAAGCCATTATTTTGTATTACAACTATTTGCTCGACAATTTGGCCAATCCAGCTGTAGGCAGCCCTTACGAATACGGTTTCGCCCAAGGCTACGACTGGGATATCATCGATGGCCAGCCAACCAACGACAAAGAAAAGATCAAAGACTTCTTTGATAAGTTCCCGTTCATCACCGGGCCGGCACGTATTCCCGGCCTCTACATGGAGTCGCTTGTTAAGCTCGCGAACGGCGAGAAGGCGGAGACGCCTTACGAGAAGCAGCAGGAGACATTCCGCAAACCTGAGAACTGGTACGCAGCGAAAGTCGTCATGGACCAAATCGACATCCGCAAGCAAAACTACTTTACGGGTGCGGCTACGCCGGCGATGATCGAGAAGTGGAACTTGCTTCGCCAATCCGAGCTGGAGACGTTTAACAAAATCATCTACGGCAAACTGCCGGTTGACGCCTTCGACGAATTCGTTGCCAATTGGAACGCCAACGGCGGCGAGCAAGTGACGAAGGAAGTTAACGAGTGGTTCCAATCCGTGTCGAAATAAAGAATTCCCATAAATATGAAGCTCAAAAGCACCGTCCCTGCTGAAGGGTCGGTGCTTTTGGCGTTGCCGGACTTATCCGGCAATCGGCTTGTTCGCATGCTTCTCCGATTTCTGAATACATTAGAATATTCGAGAAACAGGAGGACATCCATCATGTCACAACACGGGCAATCGTTTATGAGAGGTACGCTGGTCTTGTCTGCCGCTGCCTTTATCAACCGTATTCTTGGCTTCATCAGCGGCATGTATATCGCTCGCGTACTGGGCGCGGAAGGTATCGGCATCCTGATGATGGCGCATCCGCTCGTCCCGCTCGTCATTACGATTACGGAGCTTGGCTTGCCAGTGGCCATCTCCAAGCTTGTCGCAGAAGCGCACGCTCGCGGCGAACGCGAGAAAGTGAGGCGTATCCTGCATGTCTCACTCGCTGTCACGGGCTTCTTGAGCGTCACGCTCACGACCGTCGTCTTGCTTGGTTCGGAGTGGATTGCCTCCATCCTGTTAAGCGATCAGCGCGCTTATTACGCGATGCTCGCCATTACGCCGATCGCGCCGATCGTTGCCGTATCGGCCGTATTAAAGGGCTACTTCCGCGGGATGCAGCAGATGAAGACCATTGCCGCTTCCGATGTGCTGGAGCATACCGTTCAGATCGCTATCGTACTTGCATTGGTTCACCTATTGATGCCATATGGCGTTGCTTATGCGGCTGCCGGAGCCATGGCTGCCTCGGTCGTCAGCGAGTTGATCAGCCTCTCTTTCCTGGCTCTAAGCTACAAGCTGTACGGCGAGTCCAAGCTGCCGGGCGAGACCTGGGCGCGTCACCTCAAGCATGGCCGGCGCACGCTCGGAGAGCTGTTGCAGATCGGACTACCGACGACGGGGCACGGCGTCGTTCATTCGTTGTACAACACGTTCCAACCCTTGCTGATTACGACCAGCCTGGCGCTGGCCGGCATTGGGACGGCTGCGGCAACGAAGCAATTCGGCCTGCTCGCCGGCTATGCGTTCCCGCTTCTTTTTATGCCGAGCTTCATTACGCAGTCCTTGTCCACCGCTCTCATCCCCGCGATTGGCGAGGCTGCGGCGAACAAGAACAGTCTGCTCATCCATGAACGGATGAATCAAGCGATCAACTTGGGACTTCTCATCGGCGCCCCGGCCACCGTTATCCTCTACGAATGGTCCACTCCGATCACGACGCTGATCTACAACGCGCCCGAAGCAGGCGTGCTCTTGGCCATATTGGCGCCGATGTTTTTCCTGCATTATTTCGACGCCCCGCTTCATGCCATTATGCTCGGACTCGGCCGCGCGACAACGATGTTATGGAATTATGTCATCGCCACCGTATTCCGGGGGATCTCGATCTTCGTATTAGGCAGCCAATTCGGCATCAGCGGCGTTGCCTTCGGCATCGGTATCGGCATTGTGATGCAGACGCTCCTGAACTTTGTGTCCATCTCAAGCTCGATCGGCTTCTATTGGAGCATTCGCCCTTATATTAAGGTCGGGATCTGCTCCATGCTCATGGCGATAGGCGGACATTGGTCCTATACCTACTTTGTCGGCCAGGGTATGCCGCAAGTTTGGTGCGTCATCACCTCGATCGCCTGCTCCCTACTGATCTATCTAGCCGCTCTGATCGTGACGGGAACGTTGACCTGGAGGAACGCGCGTTATAGATTTTCGATTCCTTGGTAATAGGGTTTATGGATAAGGTACTGCGAATCGGTCTAAAGGGCAAAAGGGCCCTGCGCGTCATCATGATTGACGCGCAGGGCCCCTTCTCGCTTCTATAGGCGTTCTAAATGTACTGCATGCCGGATAACATCCGGTATAGCATAACAACCATTTGGGCCCGGGTAACGGAACGATTCGGCTGAAATTCTCCCCTCTCGTTGCCCTGCACGATACCCGCTTCCGCCGCCTCCCGGACCGCATCCGCGGCCCAATCGGAAACGTCGGCGGCATCGGTAAGCCGGACTCCCTGACGGACATTGCCAAAGTCCGTTCCCGCCGAACGAACGGCACGCATAATCATGACGGCCAGTTGCTCGCGGGAGATGCCTTCATCCGGGCGGAACTCCCCGGCTGCGTAACCTTGAATCAAACCGGCGCCATAAGCCGCCGCAACCTCGTCCTCATACCACTTCCCGGCCGTGTCGTAGAACGTTCCATCCCCCTGGCCCGATGCAGTAGGACGAAGCCCCAGCGCCCTTACGAGCAGCGCCGCGGCTTCGGCGCGAGTCAGCCGACCCTCCGGATCGAAACCTCCGTCGCCGCGTCCCTGAACAATCAGTTTGGAAGCCAAGAGCTCGGCTTCCCGGTCCGCCCAATGCCCGTCCATATCTTTGAAGGAAACCTGATGGGTCAAGACGGCATAGATGCCGGGGCCAGTCACCTTGAATTCGGCGACCGGCCGTCCGTCTTTCATCGCGAAGCTCGCCGGCACGAATCGGAATTGTCCCGTCTGCTCGTCGATGCGAACGAGAACCGCGCCGTCCGGCATTTCGCCATCGCCAAGCAGCAGCGTTTGCATCTGGAAAGGCACCTCGTCGTTCAAGCCGGCCGAGAAACGTACGTAATCCGTAAGCAACTCACTGCGCAGTCCACTCGCCTTAACGGATTCGGGAGCCTCGCTTAGTCGTTCCGCTCCGAACATCCAAGTCGTCCGAGCTTCCGACTCCGTTTCCGACTGAAGGCCCGCCAGTTTTACGCCAATCGTCGCGCTGTCTCCTTGAAGGAGGAGCGCCGCCTCCGGATTCATGGCAAGCAATTTGTCGACTGTCGTTTGATCCAGTATAACCATACCGGATTCTTTAATCGTCACGACGCCTTCCTCTATCCGGTCGATTCCGATGTCGACGGTCGTCTCAGTCCCGTCCGGCCGGATGATCGTTGCGGTCGGACGATTTTGAGGCGTGCCCGTATACGGCAGGTAAACCGTCAGCTCGACCTCGATGGTCAGCCCTTCATAGCCTATCGTCACCTTGGTCGTGCCTGGCGCCTTAGCTTGCGCTTGCCCGTTCGAATCGACCTCGACGATCGAAGCGTCAAGCACGGTATAGGTTACCCCGGATAGTTGGCTTCTGACGGTATCGTCCGAATACGTTGCCGTAACCTCAATGGTTTTCTCTTGACCGTAAATCATCGTGTACCGGGATAGATCCGTATGCAAGCTCACCGCGACGGGATCGAGGCGAAGCACCCGGACCGTAAACTTCTTCGTCTCGCTTACGGTGCCTTTCGTTACGGTCGCCGTTAGTTCGACGGAAGCATCCCCTTCCGTGTAAGCGGGCCTGCTCGCTTCTCCGGACTCCGCATTTACGATGTTCGGACGGGATGATGTCCAAATGATGCCGCTGCCCCATTCTCCGGCAACCGGAAGCTGCAGAGGTCCTGTCACCTGATCCGCGCTATCGCCATCCGCATAGCCGATTTCTAATGCATCCAAGTCCCACTCCACTGCTTGTTCATTCGTCAAATCGGCTTCTTTGACCACGATCTCATACTCGACTGAGTAATCCGAACCGTCTATCCTCGTCTCCGCGGTTACTATAACGCGGATATCGCCCGAATCTCCGGGCACGAATGCAGGACGATTGACCTTCCCGGTAGCGGTGACCACCGTGTCAGGGGAGGACGACGTCCAGACGACCTCGTACCCTTCGGCGTCATGCGAAGGCAGCGAAATATCTCCCGTCACCTCATGCGGTCCGTCCGAACCCGAGAACCCGATGCGCGGCGGATCGTATACCTTAAGCGTTCCTTCCATCAATTGAACGTCATAATTGCTCAGCTTGCCGTCCGGATCGTCGAGTTCCGCCGTGACCGGATATTCCCCTGCCGGACTATCCTCGACCGCGATTGAACGGTACCGCGCTGTTATCTCGTCTTGATTGGCCAGGCCTGATATCGCCCCGGTCAGATCCGGATTCGGGTGAGAGGTCCAACGGACAGCGTTATGAGGAGTGACCAGCAAGCTCGCTTTCGTAACGGTCAACGTACCCGGAACGAGCGTTGCGTAATAATTGACTAGCCTGCCGTCCGGATCGTTCAGGCCGATTGTGATCTCATAGCTGCCGACGGAGCTGGCCTCCGAGGCGGCGGTGTTATAATCGGCCGTGATCGCATCGCCGTTCTTAAGCCCGGAAGACGTTCCGGTTAATGACGGGTTCGGTTGTCCGTATACACGCTCCGCATCCGTGGCGGCAAAGCTGAGCTCTGCCTTCCCGACAGCAAGACTCCCCTGCTGAAACGTAATCCGATAATTGCTCGCCGCTCCGTCCGGCTCCGTCACCGCCGATGTAATGGGATAATCCCCAACGGGACTTTCGGCCGTGGCCGCTGTCGTATAAGCGACGGGGATATCATCCGAATTTTTCAGCCCGTCGAGCGTTCCCGTGAACGCGGGGTTAACTTCGCCGTATAACCGACTGGCATCGGTAGGCCGAATCGTTAGCGGCGCTTGGGTAACCGTGAGCTTCCCCTTCTCCGTCTGGACCTCGTAATTCGACAGCTTGCCTCCCTGATCCGCAACGGTCGGGGTTATGTCATACTGACCCACGGCGCTGCCTGGCACGGCCTCGGTCGAATAAGTTATCGGGAACGTGTCTCTGTTGCGAAGACCGACATTGGTACTCGTGAAGACGGGATTCGGCTCTCCGTATTCGCGCGTTTTATCATCGACCGTCACTGTATAAGGCGCCTTGGAGATCGTCAGCTGCCCCTTCTCCGTCTGGACCTCGTAATTCGCCAGCTTGCCTCCCTGATCCCCGACGGTCGGGATAATGTCGTACTCGCCGACGGCGCTGTCCGCCGTAGCAGAAGTCGAATAAGATACCGGGAACGTATCCCCGTTGCGAAGTCCGACACTGGTACTCGTGAAGACCGGATTCGGATCTCCGTATTCGCGTGTTTGATCATCGACCGTCACCGTAAAAGGCGCCTTCGTGATCGTCAGTTGTCCCTTCTCCATCTGGACCTCGTAATTCGCCAGCTTGCCTCCCTGATCCGCAACGGACGGGATAATGTCGTACTTGCCGACGGCGCTGTCCGACGTAGCAGAAGTCGAATAAGACACCGGGAATGTATCCCCGTTGCGAAGACCGACGCTCGTGCCCGTGAAGTCGGAATTAGCTTCGCCGTATTCTCGCGTTTGATTATCAGCCGTCACGGTTAGCGGCGCTTTCGTTACGGCAAGCGTGCCAGGAACGGATTGCACCTCGTAGTTCTTGAGTGTATTGTCCAAATCCATCACGTTTGACGTAATTGCATAGGTCCCGACCCCACTGACCTCGGTAGCGGTAGTCGAATAAGATATCGGGAACGTGTCCCCGTTGCGGAGTCCGACACTGGTACTCGTGAAGACGGGATTCGGCTCTCCGTATTCGCGCGTTTTATCATCGACCGTCACCGTATAAGACGCCTTGGAGATCGTCAGCTTCCCCTTCTCCGTCTGAACCTCGTAATTCGCCAGCTTGCCTCCTTGATCCGCGACGGACGGGATAATGTCGTACTCGCCAACAGCACTGTCCGCCGTAGCCGAAGTCGAATAGGACACCGGGAACGTGTCCCCGTTGCGGAGTCCGACACTGGTACTCGTGAAGACGGGATTCGGATCTCCATATTCGCGCGTTTTATCGTCGACCGTCACTGTATAAGACGCCTTGGAGATCGTCAGCTTCCCCTTCTCCGTCTGAACCTCGTAATTCGCCAGCTTGCCCCCCTGATCCGCAACGGTCGCGGTAATATCATATTGACCCACAGCGCTGCCCGCCGTAGCCGAGGTCGAATAGGACACAGAGAATATGTCCCCGTTGCGGAGTCCGACGCTGGTACTCGTAAAGACGGGATTCGCATCTCCGTATTTGCGCGTTTTATTATCAGCCGTCACGGATAGCGGCGCTTTCGTTACGGTAAGCGTGCCAGGGACGGATTGCACCTCGTAGTTCTTGAGTTTATCGTCCCGATCCGTCACGTTAGACGTAATGGCATATGACCCGACCCCGCTGCCCGCAGTGGCGGTAGTCGAATAGGCAACCGGAAACGTGTCCCCGTTGCGGAGACCGACGATCGACCCCGACAAAGGCGGATTGACGGCTCCGTATTGCCGTTCGCCGTTCGACGCCGTAACGGTCAAAGGCGCCTTCGTCACGGTCAACTGGCCTTCCTTCAATTGCAGCTCATAATTGAGCAGCGAGTTGCCCGTGCCCGCAGGGGTCGGAGTAATCGCATAAACACCTGCCGGACTGCTTGTCGAGGCCGCAGTCGAATAGGAGACCGTTATGGCATCTCCGTTTCTAAGTCCCGTCAGCGTGCCCGTTAAGACAGGATTGCTCAGACCGTATTGGCGCGAAGTCGAATGGGCCTCTGCGGTCAGCGGAGCTTTCGTAATCGTGAGCGTGCCCGCTACATAAGTTATCGTGTAGTTCGGTGAATGATAGCCCGATGCCTGAACCGCGTATGCTCCCACGTTCGAGGCAGCGGAGGCGATTGTCGTGTAGGAGAGCGTCCCAAGCGAAGACTCCGCATCCCACGAAGCGAGCCCGGTTACTTGACTCGTAAAGGCAGGATTGCCGCTTCCGTACGGACGCGTCGCCCCGCCGACCGTTACCGTTATCGGCCTCTTGGCGACGGTGATCGTCGTATCGTCCGCCGCCATGGAGTAGAACGAGGTCCCGTTGTATCGTGCCTCCAACAGGAGATTTCCCGGCGGCTTGTCCATACCGTACGACAGCTCCGCTCTGCCTTGAGCATTCGTTGCCGCGCTGCCGACAGGCACGCCGTTCAATTGAAATTCGACCTGTTGATTGGCAAATGCCCTTGCCCCGTTCATCAATTGAGCGGAGAAGACGACCACATCTCCATAAGTCGCATTCGCCTGCGCAGCCACCGTCAATTGCGTGTCGGGAGTCCGCACGGCGTCCGCTACATAGGTGCGGAAGTAAGCGTCATATTCGTTCTTCCAATCAGGGGGCCAATGAGAGCTGCTATAGAACCTTCCTCCAGAGTAGGAATTTCCCGTGCCCAACCACATACCGCCTTGGCTGGCGGAAGTGGTTCGAATCGTATATTGCTGTCCCTCCGTTATAGGAATGCCGTCGAAGGTGATTAAGGTCATATTCGGCGCCGGCGACAAAGGGATATCCAAATAGTCGAGCGTGACCGAACCAAGCGCCGAACCCGACAGGGTCTCCCCCGCAAAAATCTCGATCTTGAGTTGTCCTGCTTCCGCGTTTGTAAATCGGAACAGATGAAGCTCAATGTCGTACAGATAGCCGCTTCTACCCGCTGTAAAGCTCTGGGCCGCATCATCGAACATGGCGCCCGTTCCCAATCCGCTCGAAACGACTTGCTGGTCGACAGGATCGGGCGATGCCGCGGCCAATACTTCCTCCCGTCCTCCTCCCAACCACGCAAACACAACCGCTATAGTCAACACGACCGCCGCAACCTTCGCCAGATGGCCGCGGAAGCTATTACCAATCATTAGAAGCACTCCTTCAGTCTATTAATTATTAAGCGAATAAATAAATCGTACCATAGGAAGGCGCGATTGATGATTATCGAAAGTTAGTTTATTTAAGTGAGGCCGCTCATAGATTCGGAGTCACCAAGGATGCCAAAAAAGCCGTTTCGAGAGGCCCATGAGCGGACCCTCGAAACGACTTTATGACCCGGACAAGCACAAATGCTCCTTCGTTACTACCCGCGTCTTCCCTATTGCGGGGATTTCGCTTCTGGCTCCTAAGACGGCCTACCCGATTACACTTACACCGCTCCAGTTGTAATAAATCCAGGTCGCAGTATCAAATGGCGCGCCTGTATAAAACTTTTTGTTGGCGTATATTTGAAGCTGACCCGCTGTTGTCAGAGCCATCAGATCGGCCCATCCGTCTCCATTGACATCGCTTGCCGAAATATCCGATATGTCATCCCACTCCCCTGACACGCTCCAGCTTGCAGCAGCAAAGGGCAGCTGATTGGGGGCGCTTGACCATTGATTGGCATACTCCGTCAAAGTTCCGTCGCTTCTCGCCACCAGCAGATCGGCATACCCGTCACCTGTCGTATCGGCAACGGCTATTCCCGTTATTCCCGAGGAATAGCCTGACGGAACAGACCAGGTCAGCATGTTAAACGGAAGTCCCGTTCCGGAACCGGAAGCATTCCCCGTATTCACATGAATGCGCAAGGAACCGTCTGTGTGCGTGGAAACGAGATCAGCCAACCCGTCGCCATTCACATCCCCCGCAGCAATGCGAATCGCATCGCTCCAATTGACGTAATCCCAGGTAACGAATGTCCAAGGGGTGGTGCTGCCTGTATTTTTCCATATGCGCAGATGACCGTCTGTTCCCAGAGCCAGCAACTCGGCCTTTCCGTCGCCCGTTAAATCGGCTGTCGTAATGGCTGTTGTATCTGCTCCCCACGATGTGCCCGGAGATGTCCAGTACTTATTGACGAAAGGATATCCGTTATGAGCGGGCTCAAGGAATCCATTCGCATAGATGGACAACCTCCCGTCTGCGTCAATGGTTGTCAGATCTCCATACTTGTCGCCGGTAACATCGCCTTCGGTTCGGTCGATTTTATTCTGGAACACACGGAAATACTCGAATTTGGCTGTTGCCTGGGTTGCGTTTGTACGGCCGTGCGACACCAGTCCGATCTGGGCGGAGGTATTGGCGGGAAGGACCCACACTCCCCCCGCTTTCCAGTTTACGCCGTCCGTACTGCTTGAAGGCCGATAATGCTGCTCGCCCGTTACAGGATCAATGGTTACGTTGATGCGGAGCCAAGTCGTATCAGCCGGCACTCCGAAATTTGTTGCTCCCGCCCATCGAGTACCGCCGCCCTCTTGCGTCACCTTCCAAAACTCTAACAACCTGAGCGTATTCGCGGTGCTGTGGACCAAACGCAAATGATTGTTATCATTGGTATAAATAATGAGGCCGGCCTGTTCAAAATCTCTGATCGTGTTGATTCCGACATTAAAATGAAGTTTCGTTTCGATCATATAGTTGCCTTTAGGCGGAGATCGCAACAAGACCCCGGGTTTGCCCGACGCGGCGGCGAGATCCCCCGATTGTGTCGGCCATGCCAACGAACCCGACTGCACACTGGCATTCGGATCATTCCTGATCCAGCTCCAGCCGGCACCCAAGCTTCCTGTAAATTCATCGGAATAGGCGGTTAATAAATTGTTGCTGACAATAGGCGGATCCGAAACCAAAGATGTATAAGCCGTAAAGATTGTATTTACCGAAAAATTATCCACTTCCGCAAGACTGTCTCCCGCTATTCCGGAAACCCCCTGATTAACCAGAGCGTTTGGAAGCGTAGCTGTTTTTACAGCCAAAGGGTCTCCAAGATTGGCATGGGTGACTTCGGCCTTGAGATGATTGCCGCGCACTTGGACGGTCAAGGTATGCCATTGGTCCGGCGCAAAGCTCGATGGCAAAGAAGTAGTCGTAACTGTCGGAATTCCGTTGGTCACGGTTTCGATTTGCAGCTCGTTCGCTGCGGCATTAAGCAAAATCCGCACATAATGGTCTTCATCCACATAGTTACTCAGCAAGCCAACGACATCGGCCGTCCCCATTGTACGTATATCCGCCTGGACCTGCACATCCGAGCCGGAAAGCACCTTCACTCTCGCCATTGTATCCGGTCCGTTCAGCCGCATGAACGCCCCGCTGTCCGTTCCTGCACCGCTGATGTTCGAGAAGCTGCCTTGAAGCGCAACAAAATTGTTGGCTGTGGCGACAGAATCTCCAAAGCGATCATCCACCGTTCCCGTTACAATCGGCATGGGCTGGGGGGTAGCCGATGCCCCTCTGCCCTCGCGCACGATCGGCCATCCGTCAATCCAGTCGAGGCGATCGATATGCAATTGACGGACCGTGTCGGCAGCCGTGTAACGATTAAGCGCATGATACACGATATAGGTTTGACCGGAAAGATCGGTCAGCATGGCATTGTGGCCCCCGCCAAGAACCGAATTCCCGCTGTTGGACATCATGATCGTTCCGCCGCTTCGCGAATTCACAAGCGGTATTCCATCGCGATCGACATAGGAACCAAGCAGGCTTGCGGACTTCCCGACATAGGTTACATACCCGGACGAAGGTCCGGCACAACAACTGGATGACGACAGCATCAGATAATAAAAGCCGTCACGATGCACCATGTAAGGCCCTTCATATTTGCCGCTGGCAATTTTCACCGGAGAGAAGGCCGGATCGGCACTCAGCCCGCTGCCGTTGAGCTTCTGAATCCAGACCCCTCCCGGATAACTCCCGTATAGGACATAATTTGTTCCGTCTGTATCGGTAAAGCCTGCAGGATCAATCAGCGTGGCGCCGACGGTCAGCAGCGCTGAGCCTCTGTCCGTCCATGGCCCCGTCGGCGAAGGCGCGGATGCGGCGCCGATCGCCGACATGCCGGAACTGTTGATCACGCTGTAATAAAGAACGTATTGCCCATCAATATATCGAATGTCTGGAGCCCAAAAGGAATAACCACTCGCCCAGGCAGGTTTTGAAGCGAATACCGTGCCCATATTTGTCCATGTTTGCAGATCTTCCGACCTGGAAATTTGGAATCTGTCCCCGGTAGCATACGCATACCAATACCCGTCCTTGCCTTTAATTATAGTAGGGTCGGCAAAATCGCCGGGCCGGATCGGATTGGTGTACGTGGAAGATTGGGCAAACGTCAACTTGGGAGCAGTGACGCCAAAAAAGTTCAGAGAAATCATAAAGACGACCAGCATAAAATATCCTGCAGCTTTTCTCCATCGCATCAAACCGCTTTTCAGCTCTGCATGTCGCATTTATCCATCACTCCTTCTTCAGAATCCATCAATTCGGCAACGTTACGCTAATTCGATGCTCTCCTCTCGGTACATGGCATATGATCCAGCATCGGCCGTTCTGGCGATGAACGGCAGCCGCCCGCTGTTGACCGTCTAACGAATAAGAGGCTGCTTCCCCGTTACCGTCGTTTAGCGGGATTTTGACCAGCACGCCGTCGCTTGATTGCGTTTCCACTTCAAATGATAAAGTGGATCCGCCGTCTCCAGCATCCAGTACGCAATGCTCCAATCGGGTCGAAGCACGCTCCATCCACCAAAGGCACAGCTGATTTGTGGAATGATACTTTACCTTGAATTGCTTTTCATTCAAATATCGAAGCAGTTCTTCCAGCGCGGGCAAGCAATGCATATTGTGCTCCGCGTCGGAAATATACACCGGATGAATAAACATATTGAGCGTCCACCCGAAATACGCCGCCCGCTCGACAGCCAGCTGTATTCGAGCAATATCCCGATCTTTCGATTCTTCATAAATACGCGGCTCGAAAAAGCCGATGGGAATGTTGACAAACGGTATGCGCGCGTTGTCATGCTTAAAATCGTCGTATACAAAATGCGGATATACCGTTCCGAATCCATAGCCCATCAGATTAATTGGATTATAAGGGGGATTGAAAGCATGCGCCCTTGAATTGTCGCCTTTCATTCCTCCCGAGCTTGCCCAACGCGCATGCTCCGCCCAGCCTGTGCCTGTGCACCAATGATTTACGGAAGCAATCGGCACTTCTCCGAAGGCCTCCGTATACATCTGGATTTGTTCCAGCACATCGGCTTCCGTATAATGAAAATGGGGTTTGACAAAATCAAAATGGATCGATAAATCATGTCCGTTGTTTTTGATGATCTCATACTCTTGCCGATCGATTGCAAATTTGCCGTTTACGGGCATCAAATTCATGTGATAGGGAAGTCCCAACGCTTTCATATAGCGGGAAGCCTCGACCTGAATGCCTGGCGTGCACTCATCGTCTCCGCCGAAATGTATGAGCAAGTCCGGCACGCTTCCGCAAGGCAATGGCGGGAGTTGATGAATAAAGGGCTGGGGAGTGGATGACAATATCTCCTCCAGATACTGCAGCCAATAATCCCCATAAGGAACCTCCAGATCATGCAGACGGCTAAACGGAATCGCATCTCCGGTCCGATAATATCCGTCGCCGTCGTAGTCCCGATCAATCGGCCGCCCTTGATGCATCACCCAGATCGTCTGAGTCAGATCAAAGGCAAAGTACCATGTCTTCCCGGCTTCCAGTTGTGTCCGGACAACAGAAGCGCAGCCGGTAGCCGTTCTACCTGCGTTAAGCAGCAAAGCTTCCTCGATCACGGCCTCATGGCCCGGCGCGACCATCTCCAGCGGCGAAAAGATCGGAAGCAGCGCGCCGCGATAATCGTACATCGGATCCGGAGACGTCTCGGCATCTCCTTCCTGCCGCAAAAATTTGCCGTATCCCGAAATCGTGAACTCGTCGTCCGGCTGTTCAACCGTTTCGCGATGATGAATGCCGAACAGATCATCCGCTCCCCTGAGCGCGAATCCTACCAGGACGCCACCGAGTCGCACCCATTCACGCAGAACTTCCTGCTGCCGTTCATTCAGACTCATTGAACCGGCAAATAAATATTTATATCCTGCAAGATCCGAAACGTTCTTCAATGCATCAAGGGACAGCTCCGTCGCGCGCAAGCCCATTTCATCGAATATTTCCGGCAAATAGGCATACCAGTAGTTTCTCCCGCTGTGATTGGCCTCCGCTCTCAGTAGATCGCTATAGAGATAACCAACAAACGATCTAGCCTGCTCATTCATGATCCGGCGCCTTCTTTCTGAAATCCGGAACCTCGAGCAGAATCCCGCCCCGATTGGAAGATTCGGCGGCAAGAATGGCAGGAGCGGCCGTCTCGACGGCCTTGTAAACATCCATATCGATAGGTTTGTCTTCCCGGATCGCTCGCAGGAAATTGACGACGGGCCATCCATCTGAGCTTCCGTGACCGCTTGCTTTGATGAAATCGCTTACGTCACGGACGTTCGTGCTCCAATCCATCTCTCGCCATTGACGATCCGCTGCCGTCCACAATCTTGGACTGTCGTTCTCCGTCCTTGCCCATTCCGCCGTCTGCTCGGTTCCTTTCACCTGGTACCAGTGGAAGCCGGTTTCCTTGCGGGGGCCGTGCGGCGAGGTGAATCCGGCAGCAACTCGCAATACGGTGTCGGTGCTTGTATGCATAAGCGCAACTTCAATGTCCCTCGCCTCGTAGTTATCGACATAATAGCTTCGGGGCCTCGTTCCCATACATGATACCTTGGTCACTCTCCCGCCCGTAATCTTTAGAAGCGGACTTAGCGTATGCGGCAAATAATAGATCGGATTGTAAAACCGTTTGTTGCGCCACGTTGCTTCTACTTCCCTGCCTTCCGGAGGCAGCGCGTTTCCATAAAAACGTTCCCCCGTTTGAGGATCGATATAATAGTCCCACTCGCCATAATGAAAATATTCCCCTTCGGCGAACAAAATCTGCCCGAAGTCGCCGCGCTCCGCCATCCGGCGCCACTCATCGATAAATCCCCAATAACGGGTTTGTTCCGATAATTGATATTTTGCGCCGGTTTTCTCAACCGTGCGAACGAGTTTCCAACATTGTTCCATCGTATAGGCCGCTGGAACTTCGGTTGTGACGTGCACGCCTTGTTCCATCGCATAACAGGCAATATCCACTTGCTCGTCGGGCGGGGACGCTATTAATACCGCATCCGGCTTTTCTTCGCGAATCATTCGCTCGAAGTCCGTGTACCGGTTTGCACTGGATTTCAGGGCAACCGCAGCCTGCTCAACCGTGGGGCCGACACGATCGCATAACGCAACAATCTCGCAATCCGGATGTCTTGCGTACAACTGTGCGATATATACGCCTCTTGGTCCCAATCCGATAACGCCCAATCTTACTTTTCTATTCATCACGATCCTTCTTGCTCCTCTCCAACGCTCCGTATATTTGTGAATGATTGCGCTTGTTGCATGGTCCAGCATCTTCCGGGAGCATCCACCCGGAAGACTTCTATGTTGCCCGTGTCCGCAACCGTGACATAGCAGGTTCTCCCATCGTGTCCGCCGAAGGTTAAATTCGTGCAATTTTTTCCCGACAGCATAATTTCCTCCAATATTTCGCCGCCGGGCGACAGCTTCACCACACTCCCCTTCCCATAGCGGGTCACGTAAAGGTTGCCTTCCATGTCGCATCTCATTCCGTCAAGTCCATAATCGTCAAAGGCAAACAACAGACATTTGTTCGAAATTTGCGCATCGGCCGACAGATCATAAACCCAAATCATTCGTTGAAATGATTCGTTCACATAAAGACGTTTGCCGTCGGGACTCACTTCGATGCCGTTGGTTGTACCCATCCCTTCCTCCAGCAAGGTCGTTATCCCATCCGGCTCGATTCTCCACAATCGGCCTAAGGACGCCTCCCAGTCGGGGTCGCTGGCAAATACGATATCGTCGTCCGTGATGGCAATATCGTTCGGCTGACTCATCGAAGGTTCGTGTGCAAGTACGGATACATGGCGGGTTGCCATCTCGACTTTGAGAATCTGGTGACGGGTATAATCCGCGATCAGCATGTCGCCCGCCCGATTGAAGCGAATACCGTTGCCTATGCTCCCGTTCTCCAGCTCGACAAATACGGCGCATTGCCCGTCAGGCGTAATCCTGCCAATCGTATGCTGCCTCGCATAGTTGACTGCATACAAATTCCCGTGCCGATCGCATGCCGGTCCCTCAATTCCGTCCGTAAATCCAAACGGTTCGGTAAAAACGCGGCTGGTATATAACAAATCATCATGCATAGTTGCAGCCTCCGTGGCGGAATGTGTCTTTCACCTTGACTTCGCTTTTACAAAACGCCATATTTATCGAAGACATCCTGAAGCAGCTTGCCCTCCAGCAGTTCTTTACGGCTGTTATTCTCTCTTTCGACCTTCCCGACTGCCAATTCGACCGTCTGTTCAAGCACTGCGGAAGGAATAACCGCAACGCCGTCGCAGTCTGCGAATACAACGTCGCCCGGATGCACGCGAATTCCTCCCGCAACAACAGGGCAGTCATAATCGATCACGATTCCTCTTCCCCTGGAATCCACCGGTTTGATCCCTTTGCAAAAGACGGGAAAATTCATGTCTTTGATCTTGCGGGTATCCCTGATCAATCCGTCAACAATCGCGCCCGTGCTTCCCCTCATCGCGGCTGCCGTAGACAGCAGTTCGCCCCAAATGCCGTTATTCACGGATTGATTCGTGCACATCACCACCACTTCACCGGGTTTAATGCTGTCAAGCGCTTGAATTTCCAGCTTGTACGGATGTTCATGCACATGGTAAACATCGGCTGCCAATATCGTTTTGGCCCGCCCTACAACAACAAGATCAGGCTGCAGCGGCCGTACATGCTCGCTCATGGCCTGTTCCCGATACCCCAATTCATCCAAAGTATCGCAAATAACGCCGGTATACAGCTTCGCTTTCATGACTTCAAAAAGTTGACTGTCGCTGTTCATATTCACGCTGTTCTCTCCCTCGCATCTAGCTTTATGGTTTTCCGGAAATGCTTTTTTCGATAGCTTTGGTTAAAGCAAGGCTGTCAATGCCCTCTTGCGTACCGGGAATGCATGGCTCCCCTGTCTTGATGCTATGGACAAATTTGTCCAACTGGATTTTAAAGCAGGATTCAAAATAATCATCCTCAAGCCGAACGGTCTGCGTAACGGTTTCATTTTTCAATTGAACGGTGCGGGAGTCGCGATCAAAAATGGCGATGCCGCGCGGACCGACAACTTCAAATTCGCCCTTCGGAAACCGCGGCATAAACCAGCCGATTTCCACTTTAGCGATATCGCCGTTAGCAAACCGGATGACCGACAGGTCGTAATTCGACGCGGGAAACTCCTCTCGGGTACGCAGGCCGAACGACTGTACTTCCTCGACCCGGGAATCGCTCAGAAAGTTCAGATAATCCGCCACATGGGCGCCGTCATGAATAGATGGCGAGCCGCGCTCCATAGTGCGATAGATTCTGTCATAATGCTCGGGATTGCCGTCCGGATCCCAAATTTCATCAAAGATGCCCATTCGATAGATAAGCGGCGCTCCCAACTGCCCGCTCCGAATCCATGTTCTTAATGTTTCGAACAGGGGGCCGTGCCGGTATGTAAAACCTACTTGCACCTGGCAACCGCTGCTTTGCTCCGCCTCCCGCACTTTCAGCGCCGTCTCCAAATCCACCGCCATCGGCTTCTCGCACAGCACATGCTTGCCCGCTTGCAAACTTTCTATCGTCAATAACGGCGTTATCCAAGGCGGCGTGCATATGACAACCGCATCAATGCCGGGATCATTCAACAGCTCGCGGTGATCGGTTGTCGCCAAGGGTACTTCGTACCTGGCGGCCAGTTGATTGGCTCGCTCCAGATCCGTGTCGCAAAGCGCAACAATCCGGACCGCATCGGATGCGTGCATAGCAGGAAGATGCCTGGAAACGGCGATATCGCCACAGCCTATTACACCCATGCATAGAAAGTCTTTCATCGCTTGCCTCCCCCCGACTGTCGAATCAGTCCTTGATAGCCGTGCATTCGACCTCCACCAGAAAACCGTTCAACTCGCACGCGACTACTGTTCTGGCCGGATAATCTCCATCGAAGTACTGGCCGAAAACTTCATTAAAAGCGGCCCAATCGGATATCGAACTCAAATAAACGGTGGCGCGTACAATATCGCTCATGCCGAATCCGTTATCTTCCAATAGATTGCGAATATTCTGCATCGTCTGATGCGTCTGTTCGACTATGGTCTCCCCTACCAGCTGCTGGTTAACATCAAAGGGTCCAAATCCGGCCAAATACATCGTATTTTGTTTCAGAACTGCCGACGAATAATGGCCAAACACCGGATGAACCCGTGGTGAGCTAATCATTTGTTTAGACATGCGCCACCCTCGTTTCTATTGAATTTGCAGCAACTGCAATGCGAATTGCTCCAACCTAGCGCTAATACCATCAAACAACTGCTGACCCTTATCTTTCGTTGCCAACGAAGGCCTGCCAAAAACGCCCGATTTCGTGAGCTCCCGAAAATTAAACACGCGCGAAACTTCATTTCCTCTCTGCATATCCAACAACCAGATATCTCCTTCGGGTTGTACGCCGTCATCGCGAATCCGCTCGCGCAACACTTTGGTTTCATCGAGATACAGATAGAGGGAAGTTTCCAGCTCGCAGGCATGTCCGAGCCCCCCTGTGCCGGACTGGCGAATGCTGCCGATCTCCTCCCTGGCCAGGTTCCAATAATCAGCGGCAACGGCGATCACATCGGGATATTCGTTTTTTAATTGTTGAAGTACGATCTGGTGAGGCGCTCCATTTCCTCCATGGCCGTTTAATAGCCATATTTTTTTCGCGCCCATTCGGACATGAGAATCGCAAACCGCATGCAGCATCTGGATATAGACCGAATGAGGCAAAGACAATGTACCGCCAAACGACATATGATGCGGAGAATGTCCCAACCAGATCGTCGGGGTAAGCAATATATGCTCCGCAAGCGACCGCTCGATCCTCTCGGCCAATCGACCGACGATCAAAGTATCCGTATTTGTCGGCAGATGCGGCCCATGCTGCTCCGTTGCCCCCGTCGGTATAAGTACAATCGTGCGCGAAAAGTCGATATCTTTAATTGCTTCATAAGTCAGTTCATGAAAGATCATGGAATCCCCCCTAGCTGACGGACAATTTGCGCAGCTTTTCAAAATCGATCGTGACTCCCAGCCCCGGCCCTTCCGGCACAATCAAGGCTCCGTTCCTGATGGTCATTTCTTCCGCCGCCACATCCTCAAGATAACCGGTAAAGCCCCGGATATCGGAAGCGTGTCCAGACAGATTGGCCATAGCCGCAGCTATATGCGCCGACGCCGCACCGCCGATGACGCCCTCCGGCATGGAGCCGATCGTGCAATCCACGCCATAATGGGCGGCCAGCTCGAATACTTGCCGCGAACCCCATATCCCGCCGGATTCCGATATGTACACATGGAGCAGGTCTGCTGCATTCGCCTCCAGAGTCCGCTTTGCGTCCGGAACATCCCATACGCCCTCGTCAATCAGAATACTGACATTGGTGTTGCGCCGCAGCCAGGCCGTCTCGCTCAGCCTGTCGTAGTGCAGCGGTTGCTCGACCATGTGTACGCCATGCTTCTCAAGCTCGTCAATCATTCGTTTCGCTTGCTTCGGATCGCGCCACGCCATATTTACATCCACTCTGAGCAGGATGGAGTCGGGGATGGCTGCGCGTATGGCGCTCACCATTTCCAAATCCTTTCGGTCATCGGCTCCAATCTTTAATTTAAGCTCCCCGTACCCTTGCGCTGCATGCTGAACGGCCGCCTCCACCATCTCCTCCTGGACGCCCATCGAAACTCCGCCGGTCAGCGGAATCTCCGCTCTTCTCCTCCCCCCCAGCAGTTGATAGACCGGCTGCCGCAGTTCCTTGCCAAGCAGATCCCATATGGCCGTCTCGACGCCCGCTTTTGCCAGCAGATGCCGTTTGGAGAAGCTGCAAAGATGATCCAGCTTTTCGTTAATCAAGGAAATATCCCGGATATCCATACCAACCAGGAAGTCGGCCCAGTGCGTATTGACCTCATGACATAAAGAATGCGCCCCGCCAAACCATGCGAAGGCGATCTCCCCGGCGCCGTAATGACCCGATTCGCCGCGTACGATCACAATGCCGTGACGGGATGAGGGGTAAGTTCCCCATATATCGCTTACGGCTTTGCGGAAAGGCAGAATAACAGGAATCGCTTCAACCGAAACAATTTTCACAATGCAACGCTCCTTTTAACGAAGCCCCAAAACTTCGGGCGTATTCTTGCTGAGAATTTTATCAATGACACGATCCGGTATCCGCGGCAAATTCGTTCCTTCCACCAGATGATTGAGGTTCTGCAAGCTTTCAATCGTCTCTTCGATTGTAAAAAACGGGAAGTCGGTGCCAAACAAAAGTTTATCCTCAATGCCGTATTCAATGGCTTCGATCAATCCGTTGTACATTTGCCAAGGTCTGCGACCCAATGCCGAGATATCCGTATATACATTCGGATTTTTGCGAACAACCGAGATCGTTTCGCCCATCCACGGGTGCCCCATGTGGGCAATAATCATCTTCAAATCAGGGAACGAGCGCGCTACCGGGTCCAGATAGACCGGCCTTGATTTTTCCAAGGGCCCTTTCTGAACAAATGATGTGCCCTGATGCCACATGATGGGCAATCGCAATTGCTGCGCTTTGGCGTACAGAGGACAGCAATGCCGATCCAGTGGATGAAAATCCTGATAAAACGGCGCCAGCTTCAGCCCCTTCAGCTTATATTCCTTCACGGCGGCTTCCAGCAGCCGTTCCGGTTCTTCCCGCTGTGGATCAATGCTCGCGAAACCGAAAAGTCGGGTCGGATTCCCCTGCACATATTGCGCGACATATTCATTAGGCACGTTAAATCCCGTCGATGGAGCGTCCAGCGCCAGCACGATCGCGCCGGAGCAATTTTCCACCTTATCCAGCGCATTTTTATGATCCTCAGGCGTGCACTTCATGGCGAAACTATCGCCCCACGCGCGTCGCGCATCAGCTAAAAAGGGACCGGAAATATGTTCTGGCTGCGCCAAGTGGGTATGGCAATCAAAAATCATGATATCCTCACTTTCCCATCCGGTAATATTTTTATCCTTTAACCGCACCAAGCAATAGCCCTTTCATAAAGTACTTCTGCAAAAACGGGTACACAAGCATAATAGGCAGCACTGTAATTACCGTCATCGCGATTTTGAGACTCTGCGGGGTGAGCATCCTGAATTTTTCCGCACCGGACATGCTGTTGGTAAACTGCTCTACCGATGTGATAGTTTGAAAGGAATTGTAAAGCACATATTGAAGCGGGAATAGCTCCGGATGCATCGCGTTGTAGAATTGCGTATCAATAAATGCGTTCCATTGACCGATGCCCGCAAACAACGAAATAGCCGCCATAACCGGAAGACAAAGCGGGAGAATAATTCTGGCAAAAAGGTATGCGTCATTTGCTCCGTCAATTAACGCCGACTCTTCCAGCTCTTTGGGAATTCCCTCAATATACGTTTTGATCAAAATCATGTTGAAAACACTTACCGCCGACGGAATGACATAGACCCAAAAGGTACCCACCAATCCAAGACTTTTGATCAAAATGTAAGTCGGAATAATGCCGCCGGAAAAGTACATGGTGAAGACAAAATATCTTCTTATGAATTTGATGCCGACCATGTCGTCGCGCGTTATTACATAGGCCGCCATAGAGGTGACTATAGCCATAAATAAGGTGCCGATAATGGTCCTTGCAAGCGAGATATAAATGCCGTTAAGGACATCCGGATTGGCAAAAATGGCTCTGTAGGAATCCAAATTGAACTGCTTCGGGTAAAACAGAAATTTCCCGCTGACAAGCGAAGGATTGCTGAGCGAGTAATTGATCAAGTGAAGAAAAGGAAAGACCATGACAATAAAAACAAGGATCATAATTAAATAGTTAATAAAATCAAACACGCGGTCGCCCGGACTTGCTTTGTAATGCATATTCGCTCTCCTTTCCGCAGCTCAAAAAATAGATTTCCCTGTCATTTTCTTCGAGAATGCGTTTACCGACAACAGGATAGCGATACTGACAATCGTTTTTACGATCCCTACGGCGGAAGCATACGAATAGTTCAACTGCTGTAATCCAAATTTATAGATGTACATATCTAAAACTTCCATCTTTTCCCAATTTGTTGCATTTGTGAACATATAGAACAACTCAAAGTTAGAATTAAGGATCCAGCCGCTGTTCAAGATCAGAATGACCACGAATGTCGGCATTAAATTGGGAATTGTAATGAATTTCAATTTCTGCACGCGCGTAGCGCCGTCGATATCGGCCGCCTCGTATTGTTCGCCGGGTATGGCCGATATTGCGGCAATAAAGATAATGCTGATATATCCGACAGATTTCCAGGCTTCCAGCAGGATGACAAGAGGCCATGCATATTTGCTTTCCCCGAGAATATTCAGCCCTTCGGACAATATCCCCCATTTCATCAGCAGTTCGTTGAGCAGGCCGGAAGAGGAGGAAAGAAAAGTATTCGCTATGGAATAAATGATGACCCATGAAATGAAAAACGGAAAAAATGATACCGTCTGTATGATTTTAACAAAAAAGCGGCGTCTGATTTCATTGAGCAGAACGGCAAACAAAAGCCCTAAAGTCAAATTGGTAATGATCATCATGAAATTGATGGACAATGTATTTTGCAGCAAATAGACATAGTCGGTGCTTTGCATAAAAAATCGTTTGAACTGTTCAAGACCGACCCACTCCGAAGCCCAAAAACCCAATCCAACCTGATAACGCTTAAATGCCAGCATCCATCCGACCAAAGGCACATAGTTAAAAATCAGGACCAGCAGAAAAGCCGGAGCCAGCATGAGAAAGAGATAACGTTGCCGATACAGTTTGCGTTGCAACATGATAGCGGATCACCCTTTAGTCCGGGAAGAATAGAAGACAAGCCGTCTCCTATTCTTCGCCCGATTTAATAGTTATCTATTTGAAAATTTGCAACGCTTCCTGATAAAGCCGGTTGTATTCATCGATCACGGTCTGCGGTTTAAGCTTCTCGTACTCTTGCAGGACTTCTCCCCATAGTTTGTCAAAATCAGCGTCGTCTTTTGCCATAATGAGCTTGGCTGTATTTTTCACTCTGAATTCCACCAGCTTTTGATCGGTCTGACTAAGCGCCGAATCCGGGTCGAGCTTAATGGAAGGAACGACGCCTGACTTCGCTCCTTCTGCCGTTTCCAGCCAGTAATCAAACGAAGTCTCCCAGCCGAGTTGTTTAAAGGCATTCATCGTTTCTTCTGTTTGCGATAGCTTATCCCGGTATTCCAGATTGGAGCTTACGCTGTAAGCTTGACCGTCCTCCCCCGTTCTCGAATCGTATCCAAGGAAGTTGAACAGGAACAAGCCGACTTTGCTATCCGGATTTTGCGCTTCGGAGGTGTACAAATCGGTAGGCGTGCGTACTCCGTTCGCATCGACCGTGTAATGCTTGTCTTTAATGCCCGACTGGAACAGAATTTGCGCTTCGTCTGTCGATGCCCAGTCAACAAGCTCCATAATGCGTTTCGGGTCCTTGGCGTTTTTGGTAATAATCATATTGTTAAAAGGAACAAGATCCAGTTCCATAATCAAACGTTTCTCGTTTCTTTCAACCTGCGTATTGCTACGAACCGGCAATGTGATGTACTGCATCTCCGGATGTCCGGATTCGATCAACTTCAGATTGGTGCCGTATCCGGGAAGTTGATACCAAGAGCTTAGCGCGCGGCCGCTATCCAGCTTTTCTTCCACCTGGGGACTCTTGTCCGTAAAGCTTTCCCTATCCAATATGCCTTCTCTGTATAGCTTGTTGAAGAATTGGATGGATTCCTTGACGTATTCATTCTTCAAGTAGTCGACAAACTGATCATTGCTATGGTCGAAAATAACCGCTCCGTTACCGGCTACACCCGTGTATCTTCCACCTTTTTCGTACATAATGCCGGCAATTCCGGCCATTCCCCACGGCTCCCCGAACGGTGCCACCATACCGATTGTTTTTTGACCGGACGGCGTAGTCGGAAAATCCTGCATCGCTTGCTTCAAATAAGCGATCCACTCATCTTCTGATACCAAGTTCGGATAACCCTGCTTCTCCAGAACGTCGATTCGAGTCCCGATATCGAAACCACGAATGTTGTTCATAAAATCGCTTTGCCCGTTTTGCCAGTTGTAGAGCTTCTGGTCGGCGGCAATACTGCGCCAAATGGGAATCTGTTCGGCATACCGTTTCGCGAAGTTGGGCGAATCCGCCAAATAATCATCTAACGGCAAAGCAGCTCCGGCTTGTATGTACTTTTGCAGACTCGGATTGTATTGAATCCACAAAATTTCCGGGTAATCCCCTCCGGCAAGCATCAGATTTACTTTTTCCTCCCAATTACCAGCATAAGGAATGAATTCGAATACAATATTGAATTTCTCTTTAATAATTTGGCCAATCTCGGTTTCATCGGATAATTTGATTTTGTTAGTGCCTCCGGGATACATGTACTTGATCGTATAAGGTGATCGATCTGGCTGGTTTTCCCCTGTCGTGTCACTGCTGCCTGAAGGAGTACTTTCTGGGTTTGCTGTCGTCTGGCCTGAATTCCCCCCGTTGTTTGTACATGCGACAATGAGCGATAGTGCAAGACACGCGACGAGCAATGCAATCAACTTCTTTTTTAATTTTGCTCCCTTCATTTGCCGTCTCCCTTCTTTTTTTGTTGTTCGGACGACCTATTCATTTGCGTGTTGTTCCGTATATTGAACGATATTTAAAAATAGGTCTAAATAAAGAATATATTAAAAGATAATTTCTGTCAACGAAAATGAAGGCGCTTTATTCGATTTGCCTCCCCCCTATTTCTGCTGCATAAATGGACGTTTTGCAAATTATTACGAATTCATCTATTATAGATTTGTAGCCGTCTGAACAATTTCACATTTTTGTTTTCTGGAGGGACATGTTATGTCAATTAAGACCGAAAGTCCAAGTTATTCCGTCCCTGCTCTGGAGAAATCGATCGCCATTATCGATTGTCTCGCACATTCTGCGGAAGGATTGACATTATCCGGCCTATGCAAAAAGCTGAATTTGCCCAAAACAAGCGTATACTCCATACTGCATACCCTTGAGACTCACAACTATGTACGCAAAAACCCTGATGGATCTTATAATCTCGGTTTAAGTCTTTACAGTTTAGGGATGTTGTCCATTCGACATATAGACCCTAACTCTTTATTCGGCCCGCATTTGGAAAAATTACGGGATGAAACCCACTTCACCGTACATCTATGCACCTTTGATAACGGGGAGTCGATCTGCCTTAAAAAGATCGAAGGTTTTGGCTCCGTGCGATTTCTCTCTTATGTCGGTGAACGCAAACCCTTGAATGTGTCAGCCTGCGGCAAAGCAATCTCAGCCTTCTTGCCTGAAAATGAACTGCAAAAATTGTTTGATAAGGGGATGGGCTCCTTGACAGACAACTCGATTTCCTCAGAATCCGCTTTCCGTGAACATCTGAAGCAAATTCGAGAGTACGGGTACTCGATTGACGACGAAGAGGGAGAATTGGGCGTGAGATGCGTAGGCACTCCCATTTTCAGAGACAACCAGCATATATTCGGAGCCATCAGCATTTCCACCTTGAAAGCCAATATGCCTATGCAGAAAGTTGCCGAATATGCCGATAAATTGATGGAAACTGCCAAAATTTTGTCTGGTTTTCTCGGATCGAAAACGTGATTCTATCATTCCTGAATCGAGTAGGCCTATGCGCTGCCAAGCGCGCAAAAAAACGGCAGCCCGTCAATTGACGGGCTGCCGTTTTTTTGGTGATTCCCCTTCTGCCTCTAATCCCTTATGGATATTTCTAATAGCACATTCATGAGAAACTGCGCCGCTTCAGCACGTGTTGCAGGATTTGCAGGATTTAACTTACCCTGGGATCCGTTTACCAAGCCCTTTGCATACAAAGCTGAGATGCTATCACGGGCATAGCCGGATATCGCATTGGCATCCTTGAACCGGCTGAGATCGGCATCCCCCGGTTCATCATTCAACATCTCCAACTTTCGCAATGCGCGTTCAGCTATCGTAAACATTTCCTGGCGGGTTATTTGTTCTTTCGGTTTGAATTCATTTTTCCCGTTACCTTTAATAAGCTGCAATGCCTTGGCTGTTGCGACCTCTTTGGCATAGTAATCGCCGCTGCTCACGTCGCTGAAAGACTCCGTCCCCGTGCCTTTCAGCCCTAACATGCGAACGAGCATCGCTACAAAATCCGCGCGAGTGACTGTCGCATCAGGCAAGAAGGCGTTATTTCCCGTCCCTTTGATTACATCCCTCGCAGCCATGTATTTCACCGCTTTATCAGACCAATGCCCCTTCATGTCCATAAAGGACTTTTCATTATACAGGACATCGAAGGTTCCGCTTTGCGCGGAGCGGAATGCCGCTTTTCCGTTTGCATAAACGCTTTGAGGAAGGATTGTTTTCACCCCGCCGCTTTCGCGATAGGCAACGATATAATCGCCGTTCTCCCCCGGCTTGATTTCCCGGTTCACTTCGACTTCCAACGGATGCTCTTCGTCCGTCCAATCGACCGGTCTATCATTGACCAAACCTTCGATGATGAAGCTGCCTTTTCGAATGACTAACGTCATTTGACCAGTCGAGCTCGTAGAAAGCTTCCGGATCGATGCACCATTCACTTTCACCGTTCCAAAGTCGGTCATAACAACCAGATTGGCGCGTTCTTCCCGTTTGGACAGCCATTCGTTTACATCCGTAAAGTTGATTCGAACCTCGTTGACGACTTTATTTTTGGTGTAATCCAGCACGATGTTTAAGATCCCGTTTTCATCCGGCTTCGCGGCTGCGAACAACTCCTTCAGCTTCTGTGGAGAAACGGATACTTTCGAACTGTTTTCGACTTTTCCGTTTTCATTAGTAACTGGCGGCTGGGCACCCGGTTCGCTGGAAACAGGTTCGCCCGCTTCTACGAAGTAAAACTTATCTACGTATATCGATTCGATATTCGCCTTGTTATTTGCAGGCGACACATACACATACGATGCTTGCTGGGCGATATTGTCCGCCGTAGCCGTGAACCGACCTACTTTCAAGTCTGTCCAGAACATGTTTTCCATGCTGCCAGCCGGGATCACGGTCGGATCCAGGATGTTTCCTCCCGCGCTAAAGTTCAGTCCGACGGTAAACGCATCTCCTTCCGGCTTAGGAAAGGACGGGCCATTAACCAAGTCGGCCAATAATGCCGTTTTGTAATTGACCTTAACTTTTGCATATACATCATAGGTTTGACCGACAGTAAGCTCTGCATCATGCGTATAGCTGTAGAAATCCATCGGACCGTTGCTGTCTCCAATGACTTTCATTGCCGTTTTGCCGTCAGAGGCGGATAGATCCGCATTACCTCTTGTACTGCCCGCTCCCCATGTTCCAAAGAGACTATCCTGAACCTCTTTGACAATCTGTTCATCGTCCCTGACTAGCTCGAAGATTTTCCCGTCTCCGGCCGCAAAATTCACATCGGAAATGATATAGCTGTCCAATGTAGTCTGGAATTCGACTTCCGACTTGCTGCCGTCCGTTTTGCTGACCTCCAAGATCGATTTGACGTTCATTCCGAGCTTCGCCCGGTCGATCGTGATCGTCACGTCATCATCGACCTCCGCATTATGATTGACGACCACCATATACTTGTTCGGAGTACTCACGCTTTCATGCGTCGTAATGTCGGCGCTTGGGTATCCCGGATCGAACGGTTGGGTCGTAGCCCCTCCGCCACCGCCGGTTGTGGCAGCGATGTTGGCGATCCTTCGCATATCAAGAATGGTTGGTTTCAGCGCGTCGATCTCGCTCATTAGCTGCTTAATGGTTCCATAAATGTGCGGCCTGTGCGTATAGTCATAATCAACCATACCTCTCCAAACGACTGTGGATTGATACAAGAAGTACGTAAATCCTCTTGCTCCTCGGCCTATCGCTTCATAAGTCATCGCCCTTATCTCCGAAGGAATCGGTTCCCTCGGAAGGCCCCCGACCTCTCCATGCGCCTGCAAAATCATCCACACCGGCGCATCATTCGTAAGCTCTTTACGAATCTGCAACGTAGAGGCATCCAGGCTTTCCTCATACGTAGCATTAGGATACGTGCCGATATGCTTGAAATTTCCCGGTGTAGGATAGTGATTGACAACCGGATACAAGTCCAGGCTCATCGCTTGCGTTTGGTTGGAAGGATAGAAATACGCAGCATCCTCGGGCATTGTATAATCAATGACGGTAAAGCGACCCGGATCGATGCTCTCCAGCATTCTTCTCATAACGGACAGATTATCCCGGAAACGCTCCTTATCCACCACGTACAAGCTCCGCGGCTCATCGAATAATAGATAGCCGATCAGTTGCTCGGCATGCTCGGAATCCAAGGCTTTATTGGTCAGTTCGACTAGAGCGCTGTGCATTTGAACTTCATCATTACTATAGAGTGCCTCCGAATCGAAATAGTTGCCTCCCCAAAACTTGAACAACCCATGTCCGTCGGGCAAACCGATCATCTTGAGTCCGTATTCGGCAGCCTTTTCCAATGTAACGTCGTAGATCCCCGGCTTTCCGTGCCAGTTCGCAAGAAATACAGTGTCGACTCCCGCATCGCTAATATCCTTGAATGTTTGATCCAAATACGCGGCCGCATCCGCTGCAATATACGGAATATTGCCGGCTTCAAACCAGACGCCTTTCGGAAAGTCATCCAGCGCAGGATTCACGGACGCCTCCGTCAACTGCACGCCGCTTATCACCTGAACGTTTCTTCTTAAGAAAATCCGATTATCCGATCGTTTTACTTCGATCGTATAAAGTCCGTTTGCAACCGTAATGCCCTGATCATTGGTTCCGTCCCATGTCTCTTTCACATACGTCCAATCTTCTCTTGCCTCTACAAGCCTTTTGATCGTGTTTCCTTGCTCGTCATAAACCTTGACATCAATGGTTTTGCCTGGCTCGTACAGCCCGTGGATGCTGTAATAAATGGTAGCCCTATCATTAATGCCATCTTGATTCGCAGGTGAAATCTTGTACGGATACACATTGTTATACTTATTCGGATCATAATAGATTTCCGGAAGCACTCTTGTAAGCGTTAGGCTGTCGACTCTAAACGAAGGGAATTTGGCCTCATTCGCAGTCGAATAGATTTTAACGAGATATTCGTGAGAGGGATCAATCCCAATGGGCATCGTGATCGCTCCGAAATATTCGAGCTTCATATTAAAGGGCGAGTTTGCCGTCGTATAGATTTTTTTAGGCAACAGCGCTTGACCTGTCGTCACATCATGTACAGATAAGCCCATAACGTCTCCGGTAGCGTCGTCCCAATTCGAACCCGGCACTCGATCCGGATTTACCAGCAGCATCAACGTATAGTCGCCGGCAACCAAGTCGCTTCCAGCAATAGGGATTTCGATAGCCGGAATTTCTTCGTTCGCCCCATTAACTACTCTCGTCGCACTGTTGTCGGGCGTTAATCCATCAGGTATATTCGAAGCATTGCTGCCGAGCGTAAATTGTCCATTCTGGATCACATGAGGTGCAGCTTCTTTTAACACGATATGATCCACATAAACGCCGGAGATGCCGTCGTTCCCCATTCCTTCCACGTAGAAATCAAGCCGATTGACGCCGTAATTCGGATTTATCGTACCCACTCTAAATTCTTTCCATTGCTGATCCGTGATCTCCGACACGTCGATCACTCGCGGAGGAATCAGCTCCTTTTTCTGAGTGGCATCATATACGCCTACTTTTACGACACCGCCGCCGACACTTGTGCCGGGATCGACTTTTAACTTGAAATATACGTCATACGGAGCAGCGTATTTAAGCATGCTGAAATCCCAAGCTTTATAGACGATATCCTTGCTCGCGCTGCTGCCTGCCATTGTTGCCGAAAATCCATCCGAGGCCGTCCCATCCACTTCGCTTGCGGCATTGTTACGGTAAATAAAGCTGTTGTCTTCAATCAAGTAATCGCCGGTAACGCTTTCGGGGCGAGCAAGGACACGAAACTGCGTACTACCCAGCAAGGAGCTATCATAATGAATTTGCACCGTGTAAATAGCGTCCTGGGTTGCATTCGTTTCAGGGACAATAACCTGTATGCTAGCTTGATTTGCGGCAACCTTGTTCCCTGTAATCGCAAACAAAGAAGTCTGATCGGCCCCCATGCCGTCCTTAACGGTAATCGATAAATCTTCGTTGTCCCCGATATTCATCGTCGTAATCGGTATAATCAGGGATCCCCCAGAGTAAGATACCGGGTTGTCAATAATGGGCAAAATGTCGGCTAGAGGAGCCCCCTGCACCGCAAAGCTCGATTCGCTTATTGCTGCGCCCGGACTTTCCAGCTCGACCGCATATACGCCTTCCGGTGTGCCGTTCGGAACGGTGATCACAACATGGGCTGCGTTAGCCATAATCGTATTTCCTGTTGCCGCAAATGATAAAGTCTCTGTCACGTCAGCTCCGGCATCGTCTTTGATCGTTACGGCTATTTCAGACCCATCCGCTATGTTAGCGGAAGAAACAGGCAGTTGGATCTCCCCGCCTTTGTAAGAAACAGGACTATTTGTGACTTCGCCCGCTTTAAGATATGGGACTCCCGTCACAGTAAATGTAATGGTGCTTGACGGAATAGTTGCGTATTTCAGCTCCGCGGTATAGTTGCCATCCGTTGTTGCAGGCGGGATCGTCACGCGAATATTCGCCTGGCCGGAAACGACCGTCGTGCCCGATATCGAGAAGTTTTCCACTTGATCGTTCTCATTGCGAACGATGACTACGACATTTTCTTGATCCGCAATATTTTGCGTCGTCACCGGGATCACGAGTTCTCCGCCTAATGAAGAAGCGATGGGATCCCCGCTCACTGCCCCGATTGTGATGATTGGCGCCTGATCGACAACAAAGGTCCCCTGGTGAGTCGTGTTCCCATAAGCCAATTGCAGCGTATAGGTTCCGGCTGCCGTAAACGGCGGAATTTGAACGGCCATCTCCACAGCATCCCCTGAAACGGTATTTCCAGTAAATGTGATGCCCGAAGCCCCAGTCACATCATTGCCATTAGCATCATAAACTTGAGCCGCAATGGTCTCGGAATCCTCGATATTCAGAGTGGCTGCGCTTACATTTAACGTGCCGCCATTGTAGGAGACGGGAGTCCCCTGCATGTTGCCTATCATGATTAAAGGAGCGTTCGTTATTTCAAATGTTGCTCTGCTGATCCCGGCATTCTGATAGCTTGCTTCGACATGATAGATCCCGCCCTTGGTACGTTGAGGAACGATGATTTTAATCGTGGCGTTATTTCCTTGAATCGTATTCGATTGGACTTCAAAATTTTGCAGCTCGCCGTTGCTATTCGTGACCTTTACGTCCAAAAGTCCACCGTTCGCAATATTAACAGTCGTAACGGGTATAGATAAAGTTCCTCCCGCATGAGATACAGGTGAATTTTGAAAATCACCGCCAAGATTGATTGCCGGCACGCCTGCTGGCGCCTCTTTATAATAAAACTTGTCGACATAAACAGCCGTTATAATATGGTTCATATGGTTTGCAGCAGCCAGATAGATGGCTTCCTTCCCATTTAAAGCGGGGATGTAGGTTCCAATCTTAATATCCGTCCACTCATTGGCATTCAATTGCGACAATGGCTGGCGAATTCCGGGAAGTGGAAAGTTACTTTGAGTAATCGAATAGACACCGACTGAGAACGCATAGCCCGGAGCATCTTCATCATTAAAATCCACTTTCACTCTAGCGTAAAGTTCATACGCTTTCCCTGGAACAAAAGGCGAAACGCCGGTCGCGTTGCCGTTTGCGTCGTTTGTAAAAATGCCATTGGTCATACGCAGTTGGAAATCCCACGTATTTATCGCTTTAAGCACTTTTTTAGCCGTCATACCATCAGATGCCGTTGGATCCGCTACTCCGATAAGGGTATCCGGTGTATCGTTTATAAAAAATAGCGAATCTTGCCCCACGTATTCAAATGGATTGTCTTCCGCATAAGAAATGGCGGGGCTCGCGCACAAACTGATGTTTGAAACGATAAACACGATCGTTATGATTTGGAACATCCACCTTTTAAACAACTGAAACACCTCCATATAATAGTAAACTCTATCTCGATACATTTGGAAACGCTTTCATATTTAAACTTCGATATTCAGTATCCAAGCGGTAACAAGGTAGAAACGTGAACCTGCGCATCTACCTTGTTCCCGTACTTGTTCCTTTATCCGTTCTTACTTCATGCTTGTTACTGTAGCTTTCGCATCATCCCAAGCCTTTTTCCACCATGCAAAAGAAGTTTCCGCACCGGCACTCTCTAACTGTTTCAATATGTCGTTCCTATTCTTTTCATAGTCTTCATCGGACTTGGAAAGGATGACTTTGGGCATACCCTTCATCATGATATCGTCCAGTTTGGCATCGATTCTTGTAATATCATCCGGAGTTTGCGGCAATACGTTAGAAATTTCAATCATCTGATTAGACTGATCGAAGGCCTTTCCTTCCTTCATTAGCTTCTCGTGAACCTGATAAGGCATCTCTACTCCGTAATGGCTGCTAAAGTCTCGTTGCGTTGGAGTGAGAGATAACTTAAGCACGTCAATACTTTTGCGAAGATCAAGGAGGCCGCCGTCCGTCGGATGAGTATCTGCACCCGTGATCCCTACGATATTGTTAAGTACGCCAAGTCCCCTCTTCTTATCCTCATCCTTCGGATTTTGGAGTCGTTCGATTGCAGCCGGCAGCATCTGCGCTTTGCCATCGACGATATCCCAATCTTCACCTTGAATGCCGCTCAGCGCTGTACGTACTCCATCATAGGAGAACAGATAATCGATAAGCTCGACCGCTTTCTCCGGATTTTCCGCATTTTTGGTCACGCTAAGCAGAAACCCTGGCCATCCGGTCGAACTTGAGGAATTGGCCCATGCGGTCATCCCCTCTACAGGCAATGAGACATATCCTTTAAGCGAGTTCGGATCCTTTTGCACGCTGGCAATGGAATACGCATCGATCCACCAGGTCGCCATGGCCGACAAATACTGACCGGCCGCAGCTTTCGCTGCGTAGTCTGCGCTCTTCATCGTAAAGCTATCGGGGTCGAGAAGACCTAACTTATTTGCCTTGTACAAATATTTTAAGTTTGCCCATAGCGGACTCGAGGTGTCCGCATAGTTTGCGGAAATCTCATTTGTATGAACATTGGTTATATACGCATGAGGCGCCCAGTTTGCATACCCCATGTTCGCTCCATGGCCGACCCAATAAGCCCATGGACCCCAATCATTAAATAATCCCATTCCGTAAACCTTTTTGCCATCCTCCGTTGTCGGTTGCTTCTTCTGCATTTCCGCCAATACAGCAAGATGATCATCTTCGTTTTTAATCGTAGGATAACCCATCTCTTTATACAGATCCCATCTTACAATGAAACCGTTCCACCACCAGTTCGATAGGCCCGTCGGACCTGCATTCGAGTTTAGGAAATACAGATTTCCCGTATCGTTGCTCAAAAACTTTTTGGAAAAGGAAACTCGGTTGGGATAATTAGCTGCAATATTTTTCCCGTGATCGACCAGATATTCATCTAATGCAATCACATTTTTCCCTTCGACCAGCTGTTGGATGTAGCTATTGTTCGTAACGAGAATATCAGGCAGTTCGCCGCTGGCAAGAGCAAGCTTTAGCTTCTCATCGTCATATTCAATCACTTCGATCTCTACGCCCAGCTTTTTCTTAATTTCATCGGTAACCAAATTCGGCCAATACTGTTCTTCGATCTGAAAAAGCGATGTGATGCTTCCAATCGTAAGCTTAACGGGCTCAACGGGCTTTTGGCTTGCCGTCGTTTGATTGCCGGCCTGTCCCGAGTTCTCTTCCTCCTTCTTATTGCCGGACGTGCAACCTGTAATCATAATGACTGCGGCCATACACAGCACCAAGATGAATTGAAGCTTCTTGCGTCTTCCCGAGCTCCTTGCTTTCATTTCGACCTTCCTCCTGTTTTTGTTTTTATATATACGACCCCATATGCAAGGTCAAGTATATCAGTCTTGGTATAACGACATATGCTCTAACCGCGCTTGCTTGCTTTAACCCTTGACCGCGCCCATCATAATCCCCTTTACAAAATATCTCTGCATCATGGGATAGACAAGGATAATAGGAATGACGGCAATCATCGTAATCGTCATTCTAACGCCTTCCGGCGTCAACACCATTTGGTTAGCCGCGTCCAACATTTGTTGCGTATTCATATTTTTGATGCTGTCCGCTATTCTCTGTGATTCGGTGAGATATTGATACAAAAGGTATTGCAACGTTTGCAGCTTGGGATTGGATACATAGAGGTAATTATCAAACCAGGAATTCCATTGATTTACCGCTGAAAAAACCGCTATAGTCGCCAGAATCGGTTGACTTAAAGGAAAAATGATTTTCGCAAAAACCGTAAAATAACCTGCACCGTCGATAAGCGCCGCTTCCTCAAGCGAGATCGGCAGTTGCTCGATAAATGTTTTGAGCAGGATTACAAAATAAGCCGACATTGCAAAAGGCAAAATGTATATCCAGAAGGAATTAATTAATCCATAGGACTTCATCGTCAAATAAATCGGTATAAGTCCCGGATTAAAGAACATCGTAAGTATCACGAATCGATAAATAAATTTGCGGAAATAGGTTTGGTTTTTAGTAACCGTATAAGCAAATATGGAGCAACAAAACAATGTAATTAACGTCCCGACGACCGTCCTAATCGTAGAATTCATAAATGCCCTAACAATGCCTTCGATCTTAAATATGGATATATAATTATATAAAGTAAGGCCCTTTGGGAACCACGTAACGCCCGAGACTACTTTTGCCGGATCGCTGATCGAAAATATAAATACATAATAGAATGGATAGATGCACAAGATCGTAAACAGGATTAACAAAAAATAGTTCATAGCCGTGAAGCAACGATCCGATAATTTACTCCTCTGAACGACATCCATTTCCTGCACCCCTTTATACAATGGATTGGCCTCTTACTTTTTTGGCGAACATGTTGACGGAAAATAGAAGTACGATGCCTACGAAGGTTTTGGCAATCCCGATCGCGGTCGCATAGGAATAATCGTTAGTGGCAATGCCTATCCGGTATACATAGAGATCGAGAACCTCGATATTGTCGGCGACAAGCGGATTTTTAAAGGCATAATATTGATCAAACCCGATTGTAAGTATATTGCTAACCGATAACAGCAGGAGTACGATAAATGTCGGCATGATGCCTGGCACTGTTACATGCCAGATCAACTTAAGCCTGCTCGCTCCATCCATTTTGCCAGCTTCATAAATCTCCGCATCTATGCCTGTTATAGCCGCCAAATAAATGACCGAAGTCCATCCGAGACTCTTCCATATGAGGAGAGCAGTCTGAAAATACCAGACAGCATCCGCATTTCCAAGCAAATTCGTAGGTTTGTCAATCAGCCCTAGCGAAGTCATAATCCCATTAAAAAGTCCCTCGCTGGAAAAGATGGAAAAAGAAAGCGAGAATACGATGACCCAGCTAATAAAATTGGGAAAAGTAGCCGCAGTTTGTACGATTTTTCTAAAATATTTATGTTTCACCTCATTAAGCATAATGGCGAAGATAACAGGAAGAGGAGAACACAATATCCCCAGCAAGCCCATTGCTAACGTGTTTTTTACTACCCTCGCCATGTCACCTCCATCATGAAGAATGAGCTCAAAAAATTTCAAACCGACAAAAGGACTGCTAGATAAGGGAATTCCCGGCTTATAGTCGAAAAACGCATAAATCCACCCAAACAAAGGGACGTAATTAAACATAAACACGAGGATGACGAAAGGAAGCGCCATTAATAACAGGATCATACTTTTTTTGCTTTTTTCCTTAACAACTCTCTGATCGAGCATTTTAATTTCTGCCGATTTCACGCAATCACCTCAGGATTTTCTTCATGACCCACCAATTCAAATTAGCTTACTGCAGAACCATCATAAATAAAAAAAGGCAGCCGCAAAATGATGTAATCTCCGAAATAATGCTCCTTTTTCGGCGGATTAATCGTCCTGCAAGCTTGCCTTTAACAGATATGATGGATATTCGGGAAAACATTGCTGATTTTCAGCTTTTAGGGATAAACAGGTCGACACGAGTGCCTCCGGATGGCAATCTGGAGATTTCAAGCCCCGGCGACTTCGGAAAGTTTAAGCGGATTCTGCGATAAACATTCGCCAAACCGATCCCATACGCGGATTCGTCAGCATCCGACCGTTCTTCCGGCTTATGCGACTCCATCCATTCTTTTACCCGCCGCAAATTTTCGTCGGACATGCCACGTCCGTTGTCGATGACGCGAATGACGATGAAAGCTGGAAGCTCCTCCACTTCAATTCGGATCTTGCCCGCGTAGCCGCTGTACTCGAATCCATGCAAGATGGCGTTCTCAATGATCGGCTGCAATATAAAACGCGGAACCGTGCAGGATAATGCTTCTTCCACAACAGCATATTCAATCTCGATCCCTTCACCGTACCGGTAATTAAGAATCGTAATATAATGATACGCGTACTCCAGCTCTTCCTTAAGCGTGCATAACACTGCCGGATTTTTAAAAATCGGCCGAAGCAAATTGCACAAAGCAGTAATGCTTTTCGTAATGTTGTCCGACTTATTCACGACCGCCATCCATTTGATTGTGTTCAAGGTGTTAAATAAGAAATGGGGATTGATTTGAGATTGGAGCATCTGGATTTCCACCTTGATTTTCTCGTTTTCAACCATTCGGTTTTGCTCGATGAGCTCCTTGATGCCAAAGGACATCCGATTAAATCCGCTGCTCAATCGGCCAAACTCATTCAATTGATTATCTTCGATAGTGAAATCGAACTTGCCCTTCTCGATATTCCCCATTGCTTCCATTAAATTATGCATAGGCCTCGTTATTTTTTTAATCCACAATGCGGATGCCAAAAACGCTGCTGCGAAGCTGACTCCCAATATCCACAGCATCTGAAACCGCAAATTGAAAATATCCTCGATAAACTCATTGATCGGCACTTCTTTTACCATTGTCCAATCCGATGAGCCGACCTGATAATAAACGATCTGTTCATTGTTCATCTTGATGCTTCCGTTAGCCCCATCTTCGGGAATTGCCGCACAAGCCTCGCTGGAAGCGCCTAACAAGCTTTTATCCGTATGCGAGATAATTTGGCCTAATCCATTGCAAACATAAATTCGCCCGTTAAGCTTGGACTTCAAATTGTTGTATAGGGAAAACAGCTTATCTTCCCGAATATTGATGATCAAGGAAGCTGAAGGCAAACTCTGAAAAAGAGATTTGACAGCCCGTGCCGCCGTAATCAGGTTTCTGGGCTCATCATTGGAAAGTGAAGAAGACTCGCCGAAATCTCCTTTTCGATGAGCCCCTTCCCACACGATTCTCGGATACGAATTATCCAACTTGACCTGCAGAACTTGATGATGGAAGGATGAGGCATAATAAAGTTCCTGCTTCTTTTCGTCATTAAACACAAACGTTCTATCGCCTGTTGCGCCTATGATCCTGCCGTCCTCGGCATACACATAGATCGAATCCAAATACTCGTAATTACCCATATAGGCGTCCAGTTCTTGAATGACATCCCTATGCAATTGAATTTTATCCGGTATTTCCAAAAGCTTATTATCCAAAAACTGCTGTATGATCGGATCGGTCAGCAGTTGCTTCGACATTTTGTCAATCTCTTGCCTAAATTCATGGATCGAATCGCCGGCCTGCAAAAAGTATTGCATCGACGACTCGTTCGTCTTTCTTTCGAGAATGCCAAGCACTCCAAAGTAGGTAAGAATCGCGCTCATCAATAAGGCAATCAGGCTGATTAATATAAATGAAACCCGAAGCTGCAGGCGAAGGCTGCGTCCCCTTCCCCGTCTCCTTCCTATCCAGGCCCCTCGACTAAAGATCTTCATGCTGAACATCCTCAATCGATTCCGCCCCCCATTGCTTTCGGAATTCCCGCGGACTCAGACCCGAATATTTTTTGAACACTCGGCTGAAGTGGCTGTAATTCACGAAACCAACCCGTTCCCCAATCTCATAAGATTTCAGGTTCGAGTGCAGGAATAACTCTTTGGCTTTTTCCACGCGGAATTGCAGCACGTAATCAACGAAATTAACATCCATTTCTTTTTTGAACAGCGTGCTGAAATAGTTGGCGTTCATGGATACGGATTCCGCGACTTGCTGCAGCGAAATATCTTCCGCATGACGAGACTCGATGAATCGAAGCGCCTGGGTCACCGGCCCGCTTGTCCGCTTCCGGATCGTTATTTTTCCGGTTAAATCTTTCACAAAATCACCGTACAATTCGATCATCGCAAGCAGCGTTTTCGCCTGAGCCAACCGGTAAGCATAAGACGAACATAATGCGGTCATCTCCTCGCCTGTAAGTCGCAGCGACAGTACCGGACTATGCAGCCATTGCATGAACGCCTTTTGGGCTTCTAATTTCGTACGATAATGCCGGTTTGCGATAAAATGTTGGATCTGGTCACAGAAATCCGCCTGAAAACCGACGCTTACTTTCTCCCATAAGTCAGGTAAACGAAGCAGCCGCTCTTCCATCTCCCGGGAATTCCCTTCGTCGTCCCTGCTTGCCCATAAATAATTGTTTCCGGTCCCGCCTGCAAAGGATTGCTCGATGGCTTCTACACATTCCTTATATTGCTGCTTCAAGTGCTGAAAACCTGATTGTTTACTGCTTATTCCGAACGAAACGATAACGTTAAAATATGTCCGCATCACTTTGCGGATATGCCCTAACATCCGAAGCATCGATTCCTCGATTTCTTTCTCGCTTACCGAATCGGGACTGCTGAAGAGCAAAATATATCGACTTTCGTTATCGTGAAAGGCTTCGCAATGACCATAAACCTTAATCACTTCATTGAGCACGTTTAGCAAGGACACTCGAATCAATTGACCCTTATCGTCCTTAAACTTCTCCCGCAATTGTTCGAATTGATCGATATCCATCGCGCAAGCCACGATATGACGGGGGGATAGGGACATATTCATTTCTTCTGCCTTAAGAGCAAATTGTTCCGGCGTGAAGCGGTGAAGAAATAAATAATCCTTTAACAGGTTCTCTTTCATGATCCCTGCATCCGCTTCGGGTACAGGGGGTTTTACAGAACTGACCGAAAGCTCCGCATGAAGCTTGGAGAGCACCTGCTCCAATTCTTCCGTGGACACGCTGTGCTTGACGATGTAATCGCTGACGCCAAGCGACATCGCTTTCCGGGCAAGCGCGAATTCTTCTATGCAAGTCAGGATGACCAGCTGCGTATGGGGGTTGACGGCTCTGATTTTCGTAATCAGCTCCATTCCTCCCATGATCGGCATTTTAAGATCCGTAATCACGATCTCCGGCTCCAATTTCTCGTAAACGCTCCAAGCTTCCGCACCGTTGGCAACGTCGGCAATGACTTGCATGTCGAACCGTTTCCAGTCGATTGAGTTTTTCAGTCCGAGACGGACGAGTATTTCATCTTCTGCAAGCAGGACCCGATACATCGTATCCCTCCATTTTCCGATCCGTCAGTCATTTCTATCCTGCCGAGAAGGCAGCCATTGATTAATTGAGCTGGTCTCTTCGGTCAAAATATCCAAATAAATGGATACGAAATCATTCGAGTTTTTCAAGCTTTGACCTGTAATCTCCGATATTCGATTGAGGCGATAATTAAGCGTATTAGCATGAATATGCAGGAGAGCGGCCGTATCCTTGGCATTGCAATTGAGGGACAAATACGTTGCTAACGTTTTCATAAAATCGCTTTTGCTTTCACGATCGTGCTCTCTTAATAATTGCAGCAATGGGCTGCTGTAATCGCTATTTTTTTTATGCTCGATAATAGATGGGACATGCATAAGAAATCCCAGATCATCATAATGGACAACCTGGCGAGTATGAAAAGGGAGAAGTTTCTTCAATGAGAGAATATGCATGGTTTCTTTGTAAGCATTGGAAGCCCGCGTATACTTATCGTATTTGCCGCTGCAGCCGAATGCGGTAATGGTAACATCTTTTTTTTCGTTGGCTCCCTGAACAAAAGCGTGGATGAACGAGGTAAGATCTGCTTTATTGGAGGCCGTCGAATATAACGATAGGATCGCTATCACATGATTTTGACTTGCCGTCAGGCAAGCCAAACGTGCCTGCGATTTAGCAGTAAGCGCTAGCCTAAATCTCGCTACCCTCTCATCATTGATCGGTACATTGCATTCAAAAACAACGATATGATAACAATCTGGAAGCAGAAGAGATAAGGCTTCCGCATCTTTTCTTATCATCGAATCGGATTGATAAGAGTCCGTCAGCAGCTTCCAAATAAATTCATCATGCGTTTTGTCCTGCTTCGCTTTCCAGCTTCTTTGCTTCAATAAGAACCGCTTCGCAATTTCTGCCGACTTTTCGATGACCCGTTCCGCATGACCCTCTATTAAATTCCCTGTATCTACTACCCATATATAACCTAGAACCGTATGATTATTTTTAATGCAAACAGCCAGTCTCGCCCCTAAACCAATCTCATTAATGGCTGGAATTCTGACGGAGTGGGCCACGGATTCCAGTAGCTGCAGGATCCCCTTTTTACGTAAGCCTGACAGGACCGAATTGGGAACACGCCTCTCGATAATGGTGGAAAGCCTCGCCGCATCGCTCTCCAGTTGATGAGAGCTATATCCTATAACATTATGATGATCGTCTTCAATCGTTACCTGGGACTGAAGAGATTCGCTAATCGTATCCGCGAGAGCTTCCAGACTATCAAAGGCACGCTCAAAGGCTCGTCCAAAGGAAGCATCTAATTCCGTCATAACCAACCACTCCTGGAGTAAAAATCTAACATTCTAATCGATTGTACCATTTCATAACCGCTCTAAATAGTCCCTTCTCGCTTTCCTTACGAGCACCTATTTAAACACTCTTGGAACGCGCTTGCCGATCAGACATACCACCTCATAATTAATCGTTCCCATCCAATCAGCCATTTCATCCACCGATGGCGCTAACCCTTCGATCCCAATCAGTGTGGTGACTTCGCCAGGCTTGCAATCCGCAATATCCGTTACATCAATCATCGTTTGATCCATACAAATACGCCCAACAATTGGCGCTCTCCGACCACGAACAGCGACATGCCCCACATTGGACAGCGCACGAGAAAACCCATCCGCATAACCTATAGGCAAGGTGGCGATCAGACTCTCTCGATCCGGCTTATAGGTACGACCATAACTAATCGACTGCGATTCGGATACCGTCTTTACTGAAACGATCTTTGATTTCAAGCTAATCGCTTGTTCCAATACGACAGGATGCTTCTTCATCGATGGATCCGGATATAGGCCATACAAGGCAATACCTACTCGAACCATATCCAAATGCATATGCGGGAAATTAAGCGTGGCGGCGGAGTTGCAGCAATGTTTAATGGGGATTTCGTAACCCTTCTCCTCAATGAATTGGATGTAGGACATAAATCTCATAAATTGCTCCGCCGTAAATGGACAATCCTGATCATCCGCAATGGCAAAATGAGTATATATCCCTTCTAGTCGTACGAATGGACTTTTACTAGCTCTCTCCACAAGGGATAATGCTTCCTCTCTCGAACTTACCCCTATTCGATTCATACCCGTATCCACCTTCAAATGGATCGCCGCCACTGTGCCAAGCAGGGAGGCTTGCGTAATAATTTCTTCGAGCACATCCTCCGAGTACACTGTTATTGTAATATGATGGCTGACTGCTTCAGAGATGGATCTTATCGGCGTATAACCTAATATAAGAATAGGCGCTCGGATGCCCGATTCTCTTAATTGCAGAGCTTCATCCAGGATCGCCACTGCTAAATAATCGACTCCCGATCGCAGCGCCGACTTCCCCACCTCAACTGCTCCATGCCCGTAACCATCGGCCTTTACAACCGCCATCATTTTCGTCTTGGAGCCGATGTAGCTTTTTATCCTTTTTATGTTGTTCGATATGGATCCCAGGCTGATTTCCGCCCATGTATCCCGAAGGCTAAGCCTCTCCTGCAACGCATTCATCACCTTGTCTGACTGCCCAAATAGGAAAAAGACAGCCACCCCTCTATTTGGCCGTCTTCCCCTTGCAGCATAATTGTTAATTCGCCAAAAATTCCTGTTTAAGCGCCTTCTCTATTGAAACATACTCTTCTTTAAGATCCTTTGCAACAGCCTCGCAGGTAATGGATCCATTAGCTACATTAACACCGCTCTTTAATGCGTCGCTTCCTGCGATTGCACGAAGGAGACCCTCATTCGCAATTTGCAAGGCATAAGGAATGGTAACATTGGTTAATGCCATTGTCGATGTTCTTGGAGCAGCTCCCGGCATATTGGCAACCGAATAATGAAGGACACCGTACTTCTCGAATACCGGATGATCATGCGTCGTTATTTTATCAATCGTTTCTACGATTCCTCCCTGGTCAATCGCAACATCGATAATGACAGAACCAGGCTTCATCGTCTTTACCATCGCTTCTGTAACTAATTTCGGAGCCTTGGCTCCAGGTATTAGAACCGCGCCCACCAACAAATCCGCCTCTGCCACAGCCTTGGCAATATTAAATGGATTAGACATCAACGTTTGAATCTGCGTACCAAAAATATCGTCCAGTTGCCTTAAACGATCTGCACTCATATCAATAATCGTGACATCTGCCCCAAGACCGATCGCCATTTTTGCGGCGTTAGTGCCCACCACTCCACCGCCAATAATACTTACCTTGCCACGGCTTACTCCTGGCACTCCCGACAGCAGGATGCCTTGGCCGCCATTGTTTTTTAGTAGAAATTGTGTGCCTAGCAGGATCGACATCCGACCGGCAACCTCGCTCATAGGCGTTAGCAATGGGAGCGTCCGATTAACCGAAACGGTTTCATAAGCAATCGCGACGACGCCCTTTTCCTTGAGTGCCGCAGCCAACGCAGGCTCGGCAGCCAGGTGCAGATAAGTAAATAGAATAAGACCGCGACGGAAATAACCATATTCGCTTGCCAACGGTTCTTTCACCTTCATAATCATATCCGAAGCGTTCCACACCTCAGAAGCATTAGCGATGATTTCTCCACCGGCAAGGATGTAATCTTCATTAATAAAGCCGCTGCCAACACCTGCATCCTTTTCAATCAACACTCGATGGCCGGCCTTCTTAAGAGTCACGACCCCGGCAGGAGTAATGGCAACTCTATTTTCATTGTTTTTAATTTCCTTCGGAATGCCGATAATCATCATGATTGTCTCCCGTTCTGTCAGATTTCAATTTAATGTAAAAACAATAACACATTTCGTTTTTATTGATTTTGTTTGAAAAACAAAACTTCTTTCGTTTCTTTTGTGTTTGGAAACAAACTCCGCGCTCGTCCGTAGCTTATTCCGAACTAATCGCCAATCGGCCGCTTTTTGCCGCTTCCTTGTATTCGCCGGGCGTCATGCCCGCATGCTTTTTAAAAAACCTGCCGAAATAAGACATGTCCTCGAACCCGATCATCCGGCCAACATCCTGCGCCTTCATATCCTGCGACGCAAGCAACCGCTTGGCTGTGCCGACCTTTAGATCCGCAATATAATCGGCCAGTGGGTATCCTTTTACCCTATGATAGATTCTCGATAAATAATGAGGACTCAAATGCACGATGTCCGCCAGTCGCGGCAGCGATAAATCCTTATCCAGATTTTCCAAGACATAACGATCAAGCTTATCGACAATTTCTCTTTTTTGGTCGGTCCGCTCCTCTTCGATCCGGTCAAACAGCGCATCGCCCAAGCGCAAATAAAAGTCTAACAAATCGCCCCATGTATCATGGGCATGATACGAAGACAAGGACGTCAGTTCAAAGGATTGTCCAACCGTCTGCGCCAGCTTGCGCTTATTCATAAAGCCCAGGAGCATCGCCGACACGGAGCTAAATAACTCAAGTTGCACAGAATAGCCGACAAACATAGTCTTCTGCCCCCACTCGAAAAGCGCAGACAAGGTTCTGCCGAACGCTTCCCGTTCCCGTGTTTCCAATTGCAGCCGCAACTTGGCGACGGTATCCTCGATATAATCGTACTCCCCGCCCGGCTTATCCTGATCTTCCGTCTCCTGTTTGGCCACGCCGCTTATAATAATTTCTTCGTCCAAGCCGATTCCTTGCTGAAGCAAACCGCACATCGCGCGGTATTCATAGGCAAGCGCATCCCACGCCACAGCGGGCGACGACAGCACGATCGACATCGGCAGCCGGAGGAGCTGCCGCACGGATTGCTGTATTTTTTCCAGCATTTCACGAATGTAGAGATGATGCCGCGCCGATTCCTCGTCATCGCTCACGGACTGGACGAGCCAAACGAAGCTCTTTCCGTCTTTGATGGAGACGATCCGGCTAAACGATTGCAAATACTCCTCCATAATATTGCAGGCGGCGTATTCCAGCAGCAGTCTGTCCTTAGGCGCCAGATGCATGGGCCAACTGTCGATGCGCCCGACGAGCAAGACCAGCGGGCCGCCGGACCGCAACGGAATATCGAGCATCGCCAATTGCTCGGGCAGTTCGCCAAGCGCATCCGCATCTCCGGACAGAAGCTTGCGCATGTACATTTCAATAAGTAACGGACGGGCGTCCTTTACTTGCTGTCGCGTTCTGTCCATGACGGCCCTTTCGCTGATTTCCTCCGCGATGCAGTCCATCGCTTTGCGGAGCAAACCAAGCAACGTCTCTCTATCCGACGGCTTCATCAGATAGTCGAACGCGCCATGACGCAGAGCAAACTGCAAATATTCGAAATCAGCATGCCCCGACAAAAAGATGACCTTGCAACGCGGCCAAAGCTCCCTGACATGCAGGGCCAAATCCAGACCGCTCATGCCCGGCATCCGCACATCGGTTATTAAAATATCGATGCGGCTCTCTTCGGCAATTCGTCTCGCCTCGCGAGGCGAATGGGCGTATCGGATATGCGTCTGCTCCAATTCGCTCAATATATTGCATACCCCGCGTACGATAAGCGGCTCATCATCCACTACGAGTATATGATGCATGCTGCCACTCCCCCTCTTCTTCCGTTCCGGCAAGCCCTGCTTCCATACGCAGCGTGACTGCCGTCCCGGCCGTCGCGACCGGATCAATGCAAACTCCGCTGGCGCTGCCGTACAGCAGCGCCAGCCTCCGATGAACGTTTGCTATGCCGTGCGTTTCCATTTCGTCGCGCCGGAGCGTCAGACTTTGCCGGACTTCCGCCAATCGTTCGGCGCCAATTCCTTTGCCGTTATCCTCCACCGTAATCGTAAGACACTCTTGTCTACAGCTTATTCGTACGGCGATTCGTCCGTTCTCCTCCGTATGCTCGTGACCATGTACAAACGCGTTCTCCATCACCGGTTGGATGATCAATCTAGGTACATGCCACCCGGACAAATCGCCTTCTACTATATACTCGCACGATATGCGGTTGCTAAAGCGGATTTCCTGTATCGCGCCATATACCCGGGCATGATTGAGTTCCTGTTCGAGCGGGATCATGTCGGCTTTGTTGTGCGTAATAAATTTAAAATAGTCGCCGAGATGCCTGGACAACGTTCGAATCCCGTCGTAATCCTCTTCGTCGGCCATCAAATACAAGATGTACAGGCTGTTGTACAAAAAATGCGGATTGATCTGCGATTGCAGTTGCTTCAGCTCCGATTGCTGGCTATAGATCGTTTTTTCGTACACTTCCTGAATCAATTCGTTTAATTTCCCGACCATCCTATTGAATTGCGCATACAAATAGGCAAACTCGTCATGATCGCGGCGCTCGATTACAATATCGAGCTTGCCCTGCTCCACCTTGCGGAAGCCGGTAATAAGCTTTTTGAGCGGCTGATGAATCAGCCGAAAAATCATAAACGAAGCGACCAGCACGATGACGATCGAAGCCGCCGACAAATACCCGTACCAACGTTTAAACGAATAGACGGGATCGAGTACGATATTTTCCGGCAAAGCCGTCTTTAGACTCCATTGCAGCATCTCGGATCGTTTGACAAATACGAGATAGGGCGTGCCGTCTATCGCAAACTCCCCGCTCCCGTCTCGCTCCAGCGCCTGAATTTTGCCTGCCGCTTCCGCGCCGCCCGAATGCGCAAACAGTGTCGCTTGATTATGATCGTCCGTCAAATAAGTTACATTGTCTCCATAAGAGCGGAACACGTCCATCTCCCGAGCGATTTTTTCGATCGACAGCTCGATGACCAGCAAATATTGGGAACGAGTCGCGCTCGGATATCCAAGCGGAAGCAATAGTCTACCACTGTAATACACCGGGTTAAATGTGCGGCTTTCTGCCTTGAGCAAGCTCTCGTACTCCCCTTGATCCATCGCATCGACGTTAAACCTGGATTTGGCCGACAGTCTTTTGTCCAGATTCGGCATCAAGACGAACACATCCTGAATCAACTTGCTGGATTCGGCCAGCATAACGATTTTCGACTGCAAGTCCTTAAACGCTTTGGTCCGCTCGTAATCGGTCAGCGTCGCCGCCCGAATGCTCAAATCGTTGAGATCGGCGTCATTGATAAACGTTTGCTGCAAGGTCGTAATTCGTTCGATCTCGTTTTCTAGCGACGTCATGACGTAATCTGTTTTTTGCTGCATCGAATTGGAAATTTCCTGCCTGACGACATCCGCCCCCTGCTGATTCATCCAGAGGCTGATCGCATAGATCGGAATCAAAATGAGGAGGAACGTGCCTACCAACTTTTTGTGAATCCCCCATCTCGGCTGCTTGTCCCGTGACATCGTCCCATCTCCCATCCTGCTTCGAACGCTAAGTCAGCCTGGAGCCCATCATCAGTTCCTCGATCAAGCCGCCTATCTCTTCGTCCGGCAATGCCGGCCATATCCATTCCCGCTCCGGAGCGGACGCTTTTACGCTCCACGTATAACGATTCGTTGCGGCATCGTAATAGATCGAATACCCTTCCGTTACCTCAAATAGATTTGCCCCTCCGCGCACGGCATACAGGGCAGTCACCTGATCCCAGCTTGAGCGGTTGCGGGCGGGCGCCTCCAAATAAGCCTCATACGCAAACTTTATCGGATGATCCGGCGGCATCCGTTCCATGAGCCGGGCGCCCGTCAGGATCGTCTCCCCCGCGGAGCTGACGGAGAGCGGCCCCGGCCACCGGTTAAGCACATTTTCAGCAGCCTCGGGATCCATCTTCCAGTTAAATGCATCCTCGCCTTCCGGAAACGTACCGCCGCCCATCACGACGAGCCGCTTGACACTCCGGCGAATCAGCTCCATACCGCTCATGCCGCTGATCGCGTCCGGGCCGGACTTCATTAGAGCGGACAAAACCGTCAGCAAGCCGACGGCGCAAATGACCACTTCCGTATGCTCGGCAAGCAATTGCCGGTATAAGGCGACCGCCTCAGGCACAGCCTCCCCGTTTTCGCCGAAACGGTTCGGATAATTTTCGGCGATCCGTTTGTTGTACCTCCGGGCGGGAGGGATCTGTCCGGCTAATTGCCTGTACGGGCCGAACCTGCTGGCTTCGCCGTTCCGACTGTCATCCTCGTCGCAGATCAGCGCGCCAACCGGAATATCCCCTCTGCCGTAATAACGATTGATCGCGTCGATGCACGGCGCGCCCCAACGCGTCGGCGCGTCGCAGACGACGGCGAGCAGCTTCGCTTCCTCCGTGCCGCATAATGTATGCAGCAAGGCAAGCGTCCCCGCATCGTCGCAATCCGTGTCGATATCCGTATCCAATATGACGTTTACCCGAACATTCATCCGATCTGCTCTCCTCTCCGTATGTCCCCGGTCTCCCGGTTGCTAGTTGGCGGCATTTACCCAGTCGTTGACCTCCTGGGTCATGATCTCACCGCCAAGCTCGTTCCAGTCCTTGACAAATTTATCGAACTCTTCGATACCGGACTGCCCGAGGATGATCTTGATCGTCATGACCGACTCCATCTTGTTAAGCGTCGCCATTTTCTCCGCCATCGTCGGGGTAGAACCGCCGAGAAACTCCGTATTTATTAACTTGTTCTCGTTCAAGTAGTAGTCGATAATTTCCATCCCCGCCCCGTCCATGCCGAACGAGCGGTAGAAACCCCAGCTGTTGCCGGCGATGTCGCCTTTCTCGAACCAATTTTGAATCGCGTCATAATAAAACCTTTGCTCCGTATCGAGCCCTTCCGGATTTTTGATCTCCAGCGCGGCTTTAACGGCACGATGCGCCTTCACGTTTTTGAGCACCGGAAACGCTTTGACCAGCCCGTATGGCCACGTTTCGATTTTTGTCTCCGCGTTGCGCGACAGCATCACGTCCGCATTGTCCCAGCTTTTATCGTTCCAGAAGTTCATCAGCTTTACGAGCGCCTCTGGATGCTGGTAACCTTTCTTGACGACATAGAAGGAGGTTGCCGATACGCCTACCTGAGCCAGCGCCGGCTGGTCGTCCGCCGACGGGAGCGGATAAGCCCGCCATTCCGCGTTCGGATCGCTCAGCTTGTTGTTCTTGAGATTCGCAAGCGGAGCGTACATCGGCCCGTACATCATGCCGACTTTGCCGGAAGCGATCAACTCGTCGTATTTCGGGCCATCCTTAACGCCGAATTCCTTATCGATGTAACCGGCTTTAAACATGTCCGCCAGCTTCTGCAGCGCAGCTTTCATTTCCGGTTGCGTACTGCCGTACACGATTTTGCCGTCCTGCCCCTCCACCCAAGCACCGGGGTAAGCGTGGAAGCCGTTAAAAAATCCAGGAATTTTTGCCTCTTTGACGAGCGCAAGCCCGTACGTGTCGTCCTTCGAGTTTCCGTCCGGGTCCTGCTCCGTAAACGCCTTTGCAATGGCGAACATGTTTTCCATCGTAGTCGGCTCCGGCAAATTAAGTTTCTTCATCCAGTCGTCTCGCACCCAAAGCATCGGGACTTCATCCAGGTTGCTGTTCGTGAGCGGGAGCGCGTAGAGCTTACCTCCGAACGTGGATGCTTTCATCGCAAGTCCGCCGTCTTCCTTCAACAAGTTTTTTGTAAAGGCCGATGCGTACCCTGCATACACATCGGTCAAATCCTCGATCAAGTCGGCTTCCACTAAACTTCTTAGCTGCAGCGCATCAACAGCCATGATATCCGGAGTATCGCCCGAGGCAATAGCGATGTTCGTTTTATTGGTGTAGGCTTCGCTGCCTTTGACGACCCACTCGTTTTTGATCAGAATCCCAAGCTCGTCGCGGTATGCATCGTACCAGATGTTGTTGTCGATCGAACGTCCTTCTTCGAATTTCATCGTTTCCGCCACATCCCGGCCCGTCGTCAGCACGATGGGCGGGTCGTACTTGCCCAGCGGGCCTTCCTTCGGCCATTCCTTCCACTCTTCGGTCTTCGTGCCGTTCGTCGGCTTCGCCGATTCCCTGTCGATCGGATCCGTCTCTCTGCCGCTGCAAGCGCCGAGCACCAAAAGCATTATCGCCAGCATTGCGGCTCCTGCTGATTTCATGGTGATGTTCGCCATGTCGTTTCTCCCATCCTTGTATGATCAGAACCGCAATGCCGAGATGCTAGCTCAGCGGAAATAAAGAGATTCCACGTCAGCCTTCCGAAACTTGTACGATGCTACATGTCAAGAAACCTTTGCATAATGGCCGCCATCTGGCTGCGCAATGCGTTGCTTTTGGGTGTCAGCTTCGCGTCGTAGCCCAAGATAAGCCCTTTGGCGTTGGCCCAGGCCATCGCATCCTTCGCATAGACGGAAACGGAGGCTGCATCGACAAACGTAGAGAGGTCGGCTCTCGCGGACACGTCATAACCTTTAAAGGATGCGTAACGGTACAGGATTGCCGCCATTTGTTCACGCGTGATGGGGTCTTCCGGGCCAAACTTGCCGTTGCCGTATCCGCCCACGATCTTATTATCGGTCGACCAGATTACCGCATCGGCATAATACTTACCGGCCGCCACGTCGCTAAAGGGATGGGTTGCGCCCACGGCAGGCGAACCTTCCAGTCGATACAAAATCGTCACCAGCATAGCCCGTTTGGTAGTTGCAGCGGGGCTAAATGCCGTGTCAGAGACACCCTTCATCAGACCTTTTTCATAGACGTATTTTACCGCATCGTAGAACCAGTCGGCTTCCTTAACGTCAGTGAACTGATTTTCCCAGACCGGCTGGGAAGTCGGTTCTTCTTCCTCTTCCTTGACGGGGATCTCCGGATCGTTGATAACAACGTTGCCTCCGCCGGATGAACCGCCGTTTATGCTCATCTCCTGCAATGCGCTCGCATAATCGGTCTTTTTGTTGCCGTTTGCGGCTTCGGAAAAGACATAAAGCTTATCGCCCGCACCAAGGATAACGCCGGACAGGTCAATCTTTGCGCTGCCGCTTGCACTCTGCGGCTTTACTATATTTCCATAGTATTTCATAGAGCCGTTTTGGTCTATGACCGCCGCCGAAATATAATCACTGGCTCCCACCGTTGCGCCTGTATAACCAATGGTCATCACCTTGCTTGCAGAGTTATATTCCGTTCTCTCTGCCTTGAAATTTCTGCTGTTGTCCCGAAGGGTCAGCTTCCACTCCGACGGCGTGCCGGCCGAAACTGTTTTCAGCGCGGCGGCGCCTACGGTTCCGCTCTGCTTGCCGCCCTGGGCAGCGGAGGAGAAGAGAACCGAAGACAGTGACAAGTTGATAGCCGGGCGAGCGCCGTCAGCGTAGGACACACGGGTATGGCGCTGAACGACCGAAACCACTCCAGCGTAGTGGGGCTTGTCCCCATACGGCGACCGCAGCCACCACCAGCCCGTATTGCCGCTGGCTGGATTCGTGATATAAGCCGCTTCCCGTTCATTATCGTTTTGGAAGTAGGTTGCCGCTTCCTCCCCCGAAAGGAAAAAGGCCTTTTCACTCCTCAACTCGCTTGCGCCATACTCCATATACGGTCCGTCCGTTTTGGTTGTTGCCAGCATAGCGGATAGCTCTGCAGCCGTAAAATAATCCGATCCCGCAAAGTTTTTGCTCCATGTCTGGGCGTCGCTGTTCTGCCACTCGTTGGGCTTAACCTGCCCATCGTTGTCGTCGCCGTCCCAAACGGCTTCAAAGGGCGTGCTTCCAAGCAGATATTTGGAAATGAGGAACGCGCCCCCTGTATTGGTGTTGGTTTTATCGGCATCCAGCACCAGCCAGGGCATCTCATAGCTTATACCGCCCTCTGTATACTGACCGTAATAAATGATGTTGCCGTCGGCGATCCCGCCCGTCCCGGCCATCGCCCCGGTTCCGGCAGCAAACGCCGCCGCGGGCAGCAGGGTCATCATCATGCTCAGACCGAGCATGGCCCCTATTATTCTTTGTTTCATACCGTATTTGCCTCCTTCTTTATCTAATTAGGGAAACCGATAGATGGCCATTCAAAGGGGTATCTTACCGGATTTTCAACGCTTTCGGGAGCCAGTAATAGATACTTATACCGCCATGATTTCTCAAAATGCACCGTCAACGTGTTTCCATCCAAAAGCATGTTGTCCCCGTTGATCGCGTCGGTTGCCATACTTCCGGGCAAAATCAGACCTTCGGGCAGAGTAAATGTCACATCCCTCGGCTGGTCTTCCTGGCTCAGATTCGCCGTAACCGCAACCACTGCACCGTCTGGGCGCTTGTAGTACGACATAGGCGTCTCCTCGTTGGATCCTGCAATTTGACTGTCGCTGTACAAAACAAACGGCGCATGGTTCAAGTCATAGTATTCCATCATCTTTGAACGCAGAAGCCCATCCAACCTCACCGGAATATCCAGCACCGCATTTACCGCCGATGCGGTATCGATCTGATGATAATTGAGGAAATTAATGGCCAACCCGGTCTGTTTCCCCATAGTGGCACGCAGCAGCTCCGGCGTGACCTCTCTGCGGAAAGCCTTTTCCGACGGATTTGCTTCTGCATTAAGGAATTGCTCGCCTTTCCAGATGCTATCAACAAAGCCGGCGGTCGGCGTCCATGTGCCGAGAGGCGTGTGCAAGTCCATATAGAAATCAGGGCGAATGGCTTTCCCCATCGTACGAATGCGTTTCATAAATCTTCTGTACTCAAAGATCGGATAGGACGACTGCAAAGCTCCGTCCCGATCGTAGTAGCCCGTGCCATGGTGCATGTTTCGATCTACTGGCGGAAGCGCGGTGGAGTCCATGTATAAACCGCCGATACCATCTTCCACAATCAATTTATTAATGCTCCACAACATGAAATTCTGGAACCGCCCCGCATAGGAGACATTTGCCCCGATATGGTTTGTATCCGACCGCACCCATCCGTTGGGAAGGAAAAACGGCTCCGTCACAATTTCGTCCTTATAATACTGGAATTCCGGCGTATTGTTCCCCAGTTGAAAGCCAATGTACGGAATAATAGGAATTCCATTGTCATTGGCAGCCCCCGCCAGTGTATGGAAGGCCTGTTTTCTCCCCGGCTCTCTCGTCATCGGATAACCTTGCGATTCCGTCCAGTCCTCATGGATTTTGATTAACTGGTAGTTGTCTTTCTTTAATCGGTTCAAAAAAAACGGCCAGTCACGGTTGTTGTTAAATTCGGGACCCCCTACAAAAATTCTCGCTGGATTGCTCGCATCAGGCAGCAGCTGATAATTCCCTTTCAACGCTCTCCCGGATTTGCTCTCATCTTCTACCTGGACCCAATCGATGGAGTCTCCGTTTTTCTCCTTTGCAGAAAAATCGTTGTAAACAAATCCGCTGCCGAAAACAATCTTTGCCTCTTGAAGAGAAGCATTCATCAGGTTGAAATCAAAGGGGATTTCTGCTTGCTTTGCAAAAGCGCCCGTATTATCCGTGATCCAAACCTCCAAGGCGGATTCGTTCCAGACCAGCCTGACATAACGCTCCCACCAGAAGTTCCATTCGTTCGTGTAAGTAAATTCTTTGATTTTATGGCGAACGCGGTTTGTGTTAAAACCTGTTTCCGTGGTCAAAAAGAACTTCGGAGAAGCCATGCTGTAGTACAGGCCAAAGCTGTTTCCATTAGGAAACTGGATCGCAACGACCGGCGTCGCCATTTCATTTTGCGGATCATCCGGATATCCGCCAGACCAGTTCGCGGTGACCGCATTGTATGGCGCCACATTGACCGTCAGATCGCCATGCTCTGCCGTCACATAATCTTTGGCGGGATAGCTCAATTGACCTTCGTTTTGCGAAAAGGTATTCATGGACCATTGTTCGGCGCCATAAGCACTGCTTCCATAAATGAAAACCTGTTTATTTTCCGCCTGAGGTCTGATAGGGGAAGCCTGGATGGCAAAGGTAAAGGTCAGGGGCGTGTCCCGGTTAACCTCGATCGCCTTATCAATCACATTCATCTCCAGCACATGGGCTCCGCCTTGCTTTTCCAACGCCAGCACCGCATCGGGGTTTTGGAACGACCAATTTTCTGTCGATTCGGCGACCCACGTCAGTCCCACCTGATCATTCCCCATAAAAATATGAGGCGTAAAGCTTCCTGTAGTCGCATCGGGAAACTTGCCCGAACGCCCCCCGCTCCAGTATGGATAGCTGCCTCTCAGGGGGGAATCGGTCGTATCCGCGTCAAACAGCGTCGCCGCTTCCGGCTTCATTGGAATTTTCACCTTGAGGTTTTGCAATTGAACCGGAACGTCAGCATCGGAGGACAGCTCCACATCAAAGCGGACAAATCCGTCATATTCCACCGTGCTGTTTACGCTCAGCTTCAAATCATCCGACGCCGACTCATTCAAATATTTTATTTTGGTATCCGTTTTTTCCACGCGAATGTCATTGGTTTCGTAAAACTGGAGTGCCCGCGCATCCGCCGCTCCCTCAATCTGTATCGGCGCTGCCAGGAGGTCCTGGCCCTGACTGGTGATCTGACTAACAAATGGAGAACCGCCGAAAGCATATTCCCTTCCCCAGACTTCTACTTTATTGCCAACCGTTTTTACGCCGGTCCATGGAGCGAGCACAATATCCTCCGTACCCAAGTCAGAATCCCACCATTCCGGCGTGACCGGCTTTTCCAGGGACACGGGAGGCAGCGCAAAGGAATCTCCGCTTCCCTTCAGCGTTGCAACAATCTGATAATTCCCCGCTGGATGAGAGCCCATAGCAAACGAAGCTTTAAATAAACCGGCAGGATCGGCGCTCGCCTCTAGCTCGGAAACGACTTCTCCTTGCTCATTCTTCAGCTCAAACAGACTGCTTTCCGCAGTAAATTCTGTATTAACATCCTTTTTGTCCAGGCCGAGCTCCACCTTCTGCTCGCTCCAATACGAACGCACTTGAAGCGGAGGCGGGATATGAACCGGTATTTTTCTGCTATAGTATACCTTTCCGCTGTTGATGTCGGTAACGATCAGGACGCAATCCCAATTGCCTTGCTGCAAGGGGTTAGTCAGCGTGAAATGACCCGTGGCTCCGGCAGCCACGGCCAGAGTCTGTTCCTGCGCGATCCCCAGAACCTCGCCGGTACTCCCGTTCCTCGCCTGTTGAACCGCTTTGATCGTCACTTCACTATTGGATAGATTCGTAAAGCCGGAAACCGTCTGAAATCCGTTTTTCAAATCATTGGCATGGACGGTCTGACGCACATAATTATTGTCCTGGGCCCCCCGATAAAGCCTGCCAAAAGCTGCGGGATCATGAAATGTCCCATTGTAATAGGGCGACCATGAGCTTTGAATCATGGCAGGAATCGACCAAGGTCCGGATCCGCCCTGATCTCCCGCCGACTGGGATCGGCCAATATTAAATCCGTATTCCTCCGCCGAAAAGCTGGCCAGCCCAAACAGACCTGCAGAAAGCTCCACTTCCAGGTCCCAGTATCCGTTCCCTGTTGTCGCGCTCGCTCTCCAATCCTCGTTGCTCCCCCAAGAGGCGTTTCTTCCCTGACCCTCGAATTTTGTTCCTATGGCATTAACAATAAACTGATAATAGGTCTGTTGCGCAAGATCCGGCTGGAAGAAAATCTCTACCGAATCCTCGGTAAACACCGGACCGTCGTGTTCCGTCACCTTGGCGCTTGGCTCTTCCTTTTGAAACGAACGAACCGCAATATACAGCTTGTCCTCCGTAAAGAAAACCTTAAAGGAAGTGGGCTCCGGCACCGCCTCTGATTTGGTAAAGGTCGCAAACCCCGCGCTTTGCGCCGCCCCGCTCCATTCTGTGTCGTCAATGACTCCGTCTATGACGGGGGTCTGATCCGCAACAGTCGGTACATGTATCGTTGTCATCGGCGGATCCGCCTCAGCGGCTCGCGCCGACGGCACCGTATAACCGGAGGTCAACAGGATCGCAAGCAACAGAACACAGGATATCGATTTATTAATAGTTCTCCTCATAGGATTAACACCTTCCCTGCAAACTTTATTTTTTAGAAATGGCCTGAATTGCCGTTCTATCGCCGCCTTGCACGTTTACCAGCAAACGTTCATCCGTTCCGATCTTTCGTCCGCCGGTGAATACAACGCGAAATACGCCTTTGCCGTCGGCGTTTGCCTTGCCCAATTCCTGCCCCGCCCTGTCAGTCACGGCAATGCTTGCATAAGGCAACGCTTTTCCCCGAATTTCCCCTTCACCTTCGTGCACAGGTTCATAGTCATATTCCAGACGATTTTGGCGGAAAGCATACTCTCCGATATGATCCGCCAGACTCTGCGGCAGGGTTAGCTCCGAGATTTGATTATTGGCAAAGGCCCGGTCGCCCAGGTCGGTCAGGCTAACCGGCAAAACGAGCTCCGTCAGCTCATTGCCCCGGAAAGCACTGCTGCCGATGGTCAGAAGCCCCTCCGGCAAAGTGAGATCGGAAAGCTTGTTCTGCTCAAAGCCGCTGTCGCCGACAGCGAGCAGTGTAAAGGGGAAATCCAGCACGGCAAACTGATTATAAGCAAATGCCGCCGCTCCGATATGAGTCAAACCTTCGGGCCAAACGACAGCAGAAAGCTTATTGTCACTAAAAATCCCGTCCGGTATCTCCTCCAAGTCCGCTGGGAGCTGCACCGCTTCAATTAGATTGTATTGGAATATCCACCCGCCATAAGTTTGGATCCCTTCCGGCAGGGTTACCTCGCTCAGCTTATTCCCGGAAAAAGCCGATTCTCCAAGGGTCTCGAGCCCCTCCTGCAATGAGAGCGCATTCATTTGGTTTAAAGCAAATGCCTCTTCGCCGATCTTTTTCAAAGCTGAGGGAAACGTGATCGTTTCAATATAATTGCTGTAAAAGGCGCGTTTTTCTATACGCTCAAGCGTGTCCGGAAGCGTAACGGATCTAATCTTTTTTTCCTGAAAGGCGCCTTCCCCGATCGCTTTCACCGTTATGCCTTGAACGGTTGCCGGTATCGTAATATCCTTATAGGCCGCAAATTGATTATTGGCTACCACGTACTCCGTGATAACCCCTTCGCCATTAATGCGAAACTGCTCGTCCGGCGTTGCGGCGACAATCAGTCCCATCGCCGCATTTACGACCCCAGACAGCAAAGCAACCGTCAACACGGCCAGCAATCCCCGGTATAAGCGCTTCTTGTTTTTTATCATTTTCTCCTTATGCTCCTTTCTGTTTCAAACCTCGTATACAGCCTTTGCTTAACCTTTTACGCTTCCAAGGACAATTCCCTTGACGAAGTATTTCTGCAAAAACGGATAAACCAACAGGATCGGAACGGAGGCAATAATAATTTGCGCCGACCTCGTAGTACGGTCTGAAATGCTTTGGAGGTTTTTCCAGTCGTCCGCCTTCAGGTATTTAAAGTCCGGCATCGTAATAACCGTGCGCAAAAAGGTTTGCAAAGGGTATTTCTCCGGCATATTCATGTAGATCATGCCGTCAAACCAAGCGTTCCAGTGACCGACCACCGTAAACAGAATAAGCGTCGCCAGCGCTGCCATCGAAGTGGGCACATAAATTTTCCACAGCGTCTGCCAATGCCCGGCGCCATCCATATAGGCCGCTTCGGATATCTCCTTGGGGAGCTGCCGGAAAAAATTAAGCAAAAGGATGACATTATAGACCTGAAGCGCTCCGGGGAGAACCAGCGCCCAGATGCTATCCAGCATATTCAGCTGTCTGACAAGCATGTATGTCGGAATTAATCCTCCTGCAAACAGCATGGTAAAAAACATAAACCAGACATAAAAGGTTCGAGGCCTAAATGTAAGGCTCTCCTTCGATAATGGATAAGCGGTGATGATCGTAAGGAGCATATTTAGCGGAAGCCCGATGGCGATTCGTTTGAGCGTCACGCCAAACGCTTGCCAGAATTCCTGGCGTTCTAAAACAAAGTTAAAAGAACTCAAGGTAAAGCTTTTGGGCCACAAAGTGACGGCGCCCTTAACAACTTCGTTGTTATCGCTAAAGGCGATGGCAAATATATGCACCAGCGGGGCAAGGCAGGTAAGCGCGAGTATTCCCAAAATGGTTCCGTTAACCACGGGAAAGATATATTTTGTATTTGTCCGTGTTCTCATCGTTAAGTTCACCCTCCCTTCTAAAAAATTCTGTAATCGGCAAATCGATATGCGCAATAATAGGAAACGGTAATAAGGATCAAAGAAAAGATCGACTTAAACAGCCCCACAGCCGCCGCCGGTCCGAACTTGGCATCGATCAGCCCCATCCGGTAGACAAAGGTATCAATAATATCTCCGGTTTCATAAACTCCGGCGTGGTACAGGTTAAAAATCTGATCAAATCCCGCATTCAAAATATTGCCAATGCTAAGAATCGCGAGCATCGCAATAATCATGCTCATTCCCGGCAGCGTAATGGATATCATCTGCCTAAACCGCCCGGCCCCGTCTATTTTCGCCGATTCGTACAGGCTTGGATTAATCGCTGTAATTGCCGCCAAATACAAAATAGTCGACCATCCGAATTCCTTCCAAACATCCGTAATAATCACCGTAGGCTGAAACCACTTAGGATCGCCTAAAAAGAAGATCGGGTTAAATCCCAGTGACTTTAGCAGATTGTTTACAATCCCGGTGGAAGGAGAGAGGATGTCGATCAATATTCCGCCCAAAAGAACCCATGATAAAAAATGGGGCAAATAAACAAGTGTTTGCAAGGTCCGCTTATACGCAGAGCTTCGAATCTCATTGAGAAAAATGGCAAAGGCAATGGGAATCGCCAGCCCCAATAGGATCTTGGCAAAAGCGATGATAAGGGTATTCTGCAACACCCGGTAAACAAAGGGGTTGGTCGCGATCAGCTCAAAGTTTTTAAGACCTACCCATTCTTGATTTCCCAAAAACCCTTTGGCAGGAATAAAGTCCTGAAAAGCAATGACGATGCCCGCCATCGGGATATAGCTAAATACAATCAGGAGTATCATCGCAGGCAACAGCATCAGATGTAGAGATAAGTTTTTCGATTTTTTAATTACATTCATGTTGATCATCTCCGCTAAACGGGGGGCAAAAGGAGCCCCCCTTACTTTGCATATGCGCCTTATACAAGCACGCTCATCATTTCTTTAAGTCGAGCTATTTGGCATTGGCATACCAATCATTGACTTCCCGGGTAATATCATCGCCCCCGAGCTTCTTCCACTCGGTCACGAATTTGTCAAACTCCCCTATGTCCTTCTGTCCGGTTATCATTTTGACAAAAGCCTCGGATTCAAGAGTCGACAAGGTGGAGCCCTTATCGCTCATCGTCTGTGTCGGAGCGCCGCGGTATGCATTATAGACCCACAAATCATTATCAAAGTAATATTCGATAGCTGCCTGCGCGATTTCTCCCACTCCGCCGTTACCCAGCATCCGGTAAAATCCCCACACAGTTTCATCCTTTTTATCCGTCCATTGCTTAACCTTGTCAAAAACAGACTGTTCGACTGCATTGGCCGGAGTCTCGCCCGATTTAACCAATTCGTTCATTCTCTTGTGATAGTGCAGGTTCTCTTCTAGTGTCGGCACGGATACAGGGGACAGTTTCCATAGTTCTTTGCCGTCCTCGGAGTTGCTATATTTGTTAGGATCTTTTGGTCCAAGTGTTTTTAATAGGTTCATCATCTTAACCAAAGCTTCGGGATGCTTAAAGTTTTTGTTTACAACATAGTAGCCTGCTATTCCCGAATCGGCCCTCGGCTTGGCAACCGAGCCGTCCGCAGCCGGAATCAGATACGGCCGCCAGTCAGCTTCCGGATGGTCGCGGCGGCTGTCCTGCAGCGGATAGATGCCGTTCCACATAAAACCGTACATCATTCCGTGCTTTTGCGAAGCAATGTCCTGTGCAATCTTGTCTGCGGGCTTAACATAAAATTCGGGGTCAATTTGCCCGTCTTTATACATCGCCGCCAAGTTTTCAATGACGCCCTTTGTTTCGGGAAGGATGCTTCCGTTAACAAGTTGCCCGTCTTTTTCCATCCAGGATCCCGGATAGGCATTGTAGCCGTAGAACATGCCTCCTAAATCTTGTATATAATCTTTGCTGATCGCCAGTCCGAAAGTGTCGTTTTTGTTATTTCCGTCCGGATCGTTATGGGTAAACGCTTTACTGATTGCATAGACATCATCCATCGTTTTCGGAGCAGTCATGCCTACCTTTTCCAGCCAGTCCTGACGAATCCACAAAATGCCGCTTGCGTTATCGCTGACCGACCACATCTGCGGAACGGCGAAAATCTTACCGTCTTTTTTTGCCGCAACATACGGGTCGAAATTATAGGTCGTATAATTTTGTTTGACCTCGTCTATTCCATATTGTTCAATAATGCCGCCAACGTCCTGTATGATATCCGCTTTGATCGCGGACTGTAATTCAGCCGTATCCAGCGTCATCACATCGGGAATATCTCCTGACGCCAAAGATAGATTAAGCTTCTGCTTGTATTCTTCTGGGCTCTTGGCGATCCACTTGTATTTCACCTTGATGCCAAGCTCCTCCAAAAACGCCTTCGTCCATACATTGTCTTCCAACGTGACACCGTCGGTCAGAGTCGTTTTTTCGAATTGGTCGCTGATGCTGCCGACAAAAGTGATCTCAATCGGCGGATCATATTTCCCAAAGGGATCTACCTTTACTTCTTCTGGGGACTGACTATCAGTTGGGGCCGTTGCCGATGCGGCGGCAGCCGGATCAGAGGACTGTGTATTATTGGCACACGCAGCGATCGTGGACACCACGGCTGCCGCACTTAGAATCGTAATCATCTTCCTGACTTTGTTTACCATATTCACCCTCCTAATTAAAATAGTATCTATAATGTAGAGGTGCACGCTCTACTATAATTGTAGAAACAACGGCGGAAGCGGACAATCGGATTCTGTTGACTCGACTGGGACTTTGTTGTCCAGTTTTGGCGCTTGACGAATCCCTTCTATCGCCCCTTGGACCATAAAAAAAAGACCCGCATTCAGCGAGTCTCTATCGATAAACTAATAAATTTCACTCTAGCGTCGCGCTCAGACGATCACGCGGTAATGAAGATGAATAATGCCGCTTCGGAAGCGGCGTTCGCCAAGCAGCTCTAGTCGCATGAGGAGGTTGTCCGGCAATGCTCGCTTACCTCCGCCCAAGACGATCGGATTAAGAAGCAGATGAAACTCGTCGATTAGTCCAGCGCTCATCGCCTGACCAGCAAGCTCGGAGCCGCCAATCGTAATGTCGGCTTCTGCAGACTCCTTCAGCCTCCGGATCGCATCAGGATCGAATTCGCGCTCGAGCCTGGTCCTTGCGCTTGAAACCGCCTCAAGCGTCTGGGAATATACGATCTTTTCAGCCGCCCGCCAGATCTGCGCAAATTCCCGCATGACCTCCGGTTGATCGCCTGGCTTGGCGCTCGCCGTCTCCCAGTACACCATCGATTCGTACAATCGACGCCCGTATAGGTATGTGCCAATCGACCGCTGGAAGTCCGTCCAGAACGCAAACTCCTCGTCACCGGAGATCGTCCACTCGATATTGCCGTGCTCGTCCTCCATGTACCCGTCCAAAGATACGTTGGTATTGTAGATCAGCTTAGCCATTTCAATAACACCCTCCCACTTTCATATTCCAACGAGATCAAGGCTTGCTTAAAACATAGAAACATCGTTTTTATATTAACACATAATGGAAATATTTCACCTTAATTGTTGCTCATCCGTTTTCCTCCTCGAGATTCATCATTCATGTTGTAAAGCAATTGCATATTTATTAGGATAAAAGCATGAGCCAATCCTAGAGGCTCTCTTCTATTAAACTATAACCAAGGGGGTGACGCCCGATGCCGTTTCGCTTTCAGGCCGATCAATATCCGACAAACGCTGGCTGCTACCTAATGAAAAATAAGGAAGGCGAGCTGTTATATATCGGCAAAGCCAAAAACATTAGAAACCGGCTTCGTTCTTATTTCACCCGTCAGCATACAGAGCGCAAGTTAATCCAACTGGTTGAGCAGGTTGCTTCTATAGATGTAATGCTCGTCAATAATGAAGCCGAAAGCCTGCTTCTCGAAAATAATCTCATTAAACAGCACAAGCCTCCTTTTAATCGCGCCTTGATCCGAGAGGATAGCGGCTATGCTTATTTGCAGCTGACAGAGGAGGAATTTCCTCGTCTAGCTATTTATTATAGAAATCGTGATGATCAAATATCTGCTTCCAAATCAGCCGCCGCCAAAAAGTTCGGCCCATTCAAAAGCTCCCGTTACCGCGATGAGCTGGCCAGCTACATAACGGAACAATTCGGACTGCGCTCCTGCGAAGCCATGCCGAAAAAAGTATGTTTGCTCTATCATATTCACCGCTGCAGCGGCATTTGCGAAGGGCTGATCGACAAGAAGCAATACCAGCTGCAGTCCGAAGAGGCTGCGCTGTTGCTTTCAAGGCCCGCGCATGAAATAATCGCCTCATTATATGAGCAAATACAAAAGTGTTCGGATGCGCTGCATTTCGAAAAGGCGCAAAAGCTGCTGCTGACGGCTCAAAGCCTGGAGGCGGCGGCAAAGGAGAAACAAATCGTCGAGCGCCAGACGGATACGAGACAAGCTGTGCTCTATTTTGGCGACAATGAAGTATGTATACTCGCTATTTCGCATGGTCTCATAACAGACATTCATATCGAACAGCTGCCGAAAGGATCTCATGATCACGCAGAGCTATCCGACGCTTTTATTGTTCAATATGATGCTGAGCATGACCCGGATGAAATCATCGTTAATCGCATTGGCAACCGTCAGCTTCTAGTTGATAAAATACAGCAGCTGCGCAAGCAGAAGGTTATAAAGCGCCAGCCTGCGCTTACGATCCCCAAGCGCGGCGTTAAATACGAGCTGCTGCAGCTTGGGGAACGCAATTATTTTCATTATATGGAGCAACGGAAACAAACTTCGAAAAAAGAAAGCATCGATATTCATGATGCGAATATCGATGCTTCCAATTTATGAATATGCGTTCTATGACTGGGTTTTTCGAAAGGAGCGGCCAGCCCTTCTTCCTCTTTAAGCTAAACGCGGAAACAACGGTCCTGCCAAGTTGTCTCCCGCAACAAGCCCCGCCCCGTCTGTCACCAGATGATTTCCGCCGCTAAATGTAACACCATCCTCGAAGAAAATTATCGCAAGCGCCCTGCGCGGCTTGGCGGTGTTGTTGGCGTGAGCGTAGTGGAAGGTCATGCCGTCGTGAAACGTGCAACTGCCAGCTTTCATCCGGACGATGACGGCGGTGTTCCGATCCGCATTGGAAGCGCCCTCCTGTCCGAAAATATCTTCGGGCGAAACCAAATCCACGCCTTTCAGATTCTTTATCTTTTGCGACTTGGGCACGAACATCATGCAGCCGTTGTTCTCGTCTACGTCGTCGAGGGCGATCCATATAGAGAAAGCTTGCAGCGGTTTACCGTTGTCGACCATCGGCCAGTAAGGACGGTCTTGGTGCCATGGCGTCGGCTTGGAGTCTCCTGGCATCTTTAATAGGGCGTGATCATGAAACAACCGAACGCCAGAGAACCCCGTCAGTTGCTTGCCAAGTTCCGCGAAACGATTACGCAGCACGAACTTCCCCATACCACCGTGATCTCTCCATGTATTGACCTTCTGGTTCAGGACCTTACTGTAAGCGCCTCCTTGTTGATCCGTATGAACCGCTTTTCCCCCTTCGTTATTCATCACCTCGTCCATGTACCCGCGAAGCTCCTCCAATTCCTCTTGCGACAATACATGATCCATTTGCACGAACCCGTTTTCACGGTAAAACCCCACTTGTTCCTCTGTTGCCTTTACACTTTTCCCCAACATTTCTGCATGCCCCTCTCACTCCATACTTGTGCTTTCTTAGCTTTACATTACAACTTCATTGGCTTACAATCTTGGGGTATTGAAGAAAAAACTAAGACTATCTACCAAAACACTCGGGGGTAATTAAGAAATGATCGAGATGAGGGGGCAGCAGTTTTTCGATGATCCGTCTTTCCCTTTTTTTATTGATCGGTACACCATAAAGCAAAATGAAATCATTTCTCCGCACAAACATGATTTCGTGGAATTCGTCTACATCGTATCCGGAAACGCGATGCACGAATGGATGGACAAAAACAGCCCTCTCTCTCCCGGTGATGTGTTCGCTATAGAACCAAACACAGTTCATGGCTATATCGGGTCTTCGGACCAGGAAACTATCGTTTACAACATCTTGTTTCATCGGACGTTACTCGAGCGGGAAATGGAAGCTTTGCTTCGTTTTCCGGCATTCATCGACTTTTTCTACCTTGCTCCTTTTTTGCGCAACAACGCATCGTTTGTCCCGTATACCGCATTAGACAACTATCAGCGTCTGCAACTCGAATCGCATCTTCGCGTTATGCATGAAGAGTTTAAGCAGCACCGCGACGGGTTTTCCATCATCATTAAAAGCCGATGGATAGAGTGTTTGGTGCTGCTCAGTCGTTACCATAATGAAAACCGTGAGTTGCTTCAAGCCCCAAACACGCCATCCAGTTACGATTGGATGACGTCGATCGTCGACTTCGTCGAACGGCATTGCGAACAAGAGTTGACGCTTATCAGCCTCGCGGAAACATGTCGAATGAGCGTTTCTTCCTTTACCGCAAAGTTCAAGCGCGCGACCGGTATGAGTCTCGTCGAATTCAAGCATGCTGCCCAAATTCGTCGCGCCTGCCAAGCATTAAAGCAATCTGACGACAAAATAGCCATCATCGCGATGAACGTCGGCTTTAACGATATTAGTTTTTTTAATCGCATTTTCCGTAAATACACAGGGTGTACACCGAGGGAATTTCGAAAGAATAGGAATAGGAATTGAAATTTTGTTTTCTCGGCATACCGGACGAACCGGCATGCCGAGAAGCCATCTATTGGATAATGCCTGCTTCCTTCAAGAAGCCGGCAATTCCATCTATTAACCCTTTAGCTAATGGAAGATCAGGATTTGTGTATGTCGCCATATTTTCAGCTTGATCGTTGGACGATTCCTTTAATACATGATTCATGCCGTCGATGATAAGCAGCTTTGACTCTTTCTTGGCTTCATGCAAAAGCTCGGCATCCTTGACAGGCACCTGTATATCCGTTGTTCCATTAATAATAAGCACTGGAATATTAAGCTCGCCCAGCAATCGTGCCGGATCATACTGCAGCCAGGAAATCATGTAAGGCTGTACGGATTGGCGGAATAGATTTTGCAGCTCAGCACTGAAAGTGTCCACCTGCTTGCCTTGCTTTAGCTGTTCCAAAATATCTTTTGACTCCTTCAGCAAATTAGCCGGAAGCTGCGCTTCGAGCTGCTCAAGCATCACTTGATCAATCGGCCTGCCTGCTCCTGCAATAGATACGTACGCATCTGCACCTGCCTGCTGGGCCGCTGCCATGCCTACTAAGGAGCCTTCGCTATGGCCGATTATGCCAACCTTGGAAAAACGATTATCCTTCTTTGCAAACTGAACCCAGGAAGCCGCATCATCTACAAAATCTTTAAAGGCAGTATCCTCTTCTTTACCGCCTAATCCAGCATTATTGCCAATACCGCGCTTATCGTAGCGAATGCTTGCCACACCCCCTGCGGCCAACTGTTCGGCGATCATTTTCAAGCTGTTGTTCTTGCCCGGCATCAACAACGAATTGCCGTCGCGATCAGTAGGCCCTGATCCGGCATTAATAATCATGAGCGGGAATGGACCTTCTCCTGCGGGCAATTCCAACTGACCCAGCATCGTACCGTTAGCAACCTCCATTTGTACCATATCCCCCTCGTCGATAGACTCTTCTTGTTTCTTGCTCAGCTCAAAAGGGAACGTTTTACCGTTCTGCTTAAAAGTGCCTGCAATCTTTTCTTTTTCGACATTGCCGTCAAACGTAATCTTCTGTCCTCCAATACTCATATCAAAGAACAAATCGGTATCGGTCAGATTCACGCTTGATAGCGGGTAATCCGTAAGTCCTTGAATAGGAATGCTAATCGTACCCTTGCTCTCCTCGAACTTCACAATAATAAGCAGCGGCTGATTAGGAATGTCAATAGAGCCCTCCCATAACCCGGCTATGCTTTGCCATGAATCGGATTGTCCCTCAGGTTCCTCCGCCTTAGACTTTCCGCAGCCGGCCAGTATCCATAAAGTCGCTAACAGTAAGCAAACGTAAACGCTAGTTTTTCTCATTCTAATCGCCTCCATATTCTTTATCGCTGTGCAATGCTGTTCGTCGTCCTCAACATCAACACTATCTGTTATATATAAACTATAACAAGTGTAACATTGATTTGCAATCATAAAAGTACCCTGACAAACAAAATAAGCCACCCGGCGAAGTAAATTCCGAGTGGCTTTCCTATAGTCTATTTCAACTTGTTGCGACATCTATTCCTTTTCGGTGCCGGGCATTGCGGCATGCCGGACGAACCCGTCCAGAACGCCATTAAATATGCTAGACAGGCTAGCTTTGACGGATAAGCTTCGTGATGCGGCCATCAAAAATCCATTCCGCAATATATACATCGCCATGCGAGTCGACACACACGCCATGCGGGGAGCTTACTTTATCTGCGCGATAATACGATTTCGGCAAGTTCGGCCATCCGGCCTGCTTGTACGCCTGTTGATCTTCTCCGAGATGGGTAATAAGACGATCATTTTTATCCAGAATCGTGATTCTGCTGTGGAGATCCGGCAAATAGATCTCGTTGCCGAAGAAGTAAAAGCTGCAAGGAAAATCCAGATTTTGATCGATAAACCGCTTATGCTCGCCTTCTAGCGTAAATACCTGAATGCGATTGTTGCTGCGATCCGCAACATATAGCTCCGGCTCATCTCCACGCAGGTTAACGGAAATGCCATGCGGCTCAAGTAGCTTGCCCGCTTCTGAGCCTCTCCCGCCCCAGGAGCGCACATAGTCTCCCGCAGAGGTAAATTGATGTACATAATATTGACCATAGCCATCTGCTACATAAATATCTCCATTAGGCGCCACACATACATCCGTCGGAATATACTTACGCTCTGCATCATACAGATCAGGCCGGTCCGGCTGACCAACCTCTAACAGCACCTCGCCCTTAAGGGTTGTTTTTACTAATAATGCACGTGCTGTATCTGTAAAATATAAGTACTCTATGCCGTCCGAATCCCGGTGCAGATAAAATCCATGCGCTCCCCCTTCGAACTCATCGCCGAATGAATACTTGAAGTTGCCCTCGCGGTCAAACACGACAACAGAGTGTTTGTTTGTATGATGGACATAAACATTATCCTCCGCATCTACGCAGATACCGTGTGTATAACCATAAGCGATTCCCTCCGGAAGCCGGCCCCATCCCTCGGCCACTTCGTATTGATGCGTCTCGTTGCCAATGAATTTCCCCATATGTACTTCTCCTCCTTCTACAATTATCCGGCTCCAAGCAGCTTGGAAATCCTGTCTATCATTATACAATGCCATGCTTTTTTTACCAGTCACCCAAGTCACCAAACCTCTACCTTGCCAACCGGTGAAATCCTGCCTTTGTTCTAACATAATCAGAAAGACCACAACAAGCAAACCGCCTCTATGCAAAATAGAGGCGGTCTTTTGCTGCTCGGATGATTACTTCGTACCGTTGCTCATCATCTCGGCGACAACGTCGATTTCGACAAGCAAATCATAGTTCAAGTCGCAGTATACAGTTGTTCGCGCTGGATAAGGAGCGGTGAAATACCGAGCGTATATTTCGTTAAACTCTTTGTACAGATCCCGTCTGGATAAGTAGATGTTTACTTTCTTGACATGGCAGAAATCAAGATTGTCTTTTCGTAATATCGCGAGAATATTTTCCATCGTTTGTACCGTCTGTTCTGCCAACGTAGGACCGACAACCGCACCTGTCTGCGGATCGAGCCCGCCTTGTCCGGAAACGAATATGGAGTCGCCGATACGAGAAGAAGAGGAGAAGGGCAACACTTTCGGCACGCTACTCATGTAAAAAAACCACCTTTTCTATTAATATATGGTTCAACTAAAGCTGTCCATTAATATTGAATATGCAACGCAGGAGTTTGAATCGTCGCATTGTGATGGAGGGATTCCATCGAATAATGAATCATTCCGGTTGTAAGCAGCGTCCTTTCGATCGGCACGGGAGATTGCCCGCTAAGGACCATATCCTCAATCCTTGCCGTTAACGTCTCGAAATGATTGAACGGACGCGCCAAATCCGATTCGAACCGTACGGCGTACTCCTCGCTTGCGAACGTTCGCCATGCAACGGACCACTGCTCAACTTCATTCGGCAGTTGCAGCACATACCCCGTTAACCCGTCCGCGTACCTCGCCGTCATCAATACAGGACCGTTTACTCTTGTCCGCGGATGTCCAACCCGGCGATCCGGATGAGTTGCGAGCGCCAGATGCATCAATTGTTCCGGCCACTCTCCCCGATCCATCTCCTCCCAGACTTGTTCGCCTTGGATAACTCGTATGGACGTTACGCCGGTTTCTCCTCCCGAACGTCTCTCCGCTAACGACTGTAAAGCATCCCAGGCGTGAAAACCGTAATCCTCGGTTCCCCCAAAGCTAACCGCAAGCAGTTCCTGCGGCTTCTGCAACGACGCTTCGTGGACGGCCGGAGCGAGCGGAACGAGCGGAATCGAAGAGCCTCCCAAAAAAGGAATTCCGCGCGCTTTCAACGATCGGTATATCCATAAGGCATCGTCCATGTGCCACGACAAGTGCTTATCAGAAAAGATCGGGACCCGCACGCCAATCTCATCGAGCGCATTCAGCGTTTCCTCCACAAAGCGCCTGCGCGGATAGTCTTTCTGACCGTTCGGGACCATCGGATACTGCCCATGCTCTCCTATAATCAGAACGCCTGCAAGCCCCTGACCGTGACGGTTAGCTTCGACAATCGCTTCTTTAATCGTCCCGCAAATCGGTATACCCGCACGCGCCGCCTCCTCCCTGCTCATATCGTTATCAGGAAATTGATCCAAATAAAGCGACGCGACCTCGATGCGCGGCTTGTATCCGAGCTGACCGAACAGACGCCCGACAATGACTTCGGCATGTGAATTGTAACGATACTCCGTTATAATAACGGCTACTTTCGGCTTGGCCGATCCACCCGTTTGCCCCATTATCGATTGCCCCCTTTCTCCCGATCCACCTTCTCCGCACTCCCTGCCTGCCCAATGTTCTCCATAGAACTGCAGCATGAGACCAGCCACTCCCCAACTGCCCTTGCAATTACGTAAAAAAAGTGCTCGCCCAGCTCTTTCGTCGCCCCGCCCGGCGAGTCGGTATAACCGTCCCAACCGGTAATGATGCCGCGACGGCCGACGAAGACATTCGTCATCCCGCGCGCGATCGAAGTAATGGCGGGATGCTCCTGCTTCTCGAAGGGGCCGGTCACGACTTCCGGATTGAGCGCCATCATCATGGCTGTTTCGAATGCGCCAGCATGGCCAGGCACCGGACCGATCTCCCCGGCATTAGCGTCCACCAATGCTTGCTTCGCCAAGTTCCAATAAGACGCGGCAGCCGTCCACACCGGATATTGTAGAGTCAGATCCACTGCTGCTTGCTGCATCACCCACTCGTTACCGCCGTGGCCGTTCACGAAGACGAGCTTCCCGAAACCATCAAGACACAAGCTCCGTCCAATGTCCATCAGTATCTGCAGGTATACCTCTGATGAAATGGACAACGTTCCCCCGAACGCGAGATGATGCTCCGAGCAGCCGATGCCAAGCACCGGCGCCATCAGGAGTTTCGCCCCAGCACCTGTGGCGATTCCAATTGCCTCCCGGCATATTCGTTCGCAGATCACCGTATCCGTCCACACCGGAAGATGCGGGCCATGCTGCTCCGTAGCGGCCAAGGGAATGACCACAGTGTAACCGTCATTGGCGAATTGCTTCAATTGTTCGCGCGTGTATGCGCCAAAGTCTATTCCGTTCAACACATGAATCCTCCATCTATTGGATAGAGTGAGCCTGTAACGTAAGCGGAGTCATCCGAGAGCAAGAATGCCGCCAAACAGGCGACCTCTTCCGGACGGCCGCTTCTCCCGATCAGGTTATGCGTGGACTGAAGACCATCGGGGGATTTGATATCTCCCGGCACGATCGCATTAGCACGCACGCCGAACGGCGCTTGCTCGACCGCGATAATACGAGTCAGATGATTGATCGCTGCTTTCGCCGAGCTGTAAGCAATCGGAGCATTCTTGAGCGGAATATTGCCGAGCACGGAAGATGTATTGACGATAGTCCCTCCGCCCGACTCTTTCATCATCTCCACGACATATTTATTGACGATAAACGTGCTTGTCAACGTTCCCTCGATGACAAGGTTCCACTCCTGCAACGACGCCTCGGAAATCGTCTTCCAGATTTGGGTGTAGACGTTATGGAACAAACCATCCAATCGGCCGTATTTGATCTTTATTTGCTGAATTACATCTTTAACTTGTTCTTCATTTGTCGCATCTGACGCATACAGATCCAATCGTTCCCCGTACATTCGTTTCCATTCCAGGAACTCATCCACTGTGGAGAGCTCGTGCAAATCCGAACCAATCACCCATGCTCCCTCTTTCAGGAAGTGTTCGACTGAAGCTTTGCCTATCAGTCCCAATGCGCCGGTAATCCAAATAATCTTATTCTCTAAGCTCTTTTTGTACACGTATGATCCTCCTACCCTCACCGTTCTCCGTCCGTTACCCTTTCACTCCGCCTAGTTATTATGATTTAGTCATGATGTTGTAGAGTATCTGTACAAATTGCGCTCTGCTTGCCGAATCTTGCGGCAGGATGTTGCCATTGGTACCGGAGATTATTCCCGCTTTCACAAACTGTTCAATGGCGTGATTGGCATAATCGGCAATCTTCCCTGCATCCTTGAAGTCTGACAGATTTTTGACGTTGCCTGCTGCCGGCCGTTCATTGATGTTCGTAAGCGCATTGTATACCAACACAAACAATTCCTGTCTGGTCACCTGTCTGTCAGGGGCAAATTTATTGCCGCCTACCCCGTTGGTAATTCCCAAATGCTTCGCCACTGCAAGATATCCGGTGTAGTAGGTGTTCCCTGCATCACCGAAGTTGTTTCCGGTGTTTTCATCAGGACTGATACCAAAAGCTCTCATCATCATGACCAAGGCTTGAGCTCTGGTTACACTGTCATGCGAACCGAAGTTTCCATTGCCCACCCCTGTAGTGATTCCTCTTGCCGCCGCAAAGGTAACCGCATCATAGTACCATGCGCCCTCTGCCACATCTGCAAAGCCGACCTTGTTGTACGCGACTGCAAACCTCGAGGCTCCTTCTATCTTGAAGGTCAGTGTTCCTGTTGCCGGGTCGTAGATGCCACTGGTCACTATCACCGGTAGCCCCTCTTCGTTGATGGCATAAGCGACAATGGCATTCGGATTTTCTCCTGCTTTCAGTGTATACGGAATAGCTGCTTCCGCTTTGCCTACAAGCTGTGGTATTCCCTTTTCTCCGCTTACAATATCAAAGCTCACTACCGGTCTGCTGCCAACCTGGCTCCGAATTCCAGCCGGCAATCCGATGTCTTTCTCCTTCGCAGCCGTAATGGTTATGGTCCCCGCCGACTGTTTCAGAAGTCCTTCTGCCGTCCTGTCATCCAAGGTCATCGTTCCAAACGGTGTAGAAACGACCAAGGTATCCGCCTTGCTATCTATGAATGCTTTTAGGGCTTCATCTGTCAGACTAATACCCGCTGTCCCGGCATCCGCCCCCACGTGCACTTCAATTCTAACTGTCGTCACTGTTCCTGCACCTTGCTTTGCCGCTTCAGCCTCAGCCTTCGCGATGGCATCCTCCACCTGTTTCTCGGATATTGGCGCTACAGCCTTTCCGTTCTGATCTGTCGCGGGTTTTACAGGTATCGTCGTTGTTACACGTCCATCCTCAAACGTTGTTCCAGGCACCGATGTTGGTGTTGGTGTCGGGGAAGGCGTCCCCGGACTTGTCGTCCCGTTCGCCATCTTTATCAGCACGACATCTTTAATCCCGGATATATTTCCGGCCGCATCAATGGCCTTTACCCTGTACCTGCGTACCGTACCGGTCTCCAATCCGGCGTGAATATAGGTTGTTGAATCCGTTCTGACCGTTCCATTAATTCCGCCTATCTCCGGCGAGTTCAACACTTCCAGAATATATCCGACAACGCCTACATCATCGGTAGCCGGCGACCAGCTTACACGCACCTCGCTGCCGGAGATTTGCTCGGCTTTCAAACCTTCCGGAGCCGTTGGCGGCGTTACATCCAGTTCCGTATTGACCTGCCAAAGCATTGCAGGACCGGTGATCCCCCCGGTACCCAGTTCATCCAGGACTTCATTTCCCACATCAACGACAATCAAATTCGGTTCGCCAAATTTAATCGCCGGCGTAGCGTCAAACTCCCACGGTTTCATCAGAGGAGAGCCCTTCTGAACTAATGTCAGCTCTGTACCGTTCATCCATACTCTCGCTGTCTCGTCAATACTGCTGAACCAAAGCCGAATCGGCTTTCCTGTATTAAACTCCGAGTCAACATCAACCGTTGTTCTGTACCAGGCATGTCCTTTGTAATAACCAATCCCCTGATCGGACCAGGACTCCGAATAGGTTTTCAGTTTCATCCAGGATTCCATTCCCAACCCGGGTTTCCAGAGCCCCAATTTATCCCCGGAACCATTCGGGAACAGCATAACATGCCATTCGTCCGGCAACTCGGCAACCATTCGGTTGCCGTTGCTGAGCCGTTGACTTCCCTGATTTGTGATTTTATCAAAAAACCAGTCCGTATAATTATAGGAGGCAAGGGTATTGAGCATGACAGGAGAGTGAATAACAGCCTGTTCTCTTACTTTAGAGATTTGATCGAATTTTTCCTTAGCCTCAATAAACTTAAAGCTGTTAATCCGTTCCTTCATTTGAAGGAAGTTATCGCCAAAGCTAAAAGCAACGCGCACCATATTGACCCGTTTGGCATATACGGGATCCGCTGCCCGTTGCGCCGCATCTTCAGCTTCCGTTAGCGACTGCTCCATCGCCTGCATGACACTGTCACTTAAAATATGCTGAAAATCATGGATACTTCCCGCATAATAATCTGCCTGGGCAAAAGCATTTTCCAAAATGTCGAAATGTCTTTTCATCGGCTCTGCGGCAGATCCATAAAACGTTGTAAAGTAGTCCTCCAGCAAAGCAGCCACATCCAGATCGGGGTTCCACATCATCTTGGCCGCCAAATAGAGCGTTGGTCCATGATAGGCCCATGCCGGAAGCGCCTCGCCGCGTATGCCGATAATCCCCTGTTCGTTGAAATATTTGTATTCTGTTCCTATTCTTTCTGTAAGTGAAAAAGGTAGCCCCGGATCAGCAAGATTATAAAGATAATCATATATCATTACGTTAGGACTTACCCTTTTCCAGCCGTCAATCATGTCTTTGATGTGCTGTCGCTCCCACGAAAGCGGATTGTCAATGCTTTTCATCCTATCCGTTCTAATGGAAGCGATGATCGGTACTATCCTGGGATCCGGCATATGCTTGACTGGCGGATAATAATACTCGTCATAGGCAAAGAAAGAAATTTTCACATCCTGATATCCGGCATCATCAAGCTTTTCCAAAACAAGATTAAAAAATTTCATATAGCGATCTGTTAACGATAATGTTCCTCCATGTATGGCACCCTTAAAATCCCCGTCCCACTCAGGGTCAGGCTGGAGTACCGTTACAGGCCCGTCATTGGGTCCCATCCTTAGATATTCAAGCTTGGGATCTGCCTCCAATCTTCTGATTGCCTCCGCCACGACAAGGTTCAGTACTTCCGGCTTGGTCACATCGTATTGTCCAGTCGGATTTCCTTTGGCATCGGGCAAAAACAAATCAGGACGTTCTTTATTCGTAGGCGATGTAATCAGTAATCCATGATTTCCTAACGTTTTCTGATTCAGACGCATATGTTCGACCCAAGGTACACCTTCTGTCAGATTGACGCCCACCGGCAAACCGGCACCCGCGACATATGGCGCAACAGCTTGCAAAAAGCGGAAATCAAAGCCCGGGTGCTGGATGTTGTCCTGATAACCGACCGCAATTGTACGCATAGACGGAACTACGGTGCCGATATCACCGGGCATGAACCACCGCACGCCAATTTGCTCCAGGAGCTCGTAAGCGGCATAAAGGCTTCCTTTGTCATTGTCATCCAATCCTGCTAATCGAATGATCCCCTCCTTCACATATAGCTGGAATGAATCGGGTTCAGTTCCCTTGGCACGGATTGCAGCCTTAGCTGCATCAAGATCTGGAGCGGCTTTTCCGATATAGATCTTTGTGCCCTGCACCTCGGCCGTGTTATCAGCCACAGGCAGTTCTACTCCGGATATTTGCCGAATCAAGTCTTTGAGTTCCTGCATCGCTTTCTTTTCATATTCGGTTGCACTTTGCGACAAGATGATCGTAGACCGTGGTTTTCCGTTCTCCACCAATACAAGCTTGGGATCCGAAGGGCCATTTGCAGCCAAAATCTGGGGCACCGAAGCAAACAACAACCCCATGATTAATCCCCAGCAAAGAAAAAGTTTTCTTGTCAAGATGCTCAACTCCTATCATCCATAATTTAGAGGGTCATTGGGGCTGCATGATGATTTCCACTATGTCGCTAGAGCTTACATTCGGGAACGCCGTACTATAATGATCGATTGCCCTTACCCTGTACCTAAGCGTCTTACCGTCAGCTTCCAGTCCGGTGTGGGTAAATTCCGTTTCTAACGCTCTCATTAGTTCTTTGTTGACTCCTCCAGGGGGGACCGGATTCAGCAATTCCAAAACATACTCCCTCATTCCGTAAACCGATTCGGATGCAGTCCAGCTTATTTTCACCTCGGTGTCAGAGATCTGCTCAACGGTCAGCGTAGGCTTTGTAGGCGGGACTTTTAGAGTCATGAAAGCACTCACGGCAGATTGACCTCCAGCATTATCAACTGCCAGTACCCTTATCTTGCGTACGATGCCCATTTTAAAATAATCGGTGAAGATAAATTCATTTGTTGTTGCTTCTACCGTCATAAGTTGTCCCGCTCCGCCGTCTACATCCCACACCTCCAACACGTATTTGGCAATCCCTACATCAGATGTCGCCGGATCCCAGCTTATTTTCATCGCGCCGTTAGCCAGCGGCTCCGATTTCAAACCGGTTGGGGTTGTAGGCGGGCCGGCAGGCGTTACATTTTCCGCCATTGTTATCTGTACTACGGCACTATAATCAGCAGACATATTTCCGGCAGTATCGATTGCCTTCACCCTGAACCTGCGTGTCATACCGGGTTGCAGTCCGCTGAGGATATACGCATTCGTTGTCGATTTTATCGTTTCCAGCACTCCCCCCGGAGGATTCTGGTTCAGCACTTCCAGGCTATACCCGGCAATTTCGAAATCTTCATAAACGGTAGAAGGGTCCCAGCTTATATAAACCTGGTTGGCGGAGGTTTGCTTAACCTTCAAACCCGTCACCGTTGAGGGCGGATTCATGGTTACGCGTGCGTAAGCACTATAGTTAACCGATTTATTTCCGCCAGTATCGATTGCCTTTACCCTGTACCTGCGTTCCATGCCGGGTTCCATACCGGTGTCGATATATTCATTTGTCGCAGTGATTACCGATCCAAGCACTCCCCCTACGCTCTCCCGGTTCAGCATTTCCAACTGATATCCTGTAACCCCTGTATTATCTGCGGGTATATCCCAGGTTACCTTCACGGTGGCGGTACCGGGGATGTGTACAGCTTTCAAGTTCTTCACATCCGCAGGCGGGAGATAATCCAACTCCGTATTGACCTGCCAAAGCATGGCAGGACCCATGATCCCACCGGTACCCAGTTCATCTATGTCTTCATTACGCACATCAACAACAATGACATTGGGCTCGCCGAATTTAACCGCCGGCGTAGCGTCGAATTCCCAAGGTTTTGTCAAACCCGTCCCCTTCTGCACCAATGACAGCTCTTCGCCATTTATCCAAACCCTGGCTGTCTCATCGATACTGCTGAACCAAAGCCGAATCGGTTTTCCTGTGTCAAATTCCTCGGCGATATCTATCGTTGTCCGGTACCAGGCATGTCCCTTGTAATAACGAAGCCCTTGGGCGGACCAGGTCTTTGAATAAGTTTTCAGCTTCCTCCAGGATTCTGTCCCCAAGCCAGGTTTCCAAAGCCCCAGGTCAACGCCGGATGCATTTGGGAACAGCTTGACATTCCATTCATCCGGCAACTCAGCAACAATTTGGTTTCCATTGCTGACCCGTTGTTTTCCTCCGTTTACCATTCTGTCAAAAAACCACTCTACATAGGTATAAGCTTTATAGCTGCTTAAAATGGCCGGGGAGTGAAGAACGGCCTGTTCCCTGAAATCATAAACGTTATTAAGCTTTTCCTTTGCCGCATCAAAATGAAAAAGATTGAACTGTTCGAGCATTTCAAGAAAGTTTTCACTGAAACCATTAGCGATGCTGATCATATCAATCCGTTTGGCATATACCGAATCCGCTGCCACCTTCGCCTTTGCTTCCCCAAGTGTTCTTGCCAATTCTTGCATGACTTCATCGGTCAAAATGTGTTGGAAATCATAAATGTTTCCGGCGGAATAATCCGCTCTTGCAAAAGCATTTTCCAAGATTTCAAAATGCTCCTTCATCGGCGATGCCGCAGGTCCATAAAACGTTGTAAAGTAGTCCTCCCGCAAAGCGTCCACGTCCAGATCGGGGTTCCACATCATCTTGGCCGCCAGATAAAGTCCCAGGCCTCCATACCCCCACTCCGGCGTAGTCTCGGCGCGTATACCTATAACTCCATGTTCTTTGAAGTACTTGTACTCTGTACCTACTCTTTCTGCCAGCGAAACAGGCAGGCCCGGATCGGCAGGGTTATACAGATAGTCGTAAATCATTACCGTGGGACTTACTTCATTCCAGCCATCAATAACTTCTTTTAGATAGTTGCGCTCCCATGCAAGCGGATTTCCGATGCTGTGTATCCGATCCAGGGTGAGGGAAGCAATCATCGGTACAATTCGTTGATTCGGCGTCCACCGTACCGGCGGATTATAGTAAGTGTTATAAGCGTAGAAAACAATTTTCACATCTTGATAGCCTTCTTTTTCAAGTTCCTCCAAAACAAGATTAAAAAATTTTATATAACGATCCGTCGTTGATAATGCTCCTGTTAATACATCCCTATCATCCCCATCCCATTCAGGGTCAGGCTTGAGTACCACCACATGCCCATCGCTTGGTCCTATACTCAGATATTCAAGGTTGGGATTTTTCTGCATTTTTGCAAGCGACTCTGCTACAACCATATCCAGCACCTCCGGCTTCGTCACGTCGAGGTGTAACGAAGGTGTTCCGTCGGCGTTGGGCAGATACAGATCCGCTCGCGTTGATCTCGATGGAGGGGAGCTCAACAATTCATGCGCACCTACTGTCTTTTGATTAAGGCGCATATGCTCGACCCAGGGTGCAGCCTCTTCGAGATTGCTCCCCATCGGCATACCGGCAGCCCATAAATATGGCGTGGTAGCTTGAAAAAAACGGAAAGAAAGACCCGCGTGCTGAATGGTGTCTTGATAGTTAACCTCAATCGTTTCCAGCTCCGGAACGACAGTTCCGATATCGCCAGGCATAAACCACCGTACGCCAATTTGCTCGAGGAGCTCGTAAACGGCATAAAGGCTTCCTTTGTCGCGGTCGTCCAACCCTACCAGGTTAATGGCTCCCTCCTCTACATGCAGCCGGAATGAGTCGGGTTCATCTCCCTTCGCCCGGATCGCAGCCTTATCTGTATCAAGGTCTGGGGCAGCACTTCCAATATAGATCTTGATTCCGTCCACGCCGGTCGAATTGCTCACGACAGGCAGCTCAACTTCAGATATTTGTTTGATGTAGTCTTTGAGTTCCTGTGCGGCCTTCTGTTCCTGTTCGGTTGCGCTTTGCGACAAGATGATCGTGGACCGTGATTCTCCGTTCTCGACCAATGCGAGCTTGGGACCCGTATCATTCGGCACTGCATTCAAAGCCTCCATACCAATCTCCTCAGGCAAACCGGTTGAGCCATTTTCCGCCAAAACCGAGGGAACTACGGAAAACAACAGCATAATAATCATCCCCCATAAAAGAAAGCGCTTTCTTACCACATTAATCATCTCCTTCTTATCGTGATTGGACGCAACAAAAGAAACCCACGTTCCGCATGAAAGCGTATCCGTTTTTTTCATGTAGAACGTGGGGCAAAAGGATATCTGAGCAAACATCCTGCTACTTATTTTTTGTTTTCCATTTGGTCAATATAATCGTTCATTTCCTTCAGATACGTTTGACCGAACTTCGTATTCCAGTCCTGCAGCACCTCTTTGTACTCGGATGACTGCGCATCGCCGATAATGATTTTTGTCGTAACCTCGCTGAACTTTTTGTTAAAGTCGAGGTAAGGCGGCGTCTTCGCAATGGCTGGCGTGTAATTGCGATCTTTGGACATCACGATTCTTTTTACGGCCTTCTCGATATTCGGCAGGAGCTTCTGCTTCAGTTCCTCCGACATAGCAGGATTAATAAAGAACATGAAGTCATTGGCGCGGCGAACCATATTTTTGCGGACGAATGTCTCCAGCGGTGTCGCCGAGTAGACGCGCTGGTTGTTTTCCACCTTGTAGTCATGCCCTTCAATGCCGGTGTAGATGGAATCCCAACCTTCATCCGAAAGCATATAGTCAAATACGTCAACCACTCTTTGCGGGTCACTCGCGCTGCTTGTTACCGCCCAGAATCCCCATAAGCCCGTACCTTGCCCCAATCCCTTCATCTCGCCTTGCTCGTTCTTGACGAAAACATAGGCAAGCTCAAAATCCGGATTGATCTGTTTGCCGGCATTCAGAAAAGTTTCGTAATGACCTGCAAACCCGTCGATTACACCCGTTTTACCGCTTTGAAACTGTTCCAGAACTTTGCTTCCGTCAAGCGTAGGGCCATCCGGATCGATCACTCCTTCTTTGAACAGCTTGGCCGTCAGCTCCAAAGCCTTCGTGTATTTATCCGAGTTCAGATCGTATTGGGGATTCATATACTTGTACTCTCCCCCGTCGGACTCCTGCCAGCCGTAAAGTCCCAGCTCATTCTGGAAAACCGGTCTGATCGATTTGTCAGGCTGCGCGGCCCATCCATATCCGTACGTATCGTGTTTCCCGTTGCCGTCCGGATCTTCCTTCGAAAATTTGGTCATGATATCGAGCATTTGATCAAATGTAATCTCGTTATTATCCGGGATCTGGATATTCAATTTATCGAGCCAGTCTTTGCGGAACCAGTACCCGTCGGAACGGATTACGGTTGTACGCGGAATGCCGTAAACTTTGTCGTCGCCGTTTACGCGCAGAGCGTCCCAGGAAATGTCGTAGGAATAGTTCTGGATATTGTCGGCTTCATTCAAATATTCGTCGATCGGAATGATAACGCCATCCTTAACCGCTTTCAAAAATGAGGCATCATCCGGACTTGGAAACCAGACGACATCGGCAAGATCGCCGGTTGTCAGCGATAATTGCAACCGCTCGGTATAGCCAGTCGACGGCGGGATATCGAATTTGATCGCCGTATTCGTCGCTTCCTCGATTGATTGAACAAGCAGCTTGTCCGTTTCCGACAAGTTGGATGACGCGAACTCTCCCATAATCGTCATGTTTACTTTCGGTTTGGCGGTTTCCCCCGCTGCCCCCGACGTCGGCTTCGGGTCGTCGATTTCCGCCGGACCGCCTTTGTCTCCACACGCGGTAACTGCGACAAGCAGCACTGCAGCGCCCACGCAAGCTATTGCTTTTTTTAATTTCACCTTGATTCAGCCTCCCTTAATTATGTTTATCTATGACAGGGGCCGGAAGGAGTTATCCCTTGACGGACCCGAGCATAATCCCTTTGACGAAATAACGTTGCAGGAATGGATACACCGACAAAATCGGTAGAATGACGATCATGATCGTCGCGTATTTCAGCGTCTCCGGCATGACGTTCATATTGCCAATCTCGGCATTGTTGCCTCCTGCGGAAATTTGCAGCATTTTGGCTCCCTCGATGACCTCCCGCAGAAACAGCATGAGCGGCCAGTTCTCCACGCTGCGAATATAGATGATCGCCGAGAAAAAGCTGTTCCAATAACCGACTGCTGCGAACAACGTCAATGTCGCGATAATCGGCATCGAAAGCGGGACGACAATTTTAAATAAAATGTAGGGCTCTGAGGCTCCGTCGATTTTCGCGGCTTCCTCCAGCTCCTCCGGTATGTTCTGCATAAAATTGATCATCAGAATCAAGCTGAACGCGGAGAACAGCGTAGGAAACACGAGTGCAGCCAGCGTATCCACCATGCCGAGCGAGCGGATCAAATAAAAATTCGGAATGAGGCCGCCGTTGAACAGCATCGTGAAAATAACCAAATTGATCATAATCGCTCTGCCTTTCAGATGTACCTTGGAGAGCGGATAAGCAGTAATAATATACAGAAATATCCCAATTGCCACGCCGCTGATCGTAATCATGATCGTATTGAGATAGCTTCTTGCCAGCACGGGATGCGAAAGGATATCCTTATAGGCATCAAATGTGATGTCGCTCGGCCATATGCGCATCGGGTTTTGCATATACGCGGTGTGCGAGCTGATCGAGACTGCGGCAACGTTTAGCAGAGGATACAGCATGACCATGCAGATCACGGATACAATCAGATAGACGGCGATGTCAAAAAGCTCGATTCTCTTGCGCAAGTTCCTTCACCTCCTACCATAATGACTTGCCGAACAGACGCGCAATCCGATTAGCCAGCACGATCATAATGAGTCCGACTACCGATTTAAACAAACCGACCGCAGCCGTAAAAGCGAGCCTTCCTTCCAGCAGCCCCACCCTGTACGTGTACGTTTCAAACACATCGGCCACTTTGTACGTGGCAGGATTGTACAACAGGAAAATTTGCTCGAAACCGATATCCAGAATGCTTCCGACCCGCAATATCAAAATGATGATGATCGTCGACGCGATGCTAGGAAGCGAAATATACCATATTTTTTGCAGCCGGTTGGCTCCGTCAATTGTGGCCGCTTCGTAAAACGACGGGTCGATGGTCGTCAGCGCGGCCAAATAAATGATCGTCCCCCAACCAAGCTCCTTCCATATTTCTGCGGAAATGAGAATCGTCCGGAAATATTCCGGCTTGAGCAGGAAATGAATCGGCTCCCCGCCAAAATCGACAATCAACCGGTTGACCCAGCCTGACGACGGGGACAACATATTAATAACGATGCCGGCAATGACAACCCATGATATGAAGTGCGGCAAATACAGCACCGTTTGCGCAAATTTTTTAAACAGCAGACTGCGCATTTCGTTGAGCAAAATGGCCAGCAGAATCGGCGCCGGAAATCCGAACAACACCTGATAAAAGCTGATGACGAGCGAATTTCGCAAAATCATGAAAAAATCGTCCGACTGGAACAGATAACGAAAATTTTCGAAGCCGATCCAGTCGCTTCCCGTTATGCCTTTAATCAAATTGAAATCCTGGAATGCAATAATAATTCCGAACATGGGAACGTACTTGAAAATAAACAGATAAAGAAATCCCGGTATAAGCAACAGATACAGCCATTTGTTTTTTCTCATGTAGAGCCAGACGGAACTGGCTTTGCCGTTATTCATCCACATTCTCCTCCCGAGGACGCTGCCGCAAAGCAATTACTCGCAAACGATTTCAACCACTCGCGCATGGTCCAATCCATTCGTCGCGATGACCTCCAGACGCAGCGTCTTCAGATTTTTCAGCATTGTCGGCAAATGAACCATTCGCTCGTAATTATCCTTAAAATGAGCCACTTCCTTTCTTCCATCTTCGTCCTGCGCAATCAACTTGAATTCCTTCAGCGTCTCGGCTTGCGGCCGTCCCCACTGCATATGCTTCTGGAGCACGTCCAGATGGCATAACATAAGCAATCGGTGCAGCCCGGTATCGAGTACGATTGTAATCCGGGAAACCGTTACCGGCTCCGCCCACTCAAGCTCCAGCCACGGACTGTCGTCTCCCGGCTCCGACATCCAGCGATGCGTACCCGCCGTCGTCAAGTCGGGACGTACTCCCTTCTCTCCGTGTACCGCGCGAGTATGCCCATTCACAACATTACTGCATTTGCCTTGCTTTTGCTCGGACGATGCAGAAATTCGAGCAAGCTTCGCGATATTGCCTTCCAGCATACGGCCCGGTAAAAACGCGCCCTGCCGCAACAATTGCTGCTGCGCCTCCTTCACGACACCGCTTTCACAAAATGCTTGCTCTAGCGGCAGCTTGCGTTTCACCGCCGTTGCCGCGAATGTTCCAAGCCCTTCTCCCATGACCGCACAAGTCGCCATTACCCTCGTACTGGAGAAGGCGATATGAGTAGCCGACAAATTGCGGCCCGCGAACATCAGATTCGCAATATTGTTGCTTATCATCGAGCGCAGCGGAATACTATACAAATACGGCGTAAACGGCTGATTGCAAGGCTCTTCGTTTTTCGCATCAATCCCCTGGGGAGGATGCGTATCCATCGACCAACCGCCATAAGCGACTACATCTTCAAAATCGACAGCCTGTTGAATATCGTTTTGGGTCAGGACATGCTGACCGATGAAACGTCTGGACTCTCTTTTGCCTGGCAGAAAACCGAACCAATCCAGCGCCCAATTGGCGGAATCCGGGTGATTGCCGCTGTTTTTGATGTGATCCCATACCCCGAGCATAATCGCCAGCAATTCGTCGCGAATATGTTCATTATGCTTGATCGTATCCAGCGTCCCTCCGAATTCCACCCACCAATAACCGAACTCCCAAGCGTTGTGGTCTCTAAACTGCAGATCCTCCTCCGTAAACTTGCGAGCCCATGGCGGCGGAACAAACGGCATCGGGCGGCCCATATCCCTCGAGGTGAACAATAGGGAGGATCCCAGCCGGTATGCGTCTCTATTCAGGTTCGCACCGGACTCATTAAATTCATGAGCCGCTTCGCGACCGGTTGTAAACGCGGCGCCCGCTTCAAACCCCAGCCTGCCGTCGCCCGTACAATCCGCGTAAATGGCAGCATGAATCGTAAAACGGTCTTCCGTGCTCTCTCTAACCGCATGAACGGCACGAATTCGAGAATCCTCGACATCGGCGCCGACAACCGCCGTGTTCAACAGCAGCGTCAAATTCGGTTCGGCGCGGCACTTCTCATACAAGATCAAATCCAACATGCTCGCGCTTCGTTGCGGATTTCGTACAGCGCATTCCAGCATAATTTCCTCAATGATACCGCTTTCTCTTCGTTCCGCTTCCAGTATCGTTCCGATGGTTGAAGCGCCGGATATATTCATGCGAATCTCCGACGAGGCGTTCCCGCCCAGTACGGAGCGATCCTGGCACAATATAACGCGCGCGCCATTGCGCGCTGCCGCTAATGCGGCTGCTACTCCCGTCATCCCTCCGCCGGCGATCAAAACATCCGTATCCCATATTTTCGTATCAGTCGGTCCCATCTTATTGACTCCTTTGCTTGCTATACTATATCTTTAATTCAATGATACTATCTTTTATTATCGCATTTGAATTCATAAAATTTACTTTCCATATCCAAAATTTCATCGAATCGACGAGGTGAACCAAGATGCCCGCAACCTTGCCCGAGCTCATATGGCATAACTATTGGATTAAAAAAGATAAATTTCTGATGGAAGCGGATAACTATGCGACGTGGGTGCTTTTCGCGGTGGAAGAAGGGAGTTTTGAATACCAGATCGGAGAAGATTACGGAGTTGCGGAGTTCGGAGACGTGGTCGTATGCCCGCCCCAAATTACTTTTCATCGGAATGTGTTAACGCCTTTATCCTTTCATTCCCTTACGTTCCTGCTCCCCGAAGGAGAAGCGCAGCAGATTCAATCCCTTCTTGCACAGCGAAAAATCAGGCTGCCGCAAATCCGGCGACTGTCCGAAAACTACAGCAGTTTACGACAAACGGATCAGCAATTGTCCTACAATTCAAAAACTCAAAAGCTGCGGCAGCATTATTTGATCGATATTTGGCTCATGATTACGCGGCAGGCGATGGAATCCCCTGACACCGATCTCATAGCGGGGCATGACGACTCCATTCGCGATGTCGCGGACTATTTGCACAAACATGCCCATGAAATGATCGAAATCCGCGATGTCGCGCAGCAGTTCGGGATGACGCCCGTGAAGCTGATTCGCAAGTTCAAAAAGAGCTATGGCGTCAACCCGCTGCAATACTTAACGTCGTACCGGGTCAAGCATGCGTGCAGACTGCTCTTGACCACGGATTGGACGCTTGACGTCATTGCCGGAAATTGCGGCTACGAAAACGGCTTCTACCTCAGCCGCGTGTTCCGCAAAGCGATGGACATAAGCCCATCCGAGTTCCGCAAGCAGAATCGGTATTAAGGACGAACGTGGAGTGAGTGCACAGAAAAATCGCTCAACCACCGGGTGTTGCTTCGTGTGCGGGCGAGCTATTAAGCAGGGGATAACGAAAAGCATGCCATAAAAAATCACTCCCCATTTCTCCTCACAAACAACATTGCCTACACACAAAATAAAAATGGATATTCATCCGATTAATAACAAAGAAAGCCGCCTGATTGCTATCAGGCGGCTCCTTCTTTACTGCTTTTTCAAATAGTTATAGATGGCTTGTGCTGCTTCAGCACGATTAACAGGAGCTTGAGGGACAAAATTGTTATTGCTCCGTCCAATCATAATGCCAAGCTCTGCCAAAGCCTTAGTCGCTTCCCTTGCCCATGAAGAAATTTGAGCGTCATCAGCAAAGCTATGTGCTTCAGAAGCCTGGATCGCTTGTTTTCTTTGCCATTCCAAAGCTCTCTTCAGAATAACTGCCATTTCCTCTCGGGTAATCGCAGCTGTTGGAGCAAAACGATTATTCCCTTGCCCATTGATGAGACCAGCCTTCGCAGCTGCACCAACCACTCCTGCATACCAGGCATCAGGCTTTACATCTGCAAAAGTGCTTCCGCTCACCTCAGCCAGCCCAATCGCTCTTACCAGCAACGCAGCAAATTCAGCACGTGTAATTTCTCGGCCAGGCGCAAACGTAGAGGCTGACATTCCATTAATAATCTGTCTGGCAGCAAGCTCGCGAATTGCTTCAAGCGCCCACTGCACCTTCGATAAATCATCGAATTTCTTCACAAATACCAAGCCTGCAAATTGCCCGCCCTGAAGCAACTGGACGGTTAGACGATCACCAGAAAGCTCTTCATTCAAGTAGACTAGTTCCCCATCTGTGCCAATCCGGTAAACATGATAGTTTGCTAGTTTGTCTTTTACGGCTGGCAATGAAAGCACTAGCGGAGCTGTAAATGGCTTCGCCGCCTGCTCTTTATCGCCTTTTGTCCATTTCACCAGCACTTCCCATACTTCACCCGGTAAAGTAACATTGGCATATTGTTTTTGTGCGGTAACTGAAGCAAGGCTTTGTCCATGTTCTTCAACCAATGCTCTCAGCTCCAGCTTAAGCTTCTCAGCACCTACCGCCTCACTGGCTTGCAGCAATTCCTTTATCCACTCGGGGCTAAGTACGAGCTGAGCATCACCTTGCTGGATCGTAAGAGACTTATCCTTCCCATGCAGCTGTTTCAGAATATCAAGCGGAAGTACTGCTTCTTCCTGCCCGGCTTGCAGTACAATTACAGGCTGATCCGAAGCGATGTCCTGAGGCTTTACAACATACTCGCTAGGTTTCGAACTCGAGTCAGGGTTTCCGCCGGTATAAGGCGGATCTACTGGATCTACATGAACTTCGGCATCTACTGTTACTCCAATGCTTGTGGTCAAAGGAATATGGTTTGTATTTACTACCCCTTCCGGCAAGATTACTGTTCCGTTCACAGTGAAGGTCTGTGCTGCTTTTGATACCGGATCATAGTTTGCCGCTGCCACATCCCATGCAACACTTGCAGCTATACCTCCTCCAGCTGTAGTTTCCAGCACTACTGTCTTCGGTAAGCCCAGTGCATCTGCTGTCTTCGCTGTTCCGTTAGCCACTGCGTTAATTGCCCCTGGTGTTGTTATGCTCACAAGTACTTTATCCGGATCTACTGGATCTACAGTCTGCTCCTTCAATTCAAATGCAACATAATTGACTGTCGAAGCGCCATCCATCATACCGTTATCCGTTAAGCTAAGCGCTGCTGCGCTCGTAGGCTCTACCAAATTAAGATGTGCTGTAACCCCTATCTTGCGGCCTTCTTCAGCCGTTATGCCGATCGTTGTCCAAGGGATAGCCATCTCTATTTGATAACCATCCGAAGTCCGGGTACCTTGTTCAATAATGCCCTGAGTTAGATTAGCGCTTGGAGCTCCATTATAATAGATTACAGGATCATCTACTCTAATGGTGTATTGATGCGTTCTGCTGTCGCGCACGCCTTGAATAAATTCACTGTCCACAAACAATTCTACACTTGTTTCTTCCCATACGGGACGCGTTTGCGGTGCATGAATATTACCATCCTTGACATCGAAAGCAGCATACAAATGTGTAGGACTCCACAATAAGCCTAGTCTTCCTCCGCTTGTTTCATCAAGCAAATTACCAAAGGCCATATGAGCAATATTCCAGTTGTTGTCCCAAGCTGATTCGTCTATAATGCCGTCAATATTCATCGTGCTGCTTGCAACAGCATTAAGCTCGTAGAGCGATTTTTCTTTCACAAATTTTTTCGGCATCCAAGCTGAAGAAGATACAGCATCCTGAGAAATATCTTCTGTCAAGGACAGCTTGCCCGCTGCCGCTAAGCTAGAATTATTGATATCCTTATCATTTACATGAGCTGTGATTCCGATTATATTGTCCTCCACCGGATTGATATCAAGCGATCTCCAAGGAATAGCAATTTCCATGTTATAACCTTCTGCTGTAGCAGCGTAGCTATACTTCACCTTTTCATTCGCTTTTGGTCTTTCCCGATAGATGTATACTTGCGGATCATCAACTCTAAATACGTATCTAGCTGTATGATCATCATATGTTCCTTGCTTGCCTGTGCCGTCTACATAAATTTCCAGCGAATCATCATCCCACGGATTGGCAGATCCAGAATTGATGACTTGCTGATCTTTAACTGCTGCCGCTACGAATAAATATTCATCGTTGTAATGGAATGATACCGAAGCATCATTATCAGTTACGCCCGATTTAAAGGACAGCTGAGTTTTTGAATTCCATATTGGATCATTCAACTTACCATCTATATAAGGAATCACCTGGCTGAATGGAAGCTCATACTTCTTCATGGCATCCTTATCCACGCCCAACAAATGCAGATCGCTGAAATATAATTCAGCTTCCTGACTTGTAGTCTTTGTATAGAGTGTAACAGAGACTATATTGGAAAGATCATTCTTTAATTCTGACATAGCAAACGATACATGATCGGCCCCCGCTAAAATAGTACCTATAAGGTGATCAGAAGCGACCCCATTATTATCGAAAAACTTTATCAAAATATCTCTAGGCTCATTGGTCGCATTATAAGTGTCAAATTCAATCGTTTGTGCCCATCTGAAATCTTTCAGTTCAGCACTTACAGGAATACGTATACCAGGATAGCTTTCCTGAATGCTAGAAGGAATCTGTACTTTTATTGCTTTTCCATCGCCTGTCGCATGGTCTTCTGTAATGCCAAGTATAGTTGATCCATATACAGATGTTATGCCACTTATCGCTTGCTGGTCTGAGAAGTTATTAATTACTTTTTTCATCATGATTTGCTCTAAAACGCGAGATTTAATCATGAATCCTTTAGTTACTGTCAATTCGTTTGTGCCTTGCTTAAGCTTTATTTGAACCTCATTCATACCTATGCTGAAATTCATGATATAGCTGTAGCGATCACTAGTGGAGTTACCTAGAATTACTTCACCGGTAATGTTCATACCATCAATAGTGACCTCAGTTCCTTTTGCTGCATATACGACAACTTCTTTTTTCAAAAATTCATTAGGTACATCATTCATTAAGATAAGTGCCTGTGGATCTTTCGCTAGCTCCTCAATAAAGTCTGCAATTTCACTTCTTACTTGTTGCAGCTCATCGACATTTTTAGTAAAAGATTTTACATTGGTAAATAAGCGATCATAATAAGGCTGGATCAAATCCTTAGCCGATACTTCCACGCCTAACCGCTCTGCTGCTTGATTAATACGATCTTCTAACAGCCACAAATATTCATAATCCTGGTTGCCATCACGAATAGCTTGAAGCCTTAATGTTGCAATTGGACTATTCATACCATACTTTTCGCCCGGGTATAGTAAAATACCATCTCCATTAGCACCTGGAAAAGCTAGTGGGTCATTCCATATATCTCGGTGCGTATAATATGAGCCATTCCATTTCGCATAGATATTAACGCCCCAATATAAATTCCCCTCAATATCGTAGGATTTTTGCATCCACGGGATCATTCTTGCGCTGATTAGATCATCGTCAAGATGATAGGTCGGATATGGATTAGCAGGTACAACACAACCATACCACCAAATATTCCCGCCATTATCTGTGAATTCCTTTACCCTGTTCAAATATTCCTTGCTTTCAAAGTCACGGAACAAAGGTGTAAATGTATTGACATCGTCAATTAGATCCGGATGAAGCGTAGTTGTTACAATATTTCTTAAATTTGGATCAATAGCAGCAATTTGCTGACTGCGCAGCCTCACTTTAGGGAACATTGCAGCCGAAGGCTCGTCGATTTCCGCGCCCAAATAGTAATAGGCTTTATCAAACAGCCCTTTCGACTTCAAATCATCAACGAGCGCTTGTGCTCTGCCGCTTTCAAAATCACCTACCGTATAAGGTAGATTGTAGGCAGATACACGCGGATCATTAATATAAGGCTCAGCATCAATTGCATACCGCTCGTAATCATCTGTGGGGATAGGCAAAGCCGTTGGCGTAACATGATAGTCCAACAAAAACTCATAGTAATTCTTCATAATCTCCCAGTATTCAGGTGAGCCATCTACAAGTCCTGTATAGGCGTATGAAAGCATCCAGCCCCACACAGCAAATGCAGTTTGTGCATGATTCTCTTCAGGCAGAGAGAAGTCTCTAACCCTTACTGTAATAGGCACCTGTTCAACATTGCCGTTAGCAGTGATATAGATTGTGCCTGTATACAGACCTGCAGGTGTGTTTGCCTCTGTTTTTACCGTATACCAAACCGCTTGATTATTCCCGCTTTCCACATAGATAGAACCATGCAATTGCATATATGATTCAAGCGGAATTAATGCATCTGGATACCAGCCTGGCTCATAAGCATTGTTTGATTTTACTGTTGTTTTAACGTAGTGCTGCACAAGCACCTCGACATCACTTGCAGGAATGATCGAACTGCCGGAGCTCAAATCCGAGATAGTCGCCTCCGTTATGTTGACATGCCCGCCGTCAGCTGTAAGCAGAACCTGCCCGCTTTGATATTCACGACCCGCCATTTCGAGCTTCACTTCATTTGAAGAAAGCGGAGCAGCATCACGCTTCAAATTCAGTGTGCTAGGTGCTGTCCAAATGCGATAAGTACCTTCTGACGACTGAGGACCTGCATTTAATTGTACCAATGAAGCATCATCAAAATAAACCTTGCCAGTACCGCCTGCTACCATCAAATAAAGTTTCACACTTTTTGTACCCTGAACAGGTTGAAAGCGGTAAACAAAGCGTTGCCAGTCGCCTGTAAACTCTTCTTTCTCCATTCTTTTGTTCGATGAACCGACCCATTCATTATTTTGGCCATGGAATCCTAAATCCATTATCGGTGTTCCAGTCATCCCCAGGTCGGATACCTTGAGCCAAACGGAGAACTCATATCTTTCTGTATCACTGACTGGTATAGATTCCGTGTAATCCCAGTTTGGATAACCCTCACCGGTTGAATGATCAATAAAAATACTATACGTACCCGAATGCTTTTCTTGGTCGCTAATCCCAAAGTCTGTTCCCACTTGGCTGGTTGAAGTTCTCCATCCAGCTGGCTTGCCTCTTGATATTAACTCGAAGCTAGCATTATCTAACTTATTTCTGGAAGTCATATCTTCTGAATCTGGGCCTGGATCTGGGTTTATTTCTACGAATGAAGCATCATCAAAATAGACCTTGCCGTTGCCACCTGCTATCATCAGATAAAGCTTCACTTTTTTTGCACTCTCAGCAGGTTGAAAGCGGTAAACAAAGCGTTGCCAGTCGCCTGTCATTTCTTCCGGCTCCATTTTTTTGTTCGATGCACCAACCCACTCATCATTTACGCCATGGAACCCCAAATCTATTGTAGGTTTTCCAGTCATCGCTACATCAGATACCTTGAGCCAAACAGAGAACTCATATTCTTTTGTATCCTTCACGGGTAAATAATCCATATAATCCCAGTTTGGATAACCCCCTGTTGTACTATCAATAAAAATGCTATACGTACCTGAATGCTTTTCTTGGTCGCTAATATTAAAGTCGGTTCCTAATTGACCGGTTGAAGGACTCCATCCAATTGGCTTGCCATCTGAGATTAACTCAAAGTCCGCATTATTTAACTTATTACTAGAAGTCACTTCTTGCGGCTCCGGGTCTAGATCAGGGTTTATTTCTACGAATGAAGCATCATCGAAATAGACCTTACCATTTCCACCTGCTATCATCAGATAAAGCTTGACGAATTTTGTACCCTGAACAGGTTGAAAGCGATAAACAAAGCGTTGCCAGTCGCCTGTCATTTCTTCGGGCTCCATTTTTTTGTTAGACGCGCCGACCCATTCTTTATTTCCACCATGGAACCCCAAATCTATTGTAGGTTTTCCAGTAATCTCCAGTTCAGATACCTTAATCCAAACAGAGAACTCATATTCTTTCGTATCTTTTACGGGTACATAATCGATATAATCCCAGTTCGGATAAGCCGCTTCTGCTGAATTATCAATAAAAATACTATACGTACCTGAATGCTTTTCTTGGTTGCTGATATTAAAGTCTGTTCCTAATTGACCGGTTGAAGGATTCCAGCCAACCGGCTTGCCTCCTGACATTAGCTCAAAGCCATCGTTATTCAGCATATTTCCAGAGGACGCTGCCTCTGCCTTCGGAACATAGCCAGTGACTGAAAAAAACGGTATAATAAGACTTAATATTAATAGTTGAACAGCCCATCTTTTACTTCTCGTCTTCCACATTTTCAAAAAGCTCACTCCTCTACGATTTATCTTTCCAGAACCCCTATAAGTCTGCAGCCTTTATCTGTCTATTACTTCCCCCTCTCTTTGAGATACACTTTTCAACTCCAAACTTTGAAAGTGCTTACATTTTAGCGGACCCAGGGACTCGCATGAGTACATGCTTACCCCTTATTCAATCACCCCTTCATTGCTCCCATTGTCGCCCCTTCCATAATTCTGCGTTGGAACATCATATAGAATATGACTGAAGGAATCATAACAATAACGACCCCCGCAAACATCGTTACCCAATCTGATGTGTACTGCATCTTCATATTTGCCTGATACATATTGACACCAATCGTATACTTGGCTGGATCGCTTAAATAAATAAACGGGCCAAGGAAATTGTTGTACAGTCCTAAGAACTTAAATATCGCAACGGTTACAATACCAGGAGTTGACAATGGAATAATGATGCGCCAAAACGTTTGATAAATAGATGCTCCGTCCATATAAGCACTTTCCTCTAGATCCTTCGGTAAAGAGGACATAAATCCGCCCAGCAGCATTAAGAAAAATACGTTTTCTCCGAAACTATCCAATATAACGAGTCCAGACAAGCTATTCGTTAAGTTCAAGCTTTTCATCAATATATACTGAGGCACTAAAGCATTAATCCCTGGCAAAAATAGCGATAGCATAATAAGTCCCCATATCAAGGCTCTGCCGCGAAATTGCATTCTCGTAAGCGCATAGGCATTAAGTGTCGTTAAAAAAGTGCCGATTACTAGACTTACCCCAACATAATAGACAGTGTTCATCATAGATTGCCCAATATTATAAGATGTCCATGCTTTTACGTAGTTGCCCCAATTCAAACTAGTAGGCAGCGCCCATATATCCTGAAAAAATTCCACATTCGTACGCAATGATTGATAGGCTATCCATACCACCGGAAAAATAATGGTAGCTGCCCAAAAGAACAGTGCCAGCCTCCAAATGTAATCCATAAATGTTCGCCGTTGAGCCATACACTCTACCTCCCTTGCAGCTACTAAAACTCAATAGATTCCTCTGGATAAAATTTATCAATAATGATTTTTGCTCCTACCAAAACAACAAATAATAGCATGCCAATAGCAGATGCATAGCCATAATTATGATACTCTTTTCCAAAAGCCAAATTAAACATATATAGCCCGATTACATCTGTTGAGCCTTCAGGTCCGCCATTGGTCAGAATCATAATCATTTCAAAGCCTTTCAGTGATCCCAGCACAACAAAAACGACGCAGACCCGAATAACATTGCGAATGAGCGGTATCGTAATTTTAAAGAGCAGCGCCATCGGCTGCGCCCCTTCGAGCTGAGCTGCTTCATATAGCGATTTTGGAATTGCGCTCATAGCATTAATAAAAATGACTACATATAACCCTACGCCGCCCCATACCATCGGCAAAACAAGCGCCCATATAGCAGTCTTTGTACTGCCAAGCCAATAAAAATCATTCATCTTTATGCCAAACAATTCAATAATCCCATTAAACAAGCCAAAGCTCCCATCAAATATAAATGCCCATAACAAAGCAACCACTACTGTAGAAAGCACATTCGTAAAGAAATAAATAACTTTGTACCAGGCATTTTCCTTGTAGGACTTCATATTGAGCAAGTAGGCAAGCAATAATGAAATGAAAACGATAAGTGCAGGCACAATAATCATATAAATCGCATTATGATATAAGGCACGCCAAACGAATTTGTCTTTTACCAAATGAACAAAGTTATCGAAGCCTACAAATTTAGGTTCTGTTAATCCATCCCATTCCAAAAAGGAGTAGTATACGGACATAATATTGGGATATAGCGTAAATAAAATATAGCCAAGCAAGGATGGAGCAATAGCAATGATTAAAAATGTCAGCTTCTGCCTGCTGGCTTTACTCGACTTTCTCTTAGCTCTTGCTACGCCCTGTACCATTCTAAGTTCAGCATCCATTGCACACTCTTCCCCCTTATACAGGATTTGGGAGAAAGAATCTTTCTCCCAAATCCGCAAATGATGTTACGGACGGTCTTTAGCAATGGCTGCTTGCTTCAGCTTCTCGGCTTCTTCCAATACCGGAAGCGGGTCCTTTTTGCCTGTTGCAACTGCGGTAATCAGTTCGCTGATCATTTTACTGGATTGTCCATCTTCGGGACTAGACAGACCGAAATTGCGGCGGTAAGAAATGTACTCTACATTATGTTTAGTGAAATATTCCATTACTGCTTTTTGTGTTGGCTGCAGCTTCGCAATACGAGCAGGGTCATCGCCGAAATCAAGTCTGCCTGGGTAGGAGCCCGCATCAATTGCTAGTGACTCTTGAATTTCAAAATTGTAAAGGCTCATAATAAATTCTTTTGCCCATTTCTTTGTCAAATCAGGTTTGTTTTTCCAAATAACAAAGCTTACATCACCTACGCCCGCATTAACAAAAACCGTTTGATTCGAATCGTTCGTAACTGGGATGCTCATAAATCCCCAAGTAAAGCCTTCTGGTGTGCTTTCCTTCATTTCATTGCCTACCCAGTCACCTGTTGCAACCATTGCGGCTTTATGCTGCATGACCTGCATTTGCGACTGTGTATGATTAAGAGCAGCTACACCGGCTGGGAAATATCCCTTTTTACCAAAATCATACATACGTTTCCAAGCTTCCTTATTTTCTTCCGTTGTGAGCTGAGGTCCATCGAAATTGCGGAAATTTTTCAAATAACTATCGAAGTTGCCATTAGCCTTCGCTATGCCAAATTGAACTGTGTCGAATACATAATTCGTTAAATAGCCTGCATAAACTCCAGGGAATGTAATTGGAATGATGCCATCTGCTTTGATCTGATCAAGCAGGGCAACAAACTCATCCCAAGTATTTGGGCTTTTGTTCCAGCCTTTCTCGTCAAATAGCTTCTGATCGAAGAACAATCCCGCTGTGTAGCCGACAACTGGCACTCGAGCTGTCATGCCAAGGCTTAGCGCTGTATCATAGAAATCATCAGAAATAACTGAACGAAGCGTTTTGCCAGATCCATCCGGCAGTTGGCGATCCCAAAGATCATCTTGTGGTTCCAGCTTGCCTGCTTCTACTAGACGTTCAAGCGATCCTGCTGCAGAGAATCGCGGAAAAAATAAATCAAACATATCTTCATCTTTGCCCGCTGCAATTTTCGGCTCAAGTATTGTTTCCAATGTAGGCGTAGAAGTCAAATCGAATGTAACGTTTGGATACTTTTTGGTAAACTCTGCCATAGCCAAGTCCATCCAAATACGACCAGATCCACTTTCCCATAAACCCACTTTTAAAGTTACCTTCTCATCTTTAGGAAGCCCATTCTCATACACTTCCGGTTCTGCCGGCGCCGATTCAGATGGAGCAGCAGACTCATTCGGCGTTACTGAAGGCGAGCTTGACGGTTTATCGTTTCCATTGGAGCCGCAAGCCGTTAGCAAAGAAAAACACATTACTACGGATAATAAAAGTACATGAAATCTTTTCAAATCAATTACCCCCTGGTTTTTTATTCAGCTGATGCTATTTAAAAGCTGACCGCTTCTCAGCTCAACTGCCAATTCAATGGACTTGCCGCCAGAAAGCCTTGACTTCTCTGCCGCAAAAGCCATCAGATGACTTTGCATAGAGGCTTCAGCTGATGTAAGTCCTGGCCCTGCATCCTTGCCACGCGATCGTACTTGCTCCAAAAACGAACGCATTAGCCCTTCGTCTCCTCCGCCATGCCCGCCTTCTTCAAGGATGACTGGCACCGTTTCAGGCTCAGCTCCAAATCGATAGAGCTGTATGTCGTTTTTCTCCATATATCCTCTAATTTCACCCAGCGTTCCCATGATCTGAACCGTTCTTGAAATATCGTGCGAAAAGCCAGACATCGTAAAGGAAGCTGTCACACCGCTATTAAACTCCATATTTACAACCTGATGGTCAACAACATTATTATTGCAGCGATAAACACATTTGCCGAATGGGCCCGTTTGCAGTGCCTTGCGAATGCCTTGCGCTGAAAGATCATGTGTTATAAATCTGGTCCAGTCTGTTGTCTCTGCCTCCTCATAAATGCGAATAGCAGAATACGGGCACTCGCGCTCTACTGCGCAGCCGTCCAGACATCGCTCAGTCGAACCGGGCGGGGCGTTCTCAAGGCAAAAATGCTTTAAAGAGCCAAAAGAACTGACCCTCCTACACGGTTCATCAATAAGCCACGTCAGCAAATCCATATCATGGCACGACTTCTGCAGTATCATAGGGCTTGTTTCTTCCGAGCAGTTCCAATTGCCTCTTACAAAGCTATGTGCCATATGATAATATCCAACATTTTCGCTCAATTGTATGGTAACGAGATCCCCAATGGCATCGCTTTCAATCAACCGCTTAATACTTGACCAAAAAGGAGTATATCGCAGTACATGACACACGGTGAGCAATCTCCCGGAGCTGCGGGAGGCTTCGACCATCGCAATGACCTCTGCTTCTAATGGAGACATAGGCTTCTCTAGAAGCACATCATAGCCCAACTCCAATGCTCTCACCGTAGGCAGAAAATGCATTTTATCCTTTGTTGCAATAATAGCGATATCTGCAATTTTAGTTTGATCAAGCAGTTGCTCCCAGCTTTCATACACTTGATTTGGCAATAAGCCATGTTCGGCAGCTGCAAGCATTCTGCGTTCTTCATCCGGATCTGCAACCGCGACAATTTTCAATTCATATGGATGCTTATTAGCGTAAGCTCCGTACACAAATCTTCCTCTTGCCCCGGCGCCCATTACCACTGCCGTTATTTGGCGCACCTTATCACATCCTTCTTAACATAGGTCTACACCACCCATAAATCGGTAAACCTGTTTTCGAAGTGATAATAACACCCGTTATATATTGCTGTCAACCCTGATCTAAAATATTATTTTTTGCATTTAATGCGCTTACATAACCTGTATCTGGTCACGATAAAATCGCAAATTACATAAAGATTTGACGTTTTAACTAGTTTCAGCCTATAATATAACCATCGTTATGAATTGTTTTTAAAGGAGTTTATGTATATGGTGACTAAAAAAGAAATAGCAGAATACCTCGGTATTTCTCGCACTGCCGTTTCTCTCGTTCTAAACAATACGCCTAGTAGCACTATATCCGCAGAAACGCGCAACAAAATATTGCAGGCAGCCAAAGATCTCGGCTATCGCGATATTGAGGTTTCTCCAAAGCTTTGCTATGTGCTATATGATCGAGATGCTAATGACCCGCGTTATCTGCCGGATTTGCAAGCGATTGAATCAGCTGCCAGCCAGCATGATTATGGCTTGATCTTTATGAATATCACTCATGAAGCAGAGTCGCTGAATAAGCTGCAAAAAATAATAGAAAATCAGGAAGTCGATGGCTTCGTCATATCCGGAGATGTGGACGACAAATTGTTGGGAATTTTCAAGCATTCCAGCACCCCGTATATCTTTTATGGTAAGCCGTTATACGAAATCGGAAAAAATTGCAATCACATCGCGACTGATGACCATAAGCTCGCTTATGATGCTGTCAACAAACTTCTATCGCTCGGACACACCCGCATTGCACTTTTTATGGGATCACTGGATTATCTCATTCACCAGCGGACTTTAGAAGGCTATTTGGAGGCGCTTAAAGATAGTGGGATTGAGATAGATAAGTCTCTCATTCAGATTAGCAATGATGAGAATGGCTATGAAATATGTAAGCGAGCTCACATGCTGCGCCTCGATTATTCAGCAGCTTTCTGTGGTAATACAGTTATACAATTTGGGGCATTACAATACTTGCAAAGTACTGGAATAGCTGTACCAGGTGATATCAGCTTGATCGGTTCCGGATTTACTGAATTGGTCAAATTAAGTATACCTCAGCTAACTACCTACTATATCTCCAATACGGAGAAGGAACGTACCGTCAACGTATTAGTAGATTTGATTAACAAAAAAATTACCGATGATACAATTTCTGTATATATAACTGATTTCGAATGTTTTGAAGGCGGTACAATCGCGCCCTATCAAGCAGCGAAATAACAAAAAGGAGCAGCAACTGATGTATAATAATCCAACACTTTCTGCGTCATGGATTTGATATCCGGATGATTTTGAGCTTTGGCTGCACAAGGAAGTAAGCATGCGTCGGGATGAACGATTAACGGTCATCCCGCCCTTTTTCCGCATGGATCCCCATTATACTGTGTTAAATTCCGCAAATGGGTCCAGTTTCATAAGGAGGAGCAGGTATCTCTCTACGCAGATGGGATTTATAATATTGCAATTAACGAGCGTGCCTTCGGCAAATATCGCAGGAACTGCTTGATCTGAAACAACAGATACAATAACGGCTTCCAGCTGCTGAGCTTCCCTTTCACACTTCGGAGGATAAGCTTCACTGAGCAAATATTAATATCTGAATCTTCCGACAACAGTATTTACTCCACTTCGGCAAGGAAGCTGTGAAACCTACGATGAGATTGTTATTAATCATCAACAGCCCAAAGATGTGAAAATAGATCATTCCAGAGCCTTCCGTTTTGTTCAGATCAACTATAATCAAACGGTTCAAATTAAAGAATTTAGTGCCTTATATGAATTATTGCCCGTTGACTATCATGGAAAATTTCGTTGTTCCAATGATAAGTTATGACCTACCATATCCAATACCAGAATACTGAAGGAGATGCTTAATTTGCATACTATATCTGCTATTTTGTTAGGTGCCGGAAGCAGAGGCAATTTTATTTATGGACCATACGCTGAAAAATATCCGAATGATTTTAACTTTTTAGCTGTTGCAGAGCCAGATGAGCAGCGGCGGCACAAATTTGCAGCCGTCCATGAAATCGATGCTGAGCAAACCTTTGCATCCTGGGAAGATGTCCTTGCACAAGGCAAGATTGCAGACGCTGCAATCATTAGCACTCAGGATAGCATGCATTTTGAGCCAGCCATGAAAGCGCTCGAGCTTGGGTATCATATTATTTTGGAAAAGCCGATGTCTACTTTAACTGAGGAATGCGTGCAATTAGAGGCAGCAGCCCAGAAGCATGGCCGATTACTAATGGTGAGCCATGTACTGCGTTATTCACCTTTTTGGGCAACTATTAAAGAGGTAATCTCAGAGGGTACAATCGGAAAAGTAACTTCCATCCAATTAACTGAAAATGTAGGTTTTCAGCATATGGCACATAGCTATGTACGCGGACATTGGCGCAACACCGAGCAATCAAGCCCAATCATATTAGCCAAATCTTGTCATGACCTCGATATTATTTCCTGGCTAATGGAGCAAAGCTGCAGTCGAGTAAGCTCATTCGGAAGTCTTATGCATTTCCGCGAGGAAGAAGCGCCTCTAGGTTCAACTGCTCGCTGTACAGATGGCTGCGCTGTTGAACGCAGCTGCCCATACTCTGCTATTAAAATTTATTTGGAAACAAAAGATCCGCATTATGCACGCTATATTACGAATAACCCTACGCCAGCCAATACATTGCAAGCTATTAAGGAAGGTCCTTATGGCCGATGCGTTTATCGATGCGATAATGATGTAGTTGATCACCAAGTAGTGAATATGGAGTTTGAGAATGGCGCGAACGCTTCCTTCACACTATCCGGTTTCACACAGCATATAGCCCGTACCGTTCAAGTAATGGGCTCTCATGGCGAAATACAAGGAAATATGGAGGATGGAGTTGTCAAAGTGTATCACTTTGCAACGGGTAAACAAATCATTCATCAATTCAGCCCCACCGGTGATGGGCATGGCGGAGGAGATGATCGATTTATTGGCTCCTTTATAGATGCGATTAGACAATTTGACAATAATCCAAACCAAGGATTAACTTCTGCAGCAGCCTCACTTCAAAGCCACCTTATCGCTTTTGCAGCTGAGCAGTCTCGTATCAATCGCGGAATGCCTGTCGAGCTAGAATCATTTATGTCTGTCGTGTAACAAACAGCAATTAAACGGGTACCCATACTCTAGCACTTCAAAGAAAGTGTTTAGTGTATGGGTACCTTTTAGTCTACCGGATTTAACAGTGGAGAATAATCCATTAATCCCTTAGCCTTTGACTGCTCCTAACGTCGCTCCTTCCATAATGGAGCGCTGCAGCAACACATACATAAATACAAGCGGTAACAGTGTAATCATTAATCCGGCAAACAGGGTAACCCAATCCGCCTTATATTGCATCATTATGCTGGCTTGATACATCGCCACGCCTATTGTGTATTTGACAGGATCGCTCAAGTATATAAATGGGCTAAGAAAATTATTATATAACCCCAGTATCTTGAAGATCGCAACGGTTACAATGCCGGCTGTCGACAAAGGCAATATAATTCTAAAAAACACTTGAAATATGGAGGCTCCATCCATATACCCGCTTTCCTCGAGCTCTTTTGGCAGAGATTGCATAAACCCGCTCAACATCATGAGAAAAAACGCGCTTTCGCCCAAGCTGTCGAGAACAATTAGCCCCGTCAAGCTGTTTGTCAAATTCAAATCCCGCATGAGAATATACTGTGGAACCAATGCGTTAATCCCAGGTAAAAACAGAGACAGCATGATGGCTGCCCATAGCAGCTTCCTTCCCTTAAACTCCAAGCGGGTTAATATATAGGCATTAATAGCTGTAAGAAAAGCACCGATTAACGTGCTGAAGCCGACATAATACACCGTGTTAATCATGGCTTGCCCAATACCGTATCCTTGCCATGCTTTTTCATAATTGATCCAGTTCATGACCTGAGGCAGCTTCCAGACATCCTGAAAAAATTCCCGATTCGTTTTGAGTGATTCGTAAAATACCCAGATCAACGGAAACAAGATGGAAACTGTCCAAATCAAGAGAAATAATGTCCACACGATATCCGCAGCATTGCGTTTCTCTTTCACTACTCTTTCCTCCTAAAATTCCGCTGATCGATTTGCCGTAAATTTATCAATAATCAGTTTTGCGCCAACCATAACAACAAATAGTAACATCCCAATCGCTGATGCATACCCATAGCTTTGTGATCCACCGCCAAAAGCAATGTTGAACATGTACAGACCAATAACATCGGTTGAACCTGAAGGGCCGCCATTTGTTAGTATCATGATGTTCTCAAAGCCTTTAAATACGCCTAACATTAAAAACAAAGCAGCGACTCGAATGATTGGCATGATTAACGGAATGGTTATCTGAAACAGCTTGTTCATATGATTAGCCCCTTCCAGCGTAGCCGCCTCGTAAAGCGACTTGGGAATGGTTGTCATGGCATTCATAAAGATAACAAAATAAAATCCGACCATCCCCCAGACCGAAGGAGGGATCGTAGCCCAAATGGCCGTGCTTTTTTCGCCCAGCCAATAAAAATTCCCAATATCTACACCTATTATTTTTAATCCCGCATTAAGCAGGCCAAAGGTTCCATCGTAAATAAAGGCCCATAACAGAGAGATCGCTACTGTCGACAAGACGTTAGGAAAGAAAAATATGACTTTAAATATCGAATTGCCCTTATAGTTTTTACTTGTTAATAAATAAGCCAACAGAAGGGAAATAAGAATCACGAGTGGCGGGATCGTAATCATGTAAATGAGGTTATGCCATAGCGCCCTCCATACATACGTATCCTGAAACATATAAATGAAATTCTGTAGTCCGACAAAACGTTTTGCATTAATGCCATTCCAATCCAGCAGAGAGTAATAAACCGATAACAGATTAGGATATAGCGTAAACAATACATAGCCGCCAAATGCCGGAATAAGGCCTATCAGAATAAAAACCAGCTTTTGTACCTTTTCCTTTTTACGCCAGCCGTTACCTAACCTACTCTCTTTGATCAGCATCTCAGTCAAGATGTCTTTCCCCTTTCTCTCGAGAGTGGGATGCGGGCCAAGCCTTTGGCTCGCCCGCATCCTTAACCTCGAACTAAATTACTGCTGAGCGTCTACCGCTACCTGCAGTAGTTTTTCTGCTTCTTCCAGCTTCGGGAGCGGATCCTGTTTGCCGGATGCTATATCATTTAATGATTCTCTAACTAATTTCATAGCTCTGTCTGCATTTTGATGTGTCAGTGACACGTCTCTCAAATCCGGACTTGCCCCTTTCACATTATTATTTTTCAAATACTCCAGTACCGCCTTTGGAGCATCTTGCAGCTTGTCCGCTTTTGATTCATCATTTAAAAAGTCGGCGCGAACAGGCAATGTACCCGCCTTTTCGGCAATTTGCAGCTGCACGTCCAGATTATACATCCACAAAATAAACTCCTTCGCCCATTTCTTGTTCAACTCGGGCTTTGCGGACCAAATGTAATGCCCGCCGCCTGGATGCGAGCTGTAATACTTCACATCCTCCGCCTTCTCTCCCATCGGAATCAGCATAAAGCCCCACTGAAATCCTTCCGGAATGGAATCCTTCATCTCATTTTGCACCCACTCGCCAGTAGAAGCTGTTGCCGCTTGTCCCTGCAGCAGCTGCATCTGTGATTGCGTATGACTTAGCGCCGCAACACCATCCGGGAACGCTTTCTTTTTCCCTAATTCATAAATTTTGTTATGAACGTTTACACTCTCTTCGGACATATAAAACGGCGTTTGATAGTTCTTGTAATTTTTGTTGAATGAATCTAGATTTCCATTAATATCAGCTGTTGCATACATCTGATTAACACCTAGAGAAAATTCCAAATACCCTGGATATTTGCCCGGATACGTAATTGGGATGATATTGTCTGCGCGAATGGTATCCACCAATTCGGTAAACTCGGCCCAGGTTTGCGGGCTTTGATTCCAGCCTTTTTCCTCAAATAAAAGTTTGTTATAAAATAAACCCGTTACATTCTGACTGTATGGAAGAGCGTATTGTGTACCATGTAGTGTCGGCGTCGACTTATTTAGCGCATTTGTTAATTCGCCAAGTGTCTTGCCGTCGCCATCATACAGCTTGCGCTCCCACAGATCCTCCTGCGGCACTATTTTCCCTTCCTTGGCAAGCGCGGCTGCGACTGCAGCCGAATTTTCCCCTAGAAAAGCAGAGAAGATATCAAACATATCGTCGTCATTATTCGCTGAAATTTTTGTTGAAATAATCGTATCGATCTTCGGAGAATAGGTTGTATCAATCTTTACGTTAGGGAATTTTTCTTCAAAAGTACGAATGGCATAATCAATCCATTCCCGTCCCGTACCGCTTTCCCAATAGGCGAACTTCAACGTCACCTTCTCGTCTTTAGGCAAACCGTTTTCCTCATAAACAGCCGGTTCCGAATTTCCAGGAGCTGCAGTCGTATCTGGAGTCGAGCTTGATGGTGTACTGCTATTCCCTGGTGTAGCTCCCTTGCCCGAACATGCGGCTAGCATTGCAATCGATAGAATACAGATGAGTGCCAGCTTCCAACTTTTGTGTTTACGCTTCAATGTTGACCCCTCCAAAAAAGAATTAGATTCGTGTAGCTACTTGAACAACTTTTGCCACGCTGCAGCTTTCATTTGGCATAATCAACTTAGCATTTCAAGCATTTTTCCGTACATAGCTTAAATGTAATGTGATAGACAAAAAGGAACTTTTGCCTTAATAAAGGCGCTAAAATCAATAAACAGCTAGATAAGATCCGATTTTTTTAGTAATCGTTGAATGACAGTAGCAACCTCGGCTCTAGTAATGAAAGCTTTTGGTGCAAGGAAGCGACCGCTTCTACCAGTAAGAATACCTGATTCGACGGACTTGATAATGCTGGCTTTTGCCCAAGCAGCTGCAGAATCGGCATCTTGATAGGCTGCTAATAAATCTGTGTCAGCTGCGGAATCAAGACCGTCACTCATCCCTGTTAAGAGCATTGCTCTAGCAATGACTGCCATCGTTTGTTCGCGCGTGATGCGATCATTTGGACGGAAAGTACCATCCTCGTATCCAGTAATCAAACCATAAGAGACAGCTGCCTGAATAACTCCGGCGTACCAAGCATCGGATGTTACGTCAGAGAATTTGGACTCCCCTTGTTTAAGCGGGATTCCTAAACCACGAACAACAAGAGCAACAAATTCGGCGCGTGTAACCTCACGATCAGGAGCAAACATTTGCTTGCCGATTCCATTAATAATCGTACGTGAACTCATATCTAGAATAGCTTCTTCTGCCCAATGGTTCGTCGTATCCTTAAACGTTATCGATTTGCTGATTAAAGCGTACGTGCTGTTAGTTAAGCTGTTGATTTTAGCGTAAGATTTTCCATCCATACTTACGATTTGCGTAGGTACATGACGGGTACTTCCATCAGCATCAATAACTATCGCCGTTGTAATGCCGCTTGGATCAATGCCGTCTGGAATAGCGATTAGTCGCTCCACGAAAGCTGTGAAGGTTGAAACTTCAATTTGTTTACCGCCATAATGAGCAGTGATTACAAAGTTAACCGGCGGAACCATAATGTCAAACTGTCCGTTATTGGCTGCAGCTTCAACAATACGAATCATTTCTGCGGATGCGGCGCCAATTTCGATCTGGAAGAAGATATCCTTTAGCACTGCATTAGATCCGAATTGTGCTGCAAGTGCGTCCAAATTGATTTGTTGAGCAGGCAGCGTATACGTGCCACGATCGGCTACAACTTCTAGCGTCGCTTGGCTGTTTTGTAGAAGCTTGATGATTTCGCCATTAAGCCGAGCGATTATTACATCAGAGTCTCCACCGACAGGTATTGTGACTTTTGAAGCTTGTCCATTTGCTGCAAGCACATTTGCAACATGGTTTTGGTTAATCTCATACGTGACGACAGATTGATCTCCGCGCGTACTTTCCTCAATCGAAATAAATTCATCTGTTTCTTCTACAACAGTTGTTCCGGTTCCAGCGCCCGGATTTGGATTAGTGCCTGAACCAGGATCCGGATTAGAGCCGCCTGGTTTTTGAAGCTTGATCGTATGGAAGGTGTCTGGGCGCCAAGGCTGACTTCCCCCCCATCCGATATATACCGAATTGCCGTGGTAATTCCGGAAAAATAGACCGATCAAGCTGTCCGTTTCATTCGGATCTACACCAATCTTTTCAAACGGAATAGCTTGTACAACCTTCCAGCCTGTTTCGTATAAATCAGCATTCGTTTCAATTTGCTTCGTCGGTTGATAGCTTTGGCCTGCACCTGCGTTATAATACAGTACGTTAATTGCCAGCGGATTTGTCATGTAGGCATAATAGGGACTGAAAGCGTCTTTAGCAACAAATGTTTCTACAGAATCATCTGCCCCGCTTGTCCACCAGCCGCCGGCTGTAATGGAATTACTGATTTTCACTTCAGGCGAATTGATATTGTGATCGACATTATCATAGCCAACGTACAGGTACTCTTCGTCCCATAATAGATACACCTTTGTTTCCGCAGGGGCTGCCGTACGTTTACTCATGACCAGGAAATCCGACATAGGCTGCACGCCAGTCCAAGGACCGGACGTGAAGTCTAATGTATTTAAAATATCATCTTTGTCAGCAGTCGTTTTTACGGCAGTTGCTAGATATTCTTTGTAACCAATTTGCATTAAGAAGCTGTTCAACTCGGCCTTAACAGCAGTATGTTGAGGATTTTTCTCCAAATAGGAGAGCAATGCCTCAATCATTTTGGATTGAACACCATCAAATTGCGCAGGATTCAAATAATCGGAGATTTCTAGAATCGGATCGCCTAAAAATCCATTACGTAATTCAACTCGCGTTTTAGCATATTCATAGCTGTCTTTAATGAAGGCGACGTATTGTTCAGCTTGCTCAAGATTTTCCGGTTCAACTGCAGACGTTCTTGGGAAAGATTTTGCAGAAGCCTCGTAATATTCGAAGGATTGCATCATCTTGTCAGCACGAACCTGTTGTTTGCCGTCACCAGCATGTGCAACTACTTGTTCCATAAGCGCACGAGCTTGCGTCAGCTCTTCTTCTGTTACATCTTGAAGATAGCGCAGGTCGTCAAAGGAGAGCCAATTTGCACGAATTTCTCGGTTTGCCCAGGTTTGGTACCACTCCGTATCGAAAATGCGATTTGTCCAGAAGTTTTCCCAAATGGCGTAATAATCCTCTAGATATGGAGCCGCTTCTTCCCCTACTGCTCTCTCATACCATTCATACATTAAATCGTCTACATTGAGATCAGCATCCCACTGCATCTTCGCCATTGCCCATGGTTTCGCGCCTTCACCGCCGAAATTAGGGAACAACTCGCCAACATGCCCGATTACGTTGTTTTCTGCAGCGTATTTGTACATGTCGGACAAAGTTTCCATATAAATACGCGGAACATGATATTGAGAGCCATAAATGTACTCGTAGAAACCAAGATTAGTCGCAACTGCTGACCAAGCTTCTGTTAGTGCGTGTCCGCCTATTTTTTCATCAGGATTCCCCCAGATCATGCGGTCAACCGTGATATACGGAACTACATTCTCATGCAGCTGGAAGGAAGGCGGTTCTAAAACATTCCAATACGCAAGCAAGCCAAAATATTTGTCAGAGAATTCGCCATTATTATAAGTAGTTACACCCTCTGCAATATCGTTTACCCATGCATAGTAGACATCCGACAAATCGACAGCACCCATGGAGTTAATCTTAGGGGAGCGTGCAATGTCTGCTGCACAATAGTTTTTACTGTCATTTACACCAAGTGAATAAGAAATCTCATCCGGATTGTTTTGAAAGAATTCAACAATTCTCGCAATAGCCGCTTCTGATGTTTGATCGCTAAAGCATGGCTGCCACTCGAAAGCATGAGTAGGAACTTTTCCGTCTGGATAGTATTCTGGATGGTCGGCAAACACAGACGGGTTGAATAGCTCCGTCATATTATGATGAAAATTCAAGCTATCGTGCATCAGATTTCGTACAGCCCACTCTGCGTTGGCATGTAATCCCCATTCGGCTTCTGTACCGAAGAAATGACGGGCAATTGCATCAGGTTCATCCGTTAGCGTACCACTTGGAACAGAGATCGTATCGTACGAAAGTACATCCTCTCCGTCCGGCCCCGGCATTAACCAAATCGCGCCTGCATATTTCTCAAGGAAACGATATACCCCAAACTCTGTACTCCACTTGTCAGCGCCGATAATTGTAATCGAGTTGCCGCTGGCATCCATAATAAATGCATCTTTTTTAAGCCCGCTCAACATAGCTGTATAATCTTTGTATGGATTAAAGCCTACATAAATACGATTAATGTCGCTTTGCAACGCTAACGCCCAGTCACGCGACATTACTTGCAGAGTAACGCCCGTGGATTGTTTCACATAGTTCTGCAGCGTAAAAGCAGCATCAATTACTTTTGTGTCTGCTTGCTCCGGGTACACAATGACAGCGTTAGCTATACGATCGTCAACAATCGTTACCGCTTCCGTTTCTAGTTCTTCGTATTTTACAGCGATAACCCGATCGATAAATAGCTTGTCGATTTGCGTGTTAGCTGTATGGAAGAATAGTTGTGCGTCGGTTTGTGCGGAAGCATCATAGATCCAGGGAATTTCCAAATAGCGATACTCTCCGCTTGCTAGAGGAACTTTGCTAATCGAAGTTCCTTCGGCCGTGTTCGGCGACAAACCAACCTGCATCGCATTGCTGGTAGAAGCAAGTCCTGATTCTACGCGAACATTGGCATACAATTTCCATTTGCCGGTGGTAGGCAAGTCTGCTTGATCAATTGTAACTGCTTTTGCTGCTGTTTTACCTGGAATTTGTACGGCTTGCTGGTTCCAAGCTTTTGCATCTTGCACAATTGCAGCAGGTGCAGAGACATGGAAATCGCTCTCTTCAATGCTCAACCAATCATTAGCATCCAGGTGGCTAACAAATGCCGGGACTTCAGTTGGTGCTTGTTCTACATGTTTGGCCAAGTAAATTCGGTCGATATTTAGTTTCTTGATCGAAGCGCCGTTCGTTGAAAACCATATAAATTGGTTGGCGGCATTCGCATCATACTCATATGTCCATGGCAGTCGAATCGTTTGGTATTTACCGACCGCTTGCTCTGGGACGTAGAAGGATCTGGATTGCGAATTTGTATCTTCCATACCGGCAGTGAAGGCTTGTGCTCCGCTTTGCGCTTGACCTTGTTCTACATAGACGTCTGCGTAGATTTTCCATTCCCCTGCAGTAGGAAGAACGGAGCTGGGAATTCGAATCGCTTGCGTATTCACATTGCCGGCAAGCTGCGCCGCTTTGTAATTCATCGCTTTTTTGTCATCACGAATAACCGCAGGCGATTGCAGTTCAAATTGACTCTCTTCAATGGTTAACCAATCATCCACTGAAAGCCAAACAGCGAAATCCGGTATTTCCGTTTTTGTTTCTGGAGTATAGCTTACGGCGTAAAACTTATCGACATATAGATTAGCAGCCAGTGAGTTGCTCATTGAGAAATATAAATACAGTTGATCTTCTTGTTCCGAATCAATGATCCATGGGAATTTCAAGTAATGATATTCACCATCGGAATAATCAGAGTAGGCTGCAAATTTACCGTTCTGTGGTACGTTGTAGAAGCCGTAATTGAATGCAAAGCCCGAAGCGTCAGGCGCTACTGAACCTGCATCAATTTTCACCCTGGCATATACTTCCCAATACTTCTCTTGAGGAAGCTTTGTCTTAGGTAATTGAATGGCCCAATCATTCGCATTGCCGGATAGCTTGGCAGCCTTACCATTATCTGCTTCGTTATCTGACACTATAACTGCCGGATTATATAGATCGAACTCGTTTTCTTCAAGCATCATCCACTGATTGACTGGTACTCCTTCCAGAAACTCAGGCAGATTCGAATTTACCTCAGGGATATGCTTTACAAGATAGAAGTGATCCACATAAAGCTTATCGATATTTATGCCATCCGTAGAGAACCAAATAAATTGATTGCTTACTCCTGCTTGATAGCCATACTTATAATCAAATTCCAGATAATGATATTCACCATCCGCATATGTTTCGATATCCGCTACTCTGCCGGAGCTTAATGGAGGATAAATCCCATAGTTGAAAGCATAAGCAGGGTTCTGATCTCCAATGTCTACTCGAACACGAGCAAATACTTTCCATTCTCCCTCTTCAGGAATAGTTTTGTTAGATACTTGTATCGCCCAAACCGGACTGTTGCCAGGCAAAACAGCAGACATACCGTTTTCTGCTTTTCTGTCGGTATCTAAAATAGCTGGATTGTGTAATTCCATTTGCGTCTCATCGACTTTGATCCAATTCTCGGCAGGCACTCCGTCCAAGAAGTCAGGCAGATCAGTTGGTTCATCCGTATTGATTTTAACTGCATAAGCATGATCGACATAGAAATTAGCCGAGGAAGCATTCTCCGTAGTAAAGTAAATCAGCTGATTACTGATGCTTGAGTCATAAGAAAAAACCAGCTTCTGATAATGGTACTGTTCGTCCCCAAAGGTATCCAGAGAACCAAATCCGATATTTCCCGACGGATGCTGTCCATATACGAACGCATGCGTTGGTGCGGCACTTGGATTATTATCTATCCGCATACGCACATAAATATCCCACTTATCTTCTTCTGGCAAAATGTCATTGCCCAGCTGGATAGCCCACTCATTGTTATTGGGGCCAATCCTTGCAGCCGAACCGTCTGTGGCAGTTGCATCAGCAACATTGATCGCATTACCATGAAGAGCTAATTCACTGTTTTCGATTAATACCCATGCATCGTTAGGCAGCTCTTGAATAAAATCAGGATGAGTGACGGATGGGGATTGGTCATTGAGTGGGGCCATTGCATAAATGTTTTGAAAGGTCGTTAATAAGATGGCTAAACAACAAATGATAGACATTACCTTTTTGTTCAAGTTAACTGTACCCCCCATTTAAAATTGATTAAGCGCATAAAATGGTTTAAATGAATTTCCTTTAGTTTGAAAGCGTTTGCCAGGCTGCAGCTGCCGTTTGGCATAATCAACATAGCATCGCAACCTTTTTATCGTACATAGCTTAAATGTAAGATGATAGACAAAAAGGAACTTTTGACTTGATAAACCGCGCAAAAACAACATAAAGCGGCCTTGCGCTAACGCCGCAAGCCGCTCTATCGTCCCTTACTTGTTCATTTTCATTTTACGATATTGTCCCGGTGTTTCTCCCGTCTGCTTTTTAAATACCCGAATAAATGTCAAGGATTGCTCGTAACCGACTTCCTGTCCAATATCCTGAATCGTTTTGTCTGTTTCGACCAGCAGCTGCTGCGCTTTCTCTATTCGATAGCTTGTCACGTATTCTAGAAACTTTACGCCAAATGATTCCCGAAACAGTCGGCTCAAATATTTGGCATTTAAACCAAACGCCTCATTCAAATGCGTTAACGATAGGTCAGGATTATGAAAATTATCAGTAATATACTGCTTAATGTTCATTACCATTTGATGCGAGGTTTTGTTTTCACGGATTTCATTCATTTTTAAAAGAGAATTTTGCATGATTGCTTTAAACGCCGCAAATATTTCATCCAAGGTTTCATTTTGTTCCAGCTCTTTGATCAGGTTTTGATAAGCTTCATCTCGCCAAATCGCATATAGCTCTTCCGGCAGCTCGGATAATTCCTTTTGCAAATGACTAATGAGCACCTGCATTAAGCTGGTCAAATCATCATACGCATACAACTGCAATTTCAAATCCTCATACATTTCCTGAAAGTGCAGCTCCCATTGGCTGTCTCCAGCCCGAAACAGCTGGCTGGTCGAACGAATACACTGTAGCTGCTTAAACAGCTCTCCTTTTGGCCGGTTTATGACCTGCGCAGCCATAATGACCTGATTGATCCCGAGTGACGATTTATAACCTACAATGACAGCGGCTTTCCGGAAGGATGATTGTATCTGCTCGATATGCTGCGCGAGTGGACCAATGCCAATCGTTATAGTAAAGTCCAAATTTTGCGCAACCCAATCTCGCAAGAGCTCACAATTATCTTTAAGCGCACTTTCTTCCCCTTCATTCCCCGCCAAAAAATACAAGATAACCATCCGCGATTGGTCAATCCACTCCGACCAGACGGAAAACCCTTTGCTTTCGGCAACTTCTCTGGCTACGTTGCTGAGCACAAATTTTAGCAAATGGTGATCATTCTTATACTCCTTAATAAATCTCGAATATTGGTCAATCTCGACAATTGCCGCAACAGCTCCGTGCTTGGTCCAACGAAGTCCTAGCAGCTTTAACTCCTCTTCCCATTTGGTAATGCCGTTGCCCTGTTCAAGTCCAAGCATACTTAGCAAAATATGTTTTTTTCTAAACAAAGAGGTTTCCTTGTATTTTTCCTGTAATGAGCTTGATTCCTGCATAAGAGAATCGATCGTCGTCTCGATATATTGAAATTCGTCGATATCTGCATTGGACCGTTTCGTTTCCGTCTCCTTACTCCCAGGCAAGACCGATATACGTTCCATTATGGTTTTAATGGGGCGATAATTTCGTCGCGACACATAAATAATCCAGATGAGCCCGGCAAGCATGATCATAAAAGAAAGGACCATCCACAAATAAAATAAGGAGGATACAAACGCAACAATACCTCCTACTTTACTGCCGCTGCTTACCAGCCATCCTGTGTAAGCCGATTTAGCAGAAGCAATTATTTTCCCGCCGCTAGGCGAGCTATTATACTGCTGGCTGGGATCAGTAGATACAATCACTTTTCCTTCGGGATCAATCAGATGGATAAAAGTCGTGTCCTTGTCTATCATGCTGTAAAGCAATTCACTAACTTGATTAATATTCACATTAACAATCATAAAGCTATAGTTTTTCAAATTGGTATTTTTGGCTAGACTGACTACCCGTCGTTCTGCTATATCCGCGTTTCCGTTCGCTTCTACTGACGTCTTGACTGTTCTTGGCTTCCAGCTATAGGCCGTTCTGCTATTAAGCGTGGCGCCGATGTACCCCTTATCGTCAAACTGATCCAGGTTGACCAGTTTGGATGGTGAAAGCACCATTTGATCAGGAACCCGAAACAGGTAGATGGATTCGATAAACGGGTTGTCGTTAAGCAGCTTCTTGACAGCTACCGCTGCCTGGACATCGGTGTAATAGCGATCGGATTTGAAGGCGTCATCATAGAAATTATTGATGGCGACATTATTTTTGATCTCATAATTCATCAGCGAATTAACGCTCTCTAGTCTCTGATCAATCAGCTTGTTGACATTTTGGACAAGGGCCGTATGGGCCTGTTCCGTTGATTTTTTAGACATTTCCATCAAACTCAAATAACTCATTAATAACATGCTTAAGCAAATAATGACAAACGCCGGCAGATAAGACACAAGCAGCTTGTGGAACCAGTTGTTTTTCACATGATACCCTCCCGAACGACAATTGCATATATAAGGCTGGCTGAAATCGCTTCTTGCACGTAGCCTGGTTACACGCTATGATATATTTCAATTATTGATCAAGTCAACAATCTTCATGATCATTGCACAGGGCAGGAGGTCTCCATATGCGCAAAAAATATGTATTTGTCATTACTCCTCTATTGTTGTTGCTTGTTTTCATATCCATTATTTGGGGAACCCTTACATCGCAGAAGCTGCAAAATTCTGAGCCCCAGGCCACTGATATACTCAACATTCGACTTCTTATCAGTGCCCCCGAGCATATTGAACTTCCCCCGGCTGATCAGGATTTTGTCTTGCAAACGATCGAAAACAAATTCAATATTTCTCTTGACGTAGAATATACGTTAGCCGGAATCGATTATACAACCCGCTTAGCCGATTTGATTAATGGCAACAACCCGCCGGATATGTGGTTGGAGCTTAGCAACGATGGCGGTTCCAAGTCGGCATTGGATGAAGTTATTGCGGATATGTCGCCTTATGTAAGCCCCTTTTCGATGCCGAATTATTACAAGTATTGGGTTAGCGAGCAAGTTCTCAAAGACTATCAACTTCATAATCGTTTCTATCGCGCGCCAATCCCCTATGACAAAAATGCATATAGAAGCTATTATATTCGGGCAGACTGGCTGGAGGCGTTGAATCTCAATATTCCAACCAATTATGAGGAATATCTGTCCGTACTGCGCGCCTTTACGTATCAAGATCCAGACAATGACGGCCTTAACAATACGTATGGTTTTACGACATCAGGCAACAGTGCGACCCTTTCGACCGAATGGCCTGAATACATAAAGAACGGGCTGATATACCCTTCTTATACCGTTAACAACAAATTAATAGACATGGGTACTGATCCTCAATTCGAATATGTTATCAATGACATGATCAAAATCATTAAAGAGGGCTTGGTTGATTCGGACTGGTTCTTGAACCAGAACAGCGAGCATATCGATAAGGCCGTTCAAGGTAAGGCTGGTGTTATTCTTGGTGAAACTGCCGACTTTGCCTATGATTCCAATCACAGAAGCATTCAAGTGCGTAGCCGCGCGTACAATCCTAATGCCAATTGGCTGCCCTTTAATCCGTTCGGCAATGAGCCGTTGCGTTCAGGAATTGACCCGGGTTATCCGTTTGTATTCTCCAAGATGACCACTGATACTCAGCCTGAAAAAATTAAAAAAGTGGTTGAATTGTTAGACTGGCTGGCTGGTCCAGAAGGTTTTTTACTTACTCATTATGGCATTGAGAATCAGCATTACACGCGGAGCGGAAATACCATTACCCTGATACCGCCGGACAAAGAGGAAGACAAACAAAGACTGGATTTTTTGGACATATGGAGTTTCTTCACTCCCGAGACGCCGTCCGTTTTAGGCTTTCACCTGGTCGATCCCGCATTAACGCAAAGAGACAAGGAAATTAAAGATTATTTGGCGTCGCTTCCCACAAAGGACAAGCTCGGCACAACATTAACCCCTCCGATGGAAATCGATGTTGATGCCTTCCGCAGCAAGCAGCATGAATTCCATATCAAAATGCTATTTTCCGATCAGTCCGGTCGTAATTGGCCCCAATACCGGGATCAACTGATGAATCAGTATCATGGTGCGGAAATTTTGAAAAATTACGAGGAAAAAATTAAGCTTTCCCGGATTGCCAAGAAGTAAATTTCTGCGTTCTGCCTTTTTGTCTATTGAGTAGCAATTGAGCTATATACGAAAATTTGCTAGAGATGATACGCTAACCTCGCCGATATCAGTAAACATTAAGGAGCGAGAGCATATGTCTAAAGCAACATGGATATGGTATCCCGGAGATTTCGAAATTTGGCTAAATGAAAAGGTACATATACGGCGCAAGGTACGTGGAGCCATCTATCCGGTATTTTGGCGTCTTGACCGGCACTACAGCAGTGTGTCTTTTTGCTGCAACGTTGATTTAAAGCAGGATGAGGAGATTTCCATTTATGCCGATGGAGAGTTTTCTCTCTATTTGGACGGCAAGGACAGCCAGCGTTTCACTCAGTCCAAGTTGCTTGTACCTGCCGGGAAACATGAGATCCGCGTTGCGGTTTACAATAACACGGCAGCACCGGCAATATTTATACAGGGGGATACTATAGCAACAAATGCCGATTGGCTGGTAACTTGTCAAGATAAACAGTGGCATCAAGCTGGTTTCTGGCATTTTGATCACCCCGATCATCCCCCTTCTGCCTACAAACTAGCAACAACGGAGATCTTCCCAGAACGGCTAGAAAAAAAACAAGAAGGCTGGGTCGTTGATTTTGGCAAGGAAACAATCGGCTATCTGAAAATCAACCAAGCAACTGGTCATGGCGGCCTCACTATATATTATGGCGAATCGTTGGAAGAAGCATTGGACGATGAAAACTGTCTTCAGACTGACTCCTGTCTGTTGCATGGGTCTTCTCCGCAAAACTACAACTTTCCCGAGTCGAGAGCGTTCAGGTATGTGCGTGTTCAGGCTGACAAAGGCCGGGAGGAAGAGCTCCAGATCGCTTCTATTTCCATGTTATATGAATACTTGCCCGTTCAAGATCGCGGCCACTTTCAATGCTCGGACGAAACCTTGAACAAAATATGGGAGACCTCGCTTTACACGCTGCGGCTCAACACCAGGGAGTTTTTCCTTGATGGTATTAAACGGGATCGCTGGGTATGGTCAGGAGACGCGTATCAGTCGTTTTTAATGAATTATTATAGTTATTTTGATATAGACATTGTTAAGAGAACACTAATTTCCCTTCGAGGCAAGGATCCGGTCACCACCCACATTAACACTATACTGGATTATAGCTTTTATTGGTTTATTGGCCTGTATGATTATTTTGTTCACACAGGAGATGAAGCATTTATACGAACCCATTATGGTTCAATGGTAAGTTTGATGGATTATTGTTTGACACGTCTCAATCAAGACGGATTAATTGAAGGACATGAGATCGATTGGGTATTTGTAGACTGGGCGGATATAGATAATCAGGGGGCTGTTTGCTTTGAACAGTTACTATTTTGCAGAAGTCTTGAAGCAATGACTCTATTTGCGGGGCTTTCCAATGATCCCTTACGCGAACAACAATATCAAAATTTAGCTATAGATATCAAGCAAAAAACGTTTAACCTGTATTGGAATAAAGAGTACGGAGGGCTTGTTCATCAATATAAAGATGGACAACAAGGAGCGCAAATTACTAAACATGCCAGCATGTTTGCCCTGCTCCTTGGTTATCTGAACAATGAGCAAAAAGAAAGCGTCAAGCAGAACATATTGTTGAATCCAAACATACAAGCCATTACAACACCATATATGCGTTTCTATGAGTTGGCCGCTTTATGCGAAATTGGCGAGCACAAGCATGTAACAAATGAAATGATCAACTATTGGGGAGGCATGCTCGCGCTGGGCGCAACCACCTTCTGGGAGACTTATGATCCAACAGCAAAGGATTTACAGCATTACGAGATGTACGGCTTGCCTTACGGCAAAAGCCTGTGCCATGCCTGGGGGGCAAGTCCTATATACTTGCTAGGCAAATACTATATTGGCGTTAAACCTTCGGCAACCGGTTACGCTATGTATGATATTGAACCAAATCTTGGCGGCCTGAGCTGGATAAAAGGTACAGTCCCTATACATAATGGCGAAGTCAGGCTGTATATGGATACGACCTCCATACGCATAACAGCTACAACTGGGTCGGGGACTTTGCGTATCCATAGCTTAATTACGCCGAGCACAAATAAAAATGGCTGCATCACTCCGCTCGGCAATGATGTCTATGAAATCGAGATCGTTGGCAATGGGCAAGAAATCGCCATCCAATATCTGACCCAATAAATCGAAACAGCGACAGTCGAAGGACGATAAAGTCCTGGACTGTCGCTGTGTTATCACTTATGTCTCTGGTAGCCTGACCTCCGGTATCAGACCCCCGATACCGGGACAATGTTTCTGAGCCCGTTCAGCTGCTCTTCGATGCGTTTGCATGCGTCCTCCGGCGTCTCCATATTGGCCCACAACAAGCTGAGCTCCTTCTGAACAAGCTCGAGCTCAGACTGGCTAAGCGACAAATCGCGGAGCGTCGATGCATACGGCAGTACCTCAAGGAATACGTTGTAGCATTCCGGATGAATATCGGGGTCGAGGAGCCCATCATCCTCCGCGACCTCGCGCAGAATCGGGATCGTGCAGCCCTGCTGCTTCAACATCGTCTGGGCGGTCTTGCTCGTCATAAAGGTAATGAAGTCCTTGGCAATCTCGGGCTGATTCGTCTGGCGATTGATGGCCAGACTGCCTCCGATCAGCAAAGTAGCAGGCTTCTTCCGCTGCGGCAGCGGCAGCACATCCCAGCGAAGATCATGACCGCGGAACTCGTTCATAAAGTAATAGGTTGTGAGAATCATCGCCACGCGTTCCTTCTTGAACAAGCCCTCCGCCAAATAGCTGCTCCCGTGCGAATAGATCGGCGAAACCTGATGCTTGTACATCAGGTCGACGCAGAACTGCAGCGCTTCGACATTATTGGATTCGGAGAATACGGATGCTCGCCCGTCCTTCTCAATGAATCTGCCGTCATTTTGAAGCATAAATACGGGCCAGCGGTTCGGCGATGCGGAGAAGCAGAAGCCGAATCGATCGATAACCTCGTTATCCTTGCGCTGCACGGTGCATCGCTCCGCCAAGCTCAGCAGATCGGACCAATCCTTCATCGAATCATGCAGCTCGGCGCTTGCGTCCTTGATCAGCCGCTCATTATAACAAATGACGGTCGGCGAAAACACGATCGGCGTCGATACCACTTCTCCCTGCACCGTAAACATGTCGAATACTTTCTGGTAGCTATCCCGCTCGATATCGATACCGGCAGGCATATATGGCATCAAGATGTCCAAATGATCCTTTTCGATCAAATGGCGAATATGAATATCGGAGAGAATGAACACATCGGGTCCAAACCCGTAATTGATAAGATGAACCAAATTATTAATATATTCTGCTTCTGTCAGAAGCAGCAGCTCTACCTTGACATAAGGATGCGTTTGCTCATACAAAGCAATCAGATTACGAATGATATCAAGCTCGTAGGACGTGGAGAACCAAGCGACGGTCAATGTCTCGCGCTTAAGATCCTCGCCCGGAATGCGCACTCGGTTGCCCTTGCCCGCAATCTTCTCGATAAGGCCCTCGTCGACAAGCTTAGCCAACACCTTGCGAACCGACACGCGGCTGATCTCATACTTCTCGCTAAGCGTATTCTCGGGCAAAATAAATTCGCCCGGAAGAAGACTGCCTGTGAGAATCTCATTTCGCAATTCCTGCTGTAATCGGTTATACCGATCTTCAAAACTATTGGTACGTTTCAACATGCCGACCGGCTCCCCTCTCTGCCACATTCACGACAGTCCATATCTGCCTTCAATATCTTCCTTATATTGTATATTAGTCTTCAATATTGTAACATATTTTCACTTGCAGGTCATCCTTCCTCAACCGCGTCTTTCAGCCATCGATCAAGAAAAGCATAGGCCGCTTTCCGAATCGTAGGCGGAAAATCATGACCGCTGTTGCCAAACAGCACCTCGAGCCGGTCTTCTGCTCCGAGCACCCGATACAACTCGCCGAGCTCCGCCAATGCCTCCGCTGCCGGCCGCCAATGCGGGAAGATCCGATCCGACATGCCGTTCCAATTAAAAAATGGCGTCGGAGCTGCAAGCGCGGCGATCTCATGATACTCGAACGGCACATAGCCGGACGATAAGCATTCGCTGATTCGCGGCAAATGAGAGAACCATTCCCTCTGTCCCCAGCGGTTCGGATCGGGATCCCCCGCGAAGGTTGCAAAGCCGCAGCTTGAGACAACGGCCTTTACTCGGCGATCGGAACCGGCAAGGAAGAAGCCGTTGTAGCCGCCAAGCGAGTGGCCGATCGCCCCTATTCGCGTCGCGTCCACGAACGGCAAAGCAGACAATACATCCAGGCTTTGCCGATGGTCATGCAGCATCTTCCCGACTGCCGTCGAAGTCGGATGCATGGCATAAAACGGCGCGGTCCGGAATGCTTCTTCGTCCTCGTAGACGCGTTCTCCTGCCGTGATCGTATCCGGCGCCAGCACGACATAGCCCCGCGCTGCAAGCTCCAAGCCGTACGCCCGGTTGGCACGCGCCTCGGACGACGCAACGTCGGCCTTGCCGGAGGCATGCGTCGGATGCAGCGCTAATATAGCAGGAAGCGGAGACCGAGGCGACGGATCGTCGCCGGGGATGAGCAAATAGGCGGTTACCTTGTCGCCGAAGCCCGTAGCGTATCGTAAATGTACGCGCACATGATTCGGCTCCCGCACCGTCTCCAGTATTTCCGGCTGCGGATCAACGGGCGCGGGAATCTCCCCGACATACTCCCTCCATGCCGCCTCGATCTCCGCGCGCCGTTCCCCCCATGCCTCGGCGGCGCCGGCCTCCTTGCCGATGGCAAGCTTTGGCACGTTGCCTTCATTCAAATCCGATAATCGATACTTCATAAAATCCCTCCTTTCGGCTTTTCCGCCGTTTATACTTCCAATTGATAGCTCCACAGCCGCGAGCCCGATGCAAAGAAAACCTTGTCCCCGGCGACGGCCAGACCCGCCGTTATCGCAACAGGAGGCTCCGTCAGCTTCACCGCCATGGACAGATCCGGATCAAGGCGGAATATCGCCCCACTGAGCGCACCGTAGATCGTTCCGTTCGGATCGGCTGCGAGACCGACCCGCACCGGCGAACCCCACTCCGACAAATCCGCTTCGGCGCAGAGCCTTTCCTCCACAGGGTCGAACACAAAGTAACGAGAAGCCTCGGTCATGCCATGAATACGTCCCTTGCGGTCTGCATAAATCCAGACGATCTCCCGCGCTTCTACGGGAGACCATACCCCATCCACCGTTCGGCTTTCCCAGTGCAGCCGATACAGCTTGGCTCCCGTCTCCTTAGGCGCAGCTCCGCCCGGCGTCTCGATACTGGTGGCCCCGAATATATGACCCGACTGGCCTTCCGCAAGACTGATCGTGCTCTGGAAGGGAACTACCTGGTCATGCGTCAAAAGCATGTCCTCGCCTGTCGTTATATTATAGAGGCATAAGCCTCCTCCGACAGCGCCGTAGCCGGGATAACCGCCATACAGCACATGCTCCCCGTCGGAATGCGCCAGCGCGCAGCGTGGGCGATGCACCTCGGGGTGACTGGCAACAAGGCGCGGATTGCGCGCTTGGTTCGGATCCCCGGCTTCGGCCTGGACAGGCAGCCTCGTATCCATCAGATGCAGGTGCCCTCCCGGATAAGCGGCTCCGGCTAGCATCGGACCAACTGAAGCATAGGCGCACAGGTTGCCGCCGCCGCCGAATTCAATTACCTGCCCTCCGAAGCTGCGAATCCGCTGCTCGCCTGTCTCATATCTAAAGAAGTGAAGCGGATGGTTGCTCGTTCCGTATACATGCCCGTCCGCTCCCGCACTGAGCGGAGACAGCTGCGCGCCGCCGCATTCGTAACGAAGCGGAATCATTCGCGTGCTTGATCCCTCCGCCGCCCGCAGCCTCAGCTCTCGTTCGGCCAGATCATGCTTCTCGATTTTCCATGCGCCCGATAGCTGACGATGCAGCCGATAGAACGCCGCTCCGGAATATAAAGAAGGCGGGACATCGCGCCAATCAACCGGCGTTGCCTGCCCGCTGCGAAGCCGCATCCAGCGGTATCGTTCCGGCGTCTCCGCTTCCCGCAAATCGGCGAACGCCCAATGACCGTACACGGAGCCGTCCGCAGCCGCGTAAACAACGCCCATCCCTCGCGTCCGCTCCTCCGTGGGTACAAGCTGAATCGTGCGTCCATCGGACGGCCGAAAGGTGATCAGTCCCCTCCGTTCTGTGCCGATGCCCGCATACACCCAGCCTGCTTCATCAACCGCGAGATGACTCGGGTACTTTTCCTCTGCATCAAGCTGGCCTAACGGAATAACGCGTCTCTCCGAAGGCACATAACCAAACAATCTGCAATGAGGATAAGCCGCAAAATATATCGTACCCTCCGCCGACTCCGCATAGCTGAAGCCGACCAGTTCACCCTCCATGCCGACGTCCTCGGCATGAAGGAAGCTGCAATCGAACGGATCGAACGCCATGAACTGCGTCCCGGCTCCGGCATAGAACATGCCTTCCGAACTGGCAAAGCACATATATGGATATTCTGTGTTGCCATTCGGGAACGAAACCTGCGTGCAGCGTTCCGTTACCGGGTCGACAACGAGCAGAAATCCCTTCGCCAGAATGACGACGCGCTCGTCGCCGTTGCGGCTTCGGCACACCGCGGCCGTTCGCGACTCTACCACAGGCGCAGGAACGCCATGCTCTGTATACTGCTGCATGCTCACCATCCCATTTTCACAAGTCATCGATTTCGCTTTCGTAGATTTACTTTTTGTAATACGATGCGACCTTGCGCACCCCTCGAATAATATCTTCTGCATCTGTATCCGAATAAAACTCTTTGATCGGAATTTGTATGGCTGTCTCTAAAATTTCTTCGGCTACCGGGCAATCTCCTTGTTGATACGAACGATCCGTCAGATCAAACGGGAAGTGGCTGTTCAGATAGGCCTGCTTCCGCTGGAACAACGGCTGCTTGTAGACCACTTGCGGGATATAGCCGGGCCGGCTCGGAATCCCTTCCGCTTCAAGAGCCTCGCTGAATTGCTGCCTCGTGCAGGATAAGGCGGACAAGTCAAGCCTCATCATGTAGAACCAATACGTGCAGGCCCCGCCTTCCGTCACTTGATGAACATGTATGCCCGGGGTTCCGCGCAGTCCTTCGGTAATCCGATCGCCGATCGCCTGCCGACGTTCGCAAATCCATGACAGCTTTTTCAGCTGCGCGATGCCGACAGCGCCTTGCAATTCGGTCATTCGATAGTTCGGGGCAACGTAATGGAGCTCGCGCTGCACCTCTGTCCCGAATCGATGATAGTTTTTGTCCGCGAAGCCGTGTGCCCGGTAATAGTCTGTCTCCTCGCCGGAATTCACCGTAACCATGCCGCCGTCGCCGGTCGATATATGTTTGAAATCATTGGTGCTAAAGCAGCCATAATCGCCAAATGTACCCGCATAACGCCCCTTGTACCGGGTCAAGTAGGCTTGAGCGCAATCTTCGATCACCTTAAGGTTGTGACGCTGCGCAATCGCCATGATCGCATCCATGTCGCAAGGATTGCCGGCCAGGTGAACAACGACAATCGCCTTCGTACGCGGCGTAATTCGCGCCTCGACAGATGCGGGATCCAGGTTGTACGTATGCGGATCCAGATCGGCGAATACCGGGATGGCATTCTGGTATAGAATGCCAATCAGCGTTCCTTGGTCCGTAATGGGACTCGTAATCACCTCATCGCCAACGGTTACGCCAGCCGCGCCGAGCGCCACATGAATCGCCGCCGTTCCGGACGATGTCGCAACGCTGTGCTTTACACCGTAGATGGCATTAAAGTCATCAAGAAACGTTTTGACCTTATTGCCAAAATGATAAAACAGCGTCTCTTGCTCCAGCGCCTCCAGAAGCTCGCGAGCCTCCTCGACCCCGAATCGTTTGCCTGTGCGAAATGCAGTCGTCTTCGTCTTTGGCCCGCCCAACAGCGCGAGCTCCTCCGTCTTGCTTATCATTTCATTGCCCCTTTCGGCCCTTCGGCTTTATTGTAATGAGGATAACGCAACGGATTGTTGCCGCGATGCTCCTTCGAATTCGACCTGCAGCAAAACGCACGGGAGTCCAAATCGCTTCACCGCGCCTTCGGACGACTCCCCTGCAAGCAGCGGACGATAAGCGGCGATTGCCGTTCTTTCGCCTTCTACGCGCAAGCGTCCACCCTCGCCAAGTCCAATAATCCGCAGCTCGCGCTTCGCCCTCACCCAGTCATTGATCTCGGCTCCGGTCCAGAACTCGAATCCGAGCTTCTTCGCTTCGCTTGCCGTAGTCACCAACGCTTTCCGGACCTCCGGCAGCTCATGAATATGCTTTTGATGATAAAGAAAATGCGCGACGCCGCGAACCTCCATAACCTTCTCCAGGAAAGGCGCAATAACAGACGTATCCGATAAGGCCGGATGCATCAGATCCTGCGTCAAGAATCCAATTTCCAGCACATCGTAGAGACGATTGTATTCATCTGCCCAGGCGATTGGGAAGTACGGATGGCTTGTGCAGAACGGGAATCCAACATTCCCCTTTTTGCTTGGACCGCGTGTTTGGTCGGACTGAATCCCGGCCTCCTCGCACCAGCGGAACAGCTCGCCCCAGCCTTCAAACCTCGTATAGTGATTTTTATTGGATGTTGCCGCCGGAAGACCGGTTGCCTTCTTGAACCAGGACGCTTGGCGATTAAATTCCTCTTGCGACCAAATGCCTTGCTCGATCTCCAGAGCGTTATAATGAAGCGCAAGCTCATGACCCGCCTCCCGTATCATCGGATACAGTTCTGGGGAATATCCCGGTTCAATCATGCACCATGTCGATCTTACGCCGCATTCGCTTAACACCTCGAGAGTCGTCCGGCCCGCATCGTCGCTATTAAAGTCGCTGTCATGCGAGATCATAGCAACCGCCTCGACTCCCGCCGGCCAGTAGTCGACGAAGGGCACAATCAGATCGGAGGCCGACGCCGCGGACAGAAGCTGATGCATAAACGCCTCTCGCCAATAATCGGCGTACGGATGCTCATAATAAGGCATACCCGTTGCCGTGTGCGTTCTGTCGGCTTCCCAGTCCAGTTGGCATTGGTCGTCCGCCTTCAGAATACCTTCATTGAGGGCCCCTGATCCGTCCTGCGCCGGAATGCCGTCTTCATAGACGGGCAGCTCGCCTTGCTGAAGTCGTACGATCAGAGCAGGAATATCTACGGCCCAGCGGGCGATTATCCCCTTGCCAACCCGGAACGTCTGCAGAAGCGGCCCAGCGACGGCGCCATCTGCAGCTCCGACGCGAACCATGCCGTCTTCCTCGCAAGAAAGCGCAAGCGAACCCGCATCCGAGGACGTATGCAGCCATGGACGCGCCCGAAAGCATCGCATCGGGCGACCACCGCCAGGCTCGCCTGATAGTGATGCATAGCCAACCGGCACCTCCTGCAGCTGCCGGCAGCCGAGCCGAGCCGCCAAGTATGGCAAACCCGCGAAGGAAATGACGATGCCTCCTCGCTCTGCGAAGTCCCATAGACTGCTTTCCGATTCCATACCGCCGGTAAGCGCCGCAAGAACGATATCAAATTCGCCAGCGTCCATTTCGTCCGCCGAGTCGAAGCTCCTGAATGGAATACCCGCAAACGTCATCAGCTCCTGGATGTAGAGCTGAAAAACGTTAGCATGATGCTGGTGAATACGAGCCGTAGCCAGCGAATCGAGATAAATTCCGATTTTTGCCATTTTCATAGATTAAACGCACCTTTACTCTTCGTAATAATTTCCATCGATAGCAAATCGGGCTATGATACATAGCCCGATCCGCTATACGTTATTTCCAACGGCGCTCTGTATAGCCGCGTTCCTTGAACACTGCATTATATTCTTCGATGATCTGAGATCCGCCGCGCGACAGATATTCATTAACTACGGCATCCCAATCGGAAATCGGACGTTGGCCGACGATCATTTTGGTCTGTTCGTTCATGAGGAACTGCATCAGCTCTGCGCCTTTCGCCGCTTCCGTCTCGGACACGACCCCTACGTTCGGCTGGAAGTATTGCTTATAGTCCTTGCTCATCTTCACGAGATCGGTTGTTGCCTGAATGAGCTTCGGCTCCGTGTAGGCCGACTCGAACTCGGGATCCTGATCCGGAAGCACCCATGCCGTGTTGTCCTGGAAGTAGTGGTAAGGCTGACTGCCCTTCTCCGGCTCAATGACTTTACGCTTGCCGTCTGCAACCTCGTAGCCTGCGCCTTCGCCGCCGTAGAACCAGTCATGATCCGCATTGGAAGCATTTTGCTCGGCCATTGGGTAGAACTGACGGGAGAACTCATGCATGTCGAGAATTTTCTTCAGCTTCTCGGGATCATCCTTCAGCTTGGCGTTAAATGCATTGAAGCGAGCATAACCCTTGCCGCCAACAAGTCCTTGGGAGCCGTCTGGCGCCAGGAATGGAGGAAGCACTGCAAATTCCGCATCCGGCGAAATCTCGAGCAAGCTTGTCATGTAGTCCTGGGACATGCCTCTTGGCGCAACCAGGAACAGGCCAGCCTTGCTGGAATAAAACTCATTATTCGTATCCGCCCAGTTAATAACGGCGAAGTCCGGCGTCAGCGCCTTTGCTTGATACAGCTTGTTAAAGAATTCGATAAGTTCCTTGCGGCCTTGCGAGATCATGCCAGGAATGTAATTCCCTTTCTCGTCCTGGTGGTAGTAAGAATCGAACTGCCAGTACGGCCCCATAGCATAGTTCGGGTTGATGTTCTGTCCGATTGCCATGCCATACGTATCCTTATTGCCGTTTTTATCCGGATCGTCGTTCGTGAAAGCGATGAGCGTGCTAGCCAGTTCCTCATAGCTCGTCGGAACGGGCAAACCCAGGTTGTCGAGCCAATCCTTACGGATATAGAAAGAGCTTGACTCTGTCGGAGACCAGGACGGAATGCCGTAGATTTTGCCATCGATGGTAAATGGCGCCCAAAGCTCATCCGGAATGGCCTTCAGCGATGGATACTGATCGATATAGTCGTTCAGCTCAAGGAATGCGCCTTGCTTCGCCCAGCGAGGGAAATTATCCGCGCGGCTGGCCTCGAAGCCGATCATATCCGGCATCGACCCGGAGGAAACGACTGCGCTCAGCTTCTCTGGATACGTTTCCGCCGGAACCTTTTCAACGAAGTAGTCCACGTTAAACTTTTCATTCAGCTTCTTCAAGCCTTCACCGTCATTAGGTGCCGGGTTTCCATAAATGTACGTAATGCCGCTAATTTTATGAACCTTCTCTGGCGCCGCGCTTTCCGCCGGCGTCGACTGCGTCGGACTTGGCTTCTCGCTGCTGCTGCCAGCATTGTTTCCGTTCGAGCATGCTGCCGAAACCAACATTGCGGCAGCTACTGTCGATACGAGATACGCTTTCTTTTTCATCGTAGAACCCTCCATTTTTGTCTTTTCACAACGTTCCATCATTGCCTGCTCATGCTCGCCTAGCCAATCGGACCGCCCGCTACAGCACATAGGCTAGCCCTTTACCGAACCGAGCATCACCCCCTTGGCAAAATGCTTTTGCAGGAACGGATACACAATCAAAATCGGGAGCGTTGCCATTAAAATCGCAGCCATCTGGATCGTCACCGGAGGAGGCGGATTCTCTAGCATGAGCATCGCTTCGTTGCCTAACGCTGCGGTCGCCTCGTTCATAATGACAATCTGCCTCAGAACGACCTGGATCGGCCATTTGGAGGAATCATTCAAATAGAGAACGCCTTCAAAGTACTTGTTCCAATAACCTACCGCATAAAACAATCCGAAGGCGGCCAGCGACGGCTTGGACAGCGGCAGCATAATGCTTGTAAATATCCGCAGCTCGCTCGCGCCGTCAATGAGGCCGGCCTCCGTCAGCTCGTTCGGTATACTTAAGAAAAACTGCCTCATCACGATCAAGTTGAAAGCACTGATCGCCGACGGAATGATAAGCGACCATGTCGAGTTCATCAACCCGACTTCCTTAACGACCAGATACGTCGGAATCATGCCAGCGTTAAACAGCAAAGTGAAAATGATGAGCAGCAATATAATGCGTTGTCCAGTCACGTTTCTCGTAAGACCGTATGCCATGGTGGCCGTCAGCAGCAGACTAACAACGGTGCCCACAATTGTGATGTACGCCGAGACGCCCAATGAGCGAATAAAGTTGTTGGAGGCAAGAATCGTCTGATACGCATCCGTCACCCAATTGGTCGGCCACATAATAAATTCTTTCTCCAGCACATCCCGCAAGGATGAGAACGATACGGAGAAAATATGCAGGAATGGGAACACCATTAACAGCGCAACGATAGCAAGAAGCAGCCAGTTGGCAGCGTCAATCATTCGATCGGTTATAGACCGGTTGTACATAGATGCAAATCACCCGACCCTCTCTTTTGAATTAATACAGTCCATCTTCGCCGAACCGCTTGGCGATCCGGTTTGCAATGACCACGAGCACGAGGCCGACGGCGCCCTTGAACATGCCTACCGCTGTCGCAAAACTGACATCGCCTTGCTGAATCCCCTTGAAGTACACATAAGTATCAAGGACGTTGCCGGTATCCATATTAAATGGATTAAGCATGAGGAAGATCTGCTCAAAGCCCAGGTCTAGCACGTTGCCCAAACGAATAATAAACATGATTACAATGACGCCGCGAATGGACGGGAGCGTAATATGCCATAGCTGCCTCCAGCGATTGGCGCCGTCGATAACGGCTGCTTCATAAAGACTCGTATTGACGCCGGCCAGCGCGGCCAGAAATATAATCGTGCCCCATCCGGATTCCTTCCAGATGATCTGCAATGTGATAAGCGGCTTAAAGAACGCGGGATCCGTCAGAAACGGGATGGCCTCTATCCCGAACCATGAGCCCAGCACGGTGTTAATCAGACCTTCTCCCCGCAGGAATACGGTGAAAATCCCCGCAACGACGACCCATGACAAGAAGTGGGGAAGGTAAACCATCGATTGCACAAATCGCTTGTATGTGCCGTTACGCACCTCATTGAGCATGAGCGCAAGCACAATCGATACCGGGAATGCGACTAAAATTTGCAGAAGCGCGATATTGATCGTGTTCCAGAGCACTCTTATAACTTCATCATCTTCGAAAATACGGGCGAAGTGGGCAAAGCCGACCCAGTCGCTCGCCCATATCCCTGCAAACGGGTTGAAATCCTTGAATGCGATTACAAGACCGGCCATCGGAAGATAGCGGAACACAAGGAAATAGAAGATGCCTGGCCATATCAGCAAATGAACGTAACGTTCCTTCCACAACCGCAGACCTATTCTTCCCCATGCGCTTCGCGACTTCGTGCTTCCCTGAACCGGGACTGTTGTTCGTATCATTACTTGCTCAGCACTCCTCGCTTTTAGTAATTAAACCATTAACTAAACATGTATTTTACCTGTATTTTATAGTGTGCGCCTATGGCTGTCAATCCTTTTTTTTAAAATGAATGCGTTTTCGATCGCACAATTGTAAGCGAATTCAAATGACAACATTCAAAAAAAACGGCAGCTGAACGAGTGGTCAGTTGCCGTCATGGGAAAATCACTATGATGAAGTAACCTGCACTATACTTTAGCAGCCCATACTTCAATTTCTATTTTTAACTCTGGCAGTCCTAACTCAGTAATATATCCAATCGTCATTGCCGGATAATCACAACTAAACATTTTCCCCCACTCTTCATAGAGGTAATCCCAATCAATTTTTTTAGTTGCCCATATATTTACTTTGATTATGTTTTCAGATGTCAGTTCCTCAGAAACTAACAATTTCCGGATATTATCAAAAGTGTTTTTTACTTGTTCGTTCAGATCCTCTGGAATCTCCCCATTTTCATCCACCCCAATTTGACCCGAAGTTACAAATAACTCTGAATTTCTGGGGATTTTGGTTATATGCGTATAGTTGCCAACGGGGTGATACATACCTGCTGGGTTTTTTCTGGATATAAACGACTTGTCCATGTTTAATTACCTCGCATTCTATAAGAGATTCACTGCCATATTTAACGTCCATTTTTGGGCAGACTTCACCCGTAAAATGAATTCTAGAAAAAAACGGCAGTCGAATATCCATATCCAAAAGATATAAACATTAAAGATTTTTTCTTCATGGATTGGATACTCCTTTCTTAATAGATTTGAAGTAATAGGATACATAAGTATTATAGTTTTTAATAAAATAAGATTCAACTATCCTACCGAGTCTAGTACTTTATTTTCAGCCTAGAACTTTTTTCTTCTGACAGCAGAAATAAAGCTTAAAATTTAACGTGCCTGTAAAAAACGTAGAACAATCGAAAGCGTTCTTCACCGGACTTGGATTCGAGCTCAACCCGCAATTTCCTGAGAATAAAACTACAACTATTGGAGACGCATTCCAATGACAACTTGCCCTGTCATCCTTTGGACATTATGCAAATCGCACGCCCATAACCCCAGTGACCAAACCGAAAATAATGCCGAAAATGCAAGCCGCCAGCCAGATTTTTCTGCTGCGTGCTTTTTTCAATAAACAGTACCCTACTATGCCAAATAAAATCCCCTCGATTAAAAACCAAGGTTCAAAGAGCACTAGATCCCACAACACAAAGGCATCTTTATGGATGTCAAATGGTCCCGTCTCCAATTCGACTACCCCGCTGATTTGAAGGACGCGATAAACAATGCCATAAATGCCGTGCGAAGCGGCTAACGAACATCCTGCCCAGGCTATAAATATCAACATATAACTAGAAACTCTGCTCTTACTCCAATAAATAAATGCAAGACCAATAAGTCCGGCAACGGTTAGAAATACGGATGCAATCCAATTAATTAATTCAAAATGGATAGATTGTATTGTATCAGGTTTTAGTATGCTCCCCCCATCCTGCCGCCTAAAGCCCAATAAAGGTGTGGCAACATATAAACGATGGACCAAATAAAAACTGCGTACCCCGACCAAACCAACGATTTTGTTTGCGTATGTTGCGTTTGCGTATGCATATCTATCACGCCCCCTAGTCATGCCGTCTATCAATCTGCTCCGTTCATTACTCCTCTTTTTCCTGCATCCTATACATCTCCGCGCTTTCGCTGAACGACGCCTTGTTCCCAAGCAAAGACAGCCGCCTGGGTCCGATCCGCCAGCTGCAATTTGCCAAGGATATTGCTGACATGACCCTTCACTGTTTGCTCGCTGATGCCCAACGCTTGCGCGATAGCCGCATTGGCGTTTCCCTGGGCGATAAGGCGCAACACTTCCAGCTCGCGATCGGTAAGATCATTAAAAACGTTCGGAATATCCTTTCGTTCCTCGCGAAGCTCCTGCACTACCCGAGCGGCCACGCGCGGATGGAGAAATGCTTCGCCGCCACGCGCTTTTCGGATAATGTCAGCAAGATCGCCCGACTGAACATTCTTTAATACGTAAGAAAGAGCTCCCGCACGTAAAGCGGGAAATATATAGTCGTCCTCCTGAAAAGAGGTCAACACGACAATCTGGGAATGGGGGCTTCTTTTCTTCACCCTGCGGATCGCTTCAATCCCGCCAATTCCCGGCATCGACAAATCCATCAGGACGACATCGGGCACCAGATCGGCTACAAGTTGTTCCGCTTCCTCTCCGGAAGCCGCTTCCCCCACGATGCGCAAATCGGATTGAGTTTCGAGAAATGAACGAACTCCCTGGCGCACCAGGCTATGATCATCAACCAATAAAATGCGAATGACATCCTCCATCGGTATTCTCACTCCCTTCACTTATAGGACTATGCACCATCATGTTTCATTGTCCTGCTGCCTCTGGCCCGGCACTGTTGCCGTCACGACAAAGCCTTGCTCCGGCTTGCTCTGGTAGCTAACCTCTCCTCCGAATGGAAGGAGCCGTTCAGACATGGAAAGGAGACCGATCCCTTTTCCTATTTCGCTTGAGACACGACACCCTCGGCCATTATCGGCAATCACCAGTGTCGTCCTATCCGGTTCGAAAATGAGTTGAATACGAACGGTACGCGCCTCGCTGTGGCGGGCAACATTCGACAACGCTTCTTGCGTTAGACGGTATAAGGCTTCTTCCAGCTGCAACGGGATTGGATTCATCCCTTGTACTTGAAAAACAACATCGATCCCTGTTCTCTCTGCCCATTGCTCGATTTGCTCACGCAGCGCTTGAGGAAACCTTTTACCTTCCAGCATGGAGGGACGCAGCTCATGGATCAGATTCGTGAGATCGTCCTGTACCTGCCCCAGTAAATCCTCTGCTTGTTCCAGACGGGGGAGCGCACCCTCTTTTCCCTGCAGCAGAAGTGCTTTCGCTCCGCTGATTTGCATAAAAAGCGCAAACAACTGCTGCTTGATGCTGTCATGCAAATCGCGCGCCATTCTCCCCCTCTCATCCAAAGCGGCTTGCTCCTGGCGCACCAGAACAAGGTGCTGTAACTGTTCGGCCATATGATTCAAGCGGCGTGTCAGCCGTCCGATTTCGTCTCCGCCGGGATCTTGCACCAAGACAAAGAAATCGCCGTGGCTCCAATGGTCGGCCGCATCCGCCAAAGTGCCGAACCGCCGAATGAGTGGCCGGGAGGTGACTGCACCAAACACAGCGCCTGCCGCCCCAACACATAGAACTATAATTACTGAGGCTGGAAGCAAGACAGTCACGCCGATTCCAAGCCATAACGAGTGGTGAATCTTGAGGTTTTCCGCCTGCATAACGAGAATTCCATCCTCCTGCTTCTCCGTTGCCCTTAGCGGTATGAATGCCAGAACTCCTGTGGATGAGCTCTCATGCGTTATCAACTTGACGTCACCCTGGCTGTCGAGATACGCTTGCAATTGATCCGCTGCCTGATTTGTGAGCTGAGCCGACAGCAAAGTTCCATGTGACGGAGGGCGGACGCCGGCCCCTGTCGATGTGAGAACTTGCCCTTGACGGTCAACGACAGCAAGGATGCCCGTGTAAGAAAACACTTTGTCCACGACTCGCTGCTGCTGCTCGAGCCAAAGAGCCAAGCCTGCACGATCGGGTCCATGATCGCCTGCCAGCAAAGAACCGGCGACATTCGCATTGCTTTTCAAAGCAGTCGTTAGCAAGAATGAGCGCGACATATACATTCCCCACCCGAGCGCCAAGAGGAGCAGAAGCTCTACAAGGAGCCATGCCAATATGCTGATCAGCATATAGGATCGCGTCAGTCGCCAATGCAGCGGCCGAAATGACTTAAAAAAACGTGTCCGCACACCACTCTCTTCTCTAGCTGGCATTTTACATTAATACCCAGGAGCACGCCGCGTACCCGCTCCCTATCCACCATGGGGTAAAGGTGCTTTTTGCTAAAGCCCAGTATGTTTGATCCACCATGATTTCTCCTTTCGTAAAATGCAATCATTCATGACATTATGAATTCCGTTATGACATTGTACGAAGCTATCACTTCTACAAAAAAAGTATATACTATAACCAACGATATGGGATGCCTCTATAGGAGTGTTTCAGACAATACTTCGGATGCATCACGGACTGCCACTTATTCGTGATCCGATCGAGATCCATGAGACCGATGAATTTCCGGATCGGCTGTCGTCTATATAAACGAAGGCATAAATGAACACAAACTAATTTGACGAAGAGGTGTTTTGAAGATGGCATTAACGTCCGCATTCACGAGCTTCAACCTGCCTGTAAAAAACGTAGAACAATCGAAAGCGTTCTTCACCGGGCTTGGCTTCAAGCTCAACCCGCAATTTCCCGAGAACGAGAATTCGGTAGCCATCGTGATCGGCGACAACCTGCAGGTCATGCTGATCAATCAAGCATTCTTTAATACGCTCACGGAGAGGGAATCCGTCGATACGGGCAAGTATGCGCAGATGACGATCGCATTGGCCTTCGAGAGTCGGGAAAAGGTCGATGAAATCGTGAATACCGCTGTCTCCTTGGGCGGGAAATTGCACGCAGAACCTGAAGATCATGGGTTCATGTATCATTGGGGCTTCGTGGACTTGGACGGCCATCTGTGGGCCATTAACTACATGAACATGGATGCGGCACAAGGTTAAGGCTAACGGAGATCACGTTCGTACCAGGGTTCATAAAGAAAGACGCCGGGCATCTTCCCCGGCGTCTTTTTCGCGATGATTAGTTTTCATTCATGATGGGAAAATCGACAAATCCAGCTTGCGAATGCGTGCAGAGTCGGAAATCAAATCGACCTCGGAGATCTTCCCGTTCTTGAGCGTAAATTGGAGTACGTAAAGAAGTTTTCCCTGCGGAGCGGCGATGACGCCTATAGAACCGTTCACGAGGGCCACCTGAGCCGCTTTCGCTCGTCCCGATACATGCTTGGCCAATGCTGCCGCGCCTCGAATCACTCGAACAGCTTCAATCTGTCGATCATCTCGAAGTACGACGTCTGGATCGAGCGTTGTAATCAACGTATCGAAATCGCCTGCGTACGCCGCAGAGAGGAATGCGTCGACCAGCTCGCGTTGGCGCGACAGATCGGGATTCAAATGCGAAACGTCCCCATGGACTCGGCGGCGTGCCCGGCTTGCAAGTTGTCTGGTCGCCATCTCGGATTTCCCTACGATCGGGGCAATTTCGGTAAATGGCATCGTAAAAATATCGTGAAGCACGAATGTAACGCGTTCCGCCGGATTCAGGTTACCGAGCACAACCAGCATCGCGAGACCAACAGATTCCGCCATCAACGCTTCCTGTTCAGGATTGCCTTGAGCTTCATCGCTTACGATTGCCTCGATCAAGTATCCTTCCAACGCTTCCTCCCTTCTGGCTTTTCGTGTACGAAGCATATCAAGGCATACTCGAGAAACAACCGTTGTGAGCCAGCCTCCAAGGTTCTTGAGATCGGTGGTATCCTTTCGACTTAAGCGGAACCAAGATTCTTGCACCGCATCCTCCGCTTCGCTCAACGATCCAAGCATTCGATAAGCCACCCCCTGAAGATGGGAGCGATGCGCTTCGAATTGCTCAGCCAACCAATCCTGCGTAGCACTCATCTTCCAATCCTTCTTTCTAATGGATTTTGCCCGAACATGTCACAAACCCGAGTTTTGATCCGTCAACCTAGTGAGGGCCGATTACCGGCACCGATATTTAACAAAGGAGTGTTTCCAATGAAACCAAGAATGAACAACCCCGCCATGATTTTACCAGAAGCAAGTCAAGCCCTACAAGCGCTTGGCAAAGCCTTGTTCGGATCTGCAGCGGTTGTGGGGCTCCCGAACAAGACATTATTTCTTGCTTATCTCCGTGCGAGCCAAATCAATGGAGACAGCGTGTGCGTCGATCTCCACTCGCGCAATGCGCAAGCGGCAGGCGAAACGGCAGACCGACTTCTCGCCGTTTCGGCATGGCGTGAAACTTCCCACTTCAATGACGCGGAACGAGCAGCCCTTGCGCTCAGCGAAGCCGTTACCCGAATTAACGACAGAGCAGATTCCGTGCCTGATGAAATCTACGACGAGGCTGCCAGACATTACGAAGAACAGGCATTGGCGACTCTGATCGCAGGTATTGCAACAGCCAACCTATATAATCGCCTCAATGTCACGACCAAGCAGATTGTTGCCCCTTCGGTCGCCAATTGAAGATAGAACAGGAAAAGAACGACTCACTGTAGTCGTCCTATCCCCATAGACCAAGCCATTTGGCGACCGGCCCGAGTGAATGCGTCGGGTATGGTGCTCCATTATAATTCCGAATATACTCTCCTCGCCAGGTCAGACGTCGGTAAGGTCCAGCTTTTTCCCAAGCATCACGCTATCGGTAAATAAATTTTACACTGGTCCATTAAATGAAGCAGCGGCAGAACAAGACTTGATAAATAAAGTCTTAGACTGCCGCTGCTTTTGTTAATTCAACGAACAACAGCAGCCGATCATGAGACCAGATGCTGTACACTGACATTATCTTATAGGTGCGAACCACCGCTAGCATCGATTACCTGACCTGTAATCCAACCACTTTCCGGGCTTGCTAGGAATGCCGCTATATCAGCAATATCCTTTGGTTCACCCCATCTCCCAAAAATCGAGAAGTTTGCACCGATCTGATAACTCTCGGAGTCTTGTAACATAGCCGCTTGCATATCCGTAGATACGAATCCTGGGGCAATTGCATTAATGGTAATTCCACGAGAACCGAGTTGGTTGGCTAGTGAAAGAGTCAGTCCATTTATAGCTGCTTTCGACATGCTGTACGCCGGTATTGCAGGCAAGGAAATGCGAGTAACTGCCGATGAAATTTGAATGATGCGCCCTTCATTGCGCAGATGAGGGAGCGCTTGCTGGATCAAGAAGAACGGAGATTTCACATTCAACGCCATCAGCGAATCAAAGTCTGCTTCCTTCGTATCTTCAATGCCGGCAGCGAGACTTGTCCCTGCATTATTAATAAGAATATCAAATTCTTTTGAACCAAATCGCGCGAGGAGTTCTTGTTCTGCTACACCCAAAAATGTCTTTATTCCATCCATTGTACCAAGGTCGGACCCAACGGCAATGGCACTTCCACCCATGCGATTAATCTCTTCGACTACTTCCTCAGCAGCATCTCTACTGGTTGCATAATGCACAACTACTGTAGCGCCTTCACGTCCAAGCCGCAATGCAATTGCTCGACCGATGCCCCGACTGCCACCTGATACGATCGCAACTTTATTGATAAGATTGCCCATGTTATCCAACTCCTGAATGTAATTTTGATTACATTTCAGTTATAACATGCCTGATATATTGAAATGTTGCGCCTTCATTTATAGGGTAGTCGAATTCCCAACAACTCATGAGAAATTGTGGACTTTCAAATAAGTTTCCCGCTCCCGCCCGACGCAGGGGATTAAAAGGACTCTATTCCCTCTGCCCTGATCCCTGAAGCGGATGAGTAAGCAGGCTGGGGAAAAGAGTGAGAAAAAGCCGAGCGAAAATCAGGAGTGGAAACCTGAAATTCGTCGGCTTAGGGGCAAACTTTAAGTGAGGAGCGGTGGACTTTGTAGGCTATTTGCTTTATTTTCCGAGTCTAATACTTTATTTTCTTTGAACAAATTCATGCAATATCAATCCCCAATTACTCCACAGTAACCGACTTCGCCAAATTCCGCGGCTTATCCACGTCATGCCCCAAAGCCAGCGAGGCGTAATACGACAGCAACTGAAGCGGCACAACAGCCAGAGCTGGCGACAAAATCGGCAGCGTCTTCGGTATCGAGAATACTTCGTCGACAGACTTCGCGACCTCGTCTTCGAAGCCGCTGTTCGCGACAGCGAGCACGTGGGCGCCGCGCGCCTTCACTTCCTTAATGTTGCTAAGCGTCTTCTCGTACAGCGACTCTTGCGTCACCAGGGCGATGACCGGTACGCCGTCTTCGATCAGAGCGAGCGTGCCATGCTTCAGTTCGCCGGCGGCGTAAGCCTCGGAGTGAATGTAAGAGATCTCCTTCAGCTTGAGCGAACCTTCCTGAGCGACAGCGTAGTCGACGCCGCGGCCGATAAAGAACAGGCTCTTGTGATGAGCCATGGACTCGGCGACTTGCTTGAGCACCGGAGCTTGCTCCAAAACGCTCTCGACTTGCTCAGGCAGCGCATGCAAACCTGCGATAATCTCCTCGACAGCGGCTTGCTCCTGCGTACCCGCCACGCGAGCCAGATGCAGGCCCAGCAGATAGAATGCGATCAACTGCGACGTGTATGCCTTTGTCGATGCGACTGCGATCTCCGGTCCCGCCCAGGTCGTAATGACATCGTTCGCCTCGCGGGCGACTGAACTGCCGACCACGTTCGTGATCGCGAGCACGCGAGCGCCGTTCTTCTGCGCTTCGCGCAGAGCGGCCAGTGTGTCGGCCGTCTCGCCGGATTGGCTGACGACGATGACGAGCGTATCTGGCGTAATAATGGGCGAGCGGTAACGGTATTCCGAAGCGACGTCGTTCTCGACCGGAATGCGAGCCAGCGTCTCGATGACCGATTTTCCCACCAAGCCTGCATGATACGCCGTACCGCAAGCGACGATATGAATTTTGCGGATGGAGCGGATATAATCATCCGTCATCGACAATTCTTTTAGATGGACGGACTTGCCGTCATCCGCGATTCTGCCGAGCATCGTGTCGCGGTAAGCTTTCGGCTGCTCGTAGATTTCTTTCAGCATAAAGTGATCGAATCCGGCTTTCTCCGCAGTTACCAGATCCCAATCGACATGGAATATTTCCTTGGAAATAGTATCGCCATCCGTCGTCATCAGTTCGACACCATTACGTGTCAGAACAGCCATTTCGCCGTCGTTCAGAATATACACATTGCGCGTATGCTCCAAAATGGCGGGAATGTCCGAACCGATGAAGTTCTCGCCTTCGCCGATGCCGATAACGAGCGGACTAGCGAAACGTACGGCTACAAGCCGCTCCGGCTCGTATTCCGTCAATACACCAAGCGCGAACGCGCCGCGCATCCGTTTTACCGCGCGTTGTACAGCCTCGACAATGTTGCCGTCGTATTCGTCAGCCACCAGATGGGAGATGACCTCCGTGTCCGTCTCCGATACGAACACATGCCCTTTGGCGATGAGCTCATCCTTCAGATCCAGATAATTCTCGACAATGCCGTTGTGCACGACCGAAAATTTCAAGGAATTGTCCGTATGCGGATGGGAGTTTACGTCGGACGGCTTGCCATGCGTTGCCCAACGCGTATGCCCGATGCCGACGGAGCCTTCCAGCGGCTCTCCCTTCAGCTTATCCTCCAGCATGGCGAGACGGCCCTTCGACTTCTTGATCTCCAGCCCTTTGTCCGTAAACACGGCGATGCCTGCCGAGTCGTAACCTCGGTACTCCAGCTTCTTTAGACCCTCGAGCAAGATTGCCTGCGACCCGCGATTACCAATATATCCCACAATTCCACACATATGAATAGACCTCCGTTAACGGTATATTTCCCCGTCCAGACGGATGCCAACCAAGGCGGCACAGGCAAATGATGAAGTTGTCTTATGATTTCCTCAAAGTAAGCATATTCGAAGAGAAGGTCGCCATCCCGAATTTCGAATCCGGCCATGCACCTTATCACGATCTCTATGATTACGAAAAAATAAGTGCGACAAAACCAACCCCATTGCCCGCGCCTTCCTCACAGGAGGCACACCTGGACACTCGGGAGCGAATTTTTCATTCTGCTGCAGCCCGCCGTACGTTTGTCGGATTGGTCGCCCAATCGTTTTGCGTATCGGCTTTCGGTTGGCCGCTATATACCGGAAGGTCCCCGCCGAAATTTCGAACACCTTCACCTCGTCAGCTTTCCGTATGAAGCTTTCGTCCATGCTCTCTACTCTAAGTCAGCACGTACATCAGCCTTCATCACGCAAGCTCTGGCGCTTATCAATCTGGAGCAACCTCTGCCCTCTCTTTCCTTCTTGAATGGAAGCCTACGTCTTATCATATTCATTTTATCCTGCCCGCGCAACCATTTTCTGAAAATGACGAGAAACAGACGGCGCAGCCGGCAACGAATATCCGTAACGGAAATTCGCTGCCGCCGTGTCAACCGCATTAATCGACAACTTTCGATATGTTTAGCCCAAAGCGCTCTTTACCACGTTGGCAATCTGGTCGACGTAAGCCTCTACCTGCTCCTTGTCCGGGCCTTCCGCCATCACGCGGATCAACGATTCCGTGCCCGATGGACGGACGAGTACGCGGCCGTTGTCGCCGAGCTCATCCTCGACTTGCTTAACGGCGGCCAAAATAGCTTCGTTGCCGTTGTACAAGCTCTTGTCCGCGACGCGAACGTTTACGAGCTTCTGCGGGTACTTTCGCATCAGACCCTTCAGTTCGCTCAGCTTCTTGCCCGATGCCGCCAGCGTATCCACCAGCTGCAGCGCGGTCAGAATGCCGTCGCCCGTCGTAATATGGTCGAGGAAGATGACATGGCCGGATTGCTCTCCGCCCAGGTTATAGCCGCCGCGGCGCATCTCTTCCATCACGTAGCGGTCGCCTACAGCCGTCTGCGCCGTCTTAAGGCCGATGCTCTCGGCTCCCTTAAAGAAGCCGATGTTCGCCATCACCGTCGTCACGACCGTGTCATGGGCCAGCTTGCCCTCGCGCTTAAGCCGATCGCCGATAATGCACAGGATGAAGTCGCCGTCTACTTCTTCGCCCTTGTCGTCTATCGCGATCAGTCGGTCGGCGTCGCCGTCGAAGCTCAGACCAAGATCGGCGCCAAGCTCCAGCACTTTCTCGCGTAAGTATTCGGGATGCGTCGAGCCGACGCCTGCGTTAATATTGCGGCCATCCGGTTCCGCGCCTACCGTCGTAATATCCGCTCCGAGCTCGCGGAATACGGCAGGAGCAAGCTCGTAAGCCGACCCGTTCGCGCAGTCGAGCACGATCTTAAGGCCGCCAAAGCCCCCTTCGATCGTCGTTTTCAAGTAGTCCAGGTAACGCTTCTTCGCGCCTTCGTCCGTCGTCAACGTGCCGATTTCTACGCCCACGGGGCGAGGAAGCTCGTCTTGCTCCGCGTCGATCAGCGCTTCGATTTCCAGCTCCGTCTCGTCGGACAGCTTGAAGCCGTCTCCCGCGAAAAACTTAATGCCGTTATCTTCAACCGGATTATGCGATGCGGAGATCATGACCCCTGCGTCGGCCTCCAGTTCCTTCGTCAAATAAGCAACCGCCGGCGTCGATACGACGCCAAGCCGGACGACGTTCGCTCCGATCGACAGCAAGCCCGCGATCAATGCGGACTCCAGCATCGGTCCGGAGATACGCGTATCGAGGCCAATGACAACCTTCGGCTGGCCCGTTGCCGTTCTCGTTAACACATAACCGCCGCAGCGGCCAATCTTATATGCCAGCTCTGGCGTTAATTCTCTATTGGCGACGCCGCGAACGCCGTCGGTTCCGAAATATTTCCCCATATTTCCTGTTCTCCTTTAAGTACATTAATGGTGCATTCCTGATACGAATACGCAGCAAGCGCCTAGACGGTGACAAAAACGTCGAGAATCGCTCCTCTATGGCATCTCCGCAAGCTTGGTTATTTATGAATTCTTATGTGGTCAATGATCGCGTGCCGGTATTCCTGCCATCCCCGCCGCTTGCCCCGCCTTCTTCAGCCGTTTCATTGCCGCTTCCGCCGCTATTATTGGAATTCTCTTCTCCGGGATCCGGCGTCTCGGTCGGCGTACCGCCAACTTCGATATCCTCCGGCGGTTCGGTCTCGCCGCCCCCGGACGAAGCCGACTCGTCCACGATCTCGATGGACGCCGTCAAGGGTTGTCCATCGTTTAATACAGCCTCAATATACGGAGGCAGCTCCAGCTCCAGCGGTACGGTATGAACGCCCGGAGCGAGTCCTTCTACGTTAGCGGTGATGACGACATCCGTTTCCTTTACGTCCGCCAGCACGGCTTCCGCACCGGATAGCTGCAGACTCATCCGTCCGTTCTCCGGCGTACGCATTACAGCCTTCATTCCGGCTGGCGCGCCGACAACCGATATCCTCAAATTGTCGAGCGTGCGCGTCGCCGTCTTCTCAACGACTACGTCAAGCTCGATTTCGCCGGGAGACACGGCTTGAATGCCGTCGATCGGCGTTGCCTTCACCTTCATCTTCCCGGACTCCTTTACCTTGCTGAGATCCAGCACCGCGCCGTCATAAACCTGGATCGTATCCAGCTTGTCCTGCTGGGCGTAGACCGTAATATTTTCTATTGTCGGTCTCACGGACACCAGACTGAGGTTGTCGTCCAGCGTGCCGCTGTAACGAATTTGCAGCGGCACCTGCTTGAATGGCAGCGTAATCGGCACTTCCGCATGTATCGTGCTTGGCGTGACGAACGCTCCCGTAATCTCGACTCCTTCGGAGTCGTATACGACCACCTTGGCCTTCTTGTTGGAGACGGTTTTATCCTCACCTTGCACGTTCAGCGTGACGGCAACGACGCCGACCCGCTCCATGTCATCCTTCGGCAATGTCACTTCGACCGAGCTTCCATTCTCCGTTAATATCGAAGGCGTACCCATCACGTAACCTTCTGCAGGCTCGCCCTCCGTAATGATCTGCACGTCGAACGACTTGGTGACGATCTCCTCGATCTGCACGACGACAGTACGCGGAGACAGCTGGACCTCCTTGATTCCCCGCGGAAGCTTGACTGTCAATGGCAGCTCCTGCGGTCCCGGCTTCGCATTCGTCAGGTCGACGCTCACGACATAATCGTCGGTGGACGCCGCCATCAGTTTGCTGATGCTGCCCTCCACGACGAGCTTCGTGACGGTCGGCTCCATAGCGGTCATTACATACTTCGATTGATCCAGCCCCGTAGGCACAATGGTCGACGCTTCGATCACTTTCGTATCGACGCTGGAAGCCGCCGTTTGCGGCGATGTCTCGGGATCGATATGTACCATTGCAAACAGAATGAGCCCCAGCACGACGGAGATGATCTTAAGTGCTGTCGGATGATTTAGCCACTTATCCATCCTCTATACCCCCTTCCGCTTCCAGAACGGGGACTTGGCGGCTCCGCCGCTGTCCTTGCCCCGGCCGCTCGCCTTGGGAGTCAGCTCCTCGAAGAGCTTCGAGATGAGCGATTCTTCGTTAATGTCCCTAACGATCATGCCGTTAAGCGACAGCGTCACCTGTCCCGTCTCCTCGGACACGACAACCGCGAGCGCATCGCTCACTTCGGACACGCCGATGGCGGCGCGATGACGCGTACCCAGCTCCTTGCTGATGAAGGGATTTTCCGAGAGCGGCAAGTAACAAGCCGCAGCCATCAGCTGGTTGCCGCGAAGGATAACGGCCCCGTCATGGAGCGGCGTATTCGGCGTGAAAATATTAATAAGCAGCTCCGACGTAATCTTTGACTCCATCGCAATGCCGGATTCGATCATCTCGCTGAGACCCGTCTGCCGCTCGAAGACGATCAGCGCGCCGATCTTGCGCTTCGCCATATGCTGTACGGCGCGGATAATTTCGTCGATCTGCTCGCTGAGCGCGGTCTTTTCCGGACTGTTGGAACGCGAGAACAGATTGCCTCTCCCCAGCTGCTCCAGCGCACGCCGAAGCTCCGGCTGGAACAATATAATAATGGTCACGATCCCGAGCGTGAACATCTGGTTCATGAGCCATTTGAGCGTATAGAGATTGAGCCAGGTACTAATCGCCCAAGTCGCGATAAGCATGAAGATGCCCTTGAGCAACTGCACGGCGCGCGTTCCCCGAACCAGCAGAATCAATTTATAGATAATAAAGCTCACGATGCCTACATCGATAATATCCTTCAGCCAATCCTGCCATGTAGAATCCGTAAAGTAGTTCAAGCGTTCACCCCCGACTGCTGCCTGAAATTGCGTATATCTCTATTATCGCATTTCAACTGTATGTTTTTCTACTTTTGGCATGGGAATTCCTCTAAATTTGAAAAAAAAGCTTCCCTCCGGGAGGGAAGCCGTAGTTAATGAGTTGTTGCAGCGCCATTAAATGTCGATATGACCCTGTACCAGAACCAATCCAACGCTTGGTCGATCGTGCGGCTTTGGCCGGCAATATGGCCCGTCGATGCCAGAACCATGGAGCCGTCGATCACCGTAACATCGCCGCTGACGGTGCCTTGCACCTCGAGCTGGCCGTTCTCCACGGTCAAATTGCCGATTAACGAGACGCCCTCCGGTACGATGACGGTATTGCCATTGATGACAACATGCTGCAGATCCTCGCCTGCGACAATCAACTTGGAGTCCTGTTGCCAGGTCGCGAACATGCTGGTGAACATAACCAACAGGAACACCGCGGCAGCGGTCAGTCCAGGATAACGATAGATCATGCGGACGAAGCGGTTCCTCTTCTTGGTCTTGCCCTTCGGCAACGAAGACATGATGCGGTTCTTGAGAGCCTGCGAAGCTTGCGCATCATAACCCGAGACGGAAGCGTGGCTTCCTTCTAGAGCCAGGAATGCCGCAGCATCGGTCTTCTCCAGCTGTTCGAAGCGAGTTCGGCAATCCGGACAAGCAAGTATATGCTCGTGCAGGGCGCCCTTCTCTTCGCGCGGAAGCTCGCCGTCCAGATATTCGTGAATTTTGACGATGGCGACTTTGCATTCCATAGCAGCCAGTCCTTTCTTCTTGCTGTTGTTCATAATCTCGGTATAGGATACGTATCATCCCGAGGGATGTTTCAAAAATATTTTTAATAAAAGTTCACAGTCGATGTTCCAGCTTCTTGCGAAGAAACTCACGTCCGCGATGGACACGAGTTTTGATCGTCGTAACGGGCATGCCCAGAATGTCGCCAACTTCCTGCAGGGATAAGTCCTGTATGTATCTCAGCATCATGACAGACTTGTACTTGGGCGGCAGCGTCTCCATAGCCTGATGGATAATTCGCTGCGTATCCGACAGAACAACCTCGGACTCCGGCGTGCGATTGTCGCTCGGGATCATGGAATAACCGTCAAGCCCCTCGTACTCGCTGGACTCCGCATCCAGAGAATAAGTCGGCTTGCGCTTGCGCAGCCTGTCGATGCATAAATTTGTCGCAATTCGGTAGATCCATGTCGAGAATTTAAGCGTTTCGTCGAACCGATCCAGATTCTTATACACGCGAAGGAACGTCTCCTGGACGACATCCTCGGCCTCTTGACGATTGCTAAGCATTCGGTACGCCATATGGAAAAGCTTATCCTGATACAGCTCCACAAGCTCTTCGAAAGCTTGCTGGTCGCCCTTCAGCGCCAACCTCGCAAGCTGGTTCTCCAGCACATTCACCTTGTCTATTCCTCCAAACTTCCGGTCCGCCCGGGGTTTCGCCGACCTTCAAGCCGACGACGTCCAGACTTCATACGCCGCGTCAATAACCCGCCAACACGCGCTCCTTCAAAAATGGTAATCCACCTGCTCCAAAAAAGCAAGCGATGTCGCCAATTATGCCATTTTCGAGCCCAAAAATTAACCAGGCGGACCTATGAAGAAGACAAGAAAGTTTTATTAACGCTCCAGCCAGCACCCGGCAGAAAGCAGAAAGCAAGCCGTACCCCGGGGTACGGCTCGCCTCGCTGACAAGCTTCGTGATTAAAGCGGACACTTTTGGATGGAACTACCTCTTACAAGGAGTTTGTTTTCAATTTTTCCAGAACCTCGAGAATAGTCGACGTTGGGATAGCAAATCCGATCCCCTGCGCCTCGGCGTTTACCGCCGTGTTGATGCCGATGACCTCGCCCCGTTCATTGAGCAACGGACCGCCGGAGTTGCCGGGATTGATCGAAGCGTCCGTCTGCAGCAGATGCTCGTAGACATGCTCGCCTTGCTCACCCTGGATCGTTATGGGACGTTCCTTGGCACTTAGCACGCCTGTCGTCAGCGTATGATCGAAGCCGTACGGGTTGCCAATCGCCAGCACCCAGTCGCCAATGGCTGTCTCGTCGGAGTTGCCCAACGTCAGAGCGGGGAAGGAGCCGCCTCCGGGGTTCACCACCTTCAGCACCGCCAGATCGAGCTCATAGCTTGCCCCCAGCACCTGAGCCGTCAGCGGCTCGTCGTAACCTTCTACCGTCACCTTCACCTCGGAAGCGCCGGCAATAACATGCTCATTCGTGAGAATGTAGCCTTCTTTGTCGAAGAAGAAGCCTGTCCCGGAGCCAGACAGTTGGAGCTCGCCGGTGCCGGTGTTGCCATCCTGAGTCCCGCTTTGGCCGCGCGATCCCTCCTGTCCCTGTCCGCTTCCTCCTCTGCCGCCCATGCCGCCGAAGAACTCCTGGAACAAAGAATCGTTCAACCTGCGCGATTGCTGCTGCACTTCTGCGTAGTTCTCGATCTTCACTACAGCCGGGCTCGCTTGCTCGTATACGGATGCAATATTTTCATTCGGGTTCAGAGAGGCCGTGGATAAACCCGCATCTTGCCCGGCATAACCTCCTGCCGCTTGCCCGACCGCCGATTGGCCCGCCGTTACGCCTCCCGTAAACAGATTGGCACGATCGGCCGCGTAGGACAGCCCGCCAACCATAATCGCGCCAGCCAGAAAGGCCGCCATCATCGGCAAGGCCGGATTCATCTTCGTTTTTTTCTTCGAGCTTTTTGAGCTCTTCACGCTTCGAATTTCATTATAATAAGCTTCGAATTGCGGTGCCGCGTGAGTCACTGTCGCTTGAACCGTCGTCTTGTGCCCGCTTGACGCTGTATCGTTATCCTTATTGGTGCTATGTTCAACATTGACATCGACTTTCGATTCCGGGCTATTGCCCGTCTCGCCCTGTGCTTGTCCGCTTTTGTAAGTATCCCATTCTCTCATATGTGTATCCCTCCCATGTCAGATTGACTGAGCTGCTAACGTCTTATCCGATAGCTCTATCATGAGGGATGTTCCTTAAACCAATCTTAACCCAGCCTAAATGCTACCTAAAATGATTTCCTGCTCTTGCTTCGCGAAAACAACGTCACTCACTGCCTATCGGACATAAATGACACTATTCCTCGATTTTTCAGGTTTTTAAAAATCTAACGGACACAGACGACCTTATCGGCATCATCAGAGCGCCAAGCGGCTCCATAACGACAAAATAACGTCGTTCCTGTCCTTTAGATTGAGGAGAGATCAAAAAACGGACAAATAGAGTCGCTGGTGTCTGTTAAAATTTTCAACCTTTTGTTAACAAGTCAGGGAGTCGCAAACTTCCCATACAACAAAAAAACAGCCGCTACAACAAAAAACAGCCGCGACAGAAGTCGCGGCTGAAGTTGGTCTGGTGTCTATAAGATAAATCCTGCCTGTCATGCACAAATCGGGTATTAGCCCGTATTCCGAAGACCGGCTGCAATGCCGTTAATGGTTAACAGCACCTCGCGGAGCAGCTCGGGATCATCCTCATCGTTAGCTCGCAGATCGCGAAGCTCCGACAGCAGTTGCACTTGCATGTAGCTGAGCGGATCCACGTACGGATTGCGCAGACGAATGGATTCTTGGATGACCGGTACGTTGTCCAGAATCTCGTCTTGTCCCGTAATTTGCAAAATCAGCGTCGAAGTCAGATTGTATTCCGATTCGATCTGCGAGAAAATCCGATCGCGAACGGTTTGATCCTTGATCATGAGCGAATATTCCTTCGCGATGAGCAGATCCGCCTTGGCCAGCGCCATCTGCAGATTGTCGATCAGTGAGCGGAAGAACGGGAACTGCTCGTACATCGTTCTCAGTGTAGCGAGCTTTGACTCGTCGCCGCCCGCGTACGTTTGGAGCGCCGTACCGGCCGCATACCATGCAGGCAGCAAGTAACGGCTCTGCGTCCATGCAAAAACCCAAGGGATCGCGCGCAGATCTTCGAAGCGGTCGCTGTTCTTCCGCTTGGACGGACGGGAGCCGATGTTCAGCTCGCCAACCTCGGGCAGCGGCGTAGACTCCTTGAAGAAGGTCAGGAAGTCCGAATCGCGGAAGATCAGATCCTGATACTTGTTAAGCGCCGTATCGGAAATGGAGCGAGCAATGGAATCCCACTCGGCTTCCGCCTCTGCTTCCTGTTGCGGATACTTCGCGAGACGCGCCGCTGTAACAAGCGCCCATGTCGCTTGCTCCAGGCTGCGGTAAGCGATGCCCTTCATAAAGTAACGGGAAGACAGCACCTCGCCTTGCTCCGTTATCTTGATGCCCCCGCCGATCGTATGCGGCGGTTGAGCCAAAATGCTGCGGTTCAGCGGCATGCCTCCGCGGCCAAGCGCGCCTCCGCGGCCGTGGAAGAACTTCAGCTTGACGCCATAAGCTTTGCCCGCGGCTGTAATTTCCTTAAGCGCCACGCGTAATTCCCAGTTCGCCGTCACGACTCCGCCGTCCTTGTTGCTGTCGGAGTAGCCCAGCATGATCTCATGCACGTTGTCTCTCGCTTCGATCGCCTTGCGGTATATCGGAAGCTCGAACAGCTCCTTCATGATAGCAGGGGCAGCATTGAGATCGTCGATCGTCTCGAAGAGCGGGACGGACTGCAGCGTGCAGCGAACCGTACCGTCGGCTTCCTGACGGAACAGGCCGACTTCCTTCGCGAATACCGCAACCTCCAGAATATCGCTGGCAGCCTCTGTCATACTGATCAGGTAGCTGGAGATGCAGCCTTCGCCGAACTCCTGTTGAGCGCGGTAGATGGTATGGTAGACATCCAGGCATTCTTGCGTCGACTCCGAATAATCCAGATGACCGGAAGTCAGCGGACGAGGATCGTTAAGCAGCTTATGCAGCAGCTCTGTCTTCTCCGCCTCGGAAAGCGATGCGTAGTCCGATACGATATGCATCTTGGACAAAATCTCGGACATCGCGTTCTCATGTTCCTTGCTGTGCTGACGAACGTCCAGCGCCATCAGGTGGAAGCCGAACAGCTCCACTTGGCGCAGAAGCGTAGCCAGATCCGTATCGGCGACGTAATCCGCATAGTGGTTGCGCAAGCTGCGGTCAATAACCAGCAGGTCCTCCCGCAGCTCTTCCGGATGGTTGTAACGCATAGGGGTGCCCTTAAGCGATTCGTCTCGGGTATTCGCAAGCTTCTCCAGCATGAAGCCCAACTTGATGCGGTAAGGCTCCTTCGCGTTGCGCCACAGATCGACGCACTTGAGTTCTACATGTTCGCGGTCGCTGCGGATGGAATCCTTGAGCTCCTCCGACACCTCGACCAGATTCGTGCTGAAGCTGAGCAGATCCATCAGACTATGAATCTTCTCTTCGTACTTGCTGATCGCCAGCTGGCGATGCAGCTGAAGCGTCTCCCAGGTCACCTTGGCTTTGACGGACGGATTGCCGTCGCGGTCGCCGCCGATCCAGGATCCGAATCGGAGATAAGCCGGCACATGCCAATGCTCCTCCGGATAGTACTTGGTCAGGCAGCGCTCAAGCTCCTCGTATACGCTTGGCAGCACCTCGAATAATGTTTCGTCGAAGTAATACAGTCCGTTACGAACCTCGTCAATAACGGTAGGCTTGCGGTCGCGCAGCTCGTCGGTCTGCCAAAGGATAAGCACTTCGTTAAGCAGCTTCTCCTTGAGCTTCTCGCGCTCGCGGTACGTCAGCGTCGGATTGTCGAGCTGCATCACGTCTTCGGCAATACGCTTGTGGATGTCCAGAACCACTCTGCGAGTCGCTTCCGTAGGGTGAGCCGTCATGACAAGCTCCAGGGAAATGCCGCTCAGAATGTCCTGTACGTCGCCAACCGCAATGTTGCGTTCCTTTAAATCCTGGATAGCGCTCTCGATGGAACCGCGCTGAACCGCTTCGCCAGCGGACACTTCATAATCCCGCTTCCGTCTAATCCGGTGGTTTTGCTCCGCGATGTTAACCAGCTGGAAATAAATCGCGAAGGCCCGGATAACCTGGTGGCGAATCTCCGGACTTAACGAAGAAACCTTCGTTTTGAATTGTTCGAACAGCTCCGGCACGAATTCCGCGCGAAGCGCCTTGCTCTGTTCCCGAATTTGTTCGACGATGTCCAGCAGTTCGCGGCCGCCTTGATGCACTAGCACCTCGCCAAGAATATTGCCCAGGAAGCGCACGTCCCGTCTGAGCAAATTGTTTGTGCTCGTTCGACTAGCCGACGTCGTTGATACAGATTGTTCCGACATACCGTTCCTCCTACAAGTCTGTGCAGCAAACCCACTCCGAAAGCATCAGCCCTGCTACGCGCACATGCCTAATTCTATCGTAAGGTTACTCTCAGTTAATATGGCGTAATCACTCCTACCATCATACTACAAAATACCCTGCCATTGAAGCCCTGAACCACAATCCAATCATGACAAGGAGCCGCTATCCCGCTCTGGGAGCGGATTTTTTTCTGCTTTTCCGCTTTAGTGCGGCTATATTGCGCTATCCTGGGCCATTTCCCGCCGCCAAATTTGGTTTTTGTTTTATGGACTAGAAACAATTACCTTAATTTGAACGTTATACAATTGGCTAGCTTCCGCATGAGACTTGGAATCGGGACAAGAAACTTCTCTCTCCCGCAATGATCAAGTAGAGCCTTGTCATTACTTTGGCTGGCTGGGCAATCATGTTTATGTGCAATGGAATGAATACCCTTCCCCATTTGCCGGAGATACCTCTTTCACCGTCTTCGATGGAAGGAACGGCGAGCAGCTCGAATCAGGCCGAATGTACCAATACCTGGAGGATGACCAAACAAGAATCGTATTATTGCACTCGAACATTTCCTTTGAAGACCGCGATGGGTTGGAAGTCAACATTCGCATTGCCGCATTGACCAAGGATGGCGCGTTACATCTATTATGGGAGCAGCCTGTATACGAAGAACAATTTCGAGATATCCAGCTCTCTATAACACTAGGAGCGATGGCCATCTGGACTCATCATGTGCCCACCAATACAGCTCGGCTTTGGATGGCCTCCGTGGATCTGAAGCACTGGAGTTCTGGAGAATGGACAGAGTTAGAGATTAAGCCGAGTTCCGAGGCCGGGAGAATTAGCTTTGAAGAAGAAGGATTTGTGGTGTTTAGCGATGGCCAGCGATTCCAACTCCCCTAATACTTACAGAATAGAGCGGCAGGATGCCGGGTCCGCTTCCGCACCCCATTATGCCGTTCACTACTGCTGGAGGACCAGCAGCCTCTCCAGAGCTATAGCGACGCCATCGTCGTCGTTGCTTGCCGTCGTCTCGTTGGCGATGTCCTTGAGCTCTTGCACGGCGTTGCCCATCGCCACCGAATAACCCGCCATTCGAAACATATCGAAATCGTTGTGATCATCTCCGAATACGGCAACCTTCGACCCTTGAATTCCATAGTGTCCGCATAGCCGAAGGATACCCGATGTTTTAGAGACGGCAGGACTCATCATTTGGATCAACGCACCTCCATCGGTCACCACGAACTGGGTTAACGGAGCGAACCTCTCTCGCAGCACCTCGGCATCAAGATACTCCGTCAACAATATTTTGGTCGCAGCCCGGCTTGCCAGCGCCTCGTACGTTGCAAGCTCAGGGCGAAATCGCGGATGGTAGAACGCGCCGTCCGCTAAATCGCGATTCGCATACCACTTGTCGTTGACTTCTACGCTGAGATGAGCCGTGGGCAGATATTCTCCGCAATAACGAATAACCTCCGCCGTCACTTCGCTGGTCATAGGATAATGCTCGTCAATCCCCGCGGCCCTGTCGCGCACGATGGCGCCGTTATAACATACGATTGAAGCACGCTCCAACAGCTCGCTCGGCAGCAGCTCTGCTACAGAACGCGGCGGCCTGGCCGTCGCGATGATGACCCGCAAGCCTTTCTCCAACACTCGTAATACGGCCGCCCGATTGAGTGCCGACACTTCCTTGGCGCTGTTTAGCAGCGTTCCGTCCAGATCCAGCGCGATGGCCCGGAGCTCCATATCCAACTCTCCTTCGTAAGTTTGTGTATACAAAAAAACCTTCTGCATCGCAGAAGGCTGTCGGTTAAGATACTGGAGCGGGTGATGGGAATCGAACCCACGCTATTAGCTTGGAAGGCTAAAGTTCTACCATTGAACTACACCCGCATTATAAAAAAGATGGTCGGGACGACACGATTTGAACATGCGACCCCCTGGTCCCAAACCAGGTGCTCTACCAAGCTGAGCTACGTCCCGTTAAGTATGAAACATTGGAAAAAATGGCGCGGCCTAAGAGATTCGAACTCCTGACCTTTTGATTCGTAGTCAAACGCTCTATCCAGCTGAGCTAAGGCCGCAAGATTATGGAGCGGAAGACGGGAATCGAACCCGCGACCCTCGCCTTGGCAAGGCGATGCTCTACCGCTGAGCCACTTCCGCACGGTAATGTTTTCAAGCAATTAGCCATCAATTCGTCGTGGCGACAAGTAATAATATATCACTCAGCCAAATAAATTGCAACTTATTTTTCATGAAATCTCAATTTTTTTTTGAGGAGGTCGTCCCCCTAAGCTGCTACCCATAATAAATCCCCATTCTGTGTAGGAACAGGGATCTCTTTGCCCTATTTCGGTCACTCCGACTAAGCTCCTGCTGCCGTCAAAGTCGGTTTCCCTTCCTTGTCGGCAAAACTGCCGCCCATCACCTTGTCGGCGTTAGGCATGCCGGCCAGCGCGAACGGCAAGCAAAGCGGAACCCCTGTTCTAGGGTCCGGAACGATATCTGCTTCGATATTAAACACATCGCGCATGACGTCAGGCGTAATGACTTCGATCGGCGAGCCCTCGCCGCGTACAACGCCGCTCTTGATCGCAATCATGTGATGCGCATAACGTGCCGCATGGTTTAAGTCATGGACAACCATAACGATCGTGCGGTTATTGTGCTCATTCAGCTTCTGAAGCAGGTGAAGAACCTCCAGCTGATGCGCCATATCGAGGAATGTCGTCGGTTCGTCCAGGAACAGAATATCCGTCTCCTGGGCAAGCGCCATCGCAATCCATGCGCGTTGTCTCTGACCTCCGGAGAGCTGATCGACGGGGCGATCCGTAAATTCAATCATGCCCGTCGCTTCAATCGCCCACTGTACGACGCTGCGGTCTTCTTTGCTCATGGAGCCGAAGCCCTTCTGATAAGGGAAACGACCATAAGAGACAAGCTCCGCAACGGTCAAGCCGTCGGGCGCCGTCGGATTCTGCGGCAGAATCGCAAGCTGCTTCGCCACATCCTTCGTGGATTGCTTATGAATCGACTTGCCGTCCAGAAGGACATTGCCATGCGACGGATTCATAATCCGCGCCATCGTCTTTAGAATGGTCGACTTGCCGGAGCCGTTCGCTCCAACGAGAGCCGTCACCTTTCCTTGCGGAATGGAAATGTTCAAGTTCTGTACAATGAGACGCTCGTCATAAGAAATAGCCAGGTCCGAAGTTGAAAGACGAAACATGGTGCTGCACGCTCCTCCCGCCGCGCTCTTGGCGCAGCCGTAACATCTATAGATTAACCATAAAATGAAAACTATTATCAACGACATATTAATGATAATTGTTCTCAGATGCAAAGTCAATGACAACTTTCATCCTTATATTATATAGATGCCATGTGGACGATGTTTCCGATTTGTACGATCGGGTAACATTTCGTATACTGATTGGTAAGGAGAGGATATCCATGATAACCAAACGATACACGTTGGCGGAAGCCAATGCGTTGCTCCCCGAAGTGAAGCAGAACCTGGAGCAGTTGCAAGAGCTGTCGCATAAGCTGGAGGAGCAATATATCCACTACCGGAAGGTAAAGGCGGGACATACCGAGTTGTCGGGAGAGCTCTTGTTCGAGATGGAAGGGCAGATGGACTTCATGCAATTCGAATTGCAGCTGTATATGCAAAACTTTGCAAGGCAAGGCGTATTGATCAAAATGATCAATCCCGGCCTTATCGACTTTCCCGGCGTCATGGACGGCGAAGAGATCTTGTTATGCTGGCGTGAAGGCGAAGATCGCATCACACATTATCATGGCTGGCATGACGGCTTTGCCGGCCGCAAGCTTCATCCCGATGCCTAGCGCTGGCGTAGGAGACCGATCTGGGATATATCCTCGCTATCATCCGGTCCGGCCAACAAAGATCTTATCTAAACCCAGCATGAATAATAAACGGCAAAAGGCCCTTCGGATCCGAAGGGCTTCTTCATGGTTTGGTGCGCGCAGAGGGACTTGCTCGATTTGTATAACCAGGATTCCGATAAATTCCGTTTTATTGCGTCAATTGCATTTTTATAAGAAGTTCTTTGAGGTATTGGCACCCATACAGCACACGCTCCAGCATTTGTTCCCCAAACGGAATCGCCTCGTATTGCTCGACATCGGGGATTTCTCCGCGCGCGATTTTTTGTTCGGTGCGCCAAGCGTGCTTGAGGACCTGGGCCAACTCGAGGGCGGTAAGTTCGGGATTCTTCTCCATCCACCGCCGCTCGAATAAGTTAAAATCGAAAAGCCATTTGTGATCCTCTATCGTTAAAGGAAGCTCCGGATTATGCTCGCCGAGAATCGGGAGGACGCGTTCGAAATCCAATACGCCCTGCCCCGGCGGCTTTCCTTGTCGTCGTACCCCCTTGTCCGTAAACACCAGAATACCATCCTTCACATGCGTCATGTGCGTATAAGGCGCAACGCGACGCGCTGCCATGACCGGGTCCTCGCCATTAACCCATACATTGGCGGTATCCAGGCAGATGCCGCATATGTCGGGACCGGTATGCTCAACGATTTTTACGATTTCGAAGGTGGTGTCGCCATGATTTTCGATATTTATCCGGCATCCGTATTGCTCCAGGGCGGGCCTGAGACTATTGATGAAACCAATGCTTCTGGCAAGATGAGTCTCCCAGGGAACGCTATGGGTATACCGTTCGTCATAAATGGTCACCAAGCTGCCCAGCTCATGGCATCCGGCATACGACGACGCCTTAATCTGGCTGATGAGCAGCTTCTGCAGCTCAGACTCCTCCATCCCCGCTTGGACGGGATTGCACATCGCTACATTCATCTGTGCATACATGCCCAACCCTTTCGCGTATTCCACCAAAGATCTCAGCTTCTCATGAGAGGAGTCCTCCTCCCCGAACAGGTTCGTGCTGAAGACCATGCCCTCAAACCCCAATTGATGCGCCTTCTCGACCGTAGGGTAAGGTTCAAGATTAAATGCTTCACGAAAAATATGGTAGTCTATTCCAACCTTCATTCGGCACCACCCTGAATCAGCGAACGGATATAATCGCGGCCCTGGGTCAGCCTCTCTTCCATCTGCTCCCTGTAAGGGATGGCCTCGTACTCCTCTATCTGCATCAAGTTTCCTGCTGCCAATCTTCGTTCCGTATCAACAGCCAGTTTGGCGAAGCTGCTAAGTTCCAGAGCCGTAATATCAGGATTTTTCCGCATCCACTCTTCTTCAAAGATAGGAATGTCGAACAGCCACTTATGGTCTTCGATCGCGAGCATCAGCTCCGGATTGTGCGCCTCGAGAATCGGAAGAATGGTGGCGAAATCGACGTTGCCTTGCCCCGGCGCTTTTCCCTGACGGCGTACGCCCCGGTCCGTAAAGCTGATAATGGCGTCTTTGATATGCGTCATCCGGATATAAGGCGCAACGCGCTTTGCCGCCATTACCGGGTCCTCCGCATTCACGAGCGTATTGGCGGTGTCCAGACAGATGCCGCAAATGTCCGAACCAACCTGCTCAACAATGGCAAGCAATTCGAACGTGGTGTCTCCATGGTTCTCCAGATTGATGCGGCTGCCGCAGCTTTCGAGTACCGGTCTCAAGCTCGTAATAAAAGCCGCGCTCCTCTCCACATGTTCAGACCAGGGCAACTGATGAACGTATCTTTCATCGGAAGCGATAATGTAGCTGCGAAGCTCATGCCATCCGGCCGAGGCGCAGGCACGGATCTGCTTCTCCAGCACGCTCCTGTGCACCGCTTCGTCCACGCCGGCCGTAATCGGATTGCAGTTATTAATCGACATCGTTGTGACAATGCCCCGCGCGTCGCCATATTGTTTGACATCCTGCAGCTTGCGTTCATCGAGCTCCGGGCTTACTTCCTCCAGGCTGTCGAACTGAACGCCTTCAAACCCGTGTTGCTGCGCAAAATCGATAATGCCATACGGGTCCAACTTCAATTCTCTGATCGTAAAACTGTCAATACCGATCTTCATTTGATCTCCTCCTTATGGATTTCAGGAAATGGCGATAACCCTTTTTTGCTCTTCCGAGATATACGCCGCCTCGGCGACTTCAACAGTCAACCGGCTGCTTGCTCCGTCGGTCGTAATCGTATGCGCTTCTCCGGTCAGGCTTTTCAGCCACTCTTCAATCAATACCTGGTGACCGCTTAGAGATGTGTCCGCTTTTACTCTCGAGAATCCATCCTCCGTATAATCGCTATCCGCGACCCAACTGGATTTTCCGCCGTATATTTTGACAAATGTCCCTTTGCCGTGCAAATAGTAGGCTTCGCCTTTCGTGCCGGTCACATGGTTAAGTTCATACCACAGTCCGTTGGCAGAGTGGTTCGATTGCGTCTGCCAGTTGATCGACAACATCGCGAGCGCTCCCGAACGCATCCTCGCCAATATGGCGCCAATGCTTTCCCCTTCCATGCGCGCAGCATCTACTTGCGTCATGCTAGTCACGCTTTCCACCTCGCCGGCGTACCATCTCAAGCCGTCGATCTGATGCGTCAGACAGCTCATAATCGCTCCGCCGCCAAGCTTCTCTTTCGATCGGATCCAGTTGCCTTCAGGAACGTACACGTTTTGATTATGTTCCAATTTCCAAAACCGGATTTCCCCGAGCTCGCCCGAATCGATTATATTTTTCAGCGCCATCCAGTCGCCGTCATATCTTCTGTCATGGCATACCGTCAGCGTAACGCCGGCCCTATCGCACGCTTCAATCATGCGATCGCATTCCTCGACGGTCCTTGCCATCACTTTCTCGATCAACACGTGTTTGCCCCGTTCGGCCGCTTCAACGGTTACAGCCTCGTGAAGATAATGGGGAAGCAAAATATCCACGGCCTTAATATCTTCCCGCTCCAATATTTCCTTGTAGTCGCTTACGATCTCCACGTCTTCGCCGAACAATTGTCTGACTCTCGGATACACATTCGGATTCGGATCGGCTACAATCAATTCGCATTTATCCTTCAGGCGGTTAAATCCCGGCGCATGGGCTTCAAGAATACCTCCGGCACCGATAATTCCAATTTTAATCTTAGACATGTTTTGTTCCTCCCTTTTAATTGACTAAAGGCAAATGGATCACTTTTTCGTCCCGTTCCGATAAGTATGCGGCTTCCGCAACTTCGACCGTCTTGCGGCTGTCCGTGCCGGCCGTTATAATATTTGCCGGCTGACCGTGCAGGCTTTTTACCCATTCTTCGATCAAGCGCTGATGCCCCGTCAGGCCGTCGGTTTCCGCTTCAGCCTTCTTAAATCCCCCTTTTCCTCGGAGGTCGTATTCGAACAGGCGCTGTTCCTCGTGAATTTTGACATAGGTGCCTCTGGAACTCATATAATAAGCTTCGCCTTTGGTTCCGGTAACATGGGTAAATTCGTACCACAATCCGTCGGGCGCATCGTGCGACTGCGTGTACCAGTTTATGGACATTAACGCCAACGCGCCGGAGTTCATCTTTGCCAGAACGGCGCCGATAACTTCGCCTTCCATACGGCTAGGTTCGACTTTCGACATCGATACGACATTGGCTATTTCTCCGCCGTACCAGCGCAAACAATCGATTTGATGCGTCAAGCAACTCATGATGGCCCCGCCGCCGATCGCGTCTTTCTTTCGGATCCAGCTATTCTCAGGAAAGACGACATTCTGATTATGTTCAAGCTTCCAGAACAAAACTTCGCCCAATTCACCCGAATCGACGATCGTCTTCAACGCTTGCCAATCGGGGTCGTATCTTCTATCGTGGCCAACCGTCAGCATCACTCCGGCTTCGCTGCAAGCCTGAATCATCGCGTCGCACTCCTCGACGTTTCTGGCCATGACCTTCTCCACAAGCACGTGCTTGCCGTTTTTAGCCGCTTCGATCGTCACCTCGACATGCAGGTTATGCGGCAGAATAATATCTACAGCATCAATGTCATTCCTTCTTAACAATTGCTTATAGTCGCTGACGATTTCCACACTGTCCCCCAACAGACTCCGGATCCGCGCATGGTCGCTTTCTTTGCGTGCGGCGACCACGACCTCGCAACTTTCGCGCAATCTGGCGAATCCCGCTGCATGCGCGCCAAGAATGTGTCCCGACCCCAAAATTCCTATTTTCACTTTCTTTATCGTCAACAGCCCCTTCGTGGCGTGATTTAAAAGTTTTATTCAACAAGCCCGGTCCGATCGATGCTTTCCACAAACCAGCGTTGTGCGACCATATAAACAAGCAGCGGCGGCAATATAATCATGAACGCGCCGGCCATCTTCGTGCCTTCCGTAATTGGGTTTTGCGTCGTGATCAAGCCCTCAAAATTACGCCCAAGCAGTACAGTTTCCAAATTTTGCAGCTTGATCGATAGTGGCGTGAAATCGTTGTTCAAAAACATTGTAGGTTCATAGTGCATATTCCAGTACCAAATAAAGGAGAACAGGAATACGACCAATGCAGCCGGACGCGCGAGAGGCAGCATAATTCTCGCAAACAGATAGAACCCGGTGGCGCCGTCCACCTTGGCGGCTTCCTCCAATGCTTTAGGCAAGGTAGAGAAAAACTGGCGAAAGATGATAATGAACAGTGCGCTGCGCAATCCTTGCCCGAACAATGCCGGAATCAAAAAGACGAACGGCGTATTCAACCACCCCAGTTGGGCATAAATCGTATACAGCGGGATAATCGTGATTTGCGGCGGCACGAGGAAGGTCAATAAGACCAGAAAAAATGCCACGTTCTTGCCGTAGAACCGCAATCGTGCCAAAGCATAGCCGGTAATTGCGCATACGCCTACCTGAAACACGGAACAAAACAGCGCGATAACAAGCGTATTGCGGAACGCTTCGGGATACTCCAGCCCAAACCACGCTTTTTTCAGGTTAGACCAGTCCACGCTTCTCGGAATCCATTTGATCGTCGGATCGATCAAATCCGCAAGCGGTTTTATCATCGTCGTCACCATGTACAGCAACGGCTGAAGGTATAAGTAGGCAATAGAAGAAAGCATCATGATAATGATCGCTTTGGCGACCAGGCCGTCGTTGAGGTTTTGCCCGATCGTCAGTCTTTTGAATTTTTGCGCCTCCTGGCCAACCCATATGCGGCGAACACCGGCTTTGGTCTCGGTCCACAGTCGTGAGATTTCGCTCATTACGCCCGCCCCTTTCGCTTCGAACTCCGTCGCAGAAGCAACAGCACAAAGCCCAGCATGACAAAGATAATCAGAAAATAAATCCAGGCCAGCGCGCTTGCGTACCCATATCCGGTATCCGGTTTGAACATATTGTTGCTCACTTCCGCCAAAACCGGATTTAATGGAAAGGTAAACAGATCGACGATCGTATAGATCGCATTTAACCCGATGAACGGCACGGCGCCAGGCAAAGTAATTTTCCAAAAGCTCTCCCACGGCGTCGCTCCGTCAATCCGTACCGCTTCATAGACGGATTTGGAAATGGTCTGAAACCCGGCAATAAAAATCAGGATTTGTACGCCGGAGTACCATAAGATGATGACGAATTTACCCAAAATATTTATAATCGGCTCCGCAAGCTTCGGCCCGACATACTCATTAACAAGCGGCTTGACGTTGTACTGGTCGATAAACGGCAGCTCCCCCGCTCCTTGCGTAAAGAGCTCCGTCAGCACTTGGCCGGTCGCAAATATGACGGGGAGGAAGAATATCGCCCGCAGCAGAAAACGCCCGGGAAAACGCTGGTTAAGCAGAAGCGCCACAAACAAGGCGAATATGACAATGATGGGGATCATCAGAATAACTTCCTGTACATAAGTGAACAGCTTAACGGGATAGCTGTTGTCCACCAACAGAGCATCGCGAAAATTCCCCAGTCCCCGCCATGTATATTTAAATCCATCCGGCGTCAGTAAGACTTTGTTGAAAGTCAAGTACAGTGACCATCCCAACGGAACCGCCATGAACACGAGAAAACCCAATAACCATGGAGCCATGAACAGATAGCCCAGCAATTGCTCCTTCAACGCCGTACGCCATCTTTGCTTGCGTTGGAAGTTCAGTTCTTCGATTTGGTTGTCGGCACTCAATTCGCGTTCCCTCCCCTGACGGCAAAAGTCCCGCTGCCATAATCGACTTCTACTTCCGTGTTATCCTCATAAGTGGTAATATAGACCCCTTCCCGATCACGTCGATGACCGATAATCCGCTGATGGAACACCGGAGCCAGCTGTTGGAACATTGCCATTTCCTCTTTGATCCGTTCTTCCCAAATCCGAAATTCGCCGCTGAAGATGTAGGTGTCGGTGTTTGCCAGCTTTCTCGGGGGCTCATACGTCAAGAGAAAGTAAGGAATTGCGCCATACTCAATGGCTTTCAGCAACTCGTCGCGATGCATGTCCCGCAAATTTCCCGGCTTTCCGCTGTATGTCCTGTAACCATGCAGGACAATGGGGAAAAACGGCACCGTCTCATCCACGATAAAATCATAGCTCGAACCGATCGGCAAATTTGTAATGTGCTCGATCCCGGAGAGCGTATAAGCATTCACTTGTCTCGCGGACACATCCGCCGATTGCCGTTTCAGATGATTGAAGAGGCCAGTGTACAACGATGCCGTGTCTTCCCGCTCCAGCGGCTCGCTCGTATCGTAATCGCGGAATATCTGTCGGCCCATTTGATTAAAGTGAATGCCGGTGACCCCAAGTTCGTCCATCTTTTCCCACCATGACAAGGCTTCGCGAACGCCATAGACCGGGTTCAGTATAAACTGACCGAAGTTGTTATTATAAAGGGTGCCGTCTACGCTTCGAATGCCTTCCGCTCGCGCCAAGGCCCCTGTCCTTGAGTTATTCATCCATACAAGATCCGCTTCCAAACGGAACGTGCCGATCCCCCATTGCTTCAGACTGTCTGCCAGCTTCTTCAGACCGCCCAAACCGCCAAGTGCAGGTTCAACTTCAAAAGAAGTATTCGTTTTGAGGTTTCCGCTTTCCAGCCAGTCGGTATAAGTGATACGCATGTTGCGAATGCCTTCGGATTGAAGCTTGCCTATAATCTCTTGAGCTTGATCGAATGTCGTTACCGGCACGAAGGTTCTGCCAAATGTAGTCGGCCGTGCGTCTCCGCCCACAAAGGCCAGCTCAAGCGGCATTTGTTCGGCAGACTGCAACGGTTTGTCGAGCTGACCGGTTTCCAGTAAAAAATCTCTATAAGCGTTTGCCATGCCGACATAATCCGCTTCGTTTCCGCCGAGCAATCGATATTCGATTTCCCGATCCTGCCGAATGCGCTCCTTTTGCACCATCAACACCGGGGGAGCGAGCCGGCTCAGACGCTGACTATACTCCTGCCGATAAATAAATTGGGCATGAACGGAATGAAAGCCCGATACTTCGCCGGCGGGCAGCGCCATAATGCCGGCAGTCATCTCGCCGCTTGCAATGATGGAGACGAACGCTTGTTCATCATTTTTAATTCCGAATACGGGATAGCCTATAATATCCCGCCTGGATTCGCTGCTGTACCGGTTAGCCGTTTCGAAGCCGTAGACGGGCTGAGAATACGTTCTGGCCTCGGAAATCGTCAAATTCCGATTAAAGTAGATCAAACCGCCGGGACCGTCGGGAACAAAGATATAGCCGTCCCCCGCCGATTGCCGTGCCGCGCCGAAAAAAGGAAGCAGGCTCAGCGAGAAAATCCTGCGGTTGCCCGTTTCGGTAATTCCCTCGGTCGGCACCGATGCAACAAGCCCGCTCTCATTCAGCCTGTACTGAATCACGATGCCGATTCCCAGTTTCGCGAAGGTGTAGGAGACTTGCAAAGTGTCGGCCTCGAGTTTGTAGTCGATATCCAATTGCTCGTCCGAACTGTTCGCGATCTCGCGCTGCGTCTTCCCTTCTACCGTATATTCGAACATAAAAGTGGATTTCAGGTTGGACAGCAACAGTCCTTTGGCCGCCTCCCCTTCCAGCTCTTCCAGGGATGGATTGCTCCGCCATCGCAAGCCCGTAGCGATTTCCTCTACCGCGATTTGTCCGGAGGGAGGATGCAACCACAAGCGAAAACGGCCGTTTTCCAACACCTCGCGGAAGCCCTCCCCATCTGTCGAAGCACTGGTCGGCAAGCCGCTTTTTCCTGTTAATAAGTTTAACTCCCCTCCCGATTGCATCGAAAAACCAAGCGAATTCAGTGAAGGTGTCGGCACCCTCCTCAACTGGACGACTGCCACGATGATAACGATCAGAATAACACCGGCAAGTATTAGCCATTGACGCCGTGTAATCTTTAGCCGTTTATACAAGAACCTTCACCTCTCTTAACACCTGTCCGAAGAAATCGAACAGATTATAGCCCAGACCCGCCATAACGATGGCAAACATCCAAATCAGAGCGATGGTAATAACGCTGATCACAACGTTTTTCAGGGTTTCCATAAATTCGAAATTGTGAATGACCTGAGTCATCACAAAAAACAGGGCCATTATCCAGATTGATACAATATTGACGCCCGAATCATAAAGAATACGCTCCTCCAACACCAGGAAATGGGAGATAACAGTCAATAACGGCATCCATACAATATAAGGAACCATAGCATATACGCTTGCTTGCAGTACCTCTCTGAAACGCCCTTCCCCGTCTTTAATCGTACTAATCAAATAGTTGGCGATTACCCAGGTAAACCAGGGAACGATAAACACGATAAGCGTCCATGGCAAGCTGATCCAGCCTCGTTCTATCGGTTTGAATACAAAACCTACCCAGTAGACATTTGCAAGGTGAGCCGCAATAGCCGACAGAGTCAGAACAGCTAGCACAACGAAGGAAACTTTACGTTCTTTCAACTGATAGAAACCGTTATAGGGATGAAACAGCAAGTACCAGGCCACCTTTAGTTCAGAGCCGTATCTGGTCGTCCGGGAAGACCAACTGCGGGAAGAGATCCAGCTCCTCAGCATCCGCCCTCCCTTGACAAGCAGCCAAATCCCGGCTGCAAGTCCGCCCAGCAGGTAAACGAAATTATTCTGGATCCATAACAATCGGATGTTCCAGTACGCATTCGAATAGCCGACCGCATCGTATGAAATCCGATAATATTCAAGCGCCTCTTCATAATTTTCTTCCCGGTTCAAGGCATGGCCCAACCCCCGATATGCGATGGACAAGTAATCGTTCATGGCAAGCGACGATTCCCAATAGGGCTTGCTCGACCGGTAATCGCCGATCAGATCGTACTTGATTGCCTCCATCACTTTCTCGCCGAATTCGGTCTGGACAAATACTTCCACCACATTGAGATGCGCGTCGGCAATCCACAAGGATCGATCTTGTCCCACTGCAATACTGGTCGGTTGCCCGAACACCCCGAATTGCAAAGCGGGAGTCTGACGGTCGCCAAAGCTGAATAGCGGACTGCCGACAGAGGAATAGATCGTCGCATGGCCGGAATCAAAATCCAGCAAATAGATCATGCCGTCCTCATCAACCGCAACATCCCCGAGCTTTACCGCATACTCGAATGCCAGGCTGCCCAAAGTGTTTACCCCTCTTGCATTCAGACGCTTTACCTGCCCCGAATCGGACTGGGTTGCGGTATAAATAAATCCTTCTCCATCCAACGCGATATTGCGCACTTCGGGCGGACGCTTGGCCACCTCTTTCTCCCACTGTTCTTTGGTCATCCACGCCTTCTTTATTCGGTCTAGGAAGGAGGCCGATGTTTTATTCGCGCCAAAAAAACCGGTAAACTCTCCTTTGTCGTTCATGCGGAAGATGCCTTGGTAAGACCCTTTAACGACGATATACATGACGCCACGGTTGTCTACAACCAATTTGCTCGGCACGAAATAATATTGATCAGGATCCGGAAGCATCGTGGATTCGGGACGCCCATATTCGCGAATGTAACGTCCGCGGGCATCGAATACCGCTATACGCCTGTTGCCCGTATCCGCCACGTACACAACTCCGGATGAATCGACGAATACGCCTTCAGGCGCATTCAACTTGCCCTCCCCTTCTTCCGTTCCGATTACGGCGGTGACGTTCCCTTCATGATTCAGAACGACGATGCGATGGTTGCCGGTATCCGCTACAAATACCCGGCCATTGCCATCGATATACAAATCGTTCGGCTTGGAGAACGCGGGACCGAATTCGCTCTCGCCCGTAATCACCCGATTTGGCATATAGACCGGCTGAACGCCAACCCAATAATTGTCGGTGTACTCGAAGTATTCCGTTTCATATGGCAGCATTGCATGAATCGGCGCCGCTGCCATCATATATATTGCAATCCATGCGACAATCATGATCGCGCATTTACGCAGCCGCTGCCCGGAACGTACCCGGAACGTGCCCTTTCGCCAACCGCGCTTCTCTTTCCGCTTCCGGAAATTTCGGGCCGGAAACACCATTCAAGGCCCCCCTCTCTTCAGTCATCGATCGCGAAAGTGTTATTTTACGCCCGAATGAAGCATCGTCTGCATAACCCGCTTCTGAAATAGCAGAAAGATCAACAAGTTCGGCACGAACATGAGCAGCGAGGCTGCCGCCATCAATCCTTGGCCCGCCACATTATTCTGCGCTCCGCCGACGAGCGTGGACACATAGTAGGCTAAATTTTTCATCGTTTCATCTTGGACATAAAGCGTTGAAGCTTCCAGGTCGGCCCAAACGCCCTGAAAGGTCAGTATGGCGATCGTCGCGACCGCCGGGGCGGCAAGCGGCATGACAATGCGGCTGAATATTTTCACTTCCGACGCGCCGTCCAGCTTGGCGGCTTCTATAAGATCGTTCGGAATTTGCCTGATAAACGCCATCATTAAGAACACCGCGACCGGCGAAGCCAGAAAGGGCAAAATATGAGCGAAATACGTATCGTTAATGTGAATGCCGCTAATGATCAAGTAGCGTGGAATCGAGACCGTCTCCGCCGCGAACATCAGAGAGATGTAAATCAAACTCATCATAATGCCCTTCATGCCGAAACGAAGCTTCGCAATCGCATAACCCGCCATCGAGCTTACGACGATGACACCTACGATCGTAACCGTTGCGATAATGACGCTATTGAACAGGTATCGGGTAAAAGGAACCGTATCGCCCGATGTCGCAAAAAACAACCGCTCAAAGTTGACCCATGTTGGCTGTTGAACCAGAATACGCGGAGGGAACAGGAACATCTCGTCCATCGGCTTAAAAGCGTGATTGAAAATATAGACGATGGGGATAAGCATAAACACAGCCAGTCCCGTCAGTGCGACCATCAGCAATGCGCCGGAAAACGACAGCTTCCGCAGTCGAACGAACATCTCGTTACTCATCCTCCTTCGGCGTGAACAGCCTGTAACAAAACTTCATTACCGCATAGCTGATAACCAGCAGCACCACGCAGAGAGCGGAAGCGTATCCGAGCTCGAAGCGGATAAAGGCATAATCGTCAATATGGTTAACGATCAGATGACCGGCATAATCCGGCGAAATGATGGCGCCGGTCAAAGCCGTGGAGATCGCCCCTGCCTTGAGCGTACCGACAATCGTCATAACGGCGCTGAAAAGCATCTGCGGCTTCATGGAAGGGATCGTGATATAGAACACTTCTTGCAAGGAGCTTTTGATCCCGTCTATTTTCCCAGCTTCGTACAGTTCGTGATTGACGGTCTGAAGCCCGGCGAGCATAGCCAGGAAACCGACGCTGAAGCTGGTCCATAAGCTTACGATAATCATAACGTTCATCAAATATCTCGGATCACCCAGCCAGAGCTGCGGCGAGTCGATCAAACCGAACCGGAGCAGCAGGCTGTTCAGATAGCCAACCTTGTCTCCGCTGAACGCCGCTGCCCAGACGACCGTCAAAGCTACGCCGCCGGCAAGCGACGGCGTATAGAAGGCCAACGTGTAGACGTCCCTTACCGTCTTGGGCAGACGCGTGATGAGCCAGGCAAACAGGAACGACAGGCAATAGCCTCCCGGGCCGACGAGCAAAGCAAACTTGAACGTGTTGGGCAGCGCATATTTCATAAAAATAAAATCTTGTGTAATTAAGGAAATGAAATTGTCGAATCCGATAAATCTGGGCCATGCAAAACCGTCAAAGGAAGTAACGCTCAGCAGGCCGGCCATCAGGACCGGCAAAAAAATAAAAACGAAAAAACAAAGGGCAAACGGCGCGATAAAAAAGTAGGCTACCCGATCGCGCCACATATTGCGAAACATCTGGCCCAGTCGCAATACCACGAGGGGCGAGCGCTTACTGCCGATCTTCACCGCCGTTTTGATTTGACTCATGACGCTCCCCCTCATCTTGTAAAGCGAATGGTCGTTCGTAAAATGGAATATTCAAGTCCGTATCCGCCGGCATTCCCAAGTCTTTCTGTTTCCTCCACATTTCCCGTTGCAGCGATGTTCGGGCCTTCTCCAGCGATTCCATGAATGGGATCCCTCCCAAAACCGTACGATTCCAGGCGAATACCAATTCCCGTCCGAGAAAATAATGACCCGGCACAAACGGCACATTTTTAATCCAACGCGCCTGCTCGTTCAGCACCTCCTGCTCCTGACCTGTCCAAGGAAGACTCCCAACAGCCTCCATATTCGCCGTATTCCAGCGGTATTCCAGCCCGTTGATCGATTCCATGTTGTTTCCGAATTCGGCTTGAACTTCCGCTGAGGTCCACCAGTCCAGAAACTCCCAAGCTTCCTCGTATTTTTTGCTATTTTTCATAATAATGCCGCTAAACGACTCTTGGGCATGCCAGCGCGCCACGGTCCCGTCCGCTTGCCGAACGCCCGGAATCGGCGCAACCGCCCAATGTCCGATGATGTCCGGTGCGGCGACCGTCAACTGCACGTAGGTCGACAGATCCCCCAGCCCAATGGGCAGATCGCCAAGACGGAAATGTTCGAAAAAAGCCGGAACTTCCCGTGGCAAGCTATGTTTGACAAACATATCCGTCCACTGCTTGAACGCATTCACCGAATTCGGATCGGCAAGCAAATTTTCCATCCCCGTTTGATCATAAAACTCCGCCCCGTTCTGATAGAAAATCATCGCGAACTCTCCAGGCGGATAAAAGAACGTCATCCCCTTCTCAAGCAGAGTTGGCATGATGCGAAACACGTCTTCCCATGTATCCGGAACCTCCAGACCAAGCTGTTCGAAAATATCCGTCCGGTAAAACATGAACTTTATATTTTGCAATTCCGGCAGCGAATAAGTACCACCGTCATATTGATGTGCGCGCATTACACCGGGATGGAACCGACTCATGACCGAATCAAAGCCGTCCATCCGGGAAAGATCGGCGATTGCCCCCCGCATCGCGTATTCGATTGCCGTCTCCGTCGCAACCCCAAGCGCCACATCCGGCTGATTCCCTGCTGCGTTGCCAAGAATGAGCGCGTTCGGATTCGGCATTAAATTTACGTTAACCGGAATGCCGGTCATCGGGGTAAACTGCTGTTGAATCATTTCCTGCAATATATCCGCATAGTCGCGGCCTCTTCCTACCCAAACCGTTATTGCTTTATCCTTGCTTATCGACTTGCGGTTGTAATCGACATAGAAGGTACGGAAGAAATTCGTCCCCATATAGGCGGCCCGGCTTAACAAGCTGGATTCCCGCAAACCCGTGTCCGCTCCCGGTGTTCGAACTACGATATAATCCAACATCATCTTTTGCTCGGTCATTTGCGTGATCCACGTGCTGAGACTGCTCCGAATGCGGGAAAGTTCTTTGAGCCGATTCGGAATTTCATTGACGTCCTCGAGCATTTCCCGAAACGAATCGAGCGCCAACTTCAATGCCGAAGATACCGAAGCCTGACGACCGCTCAAGCCGTTAACATAGGCGGAGATTGTCTCCGCTTGGTCGATCAATGAAGTCAACTTGCCATCTATTTCAGGATAATAGCGTTTGAGTTCCCAAGTCCGATTCAGATCGTCGTTCGACATACCTGCCTCACTGTAATTGCCGGTAATGCGGCGAATATCGGCATCCAATACAGATAGCTCCTGCAACATGTTCCGCAAAGCGTATTCGGCCGGCGTTACGGCAGAGGCATCTGCAGTGAGTCGCAAGGTGTGTTTACCTTCCGTAAGATAGAATCGATAGGCCTCACCGTCTGGAGTTTGCATCGCATGCAGCTCAAAGTGAGAATTGGTTGCTTTCCGATAAGCGAGCATCTCCCGGAAGGGCGCTTCGCCATCAATCGTAAGGGTATGATAAGAGTTGGAAGATTGCATCGACTGCAAATATTTCAGTTCCAGTTCGTAGAAACCGTTTCGGGGCACCTCAACGTCCCATTCCACCCAGTCGCCCGCTTTTTTCCATCGTTCACCGCCCAGCACATTATAAATCGTCCTCCCTTTGGGATCGGGAGAAATATGCGGCTCTGAATAAGTGGCCGTCTGTATACCCGGAGCGGATTTACGCGCGTAACCTTCCGCTTCATATACTTGGTACCATCGCTCCGATTCTCCATTCGTTGGAAGCTCGCCAAAGGTTTGCAAATATTCGGCGTAGCTTGGGATCGGTTTATATGGGAGCAGAGCTATCGCATCCAGCATAACCGGCTCGCGTTGACCAATCATTCGAATCTTGTGTTTTCCGGCCGTAAGATGCCATACGAGCGGTTCGGAAGAGACAGAATAATCGGATACCGTCTCCGTCATTAAGCTCCTTAGCTCATTCTGAACAGGACGCAGTTCATTCCCGAACTCATCGCGCTTATAAGGATACGCCACATCCTTCCAATTTCGCGGCAGCACAATCCGCTCCGCTTCGACGAACGGATAAGCGCCGTCAATCTGTATCCCCCGTACAATTCCCGCATAGCTCCCTTCCAGCGGTTCGTAGGTAATGACCATCGTATATAATTGATCAGCCGGGATATCGACTTCCCACTCTACCCATCCGGTGCCGTCGGACCATTGCAAGGCCTGTCGGCCCTCCACGATTGACGGAACCGTCTCGATAGGCGCGCCTTTCTCCTTTGCCGTGTAGGCTGCAGCCTCAATGACCGACAGCGGCGCGGTCTTTTGGAACGTTCGGCCGGTGTAAGTCTTCTGATAAGTAAAATAATTCGGACTCGCCTCCGGCTGTTGCATCATTGCATCCAGCACGCTCCGCTCCACGGTCGGATAGGACGAATCGGAAGAAAAAAAACGGTACCCAATAAAGATTGCAACAGCCAAGATCGCTATAGCCAAAACCAGATATCGCGTGTTGCGCATGAGCCTCATGAGCCAGCATCCCCAAACGAAGTCAAGTTCTTTCCCTGAGCGGCATCGAAAATATGAGTGCGATCCATGCGAACGGCAATTTCAATTTGATCGCCAACGGCAAAACCACTGTGCGCCGGCGTACGGACAACCATATTCGCTTCCTCGCCCGTATCCACAAACAAATACGTATCCGCGCCCATCAACTCGATCATTGCAATCGTCCCTTTGACCGTGCAGGCCTCATGCCGTTGTCGAAATTCCGCATCGACGCCAATATACTCGGGCCTTACCCCTAGAACGACCTGACCAAAGCCGATTTGGGCCGCTTCAAGCGCTTCCGCGTGCCGGGTCGGCAGTTTCCAATGGAGGCGTTTCGTATCAAAGTAAAGCTCATCATTCTCGCGTTTGATCTTCCCCCGAATGAAATTCATCTGCGGACTGCCAATGAACCCGGCGACGAACAAATTGCAAGGATGATCGTACATTTGCTGCGGAGGTGCCACCTGCTGGATTTCGCCATCCTTCATGACCACGATTCGCGATCCCATCGTCATTGCCTCGGTCTGATCGTGCGTCACATATACGGTCGTGATCTTCATCGCGTGATGAAGCTTCATAATTTCCGCGCGGGTTTGCGCCCTGAGCTTCGCATCCAGATTGGACAGCGGCTCGTCCATCAGGAAGAGTTGGGGCTCGCGAACGATTGCCCTCCCTAACGCAACCCTCTGTTTCTGACCGCCGGAGAGCTGACTCGGAAGCTTTTCCAGCAGATGGGAGATTTCCAGCATTTTCGCCGTGCGTTTTACCTTCAGTTCCACTTCGTGCTTGGCCGTCTTCCGCAGCTTCAATCCCAGCGAAATATTGCCGTAGATCGACATGTTCGGATAGAGCGCGTAATTTTGAAATACCATCGAGATATCGCGGTTTTTCGGAGAGATATAATTTACGTAACGATCCCCGATGTACAAATCGCCTTTCGAGATCGTCTCCAGCCCGGCAATCATTCGCAGCATGGTCGATTTGCCGCAGCCGGACGGCCCGACCAGAACAAGAAATTCTCCGTCCGCCACTTCCAGATTGAAGTCGTTAACCGCAGCCCGGTGCTCGCCCTTATAGTATTTATAGATATGCCGACAACTCAAGCTTCCCATTGTCATTTGGCGCCCCTTTCCTCACCGCTGGCAGCCCGCTCCGCACAGCCGTTTCATGCGTTCAACAACTATATGGCATGGGATTTGCGAATTCATGCGCAAATCCCATGCCGCCTGTTCGCAACAGCGTCTTCTTATTGCATGATGCCCTTACTCTTCCAGAACTCCGCTGCCCGTCTATTGTAATCTTCAATCGCAGGAATCATGCCATTAATATCGCCGTTATTGTTAAGCATTTCGACCAATGAAGTGGTTAAAATGGGGCCAGCCAAATTCTGATAATCGAAAATGACCGGCGCATCTCCCGCGCAGCAGGAAGATGTCTTGAGCGCTTGAACATTTTTCCCCGTCAAATTGCTTTGCAACAGCTGATCCAGTTCCTCGCTGGCCATCATGGACGGATTCAACTCGTTGACCCTCCACTTGTTCGCCTCGTATTCGTATTGGAAACGAATGAACTTCCAGGCGGCATCTTTGTTCTTGGATACACTCAGCATCGACAAGGGCGATGCGTTGCTGAACGAAGGCTGCGACACCTTGCCGCGCGGGAGAGGAACGAGATCCCACTCGAAGTCAACCAATTCATCCAACTGACCAATAGGGAATGCGATGCCCATTAAAGCTTTGCCTGCCAGGAAATCGCCTTGTTCGCCGCCATATCCGCCGGCTTCGAACGTCGCCGCGTCCATCATCACTTTATCGACAGCGTACATGTCTTGCATCCATTTCAAGTCCTCAAGCACGCCGGGCGTATTCGCCAAACTCTGCGTGTTATCCTCGTTCATAAACAACAACCGATCCGCATTGCCATTCGCCACCGACAACAGATAGGGGAATGTGAGCTTGAATATACTGCTGTAGGACAGTCCGTATTCGCCCGATTCCGGTTTGGTCGCCTTTTTGGCCAGTTCGCGGAAATCATCATACGTCCAGTCTTCGGACGGCATCTCAAGCCCGTGTTTCGCCAACAAATTTTTATTGATGATGATCGGGAGCGAATCATCCGTCCACGGAACGGTATAGATCTTGCCGCCCTGCTCCCACTTCTGCAAGAAGCCTTCCCGAAGGCCAAGCGTCGGCAATATCGGATCACTGTCGATATACGGCTTCAAGTCTTCCAGATTGCCGCCTTCTTCCCATGCCGCAAGGCCTGCGGGCCATACAAGATCGGGCGTAGTACCGGAAGATTGAAGAGCTGCAAGTTTGGACAAACCCTCGTTGTCCAAACCGCCGGAACCGATTTCGTTCACCGTAATCCAGGGATATTTCTTTGTAAACTCGGCATATAAAGGAGCGAATAGTTCGGCGTTTCCAGCTCCCCAGCTGATCAAAGTCAAAGTAATCGGCTCCTGATTTTCCTCGGTCGCCGGCTTGCTGCTGTTCGGTTGCGTTTGACTCGAACTTTCCGTCGGCGATGCGCTGCCTCCCGAATCCCCCTTGGTGCACGCACCCATAATTACACTGAGCAGCATGATGACGCAAAGCGAAAGCGATACTCTTTTGTTAACAATCATGGAAATAACTCCCCCTAACGCATCATAGTGAAGACATAGAAAGCGCTTACTCTTACTTAAAAAATAATTGCTTGCCACCTCTTCTTCTTCGGCGGCTCCTTGTAACTTACGTTCATGATCCGATTTCGCAAACGGTTTATATGCTTATCCTACATCAACCCCCCACCTTGAAAATGTAAACGTTTGTATTAAGAAGTCAATGCCATCTTAGTCTAATTGAAACGGGTAAATACAGTCATTTTCCATCTTACTAAGACAGGATAACGAACCAAAAATACAAACGTTATCATTATTGATTAATATAACACACAATTTTGGGGTTATCAACTGACTTTTAAATTTAAATACGGTTGAAAATTCACTTGTAAAATCACTGGTTATCGCCATTTACCGCCTACCTGCACGTGAACGAATATAAATGAAAATTAATGCAATGGTTTGCATTTACCGATTTACGAATTCACCCAAGCCTGCATATGTTCGATATGTTGTCTAGAATCCAACGCCGGATCCGTTCTTTATATGAAAACCCTTTTACTAGAAAGAACCTCCAAAGCCCCCCCTAAGCGGTAGAGGAGGTTTGTGGTTATAAGCACTCAATACTGGTCAAGTTATGTGGATGAAATTTGCCCAGGCGCGCCGGTCGACTCTCTTTCGATGAGAGAGGGATAGACGGCCGTGACGGCATGGTTGTTTCCGGAGCCGGGGTTGTTTATTTTTTCGATTAAAATATCAACGGCCCGATTGGACATTTCCCGGATCGGAGGGGACACCGTCGTTAAGGTGGGAATCATATAACCGGTTTCTCGAATGTTGTCGAAGCCGGCGATAGACAGATCGCGAGGGATATTCAACCCGGCCTCGTGCGCGGCTCGCAAGGCACCGATCGCAAAGTAGTCATAGGTTGCAAACACGGCGGTTGGGAGACGATCTTCTGCAAGCAGCTCCTTCATGCGCAAATAACCACCTTCCTCAAAACGTTCGGTTCCATTTGCTTTAATGAATTTCTCTTCATAAGGAAGCCCCGCATTGCTTAAGGCTTGCTTGAACAGCGGCAGCCTGACCGCAGTCGATTTCTCCTCGCCCAAATACCCGATGGCTCGATGTCCGAGCTTGGCAAAATGTTTGACGAGCAGGTCTATCCCATAAGCCTCTTCGACAACGACGCTCTCGTGCGTAAGCGTTCCTCCGTAACGGTTGAGAAGGACAATCGGAAAGTTGTCGAGCCGCCGCTCGGCTTGAAAATAAGCGCCGGTTTCCATGTTGGAGTTGTCAGCATAAATAATGCCGTCGACGTTTCTGCCGATCATAAGCTTCAAAGTTTCCAAACCTTTGTTCAAGTCCCAACCTGTCGTGCCCATAATTAAAGAATATCCCCTGTTGTAAAGAGCGGATTCAACATATTCAATGACTTGGGCGAAGTAATTGCTGCTAATTTCGGGAACGATCAAACCGACAAGACTCGTTCCTTTTCCAATCAAAGCCTTGGCGGAATAATTCGGCATATAGTTAAGCTCATCTGCAAGCCTTTCAATTAGTTTTCGAGTTTTGTTCGTCACCTTATCGCTGCCCGAAAGCGCCCTGGAGACAGTAGCTGGACTTACGCCGGCTGCTTTGGCAATTTCTTTAATCGTTACCATAATCAAACTCCTCTTAAACTTAAGGTTAGTACATAAATGTAAACAATTGCATTGATTTTCATTATATCAGTTCACATGCAGTAAGACAATTGATGGTGGTAAATAGTGATTTCATAAGGAATATCCACGACATATAAGTCAGTTGATAATCCAGAAGTTGTGTGTTATATTACTCGAAAATGTTAACGTTTGCATTGTTAGTGTGACTGCTTGTCTAATTTAGATGGAAAAACTTCCTTTATCCTATTCTATTAGACTATGGCGGCATTTTTTTCATGGTACAAACGTTTACATTTATTAGATAAGGGGTTGATGTGGAATAAGCATATAAACCGCATGCGAATCGGATCATGAACGTTTCAAGGAAACGCCGAAACAGATGAGTTGGCAAGCAAATATTCGACGAATTAGTAAGCGCTTTCTTTCTTCTCTATGACTAACCGAACAGCAACATTACGACGCTCAACGGGAATCCTTGGATGCCTGCCCGACTTAAAGGGTCCTCCATTCCCGATTTCACAACCAGGAAGGAGAAATATTGATGATTCGATTACGCAGAGGTTTGGCGGTGACGCTGGCATTTTTTATGCTCGCGACCGGCTTGTTAACAGGCGACTTCCGGCAGGTGGAAGCCAGTTCCTCCACGGAGATGTCGTTCGATCCCGTCGAATCGCTTGACGGGTGGGGCTCCTGGAATACGCTGACGCTCGACACGACCGATTACAAGCGGGGCTCGGCCAGCCTCAGCATGACGGGCAGCGCAGCGACACAATTCTACAAAGCGTTATCCACGCCTGTCGATACCGGGTTGGCCTTCGAGAACGGCAGCCTAAATTTCTGGTATTACGTGGACGACGTAAACAAGCTCGATGGCACCATAGGACAGATTGAGATTACGAGCTCCGGCGTCTCTGACGCGGATGAGATCGCTTGGGATTACGCGACGCATATCAAGAACAAGGTTGTGAACGGGTGGAACTATATTTCGCTTCCCCTCAGCCAGAGCTTTACAATCGGCAATCCCGACTTATCGGCGATCAATTTCTTCCGCATCTATTTCATCACCTCGAAGTCGCCGGTCATCAAGATCGACGATATTGTCTTTGAGAAAGCGGATCAGCGCGCCATCGTCATGGATAAGGCGGACGCGCTGGACGGATGGCAATCTTCCGGCACTCTGACGCTGGATACTCAGGAAAAGGCAGAAAACCAGGCCAGCATCAGCATGACGGGAGCCGGTTCAGTGGAGTTTGAGAAAACCTTCACCACCCCCTTCAATGCTAGGATGCCGGAAAACGCCGGCACTCTTAACTTCTTTTATTATGTTCAGAATATCGCCGCCTTGTCCGGCGCTTCCGGGCAGGTTGATCTGGGGAGTTCCGGCAGCGCGCAAACAGATGGTTACACGTGGGATCTCTCGTCTGTTCTACCGCGGCTGACCACCGGATGGAACCTTGTGACGCTGAGGCTCAGCGACGGCGTACGCACAGGCCAACCCGATCTGACCGCGCTCAACTACTTCCGGCTAAAGGTAAACAAGTCAAGCTCCGTCACCTCCAAGCTGGATACGATTTATTTTGAAGAGCCCATTGGCTCCTCCACGGAGGTGTCGTTTGATCCCGCCGAATCGCTGGACGGATGGGGCTCCTGGAATACGCTGACGCTCGACACGACCGATTACAAGCGAGGCTCGGCCAGCATCAGCATGACAGGCACTTCAGCGGCGCAGTTCTTCAAGGCGTTATCCACGCCTGTCGATACCGGCGTGACCGTCCAGAACGGCAACCTGAACTTCTGGTATTACGTGGACGACGTAAACAAGCTCGATGGCACCATAGGACAGATCGAGATTACGAGCTCCGGCAACTCTGACGCGGATGAAATCGCTTGGGATTACGCGACGCATATCAAGAACAAGGTCGTGAACGGGTGGAACTATATTTCGCTCCCCCTCAGCCAAGGCTTTATAACCGGCAATCCCGACTTATCGGCTATCAATTTCTTCCGCATCTATTTCTTCACCTCGCAGTCGCCGGTCATCAAGATCGACGATATTGTGTTTGAGAAAGCGAATCCGAGCGCCATCGTCATGGATAAGGCGGACGCGCTGGACGGCTGGCAGTCCTCGGGGACACTGACGCTGGATACCCGGGAAAAGGAAGAAAACCAGGCTAGCATCAGCATGACGGGAGCCGGTTCAGTGGAGTTTGAGAAAACCTTTACCGCCCCCTTCAATGCTATGATGCCGGAAGACGCCGGCACGCTTAACTTCTTTTATTATGTTCAGAATATCGCCGCCTTGTCCGGCACTTCCGGACAGGTTGATCTGGGGAGTTCCGGCAGCGCGCAAACAGACGGTTATACGTGGGACCTCTCGTCTGTTCTACCGCAGCTGACCACCGGATGGAACCTCGTGACGCTTAAGCTCAGCGATGGCGTACGCACGGGCCAACCCGATCTGACCGCGCTCAACTACTTCCGGCTGAAAGTAAACAAGTCAAGCTCCGTCACCTCCAAGCTGGATACGATTTATTTCAAAGAGCTGCAGGGGCTGCCCGTTGGATACTACGCGGGAACCGGCACCGACACGTTGCAACTGACCGTCACGAACGGGACGGGGAGCGGCAACAAGTATGTGTATCAGAAGATCGGCATGCCCGACTATAAATTCAAGATCGGCGATTACATCGAGTATGATGTGCTTCTCGACCAGGACATCGACCGCGCGGGCGGCATCGAAATCGATTTAATAGAAGGCTTGTCCTTGCGCGACACCGGATGGGTCGACCAAAACGGCATCTCAGGCCATCCAAGCAAGGACCTTTCGGATTACGCCAATGGACAGTGGTACCATCGCAAGCTGAAAATTACGACGCCTGCCATTGGCAAGCATATTGACCGGCTGCTGCTTGTTGGCGAGAACGATACGGACGGGCTGGCCTACAGCGCGACCTATAAGAATATCGTCGTCACCGACCGGCTGGGCAATCTCCAGAAGGCGTTGTTTACGCAGGCATCCGACTATACCCTGGTCGGCATCGCCTATAGCAACCTTGTGGCTAACAGCGTCGTAACCGGAGGCCCGGCACCGCAAGCGGCCCAACCCGCCGTCAAGAATACCGTGTACCCGAGCGCCGACGTGGCGGTCGCGGGTTGGGATGTACAGGACTATGGAGCCGACCCGAACGGCAGTCAAGACGCCTCATCCGCCTTCCAGCAGGCTCTGAACGACTGCTCGCTGGCAGGAGGTGGGGTCGTGTGGGCACCTTCGGGCACTTATAAGATGCTCGGCAGTCTCAGCATCGCCAGCGCTTGTACGCTGCGCGGCGATTGGAAGAAGCCTACCGACTCCGATCCGTCTGTAGGCGGAACCGTGCTACTGGCCTACGCCGGACGTAATGACGAGATGGCGCGGCCGTTCATTAGTCTGGGAACGGGAGCGGGCGTACGCAACCTGTCCGTCTACTATCCCGAGCAGCAGATTTCAAACGTGAAGCCGTATCCTTACACGATCTCGGCGGCAGCGATGTCAGCAACGGTAATGAACGTCACGCTGGTCAACTCCTACAACGGCATCTCCATCGGTAAACCGGCGAACGCCATGCATTACATCAGGGATGTTTACGGCACGCCGCTCAAGACTGGCGTCTTCGTCGATATGGTCCTCGACGTCGGACGGATTCAGGAGGTTGCCTTCTCTCCGACATACTGGGCGCAGTCCGGCTTGGCCGGCGCACCGACTGCCGGGGAAATTACAAGCTATATCCAGGGAAGTAACGACTCCGTCGGTTTAATAATCGGCCGCAGCGACTGGGAAGTGCTCAACGGCGTGCGGCTCGCGGATTACGCGACCGGCATCCGGTTCATCAGTAACGAAGGCGGCGGCGGATCGAACGGCTCCATGTACAACGTGAACATCACGGGGGCCCGCACCGGCATAGACATTCGCACGATCAGTGAAGTGGGCTGGCTCGTGTCGGGCGGAGCAATCGAGGCTAACGCCGGCTCCGATCCGGTCGGCGTATGGGGTCGACCGACCCACACAGGCGCCAGCCTCCAGTTTAACAAGACGACGTTCAGCGGCAGCGGGACGGCGGCAAGACTGGAAGAAAACGGATTGATGAGTTTCGTAAACACCGATTTCCAGAGCTGGAACGCGGCCGGAGCGGCAATCGACGCTCAGAAGGGAAGCCTGATCGTCCAAGGAAGTACCTTCGCCGGAGCGGCTTCCGGGCAAAGTCATATCCACCTGGGCGCGAACGTATCCTCTGCCAACATCCTGAGTAACAATTACAATGGCACACCGTCGGTTGTGAACGGGAATCCGGCCAATTCGCAAATTGTGGTTGATCAGACGCCGCGTCAATTTGCACCCATCGATGGGGCGCCTTATGAACGCGCCGTGCATCCGTTGCCGAAGGAGACAGACAACAGCCATCTTTTTGTGGTAACAGATCCGAGCTTCGGCGCGGCGGCGGACGGCGTAACGGACGATACGGCCGCCATTCAGGATGCGCTCGACGCGGCTGACAGCGCAGGCGGCGGCACCGTATACCTGCCGGCCGGCAAATACCGTGTGAACGGCCATTTGAACGTCCCCGCCGGCACCGAGCTGAGGGGCGCGCATGACGTCCCCGCCGTTCCGGCCGGCGCCGCAACCGTCATCTATGCCTACCCGGCGGGCGACCACGGGCAAGCGACAGGCACGCCATTTATCAAGCTAAACTCGAATTCCAGCCGCGGTGGCTCGGGCGTTAGGGGCCTTCTCATCTGGTATCCGGAGCAGGATGATGTGGACAATGTGGCACCATATCCCTGGACGATCCAGAGCCAGGGACCGAATTGCTGGGTGATCTACACGAACGTTTCCAACGCATATCAGGGCGTCGATTTCGGCACATACGACAATGACGGCCACGTCGTCGACTATTTGTCCGGCGCGGGGCTCAAGACTGGCTTGTTCGTCGGAAACACTTCGACGGAAGGTTGGGTGGAGAATGTCCACTTCAACCCGACCTTCTGGTCGACCCCCGGTCCTCTGCTCAACGCGCCGACATCCGACATCACAATGGCGGTTTGGGACTGGCAAAAGGCCAACGGCACTGGCTTCCTGTACGGGCATGTCGCGAATGGTCATGTCAGCGAAACGTTCATCTTTGGAGCAAAAGACGGTATCCGGTTCATCGAACAGCCCGGATTGGGAGGTTTCAGCGGCACCGTTCTGAACCACGGCACGGACGGAGCTGTTAACGGCGTAAGGTTCAGCGGAGTCGGCGCGCAGGGCATCGATCTCGTCAACCTTGAGGCGGTGCAGTTCGAAGGCAACTTCGTCATCGTCGAAAATACGGTCGGCTCGACCGACCAGATTCGATTGTTCAATACGAACCATTGGACGAGTCCGACGGTAGGCTACGATATTCATGGCGGCAACCTCCTGCTCCAGCAGGTTCATTTTGCCCATGGCGGCACCAACGCGGTCAAGGTCACTGCGGGAACAGTCAACGTGCAGGCCAACTATTTCGCCACGGCCATGCCGCAAATGATCCGCAACGACGGAGGAACGATCCAGGTTACGGGCAGCGTCGCCGCCGGCGGTGTTACAACAGCCGGCAGTGTGACGCTTGACGCCAATGTAACGCGCTGACGGCGGATATAAAGAGAAAAAACAGTCCGGCTCCTCACTGGAGCTGGACTGTTTTTCACACTGGCGCAGGTCGGGATACCGACCTGAACGGCAGATTTATATTTGTTCTAGCCGGTTGGGTACCGCGCATCAATCAGCCGGCACGAGCCGGATCACCCGGTAACCGCCTTGGAAGCCCGGCTTCGTCACATATTGGCACGACCCCCGGCTTAACGCATCGGCGTGCGCGAAATGTACGTGGCCGCAGAAAATACCGACTAGATTTCCGAGGGGATTGTCGAGCAACAGCCGATGGAAGTTGCGGGTCGCCTCGGTCGCGGGCTTCACTTGCCATTGTACCATCCGTTCCGCATCCCAATCTTCCGCGTTCAGCAGGATCGGCGAGCCCCACATGTGCAGCACATCTTTCAGCAACGATGGCACGTAGATCGGAATGTGCATGAACAGCAGGACCGGCAGTCCGCGTTCCAATTCGGCTTGATAAAAGTCCAACTGCGCTTGTGTGATCTGATACGTGCTGTTATCGATTCCGATCAGCAATATGCCGTTCAACTCCAGCACGCGAAACGATGGATCTCCGCCGGCGAGACGAGCAAACTTTCCGACATGGGCCTGTCTTGTTTCCTCGCCCCAAGGTTCGCCGGGAAATTCCCAATCGTGGTTGCCTGGCGTGTACAAGATTGGAGCTTGCAATTTCCCGAGTCGGCTTTCCAAATACGCCACATTGCCGACTGTCGCTCCGTTCACGATATCACCGGTCAACGCGACGCCGTCTACCTGCCGCTCCGCGGCGAAGGCAAGCGCTTTTTCGAAGTGGGCCCGGGTCTCGACTTCGTCAAAATTGTAATCGACATACGATTGCGACAACGTTCCGTAACCTTCCACTGAATCCGTTGCGTTCATATGGCTGTCGGTTACATGCAACAACAGCGTCGGCTGCGACAATCCGGAAATTCGGATCATCGTCTGGGTGTCGTTACTGGTCGGCAAATGCTCGAATTTCATTGCGAATCCCCCCTTCTCTCATCTTCGTTCATGGTTGAAAGCTTCAAAAATAATTGCCGGCAAGCCCATCTCAGCCTGTCCCGCCGGCCGATCATGAGACAGGAATCCGCCGCCCTGCTTGCGAACGCACCGGATGGAGACTTCCTTTGTTTCTCCCGGAAATATCGTGACGAAGCTGTCCGAAGCTTCCATCCAGTATGCGTTGGAAATTTCGATCGGGTGAACATGAAGAGCAGCATGGCTTCCTTGATTCGAGACGCGGTAAAGACGAAGAACAGAAGAGCCCCCGAACAAGGTTGGATCGTCCGATTGCCACTCATCCTTAGGCTCTATACATAATTCTGCGCCTTGCAGAGTGATCGCGGTCTCGTACAGACGGTCCGCATCCGTGGAGAAGAAATAAACATTCTCCGAAGCCGCCGTCCCGTCTTGAAGCACCTGAAGCCGCACAAAAAATAATCGAGGAAAATCCGCCGAAATCCGAAAACTTAAATCTCCCATGAGCTTCGTATTCTCGGCAAGCAGCGCCCCCGCATACTGCCGTTCCAGCAGCACTTCTCCTTCGGCATTCAGCACCTGCGCACTAACAGCCGCCTCTTTGGTGCCGCCATTCCCATGCGCGTATATCCGGGCTTGAAATTCCTCGCCGGCGGCGTAATTCAGCTTGCGGTAATCAAGCGACGCATGCAGCGGAGCGAACGCCAGTCGGGTCCAGTAATAGGCCATCTTGGCCTCGCCGTAGTACTCGACCAGGCAGGTGCAAGACACATTCGGCCACGGCTCGTTCAACTGCCAGATAATGCTTCCGCTGTTCTCGAATTTCCGACGGCGGTTCGCCTCCACGATGTAACGCAGGCCTTCCGCCTGAATCCATTGGCTGCATTTTGCGAATTGCGATAGATCCTTCATCGGTCCGAAGAACTGTTCATCGCGCTGTCGCGTATCCCACCATTCTCCATGATGCCGCCAAACGAAGCTGTCCGTCATGGAATTGGGGGCCAGATGGGGCTCCGATAGAAACTTTCGCAAGCTCTTCACGGAACTCATCCCGTCCACGCCAAACTCGCTGTGAAATAAGTTGTCCGATTCGCCGTACAAATCGTAATGATCCGGATTACCCCCGTATTTCCAGTTTCCATGCACATCATGGCTAACCCCTTTTTCCCGTGTGATGAACTCCACCGGACCCGAAGCGGAGGTCGGCAAGAAAAGCCGGGTGGGATCGTATTGTTCGACCAGCGCTTTCAAGCGGGACAGATTCTCGTCCTCATAGGTGGAAGGCCTGTTCGGTTCGCTCATGAGTTCATTGCCTCCGCTCCAGACAGCCAAAGAAACATGGTTCCGGCGATTCCGAAGCGCATGGACGGCGGATTGCCCCAATAACGCAAGAAACCGGGGATGCTTGGACGGAATGTTGTCATAGCCGGAGCTGGACTGAATGAACTCCTGCCAAATCAAGATGCCGAACGAGTCGCACAGCTCGTAGAACCTCGTTTTCTCGATAACTCCGCCGCCCCACACGCGCACCATATTGATATGGGCTTGTTTCATCTGATAGACAAGCCATTCGTAGTGCTCCTCGGTCACGTTCCCGTACATCAGGTCAAGAGGCGTCATATTGACTCCCTTGATGTAAATCTTCTTCCCGTTGATGACGAACGTATAGGGCAAGGAATCTTCGGGACTGTTCACGTTCCGCATGTAAGCAAGCTTACGGATTCCTGTGCGCATAAGCCTCTCGTCGAGAACGTTTCCCTCTCTGGCGATCTGGATCTTCACTTGATATAGGGGCTGCTTCCCGTGACCGTTCGGATACCACAACTCGGGATTCATCACTTCCAACCGGAAGGAAAATCGTGTTTCGCCGGGTTGAAGCGCTCGGCGGAGCCGGTCGACAACACGGCCGTCCGGAGTCGCGATCTCGACACCGATTTCAGCGGCATCAACCTTCGCATCCATCGATGCGTCCACCATTGCCGAGGAAGACTCGGAGACATGGTCATGCAGTGTTACGAACAGGTCGATAATTCCATTGTTATCGGCAACGTCCGTCTGCAACGAAACTTCGTCGATGGAATAGTCTTCATGCACCCTGAGCAGGATATCTTCCCATATGCCGATGTTAACCATTCGTGTAGAAAAGTCCCATTTATAGTTAAAGCGGCTTTTTTGCGTATGCGTTAGGGAGGTTTTCCCGATTTGGGCCATTTCGTCGGGAGCATGCTCGAATACGATGACCAAAGTCAGCTCTTCGTTCGCTTGCGCCAGCTCCGTCACGTCGAAGACGGCCGGGTGATACATCCCTTCGTGCTCACCGAGACAGACGCCGTTCATGAATATCGTCGCTTTGTAATCCAATCCCTTGCATACGAGCTCTACCTTGCGCCCGATCTCTTCCGGACGGGCAAAGGTCGTTTTATAAACCCACCAACGATTCTCCACCCACTCGCACTTCAAGCTGTTCAAGTCTTCATATGGGTGTTCGATGAGGCCTGTCCGATATAAATCGTAGTGCACTCCCCCCGGAACCGTAGCCGGAATCCAATCGGTCACTCCCAACAGATCGAGCCCGGTCTCCATGCTTCGGTTCAACATCGGAACCCAGGGATAATAGCCTTTAAGCTTCCATTCCTGCTGATTCAGATCAACTTCCAACCTGACTGCCTCCTCGTAAGACGACAAGAGATATCGCGCCCGGCAAATCACTTGTCATTCGCGTTTGTTTCTTATCTGCAGATCGCGATCCCCTGATTACTTCATCAATTGCTGTAAGGTTGGCCACAAGATAGACTTTTCGCCTGTCGGCTTAATTAACCAAAAGCCGGCATGATCATAGAGATTATTCGAATTTACGACACTGCTATGATTATCGTAAAGCTGCCAGAAGAGGATGTAGGGCACGTCGTTTTGCAAAGCTACTTTAATGTTCGTAAGGATGTTTCCAAACGTGTTCCGATCGCCGTAAATCATCTCAGGCCTGCCAATTTCGCCAACATATACGTTATTGTTTCCGAACGCCGCGCTGTCGGGAGCCTTGGTTTTGAAATAGTCCAAAGCGGCTTTAAAGCTATGCTGGTCGTAAGTCGAGTCGTAAGCGGAATAGGAGTACAGGTCGGTATACGTGTACGGAACAATGTTATTCACGGCCGACACACTTCCCTGCATGCCTGCGACGACCGCGTTCACTTCAATCGCGTTGTACACATTCACGCCTTGAGGCTGAACATCGATTCTAGCTTGATTGACGGCATCCTGGCGTTTGTTCATCCACTGGATCATATTGCTGATGGCCTGATTGCTTGTACCGTTCGGACCTTGAATCATCCAATCGGATTCCCAGTTTTGCAGGATAAACGTTTTGCCGGTATTGCGATACGTATTGAGCAAATGGACTGTCAGATTGTAGATTTGATCGTATTCTGTCTGCAAGGCCGCCGCCATAGCCGGAGCCGATAGCTGTGCATGAATATCGATCGTATCGGGTTGAAGCGTAGTGATAACGTATGTTTTAAACGGTTTGTTAAACAGATCGACAAAATAGGAGTGCTGCGCCAGCTGGGTGAGTGTCGACATGACGCCCCAATTACTGTTCCAATTGTAATATCTCGCTTGGTACGCAGGCACGCCATTATTGTCAGCGTAAGTAATCATATCCATGTAAACCTTGATGACATCCGTTCCAAGATTTTTTAATTGGTCGGCTCCTTCATTCAGAAAATTAGTTGTCGTTAAATGATAGGTGCCCGCCACATGGGTCGAACCCACAACTTCCTTGAATACCTTGCCCTTCTGTTGCAAGATCGTGTTTATTTCCGCAACCGGATCGTTGAATGCTTGGATGGAAACGTTGCCGATTTGCGTCCCCCACGCCAGACCGTTACCCGAGCCGGCAATCTCTATTTTCAAATAATGAGTGGAGGACGGCAGAGCCGCAGCCGGCTTCAAATAGGTCCGATACCAACCCCAGCCCGTAGGAACCGTAAAAGCTTGGGTATAGGCGATGGACGTCCAGGTGACGCCGTCGGTGGATCTGTATAGATTGAGGGAACCTAGCGTGCCGGAGTAATAGGTTTTAATCGCAAAATCCGTCATATTGTTTTTGTTATACGTAACAAAGGCCGAATTGCTGTTCGCTCGAGATAATCTGACAGGATCCCCTTCGAAGTAATCGGAAGCGCCACTGACATCGAATTGAACGTTTGCAGAATGAGCGTAAGTGAAATCCAGGTTATTCAGTTCGTCATTAAACTCGGAGATTGCGAGATTGACCTGACCGATCTCCGTCCCCCACGACTGGCCGTTGCCCGCAGAAACGATTTCTATTTTAATAAAATTGGTTTCAGACGGCAGCTTTCCATCCGGAGACAAGTAAGTACGATACCACGAACTGGAGGTATGCACCGGTGCATCTATCAAGTACGGTTGCTTTACCCATTTTCCTCCGTCTCTTGAGGTGTAGATATTAAGAGTACCCAACGAACCGTTATAATAAGTCTTTATATTAAAGCTAGCAATATCGTGCTTATAGTAAATAAAGCTTCCCGTGTTATTATCGGACCTCGTTGCCCTGGAGGTGTCTCCTTCAAAATAAAGCGCGGCGGATGAAGTATCCAGACCTATGTTCGAAGTTGACATATAAGTCTTCGTTAAATCGTTCAAATTATCCGTGTAATTGATGACCGCTAGACGAACCTCGGCAATTTGGGTGCCCCAGGACAGACCATTATCCGTTGCGATAATTTCGATTTTCAGATAATTTGTATTTGGTGGCAAAGGGCTTGTCGGGGTCAGATTGGTCCGGTGCCAAGCCGTACTGCTATTCGTACTGACAGGTACTGATGCGGAATAAGTTTGCGGCGTCCAGACCGTTCCATCAGGCGACGTATAGATATTCAAATCCCCCACGGAAGCGCCGTGATAGTAAACTTTAATATCAAAGCCGATCGAATTATTCTGGTGATAAACCATATTTCCCGGGTTATTGTCGATCTTCACCGCTCTGGATGCGTCATTCTCGAAATAATCTGCCGAACCTGCGATGTCCAGATTCATATTCGAGCTTTGGGAATAGACCTTGCTATAATCGTCCAAATCGTCAAAAAAGTTTAAACCCATACCTTCTGTTTTCAAATTAACCTGGGCAATCTGGGTGCCCCAGACTTGCCCGTTGCCCGAAGTAACGATTTCTATTTTCAGATAATTGGTGTTGTAAGGGATTGGCGCGTTAGGAGTGAGATTCGTCCTGTACCAACTGCTGCCGGTGGACACTGGAGTGTCCGTAGCATAAGGAATGCTTGTCCAGTTGGACCCTTCCCGTGAGGTGTACACGTTAATTGTACCAAGCGAACCATTATAATAGGTCTTGATGCTGAACCCGCTGATTTTCCCTCTATTGTACGTGAACGACCCCGCATTTGTATTGGTTCGGGTTAATCGGGATGAGTCGCCTTCAAAGTATAACGCGGCGGAAGCCGTGTCCAACTGTATGTTATTCTGACGGGAGTATACCTGCGTAAAATCATTTAAAGGATCCGAAAAGTTAAAGATGGATAGATTGGCTGCTTGTGCATGGGATGCATGAAAGTCAAATGTGAAAAATCCCGTCACAAAAACAATCATACTTGCAGTTAACAAGAAAGAAATCGCTCTCTTCTTCATCCTTAGCATCGACATTTACTCCTCGCGAAAAATTAATTTCACTCCAAGACTCCAATTTGTCAGATCCGTTCTTCATCGTTACGCTGCAGCGGCAAGACGCCGCTTCAGTGCATAATCCAGCCGCCATCCACATTAAGCGTCTGTCCCGTAATAAAATCGCTCGCGGGAGAGGCCAGAAACACGAATGCTCCTTCCAGGTCTTTCGCCGTCTCCCTGCGCGGCAGAGCTTGCAAGGTAGCCATCAATCGCGCTGTCGCCTCAGGATCATAGTTCCATTCGTCTTCCCCTTCGGACTCCGTCAGTACCGCGCCCGGCGTCAAACAATTGACGGTAATGCCGTCATGCCCCACTTCTCTGGCCAAAGCCCGGGTAAAGCCAACGATCGCGCTCTTGGAGGCTACATAATGAAGAAGGTTTTTCTGACCGGTAAAGTGGGTGACCGAAGACACGTTGATGATCTTCCCATACTGTTGCTCCCGCATATAAGGATAAACAGCTTTTGCAGCGTAAAATTGGGATTTCACATTCGTATTCATAACCCGGTCCCACTCGGCATCGGTAATTTCAAACCAAGATCTCCGCGGATCTATAGCAGCATTATTGACAAGAATATGGATTGTGCCATATCGGGCAACCGTCTCCGTTACCATTGCCTGAACTTCTTCCTCTACCGATACATCCGCACGAAAGGCGAACGCCTCTCCGCCCTCGCTTTGAATCTCACGAACAACTTCCTCGGCCAACTCCGCATTGCGCGAATAATTGACCACGACTTTCGCCCCTTCTCTGGCATAACACTTGGCGATCTGAGCACCAATCGAACGCGAAGAGCCGGTTACGATTGCGACTTTATTCTTAAGCATATTGAGTACTCACCTTTCATCCGATTCCCGGATAATCTGCCTTGAGATGATCCGGGAACTGCTATATTATTTGAATATTCAGATTAGCGTTTCGACAATTCTGCAAGCCGCTCCTGGAAGCTCACCAACTGCTCATTATACTTATCTATAATTTTTTGTTGACCGAGCGATTCCGCTTGTTTCACCATTTCGTTGTACAGCTTCTCAAAATGTTCATCATTATTGGCATTGATCACCAAAGGAAGTTGTTTGTCCATATATTGCATGAGTCTTTCTTCCATTTTCGATTCTTCCGAATCCGGATCGAGATTAGTCGACGAAACATACGGAGTGATATCGAATGGGACAAATTCAAAGTTCGGATTGTTGTGCCATGCATCCAGCATTGTATTCCAACCATAAGCTGCATAGGCTTTCTTTTGTGTGTCCGTGGCAGCGGCCAGCAAATATTGCGTGTCGTTATAATAATAATTGGCCTGTCCGTTCGATCCTGTCGCATTCGTACGTGTCGGGAAAATGAAGATATAACCGCCGAGTCTTCTCTCCAATTCTTTATCCGGGTCACCGGACTTCACTATTTCCAAAAACTCCGGCATCGGAATTCTTAAACCTTGTTCATTAACGGTATAGTCTCTGCCCTCAACACCCCAGCCCAATCGAATTGTCATTTCTTCGCTCGACATAAAGTTTAGAACTTCCATAAATCTTTCAGGGTTCTTCATCGTCTTTAGCAGACCTGCCGTTTCATCCGGTCTTACGCTATTGTACAGCTCATAGCGAACGTTCCGGCCTTCTTCTTTGGCAATGGTCAACCGAATGGGGGTTACAATATACTGCATATCTACATGTCCAGCCACCGCAAGCTTCGCGTTTATACCCGGTACCATCCATTTGGCGAAGTTTGCGGAATGCGCGACTCCGGACTCCCACTTCTTCTGGAATTCAGGGAATTTATCCGTCCATGCCTCCCGATCCATGATGCCCTCGCGTGTAAGAATGTTCCAGAATCTGAGCGTTTCCTTCGTGTAAGGATGACTTGCCAATGGAACGATTTTCGCCGCATCAACGTCTACAAGCCCGGTTGTTTTATAGAAGTGCTGATATCCGCTATGTCTTGGCAGATACGTCGACAGCAATGGACCGATAGATTCGCCCCAGAAGTTGATCATACCGATCGATTTCTGACCCAGACTAGTTGGGAACTGCTTAGCCGCTTCCCGCAGCATGTTAATATAGTCGTCAGTCGTATCCAGCTTCGGCCAGCCCAGTTTTTCGAGCACATCTACCCTTACATTCATATCCAGCGGTTCTGCATTCATCTGCAATTGGTCTGGACCTGATTGCCAAATATAAAGATTCCCGTTTTTCGAATCAAAATTTCTCCAATAAGGAATGAGATCTTTCTGATACTCGTAGAAATTCGGAATAAGATCTCTGTAATCGTCCAAGTTAAGGAAGGCACCGGCTTCAATATATTTCTTCGTGACGGCGTCAAGTCCCGTCTGCACAATGTCCAAGTCGCCCCAGTCATTGGCTGCCAGCATCAACAGAGCTTTCTCCGACGCTGATTCGTTATACGGCACGAATTCAAATACAACATTGAATTTCTCTTGAATCATTTGTCCTATCTCATCTTCGGTACTTAATTTCGTCTTGTCTCCTCTAGCCAAAACCTTATACGTGATCGGCGGTCTACTGTTCTCTGTGCCGGATGTGCCGGTTGAACTAGAGGCGGATGAATCAGATGAGGCAGAAGGAGCTTTTGACTCTTTACTGTCTGAATTTGTACACCCAATCACTGACGTTGCAGCCAGCGCAATCATTGTACTTAGTAGTGCCATTTTTTTGAACCTGGTTGTCATATATGCACCCCTACTCATTTTATTTTTATATAAACCGGCGATTCTATTAATTCCCCGGCTATATTCTCCTCACCACGCTTTACTCCTTAACGGCACCCAACAACAAACCTTTGATAAAATACTTCTGGAGAAACGGGTAGACAATCAAAATCGGAATACATACAGTAACCGTCATCGCCATCTTTACCGATTCCATGGTAAAGCTCTTGCCGCCTTGATTTAATTTCATCATGTCAGTCGCACTAGAGATGGAGCCATTCTTCAAATAGTTCGTCAATATATATTGCAGAGTAAATAATTCACTTCTTGTCGAGTTATACAGGAGATTATCTCCAAAGGCGTTCCACTGACTGATAAACTCAAACAAAGTAATCGCAGCCAGAACAGGGATACAAAGTGGAAAAACAATTTTGAACGCCACTTGAAAATAGGAAGCTCCGTCAATAAAAGCGGATTCTTCGAGGCTTCTGGGCAACTCCTGTATAAAGGTGCGAATCAAGATTAATCCAAATACGGTTACCAGATTCGGCAAAATATAAACCCAAAATGAACCGATCAAATGCAAATCGGAAATATTCATATATACTGGAAGAATACCCGCTGTAAAATACATGGCGAAGATCACATACCGGGAGAAAAACTTCCGATAAACCAGCTCGTCTCTCGATAAGACATAGGCGCTCATAAACACAACCACAATTGTACAGATTGGCCCAATAGTGCTGCGGGCGATGGATATCTTTAACCCATCCATGAAGTTCAATTGCGTGAAAATGGTTTTATAGGCATCCAGCGAAAACCCTAAAGGCAGCACCAAAAATTTAGCAAACGTATTTGCCGAGCTGACTGATAACAAAAACATATAAATGAATGGGTAGAACGTTGCGAAAATAATTCCCAGCATCACAAGTGTGTTAACCGCTATAAAAGCGACGTCGTTCCACTTGATCCGACCTTTTTTACTCCTTGTTATAGTCACCATCGAATAGGTTGCACACCCTCTCTATGTTGATTTGCCCTATAACATTAAAACAAAGATCTGTTAGCCAGCCTTTTACATATGTAGTTCACTAAGATCAACATGAGAATGCTCACAATCGTTTTGACAATACTCACTGCCGTTGCATAAGGAAATCTGCCTAATTTCAAACCGAATTCATAAATATACATATCGAATACTTGCATCGTTGCGACATTGGTCGGGTTTGTAAACAGATAAAATTGTTCAAAGTTTGAGTTAAGCAGCATACCGCTGTTGAGAATTAACAGCACAACAAGCGTTGGCATAATACAAGGAAGCGTAATATGACGAATTTTCGAGAATCTGCCTGCTCCATCCATATCAGCAGCTTCGTACATTTGATGATCAATTCCGGCAATTGCGGCCAAAAAGATAATGGCATTGTATCCGAGTGACTTCCAAAGATTAACCCCAAACATTAATACCCAAGAATACTTGGGATCTCCGAGTACATTAATGCCTTGTTCTACAAACTCATATTTAACAAGCATCATATTGATAAGACCAGAATTTGAAGAGAGGAAAATATAAATTAGGGAATAACCAATAACCCATGAAATGAAGAATGGAAAAAGCGAAAATGTCTGTACAATCGATTTGAAATACTTGTTTTTCAATTCATTCAACAAGATGGCGAATATTAAAGCGCAGGTCAAATTGATTACTAGCGCTCCGATATTAATAACCAACGTGTTTCGAAGCACATCCAAAGCGTCTGTAGAATCAATAAAAAATTCTATAAAGGAAGCAATTCCTGTCCACTCAGACTTCCACATACTTTTTCCCACGCGATAATCCTTAAAAGCAATTACCCAGCCTATAATAGGTTTGTAAGTGAACAGCGCAAGCACAAGCAGCGTCGGCAAGAGCATTAGCAGAAGTTGGCGTTGCTTGTACAAGATAATCTCCAAGGAAGATTTTTTATTTTGCGGTTTGAAGACTTGAGACTCAGCTGCAAGATCAGCCATTCTGTTTATCCCCACCTCTATCCTTATTTCCAAGGCGCCGGTTTGATCGGCGGATTGACCACGCTTTCAATTCCTCCGTTCCTCCGATCTGCAGTCCGCTTCCGCCACTTCGACCGTCTTGAAGCTATCTATGCTCCGTGCCATCCGTAGCAGCCGTATGCTGCCGTTCAAAGTTGTTACCGTTTTCAATAAAGGCAAACGTTTGCATTTACGATTATATATCCAGATTTTCTTTTAGTCAACTTATAAATAACGTCTTGTTTTATAGGAGAGAAAATCCACAAAATAGTTCTATTCAGTGGGAAATATCAAAATTCTAAAGCTTTTGTTCGTCCACAATTATCTCTAAATCTTCTACCATAGAAATGAAATCGTTTGCCTTTTTTAAGGAATTTTCGTTTAGAATTAATTGAGATTCACAAAAAGAGGGGCGGTGATCGAAAGCAGTAAAAGCTCGCATGATCAATTAATGCAAAAATAGGAATCAGCAAAAAGGTCGCCGCGTTTATCGATAACGGCGACCATATTTTGCTTGATTCGGGGACCTTGGAGGATTGCCTGTAGTTTCATTTGTGCCAGACTCCGGGTGCGAAATCGTCCTCGAACGGGAAAATTGGACTCGGGATATGACGGAACGGCAGCGACATGAGATTGGCTGTGCTCGCGCCCGGTGTGTCCAAAATATAGATGGAGGAAGCTATTTTCTCATATTCCTGCCTGAACTGGCTGGCCGACTTGACGATTACGAGATCCGCTTCCGTCGGTTCGAGCCCGGCGCTCCGATACATGGCAGGATCGCCTGTGAACACCGGCAGTTCCATGAGCAGCACCTGCAAAGTGCCGATTGCGACCACCGCGCATGCGCCCATATTCGCTTCGAAGCCGGGGATATAGCCGCCCCCGAACCGGAACCGGCCGTCGGTAACCCGGGTTACCCTGCCTTCGATCTCAAGCGGTTCGCCATTATCCGAGCTTATCGCATGGCCAACCCGCAAACGAACAAGCCGTCCCTCGCCTGCAGCCAACGCGGCCCGGGCCGCAGACGGGTCGACCATCGGGATGAGTGCACGCAGCCACGTCGAAGCCCCAAGCGCGAGCAATTGCCGCAGCACCTGGTTGCTGTCGCCGGGCGAGCCCGCCCCGGGACTGTCAGCGGAATCGGAGGCGATCGCAGGCGCAGGCACCTGGCGGTCCCGGATGATTTGCAAAATTTGCCCAACGGAATGGAGCTGAATTTCAAAGTCGTGGCGCTTGTGCCAGAACAACCGGGCCAGCCTGTCAGCTTCCGCTTCGGCCGCGTCGCTCCGCGCCCTCTCCCCGATCACGACAACCGAGCAGCCCATCTCCTTAACATCCAGCCACGGCTGAACCGCGAACAGCGAAGTCGCCGCCGAAGCCCCCGCTTCTTCGCCCTTCTGCGCCTCCTGCCACAGCTCGAACATCGGTCCGCGATACGTTTGGTGATTTTCGGCCTGCAGGATCATCGGTATTTTGCGAAAAACAACAATAGGGTCGCAGCGGCCTTCGATGATATCGAGCAGCAGCTTGCCCGCGAGATAGCCGGTTTCGCGGTAATCGATATGCGGGAAGGTGCGATACCCGGCGAGCGCGTTAACATTGTTCACCATGCGCTCAGTGAGGTTGGCATGCGAATCGAGCGAAAGCACGATCGGCAGCTTCGCGCCAGCCATCGCGCGAACTTCCGCCAACACCTCACCGCACAAATCGTCCTCGTCCGCGGCGACCCAGGCGCCGTGAAGCGCAAGCAGAATACCGTCGCAGCCTGCCTCCAGATGCCGGGCAATCCGGGGATACAGCTGCTCCTTCAATTGGTTGACTGTGCTGCGCGGAATGCATCCCGACGATATGGCACCTGTATACAAGGTCGGCAACGGCACAGCGCCGCGCTCCGCAAGCGCCGCGAGAAAACCGCCCAGCTCGTTGGACCACATCCTGGCTGTCAGCAGCTCATCGTCGGTAAACCAGTAATTTTGCCTGAAGTCCGTTAGAGGGCTAGCGGCTATGCTGAATGTATTGGATTCTTGCAGAATGCCCCCGACAACAATGCGCGCCGCACGTGTATCCGCATCTCCTTTTGTCACACCGCATCCCCCCGTCCCGCGGCAGGCTCAGGACCTGCGCTCGAGCCGCCCTCCAGAGCCGGGCGCGCCAGCCTCGTGTACTGACCGAGCACGCCTTTGTGGCCCATGACCGGAGACGTCCAGCCTTGTCTGCGTTCCAGCAGGATGTCCGCGATTTCATCCGCCGTGCGCTTGACGCCTTCCGTGCCGACGATGTCAATCGTTCTGGCCGGAATATCGATGCGCACGATATCGCCGTCCGCGACCAGCGCAATCGGCCCGCCGTCGATCGCTTCCGGTCCGAGATAACCGACGCACGGACCGCGGGTGGCGCCGGAGAAGCGTCCGTCCGTCACCAGCGACGTCGTATGCGACAGTACCGGATCGGAGGCGATCAGCTCCGACATGAAGAACATCTCCGGCATGCCGATGGCGCGCGGTCCTTGATAACGGATAATGACGACGTCGCCCGGGACGATCCGCTTTCCTGTGAGCGCGTCCACGGCCGCGCGTTCGGAATCGAACACTTTAACCGGCCCTTCGTGTACGTGCATCTCCTTGGAGACGGCGGATTTTTTGATCGTCGCGCCTTGCGGCGCCAGATTGCCGGTCAGCACAGCGAGCGAACCTTCCGATTTCAGCGGCTTGCGGATCGAATAGATGACGTCGCGGCGGTTCAGCTTGTAGTTGGCCAGGAACATCTCGGCAAACCGCGGCATTTCGTTGGCGCGATATTCCGCAAGGTTGTCCCGCAGCGTACGGCCGGTCACCGTCAGCACATCGAGATGGAGCCGGTCCTCCAGCTCCAGCATCACCTGTGGCACGCCGCCTGCATACCAGAACAGCTCGGTCGGATAGTGACCGGCCGTCTTCGTATCGACAAGCACCGGTACGCTCCGATGGATGCGGTCCATCTCGTAAGCGTCCAGCGGTACGCCGATTTCGCGGGCGATCGCAATCAGATGCATCACGGCGTTAAGCGAGCCGCCGATGGCGGAGTGGACCATGACGGCGTTCTCGAACGCTTCCCGGGTCAAAATTCGCGATGGCGTAATGCCCGCTTGCGCCAGCTTCATCACCTGCTGTCCCGCCGCCCGCGCCGCGCGCTTGATCTCCGCGTTGGTCGCCGGAATAAGCGCCGACCACGGCAGTGCGAGACCGAGCGCCTCCGACATGACCTGCATCGTCGCCGCCGTGCCCATGTACTGGCAGGCGCCGCACGTCGGACAGCACGCCCGCTGGAACGCCAGAAACTCCTCCTTGGACATTTTCTCCTGTTCCACTTCGACGCTCATATGCCACAGCTCTTCGTTGGATCGCATGCACGGCCCCGCGCCCATCGCGCCGCCCGGCACGTGAATCGCCGGAATATTGAGCCTCGCGATCGCCATCAGATGGGCAGGCACTGCCTTGTCCCCGGCCGACGTCAGCGCCAGCGCGTCGAATGGCGTCGCCAGCGCGTGAATCTCCACCATATTGGCGATCATATCACGCGAAAGCAGCGAATAATGCATGCCGTTATGCGCCTGCGCCACACCGTCGCAGATGTCGGTTGTTGTATAAATCGCCGGTTTGCCGCCCATCTGGAACACGCCTTTTTCCATCTCGCCGACCAACTCATGCAGATGATACGAACTCGGGTGGCTGGCTCCGTGCGTACTCTCCACCAACACTTGCACGCGGCCAAGATCCTCGACCGTCCAATCCATCGACATGCGGAGAGCATCGCCCTCGAAACTGATCTTTCTGACTTTCTGACTGGCTGCGTCGCTGCTGGCTGCGTTCATCGTATTTAGCACTCCCCTGTAAGCTCGATTGATGCTTTGAGTATACGCCACTTATGTAAGATTGTCTACAATCTGATTGATGATTTACAAAGGAAGTGAAATCACGTATTATTTTAAGATAAAGTAATGAACGAGGCGAGGAGCGTGTTCCAGCTTGGAAGATTTCACATTCAATGAACAAAAGGACGTGTCCTTGCGACATAAAATTACCGACGATATCCGTAAAGCGATTTTCAGAGGAAGATTAAAGCCGGGGAGCCGGTTGCGCGAAATTGAAATGTCCAGGCAGATGGGCGTCAGCCGCGGACCGATTCGCGAGGCGATGCGCATGCTGGAGCAGGAAGGCTTACTGTACTCGTTGCCTTACAAGGAAACGATGGTGGCCGAAATTACCGGAGAAGAAGTGGCGGAGGTGCTTATTCCGCTGCGCCTCACGATCGAATTGTATACGGTGCGCAAAGCTTTAGCTTTCATGAACGATGAGCATATCGGCCGATTGCGGGCCATTATTGACGATATGCGCGATGGCGCCGCCAAGCAGGATGCAACGGCTCTCGCCGACTGCGATCTCGCATTCCACGAGTATCTGGTAACGTTGTCGGGCATGGGCAACATGATCGGCATCTGGAAGTCGATTTATAATCGGATTCGCCTGCACTTCATCACCCAGGCCAACGCCTATGAAGACCTGAACGTGCTTTGTCAGGAGCACGAGAATTTGCTCGGCGTAATCACCGACGGAGATCAGGCGCAAATCGCCGAAGCGCTGACCGCGCACATCCACGCTGTAAACTTCGGGATTATGAAGCAAAGTTGAAGCAAGCTGCGGACGGTAGCCGTGATGGACAAGCGAGCGGCGGAAGTAAGTCAAGCGGACGTTGTCATCGAAACGGAGCAGTCGGCTTATCAAAATGACGGCACATAGCACGAATCTTCATGATATAACGCAAAAAACTCTTCCCGGGGGAAGAGTGTGATTGAAGTGTGATGGTGCGCGTAGAGGGACTTGAACCCCCACGATCTCTCGCCAGATCCTAAGTCTGGTGCGTCTGCCAATTCCGCCATACGCGCATAGGTGATGCTTAGATATTGAGCATATCACGTTCCCTATGCTGTTGACAAGTGCTGAACAGAATTGATTCTTTTTACGCTTCATCGCCTTAAAGAACTTACATCTTCCAAGGTAGCAAAAGGCGAGGGCAGCAACTATGCCCTCGCCTCTCTGATATTTGTTAATCTTCGTCTTCTTCGTTCTCTTCCGGTTCCTCGGCTGCATAAAGGGACATAGACACCTTCAGAATCTGGTGGTTGTCCATCTCCAGAACGGTAAAGACATGTCGACCGTGTGTAATCGGAACAGGCTCTTCTTCGAGTGAGAACTGCTGGACCTGCAGCCAGCCTCCAATCGTATCAACGCCGAAATCCTCTTCGAACTTCACGCCGAATTGAGTCTCGATGTCCTCAAGCAGCACCAGGCCGTTCAGCACATACTCGTTCTCTGACTTTCTAACAATGTCGGGTTGTTCGTCGTTATCGAACTCGTCCCGAATCTCGCCCACAATCTCTTCGAGAATATCTTCCATCGTAATGATGCCGGCCGTGCCGCCATACTCATCGATAACGAGAGCGATATGCACGCCTTTCTTCTGCATCTTAAGGAGGACATCCTGCAGTGGGGCAGTCTCATGCACAGTTCCGATCTCATGAATCATCGACTGGATTGGAGTAGAACGTCCCAGCGCGATATCGGTTACCAATTCCTTGGCATTGAGGAATCCGATTACTTTATCCTTATCGCCTTCCTGAGTCACAGGGTAGCGTGTGTAGTTGTTCTCATCAATAATTGCAAGCACTTCTTCACGCGTCATACGCGCGTCAACCGACATAGCCTGCATACGCGGGACCATAACGTCCTTCGCTACGCGTTCGTCGAATGCAAAAATATTTTGCATATAAGAAAGCTCCGTCTGATTGATCTCGCCGCTTTTGAAGCTTTGAGCCATAATAATCTTAAGTTCTTCCTCCGAATGGGCTTGTTCGTGACCCGCTGGCTGAACGCCAAACATTCTCAGAAATACTCGAGCCGAGCCGTTAAGGAGCCAGATGAGCGGGAACAAAATCTTGCCGAACAGAACAAGCGGTCCTGCCAGAAGAAGCGTCATACGCTCCGCGAATTGGATCGCCATTGTTTTAGGTGCCAGCTCTCCGAATACGACGTGCAAAAATGTCATCAGCGACAATGCAAGCGTGTAGGAAATCGGGGTGGCCCAAGCGTCGGATACGCCCCAATCGTGGAAGATCGGATGCAGAATTTTTTCGATTGTCGGCTCGCCGAGCGCACCAAGTCCGAGTGCAGTGACCGTAATACCCAGCTGACACGCCGACAAATAATAATCCAGATCCGTTACTAGCCGTTTGGCCGCCATTGCTTTCTTGTTGCCTTCCGCAATCAATTGATCAATCCGGGACATTCTGACCTTCACTACCGCGAATTCCGATCCGACGAAGAAAGCAGTCATTACGATAAGCAGCGCTACCAACAGCAAATTAATCAAGATGGATAAGTCCAATTAGTTCCCTCAAGTACGAGGGATTCACCTCCGTTTGTTTTTGAAATGGCTCTAGACGAATACTACGTACAAGTCCTGCTCATGTTTCATATTATTTACAAAATACATCATTGCTATCATTCAAATTATAGCCTGTAAATGATTAACATCCTAAACTCGACTTGAATACATTACATAAGCTAGAGCCCTTGCCCAATTAAAGTACCCGCTTCGAAAACTAAAGAAACAGGAGTGAACGCATATGTCGTTTTTTCCTCCCTTCGGTCCGCCGCCCGGCCCTCCTCCATTTGGACCTGGCCCTGGTCCTGGACCAGGACCAGGTCCATCGCCAGGCGGTCCCCATGCCGCACCGTCCTCTCCTCCGCCGTCTTTCGTACCGCAGCAATCTTCTGCAGCTCCGCTTGCCGTAGATCCTGGCGCCATTCGTCGCTGCGTGTTCCGCAATACGTATATCTGGATGCATAACGGCAGTCAATTCTGGTTTTTCCCCGTCTTCGTCGGACCAACCTCGATTGCGGGATTTCGCTGGACGGGATTTTTCTGGATGTACACCGGCTTCGACCTGAGATCTATTCAGTCCTTTACTTGCTTCTAATCGTTATGTAGCAAAAAGAAAGCTTAACTGCCGGATCGGCTCGAGTTAAGCTTTTCTTTTTGCGAGGATTATCGTTTGATAATCTGTTTGTTCTTGCAGATGAGAAAAACCGTCAGAGCAGATCATCCTGACGGTCCTTTTTGTGCTAGCGCCAGAAAGAAACGACGTCACTCCTGTCTGTTCGTTCACCTTGCTCTCGGCTAAGAGGAAAAACACCCTCTAATAACCCCGTCTCCTCCCTTGCTTGCTCTTTAGAGGGAAATCCTACCTCTAATTCTGGCCGAATCGTTATTTTCGGGTTAAATCACCCCGATTAATGGGAGGTTTTCCCTCTAAGCGGAGCCGATATTCCGATTTTTCCGGATTAGAGGGAGCTTTTCCCTCTATTTTCCGATGCGATATACGAACGGCCCCTCGGCGAGCGATCGCGTTTAAAGGTAGAATTTTTTGCAAATAGAATTTCTTCTTCGAGTTCTCGAAAACATATAAATTCTATTGTGGTAAGCAAAAAACCCTTCGTATCAGAAGGGTTTTTTCATGGTATGGTGCGCGTAGAGGGACTTGAACCCCCACGGTCGCCCGCTAGATCCTAAGTCTAGTGCGTCTGCCAATTCCGCCATACGCGCAAGGGTAAAGCTTGGGTAAATAACTGGTGAGCCATGAAGGACTCGAACCTTCGACACCCTGATTAAAAGTCAGGTGCTCTACCAACTGAGCTAATGGCTCTTAATAAAATGGCTGGGGATCAAGGATTCGAACCTTGGAGTGACGGAGTCAAAGTCCGTTGCCTTACCGCTTGGCTAATCCCCAGCGTGGGCGGTATGGTGGAGGATGACGGGATCGAACCGCCGACCCTCTGCTTGTAAGGCAGATGCTCTCCCAGCTGAGCTAATCCTCCGTAAATGGTGACCCGTAGGGGATTCGAACCCCTGTTACCTCCGTGAAAGGGAGGTGTCTTAACCCCTTGACCAACGGGCCATGCGTAAATTGCACTGCTTGTCTGCTTACCAAGAAAGTAATGGAGCTCTCAACCGGGATCGAACCGGTGACCTCATCCTTACCATGGATGCACTCTACCTACTGAGCTATGAGAGCATATGGCTCCCCGAACAGGACTCGAACCTGTGACAACTCGATTAACAGTCGAGTGCTCTACCAACTGAGCTATCAGGGAACATTAAACAAGTGTTGAAATGTGTCCTTGAGCATAAGCGGCTAAGAGACAATTGCTGCTTCAATGTTTGCACATTGAAAACTGGATACGAAAGTGTGCTGAATCTTTAGCTTGCTTACCGGCTGTATGACCGAATAAGCGATTAGGATAAGCCCTCGACCGATTAGTATTCGTCAGCTCCACACATTGCTGTGCTTCCACCCCGAACCTATCAACCTCGTCGTCTTCAAGGGGTCTTACATACTGGGAAATCTCATCTTGAGGGGGGCTTCACGCTTAGATGCTTTCAGCGCTTATCCCGTCCGTACTTGGCTACCCAGCGGTGCTCCTGGCGGAACAACTGGTACACCAGCGGTACGTCCATCCCGGTCCTCTCGTACTAAGGACAGCTCCTCTCAAATTTCCTACGCCCGCGACAGATAGGGACCGAACTGTCTCACGACGTTCTGAACCCAGCTCGCGTACCGCTTTAATGGGCGAACAGCCCAACCCTTGGGACCTACTTCAGCCCCAGGATGCGATGAGCCGACATCGAGGTGCCAAACCTCCCCGTCGATGTGGACTCTTGGGGGAGATAAGCCTGTTATCCCCAGGGTAGCTTTTATCCGTTGAGCGATGGCCCTTCCATTCGGTACCACCGGATCACTAAGCCCGACTTTCGTCCCTGCTCGACTTGTAGGTCTCGCAGTCAAGCTCCCTTATGCCTTTGCACTCTTCGAATGATTTCCAACCATTCTGAGGGAACCTTTGGGCGCCTCCGTTACATTTTAGGAGGCGACCGCCCCAGTCAAACTGCCCGCCTGACACGGTCCCCGTACCGGATTCACGGTACCAGGTTAGAACTCCGATACGATCAGGGTGGTATCCCAACGGCGCCTCCACCGAAGCTGGCGCTCCGGCTTCAAAGGCTCCCACCTATCCTGTACAGATCGTACCAAAGTCCAATATCAAGCTGCAGTAAAGCTCCATGGGGTCTTTCCGTCTTGTCGCGGGTAACCTGCATCTTCACAGGTATTAAAATTTCACCGGATCTCTCGTTGAGACAGCGCCCAATTCGTTACGCCATTCGTGCGGGTCAGAATTTACCTGACAAGGAATTTCGCTACCTTAGGACCGTTATAGTTACGGCCGCCGTTTACTGGGGCTTCGGTTCACAGCTTCGGGTTGCCCCTAACCGCTCCCCTTAACCTTCCAGCACCGGGCAGGCGTCAGCCCGTATACTTCGCCTTACGGCTTCGCACAGACCTGTGTTTTTGCTAAACAGTCGATTGGGCCTTTTCACTGCGGCCCCCTCGGGCTATTCACCCTACCGAGGCACCCCTTCTCCCGAAGTTACGGGGTCATTTTGCCGAGTTCCTTAACGAGAGTTCTTCCGCGCGCCTTAGCATGCTCTGCTCGCCTACCTGTGTCGGTTTGCGGTACGGGCACCATCACCTGGCTAGAGGCTTTTCTTGACAGCCGGAGTACATGACCTTCGCTACTGCAATTTTCGCTCCCCATCACAGCCCAGCCTAACGACTTGCGGATTTGCCTACAAGTCAGCCTCACTGCTTGGACGGGCTATTCCATCAGCCCGCGTCACTGCCCTTCTGTGTCACCCCATTGCTCATAACGGCTTACGGTGGTACAGGAATTTCAACCTGTTGTCCTTCCACTACGCCTTTCGGCCTCGCGTTAGGTCCCGACTTACCCTGAGTGGACGAGCCTTCCTCAGGAACCCTTAGGCTTTCGGCGGACAAGATTCTCACTTGTCTTTTCGTTACTCATACCGGCATTCTCACTTGAATACAGTCCACCAGTCCTCACGGTCCAACTTCAATCCGTATTCAACGCTCCCCTACCCAATGCAGCAAGCTGCAATGTCATAGCTTCGGTGGTGTGTTTAGCCCCGTTACATTTTCGGCGCAGAGTCACTCGACCAGTGAGCTATTACGCACTCTTTAAATGGTGGCTGCTTCTAAGCCAACATCCTGGTTGTCTGTGCAACTCCACATCCTTTCCCACTTAACACACACTTGGGGACCTTAGCTGATGATCTGGGCTGTTTCCCTCTTGACAATGGATCTTAGCACTCACTGTCTGACTCCCGGTAAGCATGTCAATGGCATTCGGAGTTTGACTAGACTTGGTAACCCTTGGCGGGCCCCGCACCCAATCAGTGCTCTACCTCCACGACACTCATAACCGAGGCTAGCCCTAAAGCTATTTCGGGGAGAACCAGCTATCTCCGAGTTCGATTGGAATTTCTCCGCTACCCCCACCTCATCCCCGCACTTTTCAACGTGCGTGGGTTCGGGCCTCCAGTGCGTGTTACCGCACCTTCACCCTGGACAGGGGTAGATCACACGGTTTCGGGTCTACGACCACGTACTCAAATCGCCCTATTCAGACTCGCTTTCGCTGCGGCTCCGGCTTTCCACCTTAACCTTGCACGTAATCGTAACTCGCCGGTTCATTCTACAAAAGGCACGCCATCACCCATTGATCGGGCTCTGACTTCTTGTAAGCGCACGGTTTCAGGTTCTTTTTCACTCCGCTCCCGCGGTGCTTTTCACCTTTCCCTCACGGTACTGCTTCACTATCGGTCACCAGGGAGTATTTAGCCTTGGCAGATGGTCCTGCCGGATTCCGACGGGGTTTCACGTGTCCCGCCGTACTCAGGATACACCTCGGAGAGAATGGACTTTTGGTTACAGGGCTTTTACCTGCTATGGCGGGCCTTTCCAGACCTCTTCGCCTAATCCATTCCTTTGTAACTCCATGTGAGATGTCCTACAACCCCAAGGAGCAAGCTCCTTGGTTTGGGCTAATCCGCGTTCGCTCGCCGCTACTGACGGAATCACTTTTGTTTTCTCTTCCTCGGGGTACTTAGATGTTTCAGTTCCCCCGGTATGCCTCTTCTTGAGCTATGTATTCACTCAAGAGTAACTGGACATTACTCCAGCTGGGTTTCCCCATTCGGAAATCCCCGGATCAAAGCCTGCTTACGGCTCCCCGAGGCGGTATCGTTGTTCGCCACGTCCTTCTTCGGCTCCTGGTGCCTAGGCATCCTCCGTGCGCTCTTACTAGCTTAACCTAGTATTTGCTGCGATCGCTTCTCCGAATGACTTCGGAAAATACGGCCGCTTTTAATCCAGCTAAAGGATGTTTCAGCAGAAGATTTTCATCTTCTTTTTACTTTCGTTATCCAGTTTTCAAGGTGCAAATTCGCACATACTCCCTAAGGGGATGTGCTTGGTGGAGCCAAGCGGGATCGAACCGCTGACCTCCTGCTTGCAAGGCAGGCGCTCTCCCAGCTGAGCTATGGCCCCGTAATGGGATCATCACTTCAGTGATGATAATGGTGGGCCTTAGTGGACTCGAACCACCGACCTCACCCTTATCAGGGGTGCGCTCTAACCAGCTGAGCTAAAGGCCCTTGGGTATGATTACGCTTGTGAAAGAGGATTAGTCTTTCAAAACTGACAACGAGCGAGCAACTTCCTGCCTGAGAGTTACTGCTATGGAAGCAATGCTTCCTATCCGATCTTCATCGAGATCGGGTATATCCTTAGAAAGGAGGTGATCCAGCCGCACCTTCCGATACGGCTACCTTGTTACGACTTCACCCCAATCATCTACCCCACCTTCGGCGGCTGGCTCCCTTGCGGGTTACCCCACCGACTTCGGGTGTTGTAAACTCTCGTGGTGTGACGGGCGGTGTGTACAAGACCCGGGAACGTATTCACCGCGGCATGCTGATCCGCGATTACTAGCAATTCCGACTTCATGCAGGCGAGTTGCAGCCTGCAATCCGAACTGAGACCAGCTTTGATAGGATTGGCTCCCTCTCGCGAGTTCGCTTCCCGTTGTACTGGCCATTGTAGTACGTGTGTAGCCCAGGTCATAAGGGGCATGATGATTTGACGTCATCCCCACCTTCCTCCGGTTTGTCACCGGCAGTCACCTTAGAGTGCCCATCCGAAATGCTGGCAACTAAGATCAAGGGTTGCGCTCGTTGCGGGACTTAACCCAACATCTCACGACACGAGCTGACGACAACCATGCACCACCTGTCTCCTCTGTCCCGAAGGAAAGCCCTATCTCTAGGACGGTCAGAGGGATGTCAAGACCTGGTAAGGTTCTTCGCGTTGCTTCGAATTAAACCACATACTCCACTGCTTGTGCGGGTCCCCGTCAATTCCTTTGAGTTTCAGTCTTGCGACCGTACTCCCCAGGCGGAATGCTTAATGTGTTAACTTCGGCACCAAGGGTATCGAAACCCCTAACACCTAGCATTCATCGTTTACGGCGTGGACTACCAGGGTATCTAATCCTGTTTGCTCCCCACGCTTTCGCGCCTCAGCGTCAGTTACAGCCCAGAAAGTCGCCTTCGCCACTGGTGTTCCTCCACATCTCTACGCATTTCACCGCTACACGTGGAATTCCACTTTCCTCTTCTGCACTCAAGTCCACCAGTTTCCAGTGCGAACCAGGGTTGAGCCCCAGCCTTAAACACCAGACTTAATGAACCGCCTGCGCGCGCTTTACGCCCAATAATTCCGGACAACGCTTGCCCCCTACGTATTACCGCGGCTGCTGGCACGTAGTTAGCCGGGGCTTTCTTCTCAGGTACCGTCACCTTGGGAGCAGTTACTCTCCCAAGCGTTCTTCCCTGGCAACAGAGCTTTACGATCCGAAAACCTTCATCACTCACGCGGCGTTGCTCCGTCAGGCTTTCGCCCATTGCGGAAGATTCCCTACTGCTGCCTCCCGTAGGAGTCTGGGCCGTGTCTCAGTCCCAGTGTGGCCGATCACCCTCTCAGGTCGGCTACGCATCGTCGCCTTGGTGAGCCGTTACCTCACCAACTAGCTAATGCGCCGCAGGTCCATCCAACAGTGACAGATTGCTCCGTCTTTCCCGATTCGGCCATGCGACCAAATCGCGTATCCGGTATTAGCATTCGTTTCCGAATGTTATCCCGGTCTGTCGGGCAGGTTACCTACGTGTTACTCACCCGTCCGCCGCTAAGCATCTGAGGTGCAAGCACCTCATCAACTCCGCTCGACTTGCATGTATTAGGCACGCCGCCAGCGTTCGTCCTGAGCCAGGATCAAACTCTCCATTAAGGTGTTTGACTTGCTCATTACGTTGTTGCTATCCAAACTTCCTCCTTGGACAAGCCAATTTCGAAAGTTTGTTATTCGATTCAATCTTGCGATTGTATCGGGCAGTTTCGCTCGTTGTTCAGTTTTCAAAGAACAATCTTTTCTTTCGTTGCCGGCGTCAATCTCTCGCGGCGACAAGAAATAATATATCACAGGGGCCCAATTGAATGCAACCCCTATTTTGATTATTTTTAAAAATGTTGTCGAGGCCACCATTCTCCCGTATCAACGATACGCTCTCGCGTTTAATGCATAGCGAGATAATTCCTTGGGGGAAGCGATTCTGGCGTACATTCTGAAGATGATCTTATACCTGCGCGCGATCGCTTGTTTGATGTCGCCGTCTAACCTGGAGTCGTTTAAATCGAGAAGCATCTCGTCCAATTCCTTGCGCAATACGTAATCAAATTCTTTGCATTCCTTGTCGTTGAACAGTATTCCGAGCATAACCGTAAGCGGCCTCCTTTGGGGTATGTAGAGCGTATGGACCGATATCAGACGTACAAGGCGAAACGGCTAGGCCATCCTTTAAGGGCGGGACGCGTTTCGTTCCGCGAATTATCGACCGCCTTACTGTTATGCTCAAATATTGGAAATATTATTACAACGACAACAGCCAACCTGTAAAAGTACTTTCAATAACGGAGGCCACCAGCAGTCCCGCAGTCAACATTATAATTACGGGTACGACTCGCACCATAAACGACACCAATCTATCGCCGCTGTCGCTCAGCTTGCCTCTTGCGAACAACAGGCTTCCCAGAGCGCGGACAATCAATATCCCGAATCTCATGCCATATGCGCAGGCGATTATGATCGCCGGAATTTCGATAATGCCATGAGGCAGCAATCCTTTGACGATTAACTCGAATACAGGCATGGCATCCGGCGTCTCGGCGACCCTGTCCAGCAAATATCCGATGACCATTCCGTTGATAATCAAGAACAGAATCGGAATAACGCCAAGGAACGCACCCAAAAAAATTATGAAAATCGACTTGATCGCATTGTTCAAGAAAATAACCGTGATCATGGCAAACGTCCTGTTCTCTGCTTGATCGACCGTCTCGACAAGCTGCTGCAGCCCCGCTAGCTGAGCATCCAGAAACGAACGGAATGCCGGATTGCTTCCTCCAATAAAGACCCCTGCGATAAACATGATCGCCGCAAAAGCGATGTATCCCCTGGTCTCTTTCAAATCCCGCCATATGGCCCGCCATTTGAACATGAGCGTCACTCTCCTATTCGATTATAGAAAAAATCAACTGGCATATCCCCGATGTGTACGAGCATAGATTGTACTAAACAAGCCGTTGCCTCGGGAAAGCCGGGGCATATCCAAGAGAGGAGAGCCCATTCCCATGAATATGTTCTATGTTATGAACGGCAGAAAGCTCAAAAAGTATTTTTTTATCGCGATCGCTCTCGTGTTTTCTATCGGAATTATTTACGCGGAACGCGACAACATTACGGTGTTCGCTCCGCAGCAGCCCGCTGCCATCTACAGTGTGCCTACGGACAAGAAAGTTGTCGCGCTCACCTTCGACATCAGCTGGGGAGACAAGCGTGCCGAACCTATTCTGGAGGTGCTCAAGGAGAAAAATATTACGCAGGCAACCTTCTTCCTCTCCTCCACCTGGAGCCAGTCTCATCCCGAACTCGTAAAAAAAATCCAGGACGCAGGTTACGAAATCGGCAGCCATGGCCACAAGCACGACTTCTACACCAAATATAGCGATGATGAGATTCGCAAGCAAATCTCCACCGCTCACACCATTCTGGCCGATATTACGGGCAAACAGCCCAATTTGATCCGTCTTCCCAATGGCGACTTCGACAAACGCGTCCTTCGTATCGCCGAAGAGCTGCAATACAAAGTGATTCAGTGGGACACGGACTCCATGGACTGGATGAACATAGGCACGGACAAAATCATTGACCGAGTCGTCAGCCGGACTCATCCCGGCGACATCATCCTGCTACACGCAAGCGATACCGTGCTTCAAACGCACGAGGCCCTTCCCGTCATTATTGATCAACTGCGGGAAAAAGGGTATGAGTTCGTCAATGTAACGCAGCTTATTAATGGTACCGAAGCCGAAGGCAACTCGGTGCAGGGCGCTCCCTCCGATCAGAAGAAGCCCGCTTCCGCTTCCCAGCTGAGCGCTGCAAGCGAATAAACGGACTTCTGTGAAGGATCTACCTTATAGAGGTTGTTCAAAAAGTCCGCTTCCCATTACGAAGTAATCCAAGATGCATACTCGACGTCGAATCTTGAATTCAGCCGAACCCTCCGGTGCTCACGTAGCTTCCACTACGCTCCGCTCCTCAGGTTCTAGCTTCATCCAATCTTCTCGGTACTGAGAACCGAACTTTTTGAACTCGCATTTATCGACTAGCCGGTTTCGCGGGAACGACCGCGGGATCGGCTTCTTTGCTGCCCAGAAGACGATGCATCATTATATTCTGGTACGCATTGCAGACAAAGAGCGGGATCATCATAAAGATGATGGCCGCGACATTTGTCGCCCCCTGCAACGCCGGCCATGCCTCCACGAACGTTACGACGAACATAAGGAACATCGTCGGGATGAAGGCGCTTTGGTTGGTTTGTTTGATTTTGCTCCAGGAAACGAGCAATGAGGCCACGAAAAGAATAAGCGGCAGCACCCAGAAAAACCAATTGTTTGTGCGCTCTTCGAACAAGACATAGCCCAGGCCGAATACCGCAAACAACGTCGTGTAGCCTTGAAGCGCATGCCATAGGTATTTGCGCCGGAAAACGCTAAGCGCAATATAATTGAGCGTCAAATAAGCGAAAAAGCCCATCTGGCTGAATGCCCCGATCATAAGGCCGGAAATTCCCATCATCAGGATGTTGAAGCCCGTTGCTTCCATGCCAAGGAATCCGAATTCCTGATCCGTTAAAAGCATGATTCCGCCGCTTATGATGCAGACGACTGCTCCAATCGCCATCGTGCTCCAGAATAAAAAAAACCATTTGCGCAAAGTCACCGTTTGAATCCTCCAGAACGTTTTGGCTTTATTTTACCACGATCACAACAAAAAGCTAATGCTCGTCCATGATAAAACCGTGAACAATGCACATAATAATCTCAATTCAGGCGTTAGACAACAAGCATCATGGTCTAGGGCGGGCATTGATATAGAAGGGAGCAACTCTAATATGCGCATCAGATGGACTTTATCGTTGTCGATATTGGCGCTCACAATCGTACTGTCGAGCTGCGGCGCGGAGGCGTCGGGCGGACAGCAGCAGATCAGTTACAAAGACATGAAGTCGATGGTGATCGATATTCTGAAGACAGAGGACGCCCAGAAGGCTCTTCAGGAATCCACTCAGCAACTGTCAGGATACTCCATGCAGGAATCGAAGCTGCTGTCGGTGCAGGATCAGGAAGAAGTTCGTCTGGCGGTTAAGGACGTTATCAGTTCCCCCGATTACGATAAGGTGATCAAGAAGCTGATGACGGACACCCGGTTCGCCGGCGAATTCGCCAAATCGGTTAATAAAGAAAACAAAACGATCCACCGAGAACTCATCAAGGATCCGCAATACCAAGCGGAGTTGCTCAAGACGTTTAAAAACCCGGAGATGGAGAAGATGATCCTCGAAGTGCTCAAGAGCGCGCAGTATCGTAAGGAAGTCATGTCGCTGATGCAGGAATCCATGCAAAATCCGCTGTTCCGGCTTGAAGTGCTGGATCTGATGAAGGCCGCCGTCAAGGAAGAACTCCAGACGAAGCCCGACGAGAAGGTCAAGAAATCCGGTGAGGAAGGAAAGCAAGAGGAGCAAAGCATGGAGGAGGAGGAGCAAGTAAAGGAAGAGCAGCAGAAAGGCGAGGACGCACAGCAGTAGGTTTAAGATCCGAAAAGATCCGGCAGCCCCTCGTCTTGAATAATAAAGCCCGTATCGCTCCTCTGCAAGAACAGTCGAATTGTAAGTCGACAGATGAGTTCTTGCTTGCACGGAGGGCGATACGGGCTTTGTCAAGTTCAGCGGGACTCTACACGGGAAATAACACTATCCGCCAGCTCCAAGTACATGATTCCTGTCTCTGTATCAGCCTTGTAGACTGAAGGCGAGAAGTCAGGCTCCGATACGTGGTTGTCCGGCGCTCCAAGCGGAATTTGGGCCAACAGGTCGCAATGCAGCGTCTCGGCGAGACGCGCGCCTCCGCCGCGCCCGAAAACGTATTCCTTGTCTCCCGATTTGGAGACGTAATACGACATATTTTCTACGACGCCGATAATTTCGTGTTCGGTCTTGATGGCCATGGCCCCTGCCCGCGCCGCTACAAAAGCAGCCGTCGCGTGCGGTGTCGTGACGATGATTTCCTTGCTTTGCGGGATGATCTGATGGACGTCAAGCGCCACGTCTCCCGTACCCGGAGGCAAGTCGAGCAGCAGATAATCCAGCGTGCCCCACTCAATCTCCTGGAAAAAGTTGCGCAGCATCTTGCCGAGCATGGGTCCGCGCCACACGATCGGACTATTGTCCTCGACAAAGAAACCCATGGAGATGACCTTCACGCCAAAGCGCTCGATCGGGATGACGCGATCGTTTACGACCTGCGGCCGCTCCTCGATGCCCATCATATCGGGCACGCTGAAGCCATAGATGTCCGCGTCGATGATGCCGACGCGTTTGCCCTTGCGTGCCAAGGCGACCGCCAGATTGACGGTCACCGTGCTCTTGCCGACGCCGCCCTTGCCGCTCGCGACGGCGATGAACTCCGTCCCGCTGCTTGCGTCCAGCAGCGGGACATCCAGCCCTGCCCCGTGCCCTTGCACCGGGGCAGAATCGCTTTTGGCGCCGGCTCCGCCGCCCGGCGCCTGCTGCTTCTGCGGCTGCGCCGGGGCGTCCCCGCCTGGCGCAGCCGAAGGCGCCCCCTCGGCGCTCCGAAACCGGCAATGCACGGTTTCGGCGCCGAGGGGCGCCAGGGCCTCGCGCAGCGAGGCCTCGAGCGCGGAATGCTGCGCCGCGCTCGCTTCCAGAACCGTCAACGATACTTGACGGTTCCGAACCATAACGTCGCGGAAGGAGATGCCTTCCGCGGAATATTGCTCAGCCATCACGCGTTCGATGGCTTCGATCGCTTGCTCGCGTGTCAACATATGTGATAGTCCCACCCTTTATCGTAATCACTGCTCTCCGACTTCGAAGAGTTCCATAAACACTCCCCCTAGTATACCACAGGTTGCGACTTTGTCTGAAGTCGGTTGCCCATCTAAGCACACTATATGAATGTGTTTACTCGCCATTTTGCAATTTTATTTCATCCGACGTACTGCCGCCGAGCTTCTCCCCCGACACATAACGAAGAATGCCTTGATAGATCGACGCGGCCACTTGGCGCTGATAATCCGCGTTCGCGAGACGCGCTGCCTCGCCCGGATTGGACAAGAATCCGACCTCCACAAGCGCGGTCGGAATGTCGGGCAGCGACTTGAGCAGATAGACATCCTTTTTCACGGCCGCAATGCGCGTCGTATTAGCCAGGTTGCGCTTGATCTCGTCCTGAATAAAAGCCGCCAGAAGGCGGTTGTCGGGATGAGCCGACGAATTATAGAACGTCTGGGCGCCGGACCACTTCTCCGAAGGGATGCTGTTCATATGAATGCTGATAAACGCGGCAGGCTCGCTTTCCTTGATCATAGCGGCCCGCCGCTTCAAATCCTCCGTCTTCCGCTTGCTGTAGGCATTGGCGTCACCCGAAGCCAGATCGTAGTCCCCTTCCCTGGTCATGACAACAAGAGCCCCCGCCTGCTGAAGGTAATCTCTTACATGCAGCGCAATCGCAAGATTTAGATCCTTCTCGACCGCGCCCTGCTTGCTGATGGCTCCGCCGTCCGCTCCGCCGTGTCCCGCATCTATCGCGATCGTTTTGCCGGATAACGGCAGCGTCCAGTAAGACCAGGAGCTGGAAGCAGGCAAATTGTCACGGAGCAGCAATCCTGTCAGAATAAGAACCGCGACGGCGGCCGCAATCCGCAATGCTCCCTTCAGCGTCAACCAAATCACAAAATGCCGACGAATTCGACGCATCAAAAAAAACCACCCCGTCTCTCATATCCATTCATTCATGTATATGGGACAAGATGGTTTTTTATGTGCCTTGGGCTATGAGGATGATGGATCTTCTACTCCTCGACAGCGTCGGCCACGAAATGCAGCGCCGACTGATCCATGTCCGCGACGATACCCAGATCGTGCCAATCCGTCAGCGCAATGACCGCGCCTTCCGCCGGCTGATGCAGCTCGAACAACACAATTTCGTTACGTCCCTGCCGAAGCAGCGGTCCCGGGACGTAGAGCGTCCGCTGCGGCCCGGCTTCCCAATAACGACCCAGATTGAAGCCGTTGATCCAGGCAACGCCCTTGCCCCAGCCGTCCAAGCGAAGAAACGTATCGCCGATCTCTTCCGCGTCGAAATACCCGCGGTAGAAGGCCGGACCCGGTTCCGGCGCGGCCGCCGTTGCGTACTGGATGCCGGCGAGCTCCTCGGAGCAAAGCGGCAGAGGCCGAATCGTCCAGTCGAATTGAAACTGGTTGTCGAGCAGCACCCCCTTCGTAATGCCCTTAGTGTCGCGAAGGAGCGGACCGTAATTGATGCGGCCCATATTCTCGACCAATATATCAAGTCTTGCTCCTCCGGCCGGCACCGAAATATCGAGCGGTTCATTGTTCCAGCGCTCGATCGCGCCAAGCGGACGACCGTCCAGGAACACAAGCGCCCTATCGTGAACGTCGCGGATATGGAGCTTCTGATTGTTGCGCGGTCCTCTGAGCTCCGTCGAATACAAGATGAAGCCGTAGCTTTGGCCAAGCTGCTCCATCGTCGCCGTCGCCGTCATCCGCACCGGCTCGGACAACGCGTCCAGTTGCGTAAACAATCCGCTCCGCTGCGCTAGCGCAACCTCCCCGTATGCGCGTTTCGGAATCGGCGCGGGCAGCGCTCCTCCTTCCGGAATGCCGTGTTTCTCCATGACGGCCCGCACGGCCCGGTATTTGTCCGTCACGTCGCCCCATTCGGTCAACATCGCGTCATAATCGTAGCTGGTGACGGTAGGTTCGTACTGGCGGATATGATTGGCTCCGTTATAGAAGCCGAAGTTCGTGCCGCCATGGAACATATACACATTGACGGATGACCCGCTCGCAAGCATATCGTCCATCACCTGCGCCACATCGGCGGCATCCCGCACATGATGAGGCTCTCCCCAATGATCGAACCAGCCATTCCAGTATTCCATCACCATAAGCGGCTCATCCTTGCGGTACTCTCTATACTTCGCGAATGATTCCGCCGCGCGGGAACCGAAATTAACCGTCGCGTGCACATCCTCGATCGTCCCTCCCAGCAGCATCTCGTCCGTCGGACCGTCCGAGGTGAACAGAAGCACGTCGACGCCCCGCTTCTCCAGCCCTTCGCGAAGGTATTGCATGTAGGCGGTATCGTTCCCGTAGCTGCCGTATTCGTTTTCCACCTGCACAGCCAGAATCGGTCCGCCGTTCGTGGACAACAGCGGAAGCAGTTGGGGAATCAGCACATCGTAATAACGGTCGACATGCGCCAGATAAGCGGGATCCATGCAGCGAAGCTGCGTTCCCTCCTCTCTCAGCAGCCAGGCCGGCAAGCCGCCAAACTCCCATTCCGCGCAAATGTAAGGACTTGGCCGCACGATCACATGCAGACCTAATTGCCCTGCAAGCGCAACGAAAACCGCAACATCGGCTAATCCTTGAAATTGAAATTCCCCTTGCCGCGGCTCATGCACGTTCCATGCTACGTATGTTTCCACCGTATTAAAACCGCATGCCTTCAATTTTCTGAGACGATCTTCCCAATAATCCGGCACGACCCGAAAATAATGAATGGCCCCCGACAAAATTCGGTAAGGCTCGCCGTCCAACGTATATTGTCCATTGCTCCATGCCAGCACGCTCATGCTGCAGCCAACCTCCTTTGATCCAATCACACGCCAACCTCTCCACAGAATTGGAGCCTGTTGCTCAACCGTTACAGACAGCGGTACGCGGCCATTCGCCTGATGACCGGCTCCGCAGCCGCTTCCGTAATGCGCAGCCGCAGCTTCTCTGCGACGACGGGCGGGAATGCTTCTATTTTTTTATGTCCGATCGCGCTGCCTTCGTGCAACACCTTCCAGACTCCGTCCGCGAACGCTTCCAGCGCGTACTTGCGAACCCGCTCGCCGTAAGCGATATCCTCCATTAACACCGCATGATCGATAACGGCCCCCGTCGGCAGCGGCAGCACTGTCGTATATGCGGCATCGTCCGCGAACCCGGCATCTCCGGCAGACTCGGCAGCTTCAGCAGCCGCTTCCTCCGCTCCCGCCGTCTCCGCTACGCTGCTGCCGAACCGCCGCCGGATTTCGTTGCCGAATTCGATCAAGCGCGCCGCATCGGCTTCCGGGAGCAGGCCACGGTCATCGGGGGCCGCATTCAGCAGCAGCGTCGCGCCATGCCCCACCGAGCGGTAATAAATATCCATCAGATCGTCCAGGGATAGCAGCAGATGCTCCTCGCCGGGATGCCAGAACCAACGATCCCTGCGGATCGGGACATCGCACTCCGCCGGGACCCAGCGCGGCGTCTCGGGAAGCCAATGCGAAGTCGAATTGGTGAACATGCTGGCCCGCGCCGATTCGGCCGTGTTCCAGCATGGATACGGAGCGAGCCCGTCCTCGTTGCCAACCCAACGAATCGTCGGGGCGCCCATGTTGAACACCATCGCTTGCGGTTGATATTTCTTGACCAGCCCCATGATGCGCGGCCAGTCGTATTCCCGGCCCTCGGAGCCGGCGCCGTCGAACCACACTTCGACGAGCGGACCGTAGCCGGTCAACAGCTCCTCTAATTGCCGGGCATAGAAGTCGTCGTATAGCGCCGGATCGGCATAAGACGGTTCATGCCTGTCCCACGGCGACACATAGATGCCGAAGCCGATGCCCTCCTCCCGGCAAGCGGCGGCGCATTCCGCCACCACGTCTCCCTGCCCGTTCTTCCACGGGCTGGAGGCAACCGAATAATCGGTTGTAGTCGTCGGCCATAGACAAAAACCGTCATGATGCTTCGCTGTCAGAACGAAGTATCGAAACCCGGCCTCGCGGGCAGTCCTGACCCATTGGCGGGCGTCCAACTTGTCCGGGTTGAACAAAGCGGGCGAATCCTTGCCTTCTCCCCATTCCTGATCGCAAAACGTATTGATGCCGAAGTGGCAGAATAAACCCAGCTCCATATCCTGCCACTCCCGCTGAGCGTTCGTCGGAAGCGCCAGCTCATGGCGAAGAGCAATCCCTTGCGTCTCGTTTCCCATCCTCTCTCACCTTCCTGCTGTTCTTATTTCATAAAGGAGGAAAGCCGCCTTACGCGATCGTTTGATCCCGTCAGACGGCTCTTCCGGCCACTATCGAAGTCTTTTATTTAATGACGCCTTTTTCGTTGATGATTTTGGTCGCTTCTCCAACCATCCAGGCCTGTACTTCGTCGATCGGCTCATTGCTCAGCATATATTTGCTGAAGCCGTCATTGATCACTTTCGTCAATTCGGAGGTTGCGGTCGTCATCACTTGCGCTCCGTCAAGGAACTGAATGTCTTCGCTGAACAGCGAGTACTTGAGCGAATCAACATCATACATATCTTCTTTGCCGGCAATCAACTTCGTCAGCAATTCCTCGTTGTTCGCTTTTTTGTAACCCGAGAATTCCATCCGGTTGTCCGAATCGGCAGTCGTCATGAATCTCATCAGCTTAAAGGCTGCTTCCTTATGCTTGGACGTGGCGCCCATCGCGATCTGGCTGCCGCTCGTGAAATATTTGCCTTCATAATCTTTCGGCTCGGAACCCGCGGGCGGTACTGGCACCGGAGCAAATGCCGTCTTGAAGTCGTGCGGATATTGCTCGGTGTTGCCCGGATCCGGAATCGTGAAGTTGCCGGTCAGAATCATGGCCGCCTCTTCGTTGAAGAACTCCGTGCGGTAATTCAGTTTGGCGGCGAGTATATCCGCATAAGGTTTCGACGTTTTGTCCGTTTCTTCCATGCCTTTGCGCAGCTCGAAGAAATATTTGTACGTCGGATCGGCCAGGATCGTCGTTCCGTCATCATACAAGAACGGATCTTTCATCATCGTTTGCGCCGGGGCGTTCATGTACAGCTCCCATGTGTGGAAATAAGAGCCGTAACGTTTGTCCACGCCTTCGCCTTGCGTCAGCTGCTTGGCGTATTCGCGGTAGTCGTCCCATGTCCAACCGTATTTCGGAACTGCCAGACCCGCTTCATCGAGCATGTCCTTGTTCAACATGACATAGTTGACGCTTTTCGTAAATTGCATGCCGTAGTAATCCTCGCCTACTTTTGCATTTACGAAGTATTCGTCTTCCGGCGTGAGATTTTCGTTCGCGTAATACGTATTCAGCGGCTCGAACGCCCCGCGAGTCGCCCGCTCCAGTACAGAGCCGAGACTTGGAAGCTGAATAACGTCGATCGCTTCGCCGGACGAGATCAGGAAATCAAGCTTTTGCAGCATTTCCACGGAGTTGCCCGGAACCAGCACGACATGCTCGACCTTGATGTTGGGATTTTCGGCCGTAAATTCGTCAAGCATGCCCCGCGTGCCGACCGCTTGCGCCTCGTTATCCCAGTTATAATACTTGATCGTAACTTGTTCTGCTTGCGGCTTGCTTTCGCCATTGCCCGGGCTTGGCGATGCGGACGGCGTATTGTTGTTGTTTCCATTGCCGCATGCGCTCACGACAAGCGTACTCGCCAGCACCAAGCTTAACAACGTGTTCACTTTTGATCTGCCTCTCATCTTCATCATTCGACTTCCCCCTGTGTCGGTTAGTAAGTAATAAGACGTTCCCGCCTGTGTCTTCAGTATAAGGATCGTCCTTCTTGCGGAAGTGCACAATTTTGCTCAAATAGGCATACGATTTTGACCTTTGCCAGGCGCCTTACCCTTTCACGCCGCCCAGCGCAATGCCGTTGATGACCTGACGCTGCAAGGCAATGAATACAATAACCAGCGAAACGATCGCCGAGAGCGCGGCCATCATCATAATGGCGTAATTGTTCGTGTAATCGTCCCTGAACAAGGTCATTCCGAGCGGAATCGTGTACAATTCCCGGCTAAGCAGGAAGATGAGCGGATTCTGGTAATCGTTCCAGGTCCAGATAAATTTAATGATGGCCACCGTAGCGAGCACCGGCTTGCACAGCGGCACCATAATCGAAGCGAAGATCCGGACATAGCCGGCCCCGTCCATTCTCGCCGCCTCGATAAACTCGTCGTTGATACCGTTCATGAATTGACGCAGCAGGAAGGTGAAATAAATGGAAAACATGCTCGTTAATATAATCGCCGCATGCGTATCATATAATCCGAACCAGCGTATTAGCATAAACCGCGGTATGAGCGTCGCTTGATCCGGAATAATCATAAACGAAAGCAAGGCGAGAAACACCATGTTCCTGCCGCGGAACCGCAGCTTGGTCAGCGCGTAAGCCGCCATGGAGGAAATAACAAGCGTGATCAGCGTCGTAATAATCGAAACCTTGAAGGAGTTCAAGTAAAAATCGGTAAACGGAACCCGCCCCATCCAAACCGCCTTGAAGTTATAGATGACATTGATCTTATCGGGTATCCACTGGATGGGAAACCGCATGACATCCTTCTCGAATTTGAACGCCGATGACAACATCCAGATCAGCGGCACCAGAAACACAATCGATAACGCGCCCATAATAATCGTGGTCACCCATTTTGATATATTGTTGCGTATATGCGCCATACTCTCGCCTCCGTTCTTGTTGGTGTTAAACATCGTCCTTTTGCAGCTTCCAGGTCAGGGCGGTCACGATGCCGATCACCGCAAACAACAGCCAGGAAATAGCCGACGCGTAACCCATGTTGTAATATTTGAAACCTTCTTCGTAAATTCGGAATACAAGCACCGTCGAGGAGTTGTTCGGTCCGCCCTGCGTCAGGAAGGCGATAATATCGAATACCTTGAAAGAACCGATCAGCATGGTCACGAACAGGAAGAAGGTCGTCGGGCGCAGCATCGGAATCGTAATACGGAAAAACTTCTGCAGCGCCGTGGCGCCGTCGATCTCAGCGGCCTCGTACAGCTCGTCCGAAATGTTGGTCAGACCGGCCATGTAGATAATAATCGTATATCCGAGCGCTGCCCAGGAGCTAATAATGGCGACCGCCAGCAGCGAGGTTTTCGGATCGACGAGCCATTTGGGCGGAGTGCCGACGCCCAGATCCATCAACAGCTGGTTGATAGGGCCAAGCGAAGGATGGAACAATGCGCTCCATACGGCAGCTACCGCAATAATGGAAGAGATATAAGGGATAAAAAAAGCGACTTTAAAATAATCCTTAAAAAAAGTGTTTCTGTGGAGCAAAACGGCCAGCACGAGCGCCAGCGCGATCGGCAGCGGCACGGTCAGCACCGTATACAACAAATTGTTGAGCAGCGCCTTGACAATGGTAGGGTCTTCCGTCAGCTTGATGTAGTTATCCAGTCCGATAAACTTGACGCCGGATATCCCCGACAGCAGATCCCATTCGGAGAAGCTTAAGTATAACGAAAATCCCAGCGCGAATACGTTCATCAGCAGCATGCCGATTACTTCCGGCGCCAGAAACAGCCAGCCGATAATTGCTTCTTTTTTTCGCGGACTCCAGAATTTGCGCTTGATTGGTTTCTCTGCAATAGCAGGCATGTTGGCAGCTTCCATGTTGTCTCACCTCTACCTTTATCATTCTTTGTTATTAGCATAAAGGATAGACGGGGACGTCCCAAGGATGGATTATGACCTGTCGCGTGCATAATTTTGACCCTTCCTTTTAAGCTTTGGCTTTCGAATGAAACGTGGAAAAAGCCGCTCGGCGAACGATCGCAGAGCGGCTTTAACCTTTAATACTACTTGGCGTTTTTGCCCGGCGCGGCGTGTTTCAGCTTGTATTCGCTCGGAGAAATGCCAATATACTTTTTGAAAACTTTCGAGAAGTAAGTACGCTCCGAATATCCGAGGCCGATCGCCAACGATTCCAGCGTCTGGTCGGATGACTTCAACATTTTGGCGGCGATTTTCATTTTGTACTGATGGACATAGTCGGTAAAATTAACGCCCGTCAGCCGCTTGAAGTAGCGGGAGAAATAGCTGGGATTCAAATAAAGATACCTCGCGATGTCGATCGACGTGATGTTTTCCGACAAATGCCGGTCAATAAACTGCTGGATCACCTGCAGCTTCGGCTCCTGAACCGCCTTCTCCGACCCGTGCTTCGGGGTTCCCGAAATTTCGACCAGCTTTCTGACGGTCAGGGCCGAAGCGTCCGCAATCGTCCGGGTCAATGACAAATAATCGTACAACGATTCATCCCGCATGCTTTCCGCAAACATCATCTCCATCCTGCGCAGCAAGTAAACGACGTCCCGTATAAATTGATCCGGCTCGGTGCGTTGCTGTCTGGCGGCCTCTCCCATCTGCCGAACGATGTCGGACAGAGCATTCGCATCCTGAACAAGCAGCGCCCGCTCCAGTCCCGGCTTGAAATGCTCCAGGAAACGCGGCGGCGCCTGCAGAAACATATGCTGAAGCAGCCCTCCCAGATCGGGCGCAACCAGATCATCGCCTTCGTAGAACTCGAATTTGCCATGCAGCAGCTGCTGGTACACCGACCCGATCCCCCGCAGCTCCAGCTTGTCGGTCATGGACATGATGCTAAGCCGTAGCTTCAACACACGCTCGCATTGGAGCCGCAGCTCCTGCACGAACTTGCTTAATTGAAGCTCTGCATTTCTGGCCAGATTAACACGAAAATTATGCAGGACGACCAAATGATCGCCAAGCAGGAACACCGTCACTCCCTCGTGAGGTTCGGCCAGTTCCTGCGCGATGTTGTAGACCGCATATAATACAAGCGACAAATCGCCATGATCATAATGCTCGTCGAAGGTGATATAGTTCACGTGCACGATACTGAACATAAACCACGGGTAGGACCAGGATACGCCCAATTGAGCCGCTTGCTCGCGTGTTGCGTCCGACTCGAGTCCGTGAAGCACGCGCTGGAACAGACCGTGTTTGTACAGCTCGGTGCTGTACCCGGTCACCTCTGGCTCCAAGCGGGTCGCCTTGGCTTTGAGCAATCGCAGCGCCTTGCGCAAACTTTGCTTCAACTGCTCGGCCGTCAGTTGATCCTTGAGCAGATAATCGTCGGCGTTCAGCTTGACTGCCTGCTGCGCATAATGAAAATCTTCATGACAGGTCAAGAAGATCAGCCGGACATCCGGCTTAAGCTCCGCGAACGCGGCAGCAAGCTCCAAGCCGTTCTTCTGCGGCAAACCGATATCGGTAATGACGATATCCGGCATCGTCTCCTTGAACAGATGCAGCGCCTTGGCGCTCGAATAGGTCGCTCCGACGACGCGTAATTGCATATCCTCCCAAGGCAGCATCTGCTGCAGCAGCTTCAGCATGGGCACATCATCGTCGATCAACAGCACTTTATGCATTCTGTCCACCCCTCTCCTGTCCTGACAAGCTGCGATCTATCATCGGTTGATTCAGCGTCAGAACGACCGTTACGCCTCCTTGCTCATTACGGCGCATCTCCATCGTAGTGCTTGGCCCGAATGTCAGGCGGAGACGCTGAAGCACATTAACAAGCCCAACGCGCTCATAAGCGGAATGCTCCTGCTCGTCATCGCTGGCGAGCCGGACATTTAGCCGCTCCAGCTCCTGATCCTCCATGCCGGAGCCGTTATCCTCGATCGCGATGACGACGCGGCCCGCCTGGCGGCTTCCTTGTACCCGGATAATCGGTTCGGGCTCATCCGTCAGCCCGTGCACGATCGCGTTCTCAACCAGCGGCTGAAGCGCCAGCTTCGGAACGATCAAGCGTTCCAGCCCGTCCTCCAGCTCCACAATCAATTGGAGCGGAATTTCATTGCGTATTTTCATAATGTCGATATAATGGCCCAGCAGTTTGCATTCTTCCTGCAGCATTGCCGGCTCGTTCACTTTCAGATAGGCCCGCAGCAGGCTCATCAACGAATCGATCGTGCCGCTGTGCAGCATATCTTTCTTCAGGATGAGACTGCATTTGATCGAATTAAGCGTATTGATGAGAAAGTGGGGCCGGATCTGCATAAATAGCGCCTCCAGCTCCATGACCCGCTTCCGCTCCTGCTCGTTCTCGATATCGGAAATCAAACTTTTGATCTGATCCAGCATCGTATTCAGCGTATGGCCAAGCTCGGCGATATCGTCTTGCCCTTTGACCTCGAGCCGCGCATCCAGATTGCCGCCGCCGAATTGGCGCACAACGCGCTGAAGCTTTTGAATCGGGTTATGCAGTCGTCTTGCAACAAACATGGAAAAGACGGAGAAGATGATGAAGGAGAGGATGACTATGCCGAAGCCGACGTAGAAGGTTTGCGACATCCGGCCGAAAATTTCTTGCTCCGCGGCTTCGTACACAAGCGTCCAGTTTGTTTTCCCCAGCGTCACCTCGGATCGAAATTCGATCTCCGCATTCGGCGATCCGTCCGGTTCAATCCTCTCGCTTCCGGCGATTCTGACACCGGCCGCATCGAACAACGCCGTTTCGCCAAACTCGACATTTTGCAGCACTTTTTCAAAGTAAGGCTGCGCCAGTGAGATCAACAGCACCGACAACTCTCGGTTCTCCTCCCGGTCGTATATGACGCGGGCGATAAAATAACTGCCTTTGCCCGGCGTCGCCCCGTCGGCCATGCCAAGCCATTGCAGCGTTTCCGGCAGCTTCATGTTTACCTTCTCCATCAGCCCCGGCAGATTTTTTTTGATAAGCGTCAAGTCCGTTGCCGAGTTCGACGCAATCATAAAGTCGGCGCGATTGATCAGATACATACTAATATAATTGTTCAGCGGTTTGGATGAAATAAGCGACAGTCCGTCCCCGATCCAGACAAAGCTGCTGTAATCCTCGTGGGAGCCCAATCTGGCCGTATCCGCAAAATCCTTCAAATAGTTATGGAAGTTGCTGTCGTTGACCATGAAATGCGAAGAAAAACTAATATCGTCAATCGTTTTTTCGATCTCCGCGGCCATAACGTTCAGCAAATTGTCATTGCTCATCTGCAGCTTATCTACCATGTTTTGCCGAATGACAATAAAGGAAACAATCGACATCGTCACGATAGGCAGCCCGATCAACAATAGAAAAGACAGCTGAATTCTGCGGTAGTAAGTACTTCTAAACAAGCCGATCGCCTCTTTTCCCTTTAAGAGGTTGTTCAAAAAGTCCGCTTCCCATCACGAAGTATCCCAAGTAGCGTACTCGACATCGAATCTTGAATTCAGGCGAAACTAAGCGAATGCTTACGAAGTATGTTTCCTCCGGAAACATTGCAGGTGCTCACGTAGCTTCCACTACGCTCCGCTCCTCAGTTTCTGCCTTCTTTCAATCTTCTCGGTGCTGAAAACCGGACTTTTTGAACTCTCACTTTAGGAGGTTGTTCAAAAAGTCCGCTTTCGATCAAACTTTTTGAACTCTCACTCTATGCAAAAATTATACCAATGAAGCCGAGGACCGGCTATTCATATAACTCTGGCAACTTTAGGATAAGCAGAGCGGGGGGTGTTGGCAGGCGAAATTTTTGGTTGATACGTGCACTATTTTTACCTTTTCCCCATCGTTCCCGTTTTTGGTGATCGCGAGGTGCGATTGGATCAATGTAGTCAAAATGAAAGACCCCCAATCCCAAAATGAAATGGGATTGAGGACCTCCTCGTTTAGCTAATTCGCTGATTCATCGTTTCGCCGTTTCATCTATTCCCGATTCAAAGCGCGCAGAAGGACTGTTACCGCCTCGGCTCTGGTTGCTCCTGCATTCGGCGCGAAGCGATTGCCTCCTTTACCTTGGAACAGTCCGTTCTCGAATACGGCGGCAACGCTGTCACGCCCCCATGCCGGTATGTCGCCGGCATCGGCAAACACATGCTCCGTCTGCTTGCTGCGTGTCAACTCCAGCACTCTCGCGATCATGACCGCCATCTCCAGGCGGGTAATCGGACGGTTCGCGCGGAATGTGTTATCCTCGTATCCGGCGATAAATCCATTGCGTACGCCGATGGCAATCGCATCGCGCGCCCACTCCGGCATCTGCTCCGTGTCCGCAAAGGTCAGTGTATTCGCTCCGGAAAGTCCGAGCGCCCTGACCACCAATGCGGCGAACTCCGCTCTGGTCATCGCTTTGTCCGGACGGAACGTACCGTCAGGATAACCATTTAACCAATTCAGCTTAGCTGCCTCCTTGATTACGCTCTCCGACCAATGTCCTTGCACATCCGACCATTCGCGCGGCTCATCCGTACCCGGTTCGTCTGTGCCCGGCTCTTCCGTACCCGGTTCGTCCGTACCCGGTTCGCTTGTTCCTGGTTCGCCTGTTCCCGGTTCGCTTGTACCCGGTTCACTTGTACCTGGTCCACCCGTTCCAGGTTCCCCGGTGCCAGGTTCGCCCGTGCCCGGTTCCTCCGTCTGCGCCTTGACGGTGACGGCAATCGAAGTCGGACGCAGCGTCAGCTCCTTGCCGGTGCGGTCCGCTGCTTGCGCTTCGACAATCTTAAGTCTTGTCGTTGCCGTTTCTTCTACCGATGCTGCTTTGAACACAAGCTTGACCAAATTTTCATTGCCGACAAGCGGCTGGCCAAGCCCGGCCACGATGACGCCGAGACGGCCCGGTTCATTGGCCAGACCGGCCACAATGATGTGCCCTTGAGCGGCTTCGGCAGAATCGAAAATCAACATTTCCGAATCATAATCCACTACGAATTCGCTTGCGTACAAATGATTCAAACCCGTGTTAATGCGATACATCATTTCTATCGATTCGCCGGCGATCGCTTGCTCCGGTCCGACAAGCTCCGCGGTCGGAGTAAAGATCGTAACGGCAAGCTGTTTTGTTTGCTCCACATTGCCCGCCTTGTCGGTGGAGCGGTATTCTACCTTATAGCTGCCGTCGCCTAGCAGCACGATCCGGCCCGACTCCACCGTCATCCAGCCTCCGCCATTGATGCGGTACTGCGTGCGCCATACGCCCCAACCGCCCTCATTGTCCTGGGCTTCAACCAGCAGCGTGACCGGCTGACCGTCGAGACCGGCCGATGCCGCATCCGCTTCGAAACGAACGGTCGTGGCCGGCGCCGTCTCATCCTTCATCAACAGTTCCAGATACGAACGGTAAGTGCCGCCTTCATTCTCGCGGCTTCGTATTTCCGAACTCTTGTCGCCATTGAATTGGCGCAGCATAACCGTCGCCGTTTCATTGGACAGCAGCTCCTGATTTATAAATGACGTCACATCGAAGCTTCTCCACTCATTAGTCGCATTGAAGGTCACGTCATCCATGCGAGCGCCTTCGGCCGGCCTATTGTTATAATTCAGGCCGGTTTCCGCCCAGCTGTCATCCTCCACGGCATAAGCGCCTATGTTCGCAGTGCCTCCCGCGCTGTCGTTCACTCTGCCGTAGACATAAAGATAAGCGCGTTCGACTTCGGAACTCAGCGTGGAAAGATCGTATTTCAGATACGTTCTGCGGTCATATAGACCCGTACCGTTACGAATGTTCAAGTAACCTGTATTTCCATAATTGACAGCGGCATTGGCTCCGCCATTGACATAAGCATCCGCGGTCACATCCACTCGGATCACCGCTTCCGGATCCGGGGAAACGCCCTCCTCGACAGGCAAGCCGGTATCGGCGTCCGGGTCCACCTTCAGCTTGATCGTATGGCTGGCGCCTTTCGTACCCGCGGTCGCCACCTCCAGCAGCACGGACGGCGAAGAGCGCAAGACCGTAACCGTCGAATCGGCCTCAAGCTGTTCCAGCGCGACTGCCGCCAACTCTACTCTCACTTTGGCTTGTGCTTGCGTCGGGTCGGAGACCACAACCGTCCATTCGTCTCCTGCTTCCTTCACCATCACGGAAGCGGGCTGATAGGCGCGTACTTGCTCCGTTTCCCCGGCCCGCCAGAAGTTGATGCCCGTAACGCCGAGCTTCGTCTCCTGTACCGCCTGTATAGCGGCGGTATTGCTCAAGATGCGAATATCCGGATTTTCGCTGTACATGTTCGTATCTCCGGTATTTTTGCCCGGAAGCAGCACATAAGCATACTCCGCAGCCGTCGCTTTCGCGCCGTGCTCGACAGCCAGGCTCAAATAATTGCGCGTGAGCGGGGTCGCCGGCCCCGAAGGATTGATCGAGCTCCACGCTTCGCTTCGCGTCTCGCGCAGCGCGCTAACATCCGAGCCCCCTGGGAAATAGTAGCCGACATCCGCCCCCGGCAACGTACCCGCAATATGCGCCCATTTTACTTGACTTAGCTTCTCCGACCAGTCGGACTGTGCCGGCATCATCTCGCCGTCGACAGTCAGCGCATTCTCGTCCGCCGATGCAATCATCCGATTCTCGACGATCGTTTCGACCTGTTTCCCGTCCGTTCTTGGCGTTCCGGTCGTCAGGTCGGCGCCAAGCGCCACAATTTCATCATCGAACATAAACCACGACTTCTTGCCTCTCAGATCGCTGCCGGGCGGAGACAAATCCATGCCTGCCGCGCCGTACGCCTTGTCCAGCGACGAACCGCCGACCCAAGTAGAGCTTGTCGTCCTGGTTGCGGTGCGCTGCTTGCCGTCCGAAGTGACACCCGCAAGCCGCAGCGGATCTATCGTCGGCCAGAAGCCGTCCCGATAATAACCGGCATCCTGATTGTACAGATACGTCATGCCGTCGCCTGTATACCAGCCCTTCGTATGTTCGCCGTTCGTGCTGCCTTCGTAGTTGGCAATGCGTGTAGAAGACATGCTGATGCCGAACGTAAACGCCTCGCGCGAATGGACGATACGATCCATAGCCGTGAGCGCATAGTTGCGGGCCAATCCGCCGCGACGTTCAATCGAATCGTCGTTCAGCAATTTTTTCAGCGCCACGATGTCGCGAATCGGCACGCCTTCATACGGATTTGCAACAGACTGATCCGCAAGGAGCCATTCCTTTACCATCTCCTTGTAGCGCTGTGCTTCTTCTTCCGGCGCGAACTGAGACAACCGCAGAATCGTCCAAACCGCGCCTCTTGTATTATTGTTATAGCGTGAAACCGCCCTGCCGCTAACCATCTCCATAATATGCCCGTTATAGATGACCGGCTCGAACGAGTCGGTCACCCAATTCCACACATTCTCAAAACCCGGACTGTCGACCGGCCAGTCGGAATCGGCCAGAAGAGTCAGCAGCTTGCCCATATTGCCGAGCAGCACGCTTCCGTAGCTTCCCGTGTACGCGATATTGTTGTGCTGAATGAACGAACCGTCCTTATAAAAGCCATCTCCGCCGCTCACATAAGGGAACACCGAATCGAGCGCGTCGCGCGACTGCGCGATTTTGGCCTCGTTGCTCCCCAGAATGCCGCGCAGCACGACAGCCAGCGCTTTGTCCATCAGATTGGCTCCCGTCTCCGTCAATCCGGGCGCGCCGATCAATCTTTTGTCCGGATTAGGCACAAAACGGTCGATCGTGCTCGTATAAGCCGTAATCTGCTCTTCGCTCAAATCGTCGTACATCAGCGTGACGATATCGGCAAGCGCAAGCGGCGCTCCGATCTCCCAATCCCACCAGTTGTTGTATGAAGCTCTGGTTACGTTGTAGCGATTCTGATACATCCAATCGATGCCCGCGAGGATATCATCCCGCAGCCCGGTATCCTTATGCAACTTCGTTCCAGGCGTCGCAAACGCAATCGCCATATCCTTTAATCGATTGTAGGAATTGGTGATATGGCTCGAATTGGTTGTGCTGTTGTAGTCCGCCCACAAGGATGAACGACCTTCTTGTTTGTTCATCGTATCCCACGCCCCGGTGCCGGACTCATTGGTCACCTTAGCCGCGTTCGCCTGAGCGGCACGTTTAATATCTTCATCCTGCAGATCAATATCTGTACCGCCAGTCAGGAAATCGAACCATTTCAGACGCAGCTCGCCAAGCTTTTCCGTCTGCTGCGCGGCAGCGGCAGGAGTCGGCTGCAGCAGCGTAAACACCAATGACAATATCGTCGTAATAATTAGACCCGTTCGCAGTTTGCCCGATTTCACTTGTCCCCAGCTCCCCTTTCGGATGGATTTCCACTCAGCAATCGCGAACCGTACCATTGCAAGTCGGCATCGTCGATTATCCCGTTGGCGTTCCGGTCCGCAGCCTTGACGCCATCCCATCCGAGACTGTTCTTGCTTAACCCGTAATGGGCCGAAGCAATCGACAGGTCGCCAAGCGTCAGCTCGCCATCGCCGTTCAGATCGCCTTCGGCGGCTGCGAACGTAATCAGCAAATACGATTTGTACAACCCGGCTTGATTCTCCTTGCCGCGAATTTCCACCGTATAGTCGTTTGTCCCCTGCAAGACCAGACTGACGGTTCCGTCGCCCGCCAGTTGTTCGCGCACAAAGCTCGTTACATCGAGCTCCCGCCAGTCATCCGGTCCGTCAATAAGGGCCCGGTCGAGCGCTCCCCCGACAGCCGGCATCGTATTCCAGGTAAGCTCCTGTTCTTTCCAGTCATCGGAAGCGGCGCCGTGAACGGTAATTTCCGTTTCCGTGGAACGTGAATCATTGGTTTTCCCGTAAACGATCAGTTTGGCTGATTGAATCGGGCCGTCAAGATGGCTAATATCATACTTCAGCCAAGTTTGACGCAAGTAGTCTCCTACGCCTTTCTTGACATTCAGATAACCAACCGATCCAAAGTTCTGCGCCGCTTTGCCGCCGGCATTGGTATACGTATCTTCCGACACATATACAATCTCCTGCTTGCCAACTTCCGGTTCGTCAGTACCGATATCCGGAGTTTGCGAAGCGTCATAACGGAAGCTTACGGTCCGCGTGCCTCCAAGCGCTCCCGCCGTATCCACCTCAAGCTTCAGGAACGGTTCCGTCTGGGTCACCCGGATGCCGGAGTCCGCCTCCAGTTGTTCCAGCACGGCCTTGCCTACATCGAGCACCAGCTTGTCCTGCTTCTGGGTCGGGTCGGAGACGGCGATGGTCAGCTTCTCTCCGTCCTCCTTCACGATGACGGATGCCGGCTGGTAACTGCGAACGAAGTCGGCTGTATCCGATGTCCAGAAGTTGAACGCGGTCAGTCCGAGTCCGCTCTCGCGCACCGCATGCACATTGGAGCTGTCGCTAATGATTTCAATATCCGGATGCCCGCTGTAGCTCTCCGTTTGTTCCGCTGCAAAGCCAGGCAACAGCACGTACGAGTAAGACTCGTTGCGCGGCGCCGTGCCATGATCGAAAGCAAGGCTGGCGTAATGGCGCGTGATCGGCTCCGTCGAACCGCTGTCGTTCACATTTCGCCACGAGCCGGTTCTTGCCTCGCGTATGCCCTTAATATCGGCCGTACCGGGGAAGTAGTACCCGATATCGGAGCCTGGAGTATTGCCTTCCAGATGCGCCCAGCTAATGCCGGACAATTGCGCTTGCCAGCCTGCTTCCGTCGACATGGCCTCGCCATCCGCAATCAGCTTGTTGCTGCCTTGTTCATTTAACTGGCGGTTTTCCACAATCGTTTCGACTTTGCGGGAATCGGTATTTGTAATGCCCGAGCCGACCGCCACGATTTCATCGTCGAACATGAACCAGGATTTTTTGCCCTGCAGCTTGCTGCCGGTGCTTTGCCCCAAGGAGAAATCCATGCCGGCAACTCCGTACAGCTCATCGATGGATGCGCCGCCGACCCAGTCTTTGCCGTTCATGTAGGCTCCCCATGCGGCGGGGGCAATCGCATAACCGTCCGTCGTCGTTCCGGGCAGTCGGAACATGTCCACGGTCGGCCAATAATCGTTGCTGTATTGTCTGATGTCGCTGTTATATAGCGTGGTCATTCCGATCCCGGTATACCAGCCCGTCTTGTTCTCTCCGTTCCCGAATTCAAAGGCGGAGATACGATCGGAGAACATGCTGACCGAGAAGCCAAAGCCCGGACGCAGATGCATGATACGATCCATCGCGGAGAATTGTTGATGTTTAATCAATTCGCCGCGAGGCGCTACGCCCGGATCGTTCACGATCGCTTTCAGAGCAGCAACGTCGTACAGCCCCACTCCCTCGTAATAATTGTCGAAGCTGGTATCCTTCGTCACCCATTCCTTGATCGCGCTTTTCATCTGGCTCGCGTAAGGCTCCGGCGCAAACTGGGCCAGACGGGCAAACGTCCGGATAACTCCCCGTCCCGCCAGATGATCCGAATCCTGCTGACGCGCAATGCTTCTGCCTTTGACATTGTCCATAATGGCCCCGTCGTAAATTAACGTCTCGAAGCTGTCTTCCAGCCAATTGTATACGCGGGAAAGACGGGGATCATCAATAGGCCAAGGCGAATCGTCAAGCAAATACAGCAGATCGGTTACGCGTCCGACAAGCACGCTGCCATAAGCGCCGGAATAAGCGACATTGTAATGCTGAATCAACGAGCCGTCCGCATAGATGCCGTCGCCGCTAGTCGCATATTCGAATTCATCCGGCAGAACGCCTCCGCCCAGCGCAATCTTGTCGCCGCGCTCTCCGACAATGCCGCGCAATACAACAACAAGAGCTTTATCGAGCAGATTGGCGCCAACCTCGATGACATTGGCGTTTTGCACCCTTTTCTTTGGATCGGGCACAAATTTGTCGATCACTTTCATATAACGCTCCCGCTGCTCTGCGGTCAGCACGTCGTACATGAGCACGTTCAAATCCATCAGGGCTTGCGGCGTGCCAATTTCCCAATCATACCAATTGCCAACGATTGTTTTGTTTTCGTTATACTGATGGGTGTGCATCCATTCCATCGCCCGTACGATATCAGCCGCCAGCTCCGCATTGTTATAATATAGCGAACCCGGGGTTGCATAGGAGACAGCCATCTCCCTGATCGTCGAATAAGCTCGGCTCATAACCGCGGAATCGGCATTATTGCCGCGAATGCCGCCATCCCACAAATATTCTGCATCGGGAGCCGTATTCAGCAAATCCCAACTTCCGGTTCCGTCTTCATTGGAAACCTTCTCTACCAGCGCAGTCAGGAATGCATTGGCATCGGAATCATCCGGCGGAAGAAGCGTTACGCCCGTCAGCTTGTCCAACCATCTTTGCCTAAGCTCGCTGTATGCGGCGACTGTTTCCGTAGACTCGACCGTTATTGCAGCTTGGGCGCGAAGCAATCCGTCAGCTCCGGTTGCCGTAATAACAGCGCTTCCATTCGCGATTGCCGTAACGGATCCATTCTGAACAGCCGCTACGCTTTCATTGGACGATTGCCATTGCAGCGGTACAGAGTCTCCTTCTGGCGTAAATATCGGCGTCAAGAGCTGGGTGTCTCCGACATTTAAAGCCGTCGCTTCAGGCTGCAGCTTCAAGTCCGTCGGTCCATCCCATGCTTCCAGCCGCAGTTCGTCGAACCATACTTTCCCCAAACCGGTTTCGAAAAACGGTTCTACGACGAGGTATCTGGCCTCTGCAGGCACGGTTACCAATACCTCGAGCTTTGTCCAGTCATTCGTACCGCGCATCCGTTCCGTCGACGCACCATCGCTTACCTTCTCGTGAGTCGTGCTTCCGTCAACGCCGTTTAACGTTTTGTAATATTGCGTACGGATGAATGCACCTAGAGCGGACGTGACTTCCTCCGTCTTGATCCATGCGCTCAATCGGTAACGCTGGCCGCTCTCGACACGGGCGTTTGTCGTCAACGCCGTACGACTTGGCGCGCCGTGCACGATCTGCGCGGCGTATTGCCCCGAATAACGGACCTGATCGGTAACCGATATGTCGGCATTACCGCTGGCCCGCCATAAAGTCCAATCTTCCGGACGTTGCCCTCCGTTCCAGGTCGCCGCTCCAGTTGCGGTTACAAGCTCGAATCCGCCGTTGGAGAACAGGTTCTCGCCATCCTCGCTAGCGGAGCCCGGCATCGCTCCGAACAGACCTGTCAGCATACAGAGCACCAGCAGCATAGAAAGCTTTCTCGTTGCAGTTCTCAAGGTAATCCTCCCTCCAAATGATGAATATTCCGAAACTTACCTATCCATCATAGAAGAGCGGGTATCCCTGCGACGGGTCAAATTTTGACCCTATGCGTGTATTTTTTTGATTCAATCATGGGTACGAACGACAAAACGCCCGCCTTCCGAAGAAAGCGGACGTTGCCATGTGCGATATTCCTTGAAGAATGAGTTATACATGCAACTGACAGGCGGTAATATACGAACGTTTTCCTTTAGCCTACAGGCTGCTCCGACATGCCTTCGATCAGAATCTTCGCCACTTCAGGACGAGAGAACTCTGGCGGCGGGCAGACGCCATCGCGAAGCAGCGCGCGCACCTTCGTGCCGGACAACGTCAGATGCTGCTCCTTGTCGTGCGGGCAAGTTTTCGTTGTAGCCATATTGCCGCAAGCCTTGCAGAAGAAGCTGTGCTCGAAGTACAACGGCGTAATGCCGAGATCTTCGGCAGGAATCGTCTTCAGCAGCTCTTGCGCCTCGTATGTGCCATAGTAGTCGCCTACACCGGCGTGATCGCGGCCGACGATAAAGTGCGTGCAGCCATAGTTCTTGCGGACGATCGCATGGAAGATCGCCTCGCGTGGTCCCGCATATCGCATCGCGGCAGGGAATACGCCGAGGAACACGCGATCCTTCGGATAGTAGTTCTCCAGAAGCGCCAGATAGCTCTTCATTCGTACGTTGGCAGGCACGTCATCCGACTTGGTCTCGCCGACAAGCGGATTCAGGAAAAGCGCATCTACGATCTCCATAGCCGTTTTCTGGATGTACTCATGAGCGCGGTGAACCGGGTTGCGCGTCTGGAAGCCGACAACCGTCTTCCAGCCCTTTTCCGCGAACAAACGGCGTGTCTCCGACGGATCGTAATAGAACTCCTGGAACTTCTCCGGTTGCGGACGGTTCAATACCGTAATGGAGCCGCCTACGTAAATATTGGAACGCTCAAACAGCTTCTGAACGCCTGGGTGAGCGAGGTCGTCCGTTTTGAAGATGTTGACCGCTTCTATGTTCTGATCGACCGTATAAACGCTCTCTACATCGATAACGCCATAAGTGATGCCATCTTCGCCAACGAGCGCGGCGCGTTCGCCAGTCTTTAACTCGGCAGCCTTCGCTTCACTTACAGACAGCGTGATCGGAATACTCCATACCGTTCCGTTCGACAGGCGCATTTGGCTGACAACGGCATGGTAATCGGCTTCACCCAGGAAACCTGTAAGCGGGGAAAATGCGCCTACTCCGATCAGGTCCAGGTCAGAGATCGTCCATGTGTTAATGATGATGGTATTAAGATTTGCGGCTTCTGCCAGAAGCGCTTCACGTTGTTCGCCGGCTGCGATTCGATTGACTAATTCGCCGCCATGGGGAGCAATTTGACTCATGATGGGATAATGCCTCCTATAATGGAAGTTCAAATGGAAGTTCAAAATGTACGCTTTTCTATATTTTCTTACTTATGCAAACCGCACTCCGTCTTCTCTTGCCCCGACCAGCGTCCTGCGCGCGGGTCTTCGCCAGGCATAACTTGACGCGTGCAATACTCGCAGCCAATGCTAGGATAATAATTATCGTGAAGCGGATTGTATACAACGTTATTCTCGCGGATGTAATTCCATACATCGTCAGACGTCCAATGTGCAATCGGATTAAACTTTACGAGTCCGAACTTCACGTCATATTCGATCTTCTTCGCGTTAGCGCGGGTTGGAGCCTGATCACGCCTGATTCCAGTGATCCACGCTTCGTATTTGGACAGAATCTTCGTCAGCGGCTGTACCTTGCGAATGTCACAGCACTTGTTGGCGTCGCTCTTCCACAGTTGTTCCCCGAACTGCTCTGCTTGCTCTTCAGGAGTAAGCTCCGGTTTCACTTCCACGAATGGAATGCCAGGATAAGCTTCCGCGATTCGGTCGCGCGTCTCGTACGTTTCCTTGAAGTGGAAGTCCGTATCCAAGTAGAAGATGTCTGTCTTCGGGCTAATCTTCTGAAGCATATCAACCAGCACGACGTCCTCCGCACCGAAACTGCACGCGAACGTAATATTCGGGAAAGTCTCGACGGCGAATCGGATAATGTCTTCCGGCGATGCATTCTCGAGTTCTACAGCCTTCTGCGCAATAAGCGCTTCTTTCTCAAACAAATTCATTGGTCGTTACCTCCGTCTTTAATTCCAAGTAAATTGGTCTGTATTATCGATTATAGTACTTTCAAGCCAAATGTTCAATCCTTCTTTCCACCAATATGAGAAAAAGTTTTCGAAGTGACAGCTTCGCGCTTGTCTGGGCAAAAAAAATACCATCTTTGCATGTAGCAAAGATGGTATTTCGTCATATTAACGTTTCGAGAACTGTGGAGCGCGACGAGCCGCTTTAAGACCGTATTTTTTACGTTCTTTCATGCGCGGATCGCGAGTCAGGAAGCCTGCGCGCTTAAGGGATGGACGGAACTCAGGGTCTGCTTTGAGCAGAGCGCGGGAGATACCGTGACGGATTGCGCCAGCTTGACCGGACATGCCGCCGCCGTTAGCGATAACCAATACATCGTACTTGGACAATGTGTCAGTCAGGTTAAGCGGTTGTTTAACGATCAGCTTCAGCGTTTCCAGACCGAAATATTCGTTTAAATCGCGTTTATTAACAATGATTCGTCCTTCACCCGGCACGAGACGTACACGTGCAACAGAGTGTTTACGACGACCTGTTCCATAGTATTGCACTTGAGCCATGAAACTTGTCCTCCTCTTTATTAGCCGCGAAGCTCGTAGACTTCAGGGTTTTGGGCTTGATGTGGGTGTTCCGCACCTGCGTAGACTTTCAGCTTAAGTTTCATTTTGTTGCCCAGACGGTTCTTAGGCAACATGCCGTGCACAGCCAGCTCCATCATGCGCTCTGGCTTGTTCTTCAACATCTCGTGTGCAGGAGTGACTTTCAAGCCACCTGTGTACATGGAGTGACGGTAGTAGTTTTTGTCAGCCATTTTGTTGCCTGTCAGAACGATTTTCGAAGCGTTGATGATAACAACGAAATCGCCAGTGTCGATGTGAGGCGTAAATTGCGGTTTGTGTTTGCCGCGGATCAGGCTTGCAGCTTCGCTAGCCAGACGTCCGAGCGTTTTGCCTTCCGCATCGATGACGAACCATTTACGTTCGACTTCATTCGGCTTAGCCATATAGGTGGTACGCATGGATGATCCTCCTTAATTCTCTTACATTAATCGTTTTTATAAAGGTTGTTCACTCTTACTTTAGAACAACGTTGCCGTTGGTTTGTTATTCATGGTTGGAACTTGCATTTGGATGGCCATTCTTAGTCGGGGCTGTGGGAGAGCCACTAAGAAAGCACAAGTTATATTCTACTATAAATAATAGGGAAGTGCAAGCCGTATTTGCAATTCTCTTTGCTTCACGTTCTCTCCCCATGCTGGACCTAAGGCCAGTCTTCGGGTAAGCCAGCAGACTGTTTCTTCTTGGTATCTCCATTGTTACAATAAGAACATCGGAATCGTCACGGAGCGATGCGGCGAATCCAAGCCAATATGCAAGGAGCGTTTATAATGAAACCAAACAAAGCACTCGGTACGCTGCTCGTACTCCTCGGAGCGATCGCGCTTGTCTACCTGTTCTTCAATCAAGGAAATACCTCGTTTGGAAGCCTGTTCTCCGGGTTTACCAAACCCGTCCATGACGAGCGAACATTCTCTTCTAACGAATTATCGAACATCGCCATCGACTCCGGCAGCCTGGATGTAAATATCGTCCGAGGCCATTCAGACGAAGTTATAGTAACCTTAGAAGGACGCGCTACGAAACGTGTTGCCAATGATTTGCTGCTCAAGGCAGACCAAGACGGCGATACGCTGAATCTGTCGTTGCAATCAGATCGTGGCTTCCGGTTCGGATTCCATTGGTCCAATGTTAAGCTGACCGTCGAACTGCCGGAGAAGTCCTGGGGCACGTTAACCGCCAAGCTAAACAGCGGCGACATCGAGCTTGGCTCCTCCGACTTCGAAACCGTCGAGCTCCGAACGAATTCCGGCGACATCGAGGTTCAATCGATATCAGCTTCCGCTGAGCTTGAATTAAAAGCAATTAGCGGCGACATCAAGCTAAAGGATATTACTGCGCAGTCTATAAAACTTGATACCGCCAGCGGCGATGTGGAGCTGGAACGTTACGAAGCGGAAACACTCAAATTCAATGTCGGCAGCGGCGATGTTTCCTTAGAGGATGGATCTGGCGCGCTCCAGGGCCTGACGGGATCCGGCGACATTACATTGGACGCCTCGACGATCAACCACGATGTCGACCTGAAGGCAGGAAGCGGCGATATCCTTATCTCGCTTGATCACGAGCCGGAGTCGCTTGCCGTGCAATTCCGAACCAGCTCCGGCGACGCCATCGTCCGCATGAACGGATTCAACGAGCAGGGCAAGAACGGAGAACGGGAAGTGAACGGCGCTTTCGGCAGCGGCGAGCATAAGCTTACCGTACGCACCGGCTCCGGCGATATTATTTTGAGATAATCCGATCCGACCTATAGGGACAGCCTCCCCCTCGAGGCTGTCCCTTCTTCATGCCGGCAAATGACTTCCAATCTTGCCGGTACGACTCCGTCAAAGACCAGCCCCTACTCATCATCCTCGTCTCGAATATCACTTTCATGATCATCCAGAGGTTCTGGCGCGCTCCACCCGCCGTACTCTACGTCTACCAGCGTTAATCCGTGCGCCATCGCCGTAGGTCCGGCAAGCGAACGAGACTTGCCTTCCAGAATTCGTCCCATATCGACCGGCTTCAGCTTGCCTTGCCCCACCCACAGCAGCGTTCCCATAATGACGCGCACCATATTGTATAAGAACCCGTTACCCGTAATGTACATATGAAGCGCACCTTCCTCCATTTGGAAGCTAGCTTCATAAATCGTACGAATATGGTGAGGTTTGGTGGAGTGAATCGATGTATACGATGTAAAGTCATGTCTGCCTACCAGGTAAGCCAGCCCTTCCTCCATCGCGGCAATATTCAACTTTGTCGGATGATGAAACCTATAGGGTCTCATAAATACGTTAGGAAACTTATTTAAGTCGATCGAGTAACGGTACGTCTTCCGTTTGGCGGAACGACGAGAATGGAATTCAAGCGGGACGTCCCACGCCTCCAGAATAACGATGTCCTTCGGCAACCTCGTATTCAGCGCGATCGCCCAGCGCTCCGTTGGAATCGTCGAAGCCGTATGAAAGTTGAAAACCTGGCCCATGGCGTGAACGCCGGCATCCGTCCGTCCGGAACCGATTATGACAATCTCTTCGCCCGTAAGGTGGCGAATCGCTTTCTCGATTTCGTGTTGAACGGTTCTTCCGTATGGCTGCGACTGGAATCCGTTAAATCCGCTTCCGTCATAACTAACTTTCACGCCGATGTTGCGCATGCCTCTCCTCCCCGTTCTTCGCCTGCCGCTGAAATTAAAAAAAGGTGGCCTCAAGGGTCCACCCTTTCTTTCAACAGCTCTTACGCGCGGTCAACCAGCTCAAGGTAAACCATAGGCGCGGAGTCACCGCGACGCGGTCCAAGCTTCAGGATACGCGTGTATCCGCCTGCGCGCTCCGAATAACGAGTTGCCAGTTCGGAGAACAGCTTTTGAATTGCGTCTTGTTCGCCGTCAACAGTCTCGCGACGTACGAATGCAGCAACTTGACGACGAGCGTGCAGATCACCTTTTTTCGCTTTCGTGATCAGCTTCTCAGCGATAGAACGAACCTCTTTCGCTTTGGCTTCAGTCGTTTGGATGCGCTCATACAGGAACAAATCCGTTACGAGATCGCGGAACAATGCTTTCCGCGCGCTTGCGTCACGGCCCAATTTTTGATATGCCATTTTGTTTTCCCCTCCCTTGCTTTGTGTTTAACATTGCTGTCTGATTACAAGACTACTCTTCCATGCGCAGGCCAAGACCCAGCTCTTCCAGCTTCTCTTGAACTTCTTCCAAGGATTTGCGGCCCAGGTTACGAACCTTCATCATATCCTCTTCGGATTTCGTGATCAGCTCTTGAACGGTGTTGATGCCGGCACGCTTCAAGCAGTTATATGATCGTACGGACAGATCCAGTTCTTCGATCGTCATCTCCAGAACCTTCTCTTTTTTGTCCTCTTCCTTCTCAACCATGATTTCGGCATCTTTGGCTTCATCCGTTAATCCAACGAACAAGTCCAAGTGCTCGGTCAAAATCTTAGCGCCGAGGCTTACAGCCTCTTCAGGGCGAATACTGCCGTCCGTCCAAACTTCAAGCGTCAGCTTGTCATAGTTGGTGACTTGGCCGACGCGTGTGTTCTCTACGCTGTAATTAACCCGAGTAATGGGCGTGTATATCGAATCGACAGGGATGACGCCAATCGGTTGATCGTCGCTCTTGTTCCGGTCCGCTTGCACGTAACCGCGTCCCCGATTAGCAAAAATCCGCATATGGAGCCGCGCTCCGGAGGCCAAGGTCGCAATGTGAAGATCAGGGCTTAAAATTTCGACATCGCTATCAGCTCGAATGTCGCCCGCTGTTACGTTCCCTTCGCCTTCCGCGTCGATCTCCAACACTTTCTCCTCGTCGGAGTGGATCTTCAGCGAGAGGCCTTTCAGGTTCAGAATGATTTCCGTTACGTCTTCAATCACTCCGGGAACCGTAGAAAACTCATGCAGCACGCCGTCGATTTGAACCGACGTCACCGCCGCGCCAGGCAAAGACGACAATAAAATTCGGCGAAGCGAATTTCCAAGCGTCGTGCCGTATCCGCGTTCCAGCGGCTCGACCACGAAACGTCCGTAAGTGCCCTCGTTATTCAGCTCTACGGTTTCGATTTTCGGCTTTTCGATCTCAATCACAAATAGTACCCTCCTTCAAACGTCGCTCCGTTACCTTGTCGTTATTTATGTCAAATCTCGTAGTATGCCAAACCTTCACAACCATTATTCACAAGTTGCAGTCATTTGATACCACAGTGGATCTAACTATACGCGACGACGTTTCGGTGGACGGCATCCGTTATGCGGAACTGGGGTTACATCCTTAATGAGGTTAACTTCCAATCCAGCAGCCTGCAGCGAACGAATCGCCGCCTCGCGGCCAGCGCCAGGTCCTTTAACCATAACTTCGACAGTTCTCATGCCATGCTCCATAGCCGCTTTCGCTGCGGATTCGGCAGCCATCTGTGCTGCGAACGGCGTGCTTTTACGGGAACCTTTGAAACCAAGGTTGCCGGAGCTTGCCCAAGAGATTGCATTACCATGCGGGTCTGTGATCGTAACGATCGTGTTGTTGAACGTCGAACGAATGTGAGCCACGCCAGTGTCAATGTTTTTCCGATCGCGACGTTTTGTGCGAACGACTTTTTTTGGTTTAGCCATTGTCCATTATCCTCCTTTCTTATTTCTTCTTGTTCGCTACAGTACGACGTGGACCTTTGCGCGTACGCGCGTTTGTTTTCGTACGTTGACCGCGAACAGGAAGTCCGCGACGGTGACGAAGACCACGGTAGCAGCCGATCTCAGTTAGACGCTTGATGTTAAGCGAAATTTCGCGACGCAGGTCGCCTTCCACTTTAACACTCTTGTCGATGGCTTCGCGCAGACGAGCCAGCTCATCCTCAGTCAGATCGCGAACGCGAGTGTCTGGGTTAACTTCCGTGGAAGCCAGGATTTTTTGCGAAGTCGTTTTGCCGATACCGAAAATATACGTCAGGGCGATTTCAACGCGCTTGTCGCGCGGAATATCTACACCAGCTATACGTGCCATGGGCTATATTTCCCTCCTTTTATCCTTGTTTTTGTTTGTGTTTCGGATTTTCACAAATCACCATAACGTTGCCTTTGCGACGAATGACTTTGCATTTCTCGCAAATCGGCTTAACCGAAGGTCTAACCTTCATTGTGATTACCTCCCGAATCTTTCGAAAAGCTTGCCGCTAACCGCGGTTACTTCCGATAGGTGATGCGCCCTCTTGATAAATCGTAAGGCGATAACTGTATAACCACTTTGTCTCCGGTCAGAATGCGGATGAAGTGCATTCTAAGTTTGCCGGATACATGTGCGAGAATTTGATGACCGTTCTCCAGCTCCACCTTGAACATCGCATTCGGCAACGGCTCGATAACCGTACCTTCGACCTCAATGACGTCTTCCTTCGCCACCGTCATTCTCCTTTCGCATGCGCGTACTTCTGAATTGCGTAACGTAATTTGGCATTCGTCACTCTGCCTGTTTCTTGCAAGCTGCTTATTACCTCATGACTAAAGGCAGGCTGTAACATCAGATGCAGAACGTTCTTTTTCTTGGGCTGGTCGAACCTTCGCTTGTCGCCGTCCGCAATCATGACGAACTTGTCGTCGATAATGGCAATGACCACGGCATAGCTGTCTTCGTCCTTGCCTCGAAGTACTTTGACGAACTGACCAATCCGGGGATGAGCGTCCACCTTACACCTCGGACTGCTGCGGCAGAATGGTCAATATTTCAAAGCCGTCCTCTGTAACGGCAACCGTGTGCTCGAAGTGAGCGCACCAGGAACCGTCTTGCGTTACGACTGTCCAATCGTCCTCGAGCGTTCGTACATATCGTTCTCCGATATTAACCATCGGCTCGATGGCAAGCACCATACCCGGCTTCAGCCGCGGCCCCCTGTCCGGTATACCATAGTTCGGTATTTGCGGTTCTTCATGCAGTTCCGCGCCGATTCCGTGCCCTACGTATTCCCGTACTACCGAGAAACCTGCTGCTTCAATAACCTTCTGGATGGCGTGCGATATCGTATAGAGCCTGACATCTGGCTTAACGAGCGCAAGTCCCGCGTATAGCGATTCTTCCGTCACGTCGAGCAGTCTCTGAACTTCCGGCGTCACGCTCCCGACCGCATAGGTCCAAGCGGAATCGCCATGATAGCCTTCGTACTGCGCTCCGATGTCGATGCTTATTATATCGCCCTCGTTCAACTTGCGTGATCCAGGGAATCCGTGCACCAACTCGTCATTTACAGAAGCGCAAATGCTGGAAGGAAACCCATTGTAACCTTTAAAGGAAGGAACGGCATTCTGACTTCGAATGTACTGTTCGGCAATGCGGTCAAGCTCACCTGTGGTGATGCCCGGCTTTACTGCTGCTGCCATCAACCGATGCGTTTCCGCAACGATCCGTCCGGCTTCCCTCATTAATCGCAGCTCCGATTCGGATTTGCAAATAATCATTACAACGTACCTTTCAGGCAGGAAACGATATCGCTTGTAACATCGTCGATATCCTTCTCGCCGTCGACTTCGCGCAGCAGACCTTTACCGCTGTAGTAATCAAGAAGCAGAGACGTCTTGGACGTATATTCGTCCAGGCGCGTGCCCATCTTCTCTTCCGTATCATCGGAACGTTGATACAGCTCTCCGCCGTCCTTGTCGCAGATGCCTTCGACCTTAGGCGGGTTGAATAGTACATGGTAAGTCGATCCGCAAGACTTGCAGATGCGTCTGCCCGTCAAGCGAGCAAGCAGCAATCCGCGGTCAACCTTCAGGTTCACGACATGATCGACGCTCCGGCCAAGCTCCGTCAGCATGACATCAAGCGCTTCGGCTTGCTGCAGCGTACGGGGAAAGCCATCCAGAAGGAAACCCTTCTCGCAATCGTCCAGAGCAAGACGCTCCTTCACGATGCCATTTGTTATTTCGTCCGGAACAAGTAGACCTTGATCGACATATTCCTTCGCTTTCAGACCTAGCGGCGTGCCTTGTTTCATCGCAAGACGAAAAGCGTCGCCAGTCGAAATGTGGGGAATGCCGAACTCTTCTACGATCCGCTCTGCTTGCGTACCCTTGCCGGCTCCCGGAGGGCCCATGAATAAAATGTTCATTACCGTGTTCCTCGCTTTAAACGCAGGAAGGCTCGTTCGGGCACCGCACCGCACTAGCCTTAAGAGCGCGGCAGCCCGCTTTCGAACCTGCTGTTATTTATTGATAAACCCTTTGTAATGACGTTTGATCAACTGGCTCTCGATCTGCTTCATCGTATCAAGCGCAACGCCGACAACGATGAGGAGCGATGTGCCGCCAAGCTGCACGGACCGCGGTAATCCCGCCAATGCTCCAAAGAACACTGGGAATACGGAGATCGCTGCCAAGAAGAGTGCACCCGTGAGCGTAATCCGCGACATAACGCGAGTCAGGTAAGCGGAAGTCGGCTTGCCAGGACGGATGCCCGGGATATAACCGCCGTTCTTCTTCATCTGATCTGCCATTTGCACAGGATTAATTTGCACGAATGTGTAGAAGAAGGTGAAACCGATGATCAGCAATACGTACAATACCATGCCAAGCGGCCGGTCATAGTTCATATTGTCGATGATCCATTGCGCCCAAGGCTTGGTGGACCAGAAGTTGGCAATCGTTACAGGGAACATGATCAGGGATACCGCGAAGATAACCGGGATTACGCCCGCGCCGTTAACCTTCATTGGAATGTGAGTCGATTGTCCGCCGTACATCTTACGTCCGACAACACGCTTCGCGTATTGAACCGGAATCTTCCGGATACCTTGCTGGATAAAGATAACGCCGACGATGATCGCGATAATCACGAGTACGATCAGCACCATCTTCGCGATGTTCAAGAAAAGCTGGTCTTGCGCATCGATGAATTGATCTTGATACAACGTGCGGATGTGACCAGGGATACCGGCTACGATCGCCGCGAAGATCAAGATGGAGATACCGTTGCCGATACCTCTCTCCGTAATTTGCTCGCCGAGCCACATCAAGAAAGCTGTACCAGCTGTCAGGATGAGTGCGATGACCAAGTAGTCTACGAAGTTTGCGCCCGGAATCATTTCAAGTCCGAAGGAGCGGTTGAAGCCAATCGCTGTTGCGAAGCCTTGTACCAAACCAAGGATAATCGTGCCGTAACGCGTAATTTGAGCCAGCTTGCGCTTGCCGTTCTCGCCTTCCTTCGCCCATTCCGCAAACTTCGGGATAACGTCCATCGACAAGAGTTGCACGATGATCGATGCCGTGATGTACGGCGTAATACCGATCGCGAAAATGGAGAATTGGAAAAGCGCACCGCCCGAGAACGTGTTAAGCAAGCCGAACAAGTCGGCGCCTTGCGAATCCATGTTCTCGAATACGGTTTTGTCTACTCCCGGTACCGGAATGAAAGAACCGATCCGGTAAATGAAAAGAATGAAAAGCGTGAAGAGGATCCTTGTACGCAGATCCGCCACTTTCCAAATGTTGGATACGGTTGTGAACAATTAGATCACCTCGGTTTTACCGCCGGCAGCCTGGATTTTCTCTACCGCAGATTGAGAGAACTTGTTTGCTTTAACAGTGAGCTCTACTTTCAATTCACCATTACCCAAGATTTTGATTCCTGCCAAAGGGTTACTGATAACTCCTTGCTCAAGAAGAACCTCTGGTGTAACTTCTGTCCCTGCAGCAAAGCTGTTCAGATCTTCAATGTTAACAATCGCGTACTCCTTGCGGAATGGATTGTTGAAACCGCGCTTCGGAACGCGACGGTACAAAGGATTTTGGCCGCCCTCGAATCCAGGACGAACACCGCCGCCGGAACGAGCATTTTGACCTTTATGGCCTTTGCCTGCCGTTTTGCCGTTGCCGGAGCCGATACCGCGACCTTTGCGCTTAGGCGCCGCAGTCGAGCCTGGTGCTGGTGCTAACTCATGCAATTTCATCGTTCGTGCACCTCCTTGTTTATTTCGTGTATTGCATTATCGTCATTTAAACTTCTTCGACTTTAACCAGGTGGTTAACTGCGTTAACCATGCCGCGAATCGCCACGTTGTCGTCATGAACGACCGATTGACGAATTTTGCGAAGGCCAAGCGCTTCAACCGTTGCGCGTTGCTTCTCGTTGCGACCGATTAAACTGCGAACGAGGGTGATTTGCAATTTTGCCATCTTATTTCCCTCCTTAACCTAACAGCTCTTCGACTGTTTTGCCACGCAGCTTTGCAACGTCTTCCGCACGTTTCAGACGGGACAGACCTTCCAGCGTCGCGTTAACCATGTTCAGGGAGTTCGAAGAACCAAGAGATTTCGTTAAAATGTCGCCTACGCCAGCCAGCTCGAGAACCGCACGAACCGGGCCGCCGGCGATAACGCCAGTACCTTCGGAAGCAGGCTTCAGCAGAACTTCGCCAGCACCGAAGTGACCAAGTACGAGGTGAGGAATCGTCGTTCCTACGAGTGGAACGTGGATCAGGTTTTTCTTCGCATCTTCAATGCCTTTGCGAATCGCATCCGGCACTTCGCCTGCTTTACCGATTCCCGCGCCAACGTAGCCTTTGCCGTCGCCGACTACTACAAGCGCGCTAAAGCTGAAACGGCGTCCGCCTTTTACAACTTTTGCAACGCGATTGATATGAACAACTTTTTCAGTCAGTTCTAACGTATTAGGATCTACACGCAAGTCGTTTAACCTCCTTATTGAGTGATTAGAAATTCAAGCCAGCTTCGCGTGCTGCGGTTGCCAGCGCAGAAATTCTGCCGTGATACAAGTAACCTCCGCGGTCGAATACAACCTCGGTTACGCCTTTTGCTTGAGCGCGTTTCGCGATCAGCTCGCCAACTTTAGCAGCAGCTTCAACGTTGCCGCCGTTGCCGATTGCCTCTACCAGCTCTTTATCCTTAGTGGATGCTGCAGCCAGTGTTACGCCTGCTACGTCGTCGATCAGTTGAGCGTACATATGTTTGGCGGAACGGAATACGGACAGACGCGGACGTGCTGCCGTGCCGTTGATTTTCTTGCGAACACGAAGGTGTCTTTTCAGACGGGCCTTGTTTTTGTCGCCTTTCGTAATCATGCTTGTGTTCCTCCTTTCTTAACGCCTTAGGAAGCTATTGCATGGAACGTCTCACGTCCCTGTTCGTTCAACTTACTTCTTCTTACCAGCTTTACCTTCTTTGCGGATGATGCGCTCGCCTTCGTATTTGATACCTTTGCCTTTATACGGCTCAGGCTCGCGTACGGCACGGATTTGAGCGGCAACAGCGCCTACGCGCTCTTTGTCGATTCCGCGAACGGTAATTTTCGTGTTGACTGGCACTTCGAACTCGATGTTGCTCTCGGGAGCAATTTCAACCGGGTGGGAGTAACCAACGTTAAGCACGATTTTATCACCGGATTTGCTAGCACGGTAACCTACGCCAACGAGCTCCAGATTTCTTGTGAAGCCGTCAGTAACACCTGTCACCATGTTTGCGATAATGCTGCGCGTCGTTCCGTGCAGGGAACGATGCAATTTATTGTCGGAAGGACGTTCGATCACGATCTCGTTCTCCGCTACATTCACTTTCATGTCCTTGTGAAATTCGCGAGTAAGCGTGCCTTTCGGTCCTTTAACAGTAATGATTGTGTTGTCCAAGTTGATAGTTACACCAGCTGGGACAGCAATTGGTTTGCGACCAATACGGGACATTGTTACACCTCCTGTCTTTCTGACTTATTTCTTACCAAACGTAGCAGACGACTTCGCCGCCGGATTTCACCTGGCGAGCTTCCTTGTCTGTCATAACGCCTTTGGACGTGGAAATAATCGCGATTCCCAGTCCGCCAAGCACGCGAGGAACCTCAGTTGCTTGCGTGTATACGCGCAGACCTGGCTTCGAGATACGCTTAAGGCCAGTGATAACGCGCTCTTGGTTAGGGCCGTATTTCAGGAAAATACGGATAATCCCTTGTTTGTTGTCTTCGATATATTCAGCATCGCGGATAAAGCCCTCGCGCTTCAAGATCTCAGCGATTTGCTTCTTCACTTTCGAAGCAGGCATCTCCACTGTTTCGTGACGAACGACGTTCGCATTGCGAATGCGCGTCAACATATCTGCAATCGGATCAGACATAACCATTTATGTGAACCTCCTTCCCGAACTAGGCTTGATTACCAGCTTGCTTTTTTCACGCCAGGAATCTGGCCCTTGTATGCTAACTCGCGGAAACAAATCCGGCAAATTTTAAACTTTTGAAGAACAGAGTGCGGACGGCCGCAACGCTCACAGCGCGTATAAGCGCGCACTTTGAATTTCGGTGTGCGTTGTTGCTTCACTTTCATCGAAGTTTTTGCCACTGGGTATTACACCTCCTAAAGTGGATTACTTCGTGAACGGCATGCCCATTTGGGTCAGCAGCTCACGAGATTCTTCGTCCGTTTTTGCCGTCGTGACGATGACGATGTCCATACCGCGTACTTTGTCGACTTTATCGTATTCGATCTCAGGGAAGATCAGCTGTTCCTTAAGGCCCAGCGTGTAGTTTCCGCGTCCGTCGAACGCTTTGGTCGATACACCGCGGAAGTCACGTACACGCGGAAGGGAAATGTTGAACAGCTTGTCGAGGAAGTGGTACATGCGCTCGCCGCGCAGCGTTACTTTAACCCCGATCGGCATGTTCTCACGAAGCTTGAAGCCCGCGATGGATTTTTTGGCACGAGTGACAACCGGCTTTTGACCGGAGATGATGCGCAGCTCTTCTACGGCAACATCGAGAATTTTGGAGTTGGAAACTGCTTCGCCAACACCCATGTTAATTACGACTTTCTCAATCTTCGGAACTTGCATAACCGAAGTATAGTTGAACTTCTGCATCAGGGCAGGAGTGATTTCATTAAGAAAGCGACCTTTCAGTCTTGCTGTCATTGTTCATGGACCTCCTTTCTTACCATAACGATTAGTCGATCTGTGCTCCGGATTTTTTAGCAATCCGTACTTTCTTGCCGTTATCCAGCACTTTGTAACCGATACGGGTTACGCCGCCGCTCTTCGGATCTACGTGCATCACGTTCGAGACGTGGATTGGAGCTTCCTGCTCGATGATTCCGCCTTGCGGGTTCGCTTGGGAAGGACGCGAATGCTTCTTCACCATGTTGACTCCCTCAATCAGCACGCGGTTCTCACGAGGATAAGCTGCGATGACGCGGCCCTTCTTACCTTTGTCTTTACCGGTAATGACGATGACCGTATCGTCTTTCTTTACATGCAATTTATTGTTGTGGGATTCCAATACTTTTTTCAGTCTTGGCATTTGTTACACCTCCTGCTCGCTAAGCTATCAGGCCTTTATCTTGTCGTTCTTAGATTACTTCCGGTGCAAGCGATACGATCTTCATGAAGTCCTTATCGCGAAGCTCACGGGCAACTGGTCCGAAGATACGAGTGCCGCGAGGGCTCTTGTCTTCTTTGACGATTACAGCAGCATTCTCGTCGAATGCGATGTAGGAACCGTCTTTACGGCGAACCGAACGCTTCGTACGAACGATAACCGCCTTTACTACGTCACCCTTTTTGACAACGCCGCCTGGCGTTGCTTGTTTGACGGAGCAAACGATCAGATCACCGATGTGGCCAACGCGACGGCCAGTACCGCCGAGTACGCGGATACACATCAATTCTTTAGCGCCGGAGTTGTCGGCAACACGCAAACGTGTAAATGGTTGAATCATGGATTACGTCCTCCTTTCGACATTCATGCGGGCACTGCTGCGCTCATTAAAGTACAACGGCTACTTCGACAACCTCAACCAATCTGAAGCGCTTGTCTTTGGATAGTGGACGAGTCTCCATGATTTTGACGGTATCGCCGATTTTCGCTTGGTTGTTCTCGTCATGGGCTTTATATTTTTTCGTGTATTTGATGCGTTTATGGTACAAATCATGTTTTTTGTAAGTTTCTACAGCCACCACGATTGTTTTATCCATTTTGTCGCTTACCACTTTGCCGATTTGAACTTTGCGGGCATTGCGTTCGCTCATGTTTTGCCTCCTTCCTTCATCCGTGATCGGTTTTTTGTGCAAGGTTTATAATTAGCTGGTAATTCCGAGTTCTCTTTCACGCAAAACGGTTTTAGCACGAGCTATTTCCTTACGCACATCACGGATTCGAGTCGGGTTGTCCAGTTGACCCGTAGCCAATTGGAAACGAAGGTTAAACAACTCTTCTTTGAAACCGGCGATTTGTTGTTCAATCTCAACAGAGGTTAGGTTGCGAAATTCACTAGCCTTCATTTGCTTCACCACCCACTTCTTCGCGTTTCACGAACTTCGTTTTAACAGGCAGTTTGTGAGCCGCAAGGCGCATTGCTTCACGAGCTACTTCTTCAGGTACGCCAGCCAGCTCGAACATGATTTTGCCCGGCTTAACAACAGCTACCCATTTCTCAACGTTACCTTTACCGCTACCCATCCGCACCTCGAGAGGCTTTTGAGTGATCGGTTTGTCAGGGAAAATCTTGATCCATACTTTACCGCCACGCTTGATATAACGAGTCATCGCGATACGAGCCGCTTCGATCTGGCGGTTCGTGATCCATGACGGTTCAATAGCTTGAAGGCCGTATTCGCCGAAAGCAACCGTAGTGCCGCCTTTCGCGCGACCTTTCATATTACCGCGTTGTTGCTTGCGGTGTTTTACACGTTTAGGTACCAACATGATTAGTTGCCTCCTTCCTGGGGAGCTTTCTTCTTCGTAGGAAGGACTTCGCCACGGTAGATCCATACTTTTACGCCGATGCGGCCGTAAGTCGTATGTGCTTCAGCTGTGCCGTAGTCGATATCAGCACGAAGCGTATGAAGCGGAACCGTGCCTTCGCTGTAGCCTTCACTACGCGCGATCTCTGCACCACCGAGACGGCCGCTGACAGCGGTTTTGATCCCTTTGGCACCAGCGCGCATGGAACGTTGAATTGCTTGTTTCAATGCACGACGGAAAGATACGCGACGCTCAAGTTGTTGTGCGATGCTTTCAGCTACCAAGATAGCGTCCAGATCGGCTTGTTTGATTTCAGAGATGTTGATGTGGACTTTTTTGCCCTTCGAGATCTTGCCCAGCTCCGTACGCAGGTTTTCCACTTCGGAACCGCCCTTGCCGATAACCATACCTGGTTTAGCGGTTTGGATCGTCACGTTCACGCGGTTAGCCGCGCGCTCGATCTCGATGTGGGATACTGCTGCGTCTTTCAGCTTGTTCTTCAAGTACTCACGGATTTTTACGTCTTCCAGAAGAAGATCGCCAAAGTCTTTGCCTGCGTACCATTTGGATTCCCAATCACGGATAATCCCGACACGAAGACCGACTGGATTTACCTTTTGACCCACACGTTATCCCTCCTTATTTTTCAGATACCACCAAGGTGATGTGGCTGGTTCTTTTGTTAATCCGGCTTGCGCGACCCATCGCGCGCGGGCGGAAACGTTTCATAGTAGGACCTTGGTTTGCGTATACTTGCGATACGACCAAGTTGTTTACGTCCATTTGGTAGTTGTGCTCGGCATTAGCAATCGCAGAGTTAAGCAGCTTCTCGATGATCGGGGAAGCAGCTTTAGGCGTGTGACGCAAAATCGCGATCGCCTCGCCAACCTTCTTGCCACGGATCAAGTCCGCTACGAGCTGCGCTTTGCGAGGAGCGATACGTACGAAATTAACGTGCGCTTTTGCTTCTGGCATGTGGGAACCTCCTCTCGTTCGTTAGAAAATAGATAAAGGGCAAATTAACGTCTGCCCGTTTTTTTATCGTCGTTCGCATGGCCTTTGTAAGTACGAGTCGGTGCAAATTCACCAAACTTGTGTCCTACCATGTCCTCAGTCACGTATACCGGCACGTGTTTGCGTCCGTCGTATACCGCGATCGTGTGTCCGATGAATTGCGGGAAAATCGTCGAACGGCGGGACCATGTTTTGATTACGACCTTTTTGTTCGTTTCGTTCAGGCCCTCGACTTTCTTAAGCAGATGACCGTCGATGAATGGACCTTTTTTCAAACTGCGACCCATGTAGAATCCTCCCTTCGCATAAGCGCTGGCGTGAGACTGCTCTCACGCGGATTGTATCAAGCAGTTATTACTTCGTACGTTTGCGAATAATGTATTGGCTCGATGCTTTCTTTTTCTTGCGAGTTTTGTAGCCCAGTGTCGGTTTGCCCCATGGGGACAACGGCGACTTGCGTCCGATTGGAGCGCGGCCTTCACCACCACCGTGCGGGTGATCGTTCGGGTTCATAACTACGCCGCGGACTTGAGGACGTTTGCCCAGCCAACGGTTACGGCCGGCTTTACCGATTTTCACGAGTTCGTGATCTCCGTTGCCTACGGAACCGATTGTAGCACGGCAAGTGCTCAGGATGCGACGAACTTCGCCAGAGCTCAGACGAATGGATACGTAGTCTTCCTCTTTACCCAACAATTGAGCTTCCGTACCGGCTGCGCGAACCAATTGGCCGCCTTTGCCTGGTTTAAGCTCGATGTTGTGGATAACTGTACCAACAGGAATATTTTTGAGCGGCAATGCGTTGCCGATCTTAATATCCGCGTCCGCTCCGGATACGATTTGATCGCCTACTTTAAGGCCCTGTGGAGCAATAATGTAAGCTTTCGCGCCGTCAACGTAGTGGATCAGTGCGATGTTCGAGGTACGGTTCGGATCGTATTCGATCGTTGCTACGTTACCTGCGATACCGTCTTTGGTACGTTTGAAATCAATGATACGATATTTACGTTTATGTCCGCCGCCATGGTGGCGAACCGTAATTTTACCTTGGTTGTTACGGCCGGCTTTTTTAAAGAGCGGCGCAAGCAACGATTTCTCCGGTGTGCTTGTCGTGATTTCCTCGAATGTGGATACGGACATCGCACGACGAGCTGGAGAGGTCGGTTTGTACTTTTTGATTGGCACTTGTATTCCCTCCTTTTCTAAACAGACGTTTCAAAGAACTCAAGTTCTTTGCTGTCATCGCTCAGCTGAACGATTGCTTTTTTCCAGTCAGGTCTGTAGCCGCTATGTCTGCCATAACGCTTCGGTTTACCTGCAACACGCATTGTGTTAACGCCGGTTACTTTTACGTTAAAGATTTGTTCGATAGCTTGTTTGATTTCGGTTTTGTTCGCGCGAAGGTCTACTTCAAACACATAACGTTTGGCAGCCATGTAATCGCTCGTACGTTCCGTAATAACCGGGCGCTTGATAATATCGCGTGGATTTTTCATTACGCAAGCACCTCCTGTACTTTCTCTACTGCTTCCTTGGTGATGATCAGCTTGTCATACACAAGCACATCGCGAACATTGATGCCGTCAGCAGCGACGAACTTCACGCCAGGGATGTTGCGTGCGGACAATGCTACATTATCCTCATAGTTAGCTGTTACAACCAGAGCTTTGCGATCAGCTTTCAGGTTGTTTAGAATGCTTTGGAATTCCTTCGTCTTAGGAGCCGCGAATGTCAGTTGATCCAGAACAATGATGTTGTTCGCGATCACTTTGGAAGACAATGCGGATTTGATCGCCAGACGACGAACTTTCTTAGGCAATTTAAAGCCGTAAGAACGTGGTGTAGGCCCGAATACCGTTCCGCCGCCAACCCATTGCGGGGAGCGAATGGAACCTTGACGTGCGCGGCCCGTGCCTTTTTGTTTCCAAGGTTTGCGACCGCCGCCGCGTACTTCGGAGCGACCTTTAGTCTTGTGCGTCCCTTGACGTTCGGCAGCTTGCTGCAGAACGACTGCGCTATGCATAACATGAGTGTTAGGCTCGATTCCGAATACGTTCTCGGCCAGTTCCAATTCGCCTACCTGCGAACCGCTCACATTAAATACTGTTACTTTAGGCATTTCGTGTTCCTCCTTTCTTTTTAAGAACGATTAGTTCTTAACCGTTTGTTTGACTTTTACGAATCCGTTCTTAGGTCCAGGAATGGAGCCTTTAACGAGGATGACGTTGCGTTCCGCATCGACGCGGATAACTTCAAGCTTCTGGATCGTGATTGTCTCATGACCCATGTGGCCCGGAAGGCGTTTGCCCTTCGGTACGCGGTTCGCCTGGATGGAACCCATGGAACCTGGACCGCGGTGATAGCGGGAACCGTGGGACATAGGTCCCGTGCTTTGTCCCCAACGTTTGATAACGCCGGCAAAGCCTTTGCCTTTCGAAATACCTGTTACGTCAACAAATTCGCCCTCTGCGAAAAGGTCAGCCTTCACTTGTTGGCCAACTTCATACTCACCAAGGTTGATACCGCGAATTTCGCGAACGTAGCGCTTAGGAGTCGCGTCAGCCTTCTTGGCGTGACCGATCTCTGGTTTGTTGGATCTTTTTTCTTTTTTATCAGCGAAACCGAGTTGAACGGCTTCGTAGCCGTCAGTTTCTACTGTTTTCTTCTGAAGAACAACGTTTGGGCCAGCTTCGATTACCGTTACTGGAACCACGTTGCCTTCAGCGGTAAATACTTGAGTCATTCCAAGCTTTTTCCCTAAGATACCTTTCATGTTGACACCTCATTTCCTCTCTATGATCGTATATACGGATGTTCTTGTTAATTAAAGCTTGATTTCGATATCTACACCGGACGGCAGATCCAGGCGCATCAACGCATCAACGGTTTGCGGCGTAGGATTCACAATGTCGATCAAGCGCTTGTGTGTGCGCATCTCGAATTGCTCACGGGAATCCTTGTACTTGTGAACCGCACGAAGAATAGTGATGATTTGCTTTTCCGTTGGCAACGGAATCGGCCCGGATACGCCTGCACCGGAACGTTTTGCAGTTTCAACGATTTTCTCTGCGGATTGATCAAGAATTCTGTGATCGTATGCTTTCAAGCGGATACGAATCTTTTGCTTTGCCATATAAGTCCCTCCTTCTTTCGCCCAATTTTTTAATCGGACATACTCCGTGAGAATAACCCGCACAGGTCCCATGGCAAAGGGGCCGGGTGTGTCGGCAACCTCTCACATCAACGCAACGTCAGACCAACAGTCAATATTATATCGGATTGGGCGGGCGATTGCAACTAAAACATTCAATCATTTGAATAAAAGTTGAGATCGCCGGAACCCGCGCCGCGCAAGGCTTTGAGAAGATTGCATATCTGACCGACCCCACAATCCATATCATCCCTTTGCGATGCTCCATGTGTTTCTTCTATATATAATGGTGCGGATCAAACACAAAAAAAGCTCGGCAGCCAACGGATACCGAATTGCATCCGCAAACTGCCGAGCTTCTTGATTAGTTCTGCTACCCCAGCACGACGCGATCGTCCGCCATCTTCTTGCCGCTGATCTGTTCGAACTCTCCAAGCAACCGCTCGACGGTCAGATCTTTTTTGCGATCTTCATCGACTTGCAAGATAATTCTGCCCTTATCCATCATAATGAGGCGATTTCCAAGACGAATGGCTTGCTCCATGTTGTGCGTGACCATAAGCGTCGTCAAGTTCAGCTCGCGCACAATAGCTTCGGTCAGCGTCGTCACGAGCTCCGCTCTAGCAGGATCCAGCGCTGCCGTATGCTCGTCGAGCAAAAGGATCTGCGGACGCGTGAACGTGGCCATCAGGAGGCTCAACGCTTGCCGCTCCCCGCCGGATAGCAATCCGACCTTGGCGCCCATACGGTTCTCGAGCCCGATACCGAGCCGGTGCAGCTCCTCTCGGAAGATTTTACGGGTTTTGTTTGTGACTCCGAACGAAAAGCCGCGGGTCTTGCCGCGTTTGTATGCAATCGCAAGATTTTCTTCGATCGTCATCCGCGGTGCCGTTCCGGCCATGGGATCCTGAAATACCCGGCCGATCCACCGACTCCTATGGTACTCGCTAACTTCGCTGACATCCCTGTCTTCTATAATGATGTTGCCAGCATCAGGCCTCATTACGCCAGAGATAATATTCATAAGAGTGGACTTTCCAGCACCATTACTCCCGATAACCGTCACGAAGTCTCCCGGCTTTAGATGCAGTTGGGCATTCATTAAAGCGATCTTTTCGTCCACCGTACCGGGATTAAATAATTTGGACACGCCTTCGATTCGCAGCATTTAGCGCCCACCTCCAGCGGTATGGCTAATCGACGCCAATACTTCTTCTGTACGTTTTTTAGCCATCGATTTGGACTTTACTGCCCTCCGTATTGTTGGCACGACAAGGGCGCACACGATAATGGTTGCTGTAATAAGCTTCATATCCTGCGCATCCAGCCATTCTACTCGTAACGCCAATGCGTAAATAATACGATAGATAATCGCGCCAAGCAGAACGGCAAGCGTCGCGCGGAATATCGTTTTGGCGCCGAATATAGCCTCGCCGATTATGACCGATGCCAATCCGATCACGATCATGCCTATTCCCATGGAGTTATTCGCTCCATTCTGCGAATGAGCGATAAGCGCGCCAGAAGTGGCAACTAACGCATTAGACAGCGCTACCCCCATAATAATCGTGTTATCTGTATTGGCTCCGAAGCTGCGAATCATTCGGCTATTATCCCCGGTTGCTCGAAGGCTAAGTCCCATGTTTGTTTTAAAAAATAGGTCCAGGCCGATCTTGACAGCGATGCCAAGAATCAATCCAATGATAAGCACTGATGATCCGTCGAATACGTTTTCTTCTCCACGCAACGATACATTCGGCTTACCCAATATGCGAAGATTAACGGAATATAACGCAATCATCATAATGATGCCGGATAATAACCCATTTACTTTCCCTTTGGTGTGAAGAAGCCCTGTTAGCATTCCCGCAAGCGCTCCGCCCAAGAAGGCATAGACAACCGCCAACCATGGCGGCGAGCCTGCAATCGTCATTACAGTTCCAATCGCTGCACCGGTTGTGAAACTGCCATCCACCGTCAGGTCAGGGAAATCCAAAATACGAAACGTAATATAGACGCCAAGCGCCATCAATGCATACAATAATCCACTTTCTACAGCGCCAGTCAAAGATACAAGCATTTGAGTCCTCCTTTCAAGAATCCTACATTAGAATAACAATGGGGCGAATCGGAAATTCGATCCCCCCATTTAAATCTCTGTCTGTATCATGTTCAACGAATTACTCGATGATATTGTTTTCTGGATCCTTTACATACGTCTTCATCGCTTCTGTTACGGTAATTCCTTGTGCTTCTGCTGCCTTAAGATTGAGTATAAAGTCCAGCTTCTCTGGCGTCCGCACATCGAGCTCACCCGGATTTTTGCCGTTTTTAAGAATCTCTACCGCCATTTGGCCAACTTCATAACCATGGTCAAAGTATTTAAATCCAACCGTTGCAAATGCGCCTTTTTCTACCGTATCGCGATCCGCGGAGAAAAATGGAATTTTATTTTTTTCCACTACGTCCAGGATTGCATCAGCTCCTTCAACAACAGTGTTGTCCAGCGTAATATATACCGCGTCAACACGTCCAACCAGGGACTGGGCCGCTTGCTGCACATCGGAGCTATTTACAATCGGGGCTTTTACAAGCTCGATGCCGTGCTTGGACAGCGCCTCTTGCGCAATATCACTCATTACAACCGCATTGGGCTCGCCTTCATTAATAATAATGCCTACTTTTTTAACCTCGGGCAATTCCTTCGCGATAAAATCCATCAACTGAACGATCGCTTCCGGATTTGTATCCGACGCGCCTGTTACATTGCCGCCCGGAGCTTTCAACTGCGGGACAAGCTTCTCTTTCAAAGGATCTGTAACAGCAGCAAACAATACCGGCTTGTCCTTTACTTCTTCCACCAAGGCGCTGCTGGTATTCGTTGCGATCCCGAGTGCCAGGTCGGCATTGCCAGAAGCAATTTTCTCGGCGATGGATTTAAAATTATTCGGATCTCCCTGCGCATTATTGTAATCCACATTCACTTCAAGACCTGCGTCTTTCAGCGCGGCCAGAAATCCTTCACGCGTTGCATCGAGAGAAGGATGCTCGACAATTTGGGATATCGCGATGTTGTATGTCTTGCCTGCCTCGGGAGCATTGGTCGCCCCGGCCTGTTCGCCATTGCCTTCGCTTGGTTTGCCGTTATTGCCTCCGCATGCCGCCGTAACAACCATTAGTGACGCAAGTGCAAGTCCTAACCAAAACTTCTTTTTCATGATGTTAAACCCCTCTCGCTCTTTTCATTATTTTGTATTACTTCCCCGCAATTCCCTGTAGATGCATCAAAGCTTTATCGCTTTTTGTCGTTAAAGTATTAGAGTAAACGATAATATTTTTGATATAAATACAAAAAAATGCGTTTATACTCATATAAACTTAATCATAATTGTTTACTAGCGACCTCGTCAATGCCAATTTTTATTATAATTATTGTCATTAAAAAACGTTGAGAAAAAACCACTTGAAGGTGATTCAAACTCCAAACGTCCAGGTCACTCTCTGCCTATCGGACATCAATGGTTCTATTCATCAATTTATTAGGTTTTTCGAAAATCTAATGGACATAAAGAGGCTGTCTATTAATTGTGCAAAGGTGAAATTGCGGGCAAGAGCCCGGTAAGAAATGGACGGGAGCAACTGTAACGGAAATGAAAGGCGTTATTACAGCAAAAAGCCGCACTTTGCAAATCTAACGGAACTGACAGCTCTTATGGTGGGCAAAAGTCCGCGGTTTGCCTGGATTTCTCACGAATAACGTCGCAGAGTTCCGTTAAATTTTAAAATCACGCCAAACGATCCATATAAGGTCCCTTATTTCCGTTAGCACGTTGGCGATGATGGATTGCAGCTTCATTTCCGGTTTTGCACACAATGAATCGACAGCCTCATACACGACCCTAATTGGCATCATCATCGCGCAAATTGGCTCCATTACGAACCCATAGTGTCTTTCGGAGTAGCATAATTTGCTATCCCACGAAAAAAAACCTCCACCGAAGTGGAGGTTTTCCATGCATGCGGCGAATCGCCGCATGTCATTATTTTTGGATCGTTGCAACAGCGCCAGCGCCTACAGTACGGCCGCCTTCACGGATGGAGAAGCGAGTTCCTTCTTCAACCGCGATTGGAGCGATCAGTTCAACTGTAACTGTGATGTTGTCGCCAGGCATAACCATCTCAGTGCCTTCTGGCAGGTTGATGATACCTGTAACGTCAGTTGTACGGAAGTAGAACTGTGGACGGTAGCCAGTAAAGAAAGGCTTGTGACGGCCACCCTCTTCTTTAGTCAGAACGTAGATTTGAGCTGTGAAGTTCGTGTGTGGCTTAACGGAACCTGGTTTAGCCAGAACTTGACCGCGCTCGATGTCTTTACGGTCAACACCGCGAAGAAGTGCGCCTACGTTGTCGCCAGCTTGAGCGGAGTCAAGCAATTTACGGAACATCTCAACGCCCGTAACAACGGATTTGCGAGTTTCTTCAGCAAGACCGATAATTTCGATCTCGTCGCCAACTTTGATAACGCCACGCTCTACGCGACCTGTAGCAACTGTACCACGGCCTGTGATTGTGAATACGTCCTCGACAGGCATAAGGAAAGGCTTAGCCGTGTCGCGCTCAGGAGTTGGGATGTAAGTGTCAACTTGCTCGAACAGCTCGATGACTTTGTCAGCCCAAGGACCATCTGGGTTAGCAAGTGCTTCACGAGCCGCGCCGCGGATGATTGGCGTGTCGTCGCCTGGGAAGTCATACTCGGACAGAAGATCGCGAACTTCCATTTCAACCAGTTCAAGAAGCTCTTCGTCTTCAACCATGTCGCATTTGTTCAGGAATACAACGATGTAAGGAACGCCTACTTGACGGGAGAGCAGGATGTGCTCGCGCGTTTGCGGCATTGGGCCGTCAGATGCGGATACAACCAGGATCGCTCCGTCCATTTGTGCAGCGCCTGTGATCATGTTTTTAACATAGTCGGCGTGACCTGGGCAGTCAACGTGAGCATAGTGACGGTTAGGAGTCTCATACTCAACGTGGGATGTGGAGATTGTGATACCGCGTTCGCGCTCTTCTGGAGCTTTGTCGATTTGGTCAAACGCGATAGCCGCGCCGCCGTATCTTTTGGAAAGTACAGTTGTGATCGCAGCAGTCAGAGTTGTTTTGCCATGGTCGACGTGACCGATTGTACCGATGTTAACATGCGGTTTAGTACGTTCAAATTTAGACTTAGCCATTGAACTTAATCCTCCTCAATATCACTTGATATTTTATGTGTGGGCCGGCATCGAGAGCGAAATCACACCTGAACACCGGCCAAAATACAACTTGTTCATGCTAGAGCAGCCAGTCGGCTATTACTCAGCCGAACCTTTGTGCTTGGCGATGATCTCTTCAGAGATCGATTTCGGAACTTCTTCGTAGTGAGAAAGCTCCATCGAGAATACGCCGCGTCCTTGCGTACCGGAACGAAGAGTTGTGGAGTAACCGAACATCTCGGAGAGAGGCACCTTGGAACGGATAATTTGCGCGCCTGCGCGGGAATCCATACCCTCGATGCGACCACGACGGGAGTTCAGCATACCCATAACGTCGCCCATGTACTCTTCTGGAACCGTAACTTCGACCTTCATGATTGGCTCGAGAAGGACAGGTTTACACTTGTCTTTCGCTGCTTTAAGCGCCAGGGAACCAGCAATCTTAAATGCCATCTCAGAGGAGTCGACGTCATGATAGGATCCATCGACAACAGTCGCTTTGATATCAACGAGCGGGAAGCCGGCGATAACGCCATTCTTCATCGACTCTTCGATACCCGCTTGGATTGGGGCGATGTATTCACGAGGAATCGATCCACCCACAACCTTGCTTTCGAAGACGAAGCCTGCTCCAGCCTCTTGTGGTTCGAACTCGACCCAACAATGACCGAACTGACCTTTACCGCCGGATTGACGAACGAATTTACCTTCAACCTTAGCGCCTTGACGGAAGGTCTCACGGTAAGCAACCTGAGGTTTACCTACATTCGTCTCTACTTTGAATTCACGAAGCATACGGTCAACGAGGATCTCGAGGTGAAGCTCACCCATACCCGCGATGATCGTTTGGTTCGTTTCTTCATCCGTATAAGCGCGGAATGTTGGATCTTCCTCGGCGAGCTTGGAGATTGCAACGCCAAGTTTGTCTTGGTCTGCTTTCGTCTTAGGCTCGATTGCGATTTGGATAACGGGTTCAGGGAAGTTCATCGATTCAAGAACGATTGGGAACTTCTCGTCGCACAGCGTATCTCCCGTAGTCGTATCCTTCAGACCTACCGCGGCAGCGATATCGCCCGAGTGTACTTCCGAGATCTCTTGACGGCTGTTCGCGTGCATCTGCAGAATCCGGCCAATCCGCTCGCGTTTGCCCTTAGTTGCGTTAAGAACATACGAACCGGATTTCAGGATACCCGAGTAAACGCGGAAGAACGTCAAACGTCCTACGTAAGGGTCCGTCATGATTTTGAATGCCAGAGCCGAGAACGGCTCCGAGTCGGAAGAAGGACGTACTGCTTCTTCGCCATCTTCGAGCGTACCTTTAATAGATGGTACGTCAACTGGCGCAGGCAAGTAGTCAACAACCGCATCCAATACCAATTGAACGCCTTTGTTACGATAGGAAGAACCGGCTACTACAGGGAAAATCTTAACGTCGCAAACGCCTTTACGAAGAACAGCCTTCAGTTCTGGAATTGTGATTTCTTCACCTTCCAGATACTTCATCATCAGATCTTCGTCCAGTTCTGCAACCTTCTCTACGAGCTCGCTGCGAAGTTCTTCAACTTGGTCAGCATACTCAGCAGGAATTTCGCCTTTAACCGGGTCCTTGCCCAGATCATCAACGTAGTTGTAAGCCACACGCTCAACAATGTCGATTACGCCGACGAAGTCGGATTCTGCGCCGATAGGCAATTGAATCGCAACGGCATTGGCTTGCAGACGCTCACGCATGTCTTTGACAACATTCAGGTAGTCTGCGCCAATGATATCCATCTTGTTAACGTAAGCGATCCGTGGAACGCCATAGCGGTCGGCTTGACGCCATACCGTTTCGGATTGCGGCTCAACGCCTTCTTTTGCACTGAAAACACCAACGGCCCCGTCCAATACGCGTAGGGAGCGTTCAACTTCAACTGTGAAGTCAACGTGACCCGGAGTATCGATGATATTGATGCGGTTACCCTTCCATTGAGCGGTAGTAGCGGCAGACGTAATCGTGATGCCGCGCTCTTGTTCCTGTTCCATCCAGTCCATTGTAGCTGCACCTTCGTGCACCTCGCCAATTTTGTGGGTACGGCCCGTGAAGAACAAGATCCGTTCAGTGGTTGTAGTTTTACCAGCGTCAATATGCGCCATAATCCCGATATTACGCGTATTTTCCAAGGAGAACTCTCTTGCCATAAATTTGTCTCCTCTCGATTATGGTTATCCTACCAACGGTAGTGAGCAAACGCTTTGTTTGCTTCAGCCATTTTGTGCGTGTCTTCACGCTTCTTAACAGATGCGCCTGTGTTATTGGAAGCATCCAAAATCTCGGCAGCCAGACGTTCAGTCATCGTTTTCTCGCCGCGGTTGCGCGAGTAGTTCACGAGCCAACGAAGACCAAGAGCCGTACGGCGCTCAGGCTTAACCTCGATTGGCACTTGATAGTTAGCGCCGCCTACACGGCGAGCTTTAACCTCAAGAACCGGCATGATGTTTTTCAATGCTGCTTCGAACACTTCCATTGGATCTTTACCGGAACGCTCCTGGATCAGCTTGAAAGCATCGTATAACAGCGTTTGTGCAGTACCTCTCTTGCCGTCGATCATAATACGGTTGATCAGACGAGTTACCAGTTTGCTATTGTAAACCGGATCCGGCAGCACATCGCGTTTTGTTACAGGACCTTTGCGTGGCATGTAAAGTCCCCCTTTCTTCTAATAGTGGCTTGTACTTGCTTGGAATATCCCGATCGGGCTATTCTTACCACATAGGAATGTTTAAGATCTTTAACCCGATACATCGTTAAGAAAATCATTCCTATTGGCAATAAAACCTACCTCTAAACGCGGTCGCTCATCTTCGAGTTGCCTCGATAAAGGTTTTCTTACTTTTTAACTTTAGGACGTTTCGTACCGTATTTGGAACGGGCCTGGTTACGGTTGTTAACACCCGCAGTATCCAATGCGCCGCGAACGATATGGTAACGTACACCCGGAAGGTCCTTAACACGACCGCCACGGATCAAAACAACGCTGTGCTCTTGCAGGTTATGACCGATACCTGGGATGTACGCAGTAACCTCAACACGGTTAGTCAAGCGTACACGCGCGTACTTACGAAGCGCGGAGTTCGGTTTTTTCGGAGTCATTGTACCTACACGAGTGCACACACCGCGTTTTTGCGGAGCGCTGATTTCAGTTGCTTCACGTTTCAGAGCGTTGAAACCTCTTTGCAAGGCTGGCGATTTCGATTTCACGACTTTCGCTTGACGGCCTTTGCGAACGAGCTGGTTAATAGTTGGCATGTTGCCACCCCCTTCCCCTTATTCATGTCTTGATGTCCACATAAGAATTGACAATTTCCGTACATGTCGGAAACATAAAGTCTTATTGGCGATAAAACCTACCCTAAAAACGCGGTCTCTCATCTTTGATTGACCTCGATAAAGGTTTTCTCATGGTAGACATTTCATCCACAGTTTAAGCCCACAGACCCAGGCGGTTCATAATGAAACAAAAGTATTCCATAAGCCCGGTCATCAGGCACACTTCGATATATTATCACTTCGCCTATACCAATGTCAAGCAAGATTAGTGGCACTTTTTGTCGTTTAGCCATATTTACGAATATTTTGCATATCGCTCTTAGTCATTTGACTTGACGGAAAGGTACGGATTGGCCAGCGACCGCTCTATACCTGCCCGATCTTTATCGATATGCAATACCCGTTTCTCATACGGAATCGACTCGCTGTTACGACCGGAGCAGGTACAGCCTATCCAAAATTCGCTTGTATAATCACCGATTTTTTTTGCAGCTTCTCGAGCTCTGCCCGAATGCCGGCCAGCTCAAGCTCAAGCTCAACGTCTCCATGTGGAACCTCAAATTTAATTCTGATGTATTCAAGCACTTCGTCGATTTCGTGGCTATTCGACAACATGGATCCCTCTCCTATCGCGCATGTACCTTCATCCTATAAACACCTGTAAGACGCAAGTAGTTGTAGGTTTTATAAAAAAATTTTTATCTATTTTTTCGACTCTTTTTCGCATGCAAAAAAAAGAAACGACACCTTCCCCTCAAGGGAAAAGCATCGTTTCTGTTGAGATCAGCACATCTGTGCTGATCCTTAATCATTATTCAACCACTACAGCTTCAGCAGCTTCTTCAAGCTCCATGCCTTCGACAATTTCGTCTTCCAACCCGGCGAAGCGAATGTTGCGGTAGCGTTGCATACCCGTACCAGCCGGGATCAGCTTGCCGATGATAACATTCTCCTTCAGGCCGAGCAACTGGTCGACTTTGCCTTTAATAGCAGCGTCGGTCAATACGCGAGTCGTCTCTTGGAACGATGCCGCGGACAGGAACGAATCCGTCTCCAGCGACGCCTTCGTAATACCAAGCAGTACGGGCTTCGCAACCGCAGGCTCCTTGTCAGCGAAAATCGCTTCGCGGTTCGCGGACTCGTATTCGTGAATGTCTACGAACGCGCCTGGCAGCAGTGTCGTGCCTCCAGCATCCACGATACGGATCTTCCGGAGCATTTGCTTGATCATAACCTCGACGTGTTTGTCGTTGATCTCAACGCCCTGGTTCCGGTATACGCGCTGTACTTCCTGCAGGATATAGTTCTGAACGCCACGGATACCCTTAATGCGCAGCATATCCTTCGGATCGATGGAACCGTCGGTCAATTCGTCGCCTGCTTCGATGTGCTGTCCTTCCGTCACGCGAATACGCGAGCCGTATGTCACAGCGTACACCTTTGTCTCGGCTTCGCCTTGCACTTCGATCTCTCTGCGGTCCTTCGCCTCGCGAATTTCCTTGATAACGCCGTCGAGCTCGGAGATAATCGCTTGACCTTTCGGATTACGCGCCTCAAAGAGCTCCTGGATACGCGGGAGACCTTGCGTAATATCATCGCCGGCAACACCGCCGGTATGGAAAGTACGCATCGTCAGCTGTGTTCCCGGTTCGCCGATGGATTGCGCCGCGATAATGCCTACCGCTTCGCCAATCTCAACGTGCTTGCCGGTTGCCAGGTTACGGCCGTAGCAGATTTTGCAGACGCCATGACGCGCGCGGCAGCTTAGTACGGAACGGATTTGAAGTTTCTCTACGCCCGCATCGATAATCGCATCTGCTTTGCCGGAGTCGATCAGTTCGCTGCGGTTGACGATAATCTCGCCAGTCTTCGGATGACGAATCGTCTCGAATGCGTAACGCCCTTCGATACGGTCGTACAGGTCCTCGATGACTTCTTTGCCGTCCTGGATCTTGCTAACGGTAAACCCTTTGTCCGTGCCGCAATCGTCTTCGCGAACGATAACGTCCTGCGCAACGTCTACGAGACGGCGAGTCAGGTAACCGGAGTCGGCCGTACGAAGAGCCGTATCGGCAAGACCTTTCCGTGCTCCGTGCGTCGAGATGAAGTACTCGAGGACGGTCAGGCCTTCGCGGAAGTTCGATTTGATCGGCAACTCGATGATACGGCCGGATGGATTCGCCATCAGACCACGCATGCCGCCGAGCTGTGTAATCTGGGATTTGTTACCCCGTGCTTTGGAGTCGACCATGAGCATGATGTTGTTGTAACGATCCATCGATTTCATGAGGACTTCCGTAATCTCGTCCTTGCATTTGCTCCAGATGCTGATGATCCGGTCATAACGCTCTTCGTTCGTAATCAGACCGCGGCGGTACTGATTCATAACGGTAGCGACCTTCTCGTCGGAAGCCTTCATGATCTCCGCTTTTTCCTTCGGAACAATAACGTCGGATACGCCGATCGTAATGCCCGCTTTGGTGGAATAAGTGAAGCCCAGCTGCTTGATGCGGTCAAGAATAACCGCAGTCAAGGTTGTATGGTACTGACGGAAGCACTCTGCAATGATCGTGCCGAGGAAGTCCTTGCCTACCGCGCCAGCTGTTGCGATCTCATCGACAAACTTCGTCAAGTCCGCGCCCTTCTCATACACAAAGTACTTGTCAGGCGTACCTTGAAGAAGGTTCACTTTCGTTGCTTCGTTGATGTATGGGAAATCTTCGGGGAAGATTTCGTTAAAGATCACTTTACCTACCGTAGTAGCCATTAGTGAAGCTTGCTGTTGCTCCGTAAAGTTCGTCTTCTTGAGCACTTTCACCGGGATGAAAATGCGCGCATGCAGCGATACGATACCACGTTGGTACGAGGAGATCGCTTCGTTGACCGTCGCGAAGACGGATCCGGAGCCTTTGGCTTCCTTGTTGTCCATCGTCAGGTAGAAGCTGCCAAGTACCATATCCTGGGAAGGAGTGACGACCGGCTTGCCGTCCTTAGGGTTAAGGATGTTGCCGGACGCCAGCATAAGCAGGCGCGCTTCCGCTTGCGCTTCCGCGGAAAGCGGTACGTGAACGGCCATCTGGTCACCGTCGAAGTCGGCGTTGTAAGCCGTACATACGAGCGGATGCAGCTTGATCGCGCGTCCCTCGACAAGAATCGGCTCGAATGCCTGAATGCCGAGTCTGTGCAGCGTGGGGGCACGGTTCAGGAGAACCGGATGTTCTTTAATGACTTCTTCGAGAACATCCCATACCTCAGGGCTTACGCGTTCGACTTTACGTTTCGCGCTCTTGATATTATGGGCAAGGCCTTTGTTTACAAGCTCCTTCATCACGAATGGCTTGAACAGCTCCAGTGCCATTTCCTTAGGAAGACCGCATTGGAACATCTTAAGGTTTGGACCTACGACGATAACGGAACGACCGGAATAGTCAACCCGTTTGCCCAAAAGGTTTTGACGGAAACGTCCTTGCTTACCCTTTAGCATGTGGCTGAGGGATTTCAGAGGACGGTTGCCGGGACCCGTTACCGGACGTCCGCGACGTCCGTTATCGATCAGGGCGTCAACCGCTTCCTGAAGCATACGTTTTTCGTTCTGTACGATAATGTCCGGCGCGCCGAGATCGAGCAGACGCTTAAGACGGTTGTTCCGGTTGATTACGCGGCGATACAGATCGTTCAGGTCGGAGGTCGCAAAGCGGCCGCCGTCCAGCTGTACCATCGGACGAAGCTCCGGCGGGATAACCGGGAGCACGTCTAGAATCATCCATTCCGGTTCGTTGCCGGAGTTACGGAAAGCTTCGATAACTTCGAGACGCTTGATAGCGCGGTTACGACGCTGCCCTTGAGCGGTGCGAAGATCTTCCTTCAACTGCTCGAGCTCACGCTCTACGTCGATATCCTGAAGCAGCTTCTTGACCGCTTCAGCGCCCATGCCGGCCTGGAAGCCGTAGCCGTATTTCTCGCGGTAGCTGCGGTATTCCTTCTCGGACAGGAGCTGTTTCTTTTCGAGAGGCGTATCCCCTGGATCCGTTACGACATAGGATGCAAAGTAGATAATCTCCTCCAGCGAACGCGGGGACATATCTAGTGCAAGCCCCATGCGGCTCGGAATGCCTTTAAAATACCAGATATGGGAGACGGGAGCGGCCAATTCAATATGACCCATCCGCTCGCGGCGAACTTTGGCGCGAGTTACTTCGACGCCGCAGCGATCGCAGACAACGCCTTTGTAACGAACCCGCTTATATTTGCCGCAATGGCACTCCCAGTCCTTGGTCGGACCGAAGATCTTCTCGCAGAAGAGACCTTCCTTCTCGGGTTTCAACGTTCTGTAGTTAATGGTTTCCGGCTTCTTGACTTCTCCGCGGGACCACGAGCGAATTTTATCCGGCGAAGCCAGACCTATTTTCATATACTCGAAGTTGTTCACGTCCAACAAGGAGCAACCCTCCTTCGTCATGTATGACGGTGTCTATTGAGAAAACCTCTATCGAGGCCATTCGAAGATATAGCTTATTCGGCTCCTGCTTCGGCGCCTTCCAGATTGAGGTTCAGCTTGTCGCCCGTACCCTCATCCTCGTCGTCGATTTCTTTCATTTCGATCTCTTCTTCATTTTCGGACAGGATTTTAACGTCCATACCCAAGCTCTGAAGCTCTTTGATCAAAACTTTAAACGATTCTGGAACGCCAGGCTCCGGCACGTTCTCGCCCTTGACGATCGACTCGTACGTCTTCACGCGGCCTACCACGTCATCGGACTTGACGGTAAGAATTTCTTGAAGCGTATAAGCAGCGCCATAAGCCTCGAGCGCCCAAACTTCCATCTCGCCGAAGCGCTGTCCGCCGAACTGGGCTTTACCGCCCAGCGGCTGTTGCGTAACGAGGGAGTATGGACCCGTGGAACGGGCATGGATCTTGTCGTCGACCATGTGCGCGAGCTTGATCATGTACATGACGCCAACCGTTACTTCGCGTTCGAACGATTCGCCCGTACGTCCATCGTACAGAACCGTCTTACCGTTCCGCTGCATGCCTGCTTCTTCCATCGTATCGAAGACGTCCTCTTCGTTCGCGCCGTCGAATACAGGAGTAGCTGCATGAATGCCCAGATGCTTGCACGCCATGCCAAGGTGAACCTCCAGCGCTTGACCGATGTTCATCCGGGAAGGAACGCCGAGCGGGTTCAGAACGACCTCTACAGGAGTTCCGTCCGGCAGGAACGGCATATCTTCTTCCGGCATGATACGTGCGATAACCCCTTTGTTACCGTGACGTCCGGCCATCTTGTCGCCTTCGGAGATCTTACGCTTCTGAGCGATATAAGCGCGAACGAGCTGGTTAACGCCCGGAGGCAGTTCGTCGCCGTTCTCGCGGGTAAATACTTTTACATCCACGACGATGCCGTCGGTACCATGCGGTACGCGAAGCGAAGTGTCGCGAACCTCTCGCGCTTTCTCGCCGAAGATGGCATGAAGCAATCTCTCTTCGGCCGTCAGTTCGGTAACCCCCTTCGGAGTAACCTTGCCGACCAGAATGTCGCCTGCGCCGATCTCGGCGCCGACGCGGATAATACCGCGCTCGTCGAGATTGCGAAGCGCCTCTTCGCCGACGTTCGGAATGTCGCGTGTAATCTCTTCCGGACCCAGCTTCGTATCGCGGGCTTCGGATTCGTATTCTTCGATATGAATGGACGTGTATACGTCTTCCTTAACCAGCTTCTCGCTAAGCAAGATGGCATCCTCGTAGTTGTAGCCTTCCCACGTCATAAACGCAACGACAACGTTGCGGCCAAGCGCGAGTTCGCCCATCTCCGTGGAAGGACCATCCGCCATGATATCACCCTTCTTGATGATATCGCCTTTGCGGACCAGCGGACGCTGATTGATGCATGTGCCCTGGTTGGAACGCATAAACTTGTGAAGCTTATGCTTCACGAGATCTCCGTTCACCGGCTTGCCATCGATCATCTCGACGCGGCGAAGCCAAATTTCGTTGGCGGACGCACGTTCAATGACGCCATCGTATTTCGACACGATACATACGCCGGAGTCTTTCGCACCCTTATGCTCCATGCCAGTGCCCACGAATGGAGCTTTAGGAATGAGCAGCGGTACAGCCTGCCGTTGCATGTTGGAACCCATAAGCGCGCGGTTGGAGTCGTCATTTTCAAGGAACGGAATGAGCGCCGTCGCAACCGACACGACCTGCTTAGGCGATACGTCCATATAGTCGACGCGGTCGCTTGGCATAGTCAAAATGTTATCGGCTTGTTTATTGTAACGGACAATCGTCTGCGACTCGGCGAACTTGTTATCCGGAGTGAGCTCCGCGTTCGCTTGCGCGATAACGTAGTTGTCCTCTTCGTCTGCCGTCAAATAAGCGATCTGATCCGTCACGACACCCGTCTTGGGATCCACCCAGCGATACGGCGCTTCGATAAAGCCATATTCGTTAATGCGGGCGAACGTCGACAAAGAGTTGATCAAACCGATGTTCGGTCCCTCAGGCGTTTCGATCGGACACATCCGGCCATAATGCGAGTGATGGACGTCACGAACTTCGAAGCCTGCGCGCTCCCGCGTCAGACCGCCGGGGCCCAGAGCGGACAGACGGCGCTTATGCGTAAGCTCGGCAAGCGGATTCGTCTGGTCCATGAACTGGGACAGCTGGGACGAACCGAAAAACTCCTTGATGGATGCGATAACGGGACGAATGTTGATCAGCGCCTGCGGCGTGATCGCGTTGGCGTCCTGAATCGACATTCTCTCGCGGACAACGCGTTCCATACGGGATAGACCAATTCGGAATTGGTTCTGCAGCAGCTCGCCTACGGAGCGCAGACGACGATTGCCCAGGTGATCGATATCGTCCGTGCTGCCGACGCCGTGCAGCAAGTTAATGAAGTAGTTAATCGACGAAATAATATCCGCAGACGTAATATGTTTGACGGATTTGTCGATTATACCGTTCGCGATAACCTTGATTACCTTATTTTCGTCGAGCGGCGAGAATACGCTGATGGCCTGGAGTGGAATACTATCCGCATCCAGAACGCCGTTAGCGACATGGTACGTTTTGAAACCCACGTCGGTCTCGAGCTTTTCGAGAATTTCGTCAAGAAGGCGACGGTCAATCATCTGGCCGGATTCCGCGATGATCTCGCCAGTAGACGGATCAACGAGGTTCTCGGCAAGACGCTGATTGAACAGACGGTTCTTGATGTGCAGCTTCTTGTTTATTTTGTAACGGCCAACATTGGCCAAGTCATATCGTTTGGGATCGAAGAAACGAGCGACAAGCAAGCTCTTCGCGTTGTCCAAAGTAGGCGGCTCGCCCGGACGAAGACGCTCATAAATCTCGATCAGCGCTTTCTCCGTGGAATCCGTGCTGTCTTTGTCCAGCGTGTTGCGGATGTACTCGTCATGTCCGAGCAAATCCAAAATTTCGGCGTCAGTGCCAAACCCAAGCGCGCGCAAAAGTACCGTTACCGGAATTTTCCGGGTCCGGTCGATACGAACGTAGATGATGTCCTTGGCATCCGTTTCCAGTTCCAGCCAAGCGCCACGGTTCGGAATAACCGTCGCCGTGTACGTCTTCTTGCCGTTCTTATCTACCTTCGTGCTGAAGTACACACTCGGGGAACGAACCAATTGGCTGACGATAACGCGTTCTGCGCCGTTAATAATGAATGTGCCGGTCTCGGTCATAAGCGGGAAATCGCCCATGAATACTTCTTGCTCCTTAACCTCGCCCGTCTCCTTATTGAACAGCCTTACTTTTACGCGCAGCGGAGCCGCGTAAGTTACGTCGCGTTCCTTCGACTCATCCACCGAATACTTCGGCTCGCCTAAGCTATAGTCGATAAATTCCAGTGAAAGATTGCCCGTAAAGTCCGAAATCGGAGAGATATCCTGGAACAATTCGATTAAATCGCTGTCCAAAAATTTCTCGTACGATTTTTGTTGGATTTCAATCAGGTTCGGGACTTCCAGCACCTCGCTGATCCTAGCGTAGCTTCTTCTAGCACGCCGACCATACTGAACAAGTTGTCCTGCCAACTTAACCTCACCCCTCGTGTCTGTCTCACAGCATCGATACTACTGCGTTACTCTCTTAGGCGGCGGCAGCCGCCCATACAGATAAATAAAGAAAAGCCCTTATCGAATAGGTTCGAAAAAAGAGCATGTTTCCGGCAGTTTGCCTGACGCGGCTGACCGCGCAGGTCCCATATCAAGTATTTTGCCCAAAATGTAAACATTATACGTCAAATGCTCCAAAAGTATGCATTCACTACGGAAAATTGCACTTGACATTTTAGTTAACTAAAGAGAATTACAGCAATTTTATACTGACATTTTATAATATTACCATATCCAAATTGTCAAGTCAATTCATTTCCAACGTTTCAAACAAAAAAACATTGACATTTGATCGAAAATCGGGTATTTCTATTTTTTGGCTCGAAAAATCCGGTATCCCTTGTCTTTGGTCACTTCGACCACTTCCTCGTACAATTGCTCCAGCTTCTCCAGCGCGGATGGGGCCCCTTGCTTTTTCTGAATGACGACCCACAAGCTGCCGCCCTTCTTCAAAAAAGCATGTCCTTCTTCAAAAACCCGGTGGACAACCGCCTTGCCCGCACGAATCGGCGGGTTTGTCAAAATGGCGTCGAACTCTCTCTCGGATACGGACTCATAGAGATCGCTTTGCATGATCTGCACATTGCTAATCTCGTTGAGCGCGGCATTCTCCTTCGCAAGTTCTACTGCTCTCTCATTAATATCGACCATTGTTACCGACCCTCGCGGGACTAGTCCTGCCGCGCTAAGCCCGATGGGCCCATAGCCGCAGCCGATATCGAGCACTCGGTCGTTCTCCGACAGCTCCATGGCATCAATCAACACTTTACTGCCATAATCGACGCCCGTCTTGGAGAACACGCCTGCATCTGTCGTAAACTTCAGCTTACGTCCCCTTAGAAGCGTCTCGACGGTTTGGCGATTATGTTTCGCCTCCGGCGCTTTGGAATAATAGTGATTCGACAGATCCGCCGCCTCCTTATCCTCATAACTCGGCAACATGCAAGGAACCCCTTGTTACCTCACGGTATCAAGGGGTTCGCCAGCGGGTTTTTCGTCAGACGATCATCCCGCTGCAGGTTTTCGAGAAGCGATATTACTTAACTTCAACGGCAGCGCCAGCTTCTTCAAGCTTAGCTTTGATACCGTTAGCTTCGTCTTCGCCGATTTTTTCTTTGATAGCTTTAGGAGCGCCATCAACCAGCTCTTTAGCTTCTTTCAGGCCAAGACCCGTGATTTCGCGAACAACTTTGATTACGTTGATCTTCGAAGCGCCAGCGCTTGTCAGGATAACGTCGAATTCAGTTTGAGCAGCAGCTTCAGCAGCGCCGCCGCCAGCTACTACTGCTACTGGAGCTGCAGCAGTTACGCCGAATTCTTCTTCGATTGCTTTCACGAGATCGTTCAGTTCAAGAACTGTCATACCTTTAATGGCTTCCAAGATTTGCTCTTTAGACATGGTATATACCTCCGAATGGTTTAGTTTTGGTTGTTGTATTGCTAATTATGATGCCTGACCTGTCAGGCGGCATCGGTCTTGCCGGGGCAGAAGCTTTGCTTACGCGCTAGCTTCTTGTTTTTCTCCAACTGCTTTAACCGCAAGCGCGAAGTTGCGCATTGGAGCTTGAAGCACGCTGAGGAGCATGGAGAGCAAGCCTTCGCGGGAAGGAAGCTCTGCAAGCGCCTTGATTTCTTCGGCGCTAACGACTTTACCTTCTACAATGCCGCCTTTTAATTTCAGGGCATCGTTCTTTTTGGCAAAGTCGTTAAGAATTTTGGCCGGAGCAACAGCGTCTTCGCCGCTGAATGCTACTGCCGTAGGACCTGTAAGAATGTCGTTCAGCGACGTCAGTTCTGTACCTTCCGTGGCGCGACGAACGATCGAGTTTTTCAGAACCTGGAAGTCAACGCCCGCTTCGCGGAGCTGCTTACGCAGTTCAGTTACTTGCGCGACGTTCAATCCGCGATAGTCGGCGATAACCGTGCTGGAGCTCGAAGTGAGCTTCGACGCGACAACCGCAACCGCTTCTTGTTTCTCTTGGATGATCTTAGCGTTAGCCAAACTGTACACCTCCCGTTAAATTTTACATGCCGTGATACGATAAATTTCCTTCTCCTTGGGTGCATGAGAAAAGGCCTTCGCAGACACTGCGAAGGCCATGATGTCGTTATCAAGTACATGCGGCAGGCCGCGACTTCATTAACGTATTATCATAACACCTCGGTAGGAAATTAAGTCCTTTCGGACACCTACTGTCTACGGTATGCGTATTCGAATTTAGTGTCGTTTCCCTCTTGCTTAGCGGTAGCTAGCAGTTGATACGCGAGCGCCAGGGCCCATCGTGGAGGAAACGGCGATGTTTTTCAGGTAAATGCCTTTGGCAGCAGCCGGTTTAGCGCGCACCAGAGCGTCGATCAGAGCTTTCAGGTTTTCGTTCAGCTTCTCAGCGTCGAACGATACTTTGCCGATTGGAGCGTGGATTTGACCCGCTTTGTCCAGACGGTACTCGATCTTACCTGCTTTGATTTCTTGAACGGCCTTGGCAACGTCGAACGTTACTGTACCTGCTTTCGGGTTAGGCATGAGGCCTTTACCGCCCAGGATACGACCGAGCTTACCAACTTCAGCCATCATGTCCGGCGTTGCTACGCAGACGTCGAATTCGAACCAGCCTTGTTGGATTTTGTTGATCATGTCTGCGTCGCCGACAAAGTCAGCGCCTGCAGCTTCCGCTTCTTTCACTTTTTCGCCTTTGGCGAAAACGAGAACGCGTTTTGTTTTGCCTGTGCCATGCGGAAGTACGACAACGCCGCGTACCGCTTGGTCTTGTTTACGTGGGTCTACGCCCAGACGAACGGCCACTTCGACGGATTCGTCGAACTTGGCTGTTGCCGTTTTCTTTACAAGCTCGATTGCTTCAGCTGGCTCGTAAGTCGCTTCGCTGTCGATCAGCTTGGCTGCTTCTGCATATTTCTTGCCGTGTTTAGCCATTGAAATTGTCCTCCTTTGTGGTTATAACGGAACGGCCTCCTGGGACCGATCCTCCCACCTCGCGAAGCTTATGCTTCGCCAAGCGTCGGTGTCTTCGAAGACACCTTGGGTTTCCCGTCCCGATGGACGTTCCCCCCATTAGTCGGCGATGGAGATACCCATGCTGCGGGCAGTACCTTCAACCATACGCATTGCCGCCTCAACGGAAGCTGCGTTCAGATCCTGCATCTTCGTTTCTGCGATTTCGCGAACTTTGTCACGTTTCACAGTTGCGACTTTTTTCTTGTTCGGTTCGCCGGAACCCTTCTCGATACCAGCTGCCACGCGAAGCAATACTGCTGCCGGTGGAGTCTTCGTCTCGAATGTGAAGGAACGGTCCTCGAATACCGTGATCACGACTGGAATAATCAGACCTGCTTGATCCGCTGTGCGAGCGTTGAATTCTTTACAGAACGCCATGATGTTAACGCCTGCTTGACCCAGTGCCGGACCGATTGGAGGAGCTGGATTCGCTTTGCCTGCAGGAACTTGCAGTTTGACCATCTTGATGACCTTTTTTGCCATGATTCACACCTCCTTGCCCTGATATACAAACCCGCGTCAGGCGAGTTTGCTCCGGAAACCGGATAATTATATCTTCTCCACCTGAGTGTAATCCAGCTCAAGCGGGGTTTCCCTGCCAAACATGTTGACGTGAACCTTCAGCTTCGCCTTGTCCAGCAAAATTTCTTCTACCGATCCGACAAAGTCCGCAAAAGGACCAACTTTGACGCGAACCGTTTCCTTTAGATCGAATTCGATCTTCGGCTTCGGCTCTTCCATGCCCATGTGTTTCAGAATCTGATCCACTTCGTCAGGCAGCAGAGGAGTCGGCTTGGAACCGGAGCCCGTCGAACCTACAAATCCCGTTACTCCCGGCGTATTGCGAACAACGTACCACGAATCGTCGGTTTGAACCATCTCTACGAGAACGTAGCCAGGGTAGACCTTGCGTTGGACGGTTTTCTTCTTTCCGTCCTTTTCTACCACTTCGTCTTCCATAGGAACGAGCACGCGAAAGATCTTGTCTTCCATGCCCATCGATTCAACCCGGCGCTCCAAGTTGGCTTTCACCTTGTTCTCGTAGCCGGAGTAAGTGTGTACGACATACCATCTTTTTTCCATCACAAATCCACCTTTGGTCCCTTATTAGACAATGAGTTGAACCAATTCAGAGATTCCGATGTCAAGAAGCCAGAAGTAAATCGTCACAGCGACAACTGTCAGCAAGACGACGATGGAATAGCTCGTCAACTCCTTACGACTTGGCCAGCGAACCTTCTTCAGTTCCGCCCAGCTGTCGGCAAAAAAACTAAACGTCGTTCCAAAGCCTTGCTTCAGTTTGGCCAAAAATGTCACGGTTACACCTCCAATGGACTATCTCGTCTCGCGATGAGGAGTCTGCTCGTTACAGAACTTGCAAAACTTCTTCAACTCGATGCGGTCGGGGTGATTACGTTTGTTCTTGGTTGTCGCATAGTTTCTTTGTTTGCAGTTTGTGCATGCCAACGTGATGATTACCCGCATTGAATTACACCTCCCGAACTGCTAAAAAATACGAATCGCGAAACTCTATAGTCAAGTTTATTGATTCCATCGCCAATACTTCGGCCAAACAAAAAAAGAACCCGTTTGCAGGCCTACCTAAACACTTTATCACAAGGGCTATGTCGTGTCAACGCATGCATCCCGTTACTGACTTGCGAAATATTGGCATCGATCTCTGAATTCTATCATTGCGAGTTCAAAAAGTTCGGTTTTCAGCACCGAGAAGATTGAAAGAAGGTAGAAACTGAGGAGCGGAGCGTAGTGGTAGCTACGTGAGCACCGGAAGTTTCGCCTGAATTCAATATTCGAAGTCGACTATGCCCCGTGGCATACTTCGTGATGGGAAGCGGACTTTTTGAACTACCTCTACACAGTATGACCGAATGCGCCTCCATATAAACCAATGGACTGTCTTCGCCCCCTGAAACGTTGATCAGATGGCCAAGACAGTCCGTTGTCTTAAAACGATGACGACATCCTCGTCCTGCAAGTCCAGTCGTCAAAACGTCCTCTATGCCGGAACCGCGGAGCTATACTCCTCCAAAATCGCGAATCTCCAAATACTTCTCCAGCTTGCGCTTGACTCGCTGAAGCGCGTTGTCTATCGACTTTACGTGACGATCGAGATCAACGGCGATCTCCTGATAGGATCTTCCGTCCAGATACAGCATTAGAACCTTGCGTTCCAAATCGCTCAAAATCTCCGCCATCTTGTCTTCAAGACCGATGAATTCTTCCTGGTTGATGATCAGCTCTTCGGGGTCGGATACGCGAGTGCCGCAAATGACATCCAGCAGCGTTCGGTCGGAATCCTCGTCGTAGATAGGCTTGTCCAGGGAAACGTAGGAGTTGAGGGGGATATGCTTCTGCCTCGTGGCCGTCTTGATCGCGGTAATGATCTGCCTGGTAATGCAGAGCTCAGCGAATGCCTTAAAGCTCGCGAGCTTGTCGCCCTTGAAGTCTCGGATCGCCTTGTACAGGCCGATCATGCCTTCCTGGACGATATCTTCGCGATCGGCTCCGATTAGGAAGTAGGAACGGGCCTTCGCCCGCACAAAGTTCTTATATTTGTTAATCAAATATTCCAACGCAATGCTGTCGCCGTTACGGACCGCCTCTACGATGTCCTCGTCCGTACTGCACTCATATTCGAGCGTACTCCATTCTTTGAGGTCGTAACTCACACACTATCCCTCCGGCCTGCAAGGCGTACACCGCGCTAGATTCAACAGATAGAAACATAGAGTCAGTATACATTATGTAACCTTGCAACGTCAACAGAACCACACCCCGAAACCTATCGTATTTCTAGCAAAAATGTAACAATATGACACGTTGTGGAAAAATGTCCCTTTCCGGCAGATGACTTATTCCTCTCCGCGGCGAAGTCGTTCAAGCTTGCTCCAGACGTCGAGGCTGACATTCTCGTCGACCGAGTTGCGGCGAATCGGCTTCGTCTCCCGCTCCCGAATGTTCTGCTCAATCAGCTTCCGGTTCTGATTAATGTCGATCAGCAGCTCCCGGGCAGACAGTCTCAGCGCTCCCTTGCCGAATGCCACATGCTGCTCGACAAGATCCGAAGTCGCCACGTAGATGCTGCGTCTCCGGATCATCAGCTCGCTGCATAGCCGCTCGATGCATTCGTCCGCCGTCTCCTTCTCCTTCGTGTACACGACGGTAAGCTTATGCTGCTTGTATGTGGCTCCGAGACCGGGTACCTGATGCGCATCGAAGATGACGTAGATCTCCATGCCCGAGAACCCCTGATAGTCGGCCAGCATATCGAGGAGCTTGTCTCGCGCGTCCTCCAGATCCGACTCCTTGAGCTTCTCCAGGACCGGCCACGCCCCGATTATATTGTAGCCGTCGACCAGGAGCACATCATTGGGCCGATTCATCGCTATTGGCCCCGTCTCTGCCTGACAACCTCGTACATCAACACGCCTGCCGCTACCGAGGCGTTAAGGGAATTCAAACGGCCAAGCATGGGAAGCTTGACAAGAAAATCGCATTTTTCTTTGATCAAGCGGCCCATGCCCTTGCTCTCGTTGCCGATGACAATCGCAAGCGGCATGTCGAACTTCGATTTGTATACATCCTGAGCGGCCGACACATCCGTGCCAGCTACCCAAACGCCCGCTTCTTTGAGCTTCTCGATGGTCTGGGCGAGGTTCGTCACGCGAGCGACGGCGACGTGCTCCGCTGCGCCCGCCGACGTCTTAAGCACAGTAGCGGTCAAGCTGGCCGAACGGCGCTTCGGAATGACGACGCCGTGCACCCCCGTGCACTCCGCCGTACGCAAAATGGAGCCTAGATTATGCGGGTCCTCGATCTCGTCGAGAACGAGGATAAACGGCGTCTCGCCCTTCTTCTCCGCGATAGCCAGAATATCGTCGACCTCGACATAGTCGAACGCCGCGGCTTGGGCAATTACGCCCTGGTGGGCAACGCCTGCGGCCATGGCGTCCAGCTTGCGCTTGTCCACGAATTGAACAACGATGCCAAGCGCCTTGGCCTCCGCCGTAATGGGTCCCGTCACGCTTTTCTGGGAGCCCTCGGCAATCCATATTTTATTGATCTCGCGTCCCGAACGGAGCGCCTCCAGCACGGGATGTTTCCCGGCGATGATTTCTTCTTCTTGCCCATTATGTTCGGACATGGTAGCCCTCCTTCATTCTTGCTTGTCTATGCCTGCTTTCGCCAATCGCCGGACTATTCGTCCTCCCCAAGGGCTACGCGCATCAGCTCGCCGATCCGTTCCATGCGCCCTTCGAAATACAAATAGCCGAATAAACATTCCAGCGCGGTCGCCTGACGGTAATCGGCCGGGTCCGCATTTTTCGGAGGCGCCCCCGACTTCGTGTTGCGCCCTCGGCGCACCATATCGGCTTCCTCTTCGGTCAGGAGCGGCTGCAGACGCTCCAACTGCAGGCGCTGCGCTTTCGCAGACACCCTCTTAGTCGCCTCTTGATGCAGATGATGCGACTTGTTGTTGGGAAGCGAGATCAGGTATTGCCTCACAAGCAATTCGAAAACGGCATCTCCCATGTACGCCAGCACGACGGGATTGATGAGGCCGCTCTTCTTGCCGGGCGCGTGTATGGCGAGGGGATTGGAGAAGAACGCGGCAGGCGATGCCTTCTCCTCGCCGATTCTCCCCGCCTTCTCAATCGGTTCTTGATTGTACTCGTCAGGATGCTCCATCATTTGCGCCGCCACCTGATGCCTTGCGGCGTATCCTCAAGGACGATATTCATCTCGTTTAACCGATCCCGAATCTCGTCGGCCCGCGTCCAGTTCTTCGACTTGCGAGCCTCGGTCCTCTCGAGAATCAGCGCTTCTACTTCTTCCGCGAGCGAATCGGCGTCATCTTGACGCGGGAGCAGGCCAAGCACGCTGTCGAAACGTTCCATCAGCGCGATCAGAGCTTTCAGCCCCGCCACGTTCGCCTCCGGGCGGTTGATGTAGAGATTGGCTTCGCTCACCAGCTCGAACACGGCCGTAATGGCGTCCGGCGTGTTGAAGTCGTCGCCCATCTTCGCCGCGAATTGATCCGCGAGCTGCGCAAGCTTGCCCGCGAGCGCGTCATCGACCGGACCAGCCATGCCTTCCGCCGCAAGGCGGTGCTGCAGATTGGCATAGCAGATCGCGATGCGCTCCACGCTGTTTGTCGCTTGCGCAATGGATTCGTCGCTGAAGTTCAACGGACTCCGGTAGTGCGTCGACAGCATGAAGTACCGAATCGCCTCCGGCTTGACGCGTTTGACGATCTCTTGAACCGTGATCCCGTTGCCGAGCGACTTCGACATTTTCTCATTGTTGATATGAATGTAGCCGTTATGCATCCAGTAATTAGACAGCGGCTTGCCTGTCAGCGATTCGGACTGGGCCACCTCGCATTCGTGATGCGGGAATTGCAGATCGTGGCCGCCGCCGTGAATATCAAGCGTATCGCCGAGATATTTGCGCGCCATCGCGGAGCATTCGATATGCCAGCCCGGACGGCCCGGCCCCCAAGGACTATCCCATTTGATCTCGCCGGGCTTGGCGCCTTTCCAGAGCACGAAGTCGCCTTGATGCTCCTTGCGCTCGCCGATCTCGATGCGAATGCCGAATTGGAGCTCGTCGATCTTCTGATGGGATAGCTTGCCGTACTCTTCGAACTTCGCCGTTCGGAAGTAGACATCCCCTTCGCTTGGATACGCGTAACCTTTATCAACCAGACCCTCTATAAAGTCGATGATCTCCGGTATATGATCCATGACGCGCGGATTAAGCGTCGCCTTTCGCACGCCCAGCGACTCGATGTCCTCGTAAAAGGCCTCTATAAATTTTTCCGCCACATGCGGCACGTCCGTGCCAAGCTGCTCCGCTTTGCGAATCAGCTTGTCGTCGACATCCGTAAAGTTGCTGACGTAATTGACTTCATACCCCGCATACTCCAGATAGCGGCGAACAACGTCGAAAAAAATGACAGGTCGCGCGTTGCCGATATGAATATAGTCATATACCGTTGGTCCGCATACGTACATCTTTACTTTGCCCGCTTCCTGCGGAGCAAACGGCTCCTTGGCCTGCTTGAGCGAGTTATAGATGGATATCGTCATACTTTGCTCTTTCCTCCCTCTTGCAATTCCTTCTGCATGGTTTCCTTGACCTCGTTGGCGGGGCGGCCCTGCGCGCCGTTCTCCGCACTGGCCGGCGCAATTGCCCGAACGGTTCCCGGCACGCCTTCTCCTGCGGACGTCAGCCGCCCCACTTCATCCTTGAGACCGTTGATCTCGCCCTGCATCGCCCGGAACATCTCGATAACCGGATCGGGCAGCTGCGTATGGTCGAGCCGATCGCCCACCCGTTCTCCGTTCCGTCTGACGACGCGCCCCGGATTGCCTACGACCGTGCAATTATCCGGAACCTCGCGCAGAACGACGGCGTTGGAGCCTATATTGGAATTATCGCCCACGCGGAACGATCCCAATACTTTGGCTCCGGAGCCTATGACGACATTGTTGCCGATCGTGGGATGCCGCTTGCCCTTCTCCTTGCCCGTGCCGCCGAGCGTCACGCCTTGATAGATCACGACGTCGTCCCCGATCTCGCATGTCTCCCCGATCACCACGCCCATGCCATGATCGATAAAGAGCCGCTGACCGATCGTAGCGCCGGGGTGAATCTCGATCCCGGTAAAGAACCGGCTCGTCTGGGAGATGATTCTGGCCAGCGTGAACCATTTTCTCCGATAGAGGGCATGCGACACACGATGCGCCCAGATGGCATGTACGCCGGAATACGTAAAGATAACCTCGAACCTGCTGCGAGCCGCAGGATCATTTTCGAACACCGTCTTGACATCCGAGCGAAAATGGCGAAACATATCCGTTCCTCCCCCTTCCAAATTGCCTGCTTTCGTCTCTGCGATGCACGGACGGGAGCTTACACTCTTATACCCCATATAAGCTCGACATGCGCAGATTTTCTCTATCAGCGAGGATTTTTTTTGAAACTGACAAAATCGCTTCCAGCTTCATTGAGTATGTTTTTTCATACTCATCTGCTTCGAATCCAGGGTTCCAGCTCCATTGTGTATGAATTTTCATACCCGCGCGCCTTGAAGCCACCTTTTCAGCTCGACTGTATATGATTTTTCATACTGATGCGCCATCCCGAATACAAGGGTCCCAGCTCGATTATGTGCACAGTTTCCTGAAAACAAAAAAACCTCCGCAGCATCCTGTGCTGCAGAGGCGTTATGATCGCGGTCCCACTCTGCTTGAACGGGCGTTGTCCGGGGAATATCCGGAAAGCGCGGCCGCTCGTCTCGAAGCCCGTAACGCAGGCAATGCGTTGCCGCCTACCCTGACTGCCTCCGTCCGGACCAATCGTCCGTTTTCGCGAGGGGCAGCAGCTCGGAGCAAGGCTCCCAGGTGCATGTTCCGTTCCAGCGGATTAGGCAACTTCCAGCACTGTCTTCTTCCGCGCGCAGCAAATGCAATCACTGCCTACGGATTCTCATGACGGTTGCCCTCTCTGACAATCCACAGATTAACGTACTTCTCCTGATCATAGCCGATAATTAATAATAGTCATAGTATACCGGATCGTCGGGAAAGTGCAAGCAAAGTTATTGCCGCCCCCTCTAACCCAGCCGTTCCTTCAGACGGGCAAGCACCTTCGGCTTGCCGAGAAGCACGATAGACTGGTTTAGATCCGGACCATGCGTCTGACCGGTGAGCGCCGCGCGGATCGGCATAAACAGCGCTTTGCCCTTATGACCCGTTTCCTTCTGCACGGTCTTGATCATATCCTTGATGCCATCCGCCGAGAATGCCGCGGCATCGCTCTCGAGCAGTCCCAGGAAAGCCGACAGAACGGCCGGCACCTGCTCTTCCGCCAGCACGGCGGTCGCTTCTTCCTCGTCCGCCACCTCTTCGCGGAAAAACAGCTCCGTAACCGGGACGATGTCAGACGCGCAGCGCAGCTTGTCCTGGTGAAGCGCGACCAGCGCCGTCACCCATTCGCGTCCTTCGCCGTCCAGCGCGTCCGGGATGCAGCCCGCCTTCTTCAGATGCGGCAGGCACAGGTCGACGATACGCTCCAAGTCGGCTTTTTTAATATATTCATTGTTCATCCAGCTCAGCTTCTGCGTATCGAACACGGCCGGGCTCTTGCTCAAGCGGTCGGCGTCGAACGCGTTTACCAGCTCTTCGCGCGTGAACATCTCCTGCTCGCCCTCCGGCGACCAGCCCAGCAGCGCGATGAAATTGAACATCGCCTCCGGCAAGTAGCCAAGGTCGTCATACTGCTCGATGAACTGAATGATGGATTCGTCGCGCTTGCTCAGCTTCTTGCGGCTTTCGTTCACGATCAGCGTCATATGCGCGAAAATCGGCGGCTCCCAGCCGAACGCTTCGTAGATCATAAGCTGGCGGGGCGTATTGGAAATATGGTCCTCGCCGCGCAGAACATGGCTGATCTTCATCAGATGATCGTCGAGCACGACCGCGAAGTTATACGTCGGAATACCGTCCTTCTTGACGATGACGAAGTCGCCCATCTCCGCCGTATCGAACGTGATGGCGCCCTTAACCATATCGTCGAACGTATACGAGCGGCCTTCCGGCACCCGGAAGCGAATGCTCGCGACACGGCCTTCCGCCTCGAACGCCGCCTGCTGGTCTGCCGTCAGATTGCGGTGACGTCCGGAATACCGCGGCGTTTCGCCGCGCGCTTGCTGCTCCTCGCGTTCCTGCTCCAGCTCCTCTTCCGTGCAATAGCAGCGGTAAGCAAGGCCTTTGTCCAGCAGTTCCTGCCAATATTCCCTGTACAGGTCGAGCCGTTCCGTCTGGCGATACGGGCCGTAGCCGCCGCCTACGTCAATGCTTTCGTCCCAATTAATGCCGAGCCACTTCAAGTAGGTAAGCTGGTTCTCTTCTCCGCCCGCCACGTTGCGCTTTACGTCCGTGTCCTCGATCCGGATAATGAATTTGCCGCCCAGATTTCTTGCGAATAAATAATTGAATAAGGCCGTTCTCGCATTGCCAATATGCAGATGCCCCGTCGGCGACGGCGCATACCTTACGCGCACTTCCGTTGTCATGATGAGCCACTCCCCACAATCGTAAATTTAAACGCCCTTCCTATACGGCCACCAAACACACCACCGATTGCGCCGCGATGCCTTCGCCCCGGCCGGCAAAACCAAGCTGCTCCGTCGTTGTCGCCTTTACGTTCACCAGCGACACGTCCGCCTCCAGCGTTCTGGCAATGACTTCCGCCATCTGCGGGATATACGGCAGCATCTTCGGCCGTTGCGCGATAATCGTGGAATCGATATTGCCGAGCTTGAAGCCCCGTTCCTTGGCCATCGCCCAAACGCGCTCCAGGAGCACTACGCTGTCGGCATCCTTAAACGCCTCGTCCGTATCCGGGAAGTGCTTGCCGATATCGCCCAGCCCCAGCGCGCCAAGAATGGCGTCGCTGATCGCATGGAGCAGCACGTCCGCGTCGGAATGGCCGAGCAACCCCTTCTCGTACGGAATCGTCACGCCCCCGATAATGCAAGGCCTGCCTTCCGCCAATTGATGGACGTCGAATCCTTGTCCTACTCTAATCATCTCGTTTCTCCTCCATGCGAAGCCCCCGGCTCGCGATCCGGGACGTCCGGCGAGCCGCAGCTGCCGGAAATGCCCTTGCGCCGAGCCAGCAGAAATTCCGCGTACGGCAAATCCTCGGGCGTCGTAATTTTTATATTCGTGTACTCCCCTTCCGTTACCGTCACGGGATGCCCCAGCCGCTCGACGACCATCGCGTCGTCGGTGCCGAGGAATCCCTCCGCTTCCGCACGCTCATGAGCTTCCACGAGCAGCTCCCGGCGAAACGCTTGCGGCGTCTGAATCGCCCATAAGCTACGTCGGTCGGGCGTCGCCGTGATCACGCCGACGGCGTCCACCTGCTTGATCGTGTCCTTTACGGGCACGGCCAGCACGGACGCTCCGCCGGCAAGCGCGGTCTCGCAGCAGGCAGCGACCGACGCTTCGGTAACGAGCGGCCTTACGCCATCATGCACCATAACCCAATCGCAGTCCTCAAGCGACCGCAGCCCCCGCAGCACGGAATGTTGGCGCTCCGCACCGCCTTCAAGCACATGCGTCACCTTCGTCAGCCCATACTGGCGGACCCAGCGACCGCATCTATCGATATCCTCGCCGCCCACAACAAGCGCGATCTCGCGAATAAGGTCCATCCGCTGGAACAGCTCCAGCGTATGGACCAGAATCGGCTTGTCCGCAAGCCGCAAGTATTGCTTGCTTTCGCGCGTTCCCATGCGCGTGCCGCGACCGGCCGCCACAATGACAACGCCCCACTTCTCCGCCATGCCCTCTACCTGCCTTAGCCTTGTATATGAGGTTCGAAAAGCCCGCCAAAACCGAACCTTTCGAACGCTTACCATATGTACGATTATATTCCATGTGCCGTTATGGCCTCTTGAAGTACGGTTCAAAAAGTTCGGTTTTCAGCACCGAGAAGATTGAATGAAAGTAGAAACTGAGGAGCGGAGCGTAGTGGAAGCTACGTGAGCACCTGCAATGTTTCCGAAGGAAACATACTTCGTAAGCATTTGCTTAGTTTCGCTTGCGTTCAATATTCGATGTCGAGTATGCATCGTGGCATACTTCGTGATCAAAAGCGGACTTTTTGAACAACCTCTTGAATACTATCATACCTTTTTACAACGCTTTTTCCAACAGCTTCGGCTTGGCAAAAATCATTCTTCCCGCCGACGTCTGCAGCACGCTCGTTACAAGCACTTCCATCGTCGTGCCGATGTAGTCGCGTCCGCCCTCCACCACGATCATCGTGCCATCGTCCAGATAAGCGACGCCCTGGCCGTGCTCCTTGCCGTCCTTGATCACTTGAACGATAATTTCCTCACCCGGAAGAACGACCGGCTTGACGGCATTGGCAAGATCGTTAATGTTCAGAACCGACACGCCCTGCAGCTCGCACACCTTGTTCAGGTTAAAGTCGTTGGTGACGACCTTGCCGCGCAGAGCCTTGGCGAGCTTGACCAGTTTGCTGTCGACCTCGCCGATCTCCTCGAAGTCCCCTTCGTAGATCAGCACTTTGACGTCGAGCTCCTTCTGAATCTTGTTCAGAATATCGAGACCTCTGCGCCCCCTGTTGCGTTTGAGCAGATCCGAGGAATCCGCGATATGCTGCAGCTCTTCCAGCACGAATTCAGGAATGACCAGCGTTCCCTCAATGAATCCCGTCTTGCAAATATCCGCGATCCGCCCGTCGATGATGACGCTCGTATCCAGAATTTTGTGCTCTTCGAAGCCCTTCGCTTCGGGCGAGGCAGACACGGGCTTGGGCTTCTCCAGCAGCGCCGCGAAGCCTGCCGCGATCTCCTCCTGCTTTAGCACGCCGATCCGCAGGCCGACGAAGCCGAACGCCAGCGCCATGACCGCGGGCAGCAGATTGCCGATACCGCTCAGATCGGCGACGACGGGATACAGCATAACCGCAAGCAGCAAGCCTGCCAGCAGGCCGCCCGTGCCGATGAGCAATTGCCTGATCGGCATGTCCGTTATCGCGTCCACGCCTTTGTGTAAGGATCGAACGATCGGTCCCGCCAGCACCGAAGCCATAATAACGCCAAACACGGCTCCGAGCGCCACATTCATGTAATAAGTGCCGGATTGCAGCATGCCATAGGACGGAGTGGACCATGCGGCCGCGCCGCTCCCCCATCCGTATACTTCGCTGCCGGCCATTGCGCCAAACCATAATCCAATAAGTTGTATCATTCTTCTAATCACCATAATGGTTCACCTCCATTACAATTATGTTCCAATCTTTCGCCCTCTAATCGTCCCCCTGCCCTTTTTCGCCAAAAGTTTCCTGACCTGCGCCCCTTAAGGACGCGCCCCGGATTCAGTCTGCAACTTCTGGCATGTGGAAAACCGTGTGCGAGAGCATTATAATGGAAATAGTGACGACTACTATAAGGCGGTGATTTGAGGTGGAATCTATGAATGCTCCAACATTGGATCAATTCCAGCAGCAGGTATCTGAGCTGTTGCTGCGGCATCGCAGCTTGCTTGACGTGATGTCGAAGTTCGGTCAATCCGGCGCGTCGGTAAACCGTGCTGTCAGCAAGGCCGTAACAGACTGCGGCTGTATCGAATTGAATGCGAGGAAGCAGCAGTATTCCGACACGCACGAGCTTGAGAATGCCAAGGAAACGTTGCAAAGCCATCTATCGGGATCGTTGTGCGAACATTGCAACGAAGTGCTGAAGAGCGAGCTGGGTCGCAATTTGTTCTATATGACGGCGCTCTGCAACTTGCTTCAGATCCAGCTGGACGAAGTCGTCGCGGACGAATACGACAAATGCTCGACGCTCGGACTGTTCAACTTGACTTAGACGAGGTTGTTCAAATAGTCCGCTTTTGATCATGATCGCCCAAATGGGCGCGCACAACGACAATAAGGGCTTGAGGCAACCGCCTCAGCCCTTTTTTTCTCTTTCCGTTTCATTAACGCCCTGATTTCAGAATTTATCCCCCCTTCCGTTCCGCAGCGATGCGGGACTTATACTCCTGCGGCGTGCAGCCCGTCTGTTTTTTAAACAAATTGCTGAAATATTTGGGATCGCTCCCCATCCCCGACATCTCGGCCAGTTCATAAATTTTGTAGTCGCCGGAGCGCGCGATCGCTTCTTTTGCTTTTTCGATGCGCGCCTTGGCTACGTACTGCGGAAAGCTCATCTTCATTTCCTTGCGAAACAGCTTGCCCAAATAATCGGGATTCATAAACAGCTTATGCTTGGCAAGCCATTGCAAGGACAGCTCCTCCCGCTCCAGATTGTCATGAACGTACCGGGCCATCCGATGGGCCGCCATTTTGCCCCTCGCCGCCGGCGTGCCGTAATACGTATCCAAAATGGAGTGGGCCTCCTCGGAAATATACCTCTCCACTTCCCCCAGCGTTTTCATCTGGAGAATCGGCACCGTATGATTCAAGTATTCGTTGGTTGGATTGGGAACGCATTGTTTGTGCAAGATCGCAATCAAGTCGATGCTAATGCCGGTTGTCGTTCCGATGGGCAGCCGCAGCTGTCTCAATTTGGAGAATAACGCCGCGAGTTCCTTGTTCAATCCCTCTCTGGACCCGATCCGAATGTGGTCCAATATGCCGGAATAATGATCCAGCTCGGCCGCAGCGAACACCGCGGGCGACTCGGCCTTGTCGACAGATCCCTCCGTCCGCAATGCCGTAATGGAGCGTTCGCCCAAATAATAAGCTTGCTCCATATGCCGCATGGCATCCTCGAAAGCGCGAGGCATGTCCGTCATGGCGCCCTCGTGTCCTATCGACCAAATGAACTTGCTTCCCGCTTCCGATTCGAGGCGCGTTGTCGTGTATTCCATACGTTCAAGAAGATCCGTCCTGGAATAATTCGCTACGAGCAGTACCATGACCTGATGAATAACGGCGTAATGCTTTACATGTTTTTCGCCGAGATGTTCGACGATCAGCGGTATGAGCTTCTTCGCTTCCTCGTACCGCAATTCCGTCTCCGTCCTGCATGCCAGCAGGCGCAGCATGCCTTCTCCGTCATGAAGACGAACCTGTTCGAGATAGTCCGCCGTTTCGTCGTCCGTCATCCGGCCGAGCAAATAATCGGACAACAACTTCTCGCGGGCTCTCGGCACTACTTCGGAGAGCATCCGCTCCATTTGCCCTAATGCCTTGCGCTCGCGCGATTCTACATCCAGTTCATTGACAATGTCCGTCAATACCTTCTTAATATCATGCTCATCGCATGGCTTGAGAATATAATGTTTGACGCCGTGCTTCATGGCTTGGCTGGCGAACCGGAATTCCCCGTACCCCGACAATACCACGAACTTCATATCGGGAAACCGCTCCTTGGCTTGCTTGATCAGCTCCAGCCCGTCCATGCGGGGCATCTTGATATCCGTAATGACGATATCGGGCCTAAGCTGCTCCATCTCTTCCAGCGCGGCCGCTCCATCCTTCAGGCAGCCCGCCAGCTCCAGCCCCATGCCCCGCCAATCCACCAGGGAAGAGATGCCTTCGCGTATAATCCTCTCGTCGTCGACCACCATTACTCGATATGGCTCGTTAGTCATGTGCAATCACCTCGTAGCGATTAATCATCGAAGCAGACGAATCCGGTTCATGCGTGTACGGCACCGCGATTGTAATCGATGTTCCCTGGCCCGGCTCGCTTGCGATCGACAAGCCGAACCCGGAGCCGTACAACAGCCGCAGCCGGTCATGAATACTCTTAAGCCCAACTCCGGTACCTTCCGCTTTAATTTCTCCCCGCTCGAGCTTCTCCAAGTAACGAGGATCCATTCCGCCACCCGTATCGCGAACGACAATGTCCAGCCGATCCGGTCGCTCCTCTGCGAAGACAACGATCCGGCAGGGCTCCGTAGAAGTCTCTACCGCATATTTGACGCTATTCTCCACGATCGGCTGAAGAATGCCGCATGGCATATAGAGCAGTCGCAGACGCTCGTCGATCTCGATGCGAAAGTCGAGCCTCTCTTCGAACCTGAACCTCTGAATATAAATATACTGCTCGAGGTGATCGGCTTCCTCGCCTATCGTAATATAAGGTTTTTCGGTTATGGAGTGTCTGAGGAGCTTGCCGAGCGCCTTTACCATGCCCGAAATTTGAAGCTGACCGTTCATTCGCGCCAGCCAGTTGATCGACTCCAGCGTATTGTACAGAAAATGCGGATTGATTTGCGATTTCAGCCTCTCATACTCCGCGTTGCGCAGCATAAGCTGCTTAATATAGTTTTCTTTGATCAGCTCATTTAGCCGATCGACCATGCGGTCGAACGATAAGCTGAGCAATGTAATTTCATTGCGTTGGTTGGAAACCTCCAGCCGATCGAGCTCCAGATTCCCTTTTTCGACGACGGCCATTTTATCAATGAGTTTCCCGATCGGCTTCGTAATATACCTCGATACCCGCAAACCTGCCGCAAGTATGGCAAGCAGCAGCAACGCATATAATCCAAGCAGCAACAGCTGCATTTTTTCGATCTCCATAAATAACGTTCCATAGGGAACTAATTGGGTAAACGTCCATCCCGTGTAATCCAGCGTAAACTGCGCCTCCAAATATTTGCTGCCCTCGATCGTGATGACCTTATAGGAGCCGGTGTCGGTGTCGATTTCCGCGTCTTTGTCGCCCAGCCGATAAGCCAACTGCTCCGGTACTATGGCATGGGGACTGGCGAACAGCAATTGATTATCGGAGGAGATCATCAGCTTCGTATCGTAATAATTCGCCTCTTCCGGACTTGAATATACGATGTTATCCGCATGCGCTCGCAAGACGAGCGTGCCTAGCGGGTCCATGCTGTAATCGCTAACCTCGCGGATCTCCCTCAGCGATTGGAAATACCCCTCCTTGCCGCCGACCCATACGCTCGCTCCCTTAAATTCGGCCGCCTTCCCGACCACTTGCGCTATCTCCTCCCCATTCATCGGATTCGTATGCAGTCCAGAGGTATGATGCGTGCCATTGCTATCGATAATGACGATCGAAGCTACCGCATAATCGAATATTTGGTAAGAAAGCAGCCTGCGCTTGAGACTGTTCGAGGCGCTGTAAGCTTCATAGGTGCCCGGTTCGGTTTTGATCGTAAGCAGATAGGATTGAATATGGGGATCTGACATGATGGATAAGGAAAGCCGATCGATATTTTCAAGCTTTTCCTCGATTCGCAGCGAAAAAAGATGGAATTTCTCCGAAGATTCGCGATAGATCAGATCATTGTACTGCGAGCGGGAGAACTGGACGAACAAATAACCAAGGACGCTTGTGGTCAATGCCGCCATCACGATAAATAGAACCAGCTTTCGCTCGAGCTTCATTTGTTTCATCCATACTCCCCCTCGCCACTTATTATATCAGCCGACTGCAACGACGATAAGATCGACGCTTCAAGCGCCGATCTTATCGTCCGTCCTGCCCTGTTATTGCGCCTGCTCCCGCAAGCAGCTGTTTTCATTCATGTTTCCGTCCGCGCTTCCGTTCCCGAAAAACGTATGCCAGCTGTCGAGATCCCGAATCAAATCCGCCGGATCCTCCAGCCCCACATTAAACCGAATGAGCGTAACCGGCTGTTCCTTCGTACTCTGCTCGGCCGCCCCGACTACAAGCACCAGGCTTTCATAACCGCCAAAGCTGAGACCGATCCGGAAATAGACGAGTTGATCAATCCATTGTTTCGCTTTCTCCAGCGGTTGCTCCAATTCGATCGACAACAGGCTGCCCCAGCCGGTCATCTGCCGCTTTGCCAATTCGTGCTGGGGATGCTTGGGCAGCCCCGGGAAATTGACTTTGCGTATGCAGGGTAGCGTGCCGAAATATTCGGCAATCCTCATCGCCGTATCGCCCAGCCGCGCCATCCTTAGCGGCAATGTCCGCAATCCTCTCATCATCAAGGAAGCCGTATGCGGAGTCATGATGCCCCCAAGAAGCTGATGATCCACTTGAGAGAGCCGCTCAATCCACGAAGAGCTGCCGATTACCGCTCCACCCAGCACATCGCTGTGGCCGCTCACGTATTTGGTCAGCGAATGCACAACCAGATCGATGCCGATATCGAGTGGATGCTGATGACAAGGCGACGCCCATGTATTGTCGATAATGGTTTCCAGTCCGCATTCGCGAGCAAGCCCGACGCAAGCTTTCAAATCCTGCAATTGAAAGTAATAGCTGGTCGGACTTTCCAAATACAGAACCCTCGTATTGCTCTGCACCGCCTGCCGAATGGCTTCTATCGAGGCGCCGTCCGCATAAGTCACTTCTACTTGATAGCGAGACAGAAAGCTGTCCATAAACTCCCGGGTGCCGAAATACACTTGACTGACGCAAATCACATGATCGCCTGCGCTTACGCGCGACAGAATCGCTGCCGAAATAGCCGCCATCCCCGAGGCGAAACATTGCGCGCGCTCCCCGTGCTCCAGCGCCGCAAGCCGCTTTTCCAGCTCCATAACGGTCGGATTGCCCATGCGGCTGTACTTGTAGACATGCCCCGGATGATCGCTGCTCGCATAAGTGAACAGCGTATTCTGGTAGATCGGGTACACGACGGCTCCCTGATGCCGTTCATCATGCTCGTCATGCGCGACCAGCGTATAGGGCATCGGATCAGAATCTAGGCCGAGCGGACGGTTTCGACTACCCATTTGATTCGCTCCCTGTCTATGTCATGCGATAACGAACAGTCCGCGCCGACAATAAGCCCTTGCGTTCCCGCCTCGGCCACTAATTGTTTGGCAAATTGCTCAACCTCCGAGCGAGTGCCGCTGTGCAGAACGCCTGACTTCGTATTGTCGAAGCCGCCTAAAACGGCATGATCGCCCAAGTACTCCCTTCCCTCGCGAATGCCGAGCCCTTCGACGTAGATCGCCCAGTTGACCGCTTTGGCAGGGTATTCCCTCCAATTATCCAATCTGTTGCGCACGCCCGCCCAGCCGCACATATGAAGGAGGTTGTTCGGACTGAAGCCGTTCGCGCGATCGAGCACGTATCTGTCGCTCGGCATAATCAGGTTGCGATACTCCCCTTCCGTGAACCGATCCATCTCGCCGCCTTGCAAGCAATAATAGATGCCTGTGCAGCCTGCCTCCGCAATGAGCCGTTCCGCCAGCGCCGCTTGATCCTCGGCTATTACGGTAAGCGCGTACAGGACGGCTTCCGGATCTTCCTTGAGATGTTTCATGACCAACTCGTCGGACGTCGCGAACCGGATGCAGGAGAAGGGGGCGAACAGGCTGTAGAAGGTGCAGCATTCCCCGTTCACGCCTTCCGTAATAAGCCGCGCCCGCTCCACTTGCTCCGTGATATAAGGATGATCCGCGCTCAGCGGCTTAATCTTTCTCCAATCGGCCACTTCCTTGATTTCGACGGCTAGCGGAAATTGGAAATATCCGTCGCACATGATTTTAATGAAATCGATGTCGGTCTCCCTGTAGTAGTTCAGATGGGCGTCGACACAAGCTTGCCCCATCCCTTCCTCTCCGTTGAAATGAAACCAGAAGCCTACCGGCGGATAATCAACCGCCTCCTGATTAAGCGTACGCAGCATTCTTGTTATTTTGTCCATTTCTTCTGCTCCTCTCCCTCTGCTCACTTCTGCAAGATTCGTTCGATTGCCGCCAACTCGTCGGCCTCAATGCTCAGTCGATCCAATGCGCCTACATTGTCTTCGATTTGCTCTACTTTACTAGCTCCGATCAGAACGGAGGCTACCTGCTTCCGCCTGAGCACCCACGCCAGCGCAAGCTGAGCAAGCGATTGTCCGCGCTGCCTGGCGATCTCGTTTAACTCGCGAAGCTTCTCCAGCTTCTCCTCCGTAACGTCTCCCGACTTCAGGAACGGACTGTTGGCGCTCGCCGCGCGCGAATCGTCGGGGATGCCGCCCAGATAACGATTCGTCAACAAACCTTGCGCGAGCGGACTAAACGCGATGCAGCCAGCCCCTCCTTCGTCAAGCGCATCCAGCAGCTCGTCTTCGACCCAGCGGTTGAACATGGAATACGTCGCTTGATGGATCAATAGGGGGATGCCCAGCCGTTTCAGAATGCCTATCGCTTCCCGCGTCTGTTCCGCGCTGTAATTGGAGATGCCCACGTACAACGCCTTGCCTTCCCGCACGATCTGCGCCAGCGCGCCCATTGTCTCTTCCAGCGGCGTATTCGGATCAGGCCGATGCGAGTAGAAAATATCGACATAATCCAGCCGCATTCGCTTCAGGCTTTGATCGAGACTGGCGATCAGGTTTTTGCGGGAGCCCCACTCTCCGTAGGGTCCGGGCCACATATAATAACCGGCTTTCGTCGAGACGATCATCTCGTCCCGGTAAGCCTTCAGTTCCCGTGTAATGACGGTTCCGAACGTCTCTTCGGCAGAGCCGGGCGACGGCCCGTAATTATTGGCCAGATCAAAGTGGGTAATGCCGAGATCGAAGGCTCGAAGCATCATTGCCTTCGCGTTCGCATAGACGTCCACATCCCCGAAATTATGCCACATCCCGAGCGAGACGGCGGGAAGCTTCAAGCCCGAAATCCCGCATCGATTGTAGGTCATCCGTTCATAACGTTGCGCTTGCGCCTGATAATGGCTCATGTTCTGTCCCTCCATTCTTTTTACCCTTTGAGTCCCGTCGTGCTGATTCCGTCAACGATGTAGCGTTGGAAGAGAAAAAAGACGACGACGATCGGTATAATCGATAACACGGACATCGCGAACATCGCTCCCCAATCCGTCTTCATCGTCGGATCGGAGAAGTTTTTGATCGCCAGCGATACGGTTGCCAGCTTAGGCGAATTCAAGTAGAGCAACGGACTAAAGAAGTCGTCCCAGGTCCAATAAAACTTGAATATCGCGGTCGTGATAAGCGGCGGCGTCAGCAGCGGCAGGATGACCATGGCGAATGTACGATATTTGCCGCATCCGTCAATGACCGCCGCCTCGTCCAGCTCCCTCGGAATCCCTCTCATAAACTGAATAATCAGAAATATGAAGAAAGCTCCTCCGAAAAACGACGGCACGATGAGTGGAAGAAAGGTATTGATCCAGCCTATTTTGTGAAACAGGATATATTGGGGAATCATAAGCACTTCTGCCGGAAGCATCATCGTCAACATCATGCATGCGAACCAAAACGGCGCGAACTTGAAGCGGATTCTGGCAAAACCGTAGGCCACCAGCGCGGAGGATATCACCGTCCCCAGAACCGATAAAATCGTTATGATAAACGAATTTTTGAAAAATACGGAAAACGAAATGCCGGCAAATCCTTTAAACCCCGTCACATAGTTATCGAAGCTCCACTCGCTTGGAATTAACTGATGCGAATTGACGAAAATCTCGGTCGTATCCTTGAGCGAACTCGACAGCATCCATAACATGGGATACAGCATGACGAGCGCAAAGGCCGTAACCGCCAGATGAAAAATCCCTCTTCGGAGCAGGCGTATTGTCCTCACAGACGTTCCCATGTCTTAGTCCCCCTTCGACTCGTAATGCACCCAATGCCTGGACGTCGTAAACACGATCGCCGTGAAAGCCGCGATAACCATCAGCAAAATCCAGGCCATCGCCGAGCCATAACCCATCTCGTAATACCGGAACGACTTTTCGTACAAATACAGCACGTAGAACAACGTTTTGTCGAACGGTCCCCCTCCGGTTACGATCATTCCTTCGGTAAACACTTTAAATCCGTTGATGATGCCCATGATCAAGTTGAACAGCAGCACAGGCGTCAGCAGCGGCAACGTTATCGACTTAAAACGTTGGAAGGAACCGGCCCCGTCTACTTCGGAAGCCTCGTAGAGCTCCTTGGGCACTTGCTTCAAGCCTGCGAGGAAAATCAGCATGGCGGATCCGAATTGCCATACCGACAACAGGATCAACGAAGGAAGCGCCGTGGACGGATGAGTGATCCACGATATTTTGTCAGTGATGCCGAAGGCGCTCTCGAGAAATGAGTTCAGCGCTCCGTTAAGTCCGAACAGATGGCGCCACATCACCGCAACCGCCACGCTGCCTCCAATAAGCGTAGGCAAATAATAAGCGGAACGGAAAAACCCGAGAAATCGGAGCTTCTGGTTCAGAACCATCGCCACGATCAGCGCAAAGGCGAGACGCAAGGGGATGGCAACGAATACGAAGAGAAGCGTCGCCTTCACCGACAGCCAGTACCGGCTGTCCTCCGTAAACATCGCTTTGAAGTTGTCCATTCCTACCCATTCGGGCGGGGATAAAATATCGTAGCGCGTAAAGGCGAGAAACAAGGACGCTCCGATGGGAATGATTGAAAAGACAAGAAATCCGAACAGCCAGGGGAATATGAAGAGATATCCTGCCGTATTGTCGGAAGACCATATGGATTTGTTGCCAACTCCGCGCATGCTCTTGTCACCTCCTGGCCGTGGAATCGTTACTTGGCTTTCGCCAAAGCCGCATTCGCTTCCGTTCTAAATTTGGCGGCGCCTTCTGCTGGCGTAATTCGCTCGTAAAAAATTTCCGAAGCTACGTTGGTAAAGATTTTCCCGACCTCCGAGCCGGCAACCGGCGCAGGCGGATCTATCTCGGAGGAATGCTGCTCGACCACTTGGAGATATGCGGACACCCGCTTCTGAGTCTCCGAGAACGTGGCTTGCATCTCCTGCACCAGATTCGGATGATACGGCATGCCGAAGTAAGCGTTTAGCGATTTGGCGGCGTCGATGTTGTTTGTAAAAAATTCGATGAACATGGCCGCTTCCTTCGGATGTTTGGAACCCGACCACACCCCGTGGAAGAAGGACGGTTTCATATACATGCCTTTGCCGTCGCCGGAGCCCGGATACATCGCCATCCCTAGCTCTTTGCCGAGTTGAGTCTCCATAATGTCGGCGTGATTGCTCCAGTAGGAATAGCCGCCAAAGGCGGATTCGCCTTTCGGAAACGGCCCGTCTTCCAAACCTCGAATTTCCAGCTCAACGCTGATTGGGCTGATCATTTCTTCCTTCTGCCATCTAAGCTGCTGCTCCATAAACTCAACAAACAATTGATCGTCCTCATAACCTAACGTCTTCTGGTCGGCTGCGTACAGCTTCTGCCCATGCTGCCTCAACCAGACTTCAAAGTGTTCGCGGGCCAGATGGGTATCTCCGTACAAACCAAGCTTATCCTTTACGGCACGCAGATCGGCTTCGTATTGCTCCCATGTATAGTCCGGTCCGGGTGGATTTACGCCGGCTTCCGCGAGTTTGTCGGGATCATAGAACATAACAAGCGCGTTGTTGCCGATGTTAATGCCGTACGTGACGCCGTCGATCATGCCGCCCTTCATATTAACTTCGGCAACGCCCTCCATATTGATGGTTTGATCGGAGATGTAATCGTCAAGCGGCGTCAGCAGCCCTTTATTGACATAGTTTTTAATTTGCGCGTAGTCCACCCGGATAATGTCCGGCAAGCTGTTGGATGCAGCCTGTACATTGATTTTGTCGTTGTAGGCGTCTCCGGCGTAATATTCGGCTTCGATCTTGATGTGAGGATACGCTTTCTCGAACAGTTCGATTACAGCATTGTTTTTGTCTACGGTTAGCTGCGAGCCCGCCCAATAAGACATTCTAAGCGTTACGTCCTTAGGCGCCTTGTCCGTTTGGTTCGAACCGTTGTTCGTCGAAGGCGACGACCCCGGATTTCCATTATTGCCTTGCGAGCAGCCTGCCAGCGTCATTGTCAGCGAAATGGCGAGCAGACCGATAACCTTCATTGCTTTCCTCAAGACTATCCCCTCCCAAATAATGTTTGCAGATGGCGCTTTACCCTGTTCTCGACTTGTCTGCTTCCTAATTGTAACCGCTTGCTGTTTTTCGAATAACCGAAAAAGCAGAGACTTTAGGTAGAAATTTCAGTGTTGCGTTGGACGTACGATATTAAGATCTCACAAAGCTCCGTTAAACAAGGGTTGTCCTTCTAACGGACAGGAACGTCGCTATTCTGCCTATGGACGCTAATCAGGGTTACTTTCGGATTCATCGGCGTTTTTAACGCCTACAGCTGCTCGTTCGCCTACTTTTTGGCTCCATAGGCGTTTCTAACGCCCATGGACGCTAATCAGAGTTACTTTCCGATTCATCGGCGTTTTTAACGCCTACAGCTGCTCGTTCGCCTACTTTTTGGAGCCATAAGCGTTACTAACGCCTATGCATGCCAATCAGAGTTACTTTCCGGCCCATCGGCGTTTTTAACGCCTACAGCTGCTCGTTCGCCTACTTTTTGGAGCCATAAGCGTTACTAACGCCTATGCACGCTAATCAGAGCTACTTTCCGGTCCATCGGCGGTTTTAACGCCTACAGTTGCTCGTTCGCCTACTTTTTGGAGCCATAAGCGTTACTAACGCCCATGGACGATAATCAGAGCTACAATTGATCATCGCCAACCTGCAACGGAAATGAGAGCTCTTATTTTGATTAATTGGCATGATATTAAAATCTAACGGAACCCTGCGACTTTATTCGCGGGAAATCTAGGCAAACCGAGGACTTTGGCCCATCATAAGGGCTGTCAGTTCCATTAGAATCGCGAAGCGGTGCTTTTTGCTGAAATAACGCCTTTCACTTCCGTTAGCGTAGAAGCAGCCGGTTCATTTCTTATCGGACAGATGCCCGAAGTTTCACCTATGCACAGTTCAACGACAGTCCCGCTCCGTTCGTTATCCACATTCTAAATTGTTGCATCATTTTCTGTACATCAAAAAACCGTGCATACGAATATGCACGGTTTGTTTTGCAGCAGGCTACGCCGGCTTCTCGGATTTCGCCGCTTCTTCCTCTTCTTTTAGCTTGCGGCGCTTGCGCAGCTTCGGAAGTCTGCGATCAACGTTTTTTTTTAGGCCGTAGAGCGCGTACAGCAAGAGAGGAACGAACAAAATCTTGGAAAGCTGGCTCTCGAATAACAAGCCGAGCGCCACGGACACGACAACGACGATCGGCACGAGCCAGACCGCGCTCCGCGGAATGCCGACCTTCTTGAAGTTCGGGTACCGAATGGTGCTGACCATCAGGCAGGATAACAAGATGGTACTTCCCAGCAGGACGCCTACCGGAATATCGTCCTTAAACAGCGCCAATGTGGCGAGCACGCCGCCGGCAGCCGGTATCGGGAGGCCGATAAAGTAACCCGCCGAGCTTGTAATGACATTGAATCTTGCGAGGCGGAGCGCCCCGCATATGGGGAAGATGGCAGTCACGGTCCAAGCAAGCGCCGGACTGAGATCTTGAAAGGCAACGACATACATAATAAAGGCAGGCGCCACTCCGAAGGAGATGACATCGGATAAGGAGTCGAGCTCCTTGCCGAACTCGCTCTGCGCGTTGAGAGCACGTGCTACCCGGCCGTCCACGCCGTCAAGCAGCATGGCGATCAGCACCATCATGGCCGCCATTTGCGGCTTTTCGTTGAAAACCATAAGGATGGCTATTACGCCAAGAAACAAATTACCAACCGTGAGAAGGCTCGGTATCGACTTTAAGATCATCTATTCCACCTCTTCTCTACTATGCCCCACGACTCAGCCTGTTCGCACGTCAATGATCGGAACACATTCTATCCATTGTACTCGAGATTAAATTTGCCTGTCAATGAACATCTGCTCTTGAATCCGCTTGAGTCCGTCCTTGATCGCACGTGCTCGCACCTCGCCAATGCCGTCGACTTCGTCGAGCTCCTCGATCGTCGCCATGAGAATATGCGGCAGACGGCCGAACCGTTCTACCAAATTGTTCATGATGATCTGCGGCAGTCGCGGAATTTTGTTTAGCAGTCTAAAGCCTCTCGGCAGCACGGATTCGTCCGCCATGTTGTTGGTGTGAGGATAGCCGATCAGGCGTACGATCGGAGACTCGTCCAGAAGCTCGTCTGAGCTGAGCTTCCTCAGAGCGAGGCGAATTTCGCGAATTTTGTCATCCGAGTTTTCCTTCGCATAATCCTTGAGGAGGTTCCATGCATCTTGTTCGACGCCTCCGACGAGCTCATCCATCTGCATGCTGACGAGACGCCCTTCCGTGCCAAGCTCCGTTATGTAACGGTTAATCTCCAGCTTGACGCGCAGCACCATCTCCACGCGCTGAATGACATGCGCCACTTCTTGCAGCGTCACAAGCTCTTCGAACTCCAGAGCCGACAAATTCGTAAGCGATTGCGACAGGACCGCCTTGTATTTCTCCAGCGTCTGGATCGCCTGATTCGCCTTCGTCAGAATGACGCCGATGTCCTTAAGCGAGTACCTTAGATTGCCCTGGTACAAGGTGATGATATTGCGCCTCTGCGAGATCGACACGACCAGCCTGCCCGTCTGCTTGGCTACGCGCTCCGCCGTCCGGTGACGTATGCCCGTCTCAATCGACGGGATGGAGCTGTTCGGGATCAACTGCGTATTCGCGTACAGAATGCGGCGCATATCCTCGCTCATAATAATGGCTCCGTCCATCTTCGCGAGCTCGTATAGATAGTTCGGAGAGAAATCGCAATTAATGGAGAAACCTCCGTCCACGACCTCCATCACCTCGGGGCTGTAGCCCACGACGATAAGAGCTCCCGTCTTCGCGCGCAGCACGTTTTCCAGCCCTTCGCGGAACGGGGTCCCTGGCGACACTAACTGCAGCAATTGGTTCATAACTTCCTGATGCGTCGGTTCTTTCATTTTATCTCTTGCCCCCTATCCCAGCGCTGCCTTTAACGCTTCTGCTACTGTATTTACGCCGATGATCTCGATTCCGTCCGGCGCTTTCCAGCCCTTGAGACTTTTCTCCGGCATAATGACCCGCTTGAAGCCGAGCTTCTCGGCTTCCTTTACCCGTTGTTCCGCTCTGGAGACCGCCCGGACCTCGCCCGTCAGCCCCACTTCTCCAAAAATAACATCATACGGCTTCGTAGGCGCATCCCGGAAGCTGGACGCCAGGCTGACTGCCGCGGCCAGATCGACGGCAGGCTCGTCGAGCTTTACGCCGCCGGCAACGTTTAGATAGGCATCCTGCGTCTGAAGAAACATCCCGTTGCGTTTTTCCAGCACCGCGATAATAAGGGCCATCCGATGATGGTCGATGCCTGTCGACATCCGCCTCGGCGACGGAAAATTCGTCGTCGCGACAAGCGCCTGCAGCTCGACCAGGACAGGCCTCGTGCCTTCCATGCTGGCCACGACCGTCGAACCCGATACGCCGAGCGGCCGCTCCGACAAGAACAGCTCCGACGGATTGGATACTTCGCGCAGGCCGTCCTCGTTCATCTCGAAGATTCCGATCTCGTTCGTGGAGCCGAATCTGTTCTTTACCGCGCGCAGCAGCCGGTATGTATGATGCCGTTCGCCCTCGAAGTACAGCACGCAGTCCACCATATGCTCCAGCAGACGTGGACCGGCGATGGCGCCTTCCTTTGTGACGTGGCCGACCAGTACGGTAGCGATGCCTTTAATCTTCGCCGTACGCATGAAGTGCGCCGTGCACTCCCTCACCTGCGACACGCTTCCGGGGGCCGACTCGACCCGCGGTTCGTAGACGGTCTGAATGGAGTCGATCACCAGGAAATCCGGATCTATGGATTCGATCGCATCATTAATATGCTCCATATTCGTCTCGCACAGCACATATAATGTTTCCGTCAGCGCTCCGAGCCGATCCGCCCTCAGCTTCGTCTGCCTTACGGATTCCTCCCCGGATATGTACAGCACCTTCAGTCCCTTGACGGCCAAAGCATGCGACGTCTGCAGCAAGAGCGTAGACTTGCCGATACCCGGATCTCCGCCAACCAATATGAGCGAGCCCGGCACGACGCCGCCTCCCAGCACACGGTTTAACTCCACCATCCGGGTTTCGATGCGCGGCTCTTGCCCACTTTCTATGTGTATGATCGATTGTGGTTTTTCTTTCGTATGGATTCCCGATAAACCGATGCCCTTCGTCTTCACGACGGTTTCCTTTTCTTCCACCATCGTGTTCCAAGCTTGGCAGCCCGGGCATTTGCCCAGCCACTTTGCCGACTCGTTGCCGCATTCGGTGCATACGAATTTCGTTTTTATTTTGGCCATGCGAGGATAGCTCCCTTACGAATTCCGTTTTTGCTCATCTTCAAAGTTTACCATTATATGCTCCGCCAAGGAAGGCACACCATGTACGAAAATCATTGTGAACTTAGCCTGTCGGTTTTCAGGACGCAGTCCATATTCATAAGTTATTATCGGTTAAAACGCCTGGTTTTTAGGAGGATGAATTTTTGTCGATGTGTGAAATTAATTAAATAACAATCAATAACACCTTGTATTTAAAACCAATCAGTCATTATCTTTAGTTTAATATGTGCAAAAAATATTTTGGATCGGTTTCTTTCAATGAACGTGTCGAGGATACGGCGTCTAAGGGGAACGAAGTATTCGAGCGGAGAGAACGGCTAATCGCAGACATGTCGCTAAAAGTCTGCGGGGTATGCGCCCCTAACGATTTGATGTTTATCAGCATCGCTGCAGCTATCTTTTGAAAAAAAATGCAGATGGAAGCTCACGATGGACAAGCGGACTCCGTCCATCATAAGCTATCATCTGCGCGATTCAAAAAAAATTAATCCAGCATAGTCAAGTATGATCGTGGTATTCCTTCCTCCTGGTGACGCATAGTGCTAAACAGAAGTTTCTTGCATCATATGCCATATCACTCCTAACAACTTTGCCAATCCAGAACCTGCTTATCATCCAAGAGCTTCTGCCGCAGCCTCGCATATTCCACATCCTGCACTGTGCAATCCGCTTCAATCGCTAGCGCTGCCGCAGTAGCAGCCGACTGGCCAAGGATCATAAACACCGGCTCCATCCGGATGGAGCCATAGGCAATATGTGATGTGGACAGACAGATCGGTACGAGGAGATTGTCGCACTCCCCTTCTTTCGGCACGATCGAACGGTAAGAAATTGGGTAAGGTGCGCTGGAAGGCACTTCAACATTCCCTTCATTGATACATCTGCCGTCAATGACAAGGCGCCGGCAATTATGCGAATCCATCTTGTAGGATGCGAGTCCTACAGAATCATGAGCCTGGTCATAGCCGCGGCAATGCCGCTCAGTCATGACAAGAGACGATATCATACGGCGTCCCTCCCGAACATAAAGCTGCGGCGTCCAATGCCCCGTATTCGGATATTCATCCGCAGGCAATCCCCACTGGCCTACCTCGTTACGAATCGCTTCGGGAATCTGGTCGTCGTGGCCGAGGAAGTATAAGAGTCCCATATTATGTCGGCGAATATCTTGAAACAACCGTTCACGAGTCCGAACATCTCCCTCGGGCCATTGGTCACAGCCGCCGATGTAATCGGTTGACACCGCCCCGAAATTGTTCAGGTCGGTTTTCCCGTTTGGCATTGGCTTGTGCAGACGCAGGGCATCCCATACGCCGGCCTTAATGTATCTTGCAAGCAACGTGTAGGCATCTGGATCATATCCCGGCGGCTGCGGTATCGGCAGCCGATTGTCCGGGACGTTCGTTAGACAGATTCGAAAATTATAAGCCTGAACACTGGCATCGCCCGCCCCTTGGTGAAGAACTGGCACATCCTGTACGCCCGCAATCAATCCGCTGTCCGGCTTGCCCGGAACGATGTAGGGATCAACCCAAGTTTTGAAATTATGGTTCGGGTGCCCGTAATGTACGCCGTTTAATGTCTCTTGGTATACTTCGTTTGCTTCTCTTCCGACATGATAGGAAACGCCGGCGCTTGCCAGCAGATCGCCTTCATACGTAGCATCGATAAAAATCCGGGCGCCATACCGACTTCCGTCCTTCATGACCAGGCACGAAATCCGCTCCCCGTTTTTTTCGACAACGTCAAGCTGTTTCTCGAAATAAACAGGCACCTCTGCCGATTGCAGCCAGTCCTCATAAATGTTTTTGGCGACGCTTGGCTCAAAGGTCCACTGCATACCATCCGCTTCCCCGCCTCCGTAATATCTTCCCAGCGCTTCGTAGAATTCGTGGGCAACACCGCCAATTGCAGCTTTGTTGCCGGTATCGGTCATTCCCAAACCACCCGTCGTCAATCCGCCCAAATGGAAACTGGATTCAACAATTACAACGTTTAAGCCCATTCTTCGAGCTTGAATAGCGGCGGCAATTCCAGCCGAACTAGCTCCGTAAATGCAGAGATCCGCGCGAATCAACTTTGTCTCCCTCGCTTTGTTTGATTCGGTATACTCGATATTTGACATGGTTCTGTGCTCCTTTCGTCAGCAAATACAATCGTTTCACTTATCCCTTGCAGCCTCCGCCTCATCCCACAATCGTTGGGCATTGGCAAGCCCGATTTGCGCTCCGAGCCTGCACTCCTCCATCCCCTCAAATTCGAGGGACAGGTAGCCGTCGTAGCCGGATGCCTTTATCAGGCGAATGATTTCCCGCGTGTGGACATCCCCTTGCCCAAAGATCGACCCGCGCAAATAATTGCCGGATGCGCTCCGCATCCAGCCTTGTCCCGGATTTCGATGAGCCGGTCGCACATAAAAGTCTTTTAAATGGATCACCGAAGCATAACCTATCATTTTTTGGACCGCAGCCACCGGGTTTTCATCTACCACTAGGAAGTTCCCGATATCCAGCGTCATCCGGAAATTGGGCCGATCCACCGCATGCAGCAGCATTTGCACCCGTTCGCTGGCTTGCATGTGATAACCGTGGTTCTCCACACTGGTCACAATGCCGTATTGCTGCGCGTAGTCGGCCACAATGCGGCAAGCCGCGGCGAGCTTATCCAAGTCTTGTTGAAATCGCATAATCGAGGACTCAGCAACCGGGCGTTTGGCCACATCGTGCCGCATCCGTTTAACGCCCAGCCGATGGGCGATATCGACCTGCCGGCAGACTCGCTCGATTTCCGCCTTATACTGCTCCTCCGCCTCCGTAATGAAATTGGCCGAAACGGTATAATTCGACAACTCGATGCCGGCTTGTTCGGCATATGTCCGCAGCGTATCTGCGGATTTAAGGTCGTTCCCCCAATCGAAGCCGACCGGCACAAGCTCGATATGCTCAGCCCCCTGCTCCGCAGCCCAGCGAATGACCTCCTCGATCGTCATTTGCCCGGCACGTAACGCTTTCAGCAAACTATATGTGCTTAGTCCAAGCTTCACATCTGCACCTCCCCTGCTTGAAGCGAAATAGTGCGTTTCTCCACTGCAGATTGATTGGCCGCCAAAGTAAACGCCAACGTCCTGACGCCGTCCGCATAGCTGCTGCACACCAGCTCCTGCCGTCCGTTTTTCACAGCCTCCACAAACGCCCGGTCCTGCATATACATCGCGTTTTGATCCGAAGTAAGCGTCTCGTTGCGTTCGGCATCGATAATCGTGATCGTTTTGTTGTTTACGATATGCACGAAGAAGTCCGCTCCGAACAGCTTGATTTCCGATCCCCGATGATACGGCGAGACGCAGGATTCGGTCACGCTGCCCACTGCTCCGGATGCCGTCGCAAAGGAAATGGCGCCTGCGTCGTAGATCGTCGATTCTGGCGCAGTCTCCGTCAAGGAAGCACGCCCGAAATGGGCGTGCACCTCCGCTAGTTCTCCTGCCAAATAACGAATCATATCCACCTGATGGGTGACGGCGTCTACAAGATGACCGCCTGACTGCTTCAGCTGCCACCACCATTTCCCCGGATGCGACGTACCGAATCGATGCGCCTGTATCAAATGGATTCGTTTACCTTGCAAGTAACGACGCGCCGTCTGGACGGTATCGTAATAACGCAGGCAATAACCTGCTGCGTTAATCAGTCCGGATTGTTCGATGAGCCGCGCTTTTTCAAGCGCGATGTCCAGATCCAGCCCAAGCGGCTTTTCTACGAATAGATGAATGCCTCTTTGCACAGCCATTTCCTCCAGATCTCCACGGGCAAACTGCGGAACGCATATAAAGACGGCGTCGATCTGTTGATTGTTCAGCAGTTGGTCCGGGCTTTCGGCCACCGTCGCCCCAGCTTCCTCAGCGGCCAACACCGCCGCTTCCCCATTTATATCGTAGACGCTGACAACTTCCGCTTCCTCGATTTTGGACAGTGCCCTGATATGGCTGCGTGCGATGGAACCCGCGCCGAGTATTCCGATTCTTATGCTCATGGATGCAGTCAGACCTTTCCTCTAGTAATGGGACGATGGCAACGCGACCGGCTTGCCGCTTGCGATTGATTCGTCAATGGCGAAGCATGCCTCCATCGTTTTGTATGCGTCCTTGAATTCGCAGCGTATGGCCAGATTGTTCTGAACCGCCTTGATAAACTCATTGATTTCTTCCACGAACGGATGATGAGAAACATCCCCGCTGTCCGGCAAGATGGTTGGGATGACGCTGTAGTCGGTCTGTCCCGGCAGCTTATGGCTGAATAGCTGATTGTTCATAATCGCGCCCTTCTCACCTAACAAATTCACATTAAATTTGTAAGGCGTCTTGCATTCCAGCGAAGACGAAACCTTGCCGATCCCGCCGTTGCTCAGCTTGAAGATGGCTATAGCATTCGGATCGAACTCGTATTCGGAATCGGCCCATGTCTTGCAGCTGTACGCCGTCACCTCGGCAATATCGCCCGCGAAGTAACGCAGCGCATCCACTGCGTGACAGCCTGCGGACAACATGCTGCTTCCTCCGAGCGCCTTTGTTTTGCTCCAACGATACTGCGGGTACTGGGGTCCCACATGATGCCAGTAGTCCACCTGAGCCATATAGATTCGCCCGATGGCATCGTCCTCAATCAACGCTTTCGTCGTGTTGAATGAAGGATTCCAGCGCAATACGAAGCTGGCCGCCGTGCGAACTGGATATCGCTCCAAAGCTTCCGCCATCCGCAGCAGCTCCGCGCGGTTCATCGCCAGCGGCTTCTCGATGACGATGTGTTTGCCATGCCGAGCCGCCTGAACCGCATATTCCGGCCTCAAATCCGGCGTGGAGCACAATACGATCGCATCAACCTGCGAATCGCGGACAACATCCTCATACCGTTCCACAACCTTGGATTCTACACCAAGCTCCTTCAGCCTAGCCTCGGCAAACGTTTTGTTGCGGCTGACTACCGCGTAAACCTCGGCATCCTCCGAAGCGTGAACCGCCTTTACATATTCCCCTGCCACCCAACCGCTTCCAACAATCGCAACCTTCAATTGCCCCATTGCTCCCATGACCTCCGTTCTAATTCTTGACCTCCACCGCTATATCCTGACTTTTCGACGTACCGGCATCATTGATCAGTTCCGCCCGGTATACATACATACCGGGACCTCGGGAACGAATTTCGGTCAACGCCGTCTGGGGCCGCGGCGATTGCTCGGTTAGAGATTGCGTATCGATCAGCACATCGTTTTCATACAGACGATACTCATTCCCGTTGGTTCCCCACCATACATTCATCACAACATGATAATCCCCGCCTGCTGACCAATTGTTATGCGACAACACCGGCAGCGCAGGCGCCGCCTGTGTCACTTCAACGATCATGTCATCGCTGCGAGTCACCCCGAACGCATTGGCCAGGATCGCGTAATAACGATACGAGCCATTTGGATTGTTTGCCACCGCCGTAGTGGCCGATTGCGCATCCGGAGACGATGCCTCCAGAATCCGCGTATCGATCAGCGTATCGTTTTCGTAGAGTCTGTACACGTTGCCGTTGTTGCCCCACCACATATTCATCCGTACGTCATAAGTACCGTCCAGCAGCCCGTCGCTATGTCCTTGATTATTCGAAAGCTGGGCCGAGGCGGGAATCTTGTCCCCGGACTGCCCATTGGGATGAATAGCCAGCACAATATCGTAATCCTTATAGTTGGAGAATGGCACCTCGGTTGTTGGACTGATAACCAAAACCGTCTGACTGCTGCCCCTCATCTCGTTCTCCTGAATCGTACTGTCCAGAAGCAGCACCGATCCGTTCGTTTTGTGCGTCAATACGCCGGTGACTCGCAATCCCTGCACTATATTTCGTGTAACGCGGAACGGGAAATCTTCCACCGAAACGACCATTCGATTCATTCCGCTGCTTGTGCCTGTACTGCTGACAGGTAGCGCAAACGGCTCATAGGAGCTCAAGTCTTCCTTGGGATGCAACGTAATGGCGATGTCGTAATTCGAATATGTTGCATAAGGAACCTCGGTTGTTGGACTGATCAGGAGAACCACGGTTCCGTTGCTCCGCACTTCATTGCCTGACACGATGCTGTCGAGCTCCTTCACAGACCCGTTTGTCCGATGGGTCAATACGCCCGTAACACGCAGTCCTTCAAACAGATTTTCGGTGACGGCAAACGGAATATCATCCGTTCGAACGACAAAACGGAGCATGTTGTTGTGAATTCCGGTTCCTGTAACCTCCAGATGAACCGGATCAAATTTGCCTTGTTCCTGTATGGAAATTGCCGGATTTGCAAAGTCCGTTGGACGCAAAGCTCCTCCGCCCAAGCTTTCTGTTTGTCCGGTTGTTGTCAACGCCTTAAGCGTGTATATAAAACCTTTAGCCGGATCGTCCACCTTAATCAGAAATTCATACGGATATCCGATCTTTTCCGCCGTATAAGCTTCTGACCCGATCTGATAATTGATTGTCACTTTGCTCGTCTTATCGTTCATGTCCGTTACGTACACGTACGCATAATAGCTGTCCGGTGCAACTTGAATCACATGCCCTTTGCCTCTCGTATGCTCCGTCACGGTGCCACGCGGATTGTTCGAGAACTCGTAATCCGTTTTGGCAAAACCTGGTGTCTCGACACCGGCAATTTCCAACACAACCGAACGGATGCCTTTGGCCGGAATTTCAATCGAGAACTGGCCATTTACGACTGTCGTCTCATAAGTAATCCCATCGGCTGCATACACAACAGCAGTGCCCGAATAATCGGCGCCTCCGGGCACTTTTTCACCCAGCGTGATCGTGCTTGCAATCGGATTATTGCTTTCATTCATCAAGGCAAGACCCACTACTCCATCCTTGCGTGCGGCGATGTAGTCGATCTCCGCCGTACCAGGATCGATAATTCCCCGGTCCAGCCACAGCCACATATCGTCTTCGCCATAGAAACGCCCCGCCGCATGACCGTATTGATTGGATGCAAAAAAGGCATAACCTGATTGGTAGATCGAAGGGAATTCAATATTTCGCTCCGATTTGGCCCATGCGCTGTTGATAAGGAAATCTTCCAGCATCGAGATAAAAACCGGAATATGATGCCAGTAGATGGTTGTATAATCCGGTCCTGTAAAAGGATAGTCCTCTTTCATCGTATGGAAGAGATAGCGGTCCTGGTAATAGCCCGGATAATTACCGTATCGGCCAACCATTGCGTTACGCGCCATCGTTTCAAAATAAGGATCGCCCGTATAAACGGACAGTTTAACCATCATCCCCGCCCAGTTGTTCATGGAAATAATATTTCCATGTCCCGGCGTACGCCAATGCTCCGTTCCTTGCCCCGCCTTGGCCGGCAGCCACCCGGGAGCCGTTTCCTGCTGCAGGGATAAGCCCGCTTCCTGTGGCGATTTTGCTTCGCCGTCTATATTCCCCAGTCTCCACTTCTGCTCGCCATGCCACCAGAAATCAAAACGTTCGGCGAAGATTGGCCTTTCGGCAGTCTCCACAGGGTCCAGGACGTAGTCCGTAGTGGCATAATCATTGTGATAGCCGGTCGTCCATATTTCCGTAGCCAGCAGCCTCCCCCCTTCTTCGGCTGCCTCCAGGTATTTCGGATCTCCCGTTGCTTCGTAAGCAGCTAGAAAGGCGGTCACCATCGGATAATATTCGCCGTACACAAAGCTGTTGATGTACGGAATTTCACGGTTGGCTCCGTAATTCGGAACGACTCGCAAATATTGGTCGGCCAATGCGACAACCTGCGTCAGATAAGCATCATCTTCGGTATATTTATACATGGCAGCCTGGTCGGTGATGCCCCTCAAATTGATGGCGCCCGAAACATTATGCACTGCCTGGTTCAGCAAAACCGGCATGCGTCCTTGCGTCATCTCATACAAACCGCCATATACACTGGCCGTATAATTGCTTACCGGCCCGCCAATCGGCGCAGGATAGTTGGCATAATTGGCGCCGCCAGGGCTGTTGGTGCTTTTGAAATGATAATGTTGTCTGCTGAGCATGTAAGCCAATGTCGGGACGGCTCGTTTATCAAGCAGCTCTTCATCTTCGGTCAACAAGTAACGCTGCAGCGCTGCCATCGAATTCGCCAGCGTTGTCATGCCTTGTTGTTCCATGTTGTAATGGGCCATATTAGCCGTGTCCCAGCCGCCGTATACATCATCCATCATCAAATCTGTTGCATTGTAGATCGCTTCATTAATGGAGTGGAAATAATTCGTGCGCAAATCCGTAAAATTGTACAGCTTTTCCGAAACATGCTTTAACGTATCGTACCACGAGGACAGCCGGTTAATAATTCGAAATGACACTTCATAGCTGTCCCCCTCCTCGAACAGGCTATTATCTGTTCCGAACATCGGGGCAATCAACTGCGGTCTCACATTCCCCTCCTGGTCCCGCAACACAAGACCAAAATTCGATGTTTCCGGGATCGTATACCCTTGCGGCACACTGCCGGGATCCATGACGACGCCCGAAGTCAGCTCATGGCCTGGCACCTTGGATTGATGATCCGCAAAATGCAAGGTTGCCATCGGCGTGAACATAAAGCTTTCGGGAATCATAATCGGTTTGTCTGGAACCGCTTTCTTCACATATAACAGCGGAGCCGTAACCGTATCATAGTCTTCATAAGCTACTCCGTCCCCGCTAAACAGCAGGAACGAGTAGGCCCCTCCCTCTACAAAATCAGCATTAAGCGTCACTTTGGGGTCGTCCGTAAGCGAATCCAGCTCAAAAACGACCTTCAAATCGGCCTCGGTATTGGGAAAAACCAGTTCGACCTTGTTGGCAGCCAGCACGGTATAATCGGAAGGAATAAACCAAATAGGGTACCCGGTGCGGAAATAGTCGTCAACAAGCCGACTCGCTTCCACTCCGTTAACCTTCACCCGCTGCAGCACTTTTGAATAGGTCTGGTCGACGACACCTAATTCGCTGTGGACCGCCTTCATCATCAACACGCCAAACTCTTCGGTTTTGCCCTTGACCAGCACCCAAACATTTCCTTGCTTGATGAAAATCTCGTTCTGCACCAACATGCCTTCAGCGCCCGCTCCCCGATGAAACACCACCTTGACGGAATCGTTTTCGATAGAGTCCGTCTTGATCGGGGCAACGTCTTCCTTGGCCCACGCAGGGTATGCCGCAGACGGCAAGGAATCAAACGGGTTTTGCGGTTGGACAATCTCCAGCAGCTCTTCCTTGTCCTCTGGCGGAACTAGCGATACATCGTTGCTCAGGAAAAAACCTTCGCTCCGTGCATAAAAACCGGAGGTGTCATGCAGAGCCAATTCGTGGTTTCCTGCATTCAGATTGAAGACGCCCACCTCGGACCAGCGAAACCCCTCTTGACCATGATCGCCAAACGTCTCCCCTACCATCGTGCCGTCAACAGATACATGAAACGTGCGGACACCGGGCGAATTATTCGCAAAGTCGCGATCTCTTACCCACAGCCGATAATTTCCCGCTTCCGTAATGTTTACATCCGCGATGGCAGGTTCGCCTCCGGAACCATCCGCATCCTCGAAGGAAGGTGCGGTAATGCGTCCAAGCAAAAAGTCGCCGCTAAGCGTCCATGATCCAAACGTTTTAAATTGATTCGGGGGAATATAGAAGTGCTGGTCTTCTTCACCGCTCGCATGTACCTGCGTTGCAGTGCCTTGCATACCAATCAAACAAACGCATGCAAACAGAAGCATCATCAACAACCGCATTTTATTCATCATGCCCCTCCTAAATTCTTTTTGGATGAAAGAACGGACCGCCGCAATTCACTTGCAGCGGACAGAACATTTTATTGACTGGATTGAATGAATTCATTCATTTCTTTCATATATTGCTCTCCGCCGTTCTTGTACCAGTCGTCGCGGACTTGCTCCAGTTGCTCCAGCGGCAAGTCGCCTAACATCATGCGTGTCGTCAGTTCATCCCATGTCAGCTTGTAATCCATGTAATTAGGTTGCCTTGCAGCAGGCGGCGTATAACCCTGATCCAAGGAAGAAACCGCAGCATCCACCGATTTCTGAATCGCCGGCAATGCCTCTTGGATGTCTTCCTCCGAATAACTGGCCGGGCTCATGAAGAAGCTTGGATCGTCGTGGCGCCTTACTATGGAACGCAACGTGTACAAACCGCGAGATGCGTCATCAAAGTACACCTTCTTGCCGCCCTCAAATTTGTAGTGTATATTCTCGATACCGTTGGATACCAAGTCCCATCCCTCATCGGACAACAGGTAATCAAACACCTCGACCGCTTTCTCCGGGCTCTCGGCCTCGGAAGTGATCGCCCATACGCCCCAAATGCCGGTACCGTATACACCGCCTTTCACTTCTCCGTCTGGTCCCTTAACGGTTACATAAGCCAATTCGGCTTTCGGATTCGTTTCCTGCATTTTCGCTTGCCTCGATTTCACTTGACCTACGAAGCCGCGAATCACGCCGGTAATGCCGCGCGAGAACCGATCCGATGCCGCGTCGACATTATTAATCGGAGAGTCCGGGTCGATAATGCCCTCCTTGTACGCATCCCGCGTATACTGAAGCACATTCTTGTAAATATCGCTGTTGCGGTCGTATTCCGGAAGCGTATAGGCATACTCCCCGTCTCCGTAGTTCTGCCAGCCCAAGTGTCCAAGCTCCGATAACAGGACAGGCTCCAGAACCTTGCTCGCATTCAGATAGGTACCATATCCGTAGGTGTCATTCTGTTTATTGCCATCCGGGTCGTCAAAGGTGAATTTGCGCAATAATTCTGTAAATTCCTCCACCGTAAATTCGTTATTTTCTGGCATCTCGATTCCTAGATTGTCCATCCAGTCCTGGCGAACAAAAAATCCGTCGTATCTCGTGATCGAAGTGCGCGGTATTCCGTAAACATTGCCGTCGCGCAGCGTCTTCAGCGCTTCCCAAGAACGCTCATAGCTGTATTTCATCAAGTTGCTTGATTGATCAAGATAATCATTAAGCGGAATGACGGCGCCATCGTTGACCGCATTCAAGAAAATTTCATCTTGCTCACTAGGGAAGAAGATAACGTCCGGCAATTCTCCCGAAACCAGAGTCAACTGGAGTTGTTCCTCGTATCCGGATGCAGGCGGAGCCAGAAAATCAAGCTCAACGTTCAGCTTCTTATTAAGCACCTCGACAAACGCTTTCTGGTTATCCGGCGAATCGGCGGCCAATACATTGGCCATAATCTGGATCTTGACCGGATCCCCGCTTTCTTCTGCCGCTCCGCTTGAATTCGAGCCAGTATTATTCGCTGTTGCGGTGACGCTAGGCTGTGTGCTGTTCCCGTTGTTAGACGAACATGCGGCAAGCAACAAAAGCGACGCTAAAATAGTGGCCATTTTTTTTGTTCTGTGCTTTGAAATATTCATTCGACTTCCCCTCTCATGAACAAAATTATATTTGTAAAATAAAGGTTGTTCCTTTATTTTCACAACAAGGTTAACCCTTCACAGAGCCGAGCATAATGCCTTTGACGAAATACTTCTGAACAAACGGATAGACACTTAAGATCGGGATCATGACGATCATGATCGTTGCATATTGCAGTGTCTCAGGCGTAACCTGCAACTGCCCGAGCTCGGCCAAATTTCCGTTGTTGTTCAGCTTGTTGGATGTGACGTTAGAAATCATCTCCTTCAGAAACAACATAAGCGGCCAATTGTCAGCGGATCGAATATACAAGACCGCATTGAAATAATTGTTCCAATAGGCAACCGCCGAGAACAAACAAAGCGTAGCAATAATCGGCTTGGATAGCGGTACAACGATACGAAACAGCAGGTACGGGTCGGATGCGCCGTCGATTTTGGCTGCTTCCTCCAATTCCTCCGGAATGTTCTCCATAAACGTCTTCATCAAGATCAAGCTAAATCCGGAGAATAACATCGGCAAGACGAGCGCTGCCAGCGTATCTACGAGGCCCAACGATCGCATCAAATAAAAGTTGGGAATGATGCCGCCGCTAAAGAGCATTGTGAACACTACGAATATCATAAAAGCTTTGCGCCCTTTTAAGTGCCCTTTCGACAGCGGGTAGGCGGTGATGATGTATAAAAGGATACCCGCAACCACGCCCGACGCCGTGACGATAACCGTGTTCAAATAACTGGTCCAGAGCAGCGGCTTCGACAAAATTTCCTGATAGGCGGCAATATTAAATTGTTTGGGCCAGATTCGCATCGGGTTCTCGATATAAGCGGTGTAAGAACTCAAGGATACCGCCAATACATTAATCATCGGGTAAATCATGGCCATGCAGCATATTACGATCAAGCTATAATTGACGACATCGAACCAGTCCACTCGGGAATTATTGTTCATCTCTCGCTCCTCTTTCCTACCAAATTGACTTCCCACTTATTCTTCGAGCCATGGAATTCGCCAGCAAGATCAAGACAAAGCCGATGACCGCCTTGAATAAACCAACCGCCGTACCATAGGATATCCGTCCCTGCTGCAGGCCAATCCGGAAGGTATACGTCTCGAATACATCGCCGGTAGCATACGTGGTCGGGTTGTAGAGCAAATAAATTTGTTCGAATCCGTTATCGAGAATATTCCCCAGCTTCAGCAGCAGCAAGATCACGATCGTGGCGGCTATGCCGGGAATCGTAATATGGCGCATTTTCTGAAACCGATTCGCTCCGTCTATCGTCGCCGATTCGTAAAGAGTTGGATCGATGCCCGACATCGCTGCAAAATAGATGATCATCCCCCAGCCCACCTCCTTCCAGATTTCCGCGCTGACGATAATGGTACGGAAAAATTCCGGTTTGAGCAGGAACGCCACCGAATCAAATCCGAAAGCATTGAGCGCATGATTGACAATGCCTGTCGAAGGAGATAGGAAATTCATAACGATGCCGGCCAATACCACCCATGAAATAAAATGAGGCAAATAAAGAATCGTCTGCGATACTCGTTTAAACAACATGTGGCGCACTTCATTCAACATGAGCGCCAGGATGATCGGAGCGGGAAATCCCCACATGATCTGGTATAAACTGAGCAGCAACGAATTTCGTAATATGCGATAAAAATTATTGGATTCAAACAGGGCTTGAAAATGCGCCCATCCAACCCAAGCGCTGTCCATAATTCCTTTCGTCAAGCTGAGATCCTTGAAAGCGATCACAATTCCAGCCATTGGGACATACTTGAAGATGAGCAAGTATAGAAATCCAGGAATCAGGAAAATGTACAGCCACATATTGCGCCGTAAGTAACGAATGATTCGCTCCGACTTGGGCACCAATACTATTTGTTGTTTGTTGAGTGTTGAGGGATTCACCGAACCACACCTTTTCCGTCTGTTTTCCTACATTATAAGGAAGTCCGGGCAAGCAAAAAATCCGGCAAACCATATGTTTAACGGGTGAATGTAAAGGTTTTCATTATTATGGAGGTAGGGCAATTTATAGATTGGACGCATTGTCTTGCGATTAAACGACCTCTCACGACTCACGTCCGCTTTCTCTTTGGCAAGCGAAGCTCAACAATTGTCCCCTTCCCTGCTTTGCTGACCAGTCGCAAACCGTATTCACTGCCGAACACGAGCTTGATTCTTTGATTGACATTCCGAAGACCAATGCTTTCATTTCCATTGATCGGAGATTCCAAGAAGCTCTGATTGACACGATCCGCGACAGTACGCGACATCCCTACTCCGTTGTCTTTGATCCTGAGTACAATCATTTCCCGTTTCGCATACCCGATGATGCTGATTCCCCCGCTTCTAGGTGACGGTCCAATTCCGTGATTAATCGCATTTTCCAATATTGGCTGCAACGTCAATTTAATCATGGCACAATCCAAAATATCCTCATTCACCAGCCAAGTCACTTCAAGTTGTTCATCCATGCGCATCTGTCGAATTTGTATGTACAATCGGGCATGCTCTAATTCCGTTCGGAGCGAAATCATATCGTCTTCCGTCATCAAACTTAAGCGCAGCAACCGCGACAGGGTCTGAATCATCTCTGAAACGTCGTTTTTTCCTTTTGTTAGACGCATCGCCCTCAGATTGATCGATTCAAGCGTGTTATACAAAAAGTGAGGTTTGATTTGCGCTTGTAGGGCTATCGCCTGGGACCTCTGCAATAATTCGTAACGATGCTTCAGTTCCTGCTCCAGCTCTCTGCGCTTCTCATTGGAATTTGCGATCGTGGCCGATATCAATTTGAGTTCATTTAACTTGCCTTGTCGTACTCCCGTGCTCGCCTTGTCTCCCGAATGGAGCAGAGATAGAATTCCGCTGATCGGACGATAGCTTTGCAAAGACAATACAATGGCGAACAGGAGGCTGGACACAACTGCCAGTGTAACTAGCAGAGTCATAAACTGGTTGAACTTCACTTGCTTTGGATAATAATGATGCAGCGGCACGATCGACACGTACCTCCAGTCGCGGTAGGCGGAGGAAACCGTCGAAATAACCTGATCCGACTCTTCGATTCTAACGATATCCGAGTAAGGAGCATGACCGACAAGGGCAGCTGCTTGCGGATCTATATCGGCAAAGAGGCGGTGTAGATTCTCGTGCTGCGAAGCGTACACAATATTGCCTGCGGAATCCAGTATATATAACTTTTGATTCGTATCCTGAAGACCTAACAATCGTTTGAGACGGTTCATATTAATGGAAATAAGCAGTATTCCCTGTCGGTTGACATCAAAGATCGGGAGCTGTCGAAATTGCGCGATGGATACCTCTGTATCCACTTGTGTACCGCCATGCAAAAACTCGATCCATCCGTTTTCAGTCTTTTTTTGCCGTTGGTAGGCATCCATCCACCATCTGGTATCGTATTTATTGATCTGCCCGCCGTTCGAGCTTGTAATGACAAAATCGCCGCGTTCCAAATATAATAAAATCGATCCAAAATAAGTATTCGCCATTTGGACCGTACGCATCGATTCCTGTATCCGATAGATTTTCTGGATAAGTGATGGCGACATTGGATATGTAAACTCCTCTTTCATAATAGAGGAATAGTCCGAATGTCCAGCCAATTGAAGAGAGACATTTTCCAGACCGAGCAGCGAATTATCAATCGCATCACGAACCCTCTCAAGCTCTGACATGTTCGTTCTGCCGATTTCTTCCCGTAACATTTCGTCGTTGTAGGCGTAGACCAAAAGATGGACAATGCCGATCGGCACCATTAATAACATAACGGTTGTCACAAAGTTTCGAAATAAGATGCTGTTGAATTTATAAGCTTTTATGTCGTTCCATACATTCTTCCAGCCTCCCATGCCTTCTCCCCCTGTTCGGATCAGCACCGGTCTCGGTACTCGGTTGGTGTAATTCCGACTTCCCTCTTGAACAGCTTGTAAAAGTACTTAATATCCTTGTAGCCTACACGTTCGCAAATTTCGTATATTTTCAGCGAAGATATCTTTAATAGTTGCTTGGCATGCTCCATCCGGATTTCGACCAAATAATCCAAAAAGTTTTTTTTCGTCTCTTGTTTGAACAATTGCCCGAAATAAACCGGATTCAGATGGACCTGGCCCGCCACCAGCTCCAAAGACAAGTTTTTATGGTAATGCTCTTCAATGTAAGCGACGGCCTGGCGAATCGCCCATTTGCCGCCGCCAGACCGACTACCGCTGCTTGGGGACACATCGCCGTCCCGCCGCTGCGGTCCGGCCGCCGCTTCCGGCTTCACGTCTGGCGACGCCCTCAGCGGATCGCGGCTCCGATATTCGACCAGCAGCGTCGCGAGGTTGTCAAATCGCTGGAACCCAACCAATTGTGCTTTAAGCGCAGTAATATTATTTAGCCGCTGCAAGGAATTCTGTATTTGCTCATACAACTGCTGCTGCTCCGTTGGCATACATATAACGGCGTAATAAGGTGGCTGCTCGCGCTCATCCAACAGCATCAGCCAGGACGGGAACTGGCCCGCCGCCATATTGGCCAGAAGTTTCTTGCTGCTCGCCACATCCGCCCTGGACAACCCTCCGCTATCCTTGGTGACCGTCACTTCCAATAAGGCGCAAGGATTACGCATCGGGTCAACGGCGGCGTTAAGCTGCTCGAGGTGCCGGGCAATCTCTTCGGCTGCCGCGTCCGATTGAAATAGCAGATACGAAGCAAAGCGTTCCCGATCCTGGCGCTCGGATTGTTTGACCGCCGCTCCGGCATCCAGCTCTCGCTTGAGGTTCCGAAACACGCGATATAGTTCATCCAGATCGGTAGGTTTAAGCAAGTAATCGCTTACATCATATCGAATCGCCTCTTGGGCCAATTGGAACTCCTGATAGCCGCTTAACAATACGACCTTCACCGGCAATTGCCGCTCTTTAATAAATCTGGCCACGTCGATTCCCGACTCGAATGTCATCTTAATGTCCGACAATACAACATCGACGAGCTGCTGTTCCAGATACGCAATCGTATCTCTGCCGTCCTTTAACGTCTGAACGACCTCGAACCCCAGTTCGCTCCAATCGACAATCTCCGAAAGTACTTCCCGGACTTCCCGCTCATCATCCACGATCAGCAATCGATATTTCATAGCGGCTTCGCCTCCTAACGAATAATTTATTGTACATGCTGGCGTATAGCAAGACAATGCCCCGCTCCTCATTTACAACCGATTGTGCGAAATTGGCGCCCATGCAACCGATTGTGCGCATGAATTGAAGCTAAATGCTTTCTTTTCAGGCAGGCAATGGTTATAATCAAGCCGGTGATGCATCCATGGGTACCCATAATCAAATTACTTATATTCAGGACGACTTGCGGATCAGTCTGGACGAATTTGCCGTGTCCGGCAGTATGGCCAGCATTCATGCGCACAATACGTATGAAATTTATTATCTGTACGCGGGAGAACGTTTTCTTTATTTGAATCAGACGACTTATCATCTGAAGAAAGGCGATCTTGTGCTCATTAATGCCTATGACCGCCATCGCACCATAGCCGCTTCGGTGAACGAACATCAACGTTTCCTCGTCATGTTGAACGAACAAATTTTGCAGTTGCTGCCGCTTACCGAGATAGACGCGGCTAAGCTATTCCATAGAGGGAGCTCCGTCCTGCGATTGTCCCGGGAAGAGCAGGCGGCGGTCGAACATCTGTTGTTCCGGCTGCTCCAAGAGCGGAAGAGCGGACAGCCTGGCTCCCGCAATATGATGCAGGCTTTGGTCACGGAGCTGATGATTACGTTGTTCCGCCATCAGCCGGCCGCAGACCATCGTACGCTTGCCCTTCATGATCGGGCTGCCGAAATGATGAAATATTTGAATGCCCACTACCGACGATCCATTACGATTATGGAGTTGTCCGAGCGATTCGCGCTCAGCCGTTACCATCTGTCTCGTTTGTTCAAGAGCGCAACCGGCTTTACCGTTATTGATTACATCCATCATGTCAGGCTGCTTGAAGCTCGGCAGCTGCTGCGCTCAACCTCTCATTCCGTATCTTCGATTGCCGGCATGTTGGGGTTCGGCAGCCTGGCTCATTTCGAAAGAATGTTCAAAAGATCGACGGGCACAAGCCCCACATTATTCCGCAAGCTGTTGTCGGAATCGAAAGGGGACTTCCGTCGCAAGGAGGACGACTGAACATGTACGATTATAATGTCAAACAATTTGGCGCTGCGGGAGACGGGGAGACGCTTGATCAATACGCGTTGCAGCAGGCCATCGACACCTGCTCCGAGGCGGGAGGCGGAACCGTGTATGTGCCCCGGGGGACTTACGTAACGGGGACGCTGATGCTTAAATCCAACGTTCATCTGTATCTGGGCATGCAAGCCGTTATTCGCGCTTCGTCCGACATGAGCTTGTATCCTCCTGTCGGCTATGAAGCATATACCAATCCGCCTCGCGCTACTTATATTTTGTTGCTGGCTCGCGAAGTAAGCAATTGCAGAATTACCGGAGAAGGGGAAATAAACGGGGGCGGAACAGAGGATTTATGGTTTCCCGAGAACCGTCTGGTACCGATGCGCATCGGCACCTTGCTGTTCACCGGCTGCAGCGGGGTACGGGTCGACGGCATTACGATCCGGCACTCCGACAGCTGGACCTTGCATGTGCAGCAGAGCGAAGACGTGATGATCAGCCGGGTCGCGATTCGCAATAATCGCAACCGCATTAACACGGACGGCATCGGCATTGACGGTTCCCGCAACGTTCAGATCAGCGACTGCAATATCGAGTCCGGCGACGACAGCATTGTATTCAAGAGCATTGACGGTTTCGCATGCGAGAATGTGACGGTGTCGGGCTGTGTCCTGCGTTCGCGCTGCCAGGCGATCAAATTCGGCACCGAAAGCGAAGGGCCGATCCGCAATGTCACGATCGCCAATTGCGTCGTGCACGATTCGACGATCGGATTATCTCTTTACTTGAAGGATGGCGGCCCGTACGAAAATCTGGTGTTCTCCAACCTGATTATTCATGCCGCGTTCAAGTTCCCTTTCCTAATCGATATAACGCCGCGTTATTATCAATCTTCCAAGCCCGTCTCCATCCGCAATATCGTTTTTGACAACATCATGTTGACGGGACCGGGGCGCATCTTCATCGAAGGGACGGCCGAACATCCCGTCGAGAATATTACTTTCAACAACTTCACCAACACCATGACCGGCGAAGAGGAAGATTTCAGCCAAATGACCAAGGCGACGGGCACCAGCCGCTGCGATGCCGAACCCGATGCGTTCAACTATGCAGCTCAGCCCTATCAATTCGTTGCCGCCCATGTGCGAGGATTATATATGAATGGAATGACATTCCGGAAGGACAACCCTGACGTCGCCATTCTTGATCGCGGCTTATTGTATCTCAGCCATATCGAAGACGGTTACGCGCGGAACATCAACCATAGCCCGCTGCAATCCGGCATCGCTCCGGTGCAGCAGGACCATTGCCGCAACTGGCGGCTGGAGTAGCCGAACGGGCGACGCCGATCACATCGCAATGTCGTAACAATCATGCCTGATAGCCTTAATGTCATCTGTCCGGGAGGCTTGCGCTGCGATGCATCTTCAAGCATTCGACACGCCAATCCGCATACATTCGTTCCGGATTTGTCGAACAGCTGTAGCTGACTCCATCCCGAAGATCAAGCAGCGCCAACCGTTTCCCATGTTTGGCTCCGCAATCGATTCCGATTCTGCCCGGCGCAATCCACAGCTCTCCCGGAACGGCGCCTAACTTGAAGGTTGGCGTATGGCCGAATACAACCGTTTGCCATCCCTCCGGCTGACGCTTCCAGAATTCATCCCGAATTTCGGTCAAATCCTCTGCGGTCTGCCGCTCAAGCGGCACCCCATGCCGAATGCCCGCATGTACAAACAAATAGGTCTCTACGCTCCAATATAGCGGCAGCCGTTCCATCCAGTCGAGCATATGAGGCGACAGCCGGCCCGCCAAGTCAGGACCTGAAGCCAGCAAACTACGTTCCGCATTGCCTTGCAGCGCGACGGCTCCTTGCGATACGAGATCGACAACCGTATCCAATGTCCGCCAGGTGGACGGGTCCGTATCCACGTAATCCCCCAACAGAATCAGCTTGTCTGTCTGCGGCGAGTAATCCGCACGGTGCAGCAGCTGCGCCAATCCTTCTTCGTGGCCGTGAATATCCGATATAACCAATAGTCGTGATAGGGTAGGCTTTAACTGCATGAACTGCATCATGAACATTCCTCTTCGATAGTTGGTTAACAACGGTTGACGCCGTTCCATGACGGCGTGCAACCCGTTTCTCAGTCCCGTAAACCCGTTCTAATCATCGTTTTTGGCATATAGAAACGACTTGGAAGCGGGCAGCGCCGCCACGACCCGCTGACCGGCATCGAGCGGATAGTCCGTCAACAGATACAGCGGTTGACCATCGGTCGTATCCGCGGCCGATCTCCAGCGATTGCCCTCGAAGGTGCAATAACGGATGCGCAGACGCAGCTTATTATTGCCTTCGGCTTCAACATTTTCTTCCTCCGTCAGAACCAGATCCTCCGGACGGAATAGCAGCTCCATGGCGGAGCCGGCCTGCGCAGACGCAGCTTCCGCGCCGGATATGCCGTATATCGCGCCGTCCGAATGTAAACGGATAGCCGTGCCTCCCGGCGCGCCTTCCTTCGTGCCCTGCAGCCGGTTGATCGCGCCCAGCAATGAAGCGGCATGGCGGCTGGCGGGACGACTGAAGCACTCCTGCGGCGTGCCGATCTGATCGATATTGCCCTTGCGCATGATGAGCAGCCGATCCGCCATCGAGAACGCCTCTTCGGGATCATGGGTGACATGGAACACGCTTGTACCCAAGCGGCGGAACAAATACGCCATCTCCGCGCGCATCTCGATTCGCAGCCTCATGTCCAGATTGGACAACGGCTCGTCAAGCAGAATCAGCTTGGGACGGGTCGCAAGCGCGCGCGCAATGGCGACGCGTTGCTGCTGCCCGCCCGACAATTGCGGCGGCAGCCGATGCGCCAGACCTTCCAGCCGCATCAGCTTCAGCAATTCGCTTACCCGTTCCCGCTTCTCTTCTTTGCTTAAGCGGTGCAGGCCGTAGGCGATATTGTCCTCCACATTCATATGCGGCCACAGCGCATAATCCTGAAACACCATGTTAATGCCGCGTTTCTCGGGCGGCATCATCGTCTGGGGAGAAGCGATTACCTTGCCGCCCAGCCGAATTGCGCCTCCGTCCGGCTTGGCTAGGCCAGCCACCAATTGCAGCAGCGTCGACTTGCCGCAGCCTGAGGGCCCCAGCACGCTTATGATTTCCCCTTCCTTCATCTGGAACGAAATCCCGTCCAACGCCCGGAATGCGCCATATTGCTTGGATACGTCTTGCATGTCCAGCAATACCGAAGCCTGGTCCTTCTCCTTTCCGGCGGAAACCCGGGCAGCATCTTTTGCCGATACCGGAGCCAGAGATGCCGCCGGTATCGACGCAGCCCCCGCCTGAACGGCAGCAACGCCCGTGAACACCGAAGACAGTCGCGACTTGATATTCATGAACGTGCCTCCTTTCTTCTGAACAACAGTTCAATAACCAATATAATCGCCACCACAACTCCGCCTCCCAATATCGTTGCCGCCGACGCATAACCGAAGCGCATATCCTCGAACGACTTGTTGATCGCTACAGGGAATGTGATGTAATTGGGCGGGAACAATACCGAATTGACCGCAAGATCAAACACGCTGGCGCCGAATGCCGCCAAACCCGCCGACAGCAGCGCTCCCCGCATCAGCGGCAGCAATATGCGCCTGATCCGGCGCAGCAGCGAATCGCCTTGCAAACCTGCCGCATGAAGAAAGGACTGCGGCACTTTGGCCATCGCCCCTACCATAATCCGCGTAATGACGGGGATCGCCCCGGCAATCGCCGCAAGCACCAGAATGGCCGGTTTGCCGTACAGCAGCAAGCCCAACGGTTCCAGCCAGCGCTGATTCCATACAAAAATATATCCGATGCCAAGCACGACGCCCGGTACAGCCAGGGTGACAAGCGACAGCACCTCAATGCCGCGCCGAAACCGGAACTGCGAATACGTCAATACAAAAGCAACCAGCAAACCAACAACAAGTCCGATAACAGCGGCGGATGCCGCAATCATAAGGGAACGCCCGAGACCATGCAGCAGCTGGAAACCTCCGTCGAACAACGCCGTATAGTTGGCCAGCGTCAGGTTGTCCGCCTTCACGCCGCCTCCCTGCGCTTGCATAAACGACATCATCAGACTTGAGCCGATCGGAATGCCAATGATGACAAGCAGGAAAACGATGTTGCCCGCAGCAAGCAGCCAGCGGTATTTGCCCGCCTCCTTTGGCACGGAAGGCACCGCGCCGCCCGACATAAAGTCGAAGCGGGAACGTCGCATGGCCGCAAACTGCAGCAGCATCGCGATGCTGATCAGCAGCACCAGATAGAAGGACAATACGCCCGCCATATCGAATCGAATGGGCGATGTATACAGAGCCGAATAGATGGAATACGGCAACGTCGGGAAGCGGTAGATAGCCGCAATGGAAGACGGCAGGCCGAAGTCGCCAATCGTGTCCATAAATACCAGCGCCGCTCCGGCCAGCAGTGCCGGCAGCAGCAGCGGCGCCTGAATCGTCGCCCACACCTTGATCGGCGAAGCGCCGCCCAGCCTGGCCGCATCCGACAACTGCTGCACCTTCCATTCCATCGCCGCTTTCATGCTGAGGTAGGCGAGCGGGAATTTGCTCAAGGTCATGATGACAATCAGCCCGGCGGGCTGGAATACCGCACCCGGCACCCAGTCCCAGCCGAACAGGTTTACGGCCAGCCCTTGCTGCGCCGAAAACATAACCCAGCCTTGCGCCAGAATGAATGAAGGCATGATTAGCAGCAACCAGACCGCGGCATCAAGCAAGCCGGCAGTGGGGAAGCGCCAGGTCGATCGAACCGTGGCCAGCACGCCGCCAAGCAGCGTGCCGATCAGAGTGGTGCCGATACCCAGCAGCAACGAGTTTTCGAGCGACTTTTGCCATAACGGACGTTTGAATATTTCAAGAAGCAGACTAAGATCGCCTATAACCCAATTCCCGAAAAAGACGCCGGGCAACAGTACTTGAATGACCACCGCCAGGAGCGGGTACAGGACCAGAATCAGCAGCGCGATGCTGACCAGCCAACCAAGCCGTTCATTCGTAAGTCTGAGCATGGCCGTTACTTAACCGCTTTGTCGGCAAACCATTGTTTGATTTCCGCTTCATGCTGCGACGCCCACGCGGCATCCGCGGCAATCAGCTTGGCGTTCGCGGCGCGATCCGGTCTCGCCGTCACGCCTTGGGCAGCGGGATCGAAGTAAGCTTCTTCGCCTTCATCAACAAGCTGTTGTTGCGTTTTGGCATCCAGCAGGAATTCGATAAACGCTTTGGCTGCATTCGGGTTTTTCGTATTTTTCTGAATAGCGGCTACGCGCACGGATGCCGGAGCGCCTTCTTCGGGCCAAATGATGCCGATCGGCTCGTTATTGTTAACCATGCTGTACGCATTCGATTCTTGCAAAGCTGCCAGCTTCACTTCACCGCCGGACAATGCTTGCACGATCTGCGGATTTTTCGGATACACGCGCAAGCCGTTGTTGAACCAGCTGTCGAAAAACGCCTTGCCTTCTTCTACTCCGCCGGCTTTGTCGAAGAGCGCCGCAACAAACGGATAGGCCGGAGCCGCTATGGCAGGGTCGGCCGTTGCGATTTGGTCCTTGTATTCCGCTTTGGCGAAGTCGGCCCAAGTTTTGGGAGCCGTCTCTTCGGTATAGAAGTTTTTGTTGTATATGATAATGCCCGAAGCATGAGCGCCGGTAGGGAAATATGTTTTGTTCTCGGGAATGTACGCTTTGAAGTCTTCGGCAACCTGCGACAGATTTTCCGGCTCCCAGCCTTCCAGCAGTTGGCCTTGCAGACCCAAGCCGTGAATGGACGGCATCATGTCCGCCCAGACGATGTCCCAATGAGGATTGCCTTTTTCCGCTTCGATTCTGGACATGATCTCCGCGCCGTTGCCCGTTACGAGCTCTACATCGTACCCGGTTGCTTCCTTGAACATATCGGCGATGATGGCGTCAAAATCGTTTAGGTACACGACAAGCTTGCCTGCATCTTCAACAGCCGGCTCTTCCGTTGCAACTGCCTCCGTGTTTGCGCTGCAGTCGGCGACGGAGCTGCCCCGGATTCCGACTTATTGCCGTTTTCCGCGCCATTATTGCCTCCGCATGCCGCAAGTACAGTCAACATAGATGTCAGCACGATGCCTGTCGTTACTCTTTTCCATTGAATCGGATAAACGTTCATTCGTTTTTCTCCACCTTTTCGTCAGCCGTTTTTGCTTACACGGTTACTTTATCAACGAAAAATCAACGACAGATTAGAGAAAGATTAAACCATTGTTAAATAAACTTTAGAAATATTGAAATATATATAGATAAAATGTATATTCGGAGAGGATGAGGTGATGATATGACCATTCAACAATTAAAAGTGTTATTGGAAATATGCAAAGGCAAAACATTGCTGGAAACGGCGGAGAAGATGGGACTCACCCAACCTACGGTCAGCTTCCATTTGCGCAAGCTGGAGGAGATACTGGGACTCGAGCTGGTGCGTAAGACGTCGCGGAAGCTGCGGCCCACGGAAGCCGCGCTGGAGCTGCTCCCCTATATTCGTCGCATCGTGTTCCTTGGCGGCGAGTTGGAGGAGCATGCCGCGCAGTTGCATAAAAGGGGCGGCGAACGATTAAAGATTGGCGCCAGCTATACGCCGGCCACCTATCTGCTGCCCGCCTGCTTCTCCGCCTTTCAGGAGGAGTACCCGAGTATTCAGCTGCAGCTGACCGTCAAAAAGGCGGGCACCATTATGGCCATGCTGCGCAATTACGAGCTGGATGCCGCGGTTGTGTCGCTTCCGAATTCGCCGGAACCAGGCTTGTCCATACAGCCATTGTTGGAGGATGAGCTGCGGCTTGTTGTCGCTCCCGGCCATCGACTGTCGGGCCGGCGGGAGATAGAAGCGGAGGATTTGCAAGGGGAGCGGCTGCTGCTGCATGAACCCGGTTCTACCTCCCGCACGCTGACGGAGGAATGGATGAATCAGACGGAAATCATATTCAACCAGTCCATGGAGCTCGGCGCCATCGAAACGATGAAGGAAGCGGTCAAGTGCAGCCTGGGTATCGCGGTGCTGCCGGAGCGCAGCGTCATTAAAGAGGTTGCGGCAGGCGAGCTGATCCAGTTCCGATTGCCGAATTACCGCAATCGCCGCTATATTTCGCTCGTCTGCCGAGCCGACGAACAGCTTCCGCATAATGCCCGCCTGTTCTCCGAATTTATAACCAACCATTTTGGGGATCAAAAGCCCCGCAGAAATGAAAAAGCATCCTCGTAAGCAGAGGATGCTTTTCTTTCGCATTGCCGTCATCGTCATCGATCAACAACGATGATTCGACTTGCCATTTTTTTATTTCGTAGTCGGCTCTTCTTCTTGCGTTTCAGCCGGCTGATGCAGATGTTTCGTAACGACCAACGCCCCATCCTTCTCGTCGATAACGAAGGTATCGCCCTTCTGGATGAGACCCATCAGCAGATCCTCGGACAAACGGTCCTCGATATGCTTCTGGATCGCGCGGCGCAGCGGACGCGCGCCGTATTGCGGGTCGTAGCCTTCCTTGGCAAGGAAGTTCTTCGCCGTTTCCGTCAGCGTGAAGTCGACTTGTTGCTCCTTCAAGCGTTTGCGCAGCTCGTCGGACATCAGCGTCACGATCCGGGCAATATGCTCTTCGCCGAGAGAATGGAAGACGATGGATTCGTCGATCCGGTTCAGGAACTCCGGACGGAAGCTCTTCTTAAGCTCCGCCATCACTTTGTCCTTCATCACGATGAAGTCGCGACCCGCATCTTGTACGGCGGTGAAACCGAGCGACGAGTTTTTCTTGATTTGATCCGCGCCAACATTGGATGTCAGGATGATCAGCGTGTTGCGGAAGTCGACGACGCGGCCTTTGGAATCCGTCAAACGTCCATCCTCGAGCACTTGAAGCAGAATATTGAATACTTCCGGATGGGCTTTCTCGATCTCGTCGAGCAACACGACGGAATACGGCTTGCGGCGAACCTTCTCGGTCAACTGGCCGCCCTCTTCGTAGCCGACGTAACCCGGAGGAGCTCCGACCAGTCTGGAAGTCGAATGTTTCTCCATGTACTCCGACATATCGATGCGGATAACCGCGTTTTCGTCACCGAACATGGCTTCCGCTAACGCGCGGGCCAGCTCTGTCTTGCCGACGCCCGTAGGACCAAGGAAGATGAACGAGCCGATCGGGCGTTTCGGATCCTTGAGTCCGGCTCTTGCGCGGCGAATCGCGCGGGATACCGACTTCACGGCTTCCTCTTGACCGATTACGCGGTCATGTAGAATTTCTTCCATCTTCAGCAGGCGCTCCGTCTCTTCTTCCGCCAGCTTGCTAACCGGGATGCCGGTCCAGCTCGCCACGACTTGAGCGATATCCTCGGGCGTAACCTCGGAATCGGTGCGGCCTTGCTTCTCTTTCCACTGATTTTTTGTAACGTCCAGCTCTTCGCGAATCTTCTGTTCCGTATCGCGGAGCGCGGCCGCTTTCTCGAACTCCTGGCTTTGGACGGCAGCGTCCTTCTCCTTGCGGATATCCTCCAGACGGTTCTCCAGCTGCTTGAGATTCGGCGGTACGGTATAGGAATTCAGCCTTACCTTGGAGCTCGCCTCGTCGATCAGGTCGATCGCTTTATCCGGCAGGAAACGGTCCGTAATGTAACGATCCGACAGCTTAACCGCTTGCTCGATGGATTCATCCGTAATTTTCACGCGATGATGCGCCTCGTACCGATCGCGCAAGCCGTGAAGAATTTGGATCGCTTCCTCGACGGAAGGCTGGTCGACCGTGATCGGCTGGAAGCGGCGTTCTAACGCGGCATCCTTCTCGATGTACTTGCGGTATTCGTCCAGCGTCGTCGCGCCGATGCACTGCAGCTCGCCGCGGGCAAGCGCCGGCTTCAGAATATTGGAAGCGTCGATCGCGCCCTCCGCGCCGCCTGCGCCGATGAGCGTATGAAGCTCGTCGATGAACAGGATGATGTTGCCCGCCTGACGGATCTCATCCATGATCTTCTTGAGACGATCCTCGAATTCGCCGCGATATTTGGTACCGGCGACGACGGAGCCCATATCGAGCGTCATCACTCGTTTGTCGCGCAGCGTCTCGGGAATTTCGTTGGCGATGATTTTTTGCGCGAGTCCTTCCGCGATCGCCGTTTTGCCGACGCCCGGCTCGCCGATGAGGACCGGATTGTTTTTGGTCCGGCGGCTAAGCACTTGGATAACGCGCTCAATCTCTTTGCCCCGACCGATGACCGGATCGAGATTGCCTTCCTTCGCATAAGCGGTCAAGTCTCTCGCGAGTCCATCCAGCGTCGGCGTGCTGACATTGGCAGGCGTGCCGTGGTTGCTGGATACCGCTTCGCTGCTGCCAAGCAGCTGCAGCACTTGCTGACGCGCTTTGTTCAGGCTGATGCCGAGGTTGTTCAGCACGCGTGCCGCTACGCCTTCGCCTTCGCGGATGAGGCCGAGCAGAATATGCTCCGTTCCAACGTAAGTATGGCCCAGCTTGCGGGCTTCATCCATCGACAGCTCGATGACCTTTTTGGCGCGCGGCGTGTAAGCGATGTTGTTCGGTTGTTCCTGTCCGCGTCCGATGAGCGCTTCGACTTCATCCTGAATTTTTTCGAGACCGAGACCAAGCCCGATCAGAGCCTTCGCCGCAATGCCTTCGCCTTCGCGAATGAGACCGAGCAAAATATGCTCCGTTCCGATATTGTTATGGCCTAGCCGCACCGCTTCTTCTTGAGCCAGTGCCAGCACCTTCTGCGCACGTTCCGTGAATCTTCCAAACATCATATTCCTGCACCCCCATGATCAATCTTGGATTTGAGCAACCTTCAGTTTCTCCCGAATGAGCTCGGCGCGTCTTACGTCGCGTTGCTCGGTACTCATCTTTTCATTAAAAGTCTGCTGCAGATAACCTGGCTGAGTCATGACGAGCAGCTCGTTGAGCACCTGCGGCGTTACGTCCGGCAACAGCTCCAGATCGACGCCGAGACGAACGTCCGACAGCCTCTGCGCGGCTTCCTTGGAGTCCATGATAACCGCGTGGGACAGAATGCCGAAGGAACGTTTGACGCGATCCTCCGTTCGCAGTCTGGACTCCGCCAGAAGACGTTTGCGCGCCGCCCGTTCATGCTCGATAATCTGCTTGGCTACATCATGTAGATTATCGATGATTTCCGCTTCGGACTGTCCGAGCGTAATTTGATTCGAGATCTGGAACAGATTGCCTAACGCTTCGCTGCCTTCTCCATAGAGGCCGCGAACGGCAAGACCGACTTGCGTTACGGCAGTCAGAATCCGGTTAATCTGCTGCGTCAATACCAATGCCGGCAGATGCATCATGACCGATGCCCGAATCCCCGTTCCGACGTTGGTCGGACAGGTCGTCAGATAACCGCGCTTCTCGTCGAAGGCATAATCCGCCACTTCTTCATAAATATCGTCAATTCCGCTTGCCAACGCCCATGCTTCGCCGATTTGGAAGCCGGGATATAAACATTGGATGCGCAGATGGTCTTCTTCGTTAATCATAATGCTGACGGATTCGTTCTCGCTGAGCACGACGGCCCCGCCGCGAGACTCGTTCGCCAGATTCGGGCTGATAAGATGTTTCTCCACGAGCACTCGTTTGTCCAACTCGCTAAGCTCGGATAACAGCAGCGTCTCGAAGGAGCCTACTTCGTCCAGCTTGCCCGACTTGCTGACATCCGCCAGCTGCTCCAGCACTTCATTCGCCTGGGCGCTCGTAGCGAGCATCGGGAACGGCTGCTTCCGCAAATTGCGGGCCACTCGCACCCGGCTGCTGATCACGACGTCGGAGTCCGGACCCAATGTCCGCATCCAGTCGCTCAGAGCGTCTTGGGAGAAGCGATGTACTGTCAACCCCTTCACACCCTTCCTTTAAAGGTGGTTCAAAAGCTCCGACTGCCATTACGTTGTTGCTACAACCTACATCTCCGCGATCTTGCGTTCCAGCTCGCGGATTTCGTCGCGCAGAGTTGCCGCGCTTTCGAATTCCTCCTGCTCGATATGGGTATGCAGATCCTTGCGCAATCGTTCGATCTCGCGCCTGCACTGGATAAGGCCTCCCGAACGTTTCGGAATTTTACCGTTGTGCGTCGTGCTGCTGTGCACCCGCTTCAGTAGCGGATCCAGACGTTCCGAGAATGCTTGGTAACAGGAGCTGCAGCCGAATCGGCCGATCTTGCTGAATTGCGTGTACGTTAGACCGCATTCCTCGCAGCGTATCGGCTGCTGAGGAGCACCGGACAAAGCCGATGCCGAGTTGCCTATTGCATTAAAGTCCAGCAGTCCCGATAACAGGCTGTGGATGGAGAAGCTGTTTGGTGAACCCGGAATGCCTTCGCCCCGTTCGCGGGCGCAGCCTTCGCAGATGTGGAATTCCGTCTTCTCGCCGTTTACGATTTTCGTAAAATGAAGCGTAGCCGGCTTCTTGCCGCATTCTTGGCAATACAAAGCTTCGGTCCCTCCCTTCCGCTATTCCCTATTTGGCTAGCAATGAGATGAGCATCGCTCTCAGCAGCCTTGCGCGAATCTCATCCCGCATAGGCAGCACCAGGGCAATTGTGTCCCGATGGATCGCCGCCCGCAGCAGATTCGACTCCCTTACTGTAATCATACCCGCTTCATGCAGCTGATAAATCAGGCCCTCCGCGGCGCTTTGGTCGACGCTGTCGCCAATCGTTCGTTCAATATGGTACTGAAGGTTCTTGAGCGCGGGCAGATCGACTCGCTGAATGCGGATGTAACCGCCCCCGCCCCGCTTGCTCTCCACCATGTACCCCTTCTCCAGCGTAAAACGCGTGCTGATTACGTAATTGATCTGGGAAGGCACGCAAGAGAAGCGGTCGGCAAGATCGTTGCGCTGAATCTCCACCGCGCCTTCGTCGCTGCCGTCAAGCATTTGTTTGAGGTGATGTTCAATGAGATCGGAAATATTACGCAAATCACCAACCTCCCTGAGTATCGTCTTCAGAAAGCCATACCCCTGATACTTACATTTCCAGAGCATCAGGACAGTTAAATGTCAACTCGTTGACTTTGACTTTCTTTGACTTTAGTTTTATTATACTCAAAAAATCCCGAGGGTCAAGATGGAATGTTTAAATTTTCTGACTACTTGCCTATATCATCCTGATCATCTCGATAAGCGGCCCAAACTAACACGTTCTCCCTTACGGGTCTTTGCGATCACAAATGATCAGCCCTGCCGCTAACGGACACGGGAGGCTGGCGATTCATTGTGGACGGCAGCGCAGTGAAGTAAAGGCTGATCGTAACGGACACCACAGTCGCTATTTCGCGAAAATGGGGCCTGTTCAAATGGTAACGGACACAGACGACCTTACTTCCGTCAAAACCGCATAGAATGGGCGGAAATGCACCAAATAGCGTCATCTGAGTCCGTTAGATTTTCAATATCGCGAAAATGCTGCAAATAGAGGCTCTGAGGTCCGTTAGCGAAAGCAGAACGTTTCAGCTCATTAACTCACAATGAATCGACAGCCTCACGCGGCCCTCTATATGCACCATACATGCCGTATCTCGCGACTTTTCATCGTAATAGAGCCTCCCTTGTCCGTTAAAATGTTACTCTAACGAAAAATCGAGCTTTAGTGTCGCTCATGTCCGTTAGCTTTCCTATATTTGAACAAAAAACAAAGCCAGAGCACACCTCTATATATGTAGCTTGGTGCGCTCTGGCCTTATTTATACTATGAGACCCTTGTCCGGCCTGTTTTTCGAGGACATGGAATTCATCAAATTTGGCGATTCACGACGATCAGCTTCATCTCCGTCATTTCCTGCACGGCATACTTCACGCCTTCGCGGCCCGTGCCGCTTTCCTTGACGCCTCCGTAAGGCATATGATCGACTCGGTACGTCGGAATGTCGTTAATGATGACGCCTCCGACATGCAGTTCGTCCGCCGCTCGCAGTGCAAGGCCGATATCCTTTGTGAAGATGCCCGCTTGAAGACCAAATCGGGAATCATTGACCGCGGCGATCGCTTCGTCCATGCTGCTAACCTTGCCGATGTTGACTACAGGAGCGAACAACTCCATGCAGCTGACCTTCATGTCCTCAGCCGTGTCGACCAGCACCGTCGGCTCCAGAACGCCTTCGCGAAGTTTGCCACCGGCAATTAGTCTGGCTCCGTTCTCCAAGGCTTCCCCGATCCAAAGCAAAGCCCGTTCGGTCTCAACCGAGGCAATCATGGCGGAGACATCCGTATCCTTTTCCAGCGGGTTGCCGATCTTTAGTCCCATCACTGCCAGGCGCATACCCTCCACGAACCTCTCGTACACATCGTCATGCACATAAATCCGTTGCAGCGAAATACATACCTGCCCTTGATTGGAGAACGCGCCCATGACACATCTCGGAATTATTTTCTCCACATCGGTGTCGCGGTCGATGATAAGCGCCGAGTTGGAACCTAGCTCCAACGTGACGCGCTTAAGTCCGGCCTTCGCGCGTAGCGCTTTGCCCACCTCCGGACTGCCCGTAAACGTCACCATCGCCACGCGGTCATCCTCCACGATGGCATTGCCGACGACGCTGCCCGCTCCCGTAACGACATTAAGCGCTCCAGACGGCAGGCCAGCCTCATGAAACAAATCGGCGATCAGATACGCCGAGAGAGGTGTCTGGCTCGCTGGCTTCAGCACGACCGTATTGCCGGCGGCCACGGCCGGTCCGACCTTGTGCGCGACTAGATTCAACGGGAAGTTAAATGGCGTGATGGCGCCGATAACGCCCAGCGGCTCGCGAACGGTATAGGCCAGCCTTCCTTCCCCGCCCGGCGCCGCGTCCAGCGGGATCGTCTCTCCGTACAGCCGTTTGGCCTCCTCGGCGGCGAACTTGTACGTTTGTACCGTCCTGTCCACCTCGGCAAGCGCGTACTTGAGCGGCTTAGCCGCCTCCAGCGCGATGATCCGGGCGGCTTCCTCCCTGCGCTCTCCCAGCAGCGAGGCTACCCGCTCCAGAATCGAAGCCCGCGCATAGGCGGGCATCGCTCGCATCGAATGCCGTGCCGCGTATGCGGCAGCGATCGCTTCGCCAGTTTCCGCGCGGCTCGCCATTGCGACCTCCGCGATGATCTCTGCCGAATGCGGCGCCCTCAACTCACTATAAGCTGCAGCTTCTCGCCGCCGACCGTCGATCCATAACGAACTTCTTTCCATCTCATCCGCCTCCTTACTCTTGTTGCATTATATCACAAGCATAGAATAACGAAGGCGCTCCCGATACGTTCCTACATTTTAAAAAATGGATTAAAAGGGAGAACGTTGACTTGTTTGCTCGATTCAAGCGGCAGACTCACGGTAAACGTTGTTCCCGCGCCTGAACGGCTTTCCACGCCGATCGTTCCGCCATGCTGATGGACAATACGCTGCACGATGGATAGACCAAGTCCCGTGCTGCCGGACTTCCTTTCTCTCGCCTTGTCCGCGCGGTAGAAACGATCGTAAATGAACGGCAGATGCTCCTCGGGGATGCCGTCGCCCGTATCGGATATCCGGATCGCGGAGCAACCGTCCTCGATATGGCCTTGAATCTGGATCGAGCGGCCTGCGGGGATATACTTGACCGCGTTGGAGAGCAGGTTCGACCATACCTGCATCAGAAGCACTTCGTCGCCGTGTACCTCCATGCCGGAGGGCACCAGCAGCCGCACGGCGATCTCCTTCTCGGCCAACTGCCATTCCAGCAACTGAAGCGTCTGGCGCAGCTGCGGCTGAAGCGGGAAGCTTTTCTTCTCCGTCGTTTGGTTGGCATGATCCAACGTCGAGAGCAGCAGCAGCTGACGGCTTAGCGTCGCAAGATGCCGCGTTTCTTGTCCGATAATGGCGGCGTATTCCCGAACCCGCGCGGGATCGCTCTCCTTGCCGAGCAGCGAATCCGCATAGCCCTGAATCGAAGCGAGCGGCGAATGAATCTCATGCGACACGTTTGCGACGAATTCCTTGGTGCGCTGGTCTGCGCGTTCCAGCTCCATACTCATCGTCTGAAAATGGCTCGCCAGCTCGCCGATCTCGTCCTTCCGCCTGGTCGGCAGTCTAAGCTTGTATTGCCCTTGGGCGATCCGCTTTGTCGCTTCCTTCAACTGGACGATGGGTTGAACCAGATATCGCGTGCTGAGCATGAAGTAAGGCACGCTGAACAGGACCGTCAGCATGAACATGAAGAAAAAAAACGTGCGCAGCTCATCGAAGTGGACATTGCTGTCGTGACGCAGGAAAAGAGCGTACCTGTCGGCTCCCGCCGTCACCTGTACGCCTACGGTATTGCTGAGAGTATTGTCGAAGTAACCGGAGGAAAACGCCTTGTTCGGGAATGCGGCAATGCCGTGGTACTGTCCTCCTTCCAGCACTTGCGTCTTAACCCCGTTACCCAGATCCTTCTTTGCAAAGTCTCTTCCGTAATACAAATCGTTGCCCGCTTCGTCGTACGCGTACAGCTGGTAGCCCAGCTCCGCCGAAGCCCTGAGCGTATCGCCCATCGCCTCCGGATGCGCCTCGATATGCCCCTTTACGTGCAGAAGCGTGCCGAACAGCTTCTCGTCCTGATAGGGCTTCAGCGACCAATGATAATAGACGTTGGCGACATAGAAGCCCAGGAAGCTGCTGATGAGTATCGTATAAAGCGTAATCAGGAACACGCGAAAATAAAGCGAACGCATTAAGCCAGCACCTCGAGCTTGTAGCCAACACCGCGAATCGTATGGATGTGGAAGCCTCCGCCAACCTCCGAGAACCGCTTGCGCAGCCGTTTGATATGAACATCCACCGTCCGTTCGTCGCCGCCGTAATCGGAGCCCCAGATGAGATGGATCAGCTCGTCGCGCGAGAATACCCGCCCGGGATATTCCGCCAGCTGAGCCAGCAGCTCGAACTCCTTGAGCGGCAGTAGGAGGACTTCGTCCCCGTCGACTACCTCGTAATTTTTACGATCGATGACGAGACGGCTCAGCCGGATCTTGTCGCTTGACGCGAAGGAGTACCGGCGGAACAGGGCTTTGACCCGGAACAGCAGCTCCGGCAGCTCAAACGGCTTCGTCACGTAATCGTCCGTGCCGCTTAAGTAGCCTTGCTCCTTATCGCTGAGCTGGTCGCGCGCGGACAGGATGATGATGGGAATATCGTAGTTTTTGCGGGTATATTCGCAGAGCGTCAGTCCGTCCACTTCCGGCATCATGATATCCATAATGACAAGATCCACGGCCTGATTTTCCAGAACGTTTATCGCCTCGCGACCATTTTGCGCTTCCAGTACCCGGAAACCTTCTTTGGTCATATAGTGGCCCAGCAGGACGCGGCTATTATAGTCATCGTCCGTAATAAGCAGCTGCTTCATGCGTATTCCAACCCTCCCGTGCTCGCGGCCGTCTCCGCCGCTCCTTTATTTATTCAGTCGATCGCTTCTCTTTAGCATGATGATAAGAAACGGGCCGCCGATGACCGCCATTATTATAGAAGCCGGTATTTCCGCGGGGGCCAGTACCGTTCTTCCGATCGTGTCCGCCGCCAGCACCAGCAGTGCTCCCCCGATCGCCGAGAACGGAATAAGCAGCTTATAGCTCGAGCCTACCAATGCCCGGCCGATGTGCGGGACGAGCAGGCCGACGAACATGATGAGTCCGCCGATGGCCGTTGCCACCGAAGCCAGCAGTACCGCCGCAGCCGAGATGAGCAGCCTGACGCGCACGACGCGAAGCCCCAGATTGCGGGCCGTCTCGTCATTAAAGGCCAGCATATTGCACCAGCCTCCCAGCAGCAGCGATACGATCAATCCGATCCCGCCGAAGATAGCGAGAATATGGACATCCTCCCAAGTCTTCATCGTGAAGATGGAAGAGATGGCTTGATTGACGCTGGTTACGGCGTAGCTGCCCCGGTAATTAAAGGATTGCCCGAGCCCCGTAAACGTCGCGTTGATCGCGATGCCGACCAGAATAAGCCGAAGCGGGTTCAATCCCGTGCGCCAGGAGAGCGAATAGACCAGATAACAGGCCAAGGCGCCGCCCAACACGGAGAATAACGGCGACCAGAAGTAGAGCATCGGGAACAGCGTGACGACCGTGATCGACACAAGCCCCGCACCTGACGAAATGCCGATAATGCCCGGCTCCGCGAGAGCATTTTTCATAACGGCCTGCAACAGCGCTCCCGATACGGCCAGCGCGGCTCCCGACAGCATGGATACGATAATGCGCGGAAAGCGCAAATCCTTAATAATCCCCACCTGCTCGTTCGTGCCGCTCATGAGTCCGCCCAGCAGCTCGCCGAACGACACCTTGATACTGCCCGTCATCGCGGAGAACAAGGCGAGCCCCGCCAGCAGCAGGGCCGTAAAGATGATCAGGCCGTAAGGTTTAAGCTTTCTCCACGACCTGCTGGTTGCCTTCGCGCCAGCTCCTGCATACGGGCGCGTACCCATTGGCAAAGCTTCGTCTGCATGTTCCTTCGAATCTGTCTTTGTTATCGGTGTATTCATGTTCACGTTCCTCTACGGTTCGTCGGGATACAGCATCGGCAGCAGCGCCTCCAGCGCCTCACCGACCGCCAAATTCCCCGTGGTGCCGAAGAGCGGCTCCGGCAGATCATAGACCCGGTCATTTTGCACCGCCTTGAAGTGATGCCAAATATCGTTTTTCTTAAACTCCTCGTCGAACATCTTTACAACCTCTTCCGGCATGCCATGCGCGGCGCGCAGAATGACATCGGGATTGGATTGGTGAAGGTATTCCGTGTTGGAGGCCAGAAACTCCACCTTCTCGCCTTGCACGATATTGACGCCGCCGAGCAGTCTGACCAGGTCGCCGATATAGGAATGCTCCGTCGCCACGAGATAACTTCCCGGGACGCCGAGAAGGATAAGCACCTTCGGCTTCTCCTTGCCCTCCGTCGCCTCGCGGATCTTCTCCAGCGTCGCATTGTATTCGCTGACGATTGCGGCGGCCTTGTCTTGCTTGCCGTATTTCTCGCCCAGCTTCACAATCTCCGCCTGCATCCGCTCCAGGCTGGTCAAGTCCAGGAAGGTCGCGTCAATGCCCGCATTGTCGAACACGGGCTCCAGATCGTATTGCAGCGTCGTGACCGACAACACTTCGGTTGGCTTAAGCGACTTCACCAGCTCCATGTCCGGACTCATCGGATTGCCGACCTTCGTCACCTCGTCGTACCTCTCCGGCAGCGTCTTCACGCTTTTCGGGATACCAATCAGATCGATCTCCAGCAGATCCATAATTTGCGTAATCGCCACGGTTGTCGATACGATCCGATGCTCCTCCGGCGCTTCCGCAGCTTCCTGCGTGGAAACGCTCGGGGCCGCCGACTCCGTTACGGCCGGAGCCTGAGTTGCCGCTCCGCCCTCAAGGCCCTGCGCGTTGTCGCAGCCTGCCGCTACAAGCAGGCACAGCGCGATCCATGCCGCCGCTGCCAGCTTGCCGCTTCTTCTCAACATGTATTCAATCCCCCTATTTCCCTTATTCCCGTCCCCTTTTTATTACCGAACTTTCCGTTTCCAAATATAGAACGCCCCGGCTCCCAGTACGAGCACCGCCGCGATCGGCGTCCACCAGGCCAGCCCGCTTCCGCCCTTCTCTTCGGCCGGCGCTTCCGTCGACTCTCCGGCCGCAAGCGTCGTCACGGCTTCGCCCCCCGGCACATCGCCGTCGGCCAGCTGCACGTCGCCGCCTCCTGCCGTGTCGCCGTTTTCCGTCGCATCGCCGCCTTTCGACTGTACGTCGCCACCTTCGGCGGATTCTTCTCCTTCCGCATCTCCGGCTACCTGATCGGCTTCTCCTTCACCGGTCTCACTGTTCTCCGTGCCATCTTGCCCTGACGCAGGCGAAGCAGACGATTCCCCTGTGCCGTCTTCGCCAGCAGCCGTTGTTGCCGTTGCCGAAGGGAGAAGCTCGGCAGCCGAGCCGCTATCCGTCGGCGCTGCCGCTGGCTGTGCCGCGGCGGAAGACCCGCTCGCAGGCTTGACGCCCGTTGCCGATTGTTCGGTCGAACCGGCCCCGCTGCCAGTAAGCCCGCCGCTTTGCGCCGGTTCCGCCGTTGCAATCGGCTCCGTAGTAGTCGGCTTCGCTGCCGGCACGGTTGCCGGCTCTGCCGTTGCAGTCGGCTTCGTTGTCGCCGCAGTCGAAGGCTTTGTCGCCGCCGTCTGCGCCGGAGCTGCGCCTTTTACCAGCTTGAAGCTGTCGTGTTCGAACACGAATCGGATCGTATAATCGTGGTCATAATCGATCTCTTCGACGGTCACGTGGATTTTCGAGAGAATCGGCTCCGTAATGTCCGCCGGAAATTCCACCAGCCGCGTATCCGCTTTTTTGTTGGAGCTGACGACCTTCGTATTCACGAACGACCCTCCGCTTCCCGGTACCTTGAACTCCGTCACCCAGAAGCTATGGTTGATCGTCACTCTTACCGTCGCCTTGCCGTCCTTGATCGTGACCGTGGCAGGTTTCTCCCAATAGTCGTTCGCCATGGAGACGGAATCGTTCTCCGCCTTCAAGATGAGGTAATTCGCCGTATATGTACCGTCCGCAAGATCTGCCGCGGCCATCATGCTTGCCGGCCACGCCAGCAGCGCTATACATAATGCGGCCAGCAAGCCGCTAATCTTCGCCTTCGTTGTCAACGCATTCCCGTCCCTTCCATATATAAAATCACTATGTATGATAATGATAATTATTATCACTAAATATCCTACCAATTATTTGAATTCGCTGTCAACCCTAGCCTCTAATTATTTTCTTGCCCCGATTCCATGCAAAAGGGCTTCAGGAGCCGACAGTCGACTCCCGAAAGCCCATTCGCCATCGTCTTACGCGCCCTGGGCTTCGGCCTCGGGGAGCGGGTTCCGCACGATCTTCACGTCATAGAAGGCAATCTTGTTGGAGATGATGTATTCCGGCGTCTCCCGGTGGGAATGGGATTCGCGGAACGCCTCGCTGCGCGTCCATCCCTGGAAGTCTTCCTTGCTCTCCCAGCGCGTGCTCACCGTCACCTCGTCATACTCCTTCGTGTTCTCCGTCAGCATGACTTCGAGACCCAGGAAACCTTTCATCCCTTCAACCTTGCCCACCTTGTTGAAGCGTTCGATCAGCTTCGCTCCGTTGCCCTTCGTAATTTGCGATACGTTCGTAACAATAACCATTGTCGATTCCTCCCTGGATTGTGGTATTGGCATTATTTCAAGATTAGCGCCTTGCAAGTTATGGCTGATGCCGACCGTAGTCAGCGCCCAAGTGACGGTCGTCTATCGGATCAGTCTCCTCTTCTTGAGCAGCATCAGGAAAAACGGCGCTCCAATACATGCGAGCAAAATACCAGCCGGCAGCTCCAGCGGATCGAACCAGCTTCTTGCCGCCGTGTCGGCAATGACCATGATCGCGGCTCCGCCGACGACGGAATACGGCAACAAAAATCGGTAGTCCTCGCCGATGAGCAGCCGCACGGCATGCGGCACGATCAACCCCACGAAGCCCACCAGTCCGGCGACGCTAACCGCTGCGCCCGCCAGCAAGGACGCCAATGCGACGATCAGGAAGCGCTGCCGCTCGACATGCTGGCCTAATGACGATGCCGATTGGTCGCCAAGCATGAGCAAGTTCGTCGTCTTCGCCGCGAACGGCACCAGCAGCAGACCCGCTGCCGCGTAAGGCAGCATGAATTGCAGATGCGGCCAGCTTCTGCCGCTCAAGCTTCCCGAGAGCCAAGGGATGACGCTCTGAATGCGATCGCTGTTCAGCACCATGATGCCGTTCATCACGCCGCCCAGCAGCGCGTTCACCGCGATGCCGGCCAGCACGATCTTAACGGGCGAGCTGCTTCCGTCCCAGGCCAGCAAGTAGATGATCAGGGACGAGACCAGCGCTCCCGCGAAGGCGAAGCCCGGCAGCAGATAAGCGAACTGCGGGAAGAGTACTAACGCGATAACCGCCGCTACCCCGCCGCCCGCCGACACGCCGACAATGCCGGGATCCGCGAGCGGATTCCGCATGACGCCTTGCAGCAGCGCCCCCGAAGCGGCGAGGCACGCGCCGACGAGCAAACCGATCAACACGCGCGGAAGGCGCAGATTCCAAATAATCGATTCGTGGGCGGTATCCCCCGCCCCGAACAAGGTGTGCCAAATCTCCGCCGGCGAGATCGATACCGATCCGCTTCCGATGCCGTACAGCATCGATAGAATCAGCAGAGGGCCCGCGCCAATGGCCATCCAGCGCCTTCGATTATTCCTCACCTTCACGTTCATGGTGCGAGCAGCTCCGTCAGCAGCTTTACGGCTTCGGGCACTCTCGTACCGGGGTTGGTCCCGAACAGCTCCGCCGGAAGCACGTGGATGCGTCCTTCGCGAACAGCCGCGAGCGAATTCCATGCCGGATTCCCCTCCATCTCGCGAACGAAGCCCTTCTGCACCTCTTCCGAATTGCCGTGCGTCATGATCATGATGACATCAGGACTTGCTTCCACCACTCGCTCCGTGTTGAGCTGGGCGTACTGCGGATAATTCTGCAGCCGCGGGAACTCCGCCGCCATATTTCGTCCCCCTGCCGCCTCCAGCAGGTTGCCGGCCAGCGAGTTCGGCAACGCGGCCAGGTATGTACCCGGCGCGCCGTATACCATTAGTACGCGCGGAGCGTTCTCGGAGGCCGCGGCTTTCAGTTCCGCCAGCTCTCCGTCCAGCTTCGCGAGCAGCTCGGCCGCCTTCTCTTCCCGCTCAAGCAGCTTGCCGAACAGCTGTATTTGTTGCTTAATATCCGCAATCGAATTGCCTTGCGTCAACACGATCTTCGACCCTATGCTCTCCAGCAGGGGGACGTCGTTGCTGTTAATGGGATAATTGCCGAGCACGACATCCGGCTTCAGCGACGCGATCTTCTCCAGATCGACCGTGTGGACGGAGCCGACGACGGGCACGTCCGCTACTTGCTCCTTTAGCAGTCCGCCGTTATCTTCCGGTCTGCCGACCACGGATGCGCCCAGCGCGTAGACGATATCCACCTCGCCGTTGCCCAACGCGACGATCCGGCTCGGGGCCGCTTGAAACGTTACCTTCCGATCCGCAAAGTCGGTGACGGCTATTCTCCCCGTCTGCTCTCCCCCGCTTGCCGCTCCCGCGCTGCAGCCCGCCAGCAATCCGGCTGCCGTCATTGCGGCTGCGATGATCAGGAGCGGCCTGCTCGCCGTATGAGCCTGATCCCGCTCCTGCCGCTTTGCACCGGCATTTCTCATTGTATCGATAGCTCTTCTGACTGCTTCCAATGCCAGTTACCCTCCAACCTCCGCGCCGCCCTCTTTTTGAGAGAGATTATCATTAACGCTTCACGAGGATTTTACTTCCGCAATGTGAACGGAGCGTGAACTTCAGATTACAGTTTTGTCGGAGGAGCCTTTGGCCGCCTCGGACTCTCAAAGTCTGGCGCAATTCCTAATTCCCGATCGAACTGTTGAAATCATCCCTCAGCCCGCGACAACGTAGGAAAAGGACCTTATCCCAGAAGGCGGAGTAATGTACGCACCGGCTCATCGATGGATAACCTTGGGAAAATGTAATCTAAAATTCATACTGCGTTCATAATCCGTCTGTAGAATTCAGTGTGTCACCGGCGATGTACATGCCGGGCAACTTTCTGAGAGAGAAGCAAAGCGGCGTATACCGGTGCGTCCATGCTTCAACCACAGATTTTTTTTACAACATGATCGATAATGATTATCATTATCTTGCACCCTTGTCTGTTTCTGTGGCTCTGCCACCTGCACTTATCTGCTGACGGGAAGGAGGCCTCCATGGCCCGCCGACGCGTGGCGCCATCCCAGGCTTGACCCAATCGTTGTCCTGTCGTCCTGGCCCAGCGTCTCCGATGAGACGACTACGAACTTATGCTAAAGGAGAGAGAAACTAATGAAATTTTCGTTAAAAAAAATGCTGCCTGCCATGTTGATGGCCCTTGTCCTATCCGTTGTCATGATCGTAAGCTCCGCATCCGCCGCCAGCGACCTGAATTTCAAAATCGTGAAAGCAGCTAACCCGTCGGAAACGTCCGCGGCTGACGGTTATGCCGTTAAACCCGCATCGCTTGCCAGCGACGGCGAAACGGTCACGCTCGGATTCTCCACATCCGTCTTGTACAACATTTACGGCCTGAGCATCTCCCACGATGGCGGCACGACGTATACTTCCTACACGGGCACGACTTCGGGCGGCAATATCTACTACACGTTCCCTATTGACGATTTCGGCGTGAACGCCAAGGCGAAAATCTCCGTATCGGTATTCGGTCTGTACAACCAGACCCATGATATCCAAATCGAATGGCTCTAAGGCGTAAACGGTAAAACATAACGGGCTGCCGCCGCGAGATTGCGGTGCAGCCCGTTCGCCACGACTTTTTCCGTGGCCCCTATATAAAGCAGCATCAGAGCGCCATTCATGCACGCATTCCGTAAGCGTTATGCTTTCGTCGCGCAAGCGACGGGCAGGCAGGCCCCCGCTCTGCTCGTCGCTTGTGCAACGAAGGCTGCCCAACAACGCCTGGCGTCACATTCCATTCGCAAAGGAGAGAAACCGTTAGCATGTTAATTAAAAAATCGCTTCAGCGTTACATGTCCATTCTGCTTGCCTGCTTCTTGTTATTGTCCGCCGTACCCGTAGCGGCGGCCGACGCGGATCCCGCTCCAGCCACCAAAGTCCCGGACGGGGAATACGAGGTCGGCTTCCGCATCCTGAAGAACGGCAGTACCGAAGGCTCGTATGCCGAGGATCATCTTGCTTCTACGATAGGCAAGCTGGTTGTCCTAAACGGCAACTACAAGCTGCAAGTCAGCTTTATTAATTATGACTGGTATGAGTACTGGGGCAGCCTGAAACCAGGCGGCGCGCCAGGCTCGGACGAGGTGGCCGCCGAAGCCCATTATGAGCCGTCCGTGGAAGTTGCCGTGTCCGACGGCCATGCCATCCGCGGGCCTCAGCAAGAGAATAAGCTGGTACAGGGTTACAACGGCACGGTCGAATTTCCGATTCACGATATCAGGGGCAAGCAGGAAGTGCTCATGCATATTATCGTGAAGGACCTGTACCTCCAAGCAGGAGGGGAGCCGCTCGACTACGATCACTGGTACAGGGCGCAAGTCGTCGTCGATGTGTCGAATCTGCCTTTTGTGCCGATAGACAATAATCCGGATCCCGGCGGTCCGGCGATTGATCGCGAGGAGTTGCTTTGGCAAATTACAGTAACCCAAGCTCTGTATACCAGTACGGAAGGTCAAGAAGGCGCCTGGCATGGCGCATACGCCTCAGGCGCCAGAGCGTCGCTTGCCTACGCCATCGGCCAAGCTCAAGCTGTCGCCGACAATGCAAACGCGACCGATGAAGAAATCGGAGCCGCGTACACCGCGCTTACGGGAGCATTAAATCTTTTTAAACAACAGCGAGTCAAGGTCGACAAATCCGTACTTCTTGCCAGGTTGGTAGAGGCCGAGGCGTTTGCGGCGGGTCTTGCTTACGTTCCTAACGCCGGCTTGTATATTGAAGGCGCGATAGGCGCGCTGACGCCTGCGACTATGGATTCTTCGATTACGTCCGCCAGAACCGTCTATAACGATCCGTTGGCTACGCAAGCTCAAGTCGAAGAACGAATTACGGCTCTTGCTACGACGACGGCCACCGTCAACAATTCACGTCTATTCGCCATTCCATCGCGCCTGATCGTGTTGGACTCCCTTGATGCGAACGCGACCGAATCCCCGAAGAGCTCCCTATTCGGACCAACGGCCATGATTCTGAAGCGGAATACGCTTCGCGAACATGCCAACATTGCCATTAGCGATAGCATCGCTATAGACAACGTTAACTATTTCCGCCCGAACACGGATGGTTCCGCCACGTTTGCGGTTGATCCCCTTGTTCCTGTCCATGCAAACGTGGAGACCGCTGGCTTCTACACCATTCAGGCGCAGCACAGAACTAGTACGATGCCCAGCCACGCCATCAGCGGCCTCATCAAGCTGGAATACTCCACAACTGCCGATCCCGGCGTAATCGAGACGGTCTATCTTAGCCTGAACGGCACGCTGCTTGACAATTTGAACGCAGATATCGCGGAAGCGCAAGCTCTATTTACAAGCGCGTCCACCGGGGAACGGAGCGGACAGTATGATGAGGCTTCATTGGCTGACCTTCAAGCCGCTATCGACGAAGCTATCGCTACAGGCTCCCGGTTAAGCGCCACTCGTCCGAATATTACAAGCGCATCCACAGCTCTGGGCAATGCGGTTCAGGCTTTCCTGACTTCGCAGCGCGATACCTTGCAGTTTACGGTTGCTCATGCGACTGATGCCGGTTTCTCCATGGCAGACGACTTCCTGTCCAAGCCGGCTCGCGCGACCCAGGAAAGCGACTCGCTTCATCATGTCATTCTGAACATCCCGAACAGCTCGCAGCTGGTATCATTCCAGTACAAGCAAGCCGACGCGGGCTATACCGAGGCGGAAGTATTATACACAAGCGAGAGCGAGGATTATCGCGTCGTTCTGCTCCAGAACATATCCTTGTCTGCTCTACTGGAAGCCAGAATGCACGTCGTCATCCCGCATGCCAATTACGACCAGACCCACAACGTTCGGCTGAACTTCAACGGCGTCAACAATTCGCAGTTGTCTGCCGAATACAAGAGCGCTCTGACTCAATGGCGGGGAGCCAGGGCAGGCAGCGAGATTGGCGAATATCCGGCCGAAGCGATGGCCTCGTATAAAACGGCCATCGACACGGCAGGGCAAGAAGCCATTGCTCTGAATGGATCCCAAATCAAGACGGATGCGGCTCTGCTTGTACTGCGCCTTGCCGTCTCCGCCTTCGAGGCCGCGGTCAACACGACGAATACGGGAACGCCAAGCAATCCCAACAATCCTGGCAACCCGAGCAACCCTGGCAACCAAGGACCTCAATACCCTGCCGACGGCAATTACTTGATGGACTTCACGGTTCTCAAGAAAGGCACCGAAAGCGTGTCCGTCATGAACCAGTACGTGTTCACTACGGCTCTGGTCAAGGTGGCCGGAGGCAACAAAACCGTTTCCTTCACTTTAAAACAAAGCAAGGAAGTTACGGGCTTTACGCTGAACGGCGGCAGCGGCGGCGGCTCGGGGACCGATTCGAGCACGAATACGCGCGTTGTCACCTTCTCGCTATCGGATCTGTCCGGCAAAATTCCGGGTTGGGTGTCCATCTATTGGGATCTAAGCGGCACGATCCCAGGATTTATCTATGACGAGCAATACGACGTTGACTTCAAATTTAACGAGTCCTCCGCCAAAAATGCCGGTGATCAGACCATCCCTCCAGGAGGTAACGGCAACGGGGGAATGCCTCCAGGGCTGGAGCCACCGGGTTCTGGCAGCGGCGGGCCAACGCCTGACGATGGCAAGGAGGACCCTGGGTCGGAAGGAGAGCCCGGCGAGGAAGAAACTACTTCCGAGGAAGAAGGAAACGGGACTCCGACTGTTCCATTCTCGGACACAACGAACCATTGGGCCAAATCCACCATCGAGCAAGCCGTTAAGCTCGGCATCGTGAACGGCTTCTCCGACGGCAGCTTCCGTCCGAACAACATCGTGACGCGCGGCGAATTCGCCGTCATGATCAGCCGTGCGCTTGGTCTGGATGGCGAAGGAGATGCCGATGCCCTGCAAGATTTCGGAAGCATTCCTGCATGGGCACAACCCCATGTGGCGCGCGTCGTTACCGCCGGTCTTATTGGCGGCTTCGAGGATGCTACGTTCCGCTCCGGCGGTCGGTTAACCCGCGCTCAACTGGCGGTTATTATCTCCCGCGCCGCAGGACTTAAACCGGATGACCGTTCCTCTCTGTCCTTCAACGATGCCGATTCCGTACCTGCATGGGCGCAGAGGGAAGTCGCGGCGGCTGTCGCGGCCGGCTTGATCCAAGGTAAAGACGGCAATCGCTTCGCCCCGAACGCGACAGCCACTCGCGCCGAAGCGCTGACATTGATTATCCGTTTATTGGAACGCTTGTAGTATCGATTATTCAGTCAAATAAGCGCAAATGAAGGAACAAACAGCCCCGGGGTCCTAAGAACCCCGGGGCTGATTTCATTCTCTTCTTCTACTCCTGCTTCGAAATCCAGCCCAAGTCCTGCAGCAAGCGATGCAGCATGACGGCCGCCTGGGCGCGACTAGCCCCGCTTCGCGGCTTCAGCTCGGCAGCCGTGACGCCCTTCAGCCACCCGCGGCGCACGGCCTGTCGCATCCCCTCTTGCGCCCAGCTGGAGACGGCACCCGTATCCGAGTAACCGGCCAGAACGTCTTGCCCGCCATTCGAGCCCTCGGGCCGCATGCCAGAAAACAAGGCGAATCGGCTCAGCATGACGGCCAGCTCCTCGCGCGTAATCGTTTCGTTCGGCCTTGCCATGCCGTTCGAGCCTTGAAGCAAGCCGTACCGGGCCGCTTCGGCTAGATAAGGCGCATACCAAGCGTCCGCGGGCACGTCGGAGAACCTCGGAGAAGAGGCTTTCTCGTCCGCATCCTCGTTGCCCCCCGACCGTTGACGATGCAGCTCTACCAGCAGCTTTGCCAGCTCGGCGCGAGTAATGGCGCGTTCCGGCCGGAATTGCCCGTCTCCTGCGCCGTCGACGACTCCCCTGCTTGCCAGCACCTCGACATCCGTTCTTGCCCAATGGCCGGTCAAATCGCCGAACGAACGATCCCGCATCAACACGGCATATTCCCCAAGCCTGTCGATGTCAGCCTCCATATAACTCTCCGCAACGTCCACGGCGCCTCCGACATAGGTCCAACCTGCTTCGTCCGCGGTCTTCCGATATAAGCCGAACCGGCGCGGATCATAGCCGAATCCTTCCCCTACGTAGGCGATGGTCAGCTTAACCGGCCGTTGAAGGACAACGCCTCCGTCCAGCAGATAGGTGGGCGACATGCGCACATATCCCCCAGGGACCGCCTCATCGATGTCGGCCGTCCGATCGAGGCGAATGCGCCATGACCGTTCCGATGCCGCTCCTTGAGGAATGTCCAGTCGCAATGCGCCCTCGAATGCCTCGAAGCTGCCTCCGTCAGCGTCTACCGTCCACTCTCGTGTCCCCGAATCGGGCTTTGCCGGCGGTTGACCGTCACCGCCATGGCCCGGGCCGCCCGTTTCGGCGGACGTCGTTGCCTCCAGCACTGCGGCAAAGGATTCATTGCCGCCATGGTCCACGGCAATCGCTTCGAACCGGTAAGCGGTATTCGGTTGCAGCCCCTTCATAGCGAGCTTGCCGATTCCCGTTCCGACCTCGACGGTCCTGCCAGCGGCATCGTCCGATGCCGGGCCCCAGCGTACCTTCACTTTGGCCAGATCCGGAGCCGCCGGATCCTTCCAGACGAGACTTATCGCGTCCTTCCCGATCTCGGCTGCTTTGAAGCCGGTGACCGCGGAAGGCGCGGACCAGTCAGGGCCTCCAACCGCCGCTTCCAAAGTCCATGTCGCTGCGGCGGATTCATTGCCATGCTCATCAACCGCGATAACGGAGAAGTCGTAATTCCGTTCTTCGCTCAATCCTTCCACGTAGGCCCATTCAAGGCCTTTCGCGATTTCCACGGGTTCGCCGTAGGCGGCCTCGCCCGCCTCCCTCCAGCGCAGCAGCAGCTTGCCGAGATCATAATCGGCGGGATCGCTCCACGCCAGCGTCGCAGAGTCCTCCGACAGGCTTCCGAACAGCCCTTCCACCGGGCCAGGCGGTATCGTGTCTGCCGCAACGATGGATACGGATTCCGGCCCGTACGGCTCAATCGCGCTTCCGGCATAGCTGGTCAATAGACCTCCCACTTCTACCGTATAAGTTTCTCCGGCCGCGAGAGCGGCTTCGGGACGGAAAGCTGCCGACATGGCCAACATTTCCCCGCCGCTGCCGGCAGCCGGCTCCACCGCGACAACGGTGCCGGGTACGGGTTCGCCGTCCGAGCGAATGACCCGGATCGCCCCTTCCGTAATCGAAGAGACTTTGACCGGCTTGGAGAAAGCCGCCACGATGGCTCTCCCGCCAGGCTGCGCGCGCAGCTCCGCAACAACGGGGGCCGCGTGGGAGACGAGTCCCACGTTGACGTCGAAATGCGGCGGAGGCACCTCCAAGTTGGCGCTATGCGCCGTTTCGTATCCCTCCTTCTCGTACTTGACCTTCCACCAGCCAGGGGGAACGTCCCAACCATAACGCCCTGCCTTATCGGTCGTCTGCGGATTCTGCTGTTCGTACCATTCCGCATCCCATACGTTCCAGGCGCCGCTGGCGCCGTCCAGCTCCATGACGGTAGCCGTCACGCCTTCCAGCCGGTTCGATTCCAGGCCTTCGTACACATAGCCGCTAGGATCGTAAATATACTTGGGCGAGGCCTTCGGCGGCGTCTTCGGTTTTTGGGGCTTCTTCATGCATTCGTTCATCTTCAAATATTTCTCCAGCTCCGCGATCTGGTCGTCCATGACGCTGTCCAACTGCTTGCCCGCCCAGTAACCCTCGACCCAGAACAGGAAGCCCCCCAGTCCGGATAGCTTGATGTTTCCAACCGCGTTAAGCGCGTTTTTCACATATTCCACGAACAAAGCATCGAACATAATGCCTTCGGCCATGTCGGTATAATATTCCGCCGCCTTTGGATCGCACAGCTCCTGCGCTCTCTGGCGCAGCTCCCTTAATCGGTCCGCTTGCTGCGGCGACGCGGCCGTCTGCAACGCGCTGTCGAGATCGACGATTTTCGTGCCCATATTGAGGGCATCCACGACCATCTTGAATTCCTTCGCGCCGAACGCAAGGCTGCCGAAGCCTCGGCTTGCCGCTCCTCCCCCCGCAATATGGCCGGAGATCGTCAACGTGGCGCTCTGAGAACCGCGACTGATGCTGACGGCCGAGCCGTACATCGGAATGCCGGTTCTCGCCGCTTGCTGCAAGTCTCTGTCGGTTGGCGCGTAATCCGCGCTGTCCTTCGATTGAATCGTAACGCGGGCCCCCAGCTCCTTCGTCATCCGCACCAAGGCGGATACGGTGTCCGCCGGAACCGGCCGGCCGTCTGCGCCCAGCTCGCCCGGACCGGCCGCGTGCTCGACCTCATAGTCGCGCAACGGGCTCGGCAAGGTCGTTCTTGCTTCTTCTTCGCTTGGCGGTTCTCCGGCTCCGGCCGCGACAGAGGCTTTCGCGTCATAAGTCACGTGAATGGGCCCGGGGTCTCCCTCCAGCTTCATCGTCGCCAAGTATTCTCCGTTTCGCAGGACGGCATCCGCCGCCGTGTCCCCCGTCCACACCTTAACGTTCGAAACCCGGGATGGGTCGCGGAACTTCAACTTATAGACGAAAGGCTGACCGGGCACGTAGACGAACGGGAATACCGCAACGCCGTTCTCCGGATGAATCGTATGAACGCGGCCTCCCGTTTGGCCTACCTCAATTTCGTAAAGCCCCGGATCGTTTGGATCGTACGTCGCGACGGCTTCTTGACCGCCGTACACCTTGCCGTCCGCTATCGCTTCCGTGCGAATAAGGACTTGGCGTATATCCGTACGGCTAAGCGCCGTGTCCAGCTGCCATGTTCCCTGGGACGATACCGCCGCCGTTCCCAGCAGCTTGCGCCCTTCGTATACGTATACCGTCGTGCCCGCCGGCGCCGTGCCGCTCGCGCGGAATTCCGGCTTGAACAGAATATCCGGCATGCGCAGCGTAACCGCCGCGATGTTGACGTAAGCCGATCCCAGCGTCTCTTCCTTGCTCTCCCCGCCATCGTGGTAGCCAATGCTCCCCGACAGGAAAAGGCTTGGCGGAAGCTCGCGGCCGTCGGCCTGCAATCCGAGCTGCACGATGCCTTGCGCGCCGGCCGCAGCGTCGCCGATGGATACGCGCAGCCGTCCGTCCGCGATTGCCGCTTCCGCCGCTTTTCCGTTCACCACGACCGATCCCGGCAGAAGCGTCATGCCTTCCGGAACATGAATCAGCACAGAGGCATCCGTGACTCCCGCTGCCGGGGCTCCGGCATTCCGGTACAACGCGCGCACCGTCAGCTTGCCCCCCTGCGTCAACGTATCCGCGGATACGCCGAGTCCGTTGCCGCTGAAACCGCCGAATCTAATCGGTTTCCTCAGGACGACTTCCCCGAGATCGACGATGCCCGCCGAATCCGCCGAGAATTCCACGACGGCTGCTAAGCCGCCTCCGCCCGTTGCCTGTAGTCTGTACTGCCCCCTCTTGGATAGCTCCGCGATATATTGCCTGCCCTGCTGCCTGATCGTATACGGCTCGTGAATGGTCTTGCCGTCTTCCAGTCTGACCAGCTCCAACCGGACGCCGCCGGCGTCCGTGCCGTCCGGCTTGACGAATGTCGCCGTGGCCTGCGCGCCGCTGCCTTCCAAGCGCAGCTCCAGCACGGCCTCGTTGTTCTCGCCGATAACGGCTTCCGCGCAGCCCGCGGGGAGCCCCGCGCTGCCGCCGTTCACGCATAGGCGGTAGGTGTCTCCCGGCGCCGCGAATACTTTCATCGGCGCGCCATATTCCGAGATGGCGTGCGATGGCTTGAAGGAGAAGACGCTGGCCAGCCTCCAATCCGGCTCCAGCGGACCTTGCCAATCGCTGCCGTATTGTTTCGTATACAGATTGAAGCGGACGCGCGCCAATTCGTGCAGGCGCAAGTCCAGCGTCTGCTTGCCTTCCCCATCGATTTGAACGGTCTCCAACCGGGACAAATAACCGCTCCGGCCGTTACCCGCCGCCCGAATTTTCGCCGTCCCCGGCGGCAATTGAAGAGTATAGGAGCCATCCGCCTTCGTATACGTGCCGAAGGTCCGGCTCATGCCTTCGTAAACGGCGGTGACCGAGGAGCTTCCGGCAGGCTGGCCGTTCGCCCCGTACACCTTGCCTTCGATCGTCTCCAGATTTTTCGCCCGCAGCTCGATCTTCAATTGCATGACCGGGCGTTCGATCTCCACTTCGATCTCTTCCGCGTGGTACAGAGGATCATTCGGCGTGAAGGCCAGCTTATATCGAGCTCCTGCCTCGCTGTCCAAGCGAATATCGAAGAGGCTTGTCGTCGTGCCTCGCAGCAGCACGGTGCCCGCCATATCCTTCAGCTCGTAGCTTCCCGCAACGGACTCGTTGCCCGCGCCTGCCGCCTTTCCGCTCAATTGGATACGAAACTTCGGCTTTATCGTCGCTCCCGACGTTTTTCCAAAGACGGATTCCGTCAACCCGATTTCGGCCGGCTTCAACTTGGAATACCCGGGATCCAAGGCAAGCCGGTAAGGGATGCCTTCCTTGGGGAGATCGAAGAGATACTCCTTGTTGCCTGGCGTCAGACTGGTCCGGAAGGAGTAGTAATGGCTGGCATCGTTCGTCCAATACACTCTGAGCGCTCCGTCCCGCATCGCATCCTGCCAGACTTCCCCGTCCGGTATATCCAGCTTCGCCTTAACCCTTCCCGCGACGTTCTGAGGGATGGCGTAACGGTCGCCCGTCCACTCTCCTTCTACGGCAATCCGCGCGGAATGAATGCGGGCGACGCCGTCTTCGATGCGGAACATCCCTTCGTATACGCCCCTTTGCTTCTCGGCAAGGGGGATCGTCCGCGTCTGCTCCCTCAGTTCCCCTTCGTCATCCCATTGCTCGTAGAGAATCTCGGCTTGCAGAGCATAGCCGTCTCTCCCCGTAACCGTCAGAGTAGCGTCGCTATCCATAATCGCTACGGGAAAATAACTATGATTCTGCGGCTTCGCGTACGTCATCCGAACCGAAGAAACGACGGTATCGCTCGATTGCAACGCGAACGACTGCTCGTTGGAACCGATGGCCAGCGTGAGGCTGCGGCTGGCCGTCGCCAGAAAGCCGGGCGGCGGCAATACGCTGATCCGCACCTTTGTACCTGCTTCAAGCTCCGCCGACAGCTTAGCCACGCCGTTCCCGTCGGCGGTTGCCTCGCCCAGCAGGCGATCGTCCGATTCGTCATGGAAGCGGACGACGGCTTGCACCGAGGGCATTCGGCTGTACTCGAGCTTCGCGGCTACAGTCGCGCGGTAGCGGGGCTCCAGTACTTGAACCGCCGATTCTCCCGAACGGAACGATAGATGTTCGGCCAGCGCCAGTACCGTCCGGCTCCCGACGTGAATCAGCTCCAGCTTATACCCGGATCCCGATGCAACGGGGAACGCCTCGTTTAATTGTCCCGCCTTTACGGGCAACTCATAGACGCTTCCATCCGGCCCGGCAAGAGCCAGCATGGTTCCGTTCAATCGCTCCGGCGCATCCGTATCGATCTTCACCGTCAGGGCAGCCGCAATGCGGATCGGCAGACGGTCCAGCGCCAGCTTGGAGCCCCCGTCCTCCGTTCTCACTTCAATGGACAAAAGCTCCGCCATGCCGGCCGCAACGTCGAAGCCGCCCCGATAAAGGCCCGCGGCGCCTTCCAGCTCCGTCAGGTCGACGGTCAGCGTCTCCGTCGCGCCGGCTTCGGCGGCCGGCTCGCTCCGGTAGGCGACGACGGCCTGGAGCCGCTGTCCCAGTTCGCCCGCGGCCTGAATGGACAGTCTGCTGCCCTGCTTCAGCTCGCCTTGCAGCCAGGAGCCGTCCGACACGGACCAATAACCGGACGCGATCGGACGATCCGGCTCCTCCGTGCCGCAGTCACCCGAGCAAGACATGTACAGGTCCCCTTCGCGCGCATAGACGATCCGGTCTCCTTCCGCGTTCATTGCCGCGCCGACGCTCTCCAGGGCGGGATTGCCCACCGTGACGGGATGGGCCAGATCGTCCAGGCTGAACTGCTCCGCGAAACGGTAGAGTCCCTGTAATTCGGAGTCGTAATCGAACAAGTTCGCCAGAACCGTCCGTCCGTCGTCGCTAATCGTCAAACGATCGTAATTTTTGCCGGTAACCTCCCCCTCGTCCCGCTGGCTGTTCAGAGCCATTCGGTCTCCCGTCGTTCGATCCAACAGGAAAGGGCTCATCCAGCTCCCCCACTCGTCACCGTGCAGGTAGGCGATGTAACGGCCGTCCCCGTTAAGCGCCAGCGAAGCGTGCGTTTCCGCTAGCGCATGCCGATTCACGATGGCGTCTTCGACCGCGTCGTAAGCGTAGATCGCCTGGACGTCGTGGACGCCTTCAAAACCTTCCAGATTGGTCGAATCCGATACGAACGCCACGATGCCCCCGTTGCCGCTGATGGCGGGATAGGAGCTGCTTCCGTCCTCGTTCGTTCCGCCCGCTGCACGGCTCACGAGCCGGGTTTCGCCGCTTTGGCGGTCATGCAGGTAGATTCGCCCACCATCCGCGTACGCGACCCAACGTCCATCGTTGCTAATCGACGGCGCGCCGGCTTCGCCGCCGGCCCTCGACAGAAGCTCCATCCCGCCCGTCTCGCCGTCGTAGGCGTATACGTGCTCCCCGCGTTCAACCGGCGAAGCCGGCAAGTTGGTCGCATCCGAAGCGAAAACAACGATATCGCCGCCATGGCTGACCGCGAACTCGCCAATGCTTCCGTCGATGGGCTCTCCGCCCTTCGTAGCGGTCAGGAGCTTCCTTGCCCTTGTCTCGGCATCTACCGAGAAGAGGCCCAAATACATGCTCTCTTCGTACGTGCGATCCAACACGATCGCGGTGGAGCCATCCCCGCTTAGAGTCGTCCTATTGCTGATTCCGCTCCCGCCACGGTCGTACAGCCCGATCAACTTGTTCTCCGTCGAAGGGGAAGTGCCGATCGTCAGCGGGTAGCCGCCGGATTCGTTGCCGGCAAGGTCCACGGAAGCGACGCGGTAACGGTACAGCCTTCCTTCTTCCAATCCTTCAGGCCGGTAATACGTCTCCGTACGCTCCGCTATCCTCTCGTTCGTGACCGCGTCGTAAATCGCGTAAGCGGCGATCTCGGGATCCGACGAGCCGTCTTCCCTTTGCGCCGCATCCCAGGAAATCAGCACTTCGTTGTAGGCTAGAAGCTCCCATCTCATGCTTGGCGGGTCCAACGGAGACGTCCAGTCCAGCTTGATCACGACGGGCGCCGAACGCTCGCCCCATGCGCCATCCTTCCCTGAAGCTGCCGTGAAGATGTAGCTGCCTTCGTCCGGCAATTCCAGACTGAGGTTGAACCGGCCTACGCCGCTCTCATCCTCTTCCGCCCGGACCGGCTCTCCGATGCTGACCTCTTCCTCGCCATCGCGGACGTAATACACCATGATATCCGCCCCTGCTTCGGCGAATCCGCTTAGCTCGACGTAATTTTCCATGCTCAGCTCGGGCAGCGGATCCAATACCGGCCCTCCTCCGGCCAGTGCCGCCGCCTTCTCATCCCCGCTCTCTTGCAGCGCCTCTTCCATCACCCATTCCTCGCCGACTGGCGCCTCGGGCTCCGTGCTGACCGCGCCAACCCCTTGCATCGTCCCCGTGATCAATAGTACGACAAGCAACAGGCTCAAAATCGCCTTTTTGCCCGTTCTCCGCCACCATCTTCCACTCCGCCGCTCATTCACCCTTAATCTCCTCCGCTCTCATCTTTCGTTAATGATCCGATCTTCCCTTACTGATCGCTTAACCAAGCCATTTCGACCCGATTGCCTTCCGGGTCGCTGAACAGGAACGAGACGCCTTGCTCGCTCTCGCTCAGCTCGGACGTCGGGACTCCGCGATCCACCAGCTTCTGGCGAAAATGCTCCACGCAGGCCCTCGCATCCGCGTAAAAGGTCATGCGCACGTCCTTCGGATGACCGACGATGCTGATGTCGCCCTTCCTGTTCGCGTTGCCGAAGCCCAGCTTCCCAGCCTCCCCGCGACGCTCCCCTCCCAAAACCTTCATTCCGATCACATCCCGGTAGAAGGATTCCAATCGTCCAATGTCTCTGGCATAGATCGCCGCATGCCCCAGCTTCACGCTCCGCTCCATATCCGCCATCCCCTTCCGCTGCTTCAGCCGTTTTTTCCATGTTTCCATGCTAACATCGGGGTCTCGTAGGCATAAGTATCTGAAACGGTAGCAAAGAGGTATCCGAAAGGATAAACTCTTCCGCAAAATAAAATTCTATCGCTTTCACTCATTGATGGGTTACCTTGCGTGGAGTAGAATAGAAGCTGAAATGATACGGAGATAGGGAAGCGTGGGATCGGATGAGTACCTTTGAGCAAGGCGGGGAATGGAACAGCGATACGCTGGTAGGAAGGGAACGCGAGCTTGCCCAGTTCGTCAAATGCCGGGAGTCCTCCGAGGCATCCTTACAATTGATAAGCGTCTATGGTACCGCCGGCATCGGCAAGAGCAGCTTGCTGGACGAATTCCAGCGAATGGCCTCCTCGCATGGCGATCTCTGTCTGATGATGGACAGCGAAGGTTTCGTGAAAACGCCGGAGGCGTTCTGTCTTCGCATTCTTGGCGCCATTGACCCGCGGCGGCATGACGACCGGACGGAGGCCAGCTTGCTGGAACCCTGTATCGCGGCGCTTGGAGAGCTTTCGAAGGAAAAACGGATTTGTTTGTTTATCGATGCTTACGAACGCATGGAGAGCATGGACCAGTGGTTGAGGGACTACTTCCTGAAGAGGTTGGGGGGACGCATACTCGTCGTGCTGGCGGGACGATATGCGTTATCGGAAGCCTGGCTTCTCTCCTCTTATTGGAGAAGGTATGTGACGCGAATGCCGCTGTCGGATCTTGATTTATCCGCCGTTACCAGCTTCGCCGAATCGATGCACGTACGCGACCCGCAGGCCATCCAACAGATCTGGCGCTATTCGCGCGGCCACCCGCTGACGATGTCCCTGATGGCGCTCCTGCTCTCGCAAGAGAACAGCGGCAGCTTCGACGAAGCGGAGCCGGGAGGCTACGAGACGCTTGCCTATATCGTGAACGAGTGGCTTCGCGAGGTGCCGGGCGGACATCTCCGGCCATTAATCGAAGCAGCGTGCGTGCTTCGCCGCTTCAATCAGGAGAGCTTGTCCATCGTGCTGAATCGGGAGATGAGCGCTGCGGAATTTTATCAGCTTATTCGATTCTCTTTCATCCGCAAAGTGGATCAAGGCTGGGCCGTACATAGCTTGATGAGGGAACTCGTGAGCCGCGAGATGTTGTCCCGAACGCCCATGCACTACGAGCAGCTTCGCGCGGGCGCGCTTCGGCATCATTACCGCAGATGGCTGGATGCCCGGAACAAGGGGGATGCCGGCGAACACCGGGAAGCCATCGAACTCATGAACTACATCGGGGATGCGCTGATTCGCGCTTTCATGAACTGGTTCGAGCTTTCTCCTCCCCACTTCGAGACGGCGCAGGCCGAACACAAGGATGAATTGAAAAGGTATGTCGAGACACGGTTCGCGGAAGCCAAGGATAGTCTCATCGATATGTACGATCCTTATTCCAACCAGCGCTTCTCCTTCCCGCTGACGGCCAAGGAAAGCCGCTATACGGTAAAACATATCGATTTTGACGCCTTATTCGGTCTTGGCTACGACGTAGTCAGGCTGATGAGAGGCAGCACCGGGGGCATTATCGGGTTCGCCGTCATTATTCCCATTAATCGGGATACGCTCCCCTATCTGGAGCAAGCGCCACGGTCCAAGCCCTACTTCGGAAGCTTGTCCCCCGAGATGCGCAACCGGCTGGAGGCCGCGCCGCATACGCGGGCGGGCTGGTTCATCGAGACGATCGACACTTCCGATCTGAGCGACGTTTCGCAGCAGACGGCAATGGGCCACTTGCTGCACGATCTTATTTTCACGGGGGAGCTGCTGATCGAATCGCCCGCGCCAACCGTCTACTTCGTGGAGACGCATAAGAGTCTGGGCTTCTCCATTGCGGATAACGCCAACCATTACGGCTACGACGAGGAACGGGAAGCCGTTACCTTTGTCATGGACCGTCAGGGCGGCAACGCGATCAGCTACATTCATCATATGCTCCGCATGACCGGGCAGGCTCATCTGATCGAGCCGGATGGGGACCCGGAATCGGCTGCCCAAGCTTCGCCCGCAGCAGCAACGATCGAAGCTTCAGTGACAACTATGCCTTCGGCGACGGCAGAAGCTGCCTCAAAGCCGTTAACCTATGCGGAGCGGATCATGAACCGCCCGGAGTTGACGCCTCGCGAGAAGGAGGTTGCGCTCTTGCTGGAGGAGGGCTGCACCAACGTTGAGATTGCCAAGTCCCTGTATCTAAGTGAGGTCACCGTCAAAAAACACTTGAAATCCATGATGGAAAAGTTCAGCACCTCCAATCGAACCCAACTGCTCAAGCGGCTGTTGGAGTAGGAGCGGGCTGTTGCAGAATGCGCAGGACAGGTTATAAAGTAACTACGAGTTGGCTTCGGAGCTTGTATGTCGGTGGCGCCGACGAAGTCGCAGAAATTTGTATGTTTAGTTGGCAGGTTGTCGGCGTGAGCGACAACTTCTGCTTGGCGATGTCCATTCCGCACCGGGAGTGAGTTAGCTTCGAAGCTTGTTCATCCCGGTCGGCGTCTGAACCTACCTCTAAAGCCGGGCCAACATCATCGAATTGCTTCGATCAGAGGGTTCGGACACTCTCCCCACTAGGGAGAGAAACGTCGCCCAGGGACGGTTGGATAGGCACAGCCTCCATCCAACCGTCCCTGAACGCACAAAAAACCCACCGTCATAAATACGGTGGGTTATTCGTGCTTGGCGACGTCCTACTCTCCCAGGACCCTGCGGTCCAAGTACCATCGGCGCTGGAGGGCTTAACGGTCGTGTTCGGTATGGGAACGCGTGGTTCCCCTCCGCCATCGCCACCAAACGATGTTTCTCGCTGATCGCGTCTCCCGAACGAATTCGAAATACGCCATGCGCTTCAATGTTTGCACATTGAAAACTGGATACGAAAGTTGCTGAATCTTTAGCTTGCTTACCGGCTGTATGACCAAGTAAGCGATTAGGATAAGCCCTCGACCGATTAGTATTCGTCAGCTCCACACATTGCTGTGCTTCCACCCCGAACCTATCAACCTCGTCGTCTTCAAGGGGTCTTACATACTGGGAAATCTCATCTTGAGGGGGGCTTCACGCTTAGATGCTTTCAGCGCTTATCCCGTCCGTACTTGGCTACCCAGCGGTGCTCCTGGCGGAACAACTGGTACACCAGCGGTACGTCCATCCCGGTCCTCTCGTACTAAGGACAGCTCCTCTCAAATTTCCTACGCCCGCGACAGATAGGGACCGAACTGTCTCACGACGTTCTGAACCCAGCTCGCGTACCGCTTTAATGGGCGAACAGCCCAACCCTTGGGACCTACTTCAGCCCCAGGATGCGATGAGCCGACATCGAGGTGCCAAACCTCCCCGTCGATGTGGACTCTTGGGGGAGATAAGCCTGTTATCCCCAGGGTAGCTTTTATCCGTTGAGCGATGGCCCTTCCATTCGGTACCACCGGATCACTAAGCCCGACTTTCGTCCCTGCTCGACTTGTAGGTCTCGCAGTCAAGCTCCCTTATGCCTTTGCACTCTTCGAATGATTTCCAACCATTCTGAGGGAACCTTTGGGCGCCTCCGTTACATTTTAGGAGGCGACCGCCCCAGTCAAACTGCCCGCCTGACACGGTCCCCGTACCGGATTCACGGTACCAGGTTAGAACTCCGATACGATCAGGGTGGTATCCCAACGGCGCCTCCACCGAAGCTGGCGCTCCGGCTTCAAAGGCTCCCACCTATCCTGTACAGATCGTACCAAAGTCCAATATCAAGCTGCAGTAAAGCTCCATGGGGTCTTTCCGTCTTGTCGCGGGTAACCTGCATCTTCACAGGTATTAAAATTTCACCGGATCTCTCGTTGAGACAGCGCCCAATTCGTTACGCCATTCGTGCGGGTCAGAATTTACCTGACAAGGAATTTCGCTACCTTAGGACCGTTATAGTTACGGCCGCCGTTTACTGGGGCTTCGGTTCACAGCTTCGGGTTGCCCCTAACCGCTCCCCTTAACCTTCCAGCACCGGGCAGGCGTCAGCCCGTATACTTCGCCTTACGGCTTCGCACAGACCTGTGTTTTTGCTAAACAGTCGATTGGGCCTTTTCACTGCGGCCCCCTCGGGCTATTCACCCTACCGAGGCACCCCTTCTCCCGAAGTTACGGGGTCATTTTGCCGAGTTCCTTAACGAGAGTTCTTCCGCGCGCCTTAGCATGCTCTGCTCGCCTACCTGTGTCGGTTTGCGGTACGGGCACCATCACCTGGCTAGAGGCTTTTCTTGACAGCCGGAGTACATGACCTTCGCTACTGCAATTTTCGCTCCCCATCACAGCCCAGCCTAACGACTTGCGGATTTGCCTACAAGTCAGCCTCACTGCTTGGACGGGCTATTCCATCAGCCCGCGTCACTGCCCTTCTGTGTCACCCCATTGCTCATAACGGCTTACGGTGGTACAGGAATTTCAACCTGTTGTCCTTCCACTACGCCTTTCGGCCTCGCGTTAGGTCCCGACTTACCCTGAGTGGACGAGCCTTCCTCAGGAACCCTTAGGCTTTCGGCGGACAAGATTCTCACTTGTCTTTTCGTTACTCATACCGGCATTCTCACTTGAATACAGTCCACCAGTCCTCACGGTCCAACTTCAATCCGTATTCAACGCTCCCCTACCCAATGCAGCAAGCTGCAATGTCATAGCTTCGGTGGTGTGTTTAGCCCCGTTACATTTTCGGCGCAGAGTCACTCGACCAGTGAGCTATTACGCACTCTTTAAATGGTGGCTGCTTCTAAGCCAACATCCTGGTTGTCTGTGCAACTCCACATCCTTTCCCACTTAACACACACTTGGGGACCTTAGCTGATGATCTGGGCTGTTTCCCTCTTGACAATGGATCTTAGCACTCACTGTCTGACTCCCGGTAAGCATGTCAATGGCATTCGGAGTTTGACTAGACTTGGTAACCCTTGGCGGGCCCCGCACCCAATCAGTGCTCTACCTCCACGACACTCATAACCGAGGCTAGCCCTAAAGCTATTTCGGGGAGAACCAGCTATCTCCGAGTTCGATTGGAATTTCTCCGCTACCCCCACCTCATCCCCGCACTTTTCAACGTGCGTGGGTTCGGGCCTCCAGTGCGTGTTACCGCACCTTCACCCTGGACAGGGGTAGATCACACGGTTTCGGGTCTACGACCACGTACTCAAATCGCCCTATTCAGACTCGCTTTCGCTGCGGCTCCGGCTTTCCACCTTAACCTTGCACGTAATCGTAACTCGCCGGTTCATTCTACAAAAGGCACGCCATCACCCATTGATCGGGCTCTGACTTCTTGTAAGCGCACGGTTTCAGGTTCTTTTTCACTCCGCTCCCGCGGTGCTTTTCACCTTTCCCTCACGGTACTGCTTCACTATCGGTCACCAGGGAGTATTTAGCCTTGGCAGATGGTCCTGCCGGATTCCGACGGGGTTTCACGTGTCCCGCCGTACTCAGGATACACCTCGGAGAGTGCTTGCTTTCGGTTACAGGGCTTTTACCTGCTATGGCGGGCCTTTCCAGACCTCTTCGCCTACCAAACACCTTTGTAACTCCATGTGAGATGTCCTACAACCCCAAGGAGCAAGCTCCTTGGTTTGGGCTAATCCGCGTTCGCTCGCCGCTACTGACGGAATCACTTTTGTTTTCTCTTCCTCGGGGTACTTAGATGTTTCAGTTCCCCCGGTATGCCTCTTCTTGAGCTATGTATTCACTCAAGAGTAGCTGGACATTACTCCAGCTGGGTTTCCCCATTCGGAAATCCCCGGATCAAAGCCTGCTTACGGCTCCCCGAGGCGGTATCGTTGTTCGCCACGTCCTTCTTCGGCTCCTGGTGCCTAGGCATCCTCCGTGCGCTCTTACTAGCTTAACCTAGTATTTTCGATGAACTGCATTGCTGCAGCCATCTGTTAATCCAGCTAAAGGATGTTTCAGCAGAAGATTTTCATCTTCTTTTTACTTTCGTTATCCAGTTTTCAAGGTGCAATTGATGGTTTGGTTGGTGGAGCCAAGCGGGATCGAACCGCTGACCTCCTGCTTGCAAGGCAGGCGCTCTCCCAGCTGAGCTATGGCCCCTTACAAATTCCATCAAAGCTGAACAAATGGGGTTCACGTCTGGTGCTTTCGCACGATTATCCGCACAGTTGGAAGCGATGCTTCCTATCCGATCTTCATCGAGACCGGGTATATCCTTAGAAAGGAGGTGATCCAGCCGCACCTTCCGATACGGCTACCTTGTTACGACTTCACCCCAATCATCTACCCCACCTTCGGCGGCTGGCTCCCTTGCGGGTTACCCCACCGACTTCGGGTGTTGTAAACTCTCGTGGTGTGACGGGCGGTGTGTACAAGACCCGGGAACGTATTCACCGCGGCATGCTGATCCGCGATTACTAGCAATTCCGACTTCATGCAGGCGAGTTGCAGCCTGCAATCCGAACTGAGACCAGCTTTGATAGGATTGGCTCCCCCTCGCGAGTTCGCTTCCCGTTGTACTGGCCATTGTAGTACGTGTGTAGCCCAGGTCATAA
>NZ_CP075889.1:7110000-7455000 GCF_018604145.1 Paenibacillus agaridevorans | reverse complement strand
CATAGATCGGATTGCCGAAGAAGCCGACGATGCTCTCCGCCACGATGCCGCCGATGTCGGGCAGCCCTACCAGTTCCTCCGCCGTCGCGGCCATAATTGCGTCCAGGCTGCGGTAATGGTCAGCGAGCATTTTGGTCGTGGCTTTGCCCGTATTGGGAATGCCAAGCGCGAACAGGAACGCCGCCAAATCGCGGCTCTTCGACTTCTCCAGCGCCTCCAACAGCTTGAGCGCCTTCTTCTCGCCGAAGCGCTCCAGCTTGATGAGATCGTCGAATCCAAGCGCATAAAGATCCGCTGGGTCGCGCACCTCGCAATCCGTGTACAGCTGCTCCGCCGTCATGATGCTGAACGACTCGATATCCATGGCGTCGCGCGAAGCGAAATGCGTGATGCGGCCGATAATCTGCGGACGGCAGCCCAGGTTGTTGTTGCAGAACAGATGCGCGCCGCGCTGCTCCAGCTCCGTCCCGCAGGACGGACAAACGATCGGGAACACGATTTCCCCGCCGAGCTCATCGTCCGCTTTGCCCAGAATCTCCGGAATGACGTCGTTGGAGCGGCGAATGGATACAAGCGTGCCCAAGGCGTTTTTCAAATTTTTGCGTTCGATGTCGCCGATATTGTTGAGCGTACAGTTCTGCACCGTCACGCCCGCCAGCTCGACGGCTTCGACCCGGGCAACCGGCGTGATTTTGCCCGTGCGGCCTACTTCCCAGGACACCGATTCGAGAATCGTCGTCGTCTCTTCCGCTTCGAACTTGAACGCAACCGCCCAGCGCGGGAACTTGTCCGTATAACCGAGCGCCTCTCGCGTCCGCATATCCGTCAGCTTTATGACCGCTCCGTCGATCAGGAAATCGAACGTGAGTCGTCTCTCCGCGATGGCTGCCAGTTCGGCCTGCACCTCTTCGATCGTGCTGACGTACTTCACGTACGGATTCACCTTAAAACGATTGGCGATCAGGAATTGCTGCAGCTCCAGATGATCCTTAAAGGACACGCCCTCAGCATAGCCGATATTATAGATAAATGCGTCCAGCTTCCGCTCCGCCGTCACAGCGGGATTAAGGTTGCGAAGTGCCCCGGCTGCGGCGTTGCGCGCATTTTTGAGCGGCTCGGCCGCGGTTTCGTTATATTTGGCAAGCACGGACAGTCCCATGATACCCTCGCCCTGCACCTCCAGGATGCCTTCCTTGAACGGAATGTGAAGCGGAATGGAACGGATCGTCCGCACCTGCGGCAGAATGCCCTCGCCTACCGTGCCGTTGCCTCGCGTAGATGCCTGCACCAAGCTGCCGTTCTCGTAGGTCAGGTTCAGCGTCAAACCGTCGAATTTCAGCTCGATGACGTAGCTTGGCTGCGGCAACGGCTCGACATTCGGATTTTTTGCGTTATAGTCCGCTACGGCCTTCTGTACGCGAGCATGCCAGGAAAGCAGATCCTCGTTGTCCTGCGCCTTGTCAAGACTCCATAAGCGGGCACGGTGGCGGTGCGGATCAAAACCCTTGAGCAGCTCGCCGCCCACGCGAAGCGTCGGCGATTCGGGCAGCACGAGACCTTCCGCCGCTTCCAGCGCAACCAGCTCATCGTACAGCTTGTCGTAATCCGCGTCATTAATGACGGGATTGTCCAACGTATAATATTGATAATTATGCTCTGCAATGAGCGCGACAAGCTCTTGCATCCGTGCCGAACCAACGTTCACGAGCCGAACCTCCTCCAAATTGGCGAACTAATCTTTCTTGTAGCCCGGTGCTGCTATACCTTCTTGATCGGCGCGAAACCCGCAAGCAGCCGCTTGATGCCGACCGGCGCCGGGAACGCGACTTGCAGCTCCATATCGTTGCCCGTCCCCTTGACGGCGACGATGGTGCCCTCGCCCCACTTGCCGTGGGCGACGCGGTCGCCGGCCGCGAAGTCTCCGCCGCCCCCTGCGGAGGCGGAGCTTGCAGCGGCAGAGGCGCCGCCGGCTGCCGCCGCTGTCTTGGCCGCGCGGGCGGCATCCAGCGAGGTGGTGACGCGCACGCCGCCACCTCCGCCGCTTCCGCCCGCGGCGGCCCTGCCGCTCCCCGCGCCGAAGCCGGGGGAGCGCGTTCCTGCAGCGGCGGCTGGCGAAGCGCCGCCGCCGATTCGTCCCGGCGTGCGGGCGTAGCCGCCTCCGCCGCCGAAGCCGCCGTTACCTCCGCTGCCTCCGATGGCGGTGGACGCGCCTTGCTTCAGGTTGTCCGGGATTTCGCCCAGGAAGCGCGAAGGCATGTTCATGTTCGTGCGGCCAAACAGCGTCCTCATGCGGGCGCAGGTTAGATAGAGCCGCTGCTCGGCTCGCGTAATGCCTACGTATGCGAGACGGCGTTCTTCCTCGAGCTCCTCGTTGTCGGTGAGCGCACGGCTATGCGGGAAGACCGTCTCCTCCATGCCGATGATAAACACGATCGGGAACTCCAGACCCTTGGCGCTGTGCATCGTCATGAGCACGACGGCGTCGTCGTCCTTCTTCTCTTCTTCCGCATCCTTGCCCATGGAGTCGATGTCCGCAATCAGCGCCAGGTCGGTCAGGAACGCGACAAGCGACTTGTCTTCGTTGCGTTCCTCGAAGTCCATCGTAACGGAAAGGAACTCTTCGATATTCTCGATGCGAGCTTTGGATTCCAGCGTATTTTCGCGCTGAAGCTCTATCTTGTACTGGGACAGCTCCAGCACCTTCTCCGTCAGCTCCGTCACCGTCAAATAATCGACCATCGCCGTCAAATTATAGATAAGTCCGTAGAATTCGCCCAGCAGCGCCCTCGTCCGACCGTTTACCTCGACGTCGCCGAGATCGCCGAGTACCCGGTAAATCGACACGCCGCGCCGAGCGGCCTCTTCTTCCAGCTTGCCCACCGTCGTGTCTCCAATACCCCGCTTCGGCACGTTAATGATGCGCGTCAGGCTGATATCGTCGTCCGGATTGGACATAAGGCGCAGATAGGCCAGCAAATCCTTGATTTCCTTTCGGTCGTAGAACTTAATCCCGCCGACAATCTGATACGGGATGTCCGACTTGATCAGAATTTCCTCGATCACCCGGGACTGGGCGTTCGTCCGATAAAGGATGGCATGATTGGAGAAGCGACGTCCTTTGTTGACGTTTTTGCGAATCTCGCCCGTTACGTAATACCCTTCGTCATGCTCCGAATCCGCCTGGTAGAGCGAGATCAAATCGCCGGGTCCCTGCTCCGTCCACAGCTTTTTCGGCTTCCGGCCCGTATTGAGGTTGATCACCGCGTTCGCCGCGTCCAGAATATTGCCCGTCGAACGATAGTTCTGCTCCAGCATAATCGTCCGGGCTTCGGGATAGTCGCCCTCGAAATTGAGAATGTTCGTAATGTCCGCGCCGCGCCAACGGTAGATGGACTGGTCGCTGTCGCCTACCACGCAGATGTTGTGATGCTTGTCCGCCAGCATGCGGCAGAGCATGTATTGCGCCCGGTTCGTATCCTGATACTCGTCGACGTGAATGTACCGGAACTTGTTCTGGTAAAATTCCAGCACCTCCGGCATTTCCTTGAACAGCCGGATCGTCATCATGATGAGATCGTCGAAATCCAGGGAGTTGTTGCTCCGCAGCCGCTTCTGGTACATCGCGTATACTTTGGCCACGATTTCGTCGAAGTAGTCTCCGATTTTCCGTTCCAGCTGCTCCGGCGTCACCAGCTCGTTCTTCGCGTTGCCAATCGAGGCTTGAACGGCCTTCGGCTCGACCTTTTTCGTATCGATATTAAGATCCTTCATGCAGTTGCGGATAACGGAAAGCTGGTCCGAAGAGTCCAGAATGGAGAAGTTGGACGTAAAGCCGATCCGGTCAATATCCTTGCGCAAAATACGCACGCACATGGAGTGGAACGTCGATACCCAAATATCCCTGCCCGATGGACCGACCAGCGCTCCGACCCGCTCCTGCATTTCCCTTGCCGCTTTATTTGTGAACGTTATCGCCAGAATGCTCCACGGCGCTACTCTTTTTTTCTCGATCAAATAAGCGATGCGGTGCGTCAGCACCCTCGTCTTGCCGCTGCCCGCTCCGGCCATGATGAGCAAAGGGCCGTCGGTCGCGAGAACCGCTTCGCGCTGCGGCGGATTCAGCTTCTGCACCGCCTGTTCGATGCCGATGGAATTAAACATGATTGTACTCCTTTGTTCGCCATTTTGTTCGCCTATTCTCAGTTTAGACAACGCATCCCATACTGTCAATTTGCACTTTTTTGAAAGGAAGGAAGCCCTATGAATCCGGGCATCCGGACGCACGCGAATGTCCGTTTCAATAGAGTGGACTCTAGCATCTATTAGTGAGTAGAGGAGGTGATTATTATGGCTAGCTTGATTCTCCCCCGCGCGTTCACGGTAGCGGTCGCCTACGACGTCCTGAACTACTTCATGATCGCCCCTGTCGGCGGCATCAGCCTGCCTGCTGCCACGGCGACCGACATCGGTCCCGCGGTCGAAACATGGCTGGACGATACGGGCGCGACGGTTACGACATTCGCCGTCGATATAAGCACGCCCCCGGCTGGCACTGAATACGCCTACCAGTTAATCGTAGACGGACAATTGCAGGAAGAAGGTTTGGTCACAAGCGTTACCGATGCTGTGCTGGAGCTGACTTCCGCAACGGCAGCTACGATTCCTTCCGAGGCACGCGTCGTATTTACGATTTTCCAGGTTGTGACGACGTATTCCTGACGAGTAACAAACAACACCCTTCAGCTCACGGGCTGCAGGGTGTTGTTCTTTGTTGCATTAACCTTTAATGACGATAAATTGGGCAATAATGCGCGAGCCCTCGGGCGGCGGCTGATCCGACACGAAGAGAAGCATGCCGGGGTACACCGCATATACTTCCGGCGATTGCAGCATGCCGTCTACGAATACGTTCGTTAACGAGATGCGGGTCGGATCGGGGATGCGGCTGTCATATCCCGGCATGGCCTCGCGTGGCGTGAACATTCTCCGTTCCCCGTCTCCCAAGGCGTAATAATAATAAGGATGCGCCGACAGCAGACGCCTCTTCCTCCCCTGCTTGCACTTGCCCCCGCTCTTGGGAGCCGAAAGTTTGCCCTTCCGCTCCCTGGCGCAGCTTGCGATGACCGCCTTCATCTCCTCACTCCTGACCAGCCTCGTTGACTACTATTCTATTATAGTCGGACCGATGCCGCAGGGACGCCTCCAACGGCCTATTTATACACCGCCGCCACCGTCGACAAAGCTGCAGCCAGATCGCTGTACACAATATTGCCCACAACGACCGTATGCGCATGCTCTCCCGCCAGGCGCGCTTTCTCAGGACTATCGATTCCGCCGCCGTAGAATAATCGGGCCGAGCCGATCGCCTGACGCGCGCTTCGCAGCAGCTCCATGTCGCCGAATCGGCCGCTGTATTCGATATAGATGAGGGGCAATCTCATCAACTGTACCCCCATACGGATATGTGCAATCAGCTCATCGGCCACAAGCTCCGTCTTGGCGCCCGTCAGCTTGGCGGCGGTAGCATCCTCGTTCAATATAATATAGCCCTGCGCCGCAGTCTCCTCCCACGGCACAAACGTCCCGTACTCCTTCAACCCTTCGATTTGGTTGCCGAGTATCCACTCCGAGCGATCCGTATTCAGCACGATGGGCACGAAATAACCGTCAAACCCCGGAACCGCTCCATCCATGGTGGATACCTCCAACGCGCAATCCAACTCATAACGGCGAACGCGCGACATTAAATCGACGGTATTCTCAAAGGTGACACCGCTAGAACCTCCGATTATAATTGCATCTGTGCCCGATGTGCAGATCGCGTCGAGCGCTTCATCCGATATCGTCTTGTCGGGATCAAGCTTGAAGGTATGCCGCCACTTTCCAAACCATTCTTCTTTCATCTATTTGCACGCCCCGCTTCTTGTACATTACAGCCGTATTTCTCTATGCTAAGTCAGGGCGTGGTGTCTGTCAAACCCGCTTCTTCTTCTCAATGCGTTCGCGCAGCATATTTATAAATTCCTTATCCGACTCCCCCGGCTCTTGAATGCGTTCCATATAGGCAAGCGCTTCTGCAGGATTGCCATCTTCCTTGCCAATGCCTTGATCCGCTAATCTCGCCAACACTCGAAGCGCATGGTCATTGTTCCCTTCCAGCGTGTATGCTGCGATCGCTTCCTCATACCGCGCGGCGATCACGAGACGGTCTCCCTCCGACAAACCATTGTCCTCCACTCGAAAGATCGGCGTAATGGCGTCTTCATGCAGGAAGTATCCCGCAGAGCTCGACAGCTTGCGGTCATGCTCGTCGTAAGCGTCAACCGACCAAGCGAACTCCCCTCCCGGATAGAGCATGCCCAGCAGTCCGGCCGTACCCAGCGTCACCTCTCCATCTTGCCCGTAGCTTTTTCCAGACATATTGTAGTCGCGATTGCGCTCGCGAATGGAAAACACGGCTTCTTGACCGGTATATTTTTGATCCGATAACTCGGTTGTCGTAGAGCCTGTGTACTTGCCGTTCCGATCATTGTGCAGATAGGAGATGTTGAGCTTGTAATATTCCGCTCCCTCATAAGGCTTCCACCGAAGCCGCAGTTCATCTCCTTGAATGAGCTCCTTGCGCCCCGGGGATACCGCGATCACTTGCGGCACAAATAGCACATCGTGCCCGGCTGTGGCCATACCGTCAATAACTACCGACTTCGACTCGGACTCCGTCATATAGTAACCGCTAATTTGCTCCGTCCGTACCCCAACCGCTACATCGTATTCGCCGGAATCTATCCCATAAAACCGATATCGTCCGTTTTCATCCGTCATCGTTGCCGGGTAATGGGTTAGCGGAGGCGAATAATACGTAGAATCATCCGTTCTCTGCAGCATGACGAATGCATTTGGAACAGGTTGGTCGCCAATACGGACAACGCCTTCCAAAGACGCCTTCCCTTCTTGCACATGTCTCGACTCCAGAATAGCCAGATACGCCTTCTGCTCCTCCCTGGATATCCACTCCGCGCCTCCCATCCTATCAATCTCGTTCAGCAAGCTCTCTGCCCGTTCCCAGTTGCCCATCCAAAAATGCATCAAAGCCAGATTGTAGGAAACATTCGTCATCTGCTCCGTATGTCCATATTGTGCGAGCAGCTTCTCCAGCTTATCGATCACGTCGGCACGCTCCTGAAGGTCAAGCTTCGTATGGCCAGTACCGCTGGATGATGCGCCCCCGGATGATTTGACAAAAATATAATCGCTCTCGCCTCTTCCCGTCTGATTCGCAATGTCCATGGCAAGCCGATTAATTGCGGGCCTCGCGTAGTTATCGTTCGGGAACCATTGCAGCAACGCCTGATAATAACCCTGATGGTACAAAAAAGACGGAAGCTCTTTATAGCCGAACCACCCCAGTAGCAGCAGCGTCACCAGCATACCCGCCAGCGTTCTTACCCTTAGCCGCATTAACGATCCTCCCCTTCCAATTGCGAAGCATAAAATACGCCAGCGGTCGATACAATGATCCGTTCTTCTTGCTCAGCACCCTTCCCTAACGTATCCGCCGCCATATTCGCTTGCATGGAGTGGGCTTGCTGCCAGCCATACAGGGGTATTGCGATAAGGAGAAAAACCACAGCTGCGGCAACTGGCGCCGGAATCCGGATTTCCCGATTCCACCAGGATGGACTCGGCGCATGGGCGCGCCTCAGAACAGCCGCTTGCATCTCCTCGCTGAACATCACCGGTTCCATCTCCTCGCGAAGCTGCTCTTGTAGCTTCTTATCCTCCCCAGCTTGATTCATACTCCCAGCCTCCTTCTTCCAATTGCTGCTTCAGCTTTTTTCTTGCCCTATGCAACTTGCTCTTTACAGTACCCTCCGACTCTTGCAAAACATCCGCAATCTCTGCAATTTGCATCTCATGAAAATAATAAAGGACGATAACTTCCCGATAGAGCATCGGCAATCTTCCGATTTCCTCACGCAAGGTCATTTTGTTAAGCCAATTGGCGGAGCCAGGTTCCTCGTTGCCAGAGGACTCTGGCCAGTCATCAGCATCTTGCACCAAATCCATTCGTTCCCGCAAAAAAAGCCGCTGCCACGACGCTCGCCGCATTCTGCTTCTACATAAATTGATGGCAATCCGGAGCAGCCATCCCTTCAATGAACCGTCCCCCCGATATTGATCCGCTTTTCGGAATGCGGTCAGAAAGGTCTCTTGGCTTACATCCTCCGCCAAATGTCGGTCTTTCAGCAGCAATGAAGCCGTTCGAACCACATCGTTGCCGTAACGCTCCATCAACCATGCCAATGCGGCCTCGTCGCCTCTCTTTAACTGTTCGATCCACTGCCGTTCCCCGTCCATCCTGTCACCTGCCTTACCGATCCGTTACATGCGTTAATTCTTCATCTCATTAATCATTTAGCATGATAAATATCACCTGTCGCACTTCTCTACCGTATACGATGCGGTCAACATGCCTTCAGGTTGCATGGAATAGGCCAATTTGTGATTATTCGAGCCTCGCTTCAAGTCGTTTTTTTTCAAGAAAAAGGACCTCGTTCCCCACTTTGCAGTGGAATTCGAGGTCCTTTTGCGCATAAATTGGAACGTTCCCCTATTCGAACATTTTGGGACAGCCCCGTATCCTTACGACTCTATTTCACCAACTGTCCGCGCGTCACGCCCAACTGGTTTGTCGCTTTCAGACTGCGCCATACTTGCGTGCCGCTTATGCGGCCGTCCAGCGCGTCGCGGTAGAGCGAGAGCACCTCGCCGACTTTGTCGCCCGTCTCTTCCAGGAACTCTACGCGGAAGTGGTCCACGCCTAGCTCCAGGAAGTTGCGGATGTACTCCGCCCCGGACTGCTCGATGGCGTTATACACCGTGTTGCGGCAGCCTTCGTCGACGCGGACGGGGTGGGACATGCCGATCCGGTCTTGCAAGGAAGCGCGATGCTCCTCGCATGGACGTCCGCAGTTCGTGAAGTCCGTGCCTTCGCTCATGAAGGTGCAGTAGACGCAATGCTCCGTATGGAACATCGGCAGATGCTGATGGATGACGACCTCCAGCTTAGACGTGTCGGAACGCTCCAACAGGTCGACCATCTGCTGGATGTTGAGGTCATAAGATGGCGTGATGAGATCGACGCCCGCTTCGGCGAACAGGTTTACGGCTTTGTGATTCGCCACGTTCAGCGAGAAATCGCCGATCAGCTTAGGGAACGAAGCGTCCGGATGCTCCATCTTCGCCTTCAAATAGTAATAGAGAGCGCCCGTGTTGCGTACAAGGACGGCGTCCGGCTTCAGCTTCAGGATATTGGCATGATAGCCGTTCTCCCCGGGCATATGAATACGCGGAGTCGCGAGCGCGATCGGTACGCCCGCGCGGCGAGCAGCTTCCACGGCAGCCGGGAACTGCTTAATGAATTCGAAGTCGGCATAAATGTACGAGACATTCGCCTCAATCGCCGCTTCCACTTGCTCCAGGCTGCGACACAACGCCGTCAGTTTGGCCGACTTGCCGCTGCGAACGGCATCCCGACGCGCCGTGCCGTTGCTGGCCGCGTCGGAGAACGAATCAACCGTATGCTTGACGTATACCGGAGGCTTCGGCCGTTCTCCCGCCAGAAGCTCCACCGCTTCGCGGCGCATCCGGTTGAGCTCACGCACCGGCACGATCAGGTCTCCCTGCAGATAAACCTCCAGCTCGTCCAGTTGGAAGACCGTTCCGCCCAGCCTGCCCAATTGATCCTCGAGCAGCGCCGCATCCATGGGACGCTTCTGCGCTTGCTCCAGCATCAGCTCGGAGGCAACTTCAACGGTCGTTCCTTTCTGTACATCCGTCCAGAACGTGCGAAGCGGCTCGCCAAGCGCTCCCGTTACGCGCACGTGCAGCGGGAAAACGCGATACGGCTTATCCGTCTCGAACGTGGCGCGCAGCCGCTTGTCGAGCGCGGGATCGCTGGTCTTCCAGACCCGATCCCCCACATGAACCTTGCGCAAATCTACGTCGTTGCGTCCCGGCACGATCTCGATAAGCGTTCCTTCGGCAGCTTCCGCCTCCAGCTTTACGCCTTGGCGCCTGACGTCGTAAACGCGCCCGCCTTCTTCCTTCTTCGTGGGATCGCCGGCATCGAATACGATGCCGTCGCCGCGCTTGAGCGGAGCTTCCAGACGAACCGTCACCGCGTCTCGCATGATCCGTTCCACGCGGCCGAGATATACGCCCCGGCTCTTAGGGAATGTCCCTTCGACGAGCTGCTTGTTGTTCGTCCCGTCCAGGAAGCCATGCGTAAATCCGCGCGAGAAGCTTTGCTGCAGCTCTCGAACGTCCTCCTTGGACGGTTTCTCCATATTGCCGTCGAAGTAGTTGTCGATCGCCTTGCGATATTTGCTGACGACGTTGGCTACATATTCCGGACTCTTGAGGCGGCCCTCAATCTTGAACGATGTAACGCCCGCCTCGATCAGCTCCGGCACGAGATCGATTGCCGCAAGATCCTTCGGCGACAACAGGTAGGCGATATCGCCCATCGGCTTATGCTCTCCATCCACCATGAGATCGTAGGGCAAGCGGCACGCCTGCGCGCATTCGCCACGGTTCGCGGAACGACCGCCCCACATCTCCGAAGTCAGGCACTGTCCGGAGTAAGATACGCAGAGCGCTCCGTGCACGAATACTTCCATCGGCAGCTTGGCCTGTTCACCGATCTTTTTGATCTGCTTCAAGTTGTTCTCCCGACCCAGAACCACTCGCTCCAGATCAAACGGCTTCGTAAATTCCACCGCCTCTGGCGAAGTGATTGTCATCTGCGTCGAGCCATGAATCGGAAAATCCGGAGAAAGCTCGCGAATGAGCTTGACGAGTCCCAAATCCTGCACGATAACCGCATCCACGCCTGCGTCGATACACATCTCGATCAGCTTCTGCGCATCTCTAAGCTCATCCTCGAACACAAGGATGTTAAAGGTAAGGAAACCCTTCACCCCATACGTATGGAGAAAGGCCATAATCTCTGGCAGCTCCTCGCTGCGAAAGTTGTTGGCGCGGGCACGCGCGTTAAACTTCTCCACGCCGAAAAAGATCGCGTCGGCTCCGTTCGCTACCGCCGCCCGCATGCATTCCCAATCGCCGGCCGGAGCCAGCAGTTCTATATCCGATCTTGTTAATTGCGTTGTCAACATGTGTACCAAATTCCTCTCGGCGCGGCCTAAAAGAGGTTGTTCAAAAAGTCATCGAACTTTTTGAACTCGCACTTAAAGACTCTTCACGCGTTTCTCATTAATAGCTTCTCTCTCGTATTCGCTTCCCCTAGTTTATCAAACGATGAGGTCGTATTCCAGCGTACATTACTGCCAACTGCGCCAAGCTCGTTCCTCTTTTGCCTATTTATTATGCGATTTTGTCTAAAATGCAATTTCCCACATGTCTATCCGCAAGGAAAGTGGTATACTAATGGCGGTTATGAAAACAATCCATCTACTGGATTCGGGAGGTATATGAAGGATGAAATTAGGCGTATTCAGCGTACTGTTCGCTCAGAAGCCATTCGAAGAAGCACTCGACTACATCGCCTCGAAAGGTCTCGACGCGATCGAGATCGGCACGGGCGGATATCCCGGCAATGCGCATTGCGATCCGGACACACTGCTTGCAGATGCAGGAAAGCTGAAAGCGTTTAAACAAGCAGTCGAATCACGCGGTCTGATGATCAGCGCACTCAGCTGCCATGCTAATCCGCTTCACCCGCAAAAGGCGCTTGCCGCTCCGGACGACGCCGTCATCCGCAAGACGATCGAGCTTGCGAACCGTCTGGAAGTTGAAGTGGTAAATACATTCTCCGGCTGCCCGGGCGACCATGAGGATGCCAAATATCCGAACTGGCCGGTTGCTCCTTGGCCAAACGACTTCCAGGATATTCTGAAGTGGCAGTGGGAAGAGAAAGTTATTCCTTACTGGTCCGAAATCGGCGGTATCGCCGAAAAAGCCGGCGTAAAAATCGGCCTGGAGCTGCATGGCGGCTTCTCCGTTCACAGCCCGGCTACCTTGCTTCGTCTTCGCGAAGCGGCAGGCAACGCGATCGGCGCTAACCTTGACCCAAGCCATATGTGGTGGCAGGGCATCGATCCGGTACAAGCCGTCCATATTCTTGGCCGCGCCGGCGCGATCCATCACTTCCATGCGAAGGACACGACGATCGATCCAATCAACGTAAACCGTCATGGCGTAACGGACATGCAGTCGTATTCGCTTATGCTTGACCGCGCATGGCAGTTCCGTACAGTCGGCTTCGGTCATGACCTTAAAGTATGGGCAGATATCATCAGCGCGCTTCGCCTCGTGGGCTACGACTACGTCGTCAGCATCGAGCACGAAGACGGCCTGATGTCCGTAGACGAGGGCTTCACGAAAGCCGTCGCCAACCTGCAGCAAGTCCTCATCCGCGAACCGCTGGGCGAGATGTGGTGGGTTTAATCCGCTCGTAACGCCTTGTTTGGCGAAATGATATGCTTTCCTATTTTTATAAGAAACGGCTCCTCGGGCTTCGCGCCAGAGGAGCCGTTTTTTTGGCCTCATAGATAAGTCAAATCGGGAGGAAACCTTCACTCCTACTATTTAAAAAAAGCGGCCTGCCGAGATCACTCGACAGACCGCTTCTTGTTTCAAAGGCCTCTACGCCAGCCAAACCTTAAAGATCATCACATAGTCGATGAACAGGAACAAACCGAGCGCTACGGTCGTGAAGCCAATAGCAAACAGGTTTTTCCTTGGACGCGCCATAATGAGCCGCACAAAGCCGATTGCAATAATGACCGTAAAAGCAAGCATAAACCAATCGAACGGGTCAATCGCGCTTGTTTTTGTAGCTTCTTCTGCTAGGAACAACATAGGGGGACCTCCTCCAAGTCACACGTAACCTAATCTTAGTCTATGTTAGCCTCTAGACGCTTACGTTGCAAGTCCGAAATCACATTCGTAACAAGTTTGTCACGATTTGACACGGATTATTCTTGCGCGCCTGCTCCTACCTGCTGAAGGCTGCGTTTCCGCTCTTCCGTCCGTCCTCTGTCGCGCTCCAGAATCGGCTTCAAATAACGGCCTGTATAGGATCCCTCTACCTTGACGACTTGCTCCGGCGATCCCGTAGCGACAATCGTACCGCCTCCGTTGCCGCCCTCCGGCCCCAGATCAATCAGATAATCCGCCGTCTTAATGACATCAAGATTATGTTCGATAACCAAGACGGATTCGCCGGCGTCCACTAGACGATGAAGCACGGTCAGCAGACGGTCGATATCATGTGCATGAAGTCCCGTTGTCGGCTCGTCGAGAATGTACAGCGTCGTCCCCGTACTGCGGCGGTACAGCTCGGCCGCCAGCTTAACGCGTTGCGCTTCGCCGCCCGACAACGTCGTTGCGGGTTGTCCTAACGTCATGTAGCCCAAGCCAACATCCAGCAGCGTCTTTACCTTGCGATGAATGCGCGGCAGGTTTTCGAAAAACGTGCAGGAATCCTCAATCGTCATCTCCAGCACTTCGGCAATGTTTTTGCCCTTGTATTTAACCTCGAGCGTCTCTCGGTTATAGCGCTTGCCTTTGCAAATCTCGCAAGGCACATAGACATCCGGCAAAAAATGCATCTCGATCTTGATAATGCCGTCGCCGCGGCAGGCTTCGCAACGGCCGCCCTTGACGTTGAAGCTGAAGCGGCCTTTCTTGTAGCCTCTGACCTTCGACTCGTTCGTGTTGGAATAGAGATCGCGGATATCATCGAAGACGCCCGTATACGTAGCCGGATTGGAACGCGGAGTACGTCCGATCGGAGACTGGTCGATGTCGATGACCTTCTCCAAGTGCTCAATGCCGCGCATTTCCTTGTACTGGCCGGGGCGAACCTTCGCTTTGTTCAAGTCGCGGGCAAGCGTCTTATACAGAATCTCGTTAACGAAGGTCGACTTGCCTGAGCCCGATACGCCAGTTACCGCCGTGAAAACGCCGAGCGGAATCTTGACGTTGACGCCGCGCAGATTGTTCTCCTTCGCGCCGCGGACCTCCAGCCACTTCTCGCCTGTGGCGCGCCGTGTCAGCGGCACCTCGATAAACTTGCGTCCGCTCAAGTATTGTCCCGTCAGCGAGTTCTCGTCGGCCATAACTTCCTGCGGCGTCCCTTGGGAGATGACTTGTCCCCCGTGAATGCCCGCTCCAGGGCCGATGTCGATAATATAGTCGGCCGCCATCATCGTATCTTCGTCATGCTCCACGACGATAAGCGTATTGCCGATATTGCGCATATGCTCCAGCGTTTCGATGAGACGATCATTATCCCGCTGATGCAAGCCGATGCTTGGTTCATCCAGAATGTAGAGGACGCCCATCAGACTGGAGCCAATCTGGGTGGCCAACCGAATCCGCTGCGCTTCGCCGCCGGACAGAGTTCCCGCCGCGCGGCTGAGCGTCAAATATTCCAGACCTACATTTACGAGGAAGCCAAGTCGGCTGTTGATTTCCTTGAGAATAAGATGAGCGATCGTCTGCTCCTTCTTTGTCAGATCCAGGGAGTCGAAGTAACGCTTCGCTTCTCCGATCGAAAGAGACGTAACGAAGGCAATATTCTCGCTGCCGATCGTAACGGCCAGACTCTCTTTGCGCAGGCGCTGGCCCTTGCATCCGCCGCAAGGCTTGGCGCTCATATAATTCTGGATATGCTCGCGCATCATCTCGGATGCCGTGTCCCGATAACGCCGCTCGAGATTGTTGACGATACCTTCGAACGGGACGAAGGCTTCTTTGCGATGTCCAAAATCATTTTCGTAGAGGAACCGCACCTTCTCCCCGCCCGTTCCGTACAGCAGCTTCTTCATCTGCTCCGCCGAAATCTCCGACAGCGGAACGTTTTGAGGAATGCCGTAGTGGACGCACACGGCGCTCAGAAATTGCGGATAATAATTCGAGGTGCTCCCCGCCCAGGCCAGAAAGGCGCCTTCTTCGATGGTCTTGGTGTTGTCCGGCACAAGCAGATCGGGATCCACGATCATCTTGGCGCCGAGACCGTCGCATTCCGGACAAGCCCCGAAGGGACTATTGAACGAAAACATGCGCGGCGCCAGCTCGTCAATACTGAACCCGCATTCGGGACAGGCGAGATTGGAGCTGAACAGAAGCTCTTCCTGGTCCATGACATCTACCAGCACCCGTCCTTCCGCCAGCTTAAGCGCCGTCTCCAACGAATCAGCCAGTCGAGCGTGGATATCCGGCTTCACTACGATCCGGTCGATGATGACTTCGATATTGTGTTTTTTGTTTTTCTCCAGCTCGATCTTCTCGCTTAGCTCTCTAAGTTCTCCGTTCACGCGTACACGGACGTAGCCCTGCTTCTGGATATCGGCAAGCAGCTTGCTATGCTCGCCCTTGCGGCCGGATACGACAGGAGCCATAATCTGCAGCTTCGTCCGCTCGGGATATTCCATAATCCGATCCACCATCTGCTGGATCGTCTGCGATGTAATCTCGATGCCATGCTCCGGACAATGCGGCCGGCCTACCCGGGCAAACAACAGACGGAGGTAATCGTAAATCTCCGTTACTGTACCTACCGTTGAACGAGGGTTGCGGCTCGTCGTCTTCTGGTCAATGGAGATGGCAGGCGACAGACCGTCGATGGAATCGACATCCGGCTTCTCCATCTGTCCCAGGAATTGTCTGGCATACGCGCTCAGCGACTCCACGTAACGGCGTTGACCCTCCGCGTAGATGGTATCGAAGGCCAGCGAGGACTTGCCGGAACCGCTCAGTCCCGTGAGCACGACAAATTTGTCGCGGGGGATGGTCACATCTATATTTTTCAGGTTATGGGCTCGAGCGCCCTTTACGACGATCTTATCGCTTGCCATTGTTTTCTCCTCCTACTACCCATTCTCGGCGCGCAGCTCAAGCAGCGCATCCCGAAGCTCTGCAGCCCGCTCGAATTGCAGGCTCTTCGCCGCTTCCTTCATCTCTGCTTCCAGACGCTGGATCAGCTTCTCGCGTTCCTTCTTCGTCATCTTGCCGGAATCCGCGCCCGTCAAATACTCCGCCTTCTGCTCGGCAACCTTCGTCGCTTCGATGACGTCATGCACCCGCTTGCGGATCGTCTGCGGTTCAATGCCATGTTTCTCATTATAGGCTACCTGAATAGCGCGCCGCCGTTCCGTCTCCTTAATCGCTCGGTCCATGGAATCCGTCACCTTATCGGCATACATAATGACGCGGCCTTCACTGTTCCTCGCTGCCCGTCCGATGGTCTGAATGAGCGAACGGTCGGAGCGCAGGAACCCTTCCTTGTCCGCGTCCAGAATCGTGACCAACGAAACCTCCGGAAGATCCAAACCTTCCCGGAGCAGGTTGATGCCCACGAGCACATGGAAGACACCTAGTCGCAAGTCGCGAAGAATCGCCAGCCGCTCCAGCGTTTTGATGTCGGAATGCAGATATCGTACCTTAATGCCGACTTCCTTCAAATAATCGGTCAGATCCTCGGCCATCTTTTTCGTGAGCGTCGTGACGAGAACGCGCTCGTCTCTTGCGATTCGTTCGCGTGCCTCATGCAGCAAATCGTCGATCTGCCCCTTCGTCGGCCGCAGGTCGATAATAGGATCCACAAGGCCGGTAGGACGGATAATCTGCTCGATCATGGTTGGACAATGCTCAAGCTCGTATGGCCCCGGCGTCGCGGAAACGTAGACGAGCTGCTTCGCTTTTCCTTCGAACTCCTCGAATCGGAGCGGCCGGTTGTCCATGGCGGAGGGGAGCCTGAAGCCATGGTTTACGAGCATTTCCTTGCGCGCCTTGTCTCCGTTGAACATCGCCCTGATTTGCGGCAGCGATACATGGGATTCGTCGATCACGACTAGGAAGTCGTCCGGGAAATAATCCAGCAATGTGTACGGCGTCGATCCTCTTTCGCGGAATGTTAGGGGGCCGGAATAGTTCTCAATGCCGGAGCAGAATCCCATCTCCGCCATCATCTCCAGATCATAACGCGTACGCTGCTCCAGCCGCTGTGCTTCCAGCAGCTTGCCCGCTTCGCGCAGCTCCGCGAGTCTCTCCTCCAGCTCGCGCTCGATGTTTACAAGCGCTACCTTCATCGTCTCCTCGTGCGTAACGAAGTGGGAGGCCGGAAAGATCGCGACATGGTCCCTCTCCCCGACGATTTCTCCGGTCAACACGTCGATTTCGGAGATCCGCTCGATCTCGTCGCCAAACAGCTCCACCCGGATGGCTCGTTCGTTATTCGCCACGGGGAAGATCTCGACAATATCGCCCCGAACACGGAAAGTTCCCCGCGTAAAGCTAATATCGTTCCGATTGTATTGGATATCAACGAGCTTGCGCAAAATGGCATCGCGCGGCTTCTCCATCCCTACTCTCAGAGACAGCACGAGGCTGCCGTATTCCGACGGCGAACCCAAGCCGTAGATGCACGATACGCTTGCTACGATGATGACGTCTCTTCGATCGAACAATGCGCTTGTCGCGGAGTGCCGCAGCTTATCGATCTCGTCGTTGATGCTGGAGTCCTTCTCAATGAACGTGTCCGTCGAAGGGATGTAGGCTTCGGGCTGGTAATAATCGTAGTAACTGACGAAGTATTCTACCGCATTATCGGGGAAGAAACTCTTGAACTCGCTGCATAATTGCGCGGCAAGCGTCTTGTTGTGCGCGATGACCAGCGTAGGCCGGTTCAACTCTGCGATGGCGTTCGCAATCGTATAGGTCTTGCCTGTACCCGTCGCGCCCAGCAGCGTCTGATGGCGCTTGCCGGCGATGACTCCGTCAACAATCGCCTTGATGGCGCCCGGCTGATCGCCCTGCGGCGTATATTCGGATTTAAGCTGGAATACCTTTTCTTGCGGAACTGACTCCATAACCGCTTCCTCCTCCCGTCCGTCTCTGAATGCTGAATGTATACAGTATAGTCAAATTAAGTTCATCTCAACATAGTGATTGACGTTCATAGATAAGAATGTGTGTTCTCATTGATTATATCGTTTCAGCTTATCAGATGCAATGTGAAAATGGGGAATCGCATCATCCGCGAATTCCCCGTCTACTCGATCCTACTATACAGCTGCCTATGAGCGCAGCCCCCGTTCTTCCCGCCATGAAGCAATGGAAGGCGGCAAAGGCAGTCCCAGCTCTTCCATAAACAAATTCTCAAGCTGCGTAGTATAACCTATTATCTTATCGTACTGCCCCAGACGCTCGTAGAGCTTTAGAATGGCTAGCCCGTCCGACTCCTGGTACGGGTCCATCTCTTGCAGCCTGACATACAGCTTGAGCGCCTCGTCCTCTCTCCCTTGCGTCTCCAGGTAGGCTGCCAGCTTGCGTGCGTGGCTCATCCAAAGACCGCTGAGCCGTGCTTGTTCCCCCTCCGCCCACACGTAATCGTGATCGCGCAAGTATCCGCCATCGTAATCAACAAGCAGCTCTTCGATCCTATTATAGAGGGGCGGCTCATGCTCGGATGCGGCGAGAAGCTCCTGCTCCCACCGTTCGTTCTCGATCGTCACATTTTCCCCTACTCGCAGAATGTACGCTTCTTGCATGCTTATATTCTGAATCGTAATATCGAGGCCCATCAGAGCCATGCATTGCCTGATTTGATAGATAGCCGTATAAAGCCGGGCCATCGCCGGCTTCATCCCGAGCTCGGGGAAAAGCAGCTCCAGAATCGTCGATTTGTGCACGGTAGCGCCTCTTCGAAGCAAGAGATAAGCGAACAGCTCCTGCGCCTTGGCCGTACGCCACTTTGGCAGCTCCGGCTCTCCGATGCCCGATTGCACCAGCAGCGTGCCCGAACACAGAATGACGTGGCTTTTGGTATCCTGCTCCGGAAGCTCTTCTATGTCCGGTACCTCTCTCCTGACCACGATTCGTTTAAAAGTCTTCTCGAGACGGTCCCGTACCAGCGGCTTGAGCACGTAATCGATAGCGCTTAGCTCGAAAGCCTCCAGGGCATAGCTGTCGAAAGCGGTCATAAAAACGACCATGATCTCCGGACGACGTTCCTGAAGCATCTCCGCGATTTGCAGACCCGATATTTCCGGCATGTGAATGTCCAGGAACACCACGTCTGGACGCCACTTTTCCGCCTCCGCCATGACGCTCCCCGGTGATTGAAGCGCCACGATTTCGACGGGGACGCCCGACTTCTCTGCCACGGAGCGAAGCTCCTTCTCCAGTAGTATAAGCGCCAGTCTTTCGTCGTCCACCAGCAGCAATCTCATTCGAAGCACCCCAATTCCCCATTCTTGAACATCCGCACGAACTCGCTAGCTATACTTACGTCTGTAAGGACAAAAAGTTGTTGTATTTGAATCCCAAATATATTAATTATCCCGACACGGTTCCTAAATGTCCGACAAAATGTTCAGAAATTGTCGAGTTCTATACGCTACTATGAGTGTAATTATGCTACCAATGACCCAGTCAGATACGATCACTATATTTATCGGGAAAGGAGCCGCAAAAATACATATACATTAGAGATTGTTTTTTTGTTTTCATGAACCGCCCTAATCAACTTTATACATTTAGGCCAACATTGAACCAGGTTTGAAAGGAATGATAGTGTGAGAGCTTCACGATTAAAATTGAGAAAAACACCTTTTGCTAGAAAAAACATGTTTGGCATTGTTCTGGCTTTTCTGGTGCTGTTCCAGACGCTTCAACTGGGCGGTAATACACAGTATACGGCTGCTGCAACAGTGCCTGACGACGTTATCAAGCAGGTCCTGCTACTGCAAGGCCAGTCTTTCTCTCAGTCGGAGCTGCTGGCATGCTTCGATGCTACTGCTACGGATCCAGCAAGCCCGCCAGCCGCTCCTCCGGTCGAGTGTTCTTCCCTGCTTGTATCCGTCAAGAATGGCAGCACCTCTCCAAGCTATTCCGGCGTGTTGAATGCGGCGATTGGCGCACCCAACTATCCGTTCACGCTTGCTTACGAATGGAAAATCGGTGACGACGTGGCCGCGGAAGGCGGCACCTATGTGTTCGATCTTCCTCCGGCACTCAAGCTGGAGAACGACGAAAGCGGCACGCTTGGCGCCGCGGGCAGCTTTACGGTCGACAAAAACACCAAAAAAGTAACGATCCAGTTTAAGGATCAATCCGCCACGCCGTTACTCGAGCGACAAACTTACGGCGGACTCCAGGTTAATGCATGGCTGGAAGAAACAACAGTCATCGAAAATAAAGAAATCGAAATCCGCATTCCGTACAGCGCAACGGGATCCGTTACCTTTGATCTGCCCGTTAACACGGGAACCGTGACGCCTAACATTGAGAAAAGGTTCGTCGGCGTTGACCGGACGGTTAACACATCCCGCATTGATTGGGAGATCGATGCCAACCGCGCTATGGCCGATATTGCAAATTTCATTGTCCGGGATACGCTGCCGACCGACGTGGAACTTGACGCCACAACACTCACCGTCCATCCGCTCCAGATCAACATGGCCGGACAAGTAACGGAGTTGGCGGCGCTGACGCCTGGCCCCACTACTTATTCTGTAGACACAAGCGTTGCAGGACAGTTCAGCATAGTTTTTGGCGGACCGACAAACGCCGCCTACCGCATCAAATTCAGCACCAATGTCAAGAGTACCGCCGACATTACAGAGGCAGCCAAAAGACAAACCAATAATGTGCAGTTGCTGGACGGCACTACTGTTAAAGCCACGAGCAGCGCATACACCGATATAAAACGGGGACCTCTGCTGCGGAAGTCAGCCGACAATTATTTAGCGGATCAGGATCATACCGTAACCTGGACGCTTAATTTCAACTTTGGCGAACTTACGCATACGAATCCGGTGCTTACCGATATTTTGCCGGCCGGGCATGAATTCGTAGCAGGATCTCTGACTGTCGAAAAGGTTCAAGTCAACGCCGATGGAACAGCCGGGTCGACGATTGGCACAGCTTTGACGGAAGGCGCCGGCGCAGACCAATATAGCCTCGCCCCTACGACCTATCCAGTTCCGACAACCGGCCAACGCGACAGCTTCAAGCTGACGCTTAATGGCACGGTAGGCAATGCCTACAAAATTGTATATAAAACCAAGGCAAAAATCACTGTTCCCGTCGTTTCCGATGAAACAAAAAGCAACTCGTTTACCTCCAGTACGGATCCAGGGAAATCAGGCAGCGATTCGGTAAACTATTTGCAAAGAATTATCGATAAGACGGGCAGAGTTACCGATTATAGCAACAAGGAAATCACTTGGACAATTGTACTTAACAAAAACGAATATCGCTTTGAAGAGGATGGCACCACAAAGGTAACACTTGTCGATACGTTTGACTCTCGTGGTTTATCCCTGCAGGACGCCACGCTTACTGTTACGCCCAAGGGCGGCGCAGCTCTGGTCCCAGGTTCATCAACCTACACCCTAACAAAGCGGACGGTCGATGGATTGGAAGAAGGTTTCAACATCGTCTTCTCCGACAGCTACTTGTTCGACAAAGAACATACGATTACCTATAAGACAACGTTTGACTACGATTCGTATCCGGCTGCTTCGGGTACCAATCCGAAATGGTCACCTAGCAACTACCAGTTTAAAAACACAGGCGTTTTCTCGTGGGGCCAAATCGTCGACAAGGCGACCGGAACGACCCGGTATCTCGGAGCCGGCAGCCAAACAGATTCGGCTACGCCGGATCTAAACGCCTATACACAACATAACGGCTATAAAAACGGCACTTATGACGCGCGCGATAAGACTATTTTGTGGAACGTCATGTTTAACTACCATAACGAGACGGTCAGCGGCGCCACACTTACTGATACGCTGCTGAACGGTCAGGAACTGGTACCGGGCACGGTAGTTATTAAACGACAAACGATTGGCAGCGATGGAACCGGCACATTGACTGATGCCGCAACGTTAGTTGAGCCTGCCAACTACACGGTTAGCTACAACACGTCTGGCCCAAATCCAGTCGTTACGATCACCTTTGCGGGGAGCATAACCGGCCCGCATCTGGTTACGTTCAAGACGGAGCTGAACGGTGAAATTGTACCGAAAACGATTAACAATACGGCCGAATTCAGGAGCAGCAGCAACAACTATCGCGCCACTTTGAACGCAAGTGTATCACCGAATTTCGGTAACGATTTTATCGTCAAAAGCTTCAGGCAGCCGGATAACACGGCTTTGCGATTGGCAGAATGGACGTTGTGGATTAACCGCAGTTTGTCCAAGCTGAATGAAATTGTCGTAGAGGACACGCCTGATCAATATCAGACAATCGTTCCGACTTCATTCACGCTGCACAAAATGGTGCCCAATATCTCGAATCCGACGCAGAACAGCCATTTTACCGCAAGCCCGTCAGCACCGCTAGTAAAGGGGACGGATTACACCGTGGAACCGCTCGACGGCACGTCTAACGGCTTCAAATTGACGATCGCGAATCCTGGCGAAGCGGCCTATAGGCTGGTTTATAATGCTCTTCTCTCGGAAAACGTAAATAACAGCACGACCAATCAATACAAAATGAGCGGCTGGGGATCCACGATCGAAAGCACGACGTCTCAGCACACATTTAATGTGAATAAAAGCTCAGCTTCCGGCTTCTCATTCCCAAACAACGCAGCCTACAAAGGCAGCGTCAAGTTGGTCAAGCAGGCCAAGGACGACAATGACGTGAAGCTTGAAGGCGCAGTTTTTAAAATTAAGCCGAAATACGGAAATGCAGATATTCCGGCAGCAACCACAGATAAGTTTGGCGTAGTGACCTTCACCAATCTGCCATTCGATGTGTACGAAATCGAAGAAGTAACCGCGCCTAATGGCTACAAACTCGATACGACCAAACGGGAAATTATTATCAATTCGACCACTGAACAATTAGTATCTTGGGAGAATGTAGCAAACAGCGGTAGAATCGGCAACTATGTTTGGCTGGACCGTAATCGCGACGGCGTGCAGAACGACGGCCCGGAATCCGGCATTAACGGTATTACGGTCAAGCTGTACAAAGTCGGGGATCCAACTTTTATCAGAACGACCACTACAGCTGATAGCACCGGCCTGGGCAATCCGGGGTACTATCTGTTCGATGGACTGGAACCTGGAGATTACGAGGTGGAATTTGAAATTCCAGATAGCTACAAGAAGACTCGCAATGTAGCGGGGCAACCTGAGGTCGATTCAAATCTACCTGAATCGGACAATAGTACAAGAACAGGTGTCATTAAACTTGAACGTGATGCACATAACAAGTTTGAAGATCTGACCATTGACCTCGGACTCGTCGCCCAAGGCGCCATCGGAGATTACGTATGGCTCGATAGAAATCGTGACGGTGTGCAAGATAGCACAGAGCGAGGCATCGATGGCATTGAAGTGATTCTGTATGATAATAACGGTACGGAAGTTGAACGGACGACAACTGGGCCTCATCCGACCGAAGGAACGACTGGATACTACTGGTTTGAACATCTGTTGAAGGGTACCTATGTCGTCGAATTCCTCGTGCCGCGCAGCTACAAGCCTACACGAGACGACCATAACAATTCTGCAGCGGATTCTAATAACACCACTGAGCAACCGGCACTTGGAGACGGACGCATTCCATACCGGACAGACGATATTGTAATTGGCCCTTCTCCTTCCAACTGGGAGGATCCGACTATTGACCTTGGCCTCGTCGGACGCGGCACAATCGGCGATTATGTCTGGTTCGACAAGGACAACAATGGTAAGCAGGGAGATTCGGGTGATTATGGTGTAGACAACATTACGGTTACCTTGTACACCAAAGACAGCAGCGGCGATTATGTGTATATGGAAGAAACCACAACAAGTAATGGTGGCAAATACTTGTTCGAACATCTGTTGGAAAACGATTATTATGTCAAGTTTACGGTGCCGGATATTTTTGATCTGACCGAGATGGAAAAATCGGGAGTTAGCCCCGATGAGGATTCCAATCGCATTTATACGGCGGATGTAGCCCCTGATTTAGCCGATATTGGAGTCACAGTTGATCCGATTCGTATAGGACCAGAGCCCGGCGAGTTGTGGGAAAATCTGACGATCGATCTTGGTCTGACTGGCAAAGGCAGAATCGGCGATTATGTCTGGCATGACCGCGACTGGGACGGTACGCAAGATGAAGATCCCGAGCATGGTATAAACGGCGTCAAGGTTTATCTCTATAAAGACACCACTTCCATTGCGCCTTACAAAGAAACGACAACGGCAAATGACAGCCATGGACAGCCGGGCTACTATATGTTCACGGATTTGCCGGAAGGCACGTACTATGTTCGTTTCGAGTTTGACGAGACAGAATACAGCAAGACCAGAACGGGTCAAGGCGATTCATCGACGGATTCCAATTTCACCGAAAACGATCACACTACAAGACGGATAGACATTGGCGACGCCACAACTTGGGTCAATGAAACCATTGACCTCGGTCTGGTAGCCCAAGGCGAGATCGGCAACTACGTCTGGTTCGATACGAACCGCAACGGCATTCAGGACGCCAACGAGCAGGGAGTAGACGGCATCCGGCTCAACCTCTACAAAAACGGTACAACGACCATCTATGCCACAACCGATACGGTCACAGGCGGTCCTGACAATAAACCGGGCTATTATCTCTTCGATAACCTGACCAGCGGCGATTATTATGTTCAAATCGAGCTGGACAGCGATCACGAAGTGACAATTGCCGAAGAAGGAACGGGTCCTGATGCGCACAAACTTGACTCGAATGCGGTAAATGCAAGCAACAGAACCGACAAGATTGAAATTCGTCCGATAAATTGGATCGACCACACGATTGACTTCGGTATCGTCCGCAAGGGCGCAATTGGAAACTACGTATGGTACGATACTGATTTCAATGGCACGCAAGACGAAGAGGATCGTTATGGCATGAACGGGGTAACCGTCAAGCTCTACGACTCCAACAAAACATTGCTTGCAACAACGATTACTGCCGATAAAGACAGCAAGCCGGGCTACTATCTGTTCGACCATCTGGTAGCGGGCGACTATTACGTTCAATTTGTAACACCTTATTACTATATCCCTACTAAGCAAGGGGCACCTGGCGTTTCCGCCGAGTTGGATTCCAATCCTACGTTCGATGGATTCACCGAAGCCATCGAGATTGGTCCTGTCGGACCTGCTGTATGGCAAGACATGACCATCGACCAAGGTTATTATTACGTTCCTCCGGTATTCCCGACGCCAACGCCATCTCCATCGCCGTCGACGGATCCGGAAGAGACAGAGGAGCCGGGCATTACGCCTACACCAACTCCTTCACCAGGAACGGGAACGCCGACACCGACTCCGACACCTGGTACAGGTATGCCGACTCCGACTCCGGCTCCAACGCCGACGTCGACGACCGTAACGGAGAAGACGCCGGAAGATACGCCGATCGATGTCGAAGTCGATGTGCCGAAAGGCGGCACGACCGCTACCGGTACGCCGCCTAAGAACGGCAGCGTTACGATCACGCCGGACGGTAAAGTCACCTATACGCCTAACAAGGGTTACACGGGCAAAGACAGATTCTCCGTCATCATCAAGGACGCTGACGGCAACGAGGAAGAATTCTGGTTCGACATCGATGTCGAGGAGCCTCCTCGAGGAGGACTCGAGGGTACTCCTGACGTAAGTACGCTGCCCAAGACAGGTCAAGATAGCTATCTGATGCTCTATTTGCTTGGTGCAGCCTTCGTCGCAATCGGCATCTACTTGCGCTTTAGAAACAACCGCAAAACGTCCTAAGCAGAGCAACACTTTACCTTAAGCTGGCGCCACCTCGCGAGGATGGCGCCAGCAAGTTTCATTTCGAGAAAGAGATAGAGATTATACAGTGAAACTTGCAGGTTATTCCGCTTGACGAAAAATAGGCAAAACTAAAAAAATGGCGGTGCAGGGGATCCCTGTACCGCCATTTTTTTAACATAGTATAAAATCCCCGCCCTATTTCAGGTTGGGTAGGTTGCCCTTATACCTACAGCTCCAAAAGGCGCTACACTTCGAGCTGTAACCCGATTTTTGAGACTGTCGATTAAATAACCCTCAGACTATCCCGCATCGTGTTTTTTGTATTTTTTTACTTCTAGCCCCTTGTGGCGTCCAAATCCGGGCATATCATGCCCGTTTTTTGTTCCTTTTGCTCCCCTTAACCGGAAAATGCCCGTAGCTGACCAGAGCCACGCTTTCGCTGAAAACTCAGCGTAAGCGAACCCTGCGCATGTTTAACGATTTGCTTCAGATTCGTCACCGCGGCCACAATTTTTGTGTCTATACGTCGCTTCTCCCGGGAACGTAATCGCGTTCTGCCCAGCCCGTTGTGGTTTTTCATCTCATTACATTTCCGTTCAATGTTCGCACGCTTCTGTAGTAAAGTCTTGCCTTCATCGGTCGCATTAAAGACTTCTGCTTGCTTGAATTCCGCATAGTAATCACTGATGAAAATGGTTCTTCCGGTCTTTTTGCTCGTCGTGCATTCCGTTCTAACCGGGCAGTTCTTGCATTGCGATTTGGCGAAGATATATTGCTTGCCAAGCTCCCCCCGCATGTCGTGAGCCTGAGTGGTTACTTGACCTTGGGGGCAGGTGACCGATTCTGTTTCGAGATCGTAGTGGAATAAGTCGCTGGACATGAGTCCTTTCGCGTTGACGCCAACCGATTTTAGTGGTGCTACAAGTTGCATGCCTTCTTTCGTTAACGCCTTACGGTGCGCGCCGTATCCGTACGCAGAATCGCCCAAGACATACTCAGGCTTGGCGTTATGCTCTTTCATCACAGCGCTCACGAGTTCCTGCAGACGTTCGCCATCCGGCTCATTGCCTGCAATCGGTTCCGCATTGAGCACGATGCCATTGGTTTCTGATATGACCACCTGTACCTTGTCACCGAAGAATTGTACGGTTTTACTTTTGGCACCATTTCGCTTTTCCGGATCGACTGCGCTGCCAATACGGTCTTTGAGCCGTTTTTTACGCTCTATTTTTTTGTAGGGTACATGGGGATCATTCGGGTCTTCCGGGTACGCATTCTCCATTAAAATCTGGAACAGAATGGCCTGGTGCTCCAACGAAACCAGTCGTCGTTCCGGATAAGACCATGTCCAGAATAAGTCGCGAATCGAATCCTTTTCAAACCAGTGCAGCAGTTCGTACGCCATTAGAACCAATTGGCTGAAAGCAACGGCGAGATCCTCAGGCGTCGCATGGGGAGGAAGCTTGGCGGTCAACGGACGCAAGTCAAGCCCGGTAAGTGCGCGGTCAAACAATTGCCGGTACGCACGTTTCAAATGATTGAGCACCCGGACAAAGGCATGTTTGATTAGACGATAGGATGAGCGGTAAACGGCATTCCCTTGCGTTACGAAGGAATCGACAATCCAAATGTCCTTGTTGTCGCCCCACAACCCCTTTTGTTTGGCTTGTGCGAGAATGTGGTGATGACAAGCGTCAAACAATGCCGAACCCAGCCGGTCGCGGTCAAGGCCGATCGTACTGTGGTCGAACCCCATAAAACTGACCGGAACGCCCAAAAACCGCTTAATGAAGAGATCGCCAATGACGCGCTCCTCCATCTCGCGATCCGAAAGGTTGTAATATCGCTGGACAACGTGCAGCTTAAACTTTATGGATGGTGCATAGGGTTTTGGACCGCGCGACGAGTAGAGATGAGCACAAATGCGATCCGCGAAGCTAAAATCCACGAGTTCATCGACCTTACTCCAGATCGGATGCTCGGGCAACACGGAGTAAACCTCGATATCCGCAAATGAAAGCTGCTCAAACTGTTTGAACGCGACTGCCATTGTCATTCTCTCCCCTCAATATAAATCTATTATACCACGATATAGGGAGTTATTTAGAGATATTTGAAGAAAACGGGTGGTTTTAATGGATATTTAGGGATTTTTATTTGTGCATGTTCTAGAGTTAATCGACAGTCTCCTCTTTCGGGCTACAGCGCCAAAAGGCGCCACTCATCGAGCTGTAACCCGATTTTCTCGGGCTACAACTCCAAAAAGCGCCACTCACCAAGCTGTAACCCGATTTTTTCGGGCTACAGCTCCAAAACGCGCCACTCATCGAGCTGTAACCCGATTTTTTCGGGCTACAGCGCCAAAAGGCGCCACACATCGAGCTGTAACCCGATTTTTTCGGCTTACACCGCTTTCGTATTCGCGTGCATCTCATGTCCGCGTTCAGTCTTTTCCTTACGTCTTAACGGAACAGCATTATGTCAGCCTCCCGGCGCCCGTCACACCTGCACTTTCTCTTCGCCGCCGACAGCTCCCACGGGAGAAGACTTCTTGCCTCCCCGCTTATTCGATGCCCGGCGTCCTCTCAGCAGCTCCATTAAGGAAGAAGCCCCGTCTGCCGCATAGAAGTTGGCTCGTTCATCAGGTGCAAGAATAACGCCCAATTGATGATGCTCGCCTGCGTAACGCGCACGTTGCGCGAACTTGGGTTCGCCGCCTACCGTCAGAACCTCCAGCTTGCAGAAGGCTGAATTGGCCCCGAGCGCTCCGTACAAATCTTCTTTGGTGGACACTCGCATTCCGTTAACCTTGTAAATCACTTCCCCTGCCGACAATCCCATAGCCTCCGCCGGCGTTCCCGGGACAATGCCAAGTATGCGAAGACCGCGCGCATCGTGCACGTAGAGAGGCTCACGGCGCGCCTCCATGGCCTTACTCCTCCATACAAGCGCCTCATGCAAGATGATCGACAATAATGCCGCGATCGGCAGCAGCGCAGACTGCCACCAGGCTGCCAATGCCGCGCCGCCCAAGATGACGCTATAGAGCAGAAGACCCTTGGCCGCATGTCTTGCCTTAGCGGCGGGCAGAAGCGATCTTGTCATCTCGGTAAAACCGATAATCATGGGCAATGCCACGAGCGTCCAGCCCTCTGCTCCTGTTCCGCCGAACAACGTCGGCCATGGCAGAGAAGCGCTCGCTGCGGCCGACGCCCCCGTCTCCGCCGATACCGGAGTCAGCAGCAGCAGTGGGACCGGCCAAAAGCCTTGAAGCATATAGCCGCCTACCAGCTTGCCTCTCTTGCCCTCCAAAAACAGCGGCGTCGACAGCTTGTCGCCTTGCAGACGGACTAACAGTGCTTCCGCCAGATGAAGCATCGCGACTAGCAGCAGCAGGCCTGCCGCGTCAATCCGGGCCAACGACGACGCCATCGCTCCGATTCCATCTCCCCGCTCCGCCAAGGATGTGAAACCCGCTATCCATTGCAGCAGTGTCACTACACCGGCGCTATACGCGAAGCACAGATAACGAATGCGCGCCAGCATAAGAAGCGCAGCGATCCCCCACAACCATAGCACAGCCGATGGGGAGAGTGACGCACCAATAAAGACAGATATAAGCGATAGTCCCAGTCCGACCAATAAACCTGTGACGACCGCCCGCAAGGCCATTCCCTTCCAATCATGAAGCTTGACCGCGAACAACTGCCTCTCTAGCCGCATCTGTCTTGAATATTGAAGAATGATAAATAATATAGCCAAATAGAAGAAGGGGCCCGACGCCAGCTGCAGCGCCGCCGATCCCAGCATGTCCGCTATTGCACGAGCTGTCTCCAATTCCTCCACTCCTCGCCTCGCACTAAAGTAAAAGGTCAGCTCCGCTGGCGCGAAACCGACCTTTGTACCATTCGACGCGTTCGTCGCTATTTCCTGCTTACCGCCCGAATGGCTTCCAGCAGTTGAACATCATGTTCCTTATTTTGAATCCACTCGATGACGGCCTGCTCCAGCTTCTGAGCCGTCTTGGTATCTATCTCGCCTGTGGATGGCAGTCCTTTATCGTTCTGGAACTTTCGAACTGCGCTCGCTGTCTCATCGCCGAAGTAGCCGTCCTCGCGCTTAGGCTCATAACCGAGACCATGCAGCATAATCTGGGCGCTGCGAACGGCCTCGCTGAGCGTATCTTGCTTCAGCGTCTCTTGCAGAGATATTCTGGCCACCGTATACAGATCCGGCGGCTCCACGACAAGATCCGGCGTAATGCCTTTCTCATGGATCCAATTTCCGTTTGGCGTCAACCACTTGGCGATCGTCATCTTAACGAGGCTGCCGTCGCCGAGAGCCTTGTTGTAGCTCACTTGCACAGTCCCCTTGCCGAACGACTGCTCGCCGATTACCTTGGCGCCGGCTGCTTCCTGCAAGGCTCCGGCCAAAATTTCGGACGCGCTTGCGCTGCCCTTATTTGTCAGAACCGCGATGGGATAAGACTTTGCCTCGCCGCCTTTGGCCAGCGTCTTGTCGCGATTGCCGTCGCGGTCCTCCACCTGAACGACTGTCGTGCCTTCCTTCATCAGCAGCTGCGATATTTCAACGACGATTGGCAATACGCCGCCCGGATTATTGCGCACATCCAGGACAAGCCCCTTCATGCCGCTTTGCTCCAGCTTCGCCAGCTCTTCCTTGAATCGCTTGGCCGTGTGCAGAGAAAATTGCCGGATCTCGATAACACCCACGCCATCCGGTCTCAGCGCCCCATAAACCGTCTCCACATCGATGTCGTCCCGAATCAAGACGAGTTGGATCGGCTCCGTTACTCCGCTGCGTTGCACCAGCAGCTTCGCCTTCGTTCCCTTCGGTCCGCGGATCTTGCCGACAGCCTGCTGCAGGTTAAGTCCCGCCAGACTGTCGCCATTAACGGAGATCAGCACATCCTTGGCCAGCAGGCCCGACTTCTCTGCCGGCGAACCTTTAATCGGTGCGACAACGACAATCTTGCCGTTTTCGGTCGTCACCTCTGCGCCGATGCCCGTAAAAGAACCTTCAATGGATTCGGAGAAGTGAAGCGCATCGTCCTTCTCCATATAGACGGAGTACGGATCGTCCAGCGCTTCCATCATGCCGCTCACAGCGCCATCCAGAAGCTCTTCCCGCTCCACCTTCTCGTAATATCTGGTCTCGATCAGCTCGAGCACCGCATTGAGCTTCGCCAGCTCTTCCTTCTTGAAGCCTGGGGCACCGCCAGCATCCGCGGCCGCCGCGACGACCTTCTTGCTCCCTGCATCCGGAATAATAAGCCGATCGGCAATCGTCATTGTGACGAGCACGGATGCGATCATCGTCAGCAATACGAACGTCATTACGGTTCTTCCTTTAAAGTACATCCGGTACACCACCTTATCGATTTCCCGTTTGTGACGGCCCCACTATTATATGACAAGCCGATCACAATTATTTACAGGAGGCTTCTTCGAAAGTCATATGGACAACAAGGGCAGCCCTCTTGAGGGCTGCCGCTTGTCACTGATGAGATATGGATGATGTCAATTATTTCAGATAGCCGCCCGGATTGACTGGCACTTCGTTCTTGCGCACTTCGAAGTGGAGATGCGGTCCAGTGGAATTACCCGTGCTGCCAACCTCGGCGATTTTATCGCCTTTCTTCACTGTGTCGCCTTCATCAACCAGCAGGCCGCCGTTGCGGATATGGGCGTACAATGTCCATAATCCGTTGCCGTGGTCGATGACGATACAATTGCCGTAGGTGCTCCATACTTGCGAGATAATGACCCTTCCGCCTTCGGCCGCATAGATCGGCGTACCGGATGGAGCTCCGAAGTCGATGCCCGTATGGGTATGCTTCTTGCCGGAGATAGGATGAACCCTGGTTCCGAAGTTCGACGTTACCCGATAACCCTGTTTGATCGGCATGCCCAGCTTGCCGCCAGAATAAGGATTCTGAATGCGGTTCTTCTCCGCTACGAGCTTCGACCTCTTGGCGGCTAGCGCCATAAGCAGCTTCTCCTGCTCCTCGCTGATTTCCTCCAATTGATGCAGTGTCTCATCGAGCTGCTGGAGATTGGCATTATAGCTCGCGATTAGCACTTCCTTTTCGGATTCCTTCTTGACAAGGTCTACCTGCTGAAGCTCCAATTCCTGGAACAAAGCTTGAATATCGGCATATTGTTGCTCGATCAAAGCTTTCTGCTGTTCGGCGGTTTCCTTGTCCTTTTTGTGCGCTGCCAACGTCTCGCGATCGGAATCCAGAATCGTCTGGATCGCATCGAATCGGTCCAGAAAATCCCCGAAGCTGTTAGAGCTGAATAATACATCCATATAAGAAACGAAGCCGTCCGTATACATCACTCGCATGCGAGACTCCAGAAGCGCTTCGCGTTTGACGATTCTCTCCTGAACGGCATCGAGAGCAGCGCCGGCTTGCAGCAACTCGGCTTCCTTCGCGTCCACCTGTTCCTGCGTCTTCTGCTTCTCGACGGCAACTCGGTCGATTTCTTTCATCAGGCTCAAGATCTCATTTTGGAGATCCGCTTTCTTAACCGTCAGGTTCTGCTTTTGGGATTCCGCCGACTTCGCATCCTTGGCTGCGTTCGCCGCCGTTCGTTCGGCTTCCTTGATCTGTTTGTTCGCGGCCGCAATGTCCCTTTCGATCTGCGACAACGACGCCGCCTGGACTTGTCCGCCGCTACCCGAAGGTTGGATCAGGAATACGGTTAACAGCGCTGCTACGAGCAGCCATGCTCCAGCTTTTCTCATATACATGCTTCACCTACACTTTCAAGTACTTTCGAATCGAGATGGTGCTGCCGAGCATTCCGATCAAAGTTCCGATCACAAGGATCAGCCCGGCGGTCAGCCAACCAATTTCCTTGATCGGCACTAGCGATATCAACATGAGCGACATATCCAACTGGGTCAAACTGATAATCTTGCTGTAGCCAAACAGTACGGCGCCTGTCGTCAGAGCCGAGCTTATAAAGCCGATCATCGCTCCTTCGACGAAGAAAGGCCAACGTATAAAAGCATTCGTCGCGCCTACCAGCTTCATGATTCCAATCTCTCGGCGACGGTTAATAATAGTCATCTTGATCGTGTTGGAGATAAGCAGCATAGCAGTAACAGCCAGACCAATCACGATGCCGAAGCCGATATTGCGTACTGCATTCGTCACCTTGAACAACATCTCGACCGTTCCTTGGCCGTACTTGATCCGGTAGATCGGACCCGTCTCATCCGCATCGTTGATTGCCTGGATCTGCGCGGCTACATCGTCAACGGTCTGCGGATCGTACACTTCTATGGTGAAAGATACCGGCAGCGGATTATTTTCATTATTGTAGCCTTCCAGCCAATCGCCGTTCTCTTCGCCCATCGACTCTCGCAAGATCGCCAGGCCATCTTCCTTGGACACGAAGGTTACCTTGCTGACTTCCTGAATGTTGCCGATCTTGTTCTGCAGCTCCGTTACCTTGGCTTCCTCAACGGTCGTCTGCAAGAATACCCGGATCTGTACCCGGCTCTCGATCTGATCCGCCATGGAATTTACGTTAACAGCAAGCAAAATGAAAATCCCTAGTATAAACAAAGAGATAAAGATAGAGCTCATCGATGCAAAAGACATCCAGCCATTACGCAAAATATTTTTTGCGCCTTCCCTGAAGTGGCGCAGGAGCGTGCTAAACTTCATAGCCGTACTCCCCTCTAGCCTCATCCCGAACGATATTGCCGTCTTCAATCGCAATAACCCGTTTACGCATGCTGTTAACGATATCCCTGTTGTGCGTGGCCATTACAATCGTAGAGCCTCTGAAGTTGATCTCTTCCAGCAAATTCATAATCCCCAGCGAGGTCTCCGGGTCGAGATTGCCCGTGGGCTCGTCCGCGACGATAACCGACGGATTATTCACTATTGCCCGGGCAATCGACACCCTTTGCTGCTCGCCGCCCGATAGCTGCGATGGCACGCTGGCGTGTTTATGCTTTAGACCTACGAGCTCCAGCACTTCCATGGTGCGCTTTTTAATAATGCGCCGCGGCGCTTCGATCACTTCCATCGCAAATGCGACATTTTCATATACAGTAAGCTTGGGCAACAAACGGAAATCTTGAAATATAACGCCGATATTTCGTCTCACATAAGGAATCTTGCGCGGTTTGAGCTTGCCGATGTTGAATCCGTTGACCGAAATCTGCCCTTTTGTCGGTATTTCCTCCCGATAGATAAGTTTCATGAACGTAGACTTGCCGGCTCCGGAAGGTCCTACGAGGTACACGAATTCGTTGCGATCTATTCGAACGGAAACTCCACGAAGAGCATGCGTTCCATCTGCGTATGTCTTCCATATGTCGTGCATTTCGATCACTTTATCACATCCTGTATGTAGTCAATTTTACTATTTCGACAGCTTGCGGCTAATTCCTTCAACAGCGGCGTCATTTCCTCTTTTTTCACTTTTCTAATATTTATAGGATTTGTCGAATACCCCCTACATATATTTGGAAATTAGCAGGTCTGCCCCGCATATACATGAAAGGATGCATGGAGCTGTGTCTGATTGTCGGCGCCCCGTCGGAACCTGCGTCCGAAGCTCCTTTATTAACGAACAGGAGAGTGTTCCCCATCCCATGAAAAAGTTGCGTATTACGTTGCTTACGTTAGCGATTCTCCTGCTTGCAGCCGTTGCCGTAACAGGAGCTCTGCTCTGGCAATATGCCGAACAGGATTCTGTTCCCGAGGGGGTGACGATTGGACGAATCGAGCTCGGAGGCATGCCAATCGCAGATGCAATCGAGCTGCTCTCCCGCTACGAGAAATCTTTGCAGGATAGAACAATCACCGTTCGGGCCGGAGAACCCGCAGGCGACAGCAAGAGCTGGACGACCGCAGAGCTCGGCTACCGCGCCGAATTCAGTGAGGCGAGGCTGGCGTTATTAAAGCTGCGTGAAGGCAGTTTGTGGGATCGGGCCGTCTATCGCTACCATTTCCCCAAACATTATTCGCTCTCCCAGAGTTGGAATCGCGATATTTTCGATGCAGCCGTGCGCAAACAGTGGAGTTGGATGGAGAAGGGTGATTCCCAGGACGCAAAAAGGGAGATCACTCCTGACGACAAGGTCGTCTATACGCCGCATCATAATGCGTATCGATTGGAGCTGGATTCCCTGTTGCAGCAAGTGGACGAATGGGTGGTGCTGGGGGAACGCGAGGTCGGTGAGCGGATAACGGGCAGCTTAGCCGACTTGGAGGCCGAGCTGCCCTTGAAGACGGTAGAGCCCGACATCACTTTGGAAGAGCTTAAGGCGGAGGGCATCGACCGAAAAATCATGTCTTTCTCCACCGACTTCGGCACCAGCGCGGAGGGACGCGCCCATAATGTGACGGTAACGGCGGAAACGCTGAACGATTGGCATCTGGCCCCCGGGGAGACGTTCTCCTATGCGGAGCTTATCGCCAAAGCTGAGCAGGAGCACGAATACCGGGAAGCGCCCGTTATTCTCAACGGCAAGTTTGTGCCGGGCATCGGCGGCGGCATTTGCCAGGTATCGAGCACGCTCTATCAAGCCGTATTAAGAGCCGGACTCGACATCGTAGAACGTCGCAACCACTCATTGCCTGTCGCCTACCTCCCGCTAGGCCATGACGCCACCTATGCCACGGACGCCATCGACTTCAAGTTTCTTAATTCGACCGGCAAACATCTTATTATTCGCACCGTCGTGGAAAATCGCAAATTAACCATCAAGTTATTCGGGACAATGCCGGAGAACGTCGCCTATGACATCGAGTCCGTGACCATCAAGACGGTAGAGCCTGGCGCGCAGCAGAAAGTAAACCAGGGACTGGCGGTAGGCGAGCAGCGAGTCGTGGAGAGAGGTAAGGCAGGGTATGTCGTGGACACCTTCCGTACGCTGATCGAGAACGGCAAGGAAGTATCACGCGAGCGAGTTTCCCGCGATACGTACCGCGCCCAGCCGACAATCATCGAGGTAGGGCCCTCCTCGCTGACGTCTACGCCATCGCCGAGCATGCCCGGCACGAAGGAACCGATCGTGGAGGATGGGTTATAGGAACATATCTCTTACATACCATTAACTAAGTCGAAACGGCAACAAATGAACAAATCAAAAGAAACCTGCTGACAAGCAAGAAGCTCATCGGCAGGTTCCATTCATGAAACGACTAACACCCAGTTGACATCAACGCTCGTTTTACTCCAAACCGGTCGAAGCCAGTATCAACTCACCTAAAAACATAAGGTCGCGTTGATCGATCTCCCCGTCTTTCGTAACATCCGCGACTTTTTTCGCATCCCATTCCAAATCATCCTCAGTCACTCCAAGCCAAGCAGAGGCGACGGCTAAATCCGCAAGCGACAATAAGCCGTCGCCATTCACATCCCCTTCCAGCTCGCTGCCGCTTAGTGCGGACGCTGATGGATCGGCCATACTGAGCGATTGCTCCTCGCCGTATGCTTCTCCTGTCGCAGACTCTGTCGTATCCGGCAATACCTCTGCTTGATCTGTTAATTCCTGCAGAGGAGTTGCATAACTGACAACAGGCACCAGGATGATCATCAAACCAATCACCAATGCAAGCCAGCCATATCCTGCAGCCTTACTCCTTAATTCCATTGTGTGCATCTCCTTTTTCGTCTTTCGGCCAATCAAGCAACCTATTCAACTCCAGCCCCCAATAATCGGAGGATTAGAATCGTCGATTCAGCCCGGTTTGTATAAGCTCCCGGATACAGCATGTTGCCGCCTCTTCCATTAAAGAGCCCGGCTTCAACAGCGGTCGAAATCGCGCCCTGCGCCCAGACAGGGACCTCGTTCCAATCCTTGAATTGCGAAGCTTCCTGCTGCGTTGTCGGCAGTTTCAATGCGCGAACGGCTATCGTTACCATCTCCGCTCGGGTAATCGGACGATTGGGACGGAAGGAGCCATCCTCGAAACCGTGAACCCAGCCTTGCTGAACGGCCAGCTCAACCGGAACCCGCGCCCAATTTCCGATGTCGTCGGCGTCAACAAACACGGCTGCTCCCGCTTCTTGCGTCGCTTTCGGCTCAAGAGCGCGGACCAGCATCGTGACAAACTCTGCCCTTGTCACATTGCGATAAGGCCTGAAGGTCCCGTCCGGATATCCGTTGACCAGACCCAGCGAAGCCGCCTTTTCAATGCCGCTCTTGGCCCAATACCCTTCGGGAAGATCCGAGAAATGCAGCGGTTCTGCGGGAGCCGCCGCTTTAAATTGGATGCTTGAGTCTCCTTTGAACTCGAGGGAAGAACTGTTTTTGTGTACAGCCTTTACCCTCTTTAACGCAATAAATGCCTCACCCTCATGGATGACGGCAAACTTCAAAATGGCGATGTTCGCCGAGCCTGTTGTCCCGGGCGTAGTCGCCCCGATCTTCGTATAAGCATAGGTCAAGCTTCCGTCCTTCACGATCGGCGACACGGCAAAACCTGCATCAAGAGCGCTCGCCGCGCTAACAAAACGTAGCGTTGCGGTCGAATAGTCCACATTAATTTCATAGCCAAACAAGTCTTGCATGCCTTGGCCATATACCTCGACGGTAACTTCTTCTCCCACGGCTGCAACAACGATGTCATCCGCTCGAACAACAAAGGTTTCACGATCCGCGTCTGCCTTGGCAACGGGAGGCAATAACACCGACAATAAAATAATGATTGCAATAAACCGGGAAATTCTGGATGTCACAGGCTTTCTCCGTCCTTTCTAAGGTAAACAGAGGAGATGGCAGTCTGACTGCCGTCTCCCCTGCATATGCTTTTACCAATTAAAGATTCTAAGTGCCAGCCATACCAAATCTTCGATATCAATTTTTCCATCATTGTTGCGATCATGCACATTAACTGCGTTCCATCCGGCATCTTTGTCGGTCATGCCATAAGCTTTGGAGACAACAGCCAGATCGCCTACGCTAAGTTGATCATTGCCTGTTGCGTCCCCGTCGACATGGGTAACAATCGAGCTGCTGAACAATTGAGTAGCGTTATTGAGAGCGCCAACCGCTGTCTGTATCTCGCCGGCCGTCGCATTGCTATTGCCGTATACGTCGCGCGCCGCTTGAATTGCGGCTTGGAGCACAGCCTTGGAGCCGATAGGATATTGTCCGATGCGCGGACCCTCCGTTGCGCTCGCATACAGCGCCTCTGCCGCCGCTATTGCGCTTTGCAGCGTGCTGCGATCGACAGCCGCAATCTGTACGGTGTGCGTATTCCCGCCAATGGTTGTCTCAGCGCCTAGACCGTCCGCCAATATCGCCCGGGTAATCGGAATAGTGGTCAATCCAGTCGCCGCATCCAGCTTGGACTTAAATTGAACATCCGCCAAAGTGACATTCGGGTTTGTCCGAGCTGCGCCGAGATGCACGCCAAGGAAACGAACAGTCCCGTTTACTTCATCCAGTTTCGTTGCGACGACAAGGAATTTGTCCTCATCCTTGGATTTCACGGACACAAACTCCAGTTTCGCCGGATCATAGGCAAGGGTGACATCCTGAGCGAATACGTCCTGATGTACAGTGTTCAGGCCATACAGCAAATCGACCGTTTGACCCGCCAGCACCGCTTCACTGCCGGACAAGACTGCGCCTTCAGGCGCCTCCTCGATTTGAGTCTGGGCATAGAAATCAAATCTGTCGAATGCCGGCGTATACTGATTCGGCACATGGGTAAAGGATTTGAACGGGAACGTCGAGCCTCCCAGATCATTAGATCCGCCATTGTAGGTATTATTGTTGGAGAAACGAATGCTGTTCGTTCCCGCCTTCAACTCTACATCCAAGGTTTGGGTAGCGAATTGCTGCCACGAAATCGTGTTTTTAAAATAAACGGTTTGCGGCGCTGCGCCATTGATACTGATTTGTGCGTATCTCTCGACGATATCGTTGTTGTAAGCATGGGTTCCAGAGCTTTCCCCATTCGCGTACTTGACAACCATTTTGTAAATGCCGTCCTTCGGCACTACAATATCCTGAATTTCCAGGTATCTCTCAGCGCTGTCGTATGAAGTAATGCCGCTAACATATTTGCCTCCGGATGCATATTTCGCAAACGCGTCATTCCGGATAAGCGGAAGCTCCGCTCCTGCAGGCGTGCCTACAACTACCGCATCTTCCGCTTCAATCGAGAATAGCGGCGAATTGTCTGCAAATACGGCATGAACATAATCCAGACTAAGGGAAGCTGTCGATTTGACATCGATCAGGTTGATGCCTGTACGCAAGAACATGCGCACCGTTGCATCCTTCCATTGTCCATTCGTATTGGTTACCGCAATGTCCTTCACATGCTTGCGGTCATGATCCAATACAATGGCGCCATCGTTGCCGGAGGCATGACGCAAGGTTACGTCATACATGCCGTCCTCCATGACGCTAACCACGAAGCGTGTATTCGCATTTGCATGTTGACCATAACCGGTCACGTAACCAGCGCCTTCGAATCCAGCCAGGCTGCTGCCGCGGGACAATCCCTTGTCATTGTCATACTCTGCGAATTCGGCTTGAACCACATAACTTGTATTCGTTCCCGTTTCACCGCTGTACGTCAGCTCGATGGCGTCCAGCGATGCTTCGCCCTGGCCTTCAGCGCTTGTATCCGGATTAAATTTGCTAACGCTGATAGAATGCGTGCCCTGAGTCAGATCAATATACGTTGAGCTGCCTCCCAGAAGCTGCATGTTGTAATCGGCACGAAGCACAATTTTAAAGGCCGGCTGATTATCAACTTTAATGAACCACTCCGAATTAATACGCTGGTTCGAGTTGCCGGTGTTCGCCTGGTTCCTCATGCTCGCTGTCGAACCGCTTCCACCAATCAGGTCCAGACGGTAATTGCCATCCTTCGGCACCGTGATGTTCGTCCATTTCACCGCGCTGTCCGCATGTTTGATTCCCTCAATGATTTGTCCATTGGAAGCGGAACGCCCGCTATTGGCGTTGCGCGGGTACAAGCTGGTCGTAATCACATTCGTTTTTACCTGTGCATTCTCTGCTTCATAGCGATTGGACCATACTTCATGTGGTTGACTATCCACAGCTGGCGTAATCACTGCATAATAGGCAGATGTGTAGTCATCCATTTTGACATTCAATGTAACCGAGCCGTTAACGACCGGCAAGTTACGGTCAATGATTTGCGTTGGCTCAACCAGGAAGCCGGTTAGTCCTGTATACCCTGCATGCCACACGGTCACATGAACCTGCTCCGCGTTTTTCAGGAAGTCCGGACTGTTGGCATTGCCAGTTACATTGTTAAACACAACTTGACCCTGGCCTTGCGTTCCGCCGAACGCGATTCCGACTTGTTTCTTTTGATCCTGAATAGATGATAATCCATACAGACCTGGACCATACTGATCATTTTCGTATTTCGACTGGTTGACGGTCACTTTGGCCATGTCGCCGCCAATCATGTCCGCATACCATTTGTACAGCCACCAAGCTCCGTTTGGCTCATTTTGCCCGGCAAGCAATGATCCATACGAGTTTGCAGTATTCCAGTATGGCAGCATACTCGTCATTTTCAATTCGTCGTAACGGGCAATGTATTGCACAAGCGAGCCGCCTACCGCAGTTTCAGTCGTTTGCGCGTATTCGTTGACATCAACTTGAATAGGGAACGGCGATTCGCGATCCGGATATAATTCGCTGTATCTCTGAGCGCTTTGCGCCTCTACGCTCCGGAAGGTGCCCACAGCTCCAGCCGCTGCGTTGAAGGCCTGGTTCCACAGCATATGCCAGCTGATAATATCCGGCAGGCAATCATTTTCTACGCAATATGGGACAAAATCCTGGAACACCCTCGCCCCGTATTGCGTAAGGTTTGGTCCGGAGATATGGGCTCCCGGATCAAGCTCCTTGATTTTGTTAGTTATCGCCAGCCAATCGCTGTTGAATACCGCTCTTGAGTTTCTGCCTGTTTGACTATCCGCCAACAATTGCGGATAACGGGTATTGTCTTGCTCGGGCTCGTTATAAGGAATATAGATAAACTTTTCGTCGGGGTTTTTCCCCGGATTATCCAGCGCCCATCTGTCTTTAAAGCTTTTCACTGCCGTTACAATTGGAATGATTGCCTCGTTGATATACTGCTCTGCTGTGCGGGACGGATAATACCAATGTTGATAATAGTCCTGCATAACAATATTGACAACTTCTCCGCCGGCCTCAAAAAAGTAATCGGCAACACGAAGCGCATCCCCTGTCGGGTGCTGAATGCCGTTAGGCGGCTTTTGGCTTATATGAGAAGGCTTAATCGGAATTAATGTGTTGATATCCGGTACGTTAGGCTCGCTAATGGCATACAGCGCGCCGGCAGCGCCATGATAGATTTGACCGAGCGAACGATCCGCCAGGTTAACCGATATTTGAGCAGGCGTCGCAGCGGCGTTGTCGTCATGTTTAGTCGCTTCGTAAAGTCCATTTACTTGCTCGGCTGTCAGCTTGACATTATACACTTGCAAATCGTCAAACTTCCCGCGATTGTCTCCATCAGAGCTATACAGGGATCTGCCAAATGCGTTGAACTGCAGGGCATCCAAATAATTGCGGTCAAACAGGCGCTCCAACACCGATGCCATCGTCGCTCCGCTCGTTGTGTTAAAGCCTCCTACCAATTGATTGCTGACGGACTGGCCATCCAAGTAAGCTTGATAGCTGCCGTCGCTTTTCATCGTAACGGCAATATGCTGCCATTTGCCTCTAGCGGGTTGTGTTCCCCAAGCGATATCGCCTTTGTAGCTCGCAATTGCGCTTGTATTTGTGCCTGTATACACCCGGTTATTAAACGTGCCCCCACCGTTAATCAAGACAAACTCCGGATCTTGCCAGCCGTTTACGCCGCTGTTTGTAAGCCCCATTCCAGTGATGGTGGAAGAAAACAACCGAGCGAAGTTGCTGGCTGACGTCTCAATATTTGCCCATAACGCGATAGTCAGCTCATTCTGCACCTCTTGGTACATGTGATCGGGCAACTTTAGCCAAGACGTGCCATTAGAGCCGCCCGGAAGGGAAAGCACCTGCCCCCGCTTCGAATCGTTAATGACAGAAGCCGTTCCTTTAAGCTCGGCATTGCCGGCAGCAACCTGGGAATTTACGCTGTTTGCCACCACTTTATCATTCACAAGATTTTGTTCGAACGTCCAGTTAAAGATCGGGCTTGGCGTCAGCTCCGCATTCAACGTCGACAAAGGAGTCGGGTTTTGGCCCGTCGATTCGGAAGCGCTTGCAAACGGCGCCGGCATGACGATCACCGCGGCAAGCAATGTTGCAAGTGTTCGTTTTGCATAGGTTTTCAAATTTCCTCACCCCTGGTTATTATTGTACTTCGACTGATTGTTTGCATGATTTCAAATCCGGGAAATCATGCATTGGTGAACATGGACATCACACCTTCCCACCAGTTTTGCTTAGTTCTTATACATCGTATATTAGATTTAAAAGAAACTAAATTAATGATTTTTACTAGAATTGTTCCTTTCTTTACGACTTGAACTCATCATTTTATTAGATGATGTAATTTTTTTATTCTTCGTTCCCTTTTGCTCGTCAGCCAAAAAAAACCCGCCTTATAAGAGGCGGGGGGTGGGGTTAACACAGGAGTTTCCAATAAAATGACTGTGATATTCTATGATTACTTTATCTTTCTTAATTTCCATGATTTAGATTTGAAATCTCCATTAAGCTCAATAGGTACACGTAGCCCGACATGCATCAGCTCATCCCCTCCATAGACCCGTTCCGGCATATCCACTGACGTATAGGAGGCATCCGGGTCCAGCCCTTGCAGACGAAGCGTTCGGAAACCAGCGTTGGGCTCCGCCAAGATGCGGCAATAAAACACAAAGACCTCCGATTGATCGCCTGAAACAATCATCCAGGCCGCTTCAAGACCTTCGAAAGGGTTCAAGAGCCGATACAAATCGCCTTGCAGCAAAAACTCCCTTATCTCTTTATAGAAGCGCACCTGCTCCTTGACCACTTGTTGTTCTTCTTCCGTAAATTGAAGTAAATCCAGCTCATAGCCGAACACGCCTGCAAACGCAACATTTCCTCTTGTCTCGAGCGGAGTCACCCGTCCTACCTGATGATTCGGAACTGCCGATACATGCGCTCCCATTGAGCTGATAGGATAAACGATACTCGTGCCGTACTGAATCTTCAAACGACTGATCGCATCCGAGTTGTCGCTTGTCCAGGTCTGAGGCATATAATAGAGCATCCCGGGATCAAAGCGGCCTCCGCCGCTGGAGCAGCTCTCGAATAAGATGTCTGGAAAGGCGGTTGTCAGCTTGTCGAGAACACGATACAGCCCCAATATATAACGATGTGCGGTTTCACGCTGGCGCTCGGCTGGCAACGCGGCTGAACCGACCTCTGTCATATGGCGATTCATATCCCATTTCACATAAGCAATCGGGGCGCTGCGCAAAATGTTCTCCAGTTGTTCGACAATAGCATCGCATACCTCGACACGCGAAAAATCCAAAATGAGCTGACTGCGGCTCGTCGTCCGCGATCTGCCCGGCACATGAATGCACCAATCCGGATGATTGCGGTATAATTCACTGTCTAGCGACACCATCTCAGGCTCGAACCATAACCCGAACTGCATGCCGTGCCCATTGATTTTGTCGGCCAAATCCTTCAGACCGCCGGGTAATTTCCGCTTATTGACGTACCAATCGCCAAGCGAGCTTGTATCATCATCCCGTTCTCCGAACCAGCCGTCATCCAGAACAAACAGCTCCATGCCCAGTTCCTTGCCCTTGATCGCAATCTGCTCCAGCCGTTCGGCATCAAAATCGAAATAGGTCGCTTCCCAGTTATTAATCAGAATCGGTCTGACCTGATCCCGATATTTCCCCCGGCATAGACGGGATCGATACAACGAATGATAGGTTCGCGACATTCCCCCGAGCCCTTCCGCCGAATAGACGAGTACGGCTTCCGGAGCCTGGAACTCTTCGCCGGACTCCAGCAGCCATTCGAAATCAAAGGAATGAATGCCGATGGATACGCGCGCCGTATGATAGGGATCCACCTCGACATTAGCCAAGAAGTTGCCGCTGTACACCAGATTTAAACCGTATACCTCGCCTGTCGTCTCATCTGCCCCTTTGCGCATCAGCGCAATAAAAGGATTATGATGCGGACTGCTCGCTCCTCTTCTGCTATCGACGGCTTGCGTGCCTTGATAAAGCGGCCGTCTGTACATCGAACGCTCCTTGGCCCATGCCCCTGACAAATGAAGCAAATCAAAGTCTGCATCGCCGAAGTCAACATTCATGCTGGCCGCAGCAAGCAAGCGCACACGCTCTTCGCTGTGATTCAGAAAACGAACCGATCTTGTGATGACATTATACGACTCAAAAATCGAATAGCTCAGTATGACATACAGGTTAAGCCATTCGTCCTTCAAGGTGATTTCAAGTGTTTCTACCTCGGATTCGCTCTCCGCATAAACAGAAGGAAGACCTTTCAAGGCCGGCTTGCCTTTCAGAATGAGATGCGAATCATATCGCAGATCGCTTGTTGTCGACCCATTCTCCAGACGGATCTGATAAGCCGGCGTACGCAAGTCACTCCGGCCGAATCCTGGATATTCCTGCGGCAGCTCGTCCAATGAAAAGGAGCGATCGTCCGGGTCCGGATTAGGCGATAAAGGACGATGCACATGCAGAAGCTCGTTTGCATCATTAAACTGGTTAATCCGTTTTCCCCAATACCGGTGAGCCAGAAATCCATCCCTCACGATTTGAATGACATAACTCGTTTGATTTGTTTTCAGATGAAAGCTTCGTTGCTTCTCGTCAAAAGTGACTGACATGAACGCTCCTCCTCGTTTTTTTCATGCTGCGCTCCCTAAACATCCCGTTCGACGAGTGTTCCCTTCTCAACGCTTTGTTTTATTCAATTCGTCTATCGCCGCTTGAATTTCGTTCAGAGAATCTTGAAGAGTCCCGTCGCCGAGATACTTGTTCACACCTTCTTGAATCTTTGTTTGCAATGATTCGGTCGAAACTGTATGGGGCCAATACAAGGCTGCATCCTCCCGGCGGAGAAGCGATGCGATCTGATTCATGACGGGGTCGTGAACCTGGGCCGCGACAATCGATGGCACCGCCAGCGCCTTAGCAGACAATTCCTCCTGATTGGCCTTGCCATTCATAAATTCCACAAACAGACGCGCTTCCTCCGGATATTCGGTCTTGGCGTTGATAACCCGGTAAGTCCCAATATTAATATTGGGAACCGTCGTCGTTTCTCCCGGAATGGTCATAAAAGCAATTTCATTCTTTGGATTGCGCTCCTTAATGCTCAGCATGCTCCATGTGCCCGTCGGCATCATGGCCGCCTTGCCCTGGCTGATTAAATCCTTTGCTTGCTCAGCCTTGAGCTGCTTCCAGTTCTCCGGTACATATCCGCGATCGATAATCTCTTTATGCTTGCGAATCGCGTCCACAAACAGCGGATTATTGATTGGAATTTCGCCGCTCTCCAGCTTTCGGGTCCACTCCTCATCAGCGCCGTTATTGCTCATAATCGGCCCCCAGAAAAATTGGGCCGTTGACCATTCCGAATCCGTTGAGATGGGAATAATCCCATGTTCCTTCAAGGTCTGGCATACCTCCAGAAATTGTGCCCAGGTTCCCGGCACCTTGAGTCCAAGACTGTCGAACAACGTTTTGTTGTATAACAAACCATTGCTGTGCATCACCTCCGGCGCTCCCAGCACCCTGCCATCCACTGTAACAGGCGCCAGGTAACTCGGCATCATGTCGTTTAAAAACTCCATACCCGTCAAATCCAGATACATAGGGTCCCGAAGCTGCCGAAATTCCTCGAACAGACTTGGCGACCATGCATCAAATACATCGATTTTTTCGCCGCCAAGCAACCGAATTTTCACCCCTGCGCTATAGTTCGCATTTTGAATGAAATCCGCTTCAATGTTGATTCCGGGATACTGTGCCTCAAATTCGGCGATCGATTCATAATACGCTTTGCCTGACTGGGCCGCATCGAGCAGATAACTGGTATACCTTAATGTCACCTGTTTAGCCGCAACATCAGAGCGATCAAGTATGGCGGAAGGATTCCCCTCCCTATTCGGATGGCTGCATGCCGACGCCAGCATCGCGAGCCCTAGTGCAAGAAGGATCATACTCCGCTTTCGATTCCAAGGTCTATTTCTCATGAGTTTTTATTCGTCCCCCCTGAACATGCTGGCAAATTGTCGACGGGGCATGTTCTAACCACCATCACATCAGGTCTACCACGAATAATTGGATATAGTCAAGGGGCATTACAGTTTCCCGCCGGATGTCGCGATCCCTTCAATAAATTGCTTTTGGAATGCGATATAAATGAAAAGCATAGGCCAAATTGCAAGAATGGATGCGGCCATCAATTCGGGATAATGCACGGAATACGCCCCTTGTATTTTGGCGAGAGCAGACGACAGAGTCGCAGCAGCCGTGTTCGTGTTGACAATCATGGGCCACATCAAATCTTTATAAGCAAACAGGGCTGTGAAAATACCAAGAGCGACAAGACCGGAACGCGCCAGCGGCAGCATGACGAAAACAAAGGTTTGTCCGATATTGCAACCGTCAAGCTTCGCGGCTTCCTCCAATTCCTTGGGCAAACCCATAAAAAACTGGCGAAGCAAAAAGGTGCCGAACGCGCTCACAAGCCCCGGAAACAAAAGGGCGAAAATCGTATTTCGCATCCCCATTGCATCCACCATTAAATATTGCGGGATAATAAAAATTTGGGTCGGCACCATCATTTGAAAAAGAACAAGACCGAAGAAAAAATCCCTGCCCGGGAACTTCAGCCGAGCGAACGCATACGCCGCCATCGCGCTAAACAACAAGGAGCACAGTACCCTGAGCGCCATCATGGCGAACGTATTCCAGTAGAGCTGTAAAAAGTTGTTTTGTTGCAGTACTTCTTTATAATTGCTCCATTGCCATTGGTCAGGCAACAATATAAACGGATTCATGGATGTGGATTCCGCCACCGTTTTGACCGAAGTCAAAGCCATCCATACAAATGGAAGAATCATCATACAAGCCCCTGCTATAAGCAGCGCATGGGCCGCCACTTTGGTAATCCGATGATTAACCGTCATCTCGCGGCACCTCCTTCTTTACATATAATTGACCCATTTCTTTTGGGCTCTCGTCTGGAACACGGTTATAATCAGAATCAGAATCAACAGCAGCATAACAATTGCAGAGCCGTAGCCTTTGTCCGAATATTTAAAGGAACTATTGTAGAACAGATATACCAGCGAGACTGTATGGTCATAGGCTGGATTCGTGACATCGATCATCATATAGATGACATCAAAAACCTGCATCGCCTGTATAATCGAAGTGATAAGAACAAAAAACATCGTGGGCGAGACTAGCGGCAGCGTGATGACAAAAAATTGTCTAAATTTCCCCGCGCCGTCTATATCCGAGGCTTCATAGTAATCCTTCGGAATTTCCTGCAAGCCTGCCAGGAATAAAACCATGTTGTAGCCGATAACGCTCCATATGCCGATAATCGCTATCGACAGAAGCGCTACAGTCGGACTAGAGGTCCATTCCACGGGCGGCAGCCCTAATTTGGACAACCCGTAGTTAACCAAGCCGAACTGTGTGTTGTATAACCATTTCCACACCATCGTTACAGCGGCGGGAGCAGCCACCATTGGAATAAAATAAATCGTTCTGTACAGCGACTTCCCACCGAGATTGCCGTTTAACATAACCGCCACAACCATGGCAATCATGATGCTGATCGGTACAACCAGTACGGTGTACATGAGGGTGTTCCCAACAGCGTGCCATACCTGCGGATCGCCAAACATCTTCAGGTAATTGCCGAATCCCACAAAGACATTTCCTCGACCAAAATCTCCGCTTTTAAAGAAACTTAAATACACGGTTTGAATAATCGGTATGATATTGAGCACAATCAAACCAATTACCGTAGGCGCAATGAGAAACCAGCCCCATGACCATTCATTCCATTTCTTCTCCACTATCATCTTCTCCTATCCAAATTGCGGCCCCCCTTGATTAAGGGGTGCCGCAATGTTGGCTTTGGTATGTTGGAACTTTGTTTTTGAGTTATTCTTGTGCCAGGCTTTCGTTCATGACTTTCGCCGCGTTTTTGGATGCTTCCTCTACAGACTTTTGACCCGTAAAGGCATCTTTAAGCGCCTCGTAAGCTTTGTCTTCCCACACCGCCGTCGTTTTGGAATACGGACGAATCACCGCGTAGTCAACCATGTCCACATAAGCTTTGACATTAAAGGTCTTATTGGAGGAGATCCACAGATCCGCTGCGCCCTCATATGCCGAGATCGCCACTCCAAGCTCTGCCTGACGCTCTTGACCTTCCTTGGAGCTCAGGTATTCAACAAACTTCCAGGCTTCCTCCGGATGTTTTGTATTGTGCGCGATTGCATTTCCGAGTCCATTGAAAATCGATGCTTGTTTTTCTTTTTTTGGAAGAACAGCGACATCAAAGTTTTTGGCGATATATTCGTTTGCCGTAAAACCGGACAGATTCCATGAACCAAAGAAGCCCATTGCTACCAAGCCGTTTTGCAAAGCCTCTGCACGCTCGCTGTCGCCATAGATCTGCGGAGACAACCCTTCGCGGATAAATTTCGTATAGAACTCCAAGGCCTCAATCGTTTTCGGATCGTCGTATCCGGATTTATTATCGTCGGTTATAATCGTTCCGTTGTTTTGATACACAAAGTTATAATATCCTTCTTGATTGTGAAGCGGCGTCAGCACTCCGTACACGCCATCCTTAGTCAGCTTTTTCGATGCATCATAGAGATCGTCCCATGTCCACGAGTCGCTAGGATAAGGAACACCCGCTGCATCAAACATCGTTTTGTTATACCACAAGCCGATTGTATCGAAATCTTTTGGAATCGCATATTGTTTGCCTTCGTAGTTATAAATCTCGTTTAGACCCTTAGGAAACTTATCCAATTGCACTTGCTCGCTCGCCGCAACTTTGTCCGTCAAGTCCAGCAGCATACCGTTGGATGCGTAACGATAAATTTCGTTCGAGTGCATCCAGAACACGTCAGGCAATGATCCGCCCGTCGCGCCGGCTTCAAGCGTCGTCCAGTATTCGCCCCAACCCGTCACGTTGATATTAATGTTGATGCCTGGGTTTTTTGTTTCAAACTCGTCGGCAATCTTTCTCAGACCTTTTTCCTGATTGGAATCCCAGATGGCAAAATCCAGTGTAACATCAGCCTTGCTGCCGCCGTTTGATCCCTGTTCGGTTGGCGTCGATGTAGGCGCGTTCGTTGCGGCATTTCCGCCGTTAGAGTTGTTAGAACTGCATGCTCCCGTAACAGCCAGGGTTAGCGCCAGCATAAGTGACAAACTTGTTTTTCTCAATTGAAATACCCCCACATATCGTTAGTTTTGAATACGTCTTGTTTGCTACAGCTTTATCATATCGAACCCCGGTTGGAGACGAAATCAACGTTCTTTACCACAGTCCGTATGTTTTTTTACTGTTTCAGGGCACAAAAAAGAAGCGCATGGCTGACCATGCACTTCTTTTACCGATTCATGCCGTTTCTCAACCGGATGAGCCTCGATACTCCTCTGGCGATAAACCTGTCATTTTTTTAAACAATTTGCTGAAATATGTCGTATTGGGGTAGCCGACCTGATCAGCGACTTCATACACCTTAAGCGATGTATTTCTCAAATAATGTTTAGCCTGGTCCATCCGCATACGTGTCAGAAAGCTGACGAAAGTAACTCCGATCTCTTGCTTGAACACGCGGCTTAAATACGAGGCATTGATATTAATCGCATCCGCCACCGTCTGCAGCGAGATGGACTTATCCGCATATCGTTCCATGACGAGGTCGCAAGCTTTTCTGGCATAGCTTTGGGGCAGCCCCACTCTCTGCCGGTTAATATCCCGCTGCCTCTTGAGAACGGTCAAGATGAGCTCATGAAGATCGTCCAGACTATCATCCATCAACATTCTTTCGTAAGGAGTCTGCCTGTTTGCCCCTTCGGTCTCATCCGTCGTATTCGGAAAGGCGGAAAAAACCAAAGCAAGAAGTCGCATGTAAATTTGACGAATTTGCCGCTCGGAACCCGTTTCCGTCTTGAACCGGGCTCGAAGGTCCTCAAGAAAGGCATCGGCTCCGGCCCCATCCGTAAGCACCAGTCGTCGAAAAGACTCCGCTTCTTCTCGCGACAAATAAATTTCTTCGCCCTCCTGCGGATTGTCGAGTGTCTCCTCATAAAAAAACTTTGACGTCTCTCTCTGGAAAAACAATTGCGTCAGGGCCGACTCCGCCTCCTTAAGCGCACGCTTCAGGCCGTTGAAGCCCGCGGCAGGAGCGCTCACGCCGACAGCTACGGAGATAGCCAAAAAATCACGCATGGCCTCAATGACGCTATCCAGCAAATGATTGAGCTCCCGATGCGGCAATTCGCGCTGATCCGGTATGTTCAGCATGATCAAATATTCCGACGAACTTTCAATCATAATTTCCTTGTTCCACTGACGGGAGACAAGCTCTTGAAGCATATTAACTACCGCGTATCGCAGAAGACGCTCATCTTGCTCCACATATTTTAATCGCGCTTCCTCAAATCGATTGATACGCAACTTGATCAGCGCCATCGGCCCTTCCTTTAGATCAATATGAAGAGCTTGCCTTCTATCCAGCACTTCCTCGCTCTCGCAAAAGCCGCTTAGCAAATCTTTGAACAGGTTTTCCTTCAAGTAGCTGATGCTTTCCTTGATGTCACCGGCAAGCACCGTCTTGCCTTGAGCAAGCGAAAGCTTGTCCAAGCTGCGTTTTACTCCCTCAAGCACCTGCTCCAGTTGCTCCGGCTTAATATCGCCTTTGATCAAATAGTCACTTGCGCCCAGTCTTAATGCCTCCTGAGCATATTGAAATTCGTCAAACACGCTCATAATGACGAACTGGCAATCGGGAAGCAGCTCAGCCGCCTTGCGAATCAGCGTCAATCCGTCCATGATGGGCATCATGATATCCGTAATAATAAGAGCAGGTTTATAAAGCTCCGCGAGCTCGAGCGCCTCTTGTCCATTCGAGGCTTCCCCGACGATACGAAAGCCAAGCTTCTCCCACTCGATCATCCATTTTAGTCCAATTCTCATAAGCAACTCGTCATCCACAATCAAAACCGGTATCAAATTGGCTCCACTCCTTGCTTGTTTGCAGCTCCTGGGATTTTAAGCGTAAAGGTTGTCCCTTTTCCCGGCGAACTGCTAAACGTGATGCCGTATTGCGCGCCAAAAACGCGTTTTAAACGGCTGTTGACATTCCGAATACCGATGCCGCCCATCGTTTGAGCTCCATTTGTTTGCATCCCATCCAGTTGCTCCTGGATCATTGCGTTTGTCTGCTCATCCATGCCGCGCCCGTTGTCCGAGACGCTAATGGCAATATCCCCATCTTCAAATGCGAACAGGGCAATTTCTATTCGACCGCCGTTTTCCTGATCGGCTATTCCATGGAAAATCGCATTTTCAACCAGTGGCTGAATGGTGAGCTTCAAAATATGACATTCAAGCAACGATTCATCAAGCTGATAATCGACTTGAATCCGGTTGAAGTAACGAACCTTCTGGATGGTAATATAATTTCTGATGTACTCCAGTTCCTCCTGGATGGAAACCATACGTATTTCAGTTCGAGTCGCATACCGCAATAACGCGATCAGGGATTCCGTCATTTCCACGATTTTGTCGGCCCGCTGCATACTCGCAATCCATTTGACCGAGTTCAGGGTGTTGTACAGAAAGTGCGGATTGATCTGAGCCTGCAAAGCGCGAATTTCCGCTTCCGTCTTCCCCTCCTGCTCCTCGTAAATCCGATCAACTAGCAGCTTCAATTCTTTGGACATCTGCTCAAACCTCGCAGCCAACAAACCGATTTCATCATTGGATCGCACACTCGGCAAATTATCAAATTTGCCCTGCTCAACCAAAGCCATATTTCTCATCAGCGTTTTGATCGGTCTCATGATCACATTGGACAGATAGTAGGAACTAATTAGAGCAAAAATAACGAGTACCACAACGATAGTAATTAAATTACGCTTTAGAATATCCCCTTCAACCGCCAGTTCATCCACCGGAATATAGAGATAGGAGGACCAATTGTGCAGTTCGAACGGAGCTCGAACGGAGATGTAATTCACGCCCCCCGATTCGACAACTTGTCGACTCATCCCCTGCTCTCCCTTGATCTCGTTGAATTGAAACAGCCCTTCGAACGGTTTGCCGATTTTTTCGTAGCTCGTATTATAAAGTACCGCCCCTCGCTCATCTACAACGGTAAAGGCTTCTCTGATGCTTTCCTGCATCCTTGTATTCAGTTCGTGAATAAACGATATATCAATGCTCACAACCATGACGCCTAGCAAATCGCCATTTTGCATGTCGAATATTTTTCGCAAATTATAGATTGCCCATTGGTCGGTTTTCCTTACTTGCCGGTCGATCCGAGGAGACAGATCAATCGTAATTGCGTCCGAATCAAGAAACTCTTTAAACCACTTCTCTTCTCCGGGATGGTATCTGTAATCAATGGGAGTGTTGGAATTGATATAGAGATCGCTGCCTCCGTTCAAATTGTATACATAAATCGAAAAGGATCGGTCTTTCATCATAATATAGTTCATTAACAATAAAGTGGCCTGATTTTCATTTTCCTTCGAGCTGTCGAGCAAAAAATTTTGTATGGGATAATGCTCTTGCGAAGCGGCTGTAACGTAACTGTTAAGTCCGTAGCTCGATAAAAGCGATATTTTTTTTACTTCCTCCAAAAATTCTTCTATACGAATATTGGATTGAATCAGAACATCCATCATAAGGTCTGTATATTTACGCTCCAGCAGCTGTTGGGAGGAGCTGTACGAATTGACAAACATTGTGATGATCGGCACGAAGATGACTATGGAACAAAATAAAATCAATTTGGTGCGAATGCTGATAAAAAATCGGCTATGACCATTCAAATACGTACACCACCGTTCGGATGATCTAGTTAAATCCTACACGGGGAGTTTGTTTCTTGGCAAGTGATTTCCACACTGGAAAAATTTGGGCATGCTGCGTCAATCAAGGTGAGACAGCTACGCCTTCCTTTGGCGGCGGGGCGCGTTACAATCCGAGAAATATAGAGAAAGTATGGAGAAATTATATACTTTCCTATATTTCGAAGAAGGAGGCGCTTCTTATCGAAGCGCCCCCTCTGGTATATCAATGATCGTGCTGACAGTCACGCAGCAAATTAAGCGCTGCGCCTCTTAAAACAGCTTATCTGCTGCGTTCCAAATATTCCGCTACCCACGCCGACGTCCCGGCCAGCGCCGTTTCGGCGCGGCCGATCGCGTCCTCGACCTGAGGCTTCGCCGTGCCGCCATAAACGTTGCGCGCGTTAACGACCTGCTCCGGCTGCAGCACCGCATAAATGCGGTCGTCGAACAGCGAGGAGAACTGCTTGAACTCGTCCAGCGTCAAATCCAGCAAATATTTGTTCTGCTCGATGCAGTACAGAACAGTCTTGCCGATGACTTCATGCGCTTGGCGGAACGGCAATCCTTTGCCTACGAGGAAGTCGGCGATGTCCGTGGCGTTGGAGAAGTCCTGATTAACCGCCTGGCGCATCTGCTCCTTGTTCACCTTCATCGTCGCGATCATCGGCGCGAACAATTGGAGGGCACCCTGAAGCGTCTTCACGGTGTCGAACATGCCTTCCTTGTCTTCCTGCATGTCTTTGTTGTACGCGAGCGGCAGCGACTTGAGCACCGTCAGCAAGCCTACAAGGTTGCCGTATACGCGCCCCGTCTTGCCGCGCACAAGCTCCGGCACGTCCGGGTTCTTCTTCTGCGGCATAATGCTGCTGCCCGTGCAGAACGCGTCATCCAGCTCCACGAAGCGGAACTCCGTGCTCGACCACAGAATGAGCTCCTCGCTGAGGCGCGAAAGATGCATCATAATGATGGAGGCGTGCGACAAGAACTCCAGGATGAAATCGCGATCGCTTACCGCATCGAGGCTGTTCTCGTAGACGCTGTCGAACTTCAGCTGACTCGCCACGAAATGCCGGTCGATCGGAAACGTTGTGCCCGCCAGCGCGCCTGCGCCCAGCGGCAGTACGTTGATGCGCTTGTAGCTGTCCTGAAGACGCTCGATGTCGCGGCCGAACATGGATACGTACGCCATCAGGTGATGCGCGAACAAAATCGGCTGCGCGCGCTGCAGATGCGTATAACCAGGCACGATTGTGTCCGTGTTGGCTTTCGCCTGCTCGACAAGCGCGGATTGCAGCTTGTGCAGCATGTCGACGAATTCCACGACGCGTTTGCGAAGCCACAGATGCATGTCCGTCGCGACCTGGTCGTTGCGGCTGCGGCCCGTATGAAGCTTGCCGCCGACCGTGCCTACGTCATCGATGAGCGTTTTTTCGATATTCATATGAATGTCTTCATCGCCGATCGAAAATTCGATGTCGTCGCGTTTGATGCGCTGCAGCACGCGATGCAGGCCGTCTTTGATCTTCTCCACATCGTCCGCCGGCAAAATGCCCTGCTTGCCCAGCATCGTGACATGCGCGAGGCTGCCCTGCACATCCTCCTCCGCCAGCTCCTTATCGAACATGATCGAAGCTGTATACTCCTCGACCAACTGGTCCGTTTTCTTCGTAAATCGCCCACCCCATAATTTGCTCATGCGTGTCTCAGCACTCCTTCCGATCGTGAACTTCCGGTTATCTCCTGATATAAAAGAGGATCGGACATGGCGGACGGAAGCCTGCCTGCGCAAGCTTCCGCCGTCTGTCCGGTCCATTACTCTATAGGGTCCCGACTCTACTCGCCTTTGCTTTGCTCCACGCCCGACGATACTTTCAGGCGCAGCGCGTTCAAGCGGATGAAACCTGTCGCGTCGCCTTGATCGTACGCCTGCGAAGGATCGGCTTCCATCGTCGCGATGTCCGGGTTGTACAGGCTGACCGGGCTCTTGACGCCGGCGCCGATGACGTTGCCTTTGTACAGCTTGAGGCGAACGACGCCCGAGACGTTCTTCTGCGATTCCGCGACCAGCGCTTGCAGAGCAAGACGTTCCGGCGCAAACCAGAAGCCGTTGTACACGAGCTGGCTGTATTTCGCGATCAGGGAGTCGCGAAGATGCATCACTTCGCGGTCCATCGTGAGCGACTCCATCTTGCGGTGAGCCGTAAAGAGGATCGTGCCGCCCGGCGTCTCGTATACGCCGCGGCTCTTCATGCCGACGAAACGGTTTTCTACCATGTCCACGCGGCCAATGCCGTGCTTGCCGCCCAGCTCGTTGAGCTTCTCCATCACTTCAAGCGGGCTCAGCGCTTCGCCGTTCAGCGCCACGCAGTCGCCTTGCTCAAATGTCAGCTCGACGTATTCCGCTTGGTCCGGAGCGCGCTCCGGCGATACGCTGAGGACGTACATGTCTTCGTTCTCTTCGGCGCTCGGATCGAACCATGGATCCTCCAGCATGCCGCTCTCGAAGCTGATGTGCAGCAGGTTGCGGTCCGTGGAATACGGCTTCGCCGCCGATGCCGTAACCGGAATGCCGTGTTTCTCCGCATAGGCGATCATTTCGGCGCGGCCCGGGAATTGCTCGCGGAACGCTTCCAGACGCCATGGCGCGATAACGCCGATCTCGGGAGCCAGAGCCGCCGCCGTAAGCTCAAAGCGCACTTGATCGTTGCCTTTGCCCGTCGCGCCGTGCGCGATCGCCGTTGCGCCTTCCGCGCGCGCGATATCCACCATGCGCTTCGCGATCAGCGGACGCGCGATGGACGTGCCCAGCAAATATTGGCCTTCGTACAGCGTTCCGGCTTGGAACATCGGATAGATGAAGTCTTTCGCGAATTCCGCGCGCAGGTCGTCGATGTATACTTTGGAAGCGCCGGTAGCCAGCGCTTTTTCCTCCAGACCGTCTAGCTCGTCCTTCTGTCCGATGTCGGCCGTAAACGCGATAATTTCCGCGTCGTACGTTTCTTTAAGCCATTTCAGAATGACAGATGTATCCAAACCGCCGGAATAGGCCAGCACGATTTTTTCCTTCGCCATTGTTCTCTTACTCCCCTTCAATCTTGGTTTTCGTATGAATTAAGACATGATAGCCGCCATGATCGCCTTCTGCGCATGGAGACGATTCTCCGCCTGGTCGAAAATAATGGACTGCTTCCCGTCGATAACGCTCTCGCTGACTTCTTCGCCGCGATGCGCCGGCAGGCAGTGCATGAACAGGTAGTCGTTGTTCGCGTATTTCACAAGCTCGTCGTTGACCTGGAACTTCTTGAAGGCAACCTCGCGTTCCTTCTGCTCGGCTTCTTGCCCCATGCTGGCCCATACGTCCGTATAAATAATGTCCGCTCCGTCTACCGCTTCCTTCGGATCGCGGCAAATCGTGATGCGCGCGCCCGTCTCCGCCGCGTTGGCTTTCGTCTGCTCGATAATGTCGGCATCCGGTTCGTAGCTTTCCGGCGTCGCGATCGACATATGCACGCCAAGCTTGGCGGCTCCCATCATAAGGGAGTGAACCATATTGTTGCCGTCGCCGATGTACGCCATCTTCAGGCCTTCCAAGCGGCCCTTCTGCTCGTAGATCGTCTGGAAGTCCGCCAGCGCCTGGCAAGGATGGGACAGGTCCGTCAGACCGTTAATGACCGGAATCGTCGCTCCGCGCGCCAATTCAACAACCTTGCGATGAGCGAACGTGCGAATCATGATGCCGTCTAGATAACGCGACAACGTCTGCGCCGTATCCCAGATCGTTTCGCCCCGGCCGATCTGCAGATCGTTCCCGCTCAGAAACAGCCCCTGCCCGCCGAGCTGGTACATCCCTACCTCAAACGATACGCGCGTGCGCGTCGACGACTTCTCGAAAATCATGCCAAGCGTCTTGCCCTTCAGAATATGATGGGTCTCGCCGGCCTTCTGCTTTTTCTTAAGATCGATCGCCAGATCGATCAGGTAACGCAGCTCCTCCTGCTTGAAATCGACCAGCATAAGGAAATCGCGGCCTTTCAGGCTCTGCGCCAATTCTTCGTTAACGACTTGCATGGATGTTCCCTCCTTTAATGCCTCTGCTATTCCGCTATCCAATTATTCCGATGTTCCATATTCCGCTATTGTTATTGCGCCGCTCCCAGCAGCTCCGCCAATATCGATACCGCGAGATCGACCTCTTCGTTTGTCACCAGTAAGTTCGGCAGCAAGCGGACCACGTTCGGTCCCGCCGCTATGACGAGCAAGCCGCGATTCTGCGCTTCCGTCAGCACGTTCGCCACCGGACCCGCGCATTCGATGCCGATGATGAGGCCCAGACCTCTGACATCTTTCACAAATGAAACGCCGGCCAGCTTCTCGCGAAGCTGCTCCATGAGATAGGCGCCTTGCTCCGCAGCTCGCGCAGGCAGCTTGTCGCCTACAATCGTCTCCAGCGTCGCCTTTACCACAGCAGTCGCGATCGGCGTACCGCCGAACGTCGAGCCGTGGCTGCCTGCCGTGAAACCTTCGCGCAGCTTCTCCTTGGCGACCATAGCGCCGACGGGGAAGCCGCTGCCGAGCCCTTTGGCCAGCGTAAAGATATCCGGCCGGATGCCGTAGTGCTCGTATGCGAACAATTTGCCCGTCCGTCCTATGCCCGTCTGAATCTCGTCCACGACGAGGAGAATGCCTTCGCGTTCACACAGTTCTGCTACTTGCCGAATATAGTCCGCATTCGCCGGATGGACGCCGCCCTCCGCTTGCACCAGCTCCAGCATGACCGCGGCCGTTACGCCGCTAATCGCCGCTTTGAGCGCTTCAATGTCGTTGTAAGGGATCGTCTTGAAGCCTTCCGGCAGCGGGGCGAAACCTTCCTTCACCTTCGCTTGGCCCGTAGCCGTCAGAGTCGCCAGCGTTCTTCCGTGGAATGATTGTTCGAACGTGATGATTTCATAGCGCCCGTTCTTGGCCACCAGCTGCTGGAAACGACGAGCAAGCTTAATCGCAGCCTCGTTCGCCTCCGCGCCGCTGTTGCAAAAGAACACCGCGTCGCCGCAGCTGTTGTCCGTCAGCAGCTTGGCCGCTTCCGCCTGATTCGGAATTTGGAACAGATTCGATACATGCCACAGCTCGTCAAGCTGCTTCACCAGCGCTTCCTTGATTCGCTTAGGAGCATGCCCCAGATTCGTGACGGCAATACCGCTCATGAAATCCAAATATTTGTTGCCCTTGTCGTCCCACAGCCAGCTTCCTTCGCCCTTAACCAGAGCCATTGGGTAACGCGCATAGGTAGGGAGCAAGGATTGCGTAGCTGCCGCTTCTATCGTATCCGTCATCTTGGAATTACACCCGCCTTTCGCTGGATTGGACGATGCGAGTGCCTACTCCGCCTTCGCGAACGGCCCGCGTCAATACGCCTGGCTCCTGTCCGCTTACGATGACAACCTCTTGCACGCGTCCCTGTATACATTGCACCGCCGCGCGAACCTTCGGAATCATGCCTCCGTAGATTTCGCCGCTCGCGATCATTTCGTCGATCTCCGCCACCGTCACGGACGGGAGCACGACCTTCTCTCCGTCCACCGTCTTCATGATGCCCGGCACGTCCGTGACGACGATCATCCGCTCTACGCCCAGATGGGACGCAACCGCTCCTGCCGCCGTATCTGCATTGATATTGTAGCGTTGTCCCGCGGCGTCGATGCCGATGGGGGCAATAACGGGAATATAGCCCATTCCCATCACCCCTTCGATAATGGACGCGTTCACATCCGTTACGTCGCCGACGAAGCCGATTTCGTGCGCGTTGCCCACCGGCTGAGCCTGGATCAAGCCGCCGTCCACGCCGGATAAACCAAGCGACTGGGCACCGTTAATGCCGATCTTGCGCACGATCTCTTTGTTGATCCTGCCCGCTAACACCATCTCTACTACGTCCAGTACATCATCGTTTGTCTTGCGCAGCCCGTTCACGAACTCCGTCTCGATGCCGAGCTTCGTCAACGTCTCCGAAATCGCGGGACCGCCCCCATGCACGATGACCGGCTTCACGCCCGCCGCCTGCAAGTCGCGCAATTCGTGGAAGAAGCCGTTGGGCAGCGCCGCGAGGGTGCTGCCGCCGCATTTCATCACAAACCGTTGTTCCATGTCCGCTCTCCTCCTTACGTCCGGTACGCCGCGTTAATGCGCACGTAGTCGTACGTCAGGTCGCAGCCCCAAGCGGTCGCGCTGCCGCTCCCCATATGCAAGTCGACGCCGATAACGACCGTATCGCCCTTGAGATATTCCAGCGCCGCATCCTCGTCGAACGCGACCGGACGGGATTGCTCCAGCGTCACGATATCGCCCAGCCGGATATCCACCGTAGCCGGATTGACCGGTTGGCCCGCGCGTCCCACGGCCGCGATAATGCGGCCCCAGTTGGCGTCGGCGCCGAACACCGCGGATTTTACAAGAGAAGAACCGATCACCGTCTTCGCAATCGCCTGCGCCGACTCATCGCTTTCCGCGCCGCGCACTTGCACCTCTACCAGCTTCGTCGCGCCTTCGCCGTCCCTGGCGATCGCTTTGGCAAGCACTTCGCATACATAACGAAGCGCGTCCGCGAACGCAGTCCAGCCTTCATGACGAGGCGTAAGGGACTGATTGCCCGCGAGACCGCTTGCCATGGCGACTAGCATGTCGTTCGTGCTCGTGTCGCCGTCCACCGTAATCATATTAAACGTCAGATCCGTCGACTGGCGCAGCAACGTCTGAAGATCGTCGCTTTCGATCGCGGCATCCGTCGTAACAAAGCCCAGCATCGTCGCCATGTTGGGATGGATCATGCCGGAGCCCTTCGCCGCGCCCGCGATAGATACGAGCTGACCGTCCAGCATCAGCTCCACGCACACCATCTTCTGCACGAGATCCGTCGTGAGGATCGCCTGGCAGAAGTCCTCCGCGCCAGCAAGACCACCGTCCAGCTTCGCCGGCAAGCCGTCGATTCCGGAGCGGACTTTGTCCATTTTCAAATTCTCGCCGATAACCCCTGTAGACGCTACTGCCACCTGATCCGCCGATACGCCGATCGCCTCCGCGAACCGGGAACGCATCTCGTAGGCATCCGCCTCGCCTTGCTCGCCTGTGCAGGCATTAGCGTTGCCGCTGTTGACGAGAACCGCTCTAAGCACGCCGCCCGATCCGATGCTCTCGCGCGTTACCTGCAAAGGCGCCGCCTGAAATACATTCGTCGTATATACGCCAGCCGCCGTCGCCGGAACCTCGCATACGATAGCTCCCAGGTCGTGACGGGTTGTCTTCTTAAGTCCGCAGTGCAGACCGCCGGCACGGAAGCCCTTGGGCGTCGTGACGGAGCCGTCCGCCAATACTTTGAAGCTGCCTTGTTCCATCTTGAATCGTGTCTCCTTGTCAGTTAGGTAGAAGCTGCTCGGTTGCCCAGGCATGATAGCGAGCAGCAGGAATTACGGATATACGGGAACGAATTGCAATCCCAGCGTCTCGTCCCAGCCCATCATAAGATTCAGGTTCTGTATCGCTTGACCGGCAGCGCCCTTAACCAGATTGTCGATGACGGACACGATCGTCACGCGACCCGTACGCTCGTCGACCGCGAAGCCGATATCGCAATAGTTGGAACCCCATACTTCCTTCGTCGCAGGTACCTGTCCTTCCGGCCGAATGCGAACGAAAGGTCTGCCCTCGTAGAAGCTGCGGTATAGATCAATGAAGTCGCTCGCTTTGCGGTCGCCCTTAATCGTGGCATACATCGTCGACATAATGCCCCGCGTCATCGGCACGAGATGCGTCGTAAACGTCGTCACGACCGGCGCCCCGGCCATATCGGACAATATCATCTCGATCTCGGGGATATGCTGATGCTGATTGATTTTATAAGCCTTGAAGTTCTCGTTCAGCTCCGAATAGTGGGTGCCGAGCGAAGCGCCGCGGCCCGCGCCGGACACGCCCGACTTCGCATCGATAATGATGGTTGCAGGATCGATCCAGCCCTCCCTTACGGCCGGCGCAAGACCGAGCGTCGTTGCGGTTGGATAACAACCCGGATTGGATACAAAGCTCGCTCCGCGAACCTTCTCAGCATAAAGCTCGGATAGGCCGAACACCGCTTGCTCCAGATAGCGCTCGTCCGCAGCCGTTTTTTTGTACCATTGCTCGTATAATTCCGGCGACTTCAATCGGAAATCTCCGGACAGGTCGATGACCTTAAGACCCGCTTCCAAATATTGCGGCGCCAGCTTGGAGGCAACGCCCGCAGGCGTGCCCAGGAATACAACATCCGCCTTCTGCTTGATCGCCTCGGCGTCGACATCGTCGAGCAGTTCTTCCCGAATGCCCGTCAGATGCGGATAACCGTCCGTAATCGGCGTTCCTGCGCTGGACGAAGAGATAACCGAAGTCACTTCCGCAAGCGGATGGGACGCCAGAAGCCTTATCAATTCAACGCCGCCGTATCCCGTCGAGCCGACGATGGCGACACCCAGCTTTTTGCCCATTGCGATCCACTCCCTTATTACAATCTCAATCTCATGATGCTATGTGATGTAAGCCCCGCTGCCAAGGTAAAATGTCGTCCATGCGCTTGCAGTCGCGAGGCCTTCCAGTATCTACAACTTCCTATTTTACAACATTAAGGTTGTTATGAACATATGATAGAAGTCTGTATTATTATACATTCAGACTAATATTAATACAATAATCAATATGACGATATTTTCTCACTTGTGAGATTGACTAATCCCCTGCCAAACGTTAAAATAAGAACAAACGTTCCTGTTCGAAACCTGCACAATTATGAATGCTCGATTACGTCTATACATTCAGTCGTGCAGGCTCCCATTCCTTTTATGTCTCCAACTTGAACCCTTGCCCGAGCACCTCGGCCGTATTGCTAATAATAACGAATGCCCCTGCATCGATGTCGCGCACAAGCACCTTAAGCTTCGACACCTCATTCTGGCTTACAACAACCATGAGTACCGTCCGGCCCTGACCCGTAAAGCCGCCGTGTCCATCCAATCTCGTCAACCCGCGGTCCAGATCGTTCAGGATGGCCGTCGCCACCTCCTCCGTCCGTTCGCTGATGATGAATGCTACCTTGGACAATTGCAATCCGTTCTGCATGAAGTCAATCGTCTTGCTGGTCACGAAAAGTCCGATCAGCGCGTACAACGACACCTCCGGCGAGAAAATAATACCCGCCGCAATAATAACGCAGCCGTCAAAACAAACAATCGCCAGATTGTACGGGAGCCCCGTAAACCTGTGAAGCATCTGCGCCGCCAGATCAAGTCCCCCCGTGGATCCGCCGCCCCTGAACACCAACCCTAGCCCCAGTCCGACGCCGATCCCTCCGTATATAGAGGCCAAGATCGGATTGTCCGTAGGCGGCGGCATATGAGCTGTCAGAAGCACGAATAGCGGCAACACGATCGTACCCAGCAGCGTCTTGGCGCCAAATTTCCGCCCAATGATCAGCACTCCGGCTATGAACAACGGAATATTGATGGCCCATTGCGTGTACGCGGGCATAACGCCAGCCAGCTCTTGCACCAAAATCGATATGCCGGATACACCGCCCGAAGCAATGCCATTCGGCACAAGGAACAGATTAAAGCTCGTGGCTACGATCATCGAACCTAATAATAATTGCGCGATATTCCATATGGCATACAGCCGTGGATTACGCCGCTTTAGCGAATTGCCGCGTTTTCTCTTTCCCACTTCCACTCGAACAATCCCCCTATACCCAAAAGAAGAGTCCCGCACCGTTAATTACAGTGTCAGAACTCTTCCCTTTTGTTATTCTTCCTGGCTAATCTGATGACGCAAATAGCCGTCGATGAAGGCGTCGATATCGCCATCCATCACCGCGCCTACGTTACCTGTCTCCACGGATGTGCGGTGGTCCTTGACCATGCTGTAAGGGTGGAAGACGTAGGATCTGATCTGGCTGCCCCAAGCAATGTCGGACTGCACCCCGCGAATCTCGGCGAGCTCTTTCATCTGCTCTTCGATCTTGCGCTCGTATAGCTTCGACTTCAACATCTTCATCGCGCGATCGCGGTTCGCGATCTGTGAGCGTTCCTGCTGACAAGCAACGATGATCCCCGACGGAATATGCGTTATCCGGATCGCGGATTCCGTCTTATTGACGTGTTGACCGCCCGCGCCACTGGCTCTATACGTATCGACCTTCAGATCCTCCGAACGAATCTCGATCTCGATTGTGTCGTCGATCTCCGGCATTACGTCGAGCGAGCAGAATGACGTATGACGTCTACCAGCCGAGTCGAATGGCGAGATTCGCACGAGTCGGTGCACGCCCTTCTCCGCTTTGAGGTAGCCGTAAGCATTATATCCTTTGATCAGGATGGATACGCTCTTGATGCCCGCTTCGTCTCCGTCCTGGTAATCCAGCACCTCGACCTTGAAGCCGCGCTTCTCCGCCCATCTCGTGTACATCCGGTACAACATCAGTCCCCAGTCCTGCGACTCCGTGCCGCCTGCGCCGGGATGAAGCTCGATGATGGCATTGAGCTTATCGTAAGGCTGATTCAATAACAATTGAAGCTCGAAGTCGCCAACCTTCGTCAGTAGAGCCTCGACGCCTTGCGCCAGCTCGGCTTCGAGAGACTCATCGCCCTCTTCCTCTACCAGCTCCATCATCATCTGCAGCTCTTCCCGGTCGTTATTCATCCGATCGTATTGCTCCACGACCGACTTCACGGCGTTCAGCTCGGAGATAATGCCTTGCGCCCGCTCATTGTCGTCCCAGAAGTCTGGCATCGACATTTTTTCCTCAAAGTTCGCGATGATCTCTTGCTTGAGATCTAGGTCAAAGAGACCCCCTGAGCTCTTGGAGTCGCTTGGCCATCTCGCGTAGATCCTGTTTTACCTTAATATCCAACATGGCACGATTCTCCTCAATATAAGGTAGTTCAACTACCTAATTACTTTCCGTGGCACTGCTTGTATTTCTTGCCGCTGCCGCATGGGCACATATCGTTGCGTCCGACGCGTTCTTCGCGCTTCGCTGGCCGCTTCTCCGTATTCTCGCCACCGCCGCTAGTCGACGACGTTTGGCCCTTCACGACCTCTTGGCGCTCCAGGTTGCTCTCTACGCGAGCTTTCATGATATACTTGGCGACTTCCTCCTGAATCGTCTCGATCATCGCCTTGAACATCTCGAAACCTTCGAATTGATATTCGCGAAGCGGATCCGTACCGCCGTACGCGCGGAGATGGATACCTTGGCGAAGCTGATCCATCGCATCGATATGATCCATCCACTTGCTGTCTACCGCGCGAAGCACGACAACCTTCTCGAATTCGCGCATCGTCTCGGCGCCAAGCTGCTCTTCTCTTTGGTCATAATATGCAACGACCTTGCCAAGGATGAATTCGGACATCTCCTCCTTCTCCTTGCCCCACAGCTCTTCCTTCGTAATGGAGCCGTCATCCAGCAGATTGGCGTGCACATAATCCACGATGGCTTGCAGATCCCAATCCTCCGGAATATCCTCTGCACAATGCGCTTCAACGATACGCTCGACGACCGGCTTGATCATATCCATCACTTCACTGCGAATGTCCGACGATTCCAGAATATCACGGCGCTGCTTATAAATAACCTCGCGCTGCTGGTTCATAACGTCGTCGTATTGCAGGACGACCTTCCGCGTATCGAAGTTGCTTCCCTCTACGCGCTTCTGAGCGGATTCTACGGCCTTGGAGATCATCCGGCTTTCGATCGGCTGATCTTCTTCCAGACCGAGGCGGTCCATCATCACCATAATATTTTCCGAACCGAAGCGACGCATAAGTTCGTCTTCCAGCGACAGATAGAATTGCGAAGAACCAGGGTCGCCTTGGCGTCCCGCGCGTCCGCGCAGCTGATTGTCGATCCGGCGGCTTTCGTGGCGCTCCGTACCGATAATATGAAGACCGCCAAGCTCAGGCACCTTTTCGCCCAGCAAAATGTCCGTACCGCGTCCCGCCATATTGGTCGCAATGGTAACGGCGCCGTATTGACCGGCACGCGAAATAATTTCAGCTTCCTCGGCATGGAACTTCGCATTCAACACTTTATGCTGGACACCGCGGCGCTTCAGCATATCGGACAGCTTTTCCGAATTCTCGATGGAGATCGTGCCGACCAGGACCGGCTGGTTGTTCTTGTGGCGCTCCACGATCTCTTCTACGACGGCCTTGAATTTGCCGTTTTCCGTCTTATACACGACGTCCGGGATATCCTTACGAATCATAGAGCGGTTCGTAGGAATCTGAATAACGTCCAGACCGTAGATCCGGCGGAACTCTTCTTCCTCCGTCTTCGCCGTACCCGTCATGCCCGCCAGCTTGCGATACATCCGGAAGTAGTTCTGGAACGTGATCGTCGCGAGCGTCATGCTTTCGTTCTGTACCTTGAGCTGCTCCTTGGCCTCGATCGCTTGATGCAGACCATCGCTGTAGCGGCGGCCGGACATGAGACGACCGGTAAACTCGTCGACGATAACAACCTCGTCCTCTTGAACGACGTAATCCACGTCCCGCTTCATAATGACGTTAGCCTTGAGCGCTTGCTGGATATGATGGTTAATAAGCACGTTAGCGTGATCGAACAGGTTCTCGATGCTGAAGGCGCGCTCCGCCTTCTCTACGCCTTGCTCGTTCAGCATGACGTTGCGAAGCTTGATATCCACCGTATAGTCCTCTTCGACCTTGAGTTTGTTCACGAAGCGGTCGGCCGCATGATACAGCTCTGTCGACTTGGCTGCTTGTCCGGAAATAATAAGCGGCGTACGCGCTTCGTCGACGAGGATGGAGTCCACTTCGTCAATAATCGCGTAGTACAGGGGACGCTGAACCATCTGTTCCTTGTACAGAACCATGTTATCGCGCAAATAATCGAATCCGAACTCATTGTTCGTGCCATAAGTAATGTCGCAGGCATAAGCCTCTTGTTTCTCCGAATGCGACAATCCATGCAGGTTACAGCCCACTGTCATTCCAAGGAAGTTATACAGCTCGCCCATGATTTTGCTATCGCGCTCAGCCAAGTAGCCGTTGACCGTAACGACGTGAACACCCTTGCCGAGCAATGCGTTCAAGTAAACGGGGAGGGTCGCGACGAGCGTTTTACCTTCACCGGTTTTCATCTCGGATATTTTACCCTCATGGAGCACCATACCGCCAAGAAGCTGCACGTCAAAATGGCGCATGCCAAGCGTGCGCTTCGAAGCTTCCCGTACCGTAGCGAACGCCTCCGGCAGAATAGCCGTCAGCTCCTCGCCCTTTTCGATGCGCGCCTTAAACTCATCGGTTTTGCCGCGTAATTGTTCATCAGACAAAGCCGTGAATTTCGACTCCATCGCATTAATCTCTTCTACCGTCCGCATGAGGCGCTTTACTTCGCGCTCATTCGCGTCTCCGAATATTTTTTTCACCAGTCCGAGCATGGTTTTCCCCTTTCGGTAGTTGGTCTATTTGTTTAAGATTGTAACAGTTTGTAGACCCTGTCGCAATGCACCTGCGGCAAGGCGCAAAAAAGCCCTGCTCCAATATGGAGACAGGGCTCGCGGTTGTTATGGATTAGCCTTGCTCGATTAATCCGTATTTGCCATCGCTGCGTCGATAGACGACGTTGACCTCCTTGCTCTCCGCGTTGGCGAATACGAAGAAGTTATGTCCAACCATATTCATCTGCAAAATGGCCTCTTCCACATCCATCGGTTTCAGAATATGACGCTTCGTGCGCACGAGCTCCAGATCTTCTTCCTCTTCAAGCACACTGACTGCGGAGCCTTCTTCTCGGAACAGGGCTCTCACTCCGCTGCCCTGTCTGAATTTGCGATTGACTTTGGTTTTGTACTTGCGAATCTGGCGTTCCAGCTTATCCACCACCATATCGATGGACGCATACATGTCTTCGCTCTTATCTTCGGCGCGAAGCATAACGCCAACTAGCGGAATCATCACCTCTACCGTATGCTGTGCCTTCGTGACGGAGAGAGTGACATTAATTTCGGAGGTAATAGGTGATTCGAAATATCGTTCCAACCGGCTAAGCTTCTTCTCGACGTAATCTCTCAAAGCATCTGTAACCTGAAAACGTTGGCCTCGAATGTTGTAATTCATGGGGCATTCCTCCTTTACATGCTCTTATTATATCATATGCGAGAACCTAGATCAAAATAGTTTTTAGTTATTTGTGAATTTTCAGAAAACTAATAGTGGGATTGTGACGATACATCGTCACAACGCCTTTAAGCGATTTTCAGAAGGCGCGTATTCGTAAGATGCAGCCTCCCGATAATAAGCAATGGCTTTATCAATCTGCCCTGTTACTTCATAAAATACGCCTAGGTTGTGCAATGCTGAGAAGCTTCCAGTTCCTAATACGCTATCATAGCGATCGGTTTCTCCTAGCTGCAAACATTTGAGGTAGGATTGTTCGATGAGCGGCAGCAGGTGGGCGTGGTTTGCCGTATCGTTCAGAATGAGATCCAAGTAATATTGGCCGCATACAAAATGGAAGTCTGGGAAATCATTCAGCTTCGGAGTTTCCGCCTCAATCACCGCCAAACCCTTATCTAGTTCCTTCGACGAAATCATGGCATACAAATAATCGACCACTACGTTAGGATGATAGTTTTCATTACGTTTTAAAAGTATATAGGCTTCTGCCAAATGATGATGGCAGAGTTCGAAGTTTTCGATGCCACGGTATTCTTTTGCGATTTGATAGTGGTAATAAGGGTGGTTCGGATGAGCCTGAATCTCCATCAGAAGAAGCGGCACATTGCGTTGAGTTCTTAAAGATTCAACATAACCATCGTGACCAACTTCAACGTTAATCTTGATCCGAGGGAGATCAGATACAACTTGTTCATGTATTCTCCCCTCGTAGAACACCCCTTTCGGAAAAAGCCGGGAGATGAAGCACTGCGCATAGGCTATTTCCTCTTTGTCCTTGAAAGCGTCGATACGCTTCACACGTCCGATTGCAGGGTTTCCATTAATAAAGGCTTTGATTTCCTCAGCGCAGTCGTTCATGATATATTCATCCGCATCAAGGACCAGGTTCCAATCGCTTTTCGATTGCGAAAGAGCAAAGTTACGGGCATCGGCAAAATGATTGCTCCACACGTAGTCATATATATTTGCATTATAAGAGAGCGCTATTTCTTTCGTCCGGTCTGTCGATCCAGAGTCAACTATAACAAACTCATCCACAATATCTTTTACGCTGTCTAGACACCTGCCTAAAACGGCTTCTTCATTTTTGACTATCATCACCAAGGACAAGGTTTTCATGACTAGCCTCCATGCTCATTATTCTTAATTCAATCAATATCGACAGATTTGGATGCTGTCATTAGCTTAGATTTTAATCGAGTCGGAAGGGGAGCCTAACCGCCGTCCTCTCACACCACCGTACATGCGGGTCCGCATACGGCGGTTCCAAAAGGTTAAAAGGCTCTACCGTCTGGCAGTGTCATTTCGCCGAGGCTAGTCGGAAATAGCCACACCAGCAGATGAGCTAGTAGTTCAACTGAATAATCCGGTTCTCCATAGACAATATCGTGTTCACTTCGTCAACTCTCGTATCTTTTCTTTGAATTGCGAGATGTTTAGCCTCTTGCGAGGATTCGATAGCACCCTTTTGAATACCTAAAACATTATTGCGGCCGTACTTCGTCCAGCATAGGCTAAAACGGCCTTATCTCAAGAACAACAGCATCATTTTCTTTAATCTCTATCTGTCACACTCATCACATTGATAACAGAGAAGAGCCTGGATCAATTACTTTCTTCGAATTCCTTCTCCACCAGCCCTAACGCGGCCTCAATGACTTTATCCATGTCATAATATTTATAACCCCCTAATCTGCCTCCGAAAATTATATGCGGATCACTAGCCGCCAGCTCCCGATATTTCTGGAAAAGAGAGTTGTTGCGAGTGTCATTTATGGGATAATATGGTTCATCATCGCGAGTCCAATCTGCCGAGTACTCGTAGGTAATGACTGTCTTCATTTGTGTGCCGAATTCAAAATGCTTGTGTTCGATAATTCGTGTATAAGGTACATCAGCAGCGGTATAATTAACAACCGCGTTACCCTGAAAGTTCTCCTCATCCAAAATTTTCGTATCAAATACAAGGCTCCTGTATTCCAACTCTCCATAACAATACTTATAGAACTGGTCAATCGGACCTGTAAACAGCGTTTTGGTTGCAATATTGGGATTCTCTTTAACAAAATCGAAGTAGTCTGTACTTAGTCTCACTTCGATCCCCTCAAGCATTTTCTCTATAATTTGAGAATACCCACCAATCGGAATACCCTGATATCGATCCGTAAAATAATTGTTGTTGTAGGTAAAACGCACCGGCAAGCGCTTAATTATGAATGCAGGAAGCTCAGTACATGGCCGTCCCCATTGCTTCTCCGTGTAGCCCTTAATCAACTTCTCATAGATGTCCTTACCTACCAAATGAATGGCCTGCTCCTCTAGATTGCGAGGCTCGTCAACACCCGCATTAGCAATCTGCTCTTCGATGATTCGCTTAGCCTCTGCCGGCGTCTTTATCCCCCACATTTTGCTGAATGTATTCATGTTGAACGGCAGATTGTACAATTCATCATTGTACACGGCCACCGGAGCATTCACAAAATGATTGAACTCGGCAAACTGGTTGATATATTCCCATGTAGCTTTATTGGACGTATGAAAAATGTGAGCCCCGTATTTGTGTACGTTAATCCCTTCAACATTCTCTGTATAAATATTACCAGCAACGTGATCACGTTTGTCGATTACTAAACAACGTTTACCTCGCTTGGTCGCTTCATAAGCAAAAAGAGAGCCAAATGGTCCTGCGCCGACGATTAGATAATCGTATTGAATCAAAAGGTGACTCACTCCAATCTAAATTTATCAAAAAAGCTTTCGGACGAATCATCTGCTCTACTTTCTTACCAATCGTTTTAAAGTTTAACAAAATTAATGAAATGCTCTTACCAAATTGGGTGCTTCGCTTTGGATTCTACCATCTAAAAACTGATCAACAATATCATTGTCAAACAATTGATAGATGACTCGCAGGTGGGTAGGTTCCCAGTCCGAATTGAGAAAGAGTTTTCCGCTGTTTTTTTGCGGAGTTCCTTCAAACTTATGGCCATCTTTGCGAAGGTTTAAGATCTTAACTAGATCTTTGGCCACTTGAGTAACGGCACGACAAGCAACATCGTGGATTCCATCACCTTTTTTAAGCTCAGGTACAGAGTGATGAATGATATCGCCTGCATCAATTTGAGGACTTAGCCTATGAATAGTCATGCCAGCCCAATTAGGCTTCATAAAATAAAATGGCCAAAATAAAGTAACAGTTCCACGATACCAAGGGGAAAGTCCCCCATGAATATTCCAAGCATAGTTTGGACAAATATCAATAATCTCTGGTGACAATTTATGAACACCATAGGAAACTAGTTGATCTGGATTAAATCTTCTAATCCAATCAACAACTTTTTGGCTGTTCAGTTCTTCTTGACTGATATACAACACAGGTATACCATCAAGTAGATCTATAGAGATTGTCTCATCAAAAAACCTATGTTCTGTAAGATCACGGTCCGAAAAATGGCGAATAAAGTTCTTTCGATCAATTTCTGTTAGGTTCTCAGGTGGTGCAGGAACAAAGCTCTCACGTTGTTCTATGACGAGTGCTCGTACAAGACCTGCTTCATGTAGCCTGCGAGCGATGTACAAATGACGGGGATGGGAGCCAGTCATGAAAACCGTATTCAATCGAACCAACTCCTTTTCTCCAGATAAGGACCTTTAAGCAGGTTTTTCTGTAACAATAATTGAACGATTGGTAACATTTCAAAAATGTTCGTTTCACACTTCTCAGCAATCTCCGATAAACGATGTTGACCATCTGCATAGTTAAGAAGAGTAAGCACTCGATTCAGATGTGTACGACCATCAATCTGTTCATTAGTAGAAAATGAACGGTTCAAAGGGCTATTCAAATCAGGATATAAGTCGTGCTGGTCAAGTTTTACTTCCCCGTAAGGTGATTGACTTACGTAATACCCATCTTCCTCGAATGCTTTTAATAACTGCTCTATTTCATCCACGCTGTTCATCAATGCCTGTAATGTCATAAATTCTTTATCATCCATTGAATTATGATATGCTTCATATTGCCCATACACACTACGAGCCATCTGCCCTACTGGGAGATTAAAACCTGGAGAGCAATACTGGCGTTCATCAGACCCGCCGATAGGAGTGAAAGGACGTATATTACCAGTGACCACGCCCGATTGAAAAATATGTTGAATAAAATCGTCAAGATGAGAGGTCTCTTGTCTAGACGTTTTGTAGCTAAGAGAAGGCATGGCTCCGCTCGAATCTTTACCTCCAAGACAAGTAAAAACAAGTCCGGCGTATAACTGCTTCTTTAGTTCTTGTCCGAATAGATGGAGATAAGAAATACTGCCAATTGTTTCAGGGAGAAATACAAAACGATACGTAAATCGACGATTTGTCCACTTTTTAAGTCTTTTGTAAAGAAAAGTAGCTACAAGTGGACCACTTAGCTCATTGTTGGCCATCGAGGGGTGGCAAATATACGTGCTTAATAAAATTTCACGGTCACTCGATCCTGGAAGTACGCAGTGTGCCAGGTTCAGCTCTCCATTGACAAATTCGGAATCGATGTATGCATGATATTCTCCTTCGGGAAGAGATTCGAGTTGTCTGTGAGCCATGCAGAATCCACTGCGTCTTTTATAGTAGGAAGTTACATATGGAATTGCATCAGGTAACGTAGGCATGGAGTTAATATATTGCTTAAGCTCACTTAAAGGCATTCTTTGATCGAGGGGTGCGCTATAGTTAACAACGTGTAAATTGTATTTAGCAAAATCAATAATCTTGTTACCGGCCGAATCTTTAATCCAAGCTTCGCGAATATGCCATTCCTGGGGAATAGTCCAGTCAAATACCTTTGTTCCTGTTGGAACTCTGAGCAGCTCTAAATCAATATGCTTTTGTAATAGTTGAATGGATTCACGTACACCGGGACCTGTTATGCTTCGACAGATTGGAAAGAGGAGATCAAATAAATCTTCCATTTCTTGCAATTCAACATTAGTATCTACTGAGGTTCCAACGGTCATTCTTATCGACTCCGATATACTTCGAATTTTATGATTATCTTTAAAAGAGGACCTCCACGAAACGAGTTCTTGGAGGCCACAGACACGTTACAACTACTGTAGGTATAGTGACGCGTAAAACAAATTCAAATTATAGCACTTCATAGGTCTTGCCAGCTGTTCGTAAAACCGCATGAATGACGTCCTGTACGTCATCATCCGACATCGCCGGGAAAATTGGCAGGGACATTGCCTCCTCATAATAAGCTTCTGCTTCCGGACATTGCTGATCTGCATAACCAAGATCACGATAATATGGCTGCTTGTACACAGGAATATAATGTACATGAACGCCGATATTACGTTTGCGCAGCTCTGCGAAAGCATCAGCTCGGTCAATGCCTACTCGCCAACGGATGACGTACAAATGCCAACTCGAGTTTGATTTAGGGTGCTGGTAAGGCCTCATGATGCACTCGAAGTCTGCGAATGCACGATTGTACTGCTCTGCAATCTCTCGGCGACGCACAACGAAGCGATCAAGCTTATTCATCTGAGAGGCACCAAGTGCAGCCTGTATATCGGTTATCCGATAGTTATATCCAAGTGATTGCATCTCGTAATACCAGGGGCCATCGTTACGTTCTAGCAACGCTGGATCTTTCGTCATCCCGTGGCTGCGAAAAGCGAGTAGTCTATCACGGTACTCCTTGCTATCCGTAGCAATGACACCGCCTTCCCCAGTCGTCACGTGCTTGACTGGATGGAAGCTGAACATCGTCATGTCCGCGAGTGTCCCAACCTTGCGCCCTTCGTAAGAAGCCCCTAACGAATGAGCAGCATCTTGGATGAAGACGAGACCATTTTCTTTCGCAAGCTTCGAGAAACGATCCGTTTCCACCGGCTGACCGCTGAAGTCGACGGCAATGATCGCCTTCGACTTGGAATTGATTTTGCGCTCTACATCGTCAGGGTCTAAGTTGTATGTATCCGGCCGGATATCCGCGAATACTGGCGTACCTCCGCAATAGAGTATGCAGTTACTGCTAGCCAAAAAGGTAATCGGCGTCGTAATAACCTCATCGCCTGGCGAGATGCCCGCCGCATAACATGCGCCGTGCAAAGCCGCAGTTCCATTGCTGAACGCGACTACGTACTTCGCGCCTACATATTCTGCCACCGCTCGCTCGAAACGCTCAATAGCTGGTCCTTGTGTAATAAAATCTCCCTGCAGCACGTCCACAACGGCTGCGATATCCTCATCGTCAATCCATTGCTTGCCGTAAGGAAGAAAAGTATTACGATCGCGGCGGTTCATTGTGTTCATAGGCAACTGCCCTCTTTCAAGAGAATTAAATCAGATTCGTGGTCTTAATCCACTGCTCTGTTCTACGAATACCCTCTTCTAGCGAAATTTCCGGCCTCCAACCTAACAGACGCTCAGCCTTATCGGAGTTACACAGCAACTTCTGTATCTCACTCTGCGGATGGATATGCTTAACATGACATATACGCGATTCGTCTCCAACGACAAGTTGAGCCAAATCGTTGATTGCAATGTCACTCCCTAGCCCAGCGTTCACAATCTCACCATTCACAGCGTCGGAGTATCCCGCTTCAGCGACGAACCGTGCACAATCCTCAACATAAAGCAAATCGCGGGTTTGCGTGCCTTCCCCATAGATGTTCAGCATCTTACCAGACAACTTGTTCTTAATAAAAATCGCGACAACTCCGCCCTCTCCACCTGTTTTCTGGAATGGACCATATGTATTGAACGGACGAATGACAACCGTCGGCAAACCATAAGCATGGTAGTAAGAGAGTACCATGTTCTCAGCAGCGATCTTCGCTCCGGCATATGGAGATGCTGGCTTAATCGGGTCAAGCTCGGTGATGCCTCCCGGATTTGTACAACGGTCGTACACCATGCATGTGCTCATAAAGACAACTTTAACGTCATTCTTGCGGCATTGCTCAAGAATATAGAACGTGCCAATTGTATCGTTATTGAACGTCGTACGCGGATCATCGATCGAATCCTGCACGTTGATGGATGCGCCGAGATGATAGCAAATATCGAAGCTGTTCTCTTCAAACAACCGCTCGAGCAGTGTCTCGTCCAGGATCGTGCCCTTAATGAAAGCCTTCAATCCTGAATTTTCCCGGAACTCGTCAATATTCACTTCACGACCGTTAGACAAATCATCCACGATCCACACTGAATGGCCATCATCAAGCAGATGTTTGGCCACCCATCTTCCGATAAATCCGGCCCCGCCGGTAAGTAGAATGTTCATCGATTTCATCCTCAATCCATAATTATGTCATAACTCGCTGGCGTTCCCTTCGATACGTCCTTCCTAACCTTCTGGCCCAGCAACAGCTCCAAATGTTTCGGAGAAAGACCGTAACCCGGACGAATCGCTCGCAGGTTGTCCGCTTTTAACACTTCGCCAACTTTCATATCTTTGACGACATAGAGAGAGCGTCGGAACTTTAACGAGCCCATCTCCCTCTCCGTCGCCCCGTAAAAAATCGTCCCCAAGCCTTGCCAAGCTCTCTCTGTTTCTTCTACGAGACTGCGCATTTCCGCAGGCTCGAGCGAAAACTCGGCATCGACTCCACCGTCGGCACGATTCAGAGTAAAATGCTTTTCGATGACCGTTGCCCCCATAGCCACGCTGGCAACGGCAACTCCAATACCGAGCGTATGATCCGAAAGGCCGATTTGGACGTCGAATAATTGCTGCATGTGTGGAATCGTACGAATATTCGAGTTCTCCGGAGAAGCAGGGTAAGAGCTCGTACATTTCAGCAAAACAAGATCATTCCCTCCGGCCTCTCTAACCGTTCGAACAAGCTCGTCCAACTCGGCTATGCTCGCCATTCCCGTTGAGACGATCATTGGCTTTCCAGTCGAGGCTACTTTGCGAAGAAGTGCCACATCGGTATTTTCGAAAGAAGCGATCTTGTAACACTCGACGCCGAGCGATTCCAAGAAATCAACGGCCGTTTCATCGAAAGGAGTGCTGAAACCAATCATGCCCAGTTCCTTGCAGCGATCAAAGATCGCTTTGTGCCATCCCCATGGTGTATGCGCCTCGTCATAAAGGTCGTATAAGGTCCTGTTCTTCCATAAACTATTCTGGTCTTCAATATAGAAGTCAGGGTTGTCCGAATTGATTGTCATCGTATCAGCCGTATAGGTCTGAATCTTTAATGCATGCGCTCCAGCTTGAGCTGCCGCTTCTACGATCTCTAACGCCTGCTCCAACGACTGGTTATGGTTCCCAGACATCTCCGCGATGATGAACGGCGGATGGTTCGCTCCGATTTTGCGGTTGCCGACGACTATTTCATGCTTATTCAATTTGCTACCCCTCCGTCGTTTTTGATAGTAGTCCTTTACCCAAAATCCTTTCGATCGGAGTTTCCCAGCTATCCGTTAGTAAGTGAGCATATCGCTGCTTATCTGCCGTTCTATGATAACTTCCTCCAGCGGGTTGGACTGTTCCCTCTGCTTTTCCGGAACGGATTGACGGCCATTGGGTAACAAACAAGTCCTCGATTGTTGCTGTAAGGTGCTCGTAGCTCGTCTTTAATGTATCTTGCGGACTGAATTCCACCATTTTCTGCGCGATAATATCCCCGGTATCGAGACCGCTGTCGATATAATGAATCGTCACGCCCCTCGGTGTATCTTCTAAGAAACTCCACAAATTAGGATCCGCCCCTCGATTCCAAGGTAAATACGAAATATGTAGATTGATTAATTTGCGTTCGAATTTTTCTAAGATAGGTTGCCGAATCAGATACCGATATTTATAACTAACAATGAATTCGATTTCCGCAAGTTCCAGTTCTTCTAATAGAATACGTTCTTCTGTGCACCACACTGTATCTCCGTGCATTTGAAGCGTTTCAATAATACGTCTATTGTTAGGACCTAGTAAACAAATATTCAATTCACTTCATCCTTCAACATAGAATTAAGAATATCGGTAACATCCGATGCATCTTCGTTAAAGTGATTTATCAGCATCAATGCTGCCGAACTCATTGCGGTGACTAGCTCAGGACTTCGTTGAAGCTGATCAAAACAATCAAACCATGCTTGTTCTGAAATCTCATTATAATGGCCTAAATAGAACGTTGCCCCAGTTAATGCAACCGTTCTCGTGATTTCCACTTGATTGTCCGCAGTCGTTATGGTTACGGAGGGCAAGCCTAAAAAGCATCTTTCCCAAGTGGTCGAGCCTCCGGCCCCTAATGCTAAATCAGCATGCAGCATCAGCCGGGACATGTAGTCGATCTGACTATGAAGTCGGAAATGGTTATGCGTAGCACAAAATCGAGCAATGTCATCAAGCTGTTCATTGGTCCCTCCGACAACTACATCAAATTCAACCTCCGTCATGACTAAGCGAGCCATCGCTTTGAGAGTCTTTAATGTCTCCCCCGTTGGGTCGGTGCCTCCAAAAAAAATGAGAACATTGCGAATCGAGCCATCCCGAATCCTCGCCTTCGCACGGGCGAGTTGAAACTCTTCCCTCAAAAGGGCATACTGGGGGCCAAGCAACTTCACGCAAGCACTTGGAACCAAACCGTCGTACCGTTGAACCATTCTATCAAACAGATTCTGATCGAGTAAGATGTCACAATCATGTGTTCGGTTTGCGAGATCATCGATTACGAAAATGCGTCTCGCGAACGCTCTAGCTTTCTTTTCCCAGCGGCTATCAATCGCGTAATGATCAATAACGAGCCAGTCTAATAGACCGTTATCCCCTAAGCTTCCTGCCGTCTGTGCAACGTCAAGCGACCAAGATTCGCCCAACCACGTTTCGTATCCGGTTCCCTTGACCTTTTGCCCCTTCGTTTCCTCACATGCCGGCAACCGATAAACGTGAAACCCTTGACGTTGAACGTAATCGCACAGATTCCCCTCGTGTTCCCTGCACACGAAATAAACATCGGCTCCACTACGACGCAGCCTCTCTGCCAGTGTCAGGCTTCTCATAACATGTCCGCTTCCAATTTCTATAGAAGCATCAACGCGAATACCGACTCTCATCATCATTCAAGCCTTCCTTAGACTAGCTTTTTCTGTTCTACGTGCGCGTTAATTTTATTCAATTCAGGATAGTGAAATAGCAAGACTTTCGCATCTTCGAATGTAATGTACGGCCCTTCATATCTGCATTTCTCGAAGATCGTACGAATCAATTCCCAATCCTCTTCCGTATCTAAAGTCCAACGATAATGGGAATAATCTTCTGAACCCCTTTGTGTTGCACAACGGAATACATCCGGATGCTGATATAAATATGGTGTTACATGTTCGCGTTCATAAGGACGACTTGCTTGGGTCCATGCTGTCTCCAACGCACTAAAACTGAAAATCTCCGCATCGAGCCCCCTCGGATACGTTCGTTCCAGTGTGTTGCTGGCATAATCGCTACCCGATTCCCGGTACAAACAGATGAGATCTTCGACGACAGCAGGCTCGATTAAAGGACAGTCGGACGTGACGCGAAGGACAGCCTCGGCCCCCGCCTTCTTGGCTGTCCTGTAGTACCGGTCGAGCACATCATCTTCGCTCCCCCGATAAACTTGTATGTTTAAACGGCGCGCCTCATCTTCGATAGGATCATCATTCTTCTTCGACGTTGTGGCAATCCATAATTCATCGATGGAAGGCACGCGCCTCAGCCTATCAATCACATGGCCAAGCACACTGAGTCCATTAATTTGTTTAAGCACTTTGCCCGGTAATCGCGTCGAGCCCATTCGAGCTTGTACAATAGCCACTGTCTTCACAGGCCTACTCCCGCTTTCATGATCGGCGCATGTTCAATTAAACGATTCGACAACAACATCTCTCGCAGTTCTTCTTTCGAGATCGGAAGAGCGTCATGGGAACTATAGCTGTCTGTTCGAGTCACTCTTTCTCCCTCATATTTATTTCGTTGAATGAACGCACTCGGAACAACGAACATATCCTCCAATTCAATCGCTCGGCTGTATTCTTCCTCTGTTAATAGCTCCTCATACATTTTCTCACCTGGCCGCAGACCTATTTCTTCGATTTGAATGCGTTTTGCCGGAATGCCCAACTGACGTGCGGAAGCCTCGATAATGCAGTCAGCAAGTTCGGACAGTCGGATAACTGGCATTTTCAGAACGAATACTTCTCCACCTTGTGCCCGTTCCATCGCCTTGATCGTGAGCTCCGTTGCTTGCTGCTTCGTCATCATGAATCTCGTCATGTCGCGCCGTGTCAAAGTGATGCCACCGCGCTCTGCGATCTGTTGCTGAAATAATGGGATAACTGAACCTCGAGAGCCCATGACATTACCGAAACGAACAGCCGCAAAAATCGTTTTACCTGCCCCTGCCTGATATTGCCCGGCTTGAATCAATCGTTCAGCCATAAGCTTGGATGCACCATACGTGTTGGAGGGCGCGATCGCCTTGTCCGTGCTCGTAAATATCGTTTTTCGCACTCCGCATTCGAGGGACGCACGTATTACGTTCTGGGTGCCAATAATATTCGTCTGAACCGCCTCGAAGGGATTATATTCGCAAGCCGGTACATGCTTCATCGCAGCGACGTGGAACACATAATCGATGTCCTGCATCGCACGGAGCACACGATCGTAATCACGAACATCTCCGATGAGGTAACGGATATTCCCATATTCCCGCATTGCTTGCTGAAGCTCGAATTGTTTATGTTCATCACGGCTAAACACACGAACGACGGTCGGCGACTGAGATAATATATGCCGCAGAAGACTCTGTCCAATCGTTCCTGTGCCGCCAATAATTAATATTTTCTTTTGATAGAAGAAGTTATCCATCTCAGACTAGCCCCCAATTCCCATTTGCACATTCAGCTGTTGCATATATCCCCAAACCTTATACCTTATTTATCGGGAATGAATGCTATTAAAATGAGCATTTTGCATAATTCGCTTGAGTCTAAGTGACAGCAGAACTCAATAGAAACCTAAGCTGAAATTGGTGGCTTTCGCTAGCCTACAAATTACTCACCGCTTTTGGGACAGCCCTTTTTTATTCTAGAAAATCAGAACGCCCCTTTACAATAGTAATGTTTGGGGCGTGTCCCAATTTTCATAAGATGGGCGTTCATCCATGTAGTTTTCTAATAATGTCTTATTGTTAATTATCATATCTAACAACCATCTTGTAGAGCGGTGATTCATTAGCGTGTCCCAGCTCTCTTCAATCCACTTCATAAAATCAGACGTGACATGACCAAAGGAATTATCAACACTGTTGTGCATGATTAGAGCAAAATATAATTTTGCTTTTAAGATTTTATCATCTGTCAATTTAATTTCTTGCTCTTGTAAAGCTTCGCTGATATATTGAAAATACTCTTTCTCGCTTTCAGCCTTTTTTACAAAGCCAGCGTTAGCATAATATACATCATTTTTAACGATAACGTTTTTCCCAATTAAGGCAGCTTCAACTCCAACTGTACTAGTGTTCGGTAGAATAACTGAAGCATTCTCAATTAATTCATACGAGTCAACATCAGCGCTAGCCGGAATGAATTCAAATAAAGGATGCCCGTCGAACTTCGAACGAAGCAGCGACTCTACTTCTTTTCCTGTGCCGAACCGCCGTTCATGTGGATGCTGTCTTACAATAACCTTAACTGAATGATTGGCTAGTATATACTCTATTGTTTTGACTAACCATTCATGAAAATAACCAAATACATCATGATCTCCAAAGGCAGCGCTGTCCCAAAAGATGTTCAGCGGTATTAGCACCGATTTTTGAATGCTTTTATTCGTTTTACCTTTAAAATTATTCTTCATATGGGTATCAGCAAACTCATAGAAATAAGATAATTGTGAATGAGATAACTCTTTATCCTCCATGAATCGAATATCTTTCTGCAGGACGGCAGGACCTGACTTTGAAAAAGTATATCCCCTAACATATTCATACGTGTAAACTTGTTTTCCGAATAGCTTGGCCAACTCATTCAATATTGAGAACTCAAAATGAATGCCAGTAAAGGTGACCACTTTGTGATAGTCGTGAGTACTTAAAAATCCTTTTATTGCTCTCGCATTTTTATACCACTTATATTCCACCTGTCTTAACAGTTCACTGTTATCATTCAAAACTATACTTCTCGTAAGCCAAACCTTATTGTAGTAAAGCTTTCTTTGAAGAATTTGTAGTTCTTGTTTATCTAATTCAATCTGATTAGATTCACTTAATTTATAAAACGGTATACCGGAAACATCCTGTACCTTCTCTAACAATTCAATAAATAGTTTATTTTGATATTCATTTACTCCATCATGTAGGAACGCGTCCCCAAAATAAGACTGATCGTTTAATAAAAATTCCACATTTACCCCTTTTGCTCTCAACATCATTCCTAATGCGATTTGCTGAAAGGGTATGACCATTCCAACCCACTCTTGAATCATTATGAGCAACTTCTCTTTTTCATCGCATGGATTTATCTCGATATCACGATAAGCACCTATAAACTTAATCATTTGTGGATAGTACTGTTTCATCTCAATATTCTCGTTTAATACATCACTCATCATCGTATTGAGAACATCAATAACTGTATAGTTACCCAGCTTCTTGTACTCATCCTCATCTTTTATCCGCTTCCAAAACCGATTACAAATTAATATTGTATAATCTTCGGCTGAATAATTCATATTCGTAAACTCATCCACACTTAATACGCGCTTACCGTATTTCTCCCTTGTGCTTGGCGTTGACTCAATGAAGAAATCCGCCCCATCCAAAATATTAAATCTATCATTAATGAATTCAAATCCAACTCCACTACCGAAGATTACATACTTTGGCGTATTTATATTGAGCTTCTTAGAAGATGAAGACACTATATTTGCACTCCTTTGCAAGGTCAGCCAGTTAGCCTCCCGCTATCTAAGCTACATTTTATTAAGATCGTAGATCACTGTTTCCAATGATAAAACTGGACATGAATCATCAAGATAATCACGGATTTGACGATAATGAGCGCATGCTGCCACTATAATCACATCAACGTCATCAAAGTGAGAGCCGTTTCTGATTTCAATCCCATTGCTGTATCCTTTAGCATTCTTATCGATAAGGTAAGAAACCTTTACTTCTCCTTTATCAAGATCAGAGCATAGTATTTCCTGCATCGGGTTCACCCCGTAGACAGCTATTTTATAAAAGTTCCTCTCTTGAAAATAGTGCTCCAGCTTCCGTTGCCTATCTTCTGTTTTCAACAATAGCAATGCCATGGCATAATACAACTTTAACGCTCGGTTTTGTTGGCCTAGGTTACTTGAGGATTCTTCGTATTCTGCTCGTAATTGTTCATAAAAAGGGGTCTTTTGAGCATAATCCCACCATAGATTTTCTATAATTGAACCAGGGCTTGCCACAGTAGCATTCCATGGTTTGTAATTAGGACTTAGGTAATGAATGATAGAAGCGAAGTGTTCCTCATTTGACTTAGCACTGCCGTATAATTGTTCAAAAAGTGCAGGAGGACAATTATAATCGGTCGCATTTACGATCCGGCATTTTGAACCCAAAGCCAAGTTAAAGATGTCCTGATCGAACCAAGTAAGTCGACTTATGTTTTCACCAGCAATTTGCAAGAAGTACTTAAACCCAACTCCCTCTTCTCGCATTTTGTGCAAATTAAACAACATGATTCCCGCATTAAAATATATACTTCCCTGTGGGATTTGCAACTTTCGCTTGAAACGATCCGTATTCAGCTCCAAATCTTCACAAGCGGCAATATAGTAATTATCCAAGTCAGTATCATAGAATTCCTGCAGCGATTTTCTAACGATAATATCAACATCCAAAGCCAGAACTCGATTAACCGATTGTGGCAATACGTCCGCTATAAACATCCTGAAATATAGAATTTCAGGAAATTGTTCCCTTACCGGGAACCCTGCTATAAGAGAAGTATCTATCGGTATCGGATGAATATGGTTGTTATAAAAATCCGCTTGTTCTTGAAGTAATGTAAAGTCCTCTGCCTCTAATTCGGAATGCATGACATAGACATTAATTTCAGTACCTACATGATTTTCATACAAAGAAGCAAGCATAACCAGCAAATATGAATAAAACTTTTTACTGGAAATCACCAGAATATCCATGTTAACCTCCTATACTCCTGAAACATAGTTAATATTCTTAACAAGCCCCAATTGATCAAGTTGTCGAGATATTGCACGCGCGGTGTTCATCGAACCCAGCACAATAATAAAATAATCTTCTGGCTTTTTGTATTTTTCCAGCTGGCTAAAAGGATAAACATGGATAGAGTTTGCTTTCTGTGCCTCAACAATATGGAAATTATCCAGTCGGCAGTTATTGTCCAGAATTCCGACAATTTGACTGCCCTCATTTGTGATACGCTGAGCAAAAGATACGGATAATTTGCCAGCTGGGCAAAAATAAATGTCTTTGCCTAATTGTTCGCTTTGAAATTGCACCTGCTTTCGTATGAACCCCCATACATAAGCAGCACAGCCAAGCATACCGTATTGTCGATATAAGGAAAGATTGACGGTGAAGCTTTCAAATTCAACATCCGAAGAAAAAAACTTATAGTCAGCGATTTCATCCAAAGACATTTTGTCTATTAACGACAAGGTGCTTGCATAAATGAAATGATCAACAGCTCGTTGTTTCGCTTCCGAGATCGCATTTTTCTGAATAAACAGATCCATTTGTTTCGAACAAAATTCGATCCCCTTATAATTCTCCTGTACTGTAAATGTATCTACCAAGGAATTTTCAGAAAAATGCCTGTAATAGAAATAAAAAATATCCGGCATGGTGTGTATGGTTTTGGCACTCAAAAAAGCTAAGCTGTTGAAGCAAATATCTTCATGAGTTTTAATATCAAAAAAAGTTAAGTTGTTATTCTTCAAAAAAGAATGATTAAACAAACTCCGCCATACGGCAAGGTGCAGGAGGGCGGCTTTGTCTGATAACAAATCATCTGCGTCATATTCCTTATCATGTTCAACAATTCGAACCTCGTGAGTTCCTTGTGGTGTAATTTCTTTGTGATTCAAAGTTAATATGTCTATTTGGGGATTTGCCCGCAAACGTTCGGCAATTTTATCAAACACCGTGTTATCAATCTTATCGTCACTATCCATGAAAAAGATAAACTGCCCTGTTGCCAATTCCATTCCTTTGTTCCGTGCCAGACCTGGGCCACCATTCTTTAATTGATGGATGGCCTTGATATGAGGGTACTCGCTAGCAAATGAATCACAAATTTCAGCGCTTCTATCTGTAGAAGCATCATTTACTAACAAGAGTTCATAATCGGCAAACTTCATATTTAAAAGTTCATTTATTGTCTCAATAAGGATCCGTTCCCTATTGTAAACTGGCATTATTATACTTACCAGTGGAAGTTCCATAAAGTTCACCCTTAAACTAGATTCTTCCTTTCAGTTCCTCAGCCACATCAAGCGCACGCCGCACAACATTATCCATGTTGTAGTATTGATAATCTGCCAATCTGCCGCAGAGTGTCAGATTGCTGAATTTCTTAGCTAGCTGCAGATATTTTTCTTTTAGAAGTTGAGTTTGATCGTTACCTATTGGATAATAAGGCTCGTTCCCTTGGTCAGCTGACTTATCGTAAGGAAGTGAATATTCTTTGGCAATGACTGTCCTCCCTGGAATATCTTGCACAGGTAGCTTGGTATACTCTGTGATACGAGTAAATGCAGCGTCCTTGGGATAAGCAACAATAGCTGTTTCCTGAAAGCTAGATTGTGGAAGCGAGACCCACTCAAAGACAAGTGAGCGATAGGGAAGTGCTCCAAATTGCCAACCAAACAATTCATCAAGGGCTCCAGTATAAATAATATGTGGGGCAGAATCTTTTTGGTAAGAAACCCGTCCCGTTTCTTCATCAAGTTCCAGATCTTGCAAAGCATCCGTCTGTAACTTTATGGATATTAGCGGATGATCCACCATGTTGCGGACCATTGCCGTAAATCCGCCCTCTGGTTGACATTCGAATTCATCATTAAAGTAACTATCTCTATCATTCAGCAATATAGGGACACGGCGTATGACGCTCTTATCGATTTCCTCCGGATCCCTTCCCCACTGTTTAGCTGTATAAGGGCGGAAATCTTCCTCAAACAGCATTTCAGCGTAACCTCTTATTGCATCATCATCTGACTCAAGCAGTTCAAAGACGGTAACCTTCTCTTGACCGGGATAAGCTCGCAGCAAACGAGAAATTAAATCCTCTGCGGTCTCCGAGTCATAAAGCATGCGAATGGATGTAAAATTAAAAGGACAAGGAACCGCAATCCCCTTAACGATCGCCCTGTAAGTCAACTTATAGGGATTCATCTTGACGAATCGGCATAAATATTCATACACACCGCGATCATTAGTATGAAAGGTATGCGGTCCATATCGCTGTACCAATATTCCGTGTTCATCCACTTCATCGAATGTATTGCCAGCGATATGTGCCCGACGTTCCAGCATCAAAACCCGCTTTCCGATTTCAGCCAACTCTCTTGCCAGAATACTTCCAGCAAGTCCGGTTCCAACAATTACAACGTCAAACTCCATCTTGTCCCCTCCAACCTTTAACAAACTAGCAGATTACTTTCCGGAACTCCATAGTTCACACACTGTTGATATAGAAGTTCATTCAAATCACGATAAATCGTTGCAATCAAAACAACGGTTCGTTCTTTTTGAGCATCGGTAAGTGTGTCCAAAATGGCTGGATCATCACATGACTTTCCTTGAATGGTTAGACCATGCATCTCCGTGTTATTATCTAAAAAAGCCATATTTGAGAATCTGCTGTAGTCTAACCAGCGCATAATATCCTGTGCATAACGACCACATGGCAATATATAAATCGAAGCAGGTGATAGACCTTCAACATAACCTACGATGCGCTGCCGCTCTGATGCAAAGTAAGTCGCAAGTGTTTCCCCGTTCAAATCGTCGGCTTCCATAAAAACTTGCAACCGTGCTAGTTCTTCATGCAAATCTTCCTTGATCAGTGACAAAACAGTTCGGACATGATTCAATATCTTCACTGCTTGCTGCCAACTTTCACTAGCCCATAAATCGCTATGCCCTAAAACCAATTTCAGTTCTTGGGCTAGTTTCGAAATAACAATTGATTTCTTGGCATCGAAATCCTTTACTTCCTGCAACAATGCAAGAAACTCAGCAAAGGATTGAACATGAGCAAGGGACTGGAGCTTAGCAGCAGAAGATGTAGAGTTTGCTCTGCGGCGATAGTAAAGGAACGGGTTTTCCAACAATGCAAAGGAGGATGCGGAGAACAAGATACGGAATGTTACAACGGCATCCAGCAATGGACAAAACCGCGCCTCTTCCAAGTGACTTTCAAACAAAGATCCATTTATAAGCGAGCGTTTAAAAATATATCGCCAATAGGCCAAATGATAATTAGGAATGGATTGAATATAACGAAGGACATCATCTGTCAAACAATAATCAATGCGACCACGGTCTAGTGATATATCTATCAAGGGATATGCATTCGCTTCCGTAAAGCTCATATAACGCCCTATAATCACGTCAGGAGCTTGCGTTTGAATAATTTCCGCCACCTCGCGCAGATATCCTCTCCTGACAAAATCATCCCCATCTATGATCTGCAAATAGGTTCCACGAGCAGTCTCCAATCCCGCTTTGTGAGCGCGATATAACTGCGAAGGCCGCTCAAGCGGAACAAACCGAACGTGATTGGGATAACGTTCAGCATAATCACGACAAATATCTGGGCTGTTATCTGACGAACCATCGTCAACGACAACGATTTCATAATCAGAAAAGCCTTCTTGATGCACAAGGCTGTCTAAACATTCGCCAATATATTTATCAAGATTACATACGGTTATGATGATGCTTATCAAAGGGTTCATATCATGGGTTCCCTCCATTTTGTTCGTTTAACACAAGAGCGTTCATAAGCTTTTGTTCTCTCTCTGTGATCCATGGAGCATGAAGGAATTCCTCTGCATGAGTGAGCAATTCTACTTTCATGATATCTAATTGTTTCTCGCAGCCCTTCCCTCGACCATGATGGATCTTCTCTACCATTGAAATCATATATGACCATGCTGCATATCGTACGTGCTTGCACTCCTCCGGTACATGCTCAGAAATATAAGCAACCCTATCTTGCTGCATGGCTAAATACTCATCCAAAAGTTCAGGCCACACAATATCCTGTTCAAGAAATGAGGTGGTATTGTTCGTATGCTTACAAAATCGGTATGTCGGGATTCCATGAGCAACCGCTTTATTAATATTCGCAAGCAGGCGATACGTCACATGAATGTCGTCGATTATTTTCCCAGGGACATAACGGATTCCATCATATAACCTGCGCCGGTAAAGCTTCGTTTGGGTCCCTGTATTAAACTTCTCTCGCTTGAGAAATTCACTTACCGTCTCGGCGCGATTCCAAACATATGTCCCTTCATACACATGATTCGGCTCTATTAGTCCATTCGTTTCATGAACCGAGCCCGAAATAGCAACATCCGCTTGTTGTTGAACGATCAGCTGATGCAGCAACTTAAGATGGTTGGGTTCGCAATAGTCATCATCATCCAGATGAATCAAATATTCACCTATAGATTCCTGAATCCCAAGATTTCGAGCGGGTGCAGGACCTTGATTTTCGGCAATAGAGAAAACACGAATAGCAGAGGACTTTTCCGAATAGGCGCAACATATTTCATCGGTTTTTCCATCATCTGTTGAACCGTTGTTGATGAGTAGGATCTCGAAATCACGAAACTCTTGCTCCAGCAAGCTATCCAACATTCGCGGCAAATACATCCAACGGTTATAGGTGGGAAGAACTACGCTAATAGACGGACTATTCATACACGATTCTCCGATTTCCTGTTTTCATCCCAGATCTTCCATGGGGCATTCTTGCTTGACCAATAATTCTCCAAAACCAATTTGTCGCGCAAAGTATCCATACAGTGCCAGAATCCGTAGTGCTTATACGCGCATAAAGCGCCATTAGCACTGAGATTCTCCATAGGCTCTTTCTCGAGAACGGTAAAGTCGCCATCTAAATAGTCAAAAACCTCTGGCTCCATGACCATAAATCCACCGTTGATCCAGCCGCCTTCCTCAACTGATTTTTCGGCGAAACCAATTACATCCGTTCCCGCATTATCAAGGTTTAGAACACCGAAACGCCCCCCCGGCTGTACAGCCGTAAGTGTCACTGTCTTCTTATGGGTTCTGTGATGATCGAGTAATCGAGGAATATCAATATCGCTCACACCATCCCCGTAGGTGAGCATAAACGTTTCGTTATTAATATGTTTCTTAACGCGCGCGAGCCGTCCTCCCGTCAAAGTCGAGAGACCCGTATCAACCAAGGTAACACGCCATGGTTCTGCTACATTCTGATGGATCACCATTTGATTGTCATTACGGAAATCAAACGTAACATCAGACATATGCAAGTAATAATCCGCAAAGAATTCTTTAATCATGTGCGCTTTATAACCGAGGCAAATCACAAAATCATTAAAGCCGTAATGCGAATATATTTTCATAATATGCCACAGTATGGGGAATTCACCAATTTCAATCATTGGTTTGGGACGCACTTGACTTTCTTCACTTATACGGGTACCGAGTCCCCCTGCGAGAATAACTACCTTCATGTTCAGTCCCCTTTAATAAGTTAATCGTTCAATGAATTCAGAATGTTCCAGTACAATAGCTGTATATCCTTATCGTTTGGCCACAGGACCTTAGCAGAAGCTGCCATGACTAAAGCGAGCGGAAACTCATCAATTAATGTAGCTACATAAATGCGATAATACATTGCAATCCGGTTCAGTGGTGATTGCTGACTGATTTCCTCAATCAAATCGCACGCTTTCGACATATCTTCTTGTTGAAAGCTTTCAATTAATAAATTCTCTTTCTCAGTGAGAGAATCATCCCGATCCCTAGAATCGATTTCCTCGACTAGTAGCTGTGGATGTTCATAATAGTACTCTAGAATCTGTCTAGAACAACTCAGAAACCACTTCTGACCATATGATAGATTGTTGTTTTCTTGATTAACCTTTAGAATGAACCCTCTTCCAGCACGATTCTTATTTTGAGGATCACATACACAGGACAATAGCAAAGGAAAATATAGTTTAGTATCTTGTGGAACTTGTTCCATTAGATAAACAAGACGGGATAAGTAGGATCCCCAAATTACGTTTTTCTCTTGTTCGGAATTCATTGCTCTACGGATATAAGGCTCACAAGCGACAAAAATTTGAGCAAAAGAGGATTCCAAGTAGGAACTCACTATATTATTACTAAATAAATCACCCAGTCTCTCGAGCGTTTTTAAAGGCGAAACCATATTACTGGTATGATTTAATCCGTTTAATGCTTCCACTATATAAGTCCAATGTAAATTAAGTAGGAAGGTCTCATTTTCTGAAGATCGAATGTTCAATTTGTCCAAAACATTAAAGCCTGCCGAGTATAAAATGTCCGCTTCGCACAAACGAAGATAACCAAATGGGCGAGTATTATAGGACGAGTTTTTTCGGCTCAGAAAATAATAAAGAGGTCGATCAATACAAACAAGCATCCTACAACGAACCAGATAGTTCAACATAACAACAGTATCAATCGTCCATGATAAAGGTTCAATGTTATCCCAGCATTCCGAATGATGACGAATGAAAAAATCCTTTTGAAATAACTTCCCCCACCAAGTTCGCATGCCATTATATAGTTGAACGAAGTTGACTCCAATTTCCTCGATTTTATCCATTTCAACCCTTGGGGGTGTGCGTTGTCCAACAACTTCATTCGTTTCTTCGTTCACAAAGTAATGCCCGGCAACCACCATGTCAGCAGATGCTCGCTTGGCCGCACTATACATAACTTCTGCAAAATCGGGCGCTAAGTAATCATCTGAATCTATAATAGAAAAGTATTCACCCGCAGTCTCTTCAGTATATGGCCACCAACCTGTCTGAAAAGGGGTTATTCCTTCTTGACTCACATTGTTTTTTTCATTTTCGACAACATGAATACGCGAGTCCAACTCCGCATATCGCCTAATTATCTCGCCAGTAGAGTCGGTAGAGCCATTGTTACGGATGCAAAGAACAATGCTGCTTTCTGTCTGGTTAAGGACACTTTCGATTGCTTTTGCAATATACTTTTCTGCATTATATGCCATCATTAAAAACGTAACTTTTATCTGTTCCATAAGCATCCTTTCATTCCCAGAAGATTAGAAGCCACCGTATACATCTACAAACTGGGCAAATGTCTGTAATTTCTGATCCTTTGCAGAAAGAATGACACTTCCGTCTACTAGGTTTAATGGCCATTCTATAGCCAATACCGAATCGTTCCATATGATGCCATCATCATATTCGCCGTAAAATTTTTCTGCGCATTTGTAAGACACGATGGATTGTTCTAATACTAGATAGCCGTGCCCGCAGCCTGCAGGTATAAGCAGCTCATCGTTCGATTCTCCAGACAAATAAAATCCCTGCCAATTGCCAAAGGTTTTTGAGTTCTTACGCAGATCTACCACGACATCGAAGATATGTCCTTGAACGCATCGGACCAATTTCGCCTGCTGTTTAACACGTTGGAAATGAATAGCACGTATAACTCCCCTATGGGAATTAGTATAGAAAACTTCTTCCAAATTATGACGAATCCCATTCTTCTCGAAAACTTCACGAGAATAATCCTTTATAAAGTAACCACGCTCATCTTCGGCTATAAAAGGTTTTATAAGCATCAATCCTTCTATTTCTGTGGCGTGAAACGAAAAGTTCTGCATGATTATTGATCCTCTCTTTGAACCCATTTCATCGTTCTTACAATACCTTCGGAAAAGGAAATTTCGGCACGAAAACCTGTATCCCGCTCGGTTTCTGAGCAGTTGAATACCTCCATCGGAAGATTAACGCCAGTAAAGGGAACATCCCCGAATTGAAACTCTTTTTCCGGTGCAAGCTGTTCTTTCATTTCGAGGATGAATTCTCTCAACGGACGTGCATTGGAGCTTCCAATAACGTACTCATGATTCGATTTCCCGTTGTCACCAATTAGATATAATGCTCTAGCCACATCCGCCACGTGAACAAAATCATAATTTTGTGTCCCAACTGTAAATTGTAAAGGCTTGTCATTCATTATATTGCGGAGCGTCGTATTGATAAAACGCGGGGATATTTCCCCTTCGCCAAATGCGTTAGTTATAACCGCCCATAGATGATCAATTCCAAGTTGAGCGGCCACAGACTTACTCATGCAATGGGCAATCAACTTCCCTCCACCATAAATGTAGCCCATCCCAGGCTCGCTTCCTTGGGAAAACGCAACCGTCGTCGTTTCTTTCTCCATAATACTTCCCGCACCTACGAATCGCTTACAGCCCATTTCCTTTGCAACTCGAACACTATCCACTGTCCACTGCGCATTTTGCAGCTGCAAGGCTGTATCAGCACGCGATGGACCTGCACTCCCTGCCCAAGCTAAATGATAGAAGACATCGATATCTGTATCGGCAATCTTATCTTTTAGATCACAAATCCGGCTTATATCAAAAGAAACAAAACGCACTTTCTCGTGATTCGGAATATGATCGTCTCTTCCTTCACGCCCCGCAGCAATAACCGATACATTTTGTTTTAATAATTCATTTATGAGAGCTGCACCCAAGAACCCGTTCGCACCCGTTACCAAAGCCTTTTTCAAAGCGCACCCTCCTTTATCCCTCTGCGTAGGCTAGAATTTGTCGATTCATAACTTCGCTAATGTTTTCACCATTTTGATAGGCTTTACTCCACTCAACCGTTTTCTTTAAAGCATCCTCAATATGCCACTTTGGCTTCCAACCTATAGCGCTTTTGAACATGGAACAATCGAGTTTTAAATAATGCGCTTCATGAGGTGCGTTCTCTTCGGGTATGCAATTCCATGATGCCGATTCTCCCCAGATTCCGCAGAACATATCCACTAGCTCCCCTGTGGAAACACAATCTTCATCATCTGGTCCGATATTATAGGAACCCGCGAATTTTGAATTCTCTAATTGCGATATTGCCAATTGAAGATAGGCAAATATGGGTTCAAGCACATGTTGATACGGGCGGGTAGAGGCTGGATTGCGTACAATAATTTCACGATTTGCTGAGACAGCTCGCACACAATCGGGAATAATCCGATCTATTGCAAAATCGCCACCACCAATTACATTGCCTGCTCTGCAGGTTGAAATCGCACAACTTTGTTGTCGGAAAGAAAAAAAGGAATTGATATAACTTGAAGTCACTAATTCAGAGCACGATTTGGAATTAGAATATGGATCAAAACCATTTAATTCATCGTTTTCACGATATCCCCAACCCCACTCTTTATTTCGGTAAACTTTATCTGTTGTTACATTGACTACCGATTTCACACTATCACAACCGCGCACGGCTTCCAATAAATTAACAGTTCCCATTACATTAACTGCATATGTATCAACCGGGTTTTTATATGATTCCCTAACCAATGGCTGGGCTGCCATATGAATCACGATTTCTGGCTGATAAGTAGCGAAACAATCCTGTAATCTCTTTAGGTCACGGATGTCTCCCGTAATGGAAGATAATTTATTGTCTACTTCTGACAATTTAAACAAACTGGGTTCGGTTGGAGGTGCAAGGGCATAGCCGATAACCTCTGCTCCACTTAGAGTAAGTACCTTGCTCATCCATGACCCTTTAAATCCTGTATGTCCTGTAACCAGAACTTTCTTTCCTCTATAACGATCTAGAAGTCCCATATCCACCAGCACCTTTTTAATGAGCATATATATATTAGTATATCGAACATTCCACCCATAAAATTAAGGGTAAATGCTCGCTGATCGACAAACGCTTCAGCAGATCACTGACATTCGGGAAGATCATCGATAGATTCACCAGATCGCAGTCCAACGAAACGGCTGATCTCCTGGGTAGGTCCACCACGTCGTTTGCCAACCCCAGTTAGGTATACACCCTAGAGATGGCGACTATGTTTGGTGTATAAAAAATAAAGCTCCGGGTTTCCCCGGAGCTTTGTGATAGGCACTGTCAATTGAACCATCTATTTCAGTGGCTAATAATAGCCGGATGATTACAGTTTGACTACGTTTGCAGCTTGTGGACCGCGTGCGCCTTCAACGATGTCGAATTCAACCGCTTGACCTTCTTCAAGCGTTTTGAAGCCTTCGGATTGGATTGCGGAAAAATGAACAAATACGTCGCCGCCTTGCTCAGTCTCGATGAATCCATAGCCTTTTTCTGCATTAAACCATTTTACTTTACCTTGCATTCGCAAACATTCCCTTCATCTTCAAATACTGTGAGGCTTCAATGAGGTCTGGCCCACAAATTGACTATACCACCGAAATCATGGAATTGTCAAACAATTTCTTGGAAGCGGATACATCCGCGGTTTTATTAGACATCCGAGCTAACAGATGATGGTCTTTTTAATCATTTGTTTGTCTTGATTTACTACATATTATGTAGACATCTTACACAGGCAGCATTCTAATATAATAAGTGCGATCTAAATGACGATATAATATATAATACTGATTATAATATCGATAAGTTAGGAGATCTAGCATCGTGGAGAAGCTCTTATCTATATGCATGATTGTAAAAAACGAGGATGATGTTCTGGAACGCTGTCTCAAGAGTGTAAATGATTTAGCTGATGAACTCATTATTGTCGACACAGGTTCAACCGATTCAACGAAGAAAATTGCCGCTTTATATACCGATCACGTATATGACTTCAAATGGGTAAATGACTTCTCAGTTGCTCGAAATGAAAGTATTCGGCACGCAACATCGCAATGGGTGCTCGTGTTGGATGCCGACGAATATATTAATCCTGATGATATTGCAAGGATTCGCTTGTTTTTACAGGAAGAAGCGATAACTCCTTCATCCATATACACCATATCTGTAGTAAGCTACGTTGGGCAATCAATCCATTCGACCAAATTAACGGAAGCATCGATACCTCGATTATTCCCTAACTTCCAAGGCATTCAGTATGAACGCCCCATTCATGAGCAGCTGATAAATACTTCCGGCGAAACATTAAGAGTTACTGCCTCCCCAATAACCGTGTTTCATACCGGTTATATTCTGGACGTCATAGATAAAAAGGGAAAGCAGCAAAGAAACGAAAAAATATTTTCAGAACTAAAGAAAAAAACGGGATTCACCCCATACGATCATTTTTGCGTAGGAAATGAATTCTCTGTTAAAGGGGATCTTAAAAAAGCGTTATACAGCTATGAAAGAGCATTCTCAAAAACAACATCGCAGCACCCTTGGAGGTTCGACTGTGCATCAAAAATATGGAATATATTTTTAAAGCTTGATCGCCTTTCTGACGCATGGGAGCTTAATGAAAAGTTTTTCAAAGCCTATGATAATTTTCCTGAATACCATTGCTTTCAAGGCATTATCTATGAACAAATGGGAATGTACGGAAAATCCAAATCTGCTTTCGAAAAATCTATTCAAAAAGCGGAACAGTTGTCGGCCAAGAGTAAATTTTGGTTGATTAACCCTTTGTATGGGTCAAGCATACCTCTAAATAGGTTGGCACATCTCGCCTCCATAGAGCAGGATTTGAATAGTTTCGTTTATTATCAAACAAAGATACTCCAATCTAATCCAAATGAATATAATGCACTGAGTCAGCTTCTCGACGTTTTAGCAAACCATGAATCCGTCCAATCTGTTCAGCAATATATTGATAAACTATACCCTGAACTAAAGCAGAGAGACCTGCATATGCTTGTTAGCATTTTAACAAATATCGGGCAGACCGAGCTTTCAAAGATTTACTATTCCGAGTTAAACGATCCCTCTTTACTTCGAATGGAGATACAGCTTAAATATGCAATCTTACATGATCAACAACAAGTTTTCAGAGCACTTCTTAAATCGATAGATTTACCTATCGATCAAAGCAGTACACTTCGCTGCGTCGCAGCAGGCAATATATTGTGGGGAGTCTGCGAAAAATCTCTTGAAATCTTTCAAACGGCTGCAAATGAACTATCTATTCCAGCAGCATTATATGAAAAGCTCATTCATGATAAAGAGATACTCGATGAATGGTCAGATGAACAATCTCTCGCAATATTCGAGTTTGCATCCGAACTCTTCTTGTTGAAAAAATATGAGTTGTTCGACCGAGTAGTTCAACGAGCCGAGCATTCTGCGCTTCTAAACCTACTAGCTAATTTCTTTTTTAAAAAGAACCAAATTGATCTATCCGTGAATTACTATCAAATTGTACTGGAACGAAATGAGTTAACTGCTTCGGGGTGCGAGAACCTAGCGTTCCTACATTTCAATAACAACCTAATTGATGACGGTCTCGTCTTTCTTGAACGAGCAATTGAACTTGGCCCGGATTCGAAACAACTGCTTGGTTATTACATCAGTCATTCAAACAATGAGACAAAGAAGCTTCATTATATGAACCTGTTATATGATTATTTCCCTTTGTTACGCAAACTGTCTATTATAAAGTAGCTATACCGAATAGCAAACAAAAACCAGTTTCCGATTTTGAAACTGGTTTTTGTTTGCTATTCACTTCTTAAAATCTATAAACATACTCTCATAGTCGTATTCCGCGTTATAAGCTAGTTTTCTACTCTTATTTTGCTGATTTCGAAGCAACCAGTCACTTGCTTCATCCCTGTAATGCTCCATCTTTTTTAAGATGGTTTGATCCTGCGACAGTATCCATTTCAAGCTTGCCTTCTGCTCCTCATTTAACCCGCCACTCAATTTACTCTTGTTTATGAGGTCGGCACAAAGTTCATCTCGCTCCTCGACAAAAGTCTCCAGTTTCTCATAGTTAACTTTATCGATATTCTCGACAATCGTTACAGTTAAATCCCGAAGTCTGCTTAATAGCAGCGTCAGATCATGCACGATTCGCCCCTGCATGTGTGGTTGCATCGCCGGATTTACTAATCGTAACCCACGCTTCTTTTAATTCTGTCAGGAGTGTTACAACTTCTTCTGCCTCAGATGTGCTTTTGCGTAAATTGGATTGGATCAGCAAGTGCAACATGTATTCATATAATTGAACCAACTGTTTAGATATCTCGTAATCGAAGTTCAAGGTTGCGACAAGCTCATTGATAATCGCCTGCGCTTTTATCAAATTGTTATTCGCTTGTTCAATGTTCTTGTTGTCAATACCCTCAATTCCTAATTTGGTAAAACGGATTGCACCTTCATATAGCATGATTACCAACTTGGAACCATTCACAGTTTGAGCTTGTGCTTGACGATATTTATCATAAGGTGTTGTTATCAACCTTGACGCTCCTTTCTTACGATAACAAATTCGTGATACTGCTGCTTTGACTGTTTAGTTTATTAATTGCAGACTCCATTGCTGAAAACTGTTTATAATAATTATTTTCCCAAATAACGAGTTTTCGATTCTGTTCCGCTATTCGCGAATCGAGCTGATTAAGCTGATTTCCTATTATACTCGAGGCAAGAAATCCTGAAGTAAGATCTGCACTTATTCTAGATGTGCCCGCCTTGTTATAAAGATCATCCATCCCTTTTTTCGCAATATCCGTAATACGATTTAACATGCCTTTGGATGAAGCGTCAGTGCCAAATTGATTAGCTCCAAAAAAGGCGCTCAGCTTCTCCGGTTCCTGCTCAATAAGAGCACGCAGCTTACTTTCGTCCTCTAACTTCAACTGCCCCCTTGTGCCATAAGAGCCTGTTACAATACCCAAATCCATTATAGACACTGAACCATAATCTGTATCAACACCTGTAACCATAGATGTACGTAGCGAATTTGTGATCCCTGTGAGAATGCTATCATTTCTTAATAGCCCGCTCTTTGATTTTACTTCCCACTTTTCGATCTCGTCTTCTGTCATTCCTTCCTTCTGGTCATCTGTCAATGGTTTGTACGCACGAAAGCGTTCTTCGTTCGTTTTACCATTAATAAGCGACAGCAAGGAATTATACTCTTCAATAAAAGTTTTTACTGCCGATACGAGTTCGTCAGTATTAGCTGCAGTCGTAACCGTTGCGGTTCCTGCACTTTTCAATGTGATGGTAAGTCCATCATAAGAAATCGTATTAGATGAGCTAGTTCTCGGATCTGTACCGTTAATGGTGTACACCGCGTCTTGTCCAGCAACTGAAACTTCCGGAGCAATATTGCTAAACAAAGCGCCATCCAGGCTAATCGTGCCTGCACTAGCCCCTGTTACTTTATTTTGAACAACCAGATTCCCCGAAGCACTGTCGAAGGTAGCCGACACTTTTTCTCCATATTGGCTATTAATTTTTTTCACTAAAGATTGCATCGTATCGGTAGCTTCAAAGTTTACAGTTAATGTCTCTGATGAGGTGTCAGGTTTTGTTATTACGATATTAATAGATGAGCTGTTCGAAATTGCCCCTCCAGATGCAATAGTTACAAGAGAATCCCTGGTAATACCGGTAAAAGTAGCTGTCGCAGATGATGCCGTTGCAGTATTGGTTACATTAATGCTTACCGGAAGTCTTGTCGCATCCTTCCTCGCTACCACCGAGATCGCATCAGGATTAGTGCCGCTTGTCGAAGCCTTCAACGATTGATTATTAAACGTATTTCGCAAGCTTGTCATTTTGTCGTTCACTAAAGTTACTAATTTGGTACTCACTTCACGATAGGATTCACGCTGCCATTCGAGTGTCTGCTTTTCTTGTTGCAGCCTGTTCAACGGCCCTTTACGAGTCATCATTAGCTGCTTCACCATCGTGTCAATATCCATTCCTGATGCCAAGCCTGATAATCGCATCTAGCAACCTCCTTAAACCTTTTTGTCTATTATGATTCCTGCAAACTTCAATAAATTCGCTAAATAATCCAAGGTCTTTTCTGGAGGGATTTCGCGTATTACGTCTCCCGAATCCTTATTTACTACTTTTATTAAAAGTTGATTGGATTCCTCGTGGACTGAAATACTTAGTGAAGTATTCGGCCCTTGCAAATCCTTTACAGCAGCACTTAAAATCTTGTCCCATTGTTCGTCGCCAATGGATTTCTTTACACCTGTATCTGGTTGATTAAATATACTTGATGTTGGAGTAGGTGTAATCGGTTCAGAGTTTTGTTGATATTGTGCATACTCTCGAGCAACAGGCCGGCTCTCTGCCTGGCTTCCTCCGGAGTAGCTGCCACCGGCAATTCCAGTAATCATCTCATAACCTCCCGATTAACTCCTTTTATATTATTTATCGGTATATGACAGATTTTCATTAGTATATATAGTCATAACCACCGGCTTAGCCGGTGGATTCCATCAGCCCTATATCGTAAAGGTCAAAGGGATTTTTACGTATAGCTAAGCTTTCCTGAACCCCCAGTCGAACTGGGGGGTTCTTATACAAAAAAAGGACACCGATATTACTCGGCGCCCTAATTTTTCTAAGATGATTAACGGAGCAAGGAAAGAACGCCTTGCGGTTGTTGGTTCGCTTGCGCAAGCATAGCTTGGGAAGCTTGAAGAAGAATGTTGTTCTTTGTGAGCTCAACCATTTCCTTAGCCATGTCTGTGTCGCGGATACGGGATTCAGAAGCACTGATGTTTTCAATCGTAGTACCAAGGTTGTTGGAAGTGTACTCCAAACGGTTTTGAAGAGCACCCAATGTACCACGCGATGTTGTAACCGCTTTGATTGCAGCATCAACGTCAGACTCACCTGTCGAACCCAGCGATACAGTTGTTGCACCGATTGTAATGACAGTGCTTGCAACGTCACTTGTTCTGATGTCGATGGAATCGGACAGTTTCTTGCCGTTGAAGTTAGTCGTCGTTGTGATCTGCGTGATTTGAGAGTTCAGAGCATTCAACTCCGCAGTAATGTTTGCAGTATCATCAGAGCTGTAAGTTCCGTTAGCGGACTGAACGTTAAGCTCTTTCATACGAACCAACATTGCACTTACTTCGTTAAGTGCACCCTCCATTGTTTGAACGAAGGAGATACCATCTTGAACGTTCTTTTGGGATTGTTCAAGACCACGAATTTGAGCACGCATAGTTTCGGAAATAGCAAGACCTGCAGCGTCGTCGCCAGCACGGTTAATGCGAAGACCGGACGAAAGTTTCTCCATGGATTTTCCAGCCTTAACATCGTTCATTCCCATGTTACGGTGGTTGTTCAAAGCTGTGATGTTGTGATTAATACGCATTGATAATTCCTCCCTGAAATGTTGTGATTTCCACATCCTTGTGGTTAGCAGTTATTAATATAACGGCTATATTAATATTATCGGCGACATTTCGAAAATGTTTATAGCAGTCTTCATTTTTATCGAGCTGTATTTTTTGATGAGAGCGGAAATAGCCAGCCTAAGCTAGCCGGCATTCTTACATACATATAGAAAACTCGCGTCTCTGAAAAAAGACACGGGTTGCAAAATGTCTTCCTAAGACTTCTCTTTCTTCAACAAATTAAACTGTTCTTTAAGTTCTGCCATACTTATTGGAGACTGTTCTGCATCACGATTGGTATGCTCGACCGATACATACAACTCTTTTCTTAAGATTGTAACTTCCTTGGGTGCTGTTATGCCTAGCTTTATTTGGTCATTAGTGATCTCAACTATGCTTATTTCAATATCTTCCCCAATCAGTATTGATTCTCCTTTTTTTCTAGACAATACAAGCATTAAATCCCCCCTTACTCCATTTCTTGTTTTGTGAATAGTGATTGGCTTACTTTATACTTGCCGTCCGGCAATATATATTGTATACCTCGTTTGCTGGATAAATTGATTATGATCGGTGCAGCCAAGTTAACAGTCGCATTAGCAAGATTGTCCAGAATGGTTACAATGCTAATGATCTTCAGACTTGAGTCCTCTGCAATACTCAATTCATCTAATACGTAATCAGGCAAATCGAATTCATACTCCTGAAAAAAATCAAAAGGCGATACGATTATAAATGATAGTGCACCGTCGTCGATTGAGTGTAGATACATAAACGGGCTGTCTTCCACTGCGATCACTTTAAATCTTTTATGCTCTTTGAAGCCAGGTATTCCATTTTTAAAAGAAATCACTTCATTTTCTTCGTATTCTATTTCACCTAAACGTGATGATTGTATCCGCATAACTACACCTCATTTCACTATTTCGCGATACGACAGTTGGATATTGTTCGTAGTGCATATCTGTTCCAAAAATAAAAAAACCGTATAAGTTTGCTACACCTATACGGATTCCCAAAATCATGGCTATCCAAACATATCAACTTTGGGTACACTTATTTGAAGAGACGGATAACGTTCCATGTAAATTTGCAACTGCCCCCTTGTGAATGAGACCTCCACCTTTTGGGGACGGATATCAATCTCTACATGACCACGATTAAAGTTAATGTCCGGTTTTGAAATTTCAGCCTCAAACTGTACATTATCATACGAAGCAGAACCATAAACTTCAATTTGCACCGGCTCCTTCGTAAGATTAGACCAAGCAACTTCACCAACTTGGTCGACGTCAGTCAGTATCTCTCCAATTCTGTTGTACTCCTCCACGGTGCCTCTGACTGCTTCTACAACGAACTTACCACTTTGATTATATATACGGTTCATATACTGCAGATGACTGCCGCCATTAAGCGCATCCCACATCGCGGACATATCTACGACAACGACAGGTTGCTCCGATTTAACATTCAAAATGGACGGTTCGGTCTGAATATTCATTTGTGCTCTCGGCTGAGAGATATCAAATTTTCCTGCCTCACTTTTCATGCCGATTTTAGCGTTAACGGATTGGATTTGCAACTGTGGTATAGGCATCATGTTATCTTAGAAAATCCACCAATGATTTACTAACGATCTTGGCTCCAACAGAAAGCGAAGCCTGATAAATATTTTCGTTGATCTGAGCACCAATAAGCAGTTTTTCGAAATCAGCATCTTCGGTTTTTGACTGCATACTAGTTAAATTAATATTTAAATCTCCAAGTCTATTCTGAATCAGCTCTACCCGATTCGTTCGAGCACCAAACTCCGACCGTATATTTAAAATTCGATTAATACTTATGTCTATATTTGAAAACTCAGCATCAATAGAATCATGCAAACCGCTCTCTAGTCCTGTTATTATTCGATCCAATACGGAGAATACATTATCTGTCGTACCTGCGGGATCCGCAATACCGAATACTTTCTCACCTGGCTGATTAATATCCAATGTCATATTAAAACCAACGGCGTATTGTATCGTTCCATTATCCGTTTCAGAAGCTTTTGGGTTTGTTTTGCTGTAGGGAGCTTGGTCATAATTCTCCCCATTAAATATATATTTTCCATTAATCTTGCTATTCGCGATATCTACAAGCTGATTCTTCAGTTGAATGATTTCATTTTTGACGCTATCAAGCGCAACTTGCGAGTTGGTTCCATTTGAAGCTTGAATAGATAAATCTTTAACCCGTTTCAAAACATCTCCCGCCTGACTGAGCACTGTATCATTAAAGTCAAGCCAAGAGAGCGCAGCGTCTACGTTCTTCTGATATTGCTCCGTGGCCGATAGTTCCGAGCGGTACCGCAAGGAATATGTAATACCTACCGGATCATCGGATGCTTTGTTGATCTTGCGACCAGTCGCCGTTTGCTGTTGCAACTGCTCCATTTGGGTCATATTCCTGTTTAAGTTTCTAGACAATTGCAAATGCATCATACTCTGTGTTACTCGAAGCGTCATACTCCTGTTCCCCCTTAGCGATATCCGCTTAAATTAGCGGCCAACGACTCCTGTTCCATTGATAAGCTTATTCAGCATCTCGTCGAATGTAGTCATGAATCTTGCAGATGCGCTGTAGGCATATTGGTACTTAATCAGATCGGACATTTCTTCGTCCAAAGAAACACCGCTGACGGATAATCTGTTGCTTTGAACTTGGTCCAATTGCATCTGTGAGTTGTTGTACAGTCTATCCGCTTCCTGACTTTGAACGCCAAGAGCACCGACAACGGCACCATAAAAGTCGTTAACCGTTGCTTGAGTAATACCTCCGCCTTGTGCAGTCTCATCAAAAGCAAACTTTACGTTTTTTAATTCGGACATGAGGAGCGCCAATCCGTTGTTCCCTTTAATTACGCTTGTTACTCCGCCACCGTCAGTAGTCGTGCGCAACGAAGTAGCGATTTTGTTGGAGTCGGCCGCTATAGATGCATTAAGCTGATAATTCCAACCTGTCAAACTGTTCGGATCAGCGGTAAAGACGAAGAAATCTTGTCCGGCAGTAGCCGGATCCTCTAACGTGTAACCAAGCTTATGCAATCCATTAATACCGTTAACCGTAATGGTTTGGTCGGCAGCAAGCGGCACGGTAGTACCAGGCAGAACCGACCCTTTGGGTATCGTAACCTCGATTTCCCCATTTGCAATCGTATTCGCTAGCGTGTGCAACTGACTCGCGAATTCCGTCACGTATTTATCGCGGGATACGATCATGCCATGAACTTCTCCGCCCTGCAGAGATCCGCTAGTATACGCGGCTTCCAGCGTTCCCGCATTGACCGGAGTGACTGTCGTTCCTTCCAACAGGTTCGTCGTCCCCATGTTAATGGTATAACCTTGGTTAGTTTCGGATACCGTAATGTTCATGATTTTGGAGAGCTTGTCCGTCATGAGATCCCGTTGATCCCTAAGATCGTTGGCACTATCGCCAATGGATTCGATTCTGCCAATCTCCCGGTTCAATGAACTAATGGTAGAGAGAAGCGAATTGGCTTCTGACGCCTTTACATCGACATTGGAAGTTAAATCCGCATGTAGATCCGTCAATTGACGATTCAGCTCGTTGAATGTATCCATTAACGCCTTCGATGTTTCCTGCAAAATTTCCCGTCCCGTTACGTTCTCCGGATCCTTGCTCAGGTCAGACCATGAGCTCCAGAACTTCTCCATGACTGCACGAATTCCATGATCAGAAGGTTCATTGACGTAGCCCTCGAGCTTGTTAAGCGTATCCGTCTGAATCTCCAAGCTGCCCACACCATGACTTTGTTCACGGTATTGCTGATCCAGGAAAGCATTGCGAATACGGGTAATTGAAGTAAATTCAACACCCGTACCAAGCTGTCCTGGTGCGTTCGAGCGATTTAAGCCATATGCCTCGATCGGCCTCGCTGCAACCATTGTTACCTTTTGCCGCGAGAACCCTTCTGTATTGGCATTAGATATGTTGTGACCAACCGTATTGATCGCAGCCTGCTGCGTGAAAATGCCTCGTTTTGCCGTCTCCAGCGAGTGGAAGGTCGATCTCATCGTTTCATCTCCTCGTTATGCTCTCGAATCGTACCAATTGCGCTTATTCCCGTTGATGCTCATTGGATGCTGGTACGTAACGTCCTCGTTGGGATCTTCGACCATAAGGCTGATCGAGAAGTTCACGAAATCCAATGACTGCTGGATGAGCATTTGGTTCTCTTCGTTAATTTGCTTGAGCCTGGTAAGTACGCAAATCAGCGACTCGTGCATCTCCATAAGCTGTCGCTTCTCTTCCGGATGGTTGACGGACTTGATGAGATCCGATAATATGCCGGAACGGTTGCGGAAGCCCAGCTCTTTGAAATGTCTGGCCGTCATGAGCAGCCTGCTTGTCTCCAACTCTTCGGCTTGGGCGGTCAGCAGCTTCTCTTTCTGCGTAAGAACGTTCAGCTTAACAACTTCGTTGGCTAGAATAAGCGGTTTTTTTTCTTCCTCGCAGACAAGCAGCCTCTCGTACAAGTTCAACTGCTTCTGCAATATTTCGATCATGCCTGTCATCGACATCCGCTCATCCCGCCTTTACTCCGTTCAATTGTTGTTGTTTAAATAAGGCAATAACTTCTCTGCAATCTTGCCTGCATCGACATGATAAGTGCCAGAGGCAACGGATTGCTTGAGCTCGTTCAGACGTTCTGTACGTTCCGTGCTGTTAAGCTTGCTCGTCGTCAGCATCTCCTTGGCTGCGGCCGAAATTTGCACTTCGTCCTTTTGTTTGGCCTTCTTGGCGCCTTCCGTCCTGAATTCCGATTGTTTCTGGTATGGATTCGTGCCGCCTATGCGATTGGTCTCGTTTATTTTCAATTTATCCACCTCATTCATTTACGGGAACTAAAAAAGCCGAATACCTTATGCAAGTATTATCGGCTTTAGTCAAGCTTTATTTAATAGTATTGTTGATTTATCTGTCCTTATACTGGGATATCCCGCGGTATGCGGCTTGCGCTGCTCGTTTCTCTTCCTCCGTCATCGCCGCTTTGCTCGCCTCATTCCGTCTCATTTGGTTCGTGTCCTTAACAAGACGGGCACGGCAGCTGTCACAGATATGATTCTCACGGATTAATGTACCGCAAGATTCGCATGGGTAAGACAGATTTGGGGCATTAACCATCGAAATACGTCCTTCTCGAATGAACTTCGTGATTTGTTTGATGGAGACGCCGGTCTGGTCCGACAACTCCCCAATCATCGCACCTTTAAACTCTCTCAGATAATCTGCGCACAACTGATACTCTCTATCAATGTCCCGAATGCAGACCGGGCAAACATCTCTGAAGTTTTTGGCAAATAGCTTGCCGCACCGAGGACAATTATCCAAATTCATAACTAAACGACCTCCTTGTCCGTAAAAACCAGATCTTAATATAGTTTAACGGAATTCAAGGTTTATTTCATTAGCAAAATGATTGGCGATCGCGTTACGTCCCTTCACCACTTCAGCACAGGATGATTCTAGGATCGCGCCCATGTCAACACATAGATGCATGCCTCTGTATCCAGTAACCGGGCTCCCGCTTGAAGCGCCTTGGAGCAAGCATCCGCAGTACTACCTGTCGTAAAAATATCATCTACAAGCAATATATTCATGGCATTTTCTCCAGTATGGAGGGGGTGATTGGCCCTAAGCTCTTGAAAACCCGCTTCCCTCGGCGCGAATAACCCCTGAGCATCCCTTAGACGCTGCGTTCGCGTCTTGAAGCTCATTTTCTCGGTATGCCGCGTACGCTTAAGCAGCGAATGCAACGGAATGCCATAACGCTTCGAGACATACTCGGCCATCGCGGCCGATTGATTAAATCCTCGTTCCTCTGCTCTAGTATCGCTGATTGGCACATATGTCATGGCGTCCCATCGGCCGCCTGCCGCTTCGGTTAGTCGTTCGTATACTGGGCACAGCATCTCCGCCAGAGCAGGTCCAAGCCGCTCCAGTCCGCGATATTTGTACATCGCCAGCCAGTCCCTCATGACGGCATCATAGGCAACAGCGCTTCGATTTAACCGGAAATGCCGGTTCGGCTGGCGCTTACAATCTTCGCAATACATACCCCGGCCGCAATGAGGGCACTCCACTCGATTTATCCATGGAATAGACTCCCTGCAACGATGACATAAGGATTGTCGCAAGTATAGCAGCCCTTTGCCGGTTCTATCATGCTGCGATTCCCCGCGAATCATTCCATTGCACACGAGGCAGTTGTCCGCTCCGACAGTCAGCCAATCCGCCAAATTATGCGCTCCGGTCAAACTCTTCTTTAATGCCGCGAGCCACTGAACAAAGCTCATGTGCCCTGCTCCTTTTGCTTGTCGCTACGGCGAACCTCAAGCAAGAAACCTTTTCGCGCTGCGATTCGGTTCATCCCCCTGATGTGACGAACAGCCCGCAGCTGTGAGACCGTCCTGGCCGGTCCGATAAAATAAACCCTGCCGGCAGGATCATCTGCCGATCGTCCAGCTCTCCCCGCCATCTGCACAAGGGACGCTTCATCGAATAACTTGCCATCCGCATCAAGGATAAAAACATCGCTCCTCGGTACCGTCACTCCCCGCTCCAGGATGGTTGTCGTCACCAGCAATCGTGTCTCGGCGGTGCGAAAGCGAATGACTTTATTAGCGCGGTCAGGATCCTTGGAGGACGTTGCTTCGATCTCGTTCACCGGCAACTGCTTGCGAAGCAGCGCGGCCATAGGCTCGGATTCGCTAATACGCTGTACGAATAGAAATACCTGCGCCCCGCGCCCCAACGAATGACGAATGGCATGCAGGAGCGAGGCAGGCACACTCCCCTTTGCCAGCAAATGGCGGACACTTGGCGAACGAAGCAACTTGGGGACGGGAAGCGGATGTCGGTGATACCTCACGGGCACGCGCGCATGCGGCAGCCTGCCTTGCTTGGCCTCATATTGAAGCTCACGAGGAGGGGTTGCCGATAACAGCAGCTTTGGCGCACCAGGAAGGCGGCTTTTGTCTGCTGCGAAATACAGCATAGGATCTCCATGGTACGGGAAGGCATCAATTTCGTCGACGATGACGAGATCGAATGCTTCGTGAAATCGGATGAGCTGATGCGTCGTCGACAAAGTGATTTCCCCCCTGTCCCAACGTTGTTCGCTCCCTCCGTACAGCGTCACAACATTCGATGCAGGGAATGCTTTCCGTATCCGGGGATCCAACTCCAATACGACGTCCCTGCGCGGAGAGGCAATCAAGGCGCGCCCTCCTCTGCTTATAATGGACTCTACCAGCGGGAAGACCATCTCAGTCTTACCTGCTCCTGTCACAGCCCATATAAGGAAGCGACGATCGGGTGAGGGTCTGTCCTCCTCTAAAACGGATCGCGGAGTAGACGCCTCCCCTTCTACAACATGCAGCTTAGTCCCATTGTCCTTGCTTGTTACTTTGCTTGTTACTTTGCTTGTTACGTTGCTTGTTCCACTGCTTGTTCCTTTGCTAATGCCGTTTCTTATTCCCTTGCTTGTTTTTTCGCCCTCCCCCTCGCGCGAACCTGGATAGCTGTAGCGGTTCTCGATCGCGGTTCGTGTCCTTTGCTCCTGATTCCCGCGTAGGGGACGCGTATCCGACTCGTCATCTCCGGGTTGCTGGTCCATGTCACTTGCACCAGATTTCCGAGAGCGGCCAGACGGCATTAATCGCGTGATCGCTCTGCCAAGCGTATTACTAAGGCGTGGTACACGAGTGCCTTTCATTCTCTCTCCAACGGGACGCTCTTCGAGAAAATGAAGCGCCTTCGCCGTAGCCTCCCGCTGCGCCGGGCTTAGTCCCCACTTGCCAAGTCGTTCCGGCATCGGCTGCCGACGGAGTGCCTTCCATCTGCCAAGCCCTTGTTCCTTCCATACGGGCGAGTCGTACATGCCCCGAATGAGCAGCTCGCACTCCCGGCTCCGGCCCATCAGAATGCAGGCCTCGCAATAGGCGCAGTCGCGCCCGCAGGACATGCATGGCGCGCGCCGCAGATGCGCCTCCCCGCTGCCGCAACGCATGCAGCGGAGTCGGCGCCGGGCGTCCGCCCGCTTGCCCTCGGGGGCAGCGACCGATCCGCTCAGGCGCACCTGCCCGAGCAGCGCAGCCAACTGGATCGCTTCGCTCCAGTGGGCCTCGGCGCCGGGCACGGCTGCGCTGGCGAGCAGGGCGCGCGCTTCCACGCTTAGCAGCGCGCGTCCCTGCAAGAGCCTGGCGGCAAGCTTCGCGATTGCCGCCACATGACTCCACCGGTCGGCATCCATAACTTGCCGCCCGTCGCCTGCGCTCCAGCGCACCACGCTTCTGCGCCGTCCCTTGCTATGGACACGCTCACCTTTATAACACCGTTCGTCGCCGTTTCTTGCTAACGCTATAACTTGCTGCGCTTCCCCAATACCGCCGCCACCATTACCTGCTATCGCAGCAGCTTTCCGAATATCCCCAATGCCGCCCCCATCTTTACTTTGCAGTGGCGCCTCTCTTCCTCCTTCTTGCCCTCCAATCGTCCCCATTCCAGGCCGGTCCTCACCATACCCACACTTCCCTTCACTCGCTCTACTCTCATTCCCCCCATACATTCCGCCACCTTCATAACGCTCCGCCACCGCTCCTTTTCTCCAATCGAACAGCCAGCTTCTCCGCCTCCCCGAGTCTGCTGTCCGAATTTCATCAATGAGTCGCGACATCCTTCCGACAGCCTCCGCTTCGCCAGGAGCTCTCCCCTGCTTCCTGCTGCGGCTATCAGCCTTTCCTGCACTTTCTGCCTGCCCCACGGACTCCTTGGTCTCCCCCTTATCCCACAGGGCTGCCCATCCCTGTTTCGCAAGCAACGCTCTGCTTCCGCGCTTGCCTCGTCCCCTCCACAGCCGCACCGCCTCGGCCGCCTGACCGAGAGGCAGCGGTTCCTGCCAGTACCAAGCGCAATCCGCCTCTTGCCAGGCGCTCCCTCTTCCGAACCAATAAGCGTAATCCACCTCGGGTGACAGAGTCATCCAAGCTGTCCATTCTTCGTTTTGCTTCAACAAATACACATATGCTTTCAACTGCGTTCCCCCTTTTTGGTAACTGCTCTGTTTTTTAATCTCGCACGGCGTCTGTCTCCTTGCGTCCCTTCAAGTCCACGACAAAAAAGCACACCGATTAAGCCGTTAGCCGGCATTAATCAAGTGTGCTTCACTTGGATTCTCTCAAGTTATTATGGTATATAAGGCGATTATAAGCTAAAAAGGCATCTTAGACAAGTCTTCCGGATTTTGTAAATCTACCAATACAGGATAATCCCTTTCGGACACGATTCCCCTCGATTGAAGGAGCCATAGCAAATGAACCGCTCCATCCCCGCTTGATGAATAACTCTTGCCGTCAGTAACGCCAGACGCCTCACCTGTATCCGTCCGCAACATCTCTACCAAATGGCTCTCGCGATTCCACCGATCTACGATCGTTTTCGACTCGTCCGTCAAACCGCGATCAATAACGGTCAACCGTATGTCACTCCCCGTCCAACTCGAGAAAGAATGTATGGATCGCAAATACCATTCCATATGAGGCTGCCGCCCGTCCGCGATCAGCACATAATGTTTGCGTAATTTCTTGCGTTCCCCTCCGAACCTGTATGCCAGATGCACCAGAAGCGCTGCAGCCGCATAACAACCGATGACCAGTAGCAGAAGCTCTAACATATCAGCCACCTCCTCTATGCCACTATATGCCGAGAGGAGCCCATCGGTTACGGCAGAACAGGACAAGAAGCTATAATGTGCATCCGCTCACATATTTCGACAATCATTTCGGTCCAATCCCCAACATCCCCCAAAATAACACCCTTGCCGTATATTCATAATATGTTATCATTTTTGTACAAGCCCTATGCATATATTCAAATGACTATTCGGCATTCCATGTCATGCCCTATGCTACCGAAGTCATCCGGAGACTTAGACAGCGTATTGCGTTGGGAAACGACTAGCACCGCCTTGCAGGATGTCGGAGGAGAGCCGCAGTTACTGATAGAAGGAGAGTGAAAGCATGTCAACCGTTAAGAAACGACTTGCTTTTTTATTATCAATGATACTAATTGTATCATTTCCGTTAAGTTCCATTGTTTGGGCGGAAGGCGGCGACTCCGCCAACGATACGTTCCCCGCTCCCGTACCTGCCCCAATCTGTCAGACCTATACCAAAAACATCAATGCCGTCGATCGAGAAGGGATCCAGATCGTCATCCATAACAACGGGACAGCGACAGCCTACTTCGAAACGAAGATGGACTGCGTTGAAATTACGTTCTCCGACTATAAGTATGACAGCTCGCCGCTGCCTTACGAAGACCAAGTATTGTTCTCTTCTCATACGCTGAAGGCAGATTCGCCGGGCAAATATGAACTCACGATCGACTTGCCTGCGTGCGGTCCTTCGCAACTTGACCTCTACTTGGGTCCTGTTCAGGAGCATCTGCAGCCTGGAACCGGACATTTTTACCTGCTCAAATATGCGTTCCAATCGGCCACCGGATGTACGACGCCTAGTCCGACTCCGTCGGCGACGCCTGTCGAGACTCCAGTTCAGACGCCTGTCGAGACTCCAGTTCAGACGCCTGTCGAGACTCCAGTTCAGACACCTGTCGAGACTCCAGTTCAGACACCTGTCGAGACTCCAGTTCAGACACCTGTCGAGACTCCAGTTCAGACACCTGTCGAGACTCCAGTTCAGACACCTGTCGAGACGCCAGTTCAGACACCTGTCGAGACGCCAGTTCAGACACCTGTCGAGACTCCGGTTCAGACACCTGTCGAGACGCCAGTTCAGACACCTGTCGAGACTCCGGTTCAGACGCCTGTCGAAACTCCGGTCCAGACACCTGTCGAGACTCCGGTTCAGACGCCTGTCGAAACTCCGGTCCAGACACCTGTCGAGACTCCGGTTCAGACGCCTGTCGAGACGCCTGTTCAGACGCCTGTCGAGACGCCTGTTGTCACTCCAGTACAAACACCTGCTGCTACGCCAAGCGTGCCGCCTAGCGCTACCGCTTCTATACCGCCATCTACGACTCCGCCTTCCGTGCCACCTACTGTGACACCGTCGGAGAATCCGCCAGAATCTCCAGAGCCAACCGAGACGATCATTACCGTCGAAGAGGAGGAGATTCCTAGAGGAGGGCCAGACGAGAAGGTTGATCAGGCGACAGATGAGAAGCTCCCACCGATAGATAAGCTGCCCAAGACAGGAGATACAAGTCGTATGCCCTACTATTTGCTTGGAAGCTTCGTCCTTGTATCCGGCTTGCTGACACTCAGACAACGTCAACGCAACTCCAAATAATTCCGGAACGAAAACAGCACGGCCTCCTTGGGCCGTGCTGCTTCTCTTTTCATTCATCTTTGCCGGCTCTTTCCCGATACGATCAATCCAAATGAAGACTTCTCCCGCGTTCATACGCAGCCCCTAAAACAATTTAATTTGTTCCACTTTAATTGGATTTAACTCTTGCACTTCGACGCCATACTTGTTGAAAAACTCTCCGACCAGCTTGCGATGACAATACCGATGATCTGGACAAAAACAAATAAGGACCACATTCTTACCGGCAATTAACCGCTTATATACTTCTCGTAAAGCCTTTACTCTGGTTTCCCATTCAAGTTCTTTCAAGAACCTTTTTTCATATAGGGGCCACCATTCCTCATTGTCCAGCTTATTTTTCCATTCTTGCAGAGCCGTACGAAATAAATCAGGCGAGGGAGAGAGATCCCGAACGGTCTCTGTATCTCTAATTTCATTGCCAGCCCGTGTAATAAGCAAAAGATCAGCCTCGAAATTCACCTTATGCAATCCACTAGCATTACAGGTATATAATTTCCCGGAAGGATTTAGATACTTGTTATTCAATCAAACGCACCGCCTTATACTATCGATAATGCAAAAAAGAGCCCCGAAATCTGCACCCTCGCAGCTTCCAAGCTCTTCTCACTATCCATCGAATTTTACAACGTCACCCATCCGAACTTGATGGAGTTGATAACCGCTTGCGTACGGTCGTCGACTTCCATCTTCTGAAGGATGCTACTGACGTGGTTCTTAACGGTCTTTTCGCTGATGAAGAGGAACTCCCCGATCATCTTGTTGCTCTTGCCTTCCGCCATCAGACGAAGCACTTCCGCCTCGCGGCGAGTAAGCGGACTCTCTTCCGACGCGTGATACTTCACGCCTGCCTCCTTCGCGGCCGCAGCGCCCGTTGCAACGCCCATCTCGTCCAGGTAGGTCATCCGGCGCAGCTGGTTAATGAGCTTGCCCGTGACTTTGGGATGGATATAAGAATAGCCTTGTTGTACGGAACGAATCGCATTAATAAGCGACTCCGCCTCCATATCCTTGAGCAAGTAACCCGTCGCGCCCTTGCGAAGGGTTTCGAACACGTAGCTTTCGTCGTCATGAATGGATAAAATAATGACCTTTACATCAGGAAACATCGACTTAAGTCGTTCGGTGGTTACAACACCCGTCTCGATGGGCATATTAATGTCCATGAGAACGATCTCCGGTATGGTATGATTGCAGAACTCCATAACCTGAATACCGTCTCCGCATTCACCGATAACCTCGATATCGTTTTCCATATTGAGAATGCGTTTCAATCCTTCGCGGAACAGCTGATGATCGTCAGCCAACAATATTTTGATCTTGTGGCCGCTAGACGTGGTCTGATTCATTAGTCTCAATCTCCTTTCTATGTTCGGAAGTCGTAGGAATATCTATTACAATCTTCGTGCCTTGTCCCGGATTTGAGTCTATATCAATCCTTCCTTCGATCAACTCCACCCGCTCCCTCATGCCTATTAGGCCAAAGTGCGCATTGCGCTTGGGCGGCTGGTTGATGCTTTCAACTCGGAAACCTACTCCGTTGTCCTGTATGGTAAGCGTAATAATCTGGGGATGAAAGCTTATTTCGAGGGAAACGTGTGAAGCGCCTGCATGCTTGAGCACGTTCGAAAAAGCCTCCTGGACCATGCGGTAAATGGCTGCCTCCATAGCTGATGGAAGTCTGATTTCCTTGCCGGAAAGCTCGAACTTGGTATGGACCCTGGCCTTCTCCTCGAAGTCCTGGGTGAACTTCCTGAGCGTCGGGATCAGTCCAAGATCGTCGAGCGCCATCGGCCGAAGATTAAAGATGATCTTGCGAATTTCCTCCAGACCGGAGCGGACTTGTCCCTTCAGATCGACCAGTTCGTTCTGTACCAGCTCGAATTGACCCTTGATCAGCATACGTTCCGCAATCTCGGTGCGCAACACGATATTCGCGAGCGACTGCGCAGGGCCGTCATGAATTTCTCTCGCGATTCGCTTGCGTTCTTCCTCCTGTGCCAGGATAATCTTGAGTCCCAGCAATTGTCTTGTCTTGGCGGATTCCATGATTCTCGTCACCTGATTCAGGTCGCCGGTCAAATACTCCAGCACGACATTCATCTGTGAAGCGATCATTTCCGCTCGTTCCACCGACTTCTCCACATTGCGAACCCGCTTCTGCAAATCGTCGCGGCGGGACTTCAGATAGTTCTCCTTCTCGCGATAGACCATCAGATCCAGCTGGATCTGAGTGGCCTTCTCGTAAGCGGATTTAATATCCTCTTCCTTATATCGCACGAAATCGCGGCTGACCTCCGTGAGCCTGATCCGGGCCAGCCGGTATTCCTGCTCAAGCTTGTCAACCTTATCGATGGTGCGAATCGTCTCCTGGAGCACTTGCTCCAGCTCCTGCTCCAGCGCTTCGAGCTCGGAACGGGCCGATTCGCAGATTTCATATATTTGGTACTTGCTGTCTTCCATCACCTTGATGGCATTTGCAATAACTCTATTAATGTCAACGGTCAGGTGATCCACGGCAGCCTGGCACTCCCTTATTCCTATAGAGGTTGTTCAAAAAGTCCGCTTTTGATCACGAAGTAGGTCGCGTTGCATATTCGACATCGAATATTGAACTCAAGCGAAACTTCCGGTGCTCACGTAGCTTCCACTACGCTCCGCTCCTCAGTTTCTACTTTCATTCCATCTTCTACAGCGTTTTTGAAAAAAACGCAGCATCGGAAGCATACGCTCATGTGCTGAAAACCGAACTTTTTGAACTTTCACCTAAAGATTGTTCCGAAGATCCTGACCGGGAACACGGTTTTATAGGATATTCCTTTACATCATACCACACTTTAGCCCTATGGCGTCCAGCCTAATCTATCGTAATCTGTCTTAATTTATCCTCATATTTCACCTTGAAACCGAGCTTCTCCGAGAATAATCGGATCGGAATCAGCGTTCTGCCGTTCTTCGTAAATGGCGCTACATCAGAGGTATAACGTACGCCGTTAAGGGTGTAGTCCTTCTTGCCGATCGTCATCTCCAGCATTTGCGATCCCCTTAGAACGGTCACTCTTCTTGTCTTACCGTCATACAGGACCTCTGCCCCCATGGCTTCGGTCACGAACCTCAGCGGCACGTAGGTGGAGCCCTGCTGAATCAGAGGAGCCGCCTCCAGCGTCAAGGCCTTGCCATTGACAGTCGCCTTCGTGCTGCCAGCCGTCATCACGATCGAAGCGCGTGCCGGTTCCTTCACGGCGGTCGCCGTACGAAGCGTCAAGTTATCGATGGCAATAGCGCCTACGGGAAGCTTCTCGACATCGGCTTGTCCCAGCGTCACAACGTAGACCCGCTTCAGCTTGGCCGGGAACGCCACTCCGGAAAGATCGACCTTCACGTTTTTCCAGCCCGTCCAGTTCAATTCCTTCGCAACGTCGAGCAGATGCGTCTTGCCCGCCGCGTCTACGATTTCGGCGCGCACCCAGTTATTGCTCGTATCGCTATAGACGTCCATCGTCAATGAAGACGGCGAACCGGATAATGTCAGTCCGTTGCCAAGCACCGCATAGGAGGCTCTTGTACCCGTTCCTTGCGTAAAATCATAGCCGATTTGCAGCGCTTTGCCGCTCTTCTGCTCAGGCAGATCGGTCACGATCTTAACCGTACCCTTCGTTGTTTCAGCTGGCGTAACCTGAGAAGTAATGGCATAGCGGGCCGTCTCGAAGTCTTCAATAACCGACGCTTGCTCGCCTTTTACGAAAGGAACCGTCGTGCCATATCCATCGTAACGGGCAATCGCATAACCTGTCGTCGCATCCTTCTCTAATTCACCCACCGAGATCGCTCCATTTTTGTATTCGCCATCGAAGCCGACGAACTCCCACACGAACGAGTCTCCTGTCAGATTATAGGTGCTGCCGTTTTTCAGCTTGACCGTGATCGGCACCTGGAGCGTCGAGCCCGGCGACAACATGCCTGCGGAAGCGTTGATCTTCATCGAAGCGATCTGCTCCTGTCCGATAACCTCTACATCATAGTTAGCCGTCACATCGCCCGACTTGACCGTGAGCTGCGTCTTGCCGATCTTCGTCGCGGTAAACACATTGCCGCTAAACGTACCTACGGCAGCGGACGAAGTCCAGGTTTGCGCGGATGCATCAACGCTCATCGGGTTGTAATACGTATCGTAGGCGCTTACCCCATACGTCACGTTTTGGCCAAGCAGCATCACGTTAGAGCCCCTGACCATCATGCCCTTAAGACTGCCTTGCGGCGCGCTCGTAAAGACGCCGATCCCATTGGAAACCGCACGCTGCGAGCTCTCCTGGGTAGAGTGGGCGAGCTGCACGGAAGTGCTGCCCAGCGGACGCTCCGTCATCGTCGTGGAGCCGCCGCCGTCGAGATTCAGCCCTTTGTACACGCCGAGCTGTACCATCACTTGCTGAAGCTCCTTCAGACTGAGTCCTGTGTTGCTTCCCGACTTCTCCGCCGTAATCAAATAAACCTTCGTGCCGTCCTTGGAGTAGCCGATGCCGGATCTCGATGTATAAGAATTGCCACTGACGCCTGCAATGTCGCGCGAGAACGCCGAAGCGGCTCCATTGTCTACCAGCAGAGTATGTCCGCCGATCAGCATGGAGAATGACGCCGGATCAACATTGACGCCTTTCGTTTTCGACCTCAGGGCGTAATCCGCCGTTACGGCTTCGCCTACCTTGAGATTCTCTCTTATGAATTTGGCAGCATCGCCTTGACCGGCGCGAAGAATATAGCCATTCTCCGGAATGGCGGTCTTTATGGCCGTCTCAACGGAAATTTCCGTAACGATTCCGTCAATGACCAGCGCTTCCGTCGGTTTGGTCGCGGAATTCATCGGACGCTCCGCGCCGCCCCATGCGCTTGTATAGATATAAATCATGTTGGAATGGCTGTATGTAACCCCGTCCATTTCGCCAAAATAAGCGGACTTGTTGATTCCCTCCAGATTAAACGTATTCCCGTTCGATGCCGTAACCGTCCCCGTAAAGGAATACGAATCGATGACGGGCTGGCGATCCTTCGTAAGGGAGAAGGCGTACATGCCGCTCAATCTGGAAGGAGTCGAAGTCAACACGCCATTTTGCACCTGTGCCCCGAGCGGCGCGCCTTCGCTATTGGACATGATGAAAACATCGCCGTTAATACCGCCGATGGCTCCGCTTTCTTTGGTCATATTAAGAATGTTGTTCCGCTGTCCGACGCTTCCCGACTTCCCGCTGATCGTGTCCAACGACACGTATGGATTCGTCAGATCGACTTCGATCACATGCACGTCCGTCTTAACGCTCTTATTGCTTCTTGTAGTAGTAAAACTATAGTCCAGACGCTTGGCGCCCGATGTTAAGATCGATTGCGACTTCAGCTTGAGCTGAGATGCCGTTGCTGCGCTCACTTGAGGAGCCAGCCATTGCCCCAGTCCCTCCGGCGCTATAGACGCGACCGGTCCTGCAATGAGGATGCCGCTCATCGCCACGATAATCACTTTAGTCCCTAAATGCCCTCTTCTCTTCATCCGACCGTGTTTGCCTTGCTTCAACTTGCCCATTATATTTTGCAACTCTCCCATCCTCTGTTGTCTACTTATAATAGACTACAAGTTTAATAGAAAAGTTACGCCCATTTGCATAAAAGACTCTTATCATCCTTCATGTATCGAAAAATATTGTTAATCGCCTCTCTATAGAAAAACGGCAAGAACGGAATCAAGGGATTCCATTCTTGCCGTTTTACATTACTATGTGGACAAGAAGCCGGCTTTCTCAAGGAGACGCTGAATCATGACCGCGCCTTCGGCCCGGGTAGCGTTCGTCGTTGGACTCAACCTTGTGCTCGACTTGCCGTTAATGATGCCGAGATAGATCGCTTGCGCCATATTCGTCTTGGCGTAGGAGCTGATGCCGCCCCGATCCCCGAAAGGCTGCAGATACGAGTCCACGCTGCCTGGCAGCGTTACGTTCAATTCCGCCACTTTCGCCGCGCGCATCATCATCGTCGCCATGTCCTGGCGAGTTATAGGAGAGTTCGGTTTAAACGACGAGGCGCTGACTCCGTTGACGATGCCGGCTGCGGATGCAGCACCGATATACGCTCCCATCACCGTGTCTTTGTTCACGTCCGAGAATTTGGCCGCCGCCGTTCTATCCCCCGTCAATCCGAGTCCTTTGGCGATATAAGTGGCGAATTCGCCGCGCGTGATCGATTTTTCCGGCTCATATTTCGTCGTCGAATGTCCTTCGACAATAAATTTACGAGCCATCATTTGCACGGTATCCTTCGCCCAATGCGTGCTCAGATCGCTAAAGCTCGACGTATTCTTGACGAGCGCGTAAGAGCTGTTGCCCTTGCGTTTGAATATGGCCCTCGTTCCGCCGCTCTCCTCCTTGAATATCGTCGGAACGTAGGAGAGCGTACCCGTTACCGGGTCCAGCCAGACGGCAGCAGACTGGCTTTCAATGATGTTGGCCGTCGTTTTTAGCGATCTTCCTACATAACCGCTGAAATCCGTCAACGCAACCTTTGTAGAACCATTGACTACAAATGTCTCATAATAAACGGGACCTTCAATGATTTGGGCTTTGGACGAGTTCAGCGCTTTGGACAAAGCAGCTGTTTGGTTATTAGCGCCTTGATCAATCGTGATGAGCAACTGGCTGGATACACCATTGCCTCCAACGGAAGAAGACAGCTTGGCGAAGTTCAGCAGCTTGAGCGGCACCTCGTAAGTGGCCCCCTTATGCTCTACTCCGAACGTCACGTCTCCGCCTTGCTTGCTCGCCATCTCCAGCGCGATCAGGCTGATCGCAGCAATACCGGCCCGTTCGTGATCCGGTACCTTAAACACGATTCTCGGGCTTGTCAGGCCCGCATTACGCGCTGTCGTCACCGCCGCTATAAATTTGTCGTTGCTCACGGTATAACGGCTTGCGGATACGCCTGCCGGCGAAGTGTCGGCCGTTGTCGTCGCGCCTGTATACTTGATCGCGATGCCTCCGCCGTCCGATGCTTCATAATCGCCGGTCAGATTATCCAGCAGCGTCGTCTGGTTCGCGACGTTGGCATTCGTAAAGCTGGCCACGGACTGGCCGCCGAGCGTCAAAAGTCCCACGCCTGTTGGCAGATACGAGACGGTTGCCGATTCTCCAACATTAGCCGGAGAGGACAATGTAAGAATAACGGCTGATCCGGCTACTTGCACGGTACTGATCGTTCTGACGAGATTGTTGATGCGAACAACGAACGTGCTGCTCGAAGGCACATACACCTGGTTAAGCGTCTCGTTGAAGGTTAACGTCAATGTCCGTCCTTTCAGAATGGCGCCCCTTAGCGCGCCTGTCTGTCCGTTGCCCGTCCCCGTACCGCTGTTAGCGGTAATATTCGTAAACGAAGCCGCGGAGTTGCCGGAATAATCCTTTAACGTCGCATTGGTCGCGATATAGGATACCAGAATCTGCTGCGTTGTAGCCACGCCCGAAGTCAACGTCAAGTAAACGGTGTCGCCTGCCACTATGACGTTGCTGATCGTTCTCGCGCTGCCGTCGGCCGTTACGCTATATTGGTAAATGGCCGGCGCCGTGCTGGAATTCAACGGTTCATTGTATTTGACGGACACCAACGTTCCGTTAGCCGTGATGTTTACTACCGTCGGCGCAAAATAATCGCCTACGGTACCGCCGCCCGTATTACCTCCGTTCACCGTATAATTGCTGAACGCACTTACCGTATTGCCTGACACGCCTAATAATGGATAGCTGTTCGGAGTGTAGGATACGTATACAGGCTGACTGCTCGTTATGGAAGCGTTGACCGTCAGCTGAATGATGTTCCCGCTATGCCAGATCGCCGTCGGACTGTAGCTGGCCCCGCCGACCGTAACCGTGAACTGCGTGTAAGCAAAGGTGTTGACCGAGAACAGCGACTCGCTAAAATTAAGATTGACCGTGTTGCCATAGGCCGTTCCGCTGCTCACGACAGGCACGGTGCCCGTCGAGCCGTTCGACACTTCCAGATTCGTAATCGTAGCCGCCTGGTTGCCAGACATATCTTGAACTAGCCCAGTAGTCGGCTTCGTATACGACAGCACTACCTTCTGATTGCTGCCCACGGAGCTTGCCAACGTCAGCACGACGATATTGCCCTCTACCTTCACGGCTGTGACGTTGCGCGGAGCGCCGGCGACTGTGACGTAATAACTCGCTGGCGAAGGCTTCAGGTCCGCATTAAGCGGCTCATTGTAGATCAAGCGAATGATGGAGCCGCCAACTTCCGATCTGGTGATCGTCGGCGGCGTCGTGTCTCCGCCTATCGTCTGGAACGTCCACTGATACGTATTGAGAATCCCGACAAAAGAGTTGCCGACAAGATCCATCACAGCATTCTCTTCGATATTGACATAGTAGTTCGTATTAGCCGAGAGGGGCTGGCTAGGTGTTATCAGGATCCTTTTGTTATTGGCGGGATCTACGCTAAAGGATCCCGTGACGGAAGCAGCCGAGCCGCTCGAGCTCGCCGGATTGAAAGTAATGGCTCCAGGTCCGGTCATGACCGGCTTGTCGAATAAGGCTGCGAATTGCGACTGGACCGGAACGGCAGTAGCTCCATTCGCCGGCGTCAAGGAGCTTAGCATCGGACGCGTGCCATCCTGCGTAACTGTGAAGGTCCAACCCGTTGTGCTCGAGATGCCGGCGTAGAAATTGCCTGCGCCGTCTCTAATCGCGCGATTGCCTATCGTGACGTAATAACGGGTGTTGTTGACGAACGACTTCGCCGGATCGGAAGATGAAATATATTTATTTGGATCTACCGTAATCTGCTTTGTACCGCCGCCCGTTACGCGCGGCGACGTAATAGGGATGGAGCGGAACAACGTCCCACCGTTATACTGGCGAATTTCGATATTGCCTGTATTCGGATATACTTCTTCGTTAAAGGTTAAGGTCAGCAGCGTATTGGTGCCGCTGGCTGTGCCTCCGAAGGTCGGCGTAACGCCGGTAAGACCTGGAGGCGTAACATCGTTGCCATAACCTGTCGTAAAATTCCAGATCGTCGCCGCGGAGATTCCATAGAACCAATCCGACGTATTTGGAGCAGGTCTCGTGAACGCACCTGGCTCGATAACGACATAATAAGCTGTGCTTGCGGCGAGGTTAGAAACGGGATCGATCGTCGCGACGGTGTTTCCTTCGCTGAGCGTCACCCTTGAGGAGTTAGCCGCGATAGTTTCCACGACCGCATTGTCGCTAACTCGGCGGATCTCGATAGATTTGCCGGCGCTTCTTTGTACCGCCTGATCAAATCGTATCGTAAGATTGCTGTCAATCGGTACCAAGATGGCGTTGTCGGCAGGTTGGAACGGATCCGCCGAAGACAGATTGACAGGCGCCGCTGCTGTCGTGAACGACCAGGACATGCCCGCAAACGTGTTGCCGGATGAATCCTCGAAGTTGTCGCCTGCAACCGTCACCGTATAGGTAGTGCTTGGCATGAGAGCTCCGTCCGGGATGATGGAGATCGTATTGGTGCCGCTGCCCGTCACGCTGCTTGCCGTGACCGGAATATATCGCATATCATCTGTCGAACTCAGGACGATGTTGCCCGAAGCGGCATAGACAGGCTCGCTGAATGTGATGGAGAGCGAGGTCGTAATGGCGTGCGTACCGCCCTCCGGCGTGCGAGATAGGTATGTCGGCCTCACCGTATCTTCCGTCACAACGGTGCGGAAGTTCCAGCGCGTCGCGTTCTGAATGCCCGAATAAGCCGCTCCGTTCGACACGTTGAGGAATGCTCCGGCATCAATCATCACATAATATTCCGTATTCAGCTCGAACTTGTAATTCGTCGAGGCGAGCGTTGGATTGATTGTTACCGTACTGGAGCTGATGCTCACTTGCCCGGAAGTGGCGCTGATCGCTTCCACCAGGCTGTTATTGGACGATTTGTATATAGATATGTATGAGGTCGAGGCCCCTGCCCGGACGGCTTCGTCGAAGGTCAGGATCAGATTGGCGCCTAACGGCACTCCGGTCAAATTATCGGCGGGCGATAAACTAACGGCTACCGGTCCGGCTGGTGCCGCCGTCACGGCGCTCTGGTTCAGGGTCCATCCTGCAGCAGGCAAGCCGATCTGCAGAAGCAAGGCAATTGCAAGTAGTATAGACAGCTTGCGGGTTACTTTCATGATCAATATTCACTCCTTAGGCTTTACGCTCGTACCCTATTTGTCGGCTTTTGCGCCCCAATAATTTAGGCTAACGACAAAAAACGCCGTACTCCGTCATGGAACATAACGGTAGCAACGACGTTAAGGTTGCGATCAATGATGAAGGAATGAAGAAGAACTGTTAGCTTGCATCTTGCTTGATCTCTTATGCAGGTACGCCTGCATCGGCTTTCAGCTTCTCGGCTTTGTCTACGCGCTCCCATGGCAGATCGACATCCGTACGGCCGAAGTGACCGTAAGCAGCTGTCTGCGCATAGATCGGGCGGCGAAGATCCAGCATCTTGATAATGCCTGCGGGACGAAGATCAAAGTTCTTCGCGATCAGATCAACGAGAATTTCTTCCGATACTTTACCCGTGCCGTAAGTGTCGACGTTAATGGATACGGGTTTCGCTACGCCGATGGCGTAAGCAAGCTGGATCTCGCATTTGTCGGCCAAGCCCGCGGCAACAATGTTTTTAGCCACGTAACGCGCTGCGTAAGCCGCGGAGCGGTCAACCTTTGTTGGATCCTTGCCGGAGAATGCGCCGCCGCCATGGCGCGCATAACCGCCGTAGGTATCGACAATAATTTTGCGGCCCGTCAGACCTGCGTCGCCTTGAGGACCGCCGATAACAAAACGGCCTGTAGGGTTGATGAAATATTTCGTCTGTTCATCCAGCCATTCCGTAGGTACAACCGGCTTGATCACATGCTCCATAATATCCTGCTGGATCTGCTCCAACGTAATTTCTTCGGCGTGTTGCGTAGAGACAACGATGGTATCGACGCGTACGGGCTTGCCATCCACGTATTCGATCGTTACTTGCGTCTTGCCATCCGGACGAAGGTAACCCAGCGTATCATTTTTGCGCACTTCGGCCAAGCGACGCGCAACACGGTGCGACAAAGCGATTGGCAGCGGCATAAGCTCAGGCGTCTCGTTGGTCGCGAAGCCAAACATCAGGCCTTGGTCTCCTGCGCCGATATCTTCGTTCTCCTGCCTCATATCTTTGCCTTCACGCGATTCAAGCGCGGCGTTAACGCCCTGGGCAATATCCGCGGACTGCTCGTTAAGCGATGTCAGAACCGCGCATGTGGTCGAATCGAAGCCATACTTCGCTCGCGTGTAACCTATGTCCTTGATTGTTTTGCGTGCAATCGATGAAATATCAATGAAATCCGCTTTGCTGGAAATCTCTCCGATAACAAGTACGAGTCCTGTTGCGACGGAAACTTCACAGGCTACGCGCGCATTTGGGTCAGCCGCGAGGAATGCATCAAGTACGGCATCAGAGATCTGATCGCATATTTTATCAGGATGGCCTTCTGTTACCGATTCTGATGTGAATAAGTGGCGTCCTTTTACCGACATCCTTATCAACCTCCTACAAACCTTAGTATCTAATAAAGATAAACGTTTTACACAAAAAATGAACCTTTTCCGCGAAGGAAAAGGTTGTTAGACAACTCTTCTTCTAAAAAGTCATAATACCTAAAATGTCGCTTAGTGTCAATGGACACCGATCTTGTCAACCATAGTAAATATGTGATTCGGGCGTATGCCTTAGAGCGACATTCCTGGTCCATATGTGATCCGGACGTTTGCTTTAGAGCGTCAAGCCAGATCCAATTGTGATCCAAATGTCCGCCTTAAAGCGTCAATCCAGATTCAAAGGTGATCCAAATGTTCGCCTTAGAGCGTCAAACCGCCATTCAGCACCTGTTCGGCCTGGGAGACCAGTCTCTTTGTAATCTCTCCTCCGACGGACCCCGCCTGGCGTGAGGACAATGTGGACCAGTTTACGCTGCCCGTACCGGACGCATGGACTGCACCAAGCTCTCCAGCAAATTCCGTATCCACGCTACCTGCCGTATATCCGCCATTCATCAGACCGAATTCAGCGGCGATTTCATATTTCATTTGATTCAGGACCGATTTGCATTGCGGCACAATCACTTTATTTGAGCGACTCATTATAGAAAGCACCTCCGGCAAAGTTTGATTTACGACCTTATTGTGCTTCGCACTGCGCTTTCCCAAGCGTATAATCTATTGTCATTATGTGAAGATTATGACATGCGGTGATTATTTAGGAAAAGTGCTGTACCTAATAAAAAAGCAGCCGCTACCGCTTGTATAAGCGATAACAGCTGCTTCGACTGATTATGGGGTATCCCATTATTGAATGGTATAAGGGCCTTTAACAACTAACGTGAGTGGAACAGTTTCGTCTGCGTGACCTTTGATGCCACGACCATCGCGCGGGAACCAAATGAGATGGTTCTTAGGCACGTCTTTGCCGTTCTTAATGTCAATGCCTTCCGTCAGGTCAGACAAACCGTCCGTTGTCGCGCTATATGCGATAGCTTTGCCAACGCGAACAACCACTTCCGTCCCTGCGGCCGCCATCAACGTCTTGCCTACTGGCAGCTCGACAACTTCAAGCTTCACTGCTGCTCCTCCGCTAGACCCTCCGTCGCCGCCGTTGCCGCCTGAGTTGTTACCTCCATTGTTGCCTGAGCCATTACCGATCGTTCCGCCATTCGTCAGCTTCGCGATCTGTTCATCCACGTAACTCTTCGTCACGACCGGATCTTCGATCGTACCCGGCGTCACAGCGCTTGAGTTCGCCGCGAGCGGATTACCGGCCACCATGCCGACCCATACGCCTGTCGCGATCAGAACCGCCGCTCCGGCCAGCTTCCATACCTTCTGTTTCACTACGAAGTCTCCTCTCCTTCTAGTATCTCTATGTAATAGAATACTAGATCGGCGGTATTATTGCCAATTATGAAGAAGTAGTGAACCAGTCCATTCTCTTCTCGGCTATTAATCTCTTATGATTGTTAATGACCTCATACAAGTTTAAGGTATAGGTTCCGAATCGAGGAATGTTAACATATAAATTACTATCTTCAAATATAATCGTTTTCTTTTGTGTGCCTTTGATAAGTAGATCCTCATTGATTTTCAGTTGTTTCTCATACCGTGCTCCCGCTGCATCAATAACTTCTAACCATACTTCTCTCTCTGTTAAATCTTTTTCACCAGTCCCCGTCTGTTCAAGTCTGTAATTGAAATCCAGAATAAAAGATTCATTACTCAAAATACTGGTACGTATATTATTTAAGTTGAGAGTGTAGGGATACAAATTTAGCTCATCAAATGTAGTAGCTGGCGTTGGTGCTTTATAATCTAAAGATATACGGGACGGATTTACGAAGGCAGTCGCAGTTTCCGTCGGTCCAGCATAAGCAGATTGAATAATTCCTTCTCCTACAAGTAATTCAAAATCTGTAAATCCAACGTTCTTAGGAATTATTGCATACGCGTAAGTGTTAACAAGACCTAAAGGATTGACATAGTCAGCTGTATTCGCCATTTTTGCTGGAAATACCATCCCCGATTTGTTACGGAAGAATGCTACCCAGTTAGAAAGTTGGTCAAAACGAATACCTTTATTAGTTAATCCCATATCGACATAAATCATGTCCGTGTTGCGGCCCTCGAATACCTTTATTCCTTGAACGACTAGTTCTGATTTTTTATTATTACGTGCAGTGCTGATTGTTTTGCCTATAGTACTTAAAGAAGGTTGTTTAACTGCATTGCTGCCCGAGAACGTGCCGACCTTTGTCGTGATCTCCCCGACCTTCTCCTTAATTTCTACTTTTAGATTTGAAAACTCTTGAGTATACGGGATTTTTGCAATAAGTAAGTACTCAATGGATTGGCCAGCCCCGATACTGATACCATTATTCGTTTTTATTAAATCAACCGGAACATCGATTATTACATTGTCAAGATAGATCTCCGCAGTTAGATTCAATAGAGGGGCAGCTTTTCCTTTTCCATTGCTGTTAGAGACTTTTATTTCGGCTTGAATCAAATCTTCATTATTCCAAGGACTTCTGTATATATTGTCTACAGATACTTTATATTCAGATTGACCGCTCTTATAATCAATTCCCTTGCCGAAAGCATTATCGCTGGTCGATACTGGAGCAGACACCGCTGCATTGTGTTTGCCAATCAGGCGTTTAACGTCTTTATCATTCATTTTAACGATTTCGTATACATACAGAGCTCCTTTGCCTTGTGTTTCAGTAGCCGGTAACTCTACAGATAACTCGAGCTCCTTGTTCAAACCTGGATTAATTCCTTTTCCATCCGTTTCCTTCATCTCAAGAGGGTATACAAAATCATTTGATGATTTATATTCGAATGCAAGCTGTGGCAAAGGTACGTTTGTCTTGCCCTTGTTAGCCAATTCGTATTTTACTTCTAATCTGTTTAACACATTCGTAACAGACACTGCCGTCACTTGTTTAATCTTAGATTCGAGTTGTAGATTATTAAAACTTAGCTTCAGTACATCAGCTACTTGTAATTGCTCAGACTGCGTTTTTATCTCATGTATAACAAGCGGGAGCGCGTATCCCACCGTCTCGGACTTCTCTGCCCAAACCATCACAGCTTTTTCCAAAGATATATTAGATGGCAATGATGCACCGAAAGTGAGCTGCTTGGTTGATTTTGCTGCGATTGAATCATTGCCTGGATCATAATCGATAGGATATATACCGCCATTTTTCGTTTTAATATAAAAGCTTGTATTACTTAAACGCACTGGTACATTTCCATTATTATTAATATCAAACGTCAAGGAAACATGCTGGACATTACCATCAGACGCTACTACACCTTTATTTAACTTCGTAGTTATTAATTGATTATTCCATTTAAATTGCTGTGACTGACTAAATGGCGTTACATTGTTATAGCTCGACGGTATCGTAATGGAGCTTAACTTACGTTCATAATTCGGTAAACTAAAATCCCATTTTATTACATCAACCGAAATATCGGTAATAGATGTGTTATTGTCGATCTCCGCATAGTATGTAAATGATCGATTTGCTTTGGCTGGTATAACTTCTTTGACATTAGGATCAACTACTTTCATTTTATAAGTAGATCCATTCTTGTTTTTTACTCTGAACCAATAATCCAGCAAATCCATCGTTTGATTGCTGTCATTGTAGACCGTGATGGTAAATACAAATGCTTTTCCTTTCTCAGCCTCCACAACGTATGCTGAGCTTAACTTCAAGTAACTATTGTTTGTCAAATAGACAGCTGGGAATGTTGTTGGCTTGAATTGTCCCGTTCCTGTAATAGCCGCTGCTCGAATACTTGCTTGTGGGAGTACTGATGTTGCAATTAACGTTCCTACAATTACGCCTGTTGCAATACGTCTTAACATCTTGTTCGCTCCTTTATTGCAATCTTACACAAATAGACGTATAGGGAGAGGAAAATGTTTCTCTTTATAAAACAAAAACCTTTGGTTAATTAACCAAAGGTTTTTGTTTTATTGATGGTAACAACTAGTCGGCAACACCAGATACTTCAACTTCAACTACTACTGTTTGTGTACCAGAAGTTGCAGTGATTTTCCATTTACCGTTAGCATCAAATGTGATGCTGTTACCAGAAATCGTGCTAACAACGTTGTTAGGCGTTGTTTTGTAAAGGATTACTGTAGGACCGTTACCAGCACCGTCAGCCGCTACGCCATATTGGTCTTTAACTTCGAACCACAGGTTGGCATTCTTAGTCAGAAGAGTAATTGCAGTAGCAGGAGTTGAATAAGCAATCTTAGTTACAGCACTGTCGTTTTGTTTAGCAGCGATGGAAGCTACGACTGGAGCTGCTTTGGAAATCTTAAAGTTGGCTTGTTGAACAACGATATCTGCATTTGGTTTAAGCAAATGTACGTTGATTTGAGAGTCGCCTTCTTTGTCTGCAACAGCTACAACTTTCCATACATCTACACCATCTACAACAACTTTTGCCACGCGAGCTTTGTCGTCAGCTAATGTAACATTGTTAAGCACGCTTGCAGGCAATGCTACTTTTGCACCGCTGGAATCTTTACCAACAACTTTAACAGTTTTTGCATAAGGAGTATTTACTGCGTCAGCATCAGTACCAGTAGTTACAGCAATTGCACGCAGTGTACCCAGATCTTCAACTTCGTAAGTCAGAGTAGCATCCGATTTCACAGCAGTCAATGTCACTGTTGCGGAATCAAGCAGTCTCGTTCTGTCTGCATTATAAAGTTCAACAGTTACTACAGTCGAAGCATCATGCTTAGTAGCATTGAATTTCACACCATCAATCAGGTTTTGAACAGTTTTGTTACCAGCAATTCCTGTGCCAAAGTCGTCATTGTTTACTTTAACAGTAACAACGTTGTTATTGCCTTTGAACTCATTGCCGTATTGGTCAGCAAATTTAGCTTTAACAACAAGCTCAGCATCTTTCACTGCTTTAGTTACATCAGTAACAAGAGAGAAAGAGTTTGGCTCTTTAGCGTCAACAACCGTAATTGTTTGACTAGCATTGTTTACTGTACCGTTAACTGTTACAAGCAACAGACCGGAACCTTTAACAAGACCAGCGCTGTTAAGAGTGATAACTGCTTTGTCGCCATCTTTCGTCAAGCCACCAACAGTGAACACGCTGGAGTTGCCAGTGTTGATTGTAAGCTTGCGATCAGCTTCAGGCCCTGTCATTTTTGCAAGATCTACGATTTCTTGTGCAGTAAGAGCATTACCGTATTGGTCATTTGCTTGCAGTTCAACTTTGAAGCCTTGTTCGCCAAGACCAAATTGAGTTGCAGGAGCAATCAAGCTTACAGTATTGATGCTTTTCGCGCCGTTTACGTCAAATTCGATTTTGTGAGATTTGCCGCTTGCAGCCACAATAGCTTGGATGAAGAGTTTTTTCGGTCCATTGAAAGCGGCGATGTTAAAGCTCAATTTTTTGCCACTGTCAGCAATAGCTACACCCGAAATCTCAGGGCTAGTAATAAATACGATAGGAGGATTAGCTCCTGTCAGATGTTCAGCTTTCAGGGCAGTAACAGCATTGCCATATTGGTCTTTAGCTTCGAAAGGAAGAATTACGCCAGTTTTGTTGGATTCAAGGGATTTGCCCTCTTCAACTTCTGGAGTTTTCAAAGTGATTTCCGAAACGTGTTTCACAAGATTTACAGTTACAGTTGCAGTCGCAGATTTTGCGAATTTCAGATCTACAACAGTAAGAGTAAGGGAGTTAACTGTGGAAAGAATGTCTTTAATAGTAACAACGCCGCTAGCGTAAGAAGCGCCAGTACCAGCATTTGCAGTAGGTCTAACGTCGCCTGCAACGCCTGCGCTCACTTCTTCACCATATTGGTTAAGAAGTTTAACCGCTACTTCAACGTCGTTCATGTTAGCTAGTTGTGCTGTACGATAGCCATTGGAATCGATAGAAATGGATTCCACGCGCTCTTCAGTTGCCGTGAAGGAAGCAGCGTCTTTACCTTCAGCCAGACCCAGTCCGCTTACAGTTACTTTGTAGTCGCCGTTCAATGGAACAGTAACTTCCAGAGTTGCAGCAGTTTTAGCCTCATTGAAAGTTGTTTTGGAGATGTTCACTACTGCAGTGCCCTTTTTCAGAGAGAAAGTGGCTTTAGCCGTGTCAATTGGAGCGTTGAATTTAACTTCAACTTTTTTCACGCCTACTGCGGAAGCAGAAGAAACAGCGTCAGCTACTTTAACCAAACCAAGTTTTTGCTCAAGCGTTACGCCTGGCTCAACTTCAGTTTTCAGAGCGCCAACGATTGCAACGTAAGTTTCGCCACGAAGTGGGATATCGTCGAAGTCAGTGTCTTCTGGAGCAAGGCCCAGTTCCACTGCAACTGCATCTACTTCTTCGTAGTCTACGTCTTGACCAAGTGCACGAAGGATGAACGCGTAGAAGTCGCGAGTTTCCAGTTCGTCGCCGAAACCGAATACTGTTGCGCTTTTACCTTTAGTCAAACCTTCTTCAACTGCCCAAGAGATGTAACCGTCGTAGTTTTTGTCAGTTACGTCTTTGAACTCGTGAGTTTTTGCAGCGCCTTTTGCTTCGTCTTCAGCGCCGAACAAACGGGAAAGAAGAACGATCATGTCTTGACGCTTCCAAGTTTGGTCTTCTTTCAGGTCGCCGTCTTGGTTACCCAAAATAACACCTAGCTCGTTAAGATATTCACCAGCAGTTGGTTCTTCTGCTGCGGAAACTACAGTTGCGAACATGGAGAATACCATTGCGATCGCAACTAACAGGGATAAACTTTTCTTCATAACCTTTTTTTCTCCTCCTCTAAATTGCTTCGGTTGTTGAGAGTTTAGTACAGATAGTGAATTGCTCGTTTCCCTCATAGCCGATTCACCCCCTTCCCAGAGTAGAGCATATATTAGTATAAATAATGTCTACGGACACGGTTAACCCTATGTAAGCCAATGTCGTAGAAACTTGTAAACCATGAAAATATAGATGCTAGACTAGCTGCATCACTTTAACATTATACAATGGGCTCATGCTACCGTAAAGAGGAATATGAGAATTCATCCCAGTTAATCCCTTGTATATGCCGTTACGAAACATCATTGCGTCGCCCTTGTGACATCATCATGTATTTAAACGTTGGTTCCGCGAAAAAGTTGCGATTCTCATAAAAATCTTTTTATGAGGATCGTCTCATTTTTACGCACTCACTTTTGCACTTTATTAGTATAGCTTGTTTTCATACACACCGTCGATGCAAAACATTTTCCATGGATAAGTTTGCACCTATAGAAATACTGTAATGGGAAGTGGACTTTTTGAACAACCTCTATGAAGCTAGTACAAGCTTCATTACCCAATCATTAGAAGATTGAAACGATTATGTACGGAAAAGGCCAGCACGATCGCTGACCTTCGCCGTTTAAGCAAAGTTAGTTATAAATCTTAGGAAGCTTCTTCATATCATTCATGACACGCGCCATGATAATCGCCGCATCGCTTCGAAGCAGACGCGCTCTCGGCTCGAATACGGATCCATCCTTCGGCTCAAGCGGATTAATCAGCTTGCCTTGAATGAAGGCTTTCTTCTGGATCGCCAGGACGGACGGTATGGAATAGAAGTCGAACGTGCCGGAATCCTTAAACACCTTATCCAGCGCGCTCTTCGCTTTCGTCGAATCGGTCTCCAGCTTCAACTGCAATGCCCTTGCAAGGATCGTCGCTGCCTCTTGGCGTGAAAGCTCTACATCCTCGTCAAAGAATCCTGGGCGCTTGCCGTTGACGATACCAGCTCTTGCCGCCGTCTCAATGTAGCGATAGTCATAGATCGCGCTTGCGTTGTTGGCATTCGTAATCGTCTCCGGGTAGTAGGAGAAGTGGTGATCTCCCTCGTAGTTAAGCGGTAGATCCATAGCTCTGACGATCATGCGCGTAAACTCTCCGCGAGTCACATAGCGGTCTCCGCCGAATATACCGATTGGATCAATGGCGTTCATGATGCCTTTGGCGAAGATTGCTTCCATCGCCTCACGAGCATAAGGATGATCTGTAATATCGTTGTAGCCGCGTGTGAGCTTAACGGCCACATAGTATCCGAACTTCGTGAACGGTACCGTTACGGTCCGTTTCTTCTCGTCTACAACGCCACCAATGTTCTCCCAAGTACTATTGTAAGGATCAAATCGGAAGACGGTAATCGTCGTTCCCGCGCTTTGGACCACGTTAGAGTCATACGTAATCGTCAGGCTGCCCGGTGCGCTAGGGATCAATTCGCGGTTGAACTGGTTCCAGCGGCTTGCGAATGTGCCTGTGTGCTTGCCGACAACGTTAGGGAACGGGAATGGATCCAAACCGCTTGTTATCGGGTCATAGGCCGGTGATGATGGATCCGGGTTGTCTGCAAGTCCAGCATCGATCCAGAAGAGCGGGCTCGCCTTGATAAACTGACGGGCTTGATCCTGGAATCGGTATCCGATATGCAGATTGCCTTCCGCCTGGCTGTTCGCCGAGTAGTTAGGCGGTTGGCTATCGTACATATGACGATTGACGATGCCGTCATTCGGGTTGGCAATGGCGAACAGAATATCGTTGCCGTTGTATACCTGCGTCGCTTCGCCTGACGAGTTATTGTATTTCGGACGAATCAACTGCGTATTTCTGCCGAATGTCAGAGTGAGCGCGTTGTTAAACAGCTTGTGCGATGCTTTCATGGTTTCCAGCATCTGTGCGCCCGGGATATTCGTCGGAACGTATTTGATCTTCAATTTTTCTTTAATTTTGTCTTGACCGCGCGTGATTTCGAAATCAATGTCCGTTTCTCTCCCAGCACGCAGATCTTTGACAACGACTCGGAAGGCTTCAATTAGATTTTCGCCTTCATTGTAATTAATGTAAGTTATTTTTTCTGCCGCCTGTTTGTTAATCGTCATGGAATCTGCGCCTGGAGACGAAATAATGACCTCCACGAAGTTTTGATTCGTAACACGCTCTTCTTTAAGCGGCTTCTGGATCGTGTACGGAATCGATACCGAGTCGATCTCCAGACGATGCGTCGCCCGCGGTCCTGCTTCTCCCGCATTGAAGACGGTAGTGACATACACCATCGCGCTTCCGTCTGACGGCATGACCTGTTTTGAAATTTTGTAATAGAAATATTGCCCGTCTACATCATAAAAGAAGTCAATATCTGCTTCGTCAGTCGATGGATTCGAACTCGAGTTCGCGCCTGTACTATTAAATGGAGTCGTCTCATACCCCGCAAGCGGAACACCGCCTCGTGTTGGAGTAAACTCCATTCCGAGATGCCATTTTACGTTCGTTTTCCAATTCGGCGAAGCAATCGTCACGATATAATTTTGTTTATCCCCTAACGCAGCATGTGCCGTATTGGAATTATTGCTGAAGTCGCTGCCCAGATCGACGAAATCGAATGTGCCATATACGTTGTAGTATGCTTCTTTGGTTGTGAATACAGTCCCTTGTTTAGGGAAATTCGGATCGTTCGGCAACGGTGTAGTCAGGTTTAAGCTGTATGGGAAAACGCCATTCGTATTCGGTGCAGGAATAACCGGCAGATTGCTTGGTACGATTGTAAATTTCAGCGTATTCTCATAGTTGTTCTTTTCCGAACGGAATACGAATTTGATCGTGTTGTCCCCGGCTTTGTTAAGCACGCCGAAAATCCGATCTCTAGCTGCTTCATGGTTCGCAGTAGTACTGCTGCCTAGATTAGTCGGCTTGAACTTGGTAATCGTTCCGTCTTGCTCAAGCGGTATCTCAACGTTATTAATATAGAGGAAGACAGAAGTTCCATAGTTAATTTCGGCACTGTTGACAACGTTGAAGAGCTGACCCTTCAAGTCACCCAGTTTGCTAATCAGGCTGTCTTTGGATTCACGAACAGAGTCGAATTCCACTTTCATCCCGTCTACAACTTTATCGAACTTCATATGAGGGCCGTAAAGCAGCTTGGCAATAATCTGTTTCGTCTCTGATGATACTTCAGTCGTCCTGTTCAGAGTGAAGCCTACTGTGTTGGTCCCGGATCTCGGGAGCTCATTAATTTGTACGAACGCTCTAAGAAAAGGCACAGATTGTCCATTAACCGTCCGGTAGACAACCTCAGTCAAAGGAGTAGTGCTTGCAGAATTGATTTGTTTAAATTTAGCGTTCGGGTCGCTCTCTTGCAACCCGTTCACTTTGAACAAATTTCCTAAAGCTGTGCCAAGCGCCGCATGATTACCAACCAAAATTTCTACGGCCATCGGCATCGAAAATACATTAACGCCATCGCTCGCAATATCCGTGCCTTGGAGACCCAGAATACGCGACACGTTGGTCGTTGGACTCGTCATGGAGCTATCGAAGCCGGACAGATAGTTAATGTCGTAGATATAGGCAACATCACTATCACGCACGGTGAAGCTTGTCCAGTTCGAATAATTAAATGCAGAATTGTTAGGCGCCATGAAACGAATACGGTTGGATTGGTCAAAGGTAAGCTCAGGCAACAAATAGGTGAAGTTAACGCTTATGAACTTGGTCGAAGTGTTGTCGATAGTCGTGGGAGTATAAGTAATACTGCTCCCTACTGGCGATATGACTTGCGTTGTTCCGTTGCCTTCTTGCAATTCCATCTTGAGACGATTTGCCAATTCTGAAGCAAAGTTCACGCTTGATCCATTTGGATCAATGATGACGTTCGGATTGGTTGGCAGATCGCGCAGCGGGAGCGGAATGATTGCCGTTCCGCTGATTTGGAGCTGGTTCGCAGCTACACTTGGCGTCAGGAAGTTTAGATTGTTCTCAAGGTTGACGACTTGCGGAGTTGTTTGAGAATCCTTGATTTTCAGATTATAGTAAGTAACTTCTCCGTTATAGAAGGCTACCTCGCGAGTTGTTTCCACGACTTGCCCGCCATTAATAACCTTAAACGTGATGTTATTGATGCCCTTGTCAATCGTCAGCTGCGACGTGCTGAAGCGGCTTTCGCTCGACGCCGTGGACACGTTGAAATCATAGCTGCGGCCATTAATGACTATAGTCACCTTGGTTGCGTTCGGGGCCTTGCCCGATATGACGATTTGACCTTTGTCCTGAATTGCAGGTGCCGTAGAGTACAGCATGGTAGGCTGAGATTCAGGCATTTCATAATCCCTGTTCTCGAACGTAATCTTAAGATCATACAGCATCGGGCTGTTTCGGTAATCAATATAAATGGATTCGCTAACTTCGGAGGAGCCAGCAATACCTTTAAATGTGATTTTATTAAGGCCAGGGAACAAAATCAGGCTGCTGACGGTGATTCGATTGTCTCCGGTTGTAGAGATCCCTGTCGTAATTTCTTCAGTCGTGTTCAATACCGTGCCGGAAGCCGTCACTTGCTTAACGTTATAGCTGATGGAACTGCCCACAACGCCGTTAATCGTCCCTTGAAGAGATATCGATTCAGTGGATACAATGCGGGCATTGGTTGGCGTATCGTGCTCGTTAGGGAATAAGAAAAATACTCCCGCCGCCGAAGCCGTCTGAGTGGCTGCGAAGCTCGGCAGCAGCGTGACGAACAAGGCGATGGTCAGAATAAGTGATAATGCTCTTTTCAAAACATGTTCCTCCTTTATGTAGGTCATTCCTTAAATACGGGTTTAATTGCATGGAGCATACGAACGTTGGGACGGATTAGGTCTAAAGTCGTCAGAAAGCTTGACCTCTCGCGCCGAACATGTCGAAGCCACGTATTATAATTCCTCCCTCTTCCTCTTTAGTCAGATTTAGTTAGTCTACATGATAGACGCACTGACATCAGAAAAGTTACGTACTTTCTTTATCGGTTCGAGCGCAGCATATGTTTAGGGACGTCTTGGATATTAGAGGCAATTGGGATCAACTTGGGACTTGCGACCCCCTGGCGCTATTGTGTAGCCAAAAATAAAAGCTCCGCACCCTGCGTAAAAGCAGGTTGCGGAGCTCGGAATACAGAAATAATGACTTTATTTGCCGCGCGATTGCGCTTGCGTCTTGGCGGTTCTAATCAAGCCGATGCGCACCAGGAAGTTGATGAGCGGGCGACGCGTCTTGTCGACAATGCCCGTCAGCTCCGCGCCGATCTGCAGGAAGAACATGAGCAGGCAAATTACAGCGAACGTAATCCAGTTAGCCGCGCTGGACTGCACGACAGCGGATTGTACAATAGCGATGGCTCCGAATAGGGCAGCCACTCCCCAAATGATCAGAACCGTGCGACGATGGCTGAAGCCAAGGTCGCGCAGACGGTGATGCAGATGTCCGCGATCCGGCGCGAAGATCGGCTTCTTGTTTACCCAGCGGCGAACGATGGCGAAAAACGTGTCGGACAACGGCACGCCGATGATCAAAAGCGGCGTCACGAACGATACGATCGTCACCTGCTTGAAACCCAGCATGGACAAGGTGGCCAAGCTAAAGCCAAGGAACAGGGAGCCCGAATCGCCCATAAAGATCTTGGCCGGATGGAAGTTAAACACCAGGAAGCCGATAATGCCGCCCAAAAGCAGCGTGCTAAGCAGAATAACAGGCTGGAAGCCCATCAGCGAGGCCATTATCGCAATCGTTGCGATGGCGATACCGGAAACGCCGGCAGCGAGTCCGTCCAGTCCGTCGATCAGGTTAATGGCGTTGGTAACGCCGACAATCCATAAAATGGTCAGCGGAATGCCGATCCATTGCGCGATTGGCTGCATGGTTTCACCAAATGGTACGTTTACAAGGTCGATGTGTACGTTGAAGCCGAATACAACGACGCACGCAGCCGCGACTTGCCCCAGCAGCTTTACCTTCGCCGACAGCTCGAAGCGGTCGTCGAGGGCGCCCAAAATGATGATGATTGTACCGCCGACGAGCAGGGCATTAATCATATTGACGTCTTGCGGCCGCAACAGCCCTTCGGGAATGAACGGCTGCACTAGCAGGAAGGCTCCCACAAATGCGACGTAGATCGCCAGCCCGCCCATACGCGGCATGATGCGCGTATGTACTTTCCGATGATTCGGCTTGTCGATCGCGCCGATCTTAAATGCGAATTTTTTAACGAGCGGGGTCATCCCCAATGCAAGCAATAATGCGATTACGAATCCTATGGAATACAAGAAGCCAATAGGCATGTGTACAACTCTCCTTTTTCTGAAAGCCTAAGCAGGTCGCTTAACAAGCTATTACCCCGTTATCTTTCACTGCGAAACGATACCTTATGCGAACGATTCGGGAACGATTGCGATCCGTCAGTCGCCGCCAACGCTTCTTCGTTTTGCTCCAGAGTGAATTATACCCTGATCGAAAAAGAAATACCAACGCCGTTTTCAACCAATTTTCATTGAAAAAGGCCTAGTTTCACCCAATTGGGCGGGATTTTGTTACATTTTCTTTGTTGCGGATCACTTTCACGACGAATTTCGGCAACGCAAGCATTCTTTTGTAGCGCGTCGGCTCCTGCAGCAGCCGATACAGCCACTCCAGACGAAGCTTCTGGTACACCATCGGGGCGCGTTTCAGCTTTCCTGACACGACATCGAAGCTGCCCCCGACGCCCATGATAAACGGAACGCCAAGTCTCTCCTTGTACTGCACATTCCAGGCTTCCTTTTCCATGCCTCTGGCCACGAACAACAAATGCGGCTGAAGCGCGGCAATCTCGTCCACGATTTCCGCGTCGTCGTCCGGTCCGAAAAATCCGTTGCGATACCCGACGATGCGAACCTGTGGATATTGAAGCTGAAGCTTTTCCGCCGCCGCTTCGATAATTTCTTGCGATGTGCCAAGCAGATACGCCTTCCATCTCCGCTTCTCGCCCTGTTCTAGCAGACGATGCATAAGATCGAAGCCCGTGACGCGCTCGGCGACGGGGTTTCCGCCATATTTTGCAGCCCATACGACTCCCGCACCGTCCGGTACGATGAGATCGGCTTTATTCATGATGTCAGCAAATGCGGGATTGTCCAAAGCCGCCATAATCATAATCGGATTAGCCGTAATGATATGCGTTTGGCGTCCTTCCTCGATTGCCGTTGTCAAATAACGGACCGTCTCGTCCATGCTCATCTTCGAGAACGGTATGCCAAAGATCGGCACGGTTGGATGTTGTTTCGACATGAGGAAATCACCTCGATCTATATTGACGCAAGTAAGTTACGATTTGTTGCGCCGGTTGTTGCGATTGTTGCTTCAAAAGGTCGATTGCGGGTACATGCTTCTTGCGCCATTCGTCAGGATTGTCGAGCAGCGCGACCGCTTCGTTGGCAAAAAGCTCGGGATCCAGCTGCTCCGTATCGCCTATCGCCGTCAGGCCAATGCGATGCAGGAAATGGTCGATCTTGGGGTCGTAGGACAGTCCCAGCATCGGCACCATCCGGTTCGCCGCGTAGATAAGCGCATGAAGGCGCATGCCGAACAGCACATCGCAACGGCTTACCTCCAGCAGCATCTGCTGCGGGTCATCGCCGGGAGCAGCCAGCTCCGCCGAGCTTCCCTCGCCAAGCTTGCCTCGCAGCCGTGCGATCATCTCTTGCGACGTCACCACGTCGGAAGGGGTATGAAACGGCAGAAAGCGCAGCGTGACGGAGCGACGCTTCGACAGCGCGATCAGCGCTTCCGCCGCGCGCGTCAAGTCGGCGCCGTCCGGGCGCCAGCTCCGCAGCGACACGCCGACGATCGGCGTCCCGGAGTCGGAGCCCCAAGCATTAGCTGGAGGCAGGGCCGGCAACGGCAAACCCATAACGGGATCGGGAACAACCTCGATCCTCTCTCGCGCTACGCCAATGCGTGCGAGCAAGTCTGCAGATTCCGCATCCCGAACGGACACATAAGCGCTTCGCCGCATAACGCCGCGAATGAGCGGATCCATCCAGCGGCGATTTACCGGTCCGATGCCCTGGGCGTATGCGAACGTGGGTTTGCCCAGCAGCTGGGCCAGTCTCATGATTCCGGTATAATACGGAATCGTCTTCGTTCCCGTAGCGTCTTGCAGCAGGCTCCCGCCGCCGCTAATGAGGCCGTCGCAGCCTCGCAGCGTCCGCAAAATGTCGGCCGGACGCATGCGATGCGCCGCTTCCACGCCGTACATGGAGCTCGTCCACGCCGGATCGGCGCTGAGGACGACCGGCTGGACACGAACGCCTTGAGCGGCCCCCTGCTCTTCAAGCGCCAGCAGGATGGAGCGTAGGACCGCTTCATCTCCGCTGTTGCGGAAGCCATAGTAACCGGATATGGCTATGCGGACGGTTTGCGAATGTGAGGCTGAACCCATCTGCGCCAAGCTCCCTCCAGTAAGATCCATGCTCCGATACATACGAGTCCGATCAGAATGCCCGCTCCGAGACCAAGCAGCGTGCGGATCGTCGAGATGTACAGAGGCGTATGCAAGTGAGTAAACGTGCTTACCATGGACAATTGCCCCATCGTTCCGACGATAATGAGCACCCAAGCCGCGCGGTATCTAATCGCCAGGAACAAGCCCAGCAGAAGCGGCGGATGGCCTAACATAAATTCCTTGAATCTCGGACGTACGCCGAATGTCGATTCCAGCCAGCCGCGTATCAGCAGCTCGATGGAGCTTACTTGTCCGGCATTGCCCGAACGGGAAATATAATAGAAACCGATAGCGCCGATGACAACCGCGCCCACGACCATCAATAAAGTGATGGGACGAGACAGGATGCCGACCGCGCGCTTGACAACGCCATGACCGTCGCTGCCCTCATACAAGAACACGTAGAAGGCCACTAGGAACAGCGGAGCGAAGAACAAGACGCTGACGCCGCGGAACTGCTCCAGCACCAGGCTGTACGTAATATTGTGCAACAGGCCGAACACGAGCGGTACCGCCGACAGCGTTATCAGCGTGCCGACGATAAACCAGCTAAGTGCGGTGACGATCCGCTTGCCGGCAGGCACGTCAGGGAATACCCACTGCGTTCTTGGCTCTCCTTCGTAAGAAGCTCCGCCTACCTTCCAGGTTTCGCCGCCCACCATCCTACGATTGCCGATGGTCCGGGCATAGATGCGGTTCATGACCCAGATCATCGCGAGCGTCGGTCCGCTTACCGCGGCGCCCAGCGCGAGCGCTTGCTCCATAAGCGAGCTGTTAAGCACATACAGGCCTGCCGATCCCACGAGTCCGAGCAGGAATACCGGTATCGCGAGCGCGGGCAAAAATGCGGCGACCAGAAGCGCAATGATCGCGATGGCTCCAAGCGCGACTACCGCGCGCACGGGCTTCTCCCACGATGCGTTGACGGACTCGAACGGCTGCGCAATCCCGTGCGGGAAGCCAGCCTCCTCGAGCTGGGCGATAACGCCGTCCTCGCCGCCCATTACCATCGCCAGCTTGTCCGCGGAATGGTTCAGCTTGCCGGTATCCATGCTGGATTGCAGCATCGTGTTCAAGAAGAACATGCGGATATTGCGATCCTTGGCGGCCAGGAGAAAGCGGTCGGCAATGCCTTCGCGTGTCATCTCGATACTGTCTTCAGGCGATAAGGAATACACCCTCACCACATTATAATCTGTCAAATAAGCAAGTTTATGAATGCCTTGCTGCGGTTTCTTGAGATTCTCGATCGCCGTCAGCCCGATTCCGTAATCATTAAGCAGCGTGCCGAAGCTATCCAGGCTGCCCAGAGCGCCTTGATCGCTTGCGCCCTTGGACTTCTCGCCGTCGAACAGCAGTCTTGTCACGCCATAATCTTTGAGCATGGCAAGCTGCGCGCTGGTACGCTCCGCATCATAAGGGACCACTCTGTCCGAGAATCTCGCGAGAATGTGGAATCCCTTTTCGCGGAGTTTCTCCAGCGACATCGGGTCGAAATCCATCGTCTTGAGATGAACGGCGGTCAGAGCTTGCTCCACCACCATGCCGTTCCGATCGCCGAAGGACCAGTCGCGGTAAGTGACGCCTGAACGGTCAAGCGCCTCGCGCACGACCTTGCCCACCTTCTCTTCCTCTTCCTCGCCCGCGAACAGGATGTACGTATAATTGACGCGTTCGCTAGGCAGCTTGCCCTGCAGAAGCGCGGCGTCCTTCTCGTTGTAATACGTCAGCCTTCCTGCCTGGCTAAGTTCCTTTAGAGTGCTTTCGTAGACGGCCATCGTATTGACGCCCGCTTCCTTCAGCAATCCCAGCTGCTCGTCCAGAAACTCCCGTGGATTCGCCTGATGTTCAGCCACCTCGATCAGATCTCTGTAATCGAATGCGTACTCCACCGTATTGGCGGAGTCCTCCATCGTCATCCTTTGAAGGCCCAGCGGCAATGCCGCCACGATTCCGATCAGCGTAATGACCCATAACCCTATTTTCGCTTGCCTATTCCATCGCTGCCATAACATACGCACGTAAATCCTCCGTTCCACCTCTAAGCTTGCTTATCGATTACTGAACGCCGTCGACGCGGGACATAACGGCTTCCTTCAACGTTTGCAGAGCGGATTTCGCCGACTCCGGGGAATCCTGCTTCACCGCAAAATAAACCTTGATCTTCGGCTCCGTGCCCGACGGCCGCAGGCAGAACCAGGAACCGTCGGCGCGACGGTACTTGAGCACGTTCTCCGGACGAAGTCCGTCCAGGCCCTTGCTGTAGTCCAGCACTTCCGTCACCTTGACGCCGCCAATCTCCGCGGGCGGGTTCGAACGCCAGTCGTTCATGATGGCGCCGATCTGCGCCACGCCGTCGATGCCCTTGAGCGTACGGGATTCCAGCCCTTCCAGATAGCTGCCGTACTCCGCATACAGCTCCAGCAGCACGTCATACAGCGTCTTGCCTTGGCTGCTGTAGTAAGCCGCCGCTTCGCAGATGAGAAGCGAGGCGACGATCGCGTCCTTGTCCCTGGCATAAGTTCCGCTCAGATAGCCGTAGCTCTCTTCGTAGCCGAACAGGAAGGAACGCTCCCTTGTTTGTTCGTAACTTGTCATTTTCTCGCCGATATATTTGAAGCCGGTCAGCGTATTTTCTACATCCACGCCAAATGATTTCGCGATGTCCGCGCCCATCTCGCTGGTTACGATCGTCTTGACGACGACGCCGTTATCCGGTAGCAGGCCGCGTTCTTTAAGCAAACTCAGCTTATAATAAACCATGATGGCGCCGGATTGGTTGCCCGACAGCACCACGTATTCGCCTTCGTTGTTTTTCACCACTGCGCCCATACGGTCGGCGTCCGGATCCGTGCCGATGATGATATCCGCGCCGACCTTCTTCGCCAGCTCGATCGCAAGCGTAAACGCTTCTCGTTCTTCGGGATTCGGCGATTTCACCGTGGTGAAATTGCCGTCCGGCTGCTCCTGCTCGGGCACGATATGTACATTGCGGAAGCCTGCGCCCTTCAGCGCCTCGCGAACCGGCACATTGCCGGTACCGTGCAGCGGCGTGAATACGATGCTGAACTTTTCTCCCAGCTCCCCTTGCAGCAATTCCCGGTTCAAGCTCTCTCCGACGACCGTCTCTACGTATTCACGATCCGCCTTCTCGTCCAGCCAAACCAGCAGTCCTTGCGCCTCGGCCTCTTCGCGCGAAATCCGCTTCACATCGCCCAAGCTATCGATCCGCGCAATAGCCGCGATGACTTGCTCCGCATCCTCCGGGATCAATTGGCAGCCATCCGACCCGTAAGCCTTGTAGCCGTTATACTCCGGCGGGTTATGGCTTGCCGTCACGACGATGCCTCCGCTCGCGCTCAGCGCTCTTACCGCATAGGACAACTGCGGCGTCGAACGGAGCGAACGGAACAGGTACGTCTTGATGCCGTTGCCCGCCAGCACCAGCGCGGCGTCCAGCGAAAATTCTGGCGACATGCGGCGGGAGTCGTGTGCAATTACTACGGATGGCGACTCGCCTTGCAACAACAGCCAGTTCGCGAACCCTTGCGTCGCTTTGCCCACGGTATACACGTTCATCCGGTTCGTGCCGGCGCCGATTACGCCTCGCAGACCTCCCGTGCCGAACTCCAGGTTGCGGTAAAAGCGATCCGCGATTTCGTTTTCTTGGCTCGAGATGCCGGCCAGCTCTTCTTTGGTCGCGGCATCGATCAATGGATCGCCCAACCAGCCTTCATATTGCAATTGAATCTGTTCTTTGTTTATCATAAGGATTCCCTCCGCCACTTATCGAAATTTGGTTTTATCTAGGCCCGCTCCGACAGCGCAAACATCAATTCGCCCTCTGCAACGATCTTATCTCCAACCTTCGCTGTAGCTTGTCCCTTGCCGATCGGTCCTTTGAGGCGCGTAATCTGTACCTCCAGCGTGAGCGTATCGCCCGGCTTCACTTGATCGCGGAACCGGAAGCCGTCAATGCCCGCGAAGAAGCCCAGCTTGCCCTTATTCGCTTCCACCATGAGCATAGCTACAGTGCCGACTTGCGCCAGCGCCTCGACGATCAATACGCCCGGCATAACGGGATAACCCGGGAAGTGGCCGACAAAATGCGGCTCGTTCATCGTTACATTTTTGATGCCGACGGCTCTGACGCCCGGCTCCACCTCCAAGATGCGGTCGATTAGCAGGAAAGGCGGGCGATGCGGTATAATCTCCTGGATTTGGCTGATATCTAACATTTAATAAGCTCCTCTCATGTCCGTGTCCGTATAAAACATGTCCTAGTCAGAAACACTAAGGTTATCCTGCGCAAAACTGCAGTTTGCGAAGGTTAAGATAAGGAGGCTTGGCGAAGAACCCGAAGCGTTCGTCGCCCGGCCTCTTTCTGTCCTGTGCGATGATGATGCTAAAGCGTTACATGTGAGGGATCTTGGGCTGAGGTGGGTTCAATGTCCGGTACGAGGCCGCATAGACGAACGTGGTCACGAACGAAAAAGCGATCACAATCCATAAGTATGTCGAAGCAAACGACGCCTCGAAGAAGATGAACATGATGGCCGCATAGAACATGACCGTTGTCAGCTTCCCCATCCAATTGGCCGGCACGTTTTTCTTTTTGCGGAAGTGGGCGATAAGCCCTGCGGTTATCATTCCCAAATCGCGCAAAAACATCGCACCTGCCGCCCACCAGGAAATATGCCCCGAAACGAGCAGCGACACGATCACCGTGAACAGCATCAGCTTGTCGGCCAGCGGGTCCAGCATCTCCCCTGCGGGAGTCACCTGACCGTACCTTCTGGCGATATGACCATCCAGCACATCCGTCACGCCGGCGGCGACCACGACAAGAAACGCGGGAATCATGTGTCCGCTGACGAATATTCCGATATAGACGGGAATGAGGACGAAACGCAGCGACGTCAACAAATTCGGCAGATTCAACACATCACGCTCCCCGGCGATTGTCCATACATGGTCTACCTTGGTTCCCAACTATTATAAACTACCTCCTCGAAAATGAAAACAAATCCATATCGACCTCAGTCCCGGGACTGATTGCCTAAAAATTCCCTCCATGATAAAATACTGACTTAGCGTTCAGTATGATGTAGTCGGCCCCAACTTTCCTACTTAGAAAGAAGGTGAAATTTGAACAAAAAACAACTCCAAAGCGAAGAAACCAAACATCGAATCGTCGAGGTCGCAAGCGAGTTATTTGCAAAAAAGGGGTACAACGCCGCCTCCATCGTGGAGATGGCCGGAGCCGCCCAATGCAGCAAAGCCAACATTTATTATCACTTTAAGAGCAAGGAAGGGCTTTTCCTGCATATTGCCGAGCTGCTCGAGACAGAATGGTATCGCAATTGGGAGGTCCATAAGACCGCTTACGACACGGTTACCGATCAACTGTTCGGAGTCATTGAATTCTCCACCAAGCAGGGGCTCGCTCATCCGCTCTATATGGCTGCGTGTGAGTTTATTGAAGGCCACGCCGAGGAATCCAGCATGGTCAGAAAGCTGCTCGCGGCCAAGATCGAGAAGAATCGGCTTTTCTACGAGGGCCTTATGACGGAAGGCATTGTCAGCGGAGAGTTCAAGCCGGGCAACGCCAGGCAATACGGCATTATATTAGAAGGTATGGTGCGGGGCATCAGCGAAACGGCCGGCAGCATGAATCCAATGGAAACACTGGAGCTGTACAAAGCCGCTCTTCATGTTCTTCTGCATGGAATTGTACGGGAACAATAAGTCCACACTACAAGACAAAATTGTTTATTTTTTATGAATACGGAGGGTACCTTTCATGCAAAGCGCAGCATCCGCGCCAGGACCCGGATCGATCGATCTGGGCAATATCAAACGACTGCCGATACTGATCTCGCTCATCATCGGCGCATTTTTCTCCATCCTTAATGAAACGTTGCTGAACATCGCATTCGTTGATCTTCAGAAGGAATTCAACGTTGCCTACACTACCATCCAATGGTTGTCGACCAGCTACATGCTTGTCGTCGCGGTGCTTATTCCGGCGTCGGCCCTGCTCGTACAGTGGTTTACGACGAGACAAATGTTCCTCGGCGCCATGATTCTATTCTCCGTCGGAACGCTCGTGTGCGCCATTGCGCCGCAGTTCTCCTTCCTGCTCGTAGGACGCATCATCCAGGCATTCGGCACAGGCCTTATGCTGCCGGTAATGATGAATACGATTTTGGTTCTGTACCCGCCCGAGAAGCGCGGAGCCGCCATGGGCAGTATCGGCCTCGTCATCATGTTCGCGCCTGCGATCGGACCAACCCTCTCCGGTCTGATTCTGGAATCCATGAATTGGAGATGGTTGTTCTATCTCGTACTGCCGTTCGCGATCTTTGCAGTCATCTTTGCGTTTATCTTCCTCAAGAACGTTACCGATGTAACCAAACCGCGGGTTGATATCCTCTCCATCCTGTTGTCCACGATCGCGTTCGGCGGCATCGTCTATGGCTTCAGCAGCCTTGGCGAAGTGGAGAACGGCTGGTCGAATCCACGCGTATACGCGTTCGTCGCTGCTGGAACCGTAGCGCTTGCCTTATTTATCTGGCGTCAGCTCACCTCCAAGACGCCGATCCTGGACCTTCGGGCGTTTAAAGCTCCGATGTTCTCCTTTGCCACCGTGCAGGTCATCATCGTTATGATGTCGCTGTTCTCCACACTGATGCTGCTGCCGATTCTGATGCAGCAAGGTATGGGCATGACCGCATTCGCAGCAGGCCTCGTGCTTTTGCCGGGCGGCATTCTGAACGGTTTTCTGTCTCCTGTTACAGGCAAGCTGTTCGATAAGTTCGGCCCGAGAGCGCTGGTTATTCCAGGCTGCGCGATTCTCGTGCTGGTCATGTGGTTATTCACGCGTATCACGCTCGATACCCCAACATCGACGATCGTTCTGCTGCACTGCACAATGAGCATAGCGATGTCCATGATCATGATGCCGGCTCAGACTAATGGTCTGAACCAGTTGACTCGCCAGTATTACCCGCATGGCACGGCTATCATGAACACCCTGCAGCAAGTTGCCGGCGCACTTGGCATCGCGTTCTTCATCAGCGTAATGTCGTCTGGAACCAAGGATTATGCACTTACGGCGGCTGATCCGACCGATCCTGCGCTTGGAGCCCTCGCTTTGAATGCAGGTATCCACGACGCTTTCCGGCTGGGCATGATCTTCGCGATCGTCGCTCTTGTATTGTCTTTCTTCATTAGAAGATCCGTGTCTCCCAAAGAAGAGGGAGCTGCCAAGGCGCGCATGAGCGCAACGCATTAATGAGGCAACGAGGCAGCAGGGCAGCAGGGAGTCTTGCAAGTTTCTTGCTTCCTTGCTCCTCGTTCCTTGAGCTAATTGACATGATAAAGAGCCTCTCCTGATGGAGGGGCTTTTGTTATGGCTCGATTGTGTATGATTTTTCATACTCGCGTGCCCCGAATCCACCATTCCGGCTCCATTATGTATGATTTTTCATACTCGCGTGCCCCGATTCCACCATTCCGGCTCCATTGTGTATGATTTTTCATACTCGCGTGCCCCGATTCCACCATTCCGGCTCCATTGTGTATGATTTTTCATACTCGTGTGCCCCGAATCCACCATTCCGGCTCCATTGTGTATGATTTTTCATACTCGCATGTTGCATGTCGCGAACGGAACGGATTTTTCCAAATAACGTCTCTCCTAAACAACAAAAAAGCCCCCCGTCTCCAGGAGGACTCGCGCGTCAGGCCATGGGCCTGGAGAATATAGCTAATCAAGACTCTGCAAAAACGAGGTCGTACAAGTGCTGCCAAGTCGACCATTTGAACACTTCATCCTTGGGAGCGTCGCCGAGGAACACATATCCGGCATACAGGCCGACGATGAGCATCACAATCATGACGACGGGGACGATACTCTTGCGGAACAGCCAGAAAGACACGACCGCCCATCTCGGGTATTCGCGTTCCTCTTCTGCTTCCTCATCCCACTCCGGTTCGTTCACCGGCTCTTCCGCTTCCGGCTTCGCTGGCTCCGCAGACTCCTTCTTCCTGAAGGTCAGCTTCGCCTTCTTAGCAGGGACTTCCTTCTCTTGATCATTCGCTGTGCTCGAGTTCGAGCTCGAGTTCGACGAAGATCCGCCATGCCGTTCCATACGGGACAATCCGCTGCTCCTCATAGGAGTCCTCAGCTCGGCCGTTGCTCCGCCTGCTCTGACTCCGCCCGGGGCTGGTCTGTCTTCCAATTCGATACGGCTCGAATCTCTTCGTTCGTCAGCCATACGATCACCTTCATTCCATCCTACGCGCGCATCGTGTTCGCAATACCCATCATCGTATCGCTGGACGATAACGCTCTTGCTGCCAATTGATAAGCGCGCTGGACATTGATTAGCTCTGTCATCTCGTCGGTAAGCTGTACATTAGACTGCTCTAAGTAGCCTTGACGCAGAGCGATCCGATTATCCATCGTCGGCACAATCTCCTGCACGACGTCGTCGACATTAATGCCGAACGCAATCGTGAACAAATTGTCCGCCACCGGCGTAAGCGCCGCAGGGCGGGAAGCTTGCAGCAGCTTGATGCTGCCGAGCTCAATCGTATTCTCGGAGGATACGCCGCGAACCGTGCCATCGGCATCCACGCGCAGCGTGTACCCTGCCGGCAGCACAACGTTGCCCTCCACGAATCCGCCATTGCCGTCAGGCACGTTCGCCACAACCGGATAACCGTCTTCCGTTGCCAAAATCGTATCACCGTTTGCCCGCATCGTCAACTGGAACGCTCCGTTGCGCGTGTAAGCGCGCGTCCCCGCTCCATCTACCTGGACCTCGAACAAGGCGTTGCCTTCGATGGCGAGATCCGAAACATTGTCCGTCGACTTAAGCGGACCTTGCGTCAGATTGGGCTGAATCATCGTTACCCGTGCGCCCCAGCCTTGATTGAGATCCAACGGCGTCAGCCGTCCCGGCCGTTCGAATGAACCCGGCTGCGTCTTCATGTTCGTCAGCAGATCCTCGAAGGACGCTTCCTTCTTCTTGTAACCGACCGTGTTGACGTTGGCAATATTATCCGATAACAGATCCAGCTTCTGCTGGAGGGCGTTCATCGACACCATGGCGTTAATCATCGAAGCGTTCATGCCGCGTAATTCCCCCTTGTTCCCTTAGTCATTAAACGCGGCCAATCTCGTTCGCCGCCTTCTGCAAGCTCTGATCGTAGAATTGGATGACCTTCTGGTTCGCTTCGTATGCGCGCAGCGCCGCCATAAGATCCACCGAGGCTTGCGCCGCATCGACGTTGGAGCGCTCTATGAAGCCTTGTCTGACTTCGATACGCTCATCTGCTGCAATCGCCTGCACTTCTCCCTCGCCGTTCTTGAAGCGGAAGTTGCCATTGCCTTCGCGCACGAGATCATTCGGATTTTCGATCCGGGAGATGAGCAGCTGCGCGCCGACATCGTTGCCATCCTCGTCGATAAAGCGTTGATCCGCCGTAAGCACCAGGTTGTCGAGCCCTACGCCTTGCGGCAGAGTAATCGGCTGTCCGTTCGTGCCAAGCACGAATGAACCATCGCCCGTCATCAGGAAGCCGTCACCCGTTAACGTAAACTTGCCGCCGCGCGTGTAACGGATCTCGCCAGACGGATCCTGGACCGTAAAGAATGCCTGAGGCTGAAAGACTACCTCGCCGTCAGCCGATACCCTCTTGCCGGATGCGTCGAAAGTAAGGCCATCCACTTCGATGTCAGAGATCAACGCGAAGTCGGAGGATTGATTCGTCTGCGTCAAGTCGCCTTGCAGATGAATGGACAGGCTCTCCTCGGCGAACACCCCGCTCGTCCATCGGCCGATCTCCGTTCGCTCTGCGCCTTGCACTCCCGTCATGGACAGAAGCATCTCCGGGAATGAACGCGTCACGGCGTTCGTCTGTTTGTATCCCGGTGTATTGATATTGGATATATTATTCGTAACCGTATCATGTCGGCGTTGCTGCGCGATCATGCCGGACGCTGCCGTATAAAGACCTCTTAGCACGGTACTCCTCCTAAGTTCTGCCCTAAGTTCTGCTCAATGTGATGACTCTTCTATATTTATCGGTCCGGAATCAAGACCGCTTAATAGCTGAACATGAGACCAGAGACTTATATTCCGCCTCGGCGCGCCCCCCTAAGGCGCCCTACCTGCGGGAATCCGCCGCTTCCGCCAAGCTTGTCCGCCCTTGCTCCGCCATGCTGCCCCTGTGCCTGGGTCCCCATCCAAAGCTCCTATGCCGCAGGGCTTACTTCTTGAGCCTGTCCAAGTGATCGAGCAGAATGCCCGTCCCTTTAACGACGCAGTGCATAGGGTTCTCCGCTATGAGCACCGGCACCTTAAGCTCGTCCGCCAGCAACGCGTCCATGCCCCCCAGCAGCGCTCCGCCGCCGGTCAGAATCACGCCTCTGTCGATGATATCCGCCGACAGCTCCGGCGGCGTCTGCTCCAGCACGTATTTGGCTGCGGCTACGATCGACATAACAGAATCCCACAACGCCTCTCTCACTTCATGAGAGCGAATCGTTACGGTCAGCGGCAAGCCGGACACCATATCCCGGCCCCGAATATCGATCTCTTCGTTCCGATTCTCCGCATAGACAGTGCCGATCTTGATCTTGATATCCTCGCTGGTCCGTTCCCCGATCAAAAGCTTGTACTTATTTTTGATGTACTTCATGATGGCATCGTCGAACTTGTCGCCCGCCACCTTTATGGAAGATGCCGTTACAATGTCGCCCATAGACAGCACCGCTATATCCGTTGTGCCTCCGCCGATGTCCACAACCATGTTGCCGCTAGGCTGGAAGATGTCCATGCCGGCCCCGATAGCCGCGGCCTTCGGTTCTTCCTCCAGGTAAACTTCCTTCGCGCCGCTTCTCTCCGCCGCTTCCCGTATCGCCTTCTGTTCGACGGACGTAATGTTTGTCGGCGCGCAGATCAGAATGCGGGGACGGCTAAACCACTTGCGGCCATCCACCCGGTCAATAAACGCTTTCAACATAATTTCCGTAATCTCAAAGTCGGCGATGACGCCGTCCCGCAGCGGACGGATCGCCACAATGTTGCCCGGCGTACGTCCAACCATACGGTGCGCGTCCTCGCCGACCGCGAGCACTCGCTTCGAATCGCTTTCGATCGCAACGACCGAAGGCTCGTCAAGCACAATACCTCTACCCTTTACATGAATGGATACATTAGCCGTCCCCAGATCAATCCCGATATCCTTGCTTAGCATAAGGCGTAAGTCCCCCAACTAATAAATTGTACGTAGGCGTTCCATTTGGCCTTCCAACATCCGTGGAAAAACCCCTAACGTACATTATTCGTCAAAAAAGACCAAAATCCTCTCTTCGCCAAGCAATTTTTGATGAATATTCGGGTAATGTCAGACCTTGCCCGCAGCGAGCACTTCGCGCTTCTTGGAGCTGGTTTTCTTGTACTTGATCTTGGTCGCTTCGCCTCCTCTAAGATGCCGGATCGACTTGTGGTACTCGAGAATGTGCTTTACCTGGTCGGCCAGGTCCGGGTTAATCTCCGGCAACCGCTCGGTCAAATCCTTATGCACCGTGCTCTTGGACACGCCGAATTCTTTGGCGATCGTCCGCACCGTATGCTTCGTTTCCACGATGCAGCGGCCTATTTTAATGGTTCGCTCTTTGATGTAATCGTGCACGTTCCCGCCTCCCTACTCGAGATAGTTTGGTACATTATATGAGTGGAGTGGGTATATATTCGTTGTGGCCAAGCGTGACAAGCCCGGAAAGTGAATATTTTTGCAAAAAAAGAAGCAGGCCAGGGAAAAATCCCTTGCCTGCCCGCGGTTTCGGACGACTTTCGTCCTAGTGCGAAATTACTTGACGATATAATCCGCCGGGTTGACCGGCGATCCGTTGAGACGCGTCTCGAAGTGGAGATGCACGTCGAGGTCGCTCTCAAGCTCGCTGCGGCCCGCCTTGGCGATGATCGTGTTTTGCTCAACGTCGTCGCCCTCTGCCACTTGAACGTCCGAGAGGCTCTGATACACCGTCACCAGACCGTTGCCATGGCTGATCTCCACGATAGTGCCGTTCGTCGGATGCTGCTTCACCAAAGTTACTTTGCCGGACAGCGCCGCCAGAACATCGAATGGCGTACCGTTGGGATCAACAAAGTCGATGCCCGTATGAGCCGTAAAGGAGTTGCCGACCTGGATCAGCGCCGCTTCCTTCTCGGCCTCGCTTGCGTCCTCATCATAATACAGCGTTTCCTTCTGCAGCGCATTGTAATCGACTACCGGCCATGCCATCTTCTCGTCGCCCGTGATCACGCCCACGACATCCTCGCCCTTGCCTGTCTCTTCGTTCCCTTGTGCTTCTTCAGCGGCGTTGTCCGGACCCATTGTCGCTTGGTCCGTCTCACCCGACCCCTGATAGATCCACATGAGAGTAACGATAATTGCTGCCGCAGCCATGAAGATCGCTGGAGAAACCCATCGCTTTGCGAATAGCTTCTTCAGTCCGCTGCTAGAGTTTGCGGCAGACGCGCCTCCCAGACTATTTTTGGGAGTTTCTTGCTTGTTTTTGTTTTGGTTTTGTTCATTCATTAGCTATCACCTCACTAGCCATTGTTGCCAGATCTGCTAGGTTTATACGTGAGACATAGCATTTTTTAAGAGTTTATCCTAATCGTACATGCTCAAGAAGTACGGCTTTCGGCGCAATAGAGTATGCATCGAGTATCACATCAAGATCGATAGGAACCTTTGCGGCCTCTTATGGTAGATTCGAGGCTTGTTCGACCTTGGTCCCCGAGTAGTAATGAAGCAGAATATCCACGGCCGTACGGCCTTCCTTGGCCATCCCGTTCGCTCCCCACTGGCTCATGCCGACTCCGTGCCCGAAGCCGTAGGTTGTAAACGTAATGCCCTCCTTGCCAATCTTCCAACTGAATTGCGAGGATGCCAGTCCCAACCGCTCTCTCACTTCTCTCCCGGTAAAGGCCGTCCCGTTGACGGATATAGACTTGATTCGATTGCCCTCCGTTTTATCGACCAGTTTAATAGAGGGCTTGCCCTTCGCCTTCTTTCCTTTCATTCCCATCAGCTTATAGAATCGCGAGAGCTCGAATGTCTCCTCTTGCTCGTATCGGGGCGAGATCGACTTGTCCCATGGGCTGTCGACGCTGCGCAAGTAAGGGAGCGACATCGTCCAATACTCCTCGGAATTTTCCGTGTATCCGTTGCTGGTCGAGAAAAAGGCTGCCTGAATCGGTTCTCCCTCGTAGGTGACAACGAGTCCTTCCGTCTCGCGGACGGCCTGGGCAAGCTTCGCCAGATTCTCCGCCTCCGCATCTCCCTCCCAACGCCTGCCGAGCTCCTTCTTCGACACGTAGACTTGATGCTCCACCGTATCCGAGACATCCGCTCCCCGGCTCGCCAGCTCATTGTCGCCCGACGCCAGTCTGCGAACGATATAGGTTCTTGCCGCGATCGCTTGCGCCTTCAGCGCCTCCAGCTCGAAGTCGATCGGCATCTCCCCCGCCAGCACACCCATTACGTAGGTCTCGATCGGCACCTTCTCTACCGTGCCCGTACCGGTCAGATAGACTCGGACGGTTACTCCCTCAAGCGCGCCCTTAACGGCAGGCTCGACTTGCGTCCCGGACTTGTCCTCCGCGGTTACGTCTCCCGGAGCTTGCTGCAATGTTGCCGGCGGCATCGCATCGCTATCTGCTCCTTTAGGCTCAATACCCGGCGTACCGGCTTCACTATCAGTTGGCTGCTTGTCCCCATCCTCCGACTCGACGACAGGCAAAGCACCAGCGTGAGTGCCCGGCTTGTCAACTGTTTTAGAACCCAACCCGTCTTCCTGTATGCTGCCAGATTCCTCGATCGCTTGTCCTTGATCACCGTCTGTAGCCCGGATCGCAAAGGGAATGGATGCCGGGTACACATCCTTCGCGAGCCCATTGTCCGCTTCCATCAGAAACCATCGCATACCGAAGACGACACCGCCCAGCGCGATTCCTACCCCGAAGACAGACCACCATTGCTTATTGCCCGGAATACGAATTGCCTTCGACCTGCCAAACCATCCTGTTGCTCTTATGCTACCCTACGCTCCTTCCCTGACAGGCTGCGCAGCCCTCTTTCATTCAGCACGGATGAGAGGATTCTCTTAACCTCCTCTTAACCGCCTGTACTACATTCTATGAGCTGGATTGGTAGGGTAGAAGAACAAAATCAGGTTCGGCAGCGGCTGGGGTCAATGAAGTATACTTCTATGCTTCATTTTTTCGTTTCGTTCTCCTGATCGTCTCTTTCTTATTCGATTTCACTGCGTTGTCATCCTTGGGCGTCTAGAGCCAAACCAAACAGGCAACGATCGTCGCCGGAAGGGCGGATCATTACCTGTTTGTTGGAAAAACTAGCTATGAAATTGCGAATTGTGCCTTACCATCCAATCATCGCCGCAGGACCGTTAATCGTGCCTCAGCGCGTCTACCGGCTTCAGGCCGGCGGCTTTGTAAGCCGGGAAGAGACCGAAGACGATGCCGACGCAGGCCGAGAAGAGGAATGCGTACAGCGCCATATCCGAGGAGACGGCCGTCGGCGAATCCATAGCCGTCTCGATGACGAAGGAAGCCGCGTATCCGAGCGCTACGCCCAGCGCGCCGCCGAGCGTGCTGATCGACATTGCCTCGATCAGGAATTGCAGCATCACGTCGCGCCGCTTGGCGCCAAGAGACTTGCGGATGCCGATCTCCCTTGTCCGCTCCGTCACGGAGACGAGCATAATATTCATAATGCCGATGCCTCCGACCACCAGCGAGATGGCCGCAACGCCGACCAGCATGGTGTTCATCGTCTCGTTAACGGCATTGAGCGTGTCCATTGCATCCTGCTGATTGAAGACGCGATAACTGTTCGAATCGCCGCGGAACAACCCCGTCAGCTCGGTCTCCAGCCTCGACGTCACGGCGTCCATGACATCCATCTCCGTTGTCTGAATATACACCGTCCGGACGCCGTCGCTATTGAAGATACGCTGGGCAACCGACAGCGGGATGAGAAGCTTCTCGTCGTTAGAGCCGGCTAGCGAGCTTCCCTTAGGCTCCAGCAAGCCGACGATCGTAAAGCGCATGCCGTTGACAAGTACGACCTTGCCCAGCGGATCATCGCTGCCGAACAACTCGTCTGACGTCGTAACGCCAATCAGCGCGACCCGCGTCTTGTTGCGCTCGTCCATCGCCGTAATATACCGGCCGCTCTGCACGCTGAAGTCCTGCACAAGCTCGTACTCCGTCGTAATGCCGTCGACGGTGACGTTTGTACTCGTCTTGTCGTACTTCACCGACGCCGAAGAGCTCACGACCGGCGATACGCCGGCTATGCCTTCGATATTGGCAAGCTCGAGCGCCTCGTCCTTCGTTAATGTCGTGTCCGTGCCGCGACCGGTAATCGTGACCGAGAGCATGTTGGTTCCGAGAGAGGATACTTGCTCCTCAACCTGACGGGAAGAGCCTTCGCCCATGGCGACTAGCGCGATGACCGTAGCCACCCCGATCAGGATGCCCAGCATGGACAGAACGGTTCTAAGCTTGTTGGACAGGATGCTGGAGAAGGCCATTCGGAAGCCTTGGGACAACTTCATGCTCCACCCTCCTCTCCTGCTCGGTCATACAGCCGTCTCTCATAACGACGATGCGCGAAGCACGGCGGGCTACTTCCTGGTCATGCGTAATGAGCACAATCGTATGGCCCTCCGCATTGAGCTGCTCAATGAGCGCGAGCACCTCTTGACCGGTCTTTGTATCCAGAGCGCCCGTCGGCTCGTCGGCCAGCAGCATCGGCGGATGCCCGGCGAGCGCGCGAGCGATGGCGACCCGTTGCTGCTGACCGCCGGACAGCTCGCTTGGCTTGTGGAACATTCGCTCCGACAAGCCGACCTGCGCGAGCGCGCGGGTGGAGCGCTCGCGCCGCTCTTTCGAAGACATGCCCCGGTAGACGAGCGGCAGCTCCACGTTCTCGATCGCGGACAGCTTCGGAAGCAGGTGGAACGATTGGAAGATAAAGCCGATCTTACGGTTGCGAATATTGGCCAGCTTGTTGTCGCTCAGCCCCTTCACCTCTATGCCGTCCAGCTTGTAGCTTCCTTCGCTCGGCGCGTCCAGGCAACCGATAACGTTCATAAGCGTGGACTTGCCCGAACCCGAGGGCCCCACAATCGCAACAAATTCACCCGGCATAACCTGCAGCGATATTTCGTTTAAGACGCGCACTTTCTCTCTTCCCATTACGTAGCTCTTCGACAGCTCCCGAATGTCGATAAGAGGCTCCATATTCGCCTGCATCATCGGGCACCGCCGCCTTGCGGCATTCCACCGCGCATGCCGCCTGATCCCTGGCCTCCTCCGCCGAAGCCTCCGCCGCCGAAATTGCCAAAGTTGCCGCCCATGCCGCCTGGGAACATCATCTCGGCACCCGCGGACGACGGGGCTGTTCCAACCGTACCCTGCGGCAGCGGGACAAGCACCGTATCGCCCTCGGATAAGCCCGATACGATCTCCACATACGTTTCGTCGCTAAGGCCTACCGTGACTTCTTTCAACTGACCGCCAAGTCCGATTCGCTCCGCCATGGCGCTTATTCGGTCATCGCCTGCCAGGTCGGGGGCCGTCTGTCCCCCGACACCCGGGGCTTGGGCTTCCGGAGCCTGGGCAGGAGCGGACTGTCCGTCTGCGTCGCCTGACGCTGAGGAAGCCAAGGTCGTCTCCTGGGAACGAGCTTGACCGGACGGCATCGGGACTTCCCCTTCCGCGCGTCCTGGACCGGACGATGGCCTTTGTGGAATTTGTCCGTCTGCAGGCATAGCAGGAATAGCAACCATAGCCCCTCCAGCTCCGGCAGCCCGCCTCTCTGGCACTGCTTCGCCGTCAGCGCCGCCTTGCACGGCGGATCTACGGCCGCCGCCCGGACCTACTGCGCCTTCACCCGCTCCTACGCCTGCGGCGCCACTCCAGCTCTCGCCGCCCGGACCTGCCGCGCCTTCACCCGCTCCTGCTCCTGCGGCGCCGCCCGTACGCTCGCCGCCCGGCATTGACGGGGGCTGCCCCGTCTCCGGCGAGGAAGCGTCCGAAGCGCCTTCGGCAGGCACGCGGACATAAGTCCGGCCCATCAGCTCCACGACCGCATCCACAGGGACGACGACTACATTTTCGCGGGAATCGATAATCATATCCGCTTGTCCGGACATGCCGGCAAGAACGCCTTCCACTTCCTTGAGCGCAATGGCAACCTCGTATGCCGCCACGCCGCCCGATACCGAGCCCTCCTTGGCGAGCTCCAGAATCTCGCCTTCGAACGTCTTGTCGGGAAAGGCGGTGAGATGAATTTCCGCTGACTGGCCTACGGTAATCCGAGGCATATCCAGCTCGTCCACCTGAACGTTGAAGGTAAGAGCATTGTAGTCAACGATATCCGCAATGATGGTATTGGCTTGCACTGTATCTCCGACAGCGACCTCGCTGACCGTTACCACTCCGTCAATCGCAGCTGTAACCTCCAGCCGTTCCGCTTGCTGCTCCCTCAGCTCCGCCAGTTCCTTCTCGCCAGCCGCCATCTCCAGCTTCAACACCTCAATATTAAGCTGAATCGATGCCAGTGAGGCTGGATCCGCCTCATCCGCCACAGCCGCTTCCTTATATTGCTTCTCGTACTGCTCCAATTGCAATTGCTGCTTCTTGATGCTAAGCACCTTCTGGTCGATCTGGCCGCTCACATCCTCCTTCTCGAAGACGGCAAGCACCTGCCCGGCAGTCACATGATCTCCCGCCTTAAAGCCAAGCTCCTCGATTGTTCCGTTAAGGCCCGCCTTGACCGATTCCTTCGTCTCGGCCGCCACGGAGCCGGAACCGCTCACTTTGAGGACAATATCCCCTCTCGTCGCTCTTGCTGAGACCGACGTCGCCTCGGCCGCGGCGGCCAACGGGCGCTGGGCATCCCAATAATAGTAGCCGCCGGAGCCTGCTGCCGCTACTACCACCAGCACTACACCGACGCCGATCATCCACTTCCTCATGTCCACTCCACCTTCCGACTATCGATATCAAGAGGGACTATAGCATGGGTTCATGAACGGCATATGAACGTCCTTGTCTACTGCCCGAACGCAGGTCCCGGCGGACGGGGTACCAGAAGTGATACGTTGCATCGCACGCATCCTCATTCGTTCCGGTTCACTATTTTCAGCTTCCTTTCATATTCGGTTCAGCTTGGTCTAAGCTTGTTCATATATGCTTGAGGGTACAGAAATTAGTGTAGATCGGGGGACACCGGCATGCCCAAAATCGTTGTCGTCGACGACGATCCCAACATTCGCGAGCTGATCGGATTATTTCTCAAGAGGGACGGCCATCAGGTCGTGGAGGCCGGGGACGGCATTGAAGCGTTGGAGAAGTTGAAGTCCGTAAAGCCTGACCTCGCCATCATCGACATCATGATGCCCCGGATGGATGGCTGGGCGTTATGCTCCGAATTGAGCGGAATCTACGACATTCCGCTGCTGCTGCTGACGGCCAAAGGGGAGACGATACACAAAGTGAAGGGACTTGAGCTGGGAGCGGATGACTACATGGTCAAGCCATTCGACCCGCCAGAGCTGCAAGCTCGCGTGAAGGCTCTGCTCAGACGGTACCGGATTACCGCTTCCCAGAACATCGAGTTGGGCAGCATCAGCATGAACTATGCCGACTTCCGCATCTGCTGCGGCGAGGAAACCTTGTCGCTGCCGCCTAAGGAATTCGAACTGTTATTCAGGCTGGCCAGCTATCCCGGCAAAACCTTTTCTCGGGAGGATCTCATTACCCAGCTATGGGGAGTCGATTACGAGGGCGATGAGAGAACGGTGGACGTCCATATTAAGCGGCTCCGTACCCGATTCCCCGAAGGGAGCTTCGGCTTCCGCATCGAAACGGTGAGAGGACTCGGCTATCGTCTGGAGTCTGCCGCCGGATGACGCGCAGCCTATACGTCCGCATTGTCGCGACGTTCCTGCTGGTTGTCGTGCTAAGCATCGCGCTGGCGTTCCTGCTGACGAACCAGTTGTTCAAGGGATCCCGCGGCTCGGTTGCCCAGAACTACGACGATGCCTTCGAGCGGATACGGCAGCTCCATCATGTCGTCGAACCATCCTCGCTGTCCGGGTTCCTCGAAGAAATCGCCGATATCGAGGACATGACTATCCTTGCGGTCAGCTCCAAAGGCGAACGCATCTCGGTTGGCGAGTCTGCGGAGGAACTCCAGCGGCGAGTAAACGGATTTCGGCCGCCAGGCGTTTTGCCCTGGTTGGAAAGACGAGGGGTAGAAGCAACAAACGGAGTATCTGCCAACGATTCTATTGAGGTCGAAACGAGAGGCAGCTCAAAGGGAACAATCAATGAGTCGGCCAGCGCCTCGGATTTCGATAACGAGTACTCAGGCATACGCTCGCAACGGGAAACCGCCGCGGAAACTGACAGCAGCCGGCCGGCCGATGCCGCGAATAGCGGTGATGCAGCAGATAAAGCCGTACCTGCCGAGTCATGGACGGGAGAGGGCAGTCCACGCATATGGGGATATCGCTCCGGCTTGCCCCCACGCCAGCCTTCGGTCGGCGAATCCATCGGCCGTCTCGTCACGCTGGACGGCGAGCAGTGGTCGATCTTCCTGCAGCATAATCGATATCCGCGCAACAGCAACTTTATCCTGACGACGGCCACCTTGCTCCTCGCGCTGCTGGCGATCGGTTCCGTGCTTATCTTGTTCGCCGCGCGCTTCCTCGTCCGTCCGATCAAACATATTAACGATGCCGCGCTTCGCATGTCGTCGGGCAACTTCGCCGTTCGGCTGCCGGTCAAGCGCCGTGACGAACTTGGCGAGCTCGCGGGCAGTATGAACACAATGGCGAAGGGCTTGTCGCGGATCGAGTCGATGCGGCAGGATTTCGTCGCCAATGTCTCGCATGAGATTCAATCGCCTTTAACATCCATTCACGGCTTCGCCGAGGCGCTTCGCGCGGATGACGTGACGATCGAAGAGAAGGAGCGGTATGTCGGAATCATTCAGCAGGAGAGCAGCCGGCTGTCCAAGCTAAGCGACAATCTGCTCAAGCTGTCCTCTCTCGACTCCGAACAGCATCCCTTCCATCCCGCGCCTTACCGATTGGACCGCCAGCTGCGGGAAATTATTTTGGCCGGAGAACCGGCCTGGCAGCGCAAGTCGCTGCGCGTCGAGCTCCAAGCCGAACCGCTCGCCTTAACAGCCGATGCCGAGCTAATGAACGGCGTCTGGACCAATCTGCTGGCGAACAGCATCAAGTTTACGCCAAGCGGCGGAGCTATCGTTATAGCCGCGGCCGAAGAGGACGGCGTCATCCTCGTGTCCGTTCGCGACACGGGTCCCGGTATTCCCCTTGAGGAACGAGAGCGGGTATTCGAGCGGTTCTACAAGGCCGATCCGTCCCGCAATAGAAGCGTCGGCGGCAGCGGCCTCGGCCTGTCCATCGCACGCAAGATCGTCGAACTGCACGGCGGCACGATCGGGATCGTCACGGAGCACGGCGGGCCTGAAGGGGAGCCGTCCTCCTCGCAGGGAGCTTGCTTTGTCGTGAGGCTGCCCGTACAGAGATGAAGCGGGCGCGAGCCACCTTTATAGCGCCTCTCCTCTGAGACCTCTCGGTTCCGGTAGCCTCGCGTGCGCCTGAAAGTAAAGACGGGTTGTTCTTGCAGCCTGCCTAATGGCTACGGGAACAACCCATGCCGGCATGCGGCGGATTGCCTGAAATTCCGACTTACGCATCGTGTATGTTTTTCATACACAAGCCCGCTCTCCAACTTTTCCGGCGCATTGTGTATGATTTTTCATACTCATACGCCCGCTCACCGTCCTTTCCGGCGCATTGTGTATGATTTTTCATACTCATACGCCCGCTCGCCAACGTTTCCGGCGCATTGTGTATGATTTTTCATACTCATACGCTCACTCACCAACGTTTCAGGCGCATTGTGTATGATATTTCATACTCACACGCCCGCTCACCAACTTTTCAGACGTATTGTGTATGATTTTTCGTTACTACTTAGGTACCTGGCAAAATCGGAGCTCCGTGAAAAGCTTGGGATAGCGAAGAAAGAACGGGAAGGCGTTGCTTGATCAAAGTGGAGACCACGCCCCGCAGACGGCAAGGACCTTCGCCCCCTGCTCCGTGCGAACATTCTGCTTGACCTTGACCATACGCAAATCGCGTTCGGCCTGGTTGTTGTCAAACGGATGCAAGTAGGAAGAGTTTTTTGAGTGGGAGTCCCGTAGCAAATGAGCCGAACAACAATTTGTCCGCAAAACAAACAGGAGACTCCTTTGACCAGCCCGGAGCCTATTCGCTCCAGGGCTGTACAGTCGTCTCCCGTTATAAGAATGATGCGCGCAAATGTTACGCCCAGGTCGGCTGCACCTTCAACACAACCGCTTCCTTGTCGCGCTTGAACGCGACGACCGGTTCACTGGATGCGGCAACCGCTGCGGCTTTCGCTGCTGCGACTTGCGGATTCGGCTGTGCGGACTCGGCATGCTGCTGGATCTGTACCGATGTGCTTGCCAGCACTGGCTCATCGTCCAGCGCGACACGGCGAATGTCTGCGCCGAGCGCAGCCAGCTTGCCCGTAATGTCAACATAACCACGATCCACGTGATGCAATCCGGTTACTTCCGTCTCTCCGTCGGCGCGAAGCGCCGCGCAGATCAGCGCAGCTCCCGCGCGAAGATCCGTGGCCGTCACCTTTGCTCCAGAGAGCGGCACGCCTCCGGTTACGATGGCCGAGCGGCCGTCCACCTTAATGTTTGCATTCATCTTTTGGAACTCTTCGACATGCATGAACCGATTCTCGAAAACCGTCTCCGTGACGACGCTCGTGCCTTCGGACACAAGCAGCAGAGCCATCATCTGGGACTGCATATCTGTCGGGAAGCCCGGATGCGGCAGCGTCTTGACGTCGACGCCCTTAAGCGACTGAGGTCCTTTTACATGAATGCCGTTGTCGCTCTCCACAATCTCGACGCCCATCTCTTGCAGCTTCGAGATGACCGGCATCAAGTGATCGGCGATGGCGCCTTCGACGAACACGTCGCCGCCCGTAATGGCGGACGCGATCATGTAGGTGCCCGCTTCGACGCGATCCGGAATCACATTATGTCTTGCACCAGACAGGCGCTCAACACCCTCGATTCGGATCATGCCGGTGCCTGCGCCGCGCACTTTGCCGCCCATGGCGTTAATATAATTGGCGAGGTCCACGATTTCCGGTTCCTTCGCCGCGTTTTCGATCGTAGTCGTGCCGTTCGCCAGCGCGGCGGCCATCATAATGTTTTCGGTGGCGCCTACGCTTGCAACGTCCAGATAAATCTTGGCGCCCTTTAGGCGATCCTTAACGCTTGCCTCGATAAAGCCGTGGCCTAGCGTAATCTCGGCGCCCATCGCCTCGAATCCCTTTAAGTGCTGATCGATCGGACGAGTGCCGATGGCACAGCCGCCGGGAAGCGAGATGCGTACCTTGCCGATGCGGGCCAATAGCGGACCCATAACCAGGAAGGAAGCTCGCATTTTTCGGATGAGCTCGTAAGGAGCTTCGCAAGAATGAATAATCGGTGCGGAGATCCGCATCGTCTCGTTATTATAAGTAAGCTGAGCGCCCAATGAAGCAAGCACGCTCTGGATCGTCATAACGTCGTCGAGGAGGGGCACGTCACAGATGACGCTGTCTCCTTCCGTCGCTAATAATGAGGCAGCAAGAATGGGGAGCACTGCATTTTTGGCGCCGCTGACGCGGACCGTTCCCGATAAGCGCTGGCCTCCGCGGACGATAATTTTGGTCATCTTGTGTCCCTCCGCGAATTGCAATTTCTGTTTCAAATAGCCTTTGAACCTGTCGTTTTTTGGCAGTCCTCGAGCATTCACTAAACTTCATCATAACATCTGGCAACAATAATCGACAAGAACATTTTTTTCCCAAATTATTCTGGAAAGATTCATTTGCCCCGCCGCTCCGCGATTTACATCCTGGGCTGCAATTGCCAATTCGGGAGCGCCTAGAATGGTTATCGACAATTGCCGTCAAGATGTGAAGCTATGTATTACCCATTGTTGACATGTTTCGCGCATGTTATTCGACAAAACCTCGAAGCATGACGCTGTAACCCCAATACTGCAATATAAAGCCGGCAAACAGATGGCCGATCCCGACCGCAAGCACCACCTGCAGCATTCTGGCCTTGGGCCGGCGGGGGTATTGGAAGAAGGTCTCCCACTTTACCTCCTGCAGCAGCATCCAGACGAAGAAAATACTGAGCAGTTCCACTACGATCGAAAATAACCCCGTCATTCCCGTTGTGTTCCATATCTCGGACATCTTGGCCAACCGTCCTCCTCATCCGTCATATCCCCTAAGGGCAGACACGGCATTATACATATCGGTACAGCAACGTCGCGAATGCGGCGCGGCTTGCCGTGTCATTCGGCTTGAACAGATTCGCTTCCACGCCGCTAAGCTTGCCGTCCTGCTTCATGGCGCTCAGCATGGGAGTGTACCAATCGTACAACGCGACATCGTTGAACGGTCTCGTCGTCTGTATTCTCGGTTTTAAACCCTCGGCGTTGCCGATTATGATAGCCATCTCCGCTCGCGTAATCGGCTCATCCGGCTTGAAGGTCCCGTCCGGATATCCTTTCACCCAGCCTTTGGCGACGGCCTTTGCAATGGAATCTTGGGCCCAGTGCGATCCAACATCCTTGAACATTCCCGTAGACGGCGCCGCAACAATCGGCTTATAGGCTTTGATGATCATCGTCACGGCTTCCGCCCGGGTTACGGAACGGTCCGGCTCGAAGCGGTATGGCGCTGAGCCGTTTACGATGCCTTTGCCCTTTAAGCTGACGATGGCATCCTTCGCCCAGTGGCCGGATATATCCCGGAAGCCTGCGACAAGCTCATCTATGCTTAGCTTTAAACGGTAATAATTGTTCTGAAACACGCGGTCCGCCGTAATTTTGACGTAATAGACCCCTGCCTCCAGAACCTGGTCCTTCGTTTTCAAGCTGCCAGCCGCATCAGTCGTCCCCGATCCTGACAGCTTCATGCGCTTGTCGAAGATCTCCAGCTTCAGCGTGGCGCCTTGCGGCACGCCTGTCACGGTCAGTCCTGCCGCGCTGTCGCTGCCCAGCCGGAATTGGAACCAGTCCGTATCGCCGGACTTATCAATTACTCCTACGTATTCGGTGCCCGACTTCATTAACAAAGCCTCGTATGACTTGTCGTTCGGCTCGCCCGGGTCAACCAGCGCCGGCTGGAAATCCATGGTCAACGAATATGTACCTGCGACTGGACTTGCATCCAGAGAGATCGCATTGTGAACACGAATATAATATTTGCCCGCGGTGACGGATATGACTGGCGTTTGTTCGGAAGCGCCTTCTCCGTGGTCGTCGTAGATGATTAACGTCTGGCCCTCCCGCTGCACGGAGATGCCGGGATCGATCCTTGCGGTATTCGTGCTCAGGGACAGCTTGAGCTGGCCGTTCTGCTTGAAATCGACAACGTACCAATCCCTGTCCGCCTGCTTGTGAAAATTGCCGCTCACCGTCTGCGAACGCGGCTGCAGCGCGTAGGCGTCCCCTATACGGTCATTGGGTTCGTAAGCATCCTCGCGAATGGCGAAAGAGGTCGTTAAAGCATACGACAGCGCCTGAGTCTGGGCAGGATTGCTGAATTGCACCTTGATTCGTCCCGACCCTTTATTTACGGCGAATTCAATCGACTTGCCGGCAAGCTTTGTATCTTCCTCGCGCACGAGCTTGCCGCCCTCGTAATAACCGAAGCGGACCGTAGGCGTCGGGCTGCCAGCCGCAACTCGGCCCTCGTACCCGATCGTCAGCTTACCGTCATAAGGAATATCGACCATGTACCAATCCTCGTCCTTGGCAGACGACAGCTCGGCGTTCAGATTCGCTCGCAGGGGCAACGTCGATGCCGTCCCGCTGGAATTGTTCGGCTCGTGCGCATCCTTGGACAACGTGCCAAGAACGGCGCGATCCGCTTGCAGCAGACCGTAGCCCGACGTCGAATCGAAGCCCGCCGCCCCCATGTCTCTTGCCGTCTGACGAAGCAGTTCTCTTACTTGATACGGTTTAAAAGAAGGGTTTCGCTCCATGACGAGCGCAGCAACGGCCGCCGCCTGCGGGGCCGCCATCGACGTGCCCTCTTCCTTCTTGTACCCGCCTCCGACGGCCGTCGTGTACACATGCCACGGCGCCATAATATCCAGCTCGTAGCCGGGATTGGAGCGCGTGTCGGCCGTGCGGTCGGCGCGCGCTCCGCCTACGGCAAGCACGGTCGGATAAGCAGCGGGGTATTTCACCGCAGCCTTGGAGCCGAGGGATACACCGTCGTTGCCCGCGGCAGCGACCAGCAGCACCCCTTGTTTTTCGGCTTGATTGACGATGTCCTGCATATATGGCGACTCGCGGTGCAGGCCAACGGACAGCACTACGATCTTGGCGCCGTTCTTCATGGCATACAAGATAGCCTCGCCCAGATCTTCCTCCGTGCCGTCGCCCCATTGGTCAAGCGCCTTAATTGGCATAAGCTTGGCATTCCACATCACGCCTGCCACGCCAACTCCATTATTGCCCGCTGCGGCAAGCACGCCCGCCACGCTGGTGCCATGACCGTTGTCATCCTCCGGCGGCTTGCCCCGCTCTACGAGATTGACGCCGTTCACCAGATTATCCTTCAGATCGGGATGGTCAAGATCCACGCCGGTATCGACCAGCGCGATCGTAATGCCGGTATTGCCGTTAACCGTCTTCCACGCCTCGGCGGCGCCAATCAGAGCGAGATGCGTCTGCTTCGCCAGCTCCGGATCGTTCGCCTTCACGGCTTGCTGCTTCGCAGCGGCCAGTCCCGCCTCCGGCGCCCCCGCCGGAGAGTCCGCGGCTGGAGACTGGCTCGGCGCATCGGATGGCAAAGCCGTTGGATCCTCCTGCTCGTTCTGGGCAGCCGATGGCGATGTTGCGGGATCAGTCTGCATGTTGTCAGGGTCGGCAGATGGATTCGATGGCGACGTTGCGCGATTGACCGGCTCGCTCTTGGCATCCAACGATCCGGACTTGCTTGACGGAGCAATCTGTACGTCGTCAAGGCCGGCAGATGGATTCGATGGCGAGGCTTTGGACACTGCTGCCAGTCCGTACTTCGAATCAAGAGTACTTGCGTCGCCAAATCTGGCTGACGCAGCCTTGCCCTCTGTGCCGGCCGCATTGGCGGCCCCGCTGTCTGCCCCGGCGCCGGAGAGCACGTGCACCACGCCATTAGGGTGCACGTAAGCGACCCCTGGCTCGCCGCGCAGACGGCGCAGCCAGGTCTCTACGTCCTCGCCGCTGTCGCCGGCGGGACGCACCACTTCCACCGCCGCGTCCGGCTGGCGGCGGAGCACCTCTGTCCCGCGCAGCTCATGCGCCTGCGCGGGGTCGGTCCAGCGGAGCAGCCAGCTCTGCGGCTGCTCCGTAGAGGCTGCGCCTGCCGCATGCGCGGCGGCAGGCGCTTCGCTGCCGGGAGCGAGCGACAGGGCGGGGACTGGGCCGGCGACGGCCAGCCCCCCGAGAGCGACGCTCCCGAGCAGCAGGGCGAGCAGCGCGCGGCGCAAGCCGCCTCGCGCTGCGAGAGCAAGACGATGAGCGCCTCCCGGTGGGGTGAGGCGCTCGAGGCGCGGCTGCGCGTCCGAAAGCGATTGTCTATGCGTGAACCAATTGCGTATTGTAATCATTAATATTCTGCCTTTTTACGTATTTTAGTAGTCATTCGACTCCTCCATACGTAACCCCTTCTTTTAGTAGCACCAAAAAAGGAAACAGCCGAAAAGACCTACATTGCCAACCTGCTGAATCACTCTCCTCCTTTATACCTTCGTACAAGCCTCAAGGTTTCGGTCCGTCGCCACTTATTTTTTTAACTCCGTCGACCGACCTGCATTGCCCCATTTCTCTCGCCCCATGAAAAGGTGAATTCCCGTTGGAATCCCTGCCCACACACAGCAGAAAAATCACATTTAGCCACTCTCTTACGCCTCATTCTCACGAGCCCCATCCGCCAATAGTTACTCTCACACTCAGACTGCAACTCACACAAACTCGGTTTAATGCCCCAACTGTGATCCATCGAAATGGGTGGCGGAGGCGCGGCTAGGTCGGCCTCATCGACTTAGACCTCGAAAAACTCCCTCTCGCACCCTGCAATCCGAAAAAATCGGCTTACAGCTCCTTCAAACTCCCACTCGTGCCTGCAATCCGCAAATTCCGGGGCTACAACGAACATTCCTCGCCAACAACAAAGCCCCCGCTTCGCAGAGTCATTATGACATGCATAACGACTCCGCCACGAGGGCCTCCCCACCATATTCCCGTTCTATTCCTGTTCTCTTCCGTTTCTCTTCCAGCTTCCGTTTTCCCGTGCTCTTCCTTCTTCCTGTTCTCTTCCGTTTCGTTTTCCTGAGCTCTTCCTTCTTCCTACACTTTCCTCGTCCTCTCCCCAACCTGCTCAACTCTAGCACTATTCTACGTTCATCAAATCTCCCTGGAACGAAAACACGGCGTCGATCCCCTCCACCAGCAATCCCGGATAAACGCCGAGGATCAGCGTGCCGGCCGCGCAGAACCAGATTACGATGCCGATTGCCGGCGGAATCGTGATCCGCTCTTCGGAACCGCCCCGCATAAACATCTGGCGAATAAAACCAAAGTAGAAGTAATACGAGATTACGCTGCTTAGCACCATCGCCGCCACGATCCAGTAGGCTTTGGCGTTCGCCGCCCCCAACAGGATGAACAGCTTGCCGAAGAAACCTCCCGAGATCGGCAGTCCCGCCAGCGACAGCAGAAAGATAACCATGGCAGCCGCCGTCCACGGAGCCCGATAATACATGCCCGCGAATCCCTTCAGCTCGTCATGGCCGACCGCGCGTCTCACAACCGTCAATACGGCGAAGGCGCCGATCGTCATCAGCAGATAAGCCGCGAGATAGAAGATAAGCTCCGTCACGTTGTTGCTATGTACCATCGTAATGGACAGCCCGATCGGGACGAGCAAGTAACCCGCGTTGGCAACGCCGGACAACGCCAGCAGCCGCTTCACGTTCAATTGCCGCAGCGCGGCGAGCGTACCTACGAGCATTGCGATGGCTGCAACCAACAGCACCGCGAAGAACATATCGTCGCCGACTCCCTTGCCCGACGAGTCGATCGCTGCGAACAATCCCGTCGAGTACAAAATGCGCAACACGACGGCAAGCGTCGCTCCCTTGGATACCACCGCGAGAAACGCGGCAACCGGCGTCGGAGCCCCCTGATAGACGTCCAGCGACCAGGCATGGAACGGCGCGGCGGCGACCTTTACGCCGAAGCCCGCCAGCATCATGCCGAAGCCGACGTAGACGAACGCCTCGTAATTTTCCACCGCCATAGGCAGGGCCTGGCCAATTTCGCCGAGCTGCACCGAGCCGGTGACCCCGTACAAATACGACATGCCGAACAAAATGAACGCCGACGAAATGCTCCCCGTCACGACGTACTTAAACGCCGCTTCCGCGGATCGATCATTCCTGCGACGCATGGCGACCAATACGTAGCTGGTCATGCTCATCAGTTCCAGGCCGATGTACAGCGTCACCAGATTGGCGGAAGAAGCCATCGCCATGGCGCCGATCGCGGCCGGCAGCAGGAGGTAATAATATTCGCCTTTATCCGTAATGGAGTCGTCGCGCGAAGCCGTCCCTAGTCCCAGCAAGACGACGAGCGCCGTGCCGAGCAGGAAGATCAGCTTCATCAAACTCCCGAAGTCGTCGATCCGATAGCTGTCCCCGAGGAGCGAGAGCACCTCCGCATCTCCTGCTCCATCGTTCATTTCGTTCATGCGTAGCCACACAAGCAGAGCAGCGCCCAGCAAACTTGCCAGCGTCAAACCGCCAATCCAGGAGCGGCTTATCCTTCTAGGGAGAAATAAGTCCAGCACGACCAATGCGATAAAACAGACGCCCAGCAGCAATTCAGGAGACATGAGCAGCATGTCGGGCCAAGTAAGAGGCAAAAATCCCGTATTGTCCGGCATGACCTAACCTCCTGACCTGGTTGCGAATAATTGATCCATAAACCCTTCGACGCTGACTCCCACCGTATCCGTCAGTACGGAAGGGTAGCAGCCCAGCAGCACAATAAACGCCAGCAGCACGATCATGGGCAGCGCCTCGACGAACCTTGCATCCCTAAGCGCCGCATGCTCCTCCCGCCTCTCGCCGAACGTAATGCCAAGCACGCTTCGCAGCATATAAGCCGCCGTCAAAATAATGCCAAGCACCGCGGCAGCCGTCACCCAGCGCATGGATTCGAACAGACCCAGCAGCGACAGCAGCTCGCCGACGAAGCCGGAGAGCCCCGGCAAGCCTAACGAAGCGAGTCCCGCGGCGAGCAGCATGCCGCTCATAAACGGCATCGATCTTGCCAAGCCGCCAAGCGCGGGAAGCTCCGTCGTTCCCGTCCGCTCATACAAGCTGCCGACGATCAGAAACAGCAGCGCGGAGATGAAGCCATGCGATACCAGCTGGACTATCGCTCCTTGCAGCCCGATTTCATTAAAGGCCGCAAGCCCCAGCAGCACGATGCCCATATGGCTGATCGACGAGTAAGCGAGCACCAGCTTGAATTCCGTCTGCCGGAACGCAAGCACGGCGCCGTACAGCAAGTTGATGAGCCCAAGCGTCGCAAGCGCCACCGCCCATTCGCGCGCCTGCTCGGGAAAGAGCAGCAAGCCGAAGCGGATGAAGCCGTACGCCCCCATCTTCAGCAGGATGCCGGAGTGGATCATGACAACGGCCGGAGGAGCTTCCGCATGCACCTTCAGCATCCAGGTATGGAACGGGAATATCGGCAGCTTGATGCCGAAACCGATCAACAGAAGCACGAAAATTGTCCAGGCCATGCCGCCGCTCATCTCGAACGGATTGGTTCCGCCCGCCGCTGCGCCGGGCAGATTCACCCAAGCATTGGGATCGGCCAGATTCCGTAAAATATCGGCATAGCTTCCGCTGTAGATCATCTCCAGGCCGCGGGCCGTTTCCTCCATTCGGAAGCCTGCCGTATTAACGAGCAGGACGAAAGCGATCAGCATGAGCGCGGAACCGATTCCGTTATAAATCAGGAATTGATTCGCCGTCCTCTCCCGGTTGTAATACCCCCAGATGCCGATCAGGAAGTAAGCCGCGACCAGCGTAATTTCGAAAAAGATAAAGAACAGAAACAAATCGCGTGCCATAAACACGCCCAGCATACCCGCTTCCAGCAGCAGGAACCAGGCGTAAAACGCCTTGCGCCGCTTTTTGACGTGAATAGCCGCAAGCGCCGCCATCGCCGTCACGACCGTCGTCAGCAGCAAGAGCGGCAGAGACAAACCGTCGATGCCAAGCGAATAGTCAAAGGAGAAGATGATGTCGGCTTCCTGTGTCCATTCATGATTAACGGGCACTTCCAGCCAGACCGCGTCTTCGCGGTAAGTCGCTCCCCCTTGCTGCTTGTCGAAGTCGGTGTACAGCCACAGCGACAACACGATAGGAAGCAGCGTCGCGACGACGGCAACGGCGGTGATGGCGCGATGACGATTCTTGGGGATAAGCAACAGAACAAGCAGTCCAAGCACTGGCAGCAGCAGCAGAATCGACAATACCGGAATGTCGGAGAGAATGCTCATGACAACAGCCTCCTTCCGATGATCGCGGCCGCAAGCACGACCATGCCGATGACGGCGGCCAGACTGTAGGTCCCGATGCTGCCGTTCTGCAGCCTTAGAGCCATCTTGCCGGATATGCCGGCTGCCGAGCCCGCCAGCTTAACAAGGCCGCCAATGATGTAGGTGTCGAAGGCGCCCAACAAGGTGCCGAGAGCTCGAAGCCCTCTTACGAAGACGAACTCGTAAGCCTCGTCTACGTAATATTTGCGCTCCAGCAGTCGGAAGAGCCAAGGCGCGGCTTCCTTGACGACGGTGGGACGAAGCCGATCTGATCCGTAGAATCGCCACCCTAGATAAATGCCTGCTGCCGCCACTGCGATTGACCCTATGATGGCAGCCGGGCTCACATGCGCAACCGCTTCTTCGCCGGACAGCCAGCCGCCAAGCCAGCCGTTCCATGGCGTCTCCACGAAGCCCGCGGCGATAGCCGCGAGCGCAAGCACGACAAGCGGCAAGGTCATCGTACGAGGCGACTCCTTCGCCCCTCCCGCTCCGCCAGCGCGAACGGTCGGACTTTCCAATCCGCCCTCCGAGCCCGTTTTCGGCTTGCCAAGGAAGACCAACACGAACACTCTTGTCATGTACAAAGCCGTACACAACGCCCCCGCGAGACCGACCGCAAAGAGAAAGAGGTTCTGCTCCAGTGCGACCGCCATTATGGCGTCCTTCGACCAGAAGCCCGCCAGCGGAGGAATGCCTGCCAGCGCAAGCGCCCCGACAGCAAAGGTCGCCGTCGTTACGCGCATGCGGGCGTGCAGCCCGCCCATCTCCTGAATGTTCTGCGTATGGACGGCATGGATAACGCTGCCTGCGGCGAGGAACAATAATGCTTTGAAGAAGGCATGCGTAAAGAGATGGAAGATGCCGCCCGTCCAGGAACCAAGCCCGATCGCCATAAACATGTAACCTAGCTGGCTGATCGTCGAATAGGCCAATACGCGCTTGAGATCGTTTTGCGCAAGAGCGATCGTTGCGGCGAACAATGCCGTAAAGCCCCCGACGTAAGCGACGACATCGCTCGCGAACAAGGAAGCCTCCAAAATGGGGAACGTACGCGCCAACAGGTAGACGCCGGCGGCCACCATTGTCGCGGCGTGAATAAGCGCGCTGATCGGCGTAGGTCCCTCCATCGCGTCCGGCAGCCAGACATGCAGCGGGAATTGTCCCGATTTGCCCACCGCTCCGAGGAAGATAAGCAGCGCGATCACGGTCGTAATGCCGGTGGCGATGATGCCTCCTTGCCCCTCGAAGACGCTCTCTATCATCGTAAAGCCAAGCGCATGATCCGGCATGTACCAGAACAGGAGCAGAATGCCGATCAAGAGCGCGGCATCGCCGATTCTTGTCACGATGAAAGCTTTCTTGGCAGCCGCCTTGGCGGCCGGTTTCGTATACCAGAAGCCTACTAACAGGAAGGAGCATACGCCGACGAGCTCCCAGAAGATGTACAGGGAGAGCATATTGTCCGACAGCACCAGCCCCAGCATGGAGAAGGTAAACAGGGATATGTAACCGTAGAAGACGGTAATTCGTTCGTCATTCTTCATATAGCCGGCCGAATACACGTTGACCAGCAAAGCGACGAAGGTAACGACGATAAGCATCAGCGCCGTCAGATTGGTCACCTCGAAGCCGATCTCGAGGGTATAGCCGCCGATTCGGATCCAGTCGAAGCTATAGTTGTAGTCGACCGCATCCTGCCCGAACCGTTCCACCAGCACCAGCACGGACATCGCGAACGACGCCAGCGCGGCGAATGTGCCGATCATGACGCCGGCCTTGCGGTAATTCCGCCCTAGCGCCGTGAGCGCCAGAAACGCGGCAAGCGGGATGAGCGGAATGACCCAGGCCGATTTCGTATAGAAGTCCATACCCGCTTCACCTCCTCATGGCATTCATATGTTCGACGTCAACGGTGCCGCGCGACCGGAACAGCGCGATAAGCACCGCTACGGCAACGGCGGCTTCCGCAGCGGCGACCGTGATCGTAAAGACCGAAAAAATCTGCCCCGTCAAGGACGGGACGACTCCATACTTCGAGAAGGCAATCAAATTCAGATTGACCGCGTTCAGCATCAGCTCAAGCGATAACAGGACAATAATGGCGTTGCGCTTGGCGAGTGCGCCGTACAGGCCGATACAGAACAAAATGGCGGCAAGCGTCAGGTAAGATGGCAGCATATCGTTATTCCGCCTCCTTCTTGGCCAGGGAGATGGCTCCGATAAAAGCCACGGTCAGCAGAACGGACAACAGCTCGAAGGGCACGATATAGCCCGTGTAGAGCAGCTCGCCGATCGCTAATGTGTTGTCCGTTACCGCACCGGGCGCCCCGCCTGCCCCGGCTGCCCCCGTCTCGGGAATGTCCGTCTGGCGGATCGCGTAGAACAGCAGCCCGAACAGGCTGAGCGCCCCGACGGCAGCCAAGGTCTCGTGCAGCGGGCGCACGGGCTCCTTCGCCGCGTTATGTTTCGTCATCATGATGCCGAACACCATCAGGATCGACACGGCGCCGGCGTAGATCAGCACCTGGACGAATGCCGCGAATTCCGCGTCCAGCAGCACATACATCCCCGCAAGGCCAAGGAAGACGGCCGCCATGGATACAACCATATGGACGACCTTCTCCAGGCTGATCATCAGAACGGCGCCTCCGATCATAATGGCGGCGAAGACGAAGAAGGCGACAAATGGTCCGTTAACCTCCACGTTAAACAATTATTTGGCGCCTCCTTTGGCCGGAGCCCCGATGTTGTTGTTATCCTTGCGCACGAGCGTGTTGTTGTCCGTCAACCACTCTGCGTCCTTGTACAAGTCGTCCCGGCTGTACGTCGCGAGCTCGAAGTGGTTCGTCATGACGATGGCTTCTGTCGGGCACACCTCCGTACATAGATCGCACAGGATGCATATTTCGAAGTTGATATCGAAAGTATCGATGACCTTGCCCCGCTTCTCGGGATCCGGGTTCGGCTTGCCCGTCAGCGTAATGCAGTCCGTCGGGCAAATGCGGGCGCATTGGTTGCAGACGATGCACAGCTCGGGGATGAAGTGCTGGATGCCGCGGAAGCGGTCCGGCATATGAATCGGCTCGTCGGGATAGGATGTCGTGACCTTGGGCGACGTCATCGACTTCAGCGTGACGCCGAGGCTTTGCAGCATTCCGCTTAGCATGGCGATTCCTCCAATCGTTATTTGACGAACAGCTCCAGGTACAGGGCCGTCAGGAACACGTTGAGCAGCGCGACGGGCAGCAGCACCTTCCAGCCCAGCCCCATCAATTGGTCGATGCGCACGCGCGGGAAGGTGGCGCGTATCCAGAAGAACGAAAAGACGACGGCGACGAACTTGAGCAGGAACCAGACGATACCTGGCACGAAATCAAGAAACGGCGCCGGAGGATGCCATCCTCCCAGAAATAAAACCGTAGTCAGTGCCGCGATGGCATAGACGTAGACGTATTCGGCAAGCATAAAAAACGCGAAGCGGAAGCCGCTGTATTCGACGTGATAGCCGGCCACAAGCTCCGATTCCGCCTCCGGCAGGTCGAACGGCGTCCGGTTTAGCTCCGATACGGCCGCGATATAGAAGACCACAAAGCCGATAATCTGGGGCAGAAAATTCCACTGCCAGAACCAATCTCCCTGCGCGGCGACGATCGCCCTCAGGTTCAGGCTGCCGCTCAGCAGAACGACCCCGACGACGGAGATAACAAGCGGCACCTCGTAGCTGATCATCTGGGCCGCCGAGCGCATGCCGCCCAGAAGCGCATATTTGTTGTTGGAGGCCCATCCGCCCAGCACCATCCCCAGCGTCGTAATGCCGGACAGCGCCACGTAATAGAGCAGTCCCACGTTGAGATCGGCAAAATACAGCTTCTCCGTATACGGAATGACCGCAAGCACCGCGAAGGCCGGCACGAACGCGAGCGCGGGAGCCAGGATAAAGAGCAGCCGGTCCGCTTTGCGGGGAATCGTATCCTCCTTGATCAGCAACTTTAGAATATCCGCGACGGTCTGCAGAAGTCCCAGCGGTCCCACGCGGTTGGGTCCCACGCGAAGCTGCATCCAGCCGATGACCTTCCGCTCGTAATAGATCGCATACGTGACGAATCCAAGCACAATGAGCAAAAACACGACGGCCCAGACGAACAACAAGAACGCGTTGCCCCAGGTCATGCTTTCGTTCAGCCAACCCCCCATCAGCAATCCACCTCCCCGACCACGATATCGATGCCGCCGAGAATCGTAATGAGGTTCGTCATCGTCTCTCCGACCAGCAGCTTGGGCAGGATACCCAGGTTGACGAAGGAGGGACGTCTGAATTTGAGCCGGTACGGCTCAGCCTTGCCTTTGGATACGATATGGCAGCCGATCTCTCCCCGCGGCGACTCGATGCGCACATAAGCTTCTCCTGCGGGCGGACGAATGGCTCTTGGCACCTTGCCCATCGTCTCGCCATCCTTCGGAAATTGCGCGACCGCCTGCTTTAGAATGCGGAGGCTTTGCCGAATCTCCTCCAGCCTGATGCGGTAACGGTCGTAGCAGTCGCCGCTCGCGCCGACGGGCACGTCGAATTCGAACCGGTCGTACAGACTGTATGGCTCCTCCTTCCGAAGATCCCATTTCACGCCCGTGCAGCGCAGGTTGGCGCCGGACAAGCCGTAGCTGATGGCCGTATCCGCGTCATATCGACCTACGCCTCGGATGCGCGCCAGGAAGATCTCGTTGCCCGACACAAGCTTGTCATACTCCTCGAGCTTCTTCTCCATATAGGGGATAAAGGCTTCGACCTTATCCATCCAGCCGGGCGGTGCGTCCCACTTTACGCCGCCTACCCGCATGTAATTGTAGGTTAGCCGCGCGCCGCACAGCTCGTTAAACAAATTGATAATCATCTCGCGGTCCCGGAAGGCGTACAGAAACGGGCTCATCGCGCCGATGTCGAGCAGGTAGGTGCCCCACCAGACGAGGTGGCTGGCCACCCGCTGCAGTTCCATGACGATCAGGCGGAGAAATTCCGCGCGAAGCGGCACTTCGAGACCCATCATTTTCTCGACGGTATGGACGAGGACATAGTTGTTGGTCATCGCCGATACGTAATCCATCCGGTCCGTATAAGGAATAATCTGGGTATAATTCAAATTTTCCGCGAGCTTCTCTGTCCCTCTATGCAGATAACCCATAACCGGAGTCGCTTCCGTGATGACTTCTCCATCCAGTTTGACTACGATCCGGAAGACGCCGTGCGTGCTGGGATGCTGGGGTCCAACGTTAAGCAGCAGTTCCTCTGTGCGGATCATGGTAGCGGCTACACCTCCGAATCCAGTGGTTCGTAGTCTTTGCGAAGCGGATGCCCCACCCAGTCGTCCGGCATCATGATGCGCCTCATGTCGGGATGGCCGGGGAAGTCGATACCCAGCAGGTCATAGATTTCGCGCTCGTTCCATTCCGCCGATCTCCATACCGGCGTTGCGGAAGGCACCGACGCTCCGTCCCGATCCGTTCGGATCTTAACGGCAACGACCCGTTTGCTTGCCAGGGATAACAGATGATAGACCACTTCCAGATGCGTCTCGTAATCGACGCCGGTAACATTGCGCAAATAATCGAAGCGCAGCTCGTCATGCTCCTTGAGCAGCAGAGCCGCCGCCTGCCAATGCCCGCTCTTGATCACAAGCGTGGGCATGTCGTCGTTTAGCTCGTTTAGATACGCCTCGTCCAGCGCATCGTCCGCCACTTCTCTGCGCACCACTGCCTGCAGCAGCTCAAGCTCCGGCAGCCGGATCGACGGCGGCTTGGGCACCTCCGCCTGGGAATCGCCCTCCCCGCCTCCTGCGGACGTGCCTCCTTCCGCCTGCGCCTTGGCGGCCGCTCTAGCGGCGCGCGCCTCCGCGGCCGCCTTCAGCTTCGCCTCGCGCTCCGGATCGACGGCGGCTTCGGGCTCCTTCTTCTCCTCCTCGCTCATCGGCCGGTCACCTGCTTCCCGGTTTTGGCTTCGTAGCGAATTTTCTCCTGCAGCTTGTTGATGCCATAGATCAGCGCAGCCGGATTAGGCGGACAGCCCGGTATGTAGACGTCGACGGGGACGATCTGGTCCACGCCCTTAATGACGGCGTAGGACTTCACGTAGGGCCCTCCCGCGGTCGCGCAGGAACCCATCGCGATGACCCACTTGGGCTCCGGCATCTGGTCGTACAGGCGGCGCAGCAGCGGTCCCATCTTCTTGGTCACGGTGCCCGAGACGATCATGACGTCAGACTGCCGCGGCGACGTGCGGAACATGACGCCGAATCGGTCAAGATCGTAATGAGAGGCTCCCGTCCCCATCATTTCAATGGCGCAGCAGGCAAGTCCGAAGGTCATCGGCCACAGCGAATTGCTGCGCGCCCAAGCCTTGAGGCTTTCCAGCGTGCCCATGAATACATTGCGTTCCAGCTCCTTGCGTTCTTCCAGACTAATCGATTCCAGGCTCAAGTCCATTTAAGCACCCTCTTCTTCCATGCGTATAGGAGTCCAATGAGCAGCATGCCGGCGAAAATGACCATTTCGATCAGAACAAAAAGGCCGAGCTTATTGTATGCAACGGCCCAAGGATATAAGAAAACGGTTTCCACATCAAAGATGACAAACATAAGCGCAAACATATAATACCGGATGTTGAATCTAACCTGACCTTCGCCTACGGGTTCGTTGCCGCTCTCGTACGTGGAGCTCTTCGGTTCCGTCGGCTTATGCGGCCGGAGCGCTCTGCCCAGCAGCAATGCGACGACGGGGAGCAGAATGCCCAGCACGACGAAGATCGCGACGACAACATAGTGATTGACGTAATTCTCCACAGGATCGCCTCCGTCACAGGATGGTATGGGATCTGTTCGACTTGCCAGGAAAGTTGCCGCCCATTTTTCCTCACAATTATAACAAATGCTTCCACGACCGTCTATGAAAGAGAGTTCAAAAAGTTCGGTTCTCAGTACCGAGAAGATTGGATGAAGCTAGAACCTGAGGAGCGGAGCGTAGTGGAAGCTACGTGAGCACCGGAAGGTTCGGCTGAATTCAATATTCGATGTCGAGTAAGCTTCCAGAATTGCTTCGTAATGGGAAGCGGACTTTTTGAACAACCCTATGACGGAGTTGGGCTAGCTCGCGCCGCTACGCGTTCGGCTCCTTGCTAGGGAATCTGCCGTCCTTGCGGCTTCGCTTGCGCATGAGCAGCGCCGCGAGCAGAAGCAGCAGAGGGACGAGCAGCCCTTGCATGACACTGTATACGGTCCATACATTCATGGCGAAGTTGGTCGAATGTACGCCATTGCGGTAGATGATCAAGGAGAGCGGAGCAATGAGCATGCAGAGCGGGAATACGAGCGGACGGTAGGCACGCAGCCCAAGCACCTGCCCCAGCAACACCGAAAGAACGTAGACGCTTAGCGACAATTTTACGAATACGGTGCCGATCCAGACGACGGCGAACAGGATCTCGACGCGAACAAGTATCTCTTCTATGTTTATGAGCTTCGCCATCTCATATACCGCAAACGGGCTTCGGGTTGTCTCGCCCGATCCCATGACGGCTATCAGCAGGAAAACGATCAGCGTCGTGATCGCTCCCGTCACCGCGACGGCTCCAAAAATTCCCCGGTTCAGCTTCTCCCGCTCGCTCTCCTTAACCATGGGCAGAATCGCCGTCAAAAAGACGCATTCCGTCAAAGGGAAGCCCAGCACGGGATACATGCCCTTAAGCGGAGCGATCAAGCCGTTTGCAAGCACGGGCTCAAAAAATTCCAGATGAACTTGGTTCATGAGCGACAGGGTGATGATGACTAGCACGAACAGACTCCATATGTACAAAATTTCTCCCGTGCGGGCGATCGTCTCGATGCCGAGAAACACGCCGTACAGGATAACGATCATAAATGTTCCGCTGATAAACCAGGTCGGCGTTTGCGGCAGCACCGTCTTGCTCATGAAGTCGACCATGTTCCGCAGCACCAAAGTGCTCAGGATGAAGAAAAAAAACACGAACGTTAGAGCGATAGACTTCCCGATCCATCTCCCGGCGATAAACTCCGCATATTGCGCGATCGTCATTCGGGGAAAGCGTCTCATCAATGCTAGATAGACGAGCACGATGGCATATTGAACCGGTACGATCAATAACATGGAAATCCAGCCGTCCTGTTTGGCGATGGTGACCGTCGCCGTCGGCACGATGAGCGCCGCGCTTCCCACCGAAAATAAATATAACAACTTGGATACCTGCCTGGACGTGATTTCGTTATTGACGAAGCCAGACCTCATGGACATTGTTATCCCCCCTTTAACCACGCTACGATCGGCACGTAAATCGGCTCCAGCAGCATCGAGATCCAATCCGTCGGAAGACTGACCGGCAGATGCCTTGCAATGGCGATCTGCAGGGCGGCCGCTCCCCACAGGATAACGATCGCCCAGCTCGCCTCGCGGACTTGCCCCTTGTCCCGGTTTCGCCTCCAGATAAAGATCGTCACGGTGATCGCGCAAGCGACTATGATGAGCACATGCAGCATGTCTTCACCTCATTCCGATATGGCATCGGTTCTTGCCCCCATGGATTCCACATGGCTGATGCAATGAATTTCGTACTGGATTTGCGGAAAAATCGTCTTCCAGCGAGACTTCATCTGCTTCCAGAGTGCGGGTTGGTCCCTGTAGATTTGCTCTCCCCATCCCAACGCGTCGAGCTTGCGATCCATAAGCCAATCGACTGTCGATTTGATCTCCTGTTCGACTACGGCGTTGAGCTTCTCCTCCAGAGCGAGCAGCGTTTGCTCATCGTTAATGGACAAGCCCGGACAAGTAACTTCGTGCACGCTGGATTGCATCCGAATCTCCATCTTGACCGTCGGCCATTTGCTCTCGCCTTTGGGCTTCTCCGCCTTGACTTTCGTACCCGTGCGAATGACTTCCATTATGTAATGCCCCTTGCCGTTTACGCACGGAAATTTCAAGACCGTGTTCTGCAGCTTGTTCAGCGACCATGTCAGTCCCTGCGACTGCTTCGGAGGCAAATAGCCGATCAACCTGCCGCCGTCAAAGACCGCCATCGTCTTAAGCTCGGGCAGCACCTTTGGATTGATGCGGTCGACGATTTCCTTCGTACTGCCCGCCTCTGGGTCACCTTCCACCCCGATTGCCGGCACCGCAATCTGCTGCCCCTCCGATTTGGAGATTCGGGTAATATCGCGGACGAGAACGCTGTACAACTGCCCCTTCGCATTCTGATCCACCAGAATCGTCTCTTTGATCTGATTGGCCGGCACCGATTCCATCTGAGTTCGAATCTGCAGCAGCTTGGCCGCTTTAACGCCCCTTGCGATAACGACGCTGATATCGGTTCGAATATCCGCATTGCGATCGATCAAATCCATCAGCGGGAAGATGCCTTTCTTCGCCGTGGATTCATGGATGACCAGCAACTGGGTGTGCGAGAAAAACAGCCTGCGGGAAGTCTTCGCCGACATCTTGCGGATGGCCTCGAACACCGTGTCGCCCTTCTCCGTCAATGTCATGACGGGACTTCCGTTCCCGCCCCCGTCCCGCGATGTCGCGTTCTGCGGCAGAACGACCTGCACCGTCAACTCGTAGCGGAATTTGCCGTCGGGATCATCATCTACCCCAAGCGCGATGACGACGCCGAGCTTGTCCAAGTAACGAATATCCCAGCAACCTGCCAGCGGAATCAGGACGGATGCGATAATTACTGTCAGCGTAAGCCGTTTGATCAGACGTTTCGCCATACCCGACCATAGCGTTCCCCACAGGGGAAGTCTCCGCTTCATTGCGACGGCTCCCTTCTCGGCTCGGCAGCGGAGTTGTCTCGTACTTGGTCGCCGTCACCTATCTGCTGCGGACGTTCCTTCATCATCCAGAGCGGTACGCGAAGCAGCGTATCCTTAAAGTCCTTCCAGTTGAACGGAGCAAACGGCTTCAGATAAGGAATGCCGAAGGAGCTTAAGTTGCTCATGTGCAGCAGAATGAGCAGCATGACGAGCGCAATACCATAGAAACCAAGGGTAGATGCCGCGATCAGCAGTAAGAAACGCAGCAGTCTGGCCGCGATGCCCAAGCTGTATATCGGCGCGACGAAGCTGGAGATGGCCGTAAATGCCACCACAATAACGACTGCCGATGACACGATGCCCGCTTCAACGATCGATTGCCCGATAACGAGACCGCCGACGATCGAGATTGCGCTGCCCGCGGTGCTCGGCATTCGGAGCACGGCTTCACGCAAAATCTCGAACACCAGCTCCATGATGAAAGCTTCCAGATAGGCGGGGAAAGGCACGCCCTCCCGCTGTGCAGCCAGCTTAAGCAGCAGCTGGGTCGGAATCATCTCTTGATGGTAGCCGATAATGGCGACATAGATCGACGGCATGAGGAGGGCGATAAAGAACGAGGAGAAACGCAGCATGCGGAGAAACGTCGCCATCTGGTAGTTCTGATAATAGTCCTCCGCAGCCTGAAAAAACATGTTCAGCGTCGACGGCACCACCAGTACGAAGGGCGTTCCGTCGACGATAATAGCAACTCTTCCGTCCAGCAGATTGCTGGCTATGACGTCCGGCCGCTCATGGCTGATGATGGTCGGGAAAGGAGTCCACTTCTGATCGGTGATCATCTCTTCGATATAACTGGATTCCAGAATGCCGTCGTTCTTAATATCCTTAATTCGACGCTTGAGGTCTTCGATCACGCTTTCATCGGCCAGCCCCTTGATATACATGATGGCGACCGGAGTCTGCGTAATTTCGCCGACCTTCATCTGCTCCAGCCACAGCTTCGGACTGCGAATCTTCCGACGAAGCAATATCGTATTTACACGAAGCGATTCCGTAAACCCTTCCCGCGGACCGCGGATCATCATCTCTGTCTTGGGCTCTTCTACCGAGCGCTTGGGTCCTCCGTAAACATTGCAGCCGATACCGGAGGGGGAGCCGTCAATAAAGATAAGGGCGTATCCCAGAAACAGCTTCTCAAACAAATCCTTAAACGTCTTGATTTCCGCAATTAATCCGAGGGCGATGAGATGACTCTTGATCCGGCTAAGAACAGGCTCTTCGGGCGAGTCCGTATTCGTCTGCCGAACGTTTTCCTTTAGCTGCTTTAACTGAGAAGGGAGCTCGGGATCCTGTTGAATCGTTTGAATCACGAACTTGTCCAATCGTTCATCTTCAATTAGTCCTTGAATATAGACAAGCGCAATATCCTTGTCCCCGTCCTTGCCTTGACGATCAGTCAAGTCCAAACCTCGTATGATCAGATCCGAGCTCTCGCCCATCTCCTTTTTGATCTTGTCCAGCAGCTCGGTCAGTACCGGAACAACGGGCTGGTGCTCGTAATCTTTCATTTGTTCGTTCACGTGTTTGTCCGCGTTCGGCGAACGCCGTTCTTTCTTTTGGTCCTTGCCGGCTTTTTTTGACATATACATCCCGAACATGGCGGGCCCCTCCCTTCTTCCGGTCGTGTTACTTATTAGGATGACTCATCCATGGTAAAACTATGTATCTTGGGCATCATCTGCCTCTGCTCGAGAATCAGCCGTCTGCGAACGCAAACAAGCCGCACGGAAGACGCGTTTGCGTCGACCGTGCGGCTTTTCCATTAAAATCTCCTGAATATAACTGAATTCCCTTATCTAACGCGCGTTTCCGTCAGCTTGAACTGCCCGACCAATTGATGCATCAGCGACGTAATGGATTCAACGTGCTGCGAGGTTTGCTGCACGTTGTTCATCTCGCCGATCAGCTCCTGCACGCGCCCTTCCACCTCGGCAGACACCTTCCGGTTCTGGCGGCTGACGAGCGCGATGTTCTCCAGCAGCTGTACGACTTCTTCAACGACTGCCGACTTGTGCGCATCCCTGCCTCCGACCTCGTTTAAGGTGCCGATTGCCGCAGCCACGAGCTGATTGCCCTCTTCGACGACCCTCGTGCCTTCTTCCATGGACGCGAAAGCCTTCTTCGCCTCGGCGTAGATGTTGTGCGTGATGGAGTGGACTTCTTCCGTCGATTCTTTGGTCATCGTAGCCAGCTTCCGGATTTCGTTCGCGACGACCGCGAAGCCCCGCCCTTGCTCTCCCACCCTCGCTGCCTCGATGGAGGCGTTCAGCGCAAGCAGATTCGTCTGGGACGAAATCTGTTCAATTACCTTCAGCACATTCTGAATTTCCTGCACCGTATCCATGAACGTATGAATCGTTGAGTTCGTCTCCCCGACCTTCTCGGAGATATGTTTCATCTTGTCGCCGATCCGATCGACCTCGGACTGTGCCACCTTAATCTGGCGCCCGGCCTCCTCTTCCATGAGGAGGAGCGTGTCCCTCATCGTGTCGGCCGATTCCTTTGCCATGTCGATGTCCTTGAGCTGAAGCCGGATGCTGCCGATCATATTCGAGACTTGGCTGCTAACCCGTCCGGTCGAGCTTGTCGTAATCGCAGCGGATTCATGAAGCGTCCGTTGGCTTGTCGTAACGTCCGAGGCCGCGAGCCGCACCTGCAGCATGATACCTTCCAGAGAATCCATCATGTTATTCAGCCATTTCGCGATATCCTTCAGCTCGTCGTTATCGAATCCTTGAAGCGGCAGCCGCTGGGTCAGGTCTCCCTTGCCCTCTGCATTCATCCGGATAAATCGCGTTAATGAACGCATATGATGCACGACGCGGTTCTCCTCTTTGCGCTTGAATGCGCCGATCACGATGAGACCGAACAACAGATTGAAGCCTCCGGCCGCAGCCGCGATTATCCAAGGAGAGGCCGCGCTCGCGATCATCCCGATTAATGCCGCAGTCAACAAGCTGGCTGCTACCGTTGCGAACAGATGTAGTCTGCGCTGCCTCCACCCGATGCTTCGAAGCCGGTACACTTCCTCCAGATCGCCTTCGCACATCATCCCCCACTTGTCCGGACAATGCGGGAGCTGGAAGGTTACACCCTTGCCGATTACGGGAATATGCCGATAGTCTGAATAACCGGGGAACTCCACGAATAGATTGCTGCCGTTGCGGATCGTGTTCGATACCCCTGGATGCAGCTCGCCGGTCGCGGGATCGGTGAACAGAAGCTCCAGCTCGGTATGTTCTCTTACGGTTACCGTGCCCCATTCCGTCGTTACACCATCCTTCAAGTTCTCCCCATGCGTAAAAGTTCGATCCTCGAACCTGCTTCGCGACAACGCAGTCCCGGGCTTGATCTGCTTGTTCAGACCTGGCTCCGCCATAAACAGATAGTTGTCTCCGGAGTCGGGATAGATATGGCCGGATTCCCGCTGAATCAAGTCTCCGATGACGTCGTTCGGCACACGGCCGCATAAAGTGCCAAGCAGCTTGCCGCCGCTTGTAATCGGCAGCATGAACAGCAGCGTCATCGCATCGTGGAAGGAAGACGAACGCGGTCCGATGGACTTCGTCAACTCGTCATGGTAAGGCCCGAACAAACAATTTTTCGCCACGCCGCCGGGCTGAGCGCTGTAAGCCAGTCCGGCATGGATCAGGCTGTCTATCCCATATGCCGTTCCCAGATGAGCTTTGTACGTGGTTGCAACAACCTTCCGCTCAGCGTCCAACAAGAAGATCTCCGTCATATCGATCGCTCGGGCGAATGCGACTTCAAGCTGCGTGTTTACCTTGTCCAGAGATTCATTGATTTGCAGCTGCGTTATATCCCCTTGCCATACCTCTTGAATGGAGGCTCCAAGTCTCTCGAGCTGGCGCCATTCATCCTCTGCCCAGTTCATGAGCAATTCCTTGCGAGTCTCTGCGAAACCTTCGAACGTTTGCTCGACATCCTCTTTAATATCCTTGTTCAGTCGCCACGAAATCCACAGCGGGAATCCCGTCTTTGCTCCAAGCCAGTCAAACATGCGCAACTCCCCCGATCCTTATCCACTGTTTCTCTTTCGATGTTAACTATATTAACATACAAGAATCGACATTTGGATAACTTTATATCGGGCAATTACAAATATCTTCAAAATAATTATAATTCTAAAATTTTTGATATTTAAAATATCATATTTGATTTTATTGGTCATTTTATTTTATCGTTTTAATCAAATTAGGTATATGCAACTAAATTTATGTTAGGTTTTGGGCCTGTCTCGCATCGAATTGCCTAATTGTGGTCAAAAAAAGAACGAAGCAGAGTCAATCCCTGCTTCGTTCTCATTCCATCCTGTATTATCTGCCCACGCTCAGACGGTTCAGCGCGCGTTGCAGCGCCAATTCCGCCCGGTGGTAGTCGATTTTTTCGCGCTTGGCCAAACGTTCCTCGGCGCGCTTCTTAGCGGCTTCGGCACGTCTCACGTCGATGTCTCTCGCGAGCTCGGCGCTTTCCGCCAGGATGACGACTTTGTCTTTGCGCACTTCGATGAAACCGCCGTTCACGGCAATGATATCAACTACGCCGCCGCGCTTGATTGTAACAGGCGCGATGCGAAGCGGGGTAACGAGCGGAATGTGATTAGGCAGTATGCCTAACTCGCCTTCCACTCCTTTCACGCTTACCATGTTCGCGGTTTCTTCGTATACTTTGCGCTCGGGCGTCACGATTTCTACCAGAAAGGTACTCATATGGACTCCTCCCGCCTGCCGCTATTAAAGCGTTTCGGCTTTCTTCACGGCGTCTTCAATGACACCTACATAACGGAACGCTTCTTCCGGCAGAGAATCATGTTTGCCTTCAAGGATTTCCTTGAAGCTGCGTACAGACTCATTAACAGGAACGTAAATGCCTTTGTTTCCTGTAAATGGCTCGGCAACGTGGAACGGCTGGGACAAGAACAATTGGATGCGGCGAGCGCGGCCAACCGTAATTTTGTCTTCCTCGCTCAGCTCGTCCATACCGAGGATCGCGATAATATCTTGAAGCTCCTTATAGCGCTGAAGAATTCTCTTAACGCCTTGAGCAACGTTGTAGTGCTCGTCGCCCAGAATCTCAGGCGACAGGATACGGGACGAGGAAGCCAGCGGATCAACCGCAGGGAAGATCCCCATCTCGGAAATTTTACGCTCCAGGTTCGTTGTTGCGTCCAAGTGGGCAAACGCCGTAGCAGGAGCCGGATCCGTGTAATCGTCCGCAGGAACGTAGATCGCTTGGATCGATGTAACGGAACCTTTTTTAGTCGATGTGATACGCTCTTGCAGTTGACCCATCTCGGTTGCCAGCGTTGGCTGGTAACCTACCGCCGATGGCATACGTCCCAGAAGGGCCGAAACCTCGGAGCCCGCTTGCGTGAAGCGGAAGATGTTGTCGACAAACAGAAGAACGTCGCGGCCTTCTTCGTCGCGGAAGAACTCGGCCATTGTCAGACCCGTCAAGGCAACGCGCGCGCGCGCTCCTGGCGGCTCGTTCATTTGTCCGAATACCATCGCCGTCTTGCTGAGAACGCCGGAGTCTTTCATCTCGTGGTACAAGTCGTTGCCTTCGCGCGTCCGCTCGCCTACGCCGGCGAATACGGAGATACCGCCGTGCTCTTGCGCGATGTTGTTGATCAGCTCTTGGATCGTTACCGTCTTGCCTACGCCGGCGCCGCCGAACAAGCCGATCTTGCCGCCTTTTGTATAAGGAGCAAGCAAGTCGATAACTTTAATGCCCGTCTCGAGAATTTCCGCTTGCGTGGACAATTCGTCGAATTTTGGAGCTGCGCGGTGGATCGGAAGATTGACGTCGGATGTTACATCGCCAGCTTCGTCGATCGGTTCGCCAAGTACGTTAAATACGCGACCCAGCGTCGGAGCGCCTACCGGAATTGTAATCGGTGCGCCGGAATCGACAGCTTCCATGCCGCGAACCAAACCGTCCGTCGTGCTCATCGCGATCGCGCGAACCATGTTGTCGCCAAGATGAACGGCAACTTCAAGTGTAAGGTTAATGTCGACTCCGCCGTTTGTTGCTTTCTGGTCGATCTTAACCGCGTTCAGAATCTCCGGCAGATTGCCGCGTTCGAACTCAAGGTCGACGACCGGACCCATGACGGATACAACGCGTCCTTTTCTCATTGCTTTCCCTCCTGCTTCCTTCGGTATATACAAAATTATCTATTAAGATTGTGCGTTAGCTCCCGCAACGATCTCGGAAATCTCTTGCGTGATGGCCGCTTGACGCGCTCGGTTGTACGTTAGCGTCAGCTGGCTGATCATCTTCGTCGCGTTTTTCGTCGCACTGCCCATGGCAGTCATACGAGCGCCGAATTCGGACGCTTTGCCGTCAAGCACGGCGCTGTAGATCAACGTCTCGGCGTACTTCGGCAGAAGCACTTCCAATACGCCTTCCGGCGACGGCTCGTATTCGTAGGTCGATACCTTCGTACCTTCGCTAATTTCCTCGAGAGGAAGCAAGCGCGTTTCCGTCGGAATCTGGGAGATCGCATTGACGAATTTATTGTAGTACAGGTAAAGCTCGTCATACGACCCGTCCGCAAACATCTTGACGGCCGACGACGATACCGACTTGATGTCGGCGAACGTCGGGGAATCCGCCAATCCGATTACCTCTTCAACGATTGGCATATTGCGGCGGCGGAAGTAGTCACGGCCTTTGCGCCCGATGACGAACAATGCATATTCGTCCGCGGATTTATGCTTTTGTTGAATGGTCTGAGTCACTTTACGCAAGATATTCGCATTGTAACCGCCAGCCAGACCACGGTCGGAGGTGATAACGAGATAGCCCGTCTTCTTAATCTCGCGGGTTTCCAGCATCGGGTGTTTGACGTCCTTCGTACCAGCCGCGATGCTGGCTACGACTTCCTTCAGCTTGTCCGCGTAAGGACGGGACGCCAGCGCTGCCTGTTGAGCTCTTCTGAGCCTGGAGGCTGCGACCATCTCCATCGCCTTCGTGATCTGCTTCATGTTCTGCTTGCTCTTGATCTCGCGTTTAATATCGCGCATGTTTGTTGCCATTAGGTTTCACCCGCCTTCATTTGCCCCGAATCGGTCCGGAGCGTGGTAAGGGCCTACGCCCGGACTTCGTATCCGAGCGTAAGAAGATCTATTGTAATCTTGTGTTAATATCGTGTTCAAAAAGTTCGGTTTCCAGCACCGAGAAGATTGAAGGCAGGTAGAAAATGAGGAGCGGAGCATAGCAGCGCTATGTGAGCACCTACAATGTTTCCGAAGGAAACATACATCGTAAGCATATGCTTAGTTTCGCCTGCATTCAATATTCGATGTCGACTATGCCTCTTGGCATACTTCGTGATGGGAAGCGGACTTTTTGAATTTCCTCTTAAGCAAAGCTTTTTTTGAAGGCTTGGATCGCTGCTACGAGAGCTTTCTCGTTGTCCGCGACAAGGTCTTTTGTGTCGCGGATGGAAGCGCCGATCTCCGGATGATTGGAATCCAGGAATGCCAGGAATTCACGCTCGAAGCGGCCGATATTTTCGATCGCAATGTCGTCCAGATGGCCTTTAACAGCTGTGTAGATGGACATAACTTGTTTCTCGACCGGCATAGGCACGTTAACGCCTTGCTTGAGAATCTCCATCGTACGCGCACCGCGGTTTAGACGGGCAAGCGTCGATTTGTCGAGGTCGGAGCCGAATTGCGCGAACGCTTGAAGCTCGCGGTATGCCGCAAGGTCCAGACGAAGCGTGCCGGCAACCTTTTTCATCGCTTTGATCTGAGCCGATCCGCCTACGCGGGATACGGAGATACCAACGTTAACCGCTGGACGTTGACCGGAGTAGAACAGGTCGGACTCCAGGAAAATCTGTCCGTCGGTGATCGAGATTACGTTCGTAGGAATGTAAGCCGATACGTCGGAAGCTTGCGTCTCGATGAACGGAAGCGCCGTGATGGAGCCGCCGCCCAGCTTGTCGCTGAGCTTCGCAGCGCGTTCCAGCAAGCGGGAATGCAAGTAGAAGACGTCGCCCGGATAAGCCTCGCGACCCGGAGGACGGCGAAGCAGCAAGGAAAGCTCGCGGTATGCCGCTGCTTGCTTCGACAAGTCATCGTATACGATCAGGACGTGCTCGCCTTTGTACATGAAGTACTCGGCCATGGATACGCCTGCGTAAGGAGCCAGGAACAGAAGCGGAGCAGGCTCGGAAGCGCTCGCCGTTACGACGATCGTGTAGTCCATAGCGCCGTGGCGGCGAAGGGTTTCCACAACGTTTGCAACAGTGGATTGTTTTTGTCCGATGGCAACGTAGATACATTTAACGCCGTTGCCCTTTTGGTTGATGATCGCGTCGATCGCGATCGCCGTTTTACCCGTTTGACGGTCGCCGATGATAAGCTCACGTTGGCCGCGGCCGATCGGAACCATCGCGTCGATCGCTTTGATGCCCGTTTGCATAGGCTCATGAACGGATTTACGGTCGATAACGCCCGGTGCAGGGGATTCGATCGCGCGTGTATGAGTTGTGTTCGTAGGTCCTTTGCCGTCCAGCGGTTGACCCAGCGGGTTAACGACGCGGCCCAGCAGCTCGTCGCCTACGGGAACCTCCATGATACGGCCCGTGCGCTTCACTTGGTCGCCTTCGCGGATATCCGTGTAAGGACCGAGGATAACGACGCCGACATTGGACTCCTCCAGGTTGAGGGCCATGCCGACTACGCCGTTCGCGAATTCGAGCAGCTCGCCTTGCATCGCGTTCTCAAGGCCGTGTACGCGGGCGATACCGTCACCGACGTTGATGACCGTGCCGACATCCACGACTTGAATCTCGGATTTATATTGTTCGATCTGTTGTTTAATCAGCGTGCTGATTTCATCAGGTCTGATACTCAATTCGTTCACCCCTATCTACAGTGCTTTAGAATTTAAACGTTTTTTGTAAACGATCCAGCTTGCCGGACAGGCTTCCGTCGTACAGGCGGTCGCCGATACGAACCTGGATGCCGCCGAGCAGCGATGGATCGACCGATTGCTCAGCTATGATCTTTTTGCCCGTGATGGAGCCGAATTCGGCCACGACACCGGCAAGCTCCGCCTCGGACAGCTCGCGAGCGGCATAAACCGTCGCATGGGCTTGTCCGAGCACTTCGCCCGCGATCTTAACGAACGCTTCGTGTACGTTCGCAATGATGGACTGGCGTCCACGGGATATCATAAGTTGAAGCGTATTAAGAACCAGCACCGAGATGCGGTCGCCAAATGCAGACTTCAATACCGCAAGTTTGGCTGCGGGATCCACGCTCGGCAAAGAAAGAAACTTGCCGATTTGCTCATCCTGCTTCAGAGCGTCGGCGATCAGCTTTAGCTGCGCTTCCACTTCCGAAACGACGCCTTCGGCGGAAGCGAGCTCAAACAACGCTTTAGCGTAGCGCTTCGCTACGACCGTGTCGCGGCTCATTTGCTTCCTACCTCTTTCAGGTATTGGTTAACGATCTGCTCTTGCGACTTCTCGTCAACCTGCTTTTCGATAATCTTCGACGCGATTTGCACGGAGATGCCGCCCACTTCGGAACGAAGCGCAGCGATCGCCTTGTTTTTCTCGCTTTCGATATCTTTTAGCGCGTTATCCTTCAGTCTGTCAGCCTCGGCCTTCGCGGATTGAACGATATCGTCCGCTTGCTTCGTGCTAGTCGTTCTGGCCTGCTCCAGAATCGCATAGGCTTCTTGCCTTGCTTGATCCAGTGCAGCCTTTTGCTCAGCCATCGACGCTTCGGCCTGTTTACGGCTGGACTCCGCAGAATTCATTTGCTCGAGGATGAGCTGTCTGCGTTTCTCCATAATCCCGAACAACGGACCGAACGCCCACTTATTTAAAGCCCAATACAATATAAGAAAAGCCACGATCGTAATTATTGTATTAGTGGGAACGAAACTCATAGCCGCACTCCTTCCTGTTTCATAAAGGTTCTGTAGTCAAAACAAAGGCGAAGAGGGCTAGGCCTTCCCCGCCGGGTACGATTCTTATTTGAAGAACGCCAAGAAACCGATAACTACGCCGATGATTGGAACAACTTCGACGATACCGGCACCGATAAACATAGTTGTTTGAAGCGCCGATTTTTGTTCTGGCTGACGGGCGATACCTTCAACCGTTTTACTTACGATCATACCGTTACCAATACCTGCGCCGATCGCGCCCAAACCAACTGCAATTGCTGCTGCCAATACTTCCATTTGAAAAATCCTCCTCGTTTTGGGTAGTCATTTTTGTTCATGTATATATAACCTTGGATTACAGAACGGGTGTTTCCGCATTCCAAAGCTTGTTGCTCTTGCCGCCGTTAATGCTTGGCTGCCGCTTCGACATGTTCATCATCATCATGAACAGTCGCTTGCGAGATATAAACCATGGTAAGAACCGTGAACAGGAACGCTTGAATGGCGCCGACGAAAATACTGAAGCCCTGCCAAGCGATCATGAACGGAATCCCAGCAAAGCCCATCATCAGAATTGTCGAGATCAGAACCTCGCCTGCATAGATATTGGCGTAAAGACGAAGTGCCAGCGTAAGCGGCTTAGCGATTGTCTCGATAATATTGACTGGGAAGAACACCGGATACGGGTGGAAATAGTGGTGCAGGTAATGCTTTCTATTCAGTTTCAGACCCAGGAAATGGACGAGCACGAACACAATGATCGCAAGGCCCGCCGTTACGGCCAAATCGGCTGTAGGCGATTTCCACCAAGCGATATGGGCAGCGCCTCCATGACTGTCGAGATACGCCTGATCAATCCCTAGCCATTTGATAGGTTCATGAGCATCCGTCACCACCATGAATGGCAATCCCAACAAGTTGGAGATAAAGATAAACATGATCAAGGTCATGCCTAACGCCAGATAAGGTCTGACTTTGTGAACCGGCATTGAGCTTGCGATCGTGCCGTGCATGAAGTCCACGGCCCATTCCATGAAGTTTTGCATCTTGGACGGCTTGTCCACCGACAAGTTCCGAACCGCAAGTCTTGCTACAATGAAGGTGATTACGCAAGAAACTAGAATTGCGATAATCGCCGACAAATCGAATTCAATGCCGTTAACGTTCACGATAGGAAATAAATGCATAGTACTGTATCACCCCTTTCCGCTGCTGTTTTCCTTAATCGTCTGAGCAATGGCCGCTGCCAGTAACAAAAACGGCATAACCATGGTGCCCGCGAGTGCTGCCGGCAAGTTCATTACATCGGGATTCTTCAAGGCATACATGGCCAGAAGCAGCACCATCGCAATTCGGCTGCCGAATCCCATCCCCTTACGCTTGCTGCCTTCCCGCATTGCTGCATCCGCTATCATTCCTACTCTGCGCTTCAAAAAAAACGCATTCATAGCGCTGACTGAAAGCCCCGCCGCTATGCCTAACATTATAGGCTTAACCGAGGGGATGAATGCCCATACAATCAAACATGTCGACAGCAGGTAGATCAACCATCGAAATGCCGATTTCAACATATTATCCATCGAAATCCTTCATCACCTTTCTGACGATCAGAATGGCTGAAAGGATACCGACAGCCAGACCGACGAACAGTCCGGAGACCGTCCAGGCTTTCGGATCGCCCAAGCGTTCCCCAGCCATGGAGCCTAGCCAATAGCCCAAAAACAAGCAAACTCCAACATCCACGCCAATAGCCCCGACCATCGCCGCGGCCTTCCATGGATTGTCTTGATTGCCATTCTGGTTCATATCGCCACAACCCCTGTCAATCCTCATTTATTTTATCCAAGCGCCGCAAGGTTTGTCAATGAAAACAGCGGCGTTTTTTGCGCGGAAGGAATTGGAGAAACCCTTATAGAATGTGGGTTCCCCCGTCCTCGCAACCGTACAGTACTACTGTATGCTGTATATTTCGCACTCGGGGGCAGGGTGCCATGACAACTATGAACTTTGTGTGAACGGATCCGGCCGATTTGGATTTCTCCCAAAATGATGCAGGATCGCATCCACGATTCTTTCGGAAGCCTTTCCGTCGCCGTAAGGATTTGCCGATTGGCTCATCCGGCAATACAGGGAAGTGTCGTTCAGCAAATCGTTCGCACGTTCGTAAACGCGCTCTTCGTCGGTGCCGACCAACTCCAGCGTGCCGGCCTGTATGCCTTCCGGACGCTCCGTCGTGTCGCGCAGCACCAGCGTAGGGACTCCGAAGGACGGCGCCTCCTCCTGCATGCCGCCGGAATCCGTCATGATCATGTAGGCGTGAGGGTAAATATTATGGAATTCGAACACGTCGAGCGGCTCGATCAGACGAACGCGCGGGTGGTCGCCGAGTATTTCGCGAGCCGGCTCCCTTACCGCCGGATTCGGGTGGACGGCATAGACGATCGCGACGTCCTCGTGCTCGTCGGCAATGCGCTTGACCGCCCGGAAGATGTTGCGATGCGGCTCGCCCAGCGATTCGCGCCGGTGCGCCGTCATCAGAATCATCCGTTTGCCCCGGGCCCACTCGATGACGGGATGCGTAAAGGAATCGTCTACCGTGTATTGAAACACATCGGCCGCCGTGTTGCCCGTAATATAGATCGTCTCTTCCGACTTGTTCTCCTTGCGGAGATTGTTCGCCGACCAATCCGTCGGAGCGAAATGAACGTCGGACAGAACGCCGGCGAGCTGCCGGTTCATCTCTTCCGGATACGGCGACATCTTGTTCCACGTCCGGAGGCCCGCTTCGACGTGCCCGACCTTGATCTGCTTCAGGAAAGCCGCATAGCTGGCCAGAAACGTCGTCTGCGTGTCGCCATGGACGAGCACGATATCCGGCTTCGCCTCGGCAAGGACGGGCTCAAGCCCCTCCAGCACGCGTACGGTCGTCTCCGTCAGCGTCTGACGCTCCTTCATCACGTTGAGGTCGTAGTTTGGCTCAATCTCGAAAAATTCCAGCACCTGATCCAGCATCTGGCGGTGCTGCGCCGTTACGCACACCATCGAGACGATGTCGCGGTCCCGCTTCTGCAGCTCCAGCACGAGCGGAGCCATCTTTACGGCTTCAGGCCTGGTTCCAAATATAGTCATTACCTTAATCTTAGACAATACATCCCACTCCCAATAAAGGTAGTTCAAAAAAATCCGCTTTTGATCACGAAGCCCACTCATGAAGCTTACTCGACGTCGAATCTTGAACTCAGCCGGCACTTCCGGTGCTCACATAGCTCTGCTATGTTCCGCTCCTCAGTCCTCGGCTTCGTCCAACCTTCTCGGTGCTGAAAAGCAGATTTTTTGAACTTCTATTTGAATTCCAATATCTTGATTAAAGGCAGCTGTCTATTTAATTGGTGCCGAACATGCGGTCGCCTGCGTCGCCGAGGCCCGGGACGATGTAGCCCTTCTCGTCGAGCCGCTCGTCCAGGGCCGCTATGTATACGTCAACGTCCGGATGCGCATCCTGGAACGCCTTGACGCCTTCAGGAGCGGCGATGAGGCACATCAGCTTGATCTGGTCGCAGCCTCGCTGCTTGAGCGACTGCACGGCCGCGATCGCGGAGCCGCCGGTAGCAAGCATGGGATCGATGACAATCAGCAGCCGGTTCGGCGCGTCTGTCGGCAGATTTATATAATATTCCTTTGGTTGCAGCGTTTCGTGGTCTCTTGCCAAGCCGATATGCCCCACTTTGGCGGACGGAATTAGCTTAAGAATGCCGTCGACCATGCCGAGACCCGCTCTCAGGATCGGAATTAAACCCAGCATGCGGCCCGATACGACCTTCGCCACCGTCTCCGCCACAGGCGTTTGCACTTTAATGGTGTCGAGCGGAATTTCGCGCGTAATTTCGTAGGCCATCAAGGTCGCCACTTCATCGACAAGCTCCCGGAAGTCTTTCGTATTCGTTTCCTTGTTGCGGATGAAAGTCAGCTTGTGCTGGATCAAGGGGTGATCACAAATTACCAATTTGCTCATGGAGCATAATTCCTCCTACATTTCCTTATGCCTTCTATTGTGGCAATGAAGCCTCGCCTTTATCACGCTCACAATCCCATATATTATAGCACTGTACTTTGGGCCTTGCATCTAGGTCGGAAAAATAAAAAAACACGCCCTGTCCACAGGCCGCAATCCCTGCATGGGAGGGAAGGGTCGCCGCCAAGCTCGCCATGAAAAAAAGCCGCCTGGGCAGGTGGTTACCCGATAGGCGGCTCTTCTTAAATGGTGCCCATGCCGCTTGCGCACAGGCTGCTTGCTATTCGAACGCGGCTATTGCTAGCCTCGGCAAAAGTTTAACGCGTAATGGCGAATATTGGCCATCGTATCGTATTCGAACGTCCCTTCAGGCAAAGAGGTTGTGCGGCGAATATGGCGTTCATCGGCAAACGCTTCCCCCAACGTCGACTTGATCGAAGCTTCATGCTCCGCGCGCTGCTCCGCTATCCGAATGAGCGCGACAGCCGCATGAGACATCAGCTGGAAATACAATTCGTTGAATTCCTTGCATGTATTCAGCTTATAGGACGGTTCCTTGATGACATGGTAAAGCGGGCGCCCGTATTCCTCCTCGTCCGTCAGCATTCGCGACAATAGAGGCACGCTTGCCGCGTCCGTCAATCGTCCCAGCAAATAAACGGCGATGACGCTGCGGAATTGATTCGTTCGGCGGCAATCCTTGAAGTATAATGCATCACGCCGATCTACCATTTCCCGCAGAACCGGAGCGGCTGCAGGATCTCCTGTCAGAGCCAATGCAATCGCGGCGCCATAACGAAGCTCGACGTCCTGGTCTGTCAACCAAGCGATGAGATGCGGAGCAATGGAACGGCCAAGCAGCTTGCAGGAGTAGATAGCTACGCCCGGCATTTCACTTGCCAACGCCTCGCGAATGTCGGCCGGATCGTTCATCCACTCTATGGTTTCCCGTCGGAAGGAATCATCGAACATGACGCCACGGTTATGTTCGACCGTCAATGCGCCGCTCGCCCGCAAGATGTCGCGAACCTCCTCATAAGGCACCTGACTGACATCCACCCCGCTCCGGGCCGCCAATGCAGCCAGAACGCCGGCGCTTTCTCCGCATTTCTGCATATCGCGCTGCATCCGAAGCAGACTGGCAACTTCGTGGTCCATACCTATGTGACGACCTGCGGCCAGCAGCCCTTTGATCCCTTTTGGCGTCATGGTGCCCCGCGTGACAGGAACCGAAAAACACGCCGTGCTCAGGTTGGCTGCCACATACAAGTCCTGCAGCTCGATACTTTCGAGAGCATGGTCCTTGCCGTGTTTGTCGAAATCCGCATAGCCGTAGAACAGCGTTTCCGCTTCGGGGCGACCGGCCAGGACATCCTGAATCGTGATCACTTGTTCGGCCTCGATAATCCTGCCTTCGCGAATTCCGATAAAAGGCGCAAAGAACAACACGCGCTTAGAAGCATCTTCGAACACGGCCAGCTGCTGGCTGGCATGGGCCTGCATAATGCCGCGCGATAATTCGAACGGGTCGTACTGATTGACGTAACCGCTGTCGTGGTTGGTGCGGCTGATCGAACCATGCGCGGTCAGCCAAACCTTGACGCTGGTAAAGGGCATCGTTCTCCCATCGGATTCGCGCCCGCTGCGCGTGGCGCTGCCCGCCATCATCGATACGACCGCATCCGCAGTAGCATCAATGAGCGTCTGACAGCCGACCAGCCACTGTCTGCCTTCCGACCACAAGGAAACTCCTTTGATCGTATCGCCTTCCATGAATACGCCTGTTACTACCGTATTTAGCGCAAGCGTTGCGCCATGTTTGGTGATCAGGTCCTCCATAATCGTTTTCTTGGCCTCTACCCGATCAAGAAAGTGCTCCCTGCCCATCTTCCCGGCCGCTTCGTCAATGTCCACATGCAACCCGCCGGGCAAACCGTAGTAATACCCCGATACATACCCCATCGTCCCCATGCCGCCGATGCCGGGCAATCGGTCGATCCCAAGCACGCTCGCTCCCTGAGCCGAGGCTGCAATGACCGCCAATGCGCCGGCTGTTCCCACGCCAGCCACGAGAACATCAACATGCTGCGTAAAGGCAGGCTGTTCCACTTCAACCTCTTTAACCAATCCTTCTTCCATATACCGATGTCTCATTCCGTTATCCAGCTCCTTCCCAGTTCAACGCCCGCCTGCAAGCTCTCTTCCGGCCCCGCATAGGCCTCCGCCGGCAAGTACATATAACCTTCCGCCAATTGTGCCGGACGATCGCCCGTCCATTGATCGAAGACATGCGCGATCGAGGCGATACGCCAGGACGCAAGCTCTTCGGGACGCAGAGTCCAGCGATTTACCAAGCGGTGGCGCGCCTGGTCCAACGTCCAGGAGGGTTCGCATTCCAGCTTCAATATAGCCGTACGATAAGCATGCGTCTGCTCTTCCGCCACCAGCTTCATGCCGGCCCACTGAACAGCAGGAAGCTCCGCTCCTTGCGGCTGGATGATTACCGCGTTAAGCGTCTTGACGACCTGCTTCCCGCTTCGCTCCAGCGTCGTATCCACCAATCGTTCCGTCCTGACCGTCTGATAGCCGCCCGAACCATGCAGCTTCAGCACATAACCTGAATGGTCCGTCTCAATGGAAATCGTGCGGGTGCCCAGCAATACATCGGCCTGCAAGTCAAGAAACTGTTTGTTGTAGGCGGCTCCCTGTGTATATACGCCAGGCTGCTTGTAGCTATTTACAACATCATAGGCCACCATCTCCGTCGCGTTGACAATCAGCGTCTTCTTCTGGCGCTGCACAGCTTGGGCCAGACCAAGCCCTGTCGTTGTCGCGCCCAGAATAACAAGATCGTAGTTCACCGTTACTCCTCCATTCATTTTTGTCCGACTGTATGCTTTTTTGCAGTCAAACGATATTGCATGTTAATCTAAGCTTATCAAATCAAGGGAAATTCTCTTCTCCTTTTTTGATCAGTATCTCTCCTTTTTTGAATCGTAGTTTAGAAATCCGGAGGTGCGTTCTTGTGGATATCCATACGCTAACGGTGCGTCGCCAAACCTTTCAAAATGCTAACAAGTCGAACAAACCTTATGTCTCGCATTGCTTCAAGGCGGTTTGGGTACAGCAGGGAGAAGCGGTCTGGAACATCGAAGGACATCGTAGTCCCATCCGGAAAAACGATGTGGTGCTGCTCAATAACGAAGAGAAACGCCGACTCGAAGAGATCGGCGTTAAAGAGGATTTGATTTTTCTGGTTATAGAGCTGGAACCGCGCTACTTGTACGACGTCGGTCTGCTCGCTTTGTTTACGCAGCGCAGCCTGGGCTACGCTCATCGCATCATCCATGCCGATTCGACATTGCTGGAGCTGCTGCGGAAAATCGACCAAGAGGAGCAGTCGCGAAGAGCTTATAACAAGGTTATGATTGCGGCCCATGCGACAGAGCTTTTGACGCATATTGCGCGAAAGGAATCCGTAGCGCCGGCCCAGGCTACTCGCATCCCGCCCTGGATGGGTGCTGTCCTTGCCTATATCGAGCATGCCTACGACCGTAAAATCACGCTTGCCGAATTGGCCGCGATCGCGCATATGAATACCAGCGCCTTCTCCAAGGCATTCACGAAAGCCAACGGCATTGGACCGTCTCAATATTTGAAACACAAGCGGATCGGGCACGCCATCTCCCGTTTGGAAGAAACCGACCTAACCGTGGTCGCCATCGCGCTTGATTGCGGATATTCGAATATCGCCAACTTCTACAAAGCTTTTCACAGCTTGACCGGACAAACGCCCAGCGACTATCGTAACGGACAGAATACAAGAGTCTGAGCAAGACGGGACCAGAATGTCATCAGGCTCCGCAAGAAGATGCAGGAAAAAATAACGATAAAGAGCGGGCCGTATCGCGGATGATCATCCGCAACAGCCCGCTCTTATGCTTGAATCGCCGATTGACTTTGCTGCCGACGCGCTCGCCTGCGCCGCTCGGTCAGCAGCGCCACGGCCAGCGCAGCCCCGATGGATACCGCGCACACGGACACATAATGCAATAACGAGTGGCCGACCAGCCAATCGTCAAGCCCCGTCGCACCTGCGATTCCGCGGACGGCGACGATCGCTGCGGGGTGCATGAGGTAGATCCACTGGCTGAGGGAGCCCGCAAGAGGGCTTACGCGAATTCTCCATCTAAGCGCCAACAGAAAAAGCGCGCCCACAGCCGGGAGCAGCAGGATGTACATGCTGTCGTGCCGCGGCCAGTCTGCCGCCCGCAGCGCGATCCCCTCCCCGAATAGGCCGGCCAATGACAGCAGGAACAGCGCAAGCAGCCCAGATCCGCGAGGCGTCCGCTCGGGGCGATTCGCCGCCCATAACCCAAGCGCTATAAACACGGGAGCGAAGAACAAGCCATTGCGCGTGTAGTCGAACCATAGGAACATCCAGTCATAGACGCCTTCAAGCATGTCGGACCGAACAGCCAGGCCGTAGTAGCTGTCACCTAGCAGACCGATTGCATAGAGCACGATTGTGACGGCCAGAACTCCGTTAATCGATATTTTTTTATGAAGGTAATAGACGAGATGAATGCCCAGCCATAACGCTGGCAAGTACCAAAGATGATAGAACGTGCCGTCGACCAATAGATCCCTTAGCAACCCTCCGGCCGTGACGCTCCCGGCGAAATCGCCTTTGTATATGTTAAGCGGCAGGTAGATGACGATGGCAACGGCATACAGCATCGCGATTTTGCCGCCATATTTGCGCAGCGCCCGTTCATCCTTCCGCGGTCTGCCTGTCAGCTTGCGGAAGAACAGAAAACCCGATGCCAGGAAAAATAACGGAACCGCCAATCGGCCCAACACGCCCGTCACCAGAAAGTCGGCATATTCCCCGTAAGTGAGCAACGGTCCCGTATGGATCGCGACGACCAGGAACGCCGCCGCGGGCTTGACGGCATCGACGCCCCCGTAACGCCCTCCGGCGGCATTAGATCTCATGGTCGTCTCCATAATAAACCGTGACGATGAAGCCATCGGCATTGTTGCCCGATATCCTATACGCGTCGCATGCCGGAATCGGGACGGGAGTGTCTTCATCGCGATGGGCGACCACGTAATAACTCTCCGCCCTCCAGCCGTCTCCCGCATGCTCGAGCCGTTTCCCTGCGTAAGAGAAATCTCTCAAATACGCGATGTATTCCTCGAGGCACATGTCCAGACTCTCCATGCATGCCGCATGAGGAACGCCGACATATCGGAAGTGCCACGGCTCGCACGCAATGCCCGTCAGCTCTTCTTTGCCTTCCTTATAACGCTGGATAAAACCATAGAATGCCGCCAACGTCTTAAAGACGGCGCAGGCGCCATGATCCGGGAAAGAAGGCGCGATGAAATCCAGCTCCCCCGAGGTTTTCTCCCCCACGTCTACGGCCAGTCCCGTCTGATGCTCGCTGCAGCCTGGCAAAGCCACATAGTTTGCCGTGAACACAGGGCCGTTCTCCGCAAGCGAACCATTATAGATCGCCTTTTGCTCCTCCATCGTTCGGAAACCGCTGACGACGACGATTTCCTCCCAAGCGCCTGCAGCGCGAATAAGCTTCCCTAGTTGGCCCAAACATTCCGTTTCCAACGCGATTTCCTCTTCAAGCACATGAAGATCTGCGTCTGCGACGCCCTTCAGGACGGGATTATGGAAGTCCCGCACAGGATGCTCCCGGTTGACGAGCGCCAGCTGTCCGCCATAGACGGCCTCTCTGCCAAGCCTTCTGCTCCCTTCGCCCTTTTGCTGCGCCGCGCCTGGCCGAAACGCCGCCTGCGGCACACTCGCCCGCAAAGGCTTTGCCGCTCTCGTTTCTCCTATATATTCGGTTCTCGAACTTTGCATCCTCACGTTCAGGTTCCTCCAATCGCGTATAGATACGTTCTACTCGTCCGGTTAACGACGTCGAGATTTCCTGCGGAACGCTCCCTAGGAAACCGGCAAGCTCCGCGAAGGTGATGACTTCATCCCCTTGCCGCCCAATCAAAACGACCTCCGCTCCCTGCTCGCAATGCCCGGGGAGCTTGACCATAAGCTGGTCCATGCATATTTTGCCGACTACAGGCACCCGCTTGCCCTCCACCAGCATCTCCGAGCCCCGCAAACTTTGGGACCAGCCGTCGGCATACCCGATCGGCACTGTGCCGATCCACTCGTCCCCTTTGGCGATGTAGGAGTTGTCGTATCCGATGCATTCGCCTTTACGCAGCAGCTTCACTTGAAGCAAGGTGCTCCTAAGCTTCATGGCGGGTCTTAGCGATACCGACCTCACCAGCTTCTCCGGGTAAAAGCCGAACATCGCCGCTCCGATCCGCACCATGTCCATGGCGAGTCCGGGGAACCGCAGCGCGGCCGCGCTGCCCGCGCAGTGATAATGCGACACCTCGACGCCGGATGATTTGACCCATGCCTTCATCTCCAGGAACGTCCTGTACTGCCGCTCCAGGAAGCTTGTATCCGCTTGTCCCGCCGTGGCGAAATGCGTATAAAACCCCGCGACCTCCACGTCCTCCGCTTTCAGCCAAGGAACGAGCGCCTCCCATTCCTCCCGAGTTCGGAGTCCGATCCTTCCGAGTCCGGTATCCGCCTTTACATGGACCTGAAGCTTGGCGAGGCAAGAGGAGGGGCGATAAGGCGCCATGCGTCGGAACCATTCCGCCTCCGTTACGGTAACCATCAGATCATGCTCAAGCGCAAACATCACTTCGGCAGGATGGATCGGGGTCAATATAAGGATGGGAAGGGCGATGCCCTTCGCCCGCAGCTCCAACGCCTCGTCCAGGTAGGCGACCGCCAGCATATCCGCTCCGCCCCGCTCGGCCATCGCGGCCGACTCCGCGCTGCCATGGCCATATCCACCCGCTTTTACCACGGCCATCAGCTTAACGCCTGCGGGCAGCGAGGCTTTGATGTCCCCGATATTGTCTCTTATGGCGCTTAAGTCCACTTGCGCAACCGTATCCCTGTACATGTCCTCACCTCGTATAACGAATGGTCCCCTTGTCCGCATGTCTCATGAACGCGTAATCGATCAGCTTCCCGATGAGCTCGGCATAGGTCGTGCCGTCCGTCCTCTCCCACATAACGGGATACATGCTGGTGCCCGTGAAGCCGGGAAGCGCGTTAATTTCGTTGCAATAAAGCTCTCCGTCCGCATCCAGGAAAAAGTCCACTCTCGCAAGACCGGAGCAGCACAGCGCCCGATATGCCTGCAACGCCAGTTCCCGAATCCGGGCCGTCACGCCTTCCGGCAGCGAAGCAGGGATGGACATGACCAGCTCCTTGTCCATATATTTCGATTCGAAGTCGAAGAAAGTATGGCGATGAATGAATTCGCCCGGCAGCGAAACGATCGGACGATCGTTGCCCATAACCGCCACCTGAATTTCGCGGCCCTTAATCTCCCGTTCGATGACAAGCTTGCGGTCATAACGGAATGCTTCCTCGATGCCCTCCGCGAGCTCCCGGACATCCTGGCACCGGCTGATGCCGATGCTGGAGCCGAGCGTTGCCGGCTTCACGTAACACGGCAGCCCCAGCTTCCGCTCCGCCTTCTTTATCAGCGCCGGACCTTGCTCCAGCCACTCTTCCAGACTAAAGGAGATGTACCGCGTCTGACCGATCCCCGCTTGAGCCAGGAGACGCTTGGTTACGTCCTTGTCAAGCGTCGCCGCCGCCCCAAGCACGCCGTTGCCGACGTACGGAATATCCAGCAGCTCCAGCAGTCCTTGAACGGTACCGTCTTCGCCGTAAGAGCCGTGCAGCAGCGGCAGCGCGACCCTTTTGCCGGGGATGGAGAAATAATGAAGCAACACGCCTCCGATGGATGCTGCGGCGTTGCCCGCCTTATCGTCGCCGCCCAAAGACGCAAGCTCGTCCATGGAGCCCGGCTTCTGCTCCTGCAGACCGTCGCAGCGCCAGACTCCCTCGCGGGTTATATAGACGGGGTACACAGCGTAAGTCTCCCGATCAATCGCATTGAATATTGTGAACGCCGTTCTCAGCGACACCTCGTGTTCGACGGATTTGCCGCCGTACAGCACGAACAGATTTATTTTCATCATTGCAGCCTCCTCAAGGGAATGGAACATCCTCCACTAACGATATACCTCAATCATTAAAAGGATTGAAAGCAAATCATAAAAAAAGCTTAAGCTTAACTTAACGTTAACGTAGCCTGAAACATAACAAATCATTGTTGTTGTTCATTTTCGAAGGGAAAATGCCGTTATAACAATAGAGAAGCAATTGATTCCACGAAAGAAAGGAAAGGGATGTAGTGAATTTGATGAAAAGTTGGAGCTTGTCGTTCAAGGACGCCCGTAGATGGTTTGCAGCGACGTTGGCATTAGCACTTATGCTGGGTACGTTCGGCGGGGTCGCGCAGGCGGCCGAGGATACAGTCACGGGAATCGAGATGGATTACGAGGATGCCGATTACAATTCCGTCACCTCTTCGCTCGAGATGTTCGTGGAGGACGACAAGGTTAACGTCACGGTGCTGGCTTCCATATCGGGCTCCACGTCCAAGAAGGACGTCACGACTGAGGCTGCTTGGAAAACATCGAACAGCTCCGCGGTCAAAGTAGACAAAGGCGTATTGACGGGGGTCGGCTCGGGAACGGCGACCATTACCGCTACTTATAAAGGCTACAGCGCAACGATTAAGGCAAAATCCGATTTCGTCTACGACGAGGTTATTCTGCTTCAGAACGGCAGCACTGCACCGACGTCCATTGCGGACATTAAGCTGGGCGACGAATCGCTTGTATTCGAATTGCAAGGCAAAAAAGGATCGGCAGAGCCCATTAATATTTCCGCCGAAGCGACGTGGACATCCTCCAGTTCTTCTGTCGCGACCGTCGATGAAGGACGCATTACGCTCGTAGGCGCCGGAACGGCAACGATCACGGCCAAGTTCAAGGGCAAGTCCGACACCATTAAGCTGACGATTACTTCCCCTTACAAATCGATCGAGATCGGTCCGGAACAGCCTGGCGACTTGCTGGATTTGGAGATCGGTTCCGATGATCGCAAGCTGATCGCCACGGCGTCACCGAAAACGGGCGGCACTCTTGTCGTCACGGACGAAGCCAAGTGGACAAGCGCCAATACGAAGGTAGCCACGGTAGACAAAGGCGTCGTCACTGCGGTAGGCGCGGGCAAGACGACGATTACGGTATCTCACTTGGGCGTGACAGACACGCTGAGCGTGGTCGTGCGTACGCCGTACCAATCCATCAGGCTTTCGCCGGAGAAGGAATTCCATATGCTTCTGCAGGATAGTCCGCTGCAGATTAAGGCCGAAGTATTGGACAACAAAAATGAAAAGGATGACGTGACGGCCAAAGGGACATGGACTTCGTCGGACGTATCCGTAGCTATCGTATCGCAAGGCAAAGTTACGCCGAAGGGCGTAGGCACGACCAAAATTACAATTTCGCATCTAGGCATCAGCCGCAGCATCGACGTAACCGTCTATCCAAGCATCCGGAAGATCAAAGCAGAGAAAACGGAAATCGACGGATTCAAGGGCATTTCGGGCGAGCTGCCGAAGATTACGGCAACGACGTTCGATGGCTCCACCATCGATATCTCCAAACTCGTGAAATGGACGAATTCCGATGACGAGATCGCCGAGCTGGACGGCACGAAGTGGACGGCCAAGGCGCTGGGGGAAACGACTTTCACCGCAACGGCGCAAGGCTACGAAGCCGAAGTCACGCTGACCGTCCACCTCAAACCGGTTAAGCTTATCGCCGAGACAAAGGATTTGAGCATCATCACCGGCAAGTCCTCCGATCTTCCGAAGGTGAGCGTGATCTATGAGGATGGCGAGGAAGCCGATATTTCCAAGTCGATCGAATGGAAGACAACATCGGACAACATTCTGCTGCTGGAGAAATCAATGAAAGGCTTGGAGGCGTCCACCGTCACATTGACGGGCACGTACTTGAACAAGACAGCCTCCGTTCGCGTGAAGATCGAGGAAGAAATCGTGAGGTTCGAGGTGGATCCTACCATTATCGAGCTTAATCCGAACCGTTCCAAGTCGATCAAAGTATACGGGTATTATAAGGATGGCAAAAAAGTTTCCATCGGCACCAAGATGAACTGGACCGTTGCGAACAGCAATATCGCAACCGTAAGCGGCACTTCTTCCGTCAAGGCTCTTAATGTAGGCTCGACCAAGGTAACGGGCTCCTACCAAGGCAAGACGGTAGAAATCCCTGTACTCGTTACTCCCAAGCTGAAGTCGCTGCAGTTGTCCGCCAAGTCCGCACAGCTCTCGATCGGCGGCACTTACAGCGTAACGATCCAGGCCGTCTATCTCACAGGCAGCCCCGTTGACGCCACTACAGCCGCTGTATGGACTTCGTCCAAGGAAAGCGTAGCTACCGTGAAAGACGGCAAGATCACCGCCGTGAGCAAAGGCTCGGCTACAATCAAGGCATCTTTCGGCGGCAAGAGCGCGTCGTTCCGGGTAACGGTGAAATAATCAAATAAAGGTCAAAAGCCTTCCAGCCGATATTTCTTCGGTCTGGAAGGCTTTTTTTCATACAAGTTTGCCTTGTCTGGCACGTAACGGACATGGGCGACGTTATTCTTGGATTTTTTCTATCTTCTAAAATCCAACAGACACAATCGACTCTATTTGTACGATCCCGGCAGCATTTTGTTTGATTCCAATCAAATAGCGTCTTCCCTGACTGTTAAAGTTTATTGGAGACAAAAAACGGGCGAATAGTGCCGCTGATGTCTGTTATATTTTTTTCGCAGAACATCCTGACGGTCCTTCCTGTACTTGCGTCAGAAAGAACCAACGGCGTCACTCCTGCTTGTCCTCTCTCCTGTCTGCCCCTTTCTCTAATAAGGGGAAAAGCTCCCTCTATTAACCCCGTCCCCGCCCTCGCTTGCTCTTTAGAGGGAAATCCTACCTCTAATTCCCAGCAAATCGCTGTTTTCGGGTTGAACCACCCCGATTAGAGGGAGGTTTTCCCTCTAAGTGGAGCCGACACTCCGATTTTTCAGGATTATAGGGATCTTTTCCCTCTATTTTCCTTATGTGATATACGAGGGTTCTCTTGAAGATAAGCGCGACCTTCAGCTTTGCAAAGCAAAGCCGTTATGGCGACAAAGCGTGAACAAAACGTGCTTGTTGACCAAACTAAACAGGTGTACGCGGAACTCGGGCATACTCATACTCGGGTATGCGCGGACTCAGGCGTGTTATTACTCAGGTGCACGCAGAACTCGGGCATACTCATACTCGGGCATGCGCGGACTCAGGCGTGTTATTACTCAGGTGCACGCAGAAATCGGGCATGTTCATACTCGGGTATGCGCGGGACCCAGGCGTTTTATTACTCAGGTGTGCGCGGAACTCGGGCATACTCATACTCGGGCATGCGCGGACTCAGGCGTGTTATTACTCAGGTGCACGCAGAAATCGGGCATGTTCATACTCGGTACGCGTACCGTAGCTACAACGACCGAACTAGCACTCCACCCCAAAACTTTAAAATTCTATATATCAAAACACAAAAAGCGAAGCCCGATGTCCGCAAACATTAGGCTTCGCTTCATGTATAAAGCTCTTACGCGTAGTGACAAGCCGCAAAGTGGCCCTTGCTGACTTCCGCCAGCTTCGGCTCGTCCGTCTTGCACTTATCCGTCGCGAGCGGGCAGCGCGTATGGAACTGGCAGCCCTTCGGCGGGTTGATCGGACTCGGCAAATCGCCCTTAAGCACGATGCGCTCGCGGGTCGCTTCGACCTGCGGATCCGGAATCGGAATCGCGGAAAGCAACGCTCTCGTATACGGATGGCGCGGGTTGTCGTACAGCTCGCCGGATTCGGCAAGCTCCACGATTTTGCCCAGGTACATCACGGCGACGCGATCGGAAATATGTTTCACCATGGACAGGTCATGAGCGATAAACAGATACGTCAGCCCCATCTTGCGCTGCAATTCCTGCATCAGGTTGACCACCTGTGCCTGGATCGACACGTCGAGCGCGGAGATCGGTTCGTCGGCGATGATGAACTTCGGATCGACGGCCAAGGCCCGCGCAATGCCGATACGCTGGCGCTGACCGCCGGAAAATTCATGCGGGTAACGGGTCGCATGCTCCGGATTCAGGTTGACGAGATCAAGCAGCCCCTCGACCTTGCGCTTCCGCTCGGCCTTGCTGCCTGCAAGCTTGTGAATATCGAGCGCCTCGCCGATGATGTCGGTTACCGTCATCCTTGGATTCAGGGACGCGTACGGGTCCTGGAAGATCATCTGCATATTGCGTCGCAGCGCCTTCAGCTCCGCGCCGCGCAGCTTGTAGATATCCTTGCCCTCAAACGTCACGCCTCCGCTGGTCGGCTCGTACAGCCGCAGAATCGTACGTCCGGCGGTCGACTTGCCGCAGCCGGATTCGCCTACGACGCCCACGGTTTCGCCGCGGCCGATCGAAAACGATATTTCGTTGACGGCCTTCAATATGTTGCCTTTGCCGAGGTTAAAAAATTTGCGAAGATCATTAACCTCTAATAATGGGGTGCTCTTGCTCATACCGGCACCTCCCGGTTCGCGTATTCATGAAGCATCCAGCAAGCGGCCGCGTGGGATTCGCTGCCTTTGATAGGATGCAAGTTAGGATCGTTGTCCACGCATACCTTCATCGCTTCGTCGCAGCGCGCGCAGAAGCTGCAGCCCGCAGGCGGCTTGATGAGATCCGGCGGCGTGCCCGGAATCGGGATAAGCGGCTCGTCTTTCTTCTGGTCCAGACGAGGCAGAGAACGCAGCAAACCTCTTGTATAAGGATGCTGCGGGTTCTGGAAGATCTCCCACTTCGTGCCCGTCTCAACGATACGACCTGCATACATGACGATAACGCGGTCGCAGACGTCGGCCACGACGCCGAGGTCATGCGTAATAAGAATGATAGAAGTGCCCATCTTCTGTTGCAGATCCTTCATGACGCTCATGATCTGCGCCTGAATCGTCACGTCCAGCGCCGTTGTCGGCTCGTCCGCGATCAATAGCTTAGGGTTGCATGCCAAAGCGATGGCGATCATGACACGTTGCCGCATGCCTCCGGAGAATTGATGCGGATACTGCTTGATCCGTTGCTCCGGATTCGGGATGCCGACCAGATGCAGCATCTCGATCGCTCGCGCAGTCGCCTGCGATTTGCTGACGTTCTGATGCTTGATCAGACCTTCCGTTATTTGCGCGCCAACGGTCAGTGTCGGGTTTAGCGACGTCATGGGATCTTGGAAGATCATGCCGATCTTGTTGCCGCGCACGGTCTGCATCTCTTTCTCCGATAAGGTGAGCAGCTCTTGACCATCGAATTTCACCGAGCCGTTTTTGATGCGGCTAGGCGGAGACGGATTCAGCCTCATGATGGATTGGGCGGTTACGGACTTGCCCGAGCCGGATTCGCCTACAATCGCCACGGATTCGCCTTCCTTTACATCGAAGGATATATCTCGAATGGCTTGTACTTCTCCGCCATATACGTCGAACGATACGCTTAAGTTTTTCACTTCCAGCAAGGTCTTCATCTTGGGTTGACCTCCTCTCGGTTGTGCTGTGTTGTTATTTTTTCAGCTTCGGATCGAATGCGTCGCGCAGACCGTCCCCGAAGACGTTAAAGGCAAAGATGGTTACGCTGAGGAAGATGGCCGGGAAGAACAAGCGCCACGGATAGTTGAAAATACCGCCTACGCCGTCGTCGATCATCGTACCCCAAGAAGCAGCTGGCGATTGAACCCCCAGACCCAGGAAGCTCAGGAACGCTTCGGTAAAGATCGCGCTCGGGATCGTCAGGGTCAGCGTAACGAGAATCGGTCCCATCGCATTCGGCACCAGGTGACGGAAAATAATACGCATTGCGCCAGCGCCAAGGGACTTGGAAGCAAGCGCGTATTCTTGATTCTTGAGCTGCATGATTTGGCCGCGCACGATCCAGGCCATGTTGATCCAGCCCGTAATCGACATCGCGACGATAATCGTCGTCAAGCTTGGCTCCATAACGACCAAAAGCAGGATAACGACAAGAAGGTAGGGAATGGAGTACAAAATTTCGGCGAAACGGTTCATGACCTCGTCGACTTTGCCGCCGTAGTACCCCATAATGCCGCCGTATATAACGCCGAGCACCAAATCGATCAGCGCCGCGACGACGCCTACAAACAAGGAAATCTGAGCGCCCTTCCAGACACGCTCGAACATATCGCGGCCTAGCTCATCGGTGCCGAACCAATGCGTTCCGTTCGGAGCCTGGTTCGTATTCGTCAATTCTGTCGTGTAATGGTCAAATGGCCAAATTAAGGGAACAACAAGGCAGCAAACCACCAGGGCGGCGATAATCCAGAAACCCAGCATCGCGAGCTTATTGCTCGTAAGCCGCTTCCAGATATCCTGCCAGGCGGTCAGGGTTGCACGGCCGACTTCGTCGACGCGAACCTCTTCGCGGCGCAGCTTCTCGAACATGTCGGGAGTAAGCGTGTCCGACCGTTCCTTGCCGCGCGGTTTCGGATTGAAGTTAGACATCGTTTATTTCCCCACCTTTCCGCCGGCTCGCATGCGCGGATCCACCAGTACATATGCAATATCCGACAAGAAACGGCTAATCATCAAAATAACGGCGTAGAATATGGTAATGCCCATAATAAGCGGATAATCGCGATCTATAACACTCGTAACAAAGTGTTTGCCGATGCCTGGAATCGCAAAAATTTTCTCTACGACAACGGAGCCCGTAATGATGCCGGCGGTCAGAACGCCCAAATAAGTGACAACCGGGAGCATGGAATTCCGAAGCGCATGCTTTGCGACAATGACATAACCGGCAAGCCCTTTGGATTTGGCGGTTTTAATAAAATCTGCGTTTAATACTTCAATCATGGTGGATCTGAGGAGACGTGCGATAAAAGCGATCGGACCGGAGGCCAGCGCGATCGTAGGCAATACGTAATCCATCGGTCCATTGAGACCGGCGACTTCAAACCAGCCCAGCTTAGTGGCAAGGAAATATTGCATGACGGGAGCAAGCACGATACTTGGTATTGCGAGGCCGATAACAGCTATAATCATGGCCAGATTATCGATAAATTTGCGATGGTACATCGCTGCCAAAATGCCGAGAATGCAACCTACGACTACGGACGTCACGATCGCCGAAATACCCAGTCTTAATGAGGGGCCAAACGATTGTGCAATCATTTTGTCAACCGATTGGAACTTCTTCTTCATGGATATCCCCATGTCGCCTTGCAGAAGGTTGGCGAGATACTTCCCGTACTGTACATACAGCGGCTTGTCGAGGCCGTAATACGCTTCCAAGTTTTTCTGGACGGCTTCGCTGGTCGCCTTCTCGGACTGCAAAGGACTCCCCGGGATAGCGTTCATCAGCATGAACGTTGCCGTTACCAAAATAAACAAAGAGAGAACCATAAATAAAAACTTGCCGGAAATGTAGCGGAGCATACGATCACCCACTCTCTCACAATCTTTATTTGCATTTCAAAAGGGTATATATAGAGACTATATATACCCTTTTGACCGTTACTCTTAGAGGTTGTTCAAGCTCTTATTTGAGAAAGCCACGGTTAAAGTGACCTTATTTCTTGCTGCCGAATACCCAGTCGATGTGACCCGCATAGTCGGATACTACGTTTTCGATGCCTGGTTTAACCATCGTTACAGTCGTGTAGTAGTAAGCCGGCAATACAGCCATGTCGTCTTGAATGGCGATTTTCTCGGCTTCAGCCAACATTTCAATCGTTTTCTCAGGCGTTTCCGCTACAAGGGAACCATCAAGCAGTTCTTGCACTTTAGGGTTGTTGTAACGACCGTCGTTGTTGCCGGATTTCGGGTGAATCAGGTCATACGTGAAGTTGATCGGGTGGTTGATGTCAGCGCCCCAGCCGGAACGAGCGATGTCGAACTGGCCGGCTTTACGAGTTTCGAGGAACGTGCCCCACTCCTGGTTAGCCAGTTTCACTTCTACGCCCAGCGTCTTGCGCCACATGTCAACTACCGCTTCAGCCAACTTCTTATGGCCCTCGCTTGTGTTATACAGCAATGTTACTTCCGGAAGAGTCTTCATGCCCTCTTCGGCCAAACCTTCCGCAAGCAGCTTCTTCGCTTCTTCAACGTTCTCCGTGAAGAAGGTGTCCGGATACGTCTCGCGGAACAACTTTCCTCCAGCGCCTGTGATGCTTGGCGGCACCAGACCGAATGCCGGTTGCTGGTTCGCTTGAGCTACATTGTCGATCAGGGATTGACGATCGATCGCCATGGAGAATGCTTTACGTACTTTTACGTTGGAGAAGGGAGCTTTCTCATTGTTGAACAGGTAATAATAAGTCGAAGCTACGGAAGTCACTTCCGCTTTCTTCTCTTCGATCAGCTGTTTCGTCAGGTCGGTAGGCACGGAACCCGCTTGAGCGCCGATCCAGTCGATTTTATTTGTTTCGAACAATTGGTATACGGTGTTCTCGTCCTCGACAAGAGAGATGGTTACTTTGTCGAAGTTGATCGCATCTTTGTTGTAGTAATCGGGATTCTTCTCAAGAACCAGCTTGTCCGCATGCGCCCATTGCTTCAGAAGGAACGGTCCATTGGATACGATCGTCGCAGCTTCCGCAGCCCAGTCGGCAGCAGCATCGACAGTTGCTGGATGTACGGGCAGGTATGTGTAGTGAGCAAGCAAGCTCGGGAAGTAAGGTGCAGGAGTATAGAGCTTCACTTCCAACGTGTATTCGTCCAGCGCTTTAACGCCTACGTCGTCAGCGGTAGCTTCGCCGGCGTTGTATTTCTCGCCGTTCTCAAGGTAGAACAACATATATGCATACTCGGATGCCGTCTCAGGGTTCAAGCTGCGTTTCCAAGCATATTCGAAGTCGTTTGCTGTTACAGGGTCGCCGTTGCTCCATTTCACGTCGTCACGGAGTTTAATCGTGTACGTCTTGCCATCTTCTGAAGCAGTCAGTTCTTTAGCGATTGCATTTTCAGGCTCGCCCTTTGTGTTCAGACGAGTAAGGCCCTCATACAAACCTGCTGCCACAATGCTGGACTGGGCGTCCGTCATCAGAGCAGGATCCAAGCTTGGCGGTTCGCTTGCAAGAGTGAAGCGGAATTCTTGCGGAGCAGCTGGCGTTTCCGATCCGGCGTTGTTGCCGTCCTTGTTGCCCGGATTAGCCGCTTTGTTGTTGTTGCTTGTACAAGCAGTCAAAAGCATGCTGAATGCGACGATCAAAACTAGCATGAACTGTGCCGGCTTTTTGAAACTCCCTTTCACATACATCAACTCCTAATTTTATATATAATTTTTTTACAGCCGTGTTAATGGGACTTGAAAACTGAATTTCATTGAAAATGTCATCATTTCTCACATGAATTATTATTTATTCGACGTTAAACAATATACAACCAAAAATTAATAATTGTCAACCGACAACTTCTTCGAAAAACTTTCCAGCCGCTTTTTTACTATGTCCCTAGATCGGAAACATTATGAGCCACCTGACAAATCGCCATGTTACCTTTCCTTTAACGCGTTGATGCGAATTTGCACTAATACGTATATGCATTAGAGCATTTAGGCGACAATGCGCCTAAGTATTGATATTGTAACGCGTCTATACGCTTGTACAATGTTGCATCCATTTCCACTTTTGCGGAGGATGATTATTTATTGGTTTCGGTTTTTAACTCCATTACGATTCTTGTTTGCGTATTTTTTCTTCATTTCAAGGCGTTTTAGAACAACATAAACCCTAGTTTTCATTGAAATCAAGATTACATTATAGTTATATTTTTACAAATAAAACTCATGTAATCGAACTATCAAAACTCAACTCCGTTATTCAATCATTTGGAACAGTTTTACATCATGCATAACCTTCTAAGAGGCTCTAGGTCAAAACGGCTGTTTCCTCATCGACAGGAGCGTCGCTATTGATCGATTAGATAATGTTTCTATAATCTAATGGACACAAGCGCCCCTATTTGAACCATCCGAGCTGCAATGTCCGTTAGATTTTCAATTTCGCGAAAATGCTGCAATTAGAGGCTCTGAGGTCCGTTAACGAAATGCAGAACGTTTCAGCTCCGTTACTCACAATGATTCGACAGCCTCATAAGGGCCCTTATATGGATCTTTGGCGTGATATTAAAATCCAACGGAACTCTGCTTACCCGCATTCGAAATGGTTGCATCATTTCCTATAACGACAAAAAAGCACCGTTGTAGCATTTTGCCACAACGGTGCTTTTTTCATGCAAAGTTTTTAATTAGTAGTTGATGCTTGGGTAGAGCGGGAATTGGGCCGTCAAATCGCGCACCATACCGCGAGCCTTATCCAATGTCGCGCTGTCTTCCGGATTTTTGAGCACCAGCGCGATAACTTCCGCGATGACCTTCATCGCATCTTCGTTCATGCCGCGAGCCGTAGCCGCAGGCGTACCCACACGGATGCCGCTCGTGACGAACGGGCTCGTCGGGTCGAATGGAATCGCGTTTTTGTTCACGGTGATGCCTACTTCGTCGAGTACATGCTCGGCAGCTTTGCCCGTAATGTTTAGGCTGCGCGTATCGATCAGCATCAGGTGGTTGTCCGTGCCGCCGGATACGATGTTGATGCCCTTGGACAGAAGCTCCTCGGAGAGCACCTTCGCATTGTTCACGACGTTCTGGGCGTATTCCTTGAAGGATGGCTGCAAAGCCTCTCCCAGCGCAACTGCTTTCGCTGCGATGATATGCATCAGAGGGCCGCCTTGGGAGCCTGGGAATACGGCCTTGTCGATGGCTGCCGCCCAGGACTTGCGACACATGATCATGCCGCCGCGAGGTCCGCGAAGCGTCTTATGCGTTGTTGTCGTAACGAAATGGGCATGCGGCACCGGGCTTGGGTGAAGACCGGCTGCAACCAGACCTGCGATATGCGCCATGTCAACCATGAAGAGCGCGCCGACTTCGTTCGCGATTTGGCCCAGTTTCTCGAAGTCGATGATGCGCGGATAAGCGCTCGCGCCCGCCACGAGCATGCGAGGGCGGTGTTTGAACGCCAGCTTGCGAACTTCTTCGTAATCGATGGTGAAGGAATCCTCTTGTACGCCGTAAGCCACGAAGTTATACAGCAAGCCGGATGCGTTAACCGGGCTGCCGTGCGTCAAGTGACCGCCATGAGCCAGGTTCATGCCGAGTACGGTGTCGCCAGGCTTAAGAGCAGCCAGGTACACAGCCATGTTCGCTTGTGCGCCGGAATGCGGCTGTACGTTTACGTGCTCGGCGCCGAACAGCTCCTTGGCGCGATCGCGGGCCAGATCCTCGACGATATCGACATGCTCGCAGCCGCCATAGTAACGTTTGCCCGGGTAGCCTTCTGCATACTTGTTCGTCAATACGGAGCCCATAGCTTCAAGGACAGCTTCGCTTACGATGTTCTCGGACGCGATCAGCTCGATGTTGTCGCGTTGGCGTTGCAGCTCAAGGCCAAGTGCCTTCAATACCTCTGGATCTTGTTTACGTAGATGTTCCATAATGATGATTCCTCCTGAAATAGAATATAGTGTGGTTCATTACTCACAATGATCCGCCGATTGCTCGGCGGTTAAGACGTTCTGCGGCTCATATACGGCGCGAGCACCGCCTATAAGCTTCGGTCTGGTTATGGCCATCGTCACATGTCCTTCTCCGATGGAACGGATAGAAGGGCGTACGGGTACGGCCACCCTCTTTAAATGCATCCCAATGAACGTATCCCCGATGTCTATACCCGCATGAGCCTGAATCGACTCCACGAGACAGGGATTCGAAAGCTTGCCGTAAGCATAAGCCGCCATCGACCCTCCAGCTTTGGGAATAGGTACGGCATGCACAAGCTCAAGACCGTATCGCCGAGCCGCTTCTTCTTCCACGACAAGCGCCCGGTTTAGATGCTCGCAGCATTGATAGGCGGGAATGAATGCAATATCTTTGCGTGCTGCCTCCACGCCCGCATATATGGCGGCAGCGGCCTCAAGCGCGCCTGCCGTGCCGATTCGCTCGCCGATTACTTCGCTGGTACTGGCGCCGATTACGAGCAGCTCATGGGCACGCAGGCGGCCGGCTTCGGCCAGCTCCCGGACGATGCGCTCGACATCGGCGGACCAGAGAGATGGATCGGGGATTCGCTTCTCCGTCGTCATCGTTCAACGCCTCCTACTAAGGAATCGCCCGCGCTATTAAGAGGTTGTTCAAAAAGTCCGATTCCCATTACGAAGTATACCGAGAAGCTTACTCGACATCGAATATTAAACGCAACCGAACCTAAGCATATGCTTAGGAAGTATGTTTCCTTCGGAAACATTGCAGGTGCTCACGTAGCTCTGCTAAGCGCATGCTCCCGATGTCGTTTTCTTCGAAAACGTGTACCGCTCCTCAGTTTCTAGTCGCCTTCAATCTTCTCGGTACTGATAACCGAACTTTTTGAACTCACTATTAAGGGCGCGAGTTGAACTTTTTCTCGATCTCCATCACTTTGTTGACGCGGCCTACATGACGCTCGCCGTTGGAGAACGGAGTCGACAGCCACACCTTGACGATCTCTTCGGCTACGCCCGGTCCGATAATACGTTCGCCCATGGCAAGCACGTTTGTATCGTTATGCTCGCGCGTCGCTTGCGCGGAGAACAAATCATGCACAAGCGCGCAGCGAATACCCGGAACCTTGTTCGCGGCAATCGACATGCCAATGCCCGTGCCGCAGATTAAAATGCCGCGCTCGGCTTTGCCCGAGACAACCGATTCGCAGACTGGCATAGCATAATCCGGATAATCCACGGACTGGCTGCAGTCGCAGCCGACATCCTCAATCTCGTGTCCAAGCGACTCCAATAACGGAACGATTACATCCTTCAAGCGGTAGCCCGCATGGTCGGCTCCAATCGCAATCTTCAATGCCAACACCTCTTCTCCAGAATTTCCTTGCCCGGTTCCTTGCGCTAGGCAAATCCCCTCATGCTGTTAGTATACCTCTACGGCGGGAAAAGCTCTATCGGAGTTGTTCTGCTTTATGTTAAGAATTCGACAACAGCCGACCGCGGACGACAACCGTACAGGCAAGGCAAAGCGGCTAAGCGACAGCTTATGCATTCTCGCATCTTGAAAAAAACGAAAAAAGAGCAGACATGCTTTGCAGCATGACGCTCTTTGCCCAGGCGACCGGCCGTATATTCCGATGCTCCACCGTGGTTACCCACTTCCGTCGCCAGTTACATCGGAAACCGTGTTTGTATATTCATCATATCTCATGGCGTGATATAAAGCAATCCGGAATTCGGAGGAAGAACGCCCGTTTTCACTTGATCAGACTCCGACCCGTCAGCTTGTCGAGCAGCTTGCGGACCGCATCCTCGATCTCTCCGGAGCAGCTCTCGTAGGTGGATAACGCGCCTCCAAAGGGATCGGCGATATCGAAGCTGGGAATGCTTCGCTCCAGCTCCAGCATCCGCCTGCGCTCCTCGCTCGTTAATTGCTGTCCAATCGCGCCCTTCATCTGCATGTCGGAATACAGGCTTTCGAGCTCCTCGATATTTTTCAGCACGGCGGCATCCGCCCCCGCGAACTCCTTGAGCGTATACGTCTTGTCCACCGCATCCGGATGGACATGAAGCAAGCTTCGCTTATGACCCGTGGTCATCGTCAAAATGAGATCCGCCCAAGCAACGGCCTCAGCCGTCAAAGCACGGGAGGAACCGTTATGCGCGATATCCCGTCTGCGGAGCGCCTCGAGTGCATGAGAGGAGATCGGAAGACCGTCGACGGTGGACACGCCGGCGGATCGGACGGCTACCGTTATGCCCCTCCTGGCCGCTTGCTCTCTCAGCAGCGCCTCGGCCATCGGAGAGCGGCATGTGTTGCCGGTACAGACGAACAAGATTCGTTTCATCCCAGTGTTCCCCTTTCTCATTCGATTGATATGGGCTCAGGGCCCTTCTGCGTTAAAAGACAAATAATGCGCCGAATACGAGCAGGATCGCGCCTCCTAATGCCTCGCCGTATTCGCCCAGATTGCCGCCGACTTTCCTGCCCAGCAACAAGCCCAGCATAGACATTAGCCCGCCAATCAATCCGAACAGAGTAATGGTCAGCCACAGATCCGCCGAGAACATGCCCAGCGTAATACCCACCGAGAAGGCGTCGATGCTGACGCTGAACGCAAGCACCAGCAGCCCCCAGGCCGTGCGGTGATCGAAAGACCGCACCTCTTCGCCCTTGAACGAGCTGTACATCATATGGCAGCCAAGCAGAATGAGCAGCACGCCAGCGGCAGTCGATGCAACTTGCCCCAACATATCGCTGACAAGGTGTCCCGTCATTAAGCCTCCGATCGGCATCAAGACGTGGAACAGTCCGATCACGAAGCCCAGCTTCAGAATATCCCGCACCCTGATTCCCTTAAGCCCGATTCCCAGGCCAAGCGAAAAAGCGTCAAAGCCTAGCGCCGCCGCTATGCACAACAGCGTCAGCACTTGCCCGGCAAATAGATTCGCATCTCCCAATCCAATCTCCCCTTGTCCACCGCGCATTCTCTAACCAACATATGCGGACAAGAGGTCGTTCATACTAATTCCCGGGATTTGCGAGTAGGATGCGGCCGCCTGCCGCCTTGACCATCCGATTGAGAAGCGCAGCGCCGATCCCGTCCGGGCCCGGCGTTTCCGCCCAGATTCGCTGAATGCCCGCGGCATCGAACTCGCGCAGCGCGGCGTACAGGCGCTTGGCCGCCTCCTGAGGCAACGCCTCGCTGCCCATGCCAATGACGAGATCCGCCTGGTACTGCGCCGCCCGTTCGTCGAATGCGAGCACGCCGGTCGCGACACCGGCGGAACTGCAGTCCTCCACGGCATGCTGGATGGCGGCCGCCACGATGTCGCGGTCGTCGCCGCGCACCAGCGTCAGCTCGCCGCGCGGCGCATAATGCGTGTACTTCATGCCCGGAGAACGCGGGGCAGACTCCCCATGCAGTTCGTCGTCGGTTACGACGACGGCTTCCGGCAGCGCAGCCCGAAGCTGCTCCGACGTTATGCCTCCCGGTCGCAGGATGCGGACAAGGCCGTTGTCTTCCAGCTGTACGACCGTAGACTCCAGCCCTAAGCCGGTCGCTCCGCCGTCCACGATGCCGTGTATGCGGCCTCCGAGATCCTCCAGCACATGCGCGGCCGTCGTCGGGCTGGGACGGCCCGACCGATTGGCGCTCGGCGCCGCGACGGGGCAGTCGGCCTGCCGCAACAGCTCCAGCGCGACGGGATGATCCGGCATCCGGACGGCGACGGTGGACAGCCCCGCAGTCACCAGCGGCGACAGCGCTCCTTTTTGGGCGGGCAGCACGAGCGTGAGCGGCCCCGGCCAAAAGGCCGTCATAAGCGCCTCCTCCAGCGGAGAGACGGATACCGTCAGCTCGTCGAGCTGCTCCCGGCGCGCGATATGCACGATCAGCGGGTTGTCGGAGGGACGCCCCTTGGCCTCGAAGATGCCTGCGACAGCTTCGTCGCTCCGCGCATCCGCGCCGAGGCCGTATACCGTCTCGGTGGGAAAGGCCACCAGCCCGCCAGAACGCAGCTTGTCCGCGGCCATGGAGAGCTCATCCTTTGCCATGGAGAGTTCCCCCTTGGCTGTGGAGAGCTCCTTCCTGCCCGGTGCGTTGCCGCCAGTCATATTGCTCGAAGGGCCTGATTGCCAAACTATAGTCTCGATCATCTGTATGATTCAATCCTTGCTATATTTAAAATAACCGTTGCACCGTTATTATAGCACAAGAAAAGGATTAGACTGACACGCAGTATAAGTGCGAGTTCAAAAATCCGCTCCTTCCTCCTAAAGGACGGGTAAGACGTTATCCTCCAATATGAATATGTATGTTTACTGTAACAGACACACGACCTTATTCGCCTTATCGGAGCGGTATTTAGTCTCCTCCCGGCCCAGTCGCGGAGCTACTTCCGGAGCTGTAGCCCGTAAAATTCGGGTACAGGGCGTCGCGAGGCTACTTTTGGAGCTGTAACCCGAAAAGAGAGACTGTCGATTAAATAACCCTCAGACTATCCCGCATCGTGTTTTTTGTATTTTTTTACTTCTAGCCCCTTGTGGCGTCCAAATCCGGGCATATCATGCCCGTTTTTTGTTCCTTTTGCTCCCCTTAACCGGAAAATGCCCGTAGCTGACCAGAGCCACGCTTTCGCTGAAAACTCAGCGTAAGCGAACCCTGCGCATGTTTAACGATTTGCTTCAGATTCGTCACCGCGGCCACAATTTTTGTGTCTATACGTCGCTTCTCCCGGGAACGTAATCGCGTTCTGCCCAGCCCGTTGTGGTTTTTCATCTCATTACATTTCCGTTCAATGTTCGCACGCTTCTGTAGTAAAGTCTTGCCTTCATCGGTCGCATTAAAGACTTCTGCTTGCTTGAATTCCGCATAGTAATCACTGATGAAAATGGTTCTTCCGGTCTTTTTGCTCGTCGTGCATTCCGTTCTAACCGGGCAGTTCTTGCATTGCGATTTGGCGAAGATATATTGCTTGCCAAGCTCCCCCCGCATGTCGTGAGCCTGAGTGGTTACTTGACCTTGGGGGCAGGTGACCGATTCTGTTTCGAGATCGTAGTGGAATAAGTCGCTGGACATGAGTCCTTTCGCGTTGACGCCAACCGATTTTAGTGGTGCTACAAGTTGCATGCCTTCTTTCGTTAACGCCTTACGGTGCGCGCCGTATCCGTACGCAGAATCGCCCAAGACATACTCAGGCTTGGCGTTATGCTCTTTCATCACAGCGCTCACGAGTTCCTGCAGACGTTCGCCATCCGGCTCATTGCCTGCAATCGGTTCCGCATTGAGCACGATGCCATTGGTTTCTGATATGACCACCTGTACCTTGTCACCGAAGAATTGTACGGTTTTACTTTTGGCACCATTTCGCTTTTCCGGATCGACTGCGCTGCCAATACGGTCTTTGAGCCGTTTTTTACGCTCTATTTTTTTGTAGGGTACATGGGGATCATTCGGGTCTTCCGGGTACGCATTCTCCATTAAAATCTGGAACAGAATGGCCTGGTGCTCCAACGAAACCAGTCGTCGTTCCGGATAAGACCATGTCCAGAATAAGTCGCGAATCGAATCCTTTTCAAACCAGTGCAGCAGTTCGTACGCCATTAGAACCAATTGGCTGAAAGCAACGGCGAGATCCTCAGGCGTCGCATGGGGAGGAAGCTTGGCGGTCAACGGACGCAAGTCAAGCCCGGTAAGTGCGCGGTCAAACAATTGCCGGTACGCACGTTTCAAATGATTGAGCACCCGGACAAAGGCATGTTTGATTAGACGATAGGATGAGCGGTAAACGGCATTCCCTTGCGTTACGAAGGAATCGACAATCCAAATGTCCTTGTTGTCGCCCCACAACCCCTTTTGTTTGGCTTGTGCGAGAATGTGGTGATGACAAGCGTCAAACAATGCCGAACCCAGCCGGTCGCGGTCAAGGCCGATCGTACTGTGGTCGAACCCCATAAAACTGACCGGAACGCCCAAAAACCGCTTAATGAAGAGATCGCCAATGACGCGCTCCTCCATCTCGCGATCCGAAAGGTTGTAATATCGCTGGACAACGTGCAGCTTAAACTTTATGGATGGTGCATAGGGTTTTGGACCGCGCGACGAGTAGAGATGAGCACAAATGCGATCCGCGAAGCTAAAATCCACGAGTTCATCGACCTTACTCCAGATCGGATGCTCGGGCAACACGGAGTAAACCTCGATATCCGCAAATGAAAGCTGCTCAAACTGTTTGAACGCGACTGCCATTGTCATTCTCTCCCCTCAATATAAATCTATTATACCACGATATAGGGAGTTATTTAGAGATATTTGAAGAAAACGGGTGGTTTTAATGGATATTTAGGGATTTTTATTTGTGCATGTTCTAGAGTTAATCGACAGTCTCAAAGATCGGGTTACAGGATGCCACGGAGTTACTTTTGGAGCTGTAGCCCGAAAAAATCGGGTTACAGGGTGCCGCAGAGCTACTTTTGGGGCTGTAGCCCGAAAAAGTCGGGTTACAGGGTGCCGCAGAGCTACTTTTGGGGCTGTAGCCCGAAAAAGTCGGGTTACAGGGTGCCGCAGAGCTACTTTTGGGGCTGTAGCCCGAAAAAATCGGGTTACAGGGTGCCGCGAGGCTACTTTGGGAGCCGAAACCCGAAAAGTCGGGTTACAGTGCAAACGCGGAGTTACTTTTGGAGCTGCAACCCGAAAAAACAGGTTACAGTGTAAACGCGGAGTTACTTTGGGAGCTGCAACCCGAAAAAACAGGTTACAGGATACCCCGGAGCTACTTTCGAAGCTGTACCTTCGGAGCTCCAACCGGACATTAATTTTTGGCAATATTCCATACGGCGAAAAAGCACAAGCTCCAGGGAAACGGTTCCCTCGGACTTGCGCTTTTATCATCGAACCGCCTGTCTATTGCCTTAACCCATATTACGAGCAGCAACGCCATCGAATGTGATCCGAACCGGCTCGATCGTCCCGTCCGCCGCGAACGTCATCCGGTCGATGCAGACGACGCGGTGATTCGGATCGGTCTCCGATAACGGCCGGCGATGGTAAACGATGCGCCACTCGTCCGTACCGGGAATTTGCAGCACGCCATGATGCCCCGCGCTAGTGGCGACGGCGGCGTCTTGCTGCAGGATTTTGCCTACGCGCTCGAAAGGTCCCACGGGATAATCCGAGATGGCGTACGCGACCGAATAATCCGGCCCGCCCCAGCCTCCCTCCGCCCACATGAAATAGTAGCACCCGTCCCGTTTGATCATGCATGGCCCTTCCACAAACTTCTCCGGCGTCACTTCCTTGAACGTCTCTCCGTCCGGGAAATTGACGATGCTGATCATGTCCTCGCCCAGCCTCACGACATTGCATCGTCCCCAGCCGCCGTAATACAAATAGGCGGACCCGTCGTCGTCCAGAAAAACGTGGGGATCGATCGGCTGCGCGCCGTTCACGAACCGGTCGATCAGCGGTCGATCCAGCGCATCGCGATACGGCCCCTCGGGCCGGTCTGCTACAGCGACGCCGATTCCTCCGAGCTCCTCGTTGCTCTGAATATCGTTGGCAGCAAAATAATAATAGTACCGCCCGTTCTTCTCAATCGGGGATGGAGCCCATAACGCCCGCTTCGCCCACAAAATGCTGCTCATCTCGAGAATCCGCTCCGCCTTGCTCCAGTGCACGAGATCGTCCGAGTAGAAGGCGTCGAACCAGGTCTGTTCGTCGTAAGGAGCCGAGCAGGTGGGATAAATCCAATACCTTCCCTCAAAGATACGCGCCTCCGGGTCGGCGTACCAACCCGGCAGAATCGGATTGCCCGATGTCACAGCAGCTTTACTTTCACTTACGTTCATTGGCTTCCTCCTCTGATTATGGCGAACTTTGTTTCGCCGAAGGGGACATGCAGCTGCGAACGACCTGGTTCAGCATTCGCCGACCGCTCCCCCTTATACGGAGTACAGTCTGCGATCCTCCGCCGTACGCAGCCACACCTGCATATATCCCGCTTCTCTATTGTCCCAGGCATAATACGGCACGAGTGCGATAGGCGTTCCGTCTGACGCCGAGCCGCTAAGCACAGTTACGCCGCCAAGCAGCTCGGGGCGATGTTGGGCGACGAAGGACGAGCCCGGCTCAATCACGCAGCCGTCATAGGGAAGCCCCCCGTTGTCCGCCTGCTCCAGGCAATAGACGACGGGACCACGCTGGATGGCGACCCGCCCCCGATTCGACTCCACTTCGCCGCGCGCACGCACTTTCTCTGCCGGCATATCCAGCTCCAGTACAAGACTGTCTCCCGGAGTCCAACTCCGCTCGATAACCAGATAGCCGTTCTGTGTCACGGCATCCGCTCCCGAGAGCGCAACGCCGTTTAGCAGAATCCGGTAGCTCCCGCACCAGCCCGGCACCCGCAGCCGAATGGGGAAGCTGTCGCAGGCCGCAGACGATTGTACCGCATTGCCTTCCGCATAACTTCCCACATTGCTTCCAACATTGCTTCCAACATTGTTCCCCACATCGCCTCCCGAGCCGCCCGTAACTAAGCCCGAACCCAAACCCTCTGCCAACCGCAGATCAACCACGTCGATCGCGATACTGCCCTCCCACGGATAGTTCGTCGTCTGCTTCAGCCTGACGGACCGCCCGTCAGCCAACGCCAGCTCCGACTCGCCGCCCATATACTGATTGACGACAATGCCGCCGTCGGCGATGGCATACGCATATTGGCCGATAGAAGGCAGAAAGCGCACCAGATTCGTCGGGCAGCAGGAGGTGTCGAACCACGCCACGCGATGATGTCCGCCTTGAGAGGCCAGCGGATTGACATAGAAGAACCGATCGCCGTGAAGCGAGATGCCGGACAACGCGCCGTTGTACATCTCTCTCTCCACGATGTCGGCGTAGACGCCGTCGCCGAACAGCAGATTCATCCGGTGGTTCCAGAACGCCATCGCGATGGCCGCGCAGGTTTCGCAATAAGCCGTCTCGTTAGGCAGATCGTAATCGTGCGTGAAGCCCTCGTTATGATGCGACGGACCGATGCCGCCGGTAATATACATGTTCCGCTCTACCGTGTGCGCCCATACGCGGTGCAGGGCCGCCGTATATGCCGGATCCCCGGAAGCGTGAACGACATCCGCCATGGCCGCGTATTGATACATCGCGCGAACGGCATGTCCCGTCACCTTCTCGATATCCTTGACCGGCACATCGTCCTGACAATAAGCGGGGCCCCACTCCGGGATATCCCAGATTCGGCCGACGCCATGGCCGTGACCGCGCTCTTCCAGCAGCCACAGAGCCAGCTTCCAATACCGCTCTTCTCCCGTAAGCCGGTACAGCTTGACCAGCGCCAGCTCGATCTCCTGATGCCCCTCTACCCAATGACGCTTGCCGGGCCCGAAAAGCGAGTCGTAATGATCCGCCAGCCTGCGTGCGACATCCAGTATAGCCGGCTTGCCCGTCGCTTCGTAATAGGCGACCGCCGCTTCGATCAGATGGCCGCCGTTGTACATTTCGTGTTTCTCCATATCGGTCCACTTGCTCTCGGGCGCCGTCAGCGTGTAGTAGGTGCAAAGATAGCCGTCCGGCTCCTGCGCCGACGCGATCGCATCGACGATCCGGTCAATCTCCGCCTCCAGCGCGGAATCGCGATTCAGCATAAGCGAATAAGCGGCGCCCTCCAGCACCTTGTACACATCGGAATCGTTAAAATAGATTCCCTCGAACGTTCCTTCCTTCGTGCCGCCCGCCTTCTCGAAATTGGCGATACGGCCGGTCGTCTCGCATTTCTCCAGACAAGCCGGCAGCGTCACGCTCCGCACGTATTCCAGGCGCCGGCGCCAGAAGCCGTCATGGATCTCCACCTTCGTGAACGGAACGTTGCCCCAGCGCTTCAGCGGGGATGTAGCAATCGGCATGGAAACTCTCCCTCTCTCTTGTTGGTATCGATGATCTCCGTTCTAACCATGCTATCCTTTTAAACCAGTCAGCGTAATGCCCTCCAGGAAGTACCGCTGCCCGACCAGGAATACGATCACGCACGGCAGCACGACCGCGGCGGACGCGGCCATAAGCAAGTCCCACTGGGCGGTGTAGGTGCCCTGGAACATCTGCAATCCCAGCGCCAGCGTAAACAGATGGTCGCTCTTTAAGTAGATGAGCGGACCCATAAAGTCATTCCACGTGCCGAGGAAGGTGAACAGCGCAACGACGATGACGGCGGAGCGGCTGAGGGGCAGAATGATTTTGAAGTAGATGCCGAAGTAGCCGGCTCCGTCCACTACCGCCGCCTCGTCGAAGTCCCGCGGAATTGTCAGATAGAACTGCCTCAGCAGGAAGATGTTGAAGATGCCTCCTCCGAAGTAGGCGGGAGCGATCAGCGGATAATACGTATCGTAGAAGCCTAACATCTGCCAGCCCAGGAAGCTCGGAATCAAAGTCACGGCGGCGGGAAGCATCATGCTCGACATCAGGATGGCGAACACGATATCCCGTCCCTTCCACTGGATCCGCGAGAACCCGAACGCCGCGACCGTGCTTGTCACGATCGTGCCGACCAGCACGCCGATGACGATGATGAAGGTGTTCATGAAATACGTGTCGAAGGGCAGAATCGTTAGCGCCTTTTTGAAGTTGCCCCATTGCACGGGGTTCGGAATCCATTCCGGCGGCATGGTGAAGATCTGCGACAAATTCATGAGCGAGCTTCGGATCAGCCAGATAAAAGGCGTAATGAACATGACGGATACGAGAATAAGCGCGGCATAACCCGCTGCGAGCGTAAGTCTTGATGTCTTCATGAGCGCCCTCCTCCTTCATAGTACACCCATGACTTGGAGCTTTTGAACACGATAAAGGTAAAGAACAGAATGATGACGAACAGCACCCATGCAAGCGCCGACGCGTAACCCATCTCCGTATCCCGGAAGCCGGTGCGCCATAGATAGAACACGTAAAACAAGCTTTTGTTGTTAGGGCCTCCATCCGTCAGGATGTAAGCTTCGTTAAACACCTGGAACGAGCTGATAATCGTCATGATCGTGTTGAAAAACAGCGTCGGAGTCACCATCGGTATCGTAATGTGGCGCAGCTTGCTGTACCAGCCGCCGCCATCCACGTCGATTGCCTCGTAATATTGCTTCGGAATGCCGGACAAGCCCGCCAGAAAAATAATGACGGTACCGCCGATGCCCCATAACGTCGTCAGCACGACGGACGGAATAACGCTGCTCTCAGCATACAGCCAATTGCTGGTAGGCAGATGAAGCCACTCCAGCACGGTGTTGATCAGTCCCAGATCGGGATTGAGCAGCCACATCCAGATCATCGCCGACGCCACGGCCGGCACGATGCTGGGCAAATAAATAATGGTGCGGAACAGCGCCCTCCCCTTGACGTTCATGTTGAGCAGCAGCGCGACCGCGAACGAGATCAGAATAACCGCCGGCACGCGCAGCGCCACGAAATAGAAGGTAGCGCCCAGCGATTGGTAGAACAAATCGTCTTCTCCGCTGAACAAGCGGACATAATTATCAAAACCGATGAACGCAGTTCCTTCTTTGAACACGCTATAGTCGCTAAGACTAAGCACCAAGCTCGCGATCATGGGACCCAGCGTAAACAGCAGGAAGCCCAAAATCGCGGGAGACGTGAACAGCAAGCCGTACAATAGCCCTTTTCTCATGTATACCTCCCGTTGCAGGCCGACCTGTCGATGCTCCGGGACGCGGCGGCCGAGGCTGTCTAACCACGCGCCTCATGCCGCCGCCCTTCCCGTTATCATTTATTGCTGAATGTCGCGGCGACCTTGCACAAGCTCCTGCGCTTTGGCGGCGACGCCGTCCAGCGCCTCTTGCGCCGTCTGTTGGCCAAGCCAGACTTTATCCAATGCGGGTGAGACGACATCCATGATTTTGCTGAAGTTTTTGACGTAGCCCGTAGGCGTCTGATGGCTGCTGTTCAGGAGCACTTCTACGATAGCGTCCTTGTAGCCCGACGGACGGGAAGCGAGATTTTCCGTCCATCTGGCCAGAAGATCGTTCTCCGTGTACCAGCTCTTATAGGACGGCATCCAGGTGCCTGCCGTAATCATGTCGATGGACGATTCCGGATCGATCAAATATTTGATCAGCTCCCACGATTCTTGCGGATATTTCGTCGACTTGAACATCGAGAACATGCCGGCAACGATCGTCGTCATAGGCTCCTTCATGACCGGCAGCACGCCCACGTTGTAGTTAAAGTTGGATTGCGCAAGCGAAGTGGACGCCCACTGGCCGTCGATGACCATCGCGACTTTCTTAGTCTGCAGCGCCACATTGGTGCCCGGAATGTTTTTCGACTGAACCGGCGACGGCGCCACATGGTGCACATTCATCAGATCGGCGATATTTTGGAACACCTCGACCGCCTCCGGCTGATTGAGAGCGAAGGTCTTCCCGTCCGCGGAGACGAAGTCGCCCCCGTTGGAATAGATGAAATTGCTGTAGCCGCCCCACCAGGTCGGGAAGTTGATGCCGAATTGTTTGATGTTCTTCGGATCGAAAGCGGGGTCGTTCGCGTTCCTTCCCTGCGAGTCGATCGTCATCAACTTCGCCGCTTCTACGAATTCATCCCATGTCCATGCCTCGCTCGCTTTGGCAGGAGGCGGCTCGACGCCGGCATCCTTGAACATGTCTTCGTTGTAGAACAGGCCGAACGATTCCGGCCCCGGCGCGATCCCGATCACGTGACCCGGCTCCAGCGAATAGAGCAGGTTCGGCACGAGACTGTCGACGTTGATCTGCGGGTCGTTGTCCAGAAACTCTTGCAGATTCAAGAACTTTCCTTCTTCGGCCAGCGGATAAGCGATGGTGCCGGACTCCATCATGGCGATGTCGGGCACATCGTTGCCCGCGACCATCGTCGTCAGCTTCGTATCGTAATCCGCGGCGATATGCTGCAGATCGACTGTAATATGCGAGTATTTATCCTCGAATCGCTTGATGGCGACCTTGTAAGCAGCCAGCTCGTCAGGCGCGCCCCATACCGTCATGCGCAGCGTGATCGGCGCAGGCGAACCCTCTTGCCCGCTATTGCCCCCCGTATCCGTTTCTTTCGAAGGACGAGAGCAGCCGGCGAGTATCGTCGTTCCAAGAAGCGTTAGCGCCAGCAGCGAGGCTATCGTTTTTTTACTACGCAACATGTGAATATACCCCTTTCCGAATAAGCGATGATCATGCCATCTCTTTCATAGCTGCAGTCTATGATGATTTCAGTATAGAGCACCCGGTAACGCTTACATATTCCCAATATCTTTGTATTGGTGGACTTTAATTGGTTTCGTGCGGCAGCGTAATGACGATCCGCGTCCCTTCTCCGGGCCCTGAGATAATATCGACTCCGTACCGCTCGCCATAGGCAAGCCGGATTCGCGCAATCGTATTATTAATGCCGATGGACGCCGATTCCTTCTCCAAAATGGCTTGCACCGCCTCCGGTCTCATCCCCTTGCCGTTGTCCTCCACCTCGAATAGACAATCGCCGCCTTCCTTGCGAGCGCGTATATGAATAATGCCGCCCGTCTCCAGGTGGACGAAGCCGTGCAGGATGGCATTCTCGACGAACGGCTGAAACAGCAGGCGCGGCAGCTTGCAGTCGTACAGCTCGGGATCGATATCGTAATGAACCGTGAACTTGTCCTCGAACCGGGCCGACATGATGTAGAAGTAGCTCTTCATCCATTCCAGCTCCTCGGCGAGCCGGACGGAGCTCCATTCTTTGCGCGTCGTGTACTGCAGCATATGGGAGAGACAGACCAGCATCTTGCTGAGCTCCTTCTGTCCATTCTCGATGGCGGTCCAGTTCATCACGTTTAAGGTGTTGTACAGGAAGTGCGGATTCATCTGCATGTTCAAAGCCCGAATCTCCGCTTCCTGCTCCTTGAGCCGGCTCTCGTAATTCTCCGTTACCAGCAGCCGTATGCGGTCGTTCATCCGGTTGAACCGCTGAATAAGGAGACCGAATTCATCGCTGGAGCGAACGTCCAGCTGCGTATGAAAGTCGCCCTCTCCGACCGATCTCATGGCGCCCAGCAGCCGTTTGATGGGATTCGTAATTTTGCCGGAGATAAAATAAGCGAGCGCCAGCGCGACAGCGCCCATCACAAGGGAGAGCAGCACGGTGGAGGTACGGATGACGGGCACCAGCTCCTGAGCCAGCACCGATTCCGGGGTAATGACGATCGACAGCCAGCCCGTCACCTTGGAGCGATCGAAGCAGATAATAACGGCTTCGCCGTCCAGCGTCATCCGCCGCGTTCCGCTCCCCTCCTCGTGCAGCTCCTGAGTCCACTCCCCCTCGTATCTCGTGCTGATGGCCTCCGTATCGCTTCCCGCAACGATTACATTGCTCCGATCGATAACCATATAGCGGGAGTTGGCGGGAATGCTCTGCTCGAACAGCTTGGTCAGCGAGTCGGCCTTAAAGCTCACCGCAAGCACAGGCCGTTCTACGTCCGGTCCCAGCCGCTCCAGCGAGGAATTGCTGAGATAAGAGAAATCGACCACCCTCGTGGCCGAATACAAGTATTGAAAGTCCAGCCGGCTGTCATCCAGATAAGCTTGGCCGAACATGTCCGCAAAGTCGTAAGTCGGGTACCAGACCGTTTTGCCGCCTGCCTCTTGCGCCTCATGGTAAATATCCGAGTCTTGCGGCTTGCCCTGAGGCAGCGTCTGCCCGTATGTGAAATAAGACGTCCACAGCTGATACGCGTAGACGTCTTCGATCTGGGCGAAGTAGGAGCGGAGCGCGCTGCCGACTATCCTGTCGGCGGCAAGCAGCTCCGCTTCGTCGCTCGTGTCCAGCGTGTTAAAGAGCTCGAACAGCTGCCTGTCCACGAACAAGGCCTGGCTGTTCCGATCCACGATGCCGAGCTTCGTATCGATGATTTCGTTGTTCTTGACGACGATGCTCTGGACGTTCTGCTGGGCCTGGCCGACGACGACCTCAAGGCTTTTGTTGTAGAAGATGATGCCCGCCGTCACAAGCGGCACTACGATCAGAAGCACGTAGCTGACCAGAAGGCGGGTGCGGAACGTCGTTCTCATGGTGTCTCGTCTCTCCTTTGCCGCTGGGACATCTGTCGATGGCGTTCGGGCGACAGCCCGAATTGCTTTTTGAAGACGCGGCAGAAATATTTGGTGTCCGAATAGCCGCATTCCTTGGCGACTTCGTAGATCTTGAGTCGGCTGTCGGCCAGCAGCTTGGCCGCGCTGTTCATCCGGGCCTCCAGCAGATGCTCCGTAAACGTCCGGCCGGTATTATTTTTGATCCAGGTGCTGAAGTACGACGGGTTGAAGTAGAACCGCTCGGCCGCCGACTCCAGCGTGACCGGCTCCTTCCGATGCTCCGCGATCCACTTGAGGCATTCCTCCGCCAGCTCCTTGTCGCGCCCGTCCTTGCCCGCATGCAGCGCGGCGTGCACCTCGCGCAGCTTCTCCTCCATCAGCGCCGTCAGCTCCAGGTAGGTGCGGCATGCCGGCACGCCCGTCACCGCGGCTTGGGCCAGCTCTCCCCCGACCTCGCGGTCCACATGCTCGCGGTTGCGGCTCTTGATCTTCATCAGCAGCAGCGCGGCATGCTCCTTGAGCGACGGCGGCGGCAGCCGCCATCCGTCGGCCAGCCGTTCGAAAGCCTTCGCATTCATCTCGATAGCCGCTTCCGGATCTCTGCGCTGAAGCAGCTCGTACAACGCTTCGCTGTCGATCGCGGCGCCCGAATCCCATGATGCCGACGGCTCACCTCCCAAAAGCACGCCGCCTTCTCTTTCGTAAAAATGGTAAGCGCTTGCAGAGCGAGCATGACGAAATGCCCGCTGCCCCTCTTCCCACATCGAATTCCGAGCTCTGCCAACAGTGTGGCACAACCGTCCGCGGCGAAGCCAAGCTTCGTTTAGCGACTTTAAGTCCTGGAGCAGCCACTCCGCGTCTGTCGGGGCAGGGACGGATGGCGACCTTAAGTCTCGGAGCAGCTCCGCTTCATCAGCCGAAGCAGGCGCGGATAGAGTGTCGGTCTTGCGGCTCCATTCGTAGCCGGATTCGGACGAGTCCGACCTCTTCCAGCTGTCGCCTACCGCCAGGCCCGTAACATGTTCTCCTTCGGCAAACGCCGGGGATAGCCACGGCAACAATGTCAGCAGCTCGCAGCCGCCGCCCGGCGACACGTCCAGCGGCAAGGTGCATGCAGGGCCATAACGCCCGCACACCCGCTCCATCTCGGCGATGAGCGCACCGGTCCCGGAATCGCCGCTTTCGCCAGTCGCCGGATGGAACTGGGTCAGAATTATAGCGCCAGGCCCCCGCAGCCAATCCAGCCCCGCCAGCTCTTCCCGTTCCGCTTCGCTTAGAATGCCGTTCATCCAGGACAGCAGCAGCCGCTTCCTGTAAGCGGAAGCGGCCTCCTGGAGCTTTAGCTTAAGCGTCTCGGACTCCGAATCGCGAATCGTCTCCGCCCTGAGGGCTGCTTCCACCCGCTGCAAGAGGCTCTCTACCTTGCCCTCGTCCACCGGCTTCACCAAATAATCATAAGCGCCATGCCGCATCGCGGTTTGCGCGTATTCGAAACGATCATAAGCAGATACCATAACAACCTTGGGCTTCACATTTTCCCGCTCCAGCATCCCGAGAAATTCCAGTCCGTCCATATTGGGCATGCGGATGTCGGTCAGCACCACGTCAGGCCGCTCTTCCTTGATAAGCGCCAGCGCCGCCGCTCCGTCCTTCGCGTCCAGGACGAGGTCTGCGGGGCGCAGCGTTAGAATCATATTTTTCATCCCTCTGCGATGTCTCGGTTCATCGTCCACGATCAATATCTTCATCCACAATCCCTCCCCACACTTCTATTATAGTAAAAGACAGGGCGCGGCATGGGGGATAATATTTGGATAGGTGGACTTTGATTGGCTGTTCTTCCCTAGAACAAGGACTTGATCCAGTCGATGAACTTCTGTATCATTTCCCACAAGAAAAACTTTGCTTTCGGCGCTTCCGGAGTATCGGACCCGGCATCACCGGCATCTGTGGCCGACGCCGCTTTTACGTTCGTCGCGGCTTCCTCGTTCGCCTCAGCCGCAACGGCCGTTTCAACCTCAGCTGCCGCGGACGCTTCGCCTGTTGCCGCATCCACGAAGCAAAGAGGCGGGAACAGCACGCACCACCAGTTTTGACCTTTCCCTTCGCCGATCGTAACGAGCAGCGCTTCGTATTGTCCGGCAGGATATACTTTGTTGCCGTACATCTTCGTAGGGAACTCGACCAGTCCGAGCTCGGCCGAAGAATCGTATTCGAAGCCTCTGCTCTTAAGCACGCTTGCTACGACCGTTTCCAGCTCGGGAAGCTTAGACTGGATCGTGCGGCGCGCTTCTTCGATATTTTGCGGGCCTGTTGCCCAGCCGTTCATCGCTTTGACGATCTCATCGCGCACGATGCGCTTGACCATCTGATCGGCGGCACTGTCGGAATTAGCTAATATACGAAGACGGATGGCTTCCGTCGGAATGTCGCCGGTAGCGAGAGCAGCGTCCATTTTTTGAGATTCCCAGCTCATAATGAGCACAATAATTGCCATAAGAATGAATCCGTACGATTTGCGGTATGGAAAACGATAAGGTTTAGCGGAATAATGGAAAGACGAAGAATAATAGTGGGACATCACACAAGCTCCTCTCGCGCACCCGCCGGTGCGTCTGCTTGCGTTCCGGAACGTCTCTATCCGTCATTATGTCCCGACTTGCCCCTCTATAAACCTATTATTCCGAAAAAATGATAGACTTGATGCTAGGAGTTGAGTAAAGGATGTTGGATACGACGACGGCCCTTTCGTACCGTCCATTGCTGATATCGCTGGCATACCGGATGCTGGGCTCGCTCGGCGATGCGGAGGACATCGTGCAGGATGCGCTTGCCGATTACTCGCTCTCGACAAACCGCAGCGAAATCGAACACGAGAAGGCTTATTTAGTCAAGATGGTGACCAATCGGTGCCTGAACCTCAAACAATCGGCGCGCAAGCGCCGCGAGTTGTATGTCGGGCAATGGCTCCCTGAGCCCGCCGTACGATTTGCCGGCGGTTCAGGCGCTCCTGCCCTGCTGGGACAAAGGGATGCCGTCAGCGGCGGCAATCCCGCCGACTATATCGAGCGGCAGGAGAGCATTACCTATGTCATGCTCGTCATGCTGGAGCGGCTGTCCGCTGTCGAGCGCGCCGTCTTCCTGCTGCGCGAGACGCTGGACTTCGATTACGACGAGATCGCAAGCATCGTGCAGAAGTCCGCGGCCAACTGCCGCAAAATTTTCAGCCGTGCAAAAGAAAAGCTCCAGGGAGCGAATGTTGACGGCAGCGAACAAGCCGCGCGGGGAGACTTGAACGTTCATGAGGAACAGGCTTGGGCGTTCGCCAAAGCCTTTATTCAGGCGGCCGAAACGGGCAATTCGTCCACGCTTGTAAACATGCTTGCGCATGACGCCGTACTGTTGTCCGACGGCGGGGGCAAAGTCCGGGCGGCCATCAATCCTATCGAGGGCGCCGAACGCGTCGCATCCTTCTTTTTGGGCATTGCCCGCAAGCAAGCGCTCGAGGGGGAACTGTTGCCGGTGGATGTCAGCGGACAGCCGGGCGTCGTCCTTATTCGGGAGGGGATTCCGGTCAAAGTCATGGTTTTCGGATGGGATGGAGAGAGCAGGATTTCGAAGATTTTTATTATTTTGAATCCGGATAAGCTGTCTTTTGTCACAAACGGGAATGCTGCCTTGTCTTAGATAGCAGAAGCCGATGCAAGCAGGTCGGCCACACCATCTAAGGAGTGATTGGCATGGAACAAAGAATGGTATTAAACGAGGTTAACCCGGCGGCTTATGCAGCGATGACCGGTCTTGAAAAGTTTTTGGCCGGCTCCAGTCTGGATAAAACGCTGAAGGAACTCGTCAAAATACGCGCTTCGCAAATCAACGGCTGCGCCTTCTGTCTCCATATGCACGCAACCGACGCCCGCCGCAACGGCGAAACGGAAATTCGGATCTATACGCTTAACGCATGGCGCGAGACGCCTTACTTCACGCCTGCCGAGCGCGCGGCGTTGGCGCTGACGGAAGCCGTCACCCTCGTAGCCGGCAACCATGTACCGGACGACGTCTACGCGGACGCCGCGGAACACTTCGACCAAAAGCAGCTTAGCGAGCTGCTCATGGCGATCGTTACGATCAATGCCTGGAACCGCATCGCCATTACGACAGGCATGACGGCTCCGGCGTAATCGGAAACGTGGCGAGCGGATAAACCTGAAGTGTCCCATCGAACAACCCCTTGCGGGTGCGATGATCCGCCTTTGATGAATATCCCCTCTGTTCAGAACAAGCCAATCAGCATCCGGGCCGCCATTGTAGTGGAAAAATCCGCTATAACGAGCCACGCCGCGCTGCTGTAACGGCAAGTTTTAAGGCCATCCTTTTGGGATGGCCTCTCTTTGCAGCTAACATGAATTTACTGAACTCAAGTTCTTCGTCGAAATTTACGACGACTTCTTGCGAATCGGGTACAACATTGTAAAGTTAAATGTTTCGATTTCAGAATAAGGGATTGTGAGAGCGTTCAACGGTTCAAACGGAACGGTCTCCATCCCGAGCACGCCTTCGCGCCGATCCATTTCATAATCAGTTGACTGCTCGAGCCATGCAAATATCGCATCATATACTCGCCACATATGGGCCTCATCCCCGTAGACACGGGCGCTCGCACAAAGCCCTCCGCTTACCTTCAAAGTCTCGATGCCATCCGGTACATCCCCAAACTCGCGAACCGCCAGTCCGACCCAAAGCGTATCGACGTTTTTGCTCCATTGGTCCTGTGGAATGAACACATATGCTGACGGCCCATCCGCTAGTCGAACATCGTCAAGCGGAACCTGCGCTGTAAGCTTGCTCCACGCCGCCCGCGTCCCGCTCTTGTCGGGTGTCATTCCCGTTCTTACTGCCAATGCCTTGAAAGGCGCCACTTCTACCAAATCAATCGCTATTGTTTCCTGCAAAGTACCCTCTCCTTTTCCATATGATTCATGATTAACCACGCTGTCGAGATCCTGTTATCCTTATTCAATTTTTTCCACAAAAATCCTTTATCATAAAACCATCAAAAAGTCCCCCTACAGAATCATTCTCTAACCCCAAAACGCTCCCAGAGGGTTGTTCGCGTTGTCTTACCCGCCAAGAGCGAGCAATCCCAACCCCACGCCCGGAAAAGCGCCTTTCCAAGCCCGCAACGGGATTTCCCGAAAAAAACTTGCCGTTGCTTGTGGTACGATTCACCGCGCTGTCTGTAACGGCAAGTTATTTTAGGGGGTAATGAGCGCCTCATGCCCTGCTCGTTTCAATATTTCTGTTACCGTTTCTTCCGGGGTTAAATCCGATGAATCTAACCACATGCCGATTCGGGGAGTTTCCTGTCGCAATACTTTGTCTAGATCGGAGACTGTCCATATTCCATAACCTTTTTTAATGCGAATGGCCTCCCGCTCCGCCACAACCTCAGAATTGGGACAGAGTACCACCACATAGAAGGGGCGATTTTGAATAAACGAAACAAAATCGTTCAACATGCGGCCAACAACAACATCCTGTACAACGACAGTAAATCCTTCCTTAAAATAGGTGTCAGCAGCGTTGGCAGCGAGCCGATACCGAAGCCGCAGTTGCTCAAGTTCGTCGTCATTGCCCTTAGGGGACACTTCCTTTCGGTTATTCACGATCATTTTCCGATAAATATCTCCCCTGAGGTGAACAGATTTATCAAATCGTTGCGCAAGTAATTGTGCGACTGTCGATTTGCCACTAGCCATAATCCCAGTAATCAATATAATTGCCGGTTTATTTATAAGCATTTCATTCCCCTACCTTGTACTTTTTGAATATAATCTCATTCGTTGTATCAAGTTGAAAGGGGGAACACTCCTATAAAAAAACTTGCCCTCATCTATGGTATGGTTCAACGTGCCTATTCCTTCAAATATAGAGGATTATCCGCCATAAGCCCCGTTGCGTTCCGCCGACAATCTCGCGCCGCTTAACATGTTTGGATCAATATCCCCACTACTCAGGAGGTTGGATTCAGAATTAACCAAACAATAATCCGCTTTTGATGGGTATCCCCTCTGTTCAGGACGAGAAAATTTGCAATCAGAGCATTAGTGGCTTCTGCCGCTTCACACGTTTTGTGGATGCTTTTTTCACTATCCCCACTTCTCAGAATAAAATAGCACCTTGCCTTATTTCCCGATTTTGGTCACACGTTAGTTACCAATACTATTCTTGAGGAGATGGGATAATGTTCTGAGGGGAGTGGGACGGTTGCTTCGAGCCTGGTACATAACGTTTGAGGGGATTTCCTGAGTTGGCGGGATAACGTTCGGAGGGGAAAGTGGAAGGAACGCTCCGAGCTATGTACAAGCTTTGTTAGGGGGAATCTCCTGAGTAGATGGGATAGCGTTCGCCAGGCCGTTCAGAGGATGCATTTTTTTCAAACAAGTGTTCAGTGGAGGGCTTCAAGTCCAACAAGGTGATCCGGCCTGCCATCGATCTTTGGCGACGCAGTTATTTTTCTTTCCGAGAAATGGGGATAAGCACAGAGAAAAAACGCCCCTGCCAACAACTCCAAATGGGCTGGTTTGGCGGGACGCTTCTGCTATTGTTATGGGGACTCTCATGCGTCCGTTCTCACCTGCTTCCACTTTCTGAGCGGAAGGGAAAACGTTCGCAGGCGGATGATATCAGTTATATATTCGTGCAAGCACTCCCAGAAATCGAGGTCACTTGTTCACTGAGAGGATGGGATAGTGTTCAAAGTGATACGGATGGTCGAGCCAATCGAGTGACTTCACATCATGATTACAATAGCCAAATCACGCCCTAAGATCGCGTCTCTGTCACACATGTGATTGCCTTATCCGCCTGTGTTTACAGCCACGATATGACGCTCGATGCCGTTGTAATCGGTGATGATGGAAACTTCGTCCCATGCACCCATCTTTCGCATGAGTTCCGCTACAATGCGCGGCTGATGGATGCCGAGCTCGAACGCGACGATACGAGGCATCGCCGGGAGCAGCGCCAGCTGCTCCAGCATGCGGCGGTATGGATCCAGCCCATCCGTACCGCCGACCAGCGCGAGATGCGGCTCATAATCCCGCACTTCGCGCTGCAGCCCGTCCATATCCGCCGCCGGAATATACGGCGGATTGGACACGAGCACGTCGATGCGGCTCCCCGACGCGATAAAGGGAGCCAGCAGGTCGCCCTGCACGAACGTAACGCGGTCCGCCGTTCCATGGCGGGCCGCGTTTGCGCGGGCGACTTCCAGCGCGTCCGGCGACAGGTCGGACGCGCTCACATGCCAGTCGTGCCGCTGCGCAGCCAGCGTCACGGCGATGGCTCCGCTGCCGGTGCCGACGTCGACGACCGTCGGCGCCGCAGCGCGCGCCCCGGAGTTGCCGATGGGACCCGGCAACTCGTCAGCCTCTGGGCTGCCCGCAGACTCGGGCAGCCCTTGCGCTCTTCCGCTGCCCGCAGACTTGGGCAGCTCCTGCGCTTTGCCGCTGCCCGCAGACTCGGGCAGTCCCTGTGCCCTGCCGCCGCCAACAGACTCGGGCAGCCCCTGCACTCCGCCGCTGCCCGCAGACTCGGGCAGGGCGCCGGCCAGCTCCGCCGGCCACAGCCGCTCGGCGGCCGCCAGCACGCCCTCGACGAGCAGCTCCGTCTCGGGGCGCGGAATCAGCACGGCCGGCGTCACCGCGAACGGCCGGCTGTAGAACCACTCTTCGCCGATCACGTACTGGAGCGGCTCGCCCGTCGCGCGGCGGCATACCAGCGCCTGCCACTCCTCCCCCTTGTCCGAGGGTAGGAGTTCGTTCCAGGCGAGCAGTAGCGCCGCGCGGTCCATCTCCAGTACATGCAGGAGCAGTCGCTCCGCATGGCTGCGCCCATCCTCGACTCCGTTCGCTTTAAGCCAAGCTCCCGCCTTCACGCAAGCTTGCCTGAGCGTCATCGGCAGCTCATACCACCGTTCGTCCGCATGCGTCTCTTGCCCCATTGCCGCCACTCCCCTTCCATTTATCTCGTACCGCCGCATTCCGCACTTCGTCCAAACCCGAGAATTTTGTCTCAATAACGTCTCTCAGGAGGCCATCGATTCATTGTGCGCAGAACTGGAAATGAAGCTGCTGCAATCAATCATCGCCAACCTGTTAAGGAAATGGGGGCCCTTATATGGATCTTTTGGCGTGATTTTAAAATCTAACGGAACCCTGCGACGTTATTGGCGAGAAATCCAGGCAAACCGCGGACTATTGCCCACTATAAAGGCTGTCAGTTCCATTAGATTTGCGAAATGCTGCTTTTTGCTGAAATAACGCCATTGATTTCCGTTACAGTTGCTTCCGTTCATTTCTTGACGGACACTTGCCCGCAATTTCAACTTTGCACAATTACAGCATCGCTCAAGTCCGTTAGCGCGCAGACTACCAGCACAAAAAAGGATGAACCGCCGCGACAGCTACTTGCTTCTGGCGGCGTTCATCCGGCTTGTCGTTGCCTCGTATTGTCTTGGGCAATTAGATGCCCATCGTCTCGCGCTCCAACAGCTCGGCTTGCTCCGCGATCGTCAGCGACGAAATAATTTCGTTCATGTCGCCGTTCATGACGGAATCCAGCTTGTGAAGCGTCAAGTTGATGCGGTGGTCCGTTACGCGGCTTTGCGGGAAGTTGTACGTGCGAATCCGTTCGCTCCGGTCGCCAGTGCCGACCTTGCTCTTGCGCTCGCCGGCATACTTTGCTTCTTCCTCTTGGCGCTTAATATCATAAATCCGCGCGCGCAAAACTTGAAGCGCCTTCGCCTTGTTGTCGTTCTGGGACTTGCCGTCCTGACATGTCGCCATAATGCCTGTCGGCACGTGAAGCACTCGCACAGCCGACTTCGTCGTGTTGACGGACTGCCCGCCGGCGCCGCTGGAGCAGAAGGTGTCGATTCGAATGTCCTTGTCGAGGATCTCGATCTCGACATCCTCTACTTCCGGCATAACCGCAACCGTCGACGTCGATGTATGGATGCGTCCGCCGGATTCCGTTACCGGAATGCGCTGAACGCGATGCGCGCCGCTTTCGTACTTCATCTTGCTGTACGCGCCTTTGCCATTGATCATGAAGATAACCTCTTTGAATCCGCCCAAATCGTTTTCGCTGAAATCCATCAGTTCCGTACGCCAGCCCTGGGTATCCGCAAACTTCGTGTACATGCGATAGAGATCATACGCGAACAACGCAGCTTCGTCGCCGCCGGCCGCGCCGCGAATCTCGACGATAACGTTTTTGTCATCGTTGGGATCCTTCGGCAGCAGGACGATACGCATTTTCTCCTCCAGCTCCTCTTTGAGCGGAGTCAATTCCTCGATCTCCATTTTTACCATCTCGCGCATCTCGTCATCGAGCTTTTCGCCCAGCATCTGCTTGGCGTCCTCCAAATGTTCCGAGACCTGCCTATATTCCGTATAAGTTTCATACGCTTCTTGTAAATCCGACTGTTCCTTTGACAGCTCTCTCAGCCGCTTGGGATCGCTGGATACATCCGGATCGCACAGCAGCTCGCTCAGCTTCTCATATCGGTCGGCCAGTGCTTGTAAACGGTCAAACACGTTCGTCACCTCGGTTTAATTTCCTTTAGATTATTCTTTAGTATAACATATCGTGCGTCTCGATCGATATGGTTTACTTTTACATCCATTCAATCTCTATCCTCATTTAGTTAATCACAGCTTGTCCACAAAACTACCTGTTTTATCCACATTTAACTGCCGTTTTATCCACAGCGTGTGCACAGTATGTGCACATCTTGTCCACATCATGCTCAAAACAAGCAAAAAACGCCCAAATCGCACCGTTCTGGCCGATTTGGACGTTAATGGAATGGTTTCCCACATAGCATGCAAGGCATTATCCGCACTCATAAACTGATTAATCATGTTTCATACTAAATGTTTGCTGTGATTAGAGCCGTAGGGATCCGTTCATCCCCGCTTCCTTACACGTTGAAACGGAAATGCATGACATCGCCGTCGCGCACAACGTATTCCTTGCCCTCCAGGCGAAGCTGGCCTTTCTCGCGAACCGCTCCCATGGAACCCGCCGCGGCGAGATCCTCGAAGGACACAACTTCCGCCCGGATGAATCCGCGTTCGAAGTCGGTATGGATAACACCCGCTGCCTGCGGAGCTTTGGTTCCTTGACGGATTGTCCATGCGCGCACTTCCTGCACGCCGGCAGTGAAGTAAGTGTAGAGACCCAGCAGCTTGTATGCCGCGCTGATAAGACGATTCAGACCGGATTCCGCCATGCCGAGCTCTTCCAGGAACATCGCTTTGTCGTCGCCTTCCAGCTCGGCGATCTCGGATTCAACCTTTGCGCTGATCGGCACGACTTCCGCGCCTTCTTCTGCAGCGAATTTGCGGACGATCTGAACGTATTCGTTGCCGTCCGTGTCGGCCGCCTCTTCTTCGCTGACGTTCGTCGCGTAAAGCACCGGCTTCATCGTAAGCAAGTGAAGATCGCGGACAAGCAGCTTCTCGTCGTCCGTCAACTCCATGCTGCGAACCGGCTTGTCGTTATAAAGAGTTTCCTTTATACGCTCCAATAACTCAACCTCTTGAGCGACCTTCTTGTCGCCGGATTTGAGGTTTTTGCGGGAACGCTCGATCTTCTTCTCGACGGAATCCAGATCCGCGAGGATAAGCTCCAGGTTGATCGTTGTAATGTCGCTGATGGGATCTACTTTGCCAGCTACGTGCGTAATATTCTCATCCTGGAAGCAGCGAACGACGTGAACAATCGCATCCACCTCGCGAATATGAGCCAGGAACTTGTTGCCAAGTCCTTCGCCTTTGCTCGCGCCGGCAACCAGACCCGCAATATCAACGAACTCGAACGCAGTCGGTACGATGCTCTTTGGCACAACCAGCTCTACCAGCTTGTTCAGACGCTCGTCCGGCACTTCAACAACGCCGACGTTCGGATCGATCGTACAGAACGGGTAGTTCGCGGACTCCGCGCCCGCCTGCGTAATCGCGTTAAACAGAGTCGACTTGCCGACGTTCGGCAAACCGACGATACCACAAGAGAGTGGCATTTATATCATCTCCTAGTCTTTTCATCTTTGGTCATTATAACTTATGAGTGTACATTATTAAAGCCAAGTCACCGTTCATTAAGAACCTTCTTACTTACATAAGATCATAAAGGGTTAAGCGGCTTTTCAAATTATCGTTCCACGAGCAACCTTTTGTATAAAAAAAGCGACAGCCCAGGACGAGCAAAGTCCTGGGCTGCCGCTCTTACATTGAACTAACAACTCCCGATAGCTTAATATGTTATTGCTTGAATCTGTACTAAACTGGTGTTGAGGGGTACCGCGTTACTTACTCTTCCTTTTTAACTCCTTGTTCCTTTCCTCCCATTCGTGATACAGAGTATTAGTTAGTATTCCATCCAATTTCTTAAGCCAAGTAATAACCTCGGCTTTCACAAATGTTTGTTTACCTGTCTAATGGCAATCGTTTGCTTATGATATTTTCTTTGCGTTAGGATTAATAACTTGGGGCATAAATATGATTGAATGAATTACGAAAGCAGTTCGCCCACTCTCCAGATACGATAGGGCACCCGCCTGTATTGAAAAAGGCAGCAACCTATCGTAACAAGTAGTATGAACTGAAAATACTGCAATAATAATCTCCTTGTTTTTTGCGTCGGATTACGGGTCTGGTCTTGTTCAAGTGCTAATCAAGCAGCTTCAGCTCTTTCGCTTGCATGATGGCTTTTGTTCGGCGGTTCACCTTAAGCTTGGCGAATATATGCTTCACATGCACTTTGACTGTGCCTGCCGCAATGACCAGACGTTCCGCTATTTCTTTGTTGGAGAGCCCTGCTGCAAGCAACGCCAGCACTTCTAACTCGCGCTCGGTCAATGGCTCTTCTATCGCATCAGTTTGCTCTGGCATTGCTTCTGCATTGCTATTCACGGCGGAAGCTTCATTCGCGGAAGACTGGCGCAACACACACATCATTAGCGCTTGCGAGGCCATTGCTAACAGCACGCCGGTTTGTGCCGCATCGAGTACGCCGGTCGCAAGGCGATTCTCCAGAAAGAGTACGCCGAGCAGCGTGCCGTGGATCTTGACGGGCATGCAAAGCATGGACTGAGGGCAATGCTGCGCCATGTATGGGTTGCGAGTGACCCAGCTGTCCGGCTCTCCGTTATACACAACAGTCTCTTGCGTCCGGTAAACGTAGCGGACAATGCCCTCAGGCAGCAGCGGGCTGCCTTGCAGCTTTCGCTCGGCGGCGACAGGAGCTTCATTCGGCTCAGCGTACACATGGATCCGCAAATCGCCGTCGTTCGCCGACAGCAAAGCACCTGTGCCGGCGCCGGCATACGTCATAATGACCGTCAACAGCTCGGCAAGCATAGCATCCGCGCTGTCGCGTCCGGTAATGACGCGAGTTGCCCGCAGGATGGCAGCCAGTTCGGCCTCGAGATCGGAGGCGGAGCGTTTCTGCTTATCGGTAGCCGCTGCAGCTTTGATGGGCGTTAATTGTGTGTCGTGCAGACTGTCTTGGCCGGCTTGCCGCTTCTGCTCGTTCCGATTTCCGCTCTGTTTATTGTTGAGCTGCGCAATCTTCCCAGGCAGCTCCCATTCCGTATAGCCTTCAAGCGCTATCCGATTATAATGATAAGCGGCCGCATCCCGTCCGCTGCGCTCATAGAATCGTCCGGCGAGCTCGCCGCCGAGAGCCTTAACGCGCAGGTCGCCGTATTCGTAGGCTTCCCGAAGGGCCATATCATACAGCCGTTCAGCGTCTTTGATTCGTCCTCGCGACTCGGCGTAGGCGGCATGCAACAGCGTGCAGCGCGCTCGGAAGTTAGTCTCGCTGCCTTCCGCGAATCGGCGGAAACGGCGCAGCAGCTTTTGAATGCGGACAGCTTTGCCGCGCTGCGGCGCCCGTCCCTCGGCTGTGCAGGAGCCGATCATGGAGAGCGCTTCGTAGAAGCAGCATTCCGGCAAATGCGGAAGATGGGTTGCATACGGCTCGTGCGGCCTCGCTTTGGCACTCCATCCCTCGGCTTCCTTGTAGCGTCCCTCTAGGCAGAACAATTGCGCTTTGTACGTGCTGTATTGGTAAAGCGTCGTTGCAGCTGTTTCTTCTTGTCCGATACGGGCGAGAAACGTCTCTTCCGAAAAATAACCATCGTTGAAGGAAATCGGCGATTCCGTTCTTCCCTGCAGCGCAGCGATCCATTGCTCATACAAATAGAAGTTTTGCTGCACGAATTCGTCCTTTGTCGTCTCCAGCACGGTCATGTATTCGGCGATCACGCGCGCCATTTCGCTAAGCGAGCTGCGTGTATACAGAGAATTGACGTGACCGCCCATTGCGTAGCTGGCAAAAATATAATTCCCGGCATTCATGCCGTGGCGCATCGCCTGCGGCAAGTATCGGTCGGTTTCGCGTGCATCCCCGGCAAAGATGCTGCTGACTGCGCTGTACATCGTGAATGCCATGCTGCTGGCCGATGCCATGCCGCCGCTTTCGGCGAGTTGGATGCCCAGCCCCCCGAGTCTCTGGGCTTGTTCGTGATTGCGCCAAGCGGTTTCCGCAAGCATACCGTAAGCGGAGAAGACGACCGCTGTAAGCGGCGATTGGCCGCCACGCAGCGACACCCTCAGCGCGCGGCTCGTTAGCAGAAAGAAGATTTTTTTATCCGTAAAGAAGCTGGATGGCACAATCGCCGCAATTTGGTCTAATGAAGCGGATAGCCGAGGATCGGTCATCTCCGGCAGCATGTGCAATTGTTTCCGCGAGCGCAACAGCATCCAGTTTGTTTTCCATTTCTCGGTTAGAAGCCGCATCGGTCCCGGGTTAGAAGATAGACGAATACCCAATTCAGCCAAGCTTTGCAGTCCTAGCGCCGTTCCTTCGGCATATTTGCCTTGATTAATGAGTTGCATAATACGGATCATTCGAATGCGGCTGCGTTCAATCGGGTTGCGCGCCCGTGCAAGCAAACTTTCGATTCGCTCCAGCGAATCTTCCGCCTGGCCGCACAGATAGGCGCTTTCCGCCAAACGGGCGTGCAGCGCAAAGCATAATTCAAAGCGGTTGTTCCAGTGCTGCTCCTCCAGCAGCGAGCTGCCGTTGCGGAAATATCCGAGCGCGGCGTCATAGGCCGAAGAAGACAAGGCGTGATTGCCGGCTTTCAAATTCAGTACCGCGAGCGATAGCCTTTCTTCGTCGCCGCGAAGCAGTTCCGCCCCTCGATTCATATGCAGCGCCTGCTCGAACAGACGCTCATTGCCGTAGCCTGCGTCTTCGCTGCCAGCGGAGAGAGCTCGTCCAATCGCTAGATGGAGCTGCCGACGCTTTGCTTCGCCGATACGGCTGTAAATTAGCTTTTGAATACTGTCATGGGCGAAGCGGGCGCTCCCATCGGGCTGTGTCACAACCAGTCCTTCGACTTCCATCGAATGCCACACTGTCATGTGGTCTTCCGCTGATCGCCCGCATACTTGCGCAGCAAGATAGGTATTGAACAGGAAGCCAATGCAGGATGCGGCCTCCACCAGTAATAAGGCAGCTTGCGGAAGCAGGCCCAAACGATACTCCAGAAGACCGCCGATCTCGTATTCCGCTTCATCAACAGGGATAGAGTCTAGCTGCCATTGCCACATATTTTTGTCCAGCTGAAACTGCAACCGACGTTCGTCGCGCAATCGGAGCAGCAGTTGCTTAAAGTGGAACAGATTGCCGCCGGTACGCGTGGCAATAGCTGTACTCAGCGGTTGCGTCTGTTGCTCATCCGCGCCGAGCATATCTGCCGCCAGCCGGTTCAATGTCGTCATAGGCAGCGGAGAAAGCTGAATTTGTATGACGGCGGTTTGTTCCGATGCGCTTCCTTGATTGCTTAAGCCTGGGAGCTTGATCGAAGGGTCGAGATCGGGGCGATAGGAGCCGACGAGCAACAAGTATTGGCATTCCGGATCGCGAATTAACGCATCAAGCAGCTGCAGGGAGGAGGCATCCGCCCACTGCAAATCGTCAATAAACAGCACAAGGGGATGCTCCTTGGCCGCAAGCGCCTGCGCAAAGCGGCGGAACGCATAAAGAAATCGTTTGCGCGCTTCTGCCGTAGGCAGTTCCTCTTCGCTTCCGTCGGCGGTTCCAAGCAGCAGGCGGGCTTCGGGAATAAGGGCGGTAATGACGCCGGCAACACTGCCGATTGTCCGTGTCAGCTTAACGCGCAAAGCTTCAACGAAGGCTTCCGATTCGCCAAGCAGTCGGCGTATTAGACCGCTAAACGCTTTGACGATTGGCTCATAAGGAACGCCTGCGGCAAGCTGCTCGAATTTGCCGGAAATAAAATAATAGGAGTCGGCCAGCTTGCCGTCACGGAACGTTTCCTCAATTAGCCGCGTTTTTCCAATGCCGGCCTCTCCGTATACGTACACCGCCTCGGACGAACCAAGACAAACGGAACGAAACGCTTGCTCGAGCTGAACGGCTTCGGATTCCCGACCGTAAAATCCGGGCGCTCCGTGCTGAGCCGGATTTGCTTGTCCACAGCCTTCAAGCGCCGCCAGCAGGCTTTCCGAAGAAGCAAACCGGTTGTCCGGATTTTTATCCAGCAGCTTCAGCACGAGCTGATCCAGTGACGCCGGCAGCTCTGGAAGACACGCGCAAAGGGAAAGAGGGCTTTGCGCCAGGTGCATATACGTCCACTCCAGCGGATCATCCGCCGTAAAAGGCCGCTCACCTGCAAGCATTTCATAGAAAATAACGCCTAATGAATACAGGGAGCTGCGCTCATCCTCCTGCCGCCTCATGCGGCCGGTACGCTCAGGGGAGCAAAAAGGCCAGTCGGCTTCGCTCGGCGGTCCGCTGCGTTCAGGCTGCATAAGCCGGACTTCGCCGCTTGCGGTAATTGCAATGGTATCCGGCCGCAAATCGGGCAGCGGACAGCCTTGCTCGCTGCTTGCGGCAAGCGCGGCAGCCATTGCGCGGGCGAGCGGCAGAAATTGGTCCGAAGGCATCTTGGGCCGTGTGTTTAACCGTTCGCTTAACGTAATAAAGGGCAGGTGAATGGGCGGTTCTGGCCTGTTGTGGGAACTAGGGACATTCGACATCTATAAAACCATCCTTCGAGCAATCTGGGCATATATTCGAAAAATGAGGGTTTGTTGTTTGTGGGATATGACTGAATATTCCTCATAAACTAGTTTATCGCCAGTGGTTAACGATGTAAATTGTCGATTTACGGGATGAGAATACCTTCTAGTCATGGAGGAAGCAATAAAAAGCCAGCGCCAAATTCCCGGCGCTGGCTTTTTATTGCTTTCGATGGGTCTACTCGCCGATGCTTAAGACGAAGGTGACGATCGTAACAACTACGGTCGCGCTTAGCATGACAATAAAATACCATTTTGAAAACTTTCGTGTGAAGGTAGTTCCTTGCAGCCATGACCCTGCGTAAACAACAAAGGTAAAAATAATCATGAAGACCAAAGCAATTAATGCATTTTCCATCCGATCGCCATTTCCTTCCTTGTCCATGTCTTTGTTTTTCTATATTAAAGAAGAGATACAGGCTATTCCATACCTCCTTTGAGGTATATTTGCGCTAGAAATACGGATTAAACGAAAAAATACCCCAAATGGGTAATCGTTTTCTACAGCGCGGTGCATTAATCTTGTTGAAGTTAGAAGCAATTTAAAGTGCAATATTTCACAAACGAAAGGAATATCCGAATGCAAAAAAGAAGCTTACTCTCTACGCTGGCAGCCGTTACGCTGCTGCTGCCGCTAATTGGATCGCTGGCAACAGCCATTATGGTTATTCCTGTTAGCGCCGCAGCTGTTGTTACAGGAAAAGTCATGACCGGCTTTCAGAATGTGTACAACAATGTTTATGACGGCTACATCACGGAATACACGTTCAGCTCGGGCGGCGTTGTGCAGCAAAGCGCGTCTCCTCCGTCCGATGCCGATTGGATTACGCCTTCCAACATTAATGATACCGGCTGGGGCAATAGCTCGAACGAAGTGTATACTTATAGCAACTTTGGTGAAATTGATGATACAACCGACCCGATGAGTATTCCGCCAACGGCGGCTTGGGTCACGATTTCTTCATTTCAACTTTCGTGGGTACCCATTGAAAGTCCGGTTTATCATTATTCCGTTAACGGAACCGATGTTCTGACCGCCACGAATGCGCTGGACATTCCGTCCAACGCTTTATGGGCGACGATCGTTTCATTTAACGATGGTTGGAATCAAATTACCAACGAGACGTATACGACATACACGCTTGCGCGTGCCATTCCGTCCGTTATTTCGTTGGAGCTCACCTCCTTTAACGGTCAAGACGGTTATGTGAAAAACGGCAATGCGGTCATTCTTACGCTGCATACGGATATTCCGATTGCGAGACCTGTTCTGGAGATGGCCGGCAATAATATGCCGGTAGCGGGAAGCGGCACAAGTTGGAACGCCGTCCTTACAATAACCACATCACAAGTTCCTGATGGAAATTTGTCAGTATCCGCTGCGTTCTATTCGCTGGAAGGGGTGCCGGGACAGGTACAGGACAGCACGACGGACGGTTCATCCTTCATCGTAGACCAAACGGCGCCAGTCCTTTCCTATTCGCTGTCTCCCGCAGGCGCGACAAATGAGGATGTGACGGTACAGGTTACGGCGAACGAGGCAGGAATCGGTGTTGGACTGATGAAGTGGGCGCCAGGCGTGCAATCGGGAAATTATCTCCTCACCCAAGGAACGACGTTTACGGGAAGCTTTACGGCGGCAGCTAACGGATCCTATACGGTATTTGCGCAGGATCTGCTCGGCAACCCTACTATGTTTTTCATAACCGTCTCGAACATTGACCGTACAAATCCGACCGTATCGCTTGCGGCGAGTACGACCGCGCCGACGAATGCCGATATTGAAGTGACGGCGACGGTTGCCGATGATGTTGCCATAAACAAGCAGCTATGGGCTGCCGGCTTGCAGAGTGCGTCGTTTTTTCAATCGGGGAACGGAACCTCGTTTACCGATCAATTTGATGCAACCGCAAACGGTACGTATTCAGTATATGTCGAAGATACGGCCGGCAATTATGCGATAACGACCATTACCGTGTCAAATCTATTCAAGACGGGGCCTGAACTAACGCTGACGGCTTACCCGGAGACGCCGACGAATGATACGGTAATGGTAGAGATTGAAGCACAAGCCGATGGGGAGGATGAAGGCAACGCTCTTGTTGCGCTCCTCTGGGCCGAAGGCAACCAGGAGATCGCGTATTTTACTGACGGTGGCGGTCAGGACGTTCTTGCCGATCAGGCATTCGAAGCGAGCGACAATGGACCCTATACGGTTTATGCACGAGATACGGTTGGCAACGAGAAAATAACGGTTATAGATATAACCAATATTGACCTTACAGCACCTACGCTGACGCTGACGCCGGACGTTACCGCTCCGACTAACCATCACGTTACGATCACGGTGACTGCGGAGGATTCTGACAGCGGCCTCCGTTATGTGAGATGGTCTGCAACGGAACCGAATTTTGATAGTCCGTGGCCTTCCAGCGAGGTCGAGGACGACGAATTTACCGTCGAATCGAATGGAACATACACGGTTATTGCTTACGACAATGCGGGTAATAAAACGCTTCGTCAGATTAGCGTGACGAACATCATGAACGACGTTCCTACGGTGCTGCTGCGTCCCGGGACGACCGCGCCTGTTGGCAATAAAGTTTCCGTAGCAGTGGAAGCCGCTGCCGTAGGCGCGGGCAATGCGATTGACGTTATGTTGTGGGCACCGGGCGATTTGCCAACCGGCTTTTTCCGTGAAGGGATAAGCGACGATATTACGGAAGAGATGCAGTTCGAGGTGACGACGAACGGAATATACACCGTCTACGTTCGGGATATTGCCGGCAACGAAGCTTTAGAGAAGATACAAGTTGACAATATTCGGAGTACGAATGCAGCACTTGCGGAGCTCATCGCGTTAAACGTCGAAGAGGAGCTGTTGATTTCTCCGACTTTCGATTCCGAACAGCTGCATTATGCGCTGCAAGTCGGCAGTGATGTACAATCGATCATGTTGACAGCCGAGGCTGCTGACGAATCGGCCTCTGTTACCGTTGACGGCAATCCCATTGCCGCCGGCGATTCGGCTTCGGTTACGCTTCTTCCCGGCGCAAATACGATTCGTATTGTGGTGACCGCTCAGCTTGCTTCCGTAACACGGACATACACCATTGAAGCTACCCGCGAAAAGAGGGTGTCCTCCGGAAGCGTGCAAAAAAGTGTGTTTGTTGCTGAACTGAACGGCAAGCTTACAACGGGGCTGAATGAAACAATTACCAGAGGTCCCGATGGCATGATTATGTATGGCCTGAAGCTTGACGATGCGACAGCAATCGCCGCTCTTGCGGGGACAAACGGCGAGAATGAGCTGCGTATTGAACCAAATGGCGAAGCCGCTCCACAGATTGATGCGGTTACACTTACGCTGTCGGCAAAGGTGCAGTCACAACTGAAGGAAAAAGGCATTAGGCTTACTTTGGATAGTGGCGACGCTATATATGAACTGCCAGCCGGATTTGCGGCTAACGGGGGCGGCGAGCTGATTGTGCAACTAAAGTCGCTGCGCCAGTCAAAGGACGCTAACCAACTGCTCAACGGCGCGACTGCCGCCCTCACTAAAGAGTGGCAACTGAAGCCTGTGGGCGTTCCTGTTGCTTGGACAACAAATGCAGCAAGCACAGCTGACAGTGGTCGATTGGTAATGCCGTTGCCGGAAGGACTTGACGCCACAGCGCTGCGCAAGCTTGCTGTCTACTCGGAAATCGACGACGATTACAAAACAATCTCAGCCGGCACAGTCCGCTACGATTCGCAAGGACACGCATCAGATATTGTGGTTGACGCCAATGCTTCAGGCCGCGTGATGGTGCTGCAAGCTGAGCCTCTAGCTGTCAAGTATGATCGCTACATTAACGGTTATCCTGACGGCAGCTTCGCTCCTTCGCATACTATAATGCGGGCGGAGTTAGCGGCTCTTCTCATGAAGTTATCTACGTTAGAAGCCGATACTAAGAGCGGCGAGGCAGCTGCTGCTGATTACGGCGATGTGCCGCATACGCACTGGGCGGCTGAGGCTATCGACTATGTAACTGCTGCCGGTTGGATGGGCGGGGGATCGAACGGCTTGTTCCGTCCTGGTGATCCGCTGACGCGAGCGGAGCTGGCTGCCGTGCTTGTGCGGTGGCGCGAGGTGCAGGCAATCGGGCATACTGATTTTGCCGATGCGGATTCCCACTGGGCTTCCACGGCAATTGCCTCCGCCGAGCGGGAAGGCTGGCTGGTTGGTTACACAGACGGCAGCTTCCGTCCTGATGCCGGCGTGACGCGTGCTGAGGCGGTCACAGTGCTGAACCGCGTGCTTGGACGTCCATCACTTACGGAGGACAGGCTGGACTGGTCCGACGTACCATCCTCCCACTGGGCGGCTGATGCTATCCGATCCGCTTCGCAATCGTTCGAAGCGCTTCATTATCTCAGCGGCGAGATCAGGCTGATCGTCAAGTAAGAGTATAATTTAACTCTAAGTAAACAAAAAGAAACGGTTTGTTATGGATGAGATTTTTTCTTATCTTTCACAGGATAATGTTTTCGCAGCTTAACGAATTTTCCTAATAAGAATCTATATGATACAGTAGTAATCACCGTATTGTGCATGGTCAAAGAGACTATCTTCGTGAGTTGTTTGGTTCGTTTGAATAATAAAAACAGCCGCTCGAATGTGAGCGGCTGTTTTGTGCTTTGCTAATTTCATTATGGAGAACCGCTTGTTCTTTCTTAGACATGGAGAGTGACTCGACAACTTTCACCGTTATTGTTACATAGCCTTATTACGTTTCCATTTACATGCTCGCCTCGTCCCTATTCCATAAAGATTATTAAATGCTTAACTACCCCACAGCTTAACGACACAAAAAGCAGCTGCCGCGGTGGCAATCTGCTCGATCGTCGATCTAAAGTTCTCCGTTAATGTTTTCACTATCAACTGCCTATAACTAGTCCAGTCTATCCATTCTTTTTTAAAGGAATTTCAGTAATTACCTTGTTCCCCAATAGTACGAGCAATGTTGAATCAAGAGCGGATTTTCGCACCTCTTCATAATCTACGCCCCTTTTAATGGCGTACTCATACCGAAGAATGTTTGCTGTCTGTATTACATTGACAACTCCCGTCATTATTCCCTAGCTCTCCCTACATTGAACGTACTACGGCCAATCGCCGAGCCAATCCAAAACGGTTGTAGGCTGTAACCTGAGAAATTCGGTCTACAGGCCCTGGCGGCGCGACCTTGGAAGCTGTAGCCCGTGAAATTCGGATTTTAGCTTCCAAAGCCGCCATGTGGCGCACGCGCCAGCCAGAAGGCTGTCACTTCTTCCGCTCCCCATCCGAATGACGCCAGCCGCATCCCGGCAATACTACCGTCAGGAGGAGGTGACTCCGCATGGAAAATCAATCACGCAAGGGCAATTACAAAGGCACTACGCATATGAAAGCCAAGAACCAGGATATGGCCTTCGTCAATGACACGATCGAAGACGCCAAGTCTGTGACCAACTTCTCGTCCAAGAAAAAGAAAACCGACTAGGCAATTAATCGCGGCTGCGTCTCCCGATCAACGCCAACTAGCCACGCACTTGCCGATCGCGATCGGCTGGTGCGTGGCTCTTGAACATTTTGCGAAGTATCTGCGCTTTCTGGCCCGCATCAAGCCCTCACCCCTTAACCGCGCCCTCCGTCAGTCCCTTCTCGATATACTTCTGAATGAACAGATAGATGATGAGGACCGGCACAACCGTTAAGGATACGGCGGTTGCCATGAGGCCAAAGTCCGTGCCGTATTGTGAGCTGATCTCGCTAAGGAGCAGCACGATCGGACGGACGTTCTCCTTGCTAACGAAGATCAGGGCGGAGAACAGGTCGTTGTACGACCACAGGAAAACGAAGATGCTCGCGGAGGCAAATGCCGGCCGGCCGATCGGCAGGAAGATCTTTATGAACATCGTCCAGCGGTTGCAGCCGTCGATGAACGCCGCTTCCTCCAACTCCTTCGGAATGGTGGACAGATAACCCGCAAGAACGAGAATGGCGAACGTCAGGTTGCCAGCCGTCTGCGGGAAGATAAGACCGCCGTACGTGTTGGCCAGCTTCCAATGAATGAGCAGCTCGTAGACGGGAACGACCGTCGCGAAAGCGGGAATGAGCAGACTGGCGTACAAGATCGAGAAGATGACCTTCCTGCCGCGGAATTGGAACCGGGACAACACGTATGCGGCCAAGCCGCCGAACAGAAGCACCAGCAGCACGGTGCTGCCGGACATAATGAGGCTGTTTAGATAACCCTTGCCGATATTGATGCGGTCGAACGCGTTTGTATAGTTAACCATGACTGGATCCAATGCGAGTTTAAACGAATTGTTCATGACTTCCCGGGATACTTTGAACGAATTGTTCACGATCCAGAACAACGCGTAGATGGTTGTGAGCGACCAGCCGAATAAGACGGCGTACATTAGAATCGTACCCAGCGGGAAACTGCGCCTCTTCATCGTGACGCTTCTAGGCCCAAGCTCTCTTTTGATAGATTGTTGCATCGTCGTACACCCCTATTGCCAGCTTAGTATGTGATTTCGTCTCTCTTCAGCAGACGGTTGGCGAGCAGCGACAGCAAGACGCCGAATACCACGATATAGATCGCGATCGTCGAGCCGTAGCCGAAGTTCTGATCCACGAGCGCTTTCTTGTACATATAAGTTCCGAGCACCTCAGTGCCGCTTTGGCCGCGGGTGAGAACGAATATGAATTCGAATACTTTCAGCGTACCCGTGATCGCCAGCGTAATCACGACTTTGATATCGCTCATAATAAGAGGAATCGTAAGCAGGAACGTCTTTTTGACGCCGGTAATACCCTCGAGCTTGGCCGCCTCGTAAAAGTCCGCGGGAATCTTGGACATCGCCGTCAGGAACAGCACGAAGTAGAATCCTACATAATGCCACACGGTTGGAACCGCAACCGCCTTGAGCGCGTTGCTTTCGCTAAGCCACAATATTTTATCGAAACCGAGATTCTGAAGAATGTTGTTAAGCAGGCCGAACTGAAAATTGTAGAACAGGACGAACAGCAGAGCGATGGCCGTTCCGGAGATTACGACCGGGAAGAAAAATACCATCCGGAAGAAGCCTTTGCCCCAGGTTACATTGTCGACCAATACGGCCAGAACAAGGGCGATGCCGACTTGGAATACGATAACGTATAACATCAATTCCAGCGTGTGCAGCGTGGCAGCCCCTAATAGCTCGTCGGAAAACATCCGAGCATAGTTGTCGAATCCGACAAACGTCTTGCTAAAGAAACCACTCGTCCGGAAGAAGCTTAAGTACATGCTCTTAAAGAACGGGTAGTACAGGAATATCGACATAAAGACTGCTGCCGGCAGCAGAAATAAGAAGATATACTTTCGATCGCCCTTCATCCTTATCACCTTTGATGTTTATTTTCTGGCGCATGATGGCCGTAGAATAACGCCGCCGCTCCCTGTCATGTAGAGCGGCGGCGGCTATGCGTTCATGCGTTCGAATGGTTCTCGCTGATTGCGATTACTGCACCTCGATGGCTTTCGCCGCTTCCAGAAGCTGAGCTGGCGTTTTCTCGCCTTTCAGCATCGGTTGTACTTTGCGAAGCTCGGTAAAAGTCTCCGGCTTCACCTTGGAGTCGATCGGTCCGTTAACGGAAGTGGCTTCGGATACCATCGCGAAACCGTCGAGCACGGCTTGCGCCACACCTTCCGGCTGTACGCCGGCTGCCGCCGGAGTGCCGCCGTTCGCCGTTGCGATCGTTTTGATGCTTGCCGCGGATGTCAGGTGTTTCAAGAGTGCGATGGTTGCGTCTTTTTTAGCCGCGTTGTCGTAAGCCGCTTGCGACATGTAGAAACCGGTACCGAAGCCGCCTACTACATCTTTGCCCGTTCCCACTCCGCCTGGAATCGCAGGGAAAGGAAGAACCGTCGTATTCGCCTTCACGTCGTCGGAGAAGCCGCCGATCGCCCACGAGCCTTCCAGAATCATAGCGGCCAGACCTTCGGAGTAGTAGTTCCCCGCCATGCCGAGGTCAATCGTCGCCGCGTCCTGCGGGAATGCGCCAAGGTCATACAGTTCTTTCATAGCCGCGAAACCTTTTTCCCAGTTCGGATCGATGCCGTCTTTCAAACCTTTGTTCTGACCCTCGGAACCGGCAGCGGCCAGTACGAAGTGCTCGATCAGGTAGTGGGATTGGTCGAACGGTCCGGACAAAGGAATGATGCCTTTCTTCGCGAACGCGCTAACTGCGGCTTTCATTTTATCCCAGTCGGTCGGAAGCTCCACGCCGTTCTCTTCGAACAGCTTTTTGTTTACCATCAGACCTTCGAAGAAGCCCGTCAGAGGAATCGCGTACGTCTTCCCGTCAGGGGAAGCGTTCTTTACGAAGTCTAGAGCCGCAGGCGCGAATCCGTCCTTCCAAGCCGCGTCGCCGGCCAGGATATCGTCCATCGCCACCACTTTGCCGGCTTTGATGATCTCGTTGGCATCAGCGCCTACAAAGTAGAACAGCAGATCCGGCTCGTTGCCGCTTGTCATGTCGGTGTTGACTTTCGTGCGGAAGCCGTCGTCGTTCGCGGACATCACGTCGTTAACGACTTTCACGTTCGGGTTGGCTGTCGTAAATTCGTCGATGACGGCTTGGAAGGCTTCCTTCGCGGCATCCGTTCCGCCGAATGTGGAGAATACGCGAAGCTCCACTTTCTCGGCCGGCTTCTCGGTCTCCACGGCCGCATCAGTCGGAGAGGCGTTGCCGCCTGTATTGGTATTCACCTTGTTGCCGCCGCCGCCGTTATTGCCGCAAGCCGCTATGAACATCGTCATAACGAGCAATACGCTAAGGATGGACAATGCCGATTTTTTCACCTGAAAATCCCCCTCAAGATTATTAGGCCCCACCGCTGTCCGGTCAGGACGACCGAAACGCGATTGCCTTACAACCTCATGTTAGGGCAAGTCGAGGGATACTTTCTACGGCGCGAAGGGTGACATTCATCTGATGGGCGGGGGGACATTTATCGCGAGATCAGGGGGACATTTCTATTGCCGACCGTGCTTGCACCTGGCATGTCCGGAACAGCGGCCTCTCTGCACATTTGTGCATTTCTCCCCAATCAGCCATAGGCGTTTCTAACGCCTATGGAGGCTAATCACAGTTACTTTCCCATCCATCGGCGTTTTTAACGCCCATAGCGGCTCGTTCGCCTACTTTTTGCAGCCATAGGCGTTTCTAACGCCTATGGAGACTAATCACAGTTACTTTCCCATCCATCGGCGTTTTTAACGCCCATAGCGGCTCGTCCGCCTACTTTTAGCTCAATTTTCCATCATCCGGCTTTCCGATATATGAGCCCAAACTTTCTCAGTCCGCAGCTACACAGCGAAGAAAGAGAGTAAGTCGCCGCCTTTGAGTTGCAGGAGCGGGCAGCTTCGTTTGGCGGCTAGCAGCTTGAAAAGCAGCCGATTGGCGAGCTTTAGAGCGGTGACGCCGACTTGGTCTCTACCCGCTAGAACTGCTCCCAGCATTCCGAGGAAGGCGAGACGACTGTCTCCACCCTTTGGCGGCATGGCTCGTAACAATGCCGAGAATGATAGTTCAAGTAAAGAAGTTTTATCGCCAATCGAATTTCAGATTTCCGATAGGCTCGGAAACTTATAAATTCGCTGCCTGTGGTATGCTTGGGACTTTCACCTTTCACCCGTTAGTCGTAGCGCTGCCATGCGCACCAAAAGGGCAGTCCGCCATGGCGGACTGCCCTCCCTTTCGCGTATCGCGCTTCTTTCTTCTGGTTCCTGCTTCTGGTTCCTGCTTCTGGTCCTACCTACTTCTGCTCCCTACATTCTAAGCGAATTTTCCTGCAGCTCGGCCCGCTTCTGCAAGTAACGGTAGAACGCGATGGACGCCTCCGCTCTTGTCACTTGCTTATCTGGCTGGAACCGGCCGTCCGACAAGCTCATAATGCCGAGTCCCACTACGATTGCAGACTGCCCCTTGTTATCGATGTCGGCTTCGTCCTTAAAGGATACTTTGAACAGATGGTCGTTGTTCGCAAGAGAATTGTATCCCAGCGCCCGGACGATCAGCTCGGCCATCTCGTCGCGGCTTACCTTCCCGTCGGGATTGAAGGAGCCGTCCCCTACGTCGATCAGGTTGCTTGCGGCGGCTGCCTGCACATAGGAGAAATAGGCGGAGTCGGCCGCGACGTCGTTGAACATTGCTTTTGCTTGATTGCCGGAAGACATTCCTTCGTAAGCGACGTATCGTCCGCCGCTGCTCGCCAGCACAAGCATCTTGATCAGCTCGCCTCTGGTGATCGCTTCGTTTGGACGCACCTTGCCGTCATCCAGATCCAGCGCCTTGTAGGCAACCATCAACTGCAGCGATTGCTCGGCCCAATGGCCTTCCGCATCCGTCGCCCGCGGGAGCTCAAGCGCCGTCTTCTCGCCCGTCTCCATGCTTCTCCAGTCACCGGTAACCGCGTCCAGATAAACGCTCTCGTGCACCTGCTTCGATGTCAGCTGGTAGACCAATTCCACAGTCGTCTTCTGCTTCAGATCCTCACTGATTTCCCCTGCCGCAATCATGACGTTCACTTTCTCGATCGGCATCGGTTCGCCGTCCCACCAATATTGCGTGTTCATCCGATACTGCAGCTTCGTGTCGTAGAAGCCCATCCAGCGATCGATCGCCTCGTCGGCCGACAACACGGCCGGCTTTTGGGCCGGATAGACATAATCGGCGATAGACGCTTCGAAGGATTGGATATTTCCGCTGCGGGCGTCGATCGAGACGTACACCCGATCGTATTCCACGACAGCTCCATGTACCCGATGCTCGAAGGAAATGGAGTAGCTCCCGATCTCCTCGGGCTTGCGATCCTTGTATTGCTCGGCTTCCGGTACGACGACATGCAGCTCATGCGTCAGCCATGGCAGTTGCTTTCGTACGGTATCCTCCGCCTTCTTCACCGCAGACTCCAACGTGATGGATGGCGAGGATGCGGCACTGCCAGCTTCGTTTGGACCATATTGATAGAAGCTGCGGATCACCCCGCTCTGGCTGTCTACGCTGGCCCAAGCGCCGCCGTTCTCGCGGCCGTCCTTCTCGATCGTCCAGTTAAGATCCCAATAGGAACGCGTCTTGCCCGTCGTTTCGTCCACATATTCGTTGTACGTCGCTTGCTGGAACACAGCGCCGCCAGGCAAGGAGAACGCCTTCTCGACGGCTTCCCGCGCGGCGTCTTCACTCTGCTTGCCCGCACGCGGCTTCGTTCCGAACGGTTTGTCGCTGAGCGGCTTCTCGGACACCTTGCCTCCCCGCAAGCCCCCATAGTATTGGAACACTTCGCTCCGCTCCCCCGTCACCGCATCGACAGCGAAAGCAGGCAGGGCGTAGCTGAGCGCAGGCTCCAGCTTGCCGCCCGCATTGTAAGGAACGATGTATCGCAGCTGCGGAGCAGCCGCCTTACGAATCGCGTCCTCCGCCTCCGCATCGGACAGTATGTCGCTCTCCTTGGGGAAGACGATTGTCTCATCCCAATTCATTTCGAACGACTGCACGTGACCGTCGCTGTCCAGCTCCACTTGTATGTAATTGGCAGGGAAGAAAATTCCGTTTACAACACGCTCATATCTAAGCGTATGAATAACGGCTCCCGTCAGCGGCGGCAGCAGGCTCACGCCGAACGACTCATTGAGCCTCAGCTCCCCCAAGTAAGTGCCCGCAACCTGGCCGATAAAAGTTTTGGCAAGCGCCTTGGCATCCTCCCGATCTACCTTCAGCGGATAGACCGGCGGCGCGCTCGGCTCGTCCGAGTAGACACGGAAGTTCAACAATTGACCGGTATTGGCGTCAAGCGAGGCGTAGATGCTGCCCCGTTGCTTGCCGTTGACGCGTTTGATGAAGTTGAGCGTCCAATAACTCCGCGATCCATCCGCCAGCTTCGACGTGCCGCTGCTGGCTCCCTGCAGCGTGTATTCCTCCGGGATGCTGACATATTGCCGTAGCAGGCTCTCCGCCTTGGACTTGCTGATCGCTGTCTTGACATTGGCACCCGAGGCTGCCCCTGTACCTGGATTAGCCGCGCCTTCTCCCGACTCGACCTTCGCCGGCAAGCTTCCGCCCGCGGCCGAAGTGTCTGCCGATACCGGCACAGCCCAAGCCGTCGTCAGCATGGCCAGCGCAATCGCCGCAGCCGCCTTTCTTTTTCCATTTCCCTTCCAGTTACTCAAAGTCATTCCCCTTTCCACTTGTAAATTTATTCATATTAAAGACGATCTTTTAATGGGAATGGTTGCGTTTGCGATATAAATATTCACAGCAATTTTCGAAGCCGACCACGCTCTGTCGAAACACTATTTAATCCATCGAATGGTAGATGCAGCAAAATATGTTCAGAAAATGTTCAGTAAGACCAACTACATTAATAGTCGTTAGAATTGCATGTCTTTGGGCTCATGAGTGAAAAAACAGGAAGTCGATCTTACGCCAAACTTTAGAGAAGGGCAGAGTCAACTATGAAAGTTGTGCTGGTGGATAACGAAAACTCGGCGTTGATCAGTTTAAATAAACTGTTGAGTGCAAGCAATGATGTCGAGGTGATTGGCGCATTTACGCAGATCGGGCCTGCGATCGAACTAATTTTGCAAAACCAGCCCGAAACGGTGTTTATGGATATCGAAATGTCCGAAATGAGCGGATTGGCTGCGGCAACCGTCATTCGTTCCATCTCCCCGCGCACCGAAATAATTTTTGTAACCGCTCACCGTCAATATGCAACTGATGCATTCAATCTAGAAGCGTTCGATTACCTATTAAAACCCGTTAAAAAAGAGCGTTTATCGAAGACTCTCGTACGCCTGCGCAAAAGGGGATACCTGGAGCCGGCCAAGCCGCGGCAACCTTACATTTATTTGAGATGCATGGGCAGAATGCTTGTGCACGTGACCGGACAGGAGCCCCGAGCGTTGAAATGGCGGACAACCAAGGTGAAGGAATTGTTTGCGTATTTGCTGCATAGCCGCAATCAGATCATTAGCAAAGACAAGCTGATTGAGCTATTGTGGCCGGATGTTGACGAACAAAAGGGTACCTCCAACCTTCAAACCAGCATATATCGAATTCGAAGATTGATCGAAGATCAGGGATTGGAGCAATGGATTAACATTCGTTACCTCGAATTCGGTTACATACTGGAAACCAATCAGTTGATAATCGATGCGGAGGAGTTGGACGTTAAATTTCGACAATTGATGCCGATCTCGCCGAATCATTTGACCGAGCATCAACAGTTGTTCGAAGCATACAACGGAGATTACATGGGGGAAGACCAATATTTTTGGGCGGAGACCGAACGTCTTCGTCTCAGGACGATGTGGCTCCAGCATGCGCATAATCTGGCAGCCTATTATCTTGAACAAGGAAGGGAGCTTGAAGCTCTAACCGTATACCATCGCATCTTGCGGCTTGATCCTACTCTGGAGGAAGGCCATGTAGCGTTAATGCGCATCTACGATCGGCTTAATGATCGAAACTCTGTCGAGCAGCAGTATGCGTTGATGACCACGATCCTGAAACGGGAAGCGGATGTGGAGCCGAGTGCGGAGACGATGGAATGGTATCAAAATTGGCAGCAGAAGCGCTGAAGCAGCGGAACGGGATTATGGAACAAACTGCACTTCTTATTGCATCCGCAAACCAGCCGCGAGATGGTCAGCAGTTGGTCAGTATCGGGTAAGCGTTTGGTGAGAGGTTTGTCTTAAAATGTTTTTGATATGCACTTACAAATATCGACAGGAGGGCGATAAATAAGAAAAAACAGGGGTGAATTTGTGGAACATTGGCGTTTTATCTGAAAAATTTGCAATGTAGTTAAACCAAGGAGATGAGTTGAAATCATGCAAGCAATGAAAGTACGATCTTGGGTGGCCAGGTTTCTTGTCATGTGTCTGGTCATAACATCCGTTGGCGTATTCGGCGCGGATCGCGTGAGTGCGGCTGGAAAAAGTTATCTGGTGCTTGTCAATCAGTCTACAGAATTTAGCAGTAATTCTCCTATTAACGCGACAGTTAACGTTGATAGCGTAGACTTGCCTGCTCTAGATGACAGCGTACATTTGTTGGTTTATGCCAACGATGTGGATGAAGCGGACGGAGAGTGGGATAAAGTTCGTTGGAATGGAACGGACTTGGGCGCAGGTCCTGGCGAAGGGATTTTGTCAGGTCAGAACGAAAGCGACAGCACGACCGTCTTTACGCTTTCTCCTACCGATGTTTTGGAAAACAACGGGTTTCAAGTACGAGTTACGCAAGGACTCGGCAGTACGAACGACTGGCTGCTGAACTTGCATTGGATCCAACTCGTTATCGACGGCGGCCCGGCCGACGAAGCAGAAATTACCAAACTGCAGCCGACGGCAACCGCTCCCGATACGGTAACGGTCGCGGTCGACACAAGAGCGATCCTGGCTGGCGACTACTACCTGGAAGTCAATTTGATTGACGAGCAAGGCTATAACCGCGGGATCAGCACACAAATCTATAAAGGAGCGGACACTGGCGATGTGTTCGAGCATTCATTCGATGTGTCCGGCTTATCCCCGGGCAGATATACGACGAATGCCATTTTATACGAATACAATGACAACGAGACAGTCGAAAGCAATAAAATTGGAGCGGTCCAACATCTCCGTACGGCTACGATCGATACGGCCGTTACCTTAAATGGACTTAGCTTCGTTCCAAACGACGGCGCGGACCCCCTTGCATTGGCACCGTCTCCTTTTAGCCCGTTCACAACGCAATACAATGCTAGCGTACCTTACGGTGTCGATACGTTAAGCCCCGCACCGGTGCTGTCCCTGCCGAGCGGTCAATTGGCCTTACAAGTAAACGGCGGCGGCTTTATTCCGGTCGCCGATCCGGCAAACCCTGCTGATATTCCGCTTCGTGTGGGCCGGAACGTCATTCAATACAAAGTTTACACACCGGAGGCTCCGGACGGCCAGATCTATACGATCACGATCGATCGTGCGCCGAAGCTGGACGATTTGATCCTGGTTCCGGCGGCCGAGCTTGATCCCGAATTCGACGGCGATACGCCGAACCCAAGCCCCGGCTACCATACGACAGTCGGCAATCCGCAAGACAGCATCGTGCTGACGCCGGTTCTCCCGACGGATGCGCATGAAGATACGACGATTACCGTGAGCCTGAACGGCGGAGATTTCGAAGTATTGCCTGATGGAGGTCCGGATACGGACGATTTGCCTCTAAATGTCGGTCGCAATACAATTACCGTTCGTGTCACATCGCCTGATGGACTAGTTTCCACAGACTATCCAATCGTTGTCGACCGTGAGCCGGCGCTTGCCGCCCCTGGACTGAGCGCAGGCGGGGACGACCTGTCTCCTGAGTTCAGCAGCGACGTGTACGACTACGTGACCGTAGTTGGCCATACAGAAACGCCGATTACTCTGACGCCTGAAGTAAATGGCGGAGAAACGATCGAAATTCGCGTAAATAGCGCCGATGAAGCAGACTTTGTACCTGTAGGCAGCGGAATCGAGAGCGATGAGCTCGATTTGATTGCCGGAACCAATATCATTGAGGTTCGCGTGAAATCGCCAGATTACGACACTGCGCTTGCAGGCGTCGACCCGGCCGATAAGGCCGATCTGGTCAAAACATATACGTTTACCGTTATTCGCAGCCCGTTCCTGACTGATCTGATCGTTCATGACGAGGATCTGACAGAGGCATTTGACGCAGCCGAACTGGGATATGCAACTGTGGGTTCGCTCCCATACACGCAGTCCTCCGTTACGGTAACGCCTACGACAACGGATGCGCCTGTCAAACTGGAAATCCGCGTTAACGGCGGAGATTATGTTGCGATTAACAGCGGAGATGAGAGCGCGGAGCTTCCGGTAATAAGCGGCGACAATACGATTGAAGTTCGGGCGACATCGATCAATCCGATCGACGAGGAAGAATATTCGACCGTCTACCGCGTCGTTGTTCGCAAAGACTACCCGCCATACGTTGGACCAATCCTTCCGGTATCTCAGCTTGACGCCGGCGTAGACGAGAAGGGCCAACGCGTTCTGGTAACCGATATTATCGGCAAAGAGCTAACATTGTCGGCATCTCTCCTGAAGTCTGACGGCAAGGCTCTGGATCGTCCATCGTTTACGATTGGCTCGAACGGCAGCTACACGCTTGCTAACATTCCAGCCGATTCGTACGACATGGTGCTGACCGTAAACGGTCCTGCAGGCGAGAAGTTGGCCGGCCATGTGGCCGAGCTAGTAGTTGGACAGGACGGCCGCGGCCAAGCTGACGGCAAGCTGATCGATCCACGCAGCAAGGTAACGGATATTGCGACGGGCGATGCGCTGGCTGGTGTTGAAATTACGCTGTATTGGGCAGACACGGAGCTTAATCGCTCCAAAGGACGTACGCCTGGCGAAGCAGTAAAACTCCCGGAATTGCGTAATTTCGCACCACATCAGAACAACGCTGTTCAAACAACCTCGGCCGACGGTCTGTTCGGTTGGGTGCCGTTCGTAGATAGCGACTACTACTTTATTGCAACAAAAGAGGGTTACCACACGTTCGACAGCCGCGACAACGCTCGCAGCGGCCAGTTCGGCAAGGACAGCCAAATCGCAGGCGGAATCATTCATATCGGCCAATCTATTGTCACTTACGATTTCTCGATGAAGCCGGAAGGCGCCGAGACATCGTCCGGAACACATGAGCCGTACATGAACGGATATCCGGACGGCAAATTTAAGCCGGAGAGAGGGATTTCCCGCGCGGAACTCGCGGCTGTACTATCCCGCATTATTCCGGTGAACCCTGCCGTATCCGTTAACGTTCCGCAGCTTAGCGACCTGAAAACACGCTTCTGGGCATCGGAATCCATCGAAACGTCGCTTAAGCAGGGCTGGTTGAAAGGCTACACAGACGGAACATTCCAAGCGGCAAGATTCGTCACTCGCGCAGAGCTTGCTCAAGTCATTTACAATATGAAGGCTGCCGAATGGAAAGACGTAAGTCTTGATTCCAAATTCAACGATATTGCCGGACATTGGGGAGCGAAAGCGATCGCTGCAGCTACAAATCAAGGTTTGTTCACGGGCGACGCAAACGGCAAATTCCGTCCTAACGATGCGGTAACGCGCGCGGAAGCGGTAACGTTGTTCAACAACCTGCTTGATCGCAATCCTGAGGAAGTGAGCGGAACACCTAGATGGTCGGATGTGCCAACTTCTTATTGGGCATATGAGGATGTTATGGAGGCTTCCATTACTCACGAGTATGTAAAGTATGACAATGGCGTTGAAGTTTGGGCTGCCGAATAGCTCATTTTATGGCGATAAGAGAACCTGATGCGGAAACGCATCGGGTTCTCTTTTATTAGTTTATTTCTGCTTTTAATTTTCGCTATAAGCAATCGAAGTATCGATACCGACCAAGCTGCGCTGCGGGTCCCAGGTGACGCCGAAGTCAATCAGCTTTGCAATGTCGCGCAGCTTAAAATAGTTATAGCCGTCGATGTTGTAAGCGATCAACGGCACCTCGAGGCCGTCCACGTACAGCTTGGAGCCCGTCTGCAGCGCCGTCTTGTTCTTCGCGGCCATGTTTCCAGCGGCAAGCTCTCCCCCGACAGGGGTATAGGCCTCGCCGACCGCCAGGCTGATGGCTTTCTTTGCATTGTCCCAGCCTACCTGGAACGCACCCTCCGTGCCGTCCAGCGCCATGGCGAGATCCCGCAGCTTGAAGTAATTGCTGCCTGCGATTTTGTACGCGTCAAACGACACCTTGCTGCCATTAACAAGTACATCCGACGCGCTTGGCGTCGCCACCGCCGTCGGCTGCTTCACTGCGATGGATATGGTCTTCTCCGAAACCGGCTTGCCGTTTGCGGCATAGGCGGTTACCTTAAGCCCTACCGTCTTATTGTTGTGCGGAGCAAAGTCGTACTTGAACGACCAGGGCGCCTTCGTTGCCGTCGCGATCGTCTTGCCTCCGATGGAGTAGACCACTTTGGACAAAATCGGCTCAACCGTTCGGATAAACGCGCTGAGCTCGACAGGCTTCGGCGCAACGGTTGTACCCAGCGGCTTGTACGAAACCTTCGACTCCCCGCCTATCGTCGACAGATAAAATGGATTGGCGACCGCAGCCTTGTATGCGGCCAGCACCTTCGCGTTATCCGATAAGCTATACGAATTCAGTCTCCCGTCTGCCGTCCTCGTCGTATCGAACCAGAAGACGCCCTTGACCCCGGGATAAAGCATGGGAAGATTGGCGTAAAACTGCTCGATCTGATAGACCGCCCAATCCGTCTTGTCGGTATGATGAACGGGGTCCGAGTAGGAGATGCCGCCCTCGGAAATAAATACCGGCTTCTTTTTGCCGTACAGCTTGTAGATATTATCGAATTTCTCGATAAAGCTGGACCGGTCTACGCCTTTCTTAAGCGGATCAAGCGTTCCGTTGTGTGCCTGGTACATACTGACACCGACCCAGTCGACGTATTCGTCTCCAGGGTAATAATCTTCGATGTTGTCGATTGGGAAATAAGCCGGCGCCCAGACCATCGCGACATTTGGCGCTTCCTCGCGGAACACCTTGGCCACGATTCTGAACTTGTCGATATAGTCCTGCGGATTCGTCTCGTACCACTCGATCCAGCTGCCGTTCATCTCGTTCGCGAATCGGAGAAAGATGGGGATGCCGACATCCTTGGCGGAGCGGGCCAGCGAACGCAAATAATCTCCGTCCTGTACCTCGTCCAATCCATTTATGGGCTGCAACGCAACCTGAAGACCGACGCCAGCAGCTTTGGCGCGCTCGATATGCCCGCTGTATTGGCTGAAAAACGGTTTCCCCCAGCTCGTGTACAGCAGATACATGGCATGTTTTTTGCCCGTCAGCTCCGGAAAGGCGCTAATATAATGAGGATTGCCGTCCGTAGAATCATGCACCTTCTTGTCCGCTTCGGCATAAGCGCCTATGTAGGCTCCCGTCTTTGGCTCAAACGGCGCGCCGTGGTAGATCGTATTCGGCGTCTCGCCCGCCTCCTGCGTAACGAACAGCTCTATGCGGCTGCGCACCCAATCCGCCTTCCGATTGGCGGCGATGGATTCTTGCGTCTTGCCGCCTTTGGCCCAATAAGCCGCCTCGCTCTCCCAGCTTTTGACCGCATCGTCGTACTTGGCCAGCGCAATCTGGGATTCCGCCATCTTGTTGTACATTAACGCCGCGTTCGTAACTTCTCCGCTCTCCGCAAACAGCCTGATGCTGGCTTTATAACCCTCGATAGCGGACTCGTGCCTGCCCGCCGCCCTGTCCTCTTCCGCCTGCTTGTACAACTGCCACACATTGGCCGCCGCAACCGGCTTAACCTCCATCATAAACAACGAAATTACCGTTGCGAAAATGAGTAATAATTTGACTCTTGCCATGCTTCCAGCCCTACGATTCAATCTTCTCTGCCTCCAGTTTCCTAGTCGAATAGTCATGTTTCAATTGCTGTATTCGCTAATGAACTGGGAAATTCCTCCTCCCGATCCTCCAAGGTCAACATCGGAAGGCCTATTTAAACAGAAAACCGCCGGCTGCAGCCATGGGCTGCGCCGGCGGTCATGCGATTGTCGCGGATCGCGACAATGACCTTTTACATTTGGTTAGCGATCTTGGCTTTCAGGGCGTCTTTGCTCTGCAGGCCGACCATCTTGTCAACCGGTTGACCGTCCTTGAACAGGATCAGCGTCGGGATGCTCATTACTCCGAATTGGGAAGCGAGCTCGGGCTGTTCGTCCACGTTGATCTTCGCGATCGTCGCTTGGCCTTCCAGTTCTGTAGCCAGCTCCTCTACGATTGGAAGCTGCATCTTGCAAGGTCCGCACCATGGTGCCCAGAAGTCAACCAGGGATACGCCGCTTTCCACGCTTTGCGTGAAGTTGTCTTTAGTCAGTGCTACTGCCATTGTTAATCATCCTCTCTTATCCAATTCTATATGATCAAGGGGAATAACCCGTATCACCATCACTTCTTTACCCGCTAATCGCATGCGTGAATCTGCTTTAGCACATTGCCGATCGTAATGCCGAGGAAGTGCTCCTCCAGCTGCTTCTCCGCCTTGCAGAAGATGCCGTACATGACCTGCGTCATGTTGGAGCCTACCTTGCAATCCATGTCCGGATCGCCGGAGCACCAGCTTGGGATCAGCGAGCCTTGGGCCATCACCCGGTAAATATCGGCCAGCGTAACCGATTCGGGATCAATCGTTAAGCGGTAGCCGCCTCCCGAGCCCTCGCGCGTCTCGACATAGCCGCTTTTGCGCAAAGCGCTCATTACCTTGCGAACGCGGGCGGAATGCGTGCCTACGTTCTCGGCAATCATGTCGCTGCTCGCCATCTTCTCCGGCAAGTAAGCCAAGTATACCAGACTGTGCACGGCAATTGTAAATTCACTGTTCACGGTAAGCGAGCCTCCTTGCTTGTTACTGTAATAATATCCGTTACAGTTAGTCTTGTCAAGAGGCAGCACATCTTTTTCACCATGCTAGATAGCATGCGAAGCATGACCGCTGGTTATGCAGGGGTCATTCGAGCTCGAGACATTTTTTTTGCGTTCAGCAGTCATGATGGCAACAGGTTCCCGAATACAATGAAGTACCTGCTCCGAGTCGAAGGAGCGGCGAGTCTCCAATCCATGCGCTCGGCGGCGAGCCTTGAGGAGGTGGTGATGATGGGATTGTTTGGAAGGCGATGGGTGACGGTCCGAACGGAGAGCGGCTCCAAGGCGGACGACATCGACAGACTGCAAGCCGTGTTCAAGAGCAACGGGTTGAAGTCGAAGATTTTGATGGAAGGCAGCCATCTGAAAAAAATTCAAGTCACAACCAAAGATGTTGAACGCGCGAAGGAGCTGATCGACGTTTTTGAACAGGAAATTTGATGGAATGTACTTCAAGCCCGTTCAAGTGGAATAAACCGAAAATAAGGTTTCGGGAATCGAATTTCTTCAAGAAAATGGACCTCAAATGCCACTTCGAAGTGGCATTTGAGGTCCATTCGTTTATTAATGGGAAAGCTCCCGTAGGCAATCGTCAGATCGCTCCTTGTTTCCCCTTCGAAGCTCTTCCAGTCTTCCTCCCTTATCCTTTTAACCCTGTAGTCGAGATGCCTTCCACGAAATACTTCTGAGCCATGAAGAACAAAATGATGCACGGCACGATGCTGACGACGGACATGGCCAGCACCTGGTTCCACGACACCGCCGAAGATGCGTCCAGCGTCATGCGAAGACCGAGCGATACCGTAAACTTCTTCACGCTGCTGATATAGATGATGGAATTGAAAAAGTCGTTCCACGTCCAGATGAACTGGAAGATGCCGACGGAGAAGATTGCGGGCTTGCAAAGCGGCAGCAGAATCCGTATTAATATCGTGAACGAGTTGCAGCCGTCGATCTTCGCCGATTCGTCCAGCTCCCGCGGCAAGCCGCGGAAGAACTGGATCAGCATGTAGACGAAAAACGCCGATGTCGCAAATGCCGCCGGCACGATAAACGGCAGGTACGTGTCCAGCCAGCCCATCTTGTTGAACAAAATGTAGCGCGGAATCATAATCGTCGAATCCGGCAGCATCAGCGTCGCCATCATGAGCGAGAACAGAATCGTCTGCAGCGGGAATCGAAATCGGGCGAAGCCGTAAGCGACGACAACGCTGGAGACAATGGTGAAGATTACGGTCGGAACGACCAGCACGAACGTATTAAGAAAGAAATCCTTGAAGCCGTACTGGCCCGTGCCTGCCCATCCCTTCGCGTACGAATCCGTCACGTAGCTTCCCGCGAACAGGCTGCTGGAGCCGAAGATGTCCGCATTCGTCTTAAACGACGATACGACCAGCCAGATGAGCGGATAGACCATGGCGAAGCCCAGCACGACGAGTAATACGTATGACAGCAGCTTGTTCCCGCTTCGGGCATCCGTCATTTGCCTTTCCCCCCATCCTCGTAGTGCACCCAGTACGTTGAGCTCTTGAATATAATCGCGGTCACGATCATGATAATGACGAACAGCACCCAGGACAAGGCCGATGCGTAGCCCATCTTGAAGAAGGTAAACGCTTCTTCATACAGCTTTAGCGCGTACAGATAAGTCGATTTCATCGGTCCCCCGTTCGTAATGACGAAGGCGCCGGTGAATTCCTGGAACGCGTTGACCATCTGCATGATCAAGTTGAACAAAACGATCGGCGTCAGCAGGGGCACCGTAATGGTGAAGAACAAGCGCGTCTTCGACGCTCCATCGATGGCTCCCGCTTCATATAAGTCGCCGGGAATCTGCTTCAATCCCGCCAGGAACAGAACCATGGACGAGCCGAATTGCCAAACCGACAGCATGCCCAGCGTGTACAACGCAATATCGGGATCGCCAAGCCAGTCTACCGCCGGGAGGCCAAGCGCGCCCGTCATGCCGTTGACGACTCCGTCCTTCATGAACAGGAACCTCCAGAGGACGGATATTGCCACGGAACCCCCAAGGATGGACGGCAAGTAATACATCGTCCGGAAGAAGTTGATGCCGCGCAGCTTGGCGCTTAGGATCAGGGCGATGAACAAGGCGAACGCAAGCTTGACCGGTACCGCCATCAGCACGTAGATCGTCGTCACCTTTAGGGCCTGGAGAAATCCGGGATCGTCCGTCAATATCTTCTTATAGTTGTCTAATCCCACGAACGTCGGAGCGCTGACCATATTGAAATCGGTAAACGAATAATAGAACGAAGAGAGAAACGGATAGAACTGAAAGACGAGCAGGCCGACGACCCAAGGGAGCACGTAAAGCAAGCCGACATATTGGTAGTTTCTTTTCTTCAGGGACACGGTGTCATCGGCTCCTTTCCTTCTACTTTCTTCCTTGCAGCTCGCTCAGCTTCTTCTCCAGACCTTCGATCAGCTCGTCCGCGCCTTGCTCCGGCGTATTCCGTCCGTATGCGACCTTCTCGATCGTGTCCTGCAGGATAGCGGAAATCTCGGAATTGGTCGAGATGGAATTTTCGACGATGCCCGCGTTCGCGAGGCCTTCCTCCACCGCCTTCGTGATGGCGGGATCGATCTTGCCTGCTTCTACCGCCGCTTGCTGCGCCTTCGACGATGACGGGACCGAACGAACGTCGCCCAGGATTGCTGCGGCTTCCGGATCATTCATGAACCAGTTCAGGAAGGCGGTTGCCTCTTCGGGATGCTTGCTCTTCTTGCTGATCGCGATCAGTTGGGAAGGGCGAACTACGACCGACGAAGCTTTGGCGTCGAGAGCCGTAGCCGGCAGCGATGTCGTCACTTCCGTCCCCTCGGACAGGACATTGCGCAGCGACAGAAGCGTGCTGCTCATCGAGGAGATCATCACGATATCGCCGTTGATCCACTTCGGGTTTTGCTCCGTCTTGCCGTAGAACAAATCCGCCTCGCCCAGCGGCTGGTAGACACCCGCTTTTATCGCCTTGTCCATCCAAGTAAGTACGGCAACAGCATCTTCTTTGGCGAAGCCCAGCGTATAATCGTCTTTGATCCATTGATCGCCGATTCTCTGCTTGAGCATGTTGGTGAAGTCACCCATAAGATGACCATGATCCGCCAGCAGCAAGAACTTGGAGCTGTCCTTCTCATGAAGCTTCTTGCCTTCTTCGTAGAGGCGCTCCCAATCCCACCGGATGTCGGTCGGGACGCCCAAGCTGTCGGCCGCCGTCTTGTTGATGACCAAGGCGTATGCATTGACGCCCGTCGGCAGCGCCACCAGCTTATCGTTATAGGTGCCGAAGTTGTCGAGGAACGCGGAATCGAAGCCATCGAGCGGCAGGCCAGGCAGATCCTTCAGCTCCAAGAAGCTGTCACTGCGGGAGAGCTCGTTCATCCAAGGCACGTCCAGCTGCATGATGTCGGCCGAAGTGCCGCCAGCGAGCTGCGTCTTCACCTTCTGCTCGTAGCCGTCGAAGCCTTGATACTCCGCTTCGATCGTGACGTTTGGCGCGACGGCCTTGTAGGCTTCGATCGCGGCAAGCGTAGCCTCGTGGCGCTCCTGGCCGCCCCACCAGCTAAATCGCAGCGTCACGGCTTTGTCGCCGCCGCCTCCATTACCGCTATTGTTGCCGTTCGTTCCTGACGAGCAGCCTGCCAGCAAAACGACCATGGCCGTAGCGGCGAGTATGCCGGATTTCCATTTGTTTCTTTTGTTCATCGTGTATTCTCCCCTTCTTGTGTGTATTTGAAATCGCTTACCCGAAGTATAAACCTATCGGGCAACGTCTTTAAGGCATCCAATCTTGGATTTCAGTATCACTTTTTCAGCAGAATGGCATCTTAGTATCATCATCTTGGATAAGGTGTCATTTTTCCCGAGAATGCGCTTTCGAAAGCACTTTCATTCTAAATCATATACAATGGAGAGAGAAAGAACCCAAGGCTCCAACGACTTCAGAACGCAAGAGGTGAGCTTATGTATAACCTGCTCCTGGTCGACGACGAGGCTGACGCCAGAGAAGCGCTGTCTAATTATTTCCCATGGAACGAAGTGGGATTCCGAATCGCCGGACAAGCCGGCAACGGCAAGGAAGCGCTCGAGTTTCTTCTTAAGAACGATCCTCCCATCGACGTCATCCTGACCGACATCAAGATGCCCGTCATGTCCGGCATCGAGCTGGCGGAGGCGGTCTACGAGCGCAAGCACGACGCCCAGGTCATCTTCCTGAGCAGCTACAGAGAGTTCGAGTATGCGCAGAAGGCGCTCAAATACAGGGTCAAAAATTATATCGTCAAACCTGCGAAGTATCAGATGCTGCTCGACGTGTTCGGCCATCTGCGGGTAGAGCTGGAGGAGCAGCGCAGGGAGCGCCCGGCTCGCGATGACGAAGGCGCAAGCGAAGAAGGGCTGCTGATCGCGCGCATCAAAGCGTATGTCCGCAGCGAATACAGGGACGCCACGCTGGATCATGCCGCCCAGCAGGTCCATCTGAACGCGAATTATCTCAGCTTCCTGTTCAAGCAGAAGACCGGCCAAAATTTCTCCGACTATCTGATTCGGGTAAAGATGGAGGTCGCCCTTAAGCTGCTTCGCGACATGCGCTACAAGACGTATGAAATTAGCGAGATGGTCGGCTACGCCAACGCCAAAAACTTCACGCGGACCTTCAAATCGTTCTACGGCAAGACGCCCAGCGAATACCGGAACGGGCTGCATGCGACGCCATGAAACGACGGTATTTTGCCAAACATCTGGCGACGTTCCTCATACCGCTCCTCTTCCCGCTGCTCATTCTGGGCTCGCTTTCGTTTTTTACGACCCAGCATGATATGAAGAAGGACATTAACCGGAACAGCCACTTTCTACTGACGCAGTCGCAGAATCAGCTGGAGCTTATTCTACGCGAGATCGATACGTTAAAGCTGGCTCTCTTCCAGAACTCCCGGGTTTTCAACGAGCTGTCGGCCATTCTGCAGCAGCCCGAGTTCTCTTACGAGAGCTCCAAGTCGTACCAGCTCGCCTTCAGCTTTATTAATGCGATGACAAGCTCCAAACCTTATATCGACTCCTTTTACTTCTATAGCGACAATCCATACCGGCGCTTTGTTTCGTCCGCGGACGGCATATCCTCGCTGGATCACTTCCGGGACACGAGCTGGTTCATCAACTTCATGGACTATAAGGGACCGCCCGCCGAATGGACGGAGCGTCGCAAGGTAGCCGCCTACGATTTGCAGCAGACGACCGACGTCGTCACCATCTACCATGTGCTTGCGGAAGAGAAAATCGGCATCTTCCTCAACATCCGTACCGCATATATCGAACGGCTGCTGCGGGATATAACGAACTACGAAGGCCAGCTCTTTCTCGTGCTGGACGAAGGTAACCGCGTATTGTTCGCGAACCGTCCGCAATACGACATCGGCGAAGCCGAACTCGCGGCCATCGCCTCACGCGAAGAAGCGTCCTTCGATATGGATTTGCCCGGCGGCGAAGCCGGCGTCACGAAGATCGAATCGGGGCGTTACGGCTGGAAGTACGTCTCGGTCATTCCGCATGCTTCGCTGTACGAGACGCCCTCCCGCATTCTGAACTACACCGTTTTGTTCGCTTGCGTCTCCTTCGCGCTCGGCCTGCTGTTAACCTTGTACCTGACCCGCCGCAATTACCGGCAGCTGCTCGCCATTACCTCGCTGATCCGATCCGCGGAGAACAATAAGTCGCAGCTTCAATCGCCCAAGCGGGTAAAGGACGAATACACGTATATCATGCAGAACATGGTGCAGCACTTCATCGAGCACCGGTACGTCCAGACGCAGCTGTCGGAGAAGAAGTACAAGCTTCAATTCATGGAACTGCTGGCGCTGCAATCGCAAATCAACCCGCATTTTCTGTACAATACGCTGAATTCGATCTACTGGGAGACCGTCGGGCTGACAGGCAAACCGAACAAGGCAAGCACCATGATCGAGCACCTTTCCGACATGTTGTCTTATTCGTTCAGCAATCCGGCCAACGAGGTGACGTGGGAGGAAGAGATTGCGAACACGTCCAGCTACATCCACATTCAAAAACAGCGCTACAAAGAGCAGTTCGATGTCGAATTTCAATACGGGGAAGATGTGCTGCCCTACTACACGCTGAAGCTGCTGTTGCAGCCGCTGGTGGAGAACAGCCTGTACCACGGCATCAAGGAGAAGAACGGCCGCGGGCTGATCCGGATTCGGATTACGCGCGCCGGCGAGGAGCTTCGCCTGAGGGTTGTCGACAACGGCATCGGCATTTCGGGAGAACGTCTTGCCTATCTCCGCCAGGCCTTGTCCGACGAAGGGGAGCCCTCTCGCCATATCGGACTGATTAACACGCACCGAAGACTCCGCCTCATGTACGATGCCGGCTACGAGCTTCGGCTTTGGAGCAAGGAGGGGCTGGGCACCGTCGTGTCGATCCGGTTGCCGCTGCGGGATCGGCCTTCTTGAACGAGCTATACCGCCATAAAAGAAGTCAGGGCTATCCCGCGTCTCATGATCGACGATGTGGGATGGCCCTCGTTATTTTGTCATACTTTGTATTTACATGACGATTCATGACCTATTGTGAATATCTTGTAAATGAATAACAAAAGTTAAATTAAAATATTTTAATGTTCCATTTATTGATATTGTAAACCGCAACGAACTGCCTTGAATTGGCATTGATTATAGTGTTAACATGAATTGTATATGTATCATGCAGAAATAAAAAATTAATTATAAATGGAGGACCCAGGAACATGACCCAACCCGCACAACCGGAACGGACGCATATCCCGGAGCTGCAACTCGTACGCGCGCTTGCCATCCTTGGCGTGCTGACCGTGCATGCCAGCGCAACCGCCACCATCACCATGAAGGAATCCGCTTATTACTATTTCTACAACTTAATTAATACCGTCATGCGCTTCGGCACCCCGACCTTCATTCTGCTCAGCAGCTTTGTCCTATTTTACAGCTATTACTCCAGACCTTTGAACGGCAAGCTTATTGCAGGCTTCTACAAGAAGCGGCTATTGTACATTCTCATTCCCTATGTCGTCTTCTCGGCGATCTACTTCGCTTATGTAAAGGACTTAACCGGCGTTCCGATCTGGAGTCTGGAATCGCTTGGCGAATTTATGAGCAAGCTGTTAATGGGCGAGGTGTACGCTCATCTGTATTTCGTCTTCATTAGCATCCAGTTCTATCTGCTGTTCCCGATTGTGTTATGGGCCGCGAAGCGATGGAAGAACCTTGCGCTCTGGTTCGTGCCGCTTGGCTTTGTTCTTCAGTGGACATTCGTGCTATTGAATTTGCATTATTGGCAGCTGCCCAACAAAGGAAGCTGGGCGCCGACCTACTTCTCGCTTTTCTTCCTGGGTGCGACGCTTGGCATCTACTATCCGAAGATAAAAGGCTGGCTGGCCATGACTCGCGACAATCTGAATGTTGGCCGCGCTGTTATGTGGCTTCTTGTCTGGGGTGCTTGGATTGCGGCATCCGCCGTGCACGTGACCGTCTGGTACAACGCGCGGCTGTATGGCACGATCTATCCCGCCGAGCTCTATGAAATCTTGTGGAATGCGCAAGCCGTCCTGGCGGCGCTCGTCCTCTTGCATGCGGCATTTTTTATCTATCGCCATCTGCCTGCAGGGCTATCTGCCATGCTCTATCGGCTCGGGCAGCTGTCATTCGGCATTTATCTGGTGCATCTGCTTTACCAAGCCTGGTTCGAGAGACTATTGCCGGCTCCGACCTCGGCCAGCGCCCTTCATCTCTACTATCTGGCAAGCTGGGTCATCATGTTGACCGCATCTTGGCTGACCGTGTCGCTAATCTCCCGCTTCGTGCCTTTCGCCTGGATTTTATTCGGCAAAGTGCCTGCGGCACAGAAGCTTCAGCGGAGCGGAGCAAAGGCTTCCGTTCCTGCCGGGAAGCGGACCGTTGCGGGTTAGACGCCGCCGCCGCGACACGGCATTATTCGCAGACATTGGTGAAGTTTGATGGGACTTGCCAATAACAAAGGCGGTGCCTGGGAGGAATCCTGGCACCGCCTTTTTCTCGGACTACAGCTCCTAAAGTTACTCCGACTATCCCTGTAACCCGATTTTCTCGGGCTACAGCTCCGAAAGTTACTCCAACTAGCTCTGTAACCCGATTTCTCGGGCTACAGCTCCCAATGTTACTCCGATTAACTCTGCAACCTGATTTAATCGGGCTTTTGCTAGCCGCGCCGCATTATGCACTTCAACTACTCGAGCACTAAGCCCCCTGCGCCCGCACCTAAAATTCGCGTGGCATCAATGCCGTCAAGTCGCGCAGCGAATAGCTCACCTACACGCTCATCGCCGCGACGGCTTCCCGCCATGCGAGGCTCTCGCGCAGGTTCACAACCGGGCCGTTGACGATGGCGACTGGGCTAGTCAACTCCCGAACCCGCCCGGCAAATTGACGAACCTTAGCAACCCACCGTCATTCCCATCGCCCCTCACACTTCCATATCCGAGGCCGCGCATTCGCCGGCAATACCGGCAACGGCGGCAAACTCATCCGCCTCGCTCTGCTTGCCCTCCTTGCCTTCCTTGCTTTCCTCGCTCTGCTTGCCCTGCTTGCCGTCCCTACGTTTCTCGCCGCTTATCGCCGATCGGCTGCCGTAATACTTGGAGATCGCCACGACCATGCTGCCCATCCGCTCCTCCTCCGGATAGAGCACCCGCTCCACGCCTTCTTCCGTCAGCGCCTCGGCCGTCACCTTACCTACGGCTACCGCCAGCATGCCATCGCCGAATGCCCGAAGCAGTGCTTCCCGCTTGCCAAGGGCCGCAGCGACGTTCATTACGCAACGAACCTGCACCGTGCTTGTAAAAGCAACCGCCTGCACGGCCCCCCGAAGCACCTCGTCGATGAGTACCTCGACGGAGTCGCCTTCCGGCGGGACATGCCGATACGGCAGCAGCTCCTCGCAGACGGCTCCGAGTTCGCGCAGCTTACCCGTAATCTTGGGAGCGGGATCGCCGTACAGTTGGAGAACGACGCGTTTGCCACGCAGATCGGCATCGCCCATTTCCGCCAGCATGCCGGCCGTCGTTCCGTCGTTATCGCGGATGACGGGCGTTATGCCGAGCTTCCGCAGCACGTTGACCGTTTTGTAGCCGCGTGCCCCTACTTTCATTTTGCCGAGCGCTGCCAGAAAGGGGTCCGTCAGCCCGAGCCGCTCCGCCGTCTGCAGAAGCGCCTCCGTCCCGACCCCCGTTGTCAGAAGCAGCCAATCCGCGGGCTGCCGTATCAAATCCCTCAGCTGCTTCTCGATCATGCTGTCGTCCAGAAATACCGTTCCTTGCGCCGGTCGCACGACCGTCTCTCCTCCGAACTTGGCGATCATGCGCCCGATCTCCTCCGCCTTGCGAGGTCCTGTGACCGCAACCGTGACGCCTGCCATCCGAGCTGTTCCCATTTCCAGCCCTCCATTCCATCCGCGTTCTTATGAAGCTTGCATATTAGACAGGTTAACGGACAGATACACGTTGCCAAGCTCGTCGATGCGGATCGGGAATGCCATCACGCAGCCGTTATCCGGCGCCTGTACCTTGCCGTCGTTCAGATCGATCTTCCAATCATGCAGCGGACAGTAAACGTGATGATCGCATACCATTCCTTCCGACAGCTTCCCCTGCTTGTGCGGGCAGCTATTCTCGATGGCCTTCAGGCTGCCGTCCGACAGCTTGAATACGGCAATCTCGATTCCTTCCAGCTTCAACACGCGGCTTCTTCGTTCCTGAAATTCCGACACATGGGCGACAATCAGTTCCGTCATCGTTACACTCCCCCTGCCTATTCTCTCATTTGGACTCGCCGGCCGCAGCAGTTTCGGGGCTAGTCGGTCCGGTAAGCGCGTCGAACGCTTTGCGCAAACCGTCATTCTCGATAATTTGTTTCCATGGATCTTCCTGCATCAGGCTGAGAGCCTTGTCGATCCGCGAAATAAGAGCATCCCGGTCTTCCTTGGTCGCCAGCGCCGCCTTGATCGTATCCAGGCCGATCCGGATCGACCATTCGCTCGTCCGCTCTCCCCAGTCCGCCGTCTCGCGGTAATATTGAAGATACGCAGCCGTCCAATCCATGACCTCTTGCTCCGTCTTCACCTTTACGAGCAGATCCGCCGCGCGCACTCTCGTGCCGCCGTTGCCGGCTACGTAGAGCTCCCATCCGCCGTCGATGGCAACGACGCCAAGATCCTTGATCGTCGCTTCCGCGCAGTTCCGCGGGCATCCCGACACGGCAAGCTTTACCTTATGCGGCGTGCTCAGCCTCTCGAACTTCTTCTCGAGGTCGATGCCCATCTGGATGGCATCCTGCGTGCCGAATCGGCAAAACGTATTGCCCACGCAGGTTTTTACCGTACGCAGCGCCTTGCCGTAGGCATAACCCGATGGCATGTCGAGATCCTTCCACATACTCGGCAGGTCTTCTTTTTTCACGCCCAGCAAGTCGATCCGTTGACCGCCCGTGATTTTCACCAGAGGCACGTCATACTTCTGCGCCACGTCCGCAATGCGCTTCAGATCCTTCGGCGTCGTTACGCCGCCATAGATGCGGGGCACGACGGAGAACGTGCCGTCCTTCTGAATGTTGGCATGGTTCCGTTCGTTGACGAACCGCGATTCCGGCTCATCCTCGTGATCCTCCGGCCAGATCATGCCGAGATAATAATTGATTGCGGGGCGGCACTTCGTGCAGCCTTCCGGGTTATGCCAGCCCAGCACATGCATGACTTCCTTGGTCGTCGTCATCCGCATGCTCTTAATGGCTTCCACTACCTCTTCCCGCGAGCGGGTCGTGCAGCCGCATATGCCTTCCTTGGCCTCGGTGACATTGTCCGCCCCGACCGTCGCTTCCAGAATCGCCTCGATTAAAGGCTTGCAGCCACCGCAGGAGCCGGATGCCTTGGTACACGCCTTAATCTCGCCGATACTGACGCAGCCCTTCTCCGTTATCGCCTCCACGACGGTATCCTTCGCTACGCCGTTGCAGCCGCAGACGATCTCGTCGCCGCTCATGGCCGACACCAGATCCGTATTGCTTGTTCCTTTCCCGCCTCCCGCCGCGCCGAACAGAACTTCCCTCTCCCTGCCGGAGAAATCTTCGCCGCTTCTAATGTAGGAGAAAATGCGCGAGCTGTCCGTCGTGTCGCCGAAGAGCACGGTACCGATGATTTTGCCGTCCTTGAAAACGACCTTCTTATAGATGCCGTCCAGATCGTCCTGAACCCGAAGAGCCTTCGTACCCGGTTCGTCCAGGAAGATGCCGGCGGAGAATACGTTGACGCCCGAAACCTTCAACTTCGCGGATAGCACCGTTCCGTGGTAGCCGTCGCTATCGACGCCCGCCAGCCGCTTGGCCAGCACGGCTCCCTGCTCGTAGAGCGGAGCCACCAACCCATAGGAGATGCCACGATGCTCGGCGCATTCGCCTACGGCATAAATGTTCGGCACGTTCGTGCCCATATAGTCATCGACCAGAATGCCTCGGCCCACGCCGATTCCGCTGCGCTTCGCAAGCTCCGCGTTCGGCACGATGCCTACCGCCATGACGATCAGGTCGGCTTCCGCCTCCATACCGTCCTTGAACTTCAGCCCGGATACGCGATCGCCCCCGGTAATCCGCTCCGACTGCTTGTTCAGAAGGAAATGCATACCCTGGCGTTCCAGCTCCTCTCGGAGCATGACAGACGCGGTCGCATCCAGCTGCCGGTTCATCAGGTAAGGCGTGACGTGAACGACGCTAACCTCCATGTTCAGATTCAGCAAGCCCCGCGCGGCTTCCAACCCCAGCAAGCCGCCGCCGATCACGACCGCTTTGCGGTAAGCTTTGGCCGTCTCGATCATCGTCTCGCAGTCCTTCATGTCCCGGAAGGCGATGACGCCTTCCTTATCCGCTCCCGGGAGCGGCAGCATAAACGGCAGCGATCCCGTCGCCAGCACCAGCTCGTCGTAAGGGATGACGAGACCTCCGTCGGTCTCGACCTTGCGAGCTTCCGCATCCATGTTCGTCACCGTGTGTCCGGTATGAAGCTTAATGCCGTTGTCCTCGTACCAGCTCCAGTCGTTTAATACAATATCTTTCATGTCGGCATCGCCGGCAAGCACGGATGATAACATGATCCGATTGTAGTTCGGATGCGGCTCGGCGCCGATAATCGTAATCTCGTATCTGTTGGGATTAAGTTTAAGCAGTTGTTCGATAAAGGATACGCCCGCCATGCCATTGCCAACCATCACCAGTTTCTTCATCGTGGTCCCCTCCTGCGTTCGTAAAACATGAAGAGCCTACCCCCGACATGCGCCATGCATGAAGGAAGTAGGCCTCTTTGCCAACCAGGATGCGACACGCCGTTGTGCCGACTTGGAATAATTATTGCAAGTATACCTGCCTTTCAATGTTTATGTCAATATACCTAACACATTTTAGGCTAAAGTGTTGATTTTAGCATCCGAGAAACATAAGCTAACATAAGGCATCGACAGAGATCAAGTGCTGTGTTATATTTACTTACAAATTTCCCAAGATCGACGAATCGGACGATAAGAGGTGGAGTCAAACATGCTGAAAATCATTCTGTTCATCGAGCCAAGAACAACCGGGGCAGACACGGCGACGGACAATCTCCGCCGGAACTGCAAAAAGCTGCATTGCGTCAAAAGCGAGGCCGACGCGCTTGGACTTGTCATGATCGCCGACGTTGCCGTCATCCACGCGCATGCTCCGGAGATGCTGAAGCTGCAGCACGCGTTGACCGGAACCAGGAAACTGCCGATTTTTTGGCTGAACAGCTTCCTGGACAAAGACGCGAAGCCGGAGCAGGAAGACTGGGGATTTGCGCTTGACGGCCTGCTATTCCCCACCATGTGCCCTACCGAGATGGGTTATGCGCTGAGCTTCGGCATCCACGGCTGGAAGCAGCGCAAGCGCTGGGCAGAAGAGAAAGAGAGCCTGTCGCTCCGCTTGGAGGAACGCAAGTGGATCGATCAAGCCAAGGCGGTTCTTAGCGAGATCAAAGGCATCTCGGAGAACGAGGCCTACGATTTCCTGCGCAAGCAAGCTATGAATGAACGGAAGAGGATCGGTGAAGTTGCCGCCAATATCGTAAAAGTATATCAACTCATCCATGGATAATTTTTTATGTAAGGTATATTGACATAAATGTAACCCTCACTCTATAATGCAGGTATGCAAGCGAGCCTTCATGACGAACTTCAATGATGAGGTCCCGTCACGGAAGGGAACTCCCTTTATTCATATCGAGCGAGCACAATGTCGTGCCGCCATGGCAATGAAGCCGCACAACAGTCCTTCGGGATTGTGTGCGGCTTTTGATGTTTGCAGATCGTTTTATATCGGAGAGGAGATGTTTCACGATGATTCAACGTAACGGATTTCTTAAGAGCGGTCACAGCCCTTCCTTGTTCAGCTCGTTTCTGTATTTCGATGTCAGCTTTATGATCTGGGTCCTCCTTGGGCCGTTGTCCGTCATTATCATGGGCGACTACGAGATGAACGCGGCGCAAAAAGCCAATCTGGTCGCCCTGCCGATTCTCGGCGGCTCCATCCTCAGGCTTGTTTTCGGCTACCTGGCTGATCGCATCGGGCAGAAGCGTTCGGGACAGCTCGGCATGATCATCACGATGATCCCTCTCGTCTACGGCTGGCAATTCGTAAGCTCGTTATCCGAGCTGTACGTCGTCGCTATGCTGCTCGGCGTCGCGGGCGCATCCTTCGCCGTAGCTCTGCCGCTGGCCAGCCGGTGGTACCCGCCGCAATATCAGGGACTGGCAATGGGTATCGCCGGCGCAGGCAACAGCGGCACGGTATTCGCCACCTTGTTCGCCAACCGGATCGCGGAGCATTACGGCAGCTGGCAGGCGGTATTCGGCCTGGCGCTGATCCCGATCGTGATCGTGTTCATCGTGTTCAGCATGATCGCCAAGGACAGCCCCGATCAGCCTGCTCCCAAAAAGCTCCGCGACTACGGCGCGATTCTGAAGCAGCGCGATGCTTGGATGTTCTGCATCATGTACAGCGTTACTTTCGGCGGATTCGTCGGCTTGTCGAATTACTTGACGATCTTCTTCAACACGCAATACGGCCTGGACCCGATCCGCGCAGCAGACTTCACGACCGTGTGCGTCATCGCGGGCAGCTTCTTCCGCCCCATCGGCGGATGGTTGTCCGACCGCTTCGGCGGCGTGCGCATGCTGTTCGTTCTCTACGGCATCGTCGGCATCATGCTGGCCAGCGTCTCGTCGCTGCCTCCTCTTACCGCGATGATCATCCTGCTGTTCATAGCGATGATGGCGCTCGGCATGGGCAATGGCGCCGTATTCCAGCTGGTGCCGCAGCGATTCCAGAAGGAGATCGGCATCGTGACGGGCATCGTCGGCGCGGCAGGCGGCGTAGGCGGATTCTTCCTGCCAAAGATTCTGGGCAACCTGAAGCTGACGACGGGCTCCTACACATCCGGCTTCCTTATCCTCAGCGTTATCGCCTTGGCTTGCATCGGACTTATCGCCCTGGTGCAAGGCAGCTGGAAGCGGACATGGATTGCCCAGGGCGGCCGTGCCCGCGTCGAGGATTCGACGATGGCTCAGTAGCGGCGGCTGAACCTGGCCGCCCGTTTGTCCGGCGGTATGTTTCCGAGGCGAGGCGGTTGTATATTGAGGGATGCTGCAGGGGGTGCTTTGAGGGGGGAGGGATGCTTCGAGAGTAATTGTGCATATATACATAATTACTCGACGAGAAATGGCCGCCGAAAACCAAATTGATCAAATATGTACAAATCGATGCTCAGAAAAGCCGATTCAACCTTAACAGGCTCCACATTTGTGTATATTTGAACAATTCCAACAGATTGAGCAGGTTACAGACATTAATTTGAGCATATATGCACAATTTTCAGTAGGTGACAGGAGTAAGTTTGGGCACGTTACAACAGTTTGTTTGAGCACATCTGCACAATTATCCATCCGCGAGCCGGACGGAGGCCGTCCTCCTCAGACGGCTTCACCGCGACCGCTTCCGTGCTTCCGATAGCACCCGCCATTAAGCCCGTCGGAGCACGGGAGAGCCGGCTCGCAATGCGGGCGCCTCGCGCGCGGCAGACTTCGCCGGAGACTTCCGACTCTCCGGCGATCATGCGCCGCAGGCGCCCGCCACTAACCAAAAACAACAGCCATGCCAGGTCCCGTCCCATCCGGGTGCCTGTCATGGCTGTTGTTTTGTTTGGCGATTATTTATGAATTGGCTCTGTTCCGCGCCATCGAAATCCGTTCGGCCTGAGGAAACCCTGACAGAGGTTTTCTTTTGCGGCGAGGGCCAACGGTCTGGACAACGCAACTCGGGGCTAGGCGGCGTAGATCGGCCTGAGAACGCAGATCGGCATGGGCTTGTGCAACTCAGCCTGAGCAATGCAACTCGGTATGGGCAGCACAACTCAACCTGAGCAACGCAACTCGGTATGGGCAGCACAACTCAACCTGAGCAACGCAACTCGGTATGGGCAGCCCACTCGGTATGGCAGCTCAGCTCGGTTCGGTATGGGTAGTCAGCACAGTCTACCGCGCCATCGCCGCGGACCGTTTTTCCGCTACTCCACGATCTCCTTCAGAGCCCCGACGAACGTATTCATCTCCTCGTCGGTGCCGATACTGACCCGCAAGTAGTTGTCGATGCGCGGGGAATTGAAGTAGCGCACCAGCACGCCCCGCTCCCGAAGTTCCGCGAACAGCTCGCTTGCCGGAATAGCAGGATGCTCGATGAACAGGAAGTTCGCCTTGGAGTCCGTCGAACGGAAACCAAGCTCCTTCACTTGCCGAGCTACGCGCTCACGGGTCGCAACCACCTTATCCGTCGTTTCGCGGAAGTAAGCTTCGTCCGTAAGCGAGGCTACCGCGCCGCGAAGAGCGACTCGATCCATTGTGTAGGAGTTGAACGAGTTTTTAATCCGATTAAGACCGTCGATCAACTCCTCCGAGCCGAATGCAAAGCCGACGCGAAGTCCCGCTAGCGAACGAGACTTCGACAACGTCTGCACGACGAGCAGATTCGGGAATTGCGGCACCAGGGTTACCGCTGATACTCCGCCGAAGTCGATATATGCTTCGTCGATGATGACGACGTTGTCAGGATTGCGCTCCAGCAAGGAGCGAATCTCGGACAGCGGAATGAGTTGTGCCGTCGGCGCGTTGGGATTCGGCATGATGATGCCGCCGTGTTCGCCCTGGAACTGCTCCATGGGGATGTTGAACTCCTCGTCCAGTGGAATCAGCTTGGGCGACAGTCCGTACAGCTTGGCGTACACCTTGTAGAAGCTGTATGTAATATCCGGGAACAGCAGAGGCTTCGCGGGATCGAAGAACGCCGCGAACGCAAACGCCAGCACTTCGTCCGAGCCATTGCCGACGAAGGTCTGCTCAGGCGACAAACCGTAATAATTCGCTGCTGCCCGAACGAGCTCGTCGCAGGTAGGATCGGGGTATAAACGCAGGTCGTCATTAACCGCGTCTTCCATCGCTTTCAGCGCGGCAGGGGAAGGCGGGTACGGATTTTCGTTGGTATTCAGCTTTACATAGGTCTTGTCCTTGGGCTGCTCACCGGGCACGTATGGCACGAGCGAAGCTGCAAGCGGACTCCAGAACTTGCTCACTTGTTCAATCTCCCTTCTGTCATGAACGGCCGCGCCAGCATCAGTCCGATCCAGGCGCCCGCCGTGTTCAGCAGTATGTCGTCAATATCGAAGCTGCCAACGCGAAGCAACATCTGCGCCAGCTCCACGCATGTAATTATCGTCACGCAAGCCGTCACCATCCGGAAACCGGACCTGAACCGCTTGTTAAACAACGGCAGGAACATACCGATTGGGATGAAGAGGACGACGTTTCCGAATAAATTTTTGAACCAGGTGTCGAAGTTGAAGTGGTCCCGGTGCACGATATATCGCTCTATCGTATCGAACGGCACCAAATTGTACGCATAACCGGTGTAGAAATAGCGATTCCGATAAAATAGCAAGTATAACATAATAGCGGTATAGACTAATGCGCAAATCAACAAGAAGCCGTTAAAAAAGATGTTCTTACTGTAGGCGTTCCGAAACAGCTTGACCACCGTCACCCCCTAACCGCCCCTTGCTGGAAGGGGGCTGAGTATTGCGTGAAGTTACGTTACTCTACTCGAAGACCCGCAATGACCAAATCCCGCTCCACGCCGTCCAACACAGCCACTCTCGGCAGCAAGCCCCAACGCTGGAATCCAAACTTCTCGAGCAACGCCAGACTCGGCCCATTATGACCGAAGATGAAGCCGACAAGCGTCGTCAGACCCAGCCGCGGACATGCCTCTATCGCCTTTTCGATCAGGAAGGAGCCCAGTCCCTGCGAACGATATTCCTCCGCAATATAGATGCTGATCTCCGCCGTCGCCTGGTAAGCGGCTCTGCCATAGAACGATTGGAAGCTCAGCCAAGCCGCGATTTCGCCGTCTTCCCGCCTGCGAACAACCCAGATGGGTCTTTCCTCCGGCGAATGGGCATTGAACCAGGCCCGTTTGCTCTCTACCGATACCGGCTCGAGATCCGCGGTCACGACCCGACCCGCAATAGTAGAATTGTATATCTCCACGATGCGATCCAAATCCTGCTCGGCTGCGTCCCTTATTTCATACGTCTGATTGATGTCAGTCATCTCCGATGTCCCTGCCTTCCGTCATCCTCTGCCGATTGCTCCAGCTGCTCTTGTTGTTTGTTTGCGGCCATCGTCGTCCCGCTTATCTTATTTATTGTACTCACTCATCCTTCTATCTTATGAGGCTTGTTCGCCAAATACGTCTCGTATTGCTCCGGCGTATTCAGATTATAGAGTCCGTATGCCGCCTTCTCCTGCTCGGTCAGTGTCAGCTCGACGGCTCCGGCGCGGCGCAGCAAAGACATCAGACGGTAATCACCGTCGGCTAACGCCCGCTCTGCGAGCTGCGCAAGCCCCGTGTGGTACAGCGCGTGCAGCGGCTCGCCTTGGGCTGCGACTGCCGGGGCGCCGTTCGCCATCGCTTCGTGCAGCAGTCGCACGAGCCATTGTCGCGACAGCTCCGGCGTATCGCAGGCGGTCGCATACGCATAGCCATCCGGCAGCGCAGCCAGTCCCGCCGCGAGACCTGCAACCGGCCCCGCGTCCTGCTGCCGGTCGAGGACGAATGCGACTCCGCCGGGCAACGGGCCGAGCAAGCTCCGATAGGCGGCTTCCCGCTCCGGCGAGCTAACCGCCACAACGATCTCGCCCGTCACCGCCTCTCGCAGCTCGCCAATGAGTCGCGCCAGCAGCGGTCGTCCTCCCACGGGCAGCAATGCCTTGTCCCGCCCCATGCGCGAGCTTCGCCCTCCAGCCAAGATCACCCCGTGGCAGATCGGAATGAGCCGCGCTTTTAGCGGATTCGACAGGTCCGGTAGGACTGGTGAGTTTGGTGGGTTCAGTAGGTCCGGTGGGTTCGAAAGGTTCGGCAGGTCCGGTAGGACTGGTGAGTTTGGTGGGTTCAGTAGGTCCGGCGGGGCCGGTGGGTTCGACAGGTTCGGTATGCCCGGTGGGTTTGGCGGGTTAGTCCCAAATTCGGTTACCTTCATTGTCCCGCCCCCTCGCGCCTAGTTACTCAATATCTTACGAACATCTACGACGCTTTTTGCCCATTTTGTCGGCGTTCCTCTTTGCGCTCCTTCACCAACCGTTACACTCTCACACATAACCCACGGTTACTCCAATTCTAACAGACACCAGCGACGCTATTTGCCCATTTCGGCGCATTTCCGAATTTTATCGGACACCAGCGACGCTATAACTGGTCAATAACAACCAACTGGCTCGTTCGGGGCCATATAGCGTCTTCTATGTCCCTTAGAATCGCTCCATACCCGTTTTTGCTCGAATAACGTCTCGCATGTCCGTTAGCCCACACTTGTCTGCTAAATCCCTACCTCCTGCCCACTTGCTCCATTCATTTAGCCCGCTACCTGCATGCTGCCGCCATTCCAAAAAAGCCGGCCAAGCCGTAAGGCTGGACCGGCTCGGCGCTCCACGGAGCCAAACACATCCGTAAGATCGTAAGATCGAGCTAATCCCCCAGATCGAGCGAACTCATCAGTCTGGACGAGTCCGCGCCCGTCAGTCGCGCATCTGACGAGGTCGACGCGCTCCCGCTGATCTCTAGGCCTACAGCTCTCGCCGATCTCAGGCCCTCCCGCTCCCTAAGCCTTGGTCGGGTCGAACGAGCTCTTGAGCGACACGATTCGGTTAAAGGCCAGCTTGCCGCCGCCCGAATCCTTGGAGTCGACGCTGAAGTAGCCGTGGCGGAAAAACTGGAACTTGTCGCCTCCGACAGCGTCCTTCATGTTCGGCTCTACGTAACCTTGCTCGACTTGCAGCGAATTCGGATTGATGCGTTCCAGGAACGACTTATCGGACCCTTGCGACGCCTCGTCCAAAATAAGCGGCTCGTATAAACGGAAGTCCGCCGGTACCGCCTGCGACGCTTCAACCCAATGGATCGTCCCCTTCACCTTGCGCTCGCTAAATCCGCTCCCGCTTTTCGTCTTCGGATCGTACGTGCAGCGAAGCTCTACGACTTCGCCGTTCTCGTCCTTCACGGCCTCTTGGCAAGTAATGAAGTAAGCATGCTTCAACCTCACCTCGTTGCCAGGGAACAAGCGGAAATACTTGCTCGGCGGATTCTCCATAAAGTCGTCGCGTTCGATATAAATTTCGCGCGAGAACGGAATTTGGCGGATGCCCATTTCTTCGTTCTCCGCATTGTTCTCCGCTTCCAGCAGCTCCGTCTGTCCTTCCGGATAGTTGGTGATGACGACCTTAAGCGGCCGCAGGACCGCCATCGTCCGAAGCGCCTTCAGCTTCAGGTCCTCGCGGATGAAGTGCTCCAGATTCCGCTCGTCCACGACGCTGTTGCTTTTGGCAACGCCGATCTCGCGGCAGAATGCGCGAATCGCCTCCGGCGTGTAGCCGCGCCGGCGCATGCCGCTGATCGTCGGCATCCTCGGGTCGTCCCAGCCGTCTACAACGCCCTCGTCTACGAGTTGCTTCAAATAACGTTTACTCATCACCGTGTTGGTGATGTTGAGCCGCGCGAATTCGTACTGGCGAGGAGTGCTCTCCATCTCGCATTCCGCGATCGCCCAGTCGTAAAGAGGACGATGGTCCTCGAACTCCAGCGTACAAACGGAATGGGAGATCCCTTCGATCGCGTCGCTGAGCGGGTGGGCGTAATCGTACATGGGATAGATGCACCAAGCGTCGCCTGTCCGGTGATGATGCGAATGGGAGATCCGATAGAGAACGGGATCGCGCATCGTGATGTTTGGCGAACCCATGTCGATCTTCGCCCGCAGAACGCGCTCGCCATCCTTGAATTCTCCCGCGCGCATCCGCGCGAACAGATCCAGATTTTCCTCCACGCTGCGATTCCGGCCAGGACTTTCCTTGCCCGGCTCCGTAAGCGTCCCTCTCATCTCGCGCATCTCGTCCGCCGTCAAGTCGCAGACGTAGGCCTTTCCTTTCCTAATAAGAAGCACCGCTCGATTATATAACTCTTCGAAGTAGTCCGAGGCGAACCGCAGCTCATCCCAATCGAAACCCAGCCAGCGCACGTCCTCCTGGATGGCCTCAACGTACTCCGTGTCCTCCTTGACGGGATTCGTATCATCGAAGCGCAGATTCGTCTTTCCTTTGAACTCTTCCGCGAGCTCGAAGTTCAGACAGATCGACTTCGCATGTCCGATATGCAGATAGCCGTTCGGCTCCGGCGGGAAGCGCGTAACGACTTCTTGCACGCGGCCGCTCTTTAAATCTTCCATGACAATATTTTTGATAAAATTGGAGGATGATGACTTGTTCTCCACTGTGTTTTCCACTTGCGACCTACCCCTTTTCCACTCGTGCGCCCATCCGGGGAATGTCTGGCATTTCCCAGGCCTTCACGTCGATTCTAACGTTGTTTTATAAAGGATTGTCCGACACGGGACAACACCCTTCGCCTTATCGCGCCTCGCCGCTTTCAATAACGACAGCCGATTCATTGTATCTCCTTATGATACACAAAATTTAGCTAAATTACACGCTTTGGAAGCGCCTTCTACCCATGGTTTTTGAATTTGAAACGGATTATTTATGAATCTAATATTAATATCTTCTCATATTCAACACGAATCTACATTTTGCCATTATTATAATCCTTAGAAAATAACTTTGGATGACATTGCCTAATTCCCAATCGGGAAACGGGGGAACCACTTTGGGTGAATTGACTTCGACGTCTGGTGTTCTACAGCGCCTGAGAAGTCATAGGGAACCTTCAACCGAACCCCACAGCTAACCTCGTCGGCACCGGAAGGAGAACCATAAGTTGAAGAAGAAGATTAGCTCTGTATTACTAGGGCTTGTGCTTCTGCTAGCTTTCCAAGCAGGAAGCGCTTTCGCAAGCTCAGAGATGGACAGCATCATTGATGGTGTAATTGGCACGCCTTATTCTTACGGCGGGACCACCACAAAAGGTTTTGACTGCTCCGGATTTAACGGCTACGTATTCAAGAAGATGGGTATTGATCTTCCCCGTAGATCGGTGGACCAAGCAACAGTCGGAACCAAAGTCGCTAAAGCTGATCTGCAGCCAGGCGATCTTGTCTTCTTCGACACAAGCGGCAAGGTAAACGGCGAAATCACGCACGCAGGCATCTACGTAGGCGGCGGCAAGTTTGCCCATGCTTCTACAAGCCGCGGAGTTATCATTGACGATCTTAACAGTTCCTATTATAAGTCCCGTTTTGTAACGGCGCGCAGCGTCATGGATGCCGAGCAATTCGAGACTTACGCAGTCGCAGCCAAATAATGGACAAGGCAACAGCCTCCCCGGCAACGGGGAGGCTGTTCTTTTTGTTCGACAGCCGTTTGGTTTTCTCATTGTGCAATCCGTCGCTTACGACCGCAGCCGCCCCACGTGACCCGCCAATCTACGCCCTTGATGAAGGATTACTCCAAGCAGGACTAGCATAATGACAACCAGTACGGCAAGATAAACAATCGTATATTCCACTTCGAAGCGATCCATCAGCCACCCCGTCATTCTCGGAAACAAGGCGCCGCCGATACCTCCAAACGCTACCATTAGACTTGTCGTCCGCTCCGTCATACCAGGCAGCAAGCTATTGGCGTACACCAATGCGATGCCGAACACGCCGGAGAAAAACAGTCCGCCAAGCGCAATCAATAGCAGCATCCCGTACAAGCTGGTCGTAATCGTCATTAGCAGGAATACGATCGCGGCCCCCAGCGTAGAAATCGTCAGGTACCTTCCATAGCCGACCTTCTCCGCAATCACTCCCGCGAACAGCCTGCCCAGTACGATCGTTCCCCAGAATAAGCTAAGCGAAGCAGCCGCGCCGGCTTCCCCCATCTCCGTACGGGTGATGAGTATGGACGGAAGGTAGTTGGAGAAACTCATCTCCATCCCCACGTACATCAGGAAGAACAGCGCGCAGAGAATCAGGAAAGGCAACAGTCGACCCGAATAACCCAGCAAGACGCCTCCCGAAGGTTTGGACATGGTTGCGTCTTCGGGCGAACCCCCGCCGTCGGCGCCCCCACTTGTTTCCGCCTTGGCATCAGCATGGCTCGAGCCTGCACGCTCTCTTGCACCCGACGTTGCCGGCCTTGCCGCCAGCCCAAGCCGACTGTCCAGCTCGCCGAAGGACATCGTCAACCATAAAACGAAGGTAATCCCCGCCATGGCGGACAGAATCGGGAATGACAGCTGCCAGATATGCTCCTGAATAAGGAAGGCCACAGTCACCGGTATGATGAGCGCCCCGATTCCGAAGAACGTTTCGAGACGGCTCATGGCCGACGCCTTTCCCTTTACCAGGTCGATGATGACCGCTCCTACGATTGCCTCCGTCATCCCGAAGCCGACCCCCGCGATGGGAGCGATGGCGAGCATCCATCCCCAAGGCAGCAACAAGCTGTACGCCGCTTCGCTAAGGGTGAGCAAACCCATGGCCAGCAATACGGCGCCGCGTTTCCCTATGCGCGCCGTCAGAGTAGGGGCTAGCAGAACACCGACCATAAACCCCAGAAATTGATTCATTATCCACTGGCCGCCATCCTTGTAAGAGACGCCATAATAGGCAATCAACTGTTCTAATACCGAGCCTCCCACCACGTGGGCGATACCAATAACGAGATAAGATAAACATCCGATCCATAGCAGCTTCTTCACGTTGCCGATTCTCCTTACTACATACACGCGCCGCGGCGCCTATCTGATATAATCAAATTATGATGAATTCTGCAGAGCACGAACCTAACCTTAGTTATTATAAACCAAATCTATCGGCGCTGACTATCGGACCACTGGAAGTCTCCCATGCGGAACAGCTATGTACGTGGAGGTACGAAGAACCATACGAGCGCTTCAATTGGCCGTCCTGGGATCAAATGAAACAGGACGGAATCGAATTCGGTGATCCCGTCCTGCGAGCAGAGCAATATGGTGCCATTCTCGACGAACGGCAAAGGTTGATTGGCTATGCCCAATTCTTTCCCATGGGCAGCGTGACCAGACTAGGCCTCGGACTGTATCCCGACCTTTGCGGCCAAGGGCTCGGCTCGTCGGTTGTCGGTCTCATGGCAGCAGAAGCTCTGCGTCGATGTCCGGGCAACGAGATCGATCTCGAGGTGCTTGTGTGGAATGTCCGGGCCATCCGCGCCTATGAGAAAGCCGGCTTCAGCATTACCGACACCTATCTTCGCCCTTCTTTCAGCGGCGGCGAGCCTGAGTGGTTCCACTGCATGGTGTACGAAGCGCCTCGTTAGGCGCGTGTTTGCAGCATCCAAGATCTGACGGCCACCTCATGAAGAGGCTTCCCACGGACTAACCTCATCCTTGCTGTCGGCAAACAGGATCAGACCGGGACGGACGAGCACCGAGACCGAACGAATCCACGCTCTGGAATCCAGATCCGTATACGAGCGGGATACGATCGCCCTCCGGCTCTCCCCCAGTTGAACCAGATTCGGGACAAAATACGGCCTCCAACTCCAATTGGCATACCGGTACTCTTCTTCCCGCTTCCAGACTCCGTCTTCCCCCCTGCTGAAATTCGCGGACAGCTGAATGCCTTCCTCGTTGCATAGGTATACCTTGGTGCAAGAGGATTTTAAATGCGGGATAAGCAACTCCAGCCAGTCGTCGGCCTTCTCCGGCAGCACCGCTCCAAGCATAATCGTCTGCAGGTGCTCCGCCAGACGTTCTGCCTGCTGCTGCCACCACCTCTCTGTATGAGCGAGCTGCCTAAGATTGCGATCCAGCTCGTTCTCGATGACGGCGGCAAAGCTTGCCGGACCGATAAAGTCGGCTCCCGCCCGCGCAAACAAGAAACCTTGTACGTACCTGGCGCCGGATTGGATGGCGCGCTCCAGATCCTCTCTCGTCTCCACGCCCTCGAACAGCAAAGAGGCGCCAATCTGCTCGGCAAGCTCGGAGAACGAACGAAGCACCCCATAGTAGCCATTGTGCGTCCCGCTTCGTTTGACGATATGCATATCGATCTTGAGCAGGTTGGGTTGAATCTGGGCGATACGATCGGCGCTGCTAAAGCCGCTCCCGACATCGTCGATAGCGATCAGACAGCCGGCCGCGCGATAACGGTCGACCACCTCCCGCAGCACATCCATGGAGCCATGGAAACTTTCCTCCGTTATTTCGATCACGATGCGAGCCGGATCGGCATGATGCTTGGCGATCAGATCCAACGTATACAGCTCGCCCTTTTCTCCTTGCCGGTAGATCCAGGCTGGCTTAAGATTCAGAAAAAGCAGCGGAGGATTTTCTTGGCATGCATGCTTGGCTATTGCCTGCTCTCTCAGCAGTCGGTCAACAAGCAGATGATCCTCCATCGGGATAGCATCATCGCCGAAGAAGGGCCCCAGACTCCTCGGGCCCTTTTCGCCAACGGCTCTTCCGAGCACCTCGTAGCCTTCAATCCTTCTCGTATCGAGCGCAATAATAGGTTGATAGTAGGCTGCTAACGTTTCCCCCGTCCAGTCGAAGACTTGGCGGCAACGAGCCCGCCGAATGAGAACCAGTCATGTCGCTCTCTCCAATGTAATGTACATGTTAGCTATCATGCCATTGTGATTTGCTTTTATTCTAATGGAGAGCTGTAACGTTGTAAAGATTAGATGAGGCGAATAATGTGAATGACATTATCTCCTTGCATCACTTCTATAATATGATGCTTGTTGTTGTACACAATCTCACCCTGTCCAACCTTGATGACGGGCTCTTCGCCAAGTCCGAAGAAGACATCGTCCGCCAACGCTTCCATAACCTCATGCCGATCAGATGTCGGCAGCGCCGCCCACTCTTCCGGCTCCATCTCGAAGAAGGAGTAGCTGCCCTCGATATCCCCCACCGCTTGAGTTAATTCCTTCAATATATCCGCATATTCGCGCGCGTGTCGTACACCCATCGTTCACACATCTCCTTAAAATTATGGTTCGAAACGTATTACAATTAAGTACGTGTTCAAAAAGTTCGGTTTTCAGTACCGAGAAGATTGAAGGCAGCTAGAAACTGAGTAGCGGAGCGTAGCAGAGCTACGTGAGCAACGGAAGGTTCGGCTGCATTCAATATTCGATGTCGAGTAGGCCTCAGGGAGTACTTCGTAATGGAAAGCGGACTTTTTGAACAACCTCTATAATTTCAGAATACCCTTTTGACGATATAAATAGAAGTAGATGGCTCAAATATAGAACATACTGGACGGGGTGTATGATGAAGAACTCAACAATTATCGGTCTTGTGTTAGGTCTAATCGCAGTGCTGGGCGGGATGGTGGTTAAGGGCGCGCACTTAACGTCGCTTTTGAATCCTGCAGCCTTTATGATTATTATTCTCGGCACCGTTGCCTCCGTCATGGTCGCCTTCCCGATGTCCGAACTCAAAAAAGTCGGCAAGCTGTTCAAGATCGTATTCGCCGAGCAAAAGCTCACTTCCCGCGAGGAATTGATCAGCCGTTTCATGGAGTGGGCATCCATCACCCGCCGCGAAGGTTTGCTAGCGCTCGAGGCTCGCGTCGACGAGATCGAGGACACCTTTCTGCGTAACGGCATGCGCATGATTATTGACGGCAATGACCAGGATCTTGTCCGCGACGTTCTCCTGGAGGATATCGCCGCCACAGAGGACCGCCATAAGGCTGGCGCTTTGATCTTTACGCAGGCAGGCACTTACGCTCCTACGCTAGGGGTACTCGGCGCGGTCGTCGGCCTCGTCGCCGCCCTGTCCGAGATGAGCGATATGGACAAGCTTGCGCATGCCATCGCAGGCGCGTTCATCGCAACCCTGCTTGGTATCTTTACAGGTTATGTCCTGTGGCATCCCATTGCCAATAGACTTAAGCGGATCTCCAAGCAAGAGATCCAGATCAGACTGATGATGCTGGAGGGACTGTTATCCATTCAGTCCGGCGTATCCACGATCGCCATTCACCAGAAGCTTTCCGTATTCCTCACGCCTACGGAGCGGCTGAAGATGAAAGAGAAGGAGGAAGGGGCCGTTGAGCAGAAAGCATAGGAAGCATGACGATCACGAGGAGCACGTAGATGAATCTTGGCTTATCCCTTATGCCGACTTGCTCACCTTGCTGCTTGCGCTCTTTATCGTTCTCTATTCGATGAATTCCGTTGATGTAAAGAAGTTCGAAGAGATGTCCCAAGCGTTTAGCATTGCGCTCAGCAACGGCAGCGGCGTTCTGGACCTTCCCTCGATCGTTAAAGAAGGCGAGGATACGACCAAAAAAAATCAGGGCGGCGACAAGGATAACGACAAGCAAACGGAGAGCCAGCAGCAACAAGAGCAACAATCCGAGTCCAGCCTGGAAGAGTTGATTAAGAAGGAGCAAGCGGAGCTGGAGGATCTTAAGAAGAAGATCGACGCCTATATCGACAAGAACGGCCTCACCTCCGATCTGGAGACGAAGATGAACATGTCTCAGCTGCTCATCATTATCAGCGACAACGCCTTATTCGCGCCGGCACAAGCTACTGTCAAGCCCGAATCCAGGGAACTTGCCGGGGCGATAGCGACCATGCTTACGCAATATCCGAATTACGATGTGATCGTTGCCGGCCATACGGACGATACGCCGATCCACAACTCGCAATTCCGCTCGAACTGGGATCTGAGCGTCATGCGCGCGGTCCGCTTCCTGGATGTTATGCTGGAGAACAAAGCGCTCGATGAAAAACGGTTCAGCGCCACCGGTTATGGTGAAAACCATCCTGTGGCAGAGAACAACTCGGTCGCGAACAAGGCGAAGAATCGCCGAGTCGAAGTGTCCATTCTGCACACCTATGTCAATACGCAGAGTACACAAAACTTGTCCGTGGGCGGCAACGCCTCACAGTGAGACTAACCGTACAGAGCACAGGAGCTTGTCCGAAAACAAAGAAGCTTTCGTCTTCGCCGACATGCGGAGACGAAAGCTTCTTTTTTCCTGAAACGCGCTGCCCCTCCAGAGGACGGCGTCAGCCGTTTCACCTATCGCGGCTCATATTGCAGCAGATCAAACAGCTCCCTGCGCTCATCTTCGGTCAGGTCGCGCCACTTGCCTACGGCCAACTCGCCGAGATGAATGTTCATAATCCGCACTCTCTTTAGTCTGCGGACATGGAAACCGAGTGCCTCGCACATGCGCCGAATTTGCCGATTGCGTCCTTCCGTCAGCACGATACGGAATGTACGCTCCGCGACGCGCGTCACTTTGCAGGGCAGAGTCAGACTCCCCAGCACTTTAACCCCTGTAGACATCCCCTTGACGAAGGCTTCCGTAATGGGCCTGTCCACCGTCACGATATATTCTTTCTCGTGTTTGCCTTCCGAACGTAGAATGGGATTAACCACATCGCCGTCGTTCGTAAGCAAAATAAGTCCTTCCGAATCCTTATCGAGCCTCCCGATCGGGAAGATCCGTTCGGAATGTCCCACGAAATCGACGATATTTCCTTTAATATGGCTCTCGGACGTGCTTGTAATACCGACTGGCTTATTAAGCGCGATATAGACGTGGCGGCGCTGCTCGCCAATTTGCCTGCCGTTAACCCGAACATCGTCGCCCTGCTCTGCCTGGCTTCCGAGAACGGCGGTTACGCCATTAATCGTTACCTTGCCGGACTCCACCAGCTTATCCGCCTCCCGGCGGGAGCAGAAGCCGGTCTCGCTTATAAATTTATTGATTCTCACTGCTGCCTCACCTCGCTGTAGCGTATGCTACACTAACTTTCTTATTTGCGCAACAAAGACGCCATCGATCCTATCCGGTTAGAGGGAATGATCCTTTCGAACGTCCCTTTCGTCAGCGCTGCGGCCGCCATGGCTCCAGCGATTGCCTCCGCATGTACGGGCTTGTACTTGCCTAACGGGCCCGCGAACAATAGCGGCATCCATGCCGATAATTTCGCTGCCACGCTCTCCCCGAACCGGAACTCTCCTCTATCGCCCAGAATAAGCGACGGGCGGAAGAGATGCAGCGAGCGCAGCGACAACGACTGAAGATCTCGCTCCAATCTGCCTTTGACCCTGGTGTAGAAAAACTTGGAGTTCGCGTCTGCTCCCGTCGAGGATACGAGCAGGTAACTCGCTGCCCCAGCCCGCTTTGCGAGCTTTCCCAGCTCCATGGGATAATGATAATCCACCCGCTCAAAGCTCTCCTTGGAACCCGCCTTTTTCATGGTTGTGCCGAGCGCGCAATAGACGTCGGTTTCCGCGAACAGCTCGGGCGGCAGTTCTCCAAGCTTCTCGTAGTCGATCACGAGCTGCGTTAGTCTGGGATGCGCAACATTTATGCGTCTGCGCACCAGCACGGTGATCCCCTCATATTCCCTCATCCCAAGCAGAAGCTTTACCAGCTCTCCCCCAACCAGGCCGGTTGCCCCTGCTATAATAGCCCTTCTTCCCATTGCCGACCCTCTCCTTTTCTCTCTCTCTCGAGAAGCCCCTCTTACTGCGCAGCAGGAAGATCTTCTTGGGGCTCCTTCTTCAGTGCCGGGAGCGTCACCTTTACGGAGGTGCCAACATTTACCTGACTCTGAATATCCATCGTGCCTTGATGGCTGGTAATGATGCGCTGGCTCACCATAATGCCAAGCCCCGTGCCCGTCTCCTTCGCCGTGAAAAACGGATCGCCGATCTTCGAGATCATCTCCTCCGGAATGCCTACCCCTTCATCCGTTATCGATATTGCGATTCGGTCGCCCTTGCGCTGGATAGAGATATGGACGGAGCCTCCCCCCGGCATAGCTTCAATCGCGTTTTTTAGCAGATTGATAAAAACTTGCTTGAGCTGGTTCTCCTCGCACGAGATTCGGCACTCCTCCTCGGTAATGACGGTCCGGAAAACGATATTATGAAGATGGGCTTCGCTATCCAGAAATACGAGCACATCATTGAGGACGTTGCGTATATCCTTCGTCACGAACTTCGTGGCTTGCGGCTTCGCCAGTATAAGGAATTCTCCGACGATCAGATTAATTCGGTCCAGCTCCGACAGCATCAGATTTACATGGCTTAGAGACAGCTTCTGGCTCTGCTGCTGCAGCTGCAGGAAGCCCCGCAGCGTGGTAAGCGGATTACGAATTTCGTGAGCGACTCCGGCAGCCAGCTGACCAACCGTCGTCAGCTTCTCCGACCGTCTAAGCAGCTCCTCCATCCGGTTCCGGCTGCGCATATCCCGGCAGATGCTTGCGAAGGCGCGGATCGTCCCGTCCGAGTCGCGGATCGGCGATACCATGACGCTGACGGGAATGATCTCGCCCGACTTCGTCATGCGTACAGTCTCTTGGGCCGGCAGCTTCTTGCCGGTCAGGAGCAAGCCGATCATCTGGCGCTTCTCCATGCGGTGAGTGTCCGGCACGGTCGGGAACCTCATGCCGAGCACTTCGGACTCTTCATACCCGAACAACTGCTCGAAGGCCCGATTGATCTGAATCACCTTGCCTTCCAGATCCATGAGATGAATAGCATCATTGGAATGATTAATGAACGACTCCAGATGTTCTTTCATCCGCCGATTCTCTTCGAAAGCCTTTCGAAGCTTATCCATATAGATACTGAGATTTTGCGACATGGCATTAATCTTGAGCGCAAGCAGGCCGAACTCATCCTTGCGTTTGATCTGGATCGGCTTGTGAAATCGGACGGACGACACTTCATTGACCTTCCATAATATGTCCTTGAGGGGGCGAATCATGAAGCCGATCAAAATATAGGTCAATATCATCGTACATAGCAGGAATATGCCTGTGTAGACAAGCGCATGATGCCTCTTCAAGCCAAGCATGCTCTCGATGCTGGACTTGTCGTAGACAACGCTGACCACGAGCCCGCGCGCGTCGGGGCTGGCCAGGAAGCTGCGAAAATAAGATTCTCCGTTGTGATCGAACGTGGTATATTGTAAGGATTCGTCCCGATGAGCTTGCGCGATGAACGGATCGTTGTTAGCATCAATATATGTATACGTACCGTAGTTGACCTGACCGGAATCGTTGCCGAACACCGTAATTTCCTTAATGAAAGGATTGATTTCGAGGATCCTGAGAAATATCCCATCCGGCTGAAGCAAACGATCGATGCCGACTGTATTTTGCGGATTGCCGCGGTTCTCGTAATCTCTGACGGCAAGGCTGGCCTGTTCGGAAGATTGGCGCATGGACGCACTCATTAATTGCTCGAAGCCTTTTACCATGGTATATTCGCTGACCAGATGGTACAGAATGACGACGGACACCAACATGAACGAGATTGCCACCGTCAACTTGGACTTGATCGACAAGGCGTGACCCACCCTTCGCAAGATGATCCGGGAGACTTGCATACAATGGTTGTTCAAAAAGTCCGCTTCCCATTACGAAGTATTCCCTGATGCTTACTCGACATCGAACTTTTGAACTTGATTTTAAAGCAGATATACACATTACGTTAACACTGCCCACAATAGTTATGCACAATCGTGGATGGAATGTGCACAACTTTGTTGATAATTATTTAGTTATCCACAAAATTATCCACTGCCTGTTAACACCGGAATATTTGTTCGTTGGATATACGATCATTCCCCGCAGGAATAGGAGACTGACTATGAGAAGAGAGCAAGAGGATCGTGAATGGATGATGGAAGCGATCGCCGAAGCCGAGAAGGCGGAAGCCATCGGAGAGGTGCCCATCGGCGCGGTCATCGTTCGCAATAATGAAATCATTGGACGCGGTCATAATCTCCGGGAGACGAAGCATGACCCGACCGCCCATGCGGAGATGGTCGCCATTCGCGACGCATGCGAACGCATTGGCGCCTGGCGGCTGCTGGACTGCACGCTTTATGTCACGCTGGAGCCTTGCCCCATGTGCGCCGGAGCGCTTGTCCAGTCCCGCGTAAAGCGTGTCGTCTACGGCACGGTCGATCCCAAGGCCGGCTGCGCCGGAACGCTTATGAACCTACTACAAGAGCCCCGTTTCAATCACGAAACGGAGCTCACAAGCGGCGTCCTGCAAGCGGAATGCGCTTTGCTGCTTACCCGGTTTTTCCGTAGGTTACGAAATCGTTGAGAAGCATCTATTTTCTTATATCTCTTAGATCGGACGAATGCTGGGCCTCTTCGCGCTGCAGATACTGCAGTGCGACGATAAGCTGATCGGCTTCCTCGCTAATAGCAAGGACCGCCGGGTCTGTCAAACTCCCCCGCGCCTCGGCAATTTCATGAAGCTTGAGCCTTAGCGATTGCAACTGAGTTAGCAGATGTTGTTTATCCATAATCGCTTCGAGGCACACTCCTTATCTGGCAGACTTCGTGAGGAATAGTACCATTATACTCTGTCCCAACCAAAGAGTTTGTAAAATCTTGTCGACGAATGGCAATAATTTTCAGGCATGATTCGACAGATGGGTTCCTTTTTTTCCTTTTACTAGAACTTAAGGCCTATTCGACCCTGCATCGCAGCTCACGGCCTCCAGACGCAATTGTAATCTAAGAATTGTTGCAGTAAAATGTCTTCATATAGTACAGGATGAGATTACTGCGTTCATCTCCTTTCTCGATGATTAAGCCTTGCAAGCTGATCAAGGTGTTATGGTCGTTCTCGGCTTGATGAGCATATGTACACCTTACATAAATATTTGAATCAGGTTGGCAAAGTAACACTGGCAGATGTCATGATTCGACTGCTATTTCAATAAGCTAATAAGTAAAGGGGCTGATCGCATGCTGCTTCGTGCCTTAATAGAAGAGCTGGACTATGTCGCTCTGCAGGGTGAGCCGGACGTCGCGAATGTAACGTCGATAGCCTTCGATTCCCGCGAGGTTGCCGAGTCCGGGCTGTTCGTCGCGATAACCGGCTTTACCGTCGACGGCCATCACTATATATCCAAAGCTGCCGAGAACGGGGCTGCGGCCATCCTCGTGGAGCGCGAGGTCGAGCTGTCCGGCCTGCCGTCCTCCATCGTTGTCGTTAAGGTGACGGACACTCGACAGGCGCTGGCGCTCGCTTCCGCGCGTTTCTACGACAACCCTTCGGAGAAGCTCAGCTTGATCGGCATTACGGGAACGAACGGAAAGACGTCCACAACGTATTTCGTGAAGTCGATTCTCGAAGAAGCGCGCGCCACCGTCGGCGTAATCGGTACGATTGGCGCCATGATTGGCTACACGCCACTGGCTACGAAATCGACGACGCCAACAACGCCGGAATCGCTGCATCTGCAGCATATGTTCTCGGACATGGCGCATGCCGGCGTAGACACCTGCGTCATGGAGGTATCCTCGCATGCCTTGAGTCTGCAGCGGGCGGCGGCTTCCCGCTTCCGCATCGGCGTCTTTACGAACCTGACGCCGGATCATCTGGAGCTGCACCGCACGATGGAAGAATATTACGAGGCCAAGGCCATGCTGTTTGACCTGACGAGCGACTACAATGTCGTCAATATCGATGACGAGTACGGACGCCGTCTCTCGGACAAGGTTCGCCATCACAAGGCCCAATTGCTCACGTACGGCGTAGTCCCGGACATCCCGTCCGCAGGGTTCGATGAGACTGCCTTGCCGGACGTCTACGCCACGAACATACAGTACGAAGCCGACCACACAACTTATGTCGCGCATACACCCGTCGGAAGAGTCGATATCCGCGTCAATCTGCCGGGGTTAATCTATGTGTACAACAGCCTCGCGGCTGTTGCCGCCGCTTATTGCCAGGGCATCGGGCTGGGGCAGATTGCGGCGGGTATTCGAGCCGTGCAGCGTATCAAGGGACGGCTTGAGGTGGCTTATCAGGACGATGATATCAAGGTCGTGATCGATTTCGCCCATACGGAGGATAGTCTCGAGAAGGCGTTGACGACGTTGCGACCCTTTACCGATGGACGGCTGATTCTCGTATTCGGCGTCTACGCCGCGCCCGGCAAGGATGGCAGCGGCAAGCGCGAGGCCATGGGCAAGGTGGCGGCGCAATATGCGGACTTCTGCGTTGTCACTTCGGACAATCCGAAAAATCAGGATCCCGATGCCATTATCGCTGAAGTATCCGAAGCCGTCGCTTCGGCAGGCGGCGAGTATCGGGGCATCGTCGATCGCCGCGAGGCGATCGAATACGCGATCGCCATGAGCCGGAAAGGCGACGTCATTCTCATTGCCGGCAAGGGCCACGAGACGACGCAAGTGATAGGCAAGACCGAGATTCCGTTCAACGAAGCGGAGATCGTCGGAGAGATCATGAGCAGCCGGGCTTAACAATGGCACTATAACGGAGGAAGAGCAGGTTATCACACATATGGAACAGAAAAGCTTAGGCGTAATCGGGGGGATGGGACCCAAGGCGACTGCCGTCTTCTTCGACAAGGTGATCGAGAACACGGCCGCCGATCGCGATCAGGAGCATCTCGACATGATTATCTTAAACCACGCTACCGCTCCGGATCGCACTGCCGTCATCCTCGAAGGCAAGGACGAGCTGTTCCTGGAAGCCATAACGAAGGATCTGAGGCTGCTGGAGCTGGCTGGCGTATCCCATATCGCGATACCTTGCAATACATCCCATTATTTCTACGACAAAATGCAGGCCATGACGAGCATCCCCATCATTCATATGGTGGAAGAGACGATCAAGCTCATCCACGACCGGTTCGGCGCCGGCAGCCGCATTGGCATTCTCGCCACGAACGGTACGATCCGCAGCGGGATCTACGCCAAGGTGTGCGAGCAATACGGCATGAATTTGTACGAGCATGACGAACGCATTCAGCAGAAGAGCATGAAGATCATTTACGAAAATGTAAAGAGCAACATGGACTTCTCGCCCGAAGAACTGGAGGAGCTCATCGACGAGCTGGTCACCGCGCATGGCTGCCATTGCGTCATCCTCGCCTGTACCGAGTTATCATGCATCAAGCTTAGCCGCCATGCGGCCGAGGTCAGCGTCGATGCCATGCAAGTGCTGGTGGAAAAGTCGATCCTGTTATCGGGCAAACAAGTAAAAAACTCCGGCGTCTCTTGAGCTCTTGAGACGTCGGAGTTTTTTTCTCGCCGAAAACGCTTATTGCGACCCTTCGTTGCGCAAGCGCTAAAAGCCTTTAGGCTTCAAATTGAATATCCTGCACGTCTAAAATAACCATTTGATGTCCGTGAACTTTGGGAATTGTCAGCTTCACGGTGTCGCCGGACTGCACAAACGGGATGGATTCGCCTTGGAGAATTAATGTCGCACGTTGCACGCGTGATTTGACCGTCAGCTCGACGGCGACGTCGTAAATCGGCGGCATGTCCTCGATCACGCTCGTCCTGCCGCGTTGAATCGGCGCGGCATACGTCAGATGCAGAATATATCGCTTCCGGGAAGGCTGATAGACGAATCGGGCTCGACCGCAACTGGGCAAGTTTACTTTCATGACAGGCTTGCGGTAAAGCAGATTCAAGGCGTTCATCAGATAGTCGCGATGATATTTGGCGCCATGCCGGAAGTACATCGTGCAAATCGGATGAGCGACATAAATAATGTTGCCTTTGCGTATGGCTGCCGGGTAATCGGCCGGTTCCAAACGATAGGGCGTATTCTGATGCGAGCAATAATGTCCGTACGTCCTGTTGAAGTACGGTTCGTGGATTGTCGCCAGAACCTCCGCATCTTTGACGCTAACCTGCTCCGCGCCCTCATAGAACAAAAACGGACTCGATACGATGCCTGCTTTTAATTGTTCACCAGCAAGCACATAGTCGTTCTCGTATAAGGAGGGCCCTTGATAGGCGGCGCCGACATCGATCTGAAAATGGGTTTTTCCCGGATTCAAGCCGCTGGCGCCCGTGAGAAGCAAACTTCCGCCCCGGTCGACATAGCTTTGAATTTGCAAGGCCGACTCCTCGCTTAACGCGACGGAATCCGGCAGGATCAGCGTCTCGAATCGATCCAATCCCTGTTCCGGGTCCGCGATGTCGAAGTCGAGTTGGCATTCGAGCAGCATTTTGGTCAGACCTTCATCCGCTTCCGATTGGTTAGATAAAACCACGCCCAGCGTGGCCGTCTCCTCGACCTCGAAGCACCATTCCTCGATCTGTTCCGCATAGCGGTAAGCTTCGCCGATCGTGCGATACGTCTCCATATCCATAAGACCGCTCGGATGCATCTGATCGCCTATGCTGCAGCGGGCGCCGTACATCATCATCGAAGCAATCTCGTAGCGAAGCGCTTCCGGGCTCTTAAACCCGCCGAACTCGCCCCACATCGTGTGGAATTTTCCGGTCATTCCAAGATATTGACGCCCAAGGGCGGCAAAATATTTGGCCCGCACGGGCATCTTGTCGTATCCGCCCCACGTCGTCGGCAAGTCTTCCATCTCGATATGAGTGTGGACGCCGTGCCATTCCTTGTGATTCAACTCCGCGCCGCCGTTAAAGAAAATGGACGCATCCGGGTGAAACTCTCTCAAAATGGCTGTGCAGGTCGATGTGAAACGCATCCATTTGAGGGTATGATAGCTGCGCGCATCTTGTTCAACAGCCGGGTTCAGCCCCTGTTCCTCCATGCCGGCAAGACAATTTGCACACCAACAACCTAGAGGTTGGAAGCAAATATCGTAAAAAAGACCGTCCAGCTCCGGATAACGTTCGCACACTTCGCGGGTTTGCGCGTAAATCAAGTCGGCATAGTTGCCGCTCGGGCACATGAACTTCCAAGAGACGATCGGCCGCTTATCGGAAGGCGACGCATCCGGCTCTCCGCCGATCATCTGAATCCGGCCGTCCTGCTGGCGCGCTACGCATTCTGGTAAATCGGCCGCATCCCCCGCCGACCAGCCGACCGTAAGATAGACCGGCGCCTTGACGCCGATTTCATGCGCGGCGTTCATCATCGCTCCGGTCAGGTCGAAATCGAGCGTCGGATGCATCCGCCCCGCTTTGGTCGGATAATAACTCCAGCTGTGATGGCATTTGGCGAAAATCGTTATGGAGTTTACATGCCCCGCTCTCAGCGCATCCTGGAATTGCGTTGCATCGAATTTTGCGCCGACTCCCGATATAAACTCGGAAGTATGAAAATCCAAATGTACTTGCCTGGAAGCCAACTTATTCATTCGTCAGACCTACTCCCTCCAAGAATCGTTCATGATGTTGATGTCCCATCAAACACTCTAGTGGCTTTTATATAATCCGTGGGAGCAACTCCCATTACTCGCTTGAATGCTCGCCGGAACGTTTGATCGCTGCTGTATCCGACCGCCTTGGCTACGTCCCGGATCGTAGATTCCTCCCCGTTCAGCAACTCGCAGGCGCGCCTAATCCGCGTGTTTTCAAGATAATCGGAGAATGTGGCGTTCATCAGCTCCTTGAACAGCTGGTACATGTGCGTCTCGGAAAAATGAAAGCGGGACGCAAGCTCATTCAGAACAAAATCCTCCCGCATATAGGATCGCTCGACAAACTCGGCGAGCTGCTCCTTCAACTTTGCTTTATCCTGATTCTTCTGTTCGGTCAGCGCGTTGCATAATAACAAATGGGACTCCAGAATAGCTTCGAAAATGTCCTCGATCCGATCCAACCGATGAACTTTCTCCAGCAATCGGGCGATCTGCGGTTCCATTTCATTTGGACCGAGACTCCGTACGACGGTTCCCTTAAGCGCATGGATGAGCTGCTCGATCATCCCGGGCGTCAACTTTCGGTTCACGAAGTTTTCCTCGCTGATTTTGCGGATGATTTTGCGAACTTCCGCTTCGTCGCCGCTCTTGACGTTGCTGATGAGCTTCAGTTCCATTTCGATAGGGTAGTAGCACTTCTGGTTCTCGTTCGGCACTTCGCTAAAAGGCATATAGGCTTTTGCGTTCTTCGCATAGCGGGCGTATTCGAGCGCCTGCTTGGCCTCATCGAACGAGATGCTTACATTCTGCAATCCCGGGTACACCGCTCCGGCGGAGAAGTGAATGTCGGCGGGCAGCTTGTTCCGGACTTTCTCTTCAAAACGTTCGACGATCTTCTTCATCGACGTCGGATCGCCCTCTTCGAAGGCAACGACGATCACGATTCGGTTATCGTTCAGGTCATCCTTATAATAGGGAATATTGGCTTCGGTACACAGCTCATCCTTTACGAGGAGCATCAGTTTGTTCATTTGTTCCGCCGTCCGGCTGTCCGACTTATCCTTGCCCGGCACAATCCGCGCCAGCATGACTCCGAAGCGTTCGCCTTCTACATGAACCGGAAACGAATCTTCGCCGTGATCGTCAAAACCGCCGTTCAGCAGCCGCTCGAAAAATGTCGTTCGAAGCATCTGGTCGCGCATGCTCCGATTGTTGCGGTACAATTCCGAGATCCTGCTGTCCAGATAATCATACTCGCTCATGCTTCTGTCGTTGTCCGTTCCGAAAAGCTCCTTGATTCTGCCGACCAGATGTTTGACCGGCTTGTAGTTCCTATAGGCCAGCATGCATGCCGTGACGACGCCGAGCGTAAGAGTGATCAGCAGTACGGCAAAGGTAACGTTGCGAATATAGTCCACCTTGGACATCACCAGTCTCGACGGAACGACGGAAACGTATTTCCAGCCGCTGACGGTCGACAACGAGCGGGACACGATAAACTCCTCCCCGGAAGGCGAGTCGTAGGTTCCGGCCTGCAGGCTGCCCGCCGCAATGCCGGACGGGTAGATGACCGTCTGGTCTCCCGTCAGCTGCGTAATGATGTCCCCATCCTGATTCTCGACGAATATCATCCCGCTTCTCCCGAGGTTGATCTTGGACAGCAGGTTCTGAATGGCGGATTCATCGATCAGAATCATCAATGCCCCCTTGGGATTGCTGCTGTACTCCCAAGGAATCGACTGCAGATAATAAATGACGCGATGGCTCATGCCATCGATCGTAACTTGCCCGCCGGAGACGTATCGGCTCTGGTGACGGTTCTCCCACAGGACGCTGTCCCAGTCAGGGTGGCTGATGCCTTGATTCCGGTACAGGCTCTTCTCGAACTCTTCCGGACCGATATAGGACCGATCCGACGAAAGCACAAGCCCATTATCTTTGAAGAAGACAAAATAATCGACAATAAATTTGTTTGTTAAATTGTACTTGGGATTCGTGCTCAGGATGTCCCAGACCTTGTAGTAATCGTTTGAACCTTCCGCGATTCGCTCGACGTTCATGAGGGAGATGATTTTGCGGTCCATCGCGATATACTTGGAGATGGCGTCCAGCTCGTTCAGCCGTTCGTCCACGATCGCCCGCGTTTGCTCCAGAAGCGATTGATTGGAACGGAGCGCCTCCTCCCGCGCAAGTTGGACGGTTTCCTTATAAACATAGCTTCCGATCAGCAACGGAATCACGAGTACAAGCAAATAGGAAAGGATCAGTTTGGTCAAAGTGGCATGCCTGCGTCTTTTCTTTAGAAACGACATCGAATCCCCCCTGCACTTGCGAAAGCGTTATCAAAGAAGTATAGCACATGCTTTTAGGCATTTCTATCTTGCAGACGGGCGTAAGGCCGCCATAACGAAGTTATGACGGTCTAATCGCCTCGGCTGGCTTATTTGCCCGAGTACTGTCGATCGTAAGCCTTTTGGTTGATCTCGACAAATCGTTGGAGTCCGATATTATCCAGACTCTGCACGTAGCCGTCCCAATCTGCTTCGGGCTTCAAATCGCCGGTAATAAAGCGAACGCTCGATTCGTTGATATAGTTCTCCAGCTCGATCCGGATCGTTTGAAGCTCGTCGTTTTCTTCCGCAAGCAGTTTGACCGGCGGCATGACCGTCGTGTTTTCCGGTGCATAGGGTTGATAGTTTTTTGCTGTCTCCTCATAAAGCAGCCTTTCGAGACCTTCCGGCGAGAAAAGATCCGCATTGGGCTCAATCTGTTCGCCAAGTCGCCATTCGGCCGGCGCATATTCGACTCCCGCATGCATCCAGCCGTCATTTTGCGGTTCATTGGTATAAGGCTTCAAACGTTTCAACAACGCCGGTTCCCCGTTCAGCCCCACGGCACCCGGATCCGGGGTTGTCCAACCGATATCCTTAGGCCCGCTGATCATCCGGTATTGCGTCTCGAATTCATACAAGCCGTCCGCCCAGCGAATGGCCGCTTCCGGATATTTGGAGCTGGAAGAGATGAGCAAATCGCCGCCTTGCGCCGCGTCGAACTGGAAGAATGCAGCCTGTCTCGTTCCGTCCGGCCCTTCAAGCGGAGGTACAGTAACATACTGCTTGTATCGTTCCTGATTAGTGGCAGAATCGATCACGCCTACGCTTGCCCCGGTCGGGAAGGCGCCGAGGATCACGCTATCCTCGTTGGCGGCGATCGACTTCAGCTGGTCGATCTTCTGAGTGAACGAAGGCTGATAGATCAGCCCCTCGGCGTAAAGCTTATTCAGGTATGCGAGTCCCTCTTTATATTCAGGCGTATTGACGATCGACATGACCTTTCCGTCTTGTACGATCATCTTCAGCGGATTGTACATCCCCGGATGAAGGATAAACGAACTCATTAGAAATCCTTCGATCGTCGTGTACCAGCCGTCGGTCGCGCCGGCCAGCGGAATTTCGTCGGCTTTGCCGTTGCCGTTCGGATCCTTTTCCTTAAAGGCTTTCAGCACCTGATAAAATTCGTCCGTTGTCGTCGGCATTTGAAGTCCCAGATTATCAAGCCACTCTTGATTGATCCACATTTTTTGGGCAAAGCCGCAGTGGAAGCAATCGTTCCAGGTAGGCAGCGAATAAATATTGCCATCCGTGGCGGTAATTCTACCCTTAACGGCCGGATGCTTTTGCAGAACGTCCTTGAAAGCAGCCATATTCTGCTCTATCAAGCCGTCAAGCGGCCGGAAAACCTGCTGACCCACGCCATATTGGGCCTCGATGACATCGTCGACGCCCAGTCCGAGAAAGATGTCCGGATAGTCGCCGCTCGCCAGAACGAGATTCAGCTTTTCTTTGACGTTGCCCGGAGGGACGATTTCCCATTCGACATGAATGTTCGTTCTCTCTTCATACCATTTCGTAAACTCGTTTGTATTGAAATCGATCACCTGAGGAATCTGTGCAGCCATGACCCGCAATGTGATTTTATCTTTGACGATCGGGTAACTGCCCGGTTCGGAAACCGCATTTTCTCCGGCATTGCCCGCGTTTCCGCCGTTCGAGGCGTTCGGGCTGCCCGCCTGGTCGCCGTTCCCCTTACTATTCGTACATCCTGCAAGAATAAGTGACAGACAGAAAAGACTGAAGATTAACGTTTTGACCATTTTTTTCATGGTGTGCCTCCCGTTTCTTTTTCCGTTCGATGATCCTTCCTACCCTTAGCATGCAGCTAAGTCCAACAGATTTGCAACCCTCGCATCTTCCCCCCGCTTCCCGCGCTTGCTTGCCATTAGCCTTTGATGGCGCCGATCATGATCCCACGCACGAAGTACTTCTGCACGAACGGGTAAATGAGCAGCACCGGCACGCTCGCAACGACGATAACGGCATATTTGACGATGTCAACCAGGCCCTGCTTGCGCTGCAACGCCTCGAAATCCTGCATCATCGTCGGGTCCAACTGATTCAGAACCAGGATGTTGCGCAAAATAATTTGAAGCGGCTGAAGATCCGGCGATTTCAGATAGATCAGCGCGTTGAAATAACTGTTCCAGTGCCCGACCCCGTAATACAGCGCAATGACGGCCAAGATCGGCGCAGATAGCGGAAGCGCCATACGGAGAAGGAAGCGAAAATCGTTGCATCCGTCCATCGATGCCGCCTCGTATAGCTCATCCGGAATAGTGGCCTGAAAATAGGTTCTGGTGATAATCACGTTCCACACCGACAAGGCCACCGGCAGAAGCATCGCCCACCTCGTATCGAGCATGCCGAGGTCCCTGACCAGTAAAAAGTTCGGAATGAGCCCCCCGGAGAAGAGCATCGTGAACACGAAGATCGCCATAAAGAGGTTTCGGCCGGAAAGCTCCTTCCTGGATAAGGGAAACGCTGCCATAACGGTCATCACCAGATTGATCAGCGTGCCGGCCACCATGTAGAAGATCGAGTTGGCAAAGCCGCTGACCAGCTGCTTGTTCTTAAATACGGCCTCGTAACCGTTCAATGTCGGCTCCACGGGCCAGAGCCAAACCTTACCCGAGATCACCGCGCTCGGCGCGCTAAAGGAAGCGCTTACCACGTAAATCAACGGATAGGCGACCAGAACAAAAATGATCCACAGGTACAGGTGCGTTGCCACATTGAATACCCGGTCCCCGGGCGATTCCTTAATCAGCCGATTCGGATATATCGTCATCGGATCCCCTCCTTTTCTCACCACAGGCTGTTATCGGTGAACTTCCGGGCCAAGTAGTTCGCCGACACCAGGAGGAACAGATTGATAACGGAATTAAATAAACCGATTGCCGTGGAGAAGCTGAAATTCGCATTGATCAAACCAACCTTGTACACATAAGTCGAAATGATTTCGGATGTGGCCAGATTCAAGCTGTTCTGCATGAGAAAAATCATCTCGAAGCCGACGTTCATCACGCTCCCGAAGCTTAGAACCAGCAGAATCACGATGGTCGGACGGATGGAAGGCAAATCGACGTGCCAGATCCGCCGGAGTTTGGACGCCCCGTCGATGACGCAGGCTTCCTGCAGATCCTTGCTCACGCCCGACAAAGCGGCCAGATAAATAACGGCCGAATATCCGGTTCCTTGCCAGATCGTGGTCCACACGTAGATGGATTTGAAGTATTCCGCCTTGCCCATCAGGTTGACCGGATCTCCGCCGAATAGCGTGATAACCTGATTGATTATGCCGGCCCGCGGATCGAGAACCTGCATCAGCATGCCGACGAGCACCACCGTCGAAATAAAATAAGGCGCATAAGTGATCATCTGCACCGTTTTCTTGAAAAATCTCGCCCGCACTTCGTTCAACGCGATGGCAAGCATGATTGGAAACGCAAATCCCGCCGCGATCGAATACAGGCTGATGCCGATCGTATTGCGGATGATTCTCCAGCTGGAAGGCGAACTGAAAAACTGTTCAAAATGTTGCAGTCCGACCCACGGACTGCCGGTAATCCCGCTCGTCGCCTGGAATTGTTTGAAAGCAAGCTGTATGCCGTACATCGGTATATAGTGGAAGACGATCACATACAGCAGCGGAGGGAGCAGGATCAAGTAAAGCTGCCAGTGAGACAGCATTTTCCGGAACGTACGGTTGACTCCGGTTCGGGACCCCCGGCCCAGTTCGGTCTGAACGAATATATCGGCCTTCAATACAGTTTCCCCCCATTCAATTATCGTTTCGGTCGTTCGTCAATCTTCGAGCGGCGCTCGCTCCCATGTGACGGTCAAATCGTGATGGAGCCTCCTTTCCCGATTTCGGATATGCCCGGTGCCTATCCACAAGGTATCATCCAGCGTGGTAGAAGAATACGGCCAAAACTTGATTTGCTTGGGCATTTCTCAGGAAACCGAGCATATAAGGCGCTAGCAGCGGACGGACGATTTTTAAAATGGCATACCATTTATAGCGTACAGACGAATAAAAACCCTCAAGTAGAGGGCTTTCATGGGATATCGGCAAATTTGAATAACAATCCATTGCATAGTACAAGCCTTTCCTCCCATAAGCTTGGAATATACGATAACGGTATGGAGGGCACTGATTCTATGGATGAGAAAGCCAGGTTCGAGCATACGTTTTGGCTGCAAATATTGGGCGATCACTCAAGGTTTATCTATAATGCGTTGTCTCCCAAGGAGCTTCAAGATATTCGAAAAGCGTCGCAGTTCATATTCGTGTTCGACCAGTTGTTGAAGCAGGCGCGAGATGCCATGGCCTTGGATGCTTCCGAAGATTTGACCAACCGCGCGCTAGAGGCAACTACCGAGCTTCGGACGTTCAAGCTGAATCTGCTGGACCGGTTGCTGCTCGGCCAAATCAGTATGGCTCTGTCCCCCACCTTCATCAATCACATGGTCAACGAGCTGGAGGAGTATCTGCGAATACTGATCTCGTTGCGGGAGGGCAAGGGTGTCCCCGTATTCCCGTCGCTGCATCATGATCTGTTATGGCTGCCCGACGCAGCCGGACACGCGGGGGCGATCGCCGCCGACCTCGATCTCGTCGAGAAACGATTGATCGAGAAAAGCCAGAAGTTCGAAAAACATTTTAACGACTATTATTTGAAGGCAATCGAGCTGGTTGGCTACTTCCGCACGCTTAGGGAGCAGTATCCGGCGCTCAAGAGGTTTCATGCCGACGTCGATCTTGAGATGAAGGTGTTCATGACTTTCCTGAAGGAAATCGAGGAGCTGGAGCTAAGCGAAGAGCTGCTCAGCCGCATCGACCCCCTCATGCCGCATCATATGTACCGCGAAGAATGTTATTACTTGCTCAAACTATCAGAGAGCGGACAGATTGCCGCCCCCGACTGCGACCCTGCGAAGCCGCGGGAAGAGGCGACCGGGTAAGCAGCGTTCAAGGCACGCAAGAGATCTTGCCCGCCGGCCGTCGGTTGGACGGTCGAAAACTCTTTAAACCTGGTATTGGATGGGGGCAGAGTTGCTCACCATGTCTTTCCTTCTATATGCGCCGAGTACTAAGCCAAGCGCCGCGAATTCGATTACAGTGCCCGATGAATGCCAGAGAAGGAGGGGCATCTCCATCCCTATTACCGGAATCCAACCTAAACACATGAGAATATTCCAGAACATCCGAACCATCAAGACGGCCATTACTGCGATGACCAGCTTTTTTGCATAATCGTCGCGAAGCTTCTTGCCAACTTTAAACAGCCTAGTCGTCATCAACAGGCTGGAAACAATGATGACGGCGCCGAATACCCATCCGAAACTGTGGACCAAATAAGAAAACAACATGTCGGATGTGGCGTAAGGAATAACAACCTCCTTGTCCAGCCCTTGCCCCCACAGCCCCCCGGATCGGATGGCCTCCACGGACTTTACAGTCTGGTATATCGCATCAGGATTTTTATGTATATAGGCATTGACTCTTCCCCACAGCAAATTATGGATGTCGGGATTAAGCATTTGCCATACCGTGAATAGAACCGTCCCGGAAACGCCAGTTGCCAGCAACAGCCTCCAGTTTCCGCTAAGCAACAATAATACCGATACACTAAGAACATAGATAAGCATATGTGCCATAGAAGATGTTATTATATACAGCGAAATGGGAATGATAGCCAGCACAATCCCATTCCGAAGCAGTACCGTTATTCGATCAATTCCTTTGCCATGAACATCTCTCTTCTTCTCCAGATGCAGAATTCCGGCAATCGCGATAAGAAGCAGATATGGAGAAGCATGGAAGACGTTGAATCCGATGCTAGCTATCACAATCCATTGAGTCGAACCATTAATCTCTACACCGTAGAGTTGAGTCAACGCCATTAATAGTACCGTTCCCCAATAAAGCGGCCAGGATAAGCGAAGCAAGCGGCGATAATTAACGAACATAATGGCTACCATGGCAATTATTCCGCATGCGCCAAAGACGAAAACAGAACCCGATCTGTATAAGCGCTCATCCGATGCATGAACCGCCACCAAGGATATAACCGCAAGCGCAACCATAATCAATATAAGACCAATGAGATTCCACTCCATGCTAGGTCTATGGGCGGCATGCAGACCTTTTCCGATTTCTACGGGGTTACCCATCGCTTTCAGTGCCTCAGCAACGGCTTCCTCTGTCTTAAGTCCACTCTCCAGCTTCTCGCTCACGAGCTCCTCCAAATGCCCCACAATCTCCAGTCGGATATCATCGTGCACTGCCTTCGCCTTCACTTGCGCGCAGACGGTATCCAGGTAGGCGGCGACGGCAGGATTCGTTAAGATGGACCTGGCCATCGTCATACGCCTCCCTCCCCGATCACCCGGTCGACCGATGTTCGGAAGAGCGTCCATTCCGCGCGTTTCTCTTTGAGCTGCGATCGCCCTTCGTCCGTAATGCGGTAATACTTCCGCTTGCGGCCGCCTTCCTCGCTCCAGTACGCCTCTACCTGGCGCTCCGCTTCCAGCGTATGGAGGATGGGATACAACGTGCCTTCCTTAAACGTGAAGACGCCGGCCGAGCTTCTCTCGATCTCCTTCGTCATCTCGTAGCCGTACATATCCTTCCGATCCAGCAGCGTCAGAATAAGAATAACCGTGCTGCCCTTCATTAATTCCTTATTGATAGCCATAGAGCCTCCCCCTTTCATTCCTCTCCTGTTAATGATCCATTCAATACATCGGATATCTAGGTATAAATATATCGGATAACGGATTTTTTTTCAACCTCGCTCATTTTATTATAATTTCCATTGTTGTGACTCTTTCTCATTGGCCCGTAGCTCTGTTTATCAAAAGAGCAAAGATCGTCAGATAAAAACAACTATAAAAAACTAGAAAAAGGATTAAAGATGTTTTCTCTTTTTTGAATCATTTACTACATTTATCATAAGGAGGGTAAGTTCAATACTCCGGATTATAGGGTAGATTAAGGAGGCGAGATATCGAAATGGCTGGAATATTACCAGAAATTGTTGAGAGGTCTATGCGAAAGTTATACGAATCGCTCCAAAATCGCATACAGGATACCGTAGTATCTGTGTATGTTTATGGCTCGACTGCTCTAAATGCTTTTATTGAGGGCTCAAGCGATATAGATTTTCTCGTATTCGTTAATCGAAAGTTAACGCCATCCGACATTCGATTAATTGAGGATGCGCACAAGGAGGTTGAACCGACTCTTTTCGGATTAGACATAATGGGGGCCTATATCCGACAAGAGGATGCTGGAAAGTCTGTCGGAGAAATCCCTCCCGTCCCCACTTATTTCGATAGAAAAATGCAATCGGATGGAGACGGGGATTTAAATCCGATCACATGGTGGCTCCTTCAAAGACACGGCATCTGCGTGCATGGTCAGCGTTTATCCTTCGATTTTGAAATATCATCCGAAGCTCTTATCCAATACGTGATTGAAAATATGAATTCCTATTGGGCCGCATGGATTGCCCGATTGGAACAGAACCTGCATTCGTCTGATATGAACGAGCATACCGTGCCTGTGGAACAATTGGATTTTGCAGTAGAATGGTGCACGCTTGGCATGTTGCGGCAATTTTACACCATCCGGGAGCATGGCGTGACGAGCAAGATCGCTGCCGGGGAGTATGGTCTTACGCAATTGCCCGAACGTTGGCATGGGCTTATCCGCGAGGCAATCGCGATCAAGCGTCGGGAGGATGCAAGACAGTATGCCTCGCAGTTGAAACGGCTTCATGACCTAGTCGAGCTTCTGCGCCTGATACATACAGAGAGCAACGCATCTTTTCAAAAACAAAACTAAACCTCTTGAACAGTTCTAAGTTGCGCCACCAAAGGCTCCGGTGTTATAATGTTACTTGCTGTGGCCCCGTAGCTCAGCGGATAGAGCACACGTTTCCTAAACGTGGTGTCGGATGTTCGATTCATCTCGGGGCCGCCAGTTTTTATCCATAACCACAACAAACAAGCCAGAGACTGATACGATCAGCTCTGGCTTTATTATTGGACCGCGAAGGCTTAAACAACATAAATCGGCGAAATCCAGGCGCATTGTCCGTTCTCTTGTTGAACTTCAACATGATAAACATCGCACTCATCTTCCTGCTCGGAATCCGTGAAGCTGCCGCTAAACGCATATTGGGCGACAGGGATGGCGGGATGAATGACAACCGCTTCCGAATTAAAGCTATGCTTGTGGCGCGTCATATTGCCGCTCAACAGCTCATGAATCGTGGTTGCGATGGAAATGCCGTTAGCCTCCAGCTCAAGCCGAGTGTTCAAATCGCCGTCGATTTCCAGAATAACGCCGCCTGTGTGCGGATGGAGCGTTGTCGGGTTCTTAACCGTCAGACAAGACCAGCTCACATGAGAATCGGACTGACTATGAACGGCATTGCCAAGCGCGTTCAATTCTGGATCATCCTTCAGCTCCGGAGTCGGAGCAAGCACGCTTCTGCCGCGGAAGCAGGTTTCGACAGAGCGCATGCTGCCGCCGCTTACCTTCACATCCGCATTCCATAAGTAGCCCGCTTTATTATCTCCCCAGCCCATCTCTACTTTTACTTTATACGTTGAGCCGCTAACGGAAGGTTGGTTCAGCATATCCCAGCCGGTTACGACTTTCCACGGGCGCAAGTTTTTGAATATAACGATTTTATCGATCCGATCGCATGCCGTCAGATCAAGCCGAATATCTCTTGCCCCCGCTCCCACCGCAATCTCGCTGCCCATATGAGCGCCGTTGAGCGTAAACCGGCAATCGATTTTATCTCCGCTGACGGCATAAGTGCGGCGGGCTTGAATCGCCTCCCAAATCCCTTCTCTCGTTTTCTCCTCAGCCACTACAGCCATGCGGCCATCGCCGTAAGAACCGGGATAACCGGCATGATGATCCGTCGAGCCGACAAAACCCATCCTGTGCTTGCGGGCAATCGCCGCGTATACGGTGCTTTTGGAATCACGAGGCCCCATATCATGATAATAAGGAAACGGGCTGTTTACCGACATGCCGCAGCCATGTTTGGATACAACCTCTACGATAGGACTGATGGCGGTATTAAACGATTCCCAGTTGCCGCCGCGATAGCCCGGCGTGTACCCGACATGATGCGGAACGGCGATGACGCGGCGCGGCTTCAGCTGCTCGATAATATCCGCCGGCGACTTGCCTTTGACAAGCGGCAAATCATCGTCGGGCGATACATAATGATGATCGCCAAATTCGCTGGAATGTGCCTCATAACCCTGGAAAGTAACAAATTCGTGATCTTGGTTGAATTGCTTCACGACTTCTCTGACCTGATCCCAATGCCCCTCCAGCTTCGCAAAACCATTCGTATGGAAATCTACGAGAAACTCAAGCGGAGCGCGGCGCTCGGGCATATCATACCAGGAAGCGTGTCCGATAATCGCACAAAAGTCGAGCTGTCCCTTCGCCGCCTTCAACGCATTCTCCAAGCTGCCAAAACCGTAACTGATGCCGCAATGATTGTGTATATCTCCCCAATACGTTTGCATATTCATTCTCCTCTTTATCAAAATGAAATGGTGCGCCTCTTAGCGCCCGAGAACAGCAGCAGCTTCTTCCTTGCGTCCCGCCCGCTCCAATCTTCCCGCCCAATCGTGCGGCTTTAAATACCGGAACGGACCTCCGTCCTCTATAATCTCCATCATGGGATCGTCCTTCATGAGATTGCCCGCCATTTGTTCCGCAATCCACCCTTCAAGCTGCGCGCCAAGCTCCCGCACGACTTCGGGATGCTCGCTGGCAACATTATTGCGCTGGTAAGGATCTCTCTCCAAATCGTATAAAATGTCCGGCTCCAACTGATAAAAACCTTCATGATAAGTGCGGATATAATGCCACTCTTTTGTCCTTACCGCCCGTTGGCAAGCATAAAGACCATGCTCCAGCACGAGGAATTCACGCTTCTCCGCCTGACCGCCCGTCAGCGCCGGCAGGAGCGATCGGCCGTCCCAGCCTGCCGGCTTCGGCAGTCCCGCCAAATCGGCTATGGTGGCCACAACATCAACGTTATAATGAAGCCCTTGATCCACATGCCCCGCCTTGCTCAGTCCCGGGAATTTCATAATTAGCGGGATATGATGAACGGCCTCCGTTGCCATGCCATGCTCCAAATAAACGCCCTGCTCGCCGAACGACTCCGCATGATCCGCGCTGACAATAAAACAGACATCATCCAGCACGCCCAGCTCGCGAAAAGCGTCCATTAACCGACCGATATGCTCGTCCAAATAGGAAATACCGCCGTCATAGCCGTTAATCAGCTTCTCGTAGTCCCGGCGGCCCGCAATCTCCAGCGGCATCGTTCGTTTCGGAATTTTGCTGTAATCATCGCTCCAATGCAGGAAAGTCGCCGAACGGGGATGCGTATCCTGACGATGGCGCTTAATATCTTCCTCCGTCGGAAAGACGGGCGCGGGATCATTGGCAAATTGCTCCGCATATTGCTCAGGATAGGTGTACCTGGAATGCGCATCCCAATACTGAATATGCAGGAAGTAGTTGTCCTCGGCGCCATGCGCCTTCACCCAAGGCAGCACCGCGGCGTTCACCTCATGGGCGTCTTCGTTGCCGCCTTTCAGCGTGTGCGTATGAATTTCATTCCAACCCGCGAAGTACCACCAGGCATGGTGACGATCGCCGAAAGAAGAAAAGGTAATCGTGCGGTAGTCCGCCTCCCGAAGCAGACGCGGCAGGAACGGATATTCCTTGCTGTGCCCGTCGCCTTGCGGATATTCGTAATGACAGCCTGCCCCCCAGTGGGTCAGCACCCCGTGATTAATGCCGAAGCGGCCCGACATGAAGCTGGCTCTCGAAGGCGCACAGGGAGAAGCGGCCGTATATACCTGATTGAAGCGAACGCCTTCTGCCGCTATTTGATCCAGGTAGGGTGTTGTATTTCGGTTGTACCCGTAGCAGCCCATATGGTCGGGACGCAGCGAATCGATATCCAAATAAACAATTCTCATCGTAATTCCTCCCTCGCTCCCCCATAGAGAGCTCTACCAAAATAGTTGACGGCTGCCGAGCAATCCAGTCAAAGCCTCCGCATAAAAATAATCGCCATAGATGAGCGGCGTGTCGATGTTTTTCCCGGTTGGGAAGTTGCCTGTCGCATGCCTCACAATGGCTTCATCCTCCGCTCCATAGGCGGCGCACTGCGTATCAATCGCTTGCAACAATCGCAGCGCGCATCGTTCGTACATCCCGCCTTGATCCGCCGGCAATAGACGCGCAAGGAGCAGCATGCCGCTGGCGGCAATCGCCGCTGCCGACGCATCGCGAGGAGCATCTGTATAATCGGGAAGTCTGAAATCCCAATAGGGAATACCATCTTCGGGCAGATTGGCCATAAAATAATGCGCGGTTTGCTGGCTCGCCCGCAAATACCGCTCTTGGCCCGTATAACGATAACAAATCGCCATCCCGTATATCGCCCAGGATACGCCTCTGGCCCAGGCCGAGTCCGGCGAATAGCCTTGACCGCCTAATGCCGACTCGCGTTCGCCGGTCTCCGCATTAAAACATACGATATGATGTACGGAACCATCCGGTCGTATAAACTGGCTCAGCACCGTATCGGCATGGCGCATCGCAATATGCCTGTACCTCGCATCCCCGGTTTCTTCTGTCGCCCAGAACAGCAGGCTAATATTCATCATGCAGTCAATAATCGCCCAACCTTCGTTATGTTTTTCATTCCGCCACACATAGCTGTTCCATGCCCGTATGAAGTTGCCTTGCGGATTAAAGCGCCCGGCCAGAATGGACGCCGCCTTTAAGGCGCGTTGCTTGGACCGTTCATCCCCCGAAAGTTTGTAGCTGGCTACAGCGCTCAGACACCACATGAAACCTACGTCATGATGAAGTTTTGCAAATTCGTCAAGCGCCTCATCCTGGGCCGCTTCGCATGTCTGCGCAAGCCGCTTCAAGCTCTCGTCGCCTTCTTCTCTGTAAGCAAGCCATAGCAGACCCGGCCAGAATCCCGATGTCCAGGCGCTTGCCGCGGTTCGATCATACTTGCCCGCCAGACTCGCATGAGGGAAGCCGACTCCGATCGTCTCGCTCATTGCTTTAATCTTGCCCGCCGCGCGCCGCCATGCGTCTTGCGCCCATTGCTGCTTGTCCAACATCCTGACCCTCCTCTCGCGTAATCTCTTTATTTGATTCGCATTTTGATTTGAAATCGATAGATTCCTGGCGCGACCTTGCCTGTATTCCAACGCAGCGGCACCGTTATGACCGATGGGAAGATAGAGACGGAACGCTCCGCCAATGACTCCGGCTCCAATAGCAATGAATTGCCGGACGCTCTCAACATCAATTGGCGTTGATGCAGAACCTCCACTTGAATGCGTCCGTCCGCCTGGGCAACGGCTGCGCGAGCCGTTACAATCGGCTCCACGATCGCGATATTGTCGCAAGCAAGTCGCACATCGATTTCATACCGTTTGATAAATTCGTCGCCTTCCAATTCATAATCAATCCTGTAGAAAGCGGCGCAATCATAGCAGTTGCCTTCGTCCATGGCCTTGAGCTTGCCGTAAACAACGGCTGCAGCCCCGGCAGCCCCATTCTCATTCTCGCGGCTGTCCGCATTGTTTACTGCGGCAGCATTCGCATAGGCATCATGTTCGTACAGATTGCTGTACAATCTACCTTCCCGGGAAACCTCAATTCTTGGCGCAATCGGCTCTTCCATCCCCGGCAACGCTTTCGGCATATTAAACGCCTCGTATTGCCGATACACGGTCATCCCGCCCAATTGCACAGCGCCAACGGCCTTATGCCATAAGTATCCGACCGTCCCTCCGGTCGGAGCATTGCGAACTCCCGAGCAGCTAATCGTTGCCATCCAATTATGCGAACGCAATTGATGGACCGCCAGCTCTTTGTAGGACTTGGCCCCGAACAGGATTTCGGAAGGAAGCTGCACCTGGTTCCTCATGTCATCCCATTCCTCTTGTTCTCGCTGCCCGAATTCCGCGCCATAAGCCAATGCTACAGCCAACGCATCTGCACGATTAATAGAGGGATGTATACATCCCTGTTCGAACAACTGCTCATGCATCGGACCATAACCGAACCGTCCATCGGGACGAATGCAGCTTGCCAAATAATTCGTATGGAGCCGAGCCGCCCGATAAAAGGCAGCATTTTTGTCGGCCAGCAGCATAAAGGCCATCTGGGAACCATGCGCGGTCTTGCTGCCGAACAGCGTCCATTTGTAATTGCGGCTTCCAAAGGAGTTATCGATCGAGCCGTCGGGATAAACCATTTCCATATGTTTGGCAAGCGCCAGCAGGACGGCCGACATGACTTTGGGATCACCCGTGAGTTTGGCATATTCCGCCATGACCCCAAGGCTCATATCGAGGTTATAGCCGACATCGACCGTACACGTCATTTGCGTAAAAGGACGCATTCTCGTCTTCTCGCCAAACAACCATCCGTCCCGACTGAGCCGGGTATCGATGCATCCATGCATAAGCCGCTTGGCTTGCCCGCCATATTCAGGTTTGCCCAGGATTCGGTCCGAAAGCAGCAAAGCCAATGCAGAGGATAAATAATAATTGATATTGGTATCACCGCCTTCCCCGAACGTCGCGGATACCCAAGCCGCCGCTTTGGCAATGACGGGTTTAAGCGCCTCGCCATCTTCTTGATCCGTCAGTTGATCGCAGGCATGACATAAGGCAAGCAACTGGAAAACCGTCGTTCCTTTCCAATCGGCTTCCGGCTCATTGCGCCAAGCTCCGTCTTCCCCCTGGGCGGCTATGATATAACGAAGCAGAGAGCGTGCCGCATCTCTGTATTTCTCTTCTTTGCTGATCAAATATAAATAATAGAGCGGAAAAATCGCATCTCCGCTGCGGCCATGAACGGTCTGACAGCCCGTACACCAAATACCGCCCAAGCTGCCGCTCCATACATCCCGCACCTGTTCCTCAACAAGCAAATCGCAGCAATGGCTCAATATGTCCAGCATAAGAGCTTCCACTGTCCGCTCGCCCTCCAGGAAACCTCGCAGGTCGAATTTAATTGGCTTGCCCGCTCGTTTTTGCGTCTTGTTCCTATGCCAACCCATCGCTTTCCCTCCCTCTCTCCTAAGGGCGTTTGATAAAAGCGCTATAGCTTGCAATAAAAGATTCGTACGCATCGGGCGGAAGCTTCAACAAATCGTTTGTTGCTTCCATATGCCTCGCCAAGCTGCCAAGCAGAGACCGGATTTCCCCCTCATGCGCCTGCTCAATGGCCAAATTGCGCTGCTCCTGCGGATCTTCCACGACATCGTACAATTCAAGGAACAGCTCATTCTTAAACATATCCACAATAAGCTTGCGCGCTCCGCGCACCACGCTGCGTTGGAAGTTGCCTCTCGCCCCATTGCCGTCAAATTGGATAAAAAGATCTCTATTCATCAAGGAATTCCCGGGCGCATCATCCGCTTCTTGCCGCTGGCTTCTTAAAAGCCGCAACAAGGACTCTCCTGAGAATGACGCCTCTCCGTCAAGCTGCAAATAATCGGCTAGCGTCGGCATTATATCTACGGCGCTGACCGGTGCTTCTACCGTTTGCGGAGCTACGCGGCCGTCCGCCGGAAATTTCATCAACAATGGCGTCCGTACCGACTCCTCGTACATGCACATTTTCTGATAAAGCCGATGCGAGCCGAGCATTTCGCCATGATCGCTTGTAAAAATCACTAACGTTTCATCGTAAATCCCCTGAGCCTTCAGCTCGTCGATGAGGAGCCCCACGCAATGATCCAGCAGCGATACCAGACCTAAATAGACCTGCCAGATGGACCGCCACTGCTCCTTCGTATAACCGTTGCCGATGGCTCCGGTCAGATTATAAAGCTGAAGCGGCGATTGCCCGTATGACCACAACGCCACATTGTCCGGAATCGGCTCGTCCTTGTACATCGAGTACCATGGCTCCGGCACATCCAGCGGCGGATGCGGCGCGACAAACATCGCATTTAGCAGCAGCGGCTTGCCGCGATCCCGGCCGCGAATCGCATCCAGCGAGGTTTTGGCAATATATCCGTCATAAAAATAGTCGAGTCCTTCCTCGTAGCAGCCCGTAGTTGGAATCGAATACCGTTTAATCCGCGTTGTGGTTCCCGCCGCCATCTCGGGCACGATGCCTTTGAAAGCGGGGCCGCCCGGGTGCCGCTTGCCATATTGCTTCAAGAAGTCGCCATAATGATCCTCCAGCGTATGCCAATGCGTCCTGGAGCAGCTTTGCTGAATATCCTTTCTGTTGAAATGCTGTTTGCCCGTATGCCAGCTATCCCATCCCTCTTCCATCATGCTGTACATATTGGCGGTTCCCGGTCGCACATAACCATACTCGGCCTCGAGCGGCTCCCAAGGATTGATAAGCGAACCGTTGACATTCGGATATAGTCCGCTAAAGAATGCTCCTCTTGCCGGCACGCAAAGCGGGGAAGCGCAGTAAGCTCTCTCGAACGAGGCGCACTCCTCCTTCAGCCTGCTTACATTCGGCATATAACGCTCGTTCACGACATCGTAGCGCAGTTGATCCGCCATAATGACAACCACATGCGGCTTGGCGAGTTTGCCCGGCGCTCCCTCCTTGCCATGCCCATCTCGCGATTGCTCACCATATGTGCCCGGCGTGTCCCGACCGTCTTGCTCACCTTGCTTCTCCATCTGCTCCCATCCTTTCGAGCTGCACAACCCCTGCCGCAGCTTCCGTAAGCAATACGCCCTCCGTTACTTCCACTTGCTCGCTCCGTTTCTTGCCATCAGTCGATCGGCCGTGTACACGCCATATTCCGTTTGCTATATCCGTAACGAGTATTTTGCGTTTGTTTCCCGACTCATCGGCGGCGATTGTCAGCTTCCCATCCAACGACAACCCGCTTCGGCTGAACAACACAAGCCAGCCCTGCACCTGAACGCCAACGGCGTCTCCCGCTTCAACCAGCTTAGCTTCGGCAGCCTGCTCGCCGTCATGGTCCTTGATCTGTATCGCGTGCAGGAACAAATCCCGTTCCGCCGCTTCCTTCGGCCTCACTTCTATGCGCCAGGCGCCTTGCTCGACCGTTGCCGCAAAATCATTTGCATAATGGACGCCGCGCGACTCGAATTGACGTCCCTCCCCGCCAACAGGTTCAATCGTCGCTTGCTTCGGCAGCAGCGTATCCACCGCCAGCTCTCCGCCGTAGCCATCCTCGCTGCGAGCGATTACGGTCCGCTTCCCCGATATCTCTGGCTTCTCAATGCTGTGCAAGAGCCATGCCTTCTCGAAGAGCTTGCTGGCCGCCTCCACCGCATCGAATACGATCAGAACGGCGGGCACTCCGGCTTGTTTCAGGTTAAGACAAACGAATGAACGTGTATAATGGCGTACCTTCTTCGAATAAGCCTTGGTCAGATCGCCTTTCAAATAGGAATAATCGGGCTCTTGCGGATCGGGGCCGAAGCTGCGCGCAAGCACCTTGCCTCGCTCGTATTCGCCGCCGAGCAGCTCCTCCATGTTTTGCGGAGGTTTGCCCGCTCCGGGCCAGCGCTGCCCGCCATCCATTACATTCGGCCAGGTCAGCTTGCCGTCCACAATGTACGGCTGCTCCTGCAGCTCGCCCGGATCATACACGAGCATGGCATTATGCGCGACCGTCCGCTTGAAATAATATTTATTATGCGGCGATTGGTATTTGCCCGAGGAACCTTTGTAAATACCGGAATCGATCGCCAAATAACCTTTGTAATAAATTTGAAAGGCTCCCGCGTCCAGATGCTGATGGTTATTATATTGGTACATCCCGATTTTCATCTCGACAATTGCGACAGAGGATTGTTTGTCGATAACCGCCCCCTCATTCCAGCCCGTGCGTGCGATCATAATCCCTGCCGGTTCCGCAAAATATCGGGTAAGCGGCAACTCGCTTATCGGCTTCGTGCCGAGCTCGGGATTATGAAACAAGATAGCAAACAGCAAATACATGTCCGGAATGACCGGATGCTCGATCCGCTGCTGCTCCAGGAAATACCCGTTGCCATAATAGTTGCCGGCCATTAAATAAACGAGCGGGAACAGCTTGATATATTCCTTCTCCGCATACAACGGATTATCGGCATCCCCATCCCGCAGCAGCTTGCCGTCGGGGCGGCGAGCGTAAATCCACTGATAGCCGACCCGCTCCTGACGGGCATCAAATACTCGGGCATGCCCCATTCTACCGAAAATCCACGTGGCGAACAGCTCTGCCTGGTATCGATAGCTGCCATAGTTGTCTCCCTGATGATGCCAGCCCGATGGATAAAAGAAGTTGCGCGCGGGAACGAACTCCTCCAGAAAGCGACCTGCGGCGTAGTCGTACATCTCAGGGTCATCTTCGTAAATCGCAATGCCGGCGGCCATCATATCGCGCATAAGCATCCATTCGCTTGTATGTCCGACAAAAGCACCTTCATGTGTCGGCGGATATCCGCATTCCAGGAGCGAAGCGAGTCTTTTCAACTCGATAACCAATCTTTTTTTCTCTTCTTCGTCAAGCAGCGCATTGCACCAGTCATAAACTAACGCGATCGCAATCATCAGACGTCCGATTTCTCGTGAAATATCCTGCAAATTGGGGTTAAAAGCGCGACGCGACGCAATCAACGCCAGTTTTTTGGCTTTTAATCCGATTGAACGTTCTTCCAGCACTACATATTGCAGCGCATACGATTCAATTGCATAGATGATGTCGAGCGTGCTTCGCATCGACAGTTGCAGCCAATCTTCCTCCCGCAGGGGAGCAAACGCCTTCATTCGATCCCACATACTCCCCATATCCGCATGCTGCAGCCGCTTCCGCAACGGCGCAAGATCGGACTTCCGAAGAAACAAACAAGGTCTCTCCGAAGGCGGAGTCATCGACGGTTTTTTCCACATCGGCTCTCACCACTTATTTTTCGATATATTCGCTGGGCGACGTTCCTTTATATTGCTTGAACACTTTGCGAAAGTGTTTATAATCCGCATAACCCACCTGCCTGGCTATTTCCGTTATGCTGAAACCTTTGTTCTCCATGAGCTGAACGGCAACCTTCAAACGATATTCCGTCAAATATTGCAAAAACCCCACTCCGCTCTCCTGCTTGAACAACCGGCTTAAATACGCCGAATTGTAGCCCAGCTTGTCCGCAATGGCGACGATCGACAAATCATGCATATATTCGCTTTGAATCAGCTTCTGCATGGCTTCAATCACTTGTTTGCCTTGCAGCGGCTGCTCCGGCGTAACCGCTACAAGCGCTTCCCTCTGATGTCCCTGAGCCGTCAGCATCGTTTCGATTCGATTTAATGCCGCGCGAATCTCGCTGCGATTAATCGGCTTCAAGATATAATCGAAGGCACCGTAATGAATCGCCTGTTTCGCATAGTCGAAGTCGCTGTACGCGGAGAAGATGAGCACGGGAATCGTCTTCCCGAGCGCTCTCATCTCCTGCAGCAGCTGCAGTCCGTCCATCTTTGGCATCCGAATATCGGTAATGACCAGATCAAAGCTTTCCCGCTCCAGCCATTCCAGCGCCTGTGCGCCATCTCTGGCCGCCGCAGTCACTGTAAACTGGGGACAATCCCGCTTAATGACCTTCTTCAAACCTTCCAGCATCCAAAATTCATCATCCACGATCAATGTCCGTAACATCTGCCGCTCCTCCTTCTATGCGGATTACAATGCGCGTTCCTTCCCCGGGTTTGCTCCAAATCGTCATACTAAATCGGTCGCCGTATAGCATGTTTAAGCGATAGTAGACATTACGCAATCCGATATGATCGGAAGCCGCCCCGCCTTCCCCTTCCTTCTGCCGCAGCTCGGCCCGAATCTGATTAAGCCTCTCCTTGGCAATGCCGATACCGTCGTCTGCGAAGGTAAAGATGACCGCATCGCCGTCCAGCTTGGCCTCCACGCGAATATGTCCCTGATCCAGACCGGGGAAGCCGTGATTAACCGCATTTTCGACGAGAGGTTGGAAGATCAGCTTCATAAAGCTCATTCGCCTAATCTCGGGATCCGCCTGCAGCTCCAACGTAAATTTCATCGGAAAACGAACATTGACGATACTCATATAAGACAACAAATGGGTTAATTCTTCCTCGACCGTTGCCGTGGAACCGCCGGTAATACTGTATTGCAGCATGCGCGACAAGGAATGGCTGACCTCCGAAATCTCTTCCCGATCATAGACTTCCGCAATGCAAGCAATGGTGTTGAGTGTGTTGTATAGGAAATGGGGGTTGATCTGGGCTTGCAGCGCCCTCATCTCCGAATTTTGGAGCTGGATTTGCTGCCGATACTCCCTGAGCTGGGATTGAAACACCTCGTTATTCATCCGGTGCAGCTCGGTGATCATCCGATTGAAACTGATGCTGAGCCGCCCTATTTCATCCCGGGCCATAACCGGCAACCCCGTCTCGAAATTCCCCTTGCCGACTTCCGCCATACGATGTTCCATCACTTTAAGCGGTTTGGTGATCATTCGGCTCAGCGCTGTTGCCAGCAACAAAATAACGACCAGCGCCGCTATAGCCAAAATAACGATAAAGGTACGAATGCCGTACAGTCCGGAAGCCAGCTCCTCGAACGGAACCGAACCGATGATTTTCCAGCCTGTCTCCGAGGAGGTATAGAAACCGGCCAACATTTGCACGCCCGCATAGTCGAACGGGATAAATCCGGAGGACTCCTGCTGCACTTTCTTAAACAGCTCTTCGTCCTTCAGCCAATCCGGCAGCGTCTGCGACGGCAATATCGGCTCGCCATCGGCTGTCATCATCCATACATGCCCGGAACTGCCGAGCTGAATATTTTCGCTCATGCTCTTGATGGTCTGAGGCGAGAAGTCGATGAGCAGCGTTCCCTTTGTCTTGAACTCGCGGTTATCCGTTATTCGGGCGGAGAAGGTTACGACCTCTTCTCCTTTCACATACGTTTGCGGATGAGCCTTATTCAGCCTGAAACGGGTTTGCTCCTTCACCGACTGATACCAGGGATCATCGTGGAAATTATAATGAAGTTTGGCTACGTCGCCAGTCCCGTTATAGACAAGCAGGCCATGATCCGTCACCATGAAAATACCTTTGAAGTCCTCGCGGAAGTTGCCGATATTTTCGAAAAGACTGCGTACATTGCGCTCGGCATAGATCGACGATGCCGTTCGTTCCTCCGTCCATTCGTATAAAATCGTCTGCACATCCGAATTGAAGCGAATAATATTGCTCACCCGTTCCATTTCCTGCACAAAAGCATCGAGTCTGCCGCCCACCTGCTTGGAAATTTCCAGCGTGTATTTCCCCAACTCCTCTTCGAATGCCGACTTCGACTGTTGAAAGAAGAAGGCGGCAAAAAACAATACGGGTACAAGCCCGATCATAATAAAGATGATCAGCAGCTTATTGCGCATATTCATATTGCGGAAGATTGCGGTTTTTTTGATGAGCAGCTTCATATACCCGGATTCCTCTCCATGCCGTGACGATTCTACTTAACCTTTCACCGCTCCGGCAACGCCTTCTACGAAATAACGCTGGAACACGATGAAGATAATGATAATGGGAAGCAACGAAATCGTTGCGGCGGCCGCCATACCAGTCCAATCTATACTATGCTCGCCTACGAATTGGTACATGCCGACACCAAGCGTGCGCAGCTCCGGCTTATTAAGCGTAAAGACCAGCGGGAGCAGGAATGAATTCCACGCCCACATAAATTGCAAAATGGCGGTTGTGGCAAAAATCGGCTTCGACAGCGGCAGCATCACTTGTACGAAGGTTCGGATAAATCCTGCGCCGTCGATTTCCGCCGCTTCTTCAAGCTCCTTCGGCAAGCCGCTGAAATGCGCGGTAAACAATAAAATAAACAAGACATGCGCGCCGCCAACCTCTGCCAATATAATGCCCGCCAGCGTATTATTCAACCCCAGCGCATTAATGAAAACGTAGATGGGAATGATCGTATATCCCTTTGGCATAAACATCGTAGCCGTAATCGCGGACATAAACACAATTCTGCCCGGGAATTTGAAGCGGCCTAGCGCATACCCTGTCATCGCGCAAACCGCGATCACAATCGCTACAACGGAAACCGTAATAATGGTTGTATTAAGAAAATAGGTGGAGAAATTGGCTGTATCCCATGCCCTTGCATAGTTTTCGAATTGCAGTTTTTCCGGCAGCAAGCTAAAACCTTTCGTAATATACTCCGTGTTTGTTTTCAACGAAGCGGCAATCATCCACACGAACGGATAGATCCAGATGATTCCGATTAGACTCAATATAAGATATACAAGCGCTTTGCCGACTCGTTTTTTTTGGGCGTACAGCATAACGGCTTCCCTCCTTGCGACCTTAATGCGCGGCCTTCTTGCCGCCTGAACGTTTGACCAAAATACCTAATATCAATGAAATGAACAAGATCGCAATCCCATAGAATATGCCTGCCGCGGACGCAAATCCGGATCTTGGCATGCCCATGCCTTCGAATGCATAACGATAAATATATAAATCAACCATATCGGTGCTGAATGCGGGACCGCCGTTTGTCATTGATTTCACAAGATCAAATACATGAAGAGCGTTAACCGTCGATAACAGCAGAATCACGCTTCCTACCGGCAGCAGCAGCGGGATCGTAATATAGCGGAATGATTGCACCGCGCTGGCCCCATCCACCTTGGCAGCTTCATAAAGCTCCTTGGGCAAGGATTGCAGCGCGGCTAACCAGTAGACCATCTTCATCCCGAAAGTTTTCCAAATCCCTACGGCAATGACAATCACCAACGCGGTATCCATCGAACCCAGCCAATCGATCGGCGCGCCGATGATTCCGATCTTCATCAGGATTTCATTGACTAACCCGTTATAAGAACCGAAGATAAAACGCATGACAACGCCAATGACCGCGGTTGTTGTAACAACCGGCAAGAAGTAGAGGGTACGAAACAGGGTGGCTCCCTTTAACCAATTCGAATTGAGAGTGATGGCCATTAACAGCGCTAACGGCAATTGAATGATGACCAGGAAAAACATAAAGATAAAGCTGTTTTTAAAAGCATTCCAGAAGAGCGGATCGCGAACCGTCTCTACATAGTTTTCGAACCCTATAAAATCCTTTAGCGGCCCAAAGCCGCTCCAGTTGTAGAAGCTGTATACATAACTCATGATGATCGGATACAGTGTAAAAGCAAGAAACAGGACCAACTGCGGTAAAATAAACAAATAACAATAAAACAGCTTTTTGCGTCTTATTCGGCTCATTTTTGATGAACCGGCGGTTTCCTTCATCATGAACCTCCCCTCTGGCAGTACAACCGCCGGCGGAGCGCTTCCTCGCCATTTATAAGAAAGCGCCGCCGACGTTTCTGTCTACTTTTTCAATGCGTCATAATCGCTTTGCGTATAGTCCTTCGTCGGATCCCAATTCGGGAACGTAAAGTCGTCTCTGCTTACTTTCACGCCTGTGGCGCTTACTTTATCGATAGCATCCTGCAGACCTTTGTTCATTTTGCTCGCATAATCCTTCATGAGCGCAGCAGCGTCCAACTTGTCGTCCACCAGCAAGTTCAACAACAGTTCGCCAAACGTCGGTTTAATTTTGGTTTGACGAATATGGCCGAGCTCGCCAATTACAAGCGCCGTCTCCGGATTGGCGATGGCATAATTCGGACTCTCGCGCATTGTATCTTGATGAATATTAAAGAATACTTTATATTCCGGATACGGATACAACGATTCGTCCGCGTTCAGCTCATCAATCGGCGACAACGAGGCCCCGCTTTGAATCGTGCTTTTGAAAAATTCTTTGTAGGCGAACGCCTCTTCAATATATTTGCCTGCCGCTTCCTTGTTTTCGGATGTGGCAGACAGCATATAACCTGCCGTGTTGGCGACTGTATAGCCGTAATAAGGCTGTTCGCCGTCCTGTTGAGGCACGGCTGCAATGCCGAATTCGGCATCCGGCGCATCACGTTTGATCTGCCACATGCGATGACGCGGATCAATCAGGAAGGCTGCCAAATTTTCGCCGAAGTACACGTTGGCCTCAGCCGGTTTCATGCTGTAGGATGCCGGCATGATGCTGCCATCCTGCTTCATTCCCTGCAGCAGCTCGATCGCGCCGATCCACTCCGGCGTGTCGAACAAATAGGTGCCGTTTTGCAGATTAAAGCCCGGCATATCCCCTTGGGTCGGAACCTTGGAGGCCGTAAGCCCCAATATCATTTGATCAAGAGCTACCGGCTCGCCGCCGGCAAATACAAGGCCGAACGTCTTGCCGTTTCCTTTTTCCGTAATCGCTTTGGACATCTCGCGGAGCTCGTCCCATGTCACTGGCGGTTTCTCCGGGTCCAATCCGGCATCGCGCATCACCTTTTTGTTGTAATACAGCAGTGAGCGATGGTTGAGACCGCGCAACGGCCAAGTGTACGTTTTGCCATCGATCATATTCACGCCTTCCTGGAAGGAACCTTGCATGAACTGATTTTTCCATTCGGCGGAAACGAATTCATCCAGGGGCGCCGCCCAACCATTCTCCACGATTTGGCGTGCGTCCATCCCTTGCGGGCTCAGGAAGATATCCGGCAGATCATTGCTGGCGATCGATGCCTGAATCGCAGTGTTATACTCCGATGTTGGCATGTATCGGACTTCAACCTTGATCTCGCCCTTGTACTTCTCATTGAATTGCTTGGTAATAACCATGCCCGGGCTATCTTCGCCCTTCCAGAAGTCGTCAAACCCCGCAACGGTAATCACCGCTTCTTTCTTCTGCTCCGTACCCGGATTTTGGGTTGGGTCTGGCTTTTGACCATTGCCGCTGCCGTTGCTGCATCCCGAAATCATCAGTATGACCGCTATCGCTGGCGCTACCATTCGAAACACCTTTTTCAAAACAACTCCCCCTCTTTCATTTGATTGCGCTTACAACTTTATTGTATGGGGAACCGTACCGCTTGAATATGAGCCATGTTCATACATTATGGGGGTTATTTTTTACTTTTCAACCCCCAACACGGCAAAAAAGGATCAGAATAGCCTCTCGGCCGATTCTGACCCTTCCGTATTACTGAAACACCGCGAACTTCAGGTCCTGCTCCAGCAAATAATCGATGATGTCCGGCAGCGCGTCCAGCGTTGCCTTCTTCTCGTGCATGACGTAGATGCCGCCCGAGGCGTCGATCGTCTTGAAATAACGGATGATCTCCTTCGAGCTAGCGGCCTGCCAGTCCTTAGGATCTCGGTTCCACATGAGCATCTTCATTCCGAGCTCCTCCGCCGCAACCGCCATGTCGTCATTCAGAGCGCCATATGGCGGACGGAACACGGATACTAACGCATCGCTGTGTTTCCCAATGACCTCGTTCGCCTTCGCTATGTTGGCGGAGATGTCATCCATCTCCTTCGTGGTCAAATTGCTATGATCCCAGGAATGATTGCCGACCGCCATCCCCTGCTCCGCCGCATAAGCCGCTTCTACCGTATAACGGTCGGCATTGCGCCCTATGAACAAGAACGTGCCCGCTACCCCGCGCTCGCGGAGCAGATCGACGATCGCCTTCGTATAATCCGATGGACCATCGTCGAATGTCAATGCGACGTACCCCTTCGGCAGACTGTAGACGGTAGAGCCTGGATCCAGCGTCATGACTTCTACATGCTCGAATTCCGTAGTTAGGGAAGCCACACCGCCCTTGATTGACTCATCATCGGAGTGGGCGCCGACTGGCTCTGTTGCACTCTGGTCGGTCGTTTCGGAACTGTCATCGCCCGTTTCTGCGGACTCCGACTTGCCTTGCTTTGTCGTAAAATCCGCTCCCGTCGAGCCGCCGCCTTCCGCTCCACCGGCTGCCAAGGAAGCGGCTCCACTAGACCCCTCCGTCAGAGAGGCATGTCCGCTTGCTGCTCCAGCCCCCAGAACCTCGCTGCCCGTCCCTTCGAATATAACGGTCTGATGTTCGCTTAATGCTTTCGCATCATCGATGTAGATCTGACCTTCCAGCTCGAACCAAGCAAGGAGGAGCATGCAGGTCAGCATAAAGAGACGAAGCGACTTCAGCGCATACCGGCGCATGTTAATAGGCAGGTATGAGCGCAGGCGGATAGAGGAGACTCTTATGACTGCTCCTACTTTAGCGGCGATGGGATCATACGACAAGCTGCTGCTCGCTTTCTCCATAACCGCTGCCGAAGGCGAGGTACAGGCAACCTTTGCCTCTGTCCCGGGCAGCTCGCCGCCGCGCAAAGACTCCAGCATGGATGCATATTCGGCCGAGCAGTCGAAGTAATACGATTCGCCGCCGTACTTGCCGATCTTAACCATTGAACTTAAGTATGTAAGCTTAAACGGATCGTATTGCGCATAAGGAGACAGACGAGCGCGTCCCGTCGATAGCGGAGCCAGTCTCCCCAGCCCCTGGTACGTCAACTCGTCCAGCTGAAGCTCGAGCTCTCTCGGCCCGTTGGCCTCGCTGCCTGCGTCAACGCTTATCCTTATGACGTAGCGGCCCTGCTTGTCCTCTACCGACAATAGCTCTAACGTTCGCAAGGAATCCCTTTTCATCCTCAGCCTTCTCTTCCGATCGGCGCGGACATCCGGTTCGTGAAGTCGCTGATCATGTTGGCCAGATACACTTTCTCTTGATGCGTCGTCTCGTACTTCTGCTTCAAGTGCTGATGCTCGACATCCTGTCTGCCAATTCTCTCCTCGAGCTCATGAATGCGCTTGTTCTTCTCCGCAAGCACATCATTGTGCTTGACCTGAAGCGAGCCGTACTTCTGCTTCTCCAGCTCGATTACGCTCTTCAACTCCTCGATCTCGGCCGTCATCCGTCTCTCCAGCTCGCGGTAATCCTCGGCTACCTGATCGACCTTCATATTCTTGTCGACGATTTTCTGCTCCAGATCCAGGATGCTCTTCTCCCGCTCCTCGATCACCCTCGTCAATTGCTTTACATCGCGGTTTAACCGATCGATATGTCCGCCAGAGTGCGCGAGACGATCCTGCAGCTCGCTATTCTGGAGCTCCGTATGCTGTTTGGCCTGAATCATTTGTTCTACCGCAAGCACGAGATCCAGCGACTTTTTGTCCATACGGGACTTCTGAATGAAGATGGAATCCTGGGGTGACTGAACCGGAGTCTCGGAGATTTCCTCTGAGCTTGGGGGAGCAGGCTCCTGACTTGCTAGTTCTTGCGAACGATCCTCCTGTCCCTCCTGGGTACCCTTCTTACGAAAAAAAGGGGAAATCATAGGTTATCATCACCTTTTCAAGGATTATGTAGGAAATTGTCGAACTAGTTCAGTCTATTATAAAAGATAATAGAACTTTATTAGCGGGACTATATATCCATTTTCAAGAAAAGGACCTTTTGGACTAAAGACAGACATTCGACCCGTTTAATTGGGTCGATTTTCCTATGCATAACATGATGAGCAGGCTGCCGTCTTTTTGGGGGTCTACTGCAAAGTTACTCCGGCGTGCGCTGCAACCCGTTTTTCGGGTTGCAGCGCAAGAATCCCCCGTACGACAAAAAAAGCCGTTTCACGAGGAAACGACTTTTTTCAACTCTTCACGATGAATTTCGCTTGATTGCTTCTCGTCTTACAGGCCAGCCGGAGCTCCGAATAAACCCATCAGTTGCTCAAGCGTCACCGTATCGGTCGGCAATGCCTCGAACTCCTGCTTCTTGCCGATGTCCGAATATTGACCGTTGAACGAAACGCCGAACTTCGCCTTCTGACCGCTCTCCGCATCGTTCACTTCCATGCTGATCTTGCCGCTCTGATACACCATGTAATTATCCTTGATCGCGCCTGTCATCTCCAGCGTATTCACCTTCAGATCGTTCTGGAGAAGGTTAAGCAGCTCCGTCTTGTTTGTCTCCCAATCCGCCTTGGCCTGCTCCAGGTCGGCCTTCTGCACTTGCAGTGCCTCCAGCGCGCCTTCGTTGGCTAGCAGAATATCAAGCACCTTTGGCAGCACGTCGTTCACGATCGTCTCTACCGTCTGCGGATAGTTCTCTTCTGTAATCGCGAACTTGACGACTTGATCCGCCTTCACGCCTTCCGGCAAGCCGGCATCCGCCGCTTTTACTTCGCTGAAGTAGGTCTTCTCATCGAAGCTGTCCAGCAGCGTCTTGGACAGGTCCTGAATCAGCTTCTGTTGGGCGGCAGGATCCATGTTTATTTCCGCACCTTGCTGCTCAGCCAGCTCCTTCAAGTCGATGGCCACATACTTGCCTTTGGTCTCCTCAGGCAGTGGAAGCATCGGAATCTCAGGCGGCTTCACGTACAGCATCTCTTTGGTCATAATCATCGGAATCGCGAGCTTCATCTCCATCATGCCCGGCAGCACGAATTCCATATTCATATCTATGCGCATGGGCTCTTTCGCGTAGGTGGCATCCACCTTAATCGTCGCGTCCTGGAACATGCCCGTCAGGCTGGCAACAGGCAGGCCACTGGCCTCCGCTTCGGGAATCGATGGCAGCTCCAGCTCGTCAAGCTGGATGTTCATCGACATCTTGAAGGCATCCGCCTCCGTCGTTTTGGCCATTGCTGCCTGCATGGCCGCTTTCGGCGGCGCGCTGTTCGAGCAGCCTGCCACGATCAATGTAAGAATTAGAAGTGCAGTAAATCCCATTCGTTGTACTAGCTTCATGGTTCCCCTCCGTCTATTTTTTTCACAGCACCTCCATTCTATACGAAAATTGGAAGCTTTAGAAGCAAACAGGTCTTAATTCGTTCCCAAGACACCGGGTCAATGGTCGCATGACGGAACCTGACGAGTGATTGGCAAGCTCAAATATGCGATCTGCCGCCAAACTCGCGCGATGTTTTCCTTTTCTTTTCTCCACAATTCGTTTACGTTTCACTGTCTTTGCGCAGTAGTTGCAAAACTTGTACTTTTTGGAGCCATAAGCAATACTAACGCCTATGGACGCTAATCAGAGTTAATTTCCGGTCCATCGGCGGTTTTAACGCCTACAACTGCTCGTTCGCCTACTTTTTGGGGCCATAAGCGTTAATAACGCCTATGGACGCTAATCAGAGTTACTTTCCGGTCCATCGGCGGTTTTAACGCCTACAGCTGCTCGTTCGCCTACTTTTTGGGGCCATAAGCGTTAATAACGCCTATGGACGCTAATCTGAGTTACTTTACGGTCCATCGGCGGTTTTAACGCCTACAGCTGCTCGTTCGCCTACTTTTTGGGGCCATAAGCGTTACTATCGCCTATGGACGCTAATCTGAGTTACTTTACGGCCCATCGGCGTTTTTAACGCCTACAGCTGCAGGCTCATTATTTCCTTAACGGAAAGAAAACCCGATTCGGCATTCAAGGCCGAACCGGGCTTATGCTCTTTCGAGCGTTTCTTCGAACGTTTCTTCAACCTTTTCATCGATCGTTCCGCAACCTGCCCTTAGCGTTAACCCTGCGGATTATTATGGCTAACGTGGTTGCGCTGCTTCGTCTTTTTGGAGCCCGAAAGAGGAGCCTGCAGGCTCTCGTTATGGTCTTTCCGATTCTTCTGGTTATGAGGCACGCTATCCGGGTTAGGATAGGAATCCGGCTTGGACATGGTCTGACCTCCTGCAAGGTTGGAATGCCGCTTGCTTGGAACAGGTCCTAGCTTCGCGGATGACTCAAGTCTGACGGTTGATCGAAATTCAGCGAATCTTGATGCCGTCGATCGTTTTTGTCCTGCTGCAGTTGCTGCGCATGATGGCTGTTTACCGGCTCTGCTTCGAGAGCCTCTACGACGTTAGACAAATTTTTGTCTGCCGAGCCCTTCGCTTTGGACATACCCCATCACTCCTATGCATGTGTTAATGACTGCAATGCTTGAGCGCACTCGTGAATATGCCGCTTATAATCATGGATCAATTGCTGAATCGCATCCGGTCTCTCGTCGATCGACACGTTGTCCTTCTCCACGTCGATTAGCTCGACAAGCACCTCGCGGCTATCCACATACGTCACCTTGAAATCGAATTCGTACATCGCATGCCCTGCCGAATGAATCGTTACGCGCAATGCTGTCGCGTCCGACTCGTCCCTATGCACCTCGCAGCGATCGGAAGCATTCATCGTCTCCGGAAGCGTGCGGCTCCAAGCGTCCGCCAGCTGCTGCGGATCCATGCGAAGCTGGTCTGATTTGGCCATTGTGATCTAACACCTCCACACTCGTTAAGATGCGAAGGAACATCCCCTTTTATCCACTGCCGCCATACAAAAAAACCGTCCAGCCGCAAAGGCTGAGACGGTTGGAGCAAACTCCAAGTATATACTCAGTAATCCGGCAATGTAAAACTGTCCCCCATCTCTCGAATCCAGGCGGAGAGAAGTTCCCTGGCATCCAGCCATTGCAGAAAAGCTGAATCCGGCTCTGCGGAAGGCATGCTCCAACCCAAGCGATAATGGAAATAATCGGTCCCATTATACTTACAGCTGCTCGTTCGCCTACTTTTTGGAGCCATAAGCGTTATTAACGCTTATGGACACTAATCAGAGTTACTTTTCGGTCCATCGGCGTTTTTAACGCCTTCAGCTGCTCGTTCGCCTACTTTTTGGAGCCATAAGCGTTACTAACGCCTATGGACGCTAATCAGAGTTACTTTTCGGTCCATCGGCGTTTTTAACGTCTATAGCTGCTCGTTCGCCTACTTTTTAGAGCCATAGGCGTTACTGACGCCTATGAGCGTTAATCAGAGTTACTTTTCGGTCCATCGGCGTTTTTAACGTCTATAGCTGCTCGTTCCTTTGTTCACAACTCTTGGGGTTGCATCATTTCCTATACAATCAAAAAAAAGCCCGGACAGCATGCGCGGGCTTTGCATTTTCGTGTAACTGGCGGAGAGGATGGGATTCGCTCCGTCGTACCATGACCGTATAAACGGTCATGGTAATGCGACTATCACGCCGGGGCCTACGAACATGCCTTTTGGCATCTTCGCTTAACGGCCCGTTCGAATCCCATCCACGCCAATATGAAAAAAACCGATCCCTGTCGAACAGGAATCGGTTGATTGTTTTTCATACTGGCGGAGAGGATGGGATTCGCTCCGTCGCACCATGACCGTATAAACGGTCATGGTAATGCGACTATCACGCCGGGGCCTACGAACATGCCTTTGGGCATCTTCGCTTAACGGCCCGTTCGAATCCCATCCACGCCAGTATGAAAAAAACCGATCCCTGTCGAACAGGAATCGGTTGATTGTTTTTCATACTGGCGGAGAGGATGGGATTCGAACCCATGTGGGCTTGCGCCCTAACGGTTTTCAAGACCGCCCCGTTATGACCGCTTCGGTACCTCTCCACATATAAGCGTAACAAAAGATATTGTACCACAAGACAAAATCCATAATCAACTTCTATTTTGCCCCAGTCGTACATCCACGGCATTCTCTCCACGTCCAAGTGGCGCCCACGGCGGCAAGACAGCAGCTTCATAACGCTACCCTAACCGCCGAGGCCGCCAAATAGGGGAATGGCCTCGCCTTCTTGCTTAACCGTTCGAAATAACCGCTACGCCGCCCATATAAGGACGAAGCACTTCTGGAATGGCCACCGAGCCGTCAGCCTGCTGATAATTCTCCAGCAACGCCGCTACCGTGCGTCCTACCGCCAAGCCGGAGCCGTTGAGCGTATGCACGAATTCCGGCTTGCTCTTAGGTTCTCTGCGGAACCGAATCGCCGCGCGGCGCGCCTGGAAATCCTCGAAGTTCGAGCATGAGGAAATTTCGCGGTATGTGTTGGCGCTAGGAATCCATACTTCAAGGTCGTAGGTCTTCGCCGATGTAAAGCCCATATCGCCCGAGCACAGCGTCAGCACGCGGTAAGGCAGTCCTAACAGCTGCAGCACCTTCTCGGCTTCGTTCGTGAGCTTCTCGAGCTCGTCGTAGGAATCCTCGGGTTTCACCAGCTTCACGAGCTCCACCTTGTTGAATTGATGCTGGCGGATCAGACCGCGCGTGTCGCGTCCCGCCGCGCCCGCTTCGGAGCGGAAGCATGCGCTGTAAGCCACGAAATTCTTCGGCAGATCCTGGATGTCCAGAATCTCGTCGCGGTGAATGTTCGTCACCGGCACTTCGGCCGTCGGGATCAGGTAATATTCCGTATCCTTGATCTTGAACAGGTCCTCCTCGAACTTCGGCAGCTGACCCGTTCCGATCAGGCTGTCCCTGTTTACGATATACGGAGGCAGCACTTCCTCGTAGCCGTGTTGGTCGCTGTGCAGATCCATCATAAAGCTGATCAGGGCACGCTCCAGACGGGCGCCGAGACCGCGGTAGAACGTGAACCTTGAGCCTGTTACCTTGCCCGCGCGCTCGAAGTCCAGAATGCCGAGATCGGCGGCGATATCGTAATGGGCTTTGGGCTCGAAACCGAAAGACGGCAGGTCGCCAATGCGGCGCACTTCCACGTTCTCTTCTTCCGAGGCGCCTACCGGCACGCTCTCGTGCGGGATGTTCGGAATGTTCAGCAGGATCTCCTCGACCGCGCTGTCCATCTCGCGAAGCTCCTCGTCGATTGCCTTGATCCGGTCGCCTACCTCGCGCATCTCCAGGATGAGCGCTTCCGCGTCGCCGCCCGACTTCTTCAGCTTGGCAACCTCTGCGGATACGATGTTCCGGCGATTCTTAAGCTGTTCCGTCTCCCCGATCATCTCGCGGCGCTTCACGTCCAGCTCGGTAAAGCCGGCAATGAGCTCAAGCGACGCCCCTCTATTTTTTAAAGCTTGTTCCACCTTGGCCAGGTCGGAACGCAATATTTTAACATCTAACACGTTGTGTTGCTCCCCTCATAAGGAGTAGTCTCGTTTATCTGTCGGGTCTAACTGTATAAGTCTTGTTTAGAATTAAGCCCTGGAGCCGGCTGCCGCCGCTTCCTTCACCATATCGACGAAGTAAGCGTGCAGACGGTAGTCGTCCGTCAGCTCGGGGTGGTACGAGGCCGCCAACAGCGTGCCTTGTCTTGCTGTTACGATCTCGCCGTTGTACGTCGACAGCACGTCGACCTCCGGTCCGACCGACTTGATGAGCGGGGCGCGAATGAAGACGGCGCGTACCGTCTCGTCGATTCCCTTAACGGGAAGATCCGTCTCGAAGCTCTCGCGCTGACGGCCGAACGCATTGCGCGCTACCGTCATATCCATCAGTCTGAGATGGGCTTCTTCTTGTCCTTCAATGGCATCCGCCAGCACGATGAGTCCCGCGCAAGTGCCGAACACGGGCTTGCCTTGCGCAGAGAAGGAGCGGATCGCATCCATGAAACCATACTTCCGCATCAGCTTGCCAATCGTCGTGCTTTCGCCGCCCGGAATGACGAGGCCCTGCAGCTCGTCCAACTCCTGGGCGCGCTTGACGGCCAACGCTTCCGCGCCCGCCGCCTTCAGACTGCGTATATGTTCCGCTACAGCTCCCTGCAGCGCTAGTACGCCGATTTTCATCACTTTCTTCGCCTTCCTTTAGAGAACCAGCCAAGCCTGATGGCTTGGCCGGTTACAGTATTAAATTCCGCGATCCTGCATACGGGATGCAGCATCCAGCTTGGAGATCTCAATGCCCTTCATCGGCGCGCCCAGATTCTTGGACACTTCCGCGATCAGCTTGTAGTCCTGATAGTGAGTCGTTGCCTCGACGATCGCGCGAGCGAACTTCTCAGGGCTGTCGGACTTAAAGATACCGGAGCCTACGAATACGCCGTCAGCGCCCAGCTCCATCATCAGAGCCGCGTCGGATGGCGTCGCTACGCCGCCTGCTGCGAAGTTAACGACCGGCAGCTTGCCGCTCTCGTGTACGCCGAGCAGAAGCTCGTAAGGAACGCCCAGCACTTTCGCCTCGTGGTACAGCTCGTCCTTCGACAGGGCTTGTACTTTGCGGATTTGACCGTTGATCAGACGAAGATGGCGAACAGCTTCTACGATATTGCCTGTTCCCGGCTCACCCTTCGTACGAAGCATAGCCGCTCCTTCTTGAATACGGCGAAGCGCCTCGCCGAGGTCCTTCGCTCCGCATACGAACGGAATCGTGAATTCGTTTTTGCTGATGTGGAACACTTCGTCGGCAGGAGTCAGTACTTCGCTCTCGTCGATGTAGTCTACGCCCATCGATTCCAGTACTCTTGCTTCTACGATGTGACCGATCCGCGCCTTCGCCATGACCGGAATAGAAACAACTTTCATAACCTCTTCTACGATGGTCGGGTCAGCCATACGGGCTACGCCGCCGGCCGCGCGAATATCCGAAGGTACGCGCTCAAGCGCCATGACTGCCGTAGCGCCGGCCGCTTCCGCGACCTTAGCTTGCTCGGCGTTCATGACGTCCATGATAACGCCGCCTTTTTGCATCTCTGCCATACCGCGCTTAACGCGCGAAGTGCCTGTTTCCATCAGTTTTCTTCCTCCTATTTGTCATCCTTGCCGGATGTATGATGCCGAAGCGTACTAACCATTTATTTTACAGGAATGCCGATCAATCGACAAGCTTTTATTCCTTGCCAGCGGGTCGGATTAAGCCCTATCCAGGAGACAAGCCCCGTTCATTAGAACAGATCCAGAATGCTGTTGAACAAATTCGCGAAAAACTCGCCGATTGCACGGAAGAACAGCTTAAACCAGCCCGCCTTCTCGGCCTCTTCCGCCGTAATGAGATTAACCGTATAATTCAGGTCGTTGCCCGTCAGCTTATCCTTGTACGTGTACGTCACCGTGCCGACCTTGGTCCCGGCGGCGATTGGCGCCACCAGCTCGCTCTCCGGCGTCAGCTCCGACTTCGTCATGGCAATCTCGGCCTCTACGCCCTTCTGCACCATGAACGTAATGTCCTTCTCCGTCACGACAGGGATCGACTTCTGCACGCCCTTCTTAATCTTGACCGTTTCGATCGTTTCTACCACCGACTTGGGAGGAAGCACCGTCTTCTTTTCGAAAGTGGCAAAAGCGTAGTTGTACAACTTCGCCGTCTCATAGAACCGCGTGTTCTTCGTGCTTGTATCCATAACAACGCTGATATAGCGCATATCGCCGCGCTTTACCGTGCCTGTGAAGTTATAACCCGCCGCATTGATAAAGCCGGTCTTCATGCCGTCCACGCCTTCATACGCCAGGCTCTTGAAGCTTGGCACATTGACGTTGGATCCCAGCATATAGTTAATATTGATCATCGGATCCTTATCGCGCTCACGGAACTTGTAGCTTTGCATGCTGGAGAATTCCAGAAACTCCGGATGATCGAGCAAAATAATGCGCGCGAGCTTCCCGACATCGCTGGCCGACATTACCGTCGTATCTTCGAAGCCAGTCACGCTAGTGAATACGGCGCTGTCGAGACCCAGCTTGTCCGCTGTTTCTTCCATCTTCGCTATGAAAGCTTGCAGACTGCCCGCAATTACCGTAGCTAATGCCTTCGTTGCATCATTGGCCGAACCAACGGCCATAGCCAGATATAATTCCTTTACGGTATGCTGATCGCCCGCGGCCAAATAAATTTGTGATTCGGATGGATGAGTATCGGCAGCCTCAGGACTTACCGTAACCGGTTGATCCCAGGACAGGCGACCCGAAGAGATCTCCTCGAGCACAATATACTCCGTCATGAGCTTAGTCATACTCGCAATCGGCAAAGGTTGATCCGGATTGACCTCGTATAACACCTGGCCCGACTCCGCTTCGATTAAAATAGCGGACTTAACTTGAAGTCCAAGTGAATTTTCCGTGCTTGGCCTATTGTCGAACCCGACGGCAAGCGTCGTGGACGCGCCAAGCGACAACGCCGTGATCCATACTGCAAGGCAAGCAGCGACGACAGACAACAACCGAATCGGCCTTCCCATTACTTTCACACTCGTATCCCCATTTCCCCATTGGTTTATCCGCTCATAATTGTAACATAGGAGAGCGTCATAATTAAACCTCTGTTCAAGCCCGCAGAATGAGGAATCCTTCATCTAAACCGCCATTACAAAAATAAACCAGACAACTCAGCCATAATGGCCAAGCTGCCTGGTTAGAATCCCGTTTGACGGGTGTTCGTAACAGTTGTACATACGTTGATGCGCTGACCGTCCTATAACATCGAAGAACGACGATAACCGCCCCTTACAGGGAGTAGTTAGGCGCTTCCTTCGTGATCTGAACGTCATGCGGATGGCTCTCGCGAAGACCGGAGCCTGTAATGCGAACGAACTGCGTATCGTTCTTCAGTTCTTCCAGGGAAGACGTTCCGCAGTAGCCCATGCCGGAACGAAGTCCGCCGAGCAGTTGGTGAACCGTATCGGCAAGCGGTCCTTTGTAAGGCACGCGGCCTTCGATGCCTTCCGGAACGAGCTTGTTCTCGTTCTCTTGGAAGTAACGGTCCTTGCTGCCTTCCTTCATGGCGCCCAGGGAGCCCATGCCGCGGTATACCTTGAAGCTGCGGCCCTGGAAGATCTCCGTCTCGCCCGGGCTCTCGGCCGTGCCTGCAAACAGGCTGCCGATCATGATGGCGCTGGCGCCTGCTGCGATAGCCTTCGTAATATCGCCGGAGTACTTGATGCCGCCGTCCGCGATAATCGGAACGTTGTATTCGCGAGCCACTGTCGCGCAATCATAGATCGCCGTAATTTGAGGTACGCCGATACCCGCGATGACGCGAGTCGTACAGATGGAGCCCGGCCCGATGCCAACCTTGACTACGGATGCGCCGGCTTCGATCAGGTCGCGAGTCGCTTCGCCAGTCGCCACGTTGCCCGCAATGATCGTCAGATCCGGGTATTGGGCCCGCAGCTTGCGTACCGCTTCAAGAATATTAATATGATGTCCGTGAGCCGAGTCGACTACGAGAACGTCGATGCCCGCGTTCACAAGCGCTTCTGCTCGATCCATCGTGTCCTTGGAGATACCGACGGCTGCGCCGCACAGCAATCTGCCATGCGAATCTTTTGCCGCGTTAGGGAACTGGATCGCCTTCTCGATATCCTTAATCGTAATAAGACCCTTCAGCGTGTTCTCCTCGTCCACGAGAGGAAGCTTCTCGATCTTATGCTTCTGCAGAATGCCTTCCGCCTCTTGCAGTGTTGTTCCGACTGGCGCTGTCACAAGGTTCTCGCGGGTCATCACATCGCTGATCTTGATGGAATAATCATGAACAAAGCGCAGATCCCTGTTCGTCAAAATGCCGACAAGCTTCTTGTCCGCATCGACGATCGGTACGCCGGAGATCCGGTATTTGCCCATAAGCTCCTCCGCATCGTACACATGATGATCGGGAGTCAGAGAGAACGGATTCGTGATAACGCCGCTCTCCGAGCGCTTAACGCGATCTACCTCTTCCGCTTGCTGTGCTACGGACATATTCTTATGAATAATACCGATTCCGCCTTCACGAGCGATCGCAATCGCCAAAGCAGCTTCCGTAACGGTATCCATGCCTGCGCTGATGAGCGGGATGTTAAGCTTGATTCCTGCGCTTAACCGAGCGGAGATGTTGACTTCTCTAGGCAGTACCTCTGATTTGCGCGGAACAAGCAATACGTCGTCGAACGTAAGCCCTTCTTTAGCGAATTTCGTTTCCCACACGAGTAATTTCCTCCCTTATTTTCAGTGCCTCTCAAATATATTATTGCAATATTAGCAGAGGGGGTAGGGGCTGTCAAGGCTCGTCAGGAGGCGATAAATCCCACTATTCCACTCATCTTCCGAATACGGAAAGTTCTCAATCTTCAGAAATAATCCGGAAGATACGTTGTTCGTTCGGGTATTCTGGCTTGTAAGCGATTTATTGCTATTGCATCTGCCGATCCATGTATGCGCTTGGAACCCGATAATTCCGCCCCAGTTCGGTAGCTTAACAGCAGCATCGCAAGAGCTCCGATTCCGATCCTGATCAGGCCCTTTTCCGATTGTTCCCCTACCATTCCCTCTGCTTCGCCTCTTGTCGCATCGTTCAGTGTCGCCTGTCCTGTCTCGTCGATGACAAGCTCGAAGGTTCCTTCATTCCAAGAAGCCTGCTTGTCCGTGATCTCCAGCGTCACCCGTAACGACTCTTCGCCCGGCACGAACGGATATTGTTCGACGAATCCCCTCAGGTCCACGATCCGCGCCATAAAATACGGCACAACCTCCTGCTTGATCCTCGGATTGGGCAGCAGATCGATCAATTGGTCGTCGACCGGCGCTTGCAGCGTCACTTTGTCGATCATGGAGTCATGCTGGGCAATAAAACTCCATAGCGCATCCCTCGCTTCGTCGTTTAAGCAGATCAGCTCTTTGACCTTCAGCTCCTTGTTCGCGACCGAATAGATGAGATACCCTTGAACGCTGTCGTCTCCATCGCGATAAATAACCCTCTTAGTCGGATTCTGAACGTTGATCCGGTGCTTCCACCACTTCTCGTCTCGCTTGAGCGCGCCATTGTATCGGGAAGCGTAGGACTCATACACCTCGTAAAGGAGCTCGTAGCCGTTCACGCGTTCCACCCGTCCGGGACTTACGAGACGTGGCGGCAGCTGGTTCGGCAGCAGTGTGTATGTTTTGTATTCCGTGTACGTCTCCCAGCCGAACTTCCGGTAGAAGCCGAATTCGAACGGATGCAGAAAGGAAATCGTCTGCCCCTTCTCCTTCATCGCTTCCAGCGAATGCAGCAGCAGCTTGCCGACGAAGCCCTGCCGACGATACTCCGGCCAAGTCGCGACACCTGCGAGTCCTCCCATCGCGAATGGCTTGCCTGCTATATAGGTATGCAGCTCCAGCACCGTTGCCTGCGCGGCAATGGCATCGTCAACGTAAACGGCCCAGCGGTCTGAAGGCTGGTCTTCCACTCTTTCCCTCGCTGCTTCCAGTTCTTGCTCCGAGCGTACATATTGAAACGCAAATTGCGACAGCTCCATGCTCTCATCAAAGCGATCCGAACCGAGTCGCTCAATCCGTACTTCCTGTTCCATCCCAGTCCCTCCATCTATGTAAAGTTCAACTACTCGCTAATGTAACATGCTGAAGTCCGTATCGCAATTGGGCTCTTGAGGCATGCATGGGCTTTGACCTCGTTCATTAGGGGGAAGTTTAAAATACCATGCCTTGCTCCTTACCGCAAAAGAAAATTCCTGCGATACCGACTCGTCTACCCATTTGTAGCCGACCATTACGTCAATGGGATCAAACTGGCTTTTCTCGGGATCGGCAGGCAATTCGTATCTTCTAAATATTAATTCGGCGCTTCCTCCCCGGAATGTGATGTCTATTGTATGAGGTGCTTGCGAGTTATCAATCAACCGGCCTTTACGAGTCATCAAATACTCCTCTAACGTCACCTTCGTATCATCAGGTACATCTGCGAGAATCATTACACTTTCATCCGGGCATACAAAAGGAATCCGATTGAATTCAGCTTTACTCATACGGAATGATTTCTCCGGATGCTCCGCTTGAATAGGATCGCCGGGCTCTTGAATTTGGATATGCATCATCATGATTCGAGACAAGCTACAATCCCTATTATTGAATAATTGGAACACATCAAATTGAGAAAATGAAGTCATTAACAGCGATAATACACAGATAAACATCAGACCCGTTCTTCCCATCATTGTAACTTTACTCCTTCGAATCGTTTGGAACACAGATCTAAGTATATACGTGAACCTCCCCCACATACGCTTACAGGTTGAAGTGGGGGCTTCTTACCATCAACAACTTCGATACAACGCTGTAGAAGCGGGTTTACCACTCCTACTCCATACCTTCTAGCCATGTGTATGGGTGTCATCGAAAGTGGTCTAAGTAAGCAACATGTGCCTTCGGCACATGGGGCGGAACAGCCCATCTACTACTTTTTGCTTACGCAATCCGTAGATACTTGACTTGTGCGTCCACGAAATGGACCATCTTGTCATATAGAGCTTTGCTGAGAATATTCCTCGCTCCATGAATATCCCGATGCTCCGTATATCCGCAGGCACATCGGTAAGTTCTCGAAGAAACTTTATTTCTCTTCGTGCAGACTGGACAAGTCTGACTCGTATAGGATTCGTCTATGCTATGGAGCTGGATGCCTTGCTGCTCCAGCTTGTAGGTCAAGTACTGTTTCACTTTACCGAAAGACCAATTCGACAATCGCTGTGCTTGTTTACGGTTGACACGGTTTTTCTTACGCGTATTTCGCTGGACGCCTTCTACATTTCCCATATGGACATCGGAGACCGACTGCTGGACACACCAATCTACAAATAGCTTCGTGGTCTTGTGCAAGGCATCTCTCAGTTGTTTTTCGGACTTGCTGAGGATATATCGTTTGGCTTTCTGGTACCTTCTCCACTGCCGTGAGCCCTTTTTGCATTTAGACTGCAGCTGCTGAATGTCCGCCAACTTTTTGTTGCGTAAACGATGAATAGAGCGCACCTTTCGTCCTGTGATCATTAAGCTTTCCCCATCCTCGCAGAAAGCGGATAGTGTGTGAATTTCACCCGGATCAACCCCGGCCGTCTGTTTCTTCTCGTAATGTTTGCTTTCGAACCCGTCTTCATAGGAAACAGCCAGGTATAACTCGTTGTCATAACAAAGCTCAATTTCTTTGATCTGACCATCAGGAAGCCCGGTCGTATGGATCACGATAGGCTCCTCTCTCTTGCCATGGTGATTTCCCATAGAAAGGGAGAGGGTCCCGTTTCGGGCTACCTTGAATCCATCTTTCGCCCATTTTGTGTTGTAATGTTTCTTGTTCTTATACGGATACCGTGCCGTTTTCACTCCCTGCTGAACCGCTTGATAAGCGGAATCCCGGGCAAACAGGTATTTATGGCAAACCGACTGGATCGACTGACTATGCAAGTGAAATCTGCCCTTGGTTTGCTTCTGGAGTTCTGATCGTGTGATCCATTTCTCATGTGCCGTGTAATGGTCCTTGGACAATTGCAAACATTCGTTCCACACTCGCGCCGATTCCCGGTTGCAGGCAAATAGTCGGTCCATATTCCTGTTGGATGCCTGAAAATGTACGATTTGAGCTCGTATCATTGCACCACCTCCATCGAACATATCCGTTTACTCACAACCCAATTTTACCATACATATGTTCGTATACAAAGGAGTTTGTGCGAACAAAATTCGTATAAGACAGCCCATTCATCTCGCCGCCTATGCGCTCACTATCGCGAGTAAGGTAGCTTAGAGGCGGGAGACTTCTGGCCCTAATATGTTAAATCCAGAAATAGGAAGGGTACGTTTTATGAGGACAGTATGTCGGTCTCGCCAACTTATTTGCGGAAAATGCTACGGTTGGTGCTCAGTAAGTCGGTGGCTGACTTATTTAAGAGAAATGGTTCGGTTGGAGCTCAGTAAATCGGTCTCACCGACTTATTTAAGCGAAATGCTGTGTTTGGAGCTCAGCAAGTCGCTGTCGCCGACTTATTTGGGGAAATGGTGCTTTTGGAGTTCAGTAGGTCGGTCTCGCCGACTTATTTGCGGGACATGGTGCGTCTATAGGGAAGTATGCCGGTCTCATCGACTTATTTTCGAGTAACCATAGGTTTTTGGAGGCAGTATGTCAGTGTAGCCGACTTAGGTGAAGGAGTTAGTGTGTTTAGTTGGCAGGTTGTCGGTGTGAGCGACAACCGTTGCTTGGCGATGTCCATTCCGCACCGGGGGTGAGTTGGCTTCGAAGCAATCGCATCCCCGGTCGGCGTCTGAACCTACCTCTAAGGCCGGGCCAACATCGTCGAATTGCTTCGATCAGAGGGTTCGGACACTCTCCCAGCTATAGGGAGAGAAACGTCGCCCAGGGACGGTTGGATAGGCACAGCCTCCATCCAACCGTCCCTGAACGCACAAAAAACCCACCGTAGTAATTACGGTGGGTTATTCGTGCTTGGCGACGTCCTACTCTCCCAGGACCCTGCGGTCCAAGTACCATCGGCGCTGGAGGGCTTAACGGTCGTGTTCGGTATGGGAACGCGTGGTTCCCCTCCGCCATCGCCACCAAACGTAGCGTGGATTGCACGCTGAAAACTGGATACGAAAGTTTAGCTGAATCTTTAGCTTGCTTACCGGCTGTATGACCAAATAAGCGATTAGGATAAGCCCTCGACCGATTAGTATTCGTCAGCTCCACACATTGCTGTGCTTCCACCCCGAACCTATCAACCTCGTCGTCTTCAAGGGGTCTTACATACTGGGAAATCTCATCTTGAGGGGGGCTTCACGCTTAGATGCTTTCAGCGCTTATCCCGTCCGTACTTGGCTACCCAGCGGTGCTCCTGGCGGAACAACTGGTACACCAGCGGTACGTCCATCCCGGTCCTCTCGTACTAAGGACAGCTCCTCTCAAATTTCCTACGCCCGCGACAGATAGGGACCGAACTGTCTCACGACGTTCTGAACCCAGCTCGCGTACCGCTTTAATGGGCGAACAGCCCAACCCTTGGGACCTACTTCAGCCCCAGGATGCGATGAGCCGACATCGAGGTGCCAAACCTCCCCGTCGATGTGGACTCTTGGGGGAGATAAGCCTGTTATCCCCAGGGTAGCTTTTATCCGTTGAGCGATGGCCCTTCCATTCGGTACCACCGGATCACTAAGCCCGACTTTCGTCCCTGCTCGACTTGTAGGTCTCGCAGTCAAGCTCCCTTATGCCTTTGCACTCTTCGAATGATTTCCAACCATTCTGAGGGAACCTTTGGGCGCCTCCGTTACATTTTAGGAGGCGACCGCCCCAGTCAAACTGCCCGCCTGACACGGTCCCCGTACCGGATTCACGGTACCAGGTTAGAACTCCGATACGATCAGGGTGGTATCCCAACGGCGCCTCCACCGAAGCTGGCGCTCCGGCTTCAAAGGCTCCCACCTATCCTGTACAGATCGTACCAAAGTCCAATATCAAGCTGCAGTAAAGCTCCATGGGGTCTTTCCGTCTTGTCGCGGGTAACCTGCATCTTCACAGGTATTAAAATTTCACCGGATCTCTCGTTGAGACAGCGCCCAATTCGTTACGCCATTCGTGCGGGTCAGAATTTACCTGACAAGGAATTTCGCTACCTTAGGACCGTTATAGTTACGGCCGCCGTTTACTGGGGCTTCGGTTCACAGCTTCGGGTTGCCCCTAACCGCTCCCCTTAACCTTCCAGCACCGGGCAGGCGTCAGCCCGTATACTTCGCCTTACGGCTTCGCACAGACCTGTGTTTTTGCTAAACAGTCGATTGGGCCTTTTCACTGCGGCCCCCTCGGGCTATTCACCCTACCGAGGCACCCCTTCTCCCGAAGTTACGGGGTCATTTTGCCGAGTTCCTTAACGAGAGTTCTTCCGCGCGCCTTAGCATGCTCTGCTCGCCTACCTGTGTCGGTTTGCGGTACGGGCACCATCACCTGGCTAGAGGCTTTTCTTGACAGCCGGAGTACATGACCTTCGCTACTGCAATTTTCGCTCCCCATCACAGCCCAGCCTAACGACTTGCGGATTTGCCTACAAGTCAGCCTCACTGCTTGGACGGGCTATTCCATCAGCCCGCGTCACTGCCCTTCTGTGTCACCCCATTGCTCATAACGGCTTACGGTGGTACAGGAATTTCAACCTGTTGTCCTTCCACTACGCCTTTCGGCCTCGCGTTAGGTCCCGACTTACCCTGAGTGGACGAGCCTTCCTCAGGAACCCTTAGGCTTTCGGCGGACAAGATTCTCACTTGTCTTTTCGTTACTCATACCGGCATTCTCACTTGAATACAGTCCACCAGTCCTCACGGTCCAACTTCAATCCGTATTCAAC
>NZ_CP075889.1:6932500-7107500 GCF_018604145.1 Paenibacillus agaridevorans | reverse complement strand
CTTTCGCGCCTCAGCGTCAGTTACAGCCCAGAAAGTCGCCTTCGCCACTGGTGTTCCTCCACATCTCTACGCATTTCACCGCTACACGTGGAATTCCACTTTCCTCTTCTGCACTCAAGTCCACCAGTTTCCAGTGCGAACCAGGGTTGAGCCCCAGCCTTAAACACCAGACTTAATGAACCGCCTGCGCGCGCTTTACGCCCAATAATTCCGGACAACGCTTGCCCCCTACGTATTACCGCGGCTGCTGGCACGTAGTTAGCCGGGGCTTTCTTCTCAGGTACCGTCACCTTGGGAGCAGTTACTCTCCCAAGCGTTCTTCCCTGGCAACAGAGCTTTACGATCCGAAAACCTTCATCACTCACGCGGCGTTGCTCCGTCAGGCTTTCGCCCATTGCGGAAGATTCCCTACTGCTGCCTCCCGTAGGAGTCTGGGCCGTGTCTCAGTCCCAGTGTGGCCGATCACCCTCTCAGGTCGGCTACGCATCGTCGCCTTGGTGAGCCGTTACCTCACCAACTAGCTAATGCGCCGCAGGTCCATCCAACAGTGACAGATTGCTCCGTCTTTCCCGATTCGGCCATGCGACCAAATCGCGTATCCGGTATTAGCATTCGTTTCCGAATGTTATCCCGGTCTGTCGGGCAGGTTACCTACGTGTTACTCACCCGTCCGCCGCTAAGCATCTGAGGTGCAAGCACCTCATCAACTCCGCTCGACTTGCATGTATTAGGCACGCCGCCAGCGTTCGTCCTGAGCCAGGATCAAACTCTCCATTAAGGTGTTTGACTTGCTCATTACGTTGTTGCTATCCAAACTTCCTCCTTGGACAAGCCAATTTCGAAAGTTTGTTATTCGATTCAATCTTGCGATTGTATCGGGCAGTTTCGCTCGTTGTTCAGTTTTCAAAGAACAATCTTTTCTTTCGTTGCCGGCGTCAATCTCTCGCGGCGACAAGAAATAATATATCACGAACGCCTAGTGGATTGCAAGCACTATTTTTAATTAAATTATAGAATCCGATTTTAACGCGAAAAACTGCTGTCGGAATACTTCCGGAATGTGCGACCTGCAACTATGCAAGCCAAACAGTACCGCACGCAAAAGGTCTTTTCATCGCCAATTATAGCTGGGGGATTGTCGGGTATCTCTCATATGTTTAAATACCGTCAGGGACAAACCATTCCGACTTTCTTTGAGTTCGAGTTTGGCCGGGGCTGTACATGGCATGGTTCGAAGAATCAGCCTCTCTACACATGCACAATTGTGCATTTATCCCCAATTTTTTAGACAATGGGGCCCCCTGTAAAGCAAATTGTACGAAAATACACAAATTATCGCTTCCTATCGTCGTTCGAGACCTCTTTGAACCAGTATTTGTGTATATATGTACAAATGTACGGATAAATGGCTCTTCCCTCATCTTAATTGTGTATTTTAGCTCAATTGTTGTATCGTTTGTGAAAATAGCCAAGGGCGCACACTGGCATCAGCACTCCAACATTCCGGCAATCCAACACTCCATAACTCCAGCAACAGCACTCCAGCACTCCAACACACCCATAACTCCTGAACTCCAGCAACAGCACTCCGGCACTCCAACACGCCAGAACTCCAGCACTGCCATCCGCCTCTAATTCGCGCCCAGCACGCAGACGTTCTATTGGCATAAACTGCGCAAACTAATCTGCATCTGAGAGCTCCATAAACAAGCCGTCTCGATCAGGGCGCTTGGACCCCGGGATTAACTCGCTTCCAAGGTATCCTATTTCAAGCCCTGCAAACGACTCAAAATCATATACTTTCCTATCATTTCAAAGAAAGAGACCCGCTTCGCCAGCGAGTCTCCTTCCGAGCCTGCCTCTTAATAGTATAACTTTCATATTACTTGGAGGCATCCAAATGTCAGTCTGGTTTAATGATTACTGGTTCTCTATTCCGCTATATCGATGATGCCTACCCGCAGCTTCCGCTCCTCGTCCGCCAGCGTAAAACTGATTTTGCGGCTGTCCGGACTAAAGGAAGGATGAGGATGCCCCGGATGTTGCCTCCACATCGGAATTTCGCACAGAAGTCTGGAGGAACGACTTGCCAGATCGATTAGAACAATCTTGCTGATTTCCTCCTCTTCCGTCGTATCCGCGACCGCCCATCGGCCATCGGGACTTACCGCTACATGCCAATAACGATAGTCGCCGTTCACGAATTCCGCCTCGCCGTTCCGCGCGTCCACGCGGTAAATGCCGGTTGGCTTTAGCGGGCTGTGCGGATATTTCACAAAGTACAGCTGCCTGCCGTCCGGCGCCCACATCTCATGACCGACGTATTCTCCGAGCTCGCCGGTTCCCATCCGCTTCTGCCCGAAGCCGCAGCGGAACTCGCCGCTCCGAACGTCCGCCATATAAATCCGGTCCGGAATATATTCGGTCTGACCCTCATGAGCGAAGAACAACAGATTTCGATCCTCCGGACTGATCATGGCATGATTGGCTATCGGGTAGGGTTCCGCGAAGCCCGGAGTCGCCACCTCCCTCACGCGTCCCGTCTCCACGTCGACCGTACCGATAACCCATTGCCCGCCAGCCCGCCAGTAAATGCCCATCGTACTGCCATCTTTCGTAATCGACAGCGGACCGTATACGACAGCCTCCGGATCCAGGCGGCAGACGGTGCGGCTCCGGCCGGAAACCAGATCCAGCTCGTAAATGTCCGGACCTGCGTAATAATAGAACCGATCACCGTCAGATATGAGGCCCCGGCCCCACTCCAGCCGATCGACGATGATTTCTCCCGAGCCATCCGTGGTATCCGCTTTGACGTAAACGCCCATTTTGTCCCCGTCGATATCCGTGCAAACCACGATATGCCGGCTGTCCGACATCCAGGACATGGCAGTGAAATAATGGTGGCCCGTGTCGACACCGCTTGCCCCTATGGATCTTATGCTGACGCCCGTTGCGGCATCTATCGTTTCGCGCAGTGTAAACATGTCGATATCACCAACCTTTCCGTGCAACTAGCCACCCGCAGGCTGCCGCACCAACCTGGAGTCCCTTCCGGTTCCCCGTCTACGCCAGCCCGCAGGTACCCCTCTGTTCCCTCCGCGTTCAGCCTCCCGACTGTTCACGTTACTTCTTCGTCATCCACCCGCAAGCCATCCCTACGTTTCATCCGCGTCAGTCACCCGACTGCTCCCGCCTCTTCTTTGGCATCCGCCCGCAGTCCGTCCCGCTACTCCATCCCCCGCGTCAACCTTTGGACCGTTCCCTGAATTCCGTCGGCGTCAGCCCCGTCATTTTCTTGAAGATCCGTACAAAGCTGTTGACGTTGGAGTAGCCGACTTGCTCCGCGATGTCGCGGATCTTGTCTTCCGTTCCGGCCAGCAGCTCTTTGGCCTGATTCATGCGAACCTCCATTAAATAATCGATAAAATTGCACTCCATCTGTTCCTTAAACAGCTTGCTCAAATGCGAGATACTAAGATGAAATTCGCCGGCAAGCAAATTGAGCGACATATCGCTGCGCATATAATGCTCCTGAATGTACTGTTTGGCTTTATCGATCGTATCGTTGCGTTCCCTGCTGCCCCGTTTCTCGCGAATTCGTTCGATAAAGCTGTCCAGCGCGCCAACCGTAAATTTTTCTAGTTGCTCCAGCCGCTCGTACTGATTCAGCATTTCGACCAAATATTGCTCCGGGAAAATGCCTTCCGTATCGACGCCGATTTCGGCCGCGGCGGTCGCGGTCTTCATCAGGCACTGCACGACAAGCTGCATGATCAATTCCGGCGGTACTCCCTGCTCCGCAAACGATTCGAACCACTTGCGAACCTGCCCGCGCATCTTGTCGGCGTCCGGCAGCTTTACCGAAGCGACGATTCCGTCGGTCATGGCGAACAGCTTGTAGAATTGGGGCGACGGGTCCGCCGATATATCTTCTCTCGTTATAATGGAGTTGCCGCCCATGACCAGCTTATACCGGAGCGCTTCCAACGATTGCTTGTAGGATGTCGGTATCTCCTCGAGCATCTCCACAACATCCCCGATACCGATGCTGATCGTCCGTCCAAGATATTCCTGGACGAATTCCTTTAACATATCCGCCACGGCCACGGCCCGGATGGCATGCCGTTCCCGATCCTCGTCGTCGCCGAAGCTCATAATGACCACGCATTTGCCCTTGTCGAGATCGCAAGCGATGCCTTGGCCTTCCGCGTTCATCAGCTCCTCGGCCACGTTGCAAAGCGCGTAGGCATACAGCTTCAAGTCGCGCGCGGAAGCAATCTGCCCCTTGTTGTCGAACTCGATGCTCATCACGACGAAGCGCTGCGCATGGAGGCGGATATTCAGCGTATCCATATAAGGCTGAATCGCCGACAAGTTTTTCGGTCCGCCCGACAGCAGCTCCGTCATTAACTGCCACTTGACGAGCGGCTTGCTTTCCACAACCTGCTTGTGCAACTGCTCCCTGTCCTCCAGAATATGCTGCACCGTCGATTCGAAATAATGGAATTCGTCGTTGTACTTGCGTCCTCCCGGCTTGGCGGGAGCCGACAATTGCTGCCGCATCGCCTGGACGAACCGATTCATCGGCTTGAACGTCCAGCGGCCGATCACTGCGGCCGATACCGTAGCGACAACAAACAAGACAACCGCGAGCAGGAACAATACGTTGCGGAACAGGATGAGCGGACGGGTAAACTGCGACTCCGGCACGGAGCGGACGATATACCAGCCCGTATAATCGTCTTTGACATAGAAGACGGAGGACAGCGTCTGTTCCACATCGGCTGTGAAATGACCCGTGTCCCCCTCGGATTTCAGCATACGGCTTATATAGGAAAACTCGCTGATGTCCTTGCCTACCTTATTATGGTCCGAATGAAGCACCACGACGCCTTCCCGGTCGACCACGAAGGTCTGCCCGCCATCGGCATCGGCCGTATTCCGAATCAGGCCGTACAACGCATCCTCCTTGACGTTAACCGCAACGGCCCCTCTTCTCGTCCCCGGCGAATGGATAAGCGGATAGGTGCGCACCAGCGTCACGACGTCGCGATAAACGGGATAGCTGGAACGGTTGATGAGCACCTTGCGCGTCGACATCCATTCATAGAAACCGTCAAATTGCTCGAACCCGGTAATCCAGCGAAAGTCGTTCGACAGCTCCTCCTCCGTCAGCACATTCCCCGTGACAAGCCGTTGTTTCCCATAAGAATACAAGTCGATTGTGAAAATATTATCCATGCTGTTGATCGCGTTCGCAATCAGATTGGAAATGCGAAACGCATTATTTTGGCTTGCCTGCTCATCCAGATCCTTGTCAAAGAAACGGATGACTTCATCGTTCTTGAGCAGCTGAATCGTCGACTTGTCAATATGCTTAAGCGTCAGCTCGAGCTTATGGTCGACTTGGCCCAGCAGCTCCATATTCGTATCGACCAATTGCCGTTTCAATTGTTTATTGAATACCGAATAGGTGAAAAAGAATGAAGTCGATACAAGGAGGAACAGGACGATGGACAAAACGCCGATCGCTTTCACAAGCCTCCGATTTTTGGTCACGTTCATGCCTGTTCCCCCTTATAAGTCAACCTCATTCAGACTTCCGTCCTTTTAGAAGCTTGCCTTGTTCTCTTCGTACCACTTCTGCGCAAGCTCATCCGCTTCCTTGCCGCCCAGACGCTCCCATTCCTTGCGGATCTCCTCGAGCGCCCACTGTCCCGTATATTTCGACCCTTGGGTTACGGCGGTTGCGCGCGTCTCCCGGATAAACGTATCCAGCGTCGAACGGATCTCGTTAATCTTGTCGAAGCTTGGCTGATACGGGATGTCCCTGCGGAACTCGTTTTTCATGGCGATCTCGAGCGATGCCATGTTCAGCTTGGCGATACGCTGGGACTGCTCGTCGTCGGGAGCAAGCGCAAGCAGGTCCTCGGCTTTGGTCACTTGATCTCTTACGACCGCGTATTCGCCGGCGTATAGCACTTCTTTGTTAAACTTATCGCTGTCAAGCTGCTTCGGAACGTCGTTGATCTTTTCATAATGGACGCCTTCCTCGCCATTGACAAGCGGATACCAGCCTCCGTCGATCAGCCAGTCCAAATATTCGATCGCCGCTTTCGGATTTTTCATATCTTTATTGAAAGCTACGAAAATATTAGGCGGAGCTTCCTGATAAGCGCCGTACTTGCCATACTGGGAAGCGACCATCTCCAGCGGCACCGGATTCGCCGTCGGCACGTTGGACAGCATATCCTTGATCATAATATCGTTCGAGCCTCTTCCCCATTGCCCGAGGTAAATGCCCGCTTTGCCTGTCGTCCAGAGCTGGCTGGCGCGCTGATTGTTGCTATCGGTCAGATACTCCTTGTCTACAAGCCCCAACTCATAAAGCTGCTTCTCCAGCCCGATCACATCGGCGAACCGATCCAGCGTAGCTCCGTATTGCATCTTGCCGTCCTCCAGGTACCATTGGAAGTTCATGGCGCCATAGATGGCCGAGTAGATATCGCTCGTGGTATGGCCTACGATCGGCGTGCTGTCCGGATATCGTTCCTTAAACGCCTTGGCAACCGCGATCAACTCCTCGACGGTTGTCGGCTGATCGAGCTTCAGCTCATCCAGCCAATCCTGCCGAATCCAGACGCCGTGATTGGCAACCGCGAACAACGGACGTTCCGTGGATACGGCATAGATCTCGCCGTCGAACGTCAAGTAAGGGAGCAGCTCGGGATGTTCTTCCAAATATTTTTTGTATGACGTGCTGTACTTCTCGATATATTCTCCAATAGGTTGAATGACGCCTTGTGTCACCAGCTTGCCGATATACGCGCGGTCATACTCCCACACCAGATCGGGAGCGCCGCCGGACGCAAACAACACGTTAAGCGCGTCCTGCGCCTGATTGCGCGGCACGGGCACGATCGATACGTCGATGCCGGATTGCTCGCGAATCCACTTGACCCAACGGTTATCCTCATACGTGCCTTCGTCGCTGGATACCTGACCCCGATCAAAGGTGGAAATGCTGATCTTTTTAGGCAGACCTTCATACGGGTCCTTCTCCGCCCCTCCATTGTCTGAAGGCGCCTGGCTTTCCTGACCGGCCTTATTGCCGTTTCCTTTGTTGCCCGAACCGTTTGCGCCGTTCGAACAAGCGGATACGACAACCATCACCATAACGACGAGAATCAGCAGCAATCTGCCCTTTAAGTATTGCTTCCCTTTTTGATCCATACTTGACCTCCTGTTAACTGTTTTTAAATTATATCAGAACGCGCTTCGAGGGCGCATTTGATATCTTGTGGAAACGCTAAACCTATCAACCTTTGATCGACCCCAGCAGAACGCCCTTGATAAAATGTTTCTGCAGGAACGGATAGACGCACAGGATCGGCACGATGGCAAACACGACCGCCGCCGCCCGGATGCTCTCCGGCGTTATGACCGCTTGCAGGACGCCTTCCCCGCGCAGCAGCTCCGTGCTGACCAAATCGATCATCTGGTACAGCTTCACCATAAGCGACAATTTATCCGTGCTCCGGATATAGATCAGCACGTTCATATAGGAGTTCCACCAGCCGACCGCATAGAACAGCGTTAGAGCCGCGATGACCGGCTTCGACAACGGCAGAATAATTCGCCACAGAATCGTAAACTCGCTCGCTCCGTCGATAGCCGCGGATTCCTCCAGCTCCTCCGGCAACCCCTCCAGGAACGATTTCATAACAAACATGTTGTAGGCGCTAATAAGCGCGGGGAGCCACAGTGCCCAGTAAGAGTTGACAAGGCCAAGCGTATTGACGAGCAGGAAGTTCGGGATAAGCCCGCCGCTGAACAGCATCGTAAACAGAATCGCCATCAGCATGACATTCTTGCCTTTCAGCCTAGCCTTGGACAGCGGATAAGCCGCCATAATCGTAAACAGCATATTAAGCGCGGTGCCCACGACCGTAATGATGACCGTATTCTTCATGGCGACGATCAGTTGACCGTCCCGAATCAAATTGTTGTAGGCGTCGAGATTAAATTCGATCGGCCACATAAACACTTCGCCCGCGTTGATCGCCCTGCTGCTGCTAAAGGACGTCGCGATAATATTGATGAAGGGAAACAAAGTCGCATAAGCGCATAACGCAAGGAAAATATAGTTGAGCCATCGAAACCAGGCTGGCGAGGAGCTTGCTTCTTTCATGTCCGGTTACCTCCTGTCGTCCTTCTCACCATAGGCCCCTCTCTCCCATCGCCTTGATGATCCGGTTAACCGATACGACCAGAATCAAGGCAATCAGCGATTGGAACAGTCCGAGAGCCGTCGTATAGCTGTACTGCAAATTCACCAGGCCTCTCGTATACACGAAGGTGCTGATGACCTCCGCCACGCTTGTCACGGCGTCATTGCGAAGCGCATACACCTGCTCGAAGCCGACATCCATCATTTTGCCTACTTGCAAAATGAGCAGAATCGCGATCGTGCTGCGAATACCGGGGAGCGTCACATGCCAGGTTTGCCGCAGCTTGCTTGCCCCGTCTATTTTTGCAGCTTCATATAACGTCGGATCGATAGAAGCCATGGCGGCCAAATACAGGATCGTGCCGAAGCCGGCTTCCTTCCATATGCCGGAGACGATAAAGCTGACGGGCCACCAAAGCTTGTCGGCCATAAAGTAGATCGGCTCCAGCCCGAAGCCCTTGAGCAAATAGTTGACGAACCCCGTGGACGGCGACAGTAACGCGATCACGATGCTGCCCAGCACGACCCAAGAAATGAAATGGGGAATGTACAGCAAATTTTGCAGCGTCCTCTTGTACCACTCCACGCGGACCTCGTTTAACAGGATGGCCAGCAGAATCGGCACGGGAAACGCGAATAGAAGGTGATACAGGTTCAGCAAAAGCGTGTTTTTAAGCACGACGTAGAACTCCCGGCTCGCAAACAGCTTCTCGAACTGTTCGAAGCCGACCCAAGGGCTGTTCCAAATGCCGTCGGCCAGACGATAATTTTTAAACGCGATAATCTCGCCGAACATGGGAGCGTATTTAAACACGAGCAGATAAATGGCTACAGGCACAAGCAACATATAAAGAAAGCGATTTCGTGAAACTTGCTTCCAAAACGACGATTTTTTCCTTGCGGGCATTCCGGCTTCGGCAGGCAGTCCCGTCGGTTGCGGTATATTCATTTTCATGCGAGTCTCCTTTCGGTTTAAATGGTTAGTGGCTAACCTGCACCTTTAAACTAGCACGGCATCGCCCGCTATTGAAATCGCCACTTTTTACGGCGCTACGCCATATCCTTTTTTGGGGCACACGCTTTTTTTGAGATGCTACTCTCTTTTCGCGATTTGCCCCTTATTGCGCCCCCGAATCCGGTTTTAACGCAAAGAAAAACCGTCAGGGAAGATCGCCCTGACGGTTCATCGTTAGCTCCTTATATTGGCCTGGCGTAATCCTTTCATACTTTTTGAATATCCGGATGAAGGTCGCCGCCTCGCTAAAGCCCACTCTTCCAGCCACTTCCCCAATGGCGATCCCTTCATCGGCTATGATTTCCTTCGCTCGTTCAATTCGTACTTTATTAATGAATTCAAGCAGTCCTTCCGACGTTTGATCCTTGAACAGCTTGGACAGGTAGGATGCCTTCATATGAAAATGCTCGCCGATGGTCGAGATATTCAAGTGAATATCGTCGTAGTTCATTTCGACATAACGTGCGACTTCTTTGATCCGTTCCTCGAGCGAATGATTGCGGGCATGTTGGGCCTGCAGCTCCCGCTTCGCCTTGAGGTCGGCGCATATTTCCTGCAGCAGCTCGCATAGCTTGTCATACATCCCCTGAATCGTCTCGCCTTGCATAATGGCATCGATCCGCTTGGAGTTGTTGACGAAGAAGCTGTCTCCTACCCCGTCGCTTTCGTTAACCGCCTTGATCATCGTGCTGACCAGATTATATAGAAGACATTTGATGATGTGGACCGAACCCGCCAGATCCCCAAAATTTTTGTTCTTGATTTCATCAAGCACTTCTCTGGATTTGGCATAATCGCCCAGTTTCATATAGTTGATCAACTGCTGCTCCACCTGAAGCGGATAATAATAGCCGGCTCCCGTCTCCGGCCGCATTTCCTGATGAAGCTGATCGTACAGTACAGTTTCTCTTTTGCCGGTAACGATCGAATACTCCAGCGCATCCTTTGCTTCTTGATAGGCGTATGCGATTCCGTTAATCGAAGTCTGAATGCTGCTGACGGCGATAATCAACTTGATCCGAAACTCGCGCAACAGAAACTGCTCGATTTCCTCGGCCATCCGCAGACGATCATCGCGCAGCCGCAAGGCATTCTCCTCATAGTTGATGAGACAGGCCATTCCTTCATCGATATCCGTCACGAAGCCCTGATGCTGACGACTCGTAATTTCCTGTACGACATTGGTCACGATAAATTGGCGCAGGCGATATTTCTCATTCAAGTTATCGCCCTTAATTCGCGCGAAAAATGGTTCCTCGTCTTCGAAATACAATAACAGGACGCTATAAAGATCGGACCGAAACGAGATATCGAAGCTCGTCAGCGCGTCCTCCAGCGAGAGCGCCCCCTCTGCTTTCCCCTTGAGAAGCCGCACTAGCGTATTGGATTTCATCAACTGATTGTGCATGCGCAGCTTTAAGCTGAACTGCTCCTTCTCGCTAAGCGCGCTGGATACCATCCGCTGGATATACTGAAATTCATTGACTGGCTGTTCCTCCAAGACCTCTTGCTGAACCGCGAACGTTCGGACAAGACGTTTGACGGGCATGTAATTTTTGCGTAAAAAGATAAGCGTAAGGACGGAGCCGCCCAGCAGGCTGACGACAATACTTACATAGGTAAAGGTGCGCACATGCTCTACCTTTTCCCATACGAATCGTCTCGGAATGACCGACACGTATTTCAGATCCGCCGTCTCCGAACGAACGTACATAATTTCCGAACCGCCGCGATACGCATCGTGGAAGAAGGCTTTATCGCCAGCCAAACGGTTCAGAAACGACAGCCGATCTTCCCCCATATCCGAATTGGATATCAATACCTCGTCCGCGCCGTTCAGAATGAAAATTTGACCGCCGTTATAGCTTTGGACGTTCTGTATCATTTGCAGCAGACGCGCCGAATCCAGCATAATGACGACGCTGCCGATTATATGTTTGTTTTGTCCTTGAGGCATTGGGCTAATATAAGCAAGCGATTTGCGGCTGTTCCTGTCCTCCATGGTCGGGAGCGTATGAAACCCGTTATGGTCTTCCCGCTCAAGCAACGACAGCCAGGCCGCATAGCCGAATTCATCGTCGTTATGGAGCACCTCGTACGCCAAGCGGCTGTCCTGCATCGTTCCCGGCAGCAGTACCCCGTCTCCCTCTTTCCAATACACATAAAATTTACTCACGTTCGCAAACACCGTTTTGAACCAGTTGAATTTCTTCGTAATCTCGTAAATCAGATACAGCTTCTCGTTCTCCGGACGATTGGAATACATCAGGCTTTGCATCTTGGCATCCCACAAAATTTCTACGTATAACCGATTGATTTCCTCTATCTGCTTGTCCATGACTTCCTGCACTTGCCTCAGCAACGTATCATTCGCCCGGTGAACCTCGCTCTTCAGCACCCGGTCCGCTTCGAAGTAGATGAGGATGCTAAGGCCAATGGGAACAAATAATACGGCAAGATACGACAATAACCAGGTTATAAGGATGCTTTTGCGTTTGCTGAGTAATTTGCCGATCACCGGGCTTCAACTCCTGCGTTCAAATAACAGTGCCTATAATATAGCATAATTCAAGTCGACGGCAGGAGAAGAATCAGCCCTTTAGCGCACCGACCATGACACCTTTCACGAAATACCTCTGAAGAAAAGGGTACACGCACAGGATCGGGATCGTGGCAACCATAATCGTCGCGTATTTGATTGTCTCGCCGATCTGATAATGATCGCCGACAGCTCCGCCTGCCGACATCTCATCCGTCGCGTTAGCGATCAGAATTTGTCTCAATATCAATTGCAGCGGAAACAGCTCATTGTCTTTCAGGAAGATAGAGGCGTAGAACCAACTGTTCCATTTCTCCACCGCATAATACAACGTAATGACCGCGAGCACAGGCATGGACAACGGCAGCACGATGCGAGTCAGAATAAGAAAGTGGCCGGCTCCGTCCATCTTCGCCGACTCCTCCAACGCATCTGGCAGTGCGGCGAACGAGGTTCGCAGCACGATAAGATTAAAGGTACTGATCGCGAACGGCACGATGACGGCCCAGAGCGAGTCGATCAGCCCCACTCCCTTGACAATCAAATAAAGCGGGATTAACCCTCCCTGGAAGAACATCGTAAAAATAATAGTAAAAATAAAAAACTTATTCCACAGCACTTTTTTGCGCGACAACACGAAGGCGCCCAATATGGTCATAGCCATATTGAACAAGACGCCGGCCACGACGATAAACGCCGTGTTCATATACCCGGATTGAATAAAAGGGTTCTTCAACACGCTAAGGTAAGCATTTAGATTAAAGCCAAGCGGTTGCAACAAAATGCCGCGATGTTTGATCAGTTGACTCGCCTCGCTAACGGATGCGAACAACACATGCAACAGAGGATACAGCGTGACAATGACCAGCAGTACAAGCGACGCATATATACCGATTTCAAAGAGACGCTCGCCCGGCCCCATTCTAATCTTCATCTAATCTCCCTCCGCACTACCATAGGCTGTTTCCGTTAATCTTGCGGCTGATTCGATTGGCCAATACCAGCAATGCTAAATTGATAACCGAATTGAATAGACCGACCGCTGTGCTGAAGCTCCAACTGAATTCAAGCAAACCTTTGCGATACACGAAGGATGAAATGACGTCGGCCTTCTCGTAAGTAATCGGATTGTATAGCAGTATTATTTTTTCGAAGCCAACGTTCATCATATTCCCGACGCGCAGAATGAACATGATGACCATAATCGGCAATATTCCCGGCAGCGTCACATGCCAAATTTGTCTTAATCTCGAAGCTCCATCCAGCTTGGCTGCCTCATACTGCTCCGGATCAATACTCATCAGGGCTGCAAGATAAATAATGGATTCCCAGCCGATCCGCTGCCAAATTTCCGATAAAATATAAATAGGGCGAAACAAATCCGGTTTCTGCAACAGCGCTTGGCCGTCGCCGCCGAACAACTGCGTATAGAGGACATTAATTACGCCGTCCGTATTCGTAAAATCTTTTATCATCCCGCAAATGACCACCATGGAGATGAAAAACGGCATATAAGTGATCGTCTGCACGAACTTCTTAAAGCGATGATTGCGCAGCTCATTGATCATGAGTGCCAACAGGATTGGCATCGGGAACTCGAATATCAAGGAATACAGGCTGATGATCAGCGTATTGCCAACAATCCTCCAGAAGTAATAACTATTGAAAAAATTGTCGAAATGAGCGAATCCGACCCAGTCGCTCCCCAGAATTCCATTCATGGGGGAGAAATTCTTGAAAGCAATAACCGCCCCGTACATAGGCGCATAATGAAAGACGAAATAATAGACGATAACGGGAACCATCATGACATATAAGGTTTTGTTAGTTGCAAAGTCCTTGGCGAATAAAGATACGGCTCTTATGCCTCTGTTGGCCGTTGGGTTAACGCGGACGACGCGTTTGCTCTCCATGCCACTGTTCAACTCCCAGCTCGTGCAAGATTATGCTTTGCTCCGTATCCATAGCGCGTCACTCCGCGAGTCCAGATGAACTTGCTCACCTGAACCCGCAGACTTTAACGACTTACGACGCGGAGTCTTTCTTGTTAGCGCATCTGATATCTGGTCAAGGCTTCACTCTGAATTTCAATCGCACGATCGATTTTCAACGATTTTAGCTGCTCGACTAGACGATCGAACGAGTCGATCGACTCCGCGCCCATCATCATCTTGAGCGACGTTTCGGACACGAGCGTATTCACGTCGTTCATAATAGCCGCGAACTCGGCGCTTTCGCTCTGCGTCGGCGAAATCGGCGGCAACATATATTTCTCCGCGTCCGTCTGCCAGATGTGAATGGCATCCTTCTGCTGCGGCAACGTATAGAACTGCTGGATATAAAGCTTATCCTGAACAAAAGGGCCGTTATGATTCGCGTGCGTATACATCGAAATCGCTTGGGCCGTCGCCAGTTGATCCGGGTTTTTCATGATCAGATCCGTATATGCCGGCTCTCCGTTGACAAGCGTATGGCTCTCATTCTCGTTGCCGAAGTTGAAGAAGGTATGCCCTTCTTCACTATAGCCGTAGTCGAGCATCTGCACCGCCAGTACGGCGTTCTTCGATTTGGCGTTGATCGCGACCGAGTTCGCCGAAGCATACGAAAAATCCTTCTGTCCGAACTTAGGCTTGTCGCCGGCCTTAAGAACGGGATAGGGGGCGGCAACGAGTTCCGCGTTGGGGGCGTTCTTCTTCAGCGGTTCCAGCCATTTGCCAATGCCGCTGCCGGCATTCATGACCGTTGCTCCCGAGCCTCCCGTCGTTATATTCGCATCAAGCGCCTTGCCATCCAGCGTAGCGAAGTTTTTGTCAAGCAGCCCTTCTTTGTACCATTGACGCATTGTGGTCAGAAATTCCTTGTATCCTTGTTCCATCGGGCCGTATTTAACTTGTCCATTCTCCAGGTAGAAGCCTTGTGTCACACCCCAGGCGCCGACGAACGCCCCGTTCGTAAAGAGGAAGCTATACATGGACAGCGGCGACGTCGCGCCTTTTTTTTCTTTGAACGCCGTCAGCGTCTTATGCCAGTCCTCAATCGTAACCGGTACGGGCAGACCTAGCTCATCCAGCCAGTCCTTGCGTATGATCGGTCCCTGATACACTTTCAGCGAATCGTCACCTCTTATAAATGGGAAGGCATAATACTTTCCGCTATCCGATTTAATCTGCTTATCTACTTCCGGATGTTCGGCCAAGTACTTCTTCAAGTTCGGAGCATACTGGTCGATCAACTCGTTAAGGGCGAGAATATACCCGTCATCGATCGCTTTCTCCGGCCCTCCCGGGAACATGCGCCAGTCCCATTCCATCATGTCAGGCAATTGTCCCGATGCCAGCAGCACGTTAAATGTTTCCTGCTCCTGTCCGACCGGAGGATTGGTGAATTCCAGCTTAACGCCTGTCCTCTTCTGCAATTCCTGATAGAAGGGCACCTCGCCATAGTTGGATTTCAAGCTCGTGAGATTAGCGTTAAGCGGTGCCCAATACGTCAATACGGCATCCGATTGCAGCGGATATGTGCTCGCTTCTTCGCCTTTCGTCTCCGACGGCGCACTCGACTGCTGCGAGTTTGTTGGCGCAGAAGGACTCGGCTCATTAGCCCCCTTGCCATTGTTGCTGCAAGCCACCGCACTGGACAGCATGAGCGCCATCGTAAGCAGCAACCCCATCTTTCTCTTTGCTCTGAACTTCATTTACGCAACCTCCCACATGTATTGGCATTATGGCGGAATCCTGCGATCCCCCTTCATTATCACGGACGCCGCCCTTGGCTGCCTATGAGCAATACATCCAATCCAATAGATCATTACTCCAATTCGTTAGCGAAATCGCCATTTCGATTGATAGAAATTGCATTCGGATTCGAACTCAGGCGATACACTTCGAGCGGTACTGGCCCAGGTAACGGAGGATTGCGCGGTTGATCCTGATTGGACGGCAGGCTTTCCCGTCGCAGCATATAACGCTCGTGCTCATTTCCTGACGATCCAAGATCCGTACTCCACCGAACCTCCATGGACGGGAAATCCGAACGGACCTCGGTAAATTCACTAGGCAGTTGCGGCGTGTCGAGCTCGGCGATCGGATGCAGATTGTCCGGGTTCAAAACCCAAGTACGCTTTACGCCATGAACGCTGAAATCCAATCGAAGGTTGTTGTCCGGAAGCAACGAGACACGACCGAGGGTCACTTCGAGAAGAAGGGTTCCATGTCCCCAAATATTCCATCGTCCTGTCCAGTCGCTGATTTGGTTGATTTCCCAGCCCGTATTCGTGAGCCGCGCAATATAAATTTGCGTATTTCCAAACGGGTCGTACTTGTGATAGCTAACTAGCACCCGGCCCTGCGCATCAAACCCGACCATGTTGCTGCCGTTGATAATCCCTCCGTTCATGGGAATCGAGTCGATCGCTTCGCCGGTCGAATACGTAATCGGCAGTGTAAGCGGAGTTCCGTCGCTCTTCTCCCAATGAACGAGATCCTGGCTTCTCGCATAAGACAGTCGCTGGTTGGTCGCGGCATTGCCATTATCCCTCCAAACCCATACCACATGGTAATAGCCATCCGGGCCGAGCCTGGGAGAATCGACGTAAGCATTACGCAGGCCCTCTCCGTCATGCAGCGGCTGGTCGAGAAGCCCTCGCCATTGTTGCGTTTCCTCATCGTAGATATTGTAAAGATCTACGCCATTGCCGCTTAGTCCAAAGCGGTACCGGAAAATCAAGCTGCCGTCAGCGGCACTCAAAAAGGTGGGATAAGTCATCTGCCATTCCTTGGCCGGATTGACCATGTTCAGGATTCGAGTGAGCGTCGTCACATCACCCGGGGTTGTCGTTCGAAAATAGATAAGCGGCACATTGTGCATATTGCCCGACACATGGAGTTGGCCAGTCCGGTCGAGCGCCATGGTGACATAGTTGTGGCTGTCCCATCCGACGAACGTATCCAGCGGCTGCCGGACCCAGACGTCCTCGTCAAGCTTGCGATGCGCGATCACCATTTGACGATCGGCGTTATAGTAGGCGACATACTGGTCATTGCCATGAGTGAGCAAGGAATATCCGACCGGATGCCCGGCCCATGTCATATCGACCAGGCTTTTATCCACGATGGTTTCCTGACCGGTTGGCAGTTGGTACGGCTCTCCTGTCCCCGCAGCCGGAGTCCATACCAGCGGCCCCGATACAGGCGCCACAGCGGGCTCGGCCGAATTTGTGATGCGAATGTCATCAACTTGCAATTTTCCCGATTCCGAATAGAAACCCGCATATCCGCCTACGAGAAGCTTGTCCAGGGGCGTGACCTCCGAGCGGACAAGCAATTTGTTTTCACCGTCATATATATCAAGATTCACCAATCCATAAGAGGGCGATGAAATCCGGAAAGTATAGTACTTACCCGTCACGGCGGGAATTGTTCCCATCGCGATCAGGCTTTCGCCGTTAACCGCGGAGTTTGCAACTTGCAGTAGCTGCCAGACTCCCGGACGTTGATCCGGGTACGTCACCATCCGCAGGGCATAGTAGTTCTGCGTACCGTCGCCATTGTCGGAGATATTGAATGCGATACCGTTCCACCGGGATTCGGTGTTGCGCAACGTTGCCTCGACGGCAAACGACTTCCCCAGCTCCAGATCGGTCTGGGCAATCACCATCTCGTTCGGACCGCTATCCGACTGAAGCGCGTTTCCTTGAATTGACCAGTCGCCGCGCAACTCGGTCCAGCCATTGCCTACAACGCTACTATTAGCCCGGTCGAAACCGTCCAGCCAGTTGGGCGCTACGGCGGGCTCGGTCGAAGATGTGAGGCGGATGTCTTGAACCTGCAATTTTCCTGACTCCGAATAGAAACCCGCGTATCCGCCTATGAGATGCTTGTTAAGAGGTGTCGCCACCGAGCGGGTAATGAATTCGTTCTGACCGTCAAGTATCGCGAGGTTCACCACACCGTAAGCAAACGACGAGACTCGAAATTTATAGTCCTTGCCCGTCACGACAGGGATTGCTCCCGTCGCAATCAGGCTCTCGTTGTTCACCGTGGAGCGCGTAACTCGGAGCAGCTGCCAGACTCCTGGACGTTGATTGGGGTACGTCACCATCCGCAGGGCATAGTAGTTCTGCGTACCGTCTCCGTTGTCGGCGATATTGAATGCAATACCGTTCCACCGGGATTCCGTGTTGCGCAACGTTGCCTCGATGGTGAACGTTCTCCCCAGTTCCTGACCGGTCTGGGCAATCACCATCTCGTTCGGACCATTATCCGACTGAAGCGCGTTTCCCTTAAGTGACCAATCGCCGCGCAATTCGGTCCAGCCATTGCCTACATCGTTACTATCCGCCCGGTTAAAAGGATCTGTCCAGTTCCATTCATCCACTGGAGCAGCGCTAGCGATTCGCACCATCCCTGCAGGGATGATCGAGGCAGTAAGAAACGTAAGAACGAACAATAAACGCAGAAGCTTAACTGGGAAATACGTTGTTTGGAAATTAACCATGACATTCACCTCGGATCTGATTTTTTCAATCTGTTACCCCTCATTTTGAGAATCACTCCCCCTTCTTCCCTCCTCTCATCCTTATGTTGACAATCCGCCAAATTCAGCAAAAAGGCCGTAAAGCCGCTTCCATAAGTGAAGCGCTTTCAATTGGCGGAGTCCAGCAATCCCCTTCATTATCAGGGAGGCTGCCTTTGGTTGCCTATGAGCAATACATCCAATCCGATTGATCTTTTCTCCAAGCGGGTAGCTGGCTAGGCGCACACTGCAAAAAAAGAGACCCGCTTCGCGAGTCTCCTTCTTCTTATGAACCTATATATTAGTACTGTTTGGTTTTCGTATACTTGGTTGCGTCCTTTGCAAATACGGTCGCTTTGTTGCTTTGCTTAATGCCTGCGTCCACTGTCGTATCCACGATGACCCACTTGCCGTTAAGATAAACCTCGTTCCATGCGTGGTAGACGTCTACATAATCGGAATCGCCCATGACCAGCTTGGTCGGAATATCAAGGCTTCTCAGCATTGCCGCGTATGTCGAAGCGTATCCGTAGCAGATCGCCTTCTTCGAAGCAAGCGTCTTGTCGATGCTCGGCAGGTAGTCGGAAGTGACGGTGTCCGCCAGAACCTTGTCATACGCGATATTTGCGATGATGTAGTTGTATACGGCTTTCGCTTTTTCTTCATCCGTCGTTTTGCCCTTGGCCAGCTCCTTCGCTTTCGCAATGGCTTGGCTGGTGCTTGTCCAGCTTACATTTTGAACGGAATTAAGGTACACGACCTTCTCATCCTTGAGGTTCAGCTTAACCGCTTGTTGCTTAACCGCTTTATACGAGGTGCCCGAGATGTTCTCCAGAAGCATGATCTTGTAATCGCCATTTCCCAGTTGCAGCGGGAGAGTCTCCGTTACGCGGCCTGTAGCCAGACTATACGTATAGTTTTCTTTGCCCTTCGCGATCATGACTTTCATCTTGACCTTCGGCTTTACGTCATAGGTTACCTTGACAATGCCTTGTGCCAATGCCGACGTGTCCAGCCAAGCGGCACCTGCATCATCGGCCGATACAGCTTGTACCGATGTAAACAGCACGAATACCGATACAACCATCATAATGAATTTACGCATAACAAAAAACTCCCTTCGGTGGCCAGGCTGCCATCTGTTTAGAAGGCCCTATAGCTTTGCGTCCCTGCCTTTCGACAGGTTTGCCATTATCGTGTGAAGCTTTAGAGGTAGTCTCGGAGCTGAAAACCGAACTTTTTGAACACTCCGCGAAACGTCCGCGGCGTATGATTGGCTGATGATGTTCAATAAAGACCTATTGCCGTGCGATAAAGTCCTATAAACAACAAAAAAGCCCAATCATTCGGTAGCTGGCTGTCATCAATCCATGGATTGGAAGACCCTATAGCTTTGCGTCCCTGGCTTTCGCCAAGTTTGCCGTTATCGTGTCTCGCTTTTATAGTTCCATGTTACCACAATTTTCTAGAGTTGCAACCCTTTTTTCTGACAAATGGACACTTGGTTCGATGCTGGCCTTCAACGCTCGTCAAACCGATTGAACAACATTGTCGCCTGAGAGAACACAAGCTTCTCGCAAAACTAGAAAATAGTAGTTTTAGCCCATATGAATAAGCACATTTTCCTAGTAAATAGGTAAAAAGTTTGATATTATTAGGAGAGTATGTAAGCGAGGTGATGGATATGTCCGGATATATAATGTTCACCGAATTAACGACACCGCTCAAGCTAATCGGTATTAGAATTTTTCGCGACGAGAACGGCCATTACTGGTACAAAGTCAGGAAGAACAGCCGCAAGCGGATCTTTTCTAAATTCTGATCAATCCCAGTTCTTATACATGCCCTGTCAGACGCAGAATCGATCGGCTCCGCAGCAGTACCGAACGGTTACATAGTCCAGACACAGCAAGAGAGGCTCCCGGGCTGCAAGCCCGGGAGCCTCTTCTCTTTTGTATCCTATAGCATGGATTCCGCAATCTTGCGGCCTGCCTCTAGCTCTTCTTCAAACTTGATTCGATATTCGGCAAGGATAGCTGTGCTGTGGCCGCCCGCCGTCAACGCCGCCGAGGTGTCGGCAATGATGGTCTCGAAGTTGGCCGTACAAGTTGCTACCGCCGCTTGAATATCCGCTTTTAGCTTCTGTTTGCCCGCTTCGCTTGTATCGGTATAGCTCAGCACGATTCCCGTCAACGTAGATTCGCAGCTCGAACGCAAAGCGTACAGCTTGGTTTCCGCACCCGAGGTAATCTGCGCATACGTCTGGTTCGCCGGCGCTCCTCCGCCAGGCGCCCCCCCTCCGCCGCCGTTGCCCGCTCCGGGAGCGCCGCCGCCCGTGCCGGAATTGCCTTCTCCGGGTTTCCCGCCATTGTTCGATTCCCCATGCTCCGCCTGGTACGCCTTCGACTGTCCGCTGACCGTTCTTGTCGCAGGATCCCAGTCAATCTTGGTCCCGAGCGACTCTGCCAGGAAGCGCAACGGCACGTAGATCGATCCATTGAGAATAAATAGGGACTGGCCCTCCGGCAGCGCCTTAGCTTTGCCGTTAAAGATCAGCGTCGCTTCCTTGACCTTCATGGTCAGCGTCTGCGTCGTCTGGCTTGGCTTGCCGCCGCTCGCCGCAAGCAGCTGCTTTTTGAGATCGGCTAGCTCCGCTGCCGTGGGCTCCGAGATGGTCACTTGATTTTTTGCGGGATCCCAGCCCACCTGCTTCAGCAAAGCATAGGAGAGATAACGGATAGGCACGTAGGTCCGTCCCTGATGGATAAAAGCGTGCTGTCCCTTAGGCAGCGTCAGTTCCTTATCGTCGAAGATGAGCCTGACCGGCTGCGTCTTGACCTGCACCGTCGTTTCCTTTTTAGGCTGCACGGCCTGCGCCTTTACTGTCGCAGCTGCCGCTGTATAAGACACTCCCGCTCCGTTAACAGCGGACGCAGGCACAGCCGCCGCCCGTCCGGTGCCTTCTGCCGCTCCCATTGCCGCTTGCAGAGGTGTCGCCATTAACAACAGGGACGCCATTAACGTCATCCCCCATAATTTCGTCTTCCTTGCCATTCTTTAATCTTCCTCTCCGTCTTAGGGCGTGTCTGAATACTCCGAGGGGAGCAGATTTTGCCGAATTTTCGTTCCATGCAAGGAACTTTTGTGAAGGCGTACGGGGGGTACATCAAGCAAAAGTGACGAAGCAGGGGGCGGAAAGGCGGTGAAAGATGCCCCAGAGCGGGTTTTCAGTCACGCCCTAGTCCAGTGCCGCCGCAATCTCTACCAGCGCCGCCGATCGCGCGTCTTGCTTGGCCCGCTCGTATTCCGAGCTCCAATCCGGCATCTCGCTTGCCGATAGGCCCGCATCCTTGTACTTCGCCTGCGCATCGCCTACCAGTTGATTAAATTGCGCGTCGCACGAAGCCTCGGCGGCAACAACTTGACCCAGATACTCCGACTGGAGCGTCTCAAGAGCTGCCTCCTTATTCTCGGCGATTTCCGCCTTGATCGAGGACACCAGCTTCGAGCTTGTCGCCTTGCAAGTGCTGCGGAGCGACTCCATCGATGCCGTAACCGCCGCATCAATCTCGCTCTTGCTCGCCTTGCCGCCGCCAGTCGTTGGCGCCGTCGCGCTTGGCTCCGGTTTCGCGGCAGGCGTATCTGAGCCGCTGCCGCCAGAATTAGCCGGCGTTCCCGGCACGCCACCGCCGCTGCCGCCGGTTGACCCCGGCGTTTCGGCGCCCGACTTGCCCGTCTGGCCTTCTCCGCCCGCAGGCTTGTCCGGCGTCACGCTGTCTCCAGGGTTGCCGCCAGGGGCCGGCGAGACGCTTTGGCCATCCCCGCCTGCTATTCCATCCTGATCCCCATCTTGGTCCCCGCCGCCATCGCTATCCTTATTGCCCTCGCCTTGCGCCGGATCGCTCTCATCCGGTTGATCCGACTCTGCCAGCTGCTGCTTGAGCTCCTTGGCATCGTTCATCTTGGCTGTCAGTGTCACCACGCCATAAGTCGCCGCGCCCAATACGAGCAGCAGTCCGACGACGATAAGCGATATTCTTTGTTTGGCTCCCATATGTAAAGTCCTCCTTGCCGCTTATTCTAGTTGCCAACCGCTCCGGCCTTATATTCGCTCCCGTCCGAGGCTAGCGCCGATCCGTGCTGCCCCCTTGAATAGGAGAATGCCGATTGAGGCTCCGATACTATCAATGATGACATCGCTGGCTTGGCCCGATCTGCCCGATACGAATAGCTGATGCAGCTCGTCGGACACGGCAAACAACACGCACACCAGCAGGGTGATCGCCACGCCGCGCCCGCCTCTTACGCCCAGCTTGGTCAAAGTGCCCAAGACAAGCATGCCGAGCACCAGATAGATCAGACCATGGGCCAGCTTGCGAACGACACGGTTCAACTCTCCCGCATCCAGCTCCAATCCCGGCAGCATGACGCGAATCGTCGTCGCAATGGCATCCGAGAGTCCGCTGCTAAGCGCATTGGAATCCGACGCCTGTTGATTAGAGAAGCCGATAATAACCGCCATCCATACAAGCACGGCGGCACCGTACATAAACTTTCGCATAGGCAATTTCCTTTACTTTACACCATAATCCCCCACGTACCAGTCGCGAAGAGCAGCAATCCTGCCTCGCATCTAAGACGTGGAAAAAGACGGAAATGTTGCTCCATATGTCTGCCGTTATTCGACCTTACACTTCCGTCAGCTCGAACGCTCTGTTCTTGATCCGGGCATTCTCTGTCGCGTGGCCTAGCAGATCCGATACGTGGACACTATTACGAACATTTCGAAGCGTATAGGAAGGAGTACTCGTATCCGTGGATACAATCGTTATATCCCCGAACTTTAGTATTCTCTCAAACAGATTCCGTTTCAGGGAAACATCGCGGATGCGGTACAATTGAATCTCCTCGCGCCGCTTCGTAAAGACGCCTTTCTCGACAATCAGTCTGCGATCCGTCAATTTATAATGCGTAAACGTCGGAAATCCGAAATTAAAAGGTTTGCCTTCCCACAGCACAGTCTCGTTCAGCATTCAAACAGCTCCTTAACAAACAGATTCGTTCCAGTTCTACATGCTTTCTCCAGTTGAAAGCCTCCGTTAATTGTACCCTGATGCCCGCCTGATGTCGACGGGATGGATCAAAAAGACTAGACAAAAACTCCGTGGCTCAGGAGCAACGGAGTTTTTAACAATAAACGATTTATGCCTTACGTGTCTTACACATTATGCCTTGTTTACCCCATAATACTCCACGTACCAATCCGCGAAGCGCTGCAGTCCTACCTCGATTGGCGTCTCCGGCTTGAAGTCCACCGCCTGCTGCAGCCGATCCGTTGAAGCGTAAGTCGCGGGTACGTCGCCAGGCTTGAGGGGTTCGAATATTTTGTCGAAGAGGATCTCCCTGTCCGTCGCCTTGCTCAAGGCTCTCTCCAGCGTCTCGATAAACGTCATCAGCTTCTCCGGACTGTTGTTGCCGATGTTGTACACGCGGTGAGGAACGCCATCCGTTGGCGGCTGCGCAATAAGTCGCTCGATCCCCGTCACGATATCGTCGATGTACGTGAAGTCGCGGTACAGATCGTTGTCGAAGTCCCCGTTGTTGAAGATGTGAATCGGCTTGCCCGCAAAATAACGATCCGCGAAACCAAAGTACGCCATATCCGGCCGGCCCATCGGTCCGTACACCGTAAAAAATCGCAGTCCCGTCGCCGGTATACGGTACAGGTGGCTGTACGTATGCGCCATCAGCTCATTCGACTTCTTCGTCGCCGCATAGAGCGACACCGGATGATCGACGAAGTCCGTCTCCTCAAACGGCACCTTCTTATTGGCCCCATACACCGAGCTCGACGAAGCGTACACCAAATGCTCCACGGGAAAATGCCTGCAAGCCTCTAAGATGTGAAAAAAGCCGGTAATGTTGCTCTCGATATAAGCATCCGGATTCTCAATGGAATAACGCACTCCCGCTTGCGCTGCCAAATGAACAACAACAGCCGGCTTATACTGCTCGAACAGCGACATAACCGCCGTGTGATCCGAAATGCTGGCCTCGACGAAAACGAAACCCTCATGCGGCATCAGCTCCGCCAGTCGAGCACGCTTGAGATTCACGTCATAATAATCGTTCACATTATCCAGACCGACGACCGTACACCCTTGCTCAAGCAATCGTTTGGCTACGTAATAACCGATAAACCCCGCCGCGCCTGTCACCAGATAGACCTTCCCTGCAGCTATCGCATGTTCTCCCAATCTACCTCGACTCCTTCACTCCTTCTCTGATCGCTGGCTTGCGCCCTATCGAATAATATTCCACTCCGGCATCCTTCATGCCATCGACCGCATACAGGTTGCGACCGTCATAAACGAGCGGCGTTTGCATCAACTTCGGATTCGAAGCGACCTCTACTCGCACTCCGTGGGCGAGGCAGTCATGGATGAACTGCTCCACCTTGTTATTCGTCCCGACGGGTACCGTCGACTTCAACACGACCAGACAGTCCTTTTCGATCGTCCCGGCGATCTGTCTCGCCACGTTGTGATGTAGGACAAGTTAGACCAGCCGTCTAGCTGGCTGCTTGCTCCGGCGTGCCGACACTGATAAATTTGGCATCTGCCTCTTTATATGCAGCTACATAGTCGGCGGTATAGTCAACTCTACCGGCCTCAGGAATTTTTCCTTATGAGCTGCTCCAGATCGGCCTTAAAGTAAGCGTCAAACAGCCCCCACCTTGTTTTCAAGATGAGGGCTGTTTGACGCTTACTTTTCCACTGAGACATATCATGACATTTCTCTTTACAGACTTAGAACAATTCCTTCTTTATTTTATAATTTTTCAATCCTAATCTACAGTGTTGTGAAAACCCTACGACCGGTGATCGCTCCAGATGACGAGAAAGCCAAGTCGAAGTTCAAAACATGACAACGATATGAAGACACGTTTAAATCTGAAATCCACTTAGTGCATTACTTTCGTGAACATTTTTGAATTTCCAAAATAAACAAGAATATATGCAACCCAATGCTTTCAATTGAATTGAGCTATATTAGAAACACTTGCGAGATATTCTTTAATCGAACTACACACCTTATCCACCTCTTCTTTACTCAAGTATGGATGCATCGGTAGCGAAAGAACAGTTTCAGTTAGCTTATTACTAACTGAATAATCAAAATTCATATTCTTCAAGTGGGAGAAGGCAGCTTGACTATGTAACCCTTTTTGATAATAAACCATACTAGGTATTCCATTTCCTCGTAGGTGGCGCTGCAATCCATCCCGTTCTTCCTTACTCCCAAGTTTTATAGTATATTGTGCAAAGCTTGAGTAGTAACCCTCCGGTATAACAGGAATATCCACAACGCTTCTCAACTGTTCGTTATAGAAACGACTTATTAGATTTACATTTTCTAACTCATGTTCAACAAAAGCCTTTAACTTCACCTTTAGAATTGAAGCCTGTATTGTATCCAGTCTAGAATTAACTCCAACTTGTATGTTATCATACTTACTTTTTCCTTTTCCATGAACTCTTAGCGATTTCAACGCTTCTGCAAGAGAACTGTCATTTGTAAATATTGCGCCGCCATCACCGTAACATCCTAAAGGCTTTGCTGGAAAAAATGAGGTTGTTGCAGCATTACCAAAACTACATGCTTTTTTTCCATTAATACTTCCACCAAATCCTTGAGCACCATCTTCAAGCACTAATAAGTTATACTTCTTCGATAATGCATCTATTTCATAGTGATTTGCCGGTAAACCAAATAAATCAACAGGGATAATTGCTCTTGCTCTCAATTTACCTTCCTCAATTGTTTTCTTAATTGCATCCTCAAGTTTGCTTACATCAATATTAAACGTATCTCTATTTACATCTATAAAGATAGGTGTGGCTCCCCTAAAAGATACAACTTCTCCCGTAGAAAAAAATGTGAAGTCTGGAACAAAAACCGCATCCCCTTTTTCTACTCCCCAGGCCATTAGAACAAGAGCCATTGCTTCCGTTCCATTTGCACAAGAAATACAATGATCTACTCCTACATATTCGGCTAAAAGTTCCTCTAATTCCTCAACTACTCCGCCCCCAATAAAGGAACCACTATCAATAACTTCCTGTATTGAGGAATCTATTTCCTGCTTATATCTTTGGTATTGACTTTTTAGGTCTCTAAACTCCATTCGAAATCATTCCCCACTTTAGGTGTTATCTAGTGTTTTCGCTCAATAGCATTCCAAACAAATGGTACTCCTTTGTACACTCTCGACAAGAATAATCACTTTTTAATACAGCACCACATTCACACACCCACCCTACCTGTCTAGCTGGCACTCCCCTGACTAGGGCAAAATCGGGAACATCCTTAGTTACAACCGCTCCAGATGCCACCATAGCCCACCGCCCAATAGTATTACCGCACACAATAGTAGCGTTTGCTCCAATAGATGCTCCATACTTTACAAGCGTTTTCCTATACTTCTCTCTGCCCTTTGGATATTTGCTTCGCGGTGTTAAATCATTTGTAAATACCATAGATGGTCCACAAAAAACATAGTCTTCCAGTTCTACTCCCTCATAGATCGAAACATTATTTTGTATTTTCACCCCGTTACCAACTTTTACGTTGTTAGAAATATTAACATTTTGACCCAATATGCAATTTTCTCCAAGATGAGTACCGCTTTGAATATGACAAAAGTGCCACACCTTAGTCCCTACTCCGATTTTTACATCTGTATCAATATAACTACTTTCATGCACAAAGTAATCCATTATTTGAACATTCCTTTAAAGTCCGAAGTATTGGCATTGGTCAGTGGTAATTTGACACGAGTTCCCTCTGCAGCAGATTTATAAATCGCCAAAACAAGCTCAAGCGCTTTTCTTCCATCTTCTGCTGAAACATATGGATCTCTATCGCCTTTAATTGCGTCAATTACATCATGGTATAACGGGATGTGGCCAAACCCATATACATTGGGGGGATTTTCTTGATATTCCTTCTTCACCTTTTCTGGGCTATCTAGCATATCTGCAAACATCCACTCCTCAATAATATTAACTGATTTCCCTCCCACTTTTACTGTCCCCTTGGAACCAAATATATACAGGGTCTCCTCAAGATTACTAGGATAAATGTTTGTTGTTCCTTCTACTACTCCATAACTTCCATTTTTAAATTTAATTAAAGCCAAACCTAGATCCTCTGCTTCGATAATGTCATGATTCACATTATCTATCATTCCAATAACTTCATCAATTTCATCGCCCATCATCCATCGCAACAAATCAATATTATGAATACATTGATTCATTAATGCTCCACCATCTTGCTCCCAGGTTCCTCTCCAAGGTGCTTGTTTATAATAATCTTCACCTCTATGCCAACGAACATGTGCTGTGCCATGGAGCAACTTACCGAATCTATTCTCTTGAACTGCTTCTCTTATTTTTTTAATAGATTTATTAAATCTATTTTGATGACACGCACTAACTTTGATATTTTTCTTTTTGGCTAATTCAATTATTTCATCCGCTTCCTCGAGTGAAAGTGCAATAGGTTTTTCAATAATTAAATGACATCCAGCTTCAATACAATCTATTGCAATCTGACCGTGCGAGCCACTTTCAGTACAAATGGCAATTAAGTCTACTGCAGAATTTCTTAATAATTCTTTATAATCGGTATACTGGGGTAGTGATTCAGTAAGATTAAAATCAGATATTATTCTTTTCATTTTTTCTGGTCTGATATCACACAACGCAACAATCTCAATATTATTTTCCAGGGCTGCAGCAATATGATTAGGTGAAATTCTGCCACAACCAATTAAAGCAAACTTTAGTTTCATGTGGTCGCTCCTCTTCTATAGCAATTCGATATTATTTCTATGTATTACATTTTTCATTGCATTTTTCGTATCAAAAATTTTATGTGCATTTTCTTGAACAAACATATAGTCTACATTTGTATGTGCTGTTGTAACTATAACAAGGTCTGAGTTCTGAATTAGATTAGCTGTCAATTCTAGCTCACCTTTTTTCACTTGCCCATGATTATTATATTCCGTCACATATGGGTCAAAATAAACTACTTTAGCGCCCCTTTTTTCTAGCTCCTCGATCACCCTAAGGGCGGGGCTCTCTCTGTAATCATTAATATCTTGTTTATACGCTACTCCAAGAATTAATATTTTAGAGCCATTCACAGCTTTCCTATCTCTATTTAGTATCTGGCCTGCCCTCTCGACACAGTACTCCGGCATACGATCATTAATCATCATTGAAGATTCAATCATTGAAGTATGGAAACCGAATTCTCTTGCTTTCCAAGATAGGTAATAAGGATCTAGAGGGATACAGTGTCCTCCTAAACCTGGGCCTGGATAAAAGGCCTGAAAACCAAAAGGCTTAGTTTTGGCAGCCTCGATGACTTCCCAGAAATTAATACCCATTTTGTTACATAGAATTGCCAACTCATTTACTAATCCAATATTTATATTTCTATACGTGTTTTCAAGAATTTTCTCCATTTCCGCAATTGAAGGAGATGATACGCGATGAATAGGTGCTTCTAAAATACTTTCATACAATGTCGCAGCAACATCTGTACATGAATCAGTCACTCCACCTACTACTTTTGGAGTGTTTTTGGTCTTGTAAAGTAAGTTTCCTGGATCAACTCGTTCTGGAGAGAATGCAAGATAGAAGTCTCTTCCGCATTTTAATCCTGATGATTCTAATATTGGTTTAAGTACTTCTTCAGTTGTCCCTGGATAAGTTGTTGATTCTAGTACAATTAACATATCTTTATGCATGTATGGAACGATACTTTCTGCAGATGCCCTAACATAACTAACATCTGGTTGTTGATGCTTATCAAGTGGTGTTGGAACACAGATGCAAATACAATCTGCCTTTGCTACTTCTGCGAAGTCTGTCGTTGCCAATAAATAGCCAGATTGAACAATAGCATCCAGATCTTCATTTACGACATCACCAATATAGTTTTCTCCCCGATTTACCATACTAACCCTTGATTCCTGAATATCAAACCCTAAAGTCTTATAGCCTGCCTTTGACTTCTCTACAGCAAGCGGAAGTCCTACATATCCCAACCCAATTACACCAAGTGTAGCAGTTTTATCACGTAATTTTTGCATTAATTTGTTCATTTTTTTTGCTCCTTCAAATATTTTTTTCTATTAGATCCTTAAGCTCCGTAGAATAATTCTCATTGCGTAAACTATCCCCTCCGACTTATGCAATGCCAATAATAAAATATATACAATTAAACTTAATACGATTAATGTCACTAATATAAGAATCTGATTAAGCCATGTTCCCGATAAATTGAATAGCATTTTATACATCAAGTATAAAAAAATCCCCATTAAGATGGACGAGCTTATGACCTTAAAAAACTCCTTAAAGAAAGATAGAATTGAAATATCTCCGATTTTTCGCTGTAAACTTATTAACAGTAAGATTGAACACATCACTGATGAAAGGCTCGCAGCTAATGCTAATCCTCCAATACCTAAAGGTTTAATCAAAATAAGGTTTAATATAATATTAAGTACAACAGCAATTGAGGTATTAATTAAAGGTGTTTTAGTATCATGGAGTGCAAAAAAAACTTTAACAATTATCTCTCTCAAACTTATTCCTAAAATGCTTACTGCCAAGTAGACCAGTGCCAGTGACGTTCGCTTAGTATCTTCGGTTCCAAACATTCCTCTTTCGAATACTATTTGAATAATCGGATACGCTAATATTATTATAATTATTATTATAGGAATAGTTATAGCACTTATAATACTAAGGCTATTAATTAGGCTTCTCTTTAAACCTAATATATCATTTGATACTGCAAGCCGGGACATTTTAGGATACAATACCGTTGCCAATGATATCGCAAACACACTAATTAAAAATGCAGTAAGTGTTTGTGCATAATTAAGAGCGGAAATGCTTCCTTCTTTTAATGTTGAAGCCAATAATCGATCAATAAATGCGTTTATTTGATTGAGTCCTGTCCCAAGTAAAACTGGTGCCATTAAAACATATGTTTTTAAAATAGTTGGTTCTCTTACTTTTAATACAGGCTGATATTTATAGCCTTTTCTTACTGCTAGTAATAGTATGAGCATTAGTTCTAAAATGCTTCCAAGAATAAACCCGTATGCAACTGTTTGAATATTATTCGGATCACTTAAAAAAATCGAAGTTATAATTGTAAAGTTTAAAACTAAACCTAATATCGATTGCCCTAGAAAAAAATTATTAATTTGTAGATATCCTCGAATAATATAGCCTATTCCAGTAACTATAATAGTCGGAAAGAATAATTTTGTCATTTGACTAGTTAATGAAATTGCATCTTCATTAAATCCTTGAGCAATTAATGCAACTATGTTCTCAGTGAAAATAATACCCAATATAGAAAAAATAATTGAGATTGTTATTACTATATTGAGTAAATTATTTGTAAACCCTAGTGCCTCAGCTCTGCCGTTATCTTTTTGAACTTTTGAGTAAACGGGTATATATGTTGAAAATGCTCCATAAGCTATACTAGCAAAAATTAAATTAGGGATAGTCTGCGCGAGTAAATAAGAATCTGTAAGTACACTTGCACCAAATTTTGAGGAAAAGTAAACATCTCTTGCAAAACCTAAGAGTTTGGAACACACCGTGAAAAACATAATCCAAACTATTGCTTTTTTTGCATTAGCCGCCATAAACAATCACTCACTTGTTATTTCATTTATAATTTGAATAAACTTACTTATGTGCGCCTCAATTGTAAAAGGAAGCGCTGCATCCCGCCCTTTTTGGCACAATTTTATAATCTCGTTATTTTCAGCTTCATTTGCTTTCAAAATACTATTGTATGCATAGGCAAGATTAGAAACATCACTCTCTTCAATCAGTATGCTATTGCTTTTATTAAGTATTTGATTATGGGCAGCATTATTATAAGCAATACATAATCTACCTGCTGCTAGTGCTTCCAGTAAAGCATGTGACAGGCCTGCAGCCAATTGATTATTAGATAAATTCAAAAAAACTAACACATGCGATTTATTTAATGCTTGAAATAATTCCTCTCTTTCAAGTACTCCAAAGTAATCCATATTTTCTTTTTCAGGAACGTTACAACCATGTCCCCATATATTAAATTTAATTTTCTCTTCATTAGTATTTCTTGCAAAAGACTGCCCATTATAAACATCGATGGATTCCAAAAAATCGAAAAACCCTTTTTCCCTATTAAACCTACCAATGTACGTAATATTAATGTGACTTTCATTAAAATTAGGTAATGGCATGCCTGAAAATTTTGTATAATCTACTGCATTTTCTATGGTTTTCATCTTTTTTGATACTTGGGGATAACTGGAAACATAATGACTATACGTATCCTTCCCATTCATAATTATTCTGTTGGATATTTTGAAAATTTTTTTTTCAAGAAATGCTGATATTGCTTGAATGCCTTTTCCTTTTCTTGAAGAAATTTCTTTTACCCCTATACTCCGCATCCATGTAATCACAGATATGTTCTTACGAAGCAAAAACTTCGCTATAATACCAACTACTGCTTCCATGTTTGCACTCATTAATAAAATAGTGTCACCACTACTTGCATATTTCATTATTTTTTGAGTAGTTTTAATGCAATAGTTTTTCATATTTAAGAATAAATTCTTCTTGTTCACATCACCCGCATTGATTGGAATAAATTTTAGTTTGTCTAAGCTATTGAATTTAATGTAGAGGGTATCCTGATTTAAAATAGGTTTAAGTCCATAAACTATAATTTCTGAAAAGATATTTTCCTTCAATAATCCCGGTAAAAAATAGTTTAACCACGTCTCTCTTCCTCCTCCGTATTCTTTAAGTTCTGAATATATCACAATATGAAGTTTACGTACTGATAAGCTATTGATCACTTCAGTATACCCCCATAAATTTTACTTACAGTCTCAAAGTATCGATCCATTTCTGTATACTTTCTTGATTCTATCTTTGCGTAATTCGACATTTCATTAAGTAAAGAATCATTAGAAAGCAGCTCATAGATTCTATCGACAAATTCTTCATCTGTGCTACATTTAAACCCATTTAAATTATCCTTGACAAGTTCTTTTAGACCCCCAACATTACAAACAACCACTGGCTTCCCTAATATCATGGCCTCAACTACAGCTAAACCAAAACCTTCAAATCTAGAGGTTGAAACCATTATTTTGGTACTACTCATATATTTATATGGATTATTTTTGAAACCCACTAAATGTACGTTTGTTACTAGATTATGTTTTTTTATTAATTCACTACATTCATTAAAAACGTCACCTTCTCCGACCATAATTGCTTTAATATTCGGAATTTTGTTTTTTACATTCCTTACAATTTCAATAAATTTAAAAGGGTCCTTCACAGGAGTTATTCTCCCAACAAACCCCAAGTCATATTGCTCATTGGTTTCCAATTGAGATAACAACAAAATTCTTTTAGCATCGACGACATTTGGTATTACTACAATTTTCTTATTTAATATTTTTGAAAATACAAATTCACTTTTCACCTGATTAGAGACTACTATTACTTTTTCGAAAAAGAGACTGAAAAATAAATAAAATAAAGATGTGAGACTTACTTTGCTCATCTTAGGGGAATTATAATGTATATGGGAAATGACTCTTGATCTAGACATTAATGATGGAATTACTGAATATACACTTGCGCGCAAATCGTGAGCGTGTATAATACTGGGGTTATGTTTTCTGATTTTTTTAATTACATTTATAAATGAAAATTTATGCATTCCAATGAATCGAATGTTTTCGGATTTTAGAGTTTCGCTAATAGCACCTTCTGGTGACATATATACAGATTCAGTAGAACTTATTTTATTTATAATGTTAATAGCAACACTCTCTGCCCCTGATAACGAATTACTTGTAAGTAGATGTAATATTCTCATATTTTTCACCCAGTTTTCTGATTGTTAGTCCTCTTTCTAATCCAATTAACATTCCTATTATAGGTAGATATCTTGAATTGATAATATCAGGAATGAATAATCCACCTAATAATATTGTTAATAGCGGTAGAGTAAGATTACTATTAATTTTAATAGAGTCGCGAAAAATTTTTAATATAAAAAAGATTAGTATTACTGTGAAGATTATTCCTGTCTGAACTAAGTACTGAATAATGATATTATGCGGAATAGCCAGTCCCGTTAAATCTTTATAACTCCTTACACCTAACCCTATTCCGGTTATAGGAAACGAATAAAAGTACTCCATTGCTTGGAGATAACCATCTATCCTTCCAGAATCATTTAAAAACTCTTCTGTGCCTCTAATAGCCGAGAAAAAATATACAGTAGCGATAGATAAGATCGCAATGAAAGGCAGTTTCAATACACTTCTAATTTTTATCTTTGAAAGAGATAAAAGAGCTTCTAGGACTAACGCAAGAATTAGTGCAATAATTCCAGTACGGGCAGATGAAATCACACAGGCTGCAAACATTAGACTAAGTAATAGTAATTGAGAGGTGTTAAACTTTTTTGATTTATATAGGAGAGCCATACCACTTACAATAAATAAAGACAAAAAACTGTAGTCATTAAACACAAAACCATACGCTATTCTATATGTTCCCATAAAGTCTATGTTGCCAATTTGGAAACCTAAAACTCTATGTAAAGCATATTGAAAAAGAATAAATACTGCAGTCACAATTGTAATATTAATATAAATTTGCTTTAATTTTATGATTTCGGTTTCAGTAATATATTTCGTTTTATATAATTGATACCCTATTAGAGGCAAAAATACAAATATTAAAATATTCAAAAACTGTTTAGCGGCATCTATTAAATTGTGTGAAAAATAAGTTAGAACACTCCCTAGCACAATTAAACAAATCACACAAAATAACAACGAACGACTGTACTTTGAGATAATTAAATACTTTAATGTCATTACCAATAATATAATAAAAAAAAGGTTAAACCATGATATTGGAATTTCACCATACTGGCCACCGAATATGTTTAAAAATGAAATTGGTAGGCTAATTATTAGTAATTTAAGTGTCGTTAGTAGCGCGCCATTACCCTTTGAATTTCTCATCCAAATTACTCCAAATAAACATAGACTAATAACAAAAACAAGTGGATTGTTTTTTATGTAATTGAAAAAATATATTGTATACAAGAAAATTGTCAATAAATTTTCATGCTTATTTTCTCTTGTCGTTGACTTCGAAAGTATATATGACATTTGTTTGCTCCTTGCATCATAATCATCAAGTTGATTCAATACGTTCTCAATTAAGGGGCGTTTTTTATTGTATGGCTTTTTTAATTCCGATACCAACTTATGAATTTTGAGAATTTAAAAAAGTTGCTTCTTCCTCATTAATTTCTCTAATTATTCTTCCTGGAACACCAACTACTACCGAATTGTCTGGTACATCTTTTGTTACCACGCAATTAGCTCCTATAATAACATTATTACCTATATTAACACCTAGAATTTTAGCACCTGTAGATACATATACATTATTACCTATGACAGGACGTTTTCCACTTGTAAAGTTTCCCCCTATCGTAACATTTGTTCCAATCAATACATACTCCCCAATAATCGCATGTTTATGAATAACAACCCCAATACCACCATAATTCAGCCTTGTACCTTTTCCTAAAATTGCGGTATAAGGTATAATTGAATTATAAATAAAGAAAATTAGATAGTAAAATAATTTAGGTAATATCTTGATTTTTTTTCTATAAAGAAAACGAGCAATATTGTATAGTTTAATTGAATTCAACTCATCTACCTCCTCTTTCACTGAGTTTTATTATCCTTGCAGGGTTCCCCCCTATGACACAATTTCCATCTATAAAACTCTTGGTCACTACGCTACCAGCCCCAACAATGGTGTTATCTCCGATAACTACATCTGGTAAAATAATTGCATTCATTCCTATCCAGCAATTCTTCCCTATGTATACCCCGTTGCCTTTAACATGACTAGATAAGTTTTTGGAGTCGTGATTTGACGTTATAATCCCTACATTAGGGCCAATGAACGTCCCCTTTCCAATAACTATTTTTGCATTAAAGTTTTGAAAATACTTGCCTTTTCCTTGGAAATTATTAATGTCATCAGGATGAAATTCTATATTTTTGGGGTCATACAAAGTGTTAAATGCTGATACTGGCCATGGTATATGTCTGTTATATCCTAATATCTTTTGCAAGAAAAGTCCTTCCCAGGCCCATTTCCATCCCATAGCACTATTATCAAACCATTTTCCCTGAAGGTATTTTTTTTTATATATCAATGAGAGTATTAATTTTGAGGCAACTATAAATATTTTTTTTGAGATTTTGTACAAACTTTTCATTTTATATATTCCTCTCATCGAATATGTAGAGTAAAGTCACATCGGCCTGAATTTCATTTTAGCCAAATATTATGGATTGTTTTTTTAAGGTGATTCGATTCAAAAAGCTTACAATTCCTTTTCGTATATGCTCATAATAATTTTCTTAACATTTTCAACATCAAATTCTTTAATTCTATTGAGGTTATTTTGACCCATACTCACTCTTAGCTTAGGATTTTCTATCAGACGAGCTATTCCTTGTGAGATACCATTAATATCTTCAGAATCAAATAATAGTCCACCCTCTCCATTAACTATTAAGTCAACATTTCCACGTATATTAGAACAAATACAAGGTAATCCAGCGGACATGGCTTCCATCAATGAACGAGGCAAACCTTCTTGTTTGCTTGTAAACAAAAAAATATCGGATAGCATAAGTAGTTCTTTTATATCAGTTCTGTAACCCAAAAAGTGAATATTATTTTCTATCCCTAAGACTTCAGCTAATTTTTTCAGCTTTTCCGTTTCTGGTCCTACTCCGCAAATCAAAAAATGTATTTTTGAGTTATTTAGTTTAGAAATTGCTTTTATTGAACTAGAGTAGTTTTTTCTTCCGATTAAGTCCCCCATCGCTATTAGGATGTAATCATCCTTTTTAAGACCCAGAGATTTTTTAATATTATCTGCTTTTGAACTATCAACAACACTATATTCATCAGTATCAATTCCTACTCCAGGAACATAATATACATTTCCCCCTTTTCTAAGTCTAAAACTTTGTGCTGCATTATAATCTTCTTTATTCATTGTAATAATTACATCCGTAAACCTTGCAAGCCCTTTCTCAACCCATTTTATAAGCGTCCTATTAAATAAAGGGGCTCCTTTATAAAAATGAAAACCATGAGCTGTATATATGACTATAGGAACACGTTTGATACGACCACAAATACGTGCTACTAGCCCTCCTATCGGAGTATTACAGTGAATGACTTGAACCTCTTCCTTCTTCAAAAAACTTAATAGATTTTTAAAAGCTATATAGTTACTTTTGATATCAACTAAACTCCTATATGTACTTGAATTGTATAATTTAACGTTCAGCTCGCATTCCAACTCAGCTGCATATCTTCTATTGACTCCCATATTAACCTCATAGCCTAAATTAATTGCTGCCTCAATACAAGGACGACTTACATTCGTTAAGTGAATTTTGTCGCGGCTATTATTTTCTTCCAAATTAGGTTTAGTGCTATTCGAAATAAAAAGATATTTTTTCATTTTATATATCCATTCTAATTATTTTTTTCAATCTCAAACTGAATTAAATTCATCACATCATTACACCTATTTATTGCATCAACTGCGGACGAAGCAAACGAAATTACATGCCCTACCCTATCAGTGCTGCTTGTAATTTCTGTTACTATTTCTCCTTTATTCTTGTTCAAATGTATCTCAACAACACCCGGTAGCATCCTTGCTTCTTCTATCCCTACAATGTTGGTTATTTTCCCAGTATAAGTTTCAAAGTACCTAATAGCCGCAGCCATATCTTTATTCTTTGATATTATTGGGAAGTCTCCCATTGCAATTTTTATTGTAGCTGCTACTATATCTATTCCTGTGGCAAGAGGAACTAAATGAGTAGTAATATTATCGCCACCTAATCTAGCCCCTATTTCTACTATTTTCGGACCAGCTTCTGTTACAATTATTTCTGTATGAGAAGGCCCATTAATTATTCCTACGGATTGAATGGCTTTCCGAGTAATGGATTGAACTTGTTCTTTTATTTCTTCTGATAATTGGGATGGAATGGTATGACCTACTTCAACAAAATTTGGCGCTCCTGTAGTTACTTTATCCGTAATCGCTATAATAGTTGTCTTCCCCTCAAAAGTGAGAGCTTCTACACTAACTTCAACCCCCTCCATATACTCTTCAATGATTATCTCGCCGCTTCTTGAATATTTCTTGCTGTATTTAAACGCATACTCCACAATTTGTTTGTTATGGATATTCTCAATTAAGAAAACACCTCTACTGCCAGAATTATCAGCGGGTTTTACAATAACCTTTCCGGAAAAGTTACCTATAATATTCATATAATCGTCAAGAGTCACTGCCTTGTAAAAGCTGGGTACTGAAACACCTCTACTTTTTAAAACACTTCTCATTAAATATTTATTGGTTACATTTAATGCTGTTTCTCTAGTTATTCCTACTATTTTTAAAGTTTCGGAAACGGCCGCTACTGTTCTCATCGGCATATCACTTGCAAGAGTCATAATTGCATTAATCTGATACTTTTGGGCAACTTCAATGATCCCAAGTACATCTAATGTGCTAAGATTAATACATACATCTGCAAAATTAAAGCCTATTGCATTAACATCCATATCCACTGCGATAACCTCTAGACCCATTTCTTTTCCTTTAATAATAGCTGGTAGCTGTAAATTACTGGCTCCAAGGATCATAATTTTTTTCTTCATTAGCTTGTGTCCTTTTAAAAAATTAGTATTTACTAATAATCCCCATTAATATTCTATCGTGGTAGGCTCCTGCTCTAAAAACGCTCTCCTTTAATATACCTTCTACGATAAAACCGGCTTTTTCGTATGATCTAATTGCCCGAGTATTATATGAAAAAGCAAACAATTGAATCCTGTGCAAATTCATCTCTTTAAATGCAAAATCAACCATTAACTTAACTGACTCTGTACCTAGCCCTTGTCCCCATAAATCCTCCTCACCAATATAAATATAAAGCTCTGCATTTCTGTTGATAAAATCGATTTGCTTTAACCCAATGATTCCAATTAATTTCTTGGATTCAGTATCTTCAATTCCAAAAATCTTACTAAATTGATCGACGATTTTCTTTTCAAACCATTGTTTATGTTCCAATTCTGAAACTGGATAGACTGTTCCTGTCAGTTCTTTTAATCGTGGATTATTAACCCAATGTAATAATAGGATTGAGTCACTCTGATTAAGCGCTCTTAATATAATTCGCTCTCCATTGATCATCGCTGGTAGCCCGTCCTTTTCACGTTAAAAACTCATCCATTATATTCTCTTGAAAAACCTTGATTATTAATTTTTTCTTTCTTCAGTACAGTTACTAATGTAATGAAAAATATTTTTATGTCGAGTTTCAGAGTTAAATTACTGACGTAATAAACATCATTACCAAACTTTTCATCTTGAGATATAGAATTCCTAAAGTATGCTTGATTGTACCCCGTAATTCCCGGTCTAACAGCGAGTTTTCTTTTCTGTGCATCTGTATAGATTAATGCAGCATCAGGCAGATCTGGTCGAGGCCCTATAATACTCATATCACCTTTTATTATGTTCAATAGTTGGGGTGTCTCATCTAGACTTGTCCTCCGTAAAAAATGGCCAATTTTAGTCAGCCTAGGGTCACGCTCTGAATTATAGGTTGATCCATCTTGATTCCTAATATCAGGGGAATTCATCTTCATTGAACGAAATTTATACATACTAAATACTTTACCATCTCTCCCTAAGCGTGGTGCATTATAAAAAATAGATCCTTTGTCATGAAAGTATATAGCAGGACCGATTATGAATAATATAATTAACCAAAATGGTAATGCTAATAATGAGATAACAAGATCAATGAATCGTTTTAAGAAATGTTTATACATTAAGATCCCCACCTGAATTTATTAGTCACGATACTCTAACAATACTTCTAGTTAACTTTAGTAGATTTTCTATCACATATTCTATATCTTCATTACTCAGCATGCTATGTAGAGGGAGTGTTATTTCATTTTGATACATTTCAAAAGCATTAGGATAATCAGCAATATTGAACCCCATTTTTTTATATGCGGTCAGCATTGGTAATGGTTTATAATGAACATTGCATGCTACCCCTCGTTCAGCCATGTTTGCCACTAGTTGATTTCTCTCATTTTCATTTATACCAGGAACCCTAACCAAATATAAGTGACCTGAAGAAGAACTTTCAGCACTGTAGTGCTTCATACACTCAATGCCTGATGAGATAAGTAGACTTTCATACTTTTCTATCAATTCCTTCCGCCTTTTCAACATCTGCTCATATCTTTTCAATTGTGCCAACCCAATAGCCGCCATGATATCGGTCATGTTACATTTATAGGCGGGGTAAACAATATCATATTCCCAAGACCCGACCTGAGTCTTAGCCAATGCGTCCTTAGATTGACCATGCAGGCTGTATAACATGAATTGTTTATATAGCCATTCCCCATCAATGGCATCTCTTTCCCGCCAAACAACCGCTCCACCTTCTGCAGTTGTTAGATTTTTAACCGCATGGAATGAGAAGCATGTAAAGTCAGCAACTTGTCCGCACTTAAGTCCATTTCTTTCAGCGCCGAATGCATGTGCGGCATCTGCCATTATAATGACACGACCGAAAGAGCTTTGAATATCATTTCCCGCATTATATACACCTTTTTTTCTCTCAACTACACCAAATAATGTCTCATAGTCACACATTCTCCCCGCTATATCGACTGGTATAATTACTTTTGTCTTTTCAGTTATGGCGTCCTCAACCTTTGCATAATCCATTTCAAAAGTATCTGGCGATGTATCAACCAAAACAATTTTAGCACCAACATGAGCAATTACCGACGCCGTAGCAGTGTATGTATAAGCAGATGTAATAACTTCATCGCCCGGACCTACTCCTAGAATCCGTAAAGTAAGCTCCATAGCAGCAGTGGCAGAATTTAGACATACTGCTTTTGATACTCCAATATATTCTGCAATTTTTTTTTCGAATAATTTAGTACGGGGACCTGTAGTGATCCACCCTGACTTCATTGTCTTGATAACTTCTTCTATTTCGACTTCGGATATATCCGGTGGAGAAAACGGTATATGTCTTACTGTGGAATCAATCATGAAATAACCTCCATGGATTTTATATTAATTCAGAAGTTTGCAAGAAGATTTATAGAATTAGCAATCTATATTCAATTAAGTTCATATTACTAGTTACTGTAAGAAAAATTATACTTTTGTTTTCTCCATGTGCTTGTCCAGTACAGTATAGAGATAATTAATTAACTCTTCTTTCAAACCATCGTTCTTTAGCGCCATTTCTATTGTGGTCTTAATAAATCCTAGCTTCTCGCCAACGTCGTATCGAGTACCTTCAAAATCATAGGCATATACAGCCTCATATTGATTCAAAGCAGCAATAGCATCAGTCAATTGAATCTCATCACCGGCTCCCGGTGCTTGACTCTCTAATATCTCAAAAATCTTAGGGCTTAATATGTATCGACCCATTATTGCAATATTAGAAGGCGCATCCTCAATTCTCGGCTTTTCAACAAGCCCACTAACACTAAATAAGCGGTCATGAATCATTTTGCCATCTACGATACCGTATCTGGACACTTCATGTTCATGAACGCTTTGAACCCCAATTATGGAACAACTGTACCGATCATATTGTTCAATCATTTGCTTTAGACAGGGCTTCTCAGCCTGTACAATGTCGTCACCAAGAAGAACAGCAAAGGGCTCATTGCCAATAAACTTACGGGCACACCAAATGGCATGACCGAGCCCTTTCGCTTCCTTTTGTCGAATGTAATGAATGTCTACCATCCTGGAAGACTTCAGAACTTCGTTTAATAGGTCCATCTTGCCCTTCTCCAACAAATTTTGCTCTAATTCAAAAGAGTTGTCGAAATGATCTTCTATAGCTCTTTTACCTTTGCCCGTAACAATAATAATATCCTCAATGCCCGACTCGACGGCTTCTTCGACAATGTATTGAATAGTTGGCTTATCGACAATTGGCATCATTTCTTTAGGCATTGCTTTAGTAGCTGGAAGAAAGCGTGTGCCTAGTCCCGCAGCCGGAATAATAGCTTTCCTTACTCGCATCTCATCTCCTCCTATCAAAGCTACTGTTCCTTAGATACCTCTTCATAGCTTCTTCCTTGACTCATACCGTACTTCTTGGCAATTTTAATAAGCCCGTCGTACTGCTCTGGAGTAAGACGATTTAGAATAAGTGTGCGTGCTTCCTTTTTTTCTTCTTGATTAAGACCACCACCGGCAAGCTCTTGAAGTGTTTTAATATCATCCATGCTAAGTTGTTTTAAGAATACGGAGGCTAGTTGCGCCTTTTCTGAAACTGTTATTTTATCTTGTACGTCCTTCGCTTTGTCCGTTGAGATCTCTGCGGAGTAACCATTCATTGAACCGGAATTAACCCCATTATTAAATTCGTTGCTTTGACCACTCGAGCTGCTAGGCGAGTCAACCTGCCCCTCTGAACCCTCGCCATCCGGCTCGCTAGTCGCGGGCTGATTCACAGTCCCGTCCCCACCACCGTTGGGAGTGGCAGTCGGTGTAGTAATGACTTCCTCCAACAGCTCGTCCTCCAGACTTGCGGAAAGCTGTGCAATCATTTTGTCCATCGCATAGTTAGCCGCAAAGAGTCCTCCTACGCCCAATACCACGATAATAGAAGCTACCCATATCAAAACCTTTTTCCAAGTTTTCATTTTTGGTTTGCGTTGTCTCATCTAGATCGCCCTCCGATCATGTTGTAACTCAGGCTCAAGGGTAAATGCAACATGTTCCTGTATAAAGAATGGTACTAATTGTTCAATGGCAGCCTTCACAACTTGCGGTTCGGAGCCGATAATGTTCTTAAGATGCAAAAGCTTGAGCTCCAGCTCTTGGCGATCGAGAGATTGAGCCTTGCCTACGAAGATGCGCTCATGCTGGGTTGCCGTGGTCGCTTCGGCTTCGGTCAGCAGCTCCTCGTACAGCTTCTCGCCTTCGCGCAAGCCGCTAAAGCGGATCGGTATGTCGACATCCGGCTCCAGACCGGACAAACGAATCAGATCCTTGGCAAGATCCAAAATACGGACCGGCTTGCCCATGTCCAGGATAAAGATTTCGCCGCCGCGTGCGAATGCGCCAGCCTGAATGACAAGCTGAACGGCCTCCGGAATCGTCATGAAGTAACGAACCATCTCCGGATGGGTCACCGTCACGGGTCCGCCAGCTTCGATCTGTTCCTTAAAGCGAGGGATGACGCTGCCCCTGCTGCCAAGCACGTTGCCGAATCGAACAGCTACGAATTGGGTGCGGCTAGTATTATTGATACTCTGTATGTACATCTCGGCGATTCGTTTCGTCGCACCCATAATGCTAGTGGGGTTGACTGCCTTGTCGGAGGAGATCATAACGAAACGTGACGCGCCGTGCTTGTCCGCCGCATCGGCGACGTTGCGAGTGCCGAACACATTATTTTTGATCGCTTCGGACGGGTTGCGCTCCATAAGAGGAACATGCTTATGCGCAGCCGCGTGGAAGACCACTTGCGGCATGAATTGTCCGAATACTTGATCCATACGCTCTCGATCCTGTATGTCTGCAATAACGGTCTCTATGGCAACCTGGGCGAACCTCGTTCTAAGCTCCATCTCGATGGTGTAGATACTGTTCTCGCCATGCCCCAGAAGCAATAGCTTGCTTGGAGAGAAGGAGGCGATCTGACGGGAAAGCTCCGAACCGATGGAACCGCCCGCGCCCGTAACCAGGACAATCTTGCCCGTTACATAATCCATGACGCCATTTAAATCAATATTGACGGGTTCTCTGCCCAGCAAGTCTTCGACCTCGACATTACGCAACGTCTGGATCGCCAGCTTGCCGGTAATAATATCATCGATTGCCGGTATGATCTTGACCTTGGCGCCTGTCGTCATACATATATTAATAAGGTCGCTAATCTCCGCTCGCTTGGAAGACGGCATGGCAATAACGATGTCATGAACATGATGCATCTTCACAACATCTACAATGTCGCTACGACCGCCGAACACGGGATAACCCATGACCTGCATATAGCGCTTGTAAGGATCGTCATCGATAAAGCCAACAAGCTTGCTTTGGATAAAGCTGCGATTCGTCATTATTTCCTTGGCAATAAGCGCCCCGCAATCGCCTGCTCCTACGACCAATATATTCGTTTTCATCTCATTCTTGGCTGATCGGTTAACCCGGATAAGCCGCCATATAAAGCGCGAGCCTCCCATAAACAACAGCATCGTCTCTAACGTTCTAGTCGTGATCGACAACGGCACTCGATTGCCTGTAATCAAGTAAGTCCATAGATAGGCTAGCACAATACCCGTTATTACTGCTTTCACTAACCCAATTATTTCGCCAATACTGGCATACTGCCACATCCGCCTATACATATCGAAGTAAGCGAACGTTAAGCTGACGGCCAAGGTCGAGGCTGCTGCAAATACAAATAATTGCGAGACATAGCCGGGAGGGATGTCTGCATTGAATCGGAACAGATATGCAATGACTATTGACGCCCATATGATTAGAAAGTCAACCACCAGTATGATAAAATTCCTTCTCCGTACACTCATCCCTTTTCACCTCCGGCTCTCGTATAAGTCCCGCTTATTCCTGCGTTCCGTAATAATAGTAGTAAGCTTCTTCATTGGCCTTGCGCTTCACGTTGTTCAGTACGACACCCAATATACGCGCATTTACAGCCTGCAGGTTTTGGATCGCCTTTTTGGCGATGTCGCGCTTTACCTTGCCCTGGTCGACGACCAAGATAGCTCCGTCGCACTTGCTTGCTACGATCTGAGCATCCGTAACGGCTAGCAATGGCGGGGTATCGATCAGGATGACGTCGTATTGCGACTTGAGATGTTCAATAATCGCAGACATTCGGTTAGAGCCTAACATCTCCGCCGGATTCGGCGGGATTGTCCCCGACGTCATGACATTCAGATTCGGGATATCCGTCATCTGGACAACCTCTTCGATGGTGCATTGCTTCGAGATAACGGACGATAGTCCCCATCTGTTGGAAACGGAGAAGGTATGATGGGCAGTAGGCTTCCGCAGATCGGCGTCAATCAACAGCGTATTGCGCTCTGACTGTGCGTAAGCGACTGCAAGATTCGCAATCGTCGTCGACTTACCTTCGCCTGGTCCCGCAGAAGAAACCATAATGACCTGAAGCTTCTCGTCGATAGAGGAAAAATCTATGTTCGTACGCAGGGCCCGGTAGGACTCCGATATCGGAGAACGGGAATTCGTAAGGGTAATCAACTGACGTTTATTTTTCGACCGTGACACGCTCTAATTCCCCCCTGACGTAAGGTTTATTGGCTTTCTTGCGCGATTGATCCTGTCCCGAATCCTCCGCACTCATCTTGGATATCATGGCAAGTGTTGGTTGATCCAGATATTCCAACACATCCGCCTCCGTCTTAATCGTGTCATCGAGGTATTCCAGCAGAAAGACAATACCGACGCCAACCATTAATGAAACGACGAATGCAATGGCGATATTAAGCGGCACGTTTGGCGATACGGGCCCAGGCTCGCGCGTCGGATCCGCCTCATTTAGAATGGACACGTTCTCCACCTTGAAAATATGCTGAATCTCCTCGCGGAACACATTCGACACGGCATTTACGGTCTCCGCCGCTTTACGATATTCCGTATCCTCCACGACCAGCGTCATCACTTGCGTGTTATTCACGGAGCTGACCCTGATCTTTTGCGCCAACTGCTCAGCCGTTAACCCAAGCTCAGGGTAACCTTCTTCGACCTTATCCAGGATAGCCGGCGTCTTGATGATTTCCTTGTATGTATCAATCATGCGAATATTCGTATTTATTTGGTTCAAGTCCAGCTGTCCTGTCGTTAGCTGCGATTGGGTCTGATTAACGATGATCTTCGTCGAGGCTTCATATAGAGGATCCTTAAAGAACAGGCTGAATACGGCCGCAGCCGCGGAGCTGAGAAGAACGAGTATGAGTATGAATGGGAGTCTCTTGCGAATAATAGTCATGTACTGTCGCAAATCTAGTTCGTTTGACACTTAATACTCCTCCATTAGGCACAAAACAAATCTCTTTTTCATGCCTTTTGAACTATGAATATCCTAATATTAACCTATGATCCGATATATTACTACAACAATGGCGGTAATCGCGAAAAAATCTTCCTCCCATCCACATGGGAGGAAGATTATTCCATTGAAAACTTCTTGCTGAGCTTATGACTCAGCGCAATGTACGATCAACTTTTAATTAAACCTCAAAGTTGAATGCACGGTAGATGATAACTGCAGCTTGAGCGCGTGTTGCGCTTGCGTTAGGAGCGAACTTGCCTCCGTTGCCAACTACAATGCTATGTTCGGCAGCAAACGCCACGCCTTGCTTCAGCGTTTCGTTAATTTGCTCCGCGTCGGCGAAAGCTTGCAGCGCTTTTTCGACATCTTCAATGTCTGTTGCACCACTCGTTGCTTTTAGACCGCGTGCAACCATCGTAGCCATCTCTGCGCGTGTAACTTCAGCATGCGGATCGAATCTCGTTGCGGAGCGGCCATAGATAATGCCGTTCTCGGAAGCTGCAGCGATGTAAGGAGCGTACCATGCGTCATCTTCTACGTCCGCGAATTTTTCCTTTGCAGCCTGGTTGTTCAGATCAAGCGCGCGAACGAGCATTTTCGCGAATTGTGCGCGAGTTACTTTGGCCGATGGGTCGAATTGGCCTTCCAGCTTGCCATGAATAACGCCCTTGGCTGCAATAACCTCGATTGCGCGGCCAGCCCATGCGTCTACGCTTGCCGTGTCGTCGAAGGAAACCGAGTTTTCTACGACTACATAGGACGAGAAGGAATCGCGGTTCTCGATGATTGTTTTGCCTTTGACGCGGCCGCCGTGGAATTCAAGACCTTCCTCAACAATCTTGGCTAATGTCAGGAGCTCCGTATCCAGGCCTGTTGTATCGCCAAGCGGGAATATAATTTGAACCGGCTTGCTGAAGGTTGTCGTCGGCTTGCCGCCCACAGAGAGATTGAACTCGAATACATCGGATGCCGCTTGCAGACCGCCAGTTACTTCTTCAGTAGCCTCGGATTTGTTGATCTTGAAGTCTACAACATTGGAGAACGTACCGCCAACCGGCAGTTTAACCTCCAAGCCGCTAACTTTCAGAATAATGCCTGTGAGTCCAACCTCAACAGCTTTCTTCATGACAGCGTCGGATAGAGCTACAACAAGGTTATCTTGGGCAACGTTGCCGAAATCGACCGTTACATCCAGGTTTTCGATTGTTGCACCAGTCGCTTCTTCAAGAGCGGCAACAACTGCGCCAATACCGGCGATGGCAGCCAGCGCCTTGTTCTCGTCCAGTTTCAGCGTCGCAACATCACCACTAACGGTTACCAAGTTGGCCAGGTCGGACAGTTTGTCGATCAAAGCTTGCGCCTCTGCAATCGCTTCTGCGATAAGCTCAGCCTTCTCCTCGTCGCTAGCGTTTTCCAGCTTCTCAGCGAGCTCTTCGAATTTCTTTTCCAGCTCTTTGACTTCGGCTGGAATATCGATAGTTGCAGGAGGTACGTAGATGCCGCCGCTCCATGGAGGGGTCGATGGGAATGCGGCCTTGTAAGCCTGGTTCAGCACGTTGTAAGCTGCGAGCAGCGTCGGGAAGGAAACAAACGAGCTATTTTGCAGACCTACATAGATATCGGCGAAATCCTCGCCTGTAATACCAACCTCATCCGCGAATAACTCTACATTCGTGTTAGAATTGATAGCGTTAGTAGCCGCAGTCTTCAATTGCTCCTTGATTGTGGCGATATTATTCAGATCAAAGTCAACCAGCAGCGCGGAGAAATTCACTTGCATCTGCAAGATTACAGAAGCCAGGTCCTCAACGGACAGGGCTGTCAAACCATGCTGTCCGCGAATAGCAGTCAGAAGACCCTCATACTCATCCGCATAGTCTGCGAATGTAGCGGCCGCATCGCTAGGAAGTACATTAGTCAAGAGATCTGTGATCAGGTTTTCGACTTGGCCCTCGATAGTAGAATTTCCGACGGAAATTTTCCCTACCAATGTTGCGATAATCGTGCTGTCGGCCGTCAAAGCATTGTTAATTGCGGTTTTCAAATCGTTGACATTCGATACACCGTTTGTAATATTACTCAATGCGGTATAAAGCTTGTCGGACTTTGTAATCAAGTCAGACAGATTAGTAGCGTAAGCTACATTGTTAAAACCAAGCTTCTCGGACAGCCCCTTGCTGCTGAGAGGAATTCCCGCGAATGCGGACATCGCTACGCTTGCCGCGATTGTCGTTACCGCTAGTTTTCTTTTAAAAGTCACTTTCAATCACCTCTATATTAGAATTAATGCACCCGCCTGTTAGGGCAAGACGCAAATGGAACCTCGTAAAACGTTGTCTTGCGTTTCTTCTCTAGCGCGCAAAGATGGTCGACAACAGCTTCTTGACCTTGCCGCCGGACCTGGTTTGATCGATATACGGTTGCTCGCCAAAAGGTCTGTCATGCAGGATGCCGGCTGCGTTGGTCTTGAGGTAGACGACCCACTGTTCTCCCATTGTTCTCTCAATGAACGAATAGGCTTCGCCCATACGAAATCCTCTTCGCTGCACATGATGCGCATCCGAGGATAACAGATGAATGCAGCCCCTTCTCATTAATTCCATGGAAGTTTGTTCGATTCGTCTTCCGAAGCCCCCAAGCAGCGAATGAGTCGTGACCTGCGCGCAAGCGCCGATCTCGATCAGCTCTTCCAGCCGCTCCGGATGTTTGACCACCTCGGCATTGCGTTCCGGATGGGCAATCACCGGTGTCAGCCCCAATAGAACCAGCTCGTGCACAAGCTCCGACATTCCCTTGGGAATACGGGATGAAGGCATCTCCAGCAAGATAAATCTGGAACCCGCCAGCGTAAGCAACTCACCGCGATGCCACGCATCCAGCAAATCATCGTGCACGCGAATCTCCTGGCCGGGATACACCCTTAGAGGTATACCCGATTCTTGCCATCGCTCATTACATTCTTCTACTAATGTAAGTATTTGTGCAGCTGGGTTGAGATAAGTGCCGTTGGCATGATGAGGCGTTGCAATCAATAATGTAATCCCGTCCTCGCATGCGGCGCGAGCCAGCTCCGCGACATCTTCCGCGTTTGCGGCTCCATCGTCGATTCCGGGCAGAATATGCGTATGTATGTCGATCATGATGGCAACCTCCTTACTACTACTTTATCGGTCGCTGGCTGCTATTTTGAAAGGATATGCAGAAATCGACACTTTTGAATCATCAAATTAGTCAATTCGGCATAAGTAGACAGACTACGACTGGAGGTTCTATCATTAATTACTAGTATATAGCACCTCTTCCGTGCGGGTAAAGGAAGAATCTGTCTATGAAAACGCTTAACAAGCGTTTATGACAACTTTGATGATTAAAATGACTCTTTACTCCTACTTTCGACATGAGTCGACAGTTGTATTTTCAGTGCAAAAGATGCATTTTCAGGTGTTTATTTTGATAAACTTTTCCATAATAAAGCAGGATTCAGCCCAACACAACAAAACCGCCCAGCTAAACTGAGCGGTCGATTAAATAGGTTAGTTGTCGCTGCCGGAATTATTCTCCCGAACGCAGCTCCCGCATATGAGGGAAGAGCAGCACGTCGCGGATGGATGGCGCATCGGTCAGTAGCATGACCAAACGGTCGATGCCGATGCCGAGTCCGCCCGTAGGCGGCATGCCGTACTCCAGCGCGCGGATGAAGTCGTCATCCATCTCATGCGCCTCGTCGTTGCCTTGATCCTTCTCGACGAGCTGCGACTCAAAGCGTTCGCGCTGGTCGATCGGGTCGTTAAGCTCGGTGAACGCGTTGGCATGCTCGCGAGCCACGATAAACAGCTCGAAACGGTCCGTGAAGCGCGGGTCGGCCTCGCTCTTTTTCGCCAGCGGCGAGATCGCGACGGGATGGCCCATGACGAACGTCGGCTGGATCAGAGTGGACTCGCAGCGTTCTTCAAAGAACGCGTTAAGAATGTGGCCGAACGTCATATGCGGCTCTACCGGAATCTTATGCTCCTTGGCCAGCGCATGCGCTTGTTCGTCGGTCATTTCGACTCCGAAGTCGACGCCTGTCACTTCTTTGACGAGATCGACCATGGTTACGCGGCGCCAAGGCGGCGTCAGGTCCACTTCCTGGCCTTGATAGTTGATCTTGGTCGTGCCCAGCACCTCTTGCGCGATATGGGCGATCAGGTTCTCTGTCAGCGCCATGATGTCCTTGTAGTCGGCATATGCCTCGTACAATTCGATCATCGTAAACTCCGGATTATGACGCGTGGAGATGCCTTCGTTGCGATAGACGCGGCCGATCTCGTAGACCTTCTCGAGGCCGCCGACGATCAGGCGTTTTAGATGCAGCTCGATGGCGATCCGCATATACAACTGCATGTCCAGCGCATTGTGATGCGTGATAAACGGACGCGCAGCGGCCCCGCCTGCGATGCTGTGCAGCGTCGGCGTCTCGACCTCGAGGTAGCCGAGCGAGTCGAGGTATCTGCGCATCGACTGGATAATGCGGGAACGCGTGATAAACGATTGCTGCACGTCGGGGTTGACGATCAGATCGACGTAACGTTGGCGATAGCGCAGCTCGACGTCCTTAAGACCGTGATGTTTGTCAGGCAGCGGCAGCAGCGACTTGGTCAGTACGTCGACGTCCAGCGCTTTGACGGATACTTCGCCTGTGTTTGTTTTGAACACGGTGCCCTGTACGCCTACAATATCGCCGATGTCGAGCAGATCGAACGCCGCGAACTTGTGCTCGGCTACCGAATCTTTGCGCACATAGATCTGGATCCGTCCGGAGAGGTCCTGGATGTGGGCGAAGCCCGCTTTGCCCATGCCCCGCTTCTGCATGATGCGGCCGGCGATGCTGACTTTAACCGCCTTCTCCTCCAGCTCTTCTTTGCTGAGGCCCTCATACTCGGTCAGAATGTCCTTGGCATGATGCGTGCGCTCGAACTTCCGTCCGAACGGATCTACGCCGAGTCCCCTCAATTCATCCAGCTTGTCTCTGCGAATCTGCAAAAGCTCGCTCAGCTCCTGCTCGTTGTTCAACTCTTGTTCCGACAATGCTTCCATCTCCTTTTGACCACAAGATGCATAAACGTTCAAAAAGCTTCCTGTGAGGAAGCTTTCGAAATCGGCGTTCACGCCTTATTTCTTGATATCGATGATTTTATATTGAATAACTCCCGCCGGCACATTCACTTCTACGACCGTCCCCTTCTTCTTCCCAAGGATGGCCTTGCCGACAGGGCTTTCATTCGAAATCTTGTTCTGAAGCGGATCGGACTCCGCCGTACCGACGATCGCGTATTCCATCGTGTCACGGAACTCCAGGTCTTCTACGGTCACGATCGAACCGATGCTTACGGTATCGATGTCGATGTCGTCATTATTAATGATCCGCGCGTTGCGAAGCATCTTCTCAAGGGTAATGATGCGGCCTTCGATAAAGGCTTGCTCATTCTTCGCGTCCTCGTATTCGGAGTTCTCGCTAATGTCACCGTAACCGATGGCAATCTTGATCCGTTCGGCAACTTCACGACGCTTAACCGACTTCAGATTCTCAAGCTCTTCTTCAAGCTTCTTGAGCCCATCTTGAGTCAGAATGATTTGCTTATCGTTCATCTTCCCGATTCTCCTGTCGCGTGACTAATTTTCATACCGTGTATGAATTCACTGTTACTTAATATATTACGTATTGGGTGGTACAGACCAACGCTCTGATAAAGCGCATTCTATATGAAAACTTTGATTATATTGGACGATTATATTGCAACGTACCACGAATGTCAATCGAAGTCAGACTATTCGGTGTAAGCTGCTCCCGCCGGTCTCGCAGCCCATGACGACACAAAGCGGTTACTGTCGACTGATGTCGAATAACCGCTTGTACGACATATTAATGAGAGGTCGCTTCCCTTAGTGAACAATCTCCTCTGCGGTAGCGTGGTTTGCGCTTGCGGAAGGCGCTGGAGCTCCTTCGGCTTCATTCTCCAGTGAAGAAATGTACGTCTCCAGGATGGAGACCATGCGGTCGCGGCCCGTCTCTTCCATGATGGCGTCCTTGACGCGAGCGCCTCCCGGCAGTCCCTTGAGGTACCAAGCCAGATGCTTGCGCATCTCGCGTACGGCGACCGCTTCGTTCTTGAGCGCGATCAGGCGGTCCAAGTGGAGTATCGCGACCTCCATCTTCTCGCGTGGCGCGGGATCGCCGAGCAGCTCGCCATTTTGCAGATACTGGATCGTGCGATACAGCATCCACGGATTGCCCAGCGCGCCGCGCCCGATCATGACGCCGTCGACGCCCGTCGTGTCCAGCATCCGCTGCGCATCCTCGGGCGAGAAGACGTCGCCGTTGCCGATGACTGGAATGTTTACGTTATTTTTGACATCTCTTATGATGTCCCAGTTGGCTTTGCCCGTATACTGCTGCTCTCGCGTTCGTCCGTGCACGCTAACCGCCTTGCCTCCCGCGCGTTCGACCGCCTGGGCATTCTCGACCGCATATACATGCTCGTCATCCCAGCCGATGCGCATCTTTACGGTAACCGGCTTGTCGACTGCATCTACGACGGAGGATACCATCTCGTAGATCTTGTTCGGATCCAGCAGCCAGCGGGCGCCCGCGTCGCACTTCGTTACCTTCGGCACCGGACAGCCCATGTTAATATCTATAATATCCGCGTTCGTCTGCTTGTCGACGACCTTGGCGGCTTCCACGAGCGATTCGCGGTCCCCTCCGAAGATCTGCAAGCTAAGCGGCTTCTCGCGCTCGTCGACGAACAGCATCTCCATCGTACGCTTGTTGCCGTGCAGAATGGCCTTGTCGCTCACCATTTCGGCGCACACGAGCCCGGTTCCGAACTCCTTGGCAATTAAGCGAAAAGCAGGGTTGCACACGCCTGCCATCGGCGCCAGTACCACTCTGTTCTTCATCTGGATGTCCCCGATTCTCAGCATGCCGCTCCTTACTCCCCCCTAATTGTCATCAGTTCTTCGTAGCTGATGCCAAGCGTCTCCGCAATATGATGCAGCAGCTTCGGGTCGTTTCTGCGCGTCCCGCGCTCCAGCGATCCAAGTACCGCAACCGACACGCCCAGCTCCTTGGCCAGCTCCTGCTGTGTGTAGCCTTTCAGCTTCCTGAAGGCTCTGACGCGCTGCGCCAATTGATTGTTTTCCATAACGTAATGCCATCCTTTCCTGCCTGAAGCGCCGCAGCGGACGTCGTGGACACCTGCTCATGCAGCGGATGCGAACTCGAGATCACATCATGCAGCGGAACAAGGACGAATGCGCGTTCCATCATGCGCGGATGCGGCAGCGTCAGCTCCTCTTGATCCATTCTGACATTATCGTACAGGAGAAGATCAAGGTCAATGGTTCTCGGTCCCCAACGTTCTTGTCGAATTCGCCCGAGGGCGCTCTCCAGCCGCAGCTGCGTCCGCAGCAGCTCAAGCGGCGCCAGCCCGGTCTTGACGGCAACCGCCATGTTCAGGAAGGCCGGCTGGTCGGTGTAGCCGACAGGATCCGTCTCGTAGATGCCCGACACGGCCGTCACTTCGATACCGGGCTGGTTGTTAAGCTCACCGATCGCTCGCATGAGATGCGCCTCGCGGTCGCCCATGTTGGAGCCGAGGGCGATGTAGGCGGCGACAGGCGGCGACAACGGCGAGACAAGTGCTGGCCTGTCGGCAGATTCCGCAGGCGATTGCGATGCGGGTGGCTGCGGCGCCGTGGTCCGGGCGGCTGCTTCATTAGCCGCAGACAACGGCGAGACAGTTACTGGCACAGCGGCAAATTCCGCAGGTGATTGCGATGCGGATGGCTGCGGCGCCGTGGCTCGGGCAGCTGCCTCAGCGGCTGGCGATGCGTCGGTATGTCCCGCGTTGCCGACTTCCTTGGCGGGGGCCTGTGGGGCCGCCTTATGCTCGGATGATGCCGCCATGGCCGTCCCGCTTTCTCCGCAGCTCGATCGTCACGCCGTCGAAATGAATGTCGAACGGCGGATGCGGCTTCGTCACACGCACCGTGACTTCGTTGATCCTAGTATAAGTCTCCAGCAGACGCGATGCAATGCAGCCCGCCAACGCCTCGATCAGCTTGAAGGGCGGCCCCTCCACGATACTTTTTGTCAATGCGTGCAGTTCGGCATAATTGACTGTTGCCTCCAAATCATCCTCTCGCGCCGCTTGATCCAGATCCAGGCTCAGCTCGAGATCCACATAGTATTGCTGCCCCAGCTTATTCTCCTCCGGGAATACGCCATGATAGCCATAGAAGCGCATACCGGTTACCTTCATCAAATCCACTATAGTTGCTCCTTCCTCCTGCATGTGCTTTTCCCTAATGCGAGCCGCTCCCCATACGTGCCGCTTCCGACAAAGTAACCAGGGTTAAAGGTCCTCGGTTGGCGTCATAGACAAGCTGAGGGCGTCACACGTGTACGTTAGTGCGCCTGCCGGGCGGGCAGCTGCGGCCGTGGCAGCTAGCGCTCCGCTGCGTGCAGTTTGGCTTCGCTACGGACAGTTGCCGCTTCGCTGCGTGTCGCGACTCGCTCAACCGTTCGCTTGGCGAAGAATGTCGGCTTCGAGTCCCCGTCCAACCGCACGGATGACCGAGGAATGTCGACTTCACACCCCCGCTCAACCGCACGCTTGACGAATTAAGGGAATTTGTCCCTCTAAATTCTCCATACCCACCTATCTATCGACATTAACAGGAAATTCGCCCTTTAATATGCCCTCTACAGCCAAGCGCTGGGCAAATTGCCTCAATTAGTGGGAGGTTTTCCTTCTGTTTGTGCTGAAATGCGCATACGTTCGCGATTAGTGGGAGGTTTTCCCGCTAACGGAGCCGACAAACGACGCGGGGCAGGGGAAAGGGAATCTCACGGCTAAATAAGTCGCCCGATTGACGAGCGAGGTTTCCCACGTTATGTAAATCGCCCGACTGACGAGCGAGGTTTCAAACCGCTAACTGCGTCGGCTGACTGGTCGAACGAGGTTCCCACCGATATGTAATCCCCCGACTGTCGAGCGAGGCATCCCTGCTAACTGAGTCGCCCGACGGACGAGCGAGGTTTCCAAGGCTAAGTAAGCCGTTCGACGGAAGAGCAAGGTTCCCACCGATATGTAAGATCCCCCGACTGTCGAGCGAGGCTTCTCCGCTAACTGAGTCGCCTGACTGGACGAGCCGGGGGAGACATGCTGCCTAGTATTTAGTCGCGCAAATAATGGATGGCGTCCGCCATCAGCGCCGTGAGCTTCATCTCGCGAACATCGTGCACGCGCATGATCTGAGCGCCATGCGCGATGCCCAGCGCAACGGTCGCCGCCGTGCCCCAGGCGACCTGATCGACCGGCAGATCCAGCGCCTGCCGGATAAACCGCTTGCGCGAGGTGCCCAGCAATATGGGGCAGCCGAGCGCCGTCAGTTCCCGCAGGTGACCGAGCAGGGCGAGGTTGTCCTCGTAGGTTTTGGCGAAGCCGATGCCTGGGTCTACCCAGATGGCATCCTCGGCGACGCCAGCCGCCAGGGCGAGGCCGATGCTGCCGCGCAGATCGGCGAGCACGTCCGGGACGAAGTCGGTGTAGTCCCGGGCGTGTCTGTTATGGCTGACGATGACGGGGCAGCCATATTCCGCCGCTACGGCGGCCATGGCGGGGTCGCTCTTGAGACCCCAGATGTCGTTGATGATATGCGCGCCGGCTTCCAGCGCGGCGCGGGCGGTCGATGCCTTATACGTGTCGATCGACAACGGGATATGCGGCAGCGCAGCGCGCACTGCGGCAATAACCGGCACGACGCGACGAATTTCTTCTTCGGCGCTGACGGTGTCGAAGCCCGGCCTGGTCGATTCGCCGCCGATGTCGAGAATGTCGGCGCCTTGCTCTACCATGCTGCGGGCGTGGGCCACGGCTGCCTCCACATCCATATAACGTCCGCCGTCCGAAAAGGAATCCGGCGTCGCATTCAAGATGCCCATGATCAACGTCCGATCTCCCAGCGACAACTGTATGCCGCCTCCCAGGTCGTAGCTCCGCTTACGAAAGATCGGAGCAAAAGTAACTTCGTTCGCGCCCGTCAATTGGACATCGCGTCGATCTTTTATATCTTTTTCCCCCCGCACCTCTCGCGCTCCACCAGTCTGATTCCTGCTGTCCATCACTTATCGTCCTCCCTGCTGCTACAGTTACTCTCCGTGCTTTCTATCGGCCGAATACACCCGTCATCCATTCATGTCATTAGCCATTGGGCGAGCGCCAGGATCCGGTGTGCTAGCGCTGGGGGAAGGCACTCGCACGATCGGCTTGCCGCATCGGCCGCCACGTATTCTTACAGTGTTGCCGCTTCCGTGTCGGATCGATACATGTCCAGCAGTTCCAGCGTCAGGGCTCCCGCTTCGCCGATGCCGACCTTGCGCTCCAGACCGTCCCAGTCGCTGAGCCTCGTTACCGGCACCAGCTCCTGAATGGAGTTCGTCAGCCACACTTCCTCCGCCTCAAGCAGTTGCTCCCATGTGTACAAACCTTCCTCGACCTCATAGCCCGTATCACGCGCCAGCTCTATCACACGCGCTCGAGTCACGCCAGGCAAAATCCCCGTCTCAATGCAAGGCGTATAGATCACGCCCTGACGAAGGAAGAACAGATTGCTCACGATACCTTCCGTCAACCAGCCGTCCCGGCTCAGCATCAGCCCCTCCGCGCCAGGGGACGGCAACGAAGCTACCTGAACGGTCCGGTCTCGACTACTCACCAAACTCCGCTCGTTGCCCGACTCCTGCACTTGATCCGGACGATGTTGCTTCTGATCGTTACTCGGTTCTTCAGGCTGCTGCACGACCTGTTGCTGTAAATGGAATGACTGCGGCTCCCGCTCCTGCATCAACCCCAGCATCTCCCGCTTGGCGATGATGTTGTTCATATAATGCAGCGACTTGAAGCGCACCTTACCTTCGGGGCTGTTTCTCCGCGTGCGAAGCAGTCGCAGCTCCCGGCCTCGGCGCAGCGCGTCCGCCCCGACCACCGGAAGCGACTTGGCCAAGATCAGCACCGTTGGGGCATTGTAGTCGCCTGCAGGCAAGCCGAGCTCGCCAACTCCGGCACTGACGGTCAGCCGAATGTAGCCGTCGGCCAGTCCGTTCGCAGCGAGCAGCAACGTTATCTCCCTGCGCAGTTCATCCGCCTCCATGGCGAACGGGATACCCAGCTCCATGCATCCGCCGCGCAGCCTGTCCAAGTGCCGTTCCAGCAAGTATGGCACCCCGCCATAGGTGCGGAACGTCTCGAACAACCCAAGCCCGTACAAAAAGCCGTGATCATATACCGAGATCACGGCTTCTCCCCCATCTACGATGCTACCGTTCAACCAGATCTTCATCGCTGCAGTGTTCCGGCCGTATGACGCAGGAAGTTGCGAAGCATCGCGTGACCGTGATCCGTAATGATGGATTCCGGATGGAACTGCACGCCCTCGATCGCATACTCCTTGTGACGAAGCGCCATAATCTCGCCTTCGGCCGTCTCTGCGCTAATCTCGAGACAATCCGGCAACGTCTCCCGCTTCACGATGAGCGAGTGGTACCGCGTCGCGGTAAATGGAGACTCCATGCCCTCAAAGAGCGTTCGGCCATCATGATGGATCAAGGACGTCTTGCCGTGCATCAGCTTCTCCGCCCGCACCACATCGCCGCCGAACGCTTGTCCGATGGACTGATGCCCGAGACAGACGCCGAAAATAGGGATAACCCCCTTAAAGCGTTCGATCAGCGCCAGACTAATGCCCGCCTCGTTCGGAGAGCACGGCCCCGGCGAGATCAGGATATGATCCGGACGAAGCGCCTCGATGCCCGCCAGATCAATCTCGTCATTCCGTTTGACCACAATCTCCTCGCCCAGCTCTCCCAGATACTGCACCAGATTGTACGTAAACGAATCATAGTTGTCGATGACCAAAATCATGTTCGTCTCCCCCTCGTCCTCTTCTCTTCTCATCAGTGAATGCGACTGCTTGCTCTGCTCTACTCCGCCGCGAAACGGCCGCTGTATTCGATTGCCTTCCACAGCGCCTTGGCCTTGCTCAAAGACTCGTAATATTCGCGTTCCGGATCGGAATCGATTACGATGCCCGCTCCGGCTTGAATGTGCACAATCCCGTCCTGTACCGCCATCGTTCTAATAATAATATTAAATTCCATATCTCCGTTATAGTCAATCCATCCCATCGATCCTGTGTATGGACCGCGGCGAACGGGCTCCAGCTCCTCGATGATCTCCATCGTTCGAATTTTCGGCGCTCCCGTGATCGTGCCGCCAGGGAATGTCGCGGCAATGACATCATAAGCATCCTTGCTCTCGGCAAGCTCCCCGTCGACCTGCGAGACGAGATGCATCACGTGAGAGTAACGTTCGATGACCATAAGCTCCTTTACCTTTACCGTGCCGTACCTGGAGATGCGTCCAAGATCGTTGCGCTCCAAATCGACGAGCATAATGTGCTCGGCAATCTCCTTCTCGTTCGTGCGCAGCTCCTCTTCGAAACGCAAATCCTCTTCCTCCGTACGCCCACGTCGCCTGGTGCCCGCGATGGGACGCGTACCGAGCCGGCCGTCCACGAGCTCGACCAGCAGCTCCGGCGACGCGGATACCAGCTGAAAATCGGGACAACGCAGAAAGCCCATATACGGCGATGGATTAAACAATCGCAGCCATTCGTACAGCTCCTCAGGCGCTGCCTCCACCTTGCGGCTCTGCCGCTGGGACAGATTTACCTGGAACACATCCCCTTGCCCGATGTAATCCTGTATCCGGCGAACGGCATCCTGAAAAGCATCCTTCGTAAAAGGGGAGCTCAGCCCTTGCAGCTCTTCGATATTAATGTGGAGCGAATCATTTTCCAGCAGCGCCTTCCGGCGTTCACGCAAAGCCTGCGCGCGAACTGTCGCCTTCTCTTCCTCGAACCAAGTCAGCCAATAATCGGCCATCCCTTCCGTCCGGGACACGGACCGATCATACACCTCGCGAAGCGCCTCCTCCGAGGTATCGATCTCCACCGGACTATGGACGACGCAATAAACAACGGAGCGCTCATGGTCGACAACCCAGAGCTCATTCATCCGCATGAACAAGTAGTCCGGAATATTCGTGTCGTCTGCAGCGACCTCAGGCAGCTTCTCGATGGTGCGAACGATGTCGTAACTCCAGAAGCCCGCGCAGCCGCCCAACCACTTCGGCCCCCGATCCAGACGCGGCCCCCGGCTGTCGCCCATCCACTGACGAACGATGTCCAGCGGCTTGCCCTTCCAGCGCTTGCGCTGGGCGGCCTGCTCATCGAGCGACAGAAAGGTCATCGACTCGGCTTCCAGCCCTTTGCCTCTAATAACGCCATCGGGATGCGCTCCCAAATAAGTGAAGCTGCCGACCTTGCCGCTCTCCAGTACGAACGCATACGGCGATGCGTCCTGCCACACTTCCTCCCAGGAAGCGATTATATCTCCGCCATGCGGTTGATAAGGCAGCTCCAGTACGCAGGGCAACGTCGTATACTTCCCTTCGGCACGCCACCTAAGCCATTCTTCCCAAGCGGTGACCATCACCTTCGCCCCCCCGTCCTTCTTTCTTGTTAGCGCCTAGTATACCGAATCGGCCCGCAAAAGAAAAGCGCCTTCCACTCCGCAGAATGAAAGGCACTTCGGTATATTTCGTTGCGCTGTGTCATGCAAATTCGCCACTCGCCGTCATCGGTCCTTCTCCCTATACCGCCAGGATGCCTCATGATGGGATGCGTGCTGCATGAATCGCGTAGTCTTAGTTCTCGAAGTTGAACAGCGGCGTGCTGAGGTAACGTTCGCCGTTGCTTGGAACGATAGCGACAACGCGCTTGCCTTTACCCAGCTCTTTTGCCACTTTCAGCGCTGCGCTGATAGCCGCTCCGGAGGAGATGCCGCAAAGGATGCCTTCTTCTTTCGCCGCGCGACGAGCGTACTCGAACGCTTCTTCGTTCTCGACAGTAAGAACGCCGTCATAGATCTCGCGGTTCAGAATGTCCGGCACGAAGTTGGCGCCGATGCCTTGAATCTTATGCGGACCGGGAGTGCCGCCGGATAAGATCGGGGAAGCCGCAGGCTCTACCGCATAGATCTTGATGCCTTCGAAGTTCTGCTTAAGCACTTCGCCTGCGCCAGTGATCGTGCCGCCCGTGCCAATACCCGCGATAAACGCGTCAAGCTTGCCGTCGAGGGAGTTGATCGCTTCTACGATCTCAGGTCCCGTCGTCTCGCGGTGAATCTTCACGTTCGCCTGGTTCTTGAATTGTTGCGGCAAGAAGTATGTCGCATTCTCCTTCACCAGCTCTTCTGCCTTGCGAACTGCGCCGTTCATGCCTTCCGATCCTGGCGTCAGCACGAGTTCCGCGCCGTATGCGCGAAGCAGGTTGCGACGCTCAAGGCTCATCGTCTCAGGCATAACCAAAATAGCCTTGTAGCCCTTAGCTGCTGCTACCATAGCAAGACCGATACCCGTGTTGCCGGATGTCGGCTCGACGATCGTGTCGCCCGGCTTCAATACGCCTTCTTGCTCCGCTACTTCGATCATGCTGATCGCGATGCGGTCCTTTACGCTTGCTCCCGGGTTCTGGTACTCCAGCTTCACGTATATTTCTGCGCTATCTTCAGGTACGAGGCGGTTCAGACGAACCAGTGGTGTATCGCCGATAAGTTCTGTAATGCTTTGCACAATTCTTGCCATGAGTGAAAAGCCTCCTTAATCCGACTAAAATAGTTGGTATTATACTTATTCCATCTTAACAATCTCATGCTTCCGTTGTCAATAGCTACTTTGCATGCTGCTTTACATGCACTTTCCAATGCCATTCTTCCGCGCGGTGAGATATCCAGAAAAAATAAAAATGTTGAGTTTGTTGCTTTTTCTTGAATATCCAACAAAAAATCAATTATAATAAGACATAAGGAGGTGTTCGATATGATTAAAGAGCGTGATGAGGAACTTCTATGGGATACCGTTTCATTACTTAGTGAGCAGAATCTCATGGACAACGCTAAAGCAGTATTTAAAAGCATTGTGGAAAGGACATTCGTTTTATTAAAGCAGTCAACAGATTTTTTGGATGACTCAAACATTGAAGTGCCATCAAAGGAGTTATCTAATCAATTTCGTTATATAGAGCGACAAATCCGTTATGAGTTGATGATGAAAGATTATGAAAGTGCTCACGAACAACTAGTAGAGTATATTGAATTGCTTTCTCAACTTATTCATGATGATGATGCTACTGATAAGACAACACTTCAAAAACGAATCATGGCGAAGCTCTTGTCAAATCATTTCCTTGATGCCGAAGGTAATGAGTATATCGGTGTACTTGCAGCGGGGAAAACAGAAGTTTATTCATCTACTGAGGTAGCTGAGATCTTAGGTGTAAGTGACCAAACGATCCGGCGTTGGTGCGATAAAAGAAAATATCCTGATGCTTATCAGACAGAAGGAGGGCATTGGAGGATTCCGAAGAAGTACTTCAAAATTACGATTGAGGAGGCGAGAAAGCGAAAAGAATTTGAAGAACAATTAAATACGTTGAATAACGAAAAAGGGGAGGCAGACGAAGATGAATTCCTCTAATGCTTCCCCTTATTCTGTTTTATTTGACACCACAGTGTTATGTGGTGCAATTCGTACTGATGGAATTAACCGAAAATTGTTAAGGCTTGCAGGAGAGAATCTTAATTTCACCCCTGTTTTGTCCAGGGTATGTCTTATGGAGTTTTACAAAAAAGCCATCTATGACGGAATTGCAGGGACTGTTTACCCTGAACCAATAGTTGAACAGTTTTTAGATCATTTCGTGTATCCAGTCTTAGAAAACCATCCTGTAGTAAATAGTAAGGTAGGACGTTATCATTGGGAAATAATAAAGAGAACTGAAATGAAAATTGGACAAGCCCTTGCTGAAATAAGCGGTTGCACTACAGAAGAGGCTTTTTATTTCGCGGAACAACTTGGACTTCAAAACCCTTTGAACTCTTACGATCAACAAGATGTCCATGTTTGGGTAACAGCCATTCAAGAAAAATGTAAGTTTATAGTAAGTAGTAATAGTAGACGATTTCCAGAAACAATTGGCTACATTACGCGAATCAAGCCTGGGGAGTTTTACAACTTAATCATGGAAGAATGATTGTTGTAAAGCGACGGCTAATTATAGTGGAGAAATCCACTACATTGACTCGAACCAAAGCCACCTGAAACGACACAAAGGCGCAACCGTCCAGCGGCCGCGCCCTTCGCTACTTCACTTCATCACAACCGCCTCATGCCGGGCGAGCAGCTCCTGCTCCATCTCGGCCATCGGCTTCGCCCGCTCCAGCGCAAGCTGTTTGCGCACCGAGGCGAGCAAGAGCCCGCCTGTGAGCACCTCCGTCGACTTCGCTCCCATGAGCTGAATGACGGCGAAGCCAGACTCCAGCGCGATGGGGCCGGCCGTCTCCCCGATAGAGAGCAGACCGGCTTCGGCGAGCATCGCGCCGTCGTAGAACGGGTCCTCAGCCTCGATAAAGCCGAGATCGCCGCCCGTATCGCGCGTAAACTCGTCCATGGAGTACGCCTTCGCCAGCTCTTCGAACGAATCGCCGTCCGTCAGCTTGTCGACAATATCATTGCTCTGCCGCCGCGTCTCCGTAAGTATCCAGCGCAGATGGTACTCCGTCCTGGGCGCAAATCGCTCCGGATGCGCGTCAATATATTGTCGCGCCTCCTCGTCCGTCACCGTCACCGTAGCCGCAGTAATAGCCTCGAGCAGCAGCCTGTAGCGGATATCCTCCATGACCTGCTCCTTGCGAAGTCCCAGCTGCTCCTCCATAACGGTAAAAAACCGCTCCTCGCTCTCGTACCCTTCGGCCGACAATGCCAGTTCGCGGTCTATCTCCTCTTGCGTTACCTTGATGCCCTTCTTGGCCGCTTCCAACCCCATCGCCTCGCGAAGCATCAGCGTCCGAAGCACGGCATCGCCGTATTGCTTGTACAGCTCCTCGGTCAATTGGCGCCTTGTAATCGGCTTGCCGCCTACCGAGGCGATCGCCTCGTCTCCCGGCAGGACCTCCGGGCCCTCGCCGTCCTCCACGGGGGGAGAAACGTCCGTCCCTCGGCCGAAAGCATTCGGCAACATCTTTACCAGCACGGCCCCCGTCAGCGCAATCAAGCAGATCGCTTGCAGAATGACGACTGCCTTCAGCACTTCTCCTCTTTTCATAGTTTCCTGGCCTCCGGTTATTGAACTGGCTTAGGTTTGGCCTGCTCCAACAACTGCTCCAGCTGCGCTTGTCCAAAAGTAAATGCCTCGTTGCAGAAGTGGCAGACGACTTCCGCTTGGCCGTCTTCGTCGATAATGCTCTGAATTTCCTGCTGCCCCAAACTGATCAACGTCTGCTCCACTCGCTCGGCGGTGCATTGGCACTTAAAGGCAAGATCCATCGTGCTATGAATAACGACATCCTCGCCCACAACCCGCTTAAGCAGCCCTTCGGGCGTCTCGCCTTGCGACAGCAGCGTCGTGACCGGCGGCATAACCCCGATCGCCTGTTCCAGACGCGTAATCTCCGCATCGCTTAAACCCGGCAGCAATTGTACGATGTAGCCGCCCGCATGAAGCACGGAATTGTCGGTATCCACCAGCACGCCCACGCCAACCGCCGAAGGCGTCTGCTCCGATACTGCAAAATAATAGGTGAAGTCCTCCGCGAGCTCGCCCGAAATAATCGGAACGCTGCCGCGATACGGCTCCTTTAGCCCCAGATCCTTCGTAATGTGCACATAACCGCTCGTGCCGACCGCGCCTGCCACGTCGAGCTTGCCATGTTCGTTGCTGCCATGATGCGCCTGAGGATTCTCCACATAGCCGCGCACTTCACCATCTGCATTCGCGTCAACGACGACTTGTCCGATCGGTCCGTCGCCCTTTACTTGAATCGTCAGCTTCTCCTTGCCCTTGAGCATCGCGCCCATCATCGCGCCGACGGACAAGGTCCGGCCCAGCGCGGCCGTAGCCGTCGGAAACGTATCATGTCTGCGGCGAAGCTCTTCCACCAGATTGGTCGTCCGGCAGGCGAACACGCGAATTTTGCCGCCCCAGGCCGTTCCGCGCACCAGAATGTCGTTCAATTGCCCTTGCTCCATTATGATTGCCCCTCCTGATTCCGTTCGTAGATAATGCGAAGACCTTCCAACGTCAGTAGAGGATCCACTTCTTCTATTGTATCCGATTCTGCGGCGATCAGCTCAGCCAACCCGCCCGTTGCGATGACTCTAGGCTTTACGCCGAATTCGGCCTTGATTCTGCCTACAATCCCGTCAACCTGCCCCGCATAGCCAAAAATAATGCCCGCCTGCATCGACGTCACCGGATTGCGTCCAATGACGCTCTTCGGCTTCGCCAGCTCGATGCGCGGCAGCTTCGCGGCGCGCTGATACAGCGCCTCCGTCGAGATGCCGATGCCCGGCACGATCGCGCCGCCGAGGTAATTGCCCCCCTCGTCGATGTAGTCGAACGTCGTAGCCGTGCCGAAGTCCACCACGATAAGCGGCGTACCGTACTTCTCGATGCCGGCCACGGAGTTGACGATTCGGTCCGCCCCCACCTCGCGCGGGTTTTCGTACCGAATATTTAGCCCCGTTTTTACGCCGGGACCTACGATAAGCGGCGCCTTGCGCATGTATTTGAGGCACAACTGCTCCAGCATGCGCATAAGCGGCGGAACGACGGATGAGATAATGACGCCTTCGATCTGATCCGTCTTGATGCCCGCGTAGCCGAACAAATTGTGTATATTGATGCCATACTCGTCCACGGTGGCAGAGCGGTTGGTGCTGAGACGCCAATGATGAAGCAGCTCCATACCATTATAGACGCCAATAACGATGTTAGTGTTGCCAACGTCGATGACTAAAATCATTGCGAAGAACCGCCCTTCTTCTCGCCCAGGTCCAGACTGATGTCCAGCGCATTGAACGAGTAGGTGAGCCCGCCTACGGAAATGACGTCAACGCCGCATGCGGCGATGCCATGAATCGTATCCAGATTCACGCCGCCGGATGCTTCGACGATAACATGCGGGGAGCGGCTTTTGATCAGCTTGACCGCCTCCGTCATTCGTTCGTTATCCATGTTGTCCAGCATGATGATGTCCGCGCCGCAAGCCAGAGCCTCCTCGACCTGCGCGATCGACTCCGTCTCCACTTCGATCTTCATCGTATGCGGAATGCGGCTCCGCGAAGCCCGAACGGCGGCCGTGATGCCGCCCGCGCCCTTGATATGGTTGTCCTTAATCATGACGGCGTCGTATAGGCCGAACCGATGGTTGGCTCCGCCTCCTACCCGAACCGCGTATTTCTCCAGCAGACGGTGGCCGGGAGTTGTTTTGCGAGTATCCACGAGACGTGCGGGAAGCCCTTGCAGCTTCTGCACGAAAGCATTCGTCTTGGTGGCGATGCCGGACAGCCGCTGCATCAGGTTCAGCGCCAGGCGTTCCCCCGTCAGCAGGCTGTGCGTGCTGCCCTCCACCTCTATAATAACCGTTCCCTTTGTCACCGAGTCCCCGTCCTGGACAAGCGCGGTAAAGACAAGGGAAGGATCGACGACCTCGAATACAAGCTTCGCCACCGGAATGCCCGCGATGATGCCGCTCTCCTTTACGTGGATCACGGCCTTGGACTGCGAATCGGCCGGTATCGTCGTCTCGGTCGTAATATCGCCGTTGCCGATGTCTTCGGCCAGCCAGCTTCTAATCTGGGTCCGCAGCGCTTCGTCGTACCCGCCCGTCGTCCATTCAAACATGTTCTATTCGCTCCTCGGTTATGCCTTGAGTATGATGCAGGATCGTATGCTTGCGCCATACAAGATCGTCCTTCGCCGGGAAGTCCTCCCTGTAGTGCGCGCCGCGGCTCTCCTCGCGCTGCAGCGCCGCTTCCGTCGTGAGAAGCGCGCAGGTCAGCAAGTTGGCGAACTCGTATTGCTCGCGTTCCGTCAACGTAGCCTGGAAGATCGGCAATTGCCGCTTCAGCTCCTCCAGACCTTTGCGCAGACCGTTTTCATTGCGCCGCAAACCCGCATACCGGACCATGACCTTCTGCAGCTTCAGTCGGCGCTCCACCACGGCTTGCATGGAGACGGAGCTGCGGACAACCTTATTGACGACCTTTGGCTGGACCTCGTTCGGTCCCAGCTCCTCGATACGTTTAATGATGCGGCGTCCGTAGACGATCGCCTCGGAGAGCGAGTTGCTCGCCAGCCGGTTCGCGCCGTGCACGCCCGTCGACGACACTTCGCCGCAGGCGAAGAGCCGCTTGATATTCGTCTCGCCGTTCAGATCCGTCTTTACCCCGCCCATCATATAGTGCATCGCGGGAGCGACGGGAATCCAGTCGGACGTCAGATCGAGACCGTATGTCAGACATGTCTGGTAAATCGTAGGGAAGCGATGTTTGACCATCTCCGCCGATTCATGCGTTATATCGATATAGACGAAGGTGGAACGCGTCTCCTCCATCTCGCTGACGATCGCCCGGGCGACGACGTCGCGCGGCGCAAGCTCCAGCTGCTCGTGATATTTGTGCATAAAACGCTCGCCTCTGATATTCCGCAGGACGGCTCCCTCGCCGCGCACGGCTTCCGAGATCAGAAACCTTGGCGCACCGGGATAGCAGAGCGATGTGGGATGGAACTGGATAAATTCGGGGTCTCGTATGTAAGCGCCTGCGCGGTAAGCCATGGCTACGCCATCGCCGGTCGCGACTTCGGGATTCGTCGTGTAGCGGTAGAGCTGACCCGCGCCGCCGGAGCATAGAATAGTCGCCTTGCCGCGCACGAACAGCCGCTCTCCGCTCGGCTTTTGCACGATTGCGCCGCAGCAAACGCCGTCCTCCGTCACGAGGTCGATAACGAAATGATCGTCCCATACCTCGATGCCCGGCGTCGACATGGCCGTCTCCGAGAGCGCGCGAACAATCTCATAGCCGGTCGCGTCGCCGTTGGCATGGAGGATGCGGCGCTGGCTGTGAGCGCCTTCCTTCGTCAGGGCGAACTCGCCGTTTTCGAGGTCGAACTGGGTGCCCATTTTGATGAGGCTTCGTACGCCCTTAGGCCCTTCGTGCACCAGCACGTCGACGGCTTCGTCGTCGCATAGGCCGGCTCCGGCGATCAGCGTGTCCTGCCGATGGTAGGCCGGCGAATCGTCCTCGGATATAACGGCCGCGATGCCGCCTTGCGCGTAGCGCGTATTGCTGTCAAGCAATGATTTCTTCGTGATCATCAGCACCGAATGCTGTTCGCTCGAGCGTATAGCGGTAAAAAGACCGGCAATGCCGGCCCCGATGACAATGACATCTTTCTCTACGACCGGCAGCGTGTCCAGCTCCACGTCGATGAGGTATCTAGGAATCATGTGTGCTCCTCCTGATTTGGCGTGCATCTAAGCTTCAGGCTTGCTATGTTGCTCTTACGGAGTGCTGCTGCCTAACCTGACCGGACTATCGCGACTGCCCCAATAAGGGAGCAGCGCATGCTACTTCACCAACAGCATGCGCTCGAGCGACAGACGGGCTTGTTCCGCTACATGAGGGGGCACGTAGATTTGAGGCTGCATCGTCTCCAGACACTTCACGAGCTTCTTCAAATTGTTAACCTTCATGTTCGGGCAGACCAAATATTTGGATGCAAAATGGAATGTCTTGTTGGGGCTGTCCAGACGCAGCTGGTAGCCGGTGCCGTCTTCCGTGCCGACGATGAACTCCTGGCAATCGGACTCGCGGCAATACTTGATGATCGCCGTCGTGCTGCCGACGAAGTCGCCCAGCTCGACAACCTCTGGACGGCACTCCGGATGCACGACGAATTGCGCGTTCGGATACTTCGCCTTCATCTCTTCGACATCCTTGACGGTGAGCATATCGTGCGTGTTGCAATAGCCTTCCCAGATGATCATCTTTTTGTCGGTGTTTTGCTGCACGTAGTGGCCGAGGTTCTTGTCCGGTACCCAGATCACCTCGTCGCCTTCCACCGAATTGACGACCTTGACGGCATTAGCCGACGTACAGCAAATATCCGTCTCCGCCTTGATCTCGGCCGACGAGTTGATGTACGTGACGACCTTCGCATTGGGATGCTGAGCCTTTAGCTTGCGCAGTCCGTCGACGTTAACCATATCCGCCATAGGGCAGCCCGCACGTTCGTCGGGAATGATGACCGTCTTGTTCGGCGCCAAAATCTTTGCGCTTTCGCCCATAAAGTGCACGCCGCAGAATACAATAACGTCCGCGTCCGTCTGGGCAGCTTTCTGCGCCAGCAGGAACGAGTCGCCGCGGAAGTCAGCCACCTCCTGAATTTCGTCGCGTTGATAATAATGAGCAAGAATGATAGCGTTGCGTTCCTTCTTCAATTGCATCAGCTTCTCGCGCAGCTCGCGGTTTTGTTCCGCCTTGCGTTCCAGTGCCAGTGCTTCCACGTTAGATCCTCTCCTCTTATGAGGGATATGGGTTCAACAGCGTTCTTGCATCCGCCCTGCCGCCAAGCTCTCGGCATCTGCAGCGAAATTCCTCGTCGCTCGTCCCATTCCGTCCAGTTATATCTTGATGCGGCTGTCGCCAACTTTGTGAATTGATGCACAAACTATGGGATTCCATTACCTTTAGTGTGACCCAAAAAGCGGTTTATCATTGTAGCCCATGCTTGCTCCCCATTCCCGACCCATTGTTTCTCTGTATCCAAATGCATCGGGATTCCGCGCCGACCCCCATCGTTCCAGACAGTAGCAGTTACGGTTGTGTAATTAAGATTTAATTTACACTTGACAGAGGGGTATGTCAATGGAGGAATACGCGTTCTGAGCCGCTTGGGAGCCCAATTATCGCCTTCGCGCAGTATTTAATGGATATTAAGCTTTGATTGCTTCCGATTACTGGCCTTCAGGTTGCATTGCTCCTTATGCAAGTCCAAATCAAGCTCCTGCAAATGATCATACGGAAAAAAGCAAAAAGAAGCCAGCCAGCGAGGCGAGCTTCATTTGCGAGCTAGGTGTTTGCTTCATCCGGTTATTCAAACGACATTAAGCCAGATTCAACTGCCAAGTCACGCCAAATCGATCGGCAACCCATGCAAACTTTTTGCTGAAGCCATAGTCGCCCAGCGGCATGAGCGGACCTCCGCCATCGGAAAGCTTGCCGTAAAGCGTATCGATCTCCTCTTCCGATTCGCAATGGACATAAAGCGAGATGGCGGGCGTAAACGTGAAGTCGTGCTTAACATGGCTGTCGATGCACATATAGGTTTGACCCTTCAGCGCAAACGAAGCATGTATGATCGATCCTTCGCGGCCCGGGCCTTCCGGACCGTACTTGGTCATGCTCAGCACCTCGGAATCCTCGAACAAAGATATGTAGAAGTTCATCGCTTCCTCTGCTTGTCCCTCGAACATCAAGAACGTATTAATTTTCTGCATGTTGCACCTCTCCTCTTTATGATTTAGTACTTGTATGCGTTTTTCCAGCTCGAAGACTAATCTTCGTTCTCCTGAGCCTTAAGAAGCTGCTGCAATCCTACGAACATCAGGTTCCAGCCATGCTGCGAACCATCGTGGTATTCCTGCATCGCTCTTGCAATCTCGGCCTCTCTCCAGCCTTCCTCATGCGGAACGCGGATGACTTGGGTAAATACCATCTCGCAGCCTTTGCCGAGCGGCTTGATCTCCACCGTCAATGTGTCCACCGAATCATTGAACTGCGGCATGCGGAACGTAAGAACCAGCTTGTGCGGAGGATCTATCTCCAAGTACTCGCCAATCGCCCTGTATTCAACGCCATCCCGGACATCGACGATTTCCCACTTGCCTCCCACGCGAGGGTCGCATGTCGCCACCTTATTTGTCGCTTCCATAGTCATCAGCCACTTGCGCATCATCTGCGGGTTGATCCAGGCATCGAATAGCCGCTCCGGCTTGACGTCAAACTGGCGAACCATCGTCAACGTTGTATAAGATGCGTGATCCTCCTTTGTTTCGTGCATGATCCCAATTCCCTCCCTTCTATTTGTAGGTCGACTTAATGTTCCTCGTTTTTCGCCTTGTTGAGCTCCATCTCCAGTGTGTCGAACTGCGCACTCCAGAACCTCTCGTAAAACTGCAAATACCTCGTCGCCCGCGCCAGCACACTGGAATCCAGCTTGCAGGTATGCGTGCGCCCATGCACAGTCCGCTGCAGCAGCCCTGCTTGCTCCAAAACCTTGATATGCTTGGACGCCGCGGCAAGCGACATGTCGAACGGAGCAGCAAGCTCCGTCACCGTGCGCTCCTCTTGCGCCAGCATACGAATCATTCCTCTGCGTGTCGGGTCGGACAGCGCATGAAACACTTGATCCAGCTGTTCATCGTTCAATGAATATTCAACCATGTAGTTAACTATACTTTCTTCGCCTATCTTAGTCAACCATTTGGTTGAATAAAAAACCAGACCAAAGGTTAGCTCAGGTCCGGCATGTTTCAAGAAGTCATCGCCTCGCGGGATCATAAGGCTGTCCAAGCGCCGACGGGGCGCTGGAGCGGCCGACCGCGGCAGCGAGCACGATCAAGGTGAGGACATAAGGCAGCATGTAGAACACTTCCGTAGGGATGTTCTTCGACCAATCGAACAGCTGGGCGAAGTTGCGGATCGCTTGCGCGAAGCCGAAGAAGACGGCCGCTCCGGCGAGTCCGAGCGGATTCCACTTGCCGAAGATGAGCGCCGCCAGCGCAATGAAGCCCTGGCCGGAGATCGTGTTGTACGCGAAGCTGCTCGTCGTCGTCAGCGTAATCGTTGCGCCGCCGAGGCCGGCCAGCGCGCCGCTCAGCATAACGCCAATATAGCGATACCTGGATACGTTGATGCCGACCGTGTCAGCCGAGCTGGGATGCTCCCCTACAGCGCGCAGGCGCAGTCCGAACGGCGTCTTAAAGAGCAAGAAATAGCTGACGGCGACCAGTACGGCCACGATATAGGTCGTCGGGTACGCATGGAAAAACCCTTCCCCGATGATCGGGATGTCTGACAACAAGGGAATCGACACCTTGGAAAATACGTCGTATAGCTGGGGCGTCTGCACCGATCCATCATACAGACTGCGCGTAAAGTAGATCGCGACGCCAAGCGCCAAGATGTTAATGACGACGCCGACGACCGTCTGATCCGACTTAAACGTGATCGTTGCCACCGCATGCAGAAGCGAGAACAATACGCCGTAGACAACGGCGGCGATCAATCCGATCCAAGGCGAACCGCTTCCGAAGCCCGCCTCCGATGCAGAATACGTCGCAACCGCGGCGGCGAACGCGCCGGATACCATCAAGCCCTCCAGGCCGATGTTGACAACGCCGGAACGCTCCGAGAACATGCCTCCCAGGGCAGCGAAGATAAGCGCGGTAGAGAAAACCAGCGTCGTATTGATAAGTTGACCCCATACCTCCATGTCAAGCCGCCTCCTTCCGCTTGTCCGCCGAGCGCTTCTGCATAAACGGCTTCAGCATATATTTTACGATGCCATGAGCGGCTACGAAGAAAATAACCGAACCGATTACGATACGGACGATCTCCGAAGGAACGCCGGCGCCGAAGCTCATGCCGGAAGATCCGTAGCTGAGTCCGCCGAACAGAATGGATGCGAGCAGCACGCCGACTGGCGTATTGCCGCCGAGCAAAGCAACCGCGATGCCGTCGAAGCCGTATCCCGGGGATGCGGCCATAATGGTTTGATTTCCGAATACGCCGAGCACCTCGAATACCCCGCCCAGACCTGCGAACACGCCGCTGATCATCATCGATTTGACGATCGTCCGGTTAACGTTCATCCCCGCATACAGCGCCGCATCGGGATTATGGCCAACCGCGCGCAGCTCGTAGCCTTGTTTCGTACGCCAGAGCAGCAGATAGAACACCGCTACGCCAAGTAAGGCGATCAAGGTGCCCCAGTGCATTCTGGCCCTGTCCATCAGCTCGATCAGCCAGTCGATATGCATAAGCGCGGAGGCATGGATCGGCCTCGATTTCTGTTGGCCCGGCTCCAGCAAAAATGCAGCAACGATGTAATTGGCTAGGTACAGCGCAGTCCAGTTCAACATGATGGACGAGATGACCTCGTTAACGCCCCTCGTCGCCTTAAGGAAGCCGACAATACCGGCCCATAATCCCCCGAACAAGGCACCCGTCACAATGGCGAGAGGTCCATGAATGTACCAAGGCAAATCCAAAAGCACGCCGATCAACGTCGCCCCTGTCATTCCCATAACGAATTGACCCTCTACCCCGATATTGAACAGTCCTGTCCGGAAGGCAAAAGCTACCGCGATGCCAGTAAAGATAAGCGGCGTGATGGCCCGAATCGCCTCGCCCATATGGTAGGGGCTGCCGAACAATCTTTCGAAGAGGGAGGTATAAGCCACAATGGGATTGTACCCGCCGGCAAGCATCGCGATCGCTCCAATAATCAGACCCAGTACAATGGAGACCAGCGGGACGAGAAGCGAGGATTTGTTGAATATTTTTTTGGTCGTGTCCATATCCCGCTAGCTCCCCCTTTGTCCCGGAATCCCGGCTGTATCCGTGTTGCCCGACATAAGTAGACCGAGCTCTTCGTCGTTGCGGTTGTCTGCATCCACCTCTCCGACCAGCTTCCCTTCGTACATGACCGCGATTCGGTCAGACAACGCGTACAGCTCATCCAGCTCGAAGGAGACGAGCAGGATGGCCTTGCCGCCATTTCGGGCCTCCACGAGCCGATTATGTACGAATTCGATCGCGCCGATGTCGAGACCGCGCGTCGGCTGTACCGCGATGATCAGGTCGGGGTCCTTGTGCAGCTCCCGCCCGATAATAGCCTTCTGCTGATTGCCGCCGGACAACGCTCTTGCATCCGTATGGATGCCTGACAGCCGAACGTCGTATTCACCCACGAGATCCGCCGCAAGCTTGTCCATCGCCTTAAAGTCCACGAAACCATAACGGCCGTATTCCGGCTGAAAGTATGTGTTCAGAATCATATTTTCGCTAACGGAGAAGTCCAGCACCAGCCCATGCTTATGGCGATCCTCCGGAATATGGCCGACGCCCGCCATGGAGATGTCGCGCGGCGACTTGTTCGTCAGATCGGAGCCGTTAAGAAACACATTGCCTTCTTGTACCTTGCGCATGCCGGTAATGGCATAGATCAGTTCGCTCTGACCATTGCCGTCAACCCCTGCAATGCCAAAAATTTCGCCCGCGCGCACCTGCAACGTTGTACCGTCCAGCGCCGGCTTGCCTTGATCGCCCTTCATCCGAAGATTCCGAATGTCCAGCACCACCTCGCCAGGCTTCGCCTGCGACTTCTCGACCTCGAACGACACGTCGCGGCCGACCATCAGCTCCGCCAGCTGCCGTTCGTTTGTGCCGCTTGTCGGCAGCGTGCGGACGACTTTGCCGCGGCGGATGACCGTCACGGTGTTCGCGAGCGCCATCACTTCCTTGAGCTTATGCGTGATGATGATGATGGACTTGCCTTCCGCGGCCAAATTCCGAATAATTTGGATTAGCTCCTCGATCTCCTGCACGGTAAGCACGGCCGTCGGTTCGTCAAAGATGACGATTTCCGCGCCGCGATACAATGTTTTCAGAATCTCTACCCGTTGCTGCATGCCTACCGTAATATTTTGAATCCGCACTTGCGGATCTACCTTCAATCCATAACGCCCGGAGATCTCTCTTACCCTCTGATTCGCGAGCTTGTAGTCGATCTTCAAGCCTTTCTTCGGTTCATCGCCGAGAACGATGTTCTCCGCTACCGTAAACGGTTGTACCAGCTTGAAATGCTGATGCACCATGCCAATGCCCAGCTCGATCGCCTTGGAGGCCCCGTCAATGACGGTGCGCTCGCCGTTAATCCAGATTTCCCCTTCGTCCGGCTGATACAAGCCGAACAGAATATTCATCAGCGTCGACTTGCCGGCGCCGTTCTCCCCAAGCAAGGCATGGATCTCGCCTTTCTTCAGCTCCAAGTCGATGGAATCGTTCGCCACCAGTCCGGGAAATCGTTTCGTAATTCCCTTTAACTGTACGACTGCCCCGCTCTGACCCATTCCTAATCACTCCCGGGATCCACATATAATGTCTGCATGCCTGGTATTCCAGTCAAGAGATAAGAAAAACATCTTCCTATACGGGGCGATCATCATTCTTCCTGGATAAGAGGAAAAGCTCCCTCTAATTGCCCCATTCTCACCATTTTCCAGGTTTTAGAGGGATTTCCTCCCTCTAATTTCGATCGAATTCCTACATTGAGCAAAACCCACATGATTAGTGGGCACTTTTCCCTTTAAGACAAGCAGAAAGCTCGATTCTTTAAGATTAGAGGGAACTTTTCCCATTACTTCCGATTAGGCCATATGATTGGTTGGCTTCCTCTTCCCCCATGCCCCAAGAAATCATTCTTTCCTGTATTTCCTGACAATCACGAAAGTGAAAAACTTTTTGAACAGCACTTTAAGCAAACGGCACAAGACCGGCTCTTGCCGGTCTCGCTGTTTCAACAAACGAACGAACAATGTGGTTATGGCTATCGCCGTGGATTTCCGCTTATTTCGTCGGAACGGTAATTTCGCCGCTAACGATCTTGCCCTTGAACTCTTCGACTTGCTTCAACACTTCCTCAGGGACGTTAGCCTTCGAGGTCTCCGGCAACCCAACCGCGTCGTCCTTCAGACCAAGCTCCTGCACCGAGCCGCCTTGCCAATTGCCAGCGATCAGATCTCTCGACACCTTGTGCACAGCCGTCTCTACGCCCTTCATCATAGATGTCAGCGTAACGTCGTCGCCGAATTCCAGCGACTGGTCCTTGTCTACCCCGATTACCCATACATCCTTGCCGTTTTTCTTACGGTCCTTGGCTTCGTTAAATACGCCATTGCCCGTACCGCCGGACGCGTGGAAAATGATGTCGATGCCGCTATTGTACATCGTAGCCGCGGCGCTCTTGCCAAGATCCGGCTTATCGAACGCGCCCGTGTATACCACGTTGACTTTAATGTCAGGCTTCACGGCTTTTACGCCGGCCAGAAAGCCGGCTTCGAAACGTTTGATAACGGGAATTTCAAGTCCGCCCACGAAGCCGATCTTGTCCGTCTTCGTCATCAGGCCCGCCACAACGCCCACCAGGAACGAACCTTCATGTTCGGCAAAAGTGATGGACGTCACGTTCGGCGCATCAACGACCGTATCGATAACGGCCAACTTCGCATCCGGGTTCTCCTTGGCTACTTTCGCGACCGCGTCCGTAAACAAAAAACCGATTCCCCAAGTTAGATCAAAGCCTTCCCGTACGAAGTTGTTAAGGTTCGGCTCCATGTCGGCTTCGCCCTTGGACTCCAGGAACTTCGTCTGAGCGCTAGTCTCCGCAGTTACTCGTTTCAGAGCTTCCCAAGCGCTCTGGTTGAAGGACTTATCGTTAACGCCGCCTACGTCCGTTACCATACCGATTCGGAAGTCCTTGCCTGTTTCGTCGGACTCCACTTTATTTCCGCCGGTGCCCGCTCCCGGGTTGACGGTGTTATTCTTGCCCGCCCCGCAGCCGGACAGTACCAGCGTAATTGCGAGTAGCAGCGAAAACATCATGCTGTACGTTTTTTTCATTGCCGCAATCTCCCCTTTTTGTACAATGTACAAGTGATGTGATATGGTGTGGCAGCTCGTATGTAGTATTGCTAATTCCTGCCGCTATTATTTCAATGTGGTTGCAAAACATTTACTCCCCTTACTCTCCATAGGCTCCGTGCCTGTGCGTCGAACATCGCCCCAATGGCTTGAACCCCGCTCTAACCTGATTTTTTCGGGTTGCAACCGCGGCGCAGCGCGCTTCATTCTTAGAAACAGTAAGGCGAACTCATATGCCTGCCTGTATTTTTGCAAAAAACAAAAAAACGTCCCGCCCTCTCCAGAGAGAGGGACGGGACGTCCGTACTTGCTATGGGTAAAGCTACCATTAAGCTTTAAGCTTTGTTGTTCGGATCGCCTTCGGAAGAAGAACCTCCGCCTTCCGGCGTCTCCGGCTTCGGATCGACATCCTCGCGAGGCTGGATGCGCACCTTCACGTCGCCGATCTCGTCGATAATCGGCTCCGCCGTGGACGCTTCGGACGGCGTACCGCCGCCTTCTCCGCCTGTCGGCATCGTGCCTTTCTCGATAAGGGACTTGATCTGATCCATCTCCAGCGTCTCTTCCGTCAGAAGCGTGTTGGCGATCAGATGCATCTCTTCGCTCTTCTCGTTCAACAACTTTCTGGCACGGTCGTAACAATCGTTGATGATGGTCTGCATCTCTTGATCGATCTCGTATGCGATCGCATCCGAGTAATTCTGTTCGTGGCCGATGTCGCGCCCCAAGAATACTTGACCTTGAGTGCTGCCGAATTGCATAGGGCCGAGCCTGTCGCTCATGCCGTATTCCATGATCATGCTGCGTACGATGCCTGTTGCGGACTTGAAGTCGCTGTAAGCGCCTGTACCGATCTCGCCGATAAAGATCTCCTCGGCGACGCGGCCCGCAAGGAGACCTGTCACTTTGTCCAGGAGCTCCTGCTTCGTCACCAGCATGCGGTCTTCCTTAGGCAGCATGATGACGTAGCCTCCCGCGCGTCCGCGCGGAATAATGGTGACCTTATGAACCTGATCCGCATGTTCCAGGAAGAAGCCGGCAATGGTGTGACCAGCCTCGTGATAAGCCACGATCCGCTTCTCGCGGTCGCTGATGACGCGGCTCTTCTTCTCTGTGCCGACAATGACGCGATCGATTGCGTCGTCGATGTCGACCATGTTGATCTCTTTCTTATTGCGGCGGGCTGCCAGAAGCGCAGCTTCGTTAAGCAAGTTCTCCAGATCCGCGCCGCTGAAGCCCGTCGTGCGCCTCGCGATCACGTCCAGCTTTACTTCGCCCGTAAGCGGCTTGTTGCGAGCATGAACCTTCAGTACAGCTTCACGGCCCTTAACGTCTGGACGGTCAACCGTAATCTGACGGTCGAAACGGCCTGGACGCAACAGCGCCGGGTCAAGAATATCCGCGCGGTTAGTCGCGGCGATAATAATAATGCCTTCGTTGGAGCCGAAGCCGTCCATCTCGACCAGCATCTGGTTGAGCGTCTGCTCGCGCTCGTCGTGACCGCCGCCAAGTCCGGCGCCGCGCTGGCGGCCGACCGCGTCGATCTCGTCGATGAAGATAATACAAGGCGCGTTCTTCTTGGCGTTCTCGAACAGGTCCCGTACGCGGGATGCGCCGACGCCGACGAACATTTCCACGAAGTCGGAGCCCGAGATGCTAAAGAACGGTACGCCCGCTTCGCCCGCTACCGCGCGCGCAAGCAAGGTTTTACCGGTACCCGGAGGACCTACGAGCAGTACGCCCTTCGGTATGCGCGCGCCGACGAGATTGAACTTGCGCGGATCCTTCAGGAAGTCGACGACCTCCACCAGCTCCTGCTTCTCCTCGTCCGCTCCGGCCACGTCCTCGAACGTGACGCGCTTCTTCTCTTCGTTGTAGAGCTTCGCGCGGCTCTTGCCGAAGTTCATGACCTTGCCGCCGCCGCCCTGTGCCTGATTCATCAGGAAGAAGAACAGGACGAAGAGCAGGATGAACGGGATGATGGATGTCAGGAACGTGACCCAGAAGCTCGGCGTGTCCATCTCCTTGTTCGTCAGCTCGAAGCCGAATTGCTCCGACCACTCCGCGATCTTTGCCTCTGCGCTGTTGCCGACGCGGGAGGTGAAGTTCTCGCTTTCCACACCCTCAGGGGTGTTTTTATATTTGCCCGTTATGAAGTAGGACTGATTGTCGAACTTCACGGTCAGCTCCGACACGTTGCCAGCCTCGATCTGAGACCGCAGCTCGTCATATCTTAACGGCTTGGTGTTGTCCCCCTGGCCGCTAATATATTGGAAAATGCCAACGGTAACCAAAAAGATGATCAAATAAAAACCAGTATTTCGGATGATCCGATTCATCCCCTACCTCCTCTCAGACGCTTTAGATATTTTACCATAGCATGACTTTCCATCACAATAGAGCCGGAATCAGCTCTCCTGCCAGGTATAAAGCGCGATTTATTTCTCGTACACTTCCGGCTTCAAAATGCCGATGTAAGGAAGGTTGCGGTACTTCTCCGCGAAATCGAGGCCGTAGCCTACGACGAACTCGTCCGGGAGGGTGAAGCCCTTGTAATGCGGCTGCAAGTCCACCGCGCGGCGGGCCGGCTTGTCGAACAAAGTGACGACCGTCACCGATTTCGAACCGCGGTGCTCCAGTACGTCAATCAGGTAGCTTAGCGTCAGACCGCTGTCGATGATATCCTCGACAATCAGAACGTCGCGCCCTTCTACGGTTACATCCAGATCCTTGATAATCTTTACGACGCCCGACGATTTGGTCGACGCGCCATAGCTGGATACGGCCATAAAATCGATCTCGAGCGGCACCGAGATAACCTTGACGAGGTCGGACATGAAAATAAACGCACCCTTTAGAACGCAAATAACGAGCGGATTGCGCCCCTCGAAGTCCGCGCTCAGCCGTGCGCCGAGTTCTGATACCTTTGCTTGAATCTGCTCTTCGCTGTATAGTACTTCCTTAATGTCATTCTGCAAAGTGATAATCCCCCTACGCTATACCTATGTTTATGAATAGACCCTTGCTTCTTATTCGCCAGTCGATGCTGTAATATGAAGCAGCTTGCGACTGCCTTCCCCCGCGAGGGCATGGGACGATCTTCGAATGCCCGGAATCCACAGCAGCCTCCCCTCCGAATCGCATAACAGCGGATAGGTTGCCCTGCCGGATGGAGGGATCTTCTCGTCAACGAACATATCTTGCACTTTTTTCGACCCATTTAATCCTAAAACATGAATTCTGTCGCCTGGAAGGCGATTGCGAATCATCAGCGGGAAACGGAGCTCCGACGCGTCGAATATCGCTTCGCTTCGCGAGGCCGGTCTCGGCCTCCCGGAAGATGCCGCGTCCAGCCATTGCAGCCGGAACGTCCAGCCGGCGGATACTGCGTGTATGTACGCCATCCCCTCCCGTATCTCATAAACATAACGGCCGGGTTCAAGGCCTCCTCCTTCCGGAGGGATCTTTATCCATCGCATGGTGTCGTATTCCCTTAAACAGCGAACTCCGCTGCCCGCGTCATGACGCCAAGTCGACGGCGCTTCCGTAGCGGCGGCGAAGCGCATTCGCTCAATGCCGCTCCAGGATATGTTTTCCGTATCTTGCGAAAGATAACTTAATATTAGTTTAATCAATCTCCTTTGTAAAGCGATGTGCAGACCCTGCAAATCGCGGCAGGAAACGGCGTATTCCCCGTCTTCTACCCGCACGACCGTCTCGAACGCCGAGGCCGCTTGGCTTGCCATGAAGTCATCCTCCTCGCCCGCCACTTCGGCGAGCCTCTGCAGCGACAGCGGCAGCTGGGGATTGAACTGTGACAAGTAAGGAAGAATGTCGAGCCGCACCGTGTTGCGGAAGTAATGCCGCTCCAGATTGCTGCTGTCCGTGCTGTAGGGGATATCTCCCTCCTCGCAGTATGCCAGAAGGTCTGACTTGTTCATACGCAATAGCGGACGGATGAGTTCCACATTATTTTCGCTCCGTCTGGCAGGAATGCCGGACAAGCCGGACAGTCCCGCGCCGCGTATCACCCGCATCAGCACGGTCTCGGCCTGATCGTCGCCGTGGTGTGCCAAGGCAATTCGGGACGCTCCGTATCGCTTCGCGACCTCGTGCAGGAATGCATACCGCTTCTCGCGCGCCGCGGCCTGGAGATTCAATGCATTTTCTTCTATATAAGTAGTCAGCGCAAGCGTCGTCGTCTCGCATGGCACGCCAAGCTTCTCCGCATACCGCTTCACCAGCTCCAGCTCGGCTGCCGATTCCTCGCCGCGAAAGCCGTGATTGACGTGGGCGGCAATCGTTCGCAGCCGTCTCGGCACCGCAAGCATATGGAGCATATGAAGCAGCGCCATGGAGTCGGGACCTCCCGAGACGGCTGCGATGATCGTATCCCCGTCCTGCCATAGACCTCGTTCCGCCGCTTCCTTCTCCACAGCGTTCAGCACATTCGCATTCATCGTGTATGTATGCCTCCGTTCGTCCCGTCCCCGTATCCTCGTATCCCCGTATCCTTGTGTCCTCGGTGTCCTCGCGTCCGTATCCCCGCTCGTGTCCGCTACATCATGTTGCGAAGAAGCCAGTAGATCGAGATGGCGAGCAGCACGCTCGTCGTCGCGGCCAACCCCTTGAGCCAGCCCGGCGTAGCGGAGGACTTCCGCGTATCTCGCCGGTGCATGAGCAGCCGCCAGGCTTCGGCGCCCTCCGCCGCGTCCGCGAAGCCGCCCTCCAGCGCCTGCTTCAACCAGCCCGCGACGGGCTTCAGGTCGGGGCTGCTCGTCAGCAGGCCCGACAGCTCCAGCGTGGAGCGGTTCTGCGGCAGCAGCTCCTTCGTCAGCGCATGCAGACGCTTCGGCTCATGGAGCTGGATGCAGAGCACCGCGAATGAGAACAGATCATATTTAGGATCCGCCGTGCGGGAACCGCTGTTCCAGTAGCCGCGGTCGTAGATCTCCGTGAACTGGCGGATGCTCTTGCCGATCGCCGTGACGCCGCCGAAGTCAACGAGGTCGACATGCCCGTAGTCCGCGACCATGACGTTTTCCACCTTCAGGTCGCCAAACGCCCAGCCGGACTTATGCAGTCTGGCCAGCTTCCCGAGCAGATTCAGTCCCACGAGAGGGAACCACTGCGCGCCCTGCTGCTTCAAGTAGGCATCCAGCGTTGTGCCCCTCACGTAGCGCATTATATAGAAGGGATACTCCTTCCCGTTCGGCGCGTAAAGATCGTCAACGTCGAACAAGAAGGGCTCTATTCCCGGGCCCTTCTGCTTCGCAAGCGTTCCCAGCACGTTAATCTCGGATTGCAGATCCACGGCATCCGCGCCTACCTTAAGCGCGTACCAGTCGCGATCCTTCTGCACGAGGTAGACCTTGCCGTTCGCCCCTTCTCCCAGGAGGCGCTCCACCCGGTAGCGGCCTCCCTTCCACTTGCCGACGACGATCGTCCCCCGTCTAAGCTCCAACTTAAACGACGTAGTCACCCATCATCCCATCCGTTCCATATCTGCTTTTCCGGCCCGTTTCCCCGTCCTGGCCCCGCAAGTAGTAGTCGACGACATGCATAATCGCCGGCCCCGTCGGCGTCGTGCCTCCCATCTGCAGCTTGGGGAAGATGGAGTGCATGCCGTTAAGGTGCTCCGTCCAGGCCATGTCCAACACGCAGTCGTCGCCATGCCGCGAGCCCGGGAAGTGAAATACCGCGATCTGGCTCTTGCCCTGCCTGGCCTGCAGGCTTAACATCAGGTCGTGAATCGCCTCTTCTACCGCGGCCAGCTTGGGCTTCATGCTGGCGCTGGCGTCGATCAGCAGCGCAACCTGCAGCCCCGACGTCTCGCCGAGCTCGTCGATGACCCGCACGACCTCGCCGCGTTTCTCGGGCGGCAAGGCCTCGATGGAGCCATTGCCCAGCACCTGCTTAAGCTCCTTCTGCACGGCAAGCTGAATCGTCTGCACGACCGTCTTGCGCGTCATCATCTGCACCGTCTGGGAGAGCTGACGCGTGTTGACCAGCCGGCTGAGACCGCCGCCCGCTCTCGCAATCTCGTCGATCTCCGAAGCACCCAGCTCGCCTACATCGCCATGATCCAGCACGCCGACGACGTTTACCGCGATGCCCTCCGACTTCGCGTGCGCCGCGGCGACGACCGGACTCATCCCTACATTGGAGCAGCCATCCGTTACCAACAATATTTGCTTCATCCCTAATCCCTCCATACCGCCGGAGCGGTTTTCCAGTAAAAGCCTGTTCTATCAGCTTTGCCTATTTTGGAAGAGATAAACTCGCTAGAATCGCAAAAAGTGGGATAATTGCCTGCCGAACGCTACACTAAAGCTTGGCTTTGCACCTGATAGCGGGTGTTTCAAAAAGTTCGATTTCCAGCACAGTTGCGTATGCTTCCGATGCTGCGCTTTATGTACCTACCCTATTTATGGGGATTATAATCAGTCTTATTCGGTCCCTATTATACCATGTGTCTTCCTTGGACTGCATAGGCTGCAGCACCTAAGCCGCACCCCCTCTCTCTGATTCATCGACTGCCGCTGCCCGATTGTGAATACATGAACATGCCCATTCGAGACAAACGTCGTTCCCGGGGGTGTCTATTAATTGTCCAAAGGTGAAATTGCGGGCAAGTGTCCGGTAAGAAATGAACGGGAGCAACTGTAACGGAAATGAAAAGCGTTATTTCGGCAAAAAGCGGCACTTCGCAATTCTAATGGAACAGACAGCCCTTATGATGGGCAGTTATTCGACAGTCTCGCCAATGTCCGTTACATTTCCCCCACTCACCGGCTCACAAAAAAACCTTCCTTGCCCGGCCGATGTCCGCATCGGCGGGGCAAGCGAAGGTTTGGTTTCGCATCCTTGCTGCTAGTTACTTATTCCCACCCGTCAGCTTCTCGGCCAGGGCAGGAAGATCATGGCCCTTAAGCGCTCCCTCCACAAGGGCGGGCAGCATGGAAGGCGTGCAGGCGAAGGAAGGAGTGCCGTCCTGGGCAAGCTTCTTCGCCACGTTCTCATCGTAATACGGCTTGCCTTGATCCGACAAGGCCAGAAGGCAGATCGTGCGCACTCCCGCTTCGCGCATCTCGCGCATGCGGCGGATCAGTCCGGCCTGATTGCCGCCCTCGAACAAGTCGGAGATGAGGATGAATAGCGTCTTCTTAGGCTCCGTGACGAATTGCTCGCAATACTGCACCGACTTGTGAATGTCCGTTCCTCCGCCCAGTTGGATGCCGAACAGCATGTCGACGGGATCGTTGCCGCATTGCTCCGTCAGGTCGACGACCTCCGTATCGAAAGCCACGACCCGGGTGTCGAGCGCCGGCATGCTGGCAAAGATCGATCCCACGACGGATGCCCAGATGACGGAATCCGCCATGGACCCGCTCTGGTCGATATCGACGATAATTGTCCATTCCTTGCTGCGGCGGGCGCGGTCGAAGTAATAGAACTTCTCCGGAATGATCTGCTTCCGCTCCGCGCTGTAATGCTTCAGGTTGCGCTGGATGGTCCGCTTCCAATCGATGCCGGACAACGAGGGCAGCGGGGAATGCTGCCGGCGATTGAGCGCGCCCGTCACCGCCTGCCTGATCTCGGTCTCCATGCGTTTCTTCAGGTCGTCGACCACGGCTTGCACGAGCTGGCGCGCGGTATCCTTCGTCTTCTCGGGAATCTTCCCCCGCAGCGACATCAACGTGCCGACCAGCCCGATGTCCGGCTTGACCGTCGCCAGAAGCTCCGGCTCGAACAGCAGCTGCTTCCAGCCCTTGCGCTCCATGGCGTCGTTCTGAATGATCGACACGACATCCTCGGGGAACAGGCTGCGGACGTCGCCCAGCCACTTCGCGAGACGCGGAGCGGACTTGCCGGAGCCAGCACCGCCGCGCCCTCCGGCGTTCCCGCCGCTTCCGCCGCCGCCCTCGCCGTTGCCGCCCGTATCGTCATAGATCGCCGCCAGCGCTTCGTCCATGATTCTCTCGTCCTCCGAAAGCTCTAGCCCACCGCTGCCTCCGCCGCTCTCGACGAGCTGCTTCTCGGCTTCCTTGCCGAGCACAAGGCGCCAACGCGACCACAGTTCTTGCTGGAGTTCAGCGCTCATAATCAGAAGTCCTCAAAGTCAAAATCATTCAGCTCCTCGATTTGCTTACTTTCCTTCTCGCTCAACTCGGCTCCGAGCAGCTCGGCGGCCTGCTCCGGCTGGACGCCCCACAGCTCGCCGAGCACCTCGGCCACCATGACCTTCTCCCTCGCGGAGAACACGCTGAAGGCGCGCCGCAGAAACACGAGCGCTCTCGCGAACTGCTCCTTGTCGAGACCTGCCATGTAGTCGTTCAATTGCTCCCAAAGGCTCATCCGCGATACGAGCGCGTAGCGGTTGCGCTGAGCCAGCCCCTCGAACCAGCCGGACCCCAGCTCCGCCGGCACGCCGGGCGACAAACGGCGGGACACCTCTTGCTCGCAATCCGCCGCGGACAGCACGCCCCGCTCCATGAGGATGGCGCAAGCGAAACCCGACAGGCGCGGATTCAGGTCGTCCCGCGCCGACAGCTCCTCCAGCTGACGTACCCACAGCGCCTCGTCTACGGCTTCGGCATGCTCTTGAGCGACGCCGTTCAAGCCGTTAATCGCCGCGACCATCTCTGTGGCGGCCTCGTCGTTGCAGGCGCTCGCCTCCAGCAAGAACAGGCTGGACCGCAGAAACAGCTTCTCCAGCATGGGGATCAGCGGCGCCGTATCCATCCGTCTCACATCGCCGTACGAGATGATGACGGACAATTGCCGGACGGCTTCGGCCAGCTGCACGACGTCGCGGCTGTCCGCCGCCAGCCCTTCCAGAGCCGCCGTGCCCGCCTCCAGCTGCGAAGCCATGCCGCACAGGCAGGCCGTTCTGATCAAGGAGGAAGCTTCGGCAATGCTGGCGCAAGCGGCCAGCTTCTGCGCCAGCGTATACCCGGCCGCAACCTCGATCGTCTCGCCGAGCAGCGTCGCCTCCACCGTCTGGATCTCCGCTTCCGGCGTCCATTGCAGCACCCAATGCTCCGCCCAGTTAGCCCCTTGCTGGCTGCTGGGCATCTTCTTCGCCAGCGAGATGCCCAGCAGCTCCAGCCGGTGCAGCAGATAGGAACGGCGCAAATCCAAAAATGCGGCTTCCTCGGATTTGACGCGGCGATTCTCGCGCAGGTCGAGCGACAGATCCTGCGCCACCGCCGTCCGGTATTTCTCCAGCTTCAGCTGCTTCAGCAGGCGGTTCAGGTCGTCTTGCACCGGCGTCTGGCTGACGCCTTCGGCGAGCGACCCGATGCCCGTGCCGACGTCGAGTCCGGCCAATGCTTCGGCCACGACGCCGAGATCGCCTCTGCCGAGCAGCGTCCGCGCCGCATCGTGCAGGTCGAGCAGCGTCGGCTGCCCTCCGTCGTGCAGGGCAGCCAGCGACTCCGCCATCCGGACCGCCTCGATGACTTCGGCGGTAGAGCGGTGCGTACCCGAATTCCGCAATTTCCGCGCAATGGAGGACATATAGTAGTGAGGCAGCTCGGACATCCGGCTATCCTCCATGCATCTCCACATCAACTCATAGTACCCGGGCGCCTTGTTTCCCGCCCCGTAGCCGGACAGGGAAGACAGCCGGTAATAGGAATAAGGCATCATCGTGCGCCGGGCGCCTACGGAAGGCAATCCGGCGATCTCCTCGTCGGTCATCGCCCCGTCCAGGTTCTCCAGCGCGGAAGCATGGTACGCGCCGCATACCACGACGATGCATTCCGGCTCATGTCCGTCCGCAATGGCGTCCGCGATGCGGCGTTTCATGTAGCTCTCCCGCACGGCATTGTACGCGAACTCGCCCGCGGCCCGCACCCGCTCCTCGCCGATGGACATCTCCCGCATGGATGCGGAGAACGCCAGTATCGCCTCGCGATAAGCCTGCGGTGATAAATTATGTTCGTAATGGCGCTCCCAATACGTATCGTAATCGGGTTCGCCCGCTATGGCGGCGATGCGATCATAGAGCGACTCGCGCTCTTCCGGCGGGAGATATTCGGAAGCAAGGTCTTCCGACCGTCCGCCCGGGACGCTTCTCGGACCTTCCGCTTCGTCTATACCCGATTCACCTCCTGCATCTCTCTCCCCGTCGCGCCCTTCGGCGCTCTCCGTAGCTTGCTCCACCTTGCCGGAATCCGGCCTGCCATCCCCCGCCGCCGGAAATTCCGGCCCGGATGCCGACGTCTTCCCCCTCCGCTCCTGCAGCGCCAGTACGACGCGCGACGGCAGATCGATGAAGGAGGCGTGCGCCCCGTGCTCCGACGCCCAGCGCAGCGCCTCGTATTCCGGCGAGTAGGAAGCCAGCGGCCACATGACCGTCCGAACGGGCAGTTCCTCCGTATAGGCGAGGATCGCGATCGGCGGTTTGGTCGCCTTGTGCACGATGTGACGCAGCTCGTCGACGGCGTCGGACGGCCCTTCGATCAGGACGGCCGTCGGCCGTATTTCGTCCAGAAACCGCCGCAAGTGCCAGGCTCCGGCCGGAGAGAGATGCCGCACGCCGAATAGCCGCACGCGGGCCGCCGAAGCTCCGCTCATGAATTAAGCTCCTTGCACGCCGTATACAGTCCCCGCCACTCTTCGCCGCGCTTCTTCATGACGTTGTCGAGGTATTCCTTCCATACGAGTCTGTCCTTATCGTCGTCTTTCACGACCGCGCCTTGGAGGCCGGCCGCCAAATCCGCGTCGCGCAGCTCCCCGTCGCCGAAGCTGGCCGCCAGCGCCATGCTGCCCGTGAGCAGCGAGATGGCTTCCGCGGTCGAGATCGCGCCGCCGGGCGACTTGATCTTCTCCTTCCGGTCCAGCGACATGCCGCTGCGCAGCTCCCGAAAGATCGTGACAACCTTGATAAGCGCCTCGTCCGCCGGCGCGGCCGCCCCGAGCTCGTATTGCGCGGCGATCTCGCCGACCCGCTTGCGCACGATCTCCACCTCCGTCTCCAGATCCGGCGGAGCAGGCAGCACGATAATATTGAAGCGGCGCTTCAAGGCGGCGGACATTTCGTTAACGCCGCGGTCCCTCGTATTCGCGGTCGCGATAATCGAGAAGCCTTTGCGCGCGTTCATCTCCTTGCCCAGCTCCGCGACGGAGATCGTCTTCTCCGACAGGATGGAGATGAGCGCATCCTGCACCTCCGACGCACAGCGCGAGATCTCCTCGAAGCGCGCGATGCCGCCCGCCTCCATCGCTCTCATGATGGGGCTCTGCACCAGCGCCTCCGGCGTCGGCCCGTTCGCGAGCAGCATCGCGTAGTTCCAGGAATAGCGCACCTGCTCCTCCGTCGTGCCCGCCGTTCCCTGGACAACGAGGCCGGAGTTGCCGTAGATGGCGGCCGTCAGATTTTCCGACAGCCAGGACTTGGCCGTTCCGGGCTCGCCGATCAGCAGCAGCGCGCGATCGGTGACGAGCGTCGCGATCGCCATCTCCACCAGCCGCTTGTTGCCGATATACTTCGGCGTAATGATTCGTCCGCCGGCCTCGCCGCCCGTAATGAACGTAAGCACGGACCGAGGAGACAGCTGCCAGCCAGCCGGCACCTTGCCGGTATCCGCCGCCTTCAAGGCTTCCAGCTCCTCCTTAAACAATCGTTCCGCCGGAAGGCGTAGCACATCCTGCAATGCTTCCATTATGATTGCACCTCGCTTATCGAATCGATAATATAGTCAAGCTGTTTAGCCGCGTCATAACGATAGCGGTTCTTCAACGCAGCAAGCCGATCCCGGTAAGAGGCCGGGAGCAGGGTCAACTGACGGAACATCTCGTAATCGAACCTGTAAAGTCCGCGTTGCTTGCCTTCCAAGGCCGCGACGATGGCTTCGCGCCGTTCTTCTTCGCCTACGCCCGCCCGATTCAGCCCCTCCCATAACACAAGGAAGCTCTCTTCGCTCTCCGCCATCATGCCAGCGAATTTGTTCTTCAGATAGATCGTGGTCGCTTGATGTCCCGGTTCGGACATCACCGCGGCCACCAGCGCGGCATCGCGCGAAATGGCCCACTCCAGCCAACGCCGGTCGAAGCGGTCCGCCAGCTCTTTTGGAGAAGGAATGCGCACTTCCCTGCCGTACTCCTCGCCAGAGCCCCATACTCTTGGATACATGCGGGAGGTCGAGATGTACAACACGCGCTCCAGTTCTTGGACCAGCGTATCCTTGAACGCGCCTTTGGTATACGCCGAATAGTGCTCATACACCTCAGCGGGCTTGCGCATGCGAAGCGACAGCCGGAAGGCGTACGACAAGTAGCTGGCATGGCTGCGCTCCAACTTCAGCAGCAGCGCAAGCGCTCGATCGCCGCCCTGATCGCCCGCATACCGGGCGGCATCATGCAGCATTCGCGTCCAGCCCAGACCATGGTAGAACGTTCCTTCCTCCAGCACCTCTTCGTAAAACGCGTTCAGCTCCGGAACGGACTTGCCCCTGAACGAGTCCAAATACGCCTCCAATCGGGTCCATATGCTCGGCAGCTTTACCTTCGCTTCGGCATGCTTTCGGGCTTCTTCCAGCTCCTTGCGCGCGTCGCTTACGAGCCGTGCCGTCAGCGGGCTGTGCTCCCGCCGCGACAGCACATCGGCCGCCAGATCGCGATCCTTGCCCGAGAACGCTTGGTACAGCCGCTCTTGGGCGCGTTCGGTCCCGCTCTCCGCAAGCGCGGCGTAAGCCGCGGCCCGAATCGTCTTCTTGCCATCGGCCGACCATTCCAACAGGTCGCCTACGTAAGCGTCGCAGCCCGCCAAATAGCCTATGGCCGAGATACGCACGGGCTCCGAGCCTTCGGCGGCCGCTTGGCGGATAAAGTCGCGCTCCCCCTCGCCGCCGATTTTCCCGATGACCTCCACCGCCCGCGCGTCGGAACGTCCTCCCGCGATATTAAACCAACCTTTTAGCATAGGGATGATCTGCGGGCCGTAGTCGGGCAGCACATGATCCTTTATGTAATCGGCAAGCTCGGCGTAAGGATCGTTAAGAGCCCCCATGGCCGGAATCAATAAGCGCAAGTCTTGGAATAATCCGTCCTTGTACGCCTGCGTAATGATCTCATAGCGTCCGCCGCCCGTGCTTTCAAGCGCGTCCTGCACCTCGGTGAGCCTGCGGGAGGAGTAGGCCGTGGGCAGATCCATCGGCAGCGCGTCCAGCTCCCGCGTCTCGGAGGAGGGAGCCGTCTCCCCTTGCGTATGCAGCACGGAGCTCAGCAGCAGCGTAAGCTCCTGCAATTGGACGGCCGTTGGCTTTTCAATGACCGGCGCGGTCTCGATAAGCGTCTCCACGCCTTCGCCCAGCCGCTTGAACACCGGCGCCCGCTCGCCAAGCTGAAGCAATTGCGGCACGAGCCGCTTCAGCCGGAAATCGCCGACAGCGAGATCGCTGCCCGCTATATAGAGTCGCGTGAGCTCTCCGTAGAGCTCACGTAATAAGGTTGTGCTCATTGTAGGCGTGCCTCCTAATACCAGAGTCGAATGATTCCAGCGTCATGAATAATGGATAAAGGCTGGGCGATAAGCCGCCCGGATTCCGGCAGATGGGCGAACAGCAGCAACATGGCAGCCCCCTCCATCTTTTCCTTCGGCAATAAACGCAGCAGCTCCGTTGTCCCCCGGCCGTATTTGGGCACATCGCCCAACTGCAGCATGCCGCCCGAACGATCGACGATGACGAATTCGCCATTTTCCGTCTCCCGCAAGCTCTCCACTGCTGCCAGAAGGACCGGCTGCTTGTTGCCAAGCGGGTTCTTCAGCTCGTTCTTGACGCGTTTTACCGCATCGGACAGCAGGGGCTCCGCCGTTTCGCGAGCCTTCGCGAGATGACTCTCCAAGGCCGGAGCCGACGTAACACCGTCGAAGCGGACACGCCGATTGACGGTGCCGGGATACACGTAAAGTTGCCCGACCGTCGCGACTTCGAAGAAGCTGTCCTCTTCCTTCATATGTTTAGCCGCTTTGTACGGCCTGTAGTTCATCGTCCGGTGGATCGCTCCGCCCTCTAGCTCCAGCCAGTATCCAGCGTCCACGAACTCCTGCCGCGCTGCATCGTCGTAGCTGATGAACGAGAGCTGGATGAGCTCGGTCCCCGTCTGAACAAGACCATGCTCCTGCAGCTCCGCGAGCTGCCAGGCATGACCCAGCCACTCCTCGATGGCGGACTCCGTGTCCGGCTTCAAGTCGGGGTCGGCTTGCTTTGCCGCGAGATAAGGCCGTCCCTTGCGAATGAGCGCATGGATCAGCGCAAGCTGCTCCACGGCTTCGCCGAACGACGCTTCCCGGCCTTCGGCTTCCTCCAGCAGCAGGGCGAGCTTGCGCAGCTCCGTCTGCGCCCCCGGCAAATAGTGGTTGCCGAGCGCGGTGACCTGCTCGCGAATATGTTTGATTCCCTTCTTATCTACGGTGGCAAGTCCGCTTCGAATCAAAGCGTTAACCAGCTTCTCGAGCAGGTCCAGCCCTTCGAGCTGAGCCGCGATCTTCTTTGCCAGCGCCGACTTGTTCACCTTCCTCGGATTGGCTGCTTCGCCGCTTGCTCCCTCCGCTTCGGCCTTGGCCTTCTGGACTTGGCGCTGCTCCGCCTTCTCTCGCTTGGCCTCCAGCTCCGCCGGCACTTCCGCTTCGGTGAACTCCCGCCCGCTGGTATAGGCGTACAACAACCCTAATCCATGCTTGCACGGAAATTGCCTGCTAGGGCAATTGCAGCGGAATACCGGCTTGTCGGCGACGACGAAGTCGGCCGAGCATTGATAACCCGAGCTGCCGCTCCCCGCGCAATCGCCGAACAACAGCACGCCGTCGGCGGAACGGCGCAGGTTCGACAGCTTGTTTTTTTTCACCAGATCGCGTCCGTTCTTGGCCGCAGCCAGATTGGGCGCCAGCGAATCTACAAATGCTTCCGTCAATGCAATCATCTCATGCGTCCTCCCTGGTCAAGTATGAACCAAAATCGAAATCTACTATATACGCCTAGACCCCATCTTATACCAAATTTTTGGCTGAACCAATGATGCTATATTCATAATTTTTTGATTATGACGGTTCGTGCGAAGCCATTCTCTGCGAAATTTGGTATGATAGAGCCAGAAGCTTACGCAGAGAGGGTGCATTCGACTTGTCCGATTACAATGATCAAGACGAGCTGGCCGCGCGCAGGCGCAATAAATTGAAATTGATGTCTTTCGATAGCGACGGCAAGAGCTTTGTGGAGTCCGAGAAACCCAAGGAGACGTTCGAAGACGTCGCCGGGCTCGAAGAGGTAAAGAAGAAGATCAGGCTAAACTTCATTCTCCCGCTCCAGCAGCCGGAGCTATTCAAGGCATACGGCCGCGAGGCGGGCGGCAGTCTGCTGCTGTTCGGCCCTCCGGGCTGCGGCAAGACCTTCCTCGCCCGGGCCGTCGCCGGGGAGATCGATGCCAGCTTCGTTCATATCGAGCTGCAAGCGATTTTGTCCATGTGGTCCGGCCAGAGCGAAAACAATCTGCATGATATATTCGAGAAGGCGCGCGAGAACAAGCCGTGCATCATCTTTATCGACGAGCTGGACGCGATGGGCGGCAGCCGCAACCAAATGCGTCAGCATCACGACCGGATGCTCGTTAACCAACTGCTGCTGGAGCTCGACGGCATTCGCGAGCAAAACGAGCAGGTATTTGTCATTGGCGCGACAAATACCCCGTGGTATCTGGATTCCGCGCTGCGCCGCCCTGGGCGCTTCAACCATCTTGTTTTCGTTCCGCCGCCGGAGGAGACTGAGCGGGAGACGATTCTGAAGCTCAAGCTGGAGGGCAAGCCGGTCCATTCGCTGGAGCTCGCCCGCATTGCGCGCGAGACGAAACACTTCTCCGGCGCCGATCTGGAGCAGATCGTAAAGGATGCCGTGGAAGCCGCGATGGAGCGCATGTTGAACTCCGGCAACCTGGAGCCCATCACGCAGGATGATCTCAAGCGAGCCGCCAAGAGCCGCAAGGCGACCACGCTGGAGTGGTTCTCCACCGCAAAAAATTACGCGACGTTCAGCGACGCCAATCAGGACTACCGAATCGTGCTCGACTATATGAAGGCGACCGGGCTTAAGCTCTAGACAGCTGTAGACAGCAGTTCTAGACAGCTCTAGACAGCTCTGGCTTTACGCCCGCGCGCCGCAAGGAAGGGATAGATGTGTCCTCCATGACCAACGCCGAAGCCATTGACGTCAGGTATAGCAGAATCAGCCATCTAATTGGCTTGAAGAGATACAAGGAAGCAACGGAGGAAGCGGAGGCTCTGCTGAGGGACGAACCCGAGGACGACCAAGCGTATGCCTTGCTCGCGCTTATTCATGTTCATACGGAGCAATACGACGCCGCCCTGCATTGGTCCAGCGAATCGCTGAAGCGCGATCCCGAGAACAGGCTCGCCTGGCTGGTCCGCACCAACGCTTACCATGACAGCGAAAAGCTCGACAAAGCGTTGGACGCCGCCACCGAGGGCATGCGCGTGGATCCTTACGAGCCTCATTATTATTTTATCCGGGCCAATATTTACTTGAAGCGAGGCAGGTATGCGGAGGCCAAGTCGTACATCGAGACCGCGCTGGACATCCGGCCGAACAATGCGGCTTACATGGCCAGCCTCTCCTATGCCGAGGCGCTCCTCGGCAACCACGCGGCTTCCCGCCAGCATGCGAGAGAAGCACTCAATCTGAGCGTGGAATCCGATACGACCTTCCTCATCCTGGCCTGGTCCGCGGAGCAGCGCGGCGACTACGAGGAGAACCTGAACATGCTGAAGGAAGCCATCCGGCTGGATCCCAATGACAAGCAGATTCGGGAAGCGTACATGGAAGGTCTGCAGAAGAGCTACAAGATGTACCGCATTCTGCTCGCACCGTTCACGCTGTTCAAGCGGATGAAGCCTTGGCAGGTGCTGGTCATTTGGCTTGGGGCCGCCATTATCTTCCGTCCGCTGCTCCTCATCTTCATTATCGTCTACGTGCTGACCCACTGGCTCACCAAGCTGCTCGTCCACGTCAAACTGTTTGGCTGGTCGTTCAAGAGATAGCTCTTGTCCACGTCTAACCGTTTGGCTGGTCGTTCAAGAGGTAGCTCTCGTCCCGCGCACGCAGTCTCTTCTCATCTATTTTCGTTCTACGGATGCGAATTGCCCTTACTGATGCTCCTCCATCACCATTTTTGCGAGAGTTCCCACGTAACGGACATGAATGACGTTATTCATCCGTTTTGCAAGGATTCTAAATTGTGTAGAGTAAAGGGCTGGGACTACCAGCCCCTCCTCATCAAACCGTACGTGCGGTTTTCCCGCATACGGCTTTCCGACGTTCTTCACCTTGCACAGTACGTACTCTTCCAGGTTGTGACGGATTGTAACCCTGCTTCCTTTAGCATCTTGAAGAATCCGGATTGACGCAGCCTCCACCTTTTAAACTTCTTCCGGCAGAAGATCATCAGCCTCTTACGGATATACCAGTCGATCTTGGCCAAAAAGCCATTGGCTAGGCCTTTGTCCGCTTTGGCATAATAGTTTCTCCACCCCACTATTTTCGGGTTGAGTACTGCGATGATCTCGCTGGTCATTTGCTTCAGTAGCGTTCGCGACGACGTGCATGCCTTTACTTTCGTCTTCATCTTCTTCATCGCTTTCTGCGACGGGAAGCACCGGAGAATTCGTGCCACTTTTCCCCCTTTGCGCATGACCGGCAGTCGACGAAAATGATGGCCGAGAAAGTCGAAGCCTTGATCGTCCTCCCACACATTCACCAGCTTGCTTTTCTCCGTATTCATGCTCAGCTCCAGTTTTGCGAATACAGCTTTCAATACCTGTATCGCTTCCAGCGCTTCTGCTTTTCGATGACATAGGATGACCAGATCGTCAGCGTAACGGACCAGCGTTCCGAGCTGCGTGTAGTTCCTCTCCCAGATCGTGTCCAGGTAGTTCAAGTAAATGTTAGCCAATAGCGGAGAAATGACGCCTCCTTGCGGGCTTCCGATGTCCGAAGCATAGAACTCGCCTTCTTTCATCACGCCTGCCGTCAGCCATCCGCGGAGAAGTTTCAGTACTTTCCGGTCGTTGACTCGTTGTTCGACGAGTGCCATCAGCTTCTCATGTGAGATGTTGTCAAAGTAGCCCCGAATGTCGACATCCACGACCCAATATACTCTCCCCTCGTTCGCCGTTGTCAGGATCTTTTGCAGCGCATCGTGCGCGCTGCGTTTCGGACGAAACCCATAGGAGAAGTCTTTGAAGTCGGCCTCGAAGATGCCTTCCAGTACGAGCTTTGTCGCCATCTGTACCAGTCGGTCTCTCACCGTCGGAATGCCGAGTGGTCTTGTCTTTCCATCATCTTTTGGAATATCTACTCGGCGTACCGGCGTTGGTCGATAGGTACCGTTTCTCAGTTGACCGCATGTCTCCGCGATAAACCGCTTCTCGCCATAGTCTTCGTTGATCGACTGGATCGTGATTTTGTCGACCCCGGCACTCCCTTTATTGGCCTTTACTCGCATCCACGCATAGGTCATGATGTCCTCGCGACTGATCTTGTCATACAGAGCATGGAACCGCCGTCCTGGCTTTTCCTTAGCTGCAAGGTAGAGGGTTCTTTGAAGTTCTCGAGCTTTTTCTTTGGCGTTGTTAGCCTTTGCGGCATTCACTCACTCTTACCTCCTTGGTTCCCATGAACGAAGTGGGGTATTGTCTTTCGACGCCCTTCCCTCCACAAGGTTATGTTGTCCTTGCTTCCTCGGTACTACGGCCCCCTCCGACTCCCTTCCCACCGCTAGCCACTTCACCTTTCAAGGCTTATAGGTTTGCTCGTTACGGCCCCTTGCTGCCGTGTGGGGGAGGGTCTCCCTAGTTCCGAACATAACTGTCTCCACATGCCGATCCCCATACACCGGAGGGTTCTTCCGTGCTGCTCCAAGTTCTGTGCACGTTCCATGGCCTTCGCCCGTCCGCTCAAGGCTCGGCTCCCTCTTGTCCCTTGCGGGTTCCTTTTGACGATGCGGCAGGATTCACTCGGATGTTACGGCCTGAGGGCTTGCTTCGCATGATTTTTTTTCATGCTTTTCGTAGGGCTTCAACCCATGAATTTCTCCATGACCTGCCTACTAGCTACGGGGCAGCTTGGCCTTTACCCCGGCTGAACTTTCATCAGCTAGTTATGCCCAGCTTGGCTAGGCGCACAACGGACATAGGCGACCTTATTCGCAACATTCGGGCCCTATTTTGCTTCATTCAGCCCAATAACGTCATACTTGTCCGTTACAATTCGTGTTCACCAAAAATGGCGCAATTAGCGTCACTGATGTCTGTTAGAGAGACAGGTCAGGCGCATCCTTGCCCAAGCTCGAGAAAAACGCCTGTCGGCGATCTTATTTGCCTCGTACGAAATCCACGCCCGGTTGCCGAAATTGTAATGGACATCAGCGACTCTTACAGCTTCAATTCAGAGGCATCCCACCCCATATGAGCTTCTAAAAGTCGCGTATGTCCGTAACACTCGCGGCTAACGAAAAACAGATGGCTAAGGATCTAGAATGTCCGTTACATTTCCACCCCACCCACCGGCACACCTCTCCGTTTTGAAGCTCACCGGGCGTTTTTGACATCCAATCGTTGCTTTTTAAGAGGGATTTTATAAACTCTATAATAATGAGAAAACCTCTAAACTCGGTCTCTCAAAGATGTTCGACCTCCAGCTATGCAAAGCAAATCCGCTTCGGAAGCATGAGGTGGGTTTAATCGCCAATAAAAATTTCATACCTCCTTCAAGCCCGGAAACTTATACATTTTCATGTGATAAATATGGGGAAAAGCTCCCTTTAATTGACTGCTCTTTCGTTTCTTCGGAGTGTTAGAAGGAAAAGCTCCCTCTAAATCAAGTGGACTAGAGGGCAGACGCCAATTGGATGGAGAATAGAGGGAGGATTTCCCTTTAAATCCATAAAATTCGGTATAGAAGCGAGATTAGAGGGGGATTTTCCCTTTATTCTCTTCATGACTTGCAATGACTGCAGCTTTCCTCCTACAGACACTATCGTTTTGGGGAAACGTATAGAGAACGTAACGGGCAGGATAGTTCCATCGGTCTCATTTTGGAGAAATGAGTATATAGTATGATTAGTGTCTTTGCTAAGCACCTGGAAAGGAGAAGGAAATGAAAAAGACAACCCATCTACTGTGGAGCTTTATTTTTCCGCTATCTTCAATTTTGTGGGGCTCTTTTTATCACGAAGGACACAGAGAATTTAATTTAGGTTTTCCATTTAAGTTTATTACCTATCACGGCCTGGAGACCCCTGACAGTAACATTCTTATTTTTAAACATTTTTTTTCATTAACCTCTTTCAGATTAGACATCTATCTAGTTTGTGTAGTAATTACCTATTATTCATTAAAGTTATTATTTAAATTGATAAAACGGATCACTTCACCTTCTTCATAAATAAAGCGAAGCATAGGGCTGCCATTAAGCACAGCATTTTGTACGCTGGCAGCGTATTGACTAGCCAATGACGATGAGTTGTTAATCAATAAATTATTGAGCTAACAGGAAACATTATTTGAATGATCCAGTAGCAGTTTGTCACAGCGGCAACTGCTTCTTATTTCATTGCTAGATAGCAGATTAGTTCAACATTTTCTTTCTCCTTGCAATGGCGAAGCGATAGACTGAAAGCAATTAGAAAATCAAGTGAGGTTCTTTATGATAGCCGAGATGATTTGTATTCTCTTGGGGCTACTTTTCGTTATTTTTCCAAGACGAATATGGTATATCAATCAATTTATGTTTCGTTTAAAAGAAGGCAAATTTGTTTTCGAATCTGAACCAGCAAATTCATTCGTATTATGGGTTAATCGCATTATTGGAGGTTTCTTTGTTATTGTTGGTTTGTTTTTTCTATTCAACTAACGGAGAAGTGCAGAATTAAGAAATTAAAAACTAGAAAAATATATGGGTGGGTTGGATTTGAGGACGGATATAAGTAATTGGATGCCACTATCTGTGTCGGAAATAAATAAAGTGTTTTCTGACATTCCGCTTCGGTGGATTATCGCTGGAGGTTGGGCTTTAGATTTGCATCTACGTAAGCAAACAAGGGAACATAGTGATATAGACATTATTATTACACGTGATGAGCAATTAATCGCTTATCAGTATTTAAAACGTGATTGGGTGTTATACAAGGCGGAGTATGGTAAGCTTGAACTTTGGGAAGATGGAGAGTACTTGAATTCGACAAATGACATATGGGTCAGCAAGAGCGATGAAACGCCTTGGGCTTTTCAGATTATGATAATTAATACCTACGAAAATTCTTGGATTTATAAGAGTGATAAATCAGTCAGAAGGCCAGTTGATGAAATTTTTTTGAGAACTGATGAAGGCATACCTTATTTGAGACCCGAAATCCAACTTCTTCATAAAGCAGGTGGTCCGCAAGTACGTGAAAAGGATTATAATGATTTCCAAACAATGCTTCCATCGCTTCTACCACAAGAAAAAGCATGGCTGAAATCTTCTTTAAACCGGCAATTTCCAGAAGGTCATACCTGGCTCAAATTTTTGTGAATTAATAATTTAATGCTTGTGGTTGCTCTTATCTAAACGGGTACGAAAGCGAAAAACTTGTTCATTTCCTCAAAAAAAGGGATGGTCCCCGCCGCCGCCAACCGCTCGGCCATGGGAACCATCCCTATTTGTTATTGAATCGCCAGCGTGATCATCTTGGCGATCTCGGCGCGCGTCACGTCCGCATGCGGATCGAAACGTCCATCGCCCTTGCCGCCTACGATACCCAGCGCTTGCGCGGCTTCGATCGCTTCGCGCGCCCACGGGGACGCCTCCGCGATGTCCACGAACGCCGTTTCGTCGCCGGCTGCCGCTTCATCCTCGTTCAGATAAGCGAACAGCCTCATGAGCACGACCGCGGCTTCCTCCCGGGTAATCGTCTCCTCCGGGCGGAAGCGACCGCCGTAGCCCGTTACCAGTCCCAGCTCCTGCGCTTTGTCCACGTATGCCGCATAATACTTGCCTGATGCGACATCCTGGAATTCGGATTGTCCGGCCTCAAGGCCCAGGAATCCGAGCGCCTTCACCGCGATAACCGCGAAGTCCGCGCGCGTCACGTCGCGGTCGGGAGCGTATCTCGTGCCGTCAATGCCCGTAATGGCATGCTTCGCGGTCAGCTTGCCGACGTAGTCCTTCGCCCAATGGCCGTCCATGTCGGCGAACGTCTTGCGATATTCCATCACGGCGTAACTCGAGAAGTGTTTCGTCCGGAAGATTACGGTGTTCCCCTTGAACGAACCGCCCATATAGTCGGCTCCGCCCGAGCCGTCCAGATAATAGACGCCGGCGTAGTCCGGATCCTTAGCCTTCGTCTCCTCGGCCGTCAGCGTACGCGTCACGATGACCTCTTCGCCGAACGATGAGATCGGCGTTTCCTTGCCGTCCGATCCAACGTAAACCATGGTCAGATCGTACACGATGCCCGTTCCGCGCAGCGCCTTGTCATCCTTAATGGCGTCGGCGACGGCATCTTCCGTCAGCTTTGTCTCCCCGATATCGACGCGCAGTCGTACAAAACCATTGCCTTCTCCCGCCTGCTGAGGAATCGCGCCGACCGGATATTCGACCGTTACGCGAGGCGTAACGACGCGAATGGTCTTGCCGCTTTCCAGCAAGGCTTCGATCGCTTCGGCAGACAGCTCCAATACAAGCTGTTCCCCCGAAGAAGTATCCGCCCGCAGCTGGATATCGACATATTTCCCTGCCGCGCTCTTAATCGCTTCACCTGCTTGAGTTTCGTTCACCTTAAAGACAGGGCTTCCGTCCGAAGCCTTGCCCGGCTTGACGGTAATGACGCCGTCCTTCGCGTCCGCGCCGCCTTCATTGCCGCCGCTTGTCGGAGGCGTACCCGTCCCCGGATTCGTGCCCGGATCCGTTCCCGGCTGCTCCGGAGCTTTGCCCGTGTAGAAGCGCCAGATGTCGGAGCGAGTACGGCCCTCGTAATCGTCTTCCGCTACGGCATACCATTCGTAGCTTGCGTCATGGGCCAAGCTTCCCCATGTCACCGACGCATTTTTACCGCTCTCCGTTGCTTGAGTATCGCCAATCTTCTGCTCCGTGTACACGCGAACGCCGAAGTAATCCGTCGCGACGCGCTTTGTCTCCGCGTCCAGATTCAGATCAAGCGAGAACTCGTCTTTGCTCGGGTACTCTGCGGGATCGTAGAAGTTGTAATCGTTCAACGTCGGCGAATATGTCTTGATATGCAGCTTGTCGTTCGCCATGTCGAACTGCATCAGCCTCATGTAGCCCTGGCCGCCATCCGGCCCGCCTTGATAATCGGCGAGCATTTGATACACTTTGCGATCGGCCTTGCCGTCACCGTCATCATCCACTTCGTCCGTCTTGAGCTCGGCATCGTGATAGTGGCCGGACAACGTGGCGAACACGTTAGGGTTCGGCAGCGCGACCTCCTCGTACACTTTGTCCGCGATCGGAGCGCGGTTGCCAGATACGAGCAAATATTCGTGCATTGCCAGAATCGCTTTGTGATTGGGATGAGCCTTCACGACCTGGTTCATCCATTCGATCTCTTCGTCGGCGAGGCCCCAGCCCATGTAGACGATAATAAAATCGTTGCCGCCAGCGGAGATAAGATCGTAGTGGCCCATGTTATTTTTGTAAGAACCTCCAAAGGTCGGCTGGTTCACGAAACGGTCTTCGCCGAACCACTTCCAGTACTCGTCGTACGTGCCCTTCTGATGGTCGACGTCATGATTGCCCGCCAGTACGCCGTACGGCACGCCCGCATCGTCAAGCACCTTCATGTTCGTGTCGGCTTCAATCCATTGATATTCCTGATCGGCTTCGTCGACGATATCGCCTGTGTGAATAACGTAGCGAATCTTCTGCTCGTCCAGATTATCGACGATCCACTTCACATTGTCGCGGTAATACTTGTGATACGTCTCCGAATAATACTGCGTATCGGACATCCAGACGAACGAGAAGTCGTATGGATCGTTCGATACCGGCAGCTCGTCCTGTACCATGAGCGCGATACGGTCCGAATCGCCGGAACCCTCGGCAGCCCGCTGACGATAAACGCCCGCCGCTACCTCCGCGCCCAGCTCGAAGTCTTCATTGCCCGCGATGACGGAATCCAGGATCATCCACTTCGCATCTGCCGAACTCCATGCGTACAAGCTAACCTTGCGTCCTTCCAGCGACTTGCCCTTCCAGCGAATGTCCACAAGATCGCTGTCCTTCACCGAGGCGTCCAGCGTTATCTCGAATCGCTGGTACGGGAATTGCTCCGTCGCGTCGTCGATGAGATACTTGCCGTCCTCGCTTCCGATCGCCTCGTAATCATCCGCCGTGAACGCCTTCTCGCCGCCCGGCACTTCCCGCTTCGGCGGCTCCGTATCGGACGCGCCGCGGTACCCTTGGAAGCCGGCCGACGCATTGGCGTCATAGTTGAAGCCGCGGAAGAACATGACGCGCATGAGATCGCCCAGCGGATCCTTCGCCTTGACGGTCAGCGTCGCCGCATTTCCGATATTGCCCGCATTGTGGAGCGGCGCGACAACCTCCGGCGCGGCTGGATTCTCTTCCGGCACTTCGAAGCTTACGGAAAACGAAGCCTCGTTGCCTGCTTTGTCGACAGCCTTCACGACAAAAGTATGGGCGCCTGGAGTCAACGCCGCCGAGGAGGTGGCGTAAGGAAGCGCGACGGACGTTCCGTCCAGCGTAGCCGTTGTAGCTTCCAGGCCCGCGATAGCATCCGTCACCAAGGCATCCAGATCGAATGCGCCGCGATACGTCTTGCCTTCCTCTACGGATGGCACAATGGAAGGAGCCGTATTATCCACCTTCACGTTGCGCGTCAAAGTTTCGTAATCGGGATGGCTCAGCGTCAATACGTGATCGCCGTCCTCGATGCCCGCCGTCTGCCAAACGTATGCCTTGGAAGCCAGCTTCTCGGCCTCAAGCGTGAACGTGAAGTCAAGGAATTCGTGCTTGCCCGCGCTGTCCCCCATCTTAAGCGATTGCTGCGGATTGCTGAAATTCGGATCGTACAGCTCCGTTCCGTCCGCCAGCACGAGACGAATATTCCGGATCTCGAAGTCGTCCTTGTTCTCTTCCGGACGATCGTCGAACGGTCCCGACTTGGAGCCGGCGTAGATCGAGAGCACGTTGCCCCCTTCCTTCAGGGAGTCCGCCGAGATCGGCACGGTCAGCGTCGACCAGCTGTCGATGGGATCCAGGAACGTATGAATAATTTCCCCGTCCGCTACGACCGCGTTTTTGAAATAATAATTGACGCCCTGCGTCTCGAAAGCGAAGAACGCTCCGCTCTCCAGAGCGGCATACGTGCCGCCGGACAACTCGTTGCCGTCGACGGACATTGTCAACTCGTTCCACGGCACGTCCTTGCCCGTTCCCCGCAGGATGAGATCCCCGGAGACGACTTCGTTCTCCTTCAGGTTAAGACGCAGATCGGACAGCTCGGGTCCTCCCGTTACGTCGACCCGCTTCGTGGCCGTCTTGACGGTATTCGTGCCGTCGGATACCTCGAAGTAATAGTCAATGTAATCGCGGCCGATCAACTCGGGGCTGAACAAAGTCTGGCGATACAACGAATCGTTGTAGCTCCGCTTTAGATAACGTTTTGTATAATCTTCCTTGCGATTGTCCTTGTAATACAGCGCCACCGTCTTGACGATGCGATCGTCTTTCGCGTCCGCGACGAGGTCGATGTTTCTCGACTGGTCGATCGTCGCGACTGTCGTCAAATCCGCAGCCGTTGGATTAACGTTGTCCGCCGGAACCCGAACCGGAATCGCCGGAATCTGCTCCGGCGCCACCTTGCCCGGCGTAGCGGATTCGAGACCCGCGCTGTATTTGATCATCGTGGTCGTGCCGTCCAGCGGGTATTTGTAGAAAATACCCATGTTCGCCTTCGTCTCTTCGTCGTTGTCATAATACGCGGACGAAATTTCGATGCCGCTGTTCGTCGCGATCACGATGCCGCGCTTGCCGCCGTTGGCCATGCCGTCGCTGTACATCCGGAAGAGATTGACGCCTTCCGTCAATCCGGCGTTGCCGTAGTTGGCGTTGAAATCGGCTGCCGTCGAAGCGCCGTTGTAGGCGTTGATGACCCAGAAGACGACCGTCTCGCCCGCCGGAATCACGACGTCTTCCTTGTCCGTCGGCCAAATAACGTCGGCGGATGGACCGGAATCCGTATACCGGTAATTCATGCGGTAATCCTTAAGGTTCACGGGACCGTCCGTGTTGTTGTACACTTCCACGAATTCGTAGCCGTCGCCGCTCCCCACGTTCGTCGAATCCGGCACAATCTCCGTAATCAGCAGCTCGGGCGCCGATTGCGGATCGAAGTCGCCGAGCTCCACCTTAACCTCGGTCTCTTCGGACGTCGTCCGGCCAAGGCCGTCCGCCGCTTCGATGTAATAATAGACCGCGTCCTCGACGAGTACCGAAGACGGAATAAGTCCCTTGAACTCGCCGCCCGAAGGATTCATGGGCACGCTGGCGTACGCGGATTGCGACTTCGTCCGGTAGAATACTTTGGCCTGAGGCGCCTCCGGACCGTCGGGATCCGTAACGTCGGCTGTGATTTCCAGGCCGCCGGCTACGAATGCATGCGAAATATTCGCGATAACCGGCGTCTCGTTCTCCGAGCCGTCCGGCAGATGAACCGGCACCGCCGGCGTCTGCTCGGCCGCTACCGTTCCCGGCGTCGCGGCAACCGTGCCGGGGTTCGGCAGCATGCGCATGCTTGCCGTACCGTCAAACGGGTACGAGTAGAAGATGCCCATGTTTTTCTTCGTTTGATCGTCATTCTGATAAGAAGCGACCACGATATCTTGTCCCAGCAGGTTCTTGACGATCAGGTCGCGGGCCGAGCCGTTGGCCATGCCGTCCACGGCTTCCGTCCGGAACAGATTCACGCCCACTTCCAGCGCCGTGCCGTAGTTGGCGTTGAAATCCGCCGCCGTCTTGGTCGACTGGTTGGCGGGATTCGTAATCCAGAGCACGATGGATTCCCCTTGCGGGATCACGACTTTGCCCTTCTCCGCCAACGGCCATGCCACGTCCCCGGCCGGCCCCTTGTCGGGATAGCGGTAGAAGAGGCCGTAGTTGGCGAAGTCGAGCTCTCTATCCGTATTGTTGTATACTTCTACGAATTCATAGGCGTCGCTGCTCACCGTCGAGCTTACGTTCTCGCTGTCCGGCACCAGCTCCGTAATCAAGACGGGCGGCACTTTGCCATAGTCAAAATCGTCCGTCTCCACGGCCACGTCGTAAGTGCGGGTGGTCGAGCTCGCTGTGCCGTCGGATGCTTCAATATAGTATTGAAGCAACGGCGAAGTCAGCGCAGACTTCGGAATCGCCGCGGCGAAGACGCCGTTATTCGCTACCATGCCGAGCTTCGCGAAGGCGCCCTCCAAGCCGTTCCGATAGTAGACGCTTGCCGTGACGGCAGCCGATTCGGGATCCTCGACGGTCGCCGTAATGAGCAGATCGGATTCGTAGGTCGCTTCCGTAACCGGCGCATGGCCGATAACCGGCGGCAGGTTGGGAGTCTGACCGTTGTCGGGCACCTGATCCGTCGTTACGGAGCCCGGCGTGGCAGCCAACATTCCCGGGCCATCCATCATGACCATAGCCGTGCTTCCATCTTTGGGATACGTATAAAAAATGCCCTTGTTCGGCTTTGTCTGATCATCGTTCTGATAGGATGAAGACGATACGACATTGCCTTCTCCGTCCTTAATGATCAAGTCGCGCGGAGCGCTGTTGCTCATGCCGCCTCCGCCATTGACGCGGAACAACGATACGCCTTCCGTCAAATGTACGCCGTACTCGCCATTGAAGTTGACCACGGGCTCCTTCGTGTTGTCCGCGTTCATGACCCAGAGCACGATCGTTCCGTACGCCGGGATGCTCGTCGCCGTGTCCGGCGAGGTAAGCGGCCATGGCGTCGTTTTTTCCCCTTTGTCGTCGATGTAATGATAGATTAGCGAGTAATCCCGGAAGTCGACCGGGGCATCGCTGTTATTATAAACTTCGATAAATTCGTACCCGTCCGTGGCTTTTTCGACGCCCGGCAGATTACTGGAATCCGGCACGAGCTCCGTAATCATCAGCTTGGGGGCATCCGGCGCCGCGCTTGCCGGCGCAGGAGCCGGAACGGCACCGAGCAGCAGCGTCGCCGCCGTCGCTCCCGACAGCCATTTTTTCCAATGTCTCGCATTCATTGCTTTCACGATCCTACACGCTCCCAATCGTTATCGTAATGTTGCTTCATATCTCTCGTAGGCTTGTTCGTAAATATATTGATCCAGCCCCATCGCTTCCAGCCTCGACACATAGGTCTTCCACTCGCCTAATGGCAGGGTGCCGTTCACGAATTCGCGTTCCGCCTCGTTCGCATACCGTTAGATGTCCAGTCCCGCCGTAGACATCCAGAGCGACTCCTCTTCGGTGAAGTTGAATCGGCCCCATACCTCGCTTGGGATGTACGGTCTCGCCTTCTCCGCCGACGCCATCGCTTCCGGTCTCGTCTCCGATCCTTGAAAGTACGCTTCCCGTACAAAGCCGGGATAGCTGCCTCCCATCCAGGTGACGTAAGGAATCAGCGCCTGATCCAGCGTCAAGCCGCCTTCCGCCTGCGCAATGCTCTCCTTGAATACAAGCGAGCCATCCGGCTTTTTGTCGTAGGTGCGTCCTTCTTCGCCCATAAAAAACAAGGTCGCTCCCTCTTCTCCGAAGAAATAATCCATCCAGCGGATCGTCTCCTCGTCCACGTCGACGAACCGATGCGCGATGCCGCGATTGCCAAGACCGAATGCTCCCTTAAGCTGGTCCAGCAGGGGCGTGATGCCGACGCTGGCTACAGGAATTTCATCCTGCACGCCATTGCCGTTCAGGTTGGTGTCCCTCACTGCCCGCAAATAGGCCAGCAGTTCGTCCGTCGTAGCGGGCTCTTGCATGCCAAGCCGCTCCAGCCATTTCCCGTTCACCCAAAACGGCATGCCGACCGGCATGGTCAATCCTTGCCTCAGCTCGGGATATTGCTCCAGCAAGGCATAAAAGTTCGGCGCATGATCGGCCAAATAATCGTCAAGCGGGATAAGCACGCCCTTCCTGCCGTACATATAGAGCTCGGCGGACGACAATCTTCGCCGAATAGAACGCATCCGGCAATTCTTCCCCCGCGAGCGCTAGCGCCCGCTGGTTGGCCAATACCTCGAAGGGAATCAGCCGGAAGTCGATATCCATATTCGACCGCTCCGCCATCTTTTTCCATACCAGCTTATCCTCGTACGGGCCGATATTATTCGGTGACTGGCCGGTGAAAAACGTAAGCGCGATTCGATCGCGGGCAATCGGCATTCCTTCCGCCGCCTCACTTGCCTCATCGGCTTGCTGCTCTTCGCCTCGCTGTCCTTCGGCTTGCCTCTCCCGAACGCTGCAGCCTGACAGCAAGACCAGGACGGCGGCCATAATAAGAAGAATGGCAAGGATGGCCGAATTCCGCTTTCCGTATCGCTTGTCGTCCACCGCTTTAATCATCCCTTCTCGTCACGCCGCCTCCGCCTGTCCGCATGAGGCGCAAATTTATGATATAACGCGGCTTTATGCAGCGAAATCGACGTTTTTTTTGATGCTTATCCTTTTTTTCGATTCCTTTTTTACAAACACTCAACATGCCTGTCACAGCCTTTCGGGCCGCTTTCGTATACGATAGAAGGACTTGCGTGATACTCTCTTTAGCTCCGCAGGGAAAGGAAGTGCTCTCATAATGAAGCTTCGTTTTTCGAAACCTCGCACGCTGTACGGACAGCTGCTTGTCTCTTTTATATGCATCATTATTTTGTTTTCGCTGTTTAACGGCTTGTTGTTCTCGTTCTTTCAATCCCGGCTGCAGAAGGACGTCGTCGCCAACAATCATCGCGCGTTAATCGATGTCGCGGAAAGATATGAAACGCATATCGCCCAGTTGAAAGCACTGCTGAATACGATCTATAACGATACCACGGTGCGCGAGTTCAATCGGCAATTGCGCTCTTACGGCGCGGACGAAGCCAATTACTTATCCGCCTATCGCATCTCCAATATGCTGCGCGCGGACGCCTATAATCCGTTGTTTTATCTGGAAGGCATCATCGTCCATTACGGCATCGGCGACTTCGCCGTGGATCAGGACGGCAGCAGCTCCGCCTCGGATATGTTCGGGAGAGCCTATGCAAGTCCGGGCTACTCCCATTCCTTCTGGCGCGATCAGCTGAGCAGTCCGTCATTTTTGACCCTATACCCGGCCCGGAGCTTTCTCCCCTCGTCCGATGTGGCGGACGGACCCGCTATTCTGCCCATCAGCCTCAAACTGCCGGGCGAGGAATTTCAGGTTATCGCTTTGCTCAACGTGGACAAGGCCATGTCCGCTTTCGCAGGCAAGGCGGCGGACCGATCGATCGCTATTGCGGATAACGACGGTCGAATGTTGTATCAGAATGGATTGCCGGAGGGAGACATCCCTGTTTTTAAGAACGGGTCCGATCATCTGCTCCACGACCAATTCTATTGGTTCCGAACAACGACGGCCGACGGTCTGTCGTATTATTCGACGATTACTTACGCGACGGCATCCGCCGAGCTGCGCCAATGGTTCTGGTGGTCGGCGGCCGTGTTCGTCTGCACGCTTCTCCTCGCGACCGCCGTTTCCCATTACTTCAGCAGGCGGATCAAGAAACCGGTTGACCGGCTGCTTGCCGCCGCTGCAGGTCAATCCTCGCGCCTGCAGCCGGCGGCAGGCAGCGGCATTCGCGAATACGAGGCGATCGAAAGCCGCATTCTTCATTTAATGGAGGAGCGAGAAGAAGTACAAGGGAGGATGAAACGGCACCGTTCCATATTGACCAGCTATGGCTACATGAGCCGGATCAAGAACATCAACGAGGATTTGGGGGAGTGGAAGGAGTTCATGACGACGGAGACCGACGGCAGCTACGATCTGATTCTATACGAGCTGAAATTCCGCGGAGACGCGATGGCCCGGCTTAACATTCGGCCCGAGCACGCCTCGCTGGCCGTTCGTGAGCACATCCGGGCGGCCGTCGAGCGTTATTGCCCGGGCTCGCATACCTTCCAGCTAGAGCATCATCAGATTCTCACCGTCGTCCGGGACGGCCGTTCTGAGCCCATCTCGGCTATGTTGGCCGAGGTCAAAGAGCTGCTGGACCAAAGCTCCTCCTATTGCGCGGTGACGATCGCCGTCAGCTCCCGCTTCGAGCATGCTTCGCAATTCGGCCATGCTTACGAGCAGGTTAGAAGCTGGGCCGGACAAGCGCTGCCGAAGGAAGAGACGCAATTGATTACGGCGCCGCGGGAATTGCCGGAGACGCCTCGTTTATCGGAGAAGGAAGCGGACAAGCTGGCTTCGTCCCTGCAAGCGGGGCAAGCAGAAGCGGCCGTCGACGTGGTCGAAGAATTGCTGGAGCGCATGCGGGAATCCGGGGCCGCGGTGCGTCAATACCATGAAGTGGCGGAGGGACTGGCGGCTATACTGACCGACGAGCTTCGCCATCTGGGCGACGAAGCGGAGCCCCAGGTGGGCTGGACGATCCGCTCCATCCGGCGGGAAATGGCTGCCTGCCATACCGTCGAGGAGTATCGCTCGCAGCTGGCCCGGCTGGCCGAGACGGTGGCCGTCGCGCTGTCCATGCGAACAGTCTCGGGCGAAGCCCCCGTCATCTCGCGGGTCATGCACTCCCTGGAGACGGGATTCGGAGCGGATATTTCCCTGGAGCAAGTGGCGAACGATCTGAACATGTCGGCGGCCTATCTGTCCACCTACATCAAGGAGAAAACAGGCACCAACTTCATCGACCACTTGAACGGCCTGCGGATGGCGAAGGCGAAGGAATTGCTGACGGAGACAGCCCGGCAAGTGAGCGACATCGCCCGGGAAGTCGGCTACCATAACGTTACCTCGTTTAACCGTCTGTTCAAAAAAACGACCGGCATCTCGCCGACTGAATATCGACGATTGCGGCAGGTCGACGCGGAAGGTAAAACGGGCTAGCGGGAATGGCGTCACTCCTATCTGTTCGTTCTCTCGAGTAAGAGGAAAAACTCCCTCTAATATCCTCGTCTCCGCCTTTGACTGCTCTTTAGAGGGAAATCCTACCTCTAATTCTGGCCGAATCACTGTTTTCTGGTCGAACCGCCCCGATTAAAGGGAGGTTTTCCCTCAAAGCGGAGCCGATATTCCGATTTTTCCAGATTAGAGGGGGATTTTCCCTCTATTTTCCGATGCGATATACGGTGGGCCTTTTGGAGATGAGCGGCCTTGAGCTTTGCAATGCAAAGCCCTATGGCAACAAAGAGTGAACAAAACGAGCTTATTAATCAAACTAAATAGTTGTGCGGAACTGAGCGACGTTATTTTCGCCAAATCAAGGGTTTCGAGTACCCTTACGGAACTGAGCACTCTTATTCCATATCAATCGCACCCCATCCCCCTTATTATCAACCAATAAAGTCTCTGAGTTCCGCTAGCCCTGCCGTTACCCCTCCATTCGCCGAAATAAGGGCTCTGAGTTCCGTCCCTCGTTTGTCGCTATCGCGCACGTACGCACGCCGTAGCGACAGCGACTGAATTCGCGCTCCACCCCGAAAATTTATAAATTCTATAATTATGAGAAAACCTCTATCGAGGCCTCTCAACGATGAGCGACCGCGTTTAAAGGTAGGTTTTATCGCTAATAAGAAAGCCGTTTTCGAAGACCGAAAACTTATACTTTCTTATGTGGTAAGAAAGAGCCGTGCCTCAGGCACGGCTCCGCTCTTCTTATTCGTATGCCCGAATCTCCACAATTTGCGCATGCTTCGAGCCGGCCGTCGCTTCCACGACGACGCGCATTTGCTCGGCGGCAACAGGCTGCTCTAGCCGGTGAACGCGATTGCGCTTCCGGTTGTCCTTCTCGCGGAGCAATACGGTCCACTCACCGCCCATGCATACTTCCACACGGTAGTCCCGCACCAGCTCCGGCATTACGTCGAACGGCGTACGGAAGTGATGCAGATTGATCAGGTCCTGGTTCACGTCATCGTTAAAAATCAGTTGAATCTCCGATAGCGCAATCGGTTCGTCCCACGCCAGCGACACCCATTCCTGGGCGCCCTCCCGCAGACGCTCCGACATCCACAGCTGCGGTCCGCCGTATGGCCTGATATAGCCGTTAACGACCGACTCTGCGGCATAAGCCTCCGTAGCCGGTTCCACAATCGCGCAGAATGGCTTGCGAATCAGCCGCTTCATCGTCCAGATCATGGTTAGCTGCGTATCCATAAATTCGGAGAAATCCGACGAATCATTTACCTTCTTCTCGAAACTCAGCATCCCGAAAAAAGGCTCTCCGCTCGTGTATAGCATTACCGCTTCGTTCGCTTCTACTACGGCAAACAGATTAAGCGGCTCCTGCGTCTCATATTGGAATGGGAATGCGACCCACTGCCGCTCGCCCGGCGCCACTTTGACCGTGCTCGACTCCAGCTGCTCTGCCGGAATATAGTTCTCGCTTCGGCCCGTTCCGTAAAGCGTGACGGTCAGTTCCGTCGCTTCGGCCGAATCCAGCAGCAGCGACAGCCGGTCCAGCCGGTTCGTCACCGGGAACAGGATGCCGACGGCGTTGATTAGCGGATACGCTTCTGCCGGCTCCTCCACGCTTATGCTCCGCTGCACGCTCGACGCGGTCACCGTTGCCGACCGCGCCTTGTTTAGCGAATCGCGGCTTCGCAGGCCAATAACCGACGCATCCTGTCGCAGCAGCGTCTCCTGCAGCTCCGTCAGATGGCGGCGGCCCAGCTCGCGCGGCGTTACTCCGTGCTGTACGACAAGCGCCGCGCCTGTGCCCGCCGCTTCGCCCATGACGGCGCATGTCGCCATTACGCGCGTCGTGCCGAACGCCACATGCGAGGCGCTAATATTCCGGCCCGCGAACATGAGATTCTCCACATTATTGGAGTAAAGCGAGCGGAACGGAATATGGTAGATGCCGTCGGCGTGATAATGCTTGGAGCCGCTCGCTTGCGCATACATGCCTTGCGGCGGATGCAGGTCGATCGACCAGCCGCCGAAGGCAATGCGGTCCTCAAACGGCGTCTGTCCGATCACGTCATTCTGATTGAGCATATAATCGCCGACGAACCGGCGGTATTCCCGTTTGCCCGGAATCGAGCCCACCCATTCCAGCGTCATGTTGTCGGCCTCGAACTTCCCGGAATTTTTGATATAATCCCAGATTCCGTAAATAACCGACCACAATTCGTCGCGGATCCGCTCGTTCTCATGCACCGTATCCAGCTCTCCGCCCCATTCGATCCACCAATAGTGGCAGCCGGAATCGCCGCTGCGTATGACGCGCCGCACCGGGATGGAGGTCTGGGTAATATCCTTGGCGAAGCTTGGCGGAATATACTTGACCGGTTGCCCGGCATCCTTCGTATAGAACAGAATCGTACTGCCCAGCGTAATATCGTCGGCGACTTCCGGCGCCCAATCCTCGTTAAACTCATGGCGCGCCTCGCGCCCGATCCGATAGTTGGCTCCGGCCAGGAAACCGATCAGCCCATCGCCCGTGCAATCCAGAAACATCTCGCCGATAAAGCGGATTCGCCGCTCCGATCCCATCATCCAGCCTGTTACCGATGCGATCCGGCCGTTGTCGCAATCATCTCCTTCGGTCTCGCGACTCGCCACCAATTCCGCTACTTCCACCTCGTGAACATCCGTATTCAGGAATAACCGGATGTTCTTCTCCGCCAGCACCGTCTCGAGCACAATTAAATCCCACAGATACGGATTGCCTTCCGGATTCCGATACTGGTTCTCCACGAACATCTCGCCCATAATGCCCGTCTCCCGAGCGTAGCGGTTCACGTCATGGCTGGTCGCGCCGCATACCCATACCCGCACCTCGCTGCTGGAATTGCCCCCCAGGACCGGCCGGTTCTGCACCAGCGCCACCGTACGGCCCAGCCTGGCTGCGGCTACCGCCGCGCATACGCCGGCAAGCCCGCCGCCAATTACCGTTATATCCGTATAAATGGTTTCCGCCTTCATGGCTATGTCACACTCCGCATCGCATCATTCTGTTGTTCCTATCGTTTGATCCAGACCGGCATCATATCTCGAATGGATCCCCAATCCCGGCTAGCCGCTCCTTCAGTTCTTTCTCCAGCTCCGAGGCAACGGGATGCTCCGCCGCGTGCTTCAACGCAATCGGATTTTGCTGCGCGGGATCCTCCTGCAAGTCGTACAGCCAGCGCGCTTCGCCTTCGCCCGGAGCATAACCCTTATCCACCACGTAGGTATATCGTTTGGTTCTAATGCCCCGCCAGCCATACGCCAGATGATTGAGCCCGGCTTCCCGGAATGCCGTAATCGCGGCGAGCCGTCCGGGATATGCGCTGATCAGCGCCCTGCGCTCTTTCCCTGCGGCTTCATCAGTAATCCTGCCGCCAAGCTCGTCATGCTCCTTCATATGCGCGGCCAATGAATGCCCTTCTACGGTACGGGGTACCGGAATGTCCATCAGTTCGAGCAACGTAGGCATGATGTCCACCGTGTTCAAAATTTCGGCTGTCGCGCCGGTCGCAATCCGGCCCGGCCATCTGATGACGAACGGGACGCCTATCGACTCTTCATGCCACGAATGCTTGGCCATCATGCCGTGCGAGCCGAGAAGCTCGCCGTGATCGGAGGTCAGCACCACGATCGTGTTCTCCTCGATGCCCAGTTGCTCCAGCCGTTCCATGAGTCTGCCGAATTGATCGTCGATGCCGGAGACGGCCGCGAAATAATCGCTCGCGTTCTCCTCCCATCTCTGTTCTCCGCCAGCAATGGTCTCGCCCGTATGCACGAGGAACGGTTCCCGGATGACGACATTCTCCCGCCGCTCCGGCACGGTACCCTCATACAGCTTCTTGTAGCGTTCGGGCACCAGATGAAACGGGCTATGAGGCGGATTCCAGGACAGGAATAACGAGAAGGGCGACTCCCCTCCGCAATTCTCTTCTAGAAAAGACAGCGCCTTGTCCGTCTCATGCTCGACAGACCACTCGCTGATCTTAATCTTCTCGGGAGAATCCATCCAATAATGCGGAGTCAGATGCTCGTCGGAAGCCCCGTAAGAATACCAATAATCGAAGCCGTGCCGCTTCGGCCCCGGCGGCGTGTAAGCGTCCCAATCATCCGCTCCGGACAAGGGCTGCTCCGCCTTGTTCCGTTCGGGCTCGTCCAGATGCCATTTTCCAATATAGCCGGTCCGAAACCCTTCCCGCTTCAATACGTCGCCGATCCCGATTTCATCCGGGGAAAGCATCATGTTCAGACCCGTTTTGCAATTGGTAAACACGCCGGTGGATAGCGCATACTTGCCCGTCATGAGCGAAGCCCTGTGCGGCGAGCATAAGGGCGTGCAGCTTACAGCTTGCGTGAATACGAGCCCTTCCTTCGAAAATCGGTCCATATGCGGCGTGTATACCGGGTCTTCATTCATGAATCCGACGGCTTGCCTGCGCCACTGATCGGCAAAAATATAGATGATATTCGGCCGTTGCCTTGTCATTCGCGCGCCTCCTTCCTTTATCCCTTCACGCTTGAACCTACGATGCCTTTTACGAAATAATCCTGCGCCGCCACGAATACAATAATGGTCGGGATAATCGAGGACACGGCTGCCGCCATTAACAAAGCGTACTGCGTGGTATATTCGCCAATGAAGTGCTGCATGCCCAGTTGAAGCGTATAGAGACGATCGGAGGTCAAATAAATGAGCGGCCCGAGAAAGTCGTTCCAGGTATGCATAAACGAGAAAATAACGAGTGTCGCAATAGCCGGCTTCGTAAGCGGCAATATAATGCGCAAGTAAACGCCGAATTCGCTAAGCCCGTCAATTCTGGCCGCTTCCAGCAGCTCATCCGGAATGGAGGAGAAAAATTGACGAAACAAAAATACGCCGAACGGGCTCACGGCACCCAGCACGATCAACGCCCAATGCGAATCGATCAAGCCGAATTGCTTCATTAAGACGAACTGCGGAATCATCATGACCTGGTAAGGAATCATGAGCGTGGCCAAATAAACAAAAAACAAGCCGTCTCTTTCCGGAAATTTGATTTTGGAGAAGGCATACCCCGCCATGGAACAAGTGAAAAGCAAGATAACAATGGTAATCACTACGATTTTGAGTGTATTCAAGTAATAAAGATGAAACGGAATCGTGGTCCACACATCCGCGTAATTGCTCCAATAAAATTTTTCCGGGATCCACTTGATCGGAAAACCGAATATTTCATGTTCTGCCTTGAGCGACGCCGAGATCATCCAAATAAAGGGCAGGATCATAAACGCGGACGTGAGCGTCAAAACCAAATAAAGCGATAATTGCTTGATTTTCCGGGCACGCTTCATCGATGAACGACTTATTTTGTTAGCAGCGAGCGGAAGCGGCATTCTGTCTCTCTCCATTTCTCTCATTAGTAGTTCACCCACTTCTTCTGGCCTCTGAACTGCACATAGGTGAACACAAGAATGACCAGGAACAATACATAGGCCATCGCGGACGCATAACCGAAGCTGAATTGCTTGAACGCAACATTATAGATCGTATACACAAGCACCTGCGTTGATCGCCCCGGCCCACCCTGGGTAAGCACATAGATAAAGTCGAATACCTTGAACGAATTAATGACGCCGATAATCACGGTAAAAAAGATAATGGGAGATAGCATAGGCAGCGTTACGCGGAAAAACTTCGCAATCGGCCCCGCGCCGTCCAGCTCCGCCGCTTCATATAGATGATCAGGAATGCCTTGAAGTCCTGCTAAATACAACACCATGTAGTACCCGATGGAATGCCAGATATAAACGATGGCCACCGATATTAACGCCCATGCGGACGAAGAGAACCATCCCGGAGGCTCCGTGACGCCAAGCGCCTGCAGCATCTGGTTGACCGGCCCCATAGACGGATTGAGAATGAGCTGCCACACGACCGCTACGGCGATTGTTGCCGTGACATAGGGCAAGAACACCGCCGTACGAAACAGCTTGACGAATTTGATGCCGGCGTTCATCCATACCGATATGATCAATGCCAGGAACAGCGTGAGCGGTACGGATAGAATCGTAAAGATCAAGCTGTTCATGAGCGAAATTTTGAAGTTGTCATCATCGAACAGTTTCAGGTAATTGTCGAGGCCCACGAATTTAAACGGTCCAAAGCCGTTCCACTCGGTAAAGCTCATCAAGAAGGAAGCTATAACGGGTACGAATACGAAAAGCGCAAACCCGATAATATTCGGAAGCAAAAACATATAACCCGTCAGCCTGTTGCGCTGCGTCATCGTTCTTTGTTTTTTGATTTTCAAGTTGAACCCACTCCTTGATCAATGGGCAAGCCTGATCCAATAACCGTGCTTGCCCATTGATATCCGTTTTTACATTTTCTGTCCTGAATATGTCGCTTTATTTGTCAATCGAGAACTGGTCGGCATAGATGCCGCCCCATTCCTTCGCTACGCGTTCCGCGATTTTGGCTACCGCTTCTTCCGGCGTTTGCTCGCCGACGAAGACAAGCTCTCCTTCTTGCTTAAAGATTCCGTTTACGATAATGTTCTTCACGCCCGGCAGCATAGGGTATTCCGGAACCGCCTTGGCATCATTGAAGTAGTTGATATGCTCCGGCTTAAGCGTCCCGTCTCCGGAGTACGCCTCTCTAACCGCATCGTTCGTAAAGCCCGTCAAATAGCCTTGCTTGGCGAAAATTTCCGCGCCTTTGCTGCCGGTCATAAATTCGACGACCTTGAATGCCTCTTCTTTGTGCTTGGAATTTTTATTGATCATGAGCGCAACCGGGAGCTCCAGCGTCGTGTTGCTTTCCACCCCTTCCGGATGAGGCAGCGGCGCGATATCCCAATCGAAGCTGATCTTTCCTTCCGCCTCCGCTTGCCTCAATTGCGCAACATGCCAATCGCCCATCAGATTCATGGCCACATTTCCCTTCTGGAAGGCGGCGTTATAATGCGCTCCGGTCGTAATTTGCTCCGACCACTTCATGATCGATCCGTCTTTCTCCAGATCCAGCCGGAACTGCAAAGCATCCCGGAACGGCTCCATATCCTTGTCGATGATGGTTGTTCCGCCCTGGACCGCCGGCATGTACCAGGTTTGAGCCCATTGATGCAGGTAAGCGCCGTAGATCTTGTCTTGACCCGATCCGCTCGTCAATTGCTTGGCCGTGGCGCGGAATTCATCCCAGGTCATGTCTTCGTCCGGATACGGGACATTGGCCTGATCGAACAGATCCTTGTTGTAATACAACATCCAGTTGGATTTCCGGTAAGGAAGCCCGTAAGATTTGCCGTTTATTTTCATCCCTTCGAACATCTCTCCGAATCCCGACACATCCATGTTGTTGGCTTTAATCAGCTCATCCAGCGGTTCGATGATGCCGGTGTCGACCAGGGAATCCAATACGCCGCCGAACAGATCGTATTCAACGCCGCCCGACAATTGAATTCTGAGCTTCTCGTAATAGAACTGTCCTGCAGGAAATGTGATGAATTCGATCTTGATGTTCGGGTATTCCTTCTCGAATTCTTTATATACGGTTTGGAAGGCCTCCAGATCATCCGGCAGTACTGGAATTGTGAAGTTTACAACTTCCGACTTCCCTTCGCCCGCCGATTGTTCTTTGCCAGTGTTCGATGGCGGCGATTGGGTGGAGCCGGCGGTAGAGCTGTTTGATCCCCCATTAGACGAACAGGCTGCCAACAATCCGGTAATAAGTGAAAGAATTAGAACATTTGACCATCTCTTTTTCATTTTACAATCCCCTCTCAGGCGTGTTATACTTCCTCTCACTCACATTGTAAGCGCATACCATTGAGGAAAATAAGTTGAATCTTTTATACCCCCTTTGCAGGAGGCGACGATTCCTTTGATTTATTTATCCATCGTTTTGCTGCTTTTAACCATCGCATTTACTTACAAAAGGCTCAACAGTTTATCGACTTATTTTTTGTACGGGATTATTATCGGCTGGTTATTATCCTTTTTTTCATATATTTTCTATATGAGTAGTTTTAATGTATATTTCGAAGTCGTGAGCAAATTTTATGATTTCAGCCCGGGATCATGGAACAGGCTTGTGTTGGAAAACTTCAACCCCAGCGTGCAAATTCGGCTGATGAATGCGGGCGTCATTCTGTTCAGCTATTCCTTTTTGCTTTTCTCGGTCTCCTATACGATGAGCAGAAGGAAATTAAAAAATCTGGCGATTTATATCCCGATCGGCATCCTGGCGTTGCTTCAGTTGCTTTATTTTGACCCGGCCATCAACCTGTCGCTGCAAAACCGTTACTACGACGCCGGATATCCCCAGACGCTTGCTTTTAACGAGATTCGCGACATTATTAACGCCGCCTCCATGGTCCTGAAGCACGGCGTCGTTATCGTTGCGTTCCTGCTGCTCTTTATCCATTTTTTCAGAAACGTGCATGTCAAATTTTTGAGAAGGTATATGCTCTACCATCTGCTTTGTCTCATTCCGGCGGCGGCGATCCATACGATCATGTTTTATTGGGCCCCGAAGGTGCTGGTGAAGGCGACATTCATTCGCGAATTTCACAACTATTTGAAGCCTCAAACCAGCAATATTATTTACGATATCAATATTTTCCCGATCGTATCCATTGTCGCTCTGGGGACGATGATCTTCACTTTTTCGCGCTACCACTCGATGGAGGTTCATTATCGGAATATCAATGCGGATATTAACAAGCGGATCAAAACCGCTTCGCTCGGCGTAAAAGCGTTTACCCATTCCATCAAAAATCATCTGCTCGCCATTAAATCCGAAGCCGAATATTTAAAGGAGAAGCTGGCCGATGACTGCGAGGCCTTGTACAGCCTGGATTTGATCATGAACTCCTGTCTCATGTCCTATGACACGCTGAGCAGCGCATCAAGCAAACTGAACAGCATCTCGTTAACTATGGAGCTTGCAAAGCTGCACGTTCCCGTGGAGAAAGCGTTGGCCACGTTAGCCAGTTCCGACAGCCGGGTTTCGATCCAGGTGATACGCGAGTCGCTGGGAAGCAAGGCTTACATGGATATTGCCCATATGAGCGAGGTGTGCTGCAATATTATTACCAATGCGCTGGAATCCTTGAAGGGCCAGTCGGACGGAGAAATCGTAATTACGATAGAGGATCAGGACCAGTGGGGGGCTATCTCCATCCAGGACAACGGCCCCGGCATCGCGCCCGAGCATATCAACGACGTGTTCTCCCCCTTCTTCTCGACGAAAGCCTCCTCCAGCAACTGGGGAGTCGGCTTGTCCTATTGCCACAAGATCGTGACCGCCCATAACGGCAAGATCGAAGTGGAGAGCAATGACAAGAAGGGAACGACATTTACCTTTTTTCTCCCCTTGGTCTAGACATAATAATTATGGAGGTTTTGGACAATGGACCGTATAAAAATGTTGATCGCGGACGATATGGAGGCTCATCGCAGACGGCTGATGAGAATTCTGCAGACCCAGGATGACTTTGACATTGGAGGTTCCTTCAGCACCGGCGATAGCACGGTTGAATTCGCACGGAGCTACAAGCCCGACATTATTCTGATGGATATCGAAATGGAGACTCCTCTGGCTGGCATCGAAGCGGCGAAAGTGATTCATGAGACTTTGCCCGATACGAAAATCATTGTGCTTACGGTACACGAAGACGATAATATTGTATTTGCGGCGTTTCAAACAGGCATTGTAGACTATGTCATCAAGTCGGCAACGCCCGAGGAGATTATAGAGGCCATCCGTTCCGCGTACCATGACGACTCGCCGATCCGACCCATCATTGCCAAAAAACTGCGGAATGAACTGGTTCGCATTAAAAAGTCCGAGGCACGCCTAATGTCTGCGCTAAATACCATCTCGACCTTGACGCCCAGCGAACTGGAAATTCTGAAGCTGCTCTGCCAATCGAACAACCGCCAACAGATTGCAGACATGAGATCCGTAGAAGTCGAAACGATAAAAAAACAAATTAATGGCATACTAAGGAAATTCAACGTACAAAGAACAAAAGAAGTTGTCAAATTAATGAATGAATTAAACATATTCGAGGTTATTAAAAGCTTATAGACTCAGAGTTATCCCATGCAGAATTGTTGCAAAAAAAACTCCGCTCCCTTTAAGAAGAGAGCGGAGGTCGTATGCGTCTTACCAATATGGCTTCCAATCGCGCAGTACTCGAACCAACGCTTCCATATAAAAATAGTCGCCCCAAATATTGCACTCGTCGACGCCTAGATTTTTCGGGAGGGAGTATACGCCATGGCCCAACACGCCGTTGGACCCCGGGTCGTCCACCGTCGTGTAATTCGCCGCAAGCGAGCCCAGAATCGCTAAAGCCGCATTCTCGTATAACGTTCGATCCTCATCCAACACAGGCAAGTGACGAGCCAATTCCAGCAATCCGCACGCGGCAATGGCTGCTGCCGACGTATCGCGCTGTCCATCCTGATCGGTAAAGACCAGATCCCAATTGCATACCAGATCCTCGGGCAAATGATTTAGAAAGTAATTGCAGGCATGTTTGGCAGCGTCGATAAACTTCTTGTCTCCCGTATAGCGGTAACTGAGCGGCAATCCGTACATGACCCAGGCTTGCCCTCTCGACCAGCAGTCCTCGTCGGCATGCCCTTGGCTCGTCCAGCCTCGCGTCGGCTCGCCGGTATCGGCATCGATATGATAAACCTGGTATGAGGATCCGTCGTCGCGCACCATATGCTCCATGACTTGGCTCATATGACGGTATGCTTTATCGTAATAGGTGCGATCGCCCGTCATTGTGGACGCCCAATAGAGAAGAGGGACATTCATCGAACAATCGATGATAAATACGCCCCGCTCCTTGTGCCCGCGATCCTCCAGATAACCTCTTACCTGAATGATGCTCGACTTTTCCTGAAATCGCATGGAAAGCAGCTTGGCGGCATCCAGCGCAATGCGCTTGGCTTCCTCGCTTCCGGTCAACCGATAACCGGCCACGCAGGACAAGGAGTACAAGAAACCGATATCATGATGATTCAGTATATCCCGCTCTTCCAGTCGAGTCTTAAAGCTGGCTACATGTCTTTCTGCGACGTCCCGGTATTTCGGTTCCTCTGTCAGCTCATAGGCGAGCCACACCATCCCCGTCCAGAACGACGAAGTCCAGTCAGAGTAATAGTCCAGGCTTGCGTTGTCGACAGGCTGGTAAACCTGATTGACGCTGTGGGCGGAAGGGAAACGATCCGTGAACGCTTCCAGATGATGGTCGATTCGGTTCATGACGAAATCCAGCGCCGTCCGAAATGTTTCTTTCGACAAACCATGGTTAAACCTGTGCGTGCCACGGACCGCTTCGCATGCAGTTGGATTGACGGCCATTGTTGCTTATCCTCCTCGCTAAAGTCACTACCTTTTCCATTAACTATAATGACTTGTCGCGCCCTTCATAAGGCCCAAATCTTATACCCCTCTGTCGTGTCGATGCCCTGTTATTCTCCGTCCAGCACCTGGAACTGCTCCAGCGTCTGGGTAAAACGCGCGCCATGTCCTTCGGCCGCCTCAAGGAAGTACTTCGAGGACAGGATAAAGCTGCCTTGTTTCCCGTTGCTTACGATATAGACGTTCGTCACCATGCTGTCCCAGTCGGAACCGTCAATCGCATGAACCAGGTAACCGTCCACCGGCGCCGTCACGCGTTCGATAGCATCGACCCGATCGTATTCGCCCTGCAATTGCTCCGCAAGCTCCTTCGCCAGCTGCTCCGGCAGCACTTCGGCCTTTTGCTCGATCGTAAGCGATACCTCCGGATATTTCTCCGGCAGCGGATCGATCGTCGTAATGACATCCTTGTCCTCGCCTTCCACCAGCTTATACCGATCCTTGTCGTAGTAGATGGCGTAGTCGCTAGTCTTGTCGACGTGAACCTGGCCGTTCGTCTCTTCCTTCTGGCCCTCGACGTCGATTTCGATTTTTTTCTCCGGCTCAAACCAGTTCTTCACGCTATCCATCATAGCCGTACCCGCAGGCAGCGACAGGAACACTGTCAAGGCAACGGCCGCAGCCGCAACTCCCACTCCGATTTTCATGACTCTCATCCCCTTATGTTTGGTCTTGTTGCTTCTGTTATTCGCGCGTCCCAGGCTCGGACTCCGTCCGGTGATAGAATCATGATGCACCGTGCCGCCGTCAGCCTGTTCCCCGTTATCTCCTGCAGAAGAGCTCTTTGGCGTTCCCTCCTCGGCATCGAGGCGGGCCTCAAGCTGGCCCCAAATATCGTCCTTCCATGTGTCCGGATACTCCGACTTCTTGAGCAATTGCTCTTTATGCTTTTGATCCATGCGGCTCCCCTCCCAGTCTGTCTCTCATCTTCTCGCGGCCCTTGAGCAGGCGCGACTTTAACGTGTTGATGTTAAGCTCCAAAGTGTCGGCTATCTCTTTCTCCGAATAATCGTGCAAATATTTTAAGATAAGCGGGATTCGATACATATCGGGCAGCGATTGCAAGGCATCGTATACGTCGAGGCTCGTATCCGGCAATTCCGGCTCTACTCCGATCCGCTCCAGCTCCAGCTCGCCGGCCAGCGGCACCACTTTCTTCTCCCGTTCCATCACCCGGTAACACTCTCTTAGCAGAATACAGTACAGCCACGGCTTGAACGGCTTCGAAGAATCGTATTGCCAGATGTTGCGATACACCCGGAGGAACGTCTCCTGCACCGCGTCCTTGGCACGTTCGCCATGTTTCGTTACGAGCATCGCCGTCCGCATCGCATAGTCGAAGTATTCGTCGTATAACGATCGGAACGCATCCCGGTCGCCTTGGATGACCCGGCTTATGATCTCACCATCCAACTCTCATCACCTCTTTCGTGCTGTTCTTATAAGTATTACCCGGCATGTTGACGGAAAGTTTGCTGCAATGATAAATAAGTTCAATAAAAAAACCTCATCACCATTAAAGCGGGGATGAGGTTCTTGGAACCTAGCTCAGCACGCGATGAAGCGCGTCGGCCCAGATGTTGTACCCTTTCTCCGTCAGATGACAGGTATCGAACGCGATTTCTCGCGACAGAATCCCGTCCTTATCCAACATAAGAGAGCCTATATCCAGGAATACATAATTGCGTTCTTCTGCAAATTGCTTATAGAGGACATTAATATCCGAAATTAACTTTCTTGTCGGATGCTCCGGATGTTCCTCGCGCGGGAATACGCCCATCAGCACAATTCGCGAATAACTTCAACGAATCACCGCATTCCAGGGAATGATGATACTCGCACTTATAAAAAAGATCGATTCTATCCTAGAAGTGGAAGCCTAACCAATCTGTCAAGTCAAGTTCACAAAAAAGTAGACGCAATGATTTTAATCTACTACTAATAGTGTTACACTAAGAGATAAGGTCATGAATGATCCGGAAAAGATGTACGACTAGCCTGCGCCCCGTCGCATCGCCCGAGGCGCCTACGAAGACAAGCCTACATCCTTTCTGCAAAAATGAAGGATTAAGGACGGTATATATGAGCAACCAACCTAAGAAAACAGACGTCATCCTGATTGGCGCCGGCATAATGAGCGCGACTCTGGGCTCGCTGCTAAAGGAACTCGCTCCGGACTGGAACATTACAGTATTCGAGCGCCGCAGCGCTGCGGGAGAGGAAAGCTCCAATGAGTGGAACAACGCGGGGACGGGTCACGCTTCCTTGTGCGAGTTGAACTATACAACCCAGAAAGCTGACGGCTCCATGGATATTAGCAAAGCTGTCAAGGTTAACGAAGAATTTCAGGTATCCAGACAATTCTGGTCCTATCTGGTAGATCGCAAGCTCATTCGCAATCCGAAGGACTTTATCAGTCCCGTTCCCCACATGAGCTTCGTGCAAGGGGAGAAGGACGTTAACTTCCTGAAGAAGAGATTCGAGGCGATGTCCGCGAATCCGCTGTTCGAGGGTATGGAATATTCCGAAGATCCCGAACAACTGGCGAAGTGGATCCCGCTCATGATGAAATATCGGACGGAGAGCGGTCCGATCGCCGCTACGCGGATCGAATCCGGCACGGACGTTAACTTTGGCGCCCTGACCCGCATTTTGTTCAAGCAGTTGGCCACGCAGAATGTAAACATTAACTATAATCATCGAGTAGACGATATAAAACGCGCAGCCGACGGCTCCTGGCAGCTCAAGGTGCGCAACGAAGCCACCAATGCGGTGGAGCGTCATCAAGCCAAGTTCGTATTCATCGGCAGCGGCGGCGGTAGCCTGCACCTCTTGCAGAAGTCGGGCATTCCCGAAGGCAAGAGCATCGGCGGCTTCCCGGTCAGCGGTCTGTTCATGGTGTGCCGCAAGCCGGAGCTCGTGTCGCAGCACCGCGCGAAGGTATACGGCAAAGCGTCGGTCGGCGCTCCGCCAATGTCCGTGCCGCATCTGGATACGCGCGTCATCGAGGGCAAGGAGTCGCTGTTCTTCGGACCGTTTGCCGGCTTTACGCCGAAGTTCTTGAAGTACGGCTCCAACCTGGACTTGTTTACGTCCATCAAACCGCATAATCTCGTGACGATGATGGCCGCGGGCGTAAAGAACATGCCGCTGACCAACTATCTGATCAAGCAGCTTATGTTGTCCAAGGAACAACGGATGGAAGAACTTCGTCAGTTCGTTCCTAATGCGAAGAGCGAGGATTGGGAGCTTGTCGTAGCAGGGCAACGTGTACAAATTATCAAGGACACGGCTGCCGGCAAGGGCACGCTGCAATTCGGCACGGAGGTCATCAGCGCCGCTGACGGCTCCATCGCCGCTTTGCTTGGTGCTTCGCCAGGCGCTTCGACCGCCGTATCCGTTATGCTCGAAGTGATCGCCAAGTGTTTCCCTCAGCATGTCAAGTCGTGGGAGCCGAAGCTTATGGAAATGATTCCTTCTTATGGCAAGACGCTGCTGGACCATCCGAATCTGATCCAGGAGATACATGCAACAACTGCGCAAGCGCTGGGCTTGAACGATGCATCAGCATCCAAGACGGCTCAACGCACCGTATCTTAGAGAATCGTGAATGAACCGCCTCTTTGCGAGGCGGTTTTTTTGTTGTCTTGCATTCCTTATATTGTGCTCAAAGTTAGAGAATCCAAGTCACTTGGGGTTGCGACGATGGCACAAACTTTTTTAGCTCAATGCCGAACGACTGTGTCAGCGTTTGAAGAACGGTATACTCTCGCATGTCCCTTCTGAGTTTTTTAAGCCTGACCTAGACAACGCTCATAATTAAGGGTAAAACATCCCTTTACTTCATTGCCAATTCCTTTCATTGGTGAAGTAGAGGGAAATGTTTCCTATATTTCACGCGCTCAGGCCGGCTGTCGCCATTTCATTCGTGATTAGAGGGCAGATTTCCCATTAAAGTCACAAAATCCGGTTTAGAAGCTAATTTAGACGGCACTTTTCCCATTAATCGCAATGTCCACGTTAATCGCATTATTCACATTGACCGCTCGTAATAGCCTTACACTAGATACATTAAGTGCAATATCACCCATAAACCGCACTATCCACATTGATCGCAATATCCACATTACCTCTTCATCTCACCTACTTCTCCTTCCCTAAAGTGTCTAATTGCTCTCACGGGCTGTGGACGCACAATAATCTAGTGTGAACTTGCCCCCTTGTAGAGCAGAGTAGAGAACTGAATTTCAAAGAAGGGCGCAAGCCTCCTATTTACTTTTCAGTTCCCCCTTTGTCATTCCCTTCGTCATCCTCCCCTTAGCTCACCGTCCTTGGCCGTTCCATGCGGCTTACGCCCGGCCAGCGGAAGGTTGCCCACTCCGGCAAATGTTTGTCGATACGCGCGACCAGTACCGTCATATCGTCCACGATGTCGCCCTCGTGATAACGAACCACCGTCTCGAGCAACGCGTCCGCCATCTCCTGCGGATTCTCCGTACTCATCTCCCCTATAATCCGTTTCATCCACATCTCCTTATTCACCGCATATCCCGGAGCATCGTAGATGCCATCGCTCATCATAATGAGCGTATCGCCGGGCTGAAGCTGCATCGACACAAAGTCGACGTCGATATCCTGTATGATTCCGATTGGCAGGTTGTTCGCCGTGATCGGAATAACCTCCTTCCCGCGTTTGATGAAGCTGGGCGTCGAGCCGATCTTCATAAATGTCGTGTGAGCTGTATAGAGATCGACGATAGCCAGGTCTACCGTCGCGTACATTTCTTCGGCGGAACGAAGCAGCAATACGGAGTTTACCGATTTCACCGCCAGCTTCTCGTCCATGCCCGACTGCAGCAGCTGCTGCAGAATGGATAACGCCGCGCTGCTCTCCTGGCGCGCGCGCTCCCCGTTGCCCATGCCGTCGCTGATCGCGACCGCAAACTTGCCGCCGCCAAGCTCCATCAAGGTAAAGCTGTCTCCCGACAGCAGATCTCCACCCTTGGCGGCGCCCGCTACGCCCGTCTCCACCTCGAATTGCTTCGCCGAGGCGAATATCGCCAGCGACGGCTCTCCTTGCTTCGCCGGCTCGCGCTCCGACTTGACCGCGATATGCTCCCCCAGAATATCGCTAAGCAGCGGCGCGATGATTTTTCGGCATTCGTCGAAGCCCCTCTCGAAGGAGTGGTACACTTCGATCTCTACATTTCCCTCCTCCAGATTGACGATATCTACGCCTTGTATCGATAAACCGAGTCCCTCCACAGCTTCCCGGATCTGCTCCTCCTGCAGATGAAGCGTCTGACCTTCGCGCCGGATCTCCTTGGACAGGTCCTCCATAACCTGGGACACGCCGTACAGTTGGTCCGCTACAAGCTGACGGGACTCGAGAATTTGTTTTTTCCAATGCATATTGTTCTGGTATAACTCATATTGATGTTGCATAACGCCGAGCACCTGGGACGTCTTCCCGCAATGGGACGTCCATGAACGAGGATGATCCTTGACCGCGGGCACGCGTTTCTCCTCCACGGCGGCCATCATATCCGTCATCATATTGTACGTATGGAAGTACTTGTCCTCCCAGCAAGCATTGCGCCGATGACAGGAGAAGCAGCTTCGTTCCGCAACGGCGTTCATAAAGCTGGCGATCTCATCGTCGCGCTTTACCTCGGTCGCCTTCTGATTCAATTGCCCGAAGGTACGCGACAGCTGGCGGAATACATCGGAAAACTTTACGACGCGCTCAGCCGTTACCTCCCGTACGCGCTTAGCATATTCATGCTGCGACTTCGCATGTTCATTGGTGCCCGGCACATAACGGGCAATGGTTCGAATGACGCCGCGCGGGGTAAGAAGCAATAAGGTGGCTGCGGCGACCGACTCCCATGTGGAGTTCATGACATCGGACTGGGTGCCAATGTAGATCGTCAAGATCGACGTGCCGAGCAGCAGGCCGAACGCGGCAGCCATCTTCCCGCCATCCCGCAGCAGACCGGCGAGCAGACCGGCAAATGCGAGCATGCTCATCTGCACAATGGCGCTGAAGTCCGCCAGGCTCAGGATGAGGCCAGCCACGACGCCAACGGATGCGCCAAGCGGCGCGCCGCCTGCCATCGCGAACAGAAGCAGCACGTAACGGGACATGACATGCTCTGCCGACATGCCATAGAGGATCCAGCCGACGGCCCCCGTCATGACCGAGGCTAACAGAATCATGACGCAGATGATCTCCTCATGCTTGAGCGTTGCCGACTTCTTCGTCATCGTCAATACGGGTATCGCATGGATAAAGACTAACGTCAGCACGAAGGCCAGCGAAGCCTCTACAACGACGAGCATAAAGCTGTACCAGCTTAAGCTGTCGCCGATAAACACGCTAAACAGCTGGACAAGCAGCGTTGATATAAAAACCAGAATCGGAGCGGTAGACAACTCCGCTTTTTCGTATGTCTCGAGCGCCTTTAACAATAAGAACATGACGGCGATCTCCATCGCGATCCATAACGGCGCAGGTTCGGCGGCCAGCCAGCTGCCGGCTACGAGCGACGCCGCAATCCACGGGTAGATGTCCCTTCGCATAAAGTAGATGACTGCGAAATAAGCGACGGCAAACGGCATCAGCGACTCCAGAATGACGGCTCGTCCCAGCAAAAAAGCAACGGCGACAAGCAGGAACGTCCATTTTTTGGCCATCAGCATATTAATAAATCCTTTTGCAGCCTTCCACTCTACAGCCTTTTCCTTCAGGTTGCGGACGAAGCTCCCCTGCCTCATCCCGGATCTGCCAAGCGCATTCTCCTTCTTCATGAAAGACACCACCTTATCCGAATGTAATGTGTTCCCCATTATAGGGGCTCATCCTTATAAAGTTTGTCAGTTATCGTAAGTCGCGCCAAAGTTTTTTCCGACAAAGCCGCAGAGCGCCGCGCGCCTTGTCATGTGGCATACAAATGCAGGCCCGGCGCGGCTTTGCGCTGATGGCCGACTCGTCATCCGACAAATCTCCCTCAACAAATTTTATAGAGAACGCTTTCAATTCAATGGCGACGATGGCAGGAACCTGTCGGTAATGGAAGAGTATGGGGGAAAACTATTGAGCTCGCCGAGGAATATTTCAAAAATTCCGGTCAACAGGCGCCGGCTTCGACATACGAAGACCCTATAATGGCAAAATAGCTGAGTTAGCCACCCGGAACGAAAGCATTCGACGGTAGTCAGGCCAGGCAAATCGATTATCAAGTCGGAAAAGGGAGGCGAACGGCGCTTTCTGGGACAGGGATAGGCTGCGGGAACCGGAGACGGACATTTCCTCCCCGGCGCGATCCCTCTCTTCTCCGACCGAAATCCCTCATATACAGAAAAAAAACCTTGATGGACCAACGAATGTGGTCATCAAGGTTCTATGATTTATCTCAGTAGTCTGCATTACAAAAGTTGCCCACAGCTTTATTGGCGCATGCCGACAGGCATGTGAGTGTATAGGAATTAGATGCGCTTGGCTCCGCGTCCGCCGCGTTTGCCTTCCGTATTCTTCTTAAGGGAAGAGATACGTTCTTCGCTATCCTTTAAGAATCGGGACATTTTATCTTCGAATGACGGTTTACCGTAGGACGGTCTGCCAGAAGATTGTTTGTTGAAGGGACGTCCGCCGCCGCCTGGGCCACGACCTCCACCGCCACCGCCGCCGCCAAAACGGTCTCCTCCAGGGCCGCCGCCCGAACGCTCGCGCTGCGGAGCAGGTTGACCTTCCGGCCGATCAATGGCTTGCTTAATGGATAGTCCGATCTTTCCGTCTTTGTCCACGTTGATCACTTTGACCTTGACGACATCGTCGATCTTAAGATGATCCTTCACGTCCTTGACGTAGTTATCGGCAATCTCCGAGATGTGAACAAGGCCTGTGACACCTCCCGATAAGTCGACAAATGCCCCGAAATGCGTGATGCCCGTCACTTTCCCTTCTAACTTGGCGCCCACTTCAATTGCCATAAAATAAAATGTTCCTCTCTCAAAAGTTTAGTGAGTCCCTGTCCTATCGCTTCCGATAGGAATTGGCTTCTATCGTGATTATACCCGAATGGAAGAAGTAAGGTCAACAGACGTTCACCCCGTACGGTGCCTAATATTTGGCGGATTAATCACGGAAAATTTGCTTCTCGCCCTGCTTCACCATTCCTTGCTCCTTGGTGGCAAGCTGAGATATATATTCAGGATCGTTCAGGCGCTCCACCTGACGCTTCAGTTCATCGTTGTTCGCCCTCGCCGCCTCGATCTGAGTCTGGATCGACGTCAGCTTGTCATGAGTCGCCTTCTGCTGCTGCAGCTGTCCGAACAAAGTATAGCCTGCCCAGCCCATAAACAAAAGGATAAACGTCATCCAAAGCTTGTATCTGCGTTTAGCCGCGGCTGTTCCGGCCGGCTTCTTCGCCGTTGCAGTTGCAGTTGCCATTAGCGATCTCCCTTCTTAAACCATGATGTCCAGCGGCTCCGAAGGAGTGCCGCCAGCTTTCCGATCCGCTCTCCGGGCCTCAGCTTGTCCCAGTAGGGCTTCAACCATCTTCCCAGCGGACGCCAGATCGGCTTTGTCATCCAGATGAGCAGCAGCCCGATTGGACGAACCAATTGTATCACAATCTTTAGAGTGAAAATAGTGAGCGCAGACCCAAATCCTATTAAAACTATAACCACTTTGTAGAGCATTTGAATCGGTTTTACGATAAAAATCTCAAAAATTTTCAAAATAAAGCGAATACAAGCTCGAATGGCCGCTATAATCCACTTCACAATGACGATAACCGCCCTGCTGAACAGCCAATAATGGAGGATGACGCCGACAGCCAGTCCAAGAAATACGTACGCCCGCACCTCGCCGTTGTTGCTGGCGTACAGCATTCGGAACACGACGACCGCGGATGCGATCCAATACAGGACGTCGAGCGCCGGCAGCCACCACTTGGGAAACTTCAGCTCATTCGACACAACGCGGTAGCCGTCGAACACCGCACCCATGCCGAGTCCCGACAGCAGCATGACCGCCATCGTCATCCATTGTACTTCAAGCGTCACTTGAACAGCTTCCCGAACAACCCTTTGGACTTCGCGGCTGTTGCACCGTCAAGATAGGCGAGCGAATTCACATGCCCTTCGATGGCGACCAGGCCTTGCTCCAGGCTGAGATGCTTCATATGCAAGTTCTGACCAGCCACCGTTAGAAATCCCAGCTCCGTATCAAGCAGAAATTCTTCGCTGTCGAAGCTCTCCACGTTCTTTACGCCCGTCAGCTCCAGCACCTTCCGGCCGATCAGCTTTACATCCTGCGTCTTGTGTCCCTTCCCCTGCTCCACCATACCGCTCTCCCCCGCTTCGCAATCATATTCCCTATTAGAGGTAATTCAAAAAGTCCGCTTTTGATCACGAAGTATACCCTGAAGCCTAGTCGACATCGAATCTTGAATTCAAGCGAAACTTCCGTTGCTCACGTAGCTTCCACTACGCTCCGCTACTCAGTTTCTACTTTCATTCAATTTTCTCGGTGCTGAAAACCGAACTTTTTGAACTCTCACTATTACTTTATGAGAGACGGACAAGGTTTAGAACAAAAGCCTGAGAGAGTCGCGACCTCCGCATGGCGTAACGTCGCGCTGGCGCTGGATTGGCGTGTAACGCTCCTAGCGGCAAGAGGTTGGGGCACGCTTGATGGCGTGTGACGCTGCTAGCGGCAAGAGGTTGGGGCATGCTGGATTGGCGGCGACACTGCTGGCGGCAAGAGGTCGGGGCACGCTTGATGGCGTGTAACGCTGTTGGCGGCGTAGGTTGGGACACACTTGATGGCGTGTAACGCTGCTGGCGGCGAGAGGTCGGGCTCCGGCTTGGAATTTAGAGGGAAAATCGCCCTCTAATTATCGGCATTCGCCTGTTGGGCGAACCAATAGTGGGATAATCGCCCTCTAATAGGGTCAGATACGGGTTTTGTTCCAATTAATCTGTTGATTAGATGGAGGATTTCCTCTTATTAGCCCCCATGGACATCCATAGTCGAGAATAAAGGGAGGTTTTCCATCTAATCACTAAGGCACTAAAGACGCTAGGGTGCTACGGCAATAAGATGCTAAGGTGCTGAGCTGCTAAGGTGCTACGCGGCGGCTAGAGCGCTAAGGGTGCTAAGCTCGGGCAACCTTCACTTCCGTCTATACAGCAAGAACCGCCCAGCTCCGGTCATCCGGTCGTAGGCGGTTCTTATAACCTGAGCATGAAGCGACCGCCTCTCGGAGAGGCGGGACTGCTTCGTGCTTAAGGCTTCTCCCACTCGAGCTCGCTCTCGCGGGGACGCTGCTCTTCTTTCACCAGGGTGTACATCTCGCCGGCTTCTTCCTTGCGAGTTGTCTCCATGAGACGCTCGACGCGCACCGTGACGATCTTCTGTCCATACTGGATCTGAAGTTCGTCGCCAACCTTTACGGCGCTGCTAGCCTTCGCCTCGCGGCCGTTAATCCAGACGCGCCCTTGCTCGGATACATCCTTCGCGACGGTGCGGCGCTTGATTAACCTGGACACCTTGAGAAATTTATCGAGACGCATGAATTACTTGATCGCTTCTTTCAGCTTGTTACCTGCTTTAAATGCAGGAACTTTGGATTCCGGGATTGTAATTTCTTTGCCCGTTTGCGGGTTGCGGCCAACGCGGCCGGAACGTTTGCGAGTTTCGAAAGTACCGAAGCCGATCAGTTGCACTTTGTCGCCGCCAGCCAGAGCGTCAGTTACTTCGCCCAGGAAGCCGTTCAATACCGCTTCTACATCACGTTTAGTCAGGCCGCTTTTCTCAGCAATGTTGTTGATCAGGTCTGTTTTGTTCATCATAGTTTCCTCCTAAAGGTTATCCATATTTTTGTGGCGATGCCGCACATAGGCGGCGATGCCCTTTGGCAAAATCTGCTCTCACGAAGAATACATATTCTTCTCAAGTAGCAGAAATCCTGCTGCTTACAGCAAATTTTTTTGGGAATAGTGCAGAAAAGGGGCGAATTGTGGCGAAAGTCTGCCGGACGCGGGTTATTTTTGCCGCTTTGCTTCCTCCCACCAACGATCCATCTCTAGTAAATCAGTCTGGTCAAAAGTTTTGCCGTTTATACGAAGCTGCTCTTCAATATATTCGAATCTACTACGAAACTTTCGATTCGTGCGAGAGAGCGCTTCTTCCGGGTCTGCCTCGATGAACCTGGAAGCGTTCACGACGGCGAACAACAGATCTCCAAGCTCGGCAGCCTGCTCCTCCCGATCGCCCGTCGCGATCGCCTCGCGAAGCTCCTTAAGCTCCTCTTCAATCTTCGCGAGCATCGGCTCCAGCTCGTCCCAGTCGAAGCCGACCTTCGCAGCCTTCTTCTGAATCTTGTAAGCCTTCATCAGAGCCGGCAAATCCGGCGGAATGCCGTCCAGCTGCGACTTGCGCTCCGTGCCCTTGCGCTTCTTCTCCTCGGCCTTCATAGCCTCCCAATTGACGAGCGCTTCGCCTGCATCTCCTGCGCTTTGATCGCCGAAGACATGCGGATGGCGGAAGATCAGCTTCTCGTTCAGCGTCTGAATAACGTCATAGACGGAGAACATCCCTGTCTCTTCCTCCATCTGGCTGTGCAGCATCACTTGCAGGATAATATCGCCGAATTCCTCCTGCATGCCGTCGGGATCGTCATTGTCGATCGCCTCCAGCGCTTCGTACAGCTCCTCGATGAAGTTCTTGCGGATGGACTGATGCGTCTGCTCGCGATCCCACGGACAGCCTTCGGGACTGCGAAGAATGGCAACAATCTCGTGCAGCCGCTCGAACGTACGGTTCCGAAGCGAAGGGTCGTCGGAGCGCGGTACATAGACCAGCGATAAATTGCCGTATTCCTGGTCGCGATCCAGCTCGTAGAGAGGGACGCGAATCATTCGCTCTTCGCCTCGCACGCCAAGCGCATGGCCGATGATGACTTCATGATCGTCGGGATAACGCTCCATAAGCGCCAGCTTGACGTCAGATGCCGTAAATTCGTCATAGACCTGCCCGATAAGCGTATGAAGCTGCGGCTGAAGCAAAGAAGGCTGAAGCTCCGCCGCATCGAGCAGGGCAAAGCCCTCGATAGGGTCGATGCCAAGGCTGATGAACGCGGCATCCAGGAAGCTCTCGCCCCCGGTAATCCGAAGCTCGATGCCGGCTTCGGCGCAGCGCTCCCTAAGCAGCTGGACCGTTCGTTCGGCAACCATGGGGTGACCCGGAACGGCGTAGACGATGGAAGGAACGACGGGCGGCGAGGCAGCGGAGCCCGTTCCGGCTGTAGCCGAGATCGTTTCGTCAGTCGGCTCCGATGTCGGATTGCTCGTATTAGCTTCATCGGCCGGCTTCGATTTCCGGGCCTCTTCCAGCAATATCCCGGCAATCCCTTCGTACACTTCGGGAAACGATTCGTACTGCTCATACAGGGAGTCGAATGTCGTATAGGTTATGCCATTCTCGTTCAGCAGCGACATAACGGGATGACGCTCCGTTCGCACGAACAGGCGATTGGCCGATTGCAGCTTTTTCCATACGCCAAGCGTCAGCGCATCGGGATCCCCGGCGCCAAGACCGATAATTTCTATGATGGCTTGAGACATTGTTTATTCCTCCTTCAAGGGTTACTTGGGCGGGATGAGCCCCCGCCGCCGCAATCGGGCGGCCAGCTCCTCGCCGCCCGGCAGCGCGCGCCATTCGCGCGCGCCGATGGCGCCGCCGCGCAGCATGGCGGCGCCGAACGCCGCTGCGCCGACGGCAACGCCCGTCAGCGCCAGCACGGCTGCCGCCGCCCTTGGCGGCAGCCCTTCGAGCGCGCCGCCGCCAAGGGCGCGCTCGCACAGCCATAGCGCCGCGGCCATGACCGCGAGCGCGAAGACGCCTGCGGCGGCGGGGCGCCAGCCGCCAGCCGCCGGAGCGGTGCCATGCGGCAGGCGCAGCCGCGCAGCCGCATGATGCAGCGCCGCCGCGCCCAGCATGGCGGCGGCGCTTAGCGCGACAACGCCGGAGAGCGCCGCTCCCTCGATGCCGAGGGAGGGGACGAGAGCGGCGTTGAGCGCGCCCTTGAGCAGCGCTGCGAGGAGCAGCAGCAGCGCCGGGATTCGCGCTGCGCCGAGCGCTTGCAGCGCGGGAGCGACGACCGCGCTGACGCAGCCGGCGAGCGCGGTAAATCCGATGAGCGCCAGCGCGGTTGTGCCACTGGCGTCCTTGTACAGCATCACGTTAATAGGCTCGGCTAACAGTACGAGCCCGATAGTGGCCGCGCCTCCAAGGAGCCAGGCCAGCCGCAGCAGCAACGTCAATCGCAGACCAAGCATCTCCGCCGCCCCATCGTCCCCGTTATTATCAGCCTCAATCACGGCCCCGCCTGAACGCTTATTACCGACTGTTTTCGCGTTTTGATCTTGCGTCCTTCTCAATCCTGCAGACTTCGCTCCATCGATGATAAACCCGCCATCGGCTTCCCCGCCTGTCCTCCGCGCCTTCCTCGAAGCTCTTCCGCTCTCGAATTTATGCTTCGCCTCATCCCCGCCAAGCCCGCTTCCACCACGCCGACGCTGCACCTCGGCACGAGCTCGTACCAGACCCGGCACCATAGCCGCGGCTCCAGCACCTGCGGCCATGACAATCAGCTGCACGAGCGGTTGGCCTCGGCCGTAGATGCCGAACAGGCTCATCGCCTCCTCCGGCGCGCGTCCTTCCGCTCGCAGCAACGCCGGCACCGTGAAACTATCCACGGCCGCTACCGCCGGCACGACAAGCGCGGCTAGCGCCGCTGGCAGCGCCAGCGCGACAAGGTCCTTCATCTCGCCAAACAGCTTGCGCTTGCTAATAACGCCCGAGCCGGCTCCCGCTTCACGCTTGCCCGTCATCGTCCGGGAGCCCAGCACCAACAGGAGCAAGGAAACAGCCGCACCCGCCGCACCGCCGAACATGACGCCGGCAGCGATCGTGCTGTCTCTCCAACCGGCCGCAAGGCCGGCGCCGAGAACAAGCAACATCACGGCGACCCGTACCAGTTGCTCGGCCAGTTGCGACGCGGCGGATATTCCCATTCGCTGCATGCCCTGCATGTAGCCGCGCAAGGCGGCGGCGAGCGGCGCTACCAGCAGAGACAGGGCAAGCGCCCGAATAGCCGGAGCCACCGCTTCGTCCCCAAGCCACGCAGCCGTCTGACCCGCCGTCGTCCACATGAGCACGGCCGTAACCGTCCCCGTGGCCCCTAACAGCAGCAAAGCGGCCATCAGCGCGCTGCGCGTACCGGAGGCGCCGACAGCCGATCCGCTTCCTTCGTCCGCCAAGCGGCTTGCGATGACGATCGATACCGCAGTCGGCAAACCCGCCGTGGCCAGCACGGCTATCATTTGATAGAACGGGTACACCGCGTTGTACATGCCGAATACGCGATCACCCGCCATGTTCTGAAGCGGAATTTTCTGCAGCGCGCCGATCAGCTTCGACAACAGTGCCGCACCCGCCATTAACGCGACTCCGTGCCGCCACAGTCGCGGCGAATTTCCGCTCCCCTCTCTCTCCCTCATGTAACGATTTTCCACTTCATCACTAGCCCCACCTTGCCTTGTCCCTATATGCACTCGATTATACCCCATCGAGCCGTCCAGGGGGAAACAGGAACGGGAAAAAGGCTCCCCGCGCCGGCGACTAACGCGCCCCGAATCCCGGGAAACCTTTTTTTCAGACCTGCCACGCCTATTTCGCGTGCCGTCCTACGGCCTAAATAGCCCTCTACTGCTCCATCTGCTTCGCAAGGAAGCCCGCGGCCGTCTCCGCCATCTTCGTCTCCATCTGCGCCATCTTTACGGACTCGTCCTTGCTGAGGAGTACAACCGAGCCGATCGGGTCGCCCCCGGCGATAATCGGAGCAATAACGAAGGAGGTGTACGTATCCTGCACGTCCTTTACGATCTCGTAATTGCCGCCGTTCGCCTCCGTCATCGTCTTGCGATTGTCCATGCACGATTCGAGCGCGGAGCCGATCGGCTTGTCCAGAAGCTCCTTCTTGGATGCGCCGGCTACAGTAATGATCGTATCCCGGTCGGAGATCAGCGTGACATGGCCCGTGCTTTCGTACAGCGATTCCGCATACTCCTTGGCGAAGTCGCCAAGCTCCCCGATCGGGGAATATTTTTTCAGGATGACCTCTCCGTCGCGATCCACGAAGATTTCGAGCGGATCGCCTTCGCGGATACGCAGCGTACGGCGGATTTCCTTCGGAATCACCACACGACCAAGATCATCGATGCGTCGTACAATTCCAGTTGCTTTCATTTCTTGTTGCCCCGCTTTCACTAGAAGATTTTGAATACACTGGATGCCAGTCTTTGCTGGAAAATTATTGCGCCGTGATGGGTTCGCTCCACCGATCCAGCTACCTTTTAGAAGGGAGTACCCTTCATCGTAATATTTTGAATCTGACCATAGTATTCAACTGCTCCCAAATTCTTATGCACGTCTCCAGCCTCCCCCTGCCAATCCAATTCAACGGCACCATACCGCAGATACCCGAAGAGCCCGACCCTTTACAGGATCAGGCTCTTGCAATATCTTCATCCAATTTACCCAAGAAACTCAGATCTTCTATAAGTCGGGGGATGAATGCGTTTTTCGAGCGGACGCGTGCGCGGTCACACCGTCAAATATTGGCGAATCACATCATCGTCCAGCCCCGCCAGATCGCCTTCCCATGCGATTGCGCCTTTATCCAGCACGTAAAAATAATCGCCGACGCTCTTTACGAAGTCCAGACTCTGCTCCACCAGCAGTATGGCTGTATGGCCCTCCTCCTTGATGGAACGGATGACGTCTCGGATATCGTCGACGATGGAAGGCTGTATACCCTCGCATGGCTCATCGAGCAGCAGCACCTCCGGCTTTGAAGCCAAGGCGCGCGCGAACGCCAGCTGTTGCTGCTGCCCGCCGCTCAGATCGCCGCCGCGCCGCTCGTACATCGTCGGCAGCACCGGGAACTTCTCGATTGCCTCGGGCGGAATAACTTCTCCCTTTGTCTTTTCCTTTGACCGTGAAGCCTCCAGTCCCAGCAGCAGATTCTCGTACACCGACAACTGGCCGAAAATCTCCCGCCCCTGCGGCACATAACCAATCCCGCTCTTCGCCCGGAAGCCCGGCGCCTTCTTCGTCAAGTCTACGCCTTTATAGCTGACCCCGCCCCCGCGAGCCTTAAGCAATCCCATGATGCTCTTCATCAGCGTTGTCTTGCCGACCCCGTTGCGCCCCATCAGGCAGACGACCTGACCTGGCTTGACACGCAGCGAGACATTCCTCAGGATGACGCTTTCTCCATAACCCGACTCAAGCTGTTGAACGGCTAGCATGCTCTTCGCGCCTCCTGCCCAGGTATACTTCCGCCACGCGGTCATCGCCTTGCACTTCCTCCATGGAACCTTCCTTCAGGAGTTTGCCCTCGTGCATGACCGTCACCTTGCTGGCAAAATTGCGGACAAACTCCATATCGTGTTCGACTACGACGACGGAGCGCGCTCGCGCAATCTCGTGCAGCAGCTCCCCCGTCTTATCGGTCTCCTTGTCGGTCATGCCGGCCACCGGCTCGTCGAGCAGCAGCACCTCCGGCTCCTGCATCAGCATCATGCCGATCTCCAGCCATTGCTTCTCGCCGTGCGACAGACCGCCCGCGCGCCATGACCCCTTCGATGAGAGTCCGATCATCGACAGCTGTCCATTCAGCCGCCCCTCATCCTCGCTGTTCATTCGCGCGAACAACGTAGCCATGACGCTTCGCTTCTGCCTCATGGCAATCTCCAAATTTTCCATAACCGTCATGTCTTTGAAGATGGATGGCGCCTGGAACTTCCGGCCTATGCCAAGCTCCGCGATCTGATGCTCGTGCTTTCGCGTAATATCAACCTTGCCGCCGAATGTAACGCTCCCTGCCGACGGCCTTACCTTGCCGCAGATGACATCCAGCATCGTCGTTTTGCCCGCCCCATTCGGACCGATAAGGAACCTCAGTTCGCCCTTCTGAAGCTGTAAATTCATCCCTTGCACGGCTTTGAAGCCGTCGAATTCGACCGTCACGTCCTCGCATTCCAGAATTGCCGCTCCCTTGTTCGCCATTCCCGGTCCCTCCTAGATTGTTATCCTTGCGGCACGCTGCCTTCCTTCTCTCCGGTCCTCAGCTTCCCGCCGGAGCCGCGAGCCCACGCCGGCAGCCACTTCTTCCTATCCTTGCCCCTCCATTGGAACAATCCCGCCACGCCTTTCGGCAAAAACACAACGGCGATAACGAACATAGCGCCCATAAAGAACAACCAGCCTTCGGGATATGCGGTGCTGAATTCGCTCTTGGCCCAGTTCATAAGAATGGCCCCGAGCGCCGCCCCGATCAAAGTACCTCTGCCGCCGATCGCGACCCACAGCACCATCTCGATGGAGGGCACAATGCCCAGCATGGACGGGGAGATAATGCCGACATGCAACACGAATAACATGCCTGCGATCCCCGCGATAGCCGCCGATACAGTGAAAATAACCATCTGATACACCGCCGGATTGTATCCGATAAACCGAACTCGGTTCTCGCCGTCGCGGATGGCGCGAAGCACCTTGCCGAACCGGCTTCCCGTCAAATAACGGCATATAATAAAAATGCCGATCAATACTGCTACCGTTACCCAGTAGAGCACTCGTTTCGTCTCCGGCGACGCCAGCGAATAACCGAGAAGCGTCGAATAGCCCGTCACCCCGTTCGTTCCCCCAGTGAACGCCTGCTGACCCACGAGCAGCGTCGTCGTAATAATGACAAGCGCCTGCGTCAGGATCGTGAAGTATACGCCCCGAATCCGGTTACGGAACGTGAAGTATCCGAGTCCCAGCGCCAGAAGCGCGGGTATGAGAATGCCGAGCGCCACCGCCGCGCCGAAATTCTCGAATGGCATCCAGAAAAGCGGCAGCTCCTTGAGCCCGCTCCACCCCATGAAGTCCGGCAGCTTGCCGCCGCTGGCCTCCAGCTTCAGGTACATAGCCATCGCATAGGCGCCGAGACCGAAAAAGATGCCGTGGCCTAAACTGAGAATGCCGGTATAACCCCATATGAGATCAAGCCCCAGCGCAACAATCGCGAAGGCCAAAAATTTCGCAAGCAGATTCAGCCTGAAGTCGCTGAATACGAGCGGAGCGCTAAACAGAGCTGCGGCCGCAACCAGATAAGCCCCCAATATCCATAATCGATTTCCCGTTATACGCGTAAGCTGCATATCGCATTCCACCTATTCCCGGTCATGAAACCCGAACTTTTTGAAAGCTTCACCGCCAAAGGACGACGAAGCCGGTTCACCTTGTTACGCTCGTATACCGGTCATCAATCCAGCGAGCGAGTCCGCATCGCCACAAGCCCTGACGGCTTCCATTGCAGGAACGCGACGATACATACGAACACAAGCACCTTGCCGAGCGACGCATTCGTCCAATATTCGAATAGGGTGTTAAACATGCCGATGCCGGTCGCCCCAAGTACCGTACCCACCAGCTTGCCGACGCCTCCCAGTACGACAACCATGAATGCGTCCACGATGTAATAAGTGCCGAGCGACGGGCCGATAGGTCCGAGAAGCGTCAGGGCACATCCCGCAATACCCGCAATGCCGGAGCCGATCGCGAATGTCATGGCGTCCACCCTTCTGGTCGACACGCCAAGGCAAGCCGCCATCTCGCGGTTCTGCATGACGGCGCGCATGCGCCGGCCTTCAAGACTGCGGTAAATGTACACATACATCGCGACGAGACAAGCGATGACAAGCGCGATGATGAACAACCGTTTGTACGGCAGCAGCGTTCCTCCAAAGAACTGCATCCCCCCGTCCAGCCAAGCAGGGCTCTTGACCGCGACGTTCGGAGCGCCGAAGATCGTTCGCGCCAGCTGCTGCAGCACGAGGCCCACGCCCCATGTCGCCAGCAAGCTGTCGAGCGGACGGCCGTACAAGAACCTGATCAATCCCATCTCGAGCACCAGCCCGATCGCGAATGCGATGGCAAAGCTTGCTGGAATCGCGAGTACGAAGTACCAATTGAACATGGATGCCGGCATATAGTCGAGAAACAGATTTTGCGTCAAATACGTGGCATACGCTCCGATCATAATCAGCTCGCCGTGCGCCATGTTGATGACCTTCATCAATCCGAAGGTAATCGCGAGACCAAGCGCCACGAGCAGCAGAATCGAGCTTATGCTAAGTCCGTTGAACAATTGCAATATGAAGAGTTCCATCCCATCGCTCCCCCGGCGGCCTTAGCTGGCATGATGCAGGAAGAGGAAGCATTCGATATTGCTTCGCTCGAACACTTCCTCTCCTACCCACCAAGCCGCTTCTTTATCCCGGCGTCATGTTATTCGGCCCTTGCAGCAACGCCTTACTGCTGAATGCTTGCGGCCCATTCGTAGCCCTTCAAAAATGGATCCGGCTTGACGGCCTCTCCCGAATTCCACAATTCCTTGAATTGCCCGTCTGCTTGCACCTCGCCGATTCGGACCGTTTTGTAGATATGCTGCGTCTCGCCGTCGATCTTCACTTTACCGCTCGGAGCGTCCCACTCCAGCTCCTTGGCTGCTTCCTTAACGGCTGCAACATCCGTCGAACCCGCTTTCTCGACCGCCGCGGCCCAGAGGTATACCGCCGTGTAGCCCGCTTCGATCGGGTCCGCCGTTACGCGATCCGCGCCATACTTCGCCTTGTAGCTCTCCACGAACTTCGCGTTGGTCGGCGTATCTGTCGTCTGGTAGTAGTTCCATGCCGCCAAGTGACCTGCGAGCACGTCTACCCCGATCCCGCGGATTTCTTCCTCCGCCACCGATACCGACAATGTCGTCATATCCTCGGCGGTAATGCCGGCGTCCTTAAGCTGCTTGAAGAATGCTACATTGCTGTCCCCGTTCAATGTGTTGTATACGATGTCCGGATCGGCCGCCTTGATTTTGCTAATAATGGTACTGTAGTCTGTATGGCCAAGCGGCGTGTACTCTTCGCCCGCCAACTCGCCGCCTTCTGCCTTGAGCTGTTCCTTGATAATCAGGTTCGCCGTACGCGGGAATACGTAGTCGGAGCCCAGCAGGTATACCTTCTTGCCCCGGTTTTCCAGAAGCCACGTCACCGACGGAACGATCTGCTGGTTCGTTGTCGCTCCCGTGTAGAAGATGTTCGGAGAAGCTTCCAGTCCCTCATACTGAACAGGGTACCAGAGCAAGCCGTTCAACTCTTCGAATACCGGAAGCATCGCTTTGCGGCTCGCGGATGTCCAACCGCCGAATACCGTCGCGACTTTATCTTCGGAGATCAGCTTGCGTGCCTTCTCTGCGAAGGTCGGCCAATCGGAAGCGCCGTCCTCAAGCACCGGAACGATTTTTTTGCCCAGTACCCCGCCTGCTGCATTAATTTCTTCGATGGCCATCATCTCAGCGTCGATGACCGAGGTCTCGCTTATCGCCATAGTGCCGCTCTGAGAATGAAGAATGCCTACCTTGATTTCACCGTTGTCAGAACCCCCTGATGCGCTTGACTCCTGAGGTGCGTTCGTGCCCGATGAAGCTGGTTCATTATTCGCCCCGCATCCCGCCAGCACCATACTAACCGCCACAATCAGCAAAGAAAATTGGTAAAACAAGCCTTTTCTCATCTCTCCACTCCCCATTTCCTAAGTATTTGTCTCTCTTTTCCGAACGATTGACTGGAATAGCTTCCCAATGTTCGCTCCTGTGCTCAATTATAGTGGGGTGGTTTTAGTTGTGTCAACATAGTTTACATTAAAATTTCCATAAATATTATATTTGCGTTCAAATTGCTAATTATAGATACATGTCAATCAATATTATGTAAGATTAACTCACATAATTGAATTTGATAATCGTTCAGGGGATTCAAGTTAGTATCGCCCCCTCAAGCCCCATCTGATCCCGAGATAATATATAACACGAACATTACACGAAAAAAGCAGATAGATCGATTCGCAGCCGCTTGAGCTGCGAGTCGTCCTATCCGCCTGTGTCGAACTTCCTACTTATTCGTATCACGGCCCGGCAACTTTAATCTACCCGCCTTAGCCAACGCTTCCCTGAGCAGAAATTCAATATGCCCGTTTACGCTGCGAAACTCGTCCGCGGCCCATTGCTCCAGCGCGCGATGAATCTCCGGATCCAATCGCAGGGGAAACGCCTTCTTCTCCTTAGCCATCCCGACGATCCTCAGCTATACAGCGATCCCGTATTAATAACCGGCTGGGCCGCCCGGTCGGATACGATGGACACCATCAAATTATTGATCATCGCCGCGCGCCGCTCGTCATCCAGCACGATGCCGTTATCCTCAAGCTGGCGAAGAGCCGCGTCGACCATGCCGACCGCGCCTTCCACGATCTTCTGGCGCGCTGCCACGATGGCGATGGCTTGCTGTCTCTGCAGCATCGCGCTGGCGATCTCCGGCGCGTAGGCCAGATGAGTGATGCGCGTCTCGCGAAGCTGTACACCTGCTACATCCAGTCTTTCTTGCAACTCCCGTAAAAGCTCGGCTGCCACCTCGTCCGCATTGCCGCGAAGAGACACCGTACTTGCATCCTCGAACGTATCGTAAGGATATTGTGCCGCAATATGTCTAATGGCCGTCTCGCTCTGAATTTCCACGAATCTCTCGTAGTGGTCGACATCGAACGACGCTTTTGCCGTATCCACTACTCTGAAAACAATGACGGCGCCGATCTCGACCGGATTGCCTTCCGCATCGTTAACCTTGAGCTTCTGGCTGTTGAAATTCCGCACTTTCAACGATATGGTCGATTTCGTCGACAGCGGCAGCACCATCCACAGCCCGCTCTCCACGACAGTTCCGACATAGGTGCCGAAGAAGGTAATGACTTTGGCCTCATTCGGCTGAACGATGACCAGCGAGGATAGTCCCACGAGTGCAAGCACAATCAGAATTGCTCCGACTGCGACAAGCCCATACGATGATGTGTCCTTCATCAACTCCGTTACAAATAGCCACCCACCGCCCGCTGCCGCGACCAAAGCCAACAAGAGTGCCAAATACCCGCTTACGCAAAATCCCTTTTTCTCCCTCATCGCCTTCACCTCTATATCTTTTTGATATGTTTATGATATCACTTTTTACAAATACAGTCAACAACTTCAATCGGAAATAGTGGTTGATTAGTCCCGAGTCGACATCTACAATAAGCTAAGACGACTGCAATAGAGCCCAACTGCCTATCGGACATAAATGACGCTATTCTTCAATTTTTGGGGTTTTCGAAAATCTAACGGACGCATAGAGGCTGTCTATTCACTGTAGATAAGAACGAGTTGCGTGCTGGAATGGGGCAATTGTGTGCTGGAGGGAACCGCTGAGTGGGATAATCGGAGGGCTGAGGAGTCGGATTCTACTTAGTAACTAATGGCATTTCGACGTCGAATAAACCCAGGTCTTTGAGGAAGTAGCTTCCTCAACGTGAGTTTCAAATTAACGACCATGGCAGCCAAGTAACCTTTAAGCTGCAACGCTTTTCGGCTTTTCGTTAAGGGTCTCTCTAAACCACAGTCATTCTTCAATTCTTGGTTCTTTCGTTCAACCAGCATGCGCTGTTTACGATCTAATTTGCCGCTTATCGTAGCGTTGTAATCCTTGGCAGCCTCGTACACTTCATAATAGTCACTGTGAAATACCCGGCGCTCTGCTTTTCCTGTTGTACATGCCGAGCGTAAGGGGCAACTTTCACAGTCTGTCTTTTCAAAATAGTATTGCCAACCGCTGCTTTGAGGAATATGACGCTTTTTTACGGTATCCTTTTCGTTCGGACAAGTGTAGCAGTCCTTTTCCTTGTCATAGCTAAATCGGGCGAGGTCGTATCCCTTTGAGGGGTTACTGCCCAGGATGACAGGGGCTACTACAGGGATGCCAATAGTGGCAAGCATAGTGCGCTGCAACCCGTGGCCGTAGGCGGTGTCACCTAACATGGCGCGTGGCGAAATTTCGAAAAAGCTTTGTACATCTTTGGCCATCGCGTACATAGCTTCTCTGTCATGTTCATTCGCAGGCACGACGTTCACATTCAGCACAACGGAGCTGGTCCCACACAAATTTTGTAGTTTGTAGCCACATGTGACGGTGGATGTATTCTTTCTCCCGACTCGAGCGTGCGGGTCAACAGCGCTCATAAGACGATCCTTTGTTCTTTCATGGCTCGGGATTTTTTCAAACACAATCTCTTGTTCGGTTTGGTTCCGCGCAGAGTCAATCGGGTCGCCATCAGTCGGCGGTACAGGTCTGCTGTTCTGCTCTAATATGTCCTGCAAAATGCGTTGCAAATGCTGAGAAGTCTCGCGCTCTTTTTCCGTGAGTTCTTTTTGCAACAAAGCAGACACATCCTCGAGTTGAAACCATTGAAGCAAACCATAAGCTTGTGCCACCAACTTGCTGAAAGCGAGCATGTGACCAGCAGTAGATGGTTGTACGGAGGTACGAGCGTAGAGTCCATCGGTCTCAACCGAAGCGAGTGCGAGTTGGTATATCGCACGATGGCTACGTTTTAAATGTTGAAGGACCCGGATCATAGCATGTTGAATCAAGCGATAGGTGCGCGGCTTGGAGAGTGCGGGATTTGAGGCAAACGAGTCGATGATCCATTTCTCCGAGTGATCGCCCCAAAGGCCATGGCTGTACATTTGGGCAAGAATGTAGAAGTGGCAGGCTTTAAACATGGCGGTACCCATACGTGAGCGGTCCAAGCCAATCGTACTGTGATCAAACCCAAAGAAGTCGACGGGCAAGCCTAAGAAACGCTTGATGAACAAGTCGCTAATTATGCGCTCTTCCACCTGGCGGTCGGAAAGACCGTAGTATATCTGAATGAGATGTACTTTAAGCTTCAGTGAGGGCGCATATGGGTGCTGTCCGCGCCCCGAGTAGAGCACGGAGCACAGTGAATCTGCAAAAGAAAAGTCTATCTTCTTCTCTAAGTGACTCCAAAAAGGATGCTCAGGAAGCTTGGAGTATACCATCATATCTGCAAAAGACATTTGATCGAACTCTTTGTAACGCACACGTCTATTCAACACAGCACAAACCCCCGGCCCAAGTATATTTTCCATTATACCTGGGTTCGGGGGGGATGGAATATGGAATTTCAGTTACTCACAATGAATCGACAGCCTCCTGGTGTCTGTTAGACATTCCAACCTGTCGTTCAAGAAAACCTCTACCCTCGGCCTCTCGAAGATGAGCACCCTCAGCTTTGCGAAGCAAAGCCGCTTCGGAAGCATTAGTTGGGCTTTATCCCCAATAAAAATTTTGGATTCAAAGCACGCTTGGAAACTTATCTAACGGTCATAGCGATATCTTAGCCGTAGCAAACATTCAGAAGAAGGGGGAGAGGGCATGATTGTTCATAAGGGAGAGACCGTGTTCCGACAAGGCGACAACGGCCCGCTCTTTAGACTCAAGAGCGGGCTGCTTAAGATCGTCCGCGTTCACGAGGACGGCCATATGATTGTCGTTAATTTAATTGTGGCAGGAGAAGTGATTCCTCATCACTCGCTCGTATCCGAGCAGCCCTACCATGGTACGGCTATCGCACTGATGACGAGCGAGCTCGAGACGATTCCATCCAGGGAGTGGTACGACGATCTGGCCGCGCATCCAGAGAAGGCGCTTGAGATTGCGTTGCTGCTTCAGAGCCGGCTCCGCCTCATGCAGCAGCGCATCGACCAGTTGACGAGAACTTCGCCGGCCGAGAAGCTGAGCAAGCTGCAGGAGTGGCTCGCGAGCTTCGCAGGCCCTATTCCGATCTCCGAGCTATTGACGCAAGACGAGATAGGGCAATTTATCGGACTTCGCCGAGAAACCGTCAATCGGCTACTTCGATCCGGCGGGAGCAAGTAAATCTTCTTGCGCCAAACTCCCCGCCGGTCCAAAAAATTCGTAGTGGATCCGCGACTCTGCTACGCCGATCGACTGCAGCGCCCCGAACATAGCCTTCATAAACGGCACGGGACCGCACAGATAGACGACGGCATCGGGATCAGGCAACAGCGTCTTCAGCCAGCTTGCGTCAATGACTCCTTCTTTGTCGTAGCGCTCCAGCTCCCGGTCCTCAGGCGTCGGCTCCGCGTAGCAGTAATGCACGGACAGCCCCGGGCTTTTCTCCTGCAGTTGAAGCATGGCATCCCGCATCGCATGCGTGTTGCCGTTCAGCGCGGCATGCACGAATGCCGCCCTGCGATTCGGCTGACGCTCAGCCAGCGTATTCGCCATGCTAACCATCGGAGTCAGCCCCACGCCGCCGCTCAGCAGCATAACTGGCGTTTCTCCTTCGATCTCCAGCTTGAACTCGCCCGCCGGCGCCGACAACCACAATACGTCTCCCTCCGCAACACGATCATGCAGATTGCCCGACACCTTGCCCGACGGCTTGCCCGCAAGGCTTCCTTCCCGCTTTACGGAAATCCTGTAATACGGCTTGCCAGGAGCATCAGACAAGCTGTACTGACGCAGATGAGTATGTTCGTCGCCCTCCAGGTCGATCTTTACGCTGACGTATTGTCCCGGCTCGAATAAAGCGATGTCGCCTCCATCCCGAGGCAGCAGGTAGAACGAAGTGATTACATCGCTTTCGACGATCTTCTTGTCGACAACGAAGGGCCGGAATCCTTCCCAGCCGCCCGGCTGGCTCTCAGCCTGTTCGTACATCGACTGCTCCACGCTGATGAAGACATCGGCTATAACGCCATAAGCATCAGCCCAAGCCTCGAGAATTTCATCCGTCGCCGCATCTCCCAATACCTCCTTGATGGCTGCCAGCAGATGCCGGCCTACAATGGGGTATTGCTCCGGTTTGACACCCAGACTGCGATGCTTCTGCGCAATGTGCCGAACGGCAGGCAGGATTTGTTCCAGCTTATCGATATGCAGCGCCGCCGCGTATACGGCATTGGCCAGCGCTTCCCGCTGACGTCCCTGCTTCTGATTAGCGTGATTGAACAGGTTCAACAGCTCGGGATGCGCTTCGAACATCCGCTCGTAGAAACGCCCCGTAATCGCCGTTCCGTATTCCTTCAGGACGGGCACTGTCGATTGAATGACCGCAATAGTTTGTTGATTCAGCATAATAATCTCCTCCATTATGGATATAGGATTAAGAATCTCATTCTGTATGGTCTGGTCGGTTCGTATTGCCTTTTCCAAGGTGAAACGGTTGTCGCTACACTGGCGGCGCGGCGCGTTTCATTTCGGGAAATACAGACAATGCGTAGCGCAAGGATGTTTTCCTGTATTTCAAGTATAGATGCCATGCCTCCCCCAACCTGTGATCACAATCACAGCGAATCGAAACGATCTGTGACAACGCCTGCCTCGACCTGCCGCTAACCTCAAACGATAACAAAGTCGCTCAAACCTCCCGATTAAATTACGATGCCAGCCTAAGACCCAGTCGTCGCCCTTCAATTGATCAGCTCGATGCCGCAGATCGAGCTATATATTTCCAGGCACGCTACGGACATCAGATTGCTGACTGCGGCTGTCTATTAATTGTGCAGAGGTAAAATTGCGCAAGTGTCCGGTAAGAAGTGAACGGGAGCACTGCAATGGAAATGGAAGGCGTTATTTCGGCAAAAATCAGCACTTCGCAAATCTAATGGAACTGACAGTCCTTATGATGGGCAAAAGTCCGCGGTTTGCCTGGATTTCTCACGAATAACGTCGCAGGTCTGAAGATGAGCGACCTCCAGCTTTGCAAAGCAAAGCCGTTTCGGAAACAAGTGGTAGGTTTTAGCGCCAATACGAAATTCTAAGGCAAGCTCGGAAACTTTTAATGCTTATGTTGTAAATAAGGGGAAAAGCTCCCTTTAGTTGACTGCCCTTTCGGTTTTTCGAAGTGTTAGAGGGAAACTCTCCCTCTAAATCAAGTGGACTAGAGGACAGACGTCAATTGGATGGAGAATAGAGGGAAGATTTCCCTTTAAAGCCACAAAATCCGGTATAGAGGCGATAATAGAGGGCGTTTTCCCCTTTATTCTCTTCATGGCTTGCAATGACCTGCAATGACCTGCAATAACTCGCAATGACTGCAGCGTCCTTCTATAGACACTATCGTTTCGTCATTCCGAGCAAGAGTACGTATGGCAAAATGATCAACACAAAAATCCCAGCCGACACGTTCGTCGACTGGGATTCTTGTCATGCAGGCCGGTTTGATACTCCGTTGCCGCATTTTTGCGCTACAGCTTATATGGTACTCGATAGCCGGAAGGAATAGAGATACAGCAACTCTATCCCGCGGGCGTTACTTGCTGTCCGTGGCCGAAGGCGATGGAGACGCGGACGCTTCGCCATCCTCAGCGCCTTCCGCTCCTTCAGCTCCCTCTTCTGTGCCTTCCGTCGGCTCAGGTTCAGGCAGAGTGATCTTGAGCTCTTGCTTCGGCATCTCGTCGGTCATGAATTTCTCCATGTATGTGTAAGCCGCCGTGCTTTTCACTTGTTCCTTCTGCTCTTCTGTCAGCTGATCATAGGTCTTGACGTCGCGTTTTTCGACGACAATGACATGATAGCCGAAGTCGGATTTTACAGGGTCGCCGATCTTGCCGATCTCCTGCTCGAATACGGCTTGCTTAAACGGCGGTACCCACTTGCCGCCTTCCGCCTCTTCGTACAGTCCGCCCTTATCCTTGGAGCCCGGATCGTCGGAGTATGTTTTCGCCAGCTCGTCCCACGAGCCGCCGGCATCCAGCTTCGCCTTCACTTCATTGGCGCGAGCCAGCGCTTCTTCATCCTTGCGAACCTCTTTGGTCTCGCCCGTTTCTTGATTCTGCTCCGTCGTCGCCACAAGAATATGGCGTACGGTTGATACCGCATAGTCCGCTTGCGCAGTCTCGAACGCCTTCTTGATATCATCCTCTGTTACAAGGGAATTGACGTGCGCCACGACTGCCGAAGTCAGCATAAGGAACGTAGACATGTCGTCATCGGAGATTTTCTTCTCCTTAACCTTCGCCTCGAGCGCCGTGTCCGTCTTCAGATATTCCTTATATTCTTTCAGCTGCGCGTCCACGTCCTCGCGAGCCTTCTTCAAGGACTCTTCCGAGGCTTGGCCAGCAAGCACCTTATAAGAAACGTATTGCTCGAGAATCATTTCCTGAAATTGCGGGATGGTGATAATTTGCTCGTACGATGGCTGCGTTACGCCAAAGATCGCCAAATACTTGTCGAGCTCCGCTTGCGTGACCTTGCCATCCTTGTACGTAGCGACAACTTCTCCCTCGCTTACGCCCTTAAACTCCAAGGTATGCTCGCCCTTATTGCCGCCGCCGCATGCCGCTAGCATCGTCATGACAAGCACCGCCGCAACCGTAAGCAGCGCGCTTCTGCGCCATGCCGACTTGCGTGAACTTTGCAACATGTTGAATCCCCTTTCGCCTTTCGCGTTATGAACCTTGCAATACGAGTATTGTAGCAGAAAAGGGACAACAAAAGCGAATTTACACCTATGACGTCGCATTCTGCAGTACTTCCTTCGGCGCGATGATATCCTTGTAGCCCTCAAAGAACTTCTCGGACCAATGAAGCTTCTGCTCCATGTTCAGCCCCTTGCCCCGCAGCGTAATGCTCGGCGGCGTCTCCTGCTCTGCGCTCTGCCGGAACCGGTTCTCCAGCTTGAGACAAAGCTGGTCTGCAGCCTTGCGCGCCATCTTGCCGCCGATCGGCGATGCCAGCCTAAAGATCAAGTCGTCGCCCTTTTGATTGATCAGCTCGATGCCGCAGATCGAGCCATATATTTTCAGGCGCGCTACGGACATCAGATTGCTGACGGCCTGAGGCAGATCGCCGAAGCGGTCGACCAACTCGTCGATCAGATCGTCGCACTCCTCGAATGAACTAACCGAGGCGACCTTCTTGTAGATCTCAATCTTCTGGATGCTGTCGTAGATGTAATCCGACGGCAGATAAGCGTCGACGCTGATATCGATCGCGGTCGCCACTTCCTTTTGCACCTTGACTTCCTCGCCCGTCATCTCCGCTTTACGCTTCGCGATCTCCTCGGCCAGCATCTGCGAATACATGTCGAAGCCGACCGACGCGATAAAGCCGTGCTGCTCCGCGCCAAGCAGATTGCCCGCTCCCCTAATGGCCAAGTCGCGCATCGCAATCTTGAAGCCGGAGCCCAGCTCCGTGAACTCCTTGATGGACTGAAGCCGTTTCTCCGCCACCTCGGTGAGCACCTTGTCCCGCTGATACGTGAAGTAAGCATAGGCGATCCGATTGGACCGGCCCACACGTCCGCGCAGCTGGTACAGTTGGGAAAGCCCCATTTTGTCCGCATCGTGCACGATGAGGGTGTTGACGTTTGGAATGTCGACGCCAGTCTCGATAATGCTTGTGCTGACAAGCACGTCGGACTCGCCGTCCAGGAAGTCGAGAATCGTCTTCTCCAGCTCCTGCTCCGACATCTGCCCATGGCCCACCGACACCTTGGCATCGGGAACAAGCGCGTTAATCTGCTCCGCCATCTGGTAGATGCCCTGCACGCGATTGTACAGATAATACACCTGTCCGCCGCGCGCCAGCTCCCGTTCGATGGATTCCCGCACAAGGGCCGGACTGTACTCGACCACATACGTTTGAACCGGGAAACGGTTCTCGGGCGGCGTCTCGATGACGGACAGATCCCGCACGCCGAGCATCGACATATGCAGCGTCCGCGGGATCGGCGTCGCCGTCAGCGTCAGTACGTCGACATTCGTCTTCAGCTTCTTGAGCTTCTCCTTATGCGACACGCCGAACCGCTGCTCTTCGTCCACGATCAGCATGCCAAGCGACTTGAATATAATATCTTGCGACAAAAGCCGGTGCGTCCCGATGACGACGTCGACCGTGCCGTTTTTCAACCCTTTGATCGTCTCGTTCTGTTCCTTCCGCGAGCGGAAACGGCTCAGCACCTGGACGTTGATCGGATATCCCACAAAGCGCTCGCGAAACGTCTCGTAGTGCTGCTGGGCAAGTATTGTCGTCGGCACAAGCACGGCGACCTGTTTGCTGTCCATCGCCGCCTTAAACGCGGCTCGCACGGCCACTTCCGTCTTGCCGTAGCCGACATCGCCGCACAAGAGGCGGTCCATAGGCTGCTCCCGCTCCATGTCCTTCTTGATCTCATCGATCGCGCGAAGCTGGTCTCTCGTCTCGTCGTACGGGAACATCGCTTCGAATTCCTGCTGGTACGTCGTATCCGTGCCGAAGGCATAACCCGGCGTGGACTGCCGCTGAGCGTACAGCTTGATAAGGTCGTCGGCGATATCCTGCACCGATGCCCGGGCTTTGCTCTTTGCCTTGGTCCATTCCGTGCCGCCAAGCTTGTTGATCTTCGGCTCTTTCTCCTCGGAACCGACGTACTTCTGGATCATGTCGACCTGTTCGATCGGCACGGAAAGCTTGTCGCCGCCCGAGTAAATAATGTGCAGATAATCTCTATGAATGCCGCCGATCTCGAGCGTGCCGATACCGACGTATTTGCCTATGCCGTGGTTATGGTGAACGACGTAATCGCCGACCTTCAGCTCCGTGTAGCTCTTGATCCGCTCGGCATTGTCGAGCTTCTTGTCCATCCTGCGCTGCTTGCGCTGCTTCTGCGAGAACATCTCGCCTTCCGTAATGACGACCAGATGCGACGAAGGCAGCTCAAAGCCCTGTTGCAGGTTGCCCTCCAACATAATCGGCGTTTCGATGCCGTAATCATCCAGCACGCGTCGCATTCTCTCCATCCGCTCCGCGCCGCCGGCCAACATCATGACCTTGGCGCCGATCTTCTTCCACCGCTCCATCTCGGACTTCAGTACATTCATCTGCCCATGGAAATTCTGCATCGAACGGCTCGTCATATTCAGGATGTTCTGAGGCTGCGAATGCGGCACCTGGCGCAGGAACAATGACAGGAACAGCGTCGGGAAGGGACGATGATGCAAAATCTCTTCCGTATCCTTGGCCAGGACAAGCCCTGGCAGCGACTTGCCGTTCTGCAGCAGATGGACGGACCATTCGCTCTCGTCGCGCTCGAGCTGCTTGGACGTTTCTATCAATCTCGTAGGCTCGTCTAGTACCAGCAGCGTATCTTCCGGCATGTAGTCCATGATTGTCTGCCGTTCCGGATATAACAGCGATATATATTTATACATCTCCGGAAAATAAACCTGCTCCCGCAGCTTCTCCATCTCGCCGCCGATCTCGGCGCGCAGCCGTTCCTTGGCGGTTCGATCCGTCATCTTGTCGAGCTGGCGCTCCAGCAGCCCCGCCGCGTGGTCCGCGGCTCTGGCCATGCGCTCCGCGTCCGCGATAATCTCCTGGCATGGCGGCACGACGCAGCTATCCAGCCGATCCAGCGAGCGCTGCTCGGAAGGTTCGAACGTCCGGATGGAGTCGATCTCGTCGCCGAACCACTCGATCCGGCAAGCCTGCGGCGCCGTGAGCGGGAAGAAGTCGACAATCCCGCCCCGAACGCTCATCTCGCCCTTCGCCTCGACGCGGTCGGCGCGAACGTAGCCAAGCGAGGTCATACGACGCAGGAAATCCTCCAGCGCCATCGTATCGCCGATTTTGAGCTCGATCTGCGCATCCGCCATGACGCTACCGATGGGCAGATACCGCCGTACGCCCGAAAACGGCACGACAACAATCCCGCGGTAACCGCGGGACAGCTTCATCAGGACGTCCATTCGTTGCGCCAGCGTCTCTGGACTCGATATCGCCGCCTCCGCGGCCACCAGTTCGTTCGCAGGGTACAGCAGCACTTTGTCGGGTGACAGACATTCCTGCAGATCCTCCGCTATTTTTTGCGCGGAGAACATATTATGAGTGACAACGAGCATCGGACGCTCGATTTCCTCCTCCAGGGCTGCAATCAACACCTGGCGGGAAGAGCCGGCAAGTCCGGATATCATCTGCTCGCGCATCCCTTTGCGAATTCCGGACAGAACAGACTGTACGTCCAGATCCGCCGCGACAGTTTGTATTAGCGCTTTCAACGTCTGTGGCACCTCATTTCTATATGACCGGCCGGGGAGATCCGATCGCTGCTTCCTGCCAAGCATCTGGCTGCAGTTCCCCGCTACATCGTCCATCCTCGCCCACGCCAAAACAGCTACGACCGGACGCATGCCGTCATAGCTTGTTCTGCGGAACCTATCAATTCGTATATCCCCTCTTATTGGAGAGGGTTGCCGATCAGCATGAGATCGGGGTTAGAGCTCAATGCTTCGTTGCAATAATCGCAAACAACCTTCACCGTTACGTTGCCGCTTGAGTCATACGCTATTATATCGCTGCGCTCCTCGGGGGTCAAGGAATGGAAGCCGAGCTCCCGCTCTGTAACCGTGTTTCCTTCGATGGACCCTATGGACGTCTTGCAATGTCTGCATATATAGTTTACAGCCATATGTATGCCTCCTGAGGATAGGTTATACCCTCAGTATACCCAGATAACCGCCAACTTAACGTACTGCCCCCCGATTGATTTTAAAGATCTAACGATTAAACTTCGCCATCGTCTCCTCAAACGTTGCCTTTAGCGCAAATTCCGCCGCATCCGCCGCATTTCCGATCATATCCGCCAGTTTGTCGCGCTCCGCCTTCGGGAAGGGAGACAGCACATAGTCGGAGATAACCATGCCCGGCTGCGGTCTGGAGATGCCCATGCGAATCCGGTCGAATGTCTGCGTGCCGAGATGCTGAATCAGCGACTTGATGCCGTTATGCCCGCCCGCGCTGCCTTGATAACGCAGCCTGAGTTTGCCGATCTCGGTATCCAGATCATCATAGACGACAATGCCGTCCGCTAGATCCGCCTTGAAGTAATCCAGGAACGACCGAACGGACTCGCCGGACAGGTTCATATAGGTCATCGGTTTGATCAGCACCACCTTTGTGCCTCCGACGTTGCCTTCGCCGATCAGCGCCTTGCATTTGGTTCCCGTCACCGAGATGCCCCAGCGCTTCGCCAACTCGTCGATGACCATGAATCCGACGTTATGCCTAGTATCCCTGTATTGCGTACCCGGATTGCCAAGTCCCACGATCCACTTCATGCCTTCTACTCTCTCCCTCTCCATGCCTGCCCGGCGTGGGGCAAGCCACTATCTCATTGAACTTAATGTAGCATAACTCGGCGCAAAAAACGAACCCTCAAATCATAAATCACCTTAGCGGGTGTTGGGCAGCGCCAAAAAATCATGCGGCTCCCGCTTTCCTATAGGCAAAGAAAAGCCCGCCGATCGCCCGGCAGGCCTCCTAAATTTATTGCGGTTACGTGCTTGTAGAAATCTCCTCATGCTGCGCATGATCCGAGCGGGACTCCGCTTCTTTCGCTTCCACGTCCTGCGCTTCCGCTTCCGTCTCATCCAGTTCCTTCTGCGGCGCCAGCACCGTCAGTACGACAACCTCCGGATCGGAGCTGACCTCTACGCCTTGCGGCAGCATCAGATCCTTCACCTGCAGACTTTCTCCAATGCCAAGCGAAGAGATGTCGACCGAGATTTGCTCCGGAATCGCCCCCGGCAAACACTGCACCTCCAGCTCATGCAGCACGATGGACAAAATGCCGCCCTCTCGCACGCCAGCGGAGTCGCCAGTCGCTTCAATCCGCACGTTCGCGCGTACCTCTTCGTTCATATTGATCTGATGGAAGTCGACGTGCGTGATTACGCCATTTAACGAATCCCTTTGTACGTCGGCGACCATCACGGAATGTTTGCCCTGACCCGGAACCTCCATCTCTAACACCGCGTTCGGTTGAGAACGAAGCAGCGCCTTCAACTCCTTCTCCCGAATGCTCACCGTTGCCGACTTGCTTAGCTGCTTTCCGTATACGACGCCCGGCACCATGCCGCCTAAGCGCAACTTTCGAAGATCGCCTTTTGTTTTGACGGATCTCGCATCCGCCTGCATTGCGATAGCCATATGGAATCCTCCTTAAATAATTGGATGTCCATATCACTTTACCCACTCCCGGGATAAATTAAACAAATTAGCTCCCGCAGCGGCATCGCCAGACCAAATCGCAGAACCGTTTATTTCGAATTGCGTTCCTTCTTCGCCTTCGCTCTCGCGCGGATCTTGTCCGCGTATCCCGGCTTATTGACCTGACGCTCCCGAGCGATGGCCAGATCGCCTGCGGGCACATCCTGCGTGACAGTCGAACCGGCCACGACGTACGCGCCATCGCCGACCTTAACCGGCGCGATCAGATTGACGTTGCTGCCGATAAAAGCATGATCGCCGATCTCCGTCACGGCTTTGTTAAACCCGTCATAGTTGACCGTGATCGCTCCGCAGCCGATATTAACGTCCTTGCCGACCACCGCGTCGCCCACATAACTGAGGTGGGACACTTTGCTGCCATCGTCCAGCACCGCGTTCTTAAGCTCCACGAAATCGCCGATCTTGCAGCCACGGCCGAGCTTCGAGCCCGGACGGAGGTTCGCGTAAGGTCCCACCGTGCTCTCCGGACCGACGACAGACTCCGCGATGACCGAGAATTTAATAGCAGCGCCATCCCCAACCTCGCTAGCCGTAATCTCCGCGTTCGGCCCGATGACGCAGTCCTCTCCGATGACCGTTCCCGCACGAAGCACGCTGCCCGGATACAGCACGGTATCGGCGCCGATGACTACACCCGCTTCAATGTAAGTGTTCTGCGGATCGATAATCGTCACGCCGTTTAGCAAATGCTCCCGGTTGATCCGCTCGCGCATGAACCGCTCCGCCTCGGCGAGCGCCACGCGGTCGTTTACGCCGATCGCCTCCGCCAAGTCCGAGGTACAGTAGCCCTGCACGACCTCGCCGGCCGACTTTAGCAGGCCTACGACGTCGGTCAAATAATATTCGCCTTGCGCGTTCTCGTTCTTTACGTTCGCAAGCGCTTCAAACAGCTTCCGGTTATCGAAGCAATACGTGCCCGTGTTAATTTCCAGTACGGCCGCTTCCTCCGCCGAGCAGTCCTTCTGCTCCACGATGCGCCTAACCGTTCCATCCTCTCCCCTGATCACGCGGCCATATCCGGCAGGATATGCAAACGATGCCGTTAGCACGGTCGCAGCCGCGCCGCTCTCTTCATGCAGCTTCAGCATCGCTTCTACCGTCGAAGCGCGAACGAGCGGCGTATCGCCGCATACGACGATCGTCGTACCGTCGATATCTCCGATCAACTCCTTCGCCTGCAGCACCGCATGTCCTGTGCCGAGCTGCTCCCCTTGCAGCGCATATTCCGCCGCGTCGCCCAGATAAGCCTTTACTTTCTCCGCGCCGTGGCCGACGATAACGACAACCTTCTCGCAGTTCGCGGCTTTGACCGTATCCAACACATGCCCTACCATAGGTTTGCCGCACACCGGATGCAGCACCTTATATAATTTCGATTTCATCCGCTTGCCCTGACCGGCCGCGAGCACAATCGCCATTCTTGTCATACGCAATAACCTCCCTGGTTCCTCCAACTAGCAATCCTTCAGATGAATATAGCTTATATATTGGCAAAAGAAAAGAGAGCCGCGGCTCTCTCTTCTGACTAAGCGGATTTATTACCACTAAACGCGGTCGCTCATCTTCGAGAGGCCGAGGGTAGAGGTTTTATCATACTTGCAAAAGCTTTCGTGTTAAGCACCTTCCTCGATCGCAACCTCATCGGCAGCACGCTCATATTCCGCCAGAACAGCGGCTTGGATCTTCTCACGAGTCGTAGAAGAGATTGGATGAGCGATATCGCGGAATTCGCCATCCGGAGTACGTTTGCTTGGCATAGCTACGAACATACCATTGTTGCCGTCGATGACACGGATATCGTGAACAACGAATTCATTGTCAATGGTGATCGATGCGATTGCCTTCATACGTCCTTCCGAATTGACGCGGCGGAGTCTGACATCAGTAATTTGCACTTGTGTTCACCACCTTTGCCTCTCAAGACTTGGTGTATACTTCCACGAAAAAATGCAAAATCCTTCTATTAAATTGGTAAATTGATGCTCTATTTAAAATATTTTTTTTGTTTTGATAATTTTTCGTTTTCATTCGACAAGAGTCGATGCAATGACCTCAATTTCGACAAGAACGTCCTTTGGAAGCCTTGCTACTTCTACGGCGGAGCGAGCTGGCTTGTGGTCTCCGAAGTAGGAGGCATAGATGCCGTTGACCGTTGCGAAATCATTCATGTCCTTCAAGAAAACAGTTGCCTTGACGACGCTGGCTAAGGAAGCCCCGCCTGCCTCCAAGACTGCTTGCAGATTCCGGAATACTTGATGAGCTTGCTCTTCGATGCCGCCCGCGACAAGAGCGCCCGTCGCGTCGAGCGGAATCTGGCCCGAAGTGAAGAGCAGACCTCCCAGCTTGATCGCTTGCGAATAGGGGCCGATCGCTGCCGGCGCCGCTTCCGTCGAGACGATTTCCATTTCCTTGCGTGTTGTCATCATGTCCCCTGCCTCTCAATGATTGATGGATATAGGTGATGGTGTGCGCAGGCTTGCGGTTACGCCTTGAAGTAATTGCCCGGAATGACGGTGGATTGCTTCGACTTCATATCCACGGCCGTCAGCTTCGCCAGCGACACGTAATCCTCCAGCAGGCGCTCCTCCAGCTCCACTTCTCCCGATTCCACGAATACGCCTACGCCGGCCACGGTTGCCTTGAATTCGAAGAGCAAATCCATCATCCCTTGGATCGTGCCTCCGGCTTTCATAAAGTCGTCGATGATCAGTACGCGGGACTGCTCCTTAAGCGCTCTGCGTGCCAGCGACATCGTCTGGATGCGCTTCGTCGATCCCGACACGTAGTTGATGCTTACCGCGGAACCTTCAGTCACCTTATTGTCTCTGCGCACAATAACGACGGGGATATTAAGACATGCCGCCGTCGCGTAAGCGAGCGGAATCCCTTTTGTCTCCACCGTCATAATAACGTCGATTTTGCGATCTGCGAATGCGGTTGCAAACATCCGTCCGACATCAGCCAGCAGCTCTGGCTGTCCCAACATATCCGTCATATACAAATATCCGCCTGGCAGCACGCGATCGGGCTGCTCCAGCTCTCTGCATGTTTCCTTCATGATGTCCAGCGCCACAGATTCTCTCATCTTAGGCATGTATTTAACCCCGCCTGCCGCTCCCGCCAGTGTCTGCAGGTCGCCGATGCCTTCTTCCTCGAAAACTTCCTTGATGATAGCAAGATCTTCGCTGATGGAAGACTTGGCGGACTGATAACGTTCTGCGAATGCTGTGAGCGATATTAACGTGTGGGGACGAGATAATAGATACTGCGTCATTTCAACGAGCCGCGAGCTTCTCTTTAACTTCTTCAATGCCATCTCCCCCCACTAAATCCGAATATTATATTACCAATATAACATTTTTATACGGATTTAATCAACAATAACGCCATCTTTATGTAAGCATTCTTACCACGTATACTTCCTTGCAATATCCCCGCAGTCCATTATAGATACGCGGGAGCTTCGCTTGCTTCGATACGAGGCCGAATACGGTAGGTCCGCTGCCCGACATCAACACGCCGTCAGCTCCAAGTCTGAGCATGCTCTCCTTTAGCTGACGCACCTCGGGATACAGCTCCAGCGTCACGTTCTCCAGCACATTGCCCAGCCCTTCGCACATATCGTGGAAGGAGCCTCGCGCAAGCGCCCCTCTCATGAATTCGATGGAAGGGTGGTCCTTCAGCTCGTTCGCTCTCAGTCTGCCGTACACATCGGCCGTCGACACATTGATCGGCGGCTTGGCGAGAACGACCCAGCATTGCGGCGGCGGCAAGATGTGCTCCAGCTTCTCTCCGCGCCCTCTCGCAATCGCCGTTCCTCCCGTCACGCAGAAAGGCACGTCCGAGCCCAGCTCGGCCCCAAGGTCGCAGAGCTCGTCCTCCGATATGCCAAGCCCCCACAGCCGGTTAAGACCACGCAGCGCTGCAGCAGCGTCGCTGCTTCCTCCGGCGAGACCAGCCGCTACTGGAATCTTCTTGTCGAGATGGATGTATACGCCCTTACGGACGTCATACCGCTCCTTAATGAGGCGAGCCGCCTGGAACGCCAGATTCTTCTCGTCGAGCGGAATATAGCCCACCTGGCTGGAAATGATGATCGTGTCGCGCGGCAGCTCCTCCATCTCGAGACGATCCGCCAAATCGACCATCGTCATGATCATTTCTACTTCGTGGTATCCGTCGCCGCGTTTGCGCAGCACATCGAGCAGCAAATTGATTTTGGCAGGAGCTTTCTCATAAATTTTCATCGGTTCGTTCACCCGTTCATTTAAACTGTAAGCTTCATTATAACAAACGGGCACAATAAAAGCTAAACCATGCCAGACCGTTCGAGCAGGTCCTGCACAGCTTAGCTTCCCTTTTTGCAAACTCTTGCCGCTCTGTTGCTGCTTTCGAAAGCCGGGTCGTACTTCTTCATAGCCGCGTCACGATATCGTCGATCGTTACGGCTGTCCCGATCGTGCCGCCGTCTGCTCCGCGATCTGAATGGCCCGTTTCACCATATTGCCGGCATCCTTTGATTTGATTCCGCCCCAACCTTCTTGCTGAACGGTGCCGTAGAAGCCCAGATCCTTTGCGAGTTCTACTTTCAGCTGTTCCGACATCACGCCGCCTCTGCGCCTGCGTCCCATATCATCCCTCCTTGTCGTCTTCTGCCTTGTCAGGCTTGGTTGTCATCCATTCGTAGTATGCATCCGCACGTTAGGGATCATGCGGGTCTTCTTATGGTCCCAAAAAAAAGACACAGACCCAAGGAGGTCTGCGTCAGGTTGCCCCGTAAGGGCCTATATGAAGCTTATGTCCATCTAGTGTTGAAGATAAGCGATTCGGACTTGGCCTTCATCATTGCACACGGTCACTTCAACAGATTCGGTAAGTATATCCGCGTAGCTGTAGGAGACGCGCTTGAAAGCGTGTTGCTCTTCATCCAGCTTTACAATGAAGACAGAAGGGTAGATTTCTTCCAACGTACCGGTCCGTTCGATTGTCTTTCGGCGACCGCCGTTTGCTCTAAGACGGATCTTGGCTCCCACATGGGCTTCCAAGCTGCGTTTGATATCCAATAGCGCGTTTTTTGCCATTGTCCACTACCACCTCTTTCCTTGTCCATTATAACCAAGGAAAGACCAATTGTCAAACGAAACAAAATATTATATCAGCCAGTTATTTATTTTGTCAACGGTGATTTCACCCAAAAATAAAAAATCGGCCTTATTTTTTGATAGTTTGTGTTCCAATGACAAAAAATATACAAAAGGCGACATAATAGTCGTTGTTAATTAAACGACCGCAAGACTCATTCGTTCGTCTGTTAAGCGTTCATCGTTGCATTGGCCATAGTCGATGCAGCAGCCTTTGGCTTCGGCAAGCCGACCCTGTGTCGACCGAGCGTCTCGATGCCGCCAACGCCGTCTATCCCGCTAATGGTACCGTGTATGACATCCGGAAGATTAATCGTTTCCCGGATCGATGTAAAGCTGGCTTTGATCGCGATGTACACGGGATCCAGCGCATGGATCAGAATACGGCCCGGCGAGCTGGCGAAGTTCGCTCCTGCGTGCAGCAGCGCCTCGAAGTGGGATTGGCAGGCGCCTGCCACCACCACGAGATTATCCCTGTTCTTCTCGTATTCGCGCGCAACCCGGACAGCGTTAACGAAATTCTGCGAATTTTTGTAATTGGTCAGACTGTACAATTCATTCGGGGCGCGGTGCTTGAGCACGCCGTCATGGCCCGTAATAACGACAATGTCGGGCCTTACCTGCGGAAGCAGCCGGTAGAGCATGTCGCTCATCTGGGCCTCGTGAAGATGCAGACCATACGCCGGCACCTGCATCGTGCTGTAGAGCTGCATGCTCTTCTTTAAATAATTGCCGTCTCCATCCAGATGCAGCACCTTGCCGGGCATCTCGAAATAAGCCGCATCCGGCGTCTGCAATCCCTGGCGTATGGCATCCACGGTCTCTGCGGTCTGCTTCTCCCGATCCGTGTGCATCTTGCGTAACGATTCATTTACTTTAATACGCGCCTGTTGCGCCGCTCTCGTTGATTCCGGATCGCGCACGACCGACAGATCAGGAATTGGAGCGTCCGCGAGCAGACGATAATCCGTGCCCTTTAACAGGGCTGTCTCCGAACGAACCGCTTCGATACGGAACAAAACGTCGCTTCCATATGATTTGCGGACGACCAGGTCCCCTTGCTTCATAGGTCAATCACCTCTTCGTCTATCCTATGGGCAGATGGAGCGAATGGTGAGCGATTCTGCAACTTGCCGTTTACAACGACAGCTTCGCCTCCAGGAGAGCCCGGCTAAGCCGCGCGAATTCCTCCAGCGAGAGCGTCTCTCCCCGGCGGCCAGGATCGATGCCAATGCCGCCCAGAAGGCCGCCAAGCGCCTCCCGGTTCTCCTTGCCTACGAAAGCCGTGAGATTGTTGGCCAGCGTCTTGCGGCGCTGCGCGAAGCTTGCCTGTACGACGCGGAAGAAAAAGGCTTCGTCCGGCACGTCTACCGCAGGCTTCTCTCTCACTGTAAGCTTGATGACGGCGGAGTCCACGTTAGGCTGCGGGATAAAGACGGTATGCGGCACGGTGCATACCAGCTCCGGCACGCAATAATATTGTACGGCTACGCTTAGGCTTCCGTATTCCTTGCCTCCCGGCTTCGCGGCCATCCGCTGCGCGACTTCCTTCTGAATCATGACGACGATGTTCTCCAGAGGCAGACGTTCCTCAAGCAGCTTCATGAGGATCGGCGTCGTCACGTAATAAGGCAGGTTCGCCACGACGCTGACGCCGGAGAGGCCCTCGAATTGACTGCGAAACAGCTCCTGCAAATCAATCTTGAGCACGTCGCCGTGAATGACCGTCACATGCCCCTGCTCGGCGAACAGATCGTCTAATATCGGAATAAGCCGCTGATCGATCTCGATAGCCGTCACACGGCCAGCCGTCTCCGCCAGGCGCCCTGTCAACGCGCCAATGCCCGGGCCGATCTCCAGCGCCCCTTTGGACTCGTCCAATCCGGCCGCCGCGACGATGTTGTTCAGCACGTTGCGATCGATCAAGAAGTTCTGTCCGAGACTCTTTTTGAAGGAGAAGCCGTATTTCGCGATAATTTCTTTGGTTCGCTTAGGCGTGCCCACATCCGATGCCGATCTTGCGCCTTGCCCGCTTCTGTTCCCTTGTTCCGTCTCCATATTTAAGACCCCTCCGCATTCTGTTCCATCTCCCGGAGCGCGTCCACGAATTCGCTCTTCGTAATCTGGAAGCTTGTACACCGCTTAAAGAATTGTTTGCCGTTCGCGTATCCGATCCCGAGCAGCTTGCCCATAATCAGCCTTCTGCGTGCCGCATCGGAATGGACGATCAGCCCTGCTTCCATAAGGTCCTCCCAAGTGATCTCGCCCCCCTCGCCGCTAAGCGCCTCCGTGCGCAGCTCCGATAAAGCCTGTCGGATGGCGTCCGGGCTCGCGTTCTCGATGCCGATATCGCCTTTATAGGATGCCTTCTCTTGAGGCAGGAATGCGTGCTTGCAGCCTGGCGCATGACGGGCGACAATCTTTCGGATGCGCTCGCCGGCATGATCAGGATCGGTAAATATAATGACGCCTCTGCGTTCGTTAGCAAGCGCAATCCGACGAAGCACGTCTTCGCCGATGGCGGAACCGTTCGTCTCGATCGTGTCGGCTTCAACAGCCCGTTTGATAGCAGCCGTGTCGTCCTTGCCCTCCACTACAATGATTTCCTTAATCAATCTGACCATCCCCGCTTTCTGCCGTCTTTCCTTGCCTTCTTCTTTATTTTCGCGAGAAAAAAGAAGAAAGAAGAGGCGTCGCCTCTTCTTATGATGGCATATTTAGTTCAACATTACGATAGCTTCATCCGAAGCTTAGGCAGGTTAGCTTGCCGATGGTTTGTTCGGACCCAGCACATAAACTGTGTAGCCCGTCTTCTTGCCGAACTTGTTCGCATAGCTGGTGCTATCGAAGTACACATCGATTTTGTTGCCTTTTACGGCGCTGCCCTTGTCTTCGGCGCGGCGGAAGCCGATGCCCTCGATGTATACCCACCATCCCATCGGGATGACGGTTGGATCGACTGCGATCGTCCGGCCTTCCTGTACCTTCGTACCGGATGCCGTAAGGCCGTATTGCGGATGGTCCTCGTCTTTGCCTGTCGATTCGACGCCCGCGGTATACGCGGTAAGCGTCACGTTCTTCAACACTTTCTTCGCGCTGAAGGTAAGGTCGTCTTTCGTTACCGTAGTCACGCTTGGGCTCTTGTTCGACAGAACCGTGACTTTCGGTTCCGGCTTCTTCGTGCCAATGGCGACGATTTGGTCAACGGCAGCCGTCTGCACAACTTCGCTTACGACCTGGCTTGCGACAAGCACGCCGTCTTCGTATTGCTCCTTGGATTGCTCGATCAAAACGCCGCTCTTGCCGGTTTGGATGACCTTCTCCTTACCCTTCTCCAGCGTCGGATCTTCTTTCTTCACGATAGAGAACGGAACATCCTTTTCGAGTGCCGACACCTTCGTGTCTACCCGAACGATTGTTACAAGCTCATCCTCTGCCACTTCCGCGGACAGAGGCGGATTTATTTTATCATCACTGCGGACGGTTATATCCAATTTCTCGATCGCCGCTCCAACCGTCTTCTCTGTCGTGTACACCGTAGATGTCTTGCCATCTGCTTTTACAATTACGGGAATCGCATGATCGACCTCGAACCGGTCGCCGTCCTTAATCGGTGAATTAAGCGGGACTGACACTTTGTCGTGCGGTCCTATTGTAATAGCTTGTTCATCCAGTAGGCGTTGCAGGACCCATTGTTTCGTTTCGACAACGGTTTCTTGTCCATTCACTACTACGGAGACGCTCTTGACAGCCGTTCCGTACAACAACACCAAAAACATGAAAGTCATAGCGATTGAGATTACTGCACTTAACATAATCAAACGCAAGTTTCCATGCTTCCATCGCATTGCGAAAGTCATGCTGGATGATCGCTTCCCATGGGTGTCCTTCTTCTTACTCAGGCCCACTTCCTCGGTCCTCCTTCATAGCCCCGCCGCCAAGTGTTACGCATGTTACAACTGACGCGACTATAGTATATTGGCGTGCAAGCACGCACTCCAGTCTTGCAGACTCTCACCTCCCTGATTAACCCTATGACGACTACTAACCGAATATTCGGGACATGCTAGAGGTTGTCGTCAAAGTGGAGCACATGTGGTAGGCGCCTTAGCGCTCACTACCCGGGAATGTGGAGAGGTTATTTTGAGGGTGCAAAAATGTCTGCTCGGCTGGAAATCCAATACAAAATGTAAAGCTCTGATACGAATCATACCTTCATCGGAGCCCAGTTGTAAAGAAGCGATAAAATGCGATTTTCACGAAAAAAGCAGGAAAACTCCGAATAAATAGTTGAATTCAGCTGCAAAAATCAGTTTTTTTGCATGAAAGGTCTCGTTTTCTCGCTTTTAGACTGACTTTCCTTCGATGCCAAAACAATTTTTACCGTTTTTCATCGTGATTTGAGCCAATTCCTCCACCGAGATGCCCCTAATTTCGGCTGCGGCGGCAGCCACCAAAGCCACATATGCAGACTCATTTCTCTTCCCTCTATTTGGATGAGGAGTAAGATATGGGGAGTCGGTTTCGATCAATAGTCGATCCATCGGAACCCTCTCGAGCACCTCTTTTGGAACCCTTGCATTTTTGTACGTAACCGGTCCTCCGAACGAAATATAGAAATTCATATCAAGACATTGTTTTGCAGTATCCCAGCTCCCGGAAAAACAATGCATGACACCCCCAATTTCCTTCGCGTCTTCCTCCTTAAGAATACGAATAACATCCTCATGGGCATCCCGATTATGAATGACGATCGGTTTCTTTACCTTTTTGGCCAGCCTGATCTGTTCCCGAAATACGCGATGCTGTACGTCTTTCGGCGATGTGTCCCAGTGGTAATCCAGCCCGATCTCGCCGATCGCGACAACCTTGTCATGGCTGGAAAGACGCTCGATCCACTCCAGATCCTCCGGCTTCATATCGATGCTGTCCACAGGATGCCAACCTACCGCCGCGTAGATAAACGGATATCGCTCCGCCAGTTCGATTGTTAATGGTATACTTCTCCTGTCACATCCTATGTTTACCATAAGACTGACTCCGGCAGCGCGAGCCCTGTCGATTACCTGCTCCCGATCTTCGTCAAATTGTCTAGCGTCCAGATGCGTATGCGTGTCGAATAACATGATGTCCATCTCCTTTAATCCAGTTGGAATAACTTCCTCATTCGGTCGGATAGCTGCGCCCTATTGGCCCGCAACGGCTCCTCCGGGTAATACAAATGATACTTTCCTTGATGCAAGCCTGTGATGGAACGAACAATGTCGGATTTCAAGGAAATCTCGCTTATTTCATCATGCTCGTCCAGCAACAAAATTGGCGCTTTTTCCCGTTTTTCCCCCTCCTGCCGATCCGGTCGGTATACATCATAAGGAAGATCGAAGGGGAAGTCGATCTCCATATGATAATCCGGATTCAGACCGATGGATTCCAGGGTAGCGGCAACCTCGCCAAGCAATAATTCATCCGGTTGATCGATGGTTACATATTTATAGAGCTGCCTGTTTAAAAATCGATGGCACAGGTCGCTGAGCAGCGGATCGGCCTCCTGCTCCCACTCGGAGAAGGCCGTCTGAGCGAGCGCCTCGTCAAGCTTCAAATAATCCTTCAGCTCGAGCGTATTGTCCAAAAGCTGCTTAATGGAACGCGTCATCCAGCCAAACTGGTAGCCTTCCGCGTTTAATTGCTGCGCTCTTCGAAATATTTGTCTCAATATAATCTCCGAGCTGCGCGTAACGGGATGGAAGTATATTTGCCAATACATCTGGTAGCGCGACATAAGATAATGCTCGACGGCATGCATGCCGCTATCCTTCACTACAATTTTTCCTTTATAAGGACGCAATACCCGCAATATGCGTTCCAGGTCGAACGTGCCGTAGTTAACGCCCGTGAAGTAGGCGTCGCGCAGCAGATAATCCATACGGTCCGCATCCATCTGGCTGGAGATGAGACTGACGACGATCGGCTTCGGATACTTCTTCTTAATGACGGCCGCAACCTGCGAAGGAAACTCTTCGGAAACGGAGCGAAGCACGCCATTTATTTCAGTTTCTCCCATTAATATGGCGCATGTCCACTCCTCGTGATCCGTAGCGAAGATCTCCTCCAGCGAATGGGAGAACGGACCGTGTCCTACGTCATGGAGAAGCGCCGCGCACAAGGAGACAAGCTTTTCTTCCTTCGGCCAGTCGGGGTAGCCGTAGCGCTCGAATTGCGAAATAATGCGGCGCGTAATTTCGTAGACGCCAAGAGAATGGGAGAACCGGCTATGCTCCGCGCCGTGAAAGGTTAAGTAGGTTGTCCCAAGCTGCCGGATCCGGCGCAGTCGCTGGAACTCTTTTGTATTAATCAGGCTCCATATCGTCTCATCCTGGACGTACACATAATGATGGACGGGATCCTTAAATACCTTTTCCTCCTTAAGTTGACCGTTCATTTCCTCATCTCCTTCTGTTCATAAATTCGACACAGTTTTATCGACTTTTGTCGAATAATGTCGTAATTAAGTTTCCAATTTGTCGAAGCTGTTGTATTCTATTACATAGAATATTATCTGCTATAGTGGGTAATATCCTTATAACAGCACGCTATCTGCTGATTTTTACAGGTTGACTGTTATGGGAAGAGTTGGTATTATAGTAACATGAATTTATAAAATATTGTCGAACATTGACGAATATATTATCTGAGGGGAATGATGAATGATGATGAAATCTACTGGTATCGTTCGTAAGGTCGATGAGCTTGGGCGCGTTGTTATTCCAATCGAATTACGCCGTACGCTTGGCATTGGCGAGAAGGACGCTCTCGAGATTTATGTAGATGGCGAACGCATCATGCTTAAGAAATACGAGCCTGCATGTATCTTCTGCGGCAACGCCGAAAACGTGTCGTACTTCAAAGGAAAAATTGTTTGCCATATTTGTTTATCAGAAATGCCTTCTCCTGTGACAAAATAAAAAAAATCGGTTATAATCATTATATCCACATGTTAATTCTAACCTTTTTATACTCCTTGATGCCTTCCTGCGCTAGAACCCGGCCAGGAAGGTCCTTTTTTTTGTCCGGAAATTCGGTCAGCGGTTCACTTCATTATATACGTCCCGCTTCGGCAGACCGCGATCCGTCGCTGCTTGCTTAATGGCATCCTTCCTGCTCATCTCGGCTTCATAGTGGGCCACATGCTCCTCCAGGCCAAGCTTCGACCACCAAGCTTCTGGATTCGCAAGACCGTTGCCCGCTTCCCCATCGCTTGCGCCTTCTACCACGATACAGAATTCACCGAGAGGCTGATACTCCTCGAACCATGCGATACATTCCGAGACCGTACCTCTGATGGCTTCTTCATGCCGCTTCGTCAGCTCGCGAATAACGGCAATCCGGCGATCGCCGATACTCTCCAGCATTTCGCCAAGCGTCTTCTTGATACGGTGCGGCGATTCATAAAAGAGCAGCGTGGACCTGAGGCCAGACAGCTCGGTCAGACGTTTCTGAAGCGACTTCCTCTCCCTTGGCGGGAATCCGGCAAATGTAAATGTGTCAGTCGGCAGCCCGGACATAATGAGCGCGGACAAAGCGGCATTCGCCCCCGGAATAGGAATAACGGCGATATCCTGTTCTACGGCATCGCGGACAAGGTCGGCTCCTGGATCAGAGATGGCAGGCAGACCGGCATCGCTGACAATCGCAATGGATTGGCCTTCCAGCAATAACCGTATCAGCTCCGGACCACTCGCTTCCTTATTATGCTCATGATAACTCACCAGCCGCGTATGAATTTCGAAATGAGACAGCAGCTTCCTCGTCTGCCGGGTATCTTCCGCTGCAATGAGGTCCACTTCCTTGAGGGTGCGGATTGCCCGCATGGTCATATCCTCCAGATTGCCGATCGGCGTCCCCACCAAGAAAAGACTGCCCGGTGCAGACTTGCCTGAGGCAACCGCTTGCGGAGCTTCGTAGCTTTTTTGCCTGTTCATACGATCTGTACCCCCTCGTCGTTATACACCATTATAGGCGGAAGCAGTCTGATGTCAGGTTTCCCGTCACGCGTTGCTTCTATTAATATCATATTAGCCTCGGACCTTGTATTGGGATGTACGAATTGGATCCGCTTGGGCTCCAGCCTATAACGCCGCATCGTCTCCACGATATCCAGCATCCTCGAAGGACGATGCACCATAAACAACTTGCCCCCGGGGCGCAGCAGCCTGCAGCAGGCGCTGGCTATATCCTCGATCGTACAATGGATCTCATGTCTCGCGATCGCATAATGTTCGTTCACGTTCTGATCTCCAGCCGTGACAGGCATGTAAGGGGGATTGACCGTAATAGCGTCGTAAATGCCGTTGCCAGCCGTCTTCGCATATTCCCTGAGATCCTCTCGTATCACGGTAATTTGCTCCTGGAGCCCATTTATCTCCACGCTCCTCCTGGCCATGTCGGCTAGTCGCGGTTGAATCTCGATGGCATCCATCCTTGCCTCCGTTCCGGCCGACATCAGGATGGGAATAACTCCGTTGCCGGAGCATAGATCCGCAACTCGGCCCCGCTTCGGAAGGCTGGCGAATCTGGATAACAAGACAGCATCCAGCGAGAAGCTGAAGACTTCGCGGCTCTGTATAATCCTAAGCCCTGTATCCGTCAGCAGGTCATCCATTCGCTCCCCGGGCAATAAGCCGATCTTCTGATCTTCCCGCTGCGCAGACTGACTAGTGGATGAATCATTTGGCTTTAATTGCGTCATCTTCGTGTTCTCCTTATATAGAAAATCTTATGTTTCCCTATAATTTAAAAAATGACCGTCCCCTCAGGTAAGGACGGCCCGTCGATACATACTGCTTATTTATTTAGGAACGACAGGCAGAACAGGCAATCGCCTTCGGTACGGAGATGACCGTAGTAGACGTTGCAGATATGGAACCCTTCGTGATAAAGCCTCGTCAGGTTGTCATATCCTTCTCCAATCGCGGCACCGTTGTCGTCGTGTTCCATATTGCCAATTATTATCTCGGCAGAAGTTCCGTTATGCTGTTCCATCGCCTGAGTCGAAGCTGCCGGAACGGTTTCCCGATCGGGGGCGGTCTCCCGCTTCAGCACAAGCCTTAGCTGATGATTTTCCATGCTCAGCTGATTGTTCTCTTCAAGCAATTGTTTGATAATCTGCTTGAGCGCACTGAATTGGGCATGGAACTCCCCTATCTGGCTATCCAATTGATCCATCTGTTTAAATATATCTTTTTTCTCCAAGTCCCCACCCCAGAGCATCAAGCGCGAGTATCTCTCGCCTGTCAGATTGTTAACGCCGCCGTCTACTTCACGACAACATCATCAAGCGGCAGTTCCTTCGGCTTGCCCGGTACATCAAACAGTGATACATATACGCTCTTCGTGGATGCGTTGATGCCCGTAACCTTGCCTTCTCCGTAAGATGTCACGACGATCTTGCCGATGGCCGGCAATTCCTCGCGTACGCTCTCGTAATTGTCATGCTCATACTTCAAGCAACACATAAGTCTCCCGCATAATCCGGAGATCTTGGTCGGATTAAGCGACAAATTTTGATCCTTGGCCATCTTGATCGAGACCGGTTCGAAATCGCCAAGCCACGAAGAGCAGCAGAGCACCCGCCCGCATGGTCCGATACCGCCTAACATCTTAGCCTCGTCCCTTACGCCGATCTGACGCAGCTCGATCCGGGTACGGAATACGCTGGCGAGATCCTTTACCAGCTCGCGGAAGTCGACGCGTCCTTCGGCGGTAAAGTAGAAAATGATTTTATTGCGGTCGAACGTAAATTCGACATCAACCAGCTTCATGCGAAGCTGATGGCTCTTAATCTTGTCAAGACAGGTCGTGAACGCACCCTTAGCGGCGTTGCGATTCTCTTCGACGATCTGAGCGTCAGAATCGCTTGCTATGCGAATAACCTTCTTGAGAGGGAGAACAACATCCGATTCACCGACTTGCTTCTGTCCCACCACCACTTTACCGTATTCGATTCCCCGCGCGGTCTCAACAATAACATGTTGTTCTTTGTCTACGGGATGTTCGACCGGATCAAAGTAATAGATCTTGCCCGCTTTCTTAAAGCGGACACCGACGACATTATACAAGGATTAGCCCTCCTGTAAGTGTACCAATAATTGCTCAAATGCGAGCTGAGGCGATACGTTCGCCCGAATGCGCTTGCCCGCCTCCAATATATGCTCCATGCAGGATACCCATCCTGCAAAGGAACGGTCGTACGCGTGACTGCTTATCCAATCCAACTGATCTATGAAAACAATCTTGTCCTGCCTTCCGGCCTGGAACTGTGTAAAGTCTTTAAACCATAGTGTAAGCAAAGATAGCAGCATATCCATACCGGCGCTCAAATCCGTCTTGAATAGCTGCTGCTGGGCAGTGATCATCGCCGCGGTGAATCGGGACAAGCTCTCCTTGCCTAATTGTATCACTAGGTTTCTGATTTCTGCAAACTCATTCTGCTGGAGAATTTGTCTAGCTCCGTCGAGTCCCGAGGACAGATGGACGGCTGCTCTTGCAAGAAGCGGAGAAGCCCCCTCCAAGACAAGCTTCTCCAGCATACTTTCCGGCGGGATCGGCAGGAAGGGCACCCACTGCGTTCTCGATCGGATCGTCGGCAATATGGCTTGTCCATTATCCGTAATGAGAATGGCGACAATCGGCGACAAAGGTTCCTCGAGAAATTTCAACAAACTATTGGCCGCCTGCAGCGTCATCGTCTCGGCTCGTTCGACCAAATATACGGTGCGTTCCGTCTCCGTTCCCCGATACGACAGATTTCGCTGCAGCTCTCTGATCTGGTCGATCTTGATGCTCTGTCCATCGGGAGCGATCGTCAGAAGCGCTGTCTGATTGCCATGCTCGAACTTTCTGCATGCCAGGCATTGCCCGCACGCATCCCAGCCATTCGACGTACAGAACAGCGCCTTCGCGAACGCTTGCGCGGTTGCCATTCTCCCTGTCCCCGAAGGGCCGTTGAACAAATAAGCATGGGAGACGCGGCCGCTTTGCAGCGCATGTCTCAAAATGCGCTGCGCCTTCCACTGGCCTTCGGCTTGCTCCAGTCGTTCAAGACTCATATCATTGTCCTTACCTTTCTTAAAGGAGGTCCGCCTAAAACAAAAGATTGATCAGAATCCCGCGGATCTCGCCAATCTTGTTAAGCAGCTCCAATCGTCCTTGCTCGCTGTCGAGCAATTCCTCTGCCATCGACACCAGCGTCTCATCGAGCTCGTCGAGCAGCTTATAACGCTTTACGCGTCCGCGGCGATCGAAGCCGCGCACTTCCTTAAGCCCTACTCCGCGCTTAACCGTATCCTCCAGAAACTTCTTGACCATGGCCCGATACAGCTTTAGCTCCCGAACCGTCATCAGCTTGGCCAAACGTTCCCCTTGGTTATGAATGTCCTGCAGCTTCTGCTGCAACTGCTCGTTCGTTCTCTGGGCGTTCTGCTGCACCAGGACATCGGAGAAACTAACCGGTTGAACGGGTCTTCCGCCCGTATCTCCGCTTGTTCGGTTCTGGCCCAAAGGTCGCCAGCTTTGATCGACTCTCATCTACGTCACACCCAATCAGAAGTGTTCGAATCTCTCCACCGGCATGACGAATACCGCCGCGCCGCCAATCTGCACCTCAACCGGGAACGGAATGTAGGAATCCGTCGAGCCGCCCATTGGAGACACCGGCGTAACCAATTGATCGCGTACCTTGCAGTTCGCGCTGATTACCTGAAGCACCTCATGCACGCGCTCATCCTCAATCCCGATCATGAACGTCGTATTTCCCGCACGCAGGAATCCGCCTGTACTTGCCAGCTTCGTCGCACGGAATCCCTCTCTTACAAGCGCATTCGACAACCGGTTGCTATCCTTATCCTGAATGACCGCAATAACTAATTTCATCCTCATTCCCCCTCGTTTAAGATTAAATTAGGTCATCGCCTTTGCGTAACGCGCTGCGCCGCCGAAGAACGGCGACAGCCGCTTCACCTTATCCTATGCATTGGGCTGTTATCGGTTACTGGAACTGCTTGGAGCAACCGTATGCCGCAACCGTCATGATGCCGACAATCGTACGTCCTGCCTATCTGTTCAGTCGGTCCATCAGCACCTGCAGCGCTTCTTCGAATACGTCATCCGGAAGCCTGTCTGCGTTTACTGACACGATCCGTTCCGGAAACCGCTCCAGCAGCATCCGATAGCCTTCTCTTACACGCTCGTGGAAGGAATGACGCTCCAGATCGAGACGATTGATCTCTCTGTCCGCTGCCGCATTGATTCGGGAGAGTCCCACCTCAGGCGACACGTCCAGGAACAAAGTTAGTTCCGGCATGGTATCTTGTATGGCGAATGTGTTGATCTCCCATACTGCGTCCATCCCAAGACCTCTCGCATGGCCCTGATAAGCCAGACTGCTGTCGACGAACCGATCGCAGATTACGATGGCGCCTTGTTCGAGCGCCGGCAATACCTTCTCCACCAGATGCTGCCTTCGTGAAGCCGCATACAACAACGCTTCGGTTCTAGCATCCATCTTCGTATGCGCAGGATCCAGAATCACGGTCCGAATCTGCTCCGCGATCGGGATGCCGCCCGGCTCGCGCGTCGTCATCACATCCCATCCCTTCTGCTGAAGAGCATGGGAGAGACGCTGGATCAGCGTTGTTTTGCCTGATCCTTCGCCGCCTTCTATAGTAATGAAGATTCCTTTAGTCAACTTGCCGTTTCCCCTAACCTACTTGACTTGTACTCTTATTTATTGTAACAAAGCGGACGTGACACCACAACGAAATTCGTTGAATCATGCGCTTTTTCGAGCTTTAGCCCCCAGGTTTTTCCTCATAGACAGCGATTGTGTCCATGCCGGAGTCGATTGCTCCCTGGAAATTGGCTCTTCCGGAAGCTAATCTCTCGATTTCTTCTGCCACCGCAATCGTCAATCTCTCTCCTGCATACAATAGCGGAATACCCGGCGGATACGGAACAACCATCTCGGCGACACGGCGGCCTATTGCATCTCGAAGCGGCAGACGGATGCTGGGCTGGTTCCGGTACCATCCTCCGCCGAACGCCACAGGCTCTTCTAATGCAGTCGCAGCCCATACTGCCGAGCTCGCTAAATGCCTATTTTCAGCTTCTTTTACCGATCGTTTCATGTTGGGCGCGATATCTTCCATTTCACTTGCAATTGTTTGATGTATGAATGTTATGGAATCTCTCAACCGCTCCATATGCTCATCTCCAGTACCAATCCCGATCAGCAGCACCACGTATACGTTATCCGACATCTCCGCCCAACAGCCCTTCTCCTCGAGCAGCTGCTGCAGTTGCTTGCCGGTTAGAGTTCCGGTCGAATCATGAAGCACGATTCTAAGCGGATCTCGCTGAAGCGAAGTATGATCTATCATCTCGCTCCTGTCATGCTTGCTACTGACGGTTGCATCCGTTAAAGTGACTTCTTGAAGGAACAGCTTAGCAGCCTTCAGCCAGGCACGGAATGTACGGGCATGAGCTAAGGCAGGCTGGAACAGCTCCTCTTGAAAAAAAGCTATCATTGCTCGGGAAATATCGAGCGATGCCATAATCGGGAACGACGGACTGGAGCTCTGGACGATAGCCAGCGCTTGCTTCAAGCGATCCAGATTTATTCGATTACCCTGAATATGGAGCATGGCTCCCATCGTAAGAGCAGGCAGCGTCTTATGAGTCGATTGCACAGCCGCATCCGCTCCCGCTTGCATCGCCGACCGCGGGAGCTCACGATGTTGACCGTAATGGGCTCCATGGGCCTCGTCTACCAGCAGTGGAACACCGTATTGATGCGCCGTCTCCGCATATCGATTTAATTGCTCACCCATGCCATAGTAATTGGGATTCGATAAGAAGACTGCTTTCGCTTGCGGGTGACGTTTCAGCGCTGCTTCTATCCCGCTAAGGGAGGGGATTACAGCAAGCCCAGAACCTGCATCGCGCTGTGGACTAACGAAAACGGCTGTTGCTCCCGCGAGTTTCAGTCCATTAATGATCGACTTATGTACATTGCGCTGCACGATCACCAGATCACCAGGATCACATACTGCAAGCAGCATAGCCAGATTGCCCGATGTGCTTCCTCCAACCAGAAAAAATGTTGCTTCTGCATGAAAGCTTTGCGCAGCCAAAATCTGCGCCTCTTGGATCGCCGCTTCGGGATGATGCAAATCATCCGTAGAGGATAATTCCGTTGCATCGATCCTCATTATGGCATCATAGGTTTGCCTATAGGCATCTATTGTATGGCCTGTTGAAGTGTTTGCTGCGGCTCCGAGCTCCTGCCATACCTGTCCATTCTGATGCCCCGGTACATGAAAGCTCCGCGGCTTGCTGCTTGCATGTTTTTTTAATGCTTCATATATAGGTGCATATATAGGGTTCATTTTGTTGCAATCCCTTCGTTCGCCCGTAGGGCGGTGTCTGCCTACATTGTAGCGAATGAAAGCACACTCGTAAACGTTGACCGGGAGCAAGGTGAAACGGCTGTCGCCGTCTTTTGATATTGCAGCGCGTTTCATTCCGAGATTTATAGGTCAAGTATGGAGAAAACTTATACTTTCCTATAATTCAAGAAAAAAAGCAGCCTCTTTATTAGAAGCCGCTTTAAGCGTTTTTCTCAACGAGCAATTGTTTCATCTGATGAATAAAAAAAGGATATTTGGCGTCTTGAACGTCGGTCTGTACCATCTCTGTCTCACAATTCTCGCATATAAAACCAGTTACGATAACAATCCCTTCGCCCTCCGCCTTGGGCAATCCACAAATAATGCAATGGTGATCGCGAAATTCGTTCATTCCAATCCCCGCTTTCTATCGCCATCGTCTTTACCTACTATTATGGCACATAGTCTATTGAAATATACTTGTTTCATGTGAAAATCTTCTATAGAAATCTTTCGAGAATGTGCGCCCGCGCGCGACGGTAGTTTTTCTCGTTATCGTATGCCGGATCTGGGCAATTGGTGATTCCTGAGCCCAAATTTGTAGTGCACAACTGTCTATTGCATGCCGATAAATGTAAGGAAGAGGATTGTAAATTCCGGAGAAGAGGACAATCATCCTATGAAGCAATCATTATCCCAGCAACAGAATGCCACTATATATCAGTATCAGCTCGTTAAAAGAGTCATGGTGAGGCCGGAGCTGGTTACCAGCCATCTCATAATTGCAGGCATCTTCCTTGGCATCCAGATGCTTGCCTATGGCATGAACGGACTGTTTGCCTGGCTGTTCGGATTCGCAGCTGTTCAGCTGCTTCATATCCTTATCTTATTAGTAACCTTCATACAGGTAGATGAAGCAGCCGATCGCAAGTGGATTTGGCGTATTATCCCGCCATGGATCGGATTCAAGCCGGCTAACGACATTACTTTGCATCTGTTCCGCCGGGTTCATCGCCATCTCTTTTGGCTGGGACTATGCGTTATCGGCGTTGTGTACCCTTGGGCGACGCCTGCGCTCATGATTAGCCTTATAAGCTGGCATACATGGCTGCTCGCACCTCGCATGCTGTTGTCGCTATCCTTCCGCAAGCAGCGCAAGGACGGCGTCCTGCGCCTAGAGTCCAAAGAAGCTTCGTATTATCACCGTTAAGTTTGTCTCCAGTACAACTATTTCCCTCATTGCCCGCAAGGGTAGTGGGGCTTTTTGTTTAGAGCAAGTTTGTTGGAGGGCAGTATGTCGGTGTGGCCGACGTACTCGCAGTAAGAAGTAATTGGTATGTTTAGTTGACAGGTTGTCGGCGTGAGCGACAACCATTGCTTGGCGATGTCCATTCCGCACTGGGGATGAGTTGGCTTCGAAGCAATCGCATCCCCGGTCGGCGTCTGAACCTACCTCTAAAGCCGGGCCAACATCGTCGAATTGCATCGATCAGAGGGTTCGGACACTCTCCCCACTAGGGAGAGGAACGTCGCCCAGGGACGGTTGGATAGGCACAGCCTCCATCCAACCGTCCCTGAACGCACAAAAAACCCACCGTCATAAATACGGTGGGTTATTCGTGCTTGGCGACGTCCTACTCTCCCAGGACCCTGCGGTCCAAGTACCATCGGCGCTGGAGGGCTTAACGGTCGTGTTCGGTATGGGAACGCGTGGTTCCCCTCCGCCATCGCCACCAAACGATGTTTCTCGCTGATCGCGTCTCCCGAACGAATTCGAAATACGCCATGCGCTTCAATGTTTGCACATTGAAAACTGGATACGAAAGTTGCTGAATCTTTAGCTTGCTTACCGGCTGTATGACCAAGTAAGCGATTAGGATAAGCCCTCGACCGATTAGTATTCGTCAGCTCCACACATTGCTGTGCTTCCACCCCGAACCTATCAACCTCGTCGTCTTCAAGGGGTCTTACATACTGGGAAATCTCATCTTGAGGGGGGCTTCACGCTTAGATGCTTTCAGCGCTTATCCCGTCCGTACTTGGCTACCCAGCGGTGCTCCTGGCGGAACAACTGGTACACCAGCGGTACGTCCATCCCGGTCCTCTCGTACTAAGGACAGCTCCTCTCAAATTTCCTACGCCCGCGACAGATAGGGACCGAACTGTCTCACGACGTTCTGAACCCAGCTCGCGTACCGCTTTAATGGGCGAACAGCCCAACCCTTGGGACCTACTTCAGCCCCAGGATGCGATGAGCCGACATCGAGGTGCCAAACCTCCCCGTCGATGTGGACTCTTGG
>NZ_CP075889.1:6147500-6927500 GCF_018604145.1 Paenibacillus agaridevorans | reverse complement strand
TCCAATAGAGAAACTCGTTGCCGGGGCTGTACGTGGTATGGTCCAAAAATCGGCCTCTCTGCACAATTGTGCATTTCTCCCCAATTTCTTAGACAAATGGGGCCCCTGTAAAGCAAATTGTACGAAAATACACAAATTATCGCTTCCTATCGTCGTTCGGGACCTCTTTGAACCAATATTTGCGTATATATGTACAAATGTACGAATTATTGGCTCTTCCCTCATCTTATTTGTGTATTTTCGCTCAATTGTTGTACCGTTTGTGAAAATAGCCAAGGCGCATACTAGCACCAGTTCTCCACCAATCAAGCAGACAAGCACCAGTACTCCAACATCCCACCAATCCTGCACCATGAATCCAACGCTCCAGCACCACCATCCGCCTCCAATTCGCGCCCGGCATGCAGCCGTTCTATTGGCGTAAACTTCGTAAACTAATCTGCATCTGAGAGTGCCATTAACAAGCCGTCTCGATCAGGGCTTGGACCCCGGGATTAACTCGCTTTTATGGTGTCCTATTTCAAGCCCTCCAAGCGTCTCAAAATCATATACTTTCCTATCATTAAAAAAAGAGCAAACCGTATCGTCTGCCGATGATTTCGGTCTCCGATAGGCTTGCCCTTATGATGTTTGCGCTATTTCAACACTTCTTTAATATGGAACTGCCGCTCGATAACCAGGTTGACAATCTTGCCGTCAATGGACACCCATGGCCGCGTCGGATGGGTACGGTCCGAGAAGACGATCTCGCCGATCCGTTCATCGCTTAGCCTGACGATGGTTCCATTATGGAACTGCGTCACTTTCTCCACGAACGTTCTGACATAGCCAGGATCCAGCTTCCCGAAAGCATCGCTCAATATTTGCTCCAATACAAGGTAGGGAGAGACGGCCTTCTTGTAGCCCCTGTTTAGCGTCATCGCATGGAATATATCCGCAATGCTCACGATCTTTGCATATGGATGAATTTGGCTGGCGTCTATGCCAAGCGGGTAACCCGTGCCGTCTACCTTCTCATGATGCTGAAGCGCCGTCAGCTTGACGCCTTCATTAAGCGCTGCAACGTTCTTTAGCAACTGATAGCCCAGAACGGTATGACGCTTCATCTCCTCTTGCTCAACGGCCGTCAGCGGGGTAGGCTTGGACAGAATCGATTTATCGATGCGCACATTGCCAATATCCTTAAGAAGACCGGCGAGCGCTACCTGCATCCAATCCTTCTGCGGAAGTCCCCCCCACTGAGCGATCAGATAGGAGGTCATCGCGGAAGTCACGTTATTGTGAAGCAGATAGTCGCGTTCCTGGAATACTCTTGGCGCGAAGGTGAGCACCTTGTACTCCGTTATCCGGCCCAAGAGCTTCTCGAGCTGCACTCGAAGATCCATGACAGGCATCCCCTGCCCGGTCACATAGTTGTTGAACAGCCCCCTGAGCACCTCGATCATCTTTTCGTACTCTTGCTGGAAGGGAGTAACCGGCTGCTGTACAGGTTGTACTGCCTGTGCCGGCTGGGCTTCCGGCGGAATTGCATCGCCGTAGTCGACCATAACGGTATTTACCAAGAAGGCTTGCAGAATATCCAGTTCCTTCGTTGTAATAATTCTCCCTTTGTGAAACAATATGCCGCCGAGCGGGGTAAGAACATCCTCCCCGATCTTATCGCCCATCCTAAGCTGCGCAACCGCTACTGCGACCATCCTTTTCCCCTCCCCCGCGAACAAAGCGCAGGATCAATGTTTAACAAATCCGACTGCCGCTGCTTCCTTATTCGGATTCCGTGCCTTCTACGTCCTGTTCGTCCTCGGACGAAGCCACTTCTTCTTCGCTCCGCGCAACGCGAGTGACAGTCGCAACCGTATCGTCTTCGCGCGTATTAATCAGCTTGACGCCTTGCGTATTCCGTCCCATCGTGGAGATTCCTTCCATGCTGGTCCGGATCATCGTGCCGAGCGCCGTCATGATCATGAGATCCTCGTCGTTCTCAACAACCTTAAGCGATACGATCGGCCCGTTCTTATCCGTAACGTTGAGCGTCTTGATCCCCTTGCCGCCACGGTTCTGAATACGGTACTCTCCAACCGGCGTACGCTTGCCGTAGCCCTTGGACGTAACAATAAGCACATCCTTATCCAGAACGACAACATCCATATCAATCACCGTATCGTCAGCGTCCAGGCCAATGCCCTTAACGCCGGTAGCCGACCGTCCCATGGACCGAACGTCTTCTTCCGAGAAACGGATCGACATGCCTTGGGCGGTACCCATAATGATCTCCTGGTTGCCGTCTGTCAGCTTAACGCCGATCAAGTCGTCATCTTCGCGCAGGGAGATCGCGATTAGACCCACTTTGCGGATATTAATGTAATCGTCAAGCGGCGTCTTCTTGACCACGCCTTGTCTTGTCGCGAAGAACAGATAATGATCCGCGTCGAACGCTTGAACCGGGATGACCGCGTTAACCGTCTCGCCCTGCTCGATCTGAATCAGGTTAATAATCGGCGTTCCCCGCGCTGTACGGCTGAGATCCGGAATTTCATAGGCTTTGAGCTTGTACACTTTGCCTTTGTTCGTGAAGAACAACAGGAAGTGATGCGTATTCGATACGAAGAGATGCTCGACGAAGTCATGCTCCTTCGTATCCATGCCTACAACGCCCTTGCCCCCGCGCTTCTGGCTGCGATACGTCGTCACTGGGAGACGCTTGATGTAGCCGGAGTGCGTAATGGAGATGATTACGTCTTCGCGAGGAATGAGGTCCTCATCCAGAATCTCTTCGTCGCTGGCCGTGATCTCCGTGCGGCGTTCGTCGCCGAACCGCTCCTTGATCTCATTAAGCTCTGTGCTGATGATATCGAGCACAAGCTGCTCGTCCGCAAGAATAGCCTTGTACTCGGCAATCTTGGCCAAGAGCTCGGCATATTCCGCCTCGATCTTGTCCCGCTCCAGTCCGGTCAGACGCTGCAGGCGCATATCCAGAATCGCTTGCGCTTGCTCGTGGCTGAGGGAGAAACGGGTAATCAAACCTTCGCGCGCTTCTTCCGTCGTACGCGATCCGCGAATAAGCGCGATGACCTCGTCGAGGTTGTCGAGCGCGATCCGCAAGCCTTCCAGAATATGCGCGCGCGCCTCGGCCTTCTTGAGGTCGTATTCTGTACGGCGTCTTATGACTTCGATCTGATGCTGCAAGTAATGATACAGCATGTCGCGCAAATTCAGCGTCTTTGGCTCGCCATTGACGAGCGCAAGCATGTTAATGCCGAAGTTCGACTGCAATTGCGTATGCTTGTACAAATTATTTAGCACGACGCTCGGATTGACGTCACGGCGAAGCTCGATGACGACCCGCATGCCGTTACGGTCGGATTCGTCGCGCAGATCGGTAATGCCTTCGATCTTCTTCTCTCGCACCAGCTCCGCGATCTTCTCGACCAGTCTCGCCTTAATGACCTGGTAAGGCAGCTCGTGAACAATAATACGCGCTTTGCCGTTGTTCTCCTCAATCGTCGCGCGGGCGCGCATCGTCACCGAACCGCGGCCCGTCAGATAAGCTTGACGAATACCCGATAGTCCCATGACATAAGCGGCCGTCGGGAAGTCCGGTCCTTTGACATATTCCATCAGCTCTAGCGACGTAATGTCCGGATTGCGGATAAGCGCCTGAGCGCCGTCAATAACCTCATTCAGGTTATGCGGCGGTATATTCGTCGCCATGCCTACGGCGATGCCTGTTACCCCGTTTACCAACAGATTCGGGAATCGGGAAGGAAGTACGACGGGCTCATGTTCTTCGCCATCATAGTTAGGAGCGAAGTCGATCGTTTCTTTGTTAATATCGCGAAGCAGCTCCATTGCCATCTTGGACAGACGGGCTTCCGTATAACGCATAGCCGCCGCCATATCGCCGTCGATGGAACCGAAGTTGCCGTGCCCGTCTACGAGCATATAACGCATGGAGAAGTCCTGCGCCATCCGAACCATGGATTCGTAGACCGCCGAATCGCCGTGCGGATGGTACTTGCCGATGACTTCCCCTACAATTCTCGCCGATTTCTTATGCGGCTTGTCCGGAGACATGCCGAGCTCCGACATTGCGAACAGAATACGGCGATGCACCGGCTTAAGCCCGTCGCGCACATCCGGCAACGCACGGCTCACGATAATACTCATCGCGTAATCCATGAAGGAGTCGCGCATCTCCGTACCGATATCGCGGTCTGTCACTGACATTCTTTGTTCTTCCGCCATGCTTTACCTCCCTGACGTCATCTATCTGGTGGATCTTCAACCATTCCTAGTTCTATCTTTAACATTTAATTCTTGCATAAACCTATTGTGCCGTTATGGCAGCACCGCTCGGGATGCTCTATTTGGCGGAATCGCTTGTTCGTACCCAGTGGTAAAAATAGGCCATTTCGCAAGCTCCGAACGCGAAAAATGGTCATAAATTAAATAGACCCAACTTTTATTATACCATTCATTCCATAGTCTGTCTTGTCCCGGAGCCGGGTGATAAAAGAAAAAGATGTCGCTTATTCGGCGCCGTTTCACCGCTTCGAGAACTCCGACATCCTGCAGGAACTATCCCATAGAAAGAGGTGAATCCCCTGGCTATCCAACGTGTCAGAAGCAAGTGGGCAAAAACAAAAGTGCTCCTGCGCTCTGCCGAAATGCACAGCTACATCCCGCAAACGAAACGGTTCAGCCGCGAAACGCTGCATCGCATGCTGCAGGAGTACGAGATGGTCTATGTGAAGCCCGTCAGCGGCACATACGGCAACGGAGTCATCCGCGTAGAGCGTACAGGAGAGCAAGGAAGCGGCTATCGCTTCCAGCACGGAACGACGGAACGTTATGGAGCCAGCTTCGATTCCTTGTTCGAAGCGTTAAATTCCTATGCAGGCCGAAAGGGTTATATCGTGCAGAAGGGCATCCATCTGCTCAAGCATCGGGGCCGCCGCTTCGACTTGCGCGTCATGGTCCAGAAAAATTTAAGGAATCAATGGGAAACCACCGGCATTATCGGAAAATTGGGCAACCCCCGAAAAATCGTAACCAACTACAATAACGGTGGAACGATATGGTCTTTTGAGACATTGCTGTCCTCTCATCTGTCCGCCTCCGAGATGAGTGCGCTCCAGGCAAAGCTTAAGAGGCTTGGCGTCAAGATCGGCAAGCAGTTGCAAACGGCCTATCCCGGTCTCAAGGAGCTTGGCGTCGATGTCGCCATCGATACAAAGTTCCACCCTTGGGTGCTGGAAGTGAACACGAAGCCTCATCCCTATATTTTCAACAAGCTGGCCGACAAGTCGATGCACCGCAAAGTAACCCGATATGCAGCAGCCTATGGGGGCATCAAACGCAAAAAGCATTAACCTCCCTGTACAGTCCTTGAGAAGAAAAGCAGCCCCCGTCATGGGTGGCTGCTTCCGCTTAGATATCCAGATTTGCGTATCTGGCATACTTCTGAATGAATTCGCGCCGGGGCTCGACGTTGTCGCCCATCAGCGTATCGAAGATCGTATCGGCTTCGATCGCGTCCTGGATCGATACCTGGAGCATAGAACGGCTCTCGGGATCCATCGTCGTCTCCCACAGCTGGGTGGCGTCCATCTCTCCGAGACCTTTGTAGCGCTGGATATTTACCTTTACGCCTTCCCCGAACTCTGCGAGGATCACGTCGCGTTCCTTCTCCGTCAATGCGTAGCGGACAACCTTGTTGCGCTCGATCTTAAAGAGCGGCGGCTGCGCGATGTAGACAAAGCCCGCTTCGATAATTTCCCGCATGTAGCGGTAGAAAAACGTCAGCAGCAGCGTACGAATATGCGCGCCGTCGACGTCGGCGTCCGTCATGATGATGATTTTATGGTAACGGGCCTTCGAGATGTCGAAGTCGTCGCTGATGCCCGTGCCAAGCGCAGTAATAATCGCACGAATCTCGGCATTGCCGAGAATGCGGTCCAGGCGGGCTTTCTCTACGTTCAGGATTTTGCCCCTGAGCGGAAGTATCGCTTGGAAATGGCGATCGCGCCCTTGCTTGGCTGATCCGCCCGCGGAGTCTCCTTCGACGATATACAGCTCGCTGATTGCCGCGTCCTTGGAGGAGCAGTCGGCCAGCTTGCCCGGGAGCGATCCAACCTCGAGCGCGCTCTTACGACGCGTCAGCTCGCGTGCCTTGCGCGCCGCTTCGCGTGCGCGTGCGGCTTGAAGGCCTTTCTCCACGATGCGACGGGATACGCCAGGATTCTCTTCGAGGAACTCCTGGAACTTCTCGGCGAAGAACGACTCTACAATGCCCCGTACCTCGCTGTTGCCCAGCTTCGTCTTTGTCTGTCCCTCGAACTGCGGTTCGGGAATCTTTACGGAGATGATCGCGGTGAGTCCCTCCCGCACGTCGTCGCCCGAGAAGTTGGAATCGTTGTCCTTGATGAGATTCGTTTTGCGCGCGTAATCGTTGATGATCCTCGTCAGCGCGCTCTTGAAGCCGGACTCATGCGTACCGCCCTCATGCGTATTGATGTTGTTGGCGAAGGAGTAGATGTTCTCCGTGTAGCTGTCGTTATACTGCAGCGCGACTTCGACCTGGATATGGTCCTTCGAGCCCTCAACATAGATTGGAGTCTCATGCAGCGCCTCGCGGTTCCGGTTAAGAAACAGCACGAACTCGTTCAGACCGCCGTCGTATTTGAACGAATTGGACACTTCCGTACGCTCGTCCGTCAGCGTAATCTCGATGCCCTTGTTCAGAAACGCCAGCTCGCGAATACGGGACTGGAGCGTCTCGTAGTCGAATACCGTCGTCTCCGTAAAAATCTCGGGATCAGGCTGGAAGGTTACCTTCGTGCCCGTCTCCTCGGATTCGCCCACGACCTTGATATCGTATTGGGGAACTCCTCTGCGGTATTCCTGCTGATAGAGTTTGCCATGGAGTTTAACCTGCACGATGACAGACTCCGACAGGGCATTGACGACCGACACGCCTACGCCGTGCAGACCGCCGGATACTTTATATCCCTCGCCACCGAACTTGCCGCCGGCATGAAGAACGGTCATGACAACCTCGAGCGTCGACTTCTGCAGTTTCGTGTTCATCCCGACCGGGATTCCGCGTCCGTTGTCGATAACGGTAATGCTGTTGTTTTCGTGCACGATCACGTCGATCTTGTCGCAATAGCCGGCCAGCGCTTCGTCGATACTGTTGTCGACTACCTCCCATACGAGATGGTGAAGACCCTTTCCGCTGGTGGAGCCGATATACATCCCCGGACGTTTGCGGACGGCCTCCAACCCTTCAAGAACCTGTATCTGACTCTCGTCATACGTGTGCTGTTCCAAAGACATGCAAACTCACTGCTCCTCTCGACTGCTCTTCCTATTGCTTATCCATTCGCCGCGAAATGATGGGCTCGTTTCTTGAGCGTTGAGGATGATATGGGCGAATAGTAGATTTTCTTCTTTGTGACGACGATAGACTTCGGCTCTTCTTCGCCGATCGTCTCCACGTCCTTGCGCTTATGGGCTCCCGCGACGAATTGCTTGGACAGCTTGGAGGACTGCTCAATGGATATATCAAAGATGGCTACCAGCTCTACGGCCCTGATAATCTTTTCTCCGCCCAGATGGATGTACATGTCTCCTCCAGCCCCCTGTTCATCTCGTTATACGGTGACTCTGCCTTCTCGCACATAATAGATACCGGCATCGTGGAGCTTGCTCGTGTTGACGCTCTCCAGGCCGGTCGTTGTAATAAAGGTCTGAACCTTGCTTTGAAAAGTTTCGATGAGCTGCGTCTGACGGTTCTGATCCAGCTCCGACAGAACATCATCGAGCAAGAGCAGCGGATATTCCCCGATCTCCTCATGAATCAGCTCGATCTCGGCAAGCTTCAGCGACAGAGCAGTAGTGCGCTGCTGCCCTTGCGAGCCGAATATCTGCGCTTCCTTGCCGTTGATGAAGAAGGCCAAATCGTCGCGATGAGGTCCGGCAAGCGTGACCCCTCTCCGAATCTCCTGATCTTTCACTTGTGTTAACTTTAACATAAATTGATCAAATAAAACAGGTTCATCTTGCGTCGTGTCCACATCGAAGGAGGGGCGATACTCAATCGTCAGCTTCTCCGAACCGTTCGTAATGCCGGCATGAATCTGTTCCGCGAAGATTTGCAATTTATGTATAAAGTGTTTCCTTTTTTTCATAATTTTAACACCGAGCTCGGCAAGCTGCATATTCCACACTTCCATCATCGTCGCGTTGACAGTCCCCGGACCTGCGCTTTTCAGGTAGTTGTTTCGCTGCTGGAGCACCTTGCCGTATTGCTGAAGCGTATATAGATAGCCGGGCTGCACCTGCCCGATCTCCATGTCCAGAAATCGGCGGCGCACGCCCGGCGTGCCCTTGACTATCTCGAGATCCTCCGGCGCGAACATGACGACGTTAACGGAACCGATGAAATCGCTCAGCTTGCGCTGCTCCAGCCCGTTGATCTTTGCCTTTTTGCCCTGCGAGGAGAACAGCAAATCGAGGGTGATATTGCCGTACCGCTTATCCACCGCCCCCGATATTCTCGCGGAATCGCTTTGCCAACCGATCAGTTCTTTGTCCTTGGACGTGCGATGCGACTTCGACAGCGCAAGCACAAAGATGGCTTCCAGCAGATTCGTTTTGCCTTGGGCGTTTGGACCCAAAAAGACGTTAACCTTGTTCGGAGTTGCAAGATCGAGGCCGGCATAATTCCGGTAATTGCTCAATTCGATATTCGTCAGAAACACGTTTCGTTCCTCCCGGTGCTTCGCCTATTCGCGCGTGACGACAAACATGCCATGCTCTTCGACTTCCACTTTGTCGCCAGCGTAAAGCTTGCGGCCCCGGCGGTTGTCGGCCTCCCCGTTAATGTGGATAACCGTCTCCTGCAGAAAAAATTTAGCTTGTCCACCTGTGGATATGCAATCCGCCAGCTTCAAAAACTTCCCTAATTCGATATATTCCGTCCGAATGGATACTTCTTTCATTCCTTCATCACCCTTTCAGCTTGCTTGGCTTAACCTGTCGTACGGTAAGGCAGAATGACGTACATGCTGTATGGGTGGTCCATCGGCTTTACGATAATGGGGCGCATAGCGCCGGAAAAACCGATGAACAGCTGTTCGCTGTCGATAACTTTGAGCACGTCGAGCATATATTTGGAGTTGAACGCAATCCGCAGCGGTTCGCCTGTCAGCTGCGTTACTTCAAGCTGCTCCGTTACGCGGCCAAGCTCCGTAGAGCTGGACGAAATCTCAATCGTACCGTCATCTAGAGTCGCGAGCCTGACGATGTTCGTCTTTTCTTCGCGCGACATGAGATAGGCGCGATCGATTGCGTCCATCACATTTTTGGTGTCGAGCACAAGTTCTGTCTCGAATACTTGCGGAATAATCTTGGATGTATCCGGGTAAGTGCCGTCAAGAATACGCGTATAGAACAGAATATTGTCGACCTTGAATAACACCTGGTTGTCCGCAACGACGACATCGACCAGCGTATTCTGATCCGGGATTAGACGTGACAATTCGTTGAGCGTCTTGGCGGAAATAACGATATTGCTGAAGTTCAGCTCGGAATCGACTTTTGTCGTACGGCTGGCAAGACGATGCCGGTCCGTGGCAACGAACTTGAGCATGCTGTCGTGAAGATTCCAGAGCACGCCGGTCAGGATAGGCGTTTGTTCGCTTGTCGAAGCGGCGAGAATCGTCTGGCGGATCATCGATTTGATCAAGTCTCCGGGAATTTGAAGAATGTCGTTCTGTTCGATCGACGGCAGGACAGGGAACTCCTCCGGATCCAGGCCGACCATTTGAATTTCCGAGGAACCGGAGCGAATAATCGTTTGGAAGCCGCTTCTTACCTCAATCATCACTTGGTCGGAAGGGAGCTTTTTTACGATTTCGACGAAAAACTTGGCAGGAAGCACAACGCTTCCCGGTTTGTCGATTTGCGCGATAATTTTATCTCCTTGTTCTACGGAGATAAAGCTCTGAATAGATATATCTGTATCGCTGGCAGTCAGCGTTACGAATTGATGGTTTACATCGAACTTGATGCCACCGAGGATCGGAATGGCGGGACGGGCCGAGACGGCCTTGGCGACTTGTTGAATCGCGTCGTTTAGTTCGTTTTTGGAAATCGTGAGTTTCATTTGTTCACCCGTTTCTACAAGATTTGAGGGATTCAGCCCCGAAACGACGAAGTCGTTGAAAAGGTATTTGTATAGGTATTATTTTAAAGATTTTTTAGTAGTCGTAGTAGTAGGGGGCCTGAATATGTGGATAACCCCATTTAAAGCGGATAAAGCAAGCCTATCCACATGTGCATAGCTTGTGCATAGGCTTGCTCTGTTGTTCACATTTGATTTTTGACTTTTTCCGTCAAATTCTGAATGATCTTGTACAGCTCCTGATCGATCTTAAGCTGCCGCGTTATTTTTTCGTGCGCATGAATAACTGTCGTGTGGTCACGGCCGCCGAACGCTTCGCCGATCTTCGGAAGCGAGTAATCCGTAAGCTCCCGCGAGAGGTACATCGCGATTTGTCTCGGATAAGCGACGGCTTTCGTCCGTTTTCGCGCTTTGAACTCCTCCAGGCGCAGCCCGTAAAATTCGCCAACTTTCGTCTGTATATCCTGAATCGTGATCATGCGCGGCCGGCTCGACGGAATAATATCCTTAAGCGCCTCCGCTGCCAGATGCGATGTAATATCGGCATTGATCAGCGACGAATAGGCGACGACCCGGATCAACGCGCCTTCCAGTTCGCGGATGTTCGTATCGATCTGGTTGGCGATATAGTTCATGGCTTCGTTGGGAATATCGAGATTTTCGGCTTTTGCCTTCTTTCGAAGAATAGCAATCCGCGTCTCGAGATCCGGCGGCTGGATATCGGTGATAAGTCCCCACTCGAATCGGGAGCGCAGCCGGTCTTCTAGAGTTGGTATTTCTTTCGGCGGACGGTCACTGGAGATGACGATCTGCTTGCGTTCTTCGTGCAGCGCGTTAAACGTATGGAAAAATTCCTCTTGCGTCTGCTCCTTGCCGGCCAAAAATTGAATATCGTCAATAAGCAGCACGTCGATATTGCGGTACTTCGTCCTGAAGCTCTCGCCCTGGCTGTCCCGGATGGCATTAATGAATTCATTCGTGAATTTCTCGGAAGAAATATAAAGAACCCGCGTATTGGGGTTGTGATCCATAATGTAGTGCCCGATGGCGTGCATCAAGTGAGTCTTGCCTAGTCCAACGCCCCCATAAAGGAACAGTGGATTATAGGCTTTGGCCGGAGCTTCGGCGACTGCTAGCGAAGCCGCATGGGCGAACCGGTTGTTGGCACCGATGACGAATGTATCGAACGTATACTTGGGGTTAAGCATATGGGTGTGCGGCTCGTCGGACGAGACAGGAGGCTGCACGTTTTTGGGAGGGAACACGATGCTATGCTCGGCGGCGGTTTTCGGTTCCTCGATGGAGAAGCGCACATCGATCTGTCTGCCGAGGAATTCGTACAGTGTTGTTCGAATCAGCTTCGTATATCGGCCTTCCAGCCATTCGGCGGCAAACGTGGTCGGCGCCGTTACTTCAAGTATGGAATCATCGACGAAGGAAGCCTTGGTTGCCTTGAACCAGGTGTCAAAGCTCGGCTTGCTCAGCTTCGTCTGAATGATGGACAATACTTGTTGCCATAAATCGTAGGTATGGCTGTCCACAGACTGTCACTCCTTATCTTCTGTCGCCCAGAGGCGGGCCCGCGCGGAAACTTGTCGAATACCTATCTGCATGCACGAAATATCCACATTATGACGGATATTTAAGATGTGAGTTATAAATAGGGGATAATGTTGTTCACAATGTTATCCACAGGCTGTTAATAAGATGGTGTGGAATAGTTGCTCATCCACAACGAAAACATATCTATCATAGCAAAAGATGCCTTGTATTTCAACGAATTGCCGGATATTATCCACATACTCAAGAGCTTGTGTATAAAAGTTATCGACAACACAAGATATTGTTAATATCATGTTACCATTTCGACAAAGTTCGATTTTGGCCCAAAAAAATTGTCCACATGTTATTAGTTTTCGTCGAACCTTTGTCGTTCATTCATTTATCCACAGGCATGAGCCGGAAAAAATGGCAGTCGTCGGCGCAGGGGCAAACATTGACTTTTTGCCCTCCGCGTGGTTTAATTATAAAAGTGTATTTTTGTCTTGGACGGGCGCGTATCGTCCGATGTATGGATCCACACGTAATATAGGAGGTGCAATATAAATGAGACCTACATTTAAACCAAATGTAAGCAAACGTGCTAAAGTGCATGGCTTCCGCAAGCGGATGAGCACAAAGAACGGTCGTAAAGTTTTGGCGGCTCGTCGTCAAAAGGGAAGAAAAGTACTGAGCGCGTAAGCAGAAGACCACCGGACGTGGTCTTTTTTTTTGCTCAGTTTCGGACAGACTTGACATATAGTGCGAGTTCAAAAAGTTCGGTTGCCTTCAATCTTCGATGTCGAGTTAAGCTTCTTGGCATACTTCGTAATGGGAATCGGACTTTTTGAACAACCTCATAATAGAATGAAGAGAGAACGGTGGATATAAGACGTGCGTAGAAAATTGCGTCTTCGCAGCCGCGAAGATTTCAATCGGGTCTATCGGGGCGGAAAATCGTTCGCGAACGGCCAATTCGTCGTATATTGGTCCAGGCAAAGAGTAGCGGACCCATTCCGGCTCGGCGTGTCGGCCAGTAAAAAAATCGGCAATGCCGTCATGCGCAATCGGATGAGAAGAATGGTAAAGGAAATCGTGCGTCATATGGAGGACCGGATCGTACCTGGAACGGACTTCATTCTCATCGTCAGGAAGCCGGCAACGGCCATGGAGATGAAGGAGATGGAGAAGAGCGTCGGGCATGTGCTGAGGAAAGCCGGCTTATTAAAGAAGCAATGATTTCTAGTGTTGAAACTTACAGCGCTGCCAAAGGTCGGGGACAGCCGTTTCATCTTGAATTATAGGAAAGTATACGATTTCGCAATATTTTCTCTATAATTCTCGGAACGAAACGCGCCCCGCCTCCAAAGGACGTCGTAGCCGTTTCGCCTTGTTTATTTGTGTATTAAATTATGGTATAGTCTATCTTGGAATAGAACTATGCAGAAGCTCTCAGAGAGGAGATTTAATGTTGTTTCGGAATACAAATCGAAAATGGCTTCTCGTGGCGGGTCTTGTATTGGTTATGGGCCTCCTTGCAGGCTGTGCTCCTGCCGATCATACCATGGATACGCCTGACTTGCTCAAGGGTAATTTCTGGGAGAAAAACGTCGTTTATTATTTCGCTATTACGCTTGATACGTTCGCTAACTGGTTCGGCGGCTCCTATGTGTTGGCGATCCTGCTGCTAACGATTATCGTTAGAACGCTTATTCTGCCGTTGACACTTAAGCAGTATCGCAGTTCCAAGGCTATGCAAGCGTTACAGCCGCAAATGGCGGAAATTAAGAAGAAATATAAGGACAACCCGCAGAAGCAACAAGAAGAGACGATGAAACTGTTCCAGACGCATGGCGTCAACCCCTTGGCGGGCTGTCTGCCGTTGATCGTTCAGATGCCGGTATTTATCGCGCTCTACAATGCCATCTACTGGAATCAGGACATCCGTACCGAAACGTTGTTCGGCTTCGGACTCGGCGAGCCAAGTCCGTGGTACTTCTTGCCGGTGCTTGCCGCGATTACGACCTTCGTCCAATCGAAGATGATGCAGAAGCAGCAGACGCAGCAAATGCCTGGCATGGGGATGATCATGACGATTTTCCCGGTGCTGATCTTCGTGATGTCGATGTCGTTCCCTGCTGCATTGCCGCTGTACTGGGTATTCAGCAACACGTATACGATCGTTCAAAACTACTTCCTGTACGTACGTGGTTCATCTGACAAGGGTAAGAAGGAGGTCCTTGCAAAATGAAGAAAATCGTTGCATCGGGCAAGACGATAGACGATGCTGTGCGTAATGGATTGACACAATGGCAAGTAACGGAAGACCGTGTTAAAGTTGTCGTGCTGGAGCAGCCGTCCAAAGGGCTGTTCGGGCTGATTGGCGTCAAGGAAGCCAAGGTGGAGCTGGAGCTTATTCCGGATCCGCTGGAGGAAGCCGAGCAGTTCCTTGTCGAAGTCGCGCGTACAATGGGACTTTCAGTTCAGATCGATCGCAAGCAAACGAAAGAAGGCTTCTACTTGTCCGTATCGGGCGGGGGAGACCTGGGCATGCTGATTGGACGCCGGGGAGGCACGCTTGATGCGCTGCAGTACCTGGTAAATATTGTGGCCAACCGTTATTCAGACAGTCATCTTCGTATCGTCCTTGATGCAGAGGATTTTCGCGAGCGTCGCCGCAAGACGTTGGAGGAGCTCTCCGACCGATTGGCGGGACGAGTTATCCGCACGAGAAAGGAAGTCGTTCTCGAGCCGATGACGCCGCATGAACGCAAGGTCATCCATTCGCAGCTTCAGAACCATCCTAAGGTAAGGACGTTCAGCAAGGGAGACGAGCCGAATCGGCGCGTCGTCATTGCGCTGAGGTAAGGCGATTATTACCTAACCATCCATACCGGTATCCGATTCGCAGCAATGGCTTCCCAAGGTCATTGCTGTTTTTCCATTCTGCGCAAGAAGCATAAAGAGGTGTTGATAGTCATGATTCACGATACGATTGCCGCGATCTCGACCGCTGTTGGCGAGGGCGGCATCGCGATCATTCGGGTAAGCGGACCGCAGGCGATTAGCGGTATATCCCGTATTTTTTCGTCGAAAATAAGTCTAAACGAGGCCGAGTCGCATACGGTTCATTACGGGCACATCGTTGATCCCTCCAGCGGGGAGAAGATCGAGGAGGTGCTGCTCACGCTGATGCGCGGACCGCGCTCCTTTACGGCAGAAGATGTCGTCGAGATCAACGCGCATGGCGGCGTCATCGCGGTGAAGAAGGTGCTGGACATCGTGTTGCTGCAGGATCATATCCGAACGGCGGAGCCCGGCGAATTCACGAAGCGGGCATTCCTGAACGGCCGCATTGACCTGATGCAAGCGGAAGCCGTTATCGACCTCATCCGATCGAAGTCGGATCGGGCGTTCTCCGTTGCACGCAAACAAGCGGAAGGCGCGTTGTCGAAAAAGATCAAGGCGCTGCGTCAGACGGTCATCGAGCTGCTTGCCCATATTGAGGTCAATATCGATTATCCCGAGCATGATGTCGAAGAGATGACGAGCGCATATATCCGCGAACAATGTCAGCTTGCCATCGGCGAAATCGACAAATTGCTAAAAACCGCGAACGAAGGCAAAATATTGCGTGAAGGCATTGTGACGGCAATTGTCGGAAGGCCTAATGTGGGCAAGTCGTCGCTTATGAACGTATTGACACAAGAGAACAAGGCAATCGTGACCGATATTCCGGGTACGACACGAGATGTCATCGAACAATTCGTGTCGTTAAATGGCATACCGCTACGTCTGCTGGATACGGCGGGGATTCGGGAAACGAGCGACATTGTGGAACGGATCGGGGTAGAGAGGTCGCGTGACGCGTTTCAGGATGCGGATCTGATCTTGTTCGTGCTTAATCATAATGAACCGCTGCAGAGCGATGATCGGCAGCTTCTTCAGCAGCTTGAAGGGAAATCGGTTGTCGCCATCATCAACAAAACCGACTTGCCAGGTCATCTGGAGATGGACGAGGTTGAACGTTACATTGCTTCGGATCGCATTGTAAGGATGTCCGTTCTGGAAGAGCGGGGACTGGACGGCTTGGAAGCAACAATAAGCGAGATGTTCTTCGAAGGGCAGTTGGAGGCAAATGATCTGACTTATGTCAGCAACGTTCGACATATTTCGCTATTAAAGCGGGCGAAAGGTTCGCTGGAGGATGCAATAGAGGCAACCTATTCGGGTATACCGATTGATGTGATACAGATTGACGCAAGACTCGCTTGGGAATCGCTTGGTGAAATTTTGGGCGACGAAGCGGGCGATTCATTGATTGACCAAATTTTCTCACAGTTTTGTCTTGGAAAGTAGGAGGGATCAATTATGGGTTATGTGGCAGGTGAATTCGATGTCATCGTTATCGGCGCAGGACATGCGGGCTGCGAGTCTGCGCTTGCGTCGGCTAGAATGGGCTGCGATACGCTGCTGTTGACGATTAATCTGGATATGGTGGCGTTTATGCCGTGCAATCCGTCGATCGGCGGTCCCGCGAAGGGGCATGTTGTGCGCGAGATCGACGCTCTGGGCGGCGAGATGGGGCGCCATATCGATAAAACGTTTATTCAAATGAGGATGCTTAACACGGGCAAGGGTCCGGCTGTTCACGCGCTTCGCGCGCAAGCCGATAAATTCGCATATCAGCATCTGATGAAAAAAACGATCGAAGAAACGCCGAATTTGACGCTTCGCCAAGGGATGGCGGAAGAGCTAATTGTCGAAGACGGCAAATGCGTAGGCATCTTGACCAAGACGGGCGCCGAATATCGGGCGAAGGCGATTGTCGTCACGACCGGTACTTATCTTCGTGGCAAGATTATTATGGGAGAGCTTATGTATGAGAGCGGGCCCAACAATCAACAGCCGTCGGTCCGGTTGTCCGCAAGCCTCAAGGAACATGGTCTCGAGCTGATTCGCTTTAAGACGGGAACGCCGCCGCGCGTAAATAAGGATACGATCGATTTCTCGAAGACGGAGATCCAGCCTGGCGACGAGAAACTGAAGTTTTTCTCTCATGAGACAGAGTCGTCCGATAACGAACAATTGCCTTGCTGGCTGACTTACACATCGGAAGAAACACATCGTATTATTAATGATAATTTGCATCGCGCTCCGATGTTCTCTGGCGCCATCGAAGGAACGGGACCGCGTTATTGTCCGTCCATTGAAGACAAGATCGTTCGATTTGCCGATAAGCCGAAGCATCAGGTCTTCCTGGAGCCGGAGGGCAAACATACTTCGGAGTATTACGTGCAAGGCTTGTCGACGAGTATGCCTGAGGATGTGCAACTCAAAATTGTGAGATCAGTTCCAGGTTTGGAAAATGCTGAGATCATGCGCAACGGCTATGCGATTGAATATGATGCGGTTATCCCCACTCAACTCTGGCCGACCCTGGAGACGAAAGTCATAGACGGATTATTTACAGCTGGGCAAATCAATGGAACATCCGGATATGAGGAAGCGGCTGGCCAAGGCATCATCGCCGGCATTAATGCTGCGAGAAAGGTGCAAGGGAAGGAAGGCGTCATTATTGGACGCGAGCAGGGATATATCGGTGTTATGATCGATGATCTTGTGACAAAGGGAACGAATGATCCCTATCGGCTTCTGACTTCGAGAGCCGAATATCGATTGCTGCTTCGGCATGATAATGCCGATCTGCGCCTGACCCCGCTTGGTTATGAGATCGGACTGATCACGGAAGAACGTTACGGCAAGTTCTTAAGGAAGAAAGAGCTGGTGGAGCTGGAGCTTGAGCGACTTCGCAGTACGAAGGTGAAACCGGATGATATGAAGGTGATGCTGGAGGCAGCAAGCTCCGCGCAAATGACGCAAGGCGCTGATGCATTGTCGTTGCTTCGTCGTCCCGAGGTTACGTATGCTCATTTGGAGAGCGTGCTCCCGAGCCCTTATGAATTAAGCGACGAAATGAAGGAGCAAGTTGAGATTCAGATCAAATATGAGGGATATATCGAAAAACAACTGCTCCAAGTTGAACGATTAAACAAGATGGAGAAAAAGAAGATGCCAGACGACATCGATTACAGCGATGTACGCGGCCTCGCTTCCGAGGCGAAGCAGAAGCTCGGCGTTATACGTCCGCTTTCGATTGGTCAGGCATCCCGAATTGCCGGTGTTACGCCGGCAGACATTTCGATTTTGCTTGTTTATTTGGAACATTACAATCGTGTCACGGCGGCAAGAAAGTCAGGATCATAAATGGATAGGACGAATACATGGTTGGTTGAGCAGCTGGGGGAGAGAGGGGTATCCATCTCTTCCCGTCAGTTGGAGCAATTTGAAGCCTATTTGGAAATGCTGGTGGATTGGAACGAGCGAATGAACCTGACTGGCATTACGGAACGTGATGCTGTTTATGAAAAACATTTTTTCGATTCTATCTCCTTATCTTTTTTTGTTAATATGAATGAAATAAAAACTATTGCTGACATTGGCTCTGGAGCCGGATTTCCAAGCGTTCCGTTAAAAATCTGTTTCCCTCATTTAAAGGTCGTCATCGTGGACTCTCTAAACAAACGGATTTCCTTCCTGAAAGCATTGGCGGAGCGCTTGGAACTCCAGGATGTAGAGTGTGTGCATGGTCGTGCAGAGGATATTGCAAGGTTGCCTTTATATCGCGATCAATTTGATTTGGCTACGGCAAGAGCTGTTGCACGTCTAAATGTACTTAATGAATTCTGCCTTCCCTTTGTCCGTCCCGGCGGCAAGTTTGCTGCCATGAAGGGTGCTAAATCTCAGGAAGAAATGAAGGAAGCGGGTTTTAGCTTAAAGGAATTGAAAGGTAAGCTGATAGGTGAGCATGGTATGTTGCTTCCTAACGAAGGGTCTGAGCGGCATATCGTTGTTATCCAGAAGACAGGCACTACGCCCCAAAAATATCCACGTAAAGCAGGAACGCCGCTTAAGCAACCTTTAATCTAGTATTTTCACAAATTGTTTCACGTGAAACATTGTCAACTTATAGGGAGAGTGGAGTGCTGTTCTACGTTATCATGCGGGAATAGCACTTCTTTAACCCGTTAAATCTTGGATTTGTTAATCTATGAATATTCAGTGTCGTATTCTTACAATTGAATTGTTAAATTACATAGTTGATAAGGTGTCAAGCAGGATTTCATTGGTAGGGAGTCGAATTAATAGGAAAAGTTAGGATGATCTCAGATGTCTGGAAAGTCTATTGCATTTTTTATGCATAGATTTATCATATGATCGGGTGGTAGTCATTCATGAAAGAATCATTATCCCGCCTGTTCGGCCTGTCCGAACAGCGCTCTCCTCAAGAAGAAGTAAGGCAGCTGCCAATTCATGAGATTGATACGAGCCCGTTCCAGCCTCGTACCTTATTCGACGATGATCGAATCGAGGAGCTCTGTCAGACGATTAAGACGCATGGCGTTATCCAACCTATTGTTGTACGCGTTCGTAATAATCGTTATGAAATTATTGCCGGCGAACGACGTTGGCGTGCAGTAACGAAACTAGGTTATGAAACCATTCCCGCTATCGTAAGAGAATTCAATGATTCTCAGACCGCTTCAATCGCTTTAATCGAAAACCTCCAACGTGAGAACTTAACCGCTATTGAGGAAGCGGTGGCTTATCAGAAATTAATTGAATTACATCAACTGACGCAAGAAAGTTTGGCGCAACGATTAGGGAAGAGCCAGTCAACGATCGCTAACAAACTGAGATTGCTTATGCTCCCTGAACAGGTTAAAGCTACACTCATGGAACGGAAAATATCGGAACGGCACGCGAGAGCGTTATTATCCCTGGATTCGGAGGAGCTGCAGCTGAAGGTTCTTGAGGAAATTATTACGAAGGATCTGAATGTGAAACAAACCGAGGTTCGAATCGCATTCTTGAATGAATCGAATAAAAATAAAAAAGCGAAACGAATATCCTTCACGAAGGATGTACGTCTTGCTCTTAATACAATTCGGCAGTCTATTGATATGGTGTCGGGCTCGGGTTTAAAGATCAAAACCAATGAAAAGGATCACGAGGATCATTATGAAATCGTGATTCAAATTCCTAAACGCTAGTATTCATCTATCGCCCAATGTTTCCGAAGCAGCTTTTTTGCAAAACTGGAGGTTCATTGTCCCTTAAAGGCCCCGGAATATAAGTTTTCTCAACAATTTCTTAAAAAATAGATATTAGATTTCTATCACAGTTCCTCTTCTTCCTCTCTTCTATGCTATAATAGAACAAGGTGAAACGACGAAAAACGTCCTCAGAGGATTTGCTCCTACTAAATAGCTGAATTCCACTTTGCTCCTGACTGGATCATAATGGAGATAGAAGCCCGTATAGAAGGTTATACGGGCTTCAATTTGACTCGAAATATAGAAAAAGCTTTTAATATGGTTAGCCATACTTTCTCTATATTTCCGGGAATGAAACGCGCTGCGTTGCTAAAGGGAAAACGACAGCCGTTTCACCTTGATTTCCCCAAAATGATGCCGCCTTCCAATGAAGGCGGCGATGCCATTTTGTACAAAAGTTTCACACATGAGGTGAATAAGAATTGTCGAAAATTATTGCAATTGCTAATCAGAAGGGCGGAGTCGGCAAAACGACGACTTCCGTTAATTTATCAGCATGCCTTGCTTCGCTTGGGAAAAAGGTGCTTCTGGTCGATATCGACCCGCAAGGAAATACGACAAGCGGTCTCGGCATTAATAAAGCCGATGTTTCCAACTGTATTTATGATGTATTAATTAACGAAGTGCATCCCAAAGATGCCATGGTGGAAACGAGTGTGCCAGGTTTGACCGTTATTCCAGCTACGATTCAATTGGCTGGCGCAGAAATCGAGCTTGTCCCAACGATATCTCGTGAACTTCGGTTAAAAAAATCACTTCATATGGTTAAAAACGATTTCGATTACGTCATTATTGATTGCCCGCCATCCCTTGGCATTTTGACAATCAACTCTTTGACTGCAGCTGATTCTGTTCTTATCCCGATACAATGCGAATATTACGCGTTAGAAGGACTCAGTCAATTGCTAAATACGGTTCGACTTGTTCAGAAACATTTGAATACATCCCTACAGATCGAGGGAGTATTGCTTACAATGCTGGATGCGCGTACGAATTTGGGTATTCAAGTGATTGAAGAAGTGAAAAAGTATTTCCAACAGAAAGTATATCAAACGATTATCCCGCGGAATGTACGTCTGAGTGAAGCTCCGTCTCATGGACAAGCTATTATCACTTATGATCCGAGATCCAAAGGTGCAGAAGTTTATCTTGAACTTGCGAAGGAAGTGGTAATGTATGAGCAAGCGGCTAGGTAGAGGCCTGGATGCGCTAATCCCGTCTCTGTCCGTCAATGATGATGATAAAGTCGTAGAGATTTCGCTATCACAGCTTCGTCCGAACCCTTACCAACCACGTAAAACTTTCGATGAAGAATCCATCAAGGAACTTGCGGAATCCATTAAACAGCATGGTGTCATTCAACCGATCATCGTGCGTTCAGTCATTAAAGGTTATGAGATTATTGCAGGGGAACGTCGTTTCCGCGCTTCGCAATATTGCGGCAATACGACAATTCCGGCGGTTATACGGAACTACAGTGATCAACAAGTCATGGAAATTGCTTTAATCGAGAACTTGCAGCGGGAAGACTTGAACGCTCTTGAGGTCGCTATTGCATACCAGGCATTAATGGATAAATTTAAATTAACACAAGAAGAGCTTAGCTTAAAGGTGGGTAAGTCGCGTTCTCACATTGCAAACTTCTTACGTTTACTGAGCTTACCTGCAGAAATCAAAGAATATGTTTCACGTGGAACAATTTCAATGGGTCATGCCAGAGCACTTGCGGGCATTAAAGATGTTGACGTACAGAAGGAATTCGCCGAGCAAATTATTGGTTCGGAGTGGAGCGTGCGGGAACTGGAGGATGCCATTCAGAAGCTGGATCATAAAGGGAAAGACCAGCCGGAGAAAGGGCAAAAACCGAAGAAACGCGATCCTTACATTGAACATCTGGAAGAGACGCTTCGCGATCGTTTCAAAACAACTGTGAAGATTAAGCAGCAGAAGGATAAAGGGAAAATCGAGCTTCAATATTACAATAAACAAGATTTGGAGCGTTTACTCGAATTGCTTCAACAGCTTGCCTAAAAGGACTGAATAATGGCATATCTAAGTTGTAATCTTTCATCTGAAGGATTAAACTAAGGTATGCCATTATTCAATTATAAGGAATTTTTCATGGACGGAAACAACCGGTTCACCTTATTGATCATAACATAAAGAGCTGCTTAAAAAGAGATGGATAGGGAAGGTGTAGAGGAATGACTGCCGAACAACGCAAGTTGATTTATTTGGATCATGCGGCTACATCATGGCCGAAGGCTCCAGGTGTAATAGAAGCTGTGACAGATGCGCTAATGAATGACGGAGCTAATCCAGGTAGAGGCAGTCATGCTATGGCAGTAAGGGCTAGCCGGATTTTATTTGATACAAGAAAAGCGTTAGGCAAGCTGTTCGGTATTCGCAACCCGAATGATATCGCTTTTGCGGCTAATACGACGATGGCTCTTAATATGGCGATACAGGGATTAGTTAAGGCAGGAGATCATGTCATAACGACTAGCGTCGAACATAATTCCGTCAGAAGACCCTTATACCAATTGGAACAGGAAAAAGACGTAGAAGTTACGTACTTGCAATCGGATGAATATGGCCGAATACAGTTGTCAGAGCTGGAGAAGGCTATAAAACCAAATACGAAATTAATAGCAGTGAACCATAGCTCCAATCTGCTTGGGACTATTTTGCCTGTAGGAGAAATTGGTGAAATTGCCCGCAAACATGATGTGAAACTGCTGGTGGATGCCGCGCAAAGCGCAGGTATAGTGCCGATCGATGTGAAGACGCTAGGAATCGATCTGCTGGCTTTTCCGGGACACAAGGGACTACTAGGCCCCCAAGGCACTGGAGGGCTTTATATCGCGCCTGAGGTTGATTTGAAGCCGTTGTTGTTGGGTGGAACAGGAAGTCAGTCGGAAGCCCCGCATCAGCCGTTAGTACGGCCTGATCGGTACGAAGCAGGGACTCCTAATACGCCAGGCTTGGCGGGGCTAAAGGCTGGCGTCCATTATGTGTTGAATGAGACGGTGCAGAACATCCATACTAAGGAGAGGGCATTGACGGAGCGGATGATGGAAGGGCTGCTGCATATACCGAAGCTTCGCCTGTTAGGGCCAAAGCTGGGGGAGGAACGCACTGGCATTGTAGCGTTCCAGGCGGAGAATATTGATTCGTCCGAGCTGTCGTTTATTCTCGATCAACATTACGGCATCGCCGTTCGATCCGGCTACCATTGTACGCCGCTAGCGCATGCAAGCGCGGGCACTGCAGATACTGGTGCTGTACGAGCAAGCGTAGGCATATTCACAACAGAAGAGGAAGTCGATACATTAGTAACGGCTATGGCAGAGATAACGAAGCACTATGGCAACTAAGAGATGGGGGAAAGCATGGACGAACAACTAATGTACTTGATGGGTGGGATAGGTGCGGTAATATTGCTCCTGGTCATCATACTGATTGTATGGATCGCAATTATAGGGTCGCGTCTCAAGAAATTAAGAAAGCAATATGTTGCCGTAATGGGCAATACGGGAATAAGCAACTTAGAAGATGTGATCTTGGAGCTGAAACAAAAGTTGAATGAACAAGAACAAAAAGAGGAAAAGCTGAAAAAGCGTGTGGATGCAGTAGAGTCGGAATTGCCATTGGTGAAAGGGAAAATCGGCATTATTAGATACAATGCTTTCTCGGAAGGAGGCAGCGATCTCAGCTTCTCCTTGGCGATCGTTAATGAGGAGAAGGACGGAGTTGTTTTCTCCGGTCTGCATGGCAGGGATAATACTTACATGTATGCCAAACCGCTGCAAAAGGGCGAATCCAATTACCCGCTTACACCAGAGGAGAAGCAAGTCATCCTATTGGCCAAGTAAGCAGTCTATCAAGAAAAGTCGGCAGCTGCAGTCTGATCTCTGGTGGAAGAGGATACATGAACATAACTTGTAATGGCGGACATGAGACTGGCTGCAATAACCTCGGACATTCGAATGACCAAGTGAAGCCTCGTATTCTGCAAAACGAAGTATTCCATAAAGCCGCCAACGTTAACGATGCCGGTCACATGGATATCTCCCACCGGAGGAAGATCTTTATTTACTCCAGCACCAGGTTTGACGGGACCCTGCCCAATCTGAATGCATCCTACGCTGGATACTTGGCCAAGGCAGGCATCAATGCCGATAACGAAAGGTTTCTCGAATTTGCGATTAATCTCGTGCAGCGTATCCTCCAAATTCATGGCGTGCACGGGATCTTCCAGCGTACCGTATAGATGGAAGTGAGGGCTTCTGTATTTAAACAGCGCAGTTCCGATTAGAGGACCAAGCGCGTCGCCTGTTGATCGGTCTGTTCCGATGCAGACGATGACAATGGGGCGATTCGCTGAAATTTCCTCTAGAAGCCCAGTCAGCCGATGAACAAGCATGCCCGTAATATTTGCATTTGTATAAGGCACTTTAAACGGCGCGTCTTTCATAAATGGAAGCTTCATAGAATCCCTCCAATAGGTAGTGTGTTACTAGTATATGGATGGGACAACCATTTTATACGCAATACGGACCATGCAGAACAAATAAAGATGCAAGGGAGGAAGAAGCGCGTTATGTTGATCGCATTTGATTCAACCCAACAGGCGCTAAGAGCCGAGATGCTGCTGGAATATGCAGATATTGAGATCGATATCTGTCCAACGCCCAAAGAAATTACGGCAGGTTGCGCGTTATCGATTCATTTCCCCCAAGAGGAGCTCATGCAGGTTAAAACCATCATTGTGCAGGAGCAGGTGGAGATACGAGGGATCTTCGAGCCTGATGGAATAGGGTATCGAGAGGTAGAGTAGGAAAGATATAATAGAGGTTGTTCAAAAAGTTCGCTTTTGATCACGATGTATGCCACGAAGTTTACTCGACATCGAATATTGAATTCAGGCGAAACTAAGCGGATGCTTTCGAAGTATGTTTCCTCCGAAAACATTGCAGGTGCTCACGTAGCTTCCACTACGCTCCGCTCCTCAGTTTCTACCTTCATCCAATCTTCTACAGCGTTTTTGAAAAAAACGCATCATCGGAAGCATACGCTAATGTGCTGAAAATCGAACTTTTTGAACGCGAATTAATAGAATGAGGACGAATCACAGTGGGAGGGATCATGTTGGAGCGCAAACAGTTCGACTTAGGTGACATCGTTATGATGAAAAAGCAGCATCCCTGCGGAACGAACGAGATGGAGATTATTCGTATGGGAATGGATATACGGATCAAGTGCGTAGGCTGCAAGCATAGCGTACTCATTCCACGAGCGAAGTTCGAGAAGAACATGAAGAAGGTGCTGCGTTCGAATCCCAAGGACCAGGAAGACGCATAAATGACATTTAGAACTGAGGGAGAGGACCCGAGTAGGCAACAAAGCAGGGTGTAAATTATTATAGAATAATGACTTGCAACGATGATTACTTCTGTGGTACAATCTCTCTTGTGTCACCCATACGCGGAGAGGTACCCAAGAGGCCCAAGGGGGCTGACTCGAAATCAGCTAGGCGTGTCAAAGCGTGCGTGGGTTCGAATCCCACCTTCTCCGCCATACAAATTCCAATCAAACTCTTCTACAGCATGCTGTGGAAGAGTTTTTTGTTCTACAATAGAATATATAAGTTCTCGAAAGTTCGGGAACTTATATAGCGAAAAAACAGGCTTTAAACTTGGCCGATCAGCCTCGAAGGGACAGGCCCGCCAGAGGAGGCGTATGCGCTTCTAACGAACATCAGCGACTCTAAATACCTGTTTTTTTAGATTGCCAAACGGACAAGGAGACTATATTCGTCCGGAATGAAGCGAAATGCTGCTCGGATGCTGCAAGAAAGGTCCGATATGAGGCCGTTGATTCATTGTGTGTAAAACTGGAAGTGAAGCTGCAATCAGTCATCGCCAACGTGTTAACGGAAATAAGGGCCCCTATATGGATCGTTTGGCGTGATTTTAAAATCTAACGGAAGTCTGCGACGTTATTCGTGAGAAATCCAGGCAAACCGCGGACTTTTGCCCAACATAAGGGCTGTCAGTTCCATTAGATTTGCGAAATGCTGCTTTTTGCTGAAATAACGCCTTTCAGTTCCGTTCCGTTGCTCCCGTTCACCCTGTAGTAATAATGGCTCCACTAAGATAATTGAAGTGAAGGAGTGAATGACATCCCGATGTATATACAAGATGACGAGCCGTTGGCGAAGGAAATAACAGCAGTTATACGTGCCGGGGACACTGTTGGGTTGAAAAATTTGCTTGAGGCTCATGAAGGCCTCTCTAAAGTCAGAATCGAAACCAAGAATCAAGATTATCGCGGCATAAGGTCGCTGCTACATATTGCTACGGATTGGCCAGGCCGTATTCCGAACGGTCCTGAGGTCATCCGATTGTTAGTAAAAAACGGCGCTGACGTGAATGCCAACTTCAAAGGACCACATGCGGAGACTCCGCTGCACTGGGCGGCCAGCAATAACGATGTAGAGGCGCTCGACGCGCTCTTAGATGCGGGAGCAGATATTGAGGCTGGAGGCTCCGTAATCGACGGCGGAACAGCTCTAAGTGATGCTGTAGCGTTTGGACAATGGGATACAGCGCGCAGACTGGCCGAACGAGGGGCGAAACAGTTATTATGGCATGCGGCTGCACTCGGGAACATGGAAGAGGTAAGAAGATTTGTTGAAGAGGATAAGTCTAAAAACCAAAAACAGCTCAATCAAGCGTTCTGGCTGGCTTGTCACGGCGGGCAAAGGGAAGCCGCGGAATATCTCAAGACTTGCGGCGCCGACATCAATTGGGGCGGTTATGACGGTCTGACGCCACTGGATGCGGCCAAACGCAGCGGAGCGGACGATTTGGTAAATTGGTTGGTTTCCGTTAGAGAGTAAGGCGGCTGCACAGCCCCGAAAATGAAACGAAGAAGAGGGCTCCCTATAAGAGGAGCCCCCTTGCTCGACGGTGGTTTTGTTAGATTGGTACGTCGTGTATCCTGTCTCACTTCGAGCTCATCGAAATTGTGTGTTTACGGACCGTAGTCTTTAGCACAACGCCTCGCTTTACAAGTAGTGGATGAAATACTCTCCTTCAGATCCTTGCACCTGCTGGTCCAATGGAACTACACCTCTCTTGCACCGTCGATATTATAATGCCCGATAACCATCAACGTATTCATGCAGCTGCAAAATATTTTGAAACGTTATTTCGGCATCCGGATCCACTTGCGCTCGTGATTCGTGTTATCGGGGAAACGTTCGCCCTTGTGCAAGGATACTTTCTTGGGATTCTGAATGCCCATGTGGTACGAATTGACGCCAGTCTCGATATACGTGCCGTCATTCGGCGCCCGGTCGCCTTCGTTAAAGATCGTAAATTCACCCATCGTTGTATGCACCTCCATGAGTTGTGTATGAAGCGGTCGGGCAGCATTGATGAGATGAAGAAACATTGCCTGCTCCCGTCCATGGCTTAGTATGAACAACGCGTCCCAATCGCATAAGTAGCAGATAACGGTGCACAGCTTGCCTAGTCTTCATATTCGCGCTATAACTGAGACAGGACTGGAGGGAGCGGACATGACAGGTTACACTTATTATTTGCCGATCGCGGTACACCAACTGAGCAGCGGACAATTGCCATGGTCTACCGAGGCGGTCGGACCACGAGAGCCTGTTATCATCCTGGTGACGGATGGCTGGGCAAGAGTCGTATATAACGGAGTTGAGCGCGAGCTCGAGAGGCGTACCATTCTGTGCTGCAATGCAAGCAGCAGCCTGGAGTGGGCAGCGGAAAAAGCTTTCAAAGCCATTGTCGTGGAGTATCGCGCACTGACGCTGGATGGTATGCCGCCTTCTCCTTCAGGCTTGCCCGAGAAGCCCGTCAAGGGCTCGTCCGATGCTTTCATCCAAACGTGTCGGCTACTTGAATTAGCATGGGCCAATCGGCAGGAGAAGCCGCTGGAACCGCAACGCATTTTTCTTGAGCTGCTGACAGCCTTGCTGGAGCAACACAAGCAAGCAGGGGATGGAGTGGACATGCCATGGCTGACGAACGTACTTGACCTGCTTCATCGAAGGTTCAAGGAAGAGTGGAGTCGTGAAGCGTTGTCCGCATACGCGGAAGTCAGCGTCGAGCACTTGTCGAGGGTATTCCGTAAGAAGACGGGGCTGACCTATACCTCCTATCTGAATCTTATGCGCGTGAGGGAGGCGCAACTGTTGATTCTGAAAGGGCTTGTTCCGAATTTGAACGAAATCGCGCGTCATGTCGGTTATCGCGACGGTTACTACCTGAGCAAAAAATTTAAAGCGCTCCTGGATCTTTCTCCTGCCAATTACAGAAACAAGCCGCGTCGTATCGTCGCTTCCACTTACAATTACACGGAAATGCTGATAGGGCTGGGCGTAGAGCCTGTATTGGGGGCATATTCGGCGTGGTCGAACCATCGCCAGCTTGGACATCCAAGCGAGGAAGGAATGCGGGAGCTCTGCTGGTCGGAGGGGATCGGATCTTATAAAGCATTGGAGCGATTGCAACCGGATGTCATTCTTGTAACAGGCGATATTCAGGAGGATTGGCAATTATATCGTTATGCAGCCGTAGAAGCGATTCCAATGACCAAGCTGCCTTGGCGCGAGCAGTTCCGCCGAGTAGCGGAAATCGCGGGGAAGCGGAAAGCGGCAGAGGAAACTATAAAGAGATATGATCGAATGGCTGCCGAGTCGAACGCACGGCTGGATACGAATCAAGTATTCCGGGGAACGGCTGCCGTGTGGGAGATCTATGCGGATGCGGCTTATGTATTCCATTGCGGCTTTGGCCGAGGGACGCCTGTTCTATATGATGATCTTGGCTTCCGTGTTCCGCAGGAGCTTGTAGACAGAGGGATCATGGACAAGGGTTATTTATCTTTCCCAGTTAAGGAAGTGCCCGATATCGATTGTGATTACTTGTTTATTACGATGGCGCATGATTCGCTCGCGTTCAGACAATTGCTGCAGTCCGAAACATGGAGCCGGCTGACGGCGGTTTGCTGGGACAATGTACATATTCTCAATGACTTCGGAAAATTTTATGGCATCGATCCCGGGTCGATCGAGCTGCAATTGGAAAGTTTGATGAATTGTCTCCTTCCATAGAATGCACCATCTCCCAGCTCCGCCTCGTAAGCCCCACATCACAATATGACATGCTCCCAGATCATGCAGGAACATTTTCTTTTGCAGAGGGAGAAGGTAAAGTGTTCTAGTGATAATGATAATCATTATACTAATTGCGGGGATAGGAAAGGGAGAAGGTCATGAGAGAACAGGGAACAAAACGCGGCTTCCTGGGAGCAGCGTTAATGATGGTAGTACTGGCGGTATTGCTGGCGGCTTGCGGCGGCGGAAACAACGGCGGCGAGGAGAAGGAAAACGCCAAAACCGTTACGACGGCGTTCGGGGATATCCAGATCCCCACGTCGCCCAAACGTATTATTGCGGACGACTACGTAGGAAGCTTGATTGCGCTTGATGCCATTCCGGTGGGGACTCCTGGCCTGCATCTAAAAAATCCTTATTATGTAGAGGCGCTTGAAGGAGTAGCTGATATCGGCGAATACGGCAATTCGTCGCCAGAGAGAATGATGGAATTGGATCCCGATTTGATTATTACGGCTACAGACGATCCGAAACGATTCGAGCAGATGAACAAAATCGCGCCAACGATTTCGGTTCCCTACGGCGATCTAAAAAATGCGCATGAAGAGATCGACTATTTCGGCGAGCTGCTGGGCCTAGAGGATAAAGCGGATGCGTGGCTCAAGGATTACGACGAACGGATTGCGGCCGCCAAGCAGCGTGTGGAGGCGGTCATACCGCCGGATGCCACCTTTACGATTCTGGAGCTCGGGGACAAGTCCGTCTGGGCTTACGGGGATAATTTCGGCCGCGGAGGACAACCCATCTATCAATCATTGGGAAGAAAGCCGAGAGCCGAGGTAGCGGATGAACTGATGGAGAAGCAGTGGATGGAATTGTCTATGGAGACATTGGCCGGCTATGTGGGCGATTATATTGTATTGACGGTCGGGGATGTTAACGAATGGACGATAGACAAGCTCAAAGCCGATCCAATCTGGGGCTCGCTTGCGCCGGTGAAGCAGAATCAAGTGTATATATGGCAGGAAGAACGTTCCTGGTATTACGATCCCATTGCCGTATTAAGCCAAACGGAGGAGCTGGCGGACTGGTTGGCTAAGTAAGCGTACTGCAGGTGCTGGGAGGGTGAAGCGCCAAAAGTTGCCTCCCGATTCTCGGCTTGCCATGAGCATCTCGATTTGATATAGTATAGAGATGCGAGCCTATGGCTCGTTCCTTGCTCCATTTTATGGGGCCGTTAGTCCAAAAGGAGGTGAAACAATATGCGCAAATATGAAGTGATGTATATCATTCGTCCAGACGTCGAGCAAGAGAACGTTCAAGCTCTCGTCGAGAAATTTAATGGCATCATCTCCAATGGCGGAGAGGTCACGAAATCCGATGTGATCGGCAAACGCCGTCTTGCGTATGAGATCAACAAGCTTCGTGATGGTTACTTCGTTCTGGTTCATTTCAACGCAACGACTGAAGTTGTAAATGAACTTGACCGTATCATGAAGATCCAAGACGAAGTCATTCGTTCGTTGATCGTCAGAGACGTAGCTTAGTCTAGTCCACGCAAGGGAATGGGGAGGTCGATGAGATGTTGAACCGTGTCATACTGATTGGCAGATTGACGAGGGATCCCGAGCTGCGTTATACGCCTGCCGGAGTTGCGGTAACGCAATTCACGCTGGCTGTAGACCGGCCATTCTCGTCAGCAGGTCAAGGCGGAGAACGCGAGCGCGAAGCGGATTTCATTCCGATCGTTACATGGCGTCAGCTGGCTGAAACATGCGCAAACTACTTACGCAAAGGTCGTTTAGCGGCCGTTGAAGGACGCATTCAAGTGCGGAATTACGAGAACAATGAGGGCAAACGTGTGTATGTAACGGAAGTTATTGCAGACAATGTCCGGTTCCTGGAGTCCAATCGCGAGAACAGCGGAGCTCCGCGTGATGAGAACAGCGGCGGTGGAGGCGGATACGGCGGCGGCAATTCGGGCGGCGGATACAGTGGAGGAAGCAATGCTGGCGGTGGTGGTTCATCCTATGGCGGCGGAAGCCGTTCGGGCGGATCGCGCAACGACGGCAATAGCAACAGCGATCCTTTCAAGGATGACGGACGTCCAATCGACATTTCCGAAGATGATTTACCATTTTAATTTTCTACGAGAAGGAGGATGTACACCATGGCTTTCAAACCAAGAGAGAACGGCGGCGACGAGCGTCCAGAGCGTAAGTTCAGCGGACGTAAAGGCGGACGCAACAAACGTCGTAAAGTTTGTTTCTTTACTGTAAACAAAATTACTCACATTGACTATAAAGACACGGATCTGCTTAAGAAGTTTATCAGCGAGCGCGGCAAAATTTTGCCACGTCGCGTAACGGGCACAAGCGCGAAATACCAACGCTTGCTGACAGTTGCAATTAAACGTTCCCGTCAGATCGCATTGCTGCCTTACACAACAGAATAGTTCGTTCTGAAGTGCAGATCGGAGAAACCCACAAGCCAGGACACTTGAAAAAGTGATCCTTGCGTGGGTTTTTTTGTATTTTTAATCGATTAAACGAATGATGCTAAGAATTCGGAGGATGAGTTATATTGTCGTATGCCGAAGCGGAAATCGCAGCGGATTGGCATGCGAACGGCTTGAAGAATTAGGTTATGACGTCAGTAATATGCCCGGTGGCATGTCCCACTGGGAAGGAGCGTAGTTACTTCATAAGAGGGTAAAGGTTAAAATGAAAGGGGTTCCTTAAATGACTGAAAAAAGAAAAATCAACCATCGTGTTATTTTGAGCCGAACTGTATAATATACCTATACATGTATCGGGAGGATTCTAAAATGAAGTACGATGATGATATGAAACGGCGCTTGCGTCGAGCCGAAGGTCAAATACGCGGTGTATTAAAAATGATGGAAGAAAACAAAAACTGCAAGGACGTCGTCAGCCAACTCTCCGCTGTCCGTAGCGCCGTCGACAAAACGCTGGCGCTTGTAGTGGCGGTAAACTTGGAGCAATGTATTCAAGAAGAGCTGGAGAATGGCGGGGACACCGGCAAGGTTGTCCAGGAAGCTGTAGAATTGTTAATCAAAAGCAGGTAGAAGTAAATATTAATATTTAATGAACCAATGAGTCTATCTCATTGGTTTTTCTTTGTTTTTTAGGACACAACCGTTTCACCTTGAGGAAACGAAATCATTCATACAAAGCGGCTGCGCATTATGAACTCGTTCAAATAAGGAGTTTGGCGTCGAGCGAGTATGATTAATCGATAGAAACGGCGGTATCAAAGCTATTTCTAATCTATTTCAATTTTTCTGCTTGATAACGAGTAATATCATTTCAAAAAATGTTCAACTACGTATCGTAAGGCATTGGAGACTTCGTCAATCGTTTCAATTATGAATGAAGAAGGAATCATTACGTAAATGATTATTTCTGCCCAGAGCCAAAGACGGCAGCGAGTATTGGATGAATACAACCATCGTACCTTTTCTTGATGACCATAATAACCCGCGTCAATTTATTTCCATTCGTACAGAGTTGCGAAGAAAGCGGAGAAATTACGGCCGATATAACAAAATTAAAACAAATTCTCATTAATTTGTTAAGCAACGCCAACAAGTTTACCGAGAACGGGCTGATTGAATTCAAGGTTTATAAGGAAGTCAGGGATTCTCGGCAGGGTTACGAATTTTTTGTTCGGGATACGGGCATTGGCATGACGCCAGAGCAGCTCGAAAAGCTTTTTCACCCATTTACGCAGGCTGATGCATCTACCACACGCAAGATGCAAAAGTATGCACAAGTGAATAACTCAATAAAGGGTGACGTCGAAAAAAAGTTATCCCCATGTGGATAAAGGGACTGGCGAATTCGAATCGCCTTTTGAGCATGGAATTATATTGATCGTAATGATGGCTAAAAAGGAGATTGAAACAGAATAAGAGAGAATAACACGGATGTAAGCGTTTAAACCCGTGATGGTATTCAGTAGATCGCTTGTGGATTCTGTGTATAATAAAAATCGTCAAATATCGGCCCCGACCTCTCTGAGAGTGGGAGGTCACCAATTACTAGGGCGTGTCTGAATACTCCGAGGGGAGCAGATTTTCAGACTCGACCTAGAGGAGAGAGAGGAATTATTTCTTTGTTACAACAACTGAAAAACACATGGTTTTTTAACGTCAGAGGGGATTTGCTGGCCGGCATTACGGTCGCGCTTGCGCTGATTCCAGAAGCCATAGCCTTCTCGATCATCGCGGGTGTCGATCCCATGGTTGGGCTGCATGCTTCATTTTGTATCGCGGTTATCATCTCCATTACGGGCGGACGACCAGGGATGATCTCCGCGGCTACAGGCGCAATGGCGGTGCTGATGGTAACCCTGGTAGCCGATCACGGGATTGAGTACTTATATGCGGCTACGATTCTGACGGGCATTATACAGTTTCTGATGGGTATGCTCAAGCTGGGGCGGTTTATTACGTTCGTTCCGCATTCCGTAGTCATTGGGTTCGTGAACGCGCTGGCGATTTTGATCTTTATGACACAGCTCGTTCAATTCGAGAATGTCACCTGGGTCATGTATGTGCTCGTAGCTGCAACATTACTCATTATTTATGGACTTCCGCTGCTGACTAAAGCCGTGCCTTCCGCGCTTGTCGCAATTATCGTCATGACTTGCGTGACCGTATTCGGCGGCATTCAAGTGAACACGGTCGGCGACATGGGCAATATTACGCGTTCGCTGCCGAATTTTCATATTCCCGACGTTCTGTTTAACTGGGAGACGCTGATGATTATATTGCCGGTCTCGTTTACGATGGCGATCGTCGGATTGCTGGAATCTTTAATGACGGCAACGATCCTCGACGAAGCGACGGAGACGAAGAGCAATAAGAACAGGGAAGTGCGCGGACAAGGCATCGCGAACACGGTTACCGGATTTTTTGGAGGTATGGCGGGCTGCGCGATGATCGGACAATCCGTCATCAACGTCAAATCGGGGGGCCGGGGCAGACTGTCCACTCTGGTGGCGGGTGCCGTACTGTTGTTCCTGATTATGGTGCTTGGCGATGTGGTCAAAAGCATCCCGATGGCGGCGTTGGTCGGTGTCATGATTATGGTGTCAATCGGCACCTTCGATTGGGGTTCTATTCTGAATGTAAGAAAGATCCCGTTGTCAGACACCATTATAATGGTAGTGACCGTTGCAGTGGTGGTGTACACGCATGATCTCGCAAAGGGCGTTATGGTCGGCGTGATCATGAGCGCGCTTCTCTTTGGATGGCGTATGGCCAAGCTGCATGCCGACATGCATGTCACAGAACAGGGAATTAAGCATTATCGGATTCGGGGCCAAATGTTCTTTGGCACGATGAGCCACTTCGGCGAGTTGTTCGACCCGCAGCAGGATCCGCAACATATCGTGATTGATCTCGGCAGCTCTCATGTCTGGGATCACTCGGCGATTACGGCAATTGCAAAGGTTCTGGGCAAATATGAGGCGCAGGGCAAAACCGTGACAATAATCGGCTTGAACGAAGAGAGCAAGAAACTCGTGGATCGCGTTGGTTTGACCGTATCTGGCGGCCATTAAGGCTGAAAAGGCTGCCGGACGAAGTCCATGGATGGACGAATCGTCTGGCAGCCTTTGTGTAAGATGAATTTTTGCCCGGGCATTAACCGACGAGAATATGATCCTCGGGATAGCCGATCTTGGAGCTTTGTTTCTTTTGGGCGAGCGCGTACGCCAGCGTGAGAGGGCCTAACCGGCCCAAGAACATCGTAATGGTAACGACAATCTTGCCTGCCGTAGTGAGCTCGCTGGTAAGCCCCATTGACAAGCCTGTTGTGCTGAACGCGGAGGTTGCTTCGAACAGGACAGCCAGGAAGTTGTCCTTCGCCACATCCTCCGTCACCGTAAGAATCAAGGTAACGGTTAATACAAAAGCCAGCGCCGTCATAACGACTGCCAGCGCTCGCATGACGGAGTCCTGCGAGATCTTGCGCTCGAAGGCGTGGATTTGACCGCCGCCGCGGAAGGTCTGGATCGTCGACAGGATAAGGATGACCAGCGTATTGGTTTTGATTCCGCCGCCAGTACCGCCGGATCCCGCCCCGATAAACATCAGGATGATGAGGATGAACTGGGAGACGGCGAGCATGCTGCCGATATTAATGGTGTTAAAGCCAACGCTTCTGGGTGTCGTACTCTGCATGAGCGACGCCAAAAGCCGCTCGCCCGTGTTCAACGATCCGAACGTTGCGCTGTTCCAGCTCTCCAGCAGGAAAATCAACAAGAACCCTGTCAGGATCAATACGCCGGAGGAGATTAGCACGACCTTGGAGTGGAGCGACAGCTTGCGCCAGGAGCGCTTGCGAAGCACGTCCAATATGACGATGTAACCAATACCGCCTACGATAAATAAGAGGATCAGCGTCAAGTTGACGACGGGATCGCCGACGAACTGCATCAGGCTGTCGGACCATAGGGAAAATCCGGCATTGTTGAAGGCGGATACGGAGTGGAACAGGGCGTAGTATGCCGCTTTGCCCAGTCCAAGCTCGCTCTGCCAGTGCAGTGTCAGAATCAGCGTGGCGATGGATTCGAATACGAATACGATAAGAACCATATACAGAGACAGCTTAACGAGCCCCTGCGCCGAAGTCGATTGAGTCGTCTGCTGAATAATGAGCCGCTGCTTGAGACCAATCTTCTTGCCCAGCAGAATAGCAACCATCACGCCGAGCGTCATAAAGCCGATACCGCCAACCTGGATCAGAATCATAATGATAGTCTGACCGACGACAGAGAATGCAGTGCCGGTATCCAGCACGGTCAGACCGTTAACACAAACGGCAGATACCGACGTAAAGAGCGCATTAAGCAATCCGATGGAATGTCCGTCGCTAGACGAAAAGGGCATGCTGAGCAAAATCGCGCCGATCCAGATGAGCCCGAAGAACACGATGGTAATCAGCTGCGGCGGACTGATATTATTTTTGAGATGATTGATGAAACGCTCGAGCCAAGGCTGTTCGTTTTTCTTGGGATGGCTATGCGCGTTCATAGTCGTTCTCCAGCTCGCGGATATCATCGTTGCTGCCTATGATGAGCAGCACATCGCCCGTATGAATGGCATCCTCGGCCTTGGGCGAAATATTGATGCGATCGCCGGTTTTGATCGCCATGATGGTACAACCGTAGCGGGCGCGGATGTTGAGATCCTTGAGCGATTTGCCGTCCATGGCGGGAGGCGCGCCGATCTCCGCAAGGTTGTAGTCCGGCGACAGCTCGATGTAGTCAATCAGGTTGTCCGAGCTGAGTTGATTGCCCAGCCGCGTCCCCATATCACGCTCCGGATAGATGACGTGATCGGCGCCGATCTTGCTGAGGACGTTGCCATGCATTTCATTTCGCGCTTTCGCAGTTACCTTTGGCACCTTCAATTCCTTAAGCAACAGCGTCGTCAGGATGCTCGCCTGCAAATCGTCGCCGATCGCTACGATGGCATGCGTGAAGTTGCTTGCTCCAAGCTCGCGCAGCACGTTTTCGTCCGTACAGTCCGCTTGCAGCGCATGGGTAGCGATGGGAGCCATCTCTTGGACGAGTTGTTCGTTCTTGTCGACTGCAAGCACTTCGTGTCCGTTTTGGATCAAAGTGCGGGTCAAGCTTGTGCCGAAGCGGCCGAGCCCGATCACCATAAATTGTTTCTTCAAGCGCTCACTTCCCAACTATCTATTGGATGATTAGTATTCGAACTATTAACTGTGATAAATCATAGGAGACAATTGGTTATTTGTCAAAGAGAATTAACAGACGTTTCTATTATAAAAGTAATCCCCTTACTGCGTATTTTTCATTCGGTTTATTGCGGTACAAATAGAACAGGGACAGCCCTTCGTCTTATACGACTAAAGGGCTGTCCCTGTTTCATAATGAAGGCCGGCGGTGTAAATACGATCGGAGCCCTAGTAGTGCGTGTTCAAACCTTTACTAGAATTTGTTCGCCTGCTCCTCCGAGATGTCGCCGATGTAGGGCAGCTTAAACATCTTGCCTTGCAAAGCCATCAGCATGAGGGCTATCCACAAAATGAAGCTGATCGGGGCCAAAATAATCGAAATGAGCCATCCGATGACGGGAATCCAGCCTAGCACCAGATTGATGGCGACAATGGCCACGAATACGATCGTAGACTGCATCGCATGGAACTTTACGAAGCGGCTTTGCTTTTCCAGAACGAGGAAAATGATACCTGTAATGAAGCCGAGCAAATAACAAAGCAGGCCAGCCACCTTGGGATCCAAGCCAGTCGAAGACGGATCCGGATTTACTTGTACCGGTTGCATAATGGACGAGTCACGCTCCTTATGGACATAGTATTGCAAGAATTGTATTCGCCGTACATAAGCAATAGACCTTTTTTTGTTGCAAATATTGGTTGCGAAATGCGACAAGTTACCACAAATGGGATAAAATTTTTGTCATAGGTTTGTAACCCCTGCAACGTTGCCATCGTCTAGAATGATAAGAAAGCAAGGCTGCCGGTATAGAGACAGACGGAACCAAATCGCTTGGAGAGTGGACAATATGAAGAAGAAACATAAACGATTATATGCAATCGGAATCATTGCGGTCGTTCTGCTGACCGCGGCGTATTTGAATCGGGGCGTGCTGGCAATGGCCGGCTTCGACTGGTTCTTGCAGGGTTCGCTTGAGAAAAGTTTGGAGAACACGTACAAGCCCGTCGAAAACCGTCAGCCTGTAAAACCTGTCGGAGTCGACAGGACGAAGCGGGATCCATTCTCCGTGCTGCTGCTCGGGGTGGACCAACGGGACAACGAGATAGGACGGTCCGACACGCTGATCTACACGATCGTGCGTCCGAATGACGGCAAGATGCTGCTCGTATCTATTCCGCGGGATCTCTACGTCGAGATCGTGGGCAGAGACAGCAAGGACAAGATCAACCATGCTCATGCCTTCGGCGGGCCGGGGATGACGATGGATACGGTAGAAAAGCTGCTGGACGCGCCAGTCAATCATTACGCTTCTATTAACTTCGAGGGCTTTCGCGCTGCCATCGACGCGATGGGAGGCATCGCGCTTCCAATCGAGGAGGACATCGTCAACAAAGGTTACGGACACGAAAAATTCGTCATCAAGGGCGGACAGGACCTTTATGGCGGCACGGACGCGCTCAACTTCGTGAGGTACCGCGAAGACGCGGGCGGGGATATGAGCAGGACGGAGCGACATCAGCAGTTCCTTCATGCTATTATAGAGAAGGCGACGAGTTTGAAGCAGTGGAATAAGATTCCTTCATTTATTGACATTATGGGCGACAATTTCAGCACCGACATGCCGCCTGGGCAGTTGATCGACATGTCGCAAGCTATGCTGACAAAGAGCGGCCTGACGATGTACAGCCATACGCTGCTCGGTCAAGGCGGTCGCTTGGAGGCAGGAGGGGCTTGGTATTATTTTGCCGACGAAGAGGACTTGCAGCAAGTACAGACCATGATTCATAATTGGCTGGATGCCGACGCGCCGTCCGCGAGTCTGATCCTCCCTCCGAAGTACACGGCGACAGTGGAGAAGGAGGTACAGTCGCTCTCCAGCGCGTCCGGTCAATAGAACGGAGTGAAACAAAGGATGAATATCGCGTTTTTCCTGCTGCCGAAGCAAGAGGTCGTATGTTTGACCTATGACACGACGCTGCGGCAGGCGCTGGAACGGATGGAATATCATCGTTACTCGGCCGTACCGATTCTCCACTCGGATGGCACGTATTACGGAACGGTCACCGAAGGCGATCTGCTCTGGTTTATGAAGAGCCGGCCGGATCTGACATTCGAGACGACCAACAAGGTAAAGCTTGCCGAGGTGCCGCTGAGGGTCACGAACAAAGCGGTAAATATCGACGCTAATATGGATGATATGATCTCGCTGGCCAAGGTACAGAACTTCGTGCCTGTCGTGGACGACAGAAATCATTTTATCGGACTCGTAAGAAGAAGCGAAATTATCGATTATTGCCAACAGGGACTGTCCCAGCGGAGCTAGGGCGTGTCTGAATACTCCGAGGGGAGCAGATTTTGCCGAATTTTCGTTCCATGCAAGGAACTTTTGTGAAGGCGTACCGGGGGTACGTCAAGCAAAAGTGACGAAGCAGGGGGCGGAAAGGCGGTGAAAGATGCCCCTGAGCGGGTTTTCAGATACGGACTAAGGCTCCCGGGGCAGTTTTTTTTGAGGGGGACCTGAACGGAGTTTGGTCGCCGCTGGGCGCAGGCGCAAATGTTGGAATGGTCGGGATGCATGCGGAAATCCGCTTTTGTGCTATAATGGGTGTTAAATGCCTGATAATCGGGTGTGCAAACGAAGCTGCAAGAGGTGAACCGATTGAAAACTGGGCTGAAACCCCTGCTGTGGAGCGGGGCGGCGTTTTTGCTGCTGTTGCTTCTCGCTGTACCTGTATTGAACTTGCCTGCATTGCTGTTCATGATGGTTCCGTATGTCGTTCTGTATTCGACGCTATCCAAGGGAGCCTTCGCCCTTCACACGATTCCCGTGTGGGTAGCTGCCGCCCTGATCGTGGGACCGGCGGTGCTTATTATCGGACTGTTCTTCCTGCTGCCCGGCATAGCCATGGGTCACTTATACCGCAAAAAGGAACCTGCGGCCAAGGTGATACGGATCGTCGGAGTCATCGTGCTGGCCCAGCTTATGCTGGAGCTGCTCGTATTCGAGCTGTTCCTGGATCTGTCCCTGCTTGATGAGATGAGCTCGATGATCCGAGACGTATTCGACACCGTGATGGCGCAGAACACGCTCGCGACGGAGTGGACTTCCTCGCACACGGACACGCTTATTCAAGTCATCATTAACATGATTCCGCTCACCTTCATCATTTTGGCGTACGTCTTGACGGTCGTGTCGCATTATCTCGCGAGAAGAATCGTAAACCGGAGCGGGCTTGAAGTGCCTGCCTTCCCTAAGGCAAGGGATTGGAAGCTTCCGCGCTCGCTTGTTATTTTCTATCTGATCGCATACGTGATGGATCTGTTCATGCTTAGTACGAGCAAGGCGTTCCTCCCGGTTGCACTGATGAATCTTGTGCCTCTGCTCAGTTATGTATTCGCGATTCAGGCGATCGGCTTCTTCTTCTATATTGCTCATCATCGCGATTGGAATAGGGCAGTTCCCGTTCTCATAGCCATCCCTGTGCTGCTGATTCCTCCGCTAAGCCTGATCGGCGTTCTGGATACGGCATTCCCGATCCGGAAGGCGTTCGTTAAATCCCAATAGCACAGGAGCGATACGTTCTATGCCTAAGTTTCTAATTACGAGATGGCACGGCATGCATCAAGTGGCTGCGCTTGCGGTGCTTGCCTTGCTGTCGGCCCTGCTCGCCTGGTTTCACTGGGCGGCAGGACTGGCCGGTCTTATCCTTACGATCGGGGTCGCCGTCTACAGTTACTTTGCGGAGCGGGCGTTCCGCAAGGACCTTAAGACGTATCTCGGCACGTTATCTTATCGCGTTAAAAAGGGCGGCAACGATGTCATCAGCGAGCTGCCGTTCGGCATTATTCTCTATAATGAAGATCGTACCGTGGAGTGGCATAATCCGTACATTGCAAAAATATTCGAGCGCGACAACGCCATCGGCATGCCGCTGACGGAGCTGTTCCCGACGCTGCAGCATGCCAAGGATCGCGACGGCATCATCGAAGCGGCGGTAGGCTCGCAGATGTACCAGCTTATCTTCCGGCCCAAAGAAAAAATTCTTTACGTCAAAAACATCACGGAATTGTGGCAGCTCAGCCGCAAATACGAGGACGAGAAGCTCTCCCTCGGCGTTGTGATGATCGACAACCTGGAGGAAGTAACGCAAGGTCTCGACGACCATCAGCGAAGCTCCCTGCTCGCGAAAGTGACGACGGAAATTACGGAATGGGCCCAGCAGTACAAAATCTATCTCAAGCGGCTCACGTCCGACCGGTTTCTGCTCGTTACCGATCATAAGACGCTCCGCCAGTTGGAGCATTCCAGATTTGTCATTCTTGACGAGGTGCGGGAGATGGCGGGCGAGCAGAAGATCCCCGTCACGCTCAGCATCGGATTTGCAGCCGGGGCCGAGGGGATTATGGAGCTCGGTCAATGGGCGCATACGAGTCTCGATATTGCGCTGGGCCGCGGAGGCGACCAGGCTGCCGTCAAGGTGGCGGGACGCCAGTCGTTCTACGGCGGCAAGAGCAACGCCGTAGAAAAGCGGACTCGCGTGCGGGCTCGCGTCGTGGCGCATGCGCTGCGGGATCTCATGAAGGAGAGCCATAATATCATTATTATGGGCCATAAGCTCCCCGACATGGATTCCATCGGCGCAGCCATCGGCGTGCTCAAGGCCGCGCAGCTCTTTGGCAAGGAAGCCTATATCGTACTTGAGGGAATCAATCCTTCAATGGAGAAGCTGATGGAGCTGCTGCGCGAAGAAGAGAAGCTGTCCAAGCGGTTTATCTCCCCGGAGCAGGCATTGACGCTGATGACGCCGCAATCGCTGGCGGTCGTCGTCGACACGCACAAGGCTTCCCTCGTAAAGGAGCCGAAGCTGCTGACGGCGACGGATCGAATCGTCGTGATCGACCATCACCGCAGGGGCGAGGAGTTTATCAATCACGCGATTCTCGTCTATATGGAGCCTTATGCTTCTTCGGCTTGCGAGCTTGTCACCGAGCTGCTGCAATACATTCATGACCGGGTCGGGCTCGACATTAGGGAAGCGACTGCTCTGCTTGCCGGCATTACGGTCGACACGAAAAGCTTCTCGATGCGTACGGGAGCCCGTACGTTCGAGGCGGCTTCGTTCCTGCGAAGGAACGGGGCGGATCCCATGGTCATCCAGCGTATGCTGCAAGAGGATCTGGAAGGTTACGTCAGCAAGGCCGAGATTATTAAGCATGCCGAAGTGGTGTACGACCATATCGCCATCGCGGTGGTAGAGCAGGGCGTGCGCAATTCGCAGCTGCTGATCGCCAAGTCGGCGGATACGCTGCTTAATATGACCGATATTCTGGCTTCGTTCGTCATCGGCGAACGACCGGATGGACTCATCGGGATCAGCGCTCGCTCCCTTGGGGGCATTAACGTGCAAGTCGTCATGGAGCGGATGGGCGGCGGCGGCCACCTGACGAACGCGGCGGCTCAGATGGAAGGCACGGTGGGCGAAGCCGCGGCCAAGCTTAAGCAAGTGCTGCACCAAATACAATCGGAAGAGGGGTTATTCGAATGAAAGTAATCTTTCTGCAAGACGTAAAGGGACAAGGGAAAAAAGGCGAGGTAAAGGATCTCTCCGAAGGATACGTACGCAACTTCCTGTTGCCGAAGGGGCTCGCGAAAGCGGCGTCCGATGGCAATCTGAAGACGCTTGAGGTACAAAACGCATCGGAAACGAAACGCAAGGCGAAGGAGAAGGAAGACGCTCAGGCGCTTGCGAAGAAGCTGGAAGAGATGACCGTGGTCGTAAAGGCGAAAGCCGGCGAAGGCGGCCGCCTGTTCGGAGCCGTTACGAGCAAGCAAGTAGCGGAGGCGCTCGCGGGCCTCGGCGTTAAGATCGATAAGCGCAAGATCGAGCTGGAAGACCCGATCCGTACGCTGGGCATGACCCAGGTGCCGGTCAAGCTGCATCCGGAAGTGAAAGCGAAGCTGAACGTTCAGACGGCTGAAGAATAAGCAAGAGCAATCATCAGGTTTAAGATAAGCGGAAGTTGTCGGAGGTGGGCGTAGGCGTAGAATCGTCTGCGCCTGTCTTCCATTTTCCAAGAGCGATGACCGAGAGGAGAAGCGTGAAGCATGAGTACGGAATTAATGTTCGACCGGATTCCCCCGCAAAATATGGAAGCCGAGCAGGCTGTTATCGGGGCCATACTGATTCAGCCGGAGGCGCTCATAACCGCGATGGAACGGGTTCGCAGCGAAGACTTCTACAGCAGCAGCCATAGCCGCATCTACGAAGCGATGATCGAGCTGGGCGAGGACAACCAGCCGGTCGATCTCGTTACTCTTACAGCCCATCTTCAAGATCAAGGCTTGCTGGAGGAGATTGGCGGCGTCAGCTACTTGGCCAAGCTGGCTAATGCCGTACCGACGGCGGCCAACATTGATTATTACGCGCAGATTGTCGAAGAGAAGTCGATGCTGCGAAGATTGATTCGGACCGCGACCAATATCGTGTCGGATGGGTATGCGAATGCAGAAGACGTCGGCGTGCTGCTAAGCGATGCCGAGAAAAAAATTCTGGAAATTTCCAACCGACGCTCCAGCGGCGGCTTCATCTCCATCCGCGATGTGCTTATGGAGGTATTCGAGAAGGTTGAGTTCCTGTACAGCAACAAGGGCGGGCCGACGGGCATTCCGTCAGGCTTCGTCGATCTCGACAGGATGACGGCCGGCTTTCAGCGAAGCGACCTTATTATCGTCGCGGCACGTCCTTCCGTGGGCAAGACCGCCTTTGCCCTTAACGTGGCTCAAAACGTTGGCGTGCGGGCCAAGGAGACGGTCGCGATCTTCTCGCTGGAGATGTCCGCGGCACAGCTCGTGCAGCGGATTATATGCGCCGAGGCCAATGTCGACGCGACCCGGATGCGAACTGGCAGCCTGGAAGGCGACGATTGGGAGAAGCTGACGATGGCGATCGGCGCCTTGGCCGAGGCCGAGATCTACATCGATGATACGCCGGGCATTACGGTAGCCGATATTCGCGCGAAGTGCCGGAGGCTGAAGAAGGAACGCGGGCTGGGCATGATTTTGATCGATTACCTGCAGCTGATCGAAGGGCGGGGCAAGGCCGGCGAGAATCGTCAGCAGGAAGTATCCGAAATTTCGCGGACGCTCAAGATGATTGCTAGGGAGCTGGAAGTGCCCGTCATCGCGCTGTCCCAGCTCAGCCGGGGCGTCGAGCAGCGGCAGGACAAACGTCCCATGATGTCCGACCTTCGGGAATCCGGCTCCATCGAGCAGGATGCCGACATCGTCGCGTTTCTGTACCGGGACGATTATTACGACAAGGAATCCGAGAAAAAGAATATTATCGAGATCATTCTCGCGAAACAACGGAACGGACCGGTCGGCACGGTCGAGCTGGTGTTTCTCAAAAACTTCAATAAATTCGTCAATCTGGACCGGGCGCATCAGGATCCGTCTCAGGCATCGTAAAATATCCGAACAATTGTGTGGACGTCCGCACAATTGTTCGTTTTTTGTTTGACTTCTACGCGTCGCACTGCTACACTATTAGTGCTGTCTTCTGGCAAGTGATGCGGTGAAGAACCCGGATCTGCCGCAAGGACGGTAATTTTCGATGTTTGTATGCATCGAACGGGGGTATGATTATGTCTACGGTTGTTGTTGTCGGTACGCAGTGGGGAGACGAAGGGAAAGGCAAAATCACCGACTTCCTTGCAGAGGGAGCTGACGTTGTTGCTCGTTACCAAGGAGGAAACAACGCCGGGCACACCATCCTCATCGACAATAAGAAATACAAATTAACGATGATTCCATCCGGTATTTTTAATCATGATAAAACTTGCGTCATCGGCAACGGCATGGTTATTAACCCTGCCGCTCTTATCGACGAAATTAACTATATTCACGAGAACGGCTTCTCCACGGAGAACCTGAAGATCAGCGACCGCGCGCATGTGATTATGCCGTACCATCTTGTGCTGGACGGCCTTGAGGAAGACCGCAAGGGCGATAACAAGATCGGCACGACGCGCAAGGGCATCGGTCCGTGCTATATGGACAAAGCGGCCCGCAACGGCGTGCGGATCAGCGATCTGATGGATGCGGAGGAATTCGAATCCCGCGTTCGCGCCATCATCGTAGAGAAAAACAACCTGATCGAGCAAGTCTACGGCGGAGAGGCGCTTGACGCGGACTCCATCGTAAAGGATTACCTGGGCTACGCGGAAGTGCTCCGTCCATATGTGACAGATACATCCGTGGTGCTTAACGACGCTATCGACGAAGGCAAAAAGGTGCTCTTCGAGGGCGCTCAAGGCGTCATGCTCGACATTGACCAAGGCACGTATCCGTTCGTAACGTCCTCCAACCCGTCCGCGGGCGGCGTCTGCATCGGCTCCGGCGTCGGTCCGTCCAAGATTCAGCAGGTTATCGGCGTTGCCAAAGCCTACACGACTCGCGTAGGCGACGGCCCGTTCCCGACGGAGCAGGACAACGAGATCGGCCAATTGATCCGCGACAAGGGTCATGAGTACGGTACGGTTACGGGACGTCCGCGCCGCGTCGGCTGGTTCGACACGGTTGTCGTCCGTCATGCGCGCCGCGTCAGCGGCATCACAGGTCTGTCCCTGAACTCGCTGGACGTATTGACGGGGCTGGACACCGTTAAGATTTGCACGGGCTACAAGTACCGCGGAGAGATTATCCAGCACTACCCTGCAAGCCTTAAGACGCTGGCCGAGTGCGAAGCGGTATACGAGGAGTATCCGGGTTGGAGCGAGGATATTTCGGGAGCGAAGAAGCTGGAGGATCTGCCGGCCAATACGCTGAGCTACTTGAACCGTATCTCGGAGCTGACGGGTATTCCGATCGCGATCTTCTCCGTAGGCCGCAACCGCGAGCAGACGAATCCGGTTCGTCCGATCTACGAATAGAATAGCTGGTTAAAGCAGCAAGCCACAGCCATTGCCTGAAGGAGCGTAAGACGCTCCTTTAGACAATGGCTTTTTTTCTCCTGTAAGGCGGAATGCGGAATGTCCTCTCTCAACCTTGACCATACTGGTAGAAAGGAATGAACGGCTGCGAGAGGCAGAGGCTAAGATTCATGCCTGGAGCCGGCTTAGGAGATGATAGGATGTTTAGAGGGTTGGCGTGGATCGCCAAGCTGGTGGCCGCGGGATTAATCATCAGCTTTTTGTCGATCTGGACGACGGGGTATATCGTAACGAGTTATGTAGAAACCATATTAAAGCAATACGAGCTGCCGATCGAAGTGCCGCCTATGGCGATGTCTGGCGTATGGGGCAAGCTGTGGGGCTCGGACCCGCATACGACGGCGGAGGAGAGCGGCGTAGAGAGCGCCAGCGGCGTCGAAGGCGGTTCGGAAGCGAACGGCGATTCGGAGGATCTCGCGGCTGAGAATAGCGGCTCAGCGGAAGACGACGGAGCCCAGGAGGCGTTTGGCCAGATCGAGGAGCCCCCTCTTACCGATGTCGGCGTAGGCAAAGGCAGCGGCGCGGCCGGAGGCGTCGAGCCGCCGGAAGGAGGCGGCACAGGCGCTGAGGGCGAGAATGGCGGAGATGTCGCAGACGGCGGAACGCTGGAAGGCATCGGGGGATCGGACGGCGTAGACGGGACGGAGACGGCGCTGACGACGGACGAGTTGACGGAGACGAAGGATAAGATAAGCGACGAGGACAAAAATAAGCTGTTCGAATTATTGATGGCGAAGCTCCCCCAGGAGTCCTTGCAGCAGATCTCCGCATACATGGAGGAAGGGCTTACAGAACGCGAATTAACCAACATTCAACAGATTATGGCACAGCATCTCGACAAGAAAGAGTATGAGGATATGATGAGCATTCTGAAAAAATATTAATATTACGTTGTGATGGCAACGGTTGCTCCATTTGTTAGGCTTGTGTTAAAGTATTAGGCGAGTGATCCAACGGGATTATTCGCCTTTTTTCTATTTTTAATGCGCGATTCTCTTAGAAGCGATGCGAAAAGGAGACTATCATGACCGGTTTCAGGGATATGAGTCGTATGAAGAAGGTATGGGAGAATTCCACCCGCTACTTTCGACGTAAGGGCTCACAAGGCTTGGATAGCAAGACCGAACACCAGACCGCAGACTTGGTTGTTTCTACCCCATTCTGGCGGAAGAAGACGACCGGCCTGATCGGCGGCGCGGCAATTCTGCTTACAGTAGCCGGCATTATCGGTTACCAGCAATACTCGCAATATGTAGAACGAAATACATTCGAATTCTACCACGTATATAAAGATGGCGTTGAATTAGGAACGGTAGCTACGCAAGACGAAGTCGAGCAGTGGATCGCGTCGAAGACGCAAGAGGTGCAGCAAGCCAATCCGGACATTACGATGGTAGTGGACACCGGCGAAATTACATACGTCGAGGGCAGCGGTTTTAAGGCTGTTCCGGAGACGGAGGCTACGCTGGCGAAGCTGGCTGGCGCAACAACCTCGCATGCGGTAGGCGTGGAAGTGGTTATAGACGGCAACGTCATCGGAGTCGTAAAGGATCAGGCCACGGCGGACGACATTCTGTCGCGCGTGCAGGGCAAGTATGCGCCCGAGCTGGCGGCAGCGGCCAAGAAGGACAGCAGATCGGTTACGACGTTGTCGTACGACAAGGATGCCGAAGCGGCAGCGGCGGATGCGGCTAAGCCGGATCTTACCAAGCCGGGACGCGTCGTCACGGATGTAACCTTTGTAGAGGATGTTTCGATCGAGCAGATCGAAACGGAACCTTCGAAGATTGCAAATGCGGACGATATCTACAAAAAGATCATTACGGGCAGCACCAAGCCGACCAAATATGTCGTGAAAGAAGGCGATTGCATCGGCTGCATTGCGCAGAAGTTCGATATAACGTCCGACTTTATCCGCGAAAATAATAAGTGGATCAAGGATGACAAGATTACAATCGGGGACGAGCTGGACTTGACCGTACAGCTTCCGGAGCTGACGGTTGTAACGACCGAGAGCCTGGTGGAGCTGGAGAAGATTGCAATTCCCGTCGAGTATACGAAAAACGAGAAGATGCGCGTCGGCGAGTCCAAAACCATTACGCAAGGCGTAGAGGGCGAACAGCGGCTCACGTACAGCATCAAAAAGGAGAACGGTTATGTCGTCTCCGAGGAACTGGTAAAAAAAGAAGTATTGAAGGAGCCAATCGCTACCGTCATCGAAAAAGGTACGATGGTCGTGCTGGACGAAGGCACGGGCAAGTTCCGCTATCCGATAAGCAATCCCCGGTTGACAAGCAAGTTCGGGGCGCGTTGGGGACGTAACCATAACGGCATCGATCTTATTGGCAGCAAGACAATTATGGCGGCCGACAACGGCGTCGTCGAATTCGTAGGCACGAGAGAAGGCACGGGGAAAACGATCATAATCAACCATAAAAATGGATATAAGACTCTCTACGCACACTTAAGCTCGTACAAGGTAAGCAAGGGCGACAAGGTAGAGAAAGGCGACTCCATCGGCATTATGGGCAATACGGGCAATTCCACGGGCACTCATCTTCATTTCGAAATTCATAAGAACGGCGTGATCCAAAATCCGCTGAAGTACTTATAATATATATATCCAATACGACCATATTTGAAGCATCTTGGGAGTCATGATTCCCGGGGTGCTTCTTCTATTGTAGACGATGCATAAGCGAGGTTGGTTGCATGGAAGATACAGGATGGACGATAAGGATAAATTGCCAGCCTGTAGGGAATTTCATTGTGAACGGGACGCCCCCGTATGTTAGAATATAAGGGCAACTATCTATTGGACAAGCGACAGGCGGTGTAAACGATGCACGGTAAAATTTTGGTGGTCGATGATGAACAGCCGATTGCAGATATATTGAAGTTTAACCTGGAGAAGGAAGGATACGAGGTCATCTGCGCATTCGACGGCGGAGAGGCCGTCAGGCTGGCATTCGAAGAACAGCCCGATCTAATGCTGCTGGACTTGATGCTGCCCGTAAAGGACGGCATGGATGTGTGCCGCGAGGTGCGTACGAAGCTCCATATGCCCATCATTATGCTGACGGCGAAGGACACGGAGATCGACAAGGTGCTGGGTCTGGAGCTGGGCGCCGACGATTATGTCACGAAGCCGTTTAGCACGCGCGAGCTGCTCGCCCGGGTAAAGGCCCATCTGCGGCGGCAGACGAAAAATGACAAGCAGTCCGAGAGCGCGGCGGCTTCGGAGGGCAGTCAAGATCCGCATGCGGAGCAGACCGGGCTCAAGCTGTTTAACCTGTTTATCGATACCGACATGTATGTCGTGTACAAGGACGCGGCGCCGCTGGATCTGACGCACCGCGAATTCGAGCTGGTGCATTATATGGCGCGCAACAGCGGCAAGGTCATGACGCGGGAACATCTGCTTCAGGCGGTATGGGGCTTCGAATACTTCGGCGACGTTCGTACGGTGGATGTCACGATCAGACGACTGCGCGAGAAGATCGAAGATGATCCCAGCCGTCCGGAATACATTATGACAAGACGCGGGCTGGGGTACATGATGCGCAATCCGAAGTCGGGAGGCTTCGGGTACGGATGAAGGGACGGAGCTTCTTCCGAACGATTCAGGTCAAGCTCGTCATTATCTATCTGCTGCTCATTTTGGTAGCGATGCAGCTTATTGGCGTGTATTTCATCAGCACGGTCAAAAATTCGCTCATCACGAGCTTTACGAACAATCTGAAGGAGCAGGCCGACATTTTGGCCAAGTTCGCGGCTCCAAGCCTGCTCCCCAATCAGGAGGGCGATGGAGACTCCGCCGATAACACGACGGAGGATCTTAATCTGGTCGTGCGCAATCTGTTCAGCATCAGCGGGGCCGAGGTACAAGTGCTTGATGCAAACGGGAAGGTCGTCGCGACGTCGCTGCAGGTCCATCAGTCGAATATTGGGCAAAAGAACAATTCGCTTGCGGTTCGCCGCGCCCTGCAGAACATTCCCGATAACGAAGAAGAGATTATCGACGAAGACAATACGCGAAAGAAGAGAATCGCGCTGCCTGTCACTTATAACGATAAGGTAGTCGGCGCTGTTTACGTTGTTGCGTCGATGACGGAGCTGTACGAGACGGTCAATCGGGTCAACCAGATTTTCTTCTCGGGTACGCTGATCGCGCTTGGATTGACGGGCGTACTCGGCATCTTGCTCGCTCATACGATCACGAGTCCGATCCAGGGACTGACGCGTCAGGCGGAGGCGGTCGCGGATGGACGATTCGATCTAAAGGCGCCGGTACTCGGCGATGATGAAATCGGGCGGCTCAGCATGGCGTTTAATGATATGACCATCCGGCTCAAGGAAGCGTTGTCGGCGAACGAAGAGGAGAACGAGAAGCTGGTCTCCGTCCTGTCGAACATGAGCGACGGGGTCGTTGCGGCGGACGAACGCGGAGTTATTATCGTCTGGAATCGCCGTGCGCTGGAGATGCTCGAGGTGGATACGCTCCAGGACGCGAAGCTGTCGGAGCTGCTCATTCTTACGCCGGATAAGCTGGCGGAGTTTGAGCAAGGACGCGGCGGCACGATCGTGTTGAACCGCGGACCGCAAGACGATGCAAGCCTCGCCGAAGCCGGAGACTCCGTGCTTAAGGTTACGTTTACGCCCATCCATCGCAGAGGCAAGGGGATCACCGGCATGATTGCGGTGCTGCAGGACGTCACGGAGCAAGAGAAGCTGGAGCAGTCGCGCCGGCAATTCGTCGCCAATGTGTCGCATGAGCTCCGTACGCCGCTCACGACGATCAAGAGCTACGCCGAAGCTCTCGGAGACGGAGCGCTGGAGGAGCGGGATCTGTCGACACGTTTCGTCGGCGTCATCAGCAACGAGACGGAGCGCATGATACGGCTTGTAACGGATTTGCTTCATCTGTCGCGTCTGGACTCCAATCAGGCGCCGCTTCGCAGGCGGCAGACGAATATCCACGACATGCTGGACGAAGTAGCCGACCGCTTCTCCTTTCAGCTGCGACAGAAGTCGATATCCGCCACTGTCGGCGTGGAGCGTGGACTCAAGAACGCCTGGCTCGACCGTGATCAGATCGACCAGGTGCTGGACAATCTCGTATCCAATGCCATCAAGTATACGCTGGACGGCGGACAGATCGGTCTGACCGCGCGGCGAACGGCGGATGGCGGATCGATAGAGATCAGCGTCAAGGATACCGGAATCGGCATTCCGAAAAAGGATCTGACGCGCATCTTCGACCGCTTTTACCGAGTCGACAAGGCAAGATCGCGCAATATGGGCGGCACGGGTCTCGGCCTGTCCATTGCCCGGGAAATCGTGAGGGCGCACGGCGGTACGATTGCGCTGTATTCGGAGCTGAACGAGGGGTCCAAAGTGACGTTTACGCTTCCTCTGCTTCAGGAAGGAGGCGATCCCGAATGATGGAACGTATGAAAACGGGCGTGTTGATCGTGCTGGTAGCGCTCAGCCTGCTGCAGAGCTACTTGCTTGCCTATAGCATGCCGAGACTTGGCGCCACGGTGCGAAGCGATCAAGATTACGTGAACACGGAGCGTCTCGGTACGCAGTCTCACGTGGAGAACACCATTTTCCCCGATGACCTTATTATCCATATGGGCGATGATCGGCATACGGTGATCTATCCGGATACGCAGTTCTACGAAATGATTTTGAAGCAACGGCTGATCGGCCGCGAATTCAAGGGCTTCCAGCGCAGCCCGATTACGCTGATCGACTGGAACGAGGTGCGCAAAAACGACATCGGCATCGAGCTGCGGTTCGGCAGCGGCGTCGCCGTCGATCTGTTGCAGAAGCTGCTGAAGCTGGAAGGCGATCTGTTGTTTCTTAACGACAGCATCGATCGGATCTGGATCTTTAAGACAACGGATACGGAGGAGATCCGTACCTTCTTCTTTAGCAGCGAGGAGGGCATTGTCTACGAGTCGGTACGCGCCGACTTGACCGTGCGCGACGTGCAGGATTATGTCGGCTTCGGCCAGCATCTGCCCGAGTATATGATGGTGGGGGATGATCTGTATGCGCCGAAGGAGTCCTTGCAGGCGACGGCGATGACCTTCCCCTATGAGACGTATTCGCCGGAGCAGATGCAGCGAAGCTTGTTCTTCGATCCCAGCACGACGAGGGCGATCGTCGATCGCAGCGGGTCGCAGATCTTTACCGACGGCAAGCGCGGTCTCAAGGTGGAGCAGAACGGCCTGTGGATCAACTATACGAACCCGGCCGCGACGCAGAGCAGCGAAGTTTTGCTTAGCGAGAATGTCTATGCATCGGTGGAATTCATTAATCAACATGGGGGCTGGGATGGCACTCATGCCTTCGTGGGCACGACAGCGGACAGGGAGCATAAGCTGGTCACGTTCCGCAAGTATGTGGAGCAGTATCCTGTCGTAAGCAACAGCCCGTTTAATTACGGCCAAATTCAGCTCACGCTGCAACAAGGCGTCGTGACGGAATATTCGAGATCGCTGATTACGCTGAAGCCCCAGGCCCAGGATCGCGAGGTGCGTTGGCTGCCTGGCGGAGAGAATTTGGAGCAGCGGCTGAAGGGTTACGAACGGCGAAGCGAGATCACGGCGCTGTTTCCGGCGCTGCGGCCTGTGCCGATGGAGGATGACTTGCTGCGCTTGGATCCTGTATGGGCAGTCCGATTATCCGACGGCACCGAAGAAGTGTTGACGGACGCGTATCCTGTCGGATATTCGCCTCCGGCCAAGCCGCCTGAAGGCAGCAATGGGGCTGGCGGAGAAGGGGAGGCAGCGGGCGACCCGGAGGATGCGTCTGCGGATAACCGGGATGCACTACCTGGTGGCGAGAGTGTAGCCAGCGGTGCCGGGGCCCGGACGGATCGGGTTGGACAGAGCAACGGCATCGAAAGCAGCACGACCGCAGGTGATTTTACCGGTAGAGGCTTGTCGGGGCTTGTCGCTGATCGCTTCGGCAATGGCGGCGGAGACTCTGTCGCTGACTCAAGCTCGGGTAAGGATGTAAGCTCGGATAGGGATGCCGGGAATGGGAGTGCCGTTGCGAGCGCAGGAAACAACGCTTCCGGACAAGGAGCGTCAGGGGGAGTTGGATCCACGGGTCAGGGCGGCAATGAGAAGGAAGAAGAGCCGGGCAGTCTCGGGGACTCGGAGGCGGCTCGCGAAGACGGGGAAACAGATTTGGCGGCAGACCCTCCCGCGAGCGGGATCGCGGCTCCTTCCGGCGAGGGAAGGCTAGACAGAAACAGGAGGTGATGGGGATTGGATTGGGGCAGAGCGAAGAGCGTATTGATTATTTCGTTCCTGATGCTGAATGTGCTGCTAGGCTATCAGCTGTGGAACGATATTCGGGAGCAGCTGGACGCCAACGTGAATTCGGCGGAGCTGCCGCAGGATAAGGTGGTGCTGATGCAGCAGAAGCGGATAACGTTATCGGCCAACTTGCCGTCGGATACGCCGAAGCTGGGCGACTTGACGTATCTGCTCCATTCCGATGTCCATCAGAAGTCTAAGCCTACGGAGCTTGAGACGCCTGTCGACAGCGCGCTTAACTTTAACAAGCAGGGATTGATCCGGGCAATCGGCGATGAAGTGCCGGAGCTGGAGCATTATGTGTACGATCTGCACAACAGCAGGGAAGGCGTATTCGTCCATCATCGGATGGTGGACGGGCGCCCTATGTTCAACGTTAAGCTGGAGCTGTACAATAGCAATCTTAAGATTACGGGTTACCTGCAGGATCGGATCGAGCTGATCGGCAGAGGCGAGGAGAAGCAGGTGCTGCCCGCGGCGAAGGTCGTGGCGAGCCTCATCGAGACGTATTTAAAGGAAGGGTCCGTTATCACGGATATTCAGCTCGGTTATCACGGGCAAATTTTCGATTCGGAGAAGCAGGTGTCGGCGCCGTCTTGGCGTGTAATGCTGGAGGACGGCAAGATCTTTTACGTACACGCCATAAGCGGCGAAGTAACGACGGATGGCGCGGAAGATGGAAACGCGGAAGGCGGCGCCAAGTCTGGCGGATAGACGTCAGGCGACCGGACCAGAGGGAGCAAGACGAGACAAGACATGCAGCATATCCAATTGGGAATAAGTTCGTATGGATGGAGACGGGCTCCACATGGTTAGATAGAGGGAGTCCAATCCTGCTATTATTTCATGCGATTTTATAATAGATACCGTTTCAAATTACTTAGTAGATATGAGATTGATAGAGGTATAATAGGAAGAGGATAAGTTGGCTTGGGGATAGGGCAGAGGTCGTCGAATGCGAACGATGCGGCCCGCGATATCAGTGTTGCCAATGGGTAGCAGGAGAAGGGATTGGACGGTTTGGGACTCAGATTTACGGTACTTGGAAGCGGTTCGACGGGAAATGCGACGATCGTGCAGGGAAATGGGGCTACGGTACTCATCGATGCCGGGCTAAGCATGAAGAAGCTCGAGGAGCTCATGCGCATGCAGGGTATCGGCTGCCATGAGATCGATGCGTTGTTTGTGACGCATGAGCACTCCGATCATATTAAGGGACTGGGCGCTCTCGCGCGGAAGTACGAGCTTCCGATCTATGCGAACGAAGCGACCTGGGGAGCCATGGAACGACTGATCGGGACGATCGCACCCGAGAAGCGGACGATTATGGAGTCCGGCGAAGCGCTGACCTTCGGCTCTTTGCAGGTGCAGTCCTATCCGATCTCGCATGATGCGGCGGAGCCGGTCGGCTATTGCTTCGAAGAGGATGGCGAGAAGCTGAGCCTGGCGACGGATCTCGGCTATGTCAGCGAGAAGGTGAGACGGCAAATTATCGATTCGGACGTGCTGGTGCTGGAGTCCAACCACGATACCGAGATGCTGCGCATGGGCCGTTATCCATGGAATATTAAGCGGCGCATTTTAAGCGACGTGGGCCATCTGTCCAACGTGGCGGCGGGCGAGGCGCTGCTGGAATTGATGACCGACCGGACGAAGCGGGTTTATCTGGCCCATCTTAGTCTGGATCATAATCAAATGGATCTGGCGATGCTCACGGTCAATTCTATATTGGAGAATCACGGAATATTTTATAAGCAGGAGGAGTTCCCGCTGCGTCATACATACCATGACCGTCCTACGCCATGGGATGAAGTGAAGCGGCGATCAGACTCTCCAGTTGCTCGTCCAGCTGTTCGGCCTTAGCGGCAAGCTCCTCGCGGGACAGCAAGCCCTTGTCGATCAAGAGCTCCAACATGGCGCTCAGCGTTAGTACCGTGCGGTAATGGTCATCCTTCAGGTCGGCCAGCTTGGCCGCCAGTTGTACCTGCTCCCAGGCGGCGGGCGTGCTTTGTTTCATGAACATCTCTCCTAGTGTAAAAAAATGTTGTTGCGGTTACCTCTAATCTATTATTATTTTAGTCATTTCTTCCGAAAACATTCCTAGATTATGAAAAAAAGAGATAAGGTTCGGTTCCAAGGAGAGGAGCGATTCCGATGAGCATTTTCGACGACGATTTTTATTCCACCAAGGTGTCCAGGCGAACCGTCCGGCAAAGCCGGCAAGAGGACTCCAGGTTTCCATACAGAAGCGGCGAACGCAAGTGGTCGAATGTGCGAATCGCGTTTATCTCATCGTTCACGAGCGCTGTCGCGGCGACGTTGATCTTTGGAGCGGTCTTCGGGGGCTTCGGAAGCGCTCCGGGAGGCGGAGGCGGCATGGGCGGCTCGACGCCGAGCGGGCTCGTAGCGACGGGCGATCCGTCGGAGCGGGCTATCAATGCCGCGGCGAAGGTGAGTCCAGCCGTTGTCAGCATTATTAACGAGCAGCTCTTTGGCTTCGGGCTGGGAGGTCAGAAGCTGGAAGACGACGCGAAGGAAGGCGAAGGCATCCTGCGGGAAGCGGGAGTGGGTTCCGGCGTCATCATTAAGAAGAAGGACGGCAAGGCGTACATCGTAACCAATTACCACGTCGTAGCGGGCGCCCAGAAGGTGCGTGCCGTGCTCACGAACGGCGAAATACGGGAAGCCAGCGTTGTCGGCGAGGATCAGATCACCGATCTGGCCGTGCTTGCGATCGACGACAAAGGCATCGACACGGTAGCGGAGGTTGGCGATTCTTCGGCCCTTCGCAAAGCGGAGTTCGTTATGGCGATCGGCAATCCGCTCGGTTTGGGCGAGTCCATTACGATGGGCGTCGTCAGCGTTATCGAAGAGGTCGTGCCCGTCTCTCTTAACCAGAACGGCGTCATCGATTGGGAGCAGGAGGTTATTCGCGTCGATGCCGCCATTAACCAAGGCAACAGCGGCGGACCGCTGATCGATCTCAATGGCCGCGTCGTCGGCATCAACAGCATGAAGATCGCCGACTTCGGCGTCGAAAGCATCGGCTACGCGATTCCCATCAATAAGGCAATGCCCGTGCTGGAGGAGTTGATGGCGCAAGGCTTTGTCTCGCGACCTTACCTTGGCGTATACACGCTGGATCTGCAGCAGTATTGGCGCCAGCAGGATATGGGCGATCTCGGCGATCTGTTCGGCGAGGATCCCGAGGGCTGGCTTGGCGAAGAGGAGGGCTCCGGCTCTGGGGCTGAAGACTCCGAGGGTGCAGCAGAGCAAGGCAAGGATGGCGAGGAGCCTGACGGCGGCGAAGGAGAAACCGGCGGGACCTCTTCGGATTTGAAGCTGCCGGACAATGTGCTGGCAGGCGTCATCGTGCTGGAGGCCGTTGGCCCGGCGTTGAAGGCAGGTCTGCAGTTCAACGACGTCATCGTTGATTTCGACGGCCATGCGATCGGGACGACGATGGAACTGCGCAAGTACCTCTACTCGAAGAAGAAAATCGGCGATTCCATCGAAATTTCGTATTACCGGGACGGCGAGCTCAAGAAGACGAAGCTGAAGCTGGGCGAAAGCGTGGCGGAGGAATAAGAGGGCATAGGCACCGGCATCGGCAGGGATTGTAGCCGGCCGGTTGTATCAAAAGACTGCTGCAACTCGAGGGGATCCGATTATGATGGATCCTGCGAGTGCGGCAGTCTTTTTTGAAGTTGGGGGGGCGGCATGTTATAGCGGATTGCTCCTCTATAATGGGGCTTCCGGCGTTAGCCCGGCACAATACGCCGCGTCTGTGGCCCGAAGTGCCGAATGAGTATGAAAAAGCGAGTACAATCGCCACATCCGGTGCTTGGAGTGCCGCATGAGTATGAAAAAGCGAGTATAATCGCCGCATCCGAGGCTCAGAGTACCGAATGAGTATGAAAAAGCGAGTACAATCGCCACATCCGAGGCTCAGAGTGACGAATGAGTATGAAAAAGCGAGTATAATCGCTACATCCGGTACTCGGAGTGCCGCATGAGTATGAAAAAGCGAGTACAATCGCCGCAGCCGAAGCTCGGAGTGCCGCATGAGTATGAAAAAGCGAGCGGATTTCTCCACTATAATCGGCCACCCGACGCAGGACTGGCGCAATATAGTGGACTACTTCGCTATAATTGGTCATGGAGTGCTAGCCCGGCATAATATGGCGGATTTCTCCACTATAATCGGCCACCCGGTCCTAACAAGTGTGGAGAGTAAAAGTTGCTGAAAAACGTCAAATGGTGGCAGGACCACGTGAGCGTAGGATAGTTAAGTAACTGAGTGGTTGCATCTATATAGGAACGGTGGGGGATGCTGTTCTGACAGTCGGAAGCGCATAAGAAACACCGTGCCCAGTAGGACACGGTGTGGCGGAGTCATATGTGTGAAGGGGATAGAGGCACCAATCGTACCGCTCAGCCCACTTCATGCTGCTTGGCTTAGTATGCCGTCCAACCGGCGTCCGCTGTCACGACCGTGCCGTTGACGAAGCTGGAGTCGTCGGATGCGAGGAAAAGGGCTACTTTGGCAATCTCCTCTGGAGTTCCGGTACGAGGGTTGATGCCCATGCCTGCCATGGCGCGGCCCATGCCGAATTCGTTCGGCGCATTGATGGATGTGCCGATGTTCGTCGCAACGCCGCCCGGAGCAATGGCGTTACAACGGATGCCTTTGACCGAGTACTGGTAGCCGACGTTTTTCGTCAGGCCGACCACGGCATGCTTCGCTGCGGTATAAGCCGCGCCGGCTCTCGAGCCGAACAGACCGCCCGCGGATGCAATATTGACGATGACGCCGGATTCCTTCTCCAGGAAAATCGGCAGCGACTTGCGGATCGTGCGCATAGGTCCGGTTGTATTCACCGCGAAGACGCGTTCCCACAGCTCGTCCGTCAGATCGCCGACAGGCACGAAGTTATCCATAATACCTGCGTTATTGATCAGAATATCAAGCGTACCGTATTCGTTGACCGCGGAATCGATGAGGTTTTGAACGTCTTCTTCCTTGGCTACATTGGAGGCGACTGCGACGGCCGTGCCGCCTTTCGCCGTGATTTCCTCGACGACTTTGCCTGCTCCTTCGACATTAAGGTCGGAGACGACGACTTTGGCGCCTTCGGCCGCGAAAAGAAGCGCGATTTCCTTACCCATGCCGGATGCCGCGCCTGTGACGACGGCTACTTTATTTTGAAGCTTCATAAGTGGTTCCTCCTCGAATTTTGGTTAGTATGCGCTGTTGCTAGTGACTGATACGCAGGAGAAATTAATTATTGAACAGCTGTACAATAAAGAACATCTGTTGAGTTTATTATACTATAATGAATTTGGGGCAAACCATATATAAACCGCTTTCATTTGTTCGATAATAGACAATGCGATGGGAATTGTTGAATACTTTTTGAAGGAAAATAAGGGAGGATGCGGCATATGGGGAAAACGAAGGTCGATCGCCGCGTCTTGCGGAGCAAGCTGGCGCTGAAGGAGGCGCTGCTGTCGCTGATGGCGGGCAAAAGCTTTTCCCAAGTGTCCATCACGGAAATCGTGGAGACGGCGAATTACAACCGGGGGACGTTCTACACGCATTACGAGAACAAGGAAGCGCTGTTGGACGAGGTGCTGGGCGAGCTGATCGAGGAGCTGATTGCCGCGTTTCGCGCGCCGTACGATCAGGTGGAGCTGTTTAAGGTGGAGGAGATGCCGGCAACCGCGGTAAAGCTGTTCGAGCATATTTATAGCCGACGGGAGGCTTATACGATCCTGTTCCAGAGCGACGTGCTGCCCATGGTCAAAGAAAAGATGTTCTCGGCAGTAAGGAGGATATCGAACGAGGACTTGGAGCAAGAGACGACGGATCCGATCAATCGGGAGCTGATGCAGGCGTATTCCATGAACGCTCTTATGGGACTCGTCTTTCACTGGATCGAAGGCGGATTCCAATACGAACCGGCTTATATGCAGGAGCAGCTGGTGCTTATCCTGAATTACCGGCCCGGGGCGGCAAGAACGCATGTGAGGAAGTAAAGAGAATCTAAACTTTGATGACCGTGCTTCACACAGGGCTGCTTGATCTGCTATTCTGGAGAAAGCCGTTATGTGACTAGACTAACTGTAGAATAGGAAGCGAAACCGTATGTATTGTGTATGCAAACCGGATATTGAAAAAGCCTTGGAACGATTCGTCGACGAATACGAAGATGCGCCGGATGTGGTGGACCTGAAGGAAACGCAATTCGCGGATTGGGATCCCCCAAGAAAATGCGACTTCTGCGAGGACGCAGCGGAGTTCTTGGTCGTCTAAGACGGACCTGTTAATTGGTGAGCCGTGCTGCGCCGGATGTGCCGAGCGTTAGCCGGTTCGCCTTGCGGAGGCCAGGATATACGAGGGCGGAAAAATTTTTTCGAATATCTGATAATAATTATCATTATTGGTTAATATATAGGGGAGCAAGCAAAAGGACAGCCGGTGGCTCGGCTGCCCAGGTGGTGCTGCTTAAACTTTAGGTTCGAACGTTTTGCAATCCGTTTCTCCCGAGTTGCTCGCCTTTTTGCCATGGTGGCTGACAACATAGATGGAGGAAGCATTGCACTTGTTGCCTGCTGCCCAGTACTTGCAGGAATTTACTTCGCACAGAACATCTTGAGCCATGAGTTCTCACCTCCTTGGCAATAGGATGGTCTAACGGTGTACCTCCATATACCTCGAACAGCCCGATTTGAATCTCTTTTTGAGAAAATCGGGCGACTTTGCGTTCCATGAGCTTGCAGACGTTCTCGCGTAAGGGTGGCTGCTGGTCGACTTCGAACAGTTAATTCGACTACAATAGCTTTAACAAACAAAGGCGAGGGCCGTCCTTGTATGTCCGCGATCGCGGCGCCGGTCCCTTGGTTCACGAAGGAGCTTGCACAGCAATGCAGATACAGCTAATAACGGTAGGCAAATTGAAGGAAAAATACTGGAATGACGCGGTAGGTGAATACTCGAAGCGTCTGGGCGCTTACGCCAAGCTGGACCTGCGCGAGGTGCCGGACGAGAAGGCGCCGGAGAACATGAGCGCCGCCGAGGCAGAGCAGGTGAAGGAGCGGGAGGGCGAGCGCATCCTGGCGGCCATCAAGCCCGATGCGCACGTCATCGCGCTCGCCATCGAAGGTGAGACATGGTCGAGTGAACAACTCGCCGCCCACCTGGACAAGCAGGCCATTTACGGCGGCGGATCCGTCGCCTTCGTTATCGGCGGCTCGCTTGGATTGTCACGCGCCGTGTTGTCCCGAGCGGACAAGAAGTTGTCCTTCGGGCGGATGACTTATCCTCATCAGATGATGAAGGTTTTGATTTTGGAGCAGGTTTATCGGGCGTTTAAGATTAATCGGGGGGAACCCTACCATAAGTGACGGCGAAATTTTTCGCAGTTAGGGTGTTGAAGGAGAACCGTATCATAAGTAAGCAAAGCCCTTCGTCGTATAATACCCATTAATCATAAATTCGTGGCTCTAACATCCCGAAAATAATGATAAAATAACAAGAAGCACTGCGTTCGGATTGGAGAGAGAACTGGGATGGTTTTTACAGAAGGGGTTCTTTTAAAGGAAATGATGAACGGTGCCACATTGGAAGTCGGTACCTTCTTACATATAGCAATAGGACTGACGGAGTCGGTGCATCATGCTCATAAGCGGAATGAACGATGTGGAAATTTGAATTCGGCGAATATTCGAATTCAGTCCAATCGGGAAGTCGTTATTCTTACAGATCCGCTACTGACGGATTACACCTATATGTCTCCCGAACAAACGGGCAGAATCAATCATATGCCAGATGGGCGCAGCGATTTGTATTCCCTGGGTATGCTCTATTATGAAATGCTGTCAGGCCGTTTGCCGTTTCATGCAAACAGTGTAGAAGAATGGATACATGCGCACCTTGCTGTTGTACCGAAGCCGCTGCGCGAATGGCGTTCAGATCTGAGCGACTCGCTTGAGGCTGTTATTATGAAGCTGTTGTCGAAGGATCCGGAGGCGCGCTATCAGAGTGCTTATGGTTTATTAAGTGATTTGAAGCGGTGCGCTTTATTGCTGGAAGAAAAGGAAGAAGTGACCTCTTTCGAGATCGCCCGTGCAGATGAGGCCAGCCGGTTTCGGCTTCCTCAAACTCTCTTTGGGCGTGAAAGGGAAGAAGCAGCTCTAAGAGATGCTTTCGAACAGGCTAAAACGGGTGCATCCTCGTTCGTTTTCGTCAGCGGAAGTGCAGGCAGTGGCAAGACGGTACTCGTCCGAGCGCTTCAGATGGTAGTTAGAAGGGATGGAGGCCGGTTCATTAGTGGCAAATGCGATATGATGAATCGCGACATTCCGTTCTCCTCCTTGCTGGAAGCTTTGCGAAGCCTCATCCAACAATTTTGGAGCGAATCGCCGGATCGAGTAGCGGAACTGAAGAAGCAATTAACAAAGGCTTTAGGCCAGGGAGCAGCTGTTATTGTACAGCTCTTACCGGAAGCTGCTGAGCTGTTCGATGTCATTCCAGCGGTAGAACCGCTGCAGCCTGCGGAGGCTGCGATTCGCTTTAACCGGTTAGTACCCATATTCATCAAGGTTTTTGCGGATAAGCAGCATCCCTTAATTATTTTCCTGGATGATCTGCAATGGGCCGATCCTGCTACGATAGATGTTCTTCGTACCATTGTACACGATCAGGCACGGCCTGGCTTACTAGTAATCAGCGCGTTTCGGGAGGAATTCGCTCCAGGCTGGAAGAAAAAAGAAGGAAATAAAGTGGATGCGGCAGCATGGATGGCGGAGTCGCTTGCCTTGCACGATGAATCACAATTATCTGTCCATCATATCCATCTTGAGGTGCTGTCCTATATCGAAGTGAGACAATTCGTATCCGATGTTCTGGATGAGAATTCAGCCCGTATTCGCGCGCTCGCGGAGGTGTTATACCACCGAACAGGCGGCAATCCCCTATACTTGAATCGTCTGCTAGACAAGCTATATCGGGAGAATAAGATTTATTATGATGAGGTGGAAGCGTCATGGGCGTGGATTCCATCTGTCATTATGGAAATCCCTGAGGATCCTGACATTGTCCACTTGATTGAGGCTCGTATTCGTATGCTATCCCCTGCCCAAATCGAGCTGTTAGCGATAGGTGCCGCTATCGGACATCGTTTCTGTTCATTAACGATCTCATTAGTAAGCGGATACCCTCTGCTGCAAGTACGCAGACTTCTGCATGCGATAGAGGAAGAGGGGCTAATCTGTCGAGAACATGAGAGTGATACGTCAGACGATGTGGAACGTTATCGATTTTTGCATGACCGTATTCAACAGGCAGCTTACATGACCATGTCTGAATCAAACAAAACGAGCTTACATCTGACCATTGGCCGGGTGATACGCGATGAATTATCCAATGAAGGTGGATTTACGATTTTTGATCGGGTACACCACTTGAATTTGGGTAGCGAGAAGATAGAGGATGACGCAGAGAAAAGAGAGCTTGCTGAATGTAACTATGAGGCGGGACTGAAATCTAAGGCATCAACCGCATTTACGTCTTCCCTTCACTTCTATGAGAACGCTTTACGTCTATCTAATGGCGATTGGAAGAATACAGCTTCCCTTGATTACCGTATCATGCTGGAGATAACCGAATGTGAATACATGTGTGGTCATACAGATCGTGCGGAGGAACGACTGGCGAACTTAATGTCTTGTACAACGAACGTGGTTGAACGTTCTCATATTTATTTGATCCGTATTGCCATGTATTCGTATTTGAAGAAGGATGAAACAGCTGTCCATATTGGGCAGCAGGCTTTGGCGGAATTGGGCTGGCAGTTCCCAAGCAAGCCTTCCAAAGCATTAGTGATAAAGGAAATCCTGCTCACCCAGAGCGCATTGTTCAATAAGGCTAACGATATTCCTCATTTACCGATTAATTGTGATCCGCGCTATAAAGCATTGTCAGATTTGGTCATGGCGATTTCGCTCCCTGCCTATGTACTAAGTATTGAGCAGTCGGCTGTGCTATTCTCAAGATTTGTACGATATGGTCTAAAGCATGGAAGCAATGAGGCGTTCTCCTTTATGCTTGCCAGCTACGGGATGGTTATTTATAAAATATCGGGTTTCCGTACGGGGACTCAATATGTAGATCAGGCATCCCGTCTAGCCTCTTTCTTTGATAGCGCAGACCTGCAAAGCCGATTGTATTATCTGAAAGGTCTTGTCGGAATTATCAACCCGGATGAAGGAATCAAGCAGTTTGAGAAATCGATTCAGGCTGGGATGGAATCGGCTAATCTAACCTATGTTAGCATTGCGATGATGACGACGATAACCAACTACACCGAGAATTTGCATTCATTAGCTGCACGGATACAAGAGTATGAAGAGACTTCGCAGCAGCTTGTGGACGGCGTCACACGTAACATTTTCCGAAGGGCAAAATGGTATATCGCACAAATGCAAGACGGGGCTGGAGATAACGATGACTACGATACGCCATTACTGAATGAGACATACAAGGATTTTGTGAATAACGAGGTCTATTACACGTGCACCTGTAACCTGGAAATTGCTTATCTCTTCGGTCGGTACCGTGAAGCTCTTGAATGGGCCCATAGAGGGGAGAGGAATACATTCCTCCAGACGCGGCCGCATGTTCGTAAACAAAGGATGTACCATTCCTTGACGCTTGCTGCTATGTACTCGGAAGTGTCACCCAACGAGCAGAAGAAGATACGGATGAAGCTGCGTAAGCACTTGCGTGCCATGAGGCGATGGTCTGGCTATAGCGGGAAGGCTTCGTCTACTTATTTGCTGTTATCCGCTGAACGTTATCGGATGGAGGGCAATAGAGTCGATGCCGCACAATTATACGAAGAGGCCATTCGGGCAGCTCGCCACGCAGGAGAGGGGCTCATGGAGGCTATTTCTTGTGAACGGGCCGCTGTATTCTATAGGCATATGGAGAGCTTGAGCGGTGCGGAGGCACTTATGGCTGATGCTTGCGACGCTTATTCAAGATGGGGCGCTACGGCCAAGGCAGCGCAACTGAGAGCTAGCCATCCAGGGTTAAGAGCAGCTGCGGATGAGGGAGTGGGGGAAGACAAGCCAGCCACAGAGCAGCATGGCGCAATCGACATCAGGTCTGAAGCTATGTCTTGGCGTACTGCGGACAATCGGCAATTCAAGCAGCAGCCAGAATGGATGGAAGCAGTAGACAATTGTCATACCATGGATCAATTCCTGGCGCTTGCAATCCGTTATTCTGGTGCGGAAAGTGGATGTATTGTGGGTAGCGGCAGTGAAGGAGAGATTTGCGCCATTGAAAAGGAAGGCTCGTTGAGCGATCACAGGGGAGCCTCGTACGGTGAGTCGATTGTCAGATATGTTCTGAAAACAGGAGAGTCGGTCATACTTGTGGATGCTTTGCACAGCTCTTATTCCGCTGATCCTTCGATTATTAGCAGCCAGTCCCAATCCGTACTGTGTATGCCTGTTCTTTTCACAAACGAACGAACGCCCTTCGCGCTTTACTTGGAGAACAGTCTCATCGCCGGCGTTTTCACTCCGGATACGCGGACCATGCTGGAGCAAATGATTGCCCGAATGATGTATGTGACATCGTTGAATGAATCACGCGGCCAGAGTGATTCACCAATTGTTTCGTCAGATAACCCGTCATCCACCCCTGCGAAAGCCTCACAGCTGGCATTCGAATCACTCACGAATCGTGAAACAGAGATCTTGTACGCGCTGACAGATGGATTGTCGAACAAAGAGATTGCCTATCGATTCGGGTTAACAGAAGGAACCGTCAAAAGTTATATTCATAACGTATACGGCAAACTGGGAGTGAAACGAAGGAGTCAGGCGATTGCCCGCGCCAAGGAGTTGGAACTCATTAATTAGACTTTTTTCTACAATATTTGCGAGACACTAACTTTGGTTAGTGTTTTTTTTTATGGCTTGGGGCCTATACTTAGGCTCGAATTCATTCGTATGGAGGAGAAATCGACATGGGTACAAGATTTCAAGCTAGTAAGAAAGTAACGGCGCTCTTTCTCATCATGATGATGGTGATCGGCAGTATGCCGGGATTGCTCACAACAGGAGGAGGGAAGGTTTTTGCAGCTGATTTTAGCGGTGGTGATGGATCAGTGGAGAACCCCTATATAATTACTTCACCGGAGGAATTAAACGCTATTCGTGTTTATCCGGACAAGCATTATAAACTGGCAAATCATATTGACCTGACAGAGTTTCTTGAGGAGGGCAATGGCCTTGGCGGTAGTACGTCTTGGCATCCAATCGATAATTTCTCAGGGTCATTGGATGGTGCCGGGCATATCATTACAGGATTGAAAATAGATCTTTCTTTTAATTCTCTTACTGGACTTTTTGGTTTTATAACGGCTACTGGCTCTGTTACGGCAATTGGTCTGGAAGATATCAGTATAACAGGGTTGGATCTTGTTGGTGGTATAGCAGGAAGGTTAGATGGGAAGATCTCTAACAGCTATACAACAGGTACCGTATCGGGAACGGGTTATGTAGGAGGATTGGCTGGACAAGCTGTTAGCAATTCGTCGATTACAAACAGTTATTCGATGGCAGCTACTTCGGGGAATAGTAATGTGGGCGGAATAGCTGGAAGTAAGTATCCAACGGTTACAATTGAAAATACGTATGCTACAGGACCTATAGCAGCAACTTGGTCCCAAGGCGGAATAGTAGGTGAGTATGGACCTAGCCGCATTATAAATAGCTACTATGACCAAATCACAACAGGAGTCTATAGTGGCGCAGGGAATGGAAAAAGTACAGAAGAAATGAAGCTCCAAACTACATTTGCAGGTTGGGATTTCGATCAGATTTGGTTTATTCGACCTCATCAATATCCTCAATTAAGAATATTTGCTCATGCTGAACCTGTGGCTTCCCCAGATCCCGCAGGTGGATCTGTCGCGGTAGGTTCAGAGGTGACGCTTACGGGTGAGAGAGCGGATATTGAAATCTATTACACGACAAACGGCGAGACGCCGACAAGAGCCAGTTCATTATACGATTCAGGCACGCCAATCGTGATCAATGACGATGTCACGATCAAAGCGATAGCGGTGTATTCGGGAAAATTAGATAGCCCGATTATGAGCAAGAGCTATAAGATTATACGATCAGCAGCTCCGTCAACCGCAACGTTGGAGAAAGGGACACAGTATGGAGCGAAGCTGAATAATGTGACGAGCCTGATGGAATATAAGGTGAATGATGGAGCGTTTCAACGTATTGCAGGCACAAGTGTAGATAATATTCCCGTGCAACCGGGAGATAAAATCTTTGTTAGATTCCTTGCCGACGATGAGAACCCAGCGTCCTATGAGCAAGAGTTACTGGCAGCCAAAGAACATATTCGCCTAAGAACAGCAGCCACGCTGACCTCGACAATCGGAACAGTAAGTGAACTCGGAACAGCTAATGAGTCCATAACCGATGTTCCGTACAGTACGAGTTTGGCAGATCTACGGAGAGCAATCACGCCAGCGACGAACGCTACGTTTCAGATTTACCGATCGGATGGAACCACGCCAGCTACTGAAGTAGTGACGGGGATAAAAGTCATTGTTACCGCTGAAGATGGAGCGACGCAGATTACGTATACTGTGACGATGAGTGCTCTAACGGCAATTACGACGGCAGCGATCAGCGGGGTAGCTGTGCCAGTCGTGGGCGAAGAGCCAATCCGACGGATAAATGCAAATGAATATACCGCATCCGTTACTTGGTCTCCAGAGGTGGCTTCCCGATATGCGCAGGGAGAGACTTACACGGCTACGCTGACGATTACACCCAAGAGAGGGTATGGGTTAACGGGAGTGCCTGCGGATTTCTTCACGGTAGCAGGTGCGACTGTTGTCACGAATTCAGCCGATTCCGGCGTAGTAACGGCAGTATTCCCGGCAACAGAGCTCATATTTTCCGGTGGTTCGGGAACAACGGCGGACCCTTATCACATTGGAACGGCGGCTGGGCTGAATAAGGTTAGAGATTTCTTGAAATCGAGCTTTAAGCTGACAGCGGATATCGATTTGAGCGGCTATGCGGAAGGGGCAGGCTGGGCGCCAATCGGTTCTGATTGGTACAGTGGGTTTGAAGGAAACTTCGATGGTAACGGTTATACGATTGAGAATTTAACGATAAATGGAACAGGTTCTGAATTTACAGGGTTATTCGGCTACGTAGAGACAGGAGCGACGGTCAATAATGTCATTCTGGAAAATATCGATGTAGGCAGCAGTGGAGGCTATGTAGGTGGACTGGCTGGAGCGAGCGGTGGAACGATCACAAACAGTGGAGTCATCACAGGGAGTGTAAGCGGGGGTGACGTCTCATGGGCAGGCGGGTTGGTCGGCTATAACTTCGGCACAATTAGCGATAGCTTCTATGAGGGGAATGTGATTGGAACGGCGGTCGTTGCAGGCGGGTTGGTCGGCTATAACGAGAGTGGTACGATTGTAAATAGCTTTGCTATTGGAAGCATTAGCGGTCTGTACACAGGTGGGCTTGTAGGATCGAATGGGGGACTTCTATCTCATAGCTACTTCCATGGAAGCGCGAATGGGACAAATGTTGCAGCGGGATTAGTTGGAGCAAACTCGTTTCGTGTCGAGAACAGCTATGCAACGGGTACCGTAACAGGAGAAGGAAGCTTAAGCGGCTTAGTTGGAATGGGTGACGGTTCGGTAAGCAATAGCTTTTACGAAAGTGAGGCAACCGGACAAACGAGTTTGGGGACGGCACTAACGACAGCGGAGATGAAGACGCAAGCCAGCTATACAGATTGGGATTTCGATGGGATCTGGACAATTGATTCCGTGGTCAATAATGGATATCCTTACTTGCGGAGCTCAGAGCTTCAAGTTACCTATAACGGGAATGGTGAAGCTGATGGAGCATTGCCGATTGCCCAAACCTCTTATGTTCGAGGAGATACGGTTAGCGTTAGTGGAAACACAGGCAATTTGGTCAAAAGAGGGTACACATTCGCGGGATGGAATACATTAGCGGATGGATCTGGCAAAAACTATTCGGAGGCAGACCGCTTTGCGATTACGGCGAGTAAGACGTTATTTGCGAAATGGGTCAGCACCAGCGCAACGTTAACCTCTACAATTGGAACGGTTAGCATGGGCGGAACAGAGAATGAGATGATTAAGAACATTCCTAGAACTACGACGTTAGAGGCGCTAAAGGCAGCAATCACGCCGGCAGCAGGCGCATCGTTTGAGGTATATCAGACAGATGGAACAACGGTTGCTACGGTATTAGCAACGGGCAATAAAGTTATTGTGACCGCTGAGGACGGAGTAACGAAGGTGACATATACGGTGACTGTGAATGAAGCAGCAGCTCCACCTAATAGCGGAAGTGTTGTTCCAACGCCAGCTAAAGTGATATCAAAAGACGGCAGCCTAACGCTTCCGGTTGGATCGCTTGGCGAGGTTAGTCTGGAAGATCAGTTAACGATTACCGTTCCTGTAGGCGCGGTCAATCAGGAACTGAAATTAACGATTTCCAAATGGCTTGATACGGAAAAAGTTCTCATTCATAAAGAGGTGCTTGCAAGCTCGGTATATGAGGTGTTGAAAAACATTGCGGGTCATTTCATCAAGCCTGTAACATTAACCTTTACCTTCGATGCGAGAAATGTGAAGAGCGGTCAAGGGGTTGCGATCTTCTATTTCGATGAAGAGAAGAAAGAATGGGTAGAAGTGAAAGGCAGTAAGACACGTGGAAATTCGATTACAGTAGAGGTTGATCACTTTACGAAGTTCGCGGTGCTTGTTGTAGACCAGGCGACAGGACTTCCTGTGTCAGAGGAAGGGGCGGTAACCCCTGCCAAACCGGAAATTAGCTTTAGCGACATTGCGGGACATTGGGCTGAAGCTAGCATCAAGCAAGCAGTTAAAGATGGAATCGTAAACGGTTATGATGACGGAACGTTTAAGCCAGGTAAAACGATAACTCGTGCGGAGTTTACAGTCATGCTGATGAATGCCTTGCAGGTTCAGGAAGCGGGCGCGGAGCTGACCTTCACAGATAAAGCGGAAATTGGGGGCTTTGCACAGGCTGCGGTAGCACAAGCTGTGCAAGCGGGCATTATTAGCGGCTATAGCGATGGCACCTTCCGGGCGAATGCAAAGATTACGCGCGCAGAGATGGCAACGATGATGGGGAAGGCGTTTGGCCTGCCACTGCACCCGAACGCCGCCACTTCCTTCGCAGATGACGGGACGATCCCGGTCTGGGCCAAAAGCGCAGTAGCCGCGCTGCAAGAACGCGGCATAGTGAACGGAACAGGGGCGAATGCGTTTAATCCTCATAAACAAGCAACAAGAGCTGAAGCGATTGTTATGCTTTTGAATATGAATAGAGAATAATCTCATAAAGACGACTAGGGAGAGTTCACACTTCCTTGCAAGACAAATATGCCAAAAGGCTGGACGGAAAACCTTACGGTTTCTCGCCCAGCCTTTTTTATTGTGGGACATGGATTTGTATATATGTGCGCAGACTTTGGGCTAAATGTCTGAATTAGAATTTGTTTCGTTATTGAATTAGGGAACACACAAAGTGGATATAATTATATTGCTTTCCGGAAACGCCGTTCAGAGAACTGCCGGCTGGTGCGAGGCAGCGGAAATTCGAATCAAAAAATCGCCTCTGAGCAGTCACTCGAAATAATAGTAGATGGGCCCGGGATTCTACCGTTACAAAGAAGCATCGTTGTTGGACAGCTGATAACGCCTCCGCAGCTATTTAGCGAAATTATCTTACTGATTACTTTGGTGGCATTTCATTTATGTTAAGGCTTGATGGAAATTCACCAAGCGGGTATAGAATCTTGACTACGGTGCATCGCAGCACATTTTTCGCCGATAGACCCGATACGCCGAACCCTACCATAAGTGACGGCGAGCTACAAATCACTTCTTCATTGTGCGAGCTTCGTCTGAGGATATTGGACAAATTCCGCATATCGCTTGGCTTCGTCCTTGAGTGCTCCAGCAGATGGGCTATAGGATACAAAGGCTGGCAGGAACGTACCATTACACCGGGTAATGGTACTCTGAATCGGCCGAATATATTCGCTTATGGTGAACCAGTTACGCCCGCCTGCACGATATTCGTTTTCCGAGCCGCCTGTTGTCGTTGCGATCATAAATTCTTTGCCCCTCAAATTGTCGCCTCCGGGTCCGAACGCCCAACCGAATGTCAGTACATCGTCAAACCACTTTTTTAAAAGCGGCGGGCAGCTGTACCAATAGAATGGAAATTGAAAAACAATCCGGTCAAATTCGATCAATAATTGATGTTCTCGTTCGACGTTGATATTCCAATTCGAATACTCTTGATACAGATCACGGATGTGTATATTCGGCTGTTGTTTCAATTCGCTCAGGAGTGCATGATTCCATACGGATTTGTTCAGGTTTGGATGTGCTACAATTACCATCGTTTTCATGAAAATCATTCCTTACTGTTATTTTGGTTGTCCATGGTTGGCCAGGATACTTCCTCTTTACAGCTATGATTATCCGAGATATTTAAAATCTTGAAAAGTACGCATTTTATTCGTACATAGTCCATCATTCCATACCATAGATGGCGCAGTACTTGTGGTGTGGTCCGTTAAAACGTACTAAGTACGTGAATAAAGAGTACTATCGGCACTGGAGATATTTTGATAATGTTATGGGAGATCGTGTGCGGATATCTTGAAGTACTTGGGAGTTGATGTTATTGCGGTTAAGAACTCACGTCGATAAGACGACGGAAGGCATATTAGCGACACTAGATATTATTGGCGGAAAGTGGAAGCCTTTGATTCTGTTTATTTTACTGCATGAGGGAACCAAGCGATTCGGAGAGCTGAGGAGGATGCTCCCGGTTATTACGCAGGGTATGCTGACGAATCAGCTTCGGGAGCTAGAACGGGATGGGCTCGTAGAACGCAGAGTATATCAGGAGATCCCTCCAAAAGTAGAATATAGTTTGACCGATCATGGAAAAACGCTAGCCCCGGTGTTGACAGACATGTGCAACTGGGGATTTAAGCATCTCGACTTTGTAAAAGGTCTAAGCGATGAATCGGAATAAGTCTCAATTTAGAATCTGTGACAATGGGAGGAATCAAGTGCGGGCGGCATTATTATTGCCAAAGGACAGCCTTGTTTGGCCTAAGAGAAGCAGCCTTTAGCGGATGGTCTTTTTTCAATGCAGTTATTCGCACAAGGGTTAAGTATTTTCGTTTCCACTTTGAAAGATGGACGAAAAACTTGCCGTTACAGTTAGCGGGGAGAACCATACCATAAGTGACGGCGATATTTTTCGCAGTTAGGGTGTTGAAGGAGAACCGTGTCAAAAATAATCCGAAATTTTTGGCCTTAATCGCGCATGGGGCAGATTGCCATGCAGTTAGGCTCGTGCCTGTTATATAGCACACATACTATACTTTACCATATTTGTATCTTATTATAGTTTTATACATGGATTTATCATCCAAATACTTAAAGAGAGAGAGCATCGGAGAAAAATTGGCTTCAATAATCCGAATATCGCCATTCTCTTGGAGACCAACGTCAAATCCAATTATTCTGCAATCTGGATAAACTGATTCAAAAGAGATAGCAGCCGCCAAGACTACCTTTTGCAGTTTTAAAGATAGCTTTTTAAGGGGGCAATTCTTTGCACTTGATCTGGGAATGATGTCTTTAATAAGGGCAGGTTTTTGAGACACATTGGTGACAAAAAAGTCCTTTTCTGCAATCCGGGCTAACTTCCCGGTGATGCACCACTTAGATGAACGGGTTAAACGTTGGACCATGACTCTTATGTCGAAAGGACAACCATAAATGGAGGCGAGAGGAATTCTTTGCTGAACGATGAAAGTTTGGTTTCGACAAAATTTTTTTACAAAAGAATAGATCCGATTTTTACCCTTTATTAATTTTTTTGCGCTTTCATGATGAATTTCATATAATTCTTCGTCTTCATCAATAAGAGACACATGCAAAATATGATACCCCGACTTTCCTCTATTCGGTTTAATTACAACATCCTGATATTGCTTTATCATTTTTCAAAAGTTTCCATGGGAGAAACGAACTGTATAAGGTAAGTAAGGGGCTAAATACTTAAATCTACGCATATGCTCGTACTGTTTCCACTTTGAAAGACTCATTGTAAACAACACATCCTGACTAATTTTTCAGTTGTTTGCTGAGCAGGAATCAATATTTCGGAAATGTGCTTGCCCCTACTTTTGTTATTTAAGTATTGGACGGCAAAAAGGGGGGTTGTCAGGAAAAAACAGATTAGAGACTTTGTCAGTTCCAAAGCAATTCCCCCATGAAGAAACCTCGATCTTCAACTTTAAACATCTGATATGTCTTCTCCATTGTTTTCCGCCAAGCTGTTCCTACTGGATTTAAAGGTAAAGCGCCCGTGTTAGTCAGCCCAATTTCTGGGTAACACCGACTAAACTGACCCACACTTGGCAGAGAAGGCTCGGGTGCGGGTGGCTTAGGACAGAGAACGCCTGCTTCGGAAGTGGTATAGATAAAGCTAGTGACCTATTGGAGAAAACAGAAATTGTAGATACTAACAATCCAGAAGAAATTGGAAATAGCTTGGCGATACGATGGACGATTAACGCCCCAAATATCGCTGACGAGGCTTATTGGGTATGGCTGTGGAAAATAGGTCGTTTATCCATCCTCATCCATTGACCAGGATTTACTTGGGGGGAGGCATTAACTTGCCATATCAAATCATCTCAACCGCGTACTCATACAGGTAATGGACAGAAGTGTTTCTAAATAGTCAAAAACGTTCATATCTGAACGTGGAAGCGGGTTTCAGCGTTATACTCGCCAAGTGAAGTCGGTATGATTTATTGAATACAGGAGCGTTCCGAAAAACAACCTGTGTAGAAGACTAAGAAGTTGATGGATGAGCTTTAGCGAGGGGAAGAGCAATTCCTGTTCTTTGGAGAATTATATGGCCCAGGCTTCTATGAGCATAGATTGGGCGTTCATATTAAGGCAGCTTCTGTTTGTGCTTGTAACTTCCCCTCGCGATGCTCGGGGGACTCCGCTACGCTTCGTCCGTTGTTTTTCTTTTTGTTAAGTGAAGAACATGTTATTCATTTGATGAAACCTCTTTATTCTTAATATCGTCCACACTTTTATTCGTTTTATTCGTCCACTCCCGACAGGGCTTTTTGTAATTGTAAATCATGGGGACATAAGCAATTTCCCATAAGAATTCTGTTTTCTCCACACAAGAGCCCATATCACGTTTCCCACAGATACTTACCCTAAATCGGTTGAAAAACGTATATTTATACGTAAATTAGCAAGGTTTTTAAGAGACCTATACCAGTAGGTTATCAATAACAAATAAAGCATCGAAAATTTCTATAGGTTCCTCGAAAAAAAGTTTCCGCTTACGCTCCGTCCGTAAACGATTCGTAATTTGGTTCTAATTAAACGGGATTTAATAAATAAAATCAGCCTAACGTGTGTCTTTATTAACCTAAAGGGCAGTTGATCGCGACACTAAAGTAAAATCAGGAGATACGCTTTTGGATTTACTGTTATCAAGAGCGAAATAAGTGAAAATAAACCCACACTCCGAATGTGGGTTTATGCTTGTTTCAATACGATGTTAGGAAACGGTTTGATGCGATTTTTCTATCTGCAGGTCTAAAATACCATGAAGCAGCGGTAAGAATGAGAAATAAAAAGGGAAGTATTAGGCTGTCAACGGGCTGTCCCAGTATCAGGTGGGAGATGAGAGCTCCAGCTACGGTGAAAAAAAAACCGGCATAAGCCCATTCTTTAATAAGCGGAAATTTGGGAACTAGGATGGCAATCACGCCCAAAATTTTAGAAACGCCCAGTACTATCATTAAATAATGGGGATATCCCAATATCGTCATCGTCTCTACTTCTACATCCAATTTAATTAATTGAACGATCCCCACGTTAAGCATCCCTAACGAAAGCAAAGCGGTAGCGATCCAATATACTACTTTGTTTCTTTTGCTCAAGTCCATTTCCTCCTTGATTGTTCCCATATCTGTGGCCTTAGGTCCAACGATGAAGTCCACTGTCCGTTCAGGCGCACCGGTCGAGCACCTTAAGCACGAGCGGCAAATTGTTTGGCAACTGTAATGCAAACCTCGAGCTACCGGAAAGCGACAACTGGCGCTGCCATCGATACGGTTATTAGTCCAACACGTTGTCAAACTTGCCGAACCATTCTTCCCAGCCGTACTTCGCGCCTTCGAGTCCTTCAGCATCTGAGAATCCAGTTTGTTCAAGATGAAGGTTAACTTGTCCGTCCATTAGATTCTGAAGTGTCCACGTGACCGTTTGCCGTTCGTCTCCGGTTCCCCAAGAATAGGACAACCGGCTGTTTGCTTCCACGATCAGTACTTCACCGTCAACGATTCCATCCCATTCTTCGTACGGTTGATGGCGGAACTGGAAACGATGTCCCAGAACAGGCTTAAAATCATTTTCGGTGATCCACTCTGCTAACTTGCTTGAATCGGTCAAAGCTGACCAAACCGTCTCCATTAATGTTGTGTATCTAAAATCCATGGTTAATGTTAAACTCATTCTTTTTCCTCCTCTAATAATTTTTAAGATGGCCCATTATTCACCATCTAATAGGACACCATTTGGTGTCTAATTGATTATAGGACACCATTTGGTGTCGTGTCAACAATTGAGATGGAAACAGCATCGTTTGATCGATATTATGGCGATACTGAAGGAGAAAAGTTCTAGTTACCAAGAAAATAGACTGGGTCATTTATGTATCACATGAGGGAACGATAGTATCCCGACACGACGGCAGTTGGCCACTAGACAAGCTACCGTTGCTCATTGAAGTAGGCAGAGCAGTGGTAAACATTAACTGTATACGGTACAAACCGAGAAACTGGTGAAAAAGTCATAGTATTTAAAGCACCAATAGCTGGACCGAATAACGGGGCTGATGGTCATTCTCCATCCTCAATGAGCTTACCTTCAGCAGGACTCTGGAGACTTGATGCTTATATTGGGGAAAAGCTATTTGGCAATATTGTTGTTGAAGTGCATGAAAATAGTTGAAGTAGATAATTACGCTAACGGGCAGTTTAACGCAACAAACTCATTAGTATTTGCGTATTAAGGTTACGTGGTAAAATATGGTTGATTATGAGTGAGAACCTTTTAGGGAGTGAACAAAGAAAATGGACTACTCTAGAGTCTTAAAAGTATTGATAGGTGCTGTGGTTTTCGTTTCTGCCGGAGTGGGTGGTGCAGTAGCATACCAGAATGTATATGCAAAAAGTGCAACTACACAAAGTAGCGTTAGTCCGAAAACCTATTCTCTAAATGAAAGTGGACAAACATATGGTTCTGCTGAGGATACCACTCCCTATGAAATGCTACCCGATTTAATCCGTGGAGGAAGTGTGGATGGCGTTGCAGTATATATGTTGAAGAGCGATTATCTAAAAGCTGGGAGTGATGTTCCTCTATATGATGTGGAGGGGAAAACCATAATTAGTTCTATTCACATTGCCGGCGCTAAGAGTTTAGATTTCTATCCTGTAAATGAAAATGGACAGACATACGGTTCTGACGCAGATGCTACTTCCGCAGAAACAAGACCTGAATTAATTAGTGCTATAGGTGAGAATGGCATTGAGGGATATGTGTTGAAAAAAGACTTGGACGGTGAGCAACCCAAAACACCCGAGGAAGCCATTGCGATACAGAACAGTAGATCACCAGGTGGTCGCGATATTCCGCTGTATGACGTTGATGGTGAAACTGTAATTGGTGTGTTTCATGTTGGATGAAAATATAATTACGTTAACTGGGCACTACAGCTTAATGATGACCCAAAGGCAGCCGAGCATTAAGATTGGCTGCCTTTGTTAGGCTAACGGGCATAGCGCAACAAAACGAAAACAATCACATCTAGATATTGAAGGGAAAAAGGAGGGGTGTTTTGAAAAAGTCAATTATATTAATAATGTTGATTGCGTTATTAATATTGTCAGCCTGCACGAGTGGTAACAATAATCAAATTAACCTGTCCCCTCAAAATAAAGCTAACGTAGACGGTAGCTCCGAGAATAATGCAGTGCAGGAAGCAAACGAATCGGTGGATTCAAAAATAAAAATTGATGATCAAATAACCGGTGAAGTAGTCGATGTAATTCAGAATCATATCCTAGCCGTTCACACAAACGATGAAGAATTGGTTAAATCTACTGTATTAAAGGATCTTGATTTTGACGAGCGGGTGTACGCATTGTGGAATGATAGTTTAAAGGAATATAAACTTGAAAAATTAGATTACGGGCACGGGGATGAGAATAACGAAGTTGTGACGGTTACTTTCATAAATGATGTTGTATTATCGTTTGCTGTAACAAAAACAAGTGATGGTTGGAAGTTATACGATATAGACTGATTATTTGATACCAGTGAGCAATCAATCAGTTTTCCTTTATTGAACATCATTACGACCAGACATTGGACGATGCACTTTGTTAACTTCCGGATATAATAGGGCTATAAAAAATTGAACTTACCGAGGAACGATAGTTGAATCACCGACAATCTCGCCGCCCATTACATCGGTGGCCTTCTGTGCATATTAAGAAACAAGATCATCTGTGGAATAGGTAGCAGACCTCTTAGATGTCATGTTTGCTAAAACTTTGATAGTATATAATGAGTTCAAATTTGGCGGTGAGATTGATATTGTCTAAAAGAAGGAGGCATGAATGAAACTAGCTTTTTATCAAGATACACATGGAACGTGTGTAGGTCAATTGAGTGATGAACTATTACCGTTAGAAGAAGTAGCAGAAACATGGCAGTTTCCGTATGATATCATTGTTGTCTGGCGTGTGTTACCTGAAAGTTATGGCCGAAAAACATTTAGACGCTTTGATAGCAATGATAATACTTTAGCGTTAGACATGAGCATTATCTATGAACGGTATCAACTGATGTCTAAAAATGAACAACGTGAGGCATTAGGGATTTATCTCTATACTTATATATCGGAGTCTGTTGCTAAATATAAGAAGTATGCAGATAAGGAAACGCAAAATCAATTTTTAGCTAAGGTAAAAAATTGGATGTTGGAAAACAATTGGCTAGATGGAAAGATAAATCAAGCACGGGAACTTCTTACGCAGAATAGGGGACTTTATGAAGTCAGCCAACAATTGCAAATGCCGTTAGAAGAAGTTGAGTATATCCTTCTCCGTATGAATGACTATGAGCAGGCAGACGTTCATCCTGATAATATTGTAGCCGGAAAAGCTCCGCCCTATCAGTTGTAAGAAGGCTGTGAGGGGATATGAAGCCCCTCTACTCAATAAGCAAATCAACGAAGGAGCTGGCCGCGACAGCTCCTTTAGCATTTTTCGCCGATAGACCCGTTAAGCTGAACCGTACCATAAGTAGCGGTAAGCTTCAGGTAGTCATTGCAATTATGTATTCTGGAGTAAAGGGAGGGCGTCGGTATGCAGAGTTTTTTCGGGAAGGTCGTTCTAATTACAGGGGGTAGTTCGGGAATCGGTCAGGCGACGGCTGAATTAATGGCAGCAAGGGGAGCGAAGGTTGTTATACATTATCGAGATCATATACAAGGTGCTACAGAAGCGCTAGCGATGATTCGAGAAGTGGGGGGCGATGGTCATATCGTTCAGGCCGATATTACTAAGAAAGATGAAGTCGAGGCTATGGTGCAAGAGGTTATATCCATGTATGGGGTTGTGGATGTATTAATTAATAACGCTGGAGGGGGTGTCAAGAAGAGCACATTTATGGAAATGACGGAACAATTGTGGGACGAGACCTATGCTTTAAACGTCAAAAGCATTCTTTTCTGTTCTCAGGCTGTTTTAAAATATATGATCCCGAGAAAATCGGGTAAAATTATTAATCTATCTTCGGCTGCGGCCCGCATTGGGGGAGCGGGCGAAAGTATTCACTATGCCTCCGCCAAAGGGGCCGTAAATACGTTAACCGTCGGTATGTCGAGAGAGCTTATTGAACATGGAATTATAGTAAACGGTGTGGCTCCCGGAATGGTGGATACACCCTTTCATGAAAAGTTTGCTCCATATGAGCATCGTCTCGAAAGGCTGATTGCTTCCGTCCCTCTTCAGCGCGCGGCAACCCCCATGGAAATTGCGGAAGTGATCTGTTTTCTTGCTTCGGATGCGGCGAATTATATGTTGGGGGAGACCATCACCGTTAGCGGCGGTAGATAATTATCCCCAAACCTTGTGTCAGACCTTAAACTTGCCGTTACAGACAGGGCGGAGAACCGTGCTACAAATAGCGTTAAAGCGAAGAGCGGAGGGTTCTGTTAGTCTTCAAGAGTAAAACACAATATTATTGACGGTGTAGTAACAAATGAAGGAGCTATCATTCGATGGCTCCTTTATGCTTTCTTTCTCTATCTTCTCAGCTATTGTACGCAGGATGTTATCGCTTTAATCATTGGTGACAATACCTGCGGCTTTTAAGTGTCCATGAGTTAGAATTTTTCCGAATTGAGAAGCGAGTTCCTTTGGAGTGTAAGAAAAATCATTTTTAACCCACCATATTACAATGCCCATAAAAGTAGATGCGATATATTGGAGTAATAATTCCTTTGAAATCTTCAGGGGAGTATTATCCAAGCCATCTTCCACTGTATTTTTTATTATTTCCTCCATTTTTGATTGAAAACCATAAATTCTATTCTCATCAAGTAACAATGCTTTGTAAAAGGGAATATTGTCCTTAATTTTCTCCAGTATGGTTTGCATAAGTTGTTCAAGCATAGAGCCGCTTACAGGAGATTTGCTGCTCGAACAAAGCTTGAGTGTACTATTTAGTTCTTCTAACAATTCGTCCATAGCTACGTTTAACAAATCGGGTTTGTTCTGATAATGAAGGTAAAATGTATTCCGGTTAATCATCGCCTTATCTGCAATATCCTGGATCGTAATCCCTTCATATCCTTTCTCATTAAGAAGCTCTATAAACGCCCTTTTAATCGAATGCTTGGAGCGAATGATACGCAAATCGGTTTTTTTGTTCATTATGACTCGTTCCCTTATATTTTTTTGTTAGATATACGACATTTGAGCACAAACTGTATTTTATCTCTCAAAATCAAAATTATTAAACATTGAATGCCGATCTTTCATTAATTATAATGAACAAAAGATAAATATACAACACAATGACCATTATTTATCTTATTGATAATTAACTCAACTTGAAAGGGAGATATTAAATGAAAACGATAGCAATTGTTGGAGCAGGAGCAGGTTTAGGAATGTCCATCGCGAAAAAATTCGGACAAAATGGTTTTCGCGTAGCTCTTATTGCTCGAAATGAAGAAAAGTTGAACCAACTGGTTATTGAATTGGAACAATTGGGGATCGAAACTGCTGCATTTCAAGCGGACATATTAAATAAAGAACAAATTGAGAAGGCATTTGCCGCTGTAAAAGAGAAATACGGATTTATTGATGTTCTTGAATACAGTCCGACGCCGAGCTTTAACACAGTAGCACCAGCATTAGATGTAACAGAAGAAAATGCGTTATACCAATTTCAATTTAATGTTTTAGGTGCTTTATCGAGTGTTCGCCAAGTGCTTTCGAATATGTTGGATAAGCAAAGCGGTGCCCTATTATTTACGACTGGAGGCGCTGCAGTCCACCCAGTACCGATGATGGGTAATGTCGGAATCGCAATTTCAGGACTTCGTAATTATATCTTTAATTTGAACAGCGAATTAGCTGACAAAGGTATTTATGCGGGCCACCTTTCGATCGGAATTTGGATGCAGCCCAATTCAGGAGTTCAAGACAAAATCGCTGATATTTGGTACGACATGTACACCAAAAGAGACAGAGTAGAAGAGTTTGTAACTGAAGATAAAGTGTGATTTGAATAATTTATGTTTGAAGGAGATGCAAGAAAGAATATGAATATCACCATTTTTGGTGCAAGTGGTGCAATTGGGCAGCTTCTAACACGATTAGCTTTAAATAACGGAGATTTCGTTACGGCATATGTTAGGAACCCCAAAAAAATCAGCCTCAAACATCCAAATTTGAGCCTTGTACAAGGGGAACTTTCGAATGCTTTAACTATCGAGAAGGCAATTGCTAAATCAGATGTCGTAATCAGCACATTGGGACCAGCATCCGATATGTCACGAAAGCGTAAAGGCACGCCGATTGCTGACGGACACGAACTGATTATTAGGGCTATGAAGAAACATAACAAAAAAAGGTTAATTACACTTGCGACGCCAGCTTTGCAATCAGATGACGATAAGAAAAACATTTCGACGATACTTCCAGGTGTATTAGCCAAAGTTTTCCTTCCAAACGGTCATGCAGAAATGAAGAAAATGGAAGGAATTATTAAACAATCGAGCCTTGATTGGACAGTTGTTCGAATTATTAATCCAAATGTTAAGCACAAAGGGCAAGCTTATGATTATTCATTCGGTGATAAACCGGCTAAATTAGGTGTTTCAAGAGAAAATGTAGCTAAATTCATGTACTCTGCCGCTCGTAATAAACAATTGATTAAAAAAATGCCTATTATTTATAATCAATAAGTCCCCAGGTTTTTGATAATTTGTAGTGAGGGAGCATTCAAAATGAAAATTGAAATTTGGTCGGATTATGTTTGCCCCTTTTGCTATATTGGTAAACGACGATTAGAGACAGCACTGGAGCAATTCGCTTATCGGAATGAAGTGGTTATTGAATATAGAAGCTTTGAACTTAATCCGCAAGCATCAATGTACTCAGGCAAAAATATGCATCAAATGCTCTCTGAGAAACATGGTATGAGTATCGAGCAAGCGAAAAAAGCAAATGCTGAACTTGGACAACAAGCGGCAATGATGGGTCTAGTGTATAATTTCGACCAAATGAAGCCCACCAATACGTTTGATGCTCATCGTTTAACCCAATATGCCAAATCTGTTGGTAAAGATAGGGATTTATCGGAAAAATTGTTCTATTCTTATTACACGGACTCCAAGCTAATAAGCGATCATGATACATTAGTAGATATTGCAGAATCAGTTGGAATGAATACGGACGAATCAATGGCAATTCTTCGTGATTCCTCCAAATATACTAACGATGTGCGTTCAGATGAAGCCACAGCAAAGCAATTAGGGATAACAGGAGCACCTTTCTTTGTCATTGATAGAAAATACGCGATATCCGGCGCACAACCAACAGAGGTATTTATGAATGCTCTTAACCAAGCATCTCAATAAAGAAAGCCAATAGGCATTTGTAAGACAGAGATATTATGAAAGCATTGTCGAGAACAATTACAAGTATTTTACAACAGCGTGTAGACAGGCAGACCGTGAACAGTCAGGCACTTCAAGCGAAATAGGCTGAGCAAGAAACCGCCCAAAATCCTTATTGGAATTTGGGCGGATTATTCTTTTTGTCATAACTCAACGAAAGCAATCTCCAAATCATTAAATGAAGTGACTGTCTGCTTGCCCTTAGTTGTTTTTGTTGATATTGACAAGAAAATTGTCAGTCAGTTTAATTTTAGTAATATACTGAATGAGTGAATCAATGAAGAATCAACTTTGCATAAGATCATATTACACCTCGGAGTATTCGGCAAGATTCATTACGCTAACGGAGAACGATAGTTGAATCAACAGAGAAAACCTAAATTGGAAACAGCCATAATTATTCCGACAATGCAAGGGGCATGATTAAAGATGCATCGGAAAGATAAGGAAGCCTTCGATTCTTTACCGATCGTTCTCAATATGCTATATTGATGACGAGGGGGAAATGAAATGGCCAGAAGCAAGGAGTTTGAAGAGAGTGCGGTATTGGATAAAGCAATGAGACTCTTCTGGCAACAGGGCTACGAGAAGACGTCCATGACTGATCTGGTCGAGCACATGGGAATACATCGAAGAAGTTTGTATGACACATTTGGCGATAAACATCAGTTGTTTCTAAAAGCGATGGATCGCTTCGACAATAAAATTAGCGCCTCTCTTGAAGGAGAAGTTAAGCGCTCCAAGACTGCAGTGGAAGCTCTTCAGTTTATTTTCGAACTCATGATTGAGGGAGAAGAGGACTCGCCTCCCGGATGCTTAATGGTGAATTCGGCCGTGGAGTTGGCAGCACGAGATGCCGATGTGGATACAAAGTCCACTGAAGCGTTCGCTACAGCTGAGCAGCTTCTCAAAGACATTATTGCTTGGGGGCAACGGGACGGTCAGTTCACCACTGATTATGAGGCCGGTGAATTGGCGGAATATCTGCATAATGCATGGGTGGGGTTAAGGGTAATGGCAAGAACCTCGGTTTCTAGAGAGAAACTTCACCGTATTGCTCAAGTATCGATAAAATTTCTAGAAAAATAACAGATTCATTTCTTCCCCATGTAGAAAACAATTTTTTATACCTTTTTTAGAACGATCGTTCTTAAATGTGAGCCGAAGCAAATGGAGGGGTCATAATGCAAGCCATGGTAATTGAAAGATACGGAAAATACCCGCTTAAGCTGGCTGACATTCCAATGCCTGCAGTAGGAGATCATGATGTGTTGGCGGAAATCCATGCGGCAAGTATTAACCCTCTCGATCTCTTAGTGCGGGATGGCAAATTACGCGTACTGTTGAAATACGATATGCCGCATGTTCTAGGATATGATTTCTCAGGCATTGTCATTCAAGTGGGGAGGAAGGTTACGAAATTCAACATAGGCGATGAAATATACGGACGGCCAAGTAAGGGCGGAGCCTTCGCTGAATATATTTCCTTACATGAAAACGATATCGCCCTAAAACCCAAAAACCTATCCTTTGCGGAAGCAGCGTCAATCCCATTGGTCGGGCTTACGTCTTATCAAGTATTGCATGAACGATTGAAGCTATCGGCCGGACAGAAGGTATTGATTCAAGCTGGATCGGGCGGCGTCGGTACGTTTGCGATCCAACTTGCCAAAGCGATGGGACTTTATGTCGCAACAACGACAAGCGAAGCTGGAGCCCAATTGGTGGAATCGCTTGGAGCCGATCGAATCATCAATTACAAAACAGAACAATTCGATACGCTGTTACAAGGTTATGATGCCGTTTTCGATACCAAAGGCGGAGAGACTCTGGAGAAGGCCTTTAAAATTGTCAGAAAGCAAGGTCAAATCGTATCCGTCGTAGGGCCGCCGAATGCGCGGTTCGGAGAAGAGGAGAGGGCTGGCTTTGTCAAAACAAATCTATTTCGATTGATTGCCCGTAAGATCACAAAATTAGAGAAAAAACACAATGTCAAATACAGCTTCTTGTTCATGAAACCGAACGGCAGGCAACTGGAGATCCTTTCCCAATGGATTGAATCAGGGAAAATAAAGCCTGTTATCGATCGAATGTTTCCTTTTGAAGAAGCTCAAAAGGCGATGGAGTACTCAGAATCGGGCAGAGCAAAAGGGAAGCTAATACTAAAGATAAAGTGAGGAGCATCTTATAATGAAGATTTCTGAACAAATCGCATTTGTCACCGGCGCGAACCGAGGTTTAGGTCGCCAACTTGCCACGGAACTTCTATCCAGAGGAGCTAAGGTTTATGCTGGTGCAAGAAATCCAGAATCCCTCGACATTCCAGGTGTAATACCTGTAAAGCTTGATATTACCAACCCGCAAGAGGTAGCCGCGGCTGCCATGGCCGCTAAGGACGTTACGCTTCTGATCAACAATGCAGGATCGTCTACAGGCGCTTCTTTACTTGACGGAGATCTCGATAAAATTCACTTGGAATTTAATACGCACTTCTTTGGCACACTGTCCATGGTTCGTGCTTTCGCACCTGTTATTTCAAATAATGGGGGAGGGTCTATTCTGAATATTCTTTCCGCATTATCTTGGTTCAGTATGGGAAGTGCAGGCGGCTATACGGCTGCAAAGGCGGCAGAGTGGGCTCTGACGAACGAGTTGCGCTTAAATCTGTATCCACAAAAGGTGAGAGTAGCCGGTTTGCATGTGGGCTTTATGGAAACCGATATGACGGCGGGTATTGAAGCTCCTAAGGTCGACCCTGCAGAAGTTGCAAAAAAGGCTATCGATGGAATAGAGTCCGACAGCTTTGAGATTCTTGCCGATGAAACAAGCCTTAATCTCCAACGGGGTCTGGCCGGCGGTGTTGCTGCGTTGTACCCACAGCTGGCGTGATGAGCAAAACGGTACTCATCACCGGCGCGGCGGGCGGGATAGGTAAAGAGCTGAGCAAGGTATTACCATCGATTATCTCGTTAATAATGCGGGCTTCGGCTTGTATGGTACATTCTTGGAGACGCAGTTGGAGCAAGAGATGAACACTTTAGTAGCGGCGTCATGGAGGTTGGGCAGGTAGCCGACATCGGATATGCGAATTCATGCGAGGCAAGACGTTAATTATTACAGGAGGGCGTAACCGGATGATGTCTTTCCTTCCGCGGTTACTGCCGCGCAAGCTGATGACCCACTTGGTCGGATCCGCACAGGGCAAAGTAGAACAATAACTGAATATAAACAAAAGAGGAGTGCATGAAAATGGAAAAACTATGGAGCAAAACGAAAATTGGAAATCTGGAATTATCTAATCGGTTGGCGATGGCACCAATGACACGAAGCAGAGCACAAGAGGATGGTACACCTGGAGAACTAACTCCCCTTTATTATGCTCAAAGAGCATCGATGGGTTTAATTATTACGGAAGGTACACAGCCTTCTGATGATGGTCAAGGTTACTTAAGATCACCTGGCATCTATACTGAAAAGCATATTGAAGGTTGGAAAAAGGTTACAGATGCGGTGCGTGAAGCAGGTGGATATCTTTTTATCCAATTAATGCATGTCGGTCGGATATCGCATCCCGACAATACTCCGCATCATCGTCAAGCGGTTGCGCCATCTGCGATCGCACCTGGCGAACCGATATTTACGGCTAAAGGGATGCTGGAAGTACCTGTTCCAAGAGAGTTAAGTGAAGAAGATATTCAAACTACAATTGCGGACTTTCGAAAAGCGGCTGCGGCAGCTATTGCAGCAGGAGCTGCTGGCGTTGAAATTCATGGAGCCAACGGATATCTGATTAATCAGTTTATCAGTGAAAACGCGAATAAACGAGTGGATAAATACGGTGGATCGATAGATAATCGTGCTCGCTTTGCACTTGAAGTAACGAGAGCGATTGTTGAAGAAATCGGAGCAGAAAAAACAGGCTTCCGTATTTCCCCGGGAACACCTCTTAACGGAATTGATGAAGGTGAACACGGTCCAGAAGTTTATCTTCACCTTGTGAAAGAATTAGCTAAATACAATTTAGCATACCTCCATGTTATGCATTTAGGGAACGAAACACTGCTCCACGAAATTCGCAACATCTGGTCAAATCCATTATTAGTAAATCGAGCTGGACGGGATCTAGAAGATATTAGTGTAGATGTTGATAGTGGCCTTGCTGATGTGGCGCCAGTCGGGGTATGGTCGTTAGCTAATCCGGATTTGGTGGAGCGTCTTAAAGAAGGTTTCCCTTTGAATGAAGCAGACCGTGCAACATTGTACTCTGGTAACGGGAGCGAGGGCTATACGGATTATCCAACGATGAAAGAATTAAAGTCCCAGAAGGGGTAAGTATAGCTTGAATGGAAAAAAACAAGTTTCCTAAAAGTCGGAGCAAGGTGGCGACGGTACTCATCAGGCGTCACCTTGTTCCATTTCTCCGTTATGCCTTCGAGAGGGGCCTGTCTTACTTAGTCCTTGACACGGGGGAGAAATTACGCGCCCTCATCCTTTGATTTCAAGCGAAAACAAGGATCCGTACTGAAATTTCAGCTGGGAGCTCTCTTTTGTTTTCGTTTTTTCATTTAAATAGCTGATCTTCTCGGGAATTTCGACTCCGGCCAAATATTTTCCAGCTGCAACGGGTTTGCCATCATTCGTTGTTTGGTTCCACATCAGCGTTGCTTGGTAACCTTCGCCTTGAAGTAGCTTTCCTTGCAGATCAGTAATTTTTTCTTTGTAAACGAGTTTTCCTTTTCCTACACCTTCTTTTTCCTCATAGACAACAAAGTATAACGGTGTAGAATCGACTACGACAGTGTTGCCACTCGTATTATAGAAATCTAACGAATAGGCGATAATCTTGCCTTTTATAAAGGGACCACTGTCATTTGCCGGTACCAATCTACCGAAGAGCGGTTTAGTATTAAAATCGATTGGCAATGGATCATAGCGGAACTTGTTCACGGCATCTTCAACGGATACCCGATAGGATTCAATCGGCGAGCGGGCTACCTGGGTTTGGAACGTTCTCACTTCACCTGCTTTTGGTGGCTGTGCAGCCTGGTTATCGATATACACAAAGGTTGAGTAGTTCCCCCACTGCCCATCGGCATCAATTGGGAAAATTCTAACGATCTTACCCTTCAGATCCTTGTTGATTTTAATAGTTCCTTCCGTTATCGTCTCTCCTTCTTTACCTGCAAGGTTGCCAATGGTTACATAGCCACCCGGATCGCTCAAACGCAATTTGTCCAAAAACAACTGATTAAAAACCTCAATCTGATGCACATTACCATTTGCACTTGAAGCAGCTTCATACTTTACTTGTGCCCCCATCGATTCCGCAAACAAGCGTAGCGGGACATAGGTTTTGTTGTTATAGTTAATGATGCCGTCCGCTCCTGTACCGTCAATGGTTACGATTGTACTACCATTGTGGATCGTTACTTTGCTTTTAAACAGCTTGGCTTGAATCGTGTTGGGCAGGACTGCAGCGGTTAAAACCAGCAATAGCGCGCAGCTCAAAAAGCCAGCAAAATAATACCTCAAATTCCTCATTGTGCACATCCTTCCTTTTTAATATAAACGCCCCCTCGTCAAAAAAAGTTGTGTTTTTGCTGATTTTCCCTGGATCACTTCTCAAGGACATTGGATGGTATGCTTTTCTCTGCTTCTTTTGGGCGACCATCATACGCATGATTTTGAATGATTTCTCGGCAAAGTATAGTACCGCCAAGGATGAGTGGCTGTTTCGACTTGAGTTGCTTTGAACAAAATGCCGTTACCGGGTGGATGGCTGCTTCGTAATGCATAGACAGGAAAGGAATTAATAGTTGTAGTATGCCCGAGTTAGGAGCTGATGTGGTGGTTAAGATGAACGAAGAGAAAACAACAAATTCTGAAGAATATGTATTGCGTATAGCGATTGATGAGGCGGGCTATGAAGAGGATAAGCCAATAATACGAGATATCCAACTGCGGGTTGCACCGGGCGAGCTTGTTGGGTTGATCGGTCCGAATGGAGCGGGCAAAAGCACGACAGTGAAGACAATTCTTGGCCTGCTGGCCCATGTGAAGGGGCAAGTTGAACTGGGAGGCAAGAACAAACGTTATGCCTATGTGCCGGAGCAGCCGATATATTATGAATATTTTACACTGTGGGAGCATCTGAGGCTTGCGGCAAGCGCATTCGGACTGAAGGAAGGCGAATTTGAGTGTAAAGCAGAGGCTCTGCTGGACCGGTTCAGACTGACAGAACAAAAGCATCTGTACCCGGTGAACTTCTCCAAGGGCATGCAACAGAAATTGATGCTTATTATCGCGTTCCTGCTGGAACCGGATATCTATGTAGTGGACGAGCCATTCGTTGGACTTGACCCGCGCGCTACAAGCGACTTCCTTGAGCTGCTGATGAGCGAGCTTTCACGAGGCGCAGGTGTGCTGATGTCTACGCATGTGCTGGATACCGCTGAAAAAATCTGCCAAAGCTTCGTGCTCATCAACGGAGGGTCTGTCGTGGCGCAAGGTACGCTTCAGCAGGTTAGAATAGATGCGGGATGCCCGGAGGATGCTACGTTATCCGAATGCTTCCTTGCTTTGACGTAAGGAGGTAAGATGATGTTAAACAAGACATTGTTAACACCAGGACGCTTATTCCTTATTCGGTTGAAAAACAATGGAAAGGAGCAATTCCGGGTATGGAATAGTGTACTCGATTGGACGGTATGGCTATATTTGGTTATTCCAGGTCTCGTCATATTCGGCGGGCTTTATCGGGAGCTTTGGCAACGATTGCCCGAATGGGCGATTGATGTTCCCTGGACATCGCTGTACCCGATCGTCATTTTTGTATTGATGGCGTTTGGACGTATTCGAACCTATGTGGAGGAAGCGGATCGGTTGTTCCTGTTGCAACGGCCAAGGTGGCTACAGATGCTGAAGCGATACGGCATGTTCTATTCCTTCTTGAAGCAGGCGCTTGTGCTGCTGATTCCTTTTGCTATACTCTTACCTTTTCTGATTAAGGCTGAGGGAATGGAATGGGAGCATATCGGAGCAGCATATCTGTATGCTTGGCTGTACGGAATGTTCATATCCATGGTCTTCCATCAGTTGAAAAACATCGCGCGAGGTTGGCGGCAATGGCTGCTGCAAGTCGTGACGCTGATCGTATTAGCGGCAGCTTATCTGGTACCGATGCTTATGCTTTCGCCTGGCTCATCCGATTTCATACCAGCCTGGATTGGCATGTCATTCGTATTCCTGCTGTCGTTGTTCGTGTGCTTGCGAACAGGCATTCATTATGAGGCCGAGGTCAGAAGCGAGCGCAACGCGCGATTGAGCAGCACGGAATTCTTGATGAGCCGTATCGTACCTTCGAAGCCCATCGTTAAAGTGAAGCGTCCGCTGTTATTCAGGCGTTCCCAACGCTTATTTGGAGAGACGGATGCGGGTACGCTGCTGGCCGAGATGAGATTGAAAGCTTTTTTGCGGTCTATGATGCCTCTTCGGGTGTGGATCGGATTCCTATTTGTAACGTCGTACGCATCAACACTGGTGTCTCCGCCCGCTGCTTTTGCCTTATTAATAGGATTCCTCATCATCGGTGTTTCTTGGTTGCGCATGCAATGGGAGCAGTGGTACGCTGAGGAATTCGTGGCACAGTTCCCATGGAAAGGCGATTCAGTCAAACGAGCGATTCGGTTATCGCGATTTTGGCTGTTGCTGCCTCATCTGTCCATCTGGTCGGGCTTGGCAGGGTACAGGTGGGCCGGATTATGGGCGATTGTTCCTGCAGCGGTGGTATGCGGATTGATTTGGTGGGGGATAAGCAGAAGTGAGGTGGTAATGAGGTTGCGCGAGAAGGAGAAGGAGAGCGCGTAGGACAGTTCTGGAGGCGCAGCTTCCATTTCGTATATTCTACATGTGGGCAAGACTCCTGAAGGAGCAGGCCACTTAAGAGGATTCAACTAACGGGAGTCAATAGCACCACGACATGACGGCAGCCGGCCACGCGATCGGTTGCCGTTATTCGTTGAGGTAACATACATGTTTTATTGAAGTCAGTCCGTTTTTTACAATCAACAAGAGTGACATAGAAACTATAATGGTGATTGTAAGGTGTTGGGCATTTATTATAAAAATATGAGTCTGGAGGAACATTGAAATGGAACTAACTCACACTCGCTTATTAGTGGATTGCTTTAAAGAATGTTTTATATTTTATCGGGATGTAATGGGATTTGAACCTATATGGGGCACGGAAGAGGGCAGATATGCTGATTTCAATGCAGGAAATACCACGCTAGCTCTTTTTGATAGAAAGTCCATGGCTGATGCAATCAACGAGGCTTATTCTGTAAACGATCAATTTAATGATCGTATGGTACTTGTGTTTCAGGTGAAGGATGTAGACAAGTCATTTCTGGAGCTGAAAGAAAAAATTAATTTTTTATCGGAGCCGATTTCTAGACAATATGGGATAAGGAGTGTGAACTTCAGAGATCCCGCAGGAAACTTAATCGAGTTATATCATGAAATCCCGATGGAGTAAGGGGTAAGGAGAGTATCAAGAAGAGAAAAAAAGATAGGTTTGAGAATGACGAGATTCCAAACCATCCTAGACTAGGTCCTAATCTTACCCTAAGCAAAGAAACGAGGATGCATTTGGACCAACTAGTGAACATATTCAACAAGTTATTTTTTATATGTATGTTGAGGATGTTTATAGGCTCATCCAAAAGATGACAAATAGAGATGCCGAGGTCTAACCGATCGAACCCGAAGAGACTTTCTGGGGGGACATAAGAGCAAGATTAAAGGATCCATTCGGATACTTATGGGATGTTGCTCAAAAAGTGCATGTTCGAAAGAGTTCAACAGGTTTTCCGGTAATAGGAGACGCTAGTACAATACAAGATAAAGAATAAAACCTTTCATTAAGAAGCAAACTAGAATTAATAGCTTCTAAAGGGAGGTACTTATGCATCCCGATAGAAAAAATCTAAAAATGCCTCAAGAATCCATTCTAACGGAGAACGATAGTTGAATACCGATAACAAGGCCGCCAATTACTTCGGTGGCCTTCTGTGCATATTAAGAAAACAAGATCATCTGTGGAATAAGTAGCAGACCTCTTAGATGTCATGTTTGCTAAAACTTTGATAGTATATAATGAGTTCAAATTTGGCGGTGAGATTAATATTGTCTACAAGAAGGAGGCATGAATGAAACTAGCTTTTTATCTAGACACACATGGAACGTGTGTAGGTCAATTGAGTGATGAACTATTACCATTAGAAGAAGTAGCAGAAACATGGCAGTTTCCGTATGATATCATTGTTGTCTGGCGTGTGTTACCTGAAAGTTATGGCCGAAAAACATTTAGACGCTTTGATAGCAATGATAATACTTTAGCGTTAGACATGAGCATTACCTATGAACGGTATCAACTGATGTCTAAAAATGAACAACGTGAGGCATTAGGGATTTATCTCTATACTTATATGTCGGAGTCTGTTGCTAAATATAAGAAGTATGCAGATAAGGAAACGCAAAATCAATTTTTAGCTAAGATAAAAAATTGGATGTTGGAAAACAATTGGCTAGATGGAAAGATAAATCAAGCACGGGAACTTCTTACGCAGAATATGGGACTTTATGAAGTCAGCCAACAATTGCAAATGCCGTTAGAAGAAGTTGAGTATATCCTTCTCCGTATGAATGACTATGAGCAGGCAGACGTTCATCCTGATAATATTGTAGCCGGAAAAGCTCCGCCCTATCAGTTGTAAGAAGGCTGTGAGGGGATATGAGGCCCCTCTACTCTATAAGCAAATCAACGAAGGAGCTGGCCGCGGCAGCTCCTTTCGTCATTTTCGCCGATAGCCCCGTTAAGCTGAGCCGTACCACAAGTAGCGGCAAGTTTTTTAAAAATCGCGCTGAGGGCTTGGAACGGAGCCTGGAAGGACATGGGTTGAAGAGCGGTCACACGCAGCAGCGAAGATGGAGCAAACGGACTTTTGCAAGCTTCTTGGAATTACAAATTTCAAAATAATGGAGGGTTATAAATGAAGTACTTTTACGGAGTATTATCTCTTTTGGGACTCGTCTTGCCCTATTCGCAATTCATCCCCTGGGTCGTGCGCAACGGCCTCGATCTATCTCTCCTATTTGAAGCCATAACCAGTACTCGTATCGGAGCTTTTGCATGGATGGATGTTTTAGTTACCGCGATCGTGCTTATGGGATTCATTCTGTTAGAAGGCACCAGAAAGAGAATGAAATATTTATGGCTGCCGATTGCAGGTACGCTACTGGTAGGTCCTTCACTGGGTCTTCCCTTGTTTTTGTTTCTTCGACAATTACACTTGGAGAAAAACATTCTAAAATAGCATCAAAAATGGGAACGGAAACATGGTTAAACGAATCAGTTTAAAATGTTCGGCATTTCTTGAACGTCATGATTCCATCGACGCAGCAAAGAATGTAAGCTCGGATACAGAGGCATGGATCGTGGGGAGACTTTCCACAAGTAACGGCAAACAAAAGCTTTAGCTCCGTATTGAATTGAACTCCTTATAACCGTGTTGCATCAGGGCCGCCAAATTAACCGTCTGACGGGGCGTACTTCCCCACGTCCGGCTCGAATGTCGCTCCGCTCTCTTGGTCCAGCTCCACGTGGGTGGTTCCGCGATCGTCGGTCAGCACGACCAGTATCGACCCGACGACAGGGACGCGGTCGGCGCTGGTGCGCATGTATGCTGAGACGACACGAGGAGCACCGTCAACGATATAATGTACCTCAACCGTGAAAATCGGGAGATTAAAGAGCCAACTATTAGTAAAATGCAAGGCGGTCAACGTTCCGATGCATGACAAACCCTCCTTGCGGAGCCGCTCGATGTCCACCTGACGCCGCCGGGCGTGGGCGATAGAGCCGGGCAACCGCAGGAGTGTAATGGCGGCCCATAGGGCGAAGCTAGCTCCGACGACGGCGCCGAGCTCTAGGGGGATCGTCTGCGATGTCGCTATGGCCTCGAGGTCAAAGGGGCGAGACAGGTCGCTTGTCAGTGTCCAGAACAGGAGGATTCCCGCGACTGCTGCGAGCCCTCCTGTTACCGATAGCGTCGCGAACAGGCCGGCCACCCTGGTCTGCCCGAACTGCTCAATCGATCGCGAGTACGATGTAGCGGTCATACTGATTGCCACAAACAGCAGCAAAACGGCGATCCCAACTGTGACCGGATGACCGAGCACCATGCTAATCGCCGGTGTTGGCGCCATGCCGAGCAGTGCGCCGAACGGCACGGAGCCTGTCAGCGCCCACAGTACAGCGGCTGTAAGCAGCCACGGCATCAGCGGAGCCGAGCGTCCGACGCGACGTCCCGGCGGGAGCATAGTCATCCGTCCGTTCTTATCCGTAGTGGAGAACAGCGGCAGCGTCTCGATATGTTCTTGCTGCCCGTGCTTCTGCTGACCCTCAGCAGTATCCCTCATTGGCATCGCCCTCCCGAGAAAACTACCCGCACCCTGAGCGGCGAAGGGGGATTCCCCGCGGCGCGGCCAGGATGAATAACTATAAAATTTTTATCTATATTTTACCACTATAAGGTTACCTGCTGTAAATACCCCCAAACCGACATGCATTTCAATATGGCGTAACGGGAGTTTAATTTAATAGTGAGTCTAGCATCTCTCTTGAAACTAGGTTATTATTGGAAGAATTAATTGTGAGGGGAGATGCAGATGTCGGACATACAGGCAATTGTATTAGACTTGGACGGAACTTTGCTCGGCAGTGACAAATCCATATCACCTAGAAATTATCAGACTGTTAAAAGGTGTTATGATTCTGGAATTCATATTATCGTTGCCACGGCGCGACCGCCTAGAGCGGCTAATCAATTTGTGAAGAATTTTCCTTTTGTAGACTACTTGGTTTATTACAATGGTGCTCTAATAACATGCAAGTCTAAGCAAACTCAGTGGCACATTAGTATCCCAACGGAGATTAGCCAACAGATTAACAATTTCATCGAGTTACATGCACCTCAATCGATAATTTCATATGAGGTCAATGACTTATGGTATACGTGTACACCAATTCCCGACTCGCAACTCGGTCATTTCGGTATCCGTCCAAATGATCATAAACCCCCGGTTGTTGATAAGGATTTCATTAGTTCACTATCCCCAACCAAAATATTGGTTCATGGTTACAGCACATGGAGGGACGTTATCGAGCAATTCGGCGACCATGTGAACGTAATTGCAACCGATGGAGGAGTATTGGTTCAAATCATGCAAAAATCGGCCTCAAAGGAAGAAGCCGTGCAATGGGTACTTAATGATATCGGGGTGAAGTCAGAACATGTAATGGTATTCGGGGATGACTTTAACGATTTAGGACTATTCCATAAGTGCGGATATCCGATCGCTATGGAAAACGCGATAATTGAGCTAAAAAATTGTGCAAAACACATTACCGAATCAAATGATAACGATGGTGTTGCTGTTGCTCTTGAGAAATTTGTGGTGTAATCAATTGCTGATAATGATTCACCTAACGGGACACAGCACTACCTCGATGCGCTTATATCTGCGGACGATCCCTTTTTCCTACGGAAGAAGCGCCAATCGATGAAAAAAGTGATGAGCAAGGAAAGGACGCCGAGCAATATCGGTATGCCATACGCTTCAAAAGAGATAGGGCTTCCATTCAGCACCAAGTGGTCAGTGGCGCGATATTCGAGCCGCTTCGTGGTGCAAGAACAACTGTTTCGCGCTGTTGCCGCTGTTCTTCATTGGTTTATCGTAAACCGACATTCCGGCTTCATCGTATTGACAAACCCGACCGCGCCTGTCCCCTATGACGACGACAAAAACGATCTTCTCTTCCTAGCGGAACCTCTAAAAATCAAAGAGGCATCCCCTCTTTGCAAATTCAAGCAAATGTCTTCGTTTTTTTATCCATTGACACGGGGCTGGAGAGCTCAGGGACACGATAGTTAAATCATCGATAATAAGGCCGCCGATTACTTCGGTGGCCTTATTGAATTAAGCTTTGTTTATTTAAGCAAAAACTAAGACGGAATGTTCATAGCGGTCTGAATATTTTTTAGATCAAGCTGAATTTGCTCCGGAATATGGTAGGGATGGTATTGGCCCCGCTGCATCATGTAGTTTGTTATCTTTTCATGGGAGTCTATAGCTTCGTCGAGCTGTTTCATCAAAATTTGCTTGATTTCGGGGGTGGCACATTCGGTTACGGCCATGGCGTAGTTTCTGACTCCGCTCTTGGCGTTCATCAAAAAATCCATTGCGATCACGTCGTCGGTCAGCGTATGAAGCCCTGTCATGTGTTCTAGTAAGGTATTCATGTTTCTATCCTCCTTTTTAGGTTAGGGTCACTTTAGACAGCACTCCACCGAGCTCCTGAAGCTGCTGCTGTGATAATTGCACATCTTGCTGCAAAATTTGCTTGAGCTCCGGGTCGGTTACCAGAGCTTGCATGGTTTTGGATTTGGTCATGCAAACGGTCTTGAACGCAGCCATCTCATGAACCTCCAGCATCTCATGCAAAGCGTAATTGGAATTCATTCGGATTGTCCTCCCCTGTATTTACCCATATTCAGGGCTTTAAGATGACTTTGATGCAATCGTCCGTTTTCGTATCGAACACTTCATAGCCGCGCTTGGCATCGCTGAGCGGAATGACGTGCGTAACAATGTCTCCAGGGTCTACTTTGCCCGACGTAACCAGCTCGTACATATACGGCATGTAGTGAATGACCGGAGCTTGTCCGGAACGGATATTCACGTTGCGCTGCATGATGTCGCCGAGCGGGAATCCGTTATAGCGTCCGCCGTATACCCCAGTGACCTGGATGGTCCCGCCTTTGCGGACAGCCTGAGACGCAATGATAAATGCGCTCATGGTGCCGCCTTGCAGTTTCAAACCGCTGGCTAGAAATTCGAGATCGCTCATCTTGCCGTCCATTCCTACCGCATCAATCACGACATCGGCGCCGCCTTTGGTCATTTCCTTGAGATTATTGCCGATATTTTTATCCTGTTCGAAGTTTACGATTTCCACATTGTTTGTTCGTTTCGCATGCTGTAAGCGGTAATCGACATAGTCGACGGCGATGACCCGCTTAGCTCCTTTCAGCCAGCAGAATTTCTGGGCCAGAAGTCCGACCGGACCGCAGCCGAGCACGATGACCGTATCTCCATTCTTGACGCCGGCGTTATCTACGCTCCAGAATGCCGTCGTCATGGCATCGGCGATCAAGCTTAGCTTTTCGTCTGGTTGCTCGCAGTTTTCTGGAATCTTGAAGTGGGTGAAATTAGCAAACGGAACTCGTAAATACTCGGCTTGCCCGCCAGGGTAACCACCGGTTGTTCCGGAGTAGCCGAAATATGCACCCATATCCCCATGTTCGTTTGAATTGTCGCATTGGCTTTCCAGCTGATTCTTACAATAAAAACATTCTCCGCATGCGATGTTGAAAGGGATGATCACCCTGTCGCCTTTCTTTACCTTGGTCACTCCAGGGCCTACTTCTTCAACAATCCCCATCGGTTCATGCCCGATGACATAGTTTTCCTGGAGGTTAGGGATCATCCCGTGAATTAGGTGAAGGTCCGAACCGCAAATGGCGGAACTGGTGACTCTTACGATCATATCGTCCGGTTTCTCAATCTTCGGATCCGGTACCTCTTTGACCACGACATTTTTAATCCCCTGATACGTTACCGCCTTCATGCATTATGTCCTCCAATATGTTCATCTGGGGTCCGATCAAACATCCCTTTACGCGACGTATCATCCGGGAACAAATTCATCTGCCCGATCATCACCGTATTTTTCGCTGAAAGCTGATCGAGTTGGTACTGTTCGTTCAGCTCGTAAGGATGGAACCATTTTTTGCGAATCATAAGCTCCGTGATTTCTTGGTGCAGTGCAATCCCCTGCATAAGATGATTGCGCAGCAGCGCTCTTACATCGGGAGAAGCGGTTTCCGTCAGGGCGATGGACAAATTACGCACGCCTTCCTTGGCCCGAATAAGGAAGTCCATTGCAAATGTCATATCTGCCATCTCGGGCATATTTAATGAATTAATCGGGTCTAAATAATCGGTGTTCATGGGCGCTCCCCTTTAATGAGTGATAGGTGTAGGGCTATTCGGAACAGGCGCTTGGAATGGAGCTCTTGCGTAGATGGCCTGGAGCTCGGCGATCTGTTGTGTGGATAATATGACGTCCTTCTGCATCAAAGCTTTGAGCTCTTGGTCAAAAACCAAGCCTTGCATAAGTTTTGACTTAGCGAGGCAGAGTGTTTTGAAGTTTAACGCTTCATGCAGTTCCATCGATTCGTGTGGCGCTAGAGTTGACATATTCATTGAGGAATTATCCCTTCCTTTCATTTATCAACGTTAGACTTTCCAACGCATTGGATCCCTATTCTGAAATGATTTCCGGAAATGAGGGGTCCGAATATTCCCATGCAGTCGCAAGAATATAAACAAAATCTCAACCGCATACTTATTTCTGTTTAAGTTATTAATCTTTGCTCTAGGAAGGAGGAATCATCTTGCCCAATGAAAACAAAATTGATCTAGCCACCGAAAATGCAAGAAAACCGGCAGAAGGCACACTTCACTCGAGCGGCAATACGCTGGAGCAGCATGCATCTAACGCGGTTTCTGAGGCGCAAACAGCTTTAAATCAGGCGATAAGCTCGATAGGTGAATCTAATGCGGCAACAAATTCACAAGCTTTGGAGATGGCCCGGCAGCAATTGACCCAAGCAGAGGAATTTCTAGATCAAGCGCAAACTTCGGCAAACGCGTTACGTCTGCCGGACCAACAATAGAGGCAGTCCCAAGTCGTTTTTGGTTTTTTGCCCCCATTTAAATGGTCAAGGCTAACAAAAAGGAGCCTTCAACTCCACTTTAATAGTGGTTTTGAAGGCTTCTTCAATATAATTTTGCGACTGCCCGATGGTCGACTGCACTATACCCCTTCCGGCTAACGGTTCCATGTCCATGGCCATAGCTTGTACAAGGAAAGAGGCTCCTATGTATAGTGTACTTTCCTGTAAAATTATTTTATAATCCGGGCACTTGAACCACATTCAGTCATATAAATAGGTGATAGCAGTTCGAACCTGTTGAGGAGGATTTTATACAAGTGATGTTACCGAGTGAAAAGTATTTCGGTAAGTTTGAGGCAGTTTTTTTATTTTACGGAGCTATGCCTACAGGTGTTACTGTTTCTGAAACTGGGCGCATTTTTATTTGCTTTCCGAAATGGGGAGACGACGTTAAATTTACGGTGGCTGAAATCGTTAGCGGCACATTGCAGCCTTATCCTAGTGTAGACGCCAATGTGGTAAGCCCATCGAATATCACAACGTCCTTCGTTAGTGTCCAAAGTGTCGTTGCGGATGGAAAGGGAACGCTTTGGGTACTGGATACGGGGGCTCCTAATTTCTCGGAACCCATCAAAGGGGGGGCGAAGTTAGTCGCTGTAGATTTAAATTCAAATACCATAAGAAGGGTATATACGTTTACGGAGGATGTTGTCCTTCCAACCACTTATCTGAATGATGTCCGAGTTGACTTCCGTGTTGGCAAAGCAGGTTATGCGTATATAACGGATTCGTCTTCCCGAGGACCGGGAGCCATTATTGTTGTTGATTTAGAAACCGGTTATGCCTGGAGACGGTTAAACGGGGCAAATTCAACTTCACCCGATCGCTTTTTCTTACCGAAAGTCGAAGGTAAACTCCTTATGAATCGAAACAAAGATGGATCTGCTTCACCCTTTAGATTGGCATCCGATGGTATAGCGATTTCCCCGGACGGCAAAATATTGTATTTTTGTCCTCTCTCCAGTCGTCATCTGTACTCGATTTCAACGGAAGCCCTAAGAGACCGAACGATACCGGATATGAATGTACAATCTCACGTGAAGTATTGGGGAGAAAAAGGTGCTTCAGATGGAATGATCACCGATGCAAAAGGAAACGTTTACGCTGGAGACTATGAAAACAATAGTATTCGAAAGATATTGCCGAATGGAATAATGGAAACCATCGCACATGATCCGAGAATTTTATGGCCGGATACTTTTTCTATTGGTCCAGATCAATACTTATATTTCATCGTGAACCAATTACATCGGCAGGCAAGATTTCATTATGGAGATGACCTGCGGCAGAAGCCTTATAGTTTACTCCGTATGAAAATAGACGAACCACCTGCTCCTACCTTTTGGTAAATATTTCGCTTTACAAAGTTGACTCTCGGCAGTATGTTCAGCTTAACGGGAGGCGTAAGGTCAATGAATATTTAACAACTTTATTTAAACCCGGACCTTTCTATAGGCCGGGTTTGTTTCGTTTATAACGGCATTTTAAACGACCTTGCTATCGGGCAATAACATAAGCGTAAATATGAAGTGGTGAAAAGCGAAAATTGACGATAAAATGAATCATATGAAGTAGTAGGATGGAGCGGGTGATCCTTATTTTAAAAAATACGGGCGGAACTCATTTGAATGTGAGTATAAATCGATGAACATGACCATTTTAGCCACAAAACTGTTTATCCCCGTGCCACGGACAAACGTTGTCCAAAGGCGGCGCCTGATCGATCGGCTAAACGAGGGTCTGGACCGCAAGCTGACCCTCATCTCTGCCTCTGCCGGCTTTGGCAAAACTACGCTGGTCAGCGAATGGGTCGCTGGTTGCGATCGACCTGTCGCATGGTTATCGCTGGACGAAGGGGATATCGACTCTGTGCGCTTCCTGTCTCACCTTGTCGCTGCTTTGCGGACGATTGAGGACAATATTGGAGGTGGTACGGTTACTGCACTCAAATCCCCGAATCCACTGTCAACCGAATCGATTCTAATGATCTTGTTGAATGAAATCTCAGCTCTCCCATACAAATTCGTCCTCGTCCTGGACGACTACCATGTTATTGATGCCGAATGGATCGACGGCGCTCTCAACTTCCTAATCGCGCATCTCCCTCCACAAATGCACCTTGTCATCGCCACACGCGAAAATCCGCAGCTTCCCCTGGGCCGATTACGCGCCCGGAGCCACTTGACTGAGCTGCGCGACACCGACCTGCGTTTCACTCCCGGCGAAGCGGCCGCGTTCCTCGATCAGGTCATGGGTCTGAATCTTACGGCCGACGAAATTATGGCGATAGAAACCCGTACCGAAGGCTGGATCGCGGGGCTTCAGCTGGCGGCGCTCTCGATGCAGGGGCGCGAGGATATCCCTACGTTCATTCAGGAATTTGCCGGAGACAATCGGTACATTATGGACTATTTGGTCGAAGAGGTCCTTCAGTGCCAGTCCGACCAGACCCGTAACTTTTTGCTTCAGACCTCCATTCTCGACCGGTTGCATGGACCGTTATGTGATGCCATCACCGGCCAGGTGGATGGCATAGCGCGGCTCCAATCCTTGGAGCGAGGCAACTTCTTTGTCGTTGCGCTGGATGACAGGCGCCAATGGTATCGTTATCATCACCTCTTCGCCGAGGTTCTCTCTGTCCATTTGAGGTCGGATCAGCCGGATCAGGTGGCTGCATTACATCAGCGCGCAAGCATATGGTTCGAGCGGCATGGCTTGCCGGACGATGCGATCCGACACGCGCTGGCCGCCAATGATTTCGGGCGGGCGGCAGACTTGATCGAGCTGGCGATACCAGCCTTGCGCAGGAGCAGACAAGAGGCTGTGATGTTGAAATGGCTGAAGGAGCTCCCCGACGAACTGATCCGTTGCAGACCTGTGCTCAGCGTCTGGTATGCCGGGGCGTTGCTGGCCGGAGGCAAATTAGATGCCGTTGAGGTCCGACTGCGAGACGCCGAACAATGGCTTGAGACAGTGGAAAATCAGGGTGAACGACAGCAGGGCAGCCCGGTCAAAATGGTCGTTGTGGACGAAGAGGAATTTCGCCGTCTCCCGGGTTTGATCACCGTGTATCGGGCCGGACTAGCCTTGGTTCTCGGTGATGTGCCCACCGCCATGAACTACGCGCGGCGAACGCTCGATCTCGTGCCCGAGAATGACCATCTTCCGCGCGGAGCGGCGACTGCGCTTCTGGGACTCGCATTATGGAGGAACGGGGATCTCGAGGAGGCGCGCCGGATATTTGCCGGTGGCATAGCCAGCGTGCAGCAGGCTGGGGCTATCTCCGACGCGATCAATGGCTCCATCGCTTTGGCCGAAATACGGATCGCACAAGGCCGACTCCGCGAGGCGATGCACATCTATGAGCGGGGATTGCAGCTTGCGGCGGAACATGGCGAGCCTGCTCTGCGGGGGACGGCAGACATTTACGTAGGAATGAGCGAACTCTGCCGCGAGCATGACGATCTGGAAGCCGCCATACGGAACCTGTTAAGAAGCAAGGAGCAGGATGAACACACTGGGTTCCCGCAATACCGGTATCGCTGGCGAGTCGCAATGGCTCGAATACGGGAGGCCGAAGGGGATTTGAACGACGCGCACGATCTTCTCTGCGAGGCGGAGTCCCTGTACGTGGACGACTTCTTCCTAAATGTACGCCCTATAGCGGCGTTGAAGGCGCGGGTGCGGGTTAAGCAGGGGAGGTTAGGTGAAGCCCTCGATTGGGCACGGGAGCAGGGTCTGTCCGCCAAGGACGATCTTTGCTACCTGCGCGAATTCGAGCACATCATCCTGGCAAGGGTGACTCTGGCCCAATATAGAAGTGACCGTGCGGAGCGAACCGTACTTGAGGCGATCGGTCTCCTGGAGCGTCTCCTTCAAGCAGCCGAAGAAGGAGGAAGGTCGGGAAGCGCGATCGAAATCCTGGTGTTGCAGGCAATTGCTCGCCATATGCAAGGCGACATCCCTGCAGCGCTTTTGCTTCTGGAACGAGCCTTAACGCTTGCCGAGCGGGAAGACTACGTCCGAATCTTTGCAGACGAAGGCCGGCCAATGGAGGTCCTGCTGGAAGCGGCTGAGAAAGAGGGGATAGCCCCGAACTATGTCCGACGCCTCCTGACGGCATTTGGGAAAGAAGGGGGCAGAATGCTTGCCAAACCGGATATTCGCAAACCTCTGGGAGAACCGCTAAGCGAACGTGAGCGCGACGTGCTTCGACTACTTGGAACCGACTTGAGCGGCCCGGAAATGGCCCGCGAACTCAGGGTATCCCTGAACACCTTACGGACCCATACCAAGAACATTTACGAGAAGCTTGAGGTAAATAACCGTCGGGCAGCCGTCCGCCGCGCTGAGGAACTCGATCTATTAAAGTGAGCTTGAATAGTTGAATAGTTCATCCCCCCACGCCCTGGCACAATTGCCGGGCGTTTTTTCATTTTCAGCAAGTCCCTTGTTGAAAAAATCACCACGTCACTCACCACATGTGGTGATGCGGTCTCACCCTATGTACGTGTATTTTTAATTATGCAAGGAACACATCCACCTCATTGGTCTACGTGAAGAAGCAAGGAAGGCGGCGGCGGTAAAAAATGGGTGAAACACACGGTTCCACAGAGGAACATCACAACCCCGATCTGTATGAAATTCGACTCAAGGGCCACCTTGATGACCGGTGGATTTATAGGTTCGAGGGGCTGAGCCTCACCCACGAAAGCGACGGAACAACCATCCTCACTGTTCAAGTGGTCGATCAGCCCGCATTGCACGGCGTGCTCAGGAAAGTTCGCGATCTCGGCTTGCCTTTGGTCTCGGTCCTCCAGCTTGATCCCAATCAGGCAAATGGTCCGAATGGCAACGAGAACAAAAATCCTAATCATTCGAAAAAAAAGGAGACAAACCTATGACAACGAATCAACCTACCGCAGTTCTAAAGGGGAGCGAGCATATGCAAACCAATCGGCGAGCCGCTATTACAGCCCCGAATCTTATCCGTTTCGCAGGTATAGCCGCTATGCTGGCAGGGATCCTGTTTATTGTCGTTCAGATGATCCATCCTGCCGATATTCTTTCGTCAGTCAACACCGGTCGATGGGCCATTGTTCACTACTTGGGCGTCGCCATGTGCTTTCTGGGCATGGTCGGCGTAACGGGGATCTACGCAAGGCAAGTGGAGAAGGCCGGCTGGCTCGGTTTAGCCGGTTATCTCCTGTTGAGCAACTTCTATGCGCTCACAATGGCTTTTCAATTCATCGAAGCCTTTGTCTCGCCACCGCTTGCTGCCGAATCGCCAACCTTTGTCGAGGGCATGTTGGGAATTCCAAGCGGCAATGTCGGCGATAACAATGTCGGCTACCTCGAAACGATCTATTCGGTAACAGGGGGCTTGTATTTGCTCGGCGGGCTGCTGTTCGGCATCGCTACGCTCCGCGCAGGCATTCTGTCGCGCTGGGCTGCCGGTCTGCTTACCATCGGGACCCTTCTGCCCCTCCCGCTGTCTTCGCTGATCCATCACCCGTACGATCGGATACTGGCGGTGCCGGTAGGGTTGGGTCTGGCTTGGTTGGGGTACTCGGTCTGTTCCAAACGGCGTGAGAAAGCCTGATATGAGAATCAAAGAGGTCGCGCTCGTAACAACTCGAAGAAACAACAAGCTAAAAGGAAAAATGCATTACACCCGAGGAACTGGGAACGTAGAAATGGAGGGGTAGGGATGAAAGCAATCGTATACGAGCGGTATGGGCCACCGGATGTCTTGCAGCTGCGGGAGGTCGCCAAGCCGGTAACGCAAGACGACGAGATCCTGATTAAGGTTTATGCGGCAACTGCCGCAGCGGGGGATTGGCGATTACGTAAGGCAGATCCTTTCCTGGCACGGCTGTTCAACGGTTTATGGAGACCGAAACGAATCAAGATTCTTGGATTCGAATTAGCCGGCGTAGTCGAATCGACGGGCAGAAGCGTTACTCGATTCAAGCCAGGAGATGCCGTGTATGCCGCCTGTGGTGCCAGTTTCGGTGCGTATGCCGAATACAAATGCCTGCCGGAGACGGGAAGTGTCGCACCGATGCCGGTGAACATGACGTTCGAGGAAGCGGCCGCGGTTCCGGTCGGCGCCTGTACGGCCTTGCATTTTCTCCGGAAGGGCAACATCCGGCGCGGCAGCAGAGTGCTCGTCTATGGCGCTTCAGGCAGCGTCGGGACATATGCGGTGCAGCTGGCCAAGCATTTCGGCGCGGAAGTGACCGGAGTATGCAGCACATCGAATGTGGAGTTAGTAAGATCGCTCGGTGCCGATTGTATGATCGATTATACGAAAGAACGGTTCTCGGATGGCGGTCCGGCTTACGATATTATTTTCGATACGGTTGGGAAGAGTCCATTCAAGGTTTGCATCAAGCTTCTGACACCCGGAGGGTTCTACTTGCAAGCGGTCCATGTAAGTCCATTGCTAATCGTTCGAGGTTTATGGATCAACTTGACGAGCGGCAAGAAGGTGATTGGCGAAACAATGAAGGAAAGCGCCGAAGACTTGATTTACTTGAAGGAACTGATCGAGGCCGGCACGTTGCGTTCGGTCGTTGACCGCCGTTATTCGCTGGAGCAAGCGGCGGAAGCTCACCGCTACGTGGAGCAGGGCCATAAAAAAGGCAACGTGGTTTTAAACGTTCGGCCGAATAGTATAGATGATTTCTAAGCCGCCAAGCTTCCACGATATCAATAGGATCTACGAAGGGCACCCCGCTATCGGGTGCCTTATGGTGAACCACACCATAAGTGACGGCGAAAACCCTCCATAACGGACGAAAAAATATATTTTACCCGGGTAATATTGAAAATTTATTTTTATCCGGGTATAATTGGTGAGACATTCATAGAGGAGGTCAGCATGATTAATGCTCTAACGCGTGTTTACTGCACGGCATTTTTGGGCGTGCGAGTCGTCGCCAGTGGTTCGTTACAGCACGTTGTTACTACAGTGAAGGATGCTTTGGATGACGGAGGCCTCACACAGCTGCTATTATTTGACGATTCCACGGGAAAGCCAGTAGATGTTGATTTTCGCGGGAAGACAGATGATGTGCTCAAACGATTAGGAGAACAGTTTGGTGACTTACCCGGTGCGGAAATGAATGACCAGCCTACGAGGCGGGTCGGTCGACCCAAGCTGGGGGTTGTTTCCGGTGAGGTTACGTTATTGCCACGGCATTGGGAATGGCTCAAGAGTCAACCTGGAGGGGCTTCGGTAACCTTGCGAAAACTCATTGATGAGGCTCGCCGGGCTGGAGATAAACAGAGCAATATCCGAGAGTCACAAGAAGCAACACATAACTTTATGACGGCTATGGCCGGGAACTTCCATCAATACGAAGAAGCTCTGCGGGCACTGTATGCTGGTGATTTGGATCGTTTTCACCACTTCATCGCTGACTGGGCGCCTGATATCAGAAACCATGTCAAAAGATTAGCCGCTAATGCGTTCTCTAAAGAACATTTGTGAATGCAGCGATCGAAGATTCGCGCCTTCTGCCTAAGGCAAAACTTCCAATACCAAATTAATTGGAGGAGAACATGATCATGAATATTAAGAAAGTCAACGGCGTTGATTTGGCCTATGACAGTTTCGGTAACGAAAATGACGAGGCTATCATCCTAATCGCCGGGCTTGGAACCCAGATGATTCGATGGACGGTTCCGTTTTGTGAGATATTGGCAGGGCGGGGCTTTCGCGTAATCCGCTTTGACAATCGCGACGTAGGTTGCTCGACACACTTTAACCATTATAGGGCGCTGGATTTTGACGCACTGGCGACTGCGCTCATGTCAGGACAACGACCGGACATCCCTTATACTCTCGATGACATGGCAGGCGACGCTATCGGACTGCTCGACGCCCTTTCAATTGACCAGTCACATTTCGTTGGCAGGTCGATGGGCGGAATGATCGCCCAGATTGCAGCGAGTGCGTACCCTGAACGGGTTTTATCACTCACCTCGATTATGTCCAGTTCCGGTAATCCCGCCCTTCCGCAAGCTTCCCCGGATGTCATGGCGATGATGACTAAACCGGCACCGAACCCCTTTGAGGACGAAGCAGGATTTTTGGCGCACAGCCTCTCTTTTGCCAAACGCATCGCAGGCACTGGCTATCCATTCGAAGAAGACGCTTATCGGGCACTCATTCTGAAGGAAGCCCAGCGAGCCTACGATCCAGGCAGTGTCGGACGACAAATTGCCGCGATCGCTGTTTCCGGTGACCGTCGTCCGCGGCTGGCGACCATAAAAGTACCAGCGCTTGCCATTCATGGGGTGGACGATCCCCTGTTCGTCCCGGCGTGTGGCGAGGACACGGCTTCTGCAATCCCGGACGCCGAGCTAATGATGGTTGACGGCATGGGACACGACCTGCCGCACCAACTGTATAAAGTAATCGCCGATGGCATAGAACGAACGGCTCGTCGCCATTGACACGTTTGTTAAAGTAGCCCCTTGTGAACGTATATGTGGAAACGATCAAATAGCGCCGATTTCATGATAACATCGTGAGCCGGCGTTTTTTGTGGGATTTTTCCAAACAGACGATGGTCAGATTCAGAAACGAATTATTCAAGTAACGGCAATATTCAATTTGAGATATTTAAATCATCTATGCCCGTTTTGCTGATTTGGCATAGTACTCGATGAAAAAATCGCGAAACCTGCGCGCAGCGAGGGAGAGGTACCGCTTCTCATGCCATACGATTTGGAAATTACGCTGGCAAACGGGGAACTCAATATGCAGCAAGCTTAGCTTGGAGTTGGGACCGCCGCAATTTCCTACAAGCGCAACGCCAAGCCCGGTCTGGACAAGACTTGCAATGCCGGCAGGCTCGTCGACCCGGCAGACGAAGTTAGGCGATATCCCTGCTTCCCGAAAAAACAAATCGTTCATTTTCTGAAAAGGAAATTCCTCCTTGTAACCGATAAACGGGTCCTCCGCCAGTTCACTTAACCGGATGCTCTTTCTTCCGGCAAACCGGTGTCCTCGGGGAACAGCCAAATAAACCTCTTCCTTCAAGACGGATACCGTGCTAATGTCGGGCCTATCGATTGGCAGCGCCGTAAAGCATAGGTCGACTCCGCCAGCCTCCACTAACTGCGTCATCTCTTCCATTGAAGCCTGTGTAATCTTAAAGTTGACTTCCGGATGAAGCTCGAGAAATTCGCCTAGCGCATCCGATAACCGGTCCAGCGTCGATGTCGCGAGGTGAATGCTCCCTTGCTCGAGTCCCGCCAGCTCGGATACTTCTTTCCTTCCTTCTTCCAATAGAGTGAGAGCCTTCTCGACTTTGTCCAGAAACGCCTTGCCGAACGTATTCAGGCGAATTCGGCCTCCGTGCCGATCGAACAACGGAACCCCTACATCTTGCTCCAGCCTCGAAATCGTCTTGCTCAACGCAGGCTGCGCAATTAACAACTCCTGTGCCGCCTTAGTCATGTGCTCCATTCGGGCAACCGTTCGAAAATACTGCAACTGAAGCAATTCCATATGCGTCTCTCCTTTCCATATACCCGAGTATATGATCTTTATGTTATAAGATATATTTCAGTTTATCTAAATGTAATTGTAAAATAAAACCTGTAGCGAAATCAATTACGATTTCCCAAGAAAGTAACATAAGGTCCTGAAACAACAAATGTGAATTGCTGGGAGGATTCCAAATGAAACCATTACGTATTGGCATTATTTTAGGAAGCACACGTCAAGGGCGCGTAAGTCCGCAAGTAGGAAATTGGGTTAAAGAAGTAGCCGACCGACGCGGAGATGCGAATTATGAAATCGTGGATATCGCAAATTTTCAATTGCCTTTTTTCGGAGAAGGTACGGGTAAAGAGCCTGGATTGATCGCGTGGTCGGAAAAGCTCTCCGAGTTGGACGGTTTCGTATTTATTATCCAGGAATACAATCACAGCATCACGGGAGCGTTAAAAAATGCACTGGATTCGGCACGAGACGAATGGAATAATAAGGCGGCCGGCATCGTCAGCTACGGTTCAACGGGCGGAGCCCGCGCAGCCGAACATTTACGCGGAATCTTGGGAGAGTTGCTCGTGGCGGACGTTCGCGCACATCCAACGTTTTCGATGTTTACGGATTTTGAGAAATTCCAAACATTTAAACCTGCAGACCTGCACGTTAATAAAATAAACACCATGTTAGATCAACTTATCGCATGGAGCGGGGCATTAAAAACGTTACGGTCATGACGCGACAAAAAGGGATAAACAGGAGGAGGATTGTACGATGAAAGCAGCAGCATTTCGTTTGGTCGGTGGACCCGAGGTTATGGAGGTCATGTCGTTTCCCGATCCGCAGGCCGGTCCAGGTCAAGTCAGGGTCCGGGTGAAAACGGCCGGGGTACAGCATTACGATTGCGGCGTGCGGAGCGGGTGGACTCCGCAGGGCGTTGACATTCGGCTTCCGCAAATTCCGGGCAACGAGTTCGCGGGCATCGTCGATCAAGTGGGCGAAGGCGTTACCGGCCTTGACATAGGCAGCGAGGTGCTCGGCTTCGGGCTATTGTATTGTTACGCCGAATACGTGGTCGTGGGCGCTGATCAAATCGTAAGTAAGCCCGGCAGTATGACCTGGGAAGAGGCAGGCGGGCTGACCGGCAATGGCCAGGGTGCGTATATCGCCATGAAAGCCATCGGCGTTGGACCGGGCGATACGGTGTTGATCCATGGAGCAGCCGGATCGCTTGGGGCTTTTGCGGTACAGTTGGCGAAGGAGTGGGGGGCCACAACGATCATCGGCACAGCCAGCGAAAGCAACCACGATTACGTGCGCTCGCTCGGGGCTATCCCCATTACGTACGGGGAGGGGCTTGTCGAGCGAGTACGGGCGCTGGCGCCGAACGGCGTCGACGCCGCTTTCGATACGGCCGGGGCGGAAGCGGTGCGTGCCTCGGTCGATTTAGTGCAGGACAGAAACCGTATTTGTACGTTTGTCGCTTACGACCTTATCGAGGAGCTTGGTCTCCGTGTCATCCGCGGCGAGCGCTCCGCCGCCCGTCTGGCCGAGCTCGTCGATCTGCACAGCAAGGGCAAGCTGCGCATCCATATCCGGCAGACGTTCCCGCTTGAACAGGTCGCGGATGCACACCAACTGATCGAAACAAGGCACGGCCGCGGCAAGATTGTCCTCACTATCGGATAAGGCGAGGCGGAATTACCCAATTCCCCGATTTTAGAAAATTTTTCGAATTGCTTTCGAGGGACTTTAGACTCCTCCTTTAGAATGAAGTTGTAGGCGAGAGAGGCCATACAACCTTAAAGGAGCGAACGAGAATGAAAAAGAAAAACAAATTCATCATGATAGGCGCGGCATTGGGCGCCATAACACTATTTACGGCGACGGCTTTCGCGTATAGTCCGAACACGCAGGGTTACGATGCATTTAAAGCGGTGCTGAAAGCGAACCATACGTCGGGGACTGCCATCGAAAGCGCGACATTCAACGGAAACTTTAGCGTTACGGTTGACGGCCAGACGGTGTTGAAGGCGGACGGTTTGGCGAAGATGGGTGAAGCAGGCGGCGAGCACAACGTCAGCGGCGACTTCGACTTCACGCTCATGGGTGTCGAACGAAACGCCAGCTTGTACAGCAGTGGCGACGACAAGGTCTTTCTCGTAGACCGGACGCATGATTTGAATTATCAGGTGATCAACTTGAACGATGAACACGCCGGCGATTATCGTGAATGGTCGGATGAGGAGTTCCAGGATCGTCCGATGAACAAAGCGGAAGAAGCGCTCCTCGATTTCATGGTCGGCGACCTGAAGGACAACTTCAGCGTGGCTAACCTGGCAGACGGCTCGAAGACGATTACGGTCGACATCAGCAAGGAGGACATTCCGCTCCCGATACGTTTACTAATGGACGCGGCATCGGCTGAGGAACGGGTCGGGCGCGCACATGCGCCGGAAGCCCATGCGGGGTGGGAGCAGCTCAGACAGCTTCCATTCTTCCAAGGACTTGAGGGAATCGACCTGGAAGCGCAATTGCCGGAGTTGACGAAAGACGTTGCCATTGAACATGTGCGGCTGCAAATGACGGTCGATGCGAATAACGAGGTGCAAAGCGTGCAAGGCGAGCTTGAAGTGAGCGGCAAAGATAAGGCGGGCATCACCCACCGCGTGGAGATGGAAGGCGCAGGCGACGTTAGCGGCATCAATGCCACGACGCCGGATGCGTATGATCCTGCCGGCAAGTCCGTGGAAATGATCGACGCGGCAACTTTCGACGACCGCAGCTAACGCAATTGACCTCGGGAGGACCATGCGAATATGTTCAAAGTGAACGATCTGACGAAGGTCTACCCCGGCGGTCGCGGGATCCAAGGGCTGAACCTCACCGTGCATTCCGGTGAGGTTGTCGCCTTATTGGGACCCAATGGCGCCGGGAAGACGACGGCGATGCAGGCGATGGCCGGCTGGCTCGGAACAGACCGCGGGGAAGCGTGCTGGAACGGCGCCTCGGTCGCCGACCGGCCCGAGCTGACGAGGCCGTACATGGGCCTGATGATCGGAGAGCCGTTTCCGTACCTCTATCTGACGGGATATGACTATCTGAGATGCTACCATAAGCTATACCCGGGTGTCGACGAAGCCCGCATCCGGCAGACGCTGGAGCTCGTGGGCATGACGAAGCACCGGGACCTTAAGATCAAGAAGTATTCCACCGGCATGAAGCAGCGGCTCGAGCTGGCCAGCGTGCTGCTTCATCGGCCCAAGCTGCTGCTGCTCGATGAGCCGTTCTCGGGCATGGACATCGAGGGTAGGCGAGAGATTGCGTTGATGCTGCGCGGCCTCGTGGCTGACACGGGGATGAGCGTCATTGTGTCGTCGCATCAGGTGCACGACATCGAGGACTGGATCACTCATGCTTGCATTGTTTACGAAGGGCGGCATATCCATACGGCGGGTATCGCACAGGTGCGGGAGTCGTTTGCGGGCGTGGAGGACTATTATTTGCATCATCTCGCACAGGAAAGGAGCGGGGGCGTATGATCGCGCAGATGAATTACCTTGCCGCAGAGGAGCTGCGCAAGCTGTTCCGCGGAGGCAAGCTGAAGGTTCTGCTGCTTCTCTCCTTCATCATTGGCGTTCTCTTCGTCTTTATCGGTGACCGCCTTGGACTGGAGGATAACCTCCCGCTGACGGCAATCGAGCTGCTGCTTGCGGTCGTGCTCCCTTTTCTTATGGTGGCGCTGGGCAGCGATCTAATGGTCGGCGAAAACAAGGGAACGATCAAGCATGCGCTGAAGCTGCCGATCAGCCGGGAGTTTCTCTTCCTGGGGAAATTGTTCGCGGGGTGGGCGGCCGCTGCTTTCATCGTATTGTGTATGTTCGTGCCGACATTCGTTGGAGGCTTCATTCTTCACGGCGTGCCTGCGGCTTCCTCGCTTGGGGCGGGTTTAGCGGAGCTTGGCGGCGCGATCCTGTTCAGCGGCTTGTTGCTCGTATTGGCGAATAGCGTGTCTCTATGGGTGGGAAGCAGCGGTGTTGGGCTGGCGGTAAGCGTCGTGCTGTGGATGGCAATGAGCGTCGTCGGATTTCTCGAGCCGCAGCTGAATCGGTTTTTCGTCACGGACTATGCCGATTGGCTGCAGCCGCTCCTGTATGGGGGGAATGCCGGCATGACCATTTCAACGTTGCTATTTATGACAGCCTACTATATTATTGGCACTATATTAGGCTTGCTGGCCTTCCAGAGAAAAGGGTTCTGACGTATGTCCATTCGATTGAAACTCATTTTAACATATTTATTTGGCACGATACTGACGGCGATTATCATTGCGATGACCGGAGTCGGACTCGTCACGGCGATCCTCTCGTATCTCGCGAGCGGTATCGTGAAGGATCAATCCCCGCATGAAGCGTTCTCTCGCGGCATCGATCTGTTCGTGGATCTGCGCTATGCGGAGCGGTATACGCCGGAGGAACTGACGTCCCCCGCGTTCGCAGCCTCCATTGGCGATCGGCTGCAGCCCTTCGGAGGGTTCCTTGTGGTCCGGCAAGGGGAGCGCTGGGAAAGCTACGGCGCGCTCAGCGAAGGAGAGGCATTTCTCGGGCAGCTGCGGCAGGATGTGTCCACGGCTGGGTCGGACAAAGATGGCTTGTTTGTCGCGAGCGAGTGGGAGGAACGCGACTTGCTTTCGATTGCCTATGATTTCCCTGAAATCGACGATCCTTTAACGTATTACCTGGTGGCCGACATGACGATTGCAGAGTCCAATACGAGCCGATTCGAGCAATTCGTCCTGCTCGGCATCGCGATTCTAGTCGGTATTATTCTGGTCCCGCTGCTCTGGATCACGACGAAGGATATCGTAAGGCCGCTGCGACAACTCGAACAAGGATCCCGGCGCATTGCCGAAGGGGACTTGAACTTCCATCTGGAATCCAAGGCGCGCAACGAGGTGGGAAGCGTCATCCGCTCGTATGAAAAGATGCGCAGCGAGCTGCAGCGGTCGATCGACGTTCAGCTGGCGCTAGAGGAGAATCGCAAGGAGCTGATCTCGAATATTTCGCATGATCTGAAGACGCCGCTGACCTCGATCAAGGGCTATGTAGAGGGGATTCGGGTAGGCGTTGCGAACGATCCGGAGAAGCTGAAGAAGTATATCGACGTGATTTATGCCAAGACGCTCGATATGGACCGGATGATCGACGATCTGTTCCTGTTGTCGAAGCTGGATCTCGAGCAAGAGCGTTTCCACTTGGAGACGGTGCCGCTGGAGCCGTTCTATCGGCAGACGATGAGCGAGCTTCAAATGGAATGCGAAAGCGCGGGCGTGCGGCTGACGGGCGAATACGAGGCGGGGCAAGATGATGTTGTGACGATGGATGTCCAGAAGATGAGGCGCGTCATGCAGAACATCGTCGGCAATTCGGTGAAATTCATGGACAAGAAAGAGCCCCATATTCACGTTTATTTCGGGCGGCAGTCGGACGATTGGGTATTCGCGGTTACGGATAACGGACCCGGGATGGGCCCGAACGAGCTGGAGCGGATCTTTGATCGTTCCTATCGCGCGGATACGTACCGGAATCAGAACGTGGCCGGCTCCGGATTAGGCCTTGCCATCGTGAAGCAGATTATTGTTAATCATGGCGGAACGATTCATGCGAAAAGCGAACAGGGACAGTCCATGACGGTGATGATCAGCATTCCGATGAAACGGGATAGCAACGAAGCGGGGAGAGCGTGAGATGTCGAAGCGGAAAGTGTTAATTGTTGAGGACGATCAAGCGATTGCCGAGCTGGAGCGGGATTTTCTCGAAGTAAATGGCTACGAGGTTACGCTTCGGGCAGACGGCCGGCAAGCGCTTGAAGAAGCGCTGGAACGGGAATACGATCTAATCATTCTGGACGTCATGCTGCCGGGCATGGACGGATTCGATCTATTGCGACGGATCCGGGAGACCAAGTTTATTCCGGTGCTCATGGTTTCCGCCCGCAAGGAGGATATCGACAAGATCCGGGGCCTCGGCTTAGGGGCGGACGATTATGTGACGAAGCCGTTCAGCCCGACGGAGCTCGTGGCGCGGGTAAAGGCTCATCTCGAACGATATGACCGATTGACCGGTGTCGCGGCAGGCACCGGCCATTCGCATGCCCGGAAGTCGCGCGAGCTTAACATTCGCGAACTCGCGATCCAGGTCGATGCAAGACGGGTAACGCTGCGCGGGGCGGAGGTTACGATGACGGCAAAAGAATTCGACCTGCTGCTGTTCCTCGCAGAAAACCCGGATCGGGTCTATTCCAAGGAGGCGCTGCTGGACAGGGTCTGGGGGATCGAGAATTATGGCGATACCGCCACGGTCACGGTCCATGTAGGGAAGATCCGGGACAAGATCCAGAAGGACCCGGCGCAGCACCAGTTTATCGAGACCGTATGGGGCGCTGGATATCGCTTCAAGGTTTAAATTTACGCATGAACGGGGATTCGTAATATGCCTATGGAAAATCACAAGAATATTTTAGTTGAGAGAACGGACAGTATTCTTTATTATGCAGAATCAAGCCTTTCGAACGAACAGGGTAAAGGCTGGATCGGCGGGAATGCACCTGACTTCTTTGATGATCGAGATGACCTCATCCACGAAGGTAACCTAAAATATTACTTTTATTTGAGCCTCGTCATTCCCTATAAACCTGAGAGCATGATTTCGATCTTCATTCCTGAGGACTATGAGGAATATTTGGAAAACAATATGTATCCTAATTGCTCGATAAAGGTGATTGAGCATCCAATTTCAACTGAAAGCGTCAAAGATATGTTCACTAACCCAGGTCTTATAAGACATGCAATTTCGGACGGGGCACTAAGCAATGACGAGAAAGCAATGGATCAGTCTTTCTTGATCAAACTAGGCGGAAACCCGAGACTTATTCAAAATGAAGATTATTATTATACGAAGCTGAAAGATGAATCATTTTCTTTTTTATTTCAGGTAGATGAAGACGGTTACCCCGAAACTTTGCTTCAAGATGATTACAGCTATCCTTTTGGTTTTGGCTCTCTTTATATTTTCACCAAGATCGGGACGGATGAGATACAAAATCCAGTAGCAGGTTTTTGGCAATTTTCTTGAATTTCTTCTTTAATTAATCACATTCTTTGATTTTGACATTGTCCAGTATCGTATTTCCCCAAACAGGGAGCAAGCCAGTCTCTCCCGTAAAGCGGCTTCCGGCTAACGAACCGTTATGAAAAAAAGCTCCATCAAAACTACATTCCTCAAACCGGCAATACAACAATAATGCCCCGCGAAAATTGGCGTCGGAAAAACGGCAGCGTATGAACGATACATCGTTCGCTATCGCTTTACTTAAATTGCAGCCTGTAAAATCGCAATCGTTAAATTGTTTACCGATCCTTGCATGATTTAGCTTTGCTCCTCGGAAAGAACAGTGGCTGAATGTATGATTCACATATCTGCTATCCAGCTTGACCCCGTCAAAGCAACAATTTGTAAATGTTGAGGTGTTCAAGCTTGCAGAATAATCGAAACGCGCATAAGACAGATCGGCGCCCTGTACTGTCAGGTATTGTATGGTCTCGGTCAGGGCAACTCCCCGATAATCCTCTAGTCCAGCATCCGTTTTTCCATAGGGGGACGATGGAAAGGAGCGGTCTTTTTGATGCAGGTTATGTTTGCCTGTAACAGCGGCAAGCAATCGATTCACTTCGGCGAGCTGGTCGTCGTCCCATCTTGCAATGAGCGATTTCTTGTTCAACATAAACCCTCCTTATCTTTTACTGACATTCCATATGAAAGATGCGTTAATGGAGAGATTAGGGATTTTCCTTCATCGGAAAGATAATAGCACAGTAGTAGGCATTCCGGCGAGCCAAGAGGAAATTGCTGAGGCACAGCGGCGGCTTTTAGCTCATATTCTGTCGTGCAGATTATCCTGCATCATCGCTCTCCAACAAGGAATAAAAGTTATCGCGGTCTTCATCATCGAATTTGCCAATTGTCCGTACCCTGACAATTTCATGTCCGCCATTCATGTCTATTTCCTCGCCATACCTATTGTAGAGCGCAATCATATGGCCATCCCGATTCAACTCTATGTACCCGTAGCATTCTGCTTCGGGTGCTTTACCGTAAAGAAGCATAAATCTGATTTTGTCCACTCTGTTCATGCAGGCCCTCCTTTCCTGTCTATCCTTTCCCCATCGGCCTGAAGAAAATTTTACGTGAAATCGGATGAATTGGAAAAAGCGAAATCGCTCTTCATTCTCGGAAATTCATTCATTTTTCGAAACCATTAGGGGGTATCCCCCGTTATGTCGCTCATTCGCACATTATCTCTTGACAGGATGAGGTTTGGGGATTATGATATCGTGCCGGTTAACGAAAAAGATGACAAAGCTGTATAAGCTTGTTATAAATAACAAGTAGATGTTGCAATGCGGAATACGAGAGTGGGAGGAGAAGCCGTTGAATTACGCTGTAGAAGCTTTTCTGAATGAGGTATGGCAGGAAGTCACTACGATTTACGCAAAAGAAAGCAAGAGAATTAATGAGCTTAAAAATAGAAGCAGGCTGCAAGCCGGAATCCATGATTATCTTCGAGTAGCATGGAGAAAAGGCAAGTTTACATGGGCAAATGGACGCATACATATCGATGTGCACGAGCCATTCTCTTGGTCTGACAGCTCCTATGAAGTCGAAGCGGGTTCCTATATATTAGAGTTGACCGATGAACTTTTAACTGAGGAATTCTTTCCTGCCTTGTGCGAACGTGTAGATCGACTGTTCCGCTCCGAGGAGCTGGGAACGAGTTTCTTTGATTACAAGTTTGAAGTTGTATTTGAGTTTGAATGGGAACAGTCGAAATTATCGTTTAACCATCAGATCATCAATGAGCCAAAGTTGAGTCAATTGAAACAGACACTGGATCAATTTGTTCACACAAAGGTTTTATCTGATCCACCAGTGCTACCAGGAGAAAAAGAATTTTTCTTTTTTGCCAACCATTTGGTCAATCCTGATCTGATGAAGCAGGAAGTAAAAGAGGTTGAACCGTTGATCCAACGACTCTCCGATAAGCTGATGACGAACCAAGAGCGCAAAAACGCTTGGATCAGCCAATATACTTCGGCCTTCAAACATTGGGCGCAGGATTACTTTTTACCGCGGCATTTTAACCAAACCGGTTTTTATGGAAACGAATGGGTATTGAAGGAGGATGCCATTCATTCTTCCGTAGATGCTGGAGAAATGGATTTCTTCCTTTATACTGCTGTACAGATTGGCTTCACCGAGCCGAATACTCGGCTGAAGTACCTGGAACTTGCGGTGCAATTGGGTTCAAAGCGGGCAGCGGATTATTTGAAGATAGGCAGCGGAAAATTTGCGAATACCTATCGGGGAGAGAGAGTAGAGGCCCGCAACAATGACGTATTGCAGATGATCGACATCCGGATTCTCTCTGAAGAGGAGGCTGCCTACGGAGAAGCGATCGATTATATCATCGATCTGTTGCGGCAGGGTTTCCCCAAAGGCTACAATCTAAAGCTGAAAAGCAGCCAAAAGCATGTGCTTCCGTTTAAAATGCTGGCAAAGTCCAAGCTGCATCAGTTTTTTGCCAATGCACTCAACTACCGGGCGTTGTTCCCAAAAATTGCAGAATATGCGGATACGGCGATGGAGGAGTTCGCGTGGTACAGCGATGTGGAGCCGAGCGAGAAATCGGTTATGCCGGGCACTTATGCCGTACTGGGCCTTGGCTTGTACAGCGAGGATTATTTCCCATTGGTATGCCGCTATATGGACCTGGTGGATACGGAGCACCAAATGGTACAGGATGGGTATGCGCAGGCATTTATCGAGGCGCATGGCGTAAAGGCAGAGCATATGCCGGTGATCGTATCCATTTTGCTGGCAGGTAATGACGAGGGAAGACAGGTCAAAAATCTAACTATCGACCGTCCTGAGCTTGCCGAGGCACTAATCGAGACGCTGAAAGGCAAAGAGATTCATGAACTTGAAATGGTACTGTGCCGAGTCTTTGGAAGCGTGAAGAAGCTAGAAGGAGCCGCACGAAAAGCAGAGTCGCCGCTAAAAGAAGGATTGGAGCAGCTGTTGGCGTTGAATGGAGGATGAACCGGTAGCAGCTCTGATCTGGGAGATCTATCATGGTCGGAAGGAGGGTCTTAGAGTGAAAAAAAAGGTAATAGTGAAGAGAATCAATAAGATTCTTCTGTCTGCAATAGGCGGAATTTTGCTTATTTCAGCTGGTTTAGCGGGTTATGTTTATTTTTTTGTACTTGAAAAGCCTGCCGAACCGGATAAATGGGCTGCTGCGGAGCGCTATGTATGGAATAAAATCAAGTTTGACCAGGATGCACAAGTCATTTCGGCAGATGGTTCAGAATACTATTTACTTGCCAATAAGGGAGCGGCTGCTGAAGATAAATTGATCGTTTATTTTTCCGGGGGCGGCTTGGCCTGGGATGCTGAAACTGCCGCGCAGCCGATCAGTCTGAGTAATGTAATGAAGAACGGCGAGATCAAATATTATTTTCCTAACATTCCATTCTTTAAAGTAAGTACACTTGGCGGCCTGTTGGAAAATGATAATCCCGACAATCCGTTCAAGGATTGGAATATTGTATATATCCCTTATTCTACTGGCGATCTGCATATCGGAAATGAATCCAAGGAATATACGAACGCCAAAGGCAAGCCGTTTACAATGCGTTATAACGGTCAAACCAATACGCGAGCAGCATTGGAATGGATTACAAACCATTTCGCTGAGCCGGAAAAGATCCTCATTGCGGGAGAAAGCGCCGGAGGATTCGGAGCCGCATTCTGGGCGCCTGAGATTGCAAAACGCTACCCGAATGCCCGCATTTATCAATATTCGGACGGCTCCTACTTAAATGCCGACCGCTGGCCGGATATTATCGATAACGAATGGAAGGCTAACCTTGCAGAAACCTTCGGTTATGAAGTCCATGGCGATTTGATTTCTTCCGTATTCGAGGCGAACCGCAAGCTGCTCCCGGACAACGCGGTACTTTTGCAGTCCAATACGCTTTATGATGAGCTGTTGTTCGACTTTGAAAAGGATCTGAATGATGACGATTCGGATGATGGCGAATATGTCGATCTCTGGTCGGCTCGCATGCTGCAGTCTGCCGGAGAGTTATCTGATGCAGTGCCAGGCTACTATTATTACATCACTGATTATGCTCTTAACGAGAAGACGGGGAGGACACCGCATACACTATCCCCATTAAATCATTTCTACAAAGCCGAACAGGACGGGGTCAAGCTGATGAAGTGGCTGGACGATGCCGTGATTAAGGATGAGTATTACTCCGTGGGGCGGCATTTTGTAGAGAAAGAGGGTTGAAGATGTTCTTCATGAGGGTTTTATGTCGCTCACATGGCGAAATAGCTTAAGTATGCGAAAAGGGTCCTGCTAAATACTATTGCTTTGAAGGGGTGACCGGCCTGGAAACCTTTGAGTTCCCAGGAACGTCCACCCCAACAGTGAGCTTAAGTGAGCAACTATAGTAATAGTGTTTTCACAAAATCTTGTGCAGTATCATTACAATTCATCCAATCCACGTTGCAAATCATCCATGAGGTCCTCGACATCCTCTAGCCCAATGGACATCCGAATCGTGCGCTCAAGTCTCGTTTCCCATTCGGTTCGGGTTGTCTGCTCGGGATGGATGCTTAAGCCCGGCGAATAAATCAAGCTTTCGAAGCCGCCCCAGCTTACGCCGATTTGAAATAACCTCAGGCTATTCATCAATCGTCTTACCGCGTCGGCTCCGCCATGCAGCTCAAAGCTGAATAATCCCGTAATATCGCTGAATTGGCTCACGGCCAGTTCATATTGTTCATGCTCCCGGAGCAACGGCAAATTGACCCGAGCCACTTGTGGATGCTTGCAAAGCAAAGCGGCAATCTGTCTGCCCGATTCTGCATGTTGCTTCATTCGAACCCCGAACGTCTTTAGGCCGCGCGTCAATAGCCATGCATCCAGCGGCGCCAAGGAAGCGCCCAGCAGAATAGCATCATTGTTAGCCAACCCGTCGATCCATGATTGAGTAGAAATTACGACGCCGGCGGTCACGTCGCTATGGCCTGATAAGTATTTGGAGGCGGAGTGGATCACGATATCGATACCCCATTCGATTGGCCGCATCGTGGCCGGCGTCGCGCAGGTGTTGTCCATTATCGTCAGCAGCTTATGCTGTTTGGCAATTTCAACAACAGCGGGAATGTCGAACACGTCCATAAAAAACGTAGAGTAACCCTCGCAATACAACAGCTTCGTATTTGGCTTGATCGCGGCGCGCACCTGATCGAGCTGTCTAAAATCGACGTAGTCGGCCGTTATGCCGAACTTGATCAACAAGGTCTGGAGCAATTGATACGTGCCGTTATAGATGGGATAGCTGCACACGACATGATCGCCTTGGCGCAAGCAATGGAGCAGGGTAGAAGAAATCGCCGCCATGCCGGAAGCGAACAGCTTGGCCGCCTCGCCTTTTTCCAAGGCGGCAAGCTTTTTCTCCGCAATTTGCGGCGTGGGATTGGATACCCGGCTGTAATAGAATGCCTCGTCCTGAAATTGCGATCGTTGAAATGCTTCATAGGATTCGAATGAAAATAACGTATTCATAAAAACGGGCGGAACAACCGCACCATAAAAAGATTCGTCTCCGTAATGGGTAAGCATCGTTTGGCTGCCCGCATCCTTGGTTTCTTTTCTCGATTGTATGTTCATCTTGAATTCTCCACCTTCTGTTTCTATCTGATCATCCCAATACCGGCATTATCCCTTTACGGCTCCGTCAGTCAGGCCCTCGACTACGAATCGCTGCACGATGGCGAACATAATTAATGAAGGAAGAAGCGCCATAACGGCGCCTGCCGTCATAACTCCCCAATTGATATCGTAGCTTTGCACGAACATGGAAAGACCTACGGGAACGGTTTTCAACTCATCGCTGCTAATAAACATGATCGCGCAGAGCAGTTCGTTCCAGGCTCCGATAAATGCAAATACGAACGTGGCTATGATGCCGGGGAGCATAATCGGCAATACAACCCGGAAGAGCGCTCCAAGCTTGCTGCAGCCGTCAATCAATGCTGCTTCCTCCAAGTCGACCGGAATCCGGTCGAAGAAGCTGCGCATCAGGATAAGGCAGAAGGGGACATTGCCCACGATGTAAATTAGGATCAAGCCGCCGAGATTGTTCATAAGGCCGACCTTGCTGAACATGATTGCCGTGGGAATCATGACCAGAACTCCGGGAATCATTTGCGTGAGCAGCAAACCGTATACCGCGGCTGTTTTCGCCTTAAACGTATAACGCGCCAACGAATAACCGCCAAGAATCGCCAAGCAGGTCGTAAACAATCCGGTACCGAGCGATACAAGGACGCTATTTTTCAAGAAAACGCCGAAGTTGGAAGCAGACCATAAAACCCTGTAATTATCGAGCGTAAAGTGCTTGGGCCAATATTGAATGTTTGTCGTCAAAATGTCCATGCGGGGTTTGAACGACGTAATAAACAGCCAGTAAAAAGGCAGTAGTACCATGAGCAAATAAAAGATCAGAATGCCTATGCGGAGAATCGGCAGAACGGCGCGTTGGTTTCTTGTCATCAGAAATTACCCGCCTTCTCGAATTTTGTCGCCTTCATAAACAAGTAGCAGAACAGGATCAACAGCGCCATAAAAAATAATCCGATCGCCGATGCTTGCCCATAATCCAAGGTAGAATAAGCTTTCATGAACATATAGGAAGAAAGAATGTTGGAGGAGTTAGCCGGTCCGCCTGCCGTCATAATATAAATAAGATCAGCCGATGCAAATACCCATATGGTTCTGAGCAGTAAAGTCAGTATGATGGTTTGCTTAATGTAGCTGAACGTAATGTTCCAAAATTTGGACCATATCCCGGCTCCATCGATATCGGCGGCTTCGTACAGGTCGTCCGGTATGGATTGCATCGCCGCCAGGAGCATAATGGCAAAGAAGGGAATGCCATACCAGGTCATCGTCAAAATAACCGTAAACAAGGCAAGGTTGGCATCGGATAAAAAGTAAATTTTGTCTTCGATAATTCCCCATTTCAGAAGGAGATCGTTGACCGGCCCGTATTCCGCATTTAATAACCAGCGAAAGGTTAATCCAACGACGAACGACGATACCGCCCACGGAAGGAACACGATCGCTTGATAAAGGTTTCGGCCCGGAAACGGCTTCCGCAGCGCCAATGCCAAAATAAATCCGAACACGAACTGGCCCGCAACGGTGAGCACGACCCAAATGAAGGAATTACGTAGAACCAAGCCGAAGCTGTCATCCGAAAATACGGCTTTAAAGTTATCCAGACCATTAAAGGCAACATCGTTTGGCGCGGTCAGCTTATAGCTTTGGAATGCGTACAAGAAAGAACTGAGCAAGGGGTAAAGAAGAAAGATCAGCAATAATAGAAAGCTCGGCGCTAATAGGATATATGGCTCTTTCGAATTTAAACGCTTCATTAAGAGGAGTCCTCCTTGCCGTTCTGGAATGAAAGCGGCAGGGAAAAACGCGTTTCCCTGCCCCTCTCCCCGTGACGCTGCTTATTTCATTTGAGGCTTGATGACGTGAGGCAGCGGTACATCCGGATTTTCCTTCATATACTTCTGCTGCGCCGCCGTCAGGAAGTCGCCCAATTTCTTTAAGGTTTCTTCAGCCGACTGTTTGTTCAATAAGTACTTCTGGACTTCTGCGTCCATAATGCTTTCGCGGAATTCGCCAAGCTCCGTAAAATTGCCCAGATCGGCAACTAAGTAGCTGTCCGGATCATCCAGCGTGTCGATGAAGCCCTGCATTGGACCTTCCTTCGTCGTCGTGTCCTCGGTCGCGCTCTTGAAGATCGGAATCATCGTCAACGTATTCGAATACTTTAAGTTGTTTTCCGGCGTTGACAGAAACTCAATAAACTTCCAAGAGGCTTCCTTGTGTTTGGAATCCGCCGATACGCTATACCCCCAAGTCGCGGAAGCGCCGATATAACGTTTACCGTCATCGCCTTTTGGATAAGGAATAACGGTCCAACTGTCGTCGGTCATGGAGGCTTTGGCTGTGGCGATCACTTCCGTCGTTTGATTGAGGATGCCGCTGATACCGGAGGTAAAGCCTTGCACCATCTCTTGATAACCCCAGTTAATCGAGTCCTTCGGCGCATACCCCTTCTTAAACAGATCGGTAAATCTGACGAAGGCTTCGAGCGCCTCCGGACGGTGCAATACGGAAGTCCCGTCTGCCTCATACGTTTCGCCGCCTGTAACGGACGTTATATAAGCAAAGATTTGGTCGAAACCTGCGCGTGCGCCGCGATAAGCCCAGCCATAACGGTTTTTTGACGAATCCGTCAGTGTCTCGGCTGCCGAAAATAATTCGTCCCAAGTCGTCGGTAGCTGCAGATTGGCTTCCTCGAACCAGTCTTTACGAACGAATAAAGCGGCCGACATGAGAGCATCCGGCATATAGTAGATATCGTTGTATACGTTACGCTGTTGTTCTTCCATGGTGATACCGCTTACAAACGAGGTGAGCTTATCCTTGTTGGACCAAGCGTCGTAATTGGCCGTGAGCGGCTCCAAATAGCCGGCAGGAACGAAGGTGTTTAACCAGGCCGGGTACATGTTTACGACGTCAGGCATCGTTTTGCTGGCACCTTGCATCGCCAATTTATTAAAAGCCTGATCCCAAGGAACCGTTTCCATCTTTACCTTGATCGTCGGATTGGCTTGCTCAAATGCTGCTATGACTTCGTTAAAATACTTGGTGCGTTCCGGCGATGGCGAAACATCGACAAAGCTGATTTCCTCATTTTTCACTTCCGGACTAGCTCCGTCCTCCTTGTTATTGGACGACGAGCAAGCGCTGGTCACGAGTAGTAAGCCGGCCAACAATCCGATTGCCATTTTTTTTGACATACGCGAATCCCCCTTATAAGTTATGGTCAAGCAGCTTTCGGAATTTTTATCACCTCCACCAAAAGTAAAGTTAAGCGATTGAATCCTTGCAATTGGATAGTTGTCTGACCAATTATGTCAAAAGAGGTATTACCCCCCTAATTTTTTAAGGTCCTCTCGCATAATATCAAAGTGTTTGCCGATCAACTTACATGCTTTCTTTGCATCGCCAAGCTGCATGGCATCGTAGATGAGCCGGTGCAGCGGTTCTGTTTCTCTGCCGAACACATTCATATCCAGGTCTTCGATGACGCGGTCGGCCCACAGCGAATCCATTTCTTTAATGGATTTAAACAGGTTGAGCATGAGCCGATTATCGGAGCCCTCGTACAACGCTAGATGGAACAGATAGTCCTCTTTGCGCGGGATTTCGCCTTTATTACGTTTGCGATCGTACTCGTCGACGATTTCCCCGAGTTTGTCCAGATGCAGCGATTGTTTGTTGGCAACGATTTGCTCGATCGCATGTTTCTCCATCATTTCACGTAGGTCGATCACTTCGAGCAACGCTTTTTTCTCCATCGAAAACTTAATCGAGATGTTTTCCATCTCCGTCAATATCGTTTTTTCCGCACGCAAGTACATGCCGCTGCCCGGTTTAATTTCAATGACGCCGTAGCTCTCGAGCTTTTTCATCGCTTCGCGGAGGGATGGGCGGCTTATTTGGAACTGCTCGCAAAAAAAACGTTCGGTAGGTAGGCGATCTCCTTGGACGTAACCCTTCTGTTCTATGAATTTGAGCACTTCATCTGTAATGGATTCGTGCAGCTTTTGTCTCTTTAACGACTTCAGCATATTCATCTCTCCAAACGATAACTTGTAAGTTGTCTGACCAATTAATAAAAATTGTACATGCCAATGAAATCGCTGTCAATACCGGAAACCAAAAAAAATAAAGGGCTTGCAAGATTGAAAATCAGCCGTTATGATGGGAACCATTGCATCACATGCCATGCAGTAACACACTATAAAACGTGAAAAGGCGTGATAAATTTGGCTGCGAAGTATTCGGATGGCAGGCCAGAAGCTCGGTTGACGATACCTGCCGTAGATCAAGGAATCGTGTTGCGAAGAGGCGGTTTGGAACTGGATGGCTACGGAATTAGAGAGCCTCTTGTCTTCGAATGCGACGGTACTTATTTCATGCATTACGATGCGTCCGACGACAAAACCGGCTGGCGAAATTATCTGGCGACCAGCAAAGATTTAATCAACTGGGATAAAAAAGGCGTTATACTCGAATTAGGCAAAGAGGGCGAAGACGATTCAAGTTGCGCGGTATATGGCGTAACCTACTTCGAAGACGGCGTCTGGCATATGTTCTATATCGGCTCCGACTACCGTCGCGAATACCCGTACGATATACCGGATTTCCCGTATGTCACGATGAAAGCAAAGTCCGACTCCCCTTATGGGCCATGGATTAAGCAAGATATCGTTCCGTTCCGGATGAAGGAAAACACATACTACAGCACCACCGCCAGCTCGGGGGCGATCGTCAAAGACGGGGACGAATATTTGCAGTTTTTTAGCGCTTCCGTATTAGACTCAAATAAAATTACGAAACGTACGTTAGGCATTGCCCGCACCAAAGATCTGGACAAAGAATGGACGGTAGACCCCGAGCCTCTGTTTCCTCTTGAAGAGCAAATCGAGAACAGCTCGGTGTTTTACGAGGAAGAGACCGGAACTTGGTTTCTGTTTACCAACCACGTAGGGTTAAACGAAATCAAAGAATACACGGACGCCGTATGGGTGTATTGGACAAAGGATATTCAGAAATGGAATGTCGACGATAAAGCGCTCGTGTTCGACGGCAGCATGTGCACCTGGTCAAAATCCGTTATCGGCGCGCCTTGCGTATTCCGCAAAGGGGACAAGCTGGCCATTTATTATGATGGCGTAGAGGGCGATAGCTACCACCATTTTCATCGCGATATCGGCGTTGCCTGGCTCAATTTACCAATAAATATTCCTGAAAAGAGCTAATCTAACTCAATGTAATTCGTTCGTAGAGTGTTGCAGGAGATGTGGAATCGTTCGACATAGGGTGTCCCAATGATGAGGGACGCCCTCTTTTATTTTTAAACAGACATGACTATAGATCTACTCGTACAATGGATATTTCCAAAAACCAGGCAAAAAGTAGGTAGACTCCGAACATATGATCACTATAATGGAAAAAAAGAACCAATCTTTGGGAGCGACATAAGGAGGCCATCACATGGGAAGATCATTCGCAAATTTGCATATTATGTCGAGTAACCTCGAGAAGACAATTGAAACACTTAGAGAGCTGAGCGAAGGGCATGGCAAAGTGTTGGGCAGAAAAGAGGCACAAGAGACTAAAGAAGTCATGTACATAAGCCAAAGCAACGAGAATTGGATCAGCGTGCTTCACGAATATTTTGGATGGGGTACGGTGAAGAAAGCTGGCAAAGCGTTGTCCGGGCTTATCGAAGGCCCGGTGATGACCACCGCTTATATGAATGAGGAGCTATTCGAGGTATCGTTTTTCGAGAATGGGGACATGCAAGCCGAAAAAATCTTTTACGAGCAATGGACGAGAGATGAATATGAGCAACTTCAAGAAGAGCGTATAAACGATGACTACTTGCGGGCAGCGTTGGGTACCGGCAATGAGGATTTTGACGATCTCATTCATACGACGAGTCCGGAACAAGCCGTAGATAAGCTGTCGGCAATCGTAAAAACGTCGCTATGGAGTGATTGGGAGTGGGTACCGCACGAAGAGACGCTCCAAGAAAGTTTCGTGAAATATGAGTTTTAAGAACAGCGGATTTTATAAGCTTAGGTTCTTTATAAGTCCGGAAGAGTTTAAAAGCGTTTTGAAGCTGTTTGACGGTAAGCAGGCTCAATTTCAGCTAACCAATTCCGCCCGGACGGAGCATGATCGGAGTCAGGTGTATGAGGCGTACCAGACCTTTTATCGGCACTTTGCGACAGCGGAAAAAGGGACGGGTTATTACCCGCACTTTGTTTATTCCATTGCTGTAACGGCCGATAAGGAAAGCTCCGGATTTTTTGCGCGAAATGAGGGCGTCCCGTTTCCCTATTACGGACAATGGGCGGAGGATGAGCTGCCTTGCATTCTGCTTTCGTTCCCTAAGGGCTTCCAAGTGGATGTGGAGGATGAACAAGGGAAGCATTATGTCTATGAGGATATCCGGGATCATAGGCCGCTCACCTATACGTTATTCGATGAAATAACGGGCTTTATTAAAAAAAGGACAAAGCCGCTTCGCTTCTCGGCGCATGATGCGGATGCGATGAAGGAGCAAAAGCCCTCCGTGCGTATAAGCCCTGATGCGATGCAGGATTTGAAGGGGTCGTGGATGTTCGGCAAATACGGACTTGTCATCCATGGCCGATAGGAGGGAGCACTCATGCGTAAGATATGGAAAAAAAAGATCCTGATTAACGATCCTGTTGCGCTGGACCGGGTCCAGATCGAGCAGGACTTGCATGGCGGCAACCAAGTCTTTGTCCAGTTCTCCCACCCGGACTTTTATGGGTCTATCTTGGAGGAAGTGGACGAGCTTTGCGCCCGTTACGATGAGAATTTCGGGGTGCGTTTCTACGCCCACTATTCCCTGTCCTTTGATTGTCGTACGCTCTTGCGGGTTCCCCATGTCAAAATGCTGAATATCAATAGTCTCGCCAATGCGCATAACACGGAAGCATTGGCCAAGCTGGAGCACTTGCGCAACTTGCACGTGGGGATATACGAGTTGGAGAATTCGGATATTTTGGACATCGAAACGCTGCGATCTCTAAAAGAGCTAACGCTTATGTCGGATAAAAAAACGCTCAATCTACAACATTTTAAAGCTTACACGCAATTGGAGCACTTGCATGTCGGGGGCAAAGTAAAAAATCTCGATGCGGTAGGCGAGCTGGAGGACTTAAACTATCTCGCGCTGCATTCCATAAGCAAACTGCCGTTTCATTTTGTTAACCGACTGAGGAAGCTGAAGCATCTTCGCATTTTGTTAGGGGGCCGGGAGCATATCGGGGAAATCGAGGAAAATGACATCGACGACCTGGAGGTATGCAGAGTCCGCGGTTTCCATGACTTATCCAACATTGCGAACTTCCGATCCATCACGAGACTTGTCGTCGAGGACCAGATCCAACTGCATGAAATCGCCTTTGACCGGGAGATGAAAGCGTTGGAGGAGCTCTCCATTTCCAATTGCAAAGGTTTAACCCATGTGACGGGACTGAAGCAATTGCCTTCTCTGCGCAAGCTTCGCATCTCCAAAACGGCAGTCGATTTCGACGGCTTTATCCGTCAGCCCCTGCCAAGTTCTTTATCTACAGTCGAATTCGCGACGGCCAAAAGCAAAGTAGACCAGGAAATTCAACAATCTTTATTGAAATTGGGATTTCAGTTGACTTGAACTTATGTATGCAGGAAGGGAAATGGAGGAGGGCCGAAATCATGTTTGCATTAAAGTTTATCTGCACTTGGGTATTACTCGTTGCATCATGTTCGGCGGTATGGTGGAGCTTCAAAACAGAAAAGCTTATAACCTTCTCTTGGCTGGCGTTTCTTCTGCCCGCCGTCTTCCAGCTTGCGGCCGCTTTCCGTATCGGCCCCGGCAAAGCGAAGTCGCTGATCGTGTTCGGCTGCATAAATCTTGCCTTAACTGCCCTTGCGGGTGCGGTTGTCTGGTATCTCGTCCAATTGGCTAATGCCTATAAAAGAGGCAAATGATCGAACCAATAACAAACAAGTATAGAGGGAGAGAATTGAACCCATGTATGAGCGTTTGGCAGAAAAACTGAAAACGACATCCGCGTTAAAATGGTTTCCCGGTCGTGGCGCGGAAGAGAGCTGGATAGCGGAAGTCGAAGAGGAATTAGGATTCCGCCTGCCGCCATCTTATCGCTGGTGGTTGGCTCATTACGGGAATGCCCGGTTGAGCGGCGGGGAGATTTTAACGATCGCCCCTCCGGAATACCGGGATGAATACGACGGCGACCTTCTATATATACACCGACTGAATAAAGCCGAGGAATGGTTGGTTAGTCGGTTTCCCCACAGATTGGACGTGTTCGTTCCGGATAGCGACGAGCTTTATTATTTTGATACATCGACTAGAGATGCACAGGGTGAATTTCCGATCATGTGTTATGATCTCATGAATAATTTGATCGACACGTATGCTTCAACGTTTGCGGAGTTTCTGGAACGGCTGATTGACGAACGCTCGTAAATAAGAATGAATGAGGAGTAGATAGAAGAGAGGATGACAGAAATGCGAAATGATAACCAGGCCCGGCCCTCCGCTGGTTCTGTTAGGGAAGATGGTCGTTATTCTATCGACCTGACAGGTCCCCGCAGCCACACTCTCGTTAGGCGGCCCGGTGTAGGCAGTCTATCCATCGGACCGTCGCAATTGGGGAAAAAGGCGGAGCTTCACGTCGAACAAGGCACGCGCATCGATTGGACCGTATTCGATGCTTTTGCCACTCCGGCGGGCTCGCCCTGGCCACGATTTCTGTACTATGCAGGCAGTGACGCCGGATTTTTTGATTGGGCGCAGAAACGTCCCATTGAGGAGATGACGTGGGCTCCGATCCTATCTGCCGATACGGCGGTGGATGCCAGCCCGTCCATTTTGCATAGCTTGCATATCGAGCTGGACCCGTCCGAAGGCCGCCTGAGCCTGAAGCTTCCGAAAAATCCCTTCCGCTTGAACGTGTCCGGCGATCTGTCGCGTTTTTTGGCCACGGGCGATCTGCCGTTTTCCCTGACGCTAGCGCCGCAAACCGGCCGTCGCAGGAATGATCCCCCTTTCATGCTGCCCGACCTGGGCGAATTGCACCAAGTGGAGAGCCTGACCCTGCAAAGCACGCCTCTGGGACAGCCCATCTCGCTGGAATGCCTTGACCGTTTCCCGAACCTTAACTCGCTGAGTTTATGGGGGAACTTCTGCGACATGGACATATTGGCCCGACATGCCGGGTTAACGAATCTGGAGCTGCGCTTTATGCCTGATTTGGAGGACTTGCCCTCCTTGGATACGTGGCCGTTGCTTGACAGATTTATCGCCTACAATGTGGAAGAGACCGCGGGCAAGCGCCTAAAACAGCAACTGAAAACACGCGCCAATACTCGTCCATGGACCGGCTATACTTCAATAAGCAAATTACGAAAGCCGGAGTGGTGGACGACCGAATATGGCCGCCCGTTCTCATCCTGGCCCAAACGTCTGGCCAAGCTGGCTAACGAAGCTTATGACGATGCAAAGGCAGCTTTGGCACAAGCCCGCAGCTTTGCCGAGGCCGAGGCGGCCATTACCGCCTTCACCGTTCGCTTTAACATCCTCAAAGGCATCGAAACCACCGAGAGAGAGGACCTTGGCGAAGCCGTATGGCAACTAAGCCAGTCCGATCATCAGATTGGGCAGCCTCTAACAGAGGAGATGGCCCAACGCTGGTTCGATGCGGCTCGCGATTACTGATTAAGGAGTGTTGACCGGTGATCACTGTTTACGAGGAACAGCGGAATGGGGCTGTGGCGAATACGATTGAGCATTCCCATGCATCGCTTGAAACGTGCCTGGAAATCATTCGGCGGATGGACGGCTTTACACGAAGTCTGGTCACGATTAGGTACGAAGAGAACATGATTATGATCGGCGGCGGAGGTCATGAGTTCATCGTTACTGTGGAGACCGACTCTGCGATTCATAACCTTCTCGGTCCGCTGGAGGAAGAAGACGAGTTTGTTGAAATGACGGTAGGCGGCCAAGCCTGCGAATTTCCGCAGAAATACATGGTTAGCTTTGCGTTTATCGAGTCTGCGCTCCTTCAGTTATTTGGGGAAAAGACTGCTGAACAAAACTGGGAAATTATAAATAAGTAAGTTACAGTTTTAAATAATGATTAAAGCAGCCGCTCGATTGCGAGTGGCTGCTTTTTTTACTTGGAAGGTCGGTATTATTTCCAGCACGATATGATGATCTCTAGAATGTAGCCGCAAGTTCGCGTGCACGCTTTAAACCTTCCGCTTTTATTGCTTTAGCCCTGTCGCGATATTGATCATGCCCCTCAATAAATAATGCATGCAAATCGGTTATGCCGATAAAACGCATGATTGATTTCAGATGACGATGGCTCATTTCTTCCTCCACGTCTGGGCCCTCCGAATAGACCCAACCGCTCGCTTGGATATGGAGCACTTTCTTATTTTGAAGTAATCCGATTGGACCGTTTTTCGTGTATGAGAACGTTTTGCCCGCCACCGTTATGGCGTCGATGTAGGCTTTCATAACTGGCGGATATGAGAAATTCCACATCGGGTTTACAAAAATGTATTTGTCCGCTTGAATAAATTGACTGATTAACTTGTCCAAGCGGACGATTTTACTTCGTTCGACCTCCGGCAACTGCTCTAGTTCCACCCCCTCTTTCAACCTGCTCCTCCCGTTTATAATATCCGCATCCAGCGACGGGACGTCGGCTTTATATAAATCCAAGTGAATGATCTCACACCCGGGATTGACCATCCGATATTCATCGATAAACGCTTCTCCAGCCGATATGGAGTACGATTCTGATCCGTTTTGCGGATGTGCGGTAATGTAAAGAACAGTTGTCATTCCATGCTCAATCCTTTCAAATAGATTCGGTTTCGAACTCAGTATATGCCTTGGGGAGGGAATGAAAAAGATGAGCATTTATAGTAATATTATCTATAGTAATAGTCGGTAATCTAATATAATTTCTATCAGTTATGGGAGGCGGTTAGAATGAACGACGAACAACGCCGTAAAGAGTTGGCGAAATTTCTCAAAACCCACCGTCTCCGGATATCTCCGCAAGATATGGGATTGAACTACGTTGGTCCAAAGCGTCGGACGTCCGGATTGCGCAGGGAGGAAGTTGCCGTCCTGTCCGGCATTTCCTTGCCGTGGTACACGGCGCTTGAACAAGGCCGCGATATCCGGGTATCCGAACAGATCCTCGAAAGTTTAGTACGAACTTTCAAACTCGATAGGGACGAACGACTTTATCTGTATACATTAGCGAATCAGCGCCCCCCTCTTCTCCCAGTTCTTAATCCCGGTAGTGCGGGCCCTCCGTCTTTTCAAATTATCGTGGATCAATTTACGGAATTTCCCGCTTTTTTCTCAGATCAAAGGTGGAACATAATCGCCTGGAACCGGGCGGCCCCCCTCGTCATCGGTAGTGTCAGTAATGGAGAGAAGTACTGCAATAATATGATTTGGCGGATATTTACAATGACGGGGATTCGTCTTATGTTCGTCCATTGGGAGCGTGTGGCTAAAATTCTGTTGGCGCAATTCCGCTCCTATTATGCCCGAAATATGGAGGACCCGTGGTACGGAGAATTTATTGCCGCGCTGTCAGAACAAAGTGCGGAGTTTCGGGAATGGTGGACCGATCACGACGTACGTTGCGCGCTTACAGGATCGATAGAGATCGTGCATCCTAAGGTGGGAAGACTGCAATTGGAAGCACATGAGTTCTACCGTTGTGAAGATCAGGGGACGGCTCTAACCGTCTACATCCCAACACAAAAAACAGATGGTAAATATCCCGGATCCGAAGGTGTTGTCATTGAAGGTCATGGACGGGTCTTTTTCGATTACAAATGCACAGGACGATAGCCTGTGTGTTTTCTCTGGCATTCTTTTCAAGATATAGGGCTGGCTAGTCTGCGATTTGCGGCGGAGTATCCCGTTTTGTTTCGGAACTTGGTGATGAATAGGTTGATTTCATGGATCAATTAAACGCCTGAAAGGTTGATGATGATGGGAACTAAAGAAAGAGCCCAGAAACGAATTGATTCTACGTTCAGAGAAATAATGAAATCCGATTCCAACCTCCATAATGGGTATTTACTCCTACACTCAGACAAACTGAACATTCATTGGAATATGGCTTGTGGTCAAACGAGCGAGAGGAGCGCAGACCCGGAACAGCCCTATCATGCGGCTAGCATTGGGAAAACGTTTACTGCTGTCATCATCGCCATGTTCGTCGAAGAAGGCAAGTTGAGTTATGCCGACCATATCTCGAAGCATCTTCCCGAAAGTGTATTAACAAACTTACATCTCTATAAAGGCAGGAATTATTCCGGTGAGATTCGTATTGAACATCTTATCAGCAATACTTCGGGCTTGCCGGATTATTATGAGGATAAGACGAAACACGGCAGATTTATCGAGGTTTTGCTTCATGATCCTAATCGCATGTGGACACCATCGGACACCATCGAGTGGTCAAAACAATATCTCAAATCCCGGTTTGCGCCTGGAAAGGGCCTCCATTATACGAACACGGGCTTTAACCTCTTAGGGCTGATTATCGAAAAAATAGCGTCGAAACCTTACCACGAAGTGCTTCATGAGTATATTTTTGATAGGCTTAGTATGAAGAACTCCTATTTATCCCAATTCTCGCAACCGGCTGAGAAATGCGATTTGCCTATAGCCCATGTTAATTGCTTGGGAAAAGAAATCAATATTGAGGATTACCGAAGCTTCTCCAGCAATTTCGCAGCCGGCCAAATGGTTAGCACTTCCGAGGATTTATTAAGGTTTATGATGGCTCTCACAGCCAATCGTTTCATTTCCGAACAATCCCTCCAACAAATGATAAAGTGGAGAAAAATGCGGATGGGTATGGATTACGGGTATGGTCTGATGAGAGTTCGAATGGTCGCTTTTATGCCAAAGTATAATGTTTGGGGGCATTTAGGCTCAACGGGATCATTTATGCTGTATAATCCGGCATTGGATCTTCATGTAATCGGCAGTTTCAATAAAGTTGGTTATTCGGGTCCAAGCATTCGTTTTGTATATAAAGTGTTAAAGGAACTTTCCGGAATCGAGCCAGCCCAGCGCGACTAATAGAAGGCCTAAAATTCAAGGTGACCGTATAGCGCCGACAGTGAATTAGGTTTAGTCCCGAATTTACCTGCAAATGCTACACAATCTTCGGAGAAAGCGAGAACACAATATATAACAACAAGGCGAATGGTTTTCGACTGTTATCAGATGCCGAATGGCGATACGCATGTAAAGCGGGGACCACAGGGTATCGGTATGCATCAATTGATCAGATCGCATGGTATCAAGAAAACGCCAATGGATCAGCTCAACAAGTCGGAAAGCGGCTTCCCAATCCCTGGGGCCTTTACGATATGATCGGGAATGTTTGGGAATGGTGCTGGGATCTATATGATCCTAATCGATATGGGAACTATAGAGTCTTCCGAGGAGGCAGTTGGGCTGAGGTTGAGAACAATTGCGGTTCAACGGTTAGAAGGAAAAGCATGCCTGAGTTCAAGATAGATGACCTTGGCTTTCGAATAGCGCTTGCGGACGACGCGAAATAACCGACCGCCAATACATAATGACATCGCTTGATTGGCGGTTGGTCTGTTGAAGGTACTCTATTTACTTACCTGGTGCAATACCTTTAATCATCAATTCTGTCCACTGGGCGGTATAAGGGAGTATTAATGGGTAGATGTGCGGGCTGGAGATCCCTTCCACAAGGGCTTGGAAATAAACCAAAAGAAACTCATCCGAATATTTCAGATCAACCTTGCCTTCTTTACGTCCGCGATGGAATAAATCCAGCATAAGCCCAAAGCTTATCTCGGAGTATTGCTGCATCATCGAAGGTAGGCCGGCATCATCCTTCCTCGTAAAAAAATTCATCAAATCCAAATAAAACTGCTTGCTTATTTTCTCCAAATAATGAATCTTATTTTGACTCATGGCAATGAAGGTTTCTTCGAAAGGTCTATTTTCCGCCATGATTTTTTGGGCGGTTTCCCCCATTTGATTTAGAAAATACGTATACACTTCATGGATCAGATTCTCTTTGCTCCCAAAATACTTAAAAATCGTTGTTTTGCCAACATTGGAATATTGGGCGATATCATCCATCGTTATACTATCTATGCCGCCTTCGGTATTAAGCAAGTGAAAAGCTGCTTCCAAAACTTTATTTTTTTTCTCCTGTGTCCTCTTGTCGAATCCATTCATTTCTAACTCCTGCTTTCTAAATGATTGAAATAAGAGTATCTCCGGAAAACCAAATTCATATTTTCCCTTCCTATTTAGTATATAGAAATAGTTATGAATGATCAAACGATGTGGAGTTCCAAACTAACGTATTGACAATTGACTAAATGGATAAAAGGGTATATAAATGAATGTATACCTCTCTTACAGTATTAAACTTTCTTGAATTTGTTTATTTGTGAACTAAATCAATTAAAATAGTACACAAATTACGAGACGGAGCTTTGCTTGCAAATGTAAACACGTTAATACAACCTGTAAAGAAGGAGTGTTAGAGCCATGACAGAAATTGTGAAAGTTCAAGGCTTGCAAAAAAAGTTCGGAAAAATTAAAGCGTTGCATGATGTGTCATTTTCGGTAAATGCCGGGGAAGTTGTCGGTTTTATCGGGCCAAACGGAGCTGGAAAGTCAACAACGATTCGTACCTTGCTCGGAATTATCAATCGGGATGCAGGTGATGTGAAAATCTTCGGAAAGGATGTGTGGAAGGATAGCCTTGAGATTCATAAACGAGTTTCTTATGTTCCAGGGGACGTAGCCCTTTGGGGCAATCTAACTGGCGGCGAAATCATCGATTTATTCATCAAATTGCATGGCGGCGGAGACAAAAACAAACGCGACTATTTGATTAAACGCTTTGAATTGGATCCTAAGAAGAAAGCCAAAGGCTATTCTAAAGGAAATCGGCAAAAGGTCGGTTTGATTGCGGCTTTGTCCGTTGACTCCGACTTGTATATTTTCGATGAACCGACTTCCGGTCTTGATCCATTGATGGAAGCTGTATTTCAAGACGAGGTTGAAAAAATCAAGCATGGTGGGAAAGCCATCTTACTGTCCTCTCATATTTTAAGCGAAGTGGAACGTCTGGCCGATAAGGTGGTCATCATTCGCCAAGGCAAAGTGGTAGAAACCGGGACATTGGATGAATTGCGCCACTTAACCCGGTCTACGGTTACCTTATTAACGGAAGGCGATGTGGGCAGAATGGCCTCCGTTAACGGTGTCCATGATTTCAAGCAAACAGGAAATCAAGCGACATTCTCCGCGGACAATGAATGTATAAATGATATTTTATCCGAAGCGGCAAAATTGGGCGTTAGGAAGTTTGAAGCCATTCCTCCTACGCTTGAGGACTTATTCATGCGTCATTATGAAGTCTAAGAGCGGGAAGGGGCAATGATGATGAAAGAAAAATTTGCACGTTGGGATGTACTATTTGCTCTATATCTGAAACGCGATTGGAAAAAAATCATCATCTGGATTACAGGCCTGGGTTTGTTTTCCGCCGGTTTTGTTCCGGCATTCGGGGAAATCGGCAAGGAGCAAGGCTTGCAGGGGATGTATGAAACCATGCAAAATCCTGCCATGATATCCATGGTTGGTCCGACATCGGTTGATGCAGCAGCCGATTATACTTTGGGTGCAATGTATGCGCATGAAATGCTGTTATTTTGCGGTTTGTTTGCGATGATTATCGCTGCTCTGCATGTAGTGAGCCATACTCGCAAAGAAGAAGAATATGGACTTACCGAACTGGTACGCTCCTTTCAGGTTGGTCGCCAAGCCAATTCGCTTGCCGTAATTACCGAAGTCGTCATTATCCAAATGATATTGGCGCTCCTTATTGGCGGAGTTATGACTAGCTTTGGCGTAGATACGATTTCGGCAGAAGGATCCTTTTTGTTTGGCGCATCCATCGGGATGGCTGGGGTTTTGGGAGCCGTGATCGCATTAATGATGGCGCAAATTATGCCGACCTCATCCGGTGCAACGGGTTCATCGCTGGGAATTGTAGGCTTGCTTTATATTTTTCGCGCCGGTACGGATGTGTCGAATGTGGATTTCTCCATGATCAATCCGATGGGCTGGACTTATCTGACTTATCCATTTACAGACAACAGCTGGTTCCCGCTGATTTTGGCTGTAATCTTCAGTATCATTGTCTTGGTCGTGGCTTTTGCCCTTGAAGGCGGTCGGGATATGGGTGCCGGTTATTTGCCTGAGAGAGAAGGCCGGGGTTCGGCAAAAAAGTCATTGCTATCCGTACATGGCTTGTTTATCAAGCTTAACAAAGGCGTAACCGTGAGCTGGTTGATTGCTTTCGTCATTATGGGAGCAGCCTACGGTTCTATTTATGGGGATATGCAGACCTTCATTGAAGGCAATGAATTGATGAGTCAAATGTTTACGATATCCGGCGTTTCACTCGAAGAGGCATTTACCGGGACCATTATGATGGTCATGATGGGTCTGGTTTCCATTCTGCCGATAGCCATCGTGAACAAACTTTTTTTGGAAGAAGTGCGGCTGCATTTAAGCCAGCTATACTCTACAAGAGTGACTCGGGCCAAGCTCTATTGGACGAGTGTCGGTTTGGCCGCCATTGCCGCAGTCGTTGGCATTCTATTGGCTGCGGGCGGACTTGGCGGGACGGCCATTTCTGCGATGGGTGGCAGCTCTCTCATGAAGCTGGGCGATTTTATCGCCGCAGGCTATAACTTTCTTCCTTCCGTGTTGTTCTTTATCGGTCTTGCCGCTCTGGCTCTAGGCTGGGCACCAAGACTAGGCAAAGCGGTTTATGTTTATCTTGGCTATTCTTTTGTTTTAAACTATTTCGAAGGCATTCTGGACTTGCCGGAGTGGTTCTCCAAAACAGCCGTTCAAAGTTGGTTGCCGCGGATGCCGGTAGAATCGTTTGATGCAGCAGCCTTTATTGCGATAACAGTGATTAGCATCGCCATGATGGTTATTGGCTATATTGGATATCACAAAAGGGATATGGTCGAAGGAGCTTAATTGCGGCCGGTCCGTCGATCATAAATCTGATGAGCTCGATCGTTTGTTGAGGGGGACGCGTTAATGAATGAGCTTGCTCTCCCGTGCCTTTCGTACGAAACGGGCGGACATACGATTGATGGAATTCTTCAAAGCAAGCCCGACGAACAGCGCGATTGCGGCAAAAACGGCCATTGCCAGCAAATCCCGGCGGACGATGTCCCACAGGATCCCGCCGACTGCTTCCCTCATCATGCTTATCCCATAGGTAAACGGTAGGAACGGATGTATCGCCCGAAAAAAGGCGGGAGTCACCTCGATCGGGAATGTCCCGCCGGAACCGGCCAATTGCAGGACTAACAGTACGATCGACATGGCCTTGCCGACATTCCCGAATACCGAGACGAGCGTATACACGATCAACATGAACACGGCACTCAACAACAAACCGAACACGATAAACCATAGCTTATCCAAGACGTATGTTCGAAGCAGCCACATATCCCCAAGCGTGACCAGCAAAGACTGTAATAGAGCTATCGTAAGAAAGCTCAGAAAGCGGCCGAAGTAAACCTGATAGCTGCGATAAGGTACATCGGGATGATGGATTTCGACCGTGAGCAGAGAGACGAGCAACAGCGCTCCAACCCATAAGGAAAGCGTAGTGAAGAAGGGCGACATAGCCGAGCCGTAATTGGGAATCGGAAACAGCGTCTTTTCCTCTAAAACGATAGGGTTGGCAAAAAAGTCGCTCAACAGCGAGTTGTTGTTTTTTAGAAGATCAATAAGCTCGTCCAAGCTCCCCATCTTTTCAAGCTCCCGGATCCGGTCCGCCAGCTTTCCTACCTTGTTCTCGGCTTCGGGCAGCTCTTGCTTCAGATCGGCAAACTTCTGTTCGCCGACGTCCAGAAGCTTGGCTGCATCGGCAACCATCCGCTCGACATCGGGAAGCGCTTCGTTCGCATCCGCCAGCAGGGATCGAGTCTTGGCAACGTTTTGTTTCGCATGCTCGATGGCCTGGCTTATTCCCGGCGTTGTTTCTTCATCATAACGGTCAAGGATGCTTCCGAGAGCATCGGAAGATTCTCCCGCTATCCTGTTCAATTCGTCGATAAGTTTATCGGCAGGCTGCGCGCCTTGGTCTATGGCCTTCGCGATCCCATCGACTAATTTTCGTTGCTGATTGAAGCGATTCTCGATCTCCCGCAATTTATCCGTTACCGGCAAGGGCATGCTGCCTTTACTGAATGGGGTGAGCCGTTCGAACAAGGATATTAGCTTGCCGACTCTATCGGAAGCGGCGGTCAGGCGTTGAGAAAGATCGGTTAAAGTTTGATTCGCCTGCTCCATGTCCGAATGGTCGTTCCGAAGGATATCCGTCAGCGATGCCGCGGCATTCGCCGTTTGTTGCAGCAAGGCAAGCTGCAGCTTGATAGCGGGCGCCGCTTCATCCATAACAGCCGAGCTGTGGTCAAGGAATTCGCCCAAGCGTTGGGCAAAGTCTGCTCCTTCCTTCGCGAGCTCCGTCACGATCGGCAGATTGCTTTGCAGCATGCGTATCCGTTCATTGGCAATGGATGCATCACGCGCGATGATGTCTACGGTTTGATTCAGCTCCGGAATGATCGATTCCAGGCTAAAGACGGCATCGCGAATCTTGACGATGTCCGGCAGGTTGCTCTCAAGCCCGATCCCGAGTTCGTTGAATATCCGGAATATGATATCGGAAGCGGTCTTGGTGAACTGATGATTGACTTCATTAATAACGCCTTTTGCACCTTGGGCGGTTATTTTCGGTGCAATCGCGTTGATCTTCTCGTTCACGGTGTAGACAAGTACGGCTTTCTCAGGGTTGTCCGACAGCACGGTGGAAATACGAGCGGAAAAGTTCTCCGGTATGGTAATGCTGGCGTAGTACCTTCCATGTTCCACCCCTTGAAGGGCTTGCCTCTCGTCCGTGAATACCCAGCCGATTGCGTGGTTTCGTTGCAGCGAAGCGATGATTTCTTCCCCGATGTTAATCGGCGTTCCGCGCAGGGTCGCACTCTTGTCCTTGTTGACTACGGCTACTTTAAGTTCACCCGTGCGTCCGTATGGATCCCATGATGCCTCAATGTTAAACCAGGCATAAAGAGAAGGCAGGACGGCAAGTCCCAAGACGATGACAAGAGCGGCCCAATTCCGGACAATGCCGCGAATATCGTTGACATATATGAAACCGATCTTGTTCATTCCCACATTCTTCAAAGCTGTATGAATCCGCGCCATACGTATCCCTCCAAGCTTCCAGATCATGATTCCAATAAAGTAGAATGCCCAATGGCACCCAATTTATCAATATCTATCCGCTTGAAGGTGAAGGCGACCGAAGATTGGGCGAATCCCGCTCAATCGCGCGACCAGTCCCGCCGCAGCGAGAACAGCTCCCGAAGCGCATCCGTCGAAAGCTCGGTAATCCAGCCCTCCGAGCTGGAGATGACGTTGTCGCTTAGCTGCTGCTTGTTCTCCAGCATCTCGTCGATGCGTTCCTCGAGGGTGCCGAGCGAGATGAATTTATGCACCTGCACGTCGCGCGTCTGACCCATCCGGTAGGCGCGGTCGGTCGCCTGGTTCTCGACGGCCGGATTCCACCAGCGGTCGAAGTGGAAGACGTGGTTCGCCGCGGTCAAGTTAAGCCCGACGCCCCCCGCCTTGAGGGACAGGATGAACACGTTCGGCTGCTCAAACGGCGGAAGGTCGCGGGACTGGAAGCTTTCGACCATCCGGTCACGCTGCACCTTCGGCGTACTGCCGTTCAGGTACAACACGGGCTCGCCCAGCTCGCGCTGCAGGACATCCTGGATCATCTTGCCCATGCCGATGTACTGCGTAAAGATGAGGCAGCGCTCGTCCGACTCGCGAAGCTCCTTGACCATCGCCAGCAGCCTCTCGAGCTTGGAGGAGCGGGCGACGATCGCCTCCGTCTGTTGCGGGCCATCCTCCGACTCCGTTCCCGTATCCTCATCCAATAGAGCCGGATGGTCGCATGCCTGCTTGAGCCGCGTCAGCGCTCCGAGAATCGCGCCTTTGCGCTGAATGCCGTCGAGCTTCTTCAGCTTCTCGAGCAGCTCCTTGACGCAATTATCGTACAGGGCAGCTTGCTCGGACGTCAGCGGAACATACGACTTCATCTCGTTTTTGTCCGGCAGATCGAGCTGGATGGCGGGATCCTTTTTCTTGCGTCGCAGCATAAACGGTTTTACTAGCTTCTTTAGCTCCGCCGTGCGACGCCCGTCCTGTTCGCGTTCAATCGGGCCCGCGAACCGGTCCTGGAACGCCTTGGCGGTCCCGAGGTAGGTGGGCACGATAAAATCGTAGATCGACCAAAGCTCCGCCAGCCGGTTCTCGATCGGCGTCCCGGTGAGCGCGATGCGATGGAGCGCGGGAAAGCTTTTGACCGCCACGGCCTGTCTGGTCCCGGCGTTTTTGATATTCTGGGCCTCGTCCAAACAAACGGCGCCCCATTGGAACCCGGACAGCGTCTCCTGGTCGAGCGAGGCGGTAGCAAAGGAGGTCAGCACGACGTCAACGCTGCGGGCCTCTTGCCGAAACTCGTCGCCGCTCTTTCGCCCGGAGCCGTAATGCATCGCCACCCGCAGGGACGGGGCGAAGCGGGAGATTTCCTTCTGCCAGTTGCCGAGCACCGACGTGGGACAGACGATCAGCGAAGGGAGCCGCATTCCCTCGTCCGCTTGCTCCTTGGCGTGGAGCAGGTAGGTGATCAGCTGGACCGTCTTGCCGAGGCCCATGTCGTCCGCGAGACAGGCCCCGAGCCCGAAGCGGCGGAGAAAAGCCAGCCAGGCGAATCCATCCTGCTGGTAGCTGCGTAGCTCGGCGCGCAGACCGGCCGGCGGATCGAGTCTAGGCCATTCGCTCTGCTGGTTGATCTTGGCCATCAGCCCGGTCAAATGCGCGTTTAGCTCAACTTCGAGCTCAACGCGGGCTTTATCGGCCGCGAATATCTCCGCGTCAGCGTCCGACGCCCCTCCATCCGCGTCAGCGTCCGACGCCCCTCCATCCGCGTCGCCGTCCGCCTCGCTCTGCGAGAGCAGATGCAATTGCAGCACATCCTGGAAGCTCAGCCCCTGGCTCTTGTCCATGCCTTCCATCATGCGCCGGATCTGCGCGATCAACGCCGGGTCGAGTACGATCCAGCGGTCCCGGAACTTCACGAGACGCTCCCCTCGCGCGAGCAGCTCGTCGAACTCCTGCTCGTTCAGGTCGGCGTCGCCGATGGAGATGCGCCAGTCGAAGTTCAGAATCGCTTCCAGCCCGAATAGCGACTTGCCGCCGCCGCGTTTCTTCTTGGATTCGTCCTCCGACTGCACCGCCGCGCGCAGTCTCGGCTTCTTGCGGCTTGCCGCTTCCCACCATGCGGGCAGCAGGACCTGCCAGCCGGCTTCGAGCAGTTGGCGGCTGTCTGTGTTGAGGAACCGCCAGGCCGCTTCGTCGTCAAGCGGCTTGCCGAGCACGTCTTCGCCGCGCGACAGCCGATCGTGCGGAAGGCTGGCCCGCAGCCGTTGCAGCCAACCGGCCGAGCGGCCGCGGATGGCTTCCGCCCACGCGTCGGGCCACTTGCCGGTCGCCTCGCCGCCGTCGTTGAGCCGCACTCTTCGGAGCGTAGCGGGATCGCTTTTGTCCTGCAGCACAAACCGCAGCCGCCAGCGGGGGTGCTCGTCGCCCTCCCACGGCTCGATTAGCTGCAGCAGGGGGCGGAAAGGCGCGACATCCGCTTTCCAGCCGATCTGCACGAGCCAGGACTCGGCATCGAGCCCCGCCGTCGCGGCACTCGCGTGCTCTCGCGCGAACAGAGCCGGGAACTCCCGGCGCAGCTCCGCCTCTTCCGCCTCCGTGCCGTAGTAACGGCACGTGACGGCCGCCGAGAAGGCAGCCTTCAGCCCGGCGCGCGCCTCATCATTCCAGCCAGCGCGCTCCAGATCCAACTCGTCGCGGCGAGCCTGTCCGAAGGTTGCGATGGCCGCCGCCGCATCCCAGCTCCAGTGCAGCGAGCCGCTGCGGTAAGCCGCCAGGTCGGGGGCGTACAATCTCTTCTCCAGGCACTCGCCCAGCAATGGAGCCAATGATGCCAAGCGCGCGGCATCGTCCTCCCATTTCCACTCGATATGCGCCAGGAGCGGCCCCGAAGCGAAGAAGGAGATGACCTCTTCGGCGGGAAGCACGACGGCCTCGAGCTCCCCGACTTTGACGACCTCCAGCTCGGTGCCGTAGAAGGACGGCTCGTGCCAGGCGAACAGGCGATGCTTAAGCTCAAGTCCGGTCCACTCCCGAAGCGAATCCGGGTCCGCGAAGAACAACGCGTCTCCGTGCGACGTCAGCATCATCCGAACCGACAGGGTATCCATGTTTAAGGTAGCCGATGTCATGGAATCAGCCCCCCTTTCCGCAGCTCTTCCTGAAGGGCCCGCAGCCTGCTATGCCGACCCGCGAATGTCTCGATGTACGTCTCCCACCGCTGCTCGCGCTTTAGCTTCTTGTACAGCTTGGCCAGCCGTTTGAGCAGCTTGACCGCCCGCTTGTAGCCGTCGCGGTTTTTCTGCAGCACGTATCTCTCCACGCTTTGGTGGTAGAAAGGCAGCAGCGCTTCCGGCGCCTCCTTCTCGATGGGCTGGAGATCCTTCGCTCGAAAGCCGAGCGGATCGCTGCCGTGGCTAAGCTGATAGTCGATCCACTGCCGCCAACGGCCATAGCTCATTAGTTTCTCCACGTACAGGCTGCTGCAGTAGGGAGGCAGGCTCGCGATCGCGCGCCACATTCGTTCCTCGGCCTCCGGCAATGCCCGGACGACGGCATCCCAGTAGCGTCCATATTCGCCAAGGCTGCGGGGGCTGCGCCCGACTTGCTCGTTCGCGCAATGGCTCAGCCAGGCTTCAAGCCGGGTCCAATTGCCGCTCTCCTCCAGCAGGCGCAGAAAGCGGAACACCTGCTCAAGCTCTAGCCCATGCCGCTCCGCCGCTCCGAGCAGCCGCCAAGCCTGTTGATCCTCTTCCAGCCAGAAGTGCATCCAGGCGCGGGCGACGAGCGGGAAGAGCGCATCGCTCTTGCTCGGTCCTTCGGTCAGATGCACCAGCTCCTCCAGGAGAAGACGATGGCCTTCCGCCTTTGACGAAATGAGGGAAATCCACAGCTCGGCGTAGATAACCAGATAGAAGGGCGGAGTCCATGCACGCCCGAGCGCCGTTTCGCGCATGTACGCGGTCGTCTCCAGCAGTCTCCCCGGTTGCTTGACCGCAGCCTCCGGCAGCAAGCCGCTATGGAGGTGACTCTCGAGCGCATGAACCGTCTCGGATACAGCCATTTGGGTGGAGTAGCTTAATTGGCGGCTGTTCGCTTGCTTGCCGAGCAAGAATAGCAAGGCGTTTAGCTCGAATAGCCAGGCCTCCTCGGGCGTCATTTCCGACATGAAGGGGCGCATCTTGGAGCGCACCTCGATTCCATAGTTCCTTTCGTACTGGCTGCTCGCCGCTTCCCGGGCGCAGCTGGCGATCAGCTCCTGCCACTGGGCAACGCTTAGCTCGGTCATTCGATTGGTCTCCATTTTCGTCATGATGGCGGATATTCCTTTCTAGAGCTTGGCCGCTCGTGAATCCATTCCTTCATTATAACGATAAATGGTCAAGATGGCATACAGCCCAAAGGATAAGCGTTCCTTATAATGGAGATAAGCGGATTGGGACTTTAATGGAGGAGGGAAACGGATGATCGTCCTGAAAGATATAGGAAAATTCGAGCAACTGCCGGAAATCGCGATGCACATTTACAAAGGAGATATACCCGCACTACAGGCTGCCATTGCGGCTGGCTGGAATATCGAAGAGGGTATCGCCCTTAGCAAACACACGACGCTGAGCCCGCTCGATCTGGCGCTTGTATCGCAGAAATTCGAGGTCGTAAAGCTGCTGGTGGAGCATGGCGTCAACCTGAATGTCCATCATAACCCGGCTTTCCTGCGGGCCGTTCGCTACGGCAAGGAGGACGTCGTTCGTTACCTTGCGGCGCACGGTGCCAAGATGGACAAGCCCAATCACACGGGGTCGGGCGCTTATTCGCAGGCTTACTATGGCAACAAAAGCCATATTCCGCTTATTCATGAGCTGGGATTGGATATTCGGGCGCATGGCGGTCCCGTCTTGCGTCAAGCCGTGTCGGACCATGATTATAAGACGCTAACGTACCTGCTCGACCAGGGCGTGGACATCAATTACAACAAAGCGGATATGGTCTATCCTTATCAAGCGACTCCGCTAACCGTGGCCGCGCGCATGGGAGCGATGGACATGGTCAAATTTTTGGTGGAACGCGGCGCGGACGTCACGATAGCGGAAAAGGACGGCGAGCGGCCGTATACGATCGCGGTCAGCAATAAGCAGGCAGCCATGGCCGACTATTTGAAATCGCTGGAGCCCGCCGATTTTCATAATGCCGCTAACAAGAAGCTGGCGCTTAAAACGTACAAACTATCCGGCGAGCTGGTCGACTTTCTTACAGGGGATAAGCTACGCTTGGAGCTGGCGCCAAATGAATATGACATTCGATATATCGACTTTTTCGCGTGGATCGATACGATCGAGATGAAGGTCGGCAGGCAAAAGCTGCTGCGCCTATCGGCCGACATCGACAATTACTCCGGCCTGCAGCTGGTATGGAACCCAAAAAACAAGGTTCTGGGCTGTTATGACGTGGAGCACAAGACATACGCGGATTTGTGCAGCTTCTCCGACTTCCTCGCCAAGTCCGAGGATTACCTCATCAGGTTTATGGAGGGATCTCTATAGACTCCGGCTGATCGGACTTAACAAACCTTCTACCTATTCGTAGGCCTCCAAGCCGGTGAGCACCTTTAACGGAGGGGGAAATCAATAAAAAGAAAAGAACCTGATCGTTTGATCAAGTTCTTTTTATTGTACATAAACAGGACATGATGATATAATCAAATTACAACTTTTTTAGAAATGAGCAAAAGAAAGGCATCTTATACTATAAATGTACCATGCCGGCAAACTCTTGTCAAATGTTTTTTCTAAATTTAATGGTTAGGAGAGATGTTGATTGAGTTCTTTGGTTCTGGGTTTTCAGGAAATGGAGAAAACGCAGCTTTCGCATGTTGGAGGAAAAGGGTTAAATTTAAGGGAATTATCTAAAATTCAAGGAATACAAGTGCCTGAAGGGTTTTGTGTTACGACAGAAGCTTATCAAAAAGCCATCAAACAAAATGAAACGTTGCAATCCTTGTTGGATCAACTATCACGGCTAAATGCAGGAGATCGAGATCTAGTTGCTGAGATCAGCAGGAAGATTAGGCAAATCATTATGGAAGCAGAAATTCCTTCCGATGTTGTGAAAGCTGTTGCTCACTATCTCACCCAGTATGGCGATAAACATGCTTATGCCGTGCGTTCTAGCGCGACGGCCGAAGATTTACCGCATGCCTCGTTTGCTGGTCAACACGACACGTATTTAAATATTGTCGGAGTAGAAGCCATATTGGAACATTTACGCAAATGTTGGGCTTCCTTATTTACGGATCGTGCGGTAATTTACCGGATGCAAAACGGATTTGACCACAGTCAAGTTTATTTATCCGTTATCGTACAAAGGATGGTTCTGCCACAGGCTTCAGGGATTTTATTTACAGCTGATCCGATTACTTCTAACCGTAAGTTGCTATCGATCGATGCAAGTTTTGGACTTGGAGAAGCACTGGTCTCCGGCTTGGTATCTGCCGATTGTTATAAAGTAAAGGAAGAAGTAATCGTCGATAAGATGATAGCAACCAAGAAATTGGCTATCTATGGACTAAAAGACGGAGGAACAGAAACCCGGCAGATCAATCCCGATCAGCAAAAGATACAAACACTTACTGATTGGCAGATTTTGCAACTGGCACGTACAGGAAGACAGATCGAAGCATACTTTGGTTGCCCGCAAGATATCGAATGGTGTTTGGTTGATGATACATTTTATATTGTCCAGAGTCGTCCAATCACTACTTTGTACCCGGTCCCTGAAGCGAATGATCAAGAAAATCACGTCTATGTATCTGTCGGTCATCAACAAATGATGACCGAGCCCATGAAACCATTGGGGCTGTCTTTTTTCCTCTTGACGACTCCTGCCCCTATGCGTAAAGCTGGAGGAAGATTGTTTGTTGATGTGACCAATCAATTGTCTTCATCTGAAAGCGAAATTTATTTAAATACCTTGGGGGAATCTGATCCACTCATAAAAGATGCACTGATGACCGTTATAGAGCGTGGAGACTTTATAAAGGTGTTATCTAATGATAAAAAAGAAATAAGTTCCAATAAAAGCAACAACGGTATGGCGTCTTCAGGTTATCCAGCACAAATCGAACACGATCCGACAATCGTTTCTGATTTGATTAAGAGCAGTCAATCATCAATAGAAGAGTTAAAACATAACATCCAAACGAAATCAGGATCAGATTTATTTGATTTTATTCTAGAAGATATCCGGCAATTAACGAAGATTTTATTTGACCCCAAAGGTTTAGGCGTGATTATAGCCGCTATGGATGCTTCAACATGGATCAATGAAAAAATGAACAAGTGGTTGGGTGAAAAAAACGTAGCAGACACGCTGTCTCAATCTGTACCCAACAACATTACTTCGGAAATGGGTCTGGAGTTGTTGGATGTTGCAGATGTGATTCGTCCTTTTCCAGAAGTCATTCATTATTTACAGCATGTAAAAGAGGATAACTTTTTGGATGAATTGGTTAAGTTCGAGGGTGGACGGGAAACCCAAGAGACCATAATGGCTTATCTCAACAAATATGGCATGAGATGTGCTGGTGAAATCGACATCACTAAAACTCGTTGGTGTGAAAAACCCACTACTCTTATTCCCTTGATTCTCAATCACATAAAAGAATCCGAGTCCGGTTCAGGCAAACGGAAATTTGAACAAGGGCGACAGGAAGCTCTGGAAAAAGAAAGAGAGATATTAGACCGATTGGAACAACTCCAAGATGGCGAACAAAAAGCCAAAGAAACAAAACAAATGATCGACCTAATTCGGAATTTCATTGGTTATCGTGAATATCCCAAATACGGCATGATCAATCGCTACTTCGTTTATAAGCAGGCATTATTGAAAGCAGCCGAACAACTCGTACAAGCGGGAGTTCTTCATGATAAAGAAGACATATACTATCTCGCTTTTGAAGACCTTCGCGAAGTTGTACGCACAAATAAACTGGATTACCAGATCATCAGCAAACGTAAAGACGAGTATAAATTATATGAAAAACTAACTCCCCCGCGTGTTATCACCTCTGACGGTGAAATCATTATGGGTAAGTACAACCGAGAAAATCTCCCAGCCGAAGCGATTGTAGGCTTGCCCGTTTCATCCGGAGTGATAGAGGGACGAGCGCGTGTTATCCTAAATATGGAAGAAGCGGATCTGGAAGATGGAGATATATTAGTTACTTCCTTTACAGACCCTGGCTGGACACCATTATTTGTATCCATGAAAGGACTTGTCACCGAAGTTGGTGGACTGATGACCCATGGAGCAGTGATCGCACGTGAATATGGCTTACCGGCTGTTGTCGGAGTGGATCATGCCACCAAACTGATAAAGGATGGACAACGAATTCGCGTGCATGGAACAGAAGGATATATCGAAATATTGTAGTGCGACGGCGAAAAATGTGAGTGGCAAAGAGCCGGCCGTATCGTTTCATTCTTTTTTGTACAATGGTCTGAGGTTTTTCTACGACCTCATTCAGAACAAACGAAGCGTCAAGGAAGCTTTCCAAAACGCAAAGTCTCTGGACACGGGTATGGATATGTTTCAGTTATATGAAAAAGAGCAGCAGTCTATCGGCTGAAGCAAGAATACAAGTCATTTCATGAATTCAGGGCATTCCATATCGGGGTGCCCTGATTTTTTGCCTGCAAAATAACGTACTGAAATCTGCCACAAGTGTTTGGCCTTGGAGCCCGCACATTTTCATGATGCCGTAAACAAGAAGTTGGCGCCAAATGACTATGACATTCGGTATATCGACTTTTTCGCGTGGATCGATACGATCGAGATGAAGATCGGCAGTCGAGATAGACAAAATCATTGCATATAGTATATATATGCGATATATTGCATATAGGAAAATAATTAAGTAAGGATGATACCCCATGCCAATACCTAAAAATTTTGTCTCGCCTGTGCGAATGTCCGCAAAAGAAAGAGCCTTCTCCCAGATTCAACGGTGGATTATTGACGGTACCCTTCAACCAGGCGAAAAGCTTATTGACGCTGAACTGGCGGATTCGCTTGGCGTGAGCCGCACACCCATTCGAGAAGCCTTTCAACTCCTCGAAGTACAAGGTCTGGTTTCCATGCATCCTGGCAAAGAAACTAAAGTAACAGAAATTGAAAAAGACGATATTCTCAAGATGTATTCCACGATGGCCGCTCTTCAAGCCTTAGCAGCAGAAAATACCGCGAAAATTATTGTTCCAGAGCAAATTGAGCAGCTGAGATCGATTAATCTGGAATTTGAAAGTGCTATTAAGAGTGGTCAAGCTTACCAAGCAATGGAGACTGACGAACAGTTCCATAACCTTGTGGTGGAGCTTTCAGATAATCCTTATGTGGCTTCATTCAGCGCATCGCTGCAAATTCACATTCGGCGCTTTAAATACGTGTTCTTAAAGCAGTCTGTTACCGCTACGCAAGCTTCCGTTCATGAACATTCCTCGATCATTGAAGCTTTCGAGATGAATGATAGTGAACGCGCTCAGGCAATGATGAAGCAAAATTTCATCCGTCCGATGCAGGAACTGCACGAAATTCTTTAGAACGGGGAGGGCAAGGACCAATGGCAAATGGAAAGGATCTTCGTATTCGAAGCAAGGTAATAAGCGAAGGCGCAAACCGGGTGCCGAACAGGGCGATGCTTCGTGCTGTTGGTTTTACGGATGAAGATTTCAAAAAGCCGATGATTGGCATAGCTAGTACGTGGAGCGAGGTAACGCCATGCAATATGCACATTAATGAACTAGCTATTCAAGCAAAGCAAGGGGCGCGTAACCATGGCGGGGCTCCGCTAATTTTTAATACAATCACTGTCTCGGACGGCATATCTATGGGTCATGGAGGCATGCTCTTTTCGTTGCCAAGCAGGGAAGCCATTGCGGATTCTATTGAAATCGTATCTGGGGCCGAGCGCTTTGACGGTATCGTGGCGATTGGCGGATGCGACAAAAATACGCCTGCATGTTTGATGGCTATCGGAAGGATGAATATTCCGTCCGTTTACGTGTATGGAGGTACGATTCAACCAGGCAATCTCGACGGCAAAAACGTTGATATCGTTTCGGCTTTCGAAGCAGTAGGTCAATATCATGAAGGGAAAATAACAGATGAACAGCTCCATAAGGTTGAATGCAGTGTTTGCCCAGGACCAGGTTCCTGCGGGGGAATGTACACCGCCAATACAATGGCTGCCGCTGCGGAAGCCCTGGGCATGACCCTTCCCGGTTCTTCCTCTACGCCAGCCGTTTCGCCTGATAAGGCTGCTGAATGCGCAGCTGCAGGTAGACAGGTAATCTCGCTGCTGGAGCAGGAGATCTACCCGAAAGACATTATGACGAAAAAAGCGTTTGAGAATGCAATTACGGTCGTTATGGCCTTGGGAGGGTCAACAAATGCGTTCTTGCATTTGCTGGCTATTGCACATTCAGTAGGCGTCGATTTGACATTGGACGATTTTGAGCGGATCCGCCTGCGTGTTCCGCATTTGGCAGATCTTAAGCCAAGCGGCCAACACGTCATGCAGGATCTTAATGAAGTTGGCGGCATTCAGGGCGTAATGAAGTTATTACTCGCTGAGGGACTTCTTCATGGCGATTGTCTGACAGTCACGGGGGAAACCTTGGCAGAGAATCTAGCTAAAGCATCTCCGCTTCGAAAAGGCCAAGAGATTATTCGTCCATTGGACAAGCCGCTGAAGCCGAATGGACCGTTGGTAGTGCTTAGAGGCAACCTTGCTCCCGAAGGTGCCGTTGCCAAAATGTCGGGTATGAACAAGCAGCGGTTTGTCGGACCGGCAAAGGTGTATGACAGCGAGGAGGATGCAACGGAAGCTATTATGGGAAATGAAATCCATAAAGGGGACGTACTGGTCATTCGCTATTGCGGCCCGAAAGGAGGGCCCGGCATGCCGGAGATGTTATCCGTTACCGCATTGATTGTAGGTAAGGGCCTTGGCGGGGAGGTTGCCCTTGTTACGGATGGCAGGTTCTCGGGTGGCTCGCATGGATTCGTAGTCGGTCATGTATCACCGGAAGCACAGATAGGCGGACCGATCTCGCTGCTGAGAAATGGGGACATCGTTACCATTGACAGCGAATCGCAGCAGATTCAGTTTCAAGTGACAGAAGAAGAGTTGGCTGCCCGTGAGCAAGCATGGGTGCAGCCCCCGTTAAAAGTAACTAAGGGCGTGTTAGCCAAGTATGCAAGACTAGTTTCCTCAGCCTCTAAAGGTGCGGTAACTGATAGTTCAGAATAAAGTAAAATTGCCTTGTCCCGCGCAATGATATGTTAATGGATAACGGTTGCTGAATCCTTTATTATGCGACAGAGAAAAACAAAACCATCCCGGGAATCTAACATCCCGGGACGGTTTATCGGAATCCTTGGAAGACCGTCTTTCGCCGGTAGACCCTTTAGGCTGAACCGAATCTTCACAAGTGATGGACGTTTCTGTGCTCTATTCCTCAATACTCCCCTTTGATCACGAAAAACGATCCGCGAATCGTGCCGGCCAGCTTCGACTTCTGCCGGGCGAACTTAAACTTTCCTTCTAACTCTTGAGGCACGTCCATTCCCTCAGAAAGCTTGAAACCAACCGCCCGTTTCTTGGGATCATCGATCGTATACAAGACATTGACGCCCAGGCCATCTTCGTAGAAGACGAAGGACCACCGGATGTTCTCCACTTGGAAGCTCGATGTTTCTAGCGGCTTGGCCGCGAATTCGATCCCGCGTTCTTCCTTCAGGATCCGGGTTACGTATTCCAGCGTCTCCGAGCTTTCGGCAGCCGGCGTAACGGTGAATTCATGTTTGTATTTGTTCATGAAGTAGCGGGCTTCGTTCGCGCGTAGACCGGCAAGCGCTTCTTGCACGGGCGAAGATTCCAGGCCAACCGTAGACACTTCTTTGAAATCCACAACGTAGGACATGTCCATTCCTCCAGTATTCGGGTTTATTTCCTGACGACGGGAATCCACACTTCGCCGTAAACCAAGCCGTCCCGCTGTCCCATCTCCACGGTTGCGTTCGGCCCGCCCACATAGGCGAAGTCCTTGGCTTCCGGCAGTACTTGACCGAAGGCGATTCCGGTAAGCTGGTTGCTCAGTACGTCGGCCGTTTCGGCTTCTCCCTGAACAACAAGGTATTCGCCTTTAGGAAATTGAATCACCCGGGTGGCATCCGGCAATGTAGTATCCGTCATTACGCCGGCGTAATACATCATTTTTTGGTTGACGGCTTCGTTGACTGCGAAGATGTAGTCGTTGGCTGCCACTGCTTTTAGCGCGTCAAGCCGTCCGTCTTGTTTGACCGCTTGCCAGAAGTCGAGCTTCTCCTTGTTGATGCCGACATAGTCGGTATAATCGCTCTTCAGATCCGTTCCCATACCCAATACGGTAAAGCCTTCTTTTTCCTCAAGCGTGTAGTTTGCCATGTTTTCATCCATCCTTTTTTATGAAATGGTTTTGCTTTTCCCCTGCTGAGTTTATAATAACTTTTAATCATGTCAAAAAGTGACACTGTTTAGGAGGCAGCGATGAAAAAAGTGGAGCGGATCAATATCATCATGCGGTATATCAACAACCGCGCTTCTTTTACCATTTCCGAAATCATGCGGGAATTTAACATCTCGCGTTCGACGGCCATTCGGGACATCAGGGAAATCGAGGCCATGGGGATGCCGCTTGTCGCCGAAGTGGGCAGGGACGGGGGTTATTTCGTCATGAACAATTCCGTCCTGCCGACCGTTCGTTTTACCGATAACGAGATCAAAGCGCTGTTTATCGCCTTTATGGCGACAAGGAATCAGCAGCTCCCTTACCTCAAGAGCCGTCAGTCCTTAGCCGAGAAGTTATTGGGACTCATTTCGCAGAATCAGCAGGACGATCTTGTGCTGTTAAATCAGATCCTGCTGTTCGAAGGGACCAACCCGAATAATCCGGATCTGCTCGAGATGTCGGACCTGCCCCATCCCATTCTGGAGAAGCTGATCGGCATCCTTCTTGAGGACAACTACTTGTGGATCACGCTCCGGGAAGGGAACGACACGAATTCGTATCCCGTCTATCTCTTGCACTTATATCGCGAAAAAAGCCTCTGGCTGATCGAGGGCTTCGACTTGGCGGAAGAAAAGAGAGTCGTCTTTTCCGTCGATCATCTTATCGATGTAGAACCCTATCCCGTGAGTAAGCGGCTAAGCCGGAAAAAGATACGGGAGAAGCTAAGCCAGCGGGAGGAGGCCATCAACCTTGTTCTGGAGCTCGGCCCCAAGGCGATTGCCCAGTTCAAAAAATACCATCCGCTAACGGTGTCCCTGTCCTATACCGATCCCTTCCAAACGAGAGCCATGTTGAAAACTTCCGTTAACGTTAACGATTCGGAGGCGTTGGCCGACGTCGCCAACTGGCTGCTTTTCCTGGGCAAGGATATCAAGATCAGGGAGCTGCCCAAGGAAATGGCGGAAGGGCTGCGAGAGCGATTGGTTCAATACGGCTTATAAGAATGATCTCCGGTTTAAACTGGTTTTAAACTCCACCCTGTATACTGTTGGGAAACGCCTTACTGCATCGGAAGAGGAATTCGAAGAGACTTCGGTTAAGGAAATGGAAAGGAAGGGCCTAATGAATAAGGCAAACAACTTTAGAAAGCGCGCAATTATAGGCTTGTTGGCACTGATAACTTTAACCCTTCTGTTGATTAGCTCTGTGCGAATGGATGTCTCTGACTACTTTCGGTACCCTTTAGGACATTCCCCCTTGGAGGAAAACGAGGAAGGCCTCAAGCAACTTAAGCATAATTAAGATCGTATCATCTTCGCCAAACGGCAAGGTGACGCGATCTTTTTTTTGATACTTGAACTTGAGGCATTGAGCAGTCAACAATTGCTGGAGCATTTCGCCGAATTGTGGTAACAATGATTAGAGGAGCAACTAATAGTATGGGGAACGGAGGGGGCTCTCTCATGAATGATGTGTTAATGAAGAGATTAATTGCTTTTCTTCATCGGGAAGATAAGCGCACGCTAGTAGGCCTTCCGGCGAGCCAAGAGGAGATTGTTAAGGCCCAACAGCGGTTGGGAGTAAACTTTCACGAGGACTACGTACACTTTATCAAAACGTTTGGGGGAGCCTATGCAGGTCTAGCGGTACATGCCTTCTCTAATGGCTCTAGTCTCGGAAATGAAACGGTTGTCGATTTGACGCTGGAGTTCCGAGAGCAATTTAAGGAGCTTCCCATTGCAGAAGTTTTACGAACCAGTTATGTCGTTTCCATGGATGGGTCCGGCGATCCGATCATCATCGATCAGGCAGGAAAGGTTTTTATCTGTTATCACGATACCGGGGAGATCAAGTTATTAGCGGATTCATTTGAGGAGCTGATCGAGGAAAATTTTTATGAATGGTGATTAGTCTAATTTATTTAGGTGGTGTGATGGATTATGGGGACCAAGTAATCAATAAACATGAGAAGATGCTGCCAAGCGTGAAAGAAGAAGCAACAGTAAAATCAGTTGCTTGTATCGAAGTGCCAGTTACAAATATGCAACGTGCAGTCGACTTCTATGTGTTTCAATTGGGTTTCTATCTTAACACCACTAAAAACCGTCTTCCTATTGAAACAGACAACACAGAGGTATTTATCTATCCTGCATCAGGCGTTGAAATCATGCTTGTACAAACTGATGGAGAAGAACGATTAGCTTTTAAACATAAAGGAAGACCTAATCATGTTCTCCTATTGGAAATTAGCGAGGACATTGAAAAATGCCATAGCAGATTAGTTGAAGCTGGTATAAGGATGAGCCCGATTAAAGATAGCGGCGGATGCGGAAAATCCTTTGATGTTTTCGACCCGGATGGGAATTTTATCAAGTTGTGGTTTGGTTATCCGAATTAATTAGCCGAATCACAGGGTTTGGAGCCGAAATGAGCTTAACCTATCAGCGCTTATGCTATAATAAAAAATATTTGCTGGATCTAACTGTTGCAGAAGGGGGATACACATTGTGAATCGGTTGTACACAGGGAAGACAAAAGATGTATATGAGCTGGAAAACGGGGATTATCTGTTGAAGTTTAAGGATGATGTAACAGGGGAGAATGGTGTATTCGATCCTGGCGCCAATACAGTCGGATTAGTCATGGAAGGTGCCGGGCGGGCAGGACTCCGCTTGACTAAGTTCTTTTTCGAGAAATTAAATGCAGCGAACATTCCGACGCATTTCATTGATGCGGATATCGAGAGAGCAACGATGACCGTTGCTCCCGCCTCTGTGTTCGGCCAAGGGCTTGAGGTCATATGTCGCTATCGTGCGGTAGGCAGCTTTCTTCGTCGTTATGGCCTGTATGCGCAAGAAGGGCAAACACTGGATGCATTTGTGGAAGTGACATTAAAGGATGATGCTCGTCAAGATCCTCCGATCAGCAAGTCTGCTCTTGAAATGCTGCGTATTTTGTCAGCCGAAGAGTACGAGGCGCTGGAAAAACTGACGAAGCAAATCAGTCAAGTCGTAAAGGACGAGCTAAGCTTGAAGGGCATCGAGCTGTATGATATCAAGTTGGAGTTTGGCCGATTGAAAAAGGACGGGCAAGTTGTTCTTATTGATGAAATATCCGGCGGAAACATGAGAGCTTTCAAGGACGGAGTGTACGTTGAACCGCTTGAGCTGGAGAAGCTCATGCTGGCGGGCGAATAAACCGATCGCATAAAAATAATTCATCGTAAGCGACCTACTTAGAAGTCGTTCTTCTTCCAGAATGTTTCTGGAACGAACGGCTTTTTGAGTAGGAAAAATATTAATCTTCGAAAGACGAGGAGGATTCAGTTATGATAAGCGATTTGGATTTGAAGCACCTGCGACGTTCGATTGAATTGGCAACAATTTCGCTGGAGAAAGGCGATGAGCCATTTGGTTCAGTCCTTGTCTCAGCCGAGGGAGACGTGCTTGCAGAAGACCATAACCACGTAGCAGGCGGCGACCATACCCAACATCCGGAATTTGCTTTGGCCCGATGGGCAGCCGCTAACCTGACACCTGAAGAAAGAAGCAAGGCGACAGTATATACCTCTGGCGAACATTGCCCTATGTGTGCAGCGGCTCACGGTTGGGTTGGTTTAGGTCGGATCGTTTATGTATGTTCGTCCGAACAACTGGTACAATGGTTGAGTGAAATGGGGGTAGCTCCATCGCGCGTTCGAAATCTTCCCATTCAAGATGTTATTCGGGATACCCCAATAGATGGACCTGTTCCTGAATTAGCAGAGCAAGTTCGTCAACTCCATAGTCAGTTTTACGCAAGGAACCGCGGTTAAACCTATCACGAGGTCTTGCAGAAGTCATACGGCAACTAATAAAGCTTTGAAGTGGTTCATTAAGAATCGGAAGCCCGGGAATTGTAAGCCGGCAGTTGGAAGTCTTAACTAGATAATGCAAAGAAACCACTCTGTTTTCAGGAGTGGTTTCTTTGAGTTTCATTGATTGTTAATCGTATTCGATAAAAATATTCAATAAATGACAGCAAAGACCGATATCGGTAGGAAAGGAACATCTCCGAGAGGCGTTTCTAGAATAACCGCGATGATTAGGAGGATAGATGTTAGATATTAAAAGTCAAAAGTGAGAAGGGGAGATGTCAAATGAATAAGCTAAAAGTGAAACTAACCATATTTCTAATTATTCTGCTCGGTTCAACTTCATTTCAATTTATCCAAGCAGCTCCTGCAGTTGTGGAGAAGTTTGAAGTCGTAGAGCATTGGTTTCCTGATGTGCGTATGTACCCTATCATTGTTTTAGCTGAATATAATAACGGAGTTTATGAACGAAGGCCGAACGGAGCAGGTCTTCCTGATGGTATTTTAGCTTATTGCTTTGATAGGTCGAGAGATTATCCACTTACAAATGATCTTCACGGTTATCGTGCCGGTGAAGAATTTTTCTCACCGCTTAAAGATATTAACAACTACTCCATTAATGGAAGGGCGATTGATGGGGATGCGCTAAGAGCGATTCTGCTCAATGGTTTCCCGACGAAAAGCGTTGCAGACTTGCAAGCGGCCACTGGTATTACAGGTTTGGACGAAGACATGGCGCTTTGGGCTACGCAATTTGCCATTTGGCATTACACGAATGGAGCGGATTTGGATGACTGGCGCGGGCAGCATTATCCGCCAACACCAGCGGGAGAGGATTTGTTTAATTACTACATCAGCTTAGATCCTATAGGGCCAACCTATACAGAAGCGGATGTGGATGTATTTGATCGGCAATTATCTTTTGATGAAAATGATAATCTGGTTGTATCGGCATCCTATAAAGCAACGGAAACGAACGATGATGGAACGGTCATATTACCATCAGTCCAGCTTGATAGCGCTACGGAGGCTAGATATCCAAATGCGACTGTAGTTGAATCAACATACAACAATGCAAGTCTTGACAGTAGGACGATCACGATTACAATCGCTAAAGGCGATTATGATGATACGGCTTTGGATGTAGATATTGGTCTCCAATTTATGATGGGGCAATCTGTCAACGATGTGTTTATCACTTCGTCAGTGGGATATGTCGATGATATTCAAGATTTAGGCGCGGTCGCAGCCACTGTATTGGATGTGCAAAGAAATGTGCTATTGAAATTTAATATTCCCGTGCCACCAACGCCAACACCAACGCCAACACCAACGCTAACATCCACACCAACACCAACGCCAACACCAACACCAACAGAAAAACCAGAACTGGTAGAAGAGCCAACACCAACGCCAACAGAAGAACCGGAACCGGTAGAAGAGCCAACACCAACGCCAACAGAAGAACCGGAACCGGTAGAAGAGCCAACGCCATTTGAACCGACGATCGAAACTGTAGAAATAAACGTCCTACCTAAAACAGGTGAGGCAAGTAAAGTTGTATTTTATGTTGTAGGAGCGGTATTTATTGTCGTCGCTTTGTGGCTATTAAGAAGAAGAGATAGCGTGGGTAGAGGTTGAATCGATGATTCGACGGGTAGCTCCGATTTAATGTATACTATTTTCACAACGGTGTACGGAGTCTATACGAAGGAGGTTTGTCGATGCTCCATATCGTAAACGGAGATATTGTCGGCGATAAGTTAAGGGAGGGGAATATCCGCGGAGATATCCTGGTCTGGAGAGAAGTGTATCCGGTAGGCCCGGTATTTGTTGAAATGGACGAGCCCCATCAGAGGTCGCCCAGAGTGGAATATCTGGAGAGAACGTTGGGCATTTCGGCAGATGACTATGTGACCCAATATGAGTCGCAGGTACAGATTTTGAAGAACTTCCACAAATACAACGAGATCGTATTATGGTTCGAGCACGATTTGTTTGATCAGCTTATGTTAAGCTATTTGTTGCATTGGTTTTCAAAGCAGACGCTAGGTCATACAAAACTAAATTTGTTGTGTATTGGCGACTATCCGGGTATTGATTTGTTTCGAGGACTGGGCCAGCTTTCAGCAAAGCAGTTGGAAGCATTAGCAGGTACGTGGCAGAGGATCGGACAGAAGGAGCTTGATACGGGCAGCAGAATCTGGGAGGCATACGCTTCTCCGGATGTAGAAAGGCATGTTGAAATTTTGCATGAAGATACATCGGCACTGCCCTTCGCCCGCGCGGCACTTGAACTGCACGTATCCCGCCTGCCTTCCGCCAAGAATGGACTGGGAATCGTAGAGCAAACAACTTTGGAGTTGATCCGGCATGGGGTGAATACCCCTCACGAGCTATTTAAAGAAATCGGGAACCGTTTAAGCGTGCTAGGTATGGGTGATTTGGAATTTTGGTATCGACTGCGTTGTATGTCGGAACGGCCGCATGCGCTTTTGGAGATACGGGGCCCTCATGAAAACTGCGAAGTTGCATTAACCGAGGTAGGGATGGCAGCAGCCGCGGGAGTCAAGGACTGGGTAAAGCTGAAGGGTATGAATGAGTGGTATGGCGGTCTACGGCTGCATGGCGCTTTAACATGGCGCTGGGACCCTGAGAGAAAGCAGCTAGTTTATATGGAATAAGGGAATAACTTGCGATTACAGACAGTATGGTAGTCAGAATGTAACGGGATAACAAAATACAAGTTGTAAAATAGCTCTCCAGCAGCCATCGAAATGAGAAGGCAGCTAGGAGAGTTATTTTTTTTCGTATTTACTTATTATTATTATAAAAACGCATCAAAATTAACACATGACCCTAATAATTATAGAGTATTTAAAAATTATTTTGAAAAAGGAGATTATTAGGGATGAATCAAGTGAAAAAAGCAATGTCTAAAATTACTATCGTAATTTTGGCAATGCTTATAACTGTTTCGGGAATTGTCACGCCGAACACCGCATCAGCTGCTGCACCTGCAGAAGTTCCCTCGCAAATGACAATGGGACTAGCTGGGGAGGCAGAGCCAGGCAAATCCGCGATGAGTTTTAACTGGGTCACGGATCCCAAAGTAACTGATTCGGAAATTGTATATGGAACCTCGCCTACACTTACGGATGGTGTAAGTGTAAGTGCAACTATGTCTACGCCAAAAGAAGAAGATATTATTATCTCAAATACAAAAAGACCCAATGAATTTACACCCATAAATTCTTTTAACGTAGTCATTCGGGATCTTACGCCTGAACAAGAATATTACTATAAAGTGGGAAATGAGACTGATGGATATAGCGCTGTAGCGAGTTTTACAGCTGCTGCGGATCCTTCTAAAAATAAGCCGTTTTCATTTGTTGTTACTCCCGATACACAGGGATATGATGTAAAGTCGTATGAGAATACTGCAAAAATGTTCGATCATATGAAGGAAAATGAAGCAGATGCTGCGTTTCTTCTTCATATGGGCGATATAGTGGAGGACGGTAATTCATCTAATGAATGGCAATACTTTTTTGATGCGGCTCAAAATCTGCTAGATACGATGCCGATCATGGCAACTCCAGGCAATCATGACGGTTATGCCTATGATAGAGATTTTATACAGTATAAAGCAAGACTGAACTATAGCTCATTAAAGAAACCGGACGGCTTGTCCGAAGCGTCGCAAGGTACGGTATATTCTTTTGAATATGGAGATGCCCTTTTTATTTCTCTCAATTCGTATGCTGTTACATCCGAAGACAGAAAAATTCAATGGGATTTTCTGGCGGAAGAAGCTGAGAATACTTCTAAAGCGTGGAAAATCGTATACTTCCATGCTTCGCCTTACGATCCTGGTGCAAGCCACTATGCATTAGATAATGTAACAGGTAAAAAGCTTACCGATGCAGGCATTGATCTTGTATTGCATGGTCATGAGCATGCCTATGCCAGATCGACTTTAAAGACTACCTCTACAGATCCTGGTAAAGGAAGTATTGAAAATGTACCGTTTGGCGAGGCGCCTACTTATGTGATAGGCGGATCGGTGTACAATTATGCGTACAGCTTAAACGCCACTGAAGATACTTCATGGAATGATTTCTTCTATGATCTTCGCATGAACAAGTCGAGTTCAGGTGGTGGATCCATCCATTCGCCTGGTGTTTATAGCAAGGTAGAAGTTTCCAGCAATGCCATAACGTATAAAGCATACTACAAAGCATTAGGCGAGGATAAACCGTTTTACGTCATTGATGAATTCAATATTGCAAAATCGGGAGAAGAAATTACACAGCCAACAGGCGGTGGCAAAGCACCAACCTCGGTAACGTATATGTATGACAACTTTAATGAACAAACGCGCAAGTCGGAAAAAGACGAGTATATTGCACGCTTCAACTGGGTAACTCCAGTAACAACGACGTCGTCCCAGCTCTTTTATGCAAAAAAATCCGACTTCGAAAAAGACGGCAAGTTTACGGATTTGGTGTTGGGAACTAATTTTACGGTCGATTTGAGAAGCAATATTGAAAATCTAAATTATACAGGTGCCGGGGTAGAATATTCTGTTGAACCCGTCCAAAGCCATAAGGCAGAAACCGCTGTCCTTGAGCCAGACACGGAATATGTGTATAGCGTAGGCGATGGTTTCCAGAATGTGACAAGCGTCACGAATCCAGCCAGCTTCAGGACGCCAGCCAGCAATCTGGATACGTTTAATTTTAACTGGATTTCCGATGCCCAAGCAAATGATACTAGAGGCTATGAGGCAACGCTCAATAGTTATATGAACATGAGCAATAAAGCGCTGACGCAAGCCTTTACGGATTTTCCAGATGCGTCATTTGTTCTAAGCTCGGGCGATCAGGTCAACTTTGGTTTCGATACATGGGAATGGGATGCTTTTTTTGAAGCTAACCAAGAGTTGTTCTCGAAAGTACCGCTTTACATGGCAACGGGTAATCATGAGTTTGACGGGGCGGGCAACAAATGGGCCAATAACAGCTGGGCTCCTGTAGACCCTGCGCTGCAAAACTTCCTGGGTCGCCATAACCCGCCTAAAAATGGCGTATCCTTCTACGGCGGCGGCAATGGCACGGAGCGCATGGTTTCGGGTATGACGAAACTGCAGCACGAATCTAGCAACTACTATTTTGTATATGGCGACACGCTATTTTTGGTAATGGATTATCAGGATCAAAGCAGTAAAGAGCAGATCAAAGCGCAGCAAGACTGGATGAAGTCCGTCGTCAAACAAAACCCGACCAAATGGCGCGTTGGCATGTTCCACAAAACGCTGTTCGGTTATCGGATGCCTACTCCTGTAGCCTCTTGGACGGATGCTTTTGATGAAGCGGGAATTGATATCGTACTGATGGGACATGACCATATTTATGCCCGTACCAAGCTTTTTGCGAGCGGCCAAGTTGTTCTTGACTACGGGGACGGAACAACCTATCTGACGAACTACTCCGCAAATAAGGACAACCGCGGAGCGATGTACAAACAAGACCCTGGAAACCCTGCCATTGCCTACATTGATGTAAGAGAAGTCGGACGGGGATATGCCAATATTTCGATTTCACCTGACGAAATTAGAGTAACAAGCAAAGGATTTGATAAAGAGGATATCCTGCAAACCGGGGATTCCGATGTGCTGGTGACCAACAAGCCGCGCACGTATGATTTGGAAGACTGGCAGTATCCAGCGGTTCCGCAGGAAGTTAATGAGTTTACGGTTACGAATATTAGTTTGACGGGAATTGCAAAAGAAGGGCAAAATCTACACGCGTCTATTACGCCTTCAAGCGCTACTGCCTCTATTCAATGGGAACGTTCGACCAATGGTACGACCTGGACACCAATTGAAGGGGCAACATCATCACAATATAAGATTAAGGATATGGATGTCGATTCATTTTTGCGTGCCGTTGCTACGGGAACCGGATTTTATAACGGTGTTGCAGCAAGCGCCGCGACTGCGAAAGTGACAGGACTGGGAGGTAATACCGCAGAGGTTATAAAAATCGGAACAGCGGATGAATTGGTTGCTTTGTCAGAAGGATTTGGCACGTCTAATTATCCGGTAGACGGTAGATATGTGTTGTCTGCGGATATCGATATGAGCGGTGTGGAATTTTCCGCGATTGGCGGAGGTACTGCTCCGATATCATTTATAGGCACATTCGAAGGAAACGGTCACACCATCCGTAATTTAACGATAGAGAGCAGCGGCAGCCTGGTTGGTTTCTTCTCTTATATTGGTACTGGCGGTAAAGTGATCAATCTCAAATTGGACCATGTAGACATTACTGGCGGCAACAATACAGGCGCCATCGCAGGACTTTCTACGGGTACGATTGAAAACAGCACCGTATATGGCAAAGTAACGGGCAAAAGCAATACCGGCGGTATTGTAGGTGTACTTCATGGAGGCACATTGCAAAACTCAGCTGTTACGGCAACCGTTTATGGCGATCCGGCCGGGGGCTTGATCGGCGGCACAAACTACGTTTCGCCTCTTACCAAAAAAGATGAAGTGACTGGCAATATTATTTTAAATAACTACGTTGCAGGAACTGTTTCGGGGCCTGCCGGCGGCGGATATATTGGCGCCATCGTTGGCGATATGGGCGGTTCTTCGGGCAGTCTGCTTCAAACTTTCCATGGCAATGCAGTGACTAATGAAGTAATTGGCGCTAATCCTGGCAAATTTGCCGGCTATTGGTCTAGCGGCAGGCCCATTATTGATAAGGACCAAGTCAATTATTATGACAGCGGCAAGTTAAGTACAAGCGGTATTCCTGCAGCTGCTACAATCGGAAAGTCAGCATCTGATTTTGTGCTGCAAGCTACTTATGAAGCTTTGGGCTGGGATTTTGAAATCATCTGGGAGTGGGATGAAACGAATCATGTCCCTCTGCTTAGAGCTATTCCTGCCGAAGTCGAAGTTGGCATTGTACAAATCGGAACGGCAAGCGAATTAGCCGCATTATCAGCGGGCTTTGGCACAACCGCCTATCCGATTGATGGAAAGTATGAGCTTACCGCACATATTGATATGAGCGGCGTGGACTTTTCCGCGATTGGCGGCGGCGATCATCCAACATCGTTTATTGGAACCTTCGATGGAAAAGGCTACACAATCAGTCATTTGACGATCGAAGGGGATGAAAACAATACCGGTTTCTTCTCTTATATTGGCACTGGCGGCAAGGTAACCAATCTTAAATTAGATCATGTAAATATTAAGGGTAATAACAACACTGGAGCCATTGCCGGAACGTCTATGGGTATGATTGAAAACAGCTCCGTAGATGGAGAAGTAAGAGGGGGCAGCTATACAGGCGGCGTAGTCGGATTGCTCCATGCAGGTACTTTGCAAAACTCCGCTGTTACTGCAGCCGTTTATGGAAAAACAGTCGGCGGCTTAATTGGCGGAAGCAATTGGAACAGTTCGGATTCACCAATTGTTGTTAAAGATTCGACGACAGGCAAAGTGATTGTTAATAACTATGTAGCGGGTTCCGTTTATGGACTTGGTTCGTATAAAGCTGCTTTAATCGGTGATATGGGCGGTTCCTCGGGCAGTCTGCTGCAAACGTTGCATGGCAATGTATTGCGAAACGATGTTTATGATGCAACCGGTGCAGAGAATGTTAAATCGGAAAATATCGGAGCGTATTGGTCGGGCAGCAGACCCATTATTGATAGTAATCCCATCAACTATTTTGACAGTGAGAAGTTAAGTACGACCGGATTGCCTTCGGGGATTGTTCCTGCTTTCGTAGGCAAGTCAGCATCTGATTTGACGCAACAAGCTGCTTATGAAGGCTTGGGCTGGAACTTCACGAACATCTGGGAGTGGGATGCGGTTAATAACATCCCTGTACTAAGAGGCATGCCAATCGAAGAAGAAGTGGTTGTCTCTACGCTTACTGTAACTGGAGCTACGATTTTAATCGACGGAAATGCGATTGACAATCGCTCACAAGTCGAGGAAAACAAGCAAGTAACGGTGACAGCCGTAGTTCCGAGCGGAAAACGTTTTGTAAAATGGACGGCAGAAGGTCTTGAAAATGAAAGCTATACTGCAAATCCATTGCTATTTACAATGCCGGCAAACGAAGTAACATTGACTGCCATATATGAAGATATTCCTGGCAGCGGCGGTAATGGCGGAGATGGCAGCGGCAATGGCAACCCTGGGACAGTAACTCCAACTCCAACTCCAGAAGCGCCGAACACGCAAGAGAACATCATCACGGTTACAGCTGAGTTCGTACAAACTTCTGCAGGCAGAACCGCTGTTGCAGCATTAACGGAGCAAGCAGTAGAAGATGCCGTAGCTTTTGCAAAAACTGCAAATGGCGCAAAAAATACGGTAGAAATCAAGGTTGAAGCGCCAGCAGGCGCCAAGGCAGTTGAAGTGGCTATTCCGCAAAAATCGATGACAGCAGTAGCCGATGCTCAGTTGGCAGGATTAACGATTGCAACAGCAGTAGCATCCATTACGTTTGACGATACAGCTGTAAAGGCAATTGCGGAAGCGGCTAAAGCGGATATCAAAGTTTCTGTAAGTGCTGTGGATCCAAGTACACTATCTGTATCAGCGACAACTAAAGCGCAAATGATGGGCAGACCGGTATTTGATTTTACAGTTATGAGCGGTGATGAAAAAATATCAAGCTTTAATGGCGGAAATGCCTCAATCGTTGTGCCCTACACTTTGAAATCAGGCGAAAATGCGGATGCAATTGTCGTATACTACCTGGACGAGAGCGGAAATCTGGAACATGTACTAGGTAGATATGATGCTGCGACGGGCACGGTCAAGATGACACTTCGTCATTTCTCAAACTATGTTATTGCCTATAACAATAAACAGTTTGCAGATGTACTGAGCACAAGCTGGTATGCAAGTGCGGTACAATTTGTAGCGGCGCGTCAGCTTTTCAATGGGGTTGCAGAAGGTGAGTTTGCTCCAAATAAAACAATGACAAGAGCAATGTTTGCTACGGTCCTTGCCAATATGGAGAATGCCGACCTAACAAGCTACAAAACATCGGAATTTACGGATGTCGATATCAACGCTTGGTATGGCAACGTTATTGCTTGGGCGGCAGATAAAAACATTATTTCCGGTGTAGGAAATAGCAAGTTTGATCCAAATGCATCCATTACTCGCGAGCAAATGGCAGTGATGCTTCATAACTACATCGAATATAAAGGTATTACATTAGAAAGCACTAGCCAGCCAGCCTTTGCTGATGCAAGCAAAGTTAGTGTTTGGGCTAAGGATGCAGTGGCTAGGATTCAAAGCTATGGCTTAATAAGCGGCGTTGGCAACAATACTTTTGCACCATCTGCAAATGCCAATAGAGCAAGCGTGGCGACTATATTTACAAATCTTATTAAAGCTTTAATTAAGTAAATGAAATAAAAAAGCCTAAAATGAGAACCTCAAATTAAGAACCTCAATAAGACGCCATATAGCACCCCAGTTGCAGGATGAGAACTACTTATCCTGCGGCTGAGGTGCTATTCTTTGTGCATCAACCGCAAGAACGAGGGCACAAGGAGGCTAAATGGATGTATCCATACTCAGAGCAGGAGCTGCTGGCGCAAGCCTCACAGCGCACCTTTCCCGGAGGAGCGACCGAAGCTAAATTTTTACTTGGCGGCATAGGCACGGGCAATCTATCAGTCGGTTCTCGCGGCCAATTATGCGATTGGGAAATATTTAATAAGCAAGGGAAAGGCAATAAACTGCCCTACACCTTTTTTGCAATCCGTACACAACAAAATGGACAACAACCCATGGCCAAAGTATTAGAATCGCAGCTGGAAGGTGCTTTTTCCTATGCTTGCGGCTTTCATACAAGCGAGCTGGCCGGACTGCCGCGCTTTGCCGCATCGGAGATGAAAGGAGAATATCCCTTTGTTACAGTGGATCTCCTCGATGATGCGTTGCCGGTACAAGTGCAAATGGAGGCATTTACCCCTTTTATTCCGTTAAATGCGGATGACTCCGGCATACCGGCCGCTACGATCCGTTACAAGTTAACCAATCGCGCAAATAACCCTGTCGATGTCACGATTGCAGGTTCGTTAGCAAATGTCGTTGGATTGGAGCAAATGGACAAACATGCAAACGTAAAGCTGGCGGAGCAAGTAAGAAATCAATTTCGGCAGGGAGAATACGTAAACGGTCTGTACTATGACGCGCCTGAGCTAAGCGATGATCACAGGACTTACGGCTCGATGGCGCTTATGACATCGGCTCCTATGAAGCAAATTACTGTAAAAGAAGAATGGCTGGATGGATTTTGGTCAGATGGCATTCATGATTTTTGGGATGATTTTTGCGAGGATGGTTTATTGCAGTTCCGTTCGGAAGCGCATGGGCAAAGAGGCCGTCTGATGAATAAATCAAAGCTGCGCATCGGCTCGCTTGGTATAAAGCGAACATTGAACGCGGGCGAATCCTATACGTTTGAATTCGCTATTTCGTGGCATTTTCCTAACCGCCCAAAGTGGTGGGAAGGCGGCAATACGTTTAAAGATGACGGCAGACGTGAAATCGAAAAAAACTATTACACCCATTTATTTGCTAATGCTTGGGATGCAGGAACTTATCTATTAAACAATCTTCCACGTTTAGAGCGGCATTCGCGTAATTTTCATCGAGCGTTGTTCGGCAGCACATTGCCTGGTTATGTACTTGAAGCTCTATCCAGCAACATAACCGTGCTTCGCAGTACAACTTGCTTTCGCATTTATAACGGAACCTTTCTCGGTTGGGAAGGCGGTCTTGATCAAGGAGGAAGCTGTGAGGGCTCCTGTACCCATGTGTGGAATTATGCGCAAACGCTGGCCTTCTTATTCCCTGATCTGGAACGCTCCATGCGCCGGGTCGAGTTTCTGCTTGAAACGGATGAGCAAGGCAGTATGGCATTCCGTACCAATCAGGTGCTGGGCGGTGATAGATGGGATATGATTCCCGCTACTGATGGCCAGTTGGGGACGATTGTCCGTTTGTACCGGGAATGGAAGCTAAGCGGGAATGATGCTTTTTTACAAGAAGTGTGGGGAAAAGCGAGTCTTGCTTTGGATTTTGCTTTTCGTTATTGGGATTCCGACGGCGATTTTGTACTCGATAGCGAGCAGCACAATACTTATGATATCGAGTTCCATGGTCCGAATTCGCATTCCAACTCGATGTTTTACGCTGCTTTAAAGGCCGGAATGGAAATGGCGCAATATTTGAGAGATGACGGGCGGGCCGAACGTTATAAATCCGCCTTTGAAAAAGGCAGCCATAAAATGGACGAGCTGCTGTGGGGCGGCGAATATTACGTACAGCAGTTAGACGATATCGACGAGTACCGTTACCAATACGGCACGGGCTGCCTGTCCGATCAATTACTCGGTCAATTTATGGCTCATGTGGCGGGACTCGGTTATATTTTGCCGGAGGATCATGTTAAAAAAACCATTCAATCGATATTCAAATATAACTTCCGTTCCACCTTGTCGGAACATCACAATGTTCAACGCACCTTTGCGCTAAACGATGAGAGCGGCCTGCTGCTTTGCTCCTGGCCGAATGGCGGCAGACCGAAGCTGCCGTTCGTGTATGCGGATGAAGTATGGACAGGCATCGAATACCAGGTTGCCGCACATCTGATTTACGAAGGTTTTGTGCAAGAGGGACTTTCGCTTGTAAAAGCAGTTCGCGACCGCCATGACGGTTACAAACGAAATCCGTGGAATGAAGTGGAATGCGGACATCATTATGCCAGATCGATGGCAAGCTGGGCGCTTTTGACCTCGCTTAGCGGTTATTCTTTCGACATGGTCAATCGTACGCTATCTTTTGCTCCCCGAATAAATGAAGAACAGTTCAGCTGCTTTTGGAGCACGGGTACAGCGTGGGGAGTTTACAATCAAACGATAAATACCGCGACAGGCGAAAAAGATTGGTCGATCGATGTTTTGTATGGCGAAATAAGCAATGTGTCCGTTAATGGAGCACAAAAGAAAGTCGATGAGGACTCTAAAAATCGAGAACCTCGTAATTAGAACCTATGTATCCTGCACAAACAGAACCAAAGCTGCAAATTGCGAACTATTTGTACCAATGGAACGATGCTATTCTCAAGATGCCGGCAACAATAGAAGGGGTGAGAGCATGACAGGAAAATTGAAGCTTGGAATTATCGGGTTAGGAGAAATTGCTCAAATTGCTCACTTGCCGATTCTTTCCTCCTTACGAGACCAATTTGAAATTACCGCGATATGCGATGTGTCTCCACAATTAGTCCAGGCGATTGGACGGCAATATCATGTAGACAAACGTTATCTTACTTCAGCAGACTTGGTTGCTGATCCCGATATAGAGGCAGTGTTTGTTTTAAATAGCGACGAGTATCACGCGGATAACGTTATTGCGGCTCTAGAAAACGGCAAACATGCCTTTGTCGAGAAGCCAATGGCTCTCCATATAGAGGATGCCGAACGAATTATGGCCGCGGAAAAGGCATCCGGCAAAAAAGTGATGGTCGGCTATATGCGCCGCTACGCTCCGGCATTTAGACAGGCGCTCGAAGAAGTGAAGCAGATGAAGCATATTAACTATGCGCGCTTTAGAGACATTATTGGCTACAACCATTATTTCATTAAACAAACGCAAAATGTATTCCGTTTTTCCGATATCCCTGCTGAGCTGGCTGCCCAAAAAGAAGCAAGAGGCAAGGAGCAGGTTTACAAAGCGATTGGCGATAGCGCCGAGCTATACTCGAACACATATCGCTGGATGGCTGGATTATGCAGTCATGATTTCTCCGCTATGCGCGAAATGCTTGGCATGCCAAAACGCGTCGTTGCCGCTACGAAGTGGAGCGAGCGGAATTTTATGAATGTCCTGTTCGAATACGAAGGGTTTCATGTCGTCTATGAGGTAGGCTTTGATCATCATATTAGATTTGATGCTGCAATCGAAATATTCGGCGATCAGAAAACCGTTCATGTCCAGTATGACTCGGGTTACATCCGTCACTTGCCGACAACATTGAAAATCGAACAATCGGAAGGCACCAGCTATACGGAATCGGTTATCCGTCCCACCTATACAGATCCGTATACTTGCGAAATTTTACATTTTTACGAAGTTGTCAAAGAAGGCAAGCCGTTAAATACGACAGCGGAAGATGCCATCGATGATTTGCGGCTATTCCAAATGATTGTTCAAGCAATCGAAGCTGCGCAATAATTTGTTTCTATAGATGAAGGAGTAAATATGCAAAGGAAACTAAAGGTTGGTTTAATTGGCTATGGTTATGCGGGCAAAAATTTTCACGCTCCGCTGATCACCTCGATTCCGGGCATGGAGCTTGCCAAAGTCGTACAGCAGAAGCTGGATAGCGCCAAAGAACGCTACCCTGGGGTGGAAGTGGTGAGAAGCGCTAAAGATTTGTTTCAAGATCAATCGATTGATCTGGTAATCATTGCAACGCCAAGTACGGATCATTACACGTTTACGCGCGATGCGCTGTTAGCCGGCAAACATGTTATTGTCGAAAAACCGTTTACGGTTCGATCTTCGGAAGCCCGTTCATTAATCGCCTTGGCCAAAGAGCAAAAAAAGATGTTGTCTGTTTTTCATAATCGGCGGTTTGATGGCGACTTTAAAACGATTAGAGAATTACATGGTCAAGGCCTGCTTGGCCGCTTGACCGATGTACGCTTTAGTTGGGATCGTTATATGCCAAAAGTCGATGTATCCGCGTGGAGGGAAAGCAGCGCTCCCGGCGGGGGTATTTTATATGATCTCGCCATTCATTTTATTGATCAAGCCCTTTTTTTATTTGGAATGCCGAGCCATATCCATGGGGATATTCGCAAACAACGCGAGCACGCTGAAACAGACGATTTCTTTGACATCGTATTGACGTATGAAAACGGACCGCGCGTAACGCTGGAAGCTTCGCTGCTGCGCCGGGAAAAAGGGCCGCGCTATACGCTGCATGGTACAAAGGGCTCCTTTGTAAAGTATGGGGAAGATCCGCAGGAAGAAGCGCTACTGCAAGGATTAACGCCTGCGTGGGCAGATTGGGGTAAAGATAAACCCGATCGTTTTGGAGCTTTGGATCTGACATTTGCAGGGCAGCATTTCATCGGCCGTATCGAAACAATGGCAGGCAGCTACGAGCAATATTATCAAAACGTGTATGATCACATCGTCCATGGTGCTGAGCTGATCGTAAAACCTGAGGATGCACAGGCAGCCGTTCGTTTAATTGAATTGGCGCAAGAAAGCAGCGAGAGCGGCAAGACGATAGCCGTCAATCTGTAAACCTGGGCACGAACTTAGCAACTTAAAGGAGGTGCGGCATGGGATTTTTTAAAGAAATATATCGCAATCGTAGTCTTTATACTTTAGCATTGCCTGGATTACTGTTTCTGGTCATCTTTGCTTATATACCTATGTTTGGTCATTTGATCGCTTTTAAAAAGTTTAATGCAACAATCGGATTCTGGAATAGCCCTTGGGTAGGCTTTAAAAATTTCGAGTTTTTCTTTTCTTCGGGTCAATGGCTTGAAGTGACATGGAACACGATTTTTCTGAATTCATTATTTATTATTTTTGGTTTGGGTCTTGCTGTCGTGATGGCCATACTGTTGAATGAGATTCGACTCGCTATAGTAAAACGATTTGCTCAATCCATTATTTTTATGCCGTATTTTATATCATGGATGGTAGTCAGCTTAATGGTTTACGCACTGTTAAACACGACAGACGGCATGATCAACCAAATGCTCAAATCATTGGGCATGGATGCCGTAGGCTGGTACAATAACGCGAATTTCTGGCCATCTATATTGACGATCGTTTATGTATGGAAAATGGCAGGGTACTATTCGATTATTTTCTTAGCCTCCATAACGGGCATTTCCAGTGATTATTATGAAAGTGCCCGGATAGACGGCGCAACTCGTTTTCAGCAAATCCGTCATATTACTTTGCCATTAATCCGTCCAACGATTATCGTGTTGGCGCTGCTTGCAGTCGGTCGTATTTTTTATGGAGACTTCGCGATGATCTACGGCATCATCGGTGATAACGCGGCACTGTTTTCTACAACGGATGTAATCGATACTTTCTCGTATCGCGCGCTTAGACAGCTTGGCGATTTCGGAATGTCATCATCCGTAGCCCTGTATCAGTCCATCATGGGCGTCGTGGCGATTATATTATTTAACTGGATCATTCGAAAAGTAGATAAAGATTCCGCATTGTTTTAGCGAAAGGGTGAGAGTGATGGAACAGCCAGCTTTGCGAAAGCGCAGAAACTTGGATGTGGAATATACATGGACGGGCAGACTATTTACATGGTCCGGTTATATTCTCGTCGCGCTGTTTACAATATTTTGTTTAGTGCCGTTTTGGATGGTGCTTATCAACTCCTTCGCTGCCGAAAAAGAAATCATGACCAATGGCTTTCAATTGTTTCCTGCAGATTTTTCATTAGATGCTTATAAGATGCTGTTTAAAAGCAATCAAATTTATAGCAGCTATTTTGTCACCATCTTTGTAACTATTGTAGGTACGGTGTTAGCCATGCTCGTTACCAGCATGTATGCTTACGTGCTCGCTCATCGCAAAGTAAAGTATAGAAATTTTCTATCGTTTATGACTTACTTGACGATGATATTTGGTGCGGGCCTGGTTGGATTTTATATTACAATTGCCATCTATCTGGACTTAAAGGATAGCATTTGGGCTTTAATATTGCCGTATTTATTAAATCCGTTTTTCGCGTTTATACTGGTCGCCTTTTATCGGAGCGTGCCATATGAGCTTAATGAGGCAGCAACTGTAGACGGAGCAAGCGAGTATAAAATATTTTTTAAAATCGTATGGCCGATTTCGTTGCCGGCCATTTCTACAGTCAGTTTGTTTTATGCACTGACATTCTGGAACGACTTTTGGTTATCGCTGCTATTTATTGATAACCATAAGCTTCATCCGCTGCAAATTATGCTGCGGCAGCTTATTTCCAACGCCAATATGAAGCAATATGTATCCGGGGCCGCAATGGATTACGCTCAAGCGATTCCGACGTATGGTCTGCAAATGGCTACCGTTTGCTTAACGATCGGACCTATCATTTTACTGTATCCATTCGTACAAAAGTTTTTCGTTAAAGGGATTACGATTGGTGCGGTAAAGGGTTAATTATAGTTTTTACTAACAAGAAAAGGGTGATCGAAGTGAAGTTGAAAAAATGGTTAGTCGTCATGTTGTCTGTCATGTTAGTTGTGCTTGCTGCTTGTTCCAACTCCAATCCAAGCGGCGGAAATGAGGGCGGAGGCGATAAAGAGGGTGGCGCTGATCTAGGCAAAGAAGTGACACTTAAAATTATGCTGCCTGGCGATCGTCCGCAAGATCTGGATAAGGTCGTTGCTGCAGCCGAGACAAAAATGAAAGAAGACGGACTTAATTACAAATTGAATTTTGTGTTTGTACCTTGGGCGGATCTGGCCAGTAAAACACAAGTAACCTTAACTTCCGGCGAAGAAATCGACATGATTTACGATGCTCCTTGGTTGCATATTAATCAAATGACAAGCGAAGGCTACTACACAGATTTGACTGATCTTATTAAAGAACACGGGCAAAACATTTTAAATGCCGGCTCCGAGCTTATTTTCGAAGCAAATAAATTTAACGGCAAAATGACTGCTATTCCGCTAGGAAGTAAAAACGGTCATGCCAACTCTATCATTATTCGTAAAGATATTCGCGAAGAGCTTGGACTTGAAGAAGTGAAAACACATGAGCAGTTTATCGAGTTTCTAAGAGCGGTAAAAGAGAAAAAGCCTGAAATTATCCCTTATTCCGCTTGGGGCGTTTCGCCGGACTTATCCTATGCAGGTATTCGCATCGAAAATGATTACGAGGCCGGCTTTAGAGTTACACCTGCTTTCAACCGCAACTTTACGTTATACTTGAAAGGCAATGATCCGACGGTTTACAACTTGTTTGACGAAATGGACCCGACAATATGGAGTTATATCGAGCTTACAAGATCGATGTATCAAGAAGGCCTGATCAACCCGGATATTATGTCCAGCCCTGACAGTAAGGTTATGCTGAAATCCGGTGAAATTGCATCTATGACCTATACGGACTTCTCGATGCAGCAAAATACGTTGCGCGAATTGCAGGCAAACGTGCCTGGAGCGGATTTGGAAATTTTCGAGCTTTATAAATTCGAAAAGAATGCAAACACATCCGATTACAAACAAAACGATTATTTGGCAATACCAAAGGCAAGCAAAAATCCTGTAGATGCTATTAAATTTTTGAACTGGGCACATGAGCAAGACAATTACAACCTGATATCGTTTGGTATTGAAGGCGAGCATTGGGAAGCTGTAGGCGACACGCAGTATAAACCGCTTAAAGATTCTTATCCTTGGTTTGGCTGGTCCTTCCTATGGGCTCCCAAATATCATAAGTTCAGCGCGGAATTCTCACCGGAAGATCTAGCGAAAAACGAATTCTATTATACGGCTGAAAACTTTGAAAAAGATGTTCTGACTGGCTTTACCTTTGACACAAGCCCGATTGCAAACGAAATTGCTCAATTTAACTCCATTGACGCTAAGTACTACCCGCTAATTATGAACGGCGTAGTTGATCCGGCGGAAGCATGGGACAAGTATAAAAAAGAAGGCGAAGCAGTCGTTAAAAAGATTCAAAATGAGCTGCAAGCACAAATTCAAACCTTTTTGGATGGACAAAAATAAAATGGCGATAGTGAGTGAATAGTCATTGCTATAATTGGCATAATACATTAAGATACGATACGGTTGCGAAAGGAAATCCTCTCTTTCATTTAGAGAGGATTCCTTTCGCATTTATAAACAGACAAGCCGAGCGTTCAAACAGCATCTTTGTAGCTGCTTCTTCCACTGACCAAGTCAACAAGGCGGGTAGTTTCCAATGAAAAGTAAATTAATTCCCAGATCAACCTATATTCGTATCTTTATTGCCCTTGCCATATTGTGCACGTTTATTATTGCCATATTTTCTTTATTTTTAACCAAACAATTTTCTAAATACTATATGGATGAAATAAAAGTTATTGCTGACAACCAGTTAAAGCAAACGGTGTTTGACACGGAATTTACGTTAGAAAAGCTAAAGAGTTACAGCATAAACATGTATCAAGATCCGGATATTTTTAATTGGATCTCGGTTAATAGTAGAGATAAAGTGGCGGACTATCAAGCGATGGTCGCTTTGCGCCGCTATATTAATACAGAACGTTTTATTAGCAATGTTTATTTGATCAATAAGCAAACAGGCGATGTATTGGATTATCAAAAAGGGATTTCTGTTTTGGAAGCCTTTCATGATCAAACGATACTGCAATTAGAAAACAAAAAGAGCCAAGAGTATTTGCATTTTTTCTATCACGAGACTGCTCAAAAAGCTTATTGGGGGCTTGTTTTACCTCCGGATATTAGTCATGTGGATTATACGGGAAGCCTCGTCGTATTGTATGATCTGCAAATTGTCGAAGATTATTTTCAAAATAGTGGGGATGAAGACGTTCAAATTGCCGTGTTGGATGGCGATGGCCGTTCGGTGCTTGGCGACCATAGAGAAGAATGGGATGCAGCGATTTATGAGCATGCTTCGCAAACGGATAAGTCCTATTTTCAGTTTGACTATGGCAAAGAAACTTATTTCGCCAGCTCTGCTGGACTGAATTCGAATAAATGGAAGTTATATTATGTTATTGGCATGAGCGGCTGGGACAAGAAGGTGGATCAATTTTCCGCCATTATTGTGTTATCTTCATTTGCTATGCTAATCGCGATTATAATTGTGATGTTCTGGAATTCACATCGATATATTAAACCTTTTAGTTCCCTTGCAAAAAAAGTACAACTGCTTTCGACGAGCTCTAAAGATGAGCGTTCGCTTGAGTGGGAGTATGATGTCATTAAGCGCGGTATTGATAGCCTGGTACATACCAGGGACGAGATGATACATACGATGCGCGATCATGAGTTTATGATTACGGATGAATATTTTCGTCGCTGGATTTTGCAGGGAAAGATGAACTCCTCCATGAAAGCTTATATCGAGAAGCGATCATCCTTTGTACATTATGATTATATAAGACTTGCCGTTATCCGTATCGATTCGTATGCGGAGTTTCAAGAAAAATATAATTTTGAATCTCGAAAATTAATGAAATATGCAATAGGCAATATCGCTCAGGAAGTATTACAGCAAGCGGAAAAGGATTCTCGAGCAGTCGACATCGGCGGGGATCATCTCGTCTTATTAATCGGCTGTTTGCCGGAGAAAATCGCGGATCCTTCTGAGGACGACCTACTAACCCGACAAGTTCTGCCGATGGTTTCGGAGCAGGTTAAGAAATGGCTGTCGCTGCAGGTTACGATAGCTATAAGCTCGATCCGGGATATTTCGGACGATGTGCGGCTTGGCTATGACAATATGTATGAGCTATCGACCTTTAAATTTGTAAGCGGCGAGGACCGTATTTACGAAGAGCGTGATCTGGAAGTATACGATACACTGCTCCAGCCGCCGGATGATGTTATGCTGCTTGAGCAAATTATGTATTCGGTTCGTTTGGGGCAAGAGAATGCGATGCGCTCGCACGTGGACACCCTATTTGCCAAGCTGCAGCATCTATCTTATACGGATTGTAAATATCAATTGGATCTTATAATGCACACATTTATGAGGAGTTTCCATTCAATAAAATCGGTTCAAGCTTTGCACGGCACTGAAATTCAGCTTGATCGATTTGCGACTCTGCAGCTATTTCGACAATGGTTCGAAGAACAGCTAGTGCAGGTTATGGAGGCCATCCAAAACAACAGCCGTATTGGACGTAAAGAAGAGTATGTGGACGAAATGAAGGAATATATTCAAAATCACCTGCATTCGGCTCAGCTTAATATTGATGAGATTGCAGAAAAACTATCGCTTTCTCCGGGTTATGTAAGGCAGATCTTTAAAGAAGTTACCGAGATGTCTTTGTCTGATTATATTTTAAATAAGCGGGTGGAAAATGTTTGCCTGCTGCTTATTAACACGGACTGGACAGTTGCGGAAATTGCCAAGCAATCAGGCTTTCAAACAAAAAGCCACTTTTTTACGATTTTCAAAAAAAGCACGGGTATAACGCCAAATCAGTATCGCATCGCGCATGGCAAGGAGCAGACGGAGTAGAAAAGGGAACCTTATTCGTAATCTGTCTTCAAAGCTGACGAAATAACGCAGCCATCTGGCTGCGTTATTTTCTCTGTTACCTTGCTTCCATCATACGAATAATGATTGTCGTTCCTTTGCCCTCTTCGCTGTGCATGTCAAAGCTTGCTCCTTTAATAAGCGAAAGCTTTCGGAACGGATTCATAAAGCCGAGTCCCTCGCTTTTGCCATGCATGAGCTCCTGCTGCTTCTCGTGAGGGATACCTGCGCCGTTATCCGCAATCGTGATTTTGATCCGCTGCTGTCCGCGTTCGAATGGTTCTCGTTCGATCGCCAGACGCAGCGTTCCGCCGGCTTTATGATTGGATATGCCGTGATGGACGGCATTCTCTACCAATGGCTGGAGCGTCATCGCCGGGATGTCGATGTTAATGGTTTCGTCAATATCGTATTCGATATTCAGCCTGTCGTCGAAACGTATTTGTTCGATCGCTAAATAGGCCTCTACAAGCTCTAACTCCTCCTTTAAAGGGATGAGCGAACGCTGCTTCTGATAATCCAGCTTTGCACGGAAATAGGTAGCAAGATGATCCAATGCCAATCTTGTTTTTTCCTGATCAAAGTAGCTGAGCGAAATAATCGAATTGATCGTATTATACAAAAAATGCGGCGTAATTTGTGCGTAAAAGGAGCGAAGCTCATTCTCTACCGCTTCATGGGCTGACTTTTTCATAAGGAGCAAGGACTCGATTCGCACCTCTAGTTCAGCCAAGTTTACCGGCTTTTGCAAGTAATCATTAGCCCCCAACTGAAAGGAAACAACAAAATCAGACAATTGTCCTGCTGCTGTTAACATAATGACCGGCAGCTCTACCCAATCCTGCTTTTGCCTGATCGTTTTGCAAACCTCATACCCCGTCATCTGCGGCATCATTAAATCCAAAAGTAATAGATCTACCTTATCATTTTCAATAATGTCCAGAGCTTCCAGCCCGCTGCCTACCGCAATTACGCTATAATCCAAAGAATGAAGCCAATTGATAAGCACCTTTAGATTGGCAAGCTCATCGTCTACGACCAGTATGGTATAAGGCTTTGAGCCCTTTACTCTTGTCTGGGGGATAGGCTGCGGCTGCTGCAGGTCCTGCACGTTCAACCTCGCCGTCATCGCTTGCTCATCCCGATCGATGTCGTTATCCGAATACTCTAGCAGCTGCTCCTCGGTTGCCAGTGGAATCGTGAAGGTGAAGCATGAGCCTTGACCCAGCTCGGAAGTTGCCTCAATATGCCCTCCTGCAGCCTCTACAATCTGTTTCGTAATGCTTAAACCTAAACCAAGCCCTTCTGATTCGCGCAGCCTGGTGCTCTCTACTTGGTAGAAGGTTGTGAAAATATGCTCTAAATTCTCCTTCGCAATACCCAGCCCGGTATCCTGCACCGATATGTGCATGCGCTCTTCATTGACCCAAGCAGAAATCGTGATCGTTCCCTGCTTCGTAAATTTAATCGCATTATAGATCAGGTTGAAAAAAATCTGCTTCAGCTTTTGCTCTTCCATATAGACAAGCGGCATATCATTCGGGATTTTATTGACGATTTGTACCTGCTGAGCGGGCTGCATGACATATGCTATCTCATCAAGGACTTCCTCGACAATGCGAATCTGGATCGGTCTGGATACAATCGATACTTCTCCTTGTTTGATTCTGGATACAAATGAAAGATCCTCAACCAAACCCGCCAATCTTCTGCCAACCGAATTTATTAAAATAACGCTTTCTTGCTGCTGCTTTTTTAATGGCCCTTCCACGCCCTCCATCAGCGATCGGGACAGATTAATAATGCCGTGGAGCGGCGTTCCAAGCTCATGCGAGGTTTTGACAAGGAATTCATCCTTCATGCGGTCGAATACGAGCAACTCGCTGGATAACTCCTCAACCCGTTTAAAAGCCTGTTGGGAACGATGGCTCATTAATAGCGCCAAGCTAATGACCATAATCAGGAATAGAAGCAGAGTAGGCGTTTCGATGTCGACCTCAAACAAGAGGACGGCTACGAGCAGACAGCCGTAGGCTGCAAAGGTAAAAACGACCGTCAGCACATAATGGGACTCATCGGTTTTTTGTTTATAGGCTTTAATCAACATGATCAGGATGTATACAAAACCAATACCCGTAGTCAACGAGACAATGAATTGGATAACCGAAAAAGGAACATATTTCAGTAGAGTCGTTGCTGCAAAGAACACCGTTATGGCCAAGGCTTGAATTCCCAGCAACCAGCTTAATGCCGTCACGACTTTTTTGCTGGCAATCATATTGAAAAAATGATACACAAATTGGAGAAAAAAGAGCACGAACAGGGTAAGCGCAACAGCCTGTATGTTGATTTGAGCCAATGGACCGAGCTCGGGAAATAGTAAGTAGATCCATCGTTCATTAATTGCCGAAATATGTACAGCTTGCGCCAGACAGAACAGACTAAAAAACAGCTCATACCTGAATTTTCGTTTATGCTGCAAATACGATGTGAAATAAATAAATGCAAATAGCAAATAGCCCGCAATAAGGAAAGCTTCAATAAATTTTTCTCGGCCCTGCAACGCTAATATTTGATCGGCCAGACCGAAATCGAGCGAGCTGACGATCCCTCCAACGGCATAATCGTGATTGGCAACCTGTATAACAAGCTCCAGCTGTTTATTGCTGCTCTGCTCCAGGACGACATACTTTTTAAAGTCGAAGCGATAGTCCAAACTGCTTTTGGAAGGAACGCCTGCGGAACCAAGCTCTTCTCCGTTTATATACACCTTGTTTGCATTTCGAATCGTATTTAGCTTGACCCCGTAACGATCGTCCTCTGGAACATGGATGAGCAAACGATACGTGCCGGTACCGAAAGGCGTTGCTTTTGCTGCTATGTAACCGTCCCAGGCTCCAGGCACAGAGATAGATCGATGTATGCCCTGATACGTCCCAAACACATCCTCGCCAGGCCTGGGCACGATTAACTCATTGGGATAGAAGTCCCATTCGCCGTCAAGCGGAATAATCCGTTTATCTCGAGGATCCCACTGCTGCAAAGAAAGAACGCCATTCTCCGCTTGGTATGAACCCGTGTCGAATACGTTAAGGGAACGTAATAAAAAATACGTTGTCAGTAGAACGCCAACCATAATCAAGGTAAACAACTTTCGATTAAGCAATTACCCCAATCCTCTCCGTAAAACCGCTTGACCTCCTGTTTAGTATACTTTACTAGTCTTATCGCGTTCAATATAACAAACCGTATCGCCGCTAGGAGAAAGGGATGAACAAAGACCTAATCTATATTATATATAATATATTACATAAAATATATATTGCATCATATTTAATCTATCTGGTAGTATATAGACGAATTAATAAAAACAATGGCAAGAACAGGAGGGGTGAGTTTATATCGAGGGCGCTTTTAGAAATATGACAGCGGTTTCATTTTGAATTCAAGCTGCAATAAATCCGAAAACGAGGAGATGAACGATTTGTTGAAAAAGCCGATTTCATTGATTTGCTGTTTTATTCTCGTATTATCCCTGTGTCAAAACCTTGCTTTCGCAGCCGCCTCCGGGACTGAAAGTCCGGAATCGTCGGCGGAGCTGCCGGATTTCCTTGTAGACGTGCCTGATAGTGATTGGGTGAAGTTCGAGGAGGATGAGTTCATTCTTTATGATCCGGCGGTAAGCGTCGATGACAGCAAGGCAACAAATCAGAAGGCCGCGCAATTAGCCGGCAATAAAATAGATTGGGCGATACAGCTGCATAGAGCGAGCCTCCCTCAAGAGGGTCAGTGGAAGATTTATGCGCATGCGCGGATTGATCGTGGATCCGCAAACGCAGGAAATGCGTTTAGCTACGGTATTTATCCGCCCTATGAGAATTCGGCATCGATGAAATTTTCATCCTACGCGGATGAGGAATATCATTATGTTGAATTCCCATGGCTATACGAATATGATTCCAATTTGGCCTATCAATATTTGTATTTTTCTACGGCCAACACTTCCATTGAAAACTTGTATGTGGATCATATCATTGCAGTCAAGTATACGCCCGACGAACAGCTTCCGGACTTTTTGACCGGCGTGCCGAAAAGCGATTGGCTAAAAATAGAGGAGGATCAATTTGCTCTGGATAACCCGGCGGAAGTTGTCGCGGATCAAGGGGCCGCAAATCAAAAGTCTGCACGGCTAGCCGGCAATACCGAAGGTCCGGTCATACAGGTGCCGGGATTGGCGTTGCCTGCCGAGGGTCAGTGGAAAGTTTATGCCCATATACGGATTGAACGCGGAACGGCGCAAATGGGGGATCCGTTATTAAGCTACGGCATATCTTCGTCAAATCCACAGTCGGGACAAATCAATCTTACGGGCTCTACGGACGAGGAGTATCATTACATCCAGTTCCCCTGGTTATATGAATATGATCCCAATGAGGAGTCCCAGGCGATTTGGTTTTCTACCCAGGATGCCGCAATTGCCAACCTGTATGTGGATCGGATTATCGCTGTCAAATACGAGCCTGTCATGCCGGTAGAAAAACCGGATTTTCTGAGCGGCGTGCCCGACAGTGATTGGGTAAGCATGGAGGAGGATCAATTCCAGCTCGCCGCTCCGGCTGAAGTCGTCGGTGACGCGAAAGTATGGAATCAAAACGCGGTTAAGCTGCCCGGAAATACGAGCACCGAGGCGATCCGGTTGCCTGCACAAGCAATGCCTTCCACTGGCAAATGGAAGCTGTATGCCAATGTTCGCATGGAGACGGGGTTGGCATCGGGGACAAACGCATTCCAGGTCGGCGTCTCCTCGTCCACGCCAAACGAAACGCCGATCAGCCGAGCGCCCCTGGCAGACGGCGAATATCATTACGTCGAAGTGCCCTGGATTTACGAAGCCGATCCACAAGATGAGCTTTTTCTGTATATCCATACGGGGGACGCCCTCATCGAAAACTTGTACGTGGACCGGGTTATCGCAGTGAAATATGAAGAAAACGAAACGGAGCCCGTAACGATCGTGGATAGCGGCACGGCTCATGCCGTCATTGTTTATCCCGAACAAGCGGAGCAGCAAATCGTTAAGGCAGCGCATACCTTGCAGAACTATATCGAGCAATCGACAGGCGTCAAACTGCCCGCGATGTCCCGCGATTGGGCTTTGACAGACCCGAGTGGCGCCGCTCGCATCCATGTAGGTTACAGCATGGAGGCCCGTCATCGGGATATGCTAGACCCGATGAAGGATGATGGTTACATCATTGATGCGCAAGGCTCCTCCATTACGATTATCGGGCCTACGGAGTGGGGCACGGAGTTTGGCGTCTATCGCTTCCTGGAACAGTTTGCAGGCGCGGTTTGGCTGCTGCCGGGTCCCGATGGCGATGATGTAGTCCGGCAAAGCACGATTGACGTGCCAGCGGGACTTATGCAAGACGAGCCTGCCGTCATCGCGCGTCATTTCTTCGGCACGGACGAATCGTACGGCCTACATATTTATGCCGAATGGGCACGACGCAATGGCATGCATGACAGCTTGAGCTTTCATCATAATTTAAGCACGTTGTTCGATCCTAGCGTATTCAGCGATCATCCGGAATATTATCCGGGCGGCGTACTGCCAACGCATCCGTATGAATGGCAGCCTTGCTTCAACGATGATACTGCATCGGCAGCGGTGGGCCGCATCGTACAATACTTCGAGGCTAATCCCAAAGCGATCTCCTATTCGCTCGGGACGAACGACAGCATTCATTATTGCGAGGCAAATCCGAATCACCCCAATTATCCCAATAAGACCAACTCCATGGGCCGAGTCGATATGTCCAATATTTACTACGCCTGGGTCAACAAAGTGGCGGAAGGCGTTACGGAATACGACAATGGGAAGTTTGCGGATAAATATTTCGGGCTGCTCGCCTATTTAAACGTTATTGATCCTCCGACAGGGTTTACCCTGCACGAGAATGTCGTTCCGTATATTACGGTTGATCGCATGATATGGGGAGATGATGATGCGAAAGCGGTTGATCATGCTTTAACCGAAGCCTGGACGGCAGTCGCATCCAATATCGGATTCTATGATTATATTTATGGCTCGTTATACCATGTGCCTCGTCTCTATATGCAGACAATGGCGGAAGTCTATCAATATGCGAGTGATAACAAGGTAATCGGACACGTCGGAGAATTGTTCCCCAACTTCGGGGGAGAAGGTCCGAAACCATGGGTTATGGCTAAGCTGCAGTGGGATCCCGATCAAGACGTAGACGAGTTGATGCACGAATGGTTCGTGAGAGCCGTGGGCGAGGATGCCGCTCCTTATATGGCCGACTACTACGCCATCTGGGAAAACTTCTGGACCCATCGCATTTTCGAGACGGATTGGTATTTGAACTGGGCGAATCAGGATGTCAAAACAAACTTCCTGCCGTTTCTCGACTATCGTTATCTGGAAGACGTAACGGAGGAAGAATTGGCAACCGCGCGCGCATTGATGGAACAGGCGGTCGAGAAGGCAACGGCAGGCAAACAAAAGGTTCGGGCGGAGCTGATGATGCAATCGTTCGAATATTATGAAGCAACAGCGCTTTCCTTTCCGAGAACATCGGCTGCAGTACCGGCCGACGAAGATGAGGCCAGGCAGGATCTTGCGTTCATCAAGAACAGCTACGCGTATGCCAAAAAACGCGTGGACCTTCGCGAGTCTTTCAGAGGCGATCCCATCTTGGAAATGTCGGATTATCTGGACGCGGCGAAGTGGGATGGCATTCAATTCAAGATGATCGACGCTTTGCTGCGGTATGTAAAAAACAACCCCGAGGTTGTAGACGTAGCCGAAGAACTGCATTCCTTCCTGGAACAAATCGACCATAAGGAATACAGTGCGACGGCAGTCGAAACTTCGGCAAGCAAGCAGGATATCCTGAACTCGCTCGACTTTGCTTCCGGTCCTTGGACGGATGCCAAACCGTTCTCCGATTTCCTGGTGATGAGCCAACGTACGCCTCCTCCGGTTGACACCCGTGCGTATTTACTGTGGGACGAGGATTACCTGTATGTCGGTTACGAGAATATCGATAGCGAAATCATGACCGATAAAGCGAAGATCAGCAATGAAATTGTCAACGGCTGGTGGAAGAGCGGGGGAGACGATTCGGTCGAAACCTTTATCGCAAAAGATAATGCAAGCTCTTATTATGGCTATATGACAAATCCGCTCGCCAAAAATTTGATCTATCATTTGCAGCCGCAATCCAGTCCGGCGTTTCAATCGGAGCTGCAAATCGAGAGCAATGCCGCCATTCATCAAAACGGCTGGAACGTGGTGCAAGCCATCCCATTCGACATGATCGGTGTCGATCCCAATGAAACCGAAAGCCTGCTCGGTCATTTCTTCCGGAATTATCACGGTCATTCGGTGTTTATCGGTTGGGCGGGAAGCCAGCCGTGGCGCAGCGATCAGTTCCATCCGATTTACTTACAGCCGCAAGGCGGATCGCCTAACGAACCCGGCTCCGGAGATCCGACAACGACAGGGCCGTGGAAACCGGAAACGTCTATCGACAATGCAGAGATCATCATCAACGGCAAACCGGAAAAATTGGGAACGGTAACGACCTCAAACCGGAATGGTCAGGCCGTCGTCACTATCGTTGTCGATCGGGACAAGCTGGAAAGCAACCTTGCTTTGCAAGATCAACCGGTCAAAGTGACGATTTCGGTTCAAGCCGATGCCGACGCGGTGATCGCCGTACTCAATGGTCAATCGATTAAGCATCTGGAGAACAAACAAGCGGTTATAGAAATTCAAACCGGAAGTGGAACGTATACGTTGCCTGCGCAACAAATCGATATTGATGCGATAGCAGCCAAGCTAGGCAAATCGGTTTCACTAAACGATATCCGGATTCAGATCGAAATCGCTTCTTCAACAGCCGATATGACCCGACTGGTCGAAAGCACAGCGAGCCGGGGCATGTTCGAAATCGTCGTGCCGCCGATCGATTTCACCGTCAAATATAGCTATGGGGATACGACGTATGATGTTGCGAACTTCGAAACATATGTGGAACGTAGGATTACCATCCCGGAACAGGTCGACCCCGACGATGTCACGACGGCTGTCGTCGTCGATTTAGACGGAAAAGTGCGTCATGTGCCGACCGCAATCGTGCGGATTGACGGCAAGTACTATGCAAAAGTAAGCAGTTTGACCAACAGCACATACGCACTAATCAAATATCCGATCCAATTCCGCGATACGCAGAGTCATTGGGCGAAAGCGGCGATTCAAGACATCGGCTCGCGCATGATTATTAACGGAGTCGGCAAACAGCTGTTCAATCCCGATCGGGCTATTACGCGCGCCGAGTTTGTCGCCATCATGGTTCGCGGTCTGGGAATCAAGCCGGTTGACGGGGCATTGACATTCTCCGATGTCAAATCGACGGATTGGTATGCAAGCGACGTTCGTGCGGCTGTCTCTTACGGCTTGATCAATGGACTCGAAGACGGAACTTTCCGGCCGAATGACAGCATCACTCGCGAACAAGCCATGACGGTCATCGCCAGAGCGATGTCGATCACCAACTTGAGGGCAAAGCTCCGGTCCGAGACTCCGGAGGAGAAGCTCAAGCCTTATCAAGATGCTGCCACCGTCGCCCAATGGGCGAGAATCAGCATCGCCGAATGTATCGAAGCAGGTATCGTATCCGGCAGAATCAGCCACTCCCTCGCCCCTAAAGCAGCAATGACAAGGGCGGAGGTTGCCACGATCATTCAAAAGCTGCTGCAAAAATCGGAACTGATCTAAATGGGGAAATCAGAAATCAAATAGTGATGAAGGAGTTGTTGAATATGAACCGGATAAAGAAATCAACTCTATTCCTAACGTTTTTTTTGGCTGTCTCTCTATTGTGGAGTTTCGAAAAAACCACGGCATCCGGCGCGGATTTTGTAATAGATGAAAATCAATTTACTTATTACAATGATGGTTTAACCGTGACGGACACAACCGCGCGAAATGGTTTTGCGGGTAAAATGATAAACACAAGCAATAATTGGAATATCTCGCATAATCGCATGGATTTTAGTGGATTGGAGCCCGGGAAATCCTACGATGTCTTTTTTCGGGTCAAAGTGAATCATGTGTCGGCAAATCCCGCGGGGGATGCATTTTCGTTCGGAGTCTGGGATAACACTTACGGCGATTTTATCATTCCGCAAAAGTCCGTGCCTTTAAGCCAAACGCAAGACATGGTATGGAAAGAATATCGTGCGGGGACATTCGTGCCGAATTTAAGCGTAAATCAACTTGTTTTTTTTGTGGCAGGAACCAATAACGCCAGTCAGGCATCGGAAATCTATGTCGATGAGATCATCCTGAGGCCGCACGATTCCATTGTGATTCAGGACAGCAGCTTTATTCTCCATAACACATCGGTGTTGACTTCGAGCGCGCTTGCATCCGATAATAGCGCGGCTGTTCTATACAATGGAGCCGGGGGCAACTGGAACATTCAAGCGCCGATTGATGGCTCTAAGCTTCGGAATGATGAAACCTATGATATTACTGCAATTGTACAGATCGATCGAACGGACTGGCATTCTTCGACAGGCGATATTTTTGGCGTTGTTTTGTATGACTCGACGACGGCTACCTATCTTGTGCCGCCAAAGGTGTACAGTACGGCTAGCTTGGAAACGCAAGATAAGTTTAAATTTTATTACGGAATCAAAATTAACGCAGCGCCATTAGCTCTTGATCCCACCCATATTTACCATGTCAGCTTCTATCAAGTAAACAACGCTTCCCAGTTTCCTTCCATTAAGGTAGATCTGATTTCGATAAACGAATCGCAAATCAATGATAATCCCAACCAGCTCATAAAAGCGAAGCCGTATAAGATCTCTCCGGGAAACCAGGACGATCTTAACGATTCCACGGGAATAACGTATACGCTTTCTACACCTCAAAACATAAGCGCAAAGATCGTCGATAGCAGCGGCAGTCTGGTTAAAACATTGGTCAGCGGCGCTAACCAGAGCGGTACGGTAAAACTTTCGTGGAACGGCAGAAATAACGCAAATGCGATCGTGCCCAATGGGATGTATACAGTCGTTGTCAGCAATGCCGGCGGGGATTTGTATAAGAAAAATATTCAGGTCATTACCGGATTATCCTTAAATGCTCCTAATGCGCCAGAGCCTTTTGTAGCTCGGGGAACATGGTTTGAGGGAGGGGAAATTCCATATCCATCTTCCGCCAGAATCTCCTATTTAAACAACAGCTTTCAGGATCTGAAGGATGCCAATATGAATGTTGTCAGTATCGCCAACTGGAATGGACCAACTGCACTATATACTGATACTTTAGATCGGGCAGCCGCTTATGATATCAAGGTAATGGCTTTTCCAATGGCATACAGCACGTTTGCCAATCCGACGCTGGCGAATGATGAAATCGCGTTGTATAACGAGATAAACAACAGGATTTCCCCCATTAAAAATCACTCTGCATTATACGCGTACGTACTGAAAGACGAGCCGATGGATCTGGATATGGATCATGCGAATGTATTGAAAAACGCCAAAAGAATAACGGAATCGATTGACCCCAACCATCAAGCCTTAATAGACTATGTGGCTCCGGAGTATACGGAATTCCATTACGGAGTCCAACAAACGCAGACGTTATTAACCGATCCATACGGGGCGGCTTTGGGGTACCCGGTCGGGGATTTCACCCATTACATGAACCACCCCTATTATTCGAACATTGATTATAAACCCTATCTGGACTTTCTTCACATGCTGACCAAAAAAGATATTCAAAACCGTGCTCCATGGTGGACGGTCATACAGAATTTCGGGCATGAGCCGACGGGTTTGCGAGACCCCATTGCGGCCGAAACAAGGGCGATGACCTATCTCAACATTGGACATGGGTCCAAGGGATTTCTTTACTTTATTTATCAAACGGAAAGCTTGTGGGAAGGGATGGTCGACGAGCATTATAACAGGGGGCCGAAGTTCACTACCGTTCAAACTTTATTTGATGAAATAAAAACGCTGGAGCCTACTATCTTATCCATGACCAAAATTGCGAATGTCGCCACAACGATCGGAGGCGGCAATACCACCAGTTCGGCTCATCCCCATGCTGATGTAACCACTCACGAAAATCTTGCTACGGGAGATAAGTACTTGGTCGTTGTCAATCATGATTGTTTAAACATGGCTAATGTCACGATCAAGATCGATCGGGCAAAGCTTGGCATGAATATTACTGAAATAAGAGATTCGCTCACCAACGCCGTCATCCCTTTTACGACCTATCCGGACCGTTATGAAATAAGCAGTCTGCCTTTTGCGGCCGGGGACGGAAAGATACTCAAATTGAAGAAAGATACAACCCAAACGGTTTACGTTGGGCAAGACATCGATTTGAGCATGTTCGGAGGGGCTGCTAAAAATAATGTTGACGTATCGGCATCGGATGGAAAAACAGCCGTTAAGGTAGTCGGAGCTGCGAACGGATGGGATATGCAATGGTTTTGGAATAAAAACCAGCTTGTTCCGGGTGCAACATACGACCTCTATGCGGTAGTAAAGATCAAATATGCCGACGACTTGAGCTACGACGCAAACGGAAAACCCCAATTTGTAACTCCGTCAGGAAACGCGTTCTCCTACGGAGTATATGATGGAACAACAACGTCGTATCCATTTGGAACACAGACAATGCCGGCTGCCGCAATGGAAAATATGTTATGGCATACGATCAAGATCGGATCGTTTGTTCCTTCTCAAACCAACAATCAATACGCTTATATCTGGCCGGCGGATAATTCCTCAAACGTGTATGCGGTATATGTAGACAAACTCTATTTTGTGAAACAGTAGGCGAGCATTGGTTGCGGCGTCAATCGAAATTGCGATATTGGATTGAGGCGGCCGGGCGATTCGAATATGATGAAAGGAGAACGTTTTAGGGTTATCGCCCCAAGGAGGCCAAGATGAACGAAGCAGCTTTTGATATGAAGTTATTTGAGAGCTTTAAGCCGGGGTTAACATCGTTCTGTTACCGAATGTTGGGATCCATGGATGATGCGGACGATGCCGTTCAGGAAACCAGCATTCGGGCATGGCAAAGCTGGAGCACGTTCAGGCAGGATTCCTCCATTAAAACATGGATCTACCGCATAGCGTCGAACTTATGCCTGGACAAGCTGAGGCAAGCCAAACGCCGATCTCTTTCCGTTGACCGATCCGGCCCGGCGGTTGCCATTGTCGAACCTGTCGAAATGCTGCCAGACTCGTCCTGGATTTGGCCTTCGGCCGATTTTGGAGGGAATCCGGAGGATATTCTCGTTCGCAGGGATACCCTCCAGCTCTGCTTTATTGCACTCTTGCAATCCTTGCCGCCTCGGCAACGTGCGGTTCTTATTCTGAAGGATGTATTCGAATGGTCGTCCAAACAAATCGCGGAAACGTTGGGAATGTCGCCGGCAGCGGTCAACAGCGCCTTGCAACGAGCCAGAGAGACGATGGACCGAACGCAGCTTCGTTCCGAAGAATACAGCAAGATGGATGCCCATCCCGACCCTGATCTCCTCTCCAGGTATGTGGAGGCCTTCGAACAATTCGATATCCCTGCGCTAGTGTCGTTGTTTCATGAGGAAGGTTGCATGTCCATGCCGCCTTTCGCCATGTGGATAAGCGGTCAGGACGATTTGTCCAAGTTTTTTGCCCTTACGCGCTGGCATTGCGTGGGATCCAAATTTTTGCGGACCACCGTCAATGGCGGCTATCCCGCTTTGGCGCAGTACGTACCGAGCAAGGAGGCATCCGTGCTGGTTCCTTGGGGCATCCATGTGATTGAAATGAAAGATCATCGAATCCTCCATGTTCAAAATTTCATTAATGCAAAATTATTTTCCCGATTAGGGCTTCCGGAACAAATAGACCGATGAATATAGCGATCGGCATTCGTCTATATAAGGGAGAAGCAAAAATTCCCGTAAAGAGGTGTCCTTTTCAATGGAAACAAGCAATCAGACGAAAGTAACCGTAGAGACCGTCGTTCAAGCCCCTTTGGCAAAAGTATGGAGTTATTGGACCGAGCCGGATCACATCACGAAGTGGAATCAACCTTCAGAGGATTGGCATGCGCCAAGAGCGGAAAATGATTTGCGAGTCGGCGGCACGTTCATAACACGGATGGAAGCGCGAGACGGCAGCATGGGCTTTGATTTCGGCGGAACTTATGACGAAGTGAAGCTGCATGAGGCGATTTCCTACACGATGGGAGACGGGCGGAAGGTGGATATTACGTTCGTTGATCAAGGCGAGACGACGAAGGTCGTTGAAATCTTCGACCCTGAGAGCACTCACCCCGTTGAATTCCAGCAGGCGGGCTGGCAAGCGATTATGGACAGTTTCAAGCGATATACCGAAGCATCCAAAGCATAAGTCGAGGCGCCCTGGCGGGCGCCTCTTTTCACCAGTTGTAAACAGGAGGATATGCCTGGAATAGGTAAATGCCGGCGATGGACAGGGCTTATCCGGGGAACGTCAAGTCTCCTGTCGGTTCATCTTGGGCAATCGACTGTGATTTGTCATGCTCCCGCTTTTCGATCCAGCCACCTATGCGTACAAAGATAAAAACGGTAGCGATGGCGAACAGCACGAACCCATAAAAGCCGGCTCCGATGCCGATGCCAACTCCTCCCGCGAACAAAATCATCGCCGCGGATGTCAGTCCCTTTACCTCGAAGCCGGACTTCATAATTAATCCGGCTCCAAGAAACCCTAAACCGGTCACAATTTGGGCTGCGAGACGCATCGGATCCATCATCGTTCGATCATGCAAATGGCCGAACACGTCAACGCTCTCGATTGATACGATGGTGATAAGCGCGCATGCGACCGTCACAAACGTAAAGGTTTTGACACCGGCCGGTTTGTTTTTATGAGTTCGATCGAATCCGATCAATAACCCGAGAACAGCGCTGATCAAGATACGAAAATAAAATTCGTAGTCCTTAAAAAACACGGAGATGAACTCGATCACGTTTGACATGTTAAACCCCTGTCCTTTTTGCATGAAACATAAGATCAGATACGGAGCTTAGTATATAATCAGGTTTCACAATAGAAGTTGGGACATCTTCTGCCGAGGTCACACCTGTAAGTACAAGTGCTGTATGCATGCCCGCTCGGCGCCCCATTAAAATATCGGTCTCCAGTCGATCCCCGGTCATCAAACATTCGGAAGCTTGAACCTGCAAAATATCCAAAGCCGTTAACGCCATCAGGTGCGAAGGTTTACCCATAATTACATCAATCTTTTTGTAGGTAACCGCTTCTATGGCGCCGATCATTCCCCCGCAATCGGGCACCTCTCCATCTGCAACAGGACAAGTTCGATCCGGGTGCGTAGCAATAATCGGAGCTCCCCTGCGAACGGATTGATAAGCAAAGTTCAGATGCCTGTAGTGGAAATCCCTATCCCACGAGACGACGACAATATCGGTTTCCTCGGGGGACTGCGCAAACTGGATACCTCCCTGCTGTAATTCTTCTTTTAGCGCGGTTTCGCCAATCAGGTATACGAGCGCCTTATGATAATTTTTTTGCAAATAATGCAAGGTGACAACGGAAGGGCTCAACAGGTTTTCCAAGCCGATATTTACTCCGAAACCGTTTAGTTTTTCTACATATCTTTCACGGGATTCAATGGTCTTGTTGGTGAGAAATAACATCTTTTTATTTTGCGATTGCAAATATCTGATTGTTTCTAAAGCTCCCTCGATCACTTGGTCCCCAATATAAATCGTTCCGTCCAGATCGAAGATGTAGCCAGCAAATTGATCCATGATGAATTCCTTTCCATTCAAGTTGCCGAGTTTACAAAAAAAAGAGAAGCCCTTTGCAATCCGTATCGCTTCCGTCACCGAAAGCCTGGATCAATGCAAAGGGCTTCTCTATGTCTCTGCCCATTGAATTTTCAATTATTATTGGTTGTGATCTTGCCAACGCCAGAGCTCCTTGCTGGAGGTCGAGATTCCAATGGCTCCGCTTTTGATAGCGTTTTGTAAATCGTCCATATCGAGCATTAATCCCCCGGCGATGACTGGGATGTCCGTTTCTTTGCGGATGCGGTCCATAATTTTGGAGCATACCATGCCAGGGAGCACTTCAATCGCATCCGGTTTAGAGGCTTTTGCCAATTTAATTCCGTTATCAAGCGATACGGAATCGAATATAAATAGACGTTGTACTGTAATAAGTCCCAGCTTATGGGCTTCCGTAATAATGGAACTTTTGGTGGTAATAATGCCGTCTGCACCAATGGTTTTTGCCAGATAAGCGACTCCGACTTTATCTTTTCCAAGACCCTCTACAAGATCGAAGTGAATAAATGAAAGTTTACCCGCCTCTTTAATTTGGTTCACGTATTCGCTTAATATAAAGACATCCGATTTCAGCACACAAACGATATTTGACGTCGTTTGCAAAATCTCGCTCAAATCATTTTCCTGTACCAGCGACGTGATCACGGGTTTTCGCTTCAGACAATAAGTGATTCTATCGATCCCAGAAGTATTTGTCTTGGACATTTTTTCTCCTCCAGAGGTTTAATCGGAAAGTTGTTTGGGCGCTTATGAGTCCAGTAATGCTTTGAGTTTACCGGGACAATCCGTCAATATTCCGGTCAATCCGTAATCCAATACTTTTTTCATATCGCCCTCGGTGTTGACGGTATAAGCAAAAACCTTTAACCCGCGACTTAATGCTTCCTCTACATCGGCTTTGTTGATGTGTATAAAGTTGGGGTGAAGGGAATAAACCGGTATATCCACTAATTCGGTTAAACGATGGTGATCGACAAAGTTATTGGAGTACGTAAGGCCAATAGGAATATCGGACGCGATTCGTTTGACGAGACTTAGGCTTTTAAAATCAAAGGATACGACAATGATATTGGACATCCGATCTTTCCGTTTCAACAAATCGACGAGCCGGGGCTCGATTTCCCCGCCGCATGAATCTTTAATTTCGATATTTAAGGTAATCGAAGGCGGAACCAGGTCAAGCACTTCTTCGAGCAGGGGGATTCTTTCTCCGGCATATTGCTCGTGGAACCATCGTCCGGCATCCGCCTGTTTTAATTCAGCCGCTGTCAGCTGACGGATGGCGCCTTTGCGGTCCGTGGTTCGGTCAATCGTGCGGTCATGACAAACGACGATTTCATTATCGGCAGAAAGCTGAACATCCAGTTCAATCGCGTCACACTTCTGTTGCAACGCAAGCGAAAATGAAGCCAGAGTATTTTCTGGCGCTTCTGCCGCACAACCTCGATGGCCGATTACGATTACTTTCGATTTCGACATTCTGTCACCTCATATGACGTATTCTTGACTCATTTCCGGCGTCACTTGACACCAACATGCATAAAGCTGTTAATAAATTTCCGCTGAAAAATTAAAAAACCTGCAATTAGGGGAAGCACGATAATAAGGGTCGCCGCCGAAACGGCGGACCACTGGGCACCTGTTTCGGATGAGCCGGCATAGATGGCCAAACCAACCGTAAGCGGACGATTCTCCGGCGAACTGGTCACGATCAGCGGCCACAAGAAGCTGTTCCAATGCGCGCTGATGGACACGATGCTAAATGCAATCAAGGTTGGGACGGACAATGGAACATAAATCTTCCAAATCATCTGAAGCAGATTACAGCCTTCGAGCCTGGCCGCCTCGTCCATTTCGACCGGTACGGCTTTAAACGTCTGACGAAGCAAAAATATTCCGAAGGCGGATGCAAAGGCAGGCAGCATGATTGCAAGTTTCGTGTCGTATAGATTCATGTCGCTGATCGTTAAATAATTGGGTGCAATAAGCGATTCCGGCGGAATCATAATCTGAATCATAACGATGATCAACATCGCGTTGCTGCCCCAGAAAGCGAGCCTGGCAAACGCGTATGCAGCGAGAGTTACGGAAAATAATTGAAAGGCGAGTATGCCCAATACAATAATAATGGTATTGATATAATACTGATTAAAAGCCGCCCCTTGCCAGGCATCTACAAAATTGGACAAGGTAAACTTTAATGTTGTAAAATCCGCTTGCATAGCCAGCTCGCTTGGGCGAATGGAGGTCCATATGATCCATGCAAATGGTATGAACCATAGAATACCCATAGTAAACATGGAAAGTTGTATTATTTTTCGCATCTGCACACCCTAGTTATAATGAATTTTTTTATCCAAGCCGAAAAATTGGAAGCTTGCAAATAATAGAAGGATGACGGCCAGGATCAAAGTCAGTGCAGCGGCTAACCCGGTGTTCCATGAAGAGAAGGCGGTTTCGTAAATATAGTAAAGCAGCAGGTTGCTGGCATTGTTGGGTCCGCCTCCCGTCATAATTGGCAAGTGATCCACCATCCTGAAGCCGTGCGTGGTGGAGATAATGAGAATAAACAGCGTGCTTGGCATCAATAAAGGAAATGTGATTTTAAAAAATACGTAAGAAGGTTTGCCGCCATCCACTTCCGCAGCCTCATACATATCTTTCGGAATATTTTGCAGCCCGGCGAGATAAAAAACCATTAGATAGCCGGCCTCTTTCCATATCATCATGATCATGGTTGACAGTAATGCCGTACTTGGGTCGCCCAACCAGTTAAATGATGACAAACCGATTTTCTCCAGAACCATATTCAGTAATCCATAATTGGGCGTGTAAATAAACAACCATATATTAGCGGCCGCTATAGTCGGCAAAACGGTCGGATAAAAAAAGAGGGTACGAAGAATTCCGCTGCCTCTAAACGCTTTATTGACGAACAACGCCATCATCAGAGCGATGGCAATACTAATCGGTACTGTGCCTGCGACGAATATAAACGTATTTCTCATGACCTTCCAAAAAACTTCATTATCCCATAAGCTCCGAAAGTTGCCTAACCCCGCAAATTCGGGGTTAGGCAGGCTTATTTTGTTGTAGAACAAACTGTTATACATCGTTCTCGCGAGCGGATAGAATGTAAACAGAACGAGAAAAATGAGAGAAGGCAGGAGCAGGAGATAACCGTAGATATTCGTTTGGGTCTGTCTGGATCGCAATAAGTCTCTCATCGGTATACCGTCTCCTGATTTTTATTTATGATATTGCTTCAAGGCTTCGTCCGCTGCCTTTTGTATTTTCTTTAATGATTCGGCCGGGTCGGCGTTGCTTACAATGGCTGCCTGCAATTCCGCCATAAATACCTTCGCGATTTCCCCCTGGTTATGAACAGAAAAGGAAGATGAAGCGTATTCAAGCTGATCGCGCGCCGTCAGAAATTGGGGGAATTCGGCTGTGAATTTCTTCATGACATCTGTCTCATACGATGATTTCGTTGCCGCAACATAACCGGTTTCGATGCTGAATTGCGCCATTCGTTCCGGTTCGGTCAACCAGCGAATAAACTTCCAGGCCGCATCCTGCCGTTCTTGCGACAAACCTTTAATAATATAAAGATTGGCTCCTCCTACAGGCGTACCATATTGCTTTCCAGCGGGCAGGAATGCTGTGCCAAAATCAAACGTCGCACCCTTTTGGACTGTGCCCAGATTACCCGTCGTGTGGTACATCATCGCAGTCTTCTGACTGATGAAGTCAGTGGGAATCGTTCCCCAGGCTGTAGCGCCCGTCGGCATGATTTTATGTTTAAAGACAAGGTCCTTCCAGAATTGCAGAACTTCAATATTCTCCGGCGTATCGAGATAAACTTCCGTTCCGTCTTGATTCATAATGTTTTTGCCGTTTTGCAATGCGAAGGCTTGAAACATCCATTGTATAAAATCGGTTGCCGTGATTTCTAATCCCCAGGTTTCTTTATTGGTTAAAGCTTTTCCGTATTCCACGAGCTCAGCATAAGTGGTCGGCGGTTTCTCCGGGTCAAGTCCTGCTTTCCTAAAGAGATCCTTATTGTAATAGAGGATGATCGTACTCCTTTGGAAAGGAATGCTGTATAGTTGTCCATTGGTTCGACCATTGGCCAGAAAGGCTTCGTAGAAGTCGTTAATGTAGTCATCGCCGCCATCCTTGGCAATCAAATCGTCAATGGGCATGATGGCATCCATATCCAACAGCTCGAACAACGCTGTCGAGGAGAGCAGGGTCAGATCCGGCGAGTCCTTGCCCATTACGCCGGTCTTTACTTTAACAAGCGTATCTTGGTAGCTTCCCGAGTATACATTTTTTACTGTGATGTCGGGACCGTGTTCTTCGTTAAATTGTGTTGCCAGATTATCAAATACCTCCCGCATGGAACCCCCGACAGCGACAGGATAGAAGAAAACTAGTTCGATCGGATCCTTTTTGGTAGCTGAAGGGTTGTCGGTCGTTGTTGCTGTTCCGGTTGCGCTGGCCGACGGAGATTTATTTGGTCCGTTATTTGTGGAGGAACATGCGCCAAGGGCAATCATACTCACGATAAGCATGATGGATAGACATGTTTTCGCTATTTTAACTCTCATACCTTCATCCCTCTTTTTTGGGTATATTCTAAAAACGCAAAAAAACGATGAGAAACTTAGCTAAACCTCCTTCCAAAATGGAGTGGCAGTTTTAGACTAAGGGTTTCTCATCGTCTCTACCCGTCCGTCCTAAGCGCTCCACGAAATATAGCGCTTACAAAGTATGAAGTTTTGAACAAACCCAATGCTAGCATAACATTCTAAAACTGTCAAGGTTTGTGGTCGTTTCGCTTCTTTTAATTAAAAACGGTGTCGGGAACGTAATAGACTTTTTGTGTATTTTGTTTATTTACCGGATCCGGCACTATTGTAAAATAAACATTTCCGTATTTGGGTTGCACTCCCTCTATCTCGAGCGCGCCCAGATTCGTTATATTTACGAGAGTTTTGTAGGTGCCGTTGTTGGACATCAAGGCAATTTGCGGAGTATCTCCCGTCACGCCGCCTGATGTGTAAATCTTTGTATGACTGTAAATATCGACGCCCTGGAAAGATTCGTTCGGCCTGACGATCGCGCTTCCCGACTGCGTAAAGCTCGTAACGATCGCATTTCTTGCTGCCACGCTGTCCATTCGTACTTGCTGGTTATTGTCCAGCAACTGGTTTAATTTATCCGTGTCGTAGATGGACCATGTAACCGTTTTTTGTTTGGTTTGTATGCGAAAGATTGTATAACTGCCGTTTCCTCCGCCATCAACCCGATAGGTATCCCCCAATTTCGTACCGGCAGCGTTGGCATAATTCATGTAGGTAAATCGATGAAGATCGGTGTAGTTGTAGGTTTGACCGGGAGAGTACTGCAGTCTTGAGACCTGGAGCGACCAGTAACGCTCGGTGGAGGGATCCGCCTTTGAACTGAAGTAGAAATAATTTTCGCCATTGTATTCGTACATATCAAGCGTCTGGCAATGCCCCGCATTGGTAACGGCCATTTCGTCCATATACGTGGCGTTATTGCCGCTGATTGACAATCGTGAGAGATAACAGTTTCCCTCATCCCGTTGGGTTACATAAAGATAGGTTGAACCGATATAAGCCTTTTGAACAACTTTATTGTGATTAAGGCCGAGAATATTGTAAGCAAGGGTTGCCGAAGCATTAACCGTTTTCTGGGGAGTTGCCGCAAATGCGGACATAACCGACGTACCCCATAACATAATGGAAAAAATAACCAACCCAATCCGTTTTACTTGTTTCTTCATAAACGTCGACGTTTGAACTTGAAGCATACAAAAAACCTCCTCTTATTTGGCGAGATTATTATTGCTTTTAATCCAGTCGAGCCGGTCTCAGCTGCCAATAACGCCTCCTTCCCCGAATGAGTCCGATTAATAAACCGCATGTTGACAAAAAATCATAAAAAAACCCCAACAATAAGATAGGCTCGCGGGCGAGCGGATCAAATTGTTCGGGTTATCTCATAGACTCAAACCGTCAACATAATAGTCATAATAGCAAACTTTTTCCAGACAATCAAGTGACATAAGTCTAATTAACGAATCATTAGGGCGCCTTTTTCTTTAACGTTGTAAAGCCGGGAGGGATGCCATAAAATGAAAGGAGCGAAGGCTACGCTGACTCAGGGGGAGGTGTATCCGTTGAAGTTCGACGAAATACGGGATTACCCGTTATTGATAGAATTAGAGCAAGGAGATTTGCAATCGATCTACCCCTATTTAACGAAACATTCGTTTACTGACGGCATGATTATTCTGAAGCAGGGGCAATCGAGCGAAGTCTTCCATATCGTGTTGTCCGGCAAATTGGATGTGTACCTGGAGAATGAAAAAAAGATTCTCGTGGCGAATTTGGAGCGAGGACATTTCGTTGGGGAAATGTCCTGTCTGACGGGGAAAACGGTAAGTGCTACCGTAAAGGCTGTCGGCACGGTAGAGACGGTAGCAATGCCTCGGCAAGGGTTGCTGTTATTGATGGATCGGAGCACTACGTTCCGGCAGCATATGACCGAAGCGATGATCAAGCGCATTCAGGAGTCCAACGACCGGGTGGCAGAGGAATATACGAGAAGCCTTGCCGTTATGCGGGAGCTGGAGCTGGAGCGGCAGGCGCAATATGGACCGTTGGTTGGCAGCAGCAAATTTATGCATGGGCTCCGCAGAGACATGACAGAATGCGCTCAGCGGGAAGACCCGGTATGTATCGTGGGCGAGAAAGGCGTCGGCAAGTCGCATGTCGCATACGAAATTCATCGATTGTCCCGGCGCGCCGAATATCCGATCGTAAGCTTGGACGGGGCAAACTTCCTTCAAGAGGATTGGGATATGAAAGTGCGGGCGGCAAGAGAAGGAACCATTGTACTGGAAAATGTGGATTCAATGCCGATGGAATTGGTAAGTCGATTGCTCCAATCTTCAGAGAATACGCGTATCCTCATGACAGCCTGCGACAAACCGGATACCCATGCACTAGAGGTAAAGATGATTCCGCTCAGGGAGCGGAAGGAGGACATCCCCGAGCTCGTCCATACGTTCCTATCGGCCGCGGGTTCGGATGATCCGCAGGAATTGATCTCCCATGACGCGATGAATATGATGACGGTCTATCCGTATCTTGACGGCAATGTCCAGGAACTGAAAACGGTCGTGCAGGAAGCGCATGTTGTCAGCGGTAATCGAATGATCCTTAAGCGTCATCTGCGATTCGGAAGGAACCGCGAGCCGGGAACAAGGCCGAGGATCGGGCTTGCGCTGGGCAGCGGCGCCGCGCGGGGGGCCGCGCATGTTGGCGTTATTAAGCTGTTGGAGCAAGAAGGCATCCCCATCGACATCATTGCAGGGACAAGCGTAGGGGCATTTATTGGGGCGTTATACGCCGGGGGGCAGCCTGTTTCCGCTTTCGAGAAGGTGCTGCCAACCGTTCGTTGGGGGCAGCTTGTTAACTTTGTGATGCCTCCGAAGGCGTTAGTAAGCAATCATCCAATGGCGCGTTTTGTCGAAAAATATATCGGTCCTGTCAACTTTGAGGACTTGCCGATTCCGTTTGCCGCCGTAGCTGCGGATGCGGTGAGCGGCGAAGCGCACATTTTCAATAAAGGAAGAGTTTCCCATGCGATTTGCGCTTCGACGGCGATCCCCGGTTTCATCAAGCCGGTTCAGTATCAGCAACGCTACCTGGTGGATGGCGCGGTGGTTCATCCTGTTCCTGTTGCGCTAACCAAAAGCATGGGGGCCGACGTGGTGATCGCCGTTGATTTGAGTACGCCGGTGTTAGGAGAACCAAAAAGCTTTGTAGTGGCGATCCTCAACACGATTGAAATTATGAGCCGAAAAATTATTTCGGAAGAAGCGCAAATCGCGGATGTCGTGCTTAGGCCCGAAATAACGACAAATCAGGTATCGTTTAAATTGTCTAACCATAACATGGCCATGGGCGAAAAGGCAGCGCGGGAAGCGTTAACCTTAATACGGAGCAAGCTGGTTGAAAGGTGAAAAGCGATTTAAAACACGTATAAGAAAGGGTCATATCTGGCGTGGCTGAACAGGCTGCCGGAGGATGGCCCTTTCCAATTATGGCTCGTACAGGAGGCTTTGAAGATGAATCTGCAGCTATTACGAAATTTCCCGCTCTTCGAGCAACTTGATGATGAATATCTAACTGAAATTTCCAAGTTATGCAGCAAGCGCGTATATACAAAAGGCGAGTCTATTTTTTTAGAAGGCGATGAAGGAGATGAGCTTTATCTGGTTATATCCGGAGTGATTCAAATTTATCAAGATAATCACTCCAGGGATGTGGTTCTTTCTATTTTTAGAGAAGGGGATTTTTTTGGAGAGATGGCTTTGCTGCAGAATGAAAGAGTACGCTCTGCTTCGGCGAGGACAATCGAGAAGTCTACTTTATGCATTTTGAAAAAACGCCATTTCATTCCTTTAGTCAATAGCAAGCCCGAGATCCTGATCGGTATATTGGGAACGGCTTTGGATCGTCTGCGCGATGCCAATAAATTAATCATGGACCTGACCATTCACGACGTGCGCACGCGCATTGCTCGCATGTTGCTGCGACTAACCGAACAACATGGCGTACCCTCTGCGGATGGTATATTAATTGATTTGAAGCTAACGCATCAGCAATTGGCGGATATGACAGGAACGGCACGCGAAACCGTGACGAAATTATTGCTGGAATTACAAAACGAGCAATTGATACGCAATGATCAGAGAAAAATAATTGTGTGCAACCTGGATGGACTGAGAAATATACTCGACGTAAATTGAGTTGAATTGGGAATCAGGATGGTAACGGTTAGGCTATTACGATTGGAGGGGAAAAGGTTGCACACCAAAGAGAGCTTGCAGATGCAATTAGAACAGCTGGGCATTGATGCGGCTGGCACGTTATTGGTTCATTCGTCGATGAAAAGTCTGGGACAAGTCGATGGCGGCGCGGACACGGTCCTGGACGTGTTGTCCGACTATATGAAGGATGGGCTGCTAGTGTTGCCCACTCATACATGGTCGCATATAAATGCTGAGAATCCGAGGTTCTACGTGGAGGAGTCGCCGGTTTGCGTCGGCATTTTGCCCGAACTTTTTCGCAAAAGGCCGGGCGTGGCGCGTTCTTGGCATCCCACTCATTCCGTGGCGGCGCTGGGGAGGGATGCACTTGCATTTACAAACAGCGACCATCATTTCGATACTCCATGCGCCAGAGGCTCCAGTTGGGGGAAGCTGCTTGACCGGAAAGCAACGATTATGTTGGTCGGAGTCGATTTAAAGCGCAACACCTTTATTCATGGCGTCGAGGAATGGGTGGATATACCCGGAAGACTAACGGATGATCACCAGATGCTGTATACGGTTTTGGCTGATGGAACCGAAATCCCTGTGCCTTCCCGCAGACATTGCGGGCTATCGTGGTCCGAGCATTTTTGGAAAGTGGACGAAGTGCTTGAACGCAAGGGAGCGATGTATAAAGGGCGGTTGGGAGATGCCGTCGTTAGGGTATGTGATGCAGCTTTGGTGGCGGAGGTCATTACGGATATGCTCAAGGATAATCCGGATTTGTTTGCGGATAACAATCCTTTGCCGGAGCGTATCGACACGGCTGACAATCTATGATATGGTGAATGAAACCCATAGGCATTCCACTCTTAGGAGTGGGGTGCCTTGGTCTGTATTTGCGGGTTTTTACATTTAATGTATGTCTATCTATCCGAAAGGACATGGAGGTTGTGATGCTATGTTTCTCTATTTATCCCCGTGCCGGGGAGGTTCAACCGCTGCTATTACAGCGCTAAAATCACTCATGTAAAGGAGAGGTAGAGCATGGCTGCATGCATTCATACAGAAAGACGTCCGCGATTGAAATCTTCCGGACTGCGGAATTTACGTCGGGAGGGTCGTTTGCCCGGGGTCGTATTCGGAAAACACGCAGAAAACGAAATCATTCATATATCCACCAAGCAATTTGAAAAGTGGCTAAAGAAAGGGGGCTCCGGCTTTATCGAGCTTAAGCTGGCAGATGACTATTCCCTGACGGTATTGCTGGAGGACCTTCACCGCAACCCGGTGACCGGCGAGCTGCTGCATGTAGATTTCCAACTTGTTCAGTCGGGCGAAGTTATTCGTACGAAGCTTCCGGTAAAGCTATTGGGCAGCCCTATTGGAACAAAGTCGGGGGGAGTCGTGCAGGTCGAAGACCCCTATGTGGAAGTGGAGGCTTTGCCTAAGAACTTGCCGTCCGTGGTCGAGCTCGACATCAGCGCGATGGAAATCGGAGAAACGCTGTTCGTAAAAGACCTGAAATTACCGCCCGAAGTGACGGTCATATCCGGGGATAACGAAACTCTCGTATCCGTATTGAAGCCTTAATGCTTTGATGCTAAGTGAACAAAAAAGGATAATACATGCAAGAAACCAAGGAGCTAAGCGGCTTGTTCTCGCTTAGCTCCTTTTTTTTGTCATCCACTGCTGCCTTCTTGAGCAACGTGCTGTATGTGACAATTGGTGTCGGTTTCGTTACACGCCGATCATTGTGAATCTATTCACAAATTGATCAAATATTACCCCTTAACTTTGTGATTTGAATCACAATGTCAACCGTTTTTACGTTCTATAATAAAGACATCAACAAGAAGCAATCATCAATCGAAACTAACGAGGACGGTGATCCTGATGAATCATATACAACGATCTCAACCATCAGCGAGATTGAAGCTGATCTAACGCCAAAGTTAATACCGCTGCTAATAATGAAGAACGGGAGTGAGTTTCATGTTAAAATTTTGGAGAGAGAATAAAATCGCTGGTATTCTAGTCACTATTGTTCGCTTCGTAGTTGGGTTCGCATGGTTGGACGCCGGATGGCATAAAATTACGGGAGCAACGCCTTTCGATGCAACGGGTTTCCTCAACGCGGCCGTAAACAACCCGGTGCTTGATAAAGCTACAGGCGAAGCGGTTTACCCTACCTACACTGCATTTGTAGAACACTTTGCATTACCGAACGTTGGATTCATTAACGTCGCTATACCATGGGGAGAATTCCTGGTAGGACTTGGACTCATCCTTGGTACACTAACGCTTACCGCCGCATTCTTCGGAGCCTTAATGAACTTCATGTTTATGTTCGCAGGTACCGTAAGCACGAACCCGTGGCTTCTGCTTCTTGGATTGATGGTCATCTTCGCCGGCACGAACGCTGGCCGCTTTGGATTAGATCGTTACGTCCTTCCGCTTATGCACAAAGGGCTTGATCGTCTCTTCCATCGCAAACCCAAAAATCCGACAACAGATGCGGGACTGTTAGTTAAATAAACCAATTCCGAGAAAACTTCATCGAAAAAAAGGACGATCAGAGCGCTGCCTCTGATCGTTCTTTTACAGGGCTAGCGGAATAGGTTTTGTTGTCTTTTAACCGCTGTGCTTTCCTCTGGTGCATATTGTTCCGTAATAAGGCAAAGATAATGAGCAGCGTGCCGTATAATTCGTAGCTGCTAATCTGATAGCCTTGAAAGGCCATAATGACGAATGTAGTAATTGGAACAAAATTAATAAATAAGATGCCGTTAAGCGGCGATAGCCGTTTGATCCCTGAATTCCAGCACAGCAGGGCTACAAGCCCTGGCAGTAGAATCATAAAGGACATTTCGTATTTAATCGAAAGTATCGTGTGCCAGCCAGGAACGGGAACCAACCCAAAGGCGGAAGCAAGCATAACGATAATGAAAGACACTGCAGTTCCTAGCAAACATGTGAGTGTGGAATAACGCAGGATCGACCAATCTCTAAATCGGCTCTCCCCCATCGAATACACGACCCATCCCACAACTCCCGTGAAAATCAGAAGCAAAGGAACAAGATGTTGCCCGGCCATCATAAAAAATGTCAATTTCCCATTGGTAATAACGAGCAAAGCGCCGGCGAGCGCGATACCTACACTTGTGAGCGTGTATGTATTCGGTGCTTTTTTGGTTGTGATCCACAAGAGCATAACGGAAATCATCGGCATGAGCACTTCCATAATGGAGGCGGCGATTGTCCCGGATTCCCCCATGAGCTGCTGCCCGAAGAAAATGGCCATATTATAGACCACAAATGCCATCGTTCCAAAAAACAATAGAGTCTTGCCCTTTCCTTCCAGACGGAATGCCGTTTTCCCTTCTTTTATCCAAAGCAGCACGCTAAGAATGACGCCCACGGCAAAATATCGGATAAATGAAAAATAAAATGGATCAATTTGCTGCAACGCAATGTGTGCAACAGGAAACATCGCTCCCCATGACATACTGGCGATGAGACAGAGAATGGAACCTATGATGACTTGTTTGTTTAGCATGTGTAGCCTCTCCCTATAGAAATTCTGCCCAATCCTTTGTACATCACTCATTATAGGAAGGAGAATGGATATAGTAAAATGATTGAAAATTACTTTCTTCATCATTTATAATGATACTTGAAAAACATGTTTCCATTGGAGAACAGAGGCGAGGTTGCATTGGAGTTTAATGATTTGAGAATATTCCAGGCGGTTGCAACGCATGGTAGTGTCAGTAAAGCCGCATTGGAGCTAAACTACGTGCAATCCAATGTCACGGCAAGAATAAAGCTGCTGGAGAAAGAGCTTCGGACGCCATTGTTCTATCGGCATAAACGCGGGATGATCCTTAACCCGGAAGGAAAGCGGTTGTTGGAGCATTCGAGGGAAATCTTGTCGAGGATGGAGGAGATGGCACATCTATTCGAAGATAAGTCCTACCCCTCTGGTGTCCTGGAAATCGGGATCGTGGAGACGGTGAATGCACTGCCGGACATCCTATCCTCTTATTATGGCAAGTATCCCAATGTTGAATTATCATTAAAAACCGGGGTTACCGATGACTTGGTCCAACAAGTACTTGATATGAAGCTGGATGGAGCTTTTGTTACAGGCCCCATCAGGCATCCTTTAATCGAACAGCTTGAGGTTTTTCAAGAAAAGCTGGTGCTCGTAACCAAAGGAGAAAGCTTTCGTATCGAGGAAATAACGGAAAAGCCTCTCTTGCTGTACAATAAAGGCTGCGGATATCGGGAAAGACTTGAAAGCTGGATGAAGGCGGAGGGGATTATCCCGAAGCAGATCATGGAATTCGGAACGTTCGGAACGATTATAGGCAGCGTCGCTGCAGGAATAGGAATGACGATTATTCCGGAATCATCCATTACCGATCTGATTGTCAAGGGCACCGTGTATGGTCATAGCGTACCGGAACCTTATCATGAAATTACGACCATTTTTATATGGCGTAAAGACTCCTATATATCGAGCACGCTACAATGCTTTATGGATGAAATTGTTTCTTTGTTATAATGTAAGTACAGAATGGAGAGGAGCTGCACAATGGCGCAATCGTTGGAAGGAAAAGTAGCAATCGTAACAGGAGCGGCAAGAGGGATCGGCAAAGCGACGGCTGTCGCATTAGCGAAAGAAGGCGTAAACGTTGGCCTGGTTGCCAGGAGCGAGGCTTCCTTAAAGGAAGTGGCCGACGAATTGAAAGGGCTGGGCGTTAAAGCAGCTTATGCAACCGCCGATATCTCCTCCAAAGAGCAAGTGGAAGCCGCGGTGGAAGCTCTGAGAAGCGAGCTGGGCTCCGCGGACATTCTAATCAATAATGCGGGAATCGCGACATTTGGCTCCGTATTGGATATGGACCCCGAAGAGTGGAAACGGATCATCGATACGAATCTGCTAGGCACCTATTATGTCACGCGTGCGGTGCTGCCTCAATTGATCGAGAAGTCAGGCGGGGATATTATTAATATTTCCTCTACCAGCGGATTGAGCGGAGCGGCTACCTCCAGCGCTTACAGCGCATCGAAATTCGCGGTGATCGGTTTCACGGAATCGTTAGCGCAAGAGGTTCGTCGCAACAATATTCGCGTAACGGCTCTGAACCCTAGTACGGTCGCCACGGATCTGGCGCTTGATCTCAATCTGATCAAGGAAAACAACGATTCGAAGTTCATGCAAGCGGAGGACATCGCGGAAGTAATCGTCAATCAGTTAAAGCTAAATCCGCGCATCTACGTGAAGACGGCGAGTTTTATTGCTACGAATCCTTACTGAGTGTAAAAAGCAGTTCTCAACATGCTCCTAAAGAAGGCCGATTTTCTACCCCGGTAGAAAATCGGCCATTTTAATACCGCGAACCTTATTACTGTGCAGTTAGCCCGCCATCGATAATGAATTCCGATCCTGTAGAGTAGCTAGCCTCGTCGGAAGCCAAGAACAATACCATATTCGATACTTCTTCCGGTTGGGCTACGCGTTTTAATGGAATGTGTTGAGAGAAGGCTTCTACAGCCGCTTTTGTATCTTCTTGTACAACCATTGGCGTTGCAATAACGCCTGGATGTACGGAGTTTACGCGAATGCCCATCGGCGCCAGGTTGATCGCGGCTGCTTTTGTCATGCCGCGCACTGCGAATTTAGTATCCGTGTAACCTACGGCACCGGCAACCAGGCCGTTCATCGAAGAGATGTTGATGATCGAACCGCCGCCAGCTTTTATCATCGAAGCTGCCACGGTTTTCATGCCCAAGAATACAGACACTTGATTAATGTCTACGATGCGACGGTATTCTTCTTCTGTAAGATCAAGCATATTTTTAGCCATCGTAATGCCGGCGTTGTTTACTAATACGTTTACTGGACCGAAAGCTTCTTCGGCTTTCGCGACGACTTTTGTCCAATCTTCTTGAGAGGCTACGTTTTGTTTAACGAATAGAGCATTCTCGCCTAACTCGGATGCAAATGCATGCCCCTTTTCCTCATTTAGATCGGTTAAAACAACCTTTGCGCCGTGCTCTACAAATAATTTTGCATGTGCCGCGCCCATACCTTGCGCTGCTCCTGTAATAATGGCTACCTTGCCTGATAAGCGACTCATAATAAGCCCTCCTAAAATAGATTCGCTTAAAGTGATAGTCGACTATCACTATTCACACTTACTAGTAAACAACTTTCCCGTTGGAATGTCAATCTATACGCCCGTTATTGGGATGCCCGAATATAGCGTAAAAATACATCCTTCATCATCGCAAGCTGCTTGTCCGCCGAAAGCAACGTCGAAAGAGTGGCATCATGGTTGGCCAGGCTTGATTTGAATGTGAATATGCTGAAATTCTGCACCATCGTCATGATAAACACATCCAAATCAACATCCGGTCTCAATGAGCCGTCCTGCTTGCCCTGCTCGGCCAATGTTAATAAAATTTGGGCTAGTTTACTTCGTGCTAATAAATATTCCGCATATTGCTCGGGCGATTCTGCCGCTATTTTTTCGTATAAATGATAGGACTCGAAAAACTTTGCCAAACGAAGCTGGGGATCCTTGGATCCATCTATATAATAATCCAGAATTTGTTCGATTTTTTCGTATGCGGAAATTGTTTTCTCGACAATCCGTCCTACATTCGCGGCCATTTCATCCGTAATCGCATTCGTAGCGGCAATAACCAAATACTCCTTTTTAGGGAAATAGCGAAATAAGGTTGCTATTCCAACGTCGGCAGCAGTCGCAACATCCTGCATTTGTATATTTTGCACGCCTTGCTCCAAAAATAAATCCTTTGCAGTCTGGATCATTTTTTGGCGGCGTTGTTGTTTTTGTTGTTCTCGTTTACTCATTTTCGTCACACTCCAACTGTTCTTCATACATGGATTGTAACATGCCAAATTAAATTATTTATTATTTTTGAAAAGAGTTAGAATGACTTATGTAGAAATACTTATTGTGGCTGATTTAGACTTGAGGGAGAAGGTGAAGGACAGTGCCGCAAATCGTGAAAGTACTGCTTATACTGGCTGGAGTATTCATTGTCATTGTTATTGGATTTCAGGTGCACTGGTTGCTTGGAATCGGGTTAATTGCCGGACTGTTGATTTATCTGATCTACGCCAATCTTTCGACGTGGTATGTTTTGAGGGGCAATGCGGTTTATGCGCAGGGGGACATGGATAAAGCGCTGGCGTTTCTGGAGAAGGCGTATAAATCGAAAAACGCCAACCCTCAGCATCATATTCAATATGCATTTTTGCTTATGAAGGTCGGGGAGCGGGAGAAGGCGGAGAAAGTGCTGCAGAAGCTCCTGCAGGTCGCTACATCAACGGATGTTCGCATGCAGGCTAAGTCCAATCTGGCGACCGCGTACTGGCTGCTGAACAGGCAGGACGAGGCGATTCGGCTGCTGGAGGAAATCTGTCAGGATTATAAAACGGTGACGGTGGTCGGAAACCTGGGGTATTTCAAGCTGCTGAAAGGCGATCTGGAGTCTGCGCTTGCGTTTAATGAGGAAGCCTATGAGTACGACGACAACGATCTGACCATTACGGATAACTTGGCGCAGAATTACTATATGCTGGGCAGGTTGGACGAGGCGGCAAGGATGTACGAAAAGGTGATGGCCAAATCGCCTAGGTATGCGGATTCGTATTACTATTATGCTAAAACGCTTGAAGGGCTGGGGCGGAACGAGGAAGCGGCAGAACAAGCCGGGTTGGCGTCCGAAAGAACGTTAGCGCTGGTTACTAGTATTACAAAATCCGAGATTGAACAATTAAAAGATAAGTTAGCCACGGGAACGGATGTAGTAGAAAAGATTTGAGCTCGTACAAATAAATGAAGATACAGGCTGGCACAGTATGTCTTATAAGGCACTCTAGCCTGAGTGCCTTATTTGCATCCTTGGCAACAGAACCATGCCATAAGCAAGAGTAGGATCTCATAATCGCCTCGTCTCAATCGCCTTTACCGTCTCGCCCTCGATTAACTCGGGCTGATAGTAGATGCTCGACGGCAAGTCCCGTTTGCCCTGCAAATATTTGATGACCCAATCGGCCGCATCGCGCCCCATCTGTTCTTGGGGGTGGGTCAGCGTCGTTAGCATGATATTCGCGTTTTTGGCGATATACGAATTGTCCTGGCCTATGATGGACAGCTCGTCCGGAATGCTGATTCCAAGCCTTCGGCACGCATGCACCACTTCCAGACCCACCTCGTCGTTATAGCATACCAGCGCGGTCAATGTTTCCCGATTATCGACCAGGAATTCCTCCAGATTGACGGACAGATCCGGCTTCGTCTCCGTGTCGAAGGACAGCACCTGCTCGGGGTGGAAGCGAAGCTTGGCTTCCCCAAGCGCCTTGATGTAACCTTTCATTCGATATTTCCCTTGCAAATCATCCATTTTTGCGATTATCCCGATCCGGGTATGGCCCTTGGCGATCAGCTCCCGAGTGGCGAGATAGCTGGACTGCACGTCGTCGAGGCAAAAAAATGGAACCTCCAGCTCTTCGTAATAGGCATTAATCATCGTAAAAGGAACCTCCCGTTCCTTAAACGACAAGTAGTACGCAATGTTAGGGTTGTAGACGTTGCTTCGGGTAGGCTCGATTATGAGTCCGTCCACGCCGTAGGACAACATCATCTCGAGCGCCTTCTTCTCCTGCATGATGTCGTTGTTCGTACTCGCGAGCAGCAGGGAGTAGTTATCCTCGTTCAGACGGCTCTCGATGCCGCGGATAATGGAAGGGAAGATATAGTCGGAGATATAGGTCGTAATGACGCCGATCGTTTTTTTTGCAGCGGCTCCGCTCGTTTTGGAACGATATTGGCTGCTGACATACGTGCCGGAGCCTTTCTCGCTCCGCAGAAACCCCACGTTCGAGAGCTCAAGAATGGCCTTCCTGACAGTCTGCCGACTGACCCCGTAGCTTTCCTGCAGAGCCAGCTCCGTAGGAATTTGTTCACCGGCCTTGTAGGTCCCCGACAGGATGTTGCTTTTAATATCATCTATAATGATCTGATACTTGGGCTTCACGATATCCACTTCTTTCATTAGTGTTCGGAAAGTTGTACGTACATATTCTATCACGATTATTGCAGAATGAAAATGCAACAAAAGGTAGTGACGGGGACATTGTGGGTATAACTATCCAATTTCATTGACAAATGTACGTACAAAAAATATACTAAGGCTGTCAGTAAGGGAAAACGCCTTCTTCCATATGTCAAGCGACTGGTTTATTATGGGATCTGTCGGACAGACGGGAGCGGCTATTATAGCATTAACAATCGTCTGGACTTGCAACCGCGAAGGGGAGAGGATAAACGTGACCAGGAGTCAAGTGAACGTAAAGGAATCAATAACCAAGGGCGAAACATCGCTAGGGATAGAATTGGGGTCGACGCGGATCAAGGCGGTACTGATCGATCAACGATTCGAGACGATCGCATCGGGGAGCTTCGAGTGGGAGAATCAGCTAAAGGGCGGATATTGGACTTACAGCCAGGAGGATATCCTTAAGGGTCTCCAGACCGCTTACCGCGAATTAAAGCAGGAAGTAGACCGGAATTATGGGGTGACTCTTCGGACCGCAGGCTCCATAGGCTTTTCCGCGATGATGCACGGTTATCTGGCATTCGACGGCAAGGGCGAGCTGCTAGTACCTTTCCGGACGTGGCGCAACGCAACGACGGGACAGGCGGCCAGGGAGCTTACGGACTTATTCCAATTCAATATTCCCGAGCGTTGGAGCATCGCGCATCTCTATCAAGCGATCTTAAATGAGGAGGAGCATGTCCCTCGCATTGATTTCATAACGACGCTGTCGGGTTACATCCACTGGCTACTGACCGGCAACAAAGCCATCGGCATCGGGGACGCCTCCGGCATGTTCCCTATTGATGAAGCCAGCCATAATTATCACGCGACAATGATGGGACAATTCGACGATCGGATTGCGTCCAAAGGCTACGCATGGAAGCTGGAGGAGCTCCTGCCCAAGGTGTATGTCTCCGGCGAGCAAGCCGGCGAGCTTACGGAAGCGGGGGCGCTTCTGCTGGACCCTGCAGGCGATCTGCAGTCCGGCATTCCGCTCTGTCCGCCGGAAGGCGACGCCGGGACGGGCATGGTGGCGACCAATAGCGTAAAGAAACGTACGGGCAACGTCTCCGTGGGCACATCCGTATTCGCCATGATCGTGCTGGAGAAGGAATTGTCCAAGGTATATCCGGAGATCGATATGGTCACGACGCCGGATGGCAGTCCGGTCGCCATGGCGCATGCCAACAACTGCTCCAGCGATCTCAACGCCTGGGTGGGATTATTTCGTGAGTTTTCCGAGGCGATGGGCTTCGAAATCGATTCCGGCAAGTTGTTCAGCGTGCTGCTGAACAAGGCGCTCGAGGCCGATCCGGATGGCGGCGGACTGCTCAGCTACGGCTATCTGTCCGGCGAAAATATTACGGGCATCGAGAAAGGCCGTCCATTGTTCGTCCGGTCTCCGGAGAGCCATTTCAATCTGGCTAATTTCATGCGGACGCATCTGTTTAGCGCTTTCGGGGCGCTGAAGCTTGGGATGGATATTCTGACTGAAAACGAGCATGTGGCGATCGACAGCATACTGGCTCACGGCGGTCTATTTAAAACTCCGGTAGTCGGACAACGGATCGTAGCCGCCGCGCTAAACGTCCCCGTTTCGGTGATGTCCACGGCCGGAGAAGGCGGGGCCTGGGGCATGGCGCTGCTGGCCTCCTACTTGACGGGCAAGGCTTCGGGAGAGAGCCTGGCCGACTTCCTCGAGGGCAAAGTGTTTAAGGATGTCGAAGGAACGGAGATCGCTCCGGATGCCAAGGATGTTGCAGGGTTCGGGGCCTTCGTCGAACGCTATAAGGCAGGGCTGGCCATCGAGCAGGCTGCCGTCGAGCATCTGCTCGAGAACGGGGGGCGCTAACGTTGTTGGAGCTGTTGAAGGAAGAAGTATATCAAGCCAATCTGGATCTGCCGAAGCACGGTCTCGTGAAATTTACTTGGGGCAATGCGAGCGCGATCGATCGGGAGACCGGCCTGTTCGTCATCAAGCCAAGCGGAGTGAGCTACGAGAAGATGAAGCCGAGCGACATGGTGGTGGTGGATCTCGAGGGCAACGTGGTCGAAGGCGACTTAAGGCCATCCTCCGATACCGCTACGCATGCCGTTTTGTACAAACATTATTCGACTATCGGCGGTATCGTGCACACCCACTCCACCTGGGCGACCATCTGGGCGCAAGCGGGACTGGATGTGCCCGTCATGGGCACGACGCATGCGGATACCTTCTATGGCGCGGTTCCTTGCGCACGGTTTTTAAACCAAGAAGAAGTTGACCGGGGATACGAGGCGGAGACGGGTCATGTCATTATCGAGACATTCGAGCAGCGCGGGCTGGACGTCATGGCGATTCCGGCCGTCCTGCTGCAAGGTCATGCGCCGTTCACCTGGGGCAAGGATGTGAAGTCGGCGGTTGTCAACAGCGTCGTGCTGGAGGAAGTGTGCAAGATGAACCTGTACGCGCGTCAATTGAACCATTTTGCCAAGGAGCTGCCGCAGGGCATTCTGGATAAACATTACCTCCGGAAGCACGGCAAGGACGCCTACTACGGGCAGAAGTAAGGGACTTATTCCACAATTCATATAGAAAAGAGGATGATCAGGTTGTCAGCAGCAGATAAACAATTTTGGTTCGTCGTAGGTTCGCAGCATCTGTATGGGGAAGAGGCGCTGGCCGAAGTGAAGGCGCACGCGCAGACGATGACCGATGCCTTGAATAACAGCGGCTTGCTTCCTTACCCGCTTGTGTTGCAGGATTTGGCCGTAAGCGCGGATAAGATCACAAGCATCATGAAGGAAGTCAACTATCGCGACGAGGTGGCCGGCGTCATAACGTGGATGCACACGTTCTCGCCCGCAAAGATGTGGATTCGCGGCACAAATCTGCTCCAGAAGCCTCTTTTGCACCTGGCCACGCAATACAACGAAAGCATTCCTTGGGCCACGATCGACATGGACTTTATGAACCTCAACCAGGCTGCTCACGGCGATCGCGAATACGGCTTCATCAACGCCCGTCTGCAGAAACAAAATAAAATCGTCGTCGGCTACTGGGAGCGTCAGGCAGTGCAGCAGCAGATTGCCGATTGGATGGACGTAGCAGTTGCGTACAACGAAAGCTTTAACATTAAAGTCGCCCGGTTCGGCGACAATATGCGCAACGTCGGCGTAACGGATGGAGACAAAGTCGAAGCCCAGATCCAATTCGGATGGACGGTGGACTACTATGGCATCGGCGACCTCGTGCAATACGTGAGCGCTGTCACCGAGCAGGAGATCGACGACCTGATGGCGCAATACGCCGAGCTTTACGTGTTCGAATACGGCGAAAACGGCAAGGAAGCCTGGGAAGCCAGCGTCAGAATCCAAGCGAGCTACGAGATCGCTATCAAACGGTTCCTGGACGAGAAAGGCTACAATGCCTTTACGACGAACTTCGAAGATCTGCATGGCATGAAGCAGCTTCCGGGTCTCGCGGTGCAGCGCCTGATGGCGCAAGGCTACGGCTTCGCCGGCGAGGGCGACTGGAAGACTGCCGCGCTTGACCGCCTGCTAAAGGTCATGAGCCGCAATCAGAACACGGGCTTTATGGAGGATTACACGTACGAGATGGCGGCCGGTCAGGAAGCGATCCTGCAATCCCATATGCTCGAGGTCGATCCAACCCTGGCGAGCAGCCGGCCAAGGATCATCGTGTCCCCGCTCGGCATCGGCGATCGCGAGGATCCGGCGCGTCTCGTATTCGACGGCAAAGCCGGCGAAGGCGTCGTTGTCTCCATGGCGGACTTCGGCACGCATTATAAGCTGCTCATCAACGAGGTATCCGCGTTCGAGCCGACTATCCCCGCTCCCAAGCTGCCCGTCGCCCGTGTGTTATGGACCGTGAAGCCGAACTTCCAGGATGGGGTCAGGGCCTGGATCGAAAATGGCGGCGGACACCATACCGTTGTTTCCTTAAATCTAACGACGGACCAAATCGTGACCTACGCGAAGCTGGTTAACTTGGAGTATGTCGTTATTAAGTAACTCATCATTGAACAGGCAATGCCCAAAAACCGTTTTTTGCGTAAATGGCGGAACTCAAGCCGATTTACGTAGAAACGGTTTTTTTTCGAGGGGAGGTAAAACTTCGACAAAATATCAGCCGTACTGAATTAAGCTTTGTCCTGAGCAAGCTTTGTTGGAAATATATACTTTACAAATTATTCTCTTTATCGTATTGTTGTATGTGCAAACAATTTTATGATCATAAGCTGAACTGAGGTCATCATCATGATGGAAGTTTATCTGAAGGAATGCCTATATTTCACGGCATCCCGTCTGCATCGGATTACTACGAAGCTCGTAGAGGATGAATTCGCCAAATGCGGCTTGCCGCCGAACGGCGCGTTTTTGCTGCTCACGGTTCTTGAAGATGAGGGAATTAACCAGAAGAAGCTGGGGCAGACCCTACATCTGCAGCCATCCACGGTCACTCGTCTGATCGAGAAACTGGTGCATAAGGGTGTCATCTATAACCGTGTCGAGGGCCGAACCTCGCTTATCTACACGACCGACAAAGGAAAGTCGCTGGAGCCCGTCATTCACGAATGCTGGGAGCGGCTGCGGGTACGAGTAAATGAAATTCTGGGCGAGCAAGAAAGCGCGGAATTAACGTTGCGGCTGGACCAAGTGAGCGAGATGTTGGAGAAAGCCGACTAACGGTTTTCTCTGTTCCTATAGTTGCTTGTACAAACAAATAAAATTCAAATCACTTTGAGGAGGCGATGTGCGCTTCGAGATTGGTATGCCCCTTGGATTCACTATTTGAACGCTCTAACCATTAGGAGGAGGATGAATATGATCGTGAATCAGAATGAAGTTTCGGACCAGCCGGTATTGATCATCGGAGGCACAGGCAAGACGGGGCGCAGAGTCGCTGAGCGGCTGAAGAGCCAAGGGGTTGAAGTGAGAGTAGCTTCGCGAACGGGAGCTGCGTATTTTGATTGGACGGATCAATCGACCTGGGGGAAGGTATTGGAAGGTGTAAGCGCGGCGTATGTGGCCTATTATCCTGACCTTGCCGTTCCCGGAGCGGCAGAAGATATCGCGGCTTTCTCGAGAGTAGCAATCTCGATGGGCGTACGCAAAATTGTTCTGTTGTCGGGACGTGGAGAAGAAGGGGCGTTAATGGCCGAGCGGGAGCTTCGGAATTCCGGAGCGGACTGGACAATCGTTCGGGCGAGTTGGTTCAACCAGAATTTCAACGAGGGTATTCTGGTTGATGCCGTGCGGAGCGGCATCATCGCTCTTCCGGCTGGCGATGTAACGGAGCCGTTCCTCGACGTGGACGATATTGCGGATGTCGCGGTCGAAGCGCTGACCGACGACCGGCATATCGGCCAGATCTATGAGCTGACGGGACCGGATTTGCTTACTTTCGTCGAAGTTGCGGATATCATCGCAACTACAAGCGGTCGCGATGTTCAGTTTGTGCGCATCAGCACTGAGGATTTTGTAGCAGGCCTGCGCCATGAGGGATACCCGAAGGATTTCATCGATCTGCTGGTCGACTTATTCACCAGGGTGCTGGATGGCCGCAATTCGACGATTACGGACGGAGTGAAAAGAGCGCTTGGACGGGAGCCTCGCCCATTCCGGGCGTTCGCGCGTGACGCGGCGGCAGCAGGTCAATGGTTGGCGGTGAACGTTAATGAATGACCTCGCCTATGTACTGACCATTGCAACCGGAATTGCAACTGCCATAGTAGGAGGCGTATTATTTGCTTTCTCGGGCTTCGTCATGAAGGCGCTCGCCCGCATATCCGCTGATCGCGGCATTGCGGCTATGCAATCGATCAACATTGCGGTGCAAAATTGGCTCTGTTCGTTGTTGTTTTTCGGAACGGGACTGACTTGTATCGTCCTTATGGTATGGTCGCTGATAAACTGGGGATTGCCGGAAACGGGCTATGTGCTTGCGGGAGGGGTTTCGTATATTTTCGGTGGTTTGCTTGTGACGGGCGCCTTCAATGTCCCTCTTAACAACAGGCTGGCGAAGGTGGATCCCGTTAGCGAAGAAGGGCATATCGTCTGGAGGAGATTTGTGCCGGTTTGGATGGTGTGGAACCACATTAGGACCGCCGCATGTATCGCAGCGTCGATCGCCTTTATAACTGGACTTCTTGAAATGTAAGGGAAAGGAAAGCTGCCCCTCGCGGCTTGCCGTCTGATTAGGCCCGGCTTCGTTCAGCCTCCACAAATATGAGTCGCCGAATAAAGACTGCCCGGTGTGGAATTCTATACCTATACGCGGATAAATCAGCGTAACCGGCAGCTCTAAGGAGGTCGACTTACCCGGATGTTGAAGTTTATATTGAAGTGGCTTGTCAACGGAGCCATCGTTGTCGCGCTCCTCTTGTACTATACGGACATTGGATTCTGGAATGCCGCGCTTGCCGCCACCGGTTTAACAGTGGTGTCCTATTTGATCGGCGATCAATTTCTGCTTCGGACAACTAACAACTTTTTTGCCGCTTTATGCGATATCGTTTTGGCCGCCATCTATCTGGCCGTGTTATCCTACGGCTTCAGCTGGGACTTGTCTTGGGGAGAAACGGCGTTTCTAGCCTTCCTGTTCGGCGTGGCGGAGTGGGTGCTCCATCGCTTTCTATTCAATGAAGAGTTTAGAGTCTCTGGCTAGAAGCAGCGTTGAGCCAACGTGAATCCACAGTAGCGTTTTCAAGAAACGGACTGGGCAAGGAAAAGAAATCTAACGGACATAAGCGACGCTAAATGCGGGTTTTTCGCCAAGACAAACGTTTAACGGACATGATAGCCCTTATAGCAACGAAATCAAGCCATTTTCGGCTTGTATCGTGCTAATAGGGGCTCTCATGTCCGTTACAATGATGAAGCGCCACAAATGTGACGATTAGCGTCGCTGATGTCCGTTAGCGTCAAACGACTCTCGCAACGGTGGCTTCCAATTTCCCGAAAAAAGGGGAGTTGGAAGCCACCGTTTTAAGCGTTTATGCAAGTCTAACTTTGAATTCCTCGTAACCGAACTCGCGAACAACCTCGCAGTCGCCATCGGCGTACTTGATGGCAATCGCCGGAAGCGGCATGCCGTTAAAGGTGTTGGTCTTAACCATGGAGTAGATGGCCATGTCGCCGAATACCAGTCGGTCGCCCTCCTTGAGCGGCTGGTCGAACGAATAGTCGCCGATCACGTCGCCCGTCAGGCAAGTTTGCCCGCCGAGACGGTACGTGTAAGGTTTCTCGCCGGATTCGCCCGAACCTTCGAGCGGCGGGCGGTAAGGCATCTCCAGCACGTCCGGCATATGGCAGGTTGCCGACGTGTCGAGGATGGCGATGTCCAGGCCGTTCTCATGAAGATCCAGAACGGAGGTAACCAGGTAGCCCGCGTTCAGCGCGATGGCTTCGCCCGGCTCCAGGTATACTTGAAGATTGTATTTGTCCTTCATGCGGTTGATGCAGGCGTCGAGCGTCTCGAGATCGTAATCCTCTCTCGTGATATGATGGCCGCCGCCGAAGTTGATCCATTCCATGCCGTGCAGGAACTCGCCGAATTTCTCTTCCACGGCATCCAGCGTCGTGGCGAGATCATCCGAGTTCTGTTGGCATAGCGTATGGAAGTGCAGGCCCGTTACGCCTTCCAGCAGCTCCGGACGCACTTGGTCGCGCTTGGCGCCGAAGCGGGAGCCCGGGGAGCAAGGATCGTAAATTTCGTGTCCGACTTGCGTGGAGCACTCCGGGTTGATGCGGAGGCCTACCTTCCTGCCGGCCGCAAGCGCTCTGTCCTTGTACTTCTCCAGTTGGGAGAAGGAGTTGAAAATAATGTGATCGCAAATCTCGATGATTCTGTCGATCTCGTCTTCACGATAGGCAGGGGCAAAGACATGATTTTCTTTGCCCATCTCCTCGTGGCCCAAGCGGGCTTCGTACAGGCCGCTGGCCGTGGTGCCGCTAAGATATTGTCCGATCAAGGGATACATGGCCGTCATCGAGAAGGCTTTCTGAGCTAATACGATCTTGGCACCGGTCCGCTGCATGACGCCGTTCAGGATCTTCAGATTGCGCTCGATGAGCTCGTGATCAACTACGTAACAAGGAGTCGGGAGTTCTTCGAAGCGCATCTTAGCGAACCAGCTCCGCTTTCTTAGAATCGGCGTGATCGTTGTCGACCAGCACAGGGTTGAAATCTTCGACCCATGGCAGTCCCCACTTGTTTAGCTCTTCCATGAACGGATCCGGATCGAACTCTTCGATGTTGAACACGCCCGGTTTGTTCCACTTGCCAGTCAGAATCATCGCAGCGCCGATCATGGCAGGAACGCCCGTTGTGTAGGAAATCGCTTGGGATCCCACTTCTTTGTAGCACTCTTGGTGGTCGCAGACGTTGTAGACGTAATACGTTTTGTCTTGACCGTCCTTCTTGCCTTGGAAGATGCAGCCGATGTTCGTCTTGCCCACCGTGCGAGGTCCAAGCGATGCCGGATCCGGCAATACCGCCTTCAGGAATTGAAGCGGAATAATCTTTTTGCCTTCGTATTCAATCGGCTCGATGGAAGTCATGCCGACATTCTCAAGCGCCTTGAGGTGCATCAGATAGCTCTGGCCGAAAGTCATGAAGAAGCGGATACGCTTTAGGCCCGGCATGTTCACCGCAAGGGATTCCAGCTCTTCGTGGTACAGCAGGTACATATCCTTTTGGCCAACCTCGGCGAAGTTGTACTCGCGTTTGATTTCCATCGGCTTGGTTTCGATCCATTCGCCGTTCTCCCAATATCTGCCGTTAGCCGAAACCTCGCGGATATTGATCTCCGGGTTGAAGTTCGTCGCGAACGGGTAGCCATGGTCGCCGCCGTTGCAGTCCAGAATGTCGATATATTCAATTTCGTCAAAATAGTGCTTGAGCGCGTAAGCGGAAAATACGCCTGTTACGCCAGGGTCGAAGCCGCTGCCCAGAAGCGCCGTGATGCCGGCTTTCTCAAAGCGCTCGCGGTAGTCCCACTGCCACTTGTATTCGAATTTAGCCGTGTCTTCCGGCTCGTAATTAGCTGTGTCCATGTAATGCGTTTTTGTTGCAAGGCATGCGTCCATGATCGTAAGATCTTGGTAAGGCAGCGCCAGGTTCATGACGATGTCCGGCTTGAAATCGTTGATCAGCGCAATGAGCTCATCCACGTTGTCGGCATCAACTTGAGCCGTCGAAATTTTTGTTTTGCCGCCATCAAGTTTTTCTTTTAAAGCGTCGCATTTGGACTTCGTCCGGCTTGCGATGCAAATTTCCGTAAAAACGTCGCTGTTCTGTACGCATTTGTGAATCGTTACCGAGGCTACGCCGCCGCAGCCGATGATTAGTGCTTTGCTCATTGTTTTTAGCTCCTAACGTTGTGGGTTGTGGTGGAACTGCGTTCCATATCATTCCGAGTCGCCTTTGTATCTGCTACCTGCCATCATTTGCCATCAACGTCCAATAAGCAAAAAAAGCAAATGCAAATACGCTTAGTCGCGCATCACACTTGCTTTGATATCATCACCAATTAAAAAGCTCGGGGCTGTCTTATTACATCAGTACATCAGTAATAAACAGACTTCGGTAAGGAAGCTCTTTAATATTCGGATATATCATCATTTGATCAGAGTCTATATAGCAAATAATCACTTTTACCACTCTTATTGACCGTTTCACAAGTTGATGTGCGGATGCACAGGTTGTAAAGTAACCAACTTATAAAATTTGAGCTCTTAACTCAATCAATAAGGCAACTAAAGTTGCCAATCGGCATTTGACCCGGCTGTCCGTATGGCCTTAACTCCCCCGATGGGTTGTGGTCAAAAATTATCTGCTTCAATGATCAGGATATATTGAATATCGGCTTTCTCACTTCCACTAGGATATATTATCACAAAAATCGCAATAAGCAATAGGTAATTTCAAAAAAAAAATTACTCCAAGTTTTGGAGAAGGACTATAGCCGGTTTTACGGAATATAGAACTTTATGAAAAAACACCATGTCATCCTTACGATCTTCGTTTTCGTCTCCAAGGTATCGCTTTGCGCAATGTAGACCTTCGGCTTAATCGCTTGTACGGAGCCGGTCTTAACATTGTTAGCGAACCGGGTGTGGGGACGACTGTATCTTTTAAAATATAGGTATAAGCGAGTTAATCCTGGGGTTTGGATAATTTCACAAACAGTACAACAATTGAGCGAAAATACACAATTAAGATGAGGGAAGGGCCATTTATCGGTACATTTGTACATATATACACAATTATTGGTTCAAAGAGGTCCCGAACGACGTTAGGAAGCGATAATTTATGTATTTTCGTACAATTTGCTTTACAGGATTCCATTTGTTAAAGAAATTGGGGATAAATGCACAAATGTGCAGAGAAGCCGATTTCCGGGCCAAGCCATGTACAGCCCCGGCAACGAGTTTCTCATCGTACGCTAATCAAAAAACAGCCCGAAAATCCTGCAACAGGATTTTCGGGCTGTTTGGCGCCGCCAAAGGACGACGACAGCCGTTTCACCGTGGCTCGGCAGGCATCAGCCTGTCCGATTAAGCTTTGTTGGAGGATCCGAATTCTCTGATCTTGCCGATGACGGTTTGTTTGATGGCTTCGCGGCCCGGGCCGATGAATTTACGCGGATCGTAAACTTCGCCGTCAGCAGCTAGAACCTTGCGAACAGCTGCCGTGAACTCCATTTGGTTCTCGGTGTTTACATTGATCTTAGCTGTGCCAAGAGAGATAGATTTTTTGATATGATCCGTCGGGATGCCAGTGCCGCCATGAAGAACGAGCGGAAGTTTGATCACTTGGCAAATTTCTTCCATTTCTTTAAAGCCCAGGTTCGGCTCGCCTTTGTAAGGACCGTGCACGGAGCCCAGCGCGGGAGCGAGGCAATCGATGCCCGTACGTTGAACAAGCTCGAAGCACTCCTTCGGATCCGCATAAATTACGCCGTCAGCGATAACGTCGTCTTCTTGTCCGCCAACAACGCCCAACTCGGCTTCAACGGAAACGCCTTTGGAATGAGCGTATTCAACGACTTTTTTTGTCGTCTCGACGTTTTCTTCGAACGGGTGGTGGGAAGCATCGATCATAACGGAAGTGAAGCCTGCGTCGATAGCCGCTTTACACTTCTCGAAGCTGGAGCCGTGGTCGAGGTGGATAGCGACCGGAACCGTGATTTTGGATTCTTCGATCAGGGCGCTAACGATAGCCGTAACGACCTTGAAGCCGCCCATATATTTGGCCGCGCCTTCGGATACGCCGAGGATTACCGGAGATTGCTCGGATTGAGCCGCGTCGAGGATCGCTTGCGTCCACTCCAGGTTGTTGATATTGAACTGTCCTACCGCGTAACCTTCTTTAAGCGCTTTGTTCAGCATGTCCTTCATGGATTCCAATGCCATTGTTGATTGCCTCCTACATTGTGTTTTTTAGATCATTGCTCTATGGTCTTGCCGCACTTCCCGATCGGGATACGGTCTGCGGGATCCTTCTTCAGCTTAGTCTCTTCCTCATTGGCATGTTTGCATACCAGCGCGCTAACAAACCAGGCAGTTCCCGGCAGGCTCGTCTTCCAATCTCCTGTCCAATTGTCATTCAATTGTTTATTATACATGATCTCTGCAAATTTAGCCGCAGTTCAGCGTGAAAAAACAAGCATTTCCCTGTAATTTTTGTGTCGGAGCATGTGTAAGCGTTAACTTTAGGTAAATAAAGGATGCGAGAGGTTGTAAAGGGCTGTTATGATGCGTCGTGGTCTCCATGCCCGACTGTCTTGGTCGACGGTTGGAGCACGAAAAAGACGGCTTAACCCCGAATTTCGACCGTTGAGTCCAAAAGCATATGATATTGTTTGATTCCAGATTAAATTGGGAAGGAAGCAGAGTTGAGACGGAGGTGCCTCTATGAAGAGAGGAATAAAGATATTAGCCGGTGTAGTTGCGCTGGCTCTCATTGGTTATGGCGTACTGGCCATCATGAACCGGCCCATATCCAGGGAGGCGGTTAACGCCAAGATCCAAAAGCGCCTGAACGAGCTGGTGGAAGACGATCCGTTGTTGTCCAGCGTCCTATTGACGATCTACTCCAATGAGACGGGTTACTTCGGACAGTTTGCGGCGGGTACCAAAAATCACGACACGGAGGAGCCCGTTCATGTCGATAGTCCCTATCATTCCGCCAGCATCGGCAAAACGATGTGCGCCGCGATCTTTGGCAAGCTGGTTGACGAAGGCATCATCAGTTTTGACGATTCCATTGATACGTGGCTGTCGCAGGATACGCTTGAGGGATTATTTGTAATAGAAGGAGTGGATTACAGCCAAGAAGTTACATTGAGGCAGCTGCTGAATCATACTTCGGGAATCGCGGATTACTTCGAAGGGCCTGTCGTGAGAGGGAAGACGATGTTGGAGCGTATAGCCAAGAACCCGGACGAAACGTTTACTCCGCAGAGCCTGATTGCTTTTACAAGGGATAACCAGCAGCCTGTCGGCCGGCCGGGACAGCAATTCCATTATTCGGATACCGGATACGTATTGCTCGGTCTCATACTGGAAGCCATTGAAGGCAAGCCGTATTCGGACATCCTGGCCGAGCAAATATTCCGTCCCTTGGGTATGGACGACAGCTACCTGATGCTCCATCATGGCGACCCGTCCGATATCATCGGAATTTATATCAACGGCATTGATTATAGCGGCAAAAAGGCATTATCGGTTGATTGGGCCGGCGGCGGCATTGTTACTACAATGAAGGACTTGTTACTGTTCATGAGGGCACTGGAAGCGGGGGATATCGTGTCCGAGAACGTGTATGGCGAAATGAGCGACTTTGCACAAAGGTACGAGAAGGGGATTTATTACGGTCTGGGCATGATGTATTTCGACTTTAGCGAGCTGTCGTTTCTGCTGGGTTCCATGACCGATTTGTATGGCGGCGTCGGCGCGACGGGGACCTTTATGTTCTACGACGAGAAGAAGGACACCTACTATATGGCCAACTTCGGCTCGCTTGATTACGCCGAGAAGGGAATAGAAGAACTGGTAAAAATAAGAATGATATATGATAGAATGAGAGTGGATTAATCGACGTGCATGCTGTTATATAGGAGACTCGGGATGGTTCAATTAGTATGTTCGGATAAGGTGTTCGAGAAATTAAGTCGGGAGTTGTCCAGGAACCAAATCGAGATGAACCCGAACAGCGATTGGGCGCTGGTCGAGAAGGGGTATGAAATCCCGGGCGACAAGCTTTGCATCGTATTTGACGGTATCGACTACATGGATGTCATCCGGCTTCTGGTCTCCGGGATTCGGGAGAACGAGCTGAAAACGGATACCCTTGCCGGTATCAGCGAAAATAAATATGCGGTTATGGAGCCGAAGGATGTCAGATATTTGGAAGCAGGCTCTGACGGCATTGTGGCATGCACAAAAACCAACCGATATCATATTCGGGAGACGCTGCAGTATTACGAGAACGTATGGGCAGCCAAAGGATTTATACGGATCAATAAATCGCAGCTTGTCAATCTGCTGCATGTCAAAGAAATCATTCCTTGGTTTAATTCCAGATATATGCTGAGAATGGACAATGGCGCCGAATTGGAAGTATCCAAGATGTTCTCGAAGAAGCTTAGGCACACACTCAACCTATAGGGGAAACGACATGGAAAATATGAACCTGGCAAACGTAATAAAATCGTTTTTTCTCGGTATCGGCATTGGCATAGTGCTGCTTATGTATAACCATGAGGCTGTTCCAAGCGACGTTAGGCTGATCAGCGTATTAGCCAGCGGGAGCATCGGTTTCCTCATTGGATTCATGACAGAGTGGCTGACGGCGATGCTTCCCATTAGTTTGGCCAAAGCCCGAACCTATTTTTTTATCAATAACCTGATTGCCGTTATCGTGGCGGCTTTTTTTATGGCATTATTAATGATCTTTCCCGTCAGTAGCGGGGGTGACAAGGTAGAGCTTATGCCTATCCTGGGAATTGTGCTCGGCGTTATATGCGCAGCCAATCTATTCGACTACCTGATGTATAGGAGAACGCAAAGAAAATTGCAATCGTATAAGTCGCAGATGCAGGACAATTGACTTCAATTCAAATGATTTGTATGCTTTGCATAAAGATCGTAACCGCATGCTTTGGAAAAAAGATTTCTAAAAGTATCCATCATTTTATCGAAAAATGATTGTATTTACGCGCGGGTCTGACGCAAAAGAGTTAAGCGAAGTTTAACTCATAACGGGCAAGCATATATCCGAAAAATAAATCCGTAAACAGAGAAGCCGGAAATTTGGTGATTGTGTCCATCACCAGATTTTCCGGCTTCGTTCGTATTTACTGATTTTGGGAGGACCAACTCGAGAAATCTCCCTCCTCTAAACTTCCGAACCCACGAAAGTGATCTTGCTCATTGTCTAACAGACACCAGCGACGCTATTTGTCTGATATATAGCCACAAACAAATCTAACGGACAGGAAAAACACTATTGAGTCGTAATGGAGCCAATTTGCGCGATGATGATGCCGATAGAGTCGTGTATGTCCGTTACATTTTCGAAAACCTAAAAAACCGAAGAATAGTGTCTTCTATGTCCGATAGGCAGGATGACCATGGCATAAACGGTTCAAGCGTCTGATTAACCAGCTTAATGGACCTTTCGCAGCTTATCCCTGTTTGCGAATCGTATTCGGAGAACAACCGAATTGGCGCGTAAATGCGCGGGTGTACGAATAGATATCGGGATAGCCGACGGACAAGGCTATTTCAGTTACGGACAATGAACTTTCCAGAAGTAATTTCTTGCCTTGTTCAAGTCTTGTCTTTATTAAATATTCGGAAGGCGGCATGCCGACTTCCTTGGTGAAAATTTTTGACAGATATGTTCTGTGCAGGCCTACATACTTCGCCAGATCATCCACGGTGATTTTTTCCGTATAATAGGCATGGATGAAATCCAGGCACTTGCTTACCCATTCGCTTTGCGATTGAGTATAACTTGAACGAGCGTCGGGCAGCAGCTTGCTGAATATACGATACATCAGACTGTACATCGTCATCAGATGTTTACGGCTGTCTCCCTTGCACCACTGAAAAATTTGCTGCAGCAACAACTCCATGTCTTTATCCACTGTGCCCCTCTGATAGGGCTGTTCTTCGGAAAAACCAATCATCGACAATATTTGCCGGGCCTGGTGCCCGTCGAATGTGATCCATGTCATTCGAAGAGGATGCTCTGAATTCACAATTTGATAGGAATAGATCGTGTCCGGGAATTTACAAAACATGTCTCTTTTGCCTAACACGACTTTCTCTCCGTTATAGACAAATTCAACATTTCCTTCATGGATGAAATGAATATTGCAATAGGGAGTTTGACGCGGCCCGTTCCGATAATTGGGCTTTGCGATGTTAGTTCCAATACGGACAGGCCATACACCGCCGAGCTCGGCAAAACCATCAGGCTTGTAGTACCACAAATCTATAAATTCCACGGGTGTTTCCTGCATATGGCGACGCCTCCCACAAGGGCTAATTGAACAAACTACTAAATGCTAAAAACAGACTACTTGTTGATATTTCCTGCTTAGAATAAGTGCGTTATGATTTAGAAGGGTTAAATGATAGTGATTATAAGGGATTTGTAAATTTCTTATTAATTTACGTTAAGATTTTTTGAATAGAAAAAGGTGATTGATTTAGGGTGATTGAGGACGATAAGACAAAAGTTGAACGGAGTGAGAAAATGCTAATTAAACAATTCTACAGCGTTAAAGACGTGCATTCGCTCTCTGATACCGGATCCGCGTGATTGACACTATTTTCTTTTTAATTTATAACAGCGTTTACATTTCGTTAATAAAGCAAGCGATTAAATTTCCGAATGAACGTGAACAAAAGGGAGGTGTAAGCATTCATCAAGGTAATTCTTTATGAATGACGAGCTTTATCAAAGGATATTGCATATTGCGCAAACGGTCAATCGTTTGGAACGGAGGGAAGCTATTGAGCAGAGGATCATTGGCCAAATGGTCGGTTAAACCGTATCTATATATCTTGCCTATGGTTGTCATCTTTGGGGTGTTTAGCGTATATCCCATGCTACGCACCGTATTTTTATCATTTATGGAAACGAACGCTATCGCGACCCAAATGCAATTTGTCGGTCTTGGCAACTATTCGGACATGACTTCGGACAGGCACTTCTGGAGAGTTGTTGGGAACACGGCCATTTACGGCTTCTCCCAGGTCATTCTCACCTTGGGGCTGGGGCTGCTGTTTGCGGCGGTGGCCAACAGCAATATGGTTAAATTCCGCACACTATTCCGGCTGTCTGCCTTTTACCCCTATGTGTTGCCCATCGCGGTGGCCGCTATGGTGTGGATCTATCTGTACAATCCTTCTCGCGGCGCCATTAACCTGCTGCTGGACCACCGCATCCAGTGGCTGAATAGCTATGAATACGCCCTGCTTGCACTCATTATCGTCTCGGTATGGAAATCGCTAGGATTCAGCTTTTTGCTGATTTTGGCGGGGATGCAGAACATCTCTAAGGAGTATTACGAGGCTGCGGCGCTTGAAACAAACAACCATGTCAAACGTTATTTCATGCTCACACTGCCTATGCTGATGCCCACGCTGTTTGTCGTGTGTCTATTGTGCGTCACCAGCAGTTTCCAATCTATGGATCTCGTCGCGATTATGACCCAGGGCGGTCCGGGCCATTCCTCCAATGTGCTGATGTACTACATCTATCAGGAAGGCATCATCAATCGACGTCTTGGTTATGGCAGTGCCATGAGCACGATATTTCTGCTGGTATTAGTTGCGTTCACAATCGTTTATCTGAAGTTTGGCGAGAGGAGGGTGGAGTATGAGCGCTAAAGCAACAAATGTTGACTGGGACAAAAGCGGCGCGGTGGCCAAACGCAAAAAAATCGCAGCCGCTGTGATCGTTAACGCCATTATTCTCGTTGTCAGTCTTTTGTTCCTGTTGCCCTTGGCATGGATCATCATCACCAGCATGAAAGACCAGATGGACGTGCTGAAGCAGCCGCTCGCCATTATCCCGTCGGAGTTTATGTTTGTGGAGAATATGAAGGAGGTGTTGCGCCGCGCGCCCTGGGGCGTTTTTTACAAAAACACGATCATCGTGGCGGTGGGAGTCTTGGTGGCCCAGCTTTGTATCAGCATTCCGGCTGCTTACGCTTTTGCCAGCTTTAAATTCAAGTTTATGGGCTTTTTCTACCTGTTTGTGCTGGCGCGGCTGCTGGTTTCTCCGGAAAGCCTGCTGTTGCCCAACTACCTTACCATCAACGGATTGAACCTGTACAACACCCTGCTGGGCATTGCCCTTCCAAGCATTGCCTCGGCCATTGCCATCATCATATTTCGCGGGGCGTTTCTGGAGATACCAGCCGCACTGAAAGACAGTGCGCGCATCGACGGCTGCGGCGACTTCAGGTACATGCTGGTGATAGGCATTCCTACAATAAAATCTCGTATTATCGCGTTTTCGATCACATCACTGGTGTATCAATGGGACAACTATTTCTGGCCCATGGTCATCACCGAATCGGTGCAAAAGCGCACCCTCGCCGTGGGCATGGCCTACTTTGGCATTCAGGCGGAAAGCGCCTCGGAATGGGGACTGACCATGGCGGCGGCGATTCTGGTAGTTTTGCCTCTCTTAGTGGCCTTTGTGTTTTTCCAGCGTCAACTGGTGGACAGTTTCGTCACCTCGGGCATCAAGTAGCCGGCCATTAATTAAGCCCGGGATCTGCGATGCCTGTAACTTGTATTATGCACGCTGGCGTGTGTAATAAAATATCGAATGGAGGAAATCATTCATGAAGAAAAGTTCCTTGAAAAAAAACGGAAGGTTTTCACTGCTCAGCACCTTGTTGTCCCTGACGCTCGTTTTTCTGGCGGGTTGCGGTGACGGCAATTCAGTCGACTCGTCCACTAAGTCCCCAAGTGACGGCAAAGCGGTTGAACTGGTCTATTATTTCCCTACCCAGACCTCGGGACCATTGGCCGTTGCTATGGAGGAGATTGTGAAAGAATTCAACGCGGCGAATACCGGAGTCCGCGTGACCGCCACCTTCACCGGCAACTACGATGAAACCATGCAGAAGACCTTGACGGCCATCTCTGGCGGCAATGCCCCGAATGTGGTTCTCAGCGGCTACAGTCTCTCCAACCTGCTCAGCATTGACGCGCTGGTGGATCTGAACACTCTGATTGCCAAAGAGCCGAAGGACTTCCTGGACGATTATATACCGGGCTTCTTCACATTATTCGAATACCCTGGCGATGTGCTGTACGGCATGCCTTTCCAGCACAGCGGCACGATTATGTATTATAACAAAGATATCTTTAAAGCCGCAGGCCTGGACCCTGAGAACCCTCCTGCAAGCTGGAGCGAGTTGAAGGCGGCCACCGAGGTCATCAAGGCCCACGATGCCAGCCTTATACCCTTTGAGTTTATGGGCGACAATTGGATGACCGAGGCTCTGGCGCTCTCCAACGGCGGCGCCGTTCATAAGGATATGGATACCATGTCCCTTGACAATCCCGAACTCATCGAAACCGTCTCTTTTTTCAAAGGTCTGATGGACTCCGGCCTGGCCGAGGATAACACCAGTTACGGCGGCGCAGCGGAGAATTTCCTGGCCGAGAGCACCGCTATTATGACCAACTCCAGCGGCTCTTTGGGCAATGTGTCCAAAACCGCGACTTTCGACTGGGGCATTGCCAAACTTCCTGCTGGCGACGGCAAAGACCCCGTTGCCCTCTTGGGCGGAGGCGGCTTCATCATCATCGGCGAGCACCCTCAGGAAAAGATAGATGCCAGCTGGGAGTTTGTGAAATACATGACCAGTCCGGAAGTTTCCGCCAAATGGATGCTTGCCAGCGGGTACTTCGGACCTCGTCAATCCGCCTATGAGCTGCCCGAAATGAAGGCCATGTATGAGGAGAAGCCTCAGTTCGCTACGACATTAGAGTTACTTCCGATCTTGAGGAGCCCTTTCATGATCACGAGTCATTTCGCCGAAGTGTCCAACACCTTCAAATTGGCGTTGGATGAGAGTTATCTGAACAATGCCGAAATCGCTGCAACGCTTCAGAAGGCACAGAAAGAAGCTCAAGCCTTTTTGGACAAATAAAATGAAGTGAAATGAATATGAAATGACGGAAACCAGCCTCGGGATTCTGGGACTGGTTTTTGTTGTTACAAGCGGCTCGGTCACAAACCCACGATCGAAGGAGCAATGAGATGGAACCGTTTAGCTTTGGTCTATTGGCAGACATACAATATGCAGACCGCCCCATGCGGATGGGGCGGTATTACCGGAACGCCCTGGGTAAAACGCGTCAATGCATGGACAAGTTCAACGGCATGTCGGTGGATTTTTGCGTACATCTGGGAGACCTCATCGACTGGCCCGATCGGCCGGACAAGGGCCGGGAGGCACTGGCCGCCATCATGCCGGTGATGCGCGAATTTCGCGGTCCCATGTATTATCTGTTGGGTAATCACGACGTAGACTCGGTACCTAGCGCCGAACTGGCCGCATGGTTCGAGATGCCGGGCGGACAAACCTGGTATTCCTTTGATCACAAGGGTATCCACTTCATAGCGCTAGACTGCAATTTCAATGCCCAGGGCATACCCTACCGGCCAGGAGCAAATAAATGGGATGAATGCTACCTGCCCCAACCCCAACTACGTTGGCTAGAGGCTGATTTGGCGGCGGCGCAGTCGAACGTCGTGGTGTTGATGGTGCACGCGCTGCTGGATGATCTCGAGGACCCCCATGTGATCAAAAACGCCCCCGAGGTGCGCCGCATACTGGAGAACTGCAATAAATCCGTAGTGGTGCTCCAGGGACATATGCACGCCGGGCATGAGAGCGTGAAGAACGGCATTGGCTATCACACCTTGCGATCGATTGTGGACGGACGAACCCGCACCTGTTATTGGGTGGTGGAGGTAGGCCCAGGCGGCATAACAGCCGCGGTGTATGACAGCACGCGCAACAATGGACGACCCACTCGGCGGGTATTACTCGAGTATGAATAAGTTAGCTGGAAGATACTTGGATATTCATTCAAATGTGGCTTCATGAATGGCTAATCGAGGAGGAAATTATTATGAATAATAAGTTGATCTCCATTCTGCTCACGGGTTTCTTGATTCTTACGCTATTCCCATCAGCCTCGGCATCGACCAATGCTCTCGAATCTCAGGAAGGAGCATTGCTATATCAGGCAAATTTCAATGATTCGATCTGGGGATTTAGGAGTAAAGCCGACTTGCGAACGCCAGATGTAGATGTGTCACAGGACGGTTCCTCGGTGACGATTGCCGGAGCCGCGGGATCCGGGTACTTCTGGGGCGGTGAAATTCCGAATATGCCGCTTAAGAACAATAATTATACGGTTGAGTTTTCGATTACCCGAAGTACTAATGAGGCTTCGGGAAGCGCGGGCGTCCATACCTTTCACGATTCGCAGAACCTTAACGGCAACGGCGCTTTATCCTATGGCTTTCATACCTTCGGTTCCAGACAGATGTATGTGGCACGGTACCAAATCGGCAGTCGCGAACAAGGTCCTGAAGGGTATCGTTTTGTTACTTATCCGGACAAGGATACTGTTATCGATCAAGACGGAAGAGCGACTCAATACTTTAAGTATGAGGTAGACGGAGAAACAGGCGTAATCTCCTGTTATATAAGATCGGGCGGCATTTATAAATTTGTCGGGGCTACCCCTGTTTTGGATTTTGGCACCGAAAATTTATCGATGATACTGTTTACGTTTGGCGCCGACGTTTTTGTGAGGCTTAATGACGTAAAGGTATACGAGGGCTTGTTGGTTCGCGGCGGCATAACGCCCGTTGAAAACGGCGAGCTGCTGCTTGATCTATCGGATTTAACGCAGCCTGCAACCGGAGCGCAGGGGGCAGCATATACGCCGGGTATCTCTCACCAATCTTCCGAAGGCATGGCCACCTATTCTTATGACGCGATTGAAGGCACAACGATATCGACTTTGAATAAAAGCGTCGTAGGCGAAACGTTATACGGACACTATGTTGCGAATCAAGCTTTATTCGGAGGTTATACCAATCTCTCTCTTAACTCTCGATCCAAATATACCATAACGTATCAAAATAAAATGCCTGTGGACGCAGGTACCGGGCTTCGCATAAGCACCAACGGTTCTTATGTTAGTTCGGCCGGCTTCGAGGACAATCCCGAGGGTAAAGGCACCCTATTGTATGGACAGAATCCTAACGGTTACGCGTCCTACGTCGATTATGACGACGCTATGAAGCAGGCTGGCAGTATTTATGTTGACAATGGCTTCAATAATGTGGCTATTGAAGTCGACGGCTATCAGATGACCGTTTACATCAACGGAGTCAAGCTTCTTACTGGGGATGTAGGCGAACCGCTGCAAAGACATCTTGAATCCGGATATACCAGCGATGTCCTTGCCTTGGCTATTCAAGATGTCTTTGCCGATACCACCGCTCCGGGTACGGCAAAGTCCGCCATAAAAAACATCAAGGTATACGCCGGTCTTATCATGCAGGACAGCGAGGACGAAGACACATGGGACAGCGGCATTTCGGACTATACCATTAACGGCAATCCGATCACGGCATATAAAATCGTCTATAACTCGAAACTGGCTTTTTCGGAGGACGCGGCAAACAACGTGCGCGACATGCTCCTGAATAAAACAGGGGCGAATTTAGCGATCGTGCCCGATTCCGAACCGGAAAGCAGCTATGAAATCCTTGTGGGAAGCACATCAAGACAGGCAAGCCGAGACGTTTATACGGCGTACGACAGGCCCAATGTTTATTACACCATTAAGCCCGCGGGAGATAAGCTTCTTATCGTAAGCCAAGGCAAGATGTCGGCAGACAAGGCGGAAGACGCATTTGAAGGTTATATGAACGGACTGAGCGGCCTGGAAATAGGAATCGGCCTGGATCTGTCCGGAGATTGCAAAGCCGAGGCGTTTGCGGTGTCTCCCGTCGATACGAATATGAAAGTGATGCAAAGCAATATCTTATTCCCTTCGCCGGAGTTCGTGAACGGTTATTCATTCCAGAAACGCGCAGAACTGGCAGCGGATATCTACCTTGCGACATTGCCGGACATCATTACCTTCAATGAATATTTAAATGATATATCCTATCGGATTACTGATCTAATTAAAGATTATTATACGATTGATAAGGCTCCTTTCGAGAACGTATACGACTTGTCAGGACTGGATGACCCGAGACTAGGGTCCTATCATGAAACTCCGATCGCATACCGTACCGGAAAATATGAGGTCATCGACTCGGGTTACAGGCTTTACGGCGGGGAGCTTGTGTACTTTCATCACCATACATGGGGATTGTTTAAGGAATTGGCGACAAACCGCGTTTTCCTTGTCTCGAACAACCATTATGGCGATCAGTCAATGCCGGGAGGAAAGTTTACATTCTTTGCCGAGCAAACGATCAATAGAGTGAACGAATTGCTGGCTAAGTTCGGAGAGATTCCCGTTATCCTTAGCGGGGACTGGTACTTCTGGAAAGGTCATGCGCCTTATGATCATGTCATCCAGAACGGTTATTTAGATGCGACCGACAACGCTCAAGTCCAGTACACCCCGGGATACGGTACATTCCATACTGTTGGCATTGGAGAGACGCACAGAGTCAATGAAGATCTGATTTTCTATAATCCAAGCCATTTTACCGCCCTGACTCATAGGGTATATGTAAACGATAGCGCAATTAATGCCTCCGACCATTATCCGGTACTTGTTGACTTGAAGTTCAATGCAAACCAGGTTTTCTACGACGCAAACGGCGGGACAGGCGCGCCGGCGTCGCAGATGAAGGTTAGTGGCGTCAACCTGACTCTGTCAAGGGGGATCCCGACCCGCGAGGGCTATTACTTTGACGGGTGGGATACCAGCAGCGCGGGAACGACTAGGGTATACGAGCCGACACAAGTCTATACGGCGGACTCCAGCGTCATCTTGTACGCGGTATGGAAGCCGATCGTTCCCACGACGATAGAGGATGGCTATTATTTCATCACGAACAATACTGACGCAACTAATATTAGCATAGCTGACTCGAATAACGGCACCCAGTTCACAACCGCCGCGAAGGGAACGGTCAGCTCCAAGGAGCAGATCTTTCTATTCCAGCGGCAGAGCGACGGATCTTACAAAATCACCAATTCGCTCACCGGGAAGGTGATGGAGAACAAGGACGGCATCCATGTTCTGGCTAACCCGGTAGCCCAGAACGAAAGCAACGATACCGCGGCGCAGCGCTGGTGGATCGTCCAGAACGGGACAAAATATAACCTGATCAACGCTGGTAGCGGTATATTCCTGGATATCAGCTCCAGTTCGGTCGCGCCGGGGGCCAATATCTTGATGTGGTTCAACTCCGGAAGCGCGAACGGTCTCAACTTCGCCTTGAATCCGGCGGGATTGTCCATACGCTACGACGCAAACGGCGGAACGGGCGCGCCTGCGCCGCAGATGAAGGTTAGCGGCGTCAGCTTGAACCTGTCAGGAGAGATCCCGACCCGCGAGGGCTATTCCTTTGACGGGTGGGATACCGGCAGCGCGGGAACGACTAGAGTCTATCAGCCGAATCAGGCCTATACGGCAGACTCCAGCGTCACCTTATACGCCGTATGGAAGCCGATTGTTCCTGCGACAGTGGAGGACGGCTATTATTTCATTACCAACAACACCAATGCAACTAATATCAGCATAGCCGACTCGAACAACGGCACGCAGTTTACAACCGCTGCGAAGGGAACGATAAACGCCAAGGAGCAAATATTCCTGTTCCAGCGGCAAAGCGACGGATCTTACAAGATCACCAATTCCCTCACCGGGAAGGTGATGGAGAACAAGGACGGCGTCAATGTACTGAGCAATCCGGTTGCCCAGAACGAAAGCAACGATACCGCGGCGCAGCGCTGGTGGATCGTCGAGAACGGTACGAAATACAACCTTATCAATGCGGGAAGCGGTATATTCCTAGATATCAGCTCCAGTTCGGTTGCGCCGGGGGCCAATATCTTGATGTGGTTCAACTCTGGAAGCGCGAACGGTCTCAACTTCGCCTTGAATCCGGCGGGATTGTCCATCCGCTACGACGCAAACGGCGGAACGGGCGCGCCTGCGCCGCAGATGAAGGTTAGCGGCGTCAGCTTGAACCTGTCAGGGGAGATCCCGACCCGCGCGGGCTATTCCTTTGACGGGTGGGATACCGGCAGCGCGGGAACGACTAGAGTCTACCAGCCGAAACAGGCCTATACGGCGGACTCCAGCGCCACCTTGTACGCCGTGTGGAAGTCGATCGTTCCTGCGACAGTGGAGGACGGATATTATTTCATTACCAACAACACCAATGCAACTAATATAAGCATAGCCGATTCGAACAACGGCACGCAGTTCAAAACTGCCGCAAAAGGAACGGTAAACGCCAAGGAGCAGATATTCCTGTTCCAGCGGCAAAGCGACGGATCTTACAAGATCACCAATTCCCTCACCGGAAAGGTGATGGAGAACAAGGACGACGTCAATGTTCTTAGCAATCCGGTTGCCCAGAACGAAAGCAACGATACCGCGGCGCAGCGCTGGTGGATCGTCGAGAACGGGACGAAATACAACCTGATCAATGCGGGAAGCGGGATATTCCTGGATATCAGCTCCAGTTCGGTTGCGCCGGGGGCCAATATCCTGATGTGGTTCAATTCCGGAAGCGCGAACGGTCTCAACTTCGCCTTGAATCCGGCGGGATTGTCCATCCGCTACGACGCAAACGGCGGAACGGGAGCGCCTGCGCCGCAGATGAAGGTTAGCGGCGTCAGCTTGAACCTGTCGGGGGAGATCCCGACCCGCGAAGGCTATTACTTTGACGGGTGGGATACCGGCAGCGCGGGAACGACTAGAGTCTACCAGCCGAGACAGGCCTATACGCCGGACTCCAGCGCCACCTTGTACGCTGTATGGAAGCCGATCGTTCCTGTGAAAATATTAGACGCGTATTATTTCATCACGAACAACACCAACGCAACAAATATGAGCATAGCCGATTCGAACAACGGCACGCAGTTCAAAACTGCCGCAAAAGGAACGGTAAACGCCAAGGAGCAGATATTCCTGTTCCAGCGGCAAAGCGACGGATCTTATAAAATCACCAATTTCCTCACCGGAAAGGTGATGGAGAATAAGAACGGCGTCAATGTTCTGAGCAATCCGGTTGCCCAGAACGAAAGCAACGATACCGCGGCGCAGCGCTGGTGGATCGTCCAGAACGGGTCGAAATATAACCTGATCAACGCTGGTAGCGGTTTATTCCTGGACATTGCCTCCAGTTCGGTTTCGCCAGGGGCCAATATCCTGATGTGGTTCAATTCCGGAAGCGTAAACGGCCTCAACTTTATTCTGAAACGCACGTGATCGTACAAGGTGGGAACCCGCAAATAACCAGTCAATTATTTATTCCCATGATAAATGAATTTAGGAGAGAGATATGAAAATTTTATTAATTCGTCATGCTGAGCCTGATTATCCTAATGACACCATTACGGAGGCAGGACATCTGGAAGCTCAAGCGCTTGCTAATCATTTGCAGAGTATGGATATCAACCGCATCTATTCCTCGCCGATTAATCGTGCTGTCCATACCATGCAATATACTGCTGATTTACTTAACATTGAACCAGTCATTGAGCCATGGACCCGAGAATTAAGCTGGAAAGCTTCCGGCGAAAGAGACGAGTCTGTGGCAGCATGGGACATTCCAGGCGAAAAGGTGCGTGCCGGCTTGCCTTATCCAGACCATTCGAATTGGCCGGGGCAAACGCCTTACAAGCACTTCACTGATCCTTACGATACCATCAAACGGGATTCTGACGATTTTTTGCGGCGGCACGGTTACTCAAGGGAAGGCGGGCGCTACCGAATCGACGCTTCGAACGAAGAAACGCTTGCCGTCTTTTGCCACATGGGCTTCGGACTTACATGGCTATCGCATTTGTTAGAGCTTCCGTTCCCGCTTGTTTGGTCCGGCTTTTGGCTCCCTCCAAGTTCGGTGACGACCATTCTATTGGAGGAAAGAAGTCCGCATTGGGCCGTTCCGCGTTGCACCGGTCTAGGCCAGGTCTCTCATCTTCATAAGGTCGGACTACGCGTATCGACGTCGGGTCTAAAGGCTAATGTATAGCATATGGACTGGAACGGATTCTAAACGACACACGAGACACTATGCCGAGACGAGACCTTTATCAGGAATAGTTCTCCATCATTTGATATAAATAATTTCGGAATTCTTCAACATAGGTTTTGGGTTCTACAACTTTTAGATGAGTGCCGAAGCTTGCTAGTAATTGAAAACCCATACGATTTTGAGGGACATAAATGGTTGCTAATAAAGATCCGGAACTATGGTCTTCAATACTTCTTCGACCATACCGTTCGACGATTTGATCTTTTATGCTAGGCGATATCCATGCCTTAATCGTGACGAATTGCGGTAGATAACTTGCAACGCGACCTTGCTCTGACCAATCGTCTCTAGGATGAAACGCGCGTTCATCCATAGTCATATGATCGATTCGGGATAACTTGAATGTTCGATATCCCTGTCGATGTAAACAGAATCCTTTCAAGTACCAACTCGATTCGCTAAAATGCAGCTCATAGGGCTCGACCGTTCTATTCGTTACAGCCCCGTCTTTATCTGTATAATCAAACGAAACTAACCTTTTCTTTGAAATGGATTCTTGACATGTCTTTACGGTTTCAAGAATCTCGGACCGACCTTCCCAATCATAAAAAGACAGTTGAATGGAACGATTTAGAGACAATGGACTAACCATTGCCTCTATTTTTTTTATCGTTCTTTCCACTTCTTCGGTAAGGAGGATTTGTTCCAATCCGCCGAGCGCAATTAATATATTCTGTAAATCGGAGCTGCTTAAAAGGCGTTTATCAACCTTGTATTCATCCATTATGCCGTAGCCGCCTTTGACCCCATTGACAGAGTAGATCGGGATGTTCGATAAGCTCAATGTTTCCATATCGCGAAGAATCGTTCTTTTGGAAACATGGAATAGTTGTGAGAATTCCTTTGCAGGAACAACCTCTTTTTTCAGCAATATCATGATAATCGAAATGAGTCTCTCCACTTTGTCCATGATTGCCCTCTTTTTTCTACATGATTTCGGAACGGTGACAATAAGATGTCACCTTTTGTCCATTATACTACATGTATCACAAGAAGGAGGTTTTGATTCCATGTTTAATCCAACCGATTTTCCCAAGCCCACCCTTATTTCAGTCAACGGTGTGGAACTCGAAGTCTTTGAAGCAGGCCGACAAAATGCCGGAAAACCCATTGTCCTCTGTCACGGCTGGCCAGAGCATGCCTTTTCTTGGCGGCATCAGGTGGCCGCCCTTGACGCAGCGGGCTACCATGTCATCGTCCCAAACCAGCGGGGTTACGGAAACTCATCCCGTCCGACCGAAGTAACCGACTATGACATTGAACACTTGTCGGGTGATCTCGTCGCCCTTCTTGATCACTATGGATACGAGGACGCCACCTTTGTGGGTCACGATTGGGGTTCGATGGTTGTTTGGGGGCTGACCTTGCTGCATCCAAGCCGAGTAAACAGAGTGATAAATCTGAGCCTGCCTTACCAGGAGCGTGGAGAAAAACCCTGGATCGAGTTCATGGAACAAATACTTGGCGGCGACTTCTATTTCGTCCACTTCAATCGACAGCCAGGCGTCGCAGACGCCATATTGGAAGAGAATACGTTCCGGTTCCTTCGCAACCTGTACCGGAAGAACGTGCCCCCCACAGAGCCTCAGCCGGGCATGGCAATGATCAATCTCGCCAGAGCAGAAACACCGCTCGGTGAGCCCTTGATGAGCGACGGCGAGTTGGCCGTTTTCGTCTCTGCCTTCGAAAAAGCGGGGTTCACGGGCAGCATTAATTGGTACAGGAACCTTGACCGCAACTGGCGTTTATTGGCGGAAGCTGACCCTATCATCCAACAACCCGCACTCATGATCTACGGCGACCGGGATGCGGTCCAGAGATCTGAAAGCCTGACAAAGTTCGTGCCCAATGTGGAAGTGGTCAATCTGGATTGCGGTCATTGGATCCAGCAAGAAAAGCCGGAAGAAACAAACCAAGTGATTATAAGATGGCTGGAACAGCAGGATGCCACCTAGTGAAGTGACTGATTGGGCACCGTTCTCCTAACCCCTAATGGCGCGGCGGCCGGTGTGATGCGGTCAGCGGTTTCAATAAAATAGCGACAGTCCAGGACTTTATTTTCTCGTCCTTTGGCTGTCGCTGCTTCTAATTATAGGGTCAGCCTTCAGAATGACGAAGTTGACGCCGCTGTTTATACTCCGCAATAATAACTTCTATTATGTGATGCCCCCACACCGAGAGCTCCGAACCCGGCTCGTTCCCGACATAGGTAATGAGAGCCTTCCATAAAGCCCAGCCCCGTGCCCGATTAATCATAGCTTCGTCAACGTTCATGTGCTCCAGAAAGACAGCGCGGCTGTCATCGTCGAAAAATGTCCAAGCCATTACAAGGTCGCTCGACGGGTCTCCCGCTCCCATGGTTCCAAAATCGATAACGCCGCTCAAGCGTCCCTTCTGGACAAGCAAGTTGCCTACGACGATATCGCCATGCAACCATACCGGAGCAGGTTGATATCGTGTAGAGAGGGAGAGCTCCCAAATGTCCGACAACAACTTCCGATCGTATGAGCCGGCGAGCTTAGCGATGGCGGATAACGTTTCGTCATGGTAGATTCTGAGGTTTCCTCCGCGATGAAAGTTTTGAACGCCCGCGGGGATCCCCTTGCTTGCGTCTATGGCCTGCAGCTCGAGCAGGAATCGCGCAAGATCCTCGGCCAATTGGTTTTGGCTGCGGATATTGCCATGCGTGACAGTGTCGCCTTCAATCCATTGGTTGACGGACCAAGGAAATGGATAATCTTTCGAAGGTTCTCCTTTCGCAACAGGCGCGGGGATCGGCAAGGACAGCAGAGGCTTGAAGACAGGCAGCCACATCATCTCTTTCTCGACAGCCGAAGCATACCGTTTATGGCTTGGCAGCCTGACGGTCATCTCGCTGCCCAGACGGAAGGTGCGATTGTCATGTCCGCTTTTATCGACTGGGGTAATGTTGTGATTTTTCCATTGAGGAAACTGGTTGTCTATAAGTTCCCGTACCAATTGAACGGTAATATCCATCTTCCGGACTCCCCCTAAATTTCACTGAGTAGCACCCTTTATTATAAGCAACAGCGTTCAGACTCTCCAAGGATACAACGGTTATAAAAAAACTTACCCCGGCTTCTTCAATATGCTCTAAGATCAAAGTAACTTTTACTGCAGCAATGAACCTTTTATCCAAAACGGACCAATAAATCATGTAACACCTGAATGGAGGCCGGTCCTATGAAGGATATTGATTGGAGCCCATGGCTTATCCGGATGAGCCGGGGCGACGAGGAGGCATTTCGTACGGTATACGAAGCGACGCGCAATCATGCCTACAGGCTGATTCATTATCTCTCTCCCCGCAAAGAAGATGTGGGGGACATCATGAGCGAGGTTTATATCGAGTTGATGAGAAGCGCGGACAAGTATCGATCGGAGCAGCCTTTTACAGCATGGTTTAACGGATTGATTGTCAGGCAAGTGCGGAATTGGAAGAGGAAGAGCTGGAGAATTTTTCGAATCGCGGAGAAGCTGCAAACGGTAGCGGGCCAGTCCTGGGACGGCCGAGCCGAAGCGCGGTTGTCCGCTGTAGGCGACCGAATGGAGCTTGAGCCGCTTCTGGGGATTCTATCCCATAAAGCAAGGGAGATCCTTGTTCTCAGGTACTACCAGGACTGTTCGCTGGAAGAGATTGCGGAGCTGCTGGACATCCCTTTGGGAACGGTCAAATCGAGACATCATCACGCCCTGAAGCAGTTGCGCCGCCGATTCGAGGAGAACCAGGGGGGAAAGGAGCGGAATGGCTATGTCTTTTGAACGGAAGTTAATGGAGGCGTTCAAGCGCGATCAGGCCGAGCTGGAATGCCCTCCTTCGCTGGATGAGCGAATCATGGCCGATTATGGACGGATGGCGATGGACGGAAGGAGAAATATTCATATGAAAAACAAAAGAGGTTTATCAAGGGTTGCCATTATTGCCGCTATTATAGCGGTTCTGACCGGATTCGGTTATGCAGGCACACAGCTGTTGTTCTCGGACTCGCTAGGCAAGTATTCCATTCGTATGCAATCGAATGAGGCGCTGACAATTAGCCCCGAAGCGTTGGATAATGCCCGGGCGTCGTTAAAGGCGGTACAAGATGAGCTGGCGCCGGGTACTACGGCTGTTGTTTATCTGCCGGAGGTTTTCTCGGAGTACCGTGGCGCTCCTTTGCCTATCGGAGTCGCAAGTCCGGATTGGATTGCCGGAGCCCTGGAGTGGCGGAGCGTATTGGAGGAGAAAGGCGTGACGGAAACGTTGCCGGACAACCTGCTTGGTGGTGCCTACACCTTGAAGGCGGGGGCCGAGGGAAGTCCCTTCCATGTTATCATGGGGTTGGATGCCGCAGATAGCTTGGAAGAAATGAAAGACGAACATCATCAAACGGGAGGCAGCGAACCGCTATGGCGCTTGACGGAGCCGTCCGCCGCAGGTCCGGAATCGTACTACACTTCGGTCTACAAGGATGTCAATGACGAGGCTCTGTACTATACCTGGCAGATTATTAGCGATGCTTCCATAAAAACCGAAGCTTTAACTTCGCCTTCAACCGTCTACGAAGAGCTGGATTTAGACGGACACAAGGCGCATTACACCAAAAACGATCAATCGCTGTTCGGAGAGAGCAACGTGCTGCAAGGAATCATGTGGATGGAAGAGAAGGAAGGCGAAACGGTTGTCCATCATGTAGAGTCGGATTCGGCCAGCATGACAAAGGAACGGTTGGTCGAGGCGGCTGCAGGCCTATTCCTTTTTCACTGATTTTTTGGATAGCCATTTTGCCAGGTGCAGGCCAGTTTGGGAAATGTGTGTGAATTTTCATACACGTTTGGCCAGAGCTGGCCTGTTTGGGGTATTGTATATGAATTTTCATACACGTTTGGCCAGAAGCCGGCCTATTTGGTGGATTGTGTATGAATTTTCATACACGATTGGCCAGAAGTGGGCCTATTTGGTGGATTGTGTATGAATTTTCATACACGATTGGCCAGAAGCGGGCCTGTTTGGTGAATTGTATATGAATTTTCATACACACTTACCCCGGTGAAGCGACTTGTTTTGAATTTTGTTACAAGCCTACCCATATAATCGAGCCATAAGGACAACGGTGCTACCTTAAAAGTTCACTTCTCGGACAGCCCCTATCGGAGGCCGGCAGTGCAGCCTAAGGCAACAAAACGAAGCCTTGCCCCGTCTAATGAGGGTATAACCACGGCCTAATGCTAAAGGAGAACCTTCATGAAACGTAATTTTGGCAAAATAGTCGTAATCGGAATCGCCGTGATCGTGCTTGTGCCTATCCTGCTGTATGTGGAATTCCAAAAAGGTTTCTATCAGAAGTTCCGATTCGAGCAGCGGACGGAGCGTTACTTGGCGCAAACCTACGATGAGTCAATGAAGGTTGTGAGCACTCGTTACCTCTGGGACAACATCGAGCCGCTTGTCGCGACCGTACAGCCTGCCTCGGATCCTTCGCTGCAATTCAACGTGTATGTCAATAAAAATCGCGAGCAAGGATTATCGGATGACTACGCCACGACGCTATGGAAGAAGCAGGCGAAGCTAGAAGCGGAGTCGCTGTTGCAGACCGTACAGGCCGAATACGCCGATTTTATCCACATCGATTTCTCTTGTTGCAAGGTCGCCGAATATGATTATGCCTCCATTCGGGGAGCGGTGCCGCATTACGGTACGACAGGACTGCCATTCGATCTAGTCGTAAATATGGAGCGGCCGGCGGAAGAGGCTGATCTGGCCCATATGTATCATTCGGTAATGGCGCTTCGAGAGTCGAAGTCGTTGTTGCTGGACAAGTTGATCTTTAGCTTCCCTCATCCGGTTACGGGCTCGACCGCGAGCTTCGAGATCCCCGGCGAGGCGATGGACAGGGTCTCATCGGTTAAAGAGATCGAAGCTTATAACGTCACGAGACTACCCGCGTCGTACATTGCGGAGGAGATCCGCGCAAATCTGTCATGGACCGAGGAGAAGAGCGAGGCGGTATTTAAACGTGGGGACGCGACCTTGGTTGTCCGAAGCTGGGGCAATGAAGCGAAATGGAACGGCACGCCGCTAGGCGATCCTATAGGCGCATATATCGGAGACTCAATGGAGCTCCAGGTTCCCGTTCAATTAATCGAGAGGACATTTGGTCAAAAGCTCGTGCTTTGGTCCCCATGACCGCCTCAGCTTAAAAGGTAAGCTCCGTAACAAAGAGCAGCCCTTCCCGTTCAAGGGAAGGAGCTGCTCTTTGGTTTTACCCTTCAAGACAGAGTCTGATCAGGTCGTCCACATGGGCGGTAGCGAGGCATTCCACCGTGTCGGCGGCACCGTAATAGATTTTTACTTCGCCATCCTCCTCCAGCACCATGCCGCCAGGGAAAATGACGTCGTTACGGAAGCCCCCGTCCGTCTCGTACGGCGCTTCCGGCGCCAGCAACGGCGACGAGCTCATGCCGAGAATTTTCTTCGGATTGTCGAGATCGAGCAGCATAATGCCGGCCGTATACCGCTTCTTCCAGGTCGGCTCCCAGCCGTTCTTTCCTCTGGCGGGATCGATATCCACCGCATGGAACGTGGTTAGCCAGCCCTTATCCGTCTTCACGGGCGGCGCGGCCGGGCCAATCTTGTCATTGGCGAACGGCACTTGCTCCACCGCCAGCAGCAGCTCGGAACGGCCCCAATAGACCAGATCCGGCGACTCCGAGATCCAGGTGTCGAACCGGTCGGCTCCGCCGCGACTGTATACCGTGAACGGTCGCTCCAGCCGGACGTAGTTGCCGCCGATTCGCTCCGGGAACAGCACCATGTTGCGCAAATCCGGCGTCGACAAGCTCAATACTTCGAAGGATTCGAAGTCGTCCGTCACCGCGACGCCGCCCCGAATGCCGTGTTTTGTATCGACGGCAAAGCACATGTAGCATCGTCCGTCGATGACCGTCAGACGCGGATCGTAGGCGCGCACGATCTCCTCGTCGCGCATCTTGAAGATCGGCTTCGGTCCCGCCGTCCAGTTAATGCCGTCGTCGCTGAAGGCGATGCCGAGATCCGTCGTATGAGACGGTTCGATCGTCTTATTGCCCAACGAGCCGTAGTCGTTGCGGAATACCATGACGTAGCGGCCGTTCATCTTGGCTACTCCGGCATTGAAGACAAGCGCGGTGGGATAAGGCACGCGTGCCGCGTCCAGTACGGGATTGGCCGGATGGCGGGTAATGAGCGGGCTCGACGCCAGCGCTCCAATAATTTTGTTTTGCATCGATTAGCTTCCTCCTCTATCTCTTCTAAACAAGACGACCATGTCTTGCGAACGGATAGTCGATCGTAATACGCCCAGCCTGGCAATCGCCAATGCCGCTGTACAGATCCGCCTTGCCGTCCGGACGCATCACGATGCCCGAGGCGAAGACGCAGTCGACCAAATATGGCATTTTGGCCGGGCCCGGAGGGTAGCAGGGACGACTTCCGATCAGATGAAGATCCGAGGATTCCCGGGTAATGGGATCGAAGACGAAGGCCATGTTTAGATACACCCTCAATTCCCCGTCATTCTCGTCCTGATCGCGGTAACAGATGTGGCCGATGACGCCGATTTTGCCGCTGTCGAGCAGATAAGCCTGATTGACGCCGCCCCATTCGCCCTCGCCGAAAATGCCGTGAATGTAAGGCGCATTTTCGATGACGTCCGCCGTCAGATCATCCAAATTGTCGATGACCGTAAAGCCGATCATGGATTCGCTGCCGTATTTGCTTCTCATGTCGGCGTTCCGCGGGCGCGAGAAGACGCCGATCTTGCCGTTCGAGAGCGGAACAAGGCGAATATCCTTCATTTTGTTTGGACCGGTCGTGAAGTAGTACAAGTCGTGGAGATTGGCGCCCCGGAAGAAATAGCCGAAAAACGTGCTGTACTTCCCTCTCTCGTATTGCACATGGGTCCCGCCCAGTATAAGCTCGTCGCCGATCTCGCTGATGTAAGGGTCCTCCAGCGTATAGATCATGCTGTCTTTGACCACGGTCCATTCATCTTGTCCCGTCTCCTCGAAGAGGCGGACCCAAGAGCGGGCCCACTCCTTCCGACGTTCGACCCGTCCGAACAGGTAACGTTTTCCGTCCCGTTCGAATGGGATCGAAATATTGTAAACATCAAACCCGTCTACGCCATGAAAGACCAATGTCGCGCTTTCATAGATGTTTTTTGCCGCTTCAAATGCCAGTCTTTGCTGCTTCAAGGTCAACTTTCTCAACGCCTTCCGGTTTGTTTTCGGTTCGCTTACTTTTGAGAAGCCTGATAGGTCTCGAATTGCAGCTGGTATTCGGCCACGACTTTATCCAGACCGGCTTTTTTCATTTTCTCCAACGCGGCCGGGAAGGCCTTGTCGTAATCCTGGACACCCATATAAATCGGAGTGATGCTAGCGGAAGCTTCGGACAAAATGTTGGTGTACTCGGTTCTTACATTCGTTGGGTCAAAAACAAAGTTTGCCGCGATACTGTTAATGGCGCTCGGATTTGGCTCAAATAAAACTTTGTTGTTGTCGGGGATGCTGGCCTCCAAGTCAAAACGCATGAAGTTTACGTTGCCGTTTTGCGAATCGGATCCTCTGTATCTCGAATTGTTATTGTTCTCCGGATCCCGGATCGGCGTGAAGCCCTTCTCGCCGTCCTTGGTGTAGTGCTCGCCCTCTATGCCATATTGAACCAGATCATAATTCTCTTGACTTGCCAGCATCCAATCCATAAATTTGACGGCCGCCTCCGGATGTTTGCTGTTCACCGGCACGGCATTCCCGTTCTTGAAGGCGAGCGGACGCAGATACTCTTTCTCCGGGTTGAACCATACAACGCCGATATCGTCCACAGTGGCTTCCGGATTGTACTTTTTAAGCCCGTTCAAGCTTCCGCCGGTTCCCAGGCGGACGAACCATTCGCCGCTGTCGAGCTGAGCATCGACCTGCTCCTGCTTCATGACCAGGATATCCGGATTGGTAAGTCCCTTGGTGTACAGTTCGCGCATGAAGGCCGCATCTTTTTTGAACTCCTCCGTCTCAATCCAGGACTTGAACTCGCCGTTCTGATTCACGTAAAAGAATTTATCCTTCACCGTGAAAGGGAAGGTATCATAAGACCGGTGCAGCATGGACGTATGCAGGAAGATGGGGTCGAAGTCAGCCCGAGTGCCCAGATAAGGTTTGTTGCTTCCTTTCCAGTTCTGCATGACTACTTCCCAAGCGCTGATCAATTCTTCCGGAGTCTTCGGCTCTTCGAGATTGTTCTCGCGGAGAATGTCCCGACGAATATTGAACTGGCCTTCGCTTGCCATTTCAACCCAATAAGAGGGAACGACATAATAGTTTCCATTAATTTTGGCTCCGTCGAGAATATCGTCCGGGATGGACTTCTTCAGATTCTCTCCATACTTGTCGATCGCATCCGAGATATCCGCAAGCGCGCCGCGATTATAGTAGCTGGAGAATGGCGTACGGTCCTGCATGACGTGGAACAAGTCGAATTCCTCGCCGGTGGACAACATCAAATTGAGCTTCTGATCCCATGCATCCCACGGGATGTAGACCTTCTCCACCTCAACGCCTACACCGTCCGCAGCCAGCTTCTCATTGACCTTTTGGTACACTTCCTTGTAGTCTTTCGGCTCGGTGCCGGGAACCAAATATTTGATTTTGACCGCCTCGGCAGGCTTCCCGTTATTTTCCGACTGCGGGTCGGAAGAGTTGCCGCCGGTACTCCCCGCGCCCTCCGAATCGGATGCTTTGCCGCATCCCACCAATGTCGAAAGGGCAAGCACTGCTGCTAATGCAAACGCGTATTGCTTTTTCATACCAATTGACCTCCTCAAATCATGCTGTTTTTTTATATAAACCCCAATGGGAATATATCCGTCTTTAGCCATCAGCCTTTGACCGAACCGATGACCAGGCCTTTTACGAAGTATTTCTGCAAATACGGATAGAGGAAAACGATCGGCCCGATCGTCACGATCGCCGTCGCCATCTTGACGGATTCCGAAGGCAGCGTCATATCGCTTGTCCCGGCCAGCATCGTCATCTCGTTAAGCATGCTGATCTCCGACTGCAGCTGCAGAAGCATAAATTGCAGCGGGTACAAATCCTGGTCGTCGATCAGCATGATCGCATTCCACCAGTTGTTCCAGTAGTCCAATCCGTAAAAGAGCGCAATGGTCGCCAGAACGGGCGTGCAAAGCGGAAGATAGATCCGGAACGCGATCGTTATATCATTGGCCCCGTCAATAGTCGCCGATTCTCTGAGCGAATCGGGCACGCCATTCATGAAGTTGCGTACCAGGAACAGGTTGAACGGACTGAACAGCAGCGACGGAATAATCAGCGCCAGAATATTGTCGGTCAGACCGAGCATGCGGTTCATCATATACCAAGGCACGATCCCGGCGGAGAAGATCATGGTGATAAAAAAGTAAAGCGCCAGCAGATTCCGATATTTCACATGTTTGTTCGCCAGCGTATAGCCGGCCATCGACGTTACCAGTATGGCCAGAAGCGTGCCGACGACCGTGACAAAGATGGAGATGGTGTAGCTCTGCATCACCTGAGAACCGCCTGTAAAAATCAGTTTATAGGCATATAAGGAAAACTTCTCCGGGAAAAGACTGTAGCCGTTCTTTAATACGGCATCCTCGTCCGTGATCGATATCATCAGCACCAGCAGCATCGGAATAAAGCAGATCGCCGAATAGATCGAGATCAGCGCATACATCACCGTCTTGCTAAGGGAAAACTTCTTCATGACTAATCCTCCTGAAACCTCGCCGCGGCAGATCCCTGCCGATGCGGGATTTTAATACAAAGCGCCGTCTCTGAAAAATTTGCGGGTAATCGCGTTCGTGCCGAAGACGAGGATGAACCCGATGACGGACTGGAACAGCCCGACGGCCATCGCCTCGGAAGGGTCGCCGATCTGACGCAACGAGCGGAAGACATACGTATCGATAATGTCCGTGGTCGAATACAAGGTGCCGTTGTCGCCGATCAAGGCATAGATCATGCCGAAGTCCCCATACATAATTTTTCCAATCGAAAGCAATGTTAGAATGATGACAGTCGGCATCATGAGAGGAAGGGTGATGCGCAAGCACATCTGCCATCGATTGGCCCCATCGATCTCGGCCGCTTCATACAAGGTTTCGTCGATGCCGGTAATGGTAGCCAGATAGATGACGGCGCTCATGCCCGCGCCCTTCCATACGTTCATCGCAGTGAGGATGGCAGGCCAGACCTCCGGCTCCGTGTACCAGTTGACAGAGGCGATTCCGAGCATATTCAGCAATTTATTGATCAGTCCCATATCCATGGAGAAGAAGGCATACAGCACATAGCTGACCACGATCCAGGAGATGAAATGCGGGAAAAGCATGACCGATTGGCTGATCTTGACAAACAGCTTCTTGCGCAGCTCGTTCAGCACGAGCGCAATCACAAGAGCCGTCAGCGTACCAAAGGCAATAAAGAGCAAATTCAGGAAAATGGTATTAAAGGTGACTGTGACGGCTTTGTAGGAGCGAAAGAAAAACTCGAAGTTCTGCAGCCCCACCCATTCGCTATTGAAAATCCCCTTTGTATAATTAAATCGTTGAAAAGCAATGATCATATACGGATAGGTCATATACCCGAAAATAAATGTATAAACCATCGCCGGGAGGACCAGCAAGTAAGAAGTTCCGTTCTTGCGGATATCCATAAACATGCCGAATGTCTGTCGCTGTCTTTTTTCCAATTTCGTATCCTCCTATAAGTTTTGTGAGCGTTGCATTAACTCTATATCAGAGTCCGGGTGCTGCCAATTTTGAATACCGGATTTCGCTTTCACTATTCGGACATAGGCTTTCAAATATCCGAAATGACCATCATTTATAAGGAATGAAGTATCTTTTTAAGCGGGATTATTCTATATTGGTTAGATTACACCAGCTAACCGGAATGGAGGCTTCTCATGCGACTTACTATGGATCGGCTTGTTCGATATAAGGCATTCCAGAAGCTGACCATATCCTACTTTTTGCTCATCCTTCTCACGGTCAGTCTGCTCTCCGCCTATCTCTTTTATTTTTTCTCGAGGAGCGCTATCCAAGAAATAGATCGCAATTCCAAAGCCGTTCTATCCCAAATAAGCTACGCATCCGATGTCGTCTATAACCAAGCCATGACGATCGGCAATTCTTTGCTCACCCAGCCGGAGATTACTTCATTTTTGCATGATACGCAGGAGGATAAGACGAGGAATTACCATGTCTTTCAACAATTGTCCCAGATTCAAAGCTCGTATCCGTATATCCACAGCATCGGGATTTATCGACCGTCCACGGCGACGGTCGTCGATACGGCAGGGCTTCCGTTTGATGCTTCGCTCTACGCCATCAGCGCCGAACAATATATGGAGTTTTACCCGAGGAGTCTGACCGTTCCTAATAGCAATCAGAGGGCGCCGCTGCAGTTCCTGACCTTTCTGTTGTATCCGGACTTCTCTCTGCGAGCCACGAATAATCCGCTTATCTACATTAATGTAGAAGAACAGTCCATCCTGACGACGATCCGCAAAATCGGAAAAACGGATTCGACCAACAACGTGTTCGTCATCAACAAGGAAGGCAAGGTGCTGTCCCATACGGATTCGAATCAGTTTCTGGACGATTTGTCGGGCACGGGGCACGTGCAGCGGATTTTGGGCCAGGATGAGACGGAGAACAGCTTTACGACGACGATTGATCATAAGAAGCATCTGGTCGCTTATGTAAAGTCCAGGGAACTGGACTGGTATTTTGTGAGCGTTACTCCTTATTCCAGTCTTATCTCTGACATTAACCATCTTCGCAATGTTACGCTGCTTGTGACGGGAGTAATCGTGCTGATCGGCTTGCTTGTATCCATTTTTCTGAGCAAAAGCATCTATAGGCCGCTATCCGCGTTGTTCGAGAAAATCATGCAGAAAACAGCCGCACCGCAGTCGTCGTTTATCGACGAATACCAGGTCATGGCCGATATGTTCGCTTCGCAGGAGGAAAGAGAAAAGTCGATGCAATTCGTGATTAACCGGTCATCGCGAACGATTCGAGACCATTATCTGCATTCGCTGCTCAGAAGCCAATCGCCCGATACCTCCGTGCCCGAAGAACTCATTCGGGACATCGACGAGGAGCTTGCAGGGTCCTATTTCTGCGTGATCGTGTTTAAGTTCGATGATTTGGAGCCAGCGAGAGGAGGGACGGAAAGCGGGCAGAAGTCGCTGCTGCGCTTTGCCCTGGGCAATATTGCGAAGGAGATGCTGGAGTCTCTCGGTACATGCGATTATCTGACTACAGGGGAGAATGAAGGGGTAGCCATTTGCCAGTATACAAAAAACGAGCGCCCTGAGGAACTGGTACCCGCCTTGCGCAACGTACAGAGTTTCCTGAAGCGATACTTTAAGCTTACGGTCTCTATAGGGGTTGGCGATATAAGCTATGGCAGAAAAAACATCTCGTTTTCCTATAACTCGGCGCAGCAATATGTGAAGTATCGACTGATTTATGGAAAAGAGTCGATTCTGGACGCCCAGATAACCCGCCCGCATATTATGACGACCGCAAGCTACCCGACCGATTGCGAGAAGAGACTGATCGAAGCCGTTCAATCCGGCAAACCGGACGCCATTCGGGAAGCCGTCGAACAGTTTATCGAGCAAATTTCAGACGGCTCGGTCAATCAGGTGATCACGTACAGCACGCAATTCATGCTCTCTTTGCTCAAGCATTTTGATTATTTGCGTCATATTCCGGACTCTAATTTCACGGAGTATCTGGACGCGGTTACCGAAATCGAGGCTGCCGGCAATCTGGAGGAAATCAAGAGCCTCTTCAATCGATATTGCGCCAATATTTGCAGTCTGATCGAGGAGAAAAACCACTGGATAAACGCGCAAAAGCACAACATTGTCATTGAGAAGGTTCAAAACTATATTCAGGAGCATTACGCGGAACCCAATTTGTCCCTGGAGCTCGTCTCTAATATTGCCGACTTGTCTCCAAGTTATCTGGGCAAGTTGTTCAAGGGATCGACAAGGCAATCGTTCAGCGAATATCTGAATTATATCCGACTGGAGAAGGCCAAGGAACTTCTGACTTCGACGAGCGAGACGGCCGCAAAAATCAGCGAATCGGTCGGTATTTACAATACGACATACTTCTCGACATTGTTTAAGAAAAAGTACGGCCTGTCCCCTTCGGCTTTTCGGGAGCAAGAGGCGTTGATGAAAACGGAAAGGGATTAGGATTAACCGCGATTAATGGAGTGTGAGCTGTGGCACAAGCACAACCCAAAGGCTTTCGTTCGCGCAGAAGCTTCAAAATGAAGCTGATTGCCAGTTTATCCGCAGTCATTTTGATCGTTTTTTGCTTGAGCGGCTATATTTCCTATCGTATCCATCTTGACATCTTCGAGACGGAATTAAGCAAACAATTCGCTAAGGCGAATGAGCAGGCTCTGCTCAGACTGGAGCTTCGTATTCAAGATATCTATCGCATATCCGATTACGTTGTATTTAATCCCTACGTCGAGGAAATCATCATGAATTCGATCAGCGAAGGCGATGATGCAAAATATCAGCAATATCTGGATCGGATCCAGCTGGACGAACTCTTGAACAAAGTCAAGCTCGACGCTCCCCAGCTCCGGTCCTTATACTTGTACAATCTGAACGGTCAGCCTATCTACACGAACAACAGCCTAGCCGTGAACATTTTGGGAGATGAGAAATACCGGATCATCGCAGCCAATCTGGAGGGAACCGACGGTGGGATCGTATGGGACAAGGTGGCGCTGCCCAGCTCCGTAGAAGAAAGCGGGTTCCGGGATGTAATTGTCGCCTCCCGTCTGATGAAGACGCCGCATCTGGTTACTTATGGCGTCATGGTGATGATCTTCGACGAGACGTTGTTTTCCAAATTTCTGACCTCGCTGAAGGAGAAGGAGACCGGAAGAGTCTACTTGTTTGATCCAAGAAATCAATTGCTCTACACCGATGAGCCCCAACGGGATCGCATAGCTGCTGCCGACCTGCTTGCCTTGCGCCAGACGGATATCCTTACGGTGGACGAGAATCCGCATCTGTTTACCAAGAGCCGCTCCGAAGAAATTTTTTTCTCGCTGGTCAGCTCCGTCTCTCTGAAGGATATGCAGGAGGACAGCCAGAAGATCGTTGAAGTGGCGGTTTATTCCGCTATATTGAGCATCATCCTTGCCTGGATTCTTGTCACCGTCACCAGTCAGCAATTGCTGCGCCCGTTGAAGCTGTTGATGAGAGGCATGCAGCAGCTCCGACAAGGGAACTTCGAGACGCATATCGAGATTCAGACCAAAGACGAGCTGGCATTGATCGGACAAAGCTTTAACGCGATGGCCGCTAATATCAATTCCTTGATCCACGAAGTATACGAGCGGCAATTAAACGAGCGGGAGGCGGAGCTCAAGGCCTTGCAGGCGCAGCTGAATCCACATTTTCTGTACAATACGTTGGATACGATCTACTGGGAGCTCTATCTTAAGGATGATATGGAGACCGCGAAGCTGGTCTTGTCATTGTCGGAAATTTTACGGTTCGCGCTGGAGCCAGTCAACGAGATGATCACCTTGAAGGATGAGATTCATCAAATTGAAAATTATTTAAATATCCAGAAAGCAAGGTTAAAGGATGATTTACACACGGTTATTCGCATCGACGATGACGTGGAGCATTGTCTGTTGATCAGACTGCTGCTTCAGCCGCTCGTGGAGAATGTGTTCGTCCATGCTTTCCGTGATAAGGAGTTCGACAAGTTTATTGAGATCCATGCTTACCGGCATGCCGATCAGCTGCGAATCGAAATTACGGATAACGGCTGCGGAGTCGATTCGGAGACCGCGGAGCAAATCATGCTCCGAAGCGCTGGCACGGCGGATCAACAGCGACGCGAGCGGCTAGGGGTAAAGAGCGTCTTGCGGCGCATTGATCTTGTCTATGGATCGCCATACGGGCTGGAGCTGGTCAGCGGGCTTGGAACGGGAACAACGATGAAGCTGATCCTGCCGTATCAGACGGAGGCTGTCGACAAAGGAGAGCAGCAATGAAAATCTGCAGAGTATTGATTGTCGATGACGAAATTACGATTCGCAAAGGACTCACCAAATTAATCGAAAAAAATGCTCCCAACTGGAGCGTCATCGGGGAAGCGAGAAATGGCGTTGAGGCTATCGAGCAGATCCGGACGCTAAGCCCCGACCTGGTGATGACGGATGTGCGCATGCCGCATATGGACGGCATAGAGGTGTCCCGGCACGTCTATGAAACCTTTCCCGGAACAAGGGTCGTCATCCTGACGGGCTACAAGGATCTGGAGTATGCGCAAGCCGCGATCCGATACGGCGTCCTGGACTTCCTGCTAAAGCCTTGCCCGGAGCAGGAATTGCTCAAGGTTCTCGATAAGGCCAGCCGATTGATCATGCAGGATCTGCAGAAGAGGGAAGTCCACTTGCTGGAGCAGCAATTAATCGAAGAACATGTCATCCGTTCCCTCATGCTGAGATTGCCTTACGATCCGAACAAGCTGGAGGACATTAACGGAAAATATGTCCGCAAGGAATTGCTTATGCTGAAGGTCACGACCTATCTGCCGGATACCAAGTCCTACAGGAAAAGCGATCTGCCTTTATTGCAATTCGCCCTTACGAATATCGTGGAAGAGCTGATAGGAACGTTCAGGCTGAAGGGCAAGCTGCTGCCTGTTATCCATGATGTATACGCCGTCTTCCTGGAAGCTCATCCCTCGATACCGGAGTTCGCCGGGTCGCTGGGGGATGCGCTGGATCAGGTGCTGGGCATTCCGAACGTCATCCATCCCGTGGGCTATATCGAGAATGTGGCCCAATTGCCCGCCTGTTACGAGGCCATCGCGAGCGAGAGCAGCCGTACGGATGCCCTGCCCGATTCGACGCTGGAATTGCAGACGGTTAATCAGAATAAAGTGAGAGCCGTGCAGGACGAGATCATGTCCAAGATTATGCTGGGCCAGTCCGATCTGATGAAGGAGTACCTGACCGACTATATGGCAGGTCTGAAGGGTCAGCCCATCGAGAAGGCCAAGCTGGAAGCTTTGACGCTCGTTCTGTCCTTGTATGTCATCATTCAGAAGGAATTCAGCCAGGAGCAGTCCGTCCTCGATATCGGCGAGCCCTTAAGCGCCCTTCGGCTCATGAACGAGCCGGATGATGTGCTGATGTGGACGTCAGGGCAGGTGGAGCTGTTCTACCGCGAGTTCGGGAGCTGGCTTCAGCATAAGAACGAGAATATTATCGCCAAGGCGATTCGATATATCGAAGACCATTACATGGAGAACTGCAGCTTGACGGAAGTGGCGGGGGTCGTGCATCTAAGCCACAACTACTTCAGCAACCTGTTCAAAAAGGAAAAAGGCGAAAGCTTCGTCAACTATGTGACGAGCGTCAGAATGGATAAAGCCAAAATATTGTTAAGCAATACCAATATGAAAATCGCCGAAATCGCCGAGTTCGTCGGATACGACGATCCCAATTATTTCACGACGGTATTCAAGCAATTCGTCAAACTTTCTCCAAGAGAATATCGCAAGCATTCCAATAATCAATAGAGAAGAATGACGCCCGCCATCCCTCATACCTGGATGGCGGGTTATTGCTGTTCAGCGGGCAAGAGCGATAATTTCTCTAGTTCTAGAGATAATATTTCGAGGAATTCGATCTTGCGAACGAATACAATTACCTTATTGATTTTGATGCGAAGCACGAGACACTCCGTGTTCGACATATGGAGAGGTGGATTGATGACAGCCATGCAACCAGCACAGCCTAATCCGATAGATACGGAACGAGTCGGCAACTACTCGCGGAAGCTGCACCGAAAGAGAAGATTTAAGCAGAACTTGCCGCTACTGATGATGTTTTTGCCTGTTGTCCTTTTTTACGTCATTTTCAAATACGCTCCGATCGCGGGCAACATCATCGCCTTCAAAGATTACAACTTCTTCGACGGCGTCTTTGGAAGTCCGTGGGTAGGGTTCCATAACTTCGAGCTGCTGTTCAGCCAAACCCAGACGCTGGCCATTATCCGCAACACGTTGGTACTAAGCATCCTGCAACTGATATTCGGTTTCCCCGCGCCGATCATTCTCGCCATTTTGCTCAATGAAGCGAGGAAGATGATCTTCAAGCGAACGGTTCAGACGATCGTGTATTTGCCCCACTTCTTCAACTGGGTCATTATCGGAGGCATCGTCCTGACGATCTTCTCCATGGAATCCAGCTTTATTAACCACTGGATCGAGAAGATGACGGGATCGCCATATCCGTTCTTGTACAAACCATTCTCCTGGATCAGCATCTTCATCACATCGGGAATCTGGAAGGAGATGGGCTTTGGAACGATCATCTATCTGGCGGTCATTACGATGATCAATCCCAGCCTCTATGAATCGGCAAGTCTGGACGGAGCCAACAAGTTCAGGCAGATCTGGCATATCACGCTTCCCGGCATTCGTCCGACGATCATCATCTTATTCATCCTGGCAACCGGCAATATTATGGAAGTCGGCTTTGATCAGGTGTTCATGCTGCAGAATCCGGTCGTCGCCAATATATCGGAGGTCATCAGCACTTATATTTACCGGGTGGGCATCAAGGGCTCTCAGTTCAGTTTAAGCTCGGCCATGGGATTGTTCGAAGCGCTGGTCGGACTGGTACTCGTATTGTCGGCCAACTGGCTGGCTCGCAGATTCGATCAAGGATTGTTCTAGGGGGACGATGACATGAAAGCAACTTACAGCGACAAAGTATTCTACACGGTCAATTATATCGTTCTTACGATTATAGCCTTAACTTGTTTGTTTCCGCTGGTCCATATTATCGCCTTATCGTTAAGCGACTCGAGCTCGATTATGTCGGGCCTCGTGACGCTGTGGCCAAGAGGCTTCTCGCTCGAGGCGTATGAAGCGCTATTAAAGGGGACCAATGTGATGGGCGCGTTCAAGAACAGCTTGATCATTACATTGGTTGGCGTCGTGATGAGCATGCTGTTCACGATTCTCGCCGCGTACCCGCTTAGCCGCAAGTACTTCTACGCCAGAAAGGCATTCACCCTGTTTATGGTGTTCACCATGCTGTTCGGAGCCGGCATCATTCCGACCTACCTGGTCGTGAAGAGCCTGGGCCTGGTCGATACGTACTTCGCCCTCTGGCTGCCTGGCCTGATCAGCACCTACAATATGTTGGTGATGAAGAGCTACTTCGAGAATTTGCCGGAGGAGCTGCAAGAAGCGGCCCGGATTGACGGCTGCAACGAAGTTAATATTTTGACCCGGATCATAATGCCGCTATCGCTGCCCATGATTGCCACGCTGTCCTTGTTCTACGGGGTGACATATTGGAATGCGTTCATGAATGTATTGATCTACATTAATGAGTCGGGCAAATACAATCTATCCGTTCTCGTACAGCAGATGGTGCAGAGCCAGTCGGTTATGCAGGATCTGAACAACACGCAGCTCGAGGATATTCAGAACATTACGCCGCAGTCCATCAAGTCGGCAGGGGTTATGGTCATGGTCATCCCCATGCTTCTCGTCTATCCGTTCCTGCAGAAATACTTCGTAAAAGGCGTGCTGATTGGATCCATCAAAGGTTAATGAGAGGGGGAATGGCCTGGCTTGACCGAGTGGATTGTCCGCGATATATAACATTCCAATATAGGGAAGGGGATTCATATGGCAATAGGACGTAAATGGTTAATCATGGGGGTAACGGCCTGCATGACAGGCGCGCTTCTGGCAGGATGCTCGGCAAAAGATAATAATAACGCCGCAGGAGCAGGAGAACAAAATTCCGGAGAAGCTAGAGGCAATATTACAAGCTCGCTGTACGACCGCGGCAGCGTTCCGGCGGCGGAAGGCACGATGGAGGACAACCGCTGGACGAAGTGGCTGAACGAGAACGGACCTGCCAATGTCAAGTTCGTGCCTATACCGCGCTGGGAATCGACGGAGAAGTTCAATACCTTGTTCGCTTCCGGCAAGGCGCCGGATTTGCTGTTCGAATACGCTGCCGGACCGAAGGATACCTGGTATCAGCAGAAGCAATTAATGCCGCTTGACGATCTCATCAATGAACACAGTACCGAATATAAGGCGCTGCTCGAGAAATATCCTTATCTCAAAAAAGCCGGAACATTAAGCGACGGCCAGCTCTATTACGTCGGCCGGCTGAACGAGGTAACGCCAATTCGCGCCATCTTCGTTCGCAAGGATTGGCTGGAGAAACTCAATCTGGAGGTTCCGACCACGACCGAAGAGATGTTCGAAGTCGCTAAGGCCTTCACGAAGCTGGACCCTGACGGCAACGGCAAGGACGACACTTACGGTATGGCGATCAGCCATCAATCTGCCATTACGGTAGACCAAATCTTCCAGAACATGGGTTTTGTTGTGCGTAACGGCGAGGTCGTACGCGCTTGGGACAGCGCAGTAGCGGCTGCCGAATTCCGGAAGAGCTTGTACGATGAAGGCATCATTGATCGCGATTATCTAAACGACAAGAACGGCGAGAAGGCCAAGCAAGACTTCGTAACAGGGAAGCTTGGCATCTATCCGGTTCTCCTGAAGTGGGAACAGTTCATGAAGAACGAATATGTAACCTTGAAGCAAAATGTTCCCGATGCGGAAATTATTCCGATCGCTTATCCGGAAAGCCCGGCAGGATCCTTTAATCCGACGTTCCAGAATCCGGTGCAAATGACGGCGGCCGTGAACAGAGGCACAAAAGATCCGAAAGCGGTTATGGATTACATCGATTTCCTGGCGAAGCCATCTACAGGAACAGCGCTGCAATTCGGATTGGAAGGCGTACATCATGAGCTTGACACCGCCGGCTGCCCGGTCCTGACCGAAGGCGACAAGAAGGGTGAAGTTGGCTACATGACGGATGCTACGATGCTGTCATCGTCCATGCTGGTGCTGGAAGGCAAGTGCGGCACCGCCAATATGTTCAACCCGGAAATCCCGATTGAGAAGGAAGGGCTCGATATGTTCGAGCTGGGCAAGGACATCTACTTCGATCTGAACCGTCCATATGCGGAAATTACGCATTCCGAGCATATGCCGCAGCTGCCTAACGAACTTAGCATTACGCTTGGCGAGACGAACAAAACGATCGGCGAGCTGTGGGTCAAGGCGATCGTCAGCGGCTCCTCGTATTCGGTGGCGCAGGCCCTGGAGGAAGCGCAAAAGGTATGGGAGAAAGGCAGAGGACCGGAAGCCGAGGAATGGATGAAGAACTGGTATGCAGAGAACCAGGATACGGCATTCCTGGCCAAAGATATCTATGATTTCGTAAAACAGCAAGAAGGACTATAATCGAATAGAAGTACGGGTCGGACTTTATAGCTTGTCTATAAAGTCTGACTGCATTCCAGGAAACAATAAAATTCGATAGCCGGGAGATGTGTGATGAAGACGATCTTTATACTAATGGACTCCCTTAATCGCCATTATCTCAATTGTTACGGGGAAAGCTGGGTGCAGACGCCTAACCTGGATCGATTGGCGGCCAAGGGCATCGTGTTCGACCAGCATTACAGCGGTTCGCTGCCTTGCATGCCCGCGCGGCGAGAGCTGATGACGGGACGGCTCAACTTTCTCGAATCGCAATGGAGCCCGCTGCAGCCGTTCGACGAAGCGTATCCCGAGGAGCTTCGCCGGCAGTCGGGCGTCTACAGCCATCTGATTACGGATCATTATCATTACTTCGAGTCCAATGGCTGGGGCTACCACACGCCATTCCATACCTGGGAGTTCATGCGAGGCCAGGAAGGCGATCCCTGGCATCCCGGGGTGAAGGATCCGGAAGTGCCGAAGTTCCGCGGCAAGAGCAAGCGGCAGGACTGGGTCAACCGCAGCCGGATGGATTCCGAACGCGACGAAGACTATCCGACGCCGCAATGCTTCTCGCAGGCCATCAAGTTCCTTGAGCGCAATCGCGAAGAGGATAACTGGCATCTGCATCTGGAGGTATTCGACCCTCATGAGCCGTTTATGTGCCCGTCCAAGTATCGCGAGCTGTATGACGATACTTGGGACGACCGCTTTCACTTCGATTGGCCGGCGTACGCCCCCGTGGACGCGGAGGAGGAAGACGAGGCGGCGATCGCGCATATTCGCAAGAGTTATGCCGGCACGCTGACGATGGCGGATGCCTGGCTCGGCAAGCTGCTCGACAAGATGGACGAGCATGATCTGTGGCGGGATACGGCGGTCATCTTGACGACGGATCACGGACATCTGCTTGGCGAGCATGGATACTGGGCCAAAAATTATATGTTCGATTACCGGGAGCTCGTCCACATTCCATTAATCGCTTATATGCCTGGCGCCCCCATGAACGGAGGCAGAGTGAGCGCATTAACTTCGACGATGGACATCATGCCCACTTTGCTTCAATTCCATGGAGCGCAGCCATCGGCCCATGTGCACGGCCACTCGTTCGCCCATCTGTTCGAACGCGATGAGCCTCATCACGATGCGGTGCTGTATGGTTACTTCGGCAAAGACATCAGCTTGTCGGATGGCCGTTTTACGTACTGCCGCAAGCCGCTTCCCGGAAGCCTGGCGTATCATCACACGGCAGTGCCGGTTCGTTCGGGCGGAGGGCCGAACGAATACGAGGTCTGCGAGATCGACCGTTTCCTGCCGCAGACGCAGTTGCCGGTCTATCGGGTACCCAGACCGTCACAGCCGCATCATAACGCAACCGACGAACATCTGTTATACGATCTTGAGACTGATCCGGAGCAAAGCAAGCCCGTTCGCGAAGAGGAGCTTCATAGGCAGTATGAAGCCAAGCTTCGCGAGCTGATGGAGAGATACCAGGCGCCGGATTGGCAGTATGCGCGCGTAGGCTTGGAAAAGGTCTAACCGACCCTGAGGGGGGGGGGAGTTGTTTTGTTCTAAGAGGCGACTCTCCTCCCGGCATTCATGGGGATATGTTGTTATGTTGTTCAAAAAGGATAGTCCGCCTGCACATGATACCGTCCCTTTGGCACGACCATTGGGGATCCCGATATCGGGTCCGGTATAACCGTGCAGTCCAGTCCGAAGATGTCCTTTACGAGCGTGCTGGTCACGACCTCGGACGGCGTGCCTTCGGCCACGAGGTTGCCTTCGTGCATGGCGACAATATGATCGGCATATCTCGCGGATAAGTTGATGTCATGGAGGACCATGACGATCGTTGTGCCTGCTTTGCGGTTTAAGTCGGTGAGCAGGTCCAGAATTTCGACCTGATAAGTAATATCAAGGAAGGTCGTCGGCTCGTCCAGGAATAGAATATCCGTTTCCTGCGCCAATGCCATCGCAATCCAGACGCGTTGCCGCTGACCGCCCGACAACTCGTCGATATTGTGGTTGGCGAATTCGGTAATCCGCATCGTTTCCATCGCTTCGGCTACCGCCGCGTAGTCCTTCTTCGTCCAGTTGCCGAACAAGGACTGATGGGGGAACCTCCCCCGCCCGACCAAGTCCGTCACGGTAATACCCTCAGGGACGATGGGGGATTGCGGCAGCAGTCCAACCACCCGTGCCAATTGCTTGGGCGGAATTTTGCCCAGCGGTTTCCCGTCGAGCGTGATGGTGCCGGACTCAGGCTTGATCAGCCTCGCCATCGTCTTAAGCAGCGTGGACTTGCCGCACCCGTTGGAGCCGATAATGACGCTTATCTTATGGCTGGGGATAACAAAATCTACGCCGTGAATGACTGTTCGATTCTCATAGCCTGCTACAATCCGTTCGACCTGGAAGTGATGTGTCGGCTTCATTATAATTCTCCCTTCCGATTCATTCGGACTAACAAGAAGATGAGATACGGCGCTCCGAGCAATCCGGTGATGATGCCTACAGGGAATCTGTAAGGGGTAGCGAATTGTCCGATGAGATCCGCCGCTAGTACCAAGTTAATGCCTACCAGACCCGCAGGGATAATGTTCGAGAAGCCGATTCCGACTAACCGCTTTGCTATCGGCCCGGCAAGAAAGGAGACGAAAGCAATTGGGCCTGTAGTGGCGGTCGCGATAGCAATCATGCAGACGGAAGCCACGATAAGCGCGATCCGGGTCTTGTCTGTGGCGACGCCAAGGGAAGTAGCCGCTTGCTCACCGAGTTCCAATAGATTCAACTGCTTGCCAAGCAAGATGATGATAGGCGTGCAGATCAATACGGTTACCATCAGAGGCGGCAATCTGTCCATCTGGGCGCCATTAAGGCTGCCCGTAAGCCACCTTATTGCAGCGGGGAGATCTTGTTCCGCGCTGACCAGCATCAGGTAAGAGATGATGGCATCGATCATGGCTTGTATGCCGATCCCGACTAAAATGAGCCTTCCAATCGAGAACGACCTGCCTCGGGACAATACATAGATCAAGATGACGGTGGCAAGTCCCGCAATGACGGATGCTATCGATATGACGGCCCCGCTGGCTTGAAGAATAACGATGCAAAAGACGGCTGCCACGCTGGATCCCGATGTAATGCCGATCACGTTGGGATTGGCAAGCGGGTTGCGCAGCATGGTCTGGAACGTATACCCCGCAATACCGAACGCGAATCCCGCAAAGAGCCCTGCAAGCATTCTCGGCAGGCGAATCGTGCTCACCGCGAAGGATACGCCCTTTAGCTGTTCGCCCGACAGCGCACGGATGACGTCCTGTACGGGATAGATGGTGTTGCCTAACATAAGCATGGCGCAGCACAACATGCATGCCAGTACCGCAAGCAAGCTCGTCACAAGTATCCATCGGCCGCGTCTCTGTCGCCGGCCTGCCATTATTAGAGCAATCGTCGAATGATTATGGGTCATAATGAACGCACTTTCGATCTCATAGCGACTATGATTAGTAGGGGTGCTCCGATAAACGCCGTCACAACGCCAACCTCAAGCTCCCCGGGTCTGCCGATCAGCCTGCCGCCCACATCCGCAATGGTAAGAATACCGGCGCCGACAATGGCTGACATCGGGATAACAAAGCGCAGGTCGGGTCCTATCATTAAGCGGATGACGTGAGTGGATAACAGTCCGATAAACCCTATCGGTCCTGCCAGCGCGGTAGTCGCGCCGCATAATAACACGCCGGCGAGCGCCGCGGCGAATCGGAGCGCTCCCGTCCGAACGCCGAGTCCGGTCGCGGTATCGTCTCCCAGCGCCAATGCATTGAGGGCTGGCGCCGCGAGGAAGGCGACCAGGAGTCCGACGGCCAAGAACGGGACGAATGTGCCGATGCCGCTCCAACTGGCCGAGCCCACGCTTCCGACTTGCCAGAACCGGAATTGGTCCATGACGTAAGAACGCGGAATCATGATAGCGGTAACTAAGGAGCCGAGGGCGGCGCTTGTGGCTGCCCCGGCCAGAACAAGCTTAATGGGCGTGGCACCGCCACGCCCCATCGAGCCGATTCCGAATACGAACACTGCAGTAAGCGCAGCACCGGCCAAAGCTAGCCATATATATTGATTCGCTGTGCTGATGTTCCAGAACGCGATGCCGCACACCACGAATAACGATGCTCCCATGTTAACGCCCAAAATGCTGGGATCCGCAATGGGGTTGCGCGTGACGGCTTGCATCAGCGCTCCGGACACTCCGAGCGCCGCTCCGCAGCATAAGCTGAAGACGGTGCGCGAGATTCGCTTGTGTACGATGTTGGCCGAGTAGGAGTCCACGTCGGAACGGAATAATCCGTCCATGATTTCCTGGAATCTCAAGGGCTTGGAGCCCAAGGCGAGCGAAGCCAGCACGCATACGACAAGCAAGACTATACAAGCGGCCAGAACCAAAGCAAAGTTTTTAGGCATATGCGAGTTAAGCCTGCCCGTGTTCGGAATCGAAGAGCTACTCATTGAGCTTGTCGATTGCTCCGCCGATTAATGCCAGATATTCGTCCATCGTATAAGCGATGGAGAGCGGATTCGGGTTGCCGGATGCGGCCAGCGGCGTACCGTTGCCGATAAACACGACGGATCCTCTTTGGATCGCAGGAATTTTGCCCAGCAGGGAGTCTGCTTTTACTGCTTCATACAAGCTCTCGTCGCCATAACCGATGATGATATCGGCATCGTTCAGCGCTTCGGCATTTTCGGCGCTCAAAGACAGCGAGTAGGCAGATGGGTCTGTGATTTGGCTCGTGACGCTCTCCGGATATTCCATGCCAAGCTCGATCAGGAATGCCCCGCGGGGATCTGCAGGCGTATACAGGTGCAGCTTGGACATATCCTTAGCCGAGAAGTTGACCCAAACGACTTTTTTGCCTTGCATTTGCGGGTATTTGCCCGCTTGTTCCTTGATCAAAGCTTCGGTGTCTTTGATGAGCTGATCGCCCTCTGCTTTCATGCCCATGCCTTCCGCCGAGAAGAGCACTTGTTCGCGCCAGGTTGTTGCCCATGGCTTGGACTGATAAGCGACAACCGGAGCGATTTGGCTCAGCGTTTCATAGTCTTCCGGAGTAATGCCGGAGTAAGCGGCAAGGATGACGTCCGGATTCGCATCGGAGATGGCTTCGAAGTCCAAGCCGTCTGTATCTTGGAAGATATTTGGCTCCGCAACGTTGAGTTCCTTGAGCTTCGCGGCTGTCCAAGGCAGCAACCCGCTGTCGTCTTGAACGCCGTAGTTCGCGGCCGAGAAGCCGACGGGAACGACGCCCAGGGCAAGAGCAACGTCATGGTTCGCCCATTGGATGGTTACAACTCGCTCAGGCTTGCTTTCGATAACCGCTTCGCCGAGAGCATGCTTGATGACGATCGGATATTGCGTATCGTCTTGGGACGGTGTCTCAGTCGCAGCGGCAGGCGCTTCGGCGCTTGTTGTCGGGGAAGGCGACGGAGTGGAAGTAGAGGCTTGACTGGAGCAGCCTGCCAGCGCGATGGCAAGCAATGCGGCAACGAACAACGTGGATAATGAGTACTTGCGTTTGGAATTCATTTGTGTACCTTCCTTATCTTGAAATATATTTTAGCTAACGCTAATTCATGGGATAAAAAAGCTCAATAACGATAATGATTATCATAATCATAAAATATATATTCTTATCGGCGTGTTGTCAATAAAAAATATCCCGAGGCCGGCAGTAGGGATTTATTTGCTGTTTAAAGGCGCGGATGAAACCATATGCGTCTTTTCGCGGAAAAAGCGTTGTCAAATGTGACAAAATGAGCGAGAAGTGGTTGAACGCTATCCCCAGTATGAGTACAATAAAAATGGGCGAAAGACAACACGCTTTGGCCTTCAGGCAAGGATGATCCCTAGTGGAGTAAGTGAAGTCAGTACTAACAGCAACCGGCTGGGGCCTTTCTTGCGCGCCAGGATTAACGATGTGTTCGTAGATTGGGATGCGCATCTCCCTAAGAGCATCATCGTCTTCGCTCTGCAACCCATAACATATAAGGTATTAATGAACCAGAGATAGTGCTGGACATAAGCCTGGATAGAAGCTCTGCGAACAAGAGCTGCTATTTGGGCCTTTTTGTCTATATTCCCATAAGAAGGAGGTACAATAATTGTCTTCATTTCAAGAACGCGAGCAACATCAAGTCAGCGAGTCCGATCTAAGACTGGACAGGCTGGCATCTGTCGGCCAGATCGCCGCGGGCATCGCCCATGAGGTAAAGAATCCCCTAACCGCGGTTAAAGGCTTTCTTCAATTGCTTAAACACGAAGCGCCGCATAAGTATTTGGACTTCGCCTACGCGGAGCTGGAAAACGCTATCGATACCATGCAAAATTTATTGCATGTCTCGAAGCCGGATCTGGAGGACGAGCCCTTCGATGACATCCAACTGTGTTCCGAGCTGGAAGCCTTGCTGTACCTCTTTCAAGAACGATCCTATGAGGTATCCATTCAAAAGCAATTCTCGGATTGCGATACGAGAATTTATGGCAAACGGAATCAGCTGAAAAAAGCTTTTTTCAACCTGCTCAAAAACGCCTTCGAAGCCATTGGCGACAACGGAACCATAACCGTCAAGCATTATAAATCGGGCGACAAACTGTTCGTGACGGTTACGGATACGGGCGTCGGGATCCCGGATGGGAAGCTCAAGCTGCTGGGCACGCCTTTCTATACGTCGAAATCGGAGGGCACCGGGATGGGACTGACGCAAGTGTTCGCTTCCGTATACGAGCATAACGGGATCATAAGGGTCAGAAGCGAGGTGGGAGCAGGAACGGAATTTTCTATCGAATTTCCGGTTCATCATCCGACATCGAATCAGTGGGAGGCAATTCCGATGAACGTAAAGTATGTTCAGAACCATAGCTTTCCGGAATTTTATTTAACGAATCAGCCTGAGTTTCTCGAGACGCTCAAGCTGCAAGGCAAAGAAATCTTCGAGCTCATTAATGTGTCCGAAATAAGCCCTGCCTCCATACTGGAATCGGCAAATACCGTCGTGATGCTGCTGAATGAACGCAACGAGCAAGGTCTTATCGCGCACGCCAAGGAACATGGGAGCAATTGGGCCAGCCATAACCTGGACTTGATACTGAAGTTGGAATGGATTCAAATGCTCCGCAAAACCTATTGGGATTTGTTATACCATTACTACGCCAACGTAGAACAGACCGAAAATGAGTTTTTTCAGCTGGAGAGGCAGATCAACTATACGCTGGACACCTACCTGAAGCATTTCGCATCCAGCTATGCCGAGTTCAAGAACGAAGTGCTGCGGAATCAACGCGTTATGATCGAGGAATTATCTGTTCCCGTCATTCCGTTGTATGAACATACGGCGATACTCCCCATCATGGGCACCTTGGACACGGCTCGCATCAAGAAGATTCAGGAGCATGCCTTCGACCGGATCTATCAGCTGAAGCTGAAAGAAATCATCATCGACTTATCCGGCGTTGCTTATATGGACGACAAGATAATGTCGCAGCTGTTTAAAATCGTTAACGGCGCCTCCATACAAGGCTGCAAGGCCATTATGACAGGCATTCGACCAGAAATGACAAGCACGATGGTCGAATTGGGAATTTCGCTGCACGAAAGGGTTGAGACAAGAGGGTCCTTGCAGCAAGCACTAGAAGAAAGCGTGCGATCTTACAAGCTTTGACCTTGCTAATTAGGCGTAAAATCATTAAGATTAAGTGAGGGTAACAGATATGATGCTATTACCTTATTCTTTCACGCGATAAAGGCTCGCATTCTAGCAATAGCATTTATACGAACTCGGAATTTAGCTGGCCGCAATGAACCAGAGATAGCGCTGGACATAAGCCTGAATAAATGTTGCAATCGCGACCTTTGTTTAGGCTTTTTTTTATTTTTATGGAAATTTCAGGACACAGACTAAGGATGAACTTACAGCATATGAATGATAATTATTTCCAGAACGAAATAGCAAGCCATATTGGGAAAATGCTGCGAGATGCATTCGGCAAAGGACCTCAGTCCATCTATGTAAGCGTAGACAGACCTTATATTGTGATCTATCTGCGTAATTTCTTGACGCCTACAGAGAGAATCCTGCTGAATCAGGGACAGCAACAGACCATACGGCATACGCGGGACATTGTGATGTCTTGGTTAGTCCCCGAGATTAAGGCCTATTTGCTGGTATTAACCGGTATAAGCAACCTCGATTTTTATTATGACTGGGAGTTGCCTTATCATTCCGGGGTCTTCGTAGGACAGTGGTCCGACGAGAATGCCGCGATAGAAGAGAGTGCTGCGGCAGAAGAGGCCAGGGAGCCCTACGCAGGCCAAGAGGAGCTTCATCGCGAGCTGATTCTGATGAGCGGCCGTATTCAAAAGGAGCCGGAACACATTGACTCCCGCCAGTTGAACAAGCGAACGCTGCTGGTGGTCCGAAACGGGATCCTGATCGATCTGAGCAAGGAGCTGATCCGGCTTCGCGACGAGGAACACTTGAAGGAGGCGTTGACTCGTCTCGAGAAACAATTTGTGCGGGATAATAAACATGTGGAGCAAATACTTAATGCGCGAATCGTCGACGTATTCGTTGATTGGGACTTCGGGAGAGATCGAAGCGTCATCGTACTTATCTTAAGCCCGTAGGCATGCATGGTCAGATTTGCAAGGCAGCGCCAGGCCGCTGCCAGACCATAGGAAGGCCTCGGTCTTTATGGAAAGACCGAGCCTTTTTAATAAAATATAGGACAGTATAAGTTTTTTCTATGCTTGGCCTCTATTTCCCGGAATGAAACTTACTGCGCCGCCAAAGGACGACAGCCTACTTACCTTGAGCCAGCAAGTGCTTCGTCAGCCACGGTTTGATCATAGGCAGTACTGTGTCCGGCTGCATCGCTTTCGTATGGTCCATATCCTCCCCCTGCAAAAGCGCAATATCCCAGCCCTGTTCTGTCAAAGCCGCTTCATGCCTGCGCAATGCCCCCGCGATATCTACCGTCACGCCTCCAAAGTTTTCCCCATACACGATCGTGTCCCTCTCCCCCGCGAAAGCAAGTCTCGGCAGCTTCAACAGCTCAAGAATGGACTTGTCGTCGAAATCCCGCAGATGGTCATACAAGGTGTAGAATTGTTTCGTTTGTTTGGGATCCAAAGCTATCTGGACGCTGCCCCAATCAAAGCCCTCCGGGCTGCTTTCCGGGCCGTTGGAAGATTGGAAGACATCGCCGGAGCGGTTCTGCTGTTGCAGGGCTTGCTCATGCGTCCTGGACGTTACGGTCAGCATCTCCTTGTACGGCCCTTCGAGCGGCGGGAATCCTCCCATGATCAAGCTCTCCAGCCGATTGCTTCGAATAGCAAGTTGCAAGCCGGCGAGAGCGAGCCAAGAGTAGCCGTAATAGCTGAAGACCGGTACATTCATTTCGTCTGCGATTTGCAGGAAGTCCTGGCAGACGGAATCGGGAGTCAGCAGCTCCGGTCTGGGATTGCCCATGAGATGCCCCTCATAGTCGAAATATAAAATCCTGAACCGGTCCGACAGCCCCTCGACCATGTGTTTGCCCAGCTCGGGATCGACGCCCCACATGCGCAGGTTGTCGGCATCCTTGCCGTACACCGATTGCTTGAACACCGGAAGCATAACGACCGGATTTGACGGATTGCCGGCCAAACCGACCGCAAGCGCTGTACCGTCGCTTAACGATATGTTTTTTTTCAATGCGTTCATTCCTCCTCAGCGGTATCTGTTTCATCTTCTACGATACAACATGGATGCAATCGTTCGGTTTGGTCCGGCAGAATGTAGGTGGTATAATGCAGAGTAGGCTGAATAGTTAACGAAGCACTTTAAGGTATGGCTTGAAGGATGGAGGCGCTAGAGCATGGCGAAGGTCTACACGCCTAGTCAAGTGGCACGGCGTCTGGGTGTCAGTACCACCACCTTAAGAAGATACGAAGAGCAAGGGCTGCTTCCCGACGTGCCTAGAGGCGGGGGCAATCGCCGGTGTTATGCATCCGTTCATCTCCAGGCTTTCATCACCATCCGGTGGTTATTGAAGGGCTATGAAATCCCCTTGGCTTACGATGTCATGAGAAAGATCAAGGGCGGGGAGACAACGGATGCCCTTTGGTTGGTAAACGGGCAGCTGCATATCGCCCAGGAGGAGAAACGGCGCGTCGAGGATATCATTCGAATGGTCCGGCATACGGCATTCGATCGTTATCGCAACGTAAAGCTGACGGATGGGATGAGCATCGGACAGGTGGCGGAGCTAGCCGGAGTCAACGCTTCTGCCATCCGGCACTGGGAGAAGGAAGGGCTGATCGTATCGGCACGGGATCCTGGCAATGGTTACCGGATCTTTACGATAGCCGAGCTTCGCAAAATTTTGGTCATCAGCAGCTTAAGGAAAACAATCTATTACATCGAGAATTTAAAAGATGTTCTGAACGAAATCGAAGGACATCGTTATTCGACGGTCGATCAATCGTTCCAGTACGCCCTTCAGCGGCTGAACGGCAAGCTTGAGGCGCAATTCCATGCGATAGCGGAGCTTATGAAATACATCGGGTTGGTTAGGAGCAATGATGCATGAAGAAGTGGTTGCTTATCGGGCTGTGCTGTCTGTTCTTGCTTCAAGGCTGCGCGGATTCTGACGGCGGAGTTTCAGAAAATAGGGATGAGGAGAGTGGGAGCATGAACGGGAGTCTGAATGAAGGGCTGCTGGCTGCCGCGAAAGCGGGGCAGCAGGATGCCATTGAAAAGCTGCTGCAAGACGGGGCAGACATCAATGTACAGGATGGAGAAGGACGCACGCCTGCCATGATCGCGACCTACAACAACGATATCGGGATGGCGAAGGCGCTGATCGAAGCGGGGGCGGACGTCAATATACGGGACGGGATGAAAAACTCGCCGTTCTTATATGCCGGGGCGGAAGGGTATCTGGAAATTCTCAAGCTTACGATCGAAGCGGGCGCCGATCCCGCCATTACGAACCGTTACGGAGGCACCGCTCTAATTCCCGCCTCCGAGCACGGTTACGTGGAGGTTGTCCAAGAGCTGCTGACGAAGACAAACATCGACGTCAATCATGTCAATAACCTGGGCTGGACGGCGCTGCTGGAGGCCATCATTCTAAATAAAGGGAACGAGAGGCAGGAGCGGACCGTGGAATTGCTGATTCGGCATGGAGCGGATGTCGACCTGGCGGACAAAGAAGGCGTGACCCCGTTGCAGCATGCCCGCTCGAAAGGTTTTGCAGGGATTGAGAAGCTATTAGTGGAGGCCGGGGCGAAGTAAGCGGGCGTATAAGTTTTTCTCAACTGGAGGTGTGGCCATGTATTTGGTATCCCAATCGTATCTGCTTGACCGGGGAGGACAGGTTCCGGAAGAAACGGCGGCAGCCGTGTTCCCGCCGGGATATATACGGTTTCTCCAGCGCTTCGGCGCGGGGACGTACAGAGGGTGGATGAACGTCTATTGGCCCGATGCGGAAGTGCTGAAGCCATTCGTCGATTACGACCTGTGGGAGCATGACGAGGACAGCCCCATTACCCAGCAGCAGATCGGCGAGCTGATAGCGATCGGGAGCTCGGTGGACGGCGATTTCCTTGCGGTGCATCCACCGACCGGTCAGGTGCTTTGGCTCCCCCGGCATGGGGACCAGTTGCGGCGGCTCTCGCTGGATGTATCGGAGCCGGAAGACGACGAGGCTTATGCGCGTTCGCTGGACGAAATTTTTCGCGAGGTTTACGGCAATGTTCAAGAGGATGACGTGTATTACGAGCCACGGTCGGATACAAGGAATCATCTCTTCCTGCGCTTGCCGCCCGATCAAGACAGACTTACGCTGTCGCAGCTGGCGGGTTTGTGCCGCGAAGCCTTTCCGCCGGATCTGGTCATCGAGAACCAATACGGGTGCAAGCTGTTCAATCGCCGGTTAGGCGGTTATATCCGTTTCAATTATGCTAATCGGCAGGAAGTAGCCATCATTTACGAGAAGGATGCCGGACAGCTGTTCGCCGACATCAAGCAGTGGCTACTGTCCCAAGGCTGCGTGCAGTTTGGGCAGTGAATAGCGCAAGTTAACAACGGCCGAGGGTGTTGTCCGGGGCCGAGCGGTCTCTGTGCGTTCTCTGCGCGATCGGAACGGCATACCGTGGCAAGTTGTGCAGCAATCAAAAAAGACGGCCTCTGTCATCGACAGAAGCCGTCTTTGGTTATGTGATCATTTTGAACGGTTTACATGACAAACAGTCTATGTTATGATTAATAAATCTGTGCGGACTGCATGAATGTAGACGGATTTAGAACATCTTATCTATACTTCTATAATATCATGTGGATCGCCGAATTGTCAACCAGGTTTTTAAAAAATCCATAACCACCGAAGGAGCGTGTTCGCAAGAGATGATCAGCGCCGACGATTGGAAGGTAGAGCAGGAGCGGCTAAAATCCGTAACGGAGCAGCTGCATAAGGAGATAGACAGACTGGAGCCCGAGGTTACGGGGCTTCACCATCAAGTGACGGATATCCGCAAGCAATTCTGGGAAGAAGTCACGGTTAATACGAGCACGGACGAGGATTTCGAGGAAACGTTCCACAGCATCAAGCAGCAGGAAGCGCTGCTGTCGGAGCGGGAGCGAAGCCACCGCCAACGTCTGAAGCAATGGAACAATATGAAGCGGCTGCTGCCATCGCCTTATTTCGGGCGGATCGATTTCGCGGAGGAGGGGGAAGGCTCCCCTGAACGCGTTTATATCGGCGTCTCCTCTTTTGTCGACGAAGAAGGTTTGAACTTCCTGGTGTACGATTGGAGAACGCCCATCGCGAGTCTATATTATGATGCCTCTCCAGGAGAGGCGGACTACGAAACGCCCGGAGGGACCGTCCGGGGGACGATGGCGCTGAAACGGCAATATCAAATTCGGAGCGGAGAGCTCCGCAATGTTTTCGATACCAGCGTCACGATCGGCGACGAGCTGCTTCAGCAGGCGCTGGGCAACGGGGCGGACACGGCCATGAAGAGTATCGTGGCCACGATACAGAAGGAGCAGAACGCCATCGTGCGCGACGTTAAGAGCCGCATGCTCATCGTGCAGGGAGCGGCCGGCAGCGGCAAGACGTCCGCCGCGCTTCAGCGCGCAGCCTATTTGCTGTATAGATACCGCAATCGGCTGACGGCGGATCAAATCGTCCTGTTCTCTCCTAATCCCATGTTCAACAGCTACGTGTCCACCGTGCTTCCGGAGCTCGGCGAGGACAATATGCAGCAGACGACCTTTCAGGAGTACCTGGCCCATTGGCTGGAGCCCGAGGTTTCGGTGGAGAGCCCTTTTGACGGACTGGAATTTGCGCTGACAACGGAGGATAGGGATGCGTATGAGACCAGGCAGCAAGGGATTAGGTATAAATCGTCGGAAGCCTTTCTAGATGCGCTTCGCCGATATGCGGAGTGGCTGTGCCTGCAAGGAATGAGGTTTATCGGCATTACGTTCATGGACAGGGAACTCGTTACTGCGGAACAAATGTCCACTAAATTTTATGGCTTCGACAGCTCGGTCTCGCTGGAGAATCGGATCACTATGCTGCGCGACTGGCTGCTGAAGGAGCTGGCCGTATTGGAGCGCAAGGAGCGTGCGGCGGAGTGGGTCCAGGACGAACTGAACTATCTGGATATGGAGGACTATCAAGCGGCATATGGTTCCATAAGGAAAAAATATGAGAAGGAAGACGCGGTCTTCGACTTTACTCAACAATATCTGGATGCGTACGGCGACGTCCCCAAGCGGGAGCTGGGAGAAGAGAATGTATTCGACTTCGGCGATCAAGAGGAGGAGTTTCTGCGCCGCATGATCGCGAAGGAAAGGTTCGCGCCGCTGCGGCGGGAAGTAAAGCGTCTCAAGTTCGTCGATGTGATCGGTCTCTACAGCGGTCTGTTCGACGATGTATCAAAGTATCGGGACATGACAGGAGAGCAGGAGCTGCCATCGCTATGGAGCGATATATGCCGGGCAACGCAAGAGAAGCTGGAGAGAAAGGAGTTGCTGTATGAGGATGCGACTCCGTTTCTCTATATGAAAGAGCTCGTGGAAGGCGCCCGGAGAAACAATGACGTGCGGCATGTGTTCGTGGACGAAGGCCAGGATTATTCGCCGTTCCAGTACACCTTCTTGAAACGATTGTTCCCCCACGCCCGCATGACGGTGCTAGGCGACTTCGGGCAGGCGATCTTTCCTCAGGCGACCAATCTGCAGGAGACGGATTCTCCGTTGGTCCGACTCTACGGAGAAGAGCATACGACGCTCATACGCCTCGTCAGAAGCTATCGTTCTACGCGGGAGATCGTATCGTTTACGAAGCCGTTGCTGTCCGAGGGCGAGGGGATTGTGCCTTTTGACCGGAGCGGGGGCAAGCCGATAGTGACGATGCTTGACAATGACGGGGAGCGAACGGCGCGTATGCTGCAAGACCTCGCCATGCTGCAAGCAGAAGGCTTTGGTTCCATCGCCGTCATTACGAAGACCGCGGCTGAGAGCCGCGAGGCCTTTGGGAGCCTGACGGCTGCGGGAGGCGAGAATCTCCTGCTCATCACAAAGGAGACGCTCACCTTCGAACGGGGTATCTCCATTCTTCCGGCCTATCTGGCCAAGGGCGTCGAGTTCGACGCGGTTTTGATCTACGACGCATCCGCTCATGTGTACAATCGGGAGAGCGAGCGGAAGTTGTTTTATACCGCCTGTACGCGTGCGATGCATCGACTGCGGCTGTACGTAATTGGCGAAGCGACACCTTATCTGACGGGATTGGACCGGGAACTGTACGAGACGGAGACCTGACAGATCGACGCGAAGCCGTGGGGCAGAAGGATTTCCATTTGCGCGTATGTATGTTGCGGAAGGCGCAGAGGCTGTTGTATACTGAAAACTAATTAGGCAAGAGGAGGTGAAGGTAGGATGAATTCGGAAGTTGTGAACGCGCAAGTGAGCCGGCTGCCCATCGCGATGGCTGGCATCGTTCATGGTTTGGCGCAAGACGGGAGAAGTCTGTCCACTTATGACCATACCGATAACACAACTTGCGAAGAGGCTCCTACCTTAACCTGAACGGATCGAACGGAACAGGACGTGGGGAATTTTCCCTGCGTCCTTTTTTTAATATGTCCGGCGTCTTCGAGTGAACTCGCCGGAGATCTGAAAGCAAGCGGGTAGGGCCTCCATTATGAGGAGGAACCCCTATGTTAACGATAAATTGCCAGAATGTGAAAAAATACAACGCCGCCCAGCTCGTCCTGGAAAACGTCACCTTTGAGCTTCGGCATGGAGAGAAAGCCGGGCTTGTCGGCCGCAACGGCAGCGGCAAGACGACTTTGCTCCGCATGATCGCCAAGCTGGACGCTCCTGACGAAGGAATGCTGGCCATTAGCAAAGGCGCTCGGATCGGCTATCTTCGGCAAATGCCGTATATGAGCCCCGGCACGACGGTACGCGAAGTGCTGGAGAGCGGCTTCCGAGACTTGCTGGATTGCCGCGCTCGCATGACGCAGCTGGAGTCGGAGATGTCCTCGCCGAAGCAAAGTCCGGAGCGATTGGAAGATCTGTTGGCGGAATATGCGAAGCTGCAGGAGCGTTTCGAGCGGGACGGAGGATACGGGCTGGAAGCCCGAATCGACGGAGTGGCCGACGGCTTGCGTATCCCGCGGGAGTGGCACGCTCGCGCCTACGCAACATTATCCGGCGGGGAGAAGACGAAAGTCGGACTCGCTTCGGAGCTGCTGAGAGAGCCGGAACTGCTGCTGCTTGACGAACCTACGAACCATCTCGACATGGGCGCGGTGGAGTGGCTCGAGGATTACCTGCTGGGGTACGACGGAGCCTGTCTGATCGTATCCCACGATCGCTATTTCCTCGACCGTGTCGTAACGAAGATCGTGGAGCTGGAGGACGGCGAATCGACGGTTTTCCATGCCAACTACAGCGGCTACGCCAAAGAGAAGGAGGAGCTGGTCCTCCGCCAATTCGCCGATTACCAAGAGCAGCAGAAGGTTATAAAAAAGATGCGCGAGACGATCAAGCAACTGATGGAATGGGGCAGGATCGGCGATAACGGCAAGTTCTTTCGGAGAGCGGCAAGCATGCAGAAGGCGCTCGACCGCATGGAGAAGCTTAAGCGTCCCGCGATCGATCGCAAGGAGGCGGAGTTCGGGCTTCGTCCTACCGGGCGCTCGGGCAAGCAAGTCGTCGTATTCGACGGCGTAGAGAAGCGCTTTGGGGCGACAACGGTGTTAAATGGCATCTCCGGAGAGCTGCATTATGGCGAGAAGGTTATGCTGATCGGCGACAACGGCTCCGGCAAATCCACTTTGCTGAAGCTCATGTTAGGGGATTATGCACCGGACGGCGGGGAGCTGAAACTGGGCTCGAGAGTCGAGGCGGGTTATCTGGCTCAGCAGCAGCGACCGGACAATCCGGATCAGACGATCTTGGACTACTATCGGGAGGAAGCGGGCGTGGAGGAGGGCGAGGCTCGGAACAGCCTTGCAGCCTACATGTTCTACGGCAAGGAAGTGTTCAAGCCAGTAGGTATGTTATCGGGCGGAGAATGGACGCGTCTTCGACTGGCGCTGCTCGTGCTCGGGAAGCCGAATCTGCTTATTCTCGACGAACCGACGAATCATATGGATATCCCGTCCAGAGAGGCGTTGGAGGATGCGCTGGAGGACTACCCCGGCACAATTCTGATCGTGACGCACGACAGATACCTGATCAATCGGTTGGCGCAGAAAATATGGGAGCTGGACCGCGGCCGTCTCTCCGTCTATCTGGGAGGATTCGATGAATACAAGGCGGAGAGCCGCAGGAGGAAGGCCGTCGCAGCAGCGGATGCAGACGCAGCCCCCGCCCCGGCCCCAGCCGCAGGCGCTGGCGATAGCGCGATCCGGAGCCGGCCGCGAACGGAGCGTGAGCGTTCGGTTAAACAAGCGGAGCCGCTCAAGGAGAAGGAAGCTAAATCTGGCGCCCAGCTGGAAGCCGAGATTGCCGAAGTGGAGCGGCGGCTTGCGGAGCTGGACGCGGTACCGGGCATTCCGGCACAGGACGCTGACGCTTTGTCCCGCATGGAGCTAAGCTGGGCGGAGATGGAACACCTTCGGGCGCGTCTGGATGCGTTGATGGAGAGATGGCTGGAGGCGCAGGAGGAATGAAGCGCAACCCGCGTTCGACGCCACAAGCAGCTTAGCCAAGGGATTTCGCCCCTCGATTCGCCATAGGGATTCGTCGGCTATGCATCATTCGGACTGGCCCGTCATTCAGGAGTCCGCCGGCGCACTCCTGTTTCCTTTGGCCGATGGGAGAGTTATAATAGCTTTACTTGAACCACTCGGAGGTGATACTCATGGCAATTCGAGATTGCCGGATTGGCAAGGCCTCATGCAAAGCCTGATAAGGAGGCGATACTTTGCATGAATCGGGCGCTTATCGCCGGACTGAGCATATATCGTTTCTAATAGCGGGCTTTGCACCTTATTTGCTTGACCAATTCGAATAAGGGGCTGAAGTTTAATGTGCCAACCGTTTATTAGAAACTACCAATATAATGAAATTAGGCAACAAGCCGAGTCTGTCCTGCGCGCGACAAGATCGGTCGGGGATCCCAAGATTCTGGACTCCGTCCGATATGGCGCGCAGCTTAAAGCGACGGAGTTGTTCCCGGATTTAACGGACAAGGGCAAGGCGCTGCTGGAATCCGTGACGGAGCTAAGAACAGCGGACGAGTGTCACGCATATGTGCAGGCGCTCGAGCCGTACCTAGTGCCGTTCCCCCCGATCACCGAAGGGCAGATTCGGAAGCTGTTCCCCAAGAATAAAAAATTGAAGATTCCGGACCTCTCGGGGATCGACTTCCGATATATCACCTACTTGAGCTGGACCGATATCTCTACGGGCAAGATGTTCATCGTCTATCATAACGGGGAGCAATTCTTGGGCCTCGAGGGAAGGTTCACGGCAACCAATAAGAAGAGCTATTGCTTCGCCTGCAACCGCTATGAAGAGCTGGTGCTGTTCTCAGCCGTCGCGAAGAAGAGGCCTGCCCAGGCTTCCTCGGATTATTACAAGTCGGTGGGGCATTATGTGTGTGCGGACGGACGGGCGTGCAATAACAACATAACGGATATTGCTTCGTTGGAGAAATTTATTCATTCCGTGCTAGGGCGTGTCTGAATACTCCGAGGGGAGCAGATTTTGCCGAATTTTCGTTCCATGCAAGGAACTTTTGTGAAGGCGTACCGGGGGTACGTCAAGCAAAAGTGACGAAGCAGGGGGCGGAAAGGCGGTGAAAGATGCCCCTGAGCGGGTTTTCAGACACGACCTAAATTAAGCAAAGCTGGCACAGAATGAGTCAATCTAGATGGAGCAGCTTCAGCGTGTTAGGTAGATCAGGCGAGTTGGTGGGCATGATCGACAGCTTGTTCGACAGCTTGTGCGTTCCCCTCCTCGTTGCTCCCGCTGGCGGAAAATAGAAGCTCCCGCTAATCTGAATAAATCTGGCGATCGGCTAGGCATAGAGGGAAAACCTCCCTCTAATCGGGGGGATTATGCCCGAATACAGCGATCCGGTCGGGATTATAGGGAGGATTTCCCTCTAAAGCGCAAGCAAGGGCGGAGACGGGGACATTAGAGGGCGTTTTTCCCCTTATTCGCGAGAAGGGGGAACGAGCACGACCCACACAACACAACTCCGATTTATACGTGAAAGGACCTCGAATCCTACTGCAAAGCGGGATTTGAGGTCCTTTTCTTGAAAGATAAGAAAGTATAAGTTTCACTCTATACTGGGCTTATATTTCTCGGAATGAAACGCGCTGCACCGCCGACCACAGAAGAGGCACCGCGCGCCAATCGAGATCCGATGCCAAATAGAAGCTTGGATAACAAGGCTGGTTATACACGACGTTCTGCCAGGCGACGCCGACCCGGTATTGGGCGTCATGCATCAGCGTGTACAGCTTGCGGTCGGTAAGCTCCGTGCTGACGTAGATCCGAATCGCGGAGCTGTCCGCCGTCCTTACAAGCAGCTCCTCTCGCCAATCGCCGAAGATGTCGGCTACGAGGCAAGGATTGCCTTTCGTGCCGTTATTGGATCGACAGCCTTCGGCGGTAAGGAGCCGGCCCCTCTTCCAATCGTCAATGGCAACGGGTTCATCGAAGGAGCCGCTTATGATCTGGGTGGTCATGTCGGCGGCCCATCGAATGTTCATATTCGTGCCGGGCGCCCTCTTGTCGATCTGCTCGCCTTGCGCAGTCATTAAGCCGTACGTCTGCCGGCTGTGGATATCCTCGCTGCACCACGTTTGCAGGCCGCGGCATTCGGGATCCACTTGGCCGATCATCCCGCGGCCCACATCGCCATCCGCCGGAGCGCCGTACAACACCTCGCCCGTCCGCGCATCCCGCAGCGTGTATCCGTACGGCACGGACGCGCCTCCCTCGTGGACCATGAATATTTCCAGTCCCGGCCGATCGGGATCGATATTGGCGACGTGAAGCGCATCGCCGTGGCCGAGCTTTACCTTTCTATCCGCCTCGGCCCCCGACGAAGCGCCTGCTTGGGGCATGACATCCGCAGAGCTATATAAAAGGGAACCGTCATGGTCGATCGTCGCCGCGCCGTAGATGATTTCCTGACAGCCGTCGCCGTCCACGTCGGCCACGCTCAAGGAATGCGCTCCCTGTCTGGCCAGCGCGCCGAATGACTCATCGCGCCCGTCCGGGAGATGAAGCGTATCGTTGAACGGGTTGTTCATCGTCACCCAGCCGCTGTCCGCGATCCATTGCTCCCGAAGCTGGCGGCCGTCCCATGAGTAAGCGACGACCGTCGCCCTCGTGTAGTATCCTCTCGCGAAGATGGCGGACGGCTTCTCGCCGTCCAAATAGGCAACGCCGGCGAGGAAACGGTCGACCCGGTTGCCGGGCTCGATGCGATTCCACGCATAATCGCCCCACATCAGCCCGTCGTCATGCCGGCCGGGTTTGTAACGGACGGTCTGCAATTCTTCACCCGTCCCGCCGCGGAATACGGTCAAATATTCCGGGCCGTCCAGCACGAAGCCTTCGATTCCCCGCAGCGCGTTGCGGCTGCTTCGGCCGGGCGCGTAGATATCCATCATATAATCCGCCAGCTTTTCCGCATCCTCTCGGGTCAAGGGATAATCGTACTGTCCCTCGATGCCGAAGCATGCCTCCAAGGTAGCCGGCCAATGGCCGGCCGTCACTTCTTCGTGCCGATGCCAGCGCATGAACAGCGCTACGATATGAGCGTAGTAGTCCGAGCTGCTCATCCGGTAATCGTCCTGGTGGCTATAGCCGGCGGCGAGATCCTCTTCGGGCATTGTGATGTACGTCTCCGCGGCTCTGTTATCCTGTCCGCCGAACCGGACCGTCTTCGTGCCGGGAGCCGTCTTCATCATCAGCTCCGCGCGGCCGTCGCCGTCGAAGTCGAAGACGAGGAACTGCGTGTAATGCGCGCCGGCCCGTATGTTGGCTCCGAGATCGATGCGGTACAGCAGCGTCCCGTCCAGCTTGTAACAATCGATATAGACGGGCCCGGTGTAGCCCGAATGCGAATTGTCCTTGGCATTGGAAGGATCCCATTTCACGAAAAACTCGTATTGCCCGTCGCCGTCGACATCCCCGACGCTCATGTCGTTGGCGGAGTAGGCGTATGCCTCTCCTGCGGGCGTGACGCCACCCTCGGGTTTTTGGAGCGGCAGCTCATAATAGTTTTCCTGCCAGGGCTTAACGGTAGGGCTGCGATCCGACTCGGCACCTGCTACAACCGCGCGAACCTCGTATTCCGATGCCGCGCTTCCGCCGCGGTCGAGATAATTGGTGCTGTCGTTCACGTCAGCCAACAGGGCACCGTCGCGATAGACATGGAAGTCCGTGCCGGTCAGACCGCGTTCGCCATGCCCCGTGGCTTCGCTGCCCAGCAGTCTCCAGCTGAGGAAGATGCCTTCGGACGAACACATGGCTACGAGTCCACGGTCTAGTTGCTCCATCTGCATTAGGTTAGGTTCTCCTCCTTATGTTCGTCCATGTCCAAGGAATCCGGCAATTCGTCCCCGATGAGTTCCAGACAGACGATTGTATTAATTGACCATTGCGAGACCGTGTTCGTGGAGATCCAAGGTATTTCGGTAATCTCCCGGACAAACGACTGGCGGGGCACTTCCCGCGTCTCGAGCGGGATTTCCACGCTCCAATTGTAAGGGCTGCCCAGCAGATACTCCCATGCCTGCCTGGCGAGCTCGCCGTTCCCCGTCAGGCGGGCCGCGAAAGCCATCATGGCGGTCGACAGCATGGGGATGTTCCAATCCTTGCCCTGCAGCGTGCCGCCTGAACGGCGGATCTTCTCTTCCTTCGGCAAATTGTAGAATTCCCCGTATTCGGCCAGCATGGCGTCCCATTCCGGATCTTGCAGCAGATGGGCCATCTCCGCCCAGACCTGCGCCCCGCCCATGCAGATCATGAGGTGGTGGCCGTAATTTTCATGGCCCATGAACAGGAGCTCGCCGGTCTTCGGCTCGTACCCGAAGACGGGACCGGTCAGCAGTCGGTTGGGCATGGCTTTCAAGCTCGCGATGCCGCGCAGCATCTTGTCGCGGTAGGCGGCGTCTTCGTACCGCTCCCACTGGACGAGCCAGTTGGAGCAGAACGCCGCCCAATCCGGTCCGCTTCGGGTATGCGTCGGGAATTCGTCCTTGGCGAAATAAGACCGCATGGGGTCGAGCCGTAGCGTCGCGTAATCGGAATCCTTGACCTCGTCCATGATATCGCCGATCCGCTCGTCCGCCGTCAAATAATAATAAAACTTATGCAGCCCCGCCATGCCGATTCGCGCTTCCTTGCAGCCGCAGCCGAAGTGGAGCACGTTGTGCCTGGAGCCAAGCCCCGCGTATTCGCCGATGTGGTAGAGGTCGACCTCGCTCGTATGGCGGGTCATCGCTTCCGCGAGACGGAAGATATCGGCCCGGCCGGAGCGAAGGAACATATACCACAGCCATATGTTCGGAGCGAGCTCCGTATTCTGCCAGGCGCAGCCTCCGATATCGTATTTCCAAGTGTGCCGCACGGGGTCGTAGCTGTGCATGACGTCGCCGTAGTCCCAGAAGCCGTACCAGCGGCGCTGCTCGATCTCCTCCTGATAGAAGGAGATCAAGCCATCCAGCGTGTCTTCCAGCTGGGACTTCACGGGCGTGGAGCGATTCGGCAGACCCCAGGACCCTAGTGCGCGTGTTTCCCAGTAGCGCGTGGGCTCGCAGACCAACAGAGGCGGAGAATCCTTCATCCGTACCATGGCATCTAGCATATCGTGATCCGGTGTAGACTCGCAGCACCAAAGCGTCAGCTCGGAAGTGTTGCCAATGCCATAAGGCGTGCTGCGAAGCTCATCCGCTCCTTCGTAGCAGGAGACGACGTGCGTATCGGTATCGTAGTGCCGCAGATCCATGGCCGGGGCGTCCGGCGACCAGAGCCAGAAGGTGAGGTTCGCCTCGTCTCCCGTTAGTCCTTTCGCTTCCAGAGCGGAAGGGTGCTTCTCCCAGAAGCGGCGGACGCCGATCGCCAGTCCTCCATGGTCCCCGCCGGCATATAACAGTCCGGCGGCTCTTCTGCCGGATACGGAACGGATCCAACTGCAGCCTTCCTTCGTCCGCTTCAGGATGTCATAGCTGTCGGAGGACGACTGGACCAGCTTGAAATCCCCCCATTCCGGCGAATCCGCAAGGAGACTCGGCAGTTCGGCATCCTGCGCAGGGTCAAGGACAATCGGTAATCCCGCGGCTTGAAGCTCGTACAGCTCGCGCTGCCTCTCCGGCAAGCGGAATGTCATGAGTCCCTTGGGGGACTCTCCGAACCAGCCCGTGTCCCCGGCAAGGCGGACATGACGGTTATATAACGGGCCTTTCATCGGAACGGAGAAAGTAATGCCCAAGCTCTTAATATAGTCCTGATGGGGGTTGCCGTCATAGAGGAAGGTATGAACGATGGAAATCGACCGCTGCCCGGCATAGAATACGAGTCGCAGCGTGAACGGGAGCCACCTGCGGCCGCTTATCGATAATTGATGGCGGCCCCGTATGGCAATAACCGCGCGAATGGGGCCGCTCTGTTCCACGGCTGCTTGCTCGACGACGCTGTGCATCGGCTCTTCCACGACGGTTCTATGGCCCGAGACGGCATGATGCTCCTCGCGCATGCCAACCAGCCTGCCGTCCGAGCATACCGTTCTTCCGCCGATCCGCAACTCTTGGATCACGGAGGGCCCCGAACGTTTCGCCCGGCAGACGATGGCGCCGGTGTCCACCTCGATATGCTCCGCCGTTTTCCGTATGACGATTCTTTCGGCAGCCGCAAGGGGAGAGCTTTGTCCCTGCTCCAGTAAATATCCGTCCTCCCGAACCTCTTGAAGCGATGCCGCATGAGCCGTCCATTTCACGCTGCCGTCCGGCCAATAGGCCGTCGGCCAGCTTTGCATAGCCACGTTGGCGCCTTGCAGACCGCGCAGCCTGATAGGCGTGCGGCGATCCAGCTCGCCTTGCTTCCATGGCGCGCCCCAGACGACGCCCGTAGGCAGAACGGGCCGCCCTTCAAGCCACGACAAGGCTAGTTTGCCGCTGTTACCTGTCATTCTATATCGCTCCTTTGCAGCCGATACACTTCCAGCTCGGAATATTCCGCAATCATGGGCGCCATCTGCCGGAAGCCGAGCAGGCCGCGGTCCAGCACTGGACCATAAGTCACCCCGTCGTCAAGAAATTGAAATAACAGAAGCTCATCGATGTAAAACCGGATCAGGGATCCGCGCTTCGTTACCTGCATGAGGTAAGGAGGATCGCAATCCGCGATGGCGGGAAGCGGGTCCGCCCCTTGCGCCACGAGATGGAAGCCGTGGCTTTTGCGCAGATTGCAGGTCTGAAAGCGGCGTTCTTCGGCATAGCTCCTGCGGAAATAAGAAATATGATAAGCATTCAAGTCCCCGCTATGATACTGGTCGTACTCGCCGCTTCTGGGACGCAGAGCGGGGTCGAACAAGTCCTCGCCGCCTCTCCCTGCGGCGGAGAAAAACAGGATGCACAGCCCGGGCTGGCGAATGGGCCAGAACTTCCATCGGATGGCGATGTCGCCCTGGAAGTGCTCCCTGCACCAGTACACAATATTGGCGGCTTGCCCGTCCTTCGGGTCCCGCCTGCTCTCGAGCCGAAGCCTTCCAAGCGGGAAGCTGGCCATCCCGTCGCCCTCCATGACGAAGTCCGCGACGTCTTCGGCGCAACCTAGCGGGTTGGCATAGAGCAGCTCCCCAAGCGCGGCGTCGTCCCGATCGTCCATTGCCCATGCCCCCTTCCTCAGCGGTACTCTCCGCCAGGATATAGCGTAGAGCTGTACAGACGTTTGGGCTGGGGCAATGGCTCTCCCGGCCGACGTGGAGTCAGCTCCATCGGCATGCCGGCATAAATCCAGGCCGTAGAATGGTTATAGACCAACACCTGCTCCCGCCCCGACCCTGCCAAGTCCGCGTGCGCGACATAGCCGTCGCTCGGGAACTCCACTACCGCGGCCATATGGCCGTCATACAGCGTTGGCGGGACGCCGCCTCCCCGGCGGTAGGCCAATATATAATCCAGCGGCCCGTCATCCCAACGGGAGAGCGTCTCGATGATGGTCAGCCAGCCGCTGGTCTGCCGGTCTTCCTTCCACACTTCCGCGCCTTGGGAATCCAGCAAAAACAGGCCGTCCTTGCCGCTTTCGGAGAATGCCTCGCCCGTGTCCCCGCGCCTAATCCGGTCGAGACCGGCAATCTGCAGTCCCGGCAGGTCGCTCCTGAATTTGCCGAGCGCAATGTGCTGGGATTCGATCGACCCTTCATAACGCCATAGCTCCTTGCCATGGACGTCATACATGACGGTTACGCTCCCGCCAATGACGATCTGTACATCTCCTCTGCCCAGAACGTCGCCGACCCATATGCAATCCGCGTGGTCCTCCAGATTCCGTGCCGACCAAAGCTTCTTGCCGTCATGATCCAGCAGGTCGTAACCGGCCATGACTTCGTCGCGGCCGTCCCCGTCGGCATCGAATACCCAAGGGAAGTGGCCGGGGTTGCCTGTATACGTCCATAAGAGGTTGAGCTCGCGATCAAGCGCCCATAACGTTCGGTACCGATCCTTCAGAATAATATCCGAAGGATAGGCCCCGCCGCCGAGATTAGCCAGGATGATGCAATCATGCGCGAGCTCCGAGGGCAGCTCGAAGGAACGTTTCTCCTGACCGGTACGACCGTCCAGGATGAAGAAGCGCTTGTTCATGACGCACAGCACCTCGCAGCAGCCGTCGCCGTCAATATCGTAGAGCTGCGCCGGATAATCCGAGCCCGGTCCCCCGCAATTGGGAGCGGGCGTTCCGACCTGCCACAGGAGGCGGCCGTCGAGATCGAAAGCGGTCAAGCATTGGACCTGATGGGGTACGTACCGGTCATCGATGCCCCCGTCGGGCTGGACCATGACGATTTCCATGCGGCCGTCTCCGTCCAGATCGCCGAGCAGCATTTTGTTGCGCAGCCCTGCCTGACTAATGTCCAATTGACGGACTAGAACGGGAATTCTATCTTGCTGGCTCATGCCGATTCGCCTCCGATGTAGCAATGGACAGTGCGGCGAGTTGCTCGCGGCACTGTCCATCGTCATTTTTTCCACATAAGAATTTATAAGTTTTCGGCTTAGCCGAAAAACAAATTCTTATTGGCGATAAAACCTACCTTTGAACGCGGTCGCTCATCATTGAAAGGCCTCGATAGAGGTTTTCTCATTGCTGGGATTCCTTGTGGAGCTTGTTGATTTCCGCGATATAATCGTTTCCGCCTGTCGTCTTCCATAGCTCGATGGCTTTGTCGAGTCCCGCGTCGTCGATTTGGCCGACGATGTATTGAATGCGGGCATCCGCGATGATGTTGTCAAGCTGCTGTCCCTTCTGCGCGTACACCTCGGAGACCAGCGGCTGCGCCGGGTTGGCGACGACGATGCTTTCGTTGGCCGCTTGCACCTCCGCGATCATTTTGTTGATATCCGTTTGCTCCAGCGTTGCCCCGACCGGACCGATGAACGTCAGCATTTGGTTCAAACCGTTGTATTGCTGAATGAGACTGGCATCCAGATTCTCCTTCGGCGCGATATAGCCGTCCACCATGTCGTAGTGAACGCCTTCCATGCCGTAGCCGAGCAGATCCTGCATCTCCACGTCGCTCAGCCTGTCAATGAAAGTCAGAACCTTCTTCAATTCCTCTTCCGTCTTGACGGCGGATTTCGATATCGCGAGCATGCCGGCATAACCGGTTGTCGGCATGTCCCGATGGCCCTTCGGCCCGACCGGTGCTTGGTAGACGTTGGTGTAGGAGCTGTCTCGTGGCGCCTTCTCCTGCATCGGACTATTAAGGCGGCGAGCATTATCCGCCACGTCCACAAAGGCGCCGGCTTTTCCGTTTACGAAGGGATCGTTCCACACGGCGGAATCCATGACGGCGAAATCCTCGTTAACAAGTCCTTCCTCATACAGCTTCCGGAAAAACTGCAGCGCTTCCCGGTATTCCGGCGTCATGTGCGTCGGCACCAGATTGCCGCTTCCGTCGTCGCCCCAGCCGTTCGGAGCTCCGAACCAGACCTGCATAATGTCCCAAGGTCCCGCGTATTTCGTGATGACGACGCCGTACGTATCGTCCTTGCCGTTTTGATCGGGATCGTTTTCCTTAAAAGCCTTCAGCACGTTGTAGAACTCGTCGATCGTCTTCGGCGGCTGCAATCCGAGATTTTCCATCCAAACCTGATTAAGAGTAACGCCCATCCGGCCCAGCACGCGGCCCCGGTAGACGCCGTAATTTTTGCCGTCGATGGAGGAGTTGTTCAGCACGATGTCGTTGGCTTGGCTAAGGTTCGGGTAATCCTTCAGGTAAGGACCCACCTCCCAAAACGCGCCGGCGCGGGCCGAACTGATGAAGCTTGGCGATTTGTCCACGACCATGATCGTAGGCAGCTGGCCGGAGGCGAGCGTAATGTTGACTTTGTCGGGATAGGAGCTGTTCGGCACGAATTGAATGTCCAGGTCGGTGTTGGTATACTCCTCCAGTTTCTTGATGACCGGGCTGTCGGCTTTCGGCAGATTGGTATCGAAGGATTGCATCATGATGCTGATCTTGAACGGTTCTTCCTTTGCGTTCCCGTTGCCTTCGGAATTGGCGTTCGTGCTTTGCGGCGGAGCGCTCTCCGATTGGCCGTTCGATCCCCCGTTCCCGTTGGAACAGGCCGATATGGCCATAACCGAAGACAGGACGAGTAATGCCAAGCTTTTTTTCAAACCGGTTGCTTTCTGTTTCATTGATAACCCTCCTCATTATTGAATGGTTGCTTTCTATAGATTTCACGCGAATGCGATCATCTAGCCTTTGATGGAGCCCAAGAGCACGCCCTTGGCGAAATGCTTCTGCAGGAACGGATAGACCAGCAGGATCGGCAGCGTGCCGACGACGATGACGGCCATCTTGACGGATTGATCCGGCGGCTCGATGAAATTGGGATCCATGGCGCCCATATCGCCCGCGGCCAGCTGCGACAGCATGACGATCTCCCGCAGGATGACCTGGAGCGGCCACTTGGTGTGATCGTTCAGGAACAGAAGCGCCGAGAAAAAGTTGTTCCAGTGGCCGACCGCGTAGAACAGGCCGAACGTGGCGATAATGGGCTTCGACAGCGGCAGCGCGATGCGCCATAGGACGCCAAGGTCGGTACAGCCGTCGATCCGGGCCGATTCCTCCAAGCCGGGAGGAAGCTGCTGGAAGAAGTTTTTGATAATGATCATGTTAAACGCGCTGATGGCGCCGGGCAGAATGACCGCGGCATAGGAATCCAGCAGCCCGAGCTCCTTCACGACGAGATAACCCGGGATCATGCCGCCGCTGAAGAGCATCGAGAAGATTACGAGGTTCATGATGACGTTGCGTCCCATCAGATCCTTGCGGGAGAGCGAATAGGCCATCGTGAAGGTAAACGCCAGATTGGCCAGCGTGCCGGCAATCGTAATGATGACCGAGTTGATCAAGCTGCGGCTAATCGTATCCGTCGAGAAAATGTATTGAAACGCCGCGATCGACGGATCTCTCGGGAAGATAAAGAATTCGCGTTCCATCAGCTCCACTTCCGTTGCGAAGGAGCCGGCGATAATGTAGACGAACGGCAATACCGTGACGAGCGACAGTAGGCCGAGAAGCAGGTAATTAAAGCCGTCGAACAATTTCTCTCCGAGCGAGTCGTGCTTGCTGTTCATTCTTGTCTCCTCCTCTCCGCCCTAGAATATGCCTTCTTGTCCGAATCGCTTGGCGAGACGGTTGCTGCCGTAGATGAGCAGAATGCCGACGACCGACTTGAACAAGCCGATGGCGGTGCTATAGCTGAAGGCTCCTTGCGTGATGCCGACGAAATAGACGTACGTATCGAAGACGTCCGCGACGGACCGGTTGAGCGAGTTGGTCATCAGGAAAATTTGCTCGAAGCCGTTGTCCAGGAAGCTTCCCAGCCGCAGGATCAACAAGATGACGATCGTGCTGCTGATGGCGGGAATCGTAATATAGATCAGACGCTGGAATCGGTTCGCGCCGTCGACGACCGCCGCTTCGTATTGCTCCATGTCGACGGAGGCGAGCGCGGCCAGGAAGATGATCGTGCCCCAGCCGGAATCCTTCCACATCATCTGAAGGATGATCATGGGCCGAAACCAGGACGGATCCGCCAGGAAGTTGATCGATTTGCCCGTAATCGAGGCGACGAGCTCGTTGATGATGCCGCCCGACGTGGTCAGGAACACGTAGGTCATGCTGGCCACGATGACCATGGAGACGAAGTGCGGCACGTAGACGAGCGTTTGAACGATTCTTTTGAAATAGGCCAATCTCACTTCGTTCAATAATAACGCCAGAATAATGGGCGCCGGGAAGAAGAAGATCAGATCGTATACGGCCAGGATCAGCGTGTTCCTCAGGAGTCGGAAGAAGTCGGGATTGGCGAAAAAATTGCGGAAGTGCTCGAAGCCAACCCATTCGCTGTTCCAGAAGCCCAGAAACGGCTGGTAGTTCTGGAAGGCGATAAGCACGCCCCACATGGGCAAATATTTGAACACTAGGAAGTATAGCAACCCCGGAAGCAACAAGAGGTACAACCATTTGTCTTTTTTCAGCCTCGACAGCCAGCGTCTCCGTTTGGGATTGCCCCGCGTCATGGATATTTTGGAATCGGAAGGAAGCGCCGTGTTCATTCACTCACCCTTTCTGTATCGATTGCGCCAAGATGTCATCGCTTACATTTCCCAGTATCGCTCCATGGCGAAAGACAATCAATTTCACATTTTTGCATAAGAAAAGCCTTGATTATCAAGGCTTTTTCGAAGGTATGGAACTTTGTTGCCGGGTTGGTACTCTCTTGTTGTCAGCCTTCCGTCTGCTCTCTGAACTGCCCTGGCGTAAGGCCGACCTGCTTCTTGAAGATGCGGTTGAAGTAGCGCTGCTGATAGCCGACTTCGCTGGCGATGTCGTTGATTTTGAGATCGGTCTCGCGCAACAACGTCTTGGCTTTATCGATCCTCAGCTCCGTTACGTAATCAATGAAATTGATGCCCATGAATTGCTTGAAATATTTGCTGAGCGTATAGCTGTTCGTCCCGGCCAAAGCCGCGCATTGCTCAAGCGAAAGATCCGACGAGTAATGGGCGTGGATATAGTCGATCGTAGACTCCACGAGCCGCTTGAGCTCGATGTTGGCTCTGGCGTCCCTCTCGTCGATGAAAGGCAGAATGACTTTCCGCTTCATCCAGCCCAGCATCTTCTCCGGCTCGCGGATTTGCGAAAGCTGGCCGAACATATTCTCTCCGCCGAACAGCTGATGGGGACTTAGGCCGGACTGCAGAATGGCGTGCTGGATCGTCGCGAACAGCTGCAGCATGCTTTGCTGGACCAAAATTTCGGTGCCGCGGGCGGACAGCACCTCCTCCAGGAACATGGTAATCAGCCGCTCCGCTTCCTCCTTGTCGCTCGCTCTCATCGCATGAACGATGTCCCGTTCCAGCGCGAACGGGTAATGGAACTCGCTGCCGTCCGCATGGGCGGTCAATTGCTCCATATCGATCAACTGATTCTGATTGACGAACTTGCGGTAGCCCGTCGCGCGCTCCACTTCCATATACATGTCGGGAATGAGCTGAATCCTCTCCATCGCTCCGCTGAACGTAATCGTGACTTGCATATGGATAATGCCGTTGATGGCTTTCGTAATTTCCGTCCCCAGCGATTGAATCCGTTCGCCGATGGGCTCTCCGTCCGGATACATGACGAGCACCGCTACCGTCAAGTCATGGAAGTTCATGACGCTGAACTGCTCGAAGTGCTGAGCGGCAAGCTCCTCGATAATATTGGAGGCCGTGAAGGTCACGAGACTTTCGTCCCCTTGCGAGAACCGCTCGGTCAGAATGTCGTACCCCGTCAGCTGGATATGCAGAATTCGGAATTGATGGTCGTCGGTATCCCAGCCGTAGAGCTTCATTCTGCTCTTCAAGTCTTTCTCCGTGTAGGAAGCGAGATGTCCTTGCAGCAATTGAAGCAGGAAGCCCGAACGGACATGGGTCCGTTGTTCGTCGAGCCGATTGCGGAGATTCAAGCTTTCGTCGTGCAGCTGGTTCCACTGGTTCTCCAAAAATTGAAATTCGTCCATGCCACGGGCAAGATCTTCGCCCTTATGCCGCTTAAGGCTGTTCAGCAGCCGTTCGACCGGCAGATAGACCCGCCGGGAAGCAAGCCAAGAGAGCAGCAGCGCCAGGACCAGTCCCGATGCGCTGACGAGGAAGATCGTGTTGGAGAGCTTCACCACGGAGGACGTGATGGTCGTGATCGGCGTAGCCGAAATATACGTCCACTCCGTGGACAGGCGAGTCAGCTTCCCGTAGGATACGGAATACGTGACGTCGTCCCGGTTGAACAGGAAGGTGCCGGACGGCTCCTCCCGGTCCAGCACTTCCGCGCGAAGACGCTCGTTGACGGCCGTTTCTTCGGCATGGTCGGCGACGAGCAGCTCGCCTTTCTTGTCGAGCAGCATCGTGAAGCCTTGGTTGTAGGGAGTCATGGTTTTGAGCAGGTTCATGACTTTCTCCCGCTTGAGCTCCGTGACGAGCACGCCGAACGGCGAGCTGCTGTCTCCCGGAATTTTGTGAACCAGCACGATCGGAGTGTCCGCGTCCTGCGCATTCCCTTCGGCGGCAGGCAGCCAATCCGTCCAATAAATATTGGTTCCCTCCGCTATGATCCGCTCAAAGCCGTCAATCTGAACGCGGTCGCTCAGCTTATAGAACTCGGGCTGGAACAGCACCGTATTGTGTCCGTTAATGTAGAGCTGCACTTGATTGATGAGCGGATGGGAGCCTTGCAGCATAAATAACGTCTTCGTAATATCGTAGGTTTCTCTGAATTCGTAGATGAAATTCATATCCTTCAGGCCGGATCCGAATCGTGGATTAAACGCCCAATGGGAGATGTCCAGCTCCACGGATCCGAACTGGTCGTCGATGTTCTGCGCGCGTTCCTTAATCTGATTCTGGTGCAGGTCGCTGATGTTCTTTTGCATCGGCCCTACCGCGAATCCGTATGTCGCTAGGGCGATGATCAACCCCGGTACGCTTGCGGCGAATAAGAACCAAGTAAAGCTTTTTCGGTAAAAGCTTCTATTCTTTCTTCTCGTTCTCGCGTAGCCGCCCATTCGCTGGAGCATGAACTCCCTCCGTTCCGAATCAATTATAGGGAACCGCTTTCAAGCGCAGGCAGGAACCTATCCCGCCTGTGCTTGTAAAGTATATCTGATCAAAGTGGTTCTTTCCATGAAATAATTGGAGGGATCATTTGGTATCGGCAGCAGCGTATAAACGGGGCAGGATCCGCAAGCTCTTCAATTGATCCGCTAAGAGCTTCGCCATTCGGCGTGCCCCGATTTCGGTGAAATGGGTGTGGTCGGTCCCGTTTACGGAAACCATAAAAAACGACTTTGTCTCCTCGTAGCCGACAGAAGAATAATAGGCCAGGCTTTCCGTCATCAGATCGACAAGGAGGACATTCTCTTCGGCAGCAAGCTGCTTCATAGCCATGCAATAGTCCGGAAAATCGTTTAAGAATTCTCCGTTTTCATAGTGCAGCCGGCCGACCGGCGTGATCAGCACGGGGATGGCCCCCCGGCTCCGGGCGCCTTCGATGTACATCTTTAAATAAGATGTATAAGTCGAAAAAGGCTCGGTATAACGCTCCGGCCTGCTCTTCGTGGAATCGTTGTGACCCATCTGGACGAACAAATAATCACCCTTGCCGATCTCTTCCAGAATGGTCTGCAGCCTTCCTTCCTCGACGAACGTCTTCGAGCTTCTGCCGCCAATTGCGCGGTTCGCAAAGCGAACCTCCTTCGTAAAATGTTCGGCGATATATTGGCCCCAGCCCGCCTGCGGCGCATGCTCCGGCTCATAGGTTTGTACCGTGGAATCTCCTGCTAGAAAGACGTTAACTGTATGTCGCATCACTTCACCCCTATAAAGACTATTGATTACATGATTACGCGCATATTGTAAGCGTATGAGCTATCCCCTGCAATTGCACTTTTTTGCAATTGGAAACGCGCCGCGCCGTTCCGTTAGCCAATCCAACCCCCATGCGGACAAATATAAGTCTCTCTTCTTGCTTGGATGTTTATTAGCTGGTATTGTGGGTTAATCGGACGATATAGGATACATCCTATCGAGCAGAGGAGATGGTGGCATGACATCGCAATCGAGACAACGTACGAGCGTGTATTGGGATATGTTTATCCATCCCGCATTCGGGGATCAGCCGATCTATGTAGCGGCGACGGAGGAAGGCTTGTGCCAGATCACCTTTCCGCATGAGCCGTTCGAATATTTGGTTGCTTCTGTTAAGAAACGAGTGGCGGATGCCCAACTGGTCCAAAGCATGGAGCAGTTGCGTCCCTATTGCACGCAATTGAAGGAGTATCTTGAAGGCGAACGCAAGGCATTTACGGTTCCGGTGGATTTCCGGGGCACCGAATTTCAGAATGACGTCTGGCGCGAACTCGTCCGCATTCCGTTCGGAGAGACGCGGAGCTACTCCGATATCGCTATCGCGATCGGCAGAGGGAAGGCCGTGCGGGCGGTCGGCGCCGCCAATGGCGCCAACCCCGTGCCCATCGTCGTTCCTTGCCACCGGGTTATCGGGAAGAACAACACGCTAACGGGCTTCCGCGGCGGGCTCGCCATCAAGGAAACGCTGCTTCGGCTGGAAGGCGCCGGGTCGTATAAAGCGAAAGGGCATCAACGCTACTTATTTTAAGGGCAGCAGGGGCAAGCCCAGTCATTTTGCTCCAACCATAGAGAGAAGATAAACAACGGGAGAAGGGACAACGTGGAGGGCACCAACAGCAGCGGCAAGAGCAAGAGAAAATACAACAAGATTTATGTCATGCAGCTCGCAACGATTTTTATAGGCTTTGTTATCTTCGGTTTTTCGGAAAATATTAAAGGGCCGGCCATACCGCGCATTCAATTCGACTTCCTGCTTAATGAATCGCAGCTCGGCACCTTATTGGCGCTTAATTCGCTCGGCTATTTGCTCGCCTGTACGTTTACCGCCTATTTGACCCGATTATGGGGAATCAGATGGGTTACGGTTGCGGCATTCGCGGTAATGGCGGCGTCGGGCGTATTTATTTTCGGCTCGCAATATTATCCTGCATTCTCGGCTTCTTACTTCCTGATGTACATCGGCAACGGGATGCTGGAGATCGGCCTGGCTATTCTGGGAGCGCGCATCTTCGTCAAAAATACGGGAACGATGATGAACCTGACGCACGGCTTCTATGGACTCGCTTCGACGGTCGCGCCTCTGATGGCGACCGGGTTGATGGCGGTGACCGTTAATGGCCACACGCTGGATTGGCGCGGGATGTACCTCGTCGTCCTGCTGCTCTCTGTTATACCGCTGGCCATCGCCATGTTTACGACTTTCCCGGGCGACGAGGTTCGGCATGAGGAACGTATTCCGTTAAAGCGGCTTATGAGGGACCCGGTTCTCTGGCTCATGATCTGCGTGCTGACCTTCGGGGTTGTATCGGAGCTGGCGGTCGGAGGCTGGCTGGTTAACTTCCTGGAGAAGGCTTACGGCTGGGACACGGTCAGCGCATCGGGCATGCTGTCCGCGTTTTTCCTTTGTTTTGCGCTGGCAAGGCTGCTGCTAGGACCGCTGACGGACCGAATCGGCTTCACGGTGTCGCTGATCCTGTTCTCGTCGTTCTCTGCGGCATGCACGTTCGTCGCCATCTTCGGCGGGGAAAAGCTTGCGTTCTTCTTTGCTGCGGGTGGGGTAGGCATTGCGATGATCTATCCTACGGTTATGGCGTTTATTGCGCGCAGGTACCCTCGCGAGAGCGACATGGCCATTACGTTCACGGTGACGGTTATGGGCGTCGGGAGCGTGCTGGGCAACTATTTGATCGGAGGCGTCATCGAGCTTGTTAAGGGAATGGTAGGCGCGGAGACGCAGGAGGGGCTGTTCCGGGGCCTTCAGGCCGGCTACGGCGTGATCGCGCTATGCGCGGCGTTAAGCGCGGCCTCGGGGATCATCTTGTATGGGCTGTTGGCTAGAAGGAAGGAAGTTATATAAGGGTAATGATCCAGCGGCTTCGCACTCTGTTATCGGGGGCGAAGCCGCTGTCGTTATCGGTTCGATTCGGACTCGTTCTCCGTCAATTTCTGCTGCACCTTGGTTTCGTATTCCGCGAAGGCGCCGGATGCCTGCCAGCCGCGCTCGGACATCAGCGATTGGTAGCGGAGCTTCTTAAGTGACAATTCCCGCTCTAGCTTCTCGCGTTCGGAATCGTTCCGGCAGGCAGCAAGGAGGTCGCCAAGCGTCACCATTTCTTTGCGCAGCTGGATCTCTTCCGGCACGATGCCGGCATTCTTCAGCAGTCGGTAGCTGACCCGCAAGTCCTCGGGGACTCCTTCCATGTCGTCAGGCGGGAGCGGCTTGCCCGCGCCGGGAAGATTATCGAACTCGCCTCGGCGAATAGCCTCCTTGATTTTCTCTTCCGCCATTAGGCGCAGAATATCCATGCTATCAGCTCCTTTCGTTCATTGTAGCACAGGGACGAGGCGAGGCGAGTGGCATGCCAAACGCATAGCTTGACGGAAATATAACCGAATAGTAATGTGTTTGTATGAACAGCGACAAACTATTTGAAGTGTTGGCGGAGCCGCATAGGAGGACGATGCTGGATTTGATGCTCGTTCGTGAACGATCCGTCGGAGAGCTGGTGGAGCTGCTGCCCCTTAGCCAGCCGGGTATATCCAAGCATCTGAGAATATTGCGGGAAGCGGGGCTGGTTACGGCGAGGAAGGAAGCGAAGCAGCACATCTACCGGGTGAATCCAGGGCCGCTGCAGCAAGTCCATGATTGGTTTGCGCCGTACCAGAGGTTCTGGAGCGACAAGCTGGACGAGCTGGAGATGGCGTTGGAGCAGGACGACAAAAAGCCGCTATAGCGAAGAGGAGGCAAACGATGTTAGCCGTTGTCAAACAAACCGAAGAAGGATACGAGGCCAGGTTCGAGCGCAAGCTGAAGCATCCAGTCGAGATGGTATGGGCGTATCTGACCGAAAATGACAAGCTGAAGAAGTGGTTCTCGGAGCTGCATGTCGAAGAGCTCCGGGAGGGAAGCGTCATTAAGTTCGACATGGGGGATGGCACGTTCGAAGAGATGGCTATTCTGGAAGTGAAACGGCAGTCCGTGCTGGAATATACGTGGGGCGAGGATCGTGTGCGCTTCGAGCTCTACCCCGAAGAGGATGGCTGCCGTCTTCTCCTTATTGAGAAAATAACGAAGATTACGGATCACTCGCATCGTGATCTTGCAGGCTGGCATGTCTGCCTCGACGTCGTCGAAGCGTTGCTCGACGGGCGCGAACCCGAGCCTCGCAAAGAGGTCTGGGAGAAAAGACGCGCCGATTATGCCGGAATCATCGGCGAGCTGCCGCGAGAGTAAATAGCAGCAGAAGACGGAACCCGCCAGTTGTAAGCCGAGCTGGCGGGTTTCGTTTTGACGACGAATACAACCATTAAACGCAATCGCTCATTCTCGAAGAATTTCGATAGAAGTTTTTTCATTTAACTGTGCCGCGTCACCGAGGGACAGCTTCAGCCGGGACACTTACCTATAATCAAAAATGACCTTGTGTATGGGAGTTGATCCTGTTATATTTATATTATTAATTTGACAATATCAAATAGACATTATAAATCAACTATACGGAGGCAGCTTGTTTTACAGGTAGCCACGCGTTACAAGGGAGGGTTATTCATGATTTATGATATCGATTCTTTGCGCCAGTCATGCTCGAAGGGACGGAAATTCGATTTCCTGTTCTTCTGGGGCCATACGCAGCAAGGGGAACAGGTCGATAAGAGTTGTTTGAGTCAATGGTGGAAGAGTCCATTCGTCATTGAAGGGAGCAGGTACAGCTGCGCGGAGCAATACATGATGGCGGAGAAGGCGCGGTTATTCCATGACGAAGCCTCCCTTGCGACAATTCTACGTACTGACAATCCCAAGGTGATGAAGGAGTTTGGGCGCAGGGTAAGCGGCTTCGACGGCCAGGTATGGGAGGATCGCTGCTACGGCATCGTCAAGCAAGCCAACGAAGCCAAGTTCTCTCAGCATCCGGAGCTGGGCAATTTTTTGAAAGCAACCGGAGAACGCATTATCGTCGAAGCGAGTCCCTACGACCGGATTTGGGGAATCGGTTTAATGCAGGACGATCCCAAGGCAAAGGACCCCCTGCAATGGAGGGGGACGAATTTGCTTGGGTTTGCACTTATGGAGGTCAGAGACATCCTGCTGGGACGGAAGGAGGGAGCGTAATGAATCGCAAAAAAATAGCTCAGGAAACGATCGATATTCAACAACGTGGTTTCTACGAGCATGGCGGACGAAAGATTGAGATAGCGGATGCACAGCAAAGGTCCGAGAAAGACAGCCGTCTGATTACGCCCGAGCAAGGCGCTGTTCTGGTACAGAATCTTCCGGTCTCGGCAGGGAAGCATAGCGCTCATTATGCCGTGGCCAATGAGGCGACGGTCAAGGCAACGAGTCAAATGGCGGTGTCGGCAACCGATAAAATCGGGGTGCTGAACTTTGCCAGCGCCAAGAATCCCGGAGGCGGGTTCTTGAACGGAGCCATGGCTCAAGAGGAAAGCCTTGCCGTATCCAGCGGCCTATACGGCACTTTGCTTCGGAACCAAGGCTACTATGAAGCCAACCGTGCTTGCGGCTCGATGATGTATACGGACCATGCCATCTATTCACCGAACGTGGTGTTCTTCCGAGACGAGAAATTTCAATTGGCGGAGGCTCCCTTCCTAGCGTCTGTACTGACGCTGCCTGCCGTGAATTTCGGTCAAGTGCTGCTGAAAGGGGAGGACCCGGCGCAAGCGGAAGTTGCCATGAAGAATCGGATGCGATTAGCGTTGGCTATTTTCGCGGAGATAGGAGACCGGCGTCTGGTATTGGGGGCTTTCGGCTGCGGAGTCTTCCGAAATGACCCATGGAAGATAGCCGGCTGGTGGCGCGAGCTGCTTCTAGAGGAAGGGCTAGGCGGGCTGTTCGCGGAGATTAAATTCGCGGTTCTAGATACCCACGAAGGCAATTGCATTCGGGCATTCCAGCAAATATTGGGTTGAAAGCGATCTTCGATATGCGGTAGCATGGAACGAAGGTCATTTCTCCGAAAGATATGATAAAGGAGATCAAGATGGAGAAGATGGACATCTCGCAACACCTGGTCGGTTCGCTGAAAGAGCTTTGAGAGATGGTGGAGACGCCGGATGAGGGCGTTGCCTTAAAAGGCATCTCGATGATCGACGCAGAGACAACTAATTAACTTATACGAATGGAGAGTTTTTGAATTATGTCTACGTTACCCCATTGTCCACAGTGCGATTCGCCTTATACGTACGAGGACGGAAGCTTGCTTGTTTGTCCGGAATGCGCCCACGAATGGAACCCGAACGACGCGGACGGGAGCGGCGAAGAAGAGAAAATCGTCAAGGATTCGAACGGGAACGTGCTTAAGGATGGCGATTCCGTCACCGTCATTAAGGACTTGAAGGTCAAAGGCACATCGCTTGTCGTAAAGATCGGCACGAAGGTAAAGAACATTCGGCTTATTGACGGCGATCATGACATCGACTGCAAGATTGACGGCTTTGGCGCCATGAAGCTGAAGTCGGAATTCGTCAAGAAGAACTGACATCTTGCTCGCTCAGCGAGCGTCATAGGACGGACGACATCGGACTAACGATGTCGCCCGTTTTGTCATGAGAGCGATTTTTCGCGATTTCGACAATCTTTCGGGAAAACTTACAAAAGTAAATAGGCAAAACGGTGGAAACGTATTAAAATAATGTCAAAAGCATGGAGGCGGCGTTTCTATGTACTATACTTTTTCCGTGAGCGCGAGCCACATGTACCACAGAAAATATTTGGACTTTCTGCTCAGTCACTACGAGGGGCTCGGCATGCCGTATTCTTTTCCCGTTTCATTTAACTTTATAGCAAGCCCGCTGCTGATGGAGGATTCTCGGTGCATCCTCTGCCTCGACGACGACGGAGAAGCCGTAGGCGCTTTAGGTTACATTCGCGGGACCGGAGAAGGCGATTACGAGGATCGCCATATCTTGCAGCTGCAGGTTGCTTATTTGGTAGAGAAATGCCGGAGAACGCCGGTTTTTTTGCGAGGTTTGCAGTTTCTAACGGAGTATCTCGAAGAAGAGACGGAAGAGGTTGCGGAGCTTGTTTTCTGGACGAAGCAGGATGCCTATCTGGCACGACTGTTCGGGAAGTTCGCGGAGAGGACAAGCGTATCGGGCACGGCTGCCGGCGATTTGTACGCCTATCGGGTCACCTTGGCACAACTAAAAGCATATCTAGGTCGGTTCGCGTCCCGGTCGATCGATTCCTGATCTTGCAATCAAATGGAGGAAATAGCATGACAAAGCGGCTGTACGCGAAAAACTGCGAGACGGACTCCGATTATGCGCGGTTCGCGAAGTTCTACATCGCCGAGAGCTATCAGTTCGATCGGCAGCTTTCTCTGCTGGAGACAATCGGGCATCTCATGACGACGCTTCAAGACAGCCGCTTTATGCTGTACGAGAACGCACAGGGCGAGCTCGCGGCCTACCTTCAATACCGCTACGAGAGTGATGGAGAAACGGTTTTTATCGAGTCCGCGATATTGGCCGAACCTTATCGAAGCAGTTGGATCTTCTATCGCGGGTTCGGGGATTGGGTCAGGAAGGTAGAGAACGAACATCGCGGGGTTCGATTGGTGCGATTTTATGTGCTTGCCAATCAAACGTATCTGAATCGGCTCTATGCCAAATTTGCGAAGTACGTCGGGGAACGCGAAGGCGGCACCGGCCGAGAGGTCGTCTACGAGACGGCGTTTGCCGATCTTTGGGCCTATCTGAAGGCAGGGGAACGGAAGTAAATCCATATTGCCGGAAAAGCATGAATCTCGAAAGGGGGTGAAATCCATGGTCGTTATGCCTCCGAGCATTGACAAAAAAAACGGTAGCAAACTAGGCAGAATCAGCCTGAAAGAAGCGCTGAAAGCGAGTGAGCAAGTTAGAACTTCCGCCGCCGCCGCAAAGTAATTTCTTGCGCAGCCCGCCGCTTCTGCAAGGGAGCGCAAAGCCTGTCCGAACATTCGGACGGGCTTTTGGCGTGGGGCGGCCCGGAGGTGTAAGCGTAGGCCCGCTCCCACGCAAGGCATTGGCGCATAGGGAGCTCTGCCTGACGTTTCCTTGCATGGCGACACTATGTTACGCTAGTAAAGACGATTCTAAAAAGCAGGGAGGCCTCCACTGCATGTCAAACCTATTCCGCCCCGTACAGTCGCCGACTTTGCAAAGCGAGCGGCAGCATTCCGGCTACAGCTACAGGGAATACGCGCCGAGCGCTTTTTTGGCGCCCCATGTGGCTTGTTATTGGACGGTGGATTTCGACGCGCGATCGGGGAGCCAACCGCACCGGATTATTCCCGACGGCTGCGTCGATATTATCGTGGATCGCAGGGCGTCCTCCGCCAGCCATGCCGCCTTCGTCACGGGTCTGATGACGAACTGCCTCGTTATTGATCTCGCTTCGGAGCAATCCTCCTTTGGCATTCGCATGTATACGGAGTCCGCTCGCTCCATTCTGCGCGTTCCGGTCTCGGCTTTTGCCTCGGAGCGGGTGTATCTGTACGACATGTGGGGAGCCGAGGGTCTTTTCCTGTCCGAGGAACTGCTGTACGCCAAGGATGTATCGCAGCTGATCGAACGTGCAGAAAGCCGGCTCTCGGGACTGCTTTCTCGCCTGGATGTCCCAACGATGCCCGGCTTGCTTTATAACGGCTTAAACTATATGTACGACTACAAAGGCATATTGTCCCCTGCCCAGCTTGCGGACAAGCTGGGCTTTAGCGAACGCCATCTGCGAAGGGTTTTCGAACGGGAGCTTGGCGTCGGTCCGAAGGAGATGCTTGGCATTATCCGGTTCCAGAGCATGCTGCGGGAGATTTACGGGGGTGCTGGAGCAAGGATGAGCTACGCCGATCTTGCAGCGAAATACGGTTATTACGACCAGTCCCATCTCATCAAGACGTTCAAACGATATTACGGGTTACCGCCGGGGCAAGTGTGGGCGAAGGAATGAACATGTCCGTTTTTTCCTATTATGCCGGCTGGAATTGAGGTATGATCGGTGTAGAACTGGCGACAATGATTATGCGTCAGTAATACGGAATGCAGCGAAAGGGGAATAAACGGATGGGCATTCGATTGGATATGGTAGGCATCGTGACGAAGGATATGGGCAGGGCGCTTGCCTTCTACCGCTTGCTGGGCCTCAGCATCCCGGAGAACAAGGATAACGACATGCATGTAGAGGTCGAGGCGCAGGGCGGCGTCCGCTTGGCGTTCGACAAACAAGAGATGATAGCGGATATCTATGGCGGTTGGACAGAGCCCGCGGGCCATCGTATCGAGCTTGCATTTCTTTGCGTGAACGCGCAAGAGGTGGACGAGCTGTATCAACGAATCGTGGAGAGCGGTTACGTCGGACATCGCGAGCCGTGGGATGCGGTATGGGGACAACGTTATGCCATCGTGCAGGATCCGGACGACAATTTGATCAGTCTGTTTGCATAGGGGCGCTTAGAAATGATGATAACGGAATATGAGGAATTCGTGCAGCTTGTAAAAAAATATAGGATATTTCCTTTCGCGGAGCTGGCTCCCGAGCATCCGGCGCTGACCGTCGTTACCGAAGGCAGCGCCTGGCACACGGAACAGGCTACCGATCCCTGGCTTTGGCGCATTCGGATCGCGCAGGAAGGCGTGGCCGCATACGGCAGGTTCTTCGGGACGAAGGCCTCGTTTATCGACAGCGCCTTGTATCCCGCGGTCAGGACGATTCTGACCGGCAACCGGTCCGTTCGCGATCTCTTCGAAGCCGGCTCCATGTCGCGGGCCGCCCATCGGATCTACGGGATTTTGAGCGAGCAAGGCAATACGGACTCCCGTCAATTGCGGAAGGAAGCGGAACTCGATGCCAAAGAGGATAAGAAGGAGTACGACAAGGCGCTGAACGAACTTCAAAGCGGCGGCTACATCGTCATTACCGGCTCGGCCAAGCAGAAGGAGAGCTGGAGCAGCATGTGTTATCAGACTTCGGATTCGTGGATACGATCGGTTCTCGGCGATGTCCGGCAGCTGTCGGCGGAAGAAGCGAAGGCAGAGGTGGGCCAAGCGATCGGTCCAGTCTGCTCCGAGAAGGCTTTTGCGTATTTTGCGAAGAAGCTGGGGTTGGCGACGCGATAGGGCAAGAGCAAATCAATCGAAACGGGCAGTTCCGAACGGTCGACTCATCGGCCTGCGGACTGCCCGTTGTTATTCTTATTGCCTAGGGGCGACTTGCCATCGTGTACTTCGCTAGCCTCGGCCTCGGGATCTGTCTGTGGGCTGTTGTGATTGCGGGAAGAGTCGGCTATCATGGAAGGACGATTCTGGCAAACGGGCTGCCTATTGTCGCTTGGCGGCGATAGCGGCGACGAACGGTGGAAGGAGCGACATTATGGGCGATCAGTTGTTTAAGGACTCCGTCGAGACGACGCTAAAGGTGATCGGAGGCAAATGGAAGCTGGTCATATTATGCCATCTGATGGACGGCGCCAGGCGATTCGGCGAATTAAGGCGGGGCATGCCGGACATTACTCAGAAGATGTTGACCCAGCAACTCCGCGAATTGGAGGAAGACGGCATTATTCATCGGGAGGTCTTTATGCAGGTGCCTCCGAAGGTCGAATATTCCTTGACGCCATACGGAGGGACGATGGGGGAGGTGCTTCATCTGCTGGCCGACTGGGGGCTGAAGCATCAAGAACGGGTGGACAAGGAAGCTTCGCCAACCTCGAGCGATCATTGATAAGCAGTGGCTCCTCTAACGACTCGTTAGAGGTCTTGTTCCCATGATAGGCACTGGAGTACTGGTGCTAGTGTGAGCCCTTGGATATTTTTGCAAACGGTAGAACAATTGGGCGAATATACACAATTAAGATGGGTAGGGGCAATCTAATCGTACATTTGTACATATATACACAAATTTTGGTTCAAAGAGGTCCCGAACGAAGATATGAAGCGAGAATTTGTGTATTTTCGTACAATTTGCTGTGCAGGGGTTCCATTTGTTTAAAAAATTGGGGAGAAATGCACAAATGTGCAGAGAGGCCGATTTTCGGCCATGCCATGTACAGCCCCGGCAAAGTCGGAATGCAACGCCCCTCGCCGCCAAAGGTCGGCGTAGCCGTTTCACCTTGATTGACGCTGTTGGTATACAATTGGGAACTACGTCACCGAATAGTGCGTACTGTTCAAGTCTTCCCCGTCGTCATACAATAAGTTCCGTGGTCCCAACTTATTATGATAAACGCGAGGAGTGACTTGTACATGGAATTGCAATTGGCATTGGATCTGGTCGATATTCCGCAGGCCAAGCAACTGGTGAAGGAAGTCGAAGCCTATATAGATATCGTGGAGATCGGCACGCCCGTCGTCATTAACGAGGGGTTGCGCGCGGTGAAGGAAATCAAGGAGGCGTTCCCTCATCTGAGAGTGCTCGCCGATCTGAAGGTCATGGATGCAGCGGGCTATGAAGTGATGAAGGCTTCGGAGGCGGGAGCCGACATCGTGACCGTGCTTGGCGCATCCGAAGATATGACGATCAAGGGCGCCGTCGAAGAAGCGCGCAAGCAAGGCAAACAAATTCTGGTGGACATGATCGCGGTTAAGGATCTCGCGGGCCGTGCCCGGGAAGTGGATGCGCTCGGCGTCGACTACATCTGCGTGCATACGGGATATGATCTCCAAGCCATGGGTCAAAATTCGTTCGCGGATCTGCTCACCATCAAATCCGCCGTTAAACATGCCAAAACGGCGATCGCCGGGGGCATCAAATTAAGCACGCTTCCCGAAGTCATCAAAGCGAACCCGGATCTCGTCATCGTCGGCGGCGGTATTACCGGACAAGCGGATAAGCAGGCAGCCGCGGCGGAGATGCGCCAGCTCATCGAGCAAGGAGCCTAACCGTGGCCTCGAAGAAGGCGTACGCCGTCGATATCATCGAAGAGCTGCGGCTTGCCGCGGCACAGCTCGATGGCGGGCAAGAGGAGGGGCTTGCCGAAGCGATTCTGGCATCGCGACGCGTGTTCTTGGCGGGCGCGGGCCGCTCCGGCTTGATGGCCAAAGCATTCGCGATGCGTCTCATGCATCTGGGCATCGACGCTTACGTCGTGGGAGAGACGATCACTCCGGGAATTTCGGAAGGCGACGTGCTAATTATCGGGTCGGGCTCCGGCGAGACCCGCACTCTCGTCGCCATGGCGGAGAAGGCGAAGCAGCTGCGGGCTTCCGTAGCGGCGCTGACGCTGGCTCCGGATTCCCCGATCGGACGTCTGGCGGACCTGATTGTCAAGCTTCCGGGCGTGTCCAAGGAAAAGCCGGGCGATGATCGCGTCACCAGGCAACCCATGGGCTCGCTGTTCGAGCAGACGTTGCTGATTCAGTTCGACGCGGTGATTTTGCGGCTTATGGAGAAGCTGGCGCAAGGCACCGGAGCGATGTTCAGGCAGCATGCTAATTTGGAATAGACAAAACAGCGGCAATTCAATTCCCGCGCGCACAGAAGAAAGGCGAGACGTCCAAGGGATGTCCTCGCCTTTCTTGCTATATAGGAGCGTTATTTATACACGAACATGCGCTGCGCCCAATAGCTCAGCGCGAACAAGGATACTTCTGTGACAAGCTTGGCTGCTACGAGCGAGATGCCGACATTCTCGTGGAGCAAGTGGAGCATGCCATAGTTAAGGGCGATTATGACCGCGGCCAGAGTATAGTAACGGGGCATGGACTTCCGCATGGCCGCTGCATGGCCTGAGCTACTGGAGAACACAAATCGTCGATTGATGGCATAATTGATCAGAGAGCTGAACACGCGGGCGCCTACCACGGAGAAAAGCAGATTAGCGGTCAGCCACTGCAACAGAAGCAGCAAGGCAAAATCTAGGACGGCAGCGAGACCGGACGATGCGCAGAACCTTAAGAACGGCATGTAGACGCGAACGGAGTCGGCGATCGGGCGGAAGTGCGATGATTTATTTTCATCCAGATAGACGGTGTCGATGGGCATCTCCACTAGCTCGTAGCCTGCGCCTGGTGCTTCCAGAAGCATGTTCATTTCGTATTCGAATCGGTCTCCGGGCAATTGGCATAGCCAGTCCAGCAGATCCGGCGAATATCCTCTCAGGCCGGTCTGCGTGTCCTGGATAGGTTGGCCGGTCGCCAGCTTAAACACCATGCGGGTAGCTGTATTGCCAATGCGGCTGCGCAGCGGGACTTTGCCCGTAAATTGTCTGCTGCCCAGCACGATATGCCCTCGCCGATCGCGGATCGCCGCCGCGACTCTCATTATGTCGCCTGGCAGATGCTGGCCGTCGCTGTCTGCGCAAACGACGGCGTCGCCATCGCCTAGCTGCCTCACATAGTCGAAGCCGGTCTTAAGCGCACTGCCCTTGCCCTGGTTGCTCCGATGTGTCAGCACGGTGCAGCCGACTGCCGATGCGGAGTCAAAGATATTTTTGTATGCCTCGCCGCTGCCGTCGTCCACGATCAGGATATCGTCCTCGCTAACTTGCTTGAGCTTGCGAACAAGGGCGATCAGCCGCTCGTCAGGCTCGTAAGAGGGGATGAGTATGGTCATGATGGCTGCCTCCTTATACGGACTTCGGAATATAGATAATGTCGCTGACGCCGCGTTCATTGCCCTTGCCGAGCGGATCATTGACAACCCTGCCCATAAAGTACATCGTCGAAGAACCCCCGCCATCCAGGTTGTAGGCCTCGACCGCGCCGAGATCTTGGAATAGTTCAGCGAACTCTGTCAACGTCATGCCGCGGCTCTTGGAGCTGCGTCCGTCGACCACGACGAACAGAAAGCGGTTCGGTGCGACCATACCGATGCCTGTACGAGGATTGGCGGCTTGAATGGAGCGGTTGCCGAAGTTTTTGTCGATCTTCACGCTGGAGAAGTCGCCAGCAATCTCTCCTTCCGTCACGAGAGCCGGCCCGAAGGAGAACGTGTCGGTGACCCCCGCCTCCAGCAGTGCGTCAGAAGAGATCGCTTCTTCGGCGTAGGCTTGCAGCGATCCGTCGCTGTATAGCGCCAGACCTTCGCGAGCGGGTTCGTCGCGAAACAAGGTCCCGTTGCGGATAATGACGCCATCGCTACGGAAGCCGTAATAGTCGCCGTTAATCGCGAATATGGCGTTGTTGTTCTCCGCGATCGTCGACGTGTCCTCTATGATGTTGGTGCCGAAGGCGTTCTTGGCGAAGGCGGTGTCGAGATTGGCCTCGTCTTGGAAGGTAACATCCGCCACGTAGTAGGTAATTTTATCCTCGCCGGAGCCGGTCTGCACCTTCTCGATCTGGATGGTCTGAGTCTCGTCTTCGTAGCTCCAGTCATCCCAATGCGCCGTGGTCTGCTTTTCCTCGACATTCGAGAGCTCTGCAGCGTCTGATGTGCTTTCAGTGTCTGAGCCCTGGCTTATGCCCGCGCTCGGGGTCTGCGTACTCGGTTCGACAATGACCTCGAAGTGCTCGATGAGATAGCGATCCGCCAGCCGGTACACGATAAAAGTGACGGTTAAGAGCACGATGGCTATAAAAGTAATGATCATGGCTTGTTTGCTCATACGTATCAAGGCAATCACTCCTCCTGCGGGATACTAGACCCTTATCTTAAAGCGGCGACCTTGAATGAATCTTAAATGGGGGACTGGTGCTGGGCCATGTCATGCACGGAGGTTTTTTCTGCGGAATAGGGTCTCTGGTGTCTGCAAGAAGGCCCCGAGACGCCTTGTTGCCCATATAAGTTCTCTCATGTCCGAAGCGCGCGGTAAACGGAAAGCGGGGGATTGACGGGAGTTGCCAGGTGCCGGTTGGAGATCAGTGGATGCGTGTGTCTAGCGTTGGCCCGTGTCAGGTTACATATAACGGTATAACGGGAAAGAGAGAATCCGCCAGCGGATTCTCCCTTTTTCGATAGCCTATGCTGTGGCCGGCTGCAGCAGCAGCCATGGCTCCTGACACTAAAACTGGCCGTTGCCCGAGATATGGCTATAGCGAGCTATAGAAGCTCGCTAACCCTGGCGCTCGGTCCGCTTATTAACGCTCGGCAAACGGGACGAAAAACGATACGGTTGTGCCTTTCCCGGGCTGGCTTGAGATGGACAAGCCGCGGCCGTACAGCTGCAGCAACCGTCGGTTCGTGTTGGCAAGGCCAATGCCGCCCTGACGATTCATCCCCTTGTTTAACAATCGGAAAGCCGGTTCCTGCTCCATGCCTTTGCCGTCATCCTGCACTTCGATCCAGGCTCCGGCTTCGGTGGATTCGATATAGAGGCGGAGCGTCCCGCCGCTGTCCTGGCTCATAATGCCGTGTTTGACGGCGTTTTCGATCAGCGGCTGGATAGACAAGGGAGGAATGGACAAATGGATGGATTCGTCCACCTCCCATTCGACGATCAAACGATCCCCGAACCGTACCTTCTCGATATACAGATAGGCCTGCACAAGCTCCAACTCGTGTGTTAAATGGACCAGCTCATTCGTATTGATAAAGTTGTAGCTGATGCGCAGGTAAGAGGCGAACATGCTGCCGAGCTCCTGCATCTTGTCCGTGTCGATGGCGCCGAGCGCCATGATGGAATTCAACGCATTCAGCAGGAAATGCGGATGAATCTGGGCCTGCAGATAAGCAGCCTCGATCCGCAGCCGCTCGTTAACGGAGCGCTTTTGCTCGATGAGAGTCCGTATGCGGTATTTCAGCTCCATGCCGTCGACGGGCTTGGTCACATAATCGTTGGCGCCGGCCAGGAAGCCGGCATAGATATCCGCAGGCTGGCTGCTCGCCGTAAGCAGCAAGATGGGCAGCTCGGAGAGACTGTAATGCTCGCGAACGGCTTGAGCCAGCTCATATCCGGACATAACAGGCATCATGACATCGGCAATCAGCAGATCCCATGGTGCGGTTCTAATGTGCTCCAACGCTTCTCCCGCGCTGCTGGCCGTCGTTATCGTGTAAGGCTCCGTTGACAGAATGCCGGCAAGCACGCTGAGATTGACGGGATCGTCGTCCACGGCAATGATACGGATGGTGCCATCGCTCAGCAACGGCGGAAAGTCGGAAGGCGTCTCCGCGCTGCCAGGATCTGGCCTCAATAAGTCGATGCTTTCTTTGGGCGGGGGAGCTGTGATACGATCCCGTTCCAATGAAGCAGCGGCTTCGGGGATGTGGCTGAAATCCCCCTGCGCCGTCTTTAGCGCGAAGCTGAACACGGAACCTTGCCCGAGCACGGAGCGTACGGTCAACTCTCCGCCATGAAGCTCGACGAGCTGCTTGCAGATGCTGAGGCCCAGACCGATGCCCCTTCCATCCTGACGACCGTAAGTACCTTGCTCGTAGGGGAGGAAGATGCGGGATACCGTATCTTCGTCCATGCCGACGCCGGTATCCGCAACGGCGATAACAATTTTGCCGCCGCGATGTTTGGCGGATAACGATATCGTCCCCGACTCGGTATATTTCAACGCGTTATGCAGCAAATTGTACAGCACCTGGACGAGCCTCTGTTCGTCCGCCCAAGCCGGGGGCAAGGACTCGGGCATATCGATCGTAATCGTGACGGGCCTGCCTCGCGTCAAGTACCGCAGCATGCCGACGACGCCAGGCGCGATCGATTGTATGGGGACAGCCCGTTGTTGCAGCATGATGCGGTGCTCTTGCAGCCGGACGACGTCGAGCAGATCGCCAAGCGTATGAGACATTCGCTTGCTAATCGTGACGAGCAGCTCCATATCCCTCAGACTGTTTTCATCAAGCTTCTCCCTCTCCTTCGCGACAACGGTCTCCGCAATATTGATAATGCCATGCAACGGCGTTCGGAGCTCATGCGAAGTATTGGCAAGGAACTGGTCCTTGAGTTTGTCCGCAATCCGAAATTGTTCGTTGAGCATGGCGTTGTTCCTGGCATGACGGAAGTACTTCTTGAACCAATAAGCCGAGAAGCCGATCATCGTAGCCAGTATATCGAGAGGATAATAGACCGTCGTCACATCGTAGTTGGATTCCATTATACTCCAGGTTAGATTGGAGGTAATGCCGGCTGCGGTCAGCAGCAAAAAGACGACGTCGCGGTCTCCCCCTTTCTGGAACAAGAGCTTGCCTGTCGTAAAGAGGAACCAGAAGAAGGAGAAGAGATACAAGCCCATAAAACCATACAGATCGTGGAAGCCATATGTCCACGAAGCCGGACCCGCAAGCAGGACGCAGGTGACGGCGGCGAGCAAAGCGACATAACCTCGCAGCAATGAGCGCCCGGCGGGGGCGGGGACGTACCTTCGGAATACGAGCAAAATAAACACATTCTGCCAAAGCAGTGAAATAATTCGAAGCTTGAAGCCCAAGGCATAGTCGATCGGCAGCCAGAGAAGCATAAGGTTGTCCTGCCCGGTCGTAATGGCAATCGCAACTGTCATCGTCAGCATCCCCAGCGAAAGCAAGGTGCGTTCCTTCCGGTTAAAGGCGTATAAAATAAAACCGAGGGTGCCGTACAGCACCAGGACGACGAATGTGACAAGCTGGAAGCCGATAGAGTACCAGCGGATCATGTCGACCGCTGCGGCGGAGCCGAATCGAATGGAGCGGGTAATGCCCCCGTTAAACGGCTCGTCATAGTTGGCGATTCGAATCAAGATATTCAGCTCGGTCGCACCGGTGGTGTAGTAGGAAGCCGTATAAGAAATGCTCCTCGGCTCGTAATCGTTTTTGCTTGTAGCAACAGTGCCTATCGGCCCCTCGGAGAAGCCGTTGATCTCGACCTCGGAAGCTGCCTGAACGTTCTTTAGCCACATGGTAATGGGGCGGTTCAAGGGATCGATCAGCACGCGCAGGCGATAGGTTCCATAGCCGTAAGAGGTGCCGGAATCCGCCCCCAAAGCGTCCTTCCAGTCTCCAGGCACCTGAACCATGACGGAGGAATGCTCCTCGTTCCCGCTCGCAAAGTCTTCATGGCTAAGTAATTGATGGGGATAGAATTCCCACTCGCCGTTTAAAAAGAAAGCGGGAGAGTCGGACAAATCGATGCCGCGCATGTCGAGCTGCCCGTCGACGACGGTGTGGGGCAGATCTTCGGTATGGAACAGCTCGGACCAGGCCCATCGAAGTCCGATGAGCGCGCTGAACAGGATAGCTAATATAATCATATATTTGAAGGTTGTTGTTGGTCGTATTTTCATCATCTCTCGTTATTCGACATGAATCGCGTATTGTCCTGTAAAGAGATATTCGTGCTGGAGGGCAAAAAAAGGTATGATGACAACATAAAACCATAAGAGAGCGGGGACAACATAGTTATGAGCGTTACGAACGAACGGAGATACCGGTTCAGCGAGGCGCCGATCTGGGAGATTCAGCGGCAATATTACGAAGAGGCGGGAATGACGGCTTGGCATAACGACCAGGTTCCTCAATACATAACCAGCAATCCGATGATCGGCGGCGCTTATGCGGAGATGATCTTCGGTCTGCTGATGGATCGGGCAGCGCAGGGCCTCGCAGAAGAGCCCGTATGCATCGTGGAGGTGGGCGCAGGCGTGGGTAGGCTTGCTTGCCATGTGCTGCACGAGCTGCGATCGCTTATTCAATATGCGGATATCCCGCTGCCGCCATTTCGCTACTGGATGACGGATCTGGCGATGAGCAACGTGCTTGCGTGGAAGGAACATCCTGCCTTGCAACCGTTTCTGGAGGACGGCACGCTCGATGTGGCCCGGTTCGATGCTGTCCAGGACACGGAGCTTCATTTGCTGGTGTCCGGTGAGAGAATTGTCGCCGGCGCATTGAAGCAGCCCCTTGTCATCGTGGCGAATTACTTCTTCGATGGCATCCCTCAGGAACTGCTCTATATGGGAGACGGCCGCGTATACGAGACCGACGTGTTTATCCGTTCTGCCCAGCGTGGGGAAAACGAGGGAGAAGAAGCGGCGGCGAAGCTCGACCGGCTGTCGCTGCGCTACGAGCATCGTCCGGCGCCGGAATACGAGCAGGAGGACTATACTTATCGCGACTTAATCGCCTTCTACCAGGAGGAATTGGACGAGTCCCATCTGCTGTTCCCATCCTCGGGCTTTACTTGTCTGGAGCGATTACACGCATTGTCCACCGCAGGGTCTGCATTAATCACGGCCGATAAGGGCGACCATAAAATCGACAATTGGAGGAACGCTCCGCCTCCGGAGCTGATCCGTCATGGCGGGTTCTCTTTTACGGCCAATTATCACGCGTTTCAATACGTGTTCGAGCGGCAAGGAGCGCTTGCGTTATTTCCTCCGCAGCATTACAAGAATATTAACGTAGGCTGCATTCTCCGTCTGGATCGGCCGAAGGCTTACGTCCAAACTCGCCTAGCGTACCGTCGCGTTGTCGAGCGGTTCGGGCCGGACGAATTTTATAGTCTAAAGGAATGGCTGGACGGCCACTTGGATACGATGGGCCTTCAGCAATTTCTTGGCTTCTGGAGGCTTGGCGGCTACGACGCGGAGTTTTTCGCTCAGAGCGCGAGACGGATCTCCGAGCTGCTGCCGGATGCGTATGAGGATGAGCTGGACGATATAACAAGGGGGATCGAGCTGATGTGGTCCTCTTATTATGTCATGGAGCAGAAATATGATCTGGCGCTGGATGCCGGTCTGATTTTGTTCGAGATGGATCGCTACAAAGAAGCGAAAACATTTCTTGAGGCTTCTGTCGAGGCCGAGAAGGACGAGGTTGTCTCGACTGTCTATTATTGTCTGGCGATTTGCTGCTTCGAGCAGGAGCAGGAAGAGGAAGCCGTGCGTTATTTGAAGCTGTTGCTGGAGCTGGAGCCGGATCACGAGGAAGCATCGGCGTTGCTTCAAGAATTCGAAAAATAGAGGCTTGCACCTTACGTAACGTAAGGTTTTATAATAGGGTTACCGGCAGCAAGCCGGCGACGGCGAGTGGGGATGAAGTCATGAAGAAGCAGTGGAAGGTTGGCGATCTGGCCAAGCTGACGGGGTTGACTGTGCGTACGCTGCGATTCTACGACGGGATCGGACTGTTTTCTCCATCCTCGCAGACAGATTCGGGCCATAGGCTGTACAGTGAGGAGGACGTGACGCGTCTCTACCAGATTGTATCGCTGAAGGAGCTCGGCCTGTCGCTGGAGGAAGTGAAGGCGGCGATGTCCGGCAGCGGCATGCGGCCCCTGGACGTGGTGAATCTGCAAATGAATCGGGTGCAAGAAGACATCCGGCGGCAGGAGAAGATGCTTGGCCAGCTCCGCTACGTGGCGAAGCTGCTGCAAGGCAAGAAGCAGGTATCGGCCGATGAATTCACCGGCTTGCTGCAGACGATGAAGGCGGAGTATGACAAACCGATCATCGATCGGCAGAACAAATGGGAGGGGCAGCTGAATCTGTTGGGCGCATTGCTGGCCCGGAGGGGCGGAATGCCTGGCTCTAAGGAGGAATCGTAATGAGCGAACGTTTTGTCAAGCATGGCACTTTTGTAGTTGAACGGACTTACCCCGCGACGCGGGAAAGGGTGTACCAGGCATGGGCCGACCTGGATGCTAAAGTGAAGTGGTTCTCGAAGCCGGATATTTTCGAATTCCGCATCGGTGGACGAGAGTATAGCAGCGGCGAAATAGCGGAGGGCGGACCTCTCTTCGTGTACGACGCTGTCTATCAGGATATTGTGCCGAACGAGCGGATTATCTATACCTACATCATGGACATGGGCGGCGTTCGCATCTCGGCCTCCATTACCACGATCGAGCTGCTGGATGTCGAAGAGGGCACAAGGCTGATATTCACGGAGCAAGGCGCGTTCCTCGACGGGCATGATACGGTGGAGATTCGGGAGCATGGCACGGGCGAGCTGCTGGATGCGCTTGGGCGTTCGTTGACGGAGCCTGCTGCAGCGGATGACGGTCTCGAATTAATAACATCGCGGATCTATGATGTGCCTCGCGAGCTGGCATTCGCGGCATGGACGACGCCCGACCAACTGGCCGAGTGGTGGGGACCCGAAGGGTTTACCAACACGTTCCACGAAATCGACTATAGTCCCGGCGGCGTATGGCGTCTCACTATGCACGGACCCGATGGGAAGGACTACCCTAACCGGATTACGTTCATCGAAATTGCGCCGAACGAGCGGATCGTGCTGGAGCATGCCGAGGCGCCTGCGTTCCGTGTCACGGCCTTGTTCGAGGAAGCGGAAGGCGGCACTCGGGTAACGTTTCGTCAATGCTTCCGGCATGCGGAAGAGCTTGAGCCCATCCGGGTTATGTGCGAGGAAAGCAACGAGCAGAACCTGGATCGTCTGGGCAGGGTACTGGAGAATGCCAAGCGACTTAGCTTGTAATTTCAGGGCGGATTGATTGCGTGAAAAAGTGTTAAAAGCAGAGACTGATTCTATCGGTCTCTTTTTCTTCGTTGGAAATAATCACCCGCATGGGCAAGTATTGTCTAATGAGAAAGCACTAAGAAACCACTTGTGCCCAATTAGACATGCTATACTCCGGATGTAGCAAATCAGACATCAGGAGGTATATCATCCTATGACAAACAAAAACCACTGGCTCAAGAAGACGGTTATCGCAACGGCAGTATGCGCAACTCTCGTGTCGGGTCACGCGGCCTTCGGCACTTCCCATATCGGACAAGCTGAGGCGGCCACAGTTTCGGCAACTACGGCTTCGGCCAAGGCAGACGGCATTATCGCAGCTGCCAAGTCGCTGCAAGGCAAAGTCAAGTACAAGTACGGTGTTAATAATCCAAGCAAGCTCTACTTCGACTGCTCCTCGTTCACCAAGTACGTGTTCGGCAAATACGGCGTAAGTCTCAAGTGGGGAACGGCTTCCCAGAAGTATGCGGGCAAATACGTATCCAAGAGCAATCTGCAAAAGGGCGATCTGATCTTCTTCAATAACGGCAAGTCGTCCGCGGTCAGCCATGTCGGCATCTACATCGGCAATGGACAATTCATTCACAACACGATCAGCAGCACCTTCAACGGCGTTCGCATTAATAAGCTGAGCGATTACTCGAATCGTTATTCCACGGCAAGAAGAGTCCTGTAGTCTTACCCGTCATATCCATGAGCATGCATCAAATAGACAAGAATTGAAGCCCTTGCGGCCGGCTATCCGGTTGTAAGGGTTTTCTCGTTTTCTCAACATTATAAAATTTTCGAGGCGGGATGTCTTCCGCCTTGTTTTTGTTTTTGGTATGGTAAAAGTATGGAACCTAACATTTTGAAACTTCTTTGATGAACAAGGGCATAGGATCGATTCGAAGAAAGCATATAGGGTAGTTACGCCCCAATGTCTTGAAAAAAGTCGTGAAATTCCGGAATTGCGGAACGTAGCCAATGGGTTTAAGCTGTTGGTGTGCGAAGGATGCCACGACCTGAGGCTTTTTCCGTATCGCTGCAAAGGAAGATTCTGAAGGCACCGATCTAAAGCTCGCCGACTGTCTGCTTTTCAAGATTTAAGTCGGCGGCACCGATCTAAAGCATTCGAAAACCGAAAGAAGAAGATCAGGGGGAGGGGAACCATGCAGCCTTTCACGAAAGCCGTTATCGACGTCATTAAAAGCATACCGGAAGGACGCGTGATGACATATGGCCAGATCGCGGAGCAAGCCGGCAGTGCCAGAGGAGCGCGGCAGGTCGTGCGAATCCTGCACAGCATGAGCTCGGCGCATGGACTGCCTTGGCATCGGGTCGTCAACGCGAAGGGAGAAATCGCGGTGCAGGACGACGAAGCGCGTTTTCAACAGGAGCTTTACCTCAGTGAAGAAGGCATCGAGGTGGAGCGGGGAGGACGGATCGACTTGAATCGTTACCGTCATTGGCCGGAAGAAGGATTTAAAAAGGGATTTTCTGCAGCTGCCGAGGACATGCGGGACAAGGATGAATAAACACACAAGAAGGATATGGAGGGGAAAAGGATGTCGGTAGGCATATTAGCTCATTTGTTAGGCAGGCAGCCGTTTCAGGAACTCGCGGCCAAGGTAGCCGCAACGGACTGCTCGTATGTCCAGCTCGCTCTCAGCAAGGCGATTTCGGACATCGAGTTTCCGCTTGGGGCGCTGAGTCCGGGACTTGCCAATGAAGTCGGGGGCGCGTTCGCGAAGCATGGCGTCGGAATCGCCGTGCTGGGCTGTTACGCAAGTCTGATCGACCTGGATGACGAGACTTACCGGTACAATGTGAATCGCTTTAAGGAGCATCTGCGCCATGCGCGCCACTTCGGAGCGCCGATCGTCGCAACAGAAGTGGGAACGCCGCAGGATGCCGCGCTTATCCCGCTATATCGCGAACGGCTGGATCGCGCCCTGGACGAGCTGGTGGAGGAAGCCGAGCGCTGGGGAGTCACGATCGGACTGGAAGCGGCGCAAGGCCATCTGATCGATTCTTCGGAGACGCTTGCTGCTGCGATCGAGCGATTTCCATCGTCATGCGTAGGCGTCGTGCTGGATCCTTGCAACCTGATGAACGGCGGCAACTTCGAGCGGCAGGAGGATATCGTGCGCGAGGCGTTCCGATTGCTGGGCCCCCGGATCGTCAGCGCCCATGCAAAGGATTGTGTTCGTTCCGAGGACGGGAACAGGCTGCAGGGGACGGCCGCAGGCCTCGGCGAGCTGCAATATCCATTGTTCTGGGAGCTGCTTGAGCGTTACAAGCCTCATGGCTTCGTTACGCTGGAAGACGTAAATGAGGCGCAGTTGCCGGCCGCGGCCCGGTTTGTAGTGGAAGGACGACGCGCCGCGCAGGTTCGACTCTCTCAATGAGGGATGGCGACGGCACATAGATAACAACGAAGACTCCGATGCGCTTGTGGTCAGCGCCGGAGTTTTTTTCTATTTGGAAATGCTCAAACGTCTGCCGTAATTAGTACTGACGGTTCAGATTCATTTAAGAATAGGGGGTTACGATGGGGCTATGACCAAATAAGTGTGGAAAGAGGGCGATCGCAAATGCAACGATGGGGTGGAGCGAATAAGCTCATGGCGGCTTTTTTGTGCTTGGCCATGCTGGCGGCATGCAGCTTCGGAGGAAACCGCCAATCGGGTACGGCATCGGCGGCGGGTTATGCCGCGGAGATGGAAAAGACGGAGGTGATGTCGATCTCTATTGAGGCGGACGAGACAGAGTGGCAGGGAATGCTGGATACGGCCACGGAGGAGCATTATATTTCGGCGAATATTACAATCAACGGATCCACGATCGAGAATGTTGGAATCCGCCCGAAGGGCAACTCCAGCTTAAAGCAAGTGGCGGGCGACGATACGACGGATCGCTACAGTTTCAAGATCAAGTTCGACGAATACGTCAAGGATCAGACCTGGATGGGTCTCGACAAGCTGGTCGTCAATAATATGATTACGGACAACAGCTACATGAAGGAGTATCTCAGTTACGACATTATGAGCTATATCGGCGTGGACGCCCCCTTGTTTGCCTTCGCCGACATACAGGTGAACGGCCAGGCGTGGGGCTTCTATCTCGCCGTCGAAGACATCGACAGCGGTTATCTTGCCCGCGCCAAGGGAGACGAGGGCGAACTGTACAAGCCGAACAACGACGACGGCGGCATGGGCGGCGGGATGGGCATGCCGGGCGGCAACTGGCCCACTGGCGAAGGAATGGGCATGCCGGGAGGTAACAGGCCCGTGGACGACGGAACGGCTATGGCCGGCGGAGAAGCTGGCAGCGGAGAAACAGCCGATGAGGCAACAGGAGCTCAGGGGCAGCTGGCTCCGGGCACCGGCGGAGCAAATGGAGCGCCTCCGCAAGGAGGGTTCGGCGGCATGGGCGGTGGCCACCGCGGCGGTGGCGGCGGTATGAACGGGGGAGGCAACGGCGTCTCGCTGGCGTATACCGACGACGAGATCGCCAGCTACTCCGCGATCTTCGACAACGCGGAGACAAAGACGACGGAGGAGGACCATAAGCGTGTCATTGAAGCGCTGAAAAATTTAAGCAGCGGTACGGACTTGGAGAAGTACGTGGACGTTGACGCCATTCTGCGATATTTTGCGGCTCATACGGTTGTCGTCAATATGGACAGCTATACGTCCAACATGGCACACAACTACTACCTTTACGAAAATAACGGACAGATCAGCATGCTGCCATGGGATTACAACATGGCGTTCGGCGGCTTTATGGGAGGCTCGGCTTCGGATGTGGTCAACCAGCCCATCGACACGCCGGTGACCGGCGTAACGCTTGAGGAGCGTCCTATCCTCGGCAAGCTGCTGGAAGTGGAGGCGTATAAGGCAAAATATCATGAATACTTGCAGGAGATCGTCGACGGCTATTTCGCGGACGGCAAGTTCGAGCAAAAAGTGCAGAGCTTGAACGAGCTGATCGCGGAGCGCGTGAAGGCGGATCCTAGCGCATTTAACACGTATCAAGAGTATGAAACGGCTGTGGCGGAGCTGACCAAGCTTGGCACGCTGCGTGCCGAGAGCATACAGGGTCAGCTGGATGGCGACATCCCGTCGACGTCGGAAGGGCAGCAGACTGCGCCGGACCGTCTCGTCGATGCGTCTTCGGTCGATCTTTCGAAGCTGGGCGAAAACGGTCCGGGCGGCCGCGGCGGAATGGGAGGCATGGGATTCGGCGGATTTGACGGCGGTCAGGGCTTTGGTGGTCAAGGCGGCCCCGTAGACCGGATGCCAGGCAACTCGGGAGCGCGCGGGCAAACGGCCCCGACTGACGGGCAGACAGGGGCGCAGACCGATGGGCAGACAGGGGGGCAGACTGATGAGTAGACAGCGGCCCCGACCGATGAGCAGACAGGGGCGCAGGGACATGCAGTCCCGTCTGGTGTGGCGGAGCAATAAAACGTGTTAGGAAACACAATAAAGCCTCCCGGATGCCGACGGGCATTCCAGGAGGCTTGCTTTACCTATTTTGTTGTTAATCCTGTTCAGGAAAATGCGCAATTCCTGAATCTCCTTTAAGCACGTTACAGAAGCTTTCAATCCCATCGTTCGCTAAATTCAATTCATGTTCCCCTTCAAAAGCTTTTGCATAAAACCGATGCGCAATGTTCAACTTCTGATAAAGCGCGGCAATCTTATCGATTTCCGGCTGGGCATGCGCATACTGAAAAAGCTCGTCCCGGATGCCGACTTCCAAATATAAATGCCGCGGAGCGATCAGCGCGCCTATCTCGGCATCCAGAAATCGGTTTCCCGCATTAAACCAAGTGAAGTCGGGCCAATCAATAACAAATCGATTATTGATAAAGCAGGACGAATAGGCCGCCTTTATTCTAGTATCGAGCGCGGCGGTATACAGGGTATAAAAACCGCCGTAAGATAATCCGATCATCCCGATTTTGGAACGATCGATATCCGGCCGGGAAGTTAAGTAATCGAGCGCCCTTTGGATTTTAAATATTTCAACCGCGGTAATGGAACTTCCCAAATGCTTGAGTTGATTATCGTATACGTTTCGCTGATGCTCAGGGCCGTAGGTATCGTTCCAAAGGATTAATTGCGGCGCGAAAACAGCCACTCCTTGCTCCAATACCCTGCGTGTCATATCGTTATAATTATTATCGCCATAAAATCCCGAGCAGAGCTCGGGCGTACCCCCTCCGCCATGTTGAGAGATGGCAAGAGGATACGGCCCCGGCGTATGCGGAAGGAACAAGATGCCATACGTCGTTAAACCGAAACCAGCCTCGACTTCGACACGATAAATACTTCCCAGCGCATCTTTGGACACGTATATTACATTCGCTTCAGGAACCCCTTTAATGTCGGGGTGCGTATGGAAATCAGCCGCATACTCCTCGCCTAAAGGCCATCCTAACATATTTTTTACCTGCGCTCGCATTCGTCTAGCATCTTGCTCATATGCAGCTACGCTTGCGGTGCTTGGTTGAAAAAAAACAGCGCGTTTCGCAGCCGAATCGTTGCGCATCCGTTCAATCAATGCTTCAAACTCATCTTTTTGTTTTTTACGGTATCCATAGCCTTCAGATACTTGTTCGGTATAACGTTCCTGATCCATCTAAAACCCTCCTCAGTTTGATTTTCCTTTCGGTCCTTTCAGATGCTTGCGCCATTCCGCCGGGCTTTGCCCGTAGTGGGCTTTAAATATCCGGGAAAAGTAATGAACGCTGGCAAATCCCGTATCTTGGGCGATAGCGCTAATCGGCAGATCGCTTCCGGACAAGTAGCTGGCAGCCGCCTTCAAACGAAGGTCCCGAAGATACTCGAACGGCGTCATCTGCATATGTTTCTTAAATAGCCGCACGAGATAAGAGGGGTCCAGGGCGACGACTTCCGCAAGAGCTTCCAGCGTAACGTTTTCTTTATACCGCCAATCCATGTAATCAATCAGCAAATCAACCGCGGCGCGCGACTTGTGCTTCACCTTGCGTTCTTCGCCAGCCGATTTCTCCGGATCCTCGATCATATGGGCGATAAGCTTGTACGTCTTGCGAATCTCCAGCAAGCATACATCCCCGAGATTCGAATCTTGTCCGGCCAGGCCCGTCGATTGGAGATGATAGACAAAATCGAGGGTTTGAAGGATCGAAGATGCGAGCATTGTTTTGGAATAGATGCCTTTATGGGCCTGCATGAAATTCCACTCATCCACTTGTTGGTCGGTGAACGGGAACTCCTCGATCTCATCAAGCTCCAGAAAACGGAATTTCGCTTCCGCTTGCAGGCTCTCCAGCTCATGCGGCGTGGAGGCAGCCAAGATAAACACGGCCGGCGCATCCGCTTCGCATATATTCGCTCTCCACATAAACCTTACTTTTCCTTCGGTAATATAGAGAATTTCATAACTGGACGGGTGCATCCCCCCGCCAGGAAGCTCCGCCGACCTGGATAAGGTTCCCGCCCCGCAATTTCTAATTTTCAACAAGATCACTCCTTCCGAAAACAATGTCAATATTGTTCAAATGGTTTATCGATAAAAATCCGGATAACCACTGAGTATAAAGATAATATCAAAACATTAAAAGGGCAATAATGTGATTTTTTTTGTCTTACCCTAGTATACAGCCAATCCGTTTATTAGCAAACACAATAAAGCATCCCGGATGCCCCCATAATTCCAAGCGAAAAGCTGCTCGAATGGTGCAAATAGGGTCGCGTGTGTCCGTTAGATTTTAGAAACATCATTTATTCGTAGAATAGCGACGCTCCTGTCCCTTAGAAGGACAACCTTGCACATCTGAGCGATCGAATCTCTCGGAATGAGACGAGCCGTGCCGCCAAGATCTGCCGGCGAACATGGTCCATGAAACTGGAGGATTGGCATGCCAACTTTTGCGGAAAGGAGATGCGGAGGCGAAAAGTTGAATTAATAGATGTCAATAATGTACAAATGAAATTCGGATAAATCTCTATCTGGCACCGAAATTAAAGGAGATTATTTAATTGAATAGGAGTATATCCTGCAAATACTTATTACCTGTTCTATTGTACACTAGACCCATACAGCATCATATTCTGCAAATGAAAGAGAGCTGATTTCAATTAAAGCGCTACAGATAACGGGAAAGAATGCGTTCGAAATTATAACGATTCCATCGGAAGTTCCGCAAGACGATCAAGTGACAGTGCGTATAGAGATCGTGTCCACCTGCCCGCGATGGGATATGAATATGATGGGCGGCAAGGATATGTTTGATGCGACCAAGGAACCGGACTATCCTTTGCTGCCAGGATTCCCCGGGCATGAGATGGCAGGAACCGTTGTTGCGGTTGGCAGCAAGGTGACGTCGCTTAAGGTTGGGGACCGAGTGGCGGCATTGGAGCATCTGCTAGGCAACGGCGCCTATGCGGAGTACTTGAATTACCGCACTCATGAGTTGATTAAACTTCCCGATGAAGTGAGTTGGAAACAAGCCGTTTCCTTTGAATTGCTTAAGTGCGTATTGATCGGACTGCTGCAATTTGGCGATATATCCGGCAAATCGATGCTCGTATCCGGACTGGGTCCTGCCGGTATGCTTGCGATGCAGGCCGCCCGTTTAATGGGGGCTTCGAGAGTTGTCGCCGTCGATATCAACCGCGATCGAATCGCGTATGTAAATGCACTCGGAATCGGATTGGCAAAACACTTGGACGATCTGGAGGATGAGCGTTTTGACCTCGGCTACGATTGCGTAGGGGCTGCGCCTTCCGTGCAGGCTCTGTTAGAAAAAACAGACTCGCATGTGGTCATCTTTGGCGTCCTCAAGGGCGAAATCCGATATGGCGATCATCTCTGGTTAAAGGGGATGAAGCTGGAATCCTATCGATACCGGAAATTCGGGGAAAGCGATCAGGAGCTGCTCCTTGACCTTGTCATCCATAAAGGATTAAACACGGAATGCCTGCAAACGCACCACATTCCTCTATACCGATACCAAGAAACCGTCGAGCTGCTGCAAAAACAAGAGGCGATCAAAGTTTACGCATACCCTCCTGTCGATTTCGCCGCCTCTGCGAAGGAGGGATAACATGCGAGCCGAAGCCGTCGTCTTTACAGGCGTAAGACAGGTTTGTTATATGGAAGTTGATGTTCCCGAGCCGGGACCCGAGGATGTCGTCATCGACCTCGAATATTCCTGGATCAGCAACGGCACGGAATCCTCCTTCCTGTACGGGGAGAGAATTTCCGGAGAACAAGTCACACGGCCGGGGGATGTGCTGCCGTTCCCCCAAGTGGCCGGTTATCAGAAGGTTGGCATCATTAGAAGCGTCGGCGAACAAGTAACGGACCTGGTGCCCGGGGATCGGGTGTTTGCTTCGATCAGCAGGGTAAACGGAATGAAGTTTGACTCCGGCGGCCACATCAATCCTTCTGTCACCCACGCCAGCCAAGTTTGGAAGCTGCCAGCAAATGCTGAGCCTATCGCATACAGCGGGGCGGTTCTCACCCAAGTCGGATACAATTGCGGCACGCGTCCCGCAGTGACGCCTGGCGATATCGCCGTCGTCATCGGAGACGGGATGGTTGGTCAATGGGCCGCGCAGACGCTCGCTCATAGGGGAGCCAACGTGACCGTTCTGGGCAGGCATGACCAAAGATTGGCGTTGCTGCCTTCGTCGATTGGCTCCTTCAATTTGAAACGGCAGGCTCTGGCGGATTGGATCGGCGATCGTACGGATATTGCTGTAGTCGTCGACACGGTCGGCGCCATGGATACATTTCGCGAGCTGAAACCCGCGATGAAGCTGAATAGTCATCTTGTATCGGCCGGTTTCCTCGGAACCGAGGGGATGGTCGATATCCAGGAACTGCGGGCGCAGGAGATCACGCTGCACAGCCCCTCCGGGTGGACAAAACAGCGGATGGACGATACGATAATCGGGATACGCGATGGCTGGCTGCAAACGCTGCCTCTTATCACCCACAGGATAAAGGCGGAAGACGCGGAACAAGCCTGGAACATCATCATGGGCAAATCCGATTTTTTTCTGGGCATCGTGCTCGAATGGTCGAAGGGGAAGGAATCGGGAGAGGCCTGATCAATGAGGAGTGAAGTCGTTAGATGACAAACAAACAACTAGCGGAAACATTCGTATTTATGAAAGAAGAAGCCTTGCCCCTCAGGTACAAACCGCTGGCCGGCGAGTCTACCGCTATGCGAAACCGTTCGAGAAAGGATCTCGCGGATACGATTCATTACGAGGAAGGCAAGGACTATATTGTCGACTATGAGGAAGGCACGATTCGCCGCGCGAACGGCAGCCGTATTCCCGATGGTTCCCTTCATCCGATGTATGGGGTAAGCGAGTTCGATCACAATCGATACTCCGATTTCAGCAATCAGGCATACACCGTCTACTTGGATTACTCTACGGAGTCCGTGACGGAGGACCGCAGCCTGACGACCGAGGATATCGAGCGTTCGGGCTTGTTGAGGCGGTTGGTCGGCAAGCTGGAAGCGGGAGAAGAAGCCGTCTACGTCGTCTACGGGGACAGCATCAGCACGGGTGGAGAAGCCAGCGAAGAAGGTTTGGCGTACTTCGGCAGAATTAGGGACACACTGCTAAGCTTATATAAAGAAGGCCGTATTCGGATTGTAAACAAAGCAATCGGCGGCGAGGATACAAGCGGCGGCGTAAGACGAGTGGCTAGCGACGTCGTTCCTCTCAACGCGGATTTGGTCTCTATTGGTTACGGCATGAACGATCAGAACAAGCAGGCAGACGGCCATACGACGACTCTTGAAGATTTCGAGAAGAACCTTCGATTTATGATCGATACGATCCGCAATGCCGGCGATAGCGATATCCTTCTCGTTACGCCATGCGAGCCCAATCCGAATTGGCAGCATACGAGCGGCAAAACCGCTCTGTATGCCGACGTCATTCGCCGCTTGGGCGACGAATACGGCATCGGAGTGTTAGACGCACATGCCACCTGGGCAGCTGAGCTTGCCGCCGGCAAGACGCATGAGAGCCTGCTGCTCAACAACATCAACCATCCGAACGATTACGGCCATTGGATCTACAGCAAAGCTCTCTCTCCGATGCTGAAAAAGCGATAGGGGATCGGCATAAGTTACAGCCTCTCCCATGTATGGAACGCACGCTTTAGCTTTAGTGAGCCGGCAGCTGCAGCAGGAACGTCGTTGATTCGCCGACCGTGCTTCTTGCCTGCAGCTTGCCGCCATGCTGATCCACGATGGACCGCGCGATCGCAAGGCCCAGTCCGTAGCCGCCCTGCGAACGGGTACGCGAGGTGTCCGTACGGTAGAAGCGGTCGAAGATCCGGCCGAGATGCTCCGGCGCGATGCCTTCGCCGGTATTGGTGACCGACAGCACGACATCGTGCTGTTGTTTTTTTAGCGCGATCGTAATTTCGCCGCGCGGATTTGCGTACTTGATGGCGTTGTCCAGGAGAATCATGATGACTTGCTTCATCTGCTCGGGACTGCCGACCGTCTTTAACCCGTGCTCGATGTCGTAATCCAATCGAAGCTGCTTCTCAAAAATCACCGCCTCCATCGTCAGCATGATCGTCTCCAGCGTGTCGCTGAGATCGAATTCCGCGTGCATCATGGTGGAACGCGCCTCGTCCATCTCCGTCAAGTACAGCAAATCGCCCGTCAGCTTCGCCATCCGGTGGGTCTCCTGCTTGATGTAGTGCAGCCACTTCTCCTGGCTTGCGATCGTATCCTCGCGATTGGCGAGCAGCACATCCGTATTGGTCTGAATGACGGCCAGCGGCGTCTTGAGCTCATGCGAAGCATCGGCGATGAACTGCTTCTGCTTTTCGAATGCTTGTTTAACAGGCTGGATGGATCGATTGGCGAAGAGTCGGCTGATAAAATAGATGACGATCAGCATCCCGAGACCAACGGCCGCGAACGTGTAGATCAGCTTGGTCAAAATAGCCTGCTGAGCGGTGACGTCCATGAATACGTACAACGTGCCTACGTTCGTCTCCTGCGCGTTAAACGCCCAGTCATTGCCGTCATGCGCGAATTGTCCGGTCTCCCCGCCGCTCGCAAGTGCCTTGCGCAGCGCCTCTTCGTAGAAACCATCTTCCAGATCGAACGGCGAATCCGCCGCTTTAATCGTGCCGTCCGCGCTTGCCAGCAGCATAAACGAGACGGTTCTGCCCGGGGGCGGTCCGCCGTAGCCCGATTGGAGCGGCAGAGTGCCCGGCAGAACGTTCTGGAAGCCGCCGCCCGGCATCCGCCGCTTGCCGTCTCCGCCGAGAGGCATCCGGAAAAACTCGGATGTTTTATGCAGCTCAATATCGATATCTCTCCGTACATCCTGATACGTGATCGTATAGATCGTGACAAAGGCGACCAGCATCATGACGGAGATCGTCACAAGGTTGAGCAGGAGGAAACGGTTTTTCAGCTTTTTAAACATTTTATTTGGCCACCTCCAGCACGTAGCCGACGCCCCGGATCGTGTTGATCTTCACCTCGGAGTGGAGGAAGGTCAGCTTTTTTCGCAGGAACGAAATGTACACCTCCACGTTGTTATATTCTACTTCCGAATCGAATCCCCACAGCTTCTCGATAATTTGTTCCTTCGACGTGACTGCTTGCTTTCGTGTCGCCAGCAGCTCCAGCAGCTCGCATTCCTTTAGATTAAGCTTTAGCTCCTTGCCCTTAACGGTGACCTTTAATTGGGCCGTGCTCAGCTCGATATCTCCGAAGGAGATGCCATCCTCGGGGATGACCTCGCCCTTGCGGCGCAGCGCCGCCCGAATTCGCGCCAGCAGCTCTTCGGTAGAGAACGGCTTGGCGATATAGTCGTCGGCGCCGTGATCGAGCCCGGCTACTTTATCCGTGATTTCGCCTTTGGCCGTCAGCAAAATGACTGGTGTGGGCATGCCTTCGCCCCGAAGCTTGCGAAGCACCGTCATGCCATCCATCTCCGGCATCATGATGTCGAGCAGCAGCAGGTCGTAGATGCCGCTCAGGGCGTAATCGTAGGCGGAACGGCCATCATGCACGACATCTACGGAGTAATGTTGTTTCTTTAATATTTGTGATAAGGCCTCGGCCAAATGAGTTTCGTCTTCCGCGATCAATATCCTCATCGTGTATCATCCCTTGCTTGAAGTCTTTGTTTGTTATCTCATTATAGCAATTCAACCTTGAATCAACCTTAACTTTGCAGCGCGGCCCGCATCGGATAACAAAGAGTTTGCGCGGGTGCTTGCAGACGGCCCCATATAATGAAGCGGAAACTTTTTGGAGGAATTGTAAAGGTGTTTAAGGTTCATTCAAGGTTGAAGGGCTAATATACAGACAAGGCAAGCGGCACTGTGAAAGCGGCAAGCGACGAAAGGGAGGATCGGCAATGGCCATTGAGGTATTTAACCGATACGAAAATAAATATGTGCTCGACGATGCGGCATATCGGAGCTTCTACTACGATCTGCTCGACCATATGGAGCTGGATGACTATAACAAGCAGCATGAATACTATTCGATCTGCAATTTGTATTTTGATACGGCGCATGATTCGCTCATCCGCACCAGTCTGTCCAAGCCGAAGTACAGGGAGAAGCTCAGACTGAGAGCCTACGGCGTGCCCGGCGAGGATGCGAAGGTGTATCTGGAGCTCAAAAAGAAGGTGTTCGGCATCGTCAACAAGCGCAGAACGGGATTGAAGCTGGCCGAGGCGTACGACTTCGTCCGTACGGGGATTGCCCCGGAGCACCAGTCCTACATGAACAAGCAGGTGGTTGCCGAGATTGCTTACTTCCTGAGCCGCTATGAGCTGGAGCCCAAGGTATACCTGGCCTACGAGCGTAAAGCGATGTTCAGCAAGGAGAGCCGCGATCTGCGCATTACCTTCGATACCAACATCCGCCACCGGCGTTACGATCTGGGGTTGGAGCTCGGCGATCATGGCGAGCCTCTAAATCCCGAAGGCAAGTGGCTGATGGAGGTCAAGGCGGAGAAAACCGTTCCGATGTGGCTGTCGAGGCTGCTTTCGGAGCATGGCTTGTACCGTACGAGCTTCTCCAAATACGGCAACGAATACAAAAAAACGGTGCGCGGCGGTATTCGCTCTGACAGCGCGGTGGCAATGGCGGCTCCCGCGGGCCGCATAGCCGTTGCATCCGGTCAGTCCCAATCTATTCCTCAACAAGAAAGCGAGCGTGTCTTATATGTTTGATTTTCAAAGTTTATTTAATCCAACGACGGCAGAGACGACGATGACTTTCGGCTCGGCGGTAGCTACCATTTTGATCGCGATCGCGCTGGGCGTTATTATTAGCATGACATACATGCGCACGAACCAGAGTGGATATTCGCCGAACTTCACGCTCACGATGGTTATTCTTCCCGTCATCGTCGCCATTATTATCCTTCTCATCGGCAGCAACATCGCGCGGGCGTTCAGCCTCGCGGGCGCCTTCTCCATCATCCGGTTCCGCAGCGCGCCCGGCGATCCCAAGGACATTGCTTACGTGCTCTTTACGATGGCGGCCGGACTTGCGTGCGGCGTCGGAGCTTTCGGTTATGGGGTGCTGTTCACAATTATTTTGTGCGTGCTCATGTTCGTGCTCAGCAAGATCAAGTATGGCGCAAGGAAGGCCGAGCAGAAGCAATTAAAAGTCACGATTCCGGAGAGTTTGGGCTACGAGGAAGCATTCCGCGAAGTGTTCGAGCAATTCGGGGTGGCGTATGAGTTAAAGCGAGTCCGCACGACGGAGCTGGGAAGCCTGTACGAGCTGGTGTATGGAGTAACGCTCGGGCAGACGGTGAACCAGAAGGAACTGCTGGACGCGATTCGTTGCCGGAACGGCAATTTGGATGTGTCCCTGACCATGACGCCGACCGTAGTGGCGGATTATTAACATTTAGATTTCGGAGATTCGGAAAGGGAGGATACCAGATGAAGAGTGCAAAGATCAAACATTATATAGGCGTTATCGCGTTGTGCGCCGTGCTTCTGACGTCGGCTTGCAGCAAAAATGACGACGGAGCGGCAGCGGCTACGGCTATCCCATCGACGGAGCAGGCGGCAAACCAGGGATCTGAGGGTTCCGCAGCTCTGGAGCAGGTCAATCTTACGATGGATGATCTCGTTTCGTTCGATGATGAGGACTACGATACCGCCTGGAGTGCGGACTCGGCGACGAGCATCGCCTTCGAGGGAGAGAGCGCTGCCGTCAGCGGCAGCGGGGCGAAGGCGGCGGAAGACGGATCGGTCAGCATAACGGCTGCGGGCACCTATGTGCTGAGCGGGCAGTTGAACGATGGACAGATTACGATCGATGCGCCGGACGAGACTGTTCATGTCGTGTTGAACGGCGTCGGGCTGAGCAACAAGGATAATTCGCCCTTCTACATCGTTGAGGCTGGAAAGGTTATCGTCACGCTGGAAGAAGGGACCGATAATACGCTCACGGACGGCGCGGATTATGTCTACGCAGATGCAACGGCCGACGAGCCGGATGCGGCGCTGTTCAGCAAGGCGGATCTGATTATTAACGGCACCGGTTCTCTGACGGTGAAGGGCAACTATAATGACGGCATCAAAAGCAAGGATGATTTGCTGCTTGTGTCCGGCGAAATCAACGTAAAGTCCATCGATGACGGACTGGTGGGCAAGGACCGGGTAGCCGCGCTGGAAGGCGTAACGCTGACCGTGGATGCGGGCGGAGACGGTTTGAAGTCGACGAACGCGGAGGAAGAGGGCAAAGGGATTGTCGCAATCGGCGGCGGAACATTCGATATCGTCTCGGGCAACGACGCGATTCAAGCGGAGACCTCGCTGCTCGTCGAAGAAGGCGCGTTCAAACTGGTCAGCGGCGGCGGCAGCGCGAACGGCGAGACCCATGTCGAGGAACGCGGCGGTTGGGGCGGCGGCCAAGGCATGATGGGCGGCAGGCAAGGCGGTACAGAGGGCGCTACTAGTACAAAGCCTGGTGGCGCAGGAGCAACGGGAGCCGCTGCGAGTACGTCTGCATTAAATGCGGATAATGTTGAAACGGCGGCTCTTCCCTCCAGTACCTCCGGCGGTGTAACGACTGCAACGGAGTCCACCAGCGCCAAAGGGCTGAAGGCAGGCGGCGGCCTGCAAGTGAACGGAGGCGCGTTCGAAGTCGACGCGGCGGATGATGCCGTGCATACGAACGGCAGCCTGCTCATTAATGGCGGCACCTTCTTGCTGGCAAGCGGCGATGACGGCATTCACGCCGACGCTTCGGTCACGATTGCCGGAGGCACGATCAATATTACGACAAGCTACGAAGGTGTAGAAGGTTCGACGATTACCGTCTCGGGCGGGGAGATTGCGTTAACGGCATCGGATGATGGCTTCAACGTCGCCGGCGGCAACGATTCTAATGCGGGCATGCCAGGCCGGGCTTCGCAGGACAGCTTCGCGGCAGGCTCCGATCGGTTGCTGACGATCAGCGGCGGCACGATCACGGTAAACGCGAACGGCGACGGGTTGGACGCCAATGGCTCCATTGTAATGAGCGGCGGAACGGTCTACGTGAACGGACCGACGGGCAACGGCAACGGCTCGCTCGACTACGACGGCACGTTCGACATCAGCGGGGGGTTGCTGATCGCGGCAGGCAGCTCCGGCATGGTGCAGGCAACGTCGGAGACCTCTACGCAGCAGTCGATCCTGATGACCTTTCCGCAGTCGCTTCAAGGCGGCACGAATGTGCGTCTGGTCGACGGCGACGGCAACGAGATCGCGGCCTTCGCTCCGGAGAAGACGTTCCAATCCGTGTTGTTCAGCTCTCCGGACATTAAACAAGGCAGCACATACGTCATCTACTCCGGTGACACGAAGATTGTAGAATTCGAGGTGACGAGCTCAGTCACTTGGGTGAACGAATCCGGCATTACGACCGGCGGCGGCATGGGCGGTCCCGGCGGCGGTATGGGAGGCGGAGCCGGTATGGGAGGCGGCCAGCGCCCGGATCGTGGACAGCGTCCTGAAGGGGACCAGAGCGGTCAACCGCCAGAGGGCTTCGAGCCGCCGGCTGATGGAGCGGCTCCGCCAGCCGGAGCGGAAGCCCCGGCTGCGGGTAGTCCGCAGATGCAGTAGCGTTGCCAGCAGGAAGCACGCAGTCGCAGTAGGACTGCTGTAGGAGTGAAAGCCAGCTGCAGGTAGCCCGTAGACGCAGTAGTGTTTCCGGAGGGGAGCACACGGCTGTAAGCTCGGCAGCTAAGGTCCGGTGCGTGGGAGACAGGAGCGGCAGAATGCATATGATGTAACAAAGATTATGGAGCGAAAAGCGGTATAGGCCTTCATTCATGTACAAGAACCGTCAGGCAATCGGCTGGAATTAACAGCTTGTGCCTGGCGGTTTTCTGTCATTATGTCCTCGGAACATAAGCGTGCGATAACAATTGTACGAATATACACAATTATTAGCCCAGAAGCGTTAGTTTTCGGTTTATTTGTGCATATCTACACAAATATTCACTTTGCGGACCCTTGGGCGGGGAAGTTTAACAAGAATTTGTGTATAATTGAACAATTTACTCCACATGGCCGATCTCCGATCATGAATTTGTGTATAAATGTACAATTACGCTCGAAGGCTGCTGTTAAAAATAGAGGAAAACATAAGTTTGCTCATACTTTCTCTACGCGGTTTCGTCGAAACGAGGACGATTATAGAAAAGGACGCCTTCGGGCGTTTTTCTCACGGAGCGCGATGCGGCAATAAGATCGGCGGTTTTCGTTGAACTTTCGATTTAAGAGCCCATTCGCGCATTTTGTCCAGTTTTTTTGCGGGAAATGTCCATGGATTAAGCGGATGGAGGGGAGTAAGATGAATACGTCGATAATGAGAATGTTTATCAAATGGAGGAATCACGATGTATACCCCTGCACGCCAAAAAAATGGGATCACCCTGCTCGTCCTGCTGCTGACGGCGCTTCTGCTGGCCGCTTGCGGCTCGAATAACGCGCCTGCTGCTTCGCCTTCCCCATCTCCATCGCAAGAAGCGTCGCCGACGTCGTCGGCGGAGCCTTCTCCGTCAGCGGAGTCCGGCACGCGCGAATACGAGGATGCATTGGGGCGCAAAGTCGAAATTCCGACCCGTCCGGAGCGTATTATCGCTCACTATTATGCTTCCGAATTTACGGCGCTCGGCGTTCCGATCATCGGAACGAACTACCTGAACGCGCAGCTGGTGTTGACGCAAGACCAACTTGAGGGCATTGAGGACATCGGCGGGGACGGACTTGTGCCGAACATCGAGAAGGTGCTGGCGCTGGAGCCCGACCTGATCGTGGTGCCTGACTTCCTCGAGGCAGCCGACGTGGATGCTCTGTCCAAAGTCGCTCCGACGGTTGTCGTCGCTTATGGCGCTGACGCATTCGAGCATGTTCGCGAGGTGGCTGACCTGGCGGGCAAGCCGGAGCTTGCGGAGGCCTGGCAGAAGGGCTATGACGAGAAAGTGGCGAAGCAACGCGAAGTCGTCCAGGCTCAAATTAAACCCGGAGAGACGGCATCGGCATTCGTCCTTTACTCGGACAAGAAGCTGTATGTCTACAACAAACAACGGCTGGGTCCGACTATGTACGATGCGTTCGGCTTCCAGGTTCCCGCCAAGGTAACGGAGCTGTTCGCAAGCGATCCGTCGCAGCTGTGGGCGGAGATCTCGCTGGAGAAGCTGCCGGAATACGTTGGCGATCGCATCTTCCTGGTAGGTCCAGGCGATGACGAAGAATCCAAAAAGGTGCTTAATGAGGTGTTAAACGGACCTGTGTGGAGCACGCTTCCTGCAGTGAAGAACAACCAGGCGTATATCGTAGGTTCGCGCTGGGCCATGAACGACCCGCTGTCGCTGGAGTGGCTGCTGGACGAGATGGCTGCCGTGCTGACAGCCAAGTAGGATTACGGTTGTTGTTTGGACAATAAGGGTATGGCCAGGATAGCCAAGGGCGCAGCTTTACGTTGCGTGACTTGGCTATTTTCGTTATAATCGCATTAATTGATAATCGTTATCACTTGAGGTGGAGTTGTAATGCCTGAAATGCCTGAAATGCCTGAAATGAATGGAGCAATTTCCGCGGCTTTGCCTCCGCAAGTTTATTTGACGGGAATCGCGGAGGAGAGCTACTTCGGCGACCGGACGTGGTCGCTGGGCGAGGCAAACGAATATACGCTGCTGGCCGCCATGGACGGAGCCGGCCTCATTATCTCCCATACAGACGGCGGGAGGCATCTTCTGGATCGGGGGCATTGTCTGTTGCTGTCGCCAGGCGCCGAGACGGAGCTCAAAGTGGTTAGCGAAACGGAGCTTAAAGTATACCTGCTGAAGTTCCTTATTCCAAGCGGCGGCCAAGGTTTGCAGCTGCTTGCAGCCGGCTGTCAGCCGTTTCCGTGCGAGCCCGTGCATCGGCTTGCGATCAGACTGGCGGAGCTGCTGGCGTTACAAGGGAAGCAGTGCGACGCGAGCTTGCGTTCACCTTTGCCCGGCGCCATTGGCGATAGTAGAGAGAGCGGCGCGGAAGATGCGCTTCTGTCACTCCATCGTCATGTTCGATTTCAGGAGCTGATTTATGACGTATTGTCTGCTAGAAATGCCGCCAAGGCGGTTAAGGATCCGCGTTTGGCGATCGAGCGGACCATCGGTTACCTGGAGAAACATTACGGAGAGGATATAGAGATCGGCGGGCTTGCCGAGCGCGAAGGACTTAGCCGTTGGCGGTTCGAGCGCCATTTCAAGGCGTTGACGGGCCGCTCGCCTCTCGATTATCTGACGGCTTTGCGCATGAATAAGGCCAAGGAACTGTTGTCCCGTCAGGAACGAAAGGTGGGCGAAGTAGCCGCATTGGTAGGCTATCGCGACGAATATTATTTCAGCCGCAAGTTCAAGCAAGCGTTCGGAATGCCTCCATCCCGTTATGCGCATGGCGGCTGCTTAGCGGACCAACGCATATTCTCCATTCAGTATCTTGGCGAGCTGCTGGCATTGGGCGTGCTGCCGGTCGGCTCCAACAACGCGTTGTTGCGTACGATACCTGAAGCCCCGCGATCTATTAGGGGGGTAGAGGACTTGCCGCAGATTAATCTGCATCAGCTGTCGGGGCTGTCGCCGAACTTAATCCTGTTCCCGAGTTACCTGGATCAGCCCACTGCCGACCAACTGTCGGGGATCGCCGATGCCGTGAAGGTCGATTGGGAGAGCGACGTCTACACGCGTCTGCGCGCCATGGGACGTTTGCTTAAGCGGGAGGAAGAAGCGGAACGCTGGATTGAACGTTACGAAAAAAAGGCCATTCGAACGAGAGACAGACTGGAGCATTGCGTTCGAGAGGGGGAGACCGCGGCGGCATTCATCTATCACGACGACGGGCTGTTCGTCTATGCAGGCCACCACTTCGGTCATTCCTTATATCAGGGCATCGGCTTCGAACCGACGGCCGGCGTCCGAGCGTTAATGGATCGCGATCCCAATACGAAGTGGAAGCGCATTGAGCCTGTCGAACTGCCGTATTATGCCGGGGATCGCGTCTTTTTTGCCTTGGCCCGTTCGGGAAGGATGGCAGAAGCGGGCCGCCGGATGCTGCAGCATCCGGCTTGGCAGGAGTTGCCTGCCGTCCAGGAAGGAAAGAGCTACGTCGTGAGCGACGACTGGGCAAATTACAATCCCATTACGCTGGACAAACATCTCGATCATCTGGCACGATGTTTGCAGGTTCGGCGGCGGGCTTAAGTCTCTTCATGGAGAGAGCTCCTTGCTTCTGTCGAGTCTTACCAGCTTCGTTCCCGAATAGAAAGCTCCAAACGCGAGCAAAGGACCCCAAAGATAATAGTGCAGAACGTAATCGGGACGGCAGAACATGGGCAATTCCTCGCACAATACGGCATATCCGCTCTGCGGGAACCCTCTACCGTACCAGGGGTATCCCGTGCCTAGAAGCGTTCCCAGATAAACAAACACGACTTTCTCTGTCAGCATACCGATGACGACTCCATGCAAGGTTAGCCGTATTCGTCGTTCCCTGACATAAGCATACAGCATCCAGCCTAACGGCAGGTAAGGCACGGTCGAAAACGCCAGACCGTAATAAACAGCCGAAATTTCGCGGGACTGGTCCGCAGGCCGATCAAAGTAAAAGTAATAGCTGAGCGAGGTAACCAGAAGGGTTAGGATGTAAAAGCCCACGAACATAAATCCGGTCATTAAGGTCAGGCTTATCCACGGGTAACGATTCTTCATTTTCTGCCTCCTCCTCGTATTGCTGATGGATAGAACGGGTAAGCCGATACAAGCAAGGCAATTACATAGATATCGAAGAATTAGGATAGTATCCGGAGGAGTAACCCACGGAGAATACGGCCAACGATTCAATTATGTCTAAAGGGGGGAGTATTCCTATGCAAAAAACGACTAAAATGATAGTGCTGATACTCCTTGCCGTATTGGTGGTCTTACTCATACTGGCTGCCAATCAGAATTACAAATTGAAAGAACGGGTAACATCGGTCAAACATGAGTTGACCCTGTCCCAAATTCAATGGGATCTCGTTCAACTGGAAGGCGCCATTGCCTATCAGATCGAGTCGGAATGGACGCAGCCGTCGCATGTAAGAGAGAAGCTTGGGGATGTTTTGCAGGATATTATGGTCATTAGAGATTTGAATTCGGGAGTAGGTTTTATAACCAAAGCGGAAAGTGTACTATTAGACGCACTATATGATCAGCTTAGTAACTATCCCCATGATAATATGGTGGAGCCAATAAACGAACTAAGCGCAGAGGAGATCGATAAACTCCTTAAACTAAGGGGAGCCTTGCGGGATGTAGAATGGGGAATCGGATTTTCGAATTCGGGTCATTGGGACTCTTTTATCGAAAAGCTGGAGCACTTGTTGCCGCAATTATAATGGCAGCACAGGCTATCAAAGCTTTCCTACCCGTCCGGCGCCATTAGCGATTTAGAAAAAACCAGCGGCAGTCCAGAACTCATTCGTTCGTGGATGCTGCTGGTTTTTGTTCAATCTAACGGACAACACGAGGCTGTCTATTCACTGTAGATAAGAACGAGTTGCGTGCTGGAATGGGGAAATTTTGTGCTGGAGGGAGCCGCTGAGTGGGATGATCGGAGGGCTGGGGAGTCGGATTCTACTTAGTAACTAATGGCATTTCGACGTCGAATAAACCCAGGTCTTTGAGGAAGTAGCTTCCTCAACGTGAGTTTCAAATTAACGACCATGGCAGCCAAGTAACCTTTAAGCTGCAACGCTTTTCGGCTTTTCGTTAAGGGTCTCTCTAAACCACAGTCATTCTTCAATTCTTGGTTCTTTCGTTCAACCAGCATGCGCTGTTTGCGATCTAATTTGCCGCTAATCGTAGCGTTGTAATCCTTGGCAGCCTCGTACACTTCATAATAGTCACTGTGAAATACCCGGCGCTCTGCTTTTCCTGTTGTACATGCCGAGCGTAAGGGGCAACTTTCACAGTCTGTCTTTTCAAAATAGTATTGCCAACCGCTGCTTTGAGGAATATGACGCTTTTTTACGGTATCCTTTTCGTTCGGACAAGTGTAGCAGTCCTTTTCCTTGTCATAGCTAAATCGGGTGAGGTCGTATCCCTTTGAGGGGTTACTTCCCAGGATGACAGGGGCTACTACAGGGATGCCAATAGTGGCAAGCATAGTGCGCTGCAACCCGTGGCCGTAGGCGGTGTCACCTAACATGGCGCGTGGCGAAATTTCGAAAAAGCTTTGTACTTCTTTGGCCATTGCGTACATAGCTTCTCTGTCATGTTCATTCGCAGGTACGGCGTTCACATTCAGCACAACGGAGCTGGTCCCACACAAATTTTGTAGTTTGTAGCCACATGTGACGGTGGATGTATTCTTTCTCCCGACTCGAGCGTGCGGGTCAACAGCGCTCATAAGACGATCCTTTGCTCTTTCATGGCTCGGGATTTTTTCAAACACAATCTCTTGTTCGGTTTGGTTCCGCGCAGAGTCAATCGGGTCGCCATCAGTCGGCGGTACAGGTCGGCTGTTCTGCTCTAATATGTCCTGCAAAATGCGTTGCAAATGCTGAGAAGTCTCGCGCTCTTTTTCCGTGAGTTCTTTTTGCAACAAAGCAGACACATCCTCGAGTTGAAACCATTGAAGCAAACCATAAGCTTGTGCCACCAACTTGCTGAAAGCGAGCATGTGACCAGCAGTAGATGGTTGTACGGAGGTGCGAGCGTAGAGTCCATCGGTCTCAACCGAAGCGAGTGCGAGTTGGTATATCGCACGATGGCTACGTTTTAAATGTTGAAGGACCCGGATCATAGCATGTTGAATCAAGCGATAGGTGCGCGGCTTCGAGAGTGCGGGATTTGAGGCAAACGAGTCGATGATCCATTTCTCCGAGTGATCGCCCCAAAGGCCATGGCTGTACATTTGGGCAAGAATGTAGAAGTGGCAGGCTTTAAACATGGCGGTTCCCATACGTGAGCGGTCCAAGCCAATCGTACTGTGATCAAACCCAAAGAAGTCGACGGGCAAGCCTAAGAAACGCTTGATGAACAAGTCGCTAATTATGCGCTCTTCCACCTGGCGGTCGGAAAGACCGTAGTATATCTGAATAAGATGGACTTTAAGCTTCAGTGAAGGCGCATACGGGTGCTGTCCGCGCCCCGAGTAGAGCACGGAGCACAGTGAATCTGCAAAAGAAAAGTCTATCTTCTTCTCTAAGTGACTCCAAAAAGGATGCTCAGGAAGCTTGGAGTATACCATCATATCTGCAAAAGACATTTGATCGAACTCTTTGTAACGCACACGTCTATTCAACACAGCACAAACCCCCGGCCCAAGTATATCTTCCATTATACCTGGGTTCAGGGGAGATGGACTATGGAAGATCAGTTATTCACAATGAATCGACAGCCTCAACACCGACCCTATTTCGACGCTTTACCCCATGTTGGAAATGTAACGGACACCGGAATCCTTATTCAGTCTCAAGATAGGGAAACGTTACTCGAATAGCGCGAATAGGGTTGGAGGTGTCCTCTACAGAGCCTTGTCGTCCACGCCGTTCAGCCATGCCTCGATAGAGCCGATAACGGACGATACGCAGCCGTCTTCGAACGGCGAGTCGAGTCCTGCTGACTTCGCCAGCTCCGTGAAGGAGAGGCTGCCGCCAAGACGGCACAGACTGAGGTAGTCGTTCCATGCGGCTGTGCTGTCCTCGCGCGACTTTTTCCAGAATTGGAACGCGCAGAGCTGGGCCAACGTGTAGTCGATGTAATAGAACGGCGAGTTGAAAATATGAGCCTGCTTATGCCAGAAGCCGCCTGCCTCCAGATAGGCGTTGTCGCCGTAATCGCGGTGCGGCAAATATTTTTTTTCGATCTCGCGCCACGCTTGTTTCCGCTCAGCCGGCGACGCGTCCGGATTCTCGTAGACGTAATGCTGGAATTCGTCGACCGTCACGCCGTAAGGGATAAAAATCAGCGAGCTGGCGAGATGATGGAAGCGGTATTTGTCGGCATCCTCTTTAAAGAACAGCTCCATCCATGGCCATGTCAGGAACTCCATGCTCATGGAATGGATCTCGCATGCTTCATAGGTCGGGAAGGCATACTCCGGAACGGCGTATCCGCGACTCTCATACACCTGGAACGCATGGCCGGCCTCGTGCGTCAACACGTCGATATCGCCGGAAGTGCCGTTGAAGTTGGAGAAAATATAAGGCGCTTTATGCTCGCTGATATACGTGCAATAGCCGCCGCCTTGCTTGCCTTTTTTTGCGACGAGATCCATCAGCTCGTTGTCCTGCATGAAGCGGAAGAACGCGTCCGTCTCCGGAGACAGCTCCTCGTACATTTTGGCGCCGCCCGCTACGATCCAGTCCGGATCGCCCTTCGGCGTCGCGTTGCCGGACAGGAATGCCAGATTCTCGTCGTAGTAGAGCAGTTGGTCGATCGCGATACGGTTCTTCTGACGTTCCTTCAGCTTCGTTGCTACAGGAACGATATGGTCCAGCACCTGGCCCCGGAAGTTCGCAACCATAGCCGCGTCGTAATCCGTGCGGCTCATGCGCGCGTAGCCGAGCTCCACGAAGTTGTCGAAGCCGAGCTTCTTCGCGATGCGAGTCCGCACTTTGACGAGATCGTCGTAGATGCGGTCGAGCGTCGTCTCGTTCTCCGCCATGAAGCCGGAGGAGGCTTCCGCGGCGCGTCTGCGCATATCGCGATCCGTGGACTGCTGGAACGGACCGAGCTGCGCCAGCGTGCGCTCTTCGCCTTCGAACGGGATCTTCGCGGAGGCGATCAGCTTGGAGTATTCCGTCGACAGCTTGTTCTCCTGCTGGAGATCCTCGATGACCTCGGGGCTAAACGTTTTGAGCGACAGCTCCGCGAGACGGAACAGCTGACTTCCCCACTTGGCTTCCAGCTCCGCGCGGTACTTGGCGCCGACAAGCGCCCGGTAGTAGTCCGTCACGAACTCCTGGACGACCGGTCCGTTTTCGTCGAAGAAATCCTGCTCGGCCTTGTAGAACTCGTCGTTCGTATCGATGGAATGGCGAATGCTCGCGATCGTCTGCATCGTATCGAACTCGCTGCGCAGCTTGTTCATATCCGCCATCGCCGCATCTTGCTTCTCGTAGCCGTCCGCTGCCTCGAACGCGGCCAGCAGCTCTTTGAACCTTCCCTCGAACGCCTTCACGTCCGGTCTCTCGTATGTGTACTCGCTAAATTTCATGATTACGGCACCGCCTTTGTTTGGATTGCAATCCCTCTTCCATTATACCCCAATATCGGAGCGGAGACAGAAGAACAAATGGATATAACCGTTCGCGACGCAAGTCGGTGGCAGAAAGCAGCGTCAACCGATCCTGTCGACAGCTCCTTGACTGCATAATACCGTGTTAGTGCAACGAAGCCGCGTTGGCGCCGCTTATGAGATCCAGCGCTTCCGCGACCGGTACAAGCCGCTTCTCGCCGGAATGTCGCTCTGCATATTCGACGTTGCCATCCGCGGCGTCCTTGCCGATGACGATGCGAATCGGCAGGCCAATCAGATCGGCATCCTTAAACTTCACGCCGGCACGTTCGTCTCTGTCGTCCATCAGCACCTCGATGCCCATGCGCTGCAACGTTCCATATAAATCTTCGGCGACTTGCCGCTGTGTTTCATCCTTGACGGAGACAGGTACTAGATGGACAAGGTACGGAGCTACGGAAGTCGGCCAGACCATGCCGCGCTCGTCGTGATGCTGCTCCACGATCGCCGCGACGACACGGGATACCCCGATACCGTAGCAGCCCATAATGATGGATTGCTCTTTCCCGTTCGCATCCAGATAGCCGGCTCCCAGCGCCTCGCTATACTTGGTCCCGAGCTTAAACACATGGCCAACCTCGATTCCCTTCACGAATTGGAGGCGGCCTTCTTCGCAGCGGGAGCAGAGCTCCCCTTCCTTAACGGATCGGAAATCGCCCGAACGTTCGACGGAGAAGTCTCTGCCCGGAACGACGTTGCCGATATGATAGTCGGTTTCGTTGCCACCGGCGATGCCCCGTTCCATGGCGGCAACGGCTTCGTCGACGAGGAGGGGAATAGACAAGCCGATTGGTCCGGCGAAACCGATCTCCGCTCCCGTCGCCTTCATGACCGTTTCCGAGTCTGCCAGCACGATTTCGTTAGCGCCCAAGAGATTTTTGACTTTCAACTCGTTGACCTCGTGGTCTCCTCGTACAAGTACGGCGACCGGATTCCCGTCGGCCGAGTAAATAATCGTCTTGATGACATCGCCGGCCTGGATCGCAAGGTGCCGGGTCAGTTGTTCGATCGTGCGCACGTCCGGCGTATGGATTGTCTCGATTGCGGGAACGGATTTGCCGCGATGCTCGGCGAGCTCCGCCTTCGACGCTGCTTGCTCCAGATTCGCGGCATAATCGCAATGAGGACATACGACGACGATATCTTCGCCAATGTCGGCCAGCGCCATGAATTCATGCGTGCCGCCCTCTCCGCCGATCGCGCCCGCATCCGCTTCGACTGCGCGAAATCTCAAACCGCAGCGTTCGAAGATACGGTGGTAGGCGTCGTACATTTTGCGATAAGAGCGGTCCAGACCCTCCAACGTGGCGTCAAAAGAATACGCGTCCTTCATCAGAAACTCCCTGCCGCGGAGCAAGCCGGATCGCGGACGCCGTTCGTCGCGGAACTTCGTCTGCACTTGGTACAGCGTAACGGGCAATCGGCGATAGGAGCCGATCTCGTTCTTGACCAGCGTTGTAATGACTTCCTCATGCGTCGGGCCTAACGCAAACTCGCGTCCATGCCTGTCGGAGAGGCGGATCAGCTCGGGGCCGTAAGCGTCGTAACGACCGGAATCCTTCCAAAGCTCGGCGGGCTGCAGTGCCGGCATGAGCAGCTCCTGCGCGCCCGCGCGCTCCAGCTCTTGCCGCACGATGGCTTCGACGTTGCGAAGTACACGCCGGCCGAGCGGCATATACGTATAGATGCCGGCGGCCAGCTGGCGAATGTAACCGGCCCGGAGCAGCAGGCGATGGCTGGCGACCTCCGCTTCCGCGGGCGCTTCTCGCAAGGTAGTCGCGAATAATTGGGATTGACGCATGTAGGTTGCCTCCTTCTATTAGTGCGTAAAACAAAAAGACACATTCGTTCAGGGACGAATGTGTCGTGGTACCACCCTTGGTTCGATCGCCGCGCGCGGCAGCAATCCTTCATCCGGATAACGGCCGGGGCCGGCAACGGTTACTTCAGTTCGCCGATGCTGCTGGCAAGGCGGGAATGTTCCGTTCGGGGGAGACCTCTCAGCCTTGCCGGTCCCTCTCTGAGCCGCCGCTTGCGGGAACATGCTCCTTGATCGAAGCAGTTGTTGCTGTCAAGTGTTGTTGATGATCATAGATGATAAACCCCGGTTCTGTCAAGCGCAGCCGATTGTATCGAACGTGTATGCACCGTACGGAAAAAAATTTTGGAATCGTGAAAAATAACAGGCTTCTCGATTGTATTTATCGTGTGAGGACAATGACAGGCAATCAAGATTGCCGGAAGTCTAATCAACGAACGAATACTTTATCGCGGAATTCCAAAACTTTACGAGGTGAGAACATTGAAAACAACATTCAAGATGATTACTCTTTCTACGGTTGCGGCGCTATCTTTAACGTTCGCAGGTCAAAGCTTTGCGGCTTCATCCCCTTTCTCGGATATATCGAATATTGCCATTAAAGATAAAATCGAATCCTTGCAAAGCGAAGGCATCGTCCAGGGCGTGTCGAGCGGATTGTTTGCACCGAATGACACGATCACAGCGGCACAAGGCATTCAATTGATTGTGAACGCCGCGGATTTGAATCTGGCTCTCGTCCGATTCCAGGTCGAACCGAAAGCGACGGACTATTATGAGCACGCGAACAATGAAGCGTGGTATGCGAATGCGCTAATTACGGCAAGCGTGAATGGCGTTCAACTGCCGGCCGATCTGGACCCTGACCAGAAATGGACCCGGGAAGAGTTCACTCATCAACTGATCAGCACGATCGAAGCTCACTTCGATCTTCCAAAGATTAAGCTTGCGCCTGTTCAGATTGCCGACAGCGCCGAACTGACCATCGATTACGAAGGGTCCGTTCAACGAGCGATTGCTTATAAGGTCGCTAAGCTGGATGACCAAGGGAACTTCGATCCCAAAGGCGAGATTTCCCGTGCCGAAGCCGCGGAGCAAATTTTTAACGTACTGGAATATGTGAAAGCACATCCTGCTCCAACGCCGCAAGCCGAATAAGATAGAGAGAAAAGAAACGCCGCCTCGGTCGAGGCGGCGTTTCTACGCAGTTATGCTCAAATCACGCTGTAAATCGACGACTGTTCGCTGCTGAGCAGCGCCCCGTCCCGGATCAAGCGCTCTTGAAGCTGCGCGACGCTTATCTCGGCCGGCGAAATGCCTTGCGCCGAAGCCATGCCGGCGGCCGTGCCCGCGGCTTGGCCCGTCGCCATGCAGCTTGGCGTAAGCCGCGTTGTCGCCAGCGCCTCATGGGATGTCGAGATGCAGCGCCCTGCCGTGAGCAGATTGCCGATGCCTTTCGGAATAAGGCAGCGATACGGGATGTCATAGGCGCCGTCGCCCAGCACCCATGCGGCCTGCACGCCTTTGCCGGACGGATCGTGAATGTCGATCGGATACCCGCTGCGCGCTATGCAATCGTCGAACGTTCGGCCGCTCACGACATCATCGACTTGCAGCGTGTATTGGCCGTCGATTCTGCGGCTTTCGCGAACGCCGATCTGCGCCCCGACCGACGAGATGGACGCGTTCTCGAAGCCTGGCAGATTGCGGGTCATGAAGTCGGCCACCATGCGAACCTGCTTCCGCCCCTGAATCTCGCCTTCCGTCAGATCCTCCAGCTTCGTCGAGTCCAGCCCCTGTACGCGAGTTGTGTTGACAAGCACCTCATCCGGCCCCGGACCGGTGAAGAAAAGCACCTGGTCGCGGTTAATGGGCAGCTCGGCATCCTGCCAATGCTTGAAGTAGCCCAGCACGCCGGATAACGGCAATTGCTCCAGCTCGTCGAACGGCGTTTTTTTGTAAAATTCATCCGGGTGATCGATCATGTATCGCTTTACCTTGGCGAGATCGACGCCGCGCATGCGGAATTTCATCGTCATCGGCTGGGTCAAGCTGTCGCCGTCGCGGCCCTGCAAGCACGGCACGCCTGACAAATAGGCGAGATCCGCGTCGCCCGTCGCATCGACGAACTGCTTCGCAGCCACCTCGTATTTGCCGGATTTGGTGGCCAGTCTCACCGCGACGATCCGGTCGCCTTCGACGACGGCCTCGTCCATGAGGCTGTGCAGCAGCACCTGAACGCCTGCCTCCCGCAGCATGTCGACGATCAGCACCTTGTATACTTCGGGATCGTACGGCGTTATCGTCCGCACGAAGCCGACCGTATCGCGAACATGGCCGGGCGAAGCACTCTCCGCCATCAGCCGGTCGATGATCTCCTGCGCGATGCCTGCGATTACCTGCTTGCCCCCCGTCGTATGAAACGTCATCCACGGATAGACGAGCGCCGCCGTCGACATGCCGCCGAGAAAGCCGTAACGCTCGATCAGCACCGTCTTCGCGCCTGTCCTTCCAGCAGCGAGCGCCGCGTTAATGCCCGCCGGACCGCCACCGCATACCACCACATCCGCATCTATTCTGTTCATCCGTTATCCCTCCCTCGAAAGTACCTTCAGTATAGGGAGTATATGGCTTCAAAAGTAGTTTAACTTTAGTTTAAAATAGAGGAGACAATGTTTACGCTGCTTGTACCCTGTCGCGAAAAATGATGTCGGTCTCTCGCAGCGGAGACGGGCCGGCCGGGTTAAGCGGGCTTGCGTACGATTCGGATATTTGCAGGTAGTCGTCCACGGCTGCCGAACGCAAGGAGGAACTCGCTATGGGAACGCGCAAGACGGTTACGCTGCATGATCTTTCGGCCGAGCTCGGCCTGTCCATACAGACCATATCGAAGGCGCTGGCCGGCAAGCCCGGCATGTCCGAGGAGACCCGGGCCCGGATCGCCCGCACGGCGTATAGGCGCGGCTACCTGACCGTAGCCCAGGCGAGGGAGCTCGCCAGCCGGGGCATCGCGCCGTACCCGACCTTCCAGCTGCGCTTCGCGCTTATCCAGTCTCGGCAATCGACGAATTACAACACGTTGCTGGCCGAAGGCCTGCGTCGGCGGCTTGAGCTGCTGGACCACCGACTGGAGTGTCATACGCTGGATGAAGATTTGTCCGACAGCGCATTCGAAGAGTGGCTGGAGCGCATAAGCCTGCCTACGGCAGACGGCTTGTTCATTGCTCCCAGGCTGCTGTCGGATACGACGGAGCGCAAGCTCTTCGGTCTGTCGCTGCCGAAGGTGCTCATCAACTATCCCAGGCCATTGTCGGAGCTCGACAGCGTCATCTGGGACGTTTACGAAGCTGTCTGCATGGCCGTCGACAGGCTGGTCCGGCTGGGTCACAAGCGTATTATGTATGTGGGCGACATCGGCAGTCAACGGGGGTTTGCTAGGCGCTGGCAGGCATTTCAGGAGATGATGGGCGAGCATGGACTGGTTTGCGGTCTTGAATCGCAGCTAACCGGAGATTGGGACGCCGAAGCCTTGCAGGACAAGCTGAATGAAGTACAGCCTACCGCCATCATTGCCGGTATCGACGAGGATATCGAGAGGCTGTTCCGCCATTTGGACGAACTTGGGTATCGCGTGCCGGAGGGGCTCTCCGTCATCGGGCTGGCCAACGGCCCGGTAGCCGCCGTACCTGGTCTTAGCCGGCCGGAGCTGCTTATCCGGGAGACCGGCTATAAGGCGGCGGACAAGCTGCTATGGCGGCTCGCCAACGGGAGCGAGCCCTGGGAGCATATCCGCATTGCCGGACCGTTCTGCGAAGGAGAGACCGCGAGACGGGTATAAAGCCGTGAGCAGGGATGATGCGCCTATTGTGCTTTGTGCTTATCGGGATACGGTATGGGGAGCTTTGCATCTCATGTCGAAGATGAATGTGGAGCTTAACGTACGGAGTCAGCAAATGACTAAAGTCCAGTTAAAGGAACCGATTGGTAACGATTTACCCAATATGCTTGAAGTTGCGGGATTTGCGCCGCAGATGACAGCAAAAACAAGAGCGGAAGCGATCGTTATGATCTTGAATTTGCTAGAAGCAATGAACTAACCCTAACTTCTAAGAGGGGTTATCCGGACATCGGGTAGCCCTTTTCTCATAATCATAGAATTTATAAAATTTCGAGGCGGGGCACGAGTTCAGTCGCTTTCGCTACGGCGTGCGTACGTGCGCGATAGCGACAACGGAACACAGAGATCTTATTTCGGCGAATGGAGGGAAACGGCAGGGCTAGCGGAACTCAGAGACTTTATTGGTTGATAATAAGGGGGATGAAGCGCGATTGAGTTGGAATAAGAACGCTCATTTCTGTAAGGGTACCCGAAACCGTTGATTTGGCGAATATAACGTCTCTCAGTTCCGCACACCTGTTTGGTTTGGTCAACAATCCCGCTTTGTTCACGTTCTGCCGCCATAGGGCTTTGCAAAGCTTAAGGTCGCTCATTTCCAAAAGACCCCTCGTAAATCGCATCGGAAAATAGAGGGAAAATCCCCCTTTAATCTGGAAAAATCGGAATATCGGCTCCGCATAGAGGGAAAACCTCCCATTAATTGGGTGGTTCAACCCGAAAACAGCGATTCGGCCAGAATTAGAGGTTTCCCTCTAAAGAGCAAGAACGGGTGGAAACAAGGGTATTAGATGGAGTTTTTCCTCTTATTCGAGAGAACGAACAGACAGGAGTGACGCTGTTGCTTCTTTCTGGCTCTAGCACAAAAAGGACCGTCAGGATGATCTATCCTGACGGTTTTTCTCAAGAAAAAGAAATTAAGCCATTCCTCCCTGACACACTGTTGTCAACAAGGGTAGCTTAAGATGTTCATAGATGATTGTTAGCCAATCAATTCTTAAGGTACAAGAAAGGGATGGGAACGTATGACAAACAAACTGGGAGTAATCGTCGGAGGGCTGCTGCTAGCTATTTTGATGGCATCCATGGACAACACGATTGTTTCAACGTCGATCGGAACGATCGTTGGAGAGATGGGAGGGCTCGACAAGTTCGTGTGGGTCACTACCGCGTATATGGTGGCCGAGATGGCGTGCATGCCGATCTTCGGCAAACTGTCCGATATGTATGGGCGCAAACGTTTCTTCATCTTCGGGATCATCGTGTTCATGATCGGCTCGGCATTATGCGGTATGGCGCAATCCATCGTCGAGTTAAGCCTTTATAGAGCTGTGCAAGGCGTCGGGGCCGGAGCGATGGTGTCCATCGCCTTCACGATCCTGTTCGACGTCATGCCGCCGAAGGAGCGCGGCAAGATGATGGGGTTGTTCGGCGCCGTGTTCGGACTGTCGAGCGTTGTAGGCCCGTTGCTGGGCGGATACATTACCGACCATCTCGATTGGTCATGGATCTTCTACATTAACCTGCCGCTGGGCTTTATTGCATTGCTGGCGATCGCTTTGTTTTACAAAGAATCGGCGATACACGCCAGGCAAAAAATCGACTGGGCGGGTTCCGTACTCCTCGTGGGCGCTATCGTCTGCTTTATGCTCGGACTTGAACTCGGCGGTAAAACGTATGCATGGGATTCGCCGCAAATTCTCGGTTTGTTCGCAGGTTTCGTCGTGCTTGTTCTACTGCTGGTCGTGGTCGAAAAGAGGGCCGCAGAGCCAATTATCTCGTTCCGCCTGTTCCGCAGCAGACTATACACGACGAGCAACCTGGTCGCGATGCTTAGCGGCGCGGCGTACATGACGGCGGCGATCTTTATACCGATCTACGTGCAAGGCGTGCTTGGAGGCTCGGCTTCCAATTCGGGATTGACCTTACTGCCGATGATGGTGGGCTCGGTGGTTACGGCCACGCTTGGCGGATTCCTGATGACGAAGCTGCAATACCGCACCATTATGATCGGGACGCTGGCGCTGCTTCTGACGGGTCTTGCTCTTCTCTCGCAAATTACGGTAGAATCTTCTCGACTTTCTATTACGATGATTATGATTTTGATCGGTCTTGGGATTGGCGCTTCCTTCTCCGTGCTTAGCACCGCCGTTATGGATTCGTTCCCTCCGGCGCAGCGCGGGGCAGCAAGCTCGACCTTAAATTTCAATCGCTCGCTCGGCATGGCGCTCGGCATTACCATCTTCGGCATTGTGCAAAGCCATAGCCTGCTTTCGAAGCTCACCGAAACGCTTGGCAAAGGCGACGTGGCTGTACCGGCCGACTTGAACCTAAGCGATCCCCATTCGCTGCTCAATCCGGCATTCCGCCAATCCGTCGATGCCGGGCTGCTTGATACCATTACAGCAGGGCTGTCGAGCTCTATAGGTACCGTCTTCGCATGGAGCCTCATCCCCGCTGTATTGGCGCTGATTGCTGCATTATTAATGACGAAAGCCAAGATGGAGCCGGCTGCCGAAGGAGAGGAATTCGCAACCGCCCACTAAATTTATAGATCGGCGAGAAACAGCATGCCGGCATAGGAGAGATAACGATGAAGCTGGAACGGTTAATGACCATTACGATATTGCTGCTCAATCGGAAGCGAATACAAGCGCAGGAATTGGCGGACCAGCTTGAGGTTTCGCTGCGCACCATCTATCGCGATCTCGATTCGCTTGGTCAAGCCGGCATTCCCATCGTGTCCTATACGGGCATGGAGGGCGGTTACGAAATTATGGACAGCTTCCGGCTGGATCGGCAGCTGCTGTCCTTTGATGAACTGACCGCCTTGTCCGCCGCGCTCCGCGGTCTTGAGTCCACGAAGGCCTATGACCGCTCCATTATGGACCGCCTTCTCGGCAAAGTAGGCGCAATGGTTGCGCAGGCTGAGCAAGGTCGGGCAGGAGAAGGAGAAAGTATTCAGATTGATTTCACCCCTTGGAAAAATAGCGAGGAGGACCAGAGGCGGTATGATACGCTTCATCAAGCCATTAAGGACCGGAAGCTCCTGACATTTAAATACACGAGCAGAAAAGGAGAGGAACTAGAGCGCGTGGTGGAGCCGATGGTGCTTGTGATGAAGTCTTACTCCTGGTATCTTTACGGCTATTGTCGACTGCGCGGCGATTATCGGATCTTTAAGCTGTCGCGGATTCGGGAGCTCCATGTACAAGCCGACACCTTTATTCGCCGATCGGACTCGCTTGCGCAATTGAATGACAGGTGGGCGGCGCCGGAGAGGCGCGAGGGTATTCCGGTTACGCTTCAGTTCCAGGCTTCGGTTGCCGTGTTTGTGATGAACCGGTTCGACGAGAAGGATATTGAGCGGTTGCCGGATGGAAAAATTATTGTACGAACGACCTGCTCGAACGAGAACTGGCTGATCGGGATGGTGCTTCATTACAGGACGGACGCCATTGTGCTTGAGCCTGCTTCTATTGCTGCCAAGGTGAGGCAGGCCGCGCTGGATATTGCAGAGCAGTATAATGTATCGGATGAAGGGTAAGCGATAGCGAATGGGAAAGGGGTTGAACAGGATGTCTGTGAGCGGGAAAGTTGCGATTGTGACAGGCGGCGCCCGGGGGATAGGGAGAGCGACGTGCATCCAGTTGGCAAGACAAGGCGCAAGGGTTGTCGTTCACGACTTCGGTCATGAACAGGCTGCTCAATCCGTCGCCAACGAAATTATCGCAAATGGCGGGGAGGCCATTGCGGTTCATGCAGATGCTCGCAGCGAAGAGCGGATGGAACAACTTGCGGCGATCGTAAAGAAGGAGCTTGGACGTATCGATGTTCTTGTATGCCATGCCGACAGGGGGGGTAATGCCGCCGCCTTTGCCGAGCTTTCTTGGGAGTCATTCGAACGACAGTTGACGGATGAATTGAAACTGGCTTTTTACGCCACGAAGGCTGTTATCCCGACGATGATGGCACAACAATCCGGCAGGATTGTCTATCTGTCCAGAACGGAAGGCAAGGACCCTGTCCCCGGGCATATTGCATTCGGCACGGCGAAGGGAGGGCTGGATGCCTTTGCCCGATATATCGCGCAGGAATTCGGGCCCTATGGGATAACGGCGAACGTCGTCGCTCCCGGCTTCGTTAAATCCGATGATAGCCTGATGGTCTCCGAGGAGGAAAGCCGCATGATCGGCAGCTTCACCCCGCTTGGCCGGATCGCCGAGCCGGAAGACGTGGCGGGGGTCGTTGCTTTCCTCGCGGGAGATGCCGCTCGATTCCTTACGGGAACCTACACGCCGGTAACCGGCGGGCTTGCGATGGAGTAATAGGAGGTAGGAAGGTAGAGATAGGATGGTTCGCAAAGCAAGCCAAAAACCAAGCCGCTTGGAAGAGTTTTCTTCCAAGCGGCTTGGTTTCGTTAGCATGGCTTTCTCATTTCCACAGCTCCATTTGTTTCTTATAATTTTCCGTATAAATCTGTTCGATGCGCGGCGCGTTGTTGTCTTCGAGATCCTTCATTAGCTTGGCGTAGAGTGCTTCGAATTCATCCTTGCTCTCGGCGTAAGCCAGCTGGGTGAAGCCTTGAGACAGCAAGTCCTTGATTTTCTGCTCGTTCAGGGCATCCGGCGTGCCGCCGCCCGGACCGAGATTGTCGTAGATCGCCGTATCCCAGGTCGAGTCCTTCATGGACTTGATGGCATGCTGGTTATATGCGTTGCGCTCGTATTTCGCTACGAGATCGAGCGGCGTGCCGTCGGAGCCGTTGCCGTTTTTGACGAACCACGTCCACTTGCGGATGCCGGTCTGCTTGGAATATTCGTTCCAGTTGTCCTTAAAGCCCTGCAGCACTTCCGGGAACGGCTTGTGTTTGCCGTCCACCATCTCCCAATGCTCGCCCTCCAGGCCCCACATGAGTAAATATTGGCCTTCCTCGCTCGCCAGGAAATCCATAAACTTGATCGTTTGCTCCGGATGTTTGTTGGCCGCCGTAATGGCGATGGCATCCCATCCGAGCGAGCTTCGCGGTCCGTACGTCGTCGCGGACGGATCGACGCCCGGCGCCGTCACCTTAAACGCGAGGAATTGCTTATCCGTATCCTCGCCGTACTTCTCGCGGAGCAAACGGTTCGGCTCCAGCGGCTCGCCGCCGCCGACGGCGAATACGCGCTCGCTGGACACCTTCTGATCGAAGATTTGCGTTTTGTTGATCGCCCATTCGTTGTCAAGAAGAGCTAAAGCTTGCAGATCGTTGATGAATCCCATCATTTCTTTATAGCGCGGCTCTCGAACCTCCAGACCGATTTGGCCGTCCGATTCGTAGTAGGATTTCATCCCGAACATCGCTTTAAACGTGCCGACTACCGTCGGCATATGGTCGGCATTGAACGTTAGCGGGATCGACGATTTGCCGTCGACTTGCGGGTATTTCTCTTTGAACTGCTTGAGCAGATCGACGAATTCCTCTTGCGTAAAGCTCTCTCCGCTTTCGATGCGGTCCCCGTAGCCCAGCTCCTTCAAAATATCGGCGCGCATGTTAAAGCTCCAGCCCGGATCGGGGTCCATGCCGTACCAGTTGTTTAAATAATAATTGTTGCCGTCCGAATGTCGGCTCTTGTTGAGCACGTCGCCGTACATTTCCTTAATGTTCGGGCCATGCTGGTCGATCAGATCGTTTAGCGGGATAATCGCCTTGGCCGCAATGTAGCGGTTTACGATATCGCTGCGCCGGTCCATGAGCACGATGTCGGGCAACGTGTTGCTGGTCAGCATCAAATTCAGCTTCTCGCTTGGATCGCCCGTCGGCTGTTGGATCTCGATCTTGACGCCCGTGCGCTTCGTAATTTCCTCGGCGACCGGATTCGTAAACAGATCTCCCGTATTTTTATCGAAAAAAGTCAACGTAATCGGACCGCTGTCGCCCGGCGTATTGCCGTTTCCGTTCGACGGTTCGTTTTTGCCGCCGGAGCATGCCGATACCGAAAGCAGAAGCATGGCGGATACCATCGTTAGCGCGACGGCTTTTGTTCTCTTTTTCATGTGTAGACCCTCCCCGGAATCATTATTTAATCGTGATGAAATCGCGATTCGCTTCCAACATCTCATCGCACATGGCCACGATGTCGTCGAGCGACAGCTCGGAAGACGTATGCGGATCCAGCATGGCCGCGTGATACACATGCTCGCGCTTGCCTGTAAGCGCCGCTTCGATCGTCAGCAGCTGCATGTTGATGTTGGTCTGGTTCAATGCGGCGCATTGCGGCGGAAGCGCTCCGAACCGCGTTGGCAAAATGCCGTTGCCGTTCACCATGCATGGCACTTCCACGCAGGCGTTGTGGGGCAGATTGCTGATCAGGCCGCCCGTATTGAGCACGTTGCCCGCGATCTCGAACGGTACGTTCGTTTCCATCGCGTCCATGATGTAGGAGGCGTATTCGTGCGAACGCTCGTGGGTCAGATTGGCGTTGTCGATCATCGCGTTTACTTCATGCCAGTATTCGGCTTTGCCTCTGCCCCAGTTTTTGTATCCGTCCGTCGGCAGCGTATATTGTTCCTTCAAGTGCGGATATTGGCGTTTGTGATAATACGGCACGTATTCGGAGCCGTGCGAGCTGGACTCGGTAACGTAATAGCCGAACAGCTTCAGGTAATCGTATCGTACCATATCGGTATGACGGTCCGTGCGCGCCCCTGCCCGCTGGCGGATCTCCGGATAAAGATCAATGCCGTTCCTCGATACTTCCAGCAGCCAAGCTTGATGGTTGATGCCGGCGATCTTGTAGCGGACATTGTCATGCGGCATGCCAAGTCCCTCCAGCAGCTCCTTGGCACAGGTTTGGACGCTGTGGCACAGTCCGACGGTCTTAACTCCTGTCGCTTGCAGCATGGCCCCGGTCACGATTGCCATCGGATTCGTGTAGTTGAGGAACCAGGCATCCGGGCACACTTCCTCCATATCGCGAGCGATATCGACCATGACCGGGATCGTGCGCAGCCCGCGGAACAAGCCGCCCATGCCAAGCGTGTCGGCGACGGTCTGTTGCAAGCCGTATTTCTCGGGAATCTGGAAGTCCGACATGATCGTCGGGATCAGCTCGCCGACGGCGATGGCGTTAATGACGTAATCCGCGCCGCGAAGCGCTTCCTTGCGATCCGTGTAGGACTTGATCGTCGCTTTGCCGCCGAGATTCTGATTCAGGTTTTGCAGCATTTTCTCGGACTGCTCCAGCCGTTCCATGTTGATGTCGAACAGCGCCATATGCGCGTCGGCCAGCGACGGCGTCCGCATGCAGTCTCCCAATATATTTTTTGCGAAGATGGAGCTTCCCGCCCCGATAAATGTAATTTTAGCCATTGTCATAACTCCCCTTGGTGTAAAATTTAGCTTTTAGAGGTTGTTCAAAAAGTCCGCTTCCCATTACGGAGTAATCCAAGAAGCATACTCGACGTCGAATATTGAATTCAGCCGAACCTTCCGGTGCTCACGTAGCTTCCACTACGCTCCGCTCCTCAGGTTCTAGCTTCATCCAATCTTCTCGGTACTGAGAACCGAACTTTTTGAACTCGCACTTTCAGCTTTTAACAGCGCCTAGCAGCATGCCTTTAAGGAAAAATTTCTGCAGAAACGGATAGACAAGGATGATAGGCAGCGTCGCGACCATCGTGACGGTCATTCGAATGCTCTCGCCCGTAACGGGAATGCGCTTGTTTTCGTTGGCAAGCTGCTGTGCTTGCGAAAGCATGTCGCCTGTCTGGTATTGGTTGAGTATTTTGACCAGCACGGCTTGCAGCGTCTTAAGATCCGGCTTGTACGTATAGATGTAGGAATCGTACCAGGCATTCCAATGGAAGATTGCCGCGAACAGCGTAATCGTGGCCAGCACGGGCACGCAGACGGGCAGGATCACCTGGACGAAAATGCGAATGTCGTTCGCGCCGTCAATCTCCGCCGATTCCTCGATCTCCTTCGGCAACTGCTCCATGAAGGTGCGGACCAGGATCATCCAGAAAATATTGATCAGTCCCGGAAGTAGGAAAACAAGAAAGTTGTCGATCAGATGAAGCGACTTGATGACCATATAGGTCGGAATAAGTCCGCCGCTGAAGTACATCGTAAAGATGAAAAACAGATTCAAAAATCGACTGCCCGCCAACGTTCGTTTGCTGAGCACATAGGCCAGCATCGCGATGCATGCGACGGTCAACGGAACGCCGAGAACGGTGCGGAGCACGGTCGTCCGGATCGCCGTCAGTATCTCCGGGTTGGAAAAGACGGTGGCGTAGCTATCGAGGCTGAATTCCCTCGGCCAGAGCATGAACCCTCCGCGCAAGGAATCCGTGCCGTCGTTGATGGACAGAATGAAAATTTGCCAGAACGGGAAAAATGTGACGAGAAAAACGAGGCTCAATAAGCCGTAAAGCAGCGTATTGCCCGTCAGACTCAGTATCCGGTCTCGTGTCATCCTGTGGACTCCTTTGCTTTAGAATAATGAGTTGCTGTTCATGCGCCTGGCGATCGAATTGACCGCAAGCACCATCAGGAACGCGACGGCCGACTTGAACAGGCCAACGGCGGCGGCATAAGAGAACATGCTGTTCTGCAGACCGTACCGGAACGAATAGGTGTCGAGCACGTCGGAATACTCCCTGTTAAGCGAATTGCCAAGCAAATAATATTGGTCGAAGCCGGTATTCATCAGATTGCCCACCGACAAGATGAGCAAAATGACGATGGTCGGCCGCAGCAGGGGCAGCGTTACGGAAGTCATCTGCCTGATTCGGCCGGCTCCGTCTACCTTGGCCGCTTCGTACAGATCGGGATTGATGGAAGAGATGGCCGCCAAATAAATGATCGAATTGTATCCCATCTCCTTCCACGTGTTGGCTCCCGACACGATTCCCCAGAAGTACTTGCCTTCTTGCAGGAACGGGATGCTTTCTTTGGTCAGTCCGACGAGCTGAAGCAGTTCGTTTACAGCGCCTTCGGATGCTAACAGGGCGACGAATATATTGGCAGCGATGACCCACGAAATAAAATAGGGCATATAGGAAGCCGTCTGGACAATCCGCTTGAAGGCCTGGCTGCGCACCTCATTTAGCGCCAGCGCAAGCAGGATCGGCACGATAAATCCGAGAAGGAGCGTGAGCACGCTGGATACCAGCGTATTGCGCATGATCATCTTGAAATCGCTGCCGTTGAAGAAATAGGAGAACCATTCGAATCCAACGAATTCGCTGCCGAAAAAGGACGACCAGAAGTTGCCGAGCGTCGGCTGAAAGTCGACGAAGGCCATGTACAATCCCGCCATAGGCGCGTATGCGAATAGAAGAGCCCAGATGAAAGCGGGTATGAGCATCACGTACAAATAGCGATGTCGATACAGCCTCCTGCCCAGTGATGCAGTCGATGAATGTCGGTCTGGGCGCAATGTTTTCCCCTCGTTTCTGTATTGGATTTGCCGGCTATCTCCATTATGACTCCCGTTATTGCCGATAATCCATATCGCGTTTTTACGTTTCCTGTCGAATTCGAACGAACCTGCTCCGGGGTCGATTGACGGTAAGAAGGCAGGGTGGGATACTGATATCATCAGCAGGATGAGGCAAGGGGGGAGCTTGCGGACATGTACAAAATAATGCTGGTCGACGACGAACATATCGAGATCGAAACGCTAAAGCGGTTCGTTCCCTGGGAGGAAATGGGGTTCGAAGTGGCGGGCACGGCCAAAAACGGCCGCGAGGCGCTCAGCCGCATGGAGGAGCTGTCTCCCGACATCGTCATTACCGATGTCAGAATGCCGATCATGGACGGCATCCAATTCGCCAAGGCGGCAAAAAAACGATGGCCGCGGCTCATCATTATTTTCATGAGCGGCTACGACGACTTCGCCTACGTAAAGTCTGCGCTGATGCTCGAAGCATCGGGATACTTGCTGAAACCGCTGGATATCGACGAGCTGCAGGAACGGATGTTGAAGGTGCGGCAGAAATGCGCCGAAGAGGAACGAAGCAGGCTGTCCTCCCGAGCGCTGGCCTCGCAATACGCGAAGCAGCTGCTGCAGGAGGGGCCGCCCGACGCGGTCGAAAACGAGCTGAAGGAAATGCTGGACGAGCTGCTTCCCGGAGCGACTGGCGTCTATTCTGTGATGCTCGTGACGATCGACGCCGGGTACAAGCCGGCAAGCGATTCGTACGAGCCTGCCCAAGCCAAGGCCAAGGTGCTGCAGGGCATGCAACGTCTGATGGCCGACGCCCAGGCGCTGCCGTTCGAATGGCAGGAGGATCGCCTGGTCGTATTGGCCGCGCCGGGAGAAGTCCATCTGGCGGAGCAATGGCACGCGAAGCTCGCGGTCGTCTGCCCGTGGATCACGACTTGTCTGTATCCGCATCCCGTTCCGCTCAGCCAGGTGTACGAGACGTGTCTGCATCTGCAGCAATTCCGCGGCCGCCATATGGCAAAGCACGGCAGCGGCCAATATATCGAGGCTACGCCCGCGCCATCGGGGGGAGCCGACCGTCACGCCGCCATGGTCCATCAGGTGAAGTCGCTGATCGATCTCGAATTCGGCAGCGCGCTGACGATCGATTATTTGGCCGAATACGCCTACCTGTCGCCAAATCATCTGCGCATGCTGTTCAAGGAATATACCGGATATACGGTTCTCGAATATATGACGAAAGTAAGGATTGACCGCGCGGCGGAGCTGCTGCGCGATACCGATATGAAAATTCACGAAATCGCAACCTTCGTCGGCTACGAAAGCGCATCCCACTTCGGCGCCGTCTTTCACAAAAGGCGCGGGCTGACGCCGAACCAATACCGCAACCGCCAGCCGGGGCATTCGGCGCCATGAAGGCCGTGAAGCGGTTCATCAACAATCTGGCGCTGCGCAACAAGCTGCTGGTGTTCTTCCTGCTGGCTTCCGTCATTCCGCTGCTGGCCATCTCATTATATTTTTATCAGGTGTTCCAGAACCAGCTCGTCTCGCAGACGCATGACCGGATGCGCACGATGAACAGCCAGCTCAGCAGCAATATCGACAACAAACTCAAAAATTACGAGCAAATCTCCAGCCTGCTGTACATGGATTCGGAGCTGCGGGATTGGTTGACCCGGGAATACCGGCGGGGGATCGACTTTGTGCACGCCTACGATTACATCAACAGCCTGCTGTTCGGCATTCAGCTCACCAATACCGATATCGATTCCATTACGATCTATCCGTTCAACGAATCGATTCCGAGCGACGGCATGTTCATCCAGCGCGTGGACGAGGGGATGAGAGAGGCGAAGTGGTATAAGGAGCTGGAGCAATCCTACGGCAACTCCGTCTACAGCGTCGTTATGGAGAATGGCGGCAAGCAGCCCGTTATTACCCTCGCGAGGCTGCTCAACAACAACGATATGCAGAGGCCGTACGGCGTCCTTGCCATCCATGTGAAGGAGAGCGCTCTCTACTCCCTGTTCGGCGAAGAGGCGCGGGCGAGCGATATCTATCTGGTCAATCAGGAGGGCGCCATCCTGTCGACCCGGGACAAGTCGATGATTCTGCAGCCGTTCCGTCATGTGCTGGAAGAAGGCGGTTGGAGCGGTGGAGGAAGCGGTACGTTCGAGCAGCCGGTCAAGGGGATGGAATCGCTTGTCGTCTACGACACGCTGCCGATCGGCTGGAAGACGGTGTCGATTATTCCGCTGAGCGACGTGCTAAGCGAAGCGAACAAGGCGTCGAGCCGCATTCTGCTCATCGCCGCGATCAGCATCCTGCTGTCGGTCGGCCTGATCGCCATGACGGCCCGTTATTTCTCCAACCGGTTCCAGACGTTGACGCGGTTTGTGCGGAAGGTAGGAGACGAGCAATTCCAATTCGAGCTGAAGCAGGACAGCAAGGACGAGATCGGCCTGCTGGCGGAATCGTTTAACACGATGAAGCGTCAGCTCGACAAGCTGATCAACGAGGTGTACAAGAAGGAGATTATGCGCAAGGAGACGGAGCTGGCGCTGTTGCAGAGCCAGATCAATCCGCATTTCCTGTACAACACGCTGGCCGTCATCTCCTCGTTGGCCGTCCAGAATCAGGATGGGCAAGTGAGCAAGATCGTCCGCCATCTGTCCAACTTCTACAAGACCTCGCTGAGCAAAGGCAAGCCGGTCATTCTGATCCAGAAGGAGATCGAGATTACGCGGCATTACGTGGAAATCCAATCCGTCCGGTTCGACAACCTGTTCCGCATTCATTGGCAGCTTGACGAGGAGCTGTTCCGGCATCAGACGGTCAAGCTCATCCTGCAGCCTTTTGTGGAGAACGCCATTCAACACGCCGTCTGGAGCGACGACGAACCGCTGAACATCGTTATTCGGCTGTACCGACTCGGCGACGCGATCCGCTTCGAGGTGGTGGACGACGGCGCGGGCATGTCGCCCGAACGCGCCGCGGACATTATGCGCAGAGACAAGGAAGCCGGCTACGGCATTGGCAACGTGCATGAGCGCATCCAGTTGGCTTACGGTCCCGAATACGGCGTCACTTTGTTCAGCCGTCCGGGGATCGGCACTCAGGTCGTCATTACGTGTCCGCTTCAATAGACCGGCGCCGAAGTAGCGGAGGAGGCCGTCCGTCTGTCGATTGCCGTTATCGCTGACGTTAAGCGGTACACATACAAAGTGAATGGGGCAAAACTCGCTTTATCTTGCGGTTTACGTGAGATAAGGCGAGTTTTTTTATTACAGACACCAGCGACAATCGAAGAATAGCTTCCTCTGTAAGGCCGTCGATTCATGGTGTGCAAAACTGGGAATGAAGCAGCAATCCATCATCGCCAACCTGTTAACGGAAATGTGGGCCCTTATATGGAGCGTTTGGCGTGATTTTAAAATCCAACGGAACTCTGCGACGTTATTCGTGAGAAATCCAGGAAAACCGCGGACTTTTGCCCTTCATAAGGGCTATCAGTTCCTTTAGATTTGGGAATTGCCGCGTTTTTGCTGAAATAACGCCTTTCAGTTCCGTTACAGTTGCTCCGTTCATTTCTCACCTGACGGTTGGGGCGTAATGAAGCCGTTAGGAGGGGGGGATGAACGTGGCAGCCCAATGCCTGCTCCGTCTAAAGTCGTAGTCCAAATCTATACTTCAGTCTATTCGGGTTGTTTCTATGTACAGCTATAATGAAATCATCGGATTGCGCATGACAGAATGATTCGTTCAATCTAAAACAGGAGATGTTTTTTATGATGGTCGGCTTTGGCAAATCCATGATGCAGTCCGTTTGGATGGGCTGGGAACGAGGTTTTGGATGGGTTTTACGCTTTCGCAGCTTGCATACTACGCATTTTGGCATATGTACAGTTATGATAAAACGACATCGGGGAAGCAGCATTCTATGTCAAGATTCAACACTCATTCATGACGGAGATATGATCGGGGAGCTTCATCTTAATAACGATACGATATTGGCATTGATTAAAGCCGAGGGCCCGGACCGCGCGGCGCTAAAAACAGCGAGGCTCGCCCGAAGATCGATGATGCAAATCAGCGAAGCGTTTGAGGATCAGCCCGAATTTCGAGAGGTAAAAGCTTTGGTTGGCATTACTTTGCTCCATCGGGGGCTGACACATGGCTTGGGTTTCGAGCAGCAGGCGTTGAAATACGGGGTGTTTCGGCAGATGACAACGGCCTATCTTCGATTGCTGTTAACAGCCATGCATCCGGAAGGCCAAAGGCGCGTCGCCCGAAAAACGGAAGCATTAATACCTATGATGCTGATTCATACCCGGGGCTCGCTAAAAAATCGTTTTTTATCGGGAGCAAGATAGGATAGGAAGCGGAACGATGGATCTTTATCAAACATTATTATTTCGATAATAACCCGTTAATATTGTTCCTCTATATTGTACCTATCTGTACAAAGGGAGGAATTAATAACCATGTTACGTAATTTCAACGGCAAAACAGCAGGCAAAGTGATGATCGCAGCTTCTCTCCTGTTCGGCAGTCTGGCGGGGGTTGCCCACGCGGCGGACAAAGGGAGCACGAAAAACGTCATTCTTATGATTCCCGACGGTATGGGGATCAGCTATCTGACAGCAACGCGTATTTACAAAGGGGAAGAGTTATCCTTCGAGCGTTACGCGAAGGGTCTTATGAAAACATATTCCAACGACACGAACATTACGGATTCCGCAGCGGCCGGCACGGCAATGGCGACCGGTTACAAAACAAACAATGGCGTTATCGCTGTAACTCCGGACGGCAAACGGCCGGAGTCCATTCTGGACGCCGCAAGAGAGAAAGGCAAGTCGACTGGCCTCGTTGCTACGTCTCGTATCACTCACGCCACGCCGGCCGTATTTACAGCTCATGATCCGAGCCGAGGCAACGAAGTTGCCCTTGCGACGGAATACATCAATAATGTCGACGTCATTCTGGGCGGCGGACGCGATATGTTTTTGCCGCAGGCGGAAGGCGGCCAGCAGCCAGAGCGTAATCTTGTTGCCGAGGCGGAAGCGGCAGGCTACGATTATATCACCAACAGAAGTGAACTTGATGACGTAACTTCGGATAAAGTTCTGGGGCTGTTCGCCATGAGCGACATGAAATACGATATCGACCGCGATAAGGTCAATGTCCCAAGCTTGTCGGAAATGACGGAGCTGGCGGTAGAGACGCTTAGCCAGGATCAAGACGGCTTCTTCCTTATGGTAGAGGGCAGCCAAATCGACTGGGCCGGCCATGCCAACGATCCGACTGCTTTGATTACGGATATGCTTGCATTCGAGGAAGCGGTGGACGTAGCCCTTGCGTTCGCGAAGAAGGACAAAAATACGCTGGTTGTCGTTGTCGGCGATCACGAGACTGGCGGTATGAACATCGGCAATACGCCAGGCGGCTACAAGGAGAATATCGACATTCTTAAAAATGCCAAAGGCAGCTCCAATACGGTCCTGGGCGCCCTCAAAGAAGAGGCCCAGACCGTCGGCATCGAAAACGCCAAGGTTGTGGACGGCAGCTACTACGTTCCGGTGCGCGACATCGTAGCGGAGCTGGACGGCGAGCTGACCTACCATGCGCAGGCTTTTGCAGCAGACGTTTCTATCGGACGGGCTACCTTCCGTATCGACCTCGGCGGCAAGAAGATCGTGGCAGGCTCCCAGACGCTGGATGCCGATCTGTTTATCGAGAAGGGAACCTCGTATATCGCTCTTGATTCCATCGCCGGTTTGATCGGGCTGCAAGCTGCAGTAGGCACAACGGCGGATAAGCCCGAAGAGACAACCGCTTATCTTGTCGACGTAAAGCAAGTGGTTGAGCCGATCGTCGGCTTCAAGCTTACTGACGAAGACGTAACTTATCTGACGAGCGTCAACTGGAACAACAACACGACGCTGACGAATGAGATCGGTACGGTCGTATCCGCGCATGCGCTCATCAGTTGGGGCTCCCGCAACCATACGGGCGAAGAGCTGCCGGTGTACGCATACGGCGCAGGCTCCGGGGAATTCGTAGGCCTGATCGACAATATCGACCTGCCGCGCATCCTCTCGTATCTCATGGGCGTCGACTTGTTCGACAACGAAGAGTCATTTATGGAGAAGCTGGAGAAGAGAAGAACCGAGTAATGACGGTCCAGGATTGATCCTCCCGAGTTGGAGCTCCATTAGTCAGCGAATCGATGCTTTGCAGGACAATCGTTAATAGGTTTGTGGCAAGTAAATTAAAAAGCTGCTCCAGAAGTCGGTACATAACTTCGGAGCAGCTTTGTTTGCGTTGCTATTATTTCAGTTCAGCCAATACTTCTTCGATTTTGGCAAGCTCGGATTGCAAGCCGCCGCCGCCCAGGTACCAGAGCGGACCGTCAAGGTAAACGATGCGGTTGTTTTGATACGCTTTTGTTTTCTTAATAATCGCGTTCTCCATGTCGGCCTCGATATTCGATGTATTGCCGGCCGTTGCCGCGGTACGGTCAATGACGAGAAGCACTTCCGGGTTGAACTCGAGCACGGCTTCAAAGCCGAAGTTGGAGCCATGGGAAGAAGCTTCGATATCGTCCGTTACCGGCTTAAAGCCGTATACTTCATACATGTAGCCGAAGCGGGAGTTGGAGGCGAAGCCGGACAGATTTCCTTCGTTATACATGGTAACCAATGAGGTTTCATAATTGCCGGCTAACGTGTTAATGTTTTTCAGGGCTTCGTCGAATTTGGCAAGATACTCGTCAGCCTCTGCTTCCTTGCCAAACATCTTAGCCGCGATGTCTACGGAAGCCAGGAAGGTGTTCCAGTAGTCGTTTTGCTGTGTTCCGACAAATACGACATCCGCAATTTCTTTCAGTTCCTCATAAAAGGTGGATTGACGGCCGGAGATAAAGATAACGTCCGGGTCCAGTTCGGCGATGTCCTCGAACAAAGGCGTTTTTAGCGTGCCGATATTCGTATACTCATCCCCCGAAAAATGTTTGAGATGAGCCGGCAAGCTGGAATCCTTAGCGAGACCTACGACGCCTTCTACGCCGAGCGCATCCAATGTATCCAGGAACCCGTAATCGAATACGACGATTTTTTCGGGCATCTTCTCGAACGTTACGTCCGGGAATGCGATCGTTCCTTTTTCTTCGTTCTCTGTAGAAGCGATAGTTGAGCTAATCGTCATGGGATATGCGGGAGCCGAAGCATCTGCCGCGCCATTGTTGGCAGTCGGCTGCTCTGTAACAGGCGGATTGCTTGCGGCAGAACCGCCGGAGGCGTTCTGATCGCCCTCATTATTGTTACCTCCGCCACAGGCTGCCAGCATAAGCGACATCACCGTGATTGCACTTACCAATTTCCATTTTTTCATCATTACGAATCTCTCCTTGTTTATCATTTTATATAAAATAATTGATATCAATTATCAATATCATCCAAAAAAAGGGTGCGCGAAAAGTAGGGATCTACTCGATGGTCACTAGAACTACGGCTACGCATCCGCCGCTTCTCTTGCGTCTAGGAATTAAAATAGACGCAGATTCGGCATCCGTTTTGATCTTGAATCGGAATATCCATATCGAAGATATCGCGCAGAGAATCCGTCTTAATAATCTCGTGCGTCGGGCCGTCCTTGACCAGACGGCCATTTTTGAGCGCCACAATACGGTCGGAATAGACGGAGGCGAAATTAATATCGTGCAGCACGATAATGACGGTTTTCCCCAGCTCATCTACAAGATTGCGAAGAATCTTCATGATTTGCACGGAATGTTTCATGTCCAGATTGTTAAGCGGCTCATCGAGAAGAATATATTCCGTATCCTGCGCAATGACCATGGCGATAAAAGCCCGCTGTTTCTGGCCGCCCGACAATTCATCCAGAAATTTATCCTGCATTTCGCCGAGATTCATATAAGCGATCGCTTGATCCACAAACTGTTCGTCTGCCGAGGTCAGCCGTCCCTTGGAATACGGATATCGTCCGAATGCGACAAGCTCTCGTACCGTTAATCGGACATTGATATGATTGGCCTGCTTCAAAATGGAAACCCGCTTGGCGAATTCGCTGGAGTTCCACTTCTTGACATTGTTGCGATCCAGCAATACTTCTCCCGTATCCGCATCTAATAACCGGCTCACCATAGAGAGCAGCGTGGATTTACCGGCGCCGTTCGGGCCTATGAACGAAGTAATCGTACCCGGTTCAATCGTAATGGAAACATCCTCTACAACCGGCTTTTTGCCGAACAACTTGGTTAAACCCTTGATCTCGATCATCCCGCTGCCCTGCTTTCTTTAAGTAATAAGTAGATAAAGTAAATCCCGCCGATAAAGTTGATGATGACGCTGAGCGTCGTCTTCAATTCGAAAATATGCTCGACGAGGAACTGCCCTCCCACCAGCGCGACAATACCGATCAAGCTGGCTCCCAGGATGAGAATAGAATGCCTGTACGTCACTAAATATTGATAAGCCAAATTCGCTACAATGAGTCCGAAGAAGGTGATCGGTCCCACGAGCGCGGTCGAGGTTGCAATCAACACGGAGGAGAGAATTAATATATTCATCACCATCCGGTCATAGGGAATGCCCAAATTCATTGCATTTTCCCGACCGAGCGACATGACGTCCAGCTTATCCATGATCCTGTATCCGTAAATAAACGCGATAAACAAGATGCCAACGGAAATGTACAGCAGATCCTTCTTTACATTCATGAAATTGCCGAATAATCGATTTTGCAGGCTCAAATAATCGACCGGATCGATCAGCACCTGCAGGAAAGTGACGAAGCTGCCCAGCAGCGTGCCTAAAATCATCCCGATCAACAGCAGCAAATAAATCGGATGTTTATCGGCCCGGAATAAAAACCGGTACAAAACCAGCGCAAACAACACCATGACGGCTATTGCGGCGCCAAAATTCAAATACTTGTTGAGGACCCAAACGGATAGGGAGCCCGCAAAAAAATAAATGAACGTTTGCACCACTTCGTACATGGAATCAAGGCCCATCACCGAAGGCGTCAATATCCGGTTTCGCGTGATGGTTTGGAATACGACGGTAGAGTAGGCAATCGCGATTGCCGTTACGACCATAGCCGCAATACGAAGCATCCGTCTGGGAAATGCGTAATCAAAGCCGCCCTTGATATCATAAAACGCGTATAACAAGATGCAGACGATCGATAATATCGCGAGAATAACAAGCTTCATACTATTTTTTGGCATACGCTCTCCCCCTAATCAACATCACTAAGAAGATCGCACTGCCAATCACCGCAACCGTTACATTAACCGGAATTTCGTAAGGATAGATCACGATCCGCCCGATAATATCGCAAACGAGCAGAAAAACGACGCCCATCGCCGCAGTGTGGGGGATCGTTTTGCGCAAGTTATCGCCTAGATAGAGCGACACAATGTTCGGAACGATCAAACCCAGGAACGGAATAACTCCGACAGTCAGCACCACCGTTGTGGAGATGATGGCCACTAATACAAGACCAATGTTCATGACTGCCTTGTAGCTTAAGCCCAAGTTTTTTGCGAAATCCTCGCCCATGCCCGCTACCGTAAACTTGTTCGCATACAGATAAGCTAGAACAAGAGCTGGAACACTTATATATAACAGCTCATATCGGCCGGAAATAACAAGGGTAAAGCTGCCCATCAGCCAAGCCGAAATATTTTGGAGAAGATCGGCCTCGTAAGCGAAAAACGTCGTGATGGACGATAATATATTCCCGTACATAATGCCAATGAGCGGAACGAATATGACATCCTTGAATTTAATTCGATCCAGGATCTGCATAAAGACGAAGGTTCCCGCCAAAGCAAATGCAAATGAAAATAAAATCTGCTGCGTGTAGGTGACATTCGTAAAAAACAGCATGGATATTAAAATACCTAGCTTGGCTGCATCTAATGTGCCTGCAGTCGTAGGAGATACGAACTTATTGCGGCTCAAGGACTGCATAATCAAGCCCGCTATGCTCATGCCGGCTCCAGCCAAAATAATGGCCATCAAACGAGGCACCCGGCTAACTAAGAAAATATCGATCTTATCTGTATCTCCATTGATAAGATCGCTAATCTTAATATCGATAGCGCCGAGAAATAAGGATACGAAGGACAGCAAGACCGCGGCGACAATGACAATCCATAGTCTCATGAGCGGCTCTTCAGCTCTCGATTACCGTGAGCAGCAGTGCTGCAGGATAACCGGCATGGAGGCTGCCTGCGATTTTTTCTCCGCGCGTATCCTGAAACTTATGAACAGAACGTCGTTGTTTCATAAGCTCTGTCAATTCCATTATGTTTTCATTCTCCTTACCTCTATGTCCAGAAAAGCGACTTCTTGTTAGTGATAATCATTATCATCACTTCCTATTCTACATCTTTTTCTACGCCGAGGAATGGATTTTCCCTTTCGCCGGGATGGATTTTTCTTTTGCGCGATTATTTTTCGCCCTCCATCAGCCGGCTCACCGTCTCGTCCACAAGACCGCCGTAAAACGAAGCGTTATATAAGGACGGTGCCGGATGGCGGATAATCAGACATTCTGCCCGGTTTGGATGCAGGATATTCCAGTCTGCTATCAGCTTGCTTTCTTGCCACTCGGAGAAGGTGTCAGGGACGAGCAGCAGCGCATTGTCGCAAAGCGTAGAAATGTCCTCCAGCCGTTCGGTTTCGAGAAGGCGGATCTGCTGCACTGCAGCTGGAGATGACAGGCCCAACGCCTCGTAGAACAAATCGCTCATTTTTTTCGCTCGCCGGCCGTATACGCGATACCCGCCCGAATGTGCGGATACAATGAGGAAAGGGGTATTGCCGAGCACGAGTTGGACAAGTCGTCTGGCGTTGGCCGCCTTCAGCTTGAATTGCGTAAGCCAGTGGTCCGCGACGCCGGAGAGCTCCAGCAATTGCCCGATGCGGTGAAGCCGATCCCTCCAGGAGAGATTCGAATGCTTCCAGCTGATCATCTCGACCGGCGCAATGCGCTGCAGCTCCAGGAAAATTTCCTCCGGCACCGGCTGTGTAAAGATGATGTCCGGCCGAGCGTCCCGAAGTCTCGGCATCAGCTCTTGCCAACGCTCGGTCCAGCCCCTTGGCGGCGAGAAGGCGGGCGTAATGCCAAGCGCCTTGAAATCCCCTGCGAACACCGTACATAAATTGGCGATACGTCGGTTGGCGCGGGCCACATATTCCGTAGGGGAGAGGCCCATATGCTTCTTGAACACCCTGCTGAAGTACAGCTCATCGGCGTACCCAACGGAATGCGCTACATCCATAATCGAGGCAGGCGAATTCGACAGCAGCGATAATGACGCGTTAAGGCGCATAGCTGTGATCCACTTGTGAGGAGTGAACCCTGTATGCTCCTTGAACGCTTGATAAAATCGACTTGTACCGACTCCTGATTCGCGAGCCATCTCTTCCAGGTTCAACGGCTCGTTGAAACGATTGGCGATCAGGCGGTACGTCCTCTCCATCAGTCGGAGCAACGCTTTGGCGCCGTCCGCTTCGTTCTCCTTCGACCGCAGCAGCCAAGCGGCTGTCAGCGCATAGAGATGCGACTGCAGCGTAAGCCGCGTTACGTCCGGCAACGACTCGAAGGGAGTGTCGACCGCCGCCGCGAACGCCTCAGTCCACATGCGGGAGTGCGGCAGACGGCAAGAGTAAGGTTTCTGCTCCCCCAGCGCGAGCGCTCCGGACTCCTCGAATCGGACAATCAGCACTTCGGCCGTGCCTACCTCCCGGTTGCGCACCGAGAACCCGGAAAGATGCGGGACATAAAACCATTCATCTACCGCTGCCTCGAATAAGGCAGCTTCATTTTCGGCAAGGCAATGCACGCTCTCCCGCAGCACGAAGCCGAACGCCGAAGTACGTCCGCAGTCAATGTCTACCCGTTCCCCCTCCTTCAGAATAAAGGATTGGGATTGCAGGAATGAAAGTAAAGCTGTTGCTTGCGAGCCGGAAATATCGTTCATCCTCCTAAAGGAAGCGTCGTTTTCCCAATTGTACCGCCTTTTATTTTTTTAACCAAATCGTTGCGGGATTGATGTTACAATAACGGGACATGGCAACGGCGAGTAGGGGGGATACGCATGGAAAATCATCCGGATCGAAACAAAGAGAAAGACAACAAAGAGAATGACAACGATGAGAATCACAACCCGTATGAGGACGAAGAATGGGACTTTGAAGCAGAAGAGGAAGAGGATGACGGAGGTTCATCTGCCACGCGGCGCAAGTGGATCAGAAATACGATCATTGTTCTGCTCGTGGCCGCTCTGGTCGGAAATATATTGGCATTCTGGCCGCAAATCTACAACATGAAGACGCTGCCCCTCTTGTTCAAGTCGAAGGAATTATCCAGCCAGGCAAAAATCCAAAGCTACAAAGAAGCGGTTGTCTTAGTCAGCACGGACAATGGCAAAGGCACGGGATTTCACATTAACGGCGGCTATATCGTGACAAACTATCATGTAATCGAAGACAACGGCTATATCATAGTGAAATTTCCGGAGCATAGCCAGAGTTATAAAGCGGAGTTGTCGGGCAGCGACCCCGATCTGGATATCGCCATACTGAAGGTGGACATCGGGAGTCAACAGCTGCCGTTTATTGCAATGGAGCGGAACCAAAAGCAATGGGAGCCTGGCGATCCTATCAACGTGATAGGCAATCCGCTTTTTTTCACGCAAATCGCCATAGAAGGCGCTGTAATCGGCTTGGTTCCGATTCAAGGCCGTCAACAGCCGGCTCTAGCCCTTGATGCGCCGATTTATGGCGGCAATAGCGGCTCTCCCGTCATCAACGAGCATGGCAAAGCCATCGCCGTTGTTTACGCCACTACCGATATCTCGCATCAAGACCAAATGATACGGGCCGGTTTGGCCGTGCCGGTCGCCGACTTTGAGAGCTTGCTGCTAAAACTGTTGCCGCCGGAATTCATTGAAAAGGATAGCTGAGAATATGTTATAAATTTTAGCCCTCAAACATCATAGTTCACCACATAGCTATGCAATGCCGTGTGGTACACACCTTCGCTATATTCGATCAAATGGCCTGCCCCGTCGTAGGAGTAGCGGGAGCGCTTAAGCAGCGGAGTGCCCGCAGCAACGCCAAGTCTCTGCTCGACGTGAGCGGGGGCAAGCGTCACCGCGAACTCGTCGCGGAACTTCTCCGGTGCGACTTCATGCTCCTCGAGCATATCGTACAGCGACTGCGAGGTGAGGTCGGAGAGCTCGATGCCCCCCGCCCGCATGGTGAGGTAATGCATATAGTAAATGTAAGGCTCGTCGTTCAGATGGTACAGCCGTTCGATGCGGTAAGCTTGGTCGCCGAACAGGGCATGCGGCAAGGTGCCGGGCTCGTTGACGACAACTTCGGCGATGAGCAGCTCCTTGCGGATGCGATGGCCGCCCTCGACGAGCACCTCGGTAAACCGTTTCTGCTTCGACAGCTTCGACGTGGACGTATTGCGGATGACTTTCGTGCCTTTGCCGCTGCCCTTCTCCAGATAACCTTCCTGCACGAGCTCGCTGACGGCGTTGCGGACAGTGATTTTGCTGACGCCGAATTCGCTCTCGAGCTGGGGCTCGGAAGGAATGATGCTGCCCAAGGGATATACCCCGTGCAAAATCCGGTCTTTCACGATGCTCTTAATCTGCATATACAACGGTTTCGATTTCCTGGATAAGTTCACGGTTGGTCGCACTACCTTTCTACGTCGCTGACGGTTGCCGCCATCGCTTTGCGAATATCGCTCTCGGAAGACATCGGCGTATCGCCCACGATCGTGTGGGCGAGCATGCCCGCCGCCGCAGCGAACGCCACGGTCTCCTCGGGCGCCCAGCCGGCGGTCTCGCCATGGATAATGCCGCTCGTATACGCGTCTCCCGCGCCGATCCGGTCATGGACCGCGAACGAGAGCGGCTCCGCGAACGCGAAGCAGCCGTCCTTGTACAAAAAGCCCTGCAGCGTATGCGTATTGTCGCCGTTAATGGAGCGATGCGTGCCCGCGATTGCGCGTATGTTATATTTTACCGCAACTGCGGGGATTAAATCTACGAGCTGTTCGCGGCGCGATTGCTTGTTGGTCGACATACCCAGCGTCAGCAACGCATCCTTCTCGTTCATCATAACGATGTCCGCCAGCCCCAGCATATCCTCGTAGTAAGGCCGCGCCTTCTCATAAGCTCCTTCGCCCCACAGGCTCGGACGATAGTTGCAGTCGAAGACGACCGTGCCGCCAGCGGACTTGACGGCTTGAGCGAACGCCTTCATCTGGCTGCGTACGGTATCGTTCATGGCCAGTGTAATGCCGCAGAAGTGGACGACGTCGATTTCCCGGGCAATCGACGCGAAGTCGTATGCCTCCGCCGCCGCCGTGTTGAAGCTGCTCTCCAGACGGTTTGTGTACGTTACCCGGCTCGCTCTTGCGCCGAAGCCGTTCTCCAGAAAGTACATGCCTACATACTTCCCGTCGCGCCTGATAAACGACGCCGTAATGCCCAGCTTCCGCAAGTACGCGATTGCCGCGTCGCCGACGGAGTGATCCGGCAGGGTGGAGACGAGATATCCCGTATGCCCGAAGCGGGTCAGCGCGGCGGAGACGTTAACGCCGGTGCCGGAGAACGAATATTGCAGGGTGTTCGACTGCGATAACAGCTCGTAGCCCGGCACCTGCAGGCGCATCATGACTTCCCCGAATGCCGCGATCCGCTTAGGCATGTTCGTCTACCAGACGTTTGGTTATGGCGAGAAGCTCGCGCACGTCTTCTACGATCGTTGCGCCAGTGGCTTTATCGATGATGGACGAATAAACGTGAGGGATGACCTGCTGCACGCCGGCTTCCAGACAGATGCGAAGGATGGCCTCGAAGTTCTCCTTGTCGATGCCGCCTGTCGGCTCAAGAGCAAATCCGGCCTCGGCGCAAGCCGCCGCAACGGCGCGGAGTTCGTCTTCGGCGTTGAGTCCGTTCATCGGGAAAAACTTGAGCGCGTTGCCGCCCATGTCGCGAACCAGCGCGATTGCCGTCTTTACCGGCACGATGGCAAGCTCGTCCTGCGCTGCGCTTACGGGACCCGTGGATATGTTGACGTATCCGACTTTGCCCGTTGGCGACACGAGGCTGTTGATCCAGCTGTCCCTCTCGCCCAGGTTCGCGCGGGTTGCGCCGACAGCCGGGAACACTTGGTTGATGTGCGTGCCGCCGTAGTGCCTGGCGATCTCGGCCACAACAGCCGCTTGGCGGTTATCGCCCGCGCCGAGTCCGATGGAGACGGCGTCTTCGATGGCTTCGCCGTAGGCTTTCATGGCGGCTACGCCTTCGGCGACCGTAGGGTAGTTCTTGGACAATACGCCGACGAGCACGTAGCCTTCGGCTGCGTCGAAAATTTCTTTAGCGTTTTCGATGCTGTTTGTCAGCACGTTGAGGGCCACGCGCCCTTTGTAGAATCGTTTTGCGATGGTTGTCATGTTGGTAGCCTCCTGATATTCAAGTATTCGCCGAAAAATCGGCTGTCATGATTGTGCTTGGCGTGCGTGTGTCGGTACAATCGCCGCATCCGATGCTCAGAGTGCCTCGCGAGTATGAAAAAGCGAGTACAATCGCCGCATCCGAGGCTCGGAGTGCCGCATGAGTATGAAAAAGCGAGTACAATCGCCGCATCCGAGGCTCGGAGCGCCGCATGAGTATGAAAAAGCGAGTACAATCGCTGCATTCGGTGCACGGAGTGCCGCATGAGTATGAAAAAGCGAGTACAATCGCTGCATTCGGTGCACGGAGTGCCGCATGAGTATGAAAAAGCGAGTACAATCGCCGCATCCGAGGCTCGGAGTGCCTCTTGAGTATGAAAAAGCGAGTACAATCACCGCATCCGAGGCTCGGAGTGCCGCATGAGTATGAAAAAGCGAGTACAATCGCCGTATCCGGTGCTCGGAGTGTCTCATGAGTATGAAAAAGCAAGTACAATCGCCGCATCCGAGGCTCAGAGTGCCTCGTGAGTATGAAAAAGCGAGTACAATCGTCACGCACCGCATGTGGCTCCTCTTGAAGCAGATGTGTTTGTGGGTATTGGAGCTCATACGGCGCATTGCAGGCTATGGTCGATACAAGCATACGTTATGCGTTTCTAAAGTACCCTCATGTCATCCTGGCGGCCTCATTGGATAGCGGCAGCGGCGTTGTTAGGAGTTGGACCCTAACCAGTCACCAGCTCGCGAACCCGCGTCGCGATAACTTCCATGTCGTCGCCCATAAGCGGGCGAGGATCGATGTCGAAGTAGCCTTGGCGCACGCCGTAGTCGCGGGTATAGATGGCGATATCGCCATTTTGCAGGCCATCAACCACCGCTTTGGCTGTCGTGCCCGACGCTGCCGCGTCGATTGCGATGCGAGCGCGGAAGATCGCTCGTCCGGCCTCGTCCTGCACGACCGTCACTTTGACGCCGTTCAGTTCGTTCAGCGCCATAAGCAGGTCCAGCGATTCCTTCTCCTGCTCGCTTTTGTCTTCTTTTACGCTGTACTCGTCCAAGGCTTGCAACAGGCCGAACGTCGTTTCTTTGCCGACCTTCATGCTGCGGCCGATGCCATGCAGCTGCGTCTTCACGGATTCGATGTACTGGCGCTTGCCGCCCACGATGCCGGAGGTCGGACCTTCAATCGCTTTGGAGCCGCTGTAAATGGCGAGATCCGACACCATCACATACTTCTGCAAGTCTTCCTCTGCTGCTGCGTCCACGATAAGAGGTACGCTATTGCGCTGAGCGACTTCCCAGGCTTCTTCGACGGAGATCATATTTTTCTGCACGGTATGATGCGATTTTACGTAAAGGATAGCCGCCGTGTTCGGGCCGATTGCATCTTCGATATGCTCGGCTTTGCCTTCGTTGGCGTAGCCGACCTCGACGACTTTGCCGCCGCCCAGGTATACCATCGTGTCGACAGGCGCGCCGTATTGCACGTTGTGGCCTTTGAGCATGATGATCTCGTTTTTCGCGATCGGCTCCATATGCAGGCGCAAGCTGGCCCGCTTGTTGCCGCCCGTCACGATGGCCGCGACGGACAAGGCGATGCCGCTCGAAGCCGAGTTCACGACGACGGCCGCTTCCGAGCCCAAAATGCGGGCGATATAGTCGCCGGCCTTGTCGACGAGATCGGCGATCTCGACGTAGTTTTGCCCGCCATGCTTCATGGCGTCCATGACGGTGTCCGTCGGAGCGGACACGCCCAGAATACTCATTCGTCCGCTGGCGTTAATAACCCTCTTAAGGCCGTACTTCGCATTTAATGAACTTGCCATCCACCACAACTCCTTTGGCTTGTATAAGTTGATCCGCAATTCGCCGTTCGCCTTCCGAATCGACCAGCTCCGTACGCTCTTGCCGCACCTCGAACAACGTCAGATTGGCGGTGTCGCCGGCAACGATTCGTCCAAGCTCAGGCTTGCCGAGCCACTTCGCCGCGTTCGACGTGACTGCCGCGACGACTTCTTCCAGCGTGTATCCCAGATGCAGGAACTTCGTCATCACGTTAGCCAGGCTATACACGGGTCCGTTCTTCCGGTTGCCGCGATAGATGTCGGAGCTGATCGTGTGCAGCGGGATGCCATGCCGCTTGGCGGCGTCCGCCACCCGGAACGAGAAGCTGGCCGTGCCATGCCCGACGTCCAACCGAACTCCGCGCGCCAAGGCGTCCGCCAACACTTGCAGCGGCCTGCCTTCGCCATCGAACAAATTGTTCGCCTTGCCGTTTAAATAATGCGTAATAATGTCCCTGTCGGCCAGCAACCGGACGACATCCTCGATGGCGGGAGGCCCGGAGCCGATATGCACCATAAGCGGCAACCCGGTTTCCTCGGAGAATCGGCGTGCCAGACGGAGCGGCTCAATGCCGTTGTCCTTCACGACGCTTTTGCTGATGCGCGCCTTCAAGCCCACAATGGAATCTCCGTGCGTCTCCAGCGCCGCAAGCAGCTTGCCCTCGTCAATCCACGCAAGATCCGACAGCTCGTCAATGCGCAGTAAGCCGATATGAGCGATGTTGAGAAAAGCGAGCAGATTCGTTCGCGCTTTCTGCCCGTTCGCAAGCAGCTCGCCGATCCGGTCCGCGCCGCAGCTGCCCGCGTCGACGATCGTCGCCACGCCTTGCTCCACGCCGATGGCGTCGATCTCGTCGCCGTATGGATCAAGCTCGGGGAACGCATGCACGTGCATGTCGATCCACCCGCTGGACACGTATTGCCCGGAGCAGTCGATGGAAGCGGCATCCTCCCATTGCTTGGCGGCTTGCCCGGACGTCCACACACCCGCAATTTGCCTGTCCTGTATCGCAGCATCGGCCGTCCACACACCCGCAATACGCCCGTCCTGTATAGCGATATCTACCGGCTGTCCATCCAAGAGTCGCAAATCGCGCAAGATGTATCGTTCCTGTTCTTGCATGTTTTCACCACATTTCCGTTGCCCGCGTTCTGCTCACTGCATTCCCGCATAGGCAATAGTCTATTCCAAGCTAACAACCCTAACCATAGAATAGCATAAAAATCGCAAATTACAATATAACGTTATAATGTTTAAAATATTGAGGTTTATAAAGCGGATGGGGTGCAGCGCTGAAGGTTGTCTCGTTAACTCCATGGTCCCAAAGATTACTCATGAAGTAGAGGTAGCTTCCGAAGTTTTTAAACATCTCTAAAACGAAGAAAGAGCCCTACTCCGACAAGCGGTAGCGGACTCTTTACAGTACCGGGGTGTTTGGGACTCTGAATCTAATGTATTATCCTTTCACGCTCCCCATGACGATCCCTTTCATGAAATACTTCTGCAAGAACGGATAGGTAAGCATAATCGGGAGGGCCGCGAGGAATATTTGCGAGGCCTTCAGCGTCCGGTTGTTAATCTGGGATAGCAGCTCCGCTTCCTTAACATTCATAATTTTGAGATCGAAGCTGATGACCAGTGTTTGCAAGTAGCTTTGCAGAGGATAATGCTCGGTCTTGTTCATGAGGATCAAGCCGTCGAACCAAGAGTTCCAATGCCCGACGAGCGCAAATAGCGTAATCGTAGCGATAGCCGGAGCGGATAAGGGGAGGAATATCCGCCATAAAATCCTCCAATGGGTGCAACCGTCGATCAGCGCCGCTTCCTCGATCTCCTTCGGAATGCCGCGGAAGAAATTGAGCAGTAGGATGACGCTGAACACAGGTATTGCTCCTGGCAGGACGAGCGCCCAGAATGTATCGATCAGTCCAAGCGTTTTGATGGTCATGTACCACGGAATGAGCCCGCCGTTGAACAGCATCGTGAAAATGAATACCCAGGAGTAATATTTGCGCCACCGAAACAGACGATCATCCTTGGACAGCGGATAGGCGACGAGCATAGTCAAAATAACGTTGATCGGAGTCCCGATTAATACTCGCTTAATGGTTACCCAATAAGCGTCGGAGAACTCGGGTTTGCTCAAGGCATAAGTGTAGGACTTCAAGTTAAAGTCGACCGGCCAGAATTTTACGATGTTGGCGGTCGCCGCCGTGCTGGAGCTGAAGGAGATCGCCAGAACGTTGACAAGCGGCAACAGGCAGAGTAAGGCCAGAATCGATAGGAGAATGTAGTCAAATGTCAAAAAAAACTTTCTTCCAAACGACAAGCGCGTCATTTACATTCCCCCTTAGAAAACCCGGTAATTGGCGAATTTCGACGCCATGACGAATGATGTAATGATTAGGATGCTGGAGATTACCGACTTGAACAAGCCGACCGCGGTCGCCAGTCCGTATTGGGCGTTGACGAGACCCATACGGTATACCCAAGTGTCGATAATGTCCCCGGTGTCCATGACGCTTGGGCTGAGCAGGATAAAGACTTGATCGAATCCCGCGTTGAGAACATTCCCCAGGCTCAAGGTTACCATCAGCACGACGATCGGGGCGATTCCCGGAAGAGTGACGTGCCAGGTTTGGCGCCAGCGGTTGGCTCCATCGATGACCGCCGCTTCGTAATGGGTCGGATCGATAGAGGTCAGAGCTGCCAAATAAACGATCGCTCCGAAGCCGAACTCCTTCCAGACATCGGACAAGACCAGCGTGAAAGGAAACCACGAGGAACTGCCCAGGAAGAAGGGGGAGTTGATACCGAGAAAACCAAGCGCCCAACTGACGATCCCCTCCGAAGGAGATAATATATCTATCAGAACGCCGCCCAGAATGATCCACGATAAAAAATGAGGCAAGTAGACAAGCGTCTGGATTGTTCTCTTAAAGAAAGCTTTGCCTAATTCGTTTAGCAAAAGCGCGAAGCCAATTGAGGCGATCAATCCAGCGACGATTTTCGCGATGGCGATGACGAGCGTGTTTCGGAGGATCTGCGTAAAATCCGGCTGCTGAAATAGAAAACGAAAATTATCAAAGCCGATCCACTGGGAATCAAAGACCCCTTTGGCCGGAATAAACTTCTGGAACGCGATCACGACGCCCGCCATGGGCACATAACTGAAGATAAGAACTGCCAGCAAGCCTGGCCAGACCATGATGTGGAAAGGCAACTCGCGCCGAAATAAGCCTTTCATGTCGCATTCCTCCTAGCGATGTCAGTCAACGAGATGGGGATCGCCGCGATGACCACGGCTTCCCCCCTTCTCATTATCGTTAAGTTATTGAGCGGCATTCCACTCGTTGATCTCGTTTGTAATCTCATCCCCGCCGAGCTTGTGCCACTTCTCCACGAAACTATCGAATTCGTCCACGGGGCTTTCTCCTACGATAATTTTAGTAAACGTTTCCAATTCAAGTTTGTCGAGCGTCGCTTGCTTCATCTGCTGCGTCGGTACGGGTGCGCCGTAAAATTCTCCGATTTTCATCCTATTTTCTTCGACGTATTTCTTCAGCACTTCCATCTCGGAGCCGCCTGGCCCGAAGATCAAGGCGTTGCCGAAGCTTTTGATGTCATTGTTATCCAGATAAGCCAAGACGTTGTCGTAATAGCCCTTCTGTTCTTCATTCAGCTTGGAGAAATCCTTGGCCCGGTAAGCTTCCGTAACGGCGATTCCGGCCTCCAGGTTTTTGCTTGGCGGTTCCATGCTGATGGTTGGATACAAGTAGAACGGCGTTTGGTCTTTATCCGTATTGTAGAGCTCGGCTTGAGCCTCGTCGCTCCAAGCGTTCTTTAGCTGCAGATTGGCTAATTTAATTGCGGCTTCCGGATGTTTATATCCTTTTTTGATGACGTAATATCCGGTCACCGGAATAGTGGTAGACGGAGAAGCGACTTGATCGTCCGCGGACAAAACAGGGTACGGCTTCCACGTCATGCCGTCCGCCGCGTTCATGTTCATGGCTTCCTGTAAAGGCCACAGCGGATGCCAGAAATTGGCGTAAATCAAGCCGATCTTGTTATTCATGATGTCTTCGGCGATTTTGTTGCCGTCTTTGACACCGAATTCTTTATCGATTAGACCGCGTTTATACATATCCTGAAGGGTCGCGAGTGTTTGCTTCATTTCAGGCTGAACACTGCCATATACCAGTTTGCCGGAATCGTCCTTCAACCAGATCTTGGGATAAGCGTGATAGGCGTTGGCGATTCCTTCGATGGTTGCCAAGCCGCCGAACAGATCCTTGTTTAACCCGATGCCATAGGCCCCGGAATGGTTCTTTTTAAAGGCTTCCGCGATGTTTAAGATGTCATCGAAGCTTGTTGGCTCGGGCAGATCTGCTTGCTCCAGCCAATCCGTTCGCAACCAGATTACCGGCGTCCCTTGCTCTATGCTGCCAAAGCCCGTGATTCCCATCATTTTGCCATCGACGGTTGCCGCCTTTTTCATCAGTCCGTTTGCATCTTGCTCCATAATTTTTCTCAGGAAAGGGGAAGCATATTGGTCATAGGCGGTCGTCAGATCCTCGATTTGATCGCTCTCGAGCAACTGCTGGAATTGCGCGGGCGAGACGAACATGAGGTCAGGCAAGTCGCCGGAAGCAATCGTCACGTTCATTTTATTCTGATACTGAGCTTCGTCAGTGGTCCAGACGTTCTTTACTTTAATTCCGAGTTCGTTCTCGTAAGCTTTCGTCCAAGCATTATTGTCGAGTGATTCCCCGTCCAAGAACTTGAAGCGGGCGCTCGTGCTTCTGACAGTCGTGATCTCGATAGCCGGTTCGTATTTCTCGAACGGATTGGCTTCGACGGAAGCGGGCGACGAAGAAGGAGAAACCGCGGAAGAGCTTGCTTCCAATGCGCCGCCATTGCCGCTATTGCTGTTATTGCCGTTGCTGCAAGCGGATACAAAAACGAGCGATATGGATAAGGCGAGACTTGCGAACGTTATCATTCTTTTTTTTGCAAAAATGTTAGTCATTCTCTATCCCCCGAACTGATAACTAGTAGGCGCGCGCTGCCTCTGTATTAAGGATAAGGCATCCTTTCATGTGCTCACAATATTCAAAATCGCACCTCCGGAGGAGGGAACTAATCCAATTTTGACTTTTTCACGCGGATGAGTTCGCGATACTCGTTAGGCGTTGATCGGGTATATTTCCGGAAAAATCTCGTGAAGTTCGTGGCAGAGGTAAAACCAACCGCCTCCGAGATGTCCTGAATTTTCATATCGCTGTTTTCCAGCAATGAGAGCGCTTCCTTCATGCGGATCTCGTGGATGTAATCGATAATTGTCATTCCCGTCGTTTTTTTGAACAGCCGGGACAGGTATGCGGGGTTAAAGTATACGATGTCCGCCAATCGAGTCAGGGAGACGTCTCCGGCCAGGTTGTCCGCGATGTAATCTTTGATCCGGTCGATGACCTTGGTGGCTTTTCGATTACGTTCGCTCTGCCTCAGCTCCAGCAGCAATGGAATCAATCCGATAGCGTAATCAATGGCAAAAGGCAAAGAATCCGGATGGTCTGCACGCAACAGCTTGGATAAGTCGATCTCGTCCTCATGACGGCTGGCGATTCCGCTGCGATTGATATAAGACAAAAGGGATACCGCGATCCGATAATGAAGTTCCATTCCTACGCCCGTATCGCCTGACGTCAACCGGGAGAGGAGCGCTTTCGCTTGCCCGAGCAAGGGGAGCAGGTCATCCGCTCTCCCGTCATCCAAGAGGGCGTCCATCATGCCGATTTTGTTCAGGAGGAGACGAATCTCTTCATCGTCGGTTCCGTGTTTGTCATCCTCGTCGGACTCCCCGACCGTTACGATCGTCTCGGAATCGATAGAGGACTGGTAATCCAGCGCATACTGCAGCCGGGCGAAGGTTCTGCCTGATTCCTCCCATGAGGTATGCCGATTACTGATGGCAAAGGAGATCGGAACCTGGACCGATAGTTGGATCGATTGCTGAATAACGTCCAGCATACCCGTCGCGAACGTTAAAACATTGGCAAATGCTTGTTCCAATGTATCAGGTTCGATGGATGAGGCTAGTGGCTGCAAAAAACAGACCAATCGACCGCGGTCATCGATCGCGCATTTCATTCTCATGGCGGAAGAGAGGTGATGTTCGACTATGAGCTGAATCGAATAGTCTGCTCGGGTTCGCTCCGTATACGTTGGCCCATCGGATCGAACGGTCGTGATCCTGCCTACCATGAGCAGTATCGATAGCGTTGGATCCAAGGGGAGCTTTAATTGCTCGAATTGCTCCTCGCGGTCTGCAGTCGATGCCCCGTTTAATAGATGGAGAAGGTATTCCTTCTGCAGCACCTGATTGGCCGCTTCCATCCGCTCGTTCACTCCGGAGACCAATTCGCTCCATTGCCTCGATGTCCGAATATCGTCAATGACGCTTTCGACGACGGAGATGACCTTTGGATAGCCTTCCGTTTTCAACAAGTAATGCACGCCTTGATTCTGAATGGCCTCGTACACATAGTCAAAATCGTTGAAGCCGGTCAGGAAGACAACCCTGCAATCCGCCCAGGCCGACCGAATATGCCGAAGTAGTTCCAGGCCGTTCATGCCTGGCATACGGATGTCGGAAAGGACGATATCAAACCTGTTATTTTTTAATTGGCGCAGTGCATCCATTCCGGAATAAGCTTTATAAAGATCCAATTCAAGGTAGGATAAATGCAGCAACGTTTCGAACAAGCCGTCCGCGATAATCGGTTCGTCGTCTACGATTAATAAACGTATCATGATTCCGTTCCCCCCGTAGTCGTATCAATGGGTATGAGTATAACGGCCTTTAGGCCGCCATGCGGACTGCGGGAAAGAGTAAGCTCCCCCCGCTGGCCAAACTTGAGCTGCAGCCTTCGGTGAATGTTTAGCAGCCCGACTTCCTCCGCTGGTTCGGCTTCACCTGCCAGCATAGCTTGCACGCCGAGAAGTTGCTGGTCCAACAGCGACTGTCCGTTGTCTTCTACAACGATGGCTAGACGATCGTCTGATTCCTCAAAGGTAATGGATATCCAGCCTTTGTCGGGCATTTCTTCAAGCCCGTGAATGAACGCATTCTCGATAACGGGTTGCACGATCAGCCTTGGAACGCTGATGTGTGCATAATCCGGGGGGAGTTCGTCAAATTCGACCTTGATCCGGTTGCCGAAGCGCAAGCTCTGGATGTCAGCGTAAGTGCGCGCATGACGAATTTCTTCTGAGAGCGGGATTTCGTTCCGATTGCTCTTCGTCATAAATCGGAAATACTCGCCGAGTTGAATGGTAAAATACTCGAGATTATCGTAGTCGCCCGTTCGGGTCATCGTATTTAGAATAAACAAGCTGTTATATAGAAAATGAGGGTTGATTTGCGACTGGAGCTGCTTAAGCTCCGCGTTTTGAACGAGCAGCTTTTGCCGATACGACTGGTCAATGAGCGTATTGAGGTTTTTGACCATGTCGTTGAACTGCGTAAATAAATATTGAAACTCGTCTTTGCGATGGTGCTTTATAAAGACGTCGAAGTCGCCGTTCTCTATTCGGGAGAAGGACCGTACCATCTTTACGAGCGGTTGGTGAATGTACCGATAAGCATATAGCGAGAACAGAAAAAGAATCAGGATGCCGACTATGGAATAACACCAAATCCAGATATGATAAATTTGGATTGTTTTTATCAGCTCCGAATTTCTCACATATTGTATGGCCTCCAGTCCAAGGGAGGAGGAACGGACCTGAAACGTCTGGTATTCGCTGCCCGCAACGTAAATATCGGACTCATCCAGAAAGCTTTTTTGGTTGCGAAGGGTTTCTTCGACCGTACTATCAATATCGGAGCTCTTGGCGCTTAAGAAGAAATGGGATGCCGAGTCGCGAAGAAAAATGCCGCTATTCTTGTACTGCAGGAGGGGGAGCAGAGAATCCCGCAGCTCCTTCTCGGAGAACTCGACGACGATCATGAAGTACGGACGGATATTGTCCGTCTGCCGGTTAAGCGCCTTCAAAACGACATAGGGGCGATTGTCAAAGTAGAACATTCGCGACCGATCGTCGTGGCCGAGGAAAGCATCGTACTCTTGCTGGCGGAAGTTCTCCGGCCAAGCCGACGAGGACAACGTTCGGCCAAGCAAGGGAATGTGAATGCGGACGTCCGAGATATAACGATTACTGTTTTTGAGGGCGAGAAGCTGCTTTTTCAACCGTCCAATCATTTGGAATTTCTCGTACTCCGAATATTGAGCCGTAGATTGGGGAAACAGTGATAGCATAGCCAATTCCTCATCGCCCATCAGCATTTCGAACAAAAGGGCCTGCGTTCGCTGAACGTCCTGATCGAAGTTGTCGAGCACCGATTCGAGAGAAACGCGAATCGTACCGGAAAGTTGAGTCTTGACCGCGCCGATGCCCCAGTTGTACAACACGATCCCAAGCGAGAACAACGGAATGAGTATAAGCAGGAAAATAAGGAGCAGTTTGCTGAAAATCGAATTTCTCCACAGAACCCGAAACAAGGTATTACCTACCTCCTTACCTGTATTTTCTGTCATTATATCAATATTTGAGAGAGGGGCAACAGGGAGAGGGGCGAAGAGGAACAGAAGGTCGCAGCATCCTGTCAATCCTCTGTAAACGATCCGAAATCGGTGATCTTCACCTTATAGACGAACTTGATCTCCGAACGGCTAAACACGTTGTCCCAATCCTCTCTGACCTTCTTCCACGCGGCGGGGTTCTCGATGGCCAATCTTCGACCGAAGCCGGCTACGTCGCTCTTGTATTCCGATTGCAGCTTAACCATCAGCTGCTTCATCATGGCAGAGAGCTTTTCTTCGAACCGTTTGGCGAGCTCGTTAGCGTAATCGTTTGTTGTCGGATGAGACTGTTCGTCCCAAGTCTCGATGAGACGTCCTTGCGTATGGATCTCGACCTTGAACGAAATTTGGTCTCCGTTCACTTGAGGAGTGATCTTGCTGCGCAAGGACTTTATTTCGTAAGTAATCGGCTCCCCGTTCCAATCGTCGGTCTTAATCGCCCCCGCATCGCCTTCGCCGGACAGCCAGGCCAGACATTCCGTATTCTCTTGATTCAATGCACCGATCCAATGCCCGGTAGAGCCGTTAATTATGCCGGCGCCGGACAGCTCCGTTTCGCCGCCGCCTGTTACCAGCGTCTGCAGGACGAAGCTTTTTTTGGAGTGTGTCAGCGCATCCAATCGGGACAATGTGACCGGATTCAGTACTTTACTGGTCCGTGACCGGTTTCTATGCATGCCGGAAAGATGGAACGAAGGAACCTCGTTCAGCTTCTTGGACATTAAGGTTTCTCTGGCGGATCCCTGGCTTATATACACCAGAGTGCTTGGCCGAATATCGTTATCGCGCAGCAAGAAGTCCGTCACCTGCTCGATCGATTGTTTGCGTAGCAGATCGGCGGAGATGACGATTACCTTGAGATGATGTCCGATAATGGGCCGGTCCAAACGAATGGAAAATTGACGAAAAATCTCAAGGATAGAGTCGCCGCTTCCCGATAAATTCAGAAAGGTAGATTGCAGGCCGCTCTGATGTTTGCCCTCGCTAGCCTTGGATTTAAAGGGCACTAACTGGATGGTAGCCATTACTTTATTCTCTTTCGAATAGGTTGCTCCCTTGGATTCGAACTCCTTCTCGACCGGCGCGGGTTGTCCCTTGTCCAAGGCAAGGCCGGTATATAGGGCCAAATCCTCGATTTCCTTGCTGCTCCAGCATCCGGTCGGCATAACAAGCATGGCTGAGAGAACCAAAGACAGGAGGAGACGCTTGCGAAGGTTAGACATGCTGCTTCAATCCTTTCGTGCGGATCAGCCAGATCACCGCGAGCAGCACTGGGAGCAGAAGGAACAAGCTGATGCTCATTATGCCGATCATGTCTCCCAGAAGAAACAGGTCTTGCAGGCTTTTGGGAACCATAGTGAACAACAATATGATGGGGACCATGGCAAAGATGACCGGTTGGAAAGACAGATTAAAGATTTGGGATACGCCCAGGGAAGACTGAAAGAAGAAACTGCAGAAATTGCAGAACATCTGCATTAGCCAGATCACCATTAACGGAAATTCCAGCCGTTCCACGAAGAATCCGGTCACTTCGAAGCTGCGAATGAGATCGAGGGTCGGCCAGGTGCTGGTCATGGCGGAATCGATGGATATGCCGCCTATTACGAAGATCACGGTCATCAAATAGACGGCAAGCAGAATGGCAATGCCTCCGATCATAGCCTTAGCGGCTTGACGCGGATGCTCCATGAAGGCGACCAGCGTCAGAATGACTTCGCAGCCCGAATAGACCAGTAGGGATGACTTCAGACCTGCAAGGGCGGGGAGAAAGCCGTCTCCGAGAACCGGACGCAGATTATCGATGTCGAACAGGCGAGAACTGACCGCAAAGGAAATGAGCAATACGAACATGGAGATGGGGAACACGATCTGATACACCCTCGCAATGGCATTAATCCCCCCGCTGACCAGATAGGCGCCTACCCAGATGAAGGGCAGCACGATTGCCCATATAGGCGTTCCTTCAAGGAGGAAGAACAGCGTGACCTCGGCCAGCGAACGAATTTCGAAGCCGGCGATAGTAAGGAAATAGAAGACGAGCAGCAGGCATAACGCCTTACCCGTCAGCCTGCCCGCGATTCGGCTGGCGTATTGGAAGATTGTCTGTCCCGGGAACTGTTGGGACAGCTTGACCATAAGCAGAATGACGGGAATGATGACGACTCCGCCCAAGAGAATGGTCACCCAGGCATCCGGCGTTTTGATCGCGTGCGTGACGCTTCGCGGCATGGTCAATATGCCTGCGCCCAATATGGTGTTCGTCAGGAAGACAATGGCTTGCGAGGTGGTGATTCGATCGTCGGTGCGCGTGAACAAGTGGAGACCTCCTCCCAAGGTTACGATTTGCGTTTATCGTCTTGCGTCTTCATCATGGCCGGTCTTTGCTTCATCAAGGCGCGCGGCGCGCGGAAGAAGAGATCCTTCCAGTCCCGGGGCCGGAACGGCGAAATCGGAGTCAGATAAGGAACGCCGAAGCTTTTTAATTTCGTCAGATGGCTGCATAGCAGCAGGAAGAACAGAATCGTGCCGAACATGCCCAGAAACGCCGCGAATATCATACCGACGAAACGCAGCAGCCGCAGCGTAATGCCCGCGCTGTAGGTCGGAATGGAGAAGGATGAGATGGCCGTGACGGCTACGACAATGACTAGAAACGGGCTGACGATGCCTGCTTGTACGGCCGCGTCTCCAATAATGAGACCGCCGACGATGCCCATCGCCGGTCCGACGGGCTTGGGCAAGCGGATGCCGGCTTCCCGGAGAATCTCGATTGCGACCTCGAGGATGAGCACCTCGATTAGCGACGGAAAGGGTACTCCCTGCCGCGTCTCGATGATGGACAATGCCAGCTCCGTGGGAATCAGGCCCGGGTGGAACGAGATGAACGAGATGTAGAGCGACGGGGCCATCAGCGCCATAAACGCGGCGACAAACCGCAGCATTCGCAGCAGCGAGCTGGGCAGCCAGCGCTCGTAATAATCTTCCGGCGATTGCAGCAGCATGCTAAACGTTGCGGGCGCAATGAGGACGAACGGCGTTCCATCCAACAGTATCGCGATCCGTCCCTCCAGCATGGCGGCGATAACCCGGTCGGGCCTTTCGGTATTTTGGAGCTGTTGGAAGGGACTTAGATAGTTATCCTCGATGAGCTCCTCGATATAACCCGACTCCGCGATAAAGTCGAAGTCCATCTTCTGAATGCGGGCCTTAACCTCCTCCAGCAGATCCGAATTGACAATATCCTTGATGTAGGCCAGGGCGAGATCCTTCTGCAGCCGCGTGCCCACCCGAAAGGTCTTGATTTCCAACTGGTCGCTGAGGCCTTGCCGACGCAGCATCGACGTATTCACGCTCAGCATCTCGGTGAAGCTTAGCCTTGGACCCCGCAGGAGCGCCTCGGACAAGGGCTCCTGAACTGCGCGATTGGTTCCGTCCGGGCACTCGATCAGCAAGCCGCTCGGCTGGCCCTCGATCAGCAGTCCGGTATATCCGAAAAGCACCGATCGATTAAAGCTGTCGAGGCTGGGAGCTTCGAGGAGATTGTTAAAGGGAAGTTGATCTTGCAGCCGCTTCGGTTCGGCATGCACGTCCGCGCCGGCTTCGAACATAAGAAACTCCATCAACTGAAGGTCGAGCACCCGGTCGTTCTGCATGCCAGTCACGAAGAACAGCGTTGCGCGGACGTTAAGCTTCGCCATACGGAACTCTCGAGAGCATAGATCGCTGTTGCCGCCGATACGCTCGCGAATGGTAGCGAGATCGGTTGCGTAGTCGCCGCTAAATGGCGAGTTGTCGGGTGTCGGGAGATCGGGATCTTTTTTGTTCTCCGCGGTGTTGGGATTTCGTCCTTTGCCTGCAAGAGAGTAAGTTTTCTTATAAATGAAACTGGCCGCGATAGGTACGAGGCACGCGATGGCGGCCTGGAGCCATACTTCCCATGTGGGGATATAAGAAATGACGGATGATAGCATGTAGGCCTCCTTTGCCGGGTCTGGAAGTCGAAGTATATGGAGTTTTCCATAATTGGGATTGTTTTAGTCATCCCTTGCCGAATATTTTGTCGCAAGGGGAACCGGGAGAGGCATTGTCTTGTCTAATAGAGTAGAGGGGGCGAGCATGAACATGGATCTCCGGTATATGGCCCATATCGAGTCAATCGACAAGTTGGACTTGGGTCGGCTCATGGACGAATACGGCGACGAGGTTTGGCGGTATGCCTACGCGATGACGCGCAATCGCGAGCTGGCATGCGACATCTCTCAGGAGGTGTTCATTCGCGCCTATCAAAAGTTCCATTCCTTTCGGGGACAATCGTCCATAAAAACCTGGCTGCTGTCGATCACCCGCAACCTCGCCATCAACGAACGGAAGTCTGCCTATCTTCGGCGTATTCTGCTGTTCGAGCGGGTGCATCCCGGAGGAGAAGGCGCATCGGCAGAATCGGCTTATCTGGACAAGCAGGGGGAGCGGGATCTCTGGACCATCATTATGGGGTTGTCCGTCAAGCTGCGCGAGGCGTTGGTGCTTGATCTGGAGCATGATCTCCCGATGGCGGAGATGGCGAAGCTGCTGGACGTATCGGAAGGCACCGTCAAGTCTCGGCTGAGCCGGGCCCGCAAGGCGGTGGAGAAGGCGCTGAAGGAGGGGACGGCATGACGATGATGCCGACGATGCCGACGGGGAAGCCGAGGCAAGCACCAGGTGGTGACAAAAGCGGAAGAGGAGGGATGAAAGGTGAATGAACGAAAGCCGGATTGGTACGATACGGCGAGGCGGCAGGGATTGGCAAGGTTGTCCGGAGAGGGGTTTACGGAGGAGATGAAACGTACGGTGCTTCGGAGTGCGGATGGGGCTTCTGCGTACAAGGGAAAGGGAGCCGGCGGCATCAGGCAGCTGCTGCGCAGGGCGATGGCCGCCGCAGCGATAGGAGCAGCCGCGTTGATTCTGGTCTTGACGCTGCAAGATGGCGGCTGGCGGGTTAGCGACATAAAAGACCAGCGGGCTGCCTCGGCTGGTTTGCTGGGAGAGCGCAAGATAAGGACGTCCGGGGGCGAGATCGCCGTCGCGTACGGATTGCTGGAGGGCGAACGGCTAGAGAGAGGAGATGCCATAATGTCGAGTTCGCCGGAGCTGCTGCCGGGACTCGGCAATAGTGCGCACCCCATTGGCAGTCCGGAGAGAAACGCGATCGAGACGTTAACCTATGACGACATTACGCTGCTGGACAGCAAGTCATGGGATGGGGTCGGGACCTTGTTGAGGTATACGATTAATAGTGCTGATCTGCGGCTTCCCGAGCTGCCGGCCGATGAGGAATATTTTGGTTTCACGTACGACGCGTTCACGGGACCGGAGCGTATCTATTCCTGGGGGATGGGACATTCCTTCGGCTTCAATCATGAGACGGTGCGGTTGTTCGGTCAGGATATGCTGAAAATATCGGCGCAAGGTCATATCGACGGCATCGGTATAACGACGTGGTACCTGCGGAAGATAGAAGACGGCCTGGAGACATTCCTCACCTTCCACTATCCCGCCATGCACGAGCGCGATCTGGACGGCGACGGCGTCGAGGAACTGATCGCGGTGTCCGGCAGGGGCAACCAGATCTATGTGTTCAAGGAACGGAACAACGAGCTGTATTATGCCGGAATTCGCGAGCTGCTTGGAGCGGGTACAGGGGATACGGTGTCTTACGACCCGACGACGGGATTATTCGGATTGTCTTTGTCTGGGGGCGAGGAATCGCCTCAAACGATGCGTACTTATCGTTATGCGGAGGGCGCCGACAAGCTGTTCCCGCTTTAGGCGTGAATGCGATGAGGAAAACTCTTTTGGCGCGGGGAGCGGTTATGATATCATCTAGGCAATGATTACATTTTCGTCTTGTCCAAGGAGGAAGCAGCATGTCGAATACGCTAGGCAAGCCGCCCGTCGTTCGCGCGGAGATGTTGATTCGCAGGCCTGTGCAAGAGGTGTTTCGGGCTTTCGTCGATCCCGAAGTGACATCCAAGTTTTGGTTCACGAAAGGCAGCGGCAAGCTGGAAAGCGGCGCCAAAGTGCGCTGGGAATGGGAGATGTATGGCGTAGGGGCGGATATCGACGTCCTTGCCGTTGAGCAGAACAGCCGCATCGTCATCGATTGGGGAACCCGCGTGGAGTGGACGTTCGTTGCGCGGGGCGAGAACGAGACGTTTGTCACGATCGTCAACGACGGTTTCGAAGGGACGGCGGACGAGCTGCTGGAGCAGGCGATGGATGCTACGCAAGGCTTTACGTTCGTATTGTCGGGATTGAAGGCGTATCTCGAGCATGGCATACAGCTCAATCTAGTAGCCGATAAGTCGCCCGACGCGAATATCATCAAAGAATGACGCTGGATGCGACAGGCGTCCTGATGCCCCTTCTCTCTCCGAGCTGCTCGGAGGGAGGGGGCTTATTTTCAATGATAGGAAAGGGTGGAGGCGATGCTGGACATGATCGAGTACGACTGGAGCAGGCGTCAAATGGTGTAGTTGCTCTGAGAGAGCTGCCACATTAGGACAGCCGGATTCGACTGTCTTAGGCCCCTGGTCAGGTGCTCGTCCGAACCGATAGGGCCTGCGAAGCAAGTGCGGCCTTGCAGAAACCGCCGATTGGAGAAATCCTTCCTACAAACGTTCTGTATCGACATTTTTTCATGAAAAAACATTAATGGACCTACATGACCTCCGCTAGATGTAAGGCCAGGGCCCAGTATGGCAAAGTATGACTAAGGATTGCCGAACGGCGGCAGCCAGGCCAATGGACAACTGTACGCGGAAGCGCCAAACGGGCGCGATATTTATTCCTGAGGAGGAAAACGGTCATGAACTATCATTTCTTCGTAGGCAACGATAATGGGAACAGCGAGCATGATCTGATCGTGGACGGGCGCTTGATCATGCAGCCGAACGTCAATTGCAGAGTGGACGGGCTGCCATGGCGGGAGGAGCAGGCGCCGGAGAGCTTCGTGAAGGGGCTGCAGGAGCAGCTTGTGGTGACGATCGATTCGCCGGCCGTCAGGCCCGGCATGTATTATATCGGCAAGTTCGCGCTGGAGAGCGGCGAGGTGATCGACAATATTCAGATCGGCATCGATATGAAAAGCGACATGGACCTGCCCATTGTCAATACGCTCGCTCAAATCGCCGCGGTTGCCGTGCAAAAGGCTTATGAGGAGAGCGGCTCCATTATGGAGCCTCTTGAGGTGGAGGTCGATATGGCGACGGCGCTGCCGGTGACGCAGCATACGGATGAGTCTGCGGCGAGATTCGAGCGGCGGTTCATGGCGGGGGTCCATCATGTAACGGTGCATCTCGGCACTCACCGCGTATCGGTCAAGCTAAGTTTCCCGTTTGTAAAGGTGGTGCCGGAGGCGACGCCGGTCATCTTTACGCTGCAGAAGGATGCGGAGGGGAATTGGCGGCAGGGAGAGCTGTTTGACCACTTCTCGGAATCGTACGGGATGGAAAACAAGTTTAACGGGAGCTACTTCAAGGACAAAAAAATACTGCACATCGATATCGGGGACGGATCCACGGAATACCCCATCACCGAAGGGAACAAGTTCCTTCGTCAATTCGTGCATGGCAGCCATCACGGCGCCGGATATGCCATCGAGGAGGCGCTGCCGGAGTTTAACCGGCAGATCCATCTGCCCGATAGTCCGCGTCAATTTTTCAGCGACGTGCTCAAAAATCCGAAGCATAAGTACCATGCAAGAGCCTTGAACACGCTGAAGCGGCCGCTGGAGAGCCAGGTGAAACAAATCGTGCAGCAGGCAAAACGCCAGCTGACCAAGGCGCGCAACGAAGTTGATCTGATCTGCGTCTACGGCGGCGGCAGCATATTGATGCGGACCGTGCTGTATCCGTATCTGAAGGAGCTGTGCGACGAACGGGAAATTCTGCTGCTGTACGTGCCATCCGATTACGCGGTCAAGATGAACGCGATGGGTCTCGACGCTTTTGTCCGGGGCAAGATCTACGAGGCGCTTAAGCAGAAGATGGTCCAGCCGGCATAGGCGGGGAGGAAAGGCGGACGACGCCAACATAAGGGACAGGCGGGTGCAGCATGATGAAGAAAACCAAACAGCCGGGCGACAATATTAGCTTGAAGACGCGCAAAAACGAAAATGCATTCGTCATGGCATGGATCAACGCGCAGAGCAATCTGATGGACTCGCTGCGTTATCTGGTAGAGAGGGAGGTCGCAGCGAACGGAGTTCGCAATCTGCAGACCTGCGTCCCAGTGGAACGGAAGGGATTGCAAGGCTTGGAGTCAGGGGCGGCACATGATACCCAGCATAATGCGGCATGGCGGGAAACATCGACGGCGCGTGCAATGATGGATGAAGGCGCGGTAGATGAGGCGCAGAAGCGGGCAGCGCCAAGCGCCGGCGAACAGGCAGATGGTATACGTTGGCCGATAGAGTCTGATTCCGGAGAAGCCGCGATTATGCGGTACCTGGCAATGTCGGGTGCCAGCGACGAGGCCATTCAGGCGGCCTTCATCGCAGCGCGTCAGTTGGCTGCCGCGTCGGCAGCGGATGAATCGCCGGCAACTGCAAGTGCAGTAGACGACGAAGTGGATGAATTGTCGGCTAATGCGGCGGACGAAGAAGTGGACGAGGAAGATGTCGAGGCTTGGAGCTGAGGGAGAACGGTAGCGCTTGGCGGGCCTCCGCCTCGCTGCATTTCTGCAATAGCTGATGCTCAAAAAGGTTGGACGAAAAACCTTGTGTTTTTTCGTCCAACCTTTTTATTTTGGGGACTTATTAAACAACTCGATCCACCTTAGGATAGGGTCGGCAGAATAAATTTGACTCGCCTGTGCTGGAAAACGGGACGTAGTGAATCGGGAGCGAGGGGCGGTAGAGAGAAGGTACCCTGCCCGCTGAAAACGGACTCTGAGAAACATGGAGCAGACAGAAGTCAACAGCTCGAAACATACGCATAACTCTTGCATAACTTGGATAGCTTCACACAGCTACGCAGTTCGCATAGCTTGCATCGCATAGCTTTGCATTGCTTCGTGTAGCTTGCCTAGCTGTGATAGCTTCACATAGCTTTGCATTGCTTCGTGTAGCTTGCAGAGCTTGGATAGCTTCACATAGCTTTGCTTGCGCAGCCTTGCTTCACATTACTTCGCACTCCAAGACACCCTATTGCAGTACCTAGAAACACTAAAAACCTTGTATAATCATAACGATTTAGTTTTACTGGATAACACTTGGTCATACTAAGGAGCTCTTTGTAATACTCGACATTTTCATCCGAAATTCATCAGGAAGCCTCATGTGTCCTTAAATCATCAACAAAAATAGTTCGTATTATGAAGTAATACAAAGTGATGTGGGAAACAATGAAATTTGTTTATTGCACTACTTGGTGATATTCCACAACATTTCATAATATTGCATCATACCCGCTGACCCATGTAAGAGCTCGTAACAATATTTTACTTCAAGGATGACAACTAGTTGGCTAGGCGCTAGGCATAGAAAGAGCAGTTGGGTATGCACTGCTTTTACATGATGATGGTCCCTATAATACCCTCAGATGAACCCGTTATTCGTGGCCAGCGGTCTGACGTCTGAAGAATCATATAACTTCGTTTCCGAAGCAGCCAATCATTATGGTTTAATGGGAAAAACGCCCTCTAATACTGATTCATAATTCTGATTAAAGTAATTAACAGGAAAACCTCCCTATAAATACGGCAAATAGACCAAATGTGAGTTGAATGATGTTGATTAATGGGAGGAAATCCTTTTAAACTACAAAATATTACGAAATCTGGTGAATTAGAGGGAGAAAATCCTCCTATTTCCTCGTGTTAACCGTTACACGAGCGCGGCCGGAAGCGGAACCGTACATTACATCTCCCAAGCACCAACCCAAGCACCGGTCCAAGCACCGGTCCAAGCACCGGTCCAAGCACCGGTCCAAGCACCGGTCCAAGCACCGGTCCAAGCACCGGTCCAAGCACCGGTCCAAGCACCGGTCCAAGCACCGGTCCAAGCACCAACCCAAGCACCAACCCAAGCACCAACCCAATTAGCTTCTCAATTACCTCCCAAGTCCCTCAGTAAGCCCAAATTGGGGCACTCTAATACACCAGCCGCGCGCTTACAAAAAATAATTTACAGCATGAGGCGCAAGCTCATATCGCACGATTCGCTGCTTAGCTCCGCTATACGCTGGGATCAGCCAGCCGTCGGCTGAAAGACTTCGCAGCATTCGCAGCGCCGACTTGTTATCGATGTCAAAGTGTCGAGCGACATCAATAAGCCTGATTGGTGCCGGTGACTGCATAGCCAATCGCAGAACCTCCTTCTCGGCAAGCAGCGCTCGGGAGACCGGGACTTGTCCCGTCTCATATTGGCCGATAAGCAAACGCAGCAAAGTCAGGCATAAGTCCGGCCGCTGCTCCACATCGTCGTATGAGAACGAGATAACCTGATAGCCCATGGCTCTTAAGAACGTTTCGCGATTCAGTTCGTTGCAGAATTTCCTCCGGTCCATATCCTGGACATGGGTGGCGTATCCCTTAATTTCAATGATTAGTTTGATGAAGCCGGGCAGCCAGGCAAAATCGGCAAAATAGGATCGCCCTCGCCAATCCGGAACCTCGTACTCAGGATGCAGATGTTCGAAATGGCCGCGAAGCAGCCACCAAATTTGACGCAGAAACAAGGTCTCGGCATGCCGATGCCCCCTTTCTAGTCTGTCACGTCTTTCGCCGGACCTAGCCGACAGGTGCTGCTTGACAAATTGTGCATGTGCTTGGTCGAAATTCATAGGCGCACCGCCTCCCGTGGAAAATAAAAAAACGCCCCGTAAGCCGTCAAAGGCTGGTACGGGACGTTCTTCGTCTCTACACAGCATCGTAAAACAATTAGCTCCCGATGTCTAGAGGGCAAAATGTTTTTATCGACTAGAGAAAAGTTGTAGCACTTAGCCGCATAAATACCCAAGACAAGAAAGTGGGTTAGGGTCAGCACCAGAAAGCGAGCGAGCATAACCGCACCCAAGTAGAAATGTGGTACACTACTAGGAGTGCGTCGGCCGAAATGGCCGGGAGCAGTTGTAAAGCAATACAGTGAGGACACAGCCGGCTAGTCGGGCGTGATTATAGAGCAGAAAGAGGAGATCGCGGCAATGACCAAAGAAGAATTGATTCTGACGGCGGAAGGCTTAAAGAAGATCGAAGACGAGCTAGAGGAGCTTAAGACGGTCAAACGCAAGGAACTGGCACAGCGTCTAAAGGTAGCCATCAGCTACGGCGATCTGAAGGAGAACAGCGAGTACCATTCCGCCAAGGACGATCAGGCGTTTATGGAGACGCGCATCCTGCAGCTCGAGAGAATGCTGAAAATTGCGCGAGTAGTCGATGCGGGAAGCATCGCGCTGGATAAAGTCGGCGTAGGTTCGATCGTTACGTTAAACGATATCGAATTCAACGAGAAGATTGATTACCAAGTGGTGGGGCCTGCGGAAGCGGATGTCGCGGACAACAAAATTTCGTACGAAAGTCCGCTGGGACAAGAGCTGATGGGCAAGAAGGTCGGCGATATCATCAACGTCAACGCGCCGGTGGGCATTATTCGGTATGAGCTGCTGGAGATCAAAGTTAACTAATTTTTCGAATGTACAGCCAACGCTTAATTTATCGCTTTCTGGGCATGTTATAGCTAATCGACAGTACCCAGCGAAGGAGCGATAAACAATGGCGAGAAGAAGAAAGTATGCCGTGCCCGGAGCCGAGCAAGGAATGGCGGCGTTCAAGGCGGAAGTGATGAAGCGGGAAGGCTATCAGGTGGACCCGAATCGGCCGGACAACGTGAAGTTCGAGGTGGCCAAGGAGCTAGGCGTCCCGCTCAAGCCGAACGGCAACGGAAATTTGACGACCGAGGAAGCCGGACATATCGGCGGGCGGATCGGGGGCTCCATGGTAAAAGAGCTGATACGCCTCGCCCAGGATCAGTTAGCTAAGGGAGATCCCCATTAGAAGAGCCAACAACACATACATGGTGCACGAAGCAGCCGGAATCGTCTCGGACGATTTCCGGCTTTTTTGTGTCCAATGTTCAGTAATGATTTTCATTCTCATATATTTGTGGTACGATTCCTTTAAGAGAAATCCTAATTAAGGAGTTATGCCCAATGACAATAGATGCAGAAGCGGTATACGACGTAACCGTGATCGGCGGCGGGCCGGCCGGCTTGTATGCCTCGTTCTACGCGGGACTGCGCGAGATGAAAGTGAAAATTATCGAGTTCCAGCCATTCCTGGGCGGCAAGGTTCATGTCTACCCGGAGAAAATGATCTGGGACATCGGCGGTCTGACGCCTGTTACCGGCGAGCAGCTGATTGACCAGCTCGTCCAGCAAGGCCTGACGTTCTCGCCGGCAGTCGTAACCGGGGAGAAAGTAACGACCATCAGCAAGAACGAAGAAGAACTGTTCGTTCTGCATACTTCCTCCGGCGCCGAGCACTATTCGCGAACTGTCATTCTGGCTGTGGGGGGCGGCATCCTTAAGCCGACCAAGCTGGATATCGAAGGCGCGGACCGCTTCGAGGTCACCAATCTGCATTACACGGTCAAGTCGCTCGGACGGTTTAGAGACAAGGTTGTTCTTATCTCCGGCGGCGGCAACGCGGCGATCGATTGGGCCAACGAGCTGGAGCCGATCGCCAAGAAGGTGTATTTGACGTACCGGAAGGAAGTTCTGAAGGGTCATGAGGCGGAAGTGTCGAAGCTCAAGAGAAGCTCTGCCGAGGTTCTGCTTAACTCGTCGATCGGCAAGCTGATCGCGGTGCCGGGTCAGGAAGCCATAGGCTCGGTCATGATCAAAAACCACGAAGACGACTCCGAGATGGAGCTCGCGGTCGACGAGGTCATTATCAACCACGGCTTCGAGCGCGACTCCGACCTGCTGGAGAAGAGCGAAGTGAAAATCAAGATGCACGAGGCGTGGGGCATCGCGGGTTCCTCTTCCAGCGAAACTTCCGTGCCTGGTCTATATGCCGCGGGCGACATCCTGGCGCACGACGGCAAGCTTCACCTGATCGCGGGAGCGTTCCACGATGCGGCCAATGCCGTTAACAAGGCAAAGCAGTTCATCACGCCGGAAGCCAATGCCTACGGCATGGTGTCTTCCCATAACGATGTTTTCGCCGAGCGCAATCAAGAATTAAAGAAAGCCATGTACGCGGCCAATTAATCGAAACCATCCCCGTGAACGGGAAACCCCATATAGAAGAAGCGTATCCGTGACGGGCGGTGCGCTTCTGTTTATTGCTTGGGAAATGATGCAACTACAACGTGTCAGATGGGGATTGCGAACGGAAATGAGAGCTATACCTAACGAAGGGACCGGTTGAGAATCTAACGGACAAGAGCGTCGCTATTTGCTTGTTTATCTCCATAATCAAATTCTAACGGACAGTAGCGACTCTATTTGTCCCCAATATGGAGGAAAGCTGCTCAGACGGTGCAAATAGCGTCGTGTGTGTCTGTTAGATTTCAGAAACACGTTATAATCGAGGATTAGCGTCTCCCCTGTCCGTTAGAAAGGAGAACCGGAGCGGTTGCTCCCAGGGTGCCCCTTTTCTATAATGAATGTACTTATCTGCGCAAGAAGGAGGGCGTTCCATGGGACCCGTGCGGCAACCGTTGCAACTAGATCGAGACAAACTGGAAGCGTCCTTCCGCGGAAGAAGCGTGGCGCTGCTGCCCAAGGAGTTCGCGCTGCTGGACTTCCTATGCCGCCACGAAAGCCGGTCTTTCAGCCGCGAACAGCTGCTGGACGCGGTGTGGACGATGGAAGCGCCCGTAGACCGAACGGTCGACGACCATATTTACCGGCTTCGTAAGAAGCTTGCGCTCTGGGAGACGGAGCTCGGCATCGAGACGGTGCGAAGCGTGGGTTACAAGTTCGTCTACAAGAAGCGGGAGGCATCGGCCAATCCGCTGCTGGGGCTTCCCGCATTCAACGAGGACATGCGCGGCGTCGCCGATACTTACCTGCGATATGGTCGCGGGGACGCGCTGCTTGCGCTATACAAGAACAGGGAGATGTTCGGCTTCGACGTAGACCCCGGCTTCGGCTTGCTGATCCGCGCGATGGAGGGCGATGTCCGGTTCGCTGTGGATCCCGAGGCCGCTTCGCTGAAGGATCGGGCGTTCCTGCTTCTGTATCTGTATCAATACCTCGATCCCGGGGGCAATCGTCCCTTCATCGAAGCGGCGCTGCGCGATCGAACGCTGCCGCCGGTATGGCAGAACGAGTTGGAGACGATGACGATCATTCATCTGCTGCTGGAATGGGAGGAATACGAGGAGGCGCTGCTGCGTCTGGAGAACCGGATCTCGGAGGCGCGAGAGCGCGGCTGGGAAGGATTGTTTCCCTATTATGCCAATCTGAGGTTGGCGCACGCTCTGCATGCGGAAGGGGATGAGGATCGCCGGCTTGCTCTTCAACAGGCCAAGGAGGAGCTGCGCAGGTACCCGTACAGACGGGAGGAAGGGCAGTTTCTTTTGCTCAAAGGACTGTTCGTCTATTCTTCCGATCCCGCCGGCGGCCTTGCAAACATGGAACAAGGCGTAGCCGTGCTGGGACAGTCGCAATTCGTCCTACACCTTCTGCACGGGCTGCATACGATTCTAGAATTCGCCAGACAGAGAGGCTGGGACGGAGTGCGTCGTCGTTTCGAGGGGGATTGGCAGCGGCTCATACGCTTGATTGGGCTCGACGAGATCCAAGACGAGATGAGGCGCCAGTTGGGCGAATTTTTTGACGAAGAGGCGGTCCTCTGATCTCCTTCTGACAATAGACGGTTACGGTAGTGGAAACGATATGGATGGAGGAATTTCGTCATGAAAGTTTCCGCTCCGGGAGCCGCGCGTATTTGGCAGCCGTTGAGAGAACGCGGGTTTCGCAGGTTATGGACGGGCCAAACCCTGTCCGACTTGGCGAATTGGCTGGATTTTGTCGCGATCAGTACGCTGATCGTGTATGCATGGGGGCACGGCCCCGCGGAGATGGCGCTCTACTCGGCATGCGTCGGGCTCCCGTGGGTCGTCATCGGCCCATGGACCAGCGTCAGGGTCCGAAGATTCCGCGGCAAAACGATATTGATTCTATGCGACGCGCTGCGCGCCGTCATCGTATTCGCGATGGTATGGGCCGATTCGTTGCCCGTATTGCTTGCGCTCGTGTTCCTCAAGATGAGCGTCAGCTCCGTCTTCGATCCCGTCCGGCAGCAAGCCGTGAAAGGGCTGGTAGGAGCCGAACGGCTGGCGCAGGCGACTTCGCTTAGCGGCATTTCGGCGAATTTGACCAAGATCGTCGGACCGATGCTGGGCGGGATATCCGCGCTGTGGCTGGGGCAAGCCGCGCCGTTCGTTATAGGCGCCTCCTTGTATGCTTTATCTGCCGCCATGCTTGCAGGATTGCCGCGGTGGGGAACGGAAGCGGGAAGGGCGGAACGCGGCAGGGGCGGGGCTCTGCGTCAAGCGATAACGCATATGAAGGGAAGGCCGCTGCTCCGGGCCGGCATGGTCTATATGGGGCTGACGTATGCGCTCATCTTCGTATACGACAATCTGTTCGCCGTGCTTGCGAAGGACGCCGGGCTGCGGGAGGAAGGCTTCGCGCTGCTGATCGGCTGCGTGGGCGCCGGAAGCGTCGCGGGGGCGGTCGCCGCCGGTTATTGGGACGGCTGGCGCCATCGGCCCATCGTCCGCATGGCGCAGGCTGGCCTGCTATCCGGTTTGGTGCTCGCGTTGGCCGGCCTGTCGGGACTGGGCTGGCTGCCGGCGAATCTCCCGGGCTGGCTGCTGGGGGCCGCGCTCATCGGCTACTGCGGAGCGCAAGCCGCCGTTCCGTTCGGCTATCTCATGCAGACGGAGACGACGGAGGACACCATCGCTCCCATGTCGTCGCTGGCATCAGCCGTTCAGACGAGCTCCATGCTGATCGCTCCCTTCATCGGCGCCGCGGCAGCGGCATACTGGAGTCCGGGAGGCGTATTCCTTGCGGCCGGCTTCGCTATGCTGACCGTTGGCGGAATCGTCTGGACAAGGGGTGCCGCTCCCGGGGGAAAGTCGGCTTTTTCCGCAACGGAAGCACGGGATAAGCGTTTAACTTTGTAGCAAGCATATCGGCAAGGTCAAGGCCAAGGGAAGGGACTGGGCGAAAATGAGGAAGGTCAGAAGTTATCTAGAGACATTGGATGTGCATACCGGGCAGCGTACCGTGCTGGCCACGTTCGATAGGCGCATTGAGGCGCCGAATTGGACGAGAGAAGGAAAGCTGATCTATAACAGCGGAGGGAAGCTTTATGCCTTCGATCCGGAGACGGGCGTCAGCGAAGAGATACCGTCCGGCTTCGCCAACCGGTGCAATAACGATCACGTGCTCTCTCCGGATCATACGGAGATCGCGGTCAGCCACCATACGGCGGAGGACGGGAAGTCCCGCGTCTACGTATTTACTTTGGCAGGAGGAGAGCCGGTCCTGGTGACAGAGGAGGGGCCAAGCTATCTGCATGGCTGGTCGCCGGACGGAAGCGCGCTGGCCTACTGTGCCGAGCGAAACGGGCAGTACGATATCTATACCATTCCGGTATCGGGCGGCCGGGAGAAGCAATTGACCGACTCGCCGGGATTAAACGACGGGCCGGAATATTCGCCGGACGGCCGACACATCTGGTTTAACTCCGTTCGCAGCGGTCTGATGCAAATCTGGCGCATGAGGTCCGACGGTTCCGAGCAAACGCAGATGACGTTCGACGAGAGCAACAGTTGGTTCCCGCATGTATCGCCGGACGGAGATATGGTCGTCTACATCGCCTACCGCAAGGGAGATGTGGACCCCGGCGACCATCCCGCGAACAAACACGTGGAGCTGCGCGCCATGTCCAGCGAAGGCGGACCCTATCGCGTGCTGGCGGAGCTCTTTGGCGGACAGGGAACGATCAACGTCAACTCTTGGTCGCCGGACAGTACCCGTTTTGCGTTTGTCAGCTATGAGCTTGTCGACGAATAGACGATAGCCAAGCTGGACAAGATGCCACCGGCGTTATGTGCCATAATCGCAAACAAAGCCTCCGATTCTGCAAAAGTCCGCAGAATTGGAGGCTTGTCTTGTAGTCGGGGACGGCCAACGGCGTGTTGGCTCTGTACATGGCCGATCCTTCGATTGTGCATTCCATGGGAAATTACCCCTCGATGCGAGCCAGCTCCTTATGAACGATGGGTGCTACCTTGGTGCCAAGCAGCTCAATGGAGTGAAGAATCTCGCGATGCGGCATCACTCCCACGTCGAGGTGAAGGAAGAACCGGGTGAGACCGAGGTTCTTGCGAAGCAAGACGATTTTTTCGGCCACGAATTCAGGATCGCCGACATACAGCGCTCCGCGCAGCGTACGGGCGGCATCGAACGCCGATCGGTCATAAGCCGGCCAGCCGCGCTCGCGTCCAAGTTTATTCATCTGCGCTTGTGTGGGAGGGTAGTACAGGTCGGCCGCCCCGTCTGTCGTATCGCCAATAAAGCCATGGGAATGCGACGCGATCTGCAGCTTGCGCGGGTCATGTCCGGCCTGTATGGCGGCGCGCTTATACAGATCAACAAGCGGAGCGAAGCGCTCTGGCATACCGCCGATAATGGCGAAGACGACCGGCAGCCCCAGCATGCCCGCGCGCACGGCAGATTCCGGACTGCCGCCGGTGGCGATCCAGACGGGAAGCGGATCCTGGACGGCTCGCGGATAGATGCCCAGGTTGTCAAATGCGGGACGGTGGCCTCCGCGCCAGCTTACCTTTTCGGACTTGCGAATCGCGAGCAGCAGCTCCAGGTTCTCTTCGAACAGGGAGTCGTAGTCGTCCAAGCTGTATCCAAAGAGAGGGAACGACTCGATAAATGAACCGCGGCCCGCCATAATTTCGGCTCTGCCGTTCGACAAGCTGTCAAGCGTGGCGAAGTCTTGATAGACCCGCACGGGGTCGTCCGAGGAGAGGACGGTGACAGCGCTTGTCAGGCGGATATGCTTGGTCGCAGCGGCAGCTGCCGCCAACGTGACGGCGGGGGCAGAGGCTGCATAATCGGATCTATGATGTTCGCCTATGCCGTATACGTCGAGACCGACCTGATCGGCAAGCACGATTTCCTCCACTGCGTTGCGCAGCCGTGCGGCATGGCTATCCGGGCCATTTGTTGCTTCCAGGAACGTGCTGATGCCGATCTCCATTTTTTTTTCTATAGTCATTGGATAAGCCTCCTTGTTGTGTTGTAGTAATATTACTTATTTATCAGTTTACTATAAAATATAATGTTTCTCAACAATAGTAAGTAAAACGGCCTAAGTTCGGTTTTTGTATTGCGGGATGCGAATCCCTCTGCTATATTTTGATCAATCGACTGCTGGTCGTGATTCGCTCGGCAGACTTTTTAGTTTTGGCTGAAGCCTGGTATTTTATTTAATTATAGGAAAGTATAAGTTTTCTCCAATACCTTGACCTATAATTCTCTGAAGGACGCGCTGCACCGCCAAAGGACGGCGAAAGCCGTTTCACCTTGGACTATGGCTGAAGAAGAAGGGGGTGCCGGCATGGGTGCGATCGCGTTAAGAGGTCATCATTTGCTCTGCCTGCTGGGTTATCGGGGCAAAGGGTATTCGGACGGATTCTGCGCCAACATGACCGGGATTTACGAGACGCTGCGGCTCCATCCGGAGACCGTGATTGAAGTGATCGACGGTCCCGACGATATATGCCGGGCGTTCCCGAGCGACCAGCCTTCCCATTGCCGTAATGATTCCGTGTACCGCAAGGATCGCGATATTTTGGCGCAGGTGGGGCTTGCGATCGGCAGTCGCTCCAGTTGGAGCGGCGTGTTATCCAAGGTGGCGAGCAACGTGGGGCCGGACGATATTCGGACATTATGTTCGGACTGCCGCTGGGAGCCATATGGACTGTGCAAGGAAGGCGTGGCGCATATCCAGGGTGTGCAAGAGCTGCGTCCGCTGCCGGAGAGCGAAAACAAAGGAGGGGCAAAATGAACATACGATTGGATGTGCGGGGAGATTCCCGCGTCGCGATTATCGAGAACGAAGGAGTAATTGTGAGCGACGTGCAGGACGCGTTGGACTTGATGGCTACAGTGAGCTATGAAACGGACGGCTGCAACAAGCTGTTGATCCGCAAGGAGGCCGTGAGCGAACGCTTTTTTGAGCTGAAGACGAAACTGGCGGGCGACATCCTCCAGAAATACGTGAATTACGGGGTCAAGCTTGCCATTATCGGCGAATACGGCGGATACGACAGCAAAAGCCTGAAGGACTTCATTTACGAATCGAACCAAGGCAAGCAGGTGTTCTTCTTGCCGGACGAGCAGGCTGGATTGGATGCGCTTCATGGGGTGTAAGGTCAATTAGAATGGAAGCAACGGACGGTAATGAATCGGGCAGGTATTATATGCCTGACTCATTATCGTCTTTTTAGTATGGACCGTAGTCCGGGAAGATCTTGCATCCATGTAATTAATTTATCGTAAACACCATGCTAAAGAAGGGGAAAATGTTCGCAATAGAGAATAACAAGTGAATGTGGGACGAAATGGAGATTGTTCCAAATTATAAACTTGTGAGGGATGGATGCAGCTCGTGCTAATTCGGGGAACGCGCAGGATATGTCTGGTTCTATTGATAATTGTAGTGGGGGCATCGCTTCTCGGAGCGCCGGGAATAGCGGTAATGGCGGAGGATGTGGCCCAGCATATGGTGTCTCGCCAAACGGATTTGTATCAGGATGTTGAACAGCAGGCAATCGCGGCGCAGGCCGACGCTTCCCAGACACCGACTGAACCGACGCATGAGTTAGCATTGGACGGAGCGGTAAGGGACTGGGTTTATGATCGGAATGAGGGTGATATCTATGCTATCACCTATGAGACCAACAAACTGTACGTCATAGATGCTGAGACGCTCAAGCTTGAGAAGGAATTAACCGTTGGTTCTATGCCGACCGATATTGAGCAATATGGAAACGAGTTGTTTATTGCGCTGTCTGGAACAAATGGAATTCAGACTGTCAATTTGGGGACACGTGAGCTAGGCGAGTTACTGTCAACTTCCGAAAAACCGGAGCATCTCGCTGTGTCTAGTAACCACATCGTGTATACTTCCGACACTGGCAAGGTTATCCGTTATGAAAGAAGTACAGGGAATAACACAGCGTTGACTGTCAAAGATCGTGTTCGCTACTCTGTATTACGCATTGACGAGATTAACTCTACACTTTACATCGGCGAGTACAATTCGACAGGATCGGAATTAATCTCGATGAATTATATAACGGATCAAATGATTACGGGCAGCGATCCAAGGGATGATTTTGAGTTCAATGGTCCCTCTCCTTTTATCGGATTCGACGGAAAGGATATCTTCTTTGGAGGCTCTCGTTTGAATGGATCCAACTTGCATCAGATCTACGGATCTTTTCCTCGTTTAGATCGTCCTTACTTAGAGGCAAAGCTTCTTGATTTACACGGCTCCGTTGTCGCCACGGCGGAAGGCATATTCGACAAAGATCACTATTTGCAGATCGCTTTGTTTCCGGTTGAAGCTTCAAAGGCACTGATCGGCAATGGAGGAAGAGTTATTTTGCAGAGTTTGGCGGGGTGGGAGCCGGTGCTTCAGGCTTATCAGCTTGACTTGTCAACTCCAATGCCGACCCTGGCATTCGAGACTAGTCCTTGGGGCTCCGTGACCAGCAGCCACACGATTAGCAGTTGGACGACAGATGATGATTCGCCCTATCTCTATCTCGTTTCATCCGAGACGAATGAACTGGCTGTTTTGGACAAATCGGATCTATCGCTTGTGTCAAAACAGTATATTGGTTCCAAGCCGGTGGAAGTGTCGCTCTATAAAGATAAACTTTATTTCGCATTTCAAGGCGAGAACCGCATTGGCATGCTGGATGTGAACGAGGTAGGAAGCGAGGCGAAACGCATATTCGTGCCTGTTCGTCCAGTAAGTCTTGTCCCGACGGATGGGCAGCTATTTTTCTGGTCGGAACAAGGTATTTCCAATCTATATGCTCTGGATGGCGAGATAACCACGAAAGTCGAGAGCTACAGGTTTGGGAGCAATACAATCGCGTATGACGAACAAGCGAACGTCTTGTATCTCGCGGATTACCGCAATATTAAAACGATGGATCCGGTTACGCTTGAAATTTTGACAACGGTGTCTGTTCCCGTGCAGTGTCAAAAGCGCTTGCTTATGTATGGGGAATATTTATATTGGTGCGAAAATCGTCTATCCAAGAACAATCCGAATACAATAACAGGCAAATATCCGGTCCAAGTAAAGTATGTGTCCGAAGCAGGGGTATTCAGTGAAAAGGCGTTATATAATCGGGACAATTATACAAAGATTACGGGATTGCCGTTCGAAATTACGGAAGCCTTCCAAGAGAAAGACGGGGCTCTTTATCTATCCAACAAAACGCAAATCTACGTCTTTGACGGCTTGGAAGGTATGCAGAAATTCATCCAATATATAATGACGCCAAACGACTTAATGATCATTGACGAAGGAAATACGCCTAATCAAATCTTAGGTCAGGCATATATCGGCCCTGCCTTTGATCAATCGCATATTGTTGGCTATAGCTTGTTCTTTGTCGATAGCAATGGAAACGAGTTAAGAAGGTTAAGTACATCCCAGCAGATAACCTATTACGATGACGGATATCAGGGATATCGAATCTTTGACACGATTATTCCACCTGAGACAGCAGTTGTAAGCATTCGAGCAACTTACAAAAATAGCGAGCTCACCATGCCTGCCACGCTTACGACATTGTTGTGGGACTCGCCGAAGTATTTTGTAGAAGACTTTTCTTTCCCTGGTGAACGCGCAGGCGCTGATCATGTGGAGGGCAGGGTAAGTTGGCAAGCAGGCGAGGAGTATGCGGACACACATTATCAACTGTGGTTCTTTGGGAGAGATGGCAGCATCCTGGAGCCTTTGCTGGGCACGATAGAAGGTGGCCATGACACATATCAAATCGAATTGTCCAAGTCAAAGAAGCCCGACGGGGCTATCGGGTTAGCCTTGACGCAATCCCGTGAAGGCTCGGAGGCTCCATTTATCCAATATGTATTATTTCAGGAATTCATCTCCGATAAACTGCAAGCGAATCAGATATTCATAACCAAAAATGCGTACATCAATGACGTCATCAGGGTCACTGGCCTTCAAGTGGGCGATCTCATTCAGGTTTATACTGCTTATGGCGAACTGCTTGTCAGCGGAACCGTCCAGACCGGCCAGTCGGCGATTACGTTTGATCTGGTTAACGTCGGCAACACCAATGAGGCGCTGATCGTGACCCGGACCAGCCCAGGCAAGTACGAGAGCGAAGGAACTGTCGTGTTCATCCCAGCGGTAACGGGCGGCGGCGGAGTGATTCCTCCAGGGCCTGGACCTAACCCAGGGCCTAATCCGGGACCGGGACCGATCATTCCAGGACTTCCCGGCGTTCCTGGATTGCCGGACTCTGAGGAGCCGATTGATGAAACAGACAAAGATCTGTTGGATGCGGAGACCGAGCTGATTGGCGGCGAAAGAGTTGGTAAAGTCGGCGTATCGGATGAGGAATTGACGTCTCGAACGAAAACTGAACAATTTTCTGCAGATCGTACGCTTCGTTTGGAGACCGGCAGCATCGAGCCGATTATTGTATTCGAGATTTCGGGGAGAGGCACCCGGGATCTGTTAAGGACAAGCGGCGACACGAGGTTCGAGTTTACCGTCCCGTCAGGTTCCTTCGTCATTCGGGCAGAAGAGCTGCTGGATGCGATAGAGGGAGCCGGACAAGCGGAGCGTTTCGAGATTAGGCTGGAGCGCGTCGAGACTTCCGGAGAAATAAAAGAAGCCCTGCCGCAAGGAGCCCAGCTCCTTGGAGTGCCGGTCGCATTCGATGCTTATGCAATCGTTAACGGCAAAAAACAAGAGTTGAATGACTTTGCTTCCTATGTGGAGCACGTGCTTACGTTTAAGATTTCCAAACCGTCTTACGACTCGTTGGCGGGTCTCATGCTTGCCCAAGACGGAAAGTCGTACGTACCTGTACCAGTCAAATTCGAGTATGCGGACGGTGTGTTAAAGGCTAGTCTGTTCCGGAAAGGGAACTCCATCTACGCGGTTGCGAGGAACAACGTCTCTTTCAACGATTTGCCTAGCGCCGCAGCATACAAAAAAAGCATTCAGTTTCTGGGCAATCGAAATGTCGTGAACGGATTCCCCGACGGTTCGTTTAAGCCCGGCAAGTCCGTGACGCGGGCTGAGTTCGCGGCTATGCTGAATCGCGCTCTAGGCATGCTTCCTGCATCCGACGCAGCTTCGACCGGCTTTAAGGATGTAGCGTCTAAGGATTGGTTCGCTGGCAATGTGAAGTCTGCGGTCGAAGCAGGTCTAATTATGGGGTACGAGGACGGAAGCTTTAGACCGTCCGACACCATTGATCATCAAGAGATGATTACTATGCTGGTAAGAGCGCTCAAGTATGCCGGACATCAATTTACAGCATACGGCGATCGGGATGAAGCTTTGAAGGGAAAACTGGCTGACTGGTTCGAACCCTATTACTTCAAAGCTGCAGGCTCGGGACTGCTGAAAGGCGCTGGCGACCCCTTCGTTTTCGAGCCGACGACCGAAGCGACAAGGGAGCAGTGCGCACTACTGCTGCATCGTATACTAAACGAAATTATGTTTGTTTAGTCACGACTGTCAAACCTGGCGAGGTAACGGTCCTTGGACCGCATGCCTCGCCCTTTTCCTGCTGTTTCCATTTCGCTGACAGCCCGTTGTGTCGCAAAAGAAAAGGGGATGATAGCGCCCTTAATCCATCATTGACAATTTGTAAAGATGGCAGTAAGATGAGGTAGAATTGTTCTTAATTAAGAACATTCGAAGGGAATAGGATTATTCTTGGTTTAGCATCTCATACCCGAGTGGAGGTGTTGTGTTTGGGAAAAAAACAGTGGGTAACGCCAAAGTTGGAAACACTCGACATTAAGATGACTGCGACGGGAAAAGGCAAAGGCAAAGGCAAAGGCGGCTCTGGATCGGGCTCCGGTTCAGGCTCTGGATCGGGATCGTCGAGCATCGGCTTCGGCAGCTAGGACAGATGTAAAGGCCATATGATTCGATAAGTCCTTATCCCTATCAGCAAGGGGTTTGGGCTTATTCGAACAGATAGATGCATTTTGGGATTCTTAATAATGAACAATTACAGAGGAAAATCGGAGGCCTGCCATGATCGAGCAGTGGAAGGGATACACCTATAAAGCTTTCGGATTACATATTGCCACAGAAATCCCGTTTCTAGGCGCCAAGCCGACGGAGGACCGATCTCATAACACCGATGTTTGGGTCGAATGGGGAGATTTGACCGCTCTATGGGAGGAGGTATCTAATCCGGACGACGCGTTCGTCGTACTGGATGACAAAGTGCTGTTTCGAATTGGACAGACGGCCGTCTATTCGGTGGAAGCGGGTACCCGGGTCATCGTTAGCCCCGAAGAAGGCGCGCACTTGGAGCGTATTCGCCTGTTTCTCGACGGTTATTGCATGGCGATTCTGCTGCTGCAGCGAAATATTCTCCCGTTGCACGGCAGCGCGATCGCCAAAAACGGCCTGGCGTATGCGATTGTCGGCAGTTCGGGCGCAGGCAAGTCGACGCTGACGAAGGCTTTGCTCGATCAGGGGTTCTCTTTCGTCAGTGATGACATTATTCCCGTCGCCCTGTCGGACACGGATAATGAGTTGGCGATCGTCTGGCCCGCGCTCCCCGAGCAGAAGCTGTGGCAGGAGAGCCTGAGCGAATTAGGGGTCAGCCGGGAGGGACTTCGTGTCGTCTACGAGCGGAAGACGCATTCGAGCGAATTGACGGAAGAGATTCGTACGAAATATGCTGTTCCGGTTGCGAGGTTTAGCCATGCCCCGATGCCTCTTGCCGGCATATTCGAGCTCGCGAAGCGGGAAGACGCCACTGAGCTTGTTCCTATAGAAGGAGCGGAGCGACTGCGCACGCTTGCTCTCCACACCTTCCATCGCTCTCTGATCGAACCTATGGGCTTGCTGGAGTGGCATTTCCGGACAATCGCGGGATTGGCAAACCGGACGGACATGATGCTGCTAGGCAGGCAACGGGATCAATACTCTGCGCCGGCACTTGTCCAGCTAGTGCTCGAAAATCTCCTTATAAAGCGGGAGAACGCGTCATGAGCGGCGGTGCTGCGCGAGTTGTAAACTCCCCCGTTATCGATTGTCTTCGCCTATGAGCCATATTTTCGGTTTTGCAAGGCAAGTCTATCGTTATGCGGGGCCTGTGCTTTGGCTCAATTCGGTCGCGCTGCTGCTCATCGGCCTCCTGCAATCGGTAGGACTTCTGCTCATTCTTCCGCTGATCGCCATTACAGGGCTTGTCGAATTCGATTCCGGCAGCATGCCATATGTTGGCTGGCTGTTCCAATGGTTCGAGGATGTGCCCAGGACGCAAAGCTTGACGCTTATTCTTGCGATTTATGTATGTATCACCGTCTGCCAAAGTCTATTCAACCGTCATCAGACGATACTGAACAAAAAAATACAGCAGGGCTTCGTTCGCAAGCTCCGGGAAGATACTTACAAGGGGCTGCTTCGTGCAAACTGGGATTTCTTTATTCGGCACCGGAAGTCGGACATCGTCAAAATCATGACGACGGAGATCGCCCAGGTGAAAAACGGCTTAAGCGCATATTTTCAATTCGCGTCCTCGCTAATCTTTGCTGCGGTTAAAATCGTTCTTGCGTTTCTGCTTTCTCCGTGGCTAACGGCGGGCATCCTGACCGCGGGCCTGGTTTTGCTGGTCTGCTCGCGTTATTTTACGCGAAGATCGGAGGAGTTCGGGGAGCAAAATTTACAGCTGTCGAGGGTGTACGTCGCCGGTATTACGGATCATCTGAACGGAATCAAGGATATCAAAAGCAATACGCTGGAGCAGGCGCATGCGGACTGGATGGGCGACGTATGTCGTCAAGCTGAAGATAACGCAGTGGCATTTACGCGGCTTAAGACGAACTCGCAGATGCTTTATAGCGTCGTGTCCTCGGTGCTGCTCGCCGGCGCGGTTTATCTTCTTGTCCACTTGTTCCAGTCGCAGCCCGCCCAGCTGATTCTTGTCGTGTTGTTGTTTTCGCGGTTGTGGCCAGTCGTTGTCCGCATGCAATCCCGATTGGAGAACCTGTCGAACATGATTCCGTCATTCGAAGCGCTGGTGGAGCTTCAGAACGAATGCGAGCGTTCGCGGGAACTGCAAATCGAGAGCTTTAACAATGTACGTCCCATCAGGCTGAATGAGGCAATAGAGCTGAACGGAGTCTGGTTTCGTTACGACATTCGCAAAGAAACGTATGCGCTGCGAAACGTGGACATTATCATTCCGGCACAGGGCATGACAGCTATCGTGGGTCCTTCGGGCGCAGGCAAAACGACGATGGTCGACGTGCTCATGGGGCTAAACCGCCCGGAGAGGGGGGCGGTGCGGCTGGACGGGAAGCCGCTGACGGATGATAATTTGCTGTCATTGCGGCGTTCCGTCAGCTATGTGTCGCAAGAGCCCTTTCTCTTTAGCGCCAGTATTCGCGACAACTTGTTGTTGATGGAGCCGGACGCTTCGGACGACAAGCTTTGGAACGCGCTGGAGCTTGCTTGCGCCGCCGATGTAGTCCGCAGGCTGCCGCAGGGGCTGGATACGGAGATCGGGGATAAAGGCGTTCGGCTCTCCGGTGGCGAGAAGCAGCGTCTGGTGCTGGCGCGGGCTCTGCTGCGGGAACCGTCTGTTTTGATTCTCGACGAGGCGACAAGCGCTCTGGACACGGAGACGGAGCGGAAGGTGCAGGAGACGCTGGAGCGATTGCGAGAACGAATAGCTGTCATCGTTATCGCGCACAGGCTATCGACCATACGGAAAGCGGATCAAGTTATCGTCGTTGACCAAGGAGCGATCGTCCAGAGAGGCCGTTATGCGGAGCTCGCGAGCGACCGCCGCAGCTTGTTCGGCCGTTTGCTGGGCCAACAGGATTTGGTTGCGCAAGGCTGAGCGGCTAGTCCGTTTCCGGCACGATGCAATAGGTTTGAATTTGACGACTTTTTATCCGGTTGCGGGGATAAGGAGTCTTCTTTTTTGACCACACTTATTGGCGATAAAAACTTCCACATGTTTCCAAGCGGCTTTGCTTTGCAAAGCTGGAGGTCGCACATCCTTGGGCATTGGTGGGGGCCGATCGTATGCTTAATCCAGAAATAACGGGAAAAGCTCCTTTAAATCGTAATGAATCGGGCTATTTGCACGAATTAAAGGGAAAAGTGCCCAATAAACGTTTAGGTTTTGAATGAATGTAGGGTTACATTCGGAATTTGAGGGAGGAAATCCCTCTAAAACCCAGGGGACGGCGAGAATGGAGCAATTAGAGGGCGGTTTTCCCTTTATTCATGAGGAATGGTGGCCACCTTCTATAAGAAGATGTTTTTCTTGGCTTTTGATCGTCCTTGGACAAGGGTGCGCATCTTTTCGTTGACAGCACGGTTATGCTGTGTTGCAATCGTAGTGTAGTCAATATTACCGGATAGCGGGCGAGCGGTGCGTACGCTGACACTGATTTTCAAGCGCTTACATTCCATTCATCACTCGCGGCCGAACGACTAGAATCTACTGTTTCTGCCGCTTTGGCATGCTTGCCGAACGTTATCGCGTTCGTGGGCGTATTCTATTTTATAACCGGTCTGCCTGACGCATCCGCCGCATGGCTGATGGTCATGCTGCTCCATCAATGGGCGGCTCCGACAAGCGCGCTCGTCAGGGACTGGGAGGGCAGGGAGCATTCGGGCTGATCCAGCAGCGATGAAGACACTGCAGCAACATAAGGGGGATAGAACGAAATGGATAAAAAACGTCTGATCACGCTCATCGTCCTCACGGCGATGGTCCATCTCGCGACGTTATCGGTGGACCAGCAATGGCTGCATTGGATATTTAAGCTGCTGCCCATGGCGCTTATCATCGTGCTTGCGGCGGCATCTTCGGGAGACGGGAGACACGGTTCGGCCTATCGAAAGCTAGTCCTGGCAGGTCTGGTCTTTAGCATCGGCGGAGATACGTTCCTGCTGCTGCCGAACGATCCGTGGTTCGTATATGGTCTGGGCTCTTTCCTGGTGGGACACCTGTTTTACGTAGCGGCGATGATGAGGGGCTGGCGCGGGCGCAGCGAGCTGCAGAACAAGAACGGGAAGCGGCATGGCATGGCAATCGGATTTACGTCCGGCATTCTGATCGTCGGCTATTCCCTTGTATTAGGAAGCCGATTTTACGACAGCATGATGGCCGACGACAGCCAGAAGGGGCTCTGGATCCCCGTTGTGGTTTATATCGTCGTCATCGGGGCCATGGGCTGGTCGGCCATAATGAGCCGAAGCGTGTTGGCCGCGGGCGGAGCGCTGCTGTTTATCGCATCGGATTCCTTGCTGGCCTGGAATAAATTCGTTGGCGAATTGCCGTTCGCAGGTGTACTGATCATGGCTACGTATTTCGCGGCGCAGCTGCTTATTGCTTCCAGTATCGAGCGTGGGGGGCAGAGGCGGATGTTGCAGAAGGATGCTTCCGCCGCATCGCATAATGGATAGGTGTCACAAGAAAATGAGAAGGACGTAACCAAACCGAAGGTTTGGGAGCGTCCTTTGTAATTTATAGGAGATTATATGATTTCGCCGTACTTGCACGACGCACGCTAACGCAACCAATGGCTTTAATATTCGTTAAATAACAAGAGACTTGCAAATATGATTATACGAGGAGGGGGATCGGTGAAAAAGTCTGTGTCGTTGTCTGTCGGACTGGGCTGCGCCACCCTTTTGATTGGTGCCTGTATCATTGTTTTTTTACAACCTAAAGAAATCAAGGTGGACAGAGTTTACGGATCGGGTATAAACATGAACGAATACAGCCTTTCCATTAGCCCGGCGGGTGAAAATATGATCCCCAGCACGCAGGAACAATATAACGAGGTAAGTGACGATTCGGCCATTAATATTTCGTATGCGGTCGTTTACGAGCAAAATAAATGGTTCAAGAACGATCGGCGCAGCCTTAAGCTGCTTCGATTCGAGAGACCGTTTCCGGTCGATCAAAACGCCAAAGTGCAAGACTTTTATTATAGGCTGGTGGATGAATCGATTGACGTGTACGATGATCGCACCGCTGTTTTTACGCGATTGTATGAAAAACGCGAATCCTACAACAATTTATTCGATGTGATTCCGCAGTCCATCGTTATTCCTGGAGGAAAAGATATTAAGGAAGCAAGGCTGTGGATCCAACAGCACAATCCTCAGTTTTTAAATCTGAAGGATAAAACAATTATTCATCCAGCTGTACTTAGTAGCTGGCAACAGGATGATTACCGCCAAAGCTATAGCGACTTATCTCCGGAAGGACTTTCGCTTGAGGAAATCATCGAACATGCATCCTGATTCCCCCGTATCAAAAAACAGACCTCGTGGCATGAGCCGCCCGAGGTCTGTTGCATGTGTGGAAGACGAGCGCTACGCGCGAGCTTCGTATCGCTTAACAATCTCAATGATCGTCTTGACGGCGAGCTCCATCGTATCGACGGAGACGTATTCGTAACGGCCGTGGTAATTCTCGCCGCCGGTAAACAGGTTTGGCGTCGGCAGTCCCATAAAGGAGAGCTGAGAGCCGTCGGTGCCCCCGCGGATCGGTTCGACGAGCGGCTTAATGCCCAAGCTCTCCATCGCTTCCCGGGCAATCTCGACGATATGGAATACGGGTTCAATTTTCTCTCCCATGTTGTAGTAACGATCCTTGAGCTCCAGCACGATGCGTTGCTCGCCGTACTTGGCCGCCATGGCTTCTGCCACTCGCGTCATCTCCGCCTTGCGGGCATCGAATTTCTCGCGGTTGTGATCACGGATGAGATAATGCAGGCGCATCTGCTCGACGTCTCCCGCCATATTGTTCAGGTGATAGAAGCCTTCGTAGCCTTCCGTATGCTCAGGCACCTCTTGCGGCGGCAGCATGGCATGGAACTCCATCGCCAGCTTCGTCGCGTTGATCATCTTGTTTTTGGCGGTGCCGGGGTGTACGTTTTTACCGTTGATCGTTACATTCGCGGAAGCGGCGTTGAAGCTCTCGTACTGCAGCTCGCCGAGCGGACCTCCGTCCATCGTATAGGCGTATTCCGCTCCGAATGCGGCTACGTCGAACTTGTGCGCGCCCCGGCCGATCTCTTCGTCCGGGGTAAAGGCGACGCGAATCTTGCCGTGCTTGATCTCGGGATGGGCGATCAGGTAGGCCATCGCGGTCATAATTTCGGCCAGGCCCGCCTTATCGTCCGCACCCAGCAGCGTAGTGCCGTCCGTTGTCATCAGCGTGCTGCCGATATGGCCGGAGAGCGCGGGGAACTCGCGCGCCGATAGGACAATGCCTTGCTCCGCGTTCAGGACGATGTCGCTGCCGTCGTACGCATCGACGACCTGCGGGTTTACATTCGCTCCCGTCATATCGGTGGCCGTGTCGACGTGCGCGAGGAAGCCGATCGTCGGCACTTCCTTGTCGGTATTGGCAGGGAGCGTCGCCATTACGTAGCCATTATCGTCGATCGTGACGTCTGCCATGCCGATGCTCTTTAATTCTTCCACCAGCATGCGCAAAAGCGTCATTTGTCCCGGCGTGGAAGGACAGCTCTCGCTGTTCTCGTCGGATTGCGTATCTACTTGCACGTATGTAGTCAGTCTTGAGATTAGCTCTTGCTTCATGCTCATTCTTTAATCAGCTCCTGTTACCGTTCTTGCTCCAAGTATAATATAAAACCGGGGGAAGCCGAAATGCATTGCGGCGAAGCACTGAAAGCCGATACCGCGTTGTCGGCTTATTTCCGTTTGGACGAGCCGCTTTTGCTCTGCGTATGCTGAGAAGCTTGTTTGTTCCATATCCGCGTATTTAAATTAGGCAAATCAACAATCCCAAGGATAGAGAGGATTTCATGGATGGCGATGGCCAGCAGACCTTTGTGCAGGCAGACGCTTACTTTGTTCTTCGGATATTTTTAAAACGATTTTTCCATGAAACAGCAATTCATAAAAACAGTAGGATTCATCAAGTGTAAGAGGAAGATCCATCATTCTCGTCATAGCAGCATGCGGTTTATAATGGCTATTGTAAGAGAAATAGCATATTGAGGAGGATTCATGTGAATCAAGAGAAGCAGTATGATATTGTAATTTACGGAGGGACGGCTGCTGCTATCACAGCGGCTGTTCAAGCGAAGATAATGGGAAAAAGCACGGTAGTCATAGAGCAAGGCCAGCGAATCGGGGGCTTGACCAGCGGAGGCTTGGGAGATACGGATGTGGGGATGAAACAAGCGATCGGCGGCTTGTCCTTGGAATTCTACCAGCGGGTAGCCCGCAAGTATTCGCAAGAGGATGCCCGTTGGCTGTTTGAACCTAAAGTGGCGCTCGAGGTTTTACATGATTTGGTGCGCGAACACAACATCGAGGTCATCTATGGAGAACGGCTGGATTTAAAGGATGGCGTGGTCAAACAAGGCTCCACGATTACCTCCATTCGCGCGGAATCCGGAAACGTTTATAGAGGCAAGATGTTTATAGACGCTTCTTACGAAGGGGATCTGATGGGCAATGCCGGCGTAACTTATTTTGTAGGCCGGGAGTCGAATTCGCAATACGGCGAAACTTTAAACGGCATCCGTCCCGGCAATGAGCTGCCAAGCGGAATCGATCCTTATGTTATTAAAGGCGATCCCTCGAGCGGCTTGATTCAGCGTGTCAATCCAAACCCTGGCGGTAACGTAGGCGACGGGGATACCAAGCTTCAAGCTTATAACTTCCGCATGTGTTTGACGAACAATCCGGACAACCGCATAGAGATTGAAAAGCCTGAGGGATATAACGAAGCCGATTATGAAATTTTGTTCCGGGCCATCGAGCAAGGACAGAACACGAAGTTTTTCAAGCTGAACATGGTAACCTCGGATAAGACGGATTCCAATAACAACAGCGGCATTTCTACGGATTATAACGGAATGAACCATATCTATGCGGAAGCGGATTATGATACTCGGGAACAGATTTTGAATGCCCACCGCATCTATCAGCAAGGTTATGTATGGACGATCCAGAACCATCACCGTGTACCGGAGGAAATAGCCGCGGTTTACAAGCCGTGGGGGTTGCCGCGCGATGAATTTATCGACAACGGCCATTGGACTCCCCAATTGTACATTAGAGAATCCCGTAGAATGATCGGGGATTATGTCGTGACGGAGCATGATGTCAGATTGGAAAACCCGGTTCCGGATTCCATCGGAATGGGCTCCTTCGCCATAGATTCGCATCACACGCAATACTATGTCAATGAAGACGGTCATGTAAGCACCGAGGGCGGATTTTACATTAAATTGAAGGCCCCTTATCCGATCAGCTACCGGGCGATTGTGCCGAAGCAATCGGAGTGCACCAATCTGCTTGTACCGGTATGCGTTTCCGCTACCCATGCAGCCTACGGCTCGATCCGGATGGAGCCCGTATTTATGATTCTGGGCCAATCCGCTGCAACCGCGGCCGCGCTGGCGCTTGATGGGGACGGCATCGTTCAGCATGTACAGGTCGAGCAATTGCATGCCATGCTTACACGTGATAATCAGGTTTTGTATGAGGACGTCTAATCCAGGTCTTCATACTGATTGAACCGGAATCCGAATTTGCGCCGGTATTCGCCCGGGGGATGTCCGTACCGTTCCCGGAATACTCGGCAGAAATGCGCATAGCTCTGGAAGCCCGTTTTGTCGGCGACCTGCTCCAGCGCAAGATTGCTGTATAACACCTGCTGCTCTGCCAGATTCAGCCTAACGTCTATGCAGTAGGCGAATAACGACCCGCCAAAAGCGGACTTGAACAAGTAAGAGCATCGAGAGACGCTAAGGCCGACGGATGCCGATATTTTCTCCAAGCTAAGCGGTTCATGGGCATGATTGTCGATGTATTGCTTGAGCTTGTATGCGATATCGGCTCCCTTGGAGCGCTGATTGATTTGGATGGCTTGCTCCAATGTCAGACAAAGCGTTCTAAGCAGATAATCCATAATCTCTTCCTGGTGCTGCGTCACCTTTTTCTTTTCGCTGATCAAATGTTTCCATAAGGTTATGACCGTATCGTCAAAGCCGATGTTCGTTTTGGTTGGCAGGTCCCTGTTGTTCCACCACGAATCCAGCCACTCCCCTTTGCCGGTCATAAAATAGTCCCTGACGGGCTGAATCGCACCCGATGCCGGAGAGGTTCTTGGCTGCACATCCAGCTCATACGGCTGATCGGGCGAATAGATAAGCAAGTCGCCAGGGATAATCGTTTCGTGCTTTCCAGCCACAAGCGCGCGGCATGTTCCTTCTGCCTGGAGCCGAAACAGGTAGAAGTTCAGCCCGTCCTTATACTTCACGGAGTGCGGCTTCGTATGCGTGAAATAATTGGCGTAGATGACGGAAGATCCGTATTGGACTGCTTTTGTCATAATGGGGCGTTCCTCCCGGAGATAAGCGTTCTGCTCCGATTATATATTTTCTTCAGGGTGTTGGACAGGCGAAAATAAGGTGAAACGGCTGTCGCCGTCCTTTGGCGGCGCAGTGCGTTTCATTCCGAGAAATATAGAGAAAGTATAGCCAAATGATATACTTTCCTATATTTCGAAAAATGGCGGCATAGGGCCTCCCCCCTATACCGCCATCCCTTTAGCTACGTGCCGTTAACTCTTAACTATGATAGTCAGATCATCTCTCGCCATTTCCTACTGATTCTCAACCGCTACTCCATTGTCTCCTAGCCATACATCCTGCTCCAGCAGTCGCTGTTGAAGCTCGGCCACGGAGATGCCGCGAGAGCCCGCACCGTCACGAAGCGCGAGTGTAGCTGCCGTTCCAGCAGCTTGCCCCATCGAGAAACAGTTGGGCATGACCCGCAGGGAGCCTTGCACCGCTCGGTCCGAGGACACGCAGCGCCCGGCAACCCACAGGTTGTCGATGCCGACCGGCAGCATGATACGGTACGGTACACCGTGCGAAACGCCAGGCGGCAGGTGGTTGAAGGTCATTTCGCTCTTGCTGTTGGCGAGATGAATATCAATGTAGTATGCGTTGCGGGCAATGTCGTCCGGGAAGGAGCGCGCGGCGAGAAAATCATCGACCGTCAGAATATAATCCCCTTCGATACGGCGAGTCTCCCGGATCCCGAGCTGCTCCCCGCTTGCCACCATATGAGCTTGCTCAAAACCCGGCACATAACGGCGGAAAAACCGAAGCTGGCGTTCCGCCGTGCGACGACCTTCAATCGCTCCGCGCGTCAGATCCTCGGCCAGCGTGCCGTCTACCCCGAATACATGGCCGAAGTTAACGCCAACCAGGTTGTCGCTGACCCAAGCAAGACCGGAGATCGACTTGCGTCCCTCCGGAAGCGCCCCGTCCTCGATCGCCCGTTCGACCGTCCCGTGCAGCTGGCCCGTGTCCCCGCTATCCTGCAGAAACCGGTTGAACTTCGGACGATCCACATTCGCAAGCAAATAACACATACTGCCGGGCTGAAGCTCTCCCTCATCCCCGCCCTTCTGGAAAGGAACTCCCGACAGAGCGGCAATGTCGCCATCACCCGAACAGTCTATAATATACCGGCAGGAGATGAAGGACCGTCCCGTTTTGTTGACGACAATGACCCCTTCTACCGTCCGACGGTCCTCGGACAATACCACATCGTATACAAAGGTGTGAAACAGAGGAATAACGCCGCTTTCCAGAATGGCATCGTCATAGACGCGTTTCAGCACTTCCGGATCGATCGGCACCCAATCCAGCATCTCCTGATATTCCTCGCGGAACCCGGGATCGCAGGCTTGCTTCATCCGCTCCATTAACGCAAGCCCGAGACCGCGAATAATCGGCTTCTGTTTATCCGTAAAGGGGCAGAACGCCGGTACGAGCGCAACCGTGCCCATGCCGCCAAGAAATCCTCTCTGCTCCACCAGCATGGTGCGTGCTCCCCCTTTCGCGGCGGCAATAGCCGCGGCGATTCCGGAGGCTCCTCCGCCGATGACCAGCACATCGACCTCGCTTGAAACCGGGATGCTGGCGGACGGCAACGTAATTTGTTTGTTCATAGCAACCACTCCAATTCTGTACGGGCATAACCTATCATTATGGTTTATTGGTACGCGTTATTTGTTCGCGCCATCCAGACATAGCTTCAACAAATCATCAACGTGGGCAGTAGCCAAACATTCTACGGTATCGGCGGCGCCGTAGTAGATTTTCACTTCTCCGGAGTCCTCCAGAATCATGCCACCCGGAAAGATAACATGGTTGCGGAAGCCTCCGTCGGTCTCATACGCAGCTTCCGGCGCAAGCAGCGGCGCTTCCGCCTTTCCGATAATCCGGCTAGGGTCCGCAAGATCCAGCAGCATAATGCCGGCCGTATACCGTTTCTTCCAACTCGGCTCCCAGCCGTTCTTGCCCCGGTTGCGGTCGATATCGACGGCATGGAACAAGGTCAGCCAGCCTTTGTCCGTCTTCACGGGCGGAGCGCCCGGACCTACCTTGTCGTTGGCATAGGCTACATCTTCAACGGCGAGCAGCAGCTTGGAGTTACCCCAGTATCTAAGATCCGGCGAGTCGCTCATCCACATGTCGAAGCGGTCGATGCCGCCCCGGCTGTATACGGGCATCGGGCGCTCCAGCCGGACATACTTGCCCCCGATCAGCTCCGGGAACAAGACCATGTTGCGGTTGTCCGGCAGCGACAGACTTAACACGTCGAACGAGCTAAAGTCCTCGGTGACGGCAATGCCGCCGCGCAAGCCATGCTTGGTATCAACCGCAAAACACATATAACATTGATCGCCGATCACCGTCAGACGGGGATCGTACACGCGAATGACCTCTTCATCCTGCCAGGACCAGCACGGCGCTGGCCGCACATCCCACTTGATGCCGTCATCGCTGAAAGCTACCCCCAGATTGGTAGTATGATGCGGAGCAACGGTCTCTTGCTGCTCATCGCCGTAGTCGTTGCGAAACACCATGACGTATTTGCCTCTGAACTTGGTAACGCCCGCATTAAAAACCATCGCCGGACCGTAAGGCACATCCCCCGGAGATAGAACCGGATTGGCGGGATGCCGGGTAATGACCGGGCTGGAAAACAGAGGTCCTACCGTAAAATCGCTCATATGAATGATACTCCTTATATTTAGAATTAAAATTAACCTTTGATCGAACCCGACGTAACCTGAATAAACGACTTGTTGGCCAAAATATAAGCAAGCAGCATCGGCAGGATGGACAGACACGCGCCCGCCATCATCAAGTGAATTTGCATGGCGGCGGAGGAACCGTACCGAAGATTGGCAAGTCCGACGGTAAGCGTCTGCAGCTCCGGATTCGTCATCGTGAACACCAGCGGCAGAATGTATTCGTTCCATGCATGACGGAATTCGAACAAGCCGGCCACGCCGAGTCCTGGCGTTAAGAGCGGCAGAACAATACGGAAGAAGGTCCTGACGAACCCCGAGCCGTCCACCATCGCCGCTTCATCCAGCTCGCGAGGTATCGCTTTGAAGAAGCCAAGCAGTAGGAAGAAGGTGCTGGAGTGGGCGCTGACCAGAATGATGATAACACCCCATAACGTGGTGTTCAGGCCCAGCACGACCATCAAATCGAATTGCGGACGCAGTACGATGGCACCGACGGATATAAACATCATGGCCGCCTGAGTCGTCACATAAAGCGACCTGCCGGGAAATTGGCGCCGATCGACTACGTAAGCCGCCATGGCGGCTACCAGCAGACTGGCCACAGTAACGACTATGCTGACAAATGCGCTGTTCCAGGTATAGCGGGCGAAATTAGCCTGCTTCCAAGCTTCCGCATAGTTGGCGAATTGCATCTTGGCCGGCAGCAGGCTGCCGCCGGTCATCATCTCGGCGCCGGTCTTGAGAGAGCCGGACAGCGTCATTAATAGAGGAAACAAGGTCAGCGCGGCCGTTGCAAGCAAGAACAGCCACATCACCGTACGGCTCGCAATTCTGCCTATGCGTCCCGCATGCGGGCCGACGGCCGTTTTGCCGCCGTTCCTTTCCGGCTTTTTGGATACCACCTGTTCGTTCATTTGTTTATCCTCCTGCAAGCCTGCAGCCGTTTATCATAAACGCGTCTGCGGCGTTGTGTTCGAATCGTAAGGTCTTCGCATGATCGGCGCTTAACGCCATTAATACATTTTGTTCATTTTGCGGCTTAACAGGAAGTACAAGCCGGTGATCGCGCCGACGATAACAGCGGTAACGAAACCTACGGCACTGCCGTATCCAAGCTGCTGATCTACATACCCGCCCGTAGTGGAGACCGGGAACAACAGTTTGTAGAGATAGAGGTACATGACCTCGGTCTTGCCGATCGGTCCGCCCTCCGTGATGACCATGATGCTCTCATAGCCTTTCAGGGATGCGATAATCGCGAGCATAATAACCAATTGCGCAACCGGAGCCAGCATCGGAAGCGTAATGTTCCAGAACTTTCTCCAAGCGTTCGCGCCGTCAATCGACGCGCTTTCGTACAGATCCTGCGGGATGCTCTGCAGTCCCGCCAGAAACAGCAGCATATAGTTGCCGACCGCGCCCCATACCGCCACAAGAATGAGCGTAAACATCGCTAATTTCGTTCCAAGCCAGTCGACCGGCTGCGAGACCAGGTTCAGCTTCATCAAAGCGGTGTTAACCATCCCGTTATAAGAATTAAAGATCGTATAGAAAACAACGGATATAACCGCGGTACTGATGACCGTCGGCATAAAGTAGATTCCGCGCAGAAAATTGCCGCCGCGCAGCTTGCCGTTCAAGATCACCGCAAGCAACAGGGAGACGGGGATCGTAATTAGCAGCTTGCCCCCGGCATAAACAAAGGTATTGCCAACCGAATCCCAGAACAGATCGTCCTGCATGACTCGCCGGAAATTGTCCAGGCCAGTAAACAGCGGTTCGCCGTATCCGGCATAGTCGTAGAACATATAACGCAGCATCCAAATCAAGGGATAAACGCCAAGCACCGCCGTCAAAATAATGCTCGGAGATAGAAACAGAGAGTTCTCCCCCAAACGTTTCCATTTAAAGCTCATGATCGTTCCTCCTTTTGGGGAAAGAAAAAGGGCATCCGCCAAAACATGCGCGGCAGCCCCCTTTCTTGCCTGCTATTTATCCCTGCGGCTTGGTTGGATCAAAGGCAGGGTTCGGCGTCACGGAAACCTCGCCTTTCTCCACTGCTTTGGACAATGCGTCATTGTATCTTGCGTTCAAATCGGTTGTGATGGCTTGTAGATCTCCGCCTGCAAGCACATATTTGAAGAAAGCGTCGGCATAATTCGCTCCCTCCGGAGTAACGGTAGGCGAGACCGGCCAAATGGAGTCGTGTTCCCCGACCAGGAAGCCTTCCATCCCGTTAATATCCGGATTAGCGGCTTGCTCTACGATAGAAGGCACTACGGCAATTCCGAAGCCTTTTTCATGATAACCCTTCAGATTCTCGTCCCCGTACATGTACTGCATGAATGTCCAAGCCGCTTCCTTATTGGCCGATTGGGCGCTGATGCCGAGCCAAGTACCGGCGGACACGATCTCGGAAGTACCCTTGATCTGACCGTCGATTGTTGGAGCCAAAGCTCCGGCCCAATTGATTTCCGTAGGGAATTGATCCTTGTATACGCCCGGCTCTGTCGAGAAGGAAAGATACATGCCGATTTTGCCTGCGGCGAATTGGGCGCGCAGCGGGTCGATATCGAGTGCTTCCGCACCTGGGAGAATGCTGCCGTCTTCATACATTTGCTTGAAATATTCGATGACCTGCGAATAAGGCGCGAAATCGAACTGTCCTGTTTTCAGATCAAAGCCAAGACCTTGATGACCGCTCAAGGAAAGAATTTCCCGAATGGAACGGTCAAAAGCCGATTTCGGGCTTTTGAAGTTCAGAGCAAAACCATAAATGCCTTCGCTCTTGCCGACTTCGGTAATTTTCTTGGCGGAGTCGACCATTTCCTGCAGCGATGTCGGAGGGTTCTCGATACCCGCTTTGGCGAACAGATCCTTGTTGTAGACCAGACGCAACGTATTGCCGTTATTGGCCAAGCTGTACACCTTGCCGTCGAAACGGTTAACGCCGTCAAAAATCAGATTCCCGAACTTCGATTTTATGTCGTCGGTAAGATACTCGTCAATCGGCGCCAGATAATCTTTTTTGAAAAATCCGGGCGCCTGGTTGCTCTTCAGTCGCAGCACGTCCGGCGCCTGGTTGCTGGAAAACGCAATGTCGACGCTTTGCGCGTAGTTCTCGGACATAACGGTCAATTCCACTTTAATGTTGTCCTCGTTCGTCTCATTAAACTTGTTGATGAGTTCATTGATGTATTCCTGATCATGACGATCGTCCGTCCAGTACTTCAGCGTCACTGGAGGCTTGTTCGCCTCTGCCGTTGGCGTCGCCTTGCTTCCTTCGGAATTCGCGTTCGTTGCAGTAGCATTGCCGTTGCCGTCGTTCCCGCTGCAGCCCGCGATTACGGTAGCCATAATGAGACTCATGCCGAGACCTAACCATTTTTTCTGCATACATTCTACCCCTTTGATTAACATTTGAGTGTGAGCTCTTTTTTATTATAGGCCCCCGTACTCCGAAAGGGAGTGCGTCAATTTCACTCTCGAGGGATAGATTTCTATGGTCTATGCCATGCGTTCCTTATGCCTCCGGACGTTCCATATGATAGCTTGCCCGGAATTCGGTAGGCGTCTGGCCGGTGATCTTCTTGAACACGTCGCTGAAATATCGGCGTTCCTCATACCCGACAGCGAGTGCCACCTCCTGTACCTGCGCCCCCTCGACAAGCAGCAGCTTCGCCTTCTGAATGCGTTCCGAGGTCATATACTGCGTGACCGTCATCCCGGTCACCTGCTTGAACAAGCTGGCAAAGTAGCTGGCGCTAAGATGTACATGGGCGGCGCATTCGCCGACGGCTAGATCCAAATGCAACCGGCTCTTCATATAGTCAATCGCTTTATAAATAACCTTCTGGCCTTCGGACAGGCTGTTCTTGTGCACTAACGTTGCCCCCTCCGTGCATAAGGCAAGCAGTTGGCGCTGCAAAGCAGCCAGAGAGAGCCCCGCAGTCCCTTGCACAACCTTGAAGCTCTGGATCAGCGGTTGTATGTCCGCATACGGAACCATCTCATAGAAGGTGCGGATCGCCGAAGCAGCCAGCTCATCATACAAACTAAGGAGATAATTCGGATTTTGCCGAGAGATGAGCTTCTGCAGGGAATCCGATATCGCGGACAGGATGGACACCGTCCTCTCCACATTGCCGGAACGAAGGGCAAGCAGCAGCTCGTCCTTATATTCAAGCGCCAGCGGCTCCTGACTTCCGCTCTGGTGAATATCGTCATACATGATCACCGTATTCCCATCCGTGAACAAGTGATGAGAGAGCGCCTGCTGCGCTTGGCGGTAGGAGTCCGGGAGCTCGCTAATCTCCGTCACCCTGCTTCCGACCCCGACGGAAACCGTAAACTTGGCATATCGTTCGATATTCCGGCATATTTGCTCGGCAATTTCGTTCGGACTGGACTTGCCTGTATCGTTGAGTACGGCCAGATACTGGTCCAGACGGTAGCGGAATACAACGCTGTTCGTATGTTCGGCGAGCGTCTCCTGCATAATATTGAGCAACGAGAACCGGATTAGCTCCATCTCCCTGATGGACGGCTCGACGACCTCTCCCCGGACATTGTCCATTTCGATCAGCATGGCCACAAAGCCCCGCGGCTCCAGCTTGATATTCAAGAAGTCCCATCTTCCCGCTGCTTCTTCCCACGAGATCCGGTGGTTGACGAGAAGCGTAAAGTATTCCTGACGGAGCACCGGCATGCTCTCGCGAAGCTTGTTCTCCATCTCCCTCAAGCTAATCAATTGCAATCTTTCTTCCATAATCTCGGCTTTGGCTCGCAGCGCCGCGGACATAATATCTTCCTCCGAAAAGGGCTTCACCACAAAATCAAACGCCCCTAGCTGCACCGCCTGCTGCGCATAATCAAAATCGGCGTAGCCGCTGATCAGAATGACTTTGCAATTGCGGTTCTCTTCCAGCACCAAACGCAGCATGCTCAGTCCATCCATGATTGGCATCCGGATGTCGGTAATGACCAGGTCCGGCCGCAAGTTGCCGATCAGTTCAAGCCCTTCTTCGCCATTGCTTGATACTCCGGCAACCCGAATCCCTTGTTCTTCCCAATTCATCGCAGTCAGACCGTCCACTACGCTCTTAATATCGTCGATAATGCAAAGACTGATTTCCTCAGGATTGTTCATTCCATTGCTCCCCTTTCCTTGGCAATGATATCACTATTTCCGTCCCGCGCTCCGGCGCGCTGTTCACATGAAGGGTCGCGCCATCTCCATAATAGAGCTGGAGCCGCCTTATCAGATTGGATACGGCATACCCTTTCCTGGATTCCTGCAAGAAAAGGGCATGTACCTGATCCTCTTCCATGCCATTGCCGTTATCGCGTACGACAAGCATCCAGCGATCCTCTTCTCCGATTATTTCAATTTCTATAAGACCGCCGTTCTTCATATCCCGAAATCCATGCATAATGCTGTTCTCCGTCAACGGCTGCAGCAGGATACGCGGAACCGAAAGGGCAAGCAGCTCAGGCTCGCGCACATGGATTTCATAGGTAAATAAATCTTCATAACAGCTTAATTGCAGCTCCAGGTATTGACGCACATGCTCCAATTCCTTCGATAATGTCGTAATTTCCCGGCCATTGTTCAGCCCGAGCTGGAACAGGCGGGACAGCGACATGACCATCTGCTGCGAGGGTTCGATTTGCTTCAATTTCAGCTTCCAGTAGATCGTATTGAGCGTGTTATACAGAAAATGGGGATCCATTTGGGCCGACAATGCTTTGATCTCCGCGGACCGCTTATGCGTCTGCGCCTCCGTCACCTCGTCGATCAACACAACGATCTGCTCAAGCATCCGGTTAAACCGCAGTCCTACTTGACCGAATTCATCTCCGCTGGCGCTCTCGAAACGGGCGGTCAAATCGTTGTTCTCGACCCGCTTCATCACCTTCATTAATTCTTGCAACGGCCTAAGCAAATAACGCGAGAACGCGCCGGAGATCAGCATGGTGACAAAGAAAGCGGCCAGCGCGACGCCCGCGATCAACCATTGGACATACACCAGATCCTTCAGCACGCCAGCCCGCGACTGAATGGTGGTCATCGTCCAATCCGCAATGCCGATACCCGCATAATTAAGCAGATAGGTCTCGCCGTTCAGCTCAAAGGATTGACTGCCCTCCGGGCGATTCATCAGGCCCCTCAGCTTTCCCCCGTCCACCGCCTGGCGGACCAGCGGCTGATTCGCCGGGTAGATCGTCTCCCCGTTGTCGTTCAGCAGAAAGCTGGACGCTTCTTCCGCATCTCCTTGCACCAGCCTTCGAAAGCCGTCCTCCCGGATATTCACGACAATGTATACGCCGCTGACCGGCGTGTCGAAGATCGGCTCCAGAATAAGCGAGATGACGCGGTCCTTGCCGGTGAACAGCATATCCTCATGACCCTCCACCCACAGGTTCTTCTTCTCCTGTTCGATCCGTTCATACAGAAAGGTATCCTCGAACGCGATCAGCCGATTGCGATTCATGGACGAAGGATAAAATTCTCCGATCGGCGTGGACACGTAGATGGAATGGATCAACGGTTCGGCGACGCGCGCCTGCGAGAAGACATTGTCCAGATCGCTTAAATGCTTATAGTACCTGCTGTCGTCCCCGAAAACGACATCCCTCAGCATCTCGTCAAAAGGTTGGCTGATCATAAACGTCATCATAATCAACATCAATTTATTAAGCTTCTCGTCTACAATCTGCGCGGACCTTGCCACCGTGTCCTGCGTCAGCTTCAGCGCGTTTTTCTCCAGGGTGGCGGCCGAGATATAATAGGACAACCCTCCGGTCATCAGGACGGAGATCACGATGATGGCCAGAAACGCGATTTTGAGTTTGTTGCGCAGTGATTGCCTGCCGAGGTAGTCCAAGCCTGTCACACCTTCCTTTAAAGTAATCTATCCTATGATTATGTCACTTCGGCCGCCGCTTCGACAATGCAAAAACGAAGCTGTCCCGCAGCCGGTTCACGGCTTAAGGGACAGCTCCTTCTGTTACTCGCCTGCCAACGTTAAGGGGTAGGCGCCAGCACCAGGGCGTCGTCAAAAGATACGTCCGCCGAGGTGGTCCGGAATCCGATCCTCCCCGCCGTCAATTCCGTAACGGGGTTGGTCCATTCCGTCATTAACGCTCCGTTCACATAACCTTTTACCGTATTGCCTTCGATGAAGACTTTAACCGTATACCATTGGTCCGCCCGAGCCGCGAAAGGAGCGCTGGACACCAGAGTCAGCACCTGGTTCACGGATTTGTACAATTCCAGCATCTGATTCGATGCATTGATTCGGTACATATAATAGTTATCCGCATCTTGTACCCGGAAGAGAAGGCCTGCATTGGCATTGGCGATGGGCATTTTCACTTCGGCTTGATAGGTATAATCCGTCCATGGATCGCCGGCTGTCGTAATCGCGGTGGTCCAGGCGGCTTGGGTCAACGCTTTCGATCCGTCTGCCGTCACGCTCCACGAACCGGAAGACGATGTCCAGCCTGTCGAATTTCCGTCTTCAAAGTCGTCGCTGAACCTTGTGATCGGGTAAACGGCCGCATTGTCAAAATGAACGCCTGCCGAGGTGGTCCGGAATCCAACTCCTCCCGTCGTCAATTCCGTTAGCGGGTTGGTCCATTCCATCTCTGCTTGCCCGTCTACGTAACCTATCACCTTGTTCCCCTCGACTACCGCTTTGAGGGTGTACCATTTCTTGCTCTGGGCTGCGAACGGGGCGCTGGCCTCCAGCGTCAATTGTCCATTCACGGATTTGTACAATTCCAGCATCTGATTCGCTGCATTCATTCGGTACATATAGTAATTATTGGCGTCCTGAGCTCTAAATATGATGCCTGCATTGGCATTCGTAATCGCCATTTTCACTTTGGCTTCGTATTCGTAATCACTCCATGCGTTGCCGGCGTGGGCGGTAATCAATGACGTGACGGTCTGGCTTCCGCTGGACAACACGCCATTATCGCCTTCCGTCGGTACGCTCCAGTCACCTGAGGCTGACGTCCAGCCCGTCGTATTGCCGTCTTGGAAATTGTCGCCGAACAGCAACGGTCTGGAATTGGCAAAGGTTACGCCGGATACATTGCTATTGATAACGGAAATCTTCAAGTCGGTCAGATTGGTCGCGAGCTTGCCCTTCACGTAAACATCCGAGAACATGACGTTTTTCACCATTCCGCCGTTGGTCACATTCCCGGAAAGTCTGGATTGCTGCGAGCCCAACTGGCGAATATTGATGTTTTTCACCGCGACGTCGCTGACATCGCCGGAGGTGCTGGTCGAGATCCCCAGCCAGTAATTGCCGAACTGATTGACGTCTACTCGTTCAATATCGATATTCTCGAACGTAATCCGCCTGGCGTAGCCTTCCTCCGGAAGCGTGTTCATGGTGTAGCCGTGATCAATCAGCAAGGCTCGGGCGCTCTGATACACATACGAATTGCGGACGGTTACCCCGATTTGCGCCTGGGCCACTCCCTGGCCAATCTTGAACGCCACGCACCTGGTCCATGCAAATGCATCGTCGAAGACCACATTCTCCAAGTGCTCCAGCGCTCCCGGCCACCCGCTGGACATTCCCGTCTGCAGCCAGGTTTTCGTCGAATATGTATCGTCATCCGAGATGGCGATCGAATGCTGGACAAGCACGTTCTGACTCTCGTTAATATCGATCACGTCATTCTCGATTTTGTATAAATCCTGGAAGCCCTTCAGATTTTTAATGGTCACATTGTCGGAACGAGCCACCATGAACGACCAGAAGCCGGCATCCCGCAGGATGAGACCGTCAAAATTAAAATTGGACGTTTGCATCGGAACCAGCAGATTGTTCAGGAACCCTTCGTTTTTGTTCGGCGCTGGCATCTTCCGCTCCCGCATCGCTATGCCTTGCCCATCGATGGTTCCCCGTCCCCGGACCGTAATGTTGCTGGAGCCTGCGGTCGTGCGAATAAAATACGTGCCGTCCGCATTTCGCGAAGTCTTGCGGAAGTCATTCCGGTAATCCTCGCCTTTGCCCGTACCGAGGATGACGGCACCTCCGGCCAGGTAGAAGTCGACATTGCTCTTCAAGGTCAGATTACCGCTTTTATAGACGCCTGCCGGAATAAATACGATGCCGCCTCCGGCATTATGGGCCGCATCGATCGCCCGTTGAATCGCGCCGGATGCCATCGTTGCCCCCGTATTGTCCGCGTTGTACGGCGAATGGGTTACATTATAAATCCCGGCGCCCGAGGATGGAGGAATATTGGTCTCCAAGGGATCCGCAGCGATGACCAGCCGCTTCCTGAGGCCATTGATTTCCACGATGACATAAGTAGAAGAAGAAAGCGAGAACGTCAGTTTGTTTCCGCTGACCGTACCCTCGATGTTTTTGGCCAATGGGCTGATGGAATAAGAGGTAATCGGGGCATTGAAGGTCACTTCAAGACTAACCGTGCCGTCAAAGGAAAATTGCGCGTAATCATAGTCGGGCATATAACTGATAACGGGGACCGTTTGGTTGTCCGCTTTTAACGAGTATACGCTGGATGCGGTATATATGGAGGGCATGGAGTAATTCTGAATCGTGGCATTCCCGTTCGCATCGGCCGATTGCGGCAATACTCCTACGATAATAAAGGCCAGCACAACCAACAAACTGATCGCTTTCTTTGTCCTGTTCAGCATAAGTACCTCCTTAAGATTGGTCTCTGCCCGCCAATTGTACGAAACGAGAATCCGTTGCCCGGGCGGCGGCCCCGCTTGCAGTCCCGCGAAAGCGCTAACATTTTTCGGAACAACACATTCTGCTTCTCCTAATCCCTCCTCATGCTCCAGCTTCCACTTTCAAACCGATTATAATCGCTGACTGCATATAAGAGAGTGAGGCAAGCTCACTCTTTAGGGATAAATTCTAACGATTCGAGTATAGCCGGGGTCCCTGTTCCGGGTTCAACCTTACGTTTTTATCCCTTGAGAGTGAGATTACCCCACTGCTTTCTTCCGGGACAAGGATTATAGTAAATAAATAATTCCGTGAGAGGGGGTCAACCAGGATAACCGGAACTGCTTGATGTTGATAACGCTTGCAACATCGCGCTTAGTGTAGGCAACAGGGGAGAATAACGATTTACGGAGGTATGTATGTTTATGAGAAAAGTGTTGAGTCTTCTATTAGTAATGGCGGTCTTGCTCACAGGTTTGCTGCCGCAGACAGCCGGTGCGTCCGAAGTATTCGAGTACGACCCGGCCACTTTAACGGATACCGCGGATGCGAATTCTGCGTCCTTGCTTGAGGCAACGGTAGGACCGGCGACCATTCAGAACTATCCAATGCCCTCCATTTATACGGCATCCAGTGTCTATTCATTGAAAGCGGATGACCAGTCGGTTCCTGTCATCCATTACAAGCCTGAATATGACTACGCGCAATTTTCTTTCGAAGGAACGGTCACTATCGAGGTAACCGCGAACGAACCGATTACCTCGTATTCCATCAGCCCGCTAGCCAAAAATATTACGGGGACGGTCGAAGGGAACAAGCTGACATTTACGCTGTCTACCTCCACCTATGTGATCGTGGATATCAACGAGGATCCGGGTGAAAAGGTCGATGAAAGCGACCCGGCAAAGATTAGAAAAAGACTCGTCATCGCGGCGGATCCGCTGGAGACAGATATTCCCGATCCGACCGCAAACAACGTTTACGATGTGACAGCTGCTCCGTACAATGCGGACAATACGGGCGCAACGATGGCATCGGATGCGATTCAAGATGCAATTGACGATGCTCATGAAGCCGAGGGCGGCGGTACCGTGTATATACCAGCCGGAGTCTACAAAAGCGGAAATCTGGTCTTGAAAAGCAATGTCGACTTCTACCTGGCCGGAGGCGCTGTCATTGTCGGTACGGGCAGAGGCCAGGATTACCGGAATGACTTCCGCAAGGATTCGCTCTCGAGGGATGGAACCTACTTTATTAGCACGGAAGTTGATTCCGAGAATATCACCATGCGGGGACGCGGAACCATCGACGGCAAAGGGATCGAGATGCGAAATTACAAGATGCAAGGAGATGTTCCTGCTACACATAAGCAAGGAGAAGGCTTCATTAACAACCTGTTAGTGCCGATCGCAACCAGCAACTTTACATTTGACGGCTTGAGCCTGAGGGACGCCGGCTTCTGGACCTTCATGGTGGTTCGTTCCGACAACGTAACGATTACCAATTATAAGGTGTACCAGGATTTGCGCGTGCTTGAGAACGACGGCATTGATATTAACGAAAGTCAGAACGTGCTGGTTAAGCATGCCCTCGCGATCTCCGACGACGATGCCTATTCCACCAAAACCTGGCCCCAAATGGGTATGTCCAAGGATTGGCCCGGCGCTATCGAGAGTCTGTCCAACGTGGTCTTCGACGACTGCCTCGCCTGGACCCGCACCGCGGCTTTCAAGCTTGGCATGGGCATAGCCACACCCCAAATCGATGTAACCATAAAAAATTCATATGTGTATCAAAGCGCTCGGGCGCTGCTTATCGATCATGCATTTACAAGCAATCCGCTTCCGGTGGAAGGCTACGCCAGAAATGTTACCTTTGAAAATATCGATATCGAACGGGTCGGTATTAACCAATTCGGCAATTATTGGTTCAGGGTGTCCACCAGTACATCCGGAGATGTAAGCAATATCCTGTTCAAAAATATTAATGTCCGCCAGACTGGTGGTACTTCCCAGATTCAAGGAAATCCGACCAAAGGCGGAATGGTGGACGGCTTGACGTTCACGGATGTATATGTGAAAGGCGTGCTTGCGAGAAGCCTGAGCGACCTGAAAGCATCCGTGCGGAATGAAAATGTGCGCGGGGTAGCCTTCGCCAATACGATTCCGCCTATCTTCAGCGATGATTTCGAAGACGGAACTCTTGATAACTGGATATCCCAAACAGAAGATCTATGGACAGTTACGGAGGATGACGGGTTTTTAAATGAAGGAAAATTTCTGTCCAGCGGGAATCGGACCGACACCTCGTTCCTGATCGCTAAAGACGGCGCTTCCTGGACCGATTACACCTTTGAAGCCAGAGTACATCCTCACTTGGCAAACGGCCAAGAAAACGCAGGCCTGATCTTCAGGGTGACGGATGCAGAAAATTATTATATGTACCGTATCAATGCGAAGGAAAAAAGGCTGGAGCTGTTTAAAGCCGTGAACGACACCTTGACTCGTATAGTGAGTGCCGACACTGCGTTTACGCCTAGTAAGCAGTGGTATACGATAAAAGTAGCCCTTCAAGGCAATACGATCCAAGCTTATGTGGACGGCGTGTTGATGACGACCTGGACTAATCCTGTCGAAGAATTAACTACGGGAGGCGTCGGATTCCGAACCACCTCGGCCAATGTGAAGTTCGACGATGTCATCGTGTCCGCCATTAATCTGCCGCCGACCGATATGATGCTTTCGAATAATCTCCTGGTGGAGAATACGGCTGTAGGCAGCTTCGTTGGCGCCTTCTCCACAGCAGATCCCGATGAAGGGGATGTATTTTCATACACGCTTGCAGCCGGAGAGGGAGATACCGACAATGGAAGCTTCTCCATTCCCGTGCTTGGGAATACGCTGATTCTCCGTACTACGCTGGATTACGACACCAAAGACAGCTACAGCATCCGGGTGCGGAGCACGGATTCAGGCGGACTTTCTTATGAAAAGAACTTTACAATTCGTATCCTAGAGGCGGATGAATTGCCCGTTGAATCCGATCCGAGCAACGTTCTTTTCAGCGATGATTTTGCGGATGGGAACTCTGAAGGATGGAATTCCGGCTCAGGCACATGGCGGGTAGAAATGGAAGAAGGCTCGAATATTCTGATTCAAAAAGCGGATACGCCGGCCCTCCTCCTACTTACAGAAGGCGATTCATGGAGTGATTATGCCTATGAAACCGATGTAAGAAATCACATCAAGAATGCCAATGCTGGCCTTGTCTTCCGAGTACAGGATGACAAAAACTTCTATATGTACCGGCTCAATACAAACAACAGCAAACTGGAGTTATACAAATCCGTGGACGGAAACATGACACTCTTATCCAGCGCGGCTGTTACATCTGCGGCGAAACAATGGTATACATTAAAAGTGCTTGTATACGGGAATTCCATAAAGGGTTATATGGATGGAGAATTACAATTGGAATGGACCAATCCTGTAACCGAGTGGACAACAGGATCGATAGGCTTTAGAACAACATCAGTAAATACGGTATACCGCAATGTTCTCGTTACTGGCATAAAACAGGCGCAATCGGAGGTCCCAACGGCCGACGCGTCCAATAACACCGTAACCCTCGACCGCACCAGCGTGACGGCTGGCGATACGGTGACGATAACGGCAGCAGGCGACAGACAGAATGAAAGCGGAACAGTGGTGAATGAGGAGCGGTATTATCCCGTTGAATGGAACTCTGCCGAGCTTGGACAATTTGGGGAATTCACGGAAACCGATGGGGCGTATTCTTCCAGCCTGACCGCTTCAGCAGAAGGACAGTACCTCATAGAGGTTACGTTCCAGAAGCAAAGTTGGGACGGAGCCGCTTGGCTTGACGTCACCACCGATACGAAATCGGTCGTATTGACAGTCAATGACGACGATGGAGAGCCACCGTTGCCTCCAACGGCCGACGCGTCCAAAAACGCCGTAACCCTGGACCGCAGCAGCGTGACGGCTGGCGATACGGTAACGATTACGGCAGCAGGCGACAGACAGAATGAAAGCGGAACCCTGCCAGGCGAGGAACGCTATAATCCCGTTGGATGGAGCTCTACCGAAGCTGGCAAATCCGGAGAGTTCACGGTAACCGAGGGAGTCTATTCCGCCAGCTATGCCACTTCGGCGGCAGGACAATACCTCATTGAGGTTACGTTCCAGAAGCAAAGCTGGGACGGAACCGCCTGGATTGACGACGCAACCGATACGAAATCGGCCGCTTTGACAGTCAATGCCAAGGTAGACAGCGGTGGAGAAATACCATCGTCGCCGCCAACGGGCAACAATGGTGGAGATACTCCGGCAGTCGGAATCAGTACGGAAACTACGACTCAAGAGAACGGCAATAGCGTCACAATCGTTACCATCGATCCCGCCAGACTGGAGCAGAAGCTGTCCCAGGAGAACAATGGCGCAACGATTGCCATTCCGGTGAATGCACAATCCGACAAGGTCGTAGTGGAATTGACGGGACAGATGGTGAAGCTCCTGGAAGCAAAGGAGACGCTGCTGCAGATCATAACAGACAAGGCAACTTATACGTTGGCCGCGGCGCTAATCGATCTGGAAGCCGTGTCACAGCAGATGGGAACTCAGTTGGCCTTACAGGACATCAAGATCCTTATTACGATAGCAACGCCTGCAACGGATACGATAAATCAGGTGCAGGACACCGCGGAGCGTCAAGGCTATCAGGTTGTTGCACAGCCGATAGAATTCAAGATCATCGCCAGCAGCAACAGTAGCGATGTGGAAATTTCAAAATTCGACGGTTATGTGCAAAGAAACATTGCGCTCCCCGAGGGATCCCATTCGGGTACAATCGCGACAGGCGTTGTCCTGGGCTCTGACGGCTCCTTGTCGCATGTGCCTACAAAAGTCGTTATCATCGACGGAAAGCCTTATGCTCAAATCGCAAGCTTGACCAATAGCGTCTATTCGGTTGTTTCGAGCCCCAAAACCTTTGCGGACGTTCATACGCATTGGGCCAAGGAGGAGATCAATGACTTAGGGTCCCGACTTGTGATTAATGGCAACGTAGAAGGCAAGTTTGAGCCTGCAAGGGAGATTACCCGCGCGGAATTCGCCGCGATGATCATTAGGGGACTCGGGGTAATGCGCTCCGGTACCGGTAAGGATATTTTCAATGATGTAACCAAAGACAACTGGTTTTATGATGCCGTTGCCATTGCGCACGAGTATGGGATCATAGAAGGATATGAAGACGGTACGTTCAGGCCCGCGGATAAAATCACGCGTGAGCAAGCCATGACCATGACAGCTAGAGCGATGAAATTAACCGGCTTGAACGTAGAGCTTGCCGAGAATGAAGCTGAACAGCTGCTGTCCATGTTCGAGGATGTCGGCGATGCTTCCGACTATGCCGCGCAAAGCATCGCATCCTGCTTGAAGGCTGGAATCATTAATGGACGGGATGTCCATGTATTGGCGCCAAAAAACAATATGACGCGTGCGGAGGTTGCTGTCATTGTAACGAGGCTCTTGCAGCAATCGGACTTGATTTAGTCGTCAGCTTACAGCTTAATAGTTTCATTGCGAGTAGGAGGGGGACGTCTAGCCCCCTCTCTATTCGTGCTGTCCGCCACTGGCATATTCGTCAGCAATATAGTCGAACGCGCCGAAATGCCAAAAGAGCTCCGCAACCCGGAAGGAATATCCGAAGCTGAGAAGCCCATATGCGCCTATGCCTAGTTCGATGTTATGTCCGCTTCCGGTAACGAGAGCTTTCGATCCTTTCCTGCAACTGCGCATAATACAATTCTTCGTCAATCGGCAAGTCCACCCAATTGTCGATCCAGGTGGATAGCAGCATCGCGTTGGATAACATCAGGCCTTTAATGCCTTCCTCGCCCGGAGCGATCAGCTCTTCGCCATGCAAGATCGCGTTTGTCCAATTGCGCATAATGCCTCTATGATTCGAATTTTCCCCAACGACCGGAACATCGCATTTCCAACATTCCGGCTGGCCAAAGCCACCCTTGAAGTTTGCATTGAATTCCCGTTCGGATTCGCGCAGGCGCCAAAAGGTCAGCTTGTTGTCTTCAATGACAACTTTTCCGCGGTCGCCGCTGATTTCGAGTCTATTGGTGCCAGGCGATTCACCGGTTGTCGTTACGAATACGCCAGTCGCCCCATTCTCATATTCAACAAAAGCCGTTACATCATCTTCGACTTCAATATCGCGATGTTTGCCAAAATAACAGAAGGCTCGAACCCGCTTTGGCATCATGCTGATCGTCCATTGCCACAAATCGAGCTGATGCGGATCCTGATTCAGCAGAACTCCGCCACCTTCGCCTTCCCATGTCGCTCTCCATTTGCCTGAATCATAGTAGCTTTGCGAGCGGTACCAGTTCGTAATAATCCAGTTGGTTCGTCTGATTTCGCCAAGCTCCCCGCTGTCCACCAAATCTTTCAGTTTTCGGTATAACGGGTTTGTACGCTGGTTGTACATCATGCTGAATTTTACGTCTGTTTTGGCATAGGCGTCATTCATCTCGCGAACTTGCTTGGTAAATACACCGGCAGGTTTCTCTACCATGACATGCAAACCGCGCTCGAAGCATGCAATTGCCAGTTCCGGGTGCGAATAATGCGGAGTTGCGATCAATATTCCGTCAACCTTGCCGGAATCCATCATTTCATAAGGATCGGCATAAATGCTAACCCCTTCATCTACGTTATCTTTTGCCCATTGCCTCCCCGCTTCCGCGTTGTCGCTGACTGCCGTCAGCTTCGCCCCGGGAACATCTCCTTTCAAAATATAACGGATATGTCCTTTGCCCATATTTCCAAGTCCAATAACGCCTAAACGCATAAATTCCATTTCCGGTTAGCTCCTCATCATCTCGAATTTATGATCAAGTCCTGCAAACAACCCTTGTCGCTTAGTGGTATCGTACCACTGGGAGAAGAGGGGAACTTCATTCGTATTTATGTAATAAAATTTTTATTTGACTGTGGTTGGTGTATAATAAGTGTACTTGCAGGAGGAATTCAAATGAATAACAAGATGCGAATTAAGACTCCTTTTATAATGGTCACATCGACCAGCTATAACAATCAAACGAAATACCATACCCATTTCCATTATGAAATTTATTATTTTCGCGGGGGCAAGGTCAATTATTTGATTAACGACCGCATTCATGTACTAGAGCCAGGCGATATGCTGCTGATGCACGGCATGACTTTGCACAAAGCGCATATCATCAATAACGATGCTTACATACGCACCACGCTGCACTTCGATCCCTCTTTCTTCAAACAATATATTCAGCCTGCCTCCGCTCCGGATTTGCTTGCGCCCTTCGAGAAGCTTCACAATATCCGGCTGCAGCTTCGAAATGAAGACAAGGCCGAAGTAGAAGCCGAGCTGCAAAAGCTTGAAGAGTTGTACCTTCAGCATAAACCTCATGCCCATCTGCGGTTTCAGGCCCGTCTTCTGGATCTGCTCATTCTCATTTATGATCTTTGCGAAAAGCCGCTTCAAACGGTATCGTCATTCCCAACATTTAAGGAACAGCATGTTCAATCCATTATTTCTTATATAGAAGCCGCGTTCAGGGAAGAGATCACGCTTGATGCCATTCAAAACGAGCTGCATTTAAACAAATATTATTTGTCCAAAACCTTTAAAGAAGTGACCGGCATGACCATTTTCCAGCATTTGATGCATCGCCGAATTTACCAGGCCAAGCTTGAATTGATCGAGCTCGGTAACAGTATTACCGAAATCGGCTATGAGGTCGGATTCAAGCATCCTTCGCATTTTAGCCGCGTATTCAAGGAGCATACGGGCATGACGCCGGAACGTTATCGCAAGAAACACAAGCTTCATGCCAGCTCATCCCGCTTTAACAGTTAAAATTGTAACTGGACTTTTGCAACAATCCGGACTCTACCCGATGTCAGTAACAATTCTGATCGATCTTCACCCCGTCATTGCTTACAATAACGTCCGTCTGCCCGGACAAAGATTCCGTGTATGAGCATACGCCGTAAGTTTCCGTTCTGCCGCTGGAATCGGTCACCTTCAAGTAGATGCCGCCCTCGCCTTGAATGCTAAGTTTAGGCTTGAATGTTACCTTGTCCCCGCTGGCGAGGGGATTTGCCAATGTATCTTTGGAGCCGGTCTCCACGATGTCGCCGTTATCGCCGCTCTGAAGAATGCCAGCCTCGATTGCCACAAAATCGAAGTCCGATTGATTGTCGATTCGAACGGTGAAGCTTTTGAACATATTGAAAAAGTCCTCATGATCGTTATAAACGGCCCTTGCGCCTGCGATCGTCAAAGCAAGAATGGCAATCAAACAACCGATAACAATAAGCACTTTTTTCTTCATCTTACTCCCGCCTTTCTAATGGAAACAACGTCAGATCCTTTAGGGAAGCCGCAACGATGGATATCCTCTAAAATCCGGCAATTGAGACCCAGGTTGATTTGTTATATGATAAGGATGGTTTCAGCGGCAATGAACGTCTGAAGTACTTTGCGATTGCGATAATGGGGGAACCAATTCATATGAATCCGAAACAATTGAATTATACAATGCCGGCCGAATGGACGGAGCATGAACGCACGTTTATCAGTTGGCCGGTGCAGGCCTCGATGGTCTATCCCGAGCATTATGAGCAAGTCAGCGCCGGTTATGCGGAGCTGGTAAATGCCATTGCGGAATTCGAGCCGATCACGATTGTCGTAAATCCCCAGGATCTCGACAAAGTGAGCTCGCTGTTTGCGGGCAACGATGCCGTGGAGTGTCTGCCTATCGCGCATAACGATGCTTGGCTGCGCGATAATGGCCCGACATTCGTCGTAAACCGCGATGGCGAGCTGGCCGGCGTGAACTGGCAGTTCAACGCCTGGGGCGGCAAATATTCGCCATGGGATCTGGATGATGCCGTAGCGCCGCAAATTCTGAAGCATGTCGGCGTAAAACAATTCGACGCCCCGTTGGTCATGGAAGGCGGCTCTATCCATACGGATGGCGAAGGCACCTTGCTCACGACGGAAGAGTGCCTGCTGAATACGAACCGCAATCCGGAGCTTAGCCGCGAGCAGATCGAAGCTTATGTCAAAGAGTTCGTGAACGTAGACAACATCATCTGGCTAAAGCGCGGACTTAGCGGCGACGAGACGGACGGTCACGTCGACAACATCGCATGCTACGCGGCGCCAGGCAAGGTTATCCTGCAAGTATGCGACGATCCATCCGACGACAACTACGCGATTACGCAGGAAAACCGCCGCATTTTGAGCGAAGCGGTAGACGCGAAGGGCCGCAAGCTGGAGGTTATCGAGCTCGAGCAGCCGCCTTACGCCGAATACGAGGAGACTCGTCTAACGCTGAGCTATTTGAATTTCTACTTCGTCAACGGCGGCATCATCCTGCCCGTGTTCGGCGGAGCGGCGGAGGAGACCGACCGCAAGGCTACCCGGAAGCTGCAGGCGGCGTTCCCGGATCGCCGGATCCGCACGATTGACGGCATGGCCATCATTCGCGAGGGCGGCAACGTCCATTGCACGACACAGCAAATGCCGGCTCGCCGGGCGTAACAGAAACAACAAGGAGGGCCAACATACTCATGAGAACCGTTAAAGTAGCAGCTACTCAGATGAGCTGCACAACGAATATAGAAGAGAACATCCGCAACGCAGAGAAACTGGTACGCGAAGCGGCGGCGCAAGGCGCGCAGATCATCCTGCTGCAGGAGCTGTTCGAGACGCCGTATTTCTGCCAGAAGGAGAAAGCCGACTACTACGTCTACGCGACGGAGCTGGAAGAGAACAAGGCAATCAATCACTTTCGCGGTATCGCGAAAGAACTGAACGTCGTGCTGCCGATCAGCTTTTACGAGAAGAAAAACTATGCGCGCTACAACTCGCTCGCGGTCATCGACGCCGACGGAGAGGTGCTGGGCAAATACCGCAAGAGCCATATCCCGGACGGACCGGGTTATGAGGAGAAGTTTTATTTTAACCCCGGCGATACGGGCTTCCAAGTATGGAAGACGCGTTACGCCAAGATCGGCATCGGCGTATGCTGGGATCAATGGTATCCGGAAGCGGCACGCAGCATGGCGTTAATGGGCGCGGAGCTGCTGTTCTACCCGACGGCGATCGGCTCCGAGCCGCAGGACGGCACGATCGACTCCAAGGACCACTGGCAGATGTGCATGAGAGGCCACGCGGCTTGCAACCTGATGCCGGTCATCGCGTCCAACCGCATCGGCGAAGAGGGCGACGAAGATTCCTCGATCAACTTCTACGGATCCTCGTTTATCGCGGGTCCTCAGGGCAACATGGTGGCCGAGGCGGGTCGCGACGAAGAGACGGTGCTTGTCGCCGAGTTCGATCTCGACCAGCTCGAAGTGCAGCGCATAGAGTGGGGCATCTTCCGCGACCGTCGTCCGGATCTGTATGGCGTCATCGCATCTTACGACGGCGAGATTCGGATTCGCTAACAACTGAGCAAGCTTGTTATTTGCACGAGAATTCCTCGGCCTCGACGGTCGGGGAATTTTTGTGCGTTCACATATCGACCACCTGAGTGTACCCAACAAAGTTTTACCACCCATTAAGAAATGTTTAAGTATTCCTTATTTTGCTTCTACTCATTGAAGGCGCTTCGAAAACAAGCGGGGAACAAGCAATGCTCAACCATTCGATGTCTTGATTGAAAGTAATACATTTGTTAAATTTAAAGTAATACTTTCGGAGGGGTGAAAGGATGAAGGAACTATACTCTGGGAAGATGACGGAGAAAGGGCAACTAACCATACCTAGCGACCTTAGGGAACATTGGGACATTGGGAAAGGAGATCGCCTGGCATTCGTACTGAATGAGAACGGCGAAGTTGTCGTTAAACCAAAGAAAAAGTCAATCGTTGAACTGTTTGGTATTCTTAAGACTGATATCAAATACGACGAATACGAAGCTAAGCGATCAATTGCCGAGCACGTTGTACAAAAACACAAAGAGGTTACAGAGCGCGATGGCTAATAGATATTTTGCAGATACGAATGTGATCTTACGAATTCTAACAGGCGACGATGAAGCACAGATCCAAACATTGGTGACATTATTCGAAAGAGAAGCTATCCGGCTAGTCGTGACGTCTACAGTCGTTACGGAGCTTTGTTGGATATTGACGAAATACTACAAATTTAAGCAAGAGGACGCGGGAAATGCTCTGCTTGCATTGATGGAATATTCGGATGTCGAGTTCGAAGAGGAAGGCATTATACAAAAGTCACTTCAAGAATTTAAAAGGTCAAGCCTGGATTTTGTTGATTGCTATTTATCAGCAAAGGCCATTTATTCGCGGCTGCCTGTACTAACATGGGACAACGACTTTAGGAAACTTGAAGCAGAGTTTTATAAGCCGGAGGAATTGTTGTAAAGGGGAAGCGGAGACATTGAAAATTACGGTATTAATAGCGGACGACAACTCGTTCATCCGGGAAGGGATGAAGATCATCTTGTCCACGTTCGAGGAGTTCGAGGTGCTGGCGACGGTGCAGGATGGGGCGGAAGCGGTGGCTTATTGCGAAGAGCATGAAGTGGATGTCGCGCTGCTGGACGTGCAGATGCCGAATATGAACGGCGTGGAGGCGACGGGCCGAATCACGCAGCGGACGCGGACGAAGGTGCTTATTCTGACGACGTTCGACGAGGACCGTTTCATTTCGGAGGCGGTGCGGAACGGGGCAAAGGGTTATCTTTTGAAGAACAATGATCCCGAGGAAATCCGCGACGCGATCCGCACGGTACATAACGGGCATCATGTGCTGCAGGACGTCGTAATGGAGAAGCTTGCCGCCGGTCTGATGACCCAAGCGGAGGATCAGAAACCGGCGAAGAACGGCGCGGGAACGAACATCGACAGGGACCTCTTTACGGCGAGGGAGTTGGAGATCATGTCGCTGATCGCGAAAGGAATGTCCAACAAGGAGATCGCGAAGCAAGCCTTCTTGTCGGAGGGCACGGTCGCCAACCACATCACATCCATCCTGGGCAAAACGGGGCTCGAACATCGTACGCAAATCGCGATCTATTATTTGACCGGAGAGGGGCGCCGCTGATGGAGCGCGATCTGCGGCCTGAAACATGGCTGATGGGCTTCAAGCTCGTCCTGCTGCTATACGTCGTCTTTACGACTTACGGGGACGGCCGGCAGGCCCTGGACACGATCGCGATCCTTCTGTACATCAGCTTTGACTTGCTGGCGTATATGAAGCGCGGGCTAGCGTGGAAAGGTGCCGCTCAGACGCTTGCAACGCTGTTCATCGCCGCCGCGGCCTATTTCGTCGAGCCGGCGATGACGCTGCTTCTGCCGATTCAGCTGTATGGAATTGCCGCGAGTATGGCGGATTTCCGGTCGTCAGAGCGAGTGCAAGGACCGGCATACAGCCGATCGCTCGGCCCGGCGCGGCAGGCGTCCGAAGCGGCGTATAGCCAAATGCGTGGCCCGGCACGACAGGCGTACGGAGCGGCGTATAGTCAAATGCGCGGCTCGGCGCGTCAGGCATCCGAAGCGGCGTATACGACGACGCGCTCGAGTTGGCCGGACGGGAGCGGGCGGTATACGGACGACCCCGGCGGTCCGCCGCTTTCCGGCACACTGCAGCCGACAACTGAACGGGGCGTCCATGACAACGCCGGATTCTCGCAATGGCATGCACTCTTATACTTGCCTGCCTTGGCGCCGCTGCCGCTTCTTCAAGGCGACCTGCAGGCTTCCTACGGACTAATCGCCTTGCTCTCGTTGCTGTTCCATTGGCTGCTGGACAGGCACGCCCGTCAATCCTCGACGGCCAAGGCAGCGACGGAGGCGCTGCGCGCCGACATCCATCGCCTGCAAAGGAGTCTTGGCGAGAGCAACGATTACATCCGCCAATCGGAGTATACGTTCAAGCTGGAGGAACGCAACCGTCTCTCGCAGGATATTCACGACAAGATCGGGCATTCCATGACGGGAGCGCTCATTCAGATGGAGGCGGCCAAACGGCTGCAGGCCAAAGATCCGGAACGTTCCGCCGAGCTGCTCGGCAACGCGATCGCCATTTCCAAAGAAGGCATCGAGAGCATTCGCCTCGTCCTCCGGGACATGAAGCCGTTGGCCGAGCAGCTTGGGCTGAACCGGCTGCGGCTGTTCATCGACGAATTTGCGGCCACGCACGAGGGGCTGCGCGTCGCGCTTACCTTCGAGGGGGACGTGGGCCGAATCGAGCAGCTGCACTGGCAAATTATCCATCGCAACGTGACGGAGGCACTGACGAACGCGGCGAAGTATGCCCGGGCAACCACCGTGTCGGTCCATATCGAGGTGCTGAACACGATGGTGAAGGCCGGCGTCTCCGACAACGGAGTGGGAGCTTCGAAGATCGTGAAGGGACTCGGCATCGCCGGCATGGAGGAGCGGGCGGCGTCCGCGAACGGCAAGGTCATCGTAGACGGCTCGGCGGGTTTCTCCGTCACGACGCTCCTTCCTTGCGGCAAGGCATGAGTATCGCCATATCCATAACCATGAGATTTCTCATGTCAGAAGATGAACTTACGCACTTCCGCGGGGTTCATCTTTTTTTGTACGATAAGGGCAAGACGAAAGAGTTACGGGAGGGAATGCGGATGAACGTACTGCAACTGGAGGGATTGACGAAGACGTTTGGCGACTTTACGGCGGTCGACGGATTGTCGCTCAGCATTAGGGAGGGCGAAATATTCGGACTCTTGGGCCCCAACGGCGCGGGCAAAAGCACGGCGATCCACATGATCGCGGGTTTGATTCCGGCGAGCAAAGGCGAGATTCGGCTGCTGGATCGCAATATAGCGCGGAACGGCAGGTTCGCGAAGTCGAACATCGGCTTCGTGCCGCAGGAAATCGCCATCTACGAGGATATGACGGCTTACGAGAATGTGCATTTTTTTGCCGGATTATATGGATTAAGGGGTGCGGAGCTGAAGAGCCGCACGGAGGAGGCTCTCGCGTTCGCGGGGCTCGACGACAAGCATAGGAGCTTCCCGCGGAATTTCTCGGGCGGCATGAAACGGAGGCTGAACATCGCTTGCGCCATTGCCCACCGTCCAAAGCTGATCATGATGGATGAGCCGACGGTCGGCATCGACCCGCAGTCGCGCAGCTACATTCTGAATTCCGTCAGGAAGCTTAACGAGATGGGCTGCACCATTATCTACACGAGCCATTACATGGAGGAAGTCGAAGAGCTTTGCACCCGCATCGCGATTATGGATCATGGCAAGATGATCGCGGAAGGGACGAAGGCGCAGCTCAAGTCGATCATAACGGATCGCAAGACGCTGATGATCGAGCTGAAATCCGCGGAAAGACTGAACGAGGAGAAGCTTCGCGGCATCGCCGGAGTGAGGGCCGTGACCGTAGACGTTGAAGGGAGCGCGGTTCGCGTAGAATCGGACGCCGAGGTGGGCAACCTGAACCGGGTTCTTCAATGCATAATGGAGAGCGGCATGGAGATCCGCTCGGTCGACGAGAGACAGCCGAGTCTGGAGACGGTTTTTCTGACGCTGACCGGCCGCAGCTTGAGGGATGATTAGAATGGCAGGAGAAGAAAGGAGGAGAACCGCGTGAACGTTTGGCGAATTGCGATGAAGGAATTGATGACGTCGAGAGACCCGGCGATGCTGATCTTTATGCTGGCTACGCCCGTTCTGCTCATTCTCATTCTCGGCTCGGTGCTGTCGGGCAACTTCAACGGCAAAGAGGCCGTAGGAACCGTCCGCGTATTGTACTCGGCAAGCGGGGACGAAGCAGCGAAGGAGCATTGGGAGTCCTGGATCGGCAGATCTATCGACGAGACAGGTGGGCTCGAAGGCACGGAGCGGGGCGACAGGGAGATTATAGTAAAGGGGATCGCCTTCGATGAAGCAAAGATGGCAGAGCAAGCGGCGATCGACGAGGTGAAAAACGGCGGATACATCGGCTATGCAACGATTGGCGACGAGGGCATCCGCTATTACGGCAACGACCGGATCGGAGCCGAGAACGCGATCGTCCAGGGCTTGTTATCGGCATACGCGGACCATCGCAAGCTGTCTCTCGTCTTGCCGGAAGCTGTGGGCGCGGCCGAGGGGGCCGCATCATCGGGGGGACATTTCGAGACAAGGATGCTGCAAGCGCCGCCGAAGCCGAACGCCATCGATTATTATTCGGTAGCCGTGACGACGATGATCATCATGTACATCTCTATGACGGCGGGCCTCCTGATCGAGAACGAACGCGTTCGCCATACGGCTAATCGCCTGCTGGTGGCGCCGGTGACGAAGGCGGAGATTTTTGCCGGCAAAATAACGGGGTCGCTCCTGCTCCATTTGTTCTTCGTCATCCTTATCGTGCTTCTCAGCAAATATATGTACGGAGCCGATTGGGGAGACAATCCCGTCATGGTGCTGCTGGTGCTGGCTTCGCAAATCGTGTTCGCGATCAGCTTGGGGATTGGCAGCAGCTATATGCTCGGTTCGAAGGCGTCCGGCGCCGTCATCATGACGATCATTCAACTGGCGGCGCTCTTCGGCGGATCGTACTTCCAGAACGTGGATAACGGGGATTTCTTCAGCAAGCTGACGCGATTCTCGCCGCTGGATTGGACCAACGACGGGCTGCTTTCGGTCATTTACGGCGGCGTGGAAAGTCCCATTGGCGGGATGACCGCGGAATACGCGGCGATCCTTCTAAACATGGGCTTCTCCGTTCTGTTCCTGGCCGCTGCGATTGGGATCATGCGCAGAAAGGAAGGGTTGTAGATGAAGGATATGATCTGGTTGTTGCGAAGGACGATACGGTCCATGCTGCGGGGATATAAAAGCTTGCTGGTTTTCCTGATTACGCCGGTCATCGGCATCGTGCTGGCCTTCCTTATCATCGGAGGCAGCGCCAATCCCAACCCGCTTAACGTGGGAGTCGTGAATCTGGACGCGGGGGAGCCGGTATCGGATCGCGTCCTGGCCTATCTGGAAGACATCGAACTTATGGAAATCGCGACGCTTCCGTCCATTGGCGAGGCCGAAGAAGTCGTGCTGTCGGGGGAGCTGGATGTCGCGATTACGATACCGGAAGGTTACGCGCAGGCACTGATTGAGGGGCGCACGGATGCGAAAGCGGAGTTAATGGCTCTGGAAGGCTCGGAAGTCGCTTCTTACGTGGAGCTCATGCTTAATCGGTACGTCGAAAACGTAAGCGCGCTTGCGGCGGCAACGTCCGGGGACGTCTCCGGCTTCGAGGAACGGTATGCACAGCTCGATGCGGCCGAATTCGGTCTGCGGAAGGAAACGGCGGAGGATCTCTCCGCGGGGCGGGACATGACGAACCGATCCATTGGTTACCTCGTGATCGTCATGATGTTCTCCGCCGTCAGCTTGTCGACCCATATGATCAAAGAGAGGGAGAACCGGACTTATTACAGGCTGTTGGCCGCCCCCTCTTCCTCCAGAGCCTACGTGGCGTCGAACGTCGCCGCCAATGTCCTGCTTCTCATGCTTCAGGTAGCCGTCGTGCTAACGGTCATGACGATGGGCTTCGGCATCCGGCCCGGGGCCCCCCTCTGGAGCATTGCGCTTGCTCTCGTGCTATTTGCATGGGTGGCGGTGGGATTGTCCTTGGTCATCGTCGCGTTCTCGCGAAACGCCATATCCGCGAACGCGCTGCAGAACCTGCTGATCATTCCCACTTGCTTGATCGCAGGCTGCATGTTCCCGGTGGAGGCCATGCCGACGCCGCTGCGAGCGATTGCCGAGTTTCTGCCGCAGCGATGGCTGCTGGAGGGCATCGACGGGCTGCAATCCGGCGCGCCTGCAGCGACGCTGGTTCTGAACGGCCTCACTTTGGCGGCGTTCGCGTTAACCTTCTGCCTCGTCGCGGCCTACAAGTTCGGACGCAATCGGGATACGAGGACGTTTATTTAACCTTCTTCATGATCGGTATCCATACCTCGCAGCGATATTCTTCGGATGTCGTATCGCCGTCCGTATAGGCTTCGATCTCCGGACCGCCGGCATGTTCGTAGCCCGTGGCGGGGAACCACTCCGAGTAGATGCGCCCGAAGAGGCTTTGGATGGCGTCCGGCATGGGTCCGATGGACGTAAAGATCGCCCAAGTCAAGGCGGGAACCGCGCGCGCGACCAGATCGCCCGTTGCCTTGTCCTCGTCGGCCTTCACGGCGATCATATAGTTGAAGTCGCCCGTCTCGGGCTTCATGTCGAGGCAGACGCCAAGACAGAGTTCGCCCGGAGCCAGCTCTTCGAGGGCCCTAACCGTGCCATCCGCGTGGCTGGCTCCCCAGAACTTCGGTATTTCTCTGCTGTTCTCGCCATCCACGCAGGATACGGCAAGCGACTTGCCTATGATCGTGAACGACTCCTTGTCCTCGATTCTGTAATCCATGTCTTGATCTCCCTTCAAGGATAAGTGGAAGGAGAGGCGGGGGAACGCCTTCAGCTGAACGCCGGGCAGCCGGGCCTCTGACGGCGCAATGCCGTGTATGCGGCGGAACGCCTTGGCGAACGATTCCGGCGAATCGTAGCCGTACTTGAGGGCAACGTCGAGAACCCTGGCGCTCGAAGCAGCCAGCTCCTGAGCGGCAAGCGTAAGCTTCCGCTTCCTGACGTATTCGGCCACCGACATGCCCGTTAGGAAGTGGAACATGCGCTGGAAGTGGAACGTGGACGAATGCGCCTTCTTCGCGATCTCTTCCATATCCAGCTTTTCTTCCATCTTCGTCTCCATATAATCCAGGGCGTTCATCATGCGAATAAGCGCTTCCACCTGCGCGTCACCTTCCTTCGATTGTTATTTTATCAAGCGGGCTGCCGACAATCCTGTCATTGCGTGCGCTTCGCGAACAGGTTATCGGAAGCTTGCGATATAGAAGAAGGAATGTGTTTATTATTCGATTCTTCCTCTAAGAAATCCTTTACTCCTCTCCCGAACATTCCGAACTCGACCCCGACTCGGAAGGCTATTCCGGTTTGAATACGGTCCGGATGGCCTCCAGGTATCCCATTCCGTTTATCGTATCCGGTTCGATATAGCTGCCTTCCGTCCATTCATTCCATGAGTTGATGGTCACAATCGGGATATTCGTCCCCCCTCCAATAAAAACTGCTTGACCGATTGTAAAGAAGACTGGAATCCCATCCCATAGAGACGTTTGGGAAAAAGGGGATGCGATATTGATCCTGGAGTTTGTACCAGTCATACTGCGCTTTCTTCGCGAAACTTTCATTAATCCGGCCTGCTTCTATTGAGTCGTTCATCGATTATGCTCTTCACTCTTACTCATTATAAATAGCAAACTCGATAATAATCGGCTGGGAGGTTCCCGAAACAAAATAGATGCGCGCCTTGCTGCCTGCAACAGGTGAGAAGTTGACCGTCAACGGCGTGTGCGACGAGCTGCCGATTGTAGTGCCCGTAAAGGCCGTCAGCCAGGCGCTTCCATTCCAATATTCAATCCGGTAGGCCGAGGTTCGATTGCCGAATTCGCTTATTATAGCCTTGTTGAAGGTAACCGGGGTTCCGAAATCAATCTCCAGCCATTCATTCGCGAATTTGCCGACCCCCGCTTGCCAATTGGTCTGGGTCATTCCGTCGAACGCCATGGCGGCATTCTGCGCGGAATTGTAATTGGACGAGCTATGGTAGACGCGTCCGTAAGCATAATTAAACGGTCCCGAGGTCGTGGCCGAAGTCGGCTGGGACAACTCGGTTTCCTTTCCGTCGATCAACGCCGATACTTTGTAGTAATACGTCGCTCCCTCCAGCAAACCGGCATTTCGGAAGTCGGTTGCGTCAAGTCCTTCTGCGACCGCTTCATATGCGCCGTCCGCATACATGCTGCGGTAAACCGAATAAGACTCTGCGCCCGGCATCTCATCCCATGCCAGCTTCGCTGTTTTCGGGCCTCCCGCGGTCTGCAAGCCTTGGGGAACTTCATATAGCTCAAAGGCGTAAATAATCGGCTGCGAGGCAGCGGCGGTGAAATACAGCCTTGCTTTGCTTGCCGTCACTTCGGGAAAGTGGAGTTGCCGGCGGTCGAACACAGTCGCTCCGATCGTCGTCCCGCTATATGCCGTTTGCCAGGACGCGCCGTTCCAGTATTGCACCTCGAACCCTTGCGTGCGATTGCCGAATTCGGACACAATGACTTTGTTGAAGACGACCGGCTCGCCGAAATCAACCTCCAGCCACTGTCCCGCCGTCTGCCCGACTGCCGCTTGCCAATTCGTGTTCTGCAAACCATCGAACGCTTTGTCGGCGGTCTGAGAGCCGTTGAATACGGAGGACGCGGCATATGTGCGATTGATGCTTAACGGCTGCGCTCCCGAAGTTACAGCTTGAACAGAAGCCGATCCCCCCATTTCATTGCCGAAGCTGTCGAAGGCGGCAAGCCGGTATCTGTACTCCCGTTTGTTCCCCAGCCTGGTGTCGGTATAGGCCAACATATTGCCCGCAGCGACGACACGACCGGGTTCGCCCTCTGCATCCTGTCGCCAAAGTTCATAATGGCTAGCCCCGGAGAGCGCATTCCAGGACAGTGATACGGTTCCGTGCCCCGAAACCGCAGCCAGTCCCGTCGGAGCATGATACAATTCCAGCTCGTAAATAATCGGCTGCAGCGTGGCATGAACGATATACAGTCTTGCCTTGCTGCCGGTCACGGCCGGAAAGTTGAATGTGCGACGATCATTGGCGTCAGCCCCGATCGTCGTCCCGGTATACGCCGTCTGCCAGGCAGAACCGTTCCAATATTCAATGCGGAATGAAGATATCCGATTGCCGTATTCGCTCACGACCGCCTGGTTGAATGTAGTGGCTCCTCCGAAATCAACCTCCAGCCATTGATTAAGCCGATCCATATTGCCCGCCTGCCAGTTGGTCGACAGATTGCCGTCAAACGCTTTAGCCGCCTCCTGACCGGATGCAAAGGTTGTTGAGCTGCTGTACGTCCGATCGTACGCCAGGTTGCCCGGAAAACGATAGTAATAAACCATCGATGGCGAAGGCTCCAACCCGTCGGCTATTGTCACCGCTTTAAGGGTGGCGGCAGATTGAATGGTGATCGGCGAGGTATATACCAAGCCGTTATCGGCATTCGGCTCTGTGCCGTCCAATGTATAATAGATCGCGGCTCCGGCAGTTGTCGTAGACAATGCCACCGCCACAGGCGAGCGATAGGATCCGCCTTTCTTGTCGGCATTCGGCGCCGCAGCCCGATCCGAGATTCGCTGAATGAGCAACGCCCAATCCGACGAAGCGCTTGGCTGTGAGGGAATTTGCCACTCGTTGTTCCCGTCCGGAACGAATGCCGCCGAAATCGCCGTGTATTGGCCGGTACGCGGATTGTACCAGCTTGCTTGGTACGTTTCGCCAGACTCAAGCCCTTGCGCCTTGCCGGTATAAGTGGACGTATGCGAGGGCAAGTAAGCTGCAATTACCGCTCCATCCGCCGTAGAACGCTGATAAGGAGCTGCCTTGTTGTTAAGCGCCGGAGCGCCCTGCCATTGAACGCGAGCCGCGTCGGGGGTCATGTCCCACCAAGGAAGCGCGGTGAAAAAGTCCTTTAAATACCGCATTTGCTCGCCCGCCGGTTTATGAATCGCTTCATACCATGGTGTCGGCGCCAGGTTCCATACCTGCCATGTGTCCTGCATGTCATGCGTAGCCTGCCAGATCCCCTCCGCTCCGTACGTAAAACCTGCGCTGCCGGCTATGAACGCGTTCCAGGCGGCTTCTCTCGTAAAGGAGGATGGGATGCCGTTAATGTTCTCGTAATTGACTTCCGCCTCGATCATAATTTTGGTCGGGGTTTCATTATAGTGGCCAAGCCAATAATCCTTGGATTTCTGAACGCCATGTCCGGCCTGCAGGTAGTCCACTTGGTACCAAGGCTCATCTCGAAAGTTATTGGCATTCCATACGGCATTATGCAAAAAGTTTAGGCGCTTGTAGGGGTCCTGTTCATAAATATACGCAGACACATTTCCCCAGGAAGCCGTGTTGCCGGTGGAATATTCGCCTGCACCCAGCCAAACTACTGGATAAGCCGCATATCGGGCCACGACATACCGGGCAAGCCGCATATAGTCCGCCTCATTGGCGGCTTCCAGATTGCGTCCCCAGTCGAGTCCGAGCGCAGCGGTCATTCCTTGCTCGGCCAGATAAGCGATCCGTTCATCGACGCTTTGCCAAAACGCCGGGTTTAATTGCTTAAACAAGCCGTTGTTGTTAAGCGGCTGCATGCTTGTTCCATAGGGGACAAATTCGGTTATGGAGGCTGGATGCCCGGAGAGCGCTCCGGTAATCGTGACGCGCAAATAGCGTGCGGCGGCAGAGACCGCATCGGTGAAATTTTGGCCCGATGCACCCGATGAACGGTTCACCAGCGTATTGTACTGAATGCCGTTGGGGGAGCCTTCGATGATATACGACCATGTATCGGATTCGCCAAAATGCAAATCGAGTTGACCAATGGACGAAATCTCGCCGAGATCGATTTCAAGCCACTGCGGGTAAGTCGCGGCGGCAGCCTGCCAGCGCGTACCTAAATTGCCGTCCAGCGCTTTCTTGGCGCCGTGATGATCCCCGCCGCCGGATGGCGCTACGGCACTGGAAGCGGAGGCGGCGAGGCTTGCCGCCTGCCAGATCGGGCCGCCCTCATTGTAAGTGCCTTGGGGGGAAACATCTCCCCAGCTGCCGCCAAACAAGCTCATGGCATAAACGTTGTAGCCTTGCTCCTTGCGGATATCGGCCATCCCTTTGAACTGGGAATCGAACCTCGCATCATTGGAGCCGTTCAGGCTTTCCCGTCCGGATAATCCCATCCAGTGCGTATCGCCAAGCCAGAAGAACGGCGTTCCGTCGCTATAGGCAACATAACGGTTATTAACCGACGGCTGCAGGAATCCATGCCGGTAAATAGCCTGATCTCCCGTATAGGCAACTGCCGTAAAGCTGCCCGTTTGGTGCAGACCGGCATTTCCCGAATCGGTAGCGCTCGTCTCATAGGTCCATTCGCCAGCAACCGGCGGCGCGAACCGGATACGCCATACCGCATCTCCGTCCCAGAAGCCGGGAAGCTCCATCTCCAGTCCTCCCGGACCGCTGAATTGAGCGGATACCTGCACGTCCAGATAAGGATTGGCATACGTTTCGGAGCTGGTTAACGTTATTTCGTAGGGGTGCCACAACTCGGTGTCCGGCTCCTGACTAGCCGAGACGCTTTCGGTAAGCGCTAACATGATGGATAAAAACAAAAAAAGCATGACCCACATGACGATTCTATGATATCCGGTTGTTCTTGGCCCGACGACGTCGTCTTTGCCTAACAGATTCATAACCCAATCCCTCCACGTTTATGGTTGAGATGACCCCTCTGCCCGCTACGTAAGCACAGGGGAGAGGGGGCGTCCCTTATTCAAAAGCGATCCACAACAGCGGTTCCGTACAGCCTGAACCATGCAAAACGACAATGTCTCCGCCGTCATCCGCGATTACCGCATTGCTGGACTTGACGGCTCGGCGATACGACTCAGGTATGTGCACATATACGGTGCCACGTTTCGTATAGTCTGGCCTCCATTGCAAGATCAGGCGCCGCTCCGCCGCATCCCAGCGCTCATCGCCGAATTCGGCCCAGCCTTGGGTAAAATGCATATCCGTTCCCGCCAGATGAGGATGCTCAGCAGCGACGCGAAGCGCAAACAACTGCATCGAATGAGGTTTTATTTCGTGAAGAGACAACCGGGCGTCCGCCGTTTTGACGGAAAGCAAAGCCGTCTCCTGCCGATCCCATAAGCTCCAACCGATAACTTGTTCTCCTTGACGGAAGCCGAGCTCTTGAAGCGGCAATGACGGAGCATCCGGCGCATCGCTCCAATTGAATACGCCGAGCACGATCCAACGCCGTCCGTTATCCTCGATAGACAGCTTCCAGAAGCGGGGAATATCCGGATTGAAGTAGTCGAGCGGAACAGCGGCGCCGGGGCCGACCGGGAACAGCTGGGTAATAAGGGGCCGCCGCTCCTCTTCGAGCTCCGACAGCTTGTCGTTATAGAACAGCAAACCGCCCGACAGCGCCACGACGCCGGCCCACACGCGCGCCTCGTCCAGAGTCGGCGTGTAGTCGTCGACGATGCCCTCCGGCTCATGTCCACGGACAACCAGCGCATCCGGATCGTTGAAGCCGGCGCGCGGGTGCAGGAAATAGCGGGCGGCCATCGCTTGGGCGCAAATTTTTACCAGCTCCCAATACCCTGGCCGCTCCTGCAAGGCCGTGTAAGTCCGCCTCGTAATATCCGGGGTCATCCGATTGGCGTCGATATATGGCCCCAGGCTGGCGAACAGCGGAGCCGCGCAGCCCAAAATGAAACATTGATCTCCGGCCGCCTCGCGGATAACCCGCATCGCATTGCGATAAGCCTGCGCTGTCGTCGTGCCGGGATAATATACTTGATCCCGCTCCAGGTTCGAATGCGTGCCCTTGTCGGTAAATAGGGCGCGCACCAGAAAGTCAAGCTTGATGTAACGATACCCCCACTCGTGCACAGCCCGATGAATGAGCCGATGCAGGTATTGGAGCACCTCCGGATTCGTAATATCCAGCGCGTATTTGATATTGCTTTTCTCATGGAGCTCGAGCACATCGCTGCCGTTCGGATTCATGCCCGCTACCGGCTGTCCGTCCCTCCAGAGCAGCCAGTCCGGGTGTTCGTTGACCAGTTGCGAACCGGCATCCGCCAGCAATGGGGAAAACCATAAGCCGGGTTTGAAGCCCGCTTCGGCTATGCGAGCGGCGAGCCACTCCATGCCATGCGGAAACTTGCCGTTTGCCTCCCAGTCCCCGAATCCCGTCTCCAGAAACCATCCTGCATCCACGACAACATACTCCGGCTGGATGTCCGGAAACTCCAGCAACGCCTGCACGTTGTCCATTACGGCTTGCTCCGTCACGGTACCGTAGTAGTAGTACCAAGAGATCCAGCCGGTAACCGGCTCGCGAAATGCGCTTGCCGGTTTCATGGCTGCGCAAACGCGGTCCATGTAACGGCTGAGCAGCCGATCATGCCCATGATCGGTCATAAAGATCGCCCACTCCGTATCGGCGGTCTCGCCGGAACGGAGAACCAGGTTCTCGAGTTGATTGGCTACGCAGACATCGAAACCTTCGTTATTCGCGTCTTGTCGCGCCAGCACATGCGGAAAGTATGTGGCATGCGAGCTGCACCCGATCAAAAGATGCTGGTTCAATGTCGGTTCGTGCAGCACCGTAAAGCCGTCAAAATAATGGTTGTGCCCCGGCTCGACCGCTTCAATGCCGATGTGCATGTCGGTCGACTGCAGCCCGACATTAAGCGCGAGCCAGTCGCGGCCTGCTGCAGTTGCTCCAATACCGCTCTCGTCTTCAATCGCCCGTGTTGCCGCGCAGCGCAGCTGCCCTTCGCATAGATGGGCGGCGGAGAGGACCAACGGATCGTCGCCTTCATTGCGCAGCCGCAGCCTCCATTCCGCATATCCCTTATCCTCCGGCAGGATCAACTCCAGAGTGACCTGCAGCGCGTCATTCCGATAAACGTATCCGTATCGCTCCTCTTGTCCACGCCGAAGAGGGAGGGTTTGCCTCTCGGGAAAGTCGGATATATCCCAGACATGCCCGTCCCCGCGCACAATGCGAAAGCCGAAATCAAGCGTTGCCTCCGCGGCCCGCTCCAGCCGGATCCTCCCGTCGGGCAAGGCCTGATGCCGAATTATGGTTTGTTCCACTGCGTCTCCTCCAGCCTCGATAGTGTAGCCCTTATGTCCGGCCAAGCGAGCTGCTGCGGCAACAATCGCCGGCTGGCGCATAACGCTGCCGCTGCTCCGGCGGCCTGGCCCATGGCGACCGCATTGCCCGTAACCCGGTAGCTGGAATGGGCAACGAAATCGCCGCTGATACATCTGCCCGCAAGCAGCAGACCGTCCACGTCCGCCGCGATCAAAGCGCGGAACGGAATATCGTACGGCTTGCTCGACTTGCCGTCATCCCCGAAACCCTTGCCATCCTCGGGATTCGTTGAATGGATATCGATGCCGTATCGTACGCGGCATACGCCGTCCTCATGAACGCGGCCGGCCTGCAAGTCATGCTCGTCGACCGTATAGCGTCCTGCAATACGCCGTCCTTCCCTGATGCCGATCTGGGCGGCGGTGCTGACGATATGCAGGCTGCTCCACACGCCGCCTGCCGCCCGCAGCCCGTCGATGATCCGGTGAAGCTCTTGCCTCGCCAGCATTGTCGCCTTCGATAGTTGCATAGCATCGGTCGCCTTGGCGCCATACATATGATTAGCCATTAGAGCAAAGAGGCCGTCTCTGATATGAAACAACGACGGGCCGGAGTACGACGGGAACACTCCCGCTATGCCCATCTGCTCCAGCAAACGCCGTTTGGGCTCCTCGCTGAGGCCATCCATCGTATACGGCGTTACTTCCTCAGGACGAATGCCCGAGACGAGCGCCATAAGGCTAAGCGGCTGAGTCTCGCCGCTATCAGGCCTTCCAAGCGCAAATCCGCAGCCCGCCTGTGCCGCCAGATCGCCGTCGCCCGTCGCATCAATAAAGCAAGCGGCTGCCCATGCCTGCCTTCCCGACTTCGATTCGGTCAGCGCCAGCGCCAAACGGCCGCTTTCGTCGACCGCAGCGGAGCATACCCGCGTATGCAGTTGAACGATGACGCCCGCTTCGGTGCACATCTCCTCCAGCAACAGCTTCATCGCTTCCGGATCGTACGTAAAATCTTCGCCCAGACTTTGCTGCCGGGCGCCCTTTTTATCCAGCCGCTCGATGATTTCCTTCATGATGCCCGGCTTGCCGCCAGCATCGATAATCCAGGACAACAAACCGGATGTCCAGATGCCGCCCAACGCTCCGTGCCCCTCGAGCAGCACCGTCTTCGCGCCTGTACGGGCGGCGGCAATCGCCGCCGATACCCCTGCGGGTCCGCCGCCGCATACGACGACATCGGCTTGCCGCAATACTTCAATATCCCGCGCCGGCTCCCGAAATAGTTCTGTACTCACCTTGTCTCCCCCCGCTCACACCATTTGTACTTTGTACTGATATCCGAACTTTTTGAACTCGCAGTCGAGTTTACATTTTGACGGATCCGTCCGTCATTCCGCCATAAAAGTGCTTCTGGTTGTAAAGGAAAAACGCCACCGGAATCAAAAAGGCGATCGTGAGCAGCGCATAGACCGCGCCCCAATCGTTGACATACTCGCTCATAAAAGAGTACACGGCCAACGTAATCGTTTTCTTTGATGCCGTACGTATGAACAAAAGCGGCATAAGGAAATCGTTCCAGATCGAGATCGACGAAATAACCATGTACGTAACCGTAACCGGCTTAAGCAATGGCAAGATGATCAGAGCAAAAATCCGCAATCGTCCGCAGCCGTCGATGCTTGCCGATTCGTCCAGACTTCGGCTGATTCCTTTGATGAAACCGGTGTACAGCATAATGCCCATCGGGATCGCTCCCGCAATGCTGATAATAATGACCGCCGTCCGGGTATCGACCAGTCCGAGCTTGTTCATCAGGACATAGAGCGGCACCAGATTAGCGGCGAGCGGTATCATGGAAGCGCTGATGAACACCAAATAAAACGCCTGAAAGATCCATTCCTTGCGACGCGCCAGGCTGTAGCTCGCCATGGAGGCCAAATAGATCGCCGCCGCAATCGAAATGCCGGTAATAAAAATGGAATTGCCGATATTAAGCCAGACGTAGGAGTTGTCAAAAACCCGGGCATAGTTGTCGAATTGCAGCGAGGAGGGCAGCGTAAATACCCGATTGATCTCCTGATTGGTCTTGAAGCTGCTCAACACGATATTAAGGACCGGGATCAAAACAAGGACTGCCGCCGAGTACAATATGGCATAGTGCAACCAGCGGAGCCATCTTCCGTTCGCCGATGTTACCATGATTAATACTCCACCTCCATTCTGCGCGTCACCGTCAGCTGAACCAGCGTAATCGTCGCGATAAAGAGGAAAAACACAAGTCCGATGCTGCTCGCGTAGCCGAACTGGTTGGATAGAAAAGCCGTATTGTAGATCGACATCGTCACCGTGTTTGTCGAATTCATCGGACCTCCGCCAGTCAATACAAACGGCAGCTCGAATACGCGAAGAGACCCTGTAATCGAAATGAACATATTAATCGTGACCGCCGGCATAATAAGCGGCAACGTAATCAGACGCAGCTTGCGCCATCCCGTCGCGCCGTCCAGCGCGGCCGCCTCATTGATCTCGGTCGGGATCGCTTGCAAGCCGGTTATATAAATAATCATGCCATAGCCCGCCCACTGCCAGATGTTGATTATGATCAGCACATGTATCGTAATGATGGGATGCGCCAGCCAGTTGTGCGCCAGCGTTTCCAGTCCGAAGAGCTTCAATGTTTGGTTGATGATGCCGTTGTATTGGAAGAAGGCAATCCAAGTCATGCTAATAATCAGCGCGCTGATGACGGCAGGCATATACAGTACGGTGCGGAAAACTTTGGCTCCTTTGATGCGATTGACAAGGATGAGGGCGAGCCCTAGTTGAATGACCGTACCGAGCAATATACTGACTACCGCAAAATAAACGGTATTGTAAAAAGCCCCCAGCACCTTGCTGTCGCTGAACACCGATATAAAATTGTCCAATCCGACAAACTGGTAAGATCGGCTGAAGCCGTCCCAATTCGTAAGCGAATAGAACATCGTCATGGACAGCGGGTAATACTTGAAGGTAACGAACAACGTTAACGCCGGCAATACAAAGAGCAGCGCAAATAGCAAATCCAATCTCCGCCGGTATTTCATCATGTCCGAACTCCTATCTCTCAACCGGGAGAGGGAGGCATCGCTGCCGCCCCTCTTGCGAGCCGCTTTATTCTTTCACTACCATTTGGTCTTTCGTTTTGCCGAATTCCTCGTCCAGCCGCTTCAGCTCCGCTTCTACGGACGAGCCGACCAAAATATTTTGCAGCGAGATGTCCACTTCCTTGCTGAATGCCGGCGTGACCGCCGAACGGCTGCCAATGACGACAGACACGTCATCCGCCGAGAAGCCGTTCACATAATCCTGCAATACCGGAGCCGTCTGGATATCCAACCCTTTCAGCACGGTGAACAAGGACTGTTCCTCCAAATAAGGCTTCAAATTATCCGGGTTGACGAAGAAGTTAAACAGCGCCTTGGCTTCTTCCGGGTGCTTTGTATTGGCGGAGACGACCAGCATACGATCGCCGTTGCTCATCGCATGAATGATTCCGTCCGCTCTGGGCACCGGCGGCATAAACGCGCCTAGCTCAAATGAAGCGCTGTCTGCGTTAACAATCGGGTCAAGCGTCGGAACCCAGGTGCCTTGCGGGAGCATGGCGGCTTTGCCGTCGGCGAAATATTGCACGGACTGGTCATAGGTAAGGGTTGAGGAGGCCTCGGAGACATAACCCTGCTTCACCAGATCGGCAATAAACTGCAGCGGATAATCAATCACCTCGGAAGGTTTGACATCCCCTTTGGCCAGCGCATAAAAAATGTCCCCGTCGGTTTTCGGCAGCGCATACGACCTGAAGATGGCGGTGTACAGCGTGCCGGATAAGGTCCACGCATCCTTCGCCCCGAATACGAGCGGTTCAACGCCGTTGTCTTTCAGCGTCTGGTTGACCGCCAGGAACTCTTCCGCATTCGTCGGCACTTCCAGATTGTATTTTTCGAAAATTTTCTTGTTGTAATAGATCGGACTCACAGGCGTGCCCGCATTGACCATAAATCCGAATCGTTTGCCGTTAATTTGGAACGCTTGATCCACTAGCGGATTGTCGATCATCAACTGCATCCCCGGCTCGTTGCTCAGATCAAACAAATGGCCCTCCGTCGCATATTGCGTGTACTGGTTAAACGGCAGCAAGTAGACATCCGGCGCGTCATCCGACAGGATGCGCGTTTGAAGCATCTGGCTGTATTGACCGCCGTCAATGACTTCCTCTTCTACTTTGATGTGGGGATTCGCTTTCATAAAGGCTTCGATAATGGGTTTGTCCTCCCCCTTGGACATCCAGGATGCATACTTCAGCGTAACGTTTGGTTTGGGGTTTTCGCTGGCGCTATTGCTGCTTCCGCCTGGCGAAGCAACCGGACCTTGACCATTGTTGCCTGAGCTGCAGCCGTAGAGCGCGACTGCCGTCGTCATCAGGATCAGCGGCATTAACCATTTCTTCTTCATTGCAACCACCTCTTCTGTCATTTTCATCTTCATCATGCCTTCGTTTCAGGGCACACGCTAACTATATCAACGATGCTCGCAGGGCGGCAGGGTTCAAAATTTACGATATAGTCCACTTTTATATGCAGTTGTACGCTTCGCTCTTGCGACAATTGCCACCGCAAATTGAGGGGTGATAGAATAAACTCACCGTTGCGCGGCGAAAAAAAAGGGGGATGCGGGCATGTTGCGCTTTATTCGCAAAAGCATCAAGATCAAACTCTTTTCGCTTTATATTATCGGCATTACGATCCCTATCCTCCTCTTTGGCAGTTTGTCGTATACGATGTCCACCCGAACGCTTGAACAGGAGTACAGAAATTCGCAAAGCAATCTGAATCGGCAAATTGTAAAAACGTTGGAAGAAAACATTAAAAACATGACTCGTCAATCCATGGCGGTATACGCCAACTCGGACGATATTGTCAGCTTGCTCGCAGCAAGCGCTTCCGGTCGGCTTGCCGATACGGTCGCCAGCTACGGCCCGGCTGCAAGCTTCCTGTATAGTCTGCTCCAAGGCAACGACCGTCTATATGCCGTCAGCCTGCTTTCGATGGAAGGGAAAGTGCTGTACTATTCCAGCAAGCAGGGCAGTTCGATCAACCTGCAGCAGGTCGCCGACGAATCCTGGTTTCAGGAAACGTTGGCGCGCAAGGGCATGCCGCTGCTGATCGAGCCGCATTACAAGTCCTATATCGATAATAAATCGCCCAACAACAAAGCGGTATTGTCCATCTCGCGCACCATCATCGACTTTACGAACAGCAAGCCGCTTGGCGTTGTCGTATTCGACCAGGAAGTCTCGCAATTTGTGCAGAACGTATCCGACACGGAATGGGAACGCAATCAGCAGTTCAGAATTATTGGCAGCAGCGGAGCGTCGATCTACAGCAATACGGAAACGACGGAAACATCGGACGACGATTTGCAGCTGCTTCTGCAAGGAACGGGCGAATCGTTTCGCGTCGAATCGGACGCGGGCAGCTTGCTCGTCCATTCCAACACGCTGGAAAACTACGGGTGGAAGGTCATTACGTCCATCCCGGCGGAGGAGTTATCCCGAAAAAGCTTGTTCCTGCGCGATATTCACTTGTCCTTGCTGCTTTTTCTCATTTTGATTGCCTTTCTCCTGTCGATCTTTTTTACCTATCTGGTCAATAAACCGATGAAACATCTGTTGCTCTCGTTGCGCAAGCTGGGCAAGGGCGATTTCAAGACGCGAGTGGCGATCGGGGGGGAAGACGAATTCAGCCAGATCGGTACGACCTTCAACGGCATGGTGGAAAATATGGAGAGGCTCATTCAGGAAAACTATCAGAAGGACATGCTAAAAAACCAGGCGGAATTCGATGCGCTGCAAAGTCAGATCAATCCGCATTTTCTCTTCAACACGTTGTCTTCCATCATGGCGGTGCTGAACAAACGGGATTATGAGCGTTCGTCTACGATGCTGCGCAGTCTGTCCGATTTGTTTCGATACAGCCTGAATCGGGGAGCCGCGATCGTAGCCTTTCAAGATGAGCTCGCCCACATTCAGAAATATTTGTATATCCAATCCTGCCGCTTCGGCAGCAAATATAAGGTCGGCTACGATATCGACGAAGAGGTGCTTGCTAACGGCATCGTCCGATTGTCGCTGCAGCCGCTGGTCGAGAACGCGATCATACATGGGTTAGAGCCGCTCAAGAGAGGCGGGGAGCTCAAAATTACGGCCAAAGCGTTTGGCGACCATTATTATATTTACATTGTCAACAACGGCGTTGGCATCAGTGATGGCAAGCTGAATGAAATAAACGACAAATTGCAGCAGAGCGCGGATATTCGAGAGCGATCGCAGTCGGACAGCCTGGGCATGGTGAATGTCGATGCCCGCATCAAGCTCTACTATGGCAAGGAGTTCGGACTTCGCCTGTATCGCGGGAATACGGGAGAAACCGGCGTAAAAATAACTCTTCCGGCAAGGAGGCTCGTTACATGAAAGTGTTGGTTATCGACGATGAGCACCTCGTCCGCGAGACAGTCGTCCACCTGTTAGAAACTTTCGGCATCTCCGATATTATCGAGGCCGACGATGGCCATGCCGGATTGCAGCTTGTGCAAGAGCAACGTCCGGATCTGGCCATCGTCGACGTCCGTATGCCGGGCCTTGGCGGCATTGAATTGCTGGAGCGGCTAAAGCAACTGAACATCCAGCTGCCGTACGTCATGCTCAGCGGCTACGATCTGTTTAGCTATGCCCAGACCGCTCTGAATTTGGGAGCTACTGCATACTTGCTTAAGCCGGTCAATCCGGACGAGCTTTATGCCGTTATTCAAAAGGTTCGTCTGGATAGGCAGTTGCAGGATCTCCGTTCGGAAACCGATTTGAGGGCGACCATTCGGCTGAAGCAGGGCATGGAGATTATGCGGCGGCGTTTCATCGGAGAGCTGGCTGCAACGACGCAACTGGCCGAAGGTTATGTGGCGGGACGGTTGAAGGAGCTGGAGATCGGCTTTGCGCATCGGCAGTTCGCGATTGTCCGCATCGAGCTCGACCCGGTTTCAGGGCCGGTGAGCGGACTTCCTTCCAACGATCAGGCGCTGATCCAATACGGGGCGGAGAACATCGCTTGCGAAATTTTGCAGCAGGCGGATGTCGGCGTCTGGCCGGGCGATGCCGAACAAGGTTTCTTTCTGTTGGCCAATATCCCCCTATCCGTGCAATATCCTCGCGATCTGATGTCCCTGTGTACGGAAGTGAAAGAGAGTATCCGGCGTTATTTGCGGCAGCATGCGACAATTGGCATCGGCAGCCTGGCTTGCACCTTGTCCGAGCTTCCTTCCTCCTATGAGGCGGCGGGCAAAGCGCTTTTGCAGCGATTGGTAAAGGGAACGGGCAGCGTTATTGTTTACGAGCGGCCCGTCGCGTCTCCGGATCAGTTTAAAGGAATCGGCTTTCAGGTGGAACAGGACATGCTGCTGGAGTTCGAACGGGGCGATCAGGCAGCCGCCATGGCGATTGTGCGCCGGATGTACGAACCATTTATTGCGCTCGACTTTATCGACAGAGCCAGCTTGCTGAAACTCAACTTCCAGCTCATTGTACTGCTGTTCAAAATATTGGAACGGTTTGACGCTGAACCCGCGCCCTTGCTGGGAGAAGAATTGTCCTTGTACGAGGAGGTCAATCAATGCACAAGCATCGAGGCTATGCTGGACTGGTTCGGCGGCAAGCTGGCGCTTGCGTTTGACGCCTTGCTGAGCAACCGGGAAACCGGCGCGCGCAAGCTCATCGAAAAAGCGCGCGGGTATATCCACAACCGCTACATGGAGGACTTGTCCCTGGAGACGGTGGCAGCCCATGTCTATGTTACTCCGGCTTATTTCAGCAGCATCTTCAAGAAAGAAACCGGGAAAAACTTTGTGGACTATGTGAGCCACTACCGTATCGACAAGGCCAAGCAGCTGCTCGGCAGCGGCAATTACAAGGTCAACGCGGTAGCGGCGATGACGGGTTTTCATAACATGAAATACTTCTACAAAGTATTTAAAAAGCAGACGGGTTTGACGCCGAACCAGTACAAGGAACTGTAGCGGTTCAAGTGCCGGCATAATCGAGATATGTCCACCTGCCTTCTAACGTTTGTCTATTATGCCGAACGGCAATGTTCGGTAAAATAGATGGTATTAATGGCGAAAGGTTGTGGATAATGGTGGTTCATCATTTGAAATTGGTTCTTGTCTGCCTGATTTGCGGCTTGGGAATAATCGCGGTACCGAATGCGGGCAACGCGGCGGCACAAGGTGTGGAAGACGCAGACAATCAAGAGGCCTTGTTCAGCTTGCGTCAATTGGTAAGCGATTACAATGGACCGCTCATTCAAGTCAGACGATCCGACGACCATACGACAATGGATATTTACAGCGACGCGGAAGGCGAACTTGAGCTTGAAGCGCTTCTGGAATTTGTGGGAAGCGCGAATGGTCACGTTGCCGTCTGGTATGACCAAAGCGGCAATGCAGCCAATGCCGTGCAGGCCATCCCCGCCCGGCAGCCGCTCATCGTGAGCGAGGGGGCCTTGCAGACGCTGGACGGCAGACCGGCTATTTACTTCGATGAGTACAATGAGCTGGCTTTAAGCGGTATCGATGTGCCTGCTCCGCTCTCCATAAATGTGGTCGGCAGAACGACGTTCGGCAACGGGAGCCGCTATCTTTTCGACCCGAACGGCGCCGAGCTGTATCGCTGGAACGTAGCGCCGGCGGCTAATGAGATGCGGGTCGGGAACGCCGGTCATCTGCTGCAAGCGCCGGGTCTCGATTTCCGGGAAAGCTTTGTGAGCACTGCTATTATTAACGGCTCTTCTTCCTCCCTATCCCTGAACGGAACAGTCGTTGCCGGCACGATGGGCAGCAAGGGGCTGACGTCTACGGCTACGCTTGGCAGCAATACGGTTGGCGTCGGGCTTGTCGGCTACTTGCAGGAGGCGCTCATATTCGGCGATGCGTTAAGCTCCGTGGAGAGGTCGGCGATCGAAGCGGATCAGACCGGGCATTATTTGGCGCCTAACAAGGCGAGGAAGCTGAAGGCAACTGTTGCCGGCAATCAAGTCACGCTGAAATGGTCGGCGCCGCTCTCTTCCTACGAGCCGGTCACAGGGTACCGGGTCGAGTACAAACAAGCGTCCTCAAGCGCTTGGCAGCTTCATAGCACAACCTCGGCCAGGACGGCGACCATTTCGGGCATGATGGTAGACCAATGGTATGACTTCCGGATTCGCGCCGTCAACAGCTACGGTACGGGACTGGAATCCGATGTGTTGTCCCGCAAGCTGGGCAATGCCTGGGGCAAAATCGCGGACGACTCCGCTGCCTCCAATGTGCTGGCGTCCACCTTGTATTTTCCCGGCAAACCGAACGACAATTATATGACCGCCTATACGGCGCTGCCGCTTGAGACCGAAATGGGCTTTCAGGAAGAAGACATTCGTGTTCAGCTTCGGCGCATGAAGGAGATCGGCATCAATGCGGTGCAAATCAGCTTCTTCGGAGCGGATACGTTAAGCGGCTCCAAATTTCTTCCAATGAATGCTTGGCGCAATCGTACGGACGGACAATTGTTTGAGGACTATGATCGGCTCATTGCTTTAATTGAGGAAGAAGGGCTTTATTTCTACCCGCTGATTGAGACGTCAAGCACCATGTCCTTTTATCTGGACTTTGGCGTCGCGAATCAAAAGCTCGTGGACAGAATCGGCTATTGGGCCGAGCATTGGGGCGATTCGCCGAGCTGGCTGAAGCTGTACAACATGAACGGCGAGGCGAAGCAGGTCGTATCCTTCATCGAATCCGTCAAGATGGAGCCGTATGCGTCATCCTTGTTCGATAACAATTTAACAGACTTAGCGGAAGCCGTCGCATCGGATTACGATATGGAGATCGGATTTGCTCTGGATCCGACAAGACTGCCGAAAGAAACGGAAGGCGGTATACTGCCGGGAGCTTATGGGCCGAAACCTGCAGACTTGGCCGGCAATGCGCATGTGCTGCTCATTCATCCTTGGGAGCTGACAGTCGACGGCAGTACCGAAGAGCAGAGAACGCGCTGGGCGACACGGTTTCTCAAGACGTGGAAGGACGCGGGTTATCCGGTTGCTTCGTTCATGATCGCCGGCTATGATTCGACCAATGTGTTCCCATCCAGCGATGTATATGGAAAAACGGCGCAATGGCGGGCCTTGCAGCAGACGCTGGCCGTAACGGAGCTGGGTTCGGCGGGCGTCACGTTCGGCCCATGGAACGGCTGGACAGAGTGGTTCCACATTACCAAATCCAGGGGAAGCGGAGGCGACGCCAATCTGGCATGGGCTAGGGAAAGCATTCGCATCAATCAGCAGAGGGCGAGCGCTAAACCCGGCTATGTGGAAAACCTGGCCATATCTGCCGCAAGCTCGAGCCTTACGCTGACATGGCAGGCTCCGATTTCGAACGGAGGAAGCGCCGTAACCGATTACGCGATCGCGTTCAGAGCGAATGGCAGCGGCACATGGACACTCTGGCCCGAAAGCGTGTCGGCAGTTACCGGCGCCTATATTACCGGGCTTGCAGCCAATACGCTGTACGAGGTTGAAGTGAGGGCGATCAACGGCAACGGGGGTAGCGAGGGAGCGACAAGAATTTCATTACGCACATTGTAGGCGAACGGCGGGCAGCATCCGTCATCGAAATACCTTCAGCCTAGCACCCGACAGAGTGATGATTTTACTGCTTATGAACTTGTAATGTGTTAGTATACTAGAAAAAATGCTGGGGATTTTCCAATGCGAAAAATATTCCTTAATATGTCGCTTTCCAATAAAATCGTGGCCATGGTATTTACCATGGTCATGATTCCCGTTTTTCTGATGAGCTGGTTGTTTGTCAAGGAAATGCAGCAATCCATCAGACAAGAGGTCAGCTCGAACTATATTCATTTCACGGAACAATATGTCGCCAACTTGAATTACAAGCTTGATATCTACAAAAACCTGCAAGAAACATTGTCTGCCAATCAGACGTTTCAGACCGTTATGCAAAATCAGTACCGCTATGGTGCCCAAGATATGATTTACATCAGCAATCTCTTTTCTTCCGAAATCAAAAACGTCATCTTTTCGGACTACCCGGAAATCTACAATATTATGTTTTACGCCGAAAATCCCGCATTTCCAAGAGACGGCAGGCATGTCGCCAGTCTCGATGTGATGGAGAGCGAATACTGGTTTTCCTCCGTTCCGGAAACCTATATGCTGGAGCCGATTGTTTTTGACTACCGGACGCTTGGATTGAAGAAAAAAATCGTATCGTTCGCAAGTCCGATGAAGGACCTGTCCGCAGACACATCCATCAGGACGCTAGCCTGGCTCAAAATCGATGTGGAGGCGGAGCTTTTTTTCGAGGAAAGCCTGGTCAGAAAGCAATCAAACGAATTTCAATTTGCGATACGCGACAGTCGAAACCACATTTTGTACGCATCGCATGAAACGTTTGCGGCTCGCCTCGACAGCGGCGCCGTGTCTGGTCAAGCCATGGTTGAATTTTTGAATTCGGGCGAGGTTCTGGTGCACGAGAGGATCGAGGCGTTGAACGGCGAGGTTTTGTTTCTGTTTCCCGACTTTGAAATCGAGAAAAAAACCAAGGCTGTGTTCAATAAAGTGATCTTCTTTGTCATTCTCATCCTCATCTTTACGCTGATAATGAGCTACTTGATGTCGCTTATTCTGATGAAGCGGCTGCGGCGTTTTATCAATAAGATGGCCAGAGTTAAGGAAGGAAAGCTGGAAATAGCCGAATATATCGAGGGCAGAGACGAGATCGCCATTATCGACAGCCAATTCAACACGATGGTTCGAAGGTTGGATGAAGTGATTCAGGAAAACTATATTCAGAGCCTGTCCAAAAAGAAGGCGGAGCTGTCGGCGCTGCAAAATCAGATTAATCCGCATTTTCTGTTCAATACGCTCGAATCCATCAATGCGATGGCCACGGTGATGAACGCGCGAGAAATCAGCGCGGTAACGGAAAGTCTCGGCGACATGCTGCGCTACAGCATCAACATAAGCGACTCTCTGGTTCCGCTTCGCGAAGAGCTGAATAATATCGTCCATTATGTCAAAATTCAGAATGTTCGCTTCGACGATCGTTTTCTGCTTTCCATCCAGGTGGAGGAACAACTCCGGAGCGCCAAGGTACTAAAGCTGCTTTTGCAGCCGATTATTGAAAACGCGATACTGCATGCCTTTCGCGGAAGCAGAAGCGTCGGCCATATGGAAGTGACGGCGGAGCAGCGGGACGGGCAGCTGTGGCTGATTGTGACGGACGACGGCGCGGGCATGTCCAGTGAAGAAGTGCGGCAACTGAATGATACGCTTCTCTCCGGGGAGCGTCACGGTCACAGCATCGGATTGCAAAATGTGCATTCGAGGGTCAATCTGACCTTCGGTCAGTCGTACGGATTACGGATCGAAAGCGATCCGGGTATCGGGACCAAAGTTGCGATCGTTGTACCATATGTGAAATAGGAGCGGAGCAATGATGTACAAGGTGCTTGTCGTGGATGACGAGAAGTGGGTTCGCAAAGGAATCGTATTTAAATTGCAGCAATTGAATATGCCGTACGAATGGATTCGGGAGGCTGACGATGGCAGGGCCGCACTGGAGATGATAGATGCGGATTGTCCCGATATTATCATTACCGATGTCAAAATGGACGATATGGACGGCATTTCATTGATTCGGGCGGTCAGAGAGACGGGGCTCGACTTGCGCTTTATGATCATTAGCGGCCATGCGGAATTTGAATATGCCGAGCAGGCGCTCAATATGGGCGTTATGGGGTACTTACTGAAGCCGATCAAGGAAGAACAGTTCCGAGCGGTGTTCTTCAAGCTTTGCGAGGATGTGAGGAGCAGCCGTGAGCGGAAGCAGTCGGAGGCCAAACACGAAATGCAAATAAAGAAGACGAGACAACTGGTCGAGGAGAAAATGTTGAATCACGTCTTGTCGCAAAACAGGGCACAGCATGAGGAGACGTTTCCAAAAGGGCTGCTCGAGGAGTGGGGTTATGCCGACGCGGAGTTGCCGGAGCATCTACGGCAGTTTGACCGTGCCGATATGAAATACACGCTGGTTATCGTCCATATTGATCGTTCCAACTACAACAGCGAACGGTTCCATTACGACGATCTGGGTTTGATCAAATTCGCGATTAAAAACATCGCGGAAAATTTGCTGGCCGACCGGCCTTTTCTAATCGGCAACAATTTGCAAGATTTGAACCAGGTGCATATATTGCTGCAAGCCGGCCCGTCGGATGAGAGCGGTCTACATACCGATCCGTTTATTTTCCGGTTGTTTACAACCGTAACCAAGCTGCTGAAAATAACGGTAACGATAGGGGTCAGCTCACCGCTGGACCGGGTTTCGGAAGAGCTGTACAAGCAGGCTCGAGCGGCGTTGGATTTGCGTTTGATCAAAGGCAACCATAACGTGTTTTATGCCAAGGACGCTTTCTTATCTTCGCGAATGGAAATTCCGGTGGAGCAGCTCAGTCTGCTCGGCAAAGCGATTGAGTTGTCCGATTTCCGCAATGTAGAAGTTATCTTGTCGGAGCTGCTTGCGAACAAAAAGCTAAAGGATGCGTCGTTGCTGGATTTTCGACTCGTTTATATGGAGATTATACGTACGCTGATGCGGATAAGCTCTCAGCAGCAGCTGGATTTGCCAGATTCCCTTGATTTTGATTTTTTAAATATGGATGTGGCAAGACACTTTGATAGGACCGAGGATTTGGTGCAATATTTGTTGACGACGATCGTCACGCTTGTCAAGCCGGGCCATTCGTTGCCAATGGATTGCAGCGCCATTATTCACAACGTCAGGAGCTATATGGTGGCTAATTATGCCGAAAACCTGACAGTGAAGGAGCTGTCCCGCAAGTTTGCCATTAATCCCAATTATTTGTCCACCTTGTTCAAAGCGGAGACGGGGGAAACGTTCGTGAAAGAGTTGACGCGTATACGAATGGAGAAGGCACAGCAATTGCTGCGCCTCACCGGAATGCCGGTATCGCAAATCGCGACAAGCATAGGCTATGACGACGTGCAGTACTTTTACCGAAAATTCAAACAAAGCTTCGGCATCACGCCGCTTGAATACCGCAACAATTGAGTTTCGTCCAATCCGCAACAAAGATTCCTCCATTATGCGCCGGGCCGGCAAACCTTATGATAGATACATCAGAAGTCAGAAGGAGCGATGTAAATGTTTAACGGCCTGGAAACGCATCCGAACAACTTATGGAAATTGTCCGACGCTAGGTCACGATCGATTTCACCGGAGAACCCGACAGGAGAGGTTTCCGGCGGAGCCAAAGCCGAGGCTGATCCCAAGGGACCCGCTCGCGAGCTTGGGCTGGGCTGGAAATGCAGGCCTTGCATATGGGTGAAGCCGGGCGAAACGCTGGTTCTGGCGGATATTCAGGATCAGGGCGCCATTCAGAGCATGTGGTGCGCCGGGACGATCGGGCGGGACTTTGTGCTGCGCATTTATTGGGACGACAACGAGCAGCCTTCCGTGGAATGTCCGCTGTCGGACTTTTTTGCAACACCGTTCGCCTTCATGGACCCGGCGGTCCCGACCAAGGGGCCATTCGCTCAAATCAGCTCGATGATGGTTGCGGTCAATCCGAATCGGGGCATGAATTGTTTCTGGGAAATGCCTTTCCGCAAGCGTTGCTACATGACGCTGGAAAATATTCATCCTTCCCGGGATCAGGTTATCTATTACCAGATCAACTATGCGCTGACCGATGTGCCGGACGATGCCGCGTATTTCCACGCTCAGTTCAGACGGCAAAATCCGCTGCCCTACGGAGAGGTGTACACGATCGTGGACGGCATTGAAGGACAGGGGCATTACGTCGGTACCGTTATGGGCTGGGGCATCAACAACAACGGATGGTGGGGCGAAGGGGAAATCAAGTTTTATATGGACGGAGACGATGCCTTTCCCACGATTTGCGGAACGGGAACGGAAGATTATTTCGGAGGCGCGTTCAATTGGGACGTCGACGGTCAATACCGGACGTATACGACGCCTTATATGGGCATGCATCAAGTGCTTGCTCCGGACGGGCTCTATCAATCGCAGCACCGGCACGCCATGTATCGCTGGCATGTTGTAGACCCGATCCGCTTCCGGAACGATCTGAAGGTGACCATACAGGCGCTCGGCTGGCGGGATGAAGGTCGCTTCTATCCGGGAACGCATGATATCAGCTCGGTCGCCTTCTGGTACCAGGCCCAGCCGGCCAAGCAATTTCCGCCTTACCCGACGCGCAACGAGGTTGAGATTGTATGAGATTGAAGCAATTGTGGAAATACAAATATTTGTATCTGTTTTTATTTCCCGCAATCATTTATTACTTTATTTTTGCCTATATTCCGATGTATGGCATTACGCTCGGGTTCAAGGAATTCCAATTCAACAAGTCGATATGGGAGATGCCTTGGGTGGGCATGCAATACTTTGACCAATTCATCAACTATTACAAATTTTGGGATCTGATTCGCAACACGCTGTTTATCAGTTTCCTGAAGCTGCTGTTCGGTTTTCCCGCCGCGCTCGGGCTGGCGCTGCTTCTGAATGAAATTCGAAGCCGTTGGTTCAAGCGGATGATCCAGACGGTATCGTATTTGCCTTTCTTCGTGTCCTGGGTCGTGGTCATGACGCTTTTTTCGAAAATATTGTCGCCGAACGCCGGCCCTATCAATGAGCTGAAAACAAAATGGTTTGGCGGAGATCCCATTTTCTTTATCGGCGATCCGTCTTGGTTTCACTCGATTGTGGTATTGTCGGACGTATGGAAACACGTAGGGTGGAACACGATCATCTTTCTGGCTGCCATATCGGCAATCAATCCCGAGCTTTATGAGGCTGCCAGCATGGATGGCGCCAGACGGTTCCAGCGTATGTGGTATATCACGTTGCCGAGTATTCGGCCGATTATCGGCATCATGCTGATCTTGTCCATGGGAGGGCTCATGAGCGCGGGCTACGAGCAAATCTATCTGATGCGGCAGCCAAGCAATCTGGCGGTATCCGAAATTCTGGATACGTATATTATCCATATGGGCTTGCGGCAGGGCTATTATAGCCTGGCTACGGTTGCCGGCATGTTTCAGGGAGTCGTTTCCCTCGTCATTATATTTGCGGCCAACTCGATTTCCAGGCGCGCGTCGGGAGTTTCCCTATGGTAAGCGCCCAAGGAAAGGAGGAGGATCGTTAATTGGTCTACAAAGAAACGCTCGGCGAAAAGTGGTTTACGATAAGCAACTACCTGTTTCTTATTTTGTTCGGATGCAGTACCGTCTATTTGTTTTTTTACATTCTCGTTCTTTCTTTCAACGACGGCATAGACGCGCTCAAGGGCGGCATCTATTTCTGGCCGAGAGAATTTACGCTGGCCAACTACCAGACCGCATTCGGCAATCCGAATATTATGAGCGCTTTCCGCCTTTCGGTGCTTCGCGCAGGCGTGGGAACGTTTCTGTCGGTTTTGCTGACGTCCATGGCGGCGTACGCGCTGCTTAGAAAAGATTTGCCCGGCAGAAAATATATTATTTTCTATTGTTTCTTTACGACGTTGTTCAGCGGCGGCATCATACCGCTCTATATGCTGTACAAGGAAATCGGACTTATCAACTCGATCTGGATTTACATCATTCCGGGTATGTACAGCTTTTTCAATATCATTATTATTCGAACGTACTTCGAGAACATTCCGCACAGCTTGTCGGAATCGGCACGAATGGACGGCGCAGGCGACTTGCGTATTTTCTTCCAGATCTACTTGCCGCTCTCCAAGCCTGTACTGGCTACGATCGCCTTGTTCGTAGCGGTCGCGCATTGGAACGACTGGGTGACGGGGGCGTTCTTCGTGAACAATCCCGACTTGATACCTGCGGCAACGCTGCTGCAGAAGGTGCTTGCCGAAACTTCGTTCGAGGCCAATGCGATGCAGCAAAGCATGAATTCGGATTTGATGGCCAAAGCGGTCTCGAATACGACGCCCGAAGCGCTCCGAATGGCTTTTGTCATCATCGTGACGATTCCGGTTCTATGTGTCTACCCGTTTCTGCAGAAGTACTTTGTGCAGGGCGTTATGATCGGTTCAATCAAAGAATAAGGGAGACATTCATCCCTTCAGGAGGTACGGTCCATGAAAAGTTGGTTGAAAAAAAGCTTCTCGCTTGGCCTTGCGATGTTGATTTGCTCGGTTGCCATATTAGGCTGCACGAACGCAAACAACGGCAAAAACAATGACCCCTCGACGTCTGCTTCCCCCGGCGCGGGTTCGCAAAACAACGCAAGCGGAGAGGGGAAACCGGAGGAAGTGACGCTGAAGCTGCTGGTGGCCTGGCAAGGGCTGTCCTTCCTCGCGCCGTCCGATCTTGCGAACAATCCGGTGGCTCAGATTATTAAAGAAAAAACGGGCGTTACACTCGATGTCGAGTGGATTACGATTCCCGAAATCGAACGGCTCAACTTGCTGTTCGCCACGAACAACATGCCGGACATGGTCATGGCTCCTTATTGGGGCGGCCAGGATGTCCATACGGTCGCGATCAAAAAAGCGGCGCGCGAAGGTCTTATTATGCCGTTGAACGAGCTGATTGAGAAGTACGGTTCCAATATGAAGGACGCCTTCAATGTTGGAGTCGCTTCCGACTTCAGGGAAAACGATCTGGAGGACGTTTCGTTCAACGGAGAGCGTTATTTGCTGCCGATGCATACGCCGCTAAGCCCCGAAGATACGACGCAATGGGCGTACAATGTATTCGTCAGAAAAGATATTCTCGAGGCGCTCGACGTGAAGCCGTCCGATATTCGCCATTCCGAGGATCTGTATCCGTTGCTTAAGCAAATTAAGGACGGCAATTTTACCGATACGGCAGGACGCCCCGTTATACCGTCCGGAGCATGGCAGAACGGCTGGAACTACGGTTCGATGCTGAACTCCTTTACGGAGAACAACTTTACGGCATTCACCAAGATTGATGAGCAATATCGTCTTGGCATTTTCTCGGAATTGACCGACAAACGAGTGTTATTCATGCGGAAACTTGTGACAGAGGGACTGTTTGATCCTGAGGCGTTCCGCCAGAACGACACGGTCGCGAAGGAAAAGATGGCGACGGGCCGCGTAGCGGTGGTGAGCGCGCATTATCCGCATATGAATACCGTGCTGAGTCAGTCGCTGTACGTGGATCATCCGGAGATGGAATATGTGCCGGTAGGGCCGATCGCGGATGCCAACGGCGACAATACGATGGTCGAATCCAAAGTTCTGAAGGGACAATCCGGCGTGCCCGGGATGTTCATTGGCGCCGATTCGAAAAATGCGGAAGCGGCCATGCGTTATCTGAACTTTATTAACAGCGAAGAAGGCAAACTTCTGGTGTATCTTGGCGTTGAAGGAGAGCACTGGACGAAGGATGCCGCAGGTCAGCCGAAACATACGGAGAAATTTTTGGAGAGCGTGAAGAGCGATCCGAGTTATGCCGTCAACCAAGGAATTGGCAGCGTTTATACGCTCGGCGTATACGGATTGCCGAACCGGATGTTCCAGGCGGCAGGCGACGCGGCTCAAGTCGACGAACTGTACGAGACATCGAAAGAGGTTTACGGGCTGACGGTTGTGGACGGCTACCGCTTGAGTTATTTCAATAACGAATATCCGGAATTCGACAAAATTCAAACGTTGCTGGACAGCAATACGCAACGCGATGTCATCGAAAGCGCCTATTTCGCCGCAAGTGACGAGAAAGCGCTCCAAATCTTGAATGATTACCGCAGTCAATTGATCAAGGGCGGCGTTCAGGACTACGAAACATTCATGAACGAGAAAGCGAAAACCAGAGACGATATCATTCACTAAGTTCAGGACGAGCCCCTAATCGTAGACGTCGGATATGCACTGCGGGTGCGTAGCCGGCAAATGCGATCAGGGGTATTTTACTTTGTCACAAGGCGAAACGAGCAATATAGAGAAAGTAAGGCGAAATTTCATACTTTCCTATATTATAAAAAAAGGGGGAAGATAGAATGGGCAACAAGTATGCAATCGGCGTCGACTACGGCACGCAGTCGGGCAGGGCGGTACTGGTGGATTTGGCGGACGGGGCGGAGATCGCGGAGCATGTGACGCCATATCGACATCATGTCATCGACGAGGCACTGCCGGCAAGCGGCATCAAGCTGGAGCATGACTGGGCGCTGCAGCATCCGCTGGATTATATCGAGGTGCTGGAGACATCGGTTCCGGCGGTTATGGAGGAATCGGGGGTTGATCCCGCCGATGTGATCGGGCTTGGCATCGACTTCACGGCATGCACCATGCTGCCGATCGATGCGGCGGGGCAGCCGCTGTGCCTGCAGGAGGCGCACAAGGACAATCCGCATAGCTGGGTGAAGCTGTGGAAGCATCATGCGGCGCAGGACGAGGCCAATCGGATCAACGAGGTCGCTGCGGCGCGGGACGAGAAGTGGCTGGCGCGTTACGGCGACAAAATTTCATCCGAATGGATGCTCGCCAAGGCCTGGCAGATCCTGAACGAAGCGCCGGAAATCTATGAAAAGGCAGATCAATTCTTGGAAGCGGCGGATTGGGTCGTTGGCCAAATGACGGGCAACTTTGCCCGCAATAGCTGCGCGGCGGGCTACAAGGCAAACTGGCATAAGGCGGAAGGTTATCCGAGCCGCGAATTTCTCGCAGCGCTTGATCCGCGCCTGGCGGAGCTGACGGAGACGAAGCTGCGCGGCAAGGTGGAGCCGCTCGGTACGAAAGCCGGCGAGCTGACGCCGGCTTTCGCGGCGCGTATGGGGCTTGCGGCGGGAACGGCGATTGCGGTCGGCAATGTAGACGCGCATGCCGGCGTGCCGGGCGTTGGCGTCGTTACTCCGGGCAAGCTTGTCATGGCAATGGGCACCTCGCTTTGCCATATGCTGCTCGGAACGGAGGAGAAGGAAGTCGAAGGGATGTGCGGCGTGGTGGAGGACGGCATTATTCCCGGTTACTACGGCTATGAGGCCGGTCAATCGGCGGTTGGCGATATTTTCGAATGGTATGTGGAGGAGGCGGCTCCGGCTTATGTGTTTAAGGAAGCGGAAGCGGCTGGCGAACATGTGCATGCGTACCTGACCCGCAGGGCTGAGGAGCTTGCGCCGGGACAATCCGGCTTGCTGGCGCTCGATTGGTGGAACGGCAATCGTTCCGTACTCGTCGATACCGACCTGACGGGCGTGCTGCTCGGGATGACGCTGCAGACGAAGCCGTGGGAAATTTACCGCGCGTTGCTGGAAGCGACGGCGTTCGGCACGCGTAAGATTGTGGAGGCGTTCCATGCGAGCGGAGTCGAGGTGAACGAGCTGTACGCCTGCGGAGGGCTGCCGCAGAAGAACCGTCTGCTGATGCAGATATACGCCGATGTGACGAACCGCGAGATCAAGATCGCGGCATCCAAGCAGACGCCGGCCTTGGGAGCGGCAATGTTCGGCGCGGTGGCTGCAGGCGCGGAGAAGGGCGGCTACGACAGCATTGTCGACGCGGCGGCTGCAATGGCGCGCGTGCGCGAGGAAACGTTCAAGCCGAACCCGGAGAGCGTTGCGCTGTACGACAAGCTGTACGAGGAATACAACCGCCTTCATGACTACTTCGGACGCGGCGACAATGATGTTATGAAACGGTTGAAAGCGGTAAGAGAATCGGTCGGAGGAAACCGTACGTATGTCCAATAAATGTGAAATCCGAATCCATAACTGGCAGCGATAGACGTCGGAGGGCGTATCGCCGTCCGCAGGCAGGTCCTCAGAGCTGCGGTATTTCTCTGAGGTTCCCGCAAATCCTCCAATCCCTTGCCTCCCGAACATGCAGGAAATGGCCCCCATATGCTATACTCTACGTATGACTACCGAACATTCCGAACCCAACCAACATCCACATATAGGCACGAAGTTGTGCGCGCAATGCGGCGAGATGAAGCCGCTTAACGAGTTTTTGCGCCGCACGGGGCGCCGCGCGGGCGGACAAGGCCGGCGCGGCACTTGCCGGGATTGCCGCCGCGGGCGGCAATCTGTCGAATCGCTCCCTGCCAAAGGAGCGGTCCGGCATCCGCAGCATGCGCCGAAATCGGAAGCGGCCCAGCCTTCTGCCGACCAGGGCTCTCAAGCGGCTTCCTCGAGCGACCCCGCGACGCGCAAGCAGCGAGGACGCGGGCATAAGAGGCGGCCCGCCGCCCAGCCCAGATTGCTGGCGGAGCCGCCGAAGCGCGGCACGCATGATCCCGCGGACGCCTCCTACCTGCGAACGACCGCCAGCGGCTTCATCCGCATGCGCGGCAAGACGGATAACGGCCGCCGCTGGTATCAGGAGGTCGAATTGGAGCTGGCGCAAATTCTGGTGCGGGAAGGCGCGGCCGTCGTCGTTAATCGTTCGACGATCAGGCGTCTCTACAGCAATAAGGAATTCCGCAAGCTGATCCTGACACGAGACAACTATACATGCCGCTTCTGCGGCCAATACGGCGATACGATCGATCACGAGCTGCCGCGCGCGAAGGGCGGTCACACGACGCCGTCGAACTGCATCTGCGCGTGTTACGAATGCAATCAGCGCAAGGCGAACAGGGACGTTGACGAATTCCGAAGCTCGCTGGAGGATGAATTCGTATAAGGGCGTCGTGCCGCAGTTGAGCGCGTCAATCGGCAAGCGGGCGTCATGGGAGTTGCGTGGCGCCCTGTTTGCCAATGGCTTAAGGCGACTGAAACGGAGGATGGCTATGGAGAATTGGCTGGGACGCTCGCTAAAGCACAAGCTGTCGTTATTGATTATTATTTCGGTGCTGGTCCCGGTGCTGTCTCTCGGGTTGTTCTCCTACAATATAGCCGCGGGGCTGACGGAAGAGAAGGCGCAGAGCTCGGGGATGAACACGCTTCGCCAGATCGGCGCCTATCTGGAGAACATGGTCACCGACGTCGAGAACCAGTCCTTATTCATCATCGGCCATCCTGACGTACAGAACTACTTAAGGACACCGGAGCAGGATCTCTTCAAGCAGACCTCCATCATCGGTTTGTTGACTACGTTGTCCATTTCGAAGCCGTATATCGCGAACGTCATTATCGAACCCGACGCGGACAAGCCGTCCGTATCGTTTAAGTCGGTGGTGGGCTCCGAATTCAAGGATATTAAAGAAAGTATTCCGAACTATTACGCGACGCATCCCAAGTGGTGGTCGGCGGTTCATCTTCAGGTAACCTCCGATAGCAGCAATGAGGTTATTACGATGTCTCGTCCCATTCGCAGCACGCAAAGATATTTCGACCTCGGCATGCTCAAGATCAGCTTGCTGCAATCCGTCATTTCCACTCATCTCAAGCAGGCCGGTCTGGAGGGCGGCGGCATCGTGCTGCTGCTCGACGGCAACAATCGTATTCTGGCTGGTCCGGACGGGTATTCCACGGAGCTTGGATTGGAAGACTATTATCCCGGGATCAGCCCGTTCCATGATCTGTCGGGTTCTTTCTACTATGGCGAGAATGCGGACCGCAAGTCTGTGTTGCATCATTCTATGGAAGCCGTGGAGTGGAAGCTTGTCGGAATTACGCCCGTGCAGTCGTACAAGGCCGAGAATCGGTACTTCCTGACGCTTACCGCTATAGCCGTCAGCGTCGCGATGGTCTTCGTCATTGCCTTCGTCTTATTCCTTATTCAAAAGGTGACGAACCCGCTGTCGCAGCTCACGCGGTTTTTAAAGCATGCAAGCCCGGACGAGCCGCTGCCGACGCTGCCGGTCGAGACGGTCGACGAGGTCGGACAGCTCATTATTACGTATAATCGGATGAGCTCGAAAATCGTAAATCTGACCGATGAGGTAAAGCGGAACGAAGCGCTTAAGAAGGAAGCGGACATGTCCGCGCTGCAGGCGCAGATCAACCCGCATTTCCTGTACAATACCTTATCGTCCGTGCATTGGATGGCCCTGATGAAAGGCGAATCCAAGATCGCCGACATGGTAGGCTCGCTTAGCGACTTCTTGCGCTTTAGTCTAAACAAAGGGCAGGAATATTGCGCGATCAGCCAGGAGATTCTGCACATCGATCATTATGTGAATATTCAGAGCATCCGCTACCCCGACAAGTTCGATTACGAAGCCGACATTCCGTCGGAACTGCTGGATCGCCGAATGCTCAAGCTGCTGCTTCAGCCGCTGATCGAAAACGCGATGCTGCACGGTATTCTCACGAGAGAGGGCAAGGGCCGCATTGGGGTCAAAGCGTGGGAGGAGGGCGAGATCATTACGTTTTCCGTCACGGATAACGGTGTTGGCATGAGCCCCGGGAAGCTCGAGGAACTGAGGGAGAGAATCGATCATCGGGCCGCCCTGCATTCTCAGGATGGGTCGATGGAGAACGCCCCTGCCTCTACGGGCAGCAGCTACGGTCTTCGCAATGTGCATAACCGGCTGCTGCTGCATTATGGACCCGAGTCAGGCTTGATTTTGGAGAGCCAAGAAGGCGTGGGTACGAAGGTGACGTTCTCGATCAAGCCATCGTATGTTGCGCGGGACCAGGAGCGCGAGCTGGAGCGGGAGAGGCAGCAGGAGGCAAATGAATCAGCCGTATCGTTAACAGGGGATTCCGAGGGAAAGGGGGAACGTAAATGAAGCTGCTTATCGTGGACGACGAGGTTATCATACGAACGGGACTAAGCACCGTGATCCAATGGGAGGAGAACGGTATTACATTGCTGACGCCTGCCGCATCCGCCGAGGAAGCGCTGATGCGCATTCCGCTGGAGAAGCCGGATATCGTGCTGACCGATATACGAATGACGGGCATGACGGGACTGGAGATGTCGAATGCCATTAAGCGCGATTATCCGTGGATCGAGATTGTCGTCCTGTCCGGCCACGACGATTTTTCCTATGCCCAGCAAGCGATCCGGAACGGGATCGGTGATTATTTGCTGAAGACAAGCCGTCCGGGAGATATTATGTCCGCGGTTATGAAAGCCCGGGGCAAGATCGCCAGCAGCAGGGCTGCCGTGCAGGAAGGGCAAGCCCATCAGACGGCGTTTCGCTGGAAGCTGCTGGACGGGCTGCTCCGGGGAGGGCATACGCCGGAGGAAGCGGAGATCGATGAAGTATTGTCCCATTATCCGGAGCTGCGGCTGGGATCGGATTGGGAGACGCTGGAGCTCTGGATGATAAGCCCGGGCGAATCGCTGCATATGAAAGAACAGCTTAAGCAACCGCTGCGCTTGATCGGAGACAAGCTTAAGGACTCGCTAAACTGCGCCATTTTGGACTGGAACAACGGCTGGCTGATCTTCTTCCGATCAGGGCAGCCGGCAGCGGGGAGAACGGTGCGCGCGGCGATTGACGCTGTTGGGCGTGCAGCCGAAGCGCCCATTTTTACGGTCATCGGCAAACGAGCCGCGGGTCTCGTGGAGCTGCGCGAGTCGCTCAGAACCGCAGAGCAGACTGTGGCGTATCGCTGGCTGGCCGGCGGAAGCGGCGTGCTGGACTACGAGGAAATCAAGGATCGGAAAGGGATGCGCGCCGTCTGTTCCCAGGAGGAAGAAGCGGCGCTTATCGCGGTGCTGCGCGGCGGCAGCGAGGAAGCTTTGCGGATCTGGATTCGGGAGATGCTTGCGGCCATTTTGCGAGACCCCGAAGCCACTCCGGGCACGATGACCTCGTATTTGCATTCGTTGCTCGTCGCAGGCGTGCGCTGGCTGGAGCGCGCGGCGGAATCCGTCGGCCGGCCGACGCCGTCTATCGCCAGCATGGAAGACACGAATGAGAAGAGGCTTGCGGAATGCCCCGAAGAGTCGCTGATTCGAGTGTTGACAGAGGTTCTCTCGGAATACAAGCGGCTAAACGGCGGGCGAAGCGATGCGATCGAGCGGACGCTCGCCTACATCCGGGAGCATCTGGACCAGAGCTTGACGCTTGCCCAGGTCGCGGCGAACATTCATATGAATCCCAATTATTTCAGCAAGCTCTTTAAGCAGGAGACCGGCAAAACGTATATCGAATACTTGACGGAGGCCCGTATGGAATGGGCGGCGAAGCTGCTCCGAGAGACGCCCGCGAAGGTTAGCGAAATCGCAAAGCGGGTAGGCTATGAGGATATGAAGCACTTTAATCACCTGTTCAAACGGCATACCGGCGTAACGCCTTCGCAGTTTCGTCAAGGGTGAACGCACGAGTGATCAGTTACGGGGCATTGAAGAGGACAGGGAGCAGCGGATTGGCGCGGAATATAAAAAAAGTCTTGTACCCATGCATCTAATCGATCAGGCGAAACGATTTTCGTCTGGATGTTAGATGTTTTTTTGCGTAATACTAACGCACGATAAGAAATAAATAGATGATTGCGTTTACTTGTGTGTAAGGTTTTAACTCATCCATAATAAGGATCTTTCATGCGAGGGAATAGGTCAATAGGGGACAACGGATAAGGCGGACTCAGAGCGTTCGATAGTCTAAAGGTTGATTATTCAGCATTGGAAGCGATGCCATATATTTGGGGTCAGGTGAATTTTCACCCTATTGGGACTGAAGATTCCCCCCTACGCCGATGAGGGTTTGCCCACTATACTTAGATTACATTACATGGAGGGGGATTAAACGATATGAAAAAACGACTTTCCTTAATTGTCAGCGTTACCACGATGTTAGCTTTAATGACAGCTGCTTGCGGAGGCGCCAATGAGCCATCCAGCAACGGAGGCAGCGGCAACGCCGGCGGCGAGAAGGCGAAAATTACGGTATGGCACAACTTCTCTGGCGACGACTTGCGCGCCAAAGCGGTTAGAGAGCTAATCGAAAATTATAAAACAAACAACCCGAACGTAGAAGTGGACGCGCAGGCCATTCCGGTCGACGGATACCGTCAACGTCTGAGCACGGTTGCCGCAGCTAACGAAATGCCGGACGTGTTTTTCGTTTACGCGGGCAGCCAATCGCAAGAATTTTACGATGCCGGACTTCTGCAGCCGATTACGGAGCTGGCGGACGAAAACCCGGATTGGAAAAACAACTTCATGGAAGGCGCGTTCGACCGCTTCTCCTTCGAAGAAGGCCAAATCTACTCCGCTCCGCTCGCGATGTCCGCGACTTCGTTCCTGTACTATAACAAAGACCTGTTCGAGGCAAACGGCGTGACGGTGCCGACGACTTGGACGGAGCTGATGGCTGCCGTTAAGACATTCAACGACAAAGGCATCACGCCGATCGCATTGGGCAACAAAGCGCCGTGGGTGGCGCAATCGACGATCATCGGCTCCCTGGCTGACCGCGTTACGGGAACAGAGTGGTTCCTGAAAGCGGTTAAGGGCGATGGCGCTTCGTTTACGGATCCGCAGTTCGTAGAGGCTCTAAGCAAGTTTAAGGAGCTTGTAGACAACAAAGCGTTCCAAGAAGGCGCAAACAGTATCGACAATACGCAGGCCGAGCAATATTTTGTACAAGGCAAAGCAGCTATGATGGTATCCGGCGCATGGACGCTGACAAATCTGGCGGCATCCGCAACGGATGAGCAGATTGCTCCGATCGAAGTGACGACGCTGCCAGCCATCGAGGGTGGAGCAGGCGCGGCAGGCACGATCTCCGGCGGCGCTGGCGGGGGCTTTGCGCTCAGCAAGAAGACGACAGGCGCGGCCAAAGACGCGGCGCTGGATCTAATCTACGCGGTCAGCGGTCCGGATGGGCAGAAGGCTATCGCGGAGAGCAACTCCATGGTTATGTATAAGATGGAGCTGGACGAGTCCAAAGTCAGCCCGCTGTACTTCAAAGCGTTCAACCTGGCCAAAGAAGCCGGCATCACGCCGGTATATGACGCTTACCTCTCCGCGGAAGCGGGAGAAGCCATCAACAATGGTCTGCAAGGGCTGATGATGGGCGACAAACCGGAGGACATTGCTAAAAAGCTGCAAGACGCGCAAGTTCGCTCCACTCAGCAATAGTATCAATCACACTCTAGCTATCCAAGGAGGCTGCTGTCATGCCTGCATCCCTGCGCAGTAAAAGCTTCGTCGTATTGGCGCTGCTTCCTGCTCTGCTGATATTCCTGGTCTTCGCCATCATCCCGATTTTCTGGTCCGCCTACTACGGCTTCTTTGATTGGAAGGGGCTTGGCGCCGCCAAGTTCATCGGGCTGAATAACTACGAAATGATGCTGCAGGATCCCATATTCTGGAGGGCGCTGAAGAATAACCTCATTCTCGTCGCGTCGGCGATCATCGGCCAAGTGCCGATCGCCCTCCTGCTTGCCCTGCTGCTCCTGAAAAACTCCTGGTTCAACCGGATTCTCCGGTCTGCCGTCTTCCTGCCGATGGTGCTGTCCACAGTCGTGGTCGGCCTCATCTGGGGGTATATCTACCATCCGCAGATCGGCCTTCTGAACCAAGTGTTGGAGGTGCTGGGACTGGACTCCTGGACCCGTGCCTGGCTCGACGATCCGAAGATCAATATGTTTGCGGTGTCCATTCCGATTAACTGGGCGAATATCGGCCCTTATCTGATCATCTTCATCGCCGCTCTGCAGAACATCTCCTCGGAGATCGGCGACGCGGCGAAGATCGACGGCGCCATTGGCTGGAGAAAGCTGTTCTACGTTACGCTGCCGATCATCTGGGGAACGGTCGTCGTTACGATCGTGCTGTGCATCTCCGGAAGCCTGAAGGCGTTCGACCACGTCATCGTCATGACGGGCGGCGGTCCGGCGCAATCGACGGAACTTCTTGCAACGTACATGTACAACAACAGCTTCACCATCTATCGCTACGGTTACGGTTCTGCCGTATCCACGATGATTATTTTGATCAGCGCCTTGCTCATTGGGCTTAACTACATCATTACGAAGAGACGCGGGTAATGGGCATGGCTAATCAGCACCCGGATGAAGGAGTGATAGACGATGCAAGGAACGACTGACGTCCGGTCCCCGGATTCGAACGGCTCGCTCTGGCGGAAGCCGGTTTCCGGCGTGGTCAAAGCATTGCTGCTCGTATATGCGGCCGTGACTTTGTACCCGCTGTATTGGTTGATGATCAGCGCGTTCAAGTCGAATCAGGAATTTTTTAACCGTCCTTATGCCTGGCCGCAGAACTTCCAGATTGACAACATAACGAGAGCCTGGGATCTGGGAAAGATGGGTCAAGCGTTAATCAACTCGACCATCGTAACTTTGGCGGCGGTCGTGCTGACCATCGTGCTGGGCACGCTGGCGGCATACGCGCTGGAGCGTTTCACTTTCAAGATGAACAACGTTATAAAGGGAATCTTCTTGCTGGGCATGCTGATCCCGATTCACAGTACGCTCGTGCCGCTCTTTATCTTTATGAACAAGATCGGCTTGCTGGATACGTACTGGTCGCTTATTCTGCCGTACACGGCATTCGAGCTGCCGATCGCGATCTTCCTCGGCATGGCTTACCTGGCTTCGATTCCGAGAGAAGTAGAGGAAGCAGCGATGATCGACGGCAACGGCTGGTGGGGCGTGTTCGGACGCATCATCTTCCCGCTATGCTTGCCGGTTATATCGACGGTTACCATCCTGGCGTTTCTGCGCTTCTGGAACGACTTCTCCTTCGCGCTGGTGTTTATCAACTCGCAAGCGCTGAAGACTTTGCCGCTCAGCCTCTCGCTTTTCTCGGACGGCTTCGGCACGGACTACAGCTTAACCATGGGGGCGATGTTTATCGCTGTCATCCCGACCATCGTCATCTATCTGATCTTCCAAGAGCAGATCATGAAGGGTATGGTCGCAGGCTCGGTCAAAGGTTAATCGCCTTTGTCCGGGCTTTTTTTTGTGCGGGGGTACGGGCTCGCGGGCGCCTCGTTGTGCTGGGGGTGCGCCGAGGCGAAGGCGCTATAATGGCAGGTTGCGGCGTGTCGAATGCGTTATGCCGGCAAGCAGCGTCCGACCTTACTCGATGGCAACTGCAAACGCGCGGTGTAACGGACACAGACGACTCTATTCGGGGCAAATGGGGCATATGCGAAAGCTAACGGACAAGAAAAGCGCTATTGTACCAATATGAGGTCTACCCAGGGTATTTGTACACACATAACGTCTCTCCTGTCCGTAAAGATTCGAAACAGGCGAATTTCGCGGAAATAGTGCCATCTGTGTCCGTTAGCGCTCGCAGGCTCGCACCGTGCTGGGGGTCAAGGATATGGTTTTCCTGCAGGAAAAGTCGCATAAGGACATGATGTCAGAACTGTAAGAATATGATACGATAGGACTAATCTATCCGAAGAGGTGATCATGGCGTGTTAGGACGCAGCGGCAATCCCACGTTAAGAGATTCAACGTTCGAAAAGACAGGCTCGCTCGTCAGCGGAGAACGCATGACGATCGAAGGCACTGTGAACAAAATGTTCATTACGCTCGCCATCCTGCTAGGCGGCGCATTCGCTTCCTGGAGCATGTACGCGAACGGACAAACGAACATTATGGCGCTGGCCATCGGCGGCGCGATTGCGGGCTTCATCCTGGCGCTTATTATCAGTTTCAAGCCAACGGCGGCCCCGTATCTGGTCCCTGTGTACGGCGCGGTGGAAGGGCTGTTCCTGGGAGCTATTTCGGCTCATTTTAATTCGCTGTATGACGGTATTGTGATGCAAGCGGTGGCGCTGACGATGTGCGTATTTATTGCATTGCTGGTCGCGTACCGCTTCCGCATCATCCAAGCGACGAAGAACTTCAAGCTTGGCGTATTCGCGGCTACGATGGGCGTTATGCTGCTGTACCTGCTGAGCTTCGTTCTGGGTTTGTTCGGCGTCACGATTCCTTACCTGCACGAGAGCAACTGGATCGGCATCGGCATCTCCGTCGTAATCGTTATTATCGCGGCGCTCAACCTGGTGCTGGACTTCGACTTCATCGAATCCGGCGCAGAGCAAGGCGCTCCGAAGTATATGGAGTGGTATGGCGCGTTCGGCTTGCTCGTGACTCTCGTCTGGCTGTACATTGAGATTCTCCGTCTGCTTTCGAAGCTGGCGAGCAGAGACTAATTACGGCGGCAGCCAGCCGTACATATGGAGCAGAGAAGCGGGACGGCGGTCCCGCTTTTTTTGGCGTTTTGACCATGGCGTATCCAATCATCCAATCCTACAGAAAGCAGAGGTGTGCGGGAATGAAGAGAGCGGAACTGACGGCGTATTGCAAAGGGTTAAATGGCGCGATGGGGGACTATCCGTTCGGGCCGGATCCGCTGGTCATGAAGGTCGGCGGCAAAATGTTTGCTTTGATCGGAACGAATGGAAGCGTGGATAATATCTCGCTGAAATGCGAGCCTCATATGGCGGAGCTCCTGCGAATGGAACATGAAGCGGTAAAGCCGGGTTACCATCTCAATAAAAAACATTGGAATACCGTTACGATAGACGGTTCGGTCCCGGATAACGACATCAAAGAGATGATCCGCCACTCTTACGAACTGGTCGTCAAAGGGTTGACGAAAGCGCAACGGGCGGAGCTTGGCTAAGCTTGGATAAGGATTACAGCAAGCAGATGTCGGTGATCATTGTTGCTGGCTCAGAAAGATCCCTTGAAAAGCTTGAAGGGAAAATGAGGGATTTTGTCGAATGAAAATAAGGATGTCGAAAATAAAACGAGACGGTAGAGGTGGACAAGTTGTTGAAGAGATGGTTGCTGCTCACGGTTGTTCTATTGCTGATGAGCATGGGGACGGCTGCTTACGCCGCCGAAGGCGAAGCGAAGTCGATGACTCACGGGGAAGTATTGTTCGAACTAGGTTTGATTAACGGTACAAATGAAGGGTTGCAAGAAGATCGGGAGATCAACCGCGCCCAGATGATCGCGATCGTGAACCGTCTGAGCGAGCGCGAAGGCGACAAACCGTTCGCTCCGCCGGCCGTGCCGACCTTCTCCGACGTGCCGAAGACGCACTGGGCGTATGCGGATATCGAGAAGGCGTACGCAAATGGCGTCACGACGGGAATCGGGCAAGGCAAGTTCGGCGTGGGCAACAAAATCACCCACCAACAAGCCGTTACCCTGCTGGCTCGTACGGCCGGCTACGAAATCGATTATGCAAACGCGGTCGAAGAAGGTTGGGACCTTGGCATTTGGCTGGACGCGGATAAGCCGGCAACGGCAAATCTGTATCGGAGCGATGTATTCGAGCTGATGGTATCCACGCTCGCGTTGTCGATCGATGAAGAGGAAGAATTGTACTTCTTCCATTTGATTCCGTCCATCAGCCAAGAGCATCGCGACTGGCTCATGAGCGACGCGAACATTTACCTATACAATCCGATGATGCAAGATTTTGTTTACGAGCCGATTGCCGACAGTTACTCCGGCGACGATGAGGGATATGCCGAGGCTTCCCGGAGACAGTTTGAATATACGACCGAGGTTGCCAAAGTTCTTGAGCTGTACAAAGGGGCAAGAGATGAAGCGGCATTCGATGCTTTCTTTAAGCAGGCTTCCGGCGGCAAATCATCTATTGCAATGCCCTACGAGTGGAGCTCCTTTGAGCTTGACGGCGAGTGGGGAGAGTTCGGATACTACGGATCTACCCGTGCCGAGTTGACTGCAGACGGTGTATTTGCCGGCACGATTGAAGCGACGGAAGGAAACGACTACCTCGAAGCCGAGACGCTTAGCGTATGGCAATACGGGACGGTTACGGTGGACGGCAAAAAGGTAACGCCTTATTATGTGCTTATGGAGCTTCCGCTTGGATTCGAGGATGATTTCGAATTTTATGAACTATTCGTCCTCGTAGACGACCAAGGCGTCTACAAGGCAGCTGCCGTAGGTTCGCACGGCGATGGCGTATACGTAAGGAAGTAGACAAGGAACGGGAAGGACGTGAATGGCAGTGACGAATCTGCAGCTTGGCTCGCTGGTGCTCAATGCGGAGCTTCTGGTCGTATTGGCCGCAGGTCTTATGGGGTTGTTTGCGGTCCGATTGCGGCTTAGAGGGCGAAGCGAGCGGGATACGTCTCCTGCCTGGAACGCGATAGGGATATGGATTGCGGTCTGGAAGGGAAGCCTCCTTCTCACTGATGCGGTTGCCGTTATTCGGCAGCCTCTTTCTTTGCTCTATTATGACGGCGGAACGATCGGCTTCTGGCTTGCTTGCGTGTGCGGATTAACCTATCTCCAATATCGTTATGGCAAAATGTATGGAGCAGCCGATGCCTGGAGAATTACCGGTGCATTCGCAGCAGGCTGGAGTACGGTCTATTTGATGGCGATCATCATTCTGGACAGGGCTTCTGCGGGGTATGCGCACTGGCTGGGCATGTTTGTGTCTGCAACAAGCGTATTCCTGCTGGCCGGAATATGGCGGATTAGGCCAGGGAAAGCGGCAGAAGAGGACCTCGGAGAGGGAAGCGCCCGTGCGGAAAGCGGTTTGCGGCGAATGGCCGTTCCTGGCGCCGGGCTGGCGCTACTGCTGGTGTTAGTCAGCTATATGGCGTTCGATCAGACGGAGCGGCTGATGGAGCGGATCGAGAACCGCAACGGTAATTCGGGCGTTGGAGCGCGGGCGGGAAATATCGCACCGGCTTTTGAATTGAATAACTTATTGGGAGAAGAAGTCGCGCTTGCAGATTACAAGGGGCGGACGGTGCTCGTCAACTTCTGGACGACATGGTGCCGGGTGTGTATGACGGAGATGCCGCATGTCCAGAAGTTGCATGAAGATTATATGGAGCAGGGCGGGGATGTAGCGATTCTGTCCGTCAACGTGACGAGCCAGGAGCAAGGCGAGGAACAGGTGCGGCAATACGTAGAAAAGCGGTCGCTGGACTTCCCGATCGTATTGGATCGGCGAGGCAGGGCCGCGGACGATTACCGCGTAGCGGCCTATCCGGCTACCTTCATCGTAGATGGAGACGGCATCATTCGCGAACGTTTCCTTGGCGCGATCAGCTACGATGATATGAAGAAGCGCATTGAGCGCGTACGCGACAAGTATCCTGTAGAACAATAATGGCCTTATCCCCAGTGGAATGGTCGTTCCAATGCCGGAGGCAGTAACGTGTCCCTGTCTCCCTTGGCGGCATGGATCTGGAATGGCGTGAGGAACAAGCTGTCGCTCAGATTTGCTCCGCATAGATTCGTATCCCGGAGATCAACTCCGATCATGTCGGCTGACCGCAAATCCCCTCCCGACAGGTCGGCCGCGATGAGATAGGCTCCCCTAAGATTGCAGCCTCGCAAGTCCATGCCCCTTAAGTTTGCTCCCATGAGGTCGATTCTGGGACCTATCGGTTTTCCTTTATATTTCGGCAGGGCAGTTTTGCCTCCGCGAACGAGTCCATTCCTTACAAGCTCGCTCCCTTGAATGAGCACAAAATTAACGTCCATGCGATGTGCCGCGATATCCTGTTGACGCAGTTTTTCGGCGGGCAGCGATGCCAGGGCATCCGTTGCCGCGGCATATTGCCGAAGCTTCTCGTGAATGCCCGCAGTCTCCTGCCTTGCTAACAAATCGCCCAAATACCAAAGCAATTCGTGCAGCAAACGGATCGCATGGAAAGCTTCGAACATGTTCCCGGCCAGCTTGGGTTCGTCTCGCCAGCTTGCTCCTCCGAAGGTTTCCTGAGATACGCGTTGTCCCGCGCCGAAGCAGTCGAATACGGTGCAGCCGCGGTAGCCGATGTCCCTGAGCCTGTCGTGAACGCCGCATCGATAATCCACTTGCAGATGCCGGCATGGCGTACCGGCCGCCTTGGTGGCGGCGAAGTCGGAGGAGGCTTCGAATGGCAGCGCCGTGCAGCAGAGACCGAAGCAGCTTTCGCAGCGGGCCCGGAGCTCTCTGTCTGGAGGAGATGCTTTGGCGCCAATGTTTGTATCCATTTCGTTTGCCTGCTTTCGTTCTGGTTTTCTTTCACTTTAGCCTTCGATTGGCCGATGCTCAATAGAAATATTCTTTATAGTTATTTTATACCATTTCTCTTTGCGATTCCTTGCTCTTGTATTCCGCTTGGAATTTTGGGACAATAAGGCTGTATGTCCGGCGCCAAAGGATTTTTGTGGCCGACACAAGGGCATGAAGAGAGGAAGTACAATGAACAAACCATCCATTTATGGACTGACTATAGAACAATTAACGGCTTGGCTGGCGGAGCGCGGACATAAGAAGTTCCGGGCCACGGCGGTGTGGGAATCGCTGTACCGCAAACGCATAACGGACTTCGACCGCATGGAGGAAGTGCATCCGACCTGCGTGGATCTGCTCAAGGAACACTTCGTCATCGGCACGATGGAAGAGCACGTAAAGCAGGAGTCCGTCGACGGTACCGTGAAATTCCTGTTCCGCTTGTCGGACGGCAATCTGATCGAGACGGTGCTGATGCGCCATAAGTTTGGTCTGTCCGTCTGCGTGACCACGCAAGTCGGCTGCAATATCGGATGCAGCTTCTGCGCGAGCGGGCTGCTAGCCAAGAGCCGCGACTTGACCGCGGCCGAGATCGTGGAGCAGATCGCGAACGTGCAGCTGCATCTGGATGCGGCCGGCAAAGGGGAGCGGGTCAGCCATATCGTCGTCATGGGCATAGGCGAGCCGTTCGACAACTATAAGCATATGTCCGACTTCATCCGCATCGTGAAGGATCACAAGGGGCTTGCCATCGGCGCGCGCCATATTACGGTGTCGACGAGCGGTCTTGCGGGCAAGATTCGGGAATTTGCGGACGGCGATCTAGGCGTCAATCTGGCGGTATCGCTCCATGCGCCGAATAACGAGCTGCGTACGCGCATCATGAAGATCAACAAGGCGATTCCGATCGAGAAGCTGATGGATGCCATTGATTATTACCTGGAAAAAACCCGCCGGAGAATGACGATGGAATACATCCTGCTTAAGGACGTCAATGACGGAACGGAGCAGGCGCTGGAGCTGGCTGAGCTGATGAAGCCGCGCAAGGGACTCGTTAACGTGAATCTGATTCCGTACAACCCCGTCGACGAGCATAGCCAGTATCAACGGAGCGAGCAGGATTCCATTCGCGCGTTTTACGACGTCATGAAGAAACAAGGCATTAGCGTAAGCGTGCGGCTGGAGCATGGCGCGGATATCGACGCGGCTTGCGGACAGCTGCGAAGCAAGCAGATGAAGGCGGCGAATTAACAATCGCAGCCCCATAGGTAAACGATACCCCTCGGCGGGCGAGACGGCAAGTAAAGCTTGCGGTTCCGCAAGGAGGGGTTTTTCATTGATTAGGAATTTATGAATTTCGGCTGTTGTTTTTTATATTGAATTTATATGATTCGGGGATTGGACGGGCGGTTAATGAGCAGGCGGATAGGACGACCGACATGCACGAGTATGAAATTTCGAGTACAATGATGCGTCTGGAGGGCCGGGCGATCGAATGAGTATGAAATTTCGAGTACAATGGCGCGTCTGAGGGGCTGTGCGTTCGATTGAGTATGAAATTTCGAGTACAATGGTGCGTCGGAGGGACTGTGCGTTCGATTGGGTATGAAATTTCGAGTACAATGGTGCGTCGGAGGGGCTGTGTGTTCGATTGAGTATGAAATTTCGAGTACAATGGCGCGTCTGAAGGGCCAGACGATCGAATGAGTATGACATTGCGAGTACATCGCCCCTGTTTTAGCGAGCAGGGTAGACATTTTTTTGATTTTTCCCGCAAAGGGGAGAAATAAAAATGTCGCCCTTTTTTAAATTTAGATTTTATATAATTTTCGAGGTGGGATGTATTCCGCCTTGTTTTTGTTTTTTTGGTTTAATAAAAGTATGGAATCCAACATTCTGAAACACATCTTCTTGATGAACATGGGCATTGGGATCGATTCGCAGAAAAGCATAAAGGGAAGCTACGCCTCAATGTCTTGAAGGAAGTCGAGAAATTCCGGGAATGCGAAAACATTGCAAATGGGTCTATGCTGCTGGTGTACGAAGGATGCCACGACCTGCGGCTTGTTCCGTATCGCTGCAAAGGAAGATTCTTCGGCGACATCGATCTAAAGCGCGCCGCGCGTCTGCATTTCAAGATTTAAGTCGGCGACATCGATCTAAAGCTTGTCGCCCGGCTGCATTTCAAGATTTAAGTCGGCGTCGTCGATCTAAAGCTCGCTGCCCGGCTGCATTTCAAGATTTAAGTCGGCGACATCGATCTAAAGCTCGCCGACTGATTGCTTTTCAAGATTTAAGTCGGCGACATCGATCTAAAGCTCACCGACTGGCTGCATTTCAAGATTTAAGTCGGCGACATCGATCTAAAGCTCGCCGACTGGCTGCATTTCAAGAATTAAGTCGGCGATATCGATCTAAAGCGCGCCGCCTGGTTGCATTTCAAGATTTAAGTCGGCGACATCGATCTAAAGCTCGCCGACTAGCTGCATTTCAAGATTTAAGTCGGCAGTGAGTGGGGAAGAAGAGTTGGTGAGCTTCGGAATGAGCAGGAATCTACGTGCGCTCTGTTCCACTTGTAACGAAGATGCTGCAAATATGACACTCGAAAGGCCTTCTTAGGAGAAGTTGCTTGCTCAGCTTCGACGTTGACGTGCACCAGGAGCCCATCAGGTAAAAATTCTGGAGTGGTTGATTGGAAAGTTTTCGAACCAAACAAAACCTTAGTCTGATACACGAGGCAACAGACCCAAAATCGATGGCCCCCTGCACGTTGCAGTGGGTCCTTTTTTTGTAGATTCAAATAGGTATTTATACATATTTGTACAAAATAGGGTTTGGGGAGAGTGCATAAATTGCAAAAATTGCATCGTTTTTTGGGCATGTGAGGAGAGATTAGAGGTTTCTAAAGCTATCTTAAGGTTTTCTTTAGCTTCGCTTACGGTTGCCTTACAAAATGAGGGTTATGCTTGAACTATCGGATTAACGAATGCGAAAGGATGGGAAACTTATGATCACGATGATGGGCATCAGTCATCAATTCAAGATAGGCAAGAAAGGCAAGGAGCGGATCGTACCGGTTCTGCATGATATCGATCTCAGCGTGGAGAAAGGAGAGATCGTAGCTATCGTCGGCCGGAGCGGATCGGGCAAATCGACGCTGCTGAATCTCATGTCCGGCTATATCCGGCCTACGGCTGGAGAAATTACGGTAGCGGGGCGAATGGTCACGAAGCTGGACGAGGGAGCTTGGGCGGATTTCAGATTGGCGCATTACGGCTTTATTTTTCAAAACTTTCAGCTTATATCGAGCATGACCGCCTATGAGAATGTCGAGCTGCCGCTTGTGCTCAAGGGAGTGGGGCAGTCCGAACGACGGAAGCGGGTCGAGAAAATGCTGGAGAACGTCGATATCGCGGCATTCGCCAGCCACTATCCGAGCGAGCTGTCCGGCGGGCAGCAGCAGCGGGTTTCGGTCGCGAGATCGCTTGTTTTGGAGCCGCCGATCGTGCTGGCGGACGAGCCGTCCGGCAGTCTCGACAGCGAAAACGAAAAGTCGCTGCTGACGATGATCAAGCAGCTCAATCATGAGCTTGGCATCACGTTCGTCATCATTACGCATGACGATCAGGTTGCCTCCGTCGCTCATCGCACAATCCGTCTGCAGGACGGCAGGCTGGCTCGCCAAGCGCCGCTCGTTTCGGTGGAAAGCATCAAGGAAACGTTTGACCTGGCGAAAGGAGGACATCACTCATGAAGTTTGGCGATCAACTACGATTTGTACGACAGAACATGAAACGCAACAAAACGCGTCTGTTCATGACCGTGCTGGCGACGGCTATGGGTTGCGCATTCCTGACCGTACTCGCCTCTGTCGGCTTCGGGCTGCAGCAGAGCATGGTCGAGGAGATTACCGGCGACCGGCTGGTAACGGAAATTACGATCTACGGCAAAAATCCCGACAAGTTCGATACGCAAGGCATTCAAAACGGAGACATCGACTACTTCCAGTCGCTCCCTAACGTCAAGTCGGTCACTTACCGCAATTATATCCAGCAGTATATGGAGCCTTCCATCGATGGCAATCCGGTTAACGTCAATCAGAGAATCGGCATGGATTTCGAAGCGGAGAAGCAAGCGGGCTTCGGCCTCGGCGCAGGCCGGCTTCCCGAAGGGAATAATGAAATCGTCATCGGTTACCATATTCGCGAAGTCATGGACGAGGAGGGACGGCCGTCCAGCGAGCTGCCGGCTGCCTCGGAGTGGCTTGGCAAAACAATGACGTTGCAGGTGAGTTACTACGAGGACGGAGAGCTGGCGAAGAAGCCGCTGGAGACCGTCATTGTCGGCGTTGCGGAGAAGCCGACCAAGGAATGGAATCGCGATCGCAACATCTACATGGGCGAAGAGATGCTGACGCAGATCGAAGCCATTACCGGCACGCAGCTCGGCGAACTGCCGTACTTTGAGGTGGCGCCGACGAAGGAGCAGGTGCAAAAGCTGCTCGAGCAGCTTCCCAAGCCGACCGGCGAGCGTCAATATCAGGATGTAACCGTCGTTGCGGAAAATGCTTCGAAGGTAAAGGGCATCGCGGAGAAGATCCGGGAGCAAGGTTACTTCAACCATTCCATTGCGGATGAGCTAAAACAGGTGAACATGCTCTTTACCATTATGAAGATCGGTCTCATCTTCGTCGGAACGATTGCCGTCCTGATTGCATCCATCGGCATCTTCAACACGATGACGATGGCGGTGACGGAGCGGGCGCAGGATATCGGCATTATGAAGGCGATCGGCGCGCATCCGTCCGTAATTCGACGAGTGTTCCTGCTGGAGAGCAGCTTGATCGGCTTGTTCGGGGCGATTATCGGCACCGTGGTGTCGTACGCTATTTCCTTTGCCGTGAACGCAGGCTTGCCCATCATGATCGAAGTGCTTATGGAGGAGACTCTCCCGGCAGACTTCAAATTTTCGGTCATTCCTCCGTATCTGGCAGCGCTAACCTGCGTGATCGCGCTTGGCGTAGCGCTGATATCCGGCCAGCGGCCGGCGAGAAGGGCGACTCGCATCGACGTTCTGAGCGCGCTGCGGCGCGAAGTGTAAGGGACGCGGCTCTGACTGTTCCATTCACTTCATGGCAGGCGGGAGCGCCCATTTTTCCTGATGTCAGTCGATTGTCATTGACAGATCATCGCGTCGTGAATTATGATTGCTACTAATTTCATATGCAATTGAAATTCGATGACGAGAAAGAGTACGTTAAGCGAACGATCCGCAGAGAGTTGGGACTGGTGCAAACCAACGTTCGGGCGCTAACAGAAAGCCATCTCCGAGAAGCAGGCTGAACCTAGAGTAAGCTCTGCCGCAATTCCGGCGTTACATGGAACGCGTATTGATGGATACGTGAGCGGAGTGTCGCTTCATTTGGAAGCGAAACTAGGGTGGTAACACGGGTGCAGACTCGTCCCTTTATGGGGACGGGTCTTTTTTGTTGTCTATGGGATACATGACAAGAGAGGAGAATGGCAATGGCAGAGCTTAACATGGGGGACTTCGTATCCAGGGCGGTGAGCGATATGAAACCTTCGGGCATACGGAAGTTTTTCGACTTGATTGACGGCAGAAAAGACATCATCTCGCTGGGAGTGGGGGAACCCGATTTCGCCACCCCGAAGCTGGTCAGAGATGCGTGCATCACTGCGCTAGAGAAGGGCAGAACGTCCTATACGCCGAACTCGGGACTTCCGGAGCTGCGGGAAGGCATCGCCGAATACCAACACGCCGAATTCAAGGTGCAATATGAGCCGGGAAACGAGGTGCTCGTTACGGTAGGCAGCAGCGAGGCGATCGATCTGGCCCTGCGCGCCATCGTGACGCCCGGCGATGAGATTCTCATTCCGGCGCCATGTTATATCTCCTATTCTCCGATTACGCAACTTGGCGGCGGCGTGCCGGTGGCCGTGGAGACGCTCGCGGCGGATGGCTTCAAGCTGAAGGCCGAGTTGCTGGCCAAAGCGCTGACCCCGCGCTCCAAGGTGCTAATGTTGTGTTATCCCAACAATCCGACGGGGACCGTTATGTCCTACGAGGATTGGCTGCCGATCGCGCGGCTCGTGCAGGAACATAATCTCGTAGTCATTGCCGACGAGATCTACTCGGACCTGACCTACGATCGCAAACATGTTTCGTTCGCCTCGCTTCCCGGTATGAAAGACCGGACCATTCTTGTCGGAGGGTTCTCCAAGTCCTTTGCAATGACGGGATGGAGAGTAGGCTACGCGTGCGGACATCGGGAATTGATCGGGGCCATGCTCAAGATTCATCAGTATACGGTTATGTGCGCGCCGATCCTGGGCCAGATCGCGGCGATCGAATCGCTGCGGAACGGGCGGGAGGAGAAGGACTTTATGGTCGAATCGTACAGCCAGCGGCGCAAAGTAATCGTTAAAGGCTTGCAGGAAATCGGCCTGCCATGTCACGAGCCGCTTGGCGCGTTCTACGCGTTCCCCTCCATCGCGCATACGGGACTGACCTCGGAGCAATTTGCGCAGAGACTATTGAGCGAGGCTAAGGTGGTTGCGGTGCCGGGCGACGTCTTCGGACAAGGCGGCGAAGGATTCCTCCGCTGCTCGTACGCGACTTCGCTCTCGAAAATTAACGAGGCGCTGGAGCGGATGGGACAGTTCCTAAGAACGCTGTAGCGCAGCGTGCACCAGACAAGTGAAACCCCCGTCAGGCCGTCGCGTAGTACAGGGTTAGGCAATTCGGCTCGCCCCCCGAGCCGAATTGCCGAACTGGGAACGGCGGGCCGCGATTGCGGTTCGCCGTTATTTTTGCTATTTTGAATGCATGAGACGACGTGTTGCAAAACAGGAGAGAGAATAATGGGTAGGTCCTTTTATTCTCGCGTTGGCAGATGAGATAGTATAAAACGTCGACTCCATAGAGAGCGGCGATGAGGAGATGAAGCAGATGGCTTACGAGCCGAAGATGAAGGAAAACGAACATAGCGTAATTGAATTCATTGAAGCGGTCGAAAGTCCCAAGAAGCGGGAGGATGCCTACCGGCTGCTGGAATTATTTTCGGAGACGACGGGTTACGAGGCTAAGATGTGGGGACCCAGCATTATCGGCTTCGGCTCTTATCATTATAAATATGCGAGCGGCCACGAAGGGGATGCGCCGCTTGCTGGCTTCTCCCCGCGAAAGGCGAAGATCAGCCTCTACTTGACAGCATGCGAGCCGGAACGCGAGGAGCTGCTGAAGGCGCTCGGCAAACATACGACCGGGGCGGCTTGCGTCTACGTAAACAAGCTGGCCGATATCGATCTCGATGTGCTAAAGCGGCTGATCGTCGCTACCGTTGATTATGTGCAGGCAACTTATCCTGATGAGGGTTGATCGTAAGTAAACTAAGTAAAGCAGGTCCAAACCGGATAGTCAAAAGTGAAGATTGGCGAGTAGATAGCCTGTTCCCCCCTATTTATAATAGGCTTTAAGCCAACATGGGGGAGTGAAGATGAACAATGAACAATCTATTTTACAAGCCGGAGGATGGCTGGCTCGCTGACGTTATTCCCTTTTATGAGGATGGGGAATTCAGATTGCTGTATTTAAAAGACTGGCGCAACAGGGAGGAGTATGGCGAAGGCACGCCGTGGTTCCTGCTCGGAACCAAAGATTTTGTTCATTATAAGGAGTATGGCGAAGTGTTGCCGCGAGGCGGCGAGTCGGAACAGGATTTGTATATTTATACGGGCTGCATTTTGAAGGCGGGCGACCTTTACCATATTTTTTATACGGGCAACAACTTCCATTATCCTGCTCAAGGCAAGAAGCAGCAAGCGGTTATGCATGCGGTCAGCCATGATATGCTGCACTGGGAGAAGAAGCCGGAGGATGCTTTTTTTGCGCCTGAGGACCGCTACGAAGCGCATGATTGGCGAGATCCCTTTGTATTCTGGAACGAGGAGGCGGGGGAATACTGGATGCTGCTTGCAGCCCGGCTCAAGGAAGGTCCGGCCAATCGCCGCGGCTGTGTCGCATTGTGCGCCTCCAAGGATCTGACCGCTTGGGAGGTGCGCGATCCGTTTTGGGCGCCGTACCTGTATACCACTCATGAATGCCCCGATCTGTTCCGCATGGGAGATTGGTGGTATCTGATCTATTCGACCTTCTCCGATCGTACGGTAACCCATTACCGGATGAGCCAGTCGCTGGAGGGGCCGTGGCTGGCGCCGGATAACGACGCGCTGGACACGCGGGCGTTTTATGCGGCCAAGACATGGAGCGATGGCGAGCGGCGATACGCATTCGGGTGGAACCCGACCCGGGAAGGGGAGCATGATGGCGGCACCTGGCAATGGGGCGGCAATCTGGTCGTGCACGAAATACGGCAGCAGCCGGACGGCGCTTTGACGGTGAAAGCTCCGGACACGGTGGACGGGATGTTCTCCCTGGAAAAAGACATTTTTTTGCGCAAGGTTCTCGGGCAGTGGGCTTTTGCCGAAGGTTCTGCAACGGTTGACGCTCCCGATCATTTTGCTTGCGCTTACGGCGGCCTGCTGCCGGTAGGAGCGATCAAGCTGGAAGCCAGAATTGAGTTTGACAGCAACACGAGAAGCTGCGGATTTGTTCTTCGGACGGATGAAGCATTGGAGCAAGGTTACATGATCCGCCTTGAGCCGGGGAGAAGCCGAATTGTTGTGGATCAGTGGCCGCGCAAGGGCGATGTTCCCTATGCGGTCGGCATGGAACGTCCCGTGCAGTTGGCGCCGGATAAGCCGTGTACCTTGCAGATTTATCTGGAGGGTGAAGTGTGTGTAGTCTATGTAAATGGAGAGGTTGCCATGAGCACGAGACTGTACGACTTTAAAATCGGCGGATGGGGCATATTCGTAAGCGAAGGCAGCGCCAAGTTCGACATTCGGCAACTGGAACCGGTTGTGGAGTAAAACCATTATACAGATGCGAGAAGCGGGCACCCTGCAAGTCTACAAGACTTGTATGGGTGCCCGCTTCGTAAATGAGCTCATCCGGAAATCAGATCCGGCGATCCGATCCGGTATTCCGATTCGCCATTCGTTTACGCCTCGTCCTTGACGAATGTCACGTCCCCGATCGTGTATCGTCTGGAGATGACGGCATCTGCGCTGACTGTAAGGTCTCCGGCTACGTTGATTGTACCGAAAATTAACCCTTCGCTCTGATAGGCATAGCTTGTGGAATCGTCGCATAGCAGGGAACAGCTCCCCTCGTCCGCACCGTATAATACGGGATGCAGCGCCAGCATGCCGCCATCCTCCACGTTTGAGACAGGCGCCGCCCAAGGAATCAGCGCTCCCTTTCGAATAAACATCGGCACCTGATCGACCGGCACCTGGCGCGTAATCCATTGGCCGCCATCGATCCATTGGCCTGCAGACCATTCGTACCAGCGGCCTTCCGGCAAATAAAGGTTGCGGATATCGCCGCTGCCATAGACAACGGGCGCAACCAATAGATCGTCTCCGACCATAAACTGATCGAAGCAATCGAATACCTCGCGATCATGGGGATAATCGAGCACCAGGGGACGAATGGGCGGGACACCCTGCTCATGGTATTTGCCGAAGGCGGCATAGAGATAGGGAATCAAACGCATTCTGAGCTGCAGCAACCGGCGGCATTGCTCCGTCAACTGCGGCCAATCCTCCAGCCACTCGCCTGCATGGTTTTTGTCGTGATCGTATTGCTTCCACGGAGGAGAAGGGATCATATAGCAGTTAAGGACGGCCAATGGCGAAAAGATGACGGCGCCAATCCGGCGCAGAAGTTCTTCTCTGGTTGCGGTTTGCCGGACTTCCGGCGACCACAACAGTCCGGAGAATGCGGCCGTCGCCATGCCCCGCACAAAATCCTTATGCTCGTACAGGTCGCTGTAGAGGACATAGGGATAAGGAGCCGCGAGCGCGTGCGAGGCACGCACTTGCCCGTAGGTGCGGCGATCGGCGGCTACGAACGGGTCCAGCATCGTCTGCTGATAAAGCTGCCCCATCAGGCTGTGCATCTGCTCGCCGTCCGCTCCTCCCGGGAACCGGGCAAAATCGGGAAATCCCCAGTTGCCGATGTAATCGCCATTGTCGCATTCGTCGAGCTTAAAGCCGGATAACCCGGCATCGATGGTCGATTGATGAATGCCGACAAATGCTTCTCTGGCCTGCGGTTGCGTGAAATCCGGCACCAGGCCGTCCCACACATAGCTGTCTCCCGAATAGGGCTTCAATTCGTTGTGAATCGGACTGTCGGGATGCACGTAAGCATGCTCCCACAAGTTGAGCCTGAAGCCCATTTCGTTCAGATCGCGAATAAGCGACTGTTCATCCGGGAAGCGGCTTTTGTCCCAAACATAGGTGCAGGAATAGGCGTTTGTTTGCCAGCCCGGCTCCAGACCAAAGATGTCGCAAGGCATGTCATCCTCCCTGATCTGACGGGCGAGCTTCAGCACATCCTCTTGATTGGCATGCCAATCGGCCCGGTACAAAACGCCAAGTCCCCACATGGGCGGCAATGCGCCGCCGCCGCTGAACAGATTGTAGCGGGAGACCGCGTCCTTCATATCGTCGCCGCAGAAAATATAAATGTCGACCCCATCGGCCGCCGGGATGTCGACAAGCATATTGCCGCTCCCCTTTTTGACCTCCCAGTGCCCCTTCTCCGTGCCGGCCGACTTAAAGCCTTCCTCATCCTGTCGACTGCCGACTCGCTTGCAGCCTCCGCAGAAGAAGGTAGCGTAACGGGCGGTGTCGATCAGAACGCCGTAGCCGGCAGTGCTGACATAGAAAGGGACGGGCGCGTGGGAATCTCCCAAATCGGCTGCCGGATCGGAATTGGTGCGCAGCTTCTTTTTGCTGCCGCTTTGCCTGAACGACTTGAGCTGCAAGCCGAGACCGTAAACCTCTTCATTCCGCTCCAGGGGAATGTCCAATAGAACCGAACCTTGGCGCGGCCCGAATACAATGTCTTCCTGCAGAAATGGAAGCGGATGATCCTTTAAAGCATTTATGGCCTCGAAGCGGGTCCCGGGCTGCAGTACCGAAACAGGCGTAATGGCTTCGGGCGTACCGAAGGTCATTTTATAAATCCCGCTGGCTATTTTTTTCATCTTTCTTGCTCCTTCATCATGTAGGTTAGACTATCCCTTGACGCTGCCCAGAACGAGACCGGTGACAAAATAACGCTGCAAAAACGGATATACGCACAAGATCGGCAGCGTAGCCAATATGATTTGCGCGCTTTTGGTCGTACGAGGTGAAATGCTGGCCAGCAGCGCGGCGTCCTCGGACCGTACATTGCTGAAATCAAAGCTGACGATAATAGATCGCAAGTAGGTAGCGATCGGGTAGTTTTCGGTCTGATTCATAAATAACATGCCATCGAACCAGCTATTCCAGTGTCCGACCATGGCAAGCAGCAAAATCGTTGCGAAAGCAGGCAGGGACAAGGGGAAGTACAGTCGCCATAAAAGGGTCCAGTGTCCGGCTCCGTCGATACGAAACGACTCATCCAGCTCCCTCGGAAGAATTCTGAAAAAGTTGATCATCAGAACGATATTAAAGACGGCCAGGCTGGTTGGCAGGACAAGCGCCATCATGCTGTCCAGCATGCCCAGGGTTTTCACCTGCATGTACAAAGGAACAATGCCCCCGCTGAAAAGGATCGTAAACATAAAAAACCAGACGTAGACGGTACGCATGCTGAAATCCCGGTTTTCCCTGGAAAGCGGATAAGCCGAAATAAAAGTGACAAGCATTTGCAAAATGCTGCCCACGATGACGCGCACCACGGAAACGTTTAAAGCCGTTAAAAATTCCGAACGGGTAGCGATGAAGGCGTAGGCGTCGAGCGAGAAGTTGGAGGGGAAAAATAGAACATCGCCCATAGCCACCGCCGACGCCGAACTGAGAGAGATCGCCAAGGTGTTAAGCAGCGGCGCGACACAGATCAATCCCAATACAATAAGAAATAGATAATTGAAAACGGCGAACATTTTTTTGCCATCCATACGATAGTTCATCATGATCCTCCCTGCTCAGAAAATGCGATAATCGGCAAGCTTGTAAGCGAGATAATAGGACACCGCGATAAGCACGCCGGATACGATCGATTTGAATAGACCTACCGCCGTAGCTACGCTGTATTGGGCCTGATTGAAGGCCAGTCGGTAGACCAGCGTATCCAATATATCGCCGGAGTCCATGACTAGTGGATTCAGCAAAATAAACACTTGTTCAAACCCTGCGTTCAGCACGTTGCCGAGGCTGAGGGTGGCGAGCAAAATAATGGTGGGGCGAATGCCGGGCAAGGTGACATGCCAGATTTGCCGCCAGCGGCTGGCGCCGTCGATCTCGGACGCTTCATATAAATCCGGATTGATAGAAGTCAGGGCAGCCATATAAATAATCGTATTAAAACCGAAGCTTTTCCACACTTCCGTCGTAATCAGCACGCCAGGGAATAGACTGTTGCTGGACAGGAAGCCGATCGGCTGTCCTCCGAAAGCGCTAATGATACCGTTAACGACGCCTTCGAGGCTGAGAATATCCAGAATAATGCCGCCCAGAATAATCCAGGAAAGAAAGTGGGGCAAATACATGGCCGTCTGAAGGACGCGCTTCATCTTGCGGCTTCGCATTTCGTTCAGCATCAACGCAACAACGATAGGAACGAGCAAGGAGAAAACGATTTTCAGTACGGAGATGTACACCGTATTAAACATGACTTGCCCGAAGCGGGGCATGGATATGACATATTTGAAATTGGCCAGTCCCACCCAGGGAGCGTCAAACCACCCTTTGAACACGGTGAATTTCTGGAAGGCCATTACGATTCCGATCATGGGGATATAACAAAACAAAATAGCTAAAAGAATGCCCGGAATTAAAAAAAGATGATACGGCAGTTCCCGCTTAAACCGCATCCTCAGGCGATCGAGCACAGGCATTCGCGCTGTATCTGACGATGTTTTCACAAGATGTCACCTCTTTCATCGAAAGCCGGCCTCCTTGCAACGAAGAAGGCCGACCTGGCTCTGCTGTTAATTATTCGATTGGGTTGCGGCATTAATTTCATCCAGGATTTGCTGACCGCCCTGCTTATTCCACTCGGCAACAAAAATGTCGAATGCATCGATCGGTTCCGCGCCCATAATGAGTTTCGTGAACATTTCACGCTCATAATCGCCCAGAATGCCCATCTTGTCTCTCATGGTGTCCGTAGTTCCGCTATAAGCTTGGGGAATCAGTCGATCCGTTCCGTAATTTTCGATCGTGGTCTGGAAGCCCTTGACTTGATGGTACTCCATGTAGCCGGTGCCCTTGCCGTCCAGGTAAGCCACGCTTGGCTCGTATTTCCCCGTTTCGGTCAGCGCTTCGTCCAGTTTGCTAGGATCGCGTTTTTCAATGGCCTCAATGACGTATTCCAATGATTTTAAGGTAGCCTCGTCGGTCGTCAGGGTACGAACAAGCGACAAGTGGCCTTGTTCTACAATCGTTTGACCGTCTTCGAAAGCAAAGAATTTTTTCACTTCGGGATCATTGCGTTTTGGACCGTAAGCCATTTCGTTGTATTCGTTCAACAATTGAATCAGGATTTCCGGATGTTCGTAGTTTTTGTTGACGACATAATAACTGACTACAGTGGTGCCTACATTGGCAAACACCTCTTTGCCGTCGGCGCTCGGGGCGACAAGCGGCGTCCAGATCATCTCCGGCTGGCCTTCGAGGCCCGCGCCGTACATGTACACATTCCAGTTGCGTCCGTATGTGATGCCGTATTTGCCGCCGGTCACTTCCTCCACGACTTTCGGCGTGTCCTTCATGCCGAACTCGGGGTCCAGCAGTCCGGCCTTATACATTTCGCTTAACTTTGCAATTGCATTTTTCATTTCCGGCTGAATGCTGCCGTACGTAATTTTTCCGTCATCGCCTTTCAGCCATGTTTGAGGATAGGCGTGATAACCGTTGAAGAAGCCGGTCAGGGACGTAATGCCGTCGAACAGCCAGTTGCTGAAAGCCAATCCGCCGGTATCATTGACGCCGTTTTGGTCCGGATCTTGTTCTTTGAAGGCTTTGGAGACGGCCATTACATCGTCGATCGTTTGGGGCACCGGCAAATTCAGATTGTCGAGCCAATCCTGTCGTACCCACAGCAAGCTGGGCTCGTAAATAACGGAGGTCATGTAAGGCAAAGCCATAAGCTTGCCATCGAAGGTAGCGGAATTCATGCCCAAGCCGCCGTCTCCGTACAAAATTTCTTTGGTCAAATCAGAGGCGTGTTCGTTGAATACATCGGTCAAATCGGCCGCCATATCGGCCTCCACCAAAGTCTCCAACTGATTGGTTGAAATTTCCATCAGCATGTCGGGAATGGAGCCCGAGGCAATGACGATGTTCAGCTTCTCGTTATACTCGCTTTGCAAGGACGTCCATTCATGCGTGACATTGAGACCGAATTTGTCGGCATAATGTCGGTACCAGATATTATTGGCGAAGTCGTCTCCTTCCGGATAACCCCATGTAGGCAATGAATAACGTCCTACCTTTAAATCAATGTTCTTCTCCGGCGCGGCACTGCCGGACTCGGACGGTCCCGGGCTGGCGGTTTCCGGAGCCGTTGCATTCGGCTGTGAACTGCATGCCGTCATCAACAGAAGAATCGAGCTCAGAACAATTGCTGCCTGTTTTTTCATCGCGTTGTTTCCCCCTTAAGTTGTTCTTGATATCCCTTACCATGCCAAGAATAACAACTGGCGAAACGCGCTGCTAGAGTCCGATTTGAACATTCGATTATCCAATTTGGACATTTTTTGATCTAATTCTAGTTCAACCTTACTAGTTGATGAATAGTTGATTGTCGGAGGTGAGGCTTCCGTCCTGCTCCCTGAACTGCTGAGGCGACGCGCCGACCATTTTGCGGAATACTTTTCCGAAGTAGCTGCTGTTGTCGAATCCGGTGGATGTCGCGATGGCGACCACGGTTTCATCCGTCTGTCGCAGCAGTCGGCAAGCTTCCGCGATACGGATTTTCGTCAACTGATGAATCGGCGTGGCGCCGATATGTTTGGCGAACAATCGGCAGCAATGATGTTTGTTAACGCCGGCGGCTGCCGCAATTTCATCGAGGGTAAGCAAACGATGGTATTGGGTCTCCATGAGCTGCAAGGCGCGTTGAAGGGATTCGGGGAGCGGTTTGCCGGCGTCGGGCATGCCGTCCATGAGCCGCAGGCAGGACAGAATCCAATCGTATAACGAAAGCGAGATTTCGTATTTGTCCCTTAATCCGTTGTCGCCGGCAGTTTGCATCATATCCCACAGCATGGAGATGGGACGAGCCTGGGGTTTGAAGCTGACGACAGGGCCCGATTTTGCCATCAGATCATGCCAGAGCGGAAAAACATGCGTGCCGCTTGCGACCAGAAATATATATTCCCATGGCGTTTTGGAAGCGGAATTGTAATAATAACAATGCGAATCGGGGATGTGCAGGAAGAAGCCGTGATGTTTCGGCACCGTGTAATGACGGCCATGATAGATCAGATGCCCTTCGCCCGCCAAGGTATATTGGAACAGCACAAATTTGTCGTCCCTTGCCATGCCGTCCCAGCGATAAGTTTCGCTGGCCGTGCTTTCCCAGCCGATCGATCGAATGGCCATCAACGGATTGTTCTGATCGCTATACCGAAATTCATAATTGGTTTTGAGCAAAATAATACTACCTCCCGTTCAATATTTTGCTATTGTCACGATAGCTGAAATGTTTTAGATTCAATGTAAATCGAATTTGATGCAAATATTGTACTATATGTCGGGCTTCGATCCGCAATCATTTGTTATGGAGGTGCATACCCATGCCGCTAGTCGACATGCCGCTCGATCAATTAAAAAAATATACCGGGACCAATCCGCGCCCGAATGATTTTGACGAATATTGGGAACGGGCGCTTGCAGCCATGCAAGAAACAGATCCGCAAGTCGAGCTTGTCCGGAGCGAATTTCAGGTTCCGTATGCCGAGTGTTTCCATCTTTACTTTAACGGGACGGGAGACGCGCGCATCCATGCGAAGCTGGTTCGACCGCTTCATGTGGAGGAGCCGCATCCTGCAGTCCTGCAATTCCATGGTTATGCGCATCATTCGGCGGATTGGGCCGATAAGCTGATTTATGCGTCGCTGGGCTTTACGGTGGTGGCAATGGACTGCCGGGGTCAAGGGGGGAATTCCGAGGATACGGGCGGCATCAAAGGTACGACGCATAAGGGTCATATTATACGAGGACTGGACGATCATCCCGATCGGCTGCTGTTTCGCCAAATTTTTCTGGATACGGCGCAGCTAGCCGGCATTGTCATGAATATGCCTGAGGTCGACGCTGAACGCGTGGCTGCGATCGGCGGTTCGCAAGGGGGAGGACTTGCCCTGGCATGCGCGGCTCTGGAACCCCGCGTGAATCGTGCCGCACCCAGCGTCCCCTTTCTCTGCGATTACAGAAGAGTGTGGGAGATGGATCTGGCGCGGGATGCGTATGAAGAACTGAGAACGTTTTTCCGCCATCACGATCCCCAGCATTTGCGCGAAACCGAAATTTTCGAGAGGCTTGGTTATATCGATGTGGGACATCTCGCGCCGCGTATTCGAGGCAAAGTGATGATGGGAGTCGGATTGCTGGACACCGTCTGTCCGCCGTCGACGCAATTTGCCGCTTACAATGCCATTGGCTCCGAGAAACGAATGGAGATTTATCCCGACTTTGTTCATGAGAGACTGCCGGCCTTTGAAGACAAAACGATACAGTTTTTGTTGGAAATGTAATAGGGGAGGCTTAGGGCCTCTCTTTTTGTTGTCCTCTCGAAGCAAGGCGGTGTATGCTTTAGCCTATGCAGGGTCAAGTTGTAGGAGGGAAGGTGCCGCATGCCTGATTTTTTGAAATCGCTTACGATTTATCCGAAGCTGGTTTTGTCCTTTTTACTGGTTATTGTGCCGATTTACATTTCCAGCCTGATGATGAATCGTTCCGGGCAAGACATCGTACAGACGCAAATTTCCGATTCCATGGCGTCCCGTGTGCACTTTTATACGGTTTCCCTGGAGACGGAGCTCGCCCGGCTTACTCGTCTGAAGTGGGAATATCTTAACGACGACGATTTGCTGGCGCTTGCCAATACACCAGAGCGGCTGGACGACTTTGAGCGGACGCAGGCTATTTTGTCCATCAAAAACAAGCTCTATTTGCTAAAAAGCTCAAGTCCGTTCGTAGAAAACGTCACGCTCTATATACCGGCTTTGAACAGAAGCATTAATGCCAACAACTTTGATTATCAGATTACCGACGGTGAACTGGAGGCGATTACCGACTCGGAGCGAATGCGATCCGCGTTATTCGGGATACAGGGCCGGCTGCTGATGAGCGGCGCATATCCCGATTCCGTCTACGCGGATCGCGCCCCGGTGTTGGCGATGGAGATCGAATTGTCGCGCGCCGAGATCGTTCGGACGTTGTCTAGCATGTCGGAGGGCGGGCAGGGAGGCGTGGCATGGATCGACGCCAGCGGACGATGGCAGGTTTCGACAAATGCCGATAGCGAGCTGCTGGAGCTGCTGGCGGACGGCCTGGGATCGTATGAAGGCAACGAATGGCCGCAAAGAGGGCAGCTTCAAGTGGTTTCCGGCGGTGTAGCCTATTTCACTGCGCATGAGTATTCACCGGCGCTGGGGGCGACGCTTGCCGTGTTTACCCCGGCGAAGACGGTCATGCAGCCGCTTAGCGAACATCGCAACTGGATCGGGATTGTATCGGTGATCGCCTTGCTGCTCGTCATTGTGTTCTCCTATTGGATTCATCAGCTGATACACAAACCGATCAAAAGGCTGATCGGATCATTCCGCAAAGTCGAGAAAGGCGATCTCGGCGTGAGGGTTTATCACGTCAACCGGGATGAATTTCATTACGTATACAATCAATTCAACGCGATGCTGGGCCAGATTCAATCGCTGATTCACGAGGTGTACGAGCAGCGAATTCGTTCCCAGCAGTCCGAGCTGAAGCAATTGCAATCGCAAATCAATCCGCATTTTTTTTATAACAGCTTTTTTATTTTGCAGGGTCTGGTGCAGATGAGGGAACATGAATTGGCGGATAAAATGTTTCATCATCTCGGCAGTTACTTTCAGTTTATTACGAGGAGCGGGGCGGAGAGCGTAACCCTTGCCGCGGAAATGAAACATGCCCGGGCTTATGTTGAAATTCAAAAAATCCGATTCTCCGATACGGTGCTCGTCGAGCTGGAGGATGTGCCCATTGCCTGGGAGTCGGTTATGGTACCGCGATTGATTGTCCAGCCTTTAATCGAAAATGCCTACCAGTACGGCTTGGAGAACAAACAAGCCGACGGCCTTCTGACCCTTCGTTTCCGGGAAGTCGAAGAAAATCGGCTCATGATCGAAGTGGATGATAATGGGGAAGAGCTGGGTGACAGCCGGCTTGAGGATATGCGCAAAGCGATTGCCGCTGCCGACCGGGCGATGGAGACCACAGGTATATTGAACGTGCATCGCAGACTGCAGCTGAAATTCGGCGAAGATTGCGGTTTGCAGGTTTCGCGAAGCGAGCTTGGCGGGCTTCAAGCGCGATTGACGATACGAAGAGAAGAAGGTGAAGAGTGATGATCAGATTGCTTATTGTCGATAATGAACGGCTCATTGTAGAAAGTCTGCTGGACCTGTTCAGGCAGTCGGACGAGCTCGAAATCGAGGCTTTCGGCGTTTATTCGGGGCAAGAAGCGCTTGAAATGCTGGAGAGAATGAAGTTTGACATCGTGTTGTCCGACATTCGTATGCCCGGTTTGGATGGATTGGAGCTCCAGAAAGAAATCGTCAGGCAATGGCCCTGGTGTAAAATCATTTTTTTAAGCGGCTACGATGAATTTCAATATATTCAACAGGTCATGCGCAATGGCGGAGTCGAATATCTGCTCAAGATGGAGGGCCCGGACGCCATCCTTCGCGCTGTAGAGAAGGCCTCCGCGCAATTGTATGCGGCTGTAGAATCCAAGGCGTTTATTCAGAGCGCGGAAAGCCAGATGCGTATGGCCAGACCGCTGTTGATCAACGATTATTTGCTCGAGGTTCTGCAAGGAGACAGGCAATCGCTTCGCGGCATGTCGGACAAGTTCGCGCAATGGGAGTGTCCGCTCGATGCCCGGCAAGACGTGCTGCTGGTGATGGGGCGCGTGGACGACTGGCGCGACAAGCTTGGCGTATCCGACCGGGAGCTGATGTTGTACGCCATCCAGAACATTGCGGAGGAGCTATGGACGGCGTCGGCCAGATGCCTGACGGTAAGATTCGAGAGAAACAAGCTGCTATGGTTGATGCAGCCTGCGGAAGGGAACGACATTCCCGTCGAATCCGCGTTGCGCCATATGCACAGAACGATGGAGACCGTACAAATTTCATGCCGGCAGACGCTTAAGCTAAGTGTATCGCTCGCGGCAAGCGCGGAGTTTCTTCCATGGAATCAAGTTGCGGAGCAGTTCAGCGCCCTGACGCAATTGCTTGGCCGAGGGCTCGGCATGGGCAAAGAGTTGATATTGCTTGATGATCGCCGCGCAAGGACGGACAAGGTGGAGGTGCAATTCCATCAGGTACGCAGTCAGCTTGGCAAGCTGCCGGCAATGGCGGCTTATCTGGAAAATGGTCAGAAAGAGCATTTTATGATCGAATTCGATAAATTGGCGGCATTGCCTGCCGTTGTCAATAAGGACGATACGTTGAAGCTGGAAATCTACTACTCCACGGCAACGCTGTTTCTATCCTATATGAATCGTTGGGAGCTGCATAAAGTAATCGGGCGTATGATCGATTTGGCCAAATTGGTTAAATATGATGCCCACAGTTCATGGCACGAAGCGTTAAGTTATTTGTCGCAATTGGCCGAATGCCTGTTCGAGCAGAAGCACAACGACCATATCTACAGTGAAGACGACCTCGTCAAACATATTCGGCTTTACGTGGAGCATAATTTGGCAGGCGATTTGTCATTGACGCGAATCGGCGAAGTTGTGGGCTACAACCCCTATTACTTGACCAAGCTTTACCGGCGGATCACAAATGAAGCGTTGACCGACTTTATCGCGTCGGTCAGATTGGCCAAAGCCCGGAAGCTGCTGGAGCAAGGGGACGTCATCGTGCAGGATATTTCGAAATCGATTGGATTTATGACGGAACATTCCTTTTACCGCTTTTTCAAGAAGGCTACGGGACTGACGCCCCAGGAATATCGGGAACGGCAAAGCGTATCCAAAAAGGATAATGAAAAATGAAAAATGGCAAGTAGAGCGGCCGGGCAAAACAATTTTATAATAAATTCGGGCAGCACGGGCCGCGCATCTGTATATCCACATGTCAGAGGTGATGGAAATGAATATCAAATGTTTATCCGTGCTGGCAGCCTGCATCGCGGTGTCGCTGCTGCTGCTGACAGCCTGCGACAAAGCGACGAATACTGACACAGGCAACGCGATAGGGAACAGAGGGAACGAGACGAAGGAAGAGCCGTCCGCTGTGGACAAGGAGGCCGCTGTCAGTGCCAACCCCTTCGGGAAATACGATCCGCCGGTCAAGGTTCGTGTTGCGCGTTCGGTTGATCAGACCTGGACTTATCCGCAAGGCGACAGCATCGACAACAACATCTGGTATCGGGAATATGAAAGTTTGCTTGGCATCCAGGTTGTTCATGACTGGACTGCGTTATTAGGGGAATACAACCGCAGGCTGAACGTAGCGATTGCCTCCGGAGATTTGCCGGATGTATTCTCGGTAACATCGAGTCAACTCAAGCAGCTTGCAGACGGCGGACAATTGGAGGATCTGACGGACGCTTACGAGAAATACGCCTCCGATCATACGAAGAAGCTGCAGATGGGCGATGGAGGAGCGGCGCTCGCTTCGGCGACGTTTAATGGCAAGCTGCTTGCCATTCCGGTTGTAAATGCTCCGATCTATGAGTCGAATCTGCTGTGGGTGCGGACGGATTGGCTGGATAAGTTGGGTTTGCCCGAACCGGAGACGCTGGATGATGTACTCGAAATCGCCAAAGCATTTACTGAACGGGACCCCGATGGAAACCAGAAGCAGGATACATACGGACTTGGGGTCGGCAATTATTTGTACGGTCCGATTGTATCGACGACCGGTTTTTTTAATGCTTACCATGCTTATCCCCAAATATGGCTTAAAGCTGCAACCGGAGAAATCGTATACGGTTCGGTTCAGCCGGAAATGAAGGATGCGCTGGCCAAGCTGCGCGAGATGTACAGGGACGGTCAGCTTGATCGCGACTTCGGCGTCAAAGACAGCAATAAAGTGGCGGAGGATATCGCCGCTAACAGAATCGGCATGGCTTTTGGCGCGAACTGGAATCCCTATGTGTTTATCGATGCGGTGAAAAAAAATCCGGACATGGAATGGAAGTCGTACCCGGTTCCATCCGTGGACGGAACGCCGACCAGAGCCAGCGCAAGCTTTTCCGCAAGCGGTTATGTCGTTGTGCGCAAAGGTTTTGCGCATCCCGAAGCAGTCGTCAAGATGCTGAACTTGCACGAGGAGGTTGTTCACGGTTCGAGGAGAGACGAAGGCGAATTTATTACGGTGGAAGAGAACGGCGAGAGAATCAATACATCCCGTTTGTCACTTGTGCAATCCGGCGTGTCCAATGAAGGCGTGCTGGAATCGTTGGAGCTGCTGCGGCGCGCTATAGAAAACGAGGATGAAAGCCTGCTTGGGGATACGCTGACGGAGAGCGACAAATACGGGCCTACCGTTAACTACTTGAAGACCGGCAGCATCGATAGCTGGGCGGTGGCGCATCAATATTTCGGATTTGTGACGACGATGGATCATTATACGGGCGATCGCCTGCTCATGACGGCTTTTGGCGGACAAACGCCGACGATGATCGACAAGTGGGCCACGCTTGACAAGATGGAACGGGAAACCTTTACAAAAATCATTATGGGCGCCGCATCCATCGATGAATTCGATGTGTTTGTTTCAGACTGGCATAAGCTTGGCGGAGAAACGATCTTGCATGAAATTAATGATTGGTTATCGGCCCAGCAATAAGAGGAAGGACGGGCCGATCAAGAGGCGAAAGGGGTCGTGTTATGAGAGCGGCAAGCAAAAAAATGTGGCTGGCCGGCCTGGCTGTATTGCTTCTGTGTCAATGGGCTCCGGGCAGGGCTGCGGCGGAAGGCCAGTATGTCGGATTTAATTCCGCAACGGGCAACATTGATTTTACTTACGGAAACGCTCAATTGGCTTATGGCGAAAACGGCGAGCTGACCGGCATTCGTCATCTTACCCTAAATGCATTGTGGAATAACGCCGCTGGGACCGCCGTGACGGGTAAAAAAGGGCATGCCACTGTTGAACATGAATGGGGCGAAGGCTCGGCGAAAGCCGAGCTGGAGACGACGGTGGCCCGCAAATATGACGGAACGCTGACGATTAGCCAGTATGCCGAGTCCGCCGCGGAGGGGATTACGGGCATCCAATGGGGATTAATCGTGCCGGATACCCATGATCTTATCCTTCCCGTTCTTGGGGGCATTCGCTTGACGGCGGAATCTCCCGATGCCGCTTACGGGTTCCGCCAATTTGCCTATCCGGATGTCTGGGAAGCGCAAATGCTGTTGATACAAGGCGATGGCGGAGGCATGCTTGTGCATGCGAATGACGATGCGATGTTTTTCAAAACCTTGCATGTCAAACATGAGAACGGCTATTTCCATATCGGATTGGAAACGCATACACCGGCGCCGTTCCAGCAGACCAAAACGGCAGTATCCACGGACTGGCGACTGAAGGCTTATGCCGGGAATTGGACCAACGGAGCGTTGATGTATCGCGATTGGGCGGATCAAACCTTCAGCCTGTCCGAGCTTTCCGCGCTGGAGCCTGCATGGGCCAACGATATTCGCTTTACTGTGCTGACCGATCTGGAAGATCCGGATATGCTGGATCAGTTGGCCCAGAAGGTACAGGCGGATCAGACTTTGCTGGTGGTGCCCGGGTGGCGCGAGGACCCCTATGACGTCAACTTCCCGAATTACGCGCCCAAGGCGGATATGGCAGACAAGGTGCAATCGGCGCAGGCGCTCGGCTTCAAGGTCATGCTGTATGTCAATATATTCGGCGTATCGCTCGACAACCCGGCATATGCGGCCTTGCAAGCCTATCAGGTCAAGGACCCCTATACGCTGACGCCTAAGAAATGGGAGTATTCGGCGGGTTCGGAGCAGATTGCGTTTGCCGTCATCAATCCGGCGGCGGAAGCCTGGCGCGAGCTGTTTGTGGACAAGATGGCGGATCTGGTGGATGAAGTCGGTCCCGACGCCATCCATTTGGACCAATCTCTGCTCATGTACAATGACGCGAACGGTCTTATTGACGGCAAAAATATGATGCAAGGCAATCTCGCGCTGCATCGCGAGCTGCGGCAGGCGCTTCCGGCGCATATCGCATTGGGCGGAGAAAGCCTTAATGAAATCACAACGCGCTACGAGTCCTTTGCGCAGCGGCATGCGTATGGCATCTTTTCCGGTACGGGCACCTGGGACAACGGCAAGATTGATCAGGTCGTTCCGGCAAGCTCAGCCATCTTTGCCCCGTATACGACGATTTACGGACATCCCGATCATGCCAATCCGATGACGGAGGAGTATTATATGGCCTGGCATAAAGTGGTTCAAAACAGGCTGGGGGCCGTTCCGATGTTATCCAGACCCAACTACGGGCAGGTGGCGAATCCGACTCCGCTCATGGAACAGTTGTTCGCGGAGGCCAATTGGTATCAGGACGCAAGGCCGGAGGCGAGCTTTACAGGCTGGACGGGCAGCACGCTGTTTGCCTTCCGTACAGAGGACGGCAAAACTGCGCAATATGTGCGAGATTCTTTTGGCGAGAAACTGCATGTCCGTTCATCGGGTTTCCCGTGGCAAGGGACCCATGTTGTACGTTACTTGTACGGTTCTGAAGCCTATGAATTGTCGGGAACCATTCCGGGCTGGCGTTTGTATGACGATTCGAGACTGTACGGGCTCAATCCCGGTCAAACGTATCTGTACAACAGCGAACCTCGCGATTTAAACGCTTTTCATATTTATGACTGGCCGGAGAATGTACGCCTCAAGCAATTGGCGCTCCGGACAAACCATGCCGTGATTCGTATGGAGGACCTGCTTCAGGCAAGCGAAATCAACTTCCTGAATTATTCCGGACCGATTCGCGCAGGCGAAACGATGGGCGATGACACGGTCCATCAGACCGATACGTCCTTCTCCTCCACGAACGGCTTTTCCTATGCATTTGCGGGAGGAGGCACGGTGCAGCATTGGGGAGATCGCATGCTGGCTCATCCGCCTTATATCGGGCAGTGGCAAGAAGGCCACACTTGGCTGGAGTTCGATGTGGATATTCCGGCCGATGTGGCAGCAAGCTTACGGGTCGGCGTACAACTCGGGTCCGAGCAAAATGTGCTGCACAGCGACGGAGTGACGTTTAAGGCTCTGGCATGGGAGAAGTCGGCTGCACCCGGGACGCGCGTCGTTCTGAGCGAAGAACAATTCAGCAGAAGCGCGACTGCAGCCCCTATGGAGCTTGATCTGTCTTCCTTCGCCGGCACGACCGTAACCGTCAGGCTGGAGACGCATCCGGGAGCAACCGTTGATAATGATTCAGCCGTATGGGTGGAGCCTCGCGTTGTGCTGGAGCCGGCTGGCGAGCAAGCGCGAATGGTAGAGCTGGAGATCGTGAGCCCTCGGGCAGCGGCGGAAATAAAATCGGTATCGGGTCAAGCGGGGTTATCCGACCTGGGCAACGGCAAATTCGCGATAACGGCGCCGGCATCGGATACGGTCTATCTGATTTATGACGCCTTGACGCCGGTGACGCTTCCGTTCTCGCTGGATAGCGCTCCCTTCGACACAAGTCTGTGGTTCGACAATGGCATGGAAGGATTGGCGCAGGCTCCCTTCGGAGGGTTTGCGGGAACCGGCTCCGTCAACCATGTTAACAAGCAGGGGCTGGACGCGCATCCGCCTCAGCGAGGTCAAACGCATGTGGAATACGCGCTGCGATTGCCCGTCGGTACAGATGCTGCGCTCACCGGGTTTGCCGGGATCAAGGATGGGGCGGACGAGTCCGGAGGCGTCGGATTCCGTATTGCGGTAAACGGGAACATCGTATGGTCGGAAGACATGATGCCAGGCGCGGCTTGGGAGCCGTTCCATATTTCCTTGGCCGATTATGCAGGCGAGAGTGTCGTTCTGACCTTGATTACGGATTCCATGGGCGACTACGGTTATGACTGGGCATTTTGGGGCGAGCCTCAACTGATTGCCGACTAATTCGTCAATACGCAATGAGGCAGTGGCGTACAACAACAAAAGTTGGGCAGAACGTTTTGCGTTCTGTCCAACTTTTTTGTCGTTCAAAATGGAACCTAGGAGCCGTTTCATGTGTCTAATTGGGTAGAGGTGGTCGGAATGGAGCAGGATTACTGGAGGTTCGTCGAACGATTTTCGCCTGAGGATCTGAACGAGCTGATGCGGCAACACGGCCAGGAAGTATGGAATTATGCGTATTTCCTGACCAAAAGGAAGGATTGGGCGGACGATATTGCGCAGGAGACGTTTCTGAAGGTGTTCCGAAGCCCGAATCGATACCGGGGCGAATCGTCCATGCAGACGTGGCTGTTCGCGATTACGCGGAACTGCGCGTTTAATTATCGGCGGTCCGCGTTTCTAAGGCGCGTCATTCCCGTTGGGCAGCCAGAACGGCCGGGGAGAGAGCCTTCCGCTGAGACCGTGGCGATGGGCAACCAGCTGGCCGACGAAATATGGGAGACCGTCATGGCCCTTCCGGCCAAATACCGCGAGCTCCTCGTACTGGATGCCAAATACGAGATGAGCCTCAAGGAGATGGCCGAGCTGACGGGATTGCCGGTCGGAACGGTGAAATCAAGATTGTCGAGAGCGCGGCGCAAAGCCGCGGAGATGTGGGAAGGAGGCGGCGTCCATGAGCGAGCATAGGCCGGATTGGTATGGACGGATGAAGGCGGGGCCGTTCCGCGAACGCACGTTTACGGAGGAACGCATGAAGGAGATTGGCCGTAAGGCGCGGGACGGCGGACGGAGAGGCCGGAGCGGTATTTGGATGTATGCCGCGTCCGGGCTGGCGGTTGCTTCCGTCCTGGCGCTCATTCTCGTCTTTCAGCCTGCCGGTTGGTTCGGTACGGAACCATCTACGACCGTGCCGACGGTAACGCCGCAAGCCACTCCCCAGCCGACGGAAGGTCCGAAACCCATGGTCGGCGATTTTTACGCGAAGGGGGAAACGGGTTTGTATACGGTACCGAATCCTTATACAAAGGAAGCGGCCGTATATACGGTAACGACAGGCGTTCCGTTAAAGGTGCTGGATATTTCGGGGGAATACGCCAAGGTGAACCAGGGTGGCGATGTGGGATGGATGAACGCGTGGTATTTGACGAAGGACAAGGATGAGGCGCCAGTCGATGCCGTCGAGCCCTATTTGATGTTTGCAGAGAGCGCGGTGACGATGAGTACGAATCCGGAGGAGATGGAGCCGTCCGGGCCTGAGATCGCCCCTGGCAAGGTCGTCAAAGTCGTAAAGGAGTTCCAAGACTGGGTGGGCGTCGATATCATAACCTATGATCAGCCTTACGGGGGCGAGTTATGGCTGCGGAAGAGCGGATTAATGGATTGGGATCCGGCAATGGCAATGGAAGGCGTTCTGAGGCAAGGAGCTGTGATCAAGGATATAAGCGGCAGAGAGATCGAGGTGCCATGGTTTAACAGCGTGTTTGTCGAAGAGAAGATGGCAAACGGGCGTTATCGGATAAGATCCGAGGATGGCATTACGGGCTTTGTCGAGGGGAGGGATTTTGTGCCCAATCCTTTCATTGCGGAGAACGAGAAGCGAAGGCTGCTGTTGTCGGCGATGACGGAGAATTGGCTAATGACCTCCGAGGAATTGAAGGGTTACGAGCGGTACGCGGCAAGTCGCGATGAAAATCTGCTGAGGGGATTGTCCCCGATCCAAATTTTCCGTTATTACGTGCAGGCTCAGTTGAACAGGGATGAGAAAACCGTTTACGCCTTGTTGATTCAAGATGAGGGGTTTACGGTTCCCGACTTTGAAACCTATATGAACGATATTTCGCATGATCCAGGCCTTGCGCAGCGGACGTGGCGATTGTGGGATAGGCTCATGATGGGTTATCGGCTGGGCGAGGAGGTCGATTTAGGTCAAGCGACGATTACGATAAGGCCAACGTTCGGCGGGACCGTGGAGGATGCGCGGGGTTTCCAACTGCTGCGCAACAAAGCAGGCATCTGGAAGGTCGCTTGGCTGCCGATGCAGTAGAAGGCGAAGCAAGATAGGTGCTTCGCTCGCGAATAATCCAAAAAACGATGGGTAAGTTGACGGCCATTCTCTCGGCAATATAATCGGAGAATGGCCGTTCCTCCCTGCTAGCCCAAGTTCGGCAGCTCGATATCGACTTCCTTGCCTGCCGCCGAAGAGCGCAGGATGCCGTCGATAATGGCTTGGTTGTACAGAATCTCCGATGCCGGGATCGGAGCGGCGCTTCCGTCGCTCAGGGCGCGGACGAAGTCCTTCACCTTCTCCTCGAACACGTTCAAGTTATGTTCGATGCGCGGAAGCGGAGTCTGCGTATGCTTGCCCAGCAGATCGTGATACAGCGTCATGCTGCCGACCTGTCCGTCCCATACGCCCGACCATGGTCCTTGACCGGCAGGCGTTACTTTAAGCCCCGCATCCGTGCCGAGGAACATGGATGCGCCGAGCGTGTCCATGTGCATGGCCCAGGAGATTTTGAATTGGAGCGTAATGCCTCCCTCCAGGCGAATAAAGGCCGCGCCGAAATCCTCGACGTCGAAGCGGCTTGCTTCGGGATGGTACGCAGGATTGGTGCCAAAATAGTTCGAAGTCACCGCCGACACCGTCAGCGGCTTGGGAGAACCAAGCGCCTGCAGCGCGAAGTCGAGCGAGTAACAGCCGATATCCGCCATTGCGCCCGCCCCGGCAAGCTCCTTGCGGATAAAGGTGCCTCCGGGCATCCCTCTGCGGCGTCCGCCGCCAACCTCCACGTAATACACCTTGCCCAGCTTGCCCTCCTGAATGACTTGACGAATCAGCTTCATGTTGGGGTCGTAACGCGGCTGAAAGCCGATCGTCAGCATGTTGCCGGTATCCTGTGATGCCTTCGTCATCTCAATCGCCTCGTCCAGCGTGACGGACATCGGCTTCTCCAGCAGCACATGCTTGCCTGCCCGGAGCGCGTCGAGCGTCGTCTGGTAGTGGGAAACGTTCGGCGTGCAGATGCTGACGCCGTCCAGCTCCAGCTCCAGCAGCCGGCGATGATCTTGAAATGCCTGTGCTTCCGTCAGACCGGCGGCGTCAAGGAATTGCCGAGCCCTCCCCGGCACGATATCCGCCGCGCCTACGATTTCGACGTTCTCCATGTTTTGATAAGCCCGCAGATGTCCCCCGGCGATGCCGCCGCTTCCGATGATGCCGATGCGAATGATTCTGCTCATGTGTTGCATTCATCTCCCTATTCGATAATCGTGACATTACCCTCATCGTAACATTACAGTGAGCGGCGAAGTAGTCGATGATTGCGTCACTCCCCTACTACAAATTTGCGACATCGGCATCGCGGTATCCCTCTCGAAATTTGATAGAGCTCTGCTCTTGCGTATAAGAACGATAGGCTAGACTTAGGCAATAGGGCGCTTTCATCTCCACTCATGTCCAATCGATAGACCGCAGTAGCGCATATAGATAAGAGGACATCGCTTATTTAGCTTGACTAGAGTGGAGGTAGCCAGTTGGAACAATATCAAATTGTGCCCTGGGATGATCTGTCTTCGGACGAATCGATGCGTTCCCTTAACTTGGAACAATACGTGCCGCCCGAAGTGGAGAAGCTCGCGTATGAGGTCATGAAATCTTACGATATGAGCGTCAGCGGAATGACGCTGATAACGTCCAAGCCGGACAAAGGCGGCGCCATCTGGCGGATCGAGACAAACCGCGGACCAAGGAGTCTGAAGGTGCTGCATCGGACGCCGCAGCGAAGTCTGTTTAGCGTCGGCGCGCAGGAGTACGTAGTCAGCAAGGGCGCCAGAGTGCCAGGGATTATTCTCACCAAGGATGGACGCAATTCCGTTGAAGCCGGAGGGAAGCTGTGGATCGTAACGGACTGGATCGATACGTTGACGCCCGTCATGAAGATCGATCTGGAGGGAGCGCGGACATTGTGCCACGGTCTCGGGGAGTTTCATCAATGGTCAAAGGGTTACGAGCCGCCTGCCGAGGCGGGCAAATCGTCCCGTATTTTCAAGTGGGAGAGCCAGTACCAGAAGATCATGACGAAAATTGGCTGGTTCCGCCATATTGCCAATGCTTATCCCAATACAGAAGCGAGCGGACATCTATTGTCCGTGCTGGATACGTTCGAGGGGCAGGCGCGCGACATCCTCAAGCGGTTCCAGGAATCGGCTTACAAAAGAATGGTTGCGAAAGGCGAGGCTCACTGGGGGCTGGCCCACCAAGATTACGGCTGGTCCAACGGACAGATGGGTCCTGGCGGCATCTGGGTCATCGATCTTGACGGGGTCGCCTTCGACCTCCCTATCCGGGATCTCCGCAAAATCATTACCAGCACCATGGACGATATGGGCGCTTGGGATCTGGAGTGGATCAGAGGAGTCATCGACGCGTATCACTCCGCGAACCCGCTGGATCAAGAGACATTCGAGCTGCTCTGGATCGACATGGCGTTCCCGAATGAATTCTATAAGCACGTCAAAGAGGTTGTGTTTACGCCCGTCGAGTTCATGAATACGGAGCTGAACGCCATTCTCGACCGCGTCGTCGCGACAGAGACGAACAAGTGGGATGTGCTGCGCGAGCTGGAGAAAGACAAAACGAAGTATGCGGTCGGAGATTATCCGGACGTGACGGCTGCGCCGAGCGGACCTTACCGCTACAAGGATTATGCCAAGGAAGGCGCGGCGCCGATCGTGGAGATTCCTGGCTCCAAACGCAAACGCAAGGACAAGGATAAGGGCGATGCCATTCGTATTGTCCTCAATCCGGACGGGAAGGCGAAGATCATTCCGGGCGGAGAAACACCACGCAAGCTGTCCAAAAAAGAGGAAAAGAAGCTTGCCAAAAAAGAAGCAAAGAAGCTTTCCAAAAAACAGTTAAAGAAGCTGTCCAAAAAGAAAGAAGAGAAGCTGAGCAAACAAGAAGAAAAAAAGCTGTCCAAAAAAGAGTTAAAGAAGCTGTCCAAGAAAAAGCTCCGCAAGCTTCAGCGATCCGAGCAACTGCCTTCGCAAGAGGGGGTGGCGGTACGCAAGCCGGAAAAGGCCGTATCGCCGTTGCGCCAGCCGGGGAAAGCCGTGTCGCCAGAGCGAGAACGCATGAAACGCTACAAATACAGAACGGGGCCAGCCGCATCGCCTGCCGCAGGAAAGCCGAAGTCCGGCAAGCCGAGCGCGGCCAGCGGGCAGAAGTCCAGAGGTACCGCCGCTGGGGGCCAGCCGCCTAAGCGTTCCACTTCGACTTCGAAGTCGGGAGCGGCTGTCAGGGATGGTTTAAAGAAGGCAGCGGGCGGAAGCCGTACGAGGTCAGCGTGGAACAAAGGAAAGAAGAAGGTCGGCGTGAAGCTGTATCTCACGGCGTACCGTGACAGTAAGTCGGCAAGGAGGACTGGGCTTGAACATTTTGATGATTTGCACGGAGAAGCTGCCGGTACCGAATATTAGAGGCGGAGCCATTCAGACATATATCGGCGGTGCAGTCGGACTGCTGAAGGCGCAACACAACATTACGATCATTGGCAGGGACGATCCCGAGCTGGCAAGCGACGAGCGGGTGGACGGCGTACGTTATTTGCGCTTCGAATCAAACGGGGCATTGGAAACCTATATGAGCAATATGATCCCGTATTTAGCGGCTGCCGGGACTTCCTACGATCTCGTTCATATTTTTAACCGGCCTCGTCTCGTCATGCCTATCTCGAAGATCATGCCGAATGCCCGAATCGTGCTCAGCATGCATAACGACATGTTTAACCCTCACAAGCTGGCCAAGGAGGAAGGCGACGCCGTCGTGGAGCGGGTCGATACGATCATTACGATCAGCAACTACATCGGTGCCGCCATCTGCAAGGACTATCCGCAAGCGGAGTCCAAGATCCGCACGATCTATTCCGGCGTCGATCTGGGCAGATTCGCCCCGTGGAAGCAGTCGAGGGCGGCGCTTCGGGACAGGGAGGATATTCGAGCCCAGCACGGACTTGGCAACAAAAAAGTTATTCTATTCGTCGGTCGTTTGTCGCGCAATAAAGGACCGCATGTACTCGTACGCGCGATGTCCCAGGTCAAACATTCTGATGCCGTGCTTGTCATCGTGGGAGCGGCCTGGTACAGCGATGACCGCATCAGCGATTATATCGCTTATCTTCGAGCAATGGCGGAGACGTCGCCGCTGCCCGTTATGACGACGGGATACGTGCAAGCGAGCGACGTGCATAAGTGGTTCTGCGCGGCGGATATGTTCGTCTGCACATCGATCTGGGAGGAGCCGCTTGCGAGGGTTCACTACGAGGCGATGGCGGCAGGGCTGCCGCTTATTACGACTGCACGCGGCGGCAATCCGGAGATCATCCGCGGCAATAACGGCGTGATCGTTCAGAATCCGGAAGACCCGGCGGAATACGCAACAAAAATTAACGCGATGCTTTCCAATCTGGGAGAATCCCGGCAGATGGGGCTTAACGGCCGCAAGCTGACGGAGGATAACTTTACCTGGAGTCACGTTGCGGGCAACATTCTCGAGGTGTGGAATAACCCGAGAGTGGCGCCGTCGAGCCATGTTGTCGAGGCATCATCGGATTCTGCGGGCGAGCAAGGTGCTCCCGAAGAGGGAGAGGCAGACGATATGGACGGGGCAGATCCTACGGGTGACGAGTCTCTATAGTCACTCCTAAAGGTTGCTGTTTTGTGGATAAGAGGTAATCAACTTGGGCACGGCGAGGCTGAAGGATAGTTATAGGCTCGTAATCAAGCCCATCAAAAAAAGGACTGCATTCTCTCCGCAGGGAGAGGAACAGTCTTTTTTGCTTTTCCCGGACAGCAAGGCTCTCCGCCAAAGGGAGGCACTCGTTAGGCTGCTCAGGGCTCAATAGCCCGTCCTTTTCGTGCTATTGCTTCGCTCGGAGTTACTTTATTAGGCCCTGTAGCCCGTCCTTTTCGGGCTGTTGCGCCAGTTGGGGCTGCTCTGCATGCTGTATTCCGATCGTCGTTGCGTACTCTTCCCGCTCTATTGGGAAGCAACGCCGAAAGGGGCTGTCCGAGAAGTGAACTTTTAAGGTAGCCCCGTTTATCCTTATGGCTCGATTATATGGGGAGGCTTGTTCAAACGTGTATGAAAATTCATGCACAATCCACCTAATAGGCCGACAACTGGCAAATGACTATTCAATAAATCAGTGAAAACGGAATGTTGGACGCCCCGTTTTGGTTGAATGTTAAGTGGCAGGCATCCACCTCGCCACTTTCCTGAAAAAGCAGGTACACAAAAAGTTGGACGGAAGGCGTTTTTCCGCCCAACTTTTTATTTTTGAGACTTATTGGACAGCCCCAAACTTTTGAGGACTAGAGGACATAGGCGTCAGAATAAAACGTCCTCTTATACTTCCTCCTAATCGTCCTCTTCTTCATCCTCTTCGTCATCCAAATAATCGTCCAAATCGTAATCTAGATCGTCGTCCTCAGCATCGTCGTCTTCTTCGCCGTCGCGCTCATCCTCATCGACCTCGAACGTGACTTCTGCGACCGAGTCCCACTTGATCGATTCGAGCAGCCGTTTGGCGGCCTTGCTGGACAGCTCCTGCCCCTCCAGATTCATTACTTTCGTGCTGCCGTCCTCGAAAACGAGGCTCATGCTGATCACCGTGTTCTCCTGGAGAACTTCTTTGCTTTGTTTCTTTAAGCTGGACAACTTATCACTCCTCCGTCCGTGCATTATTGGCACTCCATATATTGTATAAGCGGCGAAGGCTGTTGGATTGGGTTAATGAGACAGGTTATTCGTCGATTTTCTCGAAATAGAAGAAAGCATTAAAAAACGTATTGACTCTCACGTTACGTGATACTTTAGAGTAAAGGTTGAAAGGAGGCCGAGGCGCCATGAAGGTAAAAGAGGTTGCGGATCTGACCGGGATCAGCGTGCGCACGCTGCATCATTACGATGAGATCGGATTGTTAGTTCCCGACGGGACCACGGAGGCGGGGTATCGCGACTATTCGGAGCGAAATCTTGAGCTTCTACAACAAATTTTATTTTTTCGGGAGCTTGGGTTTTCTTTGAAAAAAATCAAGGAAATCGTGACAAGCAAATCGTTCGACCGGCTGGAAGCGCTGGAGCGGCATCGGGAGATGCTGAACGAGAAGCGAAGCCAGCTGGAGCAATTGCTCCGAACGGTGGAGCAGACGATCAGACACGCGAAGGGAGAGGTAACCATGACAAACGAAGAAAAATTCAAAGGCTTCGATTTCGGCAGCAACCCATACGAACAAGAGGCAAGAGAGCGCTGGGGCGACAGGGCCGTCGACGAATCGAACGCGAAGATGGAGAAGCTGAAGCAAGATGGCAAAATGCAGGCTTTCCAGGACGAGATGAACGAATTGTACAGGAAGCTGGCGGCCGTCCGCCATGACGATCCGTCATCGGAGGCGTCGCAAGAGGCGATCGGCCAATGGTTCACGCTGCTGAACCAAATGGGCTCGTATTCGCTGGAGGCGTTCAAAGGTCTCGGGCAGATGTATGTTGATGACGCACGATTCACGCGTAATATCGACCAGTTCGGAGAAGGACTCGCCCTGTTCATGCGGGACGCGATGGCCTATTACTCAGACAGCCGAGTTGGCTAAAATGCGGCGAACGGAAGAATAGAGGCAGCCGAGGCTCTTGAAGCCCGGCTGTTTCTTCTCGAATGATAGGATAGCATAAGTTTTCTCATGCTTGACCTATCCTTTTCGAGATGAAACCCGCGCAATCTTGCGCGAAAACGGCGCAGCCAGCTCATTTTGGACTTTCTACCTACAGTAACATTGCATTGTTGCACGACCGAATGGGAGGGGGAGCCAATCGTATGCCTAATCTAGAAATAAAGGGAAAAGCTCCATCTAATCATACTGAATTGAGCTGATTGCCGATCTTAAAGGGAAAACCTCCCTATAATCATATAGGTTTTGCTTAAATGTATGGATTCGGCCTAAATTAGAGGGAGGAAATCCCTCTAAGACTCAGGGGATGACGAGGAGAGGGCAATTAGAGGGAGATTTTCCTCTTATCCAAGAAGGACGATGATCAGCACGATGATCAGCTTGAATAGGACGATGTTTATCTTGTTATCCAAGAGGACATTGATCACCTTGTCTTGTATAGGATAATGTTTATCTTAATTGGTCCTGGTTGGTCAGTTACAGCATTTTCTAGTAGATCATTGAACGCATTTTCGGGTATAGTAGTCATCGAGTAGGGCTCTTTCTTGGTGATCTCAGCAATCCCGAGGATACCCTACTTTTTTGTTGCCTGTAAAGGCTCCAATTATTGGTACACAAACAATTTTACTTCATCTGGTGGTCTCGGTTGGTTGTAACCAACACGACAAAAACCGTACTGCTAAAAAGCTCCTTCCGCGGCCGTCCTCGACGGACGCCGGGGGGCTCTTTACTTTTGCCCTCCGATCGGTCTACGATGGTAGTAAATGATAGGTGGAGTGGCTTCGACCGCACGAAACGCGAGAATCGAAGTCAGGATGGAGGAAGAAACCGAGATGTGGTTAACGATTGCGATTATTATCCTGATTGTGCTGGTTATCGTTGTCGCCGTTCCGCTTGTACAAATCGTCGTCCCCGTCTTCGGGGGCCGGCCTTCCCGCGAGGAACTCGGGAGGTATGCGAGTCTTCCGCATTATGACAACGGGAAGTTTCGTTATCCCCTCGAATCGAAGGTGCTGATGAGCTTTAAAGAAATGCTGCCTGCCGCCTGGGAATTCATTCGGGGCAATCCCGATCGTAATCCTCGCGAGGCGATTCCGTATGTTGCGCTCTGCGAAGAGGATCTTAGGCCGAGCCGGCAACCAAGGGTTATCTGGTTCGGCCACTCCGCGGCGCTGCTGCAGATGGATGGGCTGACGATCCTGTTCGATCCGATGTTCGGCAAGACGCCATCGCCGTTTCCCATCGTCGGCGGCAAACGTTATGGAGGCAAGCTGCCTATGCAGCTGGAGGCCCTTCCGAAAATCGATTACGTATTTATTTCGCATGATCATTACGATCATCTGGACTATCCCTCTATCAAACGGCTGGAAGCGAAGGTCGGACACTTCTTTGTGCCGCTGGGCGTAGGAGCGCACTTGCAGCGTTGGGGAATTTCCCGTAATCGAATAACCGAGATGGACTGGTGGGAGGAACGCGAGGTCGGCAGCCTTAAGCTGGCTTGCGCGCCTGCGAGGCATTTCTCCGGCAGGGGAACGACGACTCGGGACAGCACCTTATGGTGCTCTTGGGCGTTGCGGGGCCGCGAGGGGAACGTATTTTTCTGCGGGGACAGCGGGTATGGTCCTCACTTCCAGGAGATTGGGCAGCGGCTGGGCCCCTTCGATCTGACGTTGATGGAATGCGGGCAATACGACGAGAAGTGGGCGGCGATCCATATGCTGCCGGAGCAGACGGTGCAGGCGCATCTCGACGTGCGGGGCGGGCTGCTGCTGCCGATTCACTGGGGAGGCTTTACGCTCGCGATGCACAGTTGGGATGATCCTGCCATTCGCGTGACGAAGGAAGCGGAGCGTAGAGGCGTGACGATCACGACTCCGATGATCGGAGAGAGCATTCCTCTGCGAACGGAGGGCTATCCGAACCGGAGATGGTGGGAGGCATAAGCCAAATAGCGAGAGGGGGCAACGTATGGATTGGGAAGTCCACATCGAACGGTGGAGCCGGGCCGCCATTAGACTGCTGGATATTCGGGAGTATAGCGCGGAGAAGGGAACGCTCCCTGATCGTTATGTAACGCCAGCCAGCTTTTTTATCATTACGACCCATGGAGAGGCGAGGGTGAGTCTGTCGGGAACGGTCTATCAAGCCCGTTCGCCTCACATTCTGCATGGAGGGAAGGAAGCGGAGCTGGGCATGGCGCCGCTAGGAAGTGATTATGCCTGTTATGTCATTCTTTACAGGGCGGATTGCGACTCGCCGGAGGAGGAGGAGAGCTTCCGCATGTCCTATGCGTTCCATCCCGGCGCGTCTCTGGTTCTGCAGGAAAAGTGTCTGGCCATGCATCGCCTGTGGCAGCAAACAACCTCGCTGGAGAAGCTTCAGGCGCAGTCTGCCTTCCTTCCGTTGGTGTACGAGATTATGCGGCTGCTCCGGATGTCGGCAAAGGAGAACGGCAGATCGAACCTGGTAACCGAAGCGATTCATTATATTCACGAACATTACGGGAAGCCGATAACAGCAGAGGAGTTGGCCGGCATTTACGGCTGCAGCGCAAGCTACTTGTCTCGCTTGTTCAAGAGCCAGATCGGCGTCGGTCCGATCGAATACCTGATTCATGCGCGCATTCGCAAAGCGAAGCAGTTTCTGGTGCATTCGGAGGCTCGTATCCAGGAGGTCGCGGGCAGCGTCGGCTATGCGGATGTCTATTATTTCAGCCGTCTGTTCAAGAAACATACGGGCTGCTCCCCGCTGCAATACCGGGAGGAGCATCGGCAGGCAGTTCAGAATAATCCATTGCGGCTGTTAAAATCGTCTATTGTATCCTCTGAGCCCTATTCCCATAATGAGAATGAGACTTGTTATCAATGGATGGGGGAAGGGGAAACATCAATGTTTAGATTTTCAAGACCAACGTTCGGAGCGATGATGCTGCTATGCACAACCTTGCTGCTGAGCGCATGCCAGGCAAACAACAATACGGGGACGCCGTCCTCGCCGTCAGCTCCGGCAGAGGCAACTGCAGAAAGTAGAGCTGCAGAGACACGTATGTACAAGCATTTGAAAGGCGAAACGGAAATTCCGGTGAAACCTCAGCGCGTAGTCAGTCTCTTCCATTTGGGCGAACTGATGGCGGTAGGGGTAAGGCCGGTTGGCGCAACGCCACACATTCTGGATAATCCGCTGATTGGCGATACCTCCGATATTACGAATATCGGGAATCCTCCCGATCTGGAGAAGATTCTGCTGCTGGAGCCCGATCTTATTGTGACAACGGAGCCGTTCGCGGAGGTCGTGGAAGGCGGATACGAAGCGCTGAGCCAGATTGCGCCGACGATTGTTGTGGAGCAGTACAACGATCCGATCAAGGATGTCGAGATGTTCGGCGATATTCTCGGCAAGCAGGAAGAAGCGAAGCAATGGAATGAGGCGTTTGCGGCAAAAATCGCGCAATACAAAGAAAAGATCAGCCCGGTTATTGGAGCGGGTGAAACTTTCTCGATCCTGAATGTGCGCCCAGGCTCGATCTTTATTTACGGCGATACCAATATGGGGGGCAACATTATCTACAAGTATCTGGGCTTGAAGCCGACCGAAAAAGTAAAGAAGGACGTTATTGACGGAGAGACATGGGATATATCGATGGAAGTGATCCCCGAATTCGTAGGCGATCGGTTATTGCTCGCCGTAAATGAAGGCGCGGAGGAAGACATGAAGAGGGTAGATAAGTTTATCCAGAATACGCCTGCAGGCAAAGCCGGTCATATTTACCCGATCGATTTTGACGAGTTTCTGTTCAGCGATCCGATCTCGGTCGAGCAGCAGCTGGATATCATCGTCGATTTGCTGGTCGAAGGCAGTCAGTAAATGGCATTGAACCATGAATTTAAAGGGGATGCTCCGAAAGTCGCGATGACTTGGGGCATCCCCTTTCTTTATGAACCTAGAACGTCAAGAAGCCCATGGCCTCTTTGGCGGCCTTCAGCGTGCGATTCGCGACTTCCGCGGCGCGGTTCGCGCCGTCCTTCAGGATGCGGTCGAGCTCTTCGGAATGGACGAGCTCGGCATATCTCTGCTGGATCGGCTCGAGCTTGGCGATGACGACTTCGGCGAGATCCTTTTTGAATGCGCCATAGCCTTGCCCTTCGAATCTGCGCTCGACCTCTGCGATCCCTATATCCGCGAAGACGGAATAGATCTCGATGAGGTTGCTGACGGCCGGCTTCGCCTCCCAGTCGTAGCGCACGTTCATGTCGGAGTCGGTGACGGCGCGGGAGAACTTCTTGCGAATGACGCCCGGCTCGTCTAGCAGGAGAATATAGCTGCTTTGGTTCGGGTTGCTTTTGCTCATTTTGCTGGAAGGATCGTCAAGGCCCATGACGCGGGCGCCAACTTCTCTAATGATCGGCTCCGGCACGGTAAACGTCTCTCCGAACCGATTGTTAAAGCGGGTGGCGAGGTCGCGCGTCAGCTCCAGATGCTGCTTCTGGTCGTCTCCGACCGGCACGTGCGTCGCCTGGTACAGCAGGATGTCGGCGGCCATAAGCGCAGGGTAAGTGAAAAGAGCGGAGCTGACAGTATCTTTGCCGTCCGACTTATCCTTAAATTGCGTCATGCGGCTAAGCTCGCCGAAGTGAGCCTGCGTCTCCATCAACCAGCCGAGCTCCGCATGGGCGGATACATGCGACTGCATAAAGATGGCGCTGCCGCGGGGATCGATCCCCGCGGCGATGTACAATGCCGCGATCTGGCGCGAGCGCTCGCGCAGCTCCTTGGGATCTTGCGGAATGGTGACGGCATGAAGGTCGGGCACGAAGAAGTAGCACTCGCCCTCCTCTTGCATCATAACGAATTGGCGCAAGGCGCCGATGTAGCCGCCGATGTTGAGATCGCCGCTGGGTTTGATGCCGGACAGGAATCGTTTGTTGGACATGGGATAACCTCATTTCTTTGGGATAGTGGTCGTGTGCTCGTGTGCTCGTGTAATGGCAGCCGCTCCGGTAAACGCAAAAAAACGCTCCGCCCCCTGTAACAGGGACGAAGCGTGAACTCCGCGATACCACCCGAATTCGGCCATTAGGACCGCACTCTTACACGAACGGAGCAAAACAGCGCGAGGCCGCTTGCGTGCTTTCGTTCATGTCTCCCTGGGATAACGGGGGGAGCTGCCGTCGGGGCCTACTGCTCGGGAACGAGGTTCGGGCCGAAGCGAGCGGATCCATTCCCTTAGACGTCTGCGCCGGACCTTTCACCAACCGCCGGCTCGCTGCGGACATCCGCCCCAAGGTACTACTTCCACTCATGGCTGTAACGATATATTGTTCATAAGCATAACGGCAATTCGAAGTCTAGTCAAGCGGGTCATCGAGTTTTTTGTGTTGAAAATTTTGTCTAAAATTGGCGAGAAATGACCATATTATAGAAAAGACAATGCCAAACAATCGGGGATGGAGCCAATGAGCAGGATGGGAAGTTGGAAGCGTTCATCGGCACGCCAGGATGGCTTGGACGGGAACGATGCGGAAGAAACGCCAAGGCCGTTGTCGGCTTCGCTCAAGGACAATCTGGACACGATTCGGGAAGTGCTCGGAGGCAGCGACGATATCGTCATTCGGCCGATCCGGCTAAGCGGGGGTGTAGCGGCCGCCATCGTGTTTACCGATGGATTGGCGAACGAGCAGCTCGTAGCGGAATTTATTCTGGATAGAGCGATGACGGACGACACCGACCAGGAGACCGAACGGACCGGAAATGGGACAAAAGAGATCGTATCCGAGCTGGAGCGGCATATCCTGGCCGTGGGAGAGCTGGAGTTCGTGCACGTGTTCAAGTCGTTGTTCCACGCCCTGTTGTCGGGAAACACGATTGTGCTGCTGGATGGCCTCGACCACGCCATTGCTGCGGGGACCAAGGGCTGGAAGGACAGAGGCGTAACGGAGACGAACACGGAATCGGTCATTCGTGGCCCGAGAGAAGCTTTCTCGGAGACGCTGAGGACCAATACGGCACTGATTAGACGCAGAATCAAAAGTCCGCGGCTAAGGCTGGAGACGCGCCGGATCGGACGAGAAACCCAGACGGACGTATCCATCATGTACATGCAGGGAATCGCGAATGACAAAATCGTCGAGGAAGTACGAAAGCGTCTGGACAACATCGATATCGACGGCATCCTGGAGAGCGGCTATATCGAGGAACTGATTCAGGACGAGACGTACACGCCGTTCCCGACGGTCTACAATACAGAACGTCCCGACGTGATCGCCGCTGAACTGCTGGAGGGGAAGGTCGCGATACTGGTCGACGGAACGCCGTTTGTGCTGATCGTCCCCGCCGTGTTCGTCTCTTTCTTGCACGCGGCGGAAGATTATTATCATCGTGCGGACATAAGCACATTGATTCGGCTTCTACGCTACGTAGGCATCTTTATCGCGCTGTACTTTCCATCGCTATACGTGGCCATTACGACCTTCCATCAGGAGATGCTGCCTACGCAGCTGCTGATAAGTCTCGCCGCTCAGCGGGAGGGCATTCCTTTCCCGGCCTTTATTGAAGCTTTTATGATGGAAGTGGCCTTCGAAATTCTGAAGGAGGCTGGGCTCCGAATGCCGAGGACGATCGGCCCCGCCGTATCCATCGTCGGCACTCTCGTCATTGGACAAGCTGCCGTTGAAGCTGGTATCGTGTCCGCTGCGATGGTCATCGTCGTATCAACGACGGCGATCTCGAGCTTTGTGTTCCCTGCGTACAGCATGGCCAATGCCATCCGGATGCTTAGGTTTCCCCTGATGGGACTTGCGGCGTCGTTCGGATTGTTTGGCATCATTTTGGGAACCTTCGCGATCGTGCTGCATCTTACCAGTCTTCGTACGTTCGGGGTTCCGTATTTGACCCCTTTCGCCCCCATGAAGCTTGAAGATCAGAAGGATGCGATCTTCCGTTTGCCGCACTGGATGATGACCAAGAGACCGGGTTTGATGACGGGGTCAAACGGCAAGAGGCAGCAACCGGCGAAGGCGGCGAAGCCGAAGCCGGACAAATAGCCAGGAAAAGGAGCAATCACTATGCGAAGAGTCAGGACGCTAGGTACGCTTCTGCTCATCCTCGCGCTTGCGACGGCGACGGGGTGCTGGAACCGCCGCGAGCTAAACGACCTTGCGATTGTCACGGCGATCGGCGTAGACAAGGCGGAACGCGGCTACCATGTGTCGGTGCAAGTCGTCGATCCTTCCGAGGTTGCGGCTAGATCGTCCGGCGGTAGTTTTTCTCCGGTGACCACATACGACGCAACAGGCGATACAATGGCAGAGGCGATCCGCAGAATGACGACGGTGACGCCGCGAAAGCTGTATTTTGCCCATTTGCGTATCTTTGTGATTGGAGAGGCGCTCGCCCGGGAAGGGATGGGGAAATCGCTCGACCTGCTGTCTCGCGATCAGGAAGGGCGGACGGACTTTTATATCGTTGTGGCCAAAGGTCATAAGGCGTTCGACGTTTTGCGTATTCTCACGCCTATGGAAAAAATTCCGGCCTCCAAGCTGTATTCCTCGCTTCAAGTATCGGAACGTGCCTGGGCGCCGACCGTGTCCGTGCAGTTGGATGATCTAGTTACGGAGATCGTCGATAAGGGCGTACAGCCCGCATTGACTGGCATCACGATTAAAGGCGATCCCATTGTCGGGCGCCAGCTCCAAAATCTGCGAACCCCGGATACGCCAACAAGACTGCAATACCAAGGCATTGCCGTGTTTCGTTCCGACAAGCTGATCGGATGGCTAAATGAATCGGAAAGCAAGGGCTTTAGCGATATTACGAGTCGTCTAAAAAGCACCATGGTGGAGACAACATGCCCCGAGGGAGGCAAGCTTGCCGTCGAGGTCATCCGATCGAAGTCGAAAATGAAGGGCAGCGTGAAAAACGGCAAGCCCGAGGTCGTCGTCACTATGCGATCGGAGGCGAATGTCGTGGACGTCGAATGCCATATGCATATTACGGGAAGAAACTCGCTGGATGAGATTGAGAAGCGAGCGGAGGAGATGATGCGATTGAACGCGGAGCAAGCTGTCGCCAAGGCGAAGAAGCTGGGAACCGACGTGTTCGGCTTCGGTGAAGTGATTCATCGTACGAGCCCGGCATACTGGAACAGCGTCCAGAATGAATGGGACCAAATATTCAAAGAGCTGAAGGTTTCATTCAAAGTCGATATGAAGATCAGAAGAATCGGAACGGTAGGGGAGTCATTCCTCGACGAGATAAAGGAGTAAAAAGACGATGGTGATAGTTGCAATTGGGGCGGTAGCCGCTTGTATATGCGTTCTGGAGGTACCTCGCATGTGGCGGGACAGGCAGTGGAAGGAGTTAGGGCTGTTCGGCTTCTTGCTTGCGCTCGGCACGGGGATTTCGGTGGGACTTGGTCTGGACGCGGGGCTGCCTAATCCCATGGACTGGATTGCCATGATCTTTCGTCCGATCGACAGTCTGGTAGAAACGACGTTTGGCCTGAGGAGAGTGAATGAGGGATGAAGAATCTCGAGCAGATTAACGGCAGACAATTCGCGCTCCTTGCGATCTATATTACGATCGGCGACACGATTCTGATCCTACCCGACGTCCCGGCGCAAGCGGCGGGGCGAGATGCCTGGATTTCCGCACTGCTGGGCATCGTCTTCGGAATCGGTGTCGTCTTGCTGTACAGCGCGGTTGGAAAGCGCAGTGTCGGACGGACGTTTGTGGACTATACGGAGACCGTGCTTGGGAGATGGCTGGGGGGAGCCGTAGCATGTGCCTTTCTCGGTTATACATTCCTATCGTCTGCAGCCCATGTGAGGGAGATCGGCGACTTCATGACGACCCAGATGATGCCGGAGACGCCGATTCATGCGATTCACATCTTCTACGCAGCCGTCGTCCTTTTCGCGACTTATCTTGGATTGGAGTGCATCGCAAGGACGAGCGAATTTTTTTTTCCCGTATTGGTTCTGTTCCTGATTGTATTCGTTCTATTCCTGGTGCCAAGTATTGAGACGAGCAAGCTGCTTCCGGTTATGGAGAATGGGCTTGGTCCGGTCATGCAAGGCGCCGTGTCGACGACGGCCTACCCATTTGCGGAGCTAAGCGTGCTGCTGATGGTTATTCCCCATGTCGGGAATTCGGGAGCCATTCGGGGCAGCTTCGTGAAGGGAGCGCTATTCGGAGGAATTATTATAGCGCTCATTATTTTTCTGTCCATCTCCATTCTGGGCCAGGACCTGGCAGCAAGAAACATGTATCCCAGCTACGCGTTGGCGAAGAAGATCGACGTGGGTCAATTTCTTCAGCGGATCGAGGTTATCCTGGCTTTTATGTGGCTGCTGACGAGCTTCATCAAGACCTCTTTGTACTTCTATGTGTTCCATATGACACTAGCCCATTTGTTCCGTCTTCAACAATACCGGTCGATGATACTGCCGTCGGGCGTCCTTCTTGTGTCTATGTCTGTACTGATCTCCCCTAATATCAATCACTTCCAGCAGATGAATGATTATTGGCCGTACATGGATTTGATTCTGGGTATAGGAACCTCGCTTTTACTGCTGGCCGTGGGCTTTTTCCGTGGCGGCAGCCTCTCTCCGAAGCAAGGAACGTGAAAGTTTCGTTAACCAGCAAATTCCCGTATGCGGAAGCCCCCATTCTATGTTACGATACGTCAGACGCAAATAGACAATAGACATAGGATGAAGGTGAAGAGTTTGAGTGAACCTACTGGACAACAGGTTCTTGGCGGAGGAGAGAAGGCCAAGGATCTTAAGTTGTTTTATTTGACGTGGCCAATTTTTCTTGAAGTGGCGTTGTTTATGATGATGGGGATCGCGGATACGTTTATGCTGAGCGAGATTTCAGACAATGCGGTGTCCGGCGTAGGCGCGTCCAATCATTATTTGCACATCGCCATATTGCTGCTGGAGGTCATCGGCAACGGGGCGTCCATCGTCGTGGCTCAGTATATCGGTTCGAAGAAATTTTTTGAAGCGGCCAAAATATCTGCGCTCGCCGTTACGCTCAATCTGATCGTCGGCGTGGTGCTGAGTATCGGATTCGTAGCATTTAACGGTTACTTGCTGAGTTCATTGAATCTGCAAGGCGAAGTGTACGACTACGCCCAAAGTTATTTGCAGATTGTCGGCGGAGCGATTTTTCTGCAAGCGATTATCAACTCGCTGGCAGCGATCATTCGCGTGCACGGATTTACAAAGGAAGCGATGTTTGTCGCGCTGGGCATGAACGTTATCCATATTATCGGCAACTATGCGCTAATCTTCGGCAACTGGGGCATGCCGGCCCTGGGCGTGGAGGGCGCGGCGATCTCGACGATCGGCAGCCGCCTTATCGCGGTCGTCGTCTTCTTTTGGCTGCTGTATCGCATTATGGAAGTGCGTATCCAGTTCCGATATTATTTAAATTTGTCCAAGGAATTTGTAGGCAAAATTTTAAAAATCGGCATCCCATCCGCGCTGGAACAGGTGATGTACCATAGCTGCCAGATCGTCTTCCTCGCTTACACGACGTATCTGGGCGAGGCGTCGCTGGCGGCGAAGCAATACGCATCGAATATTTCGATGTTGATCTATCTGTTCGCATTCGCGATCGGCATCGGCACGTCCATCATGGTCGGCCGTCTTGTCGGCGAAGGGCGCCCGGACGCCGCGTACCGCCGCGTCTGGATGAGCGTTCGCTCCGCCAGCATCGGCACGCTGATCGTCGTCGTGATTGTGATGCTGTTCCGCGAGCAGCTCGTCGGCTTCTTTACAGATGATCCCGATGTGCTCAGACTGGGGGCGCAGGTGCTGCTCTATAGCTTCATTCTGGAGACAGGGCGTACGATTAATATCGTCATCGTAAACTCGCTGCGGGCTTCCGGCGATGCGAAGTATCCGCTCTATGTCGGTGTATTCTCGATGATTGGCATGAGCTTGCCCCTGGGCTATCTGCTTGTGTTTCAACTGGATATGGGGCTGCCGGGCGTTTGGCTGGCGATCGCCGCAGACGAGTGGGTCCGCGCGGTGATCTTTTACTTCCGCTGGCGCAGCCGCAAGTGGGAGAAACACGCGCTGGTCAGACCGGACTCGCCGCCCGCGGATGGACATGCCGCCGCGGTGCAGGCGTAAGCCAAGGGAGCCGATGCAGGCGGTAAGCTTGGGGAGCCGGTGTAGGTAGCCTGGGGGAGCCGATGCAGGACTAGCTCTGCGCACGGGCTGGCTGGAGGCCCATCTGCTTTTGAATCGTAATAAGAGAATGTGCATTCCTCGTAACTGTGCCATATGAGGTGCGGTGGCGGGGAATTTACTTTTCTGGAGATGCGAGGGCGGCGAGTATGTCGATGGGAACGACCTACCGCCGGTCCAATTCGGTCGGTGCTCCTTAAGTCGGTGAGACCGACTTAAACTTTCGGATGTGCTCGGTTGGCGGCCGTTAAGTCGACGAGACCGACTTCCCCCGAGGTTTCTGCTCAGTTGGTGGTCTTAATTCGGTGTGTACGATGTATGTCTTACGTACGGCAAGCCATATTAGGCTAGCGGAGCGCTTCTCCAAACCGAATTATCTTTTAATCGGTAGTTGACAATAACCGCGTCTTCTGATATCTTTAATTTAAGATAATGCAAATTGAAGGAAAGGAGCGGATGAATATGAGCAGTGACAACCATTCAACTCATCAATCGACACAAGGCAAAGCTGCTAAATCCAATGTCTCTCTGGACCTCTACATTGCGCTTTCGCGGGCCAGTCAGTGGGTAAATGCCCACATTGATCGGGATATTCGCAGTTACGGTCTCAACAGAACGGAATTCGGCGTATTGGAGATGTTGTACCATCGCGGGCCTCAGCCCCTGCAGCAGATTGGCGGTAAGGTGCTGATGAGCAGCGGCAACATCACATACGTCATCGATAAGCTGGAGAAAAAGGGACTGTGCCGCAGGCGCGCATCCAAGGAAGACCGGCGGTTGATCTACGGCGAAATTACGGATGAAGGCAGCAAATTTATAGAAGAAGTGTTCCCGGCGCATACTATATGCATCGAAGAAGCGACTGGCGGTCTGACCGACGAAGAGAAGGCGCAGGCCAGCATTCTGCTCAAGAAATTAGGAAAGTACGCCCAGCAGTCCTACAAGTAGCCGCACTAGGCAGGAAGGACTGCTTCTATCGAATATATATCTTAATTTTAAGATTCACAAATATTATGCAAAAAGAGGAGAGATTTCAATGACAATCCAAAACGCGCAAGGGCAAACGAGCTTCGAGGATCGTGCACAAACGGCAGGCATCCATCACATTACGGCATTCGTACGGGATCCGCAGGCCACTTCCGATTTTTATGCCGGGATACTGGGACTGCGTCTGGTAAAAAAAACGATCAACTTCGATGCTCCTGAAGTCTACCATCTGTACTTCGGCGATCAAAGCGGCAGTCCCGGCACCATCATCACGTTTTTCCCTTGGGAGGAATCCCGCAGGGGCCGGATCGGAGCGGGTCAAGTCGGCATCACGACGTATGTTGTTCCCGAAGGCGCGCTGCCATTTTGGCGTGAGCGTTTGACGAGGTTGGGTGTCGAAGTGGAAGAGACGCAGCGATTCGGCGAGACCTACCTGGGCTTCGCTGATACGGACGGACTGCGCGGCGAGATCGTCGCCCGGGCAGAAGGAGCCAATAGCAAATGGTCGTTCGGAGGCGTGACAACGGACAAAGCGATCAAAGGTTTCGGAGGCGCGGTTCTGTTTAGCGGAGCGCCAGAGTCGACAGGCAAGTTACTCCAGGATGTTATGGGATTAACGAAAGTTGGCGAGGATGTCGGTTACGTCCGCTATCGTTCTTTCGGCGACATCGGCAACATCATTGACGTGAACGCTACCGCGATGGCCCCGGGCCATGGAGGTCACGGCACGGTGCATCATATCGCATGGAGAGCGAAAGACGACGCGGAGCACGCGCTCTGGAGAAGCCACGTAGCCGCGAACGGCTTTCAGCCTACTCCGATTGTGGATCGGCAATATTTTAACGCGCTGTACTTCAGGGAAGAAGGCGGAATTTTGTTCGAGATCGCGACGGATCCCCCGGGCTTCGCTCGAGACGAAGACGCGGAGCATCTTGGCGAGAAGCTGATGCTGCCCGAATGGTACGAACAGAACCGCGCGGAGATCGAGAAGCTGCTGACACCGTTCGAGGTACGCGAATTGGAGGGAATCTGAACAATGACGATGAAGATGAAGCATCTCTATATCAAGGGCAAAAATGAGGAAGCGCCTGTACTGCTAATGCTTCACGGGACGGGAGGCACAGAGCGCGACCTGCTGGGGCTGGCGGAGCTAATCTCGCCTGGCTCCTCCGTTCTCAGCGTAAGAGGGAACGTGCTGGAGAACGGCATGCCGCGATTCTTCCGCAGACTCGCCGAAGGCGTATTCGACATCGAGGATCTGGTATACCGGACTGGGGAGCTTCATGAGTTCCTGGCGGAAGCGGCGACGGAGTACGGATTTGATCGGAGCAATATCGTGGCGGCAGGCTACTCTAATGGAGCCAACATAGCGGGAAGCCTGTTGTTCCATTACAAGGATTCGCTCAAGGGCGCTATCCTTCTTCATCCCATGGTTCCTCTTCGCGGCATAAAGCTGCCGGATTTATCGGGCGTGCCTGTTTTCATAGCGGCAGGCGAAAATGACCCCCTCTGCCCGCCTGCCGAGACGAAGGAGCTGGATGCTTTGCTTCGCGAAGCGGGGGCGGTTGCGGAAGTGCGATGGGATCGGTTTGGGCACCAATTGACGAGCGCGGAGGCGCATGCCGCTGCTGCGTGGTTTAAACAAACTTTTGCGATCGAATGAGGCATCCAAAGCAGGGGATATTCGGCATTCCTATAATCGGTTACGATAAAAAGGACGGCTCATCCCGGCACGACCGGGGGACGGTCGTCCTTCTGCGCATCGCGCTTAATGAAGGGAGATTAACGATATGACGATGATTTCGATCGATCCGGAGGGACAGAGCACCCAGGACAATTATAAGCTGCTCATAGGCGGCATTATCCCGAGGCCGATCGCGTTAATCACAACGTTGTCGGAGGAGGGAGTGTTAAATGCGGCGCCTTTCAGCTTCTTTAATATTGTCGCGGCAGATCCTCCGATGATTGCGGTATCGGTGCAGCGTAAAGGTGGCATACAGAAGGACACTGCCCGCAATGCCATAGCGAAGCGGCAATTCGTGACGCATATCGCGGATGAGCGTTATGTGGAAGCGTTAAACGTGACGGCGGCCCCCGCGCCTCCGGATGTGAGCGAGGTCGAGCTGGCGGGATTGACTCCAGTTGCCAGCGAGATCATCACCGTGCCCGGCGTAGCTGAGGCGGCGATCCGTCTGGAATGCGTGCTGGAGCAAGCCATCCCCCTTGGCGGTACGCTTATCGGAGATGCCGGCGTACCGTCGACCGACCTGCTCATCGGCCGCGTCGTCAGGTTCCATATTGACGAGAAGCTGTACAATAACGGGCGTATCGATCCGGAAGCGTTAAAGCCCGTAAGCCGATTGGCAGGGAATGACTATGCAAAGCTAGGCGAGAGATTTACGCTGGTACGCCCCACTTGAAACTCTGCGAATGTTTAATGATTGCAGGGATTGGACAGGATCGTGATCCATATGATCAGCTAGATGGCAGCCTCGCGTTTCCAGCGGGGCCGACAGCAGCCATTGCGGCTTCCTTCCCATCGTATGCATGCATGTCGGCAGCCTTCTCGCGATATACATAAGAGATTGCTGTATAGCAGATGACGGAGGGGAAGAGGGAAGGCGGTGGCGGAGTGGAAGCGGAATGCGCCATTATCGGGGGAGGACCGGCAGGACTGAACGCTGCGTTGATGCTCGGCAGAGCCAGACGGAGCGTCTTGTTGTTCGACGACCATTCGCCGCGTAACGCGGTGACAAGACATACGCATGGTTTCATGACACGGGATGGCGCGACGCCGCAAGAGCTGAGGGTGCTCGCCCGGCGGGACCTCGCTCGTTATCCCTCCGTCTGGCCGGTTGACCGCCGGATCGAGGCGGTGGTTCCGCTGGATGGTTCAGGCTTCCTCCTGCGCGACCGAGGCGGAGCAACCTACCGGGCCAGGAAACTGTTGCTCGCGACTGGACTGAAGGAGACATTGCCGAAAATTGCGGGATTGACGGAGTTTTACGGCAGCAGTCTCTTCAATTGCCCCTATTGCGACGGATGGGAGCTCCGGGATGGGCCGCTCGTCGTCATCGCAGAAGGATCGAACGCATTCTCGCTGGCTCGTCTAGCGTATCAATGGAGCCGTGACCTGCTTGTCTGCACGAACGGCTCCTCTAGATCGCTTGACAGGACGGAGGTGCAGGCGCTAAACGGCAGAGGAGTGGTTGTGACGGAGAAAAAAATCGCCGAGCTGGTCGGAGACAACGGCAAACTGCGAGCAGTCCGGTTCTACGACGGGACGGAAGCGAAGCGCTCGGGAGGCTTCATCTCGCCTTATTGGCGGCAGGCTGCGCCGTTCGGCGAAATGCTGGGCTGTCTCATAAACGAGCAAGGCGGCATAGAGACGGACAACTTGGGCCGCACTAGCATCTCCGGCGTATATGCGGCGGGCGATACCTCGGTAATCGCGCCGGCCCAGACATCTATCGCAGCTGGAGAAGGCAGTCGCGCGGCGATCGGCATCAACTCGGATCTCGTAAGAGAGGATTTCGAGGGCTAATGTATACCCGTCACCATTATCAGCGAATGAAGATCTTTAGACCGTCGCAAAAAAAGGTTATCCTCAGCATTCGTTCATCTCGGTGAACGAATGCGGGATAACCTTTTTTCTAGAATTATAGGAAAAGAACACTACTTTAATAGTCATTTCGTTATACTTTCTCTACATTTCTAAAAGGATGTCGACAGCCATTTCACCTTTTTTTTGTTTGAAAATTAACTTTGGTTAATATTTTCCCGGAATTCAAGGTGCTAGTATGTGGAATAGGGTAATAGGAAACCGGGAAAGGTTGTGCGCGAAATTGAAGCTGGGAAGAGGATTGAACAAAGCGGGGAAATGGGCGCTCGTCTTGCTGCTGGCGGGAAGCATGGGATGGGGAGTGCCGAACAAAGCGATGGCCGAACCGGAGCCGGGGCTGGATCCAGTGCCGCAGGAGTCATATGTATTCGATGGCATGTTTCCGGGCGGCGCGTATTATTTTGATCAAGTGATGGATGTGGCAACGGATCGCGAAGGCAATGTTTATGCAGCGGAGCAGTTCAGCCACAGAATCGTCAAGCTGAGTCCTAATGGAGAGGTGATGGCCGAGTGGCAGGGCGAAAGCTCGATTTCCCCGCGTGCCATTACGGTAGACGGCGAAGGATTCGTATATGTTGGAAGCAAGGAGCAAGTACATAAGATCGATATGACTGCCATGATCGTCGAGAACACTTGGCATATTGCCGATATGGACGTCTCGGGGATGGCCGTTGATGCGGATGGCGAAAATGTCTATGTAGCCGACTATAGTCTTGGCGGTATCCGGATACTTGATACGATGACCGATCATGTAGAAGAATGGACGAGCTTCTACGACTCGAGCGAGGTGGAGCGTCAATTCGACAGCATAGTCGATGTCGCCTTGGATGACGAAGGCAATGTGTTCGTCATGGACCGGGATAACCGCATTATAAAAATGAATGGTTATGGCGCTTATCTCGACATGTTGGAGGGAGGGGAGCAGTTCGGGAGCTTGCATGGTATAACGGTAGACGAAACGGGCCGAATCTACGCCACCGATTACGATGAGAATGCGATCATCGCCATGAATGCGTCGTTCGAAGTGTTGGCCACTCACGGTTCCGATGGTATGGGCGCCGGGGAATTCGATTCGCCGCAGGGGATTGCTGTTGCCGCGAACGGTTCGGTGTATGTGGCCGATACTTCCAACCGGCGCGTACAGAAGCTGGATGCGGATACGCTCGAGCCGCAAGCCGTATGGGGGTCGTATGGCTCCGCTGAAGGACAGTTCTTCATTCCGGAAGGGATAGCCGTCGATGGTGAAGGACATATCTATATCGCCGATCAGGGCAACGAGCGCATTCAACTGTTCGACCGTGAATTTGCATTTATTGCAGCAAGAGACGGAGAAGGTTCCTACTTCTCGCCATACGGCTTGGCGGTCGACGAAGCGGGACGCCTGTATATGACAAGCGACAGCGCGCTGCTGCGATTTGATCCAACGAGCAACGGGGTCACGCATTTGAACGAGACTTCGTATCTATCGAACCCGGGCGAGGTCGCGGTGGATGCCGACGGCTTTATTTATGTAGCTAACACAAGCGGCTATAAGATCGTCAAGTTCGATGCATCTGGAGACAAGGTGCTGGAGATGGAGGGCGTGATGAGCCCAGGCAGCTTCTACTTCCCAACTACCATCGCGGTGGATAGCGTAAGAGGGATTGTCTATTCGGGCGATTCGACCAACATCCAAACCTTCAAAACAGGCGGGGAGCATCTGCAGGAAAGCTGGGGCGAGCCGGAGGGCGGGGCTTTCGGATATATTTCCGGCATGGCGGTGGATAACGAAGGCAATCTGTTCGTGACGGACGAAGGTAACAGCCGAATTCAGAAATTTAATTCCAACGGCGAATTGATCGCGAGCTGGGGGGCTCCTGGGAAGGGCGAAGGCGAGTTCGATGGACTTGCCGCCATCGCGGTGGACCGTGCCGGCAACGTCTACGTGACCGAGACGGGCAACCATCGGGTGCAGAAGTTCGCGCCATCGACGCATGAGGTGAGCTTCGAAAGCAACGGCGGCAGTGCGGTGGAGGCAGTGACGGTGGAGCACGGTGATACTGTGGAAGCACCAGAAGCTCCGACCAGAATGGGATACGCGTTCGGAGGTTGGTACACTGACGAAGAACTAACGGAACCGTATGTGTTCATGACTGTGGTGACGGGCAACGTGACACTGTACGCGAAGTGGACGAAAAGCGTGTACACGGTGAGCTTTGAAAGCAACGGCGGTAGTGCGGTGGAGGCAGTGACGGTGGAACACGGTGATACTGTGGAAGCACCAGAAGCTCCGACCAGAACGGGATATGCCTTCGGAGGTTGGTACACTGACGAAGAACTGACGGAGTCGTACGTGTTCACGACTGTGGTGACGGGCAATGTGACGTTGTACGCGAAGTGGACGTTGAACACCTACACGGTGAGCTTTGAAAGCAACGGCGGCAGTGCGGTGGAGTCAGCGACGGTGGAGCACGGCGATACTGTGGAAGCACCAGAAGCTCCGACAAGAACGGGATACGCGTTCGGAGGTTGGTACACCGACGAGGAACTGACGGAGCCGTATGTATTCACGACTGTGGTGACGGGCAATGTGACGCTGTACGCGAAGTGGACGATAAACGTGTATACGATGAGCTTCGAAAGCAACGGTGGCAGCATAGTTGAGCCAGTGACGGTGAAACACGGCGATACTATGGAAGCACCAGAAGCTCCGACAAGAACGGGATATGCGTTCGGAGGTTGGTACACCGACGAGGAGCTGACGGAACCGTATGTGTTTACGACTGTGGTGACGGGCAATGTGACGTTGTACGCGAAGTGGACGATAAGCGTGTACACGGTGAGCTTCGAAAGCAACGGCGGCAATGCGGTGGAGGCAACCACGGTAGAACACGGTGATACTGTGGAAGCGCCAGAAGCTCCGACAAGAACGGGATACGCGTTCGGAGGTTGGTACACCGACGAGGAACTGACGGAGCCGTATGTATTCACTACTACAGTGACGGGCCATGTGACGCTGTACGCGAAGTGGACATTGAACACCTATACGGTGAGCTTCGAAAGCAACGGCGGCAGTGCTGTGGAGGCAGTGACGGTGGAGCACGGCGATACTGTGGAAGCACCAGAAGCTCCGGCAAGAACGGGATATGCGTTCGGAGGTTGGTACACTGACGAGGAGCTGACGGAGCCGTATGTATTCACTACTACAGTGACGGGCCATGTGACGCTGTACGCGAAGTGGACATTGAACACCTATACGGTGAGCTTCGAAAGCAACGGTGGCAATGCGGTGGAGGCAACGACGGTGGAGCACGGCGATACTGTGGAAGCACCAGAAGCTCCGGCAAGAACGGGATATGCGTTCGGAGGTTGGTACACTGACGAGGAGCTGACGGAGCCGTATGTATTCACTACTACAGTGACGGGCCATGTAACGCTGTACGCGAAGTGGACGGCTCAGGTGACAGAGACTCCTAACGAAGGCGGGACGGTCTACCCAACGCCAACGCCGACTCCAGCTGCCGGTGATGAGAAGGGCTTGCTCATCAACGGCAAGCAGGGACATGCGGACATCACCGGTACTACGGACGGTAAAGGTCGCAAAGTAACAACGGTGATCATCGATTGGAACAAGGATAATCAGACGCTGGCCGGTGATTCGCAAGGGACCGTCCTCGAGATTGAAGCGGATGCGGAGAACGACGTACTTGCAGCAGAGCTGAGCATGGAACTTCTGAAGGCATTGATCGACAGAGGCGGCAAGATCCAATTGCGCACGGCATTTGCATCGTATGCCATCGACGCGTCTTTGTTGGACCTGGATGCGCTGCTGGAGCAGCTTGGTCCGAATGGTCGGGCAGAGGATGCCGTCGTGCGTATCGAAATCGCCCCTTCGAATGACCGTATCGTCCGTCTGCTGAAGGAAAGGGCTGATGTTGGAGACTTTCAGGTCATCGCGCCTCCGGTTCATTTCGCAGTATGGGTCAAAGCCGGCGACCTGGAAATCGAAGCGAACAACTTTGCAGCTTATGTTGAGCGGACCATTTCCATACCAAATGGGGTTAACCGCAGGTTGATGTCTACGGGCGTTGTTATCGATCCCGACGGAACGGTTAGGCATGTACCGACCCGGATGCTGGTGAATAACGGGAAATACGCAGGTGCGATGAACAGCCTGACCAACAGCGATTATGCATTGATCGGTTACAAGGCGGCATTCGACGATATGAAGGGGCATTGGGCGAGCAGCTCCGTCCATGATATGGGATCCCGATTGATCATCGAAGGTATAGGAGAGGGGCTGTTCGCTCCGGATCGTTCCATTAAGCGCGCGGAATTTGCGGCCATTCTGGTGCGGGCGCTAGGCCTTGGCCAAAATACGCGAGCCGGTTTCGGCAAGTTTTCCGACGTCCGCGAAGGAGACTGGTATGCCGGGGCAATAGGGACGGCATATGAATATGGCTTAATCGGAGGGTTCGAGGACGGAACGTTCCGTCCGAACGATGACGTAACGCGCGAACAGGCCATGATAATGATCGCGAATGCAATGGGGTGGACGGGATTGACTGACAAGGCAGACGCTGGAGCTAATCCATTGAGCGGATTCCCTGACGCTGCTCAAGCCTCGGCATGGGCAGAGGCTTCGCTGAATAAGGGGCTTGCGACCGGCATTCTCTCCGGCACGCCGAACGGAGAGCTCGCGCCTGGGGCAAAGTTGACCCGCGCGCAAGCGGCCGTCATGGTCCAGCGTTTGTTGAAGGAGTCGGGACTCATCTAACCAGACGTAATGAGGCACGAGCAATCGCCGCAAAAAAAGGTTATCCTCAGCATTCGTTCATTTCGGTGAACGAACGCGGGATAACCTTTCTCTAAATTTCTCGAAATGAAACGCTCCAGGCCGCCATAGGACGGCGACAGCCGTTTTACCTTGTATGTTCGCTTGAAGTCAGCGTACCGCCTCGATCACCTTCGCGCGCAGCACGTCATCGGCAGGTGCGCCGAGCGCAAGCTCAAGCGCCCAAAGCACGGCTCCTGCGGCTGGCGGCTCCTGCAGCAAAATAAATCTGCATTCCCGGCCGGTCAAGCCCGAGACGAACCCCATATAACGATCCCGCATAATCGGCGAAGCCGCTTTCGCCCAGACGGAGCCGGCCATCACGATGTCGACAGGCTTATCGTCGTCGAAGTCGAGATGACCCAAGCAGCCGACCGTAGAATAGGCAAGCTGGCGGGCCGAGTGGTCGACGATGCCGGACGCGACAGCATCGCCTTGCTCTGCAGCTGCCAGAAGCGTCGTCACGATCTCGGTATAAGGCAAGCTTCGGGCGACCAAACCTTCAAGTCCCCGATCCATAAACGTCTCCTTGGAAGATGCACCGATCAGCGCCATGACGGGCTCCGTCATGGACGTCTCCGGGCCCAGGCGGTAGAAGCTGTCGTAGATGGCGCGCAGAACACGCCGCGTCAAGTAAAAGCCGCCGCCCTCGTCGCCGGCGAGCTCGCTGCCGACTCCCCCGACCTGAAGACGTTTGCCGCTCTTCGAGATGCCGCAGGTAGAGACGCCCGAACCGTTGATGGAGCAGATGCCGTAGCCTTGCGCCGTCCCGGCTTTGATGCCGAGAAAGGCATCGTTGTCCATCGCGAAGCGGGTGAAGCCGAGACGTTCGATAACGGCGTTCAGCTGCGCCTTCTGCGAAGGAATGTCCGCGCCTGCCAGTCCGAACGCTCCTGCCGCGATATCCGCCATGGACAACCCGCCGCGCGCAAGCAGTGTCGATATCTGCTCGTGCATAACGCTGTAAGATTTGGCGTAGCTCTCCGGGAACTGCTCGTGGCTGCAGGTGCCGGACCTGATATGATCCTTAAGCGTTCCGTTCAGGTCGAACAAATAATAATCCGTCTTGCTATTGCCGCCGTCGACGCCGATGACGTACTTGCTCATGGCGATTCCCACTCCTCCCTGCGTTATTCGAATTTGAACTGGGGCAAATATTCCTTGTGCGCTTCCTTCAATTCCCTAAAGCAAGCCAGCGCCGTATTATAATCGCCCACGAGCGGATTCATCATCAACGCCCGCATGGCGGCTTCTTCGCTGCCTTCGACGGCCGCGGCGACTGTCTCGCGTTCGTATGCCTTCACCATTCGCATGTAGTCGATAATATGGCGGTTGTCGAAGTCTTCGATAACAAGCGGCTTCGCGCCATCCTTGCCTATGACTGCAGCTACCTCAATGGCGTCGTTATGCTCCATGAAGTCCAGCGCTCCGCCGTTTAGCAGATTCACGACATGGACCTCCTGCTTGTCGTTGTAGATGGCATCGACGAGGCTGATCGCGACTTCGGAATAGTTGGCGCCGCCGCGCGAGGCCAGAAGCTCGGGTTTTTCATGCAGCTCTGCATTGGAGTAGATGCCCAGAAGCTCTTCCTCGATGTCCATACATTTCTCTCCGCGGGATTGTTCGCTGTCCTTCAATAGCTTCAGCTTTTTGTCCTTGAAATAATAATATTCCATATAGGAGGAAGGAATAGCGCCTACGAGCTGCACCAGTTCCTGGCTAAAGCCGCTGGAAGGAATGTTCTTCATTGCTTCGCTGTTGAGTCCCATCTCGAGCGCGTCCTTCAGATAGTCCTTGCCGTCCTGCTCAATGGCTGTAATCCAGCTCAGATGGTTGAGCCCGACGTAAGTCAGATCCGCGTTTGGCAATTGAAGCGTTTCTCGAATGCTCTTGTACATATTGTAAGGGACATTGCATAGTCCCAGCATTTTGACATTCGTATGATTCAAAATCGCTTCCGTAATGATTCCCGCGGGATTGGAGAAGTTAATCAGCCAAGCGTCAGGGCATAGCTGCTCCATGCGCTTCGCGATGTCGAGCATAACGGGGATCGTGCGCATCGCCTTAAAGAAGCCGCCGATTCCACAGGTTTCTTGACCGATCAGATCGTACTTGAGCGGTATCTTCTCGTCCAGCACGCGAGCGGGCAGCTTGCCGACGCGAATCTGGCCGAGCACGAAGCTTGCTCCTTGGAGAGCTTCATCCAGCTCCATCGTTTTAACGACCTTGCAGTTCATTCCCGCTGCCTGCACCATGCGTTCGCATAACCCGCCAACGATCTCGAGCTTGCGCGCGTCGATATCCATAAGCGCCAGCTCTGTCAGCGGCAGATTGTCTTTGCGTTTAATAATGCCTTCCATCAATTCCGGGGTATAGGTGCTTCCTGCCCCGATAATAGCAATTTTTAATGCTGTTCCCATGTCCCTCATCCTTTGCTCGTTTATGATTCATCATAATGGCGTAGATGCACGTCAATTGGTGCCCATTATAACATGCTAAAAGAATTTCAGGCAATAAAAGTTGCAATATTTACTTCAAAATGATAATAATATTTTAAAATAATATTTTATGAAACTCGTCACTCGATATATGTCCATATATCCGATGCAAACACTTGTAATTTGGCAGGAATCCGTATACTATTTAACCACAATGGAATTTCCGAGCTTCCGAGCTCCCGGCCAGACTATCCAGATCAGCTTCTTAGTGGCGACAAAACCTACGAAACGGCAGGTAACGTCATATGGCGATAAACGATAACGTATTAATCAAGATCCGCGACAGAAAGGATAGTCTGACCCCGGTCGAACGGCTGGTGGCGGAATATATCCTTGCGAATAAGGAAGAAATTCCGCATTTGTCGATCAAGAGCCTTGCGCAAGGCAGCAAAACAAGCGACGCTTCGGTGCTTCGTTTCTGCAAGACGATGGGGTATAACGGCTATCGCAGCTTTATCGTCAGCATCTCTGCGTCGCTGGGCTCCATGGACGAAGACAGCGGCGAACAATATAGCGACATTCAGCCTGGCGACGACCTCAGTACGATCATCTCCAACATCGGACGCAACAATGTGCGTTCCATCGAGGATACGCTTAGCGTGCTTGACCGCCCTGCGGTAGCTCGTGCCATCAAGGCGCTGCAGTCCAGCAAACGTCTGATGTTTTTCGGCATTGGCGCGTCGGGGCTGGTGGCTCAGGACGCCGAGCAGAAGTTTACGCGGATCAACAAGATCTGTCATGCTTTTACGGATGGCCATAGCCAGTTGACGGCCGCTTCCTTGCTGACCAAGGAGGACGTCGCCATCTTTATCTCCAATTCCGGAGACACGGTGGAAATACTCGACTCGCTGGAAATAGCCAAGAAAAACGGTGCTCATATTGTGGCGATCACGAAATACAGCAAAAGCGAGCTGTCGGACAAGGCGGATTCTTTGCTGAGCATATCGACGCCGGAAATTTCCATTCGCAGCGGCGCCATGGGATCGCGCATCGCGATGCTCACGATTATCGATATGCTGTTCGCCGGCGTGGCAAGCGCGGACTATCAGCAGGTCAAAAAGTATCTCTCCAAGAGCAGAAGCATCATCTCCAACAAGCGTAGAAGGTAACGCTCCCCATTAGCGATCATGAACGACACTCCAGCTTGCAGGCTGGAGTGTTTTTGCTGCTCAGGCTATCCAACAAGCGTAGAAGGTAACGCTCCCCATTTGCGAGCATGAACGACACTACGGCCTGCAGGCTGGAGTGTTTTTGCTGCTCAGGCCATGGAGTAATACTTGGAAGCAGAGCCTGAATTAATTCTTCAGAAGCGCTACTTGGTTGAGCCTGAGGAGGTAAGGCGTTCTAAAAGAGAAGGATTAGCGCATGTTGGTGACTTTCGTCAAAGAGGTAATCAAAGAGGTGTTCAAAAAGGTAATTGTACGAAAATACACAAATTAGCCTACATACGGATTAGAGATTCGTGAATTTGTACATTTATCCCTAATTTTAGCCTCGAGAAGTGACTAAATAGGCGAAATGGAACGTGAATTGTGTATTTTTGTACAATTTACCACTAGGGAGAGACTTCAGTATAAATATTTGAGTATATTTGCACAATTCATACTGAGGTGACCTACTGTAAAGTAGCTGCTGTAGAGTAGCTTAGCGGAGTTTAGCTTCCATGCTGTGCGACCAGTCCCGGCATCTCGGCATCAGCTTCCCGTCCTAGCGACCCGTCCCGGCTCTTATTTTCTTAAGGACAAGTTGGAAATTTTAAACTTTAAATGATGAATGGCTTACCCCTATGATGGCCGGAAAGCCGCACCGCCAAAGGTTCGACGGCATTTGTGCATCTCGCACAATTTGTGATATAAAATGCCAATGTTTTATGACAGTATAAAATAATATTTCAAAAACTATTGACGGAGCTGAAATAAATTCTTAATATAGAGTCATGAACAACAACAACAAACGCATCACGAATGACACAGAAGACAATAACCATACTAGCAATATGGGCAGCGTCGACAACAGGGTGGAATTCGATCACATGGACAGCAACTTGTCCAAACATGATCACGTAAGGGGAATCACGATGAAGGACTATCTTGCAAGCTTGACGACGGAAGGGATCAACCCCGAGACCGGGATGATCGACGAATTGTCCACCGAAGGCATGCTGGAGCTCATGAACCAGGAGGATGCCAAGGTACACGTGGCGGTGAGGCAGGAAATTCCTCGCATTGCGTTGGCCGTGGAAGCGCTTCATCATGCGCTGTCGACTGGCGGAAGAATGTTCTATATCGGAGCAGGAACGTCAGGAAGGTTAGGCGTGCTGGATGCTTCGGAATGTCTGCCGACGTTCGGCGTGGATCCATCGCTCGTGCAGGGTTATATTGCCGGAGGCGATCAAGCGCTGCGAATTCCCGTGGAAGGATGCGAGGATGACGGCGCTGAAGGCAGGGCGCTGATCGATCAGATCGGTGTGACGGGCAAGGACGCGGTCATCGGAATCTCGGCGAGCGGCAGCGCGGCCTTCGTTATCGAAGCGCTTCGCAGAGCCAGCGAGTTGGGAGCTGTCACGATCGGCGTCGTAAACAACAAGGACACGAAGCTGTCGGAGGCGGCGGACATTACCATCGCTCCGGTGGTGGGCCCGGAAGTAATCGCAGGCTCCACGAGATTAAAGGCGGGAACGGCCCAGAAGCTTGTACTGAACATGCTGACGACCACCACGATGGTGAAGCTAGGCAAGACGTACAACAATCTGATGGTCGATCTCAAGGCCAGCAACAAGAAGCTGTTCGACCGATCCCTCCGAATCATCAGGACGGCGACTGGGACAGACGAAGCTACGGCGGAGCAATACTTGCGACAGTCCGAACTCGACTGCAAGCTGGCGATCATGATGATCAAGTCCGGGCTTGGAGCCGAAGAGGCGAAGAAAGTGCTGGCGAACTGCGGCGGCAACCTTAAGAGGGCTATACGTGCCTGTTCCCAAGTGAAGTAAGGTTTGCGTGAAGGGGAAGAACGTTATAGATTTATCCTTATAATGTTCTTCATCTTTTACGCAAACGGACCCGCTGCTCTTTTATCAGAGGAGGTACAGCGGTTCGCCTGGGACGGATCGTATATATAGAATTTCAAATAAAGGGAGGATCTTGGCAATGAAAAGTAAAACTAAAATTGCTGCATCTGTGCTCGCTCTGACTTTATCCTTAGGAACGCTCTCCGCTTGCGGCTCCGGCAACAACAACGAGCCCGCACAATCGGCGAAGCCGTCTAACACTGCAAACGGCGGAGCATCGGAGGCGAAGGACACCATCACGGCGCTTCTGCCCCCGGTATCTCCAACGTATCAAGAAAACTTTAAGCAGATGGAAGCCGACTTTAACAAGCTGTATCCGAACCTGACTTTGAAAATCGAACCTGCCAGCTGGGAAGACATGACCCAGAAGCTGGATACGCAAGTAAACGCGGGCAGCCCTCCGGACCTTGCCTTTATCGGCTCCGACGGCATCTCGAAATACGCCCAGATGGGCATGCTGCTGGACATCAAGGATCTGGTAAGCGCGGACATGATCGCGGACTACGATGAAGCGGCGCTTGCTTACATGAAAAACGGCGACGGTCTGTACGGCCTGCCGGCTTACATGGAAGTACACTCCATCGGCGGCAACAAGCAATTCCTCGAAGAAGCCGGCGTCGACTGGAAGAAAGTGCAGCAAGAAGGTTGGACGTACGATGAATTCCGCGAGGCCATCAAAAAAGGCGTCGTAAAGGAAGGCGACAAGACGTCGCGTTACGGCTTCGTATTCGCTACGGCTGGCGTAGCCTCCAAGGACTACCTCAGCATTCTAGTGAAAAACGCGGGCATGCCGTCTCCATTTACAAAGGATCTGAAATACGCATACACAAGCAAAAACTATTTGACCGTTCTGAACGCGGTTCGCGAATTGATCGACGACGGCTCCATGCCGAAGGAGCTCAGCTCCGTTGACGCCGGCAAACGCTGGAACATGTTCTTGACGGGACAGACGATGATTACGGGCAAAGGTCTTGCCGTTTTCGAAAACTCCGCGAACAAAAACAACGCGAAGATCGACGCGAAGGACGGAAGCGCGGTTGAAGGCAGCATCAAAGTGGACTATATCGCGTTGCCGCTCCCATCCTTTGCAGGTCAAGAGCCGGTCTCCCATGCGGTCGTTGACGGTTATGTCGCTTTCCGCGGCAAAAAGGATCCAACAGATGAGCATAAAGCGAATATCGCGAAGGCGGCTTACTTCCTGTCCAGCGGTCAGGTAGCCGCAACAACGAATAATGACCTGTTTGCAGCGCATATTACCAAGAGCGCCCGCGAAGCGGCAGCCAGCATGGAGTCGAATCGCAATCCGGACAATATCGCAGCTGTCGATAAGATGTTGGAGCATGCTGCTCCTGCCCGTCCTGACATCCCTGTAGAATTGGGTTCCAAGGCGATCAAGCTGGAGAACGAGGTTGTCATTCCGAAGCTGCAAGCGCTGCTTGCAGGCGAGATTACGCCTCAAGAGATGTACGATGCCGTGAAAAAAGGCGCTATCGAGGCCTTCGGAGCGGACGGAATCGTGCAAGATTAATGAATTTCGCTCGGATAGCCGCTCTCATGCCGAGGCGGCTATCCGAATTTATAGCTGTAGAGATACTACGTGATCAAAAGCGGACTTTTTAAACTACCTCTAAAAGAAGTAACGCGGCAAGGGAAAGGAGTCTTACTATGGCTCGTGCGTCAAACGTCAAGAATCGACTTAATCGCGGAGATGGGGCATGGGCCTACGCTTTCATCGCCGTTGCGCTCGTTGTCTATGCGCTGTTTACGGCTTATCCGGTCGTGAGCGCCTTTTTGGTCAGCTTTCAAGAATACCGGCCATTAGGCTCGGAATACATTGGATTCGACAATTACTCGGGCATCTTCGCCAGCGAGCTGTTCTGGAAAGCGATCATGAATACGCTCGTTTATACAGTGTTGACTGTCCCGGTTGCATTAATCATATCGTTCGCGGTCGCGATCGCGATCATGCCGCTCAAAAAGTGGGCGCAGACGACTTTCAAGGCGATCTACTACTTGCCGGCGGTTGCTTCCGGCGTCGCCCTGTCCGTCGTATGGCTCTGGATCTACGATCCGCTTCCCGGCGGCATTTTGAACCAGTTGATCGGGATGTTGGGCATCCCAAGTCAGAACTGGCTGGGGGCCAGCTCGACCTCCATGTTCTCCCTTGTGCTCATGTCTTGGCTGTCCAGCCATGGCACCAGCATCATTATTTATGTCGCGGCGCTGCTCGGCATCGACGAGAGCTACTACGAGGCGGCGGAGATCGACGGAGCGACATTCTGGCAAAAGATGTGGCATATCGTGCTGCCTTGCCTGAAGCCGACGACGCTGTTCCTGCTGGTCACCGGCGTGATCGGGTCGTTCCAGGTGTTCCAGAACGCTTATCTGATGACAGGCGGCGGCCCGGATCATTCCACGACGATGGTCGGCCTTCTGATCTTCGATACGGCATTCAAGTATTTCGAATTCGGCAAAGCGGCGGCTCAGTCGCTCGTATTGGCGGCCATTATCGGCGTCATCGCGTTCATTCAATTCAAATTCCTGGGCAAAGACGTGGAATATTAAGAGAAGGAGGGACCTGCTTTGGCACTGTTTAACAATCATCTAGGCAATCGTACGGCGAAATATACGCGCAACACCATTCTAGTCATCCTCCTTCTTCTGTTCGCCATGGCGACGATATTCCCGATCTACTTCATGATCATGTCGTCCTTTGGCGATCCCGTCGAAGCGGGAGCGGTCAGCTATTCCATCTGGCCCGGCAAGTTCTCGCTGGAGTCTTACAAGTTCTTCTTCGCCTTCAGCGAATATTCGTATCGCTGGATTCTCAACTCTCTTGTCGTAGCTACCGTGGTCATGGTGTCGAACGTTGTATTTGCCACAATGGCGGGATATGCGTTCTCGAAGATCCAGTTCCGCGGTCGCAACGTGCTGTTCGCCATACTGCTTGCGGCGATGATGATCCCTTATCAGGTCACGCAAGTACCGCTTTATATTTTGATCGTAAATATTTTCGAAATCCAGAACACGTACAGCGCTCTTATCATGCCGACGCTGGTTACCGTCTATAACATCTTCCTGGCAAAGCAATTTATGAGCACGATACCGAAAGAAATTCTGGAGTCGGCCAAGGTGGAAGGCTGCAACCAATTCCAGATTTTCGTGAAAATCATCATGCCGCTCTCGAAGACGGTTATGGCCGTTATGGCGATCCTGACCTTTATGGAGACGTGGAACACGTTCTTCTGGCCGTTCCTGGTCACGAACACGATGGATATGCAGACGATCCAGGTGGGACTCAAAAACTTCCGCTTCGCCAATACGACGTATTTCGCGCCGATGATGGCGGGCGCAACGATCTCTGCCGTGCCTATGTTCATTCTGTTCTTCAGCCTGCAGCGCTACTTCCTGGAAGGGGTAACGGTAGGCGCGGTGAAGGGGTAACGACCAACAGCTATTGGCTATTGGCGGAAAAACGAAAATTGTTGGAATAGCGAGAACTGCGTAGGAACGGCGGATGCTGTGGGAATAGTGGGAACTGCTGGTAATGTGGGTGCTTCGGGTACTATGAGGCGCTGCGTTCATTGTGGGCGCTATCGGGCGATTTGTCATGAACGATCCCCGGAATCATTGTGAGGAGAGCGCAGCCTGCTGCCTCAGCCGAGGAGGAAGGAATTACGATGCTTCAAACATGGAACGACCGATATACAGCCGAGGTTATCGCGTTATGGAATCTTGTGGCCGCGAGAGACGGCTATAAGGAGATGACAGCGGAGTCATTCGCGGCAATCCTGACGGAGAACCCGTATTTCGATCCGTTGTGCACGTTCGTATGGCTGGAGGGGGACCGCGTCGTCGGCTTTGCCTGCGGTTGCTCCGGCAACGATCTGCCGCTTGGCGATGTTGCGGGTTATATTACCTGCGTCCTGCTTGCGGACGAATACGCGGACGAGAGCAAGGCGGAAACTCTTGTGCACGCGATGGAAGCTCGATTTGCGGAGCTGGGGAAAAAACATGCGGATACGCTGTTTTTTAATCCCATGCAGCTGCCATGGTACGTTCCAGGAACGCCGGGGCACGAGCATAACAATGCTCCGGGCGTCCCTGCCGGCAGCTTGCTGCACGAGACGTTGAAGCGGCTCGGTTATATCGAACGCGCCGTTCAGTGCGCGATGTATTTGCCGCTTGGCGGCTTCGAGGTGCCAGAGAGCATCCTTGCGAAGGAAGAGACGGCCGCTAAGGCCGGTTATCGTGTCGAGATGCTGGATGCGACAAAGCATACTGGCGTTGAAGAGATGTTGGAAGTATTGGGCAATCCGCTATGGCGTGCGGAGATTGGCAAGAGTCTCGCGGACGGGACGCCGGTCGTTATCGCAGCTCAGCATGGCCGCGCCGTCGGATTTGCGGGGCCGGTCGTAAGACAGGAGAACGGCCGGGGATATTTTGCGGGTATCGGCGTGCATCCGGAGCATGAAGGGCACGGCCTCGGCTCGAGCCTCTTCTTCCGGCTGTGCGAAGCTTTCCAGGAAATTGGCACGGATTACATGTCCCTGTATACAGGCAGCAACAACCCGGCTCTGCGCATCTACGAGCGGGCGGGATTCAGGACGGCGAAAACCTTCGCCACGATGAGAGGGGAGCTTGGACGATGAGCGATAGACAACCGATTACGATATTGGGTATTGGCGCACATGTAGGCGACGTGGAGCTGGTGGCAGGGGGCGTGTTGGCCAGCCACTATCTGAAGGGCGACAAGATCGCGACGCTGGCGCTGACCGCCGGGGAACGAGGCGTGCCTGCGGGGCAGGACGTAAACGAATACCGGGAGCAAAAAATTCGCGAGGCGCATACCTTCGCCGGCATGCTGGGCGGCGAGGCGCGCGTGTTCGAGATTCCCGACGGCGAAATTCCGGACGATCAGGAGATCCGGCTGCGCGTGTGCGACGTCATTCGCGAGGTCAAGCCGAATATTATTATTACGCATCATTGCAACAGCATGCACAAGGATCATGCCACGACGCATCGCATCGTAAACGATGCGAGGTTTTTCGCCGGCTTGGGCGCGATGGAACGCGAGCTTCCGCCACATTTTGCGGCTAAGCTGTATTATGGTGAGAATTGGGAGGATGCGGTCGGCTATGTTCCTTACGTGTATGTAGACTTCGACCAGAAGGCGTTCGACCTGTGGATCGAGGCGCTGTCGACGCACTGGTTCGTGACGGGCAGCAAGTCGTTCAACTACATGGACTACTATAAGTCGCTGGCCCGCGTTCGCGGTTTGGAGGCGCGCAAGGAATACGCCGAGACGTTTATGATCCCGCCGGAGACGATGCGTCTGCGCCAGTCGGAGCTGTAGGGCGCGGCATAAAGTGATTGGAGCATGGCCAACGGCAGATGGAGAGCCGTAGGGCGGCTTAACTCTAAGTGCGGCCGATGGCAGATGGAGAGCCGTAGAGCGGCTTAGGGAGTCATGGGATGCTTGAGGTGCGGCTGAAGGCAGGAGGAGAGCCGTAGGGCGGCTTAGAGAGTCATGGGGATGCTCTAGGTGCGGCCAGAGGCCGACGGATTTCACCGTGAGCAGACGTTGGGTGGAGAACGGGCAGTGAGGAGGAAGACCTGAATGGGAGCGATACGCTTTGGCGTTGATCGGGTGGACGAGTACGCCGAGTGGTTCCGAGGGAAGCGGCTGGGACTTATTACGTCGCCGACCGGGCTCGGGGCGGACTTCCGCTCCACGATCGATACGTTGCATGAGAAGTTTCATTTGGCAGCCCTGTTCTCTCCGGAGCACGGGGTGAGAGGCGATCTGGCCGCAGGGGCGCTTGTCGACACGTACGTGGATGAAGCGACGGGCGTTCCCGTATACAGCCTGTACCGCAAGGATTCCAAGCGATTGACGCAGGAGATGCTGGACGCCGTCGATATGGTCGTCTATGATATCCAGGATGTAGGCACCCGGTATTATACGTTCATTTATACGATGCTTTATGCGCTAGAGGATTGCGCGGCGGCGGGCAAGCCGTTTGTCGTGTTGGATCGGCCGAATCCGCTGAATGGCGTGACGGTTGAGGGAAATGTACTTAAGGAAGGGTTCACGTCGTTCGTCGGTAATTATCCGCTCGCGATGAGGTATGGGTTAACCGCAGGGGAAGTTGCGGTCATGGCGAATACGGAGAAGGGACATGGCGCGGAGCTGTATGTCGTTCCTTGCGAAGGCTGGGATCGGAGGGAACGCTTCACGGGTGCCGGTGGAGTCTGGATTCCGCCGTCGATGGGCATTCCGCGTTTCGAGACGGCCTTGCTGTATCCGGGCACCTGTCTGTTCGAAGGGACCAATCTGTCGGAAGGGCGCGGCACGACGGCTCCGTTCGAAATCATCGGTGCGCCGTTTGTGGACGCCGACAAGCTTGCGGCGGAGATGAACGCGAAGCGCCTGCCGGGTGCGTACTTCCGGCCGACGTACTTTAAGCCGACGTTCTCCAAGCATGAAGGGGAGTTGTGCCTGGGCGTGTACGTCCATGTTCTGGACGAGGCTGCGCTGCGGCCGGTAGAGCTTGGCTTGACGCTGCTGTTTACGATCAAGGAGATGTTTCCGGCATTCTCGTTCCTGCCGCCGGTGCGGGAAAACGGCAGGCCGTTTATCGATCTGCTGTGCGGCGAATCGGGCGTGCGGGAGAGTGGGGGCGATTTGACCGGACTGCTGGGAAGGTTCTCCGAGGAAAGCCTGGCATTTGTCGAGCGGAAGAAGGTCTTTCATTTGTATTAGCCGCTGCAGTTGCTTCCTTGTTCTTATCTGGAGTCGGGAGTTGCGCGATAGACCGGGACTGGGAGTGGGACTAGGGGGCTTGAAGAGGCCAATCGCATATCGCATCGGAAAATAGAGGGAAAAGCTCCCTCTGATTTGGATAAATCGAGCTAGGGGCTCGGCATAGAGGGAAAAGTGTAAGTAGAATAAATAGTGGACACCTCGTTAAGAGAATTCGATAATGAATGAAATAGGAGGTGTTCACAATGGGTGAACAACGGAATCGATACAATGAAGAGTTTAAGAAACAGACGGTAAAGTATCTGCAAGAGCAGACAAAATCGGTGGAGGACATCGCCCTCGAACTAGATATTCCCGCGAAGACGTTGCATGCCTGGAAAGCGAAATATCGAGATTTTAAGAATGAACCCGTTGCCAGTTCGGGACGCCTCTATGAGCTCGAGCAACTCGTTAAAGAGCAAGAACGTGAGCTCCGCGCGAAAGACCAGAGGATTTCCGATGTAGAGGAGGAGCTCGCGATTGTAAAAAAGGCTGTGCACATCTTCAGCAAACCAAGGAACGACGGTTCCAGTTCATAGAAGATCATCGCTCCGAGTTTCGTTTGGAGAAGATGTGCGAAGTCATGGGTGTTTCACGTAGCGGCTACTACAAATGGAAAAATGCAGAGCTGAGCAACCAGGAACTGCGAAAACGGACTTTAATGGAGCGGGTTTCTTACCATTTTCATGATTCTGAGCAGCGCTACGGTGCCCCAAAGATCACGTATCTTCTTCAAGAAGAAGGCCACACAGTAGCAGAGCGGACCATTGGTTTATACATGCAGGAGCTTGGTCTGCGTGCCTGTGTCTCTCGAAAGTACAAGGTGCAGACGACAGACTCGAGCCATGATTTGCCGATCGCACCTAACGTACTCAACCAAAAGTTTAAAACGGAGAAGCCTAATAAGGTCTGGGTGGCAGACATCACCTATATTCCATGCAGAGAGGGTCGTTTATACTTAGCAAGTATTCTTGACCTGTGTACACGTGAGATCGTAGGCTGGCGCCTAGGGAGCCGGATGACGACCGACTTGGTACTTGGTGCGTTGCAAGACGCCTATAAAGCTAAAAAGCCAAAGAAGGGGCTGCTGCATCATTCAGATCGCGGTAGTCAATATGCATCTGATGATTACAGAAAACAACTCAAAGCCTACAAAATGAGAGCCAGCATGAGTCGGAAAGGCAACTGCTACGACAACGCTTGTATCGAGTCATTTCATAGCGTGCTCAAGAAGGAACTCGTTTACTGCAAGCGATTCAAAACGAAGCAACAGGCCTATGAAGAAATCTACAGATATATTGAGTTTTTTTATAACCGTAAACGGATCCACAGTGCACTGGGGTACTTGTCACCAGCCCGGTACGCTGCAAAATTTAATAAGAGAAAAGCGGCATAAATGGTGTCTACTTTCTTGACAGAGGTCCAAAGCTCCCTTTAATCGGGGTGATTCTATCCAAATACAGCAATTTGGTCTGGATTAGAGGTAGGATTTCCCTTTAAATCGCAAGCGAGGGCGGAGACGGGGACATTAGAGGGCGATTTTCCTCTTGCTGCAAAAACGGGCGGTGTGCTGGCGGGTGGGGGCGGAAATGTAACGGACATTCTCGACCCTTAGCCGCCTGTTTTTTGTTAGCCGCGATTGTAACGGACATACGCGACTCTTAGAAGCTTAAAAGGGGAGAGATGCCCCTGATTTGAAGCTGTAAGAGTCGCTGATGTCCGTTAAAATCTCAATTTGTTCGATTTCTCCCCCTAAGGGTTGCTGTTGTCCGTTACAATTTCGGCAGCCGGGCGTGGCTATCGTACGGGGCAAACAAGATCGTCGCCGGGCGTGGCCATCGTACGGGCAAACAAGATCGTCGCGGGGCGTGGGCATCATACAGGCAAACAAAATCGTCGCCCAGCGTGGCCATCGTTCGGGGCAAACGAGATCGTTGCTGGGCGTGAGCATCGTACAGGCAAACAAGATCGCCGCCGGCATGGCCATCTTACGGGACAAAAGAGATCGCCGCTGGGCGTTTCTTCTCATAAATAGATTGGATAAGCGGAGGTTGACGAGCATGCGTTATGTGGCGGGACTGGATGGCGGCGGTACTAAGACGGCCGTGACGGTGGCGGAGGAGAGCGGACGTGTTGTGCACAGGTTCACGGCGGGTCCGCTGAACTTGAACGGTCAGGACGAAGCCAGCGTGAAGGCGACTTTGCATGAGATTGCTGCGAATGTCGGACATGTCTGCGAGGGAGGTCTCGCAGCCTGTGTCGCCATGGCTGTAGGAGCAGCCGGCATCAGCAACCCCACCGTAAGCGGGCGATTGACGGAAGGCTTAAGAGAGGGGGGCTTCGCAGGCAGACTGGTGCTGGTGGGCGACCATGAGACGGCGCTGTGGGGGGCCCACGAAGGACCCCACGGGATGATTCTGATCGCGGGAACCGGCTCCATCGCGTACGGCCGCAACGCGGACGGAACCGTACATCGCGCCGGCGGCTTCGGCCATCTGATCGACGACGAAGGCAGCGGCTACAGTATCGGCCGCGATTTGCTATCCGCCGTCGTAAGAGCCTCGGATGGCCGCGAAGCTCCGACCGTCGTGACGGAGCTGGTCTACGCGCGGCTCGGCCTGTCGACGGTGCAGGAGCTCGTCGGCTTCGTCTACGCCAAGGAGCGCAACAAAGCCGACATCGCCGCGCTCGCTCCGCTGTTGTCCGTCGCATGCGAGGTGGGCGACGCATCCGCTCTGCGCATCGCGGAGCGGAACGCGCTGGCGCTCGTCGACACGGCTTCTGCCGTCGCGGAAGCGTTGGGCCTCGCCGAGAGCGGCGAGCTTGCGCTGCTCGGCAGCGTGCTGCTGCAGAGCAGCCAGGTGCGCGCGACGTTCGAGGCGGGCATGGCGGCACGCCACCCGCGGCTGCGATGTATCGATGCGCGGCGCGACGCGGCGCATGGCGCCATGCTGCTTGCGCTTTCGGAGCTGCGAGGCGTGTCTGCTGTGCGCGAGTAGCAGCCGCCGCATAAGCGGGTTGCACCAACCAATCCAGATATCGGAGTCGTCGGCAAACTTGCCTAAAAAATCGCATAAGCGAGCCGGGATGTCGTTCACACCGGCAAACTGGACAAACTCGCCTAAAAAGTTGCAGAAACAAGGTAGAATGTCGTTCACACCGGCAAACTGGGCAAGCTCGCCTAAAAAGTCGCAGAAACAAGGCAGAATGTCGGCGCCACCGACAAATTCGCCTGACAACCAAGTGTGCGGAAGGAGTGGATTGGGTTTGTTTCAGTGGAAGCAAGAGAAGTCGTACGTCTACGCAGTGGGATTGATGTCCGGCACGTCGCTGGATGGCGTGGATGCCGCTGTCGTTCGGATTGACGGCTGCGGCTTGGAGTCGAAGGTCGAGCTGGTGCATTACTATAGCCGTCCTTATGACGATGCGCTGAGGGGGCGTCTAAAGGAGCTATGCGATCCTGTGTCATCGGATGTGGCGAAGATCGCCGGCATGAACGTTTACATCGCCGAACGGTTCGCCGAGGCGGCGATCGAAGCCGTGCGAGAAGCAGGACTTCGGATGAGCGATATCGTTTTCGTCAGCTCGCACGGTCAGACGATCTGGCATATGCCGGAGACGTCAACGACCGATCCGTACCTGACTCGTTCGACGCTGCAGATCGGCGATCTGTCCGTCATCGCCAAGCGGACGGGATGCCTGACGATCGGGGATTACCGTCCGGCCGATATGGCCGTTGGAGGACAAGGAGCTCCGCTTGTGCCCTATGGCGACCTGATCCTGTTCCGCCATCCGTCCAAGGGGAGACTGCTCCAGAACATCGGCGGCATCGGCAACTGCACGGCTATTCCTGCGGGTGCAGGCGTAGAAGACTTGTTCGCGTTCGATACCGGACCTGGCAACATGATTATGGATCAGGTGGTCTTTACGTTGACAGACGGTCAAATGAGCTACGACTCCGAGGGCGCCTGGGCTGCTCAGGGCCAAACTGATGAGGAGCTGCTAGAGTGGATGCTGTCGAATCCTTATTTTGCCCTTCAGCCACCCAAGTCGACAGGACGCGAGTTGTTCGGAGCCAGCTATACGGCCGAGTTCATCGAGATGGCAAAGGCCCGCGAGTTGGAGGAGGCTGATATGGTTGCGACCGCGACGGCTTTCACGGCGCGATCCATCGCGAATGCATGCCGCGATTTTGTCATGCCTCGCTGCCGTCTGGACGAAGTCATCGTAAGCGGCGGCGGAGCCCATAATCGCACATTGCTGAGACAGCTTGCGGAGCTGCTGCCAGAGCAGGCGATTCTGACCTCCGGCGAGCTGGGCTTAGCCGACGATGCGAAGGAAGCCGTTATTTTCGCCCTGCTCGGTAACGACTTCCTGAGAGGGATCAGCAACAATGTGACGGCAGCCACGGGAGCCTCCCGACCGACAGTCATGGGCAAGTTGGCTTTGCCATAACGGAGCAAGATTAGGGAAGCATGACAAGAAGATTCCCCTTGTCTTGTCGTCGCACGGAGAGAGGAGAGCGGATGAAATAAGCCGCTGCAACCAAGCTTTCCTTCTCCCTGCGGCCATCAGTCGGGAAGCAAAGCGCAAGCCTTGCCTTCGGGCGGATCGGCCATCTCTGTCGTCAGCTTCGTTATTCCCCTGCCATCAGGATCGACGCGCTAAGCGTCCACATTATAAGAGCGAAGAAAAGACCGGAAGAGAAAACGTACCTGTCAATAGACGCGTCTTTTTTTATAGCGCGAAGCAGCCCGGCAAAGCTTACGATAAAACAAAATGCATAAATTGGCATAAACAATGTACCTGAAAAACCAATAAATGCCTCCAATTCCGTCATCGCTCCCTCTTATGAAAATACAACCGCAAACCCCACGACGGCAAGCGACGGCATCGCCACCATCACAATGATCGCCAGTCTGCGCCAAGACTTCCTCTCCGCTATACGGAGCAGCATGTCCACTCCAAAGTACAGCAGGGCCGTAACGGCAAAACTCGCGATAACCCACCATTCGAGCTTGTCCAACTGCATGAGCCAACCGAACAAGGCGCCAAAAAACGTATGGCCAATTGCCGACAGCCCTATTCTTGCAGCGCGATTGGGCAACCATTTGTCCGTTGCAAGCTCTAGCGCAAGCGACACGATTGTACCGTACAACAGTACGACAGGGTACGCGACGAACGAAACGACCCCAAGCGTGGAGATGAACTGGCCGGGGTTGCCATTATTAATTGCAGTTGCAAAAAACAGCACGCACGCGCTTCCTGCCGCAAACGTGCTGATCATCTTTCGGAGAAATATATACACGCGACATCACCTCGCTCTTTGTTTGGAGTTCACACCGCGCATCGCCGCTATGATTGCAAGGACTACGACCGCAGCCGCACCCATCCACAAATAAACCGAAGTCCAAGGTCTCGCCCCTGCATAGCGGCCATCATAAACAGCGGCAATGTAGTCGCCCTCCGGCGTCTGAACGGCAATGGTGTCTCTCGTATTCTCGCCGATTATGGCATAATATGCCGTGCCCTTAGGCATCGTATTGGAGAAATTGCCTTGATACGTATCCTCACGGTCAGAGTAATGAGTTACTTTGCCGATCTTTCTGCCAATCCGATCCTCCGTGACCTTTGCATCCGTTACCGTATAACTGCCTCCGTCATACACGACGAATCTCGAATTCCAATCAGCGAATACGTTGGAAGACGAGCCGCAGCATACCAGCACGAAAGCCAACAAGAATACCGTAGTCCATTTCTTCATTAGCCTCGTCTCCTGTTTCCGTTCTATCCAATCCGTTTCAAAAGATTAGACGCATGCAACAAGGGATAAGTTGTTCCCAATTCTACACGGATACCCATCTTCTACTGAGGATTCAAGCTGCGATACATCTTCGCCAGCGATTGGCAGATTCGCTCCTGAATAACTTTCGAACGGAAATATCCGCCATGGGAGCCAAGCGGCGTCCAGGCCATGAGCCCTGGATTGCAAACCTCGACATCTTCGACGACGGCATTATCGTATTCCGGGCTTAACGGCTTGAGCGGATAGGCAATCATATCGTCCTTATCATAAAAGTTGACCCACTCGCCTACGTGCTGCAACCTGAACTTGGGGGCAGGGACGGAGACGGGCTTGCCGAAATCGTCGTAGCGAAGCGTCCACAACGCCAGCGGGCTGCCCATCGTAAAGAGATGGGAGAGGGTCTCGCCTTTGACGAGCGGAGAATTGCCGTGCGCAATGATGGATTGAATGCGGGGAGGCAGCTTGCGGTTCTGCAAATCGTAGAGATAATTGCTGGCTACGACTGTTCCCAGACTGTGGCCGATGAGACAGAGGGGAGCTGACGCCCCCGCCCGTTCGGCAAGACATTGGAGCTTGCGAGCGACGCGTTCGTGGATGTCGGTATAAATATATTCATGGGGAAGCGGATTGTCGGCTCGGGGAATAGGCTGATAGGCGATCGCATCCCCGGCGAAGCTAACCATGAAGCCGCGGGCATCGATCCAATCGTCCCAGCGCAGCTTATAAGGCGCAAGCTTGCAGAGGAGCTTCTCCTCCAGCCTTTCCGTAATATCTCCCCAGTAGATGCCTTCCGTCACAAGCTGGATGTCGGGGCAGATCAGAGATAGACGCTTGTTCAGCGCGTCAGCCAGCTCCTCGTGGAAATCCGGCTTCGGCCTGCCTATGCCGTGTATGAACCCCACCGCGATTCTCATCCCCATTCCCCCTCGTCATAAGCAGAACCGTTATCGTTCAACATATGCGGGGGATGGGCGAATGCTCCTTTTGGTTTGTCCTAAAGTGAGAAAACCTCTATCGAAGCCTTTCGAAGATGAGCGTCCTTCAGCTTTGCAAAGCAAAGCCGCTTCGGAAGCATCGGGTTGAGGTAGATATTATCGTCAACAGGAGTGATCATCTTTTTGCAAAAAAAAAGTCCGCCAAATGGCGAACCGGTTAAAAAGGACGGGCAACTGTCAACGCTCGCCTGTCGTTATGCAGATGTGAGAAAAGTCGGTGGGTTTACAATTGAGGAGTTTCTTCCCTGTAATCCTCCACGATGACTTCCAGCTCGCCCGTCTCGGGATGGATCACAAATCCGTGAACAGGAATGGCTTTCGGGAACAGCGGGTGATTGCGGATCATACGCACGCTGTGCATGACGCCTTCCTCCGCGCTGCTGAAGCCCCTGAGGAAACGTTCCATGCGGATGCCGGCATTTTCCAGCGTCTGTACGGCCAGCGGATCGATGCCATGCTCGCTGAACTTGGCAATCATGCCTTTAGCATCCAGATTGGTCATACCGCAGCCGTGATGGCCGATCACGAGCACTTCTCTTGCGCCAAGCTCGTAGACGGCTACCAGAATGCTGCGCATGGCGCTGCCAAACGGCTGCGTCAAAATGGCGCCGGCGTTCTTGATGAACTTGGCGTCGCCGTTGCGAAGGTTCAGCGCTTTGGGCAGCAGCTCGAAAAGACGTGTATCCATACAGGTGAGAATGGCAATTTTTTTCTCCGGGAACTTATCGGTTAAGTAGGCCTCGTATTGTTTCTCCTCGACGAATTGCTTATTAAACTCCATAAGCTGAGGTACGATAGACATGGAGCATCTCCTCGATTCTGTAGTTATTTAGGCATGATGTTAGAATAGGCTGTCTTTTATTATTCATATCGTAAGCGCATACGTCAATCGCCAATTGTAAACGGCTTGAGATGAATGAGCGAATTTGACCGTACTTGCGGGGTTTGGAAAGTTCTGTTCATAGGGTAGGGCATGCTTGACATGAAACCTTTGGGTGTCATATAATTCAGATGCGAAACCTTAAGGTTTCCTATTGAATGAAATGATTAAGCATTACAATGCGAGAGGAAGGAATGTTCATGGACAATAATGGATCTTCAACGAAGCTGGAAGACGTCGTTCAGCAGGTATATATTGCGGCGCCGCCAGCCAAGGTGTGGGAAGCTGTAGCGACCTCGGAGGGGATTGCGGCTTGGTTTATGCCGAATGATTTCCAGGCGGAGCTGGGACATGTCTTCCATCTGGAAGCGGGTCCTTTCGGGAAATCGCGCTGTGAGGTGATCGAGCTGAATCCTCCTAATCGGCTTGCGTTTACGTGGGACAAGGACTGGACGGTGACGTTCCAGCTGGAGGAGACGGCAGGCGGCACGAACTTCACGCTGACGCATGGCGGCTGGGACGAGAATACGGCAACATCCTTCGGCGAGAAACATGCTGTCGTCCGTGAACGTATGGCTGGCGGCTGGGTCGGCATCGTTAAGAAGCTGGCCGAGTACGCAGGGCAATAGATTACATGGGGGCGCCGCAGCCTAAGGCTGATATATTCCAGGCCATTGCCGATCCTACCAGGCGGGAGCTGTTGCATCTGCTGAGTACGGAAGAGATGCCCGTAGGAGCGTTAAGCGGTCACTTCCCTATTAGCAGGACGGCCGTGTCGAAACATCTGAAGGTGCTGTCCGATGCCGGACTGGTGCAAGACCGGAAGGTGGGCCGCGAGACGCGTTATCGGCTGAACGCGGAGCCGTTGTCGGAGCTGAAGCGATGGCTGTCTTATTTCGACCGTTACTGGGAGAACAAGCTGTCCGTGCTGAAGCATTACGTGGAATCGGGAGAAGAGAGCATTGCCGCGGGACCGAAATCCGTCGCGGTTGGTGACACCGACACAAGCAAATCAGGTCTTTAGCGGCCTGGCATAAAGCTTTTCAGCCTTTGCAGGGCACAAATATACGTGCATTCGAGGGGGATTCCCCGAGGATGCGCGGTTTTTTATCGTTTAGGTAATTTTTGCGACATATCAGACTGTGGATAATGAGCCTGCAGTTGTAGGCGTTAAAAACGCCGATGGACTGGAAAGTAACTCTGATTAGCAGCTATAGGCGTTAAAAACGCCGATGGACCTGAAAGTAACTCTGATTAGCAGCTATAGGCGTTGGTAACGCCTATGGCTCCAAAAAGTAGGCGAACGAGCGGCCATAGGCGTTAAAAACGCCGATGGACCTGAAAGTAACTCTGATTAGCGTCCATAGGCGTTAGTAACGCCTATAGCTCCAAAAAGTAGGCGAACGAGCGGCCATAGGCGTTAAAAACGCCGATGGACCTGAAAGTAACTCTGATTAGCGTCTATAGGCGTTAGTAACGCCTATAGCTCCAAATAGTAGGGGAACGAGCAGCTGTAGGCGTTAAAAACGCCGATGGACTGGAAAGTAACTCTGATTAGCAGCCTTAGGCGTTAGTAACGCTTATGGCTCCAAAAAGTAGGGGAACGAGCAGCTGTAGGCGTTAAAAACGCCGATGGACCGAAAAGTAACTCTGATTAGCGTCCATAGGCGTTAGTAACGCTTATGGCTCCAAAAAGTACAAGTTTTGCAACCACTGTGCTTTACCGTAATCTGCATCACTGCTCGTCTCGCCTTTAGCAGTCTGCGTTCCTATTGCTGCGTTTGATTGCAGCAGTTCGGCGAAATCGTGAAGCTCCTTCAGGGTAGAGAGCGGGATCGGTCGTGAAGAACCTTAGACGTATGTGACGGGTTTCTGTTGCTCCTCCAATAAGTTGCGATGAAAAGCTTCCCACTTGCATCAATGTGATAGGCTTATCATGAAAAGGGTGCGAATAGAAGGGAGAGTGGCTTATGAAACTGAATCATGTTAACCTCACAGTTACCGATGTTGCGGTCGCAAGGGATTTTCTGCAGAAGTACTTTGGATTAAAAGACGGGGGAGGGCGCGGGAATTCATTTGCGGCTTTATTCGATGACGACGGGTTGGTGCTTACGTTGATGAAAGGGACGCAAGTCAGCTATCCTGGCACATTCCATATTGGATTCATTCAGGAGAACGAGGAGAAAGTGAACGAGATCAATCAACGATTGAAAAGCGACGGCTTCGACGTCAAGCCTCCCCAAAGATCGCATGGCTGGACGTTCTATGTAGAAGCTCCAGGAGGATTTACTGTAGAGGTTCTTGCTTGACAAGAACGCCGAATGGCAAGAGGGCTGGTTGTCGACGTATAGAAATTTCCCCCCAAGCAAACAATCTAATGATTAGCAGCAGAGGAGGGAATGTCAGGTGAATATTCAACGAGCCCAGGAAATCGCGGATTCTCCCATAATGGAACATGTGGAGTACAACGGCGTTCGCATTTACATCCAACATGTGGATGAGCAGAACGAGACGGCCAGAATCTATCCTCTCGATCAGCCGAATCAAGAAATGGAAGTTCCCGTACGAACTCTCAGCGAACCTGATTCTCAAGTGGCCATGGAGATCGAGGAAATCGCGTGCAGGGTTCAGAGCGAGGGTTAATCGGCTTTTTCGATATTCGCTGGCACAGAAAGGACCGTCAGGCGGTTTGAGCCTGACGGTCTTTGTGCAAATATAGGGGAAGTATAAGATTTCGCTATACTTCCTTTACATTTCTCGGAATGCAACTTGCCGATCTGCCAAAGGACGGCGACAGCCGTTTCACCTCGGGTAGTACAGGGAAGCCAATTCCTTCTTATAGACAAGCGAAGTCAAGAGATGCTGGCAGCCGCTAGGTCATAAAAGGCTATCTTCTTAGCAAACCGAGATCGAATTCCGGCACAAGGCCTTGCTTCGCGGCCCTTCCCAGCAGCGACTCGATAGCGGCAAAACCTGCCTCGCCGAGATCGCGGCTGAATTCGTTGACATAAAGCTCGATATGCGATTGTGCAACCTGAGGGGAGAGCTCCTGCGCATGGGCCATTACATAGTCGCGCGAAGCGTCCGGGCGGCTCCAGGCGTAATCGAGCGAGGCGCGAATCCAATCGCCGATTGCATCGGCATCCAGATCGCGGCGGGCGATGATAGCGCCGAGCGGGATGGGAAGCCCTGTGTCGTACTCCCACCAGCTGCCGAGATCGACCAGCATGGACAGGCCGTAGTCGCCATAGGTAAAGCGGGCTTCGTGAATCACTAGCCCGGCATCGAAGCGACCTTCGCGAACGGCGGGCATAATCTCGTGGAAGGGCATGACGACGATCTCTCCTACGCCACCGGGCACTTGCTGATCGGCCCATAACCGAAACAGCATATAGGCGGTGGAACGATCGCTCGGCACGGCGACTGTTTTTCCGGCGAGGCTGTCCCCGCGGAAGGCGACCGCGTCTAGCGGGCTTGCTTCAGTAGCTGTTTTGTCGCCCTCGGCGGAGCCCGCAATCGGCTCTCTCGTCAGAACAAGCGGACCGCAGCCTCGTCCCAAGGCACCGCCGCAAGGGATCAGCCGATAATGATCCAGCACCCACGGGAGGGCGGCGTAGGAGATTTTCATCACTTCGGGTCCTTCGCGCCGCGCGGCCAGGTGATTGGTAATGTCGATATCCGCATAAGTAACGTTGAGTTCCGGCGCTCCGGGCACGAGGCCATGCGCCCATGCATGAAAGATAAAGGTGTCGTTCGGACAAGGTGAATATGCGATATTCATGTTGTTTTGCAAGCTCCTCTCAAGCTGGAAATATGGCCCCTGCGCACTAGGCGCCGAGGCTTCTTGCTCTATTGGATGGAAGACGATGACGGTCACTCATCTCGTCGTTTCGCGATAATGAAGCAACACACCAGACTGCGGAACTTAGGCTGAAGTGGCAGCCCGTGATCTGGCGAGATGCCTACCAGGCATCAGCGACCAGTGGGTGCGAGTTAGCCAATCAGTATCGGAGTCATCGCTCAGTGTGTGCGATTCAGCCAATCTAACGGACACCATCGCTCAATGTGTGCGATTCAGCCAATCTCACGGACATCAGCGACTCTATATTGGCGATTCAGCCAATTATAGAAACGTAACGGACATGAGCGACGTTATTGGCCCCCACAATGTTGAAATGTGATGGGAAACGTGCCAATAAGGTCGCTTATGTCCGTTAGAATTTGAAATCGGCCTATATTCGGCGTATAGCGTCTCTCATGTCCGTTAGCGTCAGCCGCCAGCCGCGAGCCGCAGAGCGGTTGGTTGCCTGCCTCAGGCTGCCATTAGCGCTAAACGCCATCAGCGGGAGAGTTGGTTGCCTGCCTCAGGCGTCCGTAAGCGCCATCCGCAGGACGGATGGTTGCCTGCCTCAGGCGGCCGTTAGCGCCAACCGCCAGCCATGGGGCGGTTGGCTCCTTGCCCTCAGTCGGCAAGCACAACCCTCGCCAATGCCGGCGGGCTCGATTACACTCCTGGGCCGCCGCTCTCCGCCGCGGCCTTGTCCAATCTGCGCCAAGCGGATGCAATGGCGCCAAAAGCATGCTCCAACGCGCGGAGAGCATCGCCGATCCGCCAAGCCTCCCGGTCGCGCGGACCGACGGCGTTGGAGATGGCGCGGAGCTCTGCGCATGCGACGCCGAAGCTCTCTGCGGCGACCGCGACGCCGTAGCCTTCCATACCCTCGGCGGCAGCGCCCGGTACGAGCCTCCCGCGCAACTGTGCCGTCTCGGCCCGGCCCGTCGCAAGAGAGACAGACAGAATCGGAGCCAGCGCCGCTTCCAGCCCAGCGTCCTGGAGCGCCGCTGCGATTCTGGCGCTCCATTCGGCGGAGACGAGCCCGCGGGACGTGCCGAAACCAAGCTCGTCGAGCGTAAGCTGGCCTTCCGCCGTCTCGGCGCCGAGATCCGCTGCGACGATGGCATCGGCGACGACCAGCGACCCGATGGCGGCTGCGCCTGGGAAACCGCCGCCGATACCTGTGCTGATGACGAGGTCGTAATTGCCGTGCGCGAGTGCCTTAGCCGTGCCGGCTGCGGCGTAGGCAGGTCCAACGCCAACGGCGATGGCCTCAAAGCGAACGGCTGTGCCGCCGTCTATTTCGTCCTTAACAGAGGCCTGTCTTTCGTGTCTCTCATTCGACGCTATAATAGCTCCTTTCCCTGGCGGGGCTTCGCAACTTGCCGAGAGGCCACGAAGCACGGCATCGCGTTCGGCGTCGACTGCGGTTACGATGAGCACGTTAAGCGTTCGCTTTACGCTCGCCGGAGACGAAGCTTTATTACCTGTTAGGTGATAGGAATCCATCTATCTCATTCCTCCTGCTCTTACGCGTCTTCGGACGACGCTGTCGCATCGGTATCCAGAGGCGGGGCTGCGGGCAGCCGCACCTCGACGCAAGTTCCTTCTCCGAGCGTGCTGCAGAAGGAGAGGCTGCCCTTGTGATTGTCGATGATTTGCTGGCATACCATAAGGCCCAATCCGTAGCCCTGGCTCTTGCTCGTAAAAAACGGCTCGCACAGTCGCGGCAAATCCTCTTCGGAGATGCCGGAGCCTTGGTCGATGACTTGAATGACGACCACATCCTTATCCGCCGGGGCAACACGAATATCCAGCTTGCCGCCGCCGCCCGGCATCGCCTCGATGCCGTTCTTGATGAGGTTGATCATGACTTGTTTGATCTGGCTGCCCACAACGAAAACATCCGGTATATTCTCCTCAGCCTCATAAGATAGCATAACCCCGTTCAACCGAGCCTCCGATTCCATAATCATCACGATGTCTCTGATGATGGGAACAATCTCGACCCGCGCATATTGGTTGGCTTGCGGCTTGGCGAGCACCAGGAATTCGCTGACGATCATATTGATGTCGTCCAGCTCGGACAACATGAGGTCCAGATGCGTTTCCGACAAGGTGCCGGTCTGCTTGTGCAATTGCACGAATCCGCGCAGCGTGGTAAGCGGGTTGCGAACCTCGTGGGCAACGCCGGCCGCGAGTTGTCCGATGATTGACAGCTTCTCGGAGCGCCTCAGCATTTCTTCCGCTTGCTTGCGCGACGTAATATTACGTGAGATCGTGGCGATGGCGACGATCTGCTCCTCCTCGTCGCGGATGGCGGATACCGTCATGCTGACATCGATCCGCTCCCCTGACTTGGTAAGGTGGACGGTCTCGTAATCCGTTACGGAATCGCCGTACAGCACCTTGTTCATGATGGCGAGCTTTTCGCTTGCATATTCATCGGGAAGATTAGGGGTTGGATGACCAAGCACCTCGTCCATCTTCCAACCGTACATCCGCTCGAAGGCATTGTTGACCTGAATAATGTTATAGTCCAGGTCGACGACATGAATGGCGTCCGACGTATTATTGACGAACGACTCCAGATACTGCTTCGTGCTCTGCAGCTCGTTTGCCGTATCCTTGAGCTGGGTCGTATATTTCAGCAGGTTGGTGCCCATGGAATTGACCCTCGAGGCCAGCAGGCCGATCTCGTCCTTGTTGCGGATCGAGATGGGGTCGCTGAAGTTGCCTATCGACATGGCGTTTACTTTGGACATAATCTCATGCAGAGAACGCAGCATATACCCTGCGATGATATAACTCGCTCCCATCGCCAGAAGCACGAGACCGAGAGAGATGAGCGAGTGGACAAGCAACTGTTGGCGCAAGGGCTTCATGAGCTCCTCTTCGTCGAATGCGACCCCAATGACATAAGGAGAACCCGTTACGATAGGGATGAAGCTTCGAATCACCTTTTTGCCGTTCGCCTCGAACTTGTCGAAGACCATCTCGTTCTTTTTGAGCGCGGTCTGAATGTGCACGGCGTCTTCGTCCGGATTGCTGTAGGTATATTCGCCGAACATAATGTCCCTGACATCCAGATTGTAGACGGGAATATCCTTTTTCATTTTAATGATTTTTTTCTTTCCGAAAAAGTCGGGGTTGAATCCCGTGATCTCAAGCAAGCTATTTTGGAACGTAACCAGCTGTTTCACCAGAGTATTTGTACCGTCCACGAGATTGAACTTCGTTGTCTGCTGCGCGTTGACGATGGTATTAATCATGTAATTGGTGGAGCCGTCGTAATAATACCCCCACTTGTTGATCTCGTTAGGATTGGACACGGCGTAGTTGATCGGTCCGGAGTAGAAGTGCTCCATCGCCAGTCCTTCCTTTACGGTGACGGGCTTTAAGTCCATTAGTTGATGGAATGCGGTATTCCAGTAATCCCATGAGCTTGAATTGAGATTCAATTCTTCCTTATTGGAGGATCGAACGGATACGATCTCATCGTCGATTCGTTGCCATAACGTAATGTCATGCAGTCCGAGCTCTTTGCTCAGGTTGATTAAGTCGTCATTGCTAATATTGCGGATATCGGGATCCAGACGCCCCTTTGCGGCTAGAGCCGCGAACCGAAGCTGCTCGGCCAGCTCGATGTCGATCTGGACGCGAACATTCTCGAAAGAATCGACCGATACGACGAGCTGCTCCGCGATGCTGCGCATCTGGCTCTCCAGTGCGACCTCTTGCGCCAGCTTCGACGTGTAATAAGAAAACCCGATATTCAGGATCAAAATGATCGCCACGATACCGGAGATCGATAAGGATAACTTGGCTTTTATGGACACGGAGGTTCCCCCTGCTATCTAAGTTGTAACTAGTACAATTAGACAATAACAGGGCAAAATCCTTTAACCCCGTCGAAACTCCTCTTCTGCCAAATATTCCAAAGCCTCCTTATAGGATTCGAAGGCCATGTCGATTGCGTCCCCCGCGTACAGGTACCACATCTCCTCATCAAAGAGAAGCGTGTAGGCTTCGCCGCCAGGGCTCAGCCACCGTTCGGTGACCGGGAGGGGTTTTCTGTTCGCGGCAGCGCGTTCCGAACCGGAGGCTTCGGCGTCGGCGGGCCCGTCCCCCGATAACGAAGCGATGGAGCGCGCGACCAGTCTCCGGAGCTCTTCCTCGGAGTAGTCGCGTATATTCACCAAACCCTTGGAATCCACGTGCACATCGCCGAGAAGACCTGCGTAGACGAAGCCGTTGCCATTGGGATGAAGGTGGTAGACGACGGTTTTTTTGTCATGGACGCTCTCTTCGAAGTGGAAGTTGACCCGCCCAAGCGAAACGTCCTTCCGCTGAAGCTCAGGAAAGGACGCGATAATATCAATTTTCTGTTGGAACGTTAGCATAACGACAGATGGCCTCCTTGGTTGGCTGCCCTAGTCGGCTTTCCTCCGCAGCGTCAGCAGCGCGGCACCGCCCAGAATGAGCAGAATCGCGAAGTAAGGCTGGCCTTTCAACATCTCGCCCATCAAGGCGCCGAAGGAGAAGACCGCGAAGAAGAGCAGGGACAGCACAGTTAGAATGTTGATCGGAATCAGCAGCCACTTGTTGCGGTTGCCGAACCAGTAAAACTCGAACAAGCCGACAGCAGGCGCGAGGATAAAGCCCGGCCACATATACTCCCAGTTGCCGAATAACATGGCGATCTGACAAACGATGCCCGCCGTGATGAGCACGCCGCCCGGGATCAGTACGCCGATGCCCTTGCGCCCCAGCACGCTGAAATACAGCCAGTGAAAGAACAGGCCAACCGGCATAACGAAAAGCGATGGCCAGAAGTAGGCAAAGATTTTGCCGGGACCAAACGACTCCCCTTGATTCAAGAGCAGGACGACACCTAGCAGGAGCGCGAGCGCGCCTCCGATTGTTTTGATATTCATGATTAAACACTCCGTTCTATTAGTATATACAACTGTAACCCTTATTCCAATCTTCAATGCGCTTGAAATCTTGTACTTGCCCGAGATTATTCGGGATGATTGAGCACCTCCCTGCCGATCTCGAAGGGGGAGGAGACTCCGTCGTACATAAGGTGCATCGTCATGCCTGCCGCCGCATGTACAAGATTGTGGCAATGATCCATCCAGAGTCCGGGATTGTTTGCGAGAAATGCGACTTCATACACCTCGCCGGGCAGGACATCAAGCGTATCCGACCACCAGGGACTGCCGGTCGTGACTTCGCCGTTCCGGCTTAGGACAAGCATATGATGACCATGCAGATGCATGGGATGATCGACGGCGCTTCGGTTGATGATCGTAGTTTTCACCACTTCCCCTTCCTTCACGACGAACATCGGCGTGCGGGGGAATACATTCCCATTAATTGTATCATATAAGCCGGGAACTCCGTTATAAAAAGCTAATCCGTTATCGAGCAGCATGGTGAATTCTCTGTCGAAGACGCTGTCCGGACCGAACGGGGTGTCGGCAGGCTCGCCATAATGCGAAGGATCGAAGAGGCCGCCGCTGCCGTCGATGTCCGGCACTTCGTAATCCTTTCCGCCATCAGGAGCCAAAAGCACGCCCAGCTTCTTGCTTCCGTTTACGCTCACATAGACGGGATTGTCCGGCATGACGAATGCGAGGTCGTATCGCGCTCCCGTCGTTAAGTAAAGCGCGGTGCCGCGAAGCTCGCCGGGTTTGTTCAATTCGACGCCGTCGATGGCCGTTACCCGGAAGGGGGTTCCCGTCACGTGATGCGCCTTGCGCGTCCAGTTGTCCGTATTCAGGAGCCTGATCTTTACGGGCGTGCCGGGCGCTACTATCTTGCGCTGCAACGTATCGTTGTCTCCGATGGAGAGACCCCCTCCTTCCCAGACATGGGTCGCAACCGTAATGTCTTCGCCCGGCTCATCCTCTGTTGATGGAGGATCTACGATCAACATGCCGAACAGTCCCTTCCGGGCGGCTTCCTTGGAATGCTGGTGGGAGTGATACCAGAACGTGCCGACCTGCTCCGCGCGGAAACGGTACGTGTGGGATTCGCCTGGCATGACCGCGTCCTGCGTGGCGCCGGCGACGCCGTCTTCGGCGTTCGGCACGTCGAGACCGTGCCAGTGGATCGTAACGCCGTCTGCGATATCCTCGTTCACGAGCCGCACTTCGATTAATTCGCCAAGCTTCATTCGGAGCTCGGGACCGGGAATGACGCCGTTGTAGGTCCAAGCCTGCACGGTTTTGCCGGATGACAGCTTCACCTCAGCCTGCTTCGCGACCAGATCGAAGACGCGATCTGCTTCGCCCTCCCTTGGACCGGCGAGATCTGCAACCGAGATTGAAGGGCTTCCTGACGCTTCTTGGCCGGCTTCGGTCCCAGGGAGATGGCTGGCGTGCAGCAGGCCGCCCAAGGCGGAGTGACTGTGCTGCTTGGAGGCAGTCCCTGAGAGACCCCAATCCGGCGTACCCGTCATCATCGACAAACGGTCGGGAAGGCGGCTTTTGTCGGCCGCGATGAGGACCGGCAAGCTGATGACTACGGCTGCCGCGATGGCGGAGCCGCTAATGCGGAATCTTCTTCGCCAAGGGCGGTAGACGGTAGCTTCCGGGGAAGCGGCGGCTACCTGATTCCGGTTGGATTGATGCATCCAGAGCAGACCGCCGAGGAAGACAAGAATCGTAATCGGCATCAATACTTTGAACCAGACGAAGGGAAGGGGAGGAGCCAGGAAGAAGTAGAAGGCGCCTGTCGCCGCCAGAGCCGTCAGCTTGAACGGCATGACAAGCCCGGTCTCGGTGGCGTGCCGCCTTCTCGCGACATCCAGCTCCTGGTCCGAACCTGCCTGCGTGCGCTGTGCGAGCTTGCGGATCCGAGGCAGCGCCGAAAGCGGGATGGAGATGGCTGTCAGCAGCAGCAGCGGCGTTCTCAGCAGGAGCCGATCCAGCCAGAAGGCGGGGTGATACGCTGCGGCCAGCGCGACGTCCGCCGCCGAGGATAGAAGCGCGAGCAGGAGCAGGCTCCAGCTCCAGAATATCAACTTGCGCGTTTTGCGATTAAGCTCTTGTTCATTTTTGCTGAATATCAGCTTGGATGACTTGTTCGCGGCAATCAAGCTCATAATTAACAGAATGGCGAGCGCTCCTTGCCCCGTATTGACGATTAAGCTGTACATCTGATAAACCCCCCGGTTATTCGAGAAATGATGCGTGCCTGTCATGCACTTCCGCTGCGAGCGCCGGCTTCATCTGGGATATGAAGGAGGCTTCTCGTCATAAAACTTGCTGTACCGTTCAATGGACGGCGGCAGCCGTTTCAACTTCGAATATAGGAAAGCATATCAATACGCCGTACTATCTCTATATTCCTCGGAACGAAACGCGTCCCGCCGCCAAACGAAGGCTTAGCCGTTTCGCCTTGACTGTATTAATCGTATCCTTCGACGTTCCTCATCGGAACGGGCGAGAGGCTTAAGCTAACCTAGACCTCGGTCGGGGGGAGAAGCGGGAGGGAATAGCTTAGTTATCGAACATGGAGTTCCGCGCCAAGCCTGCTGTCGAATCCTCGCGGAACCTCGAGAAGAAATTGGTCGAAGCCGGGCGAAAACTTCCTATGATCCGACAATTTACACCTCTTGTCTCGCAGCGTGAAAGCGCTACAATTAAGATAAGAAATAGGACAGGAGGTGATAGACATGAGCCAAGATCAAGACGTGGTTCAAGAAAATGACGAAATCGTGGAGCTGATCGAAGGAGAGGCTGCTGCAGAGGAATCTGCTGCTGAAGCTATCGAGGTCGAGGCGGTGCTCGCGGAAGAAGCGGAGCAAGAAGAAGCCGAAGCGGAGGCCGAAGCCGTTACGGAAGCCGAGCTGGAGGAAGAGCTCGAAGAAGCTGCCGCTGCTTCGGACGAAGAGGCGGAGGAAGCTCCGGCAGAGGAAGAGGAATAAAGCGTCAAGGACGCAGGCAGCCAGGCTCGCGCTTGGGCTGGCCGCATCCGTGGAATGAAACCCGTACTTCGTATCAGAAGTTTATACCTATACATGCGTTGCAATCGTATCTTGCCGTATTCTGGCGGACAAGCCACGGTTCGACGCCGCGGGCTCTCGCGCGTGACAAGGCAACGTCCTTGCGCGCAGTGAGCAAGCCTGCAACCGCAAGCCGCTCTGGCGCTGAATGTAATCAGCCGCCGGGGCGGCTTTTTCGATCGAATGATATTCCTCCCTACTTGAGGGCTATCATTCTCGAAATAAAAACGCGCTGCGGCGCCAAAGGACGACGACGGCACAGGCATTTGTCCCACGCCTTGAGTAGTACAATCTGAAAGTCATTGAGGTACGGGAGTCCGGAATGCATATAGCGACAAACCAATTTATAATGGCGGATAGTTGCTCCAATGGAGGGTTATTGAGTAGCGATAACATTTGTACGAATATACACAAATATAGCGCCGTATGTGCTGAATATCGATTTAATTGTACGAAAATACATAAATTTAGGTTCGCAAAGGCTCGAATCACCTATGTGAGTCAAGGATTTGTGTACATTTGTACAATTTGCCGGTTGGGGGAAGCAAAGGCTAGTAGATTTGAGTGAAAATGTACAATTGTTACGGAAACTAGAGGGGCAGGCCATCAAACGGCCGTCAACGGTCATCAACGCCATCAAAAGGCCATCAACGTCCATCAACGTCCATCAATACGGCGATCAACAAAGTAGGCCATCAACGTCCATCAAAACGGCTTTGTTCTAAACAGGAGTAGCGGCTAGCTGTTATGCTGCGCGATTCCTAGAAGTTATTTTGCTTAAGGCGAAAAAAGCTGTTGACATTGAGATATCTTTAGTTTAAGATAAATGACATGAACGAAACATAAGTAAGTTAATTATTAAAGGTTAGTAATCGGCAAGAAGCAACAAGAGACGACACTTCTGCGACAAGCAGAGCGCTATAAAACTAAAACATTATATGGAGGTTGTTCACAATGGCAAAAACAGTTTGGGCAGTAGACGCATCCCACAGTGTGGTAGAGTTCTCCGTTCGGCACATGATGATCGCGAAGGTAAGAGGTTTGTTCCACGCTTTCGAAGCGAGCATCGAGGCAGACGTGGATGATCTGACGACAGCGGACATCACATTTAAGATCGATCTGAGCAGCGTAGACACTCGTAATGGCGACCGTGACGCGCATCTGAAATCCGGCGACTTCTTCGACGTTGAAAAGAACCCAACGCTCGACTTCAAAGCGACATCGATCACGAAATCCGGCAAAGGCGAATACGAAGTGACTGGCGATGTAACGCTGCACGGCGTAACGCGCTCCGAGACGTTCGAAGTATCGTTCGAGGGCTCCGGCAAGGATCCATGGGGCAATACTAAAGCGGGCTTTAGCGCGAAAGGCTCTATTAACCGCAGCGACTACGGTTTGACCTACAATGCGGCTCTGGAGACAGGCGGCGTTTTGATCGGCGACGAAGTGAAAATCTCCATCGAGATCGAAGCTTTGCAACAAGCGTAATTGAGACAACGAAACGGAAAACGGTTTGTCGGAGCATACTCCGGCAGACCGTTTTTTCGTCTTGTTGAGAGCAAGCGGGTGGCGATTGTGTATGAAAAGATGAGTACAAATGGGTGCAGACGGACGTGGACGAGCAAATGTGTATGAAAAAGCGAGTACAACGAGGCGCAGAGGGACGTGGACGAGCAAATGTGAATGAAAAGGCGAGTACAACGGGGTGCAGACGGACGTGGACGAGCAAATGTGTATGAAAAAGCGAGTACAATGGGGCGCAGACGGACGTGGGTGAGCAAATGTGTATGAAAAAGCGAGTACAACGGGGCGCAGACGGACGTGGGCGAGCAAATGTGTATGAAAAAGCGAGTACATTGGGGTGCAGACGGACGTGGGTGAGCAAATGTGTATGAAAAAGCGGCTACAATGGGGTGCAGACGGACGTGGACGAGCAAATGTGTATGAAAAAGCGAGTACAATGGGGCGCGCAGGCTATGCGGCTTGTGCTCTGGACGCAGCTCCGGTACTTTGGTAAGCTTCCTGTGTACAGGTTGCTTGAACGGATGGAGGGTCAGCGCATAGAGTGCTGCACATGAATCAATTAACATGCCATGTCCCGCTTGAGGGGAAGCATAAACATTGCATGGTAGAGGAGTTTCTGCAGATGAAGACGAGCGAGACGGAGTCTCTCCGCAATATCGGCATTTTCGCGCATGTCGATGCAGGCAAGACGACAACGACGGAAGGTTTGCTGTACCTAAGCGGCCGGATCCGCCAGCTTGGAAGCGTGGACGAGGGAACGGCGCAGACCGACTCTATGGAAGTCGAGCGGACGAGAGGCATCTCGGTGCGTGCGGCCTCTGCCCGGTTCCAGCGGAACGGAACAACGATCAATTTGATCGACACGCCGGGCCACATCGATTTCCTTTCGGAGGTCGAGCGCTCGCTGCGCGTAATCGACGGCGCGGTGCTGATTCTGTCGGCGGCGGAGGGCGTGCAGGCACAGACGGAGGTGATCTGGCATGCGCTGCAAGAGAGGGGAATTCCAACCTTATTGTACGTGAATAAAATGGATCGCACGGGCGCCTCTGCCGAACGAACGCTCTCGGAGATCCGGCGCTTGCTGACACCGAATGCAGCGCCAGTGCAGGCGCCTGTCGGCTTCGAAGAGACGTTCGACGGAGTCGTGCCGATCGGATCATTCGGATCCTTGGCAACGGACGAGAGCCAGAGCGCCGAAGCAGCCAGTCAGAGCGCTGTAAACGCGCAAGCGAGTGCCTTCAGCTCACGCAAGTTCGCATCACGCAAGGACATCGATGGCGGACGGCAGGACGAGAAGCGGCATGCGTCAAGCGACAGCGAGCTCGCGGAACTGTTCCGGCAGGCTCTCGCCGAAGCTGTCGCGGATGCCGACGAGGAACTTATGCTTCGTTACCTGGAGCAGGGCGATTTGACGGGGCAAGAGCTTGCGGAAGCCGTCCCTCGTCTGGCCAAGGAGGCGCGGCTCCATCCTGTGCTGTTCGGCGCCTCCGCCAGAGGGATAGGCATTGAGCCGCTGATGGACGCGCTGATTGCACTTCTGCCTGCTCCCAAGGGCGATGCGGACGCTCCGTTGTCCGGCGTAGTATTCCGAGTGGAGCGGGATGCTGCCATGGGCAAGATTGCATACGTGAGATTATATGGAGGCGTCATTCGCAACCGGGATTCCGTCCTCAATCTGTCGAGAGAGGTGGAGGAGAAGGTGACGCAGATCCGGCGCATCGACGGCGGCCGCCGGACGGAAGATGTCGGGGAGCTGCGAGCCGGGGACGTAGCGGCCGTGTACGGCTGGAGCGAGGCGCGTATCGGGGACATCGTCGGGAGCGCGGAAGGAGTGCCCGGAGAGGCGAGGCTTGCGGTTCCGCTTCTCACCGTGCAGGCGAAGTGGACCGATGAATCGCGCTACCCCGCGATTGTGACCGCGCTTCGCGAGCTGACGGAAGAGGACCCCCACCTCGACTTGCAGTGGCTGCAAGAGCAGCGAGAGCTGCATGTTAAGGTAATGGGACCCGTTCAGATCGAGGTGCTGAGCCAGTTGCTGAAGAGCCGATTCGATCTCGATATCGAGTTCGGCGCTCCTTCCGTTATTTATAAGGAGACGCCGGCGGAGATAGGAGAGGGATTCATCGCCTATACGATGCCGAAGCCTTGCTGGGCCATCCTGAGATTCCGCATCGAGCCGGGCGAACGGGGCAGCGGCTTGCATTACGAATCGCTGGAACGTACGGAACGGCTGCTGGAGAGCTACCAGAACGAGGTGGCCCGTCGTGTGCCGGAAGCGCTTCAGCAGGGTCTGTTCGGCTGGGAGGTTACCGATCTGCGCGTCACGCTTGTCGAGGGCGAGCATCATGTGTGGCACACGCATCCGTTGGACTTCGCGCTGGCTACGCCAATGGGCATTATGGACGGCTTGAACCGGATCGGCGTCAAGCTGCTGGAGCCTCTGCTAGCGTTCAAGATTTCCGTGCCGGAAGAGCATGGCGGCAAGATCATGAACGAACTGATCGCCATGCGAGGAGAGTTCGACGCTCCGCAGCTGCGAGGCGAGCGGATGGAGCTGACGGGCAAGCTGCCGGTGGCGACTTCGCTTGATTTCCCTGCGAGGTTCGGGTCATTGACCAAAGGCAGGGGCATCCTCTCGACGACGTTCGCCGAGTACCGCGAAAGCCCGCCGGACGTCAAAGCGGAGCGGCCGCGCAGAGGCGTGAACCCGCTGGATCAGTCTCGTTTTATCCTGTATATGCGGAAGGCATTAGCGCAATCGTAGCAGCGTACAACTGCAAGTCGAAGGGAGGTGCGTATCATGTCAGTGACGAGAATGCCGAGAGAAACGAAGCAATTGCTTGTGTCAAGTATCCGGCAGTATTTGGAGACGGAGCTGGACAAGGAGATCGGAGAGCTTGCGGGGGAGCAATTCCTGGACTATTTGCTGAGCGAGTTGATCCCGCATATTTATAACGGGGCGATCGACGACGCCCGCAAGCTACTGGAGGAAAGAATGGCCGCTGCGGACGATGATCTGTATGCCCTTAAGAAACCGCTATTGAATGGCAGAAGGTAAGTGCGCTTCCTGCACGCGCATGAACGCTTAAACATAAAACGAGGCTGTCCCAAAAGCCAAATTGTAATTTTTTAGAGCCCAATGGTAAGTCGGATTTTTTTCGAAAAAAAGGACCTCATCCCCCACTTTACAGTGGAAATCGAGGTCCTTTCACGTATAGATTGGAATGTTCCCTTATCATTCGAATACTTTTGGGACAGCCCCATATTCGTTTACTTCATATTTTTTTCTTTCCGGCGGTCAAACCAAGCCTCCAGCAAGCCCAATGCCCGTTGTTGTTCGGGGGTCTCCAAGCGATAAAAAAAACCGTGCTCTGTTCCTTCGATCAAAACGGCCTCTGATTCTCTTCCGTAACTTCTGATCTTCTCGCTCATGAGATGAATATGCGCGTGGGGAAAGAAATACTCACGCTCGGCAAGCAGGAACAAGAAGGAAGGACTATCCCGACCAACATGGTTAACCGGCGAGGCTTGGGCAAACATATCGGTACGATCGAGAACGTCATACGGATACCCGATAGTTTGCTCGATACTGCCTCTTATGTCCGCGTTCATATCCGGCCACTCCTCCAACGTTGCAGGACCGTTTATCGATACGCATGCATCGGGCTTCCGCCACAGGTCACGATCTTTCTGCGCAATATCCAGAGCCTCCGGGGAGACAAGCGCCAGCAAGGAAGCAAGATGCGCCCCCGCCGAGCTGCCCAGGACAATCATATTGCGGACCGCCGCCTTCCTGCGCTCCAGATGGCGCAGGAAGGCAAGATACGCTCCCGTTACATCGGTTAGCTGCTGCTTCCAGTTCACTTCGGGCGCCGGACGATAACCGGCGCTGGCACACCAGTACCCGCGGGAAGAGAAGTGTTCCAGATGATAATGGAACAGATCCCTGTTCCCGGAATTCCAACCGCCGCCGTGAATATAGAACAAGACCGTAGGCCCCGCAGTACCATAGGGCGCGGCAATATCCACAGCTCTTTTCCATACAATGGGCTGATCCAGATACAGCGTCGTTAGCTCCATACTCCCTGCCCCCCGTTATCAAAAAGCGAATCTTGGTTCAAGGCCCCGATCTGATCCGCATGTCCCAGCAGACGAAGCAATCGATCTAACCTTTAACCGCGCCGAGCGTCGCGCCTTCCATGATCCACCGTTGAAAGAACATAAACATGATGATCGAAGGCACCATCGCGATCATCACTCCGGCAAACATGGTCACCCAATCCGATGTGTACTGCATCATTTGATTCGCCGCGTACATACTGACGCCGATCGTGTATTTCGACTGATCGCTCAAATAAATGAACGGTCCCAGGAAATTATTGTACAGTCCCAAAAATTTAAAGATCGCCACCGTCACGATGCCCGGAATCGATAAAGGGAATATAATGCGCATGAAGACCTGGAAAATCGACGCTCCGTCCAAAAATCCGCTTTCTTCCAGCTCCTTGGGCAACGATCGCATGAAACCTCCCAGAAGCATAAGGAAAAATACATTTTCCCCGAGACTGTCGAGCAAGATGAGTCCGGTCAGACTGTTCGTGAGATGCAGCTCCCGCATCAGCACATATTGCGGAATCAACGCATTGATTCCCGGCAAAAACAAGGATAGCATGATGAGCGCCCACATCAGCTTCCGGCCTTTAAAGGAAATGCGGGTTAGCGCGTAGGCGTTAATCGTTGTCAGGAACGTGCCCAACACAAGACTGACTCCGACATAATAGAGCGTATTCAGCATCGCATTTCCGATGCCGTATTTGATCCAGGCATTTTTATAGTTCATCCAGTTTAACGATTCGGGCAGCGCCCACACATCTTGAAAAAACGACGGATTTGATCGCAGCGATTGATAAAACACCCATAAAAGCGGAAACAATATCGCCATGGACCAGGCGATCAGCAAAACCCACCAAACAACATCGATGATCGTACGTTTCTCTCGCATGCCTTCCATCCTCTCAATATTCAACCGACCGGTCAGGCATATATTTATCCATCAGCAATTTTGCTGTCACCAAAATGACAAACAGAAGCATGCCCACAGCCGAAGCGTAACCATAGTTATGATTTTCTGTTCCAAAAGCAAGATTGAAAATATATAGTCCGACTACATCCGTTGCTCCCGCGGGACCGCCGTTCGTCAGGATCAATTGTTTCTCGAATCCTTTCAGGGTGCCCAGAATCAGAAACAGCGCGCTTATGCGGACAATCGGCATAATCAGCGGTATCGTGATGCGAAATAAAATCGTCATATGGCGTGCCCCTTCCAAAATGGCCGATTCATAAAGCGACTTCGGAATGGTTGTCATGGCATTCATGAAAATAATGACGTAGAGGCCCACGCCTCCCCATACGTAAGGCGGTACAATCGCGGCAAGCGCGGTTCTGGCTTCGCCAAGCCAATAAAAATTGCCGATCGGCACACCAAGCAGCCGCAGGAAATCGTTTAACAACCCAAAACTTCCGTCATAGATAAATGTCCAGAGCAGGGCAATCACGATGGTAGAGAGCACATTCGGGAAAAAAAACAGCACTTTAAAAAAGGATGTTCCTTTATAGCCTTTATTGGCAAGCAAGTATCCCAATAGCAGTGAGATGGAGATAACGGCGATAGGCACGGTCGCCATGTAGAACAAGTTGTTCAGCAACGCCCTCCACACGTATTTATCCTGAAACAATGTCACAAAATTGCTCAAACCAACAAATTCCGGCTCGGAGATGCCATTCCAGTTCAATAAAGAATAATAGACCGACAACATATTCGGGTAGAGCGTAAACAGCAAATATCCCCCAAAGGCAGGAGTTAGCGCCAACAGCAAAAAGAGATTTCGCTGCATCTTCGCATTTCTCAACCCATCTTTCCACAAACCGGAAGCTGGGGATCGTTTGGCGCGCGACAGTCGATTCAATTCGGCAACTCCTTTCTGTATTAGAATCGATTATGCATGTTTCCGCTGTATTGGCGACAAAGGATGATTAACCGTGAATACTTTGCCGCCAATACCAGCGGGGAGTCATTTCCTTGCAAAAGCTATTATTTCTGTGCCTGTATCGCCTTTTCGATTAACTTTTCCGCCTCCTCGAGAATAGGCAGAGGTTCCTTATTTCCTGATGTAATGCCGATCGTGCCTTCCTGAATGACCTTGTTCGCTTGAGAGACGCTCGGGTCCGTTAACGTCCGATCCCGAACGGCCCCCTCCATTTTTGTGTTGTTGGCATTCATGTACTCGAACATCGCTTTCGGCGCATTCTGCAACTTGCCGGCTCTCGTCTCGTCATCGGAGAAGTCCTGGCGCACCGGCAATTGTCCGCCTTTCTCGGCGATGACCTCCTGTACGTCCAGATTCCACATCCAAACATTAAATTCTTTGGCCCATTGCTTGTTCAAATCCGGCTTGCCCGCCCAGATGTAGTGACCATTGCTTGCCGTGGAGCGAATCCATCTGGTACCGTCCGGGTCGTCGCCCATAGGAACCGACATATAACCCCAGACGAACTCAGGCGGCAACGCCGACTTCATTTCGTTTTCCACATACACGCCGGTCGCTACCATCGCCGCCTGCCCCTGGATCATTTGCATTTGCGATTGAGTGTGCGACAAAGCCGCTACACCTTCCGGGAAATATCCTTTTTGGCCAAGCTCATAGATTCGTTTCCATACTTCGGTGCTTTCCGGCGAAAGATGCTGCGGCAAATTAAAGTTGCGGAAGTTTTTTGTAAACTCCTCCAAATTGCCGTTGATTTCAGCAAGCTCAAACATTTTGACTGGGCCGAATGCATGCTCGATATAATTCGGATATTGGCCCGGATACGTTATGGGAATGACTCCGTCCGCTTTGATTTTGGCCAGCAGTTCGACAAATTCACTCCAGGTATTCGGCGACTGGTTCCATCCCTTCTGCTCGAACAATAGTTTGTTAAAGAACAGGCCGGATCCGCTGGCGGCTACAGGCAACGCATAAAGTTTACCTTGGACGACATTGACCGAAGCTTCAACCGCTCCCGGCATTACCAGTTGCTTGAGCGTTTTGCCGTTTCCATCATATAAAACATGGTCCCACAGATCGTCCTGCGGCTCCAGCTTGCCTGCCAGGACAAGCGGCGTTACTCCGCCAGGAATCGTTCCATTGAACAGATCAAACATATCGTCGTCGTCATTGGCCGATATTTTGGCATTGATAATATCGCCGATCTTCGGAGAATATACGACCTCAAAGCTGACATTCGGGAATTTCTTTTTGAACGTGTCCATCGCATAATCGATATATTCGCGTCCCATACCGCCTTCAAAGAAACCGAATTTCAGCGTCACGGCCTCGTCCTTCGGCAATCCGTTCTCCGGATATACGTCATCCTGGGCCGTGGCCGTCGGGGAACTTGTATTCGGCGCCCCGCTTGCCCCATTCGTTTCTTTATTTGTTTTGCCATTCCCGTTGCCGCTGCAGGCTGCCATGGACATCGCTAGCACCAAAGCAAGGAGCGCAACCACAATCGATTTCATTTTAACTGCCTTCATTGAAAGTCCCCCTAATCGTTTCTATTAGTCAACTGCCGCTCGCCGCATTAAAAAATTGCACATCGTCGATATAGAGCTCTATCGGCTGCGCGCTTTCAACCAGGAAATTAAGACGCACTTTACCTACTGCTATACCGTTAACCGTTGCGGGAATTTCTCCTGTAAGCCGTGCTTCCAGCCATACGCCTTCCGCATCCTCCAGAGCAGTCACAGGAGAACGCACGGTGCTGAAATTGAGCCAATTGCCCTGATCATCCAGCAAATCGAATCCCCACTGCATGCTCGTCGACGTATTGCCGCCTGCAGGTATATGGTAATGGAACGAGAAGTCTACCAAACCCGGCTGAACGGAAATCACCTGGCTTGGGCCGCCCCAGCCTTTTCCATAAACCATCATGCTCGCGTTATCCGTATATCCCGTTCCTTCCACGCGCTTAATGGCTCGGGACGATGTCGATCGGGACAACAGCTCCCACGGCGGCGCTTTTGTCGCATCACTCGGCTCGCTATTCTGGAAGGAGGGGTTAAGCACCAGGTTGGGCTCGGATACCGCTTGCAGCAGCATGGTCGCAAACTCTCTGGCACGGAGGGAGGAATGTGTCGCCCCCAGATCGGCTGCGCGAGCCCGCACGGGTCCGCCGCTTGTCTCCTGTTCCCTCATGTATTCGACGAGCTGCCAAAACTCGGCGACATTCCAGCCCGACCACATCAACTGATTAAACGATCTGGCATCAAAAGGTTGAAAGAGCGCCGGATCGCTTCTAAATTGCTCCAGTAACACAATTCGTTTTTCGGCCATCTGCAGCCTTTCTTCAAAGGTGTCTACCGCTTCTTCCAGCAAGACAAGCGCTGCGGCCGTATCGGCAGGCGGTTCATTGGCTTGCGGATAACTCAGGACGGACGCTTCGTAATACTCGAAGGCTTTCATAAGCAGATTTGCTCTGGCCTGCTGCTTATCCGTGCCCGCGTTCGCAACGACCTGCTCCAGCAGCCCTCTGCTAATCGAGATGTCTTCAGCTGTGACCGCCTTCAGATAAGAAGGATTATGAAAGGTTTGATAAATGGCGCCGGGTAAAAACCAGGGTTCCTCGATCGCCCGTTCCGTCCAGAATTGTTCCCAATGCTCATAATAGTCTTCCAGATAGGGAGCCGCTGCTACGCCAACCGCCCGCGAATACCATTCCTGGAGCAGTGCATCAACGTTCAGTTCGGGATCCCAAAGCAGCTTCGCCGCTACCCATGCCTTTGCTCCTTCGCCCCAATTCGGATACAGCTCGGCGTATAGCGATGTTACTCCCCGATCATGGGCAATTCGGAAATTGTCCGCCATCAAATGCGGGTATACGCGCGGCACAAGATAGGGACTTCCATAAATATAATCGTAGTAGGCGACCTGCTGCGTAACCTGCAGCCAGCTGTCATGAGCCGCCAAATCCTCTGTCTTCTGATCGGGATCAAGCCAAGCTGTCCTATCCTTCGTAATAAAAGGAATAACACGCGGGTTCAGCGAAAACGATGGAGGTCTGTCAATCGCCTGGTACACAAGGAAGCCAAACCACTTGTCCGGGTAAACCTCCAGCACACGCTCTACAACCTGATTGACCCAATTGAAATAGACGGGAACCGGGTTGCTCTCGCAAAAACCGTTTCCATCGTTAGTGCCAAGTGAATACGATTGCGCCTTCGGATTCGCCTGGAAATAGGCGAGAATCTCCGAAACCGCCGCGTCGATCGTATCCGGATTCGAAAAGCACGGCTGCCATCCTTGTATCGAATTCGCTGCCGGAGGTATGCCATTCGGATAAAACTCCGGATTGCTCACCCCGTACTTGGATATCGGAAATAAATTATACATATTGTGATGAAAGCTGACCGGCGCGTTATAGAAACCTTGCATGCCGTTTCGCTGCGCCCATCTATATTGCTCCTGCCACACGCTTACGCTGTTGTTCGGCTTGGCATGCAGAGGACTGAACACCCGAAAATCGAATGCCGGTTCTTCGCGTACGATATCTCTGGCAACCAACAGGTCGCTGTGCTGCGGAACATCCTCGCCGTCAGGCCCGGGCATAAGCCAGCGCACGCCGGCATATCGCTCCAAGAAGTTGTTGACGCCGTTGACGGCTCCCCAAACGCCGGCTCCCGCAATGATGACCTGATGTTCTTGCGGATAGATAACAAAGCCGTCGCGACTTAGCCCCTCCAGCAAAATATCCAGCGCCGGATCATTGCCTGAAACGCTTTGGGCGGTGCCGAGACGGATCACGATCGTATCCGGATCGACTCCTTCGCTCAAATATTCCGCTTCCGTTAGAACGGGCAAAAGGGTGTTTGTAGATTTATGCACGTATTCGACAAGCGTATCAATGGCAGGGCTGCTGCTGGAAACGATCGGCTCGAAACCCGGATTCGTTATCGGCATGTCTTCGTCGCTGGCCGACTTCAGCGTTACGTCATCGAAGTAGAGATTGGCAGGAGCCATGCTGGTGAACAGGATCACCGCTGCGTAGGCTGCCGCCGGCGGCGCCGCGGCGGTGTACGACACGTCCTGCCATTCGGCCAAAGGTATCGCCTTGATTGATCCTTGCTGGGCGATCCTGACTTTATTGGCGTCATAGTAACGAATAAAGACTTGAGGATCTCTGCCGGATTCGCGATAGACGGCTGCCGAGAGCGTATAGGAGACGCCTCCGGTTATCGCGACGGGATCGCTTATTATCCCGTAGGACCCGTTATCCGCGGCTTGGATATGAAGGCTCTTGATGCCGGAGTGGCTGCGCTCATCGCTTACGGCAATACTTCCTGTCCCGTATTCTTGTTTCCAGCCCCGGATGCCGCTTGGCTCCGGTATTTCTTCTCTCTCATAAACCGTGTCGTCCACCACGATTACCGCATTGGCCTGTCCGTTACGAACAATCTCCAGCGGCGGCAACGTCGGCTCCGGCGTAGGTGTCGTCGTCGGCTCTGATGTCGGCTCATCCGTGGGTACGGGCGTTGACGCCGGTGTTGGCTCGTTGGCCGGTCCAGACGATGATGCAGGAGTCGGCGACGGATTGAGGGACGGTTCCGGCGTGGACGTGGGAGCCGTTGTTGGGCTTTGATTATTCTGCCCTTCTCCCGCTTGTCTGTAAGTTTCATAATTCGTCATAAATTCGAATGCGAGCCGGGCCGCCGCCTGGCGTTCCGCAAAATCTTGCGGTGCGAAACGGAGCGATCCATCGTTACCCGCGATCCCTTTCAAAAATCCGATGCGGAAAGCCAAGGCGACATAAGGTTTCGCCCAATCGGCAATGCTTTCGGCGTCGGACCACTTACCCGCGTTCCTTTCCTCCAACGCTTGTTTTTCCAGTCCAAAAGCGCGAATGTACAAAACGGCCAATTGTTCTCTTGTCACATAAGAGTCCGGCGAGAAAGTCGAAGCCGAAGTTCCTTGGACAATGCCTGCCGCGACAAGAGCGCCAATGTAGCCGCGATGCCAACTGCCTTCCGCAACATCGGAAAACCGCGTGGCTTCATCGGGCTGTTCCGGCAAACCCGATACAAGCGCCATGACTTTCGCCAGCTCCGCTCGCGTAATCGGCTTTAGAGGGGCAAACGTACCGTCTTTGTACCCATTGATAATGCCTGCCGCCGTTAATTGCTCAATTTCTTTCCGGGCATAAGAAGAATCGATGTCCGTTATCCGCGGCGCAGCCCCGTATATTTTCCCGGGTGCTTGAAAACCTCCAAGCGACAGAGTGGAAGTCAACAATAAGACAACAAGCAGCTTGGTTATAACGTTTCGTGCATACCGTTTAACGTAAAGCATGGATCATCCTCCTTGAAGCAGAAGTATGTTCTTCTAAAGCCGAAAGCCTTTTCATATCAATTCAACGGCGCTCCCCCTTCGCTTTCCAAATGCAGTTCCGTCACCCGGGACTAACCATAACACCTCCCTTTTTACCCGTATATATAGCCTTTTTGACCGTATCGACAAAAATTGAAAAACGGCCTCGAAAGCTTCGAAGCCGTTTCTGCGACGTTTTTTGACCGGTGCGACTTTAATTGAAATCTATGGAATCAAGTCCTTCCGATAGTTGCCCGGCGTGCTTCCCGTATATTTCTTGAACGCCCGGATAAACGTAATGCCATGCATATAGCCGACCTCCTCCGCGATGGACTGAACCGTCTTGTCCGGGTATGCCTTCAGAAGCTCGATCGCTTTCTCGATCCGGGTCTGCGACAAGTAGTCAATAAATTTAACCCCGAACTCCTCCTTGAACAGCCGGCTCAAATAACTGGCAGTCAAACCAAACTCTTTTTCCAAATGGGCGTGGGACAGATTCGAATCATTGTAGTGTTCATGGATATATTGCTTTACGCTGCGAATCAAATGATGATTATGTTTGCTCTCCCGCAAATCGCTCATTCTTCTGAAAGTATCCTGGAGAACTCCAAAACATTCTTTTTGTATCGTATCCAACGTTTCCTGCCGTCCCATAATTCCGTTTAATTGCGCATGCGGTCCATCGTTCCAGATCGTTTGAAATTCTTTGGGGAGTTCCGAGATTTCTTTGTGCAACTGGTAGATGAGGTAATTTAACATCCCGAGCAACTCATCTTTTGTAAATAACTGTTCGCGCCATTCCTCGAACAATTCGTGCCAATGACGTTCCCAGTCCACTTCGCCTGACCGAAAAGATTGGCCGACGGCACGGACGCGCTGCGATTGTTTAAGTATTTCAAGCGGCGGTTTGGCGGCGATATCCGTGTGTTTGATAATCCGGTTCATGCCGAGAGAGGCTTTATAATTCAGCGCTTCCAACGCGCTTTCGTACGATTCGACGACATTGGCGGCATCCTCTTGCCAGTTTCCTACGCCTACCGTAACCGTGTAAGGCAAATGCCGATTAACCCATGCTTTTAATCTCTCCATTAGCGAAAGCGCCTGTTCGTCTGCATTCCCGCCATGTTCCATAATGAACAACACGCCTAGCTGATGGCGCTCTATCCATTCCGACCATACACGGCATGTTTCCGTCTCCGCCATTTCATCAAGCGCCGAGTACATGACATGCTTTAGCAAGTACAGATCCCGGGAGGTATATTTGCCGGAAATGTCCTGGTAACCGTCAATTTCGACGATGGCAACAAGCAATCTGCTATGATCGATCGCCCCGCCGAACTGCTCGACTTCTTGCCGCCATTCATTCGTTTGTCCTGAAACCGCTCCCTCCAGCAATTGCAGGAACACATGCCGCTTGCGGTAAGCGAGATTTTCTTTGTTCTGCTCAAGCAGCAAGCTGGATTGATCAAGCAGTTTGTTGACTGCTGTCTCGATATACTTCAATTCATCGTCCCGGTCGGGAAGCGTCAGTTCCTGCCGCTTCTGCTGAAAGTATTCGGTCATGCGCTGCGAAATCATTTGAATCGGCCGGTAATTCCGGCGCGTTACAAAGATGAGCCATATTATTCCCCCGGCAATAGTCAGAAACCCGAGCGTTATCCATACGTAAAACAGGGTCGACACCCACTGCATGATGCCTCCTTCATAAACGCCGCTGCGAACCGTCCACCCCGTATACTCGGATTGGGCATTGGACCATTCCGCGCCGCTCTCCGGGCGTTCTCTCCATCGTTCCTTCATCGCATTCGGCCAATCGCGCGTAGCAACAACCCCGCCGTCGACATCCGACAGCTCGAAATAATTCAGCCCTGACGGCGTCATCCCGCGAATCAAATGGCTTAATCGTTCCGTGCTGACATTGACCACGACCAAACTGCGGTCGGATAGATTGGCATACTTGACCAAACTGACCACATCAACGGTCGAATCTCCCGATTGCTCGCGATATTCGCGGTTGCTCGTCCAGCGGAACGGCTGCAGCGAAGAAAGCTTCCGGCCAACAAACTGTTTGTCTCCGAATTCATCCAGCCTGATAAACGTTGTGGGACTTAAAACCATATTGTCCCTTGTCCGGTACAAATAGATAGAGTCAATAAGCGGATGGCTTTCCAGCAGCTCATTCAATACGATTGCCGTACGATAATCCCAATATTGCCTGTCCCGAATAGATGTTTCTTGAAAAAAAAGAGAGATCATATCATTCTCGAGCAATTGCCGATCTATTGCCAGATCAATCGATTGCAACGAATTGTCGATCATCTGCATCACGTTGTGGGCTAACATGTTGTTGGCCTTGTGGGCAGATTGTTTGCTTACCTCGCTCAGAGTCAAATATGCGATAAACAACAGGCTTAAGCAGATGACGAAAAAAACCGGCAAATAGGACAACTGGATTCGGTTTAACCGATTGATTCGCATAGGAGCCTCCGGAGCTTCGTAGTATATTAGGTCACATTCTACCTTCAATGATATAGCCCTGCAACGAATAATCTTTGCTATGGTTGAAATTTTGTTTATTTTGTCTGCTATAATGAGTATGATTATAGCAGCATGGCATGTGGGAGGAGATGCAGTGAAATTTGTCAAAATGAGTCTTGCCCTGTTCACGATTCTTGGCGTTATCCTGATCAATTTCGGGATGAAGGACAGCGGCAATGCCCAGACTCCCGTATCCCCGACGGCATACCATTCATTGGACAAACTTTCCTTGAATCTTTTTATCGACGCTCCATCCTCAGCCCGCTTGCCTGATCCGGCGAGCGATGTCGTGCGGCAGGAGATCGAAAAGAGATTTAATGTCGACCTTGATGTTACCGTGATGGCGCCTGGCGATGAATACAATTCAACCATCGCTTCATTGCTCGCTTCCAACGATCCTCCGGATATGTGGCTGGTCTCCAGACCGGACGGAGGCGCCAAATATATACTGGACAACGTGTTGGCGGACATGACGCACTACATTGCGCCGGATACCATGCCAAACTATTTTAAGCACTGGATCAGTGAGAAGGAACTGCGCGAATACCAGATGCAGAATAAATTTGCGCGTGCTCCGGTTCCTTATGACAAACAATCGTACCGGGCTTATTATATACGAAAAGACTGGCTGGTCAATCTCGGCATGGACATTCCGAACCATTACGAGGAATACGTCGATGTTTTGAGAGCGTTTACCTTCAACGATCCGGACAAGAACGGCCTCGACGATACCTACGGTTTTTCGACAGCCGGGAACGGGGTATCCATCTCGCTGGAATGGCCGGAATATGTCAAGAACGGATTGTTATTCCCGTCGTACTACGGGGACGATCATCTGGTGGATATGCAGACGGACCTGCGCGTCGGACGAGTTGTCGATGACATTCTTAACGTGATCGACGAAGGAGTGGTCGACCCGGATTGGTTTCTAAATAAAGGAAACAAACCCGTGGAGAAAGCCATTCAGGGCAAAGTGGGGGTCATAATGGGCGAAACGGCGGATTTCGCTTTTGATTCCAACCCAAGAAGCGTCCAGGCGCGCAGTAAGGAGAGCAACCCTGCCGCGGATTGGGTGCCCTTTAACCCGTTCGGCAATCAGCCGTTGCGAACAAGCGTCACACCCGACTATTCGTTTGTTTTTTCCAATAACGCCGCAGGTCAGAATCCGGAAAAATTAAAGAGGATCGTCGATATTCTTGACTGGATGGCAGGCGAAGAAGGATTTTTGCTGACCCATTACGGCCTGGAAGGAAAACATTACACGCGTAAAGGAAACACGATTACGTTAATGACGGATGCTATTGAAAAAGACGTGCAAGAAATGGGAGATCTATTTGAAATATGGAGCTTTTTCACTCCCCGAACTCCCGAAGTGTTGGGGCTTACCGTTTTAGACCCTCGGATCACCGAGCGGGATAAGGCGGTTTACCGCTCGCTTGTATCCTTTCCTGTACGCGAAGGATTGGGAACTACGCTCACTCCCCCTCTAGGTATAGATGTAGACGCTATGCGCTCGAGGCAAAATGAATTGCAGGTCAAGATGCTTTTCTCCGACAAATCGGGGGAATACTGGCCGGAATATCGTCAGGAAATTATGGACTTCTACGAAGGACATCAAATTTTTCGTCAGTATGAGGAGAAAATTCGGGCAGCGCGCATAAATCGCTAACATGGCGGGGAACTGTCGCGGGACGAAGCTCCAAACGGATGGCTGCCGACCCGCATTTGCAATAAGCCTTACAATTTGATCTCGCCGGGAGTCATTCCCCAATAGTTGCGGAACACGCGAATAAAATAACTTGTTTCCTTGTAACCGGTGAGGCTCGAGGCAACCGCGACAGTAGACCCGGACAACAGCAGTTCCTTGGCCAGCGCCATCTTCTGCTCCAGCACATAGTCGGAAAAGGATAACCCGACATCTCTCTTGAAACAGCGGCTCAAATAGGCAGGGCTGACATGCAAGCGCGAAGCGATCTCATGCAACCTTAGTTCACGGTCAATTTCGAGCTTGATCATATCCGTTACCTGGCTTGCGAGTTTATATATTTGTCCGACCCCGACTTTATTCTCCAATTCCGTGGCCGTACGCCTTGTATGGTCACGCCGGGGTTTCTCCTTCGTCGTTTGCAAAGCGCCGTACAACAATTCGACACGCACGGTCAACTGGTTTTCCGGTTCATTCAGTGTCATCCGGAGCGTACTCGATTTCCGTTGATAGGACCAGCAGTCGGGAGGGAGCCCCTTGCGCCCGGCTGTCGTCTCGCGCCATTCCGAATCGTCAACGGTCACTGCAGACGGCTTTTCCGCAGAATGAAAAACAACGCTCCAGATTCGCTGCTTCGGCATTCCGGCATATTGTCCTTTCCGCCGGTCAATCTTCAGCAATATGCGCTCCTCGTTGACATGGCAAGTCATTTTTGTAATTGCCGACTCCCCCTGCAAGTAACCAAACGTCTGCCCATCGTCTTCGTATAAGGTAAATTCGCCTTCTCTGCCAGGGTACACATGCAGTTCCAACCGATCGAGGGGTTTCTGCCCGACATAGTCCATCTCCGGCCACATCGGTATGATCGACCCGGCACGTACGAACAGGGGACCACCCGCATGAGCGGGAAGGCGACAGACAACCTCGCTTGATCCGAAATATCGTTCGTCGGTCCAGAAGTCGAACCATTCGCCGGCAGGCAAATACACCCGGTCCGTGAATACCCCGACGAGCAGGTTGTCTCCAAACATATATTGGTTTGGCAGTGAATCTGAACGGGAATCGTGGGGGAACGCCAGCGGCATCGCCCGGGTAATCGGCAACCCGTTACTAACGGCGGCGTGCGCCGCAGAATAGATATAAGGTATCAGCTTATAACGCAATACAGCGTATTTCCGGAAAATGTCCAGCAGATTCTGATCGAGAAGCGTTGGATGGCGCCAATATGCCCAACTGTTCACGTTCGCCCATGGCTGAAAAAAACCAAAGTGAATTCCCTCGGGCGTATGCAGATTTATAGCGACGCTCATATGCGGTATACCCGATAAACCCATATTGAGAACGGTCAAATGCGGCGAGCTTCTTCCTCCCGACCACATCGCCGCATATTTTTGAATGCCCGTATATCCGATTGGCGAATAGATCATCGGCCGACGACCCGTTTGTCCCGCGAATCCTTCGAATAGGATGCGGCTCACTGAACCCGGATGTGTCAAGCTGAAAGAATCTTCCGGCTTTTGCGGGAGAGAAGGAGGATACGTTTGCTCCCCTATCTGAACCTCCGTGCATAGCTTGAACCCGTCTACGCCTTGAGCGACAAACCGCTCCAGATCTTTGTACCACTTTGCATCTCGGCGGGAGGGTTCCCCGATATCGGAACTTTCTCGGAGCGGAAGGCCAAGACTTAATTTGAAACCCATCGTCTGCAGAACTCCCAGAAACGTGTGCGCGCCCTCCGGCATCCATGCCGGAATATAGAATCGATCGGGGTGCCAATTGATGGATGTCCCGTAATCGAAAGGTTTGTCCATCCAGGTGGGCTCCAGCCCGATCATATCGCAAGGGATATGATCGCGTCTGAATTTCAAAGCGTCCTCAATCATATCGCGCGCCGTCGTCTGCCGGTTGCAGACGAATGATAGCCCATATGCCCAGATCGGCAGCATATACGAAGAGCCGACCAATTTCGTGTACTTGTCGAGCAAGCCGGCCAGATCGCGATCGGCTATCAAATAAAAGGCCAGTTCGTCCTGCTTTCCGCGAATACGCAAAATGTCCGGCAAGTCGCAACCGACATCGAATTCATGTTCCCGGTCGCTATCGATAAGCAATGCCCAGCCGGCGGTCGACATAATGAAGGGGATAGGGGCATGTACACGATTGTCGCGCAAACGAATAGAAATCTTATGACCTCTCTTCATCAACGGGGTGTCATACTGGTCGCCCAATCCGTACAGGCGCTCCTCCTCCGCCAAAACAAACGCCGTTTCGAAGCCATCCGGATCGCCCCCATAAGCCGGCTGGTCCTGTCGGGTCAGCAGACGGCCCCCTTTGTCCCGAAACGTGATCTCCCCCGTGCGCCGATTTACCTGAATGACAGCCTCTTCCACGCTAAGACTGACTCTTTCCTCATTTTGCTCCGTAACCCGGCAGGCAACTTGCGGAATCAAACGATCCGTGTCGAGCCAAGTCAAAGGGGGACTTGCGTCAAAGCAGTCTGTCCGGCTCACTCGAACATGGAAGGCGAACGGAGCTGCCGCTGCAATATGCAGATACGTCCCTTCCCCGGTTAGAATGGTTTCCGAAGTCAACATGCTTTTCACAAAAATCCCCCCGACGGTTTTTTGTTCATTTTAGCACATTTCCAATAGTATGCGATTTCAATTCATGATGTTTTCCGGCCAGGCAAGCTCGACCCCGTGTCGTTGCAATACGGTTTGAAACTCCGTCAACAGCTTTTGGTTGTTGCGCACGTTGCGCGGCGTCTCATTCCTTTCCAGACAGAACGCGGCAAGAGCGCCTGCCGCTTCACCGATGTTCCATTCCACCGGATGCAGACGATAGCTGCCATTCGTAATATGAGTCGTGCCAATATTTTTGCAAGCAGGCAACAAATTGTTCATTCGTACAGGAATCATGCTGCCTAACGGGATCTGGAATGGCAGAGCCGGCAAATGAATATAATGCCGGTTCCCGGTGCTCGGGTGAAGATCCATCGCATAGTAACCGATGCCAACAGAATCGTGAAAATTCTCCGCCTGGCCATCAGATCGGTCTTGCGGGTTAATATGCTGCTCAAGTATAGTAAATTCCGCTTTGATTCTTCTCGACTCGCGAATATATGGATACAGAGCCATACCATCCTCTGTTCCGAAGACATCCCGACGAAGACGAAATCCCGGATATCCGCATTTGCCGTCCGGCCTCGGCGCTTCCGTCTGCAACCAATATAAAAGCGACAAACTCAATTGTTTGGCTTGATAGAGATGACGGGATCTCTCCTCTTCGCTGACATCTATGATCGAACCCAGAAAATAATCATTCTGCGGCCAATTGACAACACTAACATCCCCGGGAAAAGTGCCTGGCAAAAAATTGTTTTTGTCCGCCAGACGCCGATAAGTAAGCAAAGAGAAGCCTTCCCAGAACGACAAACCTTTGCCTCCCGGCAATAAATCGTAATAAACGGGCTCCAGGGTAGTTGGTCGAACACCGGCCAAGCTTAGCAATCGATCCGGCCAAAAATCGGGACGATACGATCGCCAAAACTCGTAATCTGCGGGTTTGTCGATGGTATGATTCTCGCCTTCCAAATAATCGACGACAAAACAATGCGTGATGGATTGCATGTCCTGGGGATCGGCAGGGCCGTCAAGCGCATGCCGCTCTCCTGTCTCGGAACGGGATTCCGACCCCGTAACGTATTCCGTTCCGGTAAGCGGAAGCAGATCCCCGCAATCCGTGGCATCAAGGTAATATTGCCCTACAGCGATCGTGCTTGCTCCCGATAATACGTTCCGCAATGTGACGGAGCGAATGCGATCTCCATCCGTCTCCGCAGTTTCTGCCCGGCAATGCGTCATCACGACCAGCTTTCCGCTGTGCATATACGGTGCCAGCATTTCCAGAAGCACCGCAAGCGCTGCTCGGGGGTCATGGCTTATGCGGCTAACCTTGGCGTTGCCCGGATTCAGGAGCAGATCCGCGGCAGCTTGATCGGACAACGGGAAATTCCTTCGGTAATATTCCCTTACTCCATTACGAAATTTACGGTAATTCGACGTGCAACCGAACTGTTCGATCCATTGGTGCTCGTCGGGAGGAACCGCCTGACTGGTCAATTGCCCTCCAATCCAGGCCGTTTCTTCCGTCATCAAGACCGTTTTCCCCATAGCCGCTGCTGCAAGAGCGGCAGCGCAGCCGCCCAGACTCCCCCCGATAATAACGACATCGGCATTCGTTTCGCGTAACATAGTTTCACCCTCCGAATTTATAAAGTCAATGCCCCTACATTATATCTCCCACAAGATCCTGGAATAAGTGAAGATGATGACCAAAAATGATACTTTGATGACCTTGGAATCATGTAGTTTTCATTCTCGAAGCGAGAGTTCTCACGGCGGCTACCGGTAGAGGATAGAGGCGAATAAAATAAAAATATTTTCTTTTTATAATTAATAAAAAAGAGAAAAGTTCTTTTTTATTGCAGAGGCATATGCTAGAATGGGACTAAATCATAACTGGCAGGTGAACCCATGAATGCAATGATCAAAAGTCTCAGGCATGGATGTATCGTCTCGTGCCAGGCGCTGGAGGATGAGCCGTTATTCGGAGCATCGCATATGGCGGCAATGGCCGTGGCGGCGGAACAGGGGGGCGCTGTCGCGATCCGCTGCAATTCGCCGGCGGATATCGCGGCAATCCGGCAAGCGGTGTCTTTGCCGCTGATCGGACTATACAAGCGAGATTACGACAATTCCGATGTGTATATTACGCCAACGATGGAAGAAGTGAAGGCTGTCGTTGAAGCCGGAGCCCATATGGTCGCCATAGACGCAACTTCGCAGCCAAGGCCGGACGGCAGAACCATTGCCGAATTTATTGCCGAAATCAAGGCGGTTTATCCGCAGGTGCCAATCGTTGCGGACATCTCTACGTTCGAGGAGGGGGTCCATGCGATGGAATTGGCCGTCGATCTGATATCGACGACATTGTCCGGCTACACGCCGTATAGCGAGCAACAATCGGAACCCGATCTTGCGCTGGTTAAGCGGCTCGCGGACTTGAACCGCACTCCCGTATTGGCGGAGGGGCGGATTTGGACGCCGGACCAATGTCTCGAATGTTTGCGCGCCGGCGCGTACGCGACAGTCGTCGGGACGGCGATTACGCGGCCGCGGGAGATTACGAAACAGTTTGTCCATGTGATCCGTGGTTTCGGCGAACATTCGCAACCAGCCCGGAAGAAGTAGGTGGCGGGAAATGAAGAAAAAAACATCAATCAAGGGGAATGCCAACACGCTGCTGACGATTTCCAGCTTATATTCGTCCATGACGAAAGCCGAAAAGAAAGTGGCGGATACGGTGTTGAACGATCCGGAAGCGGCCGTTCATTATACGGTAACGGATCTATCCGAGAAGGCCGGCGTTGGCGAAACCTCGGTCATTCGCTTCTGTCGGAGCTTGGGCTTTAGCGGCTATCATGAGTTCAAGCTGTCGATCACCGTTACGGTGCTAAATGCGGTGAAAGCGGAGACCGAGGAGGAGGTGGAGGAGGGCGACTACCCGCTCTCCATCATGAACCGAGTCACCGCCATTCATACGAAGGTCATGGCGGATACGAGAGCCTTGCTGGACCCGAAATCGTTGATGCAGGCCGCAGAGTGGTTACTGTCGGGCAAGCGCGTTCATTTTATCGGCGTAGGTTCGTCGGGCATTACCGCCCAAGACGCGTATTACCGGTTCATGCGGCTCGGCTTGCCCGTGACAGTGCAACAAGACGCGCATATTATTGCGATGTCGGCGTCGCTGCTAGGCAAAGACGATATTGTGTTCGGCATCTCAACGTCGGGCAGCACCAAGGATCTGGTCGATCCGATCAAGAAGGCGAAGGCGAGCGGCGCCACCGTCATTTGCCTGACCAGTCACGCCAGGTCGCCGATTACGCAGGTTGCCGATGCGATTTTGTTGGTGCCCACCAAGGAATCGCCGCTTCAGGGAGGGGCGCTTTCGACGAAAATCGCGCAAATCCAGGCCATTGACATGTTGTCCGCCATTGTAGAGTCTCTCTCCAGGGAGAGGACTTCGGAAGCGATCATGAAGACGGCCAATGCCGTAGCGGACAAGCTATATTAAGGAGGCAGGACATGAACAGCCAGACGTATTTGACAAGCGTAGAAACGTGCATGGAGTGGATCGAGTCGCAAATGCTGACGTTCGACGGCGGCTATCACGGCATGTACGAACGGATTCGGATCAATGAGCATATAAGGGTCAACTGGGTCAGGCCCGATTGCAATACGGAGCTGCTCAGAACTTTAACGGTGTACGAGCGGATCACCGGCTCCGATCGTTACGCGAAGCTGGCCGCGAAGATCAAGGAATGGGTGCTGCGCGTGCAGGATAACGATCCTATGTCTGTTTGGCACGGGAGTTTTCCGTTCTTTTTGGTAGAGGGGAATACCGTAACGGATTCGGGGAAAAAGCTTTACCAAAATGACAACGGCCGGATTATGATCGCGTTGCTCCATGCCTACGAAATCGACCGGGATCCGCGCCTGCTGGAAAGCGCGGCGAAAGTAGCCGATTACTGGATAGGCATCCAGCGTTCCGAAGGCAATTTTGTGCGGAAGGACGGCAAAACGTGGGAGCTTGCGAAAGGGCCGGACTTTGTGCTGTGGCTTGCGGCCGGCTTCCTGCTTCTGCATCAAGCTGCAGGCGGAGAGAAGTACAAAACGGCGGCATTGAAAGCTTACGATTATTTGCTCGCGCTTCAGCTTGAAGACGGCAGGATAAAGACATCCTACGAGCTGGAACTGACCGAAGATTGGAGACCTCTGTCCTCCGAGACGGCCAAAGCGCTGTATAGCTTCAGCGTGGCGTACCGTCTGACGAAGGACGAGCGTTTTGCAACAGCGCTGAAGAAGGCCGGCGCCTATACGCTCTCCTTGCAGCATGGAAGCGGCGGAATCTTGAACAACGACGCCCAGACGAAAGATGCCGCACTGCAAAACAACGAAAATCTATGCGATCTGGTCTATACGCAAGGGTTCGCTTTGATGGCGCTCATAGAGGCTTGGCAGGCTACCGGCGATGTTAACTACGAAGAAGGCGCGCGCAAGCTGGCAAACTTCTTGACGGACATCCAGTGCAAAGGCGAATCGCCGCTGTGGGACGGAGCTTGGCGCGGCTCCTACAATGCCGTAACCCGGCAATGGGACGGCAGGGCCGACCAGAACAACCATATCGACGAAGGCGGCATGTATTCGGTTTATACCGGCTGGACCGCGACGAATAATATGTTTGGTTTGCTGCGCTTGCATGAGCTTTCGCAAAAGTAGTTCAGTTCGGTTACGGCAAGTGAAAGGTGGGCGGAGAGTTGAACGGCAGAGATGATTCAATGGTTGAAGCACAGGAGCGCGCGGCGGCTGGCAAGGACGGGATGCATGTCATAGGAATGGATGTCGGCGGTACCAACATCAAGGCGGGCATCATAAGCCCGGATGGCGCGATAATCGGACTCGCTCAAGCTGCGACTCCCGTGAGCCAGGGCAAAGAGGCTATTCTCGCCTGCATGGAGGAAGTGGTCGGTCAGCTTCGGAACGATTATAGAGGGGAAATCGGAGCGCTTGGCATCGGCGCGGCCGGCCGAATCGACAGGCAAACGGGGACGGTGCTTTATGCGACCGATAATTTGCCGGGCTGGATGGGCACGCCGTTGAAATCGGTAATGGAGGCCAGGCTGTCGCTGCCTGTATTCGTGGACAACGACGTCAACGCGGCTGCGCTGGGAGAAGGTTGGCTAGGTGCCGGACGGGAGGCCAGGCATTATGTGCTGCTGACATTGGGAACCGGAGTAGGGGGAGCTCTCGTGCATGACGGCAAGCTGATTGCGGGGCCGCGCGGCGGAGCGGGAGAAATCGGACATATGATCCTGTATCCCGGAGGCATGGCTTGCAACTGCGGTCAGACCGGCTGTCTGGAGCAATATGCTTCCGGAACGGCCCTCAACCGTTCGGCGAAGCTCGTGGACAGCGGATGGGACAGTCGCGAGTTGATGCGGCAACTGGAGCTGGGACATGAACAGTCGCGAGCCGTTATAAGCCGATTCGTGTCCGATCTGGCAACCGGACTGGTCTCTCTGCAGAATTTGTACGATCCTGAGCTAATCATCATTGGCGGCGGAATTTTGGATACGCATCGATTGTGGTGGAGGGACCTGTTGGCGCGGCTTGGCTCCTGCACGGAGCAAGCGCTTAGCGTAAGACCAGCGGTGTTAGGCAATGAAGCGGGACTGCTTGGGGCCGCCCGATTGGCGTTGGACGAGTGGAATGCGGGATGGTCGTAGTCGAAGCCGTATTCGGTTCGAAGACTTGCGCAAGACCGATCGCATAAGCTATAATACGTAAAAATCGAATTCGACATTATGCCCGTGAAGAGAATCCAACTCGGAGGCGTACTCGTCAAGAGGATAGCAGCTCAAAGTACCGCAAGGTGCGGAGCAAGCGTGATTGATCCCGCGCCGCTTCGGTCAAGCGTCCTCCTAAGTTTACCGGAATCCGCCCGTTACCGCGGAACAAAGAGGATCGGACATGGCCATTGTCTGTCTGGTCAATTTGGGTGGCACCGCGAGTATAAGCGCTCCTCGTCCCAGTGGGATGAGGGCGCTTTTTGTGTTTTTTGAAGGTTTGAGGCATAGCTAACAAACAAAGGAGCGGTGTCACGATGTTGGACATGAAATGGATCAGGGAGCATGCGGCTGAAGTACAGCGGACGGCGGATCTCAAAGGAATCAAGTTGTCGATTGCGGAGCTGCTGGAGGCGGACGACGCCAGGAAGAAGGCGCAAGGCGAGACGGATGGACTCAGAGAGCGTCGCAATAAGCTGTCGGAGTCGATCGGCGGATGGATGCGGGGCGGCAACCGTGATGAAGCGGAACGAGGACGCGCCGAAGTGCGGGAAATAAACGGCCGCATCGGGGAGCTGGAGCGAAAGCTGGAAGAAGTCCTGCTCGCTGTAGAGAATCTGGCTGAACGCGTGCCGAATATCGTATCGCCGGATACGCCGATCGGGCAGTCGGATGAGGATAATGTGGAGCTGAAGCGGGTAGGAGAGCCGCCGGTCTTCGACTTCGAATGGCGGGATCATATGGCGCTTGCGGAGCTGCACGGACTTGTCGATGTGAAGCGAGGGGTAAAGACGGCGGGCAGCCGGCATTATTATTTGACCGGTACGGGCGTGCTGCTGCATCGCGCCGTCCAGCAAATGGCGCTGGACCTGCTGGTGGAGCGAGGTTTCACTCCGCTGGATGTGCCGCTGATGGCGCGGGCGGAAGCGATGAAGGGAACCGGCTTCTTCCCGCAAGGGGAGGATCAGACGTACCGGATTGCGGAAGAAGAGCGCTATCTGGTGGGGACGTCGGAGGTGCCGTTGGTCATGTTCTATGCAGGCGAGATTGTGGATGTCGACCAGCCGATCAAGCTGGCCGCGGCTTCGATGTGCTTCCGCAGCGAGGTCGGCTCGGCAGGGCGGGACGTGCACGGTCTCTATCGCGTGCATCAATTCGCCAAGGTGGAGCAGGTAGTCATTTGCCAGGCGGACGCGGAGCATTCGGAGGCCATGCTTCAAGAAATCACGGGACATGCCGAGACGGTGCTCCGCATGCTGGAGCTGCCTTATCGCCAGATGGCGGTCTGTACGGGAGACATGTCGCAAAAGACGTATAAGCAATACGATCTGGAAACCTGGATGCCGAGCCGCGGCGCTTACGGCGAGACGCATTCGTCGTCGAATTTGCTCGACTTTCAGGCTCGCCGTTCGAACATTCGTTACCGCGACGAGGAGGGGACGCTTCGTTATTGCCATACGCTCAACAACACGGCCGTAGCCAGTCCGCGCATCCTGATCCCGCTGCTGGAAAATCACCAGCGGGAAGACGGCTCGATCTACCTTCCGGAGGCGCTGCGTCCCTATATGGGCGGCAGGGCGGAGCTGGGCGTTCCGGAGAGGTAAGAGGCGGGCGGTAGCTGGCACCGCCAAGGATCGAGAGCTGCGCGTGGTGCGGATCGGGCAGGCTTGTCTACCTGCACGTCCGGGCTCATTGGCTTTTCTACGTTGCTCGTTTCGTTAAGGCCATATGCCTCCCCTCCGCCCAAGCGGGTTTCCTACCCGCGCCTTACCGGCTCCTTGCCTACTTCTTACCCGCACCTTACCCGCTCCGCTTCCGCTCGCGGTACTGGCCCGGCGTGACGCCCTCCTGCTTGCGGAAGGAGCGGATGAAATTTTGCGGGTTGTTGTAGCGCAGCCGCGCGGCGATATCCTTGATCGGCATCTCGCTGTCCGACAGCCAGCGCTTCGCCATGTTGAACCGGTACATCGTCAAATATTCGCTGAACGAATGGCCCGTCTCCTTGCGGAAGACGCTGCTCAAGTAATTGGCGTTGTAATGCAGACGTGCCGCGCATTCCTCAAGCGTCAGATCCGAATCGTAATGATGCTGGACGAGATCGATGATTTTCTCCGAAATATTATGGTATTGCGCCTCGCGTCTGTCTCGGAACACCTTCACCATGGGATGCACGACGCCGCTCCAGAACCACTCCTCGATCTCCGCGTGCGTAGGCAGCTTGAGCAGCTCCTCCAGCAGCGAGCTCTTCATGGGATGAATCTGACCTAGCCCGACGCCGGATTCCTGCATGACGACAAGCAGACTGTTCAGCAGCCGCGCGAGCGGAATCTGGTATTCCTGCGGACTGTGCTCCTCCGCGAAAACGGCTTGCAGGAATTGCTTCAGCAGTTCCTTGGAGGCGTCCTTCTCGGCCAGCTTGATCGCGTCGAGCAGCTCGTTCTCGATGTAAGAAGGGTAGCCAATGCCCCAAAACGGCTTGCCCTCCTGCTGCTCGAAATGCTCGTATTGAATAATAATGCCCGTACCGAGCTTCATCCGCTGCTTAAGCGCCTCGATCCCTTCGCGGCATGCGACGGAGAGATGATCGAAGGCCGTGAAAGGCAGGCTGAGGCCGATGCTGATCTGCACATTCAAGTAACCGGCAACCTGGCTCTGTACCTGTTCCGTAACGGCATACATCTCCTCGGAGAACCCCGTGGCATCCTCGGTGGCGCTCCCAACCACGACGACGATGGTACCGTCCATGGCAACGGGAGCCAGCCGGCCTTGCAACGGCACCAGCTCTTCTACGATATTTTGGACAGCAAAGAGCAGCAGCTCCAGATCGCCTTTGGTATAACGGCTGTCCTCCTGAAAGTCGATCTGCAGCGCCATGACGGCCATAGTCCGCCAGCTCTCGAACTGCTCGCCGTAGCCGAACTGCCGGAGCTTCTCCGGCATCGAGCTTCCCCGAACGTTGCCTTGCAGCGCGCGCATCAGGAAGAAGGCGCGCGCTTGCTGCACGTGCTGCTGGACCTCCTTCTCCAGTTGGGATTTGGACTGGAACAACCCGTGCACGCGCTCGCTGATGACCTGGAATTCGTTGCGGCTCCGCCTATCTGCGCGTCCGTCCGTCATGCGCTCGCCGACCTGGGCGAGCAGCAGCTGGATGGGCGAGTACATGCGGCGGGATCCGATCCAGGCAAGAAGCAGCGACACGAGCAGCATAAACAGGCAGATGTACAGCGTGTAGGCGCCGATTTTGACGGATTCCTTGGTCATGGCCGAGATGGAGGAAACCGACAGGTAATGCCAGCCGTTTAGTTCGGACCGGTAATACGTAACGGATTGTTTGCCCTGCTCTCCAGCCACGACGAAGTCCCCTGCGGCGTCGGTCAGGCGCTCGGCGGGCATTCCCGCGGCCTCGGCCGGTTGTCCAATGAGGGAAGGGTCGCTATGCAGCAGGATCCGGTTTTCTTCATCCAGAATGATCATATGCGCAAGCGTGGCGTCCGAGGTCTCCAGCTCTACGAGATCCTGCAGACTGCAGGCGGGAATATTGGCGACGGCGAGGCCATACTTCTCCAAACCCGACGTTGGAAGCTTCTTCACCAGGCTGATACTGTATGTGCAAGCGGCGGTGCCGCGGGCATTCTCCTCGGAGTAGAACCATTCCGACGGCGTCAGCACCCAGGACACGCCCTCGGGCGTATTTCGCAGCGAAGCCAGCTGTTCGTGGAAAGGGTAGCGGTCGAACGCATAGAGACCGGAGTTTTTGACCATCCAGTTGTGGCGCTCGTTAATCAGAATGACATCTTCCAGCTTCGTGTCAAAAGATTGCATATACCGGATCTCATTCTGGATATCGTTATAGGTCATGAAGTCGTCCGCCGACAGCGGCCCCTGAATGGCCCGCTTCAGGACGGTGGAATGAATCACCTGATTTAGCGTGTGGTTGACAGTCGTGAGCTTCTGCTCTACATTGGAGTTAATTTGCATCAGCAACTGGCGATTGCCGCTGGCCACGTTTTCCTGAATTTCCTTGGACGACGTCATGTAGGAGAACGACCCGATGAAGATAACCGGAATGGTGCCAAGCAGGCAGCCGAAGATCGTCAACTTGCTAAGAAAGGACAATGAACGCACGGACTTCTCCACCTTCTCTCTCTAGATTGCGTCGCTGTTACCACTATTTTAGTAAACGCATACATGCGGGACAATAATCATCTTCTCTGGCGATGATCATTAGCTTAGATTATGTCGGCTGCAGGCCGCAAGTACAAGGGGGATTTCGATGTCAGGGCTACAGAGACCAGCTGTCTGCCGCTTCCGCAAGCTCATGCTGGCAATTTTGCCGCTGCTTCTATTATGCGCTTCTTGCACCGGCGGCGATGACAAAAAGTCGAGCGGCGGCGGAGACGACAAACCCGTTATAACGATTATGGCGCCGCTGCACTTCCCCCACTCGCCGAGTGAAGAAACGATGAACGAGCTGGAGACGTTGACGGGCACGCAGTTGGAGATCAACTGGGTGCCGGACGGCATCTACACCGACAAGATGAATACCGCTCTGACGACGAATTCGCTCAAAAAGGTAACATTCGCCAAACATACGGACTACATGTTCATGAAGAATTCGATCCGATCCGGCGCCTTCTGGGAGATCGGTCCTTATCTGGAGCGTTTTCCGAACCTGAAGCATCTCGACAAGGGGATCCTTGCCCAAACAGCCGTGGACGGCAAGCTTTATGGCTTATACACGGAGCGGCCTTCGTCCAGACAGGGCATCATCATCCGCGAGGATTGGCTAAACGTGCTGGGGCTGTCCAAACCCTCTACGCTGGAGGAGCTGTATGAGGTGATCCGGCAGTTTACGCAAAACGATCCTGATTCCAACGGCAAGCACGACACCTTCGGTCTGGTGGACCGGAACGACCTTGTGTTTGGCGCGTTCAAGACTTTGGGCTCTTATTTCGGCACGCCTAATAATTGGGGAACGGATGGCGCGGGGGGCGGGCTTGTACCGGAATTCGAATCCGCCGCTTATCTCGACACGATGAACTATATGAAAAGATTGTATGATGAAGGGCTCATCAACAAGGATTTTGCGGTAACCAGCAAGGAGATGCAGCGCGACTTTGTCATTCGCGGGCTGGCGGGCGTATACATTGGCAGCATGCAGGACGTGCAGCGTCTGTCCGATGAGGCCCAACGGTTTAATCCGAAGGCAAAATTTACGCTGGTGAACCGTATTCAGGGTCCAGAGGGTTATCGGGTTTGGTCGATTCCGAATTATTTTGGGCTGTATCTGTTTTCGAAGAAGGCGATCCGCACCGAGGAAGAGCTGCTGGACATTCTGGCGTTCTATGACCGGACGATGGACGGCGATGTGGCGAATTTGCTCAAATACGGCATGGAGGACAAACATTATTTGTTGAAGGACGGCAAGGTGCTGTTACCCGAAGAGATGACGCAGACACGTACGACAGAGGCAGGCGGACTGTATGTGCTCATGATCGCCGATCTCAGCAATCCCAACGTCAAGGATGTTAGCGAGCAAGAGACGCTGCAGGAGGAAGCCGAGAGGTATACGGCGGATAACGAGAAGTTTATCGTGCCGGATCCCACTAACGGGTTGGAGTCCAAGACGTATGACGAGCGCGGCGTGGAGCTGTACAAGATTATCTCCGACGCCACCTACAACTATATGTTGGGCAAGCTGGACGAGGATGGCTTCTACCGGGAAGTGGAGCGATGGAAGCAGCAGGGCGGATCGGATATTATAAAGGAATATACGGAAGCGTACAACGCGAAATAATAGTGGCCCTCCCGGGTGTATGGGAGGGCCTTTTTGTATGCTGCGGGGGGCTGACTGGCGCAATAGCCCGAGAAAATCGGGCTATAGGAGCGGGGCAGGCGCTGCCGAGCGCAATAGCCCGAGAAAATCGGGCTATAGGAGCGGGGCAGGCGCTGCTGAGCGCAATAGCCCGAGAAAATCGGGCTATAGGAGCGGGGCAGGCGCTACCGAGCGCAATAGCCCGAGAAAATCGGGCTATAGGAGCAGAGCAGGCGCTGCCGAGCGCAATAGCCCGAGAAAATCGGGCTATAGGAGCAGAGCAGGCGCTGCCGAGCGCAATAGCCCGAGAAAATCGGGCTATAGGAGCAGAGCAGGCGCTGCCGAGCGCAATAGCCCGAGAAAATCGGGCTATAGGAGCGGAGCAAGCGCTACCGAGCCCAATAGCCCGAGAAAATCGGGCTATTGGAGCGGGGCAAGCGCTGCCGAGCGCAATAGCCCGAGAAAATCGGGCTATAGGAGCGGGGCAGGCGCTACCGAGCGCAATAGCCCGAGAAAATCGGGCTATAGGAGCGGAGCAAGCGCTGCCGAGCGCAATAGCCCGAGAAAATCGGGCTATAGGAGCGGGGCAAGCGCTGCCGAGCGCAATAGCCAGAGAAAATCGGGCTATAGAGCCCGCCGGAGTAACTTAGGATGCTTTCAACCCGAAATAATCGGGTTGCAGTTGGCGGAGGTGTCATCCCCCCGCAGCCGATAATCATTACCTCAGAGAGGCGGGCGTGGAGGCGCGATATGAGCAAATGATTGTTTCGGCACCGATTGCGGCGATGCTACGCTCTAATCGTCCCAGTCAGGGGCATAGCATCCAACCAAATAAATCGGAGGTCAAGGCGAATGAACAAAAAAGCCATTGCATTGGGCAGCATCCTCACGCTTAGCATGATAGTAACCGCATGTTCGGGGGGCAACGGCAATAGCGCAAGCACCCTAGACCCGACTCAAAGCAGCGGAGGCGCGACACAGGCGACGGAAAAACCGGCCGAGCCTGAGAAACCAACCGAAATCACGATCATGCTTCCGCTTAATATCTCGGAGACGCCGCCGGACACGATCAAGAAAGAGCTCGAGAAGCTGACGAACACGAAGCTGACTTATCAATTTTTCCCTGCTGACACGTACGAAGAGAAGCTGAACGCTTCCTTCGCGACAGGCTCCCTGCCGCAAGTGACGTATCTGAAGAACCAGGCGACCTTCCTCCAGATGAAAGGCGCGATCCGCGACGGCCAGTTCTGGGAGATCGGTCCTTACCTCGCCGAATTCCCGAACCTGAACAAGCTGAAGCCGGAAATTCTGAACAATACGAAGGTCGACGGCAAGCTGTACTCTCTTTACATCGGACGTCCGCTGGCCCGCCAAGGCATCATCTACCGCAAGGACTGGGCGGATAACCTCGGCCTTGGCGCACCGACCACCATCGACGAGCTGTACGCGATGATCGAGAAGTTTACGAATGGCGATCCGGACAAAAACGGCCAGAACGACACGCTGGGCTTGACGGACCGCAACGATCTCATCTACGGCGCGTTCAAGACGCTCTCCGCCTACTTCGGAACGCCGAACAACTGGGGAGAGAAGGACGGCGGCTTGCAGCCGGAGTTCGTATTCGACCAGTACGTGGCGACGATGGATTTCATGAAGAAAATCCGCGACAACAAATTCATGAACGTCGACTTCGCGGCGACGAGCAAGACGGACCAGATCAATCTGTTTACGAGCGGCAAGGCCGGCGTCTATATCGGTTCCCTGCAAGACGTCAACTCGCTGCACAAGGATCTTGTGAAAAACGTTCCAGATGCGGTCATCGAAGTGCAGAACGTGGTGACGGGACCGAACGGCGAGAATGCGTCTTGGGCGATTCCGGGTTACAACAACGTCGTGCTGTTCCCTAAGGGCGCGATCAAGGACGAGGAGCAGCTTAAGAAGGTGCTGGCGTTTTTCGACAAGATGATGACGCCGGAAGTGGCCAACCTGATGTACTGGGGCATCGAAGGCACGCATTATAACGTACAGGATGGCAAGGCCAAGGCTTCCGACAACGCGGAGCTGACGGAGCGCGAAGTCAAAGGCTACAAGGACAGCGTCATTGGCGAGCCGGAGACAAACGGCATGCTGGAGGGATTCCACGACTTGGCGGTTCGCGTCCATGCGGAGCAGCTTATTGTGGAAAGCGAGAAGGTCGCGGTGCACGATCCGACGGCGCCTCTGGATTCCGCGACATTCACGGAGAAGGGCACGCAGCTGCAAGAGCTGATCAAGGACGCGACGTACAAGTACATCTACGGAGACCTCGACAGAGCCGGCTACGACAAAGCCATCGAAGATTGGAAAGGCCGCGGCGGCGCGCAAATGATCGAGGAGTTCTCGGCGGCGTTCAAGCAATAAGCGGATAAGCGGACATTAAGCAAGTAGGGGCAAGAGGAGGATGACGAGGAGCGAGCCATGATGTCGCGAACGACCGCGAACGGACCGCAGGCAGGCCGCGAGCCATGATGTCGCGAACGACCGCAAACGGGCCGCGAGTCATGATGTCGCGAACGGACCGCAAACGGGCCGCGAGTCATGATGTCGCGAACGGACCGCAAACGGGCCGCGAGTCATGATGTCGCGAACGACCGCAAACGGGCCGCGAGTCATGATGTCGCGGACGACCATCGTGAGCATCATGCTCCGTCCATCCTCCTCCCTTGTTTCTCAAGGGCGGCCGCAACCACTCCCCAGGAAAGGAAGAACCAGCATGCAGCACGCAGCAGCAACGGAGATCAAGCAAGGAGCGGCAAAGCCCCGCAGCAGCAGCGAACTGAAGAGACGCCTTTGGCGGAACAAATGGCTTTATGTCATGATATTGCCGGGCATTCTGTATTTCATTGCATTCAAGTACGTTCCCATGTTCGGACTCACCATCGCGTTCCAGGACTACAAGCCGCATTGGGGCTTCGCGGGAAGCGAGTGGGTCGGCCTCAAGCACTTCGAAAGACTGTTCACCGAACCGGATTTTATGAAGATTCTGACCAATACGCTTCTGTTATTCGGCATGAACCTGCTCTTTTATTTTCCGATTCCGATCCTACTCGCCTTGATGCTGAACGAAGTAAGAATCACGTTTTTTAAACGGTTTTTCCAGACGCTCGTTTATTTGCCCCATTTCATGTCGTGGGTCATCATCGTGTCCATCGGTTTCGTCATGTTGACCATGGACGGAGGCATCATTAATGAAATGCTGGCCTACCTCGGCTTCGAAAAAATCAATTTCCTGCTCAGCACCGAATGGTTCCGGCCAACCTATATCATACAGGTGATATGGCGCGAGGCGGGCTGGGGAACGATCATATATTTGGCCGCGATCGCGTCGGTCGACCCGCAGCTGTATGAGGCTGCGCGCATGGACGGCGCAGGCCGGCTCAGGCAAGTCTGGCATATTACGCTGCCGGCGATCCGGAGCGTTATCATTATTTTGCTCATTCTAAAGATCGGGGATGTCCTTGAACTCGGCTTCGAGCATGTGTATCTGCTTCTGAATTCCATGAACCGCGACGTTGCGGAGATTATCGATACCTATGTCTACACGGCGGCGCTGCAGCAAGGCCAATTTAGCTACAGCACAGCCATTGGATTCTTCAAGTCATTTATCGGGCTCGTGCTGGTCGTCTTGGCGAACAAGCTGGCGAAGCGCATGGGCGAAGAGGGCGTTTATTAAAGTAGAGGAGGCTAACCCCATGGTGGAAGACAGAACGGCGAGCGGACGCGTGTTCGCCGCCGTCAACTATACGCTGCTCGCGATCATCGCGCTGGTGACGGTGCTTCCGTTCCTGCACGTCGTAGCCGGCTCCTTCACGACGAGCGCCGAGATGGCGGTCAAGAAGTTTATCTTGTTCCCGACAGTGTGGAGCTTCGACGCCTACAAGTTCATCTTCTCGACGAACACCATCTTCCGGGCGATGGGTGTCTCCGTCGGCATAACGGCATTCGGTACGTTGTTCAGCATGCTGCTGACGGCGCTTATGGCCTACGGGCTATCCAGGCGCGACCTGGACGGACGCAGAGGCATTATGTTCCTCGTCGTGTTTACGATGTTGTTCAGCGGCGGGCTTATCCCAACGTTCCTGGTGGTGCGCGAGCTCGGCATGATCGACAGTTATCTGGCGCTAATTGTTCCTACATCGATCAGCGCGTTTAACCTCATTATTATGCGTAATTTCTTCCAGAACATCCCCGAGGGATTGGAAGAATCGGCGAAGATCGACGGCTGCAGCGACTTTGGCATCCTGTTCCGGATCGTGCTTCCGTTGTCCATGCCGGCGATCGCTACATTATCTCTTTTTTACGCGGTAACGTATTGGAACACCTACTTGAGCGCCATCCTGTATCTCAACGATAGTCTGAAATGGCCGATTCAAGTTCTTCTTCGCCAGATTGTCGTACTGGCCAGCGGCATGGATTACAGCTCCGATCTGGACTCCACGGTTCCGCCGCCGGATCAGACGATCAAGATGGCCGTCATTGTCGTGGCGACGCTGCCGATTTTGCTCGTATATCCTTTCTTGCAGAAGCATTTCGCCAAGGGCGCCATGCTGGGTTCCATTAAGGGATAACGGTCAGCGAGTTGCGGTTTGATACCTCGAAATAGAAAGGGAATGCTGCAAGTGAATGATGACGAGTCTTTCGTATGATATTCAAGAAGATGCATAGACAAGCTACCCGGCAAGCTTCCAGGTAGCTTGTTTTTTTGTTGGAAATCGATTGATTGTCGGGCACAGGGGCATAAGCTATAATATTCGATACTATGATTACGCTTACAGGAAATAAAGGATCAGGAGAGGATGGTTCTATGTCATTTATGTCCATGAGGCCCTTAAATGTTTTAATTGTCGATGATGAGTTGCCATTAAGACAGGAGCTTCGGATGTTTCCATGGGAGGATTGCAACGCTGTCCTTATTGGGGAAGCTAGCAACGGAGAAGAGGCGTTAAGGATTTGCGAGACGTTTGTCCCGGATGTTGTCATTACAGATATAACAATGCCGGTTATGGATGGAATCATACTTATACGCGAACTAAAAAAGAGATACCCGATTGTACAAATTATTTTGCTGACATGCCATAGTGAATTTCATTATGCACAGGAGGCGCTCCGCATAGGCGCTCTTGAATATATGTTGAAGGCTACGATTGATGATCAGGAAATGAAACGAGCTTTGGATAAAGTCAGGCAAGCTGTCGCAAAAGAACGAAAGTCTCTGGATAATGAAAAATCCGAGTTAAGACAACTGCAAGCCGCGCTTTTCGAAAAGCTGCTCCAAGGCCATCCATTGCAATACGCAGATTGGAGCGCCATTCAGTTAGATGGCCAGACTACCTATGTGTTGGTTCTCTTTATGTTTGATGCGCCGGATCCTGTGTTTTTAGCAGCTCAACCACAAATGGAACAAATGTTTTCTGACATGGAGAGTTCTGATTCAACTTGTATAACATGGTTAACCGTGCGCAAGCAGGAGTATTTTGTGATGATGACATTATCCGGAAAGGAAATTACGCCTCTCTTACCGTCTATTGAGGCACGATTGCAACAACTAGTATCTTTAATAACGGATGAGGCTTCTTTAGTTGAGCATAAGCATCGTATTCAAGTTGTTATTAGCGAGTTTTTTGCTTCGAGCGATGAGCTCGTCCAATCGATCGAAAAGACTACGCTGTGGAGAGAAGCATTATTCTACGATCGTGTAGAAGATAACCTTGTCTACTACGGTCATCCGAAGCCATTACAAGCTATGACAGAGATGCATATGAAGGAAATGACCGAGATCCTTAGAAAAGCGGCTTGGAATTCGGAGTCGCTAGTGGAGTGTATGAAGAATGCGTTTTTCGAATGGTGCATGTTTCAGCGGGTTCAACCCGAACAGTTAAAGCAATATGTAATAGGCTGGCTCGTTGAGTGGATCAATCAGCAAGGAGGAGGGGAACTGCTTCTTTTGAATATAACGTCCATGCTGGAAGTCAAAAGCTTATCTCAGCTAATTAACATAGTATGCAGGAGAATCATAGAGATCGAGAATGGGAAAACACATTCGCGTCATGAAATTCGATTAGCGCTTCAGTGGATAAAAGACAATATGAAGCAGCCCATATCCCTTCCAATTATTGCCGAGCAGGTTGGTTTAAGTCCGCAATATGTCAGTCGATTGTTTCGCGAAGAAACAGGGACCTCGGTGACGCAATATATTACGCAAATGCGAATGGAGAAGGCTGTAGAGCTTCTTAAACAAACGAATATGAAAGTGTATGAAATCGCTGAAGAGGTTGGCATTCCCAGCTATAGGTATTTTACAGTCATGTTCCGTAATTGGACAGGGGTTTCTCCGACTGACTATAAGCGCAAAGTATAAAGTTCATTCCTAAAAAAATAAGTTCGGGGGAGAGACTGATGCTGAGACTTTTACGCTGGTATGGTAGCTTGGGATTAGCTACGAAGCAGTTCATTTATATGTTTATTGTGACGTTAACCCTCTTTATGCTGCTGGCATGGAGAAATTTGCATGAATCCGAGAGCTTGCTCCGTAATCAAATGATTAATGACGCCGAGCTGTTGGTGAGTCGAACGAACCAATATATAGATGCCAGTCTGGACAATGTGGAAAACATTTTATTGCTTCTATCCACCCAGTCTGAGTTGCTTGAGGAGAATAACGAAGAAAAAGCTCTTGAGACACTGCGGACCTTTGCTTCTAGAAATAATACAATAGCCAAATCCTTATATATGATTAGAACGGATGGCAAGGTATATGCTAGCTCACAGGTTTTTTACGACATAATAGGCAATCCTCATTTGCAGGAGCTTTACGAGCTTGCGTTGCAAAATTATGGCGGAATTAATGTCAGTGAGCCGTATTACTCTCCTTTGTCCGGACACACGCTGGCTTACGTTCTCCCAATAACGGATGCCCAAACAAAACTTAAAGGCGTTGTCGTAGCGGAAGTGGATTTGGAGATGCTTTCCTTGCAAATTACACCCAAAAACAATCAATCCTATGTGTTGTTTACGAAGGATGGAAATGTTATTAATCGACTAGGAATTAGCGATAAATTGCTGCCCTATCAACATGCGACCTATCCGCCCGTATTACAGTCTGAATTTCAGGAGCAGCTTGTTTCTCTTAAGTTGGGGGTAAGCAGCATCCTGTTGGATGATAGGAAGTCATTAGTTGCTGTGAAATCGACCTCGAATCGATTAGGCTGGTCATTAGCGGCTTTTATCGAGGAGGATTATTTCTATAAGGATTTGCAAAGTTTAAATGACAACTACAGAACGGCAAGTTTCATCTGGATTATCATATTGCTAATTAGCGCCTATTTAATGAGCCGTTCCTTTACTATGCCTATTCGTAGATTTGTTGAGAGGATGGACAGGCTCAACGATTTGCAGGTCGTAACGAAGCTGACGGTAACGAGAAGAGATGAGATTGGAAGGTTAATGCTAAGCTATAATGCCATGCTTGAGAGAATTCAAGTTTTACTTAAAAAAACGAAGTCGGCAGAAGAATTGAAGAAGGGATACGAGCTTAAAATGCTGCGCAGCCAGATCGCCCCTCATTTTCTGTATAATACGCTCGGTTGTATTAGCAGCTTGGCGAAGCAGCAAAGGATTGATGAGGTGCGCGAGACGATTCGATCATTGATCAAGCTGCTTAGCTTCAGCTTCGATAGGCAATCTGAGTTTGTTCCTATTGAGGAGGAGCTCGAATGTCTGCGTATGTATATGTATATTCAACAAATCAGATATGGGGATCAGTATCAATACGAGATTCATTGCGAGGAGAGCCTTTTACAATACCGTATTTTAAAGCTAACGCTTCAACCTTTAGTAGAAAATGCCTTATTCCATGGACTTACGCCGAATAATGGCGGCCACATTCTAATTAAAGGAAGGCTGGAAAAGGGAGTCGTCAGATTTTATGTTTGCGATAATGGGGTCGGTATTTCGAGTGATGAAGTGAAGAAGCTGTTAGATGATTCAATTGAACAGGAACGATCACGATTTAGATTTACGGGGATTGGTCTGCGAAATGTGCATGAGAGAATTCAAATTCACTATGGCGAGCAGTATGGCATGCGTATAAGAAGTGTTAAAGGAAAAGGAACCATGATCCGATTGGACATACCGCTGCTAAGCGAGAATGAAGAAAATCTGGGCATTTGGGATTAGGTCGTGTCTGAAAACCCGCTCAGGGGCATCTTTCACCGCCTTTCCGCCCCCTGCTTCGTCACTTTTGCTTGACGTACCCCCGGTACGCCTTCACAAAAGTTCCTTGCATGGAACGAAAATTCGGCAAAATCTGCTCCCCTCGGAGTATTCAGGCACGCCCTAACTAAATTCAAACATTTTTACTGATTTTATGTATATCGGTGTTCCCTGTAAAAAAACTATACTTAATTCATGAAATGAAAACGCATACATGAAGGAGGAAGGCGATGGAAGCTAAATCCGGTTTTAAACAATCCCCGCGGGCGCAGCTTGCTCCACTAATGAAATTGCAATCCATGATGCGAGTCATCTGGCGTTTCCGGGCATTCTACATCATGCTGCTCCCTGGCGTCATTTACTTTATTATTTTCCGATATCTTCCGATGTATGGCGTCATAATCGCTTTTAAAGACTATGCAATTATGGAAGGAATAACGGGAAGCCCATGGATAAACCCATGGTACAAACATTTTCAAACTTTTTATCAATCCCCCTATTTCAGTCAATTGTTAAGCAATACTTTATTAATCAGCGTTTACAAGCTTGTTTGGGGCACTTTGCCTCCGATAATTATGGCAATCTTATTGAATGAGTGTCGTGTTCGTTGGTTGAAATCAATTGTACAGACATTGACTTACATGCCGCATTTTTTATCATGGGTCATTATTTTCGGTATTTTATTAACGTTGTTTTCGCAAAATGGCGGATTAATCAATCGATGGATTGTAGAAGCGGGCGGAACCTCTATCCCGTTTTTAACATCAACCGATTACTTCCGAAGTATTCTTGTCGGCTCAGAGGTATGGCAAAACTTGGGGTGGGGAGCGATTATCTATTTGGCGGCAATGTCTGGAATCGACCCTACGCTTTATGAAGCAGCCAAAGTGGATGGCGCAAATCGTCTTCGTATGATCTGGCATATAACGTTGCCTGGCATTCGAAGCATTATCGTTCTTCTCTTTATTCTTAAGCTCGGCCATTTACTTGATGCAGGCTTCGATCAAATTTATATTTTGTACAATATTCAGGTGTATCCCGTCGCGGATATTCTCGATACATGGGTGTACCGTACTGGCTTACAGCAATTGAACTTTAGCCTGGCTTCGGCGGTTGGTTTGTTTAAGTCGGTCATTGGATTAGTCCTTGTCGTTATCGCTAATCAGATCGCGAAGAAATGGGGTGAAGCAATTTGGTAAAGAGGCTGGATGACAAGCTTTTTGATTCATTCGTATATCTCATACTCATTATTTGCGGGCTGGCGGCCATTTTACCGATTTTGTATGTCATATCCGTATCGATAACCCCATTTGGCGAAGTGCTTCGTAACGGAGGCTTTATATTATTCCCGAGAGAAATTACATTTACGGCTTATCGAACGTTGCTTACAGAATCCAATATTCCGCAAGCTTTCAAAATAACGATATGGATCACCGTAGTAGGAACGGTTGTTAATCTCATTTTAACTAGCTTAATGGCCTATCCATTATCACGAAGAAATTTGCCTGCAAGAAACTTTTTTCTTCTGATGATCGTTTTCACCTTATTATTCAGCGGAGGAATAATCCCCACATACTTGGTAGTCAAATCCGTTGGTTTGTTGGACTCGATTTGGGCCATGATTCTTCCTAATGCGGTGTGGAGCTTTAATGTGCTTATTATGAAAAGCTTTTTTGAGGGATTACCCGAGGAACTGTTCGAATCCGCAAGAATGGATGGAGCCAAGGAGTTTCGTATTCTGATTCAGATTGTGACGCCGCTATCTATACCGGTATTGCTAACTGTAGGCCTATTCTATTTAGTCGGGCATTGGAATGAATTTTTCCAAGCTATCTTCTACGTGACGGATCGTACGTTGTTCCCGCTGCAGGTTATCGTTAGAGAATTATTAATGCAAAGCCAACAGCCGCTTGAGAACGCAGAGAATATGATGCCGACGCAGACCATGCAGATGGCTGCGGTCATGATTGCAAGCGTGCCCGTTATTGTCATATATCCTTTCCTCCAGAAGCACTTTACAAAAGGAATGCTGCTCGGATCTATCAAAGGTTGATCTAGGCCGCATAGATAACTGGCCAGCTATGCACGCCTATTCAATATACACATTATAGATAGGGGATATGAAAATGAGAAAAGGTTTATCCATTCTTTTATCCGTAACACTTCTAATTGTGATGCTCGCTGCGTGCTCGGGAGGGAGTAATTCGAACAAAAATCCAGGAACCGCGCCTACAAATACGGAGAAGCCTAGTGCTCCAGCCTCGCTAACGCCAACCGAAGCAAGCAATAAAACGATCAAGCTTGAAATTATTGAAACCGGAAATAATCTGCCGGCCCCGGACAAAGACAGTATCAAGCAAGAACTGGATAAAGCATTAAATATCGATCTGAATTTAACGGTATATCCTTCAGGAGACGATTATACGAATCAATTAAACGTTCGTATGGCGTCAGGTAATTTTCCGGATTTGTTTATGTTGAGCCGTCAACAGCTGCTTCAATTCTCGAAACAAGGACTACTGCTTGATTTGACGCCATACATGGATCAGTTACAGAAAACAATCGATTTCATTGGAGAAGAAACGGTTAAGAAGGGAATGGTTGACGGGAAAGTATATGCGATCTCGAAATCGCCCCAAATCCCTTACAATACCTATTGGATTCGCAAGGATTGGTTGGATGCATTAAAATTAGATGTTCCAACAACGATTGAAGAGCTGGCAGAAGTTGCGGAAGCGTTTACTAAAAATGATCCTGACGGCAATAGTAAACAAGACACTTTCGGTTTAACCGGAGGGAAATTAAGCGCCTTTGCACCCGTGTTCGGAGCATTCGGGGTTGGATCCCCAGGAAACTTTTACGTGAAGGATGGAGCCGTATTAAATGCTTTGTACGATCCGGCAATGAAAGATGCTTTGGCGTTTATCAAACAAATGATCTCTTCCGGATCTGTTGACCCTGAACTATTGGCCAACACCGGATTGCAGCATCAGGAGAAATCCATTAAAGGCCAAGCAGGCATCGTACACATCGATTGGCCTAATATGACAAAGGAACAATTCGTAGAGCAAATTAAGACCGTAAATCCAAATGCCGAGTGGCTGCAAATAGAAGCGCCGGTTGGACCTGGAGGACAAAATGACTCTTCATGGGATATAGGGGCCACTGCGGGTAGATTTGCTATTCCGAAAGCGATCGAGAAGGACCCTGAGAAGCTGCAGCGAGTTTTTGATCTGTTGAACTATATTTCGGATCCAGACGGGGGATCGCTTCTTGTCCAATTCGGGGTGAAAGACACTCATTTCACAATGGAAGACGGCACGCTGAAAATGACGGATAAAGCGGGCGAGGTAGGACACTCTTGGCTCTACCAATTTACGGGAAGGCCGGAGATGGAATATTTGCAAGCGAAGTTCGCGCTTCAGTCGGAAGCGATAAAATTTGCCAATGACCAGAAGCGTATTGAGGCGCTAAACGGGTTTATTGATATTCCTGAAGGTTTTAACGCGGCAGATGCCGATCGATTTATCGAAGAAGAAATTGCAAAATTTGTTTATGACAAGCGTCCTCTAACAGAGTATGAGGATTTCCTCAAAACATTAGAGACATCGATGAATTATACATTGTTATTAGATAGCGCTAAAGCGCAACTCAATCAGCTAGGCTACGGCAGCTAACGAATTGAACTAGAAAGACAAGCGGAGGTATTCCTATTCTGCTTGTCTTCTTCTTTTGACTATACTTGATAAGTTTTACGGTAAGCCGAGGGGTTAATGCCAAATTGTTTCTTAAAGCTTTTGCTCAAATGATGCTCGTCGGTGAAGCCGCAATGCTCCGAGATTTGTTCAAGAGTGAGTGACGAATTAATCAGTAGTTTCTTCACTTTATCCATCCTAAGATTAGTTGCGTAGGTATTAGGCGAAATTCGAAATTCCTGCTTGAATAGCCTTGTTAACTGTACCTGACTAATTCCTATTTCATATGCAATTGATTTTAACGATACGCCGAATTCGGCATTCTGCTTAATCTTATGGACTACAAGCTGGAGAAGCGGGTCCTCGGTATACAGTTGATTTAAGTTTTGATCGTATAGCTCTATTTGCAACGTATAAAGTAAATCTCGCAGCAAATGTTTTTTATAAGGAAGAACTACATTCGAATTTAAGTAACCAGCTTCGCGTAATTGTGCAATTGTGGATACTAATCTTTTATTATTCATTAGGCGGAGCTTACCTGTATAAGGAAATGTGAGAGGGTCTAAATCCACCTCATTAGCAGCAGTAAGCCAATGAAAACCGATTAGATGAAAAGAGAGTCCATCAGTAGCACGATAGAAGGTTAAGCCAGGGGGACAGAGTACCATATCGCCTTGAATGGCATTACCGCTTTGCTCTCCCAGTCTATATTCAAAGCCCCCAGACTCGACAATAAATAAGGCCCAATGATCATAAGTATCATGTGTTTTTTGAAATTGCACAGCATCTTTAATATACACATGATAAATTAGATTCGGCTCTTGAAACTGATTGCGCTCCACCATTGGCTGGCTCCTTTAAATATTGAAATTATATACAAGGAAATCAATTGGTTTATCCATTATAACAGGAAATGAAATCAAATATAATAAAATTAATTACAAGTAGGAGGCGAGGGAATGAGTATCAATCAGCTTGATATCAAAGGGTTAATGAATCAATTTGACGAGAAGGGTTATTTGGTTATACCAAGCGTTCTGTCACAGGAGAAGGTTGCTCGCTTAAATTCCGTCATCGATACAATCATCGAGAATGAGCCGGAGTCGCTAGCTTATAATATTTATAATAGCGTCGAGCTTCATCCAGAAATAGCTTCGTTGATCGATGAGCCAACCATTCTCCCCTTGATTGTTAATTTGCTAGGCTATAATATCCAACTTCATATATCGCATCTGACAATTCGAAAACCAAATCCAAATGACGTGCAAACAACATCCCAGAGCTTTATTGACTGGCATCAGGACGGACCTCATCCAAAGTTTCCGGTTATTGAAGGGCTGACCGCGACTTATTATATTAAAGCTTGCTATATATTGAGTGATATGTCGGAGCCTAATCGAGGCAATACAAAAGTAATTCCGGGCAGCCATAAAAAGCCGTATGACCCCAATCACAGGGATGTGCGTCAACAACTGGACGGTGAGGAGCAAGTATGCGGAAAACCGGGAGATGTGTTTATATTTGCCCAAAATTTATGGCATGCGGGATCGCCCAATACATCGGAATATACGAGAAGACAGTTGTTCTTAGGCTACAGCCCTATATGGATGAGACCTATCGACTATCATGTTGCTTCAGAGGAGCTTCTTAAGGATGCCGATCCTATTCGCCGTCAGTTGCTTGGTCAAATAAGCGATAATAAATTTAAATACTACGTTCCGGAGGAATCCATGGTACCACTTAAGTCATTCATGCTTAACTGAATGTCATGTAATGGATTTCGTGCTCATGTAAAATGGCCCTCCCTGGGTTCCAGGCGAGGGCCATTGTATTAGGCGTGCAGATTGGACCGTTAACCTTCTATTGTCAGACCGGTCAACGTATTGTTCAGCTCATTCAAGCGTTGATGCTTATGATGGATGATGTTGTCTGTATAGCGCGTGGTCGGGACGAACAGCAAGGTGTCCTTGCCGATGGCGGACATGCCGTTTCTCTGCATATGCAGGACGGTTCCTTGTTTGTTGACGGCGATGACGGTTTTAACAGGGGACAGGGCGTTGGCAGTTGTTTGGACATGCCATCCGTCTTGCGCGGCCGGCAAGCGAGTCGGTTTTTTGCTCATTTCTGTAACCCCCCTATAAGAGAATTCAATAATTCGATGATCATTCCGTTAGCGTGTGTGTTCAGTATACCATTAATGATATCATCCGTGTAGTCGGCGTACAGTTGCGAGCTCCATGCGGTATCCTCCGGGAAGTGGTACGAGATCACGTATTCCCCCAGCTTGTAAGTCAGATAGAATAGCCGCCTCGACTCCCAATAAAACAACCCCGGAACACCGTCCTGCAGGTTATTGTACGTATAGGATACAAATGAGCTTGGGTCGCCTACCTCGAAGTCGTAATTCCCGTTCGTATCTCCTGCGTAGTACTGCACCGTCAGCGAGTTCCCTTCGTGATGAAACAAGCAGATGGCGGAGCAGGCTTTGACGCTCCCGATGCTTCCGTTTACCGGGCCGGCTGTAATCTCCGAGCGAGTAAGCATGCGGATGGAACGATTTAGCAGCCGGCGCCCTTCCAGCAATTCGCTGATTCGGACATGGTCCGATACGACTTGTTTCGCGAACGAAGTGAAATCCCCGAAGGCGAGGGCGAGCTGGGAGCTTTCCTCGTACAACGATTTTTTCGGAAGAAGCTGAAGTCCTTGCTGGAGCAGATCGCTTAGATAGGATGCCCATGGAACCGTATGTCCCCACGAAAGTTTCTCGACATAATGACCTTTGACCATGACGATATCATGCAGCAGCACCCAGACATAGGTATCGATTTGATGTTTGGACGGGATGCCGGACGCCGGATTTTTCTCCGACTCCATCTCCAGGAAATCCATGATCTCGTTATTGTGCGGCATTCTCCCCTGCGAAAGTTTAAACTCTTCGATGTATTTGGCGATGATCCATCTGAATTTGAAGTAGGCATCCATGATCGTGCTTTCACAATAAAGCATCATCATCTTGCTGTCGGAGACGGCTCGCAAATATTCCAGATGGGTAACCGTATAACCGTTCGACGTCATGGAGCCGCCCTTGGTATGGATAAACAGGCAGTACAAGTCGCATTCGCTGACCTTTTTCAAGCAATGATCAACGCCTGTCTGGAAATTCGGCCATGGGCCGAAGTTCTTTTCGAACATCTGAGGATCGTGTCCCAATCTCGACAATTCCTCAAATGCACCTATCCGAAGATGCGTGATGGCATCTTGAGCAACAGAGCTAATGAAAATTTTGGATGATGTGGGCACGAATTGGTTCTCCTTGTTAAAAAAAGTAGTTTGTCCCATCATATCATAGATTGAGCGCGGGAAAAACGAGAATAGCCGCTTGAAATCCGCATCTAATTCCTGAAACTATTGGAATTTCGGCTCCGTAATAATAAACTTGACTTAAAGTAACGTCTTCAAGATTGGAGGGCCGCGGGTGAATGTGATTAAACTGAATTGTCCGAATTGCAACGGGAAGATCGAATATAAGGAAGGGCAGATCTATAAATGCCTATTTTGCGATACGGAGTTATTGTTGAAGGAAAACAACGTGTACTATGTGGACCAAACGATTAATCATTATTATGGGACGGCTCCTTCCTCCGGAACTGCCCGCCCCGGCACGAATTTAAGAAAGTTATGGATCGTGCCCCTTATGCTCATCGGTTTAATGGCCGGCTATTTTTTCTTGAACGGCAATCCGGCGGAGCAAAGCGGCGCAACAACATCCACGGTCCGAACCATGCCGGAAAGCGAAGTGCTTCTTTTCTTTTTGAGGGATGTGTTTGATAAAGGCGATGCGATGCCTACGGAGGAAGAAATCGCGAAGATCCGTTATTTGTCGGTTCGCCACGATGATGAAGACCGGTGGCGGTTCACCTATAGCTTGGACGATCCGTTCACCAACGGCCAGGCTGAATTCATCGACTACGCGATTCACGACAAGCTATTGAATACGCAAAGGATCGAGCAAAAGGACTTCGAGGCTTTTAGCGGACTAACCGAGTTGAATCTGATGAACGAATACGAGGTTTCGCAAGGAACGGATGTAGGCTTTCGCCATCTGCAAGGAATAAAGGCTTATGCCGGCGGCTTTAATGAATCCTTTGGGCGAATCGCGAACTACTTTGGCGATAACTCCCAAATCGTAAAACTCTCGACGCAAATTCGAAGCAACGAAGAATTGGCTCTATTATTAAAGTTTCCGAAGCTGCAAACGCTCGAAATTTCTTACGTCAACGAAACCGTTACGGATTTCCACTTGCTGAATCAACTGCCGTTGCAATCCTTATCTTTGACGACGGTCGATCATTTGGGGTGGTTGTCCTCGCTGACCGGTTTGAAATCCTTGTCTGTAAGCTACAGCAAGGAGACGGATTTCAGCGCGTTGTATTCGCTGAGTCAATTGCAGGAACTAAAGCTGTCGATGGTGGAAAATTTAAAAACGATCGATTTCATGCAAAACATGCCTAACTTGCAATCGCTTGATCTTGATTATGTTCCAATCACGAATTTAGAACGCCTTAGGGATAAAACGTCATTGACGAACCTGCGATTAACGTCTCCGCACAAGCTGGAGTCGGTTGAAGCCGTTAATAGTTTGACTTCGCTGACCGAGCTGTCCATAACGGGTTATCACGGCGCGATATCGCCGATCTCGTTGCCGAATTTGAAGAAGGCCGAACTGCAAAGTAAGCTCCTGTTGGAATTTACCGCGCCTGTTTTGCAATCGTTAACGGTTGATCTATTCAGCGAAGACTTGGATGGAGCGGATTTGGCGAAATACCCGCGTTTGGAACAGCTTTCGTTAAAGGAGAGCGGGAATTTTACAGGCATTCCATCGTTAAATCGACTGACGGACTTGCGCACGTTGCATTTCAACGAGACCTATTTCTTCGAGGAAACAAGCGCGTTATTCCAATTGCAGCATGTAAAGGCGATTACCTGCACGGAATGCAGTTTTCAATTCCACGATCAGGAATCCTTTGCCAATAACACGCTAGAGCATTTAACGTTGAATCAGCCGTCCTTTCGCATAGGCAATGGCGACTGGTTGAACGATGCGGAGAACGTGATGCATTATTTCGCGGATATGGCGGCTTTGCGTTCCTTTACCATGCAGGACGATTCCATTCAAACGCTGGATTTCATGAAGGACTGGGAACGGATAGAGGTGCTTCATTTGGAGAATAACGCCATCTCCGATGTCGAGCCTTTAGCGCATCTGCCCCATCTGCGGAAAGTATATCTTTTGGGCAACCAAGCGCAGAACAAGTCGGTTTTGGATAAAGGAATCCTGATTTATTAATGTCGAAAAAGCAGATTGCCGAAATTTTGTTGCCATTCCATAATCGTCACGTATGATTATCGGCAGAAATGCTTTAGAATGGAATTAACGAATTCGGAAGGGAGGGAATGCGAAAATGTTGGAGTTGGAGCTGCACGATTGGCTGCCGTATCTGTTCTCGATCAGCTTGTTATGCACGATCGCGTATTCTTACAGCATCCATCTGCGGGAAGCAAGCGCGGAATACGCGAAGGGCACCGCAAAGATGCAAATATGGATCATCGCTCTGCCGCAGCTGGCGACCTTTGTCATGGCGGTCGGCCTTTGGCTGATCCGCTACGTAAAGCGCAAGTCGGCGCCGGATGATGACGATTCGGCCTGCACGTCCTCGTTGGAGACGCAACCACACAACCAACGAGGAGGCTATATATGCCAAGTAATCAATCAACCGGATCCACCGCCGCATTCCCGTCCCGTTCCAAGACGATACGAATTATCGGTATAACGCTGCTGCTCGTGAGCCTGTTCGCCCTTACCGGCTGCGGCAATACGACGGGCGAAATTAACGGAGACACGCCAGGCGTGTTTAACCACTACGTCATTTATCCGTTGTCGGAGTTTATCGTCTGGATGGCGGGTCTGTTCCAGGACAATTACGGGCTGGCGATCATGGCGATCACGATCGTCATCCGTCTTGTCTTGTTCCCGCTCATGCTGCGCCAGTATAAGTCTCAGATGACGATGAAGGGCAAGATGGCGGCGCTCCAGCCGGAGCTGAAAGAGCTCGAAGCCAAATACAAGGACAAGAAGGACGCAGACAGCGTGACGAAGAAGCAGCAAGAGATGATGGCGTTGTATCAGAAGCACAACGTGAATCCGCTCGCGATCGGCTGCCTGCCCATGCTTATTCAGATGCCGATACTAATGGGGCTGTACTCCGCGATTCGGATGACGCCGGAGCTGTCCACCCATTCCTTCTTGTGGTTCAAGCTCGGCGAACCGGATATGCTTCTGCCGATCATCGCCGCCATCGTTTATTTCATTCAGTTCAAGGTCACCCAGGCCGGCAATACGAATGATCAGGCCAAACAGCTGGCCTTCCTGGGTTATCTCTCGCCGATTATGATGGGGGCGTTCGCGATGTTCGCGCCGGCGGCGATCTCGCTGTACTGGGTTACGGGCGGCTTGTTTATGATCGCCCAGTCCTTTCTGCTTGGCAAGCTGTATAAGCCGGAAACGAAGGTCGGCCCGGATGGACCGGGCAACTCGGGCAACCCTGGCAACGGGGCCACGAAAAAGAAAGGCATTGCGGCGGAAGGCGGCAAGGCCTGATAGGCGGAAGTGCGGAATAGAGCAAAATGGGGATTTATGCCTAAAGTCCCACATAATTTCGCCTCTAATTGCGTATAAATAACTTGTCCGGTTGGATAGAGCCTGCTAATCCTGCTCCTGATGTTCAAGTCATTACGGAGTCAGGGCCGGGGCCGAATCGTTTGCCTTTTATGGGCGAACATGGTACAATAATCGATATTTGAAAATGCTAGGCATGACCTTTCCACAAACGAGGCCGGCCTTATAGACGAAAACTGCCCTACCCGCAAAAGTGGGGGCAGTTTTCCGTTTTTTGGCGGTGTTGCTCGTCCGGACCGGGCATGAGTCAATGCGAAAGCGCGAAGGAGGCTTGGCCATGTATAATCGTAAAAAACCGCTAGAAGAAATCCCGCAGGAAAACACGAAAATATGGGCATGCGAGACGGAAGGCTGCAACAGCTGGATGAGAGACAACTTTTCGTTCGATCGTACTCCGACTTGCCTGATGTGTAACGCGCCGATGGTCAGCAGCGAAAGAATGCTGCCCGCGATCGTCAATTCGACGGCAGTTGTGTCCGAGATGAAAGGCTAGCAAGCATTGGTTCGGCGAAGAATGCAATTAGCGACATAAGCAGAAACAACCCCGGAACGCGGCGATGCCGACGGTCCGGGGTTGTTGTCGTATTGGCCGGCTATGGTCGGCGGACGATAGCAGGGTTGACGGAGATAAGTGTTGGCCAGGACTTGTCGTCAATCGTGCCGTCGCTCCTACCGCCCGCCGTAGTGCTGCTTGCGATAGTCGCCGGGTGTGCAGCCGGTCCACTTCTTGAACACTTTGCTGAAGTACTTCTCGTCCTGAAAGCCGACCTGCTCCGCGATTTGCGATATTCGCAGACTGGCATTGCCGAGCAGCTCCTTGGCCCGCTTCATCCGGATGCCCGCGATATAATCGGAGACGTTTTCATTCATCTCTTGCTTGAACTTGCGGGAGATATACTCGCGGCTAAGGAAGAAGCGGCTTGCGACGTCCTGCAGCGTAATGTCTTCATGCGCATGCTGCTCCAGAAACAACGCGATCTCGTGGATGATCCCTTTCTCCTTGTCGGCCGACGAGAGCAGCTTGGAGATCGTCTCCATCTCCTCGGTCACTGCTTCCTTCCAGGCCTCGTAATGAAAACCTCCCGAAGGATGAAGCGGAAGCGGTCTCGTCGTCGAGAGGCCGTTATCTCTGCTCTTAGTCTCGTCTTCCTTCCCCTGGAGGAGCTTCTCCTCCGAGGTAGCCGGCTTCGCCGCCGGCACGGTGTCGCCGCCATCTGATTCTCCCAGCCAGATTGCTTTCGTCCGCTCGAAGTGTTCACGCCAGTCCAGCAGTCCCTCGAAGGAAAGATGGCCGCTCCCCTCGATGACCGCGAACCATGCGTCGAGCGCCCGCCGCAACTGGTCGCTATTGCCGCTCTGGACCGCGAAACGGAGCTGCTCCTCATGATCGTGGAAGGAGAGCAGGGTTGCGCCGCGCTTATTCCCGGTATCGTCGAAGGAGACGACATGATCGCTGCTCCGGCTCAGGACATTGCGGCGCAGCAGGGCTAGTCTCGCTTGCCGGTAGGAGTTCAGCGCATCCGAAGGAAACGCCGCAGGCTGCCCTAGCCCGAAGTCGAAGGACGCCTTCATGGCCAGCATTATAGCTTCCCGAATGTCCCCGATCAAGGAGGGTGCCCCGGCGCATTCGCCCCAGAAGAGCAACACCAGCTCCTGCTCCTTGCCCCAGTACCGGAACGCATAACCAGCCTCCCTCTCCAGAAGGATCTCGTTGCAAATATTCGTTAGCGCAAAGAACATCAGCTCCTGATCGCCGGGGAACTTCTCGCGTATGCCGGGCGCGGACAGCGACAGGCTGGCTACGGCCGCACGAACAAGCGGGACGGGCGCAGCCAGACGCAGCTCGCGAAGCACCGCGGGGGGCCAGCCTCCCTGGGCTCCGGGCTCGCTGAGCACCGAAGAGAAGTACTGCTCCAGATAAACGGGCTTGAGCTGATTAAGCTCTATATGGACGGCCCGGCTCATCGCCCGCTCCCGCTCCTCGGCGCGCCAAGCCTCGATGGCCTTGGCAATCGCGCCGTTTAGCTGCTCGGGATCGATCGGCTTTAGAATATAGTCGACGCTGCCGGATTTGACGGCGCCCCGAACGAGTTGGAAGTCATCGTGGCCGCTGATGACGATCGTCTTGCTGCCGGGATGATGGCTGGCGACCCAGGAGAGCAGCGTCGAGCCGTCCATGCCCGGCATCATCATGTCGGTAAAGACCAGTTCCGGCTGCAGCCTTCCGATCAGCTCGGTCGCTTCGATGCCGTCGCGCGCTTCGTAAATGTCTTCGATGCCGTACGAATTCCAATCGACGAGCAGCTTGATCGCTTCGCGTACATGTTTCTCGTCGTCGACGATGAGAGCTTTCATGCTTCGTGGCCTCCTTCAAGCGGAATTTGGATGGTGATGGACAGGCCGTGCGGCTGGGCGTGGGAGAGCGTCATCGTCGATTCGGGATGGGATTGCAGCCGCAGCCGCGCCATAATATTGCGAAGCCCGATGCCGCTGTCTCCATCCTCGCCCTTCCGATGGCTTGCGGCTTGCAGGCCAGCCATCGAAAGCTCATGTTGCAGCTCTCGCAGCCGATCCTCGTCCATGCCGCCGCCGTTATCGCTGACGGTGAGGACAAGCCGCCTTGGCTCGTCCAGCAAGGAGCTTGAGACCAGCAGCCGCGACGGTTCTTCGAACGAATGCTGGAAGCCATGCTTAAAGAAATTTTCGAGCAGAGGCTGGAGAATCATTTTCGGCACATGGATGTCACGACTGCCTTCGTCGATTCGCAGCTCTATCTCCAGAGTGGTATCAAAGCGCTGCTTTTGCAGCTCGAGATAAGCGGCGGCGTAATCAAGCTCGCTTCTGAGCTCTACCGTGTCGTCCATATTGTTCATCTGGTAACGCATCAGCTTGCCGAGAGACGTAATAAGCGAATAAGCTTTCGTGTCGCCGTTCTGGAGCGATACGGTCCCGATGGATTGCAGAGCGTTGTACAGGAAGTGGGGATTGACCTGCGCCTGCAGCGCCTTGAGCTCGTTCGTCTTGCTGGCGATCTCCAGGCGGTATTCCGTCATGATGAGGTGATTGATCTTGCCCATCATGGAGCGGAACCGCTTGGCAAGCAGACCGATCTCGTCATTTGTCTCGATATCGATGGATACGTTTAGATTGCCCGTTTCGATCTTGTTTACATAGCCGATCAGCCGCAGCAACGGCTTGGTAAACCGGATGGAGATGATCAGCGTCGCGATGACGACGATGCCGAGGAATGCCGCGCTAACGGCGGTATTAAGCTTGGCGATGCTGTTCGCGGTGCCGTAAAGATGCTGGTAAGGCGTTTGCTTGATGAGGTACCAGTCCATGAAAGGCGTCACGATCCGATCATAGAAGACGATGCCGTCGAAGCCGTCTTGCTTCCATTCGAAGTGGCCGGTATCCGCTCCGGACAACAAGATGGTGTCCATGAGCGCCGTTCCAGGTCCCGCCGGCTCCTTCTCCTTGTTATCAGCGGTCTTCTCTGATTCTTCTTGAACGCCGATGCTTGTCCCTTTGTCCCCGATGGGGGAGGACAATACGAGCTTGCCCTCGCTGTCCGCGATGTAGAATGCCTCCTTGCCGGCATCGTACAGCTGCGCATTAAGCGAAGCCAGGACGCTGAGCCTCACATCGATGGACAGCTCCGCGAGCAGCTCATCGCTGGGCGCGCGAATAATGGGTCGGTGGAGCGTGAACACGGGCTCGTCGTCCGGCGAAGACTTTAGGTCCAATCCGTAATTATGACTGGCATGCGCCGGCTCGATATACGCCTTGGTCGTCTCGATGTCGAGCGGCTCGGGATGCCGGCCAACCTTAAGATCGTCAGCCCAGAGCAGATAGGTCGTATTCTGCTTGACCACGTACAGCCGCACTTTATGGAATTCGCTCACGCTCTGAAAAATGTTGTAGAGATGATCCTTCAGCAGATTGCGGTTTCGGATGACGTCGGTCAGATCATTAGGGAACACCTCGTCCTCCATGCCGTGCTCCAGAATATAGTACAGCGATTGCGGCACGTTCATGGCGTTGTATACGGCGAGGGACTTCTGGTTAATATTGCTCATATAGTTCAGCGTATTCGTCTTGCCGAGAGAAAGCAGCCTGTTGTTATTCGAGATGGCTTCCCGGGTGACGGATTCCGTAGTTGCCTTGTAAGAGATGAACATAGACGTGGCAATGGGCAGAATCGTCACGATCAGCAGCAGCGCCATCAACTTCTGGCGAATCGTATGGAAGGGCTTTCTTAACATTGCGCAGCTCACCTCGTTTCGGGCATGATGGGCGGGGACCGCCATAACTTTTGCCTGAATAAACAGTAACCGAATGGACGTATTCCGGTCAATATATTCCACCCTTCTCATCATCATTGCCCGTCTCCGGGCGCCGCTTTAAGTTCTATACTAAGAGCACACAACGAAAGAAGGGACGATGACCTATGGCATCTGGCAAAACTATCGGCAAGCCGGCCGCGAAGCGCGCGAACTGGAGCGAGTGGCTGCAGCAGACCGTATTCGTCGGACCGGGACTGATCGCATTTATCATCATCGTGCTGATCCCGTTCGGCATGGGATTCTATTATACGTTCACGGAGTGGAACGGCCTTGATCTTGGCAACGCCAAGTGGACGGGCATGACCAATATAACGCGTATCCTGACCGATGATCCGAGATTCTGGCAAGCCTTCTGGTTTACGGCGAAGTTCACGCTGGCGGCCGTCACGGTAACGAATGTGCTGGCATTTCTGCTGTCGCTGCTGCTAACGCAGAATCTTAGGAGCAAGGGCGTGCTGCGCACGATCTTCTTCTTGCCTAACGTGATCGGCGGTCTGCTGCTGGGCTACATCTGGTATTTCATCTTCGTCCGCGGCTTCGGCGCGATCGGAGAGGCGACGGGCATCGGCTTCTTCAAGCTTCAATGGCTGGGGACGCCGGAGACGGCATTCTGGGGCATCGTCATCGTCTTCGTATGGCAGACGGCCGGTTATATGATGATCATTTACATCGCGGCGATTATCGGCGTTCCCAAGGACCTTATGGAGGCGGCGCGCATAGACGGGGCCAACCGCTGGCAAATCCTGCGCTCCATTCTGGTTCCGCTCATCATGCCCGCGATTACAATCTGTTTATTTCTGACGACGTCCAATGCGTTTAAAATGTTTGACCTTAACCTTTCATTGACCGGCGGCGGTCCCGGCAACTCCTCGGAATCGATCGCGCTTAACATCTATCGCGAGGCGCTGGTAAACAACCGTTACGGCTTGGGGACGGCGAAGGCGATGCTCTTCTTCTTCTGCGTCGCGCTCATCACGATTACGCAGGTCTGGTTCACCAAGAAACGGGAGGTGGAAGCCTGATGGAAACGAGATCGAGAACCTCTTCCGCCACGCTGCTGCTAGAGATTGCCGGCGTGTTGGTCGCGCTGCTCTTCCTGGGGCCGTTCTACTTCCTGATCGTCAATTCGTTCAAGAAACTCAAGGACATTTTGCTTAATGCGGCTTCGCTGCCCGAGACTTGGGCCATCACGAATTTCAAAAAAGCGTGGGTCGCCATCGATTTCCCCGTCGTCTTTATGAACTCGGTTATTATTACGTCTATCAGCGTTCTGGCGCTGGTCGTGATCAGCTCTATGATGGCCTATCGACTCGTGCGCAGGCCGACGATGTTCAACAAGCTGCTGCTGACGGTGCTGGTCGCCGCCATGATCATTCCGTTCCAGTCGGTCATGCTGCCGCTGATGCGAATCACGTCGCTGTTCGAACTTCGCGGCGAGCTGTACGGCATCGTGCTCTGTTATATGGGCTTCGGGATCTCCTTGTCGATGTTCCTTTATCACGGCTTCATCAAGTCCGTGCCGCTTGAGATCGAGGAGGCCGCGGTCGTCGACGGCTGTTCGCCTTACGGCGTATTCTGGCGGATCGTATTCCCGCTGCTGAAGCCGATCACGGTCACGGTCATGATTCTGAACGTGTTGTGGATCTGGAACGACTACCTGCTGCCGGTGCTCGTCATTAACGACGCGATGACCACCATACCGCTTGCGGTGCAGAAGTTTTTCGGCCAATATTTACGAAAGTGGGATCTGGCCATGGCTGCGCTCACGCTGAGCACGATTCCGGTCGTTATCTTCTTCCTCCTGCTGCAGAAGCATATTATCGAAGGCATTACGGCAGGCTCCGTAAAAGGGTAACGGGTAACTAATCAAAGTTTACCGCCCGAAGTAATCAAGATTTTACCCCTAACCGTTCAATTTTGTCGGTGTCTGGCGAGGAACGCAGGGGCTTATAATGACGATGTAAGTAGATCGCGAAGCAACTGGACAATAGGGTATGAGGTCACGCACATTTATTTCATGGGAGGTCATGAAGATGAAGAAAAAGATGACGATGGCGTTGGCTTCGGCAGCGCTCCTGGTGGGACTCGCAAGCGGTTGCGGCAACAACAATGCCGGCGGCGCGAATGCCGGAACCAATACGAATACGGGCGAGGGCGCGGCTACCGAGGCTCCGAAGAAAGACGTCACGATCAAGATTTTCCAATTCAAAGTCGAAATCGCGGAAGCGCTGGAGAAGCTGGCGGCGGAGTACGAAAAGGAGACCGGCGTAAAGGTAGACGTGGAGACGCATGGCGGAGGCGAGGATTACAGCGCGCTTCTCAAGGCGGAGCTGGCGGCCGGCGAGGAACCGGAAATTTTTAACTCCAGCGGCTGGGCGGGCTTCGATCCTTACGTGGATCGCGCTGCGGATCTGAGCGGCGAGGCGTGGGCGAAGAATCTCGTGGAAGCGTCGAAGGCGCAAATTTCGCGCGACGGCAAGCTGCTTGGCATGCCGATGAACCTGGAAGCTTACGGCTTCACGTATAATAAGGATTTGTTCGAGCAGGCGGGTATTTCGGAATTGCCTAAGACCGTAGACGAGTTGTCCGCTGCGGTAGAGAAGCTTAAGTCGGCGGGCATTACGCCGTTCGCGCTTACGTCCGAGTGGTGGTCGATGGGCATTCACACACTAAACATGGCGCTGGCGAACCATGAAGACCCGGCGGCGTTCATCTCCGACGTAAAGGAAGGCAAAGCGACGCTGAAGGATGATCCGACGATGAAAGAATGGATCAAGCTTGTCGACATTATGTTTGCGAACGGCCAAGCCAATGCGCTGACGACGGACTACAACACGCAGGTTGCCGAATTCGCAACCGGCAAATACGCCATTATCCAGCATGGCAACTGGATTCAAGGCATGATCGACGAAGTGGATCCGGATCTCAATCTCGGCATGATGCCGGTGCCGCTGCTGGGCGACACGGCAAATGTATTTACGGGCGTGCCGAACAACTGGATCGTCAACAGCAAGTCCGACCAGGCCGAGGAAGCCAAAGCGTTTCTGAACTGGATGGTGACATCCGAGACGGGCAAACGTTACATCTCCACCGACTTTAAATTCGTGCCGGCATTGACGTCCATCGAGGCGAACGCGGAAGCCATCGGCGATATCGCGGGCGACTTCGCGGCCTTCTCGCAGGAGCATCCCGATCGGGTGCTGGGTTGGCACTGGGATCATCTGCCGGACGGCATCACGCAGCAATGGGGCGCGGCGATGCAGGAGTACCTCGGCGGGCAAATCTCGGCCGACGACCTGCTCGGCAAGCTGGATAAAGCGGTGCAGGATATTGTGAAGAAGTAAGAGGCCGCAATTGTCATCGACAATCCTCAATCGGGAAATCCCGGCAACGAAGTATGGGCTCAGGCCAGCGCTTCGGGGCCGGGATTATTTGGTTAGTTGGAAGACGGTTGTTGGAGGATGGCTGGGGTTGAATAGGGGATGGGTTGAATGATGGATGGGTTGGTTTGCTGATAAAGGATGGCTTGGCAGGGCAGGCTATACGCATAAATCTGCGATGAAGGAGTTTTGGAGAATCTGTGATGGAGAAGATTTGGTATACCTGTAATGAAGGAGCTTTGGTGAATCTGCGAGGAAGGAATTGATGCCGGTATGTCGAAGGAAAATGATCGTGCACATGGGCGACGGAAATCCGGGATAGACGGGAAAGGACAGGATCAGTTAGGCCTGCATGGTGTCGGTCACAAGGGACTCGTGACGGAGCGGGATATCGACACGGAATTCGGTTTGTTTCAGGACGAGGTTCCACTGTCGAAGCATCGAAAGTAGTCGCGAGAAGGAATGTAATGAGTAATAAGCTCAAATAAGCTCAAATGAGTTGGACTATCTGCCAAGAAGCTGGTATACTTGCCGCAGTTGCACAAGAATAAAGCGATTTCAACTTTCTAGTGTGATTAGAATCTAGAACATTCGTTGGCAGGAGTGTTGCTTTCCATGAAATACAATTTTATTCGTCCAATTCTTTTGATTGCGACTGCTCTTCTCGTGAAGAGTCTGGTTACCAATCTGTGCATGGTTTTCGGGATGCAGCCGGAGTCGGCAGAGAGTATCGGTTTTATTGCCATGATTATAGCCGCACTCATTGTCTACACAAGAATTGCCAAGAAGCGGCGCCAATAACGCCCGATACACCGACCTTGCGCATACTGCCGAGATCGGTGTTTTTCTTTGAAATATAGGAAAGTATATGATTTCGCCATACTATCTCTATATTTCTCGGAATGAAACGCGCCACGCCGCCAAAGGACGACGGTGCCGTTTTACCTTGCCGCTTTTAATTTTGCAATAACTCACTGTGAGCATGCCGTCGAAGTAGCGGAGAGTGGAAGGCTGATGTCAAACGCAGTTGAGTATCCAGTTTTTTTTGTTAATTTGGTTGAGTAAAGGGAAAACCTCCCGCTAAATCCGCCGAATGAGGGTTTTTGGCTCGAATAAAGGGAAATGTGCCATCTAATTGATTGAATTCGGTATAGGTGGAGCACTTTGAGCGATACTAGTTGGAGTTTTTCCGTCTAAGTTCCTTTTCTTTTATAGCTTGCTTAAAATAGAGGGAACATTTCCTATTGTTCGTGGGAATATAAAAATGTTCGCGTTGCAAAATGGGATAATCATATTCCCATGAAATAATGATCCCTAGCTTGCCTCAGCAACCAATCTGTCATTCATCGGGGCTCCGCATCCTGACAAGTTTGATTAGAACCCTTGCTTTCGGACATGGTTGTACTCCTTACCCATGGATGGAAGAACGAGTTGAAATCGACTTAACATCGACTTAACGATTACTGCTCCCGAAATTCCATGTCTTCCAGGATATCTTCAAAATCTTGAATCGAATTTTTATAGGTAACCTCGTACGAGGAGTTTCGGATGCTATAAAATCGGGAGCCTGTCTTGAACGCAACGAGAGTGTCGATACGTTTGTCCCAGTCTAGATGGTTAACGTAGGTCAATTGCAGAGCATCGTAACCGAATAACTCGATTTGTTTTTCCTCCACGATATCTTTACTGGATAGGGATGCCGTGTCTTTGGCACGATCTAAGTAGGAGTCCAGCTTCATACTCCGAGTTTCGTCGGTTAAAGGCTCGGCGGCAATAAATAACATCGTGTGGTTAAAGTATCGCAGTGCCAATTGCAATTGCCCATCCTCTTCCACGCTAATGTAATCTTGAACCCGTTCGTCGTCTTCAGCAACGAAGTTTTCGAGACCGGACATGTTTCTCCAAAGACCGTAGGCGTTAAACTGGAATTGGCCATCGGCGCTGGCATAGTGATTTTTGCTATAGATGACCGCTGTTCGATTCGCTGAATCCCACTCTACCTTGGATTCGACGGATTCCGAGATGAAGCGAAGGGGAACGAAGGTCGTTTTATTCTTCAGCTTAGGCGCTACTGGCAATGTGATGGATTTGCCGTTAACTTTGGCAACCGGATTGTCGATTTGTAATTCGATATGTACGCCTTCTTTTTCTCCCGTTACCTTGCGAGTGTCGGGATCCCATCCAATGGTAAGTCCCAGCTTCTCGAAGATCGGCCTGAAGGGAACGAGGGTTGTGGATTTTTCGATAAACGGCTGTTCGCCGAAAGTCATGGTGTTGGCGTCTAATACAACGCGGACGGGGGGATTAGAGGTTGTTGAAGCGTGAGCATGAACAATCCCGGACCCTGCAAATAACATGGTCATGATTAATAGTAACCTTGCGGGGCGTTTGAATAATTTAAACATAAGTACTCATCCTCTGCTTGTGTATTCATCCTGTAAAAAAATCCTCTTTAATCCTCATATTCCGAATGAATAACGGTGGAACACATGGTCGACCCTCTCCCGGTCATAATCCAGAATCCAGTCATTATAGGTATGATATAACGCTTGAAGCGGTCCCGTTGCGTTCGACACGATGTCCAAGCCTCTGCTGTCGTAAAAGTGAAAGATGGTATCCCGTGTCGCGTTGAAGATATAGATTCTATAATCTGAGGAAAGCAAGTTTGCCGGTTTAAGATCGGATGTTCTGCACTCTAATACATATCGGTAGGCAGACCATCCATCTTCCTCGTCATCAGCCCACTCGATACTGTTGCAGGATAATTTCTTCAATGCTTTTTTATTTTTGACGGCATTGCGAAATACCTTGATTTTAAAAGGCCTAACTTGCGGCCGCAAGTGGAGAATTAAAACGATATACAACTCATCGTCGTTGTTATGGGCGCCCCTAAACAGTTGAGTCGAGCGGTGGCGGACCTGCTCGAAGTATTGTTGGTCCGATACTAACGGGTTCGGATCCCCGATTTCGGACCGGATGCCGACATCCGCGTTATAGAACAGGGGCGGCTCCAGTTGAAGACCCGGAAACTTTTCTTGCAAATAACGATCAAGCGATGCCGACACAAGTTTTCCTCCTTGCAGCTTCATTTTTATGGACGTTGCTCCCCTAATCATACTGAAAATTCCATTGAAGCTGCCGGTATCAAACAAATAGGGTTAAAATATCCGGTTTTCTTCAACCCGAGCAGATGTTATTAGCCGCTCTCCAACCGCTCCTTGGCATAAGCCGCCGCTCCGATCATGCCTGCCCGACCGCCAAGATGAGCCGTGACCACGCTGCAGGCGCCCGATGATAATTGAAGCGCGCGCTGGCTGATGGTTTCCCGGGCGGTGTTCAATAGACGGTCCCCGGCTGCCGATACGCCGCCTCCAATGATGATTAGCTCCGGATTAAATAGGTTTATAACGTTCGAGAGGCCGAAGCCTAGTATGATGCCCGTTTCGCGCAAGACCTCCATAGCCAATGGATCTCCCAAGTCATAGGCATCCGAGATGAGTTTGGCAGTGATAGCCGTGTAATCACCATTAACCCAGTTTTGAAGCACGCTGCCGGCTCCGCTCTCCAACTTCTCCACGCAGGTACGCACCATGCCAATCGCCGACACATATCTGCCGAGACATCCCGAGCTGCCGCATCTGCAGGGCCGGCCTTCCCGGTACATGTTCATATGACCGATCTCGCCGACACTGGAGGTGGTGCCGTACAGCACCCTTCCATCCACTACGATCCCGGATCCCAATCCTGTTCCAATGGTGATCAGCACGAGGTTCTTCCGTCCTTTTCCCGCTCCATAATGCCATTCCCCATACAGATTCACTCGGACATCGTTGTCAATGAATACGGGGAAGGAGAAGTTCTTGCTCATCTCCCTCACAACATGGATATTCTCCCACCCAGGGAAGTTCGGAGAGAAGATCGAGAGTCCTTCCTTGGGATCCAGCAAGCCGGGGATGCCGAGTCCCATGCCCGCTACATGCTCGTCTTTCAGCCCATGAGACTGCATCATCTCGCGGACAATGCTTTTCATGGCGCGTAGCACATGATCGGGGCCTTTCGAGGCGTTGGTGGGATCGCTCCTTTCGGTGATAACGTTCAGATTGATGTCCAGCAGGGCCGACTTTATATTGGTTCCGCCGAGGTCAATGCCAAGGAAATAGTTGGGTGCTTGGTGCATGTGGGTGTCTCCTTCTTGATAGCGTACGGTGTAGCGACCTTGTGCCATGCTCATTTGACGGCAACAAACTGGAACACGCCAATAGAAACCATTAAAGCAAATAAAACAATGATAAAAGTTATGCCGAATCTCCAAAGATTCGATCTCCGAGGAGTGTTGTTAACCTGATTCTCGAGTGTCGCGATCCGCTGCTTCAGTTCGTCGATTTCTTTATTTTTATCATTGTCCATAGCAGGTGGAATTCCCTCCTTAAAAGTCTGGCTGTATCAATATGATTTCCTTTGCTGCAAGATTGAGCGGCTCTTCTTTTTCGAAGCTGCGCCTGATATTGACGGGCTCGGAAAAAATGATTTTGACAGTTGATTCGGATGGAAAATCTTCTGTCGTTAGCGATTTGCCGTCTTCATCACGAAAAGTTGTTTGATCTGTAATAGCAACAGCGCAACTATAACCGACAAGAAGAATGAAATCCGTCTTTTTTCCTTTGTTCACCTCATCGGTACAGTCCACATGCAAGATACCGGCTTCCATGCTATCAATCATTCCTTGCATGGACCTAGACGACGTCCCGCCGCATCCAGCAACAAAAGTACAAATAAGGATCAATAAAACAAAGTTTCGCCCCATTGTCAGCACCCCTCTTCTATCTTCCAGTATTTAGACGGAAACTACAACAAAATGTTGACCTGCCTCGCCGCTCCAACAAGTTAACCTGCTTACCCCGCTCTTTAAAAGTATGATACAATGGCGGAACAAATGTTCTAGAGGGGCGGCTGGCAATGGACGAGACGAAGGAGAAGGCGGCAGAGGAGCGCGAATCCGCTCAACGGGAGCCGGAGCGTCTGGATGACGAAAAGCAGACCGAGAAGCCGCCGTACTCGGTGGCGCTGCCGGTCCGGCAACTTGTGGAGTACGTGTTCCTGAGCGGCAGCATCGACTCCCGGATGCAATCCATGGAGTCCTTGCAAGAGGGAACGAAGGCGCATCAGCGGATACAGGAAACGTACGGCGAAGGTGATCGGAAGGAAGTCTACCTTAGCGCCGAGATTTTTTGCGACGGCCTGGTGTTTGCGGTGGACGGCCGTTGCGACGGGCTGCTTGCGACGGAACCCGCACCCACGATCGACGAGATCAAGTCGACGCGAGCCGACCTCGCAACCCTGGAGGACAAGCCGGTCCATTGGGCGCAGGCTTTATTTTACGCTTATATGTATGCGCGTGATGAGGGACTTCCGGCTATCGGCATTCAGCTCACTTACGTGCACAAGGATACGGGAGAGACGAGGCGGTTCCATCGGGAAACAAGCTTCGACGAGCTGGAAGAGCAAGTGCTGCATATACTTCGTCAATATGCGCCTTACGCCAAGCTGAAGCAGCGACACGAGGAGACGCGGGATGCCAGCATTCATGCGCTCGCCTTTCCGTTCGACAATTACCGTGCAGGACAACGAAAGCTGGCGGGGGCGGTCTACAAGACGATCGGGGAGGGCGTATCGCTTTACGCGAAGGCGCCGACGGGCATCGGCAAGACGATTTCGACGACGTACCCAGCCATCAAAGCGATAGGCGGCGGGCTGCTGAAGCGGCTTTATTATTTGACCGCGCGCACGACAACGCGGGCAGCGGCGGAGGATGCGCTTAGGCATATGCAGAACAGAGGGCTGCACATCCATTCCGTCACCATTACCGCGAAGGACAAGATCTGCTTCCAGGACGAGGTGCGCTGCGACAAGGAGCATTGTCCGTTCGCCGACGGTTACTACGATCGCATTAACGGCGCGATCCTCGATATGCTGGAGCATGAGACGATCATGTCGCGCGCCACGATCGAGCAATACGCCAGGAAACATACCGTCTGCCCTTTCGAAATGTCGCTTGATGCCGCCTACGCTTCGGACACGATCATCTGCGACTACAACTATGTGTTCGATCCACGCATCTCGTTCAAGCGGCAGTACGCCGAAGGAAAGAAGGCTACGGCTCTGCTCGTCGACGAGGCTCATAATCTGGTCGATCGGGCAAGGGATATCTTCTCGGCGGAGCTGACGAGATGGCCGTTCCAGACGCTGCAGAGGGAGCAAAAGGGCGGCCATCGCGGTCTTTACGAAGCTTCGAAGGCGATCAATGAATATTTTGTCGCGCTTCGCAAGTCGATCGAGGACAATAAGGACAAGCCCATCGTATCCGATATGCTGCCGGACGAGCTGGTAAAACATGCGGAGCGCTTCGCCTTGGCAGCCGAGCAGGTGTTGGAGGGCGGTTATGGGGGAGCCTTCGGCCAAGGGGCGACGGGAGGCATCAACGTCGGCAGCGGCAACATGGCATCTGCGCCGTTTGGCACATCAGGCGCATCAGACACATCAGGCGCGGGCCTCACCGGCGTAATTCCAGGTGCTTCCGGCGCGAATGCCTTAAGCGGCAACGGGGGCGGCGAGGGCGATACTACATTGCTGGACGCGTATTTCGCCGTGCAGCAATTCCTTCGCACGGCCAAGCTCTACGACGAGCGCTTCGCCACGTTCGCGGAGGTGACGCGCCTCGACATGCGGGTGAAGCTGTTCTGCATGGACCCGTCCGAACTGCTCAAGGAGGCCGCCAAGGGTTACCGGTCGCATGTGTATTTCTCCGCTACGCTAACCCCGGTCCGATACTATATGGACATGCTGGGCGCTTCCGAGCAGGACTATACGCTGGCGTTGCCGTCCCCCTTCGAGAGCGAACGGTTGCAGGTCGACGTGCGTCCCATCTCGACGCGTTACCAGGACCGCAACGACTCTTACGGACCAATAGCGGAGCTTATCGCCGATACGGTCGGCAAGCGCAAGGGCAATTATTTTGTGTTCTTCCCTTCTTATGCGTATATGAAGGACGTCTACGATGCATATACCAAGCTTGAGGGAACGGACCCGAGAGCCGTCGTCAAGCTGCAGCGTACGGACATGAGCGAGGAGGAGCGCGACGCGTTCCTGGCGGATTTCCAGCCGGGAGGAGAGCGGACATTGGTCGGCTTCGCGGTGCTGGGCGGCGTTTTCTCCGAGGGAGTCGATCTGCCGGGCGATCGACTGATCGGGGTCATCGTGGTCGGCGTTGGTTTGCCGCAGCTCGGACTGGAGCGCAATCTGCTCCGGGACTTTTTCCAGCGCGAGGGCAAGAGCGGCTACGATTACGCCTATGTCATCCCGGGCATGAACAAGGTGCTGCAGGCGGGAGGAAGACTTATCCGGACGGAGACGGACAGCGGCACGATTACGCTCTTGGACGATCGATATTTGCAGCCGTCCTATCGCAGATTGCTGCCGGAGGAGTGGCTGGAAAGCCTTTCCAGTGGAAAAAGCCGTCAGGGATAAACCACCCTGACGGTCCTTTAAGTTCGAGTTTGGCCACTTAGCTTGAACATATCGGGCTTGCACATAGCATGGCCCGAACATCGGCCTCTCAGCATATTTGTGCATTTACTCCTAGGCCCCCTAATTAAACTGGAGTCCTCCCACCCAATAATTTAATATTGAGATAAGGGAGTGATTCGGTGTGGGGAAAAGAATGAACAGGGACGCACAGATTAAAGTAGTTAAAGAAGCGATGGCTGGTGTTAAGGTCGGGGTTTTAGCGCGTATGTACGACCTACATCCTGAAACGATACGAAACTGGATACGGGATCTTCGGGATACCATACCCGTCGAGGAGATTCCCGTTGCCGATGAACATTTGCAAGAATTACAGAGATTGCAGGATGTTGAACAGCAGTTTGAGAAAGCCGTCAAAATGATTGGCGAAAAAGAGCTCGAAATCGAAATGCTGCGTGAGTTGCTAAAAAAGAGAGACCCCGCTTATCTGAAAAAATTGAAGTAGCAGAGCCATTTATTAAGCGGGGAGTGCCAGTGGCCACAGTTCTGCGTATTCTGGGCATTTCAGAATCTACTTATTACGACCGAAAGAGAAGAGTAACCACTCCATCTACGAGCCCCGCGGCAGGCCGACCAGGCCGTCCTGTACCTGGTTACTCCTATACGTTTGACGGCGAGTCTGTAAGCGACGAGCAAATCAAGGAATGGCTCCTCGAACTCATTGAGGGCGAAGAGACTGTCTATGGCTACAAGCTTTTAGCACAATGCATCCGTGATCAGCACAACGTGAGACTGGACAAGAAGAAGTCATACCGCCTGTGTACCGAGCTAGGTATCCTTCAAAAGCCGCGCCAGCGTGTACATACGCATCCACGGAGGCTACCCAAAAACCGCGTCGTGACGGGCGTTAACCAGCTGTGGCAAATGGATATTAAGTATGGTTACGTTACAAAGCTAAACCGTTTCTTTTTCATTCTCAGCATCATCGATGTGTTTGATCGTGTCGTCGTCAAACAATACCGAGGACCCGTGTGCGAGTCCAAGCATGCCGTTCAGACCCTTTGTTATGCCTTACAGGATCGTGTAAGACTAGGAGAGGCCATGCCTGTTATTCGTACCGACAATGGTCCGCAATTCGTCAGCCAGCTATTCGGGGACATGTGTGAGTGCCTCGAGGTTGAGCATGAGCGAATTCCACCTCGCACACCAGATATGAATGCCTACATCGAGTCATTCCATAGCATTCTGGAGCGCAATTTGTTGAGGCAAAGAGAATTTACGACCTTTCATGAAGCTTATGAAGCACTCGATACTTACATGGACTTCTATAATAACCGCAGGATGCATGGTAGCTTAAAGAGGATGCCTCCTGCCGTTTTTTCAGAGTGGGTGCAGACGTTAGAGGATACTTCTGCATTCCATAAAGCAATGTAAAGACATGAAAAAGAGAGAGACTCTACGAAAACAGCATTTTTGGTGGACAAGACTCCGGAATTAGGGGGCCTAGCCGTTTATCCCTAATTTCTTAAACAAACAGGATCCCTGCACAGCGAATTGTACAAAAATACACAAATTCTCGCTTCTCATCGTCGTTTGGGACCTCTCTGCTCCTAGGCCCCCTAATTAAACTGGAGTCCTCCCACCCAATAATTTAATATTGAGATAAGGGAGTGATTCGGTGTGGGGAAAAGAATGAACAGGGACGCACAGATTAAAGTAGTTAAAGAAGCGATGGCTGGTGTTAAGGTCGGGGTTTTAGCGCGTATGTACGACCTACATCCTGAAACGATACGAAACTGGATACGGGATCTTCGGGATACCATACCCGTCGAGGAGATTCCCGTTGCCGATGAACATTTGCAAGAATTACAGAGATTGCAGGATGTTGAACAGCAGTTTGAGAAAGCCGTCAAAATGATTGGCGAAAAAGAGCTCGAAATCGAAATGCTGCGTGAGTTGCTAAAAAAGAGAGACCCCGCTTATCTGAAAAAATTGAAGTAGCAGAGCCATTTATTAAGCGGGGAGTGCCAGTGGCCACAGTTCTGCGTATTCTGGGCATTTCAGAATCTACTTATTACGACCGAAAGAGAAGAGTAACCACTCCATCTACGAGCCCCGCGGCAGGCCGACCAGGCCGTCCTGTACCTGGTTACTCCTATACGTTTGACGGCGAGTCTGTAAGCGACGAGCAAATCAAGGAATGGCTCCTCGAACTCATTGAGGGCGAAGAGACTGTCTATGGCTACAAGCTTTTAGCACAATGCATCCGTGATCAGCACAACGTGAGACTGGACAAGAAGAAGTCATACCGCCTGTGTACCGAGCTAGGTATCCTTCAAAAGCCGCGCCAGCGTGTACATACGCATCCACGGAGGCTACCCAAAAACCGCGTCGTGACGGGCGTTAACCAGCTGTGGCAAATGGATATTAAGTATGGTTACGTTACAAAGCTAAACCGTTTCTTTTTCATTCTCAGCATCATCGATGTGTTTGATCGTGTCGTCGTCAAACAATACCGAGGACCCGTGTGCGAGTCCAAGCATGCCGTTCAGACCCTTTGTTATGCCTTACAGGATCGTGTAAGACTAGGAGAGGCCATGCCTGTTATTCGTACCGACAATGGTCCGCAATTCGTCAGCCAGCTATTCGGGGACATGTGTGAGTGCCTCGAGGTTGAGCATGAGCGAATTCCACCTCGCACACCAGATATGAATGCCTACATCGAGTCATTCCATAGCATTCTGGAGCGCAATTTGTTGAGGCAAAGAGAATTTACGACCTTTCATGAAGCTTATGAAGCACTCGATACTTACATGGACTTCTATAATAACCGCAGGATGCATGGTAGCTTAAAGAGGATGCCTCCTGCCGTTTTTTCAGAGTGGGTGCAGACGTTAGAGGATACTTCTGCATTCCATAAAGCAATGTAAAGACATGAAAAAGAGAGAGACTCTACGAAAACAGCATTTTTGGTGGACAAGACTCCGGAATTAGGGGGCCTAGCCGTCTGAACCAAAATTTGTGTATATATGTATAAATGTACGAATAAATTTCTCTTACCTCATCTAAATTGTGTATTTTTGCACAATTGTTGTACCGTTTGTGAAAATACCCAAGGGTCCGCACCATCACGAGCGCCAACACCAGCGCCAACACCAGCGCCAACACCAGCGCCAACACCAGCGCCAACACCAGCACCAGCACCAGCACCAACACCAGCACCAGCACCAGCACCAGCACCAGCACCACCATCCGCCTCCAATTCGTGCCCAGCACGTAGCCGTTATATCGGCTTAAACTACTACGCAAAACTAATCTGCATCTGAGAGCGCCGTAAACAAGCCGTCGCGGTCAGAGCCCTTGGACTCCTTGATTACTCGTTTCTAAAGTGTCCTATTTCAAGCCCTGCAAGCGACTAGAAATGGATGCTTTCCTATGCGGCAAGGCGAACGGCTACGCCGTCCTATGGCGGAGGGGTTCGTAACGTTTCCGTGCATTATAGGTCAAGTATAGAGGAAGCTTAGATGTTCCTATAATTCGAGCAAACCTCTGCCCTCGGCCTTTCCGATCGCCAATACGGTAAAAAATAATTTTAGCGAAGATTACAATTGACAGTGTTTTCTTCCGGTGTTAAAGTGACAAAGTGGATTCAAGCAACGGCTGATGTCTGGGAGGCATAGCGTGCTTGAGTGAACCGACTATACGAACGGAAGATAACGGGAGAGGGGATTACGAGCTATGGATAACAATGGACGTTTTAACGCCATCCATCATGATGCGCATTTGCATCAGCTATATTTCATGGACGTAATCTACTCGCGCGAGTTGTCTCTTTGATACATAGGGGTTCCCCCTGGATCGAAGGCGTGTGGTTACGTTGCCGTAACTATGCGCCTTTTCTGCGTCAATAGGAGCTTTCGCGAACCCGCTATGCGGGTGCGTACTCCCTTGGACGAGAAAGCGTGTCGCTTACGGCGGCATGCTTTTTTTATATTCAAGAGGTTCGAACGGAAGGTGTGAGGTTAACAATGTTCAGCGTATTAACGAAATTGGGCTGGTTTTTCAAGCTAAGCTGGAAGCGATACACGCTGTCGATCACGCTGCTCGTGCTGACGGGCATTATCGACATTATCCCGCCATGGCTGCTCGGCTACATCGTGGACGGCATCAGCCAGAGCACGCTTGGGACGCCGGAATTCAACCGCATCATGTACTTGTGGATCGGGCTGACGGTTGTCGGGTATCTGATTACTTATGTGTGGCACTACAAGCTGTTCGGCGGCGCCTTCGTGCTGGAGCGGATGCTGCGTTCCAGCCTGATAGGACATTTTCTCAAAATGACGCCGACGTTCTACGAACGCAACCGGACGGGCGACCTGATGGCGCGCTCGACGAATGACCTTGGCGCGGTAGCGACGACGGCGGGCTTCGGCATTCTGACGCTCGTCGACTCTACCTTGTTCATGATCACGATTCTGATCGTAATGGCGGCGGGGATCAGCCTGAAGCTGACCTTGGCGGCGTTGCTGCCGCTGCCGCTAATGGCGATCGCGATGTCCTACTACGGGAAAAAAATTCATGAGCGGTTCACGGATGCGCAGGACGCGTTTGGCGAGCTGAACGACAGCGTGCTGGAATCCGTATCCGGCGTTCGCGTCATCCGCGCTTTCGTGCAGGAGGAAGCAAGCGAAGCCCGCTTCGGCGTCAAAACCGACGAGGTACTGGGGAAAAACATCGCCGTAGCCCGCATCGACGCGCTTTTTGAGCCGACGATGAAGATGCTGGTTGGCACAAGCTACCTGATCGGTCTCTGCTATGGCGGCTTCCTCGTATTCCAGAACGAAATTACGCTGGGAGAGCTGGTTTCTTTTAATATCTTCCTGGGAATGCTTATCTGGCCGATGTTCGCCATCGGCGAACTGATCAACATTATGCAGCGCGGCAACGCCTCGCTCGACCGGGTCAACGAAACGCTCGGCTACAAGCCGGACGTAAAAGACGCTTCGGAGCTTGCCGAGGTAAGCGAGCCGACGGAGATCGAGTTCGACCGCGTGACGTTCAAATATCCGTCGTCCGAGACCGACAACTTGTCGGGCGTTGCAATCGAGCTAAAGCAAGGACAGACGCTTGGCATCGTGGGACGTACGGGCAGCGGCAAGACGACGCTGTTGAAGCAGCTGCTTCGCGAGTACCCCGTAGGCAAGGGGGCGCTCAAGCTGTCAGGCGAACCAATCGAAGGATTATCGAAAGACAAAGTGCTTGGCTGGATCGGCTACGTGCCGCAGCAGCCGATTCTGTTTTCGAAGACGATTAGAGAAAACATCTTCTTCGGGCGTTCGGGCGCGACGGAGGAGGAGCTTCAGCGGGCGCTGGAGCGGGCTTCGTTCGCGAAGGATATCGTATTTTTGCCAGAGGGGCTGGATACGATGGTCGGCGAGAAGGGCGTCGCCTTGTCCGGCGGTCAGAAGCAGCGGGTCAGCATTGCCCGCGCCCTGATCGCGGATCCTGACATTCTGATGCTGGATGACGCCCTTTCGGCGGTTGACGCGAAGACGGAAGCCGAGATTATCGATGGCATTCGGACGGAACGCGCTGGCAAGACTACGCTTATTACGACGCATCGGCTGTCGGCCGTGCAGCATGCGGACTGGATTATCGTTATGGACGATGGACGGATCGTAGAGGAAGGCACGCATGAGACGCTGCTCGAGCGCGGCGGTTGGTATAAGGAGCAATATGATCGTCAGCAGCTTGAGGCGACAATCGAGAATTAATTTTTGCTTAAAGAGATGGGAGGCGTGAAAAACGATGGGTACACCAACGGGCAAGAGGTTGTTTCAATACGCCATGTTATATAAGAAGCCGATTCTGTTGGCGATGCTGCTGCTTGTACTGGCCGTATGCGCCGAGCTGACGGGACCGCTGATCGCGAAGCGGATGATCGACCAGAACATTCTCGGCATCGAGAAGCCTTGGCACGAGGTGCAGGGCGAGCGGGCTTACGCCGTGGAATATAGGGGCAAGTGGTATGTAAGGGAAGATCGCCTCGAGTCGGACGGCGGAGAAACCGGCGGCGAGTCGCAAGGGCAAGCGGTCGGAGCGGCGGCAGCCGGCAAGGAAGTGCGTGTCCTGCAAGTAGGTCGGAGCTATTATTTCCTGGATGGGGAGCTGACGCAAAACGGCGCCAAGAAAGTAGAAGGCGGCATTATGACCGTTACCGATCCCGATACGGGCGCATCTGCGCAGTTTCCGGTGCAGAAGCTGACAAAGAAGGAGCTCTACGCCTTCTACAAGCCGGAGGTGCCGGGATTGCTTCGGCTCGCCGCGATGTATTTCGGCCTGCTTATTCTGGTTGCGATGTTCGCTTATGGCCAGCGTCTCCTGCTGCAGACGTCCGCGAACCGTATCGTGCGCCAAATGCGCGGCGACGTGTTCGCGCACACGCAGCGTCTGCCGGTGCAATACTATGACAATTTGGCCGCAGGCCAGGTCGTCTCTCGGGTGACGAATGACACGGAAGCCATTCGGGAGTTGTACGTGGGGGTTCTTGCGAACTTTTTCACGGGGGCGATCTACATGGTAGGTATCTTTGGAGCGCTGTTCCTGCTGGATACGCGTCTGGCGCTTATCACGCTGCCGCTCGTCCCGATTCTTGTCGTGTGGATTATCGTCTACCGCAAGTTCGCGGCCAAATATAACCGCATTATCCGGACGAAGCTCAGCGAGATCAACGCGATGATCAACGAGTCCATCCAAGGGATGACGATCATCCAGGCATTCCGGCGTCAGAAGGAGACGACAAAGGAATTCGAGGAGCTGAACAACTACTACTTCAAGTACCAGAACAAGCTGCTCAGCCTCAACTCCATCACTTCCCACAACCTCGTCAACGTCGTAAGGAACGTGCTGTTCCTCATCGTCATCTGGATGTTCTGGGGCGGCACGCTTGGCACTCTGGTCACGGTCGGGGTACTGTACGCTTACGTCGACTATATGAACCGGATGTTCGCGCCGATCGTCGGTATCGTCAACCAGCTGTCCAATCTGGAGACGGCACGCGTCTCGGCGGAGCGCGTGTTCAAGCTGATGGACGAAGAAGGAATCGACGTAACGTTGGGCAAGATGGAGCGGTACAAGGGCGACGTCGAGTTCGACAACGTCACGTTCGCCTACAAGAAGGACGACTATGTGCTAAAGGGCATCTCCTTCCACGCCCGCCAGGGCGAGACGGTGGCGCTGGTCGGTCACACGGGCTCGGGCAAAAGCTCCATCCTGAACCTGTTGTTCCGGTTTTACGATTTGGCTGAGGGGAAGGGTCGCATTATTGTCGATGGCAAGGATGTACGCGACATTCCGAAGCAATTGCTTCGCCAGCATATGGGCATCGTGCTGCAGGATCCGTTCCTGTTTACGGGCACGATCGCTTCGAACGTCAGCCTGGACAATCCGGCCATCAGCCGGGAGCAGATCGTGCAGGCGCTCAAGGACGTCGGCGCGTACGAGATGTTCATGAGTCTTCCGGGGGGGATCGACGCGCCGGTTATCGAGAAGGGGGCGACGCTCTCCGCCGGACAGCGCCAGCTCATCTCCTTCGCGCGGGCGCTGGCCTACGATCCGGCGATTCTCATCCTGGACGAAGCGACGGCAAGCATCGACACGGAGACGGAGGCCATCATTCAGGCAGCGCTGGATGTTCTGAAGAAGGGACGCACGACGTTTGTCATCGCGCACCGGCTGTCGACGATCCGCCAAGCGGATCAAATCCTGGTGCTTGACCGCGGCGTTATCGTAGAACGAGGCAACCATGACGCACTCATGGAGCATCGCGGCAAATATTACGCGATGTATCAGCTGCAGCAGGGCGGGGCGGCTCAGCCGGCTTAGGAAGCGGCTAATATACGTGTACAATTTTATGCCAACGCGCCAAGAAGCGCCCTCGGAATCCGTTGATTCCTGGGGGCGCTTTTTCGCTTTGCTGGCGGCTCATGTTTATTCGATCCATGATCTCTAAAAGCTGATTGCTGATTGCCGGCACGGAGCTCAGATGTTCCGCTTACGGTATTCCCCCGGCGTAATGCCGGAATATCTCTTGAACATGCGGATAAACGAATTGACGTTATGGTATCCGACTTCGGACGCCACATCCTGGATACGCAGCTCCAGATTCAGGAGAAGCTCCTTGGCGCGTCCGATCCGCAGATCGTTCAGGTAATCGCTAAAGTTCGTGCCCGTTTTCTCCTTGAAGTAGCTGGAGAGGTAGCCGGGCGTAATGTTTAGCTTATCGGCTACGAGATCAAGATTGATATCCTCTCGGAGATGACTGTTCAAATAATCCGTAACGAAGCTCGTGATGGGGTCTTTCGTCTCCGTCCTCGCCCGGATGGCGAACATGGCGGGGCGGATAAGCTCGCGGAACCACTGCCTATACTGATCGGCGGAGTAGAACCGGCCGAGGGCATCGTAATCGTGCAGCTTGCCGTCGACAGCGGACTCGGGCACGTTAAGCTTTGCCAGCGCCTTCTCGACCTGCTCCGCCACCCCTCGCGCATAGGACAGGAAGTCCGCTGCGGGGGCATCCTTTTTCGTAAGCTGCTCCAGATGGCGCTCCACCCACTCGAATACGACGTCCTCGCTCCCGGACAGAAGCCGGGACTGCAGTTCCTCGCGCTGCGTGACCTTTAAAGGAAGGGCTCGCGTTCCCGGGGAACGAGGTTCGGCGATGATTTGGGTTTCCCCCGTCAGCCTCTTCTCCTTCAACAACTGCAACAGCTGCTCGTACGCGAGCGTAATCGGCATATCCTCCGGGTAGATCGGGCTGACGGCGATCGTCAGGCAGAGATAGTCTTCGACCTGCAGCAGCTCCTTCAGCAAATTCAGCACGCGGTGGATTTCATGGATGGAGCCCGGTTGGAACAGCAGAGACATCAGCTGGTTGTGCTCGATCTGCAGCGTGACGGGCTCCTCGCCGAGTCCGGCGAACAGTCCGTGGACGAGCTTCCGGAGCAGCTGGATCTCCTGATCGTATTCGGAATCCGTATTCGTAAACCCGATTTCATACAGGACGGCCGCGTAAGGCTCGTTCAGTTGCACCGCGTCCTCGAGCTCGGTAAGGTTCAGGTTCATCGGAATGTTCTTGACTTTGTTCGTATAAGCGTATTGGCGAACCAGCGAATTTTTTTTATCGAGGTCCTCCTGAATCCGTTCGTTGGCGTTCATGATACTGCTCATCCGGTCGCTGATAATCGCGAATTCCTTGACCGAACTGGCGGGCACGGGCATCGTCTGCTTGCGCTCGAGCGTGGCGATAATACGTTTGAGCGGATGGTTCAGCCGAAGGCTGAACAGCGCGGAGCCGAAAACGCTGACGAGCACGGCCGCGGCGAGAAGCGTCACGAGAAGGATGTTCAGCTTCATCATCTCCGACATAATGCTCTCGATCGGCGCGACGCGCACGTAGGTGAAGCCGGTATCCGCGCCTTGCTCATAGAAGTAATAATGCCCTCCGCTTCGTTCGTGGCGCTTGCCCTTCTCGTAGGAAGCGGGACTGCGCACCTCAACGAAAGGATGAGAAGCGTACAGCGTCCGGCCTTCCTCGTCCAGGATGTAGAAGGGCTCTCCCGTGTTCGCATATGCGGTATTGAGCTTGCTAGGATTCATCATGATGATGCAGTACACTTCCTTGTACGGCGCGGCTTTGATAACGACGGGCAGCTGCAGCCCAAGCGAGCGGACATTGTTCATGGACCGTTCCGTAAAAACGGCCGCAGGCAAGATCCGCATGAAATAGTTGTCTGCGGCGAAGGAGCTCCAAAATTCCGGCGGGTAAGCCTCGCTGGCATAATAGCTCCCGAACATATCCTCCATGCTGCTTGTACCCTCCTTCTCGAGGACGTAGCCGCCTTCCTTGAAGTAGAGAATGAAGTTGTCGAAATGAAGGAACGGGTTGCTGTACAGCTCAAAGAGGTCGCTCTTGACCTCGTTGACCTTGTCGTAGCGGCGATTGTTGGATACATCGCTCAAAATGCCGATGTTGGCGGTCCAACGATCGGATTGGGTGAGCGAAAGAATCATATTTTGGGTCAAACGAAAGTGGTTTTCGTAGCTCTCCACCGTCTGCTTGATGCCGAGCTCGTTGTAACGGACGATCTCGTCATAAAGTTTGTTGCGCAAATAAAGGAAGGAGAACGCGTTAAAGGCCGCGAGCACCAAGATGACGCTGAGAAAGCTGATCATCAGCTTGACGAGCAGCGAATTGGATGCAAAACCTTGCTTGAGCTTGATCAATAGGGTCATCGTTAAACGCACCTCCTGGCAACGGCGGACTATGCAGATTTGCGGATCTATCCTCTATTGCATGAATTCCTTGCTGGATTGCCGCGGATGTCGGGCATTGCGACGAAGCGATAAGGGCGGGTACCCGCTTTAATAAGTTCTATCATACTGGTTCTGAGCTTAAGCGGACAATATGCACTTTTCATCATTTATACTCATCTCTGCCGATATTCGATGGAATGGTGATTTCAAGCCTAATGTGAGGATTTATTTCACCTGTCGACGGGAAGTATACTTCAATCACAAGGTCCACGACGCTTGTGTCAGATAGCGTTACATTCATCAAAAGTCGAGGAGGAATGTGTATGGCTCATACGAGTGTTACGTCCGGCATGGAGGAAGCTCTTGTGCTGAACCGGCGTCGGCCGGGCAAGCTGAGGCGGTTGTGGCGGAACAACAAATATTTGTGGTTGATGTTCCTGCCTTGCCTCATTTATTATCTCGTCTTCCGTTACGCGCCGATGTTCGGGCTCGTGATTACGTTCAAAAATTATAATCTGTTCAGGGGCGTATGGGAAAGCGATTGGGTTGGCTTCAAGTATTATCGGATGTTTCTGGAAAATCCAGACTTCCTGCTGCTAATGAAAAACACGTTCCTGCTCGGGATCATGAATCTGGCATTAGGGTTTCCTGCTCCGATCATACTCGCGCTTCTCCTTAACGAGGTGCGGAAGGCGGCGTTCAAGCGGTTCGTGCAGACGGTCAGCTATCTGCCGCACTTCATCTCCAACGTCATCGTCGCGAGCATGGTCATCATGTTTCTGTCGCCGACGGGCGGTCTGATCAATGAATTGATAACGGCGCTTGGCTTCAAGCCGATCAACTTCATGAACGAGCCGGGGATGTTCCGGTGGATCTACGTGCTGTCGGAGATTTGGCAGCATATCGGCTGGGAGACGATTATTTATCTGGCCGCGCTTACCGCCGTTGATCCGCAGCTCTACGAGGCGGCCAGCATCGACGGCGCGAGCCGTATGCGCAAGCTGTGGCACGTCACGCTGCCGGGCATTTCGTTTGCGATCGTTATCACGCTCATCCTGAATATCGGTTCGGTGCTCGAGATCGGCTTCGAGAAGGTATTTCTTCTGCAGAATCCGGCCATCTACGAGACGGCCGACATTATCAGCACTTACGTGTACCGGATCGGCATGGAGCAGGGCAACTTCAGTTATGGCGCCGCGATAGACTTGTTTATGGGCATCATCAGCCTGATCTTCATCTATACGGCCAACTTCGTAAGCCGCCGCGTCAGCGAGACGAGCTTATGGTAGCGAGGGGAGAACGAAAATGAAGCTGGAGCGATTAAGTTTATTTCATGTCGTCAGCACGGCCGTGCTGCTGCTTGTCGTCGTCGTGACGTTATATCCGTTCCTCCACATGCTTGCGGTATCCTTGAGCGGCGACGCGTACGTGATGAGAAACGAAGTAACGATTTTGCCCAAAGGCTTGAATTTCAACATGTACGAGATCGTGCTTGGCGACCCCAAGATGTGGAACGCCATCAAAAACACGGTTGTTTATACGGCGGTTGGCACAACCATCGCGCTGATCGTCACCTCGATGGGCGCCTACTCGCTGTCGCGCACGAATATGGCGTTTCGCAAAGGACTTATGATGCTGATCGTGTTCACGATGTTTTTCGGAGGCGGCATGATCCCGACATTTCTCGTCGTTCGTTCGCTGGGCTTCGTCGATACGTTGTGGGGCATGGTTATTCCGGGAGCCGTCAGCACCTGGAACCTGATTTTGATGCGGACCTTCTTCTCCGGCATTCCCAAGGAACTGGAGGAGTCCGGCCGCATGGACGGCCTTAATGACATAGGCATCTTCCTGCGCATTATTGTTCCGTTGTCCAAGGCTTCCTTCGCTACAATCGCCCTTTTCTACGCGGTGGGCTTGTGGAATAATTTCATCTACCCGCTCCTGTATTTGCGTACGCCGGATCTTTTCCCTCTGCAGGTGCTCCTGCGGAACCTGGTCCTGGCCGGCAGCGTCAGCTCGGGAGACGTAACCCGAATTGGAGGTGATAATCAAATCGTTGAGGAATCGTTAAAGTACGCGACCATTATGGTTTCGACGCTTCCGATTCTCATCGTGTATCCTTTTATTCAGAAGTATTTCGTCAAGGGGGCCATGATCGGGGCGGTCAAAGGCTGACGTTCCTTTGCTCCGGCTGGCAAGGCGCGGGGGAACCCGCGCTTGGCATTCGCAATCTATCAACCATAATTTAAGGGGAGTTGGTACTATGAAAAAATCGTTAGCTCTCGTTCTATCCGCATTTTTAGCGGCTTCGTCGCTCGTCGCATGCTCGAGCAACGGCAGCAATAACGGCAAAGGCGCTACGGGAGGCAACGCAAGCTCACAACCGTCCGCTACGGCAGACGGGGGGCAGTCCGCGCCGGTTGACAAGACATTTACCGCGCTGCTCGACAACAACGCAACGTTCCCGTATTCGGAAGATTGGCCGATCTGGAAGTGGCTCAAGGAGAAAACCGGAGTGACGCTCAACGTGCAGACGCCTTCCGGCAAACTGGGCGAATCGCTAAACCTCGTAGTTGCATCCAAGACAATGCCCGACTTGATGTATATGCCGAACCGCCGCGAGTCCAATAAATTCGGGCAGGACGGAGCGCTCGTGGACATTATGCAATATGTCGACGGGATGCCGAATCTAAAGAAATGGATTGAGCAATATCCGGAGGAAGCAAAAGCCGCTTTATCCCACGACGGAAAGATGTACATGTTCCCGAACCAAGGATTCGGCGAAACGAATCGCATGATCTGGCTGTATCGCGAGGATGTATTCGCGAAGGAAGGCTTGGCGGCTCCGAAGACATACGACGAGCTCTACGAGTCGCTTAAGACGCTGAAAGCCAAGTACCCGGACAGCTACCCGTTGTCGATCCGCTACGGCCAAATCCCGGATGAGATGAATACGAATATGACGGTTAACTTCGAGACGGGCGAAGGCGCGTACTTCGATTTCGATGCCAAGGAGTGGCGTTACGGTCCGGTAGAGGACAACTACAAAGCAATGGTTGGCATGTGGAAAAAGTTCTATGACGAGGGACTCATTCCGCCGGACTTCCTCTCTCTGCAGACGAAGCAGTGGCAGGACATGATGTCGACCGGCCAAGCGTTCGTGACGATCGACTACATCAGCCGCGTTGACTTCTTTAACAATGCCATGCAGAAGGAGAATCCGGAGTTCAACATGCAATTTATGGCGCCGCCGGCAGGATTGCCGGGAGGCAAGCAGCAGAATCCGTACTTCCACTACATGGAGGGCGGCCTGACAGTAGCGTCGACATCAAAAAATATCGAGAGCGTCATGCAGTACATGGACTTCTTCTATTCCGAGGAAGGACGTACGCTCACGAGCTGGGGCGTCGAGGGTGAAACGTTCGATAAGGAAGGCGGAGCGAACAAGTTCAAGCCGGAATTTACGGACGTTACCGAAATGCGCAAGGCGACAGGGCTGCAGACGAGCGGAACGTATACGTGGATCGATTACGATGCGCATCTGTCGTTGTTCTCGGAGGATCTGCAGAAGGCCTATACGGAAGCGGCCAAATACGACCTTCCGGCGATGCAGCCCCGCCCGGCCTTTACGGAGAGCGAAAACGAAATTATCTCGCTGACGGGACAGGCGATCAAGAAGCACCGCGATGAGAGTCTCGCTAAGTTTATTACGGGTTCCAGAAGCCTGGAAGAGTGGGATAAGTATGTGGAGGAGATTAAGAACCTCGGCGTCGACAAGCTGCTGGAGACTTATCGAATCGCTTACGATCGCGTCCAAGGCGTGGAGCTGAAATAAGGTGAACGACGCCGGCCCTGTCGTGTAGACGGATTGCGCCAAGGCCGGCATAGAAGGCTGCAATGGAGGAGACCTGGCATGATATCGTTACTACCTCAAGTGAAAAGATTGGAATACAAAGGGGAGGCGGGTTTTTCATGCGAGGGCCCGCTCCTCGTCGAGCTGTCGATGGAGCAGGAAGACCTTCGCCTGGAGAGGCATTGCCGACGCTTGCTGCCCGGCGCGGCTGTTACAGTAGAAACGGGGGCTCCGGGCTATAGGATCCGGATCTCCCGCGCAGGAGGGGAGACGCCCTGCGCCTTGGATACCGACAAGGAGGAAGGGGCGGCATCCGAGAGAAAAGAGGGCTACTCCCTGCGCATAGGCGTTGACGGCGCCATTATCCGGGCTGCGGATGCTCCCCATTTGTATTACGGGCTTCAGACATTCCGCCAGATGATGGAGCAGGGCAATCCCGTTCCTTCCGCGCTCATCGAGGATTGGCCGGTCACGGCGATCCGTTGCATGAATTATGATCTGAGGCAGACGTATTCCAAGCCGGAGCGTCTCGTCTCCTATTTAGCGGAATTCGCCCGCTTTAAGATCAACGCGGTTTTGATCGAATATGAAGATAAATTCCCGTTCGAGACCTATTCGCATTTGGTGCATCCGAAACACGCATTAAGCAGAACCTGGTTCGAGGAGTTGAAGCGGGAGGCGGAGGAGCATTATATCGAGATTATTCCGCTGCAGCAGTGCTTCGGCCATCTCGAATACGTGCTGCGCCACGACCGCTATAAGCATCTGCGCGAAACGGAGCAATCGATTGGGGAGCTGTGCCCGTCCCGAGAGGAAGCGTACGAACTGGTGACGGGTCTGCTCGGGGAGATGATGGATCGTCATCCGGATTCCCGCTATATTCATCTCGGTTGCGACGAGGTGTACAGCCTATGCGAATGCGAGACCTGCCTGGAGCGTTTCGAAGGCGTGCGCGAGCGGGCGTTCATCGCTTTCCTGAACAGGCTGATCGCGTTCGCGGCGGACCGCGGCCGCATTCCGATCTTCTGGCACGACATGCTGGCCAAGTGTCCCGAAGAAGAACTGTGGAAGCTGGACCGTCGCGGCGTTGCGATGATCTGGATCTACAACGGCCGCAACATCGAGGCGGAAGTCTCTGCGATCGCCGATAAGTTCCGCAAGCTGGGCGTCGGGGTTATGGGCGCGCCGGCCGTCCGCAGCTTCGATTGGGCGGAGCACCAGAATTACCCCGTGATCGGAAATCGGACCGATAATCTGCTGCAATGGGCCGGGACGGCGGAAAAGCTCGACTTCGATTGCGTGGTCGCGACCAACTGGACCGGGCCGTTCAGCCTTGGGGTGCCGTACGGCGTGTTCGAGACGACGTGGTACCCCATGCTGCTGCATGCCGATTTGTTCTGGAACGGAAGCGGCGGCGTTTCTGAGACGTTTATCGATCGGTTCCTCCATGTTTTCCACGGCATCGAACCTTCCACCGGTCATGCGAAGCTGGGCAACTACAGGCTTGAGGACTATTACGATTTGATCCCGAAGCTGCTTGACGAAGTACGGCTGAACCGGGACTTCGCGGAGCTGATCGCGGTCATGCGCGATTACGAGACGGCGACGGATCGGTCGCGGGCGATTCACAAATACGTCTACCGCTGGGAGCTATTTCCCGGCGACGCAGCCGAACGGCGCTCGCTGCTGAACAATTATCAGCGCAACAGGCGGGACCGCGAGGATGTCAGGCCGAGAATGCAGGCCGCGCTGGAGCGTTACCAGCCAGCGGATATGGCCGCGCATTTCGTATTGTCGCGATTTTACCTGCACGATTACCTGGAACGTACAATCTATCGGGAGATAGGCATGAATATGGAGGATTAACGGAGTCAATTGCAAAAAGAGCGCCCAATGTCGCCACGAGCGGCTCTGTAACCCGACTTTTTCGGGTTATAGCCCTCAAAGTCGCTCCATGCGGCTCTGTAACCCGATTTTTTCGGGTTATAGCCCACAAAGTCGCTCCGTGAGGCTCTGTAACCCGATTTTTTCGGGTTATAGCCCTCAAAGTCGCCCCGTGCTGCTCTGTAACCCGATTTTTTCGGGTTACAGCTCGCAAAGTCGCTCCGTGCGGCCCTGTAACCCGACTTTTTCGGGCTGCAGCTAACGGCTCCCGCAAAAGAAAAAAACGGGGCTGTCCAAAAAGTTCTTGAATGATAGAGGCACGTTCCAGTTTATACGCGAAAGGACCTCGAATTCCCCTGTAAAGTCGGGAACGAGGTCCTTTTTCTTGAAAAAAACAAACTTCACAAGAGCTCGAAAATCACAAATCGGCTTTTGGGACAGCCCCCTTATTGTGCTGCTTGCAAGGATTGGCATAGGTTGGCCCAAGCGAGAAGGATGCCACGCAATCTAGCATAACTGCTCATAACTGCTCCGCTCCGAAGCTGAAGCCGAGGCCGAGGCCGGTGTATGCCTTTAACCCAATAGGAGCCAGCCAAAGTCCTCGCTGCGATGGAAATCGGGCGTATCCGAACGGACGCGGGACCAGCTGCCGTAATGGGGCTGTGCGGTTTCGTCGCCGCACTTATAGAAGTTGCCGCGCATCCTCGCCCCGGAAACAGGCCGGAAGCTCGGGACCAAGCTTGTAAGCCAGGACATGGGCAAGCGCATACTGACGCTCCAATACCACTCGCCCGTAATCGGGTCGCGGAGGTTCGTCTCCGCGCGGATATGCAGGGGCGGCACCTCGTCAGGGGCCAGATAGACACGGTCATGCCGATCCTTGCCGAAGCCGGCCAGTATCGTTCCCGCGGCGTTTAACTCCAGGTTCAAGAAACGATCGTCCGTATCGGGAGACGGCTGCAAGAAAAATTCCAGGCAGCTGTCCGTGTAGACCGGATCGTTCTGGCTTCTATAGCGCACGAGCGGATCACGCTCGTAAGCGCGCAGGCAGATCTGCAACTCGTCCTCCGTGTAGGACACGCTGGCGCGAGCCTTTGGTCCATGTTGATCGGGCAGCCAGTGGTAGTGCAGTATAGCGAGCTCTCCGCCATCACGGGCATCCGACCAGGCGCCGTGAATCGACAGACGAGCAGGAGGGATGTTCGCGAACGCTTCCGCTCCCGATATCGGCGTCCTTGCGGCAGTATTCCCAATACGCTCCTCTTGTCCGCTCCGATGGGAGCGGTATATACCCTCAAGCACCTCAACGATGTGCGCAGCCTCCTCCACCGTGCAGGAGAGGGAAGCGCCTGTTTCGATAGCGGACAGCAAATCCTCCAGCTGAAGGATAAACGGCTCGGAATCCGAAGGCGTGTCCAAAAGCTCGTAGACGCCTCCATTACTTTTGTAAAGGGCTTGTCCCGTCTCCAGCCGCAACGAACCGTTTGTGAACAGCAGCTCCGTATAGTTGGCGGAGGCTCCCTTGTATCCGGACTGTACGACTGTGGCCGTTACGCCGTTCTGAAGCCGCAGGTACGCCATGACGCTTCCTTCCACGTCGCCCCGATTACCATGGTAGGTCATGTTGGCCGTGACCGAGGCAACGGGACTGTCCGCCAGCCAGACGAGCTTGTCTACGGAGTGCGAACCGAGATTAAACGCCACGCCGCCTCCCGACAAGGATTTGCGGAGAAACCAGTCCGGCCGGCTCTCGGCGAAATAATCGGCATGTCTCACGTCGTGCACCATGAACAGCTGTCCCAGACCGCCTTCCCGAATCAAGCGGCGGGCATGGAGGTTATGGGCCAAGTAACGCTGAGTATGCCCAACCAGGATCGTAACGCCGCTTAGCCGGGCCTGCTCCATAATTCTGCTGCATTCCTCGGGATTCAGCGCCATTGGTTTCTCCAGGAGAACGTGGCAGCCCGCCTGCGCGGCGAAGCAAGCCGCTTCCGCATGCAAATAATGCGGCAGAGTTATAATGACGATGTCCGGCCGCTCGTTTCTGATCATTTCTTTGTAATCCGCGTAATGCTTGAGTAAGGAACCGTAATGCTCCGACGCGGCCTGCAAGCGGCCTTTGTCCAAGTCCGCAGCGGCAACGGCTTCGACCCTGCCGCCCGATTCGTTCATATGCTTTAACGCTTCCAAGTGTCTTTCCGCAATTCCTCCGCATCCTGCAAGTGCTACCCGATATGTCATCGTATCGTACTCCCCCAGTACCTGTTTCTGCTTCAATGCCAATAGTGTATCATGGCGGAGCGTCCCTGCCCATCGGCTATTTTAGTGATTTATATGCCGGTTTTGAGGGAAATGACAGCCGGGCATCGACTGCCCGGCTGTCATTTAGCAGCGCTCCATGCGAGCGCATGGTTGACCCCATCTACATCAACAGTTCCTTCAGTTGCTCCGCGGGAAGCGGGCGGCTGAACAAATACCCTTGCAGCTCGTCGCAGCGAAGGTCCTTGCAGAATTGCGACTCGTCTGCCGTCTCGACGCCTTCCGCGACGACTTTCATGTTCATGCTGTGCACGAGATCGATAATCGCTTTGACGATGGAGGACTTCTTTTCGTCGCTTGTAATGCCGCGTATGAACGAACGGTCCAGCTTAACGTCGGAGATCGGCAGACGCTGGAGCTGGTTCAGCGAGGAGTAACCCGTGCCGAAGTCGTCAATGGAGATCTGGATCCCCCGCCCGCGCAAATACAAAATCGTCTCGATGACCTGCTCCATATTTCGCATGAATACGCCTTCCGTAATTTCCAGGCTGACATAATGCGGATCCAGTCCTGTATCCGCAAGGCCGCGCTCCACCATTTCTTTGAGGTTGCCCTGAAAGAAGTGGCGCGCGGAAATATTAACCGATACGCTGATCTTCTTAAGCCCCGCATCCTGCCATTCTTTGTTCTGCCGGCATGCCTCCAAGAATACCCAGTTGTCGATCTCAAGGATAAAGCCGGATTCCTCCGCAAGCGGAATAAATTTGTCGGGAGGAACCATGCCAAGCTCCGGATGGCTCCAACGGATGAGCGCTTCGATGCCGCATAGCTCGCCGGTTGCCGCGTTTATCTTTGGCTGGTAGTGGAGAGAGAACTGCTCCTCCTTGAGCGCCTTGTACAATCCGTTGTCGATCTGCATTTTCTCTTCGACTAGCGGCGCGAGACTTGGCTTAAAGAATCGGTAATAGCCGTTGCCCTCTTCTTTGGCATGGTACATGGCAATATCCGCGTTGCGGATTACGGTGTCCATATCGGCGCCGTCCTCGGGATACTTGCTGATGCCGACGCTGATCTTTACGAACAGCGGTTTCCCTTCAATAACAAACGGTTCGTCGAAGGAGCTGCAGATGGCGCGGGCCCCTTGCTCAAGCTCGGCTTCGTGCTTGTAGGCGTAGATAAACACGAATTCATCGCCGCCGAGGCGGAAGACGTCGCATTTTTTGCCGGGGTAATTCATAAATCGATGCGCCACAAGCTTTAGCAGCTCGTCGCCGGCAGAATGGCCGAGCGTATCGTTGATTTGCTTGAATCGGTTAATATCGGCGAAAAACACTCCGATCCGAAGGCCGCTGCCGGTCGCGTGTTCGAGATCGATTAATTCCTGCAGGTGCTTAGTGAAATGCAAGCGGTTCGGCAGTCCCGTCAATACATCGTAGTAGGCGAGCTGATGGAGCCGCTCTTCGGATTGCTGCAGCAGCTCCGCCTGCGCCTGCAGCCGCTCGTTGTTCATTTGCGTCTCGGTGAACAAGTGGCGCAGGTTGCTCGCCATATGCTTGAAGTTCGAAATGAGCGAATGGATCTCCAAAATGTTGCTGCGAGGCCAGTCGGGCTCATGATGCTCCTTCAGCTTAAGCGGCAGATTCGTAGTCGCCCCGGCAAGTCGCTGCAGGCTCCCGGAGATTGAGCGTTGGATGAACAGAGAGAACAGGGCGGCGGCGAGGCCGGCTATGGCCAGAAATAGAAGATGAGCCTCATATTTGTCATACAAATAGTTCTGGTAGCTGCTAAGCTGCACTTCGATCAGGATACGGCCGGAGCCATCAAGCAGCGCTTCTTCGTAAAGAAAGTGCTCATCGCCCCATGTCGTCGCGACCAGGCTGTGGGTTCGGGGAGTATGCTCGGAAAATTTAAGCTTGTCCGAGATTCGCACATAGGTGCGGTTACTCTCGGGTATTCGGCTTTTTCCGAGCAGCGAATGGACGTTGGAAGCGATAACGGTCCCTTTGCTATCGACCAGACTGATAGTGAAGAAGCTTGACGAATAGCGGTCCATGGCGGCTTGCAACTGCTCCGTACGCTGTTCGATCCAAGGGATATCGGAAGAAGCGTGTTCCCATTCCTTCGAGAGCGCGTAGATGGTTTGTTTGGCCCGAACCTGCACGTTCATGCCGACTTCCTTGAAGGAACTGACAGTGTTGACCATCATATTGAGCAGGAAAGAGATCATCACGATGCCAAACGCAAAGTGGAGAAGGATCTGGCTGAACGTGCTTGGCTTGCGGCCGGAATCGAGAAATCCGAGAAGTCGATGCTTGGGCGAATATTGATGAATAATCTCGGCGAACAGAGCGTTGAACAGTCCATTAATCACGACAATACCAACGAATAGGCGAATATTATCAAAGCCCCCGGCATATTCATGCGCGTAGAAAGCATAGGTTAGCGGGATGCCAAGAATAAACCAATAAACGGCATCCATTGCGAATAATCGTCCCGGATAACGCCGCAGCAGGAGGCCGACAATGACAACCTCGAGGATGCCTAGAAGGTTGATGAAGGGTTGTCCCAGCCAAATAGAGCCGATGCCGTAAGCGATAGCGGCGACGAATATGCCTCTCCCCAGGCCGAACATGCGCAAGGAAAGCAGGGTGAACAGACTGGTGAATGTGAAGATAATGCCATATATGAATTGAAATTTGCCCCATTCGCTCAAAATGGCTAGTGCCGTTATTAGGCAAAGCAACGGAATGTACAGCCCTTGTCCGGGATGATTAGATGAGGGATTAGTCACTTGCGGCCTCCGATGCGGGTTAATGTTTAATGTAGAGTTATCCGCTAATTTCACCTATAATTCGACAAAATTTTCTAAAATCCTGCATGCTCCCTACAAATGTGGAAGTTGCACGATCAGACGATCATCTGGTATAGTTCTACTATCGAATAGTTAGACAGTAGAACTAAGTAGTGGAGGTAAGAAAAATTGTCGAATAACTGTCATGGCGACATGATCAAAGAATTGATCCACAGGTACGAACGCGCCCACTTTACCGTAGAGCGGAAATTGTACGCGCTGCTCAGGGATTTGATGCCGGCAGAGCTTACCGTGGATCAATTCAACATGATCAGGTTTTTGCAATTCAACGGGCGCAGCACGCCGTCGGAGCTGGCCGAGGTGTTCGGCGTGGGCAAGAGCTCCATTACGGCGATCATCTCTCGTTTGTCCGATAAGGGGTTCATCCGCAGATTATCCGAGGAGAGCGACCGCCGAATCGTCATTCTGACTCTCACGGAGGAAGGAAAGCGGCTGTGCGAGTCGATAGATGCGCGCGTAGAAGCGATGTTGGCGGACATTATGAATCATTTTGAGGAGGAGGAGGCCGAGCGGTTCATCTCTACCTTCGAGAAGCTGGCGGACGTGATGGCGGGAACGGCGGGACTCGGGAGCAATGAGGGCAAGGAATAGAAAGAGAGAGGGAGAGGGAGTGGAAACATGAGGTATGTACTGAAATTCAAGTGGCTTGTATTGGCGTTATGGGTGGTCGCGGCGGCCGGATTGATGCTTACCGCTCCGAACATGGCGGAGCTGGTCCGGACGAAGGGGCAGATTACGGTGCCGGACGGCTATTCTTCCAAGCTTGCGGGCGAACTCGCTGCGGAGATCGGAGCAACTGCAGGAGCGGAGGGAGAGGCCGGGGGCATGTCCACGGTGCTTATCTTCCATAAGGAAGGGGGGCTTGGCGAAGAGGGCCTGGCGGAGGCGAAGGCTACCATCGGAAGACTGGCAGGCGAAGAGGGCAAGGCGCTCGGCATACTCGACCTGACGACCCACTTCGATATTCCCGAGCTGGCGGATCAGATGGTGTCGGAGGACGGCAGTACCGTGCTGGCCCTGCTAAATGTCAGCGCGGGCGACCGCGGGCTCGGGACCGTGCGCGACGAGTTGTACGCGGCCATCGATAACGTATCGCTGGACCACTACTATACGGGCGAGTGGATCATTAGCGAAGACGTGGTGCAGAGCTCGGAGGAAGGGCTTAAAAAGACGGAATATATTACGGTAGGTTTCATTCTGGTTATTCTGTTTATCGTGTTCCGTTCCGCCGCTGCGCCGCTCGTGCCGCTGCTGGCGGTTGGCTTCAGCTATTTGGTGTCACAGTCCATCGTTTCCTTCCTCGTGGAATACGCGGACTTCCCGCTGTCAAACTTCACCCAGATCTTCTTGGTGGCCGTTTTATTCGGTATCGGGACGGATTACTGCATCCTGCTGATCAGCAGGTACAAGGAGGAGCTGGCTCATCGCGGAGACCGTACCGAAGCTATCATTCATACGTACAAGACGGCAGGCAAAACCGTACTCTTCTCCGGGCTGGCCGTCCTCGTCGGATTTGCCTCCATCGGCTTCTCGACGTTCGTCTTGTACCAGTCCGCCGTTGCGGTCGCGGTGGGAATCGTCATCCTGCTGCTGGCGCTGTTTACGCTGGTGCCGTTTTTCCTCTCGGCGCTCGGCAACGCGCTGTTCTGGCCGGCAAAGGGCTCGCTGGAGCACAAGCAAAGCCGTCTGTGGGGTTCGGTGGGCAGTTTCTCGCTGCGCCGTCCGGTATGGGCGCTTGTCATTTTGCTCGTGCTGATCGTGCCGTTTCTCGCGGCGTATAAAGGCACGATCTCCTTTAACTCGCTGGACGAGATCGGGGAGAAATACGATTCTGTCAAAGGTTTTAACGTTATAGCAGAGGGCTTTAGCCCCGGCGAGACGCTCCCGACGGACGTCATCGTGAAGTCGGAGCAGCCGCTGGATACGCCGGAAGGACTTGCGGCGCTGGAGCAAGTAAGCCGCGAGCTCTCCAAGGTAGAAGGCGTGCAGACGGTTCGCGGCGCAACCCGTCCGACGGGGCAAGTGCTGGAGGACTTCCTCGTCTCCGATCAGGTGCTGACGCTCGACGATGGTCTCGGCAAGAGCGGAGACGGATTGAGCGAGATCAGCAGCGGTCTGGCGGAAGCCCGCAGCGCGCTGGGAGATAACGCGCCGAAGCTTGCGGAGGCGGCGGACGGTGCAGGTCAGCTTGCAGCGGGCACGGAGGAGCTGCGCGAGGGCGTGAACCAGCTAGCGGCGGGATTGCGCGCCATCGAGCAGGGGCTGAAAGACGGCTCGGCTGGCGCCCGGGAGCTGACGGCGGGCTTGGAACAGGCGCGAGCGAGCGCCCAAGAGCTGGCTGCGGCCCATGCTCAGCTGTTAAGCGGCTATGAAGGCATAGGCGGCGGCTTGTCCGGGCTGAGCGCTGGCTACGAGGCTGTTGCCGACCAAAGCGGTAAGCTGGCGGAAGGGCTCTCTGGCGTATCTGGCGGCTTGAACGCTCTTGGCGACAAATATCCAGAGCTAAAGGATGACCCGGCGTATCAAGAGACGCTGCTTGCGGTAGCGGGCTTGCAGCAAGGGGCAGTACAGCTTGGAGCCGGCCTTAAGGAGCTGAACGCCCAACTGGCAGGCGTGGCGGGCGGTATGGCGCAGGCAAACGCAGGCTACAAGCAAGCTGCCGACGGCCAGGCGGCGCTTGCGGCCGGACTCGGCGAATTGGCGAAAGGCATTGCGGAGCTGCAAGGCGGCATCGCACAGGCGGCAGCGGGCCAAGGCGCCATCGTGGACCAAATCCCGGGCGTGACGCAAGGGCTCGGCGAGCTGGCCTCCGGCCAGCAGGAGCTGCAAGCGGGTTTTGCTTCGCTAAACGATCAGCTTGGCGAACTAACGAGCGGTCTCGACCAGAGCGTCGACGGCTTGACGCAAGTGACGGACGGCCTGGCTTCGGCGGGCGGCTATCTGCAAAGCCTGGCAGGCGCTCCCGACAAGGAGCTGACGGGCTGGTACATCCCGCAGGAAGCGATCGACGACGAGCAATTCCAATCGTCGCTGGATGTATATATGTCGCCGGATCGGATGACGGCGAAGTTCGATGTTATTTTCGACAGCAATCCGTATTCGGAGGCGACCATGGCGGAGATTCCGGCGCTGGAAGCGGCCGTCGATCGTGCGCTGCGGGGTACGGCGTTTGAAGAAGCGGTGACCGCCATCGGCGGCGTAACGAGCATGAACCACGATCTCGACACGATCTCGAACGCGGACTATTCGCGGACCGTCGTCCTGATGCTGGTCGGCATTACGCTTATTCTCATCGTGCTGTTCCGTTCCATAGTAATCCCGGCATACGTCGTATTATCGCTGATCGTTACGTATTATACGTCTCTGGCGATCACGGAGCTTATCTTCGTGCGTATATTCGACCTGTCCGGCATCAGCTGGGCCGTGCCGTTTTTCGGCTTCGTCCTGCTCGTCGCGCTTGGCGTCGATTACAGTATCTTCCTGATGGACCGGTTCCGCGAGTTCCGCCATCTGGAGCCGAAGCAAGCCATCTTGGAAGCGATGAAGAACATGGGTGGGGTCATTATGTCGGCAGCCGTTATTTTGGGCGGAACATTTGCGGCCATGCTGCCTTCGGGCGTTATGTCGCTGCTTCAGATCGCGACGATGGTCTTGTGCGGGTTGTTCCTGTACGCGCTCGTCATGCTGCCGCTGTTTATTCCGGTCATGGTCCGGGTTTTCGGAGAAGCCAACTGGTGGCCGTTCATGAGGAACGACAAGGAAGCCGGATACAGTCTGCGCGAGAAGGAAGCGTTTGTTCATAGTCACAAGGAATAGTAATGCGTCAATGACAAGCGGCCGCCCTGAATGATCGGGGCGGCCGCTTTGGCGTGCCTCCCGCTCGCGCTTGGCGCGCCTCCTGTACCCTTGACTGCTTAGACAAAGCGGCTGCAGGAGTAGTAAGATAGGAGCAGGGGCAAGCTTCACAGGAAAGGTTGAGGAAGGAGGGCTGCTTGCATGAAGCGGATTTTGGTTATATTTACAGGAGGGACGATCGGCAGCAAGGCGGAGGGGAAATCCATCAACGTACACGACTCCGGTTCCTATGCGCTGCTGGAGGCCTACCGCAATACGGATGAGGTCCGGAAAGATGTCGAGCTGTCAACGCTCGAACCTCTAAATTTGCTCAGCGAGAACTTGACGACGGAAGATTGGCGGACGTTGGCCGTTGCCATTCGGAACGCCGATCCAGCCTCGTACGACGGTCTCATCGTGACGCATGGTTCGGATACGCTGGCTTACACGGCGGCGATGTTCAGCTACTTGTTTGCTGGGGTCGGCGTGCCGATCGTGTTTACCGCAAGCAATTATCCTATTGCGGATCGGCGGGCTAACGGACTGCGCAATTTGGCGGGGGCCATCGACTTCGTCATGGAAGAAGCGTTGCCAGGCGTATTCGCCGTCTACGAGAACGATCGTGGAGAGATGCTCGTCTATCTCGGTACGAGGCTTGCGCAATGCGAGTCGTTTACGGATCAATTCCGCAGCCCTTACGATCTTCCTTACGGCGCAATGGAAAAACGGCGGTTCGTATGGCGGGATGACGTTAGAAATCCTAAACCGGATAGGCTATCGGGAGGATTGAAGGCTGCGCTATCGGCTCCGCTTCCATGGGGGCCGGAGAATTTGAACCTGGACGATTCCGTCTTGTACATACGTCCTTATCCGGGCTTGAACTATTCGCTGTACGAATGGAGCGGCCGGAAGCCCAGCGCTATACTGCATGATCTTCATCACTCCGGCACGGCGACGGCTCTGCCCGGCGGCCCGTATTCGCTGCCCGCTTTTATCGAGCGTTGCAAAGCGCACGGGATCGATGTGTACATGAGTCCGCTTAAGGACGCCTCAGCCGCGCTCTACGCCTCTTCTCATGCCCTGATCGAAGCGGGGGGCGTGTTCCTCGAGGGGATCGGGATGGAAGCGGCTCTGACGAAGCTGATTGCCGTCTATGGCCTTGCGTCGAACGCGGAGCAAGCGCGGACATGGATGACGGAAGCGACATTTGCTTACGAGAAGATGGGCTCCGGCGTCGATTCGGAAGGGGCGGAGACGAATGAAAATTAAGGAAGCGACGTTTTTGACGATGGAGCCGCTTGGGCTGCTGCCCTTCTATCGGGATGGGCTTCGGTTTCCTGTAGTGACGGCTGAGGAGGAGCAATTGGTCGTCCAGGCGGGAGATACGGCACTGCGTTTCGTTCGGTGGGAGCCGGGAGCTTCGGAGGAAGCGGAAAGCCGTCTGGCACGAAGCTACGAGGGGCAGTCCACTCCTTATTACCACTTCGCGTTCAACATACCGGAGAATAAGCTGGACGAGGCGAAGGGCTGGATAGAAACCGTTACGGAGCTAGGGAAGGAGGCGGGTCGGGATATTTCCCGAAGCGAGGCCTGGAACTCGGATTCCGTCTACTTTATGGACCCGGCGGGCAATATTTTGGAGCTGATCGCAAGACATACGATGGACAATGGCATTCAGCGTCCTTTCGATCCGGATCGGGATGTTCAATGTCTCAGTGAAATCGGATTGCCGACCCGCAACGTGGTTTTTGCGGTCGACCAGTTGGAGGCCATAGGCATCGGGAGCTATCAAGGAAGGAATGACAGCTTCAACCCAGTGGGCGACGAAGAGGGCATGTTCATTGTCGTGCAGCCGGGGAGACGCTGGCACTTCACTAACCTGACGGCGGAGTGTTACCCCTTCGAGGTGTTCGTTGAAGGAGTCGGCAAGCTTCTTCTCGCGGAGGATGAGCAGGGTTTGAAGCTGCGGCGCAATTAAGATCAATCGTGCAGAACACCCGCAGGATGCTTCGCGCTCTTGCGGTTTCTATACAATTACACTAAGGAGGCGGAACTTATGAGTAACGGTATTGTTAGAGTCGGAGAGCTGGTGCCTAATTTTAATCTGCTGGCATCGAACGGGCAGGAGGTATCGCCGGAGGACTATCGCGGCAAGAAGCTTGTCATCTACTTCTATCCGAAGGACATGACGCCTGGCTGTACGGCGGAATCCTGCGATTTCCGTGACTACAATGGGGAGTTCGCCGAGCATAACGCGGAAGTGATAGGCATTAGTCCCGACGATTTATCGTCGCACGAGCAATTCGTATCGGAGCATAATCTGCCGTTCCTGCTGTTATCCGACACAAATCATGGCGTGGCCGAGCTGTTCGGCGTATGGAAGGAGCTTAGCTGGGGCGGCAAGACGTTCCTCGGCGTGGAGCGTTCGACGTTCCTGATCGACGAGGAAGGCAAGCTCATCCGCGAATGGCGCGCCGTCAGCGTCGAGGGACATGTACAAGAGGTGCTTGAAGCGGTAAAAGGTTAACTCAACTTTACGTTCGCTCGAAAAGTCCCGCTAGCGGAGCCGTAGGCCGGTGACACCGACGTAATCGCCGAAAAAGCCCCGCAAGCGGAGCCGTAGGCCGGTGACACCGACGTAATCGCCGAAAAAGCCCCGCAAGCGGAGCCGTAGGTCGGCGACACCGACGTAATCTCCGAAAAAGGCCCGCTAGCGGAGCCGTAAGTCGGTGACACCGACGTAATCTCCGAAAAAGGCCCGCTAGCGGAGCCGTAAGTCGGTGACACCGACGTAATCTCCGAAAAAGGCCCGCTAGCGGAGCCGTAAGTCGGTGACACCGACTTGCTGGCCGAAAACGCCGCGCTAGCGCAACATGCGCAAACAACAGAGCCCTGCCTCCAATATTGGAGGCAGGGCTCTGTACGTTTATGCGAGATTTATTTCTTCTTCCAGTTCGGCAGAGACTGCACGAAGCTGTCGGACAAATTAAGCAGCTCCAGCGCGCGGTCGAATTCCTCTTCGGTCGATTGCTGCTCGTTGTTGCCGTTACCCGCTAGCGGGTAATGTTTGCCGTCGTTGAAGCCGCTGCCGGACATAAACAGCTCTTCGCTGCTTAAGAAGGAGCCGGACGGCAAATAATAACGTTGAGGAAGAATGTTGTACGATTGATTGAACAAGTCCTGGCCGAAATGCATCTGATTATCCAGCGGCAGACCAAGCAGGTTGGCGATCGTCGGCAAGATGTCGACTTGTCCGCCAAGCTGGTCATACGTAGCTGGCGCCTCGTCGCCCGGATTAACGACGACAAGCGGTATGTTGATCATATCGGTATACGTGTACTCGCGGCCGTAAATTTCGGCCATCAGGTCCTTCTCGCCGTTGTCGAGCGAGTAGATCGGCAAGCCGAGATGGTCGCCGTACAGCACGATCAGGCTGTTGTCCCAGATGCCGCGAGCCTTCAGGTCGTCGATGAATTCGCCCAGCGCGTGGTCCGCATAGTTTTGCGACTCGATATAGTCGCCCACCAGCGTGCCGTCGAAGCGGTCGGGCAGGTCGATCAGACGTTTCTCCTGCGGAATCGTGTAAGGATGATGCGCAGTCATGGAGATGATTTGCGTGTAAAACGGTTTGCCGCTCGCGTTCATGCGGTCAAGCTCTTCGATAGACTTCTTGTACAGCATTTCATCGGAGGCGCCGAAGAAGATCGCATCCTCCGTTCCAAAAAATTCGGCATCGTAATAACGATCGAAGCCAATAGCCTTATACAGCTCGGCGCGGTTCCAAAACTCTACGACGTTCGTATGGAACGTTGCCGTGTCGTAGCCGACCGACTTCACTAGCTTCGGCAAGCTTGGAAGCTCCTTGCCCGCATACACCTGCGTCGCGGCACCCCGCGGAGGAATGTACAGCGACGTATTGACGACGAACTCCGCATCCGAAGTATTGCCTTGACCGACTTGCTGGTAGAAGTGGGAGAAGTAGCTGTTCTCTTTCACCAGCTTGTTCAGGTTAGGCGTAATTTCTTGACCCTCGATGGACAGGCCCACCAGGAAGTTTTGCATGGATTCCATCTGAAGAATGATCAGGTTTTTGCCTTCCGCCGATCCGAACAGCTTAGGTTCGGCAGGCGGTTGGACGTTCTTTACATTCTGAATCTTCTCTTGCGTAATTTCGGAAGAATCGACATACTGGATTTCTTTGTTAGCCAGAATACGGTAAGCTTCGTAGTTAAGAATGCCCATTTGCTCAGCCTTGACGATTTCGTTCATGCTGGCGCTGTTTGGCAGGACGTTGAACAAGCAAAGCGCCAATGATACGGACAGCACGGCGATCATGACTCTCTTATTCTCCTTGCGAGTGAAGGCTTTCTTAACTTCCTTCGCCTTCCGGCGGAAGAACAGCAGACCGATCATCAGGACAACGTCGATGTAGATCAGCAAATATTGAGGATCCATCAGCGAGAACACGCTGTTCTTTACGGCGGTTACCTGATTGACCTGCTGCAGGGCCGAATAATCGACGATAACGCCGTAATACTTGTAATACATAATGACAGCAAATAGAATAGAAGTCATGGTAAGGTTCGCGATTAGATAGTACGTGAACTTGCGCTTGCTTGCGAACCATTCGATCAGGCTAAAGACGATCAGCACAAAAGGAACTTCCTTAAGAAGGGTTGTCCAGGACGCACCGTCCGGGAAGACGACTGTCCATGCTAAAAAGCTTTTGAGTAGCAGGATGAACGAGAAAAACAATATAGGACGAGTACCGAGCAATCGTCCAGATGCTAGAGTTGACATTAGGAAAGCACCCCTACCTTTCACAGCACAAACAGGCTTATCTCTATCTCTTTTCGAGGAAGCCGCTTTGCTTTTTTCTTTGGCATTCAGAGAATATTAGTATACTTATTGTAAAGACATTATCATTATGCTCCTTTCTTACACCAAAAGTCAAAAGGCAAAACAGCCCTTAAACTGCAGGAGGAACGAAAATGAGGAAGAAAAAGCCATTTTTGGCGATCGTTTTGACGGGATTTCTATTAGCCGGAGGTTACTTTGTAGCACAGGAATACGGATTGTTCGATCCTGCAAGCGGAGCCGCACAGCCGCCCAAGCTGGCTGAAGGCATAGATGATGGAAACGGCCAGGCGGGCGGGGAGCTCGAAGGGGATGTGCCTGGAGCTGGAAACTCCAATGCCGGCGGCAGCATCAGCGTGCCGGATCCGGACGGGGGACCGGGCAACAATGCAACGGACAAGCCTGCCGAGACGAACAAACCGGAGCCGACTGCAACATCGACCCCAGGAGCCGGAGAGACGCACGGAGCCAGCGGCGAAGAAGGGATTTCTCGCGGAGAAAACGGCGCTATCGCCGTCATCGCGGAGCCGCATAGCGCCACTGCGCTGGTGAACCCGTTCAACAAGCTTCCGGAGGATTACGAGCCGGACGACCTGGTGTATCCCGATGTGAAGTTTATCTTCTCGGAGAAGGTGGAGAAGCGGATGCTACGGAAGGAAGCCGCCGAGGCGCTCGAGAAGCTGTTCGCCGGGGCGGAAGAGGACGGAATCTATCTGGCTGGCGTATCGGCGTATCGTTCTCACGCGACACAGACGAAGCTGTTCGATCGGTACGTGAAGAGAGACGGCTACGAGAAAGCGAGAACGTACAGCGCCCTCCCGGGTACCAGCGAGCATGAGACGGGGCTCGCCGTAGACCTGTCCGGAAGCGATGGCTCCTGCGCGGCAGCCGACTGCTTTGGAGATACAAAGGAAGCGGCATGGCTGGCAAAACATGCTTCGGAATACGGATTTATCATCAGGTATCCGAAGGGCAAGGACGAAATTACGGGCTACCAGTACGAGCCGTGGCATATGCGTTATGTAGGAGCGGAGCTTGCAGGCGAGCTCGCGTCATCCGGGCTGACCTTGGAAGAGTATTATAATGCGGTTCCGGTAACACAATAAGGCTGGAATCCTCCTGCTGTCAGACTAGTAAGGCGCATGACGGAACGGTGATCCGCAGGGTTCAGCGTTCGAAACGTTAGAAGACAGCGATGCGAAAGGCGTGGATGTCCCCATGAATTTGCTGCAAAACTTTTCATTCGTCATCATTCTATTAAATATTTTCCTCGCGATCACGGTCATTTTTCTGGAACGGCGCAATGCCAGCTCGACTTGGGCATGGCTTATGGTTCTGTTCTTTATTCCCGTGCTGGGTTTCGTGATGTATTTGATTCTGGGGCAGAAGGTGCGCAAACGGCAGTTAAACAAATTGCTCGGAGAGAACCGTCGCATTATCGAGGAGGCGCTGGAGAAGCAGAGCATCATGCTGGAGCGCAGAGAGATGTTTCCCGAGGGCAGCGAGATGGCCAAGTTTCAGGATATGATGTACATGAATTTGACGACGAGCTATGCACTGTACACGAACAACAACGAGATCGAGATCTTTACGGACGGCAAGCGGAAATTCGATGAGCTGCTGGCCGATATCGAGAATGCCGAACATCATATCCATCTCGTCTATTACATCGTAAGGGATGACGAGCTTGGCCGCAGGCTGATGGACGCGCTTGTGCGGAAGGCTTCGCAAGGCGTTGAGATTCGGTTTCTGTACGACCAGATCGGCAGTCTGGCATTGCCGAGAAAATATTTTCGGGAGCTTCGGGCAGTAGGGGGCAAAGAGGCAGCTTTTTTCCCATCGCGGATTCCCTTCCTTAATTTAAAGATCAACTACCGCAATCATCGCAAGCTGGCGATCATCGACGGCAGGATTGGTTATATCGGCGGCTTTAATATTGGGAACGAGTATTTGGGGCTGAATAAACATTTCGGCGCATGGCGGGATACGCATCTTAAGGTGCAAGGCGGGGCGGTGCTGCAGATGCAGGCCCAGTTCCTGATGGATTGGAATCTGGCGGTCGCGACCAAGATGCCTCTGGGACCGGCATACTTCCCTTACCCGGACAACGTCAACGGCATAATCGGCATGCAGCTTGTGGCAAGCGGACCGGATACCGAGTATCAGGAAATCAAGAACGCCTATATCAAAATGATCTACTCCGCAAAACATACCATCTGCCTGCAGACGCCATATTTTGTGCCGGATGAAAGTCTCATGACCGCGCTGCGCATCGCAGCTTTATCCGGCGTCAGAGTGAACATCATGCTGCCGAGCAAGCCCGATCACTTCTTCGTGTATTGGGCGACGCAATCGTTTCTGGGGGATTTGCTGGAGAGCGGAGTTAGAGTGTACCTGTACAAGGAGGGTTTCCTGCATGCGAAGACGCTCGTCGTCGATCGCATGGTCGCATCCGTAGGGACGGCCAATCTGGATATTCGCAGCTTCAAGCTGAACTTCGAGATCAATGCCTTTATTTATGACGAAGACACGGCAGCCGAGCTTGCCGACATCTTCTTGGAGGATTCGGAGAATTCTTTCGAGCTGACGATGGAGCGTTATAACCGCAGACCGCTGTTCAACCGATTCAAGGAATCGGTATCGCGCCTGCTCAGCCCCATCCTGTAAGCGCGTATTTAGGCAAAATGAAAGGGATTCCGCTTGTCCTGTGGCAACCGGAATCCCTTCACTTTCTGATGTGACAACTATTCAATTTATTCTAACGCTCCAATCCATGGCTTCCTCAATTTCTCTTGAACGCCATCCTTTCGGTAAGTATTTCGTATCCAACAACTCTTAAAGGCTGACGTCCCGTTCTCGTCAATCGCTCTTCCGCCCACATGCCCCGGCATCGATCTTCGATACCTCACTTCGTAAGGCATGCTTCGCTAACGTGCTTCAATGGACTATCCCCTCTCGTGTAGGATGGCTTTAGTATAACCCATTATTTTAATTTTGTAAATATTCAGATTATTTAATTATGTAAAAAGTTTATGCTGTTTAAGGCGATAAGGTTTAAAAAGATCATTTCTATTGGCGATGAAACCTACCCTATGCTTACTATTGTGCCGAATCTAGCAGAAAAACCATTTAAGGTGGCAAACCATTGCTAATTCACTGATTTATATTTATACTTAGTCTAAAATCATAAAAGGCGGTATAAACCGACTATGGCGAAAATAAACTTGACGATACAACGGAAAGCGATCTACGAGGTCGTTCAAGGATCGCATGATCATCCTACTGCGGCGGACGTAATCGAGAGACTGCGGAGCAAAGGCTTTAACTTCGCTTATGGCACCGTCTATAACTCTCTGCGCTATCTGGCCGATGTGGGTCTGATCAGAGAGCTGAAGCTAGGTGAAGCGGTCAGCCGATATGATGCCCGAACCGAAGATCACCAGCATATCGTCTGCACGAAATGCGGGCGTGTCGGCGAGGTGCTGACGGAGCTGCCTGCGAGCTGGGTCTCGACTGTGGCGGACGAAACGAAATTCGTGATTGAGCACGCGCACGTCGTGCTGGAAGGAGTGTGCGAGACATGCGCGAAGAGCTAGCCATAACGGATTTCACGGAAGGCGTATTGTGTTCCCTTACGAAGCGGGTTATGCTGATCAGCCCGCTGCCGGATCGCGTTCGCAGTCTGCTTGTAAAGCTGTCGGGCGACTGCTTCGACGTCTTCTCGCTTCACGAGTTTACGGCAGCTCTACTGCCTGCGCTGCAGCCAGAGTTGCTCGTCTATGACGCGTTGCCTGTCGACAAGTCGGCCTCTGCTGCTTCCTCGCATACGCTGCAAGGAGGGGCCGAGCTTCTGCAGGCGGCGCGGGCCCACGGAGTGCCCGTGCTGGTGCTGCTGAACGGCGAAGCCTACGAGGCACGAGGGAACGCGGAGCTGTCGGGCGCGGAGCTTCTCGTTTGGCCTTCCGATCCGGAGGCGGCGTTGTCCCGCATTAACCGGATGCTGGAGGAACGGCCGGCAAGCGCGTTGGTCGCGGCAGGATCCGCTGTCGCAGGCATGGAAGCCGGGAACCCTGCCGACGTACTCAGGAACGACGAGGATCTCCGAACGTTCAAGGATATCCAGATCGATCAGCGACGGATGAGAGTAACGCGCGGGGGACAGCGGATCGAGCTGACGAAGACCGAATACGATTTGCTGCTGCATTTTGTATCGTCGGATGGGTCCGTACTGACTCGCGAGAATCTGCTCGATACCGTATGGGGAATGCAATTTTACGGCGGCAGCAATGTGGTAGACGTTCATATCAAGAGTCTGCGCAAGAAGCTTAAGGACAGCGCGGTTTCGCCCCGATATATCGTTACGGTCCGCGGGGCGGGTTATCGGCTTGCGGACGATCCTTTGCAATAAGAAGAGTCGTGTTGCGATGACTGCGACCTTGGGCCGCTGGACCGCTTAACGGCCAGCGGCTCTTGGCGCAAGGCGAATATGTGTCGGGAAGATTGACGGACAACCGGTCAATCTTCTGTCTGATGCGGGGAGTCGCAGTGAAAGCGGATTCGGGGATTTGCTTGCAAGCCACCGCAAGAGTAAACTAAATGGAGTGTCACATCATCTCCTGTAGGGGGTACATTGCGATGAATTACCGGGCATTAGGCTCATCCGATATGCAAGTTAGCGAGATCAGCTTCGGCACCTGGGCGATCGGCGGCTCCTGGGGCAGCAAGGACGACGCGGATTCTCTGCGCGCGCTGGAGGCGGCAATGGATGCCGGCGTCAACTTCTTCGATACGGCAGATGTGTACGGAGACGGTCACAGCGAGCGGTTGCTGTCACAAGCGACCAAGGGCAAGGAAGATCAAATCTACATAGCGACCAAGTTTTGCAGAGCGGGGGACATCCACGATCCGGCCACATATTCGGAGGAATCCGTACGCGCTTACCTGGAAGACAGCCTGTCAAGACTGGGACGCGAGCGAATCGATCTGTATCAGATTCATTGTCCGCCCCTGTCAATCTTGAAGGAAGGCAGCGTCTTCGGTGTTTTGGACAAGCTCAAGGAAGAGGGCAAGATCCGGGAATACGGCGTTAGCGTCGAGTCTGTGGAGGAAGGTTTGTTCTGTCTGGAACAGCCGGGCGTCCGAGCGCTTCAAGTCATTTTCAACCTGTTTCGTCAAAAACCTGCAGAGCGCCTTCTGGGCGAAGCGCAAGAAAAAGGCGTCGGCATTCTGGTCCGGCTCCCGCTGGCAAGCGGTCTCCTGACGGGCAAGTTCGCCGCGGAATCCGCGGCGGCGTTCGAAGAGAACGATCATCGCCGCTTCAATGAGAATGGCGAGTCGTTTAACGTGGGCGAGACGTTCGCGGGACTGGGTTTCGCCAAGGGCGTCGAGCTTGCGGAGCAGCTGCGCTGGATCGAGGTAGGCCGCGACAATATGGCGCGAGCGTCACTGCGCTGGCTGCTCGACCACGAGGCGATCACCTGCGTCATCCCTGGCTTCAAAAATGTCCGGCAAGTGCAAGACAATCTCTCCGCGCTCCATGTTCAGCCGTTCTCTGATGATGAGATGGACCGGGTTCGCGCATTCTACAAGGATCATGTGCATGCTCATATCCGAGGCTCGTACTAAGGGAGGCTCTTGCTCGTGTGGTCGAATCCAATCGTACAAATCTTATCGATAGCGTTCTCCGCGCTTGCGGGCATCACCTTGATCGTGCTGCGCATGAGGGCGGGAAAAAAGCCGGCGACGCTTAAGAAAATTGTTATTCCGCCGCTCGGCATGGCAACGGGGCTCGCGATGTTCGCGTTCCCCGTGACGCACATCCCTTGGCTGTGGGGAGTATCCGCGTTCGGAACAGGTCTGCTCATCTTTGCGTTCCCTCTTATCGTTACGACGCAGATGGAACGGGTAGAGGAGCATATTTTCGTGCGGCGGTCCAAGGCGTTCATCGCGATTATGATTACGCTCTTTCTCATCCGCCTGCTGTTGCATGGCATCGTCGAGCGGTATATGTCGATCCCGCAGACGGGAGCGCTCTTTTACTTGCTGGCGTTTGGCATGATTCTGCCATGGCGATTCGCGATGTTGGGCGACTTCCTGCGCCTTAAAAAGTTAGAGGGGCATCATGTTTGACAGGACGAGCCCGGTCATGGTGCCGTCGATCGAATCTTTGTAAAAAACCGGCCTTGACTCGTTGCTAAAAGACGACAGAATCCCGCCCGATTGCTATTGATGAAGGCGGGTTTTTGGCGTGCGGTAGTGGTGGGACTTGTTTAAGCGGAAGGTGCGAATAATGAGGGGAGCGGGTCAGTTCCAGTAGATTAATGGTCGGATGGTAGGTAGAGGTTGGCCGAAGGTTAGTGGAGAGGGTTACTCGATACTCAATGGTGATGCAGGGAATGCGAACAATGGAGTCGGTCAAAGTGAAAATGTTAAATGTGAGAGTTCGGTGAGAGCATGCGCATTTTTTTGGAAGAAAAAAGGGGGCTGAGCACAAATAAAGGGAAAACCTCCCACTAAAGACTCTAATAACGGCAGAATGGGGTGTATAAGAGGAAAACCTCCCTGTAATTTTGCTGGATTTCCGGCATAGTCGTAAGAACCAAAGGAATAGAGGGAGGTTTTCCCCTAAAGTTGGATAAAAGAGTTTAAATGGCCGAAATAGAGGGAGGAAATCCTTCTAATCGACTTGTCAGGTAGGTAACTCGTCCACGAAATCGTTGACAAGCTGGCAAGGGGGTGGTGGGAGCAGTATGCAAGCGAGACAACGCATGCAGAGTCACGGATTTGTCGCCACGTCGCATACAGAGTCTCAGATTCGGCTCCACGTTGCATGCATAGTCCCGGATTTGACACTACGTCGCATACAGAGTCTCGGATCTGGCACCACGTCGTATGCAGAATCCCTGATCTGGGGCCACGTCGCATGTAGAATCCCGGAGCTGGCATCACGCCAACTCCGGGATTGCGGCTACCGGTGATCTAGACAAGAAAAACACATTGAGGCTGTCAAACTAGACAAGCGACCGAACTCAACCAACCAACCTCAACCAACCAACCTCAACCAACCAACCTCAACCAACCTTAACCAACCTCAACCAACCTCAACCAACCTCAACCAACCTCAACCAACCTCAACCAACCTCAACCAACCCTACCCAACCAACCGTATTCCTCACTTCGTCTGCAGACATTCGAATTGCGCCGCGATCGTCCATACCTTTAGCAAAGTTCGTACGAGGTAATAACACTGGTGGACGATGATCGCGATGAGACCGGCCCAGAGAAGCGACATGCTGCTTACGACGAGACCAAGCATGCCCGCAATGCCCCACATGAGCAGGGAAAGACCGGCGAAGGGCAGGAATAACCGAACCGAACGCCATAAAGCGGCGAAAATGTTCTCTCCGGAGACGGCGCCGAACTGCATCGCGAGGAACAACAGGTGCAGCAGCGCGCCCCAAGCGGCCCAGGCCAAGATGCCGGGCAGCAGCGTGAGCGCCAGCTCCTCGTAGGAAGCGCTGCGGATGAGCGCCTCCAACCCGCGCGGCACGAACCATACGCTAGGCAGTAGGGTGAGTACAGACTGCACCAGGTAGAGAAGCGCGATCGGCCGCCATGTCCGGCGCACGCCTTCGAGAAAGCGTGTCTTGCCCCCGGCTGATCGGGACTGCTCGCTAAGCGAGTAGAGGATCCCGGCATTGAACAGCGGCGTCAGCAGCATGCGCGCAAGGAACAGTCCTCCGAGGATCCAGAGGTAGGGCACTACGAGATCTGTTTTGAACAGCTGGATCTGCGCTTCGGTTATGAAATGCCGCATGACCGCTTCGGATGAACCGGAATGGGGCAACCGCCGCAGGATAGGCGCAATGGTGCCGTCGATCGCGCGGTATAAGAAGAAGCCCCACGCGAATTGATAAAGGAACAAAAGCAGCACCAGGTGGAAGTGTCTCAGCGCCAGCTTCCAGCCCTGCGTAATATGAGTCTTCATCGTTAATCGCTCCTTGCGTGCGAAGGATAGGTTTGTTGCTCCGGGGGGCGGCTACCAGCCAATCGCGCCGAGCAGGCCCTCCACCAGCTTAATGGCTGCCAGGCTCCAGCGTGTACGCGACTTGCTCGGCAGCTCTGCCATCATGAAGTTGTTGATGAGCTTGTTATCCAGCACGTTGCTCTGATCGGGATCGACGGTGACGGAATGGAGCGGGAATTCCGAAACCTCGGTGTACTGAATATGCGTCTCGGAATTCGACCATTCTCTGGTGATCGACGAGCCATCGGTAAAATGGAAGACGATCGGCACGGGACCGGTCAATCCGCCGTTGCGCTGGATGAGCACCGTGGATTCGTACATCGTTCCGCCGTCCTGCTGAAAGGGCTGAACCTGGATGGCTTCGACGGAAACGTCGGCCATTCCGCTGTTGTAGACGTATTGGTTGAAGTAGTCCGTCCATTTTGCCTTCGTGACTTGTTCCACTACCCGCTGGAAGTCGCCGGTGGTCGGATGTTTGAATTTATACTTCTGGAAGTAAGTTCGCATAATCCGCTCCATCAGCTTCTCGCCGACCTTGTTCTCGATATCCACGAGCACAAGCTTGGCCCGCATATAGACATTCTCCGCGTATTGGCCGGAGTCGTCGTAGGCCCACGACGGCTGCTTGAGCGGAGCGGGATCCGTCATATAGCTGGCTTCCAAACGAAGATTTGGCGTTATGCCGTACGTGGCTTCCATCACTTTATCTTCGGCGTAGGAGGTGAAACCTTCGTCCAGCCAGGCTTCTTCGAATTCATTGGAAGCGACCATGCCGTACCAATATTGATGGCCGATCTCATGTACGACCGTCCGCTCCAGATCGTAGCCCGGGTTCGCATTCATGGCTCCGAAGGCCGTGATCAGCGTTGGATACTCCATGCCCCCCGCGCCGTTCGCGCCGGCAGGCGGAACAACGATGGAGAGGGTGTTGTACGGGTAGGAGCCGTACCAGCGGGCATAGTTCGACAGAGCCGACTTGGCGGCGTGGAAGTAACGCTCCTTGAGCTCGGCATGCAGCGGGTCGAGATACAGCTTGATCCGTACGCCGGGAATGCCTTTGTCTGAATGGACGGTCTCCTCGTAGACGAAGTCGGGCGAAGCCGACCATGCAAAGTCGTGCACGTCTTCCGCATAGAACTGGAAGATCTTCTTTCCGTCCTTCGTCACGACCGGCTTGGTCTGGAAGCCTGTGGCGGCAACGATATGGGTTTCCGGAACGGTAATCCGCACGCTGTATATGCCGAAGTCGCTGTAAAATTCCGAGTTGCCATGATACTGGTGGACATTCCAGCCTTCGCTCGTCCGACCGCGCATGCCGACGGTTTCGTACACGGCGAGCTTGGGAAACCATTGTCCGGCCATGACGAAATCTCCGGAGTAGCCCATTCGCGCGAACACCTCTGGAAGCTTGACCTCGTAGCTCATCTTAAGCGTCACCGACTTGCCCGGGGCGACCGGTTCCGGCAGCTTGAGGCGAACGAGCGTATAGTCGTTAACGTTGCCGTCGTCGGGCTGCATGTATTGCAGTCTGGGAAGAAGGCTTTCGCCCTCCAGCGTCTCGAGCGTGAGCAGCTCAATGTAGCTGCGGCTGTTCAGCGTTGCCTTGTCCTGCCGCAGCTTGCCGCCGGATTCCGTCATGAAGGTGGTCTTGGGGGATTGGAAGGCATTAGGATACAGGTGGAAATAAAGCTCCGATACGGCCTTGTGCCCAGGGTTCGTCCAAGTCACGTCCTGCACGCCGTCCAGATGCTGACCATCCTCGCGCAAGGAGACGTTGATATGGTATTCGACGACCCGTTTGCTCAGACTTTCCGGCTTTGCGGGCAGGTTATTGTCCGGCTGCTGGACAACTTGCGGCTTGGCCGAATTTGCGGCAGGCGGAGCGGCCTTGGAGGCGCCGGCGGCAGGGGCGAAAGCGAATGTATACTGCGATTGCCAAGCGTTCCCGAAGCCGAATTGCACGGATATGACGAGCAATAAGGCCGCGAGCAAACCGAATATTAACCGTTTGACATTGCGTGGAGTCATTGAACGTTTCCCTCCCGTTGACAAGCATCTAAGGCATGTATATGTTTGCAATTCCAAGATTATTAGCTAAAATGGAATTATTGTCTTGAAGGTTAACAACCTCTTGAACGGGAAGGTGGGATAAGCGTGACGGAGCAAGGGAATACGCCGGAGCAGCCGGCGGCGAAAGAAAAGAAATCCTTGTCGCTCAACGTGGTGAGCAACAAAAAACATAAAGGCTTCGGCGCGGGGTCAATCGACCTTAGCGATGTGGCGTGCGTGATGATCGACGATGGCGTCGCCTATATCGACGTTGGCATTATGCATGCAAAGAGCAAGGTGGAACGAGGCATCAAGTTCACCCCGAACAAGGAGGATACGCCGAACGGTCGTCCGTGCTGGATCGTGTGGGTCGCAGTCGATCGTAACGAAGAGGGTTCCTATTACGCGGGCGTTACTTCTTGCGAGATGCTGGTCGATACGGAAGCGAGGCGGGGCTGGAAGATTCTTGCCGATCATGTCAATCGTCTGGATTATGCGATCAAGCGCCGCTACATGCTGGAGAATCTCGGAGAAAACGAAAAGGCGGCGCTGCGCAAGCTTCTTGTCGAGCATAACGCGGAGTGGTGGGATCGCTCGCCGGAGGAACTGAAGGAGAAGCTTCAATAAGAGGGTATGACCGGCAAAGAGATGACTTCGGTCGAAGTCTCTCCGGGGAACGGCCTCCGGCTTGACGGGCGGGTACTGCTTGACGAGCAAGCAAAGCTTGCGGGAACCGTCGGTCATGCCGTGTTGCCGCATCGAATTCCAATCATAATTAAACAAGCTGTCCCGGCCATAAAGATGGCCGGGACAGCTTGTTTTGTGCGTATTGCTACTTGTCTGACTTCAGCATATTTAGAATGGCGGTGACGGCTTCGGCTCTGGTCGCCGTCCCTTGCGGGACGAAACGGTTGCCCGAGCGGCCACGCAGAATGCCTTCGTCAGCCGCGGACTTGACGGCTCCAAGCGCCCACGAAGGGATCGCTGGGTTATCCGCAAAGCTCGTTGCCGCGGTTCCGCTTGTCGGAAGCGAAATCGCTTTGGCGATCATGGAGGCCATCTCGGCCCGATTAATCGTGGCGCCAGGCCTGAAGCTGCCGTCCGGATATCCTCCGACAATGCCGCGTTGCAGCGCTTGGGCGATAGCTGTCCGAGCCCATGAGCCGATCGCGGCATTGTCCGTGAAGGCGAGCGGCGCTCCGCTCTCTTCCGCTTGCAAGGCGTTCATCAGCATGACGGCGAATTCTGCGCGGGTGACTGTTTTCTCCGGCTTGAACGTGCCGTCGTCGTAACCCTGCACGATGCCGGCGGCTGCCGCTTCCTTAATCGCTTCTTCCGACCAGTGGCCGACGATGTCCGTGAAGGAAATTTCCGGTTCCTGCGCCATCTCGTTATCTACGACGAATACCGCGAATTTGGTAAAGTGATCGGTTTGAGCCGTGATGGTGTCTCCTTCGACGGTGCCTCCGATCTCAACCCATTGCTTCAGCTCTTCGTCGAAGTAGAAGATGGAGGCTTTTTGTCCTTCCTCCACGAGAGAAGGGTCGAACTTAAAGGTTAATGTGACGGGTACAAGGAAGTTGCCGGTACGGTCCTTTAACAGCTCGTAGACCGACGTTGCCAGGTCTCCCGGCGGGCTGCCCGGTACCGCAGAGTTCAGCAGCTTCTCGATGGACATCTTCGTTTCGCCTTCGGTCGCGCCTTTCGGGACGTTCAGCGTTATCTGTTGCCCGAGAGACAGGGAGCCTCCGTTAGCCGGTTGGATAATGCCTTCCGTCTTGCTAATCGGCGTTGTCGTGCCGCCGCCTCCTCCGCCAGGCGCCGGCAGCGAATCCGTAAAGAATGAGCCTGTCAAAGGCGCGCTCTCGAGACCGCTGTTATCAATGGCTTTGACCGTGTAGGAATAGGAGGTTCCCGGCAACAAGCCGCTCGCAGAGTAGGATTTGGTTGTCGCAGAGAGGCGTGCGATCGGTACATCTTTGCCTGTGACGTATACCGAATAGCCGTTAATGCTCTCATCGTCCAATGCTGGAGGCCAAGCAAAGGCGATGTCCGTTGTGGATCTGCTCTCCAGAGTCAGCGCGCTGCCGTCTGCCCATATCGGCGCTTGCTCCAAAGCGGATGTAATGTCCTGCGTTCCTACCGTCTCGAACCAATTTTTGATCGTGCTGAAATCGCTGGAGAACGCGAGCGACAGCATCAACATGATGCGCGCGTGCTGAGGATTCAGGTTGTCGGCTGCGACAATGCCGTTGCTGCTGCCGGAAGTAGAGCCGGAGCCCGTTCGCGTTGTAGAAGCGAATACGACGCCGTGATCCTGGATGGCTGCGCTGCGGGCCGCGCTCATTTTGCTGGAGATGCCTCCTGCGCCGGTGCCGGCCGTAACGATTCCCTTCGCGCCGTCCTGTACCAGCGCCCGGATCGCGCCGCCGCCGGCTTCCTGGTAGTTATAGACGATCTCCACGACAGGGAGCGCCGTCTTTGCTATGGTGCGCAAATCGAACGGAGTGGCCCAATCCGACTGTCCGGCCTTCATTGCGCGAGCGGTAAGGCGATAGATGCGTACGGCGGGATCATCGACATAGCCGATCGCGCCGAACATCGGCGTTTCGAATGTGTCCATGCGGTGCGAGTTGGACTTTGTCACTTCGCGTGCCGTATGGATCACGTCGTTGAGCATAACGACAGTGCCGAACCATTGGGTCTTTTTGCTGCCCGCCACCTTGATGGCTTGATACAGGTTGGCAGGGCCGTCTGTGCCGATTACATCCCAAGGGCGCATCGCCCCGGTGACGACGACCGGCTTCGGACTGCGCACGGTCAGATCGAGGAAGTAGGCGATCTCTTCCATTGTATCCGTTCCCGTCGTGACGACCGCGCTGTCGTAAATCTCCAGCGCCGCGTCGACCGCGAGAGAGAGGTCGTACAGATCTTGCATCGTGTAGCCGCTGGAGCCTTTGTTGCCGAATTGGTACGAGGATACGTCGGCGGTCTTGTGCACGGGCAGATCGCCGAGCAGCTTCTCCATCGTATAAGTACCGGCCGCATAGCTCTGGAAGCTTGTGCTGTTCGAGGCTTTGCCTGCAAGCGTGCCTCCCGTTGCGACCACGATAACATTAGGCAGAGGCGAATCGATATGCGCCTGCGATAGGGCCGGTATGTTGAAAGTGGGCAATGAGGGAGGCGCCGCGTCCGCTGCGCGTGCCGGGCCTGGACTTGAGGCCAGCAGCGCGGCGAGGAGCGCGGCGACCAGCAGCGGAGCAAGCAGCTTCCTTAGCGTCTTGTTGGTTTCGAATATGGTCATGACGGCTTACCTCCCCCTTTTTATGGTGTCGTTACGAGTTCTGGCGCTTCAGGAGCGGCCGGGGCTTCAGTTTCTTCCGTAGCCGCAGGCGCCTCCGTTACCTCCGGCGTAGTTGCGGGAGTAGGCTCAAGAGCAGGTTCTGTTGCGACCGGCTCGGTGACAACGGGCTCCGTTGCTTCGGGCTCATCGACACTCGCCGTCAAAGCGGTGTTCTCATCGACGGAAATTTCCACGTCTTGCGTTCCGAAGGTGGAGAACCAGCCGCGGATTGTGTTCGCGTCACTGGAAAACGCGAGCGAGAGCAGAAGCAGCATGCGCGCATGTTGGGCGTTCAGGTTATCGCCGGCGATCGTATTGCCGCTGCCGCCGTACATCGTGCCTGAGCCCGTTCTTGTCGTTGTTACGAACATGACGCCATGATCCCGGATAGCTGCCGTGCGGGCCGCGCTCATCTTGGAAGAAATGCCGCCAGCGCCCGTTCCGGCCGTTACGATGCCTTTCGCGCCGTCTTCGACGAAGCCGCGAATCGCGCCGCCGCCTGCTTCTTGATAGTTATAAGCGATTTCGACGATCGGCAGGCTGGTCTTCTCGATCGTTTTCAGATCGAACGGCGAGGCCCATTCCGGCGTGCCTGCTTTGAGCGCTCTTGCCGGTGCGCGGTAGATACGAACCGCAGGGTCGTCTACGTAACCGATCGCGCCGAACATTGGCGTCTCGAACGTGTCCATGCGGTGCGAATTCGACTTCGTCACTTCGCGAGCCGCGTGGATGACGTCGTTTAGCATAACGACGGTACCGAACCATTTTGTTTTGCCGCTGCCCGCGACTTTGATGGCTTGATACAGGTTGGCGGGACCGTCCGTTCCGATAACGTCCCATGGTCTCATGGCGCCAGTGACGACGACCGGCTTCTCGCTGCGTACGGTCAGATCGAGGAAGTAGGCGATCTCCTCCATCGTGTCCGTGCCTGTTGTTACGACCGCCCCATCGTATAGTTCGAGAGCGGCATCCACGGCAAGCGACAGATCATACAGCTCTTGAATCGTATAGCCGCCGGAGCCTTTATTTCCGAATTGGTAAGAGGATACGTCTGCTGTCTTATGCAAAGGCAAATCGCCGAGCAGCTTTTCCATTGTATAAGTGCCGGCCGAATAACTTTGGAAGCTCGTTTTGTCGCCGTTGCGGGCTGCGCCGGCAAGCGTGCCGCCAGTAGCTACCACGATGACGTTGGGGAGAGGAGAAGTTTGATGCGCTTCGGATAACGCCGGGATGTCGAAAGTCGGAAGTGGGATAGGCTCGGCAGCATTGACCAGATTTCTCCAGGTTAATGTACCGATTGCACCTGCGACGAGCGCAAATGCTAGAATAGAGATCAATACCTTTTTGCCAATCATTTTTCCGACAGTTTGTGTCATGTTATCTCTCCTTTTAAGTGATGAGTATAAGGAATCCTCGGTAAAATCGTAATTTATGTTAGATAATATGACAAATATAAAAGTGGGCTAATAAAACGCATACATGATAAAATATCTTATTCATGCTTTTAAATTCGTTTCGATTCATAGGTGAATCAATTTGCTAGTAGATGCAAGATTAAATATGATCCATGAGCTTTGAGTCACTAAAGTTAACATTGAAACAAATTATAATTTTTTTTGGAGAAGCGCAGGGTTTCCTGCAGTGGCTGACGTCTATATAAGCGGGAAGGGAGGAGAGCGACATTCACGACGAAGCGTGGATCAAGGCTGTGCGGGACGGCGGGCCCGAGCATTATCGACCGTTCGTGCAGGCTTACGGAACTTATATCTATCACACCGTTCACGCCGTGTTGCAGTCGCCGCATGATGCGGAAGACGTAACGCAGGAAGTGCTTATCCAGATCTACCGTTCCCTCCCGAATTACCGTATGGACGGATTAAAGAGCTGGATCACCCGCATCGCGGTCAATCGAGCTATCGATTACAAACGAAGCAAGGCCAGAAGGCCGGAGCAGCTGTCGGGAGCCGGCGAGGAAGCGCTGCAACGGGCAACGTCGGTGACTGCGATCGGCATGCTGGATGCGACGCCCTCCCCCGCTGCCGAGGATGTAGCCATGAAGCAGGAGTGGAGCAGAGCCTTGCATGAGCGGGTCGGCGGCATGCCGGAGCATTATCGCGAGGTGGTCGAAGCCTTCTACATGGAAGAGAAAAGCTATGAGCAAATCGCAGCCGAGACAGGTCTGGAACGCAAGAGCGTGGAGTCCCGGCTTTACCGGGCGAGAAGCTGGATGAGGCGACACTGGCGGAAGGAGGATTTCGAATGACAGAGAACGAAATGCGACATATATCGACCGAAGTCATGAGAGGTTACGCGAGAGGGACACTCGGAGAAGCGGAACGTGCGCGCGTAGATGACGAGCTGCTGGTATGCGACCGTTGTCTGGCATTATTTATGAGCATGTTGGGTGACGGGGCGGATGCGGGAGGACCAGGCAGCGAGATGCAGCCGATGCCGGATCTGTTGGCAATGGAGGAGAAAGTGATCGCACGGTTGGCGGGATCCTCCGAACGGCAAGTTAAAGTGCCGGTTCCAATGCCGAAGTCTGCCGCCATGAAGCCGGTCGAGCCAAGGCGAAGAAGTATGGAACGGCGACCCACTCTCATGCAGAGGCCAGTCGTGCAATATACGATAGCCGCATCGGTTACACTGCTGCTGCTCGCTTCCGGAGCTCTTGCGGATTTTACGCGCGGACTGGAGAAGCTGGATGAAAGCCAACTTGCCATGCCTGCGCAGCCTGATGCCGAAAACGCTTGGCGTGTCGAGCCTACCTGGTCTGACGAGTTAGTCCAGCGTACGGGAAGCTGGCTGGAAGGCATTCAGGCTTCGCGCTTTAAATAAACGGTTGAAGACAAGAACAGCGAGTTTAAAAAGTTAGGTTTCCGGTTTCGATATTTTTGAAGGAAGCAGAGAGGAGATGAGTTGTGATGGTGCGCAAGAGCAAGGCTGCGGCATTTTTTCTGTCGTTTATACCGGGAGCGGGACACGCGTATTTGGGCAGACCTTTTCGTTGTTTGATATACGCGGGTTTATTCTTCGGCTTGATCGGCCTGGGTATATTGATTCAAATTGCGAACGGAGGTTACGAGTCGGATGCCTTCATAATGATGATCATATTGGCTTTCGCGGCAGCTTTCATCAATATGCTGGATATGATTTTTACGTTAATTTCCGGCAAGGCCCCGGGGCTGCAAGGGAATCCGCCCGTTTACGGGGATGGCGGATATGCATACGGGCCGCAGGCTAATGGCGGCGAGGGTTACAGCGGCGCCTATGGCGGTCATGGAGGCCGGCTGGACTACGCGCAGGAGCAAGAGAAATCAAAGACGATCATGTTGTCCGTCATTCCGGGGCTTGGCCATATGTTCCTCGGATTGACGCAGCGCGGCATTACCTTCCTTATTTCGTTTATCGGGTTGTTCGCGATTATCGTGTTCATTAGCGCGGTGATGGGTTCCGGTGCAATTTTGGTCTTCCTGCTGGCGCTGCCGGTCATCTGGATTTACAGCATGTTCGACGCCGTTCAATTGCTGCAGGCGAAGCATCGGGGAGAACAGCTGCAGGACAAATCGTTGTTCGAGGGCTTCGAGGCGCATATCGGTTCCGGTCATAAAAATAAAGTGCTCACCATCGCCCTGTCGATTTTCCCGGGTGCAGGTCACTTATATCTGGGCCTGCAGAAGCGGGGGCTTCAATACATGGGCGGATTCCTGATGGCCATCTACGTCATGGATAATTTAAGGCTGTCGCTCTTCCTGTTCCTGCTGCCGCTCTACTGGTGCTTCGCGTTCTTCGACGCCCTCCAGCAGATTGGCCGTTACGAGCGCGGCGAGCTAAGCGACGAGCCTCTGCTGCCGATGTTCGTGCCGTACCAGCGTTGGTTCGGAATCGCGCTTCTTGGCTTCGGGGCCTACTTCCTCGTAGACCGTATCGTGATGCGGGCGCTGAACGAACGTTTTCCGGTTATCGTTCGCGAGTATTTGATGTACAAATATATGTTCCCTACCGCGATCATCGCGTTCGTCATGATCGTGTTGGGCCTGCGTCTTGCCTTCGGAAACAAGAGCGTGCTCGGCGCGGTCATGCCGCCGGAACGCGATTTTGCGGGACGGGATAAAGAAGGAGGGGACGGGCGATGAACGCAATGAATATGCCGCCGCTGCCAGGCTCCCCATCCGCCGGAGCGGCAGAACGAGGGCTCCGGACATGGCGGGTCGGCTCGTTATCGATGGGCATTACGTTAATTTTGATGGGGACGGCTTTCGCCGTTTCCCTCTGGCAAGATACGGAAGCTTACGAGCTGCTGCTATGGGTCGCTCCCATCGTATTTGTCCTGCTGGGCGCGGAGCTGCTGATTCATCTGAAAATGTCCGGAAGCCGCGATACCGTCGTCCGGTACGATTGGATCAGCGTCTTCTTTGTAGGCCTGATCGGCTCGGCTAGTCTTTTGCTTGCTCTGCTGATGTCGACTGGCGTCTTTGACGAGCTGCGCTCCGGATTGCAGATGACGCAGCGCACGGCATACGTCGACACGGACGGCGTCGCCATCCCGGCTGAGGTGACTAAGGTCATCGTCCAAGCGACGGATGGTGTGACGTTAAACGAGTCGGAAACTCGCGAAGCCCATCTTATGGGACAAATTCGTTATTGGTCGGAGGGGCCGATCACTTCTATCAACGACGATATCTGGCGGACGAAAGTTGTCGGGGATACGATGTACATCGTGATCGGAACAGTCCCCCGCAGAGACGGAGGGTTCGTTACCGACGCTGTAAGACCCATGCTAATGCTTGCGCTGCCGAAGGGCCTGCAGGTGGAGAGGCAGAACTACTAAAGAACTGCTAAAGAACTACTAAATGGGAGACCCGGCAAGGCCTCAATAGGAGGTTTTGCCGGGCCTTTTGTTGTTTGTTTAGGACATTATGTAACTCGAAAACTTGTGAACAAAAAATAAGAAATCTAACGGACTCAGATGACGCTATATGGTGCATTTCCGTCCATTCTATGCGGTTTTGATGGAAGTAAGGTCGTCTGTGTCCGTTACGATCAGCCTTTACTTCACTGCGCTGCCGTCCAAAATGAATCGATGGCCTCAACCATGTCCGAATGAAGCTGCAATCCATCATCGCCGACGTGTTAACGGAAGTGAGGGCCCTTATATGGATCTTTTGGCATGATTTTAAAATCTAACGGAACTGTGCGACGTTATTCGTGAGGAATCCAGGCAAACCGCGGACTTTTGCCCCTCATAAGGGCTGTCAGTTCCATTAGATTTGCAAAATGCGGCTTTTTGCCGAAATAACGCCTTTCATTTCCGATACAGTCGCTTTCGTTCATTTCTTACCGGACACTTGCCCGCCATTTCACCTTTGCACAATGAATCGACAGCCACGTTATGTCTGTTAGGCGGTGAGTGATTGGACGCTTTTGTTTTTTTGAATTACCTTCAGGTAATTCCGACATTGGATAAGGGGAATCTCGCCCTATTCCTGGAGCTAGAACTTTACCGTTTTGCCGTTTTACCTAAAGGAGTGTTTCCTTTACCTTCTCCATCGATGCTACGATTCGGTACATGCCGCGCAGAGGTTCGTAACCGAGCTTCCGGTTGATGGCCAGAATCGGCGCGTTCATAGAATCGTTGTCCGTCCGGATGTAGCTTGCTCCCAAACGCAAGCCTTTGCGGATCGCCTCCAGTTTTAACGCGAGAGCGACTCCTATGCCGCGGTATTCGCGGTCGACTCCCGTATACTCATGATACAATCCACCGGTCGCCTCGATATGGAGGACGTTCGTCATGCCGACGAACCGGTCGCCTGCGGCTGCAATCAGCACCAGCCCAGGCCGAAAGCCGTCCACCTCCAGATACCATTTCTTCCACTGATCGAAGTCAGGCACGTCGCCAAGGAAGCTAGGAATATCCCGCATTGTCGAGGCGGATAGCTCGTAGAGCTTGCGCTCGCTCTCCTCGCCTGGCTCATCCGCGAGAGTCAGCAGTCTTAGTCCGCTCTTTGCAAGGATGGCTGCGGGATTGCGATCCGACCACTCCGGGGATACGTTGGCAAGCTGCAGCACGGACTGATACGCGTGGCGCTCCACGATGAATCCCCGACGAATGGCGAATTGCAAAGCTTCCGGGTGATCGTCCCATACCTCCGTAATGAGGGAGGCTGCGCCAAGCTCTTCTCCCCAGTGGAAGGCGTGGCGCAGCAGTGCTTCGCCAATTCCCTGCCCCCGATAAGCTTTGGCGACAATCAATGTGTTGCACAGAAACCCCGGCTCTGTCCACGGAGCCCGCCATGACCATACATATCCGACGATATCTCCGTCCCGGGAGACGGCTACGCGTCTTGTGCGGTCATAACCTCCAAGCAGTCCGCTGTCATCCATCCAGGTATGTCCGACTTCGTACAGCTTCTTGTCGTCCTCCTCCAAACGCCCGGCGGTAGTTGGCTCCGACCAATATTCGTTCAGGAGCTCGGCGAGCGGAGCGTAGTCCTCCGGCAATCGAAGGGCACGCAGTGTGAAAGGTTGTTTCATGTTCTTGACACCGACCTTTCTTATCTTCATGTTTATATACTTGAAGTATCGCTTACGCGGAAGGTCCATGGATAGGGAAACATTAGCTTGAAATAAATAATACTGAAAACAAAATGTAAGCAAGCGTGGCAAGAGATGCGGCAGATGGAAATAAAAACGTTTCGATAAAGTTAAAAACCTCACTTGAATACGATTTCAATTTGCATTATAATCAATATCGAAACGTTTCGATTACGATCATCTGACAAAAGAAAACATTCGCAGCATGATTTTCGGTCGTTATCGAAACGTTTCTCCAATAGGTTGCATCAGTTGGAGGCCACAGCTTTATTGGAATGAAGCTCTGCTTCTAAGGGCATTCTAACCATGCAAGGGCGCGTGCTTCAAAACATAAGTATGAATTCGTCCAAATGGTTGGAATACGAGGGAACGGGGTAAGAACGGGTAGTGAGCATGATCAAATGACATTTCGAGAGGGGTTTGCAGAATGAAAAAGACATTTGCGATGATTACGACGGTTGCTCTAGGCGCGGGATTGCTCGCCGGCTGCGGGGCGAACGGCAACAACACGGAAGGCAATACGGGGGCAGGCAATGGCGGCGGCAAGGAAAACGAAAAAGTAACGCTTAGCGTATGGGGCATGGGCGAAGAGGCCAAAACATTGCCGAAGCTGGCGGAGCAATTTACGAAAGAAAACCCGAACATTACGATCAACGTACAGGCGCTGCCATGGAATCAAGGCCATGAGAAGCTCTTGACGGCAATCGCTTCGAAAAAAGGTCCTGACGTCATCCAGATGGGCACGTCCTGGATTCCGGAATTCGCCGACGCGGAGGCGCTTGCGGATCTGACGCCATACGTCGAAAAATATCCGGAGCTGAATCCGGACAACTTTTACGAAGGCGCCGTAGCGGCCGGCAAAGCGGGCGACAAATATATCAGCTCCCCGTGGTACGTCGAAACGCGCGTATTATACTACCGCACGGATCTGCTGAAGGAAGTCGGTTATGAAGCCGCTCCGAAAACCTGGGAGGAGCTGTCCGACGCGGCGCAGAAGCTGGCGGCTCGCGGCGACGGCAAGTACGGCATCAGCATCGATCCGAAGGAGCAATCGCTGGGCTTCATGTTCTCCCGCCAGAACGGCGCGGAATGGTTCACGGCTGAGGGCCAGCCTAACTTCAGCGACCCCAAGTTCGTCGAAGCGGTAGAGTACATCAATAGCTTCTACCAAAACGGCTCCGCGCCGAAGGATCTGGGTCTCGACATCATCCCTGCCTTCAAAGAAGGCATTCTGCCGATGTTCATCAGCGGTCCTTGGATGATCAAACTGATTCAGGATCAAGCTCCTGAAATCGACGGCAAATGGGCAATGGCGGTTCTTCCGAAGAAAGAGAACAACATCTCGCTGCTTGGCGGTTCCAACCTGTCGATCTTCGAATACTCGAAGAACAAAGATGCCGCAGCCAAGTTCATCGCATTTATGAGCAAGCCGGAGACGCAGCTTCAATGGATGGAGACAACCAGCTCCCTGCCGGCGGCTACTGCTGCTTGGGAAGACGAGAAGCTGAAAAACGACGTGAACTATAAAGTGATCGGCGAGCAGTTGAACGCAGCCCAACCGATGCCTGTTATTACCGAATGGGCGCAAATCAGCGAAAGTTACGTAAAACGTTTCGAAGTGATTTACCGCAACAACGCGGACGTGAAAAAAGAACTGGAAAACTTCAACAACGACGCGATTAAATTGATGAAATAACGCTCCACCAGCTTGTCATGTATGGAAAACCGCAGCTAAAGCGGCCGACGGTCGCCATACAAGCGACCGATGCGGGCCGGCTGTATAGGCCGGCCCGCTTCCTATATATGCCGTTTTCGGCATGAAGAAGGATGTGAGGTTCAAGGTGATGAAAGGGTTTATGAATAGGCAGGCGCCATATTTTTTTATTGCGCCGACTTTGCTGCTACTTACGCTGTTCTCCATCGTACCGATTGTGGTCGCGCTTGTGATCAGCTTTACGGACATGGATTTAAGGGGACTCGCGAATTGGGACAGGGTTTCGTTTATTGGCTTCGAAAATTATGTCGAAGTGCTAAAGGATCCCGTCTTCCTGAAGGCTATACTCAACACGCTCTTCTACGTCGCAATCGGGGTACCGCTCGTTATCCTGTTCTCCTTAACCATCGCTTTGCTGATCAATCTGGGCACGTCCCGAATCTTCAAAGCCTTTAGGGTCGTCTATTACCTCCCTTCCGTAACCAATATCGTTGCCGTTGCGGTTGTCTGGAGTTATCTTTATAATCCGGCGCTTGGTCTGTTTAACTACCTCCTGAACTCGGTAGGTCTGCCGGATGTGCCTTGGCTGACGGAACCGACGATAGCCAAGCTGTCCCTGATCCTGCTGGCGATCTGGAAGGCGATCGGCCTCAATATGATTATCTTCATCGCGGCGCTTCAAGGCATTCCGAAAACGTATTATGAAGCCGCCCAGCTCGATGGAGCGAACACCTGGCAGCAAGTGACGAGCATTACGATTCCAATGCTGCGCTTCGCGATCTTCTTCGTGTCCATCACGACGATGATCGGTTGGCTGCAATTTTTCGAAGAGCCGTTCGTCATGACGGAAGGCGGTCCGCTCGACGGCACGTTGTCCGTAGCGCTCTTTATCTACCAAAACGGCTTTAAATTCAACAACTTCGGCTATGCAGCCGCCGGTTCCTTCGTTCTGTTTGTCTGCATTATCGCCGTGACGCTCGTTCAGCTCAGGCTGCAGAAGAACGAGTCGGACATGACTTAAAGGGGGGATAACATCATGCGTACAACTGTCGCAGGGAAAAAAGGGGGGGCGCGGGATCGCGAAGGCAATTTAACGTTCCAGTGGATATCCGGCATCTTGCTGACCATTGGGGGCATATTTTTCCTTCTGCCGTTCTTCTGGATGGTTTTGTCCTCCTTTAAGCCGGAGAGCGAGATCGTGCAGATTCCGCCAACCTTTTGGCCGGCAACGTTTACGACTTACAATTTCAGCTACCTGTTCGAGAATATGAACTTTGGGGTATACCTGAAAAACACGCTGATCATCGTTCTGTTCTCGTTCGGAGGTCTGATGCTTAACGCGCTGGCCGGCTTCGGCTTCGCCAAATACGATTTTAAAGGCCGCAACGGATTATTCGTTCTGGTACTCGCCACGATGATGATCCCGAGCCAGGTAACGATGATCCCGGTTTATCTCATTCTAAACTCGCTGGGCTTAACGAATACGATGACGGGCATTGTCCTGCCGGGTCTCGTAGGCGCATTCGCGATCTTCTTGTTCCGACAGTTTATGTCGACCATTCCGACGGAGTTGCTTGAGGCTACGCGTCTGGACGGCGCAAGCGAATACCGCATCTTCTTGCAGATCGCCTTGCCGATCTCGAAGCCGATTTTGGCGGTACAAGCGATTCTGACGTTCATCGCGGGCTGGAACAGCTTTCTTTGGCCCCTCATTATCGCGAACGACGAGAGCCTGTATACGTTGTCCGTGGGACTATCCTTGCTAAAGGGACAATACGCGGCGAACTTCGGTCTGCAGATGGCGGGAGCTACGTTTATGGTGGCGCCGGTCATCGTGTTGTTCACTTACTTCCAGAAGCACATTATTGAAAACTTCACGATTTCCGGATTGAAATAAGCTGCGTATTTTTCATGGGAAAAGGAAGGTGCGAGGATGACTTCAGCTTTACGCAGGCGCCCGAACATTTTGTTTATCATGTCGGACGACCACGCTTCGCATGCGATCGGCGCTTACGGCAGCCGGATTAACGCGACGCCGAATCTGGATCGGTTGGCGGACGAGGGGATGCGCTTCGATAACTGCTTTTGCACTAATTCGATCTGTGCCCCGAGCCGCGCAACGATTTTGACGGGTACTTATAATCACGTCAACGGAGTAAAGACGCTTGGCGACGATCTCGACGGCAGGCAAGTTACCTTTCCCAAGCTGCTCCAAGCGGACGGTTATCAGACGGCCATAATCGGCAAGTGGCATCTGGGCCATGGGGGATATCACGATCCGACCGGCTTCGATTATTGGAGCGTGTTGCCGGATCAGGGCGAGTACCGTAATCCCGATTTCTACGAAATGGGGACAAGGAAAACGTTTAATGGTTACGTTACGGATGTCATCACGGACAAGTCGTTGGAGTGGATCGATAATCGGGATCCGGAACGACCGTTTATGCTGATGTGCCATCATAAGGCGCCGCATCGCCATTGGGAACCGGACGAGAAGCACAAGCATCTGTACGAGGATATCGATATTCCCGAGCCGGAGACGTTTAATGACGATTATGCGACCCGCTCGCAGGCTGCCGTCCAGGCGAAGATGCGAATCGATGACCTGAACGAGCTCGATACGAAAGGACCGCCTCCCGAAGGTCTGTCGCCGGAGGAAGTGCGGAAGTGGAAGTATCAGCGCTACATCAAGGATTATTTGCGCTGTATCGCTTCCATCGACGATAACGTCGGGCGGATGCTGGACTACCTTGACGAGAAAGGGCTGGCCGAGGATACGATCGTCATCTATACGTCGGATCAAGGTTTCTTCCTGGGCGACCATGGCTGGTTCGACAAAAGGTTCATGTACGAGGAATCGCTTCGCATGCCGTTCCTGATTCGATACCCGAAGGAAATCAAGCCGGGCGGCGTGTGTGGGGATATGATTTTGAACACGGATTTTGCGCCTACGTTTCTGGAGTATGCCGGATTGCCGCTTCATGAGCGGATGCAGGGCGGCAGCATCCGGCCGCTGTTAAACGGCGAGAGGCCGGAGGACTGGAGAACGGCGATGGTTTATCGCTATTGGATGCATCTGGACGGCATTCACGAGGTTTATTCGCATTACGGCATCCGCACTCATCGCTACAAGCTTATCTACTATTACGCGCAGGCGTTAGGCACGACGGACTCGCGGGACGAAGACCGGCCGCCGGAATGGGAGTGCTTCGACCTGGAGCAGGATCCGTACGAGTTAAACAATGTATACGACAACCCTGATTATGCAGACCGGATTGCCGCGCTCACAAAGCAATTGGAGCGGCTGATGGACGAAGTGCAGGACGAATATATCCACTAGACGACGTCGGAATAATCCGAGTCAGCCTTCGGCAAACGTTGGGATTTCAGTGGAAGCTTGGAGGAATGACGCAGTGAACGATTACGAATTGCAACGATTGCTGGACGAGATGACGCTGGAGGAGAAGGTTAATCAGCTGCTGCAGCTCGCGCCCGCTTTCTACGAAGGGGCGAACAGCGCCGGCCAAATTACGGGACCGCTCGAAGGGATGGGCATTACCGAAGAGACGGTTCGCCAGACCGGCTCCGTGCTGGGGCTCGGCGGCGCCGAAGAAGCGATCGCGATTCAAGAAGCCCACCTGAAGCATAACCGGCTAAATATCCCGCTGCTAACGATGGCGGACGTTATCCATGGCTATCGCACGATCTTCCCGGTGCCTCTGGCGCTTGGCTGTTCGTGGGATCTGGACATGGCGGAACGTTCGGCTGCGATTGCGGCGAAAGAGTCGGCCGTGGCGGGCATTCACGTCACATTCTCTCCGATGGCGGATCTGACCCGCGATCCGCGTTGGGGACGGGTCATGGAGTCCACGGGCGAGGATCCGTGGCTGAATAGCCAGTTCGCCCGCGCCTTCGTGCGCGGCTATCAGGGCAAGGACGTGTCCAAGGAGCCGTACAAAATTGCCGCGTGCATTAAACATTTTTCGGCATATGGCGCTGCAGAGGGCGGAAGGGACTACAACACCGTCGATATGTCGGAATGGATGCGCCGCGAGTATTACATGCCGTCCTACCGGGCCGCGCTCGAAGAAGGCTGCGAGATGGTCATGACGGCGTTTAATACGGTGGACGGCATCCCTGCGACGGCCAACCGCAAGCTGATGCGCGATCTGCTTCGCGACGAATGGGGCTTTGACGGCGTATTGATCTCCGATTGGGGCGCCGTTAAGGAGATGATTCCGCACGGCGTCGCGGAAGACGAGAAGGAATGCGCGCGCAAGGCGATCGAAGCGGGCGTTGATATCGAGATGATGTCGCCATGTTATCCGCATCACCTGCAAGAGCTGGTCGAAGGCGGAGACGTGGACATTCGCCTGCTGGACGAAGCGGTTATGCGCGTTCTAAAGCTGAAGCGCAAGCTGGGACTGTTCGAGAATCCGCATCGTTATGCGGATTCTGCTGTTGAACGCGAAGTGCTTTTAAGCGCGGAACATCGCGCTGCCGCGCATGAAGCGGCGCTGAAGTCATGCGTGCTGCTGCAGAACGAAGGAAAAACGCTGCCGCTCGCCAAGGGGGCGAATGTGGCATTGATCGGGCCGTTCGCGAATAGCGACGACCTGCTCGGACCTTGGTCGTGCATGGGCAAGCGGGAAGAAGTCGTTACGCTTGCAGACGGCATGCGCGGCGTTGCCGGCTCCTCGGCCGTTACGGCCGTTGGCTGCGGCGGTACGGAGCTCTTGTCGGACGAAGAACTCGCAGCCATGCTGGATGCCGCGCGTTCGGCGGATGTCGTTGTGCTTGCGCTCGGCGAGGATTCGGAGATGAGCGGGGAAGCGGGCTGCCGTTCGGAGCTTACGCTGCCGGGACGCCAGCTTGAGCTGGTTCGGCAGGTTCGCGCGCTGGGCAAGCCGACGGTCGCCGTGCTGTTTAACGGCCGTCCGCTGGATTTGCGAGGCGTTCTGAACGAGACGGATGCCGTGCTGGAGGCATGGTACCCGGGCACGAACGGGGGCGCGGCGGTGGCGGAGCTGTTGTATGGCATCGCGGCTCCTTCGGGCCGCTTAACGATGAGCTTTCCGCATTCGGCGGGACAGATTCCGGTTTATTACAACGCATTTAATACGGGCCGTCCGCAGGATCCGAACGGCGATCGCGTACGATACGTATCGCAGTATCTGGACGTTCCGAACGAGCCGTTGCTGCCGTTCGGTTACGGACTAGGCTATACGGACATCCGATATGGCGAAGCCTCGTTGTCTTCCGGCATGCTGAGCGCGGACGGCAAGCTGACGCTTACCGTTGCGGTGACGAACTCGGGAGATATCGCAGCGGAAGAGACGGTGCAGCTGTACGTGCGCGACATGGCCGGCGAGAACGTCCGTCCGTTGCGCGAGCTTAAGGGGTTTGAGAAAGTTAAGCTCGAAGCGGGCGAAACGAAGACGGTCGCATTCGAAATAACGGAAGAGATGCTCAGGTATCATCATTCCGACTTGCAATATAGCAGCGATCCCGGCCGATTTCTGGCCATGATCGGACCGAACAGCCGAGACGTACGGGAGCTTGCGTTCGAATTGAGATAGTGGGAAAGGAGCCCGGAGATGAGTACTCAACAGCAAGAGAAAACAATTGCCGTGCAAGCGGACGGCTTGACGTTTACATTTCTGAGCAGCGGAGACCTGCGCGAGATCGGCTACAAAGATCTGATGATCAATCAAGTCATGTCGAATCCGCTGGACGGATCCATGAACAATTTATATGTGCGCGTGCGCAAGGAGGGCCGTTACCTGTTTGCGCCGCTGCTTGGCGTAAGGTCGAACAGCCGCGTGGCGGCTGCAGGCCGCCGGGTTGTCTGGAGCGGGGAGACGCTGGGCATAACCTATCAGGTGACGTTTACGCTGATGCCGGGACTGATTTGGTTCTGGGATGTCCGGCTTGGCGGCGACGGATTGGAAGCGGATCTGGTGTACGGCCAGGATGTGGGCCTCGCCGACAAAGGCGCGGTTCGCACGAACGAGGCGTACATGTCCCAATACTTGGGCCATACCGTTTTTCAGACGGAGGAGAAAGGATACGCGGTCTGCTCGAGACAGAATCAGCCGATGTCGACCGGATTCCCGTATTTGCAGCAAGGATCGCTCACCGGAGCGGTATCGTATTCGACCGACGGCTTCCAGTTCTTCGGACTATCCTACAAGGAAACGGACGTGCCGGAAGCACTCGGTCGCGATCGTCTGGACGATAAGGTCTATCAATACGAATTCGCTTATACGGCGCTGCAATCTCGGACGGTGCGGCTAACCGCCAGTCAAGAGGCATCGTTCGTATTTTATGGCCTGCTGAAGCCGAACCATCCGGAAGCGATAAGCGAGCTGGCTTATGCGGCGGACATTCTTGCAGCATGGGAAGGCGCACAGGCACTGAGGGAAAAAGACGAGCCTGGCCCGGTTGGCGAACGCGTCTCGTGGAGTGATCGAATCGGAAATCCGCTGCGTACCGAGAATGTAACCCCTGAAGAGATCGATACGTTGTACCCTGTGCGATTGCAAGAAGAGCGCGATGGCGACGAGCTGCTGTCCTTCTTTACCCCGACGTACGAGCATGTGGTGCTGAAAGCCAAGGAGCTGCGTATGGAGCGTCCGCATGGCCATATTTTGATGAGCGGCGACAATGCCCGGATAAACGACAACGTATTGTCCTCGACCAATTATATGTACGGCATTTTCCACTCGCAGATCACGATCGGCAATACGTCGTTCAACAAGCTGATGACGAACGCTCGGAACGCGCTGAACGTGCTGAAGACATCCGGGCAGCGGATCTATGTGGAGACCGACGGGCAATTCCGCCTATTGACGATGCCTTCCCTATACGAGATCGGCTTCAACTACGCGCGCTGGTATTACAAAACAGACGGAGACACTCTTGTCATCACCGCGTGGACAAAGGCCGACGCTCCCGAACTGGCGCTTGAAGTCGTCTCTCGGAAGGGCAAATCGTACCGGTTCCTCGTGTCGAATCAGATGACGATGAACGACAAGGAATACGAGTTGCCATATCGGATGGAGACAGAAGAGGGCGGGCTGGTATTTCGCGCCCATGCGGAATCGCTAAGCTCGGGCGTCTATCCGGAGCTGCAATTCCGTCTCGGTCTGCGCGGCGCGGAGATGAAGGTGCTGGACGAGCGGGCATTCGTCGCGGAAGCGCAGGCAGGTTCGGCGTCGCTGGTCGTGCTGGAGCTCGCTCCGTCCGCCAAGTGGCGGCTAACGATTGAGGGCAGGCTGGACAAGACGGATGGCCCGTTTGTTGCGACTGATGCAACCGATGGTGCGGACGACCTTCCAGTCGAAGCGGATATCGAACAATACCGTTCGTTCCTCTCCTCCGTCATGAACGGCTTCGGCTTGTCGCACGACTCGGAAGAGAAAGCGCGGAAGCTGGAGAAGTTCAACGCGTTGGCATGGTGGTACACCCACAATATGCTCGTTCATTATTCCGTGCCGCACGGCCTGGAGCAATACAGCGGCGCCGCATGGGGAACGCGGGATGTGTGCCAGGGACCGACGGAATATTTTATGGCGATGGGCAAGCACGAACAAGTGAAAGACATTTTAAAGACGGTCTACTCGCATCAGTACAAGAAGGATGGCAACTGGCCGCAATGGTTTATGTTCGACCGCTATTACCGGATTCAGCAGGAAGAGAGCCACGGCGACATCATCGTATGGCCGCTCAAAGTGCTGGGCGACTATCTGAGAGTGACCGATGATTATACGATTCTGGAAGAACGCGTGCCATATACGACCCATGATGGCGAGCAGACGGAGGAGACGTATACGATTCTGGACCACGCTCGCAAGGAACTTGGCTACATCAAGGATCATTTCCTTCATGGCACTCGGTTGTCGTCGTACGGCGATGGCGACTGGGATGACACCCTGCAGCCTGCTAACGCCAAGCTAAAGCAGTTTATGATCAGCAGTTGGACCGTGTCGCTGACCTTCCAGACGTTCGCGCAGTTATCGGCCGCGTTGGCCGATCAAGGGGAGGAGCTGGATGGCCTGTCGGCGGAGCTGAAGGAACTGGCCGAAGGCATCAGAACCGACTTTAACCGCTTCCTGGTCAGGGATGGCGTCACGTCCGGCTTTGCCTATATGGAAGAACCGGGCCGCATCGATCTGATGCTGCATCCGGGCGATAGCAAGACGGGCATCGAATACCGTTTGCTGCCGATGACGCGCAGCATGATCGGCGAGCTGTTTGATGCGGAACAAGCGGAGTCGCATTATCGACTGATCAAGCAGGAGCTGTATTGCCCGGACGGCGTTCGTCTCATGAACCGTCCGGCCGATTATGCGGGCGGCGTCAGCATGCGCTTCAAGCGCGCGGAGCAAGCGGCGAACTTTGGCCGCGAGATCGGCTTGCAATACGTCCATGCGCATATTCGTTACATCGAGGCGATGGCGAAGCTGGGCAAGACGGACGAGGTGTGGACGTCGCTTGCGAGCATCAATCCGGTCGGCATCCGAGACGTCGTGCCTAACGCCGACTGGCGCCAAAGCAACTCGTACTTCAGCAGCTCCGACGGCAAGTTCTCTGATCGCTACGAGGCGCGCGAAGGCTTTGGCAAGCTGCGTACCGGCGAAGTGCAGGTAAAAGGCGGCTGGCGGATCTACTCCAGCGGTCCCGGCATCTACATGAATCAGCTCATCTCGAACGCGCTTGGCATCCGCCAGGAAGGCGGCGACCTTGTGCTCGATCCCGTGATGCCTGCGGAGCTGGATGGACTACGGTTCTCGTTCCGGTGGGCGGGACATGATGTCAATTTCCGCTACGAGATCGCCGGCGGCACGGTGCGCGGCGTGACGGTAAACGGAGCGGCAGTCGATACTGCCACGGTGACGAACCGCTATCGCCCGGGCGGCGCGCGGATCGCTCGCGAGACGCTGGAAGGCATGTTCGCCGAGGGCTCGAACGAAGTCGTCATTACAATGGCATAAGTGAAGGTTAACCGATGGCGATGGGGTAGTATTCCCATCGCTGCTCTTTTTACTATATAATCGACTGAGATAAGAAAGCGGGCAGTAAGGAATAGGGGCGATAGTTGTGGTAAGTATAAAAGACATTGCCAAGCACGCGGGGGTATCCATCTCGACCGTATCGTACGCGTTAAATGGAAATCCCAAAGTCACGGAAGAAACGAGCAAAAAAATTCTGGCCGTGGCCAAACAATTAAATTATGTGCCTAATGCGGCGGCGCGAACGCTCAAGAAGCGGGAGACCAAAATTATCGGAGCCTACCTGACGACCCTCGAAGGGGCTTTTTACGGAGAGCTCCTGCAAGGCATGAAGGAAGAATTGAATAAGCGGGATTACGACCTCGTCATCTGCAGCGGAACGCAATCCCATCGGATGCTGCCGGAAGGCATGCTGGACGGCGCCATTATTTTGGACAGACTGTTCTCCGACGAGGAGCTGCTGCTTCATGCGGGGAGAGGCCATAAGCTGGTTGTGCTGGACCGCGAGCTGAGCCATGAGAACATCGTGCAGGTGCTGCTCGACAACAAGGCAGGCGCGACGTTTGCAATCGAGTATCTGATCCGGCAAGGGCATAAAAAGCTGTACGTCGTGACGGGGCCGGAGGGCTCCTTCGACTCCGATCAGCGGCTGTCAGCCGTGCGTCAAGCGGTGGAGCGGGGTGGACCGGGACTGACGTACAACGAAATTCCCGGCAACTTCGACAAAGCGAGCGGAGTAGCGGCGGCGAGACGCATTCTTGCCGAATACGACGGTCCGGCTGCCGTATTTTGTCAAAATGACGAGATGGCGATCGGCGTGTATCAAGCGTTAAAGGATACTCCGTACCGGATCGGCGAACATCTGCATGTGGTGGGCTTCGATCATATCGAGATCTCCGATTATTTGCAGCCGCGTTTGGCTACGGTCGATTATTCGGAGCGTCGCTGGGGCGCGCTTGCCGCAGAGCAGCTTATTAAGCTGATCGCATCCGAGGGCGCGGAGCATGAGCGCGTCTACGTTTCTCTGATCGAACGCGAGTCCGTAGGGCGCATTGAATAAACGACGAGCAAAGAGAAGGGGCTGTCGCCTTATGGGGCAGCCCCTTGGAGTTGGAGTCGCGCGGAGCGACTTGGGATGGGATAGCCCGAGAAAAGAGACTATCGATTCATTGTTGCAATGCTGGAAATGAAGCTATAATCGATCGATCATCGACAACCTGTAGAGGAACTGAGAAGCCTTATTTTGATCATTTGGCGTGTTAGTAGAATCTAACGGAACTGGGCGACGTTATTCGTGAGAAATCCAGACAAACCGCGAACTTATGCCCCTCTTAAGAGCTGTCAGTTCCGTTAGAATTGCGAAATGGCGTTTTTTGATGAAATAAAGCCTTTCAGTTCCGTTACGGTTGATCCTGTTCATTTCTTACCGGATACATGCCTACAATTATTTATGTACAATTAATCGCCAGTCTCGAAAGGCGGGCTATAGTTTAATTGTTGATGCGATAACGCAGTAAGGGGCTGTCACCTTGACAGCCCCTTTTTCTTATCACAATAGAATTTATAAGTTTCCGAGCATTCTGAAACAAAAATTCTATTTGGCGATAAAACCTGCCTCTAAACGCGGTCGCTCATCCTCGAAAGGCCTCGATAGAGGTTTTCTCATACGAGTTTTATTGAATAGGCTCGAAGTTTGCTAATTGAGCTTCAACCTCGGCGATAACCTTGTCGATGCCGGCTTTCTTGAGGTCTGCTCTGTATTCTTCAACGGCAGTTTTGGGATCTTTGCTCGTTTTGCCGAGCATCAGCTGCATGCCGAGCTGCATGTTGACGTTCGAGATCGCCGCCAGCTCCGTCGTAACCTTGGACGGATCGAAGCTGAAGCCGACGTACGGATCGTTGATGGCTACTTTATCCCACTCTTCGTAGAGCGATTTGCGGACAGGGTTCTCGGAATCCATCGGCAGGTTGTACTCGTCTGTACGCAGCGACCAAGCCGCGAAGCCGCCGCCGTCTTTCTCTTGGTTGAAGCTCTCCGGCGTCTTTTTCACGCCGTCGACGATCTCGTATTGACGGCCTTCGATGCCGTATTGGATCAGGTTGTAGTAGCTCGGGTCGGTCATGAACTTCTCGATAGCCATGAGGGCGCGCTCCGGATTGCCGGAGTTCGTGCTGATGACCGTCGAGTTTTCGACGCCGATCTTTCTTTTGATCTTGCCATTCGCTTCCCCGAACGTGTAGAAGTACGGATCGGCTTCCGGCTGAGCCTTTTTGTCGGCGCCGTATTTGCCGATCCAGTCCTGCGCGTGCGTCAGATAACCCGCGGAGTTGGCTGCCTGGAAGTTCGTGTTCGCGCCGACTTGCGAGGACAGAATGTCCTTCGGCCAGTAGCCTTTATCGGACCACTCCCGCATTTTGACTGCCCATGCCTCGAATTCCGGCGTAAAGGCCGGGTGGAACACTTTCTTGAAGCTTTCCGGGCTTTCCGTCACAAGGTTAAGCTCGGAGAACGAAATGCCCGGCGCGTTCAGCCACTTGCCCGTCGTGTCGACCAGCATGCGGAACATGTTCTGTGCATCCGCCGCGTTGCCGTTGATCGGCGCATACGATTCGTTCGCCAGGACGTTGTCCATGTATTTCTCCATGTCTTCGATGGAAGCGATTTTCTCCATGCCGTATTTCTTGAGCAGGTCGGAACGGTATGCGTAACCGGAAGGCGTATATTCGCTGTACATGGAAGGCACGCCGTAGATGCGGCCGTCAACCATGGTGCCTTTCCACGCGGTTTCCGAAATCGCGGCCTTCAGCTTCGGCGCGACCTTGTCCAGCATGTCCGTGATATCGACCAGAGCGTCTTGGGACGCGAGCGTATAGTAAGAAACCTGGGCGCCAGGGGACGCGTGGGACATGTCGAACTTCTCGCCGGAAGCGAAGAGCAGCGGATATTTCGTCGCGATATCGCCCCAGTCGATGTATTTCACTTCGATGGTTGCATTAATGTCCGCTTTCAGCTTTTTGTTGATTTCGGCCAAAATATCCTTGTTGGCGACCCCTTCTCCGCCCCACAGGTAATAAACGAGCTTCGCTTCCTTGGAGGTGTCCACCCCGCTCGACTCCGTGCCTGCCGTACTGGTTGGCGTCTTCCCGTTATTGGATCCCGTATTCGTCGGTTCATTCCCGTTCGAGGACGAGCACGCCCCCAGCAAGCTCATCGACATTGTGGCTGCAAGAGCCACTCCTAACAGCTTTTTCCCTTTCATCTTGAAAACCTCCCCTTGGTAAATGAACGAATCCGTGAAGCCCTATATAATAAACGGTCCTTGGGCCGTCTATTAACGAAAATGATCTTATCCTTTTACCGCGCCGATCGTCAGACCGGTGATGAAGTACCGCTGCAAGAACGGATAAAGCAGAATGATCGGGCCTGTGGCGAGCACGGCCGTCGCCATCTTGATGGACTGCGAAGGCAGATCCGCCGTGTCGATGACGGCGCCTTGGTTAATGAGCGCCTGGATGTTCGTCTGGTTAATCATTCGCTGCAGGAAGTATTGAAGCGGGAACTTATCGGGCGACTGAATGTACAACATGCCGTTATACCATTCGTTCCAAAAGCCCAGCGCCGTGAACAAACCGACGGTAGCCAGCGACGGGACGGCGAGCGGCAGGAACACCTGCCAATAGATTCGGAAGTCGCCCGCGCCGTCTATCGTAGCCGATTCGTAGAGCGAATCGGGTATAGCCTTCATAAAGTTCCGCATTAGAAAGATCGACCAAGCGCCGACGATGCCGGGCAAAATCATCGCGTACAAGCTGTCCTTGAGGTCCAGGTATTTGACCATCAGAATATAGGTCGGGATCAGTCCGCCGCCGAACAACGTCGTGAAATAAATCATGAACGAGAAGAAGTTCCGGTATTTGAAGTCCTTCCGGTTGAGCACGAAGCCCGCCATCGACATCATGAACAGTCCGAACAGCGTGCCGACGACCGTGATGAAGATGGTGACGCCGTAGGCTTTGGTCAACGCCGTGGAATTGTTGAGCATCATGTCGTAGGCCTTGAACGAAATCTCTTTCGGGAACAGCTTGTAGCCTTCCTGAAGAATTTCGCGTTCGTTCATGAACGAAGAAGAAATCATCAAAACGAACGGGAAGAGGCAAGCCAAGGCGAATGCGGTAATGCTGAAGTAGCTGATCGCCTTGATCGCGAGGGTGCCGCGGTCCTGCTTGATTTTGGCTGAAGTCATGATTTTCGCCTCCATTTTAGAATAATGCGCTGTCCGGCTCGACCTTCCGCACGATGTAGTTGACGAATAGGACCAGGAGCAGGCCGAATGCCGATTGGTAGAAGCCGACCGCCGCACCCATCGAGAAGTTGAATTGGCCGACCAAGCTGCGGAATACGAAAGTATCGATAATATCGGTCTGCGGATACAGCACCGAGTTGTTGCCGATCAGGTTGTAGAACAGGTCGAACGAGCCTTTCATGATGCCGCCGAGCCCGAAGAGCAGAAGCAGGATAAACGTCGGCTTGAGCATCGGAAGAGTCATGTAGCGGATGCGCTGCCAGTTGCTCGCCCCGTCCATGTACGCGGCTTCGTATAGATCGTTATTGATGCCGGTTATGGCGGCCAGGTAGACGATCATGCCGTAGCCGGTCATGCTCCAGATTTTAAAGGCGACGATGATGTACTTCCAGATTCCCGGATCCGAATAAAATTCGTAACGCTCAAGTCCCGCCTGAACAAGCAGCGTATTGATAAAGCCGGAGTTGAAGTTCAGCATGTTGTAGGCAAACACGCCGACGATAACCATCGAGATGAAGTGCGGCAGCAGAATGATCGATTGGGAAATTTTTTTGAACCATTTTCCGGCCACCTCGGTGAGCATGATCGCGAATACGACCTGAATGACGTTGCCGAGCGCCAGGAATACGAAATTGTAGAGGAGCGTGTTTTTCGTGATGTTCCAAAGATCGCCGGTCTGAATCAGAAACTTGAAGTTATCCAGTCCGAGAAAACGGCTTCCGAAAATCCCTTTGCTAATATTGAAGTCGACGAAGGCGACGTAAGCGCCCGGCATAACCAGATAATGAAAGATGATGAAGTACAGAATAACGGGCAGAAGCATGAGGAAAAGAATTTTATTCTTCATGACTTCGCGCGCGATATTGCCGCATTGAAGCTTTAGACTGGTTAGGACGCGCATGATTACCAACTCCTTGATCATGGATAGAAACCCCGTTCGGCCGACCGATTGGCAACGTTTTCAATAAGGATGAGGTTACTGTTGGAGACCCTTTCATAAAAAGGCTGACAATACGTTTGTACTTCCTTTATGAAGCATTGCAAGAATGGGTTGGAGCACGTATGAGCATTTTCACAGTAAATCATCGAAACGTTTATATTTTGGTTAAAAAAACGTTTGGAACAGAAAATGAGTCATGGATTCGTTTTGGGTAATCGCTTTCATTGGAATGAAAACGCTTCTCCTAGAATATATCATCACTCTTTTTGATTGTAAACACTAATTTTTTGTTGACAAGACCACGTTGAATGCGTTTACAATAAGAAATATAAATGAATTGAAACGTTTAACTTGGATTGGGTGAAGCAATCAGCCGTATATCTTTCGTGGAAAAATACGGTTTTTAAGTTGGAGAGTAAGAAATTGAAACGTTTCGCGAAAGTGTTTAACGACAACAAGAGAAGGGGGATGGGGAATGTTGTGGTAAGCATCAAGGATATTGCCAAACACGCAGGCGTTTCGATTTCCACCGTATCCTATGCATTAAACGGGAATTCGAAAGTAACGGAAGAAACAAGCAAAAAAATATTGGCTGTCGCCAAAGAATTAAATTATGTGCCGAACGCGGCTGCGCGTACGCTCAAGAAACGTGAAACCCGAATCATCGGCGCGTTTCTTACGACCTTTGAGGGAGCTTTTTACGGCGAGCTGCTGCAGGGCATGAAGGAGGAACTGAACAAACGCGGGTATGACCTTGTCATCTGCAGCGGCACGCAGTCGCATCGCATGCTGCCGGAGGGCATGCTCGACGGCGCGATCGTCCTCGACAGACGATTCTCCGATGAGGAATTGATCCTGCATGCGAACCGCGGACACAAGCTCGTTGTGCTCGACCGTGAGCTAAGCCACAATAACATCGTGCAGGTTTTGCTCGACAATAAGGCCGGAGCAACGTTCGCGATGGAATATTTGATCCGCCAGGGGCACAAGAAGCTGTACGCGTTGACGGGGCCCGAGGGCTCGTTTGATTCGGAACAGCGTCTCGCGGCCGCGCGCCAGACCGTGGAGCGCGGCGATTCGGAGCTGGATTACTGCGAGCTTCCGGGCAATTTTGACAAAGCGAGCGGCACCGCCGCGGCAAAGCGGATCGCGTCCGAATACGACGGACCGGTCGGCGTCTTTTGCCTGAACGACGAGATGGCGATCGGCATGTACCATGGCTTAAAGGATACGCCGTACCACATAGGCGAGCATGTTCATGTGGTGGGCTTCGACCATATCGATATTGCCGACTTTTTGCAGCCCCGTCTGACGTCGATCGACTACTCCGAGCGCCGCTGGGGCTCCGTCGCCGCGGAGCAGCTCATCCGGCTGATCGAAGGCAGCGGCGCGGAGCACGAGCGCATCTACGTCTCGCTGGTAGAAGGCGAGTCGGTGGGGCAGGTTTAAGCAGCGGTGAGACCAGGCCCGAACGGACGACAATGGCGTGAATGGCGCGAATGGCGCGATGCTGCTCAAATGGACAAGACGCGGCTCTAACGGACGAGGTCAACGCTATATGAGCGAAAATCGGTGAGTGTAGAATCTAGCGGGCGTGGGGAGACTTTCGATTAACTGTGCATAGGTGAAACTGCGGGCAACTGTCCGGTAAGAAACCGACTGGAGCTGCTTTAACGGAAATGAAAGGCGTTATATCGGCAAAAAGCAGCAATTCGCGATTCTAATGGAACTGACAGCCCTTATGATGGGCAAAAGTTTGCCTAGATTACTCGCGAATAAAGTCGCAGGGATCCGTTAGATATGAATATCACGCCAAAACGATCAAAATAAGAGCTCTCACTTCCGTTTGCAAGTTGGCGATGATCCATTGTAGCTCCTTTACAGCTTTGCACACTATGATTCGCAGTCTCGTGTGAAACCTTATTGGTGCAAATCTGGTAACTTGGAGTGGTGCAGCACGCATATAAAGTTTGCGCCGTCCGTTAGAATTCGAAAATCGACGATAACCCCGAAGTAATGACATCTCTGTCCGTTAGAGCGGATAAATGTTGGGCCAGTGCTTGGGGTGTCTCATGCTTTATATCACATGAGTCATTAGCAGGAAAGGGGACGTCGAGGTTATTAGCAAAATGCGCGGCCTGACCCAATTGCGGGAAAAGCTCCCCTTATTTCACTCCAAATCAGCGGAAATGAACAAATAAGGGGATTTCTGCCCTCTGATTTGCCATCAGCCTGGATTCCACAGCTTTTTGAGAAGAAATAGAGGGAGCTAATCCCTCTGTTTCTTCTTCGCAACCACAATCCAACGAATTAGATGGAGTTTTTCCCTTTGCTTTCAATAGCTCAGACGATGCCCTACTTCCGGACAAGCCCAACTAGGGCGATCCTTCTTCGGATGATCATCTCTCCGCACCGCGCGCATACCGCCGCAGTGCCATCGAGGCACGCGGTGTTCGGTCACACGTCGACGGTCAAACCTTGTTCCACGGCAGCAGCACCCGAACATCGTATTGCAGAATATCCTCAATATCGGATATGCGCAGCAGCAGTCGGTCCATTTCCGTATAGTGAACGGGATATTCCGCCATGGCTGTATATCGTTCTACATAGGTTCTCAAAGATGGCATATGAATGCCGATTACGTCAGGATCATCCTTATGCCGCACGTAAACGTGATCCGGAACGGCGACGGCCAGTGTGTCTGCATCCAACTCATCGGAAGCATAAGCTTCAAACGGCGCATCCAGCCGAATATATAAGGTCTGCCCCCAGTCCGTTCCTCTCATCTCCGTAAGCATGACCCATACTGGCAATTGATGCCCGGAGTCCCCGTCTCTCTCATAAAATACCTGCAATTTACCAATCTCCATTCCAGAGGCCCTCCCTATATCGTCTCGCCCATATTCACAAGGCTTCCCTGTAATATCGTCTATCCCATACAAGACTTCTCTGCAATATCGTCTCTCCCTATTCACAAGGCTTCCCTCGCTATATCGTCACATCCATATTCACATAACTTTCCTCCCTATATCGTCACATCCATATTCAAATGAGTTACCTCGCTTTATTCTTCAGCTTCTTCCGCGCGGTTTGTCTGGCGAGCTGTGCAAGCAGGCGATCTGCCGCCTCTGGTTGATCATAGCCGCATACTTTCGCCGAGAGTGATGCCAGTTTAGCGCGCAGATTGCGGTCCGAGCGTTCTTGACGCATACGTGCCGCCATTCGTTCAAGCCGGGTCTCCGCGAAGGAGAGCGGCACGCCGAACGCGCCTGCGATCAACCGGGGAAAGTGGGGCTGGTGCCTGAGATGCTCAAGCTCTTTCAGAATGTGGTAGGGTATTGCGCTATAAAGCTGGAAGTGCGCCGCTTGCGATTCTTGCAGATGGACAAAAGCCTGCGGCAATTGGCGCTGATCCCCAGAATGAAGGGCCGGATGAGCAAGCTCATGAAAAAACGCGAGTCGCTGCTCCGCCTGATCCAAGTGAATATTCAGGAAAATCATGAAAAACCCTTCTTCGTCGAAGATTACCTTGGTACTCCCCTGCGTGTAGGCGAGATGTGCCCCGAACAGCGTGGCGATATGATCCAGATCATCCAGATCCCCCGGGTAATGAATGCCGTTCTTCTCATAGACAGATCCGATCCAAAGCTCCAAATCCGTCGGGCGATACAGCTCGAAATCCAGCTCTTCCATAATGCTCCTCCTACTTATAAGAATGTATGTTCGTATGTATGGCCAAAAATAAAACCCGCATGGGGTTCTGATGCTAGTCTTGGTTGCTGTAAGGTTGCCCTTCCTTGCGGCGCTTCTCCTTGAATGCGCGAAACATCTCGAGCTCGCGCTTCAGGTGTTCCGCTTCCTCCTCGTCCATTTCCTCCGGCGGTCCGCCGAGAAAGGCGAGATAGACAGGAGCCAAACCCCCCTCCTGGGAGGACTGGATGGGAGTCTTCGCTTCGGGGTCATCCGTAAGTCCCAGCAAATAATCGGCATTTGTCTGCAGCGCGTCCACCAGCGAAGATAATGTTTCTAGCGGCGGAACGCTTCGGCCTTGCTCGTAATTGCTGATCGCGGCCTTGGTCAGGTCAATTTGTCGCGCGAGCTGCTCTTGCGTTAGTTTATGAAGCTTTCTGCGTTCCGTTAACCGATCGGCTCTGAACAAGGGGATCTCTCCTTCTTAGGATGACAAAAATCTTGCGGAAGCAAAGTACAAGTATATTGTACATGATGCAGCTGAAAAAGCAATAAAAAACAAGATTCTTGTACTTTTGGATTGACTTGGCGATCATTTGTTCGTACCATAAAGCTATAAGTACAAGTATCTTGTACTTTTGGTGTTCGAGTATATATTGTTTTTTACCTTAAGGGGGGACCAAAATGAACGGAAAAGCCGCGATGTCTTATTTGGCCAAGCCTACAACGGATGAGAAGAAGCAGGCGCAGCGTTTGCTTCGCAATTATATGGAATTAAAGAGGGTCGTGGAGGATTACAAGGAGCATGAAGAATTGATTAGGACAACGCTATATGAGAGCGAAAGGACGCGCAGACTGGACGGAGAGGATTTGTACGGCAATCGGACGGCTAACGCCGTCCAGGTCGCGCATAATCAGAAGCTGGCGGCGGAGGAATGCGAGTTGGTCAGCGGAGCGATCGAGCGGGCGGTTGGGATGATTCGGGACGATGAGGCCCGGCAGGCGGTCACGCTTCGTTATTTAAAGGGACACTCGTATTCGGAGACGCTCTACTATATGAGACGCGGCGAAAAAAGCTCAACGCTGGACCGACGCTTAAACGACGGCGTTTCTTCCGTTGCAAGTACATTGAAGCTTTGGGGGCTGCTGGCGTGGGAAGGAAAGGCTTGAACGCGCGGGGCTGCGGCAAAAGTCGACAGCATTCACCGAAAAAAGGTATAATACGGATGGCATGAACAATTTATTATCGGTGGTGAGTGTTATTCTTTATTTAGCAGCGTTTCTGCTGTCTTTTCTTGTCGTGTATATTCTGATTCCGCCTTTCAGCAAGCTGGCCTTCAAGCTCGATTTTGTGGACAAGCCCCGTAAGGACGTCGAACGCAAGCTGCACCGGGAACCCATTCCGCTAACCGCGAGTTATGCGATATTTATAGGATTTTTTGCCGCGTATTTGGCTGTCTCCAGAGAAATTACATGGGAGACCGGCGCGCTGTTCGCAGGCGGCATTTTGCTGCTGGCCATCGGAACGTTGGACGATTGGTACAAGACCAAGGGCAAGGATTTCCCGGCTCTGCCGAAGTTGATCGTGCAGTTGTCGGCGGCCGTGCTCGTTTACGTTTCCGGCAACGTGTTCACGGGTTTCTATAATCCGTTCTCCGGAGACTACATCGTATTGCCCGTCATCTTGCAGTTCGTCCTGACGATTCTCTGGATTTTCGGCGTGACGACGGTCATCAATTTCTCGGATGGGCTGGACGGACTGGCGGGAGGGCTTTCGGCCATCTCTGCCGCCACGCTGTTTATAGTAGCTTTGACGATGGGCCAGTCCAATTCGGCCATTATGGCGATTATACTGGTGGGTGTTACGCTAGCTTATCTCAAATACAACAAACCTCCCGCCAAAGTTTTTATGGGAGACGCCGGCGCGACGTTCCTAGGCTTCCTGCTGGCTGTGATCGCGCTTGACGGCGCGTTCAAGCAAGCAACGGTCTTGTCTTTATTTATCCCGATCCTGGCGCTTGGCGTGCCGATCTTCGACAACCTGTTCGTTGTCGTCAAACGTTTTATGCAAGGCAAGCCGATGTACCAGGCGGATGCCAGCCAGGCCCATTACCGTTTGCTGCGGGCGGGACTCAATCACAAGCAGGCGCTGATGGTACTCATGCTGCTAAGCACTTGCTTAGGTTTATCTTCTATTATTTTGATGCTGGTGCAAGTTTAGAACGAACTTATATTCTCTTAAGTAAGCCCCTTGCGGACCCGTCCGTTAGAGGGGCTTTTTTTGTTGTGTCATAGTCCTACGGGGCAAAGTGGGGGTAACTTGGGGAGCACTCGGGGCGATTCCCGTGCTAAGATTTAGTTGTCGAAATGCGAACAAACGTTCTTGTTTCGAGGTGAGAGAAAGGAGGCTGGGAATCGTTGCACAATACGGAATCCCATTGGACGACATGCAAAAAGGAGGCGGTGCGCGGTGGCTGTAACGGCCAATAGCGTAAGGACGGGCATGATCGCGATGCTGGCGGCCAAGCTCCCCGCATACGACGTAATCGGCGACGCGCCGGCGAGCGGCAATGACATGCAATTGCTGGTCGAGCTGCCAGCCGTGTCGCAGACGGCGATGCTTGGCAACATGTGCAGCCGAACGTTCGGCTTTGCCATCCATTATTCGGATGGAGGAGGCGGCGCGGCCGAACTGCATGGAGTGGCGGAGCAATTGTACGAAGCGCTGGATCAAGTGGACTTGGGCGGCGTGCGTTATCGAACGACGAATATGCGTCACGAGGTCGCGGACGGGAAGCTGGCTTTCCGCTTCGAGATGGTGATGCGGCTGCGGCGAACCGAGCAGGAGCTTCCCAAGATGGGCGCGTTGGAACAGGAGGCGGGCGTCAAATGACAAAATCGACGGCCAAGGAAGAGCCAAGGTTCACGAAAGTGCAGTTGCTGCGCGGACGCGGCTGGAGCTCCAGAGAACGAGAACAGCTCGCTGCCTTGCTGAAGGTCGAAGAGTCGTACACGGTTCAGCAAGCGAAGCGGCTAACCCAACAATATTCGAATAGGAGAGTGGAGTAACATGACCGGAGGAAATTGGACGGTAACGAACAAAACAAGACCAGGCGTCTACGTAAACTTTAAAAACGCGCCGCAGCCGCTGGGAGCGGTTGGCGAGAGAGGCGTGGCCACCTTACCGGCGATCCTGCAGTGGGGGGAGTCCAAGCAATTGATCGTGATCGAGGCGGGCGAAAACACGATGGACAAGCTCGGCTACCCGGTGTCGGCGCCGGAACTGCTGCTGGTACGCGAGACGCTAAAGCGGGCGAAAACGCTCCTACTGTATCGCGTAAATGAGGGCGTAAAGGCTACGGCGACAGCCGGCGAGCTGGTGGCGACCGCGCGATACGGCGGCGTTCGAGGCAACGATATTACAATTGTTGTCGAGACGAATGTGGACAACGCAGCGTTGTTCGACGTCAGAACATTTGTGGCTGGCGTGGAGCTGGATGCGCAGACGGTGGCAGACATTGCGGGGCTGCAGGATAATGCTTGGGTGACGTGGAATGCGACCGGCGATTTGGTTGCCAGCGCGGGCATTCCGCTTGCAGGCGGCTCGAACGGCACGGCTGCGGCCCAGGATTATTCGGATTACCTGGACGCAATCGAGACGCAGCAGTTCCAGACGATGGCACTGCCGTCGACCGACATCGATCTTAAAGGCGTGTTTGTCGCCTTCGTAAATGGTCTTCGGAACAATGAAGGACGCAAAGCGACGCTTGTTCTGGAGAACTATCCCGGTGCCGACAGCGAGGGCGTCATCAGCGTCAAAAACGGCGTCGTTCTGGAGGATGGCGCCGCGTTGACGGCGGCACAAGCGACGGCATGGGTAGCGGGCGCATCGGCAGCCGCCGGCTTGAACGAATCGCTCACTTACGCTTCGTACGACGGCGCTGTGGACGCGTCTCCGCGTTACACGCATACGCAGACAACGACGGCTTTGCAGAACGGTGAGTTCTTATTCACGCAGGATGGCGGAAGAGCGTTTGTCGAGCAGGACATTAACTCGCTCACTTCGTTCTCTCCGGACAAGGGACGCACCTTCTCTAAGAACCGCGTTATTCGAGCGCTGGATGCCATCAATAACGATCTGTCCGGATTGTTCAGCAACTATTATATTGGCAAAATCTCCAACGATGCCAATGGCCGGGAGCTGTTCAAGAACGAATGCGTCAACTATTTGACGAATCTGGTGAATTTGGGCGCTCTTCAGAACTTCGACCCCGGAGCCGACGTAATCGTGCAGCCGATCGAAGGGCAGACTGACGGCGTATTGGTCGAGCTGCGCGTGCAGCCGGTGGATGCCGTCGAAAAAATCTATATTTCCGTGGAGGTAGTCTAATATGGCCTATATGAATGTAGAAGATACGATTAGCGGCAAGCAAGCGAAGGCGATTATAAAGATCGGCAAACAGCAGGAGGAATTGTTCTACGCCAAGACGGGCGAAGCGACGATCGAGAAGACGAAAGCGGATGTGCCGATGCTCGGCAAAACGTCTATCGGCAAAAAAACGATGGGCTGGACGGGAACCGGCACGCTGACGATTTATTATGTCACATCCAAATTCCGCCAGCTTATGGAGGAATACGCTGCGAAAGGCACGGACTTTTATTTCGAACTTATGATCGTGAACGAGGACCCGGCTTCCCGCACGGGCAAGCAGGCGGTCACGCTGAAGCGCTGCAACCTGGACAGCGTGCTTCTGGCGAAGTTCGACGCGGCCGGAGAGGACACGTTGGAGGAGGAACTTCCGTTCACCTTCGAGGACTTCGCGATTAACACACCTTTCACGGCGCTGTAGACATCCCTAGCAACGACAAATTAAAGGAGGCTATTGTAGATGAGCACACTGCAACAATTTTTGAATCGGCATCCCGTGGACAATCTGACGGAGGAGGTCGTCATCTCCGACCGGTTCCGCGATGAAGAGGGCCAGTTGATGAAGTTCACGATCCGCGCCATGAGCGCCGACGATATGGCTTCCTATCAAAAGCGGGCGATGAAGATCAACCCCAAGAGCAAGGACCGCAAGGTGGAGATCGACTCCGGCGCCATTACGAAAGCGATCGTGGTGAACCACACGGTGAACCCGAGCTTCAAGGATGCGGAGAGCATTCGCGAGCTTGGCTGCTTCGATGCGGACAGCTACCTGCAGAAGGTGCTGCTAGCCGGCGAGATCGAGGAGCTGGCGAAGGAGATTCAGCGCATCTCGGGTTATAACACGAACTTCGAGGAGCTCGTCGACGAAGCAAAAAACTAATTCGCGAGGGCGACAGCGACGCGAACTACGCGTACTACGCCCTCATGAAATTCCATATGACGCCGCGCGAATACATGGGTCAGACTCGAGAGGAGAAGGCGTTTATGATCGCCTGCATCCAGGAGCGGATCGCCGAGGAGAAGAAGCAGGCGGCGCGGCGGAAGTAAGGAAAAAATTCAGAGCGGAGGCGCGTAGCGATACGTGCCTTTTTGCATTGGAGAGGTGGTGATGGAATTGAGTACGGCGAAGGCGCTGGATACGCAGCAGAGAAAGCTTCTTGGCTCGGTACGCGGTTTGTCGGGAATGATGCGGTTGGCTGCCAGGGCAGCTGAGGGCTTGAACCGATCCATGTCGGCCTATGACGCTCAAGCGCCGGAACGGTTGAACAAGAGCGTGGAACGAATGGAGCGCGCCGTTCAACGGTTAGTCGACCCCATGACGGAAGCGGCATCCAGCCTGGCGGATATGAATGCCGCTATTCGGGAAACGAGCGGGCGGCTGGCCGGCATGACCAAGCATATGAGCGCTATGCAGCTGACCGCACGGGCCTCAGCGACTGCGAGCGTGTCGGGCTCAAGCCCGGCTTTGGCTGCAGCCGTTGGGTCGGACAAGCAAGATCAGAAGAAGCAGATCGAGGATAAGGTCAAGAAGGAGGTGCTCCCTGCGTTTGCCAGAGTTGGCGAAATGCTGACGAGCGCTATTCCTATATTCGAACTGGATCAAAAGGTAGAGCAAGCAAGCGGAGAGAAAAAACTTAGCGAGCAGCAGGTGAAGTCGGAAAAGCAAGCTGCAAGCGAAGAGACTGCCCGAATGCAAGCCTCCAAGGCAGTCGAGACGGCCAGTAAGGCGATGGCGGCGGTAGAGAAATCGACGCAGGCGAAAGAGGAGAAGGAATCTGGAAATCAGATATTTAATACTGCCGATCTGGTGGATAAAGCTTTAAATGGTTTTAAAACCAGCGAGCAAGCAAGCGGAGAGAAAAAACTTAGTGAGCAGCAGGAGAAGTCGGAAAAGCAGGCTGCAAGCGAAGAGACTGCCCAAATGCAAGCCTCTAAGGTAGTCGAGACGGCCAGTAAGGCGATGGCGGTAGTAGAGAAATCGACGCAGGCGAAAGTGGTGAAGGAATCTGGAAACCAGTTAGTTAATGCTGATCTGGTGGATAAAGCTTTAAATGAGTTTAAAATCAGCGAGCAAGCGAAGCCGGCGGTGAACAGCGATGTAGATCGGGGCGAATCGCTGGCAAAAGCGGTGGAGGTTGCTGCTAAATCGATGTCCGAGCAGGAAAAAGCTCAGCAAAGAAAACAAACGGAAATGTCGGTGAAATCTACCGAGCAGCAAGCTTCACGGGAGGCGGTCGCAAACAAGGCTCTTACCGCTAATAAGGCGGCAGGGAGCGCCGTTCCAACCCCAGGGGCTATGAACAATAGCGGACAGTCTGTTCCTAATGTGGCGCCCATGCCGAATCTTAAAGATCAGGTGGCGGGATTAAATCAAGCTTTCAGCGCATTCATGACACAAAATTCCGCTGTATCGGCATTTGTTGTTGATAATTGGGGAGCATTCGAGCATGTCTACAAGGGAGTGAACGCGGCGATCTCGGCCTACAATACGCTTCAGCTCATTAGCAGAGCCTACACCGTCCTTGTGACTGTTGCGCAGCAAGGTCAGCAGTTAGCCACACTAGGATTAAAGAATGCTTGGGCGGCTATGAATACTACGATGAAGGCGAACGTCATTATTTTAATCGCGTCCCTAATTGTTGGCCTCATCGCCGCGCTTGTATCCTTATGGAAAACAAATGATGCGTTCGCACTAAACTTCCTCAAAGTATGGCACGGCATCCAGAATCTTTGGGATCAATTAGTCATAGTTTTTTGGACAGTTGTAGTAGCTTTGCGAGAGCCTTTTGTTTTCTTTGCAAAAGTTGTAGGTTTAATTTTTGATAACTTAATTAATAACATTATCTTTGGCTTTAACATGTTATTGAAAGCTGTTAATTGGATATCCGGCAAAGACTTTAAGATGATCGGAAAAGTAAGTATCGAAAATCTAGCAACCGATTTTGTGGACCTTGCAGAGGTAGAGAAGCAAGCCGCGATTAAAACTGCTGCAGAGAATAAGGTGGCTCGCAAAGCGGAAGAGGATTCATTTCTGGAGAAACGGGCCTTGGAGAGAGCGGAAAAGGAACTTGAGGAGCAGAAGAAAGCCCAGGCGGAGCAGCTTCCCCCAGCCGGGATTCCTTCCAGCAACGCCATGGTTCAAGTCGGCGGAGGCCGCCTCGACGAAGTTGGCCGCGTAAACGATACCGTCGAAATCAACAGCGAGGATCTGAAGACGATGCGTGAGCTCGCGGAGCTGAAGAACATCCAAAACTTTGTCACGTTAACGCCTTCGGTGAACGTGCAGACGGGCGATATTCGTAACGGCATGGATGTTAGCTCCATGGTTCAAGCCATTACCGTAGTGTTGCAGGAAGAGATCGCGGCATCGGCGGAAGGGGTGTACGCATGAGTTATTGGATGGAGCTGAGCTTTAACAACCGGCAAGAGTGGTTCTATATTCCCGTGCTGCCGGCTTCCATCGAAATGTCGGAGAGCGGAAGCGGCTCCACGTTCAACGTGGCCGCTCTGGGGGAAATCAACGTCATCAAGGACAGGAAGCTGTCGGAGTACAGCTTCGCGAGCTTTTTCCCGAAAGAAGGTTCGCCCTTCTGGCCGGAGCTCGTGAAACCGGCTCCCGAGGACACCGGGGCACCGCGGGTGAAGGAAGATTTTAAGCCGCCCGGGGAGTGCGTCAAGCTGATTATGAAATGGATGGAGTCCAAGCGGCCCATTCGACTCAAATATAAAGGCTCGACCTTCGACATCGACTCGGCGGTCAGCATCGAATCATTCCAATGGAAGGAAACGGCTGGCGGCGGAGGAGACATTGAGTATTCCATAAAACTGAAACATTATGTGTTCTACTCGGCCCGGAAGGTGACGGTACAGAATGGTCAAGCGACTTCCCCGTCTTCGAAGCGCCCTGATGAACGGGTACAGCCCAAGACATACACGCTCCGAGCCGGAGACTCGCTGTGGAAGGTGGCGCAGACCATGCTGGGCGACGGTTCACGCTGGGGAGAAATTCAGCGCCTTAATGGCATCAAGGACGCCGAAATCAGACGGCTGCCGGTCGGAAAGGTGCTGAAGCTGCCATGATCGAGGTGTTGGTGGACAACAAGAACGGCAACGTCTGGGATGTGTCGAAGCTGGCGGTCAACATGAGCTGGCAGACCAGCCGAATCGGCAAGGCAGGCAGTCTGGATCTGACGCTGGTGAAAGGCGGACTCAATCAGTCTGCTGATTACCGTATTCAGAACGGCGATGTCATTCAGGTGAAAAAGGACAGGCAACCGATCTTTTACGGCTATGTGTTTACGGTGGAAGACGGGCGCGGGGAGAGTATTCGAATCAAGGCGTTTGATCAGATCCGTTATTTGCTGACGGCGGACCACTACTCCTTCGAGAACAAACGGGCTTCCGACGTCATTCGTACCATTGCAGCCAAATATAAGCTGCGCACGGGGACGATCGTGGAGACGCCTTATGTCATTCCCGTGTTGATCGGCGACGGAGAGAAGCTGCTGGATCTATGCGGCAAGGCACTGACGCTGACGTTAATCCACGGGGGCAAAAACTACGTCCTCTACGACGATTTCGGCTCGCTGGCCCTGCGGAACGTGGAAGACCTGCTGGTTGACTTCTACATTGGGGACGGCAGCTTGCTGACGGATTACAGCATGTCGACCTCCATCGACGGGGATACGTACAACCGGATCGTGCTGTACAAAAACAATCAAACGACGGGCAAGCGGGATGTGTACATGGCTCAGGATAGCGCCAATATCGCGAAGTGGGGCATTCTCCAGCTTTACCAGTCCGTCGACGAGAATAAGAACGATGCGCAGATTAACGAACTGCTCACGACGCTGACGACGCTGCACAACCGGGAGTCGAAGACGCTCAAGCTCGATGCGCTGGGCGATCTCCGGGTCCGGGCGGGCAGCTACGTCCGGGTCTTGCTGCAGGAGCAGGGGCTAAATGCGCCGTTCCTCGTCAACGAATGCACGCATAAATTCGAAGGCGCCGTCCATACGATGTCGCTGGATGTGAAGGTGATTTCATGAGCATGTTGGATGTGATCAAAAAAGCCGGGATCGGCGCGGTAGAAGCCGGCCAGCCCGTGCAGGTGCAATTCGGCCAGGTCGTGTCGCTGCAGCCGCTTGCTGTCCGACTAGACCAGAGACTGACGCTTCCGTCAGGCGCGCTTGTCGTGCCGGAAAGTCTGGCAGCTCGCGCGCTTGCCGTCGGAGACAGCCTGATTCTGCTTCGCATGCAGGGCGGCCAGAGCTACGTGGTGTTGGATCGGATGGTGACGCCATGATTCCGACGGGAGCATCGATCGATGCGTCGAACGAGAGAGCGGAGCTGCCGTCCCGTACATGGCGGATCGACTTCGAGAAGGGCCGGGCCGGCGGGATGACGGATGGTTTGGAAGCGGTTCGGCAAGCTGTGTTTAAAATTTTGCAGACCGAGCGCTTCAAACATCTCATATACAGCTCCGATTACGGGTGCGAATGGAGAAGCCTAGTGGGACGCAGTCCGTCAGCGATTCCGATGGAAGCCGAGCGGATGCTGAAAGAGGCGCTTGGCCAAGACGAAAGAATCGAAGGAATAGAGGGGATAGAGACTGTGGTAAGGGGCGACCAGGCAGTCATTACGTTTACGGTCGTCACCCGCCACGGCTCTTTCTCTTCTGCTTGGGAGGTGATGACTTGAACGAAGGAACCACGATGGAGAGCATTATGGGGCGCATGCTGGACCGTATTCCGAACGATCTCGACAAGCGGGAGGGCAGCATCATCTACGATGCGCTTGCTCCTGCGGCGGCCGAGCTCGCGCAGCTGTATATCGAATTGGACTTGCAGCTGCGATTTGCATACGGCACGACGTCCAGCGGCGAGTATTTGGCGCTGCGCACGGCGGACTACGGCGTGGATCGACAGCTTGCCTCCCCATCGCGCCGCGAAGGATTGTTTTTTGGCAGCGGGGATGAACCGCTTGACGTCCCGATCGGCAGCAGATACAGCGCCGAGGATTTGAATTATGTCGTTCGGGAGAAATTGGGCAGCGGGGTGTTCGTGCTCGAATGCGAGACGCCTGGCGCGGCTGGCAATACGTATTATGGCCCCTTGCTTCCGGTTGATTACGTGAATGGTCTTGATCGGGCCGAACTGGGGGACGTGCTGGTGCCTGGCGAGGACGACGAGTCGGACGAAGCTCTGCGAGCGCGTTACCTGCACAGGGTACGCAACCCCTCCAGCGGAGGCAACGCGGCGGATTATCGGGACTGGGCGATGTCGGTCGCGGGAGTCGGCGGTGCGAAGGTGTATCCGTTATGGAACGGGCCCGGCACGGTGAAGGTCGTCATCGTGGATAGCGACAAAAGGCCAGCCAGTCCGACTCTGGTGGAGGAGACGGCTGGACAAATCGAGACGAAACGCCCCATCGGCGCGGCGATAACGGTGGTGTCTGCCTCGGCGGCTCCGATCGCGGTGGCCTCCACGGTCGTGTTGGCGGCTGGTTTTACGCTGCAGGCCGTTACGGACGCTTTTGCCGCTGTGCTAGAGACTCACTTCCGATCCATCGCGTTCTCGGCTTCCTATGTCAGCATCGCGGGGATCGGGGTTCTGCTGCTGTCCGTGCCTGGCGTGCTGGATTATACGGGACTGACCTTGAACGACGGAACGGGCAACGTCGCATTGGATGACGAAGAAATTCCTACTCTGGCCGGCGCCGAATTGGGGGTGTAGACCATGCCATATCCGGATGAGATAGAGGTATTCCCCGAGAAGTTGAACAAGCGGGCTGATGGTACGGCTTATATGGTGCAGGAAGAGCTGAGGATGTCTGGGGGCAAATATGAGGGGATGCTCGCTCATGACAATATAGCCAATAGTACTGTGCGTGTATATACCGGACCGAATATGGGTGGTACCGAGATTACGGCCTTTACCGTATCTATTCCAGCGGATACACCTTGGCGGAGGTATATTCGCGTATTCGCTAGTGTCGAAGCAGTTTTTGTCACGTACCAGACGCCAGGCGACCAAGTAGATGCAGATGACATTAATCGTCTACAGACCGCTGTATCAGCTGTGCAAACGGAAGTCGTGCAGTATAAAGGTAATGGCATTATCGACGGCGGATATTTTGATGAGGAGATGTAGCGAATGGCACAAACCATATTGATTATGCGCGGCACGAAAGCGCAACTGCAGGCTCATGGCGCAATGCAAAGCGGCGAGATGGGTTTCTGCAGCGATACGAAAGAAGTTTTTATCGGAGACGGGACGTCTAACGTCTTTGTAGGCCGGGTAATGTCTGGGGCGTATGCAGCACGGCCATCTGCCGCCAGCTCCGGCCGTATGTATTACGTCACGACTGGTGAAAACATTGGCCGCTTGTATCTGGATACCGGCGCAGCCTGGGCGAATGTGAATGTACTCGACTTGGCTGACCTAACCGGCGATCTAGACGATATTGCGGATGGTGCGACCTTCGGCAAGGTACGACTGACGGAGTTGACCGGAGGGCGTGTGAGTCGGGTATCTGACGGAACGAACACGAAGACGGCAGCGGAGATCAAGACGCATATTGACGATGCCACTCGGCACCGCATTATTAATGACTCCGGCACCTCTCCAACCGAGTTATGGTCTGCGCAGAAGGTCAAGAACGAGCTGGATCTGGCTCGCGCTGGACAAGAGTATCAGGACAGCGTCAAGGATAAGGACTTGGCCGCGCCTCCTGGATCGCTTGCTGCCAAGGATCGTTATATCATCGGCGCATCTCCAACGGGTGCCTGGGCAAGCCGCGCAAACCAGATAGCTGAATGGACAGGCTCCGCTTGGAGCTTTATCGTACCGTCGGTCGGCATGACTTGTATCGTCGACGACGAGGCGAAGCAGTACACCTACAACGGAACGGCGTGGGTTCGCACTGGCGGCGCTTTGCAGACGATCACAGCAGGTAACGGCCTGACTGGAGGCGGCACTGCGGATACGGTGACGCTGACAGTTGGAGCTGGCAACGGCATTACTGTCGGATCGACAACGGTAGCGGCCAAGCCGGGTAAGGGTATTCTGGTCAACGGCACTGGCATTGAAGCTAATGTAGATGCGGTCAGTATCGTTTACGATGCCGCCAACGGCAACCGCCTCATGGTCGCGGTCGTCGATGGCGGGACGTTCTAAGGGGGCTAAAGGATGCCCAGAAATGTACTAATGCAGGTGCGTCGAGGTCTGGAAGCGGACATCGGCACCTTAGAAACAGGTGAGCTTGGATTCTGCACGGATACGAAAAAACTCTACATTGGCTCTGCAGGTGGAAATGTACTGCTCGTTGCCGCTCAGACCGCAGGCGACATGCTCAAGAGTATCTACGACACGAACAATAACGGCAAAGCGGATAGCGCAGATGCGGCGGATAGTGTGCCGTGGGCTGGAGTTAGCGGCAAGCCAGCGACGTTTGCCCCGGCTGCCCATCAGCATAGCGGCGCGGACATCGCGTCCGGTACCGTGGCAGCAGCGCGGCTACCTACGGCGAGTACGAGCGCTGCGGGCATTGCGCAATTGAATAGTGCGACGAATAGCACTAGCACGACGCAAGCAGCTACGCCAAGCGCGGTCAAAGCTGCCTATGATTTGGCAGTGGGCAAGCTTTCTCCCGGAGTCACATGGGGTCAATTGCGAGGTGGTGTTTGATGTCGTACGGCGATGGTCTATACGGAACACTTTTGTTTGGACATACGGCAGCGCCTCCGGAACCGCCCGATGTGATGCCGCCTGACTTGATGGCGTACCTGCCGGCATATTGGCACGGCATACGCGACATGGTTGAGCTGCAGACGACGCTTGCTAAGGAGCTGGGTATTTCCATCGCGTCTGCCGCCGATCTGGCGAATCAGTTTTACGTGTCAACGGCGACCTGGGGGCTTTCTTATTGGGAGCAGGAGTTTGGGTTGGCGACTGACCCGTCCATGTCGTACGAATGGCGTCGCGAGATCATTTTCGCCAAGCTTCGCGGTCATGGCACAGTAACCAAACAGATGCTGATCGGCGTTGCTGCTGCTTTTAGTGGCGGCGAGGTCGACGTGCTGGAATATCCAGATGAGTATCGGTTCGTGATTCAGTTTATCGGGGTGCTAGGTGTTCCGGCTAACTTGGCCGGATTCATGGCGATGCTGGAGCAGATCAAGCCCGCGCATCTGTCCGTTTCGTTCCTCTACACGTACACCATATGGGACATGGTGTCTGATCTGACATGGCAGGAAGCCGGAACGCGAACATGGGGGCAATTACGAACATATGGAGGAGGATAACGAATGCAGTTAACATCGAATTTGAATTTGAAGAAGCCGGAATCGACGGATAATGTCAATATTGACGATCTGAACGGCAATGCGGATATTCTGGATGCGGAAGTGACGAAGCTCGCCAGCACTACGGAAGCAGGCCGGATGTCGGCGGCGGATAAAACGAAGCTCAACGGTATCGCGGCTGGAGCTCAGGTGAACACCGTGAACAGTGTTGCGGGTAAGACGGGGGCTGTTGCACTTGCCAAGGCAGACGTCGGCCTCGGCAACGTGGACAACGTTCAGCAAGCTCCAATCACGCATGTTGGAACTGGCGGCGCAGCCCACGCTACAGCAACGACATCTACAGCGGGGTTTATATCCGCTTCGGACCAGACCAAGCTAAATGGTATTGCGTCCGGAGCACAGGTCAACCGCCCGCTAGCAACACAAGCCCAAGCGGAAGCTGGAACCGACAACACGACGGATATGACTCCGCTGCGGGTAGCGCAAGCAATTTCGGCGCTTGCTCCATCTTCCCCGGTACAAAGTGTAGCAGGAAAAACAGGAGCGGTAACGCTGGTCAAAGGCGATGTTGGACTCGGTAACGTCGATAATGTGCAGCAGGCCCCGCTTACGCATGTTGGAACTGGCGGAAACGCTCACGCTGCGGCTACCACATCGACAGCGGGTTTTTTGTCCGCGTCGGACAAAACAAAGCTCGACGGGATTGCTTCAGGGGCACAAGCCAACCGATCGATCGCTACGCAAGCGCAGGCAGAGGCCGGTACAGACGATACGACGGATATGACGCCGCTCCGGACAAAGCAAGCAATCGATAGCCGCAACGACTTGAATCGTTCGCGAGGGGCAATATCACCAAACTCGGATTTTAACAATTACACTATTATGGGCGTTTATGTTGCAAGTGTTATATCCAATTCACCTAATCGCCCTCCCGCATCTGCTGATTACGGTATCCTTGAAGTTGTAGAGGATGGCGGATATTTGATACAACGATACACTGAAATTGTAGAAGGAGCAACATTTCAAAGGACTCATTATGACGGGTCTAATTGGTCGCCATGGAGAAGTGCGGGAGGTGAAGGGACGTTGGATGTAATAAAGAGTTACCCATTATTCGAAGGAAAACCGCTTACTCCAGGAGCGCCCGTTAACCTGCGACCAGACGGTACAGTCAAATCATTTCCGGTAGGAGAGTATGGGGCTATTGGCGACTACCCAACGACAACGGCTACAGACCTATCATATTCACCGGAAATAAAAGTCACATTCAAGGTAGACAATACTACATTTTTGGGTTTCGAGCCCAGGAGTAGTGGCCCGGAATGGCAAGTTCGCGTAATTAAATTCGATGCAAACGGCAACGCTACATTCGGTACGCCAGTTGCTTTCAACGGTAATATCAGTTCCGCATTTGGCGTAGACAGTGTAATGTCGTATTGCGCTGTAATGGGAAATGGAAACATAGCCCTTGTTACTGGAACTGGCAGCGGTCTGACTTCGGGCAATATAACACTTTACGCTCTGACTATATCAGGCACTACTATTACAATAGGCTCGCCTCATGTAATCTTTTCATGGACTGGCACGTGGTATATATCCAGATTAGAGGTAATCAATGTATCCTCTACAAGTCTAGTAGTAAACTACTCTGTAAGCGGTTTTAGCGTTGGCGTAGTTGCTGCCACATATTCAGGCAGGGTATTTACAGCTGCGGCACCTGTCTACCCTCCGTTGGCAGGCTTACCCGCAACAGGTGGTTACTTTGCATCAACATTAATAGCGGCAGGCAAACTACTGTATGCCGTAACAGTAGGTACTAATAATTACGTAAGAGTGTTTGCAGCCACATTGTCAGGAACCACGCTCTCTTTCGGCAATATAGTTCAATGCGGTGGAACGTCAGCAGGAGGCGATTATTATATACAGTTTGTTCAAAAGTTAGATGACAATAGGGCGGTAGTCTCCTATGGGACTGTTACAGGGGGAGTCTATCTTGATGTAGTCACTGTTTCAGGCACAACATCATCACTGCCGCAAGCCACTATGACTAACTCGGTATATAAGGGAACTACAGGTTATCTGAATTATCTTTATCCAGCAGCGGCAAATACTTCTATGCCAATGTCTTTTACGCTAGGCTCAACGATGGCCGGCAGTACGCGCTTGGTAGTCGTTAGGTTCAATACAAATAATACAATGACCAATCTACTAACTGACTCAACAACATTCAGTGTGTCACAACACGCATTTACCGACATAGTTGGGTACGATTACGTTACAAGACGATGGTTTGGGTACGGTCGTTGGGCTAACGGGCCAGGTCTCCCAGGTTCCATCGTTGGCTCTGTAAATGGAAACCTCTTAACCCTTAACAAAGTAATGGTAGCAAAATGGGATGGTGTAAGCACCAATAAAGTCACGCCTGAACATGTAACTAAATTAGTAGGTATCGACCCTGTAGAAACCCATTATGGTGATGATCAATTCATTTACTTAAGAAGCGGCAGCAGTTCTCCGGTCAGAGCGTCTATGTACTTGGGTTCAGGCAAAGTTGCCTTACCCTATATCAATCGGTTTCCCACAAATCTTGGCAGCTATTATCAAGGTTTTGTGAAAGTCATTGATCTTAGTAAAGCCGTTCTAACCACAGGTATTGGAGTTAGGATAGGAATGGCAACTATTGATGGCCGCGTCATGCTAAAGGGTCTACTTAAACTGCCTGGAGCTACGCTAACAGCCGGAGCAATATACATGTCGGATGCTCTTGGCGACCTATATCCAGTAGGTACGGGTACGCAAACTAATAACTCTGGCTGGCAATGGGTAGCAGGTGATGGTCCAAGAAAGACAGGCGTTATAGTAGGTATGGCCATATCACCTTCAGAAATTATTATAGGTGACTATTTCTGGTAAATGGGCGATTAAAATGAAAATGTTATTCAACACTCTTAACGGTCAAATTTCAACTGCAAGCAGGCACATCGAGGCAGCAGAGGGCGGCTACTTTGACGGCACCACTATACATCCTGATCCCTCCGAAATACTTGAGATTGTAGACATTGAATTGCCTGCGGATTACACTCAAGGAAAATATCTGTATGTTGATGGCGAAGGCTTTATAGCTAATCCAGTATACGACAACAGCCTGAGCGCTCTACAGGCAGAGGTTGCTGCTCAAAAGGCTACCAATGAAGACTTACTGCTCATGATGGCCGACATTATCGCAAGCCTGTAGGGCATACTCTGACGGAGGGGGTGATATGTATGTTGACACCGCTGAAGGTTAAAATCGTAGCTCAAGCTTGTATCATCCGCTTCGACAGGGGCGAAGGTACAATTCAAGAAATCGTTGTTAGCTACGGCTTTACTCCCGATAACAACTCTCTGATAAATGCTCAGATGGTTGCATTACGTCCAGAAATTGAAATTCCAGCTGCATAAGTAATAACGATATGTAGTTGATTTGGCCTCCAGCCATACGAGGGCTCCGCATAAGCGGGGCCTATTTTAATGTATGGAGTGACTAATCCTTGATTCAGACAACGAAAACCAATGGAGTCAATGTTGTTTAGCAATCGCAACTCCAGGAGTCGACGAGGCATTTGTTTCTCACAAGATCGGGGCGACGGTCAAAGACATAGGGCAGGCAACTGGTGCTGACGCTGCAATCGACTTTAATTTTGCTGACACAGACAACGGTGTATCGATCGGGCGAGTCATTGTTGAAGGAAAAACAGTCAATTCCGATAGTCCAAAGACCAGCGCGCGACGAGCTCTACATGCTGCCTGATGGGTCATGGCACATCGGCAAGGCACCAGCTAACGCGATCCATGCTGTACAGGGCTCTCCGCGCATTCTTAAGGATGGCAAGAGTTTTACCGCTGAAAGCGTTAAGCGTGACCTACTCGCCGACAGCTCATGGAAAGGGAAGAGCTATAGGGTCGCAGGCGGCGTTACAGCAGAAGGTAGGCTTGTATCAGCCCGAACGCTCGACAAGGTCGATATGGACACGCTGGAAGGTATTATGCTTGCTTGTACTCGGCTGTCCGAGTGCAATATATGGCGATGGAGGCGGTAGCGCCTACCTGTGGCCACATGATAACGGATGGGGTCGCAAAATGGGTAGGGTACATTTACTTTTTATCAAGGAAGATGCCGCGAAGAAAAGCATATGGTGGAAAGAGCGGGACAAGTAAATAATCGCTTAAATTCTAAGTATCGTTCAATAAATTAACTTTTATATGCCACACAAAGGCTCCGCCCCAACCGGAGCCTTATCTTATGAAATCGAGGTGAACGGATGGTGAAAGACGTTGCAACGTTTATCGCGGTCGTCGGGGCCATGTCCGGGATCAGCGGTATCTTCTTAGGCTGGATTGGGCGGGCCCGGGCGGCAAAACAGGAGCTCAAGGACGACGTGCACCGGGATGCGCGCATAAGCGCCGATATGGAATACATCAAGCGGGGTATCGATGAAGTCCGGCTTGAGCAGAGAGCTCAAAGCAAACGATTCGACGAGTTGTCCGAACGAGTAACGAGATTGGAAGAGTATGCGAAATCGGCTCATCATCGAATCGATCGCATAGAGCAGGGGAAAAGCCGCGCCTGATGGAGACGATCGATCTTGTCAGGCACCGGCTACATCGGGCACTGCTCGCGTCGTACAATGGCGGCTAGAACAAACACTTCCACTAACTACAACAAGAAAGAAGGAGATCGCATTTTGATTGGAGATTCGAAGCCTCTCCTGATCATCGACCCCGGCCATGGGGGAGCGGATCCGGGAGCGGGAGGCAACGGCATCGTGGAAAAGGCGATGACGCTGGATATTTCGTTATACCAGTACAACCGGTTCCGGGAGCTGGGAGTTAAAGTCGCATTGACCAGGAACAGCGACACGACGCTTGAGCCAAAGGCTAGGGCAGAGATGGTGAAGCAAAGCGGTGCGCAATACGGCATCAGCAATCATATCAATGCGGCGCCATCCAGCACGGCGGCAGGGGCGGAGACGATCTACAGCGTGTACGCGAATGGCAAAATGGCAAACGCCTTGCTGAATTCCATTGTAGGCGCGGGCCAGCCGCGAAGACGCGCGTTTTCACGCTCCAATGAGTCGGGTGGCGACTATTACTTTATGCACCGCAATACGGGCAAGGTCGCGACGGTCATCGTCGAATACGGGTTTTGCAGTAACGCGCAGGATGCCGAACGGCTCAAGAACCAGTGGAAAACCTACGCGGAAGCGGTCGTTCAAGGCTTCTGCGCCTACATCGCCCATCCCTATAAGCCTCCTGCTGCTGCAACCGCACCAAGCAAGACAACGCCTGTAGCGAAGCCTGCCCCCGCCATAAGGGACATCCAAGGCCACTGGGCAGAGCAATCCATTCTCAAAGCGCTGCAAACCGGACTACTCGTTGGAACGGCGGCAGACCGATTCAGTCCAGACGAGCCTATCACTAGGGCGCAACTGGCCGTATTGCTGGACCGACTGCATTTACTCGATAAGGAGGCGAAAGCCGCGACATGATGAACGAAATCATCCATTATATCAAAGAAGAAGCGCTGGCATTGATGCCGGCGCTTTTTGTTATCGGCCTGTTGCTTAAGAATTCCCCCAAGGTACCTGACTGGACTATACCGTGGACACTTCTGGCGTGCGGAATCGCAGGAGGCGTCCTTTTGCTGGAATCCCCGCTCGAGGGAGTGCTGCAGGGCATTCTCGTAACAGGAGCGACGGTGCTAACGCATCAATTGGCCAAGCAAACCTATGAGCGGTAATCGATCTTGGCTTATGGCTGGGGGTGCAACTTTTGGAATGAAAAAGCTGTCAATGATGTAGAGTAATTGAAAGCGGAAAGCGGTACATTCGGAATCAGCGGATTTAAAAGAGGAGGAAATCGCAATGAAAAGTTGGAGAACGATGAGCATCTGCCTGCTGACCCTGTTTTTGACGATTTTGATGGGATGTTCTTTCAGTCAAGAAACGGGCGAAGCGACGGGCAGCAGCATAATCCTGGAGTATTCGGAAACAGAGACGAGTACCGATGCAGGCGTTCAGTTCGCGTACGATGACGTTCATGAGGTTAAGAAATTCGATAACTCGTTTATGGTTTATAAAAAAACGGCGACCGATTCTCACTTATATCTCGGTTCTGTGCGCGACAAACAATTAACGGAATATGGCTTTGTTGGCGAGGAGACTTATATACAAGATTTTACGAAAAACGAAGAGTCGTTATTCGGACGACCGATGACGCTTATAACCGGGATATGCGGGGCAAACTGCGTCGAAAACTATTTGTTTGAGCAGGTGGACGGGCAGCCTCAGCTCATTTTGAGACTTAGCGGACATGTATTGGTTGCTGATCTGAACGAGGATGGCGAGAACGAAGTAGTTATGATGCAAGGCTCTCCCCAAATCGAGATCCATGTCTACAAAAGGATTGGCGATCAAATCATGAAGGTTAATCTGAACGAGGAGATCGGCACCACGAATAGCGTCACGTACAACAGTCAAACAAACGTGTTCGAGATGATCATCCATAATGAAACGAAACAGTATCGGTATGATACTGACAGTGATAGCTTGATTTCGTTATAAAGGCGGGAACCGACAAAAAAAGAAGGCAGTGCTCTCCCTAATCATAAAGGGATACACGACCTTCTTAAAATGACATGCACACCAAAAACCTACGTCCCGCAAAACGTCCGATAAGGCCCGCAAGCCTCCGGCACAATCGCATACTCCGCCTGCTCTGGTCGATGATCATAAGGATTCGCCAGCGCGCGCAGCAGATCCTCCATGACGCTGTGATCGCCTTCCACAGCGGCGTCCAGCGCTTCCTCGACGCGATGGTTGCGAGGGATGACGGCAGGGTTGCTGGCTTTCATGAGCCGCAGCGACTCCTCTTCCGGCTTGCGATGCCTGCTCTGTCTACCCTGCCACCGATCGCGCCACGCGGCGAACGCTTCGTCACCGTACAGCGCTTCGCCTTCGGTCATGCCGAACGTCAGAGCAACGAACGTATTCGTATAGTCCGCTCCGTGCTGCTGCATCAGTCCCAGAAGCTCTTTCACGAGCGACTCATCCTCATCCTCTTCGCCGAACAGACCCAGCTTGCCTCTCATGCCAGCCATCCAGTGACCGTGATACAAGTTCGTAAACTCGCCCAAGGCCTCTTCGGCCAACTTCACCGCTTGCTCCTCATCCTCATGCAGCAGTGGAAGCAGCGATTCTGCAAGCCGCGCCAAATTCCACACGCCGATATAAGGCTGATTGCCGTAGGCATAACGGCCGTTTGCATCAATGGAGCTGAATACCGTCTTCGGATCGAAAGCATCCAGGAACGCGCACGGTCCATAATCGATCGTTTCGCCGCTGATGGTCATGTTGTCGGTGTTCATGACGCCGTGGACGAAGCCGACAAGCATCCACTTGGCGATCAATTCCGCCTGACGGGCGATAACCCCGCGCAGCAAGGCCAAATAACGCCCGTCATCCAGCGGGATGTCGGGATAATGACGCTGCAGCGCATAGTCCGCGAGCGCGTAAAGCTCCTCTGCGCCGCCCCAATTGGCGGCGTATTGAAACGTGCCGACGCGCAGATGGCTGGCTGCGACGCGGGTCAGGACGGCGCCGGGCAGCACAGTCTCGCGGTAGACGGGCTCGCCCGTCGCGACGACCGCCAGACTGCGCGTCGTCGGTATGCCAAGCCCATGCATGGCCTCGCTGATAATATATTCCCGAAGCATGGGGCCCAGCGCCGCCCGCCCGTCTCCGCGCCGCGAATAGGGCGTAGCGCCGGAGCCTTTGAACTGTATATCCATTCGCCGTCCGTCCGGCGTGATCTGTTCGCCAAGCAGGATGGCTCTGCCGTCTCCTAGCATCGTGAAATTGCCGAATTGATGCCCCGCATAGGCTTGAGCGAGCGGCAGAGCTCCTTCGGGAATCTCATTCCCTGCCAACACAGCGGCGCCTTCTTCGCCGGACAACTCTTCATGTTTCAGTCCCAGCGAAGCTGCAAGCGGTTCGTTTAATACAACGAGCCGAGGCTCGCTCGCGGGCGTAGGTTTTACAGCCGTGAACAGGGCAACAGGCAATTCGGCATAGCTATTTTCCAAGTTCCAACCGGTCGTTCCGGCTTTGTTCTGCATATCGCTCATCGGTTTCACCCGTTTCTTCTGACATTGGATACCTGTATTATACCCTTTTCTGCAGCAACAATCGAAAGGTCAGGCCGCTCGCTCGTCCTTATGTGTTGTTTTTTGGAAGGGATTTGAAATTCATTTGTCGAAGGAATAGGGAACTGGAACTTACGCTATCATTACGCGATGAAAAGAGGATGCATATGCCTTTCCATTATTGGCGTTCGGACAGACTGACGTTAAGAGCGCTGCAATCATCGGATATTGTTTTATTTCAAGCGCTGGATGACGAGGTGAACCGCAAGGTGGACATGATCCACTTCCCGCAATCTCCTGAGAAGCAGATCCAATGGCTGGAGGCGGAGCAGCGGAATCGAATGGGCGATGCGTTCCGATGGGTCGCGGAGACGAGTGACGGAGAACTCGTCGGGACAATCAATACGTTTTTGTGCAACAAGAGATATGGGACATTTAAATACGGCATCGCCCTGCTGCCGGAGCATCGCTCTAAGGGATATGCGAGCGAGATGATTCGTACCGTGCTGCGGTTTTATTTTCACGAGATGAATTACCACAAGGCGACGCCGCATGTTTATTCATTTAACACGGCTTCCATACGTTTGCATGAGAAGCTGGGCTTCGTCCAAGAGGGACGACTGAGGGATATGATTTATACGAATGGAGAGTACCATGACGAACTTCATTTCGGCATGACCGCAAGCGAGTTCGGGCAACTGTATGGCAAGCAGGAATTGTAAAGGAAGTTGTAGGGGAAGTGCCGGCTGCCGACTTTCAACGCATTGGCAATCGTTCAAAGTATAAACTGCCCGATGATCATCATCACCAGGCCGAAGATCGCGGAACCGCGTTTGACGCCCCTATTTTGACTAGGCCTCATGAACAAGCTGATGACAAAGCCGATGGGCAGAGCAAGGCCGTTAAGGGACAAATAGAAGGTGCCGAGAAGGTAGTATCCCACCAGCTTTAACGCGAGAAGCTCTTCTTCTTGCTCACGATTGTTGTACAGAATGACAATGCCAATAACCAAAACAATCAGCCAGAATACAAAAAACATGGACGTTCCTCCTTGTCGTCTGATGTCAAAGTCTTATCCATCTATACGCCGGCATGGAGTATTAGTTTCCAGAAGGAGGACGAAGATTGGCTGGAAATACGAAGGAGGCGAGGCAGATGTCATATCCTAATAATACCCACGAGACGCAGCCGGAAACGGAAAGAGCGGTCGATGAGACCTACAAGGACATGAATATGGACGGCATCCAGCGTGTTGAAGGCGGCGGGCCGATTCGCAAGGTGAACATGAGGGAGATGCCAAAGCCGATTCGATATTTCGGCTACACGGTGGCGACGATTTTTCTGCTAGGTACCTTGATCCTGCTGCTTTCGGATTGGTTATCCTAGCCATATTTCTGCGCTTAATCAACACCGTGTCGGACTTCTATTAAAAAGATAGTATGTAGCCAAGGCTAATCCCTAGTCCGGCAAAAACCCGCATCAGACACTTATTCGAGTGTCCGTTGCGGGTTTTCGTTCAAATATAGGGAGGTATATGATTTTGCCATACTTTCTCTATATTTCTCTCAGATTAAAAACCTCGACGGTCACAACGATCTTCCAAGCGGCGCAATTCTCTTTCGAGGCGTCTGATCAAACGTCTCAGTCTGCGGATTTCGTTACGGTTGCCTCCCATGCGAATCAAACGGCGCAAGCGTCTTTCCAAACGTCTGATCAAGCGTCTGAGTCTACGGATGCGTTCGCGGTCGCGTCTGCTGCAGCGGCGGTCACGGTCACGGTCGCGGTCACGGTCACGGTCGCGGTCGCGGTCACGGTCACGGTCGCGATCACGGTCGCGGTCACGATCGCAGCTAATTACGATGATTTTTTTCATCCCAATCCCCCCTCTCCGTTCCGAATAATCTATACTATTCAGATGAAAAGAAAGGGTATGGGTAGATTTATAGAGTCATATGTTGATTTTACGTTTTTAAAGTGCCAACCAAATCTTCAAACAAAAAGGGACCCACAAGTTGTGGGTCCTCCGTTTAAATTATAGGAAAGTATAAGTTTACGACGGCGACAGCCGTTTCACCTTGTATTCGCCAACACGCCTTAGGTTGCTACCGCATTGTAAGTCATGATCCAGATGGAGCCCGCGACGATCGTCAGCATGATGACGAGGCCGAAGATCAGGGCAATCAGGTTGAAGCGAGGTTTCTCTTCATCCCGGATATGCATGAAGAACAGAAGCTGTACGGCGAATTGCAGAATGGCCATCACCAGGATGATCAAGGTGTTGACTTGCTTGCTGAACATATCGTTTAGGACGACGACGAGCGGAATGATCGTCAAGACGATCGAAAGGACGAAGCCGATAACGTAAGACTTCAGTGAGCCGCTGTGGCCGCCTCCGTGGCTGTCATGACCGTGCTGAGCGCCGTGAGCGTTAGGATTGGCCATCTTACATCACCCCCATCAAGTATACGATCGTGAAGACGAAGATCCAGATAACGTCGAGAAAGTGCCAATACAAGCTGATGACGTTGACCTTGCGTTTCGTAACATCGGTAATGCCGCGTCTTGCGAGCTGAATGATCAGCGCTACCATCCAAACGAGGCCGATCGAGACGTGAAGTCCGTGCGTGCCGACCAGCGTGAAGAACGAAGACCAGTAAGCGCTCGTGCCGATCGTGGCGCCTTCATTGACGAGGTGGATAAATTCCGTTACCTCGAGATAGATAAAGGATGCGCCAAGCAGCGCGGTAATAACGAGCCAGGTGATCAGCCCTTTTTTGTTGCCCCGGTTCATCTCCAGCAGCGCGACGCCGCTGGTAAAGCTGCTTGTCAGCAAGATGAACGTGGAGATGATGATGCCGTTGATTTCGATCAGTTCGGCGCCCGTCGGACCGCCTGCCGTATTGAGACGAAGCACGACGAAGGTCGCGAACAAGGTGCCGAAAAGAATAACGTCGGTAATCAGGAACAGCCAGAAGCCGAATACCTTCATGCCTTCCTGATCGTGGTGATCATGCCCATGGGCGTCATGGCCGCCATGCGCGGCTTGACCGCCGCCTTGGCCGTGCGCCGCGGCAAGAGGCTGACTCTTGCCGCCGGACAGAAATTTGTTCAGTAGTGCCATTAGTGAGCCCCCCTTGCCGCAGCTTCCGTACGCTGCACCTCATCGACCGGAATATAATAGTCTGTATCGTAGGTAAACGATCTTGCCAGCATGCATGCGATGACGCCGCCCATGCCGACGAAGATCATCCATTTCCAATCCCAGACGAAGCCGAAGCCGGCGACGAACCAGGACAATGACATGATAAACGGTATGCCGGAATTTTTCGGCATATGAATAGGCTCAAGCGGCGCCTGCTCCGCCGCGATGACTTCCGGAGCATCCTTCTCTCCGCGAAGCTTGCGTTGCTTCTTCTCCCAGAAGTCGTCCTGGCTTGTTACGACAGGAATTCTGGCGAAGTTATAGTGCGGCGCAGGAGATGGAATCGACCATTCCAACGTACGGCCATTCCACGAGTCGCCGGTTGTTTCCTTCTTCAGGAACTTGATGCTGTGCGCGATCTGCCATACCTGGAAGAGAAACGCAATACCCATCAGGAACGCGCCCACTGTGGACACGACGTTAAGCGGCTGCCAGCCCATGTCGAAGTTGTATTCGTTGAAGCGGCGAGTCATGCCCATGAAGCCAAGCGCGTATTGCGGCATAAAGCAGACGTAGAAGCCGATGTTCCAGAACCAGAACGCCCATTTGCCAAGGCCTTCGTGGAGCTTGAAGCCGAACATCTTCGGCCACCAGTAGTACAGACCCGCGAAGTAACCGAACACGACGCCGCCGATCAACACTTGGTGGAAGTGAGCGATCAGGAAGTAGCTGTTATGGAACTGGAAGTCCGCCGGCGCGACCGACAACATAACCCCGGTCATGCCGCCAATGACGAAACATGGGATAAAGGCGACTGTCCAAAGCATTGGCGTCGGGAACGATAGCTTTCCTCGATACATCGTGAACAACCAGTTGAACACCTTGACCCCGGTCGGAATCGCGATAATCATGGTCGTAACAGCGAAAAACGCGTTGACGTTCGCGCCGGAGCCCATCGTGAAGAAGTGATGCGCCCAGGTAAAGAACGAGAAGAAACTGATGGACATCAGGGCGAACACCATCGATTTGTAGCCGAACAGTTTCTTCTTCGCGAAGGTGGCAACGATCTCCGAGAAGATACCGAATGCCGGCAAGACAACGATATATACCTCGGGATGACCCCACATCCAGATCAGGTTGAGGTACATCATCGGGTTGCCGCCGCCGTCGAGCGTAAAGAAATGCGCGCCGAGATAGCGGTCCAAGAAGAGCAGGAACAGCGTAACAGTCAGAATCGGGAACGCTAGCATGATGGTCACGCAAGAAGATAGAACGGACCAGCTGAACATCGGCATCTTCATCAGCTTCATGCCTGGAGCGCGCATCTTGAGAATGGTGACCACGAAGTTAATGCCCGTCGCGAGCGAGCCGATACCGGATATCTGTATGCCCCATATATAGAAGTCCTGCCCGACGCCCGGACTGCCTGACAGCTCCGAGAGCGGCGGATATGCGAGCCAGCCCGCATCGGGAGAGCCGCCGATAATGAACGAAACGTTGAACAGCATGGCCCCGAAGAAGAACATCCAGAAGCTCAGGGAGTTCAGGAACGGGAACGCGACGTCGCGCGCGCCGATCTGGAGCGGCACGACGATATTGAACAGACCGAACATGAGCGGCATCGCCATAAACAGGATCATGATAACGCCATGCGTCGTGAATATCGCGTTGTAGTGTTCGGCGTTCAGAAATTCCAGCTCAGGTGCAGCCAACTGCACGCGCATGAGCAGGGCATCGACGCCGCCGCGGAACAGCATCAGAATGGATGCGATAATGTACATAATGCCGATTTTCTTGTGATCGACGGAAGTAAGCCACTCCGTCCAGAGCCAGCGCCACTTCTTGAAATACGTCAGCGTGAAGATGATCGCTACGAGCGTCAGCGCGATGGAGACTTGTGCGCCGAGAATGAGCGGGTCACCCGTCACGAAAAACTCGGATGAAAATTCCTTGATTTTATCCCACATGAAGCTTTCTCCTTTCGTATGCGCGGGTCGTTATTGTCCGCTGTCCCCGCTTTGACCGTGATGGGCATGCGCGCCGCCGCTGCCGTCCTCGACATATTGCGTCACGATGTATTGGAACAGTCCTTCCGGGAAGCTCGAGAACAGCTGCACGTCGGAGCGTCCCGGCTTCTTGAGCTGCTCGTAACCATCCAGGGTCAGTGCAGGAGAATCGCCTTTCACTTCTTGTATCCAAGACTGATACTCTTCATCCGAGACCGCTTCTGCGTTAAACGTCATCTGAGCGAAGTCCGCGCCGTTGAAGTTAGCCCCCGAGCCGTAGTAGATGCCCGGCTCATCCGCTTGCAGAAACAGCGTCATGGCCATGCCCGACATCGTGTAGAGCTGCCCGCCGAGCTGCGGAATCCAGAAGGAATTCATCGCCTTGTCGGACGTCAACTGGAAACGGACCGGCGTATCTTCGGGAAACTTGATATAGTTGACGGTCGCAATGTCCTCACCCGGATAAGTGAACAGCCACTTCCAGTCGAGAGACGTTACTTCGATCGTAATCGGTTCTTTCGCCGATTCAAGCGGCTTGGAAGGTTCGAGCTTATACGTATAGATAGCAGTAATGACGGCAAGAGCGATGATGATGACAATCGGAATCGTCCACCATGTCACTTCAAGCTTCGTGCTATGCTCCCAATCCGGCGTATAGCGCGCTTTGCGGCCGGGGCGATCACGGTAACGCATAACGATGACCGCGGTTAAAATAAGGACGGGCACGATGATAACCGCGCACAGAAGGGTAGTAATAATGATAAGATCCTTCTGCTGCTGTCCGATTGGTCCCTTCGGGTCAAGCACGATATACTGCTCGCTGCTGCAGCCCGAGATCACGGCAACCATCGCCAGAAAGAGCGCTGTTGCCAGCATTCGATAATAACGTCTCATTGCGGTTCCACTCCTCGATTTCATTAGCTTGTGAATAATGTAACAAAATCACACCGGAATAACACTATCGCGAATGACGATGTAAACAATTCGACTTAGTTCTGACAAAGTTCCGTCACTTGTCAGTCACCAGTTAGACAAAAGAGGCGAAGCCCTCCCGTAAAATGGCATTCATCTATTTGTAACGCGTTTACAGGCGGCTTGAAACAGGCTTGTCCGTGGACGCCGAAACGAGTTTCAGGCATCTGCAGCCAGGTATGGGAAAGTTGTCACAAGGGGCGCTGTGATATTTTTGCAAAACAAAAAGAAGCGAAACAGTTGCCCTGTCGCTTCCTTTCTGTCTTTGCTATAAGCTGGCGCCGCCGTTTGCAGCTACTCTTGCGATTGATTGTTCGGGTGCGACTTCGCCATCTCGGACTTCCACGCATGAACGAGGCCGATAGCCGTACCGATGACGTAGATATGAACGCTGCCGATCAAAAAGCCGATCCCGACCATAAGGCCGATGTTTTTGTCGCTGAAGTGGCTAAGATTAATGAGGCAGAGCAGGACGCCGATGCTGAGGACTCCCCATGCAATCAGGGTCATTACGTTTACTAGACGTTTCACGTCGGATTTGGTTGGCCGCAGTTGGCTTATAGTTGCAGTCTTCGTCGTCATAGGGGAAACACTCCTTACGTATTGATGTAAGTGCTTTCTTTCATTCTTATACCCACTATAACACATCTTATGTCGATTGTTCAAAGAAAATTCACGATTTGCACATATTTTTGACACGGAATCTTATTTTGGCTGTCACAAATAGCGCTTGCTTCCTCCGGAGACAAGGTTTATATGCCTATATCGCCAAAAAGAAAGCAGGACCGCCGTCGGAAAACGGGCGATCCTGCCTGCTGCATATGCCACCAAAACATGCGAAACTTGACGAACATATCTCAGCCGCGGGATGGCACAAATGGATGCAAGCATGAACGGGGAATGATCTCGGCGTGCAAAACGTCAGTTCGTCCACCAACGCTTTAGATCTTGCCACCAAGAGCGCTGTTTCTCCGAACCGGCACGGCCTTTGCCTGCGCCTCCACTGCCATCGGCGCCTGAATCTCCGGCGCCTCCGACAGCCGCGTTGCCGCATACCTCAGTCGGCTCCGTGCCGGCGAGGAAGGACTCCAGCCGCGTAGTGCCGGCGCAGCCGGCCGCCGCCAACTTGCCGCTCTCTTGCTCGATGTAGACGTTAACGACGCCTTCGGGCACCGTAAACATCTTTGGAGGCACCGCTTCCAAGGCATCCTCCATAAAGTTCGCGAAGATCGGCGCGGCGCGATGGGCTTCCGCGACGGTGAGCATGCGGTCCTTGTCGTAGCCGACCCAGACCGCAGTAGCAAGCTCCGGCGTATAGCCCACGAGCCAGGCGTCGGTCGACGTCGTTCCCGTCTTGCCGGCGACGGGGCGCTTAATGGTTGCCTCCACGCGATGGGCGGTGCCGCCCTCGTCAAACACGCTCTCCAGCAGGCTCGTCATGACATAGGCTTCGGCCGGCGTAATGGCCTCATGTACCTTTGGTTTCGCTTCATATAATACGTTGCCCTTCCGGTCTTCAATCCGAAGGATGGCAACGGGCTCGATCCGTGTTCCGCCGTTCGCGAAGGTGCCATATGCGGAGGCCATCTCGTAAGGACTGACCGGAGAGGTGCCGAGCGCAAGCGACGGCACGGGAGTCAGCTTGCTGCCAATGCCCAACGTACGGGCCGTCTCGATCACCTTATCGGCCCCTACAGTCATAATCGTGTTTACCGCATAGATATTGTCGGAGCCGCTGATGGCTTTCCGCATATCGATATAATCGCCGGTATATTTGTCCCCGTAGTTGCTCGGTTTGTAAGTTTTGCGCCCTTCGTCGTAGGTAAAGACGGTAGGTTCGCTTTTGAAACGGGTGATGGGAGACATAAATCCGCTGCGGATGGCGGCCAGATATAAAAAGGGCTTAAACGACGAACCAGGCTGACGAGTGCTTGCGAATACGCGATTATATTGATTTTTCGAATAATCGCGTCCTCCCACCATCGCTTTGATATAGCCGGTCCGGGGATCGATGGAGACCAGCGCGGCCTGCTGCTCCGAGCTCTCCGGCATGCCGTTTTTGATGGCTTCTTCGGCCGCGGCCTGCACTTCCTGGTCTAGCGTCGTATAGATCGTAATGCCGCCTTCGTTAAGCAGCTTTTCGTCGAAACCGAGCTTGTCCACGGCAACGCTTCTAATATAGTCCCGGAAGTACGGGGCGAAGCCTTCTTGCTCCGTCCCGCCGAACGGCTGGAATTCCAGCACTTCGGCATAAGCCGCCGCCGCTTGTTCCTCCGTAATAGAGCCGCCCTCCAGCATGGATTCCAAGATGATGTACTGACGGTCCTTGGCGTTCTTCATATTCATGTATGGCGAATAATATTTTGGTCCTTTCGGTATGCCGGCGAGCATGGCGCTTTCGGCCAGCGACAGCTCCGAGGCGTGTTTGCCGAAATACATCATGGCCGCAGCTTCGACGCCGTACGAGCCATGACCGTAATAGATCTGATTCAAGTACATGGCGAGAATCTCGTCCTTGGAGTAGCTCATCTCCAGCTGGGCTGTGTACGCGGCTTCCTTAAGCTTGCGTTCCCAAGTCCGCTCATGGCTCAGGTAGAGATTGCGAGCGAGCTGTTGGGTGAGCGTGCTGGCCCCTTGAAGCTTGGACATGCCTTGCACGTTAACGACGACGGCTCGCGCCATCCCCCTCAGATCGAATCCGGAATGGTCGTAGAAGCGGCGATCCTCGATGGCAAGCGTCGCGTCGATCAGCTCGTGCGCGATGTCCGCCAGAGCGACGGACCGTCGGTTCTCGCCGGCATGGAAGGTGTCGATGACGTTTCCATGGATATCCAGCATTTGAGAGGTTTGGCTCACCGACGATGCTGGCAGGGTCTGCGACCTTATATAGAGATAAAGCCCGACAAGCAGGATCAGACAGGCCAGAGCGGCCAGACCTGCCCTAATCGACCACTTGCGGAGAGCGAGAGCGGGTCCCAGGAGCCGCTCCGACAGGCGAGGGAATTTGACGGCGCGGCGCAGCTTGCCCTGCCGCTTGACGGGCTGATTGGAAGACTTGGTCATAGCTGCCGACTCCCTTCGCAGAGGTTTGTTCTGTTCTTCATGTTCATAAGTTCTACCTCTAGTATGGAAAATTGCGGCATAGGCTATTCATTTGCGATATTGTTGTCATACGAAATGCGCGGGTTTGAAAGACTATAAAACAGGCTGAACCGCGCGCAAACGTGCCAATTCTAAATATGCGGGTTCAAAAAGTTTGGTTTTTAGCGCATGAGTGTATGATTCTCAAAAGCGGACTTTTTGAACAACCTCTAAGGAAAGAAGGGATCAACGATGGAAATGTGGTATACCGAGAAACAGACCGAAAGCTTCGGCATAACGGCTAAAATTACGAAAACGTATGTCCATGAGCAAACCGACTTTCAACAATTGGATATAATCGAAACGGAAGAGTTCGGTACGATGCTGGTCCTGGACGGCATGGTTATGACAACCGTTAGAGATGAGTTCGTTTATCACGAGATGGTCGCGCATCCGGTATTGTCCACGCATCCCGATCCGGAGCATGTTCTCGTAGTAGGGGGCGGCGACGGCGGCGTGATTCGCGAAGTGATGAAACATCCCAAGGTAAAAAAAGCGGTCCTTGTCGACATCGACGGCAAAGTCATCGAATATTCCAAAACGTATTTGCCGAGCATTGCCGGCGAACTGGACAATCCCCGCGTCGAAGTGCTCGTAGGCGACGGCTTTATGCATATTCACGATCGCAAAAATGCGTACGACGTCATCATGGTGGATTCGACGGAGCCGGTCGGCCCTGCGGCGAATTTGTTCACGCGTGGTTTCTACCAAGGCATCTACGAAGCGCTGAAGGAGGACGGCATCTTTGTCGCGCAGACGGACAATCCTTGGTTCAAGGCGGATCTGATTCAAAGCGTGAACCGCGATGTGAAGGAAGTGTTCCCGATCGTACGCGTTTACGGTGCCAACATCCCGACGTATCCAAGCGGCCTGTGGACATTTACGATGGGCAGCAAGACTTACGATCCGCTTGAGGTCGAGGAATCGTCCATTCCGGAGCTTGCGACCAAGTATTACACGCCCCGTCTGCACAAAGCGGCATTCGTACTGCCGAAATTTGTAGAGGATTTGGTCAAATAAAGGGGTGTCGGCCGATGATCAGGCTGTCGAAGTTGATCGGCTCAATTCGGATAGGCTCACTATAGTGGAAAAGTCCGCTATATTGAGCCGGACTTGATCGTAACCGTCAGTTATAGCGGAAAAGTCCGCTATAATTCGCCCAAGTTAGCCGATACCGCTAGGAAAATTCCACTATAATGGGCTGCTATGAGGCCGTCGATTCATTGTGTGCAAAATTGGAAATGAAGCTGCAATCCATCATCGCCAACCTGTTAACGGAAATTAGGGGCCTTATATGGAGCTTTTGGGGCGATATTAAAATCTAACGGAACTGTGCGACGTTATTTGTGAGAAATCTAGGCAAACCGCGGACTTTTGCCCATCATAAGGGCTGTCAGTTCCATTAGATTTGCGAAGTGCCGCTTTTTGCTGAAATAACGCCTTTCAGTTCCGTTACAGTTGCTCCCGTTCATTTCTTGCCGGACACTTGCCCGCCATTTCACCTTTGCACAATGAATCGACAGCCTCAACCATGTCCGTTAGACTTCCGCCGCATTCCTTCCACGCATGTTCCCCATCCGTTCCGCGCTCGAGCCACGTTACTTCCATGTTCGTTCCCCATCCGTTCCGCGTTCATGCCGCATTCTTTCCATGCTCGTTCTCCATCCGTCCAGCGTTCGAGCCGCGTTCGTTCATGTTTTTTCCCATCCATTCCTCATCTGCCACCCCTACCTAACCCCCGTCCGCTTAGCAGCCGCTAGTACTTTTTGGATAGTGTGCCTCACCGAGTAGGGATTTCAGCGTTTCGGAAAAAAACGCAGCATCGACGACTTACGCTCATGCTCTCCCAAGGGGCATTACAGTTGTCGCGAAGAACGGCTATACTAGAAGCACATTCATTACGCGCGGGAGGTGCGGCCCATATGGCAGCGTCCGAATACTGCAGGGTGCTCATCGTCGACGACGAGGTGCTCATTAGACAGGGAATCAAACATTTTATGGCGTGGGAGCAGGAAGGCTTCCATATTGTCGGAGAGGCGTCAAACGGACAAGAGGCGTTGGAGCGGATCGCCGAGCTGAGGCCGCATATTGTCATTACGGATATCGTGATGCCGGTCATGGATGGAGAAGAGCTGACCAGGCAGATCAAGCAGCATTACCCCGAGATAGAAGTGATCGTGTTAAGCAGCTTCGGCGAATTCGATTATGTCCGTTCGACGTTTCAGAGCGGCGTCGCGGATTATATTTTAAAGCCGAAGCTCGATCTCCAGCATTTGCTGACGGTGCTCAAGATGACGGCGCAGCGTATTCCCTCGCTCGGTATCGAGGAGTCGTCGGGGGGCGGCTACGCTCCTTCCCTGGAGCAGAAGCTGGAGCGTCTTTTATCCGGATACGATGCCGACTTCTCGGCGGACGAGCTTCGGGAGACGTTTCCGCATCCGCTCTTCTTGCTAGCCGGCTTTGACCCGCGAGTACTGGAGGAAGGCGTGCAGCCTTCTGCGGTTCAGCTGCAGGAGAAGTTAACGGGCTTGCTGGCGTCGAGCTCCGGCTCTGAAAGGAACCTGCCCGTTATACGGGCACTTCCAATAGAAGGGCAGCTGAGAGCCGTATTGATCAACGCCGACCAGAGCGCGATGGACGAAGTGGTCCGCATAGCAGGCATGGCGGCGGTCAGCTTATCCGCAGCTGGCCAGCGTATTCCGATCGCGGTCACGAATCCGTTCCCGGATGTGAAAGAGCTGCGCGAGGTGTACAACGGCTCTTTGACCAGGCTGCTGGGTTATGCTTTCTATCTGCCGGATATGGGCGTTCTGCAGGAGGGCAAGCTGCCTCCGCCGGTGCTGCAAACGGAGAGCTTCCATTTGAACCGTTTTACGGAGGACTTCAAGCGAGGCCAGTTCCATCAGGCTTTCCATTATTTGCGCGATCACGCGAAGGCGATGGCCGGCGATTATACGACGGATGTGTTCGCCTTCAAGTCGTTCCTGGGCAATCTCGTCTTCAATATAACGGTGCTGCTGGGCAATATGGAGTATGACGCCCGAGAGCTTGAGAAGGATAAGTATCGCCACTTCAAGGCGATCGAGGATGCCAAGTCCGCCTCCGAGGCGCTGAATTGTCTGGATGCCTTCATCGCAGAGGCGGAGGCATGTATCTCGGACAAGGCCGCTTTGCCGGGCAACGCCAACATGAAGAAGCTGCTTGATTACATTCACCAGCATTATGCGGAGCCGCTGAACCTGACGGATATGGCGAAGCACTTCCACTTTAATGCCTCTTATCTGTCCAGCTACTTCTCCGCGCATAACAGCGAGGGGTTCGTCGATTATTTGCACAAGGTCAGAATCGAGAAGGCAGAGGAGCTGCTGCGCAAGGGCGACGCGATGATCTCCGAGATTAGCGGCATGGTGGGCTACTCCGACCACAGCTACTTCTGCAAGGTGTTCAAGAAGTCGACGGGGCTTTCGCCGAGCCGCTACAGGAGGCAATTCGTGGGAGAAGAGAAGGGGCGGGTATGAGAAACGTATTCGATCGATTCAAGTACAACGGCTTGTTTATTAAAATGTTCATTATTATGGTGGTCTCGATTATTGCCGTATCCGTGACGTCTACCTGGACCACGATCAATACATCGGAACGGGTGTTTATGCAGACGTTCAGTATTACGAACGCCAAAGTCATCGCCCAGATTACGAGCAATATGGATGCGTTCAGCTATGCCATCGTTATGGCGGCCAACAACGCCCAGCAGAGCGGCACGATCAGAGGCGCTCTGTCCGAGGGAGACGGCAGCTCCCTGGAGCAGTATCGATCCTATTACAATTTGGTGGAACAGGTCAAACGAATTCAATCTCTGGTGGACGCTTATGAGGTAGGCATAACGGTCATCGGCATGAACGGAAGGAGCTATACGACGGATCCCGCGCTTTGGCCGGTGTACGGGGCCAAGCTTCGCGAGCATCCCTTAACCGATCGAACGCTCGCGGAGCCGCGCAAGATCCACTATCAATACGACGATTCGAGCCGCTCCGGCGTATCGGCAACGGAGCCGACGATCGTCGCGTCCAAGGCGCTCATCGACCGTACGACGGAAGACGTGTACGGCGCGATTTATTTTGCGATCCGGGAAAGAGACTTCAAGAAGTTTTTCGAAAGCTTTACCAGCTTCGGCAACGACGTCGCGATCATGGACGAAGCGGGCACTATCGTATCGAGCAATCGTACGGCCTGGCTGGGACAGCCGTTTCCCGATCTGCTCCAATACGCGAAGGATATTGAGGAGAAGAAGCTGACCTCCGTAAATGCGGAGATTATGGGCAAGGAAGGAATCGTGTTATCCCGGATGCTGGCGCCGTTCGGGCTCTATCTTATCAATCTGGTCGACAAGGAAGCGGCGATCGGCCAGCTCACCGATACGAGGACCATTGCGCTCAGCGTTATTGCCATCGTCGCGGCGGCGCTGATTATCGTCTTTCTTATTTCCAGGAGACTGACGAAGTCGCTGACCCGGCTCGTGAAACAAATTTCCACGATCTCCAAGTATGAATTCGACCATCATGTCAACGTAGGCGGGAGCTACGAGACGAGGCAGCTGGGTCAAGCATTTAACGCTATGATGGACGAGCTGCAAGAATACGTAAAGGAGCTGGTGCATACCCAGAAGCAGCAGCGCAATGCGGAGCTGGAGGCATTGCAGCAGCAGATTAATCCGCACTTCCTTTACAACACGCTTGCCTCGGTAAAATTTATGGTGCAGCAGGGCAGCAAGGAGAAGGCGGCCGATACAATCAATTCCCTGATCTCGCTGCTGCAGAACGCGATCGGCAACGTCAGCGAGACGATTACGCTCAGCCAGGAGCTCGTCAATATGCGCAACTACGTATTCATCAATCATGTCCGGTACGGCGATCGGATCAAGATGAACTATTTTGTCGCGCCGGATTGCATGGGGTACCATGTGCCGAAGCTGATGATCCAACCCTTTATCGAAAATGCATTCTTTCATGGCTTCAACCGCAAGGCGACGGGCAGTATTTACTTTATGGCGGCGAAGGAGCCGGACGCGCTTGTCTGCGAGGTCGTCGACGATGGCGACGGCTTCGATCCGGCGGCAATCGAGGATGATAGGCTGAACAAGCGGGAGGGACGGCGGCAGCTGTTTACCGGCATCGGGGTGAAAAATGTGCACGAGCGCATCAAGCTTCTCTACGGCGAGAGTTACGGCGTGACGGTGACGAGCCAGCCGGGGCAAGGAACAAAGGTGAAGATCCGCATTCCTTTGATTGAGGAATAAAAATCGTCCAATAATCCAAAGATACTCCAAATGACAGAAAGTGACTAATGCGCAACTGATAACAATCCGACAATTGAAGGCAAAGATCCTCATAACGCACGCTTTTGTCCCGATGCTAAGATGTTATCAGAAGGCGGGAAACGCTTTCGCCACATATATAAAATGGAGGTCTGGACAAATGAAAAAAATGATGGCTCTTCTGCTTGCCGGCATGATGGTTGTTACGGCGGCGTGCTCATCGAACGCCAACAATAAGGCGGGCGAAGGCGGCGCGAACGGCGGCAACAACGCGGCGGAAACAACCAACCTTACGGTTTGGGCATGGGATCCGAACTTCAATATTAGAGCGATGAATCTGGCGAAAGAAGCTTACGCCGACGACAACGCTAACGTAAAGATCGAAATCATCGAAAACGCGCAAGCCGATATCGTTCAGAAGCTGAACACGGGCATGAGCTCCGGCACGACAAAAGGTCTTCCGAACATCGTTCTGATCGAGGACTACCGGGCACAAAGCTTCCTGCAGGCTTATCCGGACATGTTCCACCCTCTGACGGACAGCTTCAAGGCTTCCGACTTCGCGGAATACAAGCTGGGACCGACTAGCGTGGACGGCGTAAACTACGGACTTCCATTCGACTCCGGCGTTACCGGCTTATATGTAAGAACCGACTATCTGGAGCAAGCCGGATATAAGGTGGAAGATATGCAAAACATCACCTGGGATCAGTACATCGAGATCGGCAAGGCCGTTAAGGAAAAAACGGGGAAAGAAATGCTGTCCCTTGATCCAAACGACCTCGGCATCCTGCGCGTCATGATTCAATCCGCGGGCTCCTGGTATCTGAAGGAAGACGGCAAGACGGCAGATCTGGCCGGTAACGCCGCTCTGAAAGAAGCATTTGAAACGTACAAAAAAATGATGGACGCCAACATTGTAAAAATCCACTCCGACTGGAGCCAATTCGTGGCAAATTACAACAGCGGCGCGGCGGCATCCGTACCGACTGGCAACTGGTTCACGCCTTCCATCACGGCGGCAGCCGACCAATCCGGCAAATGGGCGATCGTTCCGCTGCCTAAGCTGACGAACAACGCCAATTCCGTACACGCATCCAGCCTCGGCGGCAGCTCGTGGTACGTCCTGAACGTGCCGGGCAAAGAGGCGGCAGCCGAATTCCTCGGCGCCACGCTTGGCAAAGACGTGGATCTGTACCAGAAGCTCGTCACGGAGATCGGCGCGATCGGCACTTACAAGCCTGCATCCGAAGGCGAAGCGTACAAAGCGAAAAACGATTTCTTCGGCGGTCAAGAGATCGTGCAGGACTTCGCGAAATGGACGGCGGAAATCCCTAACGTCAACTACGGCATGCACACGTACGCGATCGAAGACATCCTCGTCGTGGAAATGCAGAACTACCTGAACGGCAAAGCCGTTGACGCTGTTCTTGCAGACGCTCAAAAGCAAGCCGATTCCCAAATTAAATAAGCAATAACACAGAGAACGAGAACCTTGGACAGCCGCTTGCTGCCTATACGTGAAGTGGCAGGCGGGCGGCTTCCGAGGTTTCTTTTTGGAATAGAGGAGGCCCTGGCCATGAATCTGAAGGCGAAGACGAACACCATCAGCTGGTCCTTTGTAGCCATCGCGATCGTCATGATCTGCTTGTTTTATTTTTACCCGATGATCCAGGCGCTTATCATGTCCTTCCAGTCGGGTACGGGGACGAACCTGGACTTCGTCGGGATCGACAACTATAAGCGGCTGCTGTCGGATTCTACATTTATCACGGCGCTGAAGAATACGTTTATTTACTTGATTATTCAGGTTCCGATCATGATCCTGCTTGCCATGTTCATCTCGGTGCTTCTGAACGACAGAAACTTGAAGCTCAAAGGTTTCTTCCGTACGGCGATTTTCCTTCCGGCGGTTACGTCGCTGGTTGCTTATTCGGTTATCTTTAAATACCTGTTCGGGCCTGACGGCCTTATCAACACGATGCTGCTCAAGCTGCATGTCGTGAACGCTCCAATAGAATGGATCACGGATCCCTTCTGGGCCAAAATTACGATCATAATCGCCATTACCTGGCGTTGGACAGGGTACAACATGATCTTCTATCTGTCGGCCCTGCAAAATATCGATAGCTCCATCTACGAAGCCGCGCGCATTGACGGCGCATCGGCATTCAGGCAGTTCCGCAGCATTACGGTACCGCTGCTCAAGCCGATCATTCTGTTCACGTCCATTACGTCGACGATAGGTACGCTGCAATTGTTCGACGAGGTCATGAACATTACGAAGGGCGGACCGGGCAATGCGACGATGACGCTGTCCCAGTATATCTATAACCTGTCCTTCAAATATACGCCGGACTTCGGCTACGCGGCGACCGTATCGTACGCGATCGTTATACTTATCGTGATCTTCTCGGTTCTACAGTTTAAATTGGCAGGTGATAAGAATGCATAAAGTGAAAAGAGCACTGATGTACGTCTTTCTCAGCCTTGCAGCGGTTATCTCGATTTTCCCGTTCTTGTGGATGATCGTCAGCGCCACCAACAAATCCATCGACGTCACGCAAGGCAGACTGCTTCCCGGCGCGGAGCTGTTCGAGAACCTTCGCAAAGTGTTCGACACGGTCGACTTGGTGCCGGCGCTGCTTAATTCCGCCCAAATTTCCATCACGACGACGATTCTCGCCATGTTGATCGCCTCCCTGGCGGGTTACGGCTTCGAAATTTATCGGAGCAAAGCGAAGGATATCGTGTTCAGCATTCTGCTTCTGTCCATGATGATTCCGTTCGCCGCGTTGATGGTGCCTCTGTACCGGATGTTCGGCAGCATCTCGCGGACGATGCCTTTTATCGGGATCGATACGATCTCTTCGGTTATTCTGCCGACGGTGACAACGGCGTTCCTGATCTTCTTCTTTCGCCAGAGCACGAAGATGTTTCCGAGGGATATGCTGGAAGCGGGCCGCATCGACGGACTTAGCGAGCTTGGCGTCTTCTTCCGCATCTACGTGCCAACGATGAAGACGACTTATGCCGCAGCGGCAATAATCACGTTTATGTCGAGCTGGAACAATTACTTGTGGCCGCTCGTTGTGTTACAATCGCCAGAGAAACGTACCGTTCCGCTGCTTATCTCGAATCTGGGCTCGAGCTATTCGCCGGATTACGGAGTTATTATGACTGTCATTCTGATCGCGACATTGCCTACGGCCATCGTGTTCTTTCTGATGCAGAAGCATTTCGTGGCGGGCATGACGGGTTCGGTGAAGTAACAGAAGGGTGAAGGGGGAAACCACATGACTACAACTTCGCGATTTAATGATAAAAATGTAACGTTAACAGCCAATCCAACTCTGGATTGGCTGGAGGACGTTAACGTATTCGCGGTAAATCGACTGCCCGCGCATTCCGACCATGCCTATTACGGCTCGGTGGCGGAGGCTCGCAGCCGGGTGCCGATGGAGATGCGCCATTCCTTGAACGGCTCCTGGAAGTTCCATTATTCGCCGAACCCGGCGAGCCGGCCGGCGGGCTTTTTCAGCGAGGCGTTTGGCACGTCAAGCTGGGGCGATATCCAGGTGCCGGGTCACATTCAGACGCAGGGCTATGGCCAGATGCAATACGTGAATACGATGTATCCGTGGGACGGACATGAGGAGCTTAGACCTCCGTTTATCTCCAAGGAAGACAATCCCGTCGGCAGCTACGTGAAGCTGTTCGATCTTCCCGCCGATATGGCCGGCAAGCCGGTTTGCATCTCGTTCCAGGGCGTAGAGACCGCATTCTACGTGTGGCTGAACGGCAAGTTCGTCGGTTATTCGGAGGACAGCTTTACGCCGTCCGAGTTCGAGCTGACGCCTTACGTTCGCGAAGGGGAGAACAAGCTGTCGGTGGAAGTGTTCCAGCGGAGCACGGGAAGCTGGCTGGAAGATCAGGACTTCTGGCGGTTTTCCGGCATTTTCCGCGACGTGTATCTCTATACGGTGCCTTCCATCCATGTCTACGATCTCGACGTGCGAGCGGAGCTGGACGAAAGCCTGACGCAAGGTTCGCTGCGCGCGGCGCTGGCGTTTCGCGAGACGCCGCCAGCGGGCTCGATGGCGGTCGTCAAGCTGTATGACGCCGAGGGCAATGAGGTTGTTTCCGCAGCGACGGCTCTGGGCGAAGGTTTGAACGCCGTACTGGAGACGAAGGTTGGCAATCCGGAGCTGTGGAGCGCCGAGAAGCCATACCTGTATGAGCTTATCGTGGAGGTTTTGGACGCAAACGGCGCTTTGGTCGAAGCGATTCCGAACCGCGTCGGCTTCCGCCGCTTCGAGATGAAGAACAAGATCATGACGCTTAACGGTCAGCGGATCGTCTTTAAGGGCGTAAACCGCCACGAGTTCAACCCGCGTACCGGGCGCGCTATTTCCAAGGAAGATATGTTATGGGATATTGAGACGATCAAACGGAACAACATGAACGCCGTCCGGACCTCGCATTACCCTAACCAGAGCTATTGGTACGAGCTATGCGACGAATACGGCGTATACGTCATCGACGAGATGAACCTGGAGACGCACGGCTCCTGGCAGAAGATGGGCGCCGTCGAGCCGTCCTGGAACATTCCGGGCAGCCGGCCGGAGTGGCAGGATATCGTCATGGACCGCGCCATCTCGATGTACGAGCGGGACAAGAACCATCCGTCCATCCTGATCTGGTCGCTGGGCAACGAGTCGTACGTTGGCGATGTGCTGGTAAACGTGTCGCGTTACTTCCGCTCGGTAGACAGCGGACGTCTCGTCCACTACGAAGGCGTGTTCTACGACCGTGCCTTTACGGAAGCGAGCGACATGGAGAGCCGGATGTACGCGAAGCCGGCCGACATCCAAGAGTATCTCGATCAAAATCCCGACAAACCGTACATCAGCTGCGAATATATGCACGCCATGGGCAACTCGCTGGGCGGCATGAGCCTGTACACCGATCTGGAGCGGAAGTACCCGATGTACCAGGGCGGCTTCATCTGGGATTACATCGACCAATCCGTATATAAGAAGGACCGTTACGGCAAGGAATTTCTGGCTTACGGCGGCGACTTCGGCGATCGTCCGACGGACTACGGCTTCTGCACGAACGGTATTGTGTACGCGGACCGCAAGGAATCGCCGAAGATGCAGGAGGTCAAATTCCTTTATCAGAACATCAAGCTGGTGCCGGACCGCGAAGGCGTTGCGATCCGCAACGAAAATCTGTTCGCGGATACGTCGGAGCTTGATTTGGTCTTCGTCTTGTCGGTCGACGGCAGAGAGCTGGCCAGCCGCGTCGAGCAGATTAACGTGGCTGCCGGCGGTGAAGCCTACGTTCCGTTCGAATTCGCCGAAGGCGCGCTGACGCTTGTACCTGGCGAATACGCGGTGGACGTTTCCTTCCGCCTGAAGGAAGACACGCTGTGGGCAGAGGCCGGCCATGAGGTCGCCTTCGGTCAGCATGTGTTCCGCGTGGAGAGCGCGGCGGACAGCGGAGTCGGCGCGATGGACATCTCCGGGGGCATTGCCGGCGATGCATGGGGCCTCGGCGGAAGCGCATCAGGAGTAAATGACGGAGTAGAAGCGAAGGATGCCGCAGAAAACGTAAGCATTAGCACGGCATGGGGGCTCAGCGGCGGCATGGACGGCTTACCCGGGACTTCCGGGGAGGCTGGCGCCGGCGCTTCCGGCGGCCTGATCTTCGTCGGCGGAGCGGCAGACATATGCGGCCCGGACGGCTGCGCGCTTCCAGGGGCGGCGCCGAGCGACCGAGCGAAGCTTGCGATCGTGCATGGCGATGTCAACATCGGCGTGAAGGGACGAGACTTCAGCGCGATTTTCTCGAAGCAGGCGATGAGCCTGATCTCGCTCAATTATGCGGGACGCGAGATGATAGCGACTCCGCCGGCCCCGCTCTTCTGGAGGGCGACGACGGACAATGACAGAGGATTCTCCCAAGGCTTCGACGCGGGCGTCTGGTACGCAGCCAGTCTGGCTCGCAAGTGCGTCGGAATCGACGTGGAAGAGAATGGGGAGGACGGTTCGATCACGATCGCTTACCGGTTCCGCTTCTCAGTCAGCGATGAGCTCGAGACGCGTATGGCCTATACGGTTCGCCCGGATGGCAGCATCCGGGTACAGGCTGATTACAGCGGCGCGGCGGGTCTGCCTAAGCTGCCGGTCTTCGCGGTATCCTTCAAGGTGTCGGCGGATTACGATCAGCTGAAGTGGCTGGCGCTGGGACCGGAGGAGAACTATGCCGACCGGTCCCAAGGCGCGCGCCTATGCTCCTTCGAAGGCACGGCTGCCGGCAACGTGTCAGGCTATGTGATGCCGCAGGAATCCGGCAACCGGACGGGCGTGCGCCGTCTGGACGTAACGGACGTCCTGGGACGCGGCATTCGGATCGCCGCGGACGGAGCGCCCGTGGAATGCGGCGTATCGCCTTACACGGCGTTCGAGCTGGAGAACGCGCAGCATGTCTACGAGCTGCCGCAGGCGCATTACACCGTTATCACCGTCGCAGGGCGACAAATGGGCGTCGGAGGCGACGACAGCTGGGGCGCTCCGGTCCACGAGCCGTATACGATTCCGTCTGACGCGCCGATGTCCTTCTCGTTCGTGATCGAGCGGGTATAGTCGCGCAGAAGCGGCGGGTATGCAATAACAAGACGCGAAGAAGACTTCAACACCACACTTTGTGGGTTGGAGTCTTTACGGTGAAGCTGATCGACAATGGGATCGTCTTCCAGGATGTGCCTGATAACTATTGGGCAGCCGAGGCGATTGCGTTTACTGCCAGCCGCGAACTGTTTCTTGGAACGGAGTTAGGGATGTTTGCCCCCGGCGTATCTATGATTGCGGATAGCGGCGAAGTTTCCGTTTGGGTAAGGGGAGCGGTGGATTGGGCGGTGGAGTAGGGCATTCTTAACGGCAAGCCGGGGAATCTTCTGGCGCCTGTTGGTGCTGCCTCCCGGGCTGAAGTGTCCGCCATGCTTGCGCGTTTTATCGCTTGGCGCAGCAACCGAGCGAGTCATTGATTGGATAGAAAGTGCAAAACCAAGGAGTCAGGCGGCTTGCCGCTTGGCTTCTTGGTTTTTTCGAACGGTCTGAGCAGCTTTCAACTGCTTGCGATTCATTCCCCAATAGCGGTATTGTATATCTACTTATAGAAAAAGCCATTCGGAGGAGGACGTCGCATGAGCGAGCGCATCTATTCGTTCCCGCCCCTGATCGACGATCGGGCACGGGTATTGATATCCGGCACGGCGCCAAGCGTGAAGTCGTTGGAGCACGGACAATTTTACGGACATCCGCAAAATTTTTTCTGGCGCGTCGTGTACGCGTTATTCGGCGAACCGCAAACAGAGCAGTCTGCCGCAACGCCGGCTTCTGAGCTTCTTTATCCTTCGCCTGACGCCGACTATGGCAAACGATTGGATTTCCTGCAGGCGAACAGGCTGGCCCTATGGGACGTAATTAATTCCTGCGAACGGGAAGGGAGCCTGGACGTGAACATTAAGGGCGAGCTGCCCAATGATTTCCCGGGTTTGCTTGAGCATTATCCGGGTATCGTCTGCATCGCGTTTAATGGAAGCAAGGCTTTCGACACGTTCCGCAAATATTACGGCAAGGACGGCGGCGCTCTTCCGCGCAAGGTGGCGCTCCTCAAGATGCCGTCCACAAGTCCCATTCCGACCAAGCATATGAGGAATCTCCATGACCGGGTCGAAGCATGGAAGACGATTTTACCCTATGCGCAAGGGCATCTCCCAGCAGGAGAACGTTGAAATTACGGCACTTCCTGTATATAGTAGTAACATGACATTTCAATGAACGCGGGAGTTAGAGAACCTATGGAAACAAGCGGCAAGGCCTTGCTGACGCTGGAGAGCGTACAGGATGGGGAGCGGGTGCAGGAGATTTACCACGGTGAGTGGTTCCGCAAGGCGAGATCGCTATATATTCGATATACCGAAGCGGACGGGGAAATCCGCACGCTGATTCGTTATTCGCGGGGGGAGCTCGCGCTGACCCGCAGCGGGGCCGTAAAGATGGAGCAGACCTTCGTGGACGGTCAGCGACGACGAGGGAGCTATCGGTCCGCGATGACGGCATTCGAGCTTGAGACGGATACGACGAAGCTGTCGATTCAAGGCGGCGGTGCAGAGCACGATGAGCAGGGACTTCCTGCCTTGCTGCCGTTCACGCTGGAGTGGAAGTACCGCTTGCTGGTGGAAGAGCGATTATCGGGACGGTTCCATATCCGTCTTTGTATACAGGAGGAGCATGAATAATGAGCAACAGTGTCAATGTACTTGAAGTTATGTATGAGCAGGTCAGAACGGCGATCGCCGATGCGGCCGTAGCGGCGGGACTGGCGGAGCGGGAGCAATTGCCGTCTTTCGTGCTGGAGGTACCGAAGGACAAGACCCATGGGGATTTGGCGACGAATGCGGCCATGCAGCTGACGAAGCTCGCGAAGCGCAATCCGCGTCAGATCGCGGAAGCGATTATCGAGCATTTGGATGCAAAAAGCGCTTCGATCCAGTCGGCGGAGATTGCAGGTCCGGGCTTCATTAACTTCCGTATGGACAAAAGTTATCTATACCCCGTTGTTCGGAGCGCGCTGGAAGCGGGCGAGCGTTACGGCCGCGTAAACGAAGGCGCGGGTCAGCGCGTGCAAGTCGAATTCGTGAGCGCGAACCCGACAGGCAGCCTGCATCTGGGCCATGCCCGCGGAGCGGCCGTCGGCGATGCGCTGTGCAACGTGCTGGATTTCGCCGGCTACGACGTCACGCGCGAATATTACATTAACGATGCCGGCAAACAAGTCGAGAACCTGGCCGTATCGCTAGAGGCAAGATACCGTCAGGCGCTCGGACAAGAAGCGGAGATGCCGGAAGACGGCTATTACGGCGAAGACATTATCGGCTTCGCCAAGGGGCTTGCGGAGCAAGAGGGAGACCGTCTGTTGGGACTATCTGACAAGGAGCGTTTCTCGTACTTCCGCAACTTCGGGCTTGAGAAGGAGCTCGACAAGATCAAGCGCGACCTCGGCCGGTTCCGGGTCGGCTTCGACGTCTGGTACAGCGAGACCTCGCTGTATGAGAACGGGCTTGTCGAACAAGGGCTGGAGGCGCTAAAGGCATCCGGACACGTTTACGAGGAAGAAGGAGCAACCTGGCTAAACACGGTGCCGTTCGGCGACGACAAGAACCGCGTGCTCGTGAAGAACGACGGCTCTTACACCTACCTTACGCCTGACATCGCGTACCACCGCGACAAGTACGGCCGCGGCTTCGATCGCATGATCAATATTTGGGGCGCGGACCATCACGGCTACATTCCTCGCGTGAAGGCGGCGATGGAAGCGTTGGGCAACGATCCGGCGAAGCTGACCGTGCTGATCGCGCAGATGGTCAGCCTGTTCCAGAACGGCGAGAAGATGAAGATGTCCAAGCGTACCGGCAAAGCCGTCACCATGGAAGATCTGATGGACGAAGTAGGCGTAGACGCGATCCGTTACTTCTTTACGATGAGAAGCATGGATTCCCATCTGGACTTCGATATGGATCTGGCGATTTCGACATCCAACGAGAATCCGGTATTTTATGTGCAATATGCCCATGCGCGCATCTGCAGCATCTTCCGCCAAGCCGAGGAGCAGGGCATCGATATCGCGGGTATCGCGAGCGTCGCGCTGGATAAGCTGAACAGCGAAGCGGAATTCGATTTGATCCGCAAGATCGGCGAGCTGCCGCAAGAGATTGCGGAAGCGGCCGCAGGTTACGCGCCGCATCGCTTGATCCGCTATGTGTACGAACTGGCAGCCGAATTCCATAGCTACTATCGCGCGGAACGCGTCATTACGGACGACGCGGAGCAAACGCAGGCGCGTCTGGCCTTGTTAGGCGCTGTCCGCCTCGCGATCGCCAATGTGCTTCGCCTGGTCGGCGTATCGGCGCCTGAGCGGATGTAGGCCTGGCAACTGCCGTTTTGAATCCAAAAGGGGCTGTCCGAGAAGTGAACTTTTAAGGGAGCCCCCGTTGTCTTTATGGCTCGATTATAAATCAGCGAAAGCGGAATGCTGGATGCCCCGTTTTGGTTAAATGTTAAGTGGCAGGCATCCACCTCGCCGCTTTCCCGAAAAAGCAGGTTCGCAAAAAAAGTTGGCCGGAAGACATTTTCCGCTCAACTTTTTATTTTGAGGACTTATTGGACACCCCCCTTTTTTATTAATTAGCTTAATTAATAAATCATGGACAGTAACTTTATTTTATGATATATTTTGACCAATTTCATAACTTGAAAGTGGGAACGCCAATATGAGAGCCAAAGGAGTAAACCAGAAGCAGATCAAGACGACCAACCAAAGCTTGATCATTAACGAAATCCGGGCCGCGGGCAGCTTGTCCAGATCGGACCTGGCGAAGAAGCTGATGCTGAGCGCGCCGAGCATATCCGCCAACATCGACGATCTGATTTCGCGCAACGTCATTTTGGAGAAAGGAGCGGGCACGTCGGCGCGGGGACGGAAGCCGATTAACCTGGTCTTTAATTATAATTACAGCTACGTCGTTGCGGTGGATATGGTTAGCAGCAGCTCGCGCATTGCTTTATCCGATCTGAGCGGGACGAACGTTCTTGACTATGCGCACGTCGAGGATACGTGGCAAATCACGCCGGAAGCGGCCGACCGCATTATGGATGCGATCGGCGAATTGCTGAGCAAGCATGATATCCCCGAGGAGAAGCTGCATTGCATCTGCCTCGGCTCGCCGGGCATCATCGACCCGGATACGGGCGCCATCGTTTTTGCCCCGCGGATCATCGACCTGCCGGGCACGGCGCTGCGGGATCGGTTCGCCGGCCGCTTCCGCTCCGACGTCATCGTCAAGAACGATTTGAACTGCTCGGCCGTTGGCGAGCAGTTGTTTGGCGCAGGCGTCGATTACAGCAATTTTATCAATATTCAGCTGGATCTCGGTTCAGGGGCCGGGCTTATTCTCAATAATCAATTATATGAGGGCAGTCGCGGGTCCGCGGGAGAAATCGGCTTGTGGATCATGGACAACAAACCTGTAGTGGAGGGGCAAGGGGTTTCCCTCGTCAATGTCGCGGACTATCATATCTCCGTATTCGGCTTGCTCTGCAAGGTCAAGGAGCGGTATCCCGATGTGCTCGCTTCGATGGGAGAAGGAGACATCGATTTGCATCGGATCGCGGATTACGCGAAGCTGATGTTTGCCGCGGCGCGGGCGGGCGACGAACGCGTCCTTGCCATTATTCGCGAGGGCGTTGCCAAGCTGGGCTGCGTACTCCGCAATATCTGCCTGCTGCTCGATCTGGAAGCCGTCATCATCGGCGGCCTGATGCTGGAGCTGGACAAGCTGTATCTGGAGCCGCTTGAGGAAATCATGTCCGCGCATATCTCGACCCAGGTACGCATCGTCCCTTCGACGCTAGGCGACAAGACGGTATTGTTCGGGGCGATCGGCGAAGCCATCAACAAGATATTGGACAATATCGTCAATAACGGAGATTGATGCAAAGCAAAGCAGAGGCACGCATGATGCGCCCTCTGCTTTTGCCAACCCGTCTAGAAGCCTGCCGGCAGCGCGTACAACTTGCCTTCTCCGGGCGCGAAAGAAGCGGATATAACGCCTGTCGCGGCATTGTAAGAGGTGCCTATCTCCAGACCGGTCGACTTGGATACCTCGGTTACGGAGGCCGGCTTTCCTGGCAAGGTAAAGGAAAGCGTGCGGCTGTTCGCTTCGTCGCGGTTGACGACCATGACATATTTGCGGCCTGAGCCGTTCGTGAAGGAGCCGATGACCGACGGCAGCGCGGTGGACGGCTGCCAGAAGAAGCCGGATGGCACGGCGCTGGTCGTCGCGGGCAAGGCTCCCGAATGATAGACAGCTTGCGATTGCAGACCTAACAAGGTAGGACCTAGCTTCAGCACTTCCGCATTCAGCGTCGTCGCGTAGCCATACGTGTCATTCGTTGTGCCGTCGGGCAGAATCAGCCCGTTATGGAACGGTTCTCCGCTGGATTCGATGCCCGGCGTCCGGTACGTGAAATAAATGTATCCTTTGGCTCCATAGGCAAGGTTCGTATAGATTTGATAACGCATGTCGTTCTGCGACGGCTTGCGCAGATGTCCTGTAATGCCGACCGACTGGATATAGCTCCAGAAATCGATGTTGGCCAGCAGCGATTGCCGGCGAATCGTTTCCAGATTGTCGTAATAGTTCGCGGTCAGCGTTCCGTCCGCTTTGAACGGATAATGGTCGAAGGCCATGACGTCGGGCTGCTGAAGCGTCCAGCGATAAACGTAATCCTCGTAGGTGCCGCCCTGAATGTTCTGATTGACGACAAACCAGAAGTCGGAACCGATCGGCGTCCCGTTGACATAACCGGTCCCGGTGCCGTCCTTGACCAGCTTGAGCCCGTCCTCGGTACGGATGACCCAGCCGATGGATCCGTCGCCCCCGCCGTTATGGGTCAACTCCCAGTAGTAGGAGGCGTTCGGGCTTACCGTTGCGTTCAGCGTAAAGACCGGCCAGTTGTTGGTCGCTCCGGTCAATGTCGACTGGGCGACGAGGGAGGTTTTGGACGGCGAATTCCAAATCCGAAGTGTAAGCGCTTCACCGCTTCCCCATTGCAGGCGATCCACCCAAAGCTGTATCGTGTCGATGGCGGTTTGGCCGGCGGAGGTCGTAAAGGATTGTCCCAGCACGCTTGTCGGGCGCGAGAACTCTCCGGAGATGGCATTGACTTTGAGCAACGCGTCCGTCGCCTGGTTCGGGAACAGGTTGACGAAAGCCATCCGTCCCGGGTCGATGGCGCGAATGCGCTCGCGGACGGCGGCAACGCGATTGAATAGAGTCGCGCCCGGCTCATCGTAGAGATGGTAGCCGAGGAGGCCGGATTTGGTTTTGTAATAATTGGCTACAAGGTCGACGTCGGCGTTATTCGGGCTGTTCCGGTCGTTGTAGGCCTGCTGCGAGAAGGAGATGTAGAACAAGAGATCGGTGCCGGATACCGCAGTCCCGTTGTCGTAAAACATGCCGTTTCCGTACGGATTGCCGGAATTGGCGGTCACCCAGCCGACGGGACTGGCGCTGTTGCTGGTCAGCTCCATGTAATACGTCGTATTGGCCGCGATCGGGATGCCGAACCCGAAGCCATGGTCGTAGACCGTCTGCGGGCCGCCGACGGAAGCGGAGCCGAGCAAGGTCGCACGGGCCGGAGAATCGTAGATGCGCATCGTCAGCGTCGTCCCGGATCCCCAGAAGACCGGGTCGATCTTCAATTGGGCATAAGACAGGTACCAGCCCGATCCCGCGGGCGTCCGGAAGGTTTGGCCGAGGCGGTTCGTATTGCTGACGTAGTACCCGGTGTCATAGGCCGGCTGCTCAACCATCTCCGTCCGCCAGTGGAAGCGGTAATCGTCGACGAGCATCTTGAGCCCCAGGCTGTCCGCAAGCGCCAACGCGGTATCGTTGGCCTCCGGCGTGTTGATGACGGCGGCGCCGACGATCAGATTGGCGTTCATGTCTTTGATCTGCTGATACTTGGCAAGCGTCGTCTCCGCCGGGGAAGGCGGGTAGAAGATGCCGATCGGAAACTCCGTTCCCGATGCCGCGGCTTGCGGGGGAGCGCTGCCCCATAACGTGCCGGCCAGCAAAGTCATCATCATTAAGCAGGCTGTCAGTTTTGCGAGCTTTTGCTTCACTACAATTCCTCCTGTCCGTAACTTGGATGGTCTTTCGTGATTTAGTGTACAGCATGGGATGCCCGTTCGTATTTGCATGGAATCATACAGTTTTACCGGCCGCGAATCGAAGCGGAATCGCAATTTTCAATAAACACAGTTGCACATAATTCGCTTTATGGGAGGCGATGCAATGCGTATCCATTCTTTCGGCCAGGGGGAAGTGCGGGGACAATCGGCGGTACGGCTTGGAACAAAGGAGGCGGAAGACAAGGAGGTTATTTATATTACGGCGGGCAAGCTGTGGTTCAAGACGGCTTCCTGCCAACGCTACATCCAGGAGCCGGCGATTCTGATCGTGCCGGCCCCGATGCGCCATGCGCTGTCCGGTGGCGGGACGGAGCCGGCATCTTATCGTTATGCGGTAGTGGCAGGGGGGCGGCTTGCCGGGGGCGACGGCGCGGAGCCGGTCGTGCTGCATGCGGCAAGGCTTGCCGGGCAGGAGCTGCTGCTTCCGGCCGCAGAGGCCGTTCAACTGTTCGAGCATCTGTACCAGATGGTCGGGTTTCTGATCGGGCTTGCGCTCTCGGGCGCCTCCGCAAGCGGCCGGGAGCTGGAGCAGCTGGCCCGGCTTGGCGTACGAACGATGGTCGCGTTGCTGCTTCCCCGTCAAGCCGGCGCGCCGGTCAGCTGCCGCCCTGCCGCCATCCGATCGGGCGGCCGGCATGTCGCGGAGGAAGTGGTTCTCGAACTGCAACGCTATATGGAATGGCGGTACAGCGAATCCATTACGGTTCGCAGCCTGGCCGCCCACGTCCATCTTACGCCATCCTACTTGATCAGGCTGTTCAAGGAGCATACCGGGTACACGCCCGGTCAATATTTGCTCCGCATTCGCTTGAAGGCGGCGGCCCGCTATTTGCAGGAAAGCGACCTTCCCATCAAAGCGATTGCGGAGAAAATCGGCTTCAACAGCATTCATTATTTTACAAGGCGCTTCAAACATCAGTACGGAGACAGTCCTGCCAGTTGGCGTAAAAAATTAGTTATTTAACTTTACTAAAAAATGTTGCAATCTAAAAAAAGATGTAGTTAAATAGGGTTATGCAACAGCAAGACGTGGAGGTGGGGTAATGACAAAGAGAGCGGTAAGGGTCGTGGCAGCGCTATTGGCCGGGGGGATGACGGTCCAGCTGACCGCATGTTCAGGGGAAGTGAAGGAGCCTTATTACGAGGACAATCAGCAGATTGCCATCGGCGCCTGGGTAGCGCCGCCGCCGGGGTACATTAACGACGAGTCGTATAAGCAGGTGGCGGAGTCGGGCATCAACATCATCTATGGCCTGTACGAGGACATCGACCAGCATGCGCTCGACGCGCTGAAGTACGCGGAGCAGAACGGCATCCAGTATATGGCCCGCAGCAGATCGCTGTTCTCCGTTCCGGAGGATGAGCTCGATCTGATGGAGGGGATGTTCGACGAGGTGGCGAAAAGCCCTGCATTGCGCGGCATCATGGTTGTCGATGAACCGGGGGCTGCCAAGTATGAGCATCTGGGCGTGTTGAACAAGAAGTTTAAAGAGCTGTATCCGGATCTCATGTTCTACGTCAATTTGAATCCCATTTATTCCAGCCCGGATCAGCGGGATGGGCGAACGTATCAGGAATACATCGACGAATACATCTCGGTCGTCGGGACCGACTACTTGTCCTACGATCATTACCCGCTGAAGAACAGCCCGACCAGCGGCACGTTCCTGACGGAAAACTACTTGCTGAACCTAGACATTGTGTCCACCGCCACGAAGAAGGCGGGCATTCCGTTCTGGTTGTTCATCCAGGCGATGGGCTATTGGGTTGCCGGATCCGAGAACCGTCCCCCGAATGAAGCGGATATCCGCTGGCAAGTCTACAACTCGCTCGCTTTCGGCGCACGGGGACTGCAGCACTTTACTTATTGGACGCCTCTGAAGGATGATGTAACCGTTTTCTCGGAGGCGATGGTTGACAAGGAAGGCAATAAAACGCCGATTTACGACGCAGTAAAAAACGTGAACCATGAAATACTCGACTTCGATCATATTTATCTCAACTATGACAATGTCGGCGTCATGACGTTCCCTGTCGAGGATGCGCCGCCGGAGCTGTATATGGAGAACCGGCTCCCGTCCTTCGAACCGATCCGAAACGTGGAGAGCGAGCATCCGGTCGTCGTCGGCGCGTTCGAAGACAAGGATGGCAACCAGGCGATTATGCTGGTCAACTTCACGGACCCGGCGCATGAGCTGAGCAACGAAGTGACCATCAAATTCAACAAGGTCAAGGAAGTCAGCGAATACGGCATGGGCGGCAACAACCGCGTCAAGGTGAAGGGCGGCAGCTACAACGTCACCCTGGAGCCGGGCGAAGGCAAATTTATACTGCTTCTAAAATAAAAACAGGGAGGGTCACAGCATGAAAAAATGGGCAATCCTGCTGGTCGCGGCCGTCATGGCGTTCACGATGGCAGCCTGTTCCGGCAACAACGAGGAAGGCGACGGCAATTCGGGGACGGAGCAAGTATTGAAAATCGCGTATTTCAACGGCGGGTATGGCGATGAATGGCTGAAAGGCTGGGTGGCGGCATTCGAGGCCGCGCATCCCGGCGTGAAAGTGGAAATCGAAGGCGACCCCGGCATTACCGAAAAAATGGGGCCGCGGCTGGAATCCGGCGCGAATCTCCCCGATCTGGCATTCGTCCTGCGGACGAACTGGCAGCGTTGGGGCATCATGGGCTATCTCGCGGACTTGACGGACGTGTACGAATCGACGATCGACAACGGCAAAACGTTCAAGGAAAAGCTGCAGCCCGGAGCGGCGGACTACGGTCTGATCCGGGACAAATATTGGGTGGCGCCTTGGACGGACGGCGCAACCGGCTTCGTCTACAACGCCGGCATGTTCGAGGAGCACGGCTGGAAAGTGCCGGAGACGATGGCGGAGCTGGAGCAATTGCTGCCGTCGATCAAGGAGAAGGGCATCGCGCCGTTCGCCTGGGGCGGCAAGGTGATGGCCTACTGGGATTTCCCTACGGTGGGCTGGTGGGCGCAATACGAAGGCGCCGAGGGAGTCGAAGCCTACAAGGAGATGGCAAGCCCGGACGTGTACGGACAGGAGGGTCGGCTCAAGGCGCTTGAGCAATTCTACGAGCTGCTGGCCGACCCGTCGAACAGCATCAGCGGCGCGGAAGGCATGGACCATATTCAATCGCAGATGGCATTCGTACAGGGCAAGGCGGCGATTATTCCGAACGGGGCTTGGCTGGAGAACGAAATGCGTACCTCGCTGCCCGAAGGCTTCCGCATGAAGATGATGCAGCTGCCGGCGATTGACGGCGCCAAGGATGCCAAAGTCAACAATACGCAGGGCGGGGATTTCGCCATTATTCCTGCCAAAGCCAAAAATGTCGAGCTGGCGAAGGAATTCCTGAAGTTTACGGCCAGCGACGATATGCTGAAGCTCTTTACCGAAAAAACCGGCTCCGTCCGTCCATTCGTTTACGATGCGGCATCCGTCTCGGGCTTAAGCGAGTTTTCGCAAAGCGTCATCGATATTTGGCAGAACAGCCGGAACGTCTATCTCTTCTCGCAAAACCCGATTTATTACAGCAAGTACTATGATTGGCCGCTGGCGGGAGCGCCTTACATGATGATTTATATGGAAGACGAAACGCCGGAATCCGCTTTCCAGGGGAACTTGCAATTCGCCAAGGAAAACTGGGAGAAAACAAAGGCTGATCTGGGCATTGAGTAGCCGCCACGTAAGGGGAGAGGGCCATGAGTAGCACGACTAAGCGGGGTTGGTTCATTTTCCTGATGCTAGCTTTTCCGCTCGCGCATTTCCTTGTGTTTTTTGTCTACATCAATATCAACACGATCGTCATGGCGTTCCAGAAGCTGAACTACTTCCAGAACACCGTGGAATTTGCGGGACTGCGCAACTTCGAGCAAATTTTTACCGATATGAAGCGCAGCCCGCTGCTGGGCAAGGCTATCGTCAATTCCTTGCTGTTTATACCGGTGACGAACGGCATTCTGCTGCCGCTCTCGATTATTTCTTCCTATATATTGTTCAAAAAGGTGTACCTGCATCAATGGTTCCGGGCGATCTTTTTTTTCCCTTCCATTCTGTCCATCGTCATCTTGACCATGGTGTTCTCCTTCATGTTCGATAGCACGTTCGGGGTGTTTAATGACATCTTGCAGGTACTGGGGCTGGAAGGCTGGCAGCGCACCTGGTTTGGCGACAAGCATACGGCCATGCCGATGGTATTCGTTTATTGCATCTGGGCAGGGATCGGCTTTAACGTCATTCTGCTCAACAGCGCCATTACGCGCATTCCGCAGGAAGTGATCGAATACGGGCAGCTGGAAGGCGTCCCCATGTGGCGGGAGCTGAGCCAGGTCGTCGTGCCGATGATCTGGCCGACCGTAACGACGGTGTTCGTGCTGGGGGCGACTTCGGCCTTTACGATCTTCCTGCAACCTCAGCTGTTGACCGGGGGCGGCCCGAACGGGAGCTCCTACACCATCGCGTTATATGTCCTGGAGCAGGTCAAGGCAGGGCAGCTTGAATACGCGGCGGCGGTAGGCGTGTTCTTCTCCGTCATTGGCATCGCCGTCGTTATGGGCTTCAAGCTGGTGCTGGAACGTATCGGGTCCAATGTGGAATATTAGAGATTTCCCGAATTCATTCATGATTTTCATGACCAAAGGAGAAGAGGACTCATGAGCAAAAGGTTAAGGCTGGCGAGCTTGGCAATGGCAATGGCGTTATTCGGGATGATGGGAAGCGTCTCTGCGGAGGGGACGGGCAAAGACGCGGCAACCGACTTCGGCAGCGGGTACAACGCGGCGGACTGGCAGATGGCCGCCGCGCCGGACGACAACGCCCTGTCCGTCGCGGATGGGGAGCTTGTATTCGCCGGCGCGCAAGACAATTCCTATTTTGGACCCCAAGGCACTTATTCGACATTCGCGGCTTCATTCGACATTCATACGTTCGAAGGCAACTCCAGCTGGATCGGCTTGACCTTCGGCAATCCGCAGCCGGATACGTTCTTCGGCGAGCCGGAGCCATACTTGCTGTTGATCAACAATGACAGCATCATGATGCTGGGCAAGGGCACGACCGAAACCGTCGAATGGGAAAATCCGGAGCAGCGCTGGCTGCCCGGCGACTACGCGTTGGCAGTCAAAGAGGAGCCGCTGAACGTCAAAGTCGTTTACGATGGCTCCAAAGTGGAAGTGTACTACAAGCTGGCGTCGGAAGCGGCCGACTTGATGGCGGCGCCGCGCGCCGTATTTCCCAATTTGCCCGAGGTCAGCGGTTACGTAAACTTCACGACCTCCGGCAACGCGGATATTCAAGGCTGGTTCAGCCTGGACAACATTGCGGTGTCCGGCAACCCGCAAGCGGATCTGTCCGCAATCGGCGCAACGGCCGCAACGCCGGAGCCGACCGAATCCGCAGCGACCGCAACGCCGGAGCCGACCCCGTCCGAGGCCTCGCCTGCGGAAGAGACGCCTGCGGTAACCGACGAGCCGACGGAGGCGGAAGATTCGGACAACGATCGGTCGCTATTGTACATCATTCTTGCCGTTGCCGGTCTGGCGGTCGTAGTCATCGCGGTCATCGCCGTGCGTCGCAATTCGGCGAAGAAATAAACGGCCCGTACGCCGACGGTTGCCGCTGGCGACACGATGTTTGCGCGCAAGCGGCAGCCGCAATAATGAAGCAAGGTGTGATACGTGATGAAGCGCACGAAGTTGCAGAAGGCAGTCATCGGCTTGTTTTTCGTATTGTTCGTATTGTACGCTCTCAGTCTGATCTTTCCGTTTCTATGGACGCTATACAATTCGTTCAAGACGAATCGGGAGTTTTTTGCCGAAGGCGGCGTATGGTCGCTGCCCCAGCAATGGATGGTCAGCAACTATGCGAAGGTATGGAATGAATACAATATGGTCACCTATTTCTGGAACAGCATCAAACTGACCGCCATCGGCACGGCCATCTCGGTCCTCTCCGCCGCCATGGCTTCCTACATCGTCGCCAAATACGATTTCAAGCTCAAACGCGTGATCTATATAACGGCGATTTCCGTCATGCTGATTCCGGCGATCGGTTCCATCTCGGCTTTGTACAAGTTCATGAACGAAACGGGTCTGTACAATACCCATTTTGGCATTATTCTGCTTTATTCCAGCGGGCTTGGCCTTAATTTTATCGTATTGTACGGCTTTTTCCTCGGCGTATCCTGGAGTTATGCGGAGGCGGCGTTCGTCGATGGGGCAAGCGATTGGCAGGTGTTCGCGAAGGTCATGATTCCGCAAGCGATGCCGGCCCTTGGCGCCGTCTCGATTATTACGGGCATCGGCTTGTGGAATGATTATTTCACGCCGTGGATGTTCCTGGCGGATAAGGATAAGTTCACGCTGGCGTTAGGACTGCGCCAAATCGTATTGGAACAGGCGTATGCGGCGGATTGGCCCAAAATGTTCGCGGCGATGATCGTGGCGACCGTGCCCATCCTGATCGTATACAGCCTGTTCCAGAAAACCTTGATCGAAAACACGGTCGCAGGCGGACTGAAAGGGTGAACGGCGGCGATAGGGCATGTCGTCTTGCACATGCGAACGAGACATTGCGTGCGCATATCAACCATGCCCGAAAGGGGGAGTTGCAACATGGTTCGACCGTTAGGCGGGCTGATCATGGCCGCGCTGCTGCTGGTACTGCTCGCCGGCTGCAGCAATAGCGACCGGCAAACGCCTGGCGACGCCGTGCCGTCGGAAGGCGCGGCATCGCCAGAGCAAAGCAACCGTACCGAATCGCCGGGCGGGCAGGAAGCGGCCGGCGATTCGGGCAATAATCAGGGACAGGTGGAGCAAGAAGCCCCTGCAACAGGAGGAATAGCATTGGAGAGCCGCAAGCCGATTCATCCGCTAGGAGCGGATGTGATGCCGATAGGAGCGTGGGTGGCGCCGCCGCCTTCGGGGATGTTCGGGCATGACAATCCCGACTATATTACAAGCGACAGCTACAGGCTTGCGAAGGAGGCGGGGTTGAATATCGTTTACGGCTTGTATGAACGGGTCGAAATCGATCCGGCGCCGGTGCTGCGCGCGCTCGATTACGCGCATGAGCACGGGTTGAAATATTTGGTGTCCGATTCGGCAATTCAAGCGGGAGCGGAAGACCCCGAGCTGATGCGCTTTTCGCTGGATACGTATAGCGAGCATCCGGCCTATCTGGGCAATCTGGCCGTGGACGAACCTGCTTCCGCGTACTTCGATTCGCTCGGAGCCAGCCATGACGCGTTTGCGGAGCTTGATCCCGATAAATATTTCTATATTAATTTGCTGCCCAATTACGCCTCGGTGAACCAATTGTTCGTCGACAAGACGGATGAAACGGGCGGATTGCCGACGGCGACGCAATACCGGCAATATTTGGACGCTTATATGGATAAGGTCAAGCCTACTTTTATTTCTTACGATTATTACCCGCTGCACGGAACCTTCCCTGCCCTGACGCAAGGGTATTACGACAATTTATCGGTTGTCCGGACAACCGCGAGCGAACACGGCGTTCCGTTCTGGGTGTTCATCCAGTCCGCAAGCTGGAACGCCAACGCAAGGCTGCCGATCCGATCGGAGACGTTCTGGCAGGTCAATACGGCTCTGGCGTACGGGGCGCAAGGCATTCAATATTTCACGTTCTGGTGTCCATTCGAAGACGGGTTTACGGGCGGCATGGTAGCGCGGAACGGCGAGAAAACGCCGATATACGACGACGTGCAGGAGATGAACCGGCAAATCGCCGCGATCGACCATGTGCTGATGGGGGCTCGGTTCAAAGGGGTCATCGTCCACGGCGAAAGTCCGGTCCCGGTGCCTGAGGCTGATCAATTGCAGAGCTATGGCGCGCTGGCCGCGTTGTCGGGAGATATTCCGATGATTGCGGGCGCCTTCGATTACGACGGCACGCAAGCCTATTATGTCGTGAACAATACGATCGATCGCGACGGAAAGGCGACGCTGCAATGGACGGGCGAGCATACGATACAAGTCGTTCAGGGAGCGGAGTCGTCCCGGCATTCCGGCAGCGTCCTGGAGCTTGCGCTTGCCGCTGGCGAAGGCGCGCTGGTCGTCATCAGGCAAGCCGAATACAGATGAAGGTGGTGTCCCACAATGCGCAAATGGATGTGCATGCTGGCAGGTTTGCTGCTGGCGTCAACGCTGGGGATGGTCAGCCCGGCCAATGCGGCGAATCAAACGTTTACGGAGGATTTCGCGTCGGGCGATTTCTCCCAATGGACGAACGGGCATCTGGACGACGATCCGGAGACCGTGGACGACGATGAAGTCATCGGCGTCGCCGAGATCAAAGACGAGATGATGCATGTCAATAACAAAGCGACGGGCGGAAGCTTCTTCTATATTGCGCCCAAGGATATCACGGCCAAAAATTTCACGATTTCCATGAGGGCCAAATCGTTGGATTTTACCGGCTCGTGGATCGGCTTTTCGGTCCGCAAGGATACGAATGACCGCTATAACGGCAGCAACAATGTGCTGCATGCGTTCAAATTCGAGGAATCCGCCATTTCGTTCCAGGCTTATCGCGGTTATCCGGGCGGCGCGGGCGTCGTGGCCCTGACCAAAAACACGACGCAATCCGCCACATTCGCCGACAAGGTGGACGATTGGCATACGTATAAGCTCGTTGCCGAAGACAACATCTTCACGGCTTATGTGGACGATCAGGTCGTCGGCGTGGTGGATTACAGCAATAAGAAAATCGATTTCGCGGGCTACATCAGCATCAATGTCTGCGTTGGCGATGTCATGATTGACGATGTGAGCGTGGAAGTGCAGGATGACGAAGCGGCTGCTGGCGGCGAGCCGCTATCCGAGCAGCCTGCCGACCCTGCCGACCCTGACGGCGCCAACGCCGGCAGCGGCCAGGAAGCGGCGGAAGGAGCAGGCGAAGCCTCGGTTGATGCGCCCGGCGAGGCGGAGGGAGCGGGCGAGAAGCCGGAGGCGTCGGCGACGGAAGCGCCCGAAGCAACGGCTGAAGCAGCGGAGACTTCAGGGAGCGAGACGTCTGGGGCGGCAGAAGCTTCGGGAGACGATTCGGCAGAGAAAGCGAACTCATCCTCTTTTCCCGTCTGGCTGGGCGTTATCCTAGCAGCGGCGGTTGCGGCAGTCGGCGTATTGGCTTACGTGAAGCTGAAGCGAAAATAAACGATGGATGGATTCCATTCGGAAACGATTGCCCGGCCGCGTGCGGAGGCGCAGTCGTTTCTTGCATCATGTAAGGCGAGAGAGGGATTAGATGAATAAATTATTAATGGATGTCAAACAGAAGCCGGCAACGGCAGAGCTGGATTATGCCTATGCGGAATTGCAACGTTACGGTCGGCGGTTGACCGGCGAAGGCGAGGGACTGAATATTAAGCTGGCCGTCAACCCGACAGCTTTTGGTACTGGCTTGGGTGCGGGCGATGAGGCGCCGACGATTCCGGACCTCGATCCGGCGGATTTTCAGATTCAATGGCACAGCGCCCCCCTGAATGCATATTGGGATGATGCGTTTCTTATTGATGTTCAGGGCGGTAGCGGAGTTATTATCGGAACGAACAGCCGAAGCGTCCTGCAGGGCGTATATCGGCTGCTTCATGAGCTTGGTTGCCGCTTCTATCGACCGACCCCCGCTGGGGAATATATCCCGGAGCGGGAAAAGGCGGCATGCAGCGTCAGGCTGCTGGCCAGGCCCGATCATCGTCATCGCGGCATATGCATCGAAGGGGCGGCCAGTCTGGAGCATGTCCTGTCGATCGTCGAATGGGCGCCCAAAGCAGGCTTTAATGCGTATTTCCTGCAATTCCGGGATTCCTTCACCTTCTTCGAGCGCTGGTATAAGCATGAGGGCAACGAAACCATGCCGGCAGAACCGTTTACGCGCGAGCATTCTCTCGAATTCGTCGCCCGAATCATTGCGGCCATCAAGCTGCGCGGGATGATCTACCATGCGGTCGGGCATGGCTGGACATGCGAAAGCATAGGGTTTCCGTCCATCGGCTGGCATAAGGTGCAGGATAGCGAAATTCCGGAGGACAAGCGCATTCTGCTTGCAGAGGTGGGCGGCAAACGAACCTTTTTTGAAGGGATTCCGCTTAATACGCAGCTCTGCTATTCCAATCCGCTGGCCAGCCAAGCCATGATTGACGAAATCGTCCGTTATGTGCAAGCCCATCGCGAGGTGGATGTGCTGCATGTATGGCTGGGGGACAACTTCAACAATTTCTGCGAATGCGAAGAATGCCGCCGGCTCTCGCCGCCGGATCACTATATGGTTATGATCAACGAGGTGGATAGGCAACTGAACGCGCTCGGATTGGAGAACCGAATTGCCTTCCTCATCTATCTCGAGCTGTTGTGGACGCCTGAGCAGGTCCGGATGAACAATCCGGACCGGTTCATTATGATGTATGCGCCGATTCACCGCACGTATACCAGCACCTTTCTAAAAGAAGGCAAGGCGCCTGAGCGGGGCAAGACGCCGCGTATACCGTTCGAGCTGAACAAGGTGGACTATCCGCGCGACATCGAGCGCAACCTGGCCTTTCTGTATGAGTGGCAGAAGGTGTTCGCCGGCGACAGCTTTGATTTTGACTACCACTTGATGTGGGATGTGCACCGGGAATATTCCGGCATTCGGTTGGCGCGGGTCATTAGCGAGGATATAAAGGGGCTGCGGCAACTCGGGCTTGGCGGCTTGGTCAGCTGCCAGGTACAGCGGGCTTTTTTTCCGAACGGTCTTGCCATGTACACGATGGGGCATACCCTGTTCAATCGCGATTTGGCCTTCGAACGGCTGGCGGAGGAATATTTTGCAGCGGCATACGGCGAACACGCGGCGCTGGCTTGGGAATACCTCGAGGGGATCAGCAGGCTGATGTCCCATGAGTACACGCGCAATGAGCTGCCGATGCTGGACAAGGGGGCGCATGACGGTTTCGTGCAGGCGGCGGCATGGTGCGAGGCGTATTTGCCCCGGCTTCGGGAGGCCGCGGAGGCTGCGGAGGCTGCGGCCGCTGTCTGCCCGAACCGTGCGGAGATGCTGCACATCCTTGCCGATTCCGCCACGATCAACAAAGGCTTGGCCGAGCTGTTAAGCCGCAAAGCGGCGGGGACGCCGAAGGAACAACTTTTGCCGCAATGGCGAGAGCTAAAATCGTTTATTCTCATGCGCGAGCCGCAGCTCGCGGATGTGATGGATACCTTCTACTTTACAATGATCAATGAAGGGATCATCGTCAACGATTGGTAGAGGGACGAGCGGGCGCTTGTCGAGTATGGCGACGGCGGCGGTTCGCGACAATGAAGGGAGCAGTTGCAAGCCGAGGATCAGTTCTTCTTGGCGGCTTACAGCATGCGCATAATATCGAGCTCGCCGACGTTGCGGCGAGCTTTATTGCTTTTGAGCGGTTGCTAGGTCTAACAGACGGGAATAGGCTGTCGATTCATTGTGAGTAACGGAGCTGAAACGTTCTGCTTTCGCTAAAGGACCTCAGAGCCTCTATGTGCAGCCTTTTCGCGATATTGAAAATCTAGCGGACACAGATGGCGCTATTTGGTGTATTTCCGCCCATTCTATGCGGTTTTGACGGAAGTAAGGACGTCTGTGTCCGTTACCATTTGAACAAGCTTCATTTTTGCGAAATAGGGACTGTGGTGTCCGATCAGCCCTTACTTATCTGCGCTGCCGTCCACGATGAATCGACAGCCTCTCTATGCCCGTTAGGCGGGAAGTGACTGGACACGTTTGTTTTATTCAGCTACCCTTGGTGTTGGTGTTATGATAGACCAATTTAATTGATAATGAGAATTATTATTGATATAATCGGTGCAAATCGAATCAATCCGAATCGAATCGAATCAATCTAAACGAAGCAAAACGAGCCATATCAAATCAAATCACAAATCAAATCGAATCGAATCAAATCGAATCAAATCGAATCAATCCGAATCGAATCGGATCCAACCCGAACGATCGAAACCGGTCGGGGGCGCTGCGAGTTAAACGAGTGGGAGAATGAGATGGTCATGGAGGGAAATAGAGGGATTTCGTTGGAGGATCATTTGAAGCTGTGGAATCATTCCGCGATCAGAGTGCTGGATATCAGGCGTTCCCGGATCGGGCCGGAAGAGAAGCGGGCTTCCTTCCGCATGCCCGCCAGCGGGTTCTTGCTGATTCATCAAGGGTGCGCGGATATTTATATCGACGAGCGCCGCCACTCGGTTCGGGGCGCTTACGCCTGCCATGCAGGCAAGGGCTCGCTGCTGGACATCGTTCAGGTCAGGGAGGCGGTGCAATACGATCTGATCTTCTACAAAGCGGCTCCCGCGCCGCCGCATCGCAAGGAATTGGCTGCTATTCTGAAGAAAAACAGTCCGTTCCAGTCTTCGTACGGCTTTGTGCCGGGGTATCCGCTGGCGCTGTATGCGAAGTCGGAGCAGATGCTGGGGCTGTGGCAAGCTCCCTCCGCCTTGGACCGGTTCCACGTCAGAGCCTTGTTCCATCAATTGGTGTACGAAATGCTGCGGCAAGTTCACGAGCAGGGAGGCACGGACGTGTACCGGCCGGATCTTGTCGCCAGGGCCGTTCGTTATCTGAAAGACCATTACGCGGAGCCTCTCGGCCTCCAGGAGCTCGCAACCGTACTGGAAGCGGGACCTCGACAATTGCAAAGGCAGTTCAAAAAGCGGCACCGGGTTGGTCCGATGGAGTATTTGATCGGGATCCGCATGGACCAGGCTCGGGCGATGCTTACGGGGACGCAGGCAACGCTGCGCGAGATTGCGGAGGCGACGGGGTACTCCGACAGCTATTACTTCAGCCGCGCCTTCAAGAAGCATTACGGCATCTCTCCGCTCCAATGCCGCCGGTCCTGTCGCATAAGTGCATCCGGCTTGTCGCGAAATCTCATTGGAGAAGCGGCCAAACTCCCTTATAGTGATGTTGATAGTGCGAATCATTATCAATATTCAAGCGGAGGAGAATGGCAAGTGATCAAACGTACGAAATCCATGCTGGCCGTTAGTCTAATTCTGAGTCTGGCCCTGATTCTGGGGGCATGCTCGGGCGGAAACGGCGGAGCGAGGTCCAATACGAACGAAGGAGCGTCCCCGACGTCCACGGCGTCCTCGACGGCCGCTCCCGGTCCGGCCCAAGCGGAGCAAGCCGGTTATCCCGTTACTATTAAGCATCTGAAGGATGACATCGTGCTGGAGCAGAAGCCGGAGCGCATCGCGGTTCTCGACACGAAGTTCGTCGATCAGTTGATCGCCCTGCAAGAACAGCCGGCGGGCAGCGTCACCGCGGCGGGCTCTTCGGAGGACTTCCCGGAATATCTGGCGGATCAGTTGGCGGACGTCAAGGTGCTGGGCACGCGCGACGAGCCGAATCTCGAGGCCATCGTGGCGATGGATCCCGATCTGATCATTATTACCGGCTTCCAGGAGAAAATCTATGACAGCGTCTCGAAGATCGCCCCGACGATCGTGCTCGACTTCGACGAGGACTGGAAGGACACATTGGTTACGTTCGGGAAGATCGTCGGCAAGGAGCAGGCTGCCGCCGACGTGCTGAAGGCTTACCAAGAGAAGGTGTCCAGCCTCAAGGAGAAGCTGCAGGCCAAGATGAACGGGGAGAGCATCGCATTGCTAAGGCCTAGGGACGGCGGCATTCGAGTGCATACGCCGGATCATCGCACGGGAGCGATTCTATACGGGGACTTGGGATTGATCGCTCCGAAAGCGGTAACCGAGGTGGACGATACCGCTTATCAGATCGCGTTGGAGGCATTGCCCGGCGTTGGAGCCGACCATTACTTCCTGCTGACCGACGATATGTTCAAGGAAGAGGCCGAGGAGTACCAGAAGACGGAAACCTGGCAGTCGCTGGAGCCCGTTAAGCACAACAGGATATACAACGTCGACACGACGTTATGGATCGCTTACTACGGCCCGATCGCAATTAATATGATCGTGGATCAGGTGGGAGAAACGCTGCTTGGCGGCCACTAACGGAAGAACGTTTTTATCGCAGGAGGAACGGAGGGAGCTCCCTGGAGAATTCCGAATGATCGAGGATGGGGCCGATCTTCCTCCTTTGCTGGCGGACGTGCGGGTATCGGAGTTGCTGAACAAGGAGATGTGCGGGGACTATCTGGATTGGCTGGGAAAGCATATCGGGGCTCCGTCCCGGAGAGTGACGGCTTCCATGCTGGCGAAGAGGTATGGCTACTTGCTAGTCGCGCCCGTGCTGCATGCGATGACCGGTTTCAATAAAGGGTTGATGCTGACGCCCATGCAATGCCGCCTGATCTCACCGGACTATAGCGGCTGCGCCGCGGGCAAGTCCAGCTTTCCCGAGCTGGCAGTGGAAGGCTTGACTGTGACGGTACCGTTGGCCGGGAAGCGGGAGAAGTGGAGAGAAGACGTGCTCTGCGGATTGTTCGCCGACCATGTGGCCCCTTTGTTCAAGACGCTGTCGGAGTGCGCTCGCGTGCCGATGGCGATTTTGTGGGAAAACGCCGCCGTGCGGATCGCTCCGCCGTACGAAGAGGAGGAGTTCGAGGGCCCGCATGCCGCGGAAGATTATGTCTATATGTCGAGCCCTTCGTCGGCATCCCTATTCGGCGAAAAACGTAATCCACTGGCTAAGTTCATGGGAGGTGCGGCGCGCTCTTCCGGGATTTATTCGGCCAGGCCGAGATTGACATGCTGCTTGTATTACGAGATGGCGCCGGAGTATTGCCGGAAGTGTCCCAAGGTCAAGGCGGCATCCGGCAGTTGAAAAAGGAAAAAACGACAAGCCGCGCAAGAAGCTTATAGCTTCTCCGCGGCTTGCAGCATTCGGACGATGTCCAGCTCGCCGGTGCTGCTTCGCCGATTTTTGGCGTTGCGCAACGGCTGCATGGAACGTTTCATGATGAGCTTAATCTCCGCCGGTGTCAGATGCGGGTAAAGTGACAGCAGCAGGGCTATGGCCCCGCTCACGTGAGAAGTTGCCATAGAGGTGCCGCTCATCTCATTATAGTTTCCTCTCAGCCATGCCGATGTGATTTTCTCGCCGGGAGCGTAGATATCGATATGCGCCCCCCGGTTGCTAAAGGGCGCGACCCTGCGGGAGCGGTTTGTGGCGCCTACGGAGATCGTCTGAGGATAACGGGCGGGATAGTCGACGGAGCGAAGCTTGCCGTCATTGCCGGAGGAAGCGACGATGATGACGCCGGAGTTGTAGGCGTTTGTTACAGCGCCTAGCAGCGCCTTGCTTCTGTTCTTCATCCCGAAGCTCATGTTGATGACGTCTATGCCATTGCGGACGCACCACTCGATGCCGAGTATAATATCGGAGACAAAGGCGCTTCCGTTGTGGTCGAACGCCTTGACCGGAGCAATCAGCGCACGCGGAGCCACGCCGATCATGCCATGCATGCCATTGGCCGCGGCGATCGTTCCCGCGATATGCGTGCCGTGTCCATTGTCGTCGTAAGGCATTTTGCTTCGATTTAGCAGGTTGATTCCCCGAAGCAGCGAATGTCGCAGATCGGGATGATTAAAGTCGATTCCGGTATCGATGACGCCAACCTTGACGCGATGTCCGGTCGTGACGCCCCATGCTTGCGGCGCCTTGATCTGTTGCACGCCCCATGGCATGCCGTTATCGAGCGCGAGCGACTTCTGAGAGGAGGGGTTGACGCTGATGAGGCAGTCCTTCTCCATCCAGATGTGTCCTCCAGAGCAATCAAGCACGGCTGAAGCTGGCAATTGGCAGACGATACCTCTAATGATGGGCAGGGGGCTTACGAGCTTGCGCAGCGGCCTAAGTTTGTCGTTTTGTGACAGCTGCCGCACGAACGTGCGATAATCGCTGTCATGCTTGAATCGGATAATGCGTTTTGTCGTTTCTGTGGAAGATATCGAACGCGATTGCTGCAGCGAACGAATGAATGCGGCGATATTCAATAGAGCTCCCCCTCCCGAAGGACGATGCTGCACTATTGTATGAAGGATGGAGCGGGACGGCATGAGCCACTTGCCTTTTTTCAAATAAATAGGCGTCAGACCGTGGCAAAATCCGCGTTCGCTCATAGGATGAATGAAGAGCTGGATACGCTCTTGCATCTCCGACGCGAGTCGGATGGATACAGTCAAAGCGAAGGGAGCTTCCCTTCGCTTTTTTGCCGTGACCGCTCAGATCCGGCATGTTCCGACATTTCCCGCACTGCCGCACGCAGGGTACTCGTCGAACGGCTGCCGGACGAGCTGCGCTCCGAGAACGGCCTGCACTTGATTTTTCGATTGAAATAGGTTTTACTATAGTTTGACTAATGCGTGCGAAGGAGAACGGCCGCTCGGCTAGGAGCGGGCTCGGAAGCTTCGTCCGAGAATGCATAAGGTACGGCAACGTACATCATTCCAGAGCAAGTGAGAGAGGATGTGTCCATATGAGCGGCGGCAATATTACATTGAAGCTGGATCCTGAACGCGTGAAGGAAATGCCAATGGTCGACTTGGCGTTCGAGGTGCTCAAAGCGGCCAACACGCCATACTATTATCGCGATTTGATGATGGAGATCGCCAAGATTCGCGGTCTGTCCCAGGAAGGCATCAATCAATTTATCGCTCAGGTATATACGGAGATCAACATCGATGGAAGATTCGCTTGCGTCGGCAGCAATATGTGGGGACTCAAGCGCTGGTATCCGGTAGAGCGCTCCGAGGATCCGGTGGGCAACGCGAAGCGTACGCGCATCATTAACGACGACGACGATCTCGACGACGAGGATCTGTTCGCGGAAGAAGAAGAGGACGATTTCGCGGCTGAGGAAGAAGATTACGATGCCTACGACGAGGACTCCGAAGACTTCGAGGAGGCCGAAGAAGAGGCTGAGGTCGAAGAGGAGATCGACATAGAGGAAGAGGATCTGGAAGAAGGCGAAGACGAACTCGACGCCGAAGAAGACGAGGAAGAGGACTCCTTCGAAGACGAAGAAGACGACGACGATAAGTAATCGGAAGTCCGCCTAGTTTCGCTTGACATGTACTATTAAGCAGAGTACACTATTGCATGGGCTTCAGATTCGGTTAACCAATAATACGCATATGACATGCGATAAGAGAAAAGTGCCCCCGTAGCTACGGGTGTCACTTTTTTTGTTTGAATTCTAAGAATTTATAAGTTTTAGCAACTTATTTGGACTTAGAATTGTCGAAATGAAACGCGCTGCGCCGACAAAAGACGGCGACAGTCGATTCATCTTGGATTCAATCGGATAGCATCATAGGCCTTGCGCGCTACATATTCATGGCGCATGTGCGACATAAGGCAGCGGATTTGGGTAAACTATTTATTAACATAGGAGCATGGAGGGTATCATCACAGTGACCAAATATATATTCGTAACCGGCGGCGTGGTCTCTTCCCTGGGCAAGGGAATCACCGCGGCATCGCTAGGCAGACTGCTCAAGAACAGAGGGCTTAAAGTTACTATCCAGAAGTTTGATCCTTACATCAACGTCGACCCGGGCACGATGAGCCCGTACCAGCACGGCGAAGTATTCGTCACGGACGACGGCGCAGAGACGGACCTTGACCTCGGTCACTACGAACGGTTTATTGATATCAACCTGTCCAAGAACAGCAACGTCACCACGGGCAAAATCTATTCCAACGTGATCACCAAGGAACGCCGCGGCGATTATCTGGGTGGAACGGTGCAAGTCATCCCGCATATCACGAACGAAATCAAAGATCGCGTCTTCCGCGCGGGCAAGGAGCATGGCTCTGACGTTGTCATTACGGAGATCGGCGGTACGGTCGGCGACATCGAGAGCCTGCCTTTCCTGGAAGCGATTCGCCAGATCAAGAGCGATATCGGCCGGGACAACGTCATGTATATCCACGTCACGCTTATTCCTTACATTAAGGCAGCAGGCGAAGTAAAGACGAAGCCGACTCAGCACAGCGTGAAGGAATTGCGCAGCATCGGGATCCAACCGAACGTAATCGTCTGCCGCACGGAGTATCCTCTTGCCGAAGACATGAAGCGCAAAATCGGCTTGTTCTGCGACATCGACGAAAATGCGGTCATTGAATGCCGCGATGCGTCGACCTTGTACGAGGTGCCTCTCATGCTTCGCGAGCAAGGACTCGACGAGTTCGTCGTAAACCATCTTAAGCTGCAGACCGAGCAGCCCGACATGCGCGAATGGGAGAGCCTTGTCGCCCGAGTGAAGTCGTTGCATCACACAACGGAGATCGCAATCGTCGGCAAATACGTTGCCCTGCATGATGCCTATCTTAGCATCGTGGAATCGCTCGGACATGCCGGCATCTCCGCGGATTCCGAAGTGAAGATCCGCTGGGTCGATGCCGAGCTGCTGACCGACGATACCGTCGCGGACGCCCTGCAAGGCATACACGGCATTCTGGTGCCGGGCGGCTTCGGGGATCGCGGCATCGAAGGCAAGATTTGCGCCATCAAGTATGCGCGCGAAGCGAAGATTCCTTTCTTCGGCATCTGCCTCGGGATGCAAGTCGCCGTTATCGAGTACGCTCGCAACGTGGCTGGTCTTGCGGGAGCAAACAGCTCGGAGATTAATTCCTCTACGCCGTATCCGGTTATCGATCTGCTTCCAGACCAGAAGGATATCGAGGATTTGGGCGGTACGATGCGCCTTGGCCTGTATCCGTGCAAGATCGCATCCGAGACGATCGCGATTCGCGAATACGGGGACGAGCTGGTGTACGAACGCCACCGTCATCGGTATGAGTTCAATAATGAATACAGGGAAGCCATTGAGTCCGCGGGACTGATCATTTCCGGCACTTCCCCGGACGGACGCCTGGTAGAGATGGTCGAGCTCAAGGATCACCCTTGGTTCCTTGCGGTACAATTTCATCCGGAATTCACGTCCAGACCGAATCGCCCGCAGCCGCTGTTTAGAGGGTTCGTGCAATCGGCACTATCGTATTCGGAGCGTTTGGCGCGCTAATTAGCGAGAAGTTGACACATTGTTGTCATCCTTTCTTCCATCCAGTAATTTTTTGTATGCCATAGCAGGATAATCCCTTCTCTCTCTCGAATAGATATAAAAAATTGACGGAGCAGTCTCTTATCGTTTGATGAAGATTACGACGTTCATTCTCGGGGAGTTGAGGAGCTTGGATAAGAAGAAGGTATTGATTGTCGACGATCAGAACGGAATTCGGGTCTTGTTGTTAGAAGTGTTCAGCAGCGAAGGCTATAATACGTTTCAAGCTGCGAACGGCAAGATCGCCTTGGAGATCGTGCGACGCGATTCACCGGATTTGGTATTGCTCGATATGAAGATTCCGGGCATGGATGGCTTGGAGATCCTAAAGCATATCAAAACGATCGATCCTTCCATCAAGGTCATTATGATGACGGCTTACGGCGAACTCGATATGATTAAGGAAGCGACGGATCTCGGCGCGCTGATGCACTTCACCAAGCCGTTCGATATCGACGAGATGAGAATGGAAGTGAATCGCCATCTGCAGGGAGGCAGTTCGTCGGACCGGTTCGCTGTAGGTTCTTAATGAAGCAAGGTGAAACGGCTGTGGCCGTCCCGCGGCAGCGCGGCTCGTTTCATTCCGGGAAATATAGAGAAAGTAGGGCGATCATAGGCTTTCCTATATTTTGAAGAAGGAAGCATCGCATGCGCGGCGCGCGGCGTTGCTTCTTTTTGCTATTCCGGAAAGGAAAGAGACCTTACCATTTGGCTCTTCGGTGTGATATAATAGCTCAGAGTGACCGCCTGAACAATGCCGACAGGACGAGCCTTCAAGCTCCAAGCCTTATGGCTGCGGCGGTTTTTTGAAATACAGGATTGTATAGATTTACTTCATACTTGACCTCTATTTCTCGGATATTACACCGCCGAAAGACGGCAACAGCCGTTTTACCTTGTCCCAATTAGATTAGAATTTTAACAGAAAATGTGGCGTCCTCTGACAAGGGCGCCGCAATTCTTTCTGCCTGTCAATCATTAAAGCTGCTAGTATTGCTGCCTTCTAAGCTTAAGAGGAGGAACCTACTTTTCATGGAGAAATTGATGATTCGCGGAGGTCGACCGCTGCGCGGCACGGTTCAGATCAGTGGAGCCAAGAACAGCGCGGTCGCTCTTGTTCCTGCTGCAATATTGGCGGAATCGGAAGTTGTATTAGACAATTTGCCTGAGATTAGCGATGTTGCGGTTTATAGCGACATCCTGCGAGAGCTTGGCGCGACGGTTACTCGCGATGGGGATACGATGCGAATCGATCCTTCTGAGCTTATTGCAAGACCAATGCCAAACGGCAAGGTCAAGCTGCTTAGAGCCTCGTATTATTTGATGGGCGCCATGTTAGGCCGTTTTGGAGAAGCGATTATAGGCTTGCCCGGAGGCTGTAATTTCGAGCCTCGTCCCATAGACCAGCATATTAAAGGCTTCGAAGCGTTGGGCGCTACCGTAACCAATGAGCACGGATCCATCCATATTAAGGCCGCGCAGCTGCGCGGAGCCAAGATCTACCTGGACGTTGCGAGCGTCGGAGCGACGATTAACATTATGCTTGCGGCCTCTCGGGCCCAAGGATCCACCATTATCGAAAATGCGGCAAAAGAGCCTGAAATCATAGATGTAGCTACTTTGTTGAACGCCATGGGAGCAAATGTGAAAGGTGCCGGAACGGAGACGATTCGTATCGAAGGTGTCAGAAAACTTCACGGCTGCCGGCATTCCATCATTCCCGACCGCATTCAAGCGGGAACTTATATGATTGCGGCCGCAGCAACGCGCGGCGACGTACTTATAGATAATGTTATTCCCAAGCATATGGAAGCCATGACGGCCAAGCTTGAGGAGATGGGCGTGCAGGTCGTCGAGATGGACGAATCCATTCGGATTATCGGCTCGCCGGAATACACGGCCATCGATGTGAAAGCGCTGGTTTATCCGGGCTTCGCAACCGATCTGCAATCGCCGATGACAACACTTCTTACGCAAGCGAAAGGCGTCAGCATTCTGACAGACTACGTTTACGGAACGAGGTTCAAGCATGTGCCGGAGCTTACGCGCATGGGGGCCAATATCCGCGTGGAAGGACGCTCCGCCATTATCGAAGGCGGCAAGCTCAATGCGGCCAAGGTAAAGGCGGCGGATTTGCGGGCTGGAGCGGCGTTGGTTGTAGCTGCATTGACCGTGGAGGATGGCGTAACCGAAATTACCGGCGTAGAGTACATCGACCGGGGGTACGATCATCTGGTGGAGAATCTGACCAGGCTGGGTGCGGAAGTATGGCGCGAGGACAGTTTGGAATAAATTAGGTAAAAACTGGTAATGATGAATTAAAAGGTTTTCAACAATTCGAATAAAGTGGTGAGAATATGTCGGATCTTCAGATTGCGGATCTGGAAGAGATGAAGTTGACGGAGCTGTATAAGCTCGCCAAGCAATATCAAATTGCTTATTACGGTCAACTCAAGAAGAAGGAACTTATATTCGCCATCCTCCGGGCGCAAGCGGAGAAGAGCGGACTTATGTTTATGGAAGGCGTATTGGACGTCCTGCAAGAAGGATTCGGATTTCTGCGTCCCATCAACTATTTGCCCAGCAAGGAAGATATTTATATTTCGGCATCCCAGATCCGCAGGTTTGATCTGAGAAGCGGCGATCTTGTTTCCGGAAAGTGCCGGCCTCCAAAGGAGAACGAACGATATTTCGGCTTGCTCCAAGTAAATGCCGTTAATGGAGAAAACCCTGAAACGGCGGCAGAACGACTCCATTTTCCTGCTCTTACTCCTCTATATCCCGAGAAGAAATTAGTGCTCGAAACCTCTAAGTCGAAGTTATCCACCCGTATGATGGACCTGTTAGCCCCTGTCGGACTTGGCCAAAGGGGACTTATCGTCGCTCCGCCAAAGGCCGGAAAGACGCTGCTCCTGAAGGAGATCGCCAACAGCATCTCCGAGAATCGCCCTGATATTGAGCTGTTCGTGCTGCTCATCGACGAGCGTCCGGAGGAAGTGACCGATATGCAGCGCTCGGTAAAAGGCGAAGTTGTCGCGTCGACGTTCGATGAACTTCCGGAGAATCACATCAAGGTTGCCGAGCTTGTGCTCGAGCGCGCGCTTCGATTGGTCGAACATAAGAAGGATGTTGTCATTCTCTTGGACAGCATCACGCGCCTTGCGCGTGCTTACAACCTTGTTATCCCGCCATCCGGCCGCACATTGAGCGGCGGTATCGATCCGGCTGCCTTCCACCGTCCCAAACGTTTCTTCGGCTCGGCGCGCAACGTGGAGGAAGGCGGAAGCCTGACGATTCTGGCGACGGCCTTGATCGAGACGGGCTCGCGTATGGACGACATCATTTATGAAGAATTTAAGGGTACGGGCAATATGGAGCTGCATCTGGATCGCAAGCTGGCGGAACGCCGAATCTTCCCGGCGCTGGATATGCGCAGATCGGGTACTCGGCGGGAAGAGATGCTGTTGACCAAGGAAGAGCTCGACAAGATATGGGCCATCCGCAAAACGATGAGCGACTCGCCGGACTTCGTCGATAATTTCCTCAAAAAGCTGAAGGACTCCGACAATAACGAACAGTTCCTTATGTCGCTGGATACGACGGCCGAGCCGTCCAGGAACGACAGACCGCAGGCGAAGAGCCCCGCATCCTCGTCGACATCCGCTGGCCGCAGACCCGTAGCGCGTTCGACGCAGGGGTCATAGGAGGCCGCAGCCCGGCTGGAAGGAGGACATCATGAATCTCGTATATGCGGACGAACACGGCAATGTGTTCGACCATCCCGATTTTTACGGTCTAGGACGCAGCGGCGACATGGTCGTCGAGATGATGGAGGAGGAACTCATTCCTCTCCCGGAAGGAGCGACGCTGGTCAGCTTGCCGTTTACGCGTCCCGTCGGCCTTGACCCGGACAGCGGAGAGATGCAAGTATTGCCCGGCGGCGCCCAAGCTGTCGGCGCGTTGCTGCCCCAAGGCTATACGCGGCTATGCCTGCCCGGCTACGTGAAGGCGGACAAAAACGAGAAACTGCCGCTCTTCGGCTACACGGCCGTTGTCTGGAAGGACGGCGGTTTCCATGTTGCCGCCGAGCAATGCGACGATCCGGAGCGGTGGGATCCGCTGAACTGCGATCGTCAGGAGCTTGGCGTGCAAGTGGAGCGGCTGCTGCAGAAGTATCCGGACAATCGTCTGTACAAACACTTGTCCAACTGCGCGCTCGGCTATGAGTGTCTCACGGCATCCAATACGTTTCTAAATCGTTGGGAAGGCGCCGTGCCGGTCTCCTATTCGTGCAATGCCGGCTGCTTCGGCTGCATCTCGGAGCAGCCGGACGACAGCGGCTTTCTGGCTCCTCAGACCAGGATGAACTTCAAGCCGACGGTGGACGAAGTCGTAGACATCATGCTGGAGCATCTTCGCGAGCCGGAGTCTATTATCAGCTTTGGCCAAGGCTGCGAAGGCGAGCCGTCCACGCAAGTAAAGATCATCGTGGAAGCGATGAGACGGGTGCGCGCGGTAACCTCGAACGGTTACATCAATATTAATACCAACGCAGGACTAACCGATTTCATTCGCGCCATTGTGGACTCCGGTCTGGATTTGATGCGCGTCAGTACGATCAGCGCGCTCGACGATCATTATAATGCGTATTACAAGCCGCGCGGCTATACGCTGCAAAATGTCGAGAAGTCGCTCAGATACGCTACCGACAAGGGCGTGTATACGTCCATCAACTATTTGATCTTCCCCGGGGTGACGGACCGCGAGGAAGAGATTGAGGCCATGATCGGCTTCGCGAAACGCACGGGGCTCAAGCTGATCCAAATGCGGAATCTCAATATCGATCCCGAGAGCTACCTAGAGCTTATCCCCAAGGCGCAAGGAGAAATTTATGGAATGAAGACGATGCTCGAGATTTTCCGGGAAGAATTGCCGGATGTCGTCATCGGCTCCTACACGCATGTGCCGCCTGTCGAGCTTCGCCGTCCAAAAAATGTGTTAATCCCGTAGTTCTATAAATGCGTGGAACGACCACTGTGAGGAATTGTAGCCATACAGTGGTTAATCATTGCATGGAGAGCCGCGTCGTGCTATAATCCACATTGTGTGATTTATACTCTGGGCCCGCATGTGGCTCAGGGCAGAAAGAGGTGAACGAGATGAAACAAGGTATTCATCCGACATACCACGTCGTTACAGCAACTTGCGCTTGCGGCAATACGTTCGAGACTGGTTCCATTAAACCGACTCTTCGCGTAGAGATTTGCTCCGCATGCCACCCGTTCTTTACGGGTAAGCAGAAGTTCCTGGATGCCGGCGGCCGCGTCGACCGTTTCAAGAAGAAATACGGCATTTAATTCCTATCGCCAATTCGGCCTTTATTTGGCAGAATACAAGGACCTCCCTCAGCCATCCTATGGTTATAAGGGAGGTTTTTTTAATGGACAAATTGGATAGGCATACGGGGTCCGGAACGGCTCTGCATAGATGGATGCTTGCCGGCTTGATCGGCGCGGCGCTGTTGCTTGGAGCGGGGTGCTCCGGCGCGGAACCGGGAAAAGAGAAGGGCTACGGCCATGACGGATATATGGGTTATTCCAATAGCAACCCAAGCTTGATGAACCGCAATACGACGCTCCTGTACGAAAAGGATACCCGGATGATCGAGCAAGTGCTGAAGCCGGTTGCCGGCATCCGTTCCACGCGGGTCAGCTTTAACGGCAGCGAGCTGCATGTCCAGCTGACGGCAGATCCGGAAATGACGGATGCGCAGCTGGAGAAGCTGCGCGCGCGGGCCCAAGCGATCGTACAGACGAATATGCCGAGATACGAAGTGCATGTAAAAGCTAGTCGTTAAGGGGCTTGTATACACGACATTCCAAAACGCGCATACGAAGATCGTCTAGTTGAAGTCTAAACAAGACGTTGTAAATTTCGCCATCGGTTGCGCTTTGTCCCGGAATGTACTATACTTGTTTTTGCCGTGCTAGACGGGGAGGTAGCGGTGCCCTGTAACTCGCAATCCGCTGTAGCGAGGTTGAATTCCTGTCTGAGGTTATACTGATGTGAGGCTTGGCGCTTGCAAGCAGTGTTGACAGTCGGGTCCTCCGCAATGGACGCTTGTGAACCCGGTCAGGTCCGGAAGGAAGCAGCCGTAAGCAAGTTAGTTCATGTGCCGGGGGAGTGCCTGACTCGAGCTGTGTAGCAAGAATGCCGCTTGGGTCGTATATATCGGGGGCAGGTGCACGGTTCTGCCTAATCAATAAGGGCTTGGATGCCCTGAACAAATGCCCGCAGTTGCCGGTTCCGGCAATTGCGGGCATTTTTGGCTAAAAAAGCACAGAGCCGGCTAAGCGGCTTATTTGCACGTCAACACGGACAAGCAGATGTTTGCCATTCCGGTATACTCTGGCAAGCTTTGGTTAGCGCTTACGCTTCCCTCTGCAATGTAGTATAATAAGGGAATCTGATGCAACCGGAAGGGAAGAGCCGCGTGACACATATCGCTTTATATCGTGCCTGGCGTCCTCAGACGTTCCAGGACATGGTTGGACAACAACATATTATACAGACGCTGCAGAATGCCATTCGCGAGGATCGGGTATCTCATGCGTATCTGTTTAACGGACCTAGAGGGACCGGCAAGACGACCACGGCCAAAGTGCTGGCCAAGGCGGTAAACTGCGAGCATGGGCCAACCGTGGAGCCATGTAATGAATGCGACGCTTGCAAAGGCATAACGGCAGGACATATTATGGATGTGATCGAGATCGACGCGGCATCCAACCGCGGCATCGACGAGATCCGTGACATACGCGATAAAGTCAGGTATGCCCCTTCCGAGGTTCGATACAAGGTGTACATCATCGACGAGGTGCACATGTTGACCTCCGAAGCGTTTAATGCTCTGCTCAAGACGCTGGAAGAACCGCCGGGACATGTCATCTTTATCTTGGCGACGACGGAGCCTCACAAGCTTCCGGCTACGATCATATCCAGATGTCAGCGGTTCGACTTCCGCCAAGTGTCGCTTCAAGAGCAGACGGGACGATTGCTGCAGATATGTTCGGAAGAAGGTATCGAAGCCGACGAGGATGCGATCGCTTATATAGCGCGATTATCGGAAGGCGGCATGCGGGATGCCATCAGCTTATTGGAGCAGGTTGCCGCGTTCGGCGACTCGCGCATTACGCTGGAGGCAGCCGTCGATGTGACTGGCGGGCTGGCGTCCGAGCAATTCTATCAGCTCGCACAGGCCGTGCAAGAGCGAAATGCCGCGGCTATTATGCCGCTGGTCGAAGGCCTTACGGTGGCCGGCAAGAGTCCGGACAAGTGCCTGGAGAATTTGATTTATTATTTCCGCGACCTGCTGGTTCTTAAGCTGGCGCCGAACAACGGAGCCGCCACAGAGCGAATCGTGGATCGCGACAAGTTCCAGGGAATGGCCGAGGCTTATTCGCCTGAACGGTTGTTCGCGATGATCGATACGCTTAACAAGTATCAGATGGAGCTTAGGCACGCCACGCAGCCGCAGACCGTATTCGAGGTTGCCTTGCTCAAGCTGTGTACGCTTGACGAAGGGGCAAAGGTTTCGGCTGGGAGCGGCGGCGCTCCCCCGCCTTCCGGAGGCGGGGCGAGCTCGTCCGAGGTGCAGGCCATGCGACAGCAGATCGCTGCGCTGGAACGCAAGCTGGAAGGACTGCTCAGCGGAGGGGCAGCCATTGCAGCGGCGGGAGAAGCATCCGGACGCGGGGGACAGGGAGCAGCGGCGACGCGTTCCCCTTCCCGCGGAGCCTTCGGCGGCGGAAGCGGCATCGCTCGCGCCAAGGTGAAGCTCGACGCCTATCTCGCTTCCGCCGGCAGTCCCGAATCGGGAGCGGCCCGCATGAAGTGGGGCGACGTGCTGCAGCGGGTCAAGGAAGAGAAGGTGACGCTGCATGCCTGGCTCAAGGACGGGGAGCTCGTATCCTTATCGGAGAGCAACCTGCTTCTTGCCTTCAAAAATGAAATTCATAGAGAAACGACCGAGAAGCCGAACCACCGCGAAATCATTGAACGAATTGCCGGAGATGTGCTCGGGAAGCCGTATGGT
>NZ_CP075889.1:3675000-6142500 GCF_018604145.1 Paenibacillus agaridevorans | reverse complement strand
ACATGGAGTTACAAAGGAATGGATTAGGCGAAGAGGTCTGGAAAGGCCCGCCATAGCAGGTAAAAGCCCTGTAACCAAAAGTCCATTCTCTCCGAGGTGTATCCTGAGTACGGCGGGACACGTGAAACCCCGTCGGAATCCGGCAGGACCATCTGCCAAGGCTAAATACTCCCTGGTGACCGATAGTGAAGCAGTACCGTGAGGGAAAGGTGAAAAGCACCGCGGGAGCGGAGTGAAAAAGAACCTGAAACCGTGCGCTTACAAGAAGTCAGAGCCCGATCAATGGGTGATGGCGTGCCTTTTGTAGAATGAACCGGCGAGTTACGATTACGTGCAAGGTTAAGGTGGAAAGCCGGAGCCGCAGCGAAAGCGAGTCTGAATAGGGCGATTTGAGTACGTGGTCGTAGACCCGAAACCGTGTGATCTACCCCTGTCCAGGGTGAAGGTGCGGTAACACGCACTGGAGGCCCGAACCCACGCACGTTGAAAAGTGCGGGGATGAGGTGGGGGTAGCGGAGAAATTCCAATCGAACTCGGAGATAGCTGGTTCTCCCCGAAATAGCTTTAGGGCTAGCCTCGGTTATGAGTGTCGTGGAGGTAGAGCACTGATTGGGTGCGGGGCCCGCCAAGGGTTACCAAGTCTAGTCAAACTCCGAATGCCATTGACATGCTTACCGGGAGTCAGACAGTGAGTGCTAAGATCCATTGTCAAGAGGGAAACAGCCCAGATCATCAGCTAAGGTCCCCAAGTGTGTGTTAAGTGGGAAAGGATGTGGAGTTGCACAGACAACCAGGATGTTGGCTTAGAAGCAGCCACCATTTAAAGAGTGCGTAATAGCTCACTGGTCGAGTGACTCTGCGCCGAAAATGTAACGGGGCTAAACACACCACCGAAGCTATGACATTGCAGCTTGCTGCATTGGGTAGGGGAGCGTTGAATACGGATTGAAGTTGGACCGTGAGGACTGGTGGACTGTATTCAAGTGAGAATGCCGGTATGAGTAACGAAAAGACAAGTGAGAATCTTGTCCGCCGAAAGCCTAAGGGTTCCTGAGGAAGGCTCGTCCACTCAGGGTAAGTCGGGACCTAACGCGAGGCCGAAAGGCGTAGTGGAAGGACAACAGGTTGAAATTCCTGTACCACCGTAAGCCGTTATGAGCAATGGGGTGACACAGAAGGGCAGTGACGCGGGCTGATGGAATAGCCCGTCCAAGCAGTGAGGCTGACTTGTAGGCAAATCCGCAAGTCGTTAGGCTGGGCTGTGATGGGGAGCGAAAATTGCAGTAGCGAAGGTCATGTACTCCGGCTGTCAAGAAAAGCCTCTAGCCAGGTGATGGTGCCCGTACCGCAAACCGACACAGGTAGGCGAGCAGAGCATGCTAAGGCGCGCGGAAGAACTCTCGTTAAGGAACTCGGCAAAATGACCCCGTAACTTCGGGAGAAGGGGTGCCTCGGTAGGGTGAATAGCCCGAGGGGGCCGCAGTGAAAAGGCCCAATCGACTGTTTAGCAAAAACACAGGTCTGTGCGAAGCCGTAAGGCGAAGTATACGGGCTGACGCCTGCCCGGTGCTGGAAGGTTAAGGGGAGCGGTTAGGGGCAACCCGAAGCTGTGAACCGAAGCCCCAGTAAACGGCGGCCGTAACTATAACGGTCCTAAGGTAGCGAAATTCCTTGTCAGGTAAATTCTGACCCGCACGAATGGCGTAACGAATTGGGCGCTGTCTCAACGAGAGATCCGGTGAAATTTTAATACCTGTGAAGATGCAGGTTACCCGCGACAAGACGGAAAGACCCCATGGAGCTTTACTGCAGCTTGATATTGGACTTTGGTACGATCTGTACAGGATAGGTGGGAGCCTTTGAAGCCGGAGCGCCAGCTTCGGTGGAGGCGCCGTTGGGATACCACCCTGATCGTATCGGAGTTCTAACCTGGTACCGTGAATCCGGTACGGGGACCGTGTCAGGCGGGCAGTTTGACTGGGGCGGTCGCCTCCTAAAATGTAACGGAGGCGCCCAAAGGTTCCCTCAGAATGGTTGGAAATCATTCGAAGAGTGCAAAGGCATAAGGGAGCTTGACTGCGAGACCTACAAGTCGAGCAGGGACGAAAGTCGGGCTTAGTGATCCGGTGGTACCGAATGGAAGGGCCATCGCTCAACGGATAAAAGCTACCCTGGGGATAACAGGCTTATCTCCCCCAAGAGTCCACATCGACGGGGAGGTTTGGCACCTCGATGTCGGCTCATCGCATCCTGGGGCTGAAGTAGGTCCCAAGGGTTGGGCTGTTCGCCCATTAAAGCGGTACGCGAGCTGGGTTCAGAACGTCGTGAGACAGTTCGGTCCCTATCTGTCGCGGGCGTAGGAAATTTGAGAGGAGCTGTCCTTAGTACGAGAGGACCGGGATGGACGTACCGCTGGTGTACCAGTTGTTCCGCCAGGAGCACCGCTGGGTAGCCAAGTACGGACGGGATAAGCGCTGAAAGCATCTAAGCGTGAAGCCCCCCTCAAGATGAGATTTCCCAGTATGTAAGACCCCTTGAAGACGACGAGGTTGATAGGTTCGGGGTGGAAGCACAGCAATGTGTGGAGCTGACGAATACTAATCGGTCGAGGGCTTATCCTAATCGCTTATTTGGTCATACAGCCGGTAAGCAAGCTAAAGATTCAGCACACTTTCGTATCCAGTTTTCAGGGCGCAATCCGGTTGTTCAGGTGGACAAGCTCCATCTCAAACAACAGATTTGCACATGACATTTGGCGATGTCATTGCCTGACCTTGTAAGCGACCCCGAGCGCTGCAAGAGACACAATTCGGGGAAACATGTGGCGGTGTAGCTCAGCTGGCTAGAGCGTACGGTTCATACCCGTGAGGTCGGGGGTTCGATCCCCTTCGCCGCTACCATATGGAGGATTAGCTCAGCTGGGAGAGCATCTGCCTTACAAGCAGAGGGTCGGCGGTTCGATCCCGTCATCCTCCACCATTCAATTCCTGGAGCTGTGGTGTAGAGGCCTAACATGCCTGCCTGTCACGCAGGAGACCGCGGGTTCGAATCCCGTCAGCTCCGCCATTTCTTTATAACTTAGCAAGTAAGGCTCGGTAGCTCAGTCGGTAGAGCAGAGGACTGAAAATCCTCGTGTCGGCGGTTCGATTCCGTCCCGAGCCACCATTAGGATTTATAACGTGGAGGATTAGCGAAGTGGCCAAACGCGGGAGACTGTAAATCTCTTCCTTCGGGTTCGGTGGTTCGAATCCATCATCCTCCACCAGTTCCTTAACAGGAGCCATTAGCTCAGTTGGTAGAGCACCTGACTTTTAATCAGGGTGTCGAAGGTTCGAGTCCTTCATGGCTCACCAGTTTTTATTACTAATTAACCAGACAAGAGGCGATGCCTCTTTTTTTGTTGTATGGAAATGACGCAATATGGCGATTTCTACATGCAGCTTATATTAGCTTATAAATCTAACGGACATCAACGACATTATGTGCCCGTATTTTGACTTCTAACCAATCTAGCGGACAGGAGGCTGTCGATTCATTGTGGACGGCAGCGCAGTGAAGTAAAGGCTGATCGTAACGGACACCACAGTCGCTATTTCGCAAAAATGGGGCCTGTTCAAATGGTAACGGACACAGACGACCTTACTTCCGTCAAAATCGCATAGAATGGGCGGAAATGCACCAAATAGCGTCATCTAAGTCCGTTAGATTTTCAATATCGCGAAAATGCTGCAAATAGAGGCGCAGAGGTCCGTTAGCGAAAGAAGAACGTTTCAGCTCCGTTACTCACAATGAATGAATCGACAGCCTCAGGAGAAAAGCTATTTGTTCATGATGAAGATAACAGGCGCTCGGAAGATGCCAATATTTTTTCCTATGTCCGTTAAGCGCTGAGTGACGGATGTCTACACGGATTTTCTTACATGAAAAGGGCCGACGCATTTCATCATGCGTCGGCCCTTTTATTATCGCCACGTACTATTTATTAAACGCCGCTCTCATACGCAATTCTGCATCGAGCTCCTTTACCGTCTCTTGAAGACGTCCTTGCAGCTCGGCGCCGAGCTCGAATTTGGTTTCGACTGAGCCGTCTTGAATGCGTGTCACCAGTTCGTCTGTCGCATAGACGCCACGAACGAAGTGTCTTGCTCCCATGGAAGACAGGACCGGTTTTAATGAATAATCGATGCTCAATAAGTGAGCAAGCGTACCGCCGATGAAGAGAGGGGCAACAAGTTTGCCTTCCAGCCCTTTCTGCGGGAGCAGGTCGATATAAGCTTTCAATACGCCAGTGTAGGAAGCTTTGTATACTGGGCTGGCAATGATGACGGCATCCGCCTCTTCGACGATCCGGTTGGCCTCTACAATGGAGGCGCTGCCGAATCTGGCATGGACAAGATCATCAGCAGGCAGAGATACTACGGTTATCGTATTAGTCGTGTGACCAAGGGATTCTATTTCCTTACGGGCGTAATCGATGATGCCGTTGAGACGGGAAGTTGCATTGGGACTACCGGAAATGATTGCGATTGTGGACATAGAACAGTTCTCCTTCGTGGCTGGGGCATATATTGCCCCCAGGAATCGTTTGGCAGTAGAGTATCATGAATCGGGAGTAGGGTCAAACGGATGCTAATTAATATTCATCGCAGGGTTATGGTACAATGATAAAAAAGCGTCTATTCATGGAGAGTGGAGATTAAGTAATGAGCAAGACAGACTGGTTGATGCCGCTGCAGCACATTCTGAATAGCCCTATTCAATTGAAAACGAGAACGGTCCAGGAATGGGAAACGTTCGTACAAGAAGCCGATGTAAAGTGGCAGCCCGATAAGAGCGAAGCACTTGCCCCCGGTACAAGAATCGAAAAGGCAGAGTCGTCGACCTGGTTTATTGCAGGAAGGCAGAAACAGGAGCTGTCCGTGCTTGAAATCGCGGACACTTCGTTGACGACGAAGGAAAAGGATCTGATCAGTTGGACGCTTTACATGACGGTGCGCAACCCGCCCGCGAAGCCGAATGCTAACATTAGCGATTCGGAACGGTTCGCCGAGCGGTTAAGCGAATGGCTCCAGCAGCAGCTGGACTCCGATGAACCGGCTTATTCCTTGCCCGATCATCTCACAGTGGGCAGCCGATTGTATTACGACATGATTCCTTTCCTTCTAATAACGGAGCAGACAACGACCACGAAGGCGGCGGCTTACACCGAGCTTGAGAAACTTCTCAAGTCGTTTTTGTCGGAGGATATTCTGCTTATTCCGCTCAAGAGTCAGGAATGGTTGATCTGGGGACCGATGGCATTGCTCAGAGATGAGGATGCCGAACCTTATGATGCGACAGAAGAGGAATCGATGGAGGATAGTCTTGCTTCCATTACATCCGGTCTGCATGAGATGTTGGCAAGCGAGTGGCTGGGCGAGTGTCATCTGGCCGTCGGGCTTCCAGTAACACCGTCCAAAGGAATGGTAGAGGTGACGATGCTGCTGCGCGAAACGATCAATCTCGGACGGAAATTCCATGTGGGGACGAATATTCATCTTCCATGGATGCTGCAGCTCGAAAGGCTGTTGAACACGATTCCGGAGAGCTATCGCGCGAAGTACCTGGAGCAATCGCTGAAGCGTGCCGATCTATTTGTGGAGCCGGAGATGCTGGCTACGCTGGAGACGTTTTTCTCATTGGATTGCAATGTCAGCGAGACGGCGAAGAGGCTTTATATTCACCGGAACACGCTTTTATATCGGCTGGACAAGCTCAAGCAGGAGACGGGGCTTGATGTTCGGCAGTTTAGAGATGCCGTGCTTGTTAAGATCATTTTGCTATTGTACAAAGTTACGAAAAGGAATTAGTTTTTTTGTAAAGTATGTGCATAGTCATCTGCCCGTCTGTGGGATAAGATAGATGCATATCGAAATTCTTTTCTTAGGGGGAAATTGATCATGGCAGGCGTACGCTTAGAAGGCATTTACAAAAAATATCCGGGTTCCGATAAAGCATCTGTAACCGACGTAAATCTTGATATCAAGGACAAAGAATTCTTGGTATTGGTAGGACCATCCGGTTGCGGTAAATCGACGACGCTTCGTATGATCGCAGGTCTTGAAGAAATCTCGGAAGGTAAATTGTTCATCGGCGACCGTCTCGTGAACGACGTAGCTCCTAAAGATCGCGACATCGCGATGGTATTCCAATCCTACGCCTTGTACCCGCATATGAACGTGTACCAAAATATGGCGTTCGGTCTGAAACTTCGTAAATTCAAAAAAGCAGACATCGACAAACGCGTTCGTGAAGCTGCTAAAATTCTTGATATCGAGCATTTGCTCGACCGTAAACCAAAAGCTCTCTCCGGCGGTCAACGTCAGCGTGTTGCCTTGGGCCGCGCAATCGTTCGTGAACCGCAAGTATTCTTGATGGATGAGCCGCTCTCCAACTTGGACGCCAAACTTCGTGGCCAAATGCGCGCGGAGATCAGCAAGCTGACTAAACGTCTGGAAACAACAACGATCTACGTTACGCATGACCAGATCGAAGCCATGACAATGGGCGATCGCATCGTCGTTATGAAAGACGGCTTCATTCAACAAACGGCTTCCCCAGAGGAACTGTACAACCATCCGGTTAACATTTTCGTTGCAGGTTTCATCGGAGCTCCTTCCATGAACTTCATTACGGGCACTCTGAGCGAGCAAGGCGGCGCGGTTAAGTTCAAAGCTTCCGGCGTAGACGTAGTTGTACCAGAAGGCAAAGCAGCAACGCTTCGTTCCAAAGGCTTTATCGGCAAAGAAGTCATCCTTGGCATTCGTCCTGAGGACATCCACGAAGAGCCTGTGTTCCTGGAAGCTTCCCCTGGCACGATCGTAAACGCGAACGTAGAGGTAGCCGAGAACCTTGGTCACGAAATGTATCTGTACCTGAACGGTATCGGCAACGATACAGTAATCGCTCGTGTAGACGGCCGTTCTGCAATCCGTGACGGTGCAAGCGTAAAGCTGGCTCTGGACATGAACAAAGTTCACCTCTTCGACAAAGAGTCCGAACTGAACATTTTCGAAAGCTAATTCTAATCCCCCTTATAATAGAGAACCTTAGGCATAAGCCTGAGGTTCTTTTATTTTTTCGGAGGGGAAAACCGTTTGCTTTCCTAAAGAGTCTAATACTTAACGGGAAAGAGTCGAGAGAGGTTGTCGAGGAGGGATGTCGTGCAAGAGAATGAGGATTCAACGCATGTCCAAGGGCTGAAGAATTGGAGCCAAGAAACGCTGCTGGCACGAATTCAGTCGGAAAAGGACAAAATGTACGGCATTGCTTTTGCTTACTTGCGTAATGAGGATGACGCGCTGGAAGCCATACAGGAAACGGTGTGCCGCGTTTGGAGCAAAAGAAAAAGCTTGAAAGACAGTAGATATTTCACAACTTGGATGATTCGAATTTTAATAAACGTCTGTATGGACGAAAGGAAAAAAAGAAAGCGGGAAATGCCTTCGGATTCGGCAATAAAAGATGTTGCAGGCCCTGGTCAAGAATCGATCGAACGTCTCGGTATAGAGGAGCAGTTGGCAAAGCTGCTTCCCCATTACAAAATGGTGATTGTATTAAAGTATTACAGGGACATGACCATTACGCAAATCGCAGAAATGATGGAGAAACCGGATGGAACAATACGTACATGGCTTCACAAAGCACTGAAGCAATTAAGAGCGGAAATCGGCGAAAGGGAGGGGGGGATTCGGCATGAGCGATTGGCTGAAGAAGGATAGAGCGTCGGAAGAGGAAAAGTGCTCGGACGATACTGGAATCGATGAAAGGGATACAGAACAAGCAGACCGAGAGGTGGTTGCCGTCTTATTAAAGGATGCGGATCTGGTGAGACAGAGCATCCAATTAAGCGAGAAGTCTTTGTTAACTTCGAAGCTGGATCAGGCATTGGTTTACGGGATGGAACAAGGGCGCAGGAGAAGCACACGGCAGCGCGGGAAGCGAATGAGCCTTCAGCTAAGCGCCGCAGTCCTTGCGATGTTGTTTGTATTAACGGCTTTTGTACGAATCTCTCCTGGCTTCGCTGCTATAGTCAAAGATATACCCGGTTTTGCCGGATTTGTGGAGTTGGTAAGCTACGATGGTTCCTTGCAATCGGCGATCGACAACGAATACATTCAGGTCGTGGGCAAGTCCGACGAACGGAATGGATATACATTTACGGTGAACGGCGTTATAGCGGATGCACAGCGGGTTGTGTTGTTGTATACGGCTGAAGGGCCGGGGATTAGTGAGGAGGATACACCGTCTCTGTCCTATGAGCTCAAAAATGAGAACGGCGGAAATGTGGTGGCCTCAATCGGCTCTGCTCATTATTTTCGGGAAAAGGATAATAAGGACAGTGTTGTACAGGATTATCTGGACATTATGATGGCGCCTGGCGAACCCGTGCCGCACGAAATACAGTTTAAGCTGGAGTTAGGCGGCGAATGGCTGGAGGTGCAGGTTCCGATCGACCATAGCCGATTCGATGAGATGACCGAAGTCATTGACTTGAATCAGACGATCGAGGTTGAGGGGCAGCGGATCGAGATCAAGAAAGCCGTTATAACGCCGCTGCAGGTGTCGATTACGTTTGAAAGTGCATCCGGAAATGAGAAAAGGCTGAACGACTTTATCGATCTGGAGCTCGTGGATGAACGAGGTCGAAGCTATCAGACGAAATCGGGAATGGGGGATCTCGACACGAAGATCGTCCGTCATTTCCAAAGTTCGTACTTCCAGAAGCCGGAGACTTTAACGTTGAAGGCGAAAGGATTGCTGATGTCCGATCGCGGAATGAAGGTTGTAATCGATACGGAGCAAGGGAAGCTGCTAGAGGCGCCTGATGGACGGTTGAAGCTTGGCGAGGCAAGGCAGTCAAGTGAAGCGATAGATCTGTCGTTTGAATTGTCGCAGGCGGATGATCCACAGACGGTTATGAGAGATATTCTTTTATTTGGTTTTAACGGCGTTGTGCGAGATGCCGAAGGAACTGCCTATTCGATCACACGAGGAACAAGCTATGGCACCAACGGTACGACGGTTTCACGGTTCGGAGCAGGTGACAGGCATCGAGTAACCTATTATTATAATATCCCGAACGAAGAGTATGTTCAGCCTTTGACTATCGAGATCGAACAATATCTCGGTCATGCTTTTAAGGAAATTGCGATTCCCATCAAATAAGAAGAAGACGCCGCGCGGCGGAAACGTTGCGTTTGGCGTCTTTTTGCATTACGATGAAGACATTGGAAATACACATACATAACGCCCTATCACATAGCTGCTTTAAGAAGGAGGCCGAACCATTGGCTAAGAAAGTGAAAGTATCCGAGCTGGTCCGCCATTTCCAGATGGAAATATTGGCGGGCGAAGACGGTTTGAAGCGCAACATTACAGTGGATGATCTGTATCGACCAGGGCTTGAGATGGCCGGCTACTTCCATTATCATCCCGTGGAGCGCGTGCAGCTGCTTGGCAAGACTGAAATTTCGTTCCTTAGCATGCTCGACAGCGAGGAACGCAAGAACAGAATGATTCGGTTATGTAATGAAGAGACGCCATGTATTATTCTGACCAGGGGATTGGATGCGCCGCAGGAGCTGATTGACCAGTCGAATGAAACGAATATCCCCGTGCTGCGCAGCAATATCGCCACGACGATTCTGACAAGCCGCATTACGGATTTCCTTGAGCGCAAACTTGCTCCGACAGCCACGATTCATGGCGTTTTGGTAGATGTGTATGGCGTAGGCATGCTGATTACCGGCGGCAGCGGAATCGGCAAGAGCGAGACGGCGCTTGAGCTGGTGAAACGCAGCCATCGCCTTGTCGCGGATGATGCGGTCGAGATCCGACAAACTTCGGACGGTCAGCTGCATGGCTCGGCGCCTGAGCTCATTCGGCATTTGTTAGAGATTCGCGGTCTTGGCATTATTAACGTCATGACGTTGTTTGGAGCGGGTGCCGTTCGTTCGCAGAAGCGGATCGGCCTGGTTATCAAGCTGGAGAACTGGCAACAGGACAAACAATACGATAGGCTGGGGTTGGACGAGGAGACGACTCGGATTATCGACACCGACGTAACTCTGGTGACGATACCTGTTCGCCCGGGGCGTAACCTTGCCGTTATTATCGAAGTGGCTGCGATGAACTTCCGACTGAAACGGATGGGCTACAACGCCGCGCTGCAATTCACGAACAAGCTGACAGAGACAATCGCCGACGACATGGACGACTATGATTGATTGAAGGAGGGCGCTGGCGCTTCCCCAACGGGACCGTCAGCTCTCTCGGGAAGGCAAGGCGGCAATTCAATTCACTAAAGGTAGAAAAGGGGAAATTGAAAACGATGAGCATGCTTGCGATTGATCCTGTCGTATTCACACTCGGGCCGCTGTCGGTTCGCTGGTACGGCATCATTTTGGGACTAGCTGCATTGGCGGGGCTTCTGCTCGCGGTGCGCGAGGGCAAACGGTTCGGCATCAAGCCGGATTTCTTTATGGACTTGCTGTTGATTGGCGCTCCGTCGGCTATTATTGCAGCGAGAATTTATTATGTGGCGTTTATGTGGGAAGATTATAAGGACAACCCGCTCGATATTTTCAAAATATGGGAGGGCGGCATCGCTATTTACGGCGCGATTATCGGCGCCTTTATTTGCGGCATTGTTTACTCCAGGTACAAGGGCTACAGCTTCTGGCGCATCGTTGATATTTGCGTACCGGCTCTGTTAATTGGCCAGATGATCGGCCGCTGGGGCAACTTTATGAACCAAGAAGCTTACGGCGGACCGGTCAGCGAGGAATTTCTGCGCAACACGCTGCACATTCCTTCCTTCATCGTAAACCATATGTTCATTGTGGATTCCGCTATTCCGGAAGGCGCATTCCGCCATCCCGCATTTTTGTACGAATCGCTGTGGAGTCTGGTGGGACTGGGTATTCTGTTCATCCTGCGCCGTCAGAAGTTCCTGCGCGCCGGCGAGCTTATGGCCGCTTACTTTATCTGGTATTCCATCGGCCGTTTCTTTATTGAGGCGCTTCGCATAGACAGTCTGGCATTTATCGGACCGAAGTGGGTCGCAGACTTCATTAATGCACTATGGACGCCAATGACTGGAGTGTTCGATCAAGGGTATCTGGATCCGGCTTACGGCAATATTAGAATTTCGCAAATGTTGGCGCTGCTGTTGATCGTCGCTGCGATCGCCTTCATTATAATTAGACGTGCAACGGGTAATGCAACTGTCAGATACCTTGATCCGATCGTCACGACCAAGCCTGAACGCAACGGTCTGATCGAAGGTGCTGGCGCTGATTCCGATAACAACGAAATCGCTGCTAAGAAAGACGAGTCAAGTGTAGTAGCCAAGCAGGCTGACCGGCAAGAGGAGTCAGAGAGCCCCATTATAACACCGGACGATACCCGCAAGGATAGTTAACAGACAGCAGGAGGTAAACAAAGCATGGAGGTAAGGAACGATATTCGCACGATGCTGTTCGATCTGGACGGTACTATATTGGATACGAACGAATTGATTATTACTTCGTTTCTGGAGGCGCTCAAGGGATCTGTGCCCGAAGGGTTCTGCCGGGACCATATTATACCGAGCATGGGGGCGCCGCTAGTCGATCAGATGAGGCGTTTCTCCGGACTAGAGGATGTCAATCATCTCGTGGATGCCTATCGCGAAGTTAATCTTAGGCTGCATGACGATTACGTGAAGCCGTTCGAAGCCGTGAAGGAAGTGCTCGAGAGGCTTAAGGCGAATGGCGTCAAGCTGGGTGTCGTGACGACGAAGATGAGACTGACAACGGAGCGGGGACTTAAGTTCGTCGGCATCCATTCATACATGGACGTCGTTATCACGATCGATGATGTTGCGAATGCAAAGCCGCATCCCGAGCCGGTGCTCAAGGCGTTGGAGTTGCTTGGAGCCGATCCGGCGACAGCGCTGATGCTTGGAGACAGCACGGTTGACATGGGGGCGGCGTCGGCCGCCGGTGTTCTTCCGGTTGGTGTGGCATGGTCGATGAAAGGCGGACAAATTCTGCGCGATGCCGGAGCCGCTTATGTCATCGACGACATGCGGGAGCTGTACGCCTTCGCCGGATTGGAGCGGGAGATCCTTGCGGAACGTTGACCGGCATTCCGTGGACGGCCCTAACGCGCTGTGGCAGGTATATAAAACGGTCAGCCGCGCGAAAGCCGTCCGCAATTTTATCGCGATCCAATTGGCTCGTTATTGCCCTGAATTATCGTGGAAAAATTGGATTTACCGCAAGGTGCTCGGGATGAAGGTAGGCGAGCATACCGCCTTCGCGCTCATGGTGATGGTGGATGTATTTTTCCCCGAACGGATTACAGTCGGACGCAACTCGATTATCGGCTACAACACGACGATATTGACTCATGAATATCTCATCAACGAATACCGGATCGGAGACGTCGTCATTGGCGATCACGTCATGATCGGAGCGAATTGCACCATTTTGCCCGGCGTGAGAATCGGCGATCATGCGGTTGTGTCCGCCGGTACGCTCGTACATAAGGACGTACCCGCATCCGCCTTCGTAGGAGGCAATCCGATGCGCCTCATCGAATCAAAACCATCGTCAGCCAGCAACATGGCTGGAGATGGCGAAAGCTAGACGTCCAGCAGGCTGCGCCGATTTCCGTTCGGGAGCGGGAGCAGCCAGATGGGACGTCTATTTTTTGCGCGGTTAGCTTGACGAGAGGCCGATGTGCATGCTAAGATCGATTGAAATTCTTTATTTTATTAGCAAGGTACCATATTAGCGATTTAATGTACTAAAGTGATTAAGGTGATTGATTGAGATAAATGTGAAAAACCTTTAAAGAAGCTCCTCAAAGACAATACAGCAAACCGAAGGAGACCCGGATATGTCAAAGCCAAAAATGTTCGAAAAGCCAATCGGCGTCAAGGATTATTTGCCAGATGCAGTCAAAAAGCTGCGCCATATCGAGCGCGAGGCGCTCGCATGCATGGAGAGGTGGGGCTACGAACAAATCATTACTCCAACGATGGAGTTCTATGATACGGTTGGTGTTGCAAGCTCTACTTCCGATCAGAAACTATATAAGTTGCTCAACAATAGAGGCACGACGCTGGTGCTGAGATCCGAGATGACCGCGCCGATCGCCCGCGTTGTATCGTCGCTTCTCAAGGAGTCCAGCTTCCCGCTGCGGCTGTCTTATCATTCCAATGTATTCCGCTCCATCGAGGAGGAAGCCGGCAGGGAAGCGGAGTTTTTCCAGACGGGCGTTGAGCTCGTCGGCGATTCGTCGGCGGAGGCGGACGCCGAGGTGGTCGCGCTGGCGATTGCGTCGCTTAAGGCTCAGGGCGTGGATCGCTTCAAAATTGCAATCGGCCATGTAGGTTTCCTCAATGGCTTGCTCGGCGAAGCGCTGCAAGATCGCAAGGAGGAGCAGGAACTGCTGAAGGCTTGTTTGCTTGGCCGAGACCATGTCGGGTATCGCGAGCAGCTTGGCAAGCTGTCTCTGGAGGAACCGGTTCGCCGCGAACTGGAAAGTATTCTAAGATTGCGCGGCGGAGCCGAAATTTGCGAACAGGCGATGCAATTGCATGGAGGAGAGACCGCCAAGGACGCGATCAATCATCTATGTGAAACATGGGAAGTGCTCAAGGCGTACGACGTATGCGATCATGTTCTGATCGATCTGACGATGATCGGCGACTTCTCTTATTATACGGGCATGACGTTCGAGGGGTATGCGGCGGATCTTGGATTCCCTGTCGTTAGCGGAGGGCGTTACGACAATCTGTTATCGCAGTTCGGACGCCCGGCGCCGGCGACAGGCTTCGCGCTTAAGACTACGCGTATTCTGGAGCTGCTGGGAGCAGAGGATAATGTTGCCGAAGAGCGTACGCTGATCGTATACAACACGGCAGGGCGCAAGGATGCGTTGGCGGAAGCCCAGCGGCTTCGCGGTCAGGGAGCAGCTGTCGTGACGGAGCGGGTAGAAAGCCTGGATCGCGAGTTGACTGCCGTAGTCGCGGACAAACAAGCCGAGGTTATAGGGGATGCGGACAACGGTACAGGGGCGGCGACATTTTCGTACAAAGGCTTGCGGTATAGCGAGCTTGGCGTGTTCCTTGGCGTAGAAGGAGGCGGCGTATAGATGAACGGATTGAGTAAGGAAATATTAAAGGTCGCGATGCCTAAGGGGCGGATCTATAAGCAGGCATCCAAGCTGTTTCGGGAAGCGGGTTTGCCGATTCCGAGCGATTTTGACGATACGCGTAAGCTGATCATCGAGCTGCCGGAGGCGAATATGGAGTTCATTATGGCGAAGCCGGTCGATGTGCCGACTTACGTGGAATACGGCGTGGCGGATATCGGCATTGTTGGCAAGGACGTGCTGATGGAGGAGAACAAGGACGTCTACGAGCTGCTGGATCTCGGTATCGCGAAGTGCCGCATGTCCGTCATTGGTCTGCCGGACTGGAAGCCGACGATTCATCCGCGCGTGGCGACGAAGTATCCCAACGTGGCATCGGCGTACTTCCGCGAGCAAGGTCAGCAGGTGGAGGTTATTAAGCTGAACGGCTCCATCGAGCTGGCGCCGCTGATCGGGTTGGCCGACCGTATCGTTGATATGGTGGAGACGGGGCAGACGCTCAAGGAGAACGGCCTTGTCGAGATGGAATCCATCTTCGGCATTACGAGCCGACTGATCGCGAACCGCGTCAGCTACCGGATGAAGAACGACAGCATCCAAAGCTTATGCGACAAGCTTCATGAGGCGATTTCGGCTAAAGTTTAGAGCGGCACAGGCGAGTGGTGGAGACAAAGTTAGATGGAGGGAGCGGAAGCGGGATGCGAATTATGCGAGCCGAGCAATTCGGATTGAAACGCGAGGTGGAATACGGAACGCCCGAGCAGAATGCCAGCGCCATGAAGATCGTCGGAGACGTGAAGGCGGAGGGCGATGCTGCGCTGCTGCGGTACTCCGAGCAGTTCGACGGCGTGAAGATGGTAGCGGAAGAGCTTCGTGTGACGCGAGAGGAAATCGAAGCGGCATACAGCGATGTAGACGAGAGGTTCCTGACGGCGATTCGCGAGGCTGCCGTTAATATTAGGACGTTCCACGAGAAGCAAAAACGAAATTCGTGGATGGACTTATCATCGGACGGTACCATGCTGGGGCAGATTATGCGGCCGCTGAAGCGTGTCGGCGTCTACGTGCCCGGCGGCAAGGCGGCGTACCCTTCGTCCGTGCTGATGAACGTCATTCCGGCGCAGGTGGCCGGCGTGCCGGAGATCGTCATGGTGACGCCTCCTGCAACGGGCGGTAAAGCGGGGATCGACCCGTATATACTCGTCGCTGCCGCTGAGGCGGGCGTGCGGGAGATGTACCGGGTCGGAGGCGCTCAAGCCATCGCTGCGCTTGCGTATGGCACGGAGAGCATCGCTCCGGTCGACAAGATTACGGGACCGGGCAATATTTACGTGGCGCTGGCGAAGCGGGCGGTATTCGGCGCTGTCGATATCGACAGCATCGCCGGACCAAGCGAGATCGTCGTGCTCGCCGACGAGAATGCCGATGCGGCCTATATCGCGGCGGACCTGTTGTCGCAGGCGGAGCATGACGAGATGGCCTCGGCTGTGCTCGTAACGCCGTCCGAGGCGTTGGGGAATGCCGTGGCCGCCGAGGTAGAGCGCCAGCTGGCGACGCTGCCGCGCGCGGAGATCGCGCGGGCTTCCATCGACAGCTACGGAGCGGTGCTGCTGGTGGACTCCATCGATGAGGGCATCGCGGTCGTGAACCAGCTCGCGCCGGAGCATCTGGAGGTGCTGACGGCCGATCCCATGAAGCTGCTGGGTTACATCGAAAACGCGGGGGCGATTTTCTTGGGACCGTATAGCTCGGAGCCGGTGGGGGATTATTTTGCGGGTCCGAACCACATTATTCCGACGAACGGTACGGCGAGATTTTCGTCTCCGGTGAACGTAGACGACTTCATGAAGAAGTCGAGTCTGATCTACTATAGCAAGGAAGCGCTGCTCGCGAATGGCGACAAAATTATGACGCTCGCGCGCCACGAAGGGCTGGAAGGCCATGCCCGAGCGATCGAGATCCGTTTGGAGAAGGAAGGCGGATCGGGCGCATAGGTCGGCCCGACTGGCGAGGCAGTTTTGTCGGTGAGACCGACATAAATGTCCGGAACGGTGCGTATGAGGAGAGTTAAGTCAGTCGTTGGGACCGACTTAAAACCTCGCCGCACGTCGGATATAGAGTAGATAAAACATATACCAAGCAGGAGGATACGAAGATGACTGATAATAACAAACGTGAAGCGTCGGTAGCGCGCAAAACAAATGAAACGGACATCAAGCTGGCGTTTTCGGTAGACGGTTCGGGCGCGGCGAAGCTGGAGACGGATGTACCGTTCCTGAATCATATGCTGGACCTGTTCGCGAAGCACGGACAGTTCGATCTGAGCGTAGAGGCGCAAGGCGACATCGATATCGACGACCACCATACGGTCGAGGATATCGGTATCTGCCTGGGGCAGACGCTGCGCGAAGCGCTGGGCGACAAGCGCGGCATCAAGCGTTACGCGAGCGTGTTCGTGCCTATGGACGAGGCGCTTGCGCAAGTGGTGATCGACGTCAGCAACCGGCCGCACTTCGAATATCGCGCACAGTATCCATCCGCCCAAGTCGGAAGCTTCTCGACGGAGCTTGTCCACGAGTTTCTGTGGAAGCTGGCGCTTGAGGCGCGGATTACGCTGCACGTTATCGTACACTACGGACAAAATACGCATCACATGATCGAAGCCGTATTCAAGGCGCTGGGACGCGCGCTTGACGAGGCGACCAGCATCGATCCACGCGTGCAAGGAGTGCCTTCGACGAAGGGAGTATTGTAGCATGATCGCAATCATCGATTACGGGATGGGCAACCTGCACAGCGTAAGCAAGGCAGTAGAAAGACTCGGCTACGAGGCTATCGTGACGGCGGATCCCGAGACGATCGTGGAGGCCGAAGGAGCCATTTTGCCAGGCGTCGGCGCGTTCGGAGACGCGGTGCAGAACCTGCGTAATACGAAGCTCGACGACGTGGTGAAGTTTTATGCCGAATCGGGCAAGCCGCTGCTGGGCATTTGTCTCGGCATGCAGCTGCTGTTCGGCGAAAGCGAGGAATACGGCCGCAATGAAGGACTGAACTTGCTGCCGGGCCGAGTCATCCGCTTCAACGGCAGCTACAAAATTCCGCATATGGGCTGGAATAAGCTGCAGTTCCGACAAAACGAATCGCCGTTGTTTCGCGGACTAGAAGAGGGGCATGTCTACTTCGTCCACTCCTTCCACGCGAAGCCGGAGCAAGCTTCCGACTTGCTGGCGACAACAGACTACAATGGCGACGTGACCGCGATAGTAGGTCGGAATAACGTCTACGGCATGCAGTTCCATCCTGAGAAAAGCGGAGAGCTCGGCATGCAGCTGCTGGATAATTTCCTGGCGTTGACGGGCAGCCCCAAAATAGCAGCGAATGTGTCGTAACAACGAAATAACGAAATAACGAAACAACGAAACAACGAATGACCGATGCTACGAAGGCGAATGATTTCCGGCTGACGCCTCGTTAGCGGGTCCCGATTAAGCGATTAAACCGACAATAAGGAAAACAGTCCTTCTTGGGGAGTTAATTGCCAACGGACAACGGACACATGAGACGCTAAATTGGTCAAATTCAATCAACTGAAATAGTTAACGGACATCAGATGCCTTATTGACTTCAACCGGAGGGGGTATCCCCCATTTTGGATGAAATAGCGTCGTTTGTGTCCTTTAGATTTACAAAACATACGTTTTTATCGAAATAGCGACCCCTGTGTCCGTTAACAAAACAATGGTAACTTGGTGAGACGGCCATTGTCGCGCATTTCGATGAAAGATGGAAAGGTAGGGATAACCTATGCTGGCGAAACGTATCATACCGTGCTTGGACGTGAAGGACGGGCGAGTCGTGAAGGGCGTTAATTTCGTGAACCTGCGCGATGCGGGCGATCCCGTAGAGCTTGCGGCGACCTACGATCGCGAGGGCGCGGACGAACTCGTGTTTCTCGACATATCGGCGTCGGTGGAAGGACGGGCGACGATGATTGAGGTCGTGAAGCGTACGGCGGGCGAAATTACGATTCCGTTCACCGTTGGCGGCGGCATCTCTCATGTCGACGACATGAAGCGGATTCTGCGAGCGGGGGCGGACAAGATCGGCATCAACACGGCCGCAGTCAAAAATCCATCGCTCGTTTCAGACGGAGCGCGGCACTTCGGATCGCAGTGCATCGTCGTCGCAATCGACGCAAAGTTTAATCCCGAATGGGGCGAGTGGGAAGTCTATACGCATGGCGGAAGGCAGACGACGGGGATCCGGGCCTTGGAATGGGCGCGCGAGGTAGAGCGTCTGGGAGCGGGCGAGATTCTGCTGACCAGCATGGACGCCGACGGCACGAAGGACGGCTTCGACGTGAAGCTGACGGGGGCTGTCTCTCGGAGCGTAGGCATTCCGGTCATTGCTTCCGGCGGTGCCGGCAACATTGCGCATTTCGCGGAAGTATTCCAGGATGCGCAGGCGGACGCCGCTCTTGCGGCTACGATTTTCCATTACAAAGAACTCACGATAGCACAAGTGAAGGACGATCTGCGGAGCAAAGGAGTTGAGGTCAGGTGACGACAAGCAACATGAATGAATTGAAGGCTGCCATCAAGTGGAGCGAGGACGGCCTCGTTCCCGCGATCGTCCAGGATGCGCAAAGCAAGGAAGTGCTCATGCTCGCTTACATGAATGAGGAGTCCTTGGGGCTCTCCGTCTCGACCGGGACGACCTGGTTCTGGAGCCGCTCCCGCAACGAGCTGTGGAATAAAGGCGCGACAAGCGGCCATACGCAGCGCATCGAGTCGATGAGCTACGACTGCGACGGAGATACGCTATTGGTTCGCGTAGCTCAGCAGGGTCCTGCATGCCACACGGGACGGTATAGCTGCTTCTATAACGGCATCGAGCTTGAGTCAGGCGCGCAGCAAGCCGATTCCGCCGATGACAAAGAAGAGTCCTCCGACCGTTTCGGCATTCTCGGCAAGCTGGAGACCATCATCGCTCAGCGATATGCGGAGCGTCCGGCAGGCGCATATACGACCTACCTGTTCGATAAAGGCGTGGATAAAATTCTCAAGAAGGTCGGAGAAGAATCCGCTGAAGTTATTATCGCAGCGAAGAACCAGGACAACGACGAACTTCGCAGCGAAGCCGGCGATCTGCTTTTCCACTTAATGGTGCTGCTGCGCGAACGAGGGCTGCCGCTCGACGACATTATGAGCGAGCTGAACAACCGTCACGGCAAACCGACGACGAACAAAATGCGATAAAAGGGCAGTCAAATCGCCCAAATTCATGACTTTGTCGAAAAATAGTGCATTTACATTTTTGAAATCTTCATAAATCAATGTATAATAGGACAGGTAAGCTTGATTGGAGTAATAAATTATTTGGTCGAAACGCTCAGGAGGGTATCATGTTAAGCGACAAGGTGCGTATTTTTTCAGGTTCGTCAAACCCGGTATTGGCTCAGAAAATTAGCGAAGAGCTTGGTTTGAACCTAGGTTCCATCAAACTGTCCCGTTTCAAGAGCGGTGAGATCTACGTTCACTACGAAGAGACGATTCGGAACTGCGACGTCTTTCTCGTTCAGTCGTTCTCGCATCCCATCAATGAGCACTTTGTCGAATTGTTGGTTATGATCGACGCGGCGAAGCGTGCTTCCGCAAGAACGGTCAACATCATTATGCCGTACTACGGATATGCTCGTCAGGAACGGAAGGCTGCGCCACGAGAGCCGATCTCGGCGAAGATGCTGGCGGATGTACTGACGACGGTCGGAGCGACTCGCGTCATAACGATCGATCTTCATGCTCCGGCGATCCAGGGCTTCTTCAACATTCCTGTGGACCATATGACGGCGCTGGACCTGATCAGCGATTACCTGAAGTCCAAGAACATTAAGAACCCGGTTGTCGTATCTCCGGATGCGGGCCGCGCGTCTACGGCGGAGAAGCTCGCCAACTACCTGGACACCTCGTTCGCCATCATGATCAAGAAGCGCTCCGCGCACAACGAGTCCTCCATTACGCACGTCATCGGCGACGTTGAAGGGCAGACGCCGATCATTATCGAGGACTTGATCGATACGGGCGGTACGATCGTGAACGTAGTCGAAAGCCTTAAGGAACGCGGGGCCGAGGATGTATATGTCTGCGCCACGCATCCGCTGTTCTCCGGTTCGGCCATCGAGCGTTTAGACCATCCATCTATAAAAGAAGTGATCGTGACCGATTCTATCATGCTGCCCGAGGAGACGCCGGAACGATTTAAAATTTTGTCCGTTGCGCCGTTGCTCGCGGAAGCGACTCGGATCATTCTGGACGGCGGCTCTATCAGCACGCTGTTCAAGAACAAAGGCGTATAATCGGAACATTATAAGTAAGAGTTCAAAAAGTTCGGTTTTCAGCACCGAGAAGATTGGATGAAGGTAGAAACTGAGGAGCGGAGCGTAGTGGAAGCTACGTGAGCACCGGAAGTTTCGCCTGAATTCAAGATTCGATGTCGAGTAGGCCTCGTGGCATACTTCGTGATCAAAAGCGGACTTTTTGAACAACCTCTATAAGTATTCCAATTGCGAAAATCGCGGGCGGCCTGGAGGCTGTCCGCGATTTTCCCACATATTCTAGCATGTTGGGACATGCCCGGCTATGGTATAATCGTGCTGACGAAGGATAGAAAAGGAGGTGCCTTGCAAATGAACAAAAAAAGAATGGCGGTCGGCGAAGGCGCGAATACGAACATTATCTCTATACAGTGGGACGCTACATTCTTCTTCGAGCGCGCGGTACGCTCGCTGGACCGATTCCATTATGACAAGGCACTCAAATATTTCCGGAGAGCCGTAGAATACGAACCGGACAATCCCGTGAATCATTGCAATATGGCGGGTATTCTGTCGGAGATGGGCAACTATAAGGAGTCCAACGAGATTTTGGGCCGAATTATGGACGATCTCGACCCTATGATGACGGAATGCCACTTCTATATGGCCAACAACTTCGCCAACATGGAGTTGTATGAGGCCGCCGAGCAATCGCTCGTTAAATACCTGCAAGAGGATCCCGAGGGACAATACCTGGATGAAGCCGAAGAGATGATGGATCTGCTTCAATTCGAGCTGGAGCGGCCGATGGAGCTTAAGAGCATTAAGGCTCGCGAAGGCATGGTGGAGCACGACCAGGCACGCGCGCTGCTGGAGGAAGGCAAGTTTACCGAGGCCGTGCGCATTCTGGAGGATATCGTAGAGGGGCAGCCCGAATTTCTTGCGGCTCGCAATAATCTTGCGCTGGCTTATTATTATATGGGATTGTTCGACAAAGCGAAGGAAGCCATTCGGAGTGTGCTAGCCCAGGATTCTGGCAATTTGCACGCGCTTTGCAATCTAGCGATTTTCTATCAGCATGAAGGAGACAAGGACAATCTCGCGGAGCTGGTGGATTTGCTGACCAAGACAGTGCCGTTTCATCAGGAGCATGTGTTCAAGCTGGCGACGACGATGGGCATTTTGGGCGAACATGAGATTGCCTACCGGCATTTCATCCGTCTCGCCAAGGACTCTGAGGTACAGCAAGATCCGTGCCTGTTCCATTACGCCGCGGTAGCGGCATGCAACATAGGCAGACTTAACGACGCCGAGCGGCTGTGGAAGACGACGATGAAGCTCGACCCGAGCTCCGATGTTCCTCATTATTACATGCAGCAGCTCGAACAGCTCCGTCAGGGACGCGCCGCAGCGCCTATCAGCTATCATTACCATCTGCCCTTCGAGGAGCAGTTCAAGCTATGGGAGAAGTCGACGGACGGCATTCCCGATCATCTAAAGAGCGATCCGCTTGTCCGTTCCTCATTCTTCTGGGCGCTGCGGCATGGGGACCAGCATACGAAGCTGCAGGTCATTCAGGCGTTCGGCATGATTGCAGATAACGAAGTGAAGGACGTATTGCGCGCATTCCTCCTGGAGTCGGACGAAGACGATTATTTAAAAAAAATCGCGATTTTCGTCTTGCGCACGATCGGCGTGCAGGAGCCGCTAAAGGTCGTGCTGGAAGGCAAGGAGACGACCATCGAACCTAATCGCGTGCCGTCGAGGCTGCCGGAATGGCATGACAAGTGGGAGGAAGTGGCCCAAACCGCGCTGAGCCGGATGAGCAAGCATTATGATCTCGTCCAGCAGCATGATATGATGACATTATGGGTGGAGTTTTTGTCGCGCGTCTATCCCGACGTTCCCAAGCTGACGAAATCGGAAGGCTGGGCGGCGGCTCTCGAATACTTGACGGCCAAGATGCATCGTCGTGCGATCTCTTACCACGAGGTGTCCGTCCGTTATGGAACATCGATCGCGACGGTAAGCAAACACGTAAAGCTGATCGACAGCGCATGCGGCATCAAGGAGAAAATGAAGAGCATCAGCTCGTTTTTCTCCTCGCACGAACCCAACGAAGACTAAATTTGGCATGAGGTGAGAATCAATGTACAAATCCATTATTATCGGCACGGGACCAGCCGGACTGACCGCTGCCATCTACCTGGCACGCGCCAGCATGAATCCGCTCATAATTGAAGGACCGGAGCCGGGCGGACAGTTGACGACGACGACGGAGGTCGAGAACTTCCCGGGCTTCCCCGAAGGTATTATGGGCCCTGAGCTCATGGACAATATGCGCAAGCAAGCGGAGCGCTTCGGTGCTAAATTCCTGACGGGCTGGGTCAACTCCATCGATCTGTCGCAGCGTCCGTTCAAGTTGCAAGTGGAAGGCCAGGGCGAGATCGTCGGAGAGAGCGTCATTATTTCCACGGGGGCGTCGGCTAAGTATCTCGGCATTCCGGGCGAGAAGGACAACGTGGGCAAAGGCGTCAGCACTTGCGCGACATGCGACGGCTTCTTCTTCCGGGGCAAAAAGATCATCGTGGTCGGCGGCGGCGACTCCGCCATGGAAGAAGCAAACTTCCTGACGCGCTTCGCCACGAACGTTGAGCTGGTCAACCGCCGCGACGAGCTGCGCGCTTCCAAGATCATGCAGGAGCGCGCCCGCGAGAACGAGAAGATCAGTTGGAGCCTTAACCGCACGCCAGTGGAAGTCGTGGCGAACGGCATGGGAGTAACGGGCCTCAAGGTGCGCGACAATGCAACGGGGGAAGAAGAGGTTATCGAAACGAACGGCATCTTCATCGCGATCGGCCATACGCCGAACACGAAATTCCTCGGCGGACAGATTGATACGGACGAATATGGTTACATTCAGGTCAAGCCAGGCACCTCGGAGACGAATGTTCCGGGCGTATTCGCCTGCGGCGACGTGCAGGACAGCAAGTATCGTCAAGCCATCACGGCAGCGGGCAGCGGCTGTATGGCCGCGCTCGACTGCGAACGGTTCCTGGAAGGATCCATAACGCATGACTGGAGCCAGTCGCTGTAATCAACCATGCGGCGGCGGGAACGACGAGGAACGTTAAAGCGTGACCTGCGCGACGCTCGTCTGGGCACAACAGGCAGCTTGGGCTGTCCTCGCCGCGACCGCATAGATGGACTGCACCTGAGAAGTCGGCAATAATCAGGCGGCGGTCCTCTTCATTTTGGCGAATGAAACGCGTTGCACGCCATAGGATGAGGAAAGCCGTTTCACCTTGACCGACGCGGAAACAACGCTTATAGTTGGAACAGAGAATGTTAATTATGTAAACGAGGTGGCTATTGTCATGTCTGAGAAGATTTACGTGGGCGTCGATGTCGGCGGCACAACCATTAAGGTAGGCCTGTGCGACGCAGAAGGGCAACTCCTTCATACCTATGAAGGGGCGACGGAAACGGATAAAGGTACGGACGCTATTCTTCATAATATCGCGAGGTACGCGCGCAACATTGTAGAACAGTCTAATTACGACTGGGAGCAAGTGGACGGCGTAGGCGTCGGTATCGCGGGTTTCTTGGACATCTCGAAGGGCTACGTGAAATATTCGGCAAACCTGTACATCGAGAATACGGATTTAAAGGGTTTCCTTGAGCGGGAACTTGGCAAAACCATTAAAGTGAACAACGACGCGAACGTTGCGGCGCTGGGCGAAGCATGGGCAGGCGCAGGCAGAGGCATAGCGCATTGCGTATGTTATACGCTCGGCACTGGTGTCGGCGGCGGCATTATTATAGACGGCAAGATCGTAGAGGGTTTCAACAGCATGGCGGGCGAGCTCGGCCATATCGCGATCGTTCCGGATTTGGAAGCAATCCAGTGCGGCTGCGGCAAGATGGGCTGTCTGGAGACCGTATCGTCCGCGACAGGCATCATTCGTATGGCGAAGGACGCCGTGGCCCGCGGCGACCGGACGACGCTTGCGCAGGTGGAGAACATTATGGCGAAGGACGTTGTCGACGCGGCGAAAGCCGGCGACGAGGTGGCTGCGCGCATCGTGAGCCGCGCTGCTTATTATCTCGGCAAATCGATGGCGATGCTCTCCATCGTATTAAACCCGCAATATTTTATTATTGGCGGCGGCGTATCGAAGGCCGGCGACTTCTTGTTTAACCAGATTCGCGAAGTGTTCGAGAAATATACACAGGACCAAGCCAAGGAAGGCGTCAAGATCGTGCCGGCTACGCTGGGCAACGATGCGGGCGTCGTAGGCGCTGCAGGACTCATTCTTAGAGGATAGTAGGTGTACGCATGGAAACGACGGCAACGCTTGCTAAGCTAGTGATCATTACCGGCATGTCGGGCGCGGGCAAGACCATTGCGGTGCAAAGCCTGGAGGATCTTGGATTCTTCTGTGTCGACAACCTTCCGCCGGTGCTCATTCCCAAGTTCGCGGAGCTCATCGAGCAGTCAAACGGCAAGATCGGCAAAGTTGCCCTCGTTATCGACCTGCGGGGACGCGAATTTTTCACGGCGCTGTCGGAATCATTGGCGTATATCAAAGATCATCATACAATAAGCTGCGAAATCCTGTTCCTGGACGCTACGGACGAAGTGCTCGTCCAGCGCTACAAAGAGAGCAGGCGCCGGCATCCGCTGGCGCCTCAGGGGCTTCCGCTGGAAGGCATCCATAACGAGCGCCGCTTGCTGGAGGATCTCAAAGGCTCGGCTTCCCAGGTTATCGATACGACCAGCCTGAAACCTTTGCAGCTCAAGGAACGTATCATCACCCATTTCACGAATGTGGAGCAAAGCAACCTCTCCGTTAATGTAACCTCGTTCGGTTTCAAGTACGGCATTCCGATCGATGCCGACTTGATCTATGACGTTCGATTTTTGCCCAATCCGCATTACGTCGAGCATCTGCGTCCCAACACGGGCCAGAATCCCGATGTCTACGAGTACGTGATGAAGTGGCCGGAGACGCATCAGTTCCTCGCGAAGCTGATCGATATGCTACAGTTCCTCATCCCGTTATACCGCAAGGAAGGCAAGAGCCAAGTTGTGATCGGCATCGGCTGCACAGGCGGCAAACATCGCTCCGTAGCCATTGCGGAATATTTGGGCAAGGTGCTCGGCAGCAGCGACACGGAGCGGGTACGCGTAAGCCATCGGGATTCGGAGCGTGATAAGCATTGATTCGGGGGGAGAACATGCAGACGATCCAAAAGATTGTTCGTCGTCCCAAGATCGTCGTCATCGGCGGCGGCACGGGTCTCTCCGTCATGCTGCGAGGATTGAAGGAGAAGCCGCTCGACATAACGGCGATCGTTACGGTCGCCGATGATGGCGGCAGCTCCGGCATATTAAGAAATGAGCTGCAGATTCCGCCGCCGGGCGACATCCGCAACGTACTGATGGCGCTCGCCGACGTGGAGCCGCTGCTTGCCGACATGCTGAAGTATCGCTTCAAAAATGGCAACGGACTTGCGGGGCACAGCCTCGGCAACCTGATGCTGGCCGCCATGACGGATCTATCCGGAGACTTCGTGACGGGCATTCGTCAGCTTAGCCAAGTGCTGGCCGTACGCGGGCGCGTGCTGCCGGCGGCAAATCGTGCAATCGTGCTTAAGGCGGAGCTTGAAGACGGAACTATCGTGACGGGGGAATCGCAAATCCCCAAAGCGGGGAAGGCGATAAAGCGCGTGTTCCTGGAGCCTGCCGATGTCGTGCCGCTCGCGGAAGCTGTGGAAGCCATCGAACAGGCCGACGCCATTTTGATCGGCCCTGGCAGTCTGTACACGAGCATCATGCCGAACTTGATCGTTCCCAAGCTGGCTCAGGCGATCGTGGAGTCGGAGGCGGTCAAGCTGTTCGTCTGCAACGTGATGACGCAGCCGGGCGAGACGGATAACTATACGGTCAGCAATCATCTGGACGCCATTCACGCCCATATCGGCCATCATTTATTCGATTATGTCATCGTAAACGACGGCGAGATTCCGCCGCAGGTGGAGAGCAAGTACGCCGAGCTTGGGGCCAAGGCTGTCCAGTTGGACATTGACGAGGTTACCCGCAGAGGGTACAAGGTTATCGCCGACAAGCTTGTATTGTTCCGTACGTTCCTGCGTCACGACGCGGAGCGGTTAAGCCACCATATCTACAAGCTGGTGGAGAATTGGATGTTACGAAAGAGGTGAGGCAGAATGTCTTTTGCGGCCCAAACAAAAAAAGAGCTGACGATGGTAGAAGCGGACAGCTGCTGTGAGCGCGCCGAATTATCGGCCCTTATACGGATGAACGGTTCGGTCAGCTTATCCAGCCGCAAGGTCGTTCTTGACATCTCGACGGAGAATGCCGCGATCGCGCGCCGAATATATTCACTGATCAAGAAGCACTTCGACCTGCATGTAGAACTGCTCGTACGCAAGAAGATGAGGCTTAAAAAAAATAACGTCTATATCGTACGTCTCCCCGCCAAGGTGCAGGAGACGCTGGCCGAACTTCGAATCGTCTCCGAAGGCTTTATGTTCAATGATGGTATCGACAAAGAGATCGTGCGCAAGCCTTGCTGCAAACGCTCCTACTTGCGCGGCGCCTTCCTTGCCGGAGGCTCTGTTAACAATCCGGAGGGTTCGTCCTACCATCTGGAGATTGCTTCGATGTACGAAGAGCATTGCGGCGCTCTCGTCGATCTGGCGAACAAATTCGATTTGAACGCGAGATGCATCGAGCGAAAGAAAGGTTTTATTTTTTATATCAAGGAAGGCGAGAAGATCATCGAACTTTTGAACATCATCGGCGCACACCAAGCGTTGTTCAAGTTCGAGGACGTTCGGATTATGCGCGACATGCGAAATTCCGTCAATCGGATCGTCAATTGCGAAACCGCCAATTTGAATAAAACGATCGGCGCTGCCGTTCGGCAGATCGATAACATAAAGCTGTTGGAGAAGGAGATCGGACTCGACAGCCTTCCCGACAAGCTGCGCGAGGTCGCGGTCATTCGGATGCAGCATCCCGACCTTAACCTCACGGAAGTAGGCGAGATGCTGAAAGGGCAAGTAAGCAAGTCAGGCGTCAATCACCGACTTCGCAAAATTGACGAAATGGCCGAAAAAATACGGTCCGGTTCAACTTTTGCCTAGTGCTACAGCCTGTAAAATGATATAATAAGTTGTAATTGGCTTTTCTGACGGTATATGTTCAATTCTAAGCTTTCACTAAGCGCACGGCGCTTATGTTAGCCTCAGAATTCAACGCGGAACGACGTCCCCGCATAAAGGGCTTAGACAAGCGTTTCCGCTAGATGATTCAGTATAATATAGGGGGTATGTTTCCATGACAAGGCTTCCGGTTGTCGTTCGGTTGAAGACTGGGCTTCATGCTAGGCCTGCAGCGCTATTCGTTCAAGAAGCGAACAAATTCTCCTCCGAGGTATTCGTAGAGAAGGACGATAAGAAAGTAAACGCTAAATCCATTATGGGCATTATGAGCCTTGCGATCAGCTCCGGAACTGAAATTTCGATAAGTGCTGAAGGATCGGACGCGGAGCAGGCTGTAAACGCTTTAGTCGCATTGGTCAGCAAGGAAGAGCTCGAGAACCAATAAGGGCAAGCTCGGATGGGATTTCCGTCCTTTCATGAGCAAAGCAAGGGAGTCTTTTATGCGACGCAGAGGGTCGCATAGAGGGCTCTTATTTGCGTGCGCAGGGGTTGCGTTGGGAGGGCTCTAAGACACCCTGGCAGCGGAACTATATTTGTAAATAAATTGTAATGTAAGCGCATTAGTTACCAAAAAAACAATCGACATTTTAGGTAATATTTCCTATAATAATGTCAATACATAGAAGGAGTTGACGAACATGCACGTAAGATTGGTAAATGCGGCAGGCGGAGTGAAGGAAGTAAAGGTTGGATTCAGCTGGACTACCTTCTTCTTCGGATTTTTCCCGGCGTTGTTCAGAGGAGATCTGAAGTGGGCCGCGATCATGTTTATCACGGCAACGGCGATTGGAATATTTACGCTGGGCTTAGGAGCCTGGGTTCCCGGAATCATTTTCTCGTTTATCTATAACAAGATGTACATCAAGGAACTGCTGGAGAAAGGATACCGGCCTCTGGACGCGCACGCGCAAAGCGTTCTGCACCAAGGCGGCATCGTCGCCGCTCCGGCGTCCCTGTAGTCTGCATTCGGCATAAGGCATTCCTAGACAATCCATGAAGACAACAAATGGCGGTGAACGGGTAGCAACATAACCCGAGCACCGCCATTGCTGCGTTTATGAGGGGATGTCCTTAAAGCTGAAGCGAAGAAATCAGCCCTTTGAGCTTGTCTGCCGACTTATGCAGAAGCTCCCGCTCCTGCTCCGTGATCGTAATGTCCATCACCTGTCTGACGCCGCTGCGGTCGACGATGCAAGGAACGCCCAGGTAGACGTCGGAAACGCCGTGGTAGTCGTTAAGCAGGGTCGAGACGTTGAGTACGGCGCCCTCGTCACTCAGGATCGCTGTGCAGATGCGGTCGAGTGCCAGCGCGATGGCATAATAGGTCGCGCCTTTGGCTTCGATGATCTGGTAGGCGGCATCGCGAGTATTGACGAACACGTCTTCGCGGTCCTCTGCAGACAATGTAAGCTTCGATCCGGCTATGTTGGCCAAGCTCCAAAGCGGCAGCTCGGAGTCGCCATGCTCGCCGACGATATGCGCATGCACGCTGCGCGGGTCGATATCCAGCTTCTGGCCAATCAGGTAGCGGAAACGCGCGCTGTCGAGAAGCGTGCCGGAGCCGATGACGCGATGTATCGGCAGCCCCGCTTTTTTATACGCCATATAGCTCATAATATCGACAGGGTTGGAAGCGATCAGCAGGATGGCGTCTCCATTATACGGAAGCACTTGCTCGATAATGCTGTCGAAGATAGCGACGTTGCGCTTCAGCAGCTCGGTGCGAGGCTCGCCCGGCTTCTGGGCGGCGCCAGCCGTAATGATGATGATGTCGGCGCCTGCACAGTCCTCATAGGTGCCAGCCCAGACGGAGGCTTGACCGAGGAACGGCATGCCGTGATTCATGTCGAGCGCGTCTCCGGCGGCTTTGTTATGGTTGGCGTCGATGAGCACCAGCTCGTCCACGCGATTGCGAAGCAGAAGCGTATATGCCGTAGTCGAGCCGACGGCTCCGGTGCCGATAATAACGATTTTGGATTTTTTCATGGAATGAAATCGCTCCTTGTATTGGAATTCACGGCGATCGCCGTATGATACCGCGTTTAATCCTCGTAGAATGGCTTGTTGACGTAGTGGTACATCCATCCCATCAGGATGCCGCCGCCGATCAGATTGCCCAGCGTGACGGGGATGATGTTGTGGAAGCCTCCCGAATAAGAGAAGTTCCCGGGATCCAACACGAATGCGATGGCGAAGGTGCATAGGTTGGCAATGCTGTGCTCGTAGCCCGAGATAAAGAAGCAGAAGACGAACAACATCATCGCGAACATCTTGGCTCCGTCGCTCTTCATCGACATGGGAACGAAAAATGCAAGGCAGACCAGCCAATTACAAAGAATGGCCCGGAAGAACAGCTCCGAAGTCGGCGCGGTCATCTTTTTGTGCACAACCTCGAGCAAGAAAGCATGAACGTCGGGGCTAGAGAACAAGCCGGTCGTCCAAATCAGCAAGGCGAACGCGGCGGCGCCCAAGATGTTGCCTAAGTAACTAAGTACCCACAACCTGACGGTATCCAACCACCTCATGCGCTTGCGCAAAGCGGCGTAGGTATAGTAGAAAGTATTACCCGTAAACAGGTCGCCTCCGCCGTAACTGATCAGGATGATGGCTGCGCCAAACGTGATTGCGGCCATGGGATAGGTCAGCGGCGAATTCTCCAAATAGAAGAAGCTGCCCGTCTTGAAGGCGACGATAACGCCGAACCCGATGAACATACTGGCCAGCATGGAGCGGGACAGATAACGCCAGACGCTATTTTTGTATATGCGCAGCTTCTTTAGGGCGAGCTGCTCGACCTTGCTTAACGCTTCTACTTCCATGAGTACCACCTCTTGATGCATAATGGGCTGGTTGCGGCTGCAGGCGATGGAACATCCTGCTAAAACCATAATAGCTTGCCGCACGATGGCGGGGAGTGATCTTTGTCACAGATGTGGCGTACAGATGAAAAAAAAGAGAAGCAGACGAATGGAGCATCTGCTTCTTCTAGGTGATGCCTTACTTTAGATCCTCTCGATAACCTTATCGACGAGTCCGTATGCTTGCGCTTCGGCAGCGCTCATGAAGTAGTCGCGGTCGGTATCCTGTTCGATGCGGCTAAGCGGCTGGCCGGAACGATCCGCCAGAATGTTGTTAAGCTTGTCGCGCATCTTTAGAATGCGGCGGGCGCGGATCTCGATATCGCTCGCTTGGCCTTCGGCTCCGCCCAGCGGCTGGTGGATCATGACTTCGCTGTTCGGCAGCGCGTAACGTTTGCCCTTCGCGCCGGCAGTCAGCAGGAAGGCACCCATGGAAGCGGCCATGCCGACGCAGATCGTGGACACGTCCGGCTTAATATATTGCATCGTATCGTAAATGGCCATGCCAGCTGTAATGGAACCGCCAGGGCTGTTAATGTAAAGGGAAATGTCCTTCTCCGGATCTTCCGCGGCAAGGAACAGCATTTGCGCGATGATGGAGTTGGCGACTACGTCATTCACGCCGGAGCCAAGGAAGATAATGCGGTCCTTCAGCAGGCGGGAGTAGATGTCGTACGAGCGTTCCCCTCTGTTGCTTTGCTCAATTACCATAGGCACAAAATTCATTCTTAACCAATCCTCCTTAAGTGTTTGCGCAGCAAACGCATCTTCGTAAGCATAAACTCATCATGAAACGATAAGTAGAAATTTCGTATTCCTATCATAACGGATTGTTTTCAAAAAGTCAAAGAAGGTCAAATGAAAAAATGCTTCGCCCGAACAGCCGATTGATCTGGGCATGCAGGTCAAAAAAGTCCAAAAGAAATGATAAGATTTGTGCTATCCGATACTTCCTTCGCGGCCTATAGTAGAGGTATTGGTGTTAGCGCTTTCAGATTTGGATCAACAGGCGCAACCGTTCATCCTTGGGATTATGGGGGGACTGGAAAAGATGATTGCGAGATTCGCGATAGAATGGAAGAAAGCGCCGATCGAGGGGGCCGTTACGGCGACCGTCGGCACGGTCGTTACGGCAGTCGTTCGGGGGAGCGGCAAGTCCGATGAGGCTATCTTCTTCACGGACGGCGGTCCGGCGCGGCTGGAAGTAACCATTGAAACGGAAGACGAGACCGGCTCGAAGGGGATTCTGGTGAAGATGGATACGCCCGAGCATCCGTTCAGTTTTTTCCTGAGGGACGTCAACAAGGCTTATCCGATCTACATACCCGCATACGGAGTTGTCGTTACGCAAGCCGAAGACGATCGGACATACGGGGAAATCGAGCTCGACGTCAAGGCGTTGAACCTGGTTACCGAGCTGCAACGGATCGAGGACGAACCGGAAGAAACCTACGAGAACGCCGCCGAACATACCCGGGAGCTCGCTTCGCAGACTTGGCTCGGCTTGTCGCGCGATATGCGGATTTTCGGCGTCGGGTTTCGCGGAGTCGGCGGAGAGGAAAGGCTGTGGGATTGGGTGCAGCCGAGATTTCACGGCTTCGAAGCGAAGCTGCCGGAGTACGGGGACAAGCCCGTCTGCTATCGTTATATGCTTGGCCGAGGCGTCGGCTGCGTGGAGGGCGTCTCCCGCAGGCTCGAGGACGGATCGCTCCCGATTCTGCACGCCTCGATCGCGGATAACGACGTGGTCTACGACACGGTATCCTTCGCTTCTTACGAAAGCAGTCCTTTGAGGGCCGATACGTTAAGGGGCACCCATTATTTGGCCGCCGACGGCTTCGGCCACTTTCATATGTTGACGGAAGAGCAGACGGAGATGCGGGAACGTCTCCTTCCGCAGGAGATGAACCAGGAAGAGGAGACGGTGCTTTACTTCCGGGCGGTGGCCACGAATAAAGCCCGAGTGCCCAGATACGCCTGGTTCAAGAACGTCGTTCCCAACGCTTTCGTCTTAAACGACGACAAGCAATACGAGTTCGACGGAGGCAACGGGTTCGTCCGCTACTCGGAGAATCGGGTTTGCTGCGTATCCAAGCTGGGCGGACAACCGCTTGGAACGGAAGAGACGGCCGTTCTCCTGGCTCCGGGAGAGTCGATCGCTTTCGAATTCTACTTGCCCCACCGTCCGATCTCCGAGGAACGCGCCGAAGGATTGCGAGGGCAATCTTTTGAAGAGAGATGGACGGAGTGCCGCGCTTTCTGGCGGGAGAAGCTTTCCCGAGCGGCGTCGATCAAGCTTCCCGAGCCGCGGATCGAAGAGATGGTCAAGGCCGGATTGCTTCATCTCGATCTCGTCTCATACGGCCTGGAGCCCGGCGGGACGATCGTTCCGACGATCGGCGTGTATACGGCGATCGGCTCGGAGAGCTCGCCGATCATCCAATTCATGGAGTCCATGGGTTGGAACGGCGTTGCGGAGAGGGCGCTGAGGTTTTTCTTGGATAAGCAGCACGAGGACGGCCTGATTCAAAATTACGGCGGATATATGCTGGAAACGGGAGCCGCGTTATGGAGCCTCGGAGAGCACTACCGTTATACCCGGGACGAAGCTTGGCTTATTGAGATCAAGGACCGTTTGCTAAAGGCGTTCGATTATTTGGCGAGGTGGAGAGAACGCAATAAAACAGAGGAACTTCAGGGCAAAGGATACGGCATGCTGGAAGGGAAGACGGCGGATCCGGAGGACCCGTTCCGCTCCTTCATGTTAAACGGATATGCTTATATGGGAATGAGCCGACTGGCGGAGATGCTCGCAAACGTCGATCCCGACCGTTCCGCGAGAATCGAAGGAGAGGCGCAGGCCATGAAAGAGGATATCCGTCAAGCTTTGTTCGTCGCGATGGGGAACTCGCCGGTCGTCCCTCTGGCCGACGGAAGCTGGGTGCCGACCGTTCCTCCTTGGGTAGAGCACAGAGGACCGCTTTCCGTTAACGGGGAAGGCGGCAAATGGCTGACGCACGGTTCGGTCGCCACTCGGGATTCCCTTCTCGGCCCGCTATACCTCGTCTTTCAAGAGGTTGTTCGTCCGGACGAGGCCGCGGCGGAATTCATGTTGCATTACCATGGGGAATTGATGTGTACGCGCAACGTCGCTTTAAGCCAGCCTTACTACAGCATTCATCCGTGGGTGCATCTGAAACGCGGCGAGGTTAAAGCGTTCCTGAAAGCCTACTATAACGGCTTCTCCGGATTGGCGGACCGGGAGACGTATACGTTCTGGGAGCACTTCTGGCACGCCAGCCCGCACAAGACGCACGAGGAAGGCTGGTTCCTCATGCAGACCCGTTGGATGCTTTACATGGAAGACGGGGAGGAGCGGTTGAACTTGTTGCCGGGAATTCCGAGCAAATGGCTGGAGCATGGCAATATCATCGAGTTGGACGGAATCGCGACTTATTTCGGAGCCGTCACGCTAAGCGTCGAATCGAATTTGGAGCAACATGAGATCGTGGCGAAAGTCGTCTGCCGGTCGGATAGAAAACCGAGCACCGTGAGCATCCGGCTCCCGCATCCGGAAGGCGCGATTCCCTCTCGGACCGTTGGCGGAACCTACTGCCCTACCGGGCAAACCGTCTTGATCGAACGATTCGACGGAAATGCCGAAATCGTGCTGCGATTCGATTAACGATGGCAAAAACGATGATATAATGACAGAAAAGGACGCTGCTTACGTCTCTCTGAGCCTGCAAGATGAGATGTACGTTTGTTTTCCGGGAGGTTATCGTATAAAAGCGAATAGCGTCGACACGATTAAAAAGAGGATGAAACTCCTCTTTTTTGGCTTACGCAATAAATTCATCCTGTTTAACACGGTCATCGGCATCGTGTTTATTACCGTTTTAAGCGCTCTCTTATCGCATTTTATGGAAAAGTACGCGAAGGAAAACATCAATCAGTACGTTACGAGCCTGAACGCGCAGATCAGCAACAGCATCGACCGCTACGTCGACGATATGCAGAAGGTGCTGATGATCCTCTCCGAGGACGCGAACCTCCCCGTGATCGCGGACAAGAAATTCGTCGGAACCTTCGAGGGGTATACGGCTTACAATCGTTTTTACGATAACATCCGATCGCTGATTTTTTTCAAAGGGTACAAATCGTTATCGGTCATCCTCTTCGACAGACAGGAAATTCTGACGACGGATTTAAACGACGGCGAGGATTTCAAGTATATTCGCAATGCCCTGAATACGAACATGTACCGCGAGATCACCGATTCCGAGCAATCGATGGTGCTGCTGCCGGGATTCTCCCTGTTGCCGGGCAAGGACAACAATACGTTATTCTCCCAGGCCATCAAGCTATGGGGCAACCTGCCCGGAGAAAAAGACTTCATGGTGCTGAGCGCCGACAAAGACCTGTTCTCGCAATTTCTCAACGGGGTCAACAACCAGGCATTCGACGATATTTTGATTACGACGGAGGACGGGAAGGTCATTTTCAGCCTGAATTCCGATGTCTCGGCTTACGACGAATTCAGCGACAAGGACATCGGCCGATTAGCCGAATTCGACACGCTTCGTCTCCATGGGGCAAGCTATTACGCCAACGTTAAAAACTCCGCGACGACGGGCTGGTACGTCGTCTCTTTAATTAACCAAAACAAGATCGACAAACAAATCAACGATTCGAAAATCATCATCATGCTGACGGGCATTATCGTGATGGCCATCCTGGTTCTCGCCGTTCATCTATTCGTGACGAGGAGCACGCGGGATCTCAAAAGGTTATCCAAGACGATGAAAAACATAGAAAAATCGAACTACCAGATCCGAAGCGACATTAACCGGAACGACGAGATCGGCGATCTCAGCCGAAGCTTTAATGCGATGATCAAGAACGTGCTCGAGAACCAAGTGCTGCGCAACGAGGCCGAGATCAAAAGTTTGCAGGACCAGATCAATCCGCATTTCCTGTACAACACGCTCGACGCGATCAGCTCGCTGGCCATTAAACGGGATCACGTCCGAATCAACGGAATGGTGGAAAAGCTGGCCGATTTTTACCGCTACAACATGAACATCGCCAGCAACAACGTCGTGGAAATCGGAACCGAAATCCAACACGTAAAAAACTATCTTGAAATTATCCAAGTTCGCTACGGCAGCCGTTTAAGCGTGAACTATGAGATCGACGAAGGGATGTCGGAATACCGGACGATTCGGTTCACGCTTCAACCCGTCGTGGAGAACGCGATCAAACATGCGTTTAACGAAATGTCCATGGCCTGCGTCATTGAGATCAAAGCCTACGAAACGGAGGATACGATCGTTCTGGAAGTGACGGACAATGGAATCGGAATCGAGGAGTCCAAGCTTCGCAAGATCATGCAAGATATCGAGGGAGAAACCTTTTTATTTCATTCCGAGGCTCGCGGGGGCGTAGGACTGAAAAACGCGAACATGCGGTACAAGCTGTTATTCGGCGGCGATTACGGAATCTCGATCGAAAGCGCCAAGGGGAGCGGGACAAAGGTCGTCATTACCGGTCGCAAAATGAAATGAGGTGCATCCAGATGAAGGTCATGGTTGTAGACGATGAAGAATTGAGCAAGGACAAAATCGTTTATTTTTTGCATGGCAGCTCCGTTTCGTTCGAAAGCGTTTTAACGGCGGGCAACGGCAGGGAAGCGCTGGATTTGATCAAAGGCGGCGTAATTCCGGACCTGATCCTGACCGATATCCGGATGCCCGTCATGAACGGGTTGGAATTGATCGAGGCCGTAAAGGAAGAATATCCGGACATCCGGTTTATCGTGACCAGCGGGTATGCCGATTTCGACTACGCCGTCAAAGCGATGAAGCACGGAGTGACGGATTACGTTCTCAAGCCGGTCAAGGCCCAAGACCTCATTTCCGTGGTGGAGGCGATGCGGGACGCGATCGCGGAAGCCTGTCAGGCGAAGGAAGAGAGCATTCGGATCGAAACGGTCAGCCGGGAAAATCGCCGCATGGCGATGGAAAAGGAAATCTATCATCTGTTGACCGACAGACGGGACGATGAGATCGAGAAGAAGGATGCGGAACGGGAAAACGCCATTCTCAGACATGGCTCCTATCTCATAGCCTCGGTTAAGCTCCATGCCGGAGAACGGCCGGTCGATGGCGAAGTTTACCGGGAATTGCGCAAACGATTCGACGATGAAACGGGAAACGGCTGGATGATGGAAAATTACTTCGGCAAGGATACGTTCATTCTAATATTTGGCGGCGAGGACGATAATCAGCTCGCCGACGCGGCGTCCAAGGAAGCGCATCGGCTTCGCGCGTCGCTCTGCGACCTGCACGGCTTGGCGGTTACGATAGGCATAAGCCGACCTTGCGTCGATCCGAGGACGGCTTACCGGCAAGCCGCCATGGCATTGAAAAACCGATTTTGTTTCGGAACGGACCGCATCTTCCCGTATGCCGCGAACGAGGCTCGCAGCAATAGCGCTTCGCAATCGCTCGCGCTTAAATTCAAGCTGGCCGAACAAAGCCTGGAAAACAAAAGTAATGCGAAAGCGATCGACCTTCTCCGCCATACCGCGGAGGATGTATTCGTACGTTCGCTAGCCGAATGCCGGGAAGAGATTTCGATCGACTACCTGTTTAACGAGTACGTTAATCTGGTCATCCGGTTCTGTTTGAAGAACGGCTACGATTTCGTCGATCGGATCGATCCGGACGTTCTATCGGGGAGAGCTCTGGACGAATTCGAGGATCGCGAAGCGATCGTGAAGTCGATCGAGACGATGATCGAAAGATTGTTTCGTTCCGCTCCCGGATCGGAAGGAGGCGCCCCGCGGAATGCCGCTCTCCATTCGTCGGTCATCGATCAAATCATCGGTTACGTGTCCAGGAATATAGGGGAAGAGATCAACCTGCAGACGGTATCCGATAAATTCGCCATTAATCCTTCGTACCTTTCGCGTATCTTTAAAGCCGCCACGAGTCAGGGCTTCGTCAAATACGTGACCGGGCTCAAGATCGACAAGGCGAAAGAACTGCTCGGGAACGGGACGCTGGAGATCGCGGACATCGCCCACGGACTCGGATTTTCCGACCAGCAGTATTTCAATCGGGTGTTCAAAAAAACGACGGGAACGACGCCGAACGAATGGCGGAACAAGAGTAAAAAAAGTCCAAAAAACGCGTAAGTTTCGTGCAAGATAAGCGGTTGTCCGATACGTTAAAGTAGAAGTATAAGCAGGGCGCAATCGGCGAGAGGTCGAGTCCGTCACGAGCATCGCTTTAGAAGAACCAAGGCTATGCGAGGAACGGCGGATTCTTCTCAGCTTATTAAGAAAGCGCTTACAATTTTTATGGAACTATTTTATAAGTAAGCAGGTGAAAGGTATGAACAAGCTTTATCGTCAAAAATGGTTGATCGCGTTCGCGTTGCCCGGATTTCTGTTTTTTCTCGTGTTTTCCTATTTTCCGATGTACGGCATCGTCATTTCGTTCCAGGACTTCGACGTCTTCAAAGGCGTATTTCGAAGCGACTTCGTCGGATTCGATAATTTCAACACGTTATTCGATATGCCCGATTTTAATAACGCGCTTCGGAACACGATCCTGATTAGCGCTTTGAAATTAATCCTGCTCTTCCCGGCGACGGTCGTTTTTGCTCTCCTGATCAATGAAATTAGCACGGGATGGTTCCGGAAATTCGTGCAGACGACCTCCTATTTGCCGTATTTCGTCTCTTGGGTCATCGCGGCGGGAATCTGGTACAAACTCTTGTCCATAGACGGCGGAGTGGTGAACGACCTGCTCGTCTCCCTTGGGATCCTGAAAGAGCCGTTTCATTTCATGGCCGATAAAGACGCTTTTTATCCCATCATTCTATTTACCGAAGCGTGGAAAAACATGGGGTTTAGCGCGATTATCTTTATCGCGTCTCTGTCCGCGATCGACGTCCAGCAGTACGAGGCGGCCAAGATGGACGGAGCCAACCGGTTCAGGCAAATCTGGCACATCTCCCTTCCCGGCATCAAAAACACGATCGTGCTCATGTTCATTCTCAATGCTTCGAACCTGCTAAAGGCGGGTCAGGATCAAATGTGGACGATGTCCAACGTAACCGTTCAGCAGCAGGCCGAAATTCTGGACACGCTCGTTCTCCGTTACTTAAAGGATATGGGCTTAATGGGGTATTCGATCGGAACGGCCATGGGCATCTTCCAAGCCTTTATCGGTCTGGCTTTGTTCATCGTGTGCAATTATTTGGCGAAAGCGGCCAAAAGCGATTCCATCATCTGATTACGGAGGCAAGGCTATGAACAAACGAAAACCGGACCTGTTCGCCGTGGTCAACGGCCTGGTCATGCTGCTCTTCACGCTGGCCTGCATCTATCCGTTCTACTACGTCTTGATCGTTTCCCTTAACGATCCGCTGGACGCGCAGCGCGGAGGGCTCTATCTGTGGGTGAGAGTTTTTTCCTTCGAAAATTATAAAGCGATTTTCCAAACGTCGGAGCTGTTGAACGCCTACCAAATTACGTTGTTCCGGGTCATCGTCGGGTCCGTTCTGCATTTGCTCCTTACCGCGATGTTTGCCTTTGCGTTAACGAAAAAGCACTTCGTATTCCGCAAATTCCTGACATGGTGGATGCTGATTCCGATGTATTTCTCCGGCGGCCTTATCCCGACTTACGTCGTTATGGATATGCTGGGTTTGGTCAACAACGTTATGGTTTACGTGTTGCCCCATTTGCTCGCGACCTTTCATATTTTGATTTTGCGAACCTTCTTGAACGAACTTCCGGCCGCATTGGAAGAATCCGCGGTTATCGACGGAGCGAGCGATTTTTCCCTTTTCTGGCGAATCGTCGTTCCGCTGAGCACGCCGGTGCTGGCGACGGTTGCGCTGTTTATCGGGGTATTCCACTGGAACGATTGGTTTTCCGGATTTACCTATATGACCAGCGAAGACCTTTGGACCGCCCAGAACGTGCTGCTGAAAATCATTCAAACCAACGAAGCGTCCAACATCGCGTCTATTTCCAAGATGGATTCGGGCTTCAAAGCGACCGTGACGGCAGAGTCGGTCAAGATGGCCATGCTGGTCATCACGACGGTTCCGGTTATCGTCGTCTATCCTTTTCTTCAGAAGTATTTCGTCAAAGGCATGATGTTAGGATCGGTCAAAGGTTAATCGGATAGGCGGTATGAGTACCTCACGGTATTTATATATAATGAAATCAAAAGGGAGAGGTTAGCATGACGATGAAAAAGAAAATGTTGGTTTCGCTGGCTATGCTGGCGTTCGCGACTTCAAGCGTTCTGGCCGGCTGCGCCAAAACGAACGACGCGCTCAAAGCGTCCAGCCCCGCGGCGTCTTCGTCCGGACAAGAGGCGACCGCTTCGGCCGAGCCCCCGGAGGAGGCGCTTCCGTCGGAGCTCACCGTGTCCATGTTCAACTGGGGATGGCCGACCGTCGAAGAATCGAAGGACAGAATCGGACCCGTGCTCGCGAAAGAACTGGGCTTCAAAGTGAAGCTAAACGTATTCAAAGTAGGAAGCTCCGACGAAGCGGATAAGAAGCTTCAGCTGTGGGCGGCCACGAAAGCGGCGGACATGCCGGACATCTTAATGACGACAAGCTCCACGCTGGCGGCGCAAACGATCGATGCGTTGGGAAGAAACGACATTCTGCTGGATTGGAACGAGATCCTGGACCGGATGCCAACGTATAAAGCCCAAGTTAGCCAACTGCTGCCGTTAAACAGGGATGTGGAGACCGGGAAGCTGTTCCGCGTGCCCCAGGGGTATGAATCGCCGAAGGGGACCAAGCCGGCTACCGCGCCGCTCATTCGGAAAGATTGGCTCGATGAGCTTGGCCTGCCCGTACCTAAGACAACGGACGAATTGCGGGATACGTTGATCGCGTTCAGGGATAACATCAAGCTGCCCGACGGGCAGAAGGTCATTCCTTCGATCGACTTCGGAGAGATGTTCTGGAACAACAAGTACATGTTCGATAATCCGGAATATTCGTATGCGGGCTCCGGCAACATTACGGTCGGTCTAAACGATTGGTTCACGGATAAAACGGACGGCAAAGTCAAACGGCATGACATGGTTTTCTCGGATAATTTGTTCGAGTTTGTGGCCTATTACAACTCGCTTTTCAAAGAGGGCTTGATCGACAAGGAAAGCTTGACGATGAAGTACGGACAATACATCGAGAAGGCGTCCAGCGGACGAGTGGGATTGTTCGGAACATGGGGCACGCACGTCATGACGGTCAACGATAGCTTGGCGAGCGTGGATCCGGACGGTTTGTTCGTCGGAACGACCGTGTTCAGCAGCAAGACGAACCCGTCGCTAGATCCGACGTTTATTAAGAAAGCCTTGTTGGGAGTCAACTCGTACTGGATTATTAAGAAGAGCATCAGCGATGAAGATCTGAATGCGTTTATCAAGTTTATGGAGTACACGATGGGAGAAGAGGGTTGGAAGTTGACCACCTTCGGAGAAGAAGGAAAGGATTGGGAGTACGATGCGAACAATAAAATCGTGGATACCCAGGCCAGCATCGAAAAGTTCAACGGAAGCCTGGTCGCGAAAATTCCGGAAGGGATCTACTATTACAGCCCTTCTCCTAACTTTGATCTTCAGGTCAAATACTATGCTCCGACCGCGTATGACGAAAGGCCGGACGTCGTAGAAACGTTAAAAAATATGGGTTATGTCGAAGGCGAACCGGTCTATAGCTATATAACCGATAAAGCCCCGTACGTCCTCCCTGGACCGATCGAACTGAAGAAGGGGGCAGGTTACGCGACCCGCTGGAAAGACATGGTCGTGTCCGGCGTGCTTGCGAAATCCGAGGATGAAATCCGGGACATTATCGCGAAGTGGCAGGAAACGGAAGTAAAACTGGGGTACGAAGAGATTTCGGAGGAAAGAACGAACAATTTGAAAACGGTTCCTGATTTGGAATAAGTTTATGATTCAGATGCGGGGTTTCTCCAAGCCAGAACTCCGCATCTCTTTCCGCAATAAATGAAAGCGCTATTATAACATAAAGGAGGAATTATTAATGAGAAAAGCCTTATCTTTTAGCGTTAGGAAGAGGATTTCTATTTGGTGCGCGGCGTTGGCCGTTTGCGTACTCGCGACGGGAATCGGCGGGCCTCCAGCCCATGCGGTTACGCCCAATGTCGATCCGTTTCCCATAGGCATATTCTGGTCTCCGGATGCCGCGAACACCACGAGCGCGAAATATCGAGAGATCAAGGATATGAACGCGACTTATGTGCTTCTGTCTAACGGAATTTACGGTTATGAACTGACCGACGCGGCATTAACGCAGTGTGCGGCGGCCGGGCTGAAATGCGTCATTCAAGATAATCGATTAGGCTCGCATAAATTCTACGAGGAACAAACATTGGGCAACGACGGAAAGTTCGTATCGAGCACTCAGTCGTTAGGGCAAACGCTTACGACTCCGGCACATCCGGATACGGCGCTCGATACCGTTCAACTCCATATCGATAAAACGCAGTGGACGGCCGGAAAAACACTTACATTAAGTCTTTACGATTCTCCGGGCAAGACGAATCTAATCGGCAGCGCCTCCATTACGGGGCCCGTATCCGATGATTATCCCGTTTTCGGTCTTTACAAATGGTTGAGCCCCAATACTTCGTATTATATGGAACTTACGAGCAACGACTCCGCTAACATTGGTTTGGTGGCCGGAAGTATAACGGACGTGTATAGCGGGGGTATGGCTTATCAGGGCGGCTCGCCGATCAGTACTTATGATTTCTGGTTCAAGCTGCATTACGGCCAGAAGATGTATAGCGGCGGGTCGGAACCTTCGGCGGCGGAAATTCAGGAAATCGCCGATCATTACAAAACGAATTCGGCGCTTCTCGGATATAATCTCATGGACGAACCCTCGGCCGAAGCCATGACGGGCCTGCAACGAACGGCAGAGCTCTTCAGGCAGGCAGATCCTAGTCATTTGACGTACGTGAACTTGCTTCCTACCTATGCGGGAAACCTCGGTTTCGGCGGACGGACGGGCGTATTCGTAAGTCCGGCCCAATCGGTAGGACAGTCTTTCAAGACCAATTCGAAGACGACCGAGATAACCACGATTCAATTGAATATCGACAAGAGCCAATGGGGAGCGAACGAGCCTTTGACTCTGAAGCTGTGGAATTCTCCCGCCAAAACGGCATTGATCGCGCAGCAGACGCTGTCGGGGGCGAGCACGGATTATCCGCAATTTACTTTGAACGCGCCCGTGAGCCCGCATACGACCTATTACTGGGAGCTTACCCATGGGGGCGGCGGGGACGATTCGGTCGGTTGGGTCGTGAAGTCGGCGAGCGGAACGGAATGGGAGAAAGACGGAACGGCTTACGTGGCGGGCAGCCCCGCGGATGGCGACTTCTGGTTTACGCTGAATCAAAACCTGACGGCTTTCTCCTACGAAGATTACGTTTACCGCTGGGCTAGCAAAGACCCCGATTTCATGATGTACGATCATTATCCGTTCAGCTTAAGCGGCGGGATCAGCGCCGATTATTATTCCAATATGGAAATCATCCGCAGGCAGTCCCTGGCGGCATCGATCGACTTTTGGACCTATATTCAATCGGTCGGCATCACCGGGGCGCTTCGGGCGCCTACGGAAGGAGAAATGAGGTACCAGGTATACACGAGCCTAGCCTATGGGGCTAAGGGGATCAATTACTTCACCTACGAGACCCCGTCCGGACAAGGAGAATCTTTCCATGACGGCATTTTGTTGCCGGACGGGTCCAAAAACGCTTCGTATACGCATGTCCAAAATATGAACGCGGAGGTATTGAAACTTGGACCTAAGCTACTGTCGCTGACCTCCCGGGCCGTTTATCATACCGGAACGCTGCCCGCGGGCACGACCGCGCTGCCTTCGGGCTTTGTCCTTCAGCCGTCCAATCCTTCGGATCCGTTAGTAATCGGATACTCGACGGACGCCGACGGACGCCGATATGTTATGGTGACTAACCGGGATACGGTCAATTCGAGAACCGTGTCGTTCACTCTTTCTTCCAAACCGGGCACGGTCACGGAAATCTCCAAAACGACGGGAGGCGAAGCAGCCACGAATTACAATCCGGCCACGGGTACAATGTCGTCTGCCTTTGCTCCGGGAGAGGGCAGATTGTACGCATTGCCGATAGCTCCTTCGAACCTGGCTCTTCATGCCGCGGTCACGGTAAGCAGCGAATATTCGGGCTGGCCGAAGAGCAGGCTTACGGACGGAAACAGAATGACGAATTTTTCGACGCAGACGGGAATAACGAGCGACCATGCCGAATGGATAGAAATCGATATGGGGCTTCCGGTCGCCTTTAACAAGGTTGTTCTTGTCGGCCGTACCGAGCCTTACGGTTACCCGAAAGACTTTAAGATTCAAGTGTGGGATGGAGTCAATTGGCAGGATCGGGTGACCCGAACCAACGAAGCTCAGCCTGTCTCGGGAGCGGCGCTTGCCTATACTTGGGGGTACGCCGATACGACGAATAAAATCCGAATTTCCGCATCGGGGCTGCGCCCGGACAATAACGGGCATTATGTTCTTCAGCTGGGAGAGATCGAAGTTTATAACGAGCTATAACGGCAAAAACCGCCAGTACAACCCGATTCCGGGATGGACTGGCGGTTTTATACGTATTGATCGCATTAATCGTTGAGCATCGCCTGCTTGCGGTATTCGCCGAGCGACAAGCCCATGGCTTGGCGGAAGACGCGGCTCAGCGACTTCCACTGCTCGTAGCCGACCAAGGGAGGCAGGTCCATGATCGCCACGCTGCCCTCGCGAAGGCAGCGGCAGCAGGCTTCGACGCGGATATCCTCCAGATGCCGGCGGAACGGGCGGCCTGTCTCCGCGGCGAACAAGCGCGACAGCTGCCGCTCGCCGATGCCCGCGGCACGGGCGACGACGGCGACCGTCAACGGCTCCGCGTAGTGCGCTCGCATATAGGCCAGCGCCTTGCGTACGGAAACGCCGGCAGAGGGACGGCTACTCGCACGAGAAGCCGCCTCGGCAGATGGCGCCGCGATTTCGCCGTCCTCAACAAGGTCGGCATGGCGATAGACGGCGGCGAGCAGACTTAGTACGCCGCTCCATAGCGACAAGGGCTCTGCGGGGCCAATGTATTCGGCATGAAGGCGGGTGAAAAGGCCGCGAAGCTCGTCGGAGTCGTCCCGGACACGCAGCCAGCTCCGTCTTTTGGCGTCATGGTCTTGGCCATGGTCATGATAGCTGTTCCCGGAAAGCCAATTCAGGAATTCCGCTATCCCGTCGTCGCCAAGAAAAGCGGACAGTCTGGACAGCGCAGCCTTACTGATCAGGCAGTTCAGCACCTTCAGGCGTTCGCCATGAGAGCTCCGCGAGGAGCGGGAGCCGCTCGCCGAAGGACGGAAAATATGGCTGATGCCAACAGGTATCGCGAACAGATCGCCTCGCTCCGCTTGCAGCGGGACGCCGTCCACGTAATGCGTACCTCTTCCCCCGGTGACGAGAATCAGCTCGACGAAGTCGTGATCGTGCTCGGACAGCCACAGGTTTTCTACGGCCTCCTGCACATAGACGTCGGGATGCCGACCGAAGAAATGATGTTCCATATAATGTTGAATCGTTCGTTGCACAGTCATGCGTGCAAGACCTCCAAAGCTTCGTTCGATATGTCTGTTTGACGGCTAATAATGTCTGAATAGGGTATAAAAATGCCTCTGTCCCCATTCTACAATGGAAATTAAGCGATGTCATTCGTGAATCGATGAGAGGGAGGACGCAACATGACTGGAGTGCTCAAAGAAGGGGCATGGAAGGCGAAGTGGATCTGGGGTGGCGAGGAGGAGAGTCCCCGTAACGAATGGAGATGGTTCCGCCGTTCCTTCGATTATCCAGCCGGGCTGTCCCCGGACGCGAAAGCGACATTATGGATCACCGCGGATTCGCGGTACGAAATCTACGTAAACGGGAAGCGCATCGGACGAGGTCCGGCGCGATATTACCCGTCTACTATTTTTTACGATGCTTATGAGGTAGGGCATTTGCTCCGCAAAGGGGAACGGAATACGTTTGCCGTCCAGGTGATGCACTTCGGTATCAGCAACTTTTATTATTTGCGCGGCAGAGGCGGTTTGTTGGCGGAGCTGTCCGTTTCTCATAAAGGCGGGGAGCCGCTGACGCTAGCCGCAACTGATGGAGAATGGCGTACGTCAAGGCATGGCGGCCACGGACGGGGCATCTCGCGCATGTCGTGTCAGCAAGCGTTCGCGGAGCGTATCGATGCCCGGCAATACGATGCGAACTGGAGCGGCAACGATTATGATGATCGCGCATGGGCGAGTGCCGACGTCATCGGAGAGGTCGGCATGGCGCCTTGGACGTCGCCGCAGCCTCGCGATATTCCCTTCCTGACGGAGGAGCCCGTCTTGCCTGTCAGCGTGTTGTCGATGAACAGGGTGCAGCCTTACCGGTTGACGGCTTTCATTGATAATTATGCGTTAATGAAGCCGCAAGGGGAGGAAAATGCCAACCCGTTGTGTTATGCAGGAGTATTCGCCACGACGCTGCGCCTGCAGGAAGAGGCAGAGGTTCGTATCATGCTTAACGTCAGCGGCCTTGGCATACTCCGCGTTGGCGGAGTAACTCTTAAGCCGGAGCAGGCTCCTCCGTTGCATCACTTCCGAACGACGTTGCCCTCCGGGGACCATCTGCTCTTGTATACGGCGTTTGGTCCGGATCACGGCGGCATGCAACGTATCGGCATCGATTGCGACAAACCGATCGAGTGGCTACAGCCGCCTGTCGCCGATGACAGCCGGACCGCGGCAGGAGAACCGGGAGAACCGCTAATAGATGAAACAACACTGACAAGGCGGGAGGAAGCGGCATCGCAGTTCGCAATCATCGGTTCGCAGGGCGCTTTCACTATCGTCGACTACGAGGACCAGGCAGCGCTGTTTGCCAAATGGGAGGCGGCAAGTTCGGTCCTCTCGGAGGCTGTCGCGGAATGCGCTACATTGGAGGAGTTGGCCGGCCGCGGATTCCCCGCCAAGCCTATCCCTTATTTATACGCCAATGAAGAGGACGCCTTCGCCCCTCAATTCGCGAAGCGGGTGTCGGAGCCTTATGCCGTGCCGCTATCGCTCGCCCAAGCCGCCGTATCTTCGGCGGATCCGGGAATCGTGCCGGTATTCGCCGATGGCGATACGGAGTTTACGCTGGACTTCGGCAGAGAATGGAGCGGATATCTGCAGTTCGAGCTGGAGGCTGAGCCGGGCGTGACGATCGATTGGTACGGCGTGGAATATCGTAAGGGAGACTACGTCCAACACACCTTCGGTTTGGATAACACGCTGCGTTACATTGCTCGCGAAGGCTTTCAGCGATATACCTCGCCCGTACGTCGGGGGTTTCGCTACCTGATCGTGACGGTCCGCGGCGCGACGAAGCCAGTGCGTCTCCATGGCGTCCGCGTGCTGCAAAGCAACTACCCGGCGCCGGAGATCGGCGCGTTCCAGAGCTCGGATGCCAAGCTAAACGGTATTTGGGAAATGGCCAGACATACGACCAAGCTGTGCATGGAGGACACGTTCGTCGACTGCCCTGCCTATGAGCAGACGTTCTGGGTAGGCGACAGCCGCAACGAAGCGCTGGTGGGTTATTATTTGTTCGGGGGGACAGAGCTTGCGGAGCGTTGTCTGCGGCTGGTGCCGGGATCCGCCTTTCAGACGCCGCTGTACGTGGATCAGGTGCCGAGCGGATGGACCAGCGTCATCCCGAACTGGACCTTCTTCTGGGCAGCTGCCTGCGTGGAATATGCGGAGCATACCGGCGACCGGAAGTTCGGCGCAGAGATGCTTCCGCACATCTTGTTCACGCTTCGCCATTACGCGGAGCGGCTGAACGGAGAGGGGCTGCTCGAGATCAAAGGATGGAACCTGCTCGACTGGGCGCCGATCGATCAGCCGAACGATGGCGTCGTCACGCATCAGAACTTGTTGTTCGCGCAAGTGCTCAGGCAAACAGCCGGCCTGGTTGCTTGGGCGGGAGGCGCGAAAGAGGACGGGCGCTGGTGCGAGGAGACAGCCGCGAAGCTGGCTGAAGCTATTAATGCCCATCTGTGGAGCGAGGAGCGCGGGGCTTATCTGGACTGCATCCATATGGACGGGAGGCGCTCCGATATATTCAGCATGCAGACGCAGGTGATGGCGCTGCTGTCCGGCGTGGCCGAGGGAGAGCGCAAGGGGCGGCTGATCGGCTATCTGGCGGAAACGCCGGACGGCTTCGTGGAGATCGGAAGCCCGTTCATGTCTTTCTTCTATTATGAAGCGCTTATGAAGCAAGAAGGCAATGTAACCCGCATGCTTGAAGATATGCGATACAACTATGGCTTCATGATCGACAACGGAGCAACGACATGCTGGGAGATGTACGGGCATACGACGATGAACCGGGCGAACGAAAACGATTTGACGCGCAGCCACTGCCATGCATGGTCGGCCGCCCCGGGTTACTTCCTGGGAGCTTACGTGCTGGGCGTGCGCGCCGCCGCACCGGGCTGGACAAAGGTTATCATCGAACCTCAGGCGGGGGATCTGGATTGGGCGCGCGGAGCCGTGCCGCTGCCGGATGGAGGCAAGGTGGAGGTGGCGTGGACGGCGAGCGAGGGCGGGATATCGACGCTCGAGATCGCGGCGCCGGAGGGCATCGAGCTCGACATCAGAGTGCCGGCTGCCTGCGAGGTGTCGACAAAACGTATGAAGTCGTTGCAAATGTAACCGGAAGCCCGGTCAGGCGATTTGTCTGATCGGGCTTCTTTTCGTATATACGCAATAAGAGCCCATGGCTTCCCTTCCCGCATATTTGTTCCCGTTAACACTTTGTACCAAACGATCTATCGCATACATATTGCCGAAGCAGACAGGGGGAGCGGGACTATACTGTGTATACATTTCTCGCATTGACTGGAACGTAGCTATGAAAAAATTACACTTCCTGTCCTGCCGCCCACAGCCCCGCGTTTAGAATAAAACAGCGGTAAGCTTCGACGTGGAAGGAGGAGAGACCGTGCCCAGGCATGAGATAGACGACTCTCCCTAGTCCGTAGGAATGCGCCCATGCAGCGGGCCATCGCCGCCCCTCATGCTCATACTCGGCAAGGACGGTCGTAGTCATAAGCGGATTCATATCGAACCGGTAAGGCTCGTCGTCGATGGCAAAGGAATCCAGCCCGCGCAGGATCGGGTGATCGTTGTCGGTCGGCGTGATCGAGAGAGTCGTGAGCGGAGGGTGGCTCGTGAATCTGCCTCCGAGCATACAGGTCAGTTCGTCGTTCCGCTGCAGGGAGATGCCGTTATGGATAGCGAGAAGTCCGCCTCCGTTCGCTACGTAGCTTAGCAGCGCGGCGACCTGCGTGGCGGGTAGCGGCTGCTCCTCCATAAATTCCGCATAGGAAATGAATAGCCGGTACTTTGCTAGCTCCGACGTCTCGAGTTTATCGTAACGATCGGTGCAGGCGACATCGATCCGCTCCTTGAATATGAGCTCCAATTCTTTATCGACGCCTTGAAAAGGATGGTATTTGGCATCCTCGTAATGTCCCAACGCAAGCGCTTTGATCGTGTTCATCTGTACACATCCCCTCCGTTAGAATCGCCCTGTGCGGCAGGCGCAGGCTGTCCATCCAATTGTAAGCGTTTTTCTTTGGCCGTTCAACAAATGTTCGGAGGGGCATCCTTGCCTGAACAACGCCTAAACAACACCCTGAACAACAAAAAAGCCGTCCAGCAGAAGCTGAACGGCTTGTCTCTTAAGTTTAAGTGGCGCGCCCGCTAGGAATCGAACCTAGATCTCAGGCTCCGGAGGCCTACGTCATATCCATTGGACCACGGGCGCATGTCATTTGAAACGGCTTCCATCGTCCTTGGGGGAACGCGACGCGTTTCAGTCGGAGAAATAAAGGTGAAGTATGAAAAACAGTAGCAAAAATGATTATATGACATTGACGTATCGAAAGCAAGAGCAATTCGAAAATTAAATTTGTGTAAGATGTGACGGCAATCGCTTTCATCCGACTTTTCATACTTGCAGACGGGAAATGAATTGGTTAAAATAAAGGTGGGACTTAAAATGAGTAAGTGGGACGTAATGTGTCCAACGATTCGTGGCGGTCTCTGGCAATAATTCGAATCAGATGGAGTGAAGGCTAGAGATGCGTCAACTCATTGAAATGCAGCAGCAGCTTGTACCGGAACTTCTGGTTGCGATGAGGACACGGTATTCCATTCTGAATCACGTCATGCTTGCAGGCACGGTCGGCAGGCGGACGCTCGCGGGCGAGTTGTCGATGACGGAGCGCGTGCTGCGGGCGGAGACGGACTTCCTCAAGGAACAAGGACTGCTGGAGATCGGGACGGCGGGGATGTCGATCAGCGAAGAAGGCAGAACGCTGCTGGAGCGGCTGGAGCCCCTGTACAACTCGATGTTCGGTCTGTCGGAGCTCGAGGAGCGAATCAAGTCGTATTTCGGATTATCGCAGGTGATCGTTGTTCCGGGCGATTCCGAAAACTCGATGCAAGCGAAGCGTGAACTTGGCAAGGCGGCGGGGCAGGTGCTTCGCGAAGCGCTTAAGCCAACGGATGTCGTCGCTGTCACGGGCGGTACGACAATCGCGCAGGTGGCAAACCAGCTTGCGACCTCGACGGCGCTGAAGTCGGTAAGGTTCGTTCCGGCAAGGGGCGGGCTTGGCGAGAGCCACGATTATCAGGCCAACACAATCGCTTCCACGATGGCCAAGCGGACGGGCGGTCAATACAGACTGCTGCACGTGCCGGACCATCTGGGCGAAGAAGCTTTCGCTTCATTAATGCAGGAGCCCAACATCCAGGAGCTTGTCGAAGTGATCCGGAGCGCGAGAATCGTCGTTCACGGCATCGGCGACGCGATGGTGATGGCGAGGCGAAGGAAGCTGGAGCAGGCAATGGTCGACGAGATTGCGGAGGAAGGCGCGCTGGCGGAGGCGTTCGGTTATTATTTTGACCGTAGCGGGGCCGTCGTGCACAAAATGCAGACAATCGGGTTACGGCTCGACGATATTGTGAAGACTGAAGTTGTTATAGCCGTAGCTGGCGGCAAGGACAAGGGCGAAGCGATCGCGGCGGTCATGCGGTTCGGGCACAACGATGTGCTGGTGACGGACGAAGCGGCGGCGCTGGAGATTGCGGACTTGATCGGGCAGGAATCATAGCAGGCATCATGACGCGAAGCGAAGGCGCTGGCCCAGTCGGCGCGAAATGCGGAACGTCTTGAAATATATTTGCATTTAAAATGCTTAGGAGGCTAATACTCATGACAGTTAAAGTAGGTATTAACGGATTTGGACGTATTGGACGCTTGGCTTTCCGCCGTATTCAGAACGTGGAAGGAATCGAAGTTGTTGCGATCAACGACTTGACGGATGCGAAAATGCTGGCGCACCTTCTGAAATATGATACAACGCAAGGCCGCTTCGACGGCGACGTTGAAGTTCATGACGGCTTCTTTAAAGTGAACGGCAAAGAAGTTAAAGTTATCGCTAACCGCAACCCGGAAGAGCTTCCTTGGGGCGACCTGGGCGTAGACATCGTTCTGGAGTGCACGGGCTTCTTCACGACTAAAGAAGCTGCCGAAAAGCACCTTAAAGGCGGCGCTAAGCGCGTGGTTATCTCCGCTCCAGCTACGGGCGACATGAAAACGATCGTTTACAACGTTAACCATGATATCCTCGACGGTTCCGAAACGGTTATCTCCGGCGCATCTTGCACAACGAACTGCCTGGCTCCTATGGCCAAAACGCTGCAAGACAAATTCGGCATCGTACAAGGTCTGATGACGACGATCCACGCCTACACAGGCGACCAAAACACGCTGGACGCTCCGCATCCGAAAGGCGACTTCCGTCGTGCGCGCGCTGCGGCAGAAAACATCATCCCTAACACGACGGGCGCCGCGAAAGCGATCGGCCTGGTTATTCCTGAGCTGCAAGGCAAGCTTGACGGCGCGGCTCAACGCGTACCTACGCCTACTGGCTCCCTGACTGAGCTGGTTGTCGTTCTTAACGAGAAAGTAACGGCAGAGCAAGTTAACGCGGTTATGAAAGAAGCTTCCGACCCGCAAACTTTCGGTTACACGGAAGACGAAATCGTATCCTCCGACGTTATCGGCATCACTTACGGCTCCCTGTTCGACGCAACTCAAACGAAAGTTCTGACGGTAGGCGACCAACAGCTGGTAAAAACGGTAGCTTGGTACGACAACGAAATGTCCTATACTGCTCAATTGGTTCGCACGCTTGAGCACTTCGCCAAACTGTCCCAATAATATTGCCTGACAGCGTAAAGCTAATAGAGCGGAAACTTGTTTCCGCTCTTTATCTATGAGAGGTTGTTCAAAAAGTCCGCTTCCCATCACGAAGTATGCCAAGTGGCATAGTCGACATCGAATATTGAATGCAGGCGAACCTTCCGGTGCTCACGTAGCTCCCACTACGCTCCGCTCCTCAGTTTCTACCTGCCTCCAATCTTCTCGGTGCTGATAACCGAACTTTTTGAACTTGTATTAGAGGTTGATAATCGAACTTTTTGAACACGCGCTATGAGTCTGCTATTCTATTTTCAATTTAAAATACGAGGCGTGGAGGAACGTACCATGAACAAAAAAAGCATTCGCGACGTAGCAGAACTGGCAGGGAAACGCGTATTCGTGCGCGTGGACTTTAACGTGCCGCTCGAAGACGGCAAAATTACGGATGACAAACGGATCCGCGAAACGCTTCCGACGATCAACTTCTTGATCGAAAAAGGCGCGAAAGTCATTTTGGCGAGCCACCTTGGCCGTCCTAACGGACAAGTCGTAGAAGAGCTTCGCCATACGGCATCCGCCGCTCGTCTCTCCGAGCTGCTCGGCAAGCCCGTAACGAAAGCGAACGAAGCCATCGGCGAAGCGGTCGAAGCGCAAGTGGCGGCTTTGAACAACGGCGACGTTCTGCTGCTCGAGAACGTGCGTTTCTACCCGGGCGAAGAGAAAAACGATCCGGAGCTGGCGCAAGCATTCGCGAAGCTGGCGGACCTGTTCGTAAACGACGCGTTCGGCGCCGCTCACCGCGCGCATGCTTCCACGGAAGGCATCGCGCACATTTTGCCGGCCGTATCCGGTCTGCTGATGGAGCGCGAGCTTGAAGTATTGGGCAAAGCGCTGAACAACCCTGAGCGTCCGTTCACGGCAATCGTAGGCGGCTCCAAAGTAAAGGACAAAATCGCGGTCATCGACAAAATGCTCGAAATCGCCGACAACATCATTATCGGCGGCGGCTTGTCCTACACCTTCTTCAAAGCGCAAGGCCATGAAATCGGCAAGTCACTCGTGGACAACAGCAAGCTGGACCTGGCGCTCGAATTCATCGAGAAAGCGAAGAAGCTGGGCAAAAACTTCTACATTCCTGTCGATATCGTCGTAACGGACGATTTCAGCGCAAACGCGAACACGCAAATCGTGGACGTAGACGGCATCCCTGCCGAGTGGGAAGGCATCGACATCGGGCCGAAAACCCGCGAGCTGTATGCGGACGTGATCAAAAATTCCAAGCTGGTCGTATGGAACGGACCGATGGGCGTATTCGAGATCGAACCGTTCGCACATGGTACAATCGCGGTTGCGCAAGCAACGGCCGAAACATCCGCTTACACGGTAATCGGCGGCGGCGACTCCGCTGCGGCAGCCGAGAAGTTCGGTTTGGCGGATCGTATGGACTTTATCTCCACGGGCGGCGGCGCTTCCCTGGAATTTATGGAAGGCAAGGTTCTTCCGGGCGTAGTGGCACTTAACGACAAATAGGGGGTATATGCGATGAGCAGAACACCGATTATTGCAGGCAACTGGAAAATGTTTAAAACCGTCTCCGAGGCGACGGCTTTCTTGGCAGAAGTGAAAGGCAAAGCGGAAGTAGCGGGCGTGGAAAGCGTCATCTGCGCTCCGTTTACGGCGCTTCCCGCGCTTGTTGAAGCGGCGAAAGGCACGACAATCGCAATCGGCGCGCAAAACGTTCACTTCGAAGACAACGGCGCTTTCACGGGCGAGATCAGCGGTCTTATGCTAAAGGATCTTGGCGTGAAATACGTGATTATCGGTCACTCCGAGCGCCGCGCTTACTTCGGCGAAACGGACGAAATCGTCAACAAAAAGACAACAGCGGCATTCAAACACGGCCTGACTCCGATCGTATGCGTAGGCGAGAAGCTCGAAGAGCGCGAAGCCGGCGCGACGAAAGAAGTTTGCAAAGTGCAAACGGAAGGCGCGTTCCAAGGCCTGTCCGCCGAGCAAGCGGCTGAAGTTGTCGTTGCTTACGAGCCGATCTGGGCGATCGGCACGGGCAAATCTTCCACTTCGGAAGACGCTCAGGACGTGATCGGCTACATCCGCAGCGTTATCGCGGGTCTGTACGACGAGGCGATAGCGGCAAAGGTACGTATCCAGTACGGCGGCAGCGTGAAGCCGAACAACGTATCCGAATACCTGGGCCAAGCGGACATCGACGGCGCGTTGGTAGGAGGAGCAAGCCTGGAGCCTGCATCCTACATCGCGCTGATCGAGGGGGCCAAGTAAGATGGCCTCCCGCAAACCTGTAGCGCTAATTATTCTCGACGGCTTCGGACTTCGCGAAGATGTGGTAGGCAACGCGGTCGCGCAAGCGAACAAGCCGAATTACGACCGGTACTGGTCGCAGTATCCGCATACGACGCTTACGGCGTCCGGCGAGGCGGTAGGCCTGCCGGAAGGACAGATGGGAAACTCCGAGGTCGGCCATCTGAACATCGGCGCAGGCCGGATCGTGTACCAGGATTTGACCCGCATCAGCAAGTCGATCCGCGAAGGCGAGTTCTTCGACAACGAGACGCTGCTCGGCGCGGTTAGACACGCCAAATCCCGGGGCAAGAAGCTTCACCTGTACGGCTTGCTGTCCGACGGCGGCGTGCACAGCCATATCGCGCATCTGTTCGCTCTGCTGGAGCTGACAAAGAAGGAAGAGCTGGAGGACGTCTACATCCATGCTTTCCTCGACGGCCGCGACGTATCGCCCGACAGCGCGAAAGGTTACGTGGAGCAACTGCTCGCCAAGATCGACGAGATCGGCGTAGGCCGCATCGCGACGGTGCAAGGCCGCTACTATGCCATGGACCGCGACAAACGCTGGGAGCGTACGGAGAAGTCCTATCGCGCGATGGTATACGGCGATGGACCGCAATATGCGGATCCATTGACGGCGGTCGTGGAATCGTACGAGAAATCCGTGTTCGACGAATTCGTGATGCCGACGGTTATTACGGGCGCTGACGGGAAGCCGGTCGGGCTCGTGGAGTCCGAGGATTCCGTCGTATTCTTCAACTTCCGTCCGGACCGCGCCATTCAGCTGTCGCAAGTATTCATGAATGAAGACTTCCAAGGCTTCGACCGTGGATTCAATCATCCGGTAGGCTTGCACTTCGTCTGCCTGACGCTCTTTAGCGAGACGGTAGGCGGCTATGTCGCTTACTCGCCGAAAAATCTCGACAACACGCTGGGCGAAGTGCTGGCGCAGAACGGCAAGACGCAGCTTCGCACGGCGGAGACGGAGAAGTACCCGCACGTCACGTTTTTCTTCAGCGGCGGCCGCGACAAGGAGCTTCCGGGCGAAACGCGCGTGCTGATCAACTCGCCGAAGGTTGCCACATACGACCTGCAGCCTGCGATGAGCGCTTACGAGCTGGCGGCTTCCACGGTACGCGAGATTGCGGCGGATAAGCACGACGCGATCATCCTGAACTTCGCGAACCCAGACATGGTAGGCCACTCCGGCATGCTGGAGCCGACGATCAAGGCGGTCGAAGCGACGGACGAGTGCCTGGGCCAGGTGGTGGAAGCGGTGCTCGCCAAAGGCGGCGTCTGCATCATTACGGCGGACCACGGCAATGCGGATATGGTATTCGACGAGAATGGCCGTCCGCATACGGCGCATACGACGAATCCGGTTCCGCTGATTGTAACGAGCGTTGGCGCAACGCTGCGCGAAGGCGGCATTTTGGCCGACATCGCTCCGACGATGCTGGATTTGCTGAGACTTAACAAACCGGAAGAGATGACCGGCTCGACTTTGCTGAACAAGTAATAGTAGAATAAGGGAATGTGCAAGTTCATTACTTTGAAAATCGAAAAGGAGTGTATTGAATATGTCTATTATCGTTGACGTATACGCACGCGAAGTGCTGGATTCCCGCGGGAATCCGACTGTAGAAGTTGAAGTAGCCCTGGAATCCGGCGGCAAAGGCCGCGCGATCGTGCCATCGGGCGCTTCCACTGGCGCTTACGAAGCCGTTGAGCTTCGCGATGGCGACAAATCCCGTTACCTCGGCAAAGGCGTAACGAAAGCCGTCGACAACGTAAACACGATTATCGCTCCGGAAATTATCGGCCTGGACGCGCTTGACCAAGTCGCGATCGACCGCAAGATGATCCAACTGGACGGAACGCCTAACAAAGCGAATTTGGGCGCTAATGCGATTCTGGCTGTTTCCATGGCTGTGGCCCGCGCTGCCGCCGACGCTCTGGACGTTCCTCTGTACACATACCTTGGCGGATTTAACGCCAAAACTTTGCCGGTACCGATGATGAACATCATCAACGGCGGCGAGCATGCCGACAACAACATCGACGTGCAAGAGTTTATGGTTCTGCCGGTTGGCGCTTCCGACTTCAAAGAAGCTCTTCGTATCGGCGCGGAAATCTTCCACAACCTGAAAGCCGTTCTGCATGACAAAGGTCTTAACACGGCTGTAGGCGACGAAGGCGGCTTCGCTCCGAACCTGGGCTCCAACGAAGAAGCGATCACAACGATCATCTCCGCGATCGAGCGCGCAGGCTACAAGCCAGGCGTTGACGTATTCCTGGGCATGGACGTTGCTTCCACTGAATTCTTTAAGGACGGCAAATACGTACTGGCCGGCGAAGGCAAATCCTTCACGCCTGCCGAGTTCGTTGACCTCCTTGCATCGTGGGTTGAGAAATACCCGATCGTATCGATCGAAGACGGCTGTTCCGAAGACGATTGGGATGGCTGGAAGCTTCTCACCGAGAAGCTGGGCGGCAAAGTCCAACTCGTTGGCGACGATCTGTTCGTAACGAACACAGAGCGTCTGTCCTCCGGCATCGAACAAGGCGTGGGCAACTCCATCCTTGTTAAAGTGAACCAAATCGGTACGCTGACTGAGACCTTCGACGCGATCGAGATGGCTAAACGCGCTGGTTACACGGCGGTTATCTCCCACCGTTCCGGCGAAAGCGAAGACAGCACGATTGCAGACATCGCCGTTGCAACAAATGCCGGCCAGATCAAAACAGGCGCGCCATCCCGTACGGACCGCGTAGCGAAGTACAACCAATTGCTTCGCATCGAGGACCAACTGGGCTCGACAGCTCAATACGGCGGCAAAGCGGCGTTCTACAACCTTAAAAGCTTCAAATAAGACGAGCGCGGCCCTGCGCCGCTTTGTCCTTTGTATACATGCGTGTCTCATAAACGCGCAAACAACAACGCCTGTCGACTTCCTCGGTTAAAGGAGGTCGGCAGGCGTTTTTTCGTACAACTCTTATGGAACGAACAGCGCATTCGTATATCCTTGCGGAACGCTGCCTTTAACAAATATAGGCCGCTTTACACAATTACAGCCGTACCGCTGACCGCAACCATCAGCATGCCGTCGCGAATAACCTCGTAGTCGATGTCGGTACCGATGATTGCGGTGGCTCCCAGACGGGAGGCCTTCTGCGTCATCTCGGCGAAAGCGGCGTCGCGCGCCTCCTGCAGCTTGGACTCGTACGCGCCCGAACGTCCGCCGACCATGTCGGTGATCGAAGCCATGAAGTCCCGGAATACGTTTGCCCCCATAATAACCTCGCCCGTGACTACGCCAAGATATTGTCTGACCGGATGTCCCTCAATCGTTGAAGTTGTTGTAATGATCATTTTGTTTGCCTCCTGATTAGTGGTATGTTGCCTCAATTGAATATTTGTTATTACGTGACAAATGCTGCTTACGTTTCTCTCTTGCGTGTAATGCCGGCTACATGTCCCGGGCCGAGCAGCGTCAGCTTGGACAGGATATCGGCCATCTGCTCCGGAGGCAAGTCCATGCCGTTGTCCAGCCAGTTCTGAATAACGCCGAGATGGGCGGAGCTGACGTAAGCGGTTAGATAATCGGCCGGAACGAGCACTTCCCCTCCTGAGCTCGTCAAAATGGGTAAAGCACGTTGCCTGATTACTTCCCTGAGCCGTTTCTGGAAGGATGGATCTCCGCCCGCCCCAAGGATGACGCGCATAAATGGCGCGTTTTCCTGCAGATAGACAAATAGCTTGCACACGAACGGAGACGGATCGATCGCGCCGTTGTCCTGATTGCTCCACTTCCCTTGCACCACGTTCTGGAACCCCTCGGCCGCCATCGATTCGATGACTCCGATAATTTCCGCTTCGCTCTGCTCCAGCAAATCGTATTTGTCCCGGTAATGGATGTAGAACGTACCACGATTAATATCTGCTCTCTCCGTCAGATCCTTTACCGTAATGCCTTCGAAGCCCTTCTCCTCCATTAGTGCCGTCAGCGCGTCTCGAAGGACCCGTTTCGTACGCAGTACGCGCCTGTCCGGCGTTGGTGTATCTTCGCTCAGAGGCAAGCCCTCCTAAACAGTATTCGCCGATTTGTTTAGTATGCGGCATTTCGCAGAAACTTGATTATTGTACATAAGACTAAAATCATTATAATCTACAGTGTGAATATTAATCAACACGGTGTTTATTTGAGATAAGGTAAAGGAGAGGGCCGACATGCGGGTGTTTAAAAACAAATTGCTTCTCGCATCGCCGTTGATCGCCATGCTGGTTTTGTTTATTTACGTTCTGGCGTTGTATCCGTCGGCGACAATGAAACCTGTCTTGTTGCCGATCGCCATCGTCAATCTGGATGAAGGGGCTGCGTTGCCGGACGGTACGGCGGTTAATATGGGGGACCAGCTTGTCGAACAAATGAAACAAGCTTCCGGTAAGGCTGCCGAAGGCGAGGCATCGCCTGTCAAATGGGTGCCGCTCGAATCGGCCGAAGCTGCCAGGGAAGGCATGGATAACCGCGACTATTACGGGGCGCTGATCATTGCGGCAGATTTTAGCGCGAAGCAGGCATCGCTCAGATCTCCGGCACCTCAGCAACCGGAAATCGAAGTGCTGGTTAACCAGGGCATGAACGCGACGGCCGCCAATATGGTCACTCAAATGGTGAGCGGCATGGTCGGAAAGCTTAACGCAACGATTAGCGCGGGGCTGTTGCAAGAGCTTGAAGCGAGCGGAGCGACGCTTAAGCCTTCCCAGGCGGCGATTGTTGCTTCGCCTATTCTGGTTCAGGTCACAAACGTGAACGAGACGGGGGCGAACGCGGCCAGAGGCAATGCGCCGGTATCGTTGTTCCAGCCGATCTGGATGGCTAGCATCGCTGGCGCTGCCATCAACACGCTAGTGGTTGGCAAAGCGGCGGCTTCCGCTTCCTCAAGGGGAAGCAAACTCGCGGCCCGGCTGACCCAAGCGGCAGTCGGCGTCGTTCTAGCGCTATTGTCGGGATTTCTGGTCACATGGCTTGCGGACCGTTTTCTGGATTTGGACGTCCCGAACATGGCCGATATGGGATTGTTTATATCGTTTTCGATTCTGGCGTTTTTCCTGATGATCTCCGCCGTCCTGTCGTGGACGGGAATCCGGGGAATCACTCTGTTCGTGCTCCTCTTGTTTTTCGGCGCTCCGCTTCTTGCGCTGCCGACAGAATTTATGAACGGCTTCTACCGAGACTGGATTCATTCCTGGATGCCGATGCGGTTCATGGTTGACGGTTTACGGGAATTGTTTTTCTTCGGCAACGGCTTCGAATGGAACGAGCCAACGGCTGCGCTATTCTGGATCAGCGCGGGAAGCCTGATCGTACTGCTGCTCTCCGCGTTGAAGCCGCAGAAGGTCTCAAGCGGAGCTGAACTGGCTACATCTGCATCTTCGTAAGCCGGGCCCGTCCTATTGTAAATTGTGAACAGCTATGGTAAAATCGATTTATGTGTTTTTACGGAGTGGTACGCTGGAGGTGGATGGAATGGATATCGCATTGAAGATCCTGCTCGTTATTTTCTCGGTCGGCTTGATCGCAGTCGTATTGTTGCAAAAGGGTAAGAGCGCCGGGTTGTCCGGAGCGATTACGGGCGGTGCAGAGCACCTGTTCGGCAAGCAGAAGGCGCGTGGCCTGGACTTGTTCCTGCAACGTCTGACTGTTGCGTTAGCAGCCGGGTTTTTCATTTTGGCGCTGATCGTTTCTTATTTCGTCAATCAATAACATAAGATGTTTAGTAAGATGAAGACGGGGGTTTACCCCGTCTTCTTTTTTTGTGTGGACGGATTGCCAAGCTAAGCGCGACAGTTCGTCCATGAATGATTCACCGTGAATGTAACATTATATTTGATGAGAAATATTCCGCTTTAAGCGGATTTCTTTATTTTTTAATAGAATGGTTTCATTTTAGAGGAAGCGATGTTTATAAATCATGAGTTTTCTGGTCTTTTCTTCTTTAACTGCGGCTTTGTTCGGCGATAGGATGAGGACATGGATCAGTTCGAGGAGGACGGAGAACGATCCATAGTTTGACTCTTCTATTCATGCTTCAAATTATATGGATCGCAGGGTGTTAACTGATATAAAGAATGAATTGCCAAGAGATGAAAAAGCAATGAAAGACATCATCTTTCCTATGCCGTTTAAAAAGTCGATCAGAATTGAACTGGAGAACCCTACGAATACAGATTTAATTGGATATACGGATATTCAGTGGGAACAACAGCTAAGTCCAATCCCTGAAAATACCGGATACTTAGTGATTCAAAACCGTTTATGGAATACTTGGGGATAGAGGATTTATATGGATACTCTTGGGGCTTTCCTAAATCTGACCACTATGCTGCGATTATACGTAAAGATGAACTTCCAAACGGAGGAGCAAGAATTGCAATGCTTCGCTGCAGAATGAATGACGCTATACATCAAGAAAAGAGGGAAAACAAAGGTTGAAACCAAATATTTGAGTTGTTATTACTACTACGCATTACCACAATGACTGTATAAATCATGTATAGGTCAACCAGTTTCCTAATCCACATGGGAGACTGGTTGTTTAGTTTCGTCCACAAAAGAAATTGATTATCCTAAACATTTCAAAGTACATGCCCAAAAAAACACCGCTATCATGCTTATCAGAGCCCCCAGTATGCACACGCCGAACCACCCCGCCCAAGAATAAATCCAGGTCGACAATACTGCACCTGTTGCGCTTCCAAAAGAATAAAAGATCATGTACCCTGCGGTTAGCCTGCTCCTCGCTTCTGGACGAACACTTAATATCATACTCTGATTAGTAACGTGAACCGCCTGCACTGCGAAATCCAACATAACGACCCCTATGATAAATAGCCACATGGAATGCTGCAGTAACCCTATTGGTAGCCAAGAAAACATTAACAGTAACAAAGCGATGCCAGTCGTCCGTTGTCCTAGTCCCCGGTCGGCCAGTCGTCCAGCACTGCTGGCGGCCACCGCCCCAGCTACACCAGCAAGTCCAAACAATCCAATGACACTGTGGCTGAACGAAAGTGGAGGGGAGCTCATCGGCAATACCATTGAGGACCATAAAATACTAAAGTCCGAAAAAATGAAGAAGGCAAGTAGTCCACGAATTCTCAATAGCGGTATTTGAACGAATAAATCCTTCATGGAGCTAAGCATTTCCCGATACGTGCTTTGACTTGGCGGACGCCGTGCAGCGGATGTAACGGTTAGGAATAGATAAGCCATACAGAGCATGATTAATGCCGTGACTATATAAACGGATCTCCATCCGGCCATATCCGCTAAGGTGCCCGAGAAGGTGCGGCCCAGTAGAATCCCTATTACGATACCACTCGTAACGACTCCAATGGCCCGGCCACGACTGTGCAACGACGCTCTGTTAGCAGCGAGTGCAACAAGGACTTGTGCAACTACAGCCTGGAACCCAACCATCCCCATGCCGATGAACAGAGACAAAGTATTCGAAGCTAACGCAACGATACTTAAAGCGATCGCCATAAACACCAACATCCCGGTTACAAGCCGGCGTGGGTCAAGCAAATCCCCTAGCGGAACCAGGAAAAACAATCCAAACGCATAACACATCTGCGTCACTGTTACTACCGTCCCGATGATAGTGCTATTGATGCCAAATTCTAAAGCAATCGCATCAAGTAAAGGTTGGGAATAATAAACTGTGGCTACAGCCGACCCGCAAATGACCGCATACAGTAATAGCGCTGCACTCGAAAGTTGAGCTTGTGATTCCATGTAATTCGGACGGAGCTTCGGGGAACTTGACATTAAAAAACCTCCCTTAAATGTACCGATCGGTATTTTATTTTCGAATCCAATTAACTCATAAGTAACCAAGGATGTCAACGAATTATTGACCTATATGAAATGTTGAGATATCATATTTAATGTACCAATAGGTATTTTATCGGGAGGCGTTATGGCTAGAATTCGCGAGTTCGATGAACAAAAGGCATTAACAGAAGCTATGCATGTTTTTTGGGAAAAAGGGTACGAGGCTACTTCACTAAGTGACTTAACATCTCGCATGGGGATTCAGAAGCCTAGTTTATATGCTGCATACGGAGACAAATTGTCTTTGTTTGAATCAGCTCTTCGAAATTATAACCAATTACATGCTAAATCCGTTCGCATGAAGCTAAACAAAAGTACGAGTGTCAAGACTGCTTTCAGGCTACTGTTTCTTGAAGGGGCATTTCCTGACGGAAGGCATGAGCGGAATGGTTGCTTCTGCATTAATACAATGGTGGAATTGGCTCCGCAAGACGCGAAGTTTGAAATTTTGACACGAGAGCATCAACAATATTTGGCAGCGATATTTGAGGATACGCTTGAACGGGGAGTAACCTCCGGAGAGATTGTTGGATCGGTCAACTGTCGGGCAATAGCTCAGTCCTTAGTGGTAGCTTTCATCGGGATTACCGTATTAAAGAAATCAAATCCTAATCGGGAATGGATCGATAATTGCATTGACTCAGCGCTGTCGTTACTCACAGCGCCCCCACGTACAAAACCTGATATGGAAGAAGTAGATTAGCAGAGAGCGGGGAATGGCGATGAAACATCGAATCGTGGTAGCAGGCTGCGGAGGCATGTCGAACGCGTGGCTGGATTATGCGGCTCAGCGGGAGAATGCCGAAATTGTTGGCTTGGTCGATATCTATGAGGAGGCGGCCAAGGCGATGGCGGCGAAGCGGGGGCTGGATGTGCCTGTCTTTACGAGTCTTGGCGAAGCGTTGGCGGTGACGGAGGCGAATCTTGTATTCGACGTGACGATCCCGGCTAGCCATAAAGAGATCGTGACGACAGCGTTGCGCGCTGGTTGTGATGTGTTCGGCGAGAAGCCTATGGCGGAGTCTTACGACGACGCGCTGGAGATCGTGGAGCTTAGCCAGGCGACCGGCAAGCGGTACGCCATTATGCAGAATCGGCGTTATCTAAAGCAAATTCGGGCGTTGCGGGAGATGCTGCGATCGGGCAGCATCGGACAGGTAGGCTCGCTTCATGCGGACTTCTTTATCGGCGCTCACTTTGGCGGTTTCCGGGATGCCATGGAAAGTCCGCTCATCGTCGATATGGCAATCCACACGTTCGACCAAGCCCGGTTCATCAGCGGAGCGGATCCCGTATCCGTCTACTGTCATGAATACAACCCTCCGGGTTCATGGTACAAAGGCAATGCATCCGCCGTCTGCATCTTCGAAATGAGCGACGGGTCGGTGTTTACTTATCGGGGGTCGTGGTGCGCGGAGGGCTTGAACACATCTTGGGAAGCGGACTGGCGGATTACGGGCAGCGAAGGAAGCGTGCGCTGGGACGGCCAATCCATGCCGTACGGCGAAAGGGCAAACCCGGACAAGCCCGACGGTTTCATTAGGGAGCAGCTTCGTATCGAAAGTGAAAATACGTGGCACGGTGCGGAAGGTCATCCAGGTTGCCTGGACGAAATGTTCGCCGCTCTTGAGGAAGGACGTCCGGCAGAAACGGATAGCCTGGACAATATTAAAAGCGTGAACATGGTGTTCGGCGCTGTTCGAAGCGCCGAGCTAGGGCAGAAGGTAATGTTGTAGGTGCCGTTATAGGGCCGAAATATAGAAAAAAGTTGCTTAGATGGTCTTGCCCGCCAGAAGGACAGCCTTGCACATCCGAGCGATTGAAGCACCCGTCAGGGTGCTTTTTTCTGCCCGGAAAGAAGAGGCGACTTAGCTGTTTTTTTATTGTACTTTAGCCCAAACGGACTATTTTGGATAAGGCGATTAGCCTATTTTTCAGGAAGATGGTTGACAATTATTGATATAGTCAATATGATAATATCAAATAGAAGTTGTTGGAGGGTGTACCGACATGATCGCGTTAAACGGAGTGCGGCTGACGTTCAAGACGTTCCCGAACGGGGAGACGCTGGTGGACGGCGGAGAGATCAAAGGACTGGCTAGAGAGAACAACCTGCTCGACTTTAAATACGGGAACGATGGCGACCTCATCAAGCTGATGTTCGTTAAGAAGCACTTGGACGAGATGCGGAGTAAGGTATCCTTGCTCATTCGATACATGCCATACAGCAGAATGGACCGGACGGAAGGAGACTCCGTCTTCACGCTGAAGCATACGGCGTCCTTCCTGAACGGACTCGGCTTCGAGGAGATTACGGTGGTGGAGCCGCATTCCGACGTAACAACCGCGCTGCTAGACCGGAGCAAGGCAGAATATCCGACGTCCTTGCTGCTGGCACGGGTGATGGAAGAGACGGGCTTCGACGCTTCGCGAGACATCTTGTTTTTCCCCGATGCGGGGGCGCAGAAGCGTTATAGCAAGGTGAAGGGATTTAAGCAACTGGTGGGCTTTAAGTCGCGGGACTTCGAAACCGGCGAAATTCGCAGTCTGGAGCTTGTCGGGAACATCGACACAACAGAATTTAAAGCCATCATCGTCGATGATCTATGCTCCTACGGGGGGACATTCCTCCGGAGCGCCGAGAGGCTAAGAGAGGCCGGGGCTTCGGAAGTTTACTTGCTGGTGGGCCATTGCGAAGACGCTGTTTTCAAAGGAGATATGCTGGGGAGCGGGCTCGTCGACAAGGTGTTCACGACCGACACGATTCTGGACGCGGCGCAAGGAACGGAACGTATTCGTGTAACTGAAATCGGAGGGATTCTATCATGACTGACAAATTCGTATACCCGGCAACGCTGTTGTGCGACTTCTATAAGGTAAGCCACAAAAACCAATATCCGAAGGGAACGGAGCTCGTCTACTCGACTTGGACGGCAAGAACGAGCCGCCTCGCGGACGTGGTGCATGTAATCGCGTTCGGTTTCCAGGCTTTTATTAAGGAATATCTGATCGCTTACTTCGACGAACATTTCTTCGGGCGGCCCAAAACGGCGGTTGTCGAAGAGTACGCCCGGGTGATCCGCCACGCGCTGGGCGTCGCGGATCCGGATGCCAGCCACATCGCGGAGCTGCACGGTCTGGGTTACCTGCCGATCCGGATCAAAGCGGTGAAGGAAGGCACGCCTGTGCCGATCAAGGTGCCGATGCTGACGATCGAGAATACGAAGCCGGAGTTCTTCTGGCTGACGAACTACCTGGAGACGCTGATGTCGTGCCAGCTGTGGATGCCCGCCAACAGCGCGACGCTTGCGTTCGAGTATCGTCAAATCCTGGAGGAATACGCGCTCCGCACGAATGGCGATACGTCGTTCGTCCCTTTCCAGGGGCATGACTTCTCGATGCGAGGCATGGGCTCGCTTGAGGCGGCGATGGGCAGCGGGGCGGGCCACCTGCTGTCGTTCACGGGGACGGACACCATCCCGGCGATTCTTTACCTGGAGAATTACTACGGCGCGAATATCGAGGCGGAGCTGGTCGGCACGTCGATCCCGGCAACGGAGCACAGCGTCATGTGCGCGCACGGCCGCGACGAGATGGCATCGTACCGCTACCTCATCAAGGAAGTGTACCCGAACGGCTTCGTGTCGATCGTATCGGACACATGGGATCTGTGGAGCGTCATCGACGTCGTCATTCGGGGGCTGAAAGAGGACATTCTTAGCCGCGATGGCAAAGTCGTCATTCGTCCGGACAGCGGCGATCCCGTACTTATCCTTTGCGGCGACCCGGACGGCGAAGACGAGTTCGAGCGTAAGGGCGTAATCGAGCTGCTGTGGGAAATTTTCGGAGGCACGGTTACGGAGAAGGGCTACAAGCAGCTCGACAGCCACATCGGCGCCATCTACGGCGACGCCATCACCATCGACCGTTGCAGGGAGATCTGCGAGAAGCTGGCGGCCAAAGGGTTCGCGTCGACCAACATGGTCTACGGCATCGGCTCGTTTACGTACCAGTATAATACGCGGGATACGTTCGGCTTCGCGCTGAAGTCGACGTTTACAGTGGTAAACGGAGAGGAGAGACTTATTTTCAAAGATCCCAAGACGGACAGCAACAAGATGAAAAAGTCGCAAACGGGGCTTGTACGCGTCATCGAAAAAGAAGGCGTCATAACCTATGTGGATAACCTCAGCAGAGAGCAGTACGAGGCTTTCCCGGAGGTCGATCTGCTGGAGGATGTATTCGTGGACGGGAAGCTGGTGCGGGAGCATACGCTTGGGGATATCCGGGGCAGGCTGCTAGCGCAACTGCAATAGGTCGCAACTGACATGACAAAGGCGCCGCTTGGCAAAATATTCTGCATGAAAGATTGATTGGCTCCTATTTCGTGTATACTACATGGTATATGACTATCTATCAACCGGCCGCGAATGCTGCTAGCGTCCTGCTAGTCTGGCGAGAAGCGGCGGTTCACGAGGGGAAGGCCATCCATGGTGGAACGCGAGCAGGAACTGCTTGATTTTATGAGAGAGACGGCTTACAAGCCGATGACGTACCAAGAGCTGGAGGCGCACTTCGGCATAGAGGGAGCGGCGGAATTCAAGGAATTCCTGAAGCTGCTCAACAAATTGGAGGAAGAGGGCAAGGTGCTCCGTACGCGTACCGAGCGTTACGGGGTGCCGGAGCGGATGAACCTGCTTCGAGGCAAGATTCAGATCCACGCCAAAGGCTTCGCCTTCCTCATCGCGGACGAGAAGGATCATCCCGACGTCTACATTCACGCCAACGATCAGAAAAGCGCCATGAACGGCGACATCGTGCTCGTCCGCATCACGTCGAAGAGCGAAAGCGGCGGCCGCATGGAGGGCGAGGTCGCGCGCATCGTGCAGCGTGCTGTCACGCAGGTCGTGGGCACGTTCGAGAACCACGAGGTATATGCCTTCGTTATCCCGGACGACAAACGGATTAACCGGGATATTTTTATCGCGAAGGGCGAATTCAAGGGTGCGGTCACGGGACAGAAGGTCGTCGTACGCATCATCTCGTATCCGGAAGGGCGCTCGGCGGCCGAGGGCGAGATCGTCGAAATTTTGGGACACAAAAACGATCCCGGCGTCGATATCTTGTCAATCATTCGCAAGCACCAGCTGCCGGAAGGTTTTCCGGATGATGTAATGGCGGAGGCCGAAGCGGCACCGGATAAGATTACCGAGGAAGAGATTCGCGATCAGGGGCGCAGGGACCTGCGCGACGAAGTCATCGTCACGATCGACGGCGAAGACGCCAAGGATCTTGACGATGCCGTACATGTGAAAGTGCTTGAGAACGGCAACTACCTGCTGGGCGTCCATATTGCCGATGTCGGTTACTATGTGCGGGAGAAGTCCGCGCTGGATCAGGAAGCGTTTCGCAGAGGCACCAGCGTGTACCTCGTGGACCGCGTAATTCCGATGCTGCCTCACAGGCTGTCCAACGGCATCTGTTCGTTGAACCCGCAGGTAGACCGGCTGACGTTGTCTTGCCATATGGAATTTGACGCAAAGACGTTGAAGCGCGTGAGCCACGATGTGTTTACGAGCGTCATTAGGACGACGGAGCGAATGACGTATTCCAATGTACGACGGTTGCTGACGGCAACCGAAGAGGAGCCGGAAACAGAGCTGAAAGAGCGTTATGCCGGATTGCTCGACATGTTTGCTCTGATGGAACAGCTTGCGATGCGGCTGCGGTCCAAGCGCATGAAGCGCGGCGCGATCGATTTCGACTTCGTGGAGTCGAAGGTTCTCGTGGACGAGAACGGCAAGGCAATCGACATCGTCAAGCGCGAACGCTCCGTTGCGGAGCAAATCATCGAAGAGTTCATGCTCGTCGCGAACGAGACGGTGTCGGAGCATTTCCACTGGCTGCGCGTGCCGTTCCTGTACCGGATCCACGAGGATCCCGACCAGGATAAGCTGATGACGTTCATGCAGTTCGCGGCGAACTTCGGTTACGTCGTCAAGGGCGGCAAGGGCAACTCCGTCCATCCGCGCGCGCTGCAGACTCTCCTTGAGGAGATTCAGGGAACGAAGGAAGCGACGGTTATCTCGACGATGATGCTGCGCTCCATGAAGCAGGCGAAATACGATCCGGAGAGTCTGGGCCACTTCGGTCTGGCCGCGGAGTTTTATTCGCACTTTACGTCGCCGATCCGCCGTTATCCCGATTTGGTCATCCATCGCATCATTCGCGAGGTGTTGGAAGGCGGCGGGGCGCTGACGGAGGCGCGGCATGAGGCGCTGACGGCACGTATGCCGGACATCGCGCAGCATTCCTCGGAGCGGGAACGTCTCGCCGTAGATGCGGAGAGGGACACGGACCGGCTGAAAAAGTGCGAGTACATGCTGGATAAGGTCGGCGAGGAGTTCGACGGCATTATCAGCAGCGTGACAAGCTTCGGCATGTTCATCGAGCTGGAGAACACGATAGAGGGTCTGATCAGGCTGAGCGATATGTCTGACGACTACTACCACTTCCACGAGCTTCATATGGTATTGATCGGCGAACGCACCTCCCGAGTATACCGAATCGGAGATGAAGTGAAGATCCGCGTGTCGCGCGTGGACATGGATGAGTACAATATCGACTTTGAGCTCGTCGACATGAAACCTCGGGGCAGCTACAAAGGCGTAGCCGACGCTGGCTTCGGCGCAGGAGGCGGACGTGGGGGCAAACGCGGCGGCTTCGGCAAGCGAAGCGATGATGGGCGAGGCGGACGCGGCGCCGGCGGCAGCCGCGGCGATAGCGGGCGCGGAGGCGCTGGACGAGGAGCCGGGAATGGCGAACGCGCCGGTGCTGTAGGCGGTCGAGGCCGCGGCGGCAATGCAGCAGGCGGACGTGGCCCTGGAGGAGCGGCGCAGGGCGGAAGAGGCCGTGATGCAGGTGCTGGCTCGGGGGCATGGCAGAATGCACAAGGCAGAGGACGCGGTGGCGGTGCTGCGAACGGTGCCGGAGTTGGGCAGGAAGCGCGCGGCAAACGCGGGCGTGGCGGTGCCGGTTCCAGTTCGGATCAAGGCGGATCGGGCGGAGCCAATCCTTGGGTAAACGGCGGCGGCGCATTTGACGCGGAGAACCGTTGGGTGGAATACCGCGAAGGCGAGGACGGAGCAGGCACTCGCGAGGGTGCGAGCGGCGATTCCGATGCGCGGGAGGGAGCTCGCGAAGGACGCGGCTCGAGAGGTTCGAGAGAGCAGGGCGCTGAAGGCGGGGGCATTAACTTGTCCGCAGGCGGCAAGAGCCGCAAGGACATGTGGGGAATGCCGATCCCGTCGGGCGAAGAACGGCCTGAGCGTCGCAGCGGCCGGGATGACGGAGGCGACGGCGGGCATGGCGGCGACGACGACGGCTTCTTTTATAGCAACAGCCGCCAACGAGGCGGCGGCGGTGGCCGTGGCAAGCCGGGAGGCGGCAAGGGCAGAGCAGGCAACGGCCGCGGTCCGAGCGGCGGAGGCGGAGGCGGCGGTCGTCGCAAGAATACGTCGACGAGCGGCATATTCAACGCCGGGAAGGCTGGCGGGAATGGCGGCGAGGCTGCCCCGAGCGCAGGCAGTCCGGTAAAGAGCAAGCGGAAGAAGAAAAGCGGCGGCAACGCGACAGCTGCATTCGTTCGCAAAAATCGCAAATAGTCTTGTATAAGATAAGGAAGCAGAGGATATAATAAGACGGTAATGCTCAGTATTACGGGCAATTACGCGGTGTTGGAGGGGCGTAGTGCCCGTGATGCCGGAGCGCGCTGTCGGCTGGATGAACTGGGAAAATATATTTAGACTTGTCGCTTGCTTTTTGGCGGCGGGTATTATAAACTAAAGGCAATCGAATCGATGATATGAACCTGAATTCACATATTGAAAAGGGTGTCATTAGAGTCATGAAACCCTTTCCAATGTGTGAATTTTTTGTTTAATAACGAAACAGGCGCATATTAATACACTTTTTGGAGGTAATTCCACATGCAACAAGGTACAGTTAAATGGTTCAACGCTGAGAAAGGTTTCGGCTTCATCGAAGTTGAAGGCGGAAACGACGTTTTCGTACACTTCTCCGCAATCGTTGGCGAAGGCTTCAAAACTCTTGAAGAAGGCCAACGCGTTGAGTTCAACGTAGTTGAAGGCAACCGCGGTCCTCAAGCTGAAAACGTAGTTAAGCTGTAATAGCTTAATTCCGATGAGACCGTCCTTGACCATCCGGTTGAGGGCGGTCTTTCTCGTTCTTGGTTGGTTTTTATGGGACTTATGCAGGGCGTCATCGGTAGAGGATCTTTTAAGCCGAATGGTACGGCGCAGCATCCTTGATTTCCCTATACAAAGTTGTTACAATGAAAAACACCAGCAAGCCTATGGCTGGAGATGCTGACCGAAAACGAGGTGAATGGCATGGGCGCTAAGAAAAACGATGGCAAGGTGCTTGCCCAGAACAAGAAGGCATCCCATGACTACTTCATCGAGGAGACTTTCGAAGCGGGCATGGTGCTGATGGGCACGGAGATCAAGTCGCTCCGGAACGGCAGGGCGAATATCGGAGATGCATTCGCGACGATCCGAGACGGCGAGATGTTCATCCACAATATGCATATCAGTCCGTTCGAGCAAGGCAATATGCATAATCCGACTGATCCTACTCGGGCTCGCAAGCTGCTGCTGCACAAGGAGCAGATTCACAAGCTGCTGGGTTTGGTCAAACGCGACGGTTACGCGATCGTGCCGCTCAAGATCTACGTTCGGAACGGTTATGCAAAGCTGCTAATCGGCTTGGGCAAAGGCAAGAAGCAGTTCGACAAACGCGACACCGCAGCCAAACGCGATGCGCAGCGCGACATTCAGCGTGCTCTTCGGGAGAAGCAAAAGGTGGCTCGTTAAGCCGAGGAACAGCTTTACATGGTTGTTAAGACCAGCTTTGCCAGCAACAATTCCGAGCATTCTGCATGGATGCGTGGTATACTAAGTTTGTAGCAACGAGCAAGACTGGCAAGTCGCAAGACATGAAGTTCTGGATGAACGACTCGTAGTAGTCGCCTCATCGTTAATCCTGGAGTCCCAGTGATCTGTGCTAATCGTTGGCTGTTTAGTTATTCGCTATATGCGAAGTGGCTGACAGGGTGACGTTTATGCCGCATCGGGGGCGTTTATGGATTCGACGGGGATTGGACGAGCGCGAGCCAGCGGGTAGCAGGGAGTCGTCTGCTTCATCAACGCTAAAGCCTATTAAACGGCAAACAACAAACAAACTACGCTGTAGCAGCTTAATAACCTGCACACGTGCTCTCGCTCTGTATCGCCCATGTACCGGGATGAGGGCCCAACTTTAGTGGGATACGCTGTCACATCTCCGCCTGGGGTGTGCTGAAGAAGGCAATCAGGCTGACCTGAACGGAAGCTGGTTACGAAGCGTCTGCTCAGGTGACATCAAATTCGTGACTACACCCGTAGAAAGCCGTGTGGCGTGATCTTCGGACAGGGGTTCAAATCCCCTCGCCTCCACCATGAAAACCCAGTCCGCATGAGGACTGGGTTTTTCTGTGGTCGGAAATTGTAGACGGATTGTAGACACAAGAATTATGGTACGAGTTTGTGAAAAGAAAATGTAGACATTATGTCTACATTTTTTAAATACAGATATAATTGACATCGTGAGCTCGGTTATCATGAGTTCTCTTTAATTGAAAGAATTTCTTTTTATTCCAACTATCGCTAAATCCCGACTGATATAGTACAATAGCATTAAATATACAGAAAAGGGAGAATGCAATGTTAGCTTTTATAGGTCTATTGTCATTGTTAGCTTGTTTCATTTTTCTTATTATCGCAATTGTATCTGTATTTCGGAAGAATGGAAAGGCGAAAATTCAATTCTTAGTTACGGGTGTGCTTTTCATAGTATTTATAGTTGCTTTATCTTTAACCCCTGATGCAGAAGATTCGAATAATTCGATTGCTGATAAGTCAGCATCTTCAGGAGAAGTGACTGCACAAGAAGTTTCAACTGAATCAGAGAAAGAAGCAGATAAGGCAGCAAAGGAACAGGCTAAAAAGGAAGCTGAAGACAAGAAGAATGCTGAGGCAGCGGCAAAGAAAGAAGCCGAAGAAAAGAAAAAGGCTGAGAAAGAGGCTAAGAAAAAGGCTGAGGAAGAAGCGAAGCTTAAAGCTCAGGAAGAGAAACTCAAAAATCCAGAGTGGAATGTCAGTGAAGTTGATGCGGTTGAAAATGGAAATATTTTTCTTGCGGTGGAAATGTTACGTGTCTTGAAGGATATGCCACAAGGAGAGTACGTGGATACTGAGGCTGTCATTAAAACTCCTTGGAATTATTATGGAACTCCTATTACTTTCACAGGTGTGGTAGCAGTAGTCGAAGACTTCCCGCCAGGTAGTGATACATATAAAGCTGGCTTAGCCTCTGATATTGTTATTGAGACCTATGAGGGCACAATAGTGGAGTTCTTTAGTATGGTTCCCAGTGGAAGTATTAAAGTTGGTGACGAAGTGACAATTACTAGTTACCCAGTAGGACGCACAGAGGTAGATAATACTATGGGCGGAAGCTTTACTCACTTAATAACCGTGACTAATAATGTCAGTCAATAATTTAGAGAAAATTAGAGGAAACTCGCAAGCCAATAAGGTTTGCGAGTTTTCCAGCTCTCCACAAGTAAATAAGTTGCTTCCTCTCTAGAAAAATGGCGATATTGAATAATGAACTTTATCAGGCTAAATTGATCCATATTAAATATATAGTTAAATATAATTTAATTTGATATAGCATAATATTCTGTGAAAAGTAGATAAAGGAGAGAGGATTAATGAGTGATCAATATACAGTTCAAGAGGACATGGCATATGCCCTTGTCATTAATAAACATGGAAATTCGAAGACTGCGTTACAAATGTTACCGTTGGTCAAGGAGCAGTTACCCAAAACAATTAGATCAACAGGTGCAATATTATCACACATTAATTTCATAAGACGCTTACTTAATGATAAGTGTGACAGATATCCGTCTATGTACACAGACAGTGTAATCGCACAATTGAGGAAAGCTTAGATGATGGAATTATATCAATTCTCCATTCTAGTGGAAAACATCATAACTCGCTATACTCAGTTGGATGAAGGGCTATAGGATGGGATGAAAAAGCTTAAAGAATTGCTTGAATTAAATTTCATAACCCAAGCGGTGTTCGATGAAAAGAGAGCGGAGTTTTTGATTTGGATTTAACGATACGGAGGGTAATATGAAACTAGACTTAATGAAGCTATTCGATGGATATGTTCGTAACTACCATACATTTAACCTAACTATACATCATGGCAAACATTCATTCACAATGACGGAGATTGAGTATTTTTCTAGACTTGGATCCATGTTAGGGTATCATCCTTTTACGGAAGACACCTACAATGGAAAGAATCGCCCAATGGATCTGACATGGTGGAATAATTTTGATGGGGAATACTGGAATGACCTAGTCTTACATCTTGAGCGTGAAAATCTATTTAATAAAGATGAGGAGACCCTTGATAAGCTTTTTTGTAACAGAGAGGTCATTCCTATGAATGCTATTGGGATTATGAATGTTCGAAATTTCGAGCGAATAGTCGAGCTTGTTGACAAAGCTAAAGCAACCTGCATGATTGAGAATGCCCTATTAGTGTTCAAAACTACATCAACTGGCAAAAGCCAGATTTATTTCGACGAGGTTTATGCATATTTATTTAAGCATTCAGAACTAATAGATACTGAACGGGCAACTGTTTCTGATATAGATGGAACATTGTATATGAGGCTGAGTGTTAAATAACTGCAGGAAAAAATAACGAGGGGCTTATTCGTCCCTTGCTGCTGTACACTTATTACTTAATTAGGCCAGTGTGCGAGATGCAACTCTCTCAGTATCAATCAAACACTACTTAGTTGATGTTGTCGAAATCATATGCTTTTACAAAAATAGGGTGACGATAGAAGAGTTGATGATCTTGATATTGTTGCGATAAGCAGATGCACAATACATTGAGCAAATGTGACTGACGAGACACTCAAAAACTTGTTTAAGAAATTCTAAATTTAGCTACTTGAGTTTGCGATTGAGTTATGCTACCAGATAAACATGAGTCTAAGTTCCAGCTTAAATTCATTACATAGAACAATACATGGAATAGTCCATTAGTCTAGACAAAGATAGTTTGGTAGTATAAACTACATCTAGCTAATAGTTCCTTAGACACGGGTATTGTTTTTTAAAGGGAAATGGGGGGCGAAATACGATTAACTAGGTTTAAATGGACATAATCACTGTTTTTATTATGAAATAATATATAAGAGTCGAGGAGTGAGTGATATGAAATTTAAAAAAGCTTTTTTAATAGTACTGTTAGTATGCATGCTATTTAGCTCTGTAGCGGTTGTTCATGCAGATGAAATTGAGAATAAGGATTCTATTATTTTTACAGATGTTACTGAAAATTACGAATGGGCAATGGAAGAAATTAAATATTTTAGCAAGTTGGGTATTGTAGAGGGTACAGGTAATGGAAAGTTTCAGCCCGACAAAATGGTTACTAGAGAACAGTTCGCCAAAATGCTAGTATTAACCTTTCAGGCACCATTAATTCAACCAGAGGATTCAACATTTAGTGATGTACCTAAAACGAGATGGTCATCACCCTATATAGAAGTGAGTAAAGATTTTCTAACTGGTTATTCGAATCCATTTGGAGGAAAACCTACTTTTCGTCCAGAGGAAGCTGCAACGAGAGAAGATATGGCAGTTGCACTAGTAATGATGATGGGATTAACTGAAAAGGATCTACAGGATCGGAATTATGTATTTAGTAAATTTGTAGATGCTGAGGATATTTCGCCAGGGTTAGTTGAACTGGTAGGAGTGGCAGCAGAGCGAGGGCTTATACAGGGATTTACTGATGGTACATTTGGCCCACAAAGACCTATAACGCGTGCGCAAAGTGTGGTTTTACTAAATCGTGCTACAAAGAGTGCTGTAGGGTCAATGAATACGGAAATAGAAATCTCGACTGAAATTATTGAAGGTAGTAATGCTGGTGATATAACACTTTCAATTGTAGCAGAGGAAGGTACAAAGGTTACTGTTGATGGCAAGGCAGTTATGATGAGCTGGATAGATGAAGGCTATATTGGTGGTATGGTGTTACATTCATTTGAAGAAGAAGGTACAAAAACATTTAAAATTGAAGCTGTCAAAGGTGCAAAGAAAAAAGTCCTTGAAGAAGTCGTTGAATATAAAATAGGAGCCCCTGTGCTAAACATAACACAGGCTCCAGCTAATTCAGAACTTAATACAGCAACAATACGTGGTAAGGTAAAAGATAAGAATGATGACTATCCTGTTGTCACAATTAACGGGGAAACTGTAAACGTAGACTGGGATGGCAACTTCTCGAAAACAGTTAATTTGGTTGAGGGTGAAAACAAATTCACCATTGTCGCAACTAACGAATCAGGCAAATCAAAAACAGTAGAGAGAACAATAACATTTGGTGTTGGGGTACCTGTTCTAACGATAACACAGGCTCCAACTAATTCAGGACTTAGTACAGCAACGATACGTGGCACGGTAAAAGATAAGAATGATAATTATCCCGTTGTCACAATTAACGGAGAAACAGTAAACGTAGACTGGGATGGTAACTTCTCGAAAACAGTTAATTTGGTTGAAGGTGAAAACAAATTCACCATTGTGGCAACTAATAAATTGGGTAAAGTGTCAACAGCAGAGCGAACAATAACATTTGGTGTTGGGGTACCTGTTCTAACGATAACACAGGCTCCAGCAAGTTCAGAACTTAGTACAGCAACAATACGTGGCACGGTAAAAGATAAAAATGATACCTATCCCGTTGTCACAATTAACGGAGAAACAGTAAACGTAGACTGGGATGGTAACTTCTCGAATACAGTTAATTTAGTTGAAGGTGAAAACAAATTCACCATTGTGGCAACTAATAAATTGGGTAAAGTTTCAACAGCAGAGCGAACAATAACATTTGGTGTTGGGGTACCTGTTCTAACGATAACACAGGCTCCAGCAAGTTCAGAACTTAGTACAGCAACAATACGTGGCACGGTAAAAGATAAAAATGATACCTATCCCGTTGTCACAATTAACGGAGAAACAGTAAACGTAGACTGGGATGGTAACTTCTCGAAAACAGTTAATTTAGTTGAAGGTGAAAACAAATTCACCATTGTGGCAACTAATAAATTGGGTAAAGTTTCAACAGCAGAGCGAACAATAACATTTGGTGTTGGGGTACCTGTTCTAACGATAACACAGGCTCCAGCAAGTTCAGAACTTAGTACAGCAACAATACGTGGCACGGTAAAAGATAAAAATGATACCTATCCCTTTGTCACAATTAACGGAGAAACAGTAAACGTAGACTGGGATGGTAACTTCTCGAAAACAGTTAATTTAGTTGAAGGTGAAAACAAATTCACCATTGTGGCAACTAATAAATTGGGTAAATCAACGACGATAGAGAAAACTATTCAGTTAAATGCATCCCTCAAATAATAAATACAAACAGTCCAAAAAATTCAATTCAGGGTAATTTTAAAAGTAGTGGTAGTCCTAAGGGAGCAGCGGCAAGTGCTGCCATACAGTATGGTCGAGACCGCAAAGGTCAATGGTCTTAATCTTTATTAATATCTTGTTTATCTCTTTAAACAGTTACCGGCAGTAGCCTTTCATCAGCATCCGGAATGGTTAGATGATTACCTTCCTTGGAGTCCAGAAATTCGAGATAGATGCAAATAGAGCAAAGCCTCTGGTCCAATACCTGAGCTTTGCTCTTTTTTTATTTCAATACACGTTCTTATTTGACGCTTACGGTACATCAGTATGAGAGTCGTTTCTGTTCAAACCGAGGAGGGGATACGTATGAAAACAAAGCTCTTTGTGTCAGCTGTGCTTGAGACGTTGTGGGCTATGGTTGTCAGCTCAACTGCAGGAGCTGTCCTGTCCCTGTGAGCCAATTACGTATAGTGGTAAACGAAACCAAGCTCATGCGTTCACACGCATGGGCATTTTTTGTCGTAGTTGCAGTTATGTAATAAATACAACTATTTCGATGGAATTACTTGAAAATACTATAAAAGGAAGTTGTTATACAACTACAATTTTTGTAGGGAGGTCATCCGTATGAACAACCAGTCACTTGTAGGGCTTATCATATCAGATGAAGTTTCGGAACAATTAACAATTGCTTAGCCTTGCTCGGCTTCATATTACCGGTTGTTAGAACACAGCCGTTAGGAGACAACGCTAGCTCGCCGTGTCGAGATTGGGAAAGAATTTGAAGTTATCCGTGACGAACGTGACTCACTAATCGCTGAAATGCGTCAAAGCCAACAATTTTGCAAAGTATCTTGAGGGTAGCATATAGTACTATGACGAATTGCCTGAATGGATGAAGTTAGTGCTAGACGATCGTTTTCAAGAGCATGCCAAGCACATCGGCAAGATTTCTAAGATTGAAGCCCTTCGTTTAAAGCAAATAATGCTACAGGGCAAACTGCAGGAGGAACTCCCTTAACACCTGTATCAACTCTTGCTTAGTTATGAGGAGACAATCAATCATCGGGATACGCTTGAGAAATTGAACTTATTTCTTAACGGCATAAAGGACGGAGCAGTTTTTGTGCGTACAACAACGCGCATTTACCTTCCTTGGCTATGCCTTATGGAAGGTAAACAAAGAAAAAACGCGTGATGAGAGCCACACCCATGGCGAAATGGTTAAGGGGTTCATCCACGCTCGTTGCCAGGTTCGCGTAAGTAACCACAAGGGTTCAAAGCGAAACTACCTTGAATTTGACACAGAGGTGCGGCGTTTTGCAAGCCTTATCTCCAATCACTGGCCTAAGAGTCTTTTAATGACGCCACGGCTTGTTTATTTAAGGGAATTATAAAAAATACTTTTTTTGTAATTATCTACATAAGTCCTGAAAGTAACAAATGAAATTCAGAGAGTATAATAAGAAGGGGAAAAACGTTTAATGTAGAATATCATTTCATCATAACGAAATTCTTATTAATTTATATCAAATAAGGAGAATGAAGAGCCTATGGAAAATTTTCCGGAAGATTCCCTGCAGTTCTCGTGTGAAGAGATAGGAGAAACTCTCATGAAACAGCAAGGCATGACATTTAAATTCAAAAAAGTAAACGGTCGGTATATTCATACATTTATTGCAGGGAAATTGTTAACTAAAATAGGCTTAACACCGAGGATCGTTATCGGAAGGGAACTAAGGGACTTTATTTCCGCTGAATTAGCAATATATAAAGAAACATTTTATAGGGATGCATGGGAAGGGAATGAAGATATTATATATGAGGGCGAATTGAATGGAGTATATTATATGGCATCACTACAACCAATTAGGCAATTCGGCAAAGTGATCGAAGTAATCGCTTCCTGTGTCGATATTACCGAACGAAAGAGATCCGAAGAAGAACTAAGAGCAACGAAAGAATTGTTAGAGTCTGTTATTAAGAATTCCGTAGACAGCGTATGTATTACAGATATAGAGGGTAAAGTTATTCGAGTTAACGACGCATTCGAAAAAATATACGGTTGGTCTGAGAAAGAACTCGTCGGTAAGAAACTGCCTAATATTCCTGAAAATTTGTATGATAGCCTTGTAGAAATTTGCAAACCAGTACTTACTGGAACAAAAGCTATAAGCTTTGAAACGATGCGCAAACGAAAAGACGGTGAATTGATACATGTCTTCTTAACTTTATCACCGATAAAAGATGCGAGGAACGCAGTTGTTGCTTTGACAGGTATCGCCCGGGATATAACTGAAAGAAAGAAATCGGAAGAATTTTTTCGGAAAGCAGATAAATTGAATGTTGTTGGCCAGTTAGCTGCTGGACTTGCACATGAGATCCGTAATCCATTAGCTTCGCTGCGTGGGTTTTTACAACTATTCCTATCTGGTCACGAAGGAAAATCAGAATATTTCGATATAATGATTTCCGAGATAGATCGCATCAATAGTATTGTAAGTGAGCTCTTAATTATTTCGAAACCACATGCAACAAGCTTTCAGGAAAATAATATAGGGATAATTCTGAGAAGCGTTGTAACATTACTGGAGGCTCAGGCTACTCTGAATAATATCCAATTCCATGTTGAAATAAAGGACAATTTTCCTTTGGTAGAGAGTTCCGAAATTGAGATTAAGCAAGTATTCGTAAATATATTAAAAAATGCGATTGAGGCGATGCCGAATGGCGGAATTATACGTATCAAAGCCATTGTCCAAACAGATAACCTCCTCATTCGTTTCATTGATGAAGGTTCAGGGATTAATGAGAGCATTATTACCCGCTTAGGCGAACCTTTTTTTACCACTAAAGATAACGGAACTGGATTAGGCTTGATGATGTGTTATAAGATCATTAACGAACATAAAGGGCGAATGCATATTAACAGTGTTATTAATAAAGGTACGACAATTGATGTAATACTACCCACCCCTGGATGATCTACATCTAAGGTGGACCAAATTTTAATTTGGACACATTAACTTCTAATTACGACTAGAGGCTATCCCGTAAGTTGCATCACCACGCAACTGCAACGGGCAGTCTCTTTTTTCGTTGAATTTACGTCAACGTTTTCTAGGCAATAAACGATATTTCAGTTGTTAGTCCTTGTCATGCTAGAATCATGAAATGCGCTAAGTCGGTTTTATTGAAAAATAAGTTTTAGACTGACCCCAGTATTACCAATGGCGGCAGCCTTGAACTGACTACCGCTGATTTGTTGAACAGATTTGTACACCATCAAGGGAGTGGCACGGGCTGCTGCATATTAGTAAAAATCAAACGCCGAAGCATACAAAAGGGAACCTAAAAGTTCACCTTAATTGAGTATTATGATAACGGAACAAATGCCCGGGAACGATCTCCCTTCTGCATTCATCCATGCATAAAAATTTCCTCTAAGGAAGGCCGATTGACCTGAACCTCGAATATATCGACTCCATGGGAGCATAATAATCGGACCATAGCGGCGATATCGGAATCATCCGCGACTTCCACCGCAATATAGCGCCGATCCCATCCTGTAACCTTGCAAAAAGACTCGATCTCGTTGATTGCTGATCGATAGGACGACTCGCTTTTGGGACAAAGCCGGATCGTCACCTCGACCTTCGCCTGAAACTGCTGTTGAAGTTGCTCGACCGTTCCGAGGCCGGATATGACTCCATCCTTCATCATGGCAATGCGGGTACAAAGCTTCTCTACCTCGGACAAGTTATGGGAAGTCATAAAGATCGTTTTCTTTTGCGCTGATAACGAAACGAGTAAATGCCGGATTTCGATGGCCGACTCCGGATCCATGCCGGACGTAGGCTCGTCGAGAAAGATCAGACTGGGATTTCCGATAATCGCTTGGGCTACTCCCAGTTTTTTCTTCATTCCGAATGAGTATTTTTTGGTTTTGACGTAAGCGGCATTCTTCAATCCGACTTGCTCCAGCACATCCATGCATTGCTGTCGGGTTACTTTCCGTTTCTGCAAACCGGTGAAATATTGCAGATGCTCCAAAGCTGAATCGTTCGAATAAAATTCGGTATAATCCGGTAACACTCCCACTTCGCACTTCACTTTGTCCAACTGCTTGCCAGATGCACCTAGGATATGAAACTCCCCTCCGGACGGTTTGACAATCCCTGTCAGCATATTGATAAACGTTGTTTTTCCCGCGCCGTTTCTGCCCAGAAATCCGAAGATTTCCCCCTCGTTCACCTGCAGGCTGATTCCTTTCACCACTTCGTGCTGCCGATAGGATTTTTTTAAGTTTTTCGTAAGAATGACCTGCATTTTATAAATCCCTCCTGTTCAGGTTGATTATCGCGATCCCGATCATCCCTGCCGCGAATAGAACGACGACCGCCCAACCCCACTTCCCGCCTTCGATCATGTAATGATATGGGGTAACATATTTTATAGCCTTCAGCCACAGCTTTTCGGAGAACAGACTCCAAATGCCAAGCACAGGAATGGCCAGACCGACCAGCAATCCGGCGAACATCGATAAGGAACGCTTCGGAATCAGGCACGACATCATAATGCACAAGGACACCATATACAGCAGCATGACGAACAAGCTTCCGAAGGTTTTTCCGTAAAATTGATGGGAAAAGACAGCGATGATCCCGAAAGACAGCAGCAGACAGACAATCCAGTACGATAATATGCCGAGTAGCTTCCCGAGCACAATCGACATTCTGGACGTTTTGGTTACTAAAAACCGAATCGTACGACTTTCTGTTTCCCTGTTGATCGTATCGTGAAAGATGGAGAATATAAATAAAAAACCCATCATGTAGATTAGAAAAACAAGCCCGCCCACGTAACCGGCTTCGGCAAGCTCGATTCCGATCATGGAACTGCTTTTGGATACGAAATCCGACAAGTAATACGATACGGCTATAAAAATGGAAATCGTGATCAACGAGAAAATGCTGCGAAACGACTGAATAAATTCTTTTTTCCAAACAGATAGCAAGGGTAGTTCCTCCTTGGGGCAATATAGGTTGAATGATTTGTCGTGATATGCTACCTGAGTATAAACCCTTTGCCTAACGGACCGCGAAACAGAAGATAACGAGTAGATAAATTTTTCTTGGAAGGCTGTTTAAGAATCGGGAGCAGACGTTTTTCGTGATACACTAGCTACGAGGAGGGACGAAAAAAACGATGCGAATGGAAGAAACGATAATATTACTGATAGATGATGAGCCTTCTATTGTGCAAATGCTGCGAATGGTGCTGCAAAAAGAAGGCTTTCGGCATATAGACAGTGCGGGAACGGCACAGCAGGCACTGGAACTGTGTAAGCAAAAAAAATACGATATTATCCTGCTGGATGTCATGCTCCCGGATCGAAACGGGTTCGAATTATGTCCATTCCTTAGGGAAACGACGGATGCCCCGATCTTGTTCATTACGGCAAAAGGATCGGATCTCGAGAAACTGACGGGGTTCGCAATGGGAGGAGATGACTACATCACGAAGCCGTTCAACCCGCTTGAGGTTGTCGCCCGAATGAAAGCGCAGATGCGCCGTACGAAACCGTATCAGTACGACAACGGAAGGCCTTCCGTCATCCCAAATCCCGTCTATCACTTCGGGCGGTTTCAGGTAGACGAGCGAGCCGGAGAATTGCTGGTGGAAGGAAAGCCGGTTGCGTGCCCGGCTCAAGTATATCAACTGCTATTGTATTTCTGTAAACATCCAAATCAAATTTTCACCAAAAATCAGCTGTACGAGGCCGTGTGGGGGGAAGAAAGCATGGGCGACGACAATACGGTTACCGTTCATATTGGACGCATTCGTGAGCGGATCGAGAAAGACCCGAAAAACCCAGAATATTTGTTGACTGTTCGCGGACTTGGATACAAGCTGATTTACAAGGAGAGGGAAGCATGAATCGCATCGCTCGCCGTCTCACTTATACGTTTATTGCCCAAATCGCGTTTATCATGGCGGTGCTGATTGTCGGCACGGCCGTATTTCTGGTCTACGTCGGGATGCAAATGGAAGGCGAGACGGCAGCCCGGTATGCGACCAGCGAGAGCCGGAGCGAACTTCGGTATTCTTTTTCAATCGATAACTCAAAAGTCCGGCTTGCTCCCCAATGGCTCAGCGGGATGGAGGAACGGGGAGAATGGATTCAAGTACTGGATTCGGGCGGCGGCGTATTGGCTTCCTCCGCAACCCCTCCGGATGTGCCTGATCGGTATGCTCCGGGGGAGCTGGTATCTTTCTGGCAAAAGGACTTGGCCTTTCCATATGATGTAACGATAAGCAGAGAGGAAAAGAACGGGCAATCCTATGTAGTCGTTGTCGGTAAAAAAAACGCCGCCAAAGCGCTGTTTCAGTTGCTAAGGGGCGAGTGGGACGGAGAAAAACTATTGGCCAAAGGGGAACAATTATTACGTCAGCAATCAGGCGGACTGCAAATTTATAATGCAGAAGGACGGCTTACACGCACCTATGGGGAAGGGAAAGCCGCTAAGCCCACAATGTCGCTTGAGGATCTGCTCGGGAACAAGGCGGACGCCCGCAGGGGCAGAGGTCGGGAATTTATCCATTATGATCCTTCCGCGAAGCAGACATGGATTGTGCAGGCAGATGTCGGCTCCGCCATAGACGACGTCAAGGCGGCATATCCTATGGGAAGACTCATTTCCTTATACGGTGCGGGTATTCTGTTGTTCGTCCTGCTGGCTGCGATTTGGTATGCTGGGCGTTTAGGCCGGCCGTTTCGATATATAATTGTCTTCATTCAGAAACTGGCTGCAGGCGACTATACCGAGCTCCACGATGCGAAAGGCAGAAGCTACATAATGGACCGTCGCGGCAAGCTGAAGCGATCTTTTCGTGTGTTTCGGGAGGTTGTCGATTCGTTAAACGGATTAATGAAGCAACTGCGGCAAAACGAACATCTGAGAGCGCAGTCGGAAAGGACACGGGAAGAATGGATCGTTGGCATATCTCATGATTTGAAAACACCTTTATCTTCAATTAAAGGCTACGCTCATTTGTTTGAATCGGCACATTATCCATGGTCGGAGGAAGAGCTGCGGATGATCGGCAAGACGTTGCGCGAGAAGTCGGGGTTTATTTCCGAATTAATCGATGATTTAAATTTGACCTATCGATTGAAAAATGATGCCCTGCCTCTGGAGCGCAAACGGCTGGAGGTGAACGAGGTCGTCCGCAGAACCGTCGTCCATTTCATCAACGATCCGCAGAACGAGGCGTATGAAATTACGTTCCGCCCGTCTCACAGACCGATACTATTCTCACTTGATCCCAAGTGGTTCACTCGCATCATCGATAATATGATTTCGAACGCGCTAAAGCATAATCCTCCCGATATCCGTATTGATATTACTGTAGGCGAAGAAGCAGACCACTGGTTCTCCATAGCCATTAAGGATAATGGAATAGGGATGGATCAGGCTACGCTCGACAATTTGTTCGACAGGTATTTCAGGGGCACGAATTCGGAAGAAAAAACGATCGGTTCCGGATTAGGCATGAGCATTGCCAAACAGTTGACATTGGCGCATGGAGGGGAGATTACCGTTAGCAGCACGCAGGAAATCGGTACGGAAATCGTGCTGCGGTTTAATACCGGCCTTCGTTTTCAGTAACGATAATGGGGCCGGTACAATGGTATCTCCCAATGATCGTCCAAGGACCACCTTTACTATTTTCTCAAGAAAGTAAAAGATCAACTTCGGGATATAACTTATCTCGATCTTGGAATACGTAAAATAAATGCTGCTCCACCGCTTGGAAGATTGGCGGCTGTGATTTGTCCGCGGCATCGCTCGACAATCGCGCGGGATATAGCCAAGCCTAAACCGGTTTCTCCGCCCTTTCCCTTTGTGAATCGCTGAAATAAAAAGGGGAGGAGCTGTTTAGGAATTCCTTCTCCATCGTCGGTAATCTCGATATCGATTGTATGATCGCCAGCGGCGGCATTGATGCTGATGGTTTTTTTGGCATAGCGTGTTGCATTACCAGTAATATTGATTAACGCCTGTAATATCTTTTCGCGGTCAGCCACAATATATATATTTTTTTCGCTGACTTTACAGTTTGACTCAATTGTCAATCCCTTTTTGAAGGCAAGCGGATTAATTCGTTCAATCACTTCGTTAATCAAGTTCTGTATTGGAACTTTATCCATATTAAAGATTACGTCCTCGCTTTCCAACTTGGCGAGCAATATCATCTCCGTCACGATTTTCTTTAGTCTTTCACATTCGTTCACGATGACGTCCAAGCCTTTGTCTGCTCGTTCTCCCGTAAAGATACCGTCTTTAATCCCCTCGGCATAACCTTGTATCGACATCAACGGCGTTTTCAACTCATGGGAAGCGTTCTGAAAAAACTGCTTTTGGCTGAGTTGATACTTATCAAGTTCGCCCGCGAGTTGATAGACGCTGCTCGCGACTTCCCCGATTTCGCCGCCCGACCGGATCAGCCGAACTTCGTTGAAATTCCGGTTTTCTACCTTCTTCAGTTCCTTCCTTAATTCCGTGAGCGGTTTTACGATTCGTCTTGTGATCACCATGCTTAGCAGGAAAGCCATGATTCCGCCTATGGACAAGATGATCATCATGCGCTGAAACAAGGCTAGCTGCATCGATTTGACTTCGCTTAACGGAGTTGCCATTACGGCTGTAATAGCGCTCATTGGTTGTCCGCTTTGAGGAGGGAGCGTAAACTTTTCTACGATATATTTTCCGTCTTTCCCTTGCGAGATGCCCGTCTGGGGATTAACCTGCTTGGCGATATCCAGAAGTTCCTTCGCTTTTTCCTCGGTCAACGTGCTGAAGAAAACTTTATCACCGGGGGCGGCCAAAACGGCTTGTGTCGTCGGAGCCAGTGGAATTGCTTTTTGTAATTGCGCTGGCTCTGTTTTCTTAGCTGGTATCAGGGGAGTTGCCAACGTCGACGTCATCAACCTGCTGGCTTGTTCGCGAAGATCCTTCCGCTGGTTTTCGACCAAGGTGTCGAGCAGCAAAGGATAGATGAGGGTAGCCGTAACCGCCAAAATGAAAATAAGCAAGAGTCCAAAAGACAGATGGAGACGATAGATCAGTTTCATGTTATTCCGCCTTTCCTTCCGTCCGTAGCCGGTAACCGTGTCCCCACACCGTTTCGACCGGGAGTTCCTTTATTTTTCTGCGAAGTCGCTTGACCAGATCGTCAATCGCCCTGTCGCTTCCGAAATAGTCGTCTCCCCAAATCAAAGTAAGTAGATCATTACGGGAAAAGGCCCGATTGGGATGTTCGACAAGCGTTTGCAACAACTGATATTCTTTAAGCGTCATTACGATTTCCTCATCATGCCAAAATACGCGCCTTTCCTCTAAGAGGAGCCGGAGCTCGCCGATTTCCAACTGCGTACGGGGGGAGGCGGCAGCGATCGGGAGATCTTTCGTTTGTTTGATCGAACTGAAGCGATGGAACAGACGATTGACGCGCGCGACCAATTCGCGGGGACTGAACGGCTTGGTCAAGTAATCGTCGCTCCCCAATTCCAAGCCGAGTATTTTATCGACTTCCTCATCCCGCGCGGAGATCATAATAATCGGGACTTCCGCCCCCTTGCGAATGTGGCGGCAAAACTCAAAGCCGTTCATTCCCGGAAGCATAATATCAAGGATCCACATGTCCGGCGGATCGCTTTTCCACAATTCCCACGCGTCTTCGATCGACGGAAACGAAATCGTTCGATATCCTTCTTTTTGCATATAGGCTTCCACGATTTCGCGAATTTGTATATCGTCGTCCACTATGGCGATTTGGTATGCGTTCATTCGATGCCTCCCATACGATTGATCCTCATCATTGTAACAAAATTATCATACTCGTGACCGGGTTCCATACTTTTTCCACACTTTCTCCGAAGTTTTGCCGGAAGTTGACTGTACACTAAATGTTGTGATTCCACGCAATCGTGTTAAGCAGCTAGGAGGAAAAAATCTATGAAAATTCAGCGTTTGGCGCGCAGGGAGTTTCTCGTTGCGTTAGGATTTCTCATTCCAAGCCTGGCCGGATTCGCCGTTTTTTATCTCATCCCGTTCGCCCAGAGCGTGTTGACCTCGTTTCAAGATCGGCTTGGGCCAGGCAGCTTTACGTTATCCAACTACCGGGAACTGTTCCTTAGTTCTTCGTTCCAGAAAGCCGCGACCAACACTTTCTTGTTTACGGCGATCAGCGTACCGTTGCTGTTGGTGTTATCGCTTGGTTTGGCGCTGCTCTTGAACCAGAGAGTTTTTTTCCGGGATTGGCTGCGTACGGCCTACGTATTGCCGCTTGTCGTGCCGGTGGCTTCAATCGTGCTGGTATGGCAAATCCTGTTCGACTGGAACGGGGCGCTGAATGCCGTGTTACAGCATTTCGGTTCGAGCCGTATCGACTGGATGAAATCGGATTGGGCCGGGCTCGTTATCGTTCTGATCTATGTATGGAAAAACATCGGATACAACGTCGTCCTGTTCCTGGCCGGCTTGCAGAACATTCCGGATCAATATTATGAAATCGCCGATTTGGAAGGGGCAGGGCGTATGCGCAAGCTGAGCATCACCTTGACGTATTTGACCCCTACCACGTTTCTGGTTGTATTGATGTCCATATTGAACTCCTTCAAAGTATTCCGCGAGACCTATCTGGTTGCCGGCGCTTATCCGCATGATCGGATTTACATGATGCAGCATTACATGAACAATATGTTCCTATCGCTTGATATTCAAAAGCTGTCAGCAGCGGCGGTATTGATGGCGGCCAGTATTCTAGTGCTCGTAGCGGTGCTGTTCCGCACGGAGCGAGCGTTTCGTTCCTATATGGAGTAGGCAACCCGCTTTGGGAAGCATTTCGGGAGGTAGATTGAAGTGAAAAAAGCCATTGGCATGCCTTTGTTTCGGACGATCCTGTTGCTCGCGGTCGCGGCATGTATGTTGGTTCCCGTTATTCTGACGTTCGATAATGCATTTATGACCGAACGAGAAATACAAGCGAACTACGGCATGCTCGGAAAAACCGACACAAGCGTCTTAGTCAATATGAAAATGATTCCCGATTGGGTCTCTTTCGAACAATTCAAAAAAGTATTGGTCTCGACATCGACGTTTTTACGTATGTTCTGGAACTCCGTATTCATGGTGCTTCCTATTATTGTCGGACAAGTCATAGTAGCGACGTTGGCTGCCTTTGCCTTTGGGAAATTGCGCTTTCCTGGCCGGGAATCGCTATTCTTCCTTTATTTGATCACGATGTTGATGCCCTTTCAGGTGACCCTCGTGCCCAATTACATCATGGCGGATCGGTTGGAGCTGTTAAATACCCCCAGTTCCATCATTCTACCCGGCATATTCGGAGCATTCGGCGTGTTCTTGTTGCGGCAATTCATGCTTCACATTCATTCGGCTTATATCGAAGCGGCGAAGATAGACGGCGCCGGATACTTGCGGATATTCGTAACGGTTGCTCTGCCTATGGTCAAACCGGGAATTGCTGCGCTTGTCGTGCTCTTGTTCGCCGACTACTGGAATATGGTTGAGCAGCCGCTCATCTTCTTGCAGGATGCGGGGTTGCAGCCGCTGTCCGTATTTCTGTCTCGCTTGCAGGAAGATGCTCTTGGCGTCTCGTTTGCGGCATCCGTTGTATATATGATGCCTATGGTGCTCTTGTTCTTATGCGCCGAACGGTACTTTATCGAAGGTATCCAACTTTCAGGCGTGAAGGGTTGATGATTCAGATTTTACAGAATGGAAGGAGATCATGGAGATGGTAATCCGTCGACAACGACTGGCTAGCATTCTTTTCGTATTGTTTTTTATCGTATTGGCCGGATTGACGTTATTCAGCAATACCCTTCAATCCGCTATGCTGCCCAAAGTGGCAACGGAAAAACCCGTCGAAAAAACACTTTCCCATCTTATTAAAGGCAGCGGTGTTATAGCTCCAAAAGAAACAATGAATTTGGTAAGCGATAGTGGATGGCAGGTAAGCAAAGTTCATGTCAAAGAAGATGAAAAAGTAAAAAAAGGTCAGACTCTTGTTACATTCGATAGCACGGACCTGAAACAGCAGCTTATGGATGCGGAAGATCAACTGAAAAAAATGGACTTGAACCGAGAGGCGCTGAAGGAGCAATTTATCACCGCCCAGCAAGGGGGAAACGCGCAGGCGACTCGCAAGGCGGAACGTGACCTGGAAAGCGATCGACTGGATCGGAATATCGCGCAGCGAAAAATCGAAAGCATGCGCAAAGAATTGTCCGAGAAGATGAACTTGAAGGCTCCTTCTGATGGAAGGATCACAGACTTGAAGGCAAAAGAAGGACAAAACGTTCCCCAAGGACAGTCCGTATTGACGTTGGTGAAAAGCGGAAGCGGATTTCAATTCTATTTCGTCGCGGATGACGCTTCCGCCGCCTTGTTGCAAAACGGAGAGAAGGTTGCCGTCGACGTGAAAGGGGATAAAAACAAACGAGTGGATGGAACAATCGTCGAAATCAAAGATGCGCCGTCCGGAAGCGGAGGAGGTGGGGCGGCAGGGCAACCCGGCAATGAAGGCGGATCGATGAACGGCGGCGAAGAGAAGGGTTCGCAGAGCCAGAAAACGATCGTGGTCTCGGTATCGGGCGAAGGTCTTCAAGGAGGCGAGCAAGTGAGCGTTGCTTTGGAAAAGTCGGCCAAGGAACAAGGGCTGGTCATTCGCAAAGAGCTGATCAAAAAAGACGGTACGGGAAGTTACGTATTCGTCGTTCGCGAGAACAAAAGCTCGCTCGGCAATACCTATAAGGTACAGAAAGCATATGTGACGACGGGAGACGCAAACGAAGAAGTGATTATCGTCCTTGGGGGGCTCTCTCCGCAAGACGACATCATCGTAGAATCAAGTGAACCGCTGCAAGACGGCAATCGGGTTCGACTAAATTAAATTTTGGGAGATGAGGATGTTGAAGAAGAAAAGTTTATTGATCCTGATCGTTATAGTTGTATTAATGTTGACTGCGTGCTCAGGAAACAAGGAAGGTCAGGAGGGCGATTCAAAGGGGGGCAAGAAAAACGTCTCCATTGCCGTCATGAGTTCCGGCCGGTTTCTGGAAACGGCGGTTCAGAAATTCGAAGCGCTTCAACCGGATATTCATATTGAAATCAAAGAATTCCTGGCTATGCCAAAATCGGAAAACGGAATGAGTCCGCCGATCTCTCAAGCGGATATGGAAAAGTTCATTCAGACCGTAACGACGCAAGCCATCTCCGGTAAAGCAACCGACTTGATCCTGATGAACGATCTGCCCGAAGACAAATTCATTGGAAAAAATTTACTTGTCGATTTAAACGAGATGATGACAAAAGACTCCTCTTTTGATAGAGGGAAATACTACCAGAACATTCTGAAAGCGTCGCAAAGCGGGGACGGCCTATATGTCATGCCGGTTGCTTTCGCGCTAGACCTCATTCAAGGAAATACCGAATTGTTGAAAAAGGCGAATATCGAGATCGACGACAAGACCTGGACATGGGACCAAGTAAAAGAGATTTCTAAGAAGCTTAAAGAAGAAGCGGGTCCGGAATATGTTACCTTCATCAACTTGTTCTCGAATCAGTTATTGTACGATTACATCGAGAGCAATTATTCGCAGCTCGTCCAGCACGGCAAGGCCAATTTCGATTCGGACTTGTTCAGAGACATGATGCAGCAAGTCAAATCGTTGTATGACGATGGCATTCTAAAGGAAGAATTTTCGTACGATTACGACAAAGCGTTGTTGTCGCTGGGGGGATTCTCCAGTCCCGAACTGGCGAGTAATCCGAAGTCGGCGTTCTTTCAAAAACCGACCGTACACGGAGATGGACAGGGAGGTTCATTTAAAACTTACTTTAAACTCGGGATGAACAGCAAATCGAAAGTTCAGCAGGAAGCGTGGGAATTCATCAAGTTTTTGCTTTCGGACGAGATGCAGGCTTCGCCGGATCTTACAGGGATACCTTTGAATAAAAGCGTTGTCGACAAGAAATTCAAAGAGCTTGGAAGCTCCGATAATGAACAAATTGAATCCGTTCGGAAGCTGCTGGAGGAGGCCGGCAAAAAGAGCGACAGCGATTTTAAAGTCACCTCGATTGCGATGGAAGAGTTCGCGGCGTATATGAGCGGTCAGAAGTCTGCCGAAGAAGTTAGCAAGCTAATCCAAAACCGAGTGACGACGTATCTCAATGAATAGCGTCAAGGAAATGCGGTGTCGCGTAACGGAAGAAGAATTCAATGTCATGTATGCTTCTCAATACAAGCAAATTTTTTATTCCGCTTATGCGATTACCAAAGATTCGGACCTGGCCAAGGATGTCGTTCAGGAAACTTTCTAAACAACAAGGAAGTGGCCTACGAGAGCAGGCAAACCGCCTTCCGGTTGTGATGTAATTCAGAAGGGACGATCAAGAATGGCAGGGGGACTAGGGGCGAGACCTGATCCTTAACGGAGAAAGATATGCAGGAATGCCATGGATTGTTTGTTTTCGCGTTTCAACGCGAATACATCACCGAAGAATCCTTGGTGGCAGCTGCTCTGGAGATGATTTGGGGCTACTTCTCGGAAGGCGAATTGGCCCCGACCGTTATCGTCCTTCTGCATGAGGTATACATTCATGGAGTGCCTTACGATTTGGGAGTAATCGCGGACGTGGCGACAAGGCTGGAATACCACAAGAGCGTGAAGCTCCTGGTTCACAGCTTGTCCGTGATGAAGGAAGCGGGTCAAGCATTATCGTATCTGATGCCATTCGCTTATCCGTTCTACAGAATATACGGAGGAGAAATGACGCTCGAACAGCATGTTAAAGCGAAGCAAGTAACATGGGGAGAAGAATGCGATTCTCAAGTGGAAAAAGGGACAGATCGTCGTCTATCACAGCCCCGATGGCGAGCCGAGGGGTAATATAATCTTCGAAGATATCGGCAACTGGTTCACCATTCACGAGATCGTTTAACTGGATAAATAGGCGAAAAAGGGTTGTTGGAGCATATCCGCAAACTTGTAGGCATGTACGGGACGTTTTCTTTGCCTGCACTCGCGGAAGATTCGCTGCCTTTTCGGATTGAGAACCCAAAAAGATTGACAAGCGGAACGGTGGCATGCTGCCATTCCGCTTAAGACGAACTAATACATCGATTTCAGCAGTTGATCCGAATTATCGTTCATTTCGATCACGATATGTGGAGATATGCTTTTGTTTGCTTTTAAGGTAACCGGCATTGCCGATCGTCACGTTCACTTCAACCTCATGCTTAAGCTTCGGATACCAGTCCGACTTCCAATGCTCGCGCTCGGAGTCGGACATTATTCCTCTGAAATATTTGCCCGTCCCCAGCAGATCGGCGCGACTCGTGTTCAGCTTTCCGATCAAAGCCTCGCATCTCCGGCGAATTGAGCGTTCCATCATCGCCTTCAGTTCTTCGTTCGAAACGGGCCCCCCTTTATTCTCCAAAACTAGCGCTACGATTTTGATCCGGCTTGTCATCGTCGGAAAGGATTGTACCCACTTTGTACGATGTGTAATCGAGCTTTCGATTATCCTGACGGTGACTTGTTTATCGATTTCAAACGTCCCGCCCTCGTATTGACCATGAAACAAATTATATAACATCGTGTCATCCCTAGATATCGCGGCAACCATCCGATCCTCCCGCATAACGGCCGAGTCTTCGAAGGCGAATTGCCCTTTTTCCTTTCCTGTCGAAATCAGCGGGATGGCAACGTCCTCCGTACGGCTATGCCAGGCGCCGTAGGCTTCCCAGAGAGGCGTAATGGGAATATTCGGCGTCCAGCCAGCTTGTTTGTTGAAAAAGTCAAAGGACGCTGTTTCCGTACCTTTGCTTTTATCAAGTGCTTCGTTCATCAGATCGAAGTCGTCGGAGGCAATTGCAAGCAGCGCTTTCGGCGAGATTTCCCTGGAACGCAAGGACACGTCCAGCAGCTCGCCAATTCCTTTCTCGGCCAGCTTTTTGCTGATGATAAGCAATTTGATATGCAGCAGGCTGATATCTTTTTCCACGTTCGTCCTCATCAAGTCGATCGCTTTGCTGACCGTCGCGGCACTCTCTTCTACGGAAGCCAAGCCCTGGCCCCCCGGCAGCGGATAATGCAAAACGACACGATACTTGCCGCCTTCTCTGTCGTCCACTGCCATTACAATCGGTAGATAGCGATTGTTGATGTCTTTGATATCCCAGCATGCCGTAAGCAGGAACGCGCAGATCGAAAGTACAATGCAGCCCGTAAAGAGAAGCCGTCGATTCAAGCCGAACGCCTCCTTCGCCATAAGCCGACGGTTAGTATGAAGAGGGGAATTCCGACAATTGAATACATCCGCCAGGGAATTTGCCAAACCGTCAGTTGTTCGATCCAATCGTAATTGGGAATAGAATAAGCCCCCGCGAAAAAGAGAAAACCGAGAACGACGATGTACCATTCCCTACGTATTTTGCCGAATAGACTGTGAGCTATTTTGCTCAATGCCCAAAGCGTCAAGGCGCTGTGCATGGACGAAAAAACGGCAACGGAAATAATAAAAAACATCGTGATTCGATCGAAAAGGAACCATTCCAGATTCACCGTATCCAGAGCCATGACGAATGGGAAGTGAAATGTTTCTGCCGACGATTTACCGAAGATGAGGATAGGCCAGTAAACGGAAACGAGCAATAACAGCAGCAAACCGAAAAAAGCAAGATATCCGTACCTCGGATTCGGAAATAGCTTTAATTGACTCGCCCTTGCCATTCCCAGATACAAAAAAGGACTGATCGCGAACGTACTGGAATAGAAGTTGCGGTCGGTCAAAAATGACGGTTGCCGGTCGAGGATCGGAAGCGCATTGTAAAAATCGACGTTGCTTGCGGCGCTGAAAATCGAAAACAGAAGGATCGGAAGGAAAAGCGTAATGAACAGCGCGCAGGATCGAAGAATAGTATGAAGCCCGCTCGCGGCGCAAAAAACGGGAACGACGATGAACGAACACAATAGAGCCCAAAGCGGCGTTTTCGGAAGAAAAACGATGATGATCATCGCCGCGATATTGCGCGCCATCAAAATAATATCGGACAACATATAGATCATCATAGGGAGCAAAACGAGGCTCGCGATCCACTTCCCCGTCGTCTCGTTCAAAGCATCGGCCAAATTTCGCCCCGGAAAAAACGACAACCCTTTCATGTAGATCCCCAGCAGCGCCCATTCGAATACGAGCAGGAACGACAGCGGCATCCAATAAGCGTATGTGTCGACACCGATGGCCGTATCCGGAAAGGCGAAGAAAAAGACGGCCATATGAACGACGAGGAAAGAGAAGAGTAGGTAAAATTTACTCATATCGTTCTGCTTCCTTCAGCTTTATCGATAGATAGGGAATCGACATCGTCGTGATGGCGGCCATATAGCAGCCGATGAGCTGTAAGCTGCCGATCAGCCCCAAGATGCCGAAAATGGCACTTAGAACCAAGACGACGTATTTCATCAAACGAATCATAAGCATATGGGTGATTCCCGAGACGGTGAAATTGGCGATCGTGGTGGCTGCCAGCGTAATGATCAGCAAGTTGCTGACGAGCTTGGCCTGCACGACGGCTTCCCCGAGGATGATGCCCCCAACCATTGTGATTGTAGGCCCTATGCTTTTCGGAAGCCGAACGCTTGCTTCGACGATCATCTCGAGAATGAGCAGCATCAGAATGATCTCGATAACGGCCGGATATGGAACACCTTCCCTGCTTCGCGCGACCGCCAAAGCCAACTGGATGCGCAAAGCCTCGGGGTTAACGGCAACGAGCGCGACGTATAAGCCCGGGGCAACCGTGGAGACAAGCAACCCGATCATCCGAACGATGCGAATGGAGGCCATAAAGATAACGGGGAAATTAGCATCCGATTTAATGCACCAAATATCCGATACGATCGCAGGAATCACTAAAGCGAATGGAAAATTGTCCATAAAAAGGAGGATGCGTCCCTCTGTCAAATATTCGACCGTCTCAGCCGGGATTTCCGTCGATACAGACGTCGGGATGACGTTCCACCATTTATGGCCTAGTATTCTGCATAAGTCTTGGACGTTTCTAATTTCTCTTCGATGGTTATTCTTCAATCGCCCAAGCACGTTATCGACGATCTCGTTCTTTATGATTCCTCTGTAATATACGACCGCCATCTGCCGGGGATTTACCGATCCTACGCCGAAAGTATCGATAACCAGATTCGAGCTTGCGATTTTCGAGCGCAAAATGCCGATATTGGTATCAATATTCTCGGTGAACGCGTCGAAGGAAGCTTGAATCATATTTTCACTTAGCGACGTTTGAATATTACGTTCCACAGGAACTTGAGGCGGATCGAGCAGGACGTAATTCTCTGGATCGGAGACGACTAGCAATTTGCCTTTCGACAAGGCGGAAACAGCATCGCGGTAAGGGACGTTCTCCTGCCCGCCGCCATGAAGGGCGAGTTTCTCCATAACGGAATCCGCTTCCGCCATCAATGATCCGATTCGCGTTAAATATTCGTTCGTTTTCCGGAAATCCACGAGCGAGCTAAGAAAGCAGAGGCGTACCTCCGTATTGCGGATGACGTAGTTCTTTATCGTGAAGTCCGAACTGTTGCTGAATGAATCGGATAGGTTGGCAAAAAAACTCTCGAATTCTGCGCTATGCATAATCTCACCTCGGTTTTATGTTGGCACAATTTGTTATCCGCTATTCTCATTTGATAAATGAAGTTCAACAGAAGGATCTAGAGTATGGGGCTGATTGGGCCTTTCTAAGTGAGATATGGAATACTCAAATATTGAAAAGCGCGAAAGAAGACAATTCCGGCCCTACGTCTGCGGCGATGGGAAGTGGATGGCGCCCGACATCGGCAGGTTGAGGCATGATACAACGCCGTGACGCCACAGAAGTGCTCCTTGGTGTTTTTGATGGCCTGGCGGGGTTCGAGGATGCATTTAGAAGTGCTTATCCCAAAGCGGATGTCGAGCATTGTGTGGTGCACAAGATCCGCAACACCTATCCGAAGATTCGCCTATCCGATTGGACCGAGTTCTTGGAGGAGCTAAAGGAAGTACGTCGAGGAAACAACTTGGAAAAAGCTTGAGAATGCAAACGTGATGCGGCATTCATCGAGACTATTGAGGTGAAAGGAACAGTTGGGAAAGGCATCGAGGAAAGGCCAGAGAAAAAGATGTCTAGTGAAAAGAATGAGAAAAAGCCGAGCGAAAATCAGGGGTAGGATACCTGAAATTCTTCGGCTTAGTGGTAAACTTTAAGCGATCAGTGGCAGACTTTGTGGGCTATTGCAGACTTTAATGCAGGTCTACTCGAGTCTATTACTTTACTATTAAGTCTTACAGTCGTCAGCGTATCGTTCTGCTGTACCGGCACATCTGGACGAATCAGGAGTACGAGCTGGAACTTCACCGCACCGCTGCCAGCCGAGGTAAAAGAGACAGGGAAACCTGTCTTTTTTGCTTTTCTTTGTATTTCTAGTATCCGTGTCAGAAGAAAATAAAGTGCTCCGCCCGGAAACGCCATTCCATAAAACCTGGAGGAGGTGTAGTATTAAGCTATACTAGCTAATAGAAGGTGTCCAAACAAAATAAAGTATTATACTGCATTTGGTGATTTGACGTGTTCAGAGTTGATCGGGAATGCTGTTATCAATACCAGTGGCTCACTCTTTAAACATCGCTGGATAAGAAGTTCCCTTAATCCAAACTACGATTATTCTAGTCCAACTAACACAAGTCCCTCAGAAGGATAATCCATATATTGAAATTGTTTAAATGTAATGAGATCACCATTCGTGTTCAACAAACCCTGCCTACCCTTATACGTCACCCGCGCAAAACCTTTGAAGAATCTTAATGCAAAATCAAATTTTGGTTCAATCACATAATCTCCGTTTAAGTTAATATAGCCCCATCTATCTTTTTCAATAACAGGTGCTAATCCATCTGAAAATTCGTCAACATTTTTATACTTATTAGGAATAATCTCATTACCGTCAGAATCCAAAAAACCATATGTTTTCCCTCTTTGGAATAGTGCTCGATTCGAACGCATATTCCCTATATGTTTATATTTCAAAGGAACTCTAACATTTCCGTTAACATCTATACATCCTGACTTAAATGAATCATTAATTACAACCGCAATTCCATCAAAAAACATCTGCGCATTTGCCCACTGTGCTGAAATTACTACATCACCTTCTTTGTTCAAGTAACCGCATTTCCTATTTATCTCCACTAGCGATAAACCTTCTGAATATGGATCCATACGGTTATATTTTATCGGAATACATATATCTCCATTCGAATTAATAGCTCCAAACTTACCCTGACTTCTAACTACGGCAATACCATCTTTTGTAAACCTAGCAAAACCGTCAAACTGGTAGTTAATTTTTAATTCGCTTTTAGAATTAATAAAACCAGTCTTACCACCCACCTCTTTACTTACAGCAGCATACCCATAAAAGTAGTCGGTTGCATAGCCGTAATCCTCTAGCCCCGCTGTAAGGCTATTTCTTTCTAAAAATCTGAACCTTCCATTTTCGGTGAATAGTGCAAATCCTTCATTAAATCTATTAATCTCTTTAAAAATTCTATCTGTTACAAGTACACCATTCATGTCAGAAATACCAATTAATTTATCCATGTACTTTGTCCTCCACATATTCTGCAACCTACAGTTCTGGTGTCCACGATAATTCATGTGTTGTCTTCATCGAAGGAATCGTTCCTCTAATAACGTCCGCATCGATATATCACTGAACAGATGTGATTATGCGGCGATTAGTTTACCTCAATTTTACTGTTGTTTAATAGACCATAGAGTTTTGTGACTTGTCTGCTTTCTTTAAAGATGCGACGAAATTTGCGATCATACTTCAAAATATGCTTTTAAAATTTAAGGTGTGTATTACGCTACATTGCCCTTTACTTTAACGAATGACGGCAACCGATCGCTTGATTAGCTGCCGTTCATCTGTCGTATGGCTAGCGTTTCCCGTTAGCGTAACCTTGAACATACATAATATACTTTTTTACTTTTCTCTAACATGAAACACACCAATTACAGTTTCACCGTCAACGTCATACAGCGGAATATCGAGACCACCTGGTGATCTACTGTGCTGTATCGCAATGGCTTCCTCGGGTGTTTTGGGTTGCTCACCATCCAAGTCTTTTTTCATCACATATCCCTCAATGCCCTTTGTTCACACCCTAAAAGGTTCTCACTCATAACCCACCATATTTTACCACGTAACCTTAATACGCAAATACTAATGAGTTTGTTACGTTAAACTGCCCTTTAGTTTAATGTAAAATGGGGCAGCTGCTGATTCACAATTTGCTCCATGGAGTGTTGAACTAAAGTTCCCCGTCCCTCGTTTTTAAGGATTTATCTCACATATACTCACTCATTCGCAGGATTCCATCACCTTCGGTCAGATATAACTTAGGACTGAGCGTAGACAATACCGGTTGTGGCGGTCGGCTGGGCATGCGGAAATAGAGGAATCGTTAGGGAATATTCCCCAATTCATTTCTACTGCACGCATACTCCACTAATCCCTTGGGGTTCACCCTCCCATGACTCAACGGGTCATTGCCCTTACATTCCTTCGTTATACTTGTCCAAGGTGTGGAGACCGATAGCGTTTAGCGGACGGGTCTGAGCCCTTAAGGGGAACGAACTCGGTCCTCCGTGCTTTCTTTGTAGAATCCTGCGAATGAGTCAATATACGTGTTTGCCGCTAACTTAAGTTACGCTGCTTCTGCCCATGTATGGACTGTTTTTTCTGGTGTGAACTGTTCTCCCCGTTGTACAATCCCAACTAGAATGCGTGCCAGCTTTCCTATTAACTTAAATATGGATTGCTGCTTTTTCATCTTCTTTTCTTGTACATTATGTTCATGAAGATGGCGGAACACAGGGTTGTTCCATACGAGCTGAACCGTCGCCAGATAAAGATATTTTCGCAAAGCTGAGTCTCCTCGTTTCGAAAGAACAATTCGTCCTTTTCGCTTTCCTGACGTGCTTTCAGCTAAGTTTAGGCCAGCTTTCCTCAATACCTGACGTCCATGCGCATACTGTCTTAAGTCTCCTGTGCCAGCTAGTATGGCCGCTGTGAAGATTCTGCCGAGGCCCTTTATTGTGCGGAGTTGTTCCGCCATTGGAATCTCAGAGAGCAGATTCTCTATTTCTTTTTCAATTTCTTCAAGCATGCTGCTTACTCGCTCATATTCTTCAATGAGCCGTTGCAAATCTGCCTTTGCTTCTTCTACAGCCGCTCGTTCCCCGACACTGTTCTTTGCCCTGGCAATGAGTAGCGCGGCCTTCTCAGTACCTGTAGAACCTCCAGCACGCTGCATATGGACTCGCCAGGAATCGATTACGTCCGTCACGGTGTATGTCTCCAGATCTCGCGGACAAGGAAACGTTTTAAGGGTCGCCAATGATCGCTTACATGTCCAGTCTTTGAATACTGAAGGATATTCGGGAAAGCGAATGTCCAGCCAACGCACGATCCGATTCTGCAGCCGCACACTATTCGACACCCAAAATTCTCGGTCGCTCATCATCGTCCGTAATCGCTGGAACACAAGCGACTGACGCTTATATTCGTAGTAAAAGCCACGACTGACTGCGTCTGCAATGACCAGTGCATCTTTGGGATCATTTTTTGATGGACTATTATCTCGGTTTTCTTTGTTTCTCTTCGTTGTGGCCGGGTTAACCATGACTACGTGTAAACCCTTATCTAGTAGCCAGTTGGCAAGGTTAAACCAATAATGACCGGTTGGCTCCATGCCAATGATGAGCTCGTTTAATCGATGCTTTTGTTGTAGTTCTGCTAACCAGCGACTCAGTTTCGTAAACCCTTCGATACTATTGGAAAATGAAAGATGCCGTTTCGAAACAACGATACCACGGAAGTTTGTAGCTTGTGCGACATGCGTTTCTTTAGCCATGTCGATCCCGATAACGAGATGTGAAGTTGTAATTTGTTCAATCCGTTGATTTTGTGCATCTGATTGCTTAAACTTCATAGTAAGAGCGCCTCCTTGATGTGTTGTCGACAAACCCATCATACCGAGGCGCTCCCTTTTTTTCAAAGCCCATTTCTTAGGCTCAACAGGAATGTTTAGGTTAACACTCCAAAAGCAAATATGTTGGTTTCAGCAATTTTCGATTAGTGAATATCTTTTAACGAAGTTAGATCAAATTGGAGATTTTGAAGCTGCATTAGATGCACGGACGATAAAAGCGCCAAGAGCTCGATGCCTTTATCCGTTAATGCAATATGAACGCTTCGTGCATCTTCCGGATTAGGACGTCGCTTGACCAGATCGGATTTTTCACAGCGAGTTACTAAACCAACACAAGCATGGTGCGTGATCTGCAGCTTTTCGGCCACCTCGGAGATGGTTGCGTAATCACGTCCCGGATATCCTTGAATGGCAAGGATTAATTGGTGTTGTTGTGGGGTTAGACCTACCTCCCTGGCGGCATTTTCACTGAAGTGAACAAATATGCGCAGCTTATATCTAAAATCCGCCAACTGCTCATACAAGGATTTCGATAAGTTTTGCTTTGGCATTTATACATGCTCCTTTTCATATTTATATCGTATTACGATATTAATTTGAGGCCCAGCGATTCATTATTGCAGTTGATATTTAATCACATTATGCCATTGGCTATGGCGATTTGTCTTCAAAATCCTATTTAGATTGGGAGTTGAGTTTTATGAAAATAAGCGAGATTGTGAAAGCTATTTCCCTCGGATTATTTTTTGGTGTTTTCGCTATTGTTCTTTTACCATTTTTAGTCGTTTACAGTTTGGCTGAAATATATGGTTTGACTGAATATTATGAATGGGTGGGGGTGCCGCCTTTCCTATTTCCCAAATTGAAAAAGAAAGACAAAAAAAACAAGCAGACTTTATAATTTTCAAATTCCCCCACCCCCAATTCAACTATCCTGCCCGTTTAACCAATGGGCGCCAGTCTACAACTTTATTTTCCTAGTCCAATATATTATTTTCTCAGTCTAACACTTTAATTTTTTATTATAGTACTATATTTTATTTAGAAGGAAGGATAAGTTATTTTACAATCAGATATTGAAAAAGATAAAAGTTCTGACACTGCATATTAGAAATTGTCGGGAGATAAAAACCTTATCCCATTCCCGGTTTTGACAGGAACTTTAACCTATTCCCGAAGACATATCGTGGTATAGAAAACTGACATTAGAATGTGCTCCGCCTGCTTTGGCTTCATTCCCGGACCGTTATGCCCATTTGGTAAGGCACCATCATTCCCGCCATGAACAGCCAGAATAAAAGTTAACAATAACGCCAGTCGGCAACTCCCCTGAACAGTCCATAACGGTTAATGGGGTCGACGTGGAGAGCGCTGGAGCATCCGCGCCTATTCCGCTGAGCATTGGCGAAAACAAGATCAAAATCAAAGTTACCGCCGGTAACGGAGATTACAAGTTCCATACGCTTACGGTGATTCGTTCCGATTCGAGCGGAAATGGAAACAATGGCAATGGAAGCGGCGAAGGTAACTCGGGACAAATCGATCCTGTAGCTTGGACCAAAACTATAGAAGACGATACAATCATTATGTCGAGCAACAAAGATGAGAATCGTGCCGAACTTTCCATCTTGGTAGCGGAAATTGTGAAGCATAAGGGGCTGCGCGTTGAAATGCCGAATCTGACGTTAGATTTGCCAACCGACTTGATTGGTAGTCGGAGGGGTTCAGCCCAACAATGGATGAACGGCTCTTTGGAAATAAATATAAGCGAGCTTGAGGAGTTTGAAGCGCAAAAACTGTTGAATCGAGCTATGGTAAGTCAATATGCGCAACTGAAGCCGTTCGGTCCCTTATTTGAGATCGATATCAAGCTTGTGGCGAATGATGGTGCGGAAAAAACGATTAATCAGCCGGTAATCCTTCGGTTCCCGGTTGATCCATCCATTCGACCTCAAGCATCTGGGATCTATCGAATTGATATGGATGGAACTCTCGGATTTATTGGAGGGAAGCTGGAAGGCGGGCAATGGGTCGCGGAAGTGCAGCATCAAGGACAATACGGAGTATTATCGCTTCACAAGACTTTCGCTGACGTGCCGTCAGGTCATTGGGCTTCCGGCGCGATTGAACGTCTAGCGGCTATGCTTATAGTGAACGGCACGAGCAAGGAAACCCTCGATCCGGACAAATGGACGACGAGGGCTGAATTCATTGCCATGTTGATGAGGGCGTTGAAGATTGAAGCAGAGGGTGAGCTTACATTTACGGACATTCGCCCCGGCTCTTGGTACGAGGAAGCAATTGCATCGGCGGTTGGTGCTGGCATTGTAACAGGGAAGAGCGATTCGATATTCGATCCGAATGGACGAATGACTCGTGAAGAAATGGTAACCGTAATGATGCGGGCTTATAGGGTGTTGAAAGGTACCGACCTAAATGAAACGGAAGCTTCTGCATTTAACGATGAAGCCGCAGTTGCATCATGGGGTCTAAATGCCGTTAGAGCCGCGGCCTCGCTCCAGATTATACAAGGTCGCACCCCAAGCTTGTTCGCGCCGAAGGAAACCGCTACTCGTGCCGAGGCGGTTATAATGCTGACAAGGATTATGAACGAAATGGATTAATGCCATCAAACCTATGACAACAGGCAATCCCAATGGTTGGGGTTGCCTGCTTTTCAAGTTTTTTTGCTTTACGCGGAATCTCTCGGAATAGCGCAGTGTTAAGCTGGATTATCTCGATGGAAGTTCCTGGGCGGGTGATTGGGCGCTCGATATGTATAAGCAATTAGCATGGGATGAGCCTACTGTCACACGCTAGTTAACCCGTGAAAATCGATGCTCCTTCATCCGGAAGAGAATCGGATCCTGTCTATCCGTGAATGTGCGAAGCTCCAAGGACTTGATGATAAGTTCACCTTTAAGAGCGACCTTAGGCCGTAGCCGGGATCCATATTATATCAGTCGGAACCGTTAATTCAGCGCTTGTTCATATCGTCTGTATTGAAGTGCTCGATTACCTTATCATTGGTGACGATTCCTTTAGCAGCTTGAAGGAGTAAGGCCACCTTTAAGCGCCCGGGGATAGGTGCATCCGGTGCAGGTAAGACCTTTATCGGCTGTGTGCTCGGAAACGCCGCTTGTCGCAGTCTCTACGCGACCAAATACATTGTGGTTGCCCGAACTCTTAACCGATTTAGCTATTGCTCGTGTTTAGCTATTGCTCGTGGAGAAGGGACCTATAAGAAGGTCATCGCTCACTACAAGAAAGTTCGCCTTCTCATCGTGGATGAATGGCTTCTCGTTTCTTTGGCTCAGATGGAGTCGCGTTATTTGCTTGAAATCATCGAAGCTCGTCATCAGAGCGCTTCAACCATCTTTTTTTCTCAATTTGCGCCAGACGACTGGCATGACAAACTTGGAGAGCATACGATGGCAGACGCCATTCTCGACCGCATTGTGCATAATTCCTATCAGATCCTTATTGATGGCGAAGATTCTATGCGAAAGCGCAAAACACAATTAATTGAAGCTTAAATCCTTCAGTGGCTGCCCACTACGAGGGCTCTCCCCTTTAACATCATGGCTCAATTTCATTAATAACATGGCTCTCACTCTTTAACCGAGTGGCTATACCGCGCCGAAATATTCAATTAACTAGTATCGTTAAGATACTCCCAGTCCCGTTAAATGTTTGGCAGACCCAACAAAAGGCTTTACAAGCGATTAACCAACTAAAATGCTGTATTGCTGCATCCACGCTCCCGGTTAACGTAAAAAGCTACCGATTATAGCCGGCAGCTTTAGTATTGCTTTTCAACTATCGTTTCCCACTAGGATCCTATAAAACGAATATAAGAGCACCACGATACAATGAGTAAGCAATTTTCGTTGTTCACATTTCTTGTATAAGATATTCTTTACCCATGTTCAGAGTAATATCTTCTTCATCACAATCACCTTTTTCAGATGAAGCAATTATTACCTGATACTTTTTTGGGTGATTTTCTTGTAGTTCTTTAAAAAGCTTCATGAATTCGTTGAAACTAAAGAGATCTAAATTCTGCTGCCTAGGTTCATCCATGATAAGCAAAAATGGATGGTTTACATCATTCTTAAAGTCAAGTGCAGTCATTAATAAAGCTACGTAGTATGACAAAATTATACGTATCAAACCGCTGCTTGAAGTTAAATAATATAAGTTTTTCCCTTCGGTTTTTGGTAAATAATCATCTCGATCGATTTGTATATTATCGTAAATAGTTTGTATGTCTATCTTGGCTTTTTTCTTAGTTGTTTTCTCGTCTTCAATTTTGTTTTCATCAAGACCTTTCTTTAAAAAATCCAACGCCTTTAAGTTAGCTTTAAAATACTCTTCAAACTTTTTAAGTTTGTTTTCATCTTGTTCGGTATTAGATTCCAAAGCTCTAAGCGCTTTTCGTTTCTCTTTTACTTGTTCGTTTAGAACTTTTATTTCATCGATTAAAGCATCATAACGACGAATGACTTCTTTATCCTTTTCAAATTGTTTTATCTGATTAACCAATCTACCTATTTCTCGGGAATAATAACTGTATTGTTGTAGATTTTTAGGCGTGAGTTGTTCTTCATAATTGTCCAATGTTGATTTTAATTCTGCTTGCTCCAGTTCGGCTACCACCAATCGTCCTTGCGCATTCTTTTTCTCCTGTAGCTTCTTTTTCCTTAAACCTTCAAAATCCTTTCGTTCGTCCTTTAAATAGTTCATATATTGCTCATTTTCTGAAACACCAATTTTTTTCAAGGGACTTCCACATAACCCACAGTTATCCTGAAATAGTTCCAGGTCCACATCGAGTTTTAGATTTGACATACAATGTGGGCACATTTCAATTGGCAAAATTCCAATTAACTTTTTAGCTGTTCTTAATTTATCATTTTTCTCTATGTCAGATGCAATCTTATTTATGTAGTAAGTATATTCATCTATTTCAGAATCAAGTGTATTTAAATGTTCTTGATGTCTTTTATAAATCTGAGATGACCTTCTAAATTTCTCTCTAATTTCTGCAATGACGTTTTTGGAGTCATCCTCACTCTGCTCCATTTTAGAAAGCCTGTCTCTGTAGTTATCAATCAACTCATTTGTACGATTTATTTCTTGCTCGACAGATTGAATTGATTTGACAGACAATAAGCCTAAAACCTGTTCTACTTCTTCTATAGAAGACTTCTTACTTCTTAATAAATCATTTGTTTTTTCTATTTCACTCTTTAAATGAACGGATTCTGTACCAGATAGCCTTAATATCATTTCGAAAGCTGTTTTTTTAATTTCAGGAATCCCATATCGTGGATTAACAGCTTGAATATCATGCCATGCCCCTTGTTGCACTACAAAAAGGGGCATGAGATTTTGTATATAAAATATTAATCGTTCATCTTTTATCTCTTGTTCCTCATCCATTAAATCAACTTCATCGGTCGGAGCAGTTAGAGAACAAATATTCATAAAATCAAACAAAAACTCCTGATATGTCTTGTTACCCCTAATCCCTTTATCTTTTTTAATTTTATAAAAATGATGCTTAGGCGCTCTCTGAAATAAAGACTCTGGCTCATCTTTTTCTTCTAGATGTACATCTTCAAAAACAACCACAGGTTGACCCTGATTAAGTGCATCTCTCATAACTACTACTCTAAGTTCTTGTGACTTCAGTTGTAAAAAAATCTCAGCGTTTATTATAGGTTCTTTAGTGATATACATTCTTAAAATGTCTTTGTAGTTAACGATTCCTTCTTTTTTCGAACCATAAATATCTTCACCATTCAAACCGTAAATAATGCTTTCTACAAGGGTTGATTTGCCTAAAGTATTTTCCGCATAAATCATATTAAACTCGTGTATCTCATGGTTAAATAAAAAAGGTATAAATCTGCCATATTTCTGTCCATTTCTTGTAACTATCCTGATTAGTACAGCTTCAATAAACATTGGTTCATCTCCAATTGCCTAAGATCAATTCAGGGAAATTTTCAATAATGTATTTTTCCATAAAATTTTCAGTTGTATTGTCTGCAAAAATTTTACTAATAACATCCATCCTAGTTGACCATTCTTTTTCTATATCACGGATTTTTTCTGATATTTCTAGCCCCAAGCTAGTTAGGCTAATACAGAAAGCCTTCTGACCTATGGAATAATTTGAAAACTTAACTTCAATTAATTTTTTGCAAATCATATAATTAAAAATTGACTCATAGCGTGGATCCCACGGCCCGCGAATATATTTGATCATTGGGGAAAAAGCTTTTTCAGTTTCGTACGGTTGCATATGCATAATATTTAACAAATAATGCTTTCCACTCTTTTGGATTACCTTTTGTAAATAAAAAGGATAGCGGATTAAAAAATCGAAAAATGAAAATTTTCTACGTCCGTATATCGTATAATTATTAAAGAATGGCTCTTTAATAATTCCACAAGTTCTAATTAGCAAAAGAATTCGATAAGCATGAAAGTCAAAGTCGTCATCAGGTTCTACATAAACAACCTGTTCTTCAAGAGATGCAGCCTCAGGAACCATACTGTTATTAGCGAGTTTTTCAAAAAATAAGTTAATTGCATCTATTGATTCAGAGTAATCTTTCATTTAGTTGCAACCTCCTTATGCCACTTTAAATGACATTCGGCAGCCATTTGATACATTTGGGCATAAACGATTTCTTTATCTATATCCTTATTTACCCGAAGATTGAATTGTTTACCCAAGCTTACTAATTCCTCTTGAAACGAACTCCAAAAATCAATTGGATTTAAATCATTTACTCTTTTCAGCTTGATTGCGGAGGTGGTACATTCATATTTCACTTTACCTTCTAGAGTCTTTACGTTGGAATATGTATTATGTCTATTGCTAACTTTTAGTTCCTGAAGAAACAGCAAATAGCGACATCGCAGTTCAGTCGCGACCTGAACTAGGAATTTAACTTGTTCGGTTTCATCGATCTCATTTTCAACAATTTTTTTAATTTTTCTTTCAAGGTTACTTTGCTTATCGGGATCTTTATCTAGTATTTCTTGAAGTTTCTCAGGTTCAAAAGTATCCGTATCTGGTAGGTCAATGTATTCTAATGGTAGTGGAGTTTGTGACGCAGGTGCAATTCTTTCCACAGCTGTTTTTATAGCTTCAATTCCCATTGAAACGTCTTCAAAACCCGAATCTAACCTATTCATAATGTCTTGAAATTGTTCAAGTATACTTTGATCTACCTTAGATTTAATTTCAGTTTCAGTTTCAGCTAGTATCCCCCTCATTAATGAGCAGTCTAAACAACGGGCTTCGGGTGTCACTTCTTTTGACTTGAATACTATTTCAGAAACCAAACGACCAAAAATCATGTTTGGAGGGTACGTTAACCCTAGACCTGTTATGTAACTAAGGGCTTCTGACTTTAAAACCTCTACTGACTTTTCGGCATCAATATCATCAAAGTGCCAATTAATTCTTGTTACAAAGTCACTTAACACTTCGGTATCTGCTATGCTACTTAATACATCATTAGCTTTTTGTTTAAGATCTTCGATTTCATTGTTATATGCAGCCTTTTGATCTTTTATTTTTTTTGTTATTCTTTTCGCGTTTGTTTCGAGCTTATAGATTTTCTTTGATAACCCAGTAATCAAACCATCTCTAGTCTCAATAATTGCTTCATTCAAAATATCGCGAATTTCTACAATACATTTCCCCAATAGACTGGTATTTTGACTGAGAGTGCTTTGTGCTTTAGTCCATTCGTCCAAGAGATAATCTCTTGAAGAAACACGTGAATTCGTTTCGAATGAAAAATAGCCATCATATTCTGGATACATACGATAAAGAATAAAAAAATTATATAGCGACTTTTTTATATCACTGTGACCAAGGTTAAACACCGTTGAGTAGCATTTCATTTGCGTGAATCTTACAGTGTTTTTTTCTTCATTGAGTAATTTTGTATCATCTTCATATTCACAAAAAATACGTTCATACGTGGAGTTATTACTGTAAATCTTTAGCCACTGAATTAACGTTTTCAAATATTGATACACAAATCCTCTATTGGTACCATAAGCATCTGTTTCGGTCTTAAAAACAATAAGATCGTGACCCATTTTGCCCTCCAATAATAATTTCAAATCTGCATAAAATTATATCAAACCTTGGGAAAGATTAACACAAAATTCTTATGAAATGTCATCGTCATTGATTTTTATCCCAGCGTTGGAGATTATGGCTGGGGCAAAAAAGCGACCTCTTCCTCCTAAACAAATAAGCAAGAGCCGCCTTTATCAAAGAGTGGCTCTTCCTCTTAGGCAGGAAAGCCAACTCTCTGTGGCCGGAAATAGCTTTTATCAGCAGTTGCTTAACCATTGGAAAAAGATTTTTCATCCTTGTGTGGGCAGATGAAAGTAGAGAATATTACCAACAATTACGCTCTGGTCTAAATCATACCATTAAGGACTCCTAATTATTGTCATTTTGGCACCTCAAGATAAACAAAACAATATAATATCTACACCAATACTAGTCTAATAAAATACCGGGCCGTGTGATCGAAACTTTGAACTGACGTTATTTCCAAACATGCCGTTTAATTATGCTATGTCTGATTTCGGCCGGCTCGAAACCTATCTTATTGACCTCATGGATAAGGAAAGAAAAACCGTGGACGAACTAAGGTTCACATGAGTCATTAAGGTTAAATAGACGGATTCGTTAGTACTGCACTAAACTGCCCGTTAATGAAGCATTTTCAGTCTAGAACTTTATTTTCTTCTGACAATCACAGCAGTTGTCTTTGTTTGATGAAGCAGAAACTGAAGCTGCTCCTTCCGCACCTGAAGGACTTCAACGTGGTTTCCAGTTACCAGCGCAAGAAAATGAAAGGCGGCAGAGTGGAACTCCCAAAGCCCGTGGTAAAAATCTGAGCTTTGCTCTTTTTTATTTCAATATATGTTCTTATTCAATGCTTAAATTTGGATGATTATGGTATGATCAAGAATAAGATAGATGATGGTAATTCAAGAATGATGAAGGGATGCGAATATCATGCGCCTTAAAATGTTGTACTTTATCGTTGCAATAGTGATGCTGATTGGTTGCTCCAATGATAATGATATGTATGATAGCATGATGAAATCAGGTATTGAAGCAATGAGCGATGGCGAATACGATAAAGCGATTATCTTTTTTGAAGAATCACTGAATTCAAGACCTGATGATAAAGCAGCTCTAGAAAAAATTGATGCGACTAATAAGTTGATCGAGAATGAAAAATCTAAATCGGTCAATATGGATAGTGGCGAGGTTCGGGTAACTCAATCCCCTTCGCCAATGGCGAGTCCAACAATTGCACCAATCGATTTAAATACTATATACGAGAAGTCAGATGGTTTTTACGTCGAGGGGTTCAAGTTAGGCATGACGCTTGATGAAGTTGTAGGACTTATTGGAGAAGGCGAACGCAGAGAAAATATAACATCAGATACAACAGGGAAAAAGCTCCCACTTTCATATGAGTGGGAGATTAGTGGTAGGTTTCTGACAATGTTTTTTGATGAGAATGACAGAAGTGTGAGTATTGTGGTAAGCAATTATGACCCTCAGACGATTGCTAAAAGTTTTGCTAATATAACAGACATGGTTCAGGGCTCAAATGATGGTTATTTCAGAAAGAACAAATTCGGTACTCTATTGACCATGAATGTAGGTGAAGATTCATCATATAATTTTGTAAACTTATCGACTATCGAGTTCTATTCTGAGTATTATGCTGTTGAAGATGCGGATATCGGTGAGAGTGACGGTAGCACAATGGAAAGAGATATGAATTTTTCTACTGAATATGATATTGAAATTATATCGAGCGAAATATCCATTCTTGGCTATACCGTCAATCTAAAGATCAAGAATAATACTGACAAATTACAGTCTCTTTATGTTCGTAATTTTGTACTCATAAAAGTCGGAGAGCAATCTGTTAGAATTAATGAATTCACTCAAGGATTCATTGGTTCAATGGGGTATTACGAATTAAATTCGGCAGAACTTCTACCAGGTGATGTCGGACAAGTTAATCTAGTATTTACAACAGATCGTGATGGATATGAATTAGGGTATATCGATGGTAATGATGTGATAAAGTTATCGACGTTGCCTAAAAAAGTAAAGTAGTGCTTATATTAAGTTGTAACTCAACTTTTATACGAAAATAGCCCCCTCAAAAAAACGCAAAAAGACACTCTCCGCTTAAACAAGAATGTCAAAATTTTTTAAGAGGCTTCGGCGGATTCTACTTTTACATTGAATCCCTGGGCCTCGATTTTTTTTATCCAGTATTCCACAGATAGTGTTGAAGAGGTTAGATAGTCCCAGCCTTTTTCACGGTAGGCTACTCTTTCCTTGAGCATTCGGTAGATGATTCTTAGAATAAGATGTGCTGTCGCTATGGTTGCCTTCCTCTGCCCTCGTCGTTTCTGTATTCGGTAAAAGAAAGATGCCAGTCGCGTGCCCTTGGATTTACTTGCTGCCCAGGCTGCTTGGCAAAGTACAGCTTTCAGACTTTTGTTTCCTTTAGCAATTCGCGAGCTTTTCTTTTTTCCAGCACTTTCGTTATTGCCTGGACTTAACCCGGCCCAAGCTGCTAGTTGTGGATCGCCTCCAAAACAAGTCATATCGTTCCCGATCTCAGCTAAGATGACCGCCGCCGCATCCTTCTGAATACCAGGAATCGTGATCAACAGCTCCATTGATGGCAAGTAAGGCTTAAGAAACTGATCAATTTCCGATTCCACTTTCTCCAATTGCCTCTCGATGTAGGACAAGTGGTCAATGTGCATTCCCAGCATCATACGATGATGTTTGTTCATTCGTCCATCTAACGCCTCAAGTAGCTCAGGGACTTTGCGTTTTAGGGAAGTCTTTACCTTTTCTCGGACCTCATCAGCATCCAAAACTTCTCCATTAATGATGGATTCTAAAAGTGCACGACCGGATACGCCAAATATATCGCTAATATACGTCGTGAGCTTCACATTTGCATCCTGTAAAATCTTATGCACTCGATTTTTCTCAGCTGTTGCATGGCCAAGTAATTTTCGGCGATAGCGCGTCAGGTCCCGAAGATTCCGTATATCCACGGGAGGTACAAAGCTAGGAGAAATGAGTCCTGAGCGAAGGAGTTGAGCAATCCAGAAAGCGTCGGCAACGTCCGTCTTACGCCCAGGCACATTCTTAATCCTTCTGGCATTTGCAAGTATGAGTGTGAACGCGCCCTCCAAAATGTTCCAGACCGGCTTCCAATACACTCCTGTGCTTTCCATGGCGATATGCGTACATTCCCATTCATTCAACCAATCATTAAGCGCAAGTAATCCCCTTGTGGTTGTAGAAAAGGTACGGATTTCTTGCTTTGGCTTGCGCTCTAATTCACCGTAAAGAACACAAGCAACAACGGTCTCCTGATGAACATCCAGTCCTGCACAGCGTTCTAAAATCGCCTCCATCCCCATCACCTCATCCGTAGGATTTATGCAGGCCATGTATCCTCATAGAAAAAGATTTTTTATACACGTGCTCTTGGCACAATCGGCGGTGCTCGTGGGATACAGTCGGCCGGTTTGAGACCCAGAGTGTGGCCTACCAATAAAGTAACGGCCTGTGACCTGCAGTTCCAGTATGGAACAAATAGTGTCACAGGCCAAGTTCATTTTCATTAATGGTGGTGGCCGTAAGGCCATGGTAGTTTGAGACAGCCCCTTCGGCTTCACAAGTAACTGGATCGCGAATAATTGGATATTCCAGCGTTAATGTGCTTTTTTTTCTTCTCTCAACATGTTAATTAAGCTTGGACGGCTATGTCATCATTTATATTTCTTTAGATATTTTGAATTAATTATGGGAATGTGAATAATTCACTCCTTTAGGAGGGATTTGATGTCTCATGTCGAAAATAAGGAATATAGTCCTGTTAAATACTGAACAAAAGATCCACTAGTGGTTAAATATATGATTATAAATCTCCTGTAAAATACCTAATCAATAACAAATCCATGGATAGGAGAATAGCCATGTCTCTGAATAAGGCCGGCAAGATATTTGGAGAGTCTGCAGGGGAAGTCTTAGGCGGTTCTATTCAAAATATCGGGAATCTCGCAAAAAATGAAACGCTAAGGGAACTCGGCCAAAGGATTAAACAGTCGACCGCGTATACTTTCGAATCGGTTGGAAATCTGGCTGATGGTGCGCTGATTATCGGAGCCGGCCTGGTTGACCGCGATGAAGAGAAGCTTGCCTCCGGGAAGGTAACGATTAGAAATCAAATCGAAGAAACGATTTCAAATACCGAGCATGGCGTGCGACAGCTGATCAAGGATGGAATAGAGGTCGAACGGGGGATTGCATCAAACGACCGGACCAAGGTAAGGCGTGGAGTTTCCAACCTTCTTAAACTTACCGTAGCCGGTACGATCGGAGTCGGTCTATTCGAAATTTTGGATGGTTCGGATGCAGCGAATTCAGCGGCGCCGGAAAGCGGCCCTGTCGACCCTATTCATGCCCTTCCCCTCGATTCAGAAACCGTCATGCCTACGGATGTCCTTGAACCAGCGGCAGAAGACATCCACCACTTGGATACGATTAACGACCACCTGGTGGGAATCGAGCACCCTGAATCGGGAGTGCCTTACGAATCAGTCGTCGTCACGATGCCGAGCGGGGACATCATTGAAGGCGTCTTTCCGGATTTTCCGTACGTATATGCAGGTGAATTGCCCCCTGACATGTACATGGAATCCGATGCAGAGCAATTCGCCTATATGAATCATCAACTTGCAGCTTCCGTTCAAAACGAGCCGGAGCTTGCCGGTGAATTCAACGAAGTCCATCTGGCTCAAATATTGCGCGGGGAAACGCCGGATGGCTATGTATGGCATCATACCGAAGTGCCTGGTCAGATGGAGCTCGTCGATGAGCAGTTGCATATGCAGTCCGGACATGACGGCGGCCGTTCCTTATGGGGCGGTGGATCCGATTTTAGACAGGGATAGAGGAGTTCGCGCGCATGCAATGGTCTGATGAAAAAAAGAGGGCAAGCATATCGGACATGAAAGTAATTGAATCGTCCTTTGACATCCGTTTGCCAGCTCTATATATTGACGTGCAATTACAACATCATGGAGCAAGACCTTGCCTGACCCGTTTTAACACAGACCAAAGAACGGGGGCGGCGATCAAGTCGTTCCTGCCGGTTACCGAGGACTACACTGTCAACGTGTTTGACGTGGCGTCCTGGTTAAGCGGCCGCATTGGAGCGAACATGATCCCTTTCGCGGGGGACTCAGCGGGCAACTACTTATGTTTATATTATCAGTATCGCCAAGGCGAGCCCGTTGTTGTGTTATGGAATCATGAAAAAGAATACACCTATGAATTTGTCGCCGATTCGTTTGGCGAATTTCTCGGATTGCTTTATTAGAGGAAGGCGGACTTGAATGAAGGGAGCAAGCATAACAGATGTCATTCGGCTATACCGGCCATCTCGATCGAATATACGACTTACTAGCCAGCTGCTTGAATATGGAGCCAGCGCTGCGTGACATTATTGATCCAAGCAAGCTAAAACCGGAGCCTCCAGACAGCAGCCCGTTTACTGTTGCTGTTATTGGAGCGATGAAGAGCGGAAAGTCTACTTTTATTAACGCGCTGCTAGGCACCGACCTCATGCCGAATGAGACCGAAGCATGCACATTAACGACAACGGATGTCATTCATGCCCCGCATGACGGGAAGGTGGCCAAACGTTTCGCTGACCGAACGGAATTTATAATAGGCGAGCAGCTCGCGGTAAGCTTCCATGAAGATGTCCGCGACAGCAGAAGAAATCCTCAGCATGAGCCGTACTTCTACGAGGTGCGGTACGAATTGGATGCACTGAAAGACAGGGCGCCCAAAGCGATGCCATTTCACCTCATCGATACTCCCGGCATTAATGAGATGGAGCATGGCGGATTGACGAAAGCCCATATCGAATCTATCTTTCATCAGTCGCTCTCGAGAGCAAAGGTTATTATATACATTATCGATACGCAGTATTATCGGGCAGAAGAAAACAAAGAGATCTTATCCTCGCTCCGACGGTTGCGGCCGGATCTTGTCCCGCATGTTATCTTTGCGCTTAATAAAGTGGATCGTTTAGATGAAAGCAAGGACGCAAGCATAGTTCAATTCGTCGAGGACGTGAGGGAAACACTGCGCGCATGGGGATATGAAGGCAATCCGATTTATCCCGTAAGCGCGAGAAAAGCTCTCATAGCCCGACTGACCCCAAAAGGAGAGCTAACGGAGTCACAAAGACGAGTCATGCTCTCGTACATGCCGGAACGGACGGTTCTGATCGACGGGGAGCACATCATGGTCAGAGCAGCTCCAGAGAAGAACCATGAACTGATATTCGAACAAAGCGGTTTCTCTGCATTAGAAGAGAAAGTACTCGGTCATCTCTACGATCATATAGAGCTTGAAGCGGAGAGAGAGGCAGGCAATAGACTCTCGTCCACTCTGCGCTTTTATTCGAATATAATTGATCAGCTGCAAGATGCAACCCATTCGGACATGAAGGGGATCACAGAGCGAATTGAGCGTGGTGTTCGTCAGCTTAAAGCACTTGAGAACATCATTCTCGCTTTGGAGGAAGCCATTCATGATTTTGAAGGCTTAACGAAGAAGGCCTCAACGGAGCAGACCGCGCTTAACGCGCACAAATATAACGTACCGTCCATTCCCGTCCCTGTCGCTATGAGTTCCGGGGCTGCCTACCCTGCTTCGTCGTCTGCTAGGGAGGCAGGTCTTCAGATCTTTGACGCGTGGTATGAGGATATGGCCTCGAAATACCCATTACAATTGTACAATTCGCTTAGAAGCGAGCTATCGACGATAGGAAAGGGCAATTTCTTTGGCGAAACGGCAGCTGCTTTCGGGAGAAGAGCGCAAGAATTGAATCGGCAATTAATGACGCTCCAGCAGGAATTAGGCGAGCGTCTGCGTCTTGATGCATTGCCGGAATCGCTGATAGTACATCCAGACATGCTCCGCGAGCACCGTGCGGATGCGGTCCAATTGCACCAACAGCAATTTCGCAATGAAATTGTGACTGAAGCGCATACGAAAAGCTTTTTGCTATTTTTTACGGACACGAATTATTCGTATTCGATTGCAAGCGCCGTACAACATGCCAAGCTGGCGATGGGAGAGGCGCTCAAGAAGTATGATAGAAAACTGAAAGACGAAATCATTCAAGTGAAATACGAACGCTACCCTAAAGCTTTGTTGTCCTTGGTTATCAGCCCTATAATGGAAGCGTTGACTCGAACTCAATCAAGTATAAAAGCAATCGACGCGGAGTTGGCCGGATACGAAAGCGAGATCCAATCCAAATCGATTTTCTTGAGCACTGCACGGCAGACGAATGCCTTCTTGCGACACACGGCTTCACTAATGCAAATGGAACCTGTCAGGTTGCCTGAAAACGGCGTGCTAGACTCCTTGATCCGAAGCGCAGGCCCCGATGAACTCATCCAGCTTCCTGCCGGAACATTCACAATCAAGAGGAGGCACGAGCTTAAGCACGGTCTCGTCATACGAGGAGCAGGGAACGATACGGTCATTCGATTGGAGTCCAAAGGCGCGTTCAATTTAGCGAGTGAAGAAGCGCTGTTCTCCATGGAGAAGGTTCGTTTAACCGTTCACTCTTCCGGCCCGGCGGTAAGTCTTCGAGGCCGATTCGCGACCTTTAACGAATGCACCTTTGAAGGCGAGCTCGGGCAGATAGGCTTACGCCTGGAAGGAAATCTGGAAGCGGAGATTCGGAACTGCACATTCAATCGCTTTTCGGTCGGTATCGAGGCATCGGATCATTGCCAATTGCGGGTATACGGAAGCCATTTGACGGAATGCAAGCAGAGCGGGATAACAGGATCCGGTGGAAGTATAGTTAAATTAAACGACACCCGCTTCGAAAGGAATGGGACAGGCGTGCAATTCGCCGGGAAAGCAGGGGGGACCATAACGGACTGCGAGCTCGCAGTCCATACAAGTTCCGCTGTGCATGTGACGGACGAGGCGATGCCGATCATAAAAAGTGTCATATTCAAAGCTAATGCCACCGGATTAGCAGCCGACGGCGCGTCGGCTGCCTACGTATCAGGCAATCAGTTTCACCAGAACAAGAAGGCGGGCATTGCGGTCCGAGGGCAAGCTATGGGAAAAATCTTGAACAATCTATTCGAAGACAATACCGTGGGAATCCAATTCGAGAATGAAGCAAATCCGGACATCTATGGAAATGAATGCCGGAGTAACCAGACGGGGATGCTCGTGCAGGGCACAGCTGCGGGGAAGCTCCACAATAATACTTACAGAAATAATAGCCGGTTCGGAGTTGAAGTGAGAGAGAGCGCGAAGCCTGAGGTAACGAACAATAGATTCGAGGGCAACGAGGCAGGAATATGCATAGGCGGCTCAAGCGAATCGCAAATGGACCTTAATACGTGCGTGGACAACCGTCTGGCCGGCATCGTCGTGCTAGACAAGGCACAGCCTAGGCTATCTCAGAACCAATGCGAGAATAACGAGAACGGCATTGTGCTTCAAGGTCAGTCTGAAGCGAAGTTATTCAATAATCGGTGCATTGGCAACCGGGCCGCCGGAATAGCCGTCAGCGAAAGCGCGGCAGGAAACTTCAGCAATAACGTCTGTTCGAACAACAACATTGGAGTTATGGTCAGCGGGGCTGCTAAGCCTAGTCTTCAAAACACAGTCTGCGAGAACAATGGAACAGGAATGGCCGTCACCGATCAAGCGTTGCTGAAGAGCCATGGTGGAGCCGTTAGGCAAGGAAAGGTCGGTTACGTAATTTCCAAGAAGTCCTCGGCCGTGATCGAGAACGGGGAATGCTCGCATACCGATAAAGGAGTAAGTTGTTCAGATGAGGCTGAGTTGACGCTCCATCGCTCGCGCTTTGCTTATCACGCCGACACAGCTATTACCCTCGCAGGTAGCTCGTTATGCACAGCGTCGGAACTTAAGGTGTCTTCCTGCGCCACGGGCATCTTGGCCAAAGAGGACGCTGCCGTCAATTTTCACTCCATCCATATCCAAGGTGGATCGACGGGAATGGAGTTGAATGGACGGACAAGCGGCTCGCTTCATTCATTGGACATTGCGAGTTGTTCGGGTGACGGCATTCGAATTCGAAGCAACGGAAAACTTCAGGTCGAAGAGAGCTTCTGCAGCGGAAACGCACAGGGTATCGCCATTTACGATCAAGCTGTTCCGGTGCTTGCACGGAATAGGCTGATGCGTAATAAAGTTGGCTTGATTTATGGGGACACGGGCGCCGGCGAGGCAACGGAGAATAGTATAGAGTTCAACGCTGTCGGCATTATGTGCAGGGGAAGCAGCCATCCCGTTCTTACCGGCAACAGCATCCAAGAGAATGAGATTGGCATGCAAGCGAATGGTCGTGCCGGTGCGATTATTCGGGAGAATCGAGTTGACAGGAACATGGAGAGAGGCATACTTCTGCTTGGGAGCAACAGTGCTTGTATCGTCCAGAGGAACACCGTGACGGGCAATGTGAAGACGGGTATCTACATAGGTGAGCAAGCATGTCCCGAGCTCGTCGACAATCGGGTGTCTGGCAGCGAAATCGGAATTCTGAGCGAGGACAAGGCGGAATGCGTCATTCGTTCCAACCTGATTAGCGTCAATCAAATCGGACTGAGAGCCGACGGTCGAACGAGTCTGGTGCTCTTGTCCAATACCGCCAGCGAGAACGGACAAGGTTTCTTGCTCAGCGGCAACGCGAACGTGAGAGCTGACGGAAACAGCATTGTCAAAAACCGGTCGACAGGTATTCATGTAACAAGGGAATCCGTCGCGTCAATCGTGAATAATAGAATAAACGAGAATGGCGGCGATGGCATCCGGGCTGAAGATGACGTCCAAATTGTCTTTGAGCAGAACGCAGCGAACGCCAATGGCGGTCATGGAATTTCTTTGAAAAATCAAGCGTCGGGAATCTTGACGAGGAATGAGTGCATGCAGAACGCGATGCACGCCGTCTATGTCGAACGGACGACTTCGATACTTATAAATAAAACGAAGAGCGAAAAAAATGGCGTCAAAGGCATAAGCCGAAGCGGAATTTCAAACCGCTGGAACATGATAATCAGCAAACGCAACACAAAAAAGCGAAGGAATACTCGGAAAGAGGGATCACATGCAGCTCGATCAGATTCAGGGACTCATATCATTGATTGACAAGCTTGAAGCTTTCATTACGAAAGACGATTTTCTCAAAAACGACGAGCGAGCCCAAGCCATACTCGTTCAAACCCGCAGCAATTTGTATGATCGCCGATATGTCGTATCGATCATCGCCGCCATGAAGGCCGGCAAGTCCACAACGTTTAACGCATTGCTCGGCAGGGATCTGCTTCCCAATGAAACTCAGGCTTGTACGGCCGCCATCACCGAAATCAAGCATGCGGGGAAGCGGGGAGAGGAAGTAATTAAAGTATATAAAGATGGCCGCTCCGTCAAAATTTCAGCGGATGCCGAACGTACGCTCGAGCAAAACTTCCATCTGGATGTGAGAGCCTCCCGCGCTACAAACGAAGTACCATACATCGAGAAATATTTTGTGGAAAGCCCCGTGCTTGCTCTCGAACAGACGCAATACCGTGATTTGGTGCAAAATTTTATTCTTGTCGATACGCCGGGACCGAATGAAGCGCAAGTAACGGACGTGGATGTATCCGAACTTCAACGAGTCGCCCTGGAGAAATTAAGGGATTCCGACGCATTGATTATGCTGCTTGATTTTCAAGTATTAAAGACGGACACCAACGCAACCATCTTGAGGAACATCTTCGAGAATCGGGAGGATCTCGCGCGAGACCAGAACAAGATTTATTTCTTGGTCAATAAGATTGATGCCCTGCAGGCCAAAGATGGCACCGTCGAACAGGTCATCGAGAGCGTGCGGAGTTTGATTCGGACGTATGCGCCCGTTATCCAAGATCCTCAGGTATTTGCTTTCTCGGCCAAGCAAGCCCAGCTTGCGCGCAGCGTTATGCTCGGAACGGCGACCGCTGAAGCCAAAGAAGCGATGAAAAAGGATTATGGAGTCAAGTATGCAAGGGAAGTGGAGATGGATGGCGAATTTTTCACCGTAGTTCCGAAACCGGAGCGGTTTGCCGCGACGCTTCTGGAAGACAGCGGCATTCTTCATGTCGAGCGTAATATAATCGACAGAATTTTCGGCACCGCCAGCGTCAAACTGGTCGATAATGCCGTGGACCGCCTGCAGCAGGTCATTGGAAATTCCCGGAATGCCGTCCAATCCCAAATCGAGCTATCGACCCGCAATAACGCGGAATTGTTGACGAACGTTCAAGAGAGCAAAAAACGAATCGAACAGCTTCGCCAAGAAGGGGAAAGACTGAAAGTCATTCCTAAACAGGTAATAGATGTTTTGAAGCAGCGTATTAACGGGATTCTGGCTACCTTGGTTCCTCAGTCAAAAGAGATCCTGAATACCTACATGTCGCGAGAGTATGTCCAAGGCCCGGACCAGAATTATTTGATCGAGCAGGTTCAATCCATGCAACAAACCGTCGTGTCCGCGCTTCAAGTCATGTTGAACCGGGAAACGGATAAGATCCAACGATCGGTCATGGATACGCAAGGGGAAATCAATGACAAGCTCGTTAAAGCCTTCGCAGACTTGTCGGAAGAAGCCAACGCGATAGTCGGCAAAAGAATGAATCTTCAGTTCCAAGTGTTCCGCATGGGCGATTTAGAACACACGATGACCAATCAGATCAACATTGATGAGGAGAACATCGAATCGCATCGGGAAGAGCAGACGCAGGAGCAAGGAAGCATGATGAAGGATGTCCTCAAAGGAGCTGGCATCGGCTTTGGTTCGGGCATTATATTGCCGGGTATCGGCAATATCGCGGGAGCCATTGTCGGCGGGGTAGTCGGATTGTTCAAAAATTTATTCAGCAATCGGGCTAGTGCGCAGGAGATCCATCGCATTGAGCTTGCGCCGATTCGGGACAGTCTCAACCAATATGTGCACGATCATATTGACAAGCTGATCGAAGAGCTCTCGGCCAATATCCACACATCCAATGAACGCTATGTCAAATTCGTCGATGGGCAGCTCAACCTATTCTCCGCCAATCTTAAGAACCAGCTGGACAAGATCATCAGAGACTATGACAACAACAAAGACAACCTGGAGAAACACCTTCTGCATATGAATGAAATAAAGGAAGCGCTCGCCGCGGCGGAGGAAGAATTATCTCACGTTTCATTGCTACAGCCAATCGCATAAGCAAAAGGTTAATAGGTTTAGTTATTTATGAGGGGTCATGCGATGCTTTCCAAAGCCGTTCTCGAACGTATCGTCTATGAGATAGATGCGGCGAGTTTTTGATGATGGTTTTACACTCACTTTCGTAGATGGAAATGAGCTATGTTGCCCAATGTGACTGAAATGAATAATTTTGCTAATGAATTTAAAAAGTCGCCCTCCCTATAATAGGATGGCGACTTTTTAAATAGTGCGTAGTATGGATGAATAGTGAGGAATGACCTTTCATAATATCGTATTTGTCGGCCATGAGGTTTGACATATCTTGATGGGCTGCACTTAATGATGTCAACATTGAATTGGCACTAATGAAGCCAGGGAACATTCCTGGAAAACCATTAATGAATCAATCTTTGTATCTTCGATATTGCTCGATACTGATAAACAACGAACATAGGACGTATGCCGTGGGTGGAGGATTCTCGGACAAAGCCCTCCGATACTGGGATTCAGATGATACACCTGAGAATGGTTAAAAGGCACTCTAAGGCATCAAAATTCCTTTCCCCAAGCTTACTCAAGCCCTTCGAATGTATAAAAGGATTCAATTATGGTGTTCGCTAATTCCTTGTCTTGCTTCTTTACAGTAATTTTTAGTTGATAAATGACTTGATTATCTGATCGAATGAATACTGCGTGATGAAGAGTTGCATCGCTATGAGGAATGGAGTTATGGTATGTAGAAAATTTATTATTGTTTATATCGAGTTTTTTGTAATCGGTTAAATCAGGTGCAAATTCTTCCATAAAGATCGATCCATAAGCAAGTATCGTGGCTCCATCTTTTCCAGTAATCTCAATACCATCGCCATTTGTTGGCTCTTCACCAAGAGTCCAATCTTCTGGATAGTTGATTGTAAAACCGAATCTGCCGTTGCTGTAAGTATTCATTTTTATGGAAGAATTAGCGGGTGCATTAGTTGCTTCAGGTGTTGATTTTGGTTTAGGAGTCGGTGTAGATGCTTGAGTAGCGTTAGGTGTATTAATTGACAACTCTGTGCCGGATACTTCATCGACAAGTTTGCGCGTACTTTCAAGATATATATTTGCATCATTTAAGTATTTATTCATTTTTTCATGGGCAGATACATCGCCAGTAAGAATCCCTCGTTCAAGTTCTTCGGCAGCTAGAATGTAATGATCAATCAGTTTGGCAAAATCTGAGTGGCGGGTTTCATATTTTTTTGGTGGCTTAGCAAGGCCAAAAGTTTCCCGAACGGCTTGTAATTGCAAAATAATAGTTTTAGTTGTATCAATTACTAATGGGTCTTCAATCCCCATCTGAACGGTTTTTATGATTTCAATTAATCCCTCAATAGCAATTGTATAATTCTTGAAATTATTGAGAACAAATGTAGCGTATTCATCTTCATTCATTCGAGAATTTTCCTCGATCTCTTTCATTGCTGCTCTTGTATCAAATTTTTCTTCATATCCATCGACACGATACTCTTTCATAAATACTGATTGTTTCATGTATTTATCGACGCTCTCCGTTACTACGCCAAGTTTTTCAAAGGCGGCCTTATTGCCGCTTTGACTAAAATCAACCATGATATTGTTGAATTCTTTAATTGAATTTAAAAGTAAGGTGGTTGTTTTGTGATCTTCAGCAAATTTAGCTGGCGGTTCAATTTCAAGGGCTTTGTAAAACATATCTAAGACTTCTTTTTGTTTCTTTGCTGGCTCTTTGAGCTGCCAATACTCCCCTTCTATTGCGGTATCAAGAATGGAATTGATATCGTCTATTGCTTGGTCAGACTTATCGAATAACGCATTTAAAGTGTTTATATAATCTTCTTCAGGATTCGATTTGGTACAACCGCTCAATAGTATAGCAAAGCAAATGATAAGTGTAGATACAAATCTCAAAATTCTCCCCCCAAATTGTAGCTGTAAAAAACAGTGATGGGGCACTATCGCCCCATTGTTAAAAGATGCATCAAATCACTTGCTCGTTAATAACATGAAGCAATCGATTGTTCCCGCTTTGACCAGGCACGTAATGTTCTTGTAGATGACAGAGTTGGCATAGCTTATTAGAAAACTGCTGGTGCCAGTTACGTTCAACTTCGGCAACCTTTACTGTAAAAGAGTTGTCATTGATTGCAACAAAATGAACCTCTTCTAGTCCGGTGAAGCCTCTCCAATGGTGATCGAATATAATATGTTTTTTCAAATCATCTTTTTGCTTTTGGTTAAACTTAGTGCCTTCTTTAATAAGTGCAAACTCAACCATTTTAATAACCATAGTTCACCTCTGTTCTTATCAATTATCAATCATTGCTTTGACTTTCCTTATATTTAAAGAATTCTCTCATATCACCTTTATCAAAAGTGTCCCCATCAAAGTCCCAATCATTTGGTACAACGTTATTATTACTTGCTCCACAACTTCCAATAATTATTGCGAATAATAAAATAAAACCTAAACATCCAAGGCAACCAAATAGGCCCTGCTTTGCATCTTTGTTGGTTGTACTATTTGGGTTATCATTGCCCGCATTAACCGCTATGTTTGGCTTCTTCTCCTCTATCGAGTTTTCTTGTAGCTCTTTGGGTAATTCATTTCCGCACTTTGAACAATATGCACTACCATTTGGAACTTCATGACCACACTTGTTACAGTAAGACATGCTAGTCATCACCCTATCTGAGATAATTGTCACCATACGAGTCAATGGAAATCTACGGAAACAATAGGTGTGCTGAAAATATAACATAAAGAGTTTTTTATGGCGATTTTACCGTTAAGTTGATGTTTGTTTTTTCGTGTTCCAAAGCTTCTTCTGAGTCCATCAAGGTTTGTTGCGAACCTGGACGTATAAGGCTTCTAAAGGTGGAATTTCAAACAAGCTAACCATCTTATCTTGCCAGCCAAGTCATAATAAAAACGCAGTAACCGATTCAGTGTGGCGAAGAAGCATTGAAAAGGTTTTCATTGCTTAATAAAACGAGCCCCTCCATTGGTAGGAGAATACGCTTCGAAAAAAAATTAGAATCTTTCGCTTAACAGAACAAAATGATCTTCGAAACCGATGCCAGAGCTTGATTTGTTGGAGGAAATTTAGCTTTATTCTTCAACTTATTATGAAATTGAGTAAAATCTTCAACCGTTCCTTTCGATAAATTAGGCGAGGCCGGCTCTTCAATTGCGTTTATTACATCTAGCTTTTCAAGTAGTACTGAATATAATTTGGAAAGTTGGATGGCAATATGTGCATCCAGTTTACTTATGTTCGTAGTACCAAATTGAGCATTTTTGCTCCTCGTCTGCTCTATTTCAAAACTTAACTCCGTACTCATACCATGCCGGACCGCGCATGTAACGAGAGAGTCAGCCCTTTGCGGATTATTCTGTCCTTCCCAAATATGTCCTCTGGATTTTGATTTATTGAACGCGCTAAACTGCGCCTATCATAACTTTGAAGATTCATCTCGCATAGTGATTGAATGATACTTTGTTATTCTCTAGGAGATGGTGTTTGGCTACTTAACAATACTATTCCTCTCTCCGCAAAATTATTGACCTTCATTGCGTCATTATTAGGTCAATTTTACTACGAGACGACAATTTTATCTACTAGATCTTTCCACATAAAATAGTCTTCCCCATTGAATACCGTAAATATTCGAAAGATAGCATTCATCATTTCTATGAGACAAAATCGTTTTATCAGTTTTTTGAGTCTATTTGTGAGTTATTTGTCCGACTGTCTTCAGTAATCAGCTTATAAATCCATGGGAATACGATGTGTGCATAGAAGTTCGTGGGCAAGTTGTGTGCATGAAATAATTCAAGAAACTTTCGACGTACCCATTTGAACGGTATTTTTTGCAATATCAGTGGGCAGGAATATCTTTGAAAAAACAATGTTACGTATTAATTTAAAATTTATATCTATATTATTATCATGACTATCAATCTGGATTTATAGAATTTAGAGGAGGTACTCAGAAATCAGAGCGAGTTGAAGTTCGATGAGGCTCGATTGAACATCCAGTAGTGAGGAGATGGAATATACTACAAAAATACAAGAAAGGTCCAGACATTCGTATTGAGTTCAACTGATTCATTGTGGTTGGCTTTATTTGTTTTTCATAAAGTATAACTTTTTTTGAGAAGGAGATAAGGAACTTTGATAAAAATCACTTCTGATGACCTGAAATCATTATTAATGTACTCGCTTCTAGAAAAACCAGGAAGTTACATCTTCGAGGAAATTCTTCATCGATTTCATACGTTCGCCGAACTTATTGATGTAACAGAGCAAGAACTTCTCACTATTGAAGGAGTTGGGAATACAAGGGCAAGGCAAATTATAGCCACGCTCAAGCTTTCCCGCTTCATTTCAACTCCGTTGCCTGATATAGATACTATTCGTTCCCCCCGTGGACGTTTACAAACTGTTAGAACCGGAATTTCGGTATCTAAAACAGGAGCAGTTCGTTTGTCTATTTCTCAATACAAAAAATGGGGTAGTTGCAAAAGAAGTTATATCAATCGGTTCTTTAAATGCGTGCATTGTTCATCCAAGGGAAGTTTTCCGTCCTGCCATAAAAAGAAGCTGTGCATCGATATTATGTGCGCATAATCATCCAAGTGCTAATCCAGATCCCAGTCCGGAAGATAACTCAATTACAAAACGATTAATTGAATCAGGAGCGATAATTGGAATTGAGGTACTTGATCATATTGTAGTTGGTAATGGCACATATGTAAGTTTATAAGAGCGGGGAGTTATATGAAGCGGAATTTCAAGTCGTACAGTATGGCTAAACAAAAAATCTATTTGTATCTTGAAGCATGACCGGCAAGTCTGCGCCCATGATGGACGAACGTTTCAAGCTTGTCATGTCCATTCTCGTCTATATGAGCCAGGCCAGCTTTGTGGAGCATAAAAGGCAATGGGTTTTCGCCATTTTCCGCATGATCGAGCTGACGGCCGAGCACAGTCTCGTGCCCGAATCCGGACATGGCTTCGCAGGCTACGCGCTGCTGTTGGATTACGTTTCATCGTTATGATACGGCTTACCGCTGGGGAAAGGCTGCCTGCGACGTTGCACGAACCAAACCGGATATCTAGGCCCACGTGTATAGCGAGTTCTCGATTTGTTTCCTGAGTTGGCGCAAGCATGAGCCAGACTTTCTGATGAAATACGAAAACGAAGTGAGAGATTCCGTGATTCAGACTGGCAATCTGGCCTTGTTTAACTGGACGTTGATGTTTAACTGGGCGTTACAGATTGAATTCAGCTACCCTTAGGATCAATCTATGAAAGTATGATGGCCAATGCCGGCTTTTTTTATTGCCGAAAGCTGACAATCATATCCAGCATGCAGCAATGCTCGCTGACTTGCTTGCGAAGCTGACAGGGAGAAGGTCGGAGCGAGATCCATTTCCACCGATTGCCGGTCATGGAGATGTGGCCATGGACTTGGTAGCGAACGCGGATAGCTTTGTTCGAAGCACGAATTTGTGCATAAACCTCTATATTACGAGTTATTTATTCGGTGATTATAAGAAAGCTCTGCGGGCGCTTGATCAATGCGAGATTATGATTCGGTCGAACCCCAATCAGATTTTGGATATATCCAGCCAGCATTATTATGTTGTTCTCGTGCTAAAAGAAGCTTTACGGGACCGCGACCGATACGGAACGCAATGTCTACGTCCATCGGATCAAACGGAGTTTGTCGGCTCCAGGGCGTTGGCAAAGAAGGTTCAGGACATCATCTGCACAAATACCAGTTGGCCAAGGCGGAGTTATCCCGACTGATGTGCGATTATACGGCGGCGGAGACGGCGTATGCCGCAGCACTGAATGCTGCGTACGAAGGCGGATTCTTGCACGATTACGCCATGATTGCCGAATGCTACGCCAAGTACGATATTGCGCGAAACAAGCCTGTGATTTTAAGGTATTACATGAACGAAGCTTACGATTATCGGGCTGGAGGACGATATGGAGGTGCTGGGCATTGCAATGAACGGGAGCGAGGCCTACGAGATGACGGCAAGACTTGCTCCTGACATCGTGCTAATGGATGTCCAGATGCCGGGTATCGATGGCATTACGTCACTCAAGCGTATCAAGTCTGATTATCCAGAGACGAAAGTGCATGTTCTAACGACTTACCTGAAAGAGAAATCTATTGTAGGCGCTATAGGGTATTTGCTAAAGGATATGGACACGAACAGAATGATCGAAGCCATTCGCGATGCCTATGAAGGTCGACACATCCTGACGTCGGAGGTGGCCGCGAAGCTGGCCATTCGAATCGCGGAGTTGTCGAAGGAGAGCGGCGGTGCAGCGCAGCAGTTGTCGGCGATACAGAGCGGGAACAGATGGTGGCCGCACTGATCATTAAGGGCTGCAGCAACCGTGAAATTGCGGCGCAGCTATACATTGCGGAGGCACGGTCTGGAATTATATCAGCATGCTGTATTCCAAGCTGAAGGTATCCGACCGCGTGCAGGCGATTGTGCTGCTTCAGTCGTTGCTGCGTGCATAAGGAAGCGAATAGATCAGTGGAAAGATATGTAATGTTTAAGTACGGTAGCTACCTTGTATAGTACGCTGATGTATTTTCTATAGAACATTCTTTTGAGTTTTAGACAGCCGAAAAAGCCAATTGCTTCTTAAAAGATAAGGGAATCGATGACTTGTCTAATTCTAAGCATATTAACGGGTTTTTCAACAAAATCTACCATACCTAAGGTCAAGCATTGATTCTTATCATACGTATTCCCTGTGACGGCTATGATGCGGGGAGAGGGTACCGTATTGGAAAGAATCCATTTAGCAGCCGTTATTCCGTCCATCTGAGGCATTTGGAAATAAGTTGATAGGATAGGATTTTAACAGCCTCGATAGCTACCAAGCCATTTGTCGCGAATTTCAGCAGTGTAGCCCAGTTTTTGGAGGATATGAAACAGTACAACGCGGTTGGTTTCGTAATCGTCTACAATCAATATATTCATTGTTTATATTATCCTTTTTCGAGGGCTGAAAGGAAGAAAGAAAATCCCTTCGCAATGTTCTATCCATTAAAATAATTAACCTGTAAACAAAGGGATGAAACACCAATAAACAATTTTTGGGAAGTACTACAAATCTCCGGGCTAGAGCCGTGCCTCTTATGGATGTTCTATCTGCTCCTATTCACACCTTATGAAATATTTTATACTAGGGATGGAAGGAGTGGTTACATTCCCTTTCATAGGGATGATTTATTTGTATTCGTGAGGCATTGGTTCACATGGTTTCGCTTAAATTGAAATAGATTCCTCTTATTCTGCATATCGCTAAAAACCTAGCAGATTATTTATTATTGACCAGATGACTTTATTCAACCCAGTAAATAAAGTCACACTTGAGTCACATTAATCAAGGTACAGTTTGTTGTTTGTATAATTCCTCTCTGTCAGTGAATTATGGGAAATTAGGATAATGAATTGGTTTTCAGAAGAAATACTTGAGAATAACAAGGATCGAGCAGTCCAGACCAAAAATAACGGGAGAAGATCTATCCCATTACCCCCAACTATAGAACCGACAACTTTTCCGCGGTTTAAGTTACCTAGTAGTTAACTTGATAGGTCACCGTCAAGTTATGCCGCGGGGATCACATTTACGTCAGGCAAATTGGACATTATCATCACGTTCTCTACATAGGCGATGACCAGGTCATTCATAATTTCAATAGCTCAAGTAGGCGAGATTAGGTAGAGGCAATGGACAACATATTTTACTTGTCTGGAATTAAAGTAATGGACAGTGAAATTGTATAAGATATTGAACAGGTAATCTCAAGAGCCGAGTCGCTGATCGGAGAAAGTGATTATACCTTAGTTCAGGATAACTGCGAACATTTCGTAAAATGGTGTAGAAGCGGTGGTAAGTATACAGATTCTTTAAACTGAGTCTGTTTTTGATTTGTTCTGTATCTGGAAATGCGTTTAGACGTATCACAGGATGTCGTCTTCTACTTTATGAGTTATGAATATTGAATAGGTTGGATCACGTCCATACTTTGACAATATGAGGACTCACGTATGTCATTTTAGTAGAGGTTTAACGTTGCAAAATGGACTTGGAAGGGGAGCATATCAATGAAGCTGAAAATTAATGTAACAAGGTCTGGACTAGTTTATGTCACAGATAAGGGGAAGAATACAGAAATTCGTGACTCGTATAAATTTTGCGAGGGGTATCTCAGAGTTGAAAGGGTTAACTCAGGAGAAAATGTGTTAGTAATCATTAGCAGATTTTTTGATGGTCGAGAGATTTACAAGTATGAAATCTATAAGCCTGGTAAGTATATGGTTTTACATAATCAAATCACGAAACATATAGATATTCCTCCAGATGTTAGAAATCTATATAACCAACTTAAGGTAGTTCAGGGACGGCCTAAGTTTAAGCTAGATCAGTCTCGAGAAATTGAAGATGCCTTCATAATCGATTTAAAGATCTGGAATGATAGAGGACTAATTGAAAAGAAATATTACATCTTAGTCAACCCTCAGAAACTCGTACAACAAGATGTAGGGCGAATTGTTGATCTCATGAATCGTGTCGAAATAGTAGAACTACATACTATTCTCGCATACTTTGGTAGCAAAGATCCTTCTATTAGCTTGAAAGTCGACGAGAAGTTATTCAGCAAAATAACAGATGTTGAAAAACAAATTAAAGTGGAAGAAAGTTAAGGTAGAACTGACAAGCCGTTACGCAAAAAGAAAGTAGGAAGAGTATCCCGAATTCTGAGTGAAGTCCGTATTTATTGTGTAAAATGGCTTCGCCCGATGTTGTAGACTCCGACTCCGTATCACTAATGGTAAGGCCGAGTTCTAAGAGAGAACTCTCAAAATGGCTTTTATAAATGGGTTCCAGTCGTGAAGCAGAAAGCGAGGCTCCAGGAAAACGTAAAAACGTTGTTTGTCACCATTAAAGCGGCAGAATTTTTATGAGATGGAAATAGGTAAGTCATTTGAACAAGAAACAGTTTTTCAACAAGGGAGAGCTGACACAAGTAACCTTGTAAAAGCAAACTTCCTAGAGCTTGCGTTGAAGCATTATGCTGATATTGGTGAAACCGAGAAAAATAGAAAAAATTAAAAAGCAAGTATATGATGCGTATGTCGATGCCCAACCTGAATTCAAATTAGTTTCAGTACCCTTAAAGCTCGATGAACGACAACAAAAAGAAATTGAGGGGCTTTTAGATAAGTATCGGCAATTAACATTAGAAAAGATATTAATGCTAATATCTGTTGACAAGGACTTAATACCGAATATTGATAGAATAAGAAAATTAACAGAAGACCAAGCGTCAACGTTTACTCTCCAATGGCTTATTAGTAAGAGCTGTATCGGATGGAAAAAAGATTTTCCAACCAACATCCGACGAAGAAAATTTTGAAATGAGTCTTAACAGTAACTACATGATTAATGTACAACTTATTCTTGAATTAGCACTGTTATCTGTATTTAATTTGACCACAGAAGAAAAGGGACTTAATGCAGATGTATTTCTGGAGAAGTTAAAATCATGGGAATTAATGAACGAGAACAACTTCACTATTATATCAGTGGGTGTTAGGAGCTTTTTCAACGAAGATTCTATCAGTTCACTTCATGTACTAGTTCCACAATTTGAAGTATGTGTAAGGCATATGTTTGTTAAAGCTGGTGCAGCAACATCTTCTATCAAGAAAGGAATGGCCCAACATGAAGAAACATTTAACGAGTTCTTAAAAAGAGAAGATGTTATTCAATCGTTAGGGGACGCAGTTCATAAGTATATTCAATTTGTTATGGTAGAGCAATCAGGAATGAATTTGCGGAATAACATTGCTCATGGATTAATTAAGGCTGAAGCCTGTAATAAATCAATAAATGTTCTTGTACTTCATCTTTTCTTGGTGCTAACAATTTACGGGTTACCAACCAACTATTTAGAATTACGTGTACAAAAAATGCCTAAGAGCCGTTGATCTGATTGGCTCTTAGGCATTTTTTATACTGCTTGCTTTGATACTCCCATATTGCAGCTTTGTTGAAGCTCACATAAATTGCATTTTGGGTCACTTCCACAGATATTGGCATAATCGACTGCGCAATAAAGCCACATCAAGTTATCCAGATAAGTGAGGTTTACACCGGATTCTTCAGCGATAGTACCCATTATTTTGACTGTCTCAATCTCTGATGGATAGCCGCTGTATAAATTTAATCTTTCATCACCAATGATACGCCTAATATGCAAGTCAGGCTTAATTGCTTTAACACCGACATTTCTTAAATATTCAAGTGCCAATGTGTAGCCCATTTGTTTGAGCTTGTACTTTCTGCCTTGGCCTAATTCCCATGCAATATTATCCGGAGTATCATTTACGACATATTGATCAAGGCTACCATAAACAACTTCAATCTGCTCAAATATGCGAATGTTATAATCAAGACTTTCCATCTGCTTATCAATAGAACGATTACCGCATTTTATGTCTTTTAATTGGGTGGCCAGCGAACTCTTATCAGCTTGCTTAATCTTTTCAATTTGAAAACCGTAGAAGATTTCAGTAATCTTTTCCATGTTCTCAACAATGGGTCCCCAAGGTCTTTGATTACTCAACATCGCCAGAATTAATCCTTTTAGATGCTCCTCTATTGAAAATGATTCCCCTCGATCTCTACGCTCTGACCTGCTTACTTGACCAAGCTCGATGATCGCCTTGCTCAGATCATAGCCAATATTATTTAGAGTAGCTTTCATTTTACTTATAAGCTCTTTTGAACTGATATTCATAAGACGACACCTTCCGACAATAGACATATATCCATATGATACCATGTGGTCGAAGTTCTTGGAACGATAAAAAAACGACACCTCATTGAATCCCAATGAAGAAAGTGGAGAAGATAATGAAGAAATGTCGAACAATGCTAACAATTGAAGATATGGTCGCTTATTATGGGGGTGCTTGGGGTTTTGATGATCAAGTCATAAAAGTGGCCAGGCAACGTGTTGAATATTTCGACAGGATTATTGTTGAACAAGTGAGATACGGGGAACCCCTAATAGAATAGTCTTAAGCTACCTCCCCCAAACAATCTAAGCAACACACGTCGGAGAATTGTGGTTTTGCACAGACACGGTTTGCATTTATGAACCCTTGTCCATATAAAACAACAATGGTTTATGTTGGACAGGGGTTCAACTTCGTTCTCCAATGACGTAACGTACAGATTTCAATTTGACAGTACCGTCGATTGCGTCTTAGTGACGCTTTTGTCCCTACTGTCTTTTTACTTTTTTGATGAAAATGGAATACAGAAAGATTCATTCACCCACAAGCTGCAGCAATATTCAGAACTAACAAGAACATAGAATTCAAGTGTCATCCAAAGAACAAAATGAAGGGTATCTTCAAGGACATCTCCAAGATTGACAATAAGATATCTGAATGTTATTGTTTGAATAGAGGTCCTTGAGGGTTATCTTCAAGGATGATTAGATCGAAGGGAGTAATCTACAATGGAGTTGTTTCAATGCAAAACATATCCTCTAAATGTAGAGGATAAATTTAATGAATTTTTGACCGGAGAATTTGTTGCAATTGGTTATCCTGGTTTAGGTGATTTAAGCGGTCTAAACAAAAAGGAAATTCGCGAACGTTTAGAGCGTGTTTATCATGAAGATCCCGCACGAACCCGTTATCATCTTGGGATGGTTAATGCTTTTTGTAACACCATGTCGCCAGGGGATTTCGTTCTTATTGAGGATCGAAACAACGGTAACGTTCATGTTGGTGTGTTAGGGGTCTATAGTTTCAAGGGGGATTTGGATGACGTGGGATTATCCCATCAGCGTTCTGTCGATTGGAAAGCAGTCATTCCTCGAAGTGAATTGATACCTGAATTGAAGGAGTTCATCCGAAATCGTCCAAGTATAACACAGTTCAAACATCCGATTGAGGTCGCAAAACTTGAAAGATACCTCAATCAACAATCAGTCACTTTAGGCATTGAAACCAATGAGTTACTGAGCAAGGCTCTTTCGATACTTGCTGAAGAAATGGATTCAAAGGATATTGAGAGGAAAACACGCGCTGCAATTGCATTGTTACAATATTTCAAGAGCTAAGGGGTGTGTCTAATGATTTTTAGAGTTGAGTCGGGTAAGGAAATAAACTATGTTCCACATCGTACCGAGTAAGCAAAATGATTGAAGAAGCTGCAAAAATTCGATAATACTGCTTATGATCAGGTGCGAAATGCGTTGAATGACATAGCCGATTCAAACGAAGTTATAACATCGAGTTGGATCCCTAGACACGACTGGCATGGAACGGTTTATTAACCCCTGTATTATGCACTCGGATATGACGATATATCTGCAGCAAAATTTTATGGCCTTATCTTGTTTAAAGTAATGCTCCAACGTCCTGAAACCTGGGGATTTGGTCGTCACGCTAAGGATGGCCGTACTATCAAGGGAATGACGTATTTCAGATTGCCAAATTGGCAGGCATCCTAAGCTACCTCCCCAAGCAACCTCAACATTACACTGTAGCGAATTGTGGTTTTGAATCCTTGTCCATGTAAGACCACAGCATTTATTGCTGGACAGAGGTTCAATTCGATTCCATTTAATTTTTCACTTTTTTGAGAGTACCGTTAGTTGAGTCAAGGCAACGCTGTTGATGGTACTTTGCTTTAATACGTTTGCAAGTATTCTTTGCATATAAAACTTTGCAAAGAATACTTGCAGTAAATTGGACAAGTATGGTAAGATAAATTCAAGCAAGGGGTGGTAAGATTTGGAACCTAAATTTTTGTCAAATCTAGCTGAAGCTAGGGAAAAAGCAGGGTTTTCTCAGGAGGAACTGGCGCGTCGCGCTAACGTGAGTAGAGAAACTATAAGAAACATTGAAAACGGAAAGTCCGTTCCAAATGTTCTGCTTGCCCTTCTGATAGCTGGTATTGTAGGGTGGCTAGTAACAGATTTATTTAGAAATAAGGAGGGGTAATACACTTGGAAAAAGTAATTAAAGCAGCAGGGTTGATTCTTGGTATTTTGGTTGCTGTACAGACCGTCACTTCGAACGTAAAGAAATTAAGAAAATTGTAAAATGGAGAATAACCTGATTTTGAAACAAGGGGAGAAACAATGACTAGAAAGACACGAAGTGATTGCACGGTAGGGACTTTTGAGAAAAAGCATGGTTTACCTTCGGGGACGATTAGAAATAATAACGGTAGAGATACTCGGAGTGATAAGCTAATCGGTACAATTCGAAAAGAAGCGGAGAAAAAACGGGGATAAGGGGGCAAATAAAGATGAATAAACTAATTGCTGGTGCGGGAGTAGCAGGTGCCACTACAATTGTAGAAGCTGCCGCCAGCACTGGGCCTATAGGTGTTCTTATTGTTGCAAATCCTGTTGGGGTTGTTTTTCTTGGCACTCTGGCAATAGCGGCTGTTGGTGGCATTGCGCTTTACGCCATAAAAAAAGGGAAGAAGATCGATCTCGGAAAGCATGGTTCAATTGGTTAGATCAAGCAACCACCCCAAACATCCGAATCATCACACTCCGGCGAATTGTGGTTTTGCACAGCCACGGCTCGCCTCCACCATGAAAGGGGTTGTCCAGAAAGTCAGTGAAAACTGACTTCTGGTCCGCCCCTGTTTTTCGTTGTATGTAAAAAACGCAAAAAAATCGTCTTTTCTTGTAAAATGGAAGTTACCACACAACCATACAGGGAAGGACGATTTTTTTGCTGCTATCCATTTATAGCCTCGTGGAGAAGTCCTCTATTTTTTCGCAGTCTGCACATCATCGTCTTATCGGATATTACGACGGGGAAGCCTCCGGCTGTCTGGTACTAACTGTCCGTCAGGTACAATGTGCCCTGATTGTCGGACTTCTAACTGACCCCGAGGCATATTTACATGGGACTGCTCGAGCAGCTTGGCTGTGGCATAATCTTGCCGAGCAACGAAGGGGCCGACCCTGCAGTTTTGATGAAGTGCAATCTCACGTATTAATCTAATATTCAAGTCTATATTATAATATGACTATTTATCCAGGTCTAAGAATTCAGAGGAGATGTTAAAAATCCAGTAGATATTTCGAGGAGACAGCATAGACTCGAAAAACGATCGGGACGTGGGTTTATGTTATCTAAAGTATTAGGATAGGAGGTTAGATAGTTATTGAGTCAACTGTTTCATAAGGGTTGGCTCTTTTTGTTTTTCATAAAGTATCACTTTATTTGAGAAGGAGATAAGGGCCATTGATAAAATCCACTTCTGATGACCTGAAATCATTATTAGCGTATTCGCTACGCGAAAAGCCTGGGAGTTATATCGTCGAAGAAATTCTTCACCGATTTCCGACGTTTGCTGATCTAATTGATGTAACAGAGCAAGAACTTCTATCTATTGAAGGAGTCGGGAAAGCAAGAGCAAGGCAAATTGTAGCCACGCTCAAGCTTTCCCGCTTCATTTCTGCGCCGTTGCCTTCTATAGATACAATTCGGTCCCCCGAGGACGTTTACAGGCTGCTAGAACCGGAATTTCGGCATTTAAAGCAGGAGCAGTTCGTTTGTCTATTTCTCAATACAAAAAACGGAGTAGTTGCAAAAGAAGTTATATCAATCGGTTCGTTAAATGCTTGCATTGTTCATCCAAGAGAAGTTTTTCGCCCAGCCATAAAACGAAGCTGTGCATCGATTATATGTGCACATAATCATCCGAGCGGTAATCCAGATCCCAGCCCAGAGGATATCTCATTAACACAACGATTAATTGAATCAGGAGCGATAATTGGAATTGAGGTACTTGATCATATTGTAGTTGGTAATGGAACATATGTAAGTTTAAAAGAGCGTGGAGTTATATGAAGGGGAATTTCAAGTCATACAGCAAGGCTAAACCAAAAAACTATTTGTATCGGAATAGCAAGAACACTGGTAGCTTCGCATGATCCGAGTATTAATTTATATATTATAGTTGTAGACGCTATGCTAGATAGCGATCATTGATCACACGGAACATACCAGTGTTTCGAGAAGGCTGTAAATCTTATTTTAGATCTCTAAAAGAAATTAACTGCTTAATAATCCGATATAGTGAATCCTGCTCTTCTTGAGACCGGCCATGAAGCTGTATAGCAATTTTCTGTACAATGGTATAGTCAACGGTGTTAGTTAGATCAAAGTCAAAACGGAATAATTCCTCGAATGATATTCCCAAGGAAGATACAATTTTCTCAAGTGTTTCTAATGTAGGGCTTTTCTCGGCACGTTCAACCTGGCCTAAGTAGGTGGGAGTAATACCGGCCCTGAAAGCGAGACTTTCTTGGCTTAGCCCCTGCTGCTGACGAAGGGAGCGAAGTTTATCACCGATGAGAATTGAAATTTTATTCATATGTATCACTCCTACGGTACCCATAAGTATCTATGGAAACCATAGTAGGTATTGAAATACGTATCAACGAACTATTATTTCTAATTACTATAATAACTATAGTTATTGACATTATTCGACTAATGCGGGTATAATCGGCTTGGATGAATTAGGTAAATAGGAGGGGGAAATTTGAACTGTTTCAAATGCAATTCATTAAACGATATCCAAGCAAAATTTTGTAACAATTACGGATCACCACTTACGGCAGATCGAGGACAAATGCAAAACGTAAGAGTAGAGGATTTGGAGTCAAGAAATCAATTGCTAGGTCCAAAGAAACGCGGAGGATGCCTGAAATCCATCATTATCGTAATCGGTGTCATCTTTGGAATTTTATTTTAATTGGTTACTTTGCCAGTGATGAGGAACCGACTACTACTGCTAATGGCAATGACATTCAAACAACCAAGCCAACCGAAGAACCTTTCGATCTAGCACAATTCAAGTTGGAAGCGTCCTCTTATCCCTATAAAGATCTTGCTCGTAATCCGAAAGAGTACATGGATAAGAAGGTCGGCTATTGAGGCCAAGTCATTCAAGTCATCGAATCAGGTAATAATGTTGCCTATCGGATTGATATTACAAAAACAGAGTATGGCTACGAGGATACGATTTACGTTACCTATAAGAGAAGTAAAGATGAACTCCGCATTCTTGAAGATGATATAGTTAGCGTTTGGGGCTTGTCAAAAGGATTGGAAACTTATCAATCTACAATGGGTGGACAAATAACCATTCCTAAAATTAGCGCACTAGCATTTGAACTTCATTAATAAAAGTTGGAGGAATGAACGATGAAGGTTATTGGTATTCTGTTATTAGTTCTGGGTATAATCGGTCTCTTTTTAGGAGGGATGATGTTTGGTGACATTGGTATTGCTGCTATTATTGGGGCGTTAACAGCACTGTTGTCAGGGGTTGGTTTTTTGATTTCGGGAAAGAAGAGCAAGGCATAGAATTATAATAGAAAGGTCCAGCTGGAATGATAATGAGGCAGCCATCGCTTCTATTCTTTCTATTGCTGGACTTTTCTTTTTAGAGATAAAGCAATTTCCAGAGTGGTCATCTAATCAATACTATTGGAAAGGAGTTCTGTACATGCAGACTCAATTTAATGAATCCGATTTTAATTCGCTCATTCCGACATCAAATGTAACAAAACAATTGCTGAAAAATATGCGTTTTCACTTCTTTATGTATATTCTGTTGGGAATTGTTGTGGCTCTTCTACCTGCACTCTATCTATCTGAATCATGGGCCAATACTTTAAGAGAGAGCTTAAGCCTTGAACAATCTCAGAATCAAGGTTTTCGTGTTTTGGGTTGGATTATGTTTTACTTGTTTTTTGTTTTAGCTGGGATAGGGATCGTTATCCTGGTATACAATTTAACTACTGGCATAAAAATGAGATCTGGAAAGCTAGTATTTCCTGACTCGCTTACTGAAGCACAACTTTATGAGTATTTATCACGGTCACATATTCATTCAGATATTGAGGTTAAAAAAGAGAGGTTAATTGGAATTGAATACATCAGACTCATATTTATGAAAGCTACTATTCACACCTTATTCATTGATGAAGGAAACCGTAGTTACACAATTGGATCGAGGATGATCGCAAGAAAGTTGTTGTTTACAAGATATGGAATTGGTTCAGTCAAACAGTACGTTTATACGCTGATTATGAATCATCTGATTAAAAAATTAGTACTGTCTGCTGGGCGTGCCGCGAGTCAATTCAAACAAGAAGATACATTCGTTGATTTTACTGGCGTTACTGAGGCCCCTACTGATCCGATTGCGAAGGTTAATCCTGTCACGTTTCAAAAAAATGTTATACCAATCTATAAACGTTTTTGGTTCTGGATCCTGTTTGGAGTAATTGCTCTTGCAGCAGTAATTATTTTGGTAGGAGGGAGAACGCAAGTCTATGAGTTGACTGAATTACGCACAATGAACAAAGAACAAATTAAAGAAAAATTCGGCTCACCGGATGAAATAACGTTTGATGAGAACGACAACTTTTGGTATGGCTTTGATAACGGTTTTATGGTTCGTGGAACTGAGCGGGGAGCAGAAGAAGTAACCTTAATCAAAGATTTTGTTGATAAGCAGTCATACGGGAAGTACAAAATTGCCGACATCTATCTTAACTCATCATTTGATGAAAATGTCTCCCGATTAGGAAAGCCAGATATGCTTCTTACAGTCGATGATAAAAAAACGGCATTATACATGGTAGATCATGATTTTTTGCTTAGTTTTGGGAGCGACTATAAGTCGGACGCGATCTTTGGTATCAATTATGCCGCATACAATGAAAGTACAGAAATTACTGGGTTGGATCTCTCGGAATTATTGAATCCGCTTGGAGTGGAAGAGAAAATAACCAAAAACTATGAAGTTAAGGACACACAAACCTCTTCTGATCAAACTACGTACCTGCTAGAGGGCACCCAAATCATTGTTGACAACAATAATTTTACGGTGAAGGAAATAATTTTGTCTTCCAAAAGTGTGTATAATGCTTATGGACTTCGAATTGGCGATGACTTGAATAAAGCTACTGATGCATTAGGCACTCCAATTGAGGGAAGTGATGAAGAAACAAAATATCGCTACGTGGACAATTCGATGGAACTGCTTTCATTGTCTGTCATAGTGGATATAACAGTTGATGGGGGCACCCAAAAGATTAATCGGATTCATCTTCAATCTTTAGAAGCTGAAGAGCAGGAAGTGACATTTGAGGAAGATGATGTTACTGAAGATATTTGGTCTTCTCTGAGCATCGATCAACAAATAGAGTTAAACAGGTACTTTAGTTTCTTCAGTGAGGTTGAATTTGGTACCAATCCCTATCTCAAGGATTCAAGCATAGCCAACTTCAGCACAGATGACTTAATCAGGTTTGCAATTGCTCATAACATCGAAATTTACCCGGATGACTATTCAGCTATGCTGGAGGGCGGTGATTACTTTTTTATGCCTGAGGAAATGATTACTGAAACCGTAAAGACGTTTTTTGACGTAGACATCCGTCATAAAAGCGTTAGTGGCTACCAATATGAGAACAATGCATATTTATGGAGCACTTATCGTTGGGCTAAAGTAGACGCAACAAAATTTTCACAAGTTAATCAAATATATATGAATGCCGATGGAACATATACTGCTGAAATAAGCATCTATGACGATTACACATCTATGAATGATGACATTGATTGGTCCTTTGACTCTGACGATACTATTAAGTTGGAAAGGAAAGAAGCGAGATTCAACCCAATAGACTTAGCCTCCACTCTAAATCCCAATTATTTGCTAATCGGTACTGCAAATGCAACTATCAGGGAAGCAAATGACGGACGTCTGGTGCTGACTCACTACCAGATTGTCAGTATGTACTAAATCTTAATCACCGATACAAACATCGGCCTGACAATTGTTGGGTTGATGTTTTTTTTATATAATTTATTCTAGATATGCAGAAGGAGATGATTAAATGAAGTACGTGCAACCTTTGGTAGATATTCTAGAGTATAGAGAGTTCATTGAAAGGATAGAGCACCCGAACCTACATGGATTGCATATGAATTTTAGGGAGCATCAGGAGTCAAATGAAATTGCTTTAAGAGTTGTAAAGGAATTGGACTCTTTTTTTCCGAAGTCTTTACCTGAGGAGTATGGCGCAAACGATTATGGTTTTGAAATTGATGTTGAATTTAAAAAAGAATTAGCGCAGTATCTTGTTTTTAGCACGGAATTCAGCAATGAATATAAAAAGCCTGATAAATCTAGTACTAAAGATTACATTGAGGAAACAAGAGATATTTTGTATGCGATAGTCAGTGCTGAAAAAGATGAAGATGGAATGAAGCATTATGAACAGTATTACACAAACTATACTAAGAATTTAAAGGGGTCTCTAGGGGTTCATTTGAAGCTTCAGGAAAATGAAGAAGCTACAAATTTCATTATTAAGCACCCAGCCTGGCCCTATATTTCGTTTCAATGTATTCAATACGGCGAAGGGCATTATGTCCTCATGAAGAATAAACTTTCAGAGAAAGACGACAAACATATATTGCAGCATATATCTCTCTATAAAAAATTCATGACCAAACTGACAGATGATCTTTCAGATGTTAACTATTTTTTGTTTGAAAGAGAATATAACAATAATTTGATAAAATCGATTATTAATGCTGATGTTTCTCATTTTAATGAAAAGGATAACGTATTTAAAGTCTTAAGTTTAATTTCATTATTGCCTAATGTAGTTGGCAGAATTCAATTAGTTAATTATCTTTGTAGACTGCCTATAGATAAGAGATTAAGTAACAGGAAGAAGTATAAGATGGATTCACAGGAGGAGAGTTTTGATGTAAAGATATCAATTGAAGAGGAATTTGCATGGTATCGGGTAGCTGTAAGAATGATAATACAGTTAGCTTATTTCACGATTCCTGTGTTTGAAGTTATTCATTCTAGTCTGTTTAATTTGTCACTTCAAAGTAGAAATAGGAATCTGGATAGTCTTTACAAAGTACAGCCAATGATTGAAAACTTTTTTGATGAACCGTTTAATGAAGAGTCATTCTCAAAATATGATCAAGTACGACGATATATTCAAATGAATAGTAAATTGCGCGATTCTAATGATCCATTCGATTTTATTTTAAGTTTGAAAGGGGAGCCGCTGGTAAGTACTGATACAGATTATGAAGCGGTTAAAAGGTCAGGTAAAATAGATTCGTTAAGCAATATAATCAATGAGTTAGTCAGAGTTGAGAAGCTGTTTATTGAAGAATTAGAATTGCGTTATTGAAAGCATTCGATTTAAAGAGACGGGCAGTCTCTAGTTTTGAAATAAAAGACGGCATATGAGTTTTTCTCATATGCCGTCTTTTATATTTGAAAGGAATGAAAGGAAATGATTTCAAGTCAAAAGTAAATACGGTACTGATCTTACTTTATTGCTCTGTTTTTTGTAAATTTTGATTCAAGCCTACTCTTTAGATTGTGGAGAAAGGGAGGCAAAAAATACTGGAGGTACTAAAATGCAAAAAGTAGACGTAAAGGAATCAGACAATCAAATTGTTTTGAGCAGCGAGATTCATGGAGAGCAAAGGGAGTTCTTTAATGAAGAGCAAAGTACCCTTTCAAAAAAAATGATGAAGTTGCTTTCAAAGGCTGAAAAAGGAGATGAAGCAATCTCGATTATTCAGGTTGAATCGGGGAAAATCTCACTCATTTTAAATGGCCAACTGGTAGATATTAAAACAGCAGTAGTGGCGATTGTCACAGACGAATTCAGAATTTGCATGGGGAAATTCAACCAAGCAGATGTATTTTGTAGTAGTAATCCTGAGACGTTTAACAATATTCAGATGATCATTCAAGACAAGAAATATGGTGATCATCGATATTACTGTTCAACGGGTAAACAAATTTATTCGTTAACTGTGGGGGGGGCGCATCGGGGAAATGGCATGCGGATAATCATCTGTGCCGAATATAAAGGCGATCCTGATGCGTTCCAAGTAAGAATATTCGATTCGAGGGCTACCCCAAATCAAGAGGCCGAACTATTTACTATGTCCTCAAAGGAAAGTAATACTTATCGGATATTGGCATATGGCTACTTATTGGAACTTTTCCCCGAATTGGCTGGTCAGTTGGACAAATCTAATGGCACTCAACCCCAAGGAGGCTAAAGGAAATTATGGACGAAACCCGGAAAATACCGGATTATCAGCTGAAAAAGCTAGGTAGCACTGAAGCGAGAAGAATGTTTGCTCGCAAGGCTCAAGAATCTACCTCTCCCTACGACTATACACCATCCTATGATGTTATGAATGTCGTAAAATCAATTCAAAATACGTCTCAGCATGCCCAAAAACAAGAAATGGGTGACCAAAATAAAAATACCAAAGAATTACGACACCCACTGGCATATGAGGTTGTAAAGTCGGTTCTTTCCTATTATGAGGTGATCTGTGTAGAAGGTAGGATTCTGGTCTATGACGATGTTCATGGATACTTTAATGAATATGATGAACTTTCACTGACTGTTCTCATTAGAAAGGGTATTTCAAAAGCTCAAAGCATATATCTTGATCGGGCGAAGATGAGCGATGTATTACATCGTATAAAGAGTGAACCAACCCTTCAAGCTGAGTTGAGTTCGTTGGATAGTAATGCTCAAGTAATTAATTTCCGAAACGGTGTTTTTGATCTTCTAACCGGCAAACTTGAGCATCACAGCCCAGATTGGAAGTTTACGAATTTCATCGATGCGGAATATCTCGGAAATGCTGATGATTACTTCTATGAAAGTCACTTCCAAAAATTCCTTTTTGATTGCACAGATCGAGATCCTGAAAAAATTCAATCGTTACAGGAATTGACTGGTTATATCATAAGCAACGAGTGGAGGGCTAAAAAGTTCTTTGCGTTAATTGGGCTCCCACATACCGGGAAAAGCGTCTGGTTAGAGATATGGAGAAGCTTAATTGGTGCTCAATTTACTACGGCAGTGTCTCTGAATCAACTAGGCAGCAATCGGTTTATGATTGCGGAGTTGTCGCGCTCAAAGCTCAATATAAGCGCCGAGCTAGACGAGAAGGGCATGCTTAAAGGGGTAGACTTAATTAAAATGATTACCGGTGGTGATATGATGACAGGCGAACGAAAGGGACAGGATCCTTTCCATTTCTATCCTAGATCCAAGCTTGTTGTAGCTGGAAATCGTATGCCTCTTCCGGAAGGATCGGATATGACAGATGCCTTCTTAGATCGGATACATTTTTTAACTTTTGATTATCAAGTGCCTGAAGATAAGCGTGATAAGGGGTTAATTCCCAAGCTTCTAATGGAAAAGGACATAATCGCTGCCTGGGCAATTGAAGGCTTACAACGCTTGCATGGCAATAACTACGTTTTCACGGAATGTAGAGATGCTATTGCCTTTCGTAAGGCCTACAAAAATGAAAAAAATTCGGTTCAGGCTTTTATTAATGAAGCATGTATCGTGAATAAAGCTGATATTAACCTGCGGGAGCATCGGCGTACGCTTATAAAGGCATACAAAGAATATTGTAAATCCAATTGTCTTCGAGTGATGAGTGAAAGTGATTTCTTCAACCAATTAAATAATCTTGGCTTGAAGCAAAAAAAATTCAGACTGAATGTTTCGAATCCGCTCAGAGGATTCCTGGGTATTCAACTTAAAGAAGACGAGCATGACGCTATTGTGCAGTCAAGTGCTGAACAATCCTGGGGTGTAACGGTGTATCCACCAACGTCTACAAGGTCTACGGAAGCCTAAAAGCCCCTTAATTAACGGTCATTTGCTTCAAATATTCGTAGCCCTCTAAGGCTACATGAGGGCTACGAGTATCTTCAGAACGTAACGCTGAGATCTTTATTTATACATTATTAGAGGGAGTGATAGTCGTGTCAAAGTCAGAGCTCAAAGAATGGTACACAATGCAGGATCTTTATGAGTTGCTGCCCTTGGGTCGTAATTCTATCTACAAGTTAGTCAACGAAAAGGGATTTCCCAAAATCAGAGTAGGAAGGAGAATCATTATCCCGGCTAAAAAATTCAAGGAATGGACTGAGGCAAGAGTCGAGGTACAGTAAGTGTGAAGGGCATCTCGTTCCTTATTGTACGAGATGCACAAGTAGTAACAAGATAGTGATAACTCACACAATCGAGAATCCTATAAGGTTTCAAGTGACGCTCAATTGTATCGGGAGGACTCTTATGAAAGTATTCGGAATGCCACTAGGCACTTTACACTTCCTAAATGATGATCACGTAAAGCATTGCTCAAAAATGTTTGAGAAGTTCCCTTACTGTAATGCGGAATACGCAGCAGCATCCTATATTGCCGCTGTACCAGAGATCTTTAAATGCTTTTCAATCGAAATACAAGGATGGTCCATTTGATTGGTTTTTCGAAGCACTGCATCATTCTAACAGCCAAAACACGAACGTTACCAGCAAAGTAGAGGCGTTAACGGGGCAGACGGAGGCTCTTGTTCTGCTTGCGATTAATCTTTGGAATAAATACGAGGGACTAAACCTTGCCCAAGCTTCATCTTTATGGGACAAGGATGTTTATCAAGTAGCACTCCAAGCAATACGGATTCGAAAGGAATTCAAATCGTATTGCGCTTAAGGTTGCAAATAAACAATTAAATCAAACTTAATTATGAGGGGAAGAGAGAACATGGCTGGAAGTATACAAAAAATTGGGAAAAGGTTCCGGGTGACAAAAGAGCTCGGAAAGGGTGCGGATGGTAAGAGACAGCGAGAATATATTTTCGCCAGTACTGAGGCCGAGGCAGAGAAGTTGTTAACGGAATTCAATTACAATCAACAAAGGAATATTCATGTGGAGTCGAGTAAAATTACTGTCTCCGAATTCTTTGAACATTGGTTCGACATCTATGTCAAATATAACTGCGAAGAAACAACCGCTTACGGTTACCGCAATATATTAAAGCATGTTAATTCATTTCTAGGTGGAATTGAGTTACAAAAGCTAAATCCAACTCACATTCAGCAATACTATAAGCATCTCCTTGAAGAAAAAAGATTATCTTCGAATACTGTTCGAAAGCATCATGCCAATATTCGCAAAGCACTGGATTATGCTTTGAAACAGCAATATGTATATAGGAATGTGGCAGATGCGGTAGCACTGCCACGAAAAATTGATTATGAGGGAAAGGCTCTTACTAAAGAACAACTTCACGATTTGTTAAATACAGTTAAGGATACAAAGCTTGAACTTCCTGTTTACTTAGCGGCGTATTTGGGACTAAGGCGGTCAGAGATTGCTGGACTCCAGTGGGAGAACATTAATATGGAGCAACGCATACTACACGTTAAAACAGTTCGTACAAGCGCTGGGGATAATGTTGTCATCAAGAAGCCGAAAACTGCAAAGAGTCAGCGGTCTTTGTATATCGACGACGAAATTCTGGAGTTACTGAAAAAAGTAAGGGCGAAGCAAGATGAGTATAAACAACTGCTCGGCAAAGATTATGTTGAAAGTGACTTTGTTTATACAAGGGAAGATGGAAAGCATTATCGAGTGAACACGGTAACTGAACAGTTCACAGTGTTTCTCAAACGCCACGGTTTGCCGCAAATTCGATTACATGACCTGCGACATACGTTTGCAAGTATTCTTCATAACGAAGGGGTTGATTTGAAATCCATTTCGGAAGCGCTTGGTCATTCCGACATCGGAACAACAAACAAAATCTACACCCACATATTTGATAAAACGCACAAGAATACAGTTACTGCTATGAGCAGGGCATTAAAAAAGAGTGATCATAGTTAGATGTAGAGGCGTTTACCTTTAAACGAGTGTAAACGCCCATCTCTCTCCGCCTTCAAATTTAGTAATCCTCACGAGAAAAGAAGAAGCCCCTGACGATAGGTCGAGTATTTGATAGTAAACCCTAACAGACAATAAACTTACATTTGACGGTGAGAATTACGGTCAAAAGAGAAGAGAGCTCAGAGTTCCTCGCCATCTGCGTGTGTTATGAGAAGTGGGGCGTGTAAGGAGACCCCAATCTTGCTGTTTTAACTGTAACCTATTACTTCAGACTAACCAAGGAAGATTACAGTAGGATCTACACGTACGCAACGCACATATCCAGAGGACTAATCTGTTTTATTTCATAATAAAAATCGCTTCAAATTCAAATCCCTACATGGTATATTTTACATAGGAGAAAAGAACTGGTTTGATAAGGCTGTAAAAATTTATAATGAAAAACAATAGGACATCTAAAAGAAACACAATATCGAAAAAGCTATAGGGCGTAATTTATGGTTCTTTAGAATTAGTTGATAATGTGGGTTGTTTTTAGAGCATTCAACTGCGACTGCTTATTTAAGCGGTCCTTTTTATTGCAGAAGGGGATGACGTTATGGGACTTAAAGAAAAGGATAGCTCGACTTTATACAGGCCAATTTCAACTTCAACACCAAGTGTCGAACCTGTCAAAAAAGATGAAAAATCAAATCTTCCGATCTTTGAGGCTGTGCTACCGAAATATAGATTGGAGGATATAGTTCTGTCTGATAGAACAATTCTCTCCATTAAAAATGCAATGGCATTACTTGAAAAAAGTGATTTCGTGTTCAATACGTGGGGGTTAAGCGAGACTCATAAATATTCAAGTAAGGTAGGAATTAACCTCTATGGCCCTCCTGGGAAAAGGAAAACGATGGAAGCTCACGCCTTTGCGAATGCTTTTAGAAAGAGAATGATAATTGTCAATTATGCTGATATCGAATCAAAATATGTTGGGGATACACCAAAGAATATTACAGAAGCTTTCCGAGTGGCTGAAGGGACTGACAGTATTTTGTTTTTTGATGAAGCAGATGCAATGCTAAGTAAGAGAGTTACAAATATGAACAACGCTACAGACACTAGTGTTAATCAGGCGCATCTTGGGCGAGAAAAACTATAAGCGCAAGGTCGACGTGCTGAACTGGTTCAATCGCCAAGGTTACGAGCTGTATGAGGGCGATAAATTCGGCGAAGGCGAAGATTACACAGGACAGGCGTATTATTTCGTCAACAACATCGATGCGTACACCGATTTCATGGCGAGCATCAAGCGCGAGGAGCCGCTGCCGACTGGCAGTTACTCGACCGAAGAAGAGTCGGAGATATTCGAACAATTCCTCGACGAACGCACCAGAATCGAGATTGGCAACGACGGCAACATTCATATCGTTTATTAAATCCGACTGGCCAAGGTCGGAATTATCCACTAGGGGGTGTTTCGTATGAGACTCATTCAGCTCGATGAAATGGAAAAGGAAGCTACGTTGTTCAAGCAGATATTCGAGGAGTTCGCCGAGGAAGCTGAGCGCATGGAAGACGTTTATGGTCGTAGGCTCAGCGTCCAGGAATACAACAGAGCGATAGAAACTGCGATCCATTCTGCCGGCAAGCTCGATAAGCAGCGTAAAATCGTCATCGAAGGCATATTCGATACGTATATTGGAGCGCTTTTCAATAGTGGCCACGATGCTGCCAAACTATTCGCAGACAAGATCATCAGCAAGACAAGCGCATGATTAAGGTTCTGATCGAAGAGGCTGACGGTGAGCGTCATTTATTCGAGTTCGAGGGTGTTATGGGGGCTTTCGAGTCGGGCGCAGCTACACAGGAGTACCGAGGAATCGAGGTTATTTGCTTCGGCAATCTGACGGACTCACAGTCTCTCAGTATGATCGAAGCGCAGATGACCGCTATGTTCGGTAAGCTCGTTGCTCAAGGCATTCGTGTCGAAAAGGTTACAGAGCTGATGGCGATGCTTGCGGGGAAAGCTATTGAGTCGGCATTGACGCAGACAGAACGCCATCGACGTGTAAAGGGGGATCAATCATGAGGTTGCTTTATTGGGGGTATGAGATCCCTGAATGGCATTTCAGCGGAAATCCCGACTTGAACTATTATCAGCAGGTTCGGGCAAAGCCGTCGTTTATTTGGAGAAGATGCATTTCGGCTCTTACGTCATAAAATTCTATTGGGAAGGTGAAGTACTCGGGTTATGTACGCTTGAGGCGTGGATTACTCGTAATGGCGAGCTATCCGACCTATTGGCGTTGGCCGAGGAATGGCTTGATACGTACCAGGACGGAGATCCAGAAAAAGCCGTTGCCGATCGATACCATATCGCCAATCCGAATGGCGCTTGGGGCGTACCCGAGCGTAAGGAGTTCTACTTGGGTTAGCGTGATTCAATAGAGGGAGAGTGTTTCCGTTGAAAGAAGTAGTACTATTATTTGCAGGCGTGGTATTTATTATTATATCGTTGTCTTTCGTCATTGCCGTAATTCGGGGCTTGTCTGGAAGAAAAACCGAAAACAGAAATACATACATTGTTATCATATCATTTACATTTTTTTTCAGTGGAATGTACGCTTCTAACCCTTCTTTGCCTGAACTTGAAGAAGCAGTATCCAAAGATTATTCAGTAAGTCTTACTGCTATTGGTTTTGGGGATGAATCCTTCACCAAAGCACTAATGGGGGAGTCCGAGTACGTAATACATAATTTGGGGTGGATAAATATATCAGAGGTATATGTGGGAGATAAGAAGCTTGTATATATAGGTGCTTTTCATAAATACCACCGCTTGCCTTAGAAGGTAATATGGAGAGTGTTTTGAATGTCCGAATTTGTTCAAGTCCCGTTTAATAAATCGATGATATGAATCTGTCTCATCTGACAGTTACATTTCACTGGGCGTCTAACAGAAAGTAATGCGTAGCACGACGATATTGGATAGGCGGTGAACCAGTCAATGGGGAAAGCAAATCGTAGAAGCAGGCACCTTTACCAAGTATGCAGCAGGCGTAGCAGATTAAGGGGAAAGGGTTGTACATTGGTACAAACCCTGTAACTTTCTTAGTTAATTTATAGAGAAAAACGAGGAGATTTGCTTTTTCTTTGTAATTTGGTCTTCGACTATAAAATTGACTAACTCAAACAGTTTATTTACGATTTCCAAATTTGTCGCTGATGTTGCCAAGTTAATATATGCCTGACATACCTCAGGATGAAGACCTTTGGATACTAAGGAGGATAGATCGGCTTCAATATCATTACCGGATTCCCCTAATTCCTTTAACAATTTACTTAAAGAGATTTTTAAAAGAAATATGCAACTTCTGAAAGAATCGTTATACACTGCCCTTGCTTCTTGGTAGTCCGTTAGGGCTGATTTTGGTAAGTCGTTATGTGGTTTTGGGGCCAATGTAGTTCTAGGAAATAACATTGCTCCATCTCCTGACCAGTAAGAAACTTTAAAACAGTGCGAGCAGCGACACGCATGATAATTTCCAGGGTTATTGTATTTTCCTTCTAGAAGGAAAAACACCGTATGCCAAGTTTGATTTGAAAATACTCCACAGTACATGCAATTAAAAGACTTATGCTCCAGCTTTGGGGTAGTTTCCATTGAACTTGATCCACCTTTAATAGTTTTAGATTAACAAGTTTCGACAAGTATATTCCATTTTCCTGCATTCTCTCAATTACGCTGTTCAACTAGCACAGCGAATCAATCAAGGCACTTTTGAATGAATGCTGGAAATTATAGTACTGAATACGGAAGGACACATTGAAGAACTAAGGGTTGCAGTATTAGATTTATTGCGACATAACAAATCATGCCGAAAGGCGCCGGGACGACCGAATCGTCTCAGCGCCAGTGGATACCACAGGAGGGGTAAAGTGTCTAAGCGTTTAAGCAACATGGGCGGCGGACGGTTTGAGTTCGCCCCCGAGCAGTTGGACGCCCGCAAAACGCTCAGAGATGACATATACGCATCCGCCTATGCCGACCTACTCGTTGGGCTGGAGACAGCACTAAGACGAGCTGACGGAGACGTAGTGACGCGAGAAAGCCTGGAAGAGTGGTTGTGTCGAAAGCTAGTGGAGGAGTTAATTAGGCGCAGGGATGCAAGGTAGATCCATATTGCGAAAGAAGGTGGAGCGTTGAATCTAATCGATTTAGAAAAAAGAATATATGAAATGGAACTAACATGCCTTATAGATAGAAGGCATGTTGCACATCTACATGAAGTGGAATGTAGATTTATGAAAGGGATTTACTCAACTTATTATCAAATTAATGTCCTTAGTATATGGACTGGGAATTTTGTTCATTTAGGCGATCAGCACAAAAATGAGTCAGACGCTAGAAGAGGTATAATAGTAGGAATAAGTGAGGAAGGCAGTAAGTTAAGATTAAAAATAGCACTTTCGCCATCTATCTCAGTAACAGAGCTTAGACTTTATTATGAAGAGAAGGTTAAAGCCGAAGAGTTAGCTTCTGAAAATAGAAGGCAAGCCAAAGAAAAAAAACATCAGGAAACGCAATTAGGCGCTTTTAAGATGCAATCTCTTAAATCTAAAACCACACATTGTTTTAGATGCAAGAAAAGGCTTTCGAGGGAAACGCATAATTCTTGTTATACATGTAGATGGGTACGATGCGATTGCGGAGCATGTCTTTGCAATAAGCCATATAAAACCAGTTACAGAGGGTAGTGTAATCCCAGTGGTTTCGTGCGAGCTGCCGTTGAACTGTACTCGGGGCGTCAGCATTATTTTGACTTGATGGGCTGGCTTGGGGAACGCTGGGGACAAAGAGTATAAGCTACTCGTTCAGGCATTAATAAACCGTCGCGATATGTTTTAGGTAGAGTTGTAGATCCATATTGCGAAAGAGAGGAATGAAAAACCGCCTCTGTGATAAGGCGGTCAATTGAACTATCGTCTCCAGATAGCTTAATAATCCGACTGTCCGAGAGCCGAATTGCTAGAAGCGTAAATAGGTGTTATACGATGTCATAGCCCACTTAGAAATCCCTCAAGTATAAACCTAAATTTTATGCCTCTTCATTCTATCTTCAAGTATTTGAATCTCATTATTAGCTTCTTTTATCAAATACTTAAGTGATACTCCTGCAACTAATGAAGAAATCGAAATCATTAAACAAACTAGCATCCAGATTGTTCCTCTTAGATCATTGGTGAAGTTATGCGAAAGAACTTCTGTGAATTGGCTACTCGCAAAGAAAACTACAGTTAGAATGAGAAATAGTATAAAAATACAAAATAAGACATTGGACAGTTTATTGGTTTTTTCGAAAAATATCATGACTTCGCTTCCTTCATAATCTCGCCATGACTTAAATTCGCGTTGTATTTGAAATATCCTACCCGTAAGTTTAATCTTTTTCTCCAGTAATGCTTAGATGTGTCGCAGTACGACGATACGAGGACAAAATGACGAATAACAAACCCCTTCCGCAATTCTCGTCTCATGCCTAAGCAGTCGCTTTCTACGAGCAATACGGCAGGCTAGAGTTTTTCGGTCGTGACGGATTTGGCTACGAATACTGCGTCTACAGCTATCATGTTCGGGATGGACGCAAGCTGTCGTTGAACATTTATGACGACGGTAAGGTCGAGTTAAGAAAGTAGTCTTGTTAATTCGTCGATTAAAATAATAGATTGGAGTAGGATGTTTTTATGGAAAATTATTCTGATAATAGAAGCTCAAGCAGCGTCACCTTTACTTGCTCATGCGGAAAAACACATACGGAGAACTTCACATCAGATGAGTATACTCTCGACGAGCACCAGGTAGCATGCTCATGCGGCAAAGTCTTCGGCGTAGGAAAACCACCGATAGCTTCCGAGTACGACGAATCAGAGATAATGGTAGCTTTCCATTGTAAAGAATGTGGTTCTATGCTCAAGGCTACGTTCCATAAAGATCCCGACGACTTAGAGTACCCAGACATAGATCAGGTTGAATGTGTTACTTGCGATATTTGGTATGAACTAAAGCTTCCCTCGTTGCCTACTTTGATAACTTAATGATAAATAAAACGGGCTGATCGTTTATGCCGCTGCACCTTATAGTCAGATGCGTTTAGAGCGCCAATGACGCCGCTGTCGGCATATACCTCGTCTCTCTGTCCTAATCGTGTACAATCGTCAGGCTTGAGGTTGCCAACGATTTGAACCTCGGGATCGTCAGTGACGGGGATTCTAGCGGCATCCAGGTCTGCTTCGAGCTTTACGATCAGAGCTGCCGTCTTCGTCTTATCGAGATAATACTTCTCGGAGACTACCGGCTCCAATATGTCTCTCAGGCGAGTTGTGACGGTGTTGTTCGTCGGCCAATCGAAGTTGAACACCTTTGCGGCGGCTTCCTGCAGGCGACACTTGGCTTTCGCCACCATGTTATTCCCCTCGATATTCCATGGCTGCTCCTTGCCGTCCAATACGCAGGCAATGAAGATCCGCTCGCGGTTCTGAGGAACGCCGAAGTACTTCGAATTCAATACCTCGAAATCTACCGTATATCCGATCTCATTCAGCGTTGCGATGATGACGTCGAGTGTTCGACCGCCGTCGTGCGACATAAGCCCCTTTACATTCTCCAACGGCCGTTTGTGCTTGGCGATCCGAGCTACTTCGAAGAACAGCGTCCCTCGTGTATCCTCGAAGCCTTTACGTTGACCGGCGACCGAAAACGCTTGGCATGGGAATCCTGCGACTAGCACGTCATGGTCGGGAACATCGACAGCGTCGATCTTGGTGACGTCTCCTGCAGGCTTGTGACCATAGATCAGCTCATACGCTTGGACGGCGTACTTATCGATCTCCGACGCCATGACGCATTCGCCGCCTAGCTCATTCAGAGCCGTGTCGAAGCCGCCAATACCGGCAAATAGCGATACATAGCGGAAGCTCATAGCTCACCGCCCCAATACGCCTTCAACATACGGTCGCATTGCTCGTATAATGATTCCAGGTCGCCGTTGTTCCGCAAGATCCATTCAGGGTCGTCAGTAATCGCCATGTCGTTCTTGTCGTAGAAGTGTGTCACGTTGAGCTGTCCGTCACGTTCCATGAGACGCTTCTTACGGTTGATTTCGTGTGAGATGATCTGTACCGGCACATAACCGAGCCTGTTGACGTAATGGTCGTATTCGTGGGGGAAGTGTCCGTCACGGATGATGACGCCATTGTACGAAGGAGCATGGAAGTGAACCGTTTCCTTGAAGATCAAGTCGTCGGCATAATGGCACCAAAAGTCCCTGCCGAACCAATCTCGGTGCTTCTCGCCTACCTCGATCCCAAGCGCTCGATCCGACTTTGGAACGTAGTCAGGATTGTTGTGGCCGATATAGTTTCGGATGCCATCGGCTAGGGCGATGCTATAGAACTTGTGCTCACGCTCCAAATATTCGGCGACGGTATCTTTGCCGCTGCCCATTGGACCGTATAGAAAAATCGTTAGCAAATGTTGTCCTCCTCGGTGTAATTTCCCTACAGAAGATTTCTCTTGGGTACCGAGGATTGTCCGTCTCAGGACATAGAAAAAGAGCCTCCGAATGGAGGCCCCAAGTTAAAATAACCGCTTACGTCTGTTGTTTCTGATCTTGTACCAGTATCGCCCGTCCTCGTCCCGAAACAGGCGTATACCGAATAGCTTGAGCGGTGTTGGCAACTCAGTAAACATCAGATAACCCGACAATTCCCAACACCTCCCCTAGCTTTAATGCAATTCTATCTCGATCATCGCTGTTGTTGTTGATCTATTTGGTTCTCCGTTATTTCACTAGATTAGTGTTCTCCACCGTGAATACAGAATCGTTCTTCAGCTTGATCGTGATTACGGCTTTAGCGGGTTCTGTGAACGCATATGTGGAGCTTGTCCACCATTCGTTAGCGTCAACCGCTGTGCGCTCTTTGAATGCTGCGCTGAGTTGTCCGTCCTTACCGCCGTACTCGACGTCGTCAGCGGCGAGCTTCGCGATCTGAGCGCCTGTAGCGGTGCGAGTCGCCAGTACGTTTCCTACGGCGTCGATTAGGAATACTTTGATCTCTGTGATATTAGCGTAGTCAATAGCGTTCGTGTTGAGCTTGAATCCTACGTTATACGCCGCTGTCCCGTTGCCGTCAATGTCCGTTGTGAAGCTAAAGTCTTCGGTTGCTACGAAGTCTTCGGGGTTAGGAATTAACACGTTATTGTCGCTTACCACGACCTCGCCGTCAGTCAATACTAGGATCGGAGTCGCTACAGCGTTCGCCGTTCCTGTATAGTGGAAACCGCTGAGTATGTTACGTTGGATCGAACCATACGCTCCATTGTAGAATACGATGCCGTTTTGGGCGTTATGTGGGTGTGCTTCGAAGCCTGTTATCATGTTATCATTGACAGCTCCCTCGATGTTACCGTTAAAGAATACCCCGTTTTTTTGGAACTCCCTAATGTTGGAGTTTTCTATAATTACTGTCGAATCTCGCAGGTCCGCATTAGCCGCGTACACGCCGTAACCGTTCTGTATACCGAGATGATTCGGATCGGGGTCAATCATGCCCTTAATCGTAACGTTGATTAGGCGTACATGCTCCGCGCTTTGGACGCCGACCCCGGTAATAACTTCGGGGTGGTTCACGTCTTCGGAATGTGCCCCGTCAATGGTAATGCCCCTTATGATAGCACCTGCGCCCGGTGCGACATAAATCAATGGACGAATAGAAGCTCCGTTATGATTAACAAACCCTTCAATCGGCGCGACCGCAGTCTCAGGTGCTTTGATGATGGCTGCGTCACCCTCGCCTTTTATGCTTACGTGACCATCGATTATGAACTGACCAGTATATTCTCCGTCTGCTAAAATAATATCAAAGTTATCACCCTCTGCTAACAAGGCGGTTAACTCCTCAGCGTTGGTTGCGTATGCCGCCGTTCTTAAGTGGGTTGGAGGGCTTACGTTCGATACGTTACCTGCCGCATCACGCGCTTTGATAGTGATCTTGTAGTACGTTGATGGGGCCAGGCCTGTAAGATTGTACTCTGTGCCAGATACAGTCGCGATCTTTTCATCGTCTTTATACACCTCGTAGCCCGTCACGCCTACATTATCCGTAGAGGGCAGCCATCTTACGATAACCGAGTTATAACCAGGATTAAAGCTTTCAAATTGCGGAACGCTAGGGGCTGTCGTGTCAGACGCAGGAGGGATATATCCACCGCCACCACCGCCCGTAACTGGCGGCGTAGGAGTCGGCGTAGGCTCAGGCGTCTCCGTCGGTTCAGTAGGCTCAGAAGTAATCTCTTCGTATACCTTGATCACGTTGACCATCATGACCGCCGCTTGCTCACGATTAGCCGTTCCCTGCGGATTAAACAATCCGTCCGGATTTCCGCTAATGAGTCCGAGCTTCTTAGCCGTAGCAACGTAAGCCGCCGCCCAATCGGAAATGCTGTCGGAATCCGTAAAGTCGAGCGCGCTTGCGTCTTCCAATTCGATATCCGATTGCGCTTGTAGAGCACGTACCATCATTACTATGGCCGCTTCACGAGTCAACGGAGCGTTCGGATCGAATGTGCCGTTACCATTACCTATAATGATGCCTGCGTTTAATGCCGCCTCTATGTAAGGTAGCGCCCATCCTTCGACGTCGGTGAAATCTGTCTCAACGTCCTCGATCGGCAATTCTAGCGCACGAACGATTAGAGTAACGAATTGTGCGCGAGTGAGCTGACCTTTCGGGTCGAACGTATCAGCGTCAATACCTTTGATGATGCCCTTCTCGACAAGCTCAATGATTTGTTTCTTTGCGAATGATCCTTCAATATCAGTGAAGCCATGGTCGGCTGCGAATGCGCCTGTCGTTGCAATAGTGGATGCGATAAGTCCTGCGAGTGTTAGTGTAGCTAGTGGTTTTTTCATTAGTCGGTTTCTCTCCCTAATTATAATAATCACGTTTCGTGATTCTCTGAGACAAAAAAAATATAGTCGACCGTTCTTCCAAAATAGTTTGCGATCCTGGCTTGTATGTGCCGGCGAGGAAATCGCTTGCCTAATTCATACATCGCATAAGTACTCTTGGATACTCCGAGCGCTTGAGCGACCTCTGCTTGTGTCTGTTTTAGGCCAGCCCGTAAAGCAACTAGCCTGTTGTTGGCCATTCTATCACTCCCTACGATGTTCACGTTTCGTGATTCCCTTTACATCCCTATATTACATGTTAAGGCAAATACTGTCAATGAAAAATAATCACTTTTCGTGAACATTATAGATCAATCACGTTTTGTGAACTATAGTGAGTATGGAGTTGATGAAAATGACCTTTGACAACCGCCGTATCGCCTGGTGCGATAAAAACGTCCTCGGTCGCTACTAGGTCGAAACCTGCGGCTAGATTCGATGCATACGACGGTATGACGGCATCTTCGTGTAGTTTTCTGATCCGCTCTTCCATTACGGCTTAATCACATTGCCTTTGGAGTCCTCGAAATTACCAACGGCAATTAGGATAATGTCGATCAACGCCCATACACCAAGACCGCCGAGCGTCACGAGCTGTAGAACGCCCGTCACGTATTTGCCGACGTAAAAAAGGTGTACGCCGAATGTTCCCAACAGGAACGCGAGTACTAGGGCAGCTACGAATGATTTATCGCTTTTGAATGTCATCAAGTCTATCTTCCTTTCGTTATCTATCTGATGGGACATGCTCCACCTTCACACGAATCAGCGCCGTCAAGGTCGCTAGTACCATCCACCTCGAAGTACTCAAGAATCGACGTATCGAACGGCTTCATCGCCTTCGCCATCTCTTCGTACTGTTCTCTGGTGATCGCTTCATACGGTGCGAGCTGATACGAACCGCCATCCAACGCCAAGAAGGATACTGCGGTGAAATCTTCCCATCCCTCATAAACTATCTCTTCGACTTCCGACCACTCGTCCGGTCTGACGGTAATCGTGTTCGAGGAATTGTGCTCGGTGTAGTTCGCTTGGAAAATGAAGTACGTCTCAAGCTGCCGAGCCGCCGAAACGTCATCCTTCGTTTCCGATGCGCCACTGGCGACAGGGAAATCGATAACAAACGTCCGAGCGTTAGCAAGCTGCTCCTCGCGATTCGCGCCTGGTGTCCCTACTTCGGGATTGATGTTCCAACCGAGGAACTGAACCGCCTTCGCCAGCGGATCGGCAGCGTTAATACGGATGCGACGGATATAGTACGGAGAATGCGACCAATGCAATCCCGACGATACACCGCCTGCCACTTGAGAGATCGTCCCCTCGGGCTTAACCGTTGTAACGAGTAATGGACTATTTACACGCAGCCCCTTCGCCACATCGTCAGCTTCATTTCTAGCGGCATTCCCTAGCACCGACATAAGCCGGCTCTCTTCTTCTTCATTGAAGCCAAGCATCGCCAAAGCGTCCTTCCACCCCGTTACCGAAGTCCCTAGCAGGCGGTCACGTTGTTGAATGGCGTCCCAATGCGGCAATTCCAACGTCGCCAACGTCATGCGAAGTCCAGCTCGCGCCGAACGTCGTTGCGCATTGACTAGTCCCAATACATCGAGAACATATCTGCCACGCACCTCGTCGTATTTGACGAACTGCACGATATTGACCGTCGTCAAGTTTGCAGACGCCATACGAATCCAACAGTATCTCGGCGCAAGGATTAAGACCCTCCGCGTTTGGACGGCGACGACGTGCTTCTTCGAGATTGACGAAGCCAGGTTCGCCTTCCGCTTGCATCATCTCGAATACGAGATTCAAGAATTCTCTTGATGGCTGCTTCTCGAAAGCTATAGAATTGTTCGACATGCGACGGTGATGGAGTGGCCGAGCATTGGCGTCAAGCAGCGGCAGATTCCCTAAGAACGTTGCCTGCGCCTCAAGACCGATCTTCTTCGTCAGGGCGATTACTTTGCGGTGCTGAACCTCGTTCCAAATACCGTTGATGCCGTACTTGGCGAACATGGACTCATAGTCGTCGGCATCAAATAGGAAAATTTCAGCGGTACGACGAACACCGCCGACCACAACGTTATTCCCTACCAGATTGCCGATATCAAGAATATGGATTGGGCGCACCTTGCTGTAAGTCGTGTTGTAGACGGCTTCCAACGGCTCAAGGCTCAGGTCGATTTGGTTTTTCAGCACCTTGTCGATACCATCGAACATCTCCTGCAGAGGCGTATGACCCGACGCAGTACCGCCGAACGTTTTCAGACGTTCACCGAGCGGACGGACGGAATTATAAGAAATTTTGACTGTATGAATATTCTCGAACCGCTCTTGTGTCAGAAGCACGAAATACGTTCGTAACGCCTGCACCCAACCCTCTTTCGAATCTCCGACATAGATTTTGGCGAAGCCATTATCCAGCAGACGCAACTCCGTACTCTGCAACCGTTGATGCTTCTCGACCGGCTTATAGTCGGAATGAAGTAATGTCGTGTTGGTGCAGATCGGCGACAGATTAGCAATGTTCGCTTTTGTCGCTTTGAATCCTACGCCAGTACCGACGAGGAGCAAATAGAACAGATCGCCCAAGTCTTCCCACGAGCGAACGTCGATAAATGAGCAGTTGAAGTTAGCGAGCGGATACTTGTCGGCCACGCCGTTCTCTGCGCCACCGACCCATAACGTCCGTCCAGACAAAAATTGTTTTAGATCGAACATCGAGTCGAACAGTTCTTGCGCTTCCTTGCGAAGACGGCCGTAGTCGACGGGATATCCGATTTTCTCGATGTGCTTGCGCTCCAAGCCAACGTTATATTCGACCGAACGGCGAACCGTTTCTTTCCACGTTTCCCGACGCTTCTTATCAAGGAGGTAACGGCTATACGTGCGGTAATATTCTGCGTGAATGTCGATCTCGCCGTACCTGGTACGCTCAGATAGGTATTGCTCCACGCACTCCTCGTGTAATAATTCCTCTTCATCGAATAAGGCAACGTCATCGCCTGCGAAGATGTATTCCTTGCATTGCACGCACTCGTCGACCACTAGCCGCCGCTTCTCCGTACGTTGCAATACGTCGGAGGGAAGTTCTACTTTGAGATAGGTCCTGATGAAGAACACTTTGGGATTTATATGGAATTATTTTTCCAACACTCTGGCGAGTGGGTCTGTAAGTCATGGAGAAGTGATAAGCTACATTTGTCGCTCCTACTTCTTGATAATAGAACTAAGCTAAAGAGGGAAAAAAGAATTGAATATGAAGCAACTAATCCTCTCGAAGAATAAAATGATAAGGATGTTGGAGCAATGACGAAGTGGATCATAATTGGAGGAGTAATTGTCGCTATAGCAACAGGAGGTCTCGTATGCAACGCATTAAAATCTTCGAAAAAAAGGCAATTTCGCTGGAAGGGTTAATTGAGCATTACTCAGCAAGTACTGATAGAACTATTGTTGAAGAGCTTTCTAAGGGCAATATGACATATGTTTCTGGCCAAACTTCTTTCCAACTCATTGAGGAAAGATGAAAAACTCATCACTAATGTTATTCAACGTAAAAATGAGCTTCATTACGAGAATGCAATGGTAAATCAGTTATTGATAAGCAGTCAACAACCCGGAAAAAACTTTCGGTAGAGCTCTTAAATTCTAATCAGAAACAGCATTATGTTACGCAATGCTTCTATACGAATTTGAGGACTTTTATGGCTTCCTGGAACAGTTCTTTGATATTAAAACTATTGGAATATCTAGTGTTCCACAGATGTAAGCAAAGAAGAGTTGAGTTGTCTTGAAAGCAGTGTTAATTATTGAGTGGATTATAATTGGACTGATTGCCGGAGTCGCGCTTAGTGCGTTCTGGGAAAATGTAAAAAGCTGGGTCAATACCATTAAGTACAAAATTAAGTCCTGGTCGCGCATGTGTATAAGGAAATATAGTAGTCATCAGCAAATCATTACTATTGAAAGCGAAACAAGAATTGTTCCAGAGAGCGAGGTGCCTGAAGAAATTCGTGCAAGGACTTATCAAGATGTTGATATTACTCAGAAGGCCAAACAATTAGGGGTATTGTCTCAATGATGAAGATTTTAAGCAAGTAGCTGAGGTCTTTGGGCTGAAATATCTGAATCCTGTTCAAGATCAAGAAGTGCCTCGACATTACTTGAATACGCGATAATATTTCGCAAATCGCATTAATTTATGCCGGATATTGATCAGATATCCTGTCCGAAACGTGTAGATACGATGTAGTCAAACGCTTTAACAAGAACTAAACATGGTTAAAACAGAACGGGATTACGTAACGGTCGGAATCCCTGGAAACCATATTGGATAAGGCTTCCCGTGATTCAATAATGTAACGCAAAACGTAGTGAAAAGTGCAGGACAGGGGATTCAAATCCCCTCGCCTCCACCATGAAAACCCAGTCCGCGTGAGGACTGGGTTTTTCTGTGGGCGGAAATTGTAGACGGATTGTAGACGCAAAAATTATGATACGAGTTTTGACAAGAATCTGTAGACATTATATCTACATTTTTTTAATACAGATATAGTTGGGCATGAGCAAAGTTGCGATAGCGCGGTCGGAACAAATAGATGAGAGTACGGTGCGCAAATCCATTGAGCGTGGACTTAAGCAGTTGGCACGGTTGTTAAAATCGGAGTAGATGAAATCAGTGAAACGCCAATCAAATAGGCTATGAACAAATGCGCGGCGAATGACTGCTAACCGCGAACGCTTCAAAGAGCGCAGGCAGCTGCGCGATTAAATCTACGGGTTATTAAAATGGTCGTAAAAGCAGCCGCTTTGCTTGTCAAAGGAATGGCAGCACTTTAGTAGCACTGTTATTGTATTGATGTGCTTTGTAATGGCCATAGTTGCTGTCATTTCCTCTCCCTTCAGTATCTTGGTGAAAGTACGGATGCCGATGTAAAGCCGCTTTCCCGAATCGTTCAAGAGCTAGATACTGAATTTGCCGAACGACCGGAAGAAATACAGCAATCCGCCGGTCATGTAGACCGGGTGGATATTCAATACCCCGGCAGCGCGGACAACACTCGAATGGATAATTGGGCGGAAAATGGTTTTATTGGAGGGGCATTTTGATGAATATTATAGTCCTCTTTCCAATCTTTCCCTCCAGTCCAGCCATAACCTACACATATATAATCCCTTCCGACCATGCCGGGGTCTTTCCGACAATATGCGCCATATTTTTACGGACAAGCTTGTTATTTCCTGATGTTCATCCAGATGTCAGGATCGCTCTTGTTGTTCGTCGCTGCAAAACTGCCCAGCCCGATATTGGCAAAGAGGGATATGTCGGTTATCGCAGCATCGATATATACCTGGTTCGGTGCGACTCGGAAGACAGAGGCATCTACTTTTAATGTGCCACCATATTGGGCAATCCGGGCTGCAATACCAGGGTTTGGATTATCGAGGTATTGCTGTAAAGTAATGTTACCCGTCCCGTTGAACTCCGATCCGATTCCCGTGGATGCCCAGGTGTTGGTGTTAAAAAATTTGGCATTTCCGGAGAACGCAGGGGAAGCATAGATGTATCTTTTGCCGCCGGCCCCTATCACAACAAGCTGTGTGTTGATAAAGTTGATCCCTGTTCCCGTACCTAACAGCTCAATGGCATGTTCAGCATTGTCTGTTCCATGGCCGTGGGCAATAATATTGGAGGAATTGCCACTGATCCGCACACCGTAGCCGATTCCGAATGTGAATGTGTTAAACAGATTCACATTCGAAGTGTTGTTTATGTTGATACCTGTGGCCAGCGAGGAAGGGGTATCCAGCCACCAGTCCGATTTAGGCGCATTGGCCTCACGGGTCATATCCTGCCAGTCGCCCACTGTATTCATAATATTCTCGATATAACCGGTACCGGTAATGCCGCTCAAGTCAATGAATGTATTTAGGCCCATTCCGCGAGCGTAATTAATGTAATAATTACCCTGAGTCATTTTGATAGCCGTATAGGCATTCGGCATCGTTACATCTATCACGTAGTTGCCAGTGCTATTCCCTTGAATGGTTGCAGGATAGCTACTAGGCGTCAAATAATTCTGATTGGGATAGAAGATGCTCAACCCCCGAACACCTGCATTCAGAGCCAGGGAAATAAAGGGGGTGCCTGACGCGTTGCCCTGATGTTCGTACGCAACCAGTACACTTCCTCGCGGCGATGTTCCATAATGCCGGGGGCCGTCGTTGACGCCTCGGAGTTCCACATTGTTACCAATGCTTAAGTGGTTGCTGATCTTATAGCGTCCGGCTGGCACGTAGACTGTTCCGCCGCCAGCTGTCTCGGCGGCATTGATCGCAGCCTGAAAAGCTGCCGTGTCATTCGTGATTCCATCGCCCGTCGCTCCATAAGCGGACGATTTTACATTAAACAAATTATTGGATGACGGTTTGCGAAAGGCAGTTCGTGACGGATCAGCTGTCGGCATTTGTGGTGCGAATGATAATCCGAAGGCTGGATCTGTATTAATTTTGCTATCCCCGGTGCTGGAATTGGAAATATCGGGTGTGTTGCTATAATAGGTATTCCCTACCATGGTGGCGGAGCTGACATCCGCTCCCAATAGAACATCAGGTTTGTTGGCCAGAAATTGGGACGATTCCACGATCAGCGTGCCGTCGGCAGCTTCGATGGCACGGTGGCCGGTTCCCCAACTGGTGAAGGAGCTGTGCACGAAGCTCAATACGCCGGCATGATCGGGATTCTCGGTTGTATTCGGATCATTCGGAACATCGTCCATTTTGACAGGGATGCCGTCTGGCGAGCCGATGCTGGTATTATTGAAAGTTACAGTGAGATCAGAAGTGAATGTGCCGGGTGCATATACAGAAATGCCATCACTGCCGTTCGTATTGAGGGTGCTGTTGCTGACCATAATGCCCAAACGGGACGGTTTAGTTAATTGGATACCGATTTTTCCACCTTCCGTATGCAGCTTTTGAATTTGTCCTGTGTATGCACCATAACTACTGGATTCGATGAGCAGGGCAATATTGTACCCTTCAAGATAAACGTCGTACATATAGCCCCAATCGTTCCTTTTCTGCGTGATGCCAATCGTATTCGTCCGTGTATAAGCTTTGATGGCGGATTCGGACGGGGGAGTGCCAAGACCGCTGTTCGCCCAGTGCTTGGGGCGGAAGGAGATGGCTTCTAAGCGGAGGATGTCTCCAATTCGGTCAACGTTGATCCCTTGTTTGAGAATGGTTCCGTATATATTTTTGATATAACCGCTGGAAGCCAAATACAGATCGAACCCTTGATAAGAATTGTACAAAGTAATATTCTTGAGCGTTGGTCCCATATAGGTGCTGTGGTCGGTGGCGATGGTAAAAGGAAAAGCGTGAACATTGTTGATATCGTTCTGCTCAGGATACCAGATGCTTAAGTCTCTGACGGTCGAAGCGTCTCTCGTGGAAATAAAAGGTGTGCCTGAAGGATTGTCTTTATTCTCATAGGGCTGAAGAATCGTTCCAAGACCCGATCCGCCATCTTCGGGGCTCTTCCAATCTCCGCGAAGTGTAACATTAGTTGGAACGGACAGGTGGCCGCGGAATGTATATTTGCCAGCCGGAGCGAATACGACGGCACCGCCCTGTGCCCCTGCCATATCCAGCGCATACTGGAATGCTGCAGTGTCATCTGTGGCATCATTCGGTGTCGCACCAAAATCGATTACATTGTAACTGGCAATTGGGATATCCTCTGTACTCAGCGAAGTGGTCATTACCGTCGGGTTTGGGGCAGGAGGATCTGTCAAAATGGTCATTTGCGATAATTGAGGACTCCAAATATTGGAATCATTTAAAAATTCAACTTTGAGATAATGGGCTCCAGCTGGTACGGAAGCGGAAGGTTTGAACAAAGTACGATAAAAGCCGGAAGATGTCGCTACTGGCGTATCGTGTTCAGCAGCGAGGGAGGTCCATATGATGCCATCTGGAGAGGTGAAGAACCGGATGTTGCCTGTGATACTGCTGAGATAATACACTTTGGCTGTGAAAGCAGCAATATTACTGTAGTGATAGACGATATTCTCGACAGTATTCGTTGTTCGGGTCGCCCTCGAAGCGTCCCCCTCGAAATACAGTGCTGAGCTTACCGTATCGAGCCGCCAATTCGCAGAGTGGGAATAAGATTTTGTCCAATCATCCAAGTCATCTGTAACGGTAACAATACCTCCAGCCGCATGGATTGTTCCACCTGGCAACACCAATCTACCCAGTAGAGAGATTAACAATGCAAAACAGAGTAAAGAGAGCAAATACATGTTGTTGTTTCGAGTCATCATAACAAATCCTTTCCTCAGTAGAATAAAAGACAGCGCTTTCAATACGCTTCGTTATCATTATACTTCCGCCCTGTGAAATGTCAACGTATTTCGATAAACAAATTTCGTTTTATCCAGAAACTAATTTAAATAGTATAAAACAACCAGATAGTTAACCGTGTTTGATTGACATGCGAACAAACAGAGTTAATTCCGCTTGGGGTGGTGCAGGAATATGATCGAATGGATGATGGGAATGTGAGTGTACCTCCGCAATTTTCCTGTGCCCATTGCGGAGGCGAAATGTACCCAAAGTACTACGAAGGGAGACGTGGAAGTTAATCACTGGCGAGCGGAGTGCACAGGAAACTTGCACGCTTCGTTCTGAGAGGGGCGATTTAAAAATTGCTGTTTTTGGATAGTAACTCACTAGTCGTCTACTCTACTTGGATAACGTTTACGATTGTAAAGACGCGACTGAGCTTCGTTCTATAATCTCGGTTGAAATCATGGTGTGCTCCGAGCGGATTTCAGGGTTGTCCATTCTTCTAAATAGCATTTGAACAGCTCGAATTCCGAATTGATCCTTGCAAGCATCGATCGAGGTTAATGCCGGCGTTACCCAATCACACTTCTGGACGTTATCAAAGCCGATGATCGAGATGTCTTCTGGACAACGAATGTTCAGCTTCTCAAGCTGCTGAAGGACATCAAAGGCGATTGGATCATTGCCGCAAACAAGCGCAGTTGGTCGATCGGGCTTGGTTAATGCAACCTCCAATTCCTCAGGTGAATAGGGGGTGTGGTGATTTTGACGGCTGCCGATGAAATGCCAGGCTTCGATACCGCTGTTTTCCCTCGAATTAAACTCACTAATTGCAGCATTAAATCCATGAAATCTCTGTGTAAAGCTATAGGAGTATGAAATGTCGCCAACAAAGCCGATTTTGCGATGTTGATAATCGATCAGATAGTGAGCGGCATCGTAACCACCAGAGTAATTCTCGGCAAGTACATGATCCAATTTAAGCTGATTGTAATGTACATCAATTAGGACAACGGGGATTCCGGTTGACTGTACAGCCAGGATATACGCGGGTGGTATATTCCCGAGAATGATCGCGCCATCGACTTTACGATCGGAGACACTGGTTGGCATACCATCCGATGTCGGCAATGAAATGTCAATTCCCGAAAGAATCATGCTGAAATGCATCTCGCTTAAAGCTTCTTCAATCCCGCGTACAATTTTCCCCCAATATTCAAAATCAGAGAGATCTTCCCGCGGAATGAGTGTAACGACATTTCCAGTTTTGGAGGAAGCAATGGATTTATTAGAGGAATTGATCCGATAGCCTAATTTCATGGCGGTCAGTCGGATCAATTCTTTTGTTTCTTCACTAACGCCGCTTTGGTTGGCTAACGCCTTGGATACAAGCGATTTGGATAATTTGAGCTCATCGGCTATGGCTTGCATGGTTACCTTTTTTTTCATAAACCTGCTCCTCGAATAGTCATAATGGAATATTAAGTTAAGCATAGCTGTAAACATATGAAATTTCAACAATTTCGTAAACAAATATCTCAATTGGAGTAAAGGGACTGTAGGGGATGATGTAATGCCAGCCAATATCTTAAGAAGCCACATTTATATTTTGTACGAACACAAGCTTTTTTTTCGAATTAGTTTAAACATATTAGTTAACAAGTTTATATTAATTAGTTGACAAAACATTCGATAGGTTATATGATCTGAATGCAAACGCTATCAAAATTTTTAAGGGGGATCGTAAGTGAAAAAACTCTGCTCTATGTTTACTGCTATCGTGTTGTTGTTGAGTTTATTTGATTTTGGGCTTTTCATTCCTAAAGCCCACGCTGCCGAGCTGGCTACTCCCAACATCAAGGTGTATGACAGCGGCGATGTTTCTAATGGCGCGGGATGGTGGTTTAGAGATCAAGCCATTGCAGTCAACGGAGTTGACAAGAAAGAAGGGGCCGGAAGCATTGAAGTTGTAGGCGGCGGCGTCATTGATTTAAACAAGTCGGGTGCTGTAAAGTTTGATGCAAGCGATTACGCAACTGGCTATCTTCAATTATGGGTATACACTTCGGATGTCTCCAAGTTAGCGGGAAAAGCGGGCAGTATTGAGATTGGCAGCGGCGGTGTCTATGGTACTGCCCAATATTATTGGGACTTCGGGACGCAGGTATCCCCTTATCTGAGAAATGGATGGAATCATCTATCGCTGCCGCTGAGCGAGGCGCATATTCCTGCTGGAGGATCTGCTCCTGATTTATCGAAGCTGGATTGGTTCCGATTCTTTGTCATAGCAGGGAGCAGCGAATATCTGACAACAAGATTGGATAACATTGTTTTCTCGGATACGTCATTCCTAATGCCGAGATCTTTTAACAATGCGGATGCAACGGAAGGTTGGTGGGAGAATAATGGACGGCAGCTTGACCTTGTGGATAAAAAAGAGGGAGCTGCGGCTCTGCAAAGCACGGGTATCGATGAACAAAGATTTGTTTATTTTCTAGGTGATCAATCCATCGCTGCAGGAGTCACTGAGGATGCGGGCTATATCCAATTCTGGTTTTATGTCTCTGATCTATTAAGGTTTAATGGCACAGGTCAAGTGGAAGTGGGCAGCAGTCCATGGGGGGAAGATGGATATACATGGTCTATTGCTGATAATGTGGTCCCACAGTTGACTTTGACTGAGGGTTGGAACCTTGTGCATCTGAAATTAAGCGACGGCATAAAAAGGGGAGACCCGGATTTATCAAAAGTGAATTGGTTTAGAATATTGATGCAAGGAACGGATGCATTTACAACGAAACTCGATGATGTCAGATTCACGAATGGTGAAGCGGAGATCCCGGTGGTAGAGCCGGAACCTGAACCAGAGCCAGAGCTCGGACCTGTTATGGATTTGTTTTATACAGGATTCGAAGAACATGATCCGCAGCCCCAGTATGTGAATACGTATGCTTGGTTGCCGTCAAATGTGACGAATTACGTCAATGAACCTATTCAAGCAGTTGGCTATGAGGGTGACAAAGTATTGACAATATCAGGAGTTGATGCGGGAAATCCGAGTTTTGTGTATTTTAAGTCATTTGATGTAAATATTAATGTCGCCCCGAATGCGGTGCTTGAATATTACATCAAACCTTTAAATGCGCTCGGAAGATTTACCGGGATTGATCTGGAGTTTTCGGATGGAAGCTCTTTAAGAGAAAGCGGAGCTGTAGATCAGAATGGAGTATCGATGCATCCTGGTGCTGTACGCAACACAGCGCTAAACACCTGGTCGTTAGTCAAAAGCGATATAGGCGTATCGAATAGCGGTAAAACGATTAAGAGAATCTGGGTTGCATATGATCATGCCGAAGATTCCGGAACCTTCGATTCTTATATTGATAATATTAAGATTTCGGGAAGCAAGGTTTCATCCTATGTTGGCAGATTAGGTGCGGAGGTCATGGATCTTACACTGGATTCCGAGGATCTTCCGATCGCCAGCCTTAACGTCATGGCATTCGGCGCCAAGGCGGATGGTGTGACCGATGACGGTCCAGCCTTCCGAACGGCAATGAATAAAGCCTCCAAGGATGGAGGAGCAGTCGTATTCGTTCCTGCCGGTCGTTACAAGATTGAAGGTACGTTAAATATTCCTAAGGGTGTTACCTTGCGTGGGGATTGGCAAAATCCGGAGTCATCAGCGGCTGCTGCAGGTACGATTCTTCAAGCATATGCGGGCAGAGGCAACGAGAATAGCGCCTCCTTCATTACAACTGACGATAATTCGGTGGTGCGCAACTTAACCATTTGGTACCCGGAGCAAGATGATATTGACAATATCCAGCCTTTTCCTTGGACCATTGAAGGCATAGGTGTATGGGGGCCGAACGTCTATAACGTTACATTAATTAATTCCTATAAAGGCATCCATGCCGAAAAAGATAGACATTCCGTACATTATCTTAAAAACATCTATGGCACCCCGCTTAAGTTAGGGATTGCGATTGATAACACTTGGGATATTGGCAGGGAGCACAATGTAAATTTTGCTCCGAGATACTGGGCTGAATCCGGATTGGCTGGCTCTCCGAGCGATTCGGATATTCTCTCTTACCTGCAGTCCAATGCAACAGCCATCGTGATTGAGCGTTCGGATTGGGAGTATATGTACAACCTGTACTTTGAAGGCTATCAAACAGGAATTTTGATGAAATCGGATTACGCGGGTCCGTTTAATGGACAGATATGGGGCCTGGTCATTGAGAAAGGAATAACGGGAATTCGAGCGGACGTTGTCAATGATATCGGAGTGATGGTGTCAAACAGCTCGATTCGCACGGTCGGGCCTGCTGTAGTAACAGGAAATGACTTCAAAAATCCACAATCGTTGAATTTTAACACAACAATCTTTGCGTCTGAGGATGAGCAAGCCATCGTGCAACAAGATGGTACAGGGGTAATTAACGTTGTTCATTCTACATTCGAGTCATGGGGCGCGAGCAAGAGCGCAATTGATCTTGCCAAGGGGACGCTGATTGCAACGGGCAACAGATTTATGCAGGATGATCAGAGTATTCATCTGGCGCCCAGGGTAACTTCGGCATCGATTAGCGAGAACGAATACGCCAACGCTTCTCCAATCCTGAACGAAAGCTTCGGGGATATCAAGCTTGGAGCAGAAACAACTGGCAAAGCGACGATTGTCCCGATTCCACTTCGCGATACGCCAGCTGCGAAGCCACAGCCTAAGCCGACCAGCGATTATGTGGTAAATGTGAAATCGGAGCCATTTTGGGCAACGGGTGATGGCGAGACCGACGATACAGAGGCATTTCAGGATGCGCTCGACGCTGCCGAAGCCGAAGGTGGCGGAACGGTCTATGTTCCTGCGGGGAGATACCTGATCGAAGGACATTTGGTCATTCCTGCAAATACGGAGCTAAGGGGAGTGAATGACGGCCCAAGGCATTTCGGTGCAGCACCGAAAGGAACCGTATTGTTGGCAACCGGGAGCGCAAACGATACGAATGGAGATCCGTTTATTACACTGCTGGATGATGCGGGCGTTAATGGCTTATCTATCTTCTATCCCAACCAAAGCTATTCAAATATGACGAGATATCCGGCAACGATCGAAGGAGCGGGTCAAGGCGCTTATGCTGTATTCCTTACGTTGCCTAACTCTTATACAGGGATTGTATTCAAGCAAAAAGATTATTATTTGAAGTATGGCCGAATAACGGGATTAAGCAAAGGGATTGTCATTGACGGTGTTTCTGAGGGAGGTTATCTGGAAGATAGTCAGAACACTATGGGAGACTGGCAAGACGGTGCCAGAGAAGATAACGCGCCTCCATCTGATTTGTGGACGGTAACGCCAAGCTTCCCGCAATCAACAAATATAGAAATCAATAACTCATCCAACGTTATTTTATTGGGCAACTTTGTATTCGGCTTCGGTCATCCACTGGTAATCAGCGGCAACTCATCCAATATTGATGCCTATGGCTATGGCGCGGATAACTCCGGGCATGTTGTACGACTGACTGGCTCGGGAAGTAACATTAATTTCTACAACCTGCAGGCGGTGTCAATTGGAACAGGTCTGTTCGACAACGTTGCAGGTCGACATCTCAACAAATATTATATCTATACATCGCCTACATTTACAGGTGAGTTAAATATTTATAACGCCACTGCATGGGCAACCAAAGCGGGCAATTTGTTTGAGGGCGATGGCACGGTTCATATTGAACAATGGACGGCGCGTGAAGGCGGTATGAAGGTTGCGGGCGGCACCTTGAACTTGCAAAGCTCTTTCTTCCATATGTTCCCCGCGCAGGTCGAAGTGTTGGCGGGAGCGAATGCGACCATTAAGGCGAATGGAGGCAGCAAAGAATTTGTTGTCAACCAAGCTGTCGGCAGCGTTGTACAATCTGAATTGAATATTATGGTTGGGGATGTTGTTATCGTTCCCGAACCTGAAGCCAAACGTGTTGCGAACCAGACTGTGACATTGGATGGCAATTTGGAAGCATTAGTATGGAAGACTGCACATTGGAATGACTTCAACCTGTACTCGGTGAAGAAGTTGGACGACCCGACTAACATTAGCGGGAAGTTTGCCTTTATTCACGATGATGAATATCTGTATTTCACGTTTAATGCAACTGATAATTACATGTATAACAAGCGGCCAATTGCCTCGATATGGGATGCGGACGGTGTAGAAATGTATTTCAATTTTAACAATACAAGCGAGGGCAACAAAGGCTTCTATCAAGTGGTTGTCGGTCCGGATTATTTGGATGCAGATGGAGTTCAGGCTAACCAAGCAGGCTTTAATGTTTACCGTATGGAAAATGATCAGGCCTACACCAAGGCGATGAACGCAATTGAAGCGTACGGTGCGCAAACCGAAAAGGGCTGGATCGTTCAGGTTAAGTTGAAAATTTCGGAATTTGATGGTGCGGCCCCATACTTCTCAGCTTCAGGGGGGGGAATCCCCTTCGAGCTTACGGTAATAGACAGAGATGGAGCGGACGGGGGGACTTGGAATCAGTATTACTCCAATCTAAGCAGCATTACGATTCCGGCCAATACGGACACCAACAACCCAACCCATCCTGAAGGTCCAACAAATCCTTCGAATCCAGGAAATACAGGAAATCCAAGTAATTCAGAAAATCCAGGGAATGAGCCCGAGGAATCTGTGGATCCTAAGCACAATTTCACGGATACAGCTGGACATTGGGCAGAGAAGCTCATTAGCAAAGCAGCAGCGGACGGTATTGTATTCGGTTATCCAAGCGGCGATTTCATGCCAGACAAAACAGCAAGCCGTGCTGAGTTTGTGGTCATGCTAATGAGAGTTCTTAAACTGCACGACGTCGGGGATATAAGTATGTTTAACGACAGTAAGCAGATCGCGGCTTGGGCGGCGCCAGCCATTAAAGCAGCAGTGAGCGCAGGTTTGATTTATGGTTATGCGGATGGAAGCTTCAAGCCGGGCGGGCAGATTACAAGAGCAGAAATGGCGGTCATCGTAGCGAGATCATTAGGTGTTTCTATGGATTCCGTGATCGCTACAGGATACAAGGATGACGCGGATATTCCAACTTGGGCGAAGACGGCTGTGGCAGCGCTTAGAGAATCTGGAATTATGCAGGGGCAAGGTGCAAACGTCTTTAATCCGAACGCTACTGCGACTCGAGCAGAAGTGGTCGCCGTTCTCCTGAGGATAATGGAACAAAGCTGAAATCCGAACTTTTGAAATCGCACTTCTAGTCGATTCTGAAGGTCTGTCCTGTCAACAACAATGGGGCAGGCCTTCAGTGAAAAGTTTATTATTATTAGTAAACAAATTTCGTTAAATGTGTTGACATAAAGTGATGATTCGTTATAATTAAAATAGTAGACGATGAAAGCGGTTAAATTGACAAGGGGGAACGAAAATGAAGAAAAACAAGTTGAAATTTGGTGTAGCACTTATTATGGCTTCCAGCATGGTATTGTCTGCTTGCGGTTCAAATTCAAACAATGGCGGTGCGACACAGAGTCCTGAGAGCAGCGAGCCGGCTGGTCAGACGGAAGAGCAGAAGGAAGTAGAGCTTAAAATCATTAGCTTCCGCGTAGAAGATAAAGCATACTTTGACGAGTTAAATAAAGCGTTTGAGGATGCCTATCCCTATATTACGGTCAAGTATGATGCCGTACCTACTGCGGATTATCCGCAATTGAGAACAGCAAGAATGACAACCGGCGATGTTGACTTGATCGCAAGCGCCACCGAAGCTGAGATCGTGGCAGAGGATACAAGAGAAACGTTGGCTGATCTTACAGGTGCGGAGTTTCTGAACAACTTCATGCCGGATGCGCTTAAAGCGGGGCAATATGAGGGCAAACAATATTTTGTGCCAATCAGTACAGTGTCCATGGTTACTTTCTATAACAAGCAGATCTTCGCTGATAACGGGCTTTCTGTTCCGACAACTTGGGATGAGCTTATTGCCGTTTCTGAAGCGCTTGCAGCGAAGGGTATTTCCCCGATTATGTTCGGCGGCAAGGATCAGTGGCCGATCAATATGATCATTGCTCAGCTTGAGCAGAGTATCATTCGTCCTGCTGGAGCCAATTCGGACTATTATTCAAAGATGAGAACAGAAGAGAAAAAGTTTACGGATGCTGAGTGGCTTGAAGTGTTTACGAAGCTTCAAACATTGAGCAAGTATTTCCAAAAGAATTACGCTGGCCTGGATTATGGCCAAGCACCAGCGTTGTTTGCCCAAGGCAAAGCAGCGATGATGATTGACGGTTCATGGAGCCTTGCTCAAATTGAGGATGCTAATCCAAGCTTTGAAACAGGCGCATTCTTGCTGCCGGGAAGCAATGATCCGGTAGCCAATCAGGTGGCTTCAACAAAATTCGGTTTCGGCTGGATGGTAAACAAGGATTCTAAGAACAAAGATGCTGCGATTAAATATCTGGAATTTATGACATCGAAAGAAAACTATCAAAAGTACAACGATCTCGTGAGAATGCTTCCTACGATTGAAGGAGTGACAAGCAGCTCTACAATCATCCAAGAGGTTACGCCTACGCTGACCAATCAAATGCCCATTTGGGAAAGCTTGCAAACGCCTGGTGGAGTATATAATTATGCTCAATATGCAACGCAAATGATTCTAGGTGATATTACGCCACAAGACATAGTAGAAAAAATGCAAAAGGATTATATCGATTCTAAACCAGAGTGGAAATGATAAAGGGATACGGAAATGGACCTCCCCTGGGGGGTCCATTTCTAATAAAGGAGATGTGATATGGTATTTAGTGGTCGTTTCTCGCGTTATTGGCCGATTATAGTCGTACTGCCAGCTTTATTTTTGTATATCTTATTTTTGCTATTGCCGTCACTTGGCAACATCTTTTTCTCCTTTACTGATTTTACCGGAAACGTTAACCGACCGTTGAATTGGATTGGCTTCAGGAATTATGAAAGAGCGCTCACTTCTGATTTCGATAATTTAGGCACCATTATTAAAAATACGATTCTTTTCGCGATTTCTGTTACAGTCTTCCAAAATATAATTGCCGTCCTATTAGCCGTTCTTGTTAATATGAAGCTCAAACTACGCAATTTCTATCGATCCGTTATTTTTATGCCTAATATGTTAGGCGTTATCGTCATTGGCATCGTTTGGGTGTTGATTTTTGATCCCTTTAATGGGCCGATATACCTTGTGTTTGAGAAGCTGGGAATCGAATCCGCTTTATTGGGCGATCCAAAGTTGGCAATGACACTTGTCGTATCCGTAACGATCTGGTCGAATGTCGGTTACGGTATGATCCTCTATTTGGCTGGTTTACAGAATATACCTGAAGAATTATATGAAGCTGGTAAAATTGATGGGACTTCCGGTTGGAGTGCTTTTCGTTATATTACGGTTCCTCTGCTTCGTTCGTCGATTACGATTAACGTATTGATCTGTATTATTGGAACCTTGTCGATGTATGAAAGTATTCTTGTGTTGACGAACGGTGGCCCAGGCATCGCAACGACGACGCTTGGACTGTATATCCTCAAATCTTTGTCTACTGGCTCACAGGGCTACACAGCCGCACTTTCCATACTTCATTATTTCATCGTGCTAGTTGTTGTCCTCATTGTTCAATTTTACCTTCGTCGCAAGGAGGCAGACCTATGAGGATAAATGGAAAGTCGATAGCCTCTAACCTGGTTCTAATTATTGTGAGTCTGCTTATACTCGGTCCTTTGTTTCTTATCCTTAATATTTCGATGAAGACGACCGAAGAGTTTCTTAATAATCCTGTAACGATTTTCAAGACCCTGAATTGGAGCAATTTCAAGGTAGCGTGGATTCAAGCTGAGATGAAGGTGTATTTTAAGAACAGCTTTATTTATACGATTTTTGGTGCCTTGGGCACCTGTGTAATCGCTACTTTAGCAGCCTACCCCATAGCAAGAAAACATTTTAAAGGTTCGAATCTCATATATCTGCTATTTCTTTCTGCCATTTTCTTGCCAGGTGGATTAGTCCCCCTGTTGTTCATCATGAAGTTTATGGGATTTACCAATACTTATTACGGTTTTATTTTGATGAAGATAGCCTACGGACTGCCGATTGCCATATTTATTCTTGTAGGGTTTGTTAAAGGCCTTCCTAAAGAATTGGATGAGGCGGCAGCGATCGATGGTTGCGGGTATTTCAGATATATTTTGACAGTTGTATTCCCATTAATTAAACCAGCGTTTCTAACGGTTGCCATGCTTTCTGCCATTGGGATCTGGAATGACTTTATCAACCCTTATCTGTTTATTACAGATAAAGAAATGAGACCATTAACTTCTGGTCTATATATGTTCTTTGGTCAGTACAGTACGAACTGGACTGTGCTATCTGCGGGAATCATTCTTGTAGCTGCTCCATTGGTTCTACTTTATTTCTTCTTGCAACGGTTTATTATTAGCGGTGTTACAAGCGGGGCAGTCAAAGGTTAGTGTTTATGCCTACATGTGGAGGTTAGAGAAGTGGAAAAGTTACTAAATGGTTTGAGTTGGCGCTTTATGGGTTTCCATCCCTGGGTTCCCTTGTTGGGTAATAGTCTGGAAACGGGAATTTCTTTAAAGGGAGTTACGGATTGGGTACCTGCTACTGTGCCTGGCGGTGTACATTACGATTTGTATCGAGCGGGATATATTGAGCATCCGCATCATGGTATGAACAGCTTAAAATGCGAATGGGTGGAGAACCGTTGGTGGTTGTATGAGACCACTTTTGCTTGTCCGGAAGTGGAAGGGAAACAGGTAGAGCTCGTGTGCAAGGGGCTTGATTATCGCGCAACCATTATTCTTAATGATGTTAAGCTTGGTCAGCATGAAGGCATGTTTCACCCAGCAGTGTTCGATATTACTTCGTTCGCCATCCCGGGGGAAACGCTCAAGCTGCAAATTTTGTTCGAGAATGCTCCCGAAGAGATGGCCCAGATCGGCAGGACGTCCATGACGCATACCCAGAAGAGCCGCTTCAATTACAAATGGGACTTTTCTACGCGAATGGTCAATCTGGGGATTTGGGATGACATCCTGCTCAGAATAAATGAGGAAATCCGATTCGATGAGCTCTATTTAACGACTGATGTCGTGCAGAATTGTGGAACTGTAAGTGGATCGATTACCTTGAAGCAGAACAATTCCGGCGATATTGGTGATTTTGGTGATGTAAAATTAATGGTCACTTGCAAAGCTCCCGGTGGGCAGGTCGTTGATACCAGCGAACATAAGATATTGGCCCAGCAAATCGAATACTCATTTATTATAAATATGGATAATCCGCAGCTCTGGTACCCGAATGGATATGGCGATCAGCCGCTTTATGAAGTAGAACTGCAAATTGTAAACACGGATGGGCATGTATACGATATTCAGGAACGCTCAATTGGCATTCGAAAACTTGGTTATACGTATAACGTCGATAGCCCAGAGGATGCACTGCCGTATACATTTATGATAAATGACACGAAAATTTACATTAAGGGAGTCAATATGACTCCGCTAGATCTGCTCTACGGAAATGTAACACCTACTCAATACGAATGGGTCATTTATTTAATGAAAAAGGCAAATATCAACCTTGTGCGAGTGTGGGGCGGCGGTATCATTGAGAAATCGTTGTTTTATGACCTTTGCGATCGTCATGGCATTATGATTTGGCAGGAATTTATACAGTCAAGCTCCGGGGTAGATTCGATTCCATCAAAGCTTCCAGGCTTTCTTGAATTGCTGGAGAAATCTGCTGTCGTTGCATTAAAGGAACGCCGGAATCATGTATCGTTAACAGTATGGAGTGGAGGCAACGAGCTTACGGACAAAGACGGCAGACCTTCAACTTATGAAGATGAAAACATTGCCTTGCTTAAAGCATTAGTAGAAAAATATGATCCTACCCGGATGTTCTTGCCGACATCAGCTTCCGGTCCGGTAGAATTTATCACATTGGAAAAGGGAATTTCCCACGACGTTCATGGAAATTGGAAGTATGGTGGAAATCCTGGGCACTATGAGCTCTATGGCAATGTAGATCATCTGTTCCATAGCGAATTTGGCATGGATGGAATGAGTTCTTTAAGGAGCCTACGCAAGTTTATGCCGGAGCCGCTGCTGACTCCACGCTCTATGAATCATGATCTTGTATGGAGACATCATGGGGAGTGGTGGGATACCTTCGATCGTGATCAAGAATTATTTGGGGAGCTTAACGAGATCAGTAGCTTCGTCCAAGCTAGTCAGTGGATTCAAGCAGAAGGTTTGCGTTACATTGTTGAAGCGAATCGTAGACGGAAGTTCAAGAACAGCGGAAGCATTATTTGGCAAGTTAACGAGCCATGGCCTAACGTCTCTAGTACAAGCTTGCTGGATTATTACGGTGAGCAGAAGATGGTTTATCATTGGATTCGTAAAGCGTATGCACCGCTTCATGTTTCTATGAATTATCAGAAGCTTAACTATTCGATAGGTGAACTATTTGATGAAGACATATACGTTCACACTCACAACCAAGCTGGAACAGTGCTGGAGGTACAAGCGGAAGTGATGGACTTTCACGGTCATGTTTATATGATCGAGAAGTTCAAGGGGCGATCGATAGCAGAGCAAGTTTTACACATTGGACGTTTATCCTTTCATGTAAGTGAATATCCGCGCGAGCTCTTCTTCGTGAAATTAAAGGTCAGTTCATCGACTGGAGAGCAAGGGGACAATCTATATGTTTTCTCTAGGAGCAGTGAAAGGATCTACGCCTCCGCGCTTCAATTGATGGATGAGCCATTGGAGATCGTTCCGGCAGGGGAGTGGAAATCGGCTGGTACCTTCGATCGAGATAGCAGCGATCCGATGTTGGAATGCAGCTACACCATTCGCAATCCGGGTAAAACAGCTAAGCTGCATATTTATCCGGAGGAATTATCTAATTGTTATTGGATGGAGGCAGATCGCAGCTTTGAGACCTTGTTCCCCGGTGAGAGTATGATCGTAAAAGTACATTGCAGGCTCAAACAAGGGGGAGGGCTACTGACCGAAGATCGCCCAGACACTACTGGGGATTATCAGTTGCCTGTCATAAGATTTAGTCATTTCGGCGAGAAAGGCGGGTGAGACGAAGATGAAGGATGAGCAGATATGGAAGCATAGACAATCACTACGGAATACGCAAAATGCGATTGCGGCAGGCAAGCTGCGACTTGGTTTTATAGGAGGATCGATAACGGATGCCAGGCCTCGCCATAATTGGCCAGAGCCGGTCATTGCATGGTTTAAGGAGCAATATCCGCAAGTGCAATTGTTCGTTGAGAATGCCGCGATTGGCGCGACAAGCAGTGATCTGGCTGTATTCCGCGCGGAGCATGACTTGATTGAGCGGGGCTGCGATCTCGTATTCGTGGACTATGCCGTCAATGACAATGAGATGGATAGCGAGTTCAGAATGCGTACAAGGGAAGGGCTTTTGCGTAAGTTATTAGCGGATGGTCACAGGGATGTTGTGCTCGCTTATACGTATCGACATGAATTTTATCCCAACATGAGCGCAGATGAAAATCCTGCATCCATTGCCGATTTCGAGAGGTTGGCGGATCATTACAGAATCGGATCGATCGGAATGGGCTTGTATGCATTTGAAGAAATAAAATTGGGAAGAATGCGTTGGGAAGAGTGGCTGCCCGATGGCTTGCATCCTACGTCGAGAGGCAGCTTGAGTTATGCCAACAGCGTAATTACATTTCTGCAAGCTGAGTTAACAGAGTTAAATCCATCCGTTGTACAAACAGAAGCATTGCCGCTGCCGGAACCGTTGGATCCGGATAACTGGGAGAAGGCGTTTACGCTGCGTTTATCTGATGTGGAAACCGAAGGGCCTTGGGTCATCCGACGCTGGCCGCATGTGGAATGGATCGATCAGGTGCTTGAAACGGCGGCTATCGGTGCGAAGTTGAAATTCACTTTTGAGGGTCGTGGACTGACATTGGGATTTGACTTCGGCAAAACCTCCTCGGAAATCCGATATCGACTAGATGGCGGACCTTGGGAGACCACGGTGCGTGATCGACCGGACTGGTGCGGAAATGATGGCTGGTACAGGATGCTGAGTATCGCAGAAAGGTTAACTAGCGGCTTGCATGTATTCGAAATGGAAGTTGTACATGGCTGTTTACCCAACTGCACTGGTACCAATTGTCGTTTGGCTCTAATCGGTATCATTGCATAAACAGTTTTCGGTTCATACTATCCGAGTGAACGAGATCGAATTGTACAATCAATAATACGATCATAAAGCCGTGCTAATGCAGGAAGTTCCTGAACATTGGCATGGTTTTTTACGTTATTCCTTAAGTGGCTGCTAGGGCGGATACGAATCCGTGTGTGTGAGTAAAGGTTTAGATAATGTTCATTTTTAAGGTATAAAATTTATTGTTGCAATGTGATATAATTCAGATTATTTGAGAGGAAGTTATTTAAAATCATGTATGAACAAAAAAACGGTTAATGTTGCTTCTTGCCCCTGGCGTTGCAGCTTTATCGGCGTTAATATACGGATTAACGCAAGTTTTTCATATAATCGGAGGACCAGAAGGGGCACGGTCATGGAGATATGGCAAGTCATGTACCGGCAGCCGGATTGCTATCCAGTTCAATCCTTCTATTAGCAATCTTACCTATTGTTACACTCCCAGCGGAGCAGAATTCCGTGTGGACGCCGAAAGTTTTGGAGGATCGGCAAAAAGAACTTGTTGAGTTTTTAATAATGTCATGACAAGGGGACATAGATAAATGCTTCATTGCCTTACCTATGGCTGAAGACTAATCGGTAACATAGGAAAGGAAAAAGAAAAGGAAAAGGATGCATCCCCTGTGTGTAGGCCTGCTCATAGGATGCAACCCCAAAAATCAACATGGTTATCGTATCAAACATTTCGTAATACGTATTAATTTATACCGGATTTCGATAAGATATCCTGTCCGAAATGTGTAGACACGATGTAGTCAAACGCTCTAACAAGTACTAAACACGGGTAAAACAGGGCGGGATTGCATAACATTCTAAATCGTGAGAAGCCCAATAGGATAAGGCCTCCCGGGATTAAATAAAATAACGCAAAACGTAGTGAAAAGTGCAGGACAGGGGTTCAAATCCCCTCGCCTCCACCAAACTATGAAAAACCCGACCTCGAGAGGTCGGGTTTTTGCTTTTCCTCCGTCTTATCTTCAGTATCAGTTCCACATGTTCGGTATATACGATCACCTTCTCTGCATAACAGCAGATGAGATTCTTGGTATGGACGGGTAATTAAATTATTTTACGCTGTTAGTTGATGGGTTGTTGAAACAGATATGTATCAATGAAGTGGACGTCGTGTATAATTAAGAAAAAGCTTAATGAGGTGGTGAGCATATGGGTTCGAATCCCTTTGATATTTTAATTAAAAATGATGATGGCAACATAGCCGTTATTGAAGTGAAAAATCGCAAAAATTTAAATACAGAGGATGCTAAGAAGGTAAGAAGAAACATTATGGTTCACCATAGCTTACAATCAAAGTATTTCGTATTAGTTTCGCAAGAGTTTGGTTATTTGTGGGACAATGAAAAATCCTATCAGTTGATGGATGACCCACTAATATCCTTTTCAATGCAAGACATTGTAAGTCGGTATTATAAACGGTTGAATACTCACGAGAATCGTCTTAGAGAAAATGAATTAGAAATGATTGTCACACAATGGATAAATGATCTAGTTAGAACTACAGAAGGATATAGTTTTACAACTGAAACAGAAAAAAAACTAGTTGAAGGCGGCTTTATAGAAACAATTCATGGTGCTACTGTTCTTTCAGAGGTGCGAACATGATTGTATATGTAGAATCTAACTTTATTCTTGAGTTAGTTCTTGCCCAGGAAGAATCAAACTCAGCTGATCAGATCCTTTGCCTTGCCGAACAAAATAGAATAAATCTAGTATTTCCATCGTTCTCAATAATGGAACCATTTTGGACGATACAAGGCCGAGGTAAGCAAAGAAAAAGTATCCAACAATCATTGAATAGGGAATTGGAACAGTTACAAAGATCAGTATATAATCAAGAGTTTGTTTCGGTATTCCAGCCGTTAACAAAGACAATAATTGATGTTGAAGTTAAAGAGATGGATATGTTGGAAAAAACTCTGAGTCGATTGTTGAAAGTTGGAGTAACGATTGATATTACCTCAGCTATTTTTGATGATTCTATTCATTACCAAGAAGAACTAGGATTATCACCGCAAGATGCCATTATCTATGCATCTATTATCGCTGACATTAATAGACAATCTTATGGGATAGAAAAAGTATTTGTCAGTCGAAACTGGAAGGACTTTGATCAAGAGGAGATTGTAGAAAAGCTACAGTCGAATCAGTGCAAATACCTACCCAATTTCCGTAATGCGATTGATTATATTCAATCACGTTTGTAGTTTAGTAGGAGTGTATGCTAGATTAGATTGTGGAGAATCAAGTAATAACCTGCTCGCGTGCTCTCGCTCTGTATCGCTCATGTACCGGGATGAGGGCCCAACTTTAGTGGGATACGCTGTCACATCTCCGCCTGGGGTGTGCTGAAGAAGACAATCAGGCTGACCTGAACGGAAGCTGGTTACGAAGCGTCTGCTCAGGTGACATCAAATTCGTGACTACACCCGTAGAAAGCCGTGTGGCGTGATCTTCGGACAGGGGTTCAAATCCCCTCGCCTCCACCAATATGAAAAACCCGACCTCATGCGGTCGGGCTTTTGTTTTGCCTACATATTGTAGACAATCGGTAGACATCGGAACGGAGTACTCAAATTATATATATGTTTTGTTGATTCATGCAGCAATAAGCATTTTTTCAAAACGCCGTATTTCTCTTTTTTTTGAAAAGAATTATAATGAGTTATTAAACCAACAAAAAAGAAGCCGTCGAGGGCTTCCGAAACTTCGCTCAATGGCAAGCTATTCGTCGAATTATTGCCCTGAGTTGTAAACGTATTCAAATCGCCAAGAAAAGGACTCAGAGGGAAGGGAAAGCATTGAAAAGTTTAGCTTCAAATTTGCATCAGATTTTCTTTAAGCATCTTGCTTCTTATATGATCCTGTTAATGCTGCCAGTTATAGTGTTGGGCGGGCTTATTAATTTGCATTTTATTAATAGTCTGGAAGATGAAATTCTTACGGCAAATCTTAATAAGCTGGATCAGGTGCGCAGCATAACAGATGATAAATTGCAGCAATTGTATAATATTAGCATGCAGATTTCCTTGCGGAGAGATCTTGGCTATTTTCATTTTACCGACGATCCGTTGAATGCTCTTAATGCTTCAAAAGAGTTGCGCAATTATTTGGTAACGGATCGATTTTTCTATGAGCTGTTCCTTTATCATCGCGGGGATGATTACATATATTCCTCTTCAAGCTCTATTCCGCTTCAATTGTTCGAAAAAAAATTATATCAATACGATTCATGGAGTTTTGAAGCGATCAAGAGTGAATTGAACTCATTAAAAAACCCTAAGGTACGAGCTGCCGAAGGATTGGTTTCTAACCAAGTGAAAAGCCGGGTCGTTACGTTTTTATATCCACTCTCGAGTGACGGCTTTACAGCCGATCGCACTTTAATGGTTCTGGTTTCTGAACAAGCGTTAACAGAGCTGTTGCGGGATGCTAATAATGAATATACAGGAAATACTTACGTGCTGGACAAAGAAAATCAAGTAGTTGCATCGCTGCTTTCTGACCCTGCCCTGGATATTACGGAACTGGTGAGTTCGTTCGGGGAGGATCGTTATTCCATTAACGATACAGTGGCACTTAATAATAATGCTTACCTTCTTTCCTATATAAAATCTGATCAAACAAATTGGAAATATATAACGATAGTGCCTAAGGAAGAAGCATTGCACAAAATTAATGACGCCAAACTTGTATTTCTGTATACAGCGGTTATTCTTCTCCTTTTTGGCGCATGTGTGATTTGGGCCTCGATACGGCTAAATTACAGCCCTATTTATAATTTAAAGAAGTATTCCGACATGTTATGGGGCGGAAGCAAAAATAACGGAAATGAGCTCGATGCTGTTAAGGAAGCGCTTGATTATTTAAGCCATCAAAACCGACAGTTAAATGTTCAATTGCTGGATCAGTCTGTTCTGGCGCAGGATTACTTTTTATTTAATCTTTTTAAAGGGACAAACATGTCAGAGGATCAGATTAAGAAGCAACAGCTGGAAGTCGGCTTACGATTAGATAAATCATCCTATCAAGTCGCCATTTTTTATTTTCATCTAAACGGGCAATCCGCCCTGAACTATGCAAAGATGAAAGCTCTATTGGAGGTAAGGGATTCTGAGTCCGTGCTAAGCTATGTCAGAGATGATCTAGACCAACAAAAGTTAATTATGCTAATCAATTTCGATCAAGAGGCTATTGTGGAAGCGAAAGAGTTGTTGGAGAGATCAAAGGAGCAGCTGCAGGCTTATAGCAACAGCTATATCACTATGGGAGTAAGTGGGATTTATGGTTCTCCAACAGCTATTCCGAAGTCTTATTTAGAAGCTATGTCGGCGATTGATTATCGACTAATTAAAGGGATTGGACAATCGATCTATTTTGAAGATAACCATTTAGGCGATCAACTGCTAGTTCTTAATTCGGCACAGATCGTGGAGAAGCTCGGTCATTATATTAAACAGAGTAATCAAGAACAAATCGAGTTGTTGTTGAACGATGTGATTATCAGTATCAAAAATAAACAATCGACATTATTTGCCGTGAGAATGGTTTGCTTCGATATTATTCATACAGCAGTAAGAGCATTTGATGAAATTAACAGATCCAGCCACTCCTTCAATGCAGCTTTGCCTAATGCGCTTCTTCTAAAGGAATTTGAAACGATTGATGAACTTGTGGAAATTGTTAAATCTATTAGCCGGGAAATTAGCGACCTGCTTGAAAGGCAAAATCAACAGAAAGAAGAAACTCCAGCCGAAAGTATGACCGCTTACATTCAAGAGAATTTTACGAACCCTGATTTCAGTGTTGTTTCAATGGCTGAGGTTTTTCAAATGTCGCAAGCCTACTTGAGTCAATATTATAAAGAGCAGACAGGATCCACGATATTGGAGTATGATACTTTTCTAAAGATGGAAAAAGCGAAGCAACTGTTAAGTTCTACAAAGCTTCCTCTTAAGGATGTCTCGTTAGAAGTAGGCTATTATAATGTGACCAGCTTTATCCGCAGGTTCAAGCAAGTGACTGGAGCAACTCCAGGAGAATATAGGAAGCAGAACAGCAAGTATATGTCTAGTTGAAAATCATGATTGGTAAGAGGGGGAGTGTATTCCCCTCTTATTTTTATTGCACCGCGCATGAGCCGCTCTATTTTGTGTGATATGCAAATTATTTTGGATATACAATTCGTAACTAACAGCCGGTAAATCGCTAGCGGGCGCAGGTTTAAGGGTGAATACTAATAAATTGCATGAGCTTGAGAAATTGTAAATTTACAAAATGATTGCCCCTCGGATATTGTGAAATGGAAAGGCAGGTATAGCTTGGATCTGCCGGAACAATGAAAACAGCAGAGGTGGAACATGGAAACGGTAAAGGAGAGAAGAGGAGTCCTTACAAAAGTTTTTAGAGATTATCAATTGTATGTTTTGGCTTTACCTGCAATCGCTTACTTACTCATCTTTCATTACATTCCGATTTATGGCGTACTGATGGCTTTTAAAAAATTTAACGCGGTATTGGGGATTTGGGGAAGCGAATGGGTGGCATTTGAACATTTCCAAAGATTTTTCAAATCGTATCAATTTTGGCCCATCATAAAAAACACGCTGATTTTAAGCGTATACCAATTGGCGGTAGGTTTTCCGATTCCGATTATTCTGGCGATGCTTCTTAATCAAACGAGAAATAAGCGCTTTAAGTCAATTGTGCAGACGGTTACTTATGCGCCGCATTTTATTTCGATAGTTGTACTTGTTGGTATGATTTTTATTTTCCTATCTCCGGGATCAGGTCTTGTAAACCATGTGATTGCCGCTTTCGGCGGTGAGAGAATGTTGTTTATGGGCGAACCTGCCTATTTCAAAACCATTTATGTGCTTTCTGGTGTGTGGCAAAATATGGGATGGTCGAGCATTATTTATTTGGCTGCGCTAGCTTCGATTAGTCCGGAGATGTATGAGGCAGCCAAGGTAGATGGAGCGAATAAATGGCAGCAGATTTTGAAAATCGATCTTCCGAGTATTATGCCTACAGCAACCATCTTGCTCATCCTTCAAGTCGGACAAATTATGAATGTTGGATTTCAGAAAGTGTTTCTGATGCAGACGCCATTAACCGCCGCATCGCAAGAAATTATTAGTACGTATGTTTATAAGATTGGTTTGATTCATTCCGATTTCAGCTATTCTACTGCAATTAATTTATTTAATTCTATTATTAATGTGGTCCTGCTTATTACTGTCAATCAAGTAGCAAGGCGCGCATCAAACACAAGCCTGTGGTAAAGGGTTGAAGGGGGGAAAACAGCAGTGAAGGCGATTAAGCTATCCAAAGGGGACCGAATCTTCGATGTTGTTAATTATGTAATATTAAGCATCATTTTATTGATCATTTTTTATCCGCTATATTTCATTTTTATTGCTTCATTTTCCGATCCAACATATGTGAACAACGGGAAAATGTTGTTGTGGCCTGTAGGGTGGATGACGTTGGGCTACGAGAAGGTGTTCCAATACAAGGATGTGTGGATCGGCTTCCGCAACACGATTTTATACGCGGTTTGCGGAACTTCATTGAACGTAGCATTGACAATGGGCATTGCTTATACATTGTCGCGCAGGAGCTTTGTTGGAAAAAAAGCGTTGATTGTATTTATTTTGATCCCTATGTTTTTTGGCGGCGGTCTAGTACCGACGTATTTGCTTGTGAAGGATCTTGGACTGTACAACACACCATTGATCATGATTATTATGGGAGCAGTAAGTATATTCAACGTGATTATCGCCCGTACCTTTATTCAGGTGTCCATTCCTGAGGAACTTTACGAGGCTGCTCAAATAGATGGCTGCAATCATTTCACCTACTTTTTTCGGATTATTCTACCTCTTTCCAGTTCTATCATCGCCGTATTGGTGTTGTATTACGGCGTTGATCATTGGAATGAGTTTTTCACAGCTCTTATTTATTTGAACGACAAAGATTTGTTTTCGCTGCAATTGGTCTTGCGAGGCATATTAATTGAAGGCGCTGTACAATCCGATCTTGTGGCAGGAGCTGAAGACGCTGTTCGCCGTCAGAGGGAAATGGAACAGCTTAAGTATGCTCTTATTATTATGACAAGCTTGCCTATGTTGATCGTATATCCTTTCCTTCAAAAATATTTTGTCAAAGGTGTTATGATCGGAGCGGTTAAAGCATGAAAGGTGTCCTATGAAATCGTCAAGTTGGCTATCTGGAATGTCTGCAGCGTTCCTTAGCATAGATTGATAAAAATTCAGGAGGGTTAGCAATGAAAATAAGTCAGAAGCTAGTGTTTTTGCTGGCAATCATGCTGCTTAGCAGTAATTTATTATCAGCATGTTCGAGCAACAACGGGGGAAAGACAAGCGGGGATAAGCCATCTTCATCACCGAGCGAGACTACAAACAACAAAGAGACAAATGAAAATGCAGTACCTAGGGAAGGACTGCCTCTATCAAAGGAACTGGAAGAGGTTAATATAGTTACAGTAGTTCTCGATGGGAAGCCTGCAAGCTCAGAAATCCTTTATTGGAAAGACATAGAAGCGGAGACGAATGTCCGCGTTAAGTTTCAAGATGTTGCTCAAAGTCAATGGAATGAGAAGAAAGGGCTGCTGTTCGCCAGCGATGAGCTGCCGGATGCCTTTGTAGGACATGCCATTTTAAGTGAAATTGATTTGTTGAATTATGGAGCACAAGGCCAGTTGATCCCGCTTGAAAAGTTAATTGAGGAGTATGCACCGAATTTGAATAAAGCGTTTGTGGAATACCCTGAGCTAAAGCAACAATTAACAGCTCCGGATGGACATATTTATAGTATCCCAACCTTCGATGATGGCGTTGTTCCGGAAGTAGGTTATCCACTATTCGTAAACAAACAATGGTTGGAGGATGTAGGCCTGGAGGTTCCGGTAACTACGGATGAATTCGAACAAATGCTGCTCGCATTTAAAGAGCAGAAAAAGACTGTTGAAGGATCGGCCGTTATCCCACTTACTACAGGTCCGGGCAATAACTTTTTCTCTCAGCTTTTCGGTGCTTTCGGTGTTATTGATTATTATCCAACAGGGTCCAATCAATTCGGTGCTCATATTTACAATAAAGACAACGAAGTATTCTATACGGCAGCAACTGAGGAATATAAAAACGCAATTAAATATTTCCATAGATTGTATTCCCAGGGTCTGATTGATAACGAGTCATTTACACAGGATGGAAGTGTTATGGGCTCCAAAATCAAAACAGTACCACGAATCGTAGGCGCATTTCAAGGCTGGCGCAGTACGGCTTGGGCAAATACAGCGGAAGAAGCTGGCGATTATATTGCTATAGGTCCGCTAAAGGGTCCGGACGGACATCAAATGTGGATGAGAAATCTAACAGGTCTAACAACGCATGGTTCTTTCGCCATTACTAAAGAAGCTGAAAAACCAGAGCTTCTCATGAGATGGGTAGATAACCTGCTTTCAGATGACAACAGTTTAAGAATGGCATTCTCCTATCGATTTGGAGATACGATCGAGAAGATGACGGACAACAAAATCAAAATCCTTCGAAATCTGGATTGGAATAACCCAAGCGAGAGTTTAACTGCTCCTTCAAGCTCATCGGGATTTAGCTTCATGACTAGGAGCAATGCAAATCGTTTTCTAGATATTCCATCTCATATGGTGGAAAAAAAGGGTTATGACAAACTATATGAAGGATATACGGTAAATCGATTCCCGAAATTTTTTGTTAGCCAAGAGGAATCCCAGAAGCTGGCTACAGTCGGCACCGATCTCAATACGTATGCCAACAGCATGTATGCCAAATGGATTGTTAAGGGCGGAATCGACGAGGATTGGGATGGCTACCTGAAGCAGCTTAAGGATATGGGGATGGATGAATACGTAGGTATTTATCAAACCGCATTCGATCGTTATAACAATGTGAAGTGATCATTCACGAATAAAGTGAATCTGGCTTAATAGGCAGGGGATTAGAAGATGGACTTTTAATCCCCTTTCTAGCGGTTACTGGATGTAATCTACGGGTCAATCTTGCTAATTTAGCTGAAGGAGGACAAAAATAATGAGTAGAACAACTAAAGTTGTAAGCGCTTTAATCATTATATTGTCAATATTTTTCGGATACCTTCCAGTAAGAAGTGAAATAGAAGCAGTGCACGCTGAATCTACTAGCGATTTTGATCAAATGAGATCGAAATGGAATGAAGTATTGACCGGGGGCGCATGGAACGATCCGAATGATCCGGATGTTAGTGCGATCATTGAAGCTCAATTATCCATCATAACGAATGATGAAGCTACTGGACATTGGGATACGATGAATAAAAATGCGGAACGGACGACTCTTTGGGAAGACCTGGCGAGTACGATTTCTTCACCTCAAATTACAAGCAGCTATAATCGAATTATGGCGATGTCAAGAGTTTACGGGACAATAGGTTCGACCTATTATAAGAATGCATCATTGCGAGAAGATATTATTGGAGCATTGGAATGGATGTATGCCAATCGCTATAACGAGCTATCGGCCTCCTATGATAACTGGTGGGACTGGGAACTGGGTATCCCGCTGGAACTGAACAATATAATGACGATCATGTTTGATGATCTGACGGAGGAGCAGGTCGAGAGATTCAGCCGTCCTGTTCTAAAATTTTCTCCCGACATTAAATACAATGATACGGGAGCAAACCGATTATGGCGTGTGTCCGTTCTTGGATTAAGCGGTGTATTGAATCAAAATGCAGCGCTTCTCATTAAAGCGCGTGATGGAATTAGCGATGTATTACTTTATGTGAATGATGGAGACGGATTTTATGAGGATGGCTCATTCATCCAGCATAACAAGCATCCGTATAATGGAGGGTATGGAAAGGCGTTGCTAGGCACCATTGCCAACATTATTTATTTGTTGAAGGATTCGGCATGGGAGGTTACAGATCCGAATATACAGAATGTGTATAGTTGGGTGACGGATTCGTTCGAGCCGCTCATCTACAACGGAGCATTAATGGACATGGTTCGAGGAAGAGAAATTTCACGTGAGTACGCGGAAAGTCATGTTGTTGGTCATCAGACGATTTCCGCCATTCTAATGCTCTCGAGGTCTGCTGATTCAGAAAATAAGCTAAGGTTTGAACGTATGGCTAAGAATTGGATAATAAACGATCACTATCGTGATTATATTAGCTACGCTAGTTTAAACGTTATAGGACAAGCCAAAGCTTTGCTCCAGAATAGTGATGTCCAGGCCAGGGACGAGTATGTTGTGAACAAGGCATTCTCATCTATGGATAGGGTCGTTCATCACCGTGAGGGATTTGCTGTTGGCTTAAGTTTATCCTCTAACCGAACCTATAAGTATGAGGCGCTTAACAATGAAAATTTGAAGAGCTGGTACACGTCGGATGGCATGACCTATTTATACAACGGAGATTTGTCGCAGTATAGCGACGGCTTCTGGGCCACGGTCAATCCCTATCGTCTTCCTGGCACGACTGTGGATACCCGTGAAAGAATTGCCGGTAATGCTTCCAATTATACTTCAAAAAACCAATGGGCAGGCGGAACTGTACTAGACGACGTATATGGAATTTCGGGCATGGAGCTTGATGCAGAAGGAAGCGATTTGAAGGCGAAAAAATCATGGTTCATGTTCGACGATGAAATTGTTGCATTAGGCGCGGGGATTTCCAGTAATGAAAACAGAACAATCGAAACCATAATTGAAAATAGGAAATTAAGCGGAACCGGGGATAATTTATTAACGGTAGACGGCGCAGTTAGGATGGTTAATACAGGTTCGCAGGAAACGATGAATGATACGTTATGGGCGCATTTATCCGGAGTGACAGCGAAATCGGATATCGGTTACTTCTTTCCTAATAGCGAAAAGGTTGAGGGCTTGAGAGAAGTGCGGACTGGGGCATGGTCCGATATAAATCAGTCCAAAGGTTCTTCCGATTTGATCACCAATCATTTTCTCAATTTATGGTTTGATCACGGTGTTAATCCGAATAACGCGGAGTATGCCTATGTATTATTGCCGAACAAGACTGCTGCACAGACAGAGGAATATAGTGAAAATCCGAACATTCAAATTGTCAAAAATACAGAAGAAGTTCAAGCGGTGCGCGAGAGTGATCTCGGAATATTGGGAGTTAACTTCTGGAATCCGGGCCGCGTGGAATATATAAAAAGTTATCAAGCCTCTTCTGTTATTGTCCAAGAAGATGCAGGGCAGCTCAGTGTGTCTGTGTCAGATCCTACGCATGCTCAAGATAAAGTAATTATTGAGCTCAGCAAGGCGGCGACGAATGTAATAAGCCAGGATCCGACGATTACGATCCTAGAGACCGCACCTATAAAATTTGCTGTTAATACTGCCGGCTCTATGGGGCGTTCGCATACGATTAAGCTTTCCTACGACCCTGAGCTTATGAATCCTGTGAAAAAACTGTATCCTGAAGCAGATGCTTATGTCGATAGTACTCAACCTGAATTAAACTTTGGCTCAGAAGCGTGGCTTGAAGTTGACGCTACCCGTGAATCATTGTTAAGATTCGGCCTTCCATCTCTAAATGAAGAAATAGATGCAGCGACATTAAACCTGCTAGCCATTTCAACGGGTTCGCCAAGCGAAGGTCAATTAAATGTCGTTCATGAAGTAATTCAAAATGATTGGATTGAAACAGGATCTGCAGGTGTTACCTGGAGCAATAAGCCACTGACCGGGAATGAGCTGGGAGTATTTACAGCCAACGAAACCGCGGATTGGGCAAGCTTGGATGTGACGAATTACATCCGTTCGCAACTTGATGAAAATCGTAAGGCAGGCTTTGCCATAAAGCAAAGTGCATCAGATTTGATTTCTAATATTTATAGCAAAGAAACGGATAATCCGGATAATCGGCCCTATTTATTCATCACATCCTATCTGTTCACAGGTGCACAGCTTGATCGGGTTGAGGCATCGCTAGAGGGTCCTAGCGTAATAAAGGTTGGAACAAGCACTAGGCTGATTATTGAGGGAAGGATGGAGGATGACACACTAGCGGATCTGACGGAAGGCGACATCACATATGTAAGCAGCCATCCCAATATAATATCGGTAGACAACCAAGGAAATATTGCCGCGATAAAAGCAGGCAGGAGCACAATAACGATTTCGGTTACGCTTGATGGCAGAATGATAACAACAGATGTATCGGTTGCGGCAACAGTTAATGGCCTGCGCACGATAGAGATTTTGGCAGAGGCTGACAGCTATGTGCACGAAAAGACGCCAGATACGAATTATGGAAGCGCTACAGGAGTTCCAGTCACAAATAGTCGTTCTCAAGCCCGTGAAGCCTACTTCAAATTTGACCTCAGTCAGATCGAAGGCGAGATTTACTCTGCGAAGCTGAAATTATGGGCCACAAACACGGATGGCAAAGGTGGAATGAAAGAAAACAAGGTGTATATAACAGACAATAGCTGGGAAGAAAACGCTATTACTTGGAACAACAAGCCTGCTGCAAGCTATTATGCTGGCTCGATACATGTTGATCCGGGCTGGAAATGGCAGGAAGCAGTTGTAACCTCCGCTATTGTCGATCAAATGGAATTAGATCGCAGGCCAAGCTTTGTAGTGCTTCAAGAAGGGGAAGCTCGCTTTATTAATATTTTTAGCAGAGAGAAGCCAAGTGAACAACCAAGACTAGTACTGCAAACATACGATACTCCTCCTGCTGAAGGAGCTGATAGAAGATTATCGGTAATTCATGCCACGGTGCCCGGAGCAACCGTGCTTAAAGTGGGGACGGGTACATCGCTGACCGTTAAAGGCGTGATGGAGGATCTTTCCATTACGGATCTGGCTGAAGCTGATATCATTTATAACAGCAGTAAACCAAGCGTAGTGACGATTGATACTCAAGGGAATATTTCGGCTGTGAAGACTGGGAAAAGTACGATTACAGTTACAGCTACACTTTACGAAATTACCAAAACAACGGATATAGTGATTATAGCAACGGCAGATGGGCTAAAAACAATAGAAGTATTACCAATCGCCGATAGTTATGTCGACTCCAACTTACCTAATCAAAATTACGGAAGCGCCGGAGGACTGCCTGTTACTAATAATAAGAATAGTATTCGGCAAGCTTATTTTAAGTTTGATCTATCCGGAGTCCAAGACGAGATATACGCCGCATCGTTTAAGCTGTGGGCTACGAACTCGGATGGCAAGGGCGGCGTGAAGGAAAATAAAGTGTATCAGACAAGCAATGACTGGACTGAGGATGAGATAACGTGGAGTAACAAGCCTGCAGCGGGCAGCTACATGGATTCATTGAATATCGATCCGGGTTGGAAGTGGCAGGAAGCCAACGTAAGCACCGGAATTGCAGGCCAAACAGGAGCGGGGCAGATCTTTAGCTTTGTTGTGCTGCAGGAAGGGGAGGCACGATATATTACAATTTACAGCAAGGAAAAGACAAGCGAACAACCACGTTTGGTTCTGCAAACCTATACTTTGGGGGAGGACGACGAGGAGTCCTAGACCTGAAGTGAAAGACTATTTTTTCCGGTTTTCGCCAATATCAATTGGGAGTTGTAGAGATGAATGAGAATGTGGATCATGCCGATAATTTGGCATTGGGAAAAACGACGGTTATCAACCAGGGCGGGACGCTTGAAACAACAGATGCAGCCTATATAACAGACGGCGACCCAACCACAATGTGGAGATCCTATTCTCCCGGAGAGCCTTCGGTATTAGCCGTAGATGTAACTTTGGATTTAGGCTCTCTGCAGCTATTCAATAAGATTGTCCTTACTGAATATAAACAGAAGGCTAATCAATTACTGGTAAGCATTTCAGATGACAATGCCAGTTGGAATGTGGTGCATAACGAAATTCTTCCGGCCTCTAGTAAGACCAATAGAGAGACAACGATTACCGTCGACAATCTTGCAGCCAGATATATAAAATTCTCCATTCCGGATGCGTTCTATGGATTCGGTATATATGAACTTGAAGTCTATAATATTTCTAGCTTATCAAGCATGATTGTTCGTACTGATCATTACGGCGGACCAGAAGTGAAAATGAATTTCCCGAAAAGAGATTTTCATCTGTATCTGCTTATAGGACAATCCAACATGGCTTCCAGAGCGCCTTTCGAACCCTGGGAAATCGCAGCTATGGATAGAACCTATTTATTTAACGGGCTCAATCAATGGGAAGCTTCCGGGGCGGGACTTATAGCCAATTATCCGGGTATCGATACCCTTCAAGGATTAAACAGATATTCTTCAGTAGAGGTTATGACGAAAACGAATGGATATAGTTTGGGCAGCTCTTTTGCACAAGCCATAACGGAACGATTTTCCGACATCGGTGTGGGCATTATTTCCAATGCAAGAGGCGGTACAAGTATGGCTGAATGGCAAAAAGGTAGCGGTACCGATCTTTACGAAGAAGCAGTAAGAAGAACGCTTTTGGCTATGGAGTCGGGTACGCTAAAGGGGGTTTTATGGCATCAAGGAGAATCAGACGTGCGTCATGTCAGTACGTATATGAGCAGTCTTAGTATGCTTATTACGAATCTGAGGGAAGATCTTGGCGTGCCGGACGTACCTCTTATAGTAGGACAGATTTTGCCTGGGAAGAGCGATTCTTTCAATACGATGCTAACAACCGTTGGTCAGCATATTGAACAATCCGAGTGGGTTTCAAGCAACGGCACTTCTTCTATAGGAGATGGAACACATTTTGATAATGCCAGTCAAAAGCTGCTCGGATTAAGGTATGCGGATAAGATGATCCCGCGATTATCCGGAATCGGTAAAAGAAGTACGCAGTGAAGCAAAAAAGCGCAAGTTCGCGGGGATAGAAGCCCCAGAACTTGCGCTTTTTATGTTGAATTCTAAGAGTCAAATCATCCACCATATTTATTCTTCTTCGGACTCATCCCAAACATATTGTGTTATTTTTCTACGCCTAGGGACTTTCTGTAAATGTTTCGCTATGGTATAACCGATGAGGTATGCGGAAGCGGAAGTGTTCCCATCAACTGTAAAAGGGATGATCGACGCATCTGCAACGATTAAATCGTTAACTCCATGCACTCGACCAAAGCGATCAACCACTCCGCCTTTGCTTAAAGGAGCCATTCGAAGTGAACCTTGTTGATGATGATTATGATCAAAATTTTCTTTAATAAAGCTTTCAAGTTTGGCATCGTCTTCGATTGTATCTATATCAGGCGACATTAGTTGATAGGATGAATCGATAAGGGATAACTCATGTGCAATATCTTTAATGTATGTTCGGTAAGTATTTTTAATGGCCTCCATATCTTCTGGATCCTGAAGGAATCCCTCATCCGCGAGAACGATTTGAAGGGGATCTTTCGTTTGGAGCCGGATGGTTCCACGACTTTTTGGTCGAAGGTAGATGATGGCTATAGTTAACTTGCCGTTAGAACCTAACCCGATCAATTGAACTGCGCGTCGATGCGGAGCAATTCCTGTTGGATCAGGCAAAAAGGCTCCTCCTGAATACAAAGCATTTGGATCGTTTAGTGGCAGGGCGCGATCGTTAGGATTTGCCGAGAAGGTGGCGAAATTAAGAGTGTGGTTTCTTAAGGAGTTGCCAACATTCCGATTATTAGAGACGACGGGAATGTTGGCCTTTCTCAGCGAATCAGCGGGTCCTATACCAGATAACAGTAAGAGTTGGGCGCTATTGATTCCGGCACTAATAATGACCTTCTTGCGCGCGTAGGCTCTTATACATTTGCCTTCCTGCATGAATTCTACTCCGATAGCACGCCTTTGGGAAAATAATATTCGGAGGCATGGTTGTATGAAATCGGATGGTTAGTTTGCGCCCATGAACTCCATGGCCGTTACGTGATACGACTTGAGGGGATAAGAAAGCGGTTGAAGCACTTTCTCGATTTCCGCTAAGCTTCTGATACAATTGCCAACGTGTGAAGGGACCTAGAGGAGTATGGGGATCATTGTAGTCAAGGATTCTTGGAAATCCAGTAGCTCTCTCTATCGCGGTAGTCAATTTTTCCGTCATCGAAGTTGCGCCTGCGAGTCTTCCTGTTGTCCATTCAAAGGGTCGATCTTCAAGCCCTTCTTGGGGGATTCCTTTGCCTTGCCAGAAATATTGGGCAGAATAGTTTTCCTCAAGCTCCGCTGCGGCTGTTGAATTTCTTATTTGCAATAACGGCGCCTGCTGGCCCCGTACCGACTACGATGTAGTCATAGGTCATTTTTTTATCCATTGAGCTCGCTCCCTGCATGATAATTAGGGTATTAGCCCGGAACGTATTGTTACTTTCTATATGCCTGAGTTGTCAGTTTTATCGTAGTTTTGTAATATGAATCACAAAAATGAAATGGTTATAGTGTTACTATGAGTTAGAAGTATGAACATGTATAAGCATTGGAGGGAATGGTGTGGTTAGAAAGAAGGTTGTCTCTCTAGCGAGTTTGCTAGTTTTCATGATTGGTATGGTATACATCGTAATTTTTAATAATTACAGCTCGGTTTCTGCTAATGTAGCTCCGTCACATATTTATGCGGTAGAAGACACCACAATTATTTATGAGGGTACCGGTGGATCGAAGATTATGTATGAGGATGGAAACCTCGGATATCTTGATGTTGGTTATCAAGGAACATTTGGCGCGCCTTTGGAGGTTCAAGTGTTGCTGAAATATAACTTACCTGAAATTCCAGAAGGGTACGAGGTAGAATCTGCCAATCTTTATTTCCCCATGATTGGAGGTAATATTCAAGGAGCGGCCAGCTTTTCATTGAAGGCTTCATCCAGCTTGAATCACAACTGGACTCAAGATGAGATAACTTCAGCTACTTTACCGTCTCCTATAGCGGGATCTACAATAGCTAGATCTGTAGCTGCGAATGCCCCAGCTATTAAGCCTGTTATTGGTCCCTTTGATTTTACAAGCTACGTGTCAGACGAAATTTACAAGTCTAATCCTCGAGCAACATTTATTTTATCAGCATTTACTGCTGAGCAAGCAGCAGCTGCGAATATAACATTTCTTGATCATTATATTCAATCAACTGAAACGCATAGGGGGGGGACTGAACGCCCTTATTTAATTATTACATATTCTGAGACTGTCAATATTGAGATAACAGGTGTAACGGATGGAGGTCTTTATAACTCAAATGTAACGCCTCATTTTAATGTTGGAACGGCGACTTTGAATGGAGCTCCTTTCACTAGTGGTACTATCATTACAAATGAAGGTACCTATACGTTAACGGTAGCGCAAGGCAACCAGACACAAACCATTCAATTTACAATAGACAAAACACCTCCAACCGCAACCGTTGTAATTAATAATGGAAGCTACTTCACAAATCATCAATATGTAGAGGTAAGGATTACACCAGATCCAGGCGTTAACGATATCGTTAGTATGAGGTATTCAGTTAATGAGTCTGCTATATCAACTACTCAATCCTACTATTCACAATTTTCAATTGGGGTGGGACTTGCAAATGGCGATAAATCGGTTAGAGTTCAGTTAATTGATGCAGCGGGCAATATTTCTCCACTCTATTTTTGGAATTTTTCATTGAATACAACAATACCTACAGGACATGTAACGATTAATAGTGGTGCTGCCTATACGACGGAACAAGAGGTAGATATCCTTATTACCCCCGATGCTAGTGCTAATGAAATTGTGACTATGCAATTTTCAACAGACAATAATAATTGGTCTTCAGCAGAAGGCTATAACCCGAGCAAAGGATATACATTGCCGCCAGGTGATGGAGATAAGACGGTTTATGTACGACTTGTTGATCGCTTTGGCAACATCGGTATACTTGAGGAAAGTATCTTGTTGGATATGACTCCTCCAACAGCTTCAGTTCTAATTAATAACGGAGACTCTTACACGAATCATACAAATGTAGCCGTTCATATAACTCCAGATGCAGGTGTGAACGATATCGCATTTATTACATACACCATTAACGGCTTAACACCAACGACAATTGCCTATACGAACAGCTTTACTATTCATGTAGGCAACACGAATGAAGAGAAAGTGATTGCCGTTACGCTAATGGATGGTGCAGAACACATATCTCCAGAGTATAGCGCAACCGTAACGTTGGATACGGTACCTCCGACAGGAACAGTTACCATTAATGGAGGAGCTGCGTTTGCAACAGAAGCAGAAGTCACGCTTGGATTCACGCTGGGAGCAGATGTAACGGATGTCGCAGCTGTTCAGTTTTCTAATGACAATTTGACATGGTCAACGGAGCAAGCGTACAGTCCAAGCATGAGCTACACACTGCCGATAGGCGATGGCAGCAAGACGATCTATGTTCGATTCATTGATCGCGCGGGCAATATTGGAACGGCACAGGCTTGTATTGTACTGGACACCGTAGCGCCAACGGGTCAACTGATCATTAATAATAATGAGCTATACTCCAATTCGCTTGAGCTTCAGCTCACACTATCAACACCTGATTCTAGTGAACTAGCGGGAGTTCAGTTCTCAACTGATGGAACGGCTTGGTCGGCACTTGAAGCCTATACGAACACAAAGCAGTGGCTTGTACCAGGCAATGGTGCAGTTACGATTTATGTTAAGTTTATTGATGAGGCCGGAAATGCGTATTCGACATTCAGCTCCATTTATGTAGACACTGTAAAACCAATCGTCTCTGTTGCTATTGAAGACGGGGAAGTGTATACCTTCAGTGATATTGTAGATGTAACGATAACTGCATCTGATCCAGGCAGGGAGCAGGAAACGGTTACGCTTGCGATGGAGCTGTCTCACGATGGTTTGAACTGGTTACCTGCGGAAAGCTATACTCAAAGTAAACAGTGGACGGTAAGCAATGGATTCGGTGCAAAACGTGTCTACGCTCGAGTTATAGATGAAGCTGGTAATGTTTCAGATATCGCAAGTGCCGTTATTCATTATCGATCCATTCCTCAGTTGAATAATAATACCGTAAATACGACGGAGGATAAGCAGTATTCATTTGTACGCCCGGATTTCACCTATACAAATAGCGATAACATTGAGCTCGATTCTTATACGCTTCTCACGCTGCCAGAGCATGGTGTGCTTTTGCTGGAGGAAGAAGAGGTTGAAGCAGGAGCGGTTGTGACAGCCGATCAGCTGAACAATCTAGTATATGTTCCACTATTAAATTGGTCTGGAGTTGAACAGCTTGAATGGCATGCTAGCGCAGATGGTGTTGCAGCAGCAACGAATGCAATTGTTACTATTCAGGTTGCAGCAGTAAATGATGAGCCGGTTGCAGAAGATTTTATATTAACCCAAACAAACTTTAGTCCGGCAAAAGGAAACCTTGTTGCAACGGATATTGAAGGAGATTCACTAACGTACCATATTGTCGATTCACCAGCAGAAGGTCAGGTTGTACTGGATGAACATACAGGAGCGTTTACCTTTACACTGGATCGAAATCTCAATGGCAGCTATACATTCACTTATCGTGCATTTGATGGTACGGACTATTCAAATCTCGCTACTGTAACGATCAAGTATACGGTGAGTACGTCCGCTCCAGCTAATCCATCTACACCAGTCGCGCCAGCTTCAGGAAATGTAATGCTTCAGCTTGGGGAAGATGGACTTGAAGTTGCGTTTACAGGTCAAATTCATATTGAAGGAAGCTCCATTGACATATATTTGACCGAGGAGCAGCTTACTCAGTTAGGTAAAGCAAACGAGAATCAACCAGTGGATTTGCGTTTCTCGGAATCATACTCCAATGCCCAGCTAATTATAGCTAATCAAGCCCTGCATATGCTTGCGACTAATGGTAATCGTTTATTGCTTACTACGTCAGGCTTACAATTTATGTTGAGCAACCAAGAGCTGAAGCAAATGCTCACAACGAATTACGATAGCTATGTGATCGGTATAGAAAAAACATCAGGTGAGCTTCTTGCACATGCACAAGAGCAAGCAAGAAATGGAGCCTATCAATTAATCGGAGTGCCTATAACGTTTAAATTATTTGCTCAGAGTGAAGGAGTTCATACACGGCAATTAGAAGAGCTTGGCACAATTGTACTAAGCTCCACTAATTCTAATCCAATACCAACAGCCGTATTAAAGTTTCTATCCCGTGGGAAGCCAAGTCCAATATTGGCAACCATGATGATTGATGATCAAAGCTATCAGATTCAGGTATCGCAATATGGATCGGGTACGTATACGGTCGTTCATAAGCAGCCAGCATTTACTGACGTTTCGGGCTGGTCGGTTCCTGCAATTGAGCAATTAGCCTCCATGCTTATACTCAATGGTGTGAACGAAACAACCTTTGAACCGAAACGTGCGATTACAAGAGCGGAGATTGCGAGCTTGATCAGCAAGGCTTTGGGACTTGTGAAGACATCTGGAAGCGTGATGTATACCGATGTTGCTGTAGAAGCATGGTATTATGAAGCAATAGCTGCAGTGGCAGAGCTTGGCTTCATGAATGGATATCCAGATGGTTCTTATCGACCGGCACAGCCAATTACAAGGGAAGAAGCTATCGTAATTGTAGCAAGAGTGTTCGGCTACCTTGGGTCAAGTCACACATTATCCGCTTCTGATGTTGAAAGCATTCTTAGTGGATATAGCGATCAAGCGCAAATTAGCAGCTGGTCACGAGAACATATTGCATTAGCAGTAGCAGAAGGTATGATTATGGGCGATAACGGAAAGCTATCTGTAAAGGATCAGATTACAAGAGAGCAAATTGCGGTAATTATGGTTCGATTGTTAGAGCGTGCAGAGATGATATAATTAGCTATATGGAGCAAAACCCGAGAATAAACTGAAACTCCAGCTGTTAGATGATGTCTAACAATGGAATGCAGTTGATTATCGGGTTTTTATTGTGGATCAATTACACGTTAAGACGATTACAAAGTTTCTTTGTTATAATGAAGTATATAACCCCCTGAAGGGGAAGGGTGAACAAAAGCAATTGTGTAATATAATACATGTACATTGGCAGGTGAGTCAGAATGAGTGAAAAATTTTGGTTGGTGGTGCAATATCCTCTGAAAAGCGCAAAAGGCAGCCAACGTGACATCTGGTTAAGAGATAAAGTGACGGAGTACTTGGACATATCTCTTGCTGATGCTAACTTAGGTTGTGTTGATGGCTTCGATATGGGTAAATGCATTTCCGACCCGAAAAAATATGCTCTAAATATATTTTGTATCATTACCGAAGAAGAACGGAGTATAGCCTTGGTAAAAAAAGTTTTAAGAGAAAGCAGGCTTGATTATACTCGGATAAAAATTGCTACAATGCCCTATGGAGAATTAGGAACATATACGCTGAAATATGCCTATAAAAAGGGTGTTACCGATTTTTCGCTATAGCAGGGTTGTGTGTTTCATCAACGCTAAAGCCAAATAAAAAGGAGCAGAAGTGATGTTTGAAATAAAATCAGATCGTTTGCGTGTTGAGATTGCGCACCCGAACGAAGTACCCAATATAACTACGCGTTTCGACCGTGCGGGATTTATAACCGAAATCGTGCTTGATGGGGTGCATCGTTTCTGCGCCTCGGAGCCTAATAATCTCTCCCATCCGTCTTCCGGCGGACGTGGACTTTGCAGCGAATATGTTTTCGATGTCAGCGCAGAGGCAAAGATAGGCGAGCCTTTCCCAAAATTCGGCGTCGGTCTTTTAAATAAGTTCGAAGACGCGCCGTACAAGTTCTGGGAAAGATACGATGCCGAGCCGTACAACATTCGTGTCGAGGAAAGTAAGGACGGCGCCAGATTCATAACGGAACCGCGACTTTGTATGGGTTACGCAATAAGCCAAAAAAAAGATATATTGGTTAAGGATAATAGGCTCATCATGCAAATCACGGTTAAGAACGAGGGAGAAAAGCCGGTAAGCATCCGCGAATATTGCCATAATTTTCTTACCATAAATTCTATGGCCCTTGGGCCGGATTACAAGATACGAATGGATTCAATCAAAGACATGGGGAAAGACGTGCTAAACGGGCATATAAAAGGTGATGGATATGGATTTACCTTTGCGCAATATTCGCCTTCACCTGCCTCTGTAAAGGTACCGCTGGAAGAGATACAAATAGGCAACCCCCAAATATTCGAATGGTCGATGATAAATGAAGCCTCCGGCGCCCGTGTGGACGTAAAGGACGAGATTGATATCTGCGGCATGACGATGTGGTGCGCAGATCATATAGTAAGCGTAGAAGCTTTTCATAAGCTGGAGCTTGCGCCGGGTCAAAGTAATACATGGCAGCGCACCTGGATTTTTGACAACATATGAAGCACTGTAAAGAAAGCATAAACGGCCTTATTGCGCCCCTTTAATGAAGCCACCAGACTATCGGGATGAATAGGATGGAAATGACGATCCCGGTTATTCCCATCGCAAGGCCTGCGTAACTGCCAGCTTGCTCGTTATCGCGCATCAGGCGCGAGGTCCCAATGCCATGTGACGCGGTGCCAATGGCAAGTCCAAGAGGTATGGCGCCATCCAATCGCAGCAGTCGCAATAATGGCGGTCCTAGCATACTGCCGGTCAGTCCGGTCAACACGGTCAAGACGGCTGCTAACTCAGGCGGTTTGCCGAGGCTGCGCGAAAGCTCGACGGAAATGGCGGAGGTGGCCGATTTTGAGAGAGAAGCGATTAACAGGTCCCAGCTCCCGCCAAAAGTGAAAACTAGAAACCAAGAGGAAGCGATGCCGACGGCACTGCCAACCGTAATGGAGCCGACGATACGAATAAAATGTTCGCGTATCTCGTAACGTCGTTTATAGAGGGGCACCGCAAGCGCTACTGTCGCAGGCCCGAGAAAGAACGTGATGATATCGCCGCCTTTGGCGTAAGATTCATAAGGGATATCAGCGAGGATGAGCAGCAGGATGGTTCCACCTGAAGTAAGGAATAAGGGGTGAAGCCACAACCATCGGCGCTGCAAGTGCAAGGACAATACATAGAATCCTACCGTCACAGTAACGCCAAAAACCGGGGAAGACAACAATGAATCGAGCGCATTCATTCCTTTTCCCTTCTTTCAGGCCAAAATTTTGCCGTGAGCGCAGTAGCGAGCACGACTGATAATGTTCCAAACAACAAGGACATGACTAGAGCAGACCATTCCTTCTGGAATAATGGGAAGAAAACCATTGCGCCAACAATGAGGGGGGCAAAGAAAAGCATCATATTTTTAAGCAGCCACACAGATACGTTTTCCACTGATTCCAGCTTTACCCATCCAAACGCAAGCGAGAGAAACAGGAGAAGAAGCCCGATCACGTTTCCAGGAAGCGGGACGCCGGCAAGCCGTTCCAAAATTGTACCTAATAACAAGAAGAAAAATAAAATGGCTATTGCACGCATATGACCATCATCTCCAAATGAAATTGTTCCGTATGATGAACCATGTTTTATTACGGATCCATAATATCGCTTACGTTCAATCAACTTTAGCACCATAAGAACGCGAGAACAAAACAGATTGTTCCCTATCCATTCGAACACCCTTTAGAGCAAATGCTTTGAAATCGATACCATCCATTGTAGCGCCACGGATGTCAGCCCCCTGTAATTTCGCGTTTGATAACATCGCTCTAGTAAAATCACATTCCCTCAGATCCGTTTTTTCTAGATTTGCTTCAGAGAGATCCGCCTCGTAAAAACGAATCCTGCGTAAATCCTGTCTTGTTAATCTGGCATGTCTAAGGTTTGTGTAAGACCAGTCTCCTTGAAGAATCGTGATCCCATCCATATTTGAGTTTGAAAAGTCCGACCCTGTCATTTTGCAATTTTCAAATTTTGAAACAAAGAGATTTGCTTGACTAAAGTTACAGTTCTCAAAAGCGGATTCCGTATGAATGGAGCCATTTAGTGATGCCCCTTGAAATTTGCACTCAATGAAGCGGCAGTTTTTCGTCATTATCTCCTCTAATGCCCCGTTAGAAAAATGACAACGTGTGAAAATACAACTAACCAATTCTCCATACCTCAGATCTTGGCTGCTAAAATTAACTCCTTCATATTTTTCATTACTATATTGAAACATAATAACGCCTCCCGAGTATCGATTATCGAATAATCATTCCCATAAGTCCCACAAAAGTCGAGGCCTGATGACTAGCAATCATACATCCATCTAAATCTTGAAGCTCTACGCTTAATTCGTCAAAGGTACAATCGCTAAGATCGACGCCCATTAACTTTGATCCGATCATATAAGCCTGATCAATATGACAACGAGTAAAAAATATTTTTTGAAAAGTAGAATTATAATAGTCGGCGCTTATTAATGAACAATCTTCAAAACCCGCCTGTTTAAATGTAGCGAAGCGAAAATTCGAAAAGTCGCCCAAACAGTCCAGAAAACGGACATTTTGAAATCTGCTTTGAGAGAAGCTTGTACCAATGAGCTTGCAATTTCTAAATTCAATACGATGCATAAATGAACTTGAAAAATTAACATTCGAAAAATCGCAATTCTCGAAAACAATATCTGTGAGTTCGATTTGCTCCAACGAAGACTCCGTAATGGTTACGTTTCTAAAAATCATTTTATCCATGGAAACCCTGATTGCATCCTGAGATTCAATTGTTGTATTTTCAATAACTGCATTGCTGATCTCATCTTTTGATTCTAATGAGTGAATGGATCTTGTTTCGAGTAACTCAACTAGGATTTTAGGTTGCTCAATTTTAAATTTCACATTATCCCCCATCTTTCATCGTCTGATAGATCATTAGTCGGATAGTTATATAAAGAAGAACATATGTACTATAGTACACTTGTGTAGATTAAATAGGAAGAATCAATTATCCACGATAACGAAAAAGGAGCTTTGTCACTGCAAAGGGGCAAGTTCCTTTTTGCGTTTCACCGCAATTTCCAACTTGACTGAACGATAAAACAAAATATAGGCATTTTAATCAGTAACAAGTGCGGAGATCCATTCATATGTTGTCATTAAAATTGGCGGAACTCATTGGGGAGGTTGGTCCTGATCTTATTCCAGTGCGAGGTTATGCTGCCAGCAATATAAAAAATGGAGGCAAGAATATGACTAATTTCCAAAATGATTTATCGAATTTAAGTGTTTCCCCAATTACGGCCAGCGAGGCGACTCCTTGGAACGTGCAAAACGAGCAACCAGCTCGTCTATGCTTCTTCAGTTGTTTAAATTGCTTCTTTAGTTGTTTTAACTGCTTTAATTGCCACAACTGCCATAACTGCCACAACTGTCAAAATTGCCACAACTGTCATAACTGCCATAACTGTCATAACTGCCATAACTGTCAACATGGAGGAAGATAAGACGGAGAACGGCCACTGACTGAATCAATCTGATGTACGCCCCTAAAATAGATAGTAGAGAAACCCCCGGGTCAATCTAATCTAATTTTGGGGGCGTTTTGCGTTGGGAGTGAATGGACGGAAGTTACAACGTTACTGACATGACGGACAAAGAGCTGGACATAGAATTATTTGTAAAGTATTGGGGCAGATCGAGAACAGCTAATGAGGAGGAATAGAATGAGAAAGTTAAATCCTTCCATGCGTCTAAAGGTGAAACGAGATACGTTTTTTCTCCCTGATTCGAGCGGTGTGTATTTCCGAAACAATGTAAGCTCGTTCCGCATGGAAGGTGAGGCGATCGATAAGTGGATTGAAAAGCTGATACCGATATTCAACGGGGAGCATAGACTGGGGGATTTAACAAACGGATTGCCGGACCAACACCGAAACCAGGTGTATGACATTGCAGAAGTCTTGTATCGCAATGGCTATGTTCGGGATGTAGGCCAAGATGCACCGCATCAATTGCCGGAAGAGGTTCTCGAAAAGTATGCCTCTCAAATTGAGTTTTTGGATCATTTTGGTGATTCGGGTGCGTATCGGTTTCAATCCTATCGTCAGGCGAACGTATTGGTGGTCGGTTCCGGTCCATTCTTGATATCGGCGGTTTCTGCGCTGCTGGAATCCGGGCTGCCAAGGTTTTATGTTCTGGTCTCGGGTTCGGATTCTACTGACCTGCAACGAATGGCGGAAATAGCGGTACATGCCCGTAAGTCCGATTCCGAGGTGGCTGTGGCGGAAGTTACCTTGCCAAAGGAGGACGAGAGTGGCTGGCGGGAGATTGTAAGGCCGTTTGATTCGATTTTGTTTGTATCGCGAGAGGGCGATATCGAGGGACTTCATGCTCTTCATGCCGCTTGCAGGGAGGAGAAAAAGGTATTTCTTTCTGCTGTATTCGTGCAACAAGCCGGTATGGCGGGACCGCTAGTGTGCCCGGATGCCGAGGGATGCTGGGAGTCGGCATGGCGTCGCATACACCAGTCCGCGATTTCTAAAGATCCGCAATTGCATGCCTTTTCTTCTACAGCAGGAGCGATGTTGGCCAATGTGATCGTGTTTGAATTATTTAAAAAGTTGACGGGAACGGACGATTCGGAACAAAATAATCGGTTTTACCTATTGGATCTGGAGACCTTGGAAGGAAGGTGGCATTCGTTTATCCCTCATCCGCTTGTGACCGGATTTCGCACACCTGAATGGATTCATGATTTGGATCGACGGCTTGAACGGAGCTCGAACAAAAGCGAGAACGGATTAATTCCTTACTTCATCCGGCTGACATCGGCGGAATCAGGGATTTTTTATGCTTGGGAAGAGGGGGATTTAAAGCAGCTGCCGCTATCTCAGTGCCGCGTTCAGGCAATGGATCCAATAACGGAAGGACCGGCCGGTCTGCTACCGGACATCATCTGTGCCGATCTGACGCATGAGGAAGCAAGGCGGGAAGCGGGGTTATCCGGGCTTGAAGCCTATGTATCGAGAATGGCCGGTTTGCCCGTTGCTCTGGAAACGCAGGAGTTTATTGGCGTAGGAGCAGGAGAAACGGTTGCGGAAGGGATTTGCCGAGGGTTGCAAAGGTGCTTGGACGAAGTATTGGTCACGCGGCGGGAGCACCAGTTATCCATTGTCTCCCGGGTACAGTTAGGTACGGTAGAGGATCGACACTGCTCTTATTATCTGCAGGCCTTGACGAGCATGAAGGGAGAGCCGTCCATCGCCATGGGAGAGGAAGTGTGCGGATTTCCTGTGATGTGGGTCGGTATGAGGGATGGCTGGTATGGACATGCAGGCTTAAATGTGACATTAGCTTTGCGGAAGGCATTGCAACAGGCTCTGCTAGCAGCACAAAACCAACCGGATGGCCTCCATTCGCAAGCATTGGCGTTTTCATCCGTGCATCTGGAAGAGCGGATGCCATTAAGGTTCGTCGAGATCCCTGCCTGTGAAGCGACATCGCAACATGAGGTGCTTCAGGCCGCCTTGCAGGTTTTGAATTCGAACAGTATGAGGCTCTTGGCTCTCGATCTGGCAGTAGAACCGTTTTTGAAGGAGGAAATAGCAGGAGTATTTGGTGTGGTGCTGCGAGAGGAGGAATCCCGGTGAGCGCTAGGATTGCGATTGTGGGAGAAGGGGTATTGGCAGACTGCGTGTATGGGGAACTGTCACCGGAATTTGAGGTTTTTCGTCAGATTGATTTCGAGGCAGGAGTACCTGAAAAGGCGGATTTGGTGCTGGTGTTGCACGATGCCTGGCATCCTTATGTTCATCAAAAGGCGGAAGAGGCGCTGCAACCGGCTGGCATTCCTTGGCTGCGCGGTTTCGTTTCATTTGGTGAAGGCGTAGTCGGACCGTTGGTTCAACCGGGGATACAAGGTTGCTCCCAGTGTGCAGACACGCGGCGCCTCATGGCGGGGCGTGAACGCAAAGAGATGCGGGGGCTAAAGCAGAGGTTGGGAACGCATGGGGGGATTGCGCGTGATGCATGGGCGTCACGTACGGGGCTTTTCCAGGTCGCTCACTTGCTGGCAGATGAGACTGGAAGGTTATTGCAAGGCAAAACGGTTCAATCGGCAGGGAAGTTGTTTTTGATCAACTTAAAAACGCTGGAGAGCTCCCTTCACCGCATTCTTCCTGATCCGCTGTGTCCGTTTTGCAGTCGATTACAGGATGATTCCTCGACAGCAGCCCGTATTTCGCTGCAACCAAGCCCTAAGATTAGCGCAGACAGTTATCGCTGCCGCTCCATGGATGAGTTGGGTAAAGTATTGACCAACGACTACCTGGATTACCGAACCGGCTTTTTGAATTTGAAATTGGCCAACCTTAAGTCGCTATTTGCCGACGTGAGTGTCAATCTGCCGTTGCCCGGAGAGGATGTGGGATCGGCGGGCCGATCTCATTCCTATGCGGCGAGCGAGTTGACCGCTATATTGGAGGGGCTCGAGCGGTACTGCGGTTTGGCGCCCCGAAGCAAACGGACGGTCGTCCGTGGCAGCTTCCGCAGCCTGAAAGATCAAGCGCTCGACCCTGTTACCGTAGGGGTGCATACAGAGGAGCAATATGCTCGGCCAACGGCTTCTTTTACAACGTTTAATCCCGATCAGCCGATCGATTGGGTATGGGGCTATTCGTTTTTGCAAGAGCGTCCAATCTTGGTTCCAGAGCAGCTCGCCTACTACGGCACGGGCTGCGGGCACCACTTTGTGTTTGAAACGTCCAACGGGTGCGCGTTAGGCGGGAGCTTGGAGGAGGCTGTTTTTTACGGCATATTGGAAGTGGTGGAGCGGGATTCGTTTCTGATGACCTGGTACGCTCGGCTGCCTCTCCCGCGCCTTGACTTAAATTCAGCTAATGACCCGGAATTGCGATTGATGATCGATCGTTTGCAGGCAGTGGCGGGGTTTGATGTACATTTCTTTAACTCGACGATGGAGAATGGCATTCCAAGTGTATGGGGAATCGCGAAAAACAGAAAGCAAACAGGAGTGAATCTCATCTGTGCGGCCGGAGCTCATCCGGATCCGGTAAGGGCCGTGAAGGGTGCGGTTCTCGAGTTGGCCGGCATGATGCAGTCGCTTGACGAGAAATTGGAGGCGAACCGCGAGACGTATGTTCGAATGTTCCATGATTCCTCCCTGGTGCAGCAGATGGAGGATCATTCCCTGCTTTACGGATTGCCGCAAGCGCAGGACCGTCTGAACTTCCTGCTGGATGAAAATCGCCCATTGCGAACGTTCGAAGAGGAATTCGAGCGGGGAGCAAGGCATACTGATTTAACGGATGACCTGAAGGACATTCTTCATACATTCCGCCGGCTCCATCTCGATGTCATTGTGGTAGATGTAACAGCGCCGGAAATTAAACGAAATGGTCTGCATTGCGTAAAAGTGCTGATCCCCGGGATGCTGCCGATGACATTCGGGCACCAGTTTACCCGTCTGGCAGGGCTGGAGCGGGTGCTCCGCGTACCTGCGGAGCTCGGGTACGTAAAGGAGCCGCTTGAGCTAGAGGATCTCAATCCCTATCCGCATCCGTTTCCATAAGTATAAAAAATGCGGCGTGGTTGACCACCCTCGTTATATAAGGAGGGACAAGGATGAGTTTGGAAGCATTTTTGCACGATCTGCATTTTGACATCGATAAGACCAAACCGCCCGACTTGGCGGTGGATTGGGAAGACGGACCGCTTGCCTATAAGCTTTATCGCGGTTTGCCTGTGGTTCAGCTCTCTCCGGAAGTACCGCTGACGCTCGAGGGAAGTGAAGCGAAGCTGTTGCCCGACCTCCGCCAGATGGGTCATTTTCTCTGGTACGTATTTGGGCTCACTCAAATGTCCCAAGCAGTCCTCGCCTCGAATTCCATGATGCCAACCATGGGCCTGCTTCAGCTGTATCGGCGGTTTGCTCCTTCGGGGGGAGCGTTATATCCGAATGAATTATATGTGTATCTAAAGGTAGAGGATTTGCCTGCGGGGGTCTATCATTATGATGTAGCGCATCATCGTTTGGTGTTGCTGCGAGAAGGCGACTTCGATTCCTATTTGGCAAGGGCTCTTGGTAATCGTTATGACGTGTCGGCTTGCTTTGGCGCCGTATTTGTATCGAGCATGTTTTGGAAAAACTTTTTTAAATACAATAACTTTTCCTATCGCTTGCAAGGACTTGATGCGGGTACGCTGATGGGGCAGCTCTTGGAAGTGGCCAAACGGTTTGGATTTGCATCGGGGGTGTATTTCCAGTTTCTTGATCGAGCCGTAAATCATCTTCTTGGGGTATCTGAACAAGAGGAAAGCGTGTATGCGGTAATTCCGCTGTCGATAGAGCCCGGGATTTATTGGGCTGCGAATTCGAATGAGAGTGGGGACATTTTCTCTGCTAGCGAATTGTGCCGGGAGCTGCCAACGGTTCGGCATGACCATTATATCCGGTCCCGGAGGGTCAAGGAATTTCCGATGCTAATCAGAATGAACGAGGCTTCCCTATTCGAATCACTTCCGTCGATACCGCGAATTAGGGAAGAGAAGATCGTTGACAGCGAGGATTCGGCGGTAGCTCTGCCCCGTATGAAGCGGTTGATGTATGATTTGGCATCTGTGAGCCGGAAGCGGTATTCGCCCGACAGTGATTTTATGATGAGCAAGGTAAGCCAAGAGCAGCTGGCGTTGCTGTTGCAGGAGACGGCGGCTTCCTTCAGGTATTGGAATGATCTAGATGGAAGCCATGAGAACTCCGTTTCCCGCGTCTCCCTGTACGTATGTCTGTATAATGTTGATGGTTTTCCAGAAGGTGCTTATCATTATGACAGCGATGCTCATGCATTGCGATTGATACATCCTGGGGATTATCGGCTCCAACTGCAGCGGGGAATGCCTTCCGATAATGTGAACCTGTTTCAAGTACCGTTATGCTTTCATATAGCGGGAGCCAAGGATCATCTTACAACAACGATGGGGTACAGGGGATACCGCATCCAGCAGATGGAAGCGGGGATGCTTGTACAGCGATTGCTGTTAACAGCATCTGCTATCGGGTTAGGGGGACATCCGCTCCTAGGCTTTGACGCCCGATTATGCGACGAGATCTACAAGATGTCTTCGCAAGGATTAACCAGCCTGATCCAAGTCCCAGTAGGCCCCTATCGTCATAGCCCTCGTATAACGGGAGGGTTGCATGGCTAGAAGAGTATGGGGAAAGCTTTCGTCTCCACCAAATGTAGAACCCCATCCGGGAGAGGATGGGGTTTTTGCACTTTATGATCTTGGAATCATGGTGGAGTGGGCTTCAATGATCCCAGCGGCTTGTTGACGATCGAATCGATGATTCACCATATCCACCGTAAAATCCTCGGCTTTCTTGGTATCCATCTTAAAACGAAGACCATTATAACGTAGAAATATAACCAGTGCTGTAAAAGCTGTTCGTATATTTGCATTATGAAAAGGATGGTTTTGACCTAGCGATTCGAACAAAGCGGCAGCCTTTTCATAAATAGTGGGATAAGCGTCTTCGCCAAAGACAGAAGATTGAGGCCTATGGATGGCCGATTCGAGCAATCCAGGTTCTTTCACTCCTATATGTTCCCCCGGGCTATAACGTTGAATCATGGCTACATTGATAGCTATCACTTCTTGGACGGATAGATATCGAATGGATGTCATCTGTCTTTAAGTCCACGAAGCGTTTGATCGTATTCCTCAATGACATCTGTCAATGTATCCATGAAGTCCGTACTAATTCCGTCAGGTAAGGAAACTTTCGTCGATTTCTTAATGACGATTTCCCCTGTTTCTGGGCTAACATCGATGGTAACTATGTCACCCTGATCCAATCCAATTTGTTTCAAAGCGTCAGTCATGGTTATTCCTAGACTATTGCCGAATTTAGTCACTTTTCGTTCCATCTCGACCATCCTGTTCATTAAGTTCCCTCCTTATCAATGCATTCAACTGTTATAACAATTATACAATTGTAGAGTTGAAATTCAACTGGCAGAAAGTTACCGTCTGCGCGAGTGGATAAAAAGTCCTATTTCCCTACTTCATACACATAGTCCAAAAAATATGCAAAGAAATGCATTCCAATATTTGATAGATTTCAATATCGTTTTAATCAGTCGGAATGCACTGTGCTTCATTTAGAGATTCATGTTTTTGTCATCATAAAAGAATATAACGGAGGTTGATTGATTTATGATAACTGAAGTTTCTATCTTACCCATTCAATCTGTCTATTCTATTGACAATCACATTATTACTGCCACAGTTTTAAATGAAGAACCTCTATTAATGAAGTTTGATCGTGTGCTAAGCGATGAAGAATGCCAAGCACTTATTGATTCCGCAGCGTCTCGTCTTAAAAAATCGAAGTTGGCTAATAAAGAAGTGAGTCAAATTCGTACGAGCAGCGGAATGTTTTTTGATGAAAATGAAAGCCCTTTAATTACTATTATTGAGAACCGCATATCAAGCTTGATGCATGTGCCAATTGTACATGCCGAAGGGTTGCAAGTATTAAAGTATGAACCTGGACAAGAATTTAAAGAGCATTATGATTTTTTTGGGTCCAATAATCCCTCTAGTGATAATAATCGAATGAGTACATTAATCATATATTTAAATGATGTAGAAGAAGGAGGAGAAACCACATTCCCGAGTTTAGAGATTACGGTTAAACCGGTTAAAGGTTCTGCTGTTTACTTCGAATATTTTTATAGTAATCAAGCATTAAATGAACTTACACTACATAGCGGCAAGCCTGTTATCCGCGGCGAGAAATGGGTGACTACGCAATGGATGCGTAAGCAACGAATTCGGGAATGTTAGGTTGATACTTACAAATATTATGTCAGTACCTAGGAATGAAGGGATCTTGCCGTTATTTTGTATTTTGTAGGGTAACCGCCGGTATGTTTCTTAAACATATTGTTAAAGTAGCTTTGGTTATGATAACCGACCCGGATCGCAATTTCCTGCAGAGGCAAATCGGTTGTCGTAATCAGCTCCTTGGCTTTCTCGATACGTTTGATGTTTAAATAGTTGGAGAAGGTATCATTCATGGCCTTAATAAATTGTTGTCCCATATACGCCGCATTCACATTAAAAGCAATGGATATGGTTTTTAATGAAATGTTTTCCATGTAATGACGATCGACATAGTCCAGCATGCGCTTGATGATCGGATTCCTATCATCGTCTCTCAAATGAGCAGCCTGCAAAGCTGTCTGTGCTAGCGAACTAAGCCAAAGCTTTATTTCATCCATGTTTTTTTGTTGCTGCAGCTCTGCTACAAGACTTCCTTGATTTTTCATCTGAAACGCATGATCAGGGTTTATTTTATGGGTATAGCTAAGCAAATGGTGGGCAATTTCAATCGTGACATTCTGTACGAGCGAAGGCGAAACACCTCCTGCACGGGATAGTTCGGATAACGTTTCCTCGATAAAGCTCAATACACCGGCGCCATTGCCGTTGATCAAATAAGACTGTAATCGATTGTAATCGATGTTGATTGGAAAGATGTTTTTTAGAGGTGACTGCTCCGAGTCATCCATAATTGTATTCGTTGGCAGTACAAGGCTGTAATCCATTAAATGCAGTGCGCGTTTATAACTGAGATGGACGTCGTGCAGCTCCTTTTCCCGGGTCCCGACCGTAATAAACACATCGCGTTTAAGATAGGCTGCAATGGCTTCGGAGCAGTCCTTTAAAACACTCCGGATTTGCATGGTTGTAGCTTCGGATTCGCCAGGAAAAATACATACGATATATCCATAGGGATCACAGACTGTGACAGCCCACGTTGCAAGCTCTGAGCAAATATTTTCGGCGGCATACTGAATCAAATCCCTGTCGCGATCGGTATCGGAATCTTTATATAAGACTTTTATTAAGCTGACGATGATAGAAGGAGAATCAAATTTGATGTTTAGCAAATCGGCTCTTTGTTCAAGCTCCTGGCGTCTGATTCGATTTACTAACCAGCGGTTGATAATATTATTTCTCAAAATGACTGCATCGCTTCTCAATTGTGTTTGTTCAGATAAATCGCTTTCTATTTTCCAATGTATCCCAATTAATGTATCGGACAACTCTTCCCGATTGACCGGTTTGAGCAAGTAATTCTCAATTCCGAGCATAGCTGCTTCCTTGACCAACGGAAAGTCGGCATGACCGCTAAGAATGACGCATTTGATTAGCCGATTGAAGGACTTTGTCCATTGGATCAATTGAAGTCCATCCACTTCAGGCATTTTTATATCCGTAATCAGGACGTGAATCGTTCTTCCTTCCATGATCGCCATCGCTTCCGCTGCGGATTGGACTGTGCCGACTACCTCCATGCCGTAATCTTCCCAATCAACCAAACGCTGCAATCCTTGAATAATTTTCGGCTCGTCGTCAACCAGCAAAACTTTGTACATCGTTCAGCATCTCCTCTCGGCTCTTTGTTGGAATACAGATACGTACGGTAGTGCCCTTATCGGATTTGCTGTCAATATCCACTCCGTATTCCTTGCCGAATAATAATTGAATACGCCTATGAACATTGGAAAGACCAATTTTATTATGGTTTATTTCACTAGTGATTCTGAGCTGTTCTCTGATTTGATCCCTCGTTGAGTCATCCATCCCCTGCCCGTCATCCGATATTTCAATCACAATCTGCTGCTCTTGCCTATAACCTTGGATCGTTATTTGGTTTTCCGGTCTCGAATGATCGACGGCATGAATCAAAGCATTTTCAATGATCGGTTGCAACAGATGTTTGGGAATACCGAATTGATGAATGTTTTCATCGATTTGGAAGTCGAATATGAGATTGTTGCTATACCTGACATGATACAGTTCGAGATAGTTGTTGCAGAATTCCAATTCATCTTTGATCGTAACGACCAACTCTCCTTTGATGCTATTTCTAAACAATTGGGCAAGAAGCTCGATCATATGTCCTGTACTCTCATCTCCGTAAGACAATGCTTCCATTCGGATTACTTCTAGCGTGTTGTACAGAAAATGGGGATTGATTTGAGCTTGAAGCGCATGGATCTGGGCGTCCTTTTGCAACAAATCGGAAATGTAAATCTTATTGATATAATCCTTGAGCATATTGCACATATGATTGAAATTAACCGCTATGCTGTTGATCTCATCCTGATTTTTACTGACGGGAATCCGGTAATTCAAATTGCCCATCTGTACTTTCTGGATGGCTTTATTGATGAGATTAACCCTTCTTGAAAATAATCGAATACTGACGATACCGAAACATAAGGCAAACGCCGCGCACACTGCGGCGATAAGTACAACCGTGTTTATGGAGGACTGGATAGAAACCAGCATTTGAGAGCGCGGCAGTATAGCTACGACATAATAGCCGAGTTTCTCATGATACAAGGAACTGACGAGACTGGATGGCTCCAAGTTAATCGGTGTAGGACTGTCTGGCCGGAAATGAGGATATGTCTTCCCGTAATAGTTGCCGGTAGTGTCCAAAATCACGTCGCCGTTTTGACTTAATACCATAATTTCAGGCGAAAACTTACCGCTAACCATTTTTTCGAAATGGCGGACAATTCGCTCCGCGTTATAGTTTACGGTCAGGATGGCGATGCTTCGGTTGTACAATGAAGTGTTATCCCCGCCGGAAAGGGCAAAGGGCGCGCGGATGTTCGATGAAATCGAAAAAATACGCAATTGCTTTGAGGTTGCATAGTCTTGAAGATAGGAGGGAGTTATCGAGAGACCATAAAAATCATCGTCCATTTTCCCGAAAGAGGATGTGTTGTTCGCAATGAAACTCTGGCTGTTCAAGATCAAATAATTTGAGGTAAACATGAGATCTTTGCTGATCTTCTTATACAGTACGGCATCAAAAATATCGTTATCCAGGGATGCAACCGCATTGAGGTAGTTATTGATCACAGTTGCTCCCATATAATCAGCTTCGTTGTAATTGGTAATTTTACGGGACAAAAAGTCCATCATACTTTGGTGTTGTACCGGATTAAGATAAATCTGTCTTGTAAGTAAAGTTACGGATTCAGATTTTTCCTCCATATAATTCATTGCATTGGAAGCGCTTTCTTTAACTTTGTATAGACCGTCTTGTTCGGCGGACCGCTTTAGACTGTGAATGACGGACATGCTAAATAGAATGACCGTAAGGATAATGATCCCCGTGTAAATGATAAGAAGACGATTAAAAAATTTTCGTTTAATAAACCTGGAATATAGTGACATCATCGTTTAGTTAACCTCCAGGCAAAGAGTCCATAATTATTGCAAATTACTAAAGTTCTGATCATAGCATCTCATTACGGGAACGTATTACTATGAACCTACGGGACTTCAGAAATTAAACATATCATAGATTAGGGGTACTTAGATGTCAACAAACAACTTGCAGGTCAATAAACAGAAGGTGTACGTTGCCAAAAGAAATAAGGGGATGGATTCTGGAAGAATAACCCTGCTGCTAATGGCGATTCCCTGCGTTATTATCTTGGTCGTATTTTCTTATCTCCCATTGGCGGGTTGGGCTATGGCATTTTTCGATTACAAACCGGGGCTCAAAATGTTAGATACCGAGTTTGTGGGCTTTAAGTGGTTTGTGTTCGCGTTTGACGACCCGGAGTTGTCCAACGTGCTGCGCAATACTCTTGTTCTTAGTTTTCTCAGTCTGTTATCTACGCCGATTGCCGTAATCTTTGCCATCTTCCTTATGGAGATGACCAATAGCAGACTACGGAGGCTTATTCAGACGATAAGCACATTACCCAATTTTATCAGTTGGATTCTGGTATTCTCTTTTGCTTACGCTATATTTGCTCCAGGGGATGGCATTCTTAATAAAGTACTGCTCAATCTGGGTTGGATCTCCAAACCGCTTAACCCTTTGGCAAACCCCGACATTGTCTGGTATTTTCAAACAGCCATCTCGATATGGAAATCGCTTGGCTTTGGGGCCATCATCTATATTGCTGCAATTGCGGGGATCGATCAGGAACAATACGATGCAGCTTCGGTGGATGGGGCGGGTCGATTCAAGCGGATGTGGCATATCACTTTGCCCGGCCTGATTCCCACTTTCATCACGCTGCTGTTGTTGAATATCGGCGGGCTGCTAAATACGGGATTTGAACAATACTTCCTGTTTCAGAATGGACTTACCCAATCCAAGATTCAGGTGCTGGATGTGTATGTCTATAGGCTCGGCATCACGCTCAATAATTATCCGATGTCTACGGCGATCGGAATGGCCAAGACGCTTATCAGTGTTATTCTGCTGTTCAGTGCCAACTATATTTCGAAGAAATTGAGAAACCAGTCGATATTTTAACAAGGAGGGAAAACGATGAAAAAAAGAGATTATACCTTTCAAATTATCAATGCAACCATTTTCTTGTTTTTCGCTTTCTTGTGTATCTATCCCTTCTATTACATCTTTATTGCTTCTGTGAGCGATGCGCACGCTGTAGCTATGGGAGAGGTGCTTTACTTCCCGGTCGGATTCCATCTGGATAATTTCAAAAGTGTTCTAAAGCTGGACGGAATTTTGATGGCTTTCGGTATCTCGGCCGCAAGAACGATCATTGGGACTGCTTTGATGTTGTTCTTCTCTATCATGTTGGCCTATGTGGTAACTAAAAATATTCTTCCGGGCAGAAGGTGGATCTATAGAGCTACTGTGATTACGCTTTTCTTTAACGCCGGACTCATACCTTGGTTCGTTATCATGAAAACTCTATCGTTAAACAACACCTTTTGGCTTTATGTACTGCCTGGCATGATTTCGCCTTTCGCAGTTATATTGATCAAGACGTACATGGAATCGATATCGACTGCGCTTGAGGAGTCGGCCCTAGTCGATGGAGCCGGATACTTTTCGATTTTGTGGAGGATTACAGCACCGGTTTGTCTGCCGGTAATCGCGGCCGTAGCGGTGTTTAATGCGGTGAGTCAATGGAATGCCTGGCAGGACAACTTTTTCCTTGTATCCAATCCGAATCTTCAAACGTTGCAGCTCATGCTTTACAACTACCTGCAGCAGGCAGAGTCTCTTGCCCGAGCAGCCATGCAGGGTAATATCAATTTGGACAATGTTGCGAGCAACAAGCAGCTTGATTCGTTTTCGATCAAGACCACAATCACTATGGTAACGGTATTTCCGATCATACTTGTTTACCCGTTTATGCAAAAGTTTATTGTAAAGGGCATTATGCTGGGATCGGTAAAAGGATAACTTTCGTTATTGGCCTGCTTGCAGGTTACCAATAAGCATGATTAAAAAATAACTGGGGGTATAGGTATGAAGAGGCAAATGGGAAAATGGTCAACGGTGATCCTCATTGCTGCACTCGCATTGAACACTGCATGCTCAGACAACAATCGCGAGCAGAAAAACAATAACGCAGGTAAACAAGCGCCAACGAATCAGGGTGGGACAGCCGCACAGGAAAATCCGAGGGAAAAGGTAGGCTTGTCATTCTGGGCAGCGGAATTGTGGGCCAGTTCCCCGCCGGGACGCCAGGAAGATCCGATCATGAAGCATATCGAAGAGAAGTTTAATATCGAGCTCGATATGGAAACCCAGCCATCCGACGAGAAGCTGGCAGCCATTCTCGCCACTAACAATCTGAAAGATATTATGGTTATTCCCAAGAAAAATTTTGACCAAATGAAAAGCCTGGTTATTGATATGGAACCGCTTCTCGAAAAATATGGACAAGACATCAAAAAGAACATCAGTCCGGAAACGATTTCTTATTATAAAGAAATGTTCGGAGACGGGCAATTGAAATTCCTTGGTTCCGAAATTAGCACGGACGGCCCCGTATTGCCTGAAACGATCTGGGCGGGCCCCTATGTAAGATGGGATTATTACAAGGAGCTCGGTTACCCGGCAATCGAAACGCCCGATGATTATATCAAGGTTGTCGCAGAGATGAAAAAGCTTCATCCTAATAACGAGGATGGAAAGCCATACCACGGGTTCTCATTATGGTTGGACTGGGGCTATGGAATACTGGCCGATCACTGGAACGTAAGACGCCAAGGAGCAGAGGTTATAGGCGGACTGACGAATATTCTTCAAATCGACCGAGATTCTTTCGAATACTTCAACAAATATACCAATGAAAACTCGGGATTCTGGGCTGATCTTGATTTCTGGAATAAGGCCAACAAAGCGGGGCTCATTGACCCGGACAGTTGGACGCAAAAGTATGATCAGGCTGTCCAGAAATATAATACCGGGCAGGTACTTGCCACCTATATTAACTGGGTAATTGGCGGATCAAACTCCTATTTGCAATCCAAGCAGATCTACGACAAAGGTTGGACCGCAGACAACCCCATTCCTATGAGTGGAGAAAACTATTATTATAATACGGAAAATAAAGGACAGAACTTTGTGTATGCCATCAGCAAAGACTCAAAAAATCCGGAAAGAGCAATGGAATTGATCAACTACTTCTATTCTGTTGAAGGCGTACTCACGATTATTAATGGAATCGAGGGACAGGATTGGGTAAACGAGAACGGTGAGTATAAGTATACAGATACTTATTTCGAAAACGAGAAAGACGCTGAAAACGCCTTGAAGTTCGGATATCGGAAATATGCGAACCAATCCGGACTGGATATTACGGGATTCGTCCCTGGCACCAAGAATCCACTTGATTTCAGAAATAATCAATCCTACATGGAGATCCAGCTGGAAAAGCCTGAAAATGCGCTAAAAAAGGAAATTACTTCTTACTACAATGCGGAATTTCCGAACAAGATACCGCCCAAGGGCCAAGAATACGGCAAAACACGCATAGCGGAGCTTTCTCCGTTGCTGCCGCCTAGCGAGCCGGACGAGATTAAGCTGATTTCGGACCGTATCGTCAATTATCTGAACCAGGAGGTCATCAAGCTGATTCTTGCGGATGACTTCGGCGCTCACAAAGCAAAGATCATCAAGGAACTTGAGAAGATGGGGATTGACAAGGTTTACACTTTCTGGGACGGGGAAATGCAGAAGGCCCTCTCGGAGCTTAACTAGTCATTAACCTCCATATAAAGATAGGCAAAATGAGAACTCCCCCTTACAAAAGGCGGAGTTCTCCCAATAAGGGGGGCGGTACATTTGGCAAGCGACGGGATTCGGGATTACAGCAGCCAGCCTACACAACCTATTCGGATTGAAACGGGTAAATACCTGGTCGGGGCACAAGTATGCAATCTGTGGAACAGCTCTTCCGCATGGGAGAAAATCAAACCTTTCGCAAATCGAAAGCCTGTACTTGGTTGGTATGATGAGGCGGACCCTTCCATCATTGATTGGGAGATCAAATTTGCTTTAGAGCATGGCATTCACTTCTTTATGAACTGTTGGTATCGATCCAAAAATAATTTGGGGAAACGGCCGATTACGGCCGAATACGATCATTGGCTAAGAGGTCTGGAACACAGCAGGTACGGGGATCAAATGAAATTTATGATCATGTGGGAGAACGCCAACGACATCGCTTCCGGAGTGGGTTCTGAAAGCGATCTCATTGAAAATCTGCTGCCATATTGGATGGAAAAGTACTTTTCTAAATCCAATTACCTTGTTCTGGATGGAAAGCCGGTTCTCTCGATTTACAATATCGGTCTGCTTGTTGAGCAACTTGGCGGAAGTCTTCCTGCTGCAAGAGCGATCGAGAATATGCGTAAGCGCTGTATAGAGGCTGGATTTAAAGGTTTGATCCTTTTCGGCCAATATTGCTGGGGGCCGGTAACAGAGCGGAATCAGCTTATGAAAGATATCGGTCTGGATTACAGCTTCTCGTATCACTGGCCTACGTTTGCGGATGGCTCTACCCATCCCGGATCGGAATTTTTCGGCGGCAATCCCGATTCCATTATTCTCGCGCAGAAGAAATGCTGGGAAGAGCAGTCCCTGGGGGCTGTTCCTAATATCGTGACGTGTTCCATGGGATGGGATTCGGAACCGTGGGGTTATTCTTGCACAGACCAAACGTGGCGTCTCGAACCCCGCGATTTTCAAAGAGTATGCGAAACGGCTAGACAGGAGCTTGATACCCGGCACGGCGGCGGGTTGGAAAGTACGATAATTTTGCTGGATAACTGGAATGAATACGGAGAAGGGCATTATATCTTTCCAACCGAAAAATATGGATTTTCCTATTTGGAAGCTGTACGTGAAGCATTCAAGACAGTTTAGAAGCGAATATGCGGAAGGGGATGGGATTTTTGTATCGGAAACGAATGAACAAAATCGCAATTTGTATGTTAATCCTTTCAATTTTCTTGCCGTGTTTGGGCAATATCGGTCTGGAAGAAAATAAAGTTGAAGCATCGGAAACGACAAATGATGAGGACGGGTATGCCAATATAGCTCCGGGAAGCCGGGCCGACTCGTCCTCTCATCTGGGGATCCATACCGCAGTTAAAGCAGTAGACGGCGATCTTAACACAGGATGGGTTGCGGCAAATGCAGCATTTCCTCAAACCATTATCCTTGATTTGGATGCGATCACTACGCTGGGGGCAGTGAAACAGCATTTTCAGACAGATACCACTTGGTACTACCGTATTGAAGGCTCCAATCAAAATACGCCCAACAACTGGTCCTGGTCCGTTCTGGCCGACCGTACCCAAACCGGTGTTAGCGGCAGCACAATAGAAGAAACGGTTCAGGGAAGATACAGATTTGTCAAACTTGTGATTACCGGTTCCGGAGACGGGAGCCCGGCAAGCAGCATGGAGTTTGAAGTCAGAGGCGAATCCTATGTTCAGCCGCGGGATCTGGTTCCGACCCCCGTTCCAGTCGATACCGGTGACAAAATCGTAGTGGCGCAGTCGTGCAACTTATGGGGAAGCAGATATTTTTGGGAAAGCACGAACCCCGTTCTTTATCCGGAGCGGACTCCACTCATGGGGTATTATGACGAGAATTACGACGTGTCGACAGATTGGCAGATCAAGATGGCTGTCGAGAACGGCATAGACGGTTTGTTTTCATGCTGGTTTAGACAAAAAGGAAATAAGGGCAAAGCCCCGGTTATGTCCTCCTTTGATGGCTTGACGCACTCCTTGGCCAACAGCGCTCAACATAGAGAGTATTTGAAATGGGCCATACAATGGGAAAATTCCAATGATTCGGCCGACGGTGTCTCGGACATCAATGATTTCCTGGACAATGTGGTCCCTTTCTGGATAGAGGACTATTTCTCCAAATCCAATTATCTGAAAGTTGAAGGCAAGCCAATCGTATCGATCTACAGCTTGTCCAAATTCATAAGCGATGTCGGTGGCGAAGAGAATGCCAAAAATGCCATTACTCAATTCCGCCAGGCAGTGGCGGTTGCCAGCTATCCAGGCGTTATCCTGATGACAGCCGAGAACACGAATACAACACAAAGTTTCGCTGCCGCTAAAGAGATCGGAATCGATTATATTTATTCCTATCACATCCCGACCTTTATGGATACTTATCCAACTGACGCGAACATCACGTCCGAGAGCTATGTCCAGTCTCACATCGAGTCGTGGAATAATTTCGATTCTAACAGCGAAGTTCCCTATATTATGACTTTATCAAGCGGCTGGGATGCACGGCCGTGGGGCACGTCTGCACCCGTCTGGGAGATCCCCCCGAATTTGTATGAAGGACTTTTGGACGAAGCGAAAACCAGAATGAATGCTAAATCAGATGGAAATTTGAGCGGCAAATTGCTATTTCTCGACAACTGGAACGAGTATGCCGAGGGCCATTATATCGCCCCAACAGAAAAGTATGGGTTCGATTATCTCAATGCAGTTAGAAGAGTTTTCTCCAACGCGACAACCGAACCGGACAATCTGCTCCCAAACAAAAATCACATTCCGCAGTTGCTTACCATTAAACATGCTACAAGTTTGACTGTAACAACTGCAAATGGAGCAGACACCATTACACAGCCTTATGGAACATTGCAAATGGGCTATCAGGCAGAGCCGCTGGATGATGACGGTTTTATGTCCGTCAAATGGGAAGTTTACGAGATGGATGGAGTCACGCCCACAACTAAGGCTTCCATAGCCGGCGACGGTCTGCTAACGGCGAAGTCGAACGGTCAGGTGAAAGTGGTAGTGACGGACAACGGTCAGCCGGAAATAAAGGGCGAAAAAATAATTACAATCAGCAATCAGCCTGAGAACCTTGCGCGGGGTAAAACGGTAACCGCCTCTACCTATGCCGATTATGGCGAAGCGGGAATCTATTATCCATCCAACGCAGTCGACGGCAATATGGATAGCTGGTGGCTTGTAGATGGCGTGCAATATCCATCTTGGTTACAGGTTGATCTGGGAGAGCCTAAAGCTCTCGGTACAATCATTCAGTACGCGGCAGTACCCCAAACCTATAAATTTAAAATAGAGGGTTCATTAGACGGTGAAAACTGGGTGTTGATGGTAGACCGCAGTATAGTGGGTGTCACCGGGGATAAGATCACGGAAGCGGTCAATGGGAGCTATCGGTATGTAAAAATGACGTTTCTTCAAGCCAATGCCTGGCCGTCCAGCAAGGAGTTTGAAATCTATGGCAGTACCGGCGAAGTCATCCCGGAAAATATCCCCGTAGCCGCCATTGAAGTTTCGGGCGAGGGAGGAACAAATGAAATCGCGTTAAACGGGCAGAGTTTACAGATGATTGCCGATGTTCTGCCTGCAAATGCAACTAACAAAGCCGTTGCCTGGTCTGTCTGGGCGGAAGACGGCCAATCGCCGACGGATGCGGCATTTATAAATGACAACGGTCTGCTCTATCCCAATAAAAACGGAACGGTTCGCGTTCGTGCGGAGGCTGGAGACGGTTCGGGAGTAAAGGGTACCGTTCCGGTCCATATTACCGGGCAGAAAGTGAATCTCGCTTACAAAAAACAGGCAACCGCTTCGGAATACACCAATTACGGAGGAGATGCGGTGTTTTCCCCGGATCTTGCCGTAGACGGAAATCCGGAGACAAGATGGCTGGTGGATGGCGTGAAATATCCATCATGGATTGAAGTCGATCTCGGCGAGAAGTATGCCCTGACTCATGTCTTCCAATGGTTTGCGGACGCGGATAGCAAGACCTATAAATACAAGATCGAAGGTTCGGCGAACGGTTCGGATTGGGAGATCCTTGTTGATCGAACGAATGATGGCGTGCAGGGTCCAATGATTACCGAAGAAGTGGCAGGAATCTACCGCTATGTACGAATGACGCTCACCGATGCCAACGCTTGGCCGAGTAGTAGAGAGTTTAAGGTATGGGGAGAGGCTTTGCCGCCAACTGAAGGAGAAAGGCCTGTTGGCGTTCCCGGTACCCCGACAAATTATACCGATGTTAAGTTAGGCAACAACAATCTGCAAGTTCCTGTGACTAGAGAAAATAATGACAACAATCAAACAGTCGTCAGATTGGCGGTGGCTGCGGACGTCCTGGCGCAAGCTTTCTCCTTGAGCAAACAATCTGCGCTCGTACTCGAGGTAAAGAACACCGATCCAGTGGTCAAGGTTGATATTCCGGCTGCGGCTCTTCTCGATGCGGCAGAGAAATGGCCTGATGCAGGCTTGCTGATCAAGGCGGCTGGCGCCAGCTATCTACTTCCTGCAAAGATAGCTAAGAATGTTCCCAGGGATACGAAGATCACCATTACGATTACAAAATTAGCCCAAGAAACGGCGGATGCCATTAAAAGCCGAGTTGCAAAAATGGGATCCATGCAGATGTTGGCAAGTCCCGTAGATTTCAGAGTCGAATACGATGGCAAAGAAGTCTCGGAGTTCAGCGGCAACTATATCAGTCGAACACTTTCGTTTGCTGCCGCTTCGGATATTTCGAAAGTGACGGCCGTATGGGTGGATGACGATAACGGCTTGCATTTTATGCCTTCGGTCCTTTCCCGTAAAGATGATCGTTTTGAGATCACGATATATTCCCCTCATAACGGGATTTACACGGTAATCGAATCGGAGAGATCCTTTAACGATCTTGTTGGACACTGGGCTGCAGAGGATGTCGCATTGCTGGCAAACAAACTTATTGTCAATGGGATGACCAATAAGGAATTTGTGCCTGATGCAAGTATGACAAGAGCGCAGTTCGCAGCGCTGCTCGTACGATCCCTTGGTTTGTCCACTGCCGTAACGGATTTGAAATTCTCGGATGTTGGAGAAGGGACTTGGTACTCCGGTTCGGTCGGAGCAGCCAGTAAGGCAGGGGTAATCCTTGGTTATGAAGACGGTTCTTTCCGACCGCACGACACCATCACGCGCGAGCAGATGGCTGTGATGATTGCGCGAGCGATAGAGTTTACCGGTAAAACGGTCAATCCGGCGAAATCCGTTCTTGACCCGTTCGCAGATCAGGGAGACATTTCCGATTGGGCGTTAGAATCGGCAGCTATCACCCGAAATGCAAGTATTATGCAAGGTTTGTCAGATTCCGCATTTTCTCCAAAGGAAGAAGCGACACGAGCTCAAGCTGTCACCATACTGAAGCGGATGCTTCAATATTTGCAATTTATCGATTAAGAGGCTGAACGCGGGGTGTTTAGGGTTGAATGAATTTACAAATAGAAATGTATTGTCGCATGTTTGGCGTTCGTTAAATGAAGGGGAAATAACGATCGGCTTTATGGGCGGCTCCATAACGGACGGGAGGCCCCGCAACAACTGGCCCGAACCGGTTGCCGCATGGTTTGGCGAACAATTTCCTTCCGCCAAAATAGGCATTGAGAACGCGGCTATCGGGGCTACCGGCAGCGATTTAGCGGTGTTTAGAGCGCAACGGGATATCATTGACCGTGGATGTGATTTGGTATTTATCGAATATGCGGTTAATGATCTATTTGTCGGATCCGAGCAGAGAAATAAAACAAGGGAAACGCTGATCAGGTCTATCCTTGCCAATGGGAATTGCGATGTCATTCTTGTATACACCTACCATCAGGATATGTATACAACCATGATGCAAGCAGAAATGCCGGCATCCGTAGCGGAATTCGAACAACTGGCGGAGCATTATGGAATCGGGTCCGTGTGGGTGGGACTCCACGCTTTGAACGAACTCAAAAAAGGGAGATTCAGTTGGGAAGAATGGCTGCCTGACGGACTCCATCCATCGACTCGGGGAAGTTTGAGCTATGCTCAAGGTGTGATTGCATTTCTTGAGGAGGAGCGTGCAAGGTCCATCCAAGCGGAATCGAAAGCTGCTCCCACATCATTGCCGGCACCCATGTTTGATGGATTATGGCATTCCGTATCTCTTCTTCCTCTGAAAGCCGCGTCTGTTGAAGGTCCCTGGGTGCTCAAAAGGTGGCTGCATCACGTATGGATCGATCAAGTACTTGAAACTTCGGCAGTGGGAGCGAAGCTTTCGTTCTCCTTTTATGGGAAAGGTCTGGCATTAGGTCTGGATTTCGGTTGGAAGATGGCTGAATTCAACTACCGGATTGATGATTCGGATTGGGTTTTCTCAGACCGCGCAAGGCCGGAGTGGCTGTCAGATGACGGGCTGTTTTCTCTCTTTCTTGTTTCGGACTCGTTGCAAGAAGGCGATCATCGGTTTGAGTTGGAAGTGGTGCATGGAAATACCCCTAATTGCAAGGGGACGAATTTCCGGCTTGGTTTTATCGGCGTTATAAGGAATTTATAAAGTGCTTTAAGGAGTGTTGGTAGATGAAATTGAAGGCAACGGATCGTTTAACGCCATCCAGCGACGGAAGCGTACGTATTAAAGGATATCTGGGGCAAAGAATGGCCTCCTGCATTCACAACGGCGTCATGGCCGCCAATCATGCATTATTTCAGATCCCGTTTCGGGATAAAACGGATGAAGGCGGTAGTTGGGGAGGGGAATTTTGGGGCAAGTGGTTTACCTCCGCCGTACTGGCCTATCAGATCGAACCAACTGAACGTCACGGAGCGATTTTGGCTGACGCGGTTCAGGGTTTGATAGATACGCAGTCGGAAAATGGCCGCATCAGCAGCTATGAAAACGATTTTGGGGACTGGGACATCTGGGGAAGAAAGTATGCCTTGCTTGGACTGATCGCCTACTATGATTTGACCGGAAAACAGGAGGCATTGCAAGCGGCTGTTTTAGCTACGGACGAGCTTATCCGGATATCCGGTCCCGGCCAAAAAAAACTGACGGAAACGGGGCTCTCGCTCTTGGAAGCACTATCGTCGTGCTCCATCCTGGAGCCTGTCGTATTGTTGTTTCAGCGAACAAATGATCAGAAGTACCTGGATTTCGCCGAGTACCTCGTTTCGCTTTGGAGCGAACCGAGCGCTTACAATCCGAACGGAATCCGACTGATCGAGGATGCCATAGCGGGAATCGAACCTCTGAAAATTGCATCACCTAAAGGTTACGAGATGATGTCCTGTTATGAAGGCCTGTGCGAATTGTACCGGGCAACAGGAAAACACGAGTACCTTGAAGCGGCAATCAAATTTGCGAACTTGGTAAGAGAAAAGGAAAGTATGATCGTAGGTTCCGGCTCCAGCGGCGAATTGTGGTGCGACGGGGCTAAAAGGCAGACTGAACTGCTGGAACAGCCTATGGAGACCTGTGTCACGACAACCTGGATCAAATATTGCTTCCAATTGCTGCGCCTTACGGGCGATCCGAAATGGGCAGATGAAATGGAAACGACGCTATACAATGCATTGCTCAGCGCAATGGTTCCGAGCGGCAACTGGTGGGCCTATTTTTCGCCATTGGCTGGGGAACGCGTGCCTAGTCATATGCAGGTTCCACTCGTACAGTGCAGTTGCTGTTCGGCCAACGGTCCGCGCGGACTCCTTACCGCGCCTGGGTGGGCGGTCATGAACGATGATTCCGGTATAGCCATAAATTTGTATTATCAAGGCAATTGGAGCGGGAGAGTAAACAATGGGGACGAAGTTGGCTTTGAGATGGAGACGGCCTATCCCGAACCGGATAATATTAGAATCAAGGTAAAGCAGAGTAAAAGCTGTTCTTATACGATAAAGCTTCGTATTCCTGCATGGAGCCGACAAAACGAGCTTCTAGTAAACGGCGAGCGGATTGCCTGCATACCCGGGACGTATACGGAAATCCACAGAGAATGGAAATCGGGGGATGAAATTCACCTGAAGCTGGATTTAAGGGGACGCGTGATTACGGCGCCGGGGAATATAAACCATAAGGCCATTATGGTGGGACCGATTGCACTTGCGTTAGACAGCCGGTTTTCCGACGCGGAGAAGCATGTCAGTCTTTGGCTCGATCATCAACAGATGGAGCGAAAGCACAACCGGGACTGGAACATTGATTATGTTCTCCTGGATAACTGCTCCGATCAAGAAACCTACATTGATCTTGTGCCTGTTGCATCAAAACCCGAGGGGGTATGGATGGCATTTGAGGTACCTTTTCTTATCAGGCCAACTCATTTCGTCGGACATAAAGAAAGCAAGCTGGTTATGTGCGATTATGCATCCGCGGGCAATGAGTTCAGTGAATCAAATCTATTCCGGGTTTGGCTGCCCCAGCCCTTATTTATGGAACAAGCGTTTCCGAAAGGGACTTGGCATATTCTCGTACATTCCGAGGATCGGCCAGAGATTCCCGACGGAACGCGAGAATTGAAACAAACGGGATTTTTGAGTTTGTAGTCTTAGAACTGCTTTCAGCAAGAATGTGATGTCGCCGTTAAGCACAACGCACGCCTCCTGTTCCGGGAGGCGTGCGTTGTTTAATATCGTTAATTGTTAAAAAACCGTATAGCTTTATCCAAATAGATCTGGCGCTCCGGCGTGAGGTCTTCCTCGTAGTAAATGGCGCCGACAGGGCATGCGGCTTCGCAACCTCCGCAGTCGATGCAAATATCGCCGTCAATAAAATATTGGTCTTCGCCAAGCTCGATACAGTCGACAGGGCAGACATCCACGCAATCGGCGGCTTTTTCGGTGATGCAAGCTTCTGTTATGACAAAGGCCATCTGCTTTACCCCTCTTGAATTGCGGCTTCGTAACGTCTGCCGACTTCCGCCCAATTGACGATGTTCCAAAATGCCGCAATGTAGTCCGGGCGTTTGTTTTGGTATTTGAGATAGTAGGCATGCTCCCACACGTCCAGGCCGAGCAGTGGAGTTTCTCCTTCCATAATCGGGCTGTCTTGGTTAGGCAAGCTGGATACTTTCAATTTGCCGCCAGCAACGGAGAGGAAAGCCCAGCCGCTGCCGAATCTGGTTGTTGCCGCTTTGGCAAAGCCGGCTTTAAAATCCTCGAAGCCGCCCAGCTCGCTGTCGATGGCTGCCGCTAATGCGCCCGTTGGCGCGCCTCCAGCATCAGGGCCAATCGTTTCCCAGAACAAGCTATGGTTCGCGTGGCCGCCGCCATTGTTGCGCACAGCCGTACGGATTTCCTCCGGAACGCCGGCAAGATCTGCGATTAATTGCTCAACGGATTTATTTTTCAATTCAGGGGCAGACTCAAGTGCTGCATTTAGATTCGTTACGTAAGTGTTGTGGTGGCGATCATGATGAATCATCATCGTTTGTTCGTCAATATGGGGCTCAAGCGCGTTGTTTGCATAAGGCAATGCAGGTAATTGATGAGACATTTTCATTCCTCCCAAAATTTAAATGGATTTGTTATACGGCTATAATACCGCATTCCCAAAACTTATTCAACATAAATGTATAATTAATATAAAATGTGGGGGCCTCTTAGCCTCATTTAATCGCATTTTTTCCGGGTCCCTTTAAAGTTTGCCGTTCTAAAGCTGGCTCCGCAGCCGCACGTAGCTTTAGCATTCGGGTTGTCGATGGTAAACCCGCCTGTCATGCCTTGGTGCAGGTAGTCGATTTTCATGCCTTCCAAATATTCCTCGGTCCGTTGGTCCCAAACGACTTTAAAGCCCTCATTTTGCATAGAGCGGTCATGCTCCGTCAAGGAATCGTCCAATTTAATGTTATAAGATAAGCCGCTGCAGCCTCCATCGTCGATCCCAACCCGAAGGAACAAGCTTTCAATGCCGTTTTCCAAAATCATTTCGCTAATCATCGATTTGGCTTTATCGCTAATTTCGATCATGGCGCAATCACCTCGTTTATAAAATTTGGTTACACGGTATGAATTGATTTATTAAACATATTATACATAATAGTATATAAAAGGTCAAATAAATCGCTGGCAGACACATATCGACGAAGGAAATGGTATGATGGTAGTATCTTATTAGAAGATACGGTATACGATAGGAACAGAATAGTTAGTGGACGGTGATAACGAATGACGAATATAGAGCAAGGCCAGCTTTCGACAAGAGAATATATCCTTCAGCTCCTGAAGACGCGAGGCGCGCTCAGCACGAAGGATTTGACGGAGGAGCTCGGCATCACGGTTATGGCTGTAAGGCGCCATATTCAATCGTTGGAGCGGGACAATCTTATCGCTTCCAAAACGATAAGGCAGTCGATGGGCAGACCGACGGCGGTGTATACTTTAACCGGGCAAGCGGAGGGATTCTTTCCCCGAAAATACCATACGTTAACGTTGGAGCTGCTCAATGAATTGGAGGACCATTTTGGCGAAAAAGCGGTTGATCAGCTCTTTGATGGCCGCAAAGACAAAATGTTGAAAAAATACGATCAGAGCATGCAAGGCAAAGATATATCCGATCGCGTTTCCAAGCTTGCGGAAATTCAGAATGAGAACGGTTATATGGTCGAGTGGGAAAAGCTTAACGACGATGAATATTTGCTGAAGGAGCACAACTGTCCGATCGAGCAGGTGGCTTCCAAGTATCAGCATGCATGCCAATGCGAGCTTCAGCTCTTTAAATCTCTGCTGGGGGATGCGGATGTGTCGCGGACGGAGTGTCTGGCCAAGGGCGGACAGCGATGCACCTACTCCATCAAAAAGAAAAAAGAAAAAAAACAGTGAGACGTCGCTGACGGTCTCACTGTTTTTTTCATAGCTTCATATTGCTGCTATGGCCTGGCGACAGCTTCGCCGTAGGATCGATATACACCTTCGCGTTGTTAATGGCTGTGGGCGCCTCGCCGAAGCCGACCGCGATCAGCTTTAATTTTCCCGGATAGGTCGTAATATCGCCAGCCGCGAATATGCCCGGAATGTTCGTCTGCATGCGGGTATCAACCGCAATGGAACCGTTTTGGACATCCAGGCCCCAGTCGGAGATCGGGCCGAGCGAGGATACAAATCCAAAGCTGACAATAAGCGCATCGCATGGGAGCTCTTTGGTCTCGCCGGATTTAGGGAATGTAACCGTAATGCGCTCGATTTGCCCATCTCCATGGAGCCCCGTTACTTCCGCAGGCGTGATGACGTTGACCTTCGATTTCATTAGATTGTCTACGCTATGCTCATGCGCGCGGAACTTGTCCCGCCGATGGATGAGCGTCACATCTTTCGCAATCGGCTCCAGCATCAGCGCCCAGTCGACGGCCGAATCGCCTCCTCCGTTGATGACGACACTTTTGCCGGCATATAGGCTAAGGTCTTTTACGAAATAATGGAGGTTTGCGTCTTCGTAACGTCCAGCTTCCGCGAGCTCTAGCCTTCGAGGCTCAAAAGCTCCGATGCCTCCGGTAATGATGACTGCTTTGCTGTAATGGACCGCTTTATCGGTGATAATTTCAAAATGGCGCTCGTCCCTCTTTATAACCTGCTGAACCTTTTCCTCCAAACGAACATCGACGGGGAACAGGCTCATTTGATCCTCCAGATTTTTGACAAGCTGCGCGCCGGTCACCTTAGGAAATCCGGCGATATCATAAATATTCTTCTCCGGGTACAGGGCGATTGGCTGTCCGCCCAGTTGGGGCATACTATCGATAATTTTAACGCTTGCTTGGCGCATTCCGGCATAAAACGCCGCAAACATGCCGGCAGGTCCGCCTCCAATAATCGTGATGTCTGTAAATGCATCTGTATGTTCAAGTTCCAAAACCGTTCGCTCCTTCATATTTTGAAATATATTATAGTTTAATGTATATTAAATATATTAACGCATCGATTTTATTATTTCAACAACAGAGAGGGATCGTATGGAGTATATCGAGGTTACATCCAAGCCGCCCGAGGACTCACAGCCTATAACTTTGGTTATAGGGAAATTCGACGGCGTTCATAGAGGACACGTCATGCTGTTGCAGAAGGCATTGGATTATCGGGACGGCATGCTGGCGGTCATGAGCTTTTCGGACCATCCCAACTGGATCTTAAGGAACAATATCGAATATAAAAGGTCGCTCACGCCGCTCATGCAAAAAATTGCGCTGCTGCAAAATCTCGGCGCAGAGAGGTTTTACAACATTCATTTCACCCAAAAATACGCGCAAATACCGGCTAGAGATTTTGTCATCCATTATTTAAGCAGGCTAAATATCAAGCGCCTTGTCGTCGGTGAGGGCTTTTATTTGGGAAAGGGGAGAGAATCGGATACGAACGACTTGATTGGTTATTGCAAAGAAATAAATATAGCCGTTTCGGTCATTCCGTTACTAAAGGACAACGATGAAAAAATAAGCAGCGCGACAATCCGGTCGCATATTAAGGAAGGCCGCATTGATGCTGCCGGGAAGCTATTGGGGCGTCATTACGTTGTTGCTGGAGAGGTCATTCATGGAAATGCCCTGGGCAGAGAGCTTGGATTTCCGACCATTAATCTAGGGCATGGTGCCGAGCAATATGCTCCTCCTAAAGCAGGTGTATACGCAGGCAGCGCGGAGATTTGCCATAGTCCTAATGAAAGCGAGCATCGTCATGCGCTTATTAGCGCCGGCTATCGGCCTACTGTCGATGGGGGCGATTATTTGATCGAGGCCAATTTGCTTGATTTTTCGGGCGATGTATATGGCAAGAAGGTAAACTTGTCCTTCTATAGTTATCTCCGCGAAGAACTTAAATTTAACAATCTGGAAGAGCTCGTCAAACAGATGAAGCTTGACGAGCTTCAGGCTAGAGCGTATTTCCAGATGCATCATACGGAGCAAGCAATAAGCAATATTAGCAAGTTCTAAATTTATCGGCTAAGAAGGATGGTGCGAATTAATGGATACGAACAAGATGAAACCGCGCGGCATCAAAAAAGTATGGAAAATCACGGAGAAGCAAGTAAGCCCTATTCATAGCGCTGCTCCGGTTCTTGAGCCCGGGCGCTGGACGGACTTCGATCCGTTTCTTGTGATGATGGAAGACAGGTTCGAGAAAGGGGCGTTCGATGTCCATCCGCATCGAGGAATCGAGACGATCTCCTTTATCATCGATGGCAACATCAATCATTATGACAGCGCAACAGGCGATGGCGGGAAACTTCAGAAGGGTGATTTGCAGTTTATGACCGCCGGTAGAGGGGTCGTCCATAACGAGACTCCGGCTGACGGGGAAAGGGTGCATATGCTCCAGCTTTGGATCAACCTGCCGCGCAAATACAAGATGACGGAGCCTCGCTACCAGAACATGCATGCAAATGATATGCCCGTCCGCGAGGAAAATGGGGCTTTGATCCGGGTTTATTCGGGCTCGTCGGGCGAAGTCGTTTCCAGCACGCTGAATTATGCCCCAGTCACTTTCGTGGAGATGGTCGTAGACGGCGGAGCTTCCGTGATGCAAGACCTCCCGGGCAGCTATAACGGTTTTATTTATATTTTGGAAGGAAGCGGCACGTTCGGAGAGAATAAGGCCGAAGCGAGGAAAGGGCAAGCGTTGTGGCTGGATTCTGCCGATGAGGCGGGCATGAGCAGTATACAGGTCACGGCAAACGAAGAGCTGCGGCTTGTTCTATTTGCAGGAGAGCCGCTCAGAGAGCCGGTTGTTGCTCGCGGTCCGTTCGTTATGAACTCGGAAGAGGAGATTGCCCAAGCGTACAGAGATTACCGTAACGGAACGTTTTATTAAACAGAATTTGAAAATGCAGGCAAATGTAGCGTGCAGAATCAGGTGATATTTCGGATCCATCAGATCTTCCTTGGGCCAGTCAGCTTGCAGAAACGGTAGAAGCATTGGCGAAATCGACATCCGAGGATCAGGGAATCTATGGGGCCAATTGAACTTACACCGATTATTATGCGCAATAGCAGCTGGACCAATCTATCAAATTTGATACAAAATACAAATCCTGTTATCGGAATTGGTACGTTGACTTCGTTTTGGGATTGATGATGCGGATGAAAGTTTGTCAAAATAAATATTGCAAGCAGACATAAAATCGCAGGAAGGCGTGATGTGATGAACAGGCGGTAGTGGTAATGATTCTGAGGGAGGGGATATTTAAGTACGGGTATGATCGACCAAAGTAGAAGAGTTAAGAATTATCGTTGTAAGCGTTTTATTACTTGTTAACGTTGTAGTTATTCAAATAAGAAGAGGTGAGCGATCATGATGAACAATGCAAAGGGAAAATTTATGGTTGTTTTCATGGCATTTGTGTTATTAGGAAGTTTGTTTCCTAGATTCAGCTTTTCTACAGAAGTATCCGCAGAGAACCTGGGCCATACCCTTTTTGTAGCGCCAAATGGCGATAATGAAAGTGGTATAGGAACGATAAGCGCCCCTTTTGCCACCTTAGAGAAAGCTCGTGATGCCATACGAGAATTGAGAGCGGATTCAGGTCTTCCTGACGGCGGAATTACGGTCTATTTGCGAGGAGGAGAATATCGTCTTGGAAAATCTTTTGAGCTAACGGAGGAGGATTCAGGAACAGAAGATAATCCGATTATCTATAAAGCCTATAACAATGAAGAAGTTAAAATTATGGGTGGGGCTACCATAGATGCTTCAAAATTTAAAACGGTAACAGATGAAAATATTTTAAACAGATTAGTTGAAAGTGCGCGTGGTAAAGTAGTTAAAGTTGATTTGGCACAGCAAGGAATTACGGAATACGGAGAATTAGTGAGATACGGGCATAGTATGAACTACTTTCCAGAGGGAATTTCACAATATTCAGCCCCAGAATTATTTATTAATGGGGAAAGTCAAACTTTGGCACGGTGGCCAAACAACGACTTTGCTACGGTGAAGAAGGTCATCGATGGAGGAACGACACACGAAATTTATCCGCCGCCTGCAGATGATGTCGGTCCTTGGGAAGGATTTGTTATAGAGTACGATGGAGATCGACCTAGTCGATGGACAGAAGCCAATGACATATGGATGTATGGTTATTGGAGATGGGATTGGTCCGATCAATCTCTGCAAGTGGATTGGATTGATACCGATAAGAAGCAAATAAAGTCAGTACAACCAAGCGCCTTCGGAATCTTGGAAGGTCAACGTTATTACGTATATAATCTCTTAGAGGAAATTGATATGCCCGGCGAGTATTACTTGGATCGAGAAAGCGGCAGCTTATATTTATATCCAAAGGGGCAATTAGAAGAAGCCAGTGTTCAGCTCTCCGTCTTAGAAGAAGATTTAATCCATATTTCGAATGCATCCCATATTTCTTTTGAAGGCATGTATATGGGGACGAGTCGAAAGAATGCTTTTTATATTGAAGATTCATCTCATATCATAATTAATGACATGACTTTAGCACAACTAGGCAATAGAGCGATCATAACCGAAAATAGTAAAAAGTTACAAATTATAAACAATGATATATTTGACACAGGTGCTGGGGGAATTACCCTTAGCGGCGGTGACCGAATGACATTAACACCTGGCGAGAATGTGGCAGATAACAATCACATCTATAACTTTTCACGAATTGTAAGAACATACACTCCAGCCATTCTAATTGAGGGTGTAGGAAATTCGGCATCCCATAACCTTATTCATGGTGGACCTCATACTGCTCTGGTGTTATACGGAAACGATCATCTTATAGAATATAACGAGTTTTTTAATGTCGTAACAGAGTCAGATGATGCGGGGGCCGTTTATGCAGGAAGGAATTGGACGGAAAGAGGGAATGTTATTCGATATAACTTTTTCCATGATATTGGAGGTCTCGGCGGAAGAGTCGGTGTCAACGCTATCTATTTAGATGATGCCATGAGCAGTGCCGCCACATATGGGAACGTATTTTATGATTTGTATCGCGCTGTTGTTATAGGCGGGGGACGTGATCATTCTATCGAGAATAACCTCATCATAGATGGCGTACAGTCCATTTTCATAGATGATCGCGCATATAGTTTGCCGGATTGGTTCAAACACAGTATGGATCCGGACGGACCCCTGTACACGAGTTTATATGCAGTACCTTTCCAAGAGGAGCCCTGGAGTTCACGCTATCCGGAATTAGCGAGTATTCTTGATGATAACCCGGGCATTCCAGCAGGTAACTCCGTACGGAAAAATGTAATGATTAACTCTGGAGAAATGCAGATTGCCGATATTGTCAAGGAGTATGGCGTGGTTGAAAATAATTTAACTTTAGATGCAGGTCAGGATCCAGGGTTTGTCGATGCCGATAACATGAATTTTAGCCTTAAACCAGAATCTATCGTATTCGACCAAGTAGAGGGTTTTGAGGATATCCCATTTGATAATATCGGTTTATATCAAAACGACAAACGTATCCGTATGCCATCAACAGGATCCTTTAACCTCAGCTCGCCCATACACGGATCGGAAGAAGTAGAACCAACGAAAGTAGAATTTACTTGGGAGCATTCCCAATCTGCCTCCGCTTATCGTTTTGTACTTGCTCTAGATCATGGTTTTGAGCAAGTTGTTCATCATGAAACGGTTAATAACACGAGTATTATCCTGGAAGATCTATCTGAAAAGACAACCTACTATTGGAAGGTAGAAGCCCAAGGAAGTTCGCGATTTATCGATAATACATGGAATTCAGAAGGAGTCTTTTCCTTTAAGACGAAAGAGATCTCGCTCGTCAAAGAACCGGTAACGGGAATTGAGTTGGATCAGAGCAAGGTGTCGCTCGAAATGGGCGAGAGAAGGCAGCTAAACGCCAATGTATTGCCGCAGGAAGCGTCTAATCGGAAGGTCGACTGGGTATCCAGTAACCCTGCGGTCGCAAGCGTAGACAATACGGGTTTAGTCATAGCACATAAGTCCGGATCAGCAGTCATTACGGCCGTATCTGACGAAAATGAACAATTGAAGGCTGAAGCAACCGTAACCGTTAAGTCCTGGCCCAAATACTCTACTCAATCGTTGAATAAAGCGTTGAAAGACAAGAAACGCTGGACGGATTCCGATGCGGTCGAGTTCCATAAAGGAAATGTCCGGATCGACGGGGAAGGCGTATTCGGCTACGAAGGACAGAAGTTCGGCAGCAAGTTGCTCCGGTTCAAGACGAAGTTCGGAGCGTTCGACGGAGGTTGGTACGGCTTTGCCCTGCGCTCCGACCGAACCGGTGATCCGACCTGGGTGGGAGGAAACAAAGGTTACCTGCTTGTCATCAAGGAAGACCAAATCGAGTTTCAGACATGGAAGCCGGGGCATAAAATGGTCAGGATCATCCCGAATGACGAGTTCAAAGCCGGAGGCGAGTATGAGATTGAGATTGGCGTGCTCCGCTCCGCAGGCGGAGAACGCTACATTTTGAAATCGGGCTCTCGTGTCATCCTGAACGAATTGGATTCCGACCCGAGCAACCCGATCGCTGCCGAAGGTTACTTCAACGTTTACAACTATGCCGGAGACGGCAACGCGATTGAGCTGAAGCAGGTGAAAGGCAAATAACACCGTTTTGCAGAGCCGCCCGGATGCAAGTCCAGGCGGCTTTTTTCATATATCAGGGGTAGAGACTCCGTAATGCCGGGCATATTCCGCTTGAGCTCGTTGAATCGGTTCGTCCCGGCCTGCAAGAGATGCAATAAAATAACCTGTCATTTTGCCGCTTAAATCCTACTCGGAATGTGATTAGTTGCGATAAAAGGTCAAAAAACTATTTCTGCTGCTCTGACGAAAGATTTTCCAGCACGTTGTCCACAATTGTATCCTGGACAGCAAGAACTTTTTCAATATTGGACTGCGCGAGTTCCGTAAGCTGGATCAGCGTGGCACGTCGGTCGGTTGGACGGGAATGCGAACGAGGAGCTTATCCTGTTCGAGCGCATCAACAAAATCGGTTATCCCGTTGGTAAAATGATTCCGGCGGCAATGCTCATGATTTTAACTCTGGTTCTCGCAAGTCTCCATTTTTCCGCAATGACAGACCTTTTTTAAAGACGTTTTGTATTCTTAGTACGTTCGAAGTAAGTTGGAATATAACTTGACATGCAAGATAATAATGAGTATCCTCAGTATTAAACGATGCAGAGGATACTCATTATGAGAACACCTAGTTTAAGTTATGTGAATCATTTACTAGGAATAGAAAAGAGGTTCGGATTATGACGGACGCATCATCGCAAAACGCGGACAAGCTGCTAAAGATTCTTGTTGTCACGTTAATATTCTCGGTTATGAACGGTACGATGTTCAATGTCGCTTTACCCGAGATAGGCAAGGAGTTCAGTCTCGTTCCTTCGCAAGTCAGTTGGATTATGACCAGTTATATGGTCGTATACGCGGTAGGGTCCATCGTGATGGGGAAATTGGCGGATAAATATCGGCTGAAGGATTTGTTGACGTACGGACTGTTAATTTTCGCTATCGGTTCTTTGATCGGTCTGCTTGCCAATGAGTTTTGGCTTATCATATTGGGGCGCGTGATCCAGGCAGCGGGTGCTTCTGTTCTTCCTGCAACGGCGATGATCATTCCCATCCGATATTTTGCTCCCGAGAAAAGAGGGCGGGCGCTCGGCACTTCCGCGATTGGACTGGCGCTTGGCAATGCTTTGGGCCCGGTCGCTGCGGGAGTGATTACCAGCTTTGGAAGCTGGAGACTCATGTTCGTCCTTTCCTTGCTTCCGCTGCTTACGCTTCCTTTCTTTCGGAAGTATTTGGATAATGCGAAAGGGAAAGCGGGAAGTATCGATGTCCTTGGCGGCGGTTTGCTTGCTGTTGCTGTCGCAGTCTTCTTGCTTGCGATTACGCAGATGCAAGTTTGGTTGTTCCTCGGAGGGCTTGTCATGCTGGCCTTATTTATCATTCGGATTCGGAAAGCCGGGGAGCCCTTTATTAAACCGGGGCTGTTCCGCAACAAAACCTATTCGATCGGGTTGCTGCTTGCTTTTTTGACGACGGCAATGAGCTTTAGCATGACATTTATGACTCCCCAATTTTTAGCGGCGGTAAACGGTTTGTCCCCTGCTAATATTGGTTTCGTGTTAGTTCCAGCTGCAATTGCCTCGGCCATCATGGGACGCAAGGGCGGCAGGCTGGCCGACGACCGAGGCAATTTCGCGCTCGTATTCGCCGCTTCGGTGTTGTTATTTTTAGCCTTCTTCTTCTTATCTACTTTTATCGGGTTATCCGCATATGTCATCGCGATTATTCTGATACTGGGAAACGTGGGTCAGACTTTCATGCAGATCGCGATGTCCAATACGATTTCGAGGACGCTGTCCAAAGAGGAAACAGGCGTAGGCATGGGACTGCTCTCCATGATTAATTTCATCTCTGGCGCGATGGCCATGAGCGTAGTCGGGAAAATGCTCGACAAGGGCTCCGCTTCCACGCAGTTCAATCCCTTGATTACAAATGAAGCTGCCTATGTGTACAGCAACATATTTATTGTCATGTCCCTGGTGATCATTGCCGTAGTCGTGCTGTATCGTTTTCTGTTTCCCGCGGGTGTTCCCGGGTTGAACAAAAATAGGAAACAAATGAAGAGGGGTTAATGATGAACGCTCCAACTTCGACCGCTGCTCCTAATTCTCTGAAGCTTGGGAATGTAAAGAGACTTCCGATCTTAATCTCCTTAATCCAGCATCATGACTGCAGGACAACGCAGTTATCTGGAGAAATCGTCCGATCCGACCGCTCCGGTCGAACTAACGGAGGCAATGGTTTCGGGCGTGCAAAATGCATTTCTGTTCGGCTTTATTTTCGCCCTTCTTGCGCTTGCCGTGGCGCTCTTTACGAAACGATCGCAACCTCCAAAGGAATAGGGATTAAGAATAAACTATCAGAGAGACACCTTATCAGGTGTCTTTTTTGCGTTGTCGGGATACGTAGGGCAAGCAATTTGCAAGCGAGCGATCATTTCTCTAGGGACAGGCCAACTGTGGAACTTGCTCCAATCTACCAAAAACAATAGAGTGGATATATTTCAACGTATTTCAAGAAAAAAAACAGGTATTATTTTAATCGATTACGTAAATGATGTACGGATAACAGAGGGCAAACGTCGGCTTAATGAGACGGCCAGACAAGTACGATGAATTACTGAGCAAGTTGGATATTTGAATGTAAATTCCTTTATCAGTTGAATCGATGCTCATGTTGACAATTAAACAAAACATAGGATAATGAAAACATGCTAAAACATACATCATGGACATTACCGCTTGCTTCTGTACAATGGTTGTTTTTTATTTTTGCCAATACGGTCGTCGTTCCTCTATCTGTGGGTTCAGCCTTCGATCTGCCGACACATGATATAGCCGGAATTTTGCGAAGCTCTTTGATCTTTACGGGAATTGCTTGCATGCTGCAGGGGTTTATCGGCCACCGATATCCGCTTCTGGAAGGACATTCCGGAGTCATGTGGGGGTTAACGTTAACTTTAAGCGCATCCGCCTCTTCCATGGGCATGAGCTTGACATCGATTGGCGGAGGCATTGCCACCGGGATGTTGCTTGCCGGATTCGTTGTTGCGACGTTAGGGGCATTAAATCTCCTTGGCTTTATTCAAAAAATCTTTACGCCGATGGTCATGAATGTTTTTTTATTTTTATTAACGTTTCAATTGATTTTAATCTTTTTCAAGGGCATGCTGAAGACCTCGGCAGATGGGGTATTGGACATGCCCGTAAGTTTGTTTTCCATAGGCATTGCCATATTCGTCATTTTGCTCAAAATAAAAGGGAAACCGGCGATCGGGAACTTTTCCATCCTTATTGGAATGGTCGTAGGCTGGATTTTGTATGTGCTTGTTTTTCCATCAGGACAGGCCGTTAACGTTGAGTCTTCACTAAGCTTCCCGATATTCCCGTTTGGAAAGCCAAATTTAAATGTCAGCATTATCGCTGTTTCATTTCTGGCCAGCTTCGTGAATTTAAGCAATACGATTGCATCCGTCCGAGCCGTTTCTAATTTATTGCAGCAAAAAGCAACGGAAAGCCAATTGAGACGTTCGTATGTGCTAACAGGCCTGTTTTCTATTCCGGCGTCCGTTCTGGGACTGGTTTCATATGCTACATTTGCCTCTAGCATCGGTTTTTTGGAAAGTACAAGAAACTTCGATCGCAAGCCCTTTCTTATTGGCGGAGGGTTGATGTCGTTGCTGGGAGTCATCCCTTTTCTCGGGGGGATTCTGGCAACCTTGCCCATAACGGTGGGGAATGCGGTATTGTTTGCCGCGTATTTGCAATTATTGGGGACATCCTTAAAAGGCATTAAAGGTTATGATTTCAATTCCGTTACGATTCATCGTTTGGCGCTCCCTCTTCTGGTAGGGGTCTGCATTATGAATGTTGACGCGACTTTGTTTAGCGGAATGCCCGCTCTCTTGCAGCCTTTGCTTACGAATGGATTTATTATGGGCGTTTTATTATCGATATTGCTTGAAAAGCTCATCAATTGGGATAAAGTCGGCCCATAATTACTCACTGTCTATCGGACAAATAGCGTCGCTGGTGTCTGTTAGAATTTTTAACCTTTGTATCCGTTCTAAATCTTACCCTGCCGATTCCTGTATTCGACAGGTTTTAAGCCGGTAGTTCTCTCGAATATTTTACTGAAATATTTGGTGTCTTTGTATCCAATCTGATTGCTGATTTCGTACACTTTAAGGTCTGTATCCTTTAACAGGTGTTGAGCTTTGTTTATTCGAACGGAGGTCAAATAATTGAGAAAGGTAGTATTCGTTTTTTTCATGAACAGCTGGCTTAAGTAACTGGGATTAATGAAAAAACGATCAGCTAAAGTTACAAGCGAAAGATTCTCTGCATAATGTTCATTTATATAATTTTTAATGTCCTGGATCATTCCCTTTTGCCGGTGTCCATCTGGCTCAGCGGCATCAAGATGTGTGTGCTCTGGATTAAATTTGCCATATTGAGCTTGCAAGCTTGCAATTTGATCATTTTTAAGGCGTTCGTCTTCAATTTCAGCAATGGCTTGTCTAATGCTCCTCTCTAATTCATGTTCATCCACTGGTTTAAGCACGTAATTTAAAACGCCGAATTGAATTCCTTTTTGGGCATATTGAAAATCGGAATATCCGCTTAGAATAATGAATTTAATCGGATGTTTATTTTGCTTAAGCGCGGCAATCATCTCCAGACCGTTCATGTAAGGCATATTGATATCCGTAATGATGATATCGGGCTTCGTTTCCTCGGCCAACTTCAAGCCTGCTTCCCCATTGTATGCGGTACCTGCTACGATACAACGAAGTTGCTCCCAAGGAATGATGTGTTGCAAGCCGCGCGTGATTCTATTTTCGTCATCAACCAATAGTACCTTGTACATAGTCAGGGCTCCTTTTACATTCGGATCGGGTTGACAGGAAAGGAGATCATTATATTTGTGCCTATGCCTGGAGATGAATCGATATGAAAGGCCAATGCTTCGCCGTAATGCAATTGCAGACGTTCGACAACGTTTTTTAAGCCTAAAGAATGGGTAGATTCCTCTTCGGTGCTTCGATTATGCACACTAGTTCGAATGAACGCCAGTTCCTCCTCCGTCATCCCCTCGCCATCGTCTCTGATGGAGATCGTACAGCTATCAACGCCGATACTCCCATTAATATAAATATGATAATGACGGTCATGCCTCAGAAATCCATGAATAATACTGTTTTCAATCAAAGGCTGAAAGATAATTCTAGGAATCTGTATATCGAGCAGTTGTTCATCAAGCTCTACATGCAGATGAAAACGGTTGTCGAATCGAATGTTTTGCAGGGCAATATAGGTATCTATATATTCCATTTCATGGCGAATTTGATTTTTGCGGTTCGATTTGTTTAGAGCAATCTGGAAAAGCTTGCCGAGTGTCTGAATCATCTTGGCTACGGTAGGGGCCTTGTTCAACTGCGCCTCCATTCGAATGGACTCTAACGTGTTGTTAAGCCAATGCGGATTGATCTGATTTTGCAGAGCGAGGAAACGGGCCTCGTTATGTTTGATTTTGGATGCCAACACATCTTCAATGAGATGTTTGATCTGCACAATCATTTGATTATAGTGCTTCGTTAATGTACCGAGCTCGTCCGAATGCTGGGACCCCAGTATCGGACGATAATAGCCCTGCTCGACATGTTTCATACTATAGATGAGTCTTTGAATCGGCTTTGTAATTTGATAGCTGATCCAGATCGAAGCGGGAATGGTAATAACCAATACTAATAATGTAATCAAAATGGATAGGCGCTTATAATGTTCCAGTTGTTTATATAAATTTTTAACGGGGACAAATACGGCAACATTAATGCCTGTTGCCGAGGAACGATCCGTAATGCTTAGTATCGAGTTATCCAGCTCAGCGGGCCGCTTGATAATGGACTGATCTGATGCGCCGTATTCGGGGCTTATATCGAACAGAAGCTCGTCATATTTATTGTAAACCAAAATTTGGGATTGATATTGATCGCGGATATCGAATAAACGGTTATCCATCGTAATCAGACTGGCGGAGGAGAGTTCAAACAGGATAACGCCAGCCATCTTTCCTTGTTGATCCTTGATTAGCCGCCCTGCAGTAAACACATCGAACTCCTTCTCCTTAAGCGTTGTCTTGCCATAATAGGGCGTGATAACGAGCTCGCCATTTGCCTTCAGAATCTCCTGAAACCATTTTTGCTCCAACAACAATTTATAATCTGTAGGCGCATTAATATTGCCAGTCGAGTATGGTTTGCCCTCTTTACTTATGATTTGAACCGATTCCACGTAGGGAAGCTGGTCATAAAATCTGAGGAGCTGACGGGAAATCAACAGATTATTTTCAATACGCTCTCCAGTAGAATAAACGGACTCTCCTTGCAAATAGGCGATCATTTTGTAATCGCTGAATATGCTTCTCGAGGTGTAATCGATTTGAAGAATATAGTTGTTTAAGGTTGTATTCAGTTGTGAAACATACAACTGAATGAAATCCGTAGTAGAGGTTTGAATGGTCTTTTTCCCTTGCGAATATAAGGTTTGAGTAATAATCAGAATTGGAATGATACACAAGACGAGAAAGTATAAGAGTAACTTCTTGAAGAAGCTGATAGATTGAAATTTCTCCCAAACATATAGCATCATGCATACTCTCTCCATTCGGACTGAAGCGTAGCATCAGTATAGAAGATTTAGTAGGGAGTGACAAGGCTGTACGGGCTGTTTGAAAGCGCTATCTAAAGGATGACGTACTAAATCATAAAGAATGTCGTATTTCTATTGCGAATGTCGGAAGCTACAATTGAAATCAATCAATTAATGGTGTACACCGTTGAGAAGTCTGAGTTGGAAATGAGTGAGAAACGATGCAAATGGCAAACAGATTGCACGAAACTAAGAAAGCGATTTCAAGTGAAAGGATAAAGAAAGGAGGGGGCACGAGAAATATTCGAAAATATTGGCCGCTTTATGTGATGGTTCTGCCGGGCGTCGTGTTCTTAATTATGTTTCGGTACATTCCGCTCGCCGGTATTGTCATCGCCTTCCAGGATTATATGATTTTTAAAGGAATTATGGATAGTCCGTTTGTCGGATTCAAGCATTTCCAGGCTCTCTTTGATTACCCTCAGTTCTGGAGAGTGTTGAAGAACACAGCCATTATAGGCTTATATAACATCGTGTTCGTCTTTCCCGTTCCGGTCGTTCTGGCGCTGATGTTTAATGAAATTCGAAATATCATATTCAAAAGATCGCTGCAAACGATTTATTATATCCCTCATTTTTTCTCTTGGGTCATTATTGCAGGGCTCACGTTTGATTTTCTGTCTTCATCGGGAGTTGTCAATTCCGTTCGTGGATGGTTCGGCCTGGATACAATCCTGTTCATGCAAGATGAATCATACTTTCGGATAATTACGGTGTTAACCAGTATATGGAGAGACGCCGGCTGGGGAACCATCGTATTGCTTGCCGCCATAAGCAGCATCAACCCCGAAATGTATGAGGCTGCCATGGTGGACGGAGCGAATCGAATCAGACAAATGTTAAATATCACATTACCGTTAATTATGCCAACCGTAGTCATTCTTTTTCTATTAAATATTGGGAATTTCCTGGATTTGAGTTTTGAACAAATTTATAACTTGCTGACACCAATGACCTTTCCGGTCGGAGATGTTATTGATACTTATGTGTATCGGGTTGGAATTGTTCAGGGACAATACAGCTCTACGACTGCGATTGGCGTCTTCCAATCGGTAATCGGACTCGTTCTGGTTGTCATATTCAATCGATTGGCCAAAAGATATCAAGAAGATGGAGGGCTGTGGTAATGATCTCGTCGCGAGAATCCAGAGGTGATTTGATATTTCGATATACGAACGCTACCATTCTGGGATTGTTATCTATCGTCATGCTCATACCGTTTATGAAAGTTTTGGCCACGAGTTTCAGCGGACCTCATGCAGTAGGGGCAGGGCAAGTATATCTTTGGCCGGTGCAATTCACGTGGGCTTCCTGGAAGTACATTCTCGGTCTGGAGCCGCTATGGAGTTCGTTCTTCATTACCGTATTGGCGACGGTTACAGGAACGTTCCTTAGTCTGCTAATTACCGCCTTATTCGCCTATCCGCTCTCAAAGAATGAGTTCAAATTAACAAAAATCTTAATGTTTATGATTGTCATTACGATGATCTTCCGCTATCCGATCATTCCGTACTTCCTGTCGCTTCGTTCGTATGGCTTATACAACTCGATATGGGTATTAATTATTCCCTATACAGTTACGGCTTTTAATTTGATCATTATGCGAACCTTCTTCAAGGGGCTCCCGAAAGAGCTGGAAGAAGCTGCGCAGATGGAAGGTTGCGGATATTTCCGGCTTCTATTCCGAATCGTTCTGCCGTCCTCGAAAGCTGTAATCGCTACCTTAGGTATTTTCTATGCGGTTGGGATATGGAATCAATTTATGATCCCATTATTGTTTATCGAGGATCAATCCTTGTATCCACTTCAGCTGAAACTAAGAGAATATATCGTGAATGTCGATATGGAGGCAGGCGGGTTCGGAAAGATTCTCCCTTACAGCAACGAAACGCTGCGATCTGCAACGATTATTTTTGCAACCATTCCTATTTTGCTCGTGTACCCGTTCCTACAGAAGTATTTCGTGAAAGGCGCCATGTTAGGTTCTGTCAAGTAATTCGAACCGGGTTGTTCAGTTGATTATTAACTGTTTACCATAATCGAGATTTAGGGGAGGAGTTTACGTTTTATGCAAGATGAAAAGAGAAACAAAATCAACCGTATGGCGATGTTCATGATGGTACTGGTTCTATTTATTGCAGGGTGTTCTAACGGGCCGAATGGCAATGAAACAAACAACGCGGCCACACCGGCAGGCACGGCAAACTCTTCGCAAGGGGAGACGCAGAAAGAAACCCCGTACATCGAAGTATGGGGGAACCATGGGAATTTCAAAAATGCGATCGAAAAGGATTCTCCTTATTCGAAGTGGATGGTGGAGAAGACTGGAGTAGGCTATACTTCGCCTTTGGTTCCTTGGGAAGGTGGCGCTTCATACATTCAACGTTTGAATACGCGGATTGCAAGCAATGATCTTCCTGATGTGTTCCTGCCTTGGGGCGGTATTGAAGGTACGTTGATTAATCAAGGCGCTTTGGCGGATCTGACTGAATACTTGCCTGAGTACGCACCTAACATCTGGAGTCAAATTCCAGAGGATATCTGGAACGTTGTGCGCACCTCCGATCCGACGGGTGAAGGGAAAATCTATTATATCCCAAGAGTAGAGCTTTATGAGGGATACGGAGCCTTCATTCGCCAGGACTGGCTGGATCGCGTTGACATGAAAGTGCCTCAAACCAAGGAAGAACTTGAGACTGTATTCCAGGCGTTCCTTGACCAGGACGCCAATGGCAACGGAGATCCCAACGATGAAATTCCAATCTCGGGGAGAGAGTTCGGACGGTGGATGGACGTTCTGTTCGGCATGTACGGAGTAGCCATGTGGGAAGGGTTTCCAATGTGGGACCTTTATGAAGGAGAAATTACTTATTCAGGAGTCAGTTCGAATATGAGGGCGGCCATTGTCAATTTGAGAGAGATGTACGAGAAGGGTTTCCTGGACAATGAAACCTTCTTGAACAAGGCAGCGGACTGGACGGGCAAGATTAATGCCGACCGGGTAGGTTCCTGGTTCCATATTAATAAGAACACCCACGCGAATATAGAAAGTATTTACCAGGTTAATCCGGACGTTCAGTTAACGGCGTTGCCGGTTCCGAAAGTGGAGGGCTACGAAGGCTTTACGACACAAACGCGTATTAACCGCCCGGAATTTGTTATCGCGAATAAAGGGGAAGAAACCATTATTAATGCATTGAAAATATTGGATTGGTTCCACGATCCTGCGAATAGGGAAGATGTCATATTCGGGATTGAAGGAATTGATCATAAGGTGGAAAACGGACAAAAAATCATTCTTCCACAAGACTTCGAGAAAAATTCGGCAAAGGTTATCAATAATTTCATCTTTCGTCTGGAAGACCTGCTCTATCAGCTTGAGCTTGAGCGGGGGGCTGTCGATGAACAGCGCGCGAGCCTGTTCCAGCAGAGAGAGCAAATTCTGATCGACAACCAGCCATATGCCAAGATAATAGCGGGTGAAGGCGTGCCGTCCAGTGTATACGAAGGATACGCCGATATTCAGAACCATACGTTATATCAGGAAGTCATGACCAAAATTATTATTGGCGATGAACCTATCGAAAGATTCGACAAGTTTGTGGAAGAATGGCATCAAAGCGGCGGACAAGTCGTGACAGATCGTGTACGTCAATGGTACGCAAAAGTTAAATAAGGTTGGAAAAGGGGAACTCCGCAACAATGGAACCTTTCAAACACGCGGTATGGATCTGGAATGAAGGCGGCCCGGATGAGGTCAATCAGTATGTTGAATTTCGTCATGAGTTTGTGCTTGACCAAGCAATGACAGATGCCGGATTCTACATTTCCGTCGATTCGGATTACGTCCTTTGGATCAATGGGACGTTCGCAGATGCCGGGCAATACGACGATTATCCGGACCATAAGGCCTATGATTGTTTGGCGATCGGCCATTTGCTGCGGCGTGGGAATAACGTCATATCGATACTCGCCCACTATCAGGGAGAAGACAGCTTTCAATATATAAAGGGAAATCCAGGGTTAATCTACGCGCTGGAAACAGAGGGTGCGACGGTTGTCAGCGGGAAGGACACGTATTATCGAGTGTCTCCGACGTATGTGAGCGGGCCGGTTCCCAAGATTACGAATCAGTTGGGATTTACGTTTGAATATGATGCAGCCAAGCACTCCTTATGGCGGGACGTTGAATATGAGCGGGAAGCGGATTGGAAGCGATATGATCCAGAGCATCGGACGACCGAGATGAGTCCCGCGTTATACCCCAGACCCATCCGCAAGCTTGAGCTAAACAATCGATGCACCGCGCATATCGTGTCCCAAGGCTTGTATGTGCGTCAAGAGGTTCAAGGCGCAACGGTTGCTGAGCTGATGCAACAAGATTATTTGTCCTATCGATTGCCGGAGGTCATTGTTGGACAGAAGGAGCCGTCTCCGCTGCCGCGGCCCGAAGGTTGCGCCATAAGCCCTGAATTATTCCGTGCGGATGGCGGACTGTACCTGCTGCTGGATCTGGGGAGGGAAGAGTGCGGTTATCTGGAGCTGGAGTTGGAGGCGGAGGTTGGGACAACGATTGATATCGCATATGGCGAACATCTGGACGATCTTCGGGTCCGATCCCATGCGCGCGGCAAAAACTTTGCTGTCCGATATCGGTGTGGGGATGGCCGGCAAATGTTCACCTACTATTTTAAGAGAATGGCTGGCCGGTATTTGCAGCTTCATATCAGCGGCGTGAAGGAGAAGCTGGTGCTCTATTACGCCGGATTGAGGCCGGCTGAATATCCGGTTGAAGCGAAAGGGAAATTCGATTGTCCGGACAGCCTGCACCGGCAGATCGAGAAGATTGCCGTCCGCACTCTCCATCTATGCATGCACGAGCATTACGAGGATACGCCTTGGCGCGAGCAAGCGTTGTATGCGATGGACTCCCGGAATCAAGCTTTATGCGGGTATTACAGCTTCGGCGAATACGAGTTCCCGGCTGCTTCCTTCCGGCTATTGGCAGAAGGGTTGAAGGAGGATGGTTTCCTGACGTTAACGGCCCCCTCGGTCGTGCCGATTGCCATTCCGTCGTTCAGCTTTCTCTGGGTCGTTGCATTGGAGGAGCATCTGTTATACAGCGGAAATACGGATCAGGCAAAGCAAATGCTGGGCTATGTTCATCAAATGCTGAAGCTGCATATCTATCGCATGCGGGAGCAATTGCTTGTTACGCCGGAGGATCCTGCGTACTGGAACTTCTATGATTGGGCCCCGGGCATGCACAATTGGAAGCAGTCCGCTGTCGACAGCAAAGGGAATATTCGGTGCGACGCACCTCTTAATTTATTTTTTGCAATGGCGTTGGATGCGGCAGGGATCATGGAGAGGCACTGTGGAAGCGCAGAGCGGTCGCAGTATTATCTGCATATCGCCAAGCAGGTGAAGAAAGCGTTCCACGAACGGTTCTGGGATGCCGAGAGGCTTGCATATCGTACCTATCTGGGCGGAGACAGCGAGGATCATTATGCGGAATTGACGCAAGCCTTGGCATTATGCGCCGGGGCTTGCCCCGAAGGGACGGCAGAGCGGTTGAGGGCAAAGCTGGCGGCTCCCGACAACGGGTTCATACCGGTTACGCTCAGCTATTCTTACTTTAAGTACAAGGCTTTGCTGGATGAGCCGGACCAATACGGGACTGTTGTGTTTGGCAGCATTGCTGAGGATTGGGGCGGCATGCTGTATCGAGGCGCAACTAGTTTCTGGGAAACGAAAGGCGGCGCAGCCGATTTCGGATTGGCGGGCAGCTTGTGTCATGGTTGGTCGGCCATCCCGATTTACTTCTATTATGCGTATATACTGGGGATTCGACCGCTGGAACCGGGTTTTAAGCGGTTTAGAGTAGAGCCAATTCAGGGGATATTCCATCAAGCCTCCGGCACCATACCAACACCCTATGGGGACATCCATGTGAAGTGGTCGCAGTCATCCGAAGGTTTAATGTGCAATGTGATTCACCCGCAAGAAACATACTATTCTTAAGTGGGAGTGATTCATTGTGACTGGCACTACGGTGAAGAGAAAAACGATTGTCGGCAGCTTCCGGGATATCTCGATCCTTACGGGATTGTTGGTAGTGCTCGTTATAGGGAATCTGATCGGAGCATCTCGCGCACAGGCGCAAAATATCGGAGACAATGTAATGAGCAATGGGGGGTTCGAGCAGCTTGGCTTGGGTAATCCCCTTAATTGGGATGCGATGGCCGGCTGGGGAAATCCGGAGATAACATTGTCCACCAGCGAGGTCTATGCCGGATTGAACAGCGTGGCCATTCAAACACAGCAGAATACGAAACCTTGGATTGTTCAAACGATCCCCTACGAAGCCGGTGCGACGTATGAAATTTCGGCTTGGCTGAAAGGGGTCTCGGTGCAAGGGGCAGGGGTAGGCTTCAAGCTGGAATATTACAAGGGTAATGAGATTATTAGCGAAAATCATCTGCTCGAATACGATACGATCCACTCGATACTGAGCGATTCCGTTACCGGCGATTGGCAGCGGATCAGCATTCAGGACGTGGCGCCGCTGGAGGCGGGGCTCGTCAAAGTCTATTTGCGGCTATACGGCACCGGCACCGTCTACTTTGACAACGCGGCCTTCGAACTGCTGAAGCACAGACCGATGATCGAGCTGGCGACCGATCAATATTTCTACTATTCTCATGTGACGGAAGGTCAGGTCAGGGCATCGTTCTTCTCGGCAGAAGAGCCTTTGGAGGACCTGCATGCGGAAGCCCGCATCTATCGGCAATCGACTGGCGTCACTATCGCTACGTATTCGCAGGCGAGCGCCGGGCAGCCGTTGAATTTCGGCTTCAATCCTTCGCAGATGGCCAAGGACGAGCCCTACCGGGTAGAAGTCAAGCTGCTGGACAGCTTGAATACGGTGCTTGAAACGGCCCAATCGACCATCTACCGTCATGATCCGCCAGAGATGCTGCGCGAGGATGGAACGCTTCTCGTGGATGAAGAGCCGTTCTTTCCGATTGCCGCCTATCATGTGTTTCAGACGGATTATCCCTATGTGGCCGAGGTAGGGGTAAACACCGTTCAGGGCAGAGTGACGAATAATGCCGATGTGCTGGAAGATGTGCTCGATGACGCCGATCTTAACGGCTTGAAGGTCATGGTCCCGTTATATTACAACATGCAGGTCGGTGAAAACGAGGCCATGACCACCGAGTTTGTAACGAGATTCAAAGACCATCCGGCCGTTCTGGCATGGATGATTATGGATGAGCCCATTTATAATGGCAAAACCTCGGAAGAGCTTATTAATGCCTATCTAACGATAAGATCGATTGACAAAAAACATCCCGTATATATGGTCGAGGCCCCTTATGCGACCTATGATATTACTGCGAAATCAACGGATATATTCGCAACGGATTACTATCCGCTTCCGGATCAACCTATCTCGCTGGTAGGAGAGCATACCGCGTTAGCCAAGCAGATGGCCGGGGAGAATAAACCGGTGTGGACGGTACTGCAAGCGATGTATAATCCGCCGACACGGCCTTATTTACCAACCATTGAGGAAGTTAGAAACATGGCCTATCAGTCCTTTATCAACGGGTCGCAAGGAATCGCTTATTATTCCATTAATGAGGCAGGATGGCAGTTGCGATACTCGCCATTGTGGCTTGGCCTAATGGATTTCAAGGAAGAGCTGGATGTCATAGGCCGTCTTGTCGTCGATGCGGACAGGATTAGTGAGGGGCAGAGCGGGGACGTTCAGTGGTCGATGTGGGAAGATGGCGACGAACGATATGTGATGGTTGTCAATGTCAGCGATGAAACGCAGCAAGCAACCGTTCCGCTTGGCGTGACCGGCTATCATGCGGAGCTGTTGTTCGGAGATTCCCGCCCGTCGATCGATGAATTTGACGATGAATTAATCTTGACGATGGAGCCGGAGCAGGCGCTTCTCTATCGGATCGTTCCTTTCCAGACATCCGTCGATCAAGCGATCGTTGCGGGGAATGCAGCATCCGCGTTATCTTCGCATTCCCATTGGATTGCCAAGATGAGTGCATTGGATTCCCGATTGACCTCGATTGAAGATGAACTGGAAGAAGTGAGTCCAAGCTTGACGGATGCAGCGAAGGACACGCTCAAGGCTTTGCGAATTCTGGGTGATCTGAATGATTGGGTTCATGCATCGGCAGTGAATCCGGAGAAACAGGAAATGCTGAATGCGCTTGACCAAATGAAGAAGCTGCTGGGACCTATAGCCGGCACTTATGCACTCGCCGATCTTGAACTGGGCGAGAATCATATATTCGGTCAAGGTGAGTTGAATGAACTGCAGGTAAGCTTGACGAATCAAGCACCAAGCTCCGCGGAAAATATAAATGTCAACTTGCTGCTGCCGGAAGCTTTTAATGTGGCTCCGATAAGCCAGTCGCTGCAGCAGATCGGCAGCGGATTGTCCGATTCTATGGCATTCAGCTTTCAGATCGCCTCATCGATCGAACGCGGCCGTTACCCGATTCGGTTGGAGATCGAGTTTGAATATAAGGGAGCCCCAGTCACTATAATGAAGTCGATTGCCTATTCGTATACGGACTTGCTGCGAGCAGCGGCGGAACCGGCGGTCATATCCACCAATAAGGGCGGCGCTTATTCGTTTGCATTGGATATGACGAGCAACGCTTCAAGGAATTTACCAATCACGTTGAATAACGGTCCACTACCTTCGGGAATAACGATGCAACTGCCGCAACCTTTTACCTTGCCTGCACAAGAGCAAGCGACAGTCACCGGTTCGGTGTACTTGCCAATGGAGATAACCGAAGGGGTATACGAAACATCCATAGGGATCCAGACAGGTGGGTATACCGTTCAAGAGGTGCCGCTTACGATCGTTGTCGATTACAATTTGCTGCATAATCCGGGCTTTGAGCAAGCGACTGAAGTAGGCTCGTCGCCGGAAGGGTGGATTATGCGTCAGGGAAGCTGGGTCCAGGATGCGGTACACAGCGGACAGTATGCCGTTGCTTTGAATCCCGACCCTAACAGTAATTACAATGTCATTAATTCTTCGGGGTTGATGCCTGTAACGCCGGGAGCCCGGTATAAGCTGAGCGGCTGGGTGAAGAACGATTCCACAACGGGAGAGGTCAGAATCGGCCTCAGGCAGATTAGAGAAAACCAAACGTCTACAATCGGCTATACGTGGAAAACTGTCGATGACGATTCCGACTGGACGTACTATGAGCTGGAGCTTAGAGCTGCTTCCCAGGCAAGTTACGTGCAGGTTTACCTGGAATCGGGCAACGCTGCGAACGGGACCGCATGGTTTGATGATTTCTATGTAGAGGAATTTATAGACCGGGTTCAAGTGGAAGCTGTTCCCGCGTCGATTACAACAAACAAGGGCGGCACCTATTCGTTTGCAATCAGCGTGACGAATACCGATTCGGAGGATAAGCAGATTGCGTTAAGTCCGGGGCTGCTGCCTGCGGGGATGACGCTGCAGTTGCCTGGCGTATTCACTTTGGCCGGCAATGGACAGATGACCGTTACCGGGTCAGTATACCTGCCGGCCGAAGTGCCGGAGGGCCAATACTTGGCGACGATCCTTGTATCGGATGGAAACACCGTACAGACTGTGCCGCTGCAGATTAATGTTAATTATAATATGCTGCACAACCCGGGTTTTGAACAAGGCACAGGTGCAGGCACGGCGCCCGATGGCTGGCTTATGCGTCAGGGAAGCTGGGTCCAGAATACCGTGCATAGTGGACAATATGCGATTGCATTGCTGCCGGACAGTCAAAACGTGTATAACGTCGTTAATTCATTAGGTTTTATTCCCGTTCAGGCAGGAGCGAAATACGTACTTAGCGGCTGGGTGAAAAACGATTCCACAACGGGGGAGGTCAAGTTTGGGTTCAGACAGATCAGGGAGAACCGGACATCCACTCTGACCTACAACTGGCAAGAGGTAAGCTCCGATACCGATTGGACGTATTATGAGCTGGAGATCACGCCTGGAGCGAACGCTCATTATTTGCAAGTGTATTTCCAAGCGAATCAGCTCACGGACGGTACGGCATGGTTTGACGACTGGTATGTGGAAGAAATCATACTGCCTTGAGAGGAGGAGCCGTCATAAGCGGCAAGGATCATGAAACCAAACAAAATTGGAATAGGCATATTAGGCACGGGAAAGCGCGGCGTGTACTTCGGAGGTAAATATTTCGGCAATCATCCCGATTGCGAGCTGGTGGGACTTTGCGATATAAGAATGGAGAATCTGCTGGAGGCGAGGGAACTGCTAGGGGACATACCGATTACGACCTCGCTTGAGGAATTCCTGCAATTTCCCGGGCTGGACGCTGTCATTATTTGCAGTAACGATCATGCGCACACCGAGCATACCCTTGCTTCCATTGCGGCGGGCAAGCATGTTTACTTGGAGAAGCCAATGGCGCAAACGATTGAAGACTGTGATCGGATGATCGAAGCGGCTGCGGGGCTGGGGCGCGTATTCATGATTGGTCTTGAACTGCGCTACTGTTCGTTGATGGAGGACATGAAGCGCATCATCTCTTCCGGTGAAATTGGAGAGATCAAGATCGGCACCGTCACGGACAATGTATCGGTTGGCGGCGATTATTATTACCATGGTCCGCGGAGACGCAAGGAATATGTGAAAAGCCTGATTTTGGAGAAAGGGACGCACTCGCTGGACTTGGCCAATTGGCTGATCAATGCCTCGCCGGTAAGAGTGTATGGCTCCGGGGGGCTCGATGTGTTCGGGGGAACGGCGCCAAAGGAGAAACGCTGCCGGAACTGCGGGGAGGCGGCTGACTGCAATTACTATGTCGACAACCAGCTGGGACTGGAAATGGACTACGGGAATGTTCGAATGAAGGATGATTTATGCGTTTATTCGGAAGAATGCGATACGCATGATAATTCTCTTGTTCTGATCGACTATGATAATGGCGCGCGAATCTCCTATCTGGAATGTCATTTCACCCCCGAGTATACGCGTGAATTTATGTTTATCGGAACCAAGGGGAAGATCACGGGCTTCTATAATAATGAGCAGGATTTCAAAATTACGGTTACGAAGCGGCATAATGGCGGCGAACACATTTATTATCCGGAGCGCAGGGCCGGATCGCATGGCGGGGGAGATACGAAAATCGTCAACTCCTTCGTAGAATTGATCCATCAAGGGTTGCCAGCTATGCCGGGCATTCAAGGAGCGCGGGACAGCGCCGCCATTGCGATTGCAGCTGCGGAATCGGAAGAGACGGGGCTTCCCGTCTTGATCCCATCCAATAAATGGCTAAGCGAACAAACAGTCAGGTAGAAGGAACGCCTATCGCGAATATGGAGGTAAACGGTAGTATGAAACCAAAAGTAGCAGAGACAGCCGGAAAGCTTGGAGTTGCTGCGGCAGAGCAGGCTGCGGCGATTATTAACGATTGTATTGAACGGCGCGGATTGGCGAGAATCGTGTTGTCGACCGGCGCATCGCAATTTACGTTCTTAGAAGCGCTTGCATTGTGCAAAGTCGATTGGAGCAAAGTCGAGATGTTTCACCTCGATGAGTACGTGGGACTGCCGGTGACGCATCCGGCCAGCTTCCGTAAATATTTGCAGGAGCGATTTCTTTCTTATGCCGTCCACGCCAAAGCCTATCTCGTTAACGGAGAGGCGGAGGATGTTGACGCGCATATCGCGGAGCTGACTCGGGAGATTCGCCGTGCGCCGATCGACTTGTCGTTGATCGGAATAGGGGAGAATGCTCATATCGCTTTCAATGATCCGCCTGCCGATTTTGACACGACGGCTGCGTATAAAGTCGTTGAATTGGATGAAGCGTGCAAGAGCCAGCAGGTGCGCGAGGGCTGGTTTGCTTCAATTGACGAGGTGCCAAAGCAGGCTATTACGATGACGGTGCGGCAAATTCTCGACAGTGAAACGATTATTTCCTGCGTACCTTTTCAAGTAAAAGCGAACGCGATCATGCTGGCTCTGAGAGAGGAGATAACCGAGCAGGTACCGGCATCCATTTTGAAAACACATAAGGATTGGCGTCTATTCCTGGATCGGGAATCGGCCTCGGAGCTGAGTGCATGAAAAAGATTGCAATCGTCGGCGCAGGCGGCAGAGCGATGCAAATGTTCGCCGTTCCGCTGACTGCCGAGCTAAAGACGGATGTGGAGCTTGTCGGCGTGTATGATGTCAATCCGGTCCGTGCCCAATTGTTAAGCTCCGCCGCCAACGGCATGGCCGTGTTTGACGATTTCGACCAAATGATTCGGGAGGCCAAGCCGGATGCGGTTATTGTGACGACTCCGGACAGCTTGCATGATTATTACATTATCCGCGCTCTCGAAGCGGGGTGCGATGTCATTTCCGAGAAACCGATGACCACGACGGCGGATAAATGCAGGGCGATATTGGAGGCGGAACGAAGGACGGGCAAGAAGGTAACGGTGACCTTCAATTGCCGCTTTATGCCCTATGTGGTTAGGGTAAAAGAGCTGCTTAAGGAAGGAGCGATCGGCCAAATTCACAGCGTTGCGCTCGAGTGGTCGCTGGACAAAAGTCATGGAGCGGACTACTTTCGGCGTTGGCATCGGCAAATGGACAACAGCGGCGGATTATTGATTCATAAATCGACGCATCATTTTGATATGATCAACTGGTGGCTGGAGGATGAGCCGGAGAGCGTGTTCGCCAATGCCGATCTGCTGTTCTATGGACCGACGAGAGCCGAGCGCGGGGAGAGATGTTGGACATGCCGCCATCAATCGACTTGCGAATTTCATTATGATATTTCGGAAAGCGACTTTACAAGATCGATGTATCAGCAAGCAGAGCAGGCGGACGGATATTACCGGGACCAGTGCGTATTCGGGGACGATATTGACATTTACGATACGATGTCGGTCAACGTCAAATATGCAAAAGGGACATTGTTGACCTATTCGCTGCAAGCGTATAGCCCTTACGAGGGCTGGAAGGCAACATTCGTCGGTACGAAAGGCCGGCTCGAAGCAGAGGATTATCAAAGCGGCTTCGAAAAGGGAGAGATGAACGAAATTCGCCTTTATAACAGCGAGGGGGAACGTGTGACCTTGCACAGTCGGAAAGCATCGGGCGGCCATGGCGGCGGAGACCCTATTTTGCGCAAAATGATATTTACCGACAATGTGGCGGATCCGCTTGGGCAGCGGGCAGGCTCCAGAGCAGGCGCGATGTCGCTGATTATAGGCGCGGCTGCCAACCTGTCTATTGAAGAGAAACGGTTGGTTGCGATCAGAGAGTTGCTGTTAGAGGACTCCTATGGGGGAATGTCTGCGGCTTTTGAATCAAACTAGGGGGCTCTTCATAAATAGAGGGCGGCAAATTCCTTGTCTCCACTCCAAATAACAGCGGGGCTGTCCCATTAGGTTAATAAATTGACCTAATGGGACAGCCCCGCTCGATTTTAGTTCAAGAGCAACGTCCTTACATGATCCAGCGACTGTTTGATACTGACATATCCGTCGATTGTCATTCGATCCTGCTCTACAACGACCCATTTATAGTTCGAGGCTTGAGCTTTGGCAAGAATGCCGCTCAGATCCAGAATGCCTGTTCCGAGCTCGGTCATTTCTTTGCCTTCCCTGCTTACCATATCCTTTAGATGGACGGTCTTGCAGCGCGAACCGAATTGTTCCATCACTTCAACCGGCTTGCGGCCAGCATGCGTAGTCCAAAACATGTCAATCTCGAAGTTCAACTCATCTTCGGTCGTTGCTTCCTTTAAAGTCTCCAGGATAGGCTTGTCGCCGAAATCGTTAATGAACTCATGATAATGGTTGTGGTATAGCAAATCCATGCCCGCAGCTTTAATCTTGGGAGCTATTTCCTTGACAATACCGATCAAAGTCTGCACATGCTCCTCGGATGTCATCTCATAATAAGGAAGGACAATGTAGGAGGAACCGATCGTCTGGTTGTAAGCAATGACTTCATCGAGATTGTTTAGCAATTCTTCGATTCGTACATGGCTTCCCATGGAAGTAAGCTGCAGACGATCCAATATCGCCTTCATCTCTTCCGCAGGAATATCGTCGTAACCTGCGAACTCTACGCCGTCATAGCCGGCCTCGCGGACTTTTTTTAATTTTGCTGCAAAATCTCCCTTATCGTAATCGCGCAACGTGAACAGTTGTAAGGCTACCTTTAAATGGGTCATAGCTGATTACCCCTCACTTTTATTAGTTGATGAACCGTATATGTTTCAATGAAACTTATCCCATTATAGCGACTACTAGGTTGTTTTAGCGGTCTCATTTACTAACAAGTCATTATTTTGATTATATAGGACATAATTTTGACAGAGATAAAACACTTTAATCTGCTAAACTAATTTCATTCTATAACTAAGAGGGGTGTCTTTTTAATGAAACGTTTACTTTCAAATGTTCTTCTCCTTGTTTTGACTATGAGTTTGATTGCAGCTTGCGGAAACTCGAATAACAACAATAGCACGAACGGAGAACAAGGACAAAATGCAACGAACGGCGCTTCCCAAGAAGGAAATGATTTGCGGGAAAAAGAGCTTGTTAAGCTTAATGTCGTCATGATGTCGAACGACAAGGAAGACAAAGATTTAGTTGTGGAAGAAGTCAACAAAATAACTAGAGAGAAATTAAATATTGAAGTTGAATTAACCTTTATCTCTTACGGCAACTATGTGCAGCAAACGACGATGATGCTGTCATCCGGCAAAGGTGTTGACCTGCTGCCGATCTACATGACGCCGCTGGCAACGATGGCGAACAACGGACAAATCGTCCCGCTGACCAAGCTGATCGACAAGTACGGTCAAGAGATGGTGAAAGCGATTGGCGAGGAGTATGTTGAAGCGGGCCGCATCGGCGAAGACATCTACGGCATTACAACGGGTCGTGATTTGGCCAAAGCCTATGGCTTTGAAATGAGAAAAGACTTGGCGGACAAGTACAATATCGATTATGCCAATATCAAGACACTGGATCAATTGGAAGAAGCTTTAATGATCATCCGCGCTAATGAGCCGGACGTCATCCCTGTTATTCCTTCCAACGGCGAGCTCGTACGTAACTGGGGCTGGGATACGCTAGGCGATGACATGACGAACCTTGGCGTATTGATGGATTACGGCAAGGAATTAAATGTAGTCAATCTGTACGAAACCGAATTTTATAAAGAGTTTATTACCCGTATGCACAAGTGGTACAACAACGGTCTCATCATGAAAGATGCGATCAACAATACGGAAAATGTAGGCACGATGATGAAAGCAGGCAGCGCGTTCGGAGGATTCATGAACTTGAAGCCTGGATTTGATGTACAGGAAACAAGAAACTATGGAACTGAAATTGTTGTGTCGGAAATTATACCAGCATACAAAACAACATCGGATGTGCAAATGGCTACTTGGGCAATCAGCAACGGATCTAAACATCCGGAAGCAGCCATGAAGCTGTTGAACTTGATGTACTCGGATCCAGAATTGTCGAATCTGCTGATCAATGGTATTAAGGACAAGCACTACGTTGCGATTGGCGAGGCATCAAACGGTCAATCGATCATTGATTATCCAGAAGGCATGGATGCTACGACTACAGGCTACAGACCGAGCGGCGGCTGGTTGTGGCCGAACCAAACGATTGGTCATGTATGGGCAGGCAATGCGGCTAACTATTGGGAAGAACAAACGAATTTCAACAACACAGCCACTGTATCCGCAGCATATGGCTTTACATTCGACTCAAGCAAAGTACGTAATCAAATGACGGCAAGCTCTAATGTTGTGGCGAAATACCACGATGCATTAATGACAGGCATGCTAGACCCTGAGAAAGCATTGCCAGTGTTCTTGAAGGAATTAGAATCTGCGGGGATCAAGGATATTGTTGCAGAGAAGCAAGCTCAACTGGATAAGTGGGCTGCGGCTCAGAACAAGTAATTCGGTCGTCTTGCGGTAATGGGGAAGGTGAACATCAATGAACGCTGCGCTTGGGACGAACAAACGGAAGCACAAATATAAACGGTTTATACCCCTGTATTTAATGATGGTTCCGGGTCTGCTTTACTTGCTGATCAACAACTACGTGCCTATGGCCGGAATCATCATTGCATTCAAGCACATCAACTGGAACTTGGGCATTCTGGGCAGTCCGTTTGCAGGACTAAGCAATTTCGAATACCTGTTTAAAACGAAAGAAGCCTGGGTGATTACTCGCAATACGCTTGGTTATAATGTACTGTTTATTGTTTTGGGGACGGTCATTTCCATTGGAGTTGCCATCCTGCTGAATGAAATTCGGTCGAAGTTTTGGAAAAAGAGTTACCAGACGGTCATTCTGCTGCCGTATTTGATCTCTATGGTTATTGTCAGCTACTTGGTGTTCGCTATGCTCAGTTCAGAATCCGGATTTGTGAACAACAGCATTTTGGAGCCATTAGGTTTGGACGGTTTGACCTGGTACACCGAACCTAAATATTGGCCTTTTATTTTGACTATTGTGCATATCTGGAAAGTGTTTGGTTATAGCTGTATTATCTACTATGCAACGTTGGTTGGTATTGACAGGGGCTACTATGAAGCGGCGGTTATTGACGGAGCGAACCGGTGGCAACAGATTGTGAACATTACGTTGCCCGCGCTTAAGCCGACAGTCATTACGCTCGTCCTGTTGCAGGTCGGTACCATTTTCTACTCCGACTTCGGTTTGTTCTATCAAGTGCCAATGGATTCGGGCCCGCTATATGATGTAACGAATACCATTGACACGTATGTATACCGCGGTCTGATTAAGCTCAACGATGTGGGAATGTCCTCTGCGGCAGGCGTATATCAGTCCCTCGTAGGTTTTACGCTTGTTTATATTGCGAACCGGCTCGTAACCAGGTTTAGCAAAGAGAATGCTCTATTCTAAGTAAAGGAGAATCGACATGGTTGAGAATGGAAAAGGTTTTCAGGTTTTTGCAAACATCATTATGCTAGCATTGACCATCTTTTGTTTATTTCCGTTTGTACTGCTTGTTGTTTCCTCATTTACAGATGAGAGCACGCTCATTCGCAACGGATATTCTTTATTCCCGGCTAAACTAGGCTTGGATAGTTATGCCTATATGTTTAAGAAGATAGAAACCATTGCGCGAGCTTACCTCGTAACGATCGTCGTCACGGTATCAGGTACGCTGATTAGCATGATGCTTACGGTGCTGCTCTCCTATCCGTTGTCGAGAAGAGATTTGCCGCATCGCAACACCTTTGCGTTTCTGGTCTTTTTTACCATGCTGTTTAACGGCGGGCTTGTACCTACTTACATTATGTGGACCCGGTATTTGAATATCGATAATACGATTTGGGCGCTCATCGTCCCTGCGTTGCTACTGAATGCCTTTTATGTCATAATGATGCGTACGTATTTTATGACCAGCATCCCGGAAGAGGTTATTGAGGCAGGGCGAATCGACGGCGCGGGAGAGTTGCGGATTTTGGCTCGCGTGGTACTGCCGATGTCGGTGCCAATGGTCGCTACATTATCCCTGTTAATAGGGCTCGGCTATTGGAATGATTGGCGGAACGGTTTTTATTATCTGACGGATTCGAGTCTGTTCAGTATTCAAAACATGCTTAATACGATGCTTCAGGATGTTCAATTCCTTGCCAGCGGCGGAGCCGGCGGGAACGCCGGAGAAATTGCGGCCACCATGCCAAGCGTCGGGATCAAGATGGCAATTGCGGTAGTAGGCGCAGTTCCTATTTTGATTGTATATCCATTTTTTCAGAAATATTTTGTCAAAGGAATTACAGTCGGAGCAGTCAAAGGTTGACGTTAGACGAAAAGGCCGCCGTGGAGAATCTTCCCCATGGTGGCCTCTTGCTATAATTTGAGCAGCTAGGGCGTGTCTGAAAACCCGCTCTGGGGCATCTTTCACCGCCTTTCCGCCCCCTGCTTCGTCACTTTTGCTTGACGTACTCCCGGTACGACTTCACAAAAGTTCCTTGCATGGAACGAAAATTCGGCAAAATCTGCTACCCTCGGAGTATTCAGACACGCCCTAGGAGATCATTTCATGAAAAAAAGGGTCAGTGCATCATTCCAAATGAATGTGTTGCGCAACTTATTGTTGATTACGCTTCCATTGATTGGCTTACTGTCGGTCTATAATTTCTACTCTTACTACACGTTTAACGCCAAATTCGTAGAATCCAATCAACAGTCGCTCGCGTTATACGCGCGGAATATGCAGATTGATCTGAATGCGCTGGACACGCTATTGACTCATGTGACGATGATGGATCATACCTTTCGCTTGTTTAGTCATCCTACCGATAAAATTCAAGCCCATGTGGCGGCGCATGAATTGATGATTCAGTTTAAATCGGCGCTCAGTACCTACAAGATGGCAGACGCATTTTTTGCATACAGCGATGTCAGTCAAACCTATCGCGATATTTTTGCATCCGATTATCCTTATTCCTTAAAAGAAGCGATCCGGGAGCAGATGCATGCGTTGACCCAAACCAGCGATAACTTTTATTATAAAGGCTGGTTAGCCTATGAAGTTCAAGGTAAAAACTATTTGTTCCGACTGCTCGGCAAGGAAGGAACTTATGCAGCCGTCATGGTGGATCTTGGGCGCATCTATTCAACGGATCTGGTGCATGACGGTATCGAGGTCATTCACGCGACAATGGATCGGGTTGCCCTGACAAATCGGAAGTTTGTGGAAGAAGAAGATCCCTGGAACAATGACAATTATGTGATCGTCAGCGCCCCGATCGAGAACAGTGAAATTCAATTGATGTTTGCCGTTCCCAAACCTAATGCATTTAAGGGCGGGTTCGCCATTCTATTCTCCTTGTCGCTGGTTGTGGTTGTACTCGTCTTTATTCGCCTTGTCATGTTGAACCGCTCCTTGTTGCTGCCGTGGCTGCGGCTGGTTAATAGTATTGGAAAGGGGTCTGCTCCCGAGCGGCGCGAGGAATATCGGATTGAAGAATTCAAGCAGGTAGATGCTGCCTTTACGCATATGTCGAATGAAATTCAGCAATTAAAAATTTCGGCTTATGAGGAGGAAATAAGGCGGCAGAAGGCAGAAATGCAGCATTTGCAGCTTCAGATCCGCCCTCATTTCTATCTCAACTGCTTAAAAAGCTTGTACGGCATGGCGCAGCAGCAAAGCTTTGGGCGGATGCAGCAAATGATTCTAGCCATATCCAATCACTTGCGCTACAACTTTAAAGATAATTTGCAGCTGGTATCTCTTGCTCAAGAGAAGGAGCATGTACAAAACTATATCCGTATTCAGCATATCGCTCATCACATTCCGCCTGTGTGCGAATGGCAGGTCGATACGGCTCTGATGGATTTTTCCTTGCCCCCGCTGTCTATTCAAACTTTCGTAGAGAATAGCGTGAAATACGCAACGAGGCCGGAAGAGCAACTGCATATTCATGTGAAAGCCGTTTTACTGGAAACTGATGAAGGCAGCTATGTAGACATTACGATTCAAGACAACGGCGATGGATTTGAACCTTCGATTCTGGAAGAGCTGAATGAAGGTGATTCCACGGTCTATACCGATGTTCATGTTGGAATAAGTAATCTGCGTCATCGTATATCTTTGCTGTATGGTGACAAGGCATGGCTGGTTTTCTTTAATACGGAAAACGGAGCAGCAGCCGAAATGATTTTGCCGCTTAGGTCCAGACTGCAACGGGAGGATGGGACAGAATGAATGTACTAGTCGTGGATGACCAATATGATGTTGTGCAAGGCGTCTTGACAGGCGTGGATTGGCGGAAGCTTGGCATTACTCATGTCTATCAAGCCTATAGCGCGGATGAAGCGAGGAGGCTGCTCCATGAAAAGGAGATACAAGTACTGCTCTGCGACATCGAGATGCCCAGGGAGAATGGGTTGGAATTGTTCAAGCGGGTGAAAGAAGATTATCCGGACTTGCAGTGTATTTTTCTTTCTGCCCATTCTGAATTCGAGTACGCAAAAGAAGCCATTCAGCTTGGCAGCTTTGACTACATTGTTCAGCCGGCCAGCTACGAAGACGTGCAAGCGTCGATCGAACGCGCAATCCTGCAAATTGAGGCGAACTCGGAGCGGCGGGAGCTTTATGAATATGGGGCCTATTGGCGGGAAAATGAACCATTTTTACTGGAGAATTATCTTCGCAGCTTTCTGCTTAACTCAGGCCACTCCTATCAGCAGCTCCAGCGCGACTTGAACAATCTGAACATACGCCTTACTACCCAAACCTCTTTTCGGTCGGTGCTCATTCAATATGCAAAACCGGGCGAGCAGGCAGGCAAAGACGAGTTGAAGCGCGAAGTGGTTCAGCTGATGGAGCCGTATAACTTAAAAGTACTGTTCGCTCAGTTGGATGATGCGAATTACATGGCCATTTTATATACGGAAGGTTCGTTCGACGCTCCTGTTGAAAGCTTGCTTAAACAATTGATCGTGAATGTTCAAAAGAAACATTCCTGCTCGATCATTTGCTATTTCTCGGATATTGGGCTGGCCGACATGCTTAAGCAGCATTATCAGACGCTCTGCCAGATGCGTCAGCACAATGTTGCTTTGTACAGTAAAGTATTTACGAGACAAGATATGAACTACCTTAAGGAAGGCTCATACGGAGTGCCGGATATGCAGGAATGGGCGATGCTCATAGCCAATGGCGGCAGCCGGAAGGTGCGCGGCGAAATCCATAATTACATGGAGCAGCAGAAAGGGAAAGGCATGATTCACGCCGAATTTCTTGCGCGCTTCCATCAGGATTTCATTCAGCTTTTTTTTGCCGTCGCCAAACAGATGAAGCTGGATGCGAGCGAAGTTTTCTTTAATCGCTACCCTTACTCCGAATACATTCAGGCCTACGCGTCGCTTAATAAAATGCTGGATCTAATCAACTTTGTATTGGACTATGTGGAAGGGCATACCACGGATGCGAACCTAATCCCGGATCCAATTGAGCGAGTTATAGCCTACATTGATAAAAATATTGAGAAGAGCTGCAGCCGTGCGGAAATTGCCGAAGCGATTTACATGAATCCAGAGTACTTGTCGCGGTTGTTTAAGAAAGTAAAGGGGATAGCGCTTAATGATTATATTACGATGAAGAAGACGGAAATCGCCAAGTCGCTATTGACGAATACGAACATACCGGTCAATCTCATCGCATCCAAAGTGGGCTACTCCAACTTCTCCTACTTCTCGCAAGTATTTAAAAAATATTGCGGCCTGGCGCCGTTGGAATACCGGCAACGGAAGGAACAAGAGTAACGGATTTATATCCAATCCGTTACTCTCTACGGGCGGCGGGATTTATCCTCCAAACACGGAGCGAATAGCCTCGAGATAACCTAGGCCGTGTACGGTGTCCGGCTCAATGTAACTACCCTCGGTCCATTCGTTCCAAGAGTTGATCGTAACGATTGGCGGGAGGGTTCCGCTGCGGACCAGGAACTCCTTTACCGCGGCGAGCGACTTGCGAAATTGCTCGGGTGTATTGTCGACCAGAATTGGTGTAAACGGGTAGCCAAGATTGGCGTGGATATCCGATTGAACGGTACGGGGACTGCTATCCCAGCCCATCGATACGTTAGGGAAATAAGGTATTCCGTACTTGTTGAAATCCTGGCGATAGCTCTCCCAACCGGCTTCGGCTAGTTTGGCATAAGCCGGATAATCGACCGTTGGATAAGTGTCCATAGGTACATTATGAACCCATACATAGGAAGTGACGCTATCGAAGCCCAGGTCTTGCACGCGTTCACCGGGATTCTCCAGTGTTCGTTCGCCGGGCAAATTCTGAATGCCCCAGACGACCGCGTTGAGATGCAACTCTCCAAGACCCGCCGCCCGCACTTTGTCTCGAAAGGCAGCCAGCGCCTCCTTTGTCTGAGAGAGACCGCCGAGGCTCTGGATCAGGCTCATTAACTCGTATACGGAGAAATACAAGCCTCCATTTACCCGCCAGTAAGAGGGGTGGCAGAAGTAACGTTCGATCATATAGTCGCAGGCTGCTTCGAACGCCGACAGCGACACTTGGCCACTATGCAGCAGGGTATGGTCCATTCCCCGTTTGTATGGAAAGATGTTAATCCAATCGTGGTTAGCCCACATGAGGGAGAATTTGAGCCGATCGTTGTTGCTCGCTTTAAGGAATCCTTCCTCCAGTGCCCGATTTAGAAACGGACCGTCCTCGTACCAATACCAATCGTAAATAAAGGTGTCGATCCCATAATCCGCTGCATGGGCGATCTGCTTCTCGGCAGTCTCGGGCTTGGATTCATCCAGATATCCCCACAGCGGCACCTTGGGTTGCTCATGACCCGGGAAGCGAGGCGTCGCCCGGCGGACAAGATCCCATTCTGTCCAGCCTTCGCCATGAACGGCTTCGTTGCGCGGATCGACATGATAATTCGGAAAGTAATAGACGGCGACTTCGTATTTGCTGCTCATGCATCCACCTTCGTCCTTTGAATTCTAGTTCTAGTACGCACTTTAAGTGTAACGAAAGGGGGAGTGAGCGTATTTGGACAAATCGACGGCTTTGTTGCAATATTCACCGGAATTTGGAACGGAGGGATTGGGCGTAATGGAGTGGCGACAAGCCTTCAACGCGCTTGAACAATCGGCTGAAATAATGAATGTCGGGGTAACCGACCTCTTCGGCAATTTGTCCAACCGACAGCGAAGAATGAAGAAGCAGATCTTTTGCCCGTTTCATCCGGATAGCAACAAGCATCTCTATAGGCGACTTGCCCGTCTCTTCCTTAAACAGCTCGCGAAAGCGGCTCGGGGACAGATGAACGGATGACGCGATGTCATGAAGTTGTATCGGCGTCCGATAATGGGTCTCCATCCACCGGATGGCTTGTCCGACCCGTTCGCTACGGGGATGATATAGACTTTTGCCACCCGTCGTAGTCAGTTCACGGACGATCAGCGCGAGCAAGTTAAGCAATTCGCCTCTAAGCAGAAGTTCCGCTCCGAATTCTCTTTCCGCAAAAGCAGCATACATCGAGCGCAGCAACGATTCGCAACCATGACGATCGGAGATTGAAAAAACGTACGGCAGCTCGATATCGGATAGACGGACGATTGGGCGATCCGTTAGCTCGGGCTCAACGGGTATAAAAGCTTCTTGCAGGTAATTCCAGTTGAGATAGACATCCTCGACGGAAAAATCGAATGCTTCTCCCATATAGAGAAGATCGAAATGGACTGCGTAGTAGTGAAACATATTGTCCTTAGGAACGATGCATGAATGCCTGACCATGGGAGAGAGGAATATCATATCTCCCGGTCCGGCTTTATAAAGCTTTTGGTCGATCGTGTACTCGCAGCTGCCCGCTACGACAAACTTCAACTCGTAATCGTAGATGATGCGCGGAGGAAGGCGGTATCTGTCGTTGCTTTGGATGTGCTGCACCAAGCGAACATAGGGCGCCAGCTCTAGCAGGCTGATCGTTCGCACCGACGTCGCATTTCGCTCCATATGAATCCTCCCCGCCCCCCATTGTTGGCTAAATAGTATCATAGGAGCAGAGAGTCCGTCCATCCTCTAAAATATAGAATAGGTAATGCAAAATACAAACATGTGAATGATAGAGCAGTTCCCTTACTCTATATATGAAACCGCTTACCAGGGAGGGTGAAAGATTAATGAAAAGACGAGTATCGTTAGTCATCGCATTTCTTGTCATGTTTACTTCACTTGCTGCAGGTCAGTTATCAATTTCGGTTCAGAACTTTCATGCCGCGTATACCACGGAAATGTGGAAAGCGGTCGACATCGCTATGCATAGTTCAAAGAGCTATTCCAATCCTTTTACGGATGTAGAAATCAGTGCCACATTTACTGGGCCCGGAGGTATAACCTTGACAATACCGGGGTTTTGGGATGGCGGGAATACATGGAAGTTTCGGTTTGCTCCTACGGCTACAGGCACCTGGTCGTATACAACGGCTGCTTCGGATCCGACGGATACGGGGTTGCATGGACAAACCGGTACCGTAATGAGTCAACCTTATTCGGGATCCCTGAATATTTATAAACATGGATTCGTAAAAGCGGATTCTTCGAACCGCTACTTAACCTACAACGATGGAACGCCTTTCTACTGGTTGGCGGATACCCATTGGATGGGACTTTCTTATCGGGAAAGATGGGGGTCTTCTAACGATTCGAGATGGTCGTCGCAGTATAAAGGTATGGTGGATAAGCGCGTCAAACAAGGATTTTCGGTTTATCAGATGAACTTTTTCGCTTTCGAGCAAGGTGATGTGGATGCAACCGGAACCTACAATGAGGGCGGTCATGTTTGGAATTACGATCGGTATGATGCGGATGCATCGAGTTTTATTACCTCTAGCACCACATACGATAGTTATGTGGCTCACCCAACTAAAGCTCTAGACAATCGAGAAGGGACAATGTGGAAGGCTGCATCGAATGTTTATCCTCAATGGTTTTCTATGGATCTAAAAGCAAATACGACGCTTAGTAAAGTCGAAACCTTATTTGGAGAGAATGACACTTGGAGATACAAAATTGAAGGTTCGACCGATAATGTCGCTTATACAACTTTGGTAGACCGCACATCGGGAGTTTCGGGCGATACCTTCTCCGATCCCGTATCGGCTACGGTTAGGTACGTCAGGATTACGATAACGGGAGCAACAGGAGGCAGCACTCCTTCCATTCGGGAATTCAAGTTATTTAATGCTGCAAATTCTCTAATGAATTGGAGTGGATTCGCGTCTGATCTAAATCCCGGGTTCTGGCAAAACAGCGATCTTCGCATTCAATATGCGGTCGAAAAAGGGCTCGTCGTTGCATTGGGCATCGACTGGGGAAGGTTGTTGGAGAGCGGTAACGAAGCGGATTACAAAAGAATGGCCAGGTATATGGTAGCCAGGTATGGCGCTTATCCAACGGTGTGGACAGGCGGCGGGGAATATGGTCAGGGGAGTGCGGCCAGCTGGAAAAATGTACTCGATTATACCTACGCTATCGATGCATACAAACGGGCCAATACTCTTCACAATGATTACACGAATACGATAGCGTTTCGAAATGACGATGCTTATCATTTCGATTTTCTGCAGGGAGGTCATGGCGCATTACTGGACAAAAGCTACTGGTTGAATCATTACAATGAAACGCCGACCAAGGTTGTCATTGAAGGCGAAGCCAATTACGAGAATATCAACGGCATACCTTCTTATTATACGAGGGAAACAGCATGGAATGCGAATATGGCTGGCAGTGCCGGGTTCTCATATGGCGCCGAAGGCTTATGGCAAGCCACTTGGGATAGTCATGACACTTGGCAAGTTTGGGGAGGCATTCCGACTCCTTGGTACAATGCCATAGATAAGCCTGCCGGAGAACAAATGCGCTATATGAAAGACTTATTCGAAGCTGCGAATTGGTGGACGCTGGAGCCAAATCATTCTGTTATCTCTTGGAGCGGAGCTCCTTCGGGAACACAAAGCCCGGCTGCAAAAACAAACTCGGATCGATCATCGATTGTTGCTTATTTACCGTCAACGACAACAACATATAGCGGAATTCTGAATGGATTAAATATTTCGGATACCTATATGGCAAGATGGTTAAATCCACGTACCGGAAAATATACGACGATAACCCCAAATTTTCTGCCGAACGCATCGGGGCAGTGGAGTATTCCCTCCCAGCCTTCTACGGAGGATTGGACATTATGGGTTACTAAAATAACCAATAGGGTGAGTCCTCCAATTATGAGCACCGGGGGAGGAACGTATGACTCCATGTTGGGCGTGGCGATGACTACGACGACTAGTGGCGCAACCATTCATTACACTACCGATGGGACGACTCCGACGACGGCAAGTCCTGTTTACACAGCTCCTTTGCTAATTACGTCTCCTTCAACCGAAACGATCGTTATAAAAGCTATAGCTGTTAAATCGGGAATGACAACTAGTCCTCAATCGATTGAATATTATAAGCTGTTGACGCAAAATGTTGCTTTTAACCGGACTTACAGCAGTTCCTCCCAATACGATGCGAGTCAAACTGCCGCAAAGGCGTTCGATGGTACTGCTTCCAACTGGCAGGCGGCATCGGGTAAATATGCAAATGAATGGCTGCAAGTCGACTTTGGCAGCAATGTAACATTTAACTCCGCCGTAATTAGCGAATATGGAAATCGTACAACGGGATTCCGCGTCGAATACTGGAATGGTTCCGGGTGGTCTACGGCTTATACGGGAACAACCATTGGCGATTATGGTTCTCCTTTGACTGTAACTTTTCCAAGCGTAACCGCAAGTAAAGCACGGCTGTTTTTTATTGGCGGTACTGGTTTTCAACCCATCGTTTACGAGTTTGAACTCTTAAATCGAAATCATGCATTAAATAAACCAGTGTCCAATTACACCAGCTCTTCGCGGTACGACGATAATCAATCCGCCGATAAGGCGTTTGACGGTTCATCTTTAACAAACTGGCAGGCTGCCAACAATCTTTTTTCGGGGCAATGGCTTTCGGTTGACTTCGGTCAATCGGTTACTTTCAGCAAGGCGGTAATAACCGAGTACGGAAACCGCACGACAGGCTACAAAGTTGAATATTGGAACGGTTCCGCATGGGCAACGGCATACACGGGAACGACGATTGGTGATGTAAACACGCCAAGGACCGTAACTTTCCCCGCAGTAACCGGAAGCCAAGCGCGACTCTACTTTACCTCCGGAACCATGCAACCTATTGTATACGAAATTGCAATCTACTGAGGGTTGCGCTTGAACGAAGACATGAGGATCGGGCTCCTTCCGGATATAACGGAAAGGAGCTCTTGCCGTTATCAAATACAATCCGAACAGGTTCAACGCATCATTGACTGACAACGGTGCCTTCCGTGAGAATAGAGATTGGATATGGACACGAATTCGATGCCAATCAATGACAAGGAGAGGTTCGCAAGTGAAAATCGTTCGTTTCATCCGATCGAAATTACATTACAAAATGATTTTAATCTACTCTCTATTAACGCTAGTTCCTCTGATCATTGTGAGTGCAACCTTCTATGTAACGTCGAAAGGAATTCTTGAACATAATGTTGATCAATCATTTAAACAAACCATGTCCGAAACATCGGATAAAATCGATGGCGTTTTTAAGGCGTTTGCTAACGAAGCTTCTGACATCGGCGACAATTTGTTCGTGTACACGCTGCTACGCAACGCTTGGAATCCTGATCAATATCCACTATCGCCAGCCGAACGAGCGGCTTTGACGGAACGAGTGGAAGCAATGCTGTGGATTGAGTTGGGCAATATGAGCAAAAACATTGGCGATTTCGCCGATTCCATTCACATTTTTGACGTTCAAGGCAAACAATATTTTGCGGGTGCCGAATCTGGAATTCAGTATTACGATGCGATTGTCATTATGCCGTTCGAAAAACAAGGCATTCCGGAGTGGGCGTTTTTTATCGATAATCGTCGGCTCATCTGCAACTTGCAGCTCGTTGATTCGGCAACTGGTACCGTACTGGGTAGTTTGGTTGTCTTGTTAGACCCCATCAAAGTTACTGCTTTATACGACTCTTATGAAAGCGGTTCGTTTTTTATTACGAACGCCAGTAATATTGTGATGTCCACCGACAATCCAAATAGAATCGGCCAACTCATTCCCACGCAAGCTATGGGGGATACGATCGCGACGGAACTAAAATCCAAATCGACGGGATTTAAGTACGTAAGCCGCATTCCGGTATCCGAAGCAAGTGCTGGCATCCGAAAGTTGGCAGTTTTCTCGGTCGTGGTAGCGCTCGCATCTTGGGTGGCGGTAATCGTCATTACCTATTACGTACTGAGAAAAATAACAAGTCCTTTGGCTACTTTAAGCAATCTCATGCGCAAAGCGCAGAAGGAAAACTACCAGCTCATCGAAAATTTCGGTTCCCATGATGAGATTGCCCAACTTTGTCATAGTTTTAACCGGATGATAATGGAAACAAAAGAATTAATCCAAAAAGTATATAAAGCGGAACTCGAGCAGAAGGAGGCCCAGTTGGCGGCGATCCGAACGTATTTCAATCCCCACTTTTTGCACAACACCTTGGAATACGTCAGCATTCTGGCCAAATCCAAGGACAAGATCGATCGGATCCCCTACGTCGTGAAAAGTCTGTCCAGCATCATTCGTTTTTCCATTTCGCCGGGGGAAACCTTCGTTTCTTTGGACGTCGAAATGAAATTTGCGAAAATCTATATGCAAATTCATCAATATCGATTCGAAAACCGATTCGAGTATCATATCGATCTGCCGGATCACTTGAAGCAGGTCGAAGTTCCGAAATTAATTCTTCAACCTATTATTGAAAATGCGTTCATTCATGGCATCGACCATATTCGCGGGAAAGGCCGAATCGACATTAGAGCTTACGAAAGTCAATTCAACCTCGTCATCGAGATTGAGGACAACGGCGGTTCTGCACAACCCCGCCCTCGCGAATCAAAAGGAATGGGATCAGGCTTAAAGGGCATAGAATCCCGTATTCGGCTGCATTTTGGGAATCGTTATGGCATTGAGAAACTGCAAGGCGAACAAGGAATGGTCGTAAAGCTTCTTATGCCTATCATCATGAAAGAACCAACGGATGTCCCAACTGAAAAGGAGATTGCAGCGCCATGAAACTATTTATCGTCGATGACGAAAAGGCGGTTAGGGATTATATTGTCTCTTTACCCGCTTGGCATCGTCTTGGTTGTACGATTGTCGGACAAGCGGCTGACGGGTGGGAAGCTTACGAAACAATATGCAGGGCAAAAGAGAAGAAGCCGGATGTGTTAATCACGGACATTCGCATGCCCTCCATGGACGGCATTGAATTAACTCGTCGTATTCTCGACGTCTGTCCTGATATGAAAGTGATATTTCTGACGGCACATGGGGAATACGAATATGCCAAGCAGGCCGTAAAGCTAGGCGTTGTCGATTTTATAACGAAACCGTTTCATGAAAATGAACTCGTAGATAGAGTTCAATGGATCAGAGACCATAGATTGGATCGCCGGAGACCGGATTGGGTCCAACAAGAGGCATGGATACAGTCGCTTTTGACAATGCCGCAACGGGAGATGCCCGGATCGCTTGACTTGCCCACAACGTTGAATCAACCGGTCATTTTCTTTTTTATTGAAATCGACAATTCAGGTTTATTGGACGATTTGGGTAAACCGTTTACCAACCTTACTTTACGAGAATTCATCGCCGACGTTATGACATCGTTTCCTCATACTTACTGGTCGGCCCTGGCGCACGGCGGCCTATATTTAGTTTTGTTCATGTCCCCCTCTGCCACGAAGGAACAATCCGTACATGAAGCGATGGAGGTAGCCCGGAAGATCCTGGGAGCTATTGGCGAGTCATGCGGCTTTAGTATTTCGATCGGCATTAGCGATTTGCTGCCATCTGTGACGGAGCTTCGCAGGGGACGTGAAGAAGCCAAGAAATGTTTGGAATACCGGATGTTGATAGGACGGAATTCGATCGTTGCTTATTCCGCTATGCTCTTAATGCAGGAGCAGAAACGAGAGCAGTCGGAGATGAATCGTTCCGAGCTGTCTGACCTCTTGCGCAGAGGAGAACAGGAGCCGCTCTCCGATTATTTAAGATCCAAGAGCAGAACGTTCATGATGGAAGGCATAAGCAAAACGCGTATCCAGGAAGCCTGCATGGAGATGGTGGAGACGGCGGGCCAAATTCTGCATTCGTTTGGTATCCAGCCAAGTCCGGAGGAAACGATTGCTGTCCGCAAAGACGTACTGTCTTATACCATCCTTTCGGATTTAATGGCATTTATGGAGTCGTTTTTAAAAAATACGGCATCTCAGATTAGTGCTGTCAGACAGAATACGCCCATCCATTATATCGATGCCACGATGAATTTCATCGAACGACGTTATATGGAAGACATCACGCTGCAAATGTTGGCAGAAGAGCTTTTCGTCAATTATTCGTATTTAAGCAGGTTGATAAAGAAAGAAACTGGACGGAATTTTAGCGATGTATTGTGGGAACACCGTATCAACATCGCTAAGGAGAAGCTGTCGACGACAAGCATGAAGCATTATGAAGTAGCCTATGCCGTAGGGTTCAAGGATGCAGCCCATTTTAGCCAATTGTTTAAAAAAATGACTGGAAAAACCCCCAGCGAGTATAAAGGGTAAGGAAAAATACAGAACAGTTCAAGACAAATGGACATATGTCGATTCTTGTTTCGAAACGATAAACTTATGGATATGGAGGCTAGTCGACGGACGGTGCCAATCCTAATCACTTCAATATGGAGGTCAAATCTATGAAAAGAAAAAGAACGCTTCTCGTACTGGCAAGCCTATTGCTAGTTGCGCTGATTTCGGCATGCGGAGCAAATCAATCGAACGAACCCAAAAATGCGAATGCAACAGACGATTCTTTTACGATTCGAATCGGGACCTGGTTTATTGACGATCGGCCCTTCATGCAAGAGTTCAAGACGAATGTTGAGAAGTCTTACAAAGAGAAATATCCTAATGCTACCATCCAATGGGATATTACACTCGGGGATGCGTACGCAGATAAGCTGAAGGCGGAGCTGGCCTCGGATACGGCGCCGGACGTGTTTTTCCACCAAGGTAAGACGGCCGTATTCGGAGAAGTAGGGTATTTGGCGGATTTGTCCGGAGAGGCATGGGGGGCTAAGCTGAATCCGGGAACGAAGAGCGCTTATTCGTACAAGGACATGGTATACGCACTGCCTATGGGCATCGCCTCGAGCGGAATTTGGTACAACAAGAATATATTCGCCGACCTAGGGATCGAAGTGCCGAAGTCATGGGCGGAAATGGAAAGCGCTTTCGAAAAAATACAGTCGGCAGAGATTACACCTGTGGCTGCAGGTTTTAAAGACGCTTGGACGGCAAGCATGACATTTAATCTGTGGATGCAGCCTCATGGCTACGAGAGCAGTCCAACGTATGGCAAGGATCTTTACGAAGGCAAGAAACGACTGGACGGACCGGAAGTACAAGCGGTCATGATGCATCTGCAAGAAATGGTCGAGAAGGGTTACTTGAACAAAAACGCGCTTAGCATTGATTGGCCGCAATCCGCGGATCTGTTCACTTCGGGCAAGGCGGCCATGATCGCTCAAGGTCCCTGGATGCCAGGCACAGCTCAGGAAAACTTCCAAACGAAAGGCCATACGGCATTCGAACTCGGATACCTCCCGTTCCGAACAGAAAAAGGGTATGCCAAGCTGTCGCTAGGTATTGACCAATCGCTCTCGGTGAACGCCAAAACAAAGCTCCTTCAGCAAGCAAAGGATTTGGTAGCCGTTATCGCGAGTCCAGAGGTCTATGGGCCGTTTAATGTGGGTAGCGGAACCGTGCCTGGAATCCAGGGCATGCAGCTCGAATACCCGAATGCCGCGTTAAACGATTTGTTGAAAGTTGTTGACGAGACGGAATCCGGTATCGGATACGAAGCTTATTTGCCTGCTTCGGCTATGACGTCGCTGACGGAGACTTTTACGAAGGTAGCCTCGGGCATCAAACTTGATGTAAAGGATTTGACGGAAGCCCAGAAAAAGTTGGAGAAGGACATCGGAACTGTCATTCTCCCCGCAGAGTAATCGAAGACCATATCCATTCGACCGGCCCTCTTCGAGCGGCCGGTCGAATACTAAACAGGTGATGTTATGATGAAAGCAAGCACCCGGGAGTGGTGGGCTGGTTTTTGGTTCATTCTTCCGGCAACGGTATTATTTTCGGCATTTGTATTTTACCCTTTTGTTTCAAGCATCTACTATTCGTTTACAGAATGGGACTCCATTCGTCCTGCCAAGTTTATTGGTTGGGACAACTATGCGTTTTTGCTTGAAGACTCCAAAATGCTTCAGGCGGCCAAAAACACGATCTTGATCACCATCTTCGGAATTGTCGTCCAAAATCCCTTGTCCTTACTGTTGGCGATCTTGTTGAACCGTTCTTTCCGTACGAAAATTTTGCTCAGAGTCGCGTTTTATTTACCGGTTGTCGTCAGTCTTGTGGTCACCTCTATCGTGTGGGGCCATATTTTGCAGTATGAAGGTTTGCTTAACGGATTTCTGGAACGAATGGGGCTGTATAGCTGGGTGCGCGATTGGCTGGGAGACACACGGTCCGTATTTCCGACCATTATTGCATTGACGCAGTGGCAAGGACTCGGGTACTGCGCGGTGATTTATTTAGCCGGACTGCAAACCATCCCCCAGGATTTGTACGAGGCTGCGAAAATGGACGGCGCCAAGGCGTTAAACCGATTTAGACATGTCACGCTTCCGATGCTTATGCCCGCGACAACGATCGTCGTTTTTATGACCATCGTCGGCGGCTTGAAAATGTTCGATATTCCATACATCATGACGGGCGGGGGCCCCGGTTCTGCTTCCTATACCCTGACGCTTGCTATTTATAATGCCGCATTCCGGGAAAATACGTACGGCTATGCCATTTCGGGCGGGATTGTCTTGATGATCTTTATCATGATCGTTACGCTGATCCAGTTGAAGATCATGCGACGGAAAGAGGTGGAGATGTAATGAATAAGCGCTCCGCCAAGCGGAAAAACCCTACGGGCATAACGTTGGAGATTATATTAATCATTGCTGCTTTCCTGTTTTTGTATCCGATATTTTATCTCCTTCTGACAAGTTTTAAATCTCCAGCTCAAATCAATCAACCTTTAGCAATGCCCGACTCTTTATATTGGGGCCATTATGAAAAAGCGATTGAAAAAGTAAACGTGTTGCTAGGTCTGTTTAATACGTCCGTCATTAGCGTTGGATCAATCGGACTGTTGGTCATTATCTCTTCTATGGCAGGTTATGTTATAGCGCGTATTCCGCGCAGGTTCTTTCAGTTTCTCTTTTTTTTCTTTATCTCGGGCATGGTCATTCCGTTACAAACAGGCATGATCCCCATTTTTAAAATGGGAGTTGCCTTGCATCTGATTGATACGCGCACTTTCATGATCCTGTTATACGCGGCAGGAGCGCTACCCATGGCGATATTCATGTACTCGGGTTTTACGAAATCCATTCCAAGGGAAATCGAAGAATCGGCTGCCATTGACGGGTATGGAAAGTTCCGTGCGTTCTGGTTGATTATTTTTCCTCTTATGCTTCCGGCTACAGGGACTCTTATTATGTTAAATATATACGGGATCTGGAACGATCTTTTCGGTCCGCTTCTTTATTTAAAAGATCCCTCAAAGATGACTCTAATGTCTCAAATCGTGCAATTTAAGGCCAATCACCAATCCATCGATTATGGTCCGATTTTTGCGCTGTGCGTGATGGCGACTTTGCCGCTGATCGTTTTATTTATCTTTACACAAAAATATATGATGAAAGGACTCGTCGCCGGTGCAATCAAAGGCTGATCCCGTTTTCACCGCTAAAACTCAGAGGTCGGAAATGCATGGTTTCGGTATTGGAGACCTTCGCGTCGAATACAGGGGAAATCCGATCGGGATTGGCGTACGCATCCCCCGGTTTAGTTGGAAGCTTTTCGGCATGGGGAGGGCAATTCGACAAAAAGGATATCATCTCCAAGTCTCTGAGAACGATCCGTATTTCGAAAATCCGATCTGGGATACCGGAGAGACAGGCTCGGACCAGTCGGTGCACATCGTATACGATGGACACCCGCTAAGGTCCCGTCAAGTCTACCATTGGAGAGTTCGTGTTTGGGACGCGAAAGGACGGGTAAGCGACTGGGAGTCCTCTTTCTTTGAAACGGGTATTTTGGATTTTAGAGAATGGAAGGCTCAATGGATTACCTTTGATCCAGGGAAACATAATCGCCCATGCGAAGCCTCACCCTTATTGCGGAAAGCCTTTAAAGTGCATTCTCCCTTGCGTTCCGCAAGAGTTTACGCGACGGCTCTCGGGTTGTATGAATTGGAGATTAACGGCAAACGTTTAAACGATCAATTGTTTACCCCTGGGTGGACAAGTTATCACAAACGGCTTCAGACCCAAACCTTTAATGTGACGGAGTATATCCGCAAAGGCGATAATTCGATTGGAATGACTCTCGCTGATGGCTGGTACAAAGGCAGGATAGGAGGACACCCCTGCGATTTTTACGGGGATCGTCGGGCCGGATTGCTTGAATTGCATCTCGTCTACAAAGACGGCAGCGAGCAGGCAGTCGTTACAGACGGTTCCTGGCGTGCGGAGACGGGGCCGATCTTAATGGCTTCCATTTATGATGGAGAAACCTATGACGCCAGGCTCGAGAAGGAGGGGTGGAGTCTGCCGGAATACGACGATCGAAATTGGTTGTTCGTTGAAACGACGGAGCGCTCCAAGCATATGCTGATCCCACAGGAAAACGTTCCGACAGTAATCGTAAGAGAACTTAAACCTGAGCGGGTTTTGCATTCGCCTAATGGCGAGACCATTTTGGATTTCGGCCAAAATATGACCGGTTGGGTTTCCTATTCAGCATCAGGTGATGCAGGAGCGGTCATTGAGCTGATACATGCCGAGGAGTTGGATTCGGACGGTAACTTGTACGTTGAAAATTTGCGTTCGGCCAAGCAGATAACCAGATATATATGTAAAGGAACGGGAAATGAACGGTATGAACCGAGATTTTCGTTTCAGGGCTTTCGTTATGTGAAAGTGAATGGTTATCCGGGGGACGTGATCTCCGAATGTTTTACAGCGCATGTCATCAGTTCAGACTTGGAAGAGACGGGTACTTTCGAATGTTCGGACCCGCTTGTCAATAGATTGCAGGGCAACATTGTATGGGGACAGAGAGGAAACTTCCTTGACGTGCCTACGGATTGCCCGCAACGAGATGAGAGATTGGGATACACGGGCGATGCTCAGGTTTTCGTTCGTACAGCTGTCCATAACATGAATGTTGCCGTTTTTTTTGCAAAGTGGCTGAGGGATTTGAAAGCGGACCAATTGCCTGCCGGCGGCGTACCCAACACGATTCCCGACACGTTGCCGGGGTGGGAGATGCATTCCGCCTCCGGATGGGGGGATGCCGCGGTTATTTGTCCATGGACGATTTATCTATGTTATGGAGATCTGCGCCTGTTAGAAGAACAATACGATAGCATGAAAGCATGGGTCGAATTTTTGCGGAGTTCGGGGGAACAGGAATATCTTCGAAATGACGGTTTTCAATTCGGGGATTGGCTGGCGTTGGATGCTCCGGCGGGAAGCTATACAGGTTCGACGCCAAAGGACTTCATCGCGACTGCGTTTTACGCTTATTCCGCAAAATTGCTCTCCAGATCCGCCTTGGCGTTAGGTAAACACGAGGATGCGGCCATGTACGAGGAGTTATTCGCCAACATTCGAGTCAGCTTTAATAAAGAGTTTGTTACGAGTACGGGAAGATTGGTATCCGCTACTCAAACGGCACACGTATTAGCTCTTCACTTCGGCTTGGTGGAAGGTTCGATACGCAAAAGAGTGGAGAAGGACTTTATTCGGTTAATTGAAGAATCGGAGTATAAGTTGACTACGGGATTTCTCGGGACGCCTTATATTTGCCCGACGCTTTCGGAAATCGGGAGAAACGATCTGGCTTATCGGTTGGTATTATCCCGCGACTACCCGTCCTGGCTTTATTCCGTACAAAATGGCGCCACTACGATCTGGGAACATTGGGATGGACGGAAATCGGATGGTTCGTTTTGGAGCAAGGATATGAACTCCTTTAATCATTATGCATTTGGAGCGATCGGGGAGTGGTTATATCGCTTCGTGGCAGGCATTGACACGGCCCAAGACAGACCGGGTTTCAAGCATATTCAAATCAAGCCGCTTCCTAACGATGGGCTTAGTTACGCCAAAGCGACCTATCAATCCATGTATGGGGAAATTGTTTCCGGTTGGAAAGTCGCGGACGGGGCGGTGAACATAGAAGTAACGATTCCCCCGAATACGACGGCTACGCTTGAATTGCCGAACGCGCTTCAGGACCGGGTGACGGAGCAAGGCGTACGGCTTGATGAAGCAGAAGGGGTACGGATCATCGCACTCTACGATTATCGCATTATTCTGGAATTGGAATCGGGCTTCTATAATTTTCAATATGAATGGATAACGTGAACAGGATTATTTCTTTGCCTCTTCACATGGATCAGAAATATCCTTATCTTTGATTAGTTGCAATAGAAGCTCGAAAAATTGCTTTTGCTGCTCTACCGAAAGATTTTCCAGCACCTTGTTTGCGATTTTATCTTGGTAAATAAGGGCTTGCTCAATATTGGACTGAGCGAGCTCCGTAAGCTGGATCAGCGTAGCTCGCCGGTCGGTTGGATCCGGAATACGGACGAGGAGCTTATCCTGTTCGAGAGCATCAACAAAATCGGTAACGGTTCGTGCTTTGATACCTAATTTAGCAGCTAATTCATTCATGCGAATTTTTCCGGTTTCCGCAACGACGGAAAGTAGACGCAGCCTGGGACCTGTGAGTGGAAAAGGCGTGTCAAACGCTGTTAACTGGGATTGAAACTCTCTTTGAATGAAATAGGTTGATCTCATTAATAGATGGATAACGTCTATCGCCTTTGGATGATCGGTGTTCATGCATTAACGACCTCCTTGATATATTTGGTAATTATTTATATTCACAAATGGGTAGGCGTGATGATTATGTGGAATGATGATGTGGATACTCTTTAAGAGTATGCACATAGTATAACCCCATAATGCGTATTCAGCAATCATTCCAAATACAGGGAAATCTCCGTCCCGGTTCGCTCGATGTCGAGTGGACCGGGCCTTTTTTTGGTCAAGATTACTGATAAGCAATAATCATAGATAATTGCCGAAAATATGATGTAATATAGAATTATACAATGTCTTAGGGAACAAGAGGAGGATTGCAATGGGTTTTTTTGACAAACTAAAAGAAGGTGCGTCGAAAGCAGCGGATAAGGCCAAGGATTCCGTCGAGGTTATACGATTGCACGCGCAAATTTCAAGCAAACGCGGCGAGATCGAAAAGCTTTATGCACAAATTGGCAAAGCGGTATATCAGGCACATACAACCGGTCAGTCGGCATCCGCTCTGGAATTGGTTCAGACAGCTAGCCATACGATCAATGTTATTCAACTCGAAATTGTGGAGCTGGAGAATAAAATAAAAATCATTAAGGCTGAGAAGGATTGCGTTTGCGGGGAAGTATTGCCGTTCGAAGCGAAATACTGCTCCACCTGCGGTCATAAATTCGAGCATACGCTTGGAGAGTCAGCACCGGAAGTAATTGTGGTCAACGCAGCGGAATCGGGAGAAGTCATGGCTCTCGAAGAAACGGGCAAAGCTGACACTCACATTGGAGATGATGAAGCAGTTGCGGCTGCGGCAAGCGAAACCTGTCCTTCCTGCAAGGCCGCGCTCGGAGCGGATCGGATATGCGAAAATTGTGGAGCTTTATAAGAACAAGACATCACTGGCGAATGTTATCGTAAACCGAGTCGAGATATGCGATCGCGGCTTGTTCGGCCTCTTCCTTGCGCACCAGCCCTGCGGTCTCTTGGCGCAATCGTTAATAAATCTTGATCAAAGCCTTTAGCGCTTGGTAACAGCTTAAGGCGTTGTGGAGCGGAAGCGACAGCAAACGGATAAATCGTTGTGTTTTAATTATGACAGCCTTAATGTCATAATTAGTTTGGTATTCTTCTCTTGTATCCGCCAATCGAGAGGAGAATGATCCATGAACACTACGAACAATAATGAAGCAATCCGCCCATACCGCATCGAGGTTTCTCAGGCTGAACTTGCCGACTTGAAGGAACGGCTGGCTCGCAGCCGTTACCCGGAGTTGCCGGAAACAGGCTGGGAGCGCGGCGTGCCGGTCTCGTACTTGAGAGAGCTGGCAAGCTACTGGCAGCATGAATTTGACTGGCGTGCTCAGGAGAGCGCGCTGAACGACCTTCCCCATTACATGACGACGATCGACGGGCAAAATGTTCATTTTCTGCATATTCAATCCCCGGAGCCGGATGCCAAGCCGCTTTTGCTGCTGCATGGCTGGCCGGGATCGTTCGTGGAGTTCCTTGACGTCATCGGCCCGCTCAGCAATCCTTCCGCTCATGGAGGAGATCCGAGCGACGCTTATCATCTCGTCATTCCGTCTATCCCGGGCTTTGGCTTCTCCGCTCCGCTCGCTGAGACCGGCTGGACGCCTGGCAGAATCGCAGAGGCGTTGCTTCAATTAATGGAGCGTATCGGTTATGACCGCTTCTGCGTACAAGGCGGGGACACGGGCGCTTTCATCGCCCCTGAGCTGGGCCATCTGGCGCCGGAGCGTCTTATCGGCATCCATATGAACGCGCTGCTCACGTTCCCGTCGGGCGAGGAGGGCGAGCTGGAGGCTTTGACGGAGGAGGAACGGCAGCGGCTGGCGAGCATGGAGAGCTTTAACGACGGCTATTTGCAGATCCAGTCCAAAAGTCCGTACACGCTGGCATACGGGCTTACTGATTCTCCTGTGGGGCAACTGGCCTGGATCGTCGAGATGTTTAAATCGCTTACTGCTCCCGCCGAGGAGCTGCCGGAGGTTTCTGTCGACCGCGACCGCATGCTGATGAACGTCAGTATTTATTGGTTCAGCGGCACCGCCGGCTCGTCGGCCCAGATCTACTACGAATCCATGAACGATCCTATGGCGTGGGTACCCAAGGGACGAGGAAGCGTCGCGACCGGGGTGCTTGTATCCGAATCGCATGACGCGACTGTACGGGCTCTGGCAGAGAAAGCTCACAACATCACTCATTGGACGGAGTCTTTGGAAGGCGGTCATTTCTTCGCGATGGAGCAACCTGCCCGGTTCGTGGAGGATGTTCGTCAGTTTTTCCGCACGATGGCATAGGGATAATGTAGAGAACGGGGTGTGGGGATGAAGCTGGATCGGATGCTCGCGATTACGCTGGAGCTGATGTCAAAGAAACGCGTAAGAGCGGCCGATCTGGCTGCCCGATTCGAGGTATCTACGCGGACCATCTATCGGGAGATCGAGTTGATCAACCAAGCTGGCATTCCGGTAGTCTCCTATACGGGCGCGGACGGAGGGTTCGAGCTGATGGACGGCTTCCTCCTGACCAAGCAGCACTTCACGGTGCAGGACTTTTCCGTCATCTACCGGCTGCTGCAGAGTGTGGAGGGCGCAGTCGGAGACAGGTATACAAGGATGAAGGATAAGCTCCGCAGTCTGCATCCCAAGCTGGAGAGCGGGGAGCATGCCGACGATATCTTCTTCGATCTGAGCACCTCGGAGCCCGAGAGGGAGACGGTTCGCGGCATCTATGGCGCTATCGGGCGCAAGAACGTCATCGTATTTGCTTACCAAAGCGCATCCGGCACGATGAGCGAGCGAAGAGTGGAGCCGACCCGACTGTTTTGGGAGCGCGGCGCGTGGTACGTCGAAGGCCATTGTCTCACCCGCTCGGCCAGGCGGTTGTTCCGCGTATCCCGAATGAGCGGCCTGGTGATCGCGAACGAGATGTTCGAGCCGCGTGAAGAGACGGAATCGGCAGGTTCCGAGGAGCAGCCGCTTGGCATTCATGCACACCTGCGCTTCGACAAAAGCGCCGACCCGAGAGTTTCGGAGCAGTTCCCCGGCGAGTGCAGTCATGAGGTCGACTATATCGACGTGAGGACGGTATTCTATAAGGAGGAGTATGCCTTGTCCGTTGTGCTGAGCTACGGAGCGAAGGTTGTGGTGATGGAACCGCGTGAGCTTAGAAAAACCTTGATCGACGAGCTGGAGGAAATTCGCGGGCGTTATGATGGGCTGGCTTAAGGAAGGGAAAGATGGGACAATTACAATGGGACAAATACAGTTTGTTATTATCTTGCCGATATGGTACAATGAGTTTATTGGAATTTTGACCGCAATTCGCATATTGCAGAGGGTTATTATTTTAATTAATAATCTTGTGCAATATGTGAATTTTTATTTTAATTTCGATAAAATAAGAGGTCATATAAAAATATGGAGGTGTTTCTATGCAAACAGGAACAGTTAAATGGTTTAACGCAGAAAAAGGCTTTGGTTTCATCGAGGTTGAAGGTGGAGACGACGTATTCGTACACTTCAGCGCAATCGTTGGCGATGGCTTCAAATCGCTGGACGAAGGACAACGAGTGGAATTCAACGTTGTTCAAGGCAACCGCGGCCAACAAGCCGAAAATGTTGTCAAGCTGTAAGTGAGACATTGTCCCCAGACTTAGCGTTTGGGGATTTTCTTTTTTTTCGAGTGATGCGAAGGGGGAAGGTTCGATGGCTTATTCATGGAATAAACCGCTGGATAATTTGCCTGAGGAATTGACCACCATCTGGTCATGCGGCAGAGACGACTGCAACGGCTGGATCAGGGACAGCTTCTCGTTCAAGGAGCAGCCCACATGTCCGATGTGCAAGTCGGCGATGATCCGGAGCGAGAAATTGCTGCCGATCCTGGTCACGACGGATCAAGAGATCAAGCATTACAGGAAGAAACAGAGAGCTGAAGGAATTAGCTAAATAGGTGCGGTAGAACACCCAAGCGGGACGACGACGTCCTTGCGGGGTGTTTTTTTGATGATAGGAAAGAGACGGCTTGTTTATGGCACTCTCAGATGCAAATTAGTTTGGGCCGTTAACGTCCTCTAACGGCTGTGTGCTGGGTGAATTGGAGGCGGATGGTGGTGCTGGAGTGTGGGTGCTAGTGTGCGCCCTTGGATATTTTCACAAACGGGATAATAATTGAGCGAAAATACACAATTAAGATGTAAGCGTCAAATAGCCCCCACCTTGAAATCAAGATGAGGGCTATTGTTTTGGCAAGTTTACTCTTGTTTAAATATGCGGCAAGTTAGCGGTAGCGATGATGACCACGGAAGAAGCCTGTCCAGTGCATACGGATCTTTAGGATCGGCTAACTGAGGTAGCTGTTCAAAAAGATACTGAAGGTACTTGAACGGATTTAATCCATTCTCCTTCGCTGTTTCGATAACGCTGTAGATCGTCGCACTTGCCTTTGCACCTCGCGGTGTATTGGCAAACAACCAATTCTTCCGTCCAATGACGAATGGTTTAATCGCGCGTTCACTCCGATTGTTGTCGATCTCCAGCCGTCCGTCTTTCAAGAACACCGTCAGCTTCTCCCACTGATTGATACTGTAGGTGATCGCCTCTCCGAGCTTGCTCTTTGGCAATGCCCGCGAGCGCTGCTGCTTCAGCCACACCAAATAAGCATCCAAAAGGGGGAGACTCCACTCCTGACGGATGGTGTAGCGTTCTTCGGCTGCCGCCTTGACCAGCTCGCGCTCGATCGCAAATAGCTGGTTACAGAAGGCAAGTCCTTGCTGGGCTGCGGTCGTTGTCTTATCTTGCGTAGGCGGCAACGCTTTTAATGCCTCGTCGAACTTCCGGCGTGCATGGGCCCAGCATCCAACAAGTGTCACGTCCTTGACCTTGTGATAGCCGGAATAGCCGTCCACATGCAGGTAGCCGCTGAAACCTTCGAGGAAGTTCCTCGGGTGCTCGCCGCCGCGCGTCGACCGGTAGTCGTAGAGGACGATTGGCGCATCGGTACGGCCCGTACGATACAGCCACATGTACGAACTGGATGACGCGGACTTGCCGGGCTCCTGCAGAACTTGCAGTGTCGTCTCGTCGGCATGCAGAATGTCCTTGCTCAGCAAGTGCGCACGCATGCGGTCCGTGAGAAGCGACAGCCACTGCTCCGATCCGTAGATCATCCAGTTTGCCAGTGTTTGGCGCGATAGCGTAAGTCCGAGCCTTGCGAATTGCTGCTCTTGACGATAGAGCGGCTGGCTGTCCACATACTTCTGGCTCATGACATGCGCCACAATGGACGGGGACGCCAGACTGCCCGGCTGAATCGGTTTAGGCATGGGCGCCGTAACGACGGGCGTGCGAATCTCTTTCCGCTCACAGTGGCGGCACGCATAGACCTGCCGCACATGACGGATGACCTTCACCTCCGCCGGGATAACAGCAATCTCATTACGCGTTTCGGTGCTCATCTCATGGAGTCCACCGCCACAGCACGAGCAGAATTGCTCAGACTCCGGCAAGGCATAGTGGATCGTCTCGACAGGGAACTGATCCAGCTTGGCTTCCCGGTTGCCAGAGGTCTTCTTCCGGCTGTACGTGACCGTCTCGACGTCTGGCTCTTGAGGAGCGGACGCAGCAAGCACTTCAGCTTCGTTAAACAGATTCATCTCCAGTTGGTCGGGATGCGTCTTCTCGCTGGAAGCGCCGAAGCGCTTCTGCTGAGCCAAGCGAAACTGCTCTTCATACCATTTGAGCTTCGCAGAGAGCTCGGCAATTTGCTGTTCCTGCTTTGAAATTTGCTGCTGGAGTATTTCGGGGTTAGGGGTTTCCGTTCGCTTTTCCATACCGTATGATTTCGATAACGCGCAGGCAAGTACCTGCTGCCAGGTATGACAATTTGCGTAAGAAATGATTTGTTAAATGACTACTTCGGCCCGTACTTTCGGATGCGCCTGCCGTTGACTTAGCGATAGCCCGTCAAGCAGCCAGCGAAGCTCGCGGTTTGTGATCGCAACAGGCTCCCCATTTGCCTGCGGCCACTGGAACGTACCGCGTTCGAGCCTGCGGTAGTACAACCAGAATCCGTTATGCTCCCAGTACAATATTTTAAGTTTGTTACGTTCACGGTTGCAGAAAACGAACAGCGCCGGAGAAAAGGGACTCATCCCGAGTCCTTCTTGGACGAGTGCGGCAAGGCCGTCGATGGATTTACGTAGATCCGTGCTGCCACAAGCTAGATAGACGGGCTTTGACGTGATTTCGTTTAACATACTGGATCGGCCCCCAGTGCTCGAACAACTTCGCGGAGCAAGGCGGGCTCAAATCCCGCATCGACTTCGATGACGACTGCACCGATCTGAATGCGAAGTGAACGGCACGGCGCCGGTTTCACTTCAGGAGTCACCTGAACAGGAATGAAGGTCGTCTGTTTAACGGAAGAAGATGGGGGTGACTCATCCAGCTTCTTCATCCATGTGTAAAGTTGACGGCGGTCGATTTGATTGGCTTTGCACCAATGTGTTGTCTTTTCGCCACTTGCACGAAATGCCTCGACACGAGCTTCCCATTTCATTCGAATCTCTTCTCTGCTCATAGAAAAATCCTCCTCAGAATGGCTATTGAGGAGGATTATCTCATAACGATCGCTCGATTCGAAGGTGGGGACAGTTTGACGCTTACATTAAGATGAGGTAAGAGCAATCTATTCGAACATTTGTACATACATACACAAATTTTGGTTCAAAGAGGCCCCGAACGACGAAATGAAGCGAGAATTTGTGTATTTTCGTACAATTTGCTGTGCAGGAGCTCCATTTGTTTAAGAAATTGGGGAAAAATGCACAAATGTGCAGAGAGGCCGATTTTGAGCTATGCCATGTACAGATTTCCTCATCTATTGCCGTTATGCGAAAGCTGAAAACCTAGCTGAAGCGATATTTCCAGTGCCGCTTGTTTAAGCTTTTGGATAAGCCCTGGCAAGTGCTGCTCCTCGAATTTGATCTCAAGGCCTGCGATGCTTATAGCTGCGATTATTTTACCGGAATAATCGAAGATTGGAGCGCTTAACTCGGCCGTATAGTTTTCCAGTTCGGACCGACTGAAGCTATAGCCGACTTCTCTGGAGTGATTTAGAATATCTCGAAGCTGCTCCTTATTTGTAATCGTTCCCTCGCCGACTGGCTTAAGCTCTATTGTATTTAAATAGTGCTCTCTTTCCTCGGTCTCTAAATGAGCAAGAATAATCCGCGACGAAGCCCCCGCATACAAAGGAGCCCTTCTTCCAATTTTCGTGAATAATCTTACAGGGTGGTCGGTATCCAGCTTTTCGATATAGATGGCTTCATTGCCGTTTCTTATAGCTAAATGGATTGCTTCTTTAACGTCGCTGCTCAGTTTATGCATGATTGGCAAGGCGCTTTTTCGAATGTCCAGCCGCTCGCTCACTAGATGGCCAAATTGTAAAAACAACAATCCCAGTTTGTATTTTCCTTCATGGTCTTTTTCTAATAAACCCATATCCTCCAAAGAGCCGATCATGCGATGTACGGTTGTTTTAGGCATGTTGGACAATTTAACCATATCGCTGATCGTCAATTGTTCGTGATGCAAAAATAAATGGAGCAGATCCATAGAACGTACGACTGTTTTGTTTTTATGGTTCGAAACGGTAGGAATACTCATAAAATCCTCCATATTTTAAGCTGCTTCAAGCAGTGATGGGCGAATGTGTCGATTACCAGTATACACGGAAAATGGCTAACCGTATAACGGGAGGAAAAAAATGATTGCTTTCCGTTTAAATCCGACTATAATTATCGATATATATGTGATTGTTTTACGGAACAATGATTCCGAAATTCGGAACAACAAGGATAATCGATTTATCATGAATGGAAATAGGGGATGTTATGGTCGCGAAGATTACGAATTACGAAATGGCTTCGCTTGGAGATAGCGCGATAATGGTTAGTTTGGGAAACCAGGTGGATGAGGGCACTCATCAACGGGTCATGATGCTGTCGCATTATCTGGAACAGCACTCGTTTGACGGCATGATCGAATATATTCCAGCCTATACTTCGGTAACGATCGTTTATGAGCCCTTACAGGTGTATATGGGGATGCTGCAGAGGGCGAAGGCTGATCCGGGAGCCGATCCCGAGCTTGACCTTTCTCCTCATGAGATTGTAAGCAAGTGGCTGGAGAATGTTTTGCGGCAAGTGCAGCATACGGCGGCAGCGGAACCTGCGCTGGTGGAAATTCCGGTTTGCTACGGGGGAGAGTTCGGTCCCGATTTGGAATTTGTAGCTGCGCAAAACGGAATGAGTACAACAGAGGTTATCCAGATTCATTGCAGCCGCGATTATCTGGTATACATGCTTGGTTTTGCGCCGGGATTTCCTTATTTGGGCGGGATGGATAAACGGATTTCCGCACCGCGGAAACAAACGCCTCGTCTAGTCATCCCAAGCGGGACGGTGGGGATTGCGGGCGAACAGACGGGCATTTATCCCATTTCAACGCCGGGTGGCTGGCAATTAATCGGACGAACGCCAATTTCGTTGTTCTTGCCGGATAAAAAACCTCCTACATTATTGAAGGCCGGCAACAGGATTCGTTTCTATCCAATTTCACCAATAGAGTATGACCAATGGAGTCGAATATAGAATGGGCATTTATGTGATTAAACCTGGCGTCCAGACGACGATACAGGATATAGGAAGAATCGGATACCAAAAATTTGGCGTTGTTGCTGGCGGAGCGATGGATCCATTAGCGTATCGGGTCGCAAATATATTAGTTGGGAACGAGGAAGCCGAAGCAAGCCTGGAAATGACCGTTGTCGGTCCAACTTTATATTTTGAGCATGCCGCTCTCATTGCGATTTGCGGAGCTGCATTCAAACCAATGATTGACGGGGAGGAGCTTCCGCTATGGAGGCCAGTATGGATAGAAGCTGGACAAACGTTACACCTGGGATCCGCGAAGCAAGGGATGCGCGCTTATATCGCGGTTGCAGGCGGATTTAAGCTTCCTAAGCCGATGAATTCCTATTCTACTTATTTGAGGGCGCAAATAGGCGGATTAGAAGGAAGAATGCTGAAAGCAGACGATGTATTGCAAATCCGTCCCCCGAACGAACGATCCGCAAACATAATCGACAAATTAAAGCGAGAGAACAAGAAAAGCGAATCCTTCGCATCCGTTTCATGGAAAGTGTCGGATGAGCTGCTTCCTCGTTATTCCTTACAGCCCGTGTTAAGGGTTTTGCCGGGGAGCCAGTTTGAGTTTTTTAAGCCAGAGAGCCTTCAACGCTTGTTTCAAGAGCCATTTGTAGTTGAGCCCCAGTCTGACCGTATGGGATACCGGTTAAAAGGAGCCGCTCTGCAATTAAAGGAAGCAAGAGAACTTCTTTCCGAACCGGTTGTAATGGGGACGGTGCAGGTTCCATCGGACGGCAATCCCATTGTGCTCATGGCCGATCGTCAAACAACGGGTGGATATCCTAAAATCGCTCAGGTCATTTCGGCAGACTTGCCGCTGCTGGCACAGGCTCAAATCGGCAATCCAATCAGGTTTGAGCTTATCGATATAAAGGAAGCGCAAAGATTAAAAATGATTATGGACTTGAGCCTGCTTCAACTGCAATTAACGATTAAAATGTACAGCTTATAGGAGGATGGATATGAAGGTTATTGATTTAAACTGCGATATGGGCGAAAGCTTTGGGGCCTACCGGCTGGGTTATGACGAAGAAATATTGCCATATATCACTTCGGCCAATATTGCTTGCGGCTTCCATGCCGGAGATGCGGGGACGATGAGGAAAACGGTCAAGCTGGCTATAGCAAACAACGTCTCGATTGGAGCTCATCCCGGACTGCAGGATTTGATCGGATTTGGACGTAGAAAGATGGATATATCTCCGCAAGAAGCCTATGACATTGTTGTCTATCAAATTGGCGCTCTTGGAGGTTTTGTTCAATCGGAAGGCGGGAAGCTCCGGCACGTAAAGACTCATGGCGAGCTATACAATATGGCAGCCACCAATGCCAAATTGGCCGAGGCTGTTGCAGAAGCCGTGTATAAAGTGAATCCCGAATTGATTTTGTTTGGTTTGGCCGGAGGAGAGCTGCTGAAAGCGGGCAAGCGTATCGGTCTGCGTACGGGAAGCGAAGTATTTTCGGATCGTACCTATCAATCCGACGGAACGCTGACGTCCAGGAGGGAACCTGACGCCATGATTACGGACGAACAACAAGCGCTGGCGCAAGTAATTCGCATGGTTAAGGAAGGAAAGGTTCTTACAAGGCAGCAGGTTGATATCGATATTGAAGCCGAGACGATCTGTATTCACGGGGACGGTATCCGTGCGCTGGAGTTTGCAAGGACCATTAATCAGGCATTAACCGCGGCCGGCATAACTGTACAAGCATTACAAAAATAAGAGTCGCTACATAGCAGAAAGGAAGGTTGTACGATGAAACCCTTATACGTGCAGACGGATGTGTTAGTCATTGGCTCTGGCGCGGCCGGCATGGTGGCGGCGAAAGCGGCGGCAGACAAAGGATCAAGGGTTGTGCTGGCGGATAAAAGCATTATTGGGCGCGGCGGTGCGACTGTGCTTGCCCAAATGACTGTAGCCGTCGCATTGGGAGAGGCTGAGGAGGACCATCCCGATATTCACTTCGAGGATACGATAAAAGGCAGTCGGGGCATGGCCGATCCTGATATTGTTAGAACGATTGTCGATCGCGGACCGGAATTAATTAATGAACTGGAAGGTTATGGCGTAAAGTGGGCTCGTACAGCCGAAGGTATCCGATCTCAAGTAGTGGCGCCCGGTCACTCGCGAAGACGCTGTGTTTATGTAGATATACTAAATACGGGCGGAGCAACTTCCGCCGGACTGCGAAGAGCCATCTGGAAGGATAAAGCGATCGAGCGCATTAAAAATATTATGATCACAAAAATCGTCGTAGAAGATGGACGAGCCGTTGGCGCGATCGGCTTCTCCATCGAGCAGCTGCAGCCCGTCAAAATTGATGCTAAAGCGATTATTTTGGCAACGGGCGGCCTTACCGAGATCTACGAGCGCAATAGCGCCTCGGCCAATATGACGGGAGACGGTTTCGTGCTTGCGGCAGAAGCGGGCGCCGAGCTGCGCGATATGGAGATGGTGCAATTTTTCCCTATCGCCCATTTGCATCCCCCGCTTGTCGGGATTGACCCTATTATGTGGGACCCCTTTCGGTATAAACTCGGCGGTCGTTTGTTAAACGGTCTGCAAGAAGAATTTATGGATCGTTACAATAACGAGACTTCCGGTGTGTACACGGCGGCACGCGACCAAACTTCCTTTGCTATATTTAGCGAGGTAAAAGAGGGCAGGGGTACGCCGCATGGCGGAGCTTATCTGGATTTCAGGATGGTTCCGGAGCCCAAGCTAAAGGAGGCTTTTGGATCAACGATTGATCTATTAAGCAGGCAGGGCATTGATCTGACAAAAGATTTGGTGGAAGTTGCTCCAATGGCTCACTTTACGATGGGCGGCATTAAAATAAATACGCAAATGGAAACGACAATTGAGGGGCTGTATGCGTGCGGCGAGTTGATTAATGGTATGCACGGAGCCAATCGCTTGTCCGGAAATGCGCTTACGGAAGCTTTTGTATCGGGGCGTATTGCCGGGGAGCAGGCAGCAAGGCTCCAAACCTCGGTGACCTGGAGCGATGAGAGAGTAGAAGAGGAATTCGCAAGATTAGAGGATTTGTGGCATCCACGTCAAGTTGCTCAGGATGAAGGTTCCATGCTTGCCATTAAGCACGAGCTTCAAAAGGTGATGTGGGAGGGTGCCGGCCCGCTGCGAACAGAAGAAAAGCTTGTCGCTGCCGGCCAACAGCTGGCCGCGCTGCGGGACAGGGTTATCCGCACGGCCCTTGCGAAATCTTCGGCTTATGTACTCAACCTAGTTGAAAAGGTAGAGCTGCTTCATATGATTATGCTTGGCGAAGCCATTGTTGAGGGAGCGCTTTTGAGAAAAGAAACGCGTGGAGCTCATGTTCGACTGGATTACGAGCAGTCGTATAAGCAGCCCGTTAGTATTCAATATAAATGGCACAGAGATGGCGCCTGGGAACTCCAATCTCATCGCTTATCCAGCGTGTAATCTAAAGTAAAAGGAGTGAAGTGAAGTGGCGCTGATCACTTTAAATGTGGTACGCGGCGATACTCAGACCGGTATGCGTACGGAAAGGTTTGAAGTTCCTTACAAAGAGGGCATGAGTTTATTGGATGCGATCTTGTGGCTAAGGGAATTTAAAGATCCTTCGATCGCCGTTAGATATTCGTGCCGCTCTGCAAATGCGTGCAGGGAATGTATGGCCGTAGTGGATAACAAAGCCGGGTACTTATGCAGCATCCGCGCAATTGCGGATTCGGAGGTTCTAATTTCGCCAGTATCAGGTTTGCCTTGGATTAAGGATCTGGTTACATCTATTGATTAAAAAATAAGGAGTGGTAGAGGAATGAAAAATACAAACCGACTTACCTTAATTATGCTAGTGATGGCCGTGTTTTTAGCGGCATGCGGCAGCAATGACAAAGGCGGCAATTCTTCGGAAGCAGAGGCCATTACTTTAAAAATTGCCCACGTAGGTTCTACAACGCATCAATACCAAATTGCGGCGGATAAATTTAAAGAAATCGTTGAAGCGAAAACGGCCGGAGCGGTAAAGGTGGATATCTACAACAATGGCGTGCTGGGCAACGAAAATGAAACGGTTGAACAAGTCATGGACGGGACGTTGGATATTACGGCAGTTGTCGCGGATAGCTCCTTTGCCAACATTGTCCCCGAGATGAATGTATTCGGTATCCCGTATTTGTTCCGCAACCTGGATCATGTGTATAAAACGCTGGACGGAGAAATTGGACAAGAGTTGATCGGAAAAGCAAACGATAAAGGGATGAAGTTCCTTGGATTTTGGGAAATCGGTTTCCGCCATTTTACCAATAATAAAGTAGAGATCAGCAACCCCGAAGATATGGCAGGCCTCAAGATTAGAGTTCAACCGTCCAAAGTATGGGATGCCCACATGGCCGTTTTAAAAGCCAACGGCACTCCGCTCGGGTTTAACGAATTATATTCCGCGATGGACCAAGGTGTCGTAGATGGCCAGGAAAATCCTTTGAATACGATCTACTCCATGAAGTTCTATGAAGTACAAAAATATTTATCCTTAACGGGTCACACCTATTCTCCGGCAGCGGTCGCGATGAGCAACAAGGCATGGAAAAGCTTGTCGGCCGAACAACAAAAAGTAGTAGAGGATGCATTTAAAGAAGCGCAGTTGTTCCAGCGGGAGCAGCTTGCCGAGATTGACAAAAATATTATTGAAGAGATTAAAGCGAAAGGCGTCATTGTTACCGAGCCTAATATCGATGCGTTCCGTGAACTAACCAAAGAAGTCAAGGACGTGCTTTCCGATCAAGTTCCGGCAGAGCTGGTCGAGCGTATCGGCAATATTCAATAACCGCTGATTTTGGGCAGAGTGAGCCTTGCTGCTTGCTCTGCCCAATCGTTTCCTAAGAAAGGAAGTTTACAGTGAAAAATAAACTGCATTTCTTAAGCTATACGCTGGAGTTTCTAACCTGTTCATTTCTGTTGATCGCAGTTTTGATAACAGCGATCCAAGTCATTTGCAGATTCCTGTTCGACTTTTCCTTTTCATGGTCGCAGGAAGTATTGATGATCAGCTTTGTATGGTTTGTTTTATTCGGCGCAGCCTTGGCGGTTAAACATAAAGAGCATTTAAAAATTGATTTGGTAGAAAACTTTCCTTCTTCCATTCGAAAGTTATTTAAAATGATTGAGTTTATTGTGATATTTGCGTTTCTATTCGTTTTTATTTATTACGGTATTCTGCTGATCCGCGATAATTTCCAATCGGGCCAAACGGTAGGATTTCTCCCGTTGCAAGTGGCTTATGTATATATGGCTATTCCCATTAGCGGTCTGTGTATGCTTTATTACACTGTGAAGGACTTGATGAGAAAATGATCTATATAATCCTGATAATGTTTCTTTTGTTTTTCATCGGAGTTCCGATTGCGTATGCATTAGGTTTTACTTCTATATTAGCGATTTTGTTTACCGATCCTGAGTTGCTCATTAATGTGCCGCGCAGAATTTTTCGAGGGATAGACAGCTTCTCGTTAATTGCGATTCCCCTGTTTATTATGGCGGGCGAAATTATGTCCAAAGGCGGAATTTCAGCGAGATTAATTCGGTTTGCCCAAACGTTGGTCGGGCATTTCCCGGCAGGGTTGGCCATGGTTGTCGTTCTGGCGAGCATGTTTTTTTCCGCCGTTACCGGCAGTGCAATCGCAACTGCGGCGGCAATCGGCGGCATGTTAATTCCGGTCATGAAAAAAGAAGGCTACGATTTAGGTTTTTCATCGAGTTTAGTAGCGACCTCTGCTATATTAGGCCCCATCATTCCGCCCAGCATCTTTATGGTGCTGTATGGCGTAATGGCCAATGCATCCATCGCCGATTTATTTATGGCGGGAGTGGCGCCGGGAGTGTTAATTGGGCTCGGGCTGCTGGGGTATTGTTATTATATCGGCAAAAAAATGAACTATAAAGGAAGAGAAACACGCGCTACGGGCAAGGAAGTCGCGACGGGGTTAAAGGATGCGTTTTTGGCCTTGTTAATGCCAACCATTATGGTTGGAGGCATTTTATCCGGTTTGTTTACGGCGACGGAGTCCGGGGTTATAGCGATCGTATATTCTCTTATTATTGCCATCTTTGTATATAAGGAGCTTAAACTTAAGGATATCCTTGATATTTTGCTTACAACCTCCAAAATATCTGCGGCCATCATTTTATTAATTGGATCTGCTTCTTTGTTTACATGGTTGTTATCCTATCATCGTGTTCCGGAGCAACTGATCGAGCTGCTGGGACCGTTTGCCGAAAATCCTTTTATGCTATTGCTTCTTATGAATGTTATTTTGCTTATAGCCGGAACCTTCATCGATGCGATTAGTGCGCTAATGATCTTTACGCCATTGTTTTTGCCATTAGCTTTGGCAGCAGGTATTGATCCCGTGCATTTAGGCGTCGTGATGGCGGTTAACGTATCGATCGGGCAGATTACTCCGCCTGTAGGTGTATGTTTGTTTGTTACTTCTTCTATTGCCAAGATTAAGGTACCGCAGATGCTTCCGTTTATTTGGCCCAAGTTGATTATTTTGTTAGTGATTCAAGTATTAATTACTTATGTACCGGAGGTCAGCCTGTTCATTCCTGATTTTTTTAATCGTCTTACGGCTGGCTGATTATAGATGCAGAAGCACACCCCAGCGGGACGACGAGTCCTTGCGGGGTGTTTTTTTTTCGGGGGGGTTCGCAAGCACTTCGGTATTAACGCAGGATCGGCTGTGCAAGAGTTGTGTATGCTGGACACGCCATTGGCCAATGATGTAAATAGAGCGTCTGAGAGAATGGCGCTATGTCCATACCATGTTTGACTCTATCATACGGTCATATTTTGTGGGAATAGAATACCGCCTGCGCTATAATGACAGGAAGAGCGTTATTACGGAGAGGCAGGGGCTGCAAAATGGAGATTGTTGTCGACAGAGGGCTGACATGCGAGTGGATGCGACACGATGTAGTGAACTATGCCATGCAACAAAATTACGTACCAATCGTACAGCGGATCTCGCTCGGCAATCATTCGGACAGCAGCTTGCATGCCGTACGGTTGACCGTTGCAAGCGAGCCTGAATTCGCAAGCGTATGGACAAAATCGATTGATGTCATTCTGCCCGGGCAGACGATAGATATCAGCACGGTGTCTATCGAGGTATCGGACGTTTTCCTGGCGAGTTTAACGGAGAGACTCGCAGGTACTCTTACGCTGGAGGTAACATGCGGGGAGGATGTCGTCTACAGGGACAGTTCGCCTCTGTCGGTGCTGGCCTACGATCAATGGGCCGGACTTGCTGTCATGCCGGAGATGATTGCTGCGTTCGTTATGCCCAATCATCCGATCACGGCGCGGGTGATACGAGAAGCGGCGCCTTATCTGGAGAAGTGGACGGGGAGCTCCGCATTCGACGCGTATCAGAGCAACAATCCCAATCGGGTTCGCCATCAGGCAGCCGCGGTTTATTCGGCGATTCAAGACATGCAAGCCACTTATGTCGTCCCTCCGGCAAGCTTCGAGGAGGTTGGCCAGCGCGTCAGACTGCCGGATGCCGTTGCGGGTAACGGAATGGGCAGTTGCCTGGATCTGACCTTGCTGTTTGCCGCTTGTCTGGAGGCGATCGGTCTGCATCCGCTGGTCGTGTTTACCGAGGGACATGCGTTTGCGGGCGTTTGGCTCATCCAGGAATCCTTCTCGGAGAGCGTACAGGATGACAGCTCGCTGCTTACGAAACGGCTTGCGGCCGGCGTGCATGAGATCAGCTTGGCGGAGTGCACCATGATGTGCGAGGGCAGCCGAGCTTCCTATCAAGAGGCGGAAAAGACGGCAGCCAATCATCTTAATGCCCCGGAGCTGTTCTTCGGCTTCGTTGACGTAAAGCGTGCTCGCGCCAGCTCGATCCGGCCGCTTCCGATCCGAATTCAGACGGCGACCGGGTTCGAGATCGTAGAGGAGAAAAAGGACGCTAATTATCGAGTGACTGTGGAAGCGCCGTCGGAATTAGCCATTCTCGAACGGCCGGTCGAGGTCTCCGCCATAGCGGTAACGAAGCAGAAGCAGTGGGAGCGCAAGCTGCTCGACCTGACGCTGCGCAATACGCTGCTTAACTTCCGTTTCACCAAGTCCGCGCTGCCGCTTCTTCATACGCGACTGGGTGAGCTGGAAGACGCGTTGGCGGAAGGGCAGGAGTTCCAATTGCTGCCCAGACCGTCGGATTGGGACAATTCGATAAGAAGCGCGGAGTTGTTCCGCAGCGTTAGCCAGGATCATCCACTCGGCGCGTTGATCTACGAAGAATTTCAGCATAAGCGCCTACGCGGGGATGTAAATGAACGTGAGCTCGCGGACAAAACCGTTCACCTCTACCGTTCGGCCAAGCTCTCGATCGAGGAGAATGGGGCGAACACGCTTTATCTGGCCCTGGGGCTGTTGCAATGGTACGAGTCTACGGCCAGCGAGCTGCCCAGGTACGCTCCGATTGTGCTCGTGCCGGTCGAGATCATCCGCAAATCCTCGAGAGCCGGATTTATTCTCCGGGCGCGAGACGAGGAGCCACAGATCAATATTACGCTGCTGGAGATGCTCAGACAGGATTTCGGCAGCCACATCGGCGGTCTGGATCCTCTTCCAAGGGATGAGAAGGGCATCGATCTGGGCGGTATCTTTACGACGATCCGGCATGTCATTATGAATATGCCCCGGTGGGACATTGTGGAGTCCGCGATCCTTGGTTTGTTCTCGTTCAGCCGCTTCGTCATGTGGAACGATATACGCAGCCGTTCGGACGAGCTCGCCAAAAACAAAGTCGTCGCCAGTCTCATGGCGGGCCGCATGGAATGGGAGCAGACGGATACGTTTCCCGAGCCTTCGAAGCTGGATGAGTTGTTCCCGCCGGATCAATTGCTGCTCCCCATCAGCGCGGATTCTTCGCAGATCTCCGCGGTTAGCGCGGCAGGCAGCGGCCGAAGCTTCGTGCTCCACGGTCCGCCGGGCACGGGCAAGTCGCAGACGATTACGAATATGATCGCATCGGCGTTGGCCGGCGGCAAGACGGTCTTGTTCGTGGCGGAGAAGATGGCGGCGCTCAGCGTCGTGCAGAGCAGGCTCGAGAGCATCGGGCTCGGCCCGTTCTGTCTGGAGCTTCACTCCAACAAGAGCACCAAGAAAGCAGTGCTTGAGCAGCTGCGCCGAACGCTGGAGACGGCGCGGACTTCGTCTCCCGAAGACTGGCGAAGACTGGCGGATCGGCTCGGGGCATCGAGGCGGGAGCTGAATAGCCATGTCGAGTCCTTGCATAAGCAATACGGCTTCGGCTCTTCGTTGTATGAAGCCATTACTCGTTATGGTTTGGTTAAGACTGCCCCGTCCGTGATTACCTTGGAGCCTGGTGTTGTTGGCAGCATGGACAAGGATTCGTATATGGCGTGGAGCGACCTCGTTCGAGAGCTTGCCGTTGCCGGCGAAGCGACAGGTCGCCCCCATGGCCATGCCTGGTCGGATGCAGGAGTGTCGACCTATCATCCTCAGCTGCGCACGGGGATGGAAGAGCTTCTTGCAGCCTACAAGGCTGCTATTACAGGTGTGAGGTCGGCTTATGAAGAAGTAGGCGTATTTCTTGCCCCTCCTGCTGGAGGACCTTCTTCTCCGGTGCTGCTGCGCACCTGGCATGTCTTCCGCGAAATAATGGCTGCGCCTCCGGTTATTTCTGTCGGCCTGCTTCGCGAGACCGATCTCGAAGCCGCCGGCACTGTAGTGCTTCGGGCGATCCGGCATGGCAGGGCCAGGGATGAAGCGAAGCGGAAGCTATTGGCGCTATTTGCGGCGGAAGTGTTGACCTTCGACGCCGGCACCGCTCTGCAGGAGTGGAAGAAAGCCCAGCTCAGCTGGTTCTTGCCAAGACTGCTGAAACAGAATCGGATATTCAAGCTGCTTAGGGGCAAAGCAAATGCCGGCGCAGCGCTTCAGAAAAACGAGACGGAGGGGCTTCTGGGGCAGATTATCGCGTATCAGACGGAATCGGCAGCGTTGACCGCGATGGAACCCGCCGTCGCATCTCTGCTTGGTCCGCTTTGGAATGGCGGCGACTCGGATTGGGAGGCCGTTCAAGCGGTCCATGTCTGGATACTGGCGCTGAACGAGAAGCTGCTGCAGCTGTACCAGGAAGCGCCCGCGGCGAAGATGGCGAGAGAACGGCTTGCGGATGCTTATGCTGCGGGCAAGAGCGTGTTCGACGGGAAGCACGGGCATGTTTTAGCAAAGTATACGGCCAGCTATGAGGAGTTCCAGCAGCAGGAAAAGAGGCTCGCCGCCTTGCTGCAGCTGGATCTGGAGGCCATGGACGGCAAACGGGGAGAGCAGCCGTGGTTCGAGTACCGGGCTTCGAAAGCTCAAACATGGCAAGAGCATGTAGGATCGCTGAGGGATTGGTGCACATGGAGGCAATTGCGCGATCGTGCCTTATCGGCAGGCTTGTCAGCGGTTGTAACGGCCTATGAGAGCGGACAATTGCGCCACGATGAGCTGCAAGCGGCCTTTGAGCAAGCTTGGAACAAAGCAGCCATCGCGTATATTCTGGAGAATGATCCGGGGCTGGCTTCGTTTTCCGGGCGATTGTTCGAGGAGAAGATCAAGTCGTTCCAGGAAACGATGGAGACGTTCGAGCAATTGACGAGAGAAGAGATCGCGGCCCGTCTGGCTGCGAATATCCCGGCGATCGGCAATCAGACCGCATCCAGCTCGGAGGCGGGCATTCTGCTCAGGGCTATTCGCAGCGGGGGCAGAGGCTTATCCCTGCGCAAGCTGTTCGAGCAAATTCCGAATCTGCTGAATCGGCTATGTCCGTGCGTACTCATGAGTCCGATGTCCGTCGCGCAATATCTGGATCCGAAGTACGCGCCGTTCGATCTTGTCGTCTTCGACGAAGCGTCGCAGTTGCCTACCAGCGAGGCCGTCGGGGCGATGGCGAGAGGCAAAAATGTCATTGTCGTCGGCGATCCCAAGCAGCTGCCTCCGACCAGCTTCTTCTCCAGCACCAGCGGCGAAGAGAGCGACGAAGTCATCGTACCGGAGGATCTGGAGAGCATCCTGGAGGACTGTTTGGCGCTTGGCATGCCGCAGGACCATCTGCTATGGCATTATCGAAGCCGGCATGAGAGCTTGATCGCGTTTAGCAATCGACATTTCTACGAGAATAAATTATTGACCTTCCCGTCTCCAATGGAGAGACAATCCAGCGTGAAGTGGCATCCCGTTGGGGGGTTCTACGACAGAGGGAAGACGAAGCAGAACCGCGCCGAAGCGGAGGCCGTCGTGCAAGAGATTGCTCGCCGCCTAAAGGATCCCGTGTTAAGCAATCGCAGCATCGGAGTCGTCACCTTCAACTCCATCCAGCAGACGCTGATCGAGGATATGCTGGACGAAGCGTACCGGCGCGATCCCGAGCTGGAGACTGCGGCAGCCAGGCTGTACGAGCCGATTTTTATTAAAAATTTGGAGAACGTGCAGGGAGACGAACGCGATGTCATCCTTTTCTCCATCGGATACGGCCCGGACGCCACCGGAAAGGTCGTCCTGAACTTCGGACCGCTGAACCGCGACGGCGGCTGGCGCAGGCTGAACGTTGCCGTCTCCCGGGCGCGCCACGAGATGCATGTGTTTTCCACGCTGCGCGCGGATCATCTCGATGTATCCCGCACCCGTGCCGAGGGAGTCGCGGCGCTTCGTTCTTTCCTGGAGTATGCGGAAAAGGGAACGGCGGCGCTGGGCGTTGGCCTGGAAGAGGTCAATCGCCGGATACAAGGCATAGAGACGGAAATTGCGGAAGCGCTAAAGAAGGAAGGCTACAAGGTCGATCTCCACGTCGGCACCTCCGGCTACCGGATGGATCTGGCAGTCGTCGATCCGGCTCAGCCGGAAACGTATCTGCTCGCGGTATTATGCGATGGCAACGGCTATAGGACGGGCAAGACGGCGCGGGACAGGGAAGTTTTGCGCGGACAAGTGCTGCGCCAGCTAGGTTGGAGCATCCACCGGGTATGGGCCATGGATTGGTTGGATAATCCGGAGAAGGAAATTCAGCGCATCATCGCTTCGGTGGAAGCGGCGAAGGAGCGTAAGGCTGCAGGAAGTACGGCTATGGAGAATGTCGTTGCAGCTTCGGCGGCAACGACAGCGAATCAGTTGTTGACTTCGGCGAACGCCGGGAACCCTCCGGGCAATTGGGACGACGAGACTGCTCAGTCCTCTTCTCCAGAGTCAGCGGGTTCAGTAGAGAGAGTGGAGGTAGCGCAACAAGCGCTTGATTCGCCGCCGGCCAGCAGATGGCGCACCTCGTATCAGCCCGTAAATCTGGAGCAGATCGCCTCCAAGTCATCCGAAGAGTTCTATATCATCTCCTCCAGCAGGCTTGTGAAACAACAGCTCGCGAGTGTCATCGAAGGAGAGGGCCCCATCAGCCGATCGCTGCTGACTCGCCGAGTCATCCAAGCTTGGGGAATGACAAGGTCCGGAGCGCGGATTGAGCGCCATCTGGAGAGCTTGCTGTCTTCACTGCCTTTCCAATCTACAGCTTGGGAGGACAGCGTCTACTATTGGCCGAAGGATATCGATCCCTCGCAATATGGCGTCTACCGGATTAGCGAGAACGACTCCGACCGGAGGAGCGCGGAGGATCTGCCTCCCGAGGAGGTCGCGAACGCCGTCCATGAAATTCTTTTTACCCATGGTAGCCTCTCTACGGATGATCTTGTCCGAGAAACGGTAAAGCTGCTGGGCTATGCCAGAACCGGAGCCGCGCTGGACAAGGCGGTTAGGAACGGCATTCAAGTTACGGTGGATCGCGGATTGGCTACGGTGGAGGATGGCAGGGTTTCTTTTGGAGTGAAATAGCAACAAAACCCGACCAGATGAGGTCGGGTTTTTGCTATCTTTTAGGACGCGAAGAGATAATAATCAGGTTTCAGATATCAGTTTGTATCGGTTTCGAGAAAATGCCACAGACGCAATAACAACGTAGTCGCTTCCGCCCTTGTGGCGGGATGCATGGGGCTGAACCGGTTGCCGTCGCGTCCGGTCACCAGTTCCCTCTCTGCGGCGCCTTGGACGTAACCTTTGGCCCAAGCAGGAATTTCCGCATCATCTGCAAAAGAGGTGTCTCCCGGCTCCAAATCCCACTTTAATGCCCTCGCCATCATGACAACCATTTCCGATCGGTTCACCCCCTGCATCGGTCGAAGCGTCTGATCCGGATATCCCTGCAAGATGCCGTTCTTGAGCGCTGCGCCAATTACATCTGTCGCCCAGGCGGGAACTTGATCCCGATCGATAAAGGTCGGCTCGCTTCCCGCAGGCGCGGAATCGATTTCCAGCGTACGAAGCAGCATAGCCGCAAACTCGACGCGGGTAATATTTTTTTGAGGCTGGAATATTGTCTCCGATGGGCCTTCTACAATTCCAATATGCAAGGCCTCGCAAATGAGAGATTCTGCCCAATGACCCTTGATATCACGGAATGTACAAGCCGGCACCTCCGGCGGCAATTCCTCAATCTCTGGTAGACGTTGAATTGACAGTTTATAGGTCTTGACCGTGCCGCTCTCGGCTCTAACCGCAATTTCAAACTCGTTGCTTCCCTCGTCAAGAGCGATCGTCTTGCTTCCGGCAAGATTAACTTTATTGATGGCAACAGAGGCATTGGCATCCGAAGGAATCGCCTTGATCGTGACCTCGTCAGCCTTCGTTTCCGTTTGATAGCTGGTCGTGCCAGCCGCGAATGTCGGCGTTAATGCCAGTTCTTCCTTGGCGCTTGTAACGGTCAGCACCGAGAGATTCGCGTTATCCGATAGCTGAGGCTGGGGCTGAGGAGGGGCGGATTGTCTCCAAATGGCGTACAAGACCATATCGCGAGTCAATGTGACGGTATCTTGGGCTTGAAAAGTTTCGCCGCTGCCATCCGCAGCCGTATTCCATCCCTGAAAGAGGTACCCGCTTTTCGTCCAGTCCGCGCTCTTCTCCAGAATGTCCACTTGCGATTCGAAATGGTAGGAGTAGCTCCGATACTGTTCGCTGCCGTGATCCGTGCCGTTCCCAACATAGGTTATAAAGGCTTGAATGGTGCTCAAATAGGGGTAGCCGTTATGATGGGGCGACTGAATGGTCCAAAGGGTATTATCGAAGTTCCAGCCCTCGTAGTTCGATCCATCCTTCATTTCCTCGGAGGTCAGTCCTTGCCCATTCGTATCCGATTGTCCCGAAGTTTCCATGTCATAGTAACTACGGGTAATGACCCCGTCTTCATTAATGCCGGCCAACCCGCCGACGGATACAAGGCCTGTTACGCGCCCGATCGCAAAGCTGTTTTCGATGGTCGCGTTTTTATTATCTCCAACCAATCCCCCGATGGAATCGCCGTACGCGCCGTAAATGCATACGGTCGGGTCGGCAATGCCCGTTACCGCGCCTGTTGCATAGCTATTGGTGACAAGCGCATCGTCGCTATCTCCTACTAAACCGCCTATATCATTGCAGCCTTCCACATTCCCGACGGCAAAGCTGGCGGAGACGACCGCGTCTTCCAGTTCGCCAACCAAGCCGCCGACATCAAGCTGACCGGAAGCATGGCCTGTAGCATAACTGAAGGATATATCCCCATTATCGTTTAAACCGACCAGACCGCCTGCAATCTGGGTTCCAATGACATTGCCCGTAGCATGATTATTGGTGAGCTCCGAGTCCAGGGCCGCTCCCGCGAAGCCGCCGGTATATAACGATCCCGTGATCGTGCCTGTAGCATAGCTGTTCGTAATCGTGGAGCCTTGTATCAACCCGACTAACCCGCCGGTGTATTCATCGCCATTCACATTGCCGGAAGCATAGCTGGTGGATAGAGTCGCGTCAACATTGGCGCCTACCAGACCGCCTGCATATCTAGTGCCAGCGACGTCGCCGGCAACATGGCCAACCACGTTGCCAGTGGCGTGGCTAACGGCTATATCCGCTCCATCTTGATTAATGCCGGCCAAACCGCCCAAATCTCTTTCGCCGACGACATCGCCGGAGGCGCTGCTGTTCATTATCGTTCCGTTATCCTCATTAGCTCCGACCAAGCCGCCTACTTCTCTCACGCCGGTGACATCTCCGGTCGAGTAGCTGTCGACGACAATTGACGTATTCCATCCAACCAGACCGCCGACCTCTCTCGTACCTTTGACAGTGCTGCTGGCATGGCTATCCGTCACCGAGCTTGCGGAGTTCGTGCCGACCAGACCGCCTACTCCTCTTATGCCTTCCACATAGCCCGAAGCGTAACTGTTGGATACAACGCTACCGACGCCCAAATAACCAACCAGGCCGCCTATCGAATCCTCGCCAGATACAGTCCCTACAACGCCGACGCGATCGATAACAGCCCCAGCCGCTGTTCCAGCCAAAATGCCTGTTTGGTTTCTTGCTGCTACTACCGCAGCTTCGATAATCAGATTCCGGATATGACCGTTCGTACTGATAACGCCGAACAATCCTGCAGGCGCAAGAACTGCGCGACGATCCATTATAAAATACGTGATTTTAAAATTTTGCCCGTCCAGTTCCCCTGTAAAGGGAGTCGTAGTATCCCCGATTGGCACCCAGGCAGAGCTTGCAAGGTATGCACTCATGTCGATATCGTTCATCAACACAAAGTGGCTGTCCAGATGGTTCCTTATCCCGCTCAGCTGTTCCGCAGACGCAATCCGAAAAGGGTCTTCCGACGTTCCGTCTCCTCCTGCAAAGTCCTCTGGCGCCGCGTGGGCTGTGCCTCCGGTTACTAGCAGCCCTGGATAAGCTCCAACCATTAGCATGAACACAAGAAAAACCATCACGCTTCGTTTTTGCCAATTAATCATTATGTACCTCCTGCTTCTCCTTTGTAATCTTTCTCACTTCGATTGTCATCCTGCATCATACCATTTACCCTATGACAAAATTATGAAAGACAGCCTTGATGCAGTATAATCGAAGTATGCTATGGCGAAGGAGTATCTTTACCGATTATGGACGTGATAGGGCAGCCATCTACCATTACTATCATTTTTTCGGCGATGCTGATATGCATCCTGTTTATGTATGCCATCGTTTATCGCCGTGAACGCGGCGTTCGATTTTTTGTTTGGGTGCTGGGGTGCCGAGTGGTTTATGCCGGAGGCGTTATTCTGGAAGTAAGCTCCGCCGATCTGGCCTCCAAGATTGTTTTCAGAAATTTGGAGCAAACGGCGCTTGTGTTTATGGTCCCTCTGATGGTTCTTTTTGTTCTGGATCTGGTCGGTATGGACAAGTGGCTGCGCTGGAAGTGGCTCCTTATTGCCTTATTTGCCTGCTGGCCGTTCGTGATATGGACCGATTCCTATTGGCATGTGATCAACAGCACGCAAGAATTGGTTAACGGACATTTGGTCACGACCAAAACCCCTTATTCTCTAGCGTTCAATCTATTGTGCTATGCGATTATAGCGGGTTGTATATTCGCATTGGTGCGCTATATACTTGGCGCCCGTCCCGAAATACGCAAATCGGGCATGTGGCTTCTTATGTTCGGGAGTATTCCGTTATTGGTGGAAATCCTGAAGCTCGTTAGGCCGAACCTGCTGCCGTGGCTTCTTCCCGTTTCCGTTTATAGCGGGATTTGCGGCATCGTCATGTTCTGGATTATTATGCGATACAAGCTTTTTTCGAGTGTTCCGATGGCCAGAAATATCGTGGTCGAAACGATGCATGAGGGAATGCTTATTATCAATACAAACGGCAACGTTATCGATAGCAATAGATTCGCCTCTGAACTGGTCATAGGGAAGACGGACCGTCCCATATTGGGACGTCATATGGGGGAAGTGTTGGCGGCTTGGCCGGACTGGCTGTCCGCTTGCTCGCGCATGGAAGAAAGTCGCATTGAAATCAGCAGCCCTGCGGATTGCGAGCCCAAATCGTACATCGTGAATGTTTACCCGTTCTTCTCCCATCGGCGGCGCAAGCTGGGAACGATCTCCATCATCATCGACATTACGGAGAAGCAGCAGGCGCTGGAGCAAGTCGCCCGCCTTAACCAGATGAAGGACCAGCTCTTGACGGCCGTATCCCACGACATTCGCGATCCGTTGGCCTTACAGGTCAATCTGGTAGAATTGCTGGATACAAACAAACAAAGCTTGCATCCGTCAGAAACCGAAATTATTCGTACATTAAGCGAACAAGTTCGCAACACGTATGCGATGGTCGAAAATCTTCTGGAATGGTTTCGCGGCCAGAAGGAGGGCATCGTCCTTCAACCTGAATCGCTGATCATTCATGGGGTCGTCGAGGAAGCATGTCGGTTGCTTGTGCCGAACTGCGAAGCCAAACAATTGCTACTGCGCGTCGACGTGAATGAGGACATGCGGGTCAGCGCCGATCGCGAAGCGCTTGTTCTGGTCATTCGCAACCTGCTTTCTAACGCGATTAAATTTTCTAAGCCGGGTGGAGTTATTTCTGTAAGCGCAGCATCCTTCGGGGGCAAGATGGAAATCTCGGTGCAAGATGACGGCGTAGGGATGAACGAGGAGCAAATTCGTCAACTCTTCGATGAAACCCGGTTCTCGTCCACCAAAGGAACCGCCGGCGAGAAAGGAACCGGGATGGGATTGCTCGTAAGCCAGCATTTCCTGCGAATGAGCGGCGGCCAGCTTAAGGTGCACAGTCAACCAGGCGTTGGAAGCAAATTTACAATTGTTCTCGAGGATGGGGATTTGCGATGAGAGTTATTGTCATAGATGACGAGAAGGCCATGCATCTCGTGATGAATGGAATGTTATCCCGGATTCATGACGTGGAAGTGGCCGGCTGCTATCAGCACCCTGCGGATGCCATGGAACAGATTCGGAACGAGGCCATTGATCTTGTATTTATCGACATCAACCTCGGCCAGGATAACGGCCTGGAGATTGCCCGCGGACTGCGTTCCGCGCATCGCGAGCTGGACATTGTATTCGTAACCTCGCATAAGGAGTACGCTATCGATTCGTTCGACAGTTACCCTCTGGATTACATGATCAAGCCGGTTTCCCAGTCCCGTCTGGAACAGACGATCGCCCGGGCGGCAGCGAGAATCGGGGAAAGGTCCTCCGTTGCCGATGTCCCTATCGGCAAATTGACGGTGCGAGCCCTGGGAGGGTTAGAGGTCAAGACCGAGCAGGGCGAACCTGTAAAATGGATCTCCAGAAAAAGCATGGAACTGTTTGCTTATCTGCTGATGCATAGAGGCAGTCCTGTTTCCAAAAGCCGCATCATCGAGTACATATACCCGGACATGCCAATAAAAAATGCTGCAATCTATATCAATACGACCGTCTATCAACTTCGCAAATCTTTGCATGCGTCCGGGCATAAACACATTATTGCCAACTCGCTTGAACAATACTGGCTGCTCTTTGACCCGATCGAAGCGGACTTCGTGATGTTCGAAGATCAAGTGTCTCAATTTAGCACGCTGAGTGCCGAAAATATTGAAGCGGCATTAGCATGCGAGCGTTTGTATACAGGAGAGTTATTCGATGAGCGTTCCTACGTATGGGCGGCTCCCGAGCAAATCCGTTTGCACGAATTATACATACGTTTTGCTAAACAGATCGGCCGATGGCTGCTTCAGCACCAAGAAAGCGAGCAAGCAGCCCGCCTCATCAAAAAACTCGTGTCCCGAAGCGAATGGGATGAGGAGACGCACCTGCTGCTGCTTGAAGCCTATGGGAAGCTGGGCGACTCAGCAGCGCTTGCTCGGCACTATGAGCACGTAACGGATCTGTACCAGAAAGAATTATCCATCCCTACACCTAGTGAATTCACGAAGTTGTATGAACACTATCGAGAGATTATATGAGGGCGAATTACAGCCATTCAAGATGGGATAATAAGGTGAATTTCTCTAATGGAATGGAGTGAGTCGCGTTGTTCTCAGGCATTAACGAGAAGAAGCTGCTGCTGGATCAAAAAGAACCGTGGCCCGTACATACAGCACGCAGTATCAGAGAGCATCTAATTATTAACTGGACTTACCATTCCAATGCGATTGAGGGTAATACGCTTACCCTTTCGGAGACGAAGGTGGCGCTCGAGGGAATTACGGTGGGCGGCAAGACCATCAAAGAGCATTTGGAGGCGATCAACCATAAGGAGGCTATCCTCTATATTGAAGAGATCGTGAGTCGCGAGGAACAACTGTCGGAGTGGCAGATCAAGAATATACATCGATTAATCCTTAAGCATATTGATGATGAGCATGCCGGCGTTTATAGACAAGAGAATGTTATTATTGGCGGCGCCACGCATATACCTCCAGACTATGTTCAAGTGCGGGACGAAATGGAGCAACTGATTACACTTTACGAAACGTGGAAACAGGAGAAAGAAGCGATTGAACGCGCCTCGTTGCTGCATATTGAATTTGTGAAAATACATCCGTTTATCAATGGTAACGGAAGGACGGCGAGGCTGCTCCTCAACTTTGAACTGATGAAAAGCGGTTTCCCACCTATTGTCATTGAAAAAAAAGATCGTGCCGAATATTATTCGACCCTGGACTTGGCGCATACAAGTGGCGATGCTTTGCCGTTTATCGCGATGACGACGAGGATCATGGAAAAAACGTTGGATTGGTACTTGAAGCTGTTGTAAATTGCAAGGAAAGACTGTGAAAGGGTTGCTAGAATACATGAACCGACAGCAATTGCAAGTAAAGGTGAAGCAGCTCGTTCATTCAATGATTCACGAGAAGCAGGAAGCTAGTCCGATTGAGCTCTTTATCCGTATGGATAAGCTAAATCCAAAACTTGTACAAGAATGGCGAGCCGGGAAGGTTCCTTATCTGGAGCGATTGATGCAGGGCAGCTTGTCGCAATTAAGTTTTATTATGAGCGTTTATCGTAAGACGGCAAGTGAAATGGGGCTTCAGGCAGTCATAAGAAACTATACACGGTGGGGGAAAGGGCCGAAGAAGCCCTTGCGATTCTCTAAGTCGGGAGAAGTCTCGATAGAGAGAGGCTACTCCACGCATTATGTTAAAAAGAAACTGGCGGTTACGACAACAGATTTATCGGAACTTGAGCCGGAAGGCTCTAATTGAGTTGAACAGACCCAAAGAGCTTATCTTACGATATACTCTTTGGGTCTGATAGTATTCTAAGCTTAGATCACTATAAGATCGTAACTTATCAATGCTTCCTCACGATAGAATCATCGCTCTCCAAGAATGGCCATGCCGGGTACTCGATCGGTATGCGGCTGACCTCATCCAGTCTGAGCAATTCATCGCTTGTTAGAATAATCCCGCTTGCCGCAAGGTTATCCTGTAATTGATCGGGTCGTTTTGCGCCAATAACGACACTCGTTACGGCTTTCTGATTCAGCACCCAAGCAAGAGCGATTCTGGCTACCGTCGTCTTGCGTGCTGCCGCAATATCCTGAAGCGTGTCGAGAATCGGAAAAGCTTTATCCTTGTCGATCGGAGGGAACGGAACTTTTGCATGCCGGTCATTGTCATTGCCCGGATTATCCCGCGTGTATTTGCCGGACAGGAAGCCCCCGGAAAGCGGACTCCAGACGATTAAGCCCATATTTTGATCCTGAAGCGCCGGAATGATTTCACGTTCGATCTCGCGCGCGGCGAGAGAGTAATAAGACTGGCTGCTCTTGAAAGCGTGAAGTCCGTGAAGCTGCGAGAGACCCCGAGTTTTCATTATGTTCCACCCGGTCATATTAGAATTGCCGATATAGCGAACTTTCCCGCTCCGAACCAGATCGTCGAGAGCCCGAAGCGTTTCTTCCCAGTCCGTTAATTGATCGGGGTTATGAACTTGATACAGATCGATATAATCCGTTCCGAGCCTCTTCAAGCTTGCTTCGACTTGCTGGGTGATATGCAATCGAGATAACCCGAGCTCGTTCGGACCAGATCCCGTACGTCCTCTAACCTTTGTTGCAATCAACGCCTGATGCCTTTTGTTCTTCAGGGCTTTGCCGAGAAATTCTTCCGATTGTCCGTTCGAGTATACGTTAGCCGAATCGAAAAAATTCACGCCGGCATCCATTGCTTGATCGACCAGAATGCCCGCTTCCTTTTCGCCCAGACCACCGAAAACCCCCCACTTTTCGCCACCGCCGAATGTCATTGTTCCTAGTCCTATCTCCGATACCAGCACTCCCGTATTGCCAAGCAAGTTGTATTTCATCGTCTTTACTCCCTCCATATTTTGGTTTACATTAATGGAGACGGAGGCAAATCGGAATGGACGCAAAATAAAAGAAGTATTTTTTGAATCATTTTCGTGGAGAGGGACCGTGCCGATGAATTTAGAGCAATTATGGGATGAATACCATGAGTACGTCAGGAATTTCGTTTTGCAAAAAACGAATCATCACACGGACACTGAAGACATTGTGCAGATGATCTTTATGAAAGCTTACGAAGGGATGGCCCGTCTGCAGGATGAGGAAAAGAGACGCGCATGGATTTTTCAAATCGCAAGAAACAGCATCGTTGATCATTTCCGGAAGGAAAAAAAACGGAGACACTCCTTGATAACGTGAACATTGTCGAGGAAGAACCAGCCGAAGATTGTAATTCAGAGGCCGCTGAAGGGATGATGAACATCCTGACTCGCATGCCGGATAAATATCGGGAGGCGCTTGAGCTTTCCGAGCTGCAGGGCATGTCGCAGAAGCAGTTAAGCGAACATCTAAATATTTCCTATTCGGGAGCGAAATCCAGAGTACAGCGAGGCCGCGAGCTAGTAAAAGAGATGATGACAAGCTGCTGCACGATCGAAGCGGATCATTACGGGAATATCGTAGAATACGACGTCATTCATAAAAGCGTAAAGGACACTCGTGACTTCAGTCGTGAGAGGAATTTACGCGGTCTTCCCTTTCTATGAAACATAAACGAGTCCTTACTCCCTCCCTTCGATAGATTTCTACAAATTTGTTGGATTATTCTCCCGATAGGAACACATGTTTGGTATAATGAATATGTGGTTGTCGTTTCTTTTAGTAATGTGAGGTGATTATCCATTCGAAATGCGAATAATGAGAAGTGTACCATCACGCTAACCGCTAGAATCAAGATATTTCCTACGTCTGAACAGGTTGAAATGCTCCTTCAAACCACCCGCGCTTACGGGGAAGCTTGCAACTGCGTATCCGAGCTTGTATTTGAGTCACGCAAGATGTCGGTAACCTTCTTGCATAAGCAGGCCTATCGTCATTTGCGTGAATCCTATGCTCTTCGTTCCCAGATGGCACAATCGGTTCTGAAGACGGTTGCCGCTCGTTATCGATCACTGAAGGGAAACAAGCATTCTTGGACAAGGATTCAGTTCAAGAAGCCAGAATACGATCTCGTCTGGCACCGGGACTACTCCATGGCAGGTCGGTTGTTCTCCATGAATACTTTAGTTGGACGAATAAAGGTACCATTTGAAACGAAAGGGATGGAAGCCTACTTCGATGGTTCCTGGACGTTCGGGACCGCAAAGTTTGTGACAAAGCGCGGGAAGTTCTACTTACATATCCCGATGTCGAAAGAGATTGGAGAAATTCCTACCGCATCGATTCGCCAAGTCGTTGGAGTAGACCTGGGGATGAACTTTACCGCTACAACCTATGACACCGATGGACAAAGCACCTTCTACAACGGTAGACCGATCAAGGATAAGCGATCGAGATTCAAACAATTGCGCAGAGCGTTGCAACAAGCAGGCACGCCTTCCGCACGCAGGAAGCTGAAGCGGATCGGGGATCGAGAAAACCGCTGGATGATGAATACCAATCATCAGATATCGAAGGCACTCGTTCACCGCTATGATCCGGGTACATTGTTTGTTCTTGAAGACTTATCAGGGATTCGGGGTGCCACGGAAATCGTCCGATTGAAAGATCGATATGAGACGGTATCGTGGTCATTCTACCAGCTAAGGCTGATGATTGAGTACAAGGCACTGCTTCAAGGTTCAAAAACGATTGCCGTTGATCCCAGGTACACCTCGCAGAGGTGCTCGAAATGTGGTCACAAGGAGAAGGCAAATCGTGATAAGAAGAAGCACAGCTTTTGTTGCAAGGAATGCGGCTATCGCTCGAATGATGATCGAATCGCCGCAATGAATCTTCAGCGCATTGGAATGAAGTACATCGCTGAAGTGGTTGCTTAGGTATAACCTATGCAATTGGGCAGTTGTCAGCCTGCCTAAAGTAACGCCACCCTAAGGAAGGAGGCTGTATAGCCGTTCTCACTTCCGGGCAGTTACAAGCTCGTGAATTCAGTCATGAGTTGTTGACGATGAACCGAAACCAAAATAGAAGTCCGATTAATATCCAATTCGGCATGTGAGGAGTTCCCTGAGGGAACTCCTCGCATGCCGAATTTTGTTTGTTCCGTATTTTGCGCAATTTGTAATACGGATCTCCGTGCTGTCTGTTTCTTCACTGAACAAGTATAGTTGCTGGAAACAAAGGCCAATATAAAATTATCTTTTATGCTAAGGAGTTTGACACATGACGTATGGAGAAATTCTGTTTCGTACGGTAACATCTTTTATTGCCTTACTCGTTTTGACGCGTCTACTCGGTAAAAAACAAGTCGGACATCTAACGTTTTTTAATTATGTAACGGGGATCACCTTCGGCTCCACTACAGCCGAGATTATCGTCAACAAACAAATCACGTTATTGCAAGGACTATCCAGCTTGGTCTTATGGTCGTTGTTGGCATTCATCATTGCATGGGCCGGACTGCGATCCGTCAAAACGCGTGAGATTCTCGACGGTCAGCCTACCATTCTCGTCAAACAGGGAAAGATTCTGGAAAAGGCATTGGCTAAGCAACATCTCAACATTGACGATTTAAGCATGTTGCTACGGAACAAGGATGTCTTTTCACCTGAAGAAGTTGAATTTGCAATTTTGGAACCCGATGGTCAACTCAGCGTGTTGAAAAAAGAAGAACTGCTGCCTGCAACAAAAAAAGATATAAAAGCAACTATTACGACTATTCACAGAATACCGACTGAGCTTATCGTTGATGGTAAAATCGTAGAAAAAAATCTTGGAAAATTGGAAGTCTCCGTTGCCTGGCTCAACCAGCAATTAAAGAAAGCCAACATCCATTCTTTAGATCAAGTATTTTACGCAGAGCTCCAATTAGATGGGACGTTGTATATCGACAAGTACCAGGATTCGATCCTATAAAAATACGATTATGGTTGCCAAACTTCCCATACGTTTCCGTCAGGATCGGCGAACGTTATGTTTGGTCCGCATGTCACCCGTTCTCCTAAAATATTCACTCCGTTTGCCCTGAAACGGTTATATAACTCCTCGATTCGCGGTGTAATAAAACAGGCTATTGCATGGGGTTTTCCGCTGTCCAATGACCAGGAGAACCGTAATCTACCGCCTTCCTCGTCCGATTTGTGAAGGAACAATGCGGGTACAACTTGCCTTAGACCAGGTAAGGGAAGATTTCCATTCCGATCGGGAATATTCAAAACTGCCGTCACCATCCCAGGCTCAACAAGTTCGTTGTTAGAAGGTTGGTACCCTAAATTCTTTTGGTACCATTTAATAGACTCGTAAACATCATTTACTGGTACGTAAATACAAGTCATACCGGTGATGTCTTCTAGCATTTGTTCCTCTTTGTTTTCCTCATGTTCCGACATATCCATATCCTCCTTTTCTATCCCTAAACTTAGCTTAACAAATTCTATTAGGAATTGACTGTATTTTTTATCAAAAATAGTAGCCAGTTTCGCCAGTAGCCCCGGTGAGCGTGCTCAGAATTAATAGGGAAGAAGGTTCTGAGAATTGGTCATTTTCTTCTAATTGACTATATCAAAGGTCCCTGAAATATGAGAGAATATAAAATGAAATTTGCAAAAATGGTATTTATTTCTTTCGTGCATTCACTCTATTTTGCGGGAGGCAACCTTGTTGAAGCGTTCGAAGATCAGAGGTAAAAAAGCATTGCGCACTATGATTTCCCTGCAATTAATAATTGGCTTATGCGTCGGGCAGTTGGCTTCAGCTAACGAATTGTCATTCGCGCAGTCGATTAACGAGAACGGCGATCAGCTTCAGACAAACATCAAGGGAGAGCTGTCTGCTCCTCTGGTGAACGATCAATCCGTTCTGCAATACCTGTCTTCGAATAAAAGATCGATAGGCGTCTCCGATCCGGCGAAAGAGTTGACTATGAAACAAAAGTCGATAGATTCCGAGGGACGGACGCATTACTTGTATCAGCTTCAAGTAGACGGGGTGCCCGTGTACGGCAAATACATCAGGATTCATCTGAACAAGTCCAAAAGAGTGACGGAAATCCGCAATGAGCTGGCGGAAGCACCGATTCCGGAAATACCCAAAACCTTGAAACCGAAGCTTTCATCCGAGGATGCGATTGCCTCGCTGCAAGCGCATTTGGAAAACGCGCTTGGCTTTGAATTCCAGTTGGATGATTCCATCGACGGCCGACCGCTGGCGAATTCGCCTGAGTCAACCCTGATGATCTATCCTTTTCAAGGCAAAAGCTACCTGGCGTACGAAACCGAGCTGAGCTTTGTCGCTCCCAAGGCCGGTCATTGGATTGCTTATGTTGACGCGTTCAGCGGAGAGATCATCGACAGCTACGATCGAATGGCCGGAATTACAGTGCCGGCTTTGATAACGGGAGTAGATGAGAACAATACGGAAAAACAGTTAAATGTCGTGTTGGACGATCATGACGACACAATCACGGACAACGATATTTACATACTGGAAGATCGGTCCCGTGAGATGTACGAAGAGGAGACTGATAGGGGGGCGATCGTCACATTCGACGCGGGCGATTGGGGACCTCTTGTGACAACGCCGGAATCGGACGTTGCTTTTATCGATCCGGATGAAGTGAATGCCCACTTCTATAGCGGGGTCGTTTACGAATATTTCCTGCAGAAACATAATCGGAACAGCATAGACGGGCAAGGCATGGACATCCTCTCACTTGTGCATTACACGGAAGATTCGGATGACGACGGAGTTCCTGAAGCTTATGATAATGCATTATGGAACGGGGCCATGATGATCTATGGGGACGGCAGCTGCTATACTTGTGCGCTGGATGTCATCGGTCACGAGTTCGTACACGGGATTACGCAATATACGTCCGATCTGGAATATCGACATCAGTCGGGAGCGTTAAATGAATCGTTCTCGGATATTTTCGGCGCGTTGATTCAGATGGACTTCGAGAATTCTTCGAACGACTGGATCATCGGGGAGGATACGGGAGCTCCTGTCCGCAATATGGCGAACCCCGGGCATTTCCAGCAGCCGGCCTCGATGAACGACTTTGAATACCTTAGCCGATCGTACGACGAAGGCGGCGTCCACATTAATAGCGGTATCCCGAATCGTGCAGCTTATTTAACCGCGACGGGCATCGATTCGATCGGACTAAACGGCAAAGAAATATTGGGTCAATTAAGTTATGATGTGCTGACGAACCGCCTGATGCCGACTTCGAACTTCGAGGATGCGCGCGACGCGTTCGTATCGGCGGCAGAAGATTATGCCTCTGTTCATGCAGGCACGCAAGGCATTGTTCAAAAGGTGAAAGATGCCTGGGGTGCAGTCGGCCTGCCCTACGGTACGAAACATGATATTACATCCGTGCAGGGAGAGGGAGCCTCGTCGGTCTGGATTGACACTAATTCGAACGAAGTTTACGTCAACGCTTCCTCGCCGGACGCATTCTCGCCGGTCATCCAAGTATCCCCGGGAGCTGTGCTAACATTCGTGGAGTCGGAATTCACCAATGGATTCCGTCAGTTGCATTACATCGTTTCTTCCGGCGGGACAAACGTGGAGTGGTATGTGTTCGTTTATAATCATGCTCCTTATTTGACCTACGAGTGGAACTATCCCGGCCGTAACTTTTACGAAGTCGACGTGGATATCGGGCAGATTGGGGGAGAAGTCGCAATTAAGCTCCACAATGATTCGTTCGTGGGAGAGCAAGGAGAAGATTTCTTGCGTACAGGCAAGGCAGTCGTGGCTCCAGTGCCGGAAGGTTTAACGCCGCATTCCATGCTCGTAGGCAATAAGCTGCTGCTATGGTTCTTGGGAGAGGCTGTTCATAGCACCAATCGCAATGATGTGCGCGACTTCTCGATTCGTTTCCTCGACAGCGCATTCTTAAACAGTTATGAGTATCAAATTGCGAATTATTACAAAAACGATATGGTCATCGATATGAAATCGGCATTGCGGATGACGGATATCACCGAGACGACGGCTTCCTTTGAGTGGCCGGCTCTGAGCGATGCAACCGGATTCCAGCTCTTCCAAACAACAGATCATAATGAGTCATTCTGGGTTCCGTCGGCGGTCGTCTCTCCGCTTGATGGGACCAGCACAAATGCCTCCATTACAGGTTTGTCGCCGAATACATTCTATAAATTCCAGCTTGTCACCATCGGCGGAATGGATGCGGGAGAATCCATAGCACTGCCCACATACACCTTGTCTTCGAACACGCATGCGCCGACTCTTGTCAGACCGATTGCCGACAAGACCGCGATTGCTGGGGGAGCGGATATCGTCGTGCAGATGGCCGGTACATTTGCCGACCAGGATGTAAACGATAGATTTGTATACGAAGTTTATTCGCTGGATACGAAGCTTGCCACAGTCTCGCACGTGGATGATCAGCTTACCGTCAAGCCGTTGCAAGCCGGCAGGGTGGAAATTCTGGTGAACGCGCATGACGGATGGGGACATTACGTGCAGGACCGCTTCTACGTGACGATAGCCCCGCCGCTTAATCAGGCTCCGATCATTGCGAAGGGAGTGGCAGGGCAGATTGCCTACTTGGGAGCCAACCTTAGTGTACCGATCGCGAATGCGTTCAAGGATCCAGATGGGGATGTTTTGACCTACTCGGCACAATTGGATGCACCGGGAATAGCTAAAGCAAGCGTTAACGGAAGCACGTTAATGATTAATCCAGTGTCTGTGGGCACCGCTGTCGTGACATTAACGGCGAACGACGGGCGAGGCCACAAGACGGATATTAGCTTCGCGGTCACGGTTAGACCCGAGAATCGGGCTGCGACAGTCAATAATCCGATCTCGAATCAAACGGCGACTAGCGTGGATCAGGAAATCGTAATTCCGTTATCCGGAGTTTTCGCAGATCCCGACGGAGATCCGCTGAGATTCTCGGCGAGCTCGAACGCCAGGGATGTAGCCGCGGTAAAGGTCGCGGGCCAGACGTTGACGGTAAAGATGTTGGCGGGCGGAACGGCCTCCATTCGTGTAACAGCGAACGATGGCAATCGTCATTCGGTCAGCTACATCTTCCTAGTCACCACGCATGAGACGTCGAACCGAAAGCCGGTCGTAACGAACCCGATTGCGGACAAGTCGGCAACGATGGGCGGATCATCCATCAGCATACAAGGCGCATCCGTATTTTCGGATCCGGATGCAGGCGACACGCTGACCTATTCCGTTAGCTCAAGCGTGCCGAGCGTGGCGTCCGCGATCATAAACGGCGGCGTAATCGTCGTCGACCCGCTGGCCGCGGGAACGTCGACTGTGACCGTGACCGCAACGGACAGCTCCGGCAGTTCCGTGTCGGATGCTTTCGTTATTACAGTAAGCATGCCGCCTGGTCCTGGCAACGGCGGAGGCAGTGGAGGCGGTGGAGGAAGCAATCCTCCTGGCGGCAATCCCGGCGGAGGCCCAGGTGGCGGAGGATCTGGAGGCGGTGCTGGCGGAGGTGGAGGCGCCGGCGGCGCAGGTGCAGGCGCAGGCGTGCCGGAGGAAGAAACGGATCTCGTAATCGACGACGAGGGCGTTCATCTGAAGCCTACTGAGGATAATATAAAGACGTCGACTACTGCAGATGGAACGAAGAACACGACGATAACGATAGATGCTACGGAGTTGGAGCAGGCCTTTAAAGCGATATCAGGTGAAAGCTCCAAAAAGGTTATTTTGAAGGTGAGCGACACGGACGGTACGTTGAACTTTCAACTGCCTGCCGGACCTTTAAACACAACCTCAAACAAAAACAAGGACGGCGTTTTTTCCTTCCGAACAGAGCAAGCGAGCTTCGATCTGCCGCTTAATGCTCTCGACTACGCGAGTCTAGTGCGGCAAATCGGCCAGAGCATCGATAAAGTTACGATCACCGTGTCTATATCCGCCCCCTCCAAAGCCGAGGAGGAAGTCATAAGAGCACAGGGGAAAACGCAGGGATTAACATTTGTAAGCATCGTCGATTATAGCGTAACCGCGGAAGCGGGAGGCAAGACGGTTCATGTAACCAACTTCGGCAGCACCTATGTAACCAGAACGATCGTTGTTTCCGAAGCGGGCGGCAAACATAGGCTGCTTGGCGTTATTATCGATCCGAAGACCGGCGAAGCGCAGTTTATACCTGCCACGCTGAGAGTAGAGGGTGGAGTAACTACGATAGTGATGGCCGCACCTCATGCCAGCGTATACGGAGTTGTGCAAGCTAAGAAGACTACATTCGCGGATATTCAGAATCATGCGGCGCAAGGAGAGATAGAGACGCTCGCGTCCGCGCTGTTGATCAAGGGAACAAGCGCGACCACCTTCTCGCCGGACAGATCCATTACTCGAGCGGAGTTTGCCGCACTGCTGACCAGAGCGTTAGGGCTGGAGGTCAAAGACGGCGTATCGCGATTTAACGACGTTAAGGAAACGTTGTGGTTCGCCCCTTCCGTCAATGCAGCCGTACAGGCCGGCATTATCAACGGCAAGAGCAGCACACACTTTGATCCGAACGCTACAATTAAGCGCGAAGAGATGGTCGTCATGATTGTCAGAGCTGTTGCGTTCGTCGATGGAGAAATAAACGTGAACGACTTGAAGGAAATTCCATTTGCGGACGGTAAACAAATATCCGGATGGGCGAAGCAGGCAATCCTTCAGGGCGTCGAAGCCGGTTTATTGGAGGAGGCCCAATCCGAGAACTTCAGACCGCAGCAGAACGCGACTCGTGCCGAGGCTGCAGTTATTTTGAACAGAATGTTGGATTACCTATCGTTTATCGATTGATAGGAATAGGAAAAGAAATATATTACGGATGTGATGACCCGAACGTCCTGGTTCTGGAAGAGGCCCATGCAATTGCGCATGGGCCTGCTCGATTATAGTAGTCTGTTTTTGGTTAATGACAACCTATTCCATTTCATAGGAAGGATTAGGAAATCCTGTGTCGAAAAAGTATATAACTAATTCAAAAGTCACACGGGAGGCCTAGTGTAATGGTTCAGAGTACTCATATTAAGGTGATGTCGTTAACTGAAGCATATAAGGGTATACTTCAGGTTGTGAAAAGAACTGCGAGTTCTGAGATTAAGAATAGGGAATTCGCTATACTAGCTGAGGTTAGTCATATAAATTCAAAAGTATATGGTGGTTGCCAGTATATAAGATCGGCTGGGGAAAGCTGAATGATAGCAGTGTAATTGCAGAAGGAATTACTTCTGTGGCTGAAGGAGGATATGACGTCATCATGATCGTTCGTGGTGGTGGCAATGAGAACGATTTTAATGTGTTTAACGAATCTAATGTTGTCAAAGCCATATATGATTCTCAAATTCCTGTTATTGTTGGTATCGGGCACACGGATAACAATACATTCGCCGATAAAGCGGCTGATCGTTCGGAGACAACGCCATCCAAAGCTGCACGGTATCTTGTAGATATGTTAGGAGCTCCTGCTCCAATAAACCGTAGACCTTCCCATCAGAGAAGAAGATATGCTAATCGGTCTTATAGTCCGCCGCAGAATCAGGTCCAGACATTCAAAAAGTCTCAAGCTGGTTCGATGGTAATTCTCACTGCAATTATCGCTATGTTAATAATATTCGTGGGAATCGCAGTCTTTGTATACGTCCCCAAACTATTCGAAACTATTTTAACGAGCCAATAGGAGGAAATCATGGCTAGAACATATAAATCTGAGGGAAACCAGATTGCTTACCTATTAAGAGGTCTCTTTATTCTTGGAGGGCTAGCTCTTTATTTCAACATACCAGGGCTGCATTTGGGATTTTTCTTTGGAATTTTGTTGGGGTCCGTTATTTTGTCTGAAATCGTTGGTCTTATTTGGATTAGAAAGAGACGCGCTGCTAAAACGATACGAAAGTCTCAGTCGAAGACACAAAGGGCAAGCTCGGTAGCCCATCGGACTTCCAAACAGATAAGGACAGATGAAGTGATTTTGGCTACGAAGTTGGAGGATCTCTCCGGCGCCGAGTTTGAAAGGTTACTGGCCATGTATTTCATCGATCAAGGCTATGCAGTAAAGGAAGTCGGCGTTGGAGGCAATGATGGTGGAGTAGACTTGGTCATCACGGATCGACGCGGCGAGAAGACGGCTGTTCAAGCTAAATGTTATTCTGAGCGAAATAAGGTACCCGTACAGACAGTACGTGAGTTGGTAGCGGCAAAACGCAACCATGACTGCATCCTTTCTCTACTTGTGACAACGTCTGATCTGACTTCTCCTGCAAAAGACGAAGCAGATAAATTTAAAGTCGACTATTGGCATGGTGCTATTGTTGAGCAGAAGCTGAAGACTTGGGGGAAATGGCAACCAGGTAAAAAAGCAGCTGTTCAATCGAAGCTCACAACGGCTAAGAGAGAGGTAGCGACAGCAAGAAAAGAATTAGCTACTGCATCTGCTGCTACCTGTTCATGCGGTGCCCCAATGGTAAGACGCAAGAGCAAGCAGGGCGCGGAGTTCATGGGATGCTCGAAGTTCCCTTCTTGCAGACAAACTAGACCGATATAATTTATACAGAAAGCGGTGAGCCAAATGCCAACTTACAATAAACTCGTTCGAGATCATATTCCGCAAATCATCGAGGAGACGGGCAAGACATGCCGAACTCGTATTCTGAACGACGAGGAATATCTCCAAGAACTAAATACGAAGCTGATGGAAGAAGTCAACGAATATCTCGGCGCCAAAAACGCTAACGAAGCTCTGGAAGAACTGGCCGACGTTCTCGAGGTGATTAGAGCTCTGACTGCCGCACACGGATACAGCGTGGAGGAGGGGGAAGAGCTTCGTAAACAAAAGACCGAAAAACGAGGGGGCTTCCAGGAGCGGGTGTATCTCATCGATGTCGACGACGAAGCTTAACGTCAGGCTGATTACGGAAAACCTGGGCGATGAATTAATCGCTAATATGCAGCATGCCGCCGGCATTTATATCATGAAGCGCTATGTTCCAATTGCTGTGGTTGCAGCAATCCTGTTGAAAGAGAATGAAGAAGAGGGCTGTAAGAACGACAAGGTAGAAGAACTGGCGACGTACAAGGGCGCTTATTTGATCATAAGTAAACAAAGAAAAAACGAGTGATGGGAGCTCCACCCAAGGCGAAATGGTTCGGGGACTCTTCCACACTCGTTGCCAGGTTCGATCAAGAAACCACAAGGGTATAAGAAGAATCTACATAATGATAAATTCTTCATGTATTAATCATGCACTTCTCTATATTCTGAAGGCGTTAAGTTCGTCGCTCGTTTAAAAAACTTTGTAAAATATGCCGATGATTCAAAGCCAAGCTCCATCGAAATTTCATGCACCTTGAGCAGCGGATTTCTGAGCAATTGTTTTGCTTTATTCAATCGAACTTCAGTTATATACTCAAATAACCCCTCGCCAGACAACTGCTTATACAAACGGGACAAATAGGATGGGTTAAATCCGACAACCTCTCCAATTTTGGCAAGTGACAGATCGCCTGCCAGATTGTTCTCGATATAACGTTTAATGGTTGCGATCACCTTGAGCTCAATCTCCGCCACATTCGATTGGCTATATTCGAATATCGCTTCGGCTACCTTTGCCAAATATTCCATAGCATCTTCCCATGAGCTATGAGCTGTTAGCTGCGTAAGTTTTCCTAACTCAATATTGAGCCCAATGCTGCTTTTATCCAATGATTTATTCAAAAATGTAAAGAAAATCGGAACGATAGCATAATACGTTTGCAGTTTGATTTGATCGTTCGCATGCTCCTCCGTACTACGGACAAGCTCAGAAAAGAGCAAAAAAAACGGCTCGCGCTGCGAAGTTTCAAGATAGGTCTCCAACCTTCTAATCATTCCAGTCAGCGATTGAAATGAAGTATCGCTTTCTCGCTCCGTACTGAGCGATAGTTGGCTTTCTAACAAAAGAACCTCTTTATGCAAGCCGTACTCAAAATTGAAAATTCGTTTAAGTCTACTGAATGATTGGCTGCTTTCATGGAAAGGCACCGGTATAGTTCCAGCGAGCAGCGACACCTTCAAACCTAAATACTTTTTGCAAGCCGCTTGAATCTGCTCCAGGGACTGGCTGATTAGCATTGTGGCAAGCTTCCAGGAGCTGTCCAGATTAAATGGGGGATCATGGTGCTCAGGGGCAAGCTTAGGCTGAATTAGCCAAATCCAATTGCCATGTTCATACATACAGGAGAACATCTGCAGCGAAGGACTGAGCAGTTCATTTACAATCGCATGAAGCGAGAAGCCGAGCATCGTCTGATCCTGTGACTTCAGCTCTCTATTCTCTACTCTACCTAGCATAAGTAGTACGGGAAAAGCGGCATTAAGCGGTATTTTCAGCTCAGTCATGCGCTCATCAAGTTTACCGGCATCCTTATCTTCTCCGCGCAACAAATCGCCAAGCCATTCTTTTTGCAGCATAGGCAGCGCTTCAAGCATATAAGCGTTTGCTTGCATGACAAGTTGCTCCCGCTCAAACTTATTTTCCAGCATTTGAACAGCATTATGGATGGTCTCAACGATAATGTTGTCATCCTCTGTTTTCAATATATAATTGAAGCTATTGTTTCGGCTAGCTGTGTGCAAATAATTGAAATCATCATGTCCCGTCAAAAAAATAACGAGAGCATGCGGCCATACGCGATTGATCTCTTGCTGCAAAGCAAGACCCGACATGCCAGGCATACGGATGTCACTAAGCACAATGTCGATTTTTATACGGTTAAAAATATTTAAAGCTTCGAAGGCAGAGTATGCGAGCTGAATGTCCACTTCATAATCGAGCGAACTTTCAATAAGCTGTGCCAAGCCATGGACGATCAATTCCTCATCATCAACGATAAGTAGTCTATACATGCCTAAGTCCCCTTTGTTATTGGAATAGCTACTTCGACACATAAACCGCCAAGTGAAGAACGTGAAACGGACAATCCGTACTGTTTGCCGAATTTCAACTGCAGCCTGCGGTGCACATTTAACATGCCGGTTGTTTCCACATGCTCCTCTAATTTGAGCTCTATTGCAATCCTTTCAATTTGCCGATCCGACAAATCATCCCCGTTGTCCTCCACCGTAATTTGCAAAAGCTCATCTGTCGACGAAAAAGACATTTTTACAATGCCGCCGGCCATTTTATTTTCCAACCCGTGCTCATATGCATTTTCCAAAATAGGCTGCAGAACCAGTCTAGGCACCAGAACCTCCTTGAAGCAGTCTGGCAATTCTTCGCAAATTGTTTGTATTCTGCGCGAATAGCGCAGCATTTGAATTTCAATATAAGAATGAGTATGGCGAATCTCTTGCGCGAGCGCTATTTCATCAGCACCATTCCGCGTAATATAACGAAAATATTCTCCCAAATGACGGGATAGCCGAATGACTGTATCGGTATCATGCATCTGCGCAACACGATGCAGTACAAAATAGCTGTTGTACAAAAAATGAGGGTTAATTTGAGACTGAAGCTGCTTCAGCTCGGATTGCTGCGAGCGTATTTTCTCTTCGTATACCTCGTGAACAAGCAATTGAAGCTTACTGGACATAATATTGAACTGCTCGTACAAATAAGCAAATTCATCTTCTTGGCTATGCTTTAAGGAAACATTCAAATTGCCTTTTTCCAGCTTGCGAAATGCAAACACCATTCTTTGTATCGGCTGATGAATGATACGATAAATCCAATATGAAAATATAATGACTATGACAACCGACGTTAAAGTAATGATCCAATACCAATAGCGGTATTTCGTAAGCGGCCCAAGCGTCTCTTCCTCTGGCAAAAAAACAGCCATAACCGTATTTAATACTGAAGATTTTTCGTAAATGACCGTATATGCCACATGGTCGGCCGTTACACTAAAGCTGCCGTTCTGGAACTGCTCCATCGATTCGCCGGCGATATGTGGAATTAAGTTTTCGGCTAATGCATGCATTTGGTCATTCCCGCTAACAATTTTCCACTGCTTGTCGGCTTGCAGCAACATGCCTCCTCCAAACTTCGTATTATGCACCTCATTTAGAGACTGCTGCAGAAAATCCTCTGAAACGGATATCTTTAATATAAGAAAAGGCTCATCCTCGCTGTCCTCAATCCCATAAGTGCCCGGAAACGAACCGCCTATTAAATATTGATCGTTCCAAAAAACAATAGGGGAAGAAAGAGTAGACCGCTTGAGCGCAGCAATTTCGTCTTCAACTGGCAAAGTTATAAATCCCCTTGAAGAAATATTTCTTTGAATGCGCGGTAAATAAACGTTGATATCATCCATATATAAGCTGGAAGCTTGGAGCAGCCTCAGCTTCTCTTGAATGCGGAGAACGGCCTGTGCATACAAATAATCGGAGAGATGATGCTTGGCGTAGCTAAGCGTTTGCAGGTCGCTGTCCGCGAGCAGCTCATTCCTAAGGCGCATCATTCTTTGAAAGTCTGCATCCATTCCTCTGACATAGTTATGCAGCCTGGACTTAAGCGATTGTTCGATTTGTTCCTTTACGGTTGTCGAGCTCGAATAGTTTAAATACAAGCCGAGAATAGACAAGGGCAGTATAATCAATAAAAATGCTATAGCCAGTTTGAAAAAAATGCTAGACAATTTAATAGGTAGCACCTTCATTGTATCCCCCTGTTTTTTGAATGACTCACTTGCCGCACTGCGGGAGTAAATAAAGAAGAGCAGCTCAAGCGTGATAATCTTGAACTGCTGTTTAATATAGGATTCCTTATTTTACAGCTAGCAAGCGATAGATGACAACAGATGCCTGCGCTCGTGTTGCAGTGTCATTCGGCTGCATTTTATTAGAAGAAACACCCGTAATAATTCGCTCGCTTACAGCTAGTGCAATATCATTCGCCATAGATTCTGTCAGCCCGGAAATATCAACGTATTGACTTAATTCATTGCCAGCCTGATGGCTGTCCGTTCTCTGATGAAATAGCCTGATTGCCCGCCCGGCCAATACGGCCATTTCGGCGCGAGTAATCGCGTCATTGGGGCCAAATGTTCCGTTTGCACGACCAGCAATTAAACCGCTCGCAGCAGTTGCTGCTGCATACGGCGCATACCAGTCTGTCTCATTAATATCGTGGAATGGCTGTGAGAAGTCTTTGAGATTCAACTGATAAAGCCTGGCCAGCATCGCTGCAAATTGTGCCCTTGTCACAGGCGCATCGGGATCAAAGCGACCTTCCGCTTTTCCATTCACAATGCCGTTTGCGGCAATAACTCCAATCGCGCGACCCGCCCAATGCGAGACATGGTCAATATCATCAAATGCCACCTTGTTTTCCAAAATAGCGAATGTTGAAGCACCGCCAATGAATGCTGCATAGCTGCGACTGAGCATATTTCCTCTAATCAATCCAGGACCGCCTTGGCCAAGATCAGCCATTACGAGCAGCTCCTGATCGAAGTCCCCATCGACTGGCAATTCCAAACGGATCGGTTTTTGGAAAACAGGCTGCTCTATTCCGTTTATTTTCAAATGAATATGATAGGCAAGCGAGGCAAGGGCTTGCTCCAAATAACCTGTTTCCTGCAAATCTACTTCTGTAATTTGAAGCTCTGTCTTGCCATTAAATTGTTCTGGATCAAAGCTTACAGTTACACCCGACCATTTCGCAGAAACATCCAGCAAGCCAGCTTCTTTCAGCTTTTGAAGGAGCTGCTCATCCAGCGTCAATGATAGTCGGCCTGCTTCAGTCGAACCTAAATCCATAATCAGTTTCGCGTTTAAGGCTGAAGCAGAAGGATTAAGCTTTCCTAACAGCTCATTCAGACGCTCGATAGATGCTTGAACATTCGCAATTTGCTCCTGCAGCGTTTGCCCGCCGAGTTCAGCTGCGGCGGCGCCAGCATGAATTGAAACGGCAGAGCTCAGGTCTAACGTGCTTATTTGTTCAAACAAAGCTTTAATTCGTTCCGTTCCAGCAGCAATCAGCGCGGCTTGTTCAGACGGGGCTGCGCCTGCCAGCTTTTGTTCAATACCTTTCAAATATTCCTCCAGCTCCGCTATAGGAGTGGATGGCTTCGGATCGATAACCAGTCCTCCCCCAGGATAGGTCGGTAGCGGGCTTAGCTCATAAATGCGCACCTCTAATGGGCCATACGTCTGCTGCAAACGATTCTGACTGACTGCGATGCTGCTCCCTGATTTCCAATCCTTCACCTGCATGCCTGCAGGTATACTGAAGGCTGCTTCCAGCTCTTCTTTGCTGCTGTTAACTGCAGCAAGATACGTTTTTCCGTTCACTTGGCGGCTTATCCAGTGCAGATGTTCGCTGTCGTCGCCAATTACTTTCACATTTGAATCCAGTTTATCTGACAAAATAAAAGCCTGCAAATCTTCTATTTCTTGAGCTACCGTGTTTACATGACCCAGCAATTTTTCATAGGCTTGTCCGCTGTCATCATTTTTCAAATCGAATAAAGAATAAAACAGTATCCCTCTGGCACCTTCAGTAATGTATTGCCATGCCATATTGCGCATTTCCTGCTCGGTTGGAGGACGAAGCCCGCCTTGCGCGTAGTTGCCCACATTTTGTGCTTGCACGACTGCCCATTGACCTTTTTTGCCTAGCATTGCTGTTGTCTCTTTCTGCAGTTTGCCAGGCTCGCTGATCGGATCGGTATCGAGCCCTTTAATCGGATAAACGTCCAACCCGAAAATATCTGTCGTTTTGTCCAGCGTATTGGCATTCGGCAAATTAAAATCGACGATATAGGCTGGATGATCAGGATCATTCTCTTTCACCGCTTCATAATGACTTGGCAGACGGTCATCATTGGGCGACTCATCATTTAAATACCAGGCCAGCAAAGCCGGATGGCTCTTGTATCGGATTGCGAAATCACTGATCATTTCTACCGCATCCTCGTCACTTTCAATGCCTTCAGGCGCCCATGTCGACCCGTAATAAAAATCCTTCAGCGAAAAGATAACGGATTTGCCGTATTGCTGAGCTAGGTCAAGCTGCTGCTCGGACGGATAATCATAAGGCAGCAGCGTATTGATCGGGCTGTCCTTCAGCTCCTCCAGCTCAGAGGCAATAATTTTGTCTGCATATATGCCAATCGGTAAAAACAGTTTGTCGTCTCTCCAAAACCTTCCTTCGCTGTCCACATAGGTTCTCGGCAGCTCAGCACGACTGGAAACCTTCTTGATCGTCCATTCCTTGGAATCAACAACCGTATCGGCAGAAAGAGCTTCTACTCGAGCTTTGTAGGTGCCCGGGGCCAATTGTGCAGAAGCAAATGTATGCTCTATACTTGAAACCCCAGTGTATTCTTGTACTTCCAGCACAGAGTCGTCATTTCCTAACAAACTGGCGCGCAGTATATAAGCTGTCAAATCAGCTCCAATTGCTGGCTCTGCCTTTATCCGGATGGGGGACTCATCCCCTGGCATAATAAAACCTCTATAATTGGGATACGCAAGCTGTGTTTGCAGCAGCTTAGGCATAACCGAATAAATTTGCAAATCGTCGAACCAAACCGTGCCTGCCGATCCTCTTGTATATAAAGTCAAATCTGCTTTAGCCGCATTGGCAGGAGCTGTAAGCAGCGGTATGCGCAGCAGTGTCCATTGTTCAGGCTTAATCGGATTTACATAGGAGCCGGTTATCCAACCTCCTGCCGAATCCACGACATCCAGCGCAAGCAGTGCTCCATCCTCGCCCGATATTCCTTCAGTTTTTACCCACACCTCTGCGTAATATCCCATTCCTGGGGTAACCGCAAACTCGAAGCGCGGTGAGTTATTCGTAGCTCCGTTCTCATACTTCAAAGAGCGAGTGCCTGTACGGAATACGGTGTCATCAAAGCTCGTCGAGCTTGTTATCCATATATCCTGTTCATCGTCCTCCTCGAATGAGGTTTCATATCCTGTAATGGTACTGCTGCCTGACGCTTTTTTGTATACCTTGACATCGTCAAACCATACCGTGCCCGTGCCATCCTTGCTCAAATAAAGCGAAACCTGCGTTTTTGTCGCATCCTCTGGAATGGTGTATGTCGGCAGCTTCAGCAATGTCCAGTCCGCTGCCACTATTCCTTCTGTGTATTGCCCGCCTTTCCAATCGTCACCGTCATAAGCCTCTAAAGCGATTCTTGCTTTATCGGCGCCGGCTACATTTTTTGTTTTAATCATCACAGTAGCATAATAAGTAGAGCCGGGCTCCAAATTAATTTGATACCTTGGATATTCGTACTCTTTTGGGTCAGTCCGTTCATATTTCAAGGAATGCGTACCGCTATAAGCCTCCGAATCGTCATAGCTAGTTGCGGTCGTAATCCAATCCTGCATCTCTGCATCATCAAAGTGTTCTTCAAACACCAATTCATCGCCGCTGGCTGCGTAAGCAACCGAAGACGAACGATCTGTCACGCTTGGAACGAGCCCTGGCTGAAGCACGAGAGCTGCTGCAATAAATAAACTGAGCCACTTTCTTTTCATTTTTTCCACCTAACCTTCCACCTCATAGATGTGTACTTGCAATGGTGCGAACGAATCTGTAAACGTGCTTGTTGTTACCGGCAATACACGCCCTTCTTTAGGCACCTTAACTTGCTGGGCTCCGGCAACTTGAAAGGATGCGGTTTGATTCGTTTTTCCGTTATTCACCGCAAAAATAAATGTTTTGTTGTTGTACTGCTTGACTGTCCAGTTCAACCAGCTGCCGCCAGTTGTCGTTGTCAGCGGCGCCGCTTCGATGGACAAGAGGTGCGGCACGAACTCCTCCACCTCTGCTGCAACCTGCTTCACGTTTCCTAGCAAAGTCGAATAAGGCTGCCCGCTGGCATCGTTTTGCAAATCAAACTGAGAGTAGAACATAAGACCGGTAGCGCCCTCGGTTAAATACTGCCATGTCATATTGCGCAGTTCTGCGAGTGTCGGCGGACGAGTGCCGCCTTGGCCGTAATTCTCAAGATTATGCGCTTGTACGACAGGCCATTGACCACGGAAAGGAAGCGCATTCATAGAACTCCTTTGATAGCTGCCGGGCTCGTTGATCGGATCGGATGACAACCCCTTTACGACATAACGATCCATGCCAAATATGTCAGAAGACCGCATGAAATTGTCCGGGCTTGGAACATTATAATCTACGATGTATGCCGGATGATCGGCATCATTTGTAATTACGGCTTCATAATGATCGGGCAATCTCGCATCAAGAGGCGCTTCATCATTCAAATACCAAGCGAGTAGAGCTGGATGAGATTTGAACCAATTTACATGCTGGGCGATATAATGGGCCTCATCCGCCACGCTCGTAATAAATGAAGGGGCATGCAGAGAGCCGTAGTAAAAATCTTTAAAGGAATAGATGACCTTTAAGCCGTAGCTATTGGCTAAATCCAGCTTGCCTGCATCAGGATGCACATAAGGCAAAATCGTATTAATCGCACTATTGTTCAGATCCAGCATATCAGCTGCTGTAATGTCGGAAGTATAAATGCCTATCGGAAAAAATAAACTGCCATCCTTCCATAGCCTGCCGTATTTATCTACATAGTTGGCTGGAGCTGAGACTGTTTTAGTAATCGGCTTTTCGATATAGCCCTTTACTTGCCCTGTTGATGTTTTAATCAATTGAATAACAAGCTTGTAGCTTCCATTCGCCAGTGCAGAACCGTCAAATATCGTAGCCGTAGACTGCTGGCCCGTATAAGTGGCGGAATTCATTACTATACCAGCCTGATTATACAGACTGATTTTTGTCGTATACCCGCTAAAATCAGCCGACCAGGCATGGGGGATCGTCTTCACTCTTATGTCTGTATGATCCATATCGATCAGCTTGCCTCGATAAGAGGGGTAATCCAGGTAGGCATAAACCAATTGGCTTGGCTGAACCTCATACACGTTAAGGTCATCAAACCAAGCTGTCCCTGTTGTGCCTTGCTCTAAATAGAGAGAGAGGCTTATTTTAGCTGTATTTGCCGGCAGCGTATACATCGGAACAGTAAGCTTCGTCCACTGTCCCGCTCGAATGCCGTTCACATATTTCCCTCCCAGCCAAGCATTCGTTGAGCTGAGCGCTTCAATAGCCATTGTTGCGCCGCCTGAGCTGCTAAGCCCAGAGGTTTTTATCCATACTGTGGCGTAATAGCTTTCGCCAGCGCTTGCAGGCAGCCACTTGGAAGGATACACATAGCTGGAGCTTGAGGAGCGGCTATATTTTAAAGATTGTCCAGAGGATAGATATTGGCTTGAATCATAGCTGGTTGATGCTGAAAGCCAATCCGTATCGCCGCTATTTTCAAAGGGTGTTTCGTATACAAGCAGATCAAAGGCCGCATGCGCTGAAGTAGCCGTTTTTAGGCCATATAGCGCGGTCGTACATATTACAGCTGCCATAAACAAGCTAAGAAAACAAAGCCTTTTGTACATGCTTGTCATCCACCTTTCGCTTTTACCCACTCATTCACTTCTTTCGTAATAATATTTCCGCCTAATTCTTTCCACTGAGCAACATATTCATCAAATGCTTCTAGCGGCAATTCGCCCATAATGATCATCGTGTAAGTGTCTAGCGTGAGCTTTTCAAGGATGGGCGTGACCTGGCTCATCGTCTTGGTTGGCGGGCCATAAAACTCATTCATCTGGATAAGCTGATGATCAATTTTTTCCTTAATATGTGACCATGCGCTAATCTCGCCGTACATGCCTTCTTCAAACCAATACTGATTTGCCCCTTGCCGATAAGCCTGGATATTGTCGTAGTAGCCTTTTTCCACAGTGTTCAGTTCATCAGGGTTGCCTGACTTCAAAGCCTCCTGTATATGGAGATAATTTTTAAAGCTGCCGTTTTCCGGCCATGTGTAGACTAATGGATAGTTATTGTATAAAAAACCGTCCTTGCCGATGAAAAAACGCTCCCATTGCGGCTCCTCATAACCGCGATGCACCATTAAATTTAGCAAATGAACGAGCGCTTCGGGATGCTTTATTCCTTTTCTAACGACAAAATAGCTATAAACGGGAAAATTGTATTCCACCTTGGCAGGCAAATCACTTATAGAAGGAATGCCATATGCTCGCCAATCCGCATCAGGCTCGGCATCCTTGCTTGTCTGCAAGGGATAGGTCGGGTTCCACCAGGCTCCATATTGCATCCCTACCTTGCCGGCTACAATTTCCTCCGCCATAAAATTCTGATCCTTCACGGAAAATTCCGGGTCCAGCTGCCCCTCCTTATACATTTCCTGTAAAGCAGCCAGAGCGGTCTTTACCTCAGGCTGTATGCCGCCAAAGGCGATTTGTCCGTCGCCTTTCTTAATCCAGCTTGAAGGATAAGCGTGAAAGCCATTTAAAAATCCTTTCAAGGAGGCCACATTAATCCGATTATGCAAGCCCATGTTAAGTCCAAGGCCGAACGTATCAGGCTTGCCGTTCCCATCTGGATCAAGCTTTGTGAAAGCTTTCGAAATATTTATTACATCCTGCATCGTTTCCGGCTCCGGCAAACCGAGGCGGTTCAGCCAGTCATATCGGATCCAAAGCACCTGCGATTGATCCGTAGTTGAAGCCCCTTGCGGTATCGCCATCAGCCTTCCATCAAAATCGGCGGTTTCCAGCGCATTCGGAATTTCTTCAAGCATCCTGCGGGCGGCAGCAGACGCATGCGTCTCATAGACATTGGTCAAATCCTCGATCAAGCCAGCATTGACCAACTGCTTGAGCTGCAGGCTGTCCACCTCAAAAATATCGGGAATCTCGCCTGTCAGTATCGAGGCATTCAGCCTTTGATTATAGTCTTCCGTTCCTTTCGTCGTTGTCCATAAATACTTAATCTGTATGCCGAGCGTATCCATGTAATCTCTGCTCCACACGTTGTTCGTCAAAGATTCACCCGCCCGGAATACAGTGCTGTCATTTAAATTACGCACAGCAGTAAGCGTTATGGCAGGGTCATATTTCGGAAACGGGCCTACTTGTGCAGTTTCTTCGGCCGTATCTTTTTTTTCAGCCAGATACAGTCCAGCCGCAACCAACCCTGCCAGCACGATGGCTAGAATTAGTCCGCGTTTCCGATTAAACATGACCGTGTACTCCTTTCGTTAAAAGCTCAACTCATTATTTTTTGATTTTATCTAGTACAGCTTGTGCAGCCGTGTCGCCTTTCTTCAGCAGCTCATCTATATCCAGCTTGCCCGCCAAATATTCCGTAAACAGAGGATCTATCGCGCCAATCCATTCTTCCCATAGCGGATTGTCTCCAACATTGGAGGCATGCTCCATGCTGTCCAAAAATACCTTGATATTGGATGGGTTTCCTTGATGCTTGGATAAAGCCGCATCTGCCATCGCTTTATTGGCTGTAATGCCTTCTGCCAATGAAGCGTTCAGCTCTTGAGCTTCATCGCTAAGGAAATACTGGATAAATTTCCAGCCTGCTTCTTTCTCAGAATCGTTTGCTTTTGCATCCAGCACCCAAGAGTTAGCAACGAGCGCGCTGTAATTCACACCGCCAATACCCTTTGGCATAAGCGCTACATCGTAATTTATGCCTTCCTGATCATTTGAAAGTCTTCTGGCAAAATTATCATAGAACATTGCTGTAATGCCGCGCGGAAACCATGTGCCATGATTTGGCGTAACTTCGCCCTCTTGCTCCAGCAAGCTTGGCGTTAAGCCTTCATCCCAAAACTTTTTCATGTAAATCAAAGCTTCTTTTACTTTCGGATCGCTGGCAAATGTGCTCTTTGTACGAGTTTCGTCCAGAAGGTCTCCTCCAAACTGACGGATCGTCGTATACCAGCCGTAACGGAAATGATTGGCAAGGCCAATACCGTATTGCTTTTTATCTTTATCCGTCAGCTTCTGAGCAGCAGCGTACACATCGTCCGTCGTCCAGTCAGCTGTCGGGTATGCAACATTTGCCTCATCGAACATATCTTTATTATAGTACAAGGCGTTTACCTGAATAGCTTGCGGAACTGCGAAATACTCGCCTTTTGCATTTTTAATGGCATCGAATCCGTAATAGTCCTGAAGCGAAATTTCCTTCAAGCGGTCTGTCAAATTTTCAATGGCGCCTTCTTCGGCGTATTGTGCAATATATGGGCCATCAAGTAAAAATACAGTCGGGCCATCACCCGAAGCTAAATCCACTTTCAAGTTTGTATAATGCGTTCCCCAGTCTGTGCCCAAATCTTCTACCGTAATATGTTCGTTTTTCTCCATAAACGCATCAATAATTTTTCCAAATGTTTCTCTTGCTGTTTCGTCAGCGTAATAAGCAACCTGAATCGTAACCGGCTCTTCCTTAGTCGATTCGCTAGGCGCCGGTGACTCATTATTGCCGCTGCTCGGAACGGTAGAGCTCCCGGCATTTCCTCCGCTATTGGAGGAACAGCCCGCCAAAATCATAGTGAAAAGTAAAATAAAAATGGTGACTGGCTTCATTGCTTGTTTCATTTTAACCCTCCTGAATTTGTTGTATATGCATCAAGGATTATTATCCTTTGACACCGGATGTTGCGATGCTTTTTACGAAATAGGGCTGTGCTGTAATAAATAAAATAATAACCGGCAGCACTAGCAATACATTGCCCGCCATCTCTAGCTCCGGGCGTGAGTTATATTGTCCAGTGGACAGATCGCGTATTTTTAATACCATCGTCCACAAATCGCTTTTTTTTCCAATAAAGATCATCGGATACAATATTTCCGCCCACTTTTCTTGAAAGGTCAAAATAGCTAAAGTGATCAATGGAGAAATCATCAGCGGCAGATGAATGCGAGAGTAGATGGTGAACCAGCCGGCTCCATCAACCTTTGCGGCTTCATCCATTTCCTTGGGAATGGTACGGTAAAATTGCCTTAATAAAATAATGCCGAAGGCTGAAGCCAGAAAAGCAGGTATGATCAGCGGATAATGGGTGCCCAGCCAGCCCAGCTCTTTAAAAATTAAAAACTGCGGTATCATCGTCACCTGTGACGGCAGAAATATAGAGATAACGGCAAAGCCAAAAACGATATTTTTCCCTGGGAATGAAATTCTTGCGAGAGCAAATGCTACCAGGCTACAAGATAATACGGTGCCGATCATGGCTAGCCCTGTCACCTTCACGCTATTGAAAAAGTACAGCATAAACGGATGCCCTTTTTCAGGGAACAGCAGCCTCGTGTAATTTTCCCATTGCGGAGCAGCGGGCAGCCATTTGAATGCATTCAAAAACTCCCCATTTGTTTTTAAGGATGCTAGAATCATCCACACAAACGGCAATAGCATGCTTATTGCCCCAAGCAGTAAAATGATCGTAAAGATGATCGTACTTACACCGATCTTTGTTCTATTTCTTTTGTTTGCGGCGATACTAGCCAATTGTTCTGCCTCCTATTCTTCGTAATGAACCCATCGTTTCTGTAAAAACAGGACGATAAGAGTTACGATAATCATGCACAAGAACGAAACCCATGCGATCAGCGATGCATAGCCCATATCCATAAAACGAAATGCTTTTTCATAGAGATATACCATCAGATGCGTATCCGAATATTTGTTATAGCGATTGAACACCATTGTAAAATGCTGATCGAAAGCTTGGAACGCACTGGATATCGAAATAATGACAATTAAAAAGGTCGTTGGAGATATCATCGGCACGGTAATGTTTCGAAATCTTTGCCAAACGTTCACACCGTCAATTTCAGCTGATTCATATAGCGAATCTGGAATATTGTTAAGTCCTATGAAATAAATGAACATGGCATAGCCAAGACCCTTCCACACGGCTACTAGCGCTAAACTGGGGATAATTGTATCCGAACCTATTCCCAGAAAAGCAATATCGGACTTGCCAAACCAGCCAATAATTTGATTGACGATGCCAATTTCCGGAGCAAGCAGCCAAATCCAAACCATACCGATTACAAACCAGGATGGAATAGCCGGGAAATAGTAGATTGCGCGAAGCCAATCCGACCATTTGCCCCTAATCAATTTTTTGGAATAACTCAGCATAACTGCAAAAACAAGCGGAATGACAACCTGAATCGGCACATAAATGAGTGAATAATACCAAGTATTTTTAAAGGCAGTCATAAACAACTGGTCAGCTAAAAGCATGCGTATATTGTCCAGCCCGTTGAACATCGGCGGCGAAATAACTTTAAATCGTGTAAAAGAATAGTATAAGGACATGCAGGCTGGAATTATAAATAGCATAAAAGCGCCAATCACATACGGCATAATGAATAAATAGCCTGTAAAATAATCTGAAGCTTTGCGTCGCATCATAATCACCTCCCTTTCCGAAAAATGTTGTAATCGTTTTCTTAACGCTTGTTTTATTATAAGATTGAACCTCCGCCCAATCTATTTCCGTCTCTTTACTTTCTCGGTCTTTTGTTTACTTGTTAGCGTAAAAAATATGTTTGTACGCAAAACAGGCTGCCGGGAGCCTATAAACAGCCTATTTTTAGCCTATTGGTGCTACCACCAGACTCATATTCTCCGGTACCTTAGCACTTAAAATGGCCAACCTGATATATCGGGAGAATAACCTAATATGTTAAAATAAGAAAAATGTGATCACAGTTATCGGCTTAATTACATCGGGAACAGCCTCATTTAGAATATGGATTCTTTCACACTTCGAGAGAAGAACCTAAGCCACGAGAGAAATGGGCGCAGGTATCCGGGGAGCCTCGATGAATATAAGCTGAAAAAGTAAGAGGAGTAACCTTAGAAGTTACTCTTTTTCTATATGCAACATTTAAAACTGGCTAGGAGGCATAGCCCACCATGAAAGAAGGCCTATACGAACAAGTCATCAACGGTTTGACATCGGAGCAACTGCTTCGGCTAAATGCCTCTGAGTTCGTTATTGGAAAGGAGAAGCTGGACAGCGAAGAAGCTCGGAAAATGTTATCCAGCTACATCGGGCTTGTCACTCGCAGAGCGCTCAAGCTGGTGAGGGAGCAGGCAGGGACACAGGACGAAGAGGCAATATTGGCACAGGTGCGGACATGCAATGATGTTATCGCGTCTTTGAAGGAAAGTCTCGGAGCAGAGGAAGCCGAAGCGCTGAAGCTGGACGAGCAGGGAGAAGTGCTGACGCATATTTATTCCAGGATGAATCACATTCGTGCATTCAAAGACGAGAAGGTGATTCGGCCAGCGACGCCGCTGTCCCAAAGTTCATTATTTACCGGCGCGCATGCGGAGCCGAACATGCTTCACGAGTTAAAACAGGAAATTCTGACGTCGGATCGGATCGACTGGCTTGTGTCCTTCATCAAGTGGAGCGGTCTTCGTTGTTTAATGGAGCAACTGGAGCAGTTCACGACCAGAGGTGGAAAGCTACGCGTCATTACAACAACGTATATGGAAGCTACTGACTACAAAGCGATTCAGGAGCTCAGCAAGTTGCCGAATACAGAAATCAAAATTTCGTACGACACCGATCGTACTCGGCTGCATGCTAAAGCCTACGTTTTCAAGAGGGATACCGGTTTTACGACGGCATACGTCGGTTCGTCCAATTTGTCCAATCCGGCGCTTACCAGCGGACTGGAATGGAATTTGAAGGTGACGGAGAAGGATTCCTACGACGTGCTGAACAAGATCGACGCCACGTTCGCAAGCTATTGGAACGATCGGGCGTTCAAGCTCTTCGACCCTACCGATGAAACTGACGAGGAGATGCTGTTGCTAGCGCTGCGCAAGGGAAAGTCGGCCAGGGATGAGGAGGGACTTTCATTTCCGTTCGAGATTCATCCTTACGACTACCAAAAGGAGATCCTGGAGAAATTAGAGGCACAGCGAACGTTGCATGGACGGACACGCAATTTGGTTGTGGCGGCGACTGGCGTCGGAAAGACGGTCGTATCGGCGTTCGACTTCAAAAAATTTGCACAAATTCACCCAAATGCGAAGCTGCTGTTCGTTGCGCATCGCGAAGAGATTTTGAAACAAAGCCGGGATACGTTTCGCTATATCCTAAAAGATCTAAACTTTGGCGAACTTCAAGTTGGCAATCATCAAGCTCAGAGCCTGGATCGTCTGTTTATTAGTATTCAGAGTCTGAATTCGATGCAACTTACGGAGCGAACGACACCGGACTATTACGATTACATCGTAGTTGACGAATTTCACCATGCGGCTGCGCCGTCCTACCAAAAATTGCTGGGCCATTATCGTCCTCGTATTTTGCTAGGTTTAACGGCTACGCCTGAGCGTATGGATGGCAAGAACGTGTTTGGTTATTTTGACAACCGCATCGCGGCCGAAATTCGGCTTACGGATGCAATCGATAGGAAATTATTGAGTCCTTTCCATTATTTTGGGGTGACGGATGCGGTTGATTTGACGCAAGTGCGTTGGTCGAGACGCGGATACGATTTAAACGAGTTAGAAAATTTGTATACGCATAATAAGATTCGTGCCGTACAAATTCTAAACAGCCTGCGCAAGTACTCGACGGACATGGACGCTCTCAAAGGGCTGGGATTCTGTGTTGGCATTGATCACGCACGGTATATGGCAACCGTCTTTTGCGAGGCCGGCATACCAAGCATATCCCTATATAGCGGATCTAGCAATACGGAGAGACAATCAGCCAAGAAGAAGCTGGAGCAAGGCGAGATACGCATGATTTTCGTCGTTGATTTGTACAATGAAGGCGTTGATATTCCCGCTGTAAATACAATATTGTTTCTCCGCCCGACGGAAAGTTTGACCGTATTCCTTCAACAGCTTGGACGTGGACTCCGCTTGCATGAGGGCAAGGAATGCCTCACCGTACTGGATTTTATAGGACAGGCCCACCAGGAATATAATTTTCAGGAGAAATTCCGTGCGTTGGTGGGGAGAACAAAACATTCCGTTCAACATTATGTGGAGAATGGGTTTTCAAGTTTGCCGCGAGGCAGCTTTATCCAGCTCGAAAAGCAGGCTAAACATTACATATTGCGCAATCTGAAGAGTATGTCCGTAAACCGAAGAAGCCTGGTGAATCGACTCAAATATTTCGAGGCAGATACGGGTTTACCCGTGACGCTAGAAAACTTCGTGGGTCATTATGGGCTAACCTTACAGGATTTCTACGGCGGAAGAACGGGACGGAGAAGCTTTCAGGGGTTATTGGTTGAAGCGGGATTAAAGGAGCCGTATCACTGGGAAGCAGGCGAATATTTGACGAAGCGTTTCCCGGCTTTACTGCAGCTCAATGAACCTAGACTACTGCGTTTTCTAATCGATTACTTGGCAACAAGCCGGCTAGCGCAGTCCGAAGAAGAGCAGCTCATGCTTAATATGTTTTGTTATACTTTTTACAGGACGGAGCCTAAAAAGCAGGGGTATGCGGGAGTTCAGGATGCGCTTTTACAAATCTTTTCATGCGTCCCATTCCGAGAAGAAGTAACGGCAATCCTGCACCATAATCTTTCCAATATCGATTTTGTCAACAAACCGCACGGCTTGCCTTACGCTCTACCGCTTTATGTGCATTGCCGTTATACGCTGGACCAGGTGATGGCCGCTTTCGGTTATTGGAACGATGAAGCGGCTCCTAGCTTCCGCGAAGGGGTCAAATATTTTGAGAGCAAGTCAACCGACATTTTCCTTATCACTCTAAACAAGTCGGACAAGGACTTCTCCCCCTCAACGCAATATGAGGATTACGCCATTAATGAGACGTTGTTCCATTGGCAGACGCAGAGTCGGACTTCGGAGGAGTCGAAGACGGCACAGCGGTATATTCATCACCGGGAACGTGAGTCTCGCATCCTGTTATTCGTTCGTGAATACAAGGAAGAGGGCGGGTTTACGAGTCCCTTTACTTTCCTTGGAGAAGCGGAATACGTGAGTCATGAAGGCAACAAGCCAATCAGTTTCGTCTGGCGGCTGAAGGAAGAGCTGCCTCCGTCTATGGTGCCGGCGGCCAAGAAGGCGATCGTGTAGCAACATGCAAGAGACTCAAGGATGACCACCAATCCCAAGGAGGTCATGTAGAATTTAGAGAAGTATATTTTTAAGTGACCTGGATAGATTGAGTAGTAACGAAATGGGTGTACGTAATGGATATGAATATAAATATTAAAAGCTTTAAGTCCTTATCTGACGTTCCTATTGAACCTGGTAAGGTAATAGCATTTATAGGAGCAAGCAGACAAGCTGCATCAATTATTATTGAAGTTGGAGAAGTGAAATAAACTGCGCCTTTATGGCGCTTTTTGTTTAGGCTGCCTAGCGAGGTGATTATCAACATGGACGATATTCATGAAAAATATAAGGCTGCTCTTAAAGAGATTAATCGCCTATTACAAGAGAATGAACGACTTAAAAACCAACTCGAACGTGTTGCTTCGTTTGAATCTGTAAAATTATCGGATAGTTCAAATCATGCAAAAGAGGGTGATAGTGGAACTGAATACGAATCACCCGCAACAGTTCATCAACTTTCATCGGTTAGTGAAAAACTAGCCATATACCGTAACTATTTCCGTGGACGGGAAGATGTATATCCTGTTCGTTGGAGTAACAAGCAGGGAAAGTCGGGTTATTCTCCTGCTTGTGGGAATGAGTGGACGTCTGTTTGTCAGAAACCAAAAGTGAAGTGTTCTGCATGTTTACATCAGAATTTTTTGCAAGTTACGGACGATGTCTTGTCCAAACATTTGGACGCCAGGCAGGATCGAACGATAGGCGTTTATCCCATGCTGCCAGATGAGACCTGTTGGTTTTTGGCAATGGACTTTGATAAGAAGAACTGGAAAGACGATTCTTTGGCTGTCATGCAAGTTTGTGAAGGCTTAAATATTCCTGCTTCATTGGAACGATCACGGTCCGGTCAAGGAGGACATCTTTGGATTTTCTTTGAAGAGCCCATTGCAGCTAGTCTAGCAAGGAGGCTTGGTACTATAATTTTGACACTTACCATGAATCAGAGGTATCAGATCGGACTTGAATCGTATGATCGATTATTTCCTAACCAGGACACTTTGCCCAAAGGTGGTTTTGGTAACTTAATTGCGTTGCCGCTTCAAGGTGGACCGCGGAAGAGTGGGAATAGCGTATTTGTAAACGAGAAGCTGGAGCCATATGATGATCAGTGGCGCTATTTGGCGAGTGTAAGAAAGTTGACTAGTGAGGAAGTTTTGTCGTTTATCAAGCAACATGCGGTATCCGATGATTGGGGCACTCATACAGATCCCCTTTCGGAGCAAGAAATAGTGCCTTGGGCTCCTGATAAAAAACAGAATCAAGAGATTATTCAATTGACTCTACCAGATGAAGTCAAGATTGTGTTAAGTAATCGAATCTATATAAGAAAAGACAAATTACCTGCACCGGTAATTAATCAACTTCTTCGTCTTGCTTCTTTTTCAAATCCGGATTTCTATAAAGCACAGGCATTGAGGTTATCGACATTTGATAAACCCAGGATTATTAGTTGCTCAGAGGATTTAGAGGACTCTATTGCATTGCCCCGGGGTTGTAAAGAGGCAGTATTATCTATGCTTGAAGAGCTGAAAATTAAGCCGATCGTTGAAGACAGAAGATGTGAGGGACAGGCTATTGATGTCCAGTTTGAAGGAGAATTAACTATTCTGCAGGATGCTGCGGCAAGAGCAATTACAGCTCATGAAATGGGAATTCTATCTGCCGCGACTGGTTTTGGTAAGACTGTAGTGGCCGCGAGTATCATTGCAAGACGTAAAGTGAGCACGTTAATCATCGTGCATCGTCGTGAGCTGATGGAGCAGTGGAAGGAACGACTGCATACGTTTTTAAGCATAGAGAAGAACATGATTGGTTTGATTGGTGGAGGTAAAGATAAACGCAGTGGCGTAATTGATATTGCCATTATACAAAGTTTGAATCGTAAGGGAGAGGTGAAGGATTTTATTGAGGAATATGGTCAGGTTATCGTCGATGAGTGTCATCATCTTTCAGCTTTTAGCTTTGAACAGGTGCTCATAAAAGCTAAGGCCAAATATGTGGTCGGCCTTACGGCAACGCTTAAGAGACAGGACGGGCATGAAGCGATTGTTATGATGCAGCTTGGCCCAATTCGCACGAAAATAGATGCTAAATCTCTGACAAGTAATCGTGGTTTTTCTTTGACAGTGGTACCCAGGTACACTAATCTGCGCTTGACTTCAGATACAGGCACATCTATACAGGAGGTCTACCAGTATCTAGTGAGCGATGAAGAACGGAATACAATGATATTCGATGATCTGCTTGCTTGTTTGGAAGAAGGGAGATCGCCTTTGCTGTTAGTTGAACGAAGGGAGCATGCTTTCTATTTTGAAGAGCGGCTTCGTTCGTTTGCTCGAAATGTTATTGTGTTGACAGGAGGTATGGGGAAGAAACAGAGAGATGCCGCTCGTGAACAGATCACCGGAATTCCGGATCAAGAAGAGCGAGTCTTTATTGCAACCGGCAAATTAATCGGTGAGGGTTTTGATGACGCGAGATTGGACACTTTGTTTTTAGTCCATCCTATATCGTGGTCCGGTACATTACAGCAATATGCAGGCAGGCTGCATCGCACACATGTTCATAAAAATGAGGTAAAAATTTACGATTACATTGACCTTCAGGTGCCTGTTCTTATGAGTATGTATAAGAAAAGAGTCAAAGGTTATCGCAAGATGGGCTATAAGGGGGCAGAATTGTAATAGCATTAATTACGTTGAACGCCGCCTCAAAATAATTCAAGGATGACCCCCAATCCCAAGGCGGTCATCCTTTTCTTTACCACATAAGCGTATAAGTTTCCGAGCTTGCCGGAGAAGAAAAATTCTTATTGGCGATAAAAACTATCTCTAAACGCGGTCGCTCATCACTGAAGTACCTCGATAGAAGTTTTTCTCATATTTATTTGTTGTAAAGTATATTGACATTCAACTCTCGATGATATAATGTTATAACCAGTTAATTAAGAGGTTATAACCACTTATTAAATCCTTTACAAAGAAAGGGGGTTGGGAAAATGCTCGATGACAAGCTGCCGGTTACGCTTCAGTATCAGCTCAGAAGCAAGATGCTGGAGAAGATTCAAAGCAAGATCTGGGCGCCGGGAGAACAGATCGCAAGCGAAAGGGAATTATGCGATGAATACGGAGTTAGCCGGATAACGGTGCGAGAGGTGATCAAAGGGCTTGTGCAAGAGGGTTATCTTGTCCGCAAGCAAGGGAAAGGGACCTTCGTATCCCTTCCTAAATTCGAGCATGAGTTGTCCAGCGATTATAGCTTGTCCAAGGAGCTCGAGAAGAGCGGGCTGGAATCTTCGTTCCAATTGATTTCGTTCAAGCCAGTGCAGCCGTCGGTATCATTGATGAGACACCTGGAGGTAAACGAGCACGAGTCGATTCATGAACTGATCAGGCTCCGACACATCGGCGGTGAGATTTTTGCATGGGAGCGTTCCTATACGCCAAGCAAATTCCTGGAGAAGGCGACGGAAGAGGATCTGGACCGAGAAGGATTGTATATGACAATTTTTCATTGCTCCGGTCTAATGGCGGAAGAGGCGGAAGTGGAGATCGAGGCGGCGAACTGCCCGTCGGACATTGCCGTACAGCTGCAGATCAAAAAAAATGCGGCCGTCATGCATCTGACAAGAGTGACAATGGCGCAGGAGCAGATCATCGAATACTGCGAAAGCTTCATTATCAGCGACAAATATAAATACAAGTACAGGCAGAAGCTGCGCAAAAAAGCGGTTTACGAAGGTGCGCTCAGCGAATCCAGAAGCGGCGAGTAATGCAGCAGTGTAGCAAAACAAAATAGATTATTAATTCGGCGGCGCGGCTTGGTCCGCACCGCCACACTCCCGGCGATGGTGCGATCATCTTAGTTCAGCCGATATTATGCGTCATAACGGCGAGTCTTAGGCACATGTATTGTTTTCTCAATATTCGGAATTTTCTGTAAAAACACGGAATGAAACGAAACGGGAGGAATTTTTTCATGAGAAAAGCAATATCGGTTATTTTGACGTGCGTGATTGCGACATCTATGTTGGCCGCTTGCAGCGGCAAGAACAACAACGCGAAGCCCGAAGGAACGAACGGTTCTACAACGACTCCAACGGAGTCGAGCACGCCTGCCTTACTGAATGCGACGGGCTTCCCGATCGTGAACGAGCCGGTAACGATGTCCGCGATGGTCATGCTTAGTCCCGCGCAGCCGCCCGATTGGAATGAGATTCGGGTGTGGCAGGAATACGAGAAAATGACGGGCATTCGCATGGAGTGGGATGGTTACACAAGCGCAGACATGACGGAGAAACGTAATCTTGCTCTTGCGAGCAACGAGTTGCCGGATGTGTTCTTCCGTACCCGGATGCCGGACAGCGATGTCGACAAGTACGGGGCTGACGGTTCGTTAATGAAGCTAAATGATTTAATCGACCAATATGCGCCGAATTTCAAAGCAGTGATGGAGAAGTATCCGGATGTTCGCAAAGGTCTGGAGACGGCCGACGGAAGCATCTATGCCATGCCGAGCTTGACGGACTCGCCTAGTATCGAGATTACGCGGAAGCTGTTCCTCAACCAGAGCTGGCTGGAGAAGGCGGGCAAGAGCATGCCGAAGACGACGGACGAGCTGTACGAGACGCTTAAGGCGTTCCGCGACGGCGACATGAACGACAACGGACAGGCGGACGAGGTTCCGCTTACGGCGGATTCGCTGGACGAGCTGACGCAGGTGCTGCGCGGGGCTTTCGGTCTGGGCAATCGCGGCACGGGCAACGGCAACTGGGATGTTGATCCGGAGACAGGCAAGCTGAGATTTTTTCCGATTAGCGACGCGTACAAGCAATTGCTGACCTATATGAACAAGCTGTACACCGAAAAGCTGATCGATCAGGAAATCTTTACGAATACGGGCGCGAAAGTGCTGGCCATGAACGAACAGAACCAGCTCGGCTCCTTCTCCTTCGGCAATGTCATCGGCAGAGCCAATACGAACGCCGACGATTATGCCGGATTGGACCAAGCTTTGGTCGGGCCGGCAGGCGAGCAGCTTTATACGAGCGCTCGCGGCCACTTCGGCTCCAAGGGGGCGTTTATGATCTCCAGCTCGAACAAACATCCAGAGGCGGCCATGCGTTGGATCGACTATTTCTATAGCGAGGAAGGCATCCGCATGTTGTACCTGGGCGTCGAAGGCGAATCGTACGGGAAAAACGCGGAGGGGCAATACGACTTCTTGCCGGAAATCGTAAGCAATATTCCCGAAGGCTCGTCGTTTGACCAGGTGGTATCCAAATATGTGCCGTATGCGGGCGGATCGCTCCCGACGCTCATTCTGGAGGATTACTTCAAAGGCGGCGAAACGCAGCCTTCCGCGAAAGCGGCGGCAGAGAAGCTGAGTCCTTATCTGCCTGACGAGCTGTGGGCGCCATTTGGCTTCACCGCGGAAGAGGCGGACGAGAAGCAGGCGATGGAAACGGATATTTATGCCATGGTCAGTCAGCGGACGGCGGAATTCGTGCAAGGAAAAACGTCGCTGGACGAGTTTGACAAATACGTCGAGCAGATTAAACGGATGGGTCTTGAGCGGTTGCAAGAGTTTTACGGGGCGGCTTACGAGCGTTACACCAAGTAGTCACGATGCGGGCGGCAGCGAGGAATAGGGCCTGACACCCCCTCCATCCTCCGCTGCCGATAACGGCAAGGACTAGCGATAAGAAGGAGTGCTGTTATGACATCCGGTGCAAGGAGCAGAGAATCCAGATTGCTTATTCCCCGCTCGGTTCGCCGTAATTGGGATCTGTATTTGCTTATTCTTCCCGTCGTGCTGTATTTTGTTCTGCTGAAATATTTGCCGATGTACGGGATCCAGCTCGCCTTTAAGGATTTCAGCGCGGTAAAGGGCTTCTGGGACAGCAGTTGGGTTGGCCTCAAACATTTCGAACGGTTTTTTAATAACTACCAGTTTTGGACTTTGATCCGCAATACGCTGGGCATCAGCTTTTATCAAATCCTCGTTGCTTTTCCGCTCCCGATCATTTTTGCTTTGCTGATCAACGAGGTGCAAAGCCAGCGTTTCAGGAAAAGCGTGCAGTCCATCACCTTTATGCCGCATTTTCTGTCGACGGTCGTCCTTGTAGGCATCGTCATGGCGTTCTTGTCGCCATCGACGGGGCTAGTCAACAATATCATCGTCCGGCTGGGCGGCGATCCGATTTATTTTATGACGGAACCGTCGATGTTCAAGAGCATCTATGTGTTCTCGGATGTGTGGCAAAATATGGGCTTCGCCTCGGTGTTATATGTTGCGGTTCTGGCGGGAGTGGACAAAAGCCTGTACGAAGCGGCCATGATAGACGGCGCGACCAAGCTGCAAAGACTGTTGCATATCGCCATCCCCGCGCTCATTCCGACGGCCATCATTATGTTGATTTTCCAATTCGGATCGATCATGGATATCGGGTTCGAGAAAATCTATTTAATGCAAAACGATCTAAACCGATCGGCATCCAGCGTCATTTCCACTTATGTGTACGAAATCGGCCTGCTGGGCTTGCAATTCAGTTTCTCGACGGCAGTGGGATTGTTTAACTCGCTAATCAATTTTATTCTTATTATCGCCGTTAACCAAATCGCGAAGCGCGTAAGCGGCACGAGCCTATGGTAGAGGAGGGGGAGCATGAATCATCTCGGGCACAAGTCGGCCGGCGACCGTATCTATGACATCGTCATCTATACGATATTGACGCTAATTATGTTAGGTACGTTGTATCCCCTGATCTATATTGTCAGCGCTTCGCTGAGCAATCCCTGGGCCATCGTCAAGGGCGAGCTTTGGCTGCTGCCGAAGGACATCTCGCTGGATGCGTACCGCAAAGTTTTTCAAAATCCGGATATTTGGACGGGCTATCGCAATTCCATCCTCTATCTCGTCGTTGGCACAACGATTAATGTCGTCATGACGACGATGGGCGCCTACGCGTTGTCGCGAAGGGATTTGGTGGGGCGACACGTGCTTGTTCTTCTGTTTACATTCACGCTGCTGTTCAATGGCGGCCTCATTCCGACGTTCCTGATCTATAAGAACGTGCTGGGCTTGTACAACAATCTTTGGGTCATGGTCATTCCGAGCGCGGTCAGCGTCTGGAACCTGATCGTGATGCGCACTTATTTTCAAACCTCCATCCCTTATGAATTGCAGGAAGCGGCGTTTATTGACGGCTGCAGCAATATTCGAACGTTAACCCGGATCGTGCTGCCGCTGTCGATGCCGATTATCGCCGTCATGACGATGTACTATGCCGTAGCCCACTGGAATGCGTATTTCATGGCGTTAATTTACCTGAACGACGACTGGCGGATGCCGCTGCAGATGGTGATTCGCAACCTGTTGATTCAACAGGACATGGGAGGCTTGGTCGGAGGCCAAGGCGAGAGCCTGGTGGAACAATTGCTGCTGACGGAGGGCGTCAAATACGCGGTCATTGTCGTATCGAGTTTGCCCATGCTGCTGTTGTACCCGCTGGTGCAGAAGCATTTCGTGAAGGGCGTCATGATGGGCGCGATCAAAGGATAAGGAAGACGGACACAATTACTAACCGAATGGGTGATAGAACGATGACAATAGAGCATTCGCGATCAAATGGAACGACAGAGTTCGTTCTGCTTAGCCAGGGCAAGCTGGCAATCGCCGAGTTCGAGATCGATGGCTGCGAGGCAGAAATGGCGGTAGATGGACGCGAGGAAACCTGTTGGAAAGGTGGACCCTATTACAAATGGTGGAAGCTTGATCTGGAGAAAGTGCTGCCGTTATCGCGAATTCGAATCAGTGCTTACGCGGGGGACGAACGGTACGTTCATTATTTCGTGGAAGCCAGCCAGGACGGCTTGAACTGGACGGAGATTGCCAGCAAAAAAGACGATGCCGTTGCCACGTTGGATGGCGTATGGCATGAGACAAGCGCTGCCGCCCGATACATTCGGGTGACGGTCACCTATTGTTCGACGGACGAAGCGGCGCTGCTGCGACATGTCGAGGTGTACGGCTCCGATGATCCGTTGGAGATGGAGGCGCCGCCTCGAAAGGCTCCGTTGTTGTTTCCTGCAACGGAGTGGGACGAGGGGGAGGGCTTCGGGCTGCGGGAAGACGACGAGCTGGAGCCGGGACGCCGCGCGGTTGTGGCGGCAAGCGATCAAGCCGGCGCGTACCTCCTGTACCGGGACGTTGATTTCACCGCGCAGGGCGTCAACCAACTGAGAGGCGAGTTTGGCTTCGTTAACCCGGACAAGTCGCTCAAGGCGAACCTGGAGGTGAGATTGGGCGGACCGGAGGGTGTCGTGATTGGCGAGCTTGTGCTGTTCAAGCAGTGGAAACGGTGGTCGATTCTGGCCGGGGAGCTGCATGCTTCGGACAATCAACCGCTTAAGGGCGTTCACGATGTTTGCCTGATCCTGAAGTCGATCGATCCGGGTCAGACGTTGCTGATCCATTGGCTGGCGCTTGCGCAGGCGAGGGCGTTCCCGGCACCTCGTCCGAAGCCTGCCGATTTGCCTGCGCCGAATGGCGAATATCGCGTCTACTTCGGCAATTTGCACAGCCACACCGGCTTCTCGGACGGCATCGGCGTGCCGGAGTATGCGTATGATTACGCGCGTTATACGGCGGAGCTGGATTTTCTGGCGATTACGGAGCACAGCAACTTATACGATCATTATTTGGACTGGGACAAGAGCCGGAAGTGGCGTGAGATCCAGGAGATTGCCGCGGCGAAAACCGAGGAAGGCGCGTTCCTTGCGCTGTATGGAGCGGAGACGACCTGGTACAACCAGTTCGGCCATATGAACACGTATAATATGGACTTCTTCATTAACGCTTACGAAACCAGGTTCAACGATATTCCGACTTACTACGAGCTGGTCAAACGTTATCCCGACTCCATCCAGCAATGGAATCACCCGTGGTCATGCGGCAACCGCCATCTGGACGGCTTCGCGCCTTACGATCCGGAGCTGGACAAGGTCATGCATATGTTGGAGATCAACACGATCGAATCGAAGGAGCTGGGCGGCCTCTACTACTACGTCAAAGCTCTGGATTTGGGCTGGCACATCGCCCCGGTTGGCAGTCAGGACAACCACCATGGGCAATGGGGCACCGAAAATACGCTTCGCACAGGCGTGCTGGTGGATAAGCTGACGGAAGAGCATTTCTTCGATGCGGTGCGCCGGCAACGCGTGTATTTCACATCTGCGTTGTTCCTCCAAGTATGGTTTCGGGTAAACGGAGCCATCATGGGCTCGCGCATCTCGGAAACAGATAGGCTCTCCTTTGACATCGTGGCATCGTATCGCCGGGAGACGGGACATCGCATCGTCCGCGCGGAGATTATCGGCGAGCAGGGCATCGTGCTGCACAGCGTCGAGTGCACGGAGCCGGAGCTCAAACTGCGGCTTGAGCTGCCATCGGGACAACGCTATTATTTCGTCAAGGTATACCAGGAGGACGGCGAGTTTGCCGCGACGGCTCCTGTGTGGGTGGAATAAGATTGGTGGCATAACTCTACGTGCTAACACTATGGAAGGGTTGGACGTGCTCCTCGCGTTGATGCGGGGAGCACGTCTTTTATAAATGAAGGCAGTTGATGGACGCATAGTCAGGATGTGTTTAGGAGAGGAGGTTCTTGCGGTGGAAGATTTTTGGGCGAGTATTGCCGCTGATATGATTCATCATATGGAGCATTATTATGAAGCGTATATTCGTATCGTGCTCAGCGCGCTTGTCGGCCTGGCCATTGGCTGGGACCGGGAGGCCAAGAGCAAGCCGGCCGGGTTGAAAACCTATATGTACGTATGCGTAGCCTGCACATTGATTACTCTGATTTCCATTTATAGCGTAGGTAGGCTAAGCGGTCAATATCCGAATACGATGATGGATCCGATGAGGCTGGCCGCGCAGATTGTCGCGGGGCTCGGATTTCTCGGGGCAGGAGTTATCTTGAAGGACGGCTTGAAGGTAAAGGGGCTCACGTCGGCGGCTATGATTTTGTTCGTCGGGGGAGCGGGGATTGGCTTGGGAGCCGGTTTCTACAGCTTTGTGTTGTTCGCCGTGCTGACGAGCATGACGGTTGCGCGAATCGCCAATTATGTCGAACGTCAAAGGTTCCGGAAAGCCAATCGTCCGGAAACATCGGCGGATTCGGTCACGGCGGTCGAGCAGGGCTGACGTTGGGGATCGTTTAAGTTCCTTCAAAAGGCGTCATAACCACAGCCATTATTTTTCATCTTACGGCAAAGTGCAGTCGGCCGATTGGCAGATTATTAGACAGAGGGTTTGTTGTCCGGTACAATCTGATAAACTAGCGATACAATGACGATCAAAGGACAGCAAAGGGGAGTGCTTACGAATGACAATCGCTCGAACACCTGAACCGCCGTATTATGCCGTTGTGTTCACCTCGCAGATGTCGGATGGGGACAACAAAGGATATGGGGCCATGGGGGACAAGATGGTGGAGCTGGCATCTCAGCAGGAGGGATTCCTCGGCGTGGAAAGTGTTCGCGGCGGCGACGGCTTCGGAATCACCGTCTCTTATTGGGCGACGCTTGAGGCCATTGAAGCTTGGAAAAACCATTCTCTGCATCAAGTCGCTCAGGACAAGGGCAAGGCGGAGTGGTACCAACAATTCGTCTTGCGAGTGGCAAAGGTGGAGCGGGACAACTTTATGGGTTGACTAATGTCGAAGGAGTGCCCGTGCCGGTCGTTATCAAATATTGCGAATCATGTATAATAGTTTTAGATTGAGAACGCGGGGGAGGATGACGCTCATTATGGCCATCTTAAAGAATGATTGGGCGGATAAGCTGGAGGGGGAGTTCGAGCAGCCCTACTATTTGAAGCTGAGAGATTTTCTAGTCGATGAATATAGCAGGGGAGCGGTATACCCGGACAAATACGATATTTATAACTCGCTTCATTACACGTCGCTTGCCGATACGAAAGTCGTGATCCTGGGGCAAGATCCTTATCACGGGCCAGGCCAGGCGCACGGTCTGAGCTTCTCCGTAAAGGAAGGGATCGGCACGCCGCCGTCGCTGCTGAACATGTACAAGGAGCTCCGCGAGGATCTGGGCTGCTACATTCCCAATAACGGTTACCTGATCAAGTGGGCCCAGCAGGGCGTGCTTCTGCTAAACACGGTCATGACGGTGCGGGCGCACGAAGCCAATTCGCACAAGGGGCAAGGCTGGGAGCATTTCACGGATCGGGTGATACAGGCCATCAACGAGAAGGACGAGCCCGTCGTGTTCCTGCTATGGGGCAGCCATGCCCAGAAGAAGGCGGAGTTCATCACGAACCGACATCATCTGCAGCTTCGCTCGGCGCATCCAAGCCCGTTGTCGGCGCATCGGGGTTTCTTCGGCAGCAAGCCGTTCTCTCGGGCCAATGAATTTCTTCGCGCGAGCGGCCGCGGGGAGATCGATTGGCAGATTGAAAACATATAATGAGGAGAGATGACATTGCCGAGACCTGTTTGGAAGTGGTCATTATGGGCGATAGCGGTTGTCGCGTTGTTGCTTTTGCTCGCGGCAGGCCTTCTTCTCAATAAGGTCGGGCTGGACAATGCCGGACTCATGTATCGGCTGCGTTCTGCCGAAGGAGCAATCCTACCCATGAACCGGGACGGAGAGTTCGTATCCAAAGCGAAAGGCCACCGAGAGCTCCTTAAGGAAAAAATGCATGAAGAAGGCTGGACATATACAGGCCAAGAAGGGTCCGGCTATTTTTTCGAGAAGGACGGAGAAACAACCATTGTGACGGCAACGCAAATCTGGAGCCGGCATTACGTCATGTATCGCGCTGGCAATCGGAAGATTGATCTGGCTACGGAGAGTTAGAATTTCCGGGCCATTTCGTTTAGCATGGACATACTTATTAACATAACACTAACGATCCCTATGGAAAGGAACTAAGCCATGAACACGGAACCGGTCAAACTGACTTCCTACTCTACCAAAGGAGGCTGCGGATGCAAAATCGGACCCGGAGAGCTCTCCCAAGTCCTTCGCGCCTTGCCGGCCTCTATACCGAACCCCAATCTGCTTGTCGGTATCGATACGAGCGACGACGCAGGCGTTTACAAGCTAAGCGACGAGCTGGCGCTTGTGCAGACGGTGGACTTCTTTACGCCGATCGTGGACGATCCCTATTCGTTCGGCCAGGTGGCCGCGGCCAATGCGATCAGCGATATATACGCCATGGGCGGCAAACCGCTGACGGCGCTTAATATTGTCGCCTTTCCGATCAAGGCGCTGGACAAATCCATTCTTGCCGAAATTCTTCGGGGAGCCGGGGACAAGACGCGGGAGGCGGGCATTACGCTCGTAGGGGGACATTCCATCGACGATGCCGAGCCAAAGTTCGGACTTGCCGTCACGGGCCTTGTACACCCGGACAAGGTGCGGACCAATGCGGGAGCGCTTCCCGGCGACAAGCTGATCCTGACCAAGCCGATCGGGGTAGGCATCCTGACGACGTCCATCAAAAAGGACAAGCTTAGTGCGGATGAGGTTCGTCGTGTGACGGAGGTCATGGCGACGCTCAACAAGACGGCCGCGGAAATCATGGAGCCGTTCGACGTGCATGCTTGCACGGACGTAACGGGTTTCGGTCTGATGGGACATGCGCTGGAGATGGCCAAGGGCAGCGGAGTGGGGATACGGGTGAACGCTGCCGATGTCCCCGTCCTGCCGAGGGTCAGAGAGCTGGCGGAGTCGGGCTTCGTGCCCGGAGGCACGAAAAACAATTTTGCCCATGTCAAGGATTCCATCGACTTCGCGGGTACCTTGGACGAGATCGGGCAATGGATCCTGTGCGATGCCGTTACCTCGGGGGGCCTACTCATCTCCGTAGCCGGAGAACAAGCGGAAGAGCTATTAGATAAGCTGAAGCAGTCCGGCGTGGAGGCTGCCATCATCGGCGGCGCGACGGATGAGCATCCCGGACGCATAGAGGTCAGATAAGTCGAGAAAACATAGCGCAAGGAGACGGTGTCGTTGTTTCAGGATATGAGCATAGACGAGCTATTAAATATGCGGCAGAGCAAGACGGTCGTCACTATCGACGCGCGTTCGCCGTCCGAATTCGCCGAAGCGACGATTCCGGGCAGTCTCAACATTCCGCTCTTCGACGACGCGGAACGCGCGGAGGTCGGCACCACCTACAAGCAGGTCAGCGTTCAGGCGGCGATGGACCGCGGGCTGGAGCTGGTATCGGCCAAGCTGCCTGATTTCATTAAGCAGTTCCGCGAGATTCCGGGACAGAAGGTCGTATTCTGCTGGCGAGGCGGCATGCGCAGCAAGACGACGGCAACGGTTCTCTCCTTGATGGGCATACGTGTTCATAGACTGACGGGAGGCTTCCGCGCTTATCGCAAGTGGGTCGTGGAGACGCTGGAGAATATGGAGCTGGCTGCTTCTCCGATTGTCTTGCTTGGCAATACCGGGACAGGCAAGACGGCTATTCTCCGCCAGCTCGCGGAGGAGGGATATCCTGTCCTTGACCTGGAGAGGATGGCCGGACATCGCGGTTCTATCTTCGGACATGTAGGGATGGCATCCCATAATCAGAAGACGTTCGAGTCGCTGCTTGTTGCCGACTTGCTGCAGCTGGGGCAGTCCCCATACGTCTTGATAGAAGGGGAGAGCAAGCGAATCGGCAAGGCGGTAATTCCGGATTTTATCGTGAGGAAGAAGGAGCAAGGAGAGCAGCTGCTGATTCGTCTGCCTATGGAAGAACGCGTACGTCATATCGTCGAGGATTACCGTCCGCTGGAGCATAAGCAGGAACTGATTCAAGGCTTTCAGCGCATTCGCCGCCACATTCATACGCCGGTCGCCAAGGAGATTGCGGCATGTCTGGAAGCCGATCAATACGAAGCGGCCGTCCGGCTGCTTTTGGAGCATTATTACGATCCACGCTACGAACACGCAATGAGCCAGTATAGCGGACCGACGACGATCATCGAAGCCGGTACGGTTGCCGAGGCCGCCAGGCTGGTCAAGGAACGACTCGTGAGCCGGGGATATTGAAGAGCGAAGAACATTCGGAAGCCGTGCAAAGTGGCTCGGTATTACCCGGATATGGCATGCCGCTACTTGCCGTCGCATGAATTTCGGTTTCGGCGACCAGGATCAGCTCGCCCTTGCGTTCCATATGCTGGATTCCAATGTCTCAGGAGCGACTGGATTAGTTATGAGGGGAATGCGATCGCTACCGAGGATGATGACGGAGAACCGCGGAACGTATAGTTGTCTTTGAATACATCGCCATGAGGCTAATACATCATGGCGATGTATTTTTCTATTTGCGGAATCAACACATAAATAACGCTCTTGTCCTAAAAATACTTACAAAACGGATCCGAGCGAGTATGCACTCGCATCCTCCGGGCTGCCCGTATATCCAGATAAAGAGCCGGAACGCACAACTATAGCGGTGCTACAAACCTAAGTCCTTTGTCTCGGGGATCGATCAACATCGGTTCAACTCCCGTTTGTGCAAAGCAGGAGAAAATCAGAGTTCGCTGCTCATATATTCTTACAAATTATGCTATAATTAGACAAGCAAATAGAACGGCTTGCAAGGGCGGTCGGCTACCTCTCTCAGAAGGGAGGGATGCCCATGGAGGTTAAAGACGCTTTGACGTTGATGATCGGTTTTAGCGCGCTTATTGTAGCGCTGCTGACGCTGGTTGTTGCCATCATTGCCGTGATTAATCAACAAAAATAGACCGCCCCCCTGCAAGGTAACGGTCTAATTCTGATCGATCTACCGAAGCCGACCGCCTTTGAAGCGGTCTACTGTGCTGCTGGAGTCGTGTGGTCGCACGGCTCCTTCTTTAGTTTTTATTATAACTACCACTGTTTATACATGCAACATGGAATGGTAATGCAAACCATATTGGACCGATTCCGGCTGACGGAGTAGGGTCAATTACATGGGCCAATAATGGAGCCGTAATGGTGACAAGCTTTACAACATATTCAAGTTAATTTCTTGCAATTGAGAGCGAATATCTTATTGATTATAATAGGGCTATTAATCGCGAACCGCGATCTAACGCCGCAAAAGAGCTTTATTAACCTTTTCGCTTCGAATTGAATCCTTTTTGCCGAAAATAAGGTACTATAAGATCAGGAAATTGTTGCAGAAGGAGGCGGGCAAATGGGGATTCTATCCAGATTCAGGGATTTGATGACGAGTAATGTGAATGCGCTGCTTAAGCGTTCCGACAATGTAGAGAAGTCGCTTGACGAATATATGCGAAGCGTAAATGGCGAGCTGGGCAAGGTGAAGGCGGAGACGGCGTCGATTCTGGCTGCGGAAAGCCGGGCCAAGCGGGCGCTCGACGAATGCAAGGCGGAGATCGCCAAGCTGCAGCGTTACGCGGAGAAGTCGGTTCAGTCGGGCAATGAAGCTCAGGCGATGAAGTTTCTGGAACAGAAGGCGGCGGAGGCTGGCAAGGAAGCCGAGCTGCAAGCCGCTTACCATACCGCGGCGGGCAATGCTACGAACATGAAGGCGCTGCAGGAAAAGCTGACCGCGGATATCAACTTGCTGGAAGCGCGCCGGACGGCGATCAAAGGCAAGCTTGCGGCTGCGGAAGCGCAGCAGAAGATTAACGCTGCGGACACAGCGGGTGTAGCGGGAGCTTCTATGCTCGACGAGCTGGAGGAGAAGGCGGAGCGCGCTTATGACGAGGCGATGGCGCTCGCCGAGCTTCGCAGAGACGCGGCCTACGACATAGACGCAGAATTCGCCCAATATGAGAAGGCGAAGGAAACGAAGCCGGAGGAAGAACTGGCCGAGTTGAAGGAGAAGCTGGGTCGGTAAGGCCTTTCGAATGTGGATAACGAACGGAGTTAATAGGGGCCGATAGAGCATCACAGGAGCGCCGCTATATGGCCGAAATATTGCGACAAGTTGCTCGGAGTGTTGTTTATGTCCGTTAGGCGGATTTCTCATCACCCGTCAGGATGATTTTGCGATAGAGGTTTTCTTAAGGAAACAAAGGTAGCACAACAGTGCGAATCGGGATGGGAAAGGGGTGTGATGGCACGAATGTCGGTCATTGCATATAAGTGTCCGAACTGCGGGGGCGAGATGGCGTTCGATAGCGCCTCCGGCATGCTGCTATGCCAAAGCTGCGGCAGGAAGGACGAGATCGAGAGTTATTCGGGCTCCAACAGCCATTCCGTTTTTAGCGGGGACGAGGCGCACGAATACCACTGCACGAGCTGCGGCGCCGTGCTCATCACGGAGCCGGAGACGGTAGCGACGTCCTGCAGCTTCTGCGGCTCCAACGTCGTATTGGGCGATCGGCTGGCGGGAGAGCTGTCTCCCGACATCGTCATTCCGTTCGCGATTAGCAAGGAAGAGGCGCAAAAGGCGTTCAAGAAGTGGTGCAAGAACGGTCTCTTGACGCCGCCGGGCTTTATGACCGCGGATCGGATCCAGAGCATCACGGGCATGTACGTGCCTTTTTGGTTATACGATCTGCATAGCAGCATCCAGGTACAGGCACACGGGACCAAGGTACGAACCTATAGAAGCGGCGACTACATGTATACGGAGACGCAGCATTATGACGTCTACCGGGACATCGTGCTGGATTACGTAAAGGTGCCGGTGGATGCCTCGGAGAAGATGAACGACGAGCTTATGGACAAGCTGGAGCCGTTCCCCTATGATCGGCTAAAGGAATTTAAGGCGCCTTATCTCTCCGGCTACGTCGCGGAGAAATACAATTACGACGACAGCGTATTGTATCCTCGCGCCAAGCATAAGATTGGCGATTATATCGAATCGTATATCAAGTCCACGATGCAGGCGTACCATGTACTGACTTACCAGAACAAGAACATCCGGACTTCCGCGATGAAGGCGGATTATGCGCTGCTGCCTGTCTGGGTTGTGCATTACGACTATAACAAACAAAGATACACCTTCGCGATGAACGGGCAGACGGGGAAGGTCGTCGGGAAGCCGCCGCTGAGCAAGGGCAAAATATTCGGCTGGTTCGCGGGCATCTTCCTTGCGGGGTTCGCGGTCATGAAAGCCTTACAGCTGGCGATGGGAGGCGGAATATGGTGACGGGAAGACAATTAATCCGCCTGACCCCGTTCGCTAGGATGGTCGCAATTATAGGGATGCTCTTCCTGTGCATTCCGCTGGCCTCCGTATACGCGGCCGAGGACGGGAAGCCGCTGATTTACGACGAAGCGGGACTGCTTGACGCGGAGCAGGAGGCCAAGCTTACGGAGATGGCAAGAACCTACGGTGCCGAAAGGGAGACCGACATCATCATCTATACCTCTCTTAACGAGTCGGGAGCCGATGTCATGAAGATGACGGAGGACTTCTACGACAACAAGGCTCCCGGCTACGACAAGCCCCATGGCAATGCCGTCATTCTGACGATGGACATGAAGTTCAGGGAAGTTTACTTGGCGGGCTTTTACAAGGGCGAGGAATATCTGGACGACGGCAGACTGGACCGCATCAGGAACCGGATCACGTCCGATTTGTCGGCGGGCGATTATTACGCCGCGTTTTCGGACTACATCGTAACGGCGCATCGTTACATGGGCTACAAGCCGGGCGTGGATCCCGATAATATTTTGTTCAAATGGTGGTTTCAGGTCGGCGCGGCCGGTGCTGTAGCGCTCCTGATCGTCTGGCGGATGGTGGCGAACTCGGGAGGAAAAGTCACGGTGCACAGCCGTACCTACGAGAACGTCGGATCCTCCGGGGTCATCGGCCATCGGGACCAGTATATAAGAACGACGGTAACGAAGCAGCATATTCCGAAGCCGAGCAGCGGTGGCGGCGGAGGAGGAGGCGGTGGCGGCAGATCGTCTGGCGGCCACTCGCATAGCGGAAGCAGAGGATCATTTTAAACGGGGAAGGATGAGGCATAATGGTGTTTTTCAAAAACCAGTTCGCAAACGTAGTGGAATGGGAAGAATTCCGCGACGACATGATATTCTGGAAGTGGAGCAACAAGGAAATCAAAAAGGGGAGCAAGCTGATCATCCGCCCCGGCCAGGACGCGATCTTCGTCCATAATGGCAGAATCGAGGGCATCTTCCAGGACGAGGGCGATTATAATATCGATTCTCAGATTATTCCGTTCCTCTCCACGCTCAAGGGCTTCAAGTTCGGCTTCAACAGCGGCATGCGGGTCGAGGTCGTGTTCGTCAACACGAAGGAATTTACGGTAAGATGGGGGACGCAGAACCCCGTCATGATTCCGACGCCGCAATTGCCGGGCGGCATGCCAATCCGCGCCAACGGCACGTTCGTGTTCAAGGTCAAGGATTACGTGACGTTTATCGATAAAATCGCCGGCGTGCGGGAGAGCTATCTCGTTGACGACGTAAAGCTTCGCATTACCTCCGTGCTCGACAGCCTGCTCATGAAGTGGATCAGCACGGAAGGCAAGGATATGTTCAACCTCCAAGCCAATGCAGCGGAAATCTCGCGTGGCATTCGCGAGGATCTCGACATGGAGCTGCTGGATATCGGCATCACGATTTCGGGCTTCCAGGTGATGAGCTTCAACTACCCGCCGGAAATCCAGGCGATGATTACGAAAAACGCCTCGCACAGCATGATCGGGGATATGGGACGCTTCCAGCAGGCGTCGATGATCGACGCGATCTCATCGGGCAAGCTGCAAAGCGGCGGCATGGCGGCCGATGCGGCAGGCATGATGATGGGCATGAATATAGCCAAGGAAATGATGAAGGGCATGAATGGCGACGGCGGCCAGCAAGGCGGCAACGGCAGCGGCGGTTCCGGGCAGCAAGGGAATTCGAATACTTCGGGACAGCAGGGCTCCGGATCGGCTCCGTCCGGCGGAGGGAAGCCGAATTTCTGCCCGAACTGCGGCGCCAAGAACGAAGGCGCGAACTTCTGTCCGAACTGCGGTCAGAAGCTGGGCTGACGGCACACGGATTCATTGCGCGATTAGCGGTCGATGGATGTGCATTCGAGGAGCTGCGTGTCATATTGGCCGGTCATTCGATCCGGTCGACGATGGAACACATGCGTCGCCGCACAGCTTGCTGGCTGTGACCTAACCGCAGACGCGCTCGACCTATGGATCAGGCTGGCAGCGGTCGATCACTCATGACTCGCCAACTCCCAGCACAACCAACAAGCCGTCGCGACCATCGCGGCGGCTTTTCCATGTTGTATAGGAAAATGTTGCAGCTCTAAAAATTGCGAACAACAGTTTGAAAATCTAACGGACGCCAGCGACGTTTCTTGTCCGATTTTTAACAGCAAACCAATCTAACGGACAGGAAAGTCGCTATTGAGTTGTAATGGAGCCCAAATGCGCGATGATGATGCCAATAATGTCGTGCGTGTCCGTCAGTTAGATTTTCGAAATCCTGAAAAATCGAAGAATAGCACAAATTTGAGGCTGTCTATTCATTGTGCAAAGGTGAAATTCGGGCAACTATACGGTAAGAAATGAACGGGAGCAACTGTAACGGAAATGAGAGGCGTTATTTTAGCAAAAATCGGCATTTCGCAAATCTAATGGAACTGACAGCCCTTATGAAGGGCAAAAGTCCGCGGTTTGTCTGGATTTCTCACGTATAGCGACGCAGAGTTCCGTTAGATTTTAAAATCACGCCAAACGATCCATATAAGGGCCCTCACTTCCGTTAACACGTTGGCGATGATTTATTGCAGCTTCATTTTCAGTTTTGCACACCATGAATCGACGGCCTCAATATGTCCGTTAGGCAGGGAGGCAAGGAGTGACTGGACGTTTTGTTTTATTGAATGACCGTCAGGTGATGTTGTTCTTCTTGTAAGAAGAACGGCGCTACTTCGCTATTGCCGTGTCTCCCGACGATCCTATACCCGAACTGCGGCCGCGTTCCTTCGCCATCGACCAGCCGATCAAGATTAGCGATACGACGATAATGGCGGTCGGGATAAGGAACAGCAGCGGATGATATCCTTCGATAAATAGCGGGAGAACATAGCCGAGCAGCGTAGCCATCAGGATGATGCTTTCGTACAGGCTGGCGCCGAAACCGCTGCGGCCAAGGAACATGCGCTGTACATAACCCATCGCCACGCCGAACTTGATGGAGACGAACAGCGAATAGACGGGCTGCACGAGGAAGAAGTAGGCGAGCGGAGGCGACGCAAGATAGACGGCGTAGCTGGCAATTGCGCACAAGCCACCCAGCATTAAAATACGCTTGGTGCCATAACGCGCCGCCCAGTAGCCGGAAACGGTCATGAGCAGCAGCTCGAATACGGCCTGTACGCTCCAGATGTAGGAGGCGAATTCGGCGCGGCCGAACAACTCTTTTACCACGAGCGGCAGGTATAGTCCGCGCACGGCGTCAGCGCATGCAATCATAAGAATAGCGAGAAGCATGAGGAGAGAAAAAGGTTCTCCTCCCTTCGGCGCCGCGACTTTTTTGCCCCCCGTCGGCGTTTCGGCGCCTAGCTCTTTGTGCATCAGAAGCAAGACCATCAGGGCGGCATAACCGGTCAGATTGCCCCATAAGACCCCCTGAAACGTCGCGAGCACATACAGGTTGGCTCCGATCAGCAAGCCGGCGAAGAAACCGACGCTCATCGACGAACGCAGCCAAATAAGCGCCATCTCGACCAGAGTGGGAGCCAGGCGGGCAAAGTGGTTCCGCGCCAGCGCGAACAGCTGTCCCATAATGAGTCCGGAGGGAGCCGATGCCACGCACAGGAAGATGAGCGCCTGCGCGTAATTATCCGCCCGCATATACAACAGCAGTCCCGTCATGCAGATGATTGCCGCGCCGATGGCAATCCTTTTTTTGCTCCTCATCCGGTCGCTAAAGATGCCGACCGTTATCGTGACGATGAGGTTGAGCAAGGCGGAGATCGCGAATACCGATACGATCTGTCCTTTGTCAAGCCCGATGTTCTCGCTCAGATAGATGGCATTCATGGGCGCAAGTATGCCGAGTCCGATGCCATAGCAGAACAACGCGCCCAATAACCCGCGAGCACCGGGTACGTCCGCGAACGTCCGCAAGTCTTTCCATATGTTCAATCGAATCGCTCCCAATCGGATCAGTGGATCATAATCTAGTTACGAGTATACCACCAACCTTCCGATCTGTATCGATCCTTATCAGGAAGACGCTCCCTGGCCGCCTTCCGACTTGCGCAAATACGCCCCCGTTATCGAATGCTCGGCAGCGGCAAGCTGGACGGGAGTGCCTTCGAAAACAATGCGGCCACCCTGATGTCCGCCCTCGGGGCCCATGTCAATAATCCAATCGGCCCTCTTGATTACATCCATGTTGTGCTCGATGACCACCACCGTGTTGCCCCCATCGACCAGGCGGTTCATGATGTCCATCAGACGGGAGATATCGTACATATGCAATCCGGTTGTCGGCTCGTCCATCACATAGAGATTGCCCTCCTTATGCAGCTCGCCGGCGAGCTTGATGCGTTGGCATTCTCCGCCCGACAAGGTGCTTAAAGGTTGGCCCAGCGTCACGTATCCGAGTCCCACATCCTCCAGCGTCTGCAATTGACGGAGCAGTTCCTTCCTGCTGAAGAACTCCAAAGCTTCCCGTACCGTCATGGCGAGGATGTCGCTGATGGATTTTCCGTTCAGCTTGTATTCCAGCACTTCGTCGCTGAACCGCCTGCCCTCGCAGCTTTCGCAAATCGTCCTTATCGGCTCGAGAAAGGCCAAATCCGTGTATATCATCCCGAGACCCTGACAGTTGGAACAGGCTCCTTTGGAGTTGAAGCTGAACAACGATGCGCTCACCTTGTTGGAGGCTGCGAACAGCCGCCGGATCTCGTCCATCATTCCCGTATAAGTGGCCGGATTGGAGCGGATGGATGTGCCTACGGCCGACTGGTCGATGACAATCGACCCTGGATGCGAGGGCAGGAAGGCTCCGTTAATCAACGTGCTTTTGCCCGAGCCGGCTACGCCCGTTACCACGGTCAGCACACCGACGGGGATATCGACGGTAACATCCTTCAGATTGTGAAGCCTGGCGCTGGTTACGGTCATCCAATCCGTAGGCGTCCTGGTTGAAGTTTTCAAGGGCAGGCTTTGCTTTAAGTGCCGTCCTGTCGGCGTATCCGCGCGGAGCAGGCCCGCAAAGTCTCCTTCGTAGACGATTTCTCCGCCGCGTGTTCCTGCAAGCGGTCCGACATCGATGATGTAATCGGCGATTTCGATCACCTCGCGGTCGTGTTCGACGACGAGCACGGTATTGCCTTTGTCCCGGAGCTGACGCAGCATGCCGTTGAGACGATGGACATCTCGCGGATGCAGCCCCACGCTCGGCTCGTCGAAAATGTAGATCATGCCGGTAAGGCTGCTGCTCAGATGACGGACCATCTTGATGCGCTGCGACTCCCCGCCCGACAAAGTGGCGGTCTGCCGGTCCAGACTCAGATACTCCAGTCCGATGGAAACCAGATGGTTCAGCCGGGTTAAAATCCCGCCGATCATCGGACCCGCAACGGGATCCCGAATGGCTTCAATCATAGGGATCAGCTCGCCGATCTCCATCGCCGCGCACTCCGCAATGTTGTATCCGTTAATCCGGCAGCCCAAGGCCGCTTGGTTAAGCCGGCTTCCCCCGCAAAGGTTACACTCGCTAAAGGATAGAAAACGTTCCACCGTTTCGCGTTTGGCATCCGATATCTCGCTGCTGTCCCGCTTTACATACAGGCGGGTGAGCTTGGGCAGCAGACCTTCGTAATTCGATTCGATAACGCCGCCTATGGTGCGGTATACGATTTTGCTTTCTTTGCCGTTTAGGAGAGTATCCCATTCGGCCGGCGAATAGTCGGCAAGCCGCTTGTCGTTGTCGAACAAGCCGGAATGGGTGTACGTATTCAAGTACCAGCTTCCCACTTTAAAGACGGGGAACAGAATGGCGCCTTCATTAAGCGATTTGGACTTGTCGAACAACTTGTCCACGCTAAACTGCACCACCTGTCCGACTCCGGAGCATTCCGGGCACATGCCGGCCGGTTCGTTAAACGAGAAGACATGAGAAGAGCCGACCGAAGGCTTGCCGATTCTGGAGAAAAGCAGCCGGAGCATGGCATAAATATCCGTGATTGTGCCAACCGTCGAACGGGAGTTGCCGCCGAGTCTTTTCTGATCGATGACAACCGCCGTAGACAAGTTCTCGATGAGATCGGTATCCGGCTGACTAATCCGGGGCAGCCGATTGCGGACGAACGCGGAAAACGTCTCGTTAAGCTGCCGCTGAGCTTCTGCGCTGATAGTGTCGAAAACAAGGGAGGATTTGCCCGACCCCGAGACGCCGGTGAAGATCGTGATTTTTTGCTTCGGGATGCGGACATTTACGTTTTTCAGGTTATTCTCTCGCGCTCCTTCAATTACGATATCATAGCCGTTCATAGACATCACCTCGGATTTCTATTTTCCAAGCTATCACAGTTTAACTGAAGTACCATGACAACATATGTCATGATTAAACGAGCGAATGGTAAATGAGTTGTACAACGCCCGAGGAGAACGTTTTTGTATGAACCGTTTTTAAATTCAACCTCTGTTTTATATCCGCAAACAGCGGTTTGCCTTCTCCCAAAACAACAGGGTGAACGGATAATCTAAATTCATCGACAAGTCCTAAGTTGATAAAAGTCGTAATCAAACTTGCTCCGCCATATAACCAGATGTCTTTACCCGGCTCATTCTTTAATTTAGCCACTTCTTCAAGAATACCGTCATTGATGAAAATGACTTGATCATCGGTACTCCCTTTCGTCCTGGAAAACACGTATTTTTTTTTGCTATGAACCAATTCCCAAAATTCTTTTTCAGAATCCGAATGTTCGATTTCCGGAGTATATTGTCCCCATAAATCATAGCTTTTTCTTCCATATAAAATGGTGTCGACTTGATCTAAAAAATGATTAAACTCCATCTCGGCGTCCATAATGCACCAGTCGATTTCACCATTTTTCCCTTCAATAAAACCATCTAAAGTAACCGCCAAATCTAAAATGATTTTTCGTTTCATGAGCAGTAACTCCTTTCGTTGACCTACCCCCATTATAGATCCTCAAATACGTCACCTTATGTCATATTAAGCTTCTGGCCCTTCGGGCAGCCGAACGGCCTCCAGTATACGCTGCGCGGCCATGCAGAGCTCCACTTGACGGAAGCCGAGACCGCGGGTGTTCCGTAGCGGACCGCTTATGGCGGTACGAATCCAGTCCGCGAAGGAGTAAACGGCGTATTTGTGCACGTCCTTTGCTGTCGCTAAAGTCTCTGCCAGAGCGATGATAAAGGCCAGAGACGACGCGTCCGCCGGCAACCGCATGCTGCCGGACAACCTGGGCACGATACTTTTGCTCCACAATTCCCGAGGCGGAAGTCCGCCAACGCCGAGCATGCGGCCGACACCCAACACTTTGGCTTCGGGGAGCGAGTCGAGCATCTCCTTGCACATCTCTTCGGTTAGTCCGCCGATGTCGACGCAATACGTTTTCCCTTGCAACCCTCTAAGCTGCCGAATGGCGTCGTAGTAGCCCATGTTCAAGCTGCGTCGGATCGACTCGGGGTTAAAGCTCATCATGCCGCCGAGCGGCTCGGAAGGCGAGATGGTCGTAACCGTCATGCCGGGATACCGGGCTTTGCGAGTAATCCCGAGTCCAAGCGTCCTGATCGCAACGACTTGTTTGTAGCCTTTAAGAGCCAGCATATTAATCGGACAGTTGTCATACAGCCCCCCGTCGATAAAAGCCTCGTTGTCGATGACGGTCGTTTGAAAGCCGGGAAAGGAAGCGCTGGCCATCAAATAATTCGCCAACTGTCCTTGCGGTATATCTTCCTTGTACAGCTCGCGCGGGGCGCGGCCCGTCAAGGATACCGTTACCAGCCCGAAGTCGGCAGGGGATTCTCTCAGCCGGCTTTCATCGACAACGGATGCGATCAATTGCCGCATCTTCCTGGTATCCATGCCTCTGCTCGCGATGAGTTTCCGGGTTCTCGAGGCCAAGTGGCGCAAGGCGCTTGTGTCGAGCCTGCGCCGCATCAGCAGATGGTATTCCTCATCGGTAATATCGAAAATCGCGCGGGCATCCAGCCGCTCCCACAGCCGATAGCCGCTCTCGAAGTCGCCTTGCGCGATGACGGCTCCGTTAAGCGCGCCGATCGAGGTGCCGACTACCGCGTCGAACGTATGACCCGCCTCCAAGTACGCTTTCGCCACTCCCATATGATAAGCGCCTTTGGCGCCGCCGCCTTCAAGCGCCAGCCCCAGCCCCGGCTTTGCTGCTTCCGCCATGATGGCAATCCTCCCGTCTGTCTCGTTGCTCCGTTATGTATCCGCTTATAAAGATATGTATGCCGAACCTTGCAGACATTTCCATTATACCTCCGGCAATCATGCCATGCATATGGCGAGAAGGTATATTCGGCCTGCATAACGTCAGACAATATGTTCGAGTTCAAAAAGTTCGGTTTTCAGCACCGAGAAGATGGAATGCAAGTAGAAACTGAGGAGCGGAGCGTAGTGGAAGCTACGTGAGCACCTGCAATGTTTCCGGAGGAAACATACTTCGAAAGCATATGCTTAGTTTCGCTTGCGTTCCATATTCGATGTCGAGTACGCTTCCTGGCATACTTCGTGATCAAAAGCGAACTTTTTGAACAACCTCTATATCGAAGAGAGGAAGGAGATGGTCATGACAAATCTCGGGAGTATAGCGGGGATGACGGCGCACTTCAAGCAAGGAGCCGGACTCTATCGCGGGGTTTTCGTCGTGCTTGGATACGACAGGTCGCAAGACAGATTCATAGCAGGGTTGTTGCAAGGGAATGGAGAATGGGCGGCAGTCGGTTCCTTCCGGGAAGGGATGAAGCCGGAGGAGAGGGAGACGCTCGCCAAGACGATTCTGGACAATCGGGGGGAGGAGGGCGGTTTGCTTTCGCTGGTCCGGACCAAGCCGGGGATTTGCGTGGAGCTCGGTTTCGGCGGACTTGCAGACAGCGATAATGGCGGGAAGGGTCTTGAATCGGCGGTCGTTTATCTTGTTCATCCCACTTTTTGTTCCTTCCGATTCGGAGAGAAGGCGGACACTTGCTCCTGGAGCAGGCTGATCGTGGACAATGCGGACCTGCTCCCCAAGGCGGGATTGACGCACCCGGACAAGCCATTGTGGGCTTCCGCCGGCATCGCCAAGGAGGATTATGCGGCTTATCTCATCCGGATCGCTCCCCGGCTGCTGCCTTTTTTGCAGAATAGAGTATTGACCTCGATTCGGTATCCTCACGGTGTGCCGGGGGAGTTGTTTTATCAAAAAAATTGTCCCACATACGCACCGCCTTTTGTCCGTACCTCGGAATCCGCAGGGATTAACTACATCGTCTGCGACGACCTGTCGACGCTGGTCTGGCTTGGCAATCAGGCGGTTATCGAGCTCCATGTCCCGTTCCAGCGCATCGGCGAAACGAATCCGCTCGAGATTGTGCTGGATCTCGATCCGCCAAGCCGCAAGGAGTTTGCGCTCGCGGTGCGCGCGGCTATCGAAATTCGCCAGGTGCTTGACCGGTTCGGCATAACAGGTTATCCCAAAGTATCCGGAGGGAAAGGGATCCAGATCCACATTCCGCTTGGCCCGGAAAACACGCTGACGTACGACGACACAAGAGTGTTCACGTCATTCGTCGCGGAATATTTGGTACAGAAGTTTCCTGCGCTGTTCACGATCGAGCGGCTAAAGAAGAAGCGGGGCGGCCGGCTTTATGTCGACTATATTCAGCATGCGCCCGGCAAAACAATCATAGCCCCCTATTCCGCCAGAGGCACGGAAGCGGCCACGGTGGCGGCTCCCTTGGAGTGGGACGAGGTGAATGATGGCCTCGCGCCGGAGCAATTTACGATTCCGTCGGTGTTGGAGCGGCTTCATACAAGGCCTTGTCCGATGCGGAATTACGGGGTCCAATCCAACTCTGTCCTTGGCATTGTCATTGCGCAACTGAAAGCGGGAACGACCCGCTTGTAATCAAGGCTAAAGCAAAGCCGTCCCCCTTAGCGGAAGGACGGCTTCTTAAGCGAGCGCTTGCTCGCGGACTCCAGCAGCGCCGGATCGAATTCGCCCAGCTTGCGGATGAAGCTGCTGGCGCTGGATGCCCGGCCTTGTATCACCGGAACGCGCGGACCGGACCGCCAGGCAAGCCCGGCGCAACAGGAATAAGATTCCTGCAAGCCAGGGATACTAGGACCGAATCTGTATTTTTTTGCCCCAAATGCAGCGAGATTGGCTCCGTCCTTGTTTAATAATTTTACGATAAGGTGAATAGATAAGAATTAAGCTTGTCTATTCGGAGGTGTGCTAGCTATGAGATATGTTCATGCTATTGGTCTGGTACTCGTGCTTGTGATGAATGTCTTGGCCCAAAGGCTGCCGCTAGGAGGCCGAACGACGGGGGAGCTGTCGGCGAAGTACCCCTCGCTCGTTACGCCGGCCGGTTACGCCTTCTCCATCTGGCTGCTCATCTACGCGTTTCTGATCGGATTCGTTATTTATTCCTTCACGCATGCCGGCAGGAACAGTAAAGCCGTGCAAGCGGTCGGTTTTTATTTCCCTCTCAGCTGCGTGTTTAATGCAGGCTGGCTTCTTGCTTGGCATTATGAATATGTGAACGCAAGCGTATTCGTCATGCTTGCGCTGCTTCTTACGATAATCGCGATCTATACCCGCGTCCGGGCGGCAGGCGAAACGTACGTGTCGATGGGGGAGCGATGGTTCGTCCGCGTGCCGTTTAGCCTGTATTTGGGGTGGATCTGTGTCGCAACCATCGTCAACATCTCCTCGGCGCTCCATGCAAGCAAATGGGACGGATTCGGACTGTCGGAGACTTTGTGGGCGCCAATCGTGCTTGCAGTCGGCGCCGTGATTGCGCTCGCTATCGCTTTTACTAGGAGAGACGCGGTCGCGCCGCTTGTCTTCGTCTGGGCTTACGTTGCCATCTGTATGAAGCAACAAGATCATCCGGCTGTCGTCTACACGGCTGCTGTCCTGGCTGTAGTCCTCGCGGCAGCAGCGGTTCTCGCTTTCCTTCGCAGCATGCGAACGGCAAGCTAATGCAGTCCCCCCGAACTTTCTCCGATGATTCCCGTCTCAGAGAGCCCTGATGTTCGGGGTCTTTTTTTCGTTGAGCGGAAGTACACATCTAAGTGGGGTTATAAGGGCGTTCGTACAACCGCAGAGGCTGGGGGCGAGCGTATGATACAGAAGCAGAGGCCATAGCCATGGAAAGGAAGAAGCCGAATTTGCTTCCACGGGTGATCCTTATGAAGAAAAAACATTACGCGTTGCTTCACGAGACCGTGTTTCGTAATAGGACCGACAAGGATATGACGCTGGACGAGGTATTTCTGCGGATTGTGGGTTTTATGAAAAGCGATGCGCGTTCTTCGTACCAGCTGGTGATCGGCACGGACGCGCAGGTGCATGCCGGCCATACCAAGTTTATAACGTCGATCGTTATTTTTCGGCCGGGTCGGGGGGCGTGGTTCTGTTATCGGCAGGTCATTTTGCCTCGCGAAATCTATTCCATTCAAGAAAAGTTGACGCTGGAGACGACGTTTAGCCAGGAGATCGCGGCGTTCTTCGACGCGGCCAAACTCTCGGAGCTCGAGGATATTCTGCTGCCGCATGTTTATCAAGGCGCCGAGCTCAGCATGTACATCGACATCGACGCGGGCACGGACGAGAGGCGCAACCAGACTGCCGCTTTCGTGTCCGAGATGGTGGGCAGGGTCGAAGCAATGGGCGTGTCGGCTCGCGTAAAGCCGGAGGCCATCGTCGCGTCGTCTGTCTCCAACCGCTTCACGAAGACGCCACATCGCGGCACTTGCGTCAACCAGTCGGGTTAAGCCCGATGGTGGATGGCCGGATGCCCTGCGGATGGGATCGCCCGCCGGGTGGAGCGGGACAAGCCTGTTACCTGGAGCAGCTCGAGTTGTGGGAACTGAGCCGCATGGGGGCCGAGTCGTGCGAATGTAGCTGAAAAATCGACTATAATGCGCCGCGTGGAGACAGGCGGGGACGAGTAAATGTGTATGAAAAAGCGAGTACAATGGGGCACGGAAAGGCGGGGACGAGCGAATGTGTATGAAAAACCGAGTACAATGGGGCACGGACAGGCGGGGACGAGCGAATGTGTATGAAAAAGCGAGTACAATGGGGCGCTGACAGGCGGGGACGAGCGAATGTGTATGAAAAACCGAGTGCAATGGGGGGCTTAAGGGCGTGGGCGAGCATATGTGTATGAAAAAGCGAGTACAATGGGCGCGGACAGGCGGGGAAGAGTAAATGTGTATGAAAAAGTGAGTACAATACGCGCGCGGACGGGCAGGGGCAGCATATGTGTATGAAAAATCGCGCACTGGAGCAGATCCGGGCAAATGTAGCTGAACGCATCAGTACTGCTCCTTCGAAGCAACCGAACATGAGAGCCAATCGATCCGCCCGAATCGGCAATCGGCATCCCACATAGCGGCATCGGCATGCCCGTAGCCGGCTCAAACTTTCGCCAGCCATACTTTCACCCTGTTCGGAGACGGCGAAATCAGCGACAATGGAGCGAGTGCGGCATACATAAGGTGCGGCGAACATGAAAGGTTAAAGGAGCGAATCATTTATATGGCTTATCAAATTATTGACGGCGTCCGTGTATGGGGAACGCCGGATCCGGGCGCGATGTCGCAGGCAAAAACATGTGCCGAACACGGCAACGTCTTGCAGGCGCTGCTGATGGCCGATCATCATAAAGGGTACAGCCAGCCGATCGGAGGCGTGGTCGCGTACGACGGACAGATCTCTCCGTCCGGCGTCGGCTACGACATTGCCTGCGGCAACAAGGCGGTACGCACCAATCTGATGGCAGCGGACGTCAAGACGTCCTTGCCCGCCATCATGGACGCCATCGCCCGCAAGGTGTCCTTCGGCGTAGGGCGCGTCAATAGCGAGAAGGTGGACCACCCGCTGTTCGACGATCCAGACTGGAACGTGTATAACGCAATAGGGAAGCAGGAGCATGACAAATTGAAGGCGCTCGCGCACAGTCAGCTCGGCACGGTAGGCAGCGGCAACCACTATGTCGATTTATTCGAGGAGAAGGCGACGGGACGGTTGTGGATCGCGAACCATTTCGGAAGCAGGGGCTTCGGCCACAAGACGGCCAGCGGGTTCCTGAATCTGGCGGCAGGACGCGAATTTCTTGGAAAAGCGCCCGGCGAGAGCATGGATCAACCTCCCGTTCTGCTGGATCTGAACAGCGAGCTTGGCGATATGTACGAGCGCGCGATGAAGCTGGCCGGAAGATACGCGTATGCCGGTCGGGATTACGTGATCGGGCAGGTGCTTTCCATTTTGAGTGCGCAGGCCGACTTCGAGGTGCATAACCATCATAACTTCGCATGGCGGGAGCGGCATGACGGCAAGGAAGCCGTCGTCGTCCGCAAAGGCGCGACTCCGTCGGCGCCGGGGCAGCTTGGTTTTATCGGGGGCAGCATGGGGGACATCTCGGTCATCGTGAGGGGCAAGGCAACGGACGAGAATCGGGATTCCTTCTATAGCACCGTACATGGTGCGGGGCGAATCATGAGCCGGACGCAGGCCGCGGGCAAAATGAATTGGAAGACGAGGACGCGCGCAGGCGGACAAATCTCTGCCGAAGCCATGAAGGAAGCCGTCGACGCATATGACGTCGAGCTTCGCGGAGCCGGTACGGACGAAAGTCCTTTTGTGTACCGCAAGCTTCAGGATGTTCTTGACGCGCACTCGGAAACGATCGAGGTTCTGCATGTATTGAAGCCCATAGGGGTGTGCATGGCGGGAGCGGACGAGTTTGACCCGTATAAGGATTAGTAGAAGACACTTGCGCAGCCCGGCGCAGGTGTTTTTCTAATTATAGGAATGTGTAGGTTTTCTCCAAACTTGACCTATAATTCTCGGAATGAAACGCGCTGCGTCGCCAAAGGACGGAGACAGCCGTTTCACCTTGTAATTATATAGAATTTAAAATTTTCGAAGCGGGGCGCGAGTTCAGTCGCTGTCGCTACGGCGTGCCGTACGTGCGCAATAGCGACAACGGAACACAGAGCCCTTATTTCGGCGAATGGCGGGGTAAAGCCAGGGCTAGCGGAACTCAGAGACTTTATTGGTTGATAATAAGGGGGATGGAGCGCGATTGGGTTGGAATAAGAACGCTCAGTTCCGTAAGGGTACCCGAAACCGTTGATTTGGCGAAAATAACGTCGCTCAGTTCCGCACACCTGTTTAGTTTGGTCAACAAGCTCGTTTTGTTCACGTTTTTCCGCCATAGGGCTTTGCATTGCAAAGCTGAAGGCCACTCATCTCCCAAAGGCCCACCGTATATCGCATCGGAAAATAGAGGGGAAATCTCCCTTTAATCTGGAAAAATCGGAATATCGGCTCCGCATAGAGGGAAAACCTCCCTTTAATCGGGGTGGTTCAACCCGAAAACAGTGATTAGCCAAGGATTAGAGGTAGGATTTCCCTCTAAAGAGCAAGCAAGGGCGGAGACGAGGGTATTAGAGGGAGTTTTTCCTTTTATTCGAGAGAACGAACAGACAGGAGGGTACGCCGTTGCTTCTTTCTGGCTCTAGCACAAAAAAGACCGTCAGAAGGCAAGGGAAAATTATGGAAGATTCTGATGGCATCGATCTAAAGCTTGCCGACTGGCTGTTTTTCATGATTGAGGGCGGCTTCATCGATCTAAAGCATTCGAAAACCGAAAATCTATTTGGCGATAAAACTTTCATGACGCTGCCTACCTACCTCATGCTTCGAAGCAGCTTTGCTTTGCAAAGCTGGAGGCTGCTCATCTCTGAAAGGCCTCGACAGATGTTTTCTCAGTTGGCGAGGGAACGGGTTGCTCTACCGCCCGATCAATGGATAAGATAGTAACAAGAGCTTGAGGTGCGAGAGAGGGTGCATTCGTATGACAAAAAAAGGGTTGGAAGAGCAGCTCGCTTCGCTGACGAAGGAAGAGCTTATCGGGCTTCTGGCAGGGCTGGCGGAGCAATACGATGAGGTGAACAAGGATTTGTCGCTTCGTTTCGTCGAGACGGGCAGCAAAGAGTCGTTGAAGCAATACAAAGCGATTATCAAGGCTTCAATCAAGCAATATTCGGATCGGGGTTTCGTATTCTATCGCAATGTGTACAGGGCGTTGACTGGTGCACGGAAAGTCATGGAAGCCGCCGACGCGGCGACGGCAAAAGGGCAGTATCTTGCCGCGGCGGAGATCGTTTTGTGCGTGCTTCATGAAATGTGCGATCTGCTGCAAAAAAGCGACGACTCCGGCGGCGATGTGGGGGAAATGATCAAGGAGGGGTTAAGGCACTTGCTGACCTCCGCGGAGCAAGGGGGTAGCGTCGATACGAAGATACGAGCCTCCCTGTTTGCTATGACATTAAAAGAAGCGAAACATTCGAATTGGGATGGCTGGAACGAATGGCGGTTGTCCCTTATGCGAACCGCTTCCTTGTGGATGGACAGTCCGAAGGAGAAGGATCAATGGTGGAGCCAACTGGACGCGTTCGAGGCCGAGGAGCAAACGAAGGAATATCAAAGCAGCTTCTTCACGGAGGAGGCGTCGCAGCTTCGTTACGAGGTTCTCGCAAGATTCGACGGACCTGAGCAGGCCAACCGATACATGGAAGAACGTCTGGAAATCCAAGCGTTCCGGGACATCGCGATCGAGAGGGCCATTCTCGAGGAACGGTACGCCGATGCATTATCCTTAATCGAACAGGGAGAGCTTGGGGACAGGAAGCGAAGACACTGGGGACTGGTCAGCCACTGGGAAAAGAAACGGGCCATCATCTACGAAGCGACCGGCGATCGGGAAGCGCTGAAGGCTTTGGCCAAAAAATATACGCTCGAAGGCGAATATGAATTTTTCCTCAAGCTCAAGGAAGCGATGGACGTTTTGGAGTGGGAAGCGAACTACGAGGCGCTGCTGGATGAAATCGAAGAGGCTGCCCGAAGCGATTGGGAAGCAGGCTCGTTGTACAAAAAGTTGATTATAGAGGAGAAGCGCAACGACAGGCTGCTGCGATATGTAGAAAAGAACCCCCATTTATTGACGCACTATTATGTGCATTTGGTGGACAGCCACCCGGTGGAGCTGCACATGCTCTTTGTAAAACAGATCACGCACGAAGCCAAAGTTAGCGCGAACCGTAAGGAGTACCGCAAGGTGTGCGATATCATTCGGCATCTGATTAAGGCGGGAGGACGCGAGCATGCGGAAGGACTGATCCAATCGCTTCGCGAGGCTTACAAGAAGAGGGCTGCGTTCCTCGATGAATTGAACAAAATAAAACTGAATTAGGCTTTGCGAGAATGGAAGGAGAACAAGGAATGAATGATTTTGAAATCAAGCTGAACAAATACGCGGAGCTTGTCGTCAAGGTCGGCGTCAACATACAAACTGGACAGGTGCTGATTATCCATGCGCCTATCGAGACGAAGGAGCTGACAAGGCTCATCGTGGCGAAGGCGTACGAGGCCGGAGCCAAATACGTCATCGTGGAATGGGACGACGAGGACATTACCCGCATCCGGTACGAGAAGGCGCCGCAGGATTCGTTTGACTATTATCCGGGATGGGAGGCGGACCGTATGGAGCGGTTCGCGGAGGAAGGCGGCGCCATTCTGCATATCAAGGTGCCAAATCCGGAGCTGCTCCGCGGCATCGATTCCGCCAAGGTGGCAGCGGCGACCAAGGCCGCGGCAGTCGCGCGCAAGGCGTATTCGGCCTATACGCGCAACAGCCGGATCAGTTGGTCGCTTATCAAGGCGCCTACCCGCGCATGGGCGGACAAGGTGTACGCGGACTTGCCCGAGGAGGAGCGCATAGGAGCGATGTGGGAGGCGATCTTCCACATGGTCCGCGTGAACGCCGCCGACCCGGTAACCGCCTGGCGGGAGCATATCGGGGAGTTGAAGAAGCGTCAGAATCTGCTGAACGGCAAGAAGTACAAAAGCCTTCATTACCGCGCCCCGGGCACGGATTTGCAGGTGGCTCTGCCGGAAGGCCATATATGGCGCGGCGGCGGAGGAGAAAACGAGAAGGGCGTTTATTTCGTCGCGAACATGCCGACGGAGGAAGTGTATACGATGCCCCATCGGCTAGGCGTCAACGGAACGATTCGCAGCACGCTGCCGCTGAATTTGAACGGCAGACTGGTCGAGGGCATCACGTTGACGTTCAAGGAAGGCAAAGTCGTGGAGTATGACGCCAACTCGGGCCGCGAGCATCTGACGACGCTGCTGGAGACGGACGAAGGAGCGTCCTATCTGGGAGAGCTGGCTCTGGTGCCGCATGACTCGCCGATCTCGAACCTGAACCGCGTATTCTACAATACCGGCATCGACGAGAACGCATCCTGCCACTTCGCGCTTGGCAGCGCCTATCCCGTCAATCTTGAAGGCGGCACGAAGCTGTCGGGCGAAGAGCTGGTCGCCCGCGGGGCGAACGTCAGCCTGACGCATGTGGACTTCATGATCGGCTGCGCGGAGCTCGACATCGACGGGGAGCTGCCGGACGGCACGATCGAGCCGGTATTCCGCAAGGGGAATTGGGCGCAATAGCCCGACGCCTCAGGATGGAGAAATTCGAAGGTTCGTGTCGTACGATGTTAACGTTATGAATGATTGACGCAACTTAATTTCACTGGAGGGGGAACAGGGGAATGAACGTGGAGGCGTATTTGGCAAGAATCGGGCTTACAGGGAAGCCGGATGGCGGTACGGAGACGCTGGGCAAGCTGCAGGAGCTGCATCTCCAGGCCGTGCCGTACGAGAACCTGGATATTATGAACGGCGTACCGCTGTCGTTGCAGTTGGAATCCGTCTATGACAAGATTGTAGGCCGGGGACGCGGCGGCTATTGCTTCGAACTGAACGCGCTGTTCGGCTGGCTGCTGAGGGAGCTCGGCTACGAAGTGACGGATTACTTCGCCCGGTTCTGGCGCGACGAGGCAAATACGCCGCCTAAGCGCAGGCATCAGGTGCTTCGCGTCGAGGCAGAGGGCCGCGTCTTCCTGTGCGATGTCGGGGTAGGCGGTATCGTGCCCCGCAGGCCGCTGCTGCTTCAAGAAGGCTTGGAGCAGCGACAGGGCGGCGAATGCTATCGATTCGACCGGGATGCGGAATTTGGCTGGCTATTGATGGAGAAGAAGAAGGACGGCTGGGCCCGCCTCTTCTCGTTCACGGAGGAGCCTCAACTGCCGAAGGACTATCTGATGGCGTCCTTCTGGTGCGAGCATGCGCCGGATTCCGTGTTCAAAAATAACCGGATCGTAGCGATGCATACGAAAGACGGGCGAAACACGGTGTGGAACGAGGAGTTCCGCCTGTTCCGCCCGGACGGCGTCCATGCCTTTACACCGGCCTCCGAGGCGGAGGATGCCGAGGCGCTCAAGAAGTATTTCGGCATTGTGGTGTAGAGTGAAATTGGATGTCCATAGACGTCGAGAACGACGATGGGCCACAAGTATCCAGTATGTGCTTCCTCGCGAAGCAGTTCCGGCAGCGGGGTGTCCGAATCCGCAACGCCTCCTCCGATAATAATCAGTTCAGGATTGAGCAGATGGACGATCGAAGCGATTGCCGCCCCCAACGCGGCAATCGCTTCTTGCATAATGTCCGTCGCGAGCGGGTCTCCGGCTTGCCATTACAATCGATTGGACGGCCATTTCTCAAAAGGTGTATACGAAAGTAAACAGTAGTATATGGCTGGCGCGCCGGGTCCTTTCTATACTGAAAACAGGGACGACAAGCCGCGCTGCAGGGCGGCGGATGGATCCATATCAAGACCAGACGGAGGGGTAGTAGCATGAAGAAGAGATACAAAATGTTGACCATTGCCGCAACGCTAGCGTGCCTGACAGTGTCCGCTTGCAGCAACGGAGCGAACGAGCCGGCCGCATCGCCTAGTCCAAGCGCGGAAGCGGGGCAAGAACAGCCGCCCGAGACGAATGAAGTGATCGAGGTGACGACGGTATCGCCAAGCGATCCGTACCTGAAGTTCGACGAAGGCGAAAGCTTCGATAAAAACGCCGTGTACGACGCTTACGAGAAGGACATCGGCGTCCGGATCAAAAACAATTGGATCGCCGACGTCAGCCAGTTCAAGGAAAAGGTGAAAATCACAATCGCTTCCGACGATCTGCCCGACTTCGTGCTGGTGAACGCAACGCAGCTCAAGGAGCTGACCGAAGCGGACATGATTATGGATATTACGGAAGTGTACGACCAGCACGCCACGGAAGAGACGAAAAAGTTCCTGACGATGGATGGCGGCATGCAACTCAAGACGGCGACGTTCGACGGCAAGCTGATGGGCATTCCGAGTTCGTACAATCCATACCAGTATCAATATTTATACGTGCGCACGGATTGGCTGAAGGAGCTGAACCTGCCGGAGCCTAAGACGATGGACGACATCATGGCGATCGCGGAAGCTTTCAAAACCAAAAATCCGGGCGGCACCAAAACGCCGTACGGTCTCGCGGTTAGCAAAAACCCGTTCAGCATGGATACGGGCGTGACCGGTCTTCGCGCTTTCTTGAACGGCTACCACGCATACGAGAATATCTGGATCGAGGACGGCAACGGGGGTCTCGTAAACAGCGACATCCAGCCGGAAGTGAAGCAGGCGCTAGCCGCGCTGCAGGATATGTTCAAGAAAGGGCTGATCGATCCGGAGTTCGCGGTCAAGGATACGGAGAAAGCGGCCGAGCTTCTCTACGATAACAGCGTCGGCATCGTATACGGCGCATCGTGGACGCCTGCCCAGCTCGCGAAGGGCGCGGTGAAGGACGGCAAGGTGGTGCAGGAGTGGGGCGTGTTCCCGATCCCGACGTCGGACGACAAGCCGGCGCTGTCGCAGATCGGCCTTGGCGTAGACGAATATTACGTCATCTCCAAAAAAGCGAAACATCCGGAAGGCGTTATCAAGCTGCTGAACCATTGGATCGCGGTCGACAACCATCCGACCGACGAGCAGAAGGTATACGAGTTCGGCAAGGATCTCAAGGAGAAAGGCAACAACTATTGGCTGCTCAGCCCGCTCAGAGTCGGCAAGCAGAAGGACAACAACGGCGAAATTCTGCCGAAAGCCATCGAGAACAAAGATCCGAGCATCCTGGAGACGAAGGATCACCGGACGCGGTACGAACGCGCGATGAAATACGTCGACGGCGATACGAGCATGTGGTGGGAATATTTGATCTCCGGTCCGAAGGGCGCCTTCTCGCTGGTGCCTGCCATTCAGGATAACAAACAATATTTGCAGAACAAGTTCTATGGAGCGCCGACGCCGGCAATGGCGGAGCGCCAGGAAATTTTGCTCAAGAAGCGGGACGAGGTTTATTTCAAAATCATCATGAATCAAGTGCCGGTTGACGCGTTCGATGATTTCGTGCAGGAGTGGAAGAAGCTTGGCGGCGACGAAATTACGAAAGAAGTGAACGAGTGGTACGCCACCCATCAATAATCGATAGCGCGAAGGAGTCGGGGGATGGGGGCATTGCTCTCACCCCCGAACTGCTTGCGGGGGATTGTCGATTTAGTGAAACAGCGAGGTGAACGGGATGAACGGAATAACAAGGCTGTGGAAGAGGGAATGGCCTCTTCACATGATGCTGCTGCCCGCCATCGTATTGGTCGTCATATTCAGCTACGTGCCGATGGCCGGCATCGTCATGGCGTTCCAGAAATACGTGCCGAACAAAGGGTTGTTCGGCTCCCCCTTTATCGGTTGGCGGAATTTCCGGCTGCTGATGGATTATCCCGATATCGGGCGCATTTTTTTTAACACGATCTACATTGCGGTGATGAAAATCGTTGCGGGACTTTTTGTCCCGATTACCATCGCGATCCTGCTGAACGAGCTGCGCCGCGAATGGGTAAAGCGCACGTTCCAGACGCTTGTGTATTTGCCGCACTTCATGTCTTGGGTGCTGCTCAGCGGCATTTTGGTCGACGTTCTGTCGCCCACGTCGGGCGTGGTGAATCAGCTGCTTGGGTATTTCGGCGCGAAGCCGATCTTTTTCCTCGGCAGCAATGACTGGTTTCCTTACGCGATGGTCATCTCTGACGTATGGAAGGAATTCGGCTTCGGCACCATCGTGTATTTGGCCGCGCTGACGGGCATTAATCCGTCTCTGTACGAAGCGGCCGAGATCGACGGGGCGGGGCGCCTCAAGCAAACGTTCCACGTAACGCTGCCGGGCATGATGCCGATTATCGTGCTGATGCTGACGCTCAATATCGGAAACGTGCTGAACGCGGGCTTCGAGCAAATCTTCAACCTGTACAGTCCGCCCGTCTACGAAAGCGCGGACATTATCGATACGTTCGTCTACCGGATGGGCGTGCAGCAAGCGCAATTCGGCTTCGCGACGGCGGTGGGACTGCTCAAGTCGATCGTATCGTTCCTGTTTATTTCGTTTTCTTATTTCTTGGCTTACCGATTGGCGAACTACCGGATCTTCTGACCCGTCGCCAATTCTACGGAAGGGAGCATCATCATGACGAACTACCGCACTTGGGGCAGAACGGTTTTCGCGGGGTGCAATTACGCATTCCTGCTGCTTATCTCCTTGCTCTGTCTCATGCCCATCGTGCACATTCTGGCGATGTCGTTCAGCTCCGGGGCTGCGGCGGCCGCGGGACAAGTGGCGCTGTGGCCGGTCGACTTTACGACGGCCGCTTACGATAACGTCTTCGGCAAGCCGGAGTACCTGCGCGCGTTCTGGGTATCCGTCCAGCGCGTCGCGCTCGGCACGTCGCTCAGCATGGTGCTTATGATCATCACGGCGTACCCGCTCTCCAAGGATCACCGTCAGCTTAGGTTGCGCACCTTCTATGCCTGGCTGTTCGTCTTCACGATTCTGTTTAGCGGAGGGCTGATTCCGTCCTATCTGACCGTCAAGTCGCTTGGCATGATCGATACGATGTGGGCGCTTGTACTGCCGACCGCGATTCCGGTGTTCAATATTATTCTTCTGCTGAACTTTTACCGCAACTTGCCAAAGGAGCTGGAGGAATCGGCGCGTATCGACGGAGCAGGCCACTTCCGCACGCTGTGGCAGATTTACGTGCCGCTGTCGCTGCCCGCGCTAGCGACGACGGGGCTGTTCACGATGGTGGGGCACTGGAACAGCTGGTTTGACGGCATGCTGTACATGAATCATACTGAGAATTATCCGCTCCAGACATTCCTGCAGACGGTCATTATCAAGCTCGACTTCCGCTTCATCAAGGCGGAGAATGCCGAGCTGCTGCTGAAGCTGTCCGACCGGACGAGCCGCGCGGCCCAAATATTTGTGGCGGCGTTTCCGATATTGATCGTATATCCGTTTCTTCAACGGTTTTTCATCAAGGGCATCGTCATGGGCAGCGTGAAGGAATAGGAGTTGACTCAATCAATCGGGGGGACGAGAGATGAAAAGCTTATTGTTCCTGCGTGACTCCTCCATTTTCAAAAAAATGCTGGTTGCCTTTCTGGCCGCCCTGCTGCCGCTGCTGGCGATCACGTGGATGATCGTCGAGCAGGGCTCGAACCGCATTCGCGGAGAAATATCCGAATCCGTGCTGAATACGGCGCGGTACTATATGGATTCACTTGATAAGGAAGCGGATCGAATCGAACGATATTTGCCCAACTACGTCATGGACCAGGATCTCATGGAGATCGCCGCGACGGGGGATCATATGAGCTCCTACGAGAGGTCAAGCAGCATTCTGGATATTCAGAAGCGGCTTGACCTGATGCGCAATTCCAGCCCGTTCATCCGGGAGACCAAAGCCTATATTCCCGTCATCGACCGGACGGTGCTCTCCCACAGCTTCGAGACGTTCCTCGACCTGGAGGAATACGCGGCCATGCGGCAAAGCGGGAAGCTGTACGAAGAGCCGTTTATTATCTGGCGCGACCGGCTGTTCATGTCCATGCAATATCCGACCGGCACGACCTCGAAGCCGTTGTATATCGTCGCCGTGGAGTTATCCGTACCTGAAATAAGGGCTACTCTCGCGCAAATTCGCGGTTCCCGCGGCGGGGGAAGCGCCATGATCAATTTGGATCGGGGATGGAGCGTGGAGAGCGGCGCGGATGCCGACATGGCGAGCCATATGCAGGAGTTCGCGCGCCAGAAGAGCGCTGCCGCCAATCGTCAGGGCAGCGAGACGATTGCGTATGACGGAGCGCGATATGTGGCGATCTATACGCATTCCGCCGTCTGGAACGCGTATGCCGTTACGTACGTGCCCGAAGCCGAAGTGTTGGGCTCGCTTGAGGTGTACCGGACTTTATTTTGGTGGGCGTGCGGGCTTGCGGTCGTCATCGTGCTGTTCTTCTCTTATTTTCTGCTTCGAATTATTTACCGCCCGCTGATGAAGCTGGTGCATTCCTTCCGCCGCGTGCAGATGAACCGGCTGGAGACGATCGCCGTCGACCGCGGAGCCGACGAATTCGGTTATTTGTACGAGGCGTTTAACGACACGGTGTTGCATTTGAAAACGTTGATCGAAGAAAACTACGAGGGGCAAATCCGCAATCAGCGCTCGGAGCTGAAGCGGCTGCAATCGCAGATCAATCCCCATTTTCTATATAATTGCTTCTTCGTGTTATGCAGGCTGATCAAGTCCGGCAACCAGCAGGAGAAGGCCTATCGCTTCTGCTTGCATATCGGACAATATTTCCAGTTCATCACGCGCAACGACGAAGACGATATCCCGCTCAAGCTGGAGGCGGAGCATTCCCGCACGTACGTCGAGATGCAGTCGATCTGTTACGGAGACCGGATACAGGTTGCATTTGACGGCCAGGATCGGTTGCCGGACATCCTTGTTCCGAGGCTCATTCTCCAACCCGTCATCGAAAACGCGTATAAACATGCGTTTGATCGTATGCCAGGCCCCGGGGAATTATGGCTGCGCGGCGAGCCGGACGAAGGTTCGTTCGTCTTCTATGTCGAGGATAATTGCGACCGGATCACGGACGAGGAGATTGAAGCGCTCAGGAAGAAGCTGCGTTATTCCGCAAACCGGATCGAGGAGACGACGGGTCTCCTGAACGTGCATCGCCGAATTCAACTGCGTTATGGCGAGGAGTACGGTCTGGCGGTCGCGCGTTCCGAGCTGGGCGGGCTGCAGGTGCGGATCAGATTAAGCGCTGGCTAAAGGATAACGAACGGGGAGGATACATATGTACAGACTGCTTATCGTTGACGATCTGCCGATTATTGTGGACGGCTTGCTGGAATTGTTCCAAGGGCAGGAACGGCTGGAGCTTGAGGTCATGAAAGCTTATTCGGGAGAAGAGGCGCTGGAGCTGTTGAACCGGCACCGCGTCGATATCGTGCTCTCCGACATCAAGATGCCCGGCATCGAAGGCATTCAGCTGCTGAAGGAGATCGGGGCCCGATGGCCGTCCTGCAAGGTCATCTTCCTGACGGGGTACAACGACTTCCAGTACGCGCGCGATGCGGTAACTTACGGCGGATTCGATTATATTCTGAAGGTGGAGAGCGACAACAAGATTATCGACGCGGTGGAGCGGGCCATGGTAAAGCTGGACGACGAGCTGGACCGGGAACGAATCGTTACGAAGGCGCAGAGCAGCATGAGACGTGCGCTCCCATCGCTGCAGAAGGAATATATGCTGGGGCTTTTGCAAGGGAGGACGGCAACGCGAAGCGGGATGGAACGGCTGTTCCTCGAGATGGACATCCCGCTTGACCCGGAGGAGCCGGTCTATCTGTTAATCGGCCGCGTCGACGGCTGGAAGGAGATGATGTCCGCCCCCGACAAGGCGCTCCTGACGTCGGCTTTCCAGAACATCGGCGACGAATATTTGGCGAGGGGCGCGCGTTATTACTCCGCCCCGTTCGAATTCGCCAAGATCGTCTGGCTGATCCAGCCGCTGGTCGAGACTGCTGGCGGCGAGGGCGATTCAGTCGCGAATGGCTCGGGCGGGAAGATCAGCTGTCTCGGTCACGCTGCCGGCGTGCTGGAGTCCATTCAGGCAACCTGCAAGGAGCTGCTCGGCATGTCGGTGTCGTTCGCGCTTGGCGCCGAGCCTGTGGAGTGGGACGGTGTCGCGGAGCGGTTCTATGCGGTGAAGTACGAGCTGGCGCAGGGGCAGGGCTTGCTGCACGAAGCCATTCTGATCGAGCGGGAAGATTCCGTGCCTGCCGAAGGGTTCGCGGGAAAAACGGCGGATGTCAGCGACGGATTTTACCATGCCCGGGTGCAGATGCTTGCAGGCTGCCTGGAGAACAGCCAGCGGGAGCCTTTTTATAAGCTGTATGCCGAATTGACTTCCATCTGGAACGAGTCCGGAGCGTCGAACGAGAGGAAGACGGAGCTGTACCATTCTTTGTCCGCCGTCTTCTTGTTCCATCTGCAGCGCAACCGGGACGTATGCGACTATGCCAATACGCAGCTCGATCTGGCGCCGTTGTTCGGCCGGGGAGATGCGCTGCCATGGCCGGAGCTGATTCTTTATTACCGGCAATTGGCCGATTGCTGCTTCGAGTGGAACGAGCTTAACGGCGCGGTCATTCCTTCCGAAGTGGTAAGCAAAGTCCATCAATACATCGAGAAGCATATTGCGACCGACATTTCGTTGAACGCGCTGGCGGATTGCGTCGGGCTCAATCCGTCGTATTTGTCCCGGCTGTACAAGCAGAACACGGGCATCGGCCTGTCCAAGTACATCAACGATTACCGGAACATGACGGCGCGGGACATGCTGCTTAACACTTCGATGAAGGTCAACGAAATCGCGGGCGCGCTGGGCTACAACTCGGCGCTTGCGTTTATTCGGTTTTTCAAGAAGCAGAACGGCGCCACGCCGCTCGAATTCCGTTCGTCGCGAAGCCAGCCGTCCGGACATGGTCAATAACTGTATACGGAAAGTAAGCAACGATCTCTTTCTCGGGTCCCCCGGCGGTTCTACAATGAAAATACAGACGAGGGTTTGCGAGGAGGAGAACAGAACAGATGAAACCATTAACAGCCGTCCTGCTCGGAGCGGGCAGCAGGGGAAGATACATTTACGGGCCATACGCGGAGAAATATCCGAACGAACTCCGAATCGTTGCCGTGGCCGAGCCGGACGCGGAACGCAGAAGCTCATTTGCCGCGCTTCACGGTATTGCTCCCGAGCGAACGTACACGAGCTGGGAGCGCGCGTTCGACGAGGGGCGAATCGCGGACGTGATGATCATATGCACGCTGGACCGCATGCATTACGAGCCGGCCATGAAGGCCATGGAGCTGGGGTACCACGTCATGCTCGAGAAGCCGATGTCGCCCTCCATGGAGGAGTGCATTCGGCTGGAAGAGGCCTCGCTTGCGGCGGCTGCTCGTCGTGACGCATGTGCTGCGATATTCGCCTTTCTGGTCGGGCATCAAGAGGTGCATCGACGAGGGGGAACTCGGCACTGTGGGAACGATCCAGCTGACGGAGAATGTCGGCTACCGCCATATGACGCACAGCTACGTGCGGGGCAACTGGCGCAAGGCGGAGGAGACGAGCCCGATGATTCTCGCGAAGTCGTGCCATGATCTCGATCTCGTCTCGTGGATGATGGGACAGCCATGCACGAATGTTAGCTCCTACGGCTCGTTGCTGCACTTCAGGGCGGAGAACGCGCCGGCGGGTTCGACGGAACGTTGCATGGAAGGCTGCGCGGTAGAGCGGGATTGCGCGTTCTCGGCGCTGAAGCTATACCTGCGGCAGCCGACGCATGAGTGGGCGAGGTATATGACGGACGACCCTACTCAGGAAGGAATCATTGCGGCGTTGAAGGATGGTCCGTTCGGGCGTTGCGTTTATCGCTGCGACAACAACGTCGTGGACCATCAGGTCGTCAACATGGCCTTCGAGAACGGGGCGAACGCGTCGTTTATTATGTCCGGGCTTACCGAGAGCGGAACTCGCCGCGTACAGATCATGGGCACGGCAGGCGAGATTATCGGCGACATGGACAAGGGCTCGTTCGTTTTATATCGCTACGCGACGGACGAACGCATCGAACATCGCTGCAGCGTCGAAGGCGACGGGCATGGCGGCGGCGACGAGCGGATGGTAGCCGCGTTTCTGCGAGACGTGCGGAGCTTCGACCGCAATCCGTCGCAGGGACTAACGTCTGCAACCGCATCGCTCCAGAGCCATCTCATCGCCTTTGCGGCGGAACACTCCCGTCTTCGCGACGGCGAGTCCGTCCGCCTTGCCGAGTTCCGGGAGCAGGGAGCGGCGAGCGGGCGCGCACAAAAGTGAGAGGGTGTGGCTGCATATTTCGCTTGCAGGATATTCAGTAGCACATACAATCGTTCTTGGGGTGCGGCGTCATCAAGACTGGCAACAATCAAGAGGGCTGGCTTCGCCTCAATAGCGGGGAAAGTAAAGTATAGAAAAAAACGCAGGGCCGACGGCTTTGCGTTTTTTTGTTTAGGTAATTATGCAACTGCCAGACTTGTGAACAAAAGGTTGAAAAGTCTAACAGACAGCAGCGATGCTATTGTCCGATTTTTTAACCTCAAACAAATCTAACGGACAGGGTAGCAACTATTGGGTCGTAAGGGCGTCAATTTGCGTTGTGGTGATGCCAATAAGGTCGTGTATGAGGCTGTCGATAAATGGTGTAAAGGTGAAATTGCGGGCAAATGTCCGGTAAGAAATGAACGGGAGCAACTGTAACGGAAATGAGAGACGTTATTTCAGTAAAAAGCCGCACTTCGCAAATCTAATGGAACTGACAGCTCTTATGATGGGCAAAAGTCCGCGTTTGGCCTAGATTTCACACTAATAACGTCTCAGAGTTCCATTAGATTTTAAAATCACGCCAAAAGATCCATATAAGGGCCCTCGTTTCCGTTAACAGGTTGGCGATGATGAATTGCAGCTTCATTTCCAGTTTTGCACTCAATGAATCGACAGCCTCTTTTTGTCCGATAGGCAGTAAGTGATTGGATGTTTAGAGTACTCGAATCACCATCAGGTGATATTTTGTTCTCGTCAGACCGCCAAATACATTCCGGAACGCTTCTCTGGTCTATTAAGCAAACTGTGTCGGATTAGACCAGAAATAAAAGGATCGTCCGCTACTCGCCCCCGTCCCCAGCCTCTACAATAAGGATCAAGACAGAGAAAAGTAGGTGGAGAACATGAGCAAACCTCGCGGAGGAGAAGGTGTTTCGCTGGGGACCGGGAGACGGCGCCTGAAGCTGATCCGCGGCAATATGGATATGTATATGCTGCTCATACCGGGTTTGATTTTTTTATTCTTGTTCAAATACGCGCCGATGTACGGCATCATCATCGCCTTCCAGGACTTCAACATCTTCGGCGGCATATCCGGCAGCGAATGGGTCGGGCTGGCTCAATTCGAGAGGCTGCTGCAATCCGACGAATTCCTGCAAGTACTGACCAACACGCTGCTTATCAGCTTGTACAAAATTACCATTCTGTTCCCGATCCCTATCGTCATCGCGCTAATGCTCAACGAAGTGCGGCGCATGTTCTTTAAGCGGACGATCCAGACGATCATCTATTTGCCGCATTTCCTCTCTTGGGTCATTATCTCGGGGTTATTTATCAACATCCTGTCGCCGTCGGGCGGCATTGTCAACGAAATCATTCGATCCTTCGGCGGAGAGCCGATCTCGTTTTTTACGAGCAACAGCTTGTTCCGCAGCTTGGTCGTGTTTACCGCAGGCTGGAAGGAGATGGGCTGGAATGCCATCGTCTTTATCGCCGCCCTCGCGGGCATCGAGCAGGAGCAATACGAAGCCGCGGCCATCGACGGAGCGGGGCGCATCAGACAGATGTGGTCGATCTCGCTGCCGGGCATGCTGCCCACGATCGTCCTGATGTTTATCTTGCGAATCGGCAGCCTCCTGGAGGCAGGCACGGAGCAGATACTGACGATGTACAATCCGCTCGTCTACGAGACGGGGGACGTCATCGGCACCTTCGTGTACCGGATGGGTCTCGGCCAGCAGGACTACAGCTTCAGCACGGCGGTCGGTCTGTTCAACTCCGCGGTAGGGTTTCTGCTGATCATAATCGGCAACATGCTCAGCCGCAAATTTATAGGTCGCAGTATTTGGTAAGGAGGGACGTTCATGTACAGAAAAACAGCAAAAGACTATATGCTCGACGGCACCATCTACATCGTGCTGATCGCGATGGGATTGATCACGCTGCTCCCCTTCGTTAATGTCTTCTCCAAGTCGGTCAGCGAGGAATGGGCGATTATGTCGGGCCAGGTCGGGATTTTCCCCGTTGGATTCCAGCTCGACACGATGGAATTCGTCGTCACGAGCTCCCAGTTTTTGAATTCGCTCTGGATCTCCGTGATCATCACAGTGGCAGGCACGCTCGGCTCGCTGCTTATCACGGCGCTGACGGCATACCCGCTGTCGAAGCGGGAGCTGCCCGGCATGGGCTTCATCATCGTCCTGTTCATCTTCACCATGATGTTCAACGGCGGCATTATTCCGAACTACTTGCTCGTCCGCGAGCTGGGCCTGATCAACAATCTGGGCTCGCTGATTTTGCCCGCTCTGATTAGCGTATTCAACATGCTGGTGATCAAGAGCTACTTCGAAAACTTGCCCGCCAGCCTGGAGGAGTCCGCCAAGCTCGAAGGGGCTCGCAACCTGACGATCCTGTTCCGAATCATTTTGCCGCTCAGCGGTCCCGTGCTCGCGACCATCGGACTTTTTTACGCCGTGTATTACTGGAACGATTATTTCCACCCGATGCTGTACATCAACAGCACGTCGCTCAAGCCGCTGCAGTTGTACCTGCAAGACATCGTCATGAATGCGGACACATCCTCGGCGCTCGACAAGACGGCCGACGATCTCATGAACGTGCCGGCGGAAGGCGTTCGGTCGGCTACCGTCATCGCGTCCACCATTCCGATTTTGCTGGTTTACCCTTTCTTGCAGAAATATTTTATCAAAGGCGTGCTTATCGGCTCCGTCAAGGGTTGATGGAAAACCTTGCATTAACTTTTCTCACGGGCTGGCTCGCGCCGAACGCAAGCGAATCCAGGTACCGGGGCGCGGCGATGCGGCGGCGGGCGGGCTTCTGTGGAAAATTAATGATATAGATTACAATACAAGCAGGAGGGTCTCACTATGACAAAACCATTTAAGCTGATTTCGACAATCGCCATGTCTGCGCTGCTGGTCTCGGTAATGGCGGCATGCTCGGGAAATAACGGCACCGCCAACAACGAGTCCGGTTCCACGAATGCCCCAAAAACCGGCAGCGAAGCGACAGCCAAGCCGGAGGGACCGAAGCCAGGTCTAAAACGTCTGAACGTCTGGGCGGGCGAGGATTACAACGTTTATCCGGTAGCGAAGCTGCTGGAGGAGAACACGGGTTATAAAATGCAAACAGATATGCTCCCGCAGGACAAATGGGCGGAGAAGCTTAACCTTATTATGTCTTCGGGAGAGGCTTACGACATCGTAACGTCCTACAGCGATATGGCGCTGTATTCCGACTATGCCCAGAAAGGCGCGCTTGTCGATCTGGGTCCGCTCATCGAAGAATTCGGCCCCAATATCAAGGCGGCGCTGAAGCCTGAGTCCATCGAGGCGTTGAAGGTAAACGGCAAGCTGTACGCCATTCCGACAACCGTCACTTACGAAATCAACAGCTCCATTCTGATCCGGACGGACTGGCTCGAGAAGCTGGGCCTGTCGATGCCGACGACAACCGATGAGCTGACGAACGTGCTGACGCAATTCAAGGAAAAGGATCCCGGCGGCAACGGCGATCGCAACGTACCGCTTACGATCAAAGGCGATCAATCCATCATCGACAATATCGTAGGCGCATTCGGGATGCCGAATGCATGGAACGATGTCGACGGGCAGCTCGTCCCTCGCGTGCTTGACCCTTCGTACAAGGACTATGTAGCCTATACCGGCAGCTTGTACAAAAACGGATTGATCGACCGCGAATTCGTCGCGAACAAGGATGCCACGGCCAAGGAGAAGTTCGCGAGCGGCGTAGCCGGCGCGATCGTCGTACACTGGGCGGATATTCCCGCGTTGTCCGAATCCTTGGCGAAGACGAAGCCCGAAGCGACATTTGCTTTTGTCCCACCGCTCAAAGGGCCGAACGGCGAATTCGGATTCGCGGCGAATGCCGGCTTCGACCGACTTTCCTACATTCCGAAGTCCTCCAAGCATCCGGAGGAAGCCATTAAGTGGATCAATGCCAGCCTGGAGCCGGAGACGTTCAAGAACATGGCGATCGGCGTAGAGGGCACGCACTACAAGGTTGTGGACGGCGCTTACGAGCCGATCCAGCCGATCTTTACGGACGAGCGCAATCTGGCGAACAACTTCATGGCGGGCACGGACGAGACGAATTATCCGCAGTACTGGCAAGCTCGCGTTCGCAAAAACCCTGTTATGTTCGAGGCGTTTGACTTCTTGAACAACCAGCAGCCGGCCGAAGCGAAAGTAACGAACTTGCTGGGATTGGCGCCATACATGCAGCAATATGCCAAAAACAACCAGCAGCTCAACACGATGATCGGCGACTATACGGTCAAGCTGATCGCAGGCGCGGAATCCATTGACGGCCTCGAGGATTTCCAGAAAAAATATATGGAGGCAGGCGGAGAAGCCAGCTCCAAGGAAGTTAACGAATGGTACGCAACATTAGCAAAATAGTAGTGCAATGAAAGTAGAAGCGACGGCGGTCATGAGATCGTCAGTCGCTTCCTTCTATCTAAGGAAGATTATAGGCGCGAAGCAGCGACATATCCGGTTACGCCGATATGGCCACGGGGATGTTATGATTAAGGGGCATTCAGCATGCAGATAAGGAGGGCGCGGCGATGTATTCCTTGCTCATTGTAGACGACGAGCCGACGGTCAGGGCGGGCTTGCGGATGTATTTCGACTGGACAGCTTACGGCATAGAAGTGGTGGGAGAAGCGGACGACGGCGACGTCGCGCTGGAGATGATCGCCCGCCAGACTCCCGATCTTATTTTGACGGATGTCCGGATGCCGAATTTGGACGGCATCACGATGTCTCAGCGCATATCTGCGGAATATCCGGATGTCAAAATCGTGTTCGTCAGCGGTCATGACGACGCCGATTATTTAAAGTCGGCGATGAAGGTGAGCGCCGTCGACTATATCTTTAAGCCGGTTAATCTGCAGGAGCTTAACGCGGTCATCAAGCGCGTCGTGACAGACTTGGACGCGGAGCGCACCGAGCGTCGAAATAAGGAGGAACTGCTGGTCAAGCTCAAGGAGGGCATGCCGCTCCTTCGCGAGAAGTTCCTGCTCTCCCTAATCGAGGAAGGCGCGCCCAAGACGGAATTGGAGGAGCGAATCTCCTTCCTCGGGCTGGAACTGCCCGTGGAGTCTCCCTATTGGGTCATGGTCGTCTCCGTCGACGATCTTGCCGACGTCATGGCCAGTCGATCCGAGAGGGACCGCCAATTGTTGTGGTATTCTGTGCTTAACATCTATCAGGAGCTGCTGGGGACGTATATGCGGGGCTACGCCTTCGAACGCCGGGGAGGCGAGTTCATCGGCGTGCTGCGCCCCGAGCATGGCGGCAACTCGATGTCGGACACCGCTGAGGCGTTGTTCGCGCTGGCCGGCGATCTTCGCTCCAATCTGGAGCGTTGGCTTAAGATCGGCGTCACGATCGGCATCGGAGATATGGCCGCCGGCTTGAGCGGTCTGGCTTTGGCCTACAAGCAGGCCCGCGAAGCCGCCGACTACAAGTGGTATCTTGGCAAAAATAGAATCATTACGATGGATAGTTTGGAGAGTGCAGCGCAGGGGGACGGCTCCTCCTTGCCCAAATACGATTACGAGTTAAATGAAAAGCTGATATCCGCGCTTAAGGCCGATGATGCGGAGAAGCTGAGCGAAGCTGTTAAACGAATTTTTGCCAGCATGTCCCATGGACGCCCGGACGGACTTAAGTATGGACGCAATTTGTGTCTGCAGCTCGTGCTTGCGGTCGGGCAGCACGTTATGGAGCTTGGAGCGGCGGATTCCGAGCTGGAGGCGATGGAGACGGAGCTGACGGAAGCGTTGTACGCGAAGGAGACGCTCGGGGATATGCATCAATTAATAGAAGAGTATCTGTTCGCCGCGCTGGGCAGAATCCGGGAAAAAAGATTGGGCAAGACGGCAAATGTCGTGGAGCGCGTGCGAGCGTACATCGATCAGCATTATGCGGAAGTCGGCCTAACCGTAGCCGACATCGGCAAGGCGGTCTACTTGTCCTCGACCTATGTCAGCCTCCTGTTCAAGCAAGAGACCGGCGGTACGATCGGCGAATATTTGACGCAGGTGCGCGTGGATAAAGCGAAGGAGTTGCTGCGAGATCCGCAGTATAAGTTCTACGACATATGTCACGCCATCGGCTACACCGACCCCAGCTACTTCACGAAGCTGTTCAAGAAGGTGACGGGCGTCACGCCAAGCGCCTACAGGGATGGCCATGCGTAAAGCGGTTAACGCCGTTAAACGACTGCTGGAGCCACTGGAGAGATCGATCTCCTTTCGCCGATTCTCGATCCCGCGCCCTTGGCTTGTCGCGTACTTGCTGCTTATCGTGCTTCCGGCGGGCGTGTTCCTGTACGGCTATTACGAACGTTCCGCCACCATATTGAAGAACGAGGTCGTTCGTACGATGGGTCAGGCGCTTAACCAGGCGGGCAGCAATCTTTCTTATCGGCTGGAACGCATCGAAGATATTAGCAACGCCGCGCTCATGAACGCGAACTTGCACTCTTATTTGTCCATCAGTTCGGACGACGAGTCGATTGGCACACAGATTAGGGTCATCGAGGATCTGCGTTATTTGGTAGAGACGGTGCAATCCAACTCCGACGTGTTCCGGGTTCGTTTGTTTGTGGACAAGTCCAAGCTGTACGCGGGCGAACGTGTCAATTTCTTTGCGCTGGACAGCTTGATGGGCAGGCCCTGGTTCGACTCCATCATTGCGGGCAACGGCGGCATCGTTTGGACGGGCGTCTACCAGGAAGCTTTTCTCGGGGAGGATGACGAGACTATACTGTCGGCAGCGCGCATGCTGCGGGATCCCGGCGATTACGATAAGGTGTCCGGCGTGCTTATGATCGATGTCAAGCAGAGCCTGGTGTCCAACATTCTGTCCGAGCTGCAATTCTCCCCTGGCACAGAGGTCTACCTCGTCGCGCCCGATGGTTCCGTCGTGTATCATTCCGATCCGTTGCGGATCGGAACGCAGGTAGATCCGGCGGTACAGGACGTTATTGGCGCGGGCCCGGAAGGAACGGCGTCGATCCGGCTGGACAACGAGAGGCATGACGTGCTGTACACGACTCTGCCGCCGACGGGCTGGAAGCTGGTGGCTCAGGGCTCGGAGTCCCAGTTGTCGCCTGCTACCGTCAAACTGACAAGGCAGTCCGAACGTCGTTCGCTTATCGAATACGTCGCCTTGTTCCTTATTCTGCCGTTCGTGTTGCTGGCCATCATCGTGCGAGGCATGAATCGGCGCGTCAATCAAGTGATAACGGTCATTCGGAAGGAAGAGAAGGAAGGCAAGGAGAGCGTAGAGGGTTTGCATGAGCTGCCGGCGGTTAGCGGCGATTTTCATATGCTGGAGCGGAGCGTCGATCATCTCATCCTTCGGGTGCGCACGCTTGTCGAAGAAAAATATTCCGCCGAGCTGCGCGAGCGCGAAGCTCAACTACAGGCACTGCAGGCGCAGATCAATCCACATTTCTTGTACAACACGCTGGATACGATCAACTGGATTGCCATCGGCAAGGGAGCGACGGATATCAGCGGGATGATTGACAGTCTGGCGAAATATTTCCGGCTCAGCTTAAACAAGGGCAAGAGCGTCGTCAGCGCGACGGACGAACTGAGGCTCGCCGAAGTGTATCTCGAAATTCAGCAAAGCCGTTTCCTCGGCTCGTTTGACTTCGAGGTGGACGCTGGCAAGGGGCTGGAAGAGTATCGGATGCCCAAGCTCATCCTGCAGCCGATCGTTGAAAATGCGCTGCTGCACGGCATCCGCAAGGCAAAGGATCGCAAGGGGCGTATTATCATTACGGCACGGGCGGAGGGGGAGGATCTCGTCTTCGCCGTTTCGGACAACGGCATCGGCATGGACGAGGAGCTGACGCGCCGTCTTTTGACGGAAGAACGGACGGGTGCCGGCGATCCTGCCGGCAACGGAAGCTCCTACGGCTTGTACAACGTCAACGAGCGGATCAAGCTGTACGCGGGCGAGGGGTACGGACTCGCGATTTCCTCCCGCCTTGGAGCGGGAACGACAGTCTCGGTTCGGCTGCGCGCAGAGTTTGCGGATTCTCGGGATTCGGGCGGTGAAAATTAATATTGAATATTGTCGCGTTATCCTTCAATATGTAAAGTGGAACTTAGAGGGCAACGGGGCGGGTTGATGACGCAAGATGGACAGAAAATGGATTTACTACGTGGGTCTTGGTTTAGTATCGATTATTTGGGGAGCCAACTTCGGCGTTTCGCGCTCGGCGATGGAGACGTTCGATCCGATATTGTTTACGTTTATCCGGTTCGGAGGCGCGATTCCCTTCTTTTTCTTGCTTCTAAAGCTCAGGGAGGGCAGCGTCGGCATTACGTGGAAAGCGGCGCTAAAGCTCGCAGTGATCGGACTTATCGGAGTTACGGTGCTTGAGATTGCGGTGATGTATTCCATAAAGTACACGACGTTGGCCAATGCGTCGCTGCTCAATGTGGCGCCTTGGCCGATTTTCGCGGCGCTGCTCGCGCCTCTGTTTGTTAAAGAAAAATTTACGAGCAGGCTGGCGGTCGGGGGAGCGGCCGCGGCCGTCGGCGTCGTGCTCATCATTACGGGCGGAGGAGACGGACTCGATCTGTCTTCGGAGCATATGATCGGCAATTTGCTCGCCCTGGGAGTCAGCATAATCGGCGCGCTGTTTAATCTTGCCTGCATGCCGCTGATGAAACAGTATTCCGCGTTGCGCGTAAGCGCGTGGTTTATCCTGTTCGGAGCTTTGTTTATGTTCCCGCTGACGCTTGGGAGCTGGAGCAAGGTGGAGTGGGCAAGCCTCGGCGCAGGACATTACGCGGCGATCGGTTATAATATTCTGATTTGCACGCTGTTCGCCTTCGTCGTCTGGAACGCCTGCATGTTCAAGATCGGCGCCGCTCGCGCGAACTTCTTCCGATACATCGTCCCTGCATCCGCCGTCGTTGTCGGCTATATTATGTTTAATGAGCAGGTGACGATGCTGCAACTCGGCGGCGGCATTTGCATCGCGCTCGGCCTGGTGTGGATCGGCATGGAGCGTCAGCAGAAGCCTGGGATCTAATACCAAGGCATAACACCAAGGCATAACACCAAGACATAACACCGAGGCAAAACACCAAGGCAAAACACCGAGATATTACGCCGCCTCAAGGCTCCTGCCTGCTTTAAATAGCAGCTCATCGTCATTTATGACGATACAGCTGGAATAAAGGAAATAAGAAGGCCCATGCAATCGCGCATGGGCCTATTTGTTTTGCAAAGGAAATGATGCGACGCCAAGACTTGAGAACAAAAGGTTGTTGAAAAATCTAACAGACACCAGAAGATGCTATTTGTCCGATTGTAACCTCAAACAATATCTAACAGACAGAAAGAAGCTGTCTATTCATTGTGCAAAGGTGAAATTGCGGGCAAGTGTCCGGCAAGAAATGAACGGGATCAACTGTAACGGAAATGAAAGGCGTTATTGCAGCAAAAAGCGGCACTTCGCAAATCTAATGGAACTGACAGCCCTTATGATGGGCAAAAGTCCTCGTTTTGCCTGGATTTCTCACGAATAACGTCGCGGAGTTCCGTTAGATTTTAATATCACGCCAAACGATCCATATAAGGGCCCTCACTTCCGTTAACACGTTAGCGATGATTGGATGCAGCTTCTTTTCCAGTTACACACAATGAATCGATGGCCTCAGAAAAACACTATTGAGTCGTAATTGTGCCAATTTGCGCGATGATGATGCCAATAGCGTCATCTATGGGGCTGTCGAATCATTGTGAGTAACTGAGCTGAAACGTTCTGCTTTCGCTAACGGACCTCAGAGACTCTATTTGTAGCATTTTCACGATATTGAAAATCTAACGGACTCAGATGACGCTAATTGGTGCATTTCCGCCCATTCTATGTGGTTTTGACGGAAGTAAGGTCGTCAGTGTCCGTTACAATTTGAACTGGCCCCATTTTTGCGAAATAGCAACTGTGGTGTCCGTTTACGATCAGCCTTTACTTAACTGCGCTGCCGTCCACAATGAATCGACGGCCTCAGAAAAACACTATTGTGTCGTAATGAAGCCATTGGGCGCGCGGATGATGCCAATAATGTCGTGTATGTCCATTAGATTTTCGAAAACGTAAAAATCGAGGAATAACGTCATTTATGTCCGATAGGCAGGGAGTGCTCGGAACGAAACGCTCGACGCCTCCAAAGGATGGCGCCGCCGTTTCGCCTTGGTCGTTCCCGAGTTTTCTGCGCATAGTTTCGAGAACGTGTAAAAAAACTGCACAAGCAAATCAAAATAACGCACAATAAAGCCCGATTGCAAGGGATATGATTGGAATCATAGGGATTCTCCAGGCAGTGTCCGGTCCGGAGACTTTGGTTATTTTCAACAAGGGAGGGGGGATTGTAAGTGGGGATACGCAGGGTGAAGCTTAACAGGCACCCTTATCTGAAAGTCGGACTATCCATTGTTATGATCGGAACGATATTATTGATTTTTGGCATTGCCAAGATGGCAAACGGAAAGGACGAAGCTCCTGGACCGGCACTGCTGTCGGTTGATGGCATTCCCGTAGATCAAGAGGAGTTCGAGCTGTTCCTTCAGGATGAAAAGGCGGCGACGGCGAGCTATTTTGCCAGACAGTACGGTGCGGAGTATGGCGGCGACTTTTGGGGAACGGCTTACGGCGACGAGGTGCCGATTGAAGTTGCCCGCAGCAATGCGCTGGACAAGCTTGTACGGATCAAGGCGGAGCAGCAAGTGGCCGCCGGGTATCGTCTGATCAAAAGCGCCGAATTCCAGGATGTGCAGCAGGCGATGCGCAAAACGGAAAAGAGTATATACGGAGCGGAGAGTCTGAGCCCGCTTCAGGAATACATGCTGTTTCACGGCAAGCTGGTGCTGGAGGCCAAAAATCAATATAAAGCAAAATTGAAGGCGGTTCCAGAAGAAGTATTGCTGGAGCGTTATGAGGCCAACAGACAGCTGTTTCAAGCGCCCGACGAATTAACGGCATGGCAGGTGAGCTGGACGGGCGACAATACGGAAGAGGAACAGGATGCGGCTTACGAGCTGGCAGAGGACATTCGAAACGGCATTCCGGCCGATCAGCTTTTGTCAAAATACAAACGCTTACATTCCTTGCGGATCCAGGAAAAACAGTATGGCAAACAGGAAGGAAAAGATGAGAATTCATCGGATTTGGGGATGATGCTGAAGGATCAAGCGTATCAATTAAGCCCCAATCAAACAAGTGAAGTGATGTCATACGGCAACCAGCACTTTGTTGTACTTTGTACAGAAAGGAGCCGGGGAGAAGGCGGGACGCTCGATGAAGTCAAGCTGTTGATCGAGGATGCGGTCAAGGAGGAACGATTCGAGCAGCAGATCGACCAGGCGGTGAGCCAAGCGGCCATCGTCAAAAATGAAGCGAAGTGGAATGAGTTGCAAATGAAGTAGGTCCAAACGCAGATGCAAGGATGCAAGTGATGCAAGGATGCAAGAGATAAAAATAATGATGATGATGAAGGGATGATAGGGTTGAAGAAGATGCGAAAACCATTACTCCTTGCGTTAATCGCAATGCTCGTTCTCCAGATTTTTTCTTTCGTGCAGGCTCCGCAGGTTTATGCCGATGAGCTGCCGGAAGGCGAGGCTGCCGTGAGCGAGCCAATTCGCGTTGATTCCGCGTATGGCGCAGCGGTGCGCGGTGGCGACTATGCAGACTTAACGGTTAGCGGAGGAGCGAGCAGCAAAGAAAGGCTGGAAGTGAAATGGTCCGCCAACGCCAGCGCCAGCCGCAGAAGCCATCTGCAATTTAATATGCCGGGGCCGGACGCCGTAAATTGGGCCGATGTGGAGAAGGTTATGCTCGTTCTGTATGTGGCGGATCGTTTCGGAACCCGCAATCAGGACACGATCAACGTATTCAGTACCGATAATCCAGGCATCAGCGAAGAAAACTGGACATGGAATAACACGGATCCTTTAATGGGCGACAACAAGGTTTTGTTGGGCGGGCAGAGCTTTGGCGGCTCGCTTAACGGCACTTGGGTCGAAATCGATATTACGAATGTAAAAGATCGATTTATCGACGGAAACGCCGCTTCGGAGCTGTTTCTTGCTCTGTATTCCGGGGCTGTGGACGATCAGGCCGGGATGGTCTTTGCGTCTCAGCACCGCGAGAATGCGAAATATACGCCGCATCTGATGATCTACGAACAATATGAGGACAAGCTTCCGCCGAACGTAACCGTGACCGGCTTGACGAACGGTCAGCAGGTGACGAGCGAGCAACTTACATTTAATGTTAACGCGATTGACAATGTGGACGCGAATCCGGCAATTTCGTTGATCGTTAACGGAGGAGATCCGATTCCTGCCCTTCCGGGCGTCAATACGGTTTCTTTGCTTGCAGGACGCAATGTGATCGAGGTCAGCGCAGTAGACGCCGCCGGCAATCGATCCGCTTCGCAAGTGTTTGTGGTGGAATACGAGAGAGTGACCGCCTATCCGGTCGTTGCCGACGTATATACGGATATCAGGTATCCGAATACGAACTATAATAGCTCCACGGAAAAAGGCGGATTACACTTAAAAACGGCGGCATCGGGGACTCCTACTACCCGTAAAGTGTATCTATCTTTCGACTTGTCCGCCAATACCAAGCCTTATGCCAAAAAAGCGGTCATTCAGCTTTTTGCAAAGGAATTGATGGGTACGGACCGGACAAGCGACGTCATTGGCATTTACGAAGTGCCGGCGTTTAACGAACAGACCTTGACTTCCGGCAACGCCCCGGCAAATGGCGATAAGGCCGCCGATGCGACTTACGAAAGAAAGGGTCACAACCAGCCGATCTATTTGGATATTTCGCAATACATCAATCGCAAGCTGGCTGCATTGGCTCCCGGGCAGCAACTGGGAACTATAAACCTTGTACTGCAGATGGACAACGGTCATGACCAGAAGGGCATTTTTATGGTCAGCAAAGAAAATGATCTTGCAAATGCGGCCAAACTATTGATTACCGAGGGCGTGCCGGCGCCGGTTTTGACTGTAAACGGAATCGAGAACCAAAAAATTTATTTTACCGATGTTTTGTCCCATGTAGAAATTAAGGCGGAGTCGGTAAGCGAAAGCGTCGATGTAACGTTGGCGGTATCGGTCAATGGGCAAAACGTAACCTCGACGGGCAACGATCTGTACGACATTCCGCTGCGCACAGGCACAAATAAAATGACGATCGTAGCTACGGATTCCGAAAGAAATGAAACAAGAGCGGAATATACGTTCACCAGGCTTGTTGATACGCCGGTCGGCACTTATTATGTAGACAGCGCAGCCGGTAATGACAATAACGACGGCATAAGCGAAGCCACGCCGTGGAAGTCGCTGGAGAAATTAAATGCGGCTGAATTTAAGGTTGGCAGCACGATTTTGTTCAAACGCGGCTCGATCTGGAACGGCCAGTTCAGACCGCATGGCTCGGGTACGGCGGAAGCGCCGATCGTAGTAGATGCTTACGGCGAAGCTTCGGCCGGCAAACCGATCATTAACGGCAACGGCATCTCTCATCTGGATACCGGGAACATGATTGCGGAAGGCGCCGTACATTTGTACAACCTGTCCGGCTGGGAGCTGCGCAATCTGGAAGTGACGAATATGGGGCCAGCAATCAATAACGCCCTGCGCGCCGGCATTATGGTTGTCGCAGGCGGAGCGGGCGATGTCAATGATATTACGATCAGCAATGTGTACGTCCATGACGTCAATTCCGGCACGGGCGCAGCGAAGTTCTCGGGCGGCATTTTGTTTAAGGGCGACACGGTGGACGAAAAAGGCAAGGTGACGAATATCCCGTCCGGCTTTAATCGTATTCTGGTAGAAAATTCGCATGTAAAGGACGTAGCAATCGAAGGTCTGCGGACCAAAATTCATCGCAACGGCCAGGATACCACGAATATAAAAGGTACGGACATCGTGTTTAGAAACAACTTGATCGAAGAGGTGTACGGTGACGGAATCGTGATGGCCGAGGTATCGTCCGGCGGTCTGATCGAAAAAAATATCGTCAGAAAACATAGCAAAAATCCGTCTTCGACCAACTATGCGGGCCTATGGTTGTATGAGACGAACGCGGTAGTCATCCAATACAACGAAGTGTATGATGGCGTTCACGGCTACAATGACGGCGAAGCATTTGATTTCGACATTAACGTAACCAACAATATTTATCAGTACAACTACAGCCATCACAATCGCGGCGGATTTTTGCTGACGATGACAAGCGCGGGAGCGGGCAATATTTTCCGCTACAATATTAGTAAAAATGATGGTCAAGGCACGGAAATCTTTTTCTGTATGCAACCGAATACCGCCATTTATAACAATACCATCTATATTGGCGAAGGTTATACGGTCAAATATTTGGTCAATGAAGGCAATCAGGGACGCGTCAGCAACATGATCTTTAAAAATAATATCGTGCAGGTGGACGGCATGCTGGAAAAATATTCGCCGCTCACTGCGGGGTATGATGCGCCTAACGTGTCTCATAATCTGTTCTATCCCGCCTCAACTGCCAGCTTGCCGGGCAGTCCGAAAGCCTATGCAAGCCTCGTTACGGGCAATCCGATGCTGACGAACCCAGCGGCGAGGGATGAGGTTATGGATACATGGGATCAGAAAATTTGGGATCGCAACATTGCCAAGTTCAAGCTGCAGCCAGGCTCTCCGGCCATTGATGCAGGAACGCCTATTGCAAATCCGGGCGAGCGGGATCTATACGGTACGCCGCTTTATTACGGAAACGCGCCTGACATCGGCGCCCATGAACTCGGTCCAGTGGACAAAACGGATCTAAATCATGCGATCGAGACGGCGGAAGAACTCCTTGCCGATGCGGCTGCAACGCCAGGCAAATACTTGCAAGCCGCAATTGAAGCACTGGACGCTGCGCTCCTTGCCGCAAATGAGACAGCGGGCAATGCATCCGCGACGCAAACAGCGGTGGATGAAGCAACGGATGACCTGACGGCAGCTATTGCATCATTCAAGGATTCCGAAATTCCTGCACCTGCAGTCGATGAGTTGGCTCCAACTTGGCCGAACGACAGCGCGGCAACCGTGTCGGGTATTGCGCAAACTAGTCTGACTGTGTCCTGGACAGCGGCAGAAGACAACGTAGGCGTTACGAAATATGTCGTATCGTGGGCAGGCGGAAGCAAGGAAGCCGCTGGCGATGCCAGAAGCGTCCAAGTCACCGGATTGTCGGCAGGCACAAGCTATACGTTTAAGGTGGAGGCAGTGGACGAGGCCGGCAACCGGAGCGCCAATGGCCCGAGCGTTAGGGCAACCACGAACGGCAGCGATCCGATCATCATTCCGGAGAAGCCGACTACACCTGTCGAAGAACCGGAGAAACCTGTTGAAGAGCCGGAGCAACCTGGCGAGGAAGAAGAACAGGAAGAACCGGGCGAAGAGACGCCTAAGGTAGAATTCAAGGATGTGGCGGGCCACTGGGCGGAAGCTGTTATCAAACGCGCAGCGGAACTGGCCATTGTAAAGGGGCATCCGGACCAAGTATTTAAGCCCGATGCCGCAACTACCCGCGCGGAATTTATCACGATGTTGGCCAACCTGTTCAAGTGGGGGGCTGCGGATTCGTTGCCTGCATTCGCGGACAGCGGCCAGATCGGCTCGTGGGCCGCAGGAGCGGTTGCGCAAGGCATTGAGAGAGGAATTATTCAAGGATACACCGACGGCACCTTCCGTCCGAATCAGCAAATTACGCGGGCCGAGATGGCCGTCATGTTCGCTAGAGCGCTTGGTTTGAATACGACAAATGTCGATAGCAGCAGCTTTGCAGACGATGACAGCATCCCGCAATGGGCTAAGTCTGCTATTGAAGAGTTGCGCAAATCGGGTCTGCTAACAGGCCGGGGCAACAACACGTTTGCGCCAAACGCCCAAGCAACAAGGGCGGAAGCGGTAGTGGTGCTCTTGCGTATATTGGAAAAACAATAAAATCGATTTTTGTAAAAAGGCACAATAGGAGGGCATCAGCTCCCTATTGTGCCTTTGTTTTTGGTTTGTCGGCGATACGCCGGCACGAGAGTACGGAAGACAGGGGCGGCGTTTTGCAGGTACGTTGAGGTCAAAAAAGTGCACATTGTAGTATAAATCGTCAGCATTTTGGCTGCCATAGGCGTACTATAATGGGGTCATAATCATACATCAACAGAATGAGGGGAGAACAATATGCAAGGGAATTCTCAATCCCGAATCTCGCTGCCCAAATCGGATTCATTGAAAAAAAAATATTGGACAGGTTCTCGGAAAGAAACGTTGCTAGGATGGCTATTTATTGCTCCCGAGACGATCGGTATTGTTGTACTGGGAGCTTTTCCTTTGTTTTTTTCGCTGTATTTAAGCTTCACCGACTGGGATCTGGTTTCAGGGCTTAAAGGCATTACCTATGTCGGCTTTGACAACTATATTCAATTGTTTCAGGAATCGAAATTTTATATCACGCTGAAAAACAATTTATTGTATACGGCAGCGACCGTGCCTCTCAGTATTATAATCGCCATGGTTATTGCGGTCGTCATTCATTCGGTTCTTTACTTCAAAGGATACTTTAAAGTGGTATTTTTTATCCCTTATATCGCGACGACAGTTGCGGTAGCCGCCGTATTCTCCGTCCTGTTCCACCCGTCCCAAGGCGTTATCAACAACCTGCTGATGTCTTTCGGGATTATGGACCCGCCCAAATGGCTGGGAAGCACGGATTTCGCGTTGTGGAGCATTATCATTATTGCGGTATGGCAGGTCATTGGCTACAATGTCGTGATTTACTTGGCGGGCCTGACCGCTATTCCGGATGATTTGTACGAGGCCGCGGAAATCGACGGGGCCAACAAATGGAAGCAGTTTACCCGCATTACCGTCCCGATGCTGGGAACGACGACGTTTTTCCTGACGATCACCTCGGTTATCAATTCATTTAAAGTGTTTGACCTGGTTGCCTTCCTGACTGGCGGCGGACCGCGAAATGCGACGAATGTATTGGTCTATTATCTCTATGAAGAAGGGTTCCAGAAGTTTCGCATGGGATACGCGGCTACGTTATCCTGGGTGCTGTTTATCGTGATTGGCATTATAACCTTGTTGACCGTCAGAATGCAGCGCAATCAATATTAAGGAAAGGTGTTGTCCATGGCGCAGTTAAAAATATCAAAAATTATCGTTACATTGTTGATGGGGCTCCTCTCCTTGGTGTTCCTTTCTCCGCTGCTCTGGATGCTGTCGGCAGCCTCCAAAATCGAAAAGGATGTTATGAAGTTTCCCGTCCAATGGATACCTACGGACTGGAACCTGATCAATAACTTTCAAACCGTATGGTACGGAAAAGTTCCGTTTGGACATTATTACATGAATTCCATTAAGATCGCTTTGATTACAACCGCTCTTACGCTGGTCTTCTCGTCGATGGCCGGTTTCTCGTTCGCCAAAATGAAGTTCCGTTACAAAAACGTCGTGTTTTTTATGCTGCTGACCTTTTTTATGATTCCCGCGGAATCGACATTGGTGCCTCGTTACGTGCTGATTAAATGGCTGGGGTTATACAATACGCATGCGGCTCTTATTGTCATGACCGCATTTTCGATCCCGTTGACCTTCCTGATGAGGCAATTCATGTTAGGCATCAACCAGGAATTTATCGAAGCAGGCAAAATAGACGGAGCGGGCCTGTTCCGGATTTACTGGCAGATTGTCCTGCCTATGGCAAAGCCGATTTTGGCCACCGCCGGCATTCTGAAGTTTATGTGGTCCTGGAACGACTATCAGAACCCGCTGATCTTCCTGGTAGACAGCAAGCTGTACACGGTCCCGTTAGGCATTCAATCGTTCCAGGGAATGTACAGCACCAGCTACGCGGCGATCATGATGGCCGCCGTCTCGGCTATTTTGCCATTGCTGCTGGTCTTTATCATTTTGCAGAAACAAGTCATTAAAGGAATTGCGGTAGGCGGAGTAAAGGGATAAGGTCAAATAAGTGCACGTAAATGCAAAGAATGTACACGGTGTCCGGGTAAACGGCATTGTAAGATACTAATGAAGAACGACTGGCATACAAAAAGGGAGGAAATAAAAATGAAAACGGTAAAAGTGTTGGCAACCGCAATGCTCAGCCTGGCGCTGGTAGCAGGATGCAGCTCGCCAAACAATAACGGAAGCCCAGCTACGGAGACGCCTAAGCAAACGGCTTCGAACGAACAGGGTGGCAAGGAAACCGAAAAGAAGGAAGACGTTACGATCAAGTATTATAGCTGGGAAGATGGAACGGCCGAAGAAAATACGATGAAAAAAATCGCCAACTTCGAGAAAGCGAATCCTAACGTCAAAGTGGAATACGTAAAGCTGGTTACGAATGCAAGCAGCACGGATTTTTACCAAAAGCTTGACATTATGGCTGGTACGGGAGATGCCATCGACGTTGTCGCTTTCTCGCATGTCGATTTCTTGATTGAACGCGCGGCTCGCGGCATTTTGGCTCCGATCGACGAATATTTGGGCGCCGACGGCATTAAACCGGAGAACGAGTTCTTTATCAATCCGATCTATGACGGCAAGGTATACGGCATTCAGGATTTGGCGCAGCCGTGGCTTGTAGCGATTAACAAACAAGCTCTGGATGCGGCCGGGCTCGAAGCTCCGACTTGGGGCTGGACATGGGATGACTTCAGCGAGTATGCGCAAAAGATGACCAAGGACGCGCAATACGGCACCTATTTCCACACATGGGGCGAATATGCAAACTTCCCGGCTTATAACGAATTGCCGCATCCTTACCTGAAAGAAGACGAAACGCCGGTATTTGACGAAAAAGTGTTTGCAGACTTCTTCGATATGCGCCGTGCGCTGGAAGACAGCAAATCGGTTAAGCCATTCTCCGATGTCGTTGCATCCAAGCTACATTATGCATCCGAGTACCTGAACGGCGAGGCTGCCATGGTTCCGGCGGGCTCCTTCCTGGTTGGCATGATCAAGGACAAGGAAAAATATCCGCATGATTTCCAAACAGTCTTTGCGCCGCTGCCGCGTTCCTCGGAAAGCGTAGAAATCGGTTCTTCCTATGTAGGCGGCCATTACAATGCGATCGGTGCCAACTCCAAGCACAAGAAAGAATCGTATGACTTCATCAAATTCCTGGCGCAACAGACGGACGTTATTACCGACTTCCCAGGTTCCAAAAGCGTAGATGCTGAACTCGTCATCTCCAGCATGGCAGGCGGCTTTGAGGACCTGATCGATGTGGAATCCCTCAAAAATACGGTATACGACAGCCGTGTCCACATCCCTTACGATCCGACTTTCTCCACGGCGTATTCCAGCCAATTAAAGAAAGTGCTGGAGGACGGCCTGAGCATGTTCTTGCTGGATAAAACATCGGCTGCGGACGCGCAAGCATGGATGGTAGAGGAAGCCAACAAAATTATCAAACAATCCAAGTAATAAAGAATTCTTATAGAAAATGTATAATAAGGTAACCTTTGAAGGTTGCCTTATTATGTATTTTAAGGGTATCATGTCGTCACATTATAATGAGCGCGATTTGGAGGAGCAGGGCATGATGAAGTGGTTTCATAAATATTCGTTTTATTTGCGCATCCAGTTATCCTTCCTTTTATTCATCCTGCTCCCCCTTTTCAGCGCGAGCTTGCTTGCCTACATCGTTATCAAAGATATTACGTTGGATAAGGTAAAGGCCTCCCAGCATAATGTGATCAATATGATTGCCCACGATTTGTCCAAATCGGTAGAGGATGTTATTTACTCCAACAATCTGGTCAGCTTTAACAAAAGCTCGGCCTTTCTTGAATCTCTGAAAAACTTCAAGGATGTATCGGTTTTGCAATCCTTAAAGGATTACGAAAGTTTGATGGCGATTTCGGAATATATCGATCTGGTATTTTCCAAAACGACGGGGATGAACGCCTCTATTTTTTATCTGAATCAGCAGGGTTATATTGTATATGGAAACAATAATGAGCTTGATTTTCGCTCGCTCAAAACATGGGTGGCCGAGAAAGAGGTTTCCGACTGGATTGCCAACGCGAACCCCAACCGTTTGCAATGGATGATGGCCGACGATCTTAAGGTAAGCAACTGGCGGAAATCGGATTCCTTTTATATGGCCATGCGTCCCGTCAATCATTTATATACGGGCGAGCGGCTGGGAACCCTGTTTATCGGCATTCCGAATCATTATTTCCAGGAAGTGATGTCGACCGTCAATTTTGGGCAAATCGAACTGGTCAATGAGAACGGGGTAAAGGTTTTCTCCCATGTTATGGAGGGAACGGCCGCGATTGCGCAAAACAATCAGGTAGAGCTTCGGTCTACAGTGCCTATAACGGGCTGGGAGCTGGTTTATCGGTTCTCTTTCAAAGAAATTACCAAGGAACTGACTTACGTATTTCGTATTCATATTCTGTTAATCATCATTTGCTTGATTTTATTTATATTCATCTCCATCTTTATCGGGAGGCAGCTCTATCGCCCGCTGGACAAGCTTCGCCGGGTGGCCGAGAACTTCGGCGAGGGCGATCGCATCGTCCGTTTCCCGGTAAAAGGCAGGGACGAGCTGTCCGTTCTCGGGATCGCTTTCAATAATATGCTGGACAGAATCAATCGTCTGCTCTTGAACATCGAGCAGGAGCAGGAAGAAAAAAGGGTCATTGAACTGCAAGCCTTGTTCGCTCAGATTCATCCGCATTTCCTGCTTAATACCTTGAATTCGGTCAAGTGCAACCTTATGTTGGGCGGGGATCGGATTCATAGCGGGCAGATTGGCTCATTAATGAACTTGCTGGGCGCTTATATGCGAGTCAATGAAATGAGCGCGCTGGAAGACGAATGCAGGCTGCTGGTCGATTACACCCAGATCATGAAGATGCGTACCGAAATGGACTTTCAATTTCACATCGACATTCCCGAAGAATGGAAAGGGTTCATGGTGCCAAGGCTGATGCTGCAGCCCATGGTGGAAAACGCTATTATTCACGGATTCTCGAAGCTTCCCGATTTCCCGGCCGATCCGACGATCCGGGTGGAGGTCCATGTTTCGGGAGATGCCCTTGTAATCGATGTTGCGGATAATGGCAAAGGGATGCCTGCGTCCGCGCTGGCAAGCTTGCAATCCATGCTGGAAAAAGTCAAGGAGCCGACCGCCTCCAACCAACGTATCGGATTGCCTAATGTGTTGCGAAGGCTGCAACTGACATTCGGCGAATCTTCTTCCATTCGGGTCTATGAAAATGCGGATAAAGGTTTGACGGTTTCCATGCGTATTCCGCTGCAAGATGGCAAAGAGGGGGGATTCGAATGAGAAAAGTGATGATTATAGACGACGATGTGCCGATGCTTCGTTATTTGGAACGGATGATCGAATGGGAGTCCTTGCATTTGCAGGTTGTGGCAACCGCGTTCTCCAGCGTCAAGGCGCTTGAACTATTTCGCGAGAAGGAACCCGATATAGTCATTACGGATATCGGGATGCCGCAAATAGACGGAATCGAGCTGGCCGCTCGCGTCCGGGAGATCAACCCCGCCGTACGGCTTATCTTTGTCACCTGCCATGAGGATTTTGGTTATGCCAGAAGCGCCATGCACCTGCAAGCGGATGATTATTTGATCAAATATGAATTAACGACGGAGAAATTGATGGGCAGCTTGCGGAAAGCGTCCAAATTGGCCGACGAATCGCGGGAGCGTATCGATCAATTATCCTTCAGGGAAGAACTGGAGCGCCATAAGGACCAAATCAAAAAACAATTGTGGCGCCAGCTCAGCGGCAAGCTCGACGAACAGAAGGTGTCGCAATTATTGCAGAAGATTGGCATGCGATGGGAACTGACGCGTTTTATGCTGGCTGCGGGAACGATCGATTACGCCTCCCTGCTGGAGCATTATCATTATGAGGATCTGGACCTGATCCACTATGCCTTCTACAACATTGCGGAAGAAACGGCTGGCGATTGGGCGCCGGTCCTCATTATTCCGCAGGAGCAAGCGGGCAAGTTCGTATTCATTCTGAACTATAAGCCAAACCTGGCCGTTAACATCCGTAAGGAATTTGAAACTTATTTGGAGAGGCTGCGAGAGAAGATCAAAAGTTACCTGAAGATCGAGATGAGAGGCATCATTAGCGGCGAGCTCAATGGACTCGGCGCAATCAAGACGTCCCATGAACAAGTAATGGAAGCCCAACAGGCGCTTTATTATAAAGAATGGGCCATATCTCATCTGTCCGATGATGCTCCTTCTATATGGACAGTCAACGATCAGGAGTTCAAAAGGTATAAGGATGAGCTGCTGCTGGCCAATGAAAAGCAGGATCTGAACGCGTTGGAAGCGGTATTGGAGCGAATGGAGCACTATGCCCGGACGGTCATGCTGAAGCCGCAATTATATGTATATCATCTCTCCCAGATGCTGCGGTCGTTGGACTACGAATGGAATATTCAACACGACAAGGAACATCTGCATGCGCTGTTGCCGCATATTATTTCTTCTCGGGAGGCGCTCCTGCTGGCGAAGCAGCATGTAGGCAAATTGGGCCGCATGCAAGATCGCGGGGGGGCCATGAAGGAGCCCAGGCTGCACGAAATCAATGAATATATCGGCACCCATTTGACCGAGAACGTGTCTTCGGTTTCCTTGGCCAACCATCTATATTTGAATCCGAGCTACTTTTCGCGTTATTTCAAGAAGATTGCAGGCATTAACTTTACCGAATATGTGCATAGGTACAAGATGGATATTGCCAAGCAATTGTTCGAGCAAGGCGAGTCGGTGGAGATGGTCGCCATTAAGCTGGGTTATTCGGATCGGACATACTTTTCCAAGGTGTTCAAGAAATATAACGGAATTAGCCCGCTGGACTACAAATCAAATAAATAGACGCGACAAGGAACCCGATTTTCACTTTAAAGTGGAAGGGGGTTCCTTTTTTCGTTTGCCGTACCGCAGCGTCCAAGCAGAACTTGTTCAGCGTTTGTTCAGAGGGCGATGGTACTATTTTAGTAGATGTTGTCGAAATTCGCTGTCTGTTGAGCATGAAATCCTATTAGATGTTACCTACGAGAGGGAGGCACTATGTCGATATAACATATACATAGTCTATTTTACCCGTGTCGAAAGATACTCGATTAGCGAATGTTTGGAAAAAACTTATATGTTTATGGATTGGCAGTTTAACTAGATGCCAGGGAGGAAGGTATGCATGCTAAGCTTGAAAAGGTTTCAATTATCGTTGTTGGCGTTGCTATTAATCATTCAGGTGGCAATTCCGGGAGTAGGAAGCAGCGTCTATGCGGCGGCTGACAATTTTATTACGTTTAAGTACGATTCTTTCAGCGATGACGGCAGATTGAAAACGAACGGCGTTACGAGCTACTACAATGGCCGATTAAGATTGACGCCCGCAGCTGAACAAAAATGGGGAACAGCCTTTAATATGGAGCGCGTGTCATTGAAGAATGATCGTTCCTTCAGTTCGTACTTCACGTTCCAAATTACGAACGGCGGCGGATATGATGTCGGCTGGGCCGACGGTATCGTGTTTACGGTGCAAACCTTCTCGAACGCCGCGGGAGCGGCTGGCGGGGGAATGGGCTACCAGGGCATTCAGCAAAGCGTAGGCATCGAATTCGATACGTGGAACAACGGAACAGGCGGGGATACAAACAGCAATCACATTGGAATCAATTTCAATGGCGTTCTGGGAGGAGCCATTCCTGTAAAGGAACTGTCCACTTCGACATTAAATATGAAGTCAGGCACGATTCATGCCTGGGTTGATTATGACGGTATCAATAAGAAGATTGAAATTCGGGTCAACAAAGATTCCGATACAAGGCCAACAGAGGCGACACTTGCTCAGAATAATGTGAATTTGACTTCAATACTGAGTTCCAGCGACGTCTATGTAGGTTTTACGGCCGCAACGGGCGGAGCTTATCAGAATCACGATATTACCAAATGGTATTTCACCAACGATTTTGCCCCGATCGATGTCCGCAATAATACGTATGTGCAAGCGCCGACAAGATACACGATCGCAAAGACGGAGCAAGAGGACGGCAGGTGGAAGCTGGATATTACAGCAGTTGGCGGCACGAGGCAGAGTGACATTCCGATTACGGTAACGGCCACGAACGATGCAATCGTCGAACCGTCGTCGGTTGTGACGGATGCCAACGGCAAAGCCGTGGTATACATCTCGTCTTCCGGGACGTCGGGTCCCTCTACGGTGAAGGCGGAAGGCCCGAGCGGCATATTTACAACTGCTGATGTAACACTGGTGGGCAAGTCTACTGCGCCTTTGGCGCAAGATATTATCGCCAATGCGACGGATCAGCAGTTAACGCTGAACAAGGTGCCTGCAGGAGCGGTAATTTCGATCTACCGGAGCGAGAGCGACAGCGAGCCGCTGCAGATCACGTCGGAGACCGGCGGAACCGTGGAGCTCACAGCGAAGGATCTGTCATTCTCCTTAAGCAGCGAAGAAAATATCTACATTACGTATCAAACCGGAATCCGGCTTGAGAGCGACAAAACGGCGATAAGGCCGAAGGTGCGCAGCGGAGCGCTCGCAGTTGGGCAGATTGTATCCAACGGTACGAAGGACACGGTCTATGTAGCGGATGTGCCAGCAGGAGCAACGGTTCGTATCTATGATCCTGTTTCCGGCGAGTTAATCGGCGAAGCCGCTGCGGCTGCCGACCCGAACCCTCTGGCCCTCACGATTGCGGACGGACTGCTGGACTTGCAGCAAGTAGAAGCGACGATTCAGAACCATAACGAAATCGAGAGCCATCGAACTTCGGCGACGACCCGTTTGGAAACAAGCGACCAGCCGGTCCATGTTACGGCGAATAGCGCGACAAACATCATTACGGTCGAGGATGTGCCGAGCGGCGCAAAGGTCATCGTGTATGACAAGGATGGCGATGAGATCGCCTCGATTTATAACCGGACAGCCAATACGCGCGACATGGTCTTCGACATGTTCCCTCCGGGAATCGAACTCGGCGATCATTATGAGGTTTCTATTATTGAAGTGAAAAAATACGAGAGCGATAAAGTCGGCGTCGACGGCAAAGTGCCGAGCCAATCGTTAGCGGCGGATCAGCTTGCCGCCAATGCGACGACGGATACCGTCACGGCGGCGGACATTGCTCCAGGAACGATCGTTCGCGTCTACGATGCTAATGGCGTTGTGCTAGGTCAAGCGGTTAACGAAGGCAGCACGGCAGGCGATGTTGTTGTGGATATTGCCGAAGATGTTGCAGACGACCAGCTATTGTTCGTTACGCAGCAAGCAGCGGGCGAGCTCGAAAGCGCGAAGACGAGCGTTATTGCGCATTTCGATCAAAGCGCTGCGCCAATCTACGTTGCGGCGAATGCGACGGATGACACCGTAACGGTGACGAACGTTCCGGCAGGCGCGACGGTGACGGTGTATGATGAAGATGACGAGGTCATCGGCACGGGGACAAACAACGGCGCTGCGGCGGGAACGGTTATCGTAGAGATCGAAAACGGCCTTAACGATAAGACTAACGTAAAAGTAACGATCACGGAGCCGAACAAGTCCGAAAGCGAGCCGACTACAGTAGCGGTTCTGGCCCAATCGGAATGGCCAAATGATTCCAGCATCGTAGCAAACGGCACCGAAGGCACGGTAACGGTGAGCGATGTTCCGGCTGAGGCGACGATCATTGTATACGATAAGGACGGCAAGGAGTTGGGCCGCCTTAAGCAAGGCGAAACAGCGGATTCGCTGACGCTGGAAAACTTGCAAGGCATGGGCGAGGAGATTTATGTCAGCATCTTGATCGACGGGCAGTTGGAGAGCGATAAAGCGCCGCAATTGGTAACTTATGAACAGAGCGAACCACTAACGGCGGGTCAGGTGTCTGCGAACGCGACCAACAATACGGTTGAGGTAACGGATGTGGCTCCGGGCACGACGATTATCGTCTATGACGATCAACCCAAAGTAATTGGAACTGCGACAAATACAGGCAATGCCTTTGGCACGGTTATTGTCGAGCTTTCTATCGATCTTGCGGATGGAGACAGTGTATTCGTATCGAAGAAGGACAGCAACAAATCGGCAAGCGTGCCGATTGAGGTATTCGCTGCGTATACGCAGAGCGCCGAGCCGGTCACTGTCGTTGCCAATGCATCGACGGATACAGTGACGGTGACGAACGTTCCGCCAGGTGCAACGGTGACGGTGTACGATGACAAGGGCGATGAAATCGGAAAAGCGACAAACAACGGCGAAACAGCGGGAACGGTAATCGTCACGATCGGTGGCGGCCTTAACGAAGAGACTTTCGTAAAAGTAACCATTACGGAGCCGAATAAGTCCGAGAGCAAGAAAACCGAAGCGGCGACGCAAACGAAGTCTGTATGGCCAAACGATTCCAGCATAGAGGCGGACGGTACAAAAGGTAAGGTGACGGTAGAGCATGTTCCGGCAGGAGCGACGATTATTGTATACGATAAGGATGGCAAGGAGCTAGGCCGTCTTAAGCAAGGCGAAACAGCGGGGCAGTTGACGCTGGAAAACTTGCAAGGCATGGGCGATCAGATTCAAGTCGGCATTGTAATCGAAGGGCAGTTGGAGAGCGCGCCGAAGCAAGCGAACGTGGTCTACACGCAAAGCGCTGCGCTTGATGAATCGGCGATATCCGTCAATGCGACGAACGACACCGTGACGGTGACGAACGTACCGGCAGGCGCTGTAATCAAGGTATACGATGAGGATGGCGAGTTGATCGGCACGGCAGCGAACGAAGAGGATGAAGCGGGTTCGGTCGTTGTAACCATTACGTCAGCCGGTGGTTTGACGGATGGGCAAGCGGTTGATGTCACAATTACGGAGCCGAACAAGACGGAAAGCGAAAAAACAGGCGCAACGGCAACCACTGATCAAAGCTATCCGCCGCTGTTGGAATCGTCCATTACGGCGAATGCGACGGATAATACGGTGACGGTAACGAATGTTCCGCCAGGAGCGACAGTGACAGTGTACGATGAAGAAGGCGAAATCGGCACTGCTACTAATAACGGTAACACAGCTGGACCGGTAATCGTCACAATTACTGGAGAGTATGACGAGTCGGACTCCGTCTATGTAACAATTACGGAACCGAATAAGCTGGAGAGCGAGAAGGTCAAAGCGGAGATGCAAATCGAGGCGGTATGGCCAAGCGAATCCAGCATCGAGGCGGATGGCACGGAAGGCACGGTAACGGTGACGAAGGTGCCGTCTGGCGCGACGATCATCGTATACGATAAGGACGGCAAGGAATTGGGCCGTCTTACGCAAGGCGAAACAGCGGGACCGTTGAAGCTGGAGAACCTGGAAGGCCTTGCCGATAAGATTCAAGTCAGCATCGTCATCGACGGGTATCTGGAGAGCGATAAAGCGCCGCAGTCGGTAACTTATGAGCAGAGCGAACCGCTAACGGCGGGTCAGGTGTCTGCGAACGCGACCAACAATACGGTTGAGGTAACGGATGTGGCTCCGGGCAGGACGATTATCGTCTACGACGACGACGATCAACTCAAAGTAATTGGAACTGCGACAAATACAGGCAATGCCTCTGGCACGGTTATTGTCGAGCTTTCTATCGATCTTGCGGATGGAGACAGTGTATTCGTATCGAAGAAGGACAGCAATAAAGCGGCAAGCGAGCCGATTGAGGTCATCGCTGTGTATACGCAGAGCGCCAAGCCGGTCACTGTCGTTGCCAATGCCTCGACGGATACAGTGACGGTGGAGGGCGTGCCTGCGGGCGCGACGGTGACGGTGTACGATGACAAGGGCGACGAAATCGGCACGGCGACAAACAACGGCGAAACGGCGGGAACGGTAACCGTCACGATTATCGACGGATTTGGCGCATTGGAAAAGGTCGATGTAAAGATCACGGAGCCGAACAAGCTCGAAAGTCTGGCTGTTCAGGTGGACATTCTGGTGATGTCCGACCCGTTGACGGTTGAACGTATTACGACCAATGCGACGAAGGATACGGTCCAAGTTGCTTCGGTGCCCGCAGGCGCAACGATTTATATTTATAATGCCGGCAATCAATTGATCGGCACGATAACCAACAATGGCCTCGAAACCGCAGACTTGACGATAGCGATCCCGGCCCCTGGCATAGCTGGCGGAGATACGGTGAAGGTGTCCGTTAAGGAGAAGGGCAAACTGGAGAGCAGCACTGTATCGGTCATTGCCGGATTGGAGCAGACAGCTGCGCTTGGCGAGGAGCAGGCAATTGTTAACGCCACTAAGGATGTTATAACTGTCAAACATGTTGCCCCTGGAGCAACCGTCAGAGTGTACGACTCGACGGGCAAGCTGCTTATTTCCAGGAAGAACACTACATCCGGAAGCACAAATCTGGTTATTGCAATGAATCCGGGCTTTGATGCGGGAGTACAATATTTGATCAGCGTCTCGGAGCCGAATAAGCTGGAAAGCGAGAAAAAGAGCTTTACTGCTCGCGATCAATCCTCCAGACCAACGAATGATCAGATTGAAAGCATCAGCGTTCAACAGGATACGATCGTCGTCAAGGATGTTCCGAACGGCGCGACGGTTGTCGTTTACGATGCCGAAGGCAAAGAAGTCGGCAACGCGACGAACACTTCGGGTTCGACCGGAGAGGTTACGGTCAAGGGACCGATTAAGACGAACGAGCTGCAAATTACGATCATTGAGTCAGGCAAGCTGGAAAGCGATAAGCTGATCGTGGATTTGCAGTTGACGACCGAGGAGCAGATCAACAATGCCTTGCGCCGCCTCTCCGTAGAGTACCAGGGTCAGGATACTTGGGAAAGCGTGACGAACAACGTATTCGTTCTAACGGTAGGAGCGCATGATACGCAGGTACAATGGCAATCCGCCAAATCGGGCGTTATAGCGATCAACTCGCCGTTGAACAACCGGATTGAAGCGACGGTTGCCCGTCAGGCTAACGATGTCAGTGTCATTCTGACCGCCGAAATTTCCAAGAACGGCATGACGAAGAGCAGAACCTTCCTGCTGATCGTCAAATCCGAAAGCTTGGACAAAATAAGCGAGTCCGTTGGACGCCAAGTCGATATCAAGGGCGGAGAACAACAAGAGCAAGAGCAGCAAGTCGACGTTAACCGTATTACAATGTCCGACGGCTCCAAGATCGATAAGGCGATATTCGATGCAGCCAGTGCGGGTACGTTTGCCGGAAATCCATTGACCGCAGACAACCCGGCGATTATATATGTCAATGAAGATACAGATCCGGCTGATGAATACGCAATCGAAATTCCGCAGCAGTCTATGTCCTTGTTGGCGGATCACGGGAATTCGCTTGAAATTCAAACCGACTTTGCGCGTCTGAGCATGGGTAACGATATGCTGGCGCAAATGAATAAAAGCTTCCTGGATCTGTTCTTCCGTATTGTACCGGTTAAAAATGCAGACAAACAGAAAGCAATCAACGATGCAATTCCGAATGAATCTGTCGTTCGGACCGCGGCAGGCGGTCGTCAAGTTGAGGTGCTCGGCTCCTCGCTGGAGATCGAGACTAACTACAGCAATTACAATACAAAGCTGTTTATTCCTTTCGCCAAGAACGGTATTGTAGTGCCGACAGGCAATGCAGCAAGCTTCCTTGATTCGCTGCGGATTTACATTGAACACAGCGATGGGGAAAAGGTTGTTCAGCAAGGCACTGTCGTCTACAAGGATGGCGTGCCGGTCGGACTGGAAATCGAAATCAACAAGTTCAGTACATTTACGATTATTCAGTTAAAGAGCGCTCCGGTCATTATTTTCCCTGTCAATCCAGTTGACGAGGAAGAAGAGGCTGAAGAGGAAACACCGGAGTCCGCTCATCATTCCGCCTATATGAAGGGATATACGGACGGCACTTTCAGGCCGAATGCATCCGTTAAGCGCTCGGAGATGGCATCTATCCTGTTTAGAGTGAATGAGCTTGAAGCGGAGGCTTCGTTTAAGCAGCTCTATCCGGATGTAAATGAAGGCCACTGGGCGTCGCCCAACATTGAACGGCTCAATGGGCTCGGGTGGATGATTGGCGATACGTTAGGGAATTTCCGTCCGGAGTCCGGCATTACGAGAGCGGAGATGGCCATGATTCTTGCCAGATGGCTGGAGCTCGAATTGCCGTCGGAACCGCAATCCGGCTTCGATGACGTAGGCGCGGGACATTGGGCAAATCAAGCAATCTCAGCCGTGTCGAGTGCGGGATACATGATCGGTTACAAAGAGGGCGACTTCAAGCCGAATCGTTATTTGACCAGGGCGGAGGCCGTAACGATCATTAATCGGGTTCTTGATCGCGGACCGCTGACCCGCGTTCCTGCTCCTTCCTGGAAGGATGTCGATCACGAACATTGGGCATATGGCGCGATTGAGGAAGCTTCCCGCAATCATTTTTATACGAAGCTTGAAGGCGAAAGCGGAGAACAGTACAAAGATTCCAAATAAACGGTCATGATCGGCGAGGCTGTCCATCTACGGGGCAGCCTCGCTTTTTGTGCGATTCTTTTAATCGGAATTGCAAACTGTTACAATAAATAGATGTCGATCCTTCTATTTATTATCATTATTTTGATGGCTTCCATATTGCAAACCAGCACGGGGTTTGGATTTTCTATTCTAGCTACTCCGTTTCTTCTTCTTTTGTTCGAACCAATGGAAGCTATTCAAATCAATTTGATTTTATCGCTCATTATATCGTTGGCCCTAATAACTAAAATCAAAAAGGATATAGATTTTGGCATTTTAAAGAGGTTAATAGCGGGGAGTGTTATTGGTTTACCATTGGGAATCGTTACCTTTCTGTTTTTAGACATTAATAAATTGAAAATGGGTATAAGCATCATTATCTTGTTATTAACCATGTTATTAATACTTAAGTTTCGTATCAGTCAAAATAAGGGCAAGGATCTGTTCGTCGGAGGACTATCAGGTTCCCTTACGGCAAGCATAGGCATGCCCGGACCGCCTGTTTTGCTGTATTTTTCGGGAACAGATACTTCAAAAGCAAAGTTAAGAGGCACGACGCTGGCCTTTTATTTGTTTATCTACTTATTGAGTTTATGTATCCAAATCATTTTTGCCGGAACAAGTAAAACCGTCTGGCTGTCAAGCGGTCTGGCTCTACCTCTTGTAGGGGTGGGTCTGTACCTGGGGCAACTTTTATTTAACAAGGTTAATCAGAGGTTTTTTCGGATATTCACCTATGTCATTTTGTTGTTTACAGGCGTTTATTTGTTAATTGACAGCTGGAGACCATAGAGTCTTGAATCGGAAAGGCCCACCCTCTGGCGTCCGAACGCCCATAGAACTCGACAAGCCCGTCAGGACAATTCCTGACGGGCTTCAGAACGTTTGCGCGCTATTCCAGAACTCGGCGGCAATGGGCGCTTAACGTGTACGCGCCACTTCGATGGCGTTGACGGCTGCCGCATCGGCTAGAGCGCTGAAGTCGATGTCCAGCACGCCGTCCGTTACGGCAATGTTGCCGAAGGTGTACCTGCGCGCCTTGTCATGTCCGAGCGCTCCCGTATAGTTGTCGTAGCCCGACAGCATGTTCGCCCCTTCGATGTCGACGTTGAATATCCTTATACCGGCGGCATTGTAGTAGATCTCCGCGAAGTCGAGCGTTACTTTATAAGTGCCGTTCGGAACGTTGAACTTGTAAGCGAACGCGTTGCCTCCGCTGCCGAAACGCTGAGTGCGGTACAGCGCCTGGTCGCTCGTTCCCGATATCGTATCCGTCGTTGCGGTGACGGATGTCGTGGACGTCGTATACCCCCATGTATTGGCGCCCGCGTATGGCTGATCCGCTGCCCAAAGGAGCCCGCTCGCATCACTGTAGGATGTGGAGGACCCTACGTTCACTCGTTGCTCGTAAGCGTCGACCACGTTGATGGTCCAGGTCTTGACGGTGCCGAAGGTCGCGACTCCGTCCTGAATCATGCCTGCGCTGAAGGTGTAGGTACCCGGCGTTGCCGGTGCCTGGATGCTGAATGTAAAGCTCTTGCGCTGGCTGGTTGCGATCGTCTCCGAGCCGGGCAGGAAGGCGCGCTGATTGGTCGCGCTCAGGCTGTATCCGCCGCTGACAAAGTCGCTCCAGCCGAATTGATTGGTCGGACCGGCATAAAGCCTGTACATATTCGCTTCCGTCCATTCGTTCGCCCCGGCATTCTGAACATCGATGCTCACGCCGGCCTTGCTGCCGGCCGCCATAACGGTCGGCACTTCCCACCCCGCGTACTTCGCATCCCTTGGGTCGGCGACGCGGATGGTGAAGGTCTTCGCGGTGCCGAAGCCTGCGCTGCCGTTGTTTAACTGCATCGAAAGCGTATAGTTGCCCGGCGTGCTCGGCGCGGTCACGAAGAAGGAGAAGGTCTTCGCCTGTTCGGTCTTAATACGCTCCGACGCGCTCATGTATACGCTCTGATTGCTTGCGCTGACGCTCGTGCCGCCGTAAGGGAAGCGGCTCCAGGTCAATTGATTGGTACTGGCGCTCTTAAGCGTGTAGTTGCCCGCTCGGGTCCAGTCGTTCGTTCCCGTGTTCCTGAAGCTGACGGAGACGGGGACGACGTCGCCTGGCGCCACGTATTCGGGGATATTGTCGTGGAAGCTAACCGCATCGTTGGCGGACGCGCCGCCCGGCGTGACACGGATGTCGTATACCCCCGTATCGCCGAAGAGAGCGGTGCCGTCCTTGATCATCTGGACCGCGAAGCTGTAGACGCCTCTCGTTCGCGGCGCGGCGATGGAGAAGCTGAACGTCTTGCTCCCGCCGGGGGCGATGCTGTCCGCGGCGCTCAGGTAAACGCGCTGATTATTGACGCCGCTGCTGTATCCGCCGCCGCTGCCGAACGCGCTCCACAGCACCTGGTTGCTGTCTGGAATGGCCGCAAGTCTGAAGTTGTTGGCGGCCGTCCACGTGCTGGTGCCGATGTTTTTTACCGTGACGGAAACGGTGGATACCTGTTCCTCGTTCATGACGGATGGAACAGTGACGGCCGTAATGCGCGCCGCATTGGCCGGAACCGGGACGACCTGAACCGTCTTCTTGCGGTTGTCGCCGAACGCGGCCACGCCATCCCGAATCATCGAAGTGCCGAACAGGTAACTGCCGGGCGTTGTCGGCGCCTGCACCTGGAAGGTGAACGTCTTGGTCTGCTGCGGCGCGACGTTGTCCGACGACGCCAGAAAGACACGCTGATTGTCGGCCGCCAAGGAATAACCGCCGTCAGGGAAGTCGCTCCATAACAGCGCATTGTCCGTCGTTGCGGCTAATCTGAAATTGTTGGCGGCCGTCCATGCGGCGCTGCCGACATTGCGGACGGTGGCGGATGCCGTATACTTCTGGCCGGCGATCATCTGCTCGGGAAGCTGGAGATCCAGCATAATAGCGTCGTTAGCTACATTGCCTTTGACCTTCTGCCTGATCAGCGAAGCATAGGTGTACGGATCAACCGCCTCGTAGTTATACTCCGGATGTTCGGCCTTGATCTTCTTCATGACCTGACTGATATATTCGGTTGAGGTGAAAGCGGGCTTGATGTACAGGAAGTTGGGCGTCGTTCCCGGGCTTGTCAACGCAGCCGTCGCGCTGTAAATTTGGGCAGCCTGCGCATTGACGTTGTTGGTGGCAATCGGCACGTTGTCGCCCATCACGACCATATTCGTGCTTCGTACATCCGGCTTGGGCGAGCTGAGATTGGGATTGTAGACCAGGGACAGGTCGTTCGAGAACCAGCGGTATACCTCCTCCGAGGACGGAGAGACGACTCCGGCGTTGCCGTTCAGGACGAATCCGGACATCGTATAGCCCGTCGAGCGGTAGATTTGCTCGTTCCAACCCTTCCAGACGGAGACATCCTTAATGAAGTCCGGATTGGCGTACCCGCCCGCGCCGGCGCCCGCAACCAGGTAGTCGCCCGGCGTTGCCGTATCGTAGAGGAATTGCATGATGTCCCCGGCGTTGCGGGTGGCCGGCACGATATTCCACGCGATCGGCGTCTTGCCCCTGGCAGGGTCCGCATTCCACACGTAGGGGAATTGATAATGGACGGTCGAGGAGTCGTGATCGCCCATTCCCCACAGGATATAGGTTTTGTTGGCGAGAGTAGGACGGCTGCCGGCCTCGTTCGCGGGCTTCAAATTCGTCGCGACGGGCGACCACCAATGAACGGACATATTGGAGTCGCCCATCGTATCGAGGATGCTGACGATGGCCGCATTGTACTTGGAGAGCAGCTCGACCGTCTTCCATTCGCCCTCGAACTCCGTATGGGACCCTTTGCCGCCGTAAGTCGAATATTTGTCCCACCATGGGAAAAATCCGTAAACCTCGATCATGGTTTTGTTTCCATGCAAGGCGTACGCCGACTGAAGGATGGCGAGGAACGTTTCCAGATCCTTGCCAAGCGTCTGATTGGGGGCATCGAAAGGCCGTTCGTCGCCCCAAGGGCTCAGGTCGAATACGAAGCCCTTGCGCATGACGAGTATGTCTCTTGCGGATACGTATTCCTGCGAGTGAGTGGCGGGCAGCATCGCGTACGCGTCTTCGATGTAGCCGAGCACGCCTGCATTCGCAAGTCCCGTATCCAAATATTGCTGCTTTGCCCACACATAGGCGTCCGTCTTGGCATTGGCGCCGCTGAATTGGCCCGCCAGATTACGCGCGACGGTCAGGCTGTTCGGCGCGGAGGTCAAGCGGGCATGGAGGCGCCCGCCTCCCATGACGGCCGGCGTCCGCTCGATGCCGGCGATGGTCGTTGCCACGTTGGCCGTGGCATGGACCTTGGGATCCCAGACGACAAGCCCGGCCAGGTCGGCACGGAACGTATCGACGAGCGCTTCGAGCGTGGCAATCGGGCTTACCGTATATTCGCTCAGCCACTGTCCCGGCTTGCGGAAGGTCTCCAGCCACTTCTCGTCGATCTGCAGCGACTGAACGGATGTGATGGACGGGGTCTGTACGTAGAAGGAATTGTAGACGTACAGCCGCGGTCCCTTTTGGTTGACAATCCCTTGCAGCGTGGTGACAAAAAGCTTGATATCGTAAGATTCGGCCGTGTTGAACGAGCCAGAGATCTGCCGCAAATCGAACGTGTAGATGACCGGATAGGCGGCGGCGTCGGCCTGCTTGGACTGGTAGGTTGTCAAGCCGGTTATAGCGAGCGCAAATATTAGGAACAGCTTAAGCAATCGGTTCATTGTCATTGTCATAAAGCACCCTCCGATACGATCGAATGTAAGGCTTTATCTAACGGATTCCAATTGACCCGAATGACTGGATCTGCGCGCCAGCAAGACGGCTCTTGCCGACGCGATGCAGTCCGCGGCGGATAAAACCTGCGGCTGCTCGCCGCGGATTCTGCGAACGAAGTCCAGACACACGCTGTCGTGCTCTTGCACCTCCTCCATCACATTGCGGTGATTCCGGTCGTGCGTGCACAAAATCACCTCGCCGGTCTTGATCAGCACTTCGATCGTGCCGTCCGTGCCAACGACGAACATTCTGCAATCCCATGACGTATTGCGCGGCGTCAGCCAATCCGCTTCGATATGGACCGTGACGCCTCCCTCCAGGACGAACAGCGCCTGAGCGAAGTCGATGTAATCCGGCTTGTCCGCAAAAAAGCGGGTATGCAGCGAACGGGCCATCACTTCGCGGACCTCGCCGCGGCTCATCCACAAGGCCAGATCGATGTCGTGGATCATCAGATCCACGATCAGGCCGCCGTTTCGGGCATTCTCGTACATCCATGGCTCCTCGCGCTGAGCCGTCGATTCATGCGGACGCATCATGATGCAGCCCGCGAAATCGCCGATCGCTCCTTGATCGATGAATTCCTTGGCCCTCACGTACAGCGGATTAAACCGCTCGGTCAGAAGCACCGAGAACTCGGCGTCCGAAACCGCGACCTGCAGCTCCAGCAGTTCCAACTCCTCTTCGGTAATCGAGACGGGTTTGTCCGAGATGACATGTTTGCCGCGCTTTAGACATTCGATGACGGCATCGGTCTTGAGATCGTTGGGCAGGCAGACGATGGCCGTATTGCAGTCCACCTCGTCCAGCATCAGCGAATAATCCCGGTAAAAAGGCACCCCGTACCGATCCGCAACCACCTGCCAGCGTTCCTCCGTTTCCATGACGGCAACCAGCCGGACATGGTCTGCTTTCAGTATTTCTTGAATCGCGTACTCTCCATGAATGCGGAGACCGATTGCTACGACGTTTAATTCCATAATTTCCTCCCTTTCTTTTGGATTTCCTGCCGATTGTTTTGAGAATGCCGCTGGACAGGCTTCTCTAGGGCGTGTAAGCAAACCTCGAAGGGAGCAGATTATGCCGAATTTTCGTTCCATGCAAGACGCTTTTTCGAAGGCGTACCGGGGGTACGTCAAGGAAAAGCAACGCAGCAGGGGGCGAAAAGGCGATGTAAGATGCCCCTAAGCGGGTTTGTATACACGTCCTAGTATAAGAGAGGAGCGAGAGACGAAAAATGAAGTATTCTACAGACACGTTTAAAAATTCTACGCAGTTTGTATCCGCTTGCAACAAAGTTCGCGAAGCATGCAATGAATCGCGTTTCCTTAAGGAATGAAAGCGTTGTCGTAGGATAATGAAAGGTTTGTGTAGGATAATCAATGTCTAATTGCGGATGATCATCCTACAATAGAAGTGCCCATAAGGGCGGCCGTTTCCAAACGGCAAGGAGTCAACGAGGAGGATCGCGATGTACCATTTTCAGGCCTCGGCTTATATCCATTCCTTCACCGGTCCCGAAAACAACAAGCTGAGATACGACCTGTTGAAAGCTGTTTCCGCCTTGCAGGGGTTGGTTAACCGGGATCGCTGCAGGCTATATATGACGTTTATGGATGAGACGGACGAATACTGGCTGAAGCATTACCGATCCGCGGATGGGTTTCTGTCAGAAGAGGACTGGCACGAGCTGAAAGACTGGGATGAATTGCTGAATGCTTTCAAGCCCTGGCTGACGGGCGTCGTGTTGTGGGACGAGGAGGTGCCGGCCACCTCCAACGTGGCCGCGACCATCTGCGGCGTCGAAGGGCTGCTGCCGGTACGATACGATCCGTCGCCGGGATCGTTTTACAGTCAATTCATTGCCGGGGATCGACGTCTTCCCGTCAAACGCAGCCTGATCGGTCTATTCTCTGGAACCGGCACGATTCCGGGCAGCGGGTCGCCAAGCACGGGCAGCGCCAAGTGCGACGCCTACCTTTGGGCCAAGGAAAACTACCTGGACGCCGAATTGTGCGACCCGACGCTGCTTGCCTATTATCTGGACGGCCATCGATGGATTCCGGACGGGGAATGGTATCCGGATTTGAACAATACGATGCTTTCCAATCACGACTATTATATCGCTCGCAAAGCCTTCTTCTTTGATCTCAGTCCGTGGGACGACGAGACGCCCGGCGATGATCCCGACCAGCCGCCAGGGGCCGACCTGCGGACGATGAAGGACATTTTGCTGAGCCAATACCGCAACAGCGGGAGCAAACAAATATTTACAATCGGCGGCTTTACGCCTTGGTACGTGAAATATACGGATGCCAGCCTGTGGCCCGGCAAGCACGGCGCGATCGAGACGGAGTGGAGGCATGCGGAAATCCTATCTTGCTACAATGCGATCATGGACGCGGACGCTTACGGCTTGTCCGGCATGGCGAACGCTTCGATCCACCGCCATTATTCGCTCAGGGAACGGTATGAGCAATCAAGATCGGCCTTGGCGGCACGAAAGCCGGAGCGGGGAAAGGTTTACGTCATGTTCTATATGGGGGATTACGATTCGGCGGCATGGCTGAACGCCCATGTCGGCGTCTTGTGGGACGACCCGCGAAGAGGGGAGCTTCCGCTTGCTTGGGGCTTCAATCCCAACCTGTCGGAGCGGGTTCCGCAAGTTTTCGATTACGTCTACCGGACGAAATCGGACCGGGATGTATTTGTATCCGGCGATTCCGGGGCGGGTTACATAAATCCGACCCACTTGTTGGAGCCGAGAATTCATTCGGGTCTGCCTTCGGGCATGGATGCCTGGATCGCGCATAACCGGCGGTACTACGAGCGATTCGACCTCACGATAACGGGCTTTTTGCTTAATGGCTACGATTCCATCAACACGGAAGTCCAGAGGGGCTACGCCGAATTTTCGCCGGATGGCGTCGTTACGCAGGAGTATCAAGGACCGGGAGAGATGGACGGAACGCCGTTCCAGCAGCTTTTCCACAACATCGGACCTTATGGAACGATACGCGAAGCCGTGGATGTCGTTTACGGTAGCCTGGCGGCCACGGAAGAGCCGCAATTTATCGTCTATCGCACGGTGCTCGTGTCTCCGTCGTTTCTGGTCGAGCTGCTGGAGACGATTGCGGCGGAACGGCCGGAGATTTCGCTGGAGCCTCTGGATCCTTATACGTTCTTCGGCATGAAAAAACAATATCAATCGGAGGAGCAACGATGATAAACGTACATATTGTCCCGCATACGCATTGGGACCGGGAATGGTACCTGCCATACCAGGAGTTCCGCATTCGCCTTACCCGGCTGGTCGGCAAGCTGCTGGCGATTCTGGAGCGGGATCCCGAATACGCAAGCTTTCATCTGGACGGGCAAAGCAGCGTGTTGGACGACTATTTGGAAATTCATCCGGAAGACCGGGAACGGTTGAAGCGTTATATAACGGAAGGCAGGATCAAGCTGGGTCCTTGGTATGTGCAGCCGGATGAATCGCTTGTCAGCGGCGAATCGCTCATTCGGAATTTTCAATTGGGCATTCGGATCGCCGAGGAAATGGGAGGCAGCCAGCGCTTCGGCTACTTGCCGGACATGTTCGGCCATATCTCGCAATTGCCGCAAATTCTGGACGGTTTCGGTATGAAGGAGGCCGTGTTCTGGCGCGGTCTCGGAGAGGTCGTCACGCAGTCGGGTACGGAGCTGAAGTGGCAGGGCGCGGACGGAACGACGCTGTTCGCTTACCGGTTCCCCAATGCGCTCGGCTATAACAGCGTATTCCGCCTTCACGGCGATATAGACAAGGCCGAACGACAGTTGCGGGAGCTGTTTGAGGGGCATCTGCTGCCTCCGACAAAAGCTTCGTCGGTTCTTGTCATGGTGGGCGTGGACCATATGGAGCCGCAGGACGATTTGAGCGAAATCGTAAACAAGCTGGCGCCGCGCTTTCCGGGATACAAGCTGATCCACAGCACGATGGAGCAGTTTCTGGCCTCCGCGAAGGCGGAGACGGAAAGCATAGCAGATGGGCTGTATACGGCCGTCGGCGAGCTGAGGGATACCAATCGCTCCGTGGACGGCTCGATCAACTTTCTGTTGGCCAATGTGCTATCCTCCAGAATGCCCCTCAAGCAGTTCAACGCGAAGGTGCAGTTTGAGCTGGAACGATGGGCGGAGCCGTTCTCGGCCATATGGCACGGCATGGGAGGCGCTTATCCGGATAAGCTGCTCGCGCAGTCCTGGAAATACCTGCTCCAGAACCATCCCCACGATTCCATATGCGGATGCAGTCGCGACGAAGTGCATCGGCAGATGATGACCCGCTTCGAATGGGCCCAGGAAATCGCGGGGCAGCTGACGGAAGAATCCCTCCGTTATATCGCGTCGGAAATCGATACGTCAGCCTTGCCGGACGGGGCGATTGTGTTCCATGTATTTAACCCGCTGGAGCGCGGCCGCAAGGATACGGTGACCGTGGAGCTGATGCTTCCGGATGCCGACGCGGATATTCGTTTCTTCGAAATCCGCGACAGCGAAGGCCGCGTGCTGCCTTCGCAATGGGTGGATATGAAGCGGGAGCTGATTGCCGGCAATCATCCCGACGACGAGGTCCGGGATCTCGGCTTGCTGGATGCCGCCGTACCGCCGGAGGAGAAGGGCATTCTGGTCGGCTTGGCGTTTGTTCGCAAGGCGACCGTGCGCTTTGTCCCCCATGAGCTGCCGGGTCTCGGTTACGCGACCTTTACCGCGACGCCTGTTCGCCTGGCTTCGCCGGACACGAACACGTTGGTAGATGGCCACGCGCTGGAAAATGATTGGCTTCGGGTAGAGGTCGGCCAGGACGGAAGCGTTCGGCTTCTCGACAAGATGAGCGGCCGACACTACGATAACGTCCTCGTATACGAGGATGGAGGCGATATCGGCGACGGTTATACCTTCTCGCCGCCTTTGTTCGACGAGCGCTTCTCTACGGCGGGCCTGCAGGCTTCCATCTCCGTAACGGAAGACGGTCCGGCAAGGGGGGTTCTCCGTATCGCGCAAAGCTGGCTGCTGCCTGCCGGTTTGGAGAGCGACCGCAAGCGGCGTTCGGCGGTTAAACGAGAATGCAGCTTGACGACAGAGCTCAGCCTTGGCAAACACGACCGCTGGGTAGGCGTGACGACGCGCTTTGACAATCAGGCCAGCGATCATCGTCTGCGAGCGAAGTTTGCCACCGGCATTGGGGCCGCGCAATCATGGGCATCCTCTGCCTTCGATATGGTTAGACGGTCAACGAAGGTTGCTCAGCCTTCCGATGATCGCTGGATTGAGGATGCCGTCGGCGTGCATCCGAACCAAGGTCTGGCGGGAGTCACGAGTTCATGCGGATCGTATGGCTTTGCGGTTGCTCCTTACGGCCTTCCCGAATACGAGGTGACGCCGGGCGGCGATATTCTCGTCACGCTTGTCCGTTCTGTCGGATATCTGGGTTCTCCGGATCTGCGAACCATCCGAGGCGGAGCAGGTCCGATGTTCAAGACGCCGGAGGCGCAATGCCAGGGCGAGCTGACGTACCGGCTGGCGCTTATCCCGCATGCGGGGGACGGCGCGCAAAGCGGAGAGGCATGGCGGCGATCCGCCGAGCATCATCTGCCGGCACGCGCGGTTCAGATGCGCAAGAGCGCGGGAACGATGCCGCTTGTTCACTCTTTTGCCAGCCTCGAGGAGCCGGAAAGCCCGATCGTGTTGTCTGCGATAAAGAGGACGGAAGGCCGCGACGGTACGCTCCTCCGCTGCTTCAACCCGACGGAATCGGAGCAGTCGGCGACATTGCGGCTCGATCGGCCTGTCAAAGAAGTCTATGTACTGGATTTGGAGGAGAACCGCAAGGAACCGGTTCAGATTGCTGCGTCGGACGGCAGAGGAGTGACCCTGCATTTGGGGCCCAAGGGGATCATTACAATTGAAACGACTCATTAATTCGGGGGTTCCCGAACCATGGAGGACAGAGGCATGACACAGAAGAAAACGTATCATTTTATCGCGCATACGCATTGGGACCGCGAATGGTACATGACGTTCGAACAATTTCGGTATCGTTTGGTCCAGTTGATCGACAAGCTGCTCGACCTGCTCGAGCGCGATCCCGAATTCAAGTCGTTTCATCTCGACGGACAGACGATCGTGCTGGAGGATTATTACGCGCTGCGTCCGCATCAGAAGCCGCGTTTGGAAAGGTTGATTCGGGAAGGCCGGATTTTGATCGGTCCCTGGTATCAACAAAATGATTTGTATTTGACGAGCGCGGAGTCGACCATCCGCAGTCTGATGGAAGGGATCGGCGCATCGCGCAGGCTGGGCGGAGAGATGAAGATCGGTTACTTGCCGGATCACTTCGGGCTGACCGGTCAGATGCCGCAGCTGTTCAGGGACGTAGGCATCGACAACTGCGTGTTCGGCCGCGCCTACGATGCCGGCAAGCACGGCAGCCCGTTTTTCCGCTGGCAGTCCCCGGACGGCTCGGAGGTAACGGCGCTTCAGCTTTATTATTGGTATAACAGCGCGCAGCGCTTGCCCGGCGATCCGGATCAGTTGCAAGCCGTCTTCGACATGATCAGCGAACGCGAAGAGAACATCAATCCGACATCGCATTATCCCATGATGAACGGAGTCGATCATCTGGAGGCGCAGGAAAATCTCCCCGAGGTTTTACAGCAGCTGCGCAGCATATACGGCGACGAAATCGACGTTTTGCATAGCACGCTGCCGGATTATGTAAAGAGTGTGCAGCGGGAAATGGAAGAGCAGCCGGCAGGGACTTATCCCGTCCTGCAAGGCGAGCTCCGGGAGGCACCCGAATACAATATTTTGGCCGGCACGTTATCGAGCCGCATCTACATCAAGCAAGCGAATGTGGAGGGCCACGATCTCATCGAGAAATGGCTGGAGCCGCTGTCGACATGGTGCGCCATGCTGGACCTGGATCCCTACGATAAGGAAGGAATCCGTTATGTCTGGAAATTGTATATGCAGAATCATCCGCATGACAGCATATGCGGCTGCAGCCAAGACGCCGTGCACGATGAGATGATGGACCGGCACCGGCGCGTAAAGGAGCTGACGGAAACCATCATCGGCCGAAAGCTCGGGATTATCGCGAGGCAGGTTGACAGTTCCGGGTATGAACGGGACGACCAGAAGCTGCTCGTCGTCAATACGTCGCAGTTGGAAGCTGCGGAGGTCATCCGAACGCCCGTGTATTTCCTGGATGACGAGAAGGTGGAGTCCTTTTCCATCGAGGACGAAAACGGGCAGCCGCTTCCTTATCGCCTGGTATCGGAAGCGCCTAGCCGCGTGCAAGTGATCAGTCCCATTAATTTGCCCGGCGTTATCGGCGTGAAACGCTGCGATATCGAGTGGCAGCCGCGCGTGCCGGCGCTGGGGTATGCGGCGTATCGCGTGCGCCAGCATCGGGAGGGCGTAAGGCTGCAGGATGCCGGGAATCCGGAGACGTCGATTATGGAGAACGAGCGGCTCAGGGTCGAGCTGCAAGACAATGGCATGTTCCATGTGCTCCACAAGAAGTCGGGCCGCCGGCTGAGCAATCAAGGGCAAATTCAAAATGTCGGAGACCGCGGGGATCTGTATGTGTTTAAAGCGGTTCAAGACGGCGAAGGCGATCGGATTTGGGACGGAGCCGTTGAGTGGGTATCCAGAACCGACAATGCGCTGTATCAAGAAGCCGTCTACCGCTTCGTCTGGGAGCTGCCGATCGGGCTGGATGCCTCGAAGGAGCGCATGTCGGAGGAGACGGCGGCTAACGTCTTCGAAGTGACGCTGAGGCTCGACGCGGCTTCCGAGCGCTTGAACATACAAGTGCAGGTAGACAACGGAGTCAAGGATCATCGTCTGCGGATGTTGTTCCCGTCTGCGGATGAGGCGCTGCACGTGCTTGCGGGCGGACAGCTCGATGTCGTAAAGAGAAGCTGGGACAGCGGGAAAGCATGGGAGCGGGATGCCAACTCGCAGCCGTTCTGGAAGTGGTTTGCCCCTGTGTACAACAGCGGCGGTTCGGCGATTTTCGCCAAAGGCCTGCATGATTACGAGATGCTGGACGAGGGCCGCACGGCCGGCGTTACGCTGCTCCGCGGCGTCGAAACGATCCACCTGAGAGAGAGCGTGTACATGGAGCAGGATTATCAGCCCAAAGCCCAGTGCATCGGACGGCATACGCTGGAGCTTGCGCTGAGGCCTTTCGCGGAGGAATCCGCAACCCTGCTTTATCAAGAGTCGGAGCTCTATCATCAAAGTTTACGGACGAAGCTGCTCCCGATCGATGAGGACAAATGGAACAAGGGAAGATCGTGGGTGCAGGATACGTCGCATGGCGGATTGTTTAAGCTGCCGGATCCCAACGCGTCGAAGTCCCGCCTGCCTCTCAAGGACAGCCTGGTCGAGGTGGAGGGCGACGTCATGTTATCCGCGCAAAAATGGTCGGAGGAAGGCAATCAACCTATTATTCGATTGTATAATGTGGAGTCTCGGTCGTCGGATGTCGCCTTGTCCGTTGCCGTACCGATCAATGGCGCAATGATTGCCAATATCATCGAGGAGCAGCAGGGAACGGTGGATGCTTTAGACAATCGTATTACGTGTTCAATCGCCGCAAAGAAGTTTGTTACTTATAAGCTGGTATAGACCAAAGAGCCTTCCGGATGCTGGAGCCGGAAGGTTTTTTCATCGTTATTACAACATTTATAAAATATCAGGTTTAACGGATGATAACGCGAGTGCAAGTGCGGTACGAGGAGAGGCCAATCGTATACCGCAGAGGAAAATAGAGGGAAAAGTTCCCTATAATCGGCGGGAATCAGACTAATGGCCCGGCTTAGAGGGAAATGTGCCCTTTAATCGGGTTGAGACTGCTCCTAGTCCGGCGATTTGGGCTGATTAGAGGGAGGATTTCCCTCTAAAGCGCAAGCAAGGGCGGAGTTGGGGCCATTAAAGGGCGTTTTTCCTTTTATTTGAGCTAACGGACAGGAGTGGCTCTATAGGGGCGAAATAAATGGCCGGCGCGAGGAGCAAGGCGGCAAAACAAGATGCCTCGTTGTTCCACGCCCTCGTCTGTTCTGCCCATCCGGCGCAATAAAACAAATTCTATTCCCTTCCGCTCCTCCCTCTACGACTTTGTTAAAAATTAAATCTACTCTGTAGAATAATGAATGGCATGTTGCGAGGCGGTATAGTAATTTTAAATGCGAGTAATAGAAAACGCTTACACAACAGAGAGACGAAAGGAGAATTTACATGAAAAAAAGATTCGGAACGTTATTATTAGTGATTGCGTTGTTGGTATCGAACTTGACGGGGATCAGACTGCCGGCCGCGGAGGCGGCTCCATCGCCGCCAACGGTGCACGTATTCGATTTGAAATCATTTATCGCCGAAAAGGAAGTGCTCAGCCAGAAGGTCGCGTACGACTATCTCAAGCTTGCAACCGCGTTGCAGGGCATCGTGAACCGCGATCAGCCGCAGCTCTATTTCTACTACGAGAGCAATTCGATCGCTACGCAGGCCAATGTGGAAACGGACAAATACTGGCTGGCAAAGCTTAGAGCCTCGAATCGGCTTTTGGACGGCTATGAGCTGGATGACTCCTTGAGCTTTGCGCAGCTTCTGGATCTATTCCTCCCATCCGTGGAGGGAGCCGTCGTGTGGGACGAGAACGTTCCGGCTACCGCAAACGTCGCTTCAACGGTAGCGGGGGTCGAAAACCTGCTGCCCGTGCGTTACGACCTATCGCCTGACAGCTTGTACACGGATATCGTCGTTAACCGCAACACGGAAGTGGTCGTGGATCTTAACGGCAAATTCAGCGGAACGGGCCGGATCCCGGATATTGGCCGAGAAAGTACGGGAAGCGCCAAAAACGATGCTTACCTATGGGCTAAGGCCAAGTATCTGGATACCGATCAAACAAATCCAATGTTGATGGTCAATGCGCTTGACGGCATCTCATGGAACTTCAATGAAGGTTCGACGCCTTATAGCGCGAAGGTCATCTCCGCTTATATTCCTCGGAAGATTGCCGCTGGCCAAACGGCCATGATATCGTTGACGGTCAAGAACACGGGTACCGCCACGTGGAATGCCGACGACATGTATCGGTTAGGCTCCAAGTCCTTGAATTCCATCACATGGACGGGGTTTCCGGATGGCGGAGCGAGCTCTGCTCCCGATGGCAGCCAACGCGTTTTCCTAAATGTCGCGGATCAAATCGGACCGGGACAAACCAAGCAGTTCCGATTCTCGTTGCAAGCGCCCGCCAGCGTAGGAGAGGTCGTGTTCAATGCCAACGTGGTGAGGGACGGAGTCACGTGGATGTCGGGATCGGGCATCGCCCAAAGCATCGAAATCGTGGATCCGGCGGACATGGAAGGCGATCGAATGCCTGCAACGATCGAAGACGCCCCGCCGATTCCGACTGACGAGGGCAGCCTGATCGCAAGGCTGATCGAAGAAAATTTGCCGGATGTTATGCAGCCCGGGGCCATCCTGCCAGTGACAATCGAGCTGGAAAACACGGGGACGCACCCCTGGTCCGAGTCGCTCCTGACGCGGTTTGCCCCGACGGACAACAATCATTTTCAGTGGGGCGCGCTAAACGGAGGGTATGCAATTGGAACCAACAACGCCAGAATATTCATGGATGGCGTAACGGAAACGGACGGTACGTATGCCTTCCGCTTTACGATTCAGGCGCCGACAGCCGAGGGGACGCATACGTTCCAGGCTCAGATGATTCGGGACGGAGTAGCCCGATTTGGACCGACAATTACGAAGTCGATCATTGTGGGGAAACCCAGTGCAATCGATCCTCTCGATGATCCCGATCGAACGCCGGCGACAACGGTAGAGACGCCGCCTGTCTCCTTAAGCGAAGGCACGCTGGCCGCCCAGTTGATCGCGGAAAATCTGCCGGATCGGATGGAGCCGGGATCGGTCATCAAGCTGTCCATGACGTTTAAGAACACCGATAGCTTCGCGTGGTCCGAGGATGCCTTGGTCCGCTTCGCGTCTACGGACAACAATGGATTGATGTGGGGCCATTTGACCGGCGGTTATGCGTTGGCCTTAAATAATGCCCGCATATTTATAAACGGAATAACAGGACAGAACGAGGATTACACGTTTACCTTTACGATCGAAGCTCCGTCCACGGAGGGGGAATATACCTTCGAAGCGCAAATGATTCGGGACGGTTCGGCCCGATTTGGCCCGATCATCAAGAAAACAATACAGGTGGGCAAGCCGCTGCCGCCGGAGGAAGTTATCGACAAAGACGACTTCTCTTATCCCGACCTGTTTAACAGCTCGTTGCCCAATGCCGATTATTATATCGCCAACAAGTCGTTTTTCTTCGACCTCAGTCCAGACCAGACAAGCATCCCAAATGATGACAAGGGTCAGCCGCTCGGCACGGATTACCATACATTAATTGAATTGCTGAGCGCGCAAAACAGCAAAGCGGGCAGAAATATTTTTACGGTAGGCGGGTTTGTTCCTTGGTATATCAAATACACCAGCTTAATCGATCCTGTCGGAGCCAATTTAACCGAGTATGAAATGGAATGGCTGTATCTGGACATCATTTCCGCCTACAACGCGCAGAAGGATGCGGACGCGTTCGGCCATGTCGGCTTGTCCAATGCCTCGGTGTTCCAGCATGATCCGTTGTCGGGTCCGTACGAGCAGAGTAACGACAAGGGAGACAACGACATTGTTTTGGAGGAAGGGAAAAAATACATCACGTTCTACATGGGGGATTTCGACGGAAGCTCATGGGCCAACGGCGCGTTTCCGGTCATGTGGGACGATCCCAAACGCGGAGAGCTCCCGCTGGGCTGGGCGCTGGTGCCCAATACATCCAAACGCGTTCCGCAGCTCTACAATTATATTTACGAGACCATGAGTCCCAACGATTATTTCGTGGCGGGTAATAACGGCTCGGGTTACTTGAATCCCATGATGCTGTTGGAGGAGAATCGTCCGGCGGGGCTTCCGGATTTCCTGAATGTGTGGGAGGAGTACAACACGGCGATGTACAATAAGTTCGACCTGGATATTACCGGCTTTTTCATAAGCGGCAATTCCGGCATTACGCCGCTGAGAGTACAGGACACCTACAGCAGATTCTCGCCGATGGGCGTCGGCAATCATGAGGGATTCGAACAGAAAGTCGTAAACGGAACGCCGTTTGCGCCCGTTATCGCGATGGGACATGACGTATCGGATTCGGCGCAGTACGGCGAGGAATTGGTTAATGAGTTGAAGAGAAGGGACTTCCTCAATGTCAAGGTCGTGCTGACTCGCCCTTCCGCCATTGTTGGCGCAATCGACTATATTAGAGAGACTTATCCGGATCTGGATTTCGAAGTGGTCGATCCCTATACTTACTTCCGATTGTTTAAGGAAGCGGGAGCGGACGGAAGCTCGGGCTCCAATGATTTAATAAAAAAATACGATTCTTTGAAAGCCACGGAGATTATCGCGGTCGACGGCGTGGCGGAGCCCGGGGAATGGGAGGACGCCGATGAAATCGTCGTCAGTCCGAATTCTGCCGACGTTAAGCGTTACGGCACGGTATGGGGTTCCATGGAAGACGAAGCCGATCTTACTTCGCGTTACCGCGTTCGCTGGGACGAACAACATCTGTATCTATTGGAGACAAGGACGGACGACTCGCTGAACTTTACCGAAACGGGAGCGCAAATGTATTTGTCCGACGCGACGATGCTGTTCCTGGATCTCAATCATGACAAGCAAGGCGGCAGATATGCGGACGGAGATTACGCGCTGTTCATGACGCCAAGCGGACCGGATGGCCAGCCGCATATGTTTATCCGCGAAGGACATTCGGCCGGTGCGCAGGAGAGCGCATACACGGATGGCGACATTGCTGCGGTTATCACGGATACGGGCTATACAATGGAAGTGGCTATTCCTTGGTCATCGCTGCAAGTACAGCCATTCGAACCAGCAACGAACCGGCAAATTGGCATGAGCGTGCTTGCGACCGATAATGACGGTCCTAATAATTGGGGCCAAATGATGTGGGCGGGAGATGGCGACAATCAGCAATATTGGGCGGATATGACGTTTGCCGAGAAAGCGGGAGAACCGATAGACACGCCGGCGCAGCCGAATTTTCCGGTCACGCAGCAAACGCCAGGGTTTAAATCCTTAAGCGAAGCGGATTGGAAGAAGCTGTCCGAGGGCGAAGGGATTGATATCGAGCTTGGAGCGAGCGAGAGAGGCGTTTTGTTACGGGCACATTCCACGCCATTGTCGAATAGCTCCACGCTCAGGCTGAAGAAGAACGGCGCGACACTGGCGGCATCGGGGCCTGCAATCCGGGCTCTGATGGAGGGCTGGAGCGGCGGCGGTCTTCGTTTGATGTTAAACGAGCTGACGTCGCAATTCGTTCAAAGCATGTTGGAGAAGGCAGCGGCAGCCGAATCGGCGCATGTACAGCCGCTCTCGAGCGTCATCGAAATTGGCGCGGCCAGCGAAGACGGCAAGAAGACGGCGGATAGCTTCCCCGTGCCCATAAACTTGTCCTTTGATGTACAGGCCGCGATCGGCGCCATCCCCGCGTATCTGTACAAAATACAAGCGGATGGAAAGCTGGTCTACGTGCCGAGCAAGCGAATTGGCGGAAAAATCGAAGCGGAGCTGCTCGAGCCTGGTCAATACGCGGTGTTCGAATACGATAAATCGTACGCCGATGTTCAGTCCGGTCACTGGGCGTATGCTGCCATTCGCGATCTGAGCGCCAGACAGATCGTCAAAGGGGAAGGCGGAGGCCTGTTCCGTTTGAACGGAGAGGTTACGCGAGCGACGTTCGCGGCGATGCTGGCCAGAGCCATGGGCATCAAGCCGATCGAAGAAGCGAGCTTCCCTGACGTATCCGAGGACAGCTGGTACGCGGGCTATATTGCGGCCGCGAAGCAGGCCGGATGGGTAACGGGCGAATCGGCGAGCTCGTTTAATCCTGAGGGCATCATCACGCGCGAGCAAATGGCGGTTATGATCATGCGATCTCTTCAGTCGGATTCGACGACGAATGCGCCACTCGGCGCCCATTATAAGGATGCTGCCTCAATCTCCGTCTGGGCAGCGGATGCCATTCGCACGGCGACTGGACTCGGCTTGTTAAAAGGCGGCTCCTCCGGTTATTTCTACCCGCGGAATCAAGCGGCTCGCTCCGAGGCCGCTCAAGCGATATTCAACCTGCTGTCGTATTTGGAGAACGATCGGCCAGTCTAACCTATTAGGCGGAAAATCGTTCGTTTGATGCAAGCCAATCCCCCGAATGCCGGAGCATCCGGGGTTTTTCGCGTGTATGACGGGGCGTTCGGAGCAGACGCCCCCGGTCCGTTTCTGCGGAATATCCCATCATGTAAGCGTTCCAATAGAATACTTAGCACTTTGTGTAGAATACTGAATTATCATTTTAAACGCCGCATTTTATAATTTATTTGCAGGGTACAAGACAGAACTGACAGACGCAAGGAGGCTAATGGATGCAATCGTCATCAATAAAAAGTAAGCGCTTGAATTCCCGCCTATTGGGAAAGGAGCTATGGAGCAACAGGTATCTGTACCTGTTTGTCCTGCCGGGTATCATATGGTTTCTCGTATTTTGTTACCAGCCTATGTACGGCGTTCTCATCGCCTTTAAAGACTACGATATCATCAAGGGCGTTTTTGCCAGCGAGTGGGTAGGATGGGACAACTTCAAGGAGTTTTTTAACAGCCCGAACTTTTCGGTTGTAATGACCAACAGCATCGCCATCAGCTTGCTAAAGCTCGTGTTCGGATTTCCGGCGCCGATTTTGCTGGCCATCCTATTAAACGAGGTTCGCAACATCGTGTTCAAGCGGATCGCGCAAACGATTTCCTACTTGCCCTTTTTTGTCTCGTGGGTCGTTGTGGCGGGCATCTGGTACGAATTGTTTAGCACGGATGGAGGGGTTGTCAATAACCTGCTGGTCTTTCTGGGGTTGATCAAGGAGCCTATCTTCTGGTTTGGCGATCCGGACTTGATCTGGGGGATGATTGTCGCGTCAGACGTTTGGAAAGGAATCGGCTTCGGAACGATCATTTATCTCGCATCCATTATGTCCGTCAATACGGAGCTGTACGAATCGGCGGTTATCGACGGCGCCAACCGTTTCAAGCAAATCTGGCATATCACACTCCCTGCTATCCGTCCAACGATCATTCTGCTGTTTATTCTCAATATGGCGGGAATTCTCGATGCAGGCTTCGAGCAAGTCTATGTCATGCAAAACCCGATGCTGCTCGATAAAGCCGAAATCATCGATACGTACGTCATGAAGATGGGGATATTCAGAGCCCAATACGAGATGGCGACCGCTGTCGGAGTGTTCAAGTCCGTGATCGGCATGATCGCCTTGTTTACGCTAAATTTCCTGATCAAGAAGACAGGAGAAGAAGGCATTTTCTAAAAAAGGAGGGACACCGGCATGATTATTTCCAGAGGGGAAAAAGTGTTTCAATGGATCAACTATCTGTTTCTGTCCGCGCTCTCGTTTCTGTTCATATACCCGTTTTGGCGCATCGCCGCATTGTCCTTTAGCGAGGGTTACGATGCCTCCAAGGGGGGGATACATTTTTGGCCCAGAGCCTTTACGCTGGATAATTACAAGGCGATCTTCGCCAGAAGCGATATTATGGACGCCTACACCATTACCATCGGCAGGACGCTGATCGGGGCGACGCTTTCCATTCTTCTTGTCTCTTTGATGGCTTACGGCTTGTCCAAGGACAGGCTGAGGGGCAGGAAGATCATCAACATCATGATTATCATTACGCTGTTCTTCGGCGGCGGTCTGATCCCGACATACTTGTTGTACAAGTCGCTGCATCTGCTCAACAGCTTCTGGGTCTACGTCATTCCTACCTTATACGGCGCTTCTTCCGTATTCATCTTCCGTTCGTTTTTCAGGGCGCTGCCGAAGGAGCTGGAGGAATCGGCGCATATCGACGGGGCCAACGACTTGACGGTGTATACGAGAATCGTATTCCCGCTTAGTCTTCCGATTTTCGCCACAATGGGTTTATTCGCGGCTGTCGGGCATTGGAATGACTACATGACGGCCACGCTGTTTGTCACCAAGCAGGATCTGATTCCGTTGCAATCGCTGCTGATGAAAATTCTCGATCTTAATCGATCGGGCACGCCGGGTAATTCCTTCGGCATGGTAGATCTGGTCAGCAGCACGAAACGAACGGTCACGGCGCAATCGATCAAAATGGCGACTTTGATGGTGGTTGTTATCCCGATTATGTGCGTGTATCCGTTTTTGCAAAAGTATTTCGTTAAAGGCGTTATTATCGGTTCTTTGAAAGGCTGAGGAATCTTGATAATATATAAATTACAGAAAAGGTGGTTTTACAGTGAAAAAGTCATGGAAGTTACTCTCGTTTGTGCTTGTTTTCAGTTTGATGGCTGCTTCTCTAATAGCCTGCAGCAAGGGCAACAACGGTTCGGCCAGCCAGTCCCCGTCGCCGACTGCATCGTCGGGCTCTACGGCAGCTCCGGAGGTAAAGGAGGATCCGCTTGTCGTCAACATTTTGCTCATGGGAGACACGGTCTTGCCGAAAGAAAATAATCCGATGCACCAATGGCTATTGGAAAACAAAAATATAGATATCCGGTTTTCCTTGGCTAACGGCGAGGTTCCCGATCAGATGAACATGCTGCTTGCAGGAGGGGAAATCCCGGATGTCGTGCGGTATGCAACCAATGAGCTGAGTAACGCGATCGCCAACAAATGGGCCGATGCAGGGCTTTCTATTTCAACCGACGAGCTGCTGGCCAAGTATCCGAACCTGCTAAAATATAGCGATCCCAAATATAACGCCGCCGTATTTGCAAATAAGAAAGACGGAAAGATGAATATTATCCCAAGCAACTCGGCAAGCCATCCTGATGTTGCAGAGAAGGTGCTCGGCTTCTTCGTCAAAGAAGATTGGCTCAAGCAGGTGGGTATGGAAGCGCCCAAGACAACGGACGAATTGTTTAACGTGCTGATGGCGTTTAAAGAACAAATCCCGGATGTGGACGGAAAACCGATTATTCCGCTTACTTTGGATCATATGGGCAGACAAAACTTCATGTATACGTGGACTAAAAATTGGTACGATCTGTCCGAGGATAACAAAACGTTGCACTGGTGGTTCAACCATCCGGGCATCGAGGAATATATGGTCTTCATGAATAAGCTGTACAATAACGGATTGCTCGACCGCGAGTTCCTGACGCAGCAGCCGGATCAATATCAAGCCAAGCTCAGCTCGGGTCGCGTCGGCATCACCTTCCAGACGCATGTGCCGATGGATACGGCCAATGGAGTGCTGAAGGCATCCGATCCGAACAACCGTTATGTACCAAGCCCCGCTATCCGCGTAGAAGGACTGCCGCTTCCGATCTACGCTTCGACCTCCTACAGCATGTTCGAGGGCATCGTTATCTCCAAAAAATTCGCGGAGAATGAGCGCAACCTGGAGCGTTTCATGGAATTCCTGGATTGGAACGCAACGAACGAAGGTTCATTCTTCCTGAGCCATGGCGTCGATGGCGAATATTATGTCAAAAATGCAGACGGTTTGTACGAGGCGAAACCGGAAGTGAAAGTCGAGCTTGACAAAGGCGACAGCGTATTCCAAGCAAGCGAAGGCCTCATATTCTACAATCTGCTGAAATATCCTGTTATTCCGACGATGGAAGTGAAGGCGGGCACGGAGGAATTCCGGATGGGCGAAACGATCTGGGCGGAAGGTTATACGGTTGACGACAATCTGTTTAACCCTGCCGGAACGGGTCCGGAATGGGATAAGCATTGGGGCAATCTGTGGCCCGAAATCGACAAGTGGCAGGCCAAGGCCATATTTGCCAAAACGGAAGAGGAAGCGCGCAAGATTACGAAAGAAATGCTTGCCCACTTCGAAAAAATCGGCGCTCCTGAGGTTACGGCCGAGAAGCTCCGTCTGATCGACGAATATTTGAAAAAGTAGCAAACAACAAAAAGCCGGAAGCGCGGGCAAGTCCTGCGCTTCCGCTTTTTTGTTTTTCATTCGAGGACGGGAATTCGAATCACTACCCGGGTGCCGACTCCCGGCTCGCTGAATAATCGGACGCCGTATTGATGGCCATGCTGAAGTTTGATTTTTTCATTGACATTGTGGATGCCGTAGCCGCCGTGATTTACATATTGGTTGTGGGTCGGCATATTCATGCCGATTCCGTCATCGATAATCTCGAAGATTACGCATTGTTCCTCATGAGACAGATACCCCTTGATCACAATGTTTGTCGTACCGTCTTTATGCTCGGCTCCATGCAAAATGGCATTTTCCACAAATGGCTGGAGAATCAGCTTGAGGGTGTGAAAGGCTAAAATTTTATCCTCGATGTCAAAGGTGACGTTGATCATGTCCTCCAGTCTGATCTTCTGAATTTCGACATAGGTTTGCACATGCCGTACTTCTTCGTTGATCCGCAAATATTCCTTGCCCGAATTCAGGGACAACCGATAAAAAGTCGCCAGATTGTTGACCATATCCATAATCTTTTTCGTTTCGTTATCTGCAGCCATCCAATTAATGGTCGCTAAAGTGTTATAAAGGAAATGGGGATTAATCTGGGCTTGCAGCGACTTGATTTCGGATTCTTTCTGCAATTGCTGGCTCGTTCTTAACTCTTCTATCAACTCTCGTATTCGTTTGATCATGCGATTGTAATTTCGCATCAGCATCCCGATCTCGTCCCGTCCGTCCACGGATGGACCAATTTCCAGCGTCAGGTCCTCCTGTCTATCCATATGTTTCGCCAGCAGCGATATTCGGCGGGACAGTACGCGGGAAATCGCAAGCGTAAGCAGGATGCTGATCAAAATGCTGCCGATCAGAATCGCAACCGTGAAATTCCGGATGGATTGCGCGCTGAGCATCAGGCTGTCCATAGGCACCTCGAGCACGTATTTCCAGCCGGAATGACGGTTGGTTTGATACAACACCAGCTTTTTGGAGCGATCGCTTTCCGCCAGCCAGCTTCCGGAGCTTTCGTTGTTAAGCATCGGGTTTCCGGACGGAGCGGCGATCGGAGGCAGCTCGGTATTGCTCTGGAACCGGATCTCCCCATCGTCGTTCACCATGTAGAAGAGTTCTTCGGGTGAATGTTCGCTGAACATTCCATCCTGGAAGATATCCTTGAGCCTCAGTTGCATCTCGACAATGCCGACGAGCTTGTCGTTGTTGTACATGATCGGCTTGATAATCGAGATGAGCGACCGATTGTCGTTGACTGTCCAGATCGAGGCGTTGGATAATGCGATGAGGCCGGCCAGGTCTGTTTCGTCCAAGTTGGCGAAATGCTTCTGGTACCAAGCGCTTTGCTCGGCATAGGCAATATCGATGATGGTATGCTCCGCGTCGGAGATGCTTGGTTTGTCCGGGTAAGTGCCGATATCGGGCATGGTATCGTTTTTCTTATAAATAATAATATTTTTAATAGAAGGGTAACGGCGCTCCAACTCAAAGATAGAGCGCAAATTGTCAAAATATTGATAAGTATAATCCGCAGGCGAATAGTAGATTGTATTTAAGGCGGCGATAAATTTATGATTGGTAATATACGGACTAAGAAGCTCTTGATGCGTGTTCATCTTGTAATCGATATTCATGACGACCTGATCCAGGGTCTGACTGTATGATTTGCTTGATTGGTTATAAATATAGGATTGGATTTTCTGATAGGTTAGCAGACCGACCATGCTGACGGCAAAGATCATCAAACTGCCATAACAGATGAGCAGCTTGTTTCGAAGCTTTATGTTGTTAAGCATTTTCATCTGTGTTCGCTCCAATTAATTACGATTTTAGAGATTGGTCCCGATATTCTTTCGGGCTGATCCCGTACATGTTCTTAAAGACAACGCTGAAATAAGAGGTGCTGTTATAACCGGTTTGTTCGGCGACCTCATAGATTCGAACGGATTCGTCCGTCAGCAATCGAATGGCATGTTTCATTCTCACCTTCGTCAGGTAGTCGATAATGCTCTCCCCAACGTATTCCTTGAAGATATTGGAAATGTAGTTGGGAGTCAGGTGGATGCGCTTCGCAAGTTCGTCGATCGTAATGGGCTCGTGATAACGGGTTTCGAGATTCTGAATGATGGTTTCGATGATGTTCGTATTTTTCCTTGTGCGCTTTGCGTGAAGATGCCGGCAAGCGGAGACGGCCGTTTCCTTGAGCCACTCGTGAATTTCCGGAAGCGTATCGAAAGAATAGATGCGATCCCATAGACGATGCTCTTCGCCGAACACGGATTCTATTTTTTCATTGGATTCATGAATAATCCGGATCAAATCGCTCATCGTTCTAAAGCAAAAAGCTTTAATAAACGGCTTATAGCCGGAAGACATTTGGGTAAATTCCTTGCATATTTCTTCAATGGTCTGTTCTACCTGATTGACATTGCCAATCTCCACCGCTTGGATCAACTGTTCGTAGAAAACGTCATAATTGGCGGAGAATGTTTGCTCGGTCATACTGTCAAGGTAGTAGATATCTTTCCCTTTGCCGAGATAAAATTTTTGTCTCGATGCTGCTTCGCATTCCTTGTAAGCTTCATGCAATTGACTTAGCCTGGCCTTCCGATTGCTAATACTGATCGTCAACATTTCGTTGTACGGAAGCAGCAGGTTTTCCCTGACCTCGCGGATCACATCGGGAACGGGAGAAGGTCCGTCAAGCTCTGAGGCATAAAGCACGATTGCGAATTCGTTTTCTTTTGTTTGGAAGGCCTGCCCTTGCTGCTCGATGGCAGCGAAACGTGCGATTTGATCGAGAAATTGCAAATAGGTTAATTGTTTCTTGGCGTCCGTCTCTGGAGAATCCAGGGGAGCGTCAATTTGCAATAGCAAGGTATCATATCCATTTGAGGGTAATGGCAAAGACAGCGTGTCCATACGATTGCGAATGAATTCCTCATCCCTTAAAAATCCGTGCAGGATATGCTGAAACAGTTTCTCGGCAAGCAACGGCTTGCTTTCCTGAATTTGTTCTTTCAAGGAAACGAGAGTTTGCTGTTTGTGTTGTTCTTGAACGATTAGCGCATGTATTTTATCAAGCTCTTGAAATAGCTTGTCGAACAGAATCGGCTTTAATAAAAATGCATACGCTTTCAATTCGATGGCGGCTCTTGCGTATTCAAAGTCGTTATACCCGCTAATGATCAAAATTTTAACCTGGGGGTTTAATTGCTGGGCCCGTTCGGCCAGCTCCAATCCATGCATTTTTGGCATCTTGATATCGGTAATGAGAAGATCGATACCGTTCTTCTCAATCAGTTCCAGCGCTTGTACGCCATCCTTCGCAAGACCAACGATCTGCATCCCATAAGCTTGCCAATCCACATGCTTGGCAATGCCTTCTCTTTGTATTCGTTCATCGTCCGCTATAATCACTTTAAGCAATGTTATTACCCCCTGTCTGACTAACATGAATATCTTTAGTATTAATATACATGCTAGAAAGCCTGCTATACATAGCGAGTATAGGTATTATGCGGAATATAAGCCGATTTTGTAGAATAGTTGAAAGAGTGTGTAGAAAATTAATATATACTTATAACATCGTGCAATATTTTGCCATCGTACTGATAGTCCTGGCTCGTTCCTTTACCGTAAAATATCGTTCGGTCTGCTTTAAAACAAAACACCTGACTGCGTCCTTTTTCAAGGATGCCGTCAGGTTCTTTTTCCAATTATGTTTAATTGCTATAACCTTCCAGACCGAAATCTTGTTTTTCTTGAGCTTTTATACGTTTGCCGTAAGCCATTTTTGACAGCAATACGCTGAACTCATACAACAAGATGAGAGGCACTGCCACCAATATGTCTGATATGACATCCGGCGGGGTGACCGAAACAGCAACCAGGATCAGAATAAACCATGCGATCTTACGTACTTTTTTTAGGGTATGGGGTGTTAAAATTCCAATTCGGCTTAAAAAAAGAATAATAAGCGGTAACTCAAATAATAAGGAAACAGGCAGAAGGATATTAAATAAAAAAGAGAAATACTGCATGACGCCATAGGTTTGCTCCAAGCCCATATTGTTCGACACTTTTTCTGTGAAAAGGAACGCCATGGGGAAGACAACGAAATATGAAAATGCTAATCCAATCAGGAACATGACGAATGCCCACGGCACATATCGCAAAGTTGCCTTTTGCTCCTGTTTCTTGAGTGCGGGACGTACAAAGGCCCACAGTTGGAACATGGTATGTGGAATAGCCAAAATAAACGAAATCGCGAAGGCAAACTTCATATACAATCCGATCGCATCCCACGGTGAGAACGCATTCAAATGTAAATTAGAAGTAGGTGCGGCAGCAACCAAATAGTCAAAAATAGGTTGTGCCCCTAACAAACCGCCTATCAGCCCGATTGCAAATACAACTAAACAATAAATAATTCTTTTGCGCAGCTCACCCAAGTGCTCCGTCAACGGCATCCAGTCATCATCTTGAAGGGAGCCCAGCTTTTTTTTCATCCCATTCGCCCCTGGCTATGCTCCTTCTTCAATTGCCCTGTATCTTCATATGTGACGCCCACATGACTTGCTTGGCTTTCTTTAGGTTCATTTATCAAATCGTTAGCTCCGTTCTTGAATTCACGCAGCGTACGTCCGAACGCTTTACCCAATTCTGGAAGTTTGCTGGGACCAAATAGCAACAGAGCGATAAGAACAATCAGTATGATACCTGATGGACCGATTCCGGACATGAATAAAACCTCCATTCTCAATGTTGGATTCTTATATCTGATTTCTACTATACAATCCGGGAAAGTTGCAAAACTATAGGCATTCCTAAACTTTTATATGCATTTTTATACCGGCTAATCGTCCATCCAATAGAATACCGCGGGAATAGCGGGATTTGTGAGATTGTATATAAAGGTAAATAAAAGTAGAGAGATGGTTATGGAAGTGCGCGCATGCCGAACTATAAACTGTAGCTATGATATCGATGTATCAACGTCCATCTCTCACTAACAAGGAGGAACGAGCTATGTACAACGAAACAGAAGGAATGGGTCAGCATCATCCTGATAAAGATCAGGAAGGGAAAAACGGGCTGATCAGCAGGAGAAAAGCGCTTGCTTCGATAGGTTTGGCGGGCGTTGCCATTGCTTCTTCGGGATTGATTGGCGGAACGATTTCCACAGCTCATGCCGACAGTGGCGATCAGCGCAACACGGTTAAAAGTTTAATGTCGGAAAAGCTGGTTGTTTACTTGACGATTGCAGAATTGCGCGCAATGAACAATCAAACTGCCAAAGATTTGTATTATGTAACAGACCCGGGGCAAGAAGGAGTGTTCCGTCTAAATGCAACGGACACGGTTTCGACAGATAATGGAGGGACGATGCTCGTTTCGGCTTACGGAGAGAGATTTGAAAGGAACTTTGATGGCATGGTCAATGTAAAATGGTTTGGCGCCAAAGGCGACGGCAGCAGCGACGACACGATCGCGATACAAAAAGCGATTGATGCCAAACAAGGCACGGTCTTTTTGCCAAAAGGAAAATATATGACATCAGCTCCGCTTGTTGTGCAAACAGGCGATTCGCTCGTCGGCGAAGGGCCCGAAGTCACGATCATTGTAAAAACGACAACGACAGCTGCAACATTAGGCACCAGAACCATGTGGGCCGCAGTAGATAACTATAATGTCGACGCGGTTATCATTGCACTGCCCGAAAATAACGACTACGTGAGATATCTTCATATCGAAGGCATAATGGCTAAACGTGGTGAAACGATTAATACGGAAGTCGTGTACCCAGATTCAACTTATTGCTTCTATGCTCCGCGGATTTGTTTTCTTACGCAAAAAAACGTGGAGTATCGCCATGCCGACACGGGGTACTATACGGCAAACGCCTGGATGGTCACACTGGAGCGGGTATCGTCGCGGTGGGTAAACAAAGGTTTTGTGTGCGGCGACTACGATGCGGCGGGCGGAGGGGGGACAAGCCATACTGTCAGCTCTTGTTGGGCGGGAGCCTGCGACAAGTGGGCGTGGAAAATTAACCTTTCCTACTCCAATTTTAATGCCTGCGGAGCAGACTATATCGGATACCACCCTGCCAGGCCCCTCCCGGAAGCGATTTACCTGCTTCGCGGCTTTGGATTAACTCTGACCGGCTGCGGCGCGGAAGAAGCCAACGGTACGCTCATATCCGTTTCTCCTTTTCTTGCTATAGGATCAAGTTCTGTCAATATCGTAGGTTTTATGACCTATAACTATTACGGAGATCGGACAGCAGTTGGCGACTATGTAGTTAGCGTAAAAAATAATTCTCATCTCACTCTTACCGGCGGAGACATTCCAATCGTAGGCAATGCGGCTGCCAAATTCGCCGAAGTTACTGACGGATCGAAATTATATATCAATGGGTTGACAACGAACTTGGATTATCTGGATGATTCGCAAATCGTCTGCACGACCCTGGGAGAAGCTTCAATTGCAGGAGCCAAAATGAAATCGATGGCGGAGGGCCAGGATCAAAGAGACAGCTTTTTAACGAACGGCAGCATCCATATTGTGGGTGCCGGGGACAAAGGTCATCTCAAATTCAAAAATTCAGCATCCAATCAAACCTCTCATCTGTGGGTTGCTGCTGACGGTTCTCTACGCTTCAAGAATGGCACACCGACGTCCGACACCGACGGTCAGGCAGTTTCGCTGGCGTAAGACTGCGGGTTTACTATGCATCTGCTCCAAGTGTCATGTCCAACGGTCTTAAATGGAAAAGGGAAGCCTGATTATAAGGAGGTGGGAGCTATGCTGGGGATCGGCCCTACGGGAATTGCATTGATCGTGTTGGCGGGGATTCTGCTGTTTGGCTCGAAAAAGCTGCCTGAACTTGGTCGCGCCGTCGGTCGGACGTTGCAAGAATTCAAAGCCGGAACAAAGCCGTTGATCGAGGATCTGAACACCGACGATAAGAAAGGTTCCTGACATGGAGCGGGGCAAGGCGATCCCTTGACTAAGCAATCATTCATGGAAAGGATCGGTGGATAAATGAAAGCTTTTATAAAACCTTCGAAAAGATCTGCCTGGGTCGTTATGCTTGCCATTGCGCTGTTTGCCTCCGGGTTTCCAGCAGGGCAAAGAGCGGAGGCGGCAGCCTCTTTATCGAGCCTATCAACGGGGAGAGGGCCTCATGATGTAGCGATCAATCCGCAGACCAAACGAGTTTATGTGGCGAATGCGGATAGTGATACAGTAACGATTATAAAAGAAACGGATGCAGGAATCGTCCCGGAGGCTACCGTTGCGACCGGTACGACTCCTTATGCACTCGCTGTAAATCTTGTAACTAACCTGGTTTACGTCGTCAATGCGGACAGTGATGACATGACAGTGATAGACGGGGCGACCCATGCTGCGTCGACTATAGCTGTGGGGGAACGGCCTTTTGCCGTTGCAGTCAATTCCGTGACCAACAAGATTTACGTGGCAAATGCCGGAAGCGGGAATGTAATCGTAATCGATGGAACGACACTTCACACACAAGATGTGGCAGTCGGAGACAGTCCGTTCGCGCTGGCTGTTAATGAAACGACCAATAAGGTATATGTCGCAAACATCGACAGCGACAACGTGACCGTCATTGATGGAACCACGCTTGCAACTGAAACGATAGCCGTCGGGTTGGGTCCTAACGCGATAGCAGTCCATTCGTCTACAAATCGCATATACGTGGCGAATTTATTCGGTCATAACGTCACCGTTATTGATGGTGCAACCGGGAATACGACAACGGTTGCGTCCGGGCTTGCGCCGAGCGCCGTTGCAGTCAATCAAGCGACCAACAAAATTTACGTTGCCAATAAACGAAGCGGGAACGTTACGATTATTGACGGCACGAACAACAGCACCTCGACCGTAGCTGTCGGCTCAAGTCCTGCAGCGCTTGCCGTCTATGAGGATGGCAACAAGGTTTATGCAGCGAATTTCAGCAGCAATACCGTCACGCTCATTGATGGAGCAACTCACGAGACGACGCAGATTACAAGCGGCAAGAATCCTGTTGCGCTCGCTGTAGATCAGGTCTCTGCCCATGTGTATGTGGCAAATATTAATGGCAATTCGCTGACCGTTCATCGTGCCAATCGCATAGTGCCCGAAAATCCGGAAGGCGGGGGGAATACGACTCCTCCTAATGGCGCGGAGACAGATTCGGATGGCATAACGACTGTTCCTGGCGGGCTCAAGCTTGACCCTTCAACGGCTGTGATCCGTGTTGCGCCGGATGCTAATGGGACTTCTGTGTATGAGGCCATACTTCATGCGGATCCGTTGATCAAGGCGTTCGACATGCTGGCGGACAAGGAGCAAGGCGAACGAACGGTTACGTTTGAAGTAACCGGAACCGAGCCGGTTCGACGGGTGGGAATTCCAGCCAAGGCTATACTTGATGCAGCCAGGTTAGATTCTGATGTCTTTATCAGAATTAAAGCTGACAATGCCGATTACCGTTTGCCGGTTCATTTGCCGCCTCTGGTTTCTCTCCTGAAAAAACTCGGACAAGAACAGACGGACAAGGCCGTTGTCTATGTTTCGATGAGGACCATTACAGATCCCGATGCGAAACGCATCGTTGATCATCTCGCGGAAACAGACATCACATTGCTTGGCGACATCGTTGAATTCACGCTTTATGTGGAGACCGGCGAAAACAGCTACACGATCTCCGACTTTGGCAGCACATACGTAGCAAGGAGTCTCTATTTGGCAGGCAACGTTGACGCATCCCGAAGCACGGCAGTTGCGATTGATCCGGTTTCCTATAACGTTTCCTTCGTTCCTTCCGTGTTCAACACGACCAACGGGATTACGGAAGCAACCATGCATCGAAACACGAACAGTTTGTATGCGGTTGTTCATGCTAAGAAATCGTTTACTGATTTACAGGGACATTGGTCGAAATCCGATGTCGAATTACTCGCATCCAAACAAATTGTAAAGGGAATTTCCCAAACGAGCTTCGCCCCGGACAATCCTGTAACGCGCGCTGAATTTGTCAGCCTGCTCGTACGGGCGCTGGGACTTGTCGAAGATGATTCGTATGTCCAGAAGTTCAGTGATATTTCGGCAGCAGATTGGTTTGCCGGAGCAGTTGGCGCTGCATCCAGGGCGTCTGTCATCAGCGGCTTTGAGGATGGCTCATTCCGGCCGAAGGCAACGATCACGAGGGAGCAAATGGCGGTTATGTTGTCAAATGCTTTGAAATTTGCCAATAAAACAGCGGGCGCTCCAGGAAGGCTCGATTTGCAAGCCTTCGAAGATCATGCCGATATTAACCAGTGGGCAGTTGCAGCTATGGCGGATATCGTTCATAGCCATATTTTTAAAGGGGTTACAGAGACCCGTCTTGTTCCTCAGGGTACAGTAACAAGGGCGCAAGCCACTGTCTCGATCAAACGGTTTCTTCAGACCGCTAATTTTATCAATTGATGTTCTGATTTATCCGAAAGAGGGCACCCAAGGTTATTATGGATAACTTTGGGCACTCTCTTTTCTGTGATACCGATCCAAAAACGTATGATTATATATGCGAAAAGAGGCTGTTAAGGTTGAAGAGAGAAATCGAGTCGTTAGAAAGTCAAAAAGTGCGAAAAATCAGCTTCGAAGGCGATGCTCTCCGAATGTCGATGGATTGGACAGTCGAGGATTTAAATAAGGTGCAGGTATTGGTTGAAAGTACGCATGGGGCTAGTCATCCCAGCTCCTATCACTTAAATCAGCTGGTAAGCGAGATCGAAAAAGGCGTATTTCAAATGGACGGAAAGCCTGCTATCTATACAACAACAGACATTTGCGATGGAGTCGCGCAAGCGCATCAAGGCATGAAGTACTCCCTTCCATCCCGGGATATGATTGCTTCCATGGTCGAAATTCATGCCATGGCTACCCCATTTGACGCAATGGTTCTATCCTCTGCTGGAGATAAGGCTGTTCCGGCCCATTTGATGGCGATAGCCAGGTTGGACATACCAGCTATTCATGTGCCTGGCGGAGCTATGGGGGCGGGCCCTTGCATGCGCTCCAATGAGGAGCTATGGCATATGAGCGTAGAAGTAGATAAAGGCAAAATGACCAAGGAAGAGTTTTTAGCTTTTCAACGTGCTTGCTGCCCTACCTGCGGTGCTTGTCAATATATGGGGACCGCGGCTACGATGCAAGTAATGGCAGAGGCTTTAGGATTAGCGTTGCCTTGGTCAGCGTTAATTCCTGCAACAAATGCAGAGATCGGGCGCATGGCGCGCGCTGCCGGTCAACAAATTATGCGGCTGGTGGACGAAGGGATAACGCCTTCCAAAATATTGACGAAGGAAGCTTTCGAGAATGCGATTATGGTCCATTCTGCTATTGGCGGCTCGTTAAATGCGGTTATGCATTTAATTGCGATCGCCAGAGAAATCGGGATTGAGCTCGATGCGCAGCAGTTTGATCGCCTCCATCGTCAAATTCCGGTGCTTGTTGATACGAAGACAGCCGGCCATTATCCGACGGAGCTGTTTTGGTATGCGGGAGGCGTACCGCAGGTGATGCTCGAGCTTGAATCCTTTTTGCATCTGGATGCGCTGACTGTAACCGGAAGGACATTACGAGAAAACTTAAACGAATATCGAAACAACGAAATGCCTCGTTTTGCAGAAATGTTTTTGGCCAATTACAAGCTAAATCGCCGAAATGTTATTTATCCTATATCCAAACCGCTTAAACCTCACGGATCGCTTGCCGTGTTGAAAGGCAATTTGGCGCCGAAAGAAGCAACGATTAAAATCTCGGCGGTTTCGGCAGACATGCAGGTGCATAAGGGGAGGGCGAAAGTTTATGACACAGAACGCTCTGCCGTCGATGCGCTTATCAATAAGGAAATTGTGCCGGGTGATGTCATTATTGTTCGTTATCAAGGTCCCAAGGCTGTCGGTATGCCGGAGATGTTTTTTATTTCTGAATTAATCGCTTCTGATCCTTTGCTTTCACACACGACATCATTGGTGACGGATGGGAGATTTTCCGGCGCTACGCGCGGACCTTGCGTAGGGTATCTGGGACCCGAAGCGCTCTCGGGAGGCCCGATTGCCGTTGTTCAAAACGATGACATTATTTTAATAGATATACCTAACCGGACAATCGATGTAGTTGGGACGGAAGGCGTAGAACGTACTTCGGCTGAAATCGAACAGATTTACAGCAAGCGTCTGGAAAACTGGACACCTCCGACTATTGTGCATAAAGGCGTGTTGGGCCAATATACACGCGGCGCAAGACCGGCGTTAGAGGGAGGCTCATGCTCGAGCTATCATGCAAATTATTTCGAATAGGGGAGAATGGTATTGGCAAGAAAGCTGAATATCGTCGTTGGAGGCATGCTTCAGGAAAGCAATACGTTTAGTTCATGCAAAAGCGGCATCTCTGATTTTTATAACTACTATTTTAGAACGGGAGAGCAATTGTTCGACAATAACGTAGACAATGAATTGAGCGGATTTCTCCGTGCCGCCAAGGAACGATCCGATGTCGCCATACTTCCAACCCTATTTACCCAAGCGTGTTCTTCCGGACCTATCAAGCGGAGCGATCTGGATAAGCTGAAGCAATTGCTGATTGAGCAATTGGATGGCTTGCCTGCATGCGATGGCGTTTTATTTGCTTTGCATGGTTCATGGGTAGCCGAAGACAGCGATGATGCCGATGGAGAAATTGTCACCCTGATTCGCAATCAGGTAGGTGCGGATGTTCCAATCGTTATTACGCTTGATTCGCATGCAAACGTTACTCAGACGATCATGGATCAAGCGGATGCGCTTGTTGCTTATCGAACATTCCCTCATGCCGATTATGCCGATACGGGCTACAGAGCTGCCAATATGTTGTTTTCAATGATGGACAAGTCGATTAAGCCGCACATGCATCATGTGAAAATTCCATTGATTTTACCGGCAGAAGCGCATACAACAAGTGTCGATCCCATGAAGACGTTGTGGTTGGAGGCAGACAGAGGCCGGCGAAGCGGAGCTTCATTAGAGACCTCGCTTCTGATTGTTCAGCCGTGGCTGGATGTCGCCGAGCTTGGCTGTACGGTTGTCGTTGTAGGCAGGGATGCAGCGGAAGCAGAGAAGGAAGCCAAGCGGCTGGCGGCGTTATTATGGAGCAGGCGTCAACAATTTCAAGTGAAGTTATGGCATGTAGAACAAATCATAGAGGCAATGAGAAAGCAGAAGCCCGCGGGTCCCGTTATTGTTTCCGACTCTGCAGACAGTCCTGGAGCCGGGTCGCCTGGAGACAGCAATGCCGTGTTGCGTCAGCTTCTGCAATTCGGCGATGAATTGAAATTTACTTGCCTGTTAAGTATGGTTGATGGCCATGCAGCCAGGCTGGCTGCTGACAAAGGCGCAGGTCAAAGCGTGACATTAAGCGTCGGTCACTCCAGGAGTATCGAATACGGGCAGCCTGTCGAAATTCAAGGGACGGTGGAGTACGTCTCCTCGGAGGGTTCATTTACTTTTGGCAGCGGTACGGTCTCCAATATGAAGGCGTTTATGGGCCATTGTGCAGTTATTCGCATAGGCAGCATACATTTGCTGCTGATGGAGCATCCGACCTTTACCGGTGATCCGGCTATGTATAGAAGTGTTGGTCTGGAACCGCTGGAAGCCGATATCGTCCTGGTGAAATCAGCTTCGCAGTTTCGAGCCGAATATGAACGCATCGCGAATGGCGGTATTTACATTGTTGATACGCCTGGAGCAAGCACTGCGAATTTATTGGAGCTGGCGTTCAAAAAGGCGCCAAGACCCTTATTTCCTTTGGATGAATGTCTGGATTACATCGTATAGCTGCTTGCAGCAAAGGGGAGGATGGAGTGATTATGCGTTTACGGCATAAGGTCGCCTTGGTTACGGGCGGCGCTACCGGGATTGGTCGAGAAGTATGTCTGGCTTTTGGCCGCGAGGGGGCCAAGGTAGTTGTCAATTATATAGGCAATCCGGAAAAAGCCGAGAAAGTCGTGGCGGAGATCGAAGCAAATGGCGGAACGGCAATCGCTATTTGTGCGGATGTCAGCAGTGAAGAACAGATCGGGAGTATGATTCGGGAAATAGAAGCAAAGTGGGGAGGCGTGGACATACTCATTAATAACGCGGGTATTTATCCGCGTAAAACCTGGCATGAAATTACTGGAGAAGAATGGGATAAGGTGCAGGCTGTCAATGCCAAATCCTGTTTTCTGACGAGTAAAGCCGTATTTCCCTATATGCGAAGCAAAGGGTACGGTAAAATTATTAATGTGGCCTCTGTAACTTTTTTCCGCGGTCAGAAAAATTTTGTTCATTACGTTGCTTCCAAAGGGGCCGTCATCGGCTTCACTCGCGCGTTGAGTCGCGAAGTAGGGGGCGATGGAATTACCGTTAATGCGATATCGCCTGGTGCAGTTAGGACGGAACAGGAATTGCTTGATTTCCCGGATGCTTCCGTACAAGAAGAAACAAGGGTTTATTTGGAGCAAGAGCAAGCGATTCCCCGGCGGCAGCTGCCGTATGATATGGCAGGCTGCTTTATCTTTCTTGCTTCGCCTGACAGTGATTTTATGACAGGTCAAACGTTAAACGTAGACGGTGGCTGGGTGATGCACTAGGAGCTGCGGTTGATGCTAAAAAGCATTCAAGGTATTTATTGTCCTTGAATGCTTTTTGCTAAGCCTAATTAGAGATTACGATACTCCTGAGGGGTCATATTGATTTGCTTTTTGAAAAAACGAATAAACGACAAAACCGAATCATAGCCTACCTTTTCAGCAATTTCGTAGATTTTATAGTGTGTATTTTTGAGCAGTTCTTTTGATTTTTCCAGGCGACAGACATTTACATAATCGGAAATCCCGATTCCCGTTTCCTGAATATACAAGCGCGATAAATACACGGGATTCAAATGGACGATTTCAGCCAGTCGCGTCAGCGATAAATCCTCTTCAATATGTTTTTCGATAAAATCGTTTAGCCATAAAATGATATTTTCCTTGCCAGGCTTTTCTACTTCTCCTTTGTGTGCAAAGATTTGATTGGCGATTGCGGAGAAGTAAGTTTTTATTTCCTCCCAAGACAAGTCCTCCGGGTTCGCTTGCGTCAGTTTGCCAAGCTCGATCCTGGCTGATAGAGCAGAATCAGGCGGATGAAGACGGAAGTAGGACGAAAATATGGAGGCAAAGCTGTGATAGACCTCCAGCTTCAAAAAACCGGAGACCGATTCGTGACTCGTATCGACCATGATTTCCTCGAATAGTCTGTCGAATTCCTCATTTTTTCCATTTTTCAAATAGTGCGCCAGCAGCTCTATTTTTTTGATCACGAAGCTTTGCATTTTATGTTTGGCGGTGGCAGCTGTCGGATTGTCCGTGTCTGAAGCGGTCCGATTCGTAAGCCTGAGCTCTTTGCCCGCGCCGGCTTGGCTCAAAAATTGAGAGCGGAGAAGGTCAAACATTTCCGATAGTTGGCTAAGCATGACAGGCTGTTTCCCAAGTGCAAAAGAAAACGAAACCTTAAGTAAATCGCGACATATGGATTGAATGGAAGGAATGGATTCATAGACAAAGAAAAACGTCCGTTCCCACACCTCGTCAGCTACTTCCCCTTTATACTCGTCGCTCAAGATCGCCTTGGGCTGAAGCAGACAAGCCATTCTCGATTCTTCGACGGTAACCGATACGATATCGACGGATACACGGAGCAGCTCCTCTGTCACATTCCGCGCGGCATAGAGCAGCAATTTTCGATCTGTCGTCCCGGTAATTGCGGCCCAGTCGTCTACTCTGCCCATAAGTACATATACGGGAAGCTCGCCATTCAGTGTGATTCCTGTCTGGCTAAATTGTTCTTTGCTGCGGCGAAACTCTCCTTTTCCAAGCAGCAAATTGTACAAAACCTGCTCTTGCAGAAGCGGGACCGCCTGTCTTTTTTGCATTTGCGCCTCATGAAGCTGCTTGATTGTCGCATACTCGTCGTCGAGCGCCGACACAGCTTTTAATATGGCTTTGATAATAACCTCGTCACTTTCAAACTTGAGGATAAAATCAAATCCTCCGCCGGAGATAGCGGCTTTCGCATAATGGAATTCCCCATAGCTCGTCAGAAAAATGACTTTGCAGCCAGGCCAATATTCACGAATTTTATGAAGCAGCTCGATACCTTCCATTCCAGGCATTTTAATATCGGTCAGCACGATGTCGATTTTAATTTTTTTGAGAATATCGATGGCTTCAAAAGCCGAATAGGCTTTGTACATTTCGAGTTCCAATTGTTTGCATTCATCCATTAACGTTACGAGGCGATCTACAATAATAGGGAGATCGTCCACAACCATCATTCGGTACATGCCGGTTCCTCCTCATCTTTTTACTGCTTCATTTTGATTATTACGCATAAGCCGCCAAGTTGAGATCTGCAGAAACTCAGGCCGCAGTCATGTCCGAACGTAAGCTGCAAACGGCGATGTACATTGATTAATCCAGTCGGTTCTTCCTGTGGCACGACAGTCGCTGTGAGTTGGGCGGACATGGCGGCGATCCGGTCATCATCGATGTTCGTTCCGTTATCCTCAACCATTACGCTCACGATGTTATCCTCCCGTTCATAGTGGATCCATAATTCCCCTTGCGAGGTGTGAGCGGCGAGCGCGTATTTATAGGCATTCTCGATAATCGGCTGAATAATCAGGCGCGGTACAAGCGCTTTTCCCAACTGGTGGGGGAGCGGCTCTATCTCTACGTCAATACGATCTCCGTAGCAGATGGTCTGAATATCTACATAGGTCTTCGTATGTTTCATTTCTTCTTCCATCGGTATCAGGTCTTCTTCATTCTTCGTGATGAATCGATAGTAATCGCGTAAGTGGTAGTTAAATGCAGCCGCTTTGTCATATTCCTTATCCGTAATTAAGCCGCCCATAATAAAAAAGCAATTATATAGAAAGTGTGGATTGATTTGTGCCTGGAGCCTTTTTAATTCAGATCTTTGCGAGCTGATTTCCTTTTCGTACACTTCATGAATCAAAATGTTCAACTGGGAGACCATACGGTTAAATCCTGCAAATAAATAATGAAATTCGTCTCGAGTCGCTTTCACTGCAACTGGCGCAAACCGGCCTTGCTCCACCTTGCGAAAAGCGGAAACAAGCACTCGGAGCGGATTATGAATAATTCTGTATAAGGTTAAAGCGAGCAGAATAATCGCAGCAATCGATAGGACGAGAATGACCCATACCCACTTTTCATAGCTCCTCAGCTGACCCCAAATATTCTCCTCCGGAATATAGACGAACAGAGATAAATCGAGCTTGTCCGATGTAATAAACGATTTCCAATAGGTTGTCGTCATCAGCTTTACAGAGCCTGCTCCGGAAAGAACGTCCCCTGTTCGATCATGCTCGGAAAGCACTTTCAGATTTTGCAATATCGTATCATCCTGGGCGCTGGAAAGCATCCAGTCTTCCGACCTGTGGATCAGCAGAAAATCGCCTTGCTGCGGGCTGACGATATTACGCAAGCTGTCTTTTAATTGATCGGCAGAAAGCTCCATCATAACCACAAACAAGGGTTGGCGCTCGAAATTGATGTCGATTGGATAACGCATGCTCAGGAATAATCGCCCGTCCTCCAATTGAAAGATTCGGCCAGGGTCTACGTTTCTGGACAGTCTGTCTACCTCATCGGGATTATCAAGCTTGTTATAGTCGTACACGCTGTTAGGGGTGATCATCTTATTCATAAGGGGGAAGTAAATCATTGGTTTGTTTACAAAAGTGCTGGATGACCTGACCATAATCAATCTTTTTTGTAAAACTTTAACTTTATCTTGCAAATCCAATGCGTGCAGGTTTTCTGATACACCGATGAGCATCGGGTCCTTGTCTACCGTAAATTCATAAAATATTTGGGAGAGGCGGTTGATTTCCTGTTCAAGATTTTGCATATAAAATGCGTTTCGGCTGTTTACCGAATGGCTGATCTCCGTATGAATGCTTTGCGAGCCCTTTACGTTCATCAGCAGCGTCATTGCGTAGAACGGCAGTAAAACACCCAAAAAGACGAGGGTTAGTTTGATGAATATGGATATTCTCATACAAACGACACTCCCTCCGCTCTGACAGTAGAACCATCATAAGAGTTTTTCCAAAGGATCGTCAAGTTATAAACAGGCTGACTGACGAAGCTATTGAAAGTAGTTTATAGATGTATATAAAAGTTTAGGAAAGCTTATGGTTGTAGGAGAGTTCTGAGTATATAGTAAAGATCAGTCAGACAGATGTACAACAATTTAAGGGGGAAATGATATGAGTCTCAGCAAAACAAAAAGGTTTGCGCTTTCTTGTATGGTCGCCTTGCTTCCGGTAATGGCGGCATGCAGCGGCACGAATGGGGACAAGCAAGGACAAAATGACGCAACATCGAAACCGGTAGAATCGGCTCCGGCTGTTGAAGAAAAAATCGATATGAATAGTAAATATGATCCTCCGATTACATTAACGACGTTTAGAGGCAACGTGCCTGAGTATTTTTATCCAGAGGAAACGATGGATAAAAACGCCATCTACGATGCTTATGAAAGAGATTTGGGAATTACCCTTAAAAATAATTGGGTTGTGGACAGCAAGGAGTACCATTCCAAGCTCAAGATCAGCATCGCAGCCAATGACCTGGCGGATTTTTTCTTGGTATCGGCTGAGGATTTAACGACTTTGGTCGAATCCGACATGGTCATGGATTTGACGGAAGCGTATGAGAAGTATGCCGATGAAAAAACAAAAAAAATGTTGACATCCGACGGCGGTAAACAAATGAAGTCTGCGACTTTTAACGGGAAACTAATGGCAATCCCGCAGACGAACAGTCCTTTCAACAGCGCGGAAATGGTGTGGGTGCGCAAAGACTGGCTGAAAGAAATGAATCTGCCTGAACCGAAGACGATGCAGGATGTATTGGCCATTTCCGAGGCGTTCGCGACGAGAGACTCCGGCGGCAAAGGGAAAGTGTTCGGTCTGGGACTGAATAAGGAAACGATAAGCCAACCGTTGGGCTTTCTTAACGGTTACCACGCATATCCTGGGCAATGGGTGAAAGACAGCTCGGGGAAATTGGTTTATGGCAGCATACAGCCGGAAGTAAAGACCGCATTAAAACAACTGCAGGATCTTTATAAAGCCGGACAGATTGACCCGGAAGCGGCTGTTAATGACGATGCAAGAAATGTGGAATATATAGCAAACGACCGCTTGGGCCTGATTTTTGGACAGTTCTGGTACAGCGCTGCCTTGCAAGACGCAGTTGTCAAGGATAATAAGGTGACGCAGGACTGGGGAGTGTACATGATCCCTTCCATTGACGATAAACCCGGCATGACGCAAGTATCGGCAACGGTAAACTCCTTCTATGTCATCAACAAAAATGCAAAAAATCCGGAAGCTGTGTTCAAACTGCTGAATCATTGGGTTGGCGTTTTGACTGGAGGATTGCCAGCCGAAGGCGAACCGCGCGCTGTTTACAGCTTTGGTAAAGAACTGAAAGAGACAGGGAAGGAAGTATGGGCCGTCAATCCGCTTGTGGTCCTCCTGCAAGATCTTTACATTCAGGGCGGGGAACACATCACGGAAGCGCTCAAGACGAATGACCCTTCGGCAATCGAGTGGAGCGGTGACCTTAAGAACCGGTATGAGCAGCTTAAAAAATATGAAGCGGGAGATACGACCTTCTGGCTGCAAAGCAAAATAGCCGGCGAAGAAGGAGCATTTACCAGAATGTACGAGTATTTCAAGGAGGACCGCTATCATTTCAATGAGTTTTATGGCACCGCAACTCCAACAATGGTCGAACGCGATGAGTTGTTAAAGACGAAAGAGAAGGAAATGTTTGCGAAAATCATCATCGGCAGCGCCTCCATTGACGAATTTGATAAATTTGTCGAAGAATGGAACAAACTGGGCGGAGAAAAGATTACGGAAGAAGTAAATGAATGGTATGCAAACATGCAGTAACAGGATGGAGTGAGAGCATCGGGATGGGCGAGAAGATGTGAATAACCGTCTTCTCGCCCGCTTGCTTTCAGTAACGTAGAGGAAGGAGACAGAGAAATGATTGCCGCAGTGAAAAAATATTGGCCTCTGCATCTGATGATTCTGCCTGGTTTTTTGCTGGTTCTCGTTTATAGCTACGGACCGATGGCCGGTCTGATCATTGCGTTCAAGAAGTTCATGCCGAACAAAGGAATTTGGGGTTCGCCCTGGATAGGGTGGGATAATTTCGAATTTGTTCTCTCCCTCCCGGACACTTCGCAGATTATTCGCAATACGATTATTATTGCTTTAATGAAGATGATAGCCGGAATGATTGTACCCATTTTCGCAGCCCTTATGCTTAATGAAGTTCGAAAAGCGGTTTTCAAGCGGACTGTTCAGACTTTAATTTATTTGCCCCACTTTCTGTCGTGGATTATTTTGGGCGGCATTCTGATTGATATTTTGTCTCCCTCTCAGGGGATTGTAAATAAGTTGCTCGGAGTATTCGGGGTGGACCCGATTTTTTTTCTCGGCGATAATCGCTGGTTTCGTTTTACATTGGTATTCTCCGACATTTGGAAGGAATTCGGCTTCAGTACAATCGTGTATTTGGCTGCGTTGACGAGCATAAATCCGGTGTTGTACGAGGCCGCAGAAATAGATGGAGCAAATCGTTTGCGTCAGACCTGGCACGTTACATTGCCTGGAATGCTGCCGATCATTGTGCTGCTCGGTACGCTTAGTCTTGGAAACGTGCTTAACGCCGGCTTCGATCAGGTGTTCAATTTGTACAGCATACCTGTATACGAGACTGGCGATATTATCGACACCTACGTGTACCGTGTCGGCATCCAGAAAGCGCAGTATGGCATTGCTACGGCGATAGGCTTGTTTAAGTCCGTTGTTTCCTTACTATTTATATCATTGTCCTATGTCTTAGCCTACCGATTTGCGAATTATCGCATCTTTTAGAACAGCGTATTAGGGGGGAATATAGTGGCTGTTAAAGTATCAAAAAGTTATCGCCTGTTTACCATCATAAACAATGGCCTGTTGTTGCTTCTGGCGATTACATGCGTCCTTCCTATGCTCCATATTTTGGCCTTGTCTTTCAGTTCCGCTTCCGCCGTAACCGCCGGAGAAGTGACGTTCTGGCCTGTAGATTGGACGACTGCCGCCTATGAGAATGTATTTGGAAAAAAAGAATACCTGGTTGCATTTTGGGTGTCTATTAAACGGGTCGCGATCGGTGTAACGATCAACATGCTGCTGACCATTTTGATCGCCTACCCGCTGTCGAAGGAAAATAGCCAATTTCCGGGGAGAACGATTTACGCCTGGTATTTTGTTTTTACGATGTTGTTCAGCGGCGGGCTGATCCCATGGTACATGATCATTAAGGATACAGGGTTGCTGGATACCATCTGGGCGCTTGTCATTCCTTCTGCTGTCCCGATCTTTAATGTCATTATTCTGCTCAACTTTTTTCGAGGTTTGCCTAAGGAGCTTGAGGAATCTGCAAAGCTGGACGGCGCGGGATATTTTACTGTACTGTGGCGGATTTTCGTTCCGCTCTCCATGCCGGCGTTGGCTACATTGCTTTTGTTTGCTGTAGTTGGTCATTGGAACAGTTGGTTTGATGGTCTGATTCTTTCGAATCGTACCGAACATTATCCGCTGCAGAGCTTTCTGCAGACCATTATTATCAAATTGGACCCCGCTTATTTGACGCCCAAGCAGGCAGAGTTGAATGCGCTGATGAATAATCGGACAAGTCGGGCGGCGCAAATTTTTGTAGCGGCTTTTCCGATCTTAATCATTTATCCGTTTCTGCAACGATTTTTTATCAAGGGAATTGTGTTGGGCAGTGTAAAAGAATAAAAACCTGGTGGATATTGGGGAAAGGATTGGAACAATGAACAATTCGAACACTAAACCGGAGAAGGTGCAATATATTTTGCGCCCTCTATTTACCATTTTGCAGGATGATGCGCTGTGGAAGTCATTTATGGCCTATGCCAAAAACATTCGCGCTGATGCGGTTATGGCGTTCAGCACGCATTTGGAAGCCAATCATCCGAGTCTTGAGAGTCTGCGGGAGCGTCTGCCTTTGATGGCTAAACGGTTCGCCGAAGTTCGCGCTGCCGGGATGAGCCCGATGGTCAACTATTACGTGACTCTGGGTCATGCCAATATGCTGCCTGCCGAACATGCCAAGGCATTTACGGATATGGTCGATGGGAAAGGCAGAGTCGAACATGGCTGTCCGTGTCCGCTTTGTCCGGAATTTCGTTCCTATATTTACGGGGCCTACAAGCTGTTTGCCTCGCTAGATGTCGATGCGGTATGGATCGATGACGATTTTCGATTGTTTGGCCGCGCTCAAACGGACTCGTTTCTATGCTTCTGCGATCGGCATATGGAGGCGTTTTCCAATAGAATGGGAGTTGCATATGGCCGTGATGAAATCAACGAGGCGTTGCGAAAGGACCCTCTAGGATGCACGCCTGTGGAGTTGCAGCTTCGTCGCGACTGGCGGGCGTTCCAGGAGGATATTCTTGTCGAGTTTGGCGTTCTGCTCCGCGAGGCATGCGAATCAGCCAATCCTGATATTCAGATGGGATTGATGACCAATACGATTGAAATGATGCTGCGTCACGGTCGTCATTTGGATGCCGAGATCAAAGCGCTCAGGACAAAGAACAAGCCGGAACCGCATATCAGACTCGGCGGCGCCAGTTATACCGACGAGCATCTGCCGGGCATTCTTGATCGTTGCGTGACGTTTGACGCGTTGGCTGCCATGATCACGGAGCCCAGCCAACTCAGCTCCGAAATCGAGCAATTCCCTTGGACCATTGGAGGGAAATCCGCACGCGCTCTTGCTTTGGAGCTTTATGTACTGTCTATAAGCTTCAGTCCGCGATTGACCTTAAGCATTAACGACGGCTTCCTGGGTTTTGATGACGTGTCTGGCAATTATCAAAAAACGTTGGGACCTTTAAAAGCTTATTTGCAAGCTGTCTCCAATGCTGTGTCCGGGAAAGTGCGAAGAGGAACATCGCTGCCTTTCCCTAACGAGCCTGATGTGATCGCTGGCATGGATTTAAGCGACGAACCGTCAATGCGGTTTAATCATTCGCTTACCCGTATCGGTATACCTGTTGCTCCAGGCAGTCATACACCGACATTGATCACAATGAAAGAGGCGATGGCTTATCCGGAAGAGACATTAACGTCCTGGCTGGAAAAAGGAACAGTGATCACTTCCGAAGCCTATTATCATCTGTGCAAGCGAGGTATCTTGAGGAATAGTCCGATCCGCGTAGAGAAGGGGGATATGTCGCATCGAACCACAGTCGAGCGTATCGTTGCTCCCCATGCGCCGGATTGGTTGCGAAACAAGGACGTAATCGCTTGGCTTTATATGCCGATGCACTCGGAATATATTCTGTCGGCAGAAGAAGGCGCCGAGGAATGGTCGGAGATTTATGATAACCTCGGCAATCGACAATCTTCAGGGGTCGTAGTGACGAGAGAACCATATCCAATGGTGGTTGTGCCGCATACAGGGGGCTTGTTGAAAGAGACAGGGCGACAATGGCTGTATCAACAAATCATGTCCTATCTGACAGTAGGCGAATTCCCGGCCATGGTCGAATTCGGCGTCAATATTTATCCAGTATGGTGGGAAGATGATAAAGAAGTGCTGCTTGGACTCGCCAACTTCAGCTTGGAGACATACCCGTCTCTTGCTCTTTGGATTCCGACTCGTCGCAAGCTTGCTAAAGTGGAACAGCTCTCTCGCGAGGGGGTATGGACAGAAGCCGATGCAAGCGTTACTGAACATCCGGATGGCGGCGTTCGTCTTACCTTGCAAGGAAACAGCGTGCCCGATCATGCATCATTCGAAACTTATCGCTTTATATTTTGAAGGGAGGGTACAAGAATGACAAAGGCGATCAATCGGCGTTTGTTGCCGATCGTAATCGTAGTGAGTATGGTGGTATCGCTATGGGGGCAAGTTGCCGAGCGTGCAGCAGCAGGCGAGGAAGTCAGCGTTCAATCGGATCTGACCGGACATTGGGCGGAGGATACGATGACGAAATGGGCGAATAACGGACTGTTAACCGGAGACGGCGCAGGAAATTATCGCCCGAACGATGCGATATCGCGAGCAGAGTTCGCAGCGCTTATCCATCGCGTATTTAATTTGCCGGAGCAGGCGGCAGACGCCAATCCGTTCGCGGATGTAAAGAGCGGCGCATGGTACGCCGGCGCGATTGCGAATGTGTATGCCGCCGGCATGATTCAAGGAATGGGCAAGGGCTTGTTCGATCCGGAAGCTGCCATTACACGGCAGGATGCGGCTGTTATACTTGCGCGCGCTTTTCAATTGGAGGATGCCGCGTTTGCAGGGGAAAGGGCCGCCTTCAGCGATGAAGCGAACATTTCCGCTTATGCGTCTGCGGCAGTTGCTTCTTTGCACCACCGCCAATACATTAGCGGCAGAAACGGAAATCGCTTCGCTCCGCAAGAGCGCATCACAAGAGCAGAGACCGTGCGAATGATCAACAACGTCATGGGTTCTCTCGTTCGGAGTAAAGGGTCTTATGAGCGGGATTATGCAGGCAATGTGGTTGTGAGCACCGCCGACGTCGAACTGAAAAATCTCGTGATCGCCGGAGACCTCTACATTACGCAAGGTGTCGGCGAAGGAGATATTGTGCTGGACGGTGTAACGGTTAAAGGTAAAACATTTGTGTTCGGCGGCGGGAGCAACAGTGTGAAAATCAAGGATTCCCGGTTGACGGGGACACTTGTCGTAAACAAGCAAGACGGCCCGGTTCGGATTTTTGTCTCCGGCGCAACCCGTATTGCCAATGTTCTCATGCTGAGCGGAGGTTTTCTGGAAGAAGGAGAACTGACCGGCGCGAGCGACGGCTTTAACGGCGTGGAGGTCAATGTAAGGGATTCCGCCCAATCGCGGGAAATCGTTCTGTTGGGCCGATTCGAGCAAGTTCACCAGGCAGGCGTCAGAGTCAATGTCGTGTTGAAAACGGGGACAATCGTGGAGACGTTTACTTTCGACGCGATCGCCACCGTAACGGGCGACGGGACGATTCACATTGCAAACATTTTTGTTAGCGGTTCCAATTTGAACAAATGGCCGGATAAAGTGAATTTCGGCAGTCAGATTACGGTGACGATCGAAGCAAAGTTGGTAGACAAGGATCGGCAGGGCAGTTCGTCCGGGTCGGGTGCGACTGCGCCGACAAATCCGGACCCAAGCCCGGAGCCGAGTCCAAGTCCGAGTCCTGAACCGGACACGGAGCTGAAAATCGTAAATGCGGGAAGCGCCGAAGCTGTGGTCGTCATCAGCGGCACGACCGACGACCAGACGAGAGAAGCCGCTCGCAAGTTGATCAAGTATGTCAAGAAATCGACGGGTGTTGAGCTGCCTTTGCTCGTTGATCGTCTGAATTCAGACAAAGTGACAGTCGAGAACGGAATGATTTATGTTGAGTACTTTAACACGCCCGCCACTCCGCCTGCTAAGTCGGATTTCACAGTACAGGCGATTATTGACGGCATAGCGACAGAAAATGAACGCCCGGCCGGCTTAACCTGGAATGAGGCTGCGAAGACGGCAGCATTGACTGTTGGGCGCGTCGAAAAGGCGAATGTGCAGCAATCTGTGAAATATCAGGTCAGAAACAAAGAGGGGGAAACGTTCTCCAGTCCGACGATCATCATTCCTGCCAATCCACATGGTTCATTGCTCAGGAACCCCTCCTTCGAAGCGGGATATGCGGGGTATTACAATGCTAAACCTTGGGAATATTGGAACGGCGGTTTCGAAGCGCCGGCCAGTCTCGTGGCGAGAAGCGCTGAACAAGCCAGAACCGGAAATTATAGTTTGAAATTGTCCGGAACGAGTCTAGTATGGCCGAACCAGAAAGTCTTGTTGACCGATTACGGACAGTATGAATACACGGCTTATTTATATACGCAGCAAGGTTCGACGACAAGCGGGACGGTCCAAATGTTCGTCAATCTTCAAGCGGAGGACGGCATGCAGCTGAAACAGTATTTGGGAACAGCCACGGAAACGACCGTGAGCAACGGCAATTGGGAACAGATGAAATTGACTTTTGAAATTCCCGAACAGATAGATGGGAAGCAAGTTGTAAACGCGCTGGTAGGATTTGAGGGCACGAATTTCGCTGCGGGTGAAGTCGTCTACATCGACGATGCAACTTTAGTCCATGCGGAAGCAATCGATCAAGATTCTCCCGTGAGCGGCAACGGAGAGCCGATCGAGCAGGATTTGCCCGAAGAGTACGAAGGGACTCAGATTTATGTCGGCAAGAAAGGCTTGTCTACTCAGGAGCAATCCACATTGCTTGATGGGATGGGGGCTGACGGATTTGTATTTCATCAGAGTGGTCAACGAATTACGATTGCTGGTAAGGCGGCGTGGGGAACAGAGTATGGTGTCGACGAATTTCTGGAGCGTTACGTAGGCGTACGCTGGTTAATGCCGGGGGAAGAATGGGAAGACGTTCCGCAGGCGACAAGCTTGGCCGTCCCGATAGGCGATAACGTGAGGCAAGAACCGACATTTTTCACTAGAAATTTCGAAGAACAACTTGAAGAGCTGCCTCTTCGTGCCGAGTGGGCGAGAAACTTGCGAATGCAAATGTATGGAGGCATCGAGTTCACACATAACTTATATCGAATGCTTCCAGTGGCCCAATACCCTCAATTTTATAAACCGAATGCGCTGGATAAAAATATAGAAACGGAACATCCTTGTTTTCAAGCAAACGGGATCGTCGCCGAATCGATCGATATTATTAATGCCTATTTCGATACACATCCGGAGGCTGCTTCCTACTCGTTAGGGATAAATGATACAACGGCATTTTGCGAGGCAGACCCTTCCGATCCTTCGGCCAAGCTGAACTCCATCGGAATGGTCGACATGTCGGATATTTATTTCGATTGGGTAGATCAAGTATCGAAAGGCGTCTTCGCCGAGCATCCGGATAAATATATTGGCACCTATGCTTACTTAAATGTTTACGATCCACCAACTGACGTGAAGCTTGATCCGAGAGTCGTCGTCTATATTACCGATGAGCGTGTCTCATGGGGAGATCCGGACATGCGGGAGACCGCATACGAATTGTCAGAATCGTGGACGCAAGTGGGGGCGACTGTAGCCTTCTATGATTACCTGTTTGGTTCGCCCTACGTGCTGCCGAGAACGCCGTTCCAACTGATGGCAGACCAATACCGGTATGCGGCTTCTATTGGAGTAGGTGCTTACTATAGCGAGCTGTATGCCAATTTCGGTGAAGGTCCAAAGCCTTACTTGTCAGCCAAACTGCAATGGGATCCGCAACAGGATGTAGACGCATTGCTTGAAGAGTGGTACGAACGGGCAGTTGGACCTGAAGCAGCGGCAGATCTTAAGGCTTACTATGCATTTTGGCAAAGATTTTGGGAGCAGGATATATTCGATACCGAATGGTATTTATCGTGGAAGAATGCACCGGAAAGACCTAACTTTATGCCTTTGCTCTCTCCGGATTATTTGAGAGACATATCGGAGAGCGATTTAGCTGCCAGCAGGCAGCTTCTTGAATCCGTTGTTGCCAAGGCGCAGACGCAGCAACAGAAGAAGCGGGCGCAAGACTTGCTGCGTATGTTTGAATTTTATGAGTTGTCGAAGCTGAGCTATGCGGACATGAAAGCCGAGATTGCCAAGCCGGCAAGTGAAGCTGAAGCGACGGATTTACTGAACAAAATACTGGACAGAATCGCCAAGATGGATCTAAGGAAGACGCTTGTTGCGGAATTTGCCGATTATATGACGTATGAGTTGTTTTACCAATATAAAGGCCCGCTTAATTGGGGAGTTGTTTCGAGCAAAGAAACAAATGCGCTTTCAAATTGGATAAAAACTCATCCAGAGGGCGATATCGTAGGACGTGTTGGACAACTGGCGGAAGAATCGCCTTCCTCAACCGTTCGGAATGCAATGAAGTTAATCTTGTTGTCAGTGGACGGAACAACCGTAAAAAATCCAGGCTTTGAAGACGGAATGACGGAGTGGTTCGATTTTCCTGATACGGTTGCCGAACTGACGAATGAGGCACACGCAGGAAATCAAGCTGTGAAGGTCAAAGGGAGCAGCGTCGAGCAAGATGTATTCGTTGAAAGCGGAAAAACCTATACACTTACATTCTATGCGAAAGCTTCGGATGCAACGGAGTTAAATTTGGTCGGCATGAATTTCTGGGACGTTCCCGATGTTGGACTGACAGGAGCCCACGTAACGGTTGACTCTGACGAGTATAAGAAATATACGATCACGTTTACGCCTCCTGAAGGTTTTTCCCATGCCACGATCGTCATTTACAAGCCAATTGGCGCTGGTTGGGTATATGCGGACGATTTTGCATTGACGGAATGGTTGGCTGATGATTTATCGTTAACGGCAGTAACCGGCGAGAACGGAACAGTGCAAGCCGTATTCAACAAGTCTCCGGAAATGGCGCCTGTTTCGGCAGATTTCACCGTACAAGCGATTGTCGACGGTCAGGAGGGGGCGGTGGAACATCCGGCCATTGTAAGCTGGAATGCGGCTGCGCATACGGCGACGCTAACCGTGCCGAGCGTGACCCCGGCTCAGTTGGCGCAATCCGTGAAATATCGGGTGACGTATAAGGGCGAGGACATGCTTGTGAGCCCGGAAATTGCCATCGCGGCTGACCCGCAAGCCTCCGTGCTGAAGAATACTTCCTTCGAAATCGGATATGGGGAGGATGCTCATGCCCGGCCTTGGCAATATGGGTGCGGCGGCCAACCGGCATCCTGTGTCACGGCGAGAAGCGATGAACAAGCCAGAACCGGACAACACAGCTTGAAGCTGTCCGGACAGATTTGGGCGATTTGGCCGAGCCAGCCTGTCTCGTTGACCAGCTACGGACAGTACGAATACAGCGCTTATCTTTATAAGCCGCCCGGCATGACGACAAGCGGGACGCTTCAGATGTTCGTAGTTATTCAGGCGGCGGACGGCACGCAATTGGGCTCGTATGCGGGACCGCTCATCACGTCAGCGACCGTCGGCAACGGCGATTGGTATCAGATGAAAATGACAGTCGATATTCCAGAGGAAATAAACGGGACGCCAGTCGCCAAGGCGCTAATCGGGATTGAAGCGTTGGATTTCGTCGGTGCCAACGAGACAGTCTATCTGGATGATATCACATTGGTAAAAAAGTGAATGGATAATCGGTTGTTAATCCAATGACTTAATCAGCAGTGGCTCACCATTAACGGGGAGCCACTTCTTTTTGTTGAGTAAAGGATTTCGATGAATTGAAGCCCGTTACATCTTGATGACAACTTCATGCTATGATGGAGGCAAACTTTCGCCCTGCTGCAGCAGGGCATACGGGAGAACGCCGACCAATGGAGAAAACAAAGGTTCTGATCATTGAAGACGAAGCGGCGATCGCGGAGCTGCTGGCATACGGATTGACGAGAGAGGGCTATGAGGTGCAGACCGCCGGGAGCAGCGCCGAAGGGATGCGAGAAGTAGAGCGATTCCGCCCCGATCTGCTTATTCTCGACTGGATGCTGCCGGACGGCAGCGGGCTGGACATCTGCAAGAAGGTGACAGCGAGCCACAATATTCCGATCCTGATGGTAACGGCCAAGTCCGACATCACCGACAAAATACTCGGCCTGGAGTTCGGAGCGGACGACTACATCACGAAGCCGTTCGACCTGCGCGAGGTTATCGCGAGGATCCGCACTATTCTGCGGCGATTCGCGCAAGCGAGCCAAACCTCGCAGGAGGAGGCCGGCGGAGAAACGCTGCGCTTTAATCATATCGAGATTATCCGCGGCGAACGGATGGTAAAACGGCGCGGCGAGACGGTGGACTTAACGCCTAAGGAGTTCGATCTGCTTCTGAAGCTGTGCGGCAACCGCGGCAGAATCTTTACGAGAGAAGAGCTGCTGGAGCTGGTCTGGGGTTACGATTACGTCGGAGAGACGAGAACCGTCGACAACCATATCCAGCGGCTGCGCAAGAAGCTTGATGTCGGCGAGCTGATTACGACGGTATTCGGCATTGGCTACAAATTCGAGAAGGATGCGGATTAGTCCATGCGCGGGGGATTCCGGTCCATCAGGACCAAGTTCATCGTCGGTTTTTTCCTCATCTTCGCGGTGTCGTTTTTGCTCCTCAGCTGGACGGTTACGAATATCATCCAGACCAGCAATCAGAAGATTATAACCGACGATCTGATCGGGCTCAAAAAAACAAGCAACAATTATGTGCGTCAAGCGTTTATGATCAATCACTTCGGCAATGACGACATCTACTTCGGACAAATCGCGGAGGAAATGATCAGCGATCTGAGGTACGCCATGTCGAGCGAGGTCAGCGCCTACACGGTGGACGGCGAGCTCATCCATGCTTCCGACGAGTCCGCGTTTTCGGGTGCGGGGGAAGACGACCTTAAGCAGGCAACGCGGGGAGCGACGGCTTATACGATTTCCTATGAGGGCGGGACGGCAGCGGTTTATTATTCCTATCCCGTCGTTATCGACGGCGTAAAGGTGGGCATTCTTCGTTATTCGAAGCCGTTCGACCTGCTCTATGAGCAATCCGACCGGATATTAAATGCCGTCTTTTACATCGCGCTGGCGATCTTTGGCGCCGCGTTCCTGTTTTCGTATTTGCTGTCGCGGCATATTTCGGTGCCCCTGGCCAAGCTGGAGGGCGCTTCGACCGAAGTCATGCGGGGAAACCTGGACGTCCGGCTTGAGGTCAACAGGCGCGATGAAATTGGCCGGCTGGCGGACAACTTCAACGACATGATCGGTCAGCTCAAGAGCCAGATCGGGAAGATCGAACGGGATCGGGATCGGCTGGAGAAGCTGCATCTGCAGGGCAAACATTTCTTCGACAACGTCACCCACGAGCTCAAGACGCCGCTCACGTCCATTCTGGGCTATGCGGAGCTTATCCGGGAGAACGGGGAGAGCGATCCCGCGTTTTTCCGCAAGGGGATGGATCATATCGTGGGCGAAAGCCAGCGGCTGCACGGCATGGTCGTATCCCTGCTGGAAACGTCGAAGGAGCAAGGAGGCTGGGAGGAGAGCGGGCGGATCGAAGCCGGATCGCTCCTAAGGGATGTATGCGACGCCATGTCTTTCAAGGCGCAGCGTTACAAGAAGGCCATCCGTTGCGAGACCGGCCATGAACTGCTCGTAGAGGCTCAACCGGACAAGCTCCGCCAGCTGTTTATCAACATCCTCGACAACGCGATCAAGTATAGCGATCCCGGGGCGGAAATCTTGGCATCGGCAAGCTCGGTTGCGGCAGAAAACGTCAGGATCGTGATCGCCAATTCGGGCCAGCCGATCCCGCAGGAGAAGCTGGCAAGCTTGTTCCAGCCCTTCGGGGCCGAAGGCAGAGCAGCCAGGGAACAAGGCAGCGTCGGTCTCGGTCTAGCCATTGCCAAGTCGATTATGGACGAACTCGGCGGCACGATTACGATTATGAGCGAAGATGGAATGAACAAAGTAACCATGGAGCTGCGCGGCGCGAAAGCGGGGAGGACTGTATGAAGCGGAAACGGAATTGGAGTATAACGGGAGCGGCATGTCTCCTTGCCGTCCTGCTGCCGCTTGCGCTTTCCGCCTGCGCGGGAACGCTTAAAACAGAAACGATCATCATACCGGATGGGGCGGAAGAGACGCCTGCGGCGATAGGCGGCGACGCGTTCGAGATCGACGCGCTGTACCGGCTCCCGAACGGGGACGTCAAGTATGCCGGCTTGTTCCAATGGACCGGGAACGACGAATTGATCCGCGTGACGTGGGGCTTCAAGGGCGACATCATTGTCGACAAGTATACAACGCCGTTCGAGAAGGCTGAGCGCGTCCGCGAAATGGACGGTTATCTTCTCGATATCGGAAACTTGTCTACGGACGGGCGTTACCTCATCGGGTACTCCTACAGCGAGGACGCCGGACAGGAGTCCGCGTTGACGCTTGTATCTCTCGAAAGCGGGGAGGAGAAGGAAGTGAGCTCGCTCCGTTCCGTTCTGAGGATGGGCTCGAGAAGCATTACATGGTCTGGCGACAGCGCATACTTTTCGTTTTTCACCTTTACCGAGCAGGGGGAGCTTGGCATCGGAGCTTACCATATGGAGAGCGGAGCCATGAAAACGTACAGGATGCCGGAGCCAAGCGAGATTGCATTTTATTATTCCGTCAGGCTGTCGGAGGATGGAAAAAGCGCAATCGTGATTAAAGAAGAGAAGGGAAAGCCGCAGTTCTTCGTACTGGGCAAGCTGGAGGAAGGCGAGTTTATCCCGCAATATGAGCATACGATGCACCAGAACGGTTCGGTCGATTGGATCGATCAGGACCGGGTCGCGTTTACCGGCTCGGACGGCACCTTGTTCGCCTATGATCTCCGCAATGACGGTTATGCCGTGCTGCTGGACCAGGTCGGGAATTTTGCCTTGTCGCAGGATCGCTCCTTCATCGCCTACTCAACCCCTGATGCAACCGTCGAGGTAGCGAAGCTGCAAGGGAACAATCTGTTGCACAAAACAACGGTTTACCGAGGCATTGTCGCGGATGGGCTGACATGGAGTCCGGATGGGGGCTCCCTGCTCATCCAAGGCCGGAAACCCTACGACGATGCGGCTGCCTTGCAGCCGGTGGCGAAAGAAGCCGAGGCTGTGGATGACTACAGCTTCCAGCAGATCGTGATCGACTTTCGTTCATGACAACTTGTAGACATCTCGGGCAAGCTTTGGTGACATGATTGTCCTACATTTAAGAGGTGCAAGCGTAAGCCGGACGACATCAGAATGAGAGGGTGTGTTCGACAATGATAACCTTAAGAGGGACAATCGGAATCATGGCCGTGGCGCTGGTCTTATTGCTCGTGATCCTATTGGCTGCTTGCAGTGGAAGGGGAGCGGGCGGCGGCAGCTCGTCGGGCAATTTTACGGGAGGCGCAAGCGGTACGTCTACAGGCGGAAGTTATGCCGGTGGCGAAGGCGCCGCATGGAACGGAGGCCCAATTCATGGAACCGGCCAAGGCATGGCATCGGGCGGCAAAGGAAAGCGGAAAGTTGTATTTGCGACCTTCTGGCCGGATGTCCGCTTCGCGGAAGCGAAGACCAGGTTCGAAGCGCTGCATCCCGATATCGAGATCGAGCTGCACTATATCCAAACAAACGACTCCAGATTCGAGAAGGATCTGGAGAGATTCGTAAAAACGACGAATGCGGCGATGCTGGCGGGCAAAGGGCCGGATATTTTGGAAATGGATCTATTGCCGATCGAGCATTACGTGCAGCGCGGCTTGCTCGTCGACCTGGAGACACTGATCGAGCGGGATGCGACTTTTAATCGTGAGCTATATTTCGCCAACATGCTGGATCATGCAAAGGTCGGAGGCGGCCTATACGGGATGCCGCTGTCCTTCTTCCACCGGGGCTTCGCCGAAGATGTCGATTCGACGGTCGGGATGAACGCCGCATCCACGGTAAAACAAGAAGCTTGGGCATTTATCAAGTTTATGATGTCGGGTCAGTGGATGCTTGCTGACGGAGTCCCCGTCAACGAGCTTCAGCAGTAAGCGCTTTAAAATTTAATCTGGCTAAATGAACTGCTCTATCTTTTTTCGTGTTAGAATTTATTTGGAGACATTTTTGTTGCAAGTTGTAGACGATCCCATGATTTCTGGATGATATAACGTAGTAGAGGCATCATTTATCCATATTCGGGAGGGCGTCATCTTAATGGAAAGAACCAGAAGATATTCAAGATCGGCCAGATTCAAGACGCTTTCGCTGCTGCTGCTCGTTGCCATTGCAGGTATCTTTCTCTATATGACTCAATTTGCGAAAAATGGCGGAGAGATGCCGAAAACGCTCGGAGGAAAAGAAAATCAGACCGAGCAAGTCAGCTCGGGAGGCCTCGATTCCGATTCCGAATCGGCGAAGGATACGTTTAAAATAGTGATTGACCCTGGACACGGAGGCAAGGATCCTGGTTCCACGGGATTCAGCGGAATATTCGAGAAGGTCAGCAATCTGGCAATCGCGGAGCGTGTGTATGATCTGCTGCTGGAGGATTCGCGCTTCGAGGTCCGGATGACCCGTACGGACGATACGTTCGTGGAGCTTGAGGACCGTGCGGGTATGGCCAATGACTGGCCGGCCGACGCTTTCGTTTCCATTCATGGCAATGCCTACGAAGACAGCAGCGTCTCTGGTTCGGAGACGTTTTATCGATACGATAACGGTCTGCTGCTGGCGGAGGCGATTCATGAAGAACTCGTAGACGCAATGAGATTTAGGGATCGGGGGATCCGTCTGAACGAGCTGAAGGTACTCACCCTGAGCAAGGTTCCCTCGTTGCTCATCGAGACCGGCTACCTGTCCAATGTGGCGGAGGAAACCGCTATCCTGAGCGAGGAAGGGCAGGATCGGATGGCTCGGGCCATCGTTGACGGACTGAAGGCGTACTATGAGCAAACAAAGGGAAGTAGTATGTAGCCGAGAAGGATAGATGGGATAAGATCAGATGAACCACGACGCCAGCTTTGGGCCGTGGTTCTTTTTATGGTCGTCACACCTATTGGCGTAGACGATACTGCTCCGGGGTCGCTCCCGTAGACTTCTCGAAAACCCGGTAAAACTGGCTTGGCGTAGAGAAGCCCAGCATAAAGCTGATTTCCATCACGGTATGCGCCGTCCCCTTCAACAGTCGCCGCGCTTCCTCCATGCGAAGATGGAGAACATATTGATAGGGCGCATAGCCGGTAGCGGCTTTGAAGGAGCGGATGAAGTGGAACCGGCTCTGGAGCGCAATGGCCGCCGCATCGTCGATTCTGATCGCCTCCGTGTAATGAGCCCGTATATACTCGACTGCCTGCGTAATATGTTTGTCCGACAACTGAGGGGACAGCTCCTTATCGGACAGGAGCCCCTTCTCCCCGCCTCCCTGCATGAGCTCGAGCAGTTCGTTCAGGATCAGCGTCTCCGACTGCTGTTCGGCCAGCAGCTCCCCGGAGGGCATGGACAGATCCAGCCACCTGCGGAAGCGGGCTTTAACAAGGCCGGGCTCTACCTGCAGGCGCAGTGCAGTCTCGTCACGTCCTCGTACCTCTGGAAGAGAGGCGTCAAATCGCCCGCCTTCCGTAATGGCAATAATGACTCCAGCGTCGTCTCCGATATGGAAGCAATGCCGGTCATCGGCATGAAGAAGAAGCGCTTCTCCCGGCACGAGCGTCATTTGCTTATTCTCATGCGTGAAGTAACAGGTGCCGTGCGTAGGAATCGTCAGTTGATAATGTCCGTCATGCGTATGAGGAAGGTTCTCGAACGCATTCGCGATTTGAAAAACTTCTATATCTGGCAGCGATAATTGAATTTGCATGTTTTTCACCAATCTCCCCGTTAGACTATAGCAATTCGTGCTCGAAGGGAGCAATAATCGCGAGCGACGCCGTGACATGCTTGGTTGTAGCATTAGAACATCATTGGCAGAAAGGATGTCTACATACGATGTCACCAAGAGGGGCAGTCGCCCAAGCCGGTACGAACACGGCTTTCACCATTCTTCTTAGCGTAAGCGCCGCGCATCTGTTAAACGATGTTATGCAGTCCGTCGTTCCCGCCGTTTTCCCCCTATTCCAGCAAAAGCTTGAACTCAGCTTTGCGGAAATAGGATGGGTCGCTTTTGCGCTTAATATCTCGGCGTCTATTTTGCAGCCGTTAATCGGATCTTACACCGATCGGAAGCCGATGCCAAGTCTTTTGCCGCTGGGAATGTTATTTACGCTGCTGGGCATGATCGGATTCGCCGTCGCTCCATCGCTGCTTTATCTGTTGCTTGCGTCCGTCCTTATCGGGGTGGGGTCTTCCATTTTGCATCCGGAATCCTCTCGAGTCGCGCACTTGGCCGCCGGCAGGAGCAAAGGCTTCGCGCAGTCGATCTTCCAGGTGGGAGGCAATACCGGCCAGGCGCTCGCGCCGCTTATGGTCGCCTACGTAATCAGCCCGCAAGGGCAATACGGTTTCCTTTGGTTCGTCCTGCTTGCTCTTGTCGGGATTGTCATACAAACGCGCGTAAGCAAGTGGTATCGGGAGCATGTGAAAGACCGTCCTGTCGCTAAGAAAAAGACCGGTGCGGCAGGCAAAGCAACATTCGGCAAACCGTTTATCATTTACGTCATGTCCGTGCTCGTCCTGATGCTGTTCGCGAAATTCGTGTATCTTGCCGGCATGACCGGCTACTATTCTTTCTACTATATGGACAAATATGGACTCTCTCTGAAAAGCGCGCAAATTTGCTTATTCGCGCTTCAATTCGCAGGGATGGCGGGCACGTTCTTCGGCGGACCTCTGGCCGACCGGTTCGGCCGGCAGAAAGTGATTTGGTTCTCCATTCTGGGAACCGCGCCGTTTTCGCTCTTGCTGCCTTACGCGGGGCCGACGGCCGCCGTGCTGCTATGCATCGCAATCGGGCTTATTCTGATGTCGGGTTTCTCCGTCATTATTGTATACGCCCAGGAAATGCTGCCCGGCCATGTAGGTACGATTGCCGGTCTATTTTTCGGCGTATCCTTCGGACTGGCGGGACTCGGCTCCGTCGTCATGGGCTCCATGATCGATTCTCATGGCGTCGAGCAGGTTATCAAGGCATGCTCCTATTTGCCGCTCCTTGGTTTGCTGGCCTTGCTTCTGCCGAGAGATTCCAAGATCATGCGGGGAGCCTGACAGGCTTCGGCTTAAAATCCGGCACGCTCGGGCTGATGTGGCAAGCTCGGGCGCGCTGGAATGATTTTAATGCGATGCTCATATCGGAGGAGAGGACCGCCATATAATGTAGAGAATAGCTCTACACCCTTCTGAGGGAGGCGAAGGCATGGCAGGGATTTTTCTCGTCTATCTCCTTGCCGCGTCCTGCGCGGCGGGGTTTCTGCTGTTCCGCAGGAATACGGTTCCCCGGGAGAACGGGGGCGTGTTCCGCATGAACGGACAGCCGTCCGTTATTATTCCGGCCAGGAACGAGGAGAGCAATCTGCCGTACCTGCTCGGTTCGCTTCAGGTCCAGTCCATGGAAGGGCTGGACCTTATTGTCGTCGATGATTATTCCGAGGATCGTACGAGGGCCATCGCGGAGAGCTTCGGCGTCAACGTCATTGCAAGCCCGCCGCTGCCTCCTGGCTGGACGGGCAAGAATTGGGCGGTGACGACCGGCTTCAAAGCTGCAAAAGGCGACATTCTTATCTTCCTGGATGCCGATGTCCGGCTTGCGCCGAATTCGCTGTTCTCCTTGCTGGCGGCAAGAGAGAGGATGGGCGGCGTATTATCCGTCGTGCCCTATCATCAGACGGAACGTTTCTACGAGCGGCTCTCGCTCATTCCCAATCTGCTGGGACTGTTCGCTTTCACCTCGCCCATGGAACGGCGCAATCCCGCTCAAGGTTTATACGGGGCTTGCATCGTGGCGACGAGGGAGGACTACGAGAGGGCGGGCGGTCATGAAGGCGTGAAAGGGGAGCTGCTCGACGATCTGGGACTAGGCGCCCGATTCAGGGAAGCCGGCATTGCCATTCACAACTATATCGGTCATGGTCTGGTCTCCTTCCGCATGTATCCCGGCGGCATACGCAGCGAGTTGGAAGGTTTTAGCAAGGGTGCCGTGCTTAGCACAAGCAAGCTGAGCCCTTGGACGACGCTGCTCGTCGCCATATGGCTGATCGGTTTGGCGGTGTCGGAGTCCGCGCCATTTTTCTTGGGGACGCAATGGGGGATTCCGCTGGGCATCGCTTACGTGCTGTATACGGCGCAAATTTATTATTTTGTTCGTTACACGGGGATGTTCGGACGATGGCTTCCGGCGATTCACGGCATCAGCACGCTGTTCTTCCTGTTCGTTATGCTCTATTCCGTCATTCAAGTCGCCTTTTTTGGCCGAGTCGCCTGGAAAGGCAGGGCGGTGCAAGTTGGCGGGAAGCGGGGGGATGGGGCAGGTGGCAAGGGGAGAGGAGATGGCGGGAACAGCGAGACTAAGGGTACTGGGGAGACCGAGGCGGCCAGAGATGGGACGGGAAGGAGGCCGTCATGATGGTGCCTCCATACGTGTGCTGGACTATACTTTGCTTTTTATGCGGGTCATTGATGTTCTCCTATTGGCTTGGCTTGCTGGCGGGTCATAACGTAAAGAGAGTCGGGGACGGCAATCCCGGGGCCGCGAACCTGTGGAAATCAGCGGGCGCAGTTTTTGGTATTTGGGGCATTGTGCTCGACTTCTTCAAAGGTTTTTTTCCGATATGGCTGCTCATTCACGCAGGAGGCGTGGACGGCTACTATTTAGTGCTTCCTTCCGCAGCTGCCGTGCTGGGCCATATGTTCTCGCCGTTTCTTCGGGGGAAAGGCGGCAAGGCCGTTGCCGTCACGTTTGGGGTGTGGAGCGCGCTTACAGGGTTTGCGGCCGCGCTTGCGTATGCGATCCTATTGGCTATTCTTTTGCTCGGCGGCAAGCTGCTCCGCAGGGGGAAGCCGTCTTCGAGCGTGTCGGACGGCTCCCAGATCGTGTTTGGCATGCTGCTGCTGACGGCTTTGATACTCCTCTGGAGCGGCTTCGCCGAGCTTCATCTCGCCGTGTTCGGAATGGTCAACACGCTGCTGCTGGCTTATGCTCATCGTAGGGAGCTTAAGTCGTTGCTGGCGATGCGCACGGGAACAAAAAGCGGAGGCTGAGCGTCTTACGCCCTGGCTCTGCGATCGTTCAGCATATACCAACCGAATACGATGTAGCAGAGCCCCCATGCGACCGATCCCATATTGGAGATGGCGGGGATGAAGTAGATGGCAGGGTAGATCATGAACAATACCATCACCCATAGCGGATAAATTCGCGCACGAATCAGGATGACGCCAAGGACGATCTGTCCCAGAAGAGTCATGATGGAGTTTGCGCTCAGCACCGGCGCGATGATGGGGTCATCCTCCGTCTGAATGCCCAGCATGTTCGACCAGACGAGGGCAACGGTCAGCATGCTGCCGATCGCGATCAACAGAACGGAAAGGAGCGCTGTTATTCCCGTCCGCGGCAAGGAGTGCAGGTACACGCCGATGATGCCGATCCCCATAAATATACAAGCGATAAAACCGCATACCAGCTCTGGCATGCTGTCGGATCCCCAAATATAGGCGCTTGGCGCCATGCCGATTCGCGCAATGCCCCCCAGTATGGCCACAATAGCAAGTACCTTGATGACTTGTTTTAACTCCATGATTAAATTCCTCCCGATCGAAAGAATAATGCGTCACAATGCCGTGACTCCCCTATCGTAGATCAATTTCCCGGAAGCAGATAGTTACGCCCTGTCATGAAGTTTGTCATCGTTGTCATGCTGGCGTAATTGATCGAAGTAATGTTAGATGGAACCGGAGGCTTTATTTCGCCGTTTCGCCTCCGCAGGTGTATACTAGGGTCAGATTGGCATCATCGGAGGAGGTAACCCTTTGTCGAAAACGATCGGACTCGTGCTGGAAGGCGGCGGTATGCGGGCGGTATATACGGCTGGCGTGCTGGAATGTTTGATGGAGCATGATGTGTACTTTCCTTATAATATCGGAGTGTCGGCGGGCGCCTGCATGGGCGCGAGCTACTTGTCCAGGCAGGTTGGGCGCAACCGCGTGGTCAACGTAGATTACGTCAGCGATCCGCGCTATATCTCTTGGGGCAATCTGCTGAAGAAGCGAGAGATGTTTGGAATGGACTTTATTTTCGACGAGATTCCGAACCGGCTGGTGCCCTTTGATTATGAGGCCTTCTGGAACAGCGCCGAGCGATACGTCATTGGAACGACGGACTGCGAGACGGGGGAGAGCGTCTATTATGAAAAGGGCGAGCCCGGCTTCGATATGCTGCCGTTGCTGCGAGCGTCAAGCTCGCTTCCTTTTATCGCCAGAATCGTGGAGTTCGGCGGCAGGAAGCTGCTGGATGGAGGATTATCGGATCCCATTCCTCTTCGGAAGTCCGAGGGGGACGGCAATAGCCGCAACGTGCTTATATTGACTCGCAACGAGTCATATCGCAAATCGCCGAACCGTATGGGCTGGCTGGCGCGCCGCGCGTACGGCAAGTATCCCGGGCTGGTGGAAACGATGATGCGCAGGCATGATGTCTATAATGAGACACTGGCCTACATCGCCGAGCAAGAGCGTTCCGGCGCCGCATTCGTCATTCGTCCATCCGAGACGTTGACGGTCGGCCGCATGGAGCGGGATCCGGCCAAGCTTGGGGCGTTGTACGAGCAAGGCTACGAGGATGCCAAGCGGCTGTTGCCGGAGCTGAGGAGGTGGATGGGATGATGGCGGGCGGAGCGTTTATGGAGAAGCGTGCATCGGACAATGGGATGAGCAAAGTGATGGATAACAAACCGAACGCCGCGGTTGAAGGCAAGAAAACATGGACGGACACGAGGGTCGCGGTCAGGCTGAACGGCATTGCCAGGGGTTACTCCAATATGGAGCGCCTGTTGACGAAGCTCCAATATGGGGAGATGCCCGTGAAGCAACTTGCGAACTTAAAGGCGACTTTGTTCAAAATTCGATGGTAAGCATGAAACAAGGCAGTCCGGGGTGTAATGCGACCTGGGCTGCCTTGTTCTATTGCTCATGGATATTTATTTTATTATGTTAATCACGCGAAGCAATATTGTAACGGCTTCCGCTCTGGTTGCAATGCCATTAGCATCGAAGCGGCCATCGTTTCGTCCTAGCAATATGTCCTCCTCCGACAGCGCGCCGATCGCGCCAACGGCCCATGAAGGCAAGATGTCTGCATCCGTGAATTTGGAAGCCGCCTCGCGATCATCCTTCAAGTGAAGGGCGCGAGCTATAATAACGGCAAGCTCGGCTCTCGTTAACCCTTTGCCCGGCTTGAAGGAACCGTCAGGATAGCCGCCGATCAAACCGGAAGCTACCACATGATTAACGGCATCCACTGCCCACAAACCGATTGCCGCGCTATCGGCGAAGCTGTGCGTGGAAGAAGCTGGCTCCAGCTTCAGGGCCGACGCGAGCATAACCGCGAATTCCGCGCGCGACATGCCGCGGTCGGGCTTGTAGGTTCCGTCCGGATATCCCTTGACAAGTCCTTTGGCGATTGCCTGGTCGATAAGCGACTCCGCCCAATGGCCGGCCGTATCGCTCGGCTTGTTCGTCGGTACGGTCTGTCCGCCACCGCTGCCATGACTGCCTTCACCGCTGTTGTCGTTGTCTCCATCTCCATCTTCTTCTCCATTGCTATTGGTACCATCGTTTCCTTGCTCGTTACTGCCCTGACCGCCTCCGGTCCCGTTGCCGGTTCCGCCATTATTGCCGCCTCCACCGCCGCCATTGCCGCCACCGGCTGGTGTGCTGTCCGTAACGGCAACCGTCAAGATTTGAGGCTCTCCATCGCTGAAGGAGAAGGTTAGCGAATGGCTGCCAACAGCCAGCTTGCTTAGATAAGCCGTCTCAAGCACGACTTTGTTTCCTTGCAACTGGTAGTCCGCACCTTCTTCCAGGACCACCTCGCCGAGAGAGATGACCTCAAGCGAATTGCAATTAAGCGTCAACGTGATCTCGATCGGCTGTTGTTTGTTTACATTGCGGTCGAAGGCTGCAGAGCCGGGATTAAGCTCGCTGTTATCCGTACGGAACCAGGCTAGAGAGTGCATAAATCCCGCCGCTACGCCTTTCGCGCCGCTTAGACGCTCCAGCTTCGTAGGTATATAACGGATCGCGGTGTCGTTAAGACCAAGCTGACCTTCGTAGTTTAAGCCAAAGCCGTAGACATCTCCGTTCTCGGCCAGCAGCAGCGTATGTTGACCGCCTGCGATAATCTTCTTGATTGGAGGCATATCCGTTTCAATCAACGTGGGTTCGTAGATGTCATCGTCAATATCCTCGCCCAAACCAAGCCTATCACTGCTGCCATTTCCGAAGGCAAGCACCTTGCCGTCGCTTGTCGCCAGAAATGAGCGTCCATAAGCATAGGAGTATTCCTCCTCAGCGTTTTCGTAATATTCGTAATCGCCTCCCGCCGCGATTGCAGTGATCGTATAGTTGTCTGTATCTACAAAGGTCGGTACGAACACATTGTCGCTATCGCCGAGTCCTAGTTCTCCATTTTGTCCGCTGCCGAACGAGAGAACTCGTCCGTCTGCAGTCAACAGCAGCGAATGTCCGGGGCCGGCAGCGATAGCCGCAATCTCCGGAATATCCTTGAGCATAACCGGCTCCGTCAGGTAATCGGGCGCGCCAGGAGCGGCTGGGCCTTCAAAGCCAAGCTGTCCGAATTGGTTGCGGCCGAAAACGTATACTTTGCCATCCTCCGTCAGCGCAAGCGAATGAGCGCCGCCTGCAGCTACCGCTTTGATGCCGCTGAGCCCTTCCACTTTTACGGGGCCCAGAACGTAGAACTCCTGTTCCGAAGAAGGCTCCGAGCCCAGTTGTCCGTAATTGTTGAGGCCCCAGCCGTAGACGTCGCCGGATTCGCTCAGCAGCAGCGCATGTTCTTGTCCGGCTGACAGGGACGCGATCTCAGGCAGGTTATTGAAGACAACGATCGGTTCCTCTGCGTCTCCGAGCTCTGGGAAAATAGCGCTGAACGCGTATACGTCGCCTTCTGTCGTTACAGCCATGGAGTAGAAATAGCCGCCATCCGCCTCGCGGATGGGTTTGCCGCGAAGAACCTCCATGTAACTTGGAAGCAGGCGATCCTCGTCATCGCCAAGTCCCAGCTGAAAGTAATAATTTTCGCCAAAGGCGTATAACCCGTCTTCTCCGTACACGGAATCGAGCAAATGGACCGTCAGCTTGGGAGGAACGCCCTTATCCATCTGAAATGTCAATTCAGCTTGTTCGCCCGTCAGAGACAATAGATAGTCCGACGAGATGGTTACTAGTTGTTTGCCGCTGTCCGGGGACGCCGTCCAATAGTCCACTCCCTCGGATAGGGTGGTCATGCCGTTGCGAATGCCCAGGAATTGATTTCCGTATAAATTGACGATGATTTCAGTATTTCCTTGGAACTGACCATCGCGTTCAACAAGGATACTTTCAATTAAATTGTAATAGTTGCTCTGTGCCAGCGTACTGTTATTGCTTCTAAAAATGTGCGCCGGAATCGATATTACCGTGTTGTCGCTGAATGTAAAAACAAGCGAAAAGCTGCTTTTATTCCAGGTGGAATAATAAGCCAGATAACTGTCGGAGATGGTGACGTTATTACCATCAATTGTGTAGTCGCTCCCTGCAAGCAAGTCTATGCTAGACGGACTGTTGCCGATGAGATAAGCAAGCTTGATGCCGGACAACGTGTTGCCGTTCAGCTCAAGCTCGATATCGGTGTTCTGCTCCGCAAGCAGCGAAGGGTTCTGATCGAACACGAAACCTGGCGTCAGGACGAAGCTTAACGACTTGTTGTAGATCGACAGCTCCAGCGATTGCGGGGCTCCAGAACTAAATCGGAACGTAAGCTCGTACTCGCCAACTTCCAGACCGGTCAAATAGGATTTGAGGAGGTAGAATTGATTGTCGACAATCTCGTAATCCTCTCCGGCCGTCAGCTGCCCGTTTTCATCTTCGACGCTAACGAGCGCATTGCCGTTCCGTTTCACGTCGATGGCCAAATCGGTTTCATTTTCAGGGCGGAACACATTAAAAGAAGCGGTCTGCTGACCCAGTTTGCCCCCTATTTTTCCTATGACCAAGGAGTGTTTATAGCCTGCCGAAATATGAGTGATATCGGAGATGCCGCTCAAGACTTCTTTAGGCTCTCTCAAGGTAGCGCCCTGATAAGTTCCCCAGTAGCTTGAGCTGCCCGTTCCGTATACTTTGCCATCGGTTGTCAGGAACAGCGTGTGTTCATTACCGGTGGATACGGCCGATACATTCTCTAAAGTCAGGGCTGTCGGAGTTTTGTATGGCGTATAGGACTGACTCGGATTGTACAGCCCCAAATGCCCCGTTGGGGTAGCCATACCGAAAGCATAAACTTTGCCGCTAGATGCCACGACAAACGAGGCATTGTTGCCGGCTTCCACAGCAACTCCCCATCCGGAAGGCTCGCCAGCAGGTGCGGTAACCTTCTGAGGCGTATTGAAATCGGTGAAGCTGTCTAGACCGAGCTGACCCACGCCATTTCTGCCGAAGGCGTACACCTCGCCGTTGTCCAACAAAGCAAGCGAATGATCCGTACCTGCCGAAATGGCCTTTACGTTTGAAAAATATGGAATAATCTGAGCCGTGTAGAGGTAGTCACCGCTGCCGCCGAGTCCCAGCTGTCCATTGTAGTTATTGCCAAACGCATAGACTTGTCCCGTATTCGTCAGGGCAAACGAGAAGCTATAGCCTGCGGATATTTCGGCGATATCCGATAGGTTGGGGACAAGCGTCGGTGTTGAGACTGAATGGGCATGACCGAGACCCAGCTCCCCCCATACATTGTTGCCGAAGGCGTATACACTACCGTCTTCGGTCAGTAAGAGGGCGTGCTTATAGCTTGCGGATATTTTTTGGATCGGCGGAAGCCCGTCAAGCTTTGAAGGCACCGTTATATGATCGGAATCCAAGAATTGGCCGGGCCTGTTGCCAAAGTAGTATACGTCTCCTTCTTCCGTGAGAGCCAAAGAAAATTTCTCTCCTGCCTCAATAGCCTTCACATGAAGCTCGGACAAAACATTAATGCCGTCTGGCGATTGAATATCAGAAAAATTAGCTTCGTCCTTTACCGTTCTTCTTCCTAGCTGACCATTGCTGTTCGAACCCATCGATATTGCGATACGGTTGCCGGAAGCGGCATCGCCCGCGTCTGCGTGCGCGACTCTCGATGGAGCGGCGAAGGGCTGCAGCAGGCCGATCATCATAGCCGCTACAAGCAGCTTGGACCAGGCCATTTGCCATTTCCCGTGTCTGGCGGGGCTTTTTGAACTCGATATTTCCAATACTGTCACTCCCTGTGTCTTATTAATCCTGGATGAACCGCGCAAGGCGGATGTTTCCATGGATTTTGTTATTGTCATTATTCAAATTACTTCATTCTGTCTGTGGTCAGTAGTGAGCAGTGTCATGAATATGTCACGTTACATATGTAAAATAAAGGATTGTATAACGGTCAAAATGATGACAACACTCACTTAAGGTATTGGCGGCAAAGCTTTAGAATATAGGAAAGCTGTTCTGTACGCCGTCATGCGGAGAAATTCTCTGCCCGATTCGCGAGTAATCATCATTTTTTCTTTGAAATCTATATAATAGGTATTGTGTAAATTGTTATTCTATCAGCACCTACAAATCTAGCAGGGTGGCGTAAGCGTGATTGTTATACAAGGATATCGAATTACAGAGTCTGTAGGCGGTGACGAAAAAGTAGGTTTTTTTCGCGTCGTGGGGCAAGAGGACGATACCCGCTATTATGCAAAAACTCCATATGACGTGTACGCGGGCAGAGAGCAGTTCGATGCTTTTCGGTCCGAGTACGCCCTGCTGCGCAAGCTGGAGGGCAAGGGGGCGCTGCAGCCACTTCGACTTGAGGAGACTGGCGAACGTCCTGTCATGCTGTTCCGCGACGACGGCAGCCTGACGCTTGAACAATTGATGAGGACAACGGGACCGTCGTTTCCGCTGCAGGAGAAGCTTGCCGTGGCTATTGCCTTGTCGGAATGCATACGCCGTTTGCACGACAGCCGTATTTCGTTCAATGAATTAACGCCTGATCGTTTACTGATTCGATCGGATTGCTCAAGCGCGGAGGTATGGGATTTAAGGGGCTGTACGGTAGAGAAGCTGCCAGGAGCCGGACATGTGGCTATGCGCCGATCACGCCGTGCTTGGCCGTATCTATCCCCGGAGCAGACGGGGCGGATGGGCATCGTGCCGGATTACCGATCCGATTTCTACTCCCTTGGCGTTATGTTGTATGAATGGTTGACGAATCAACATCCTTTTGAGGTGAATAGCTCCATCGACTACGTGTACCATCACATGGCGACCGTTCCTGTCCCGGCTTGCGAGCGGAATCCATCGATTCCGCGCATGTTATCGGACATTGTGGCGAGGTGTATGGACAAGTCGCGCGAGCACAGATATGACAGCGCGCTTGGACTGAAGGCCGACCTGGAGGAATGCCTGACGCAGCTGCGGACAAGTGGACGCATGAACACCTTTCGACTCGGAGTGCGGGATACGGCTGGCCGATCCGGCATCGAGGATCGATTGCTGGGACGCCAAGCGGAGCGGGATAGACTTGCGGAAGCCGTTAGGCGTGTCATTACGGAAGGCGGAACGTATGCCGTATGGGTATGCGGTGGCGAGGGGCAAGGGAAGACGATGCTAGTGACGGACACAATACGTCGCGTGCTGCCGGCAAACGGCTTGTTCGTCATGGCGGATTCGGTAGAAACAGCGGACTTGGAACGGCCCTTCGGGCTATGGACGGACGTGCTGGATCAACTGGCGGCTTATCTGTTCTCGCTGGAGCAAGGAGAACTTGACGTGTGGAAGGCGCGGATTGCAGAGGCCGCGGCAGGGATGGAGAGCAGCCTGCCTCGATTAGCTCCGAGACTGACGATGCTGCTAGATAGCGCTGCCGCCGTGGAGAGCGCTTGGGAGGATGTCCCCAAGCCCGGAGACGCTGTCCATCTCATATGGGGTCTGTTAAAGCCATTTATGGACCAGAACCGACCTCTGGTGCTGTTCCTGGATCGGCTTGAGCGCTGCGGCCCGGCATCCGCCTCCGTGCTGGCGGAGCTGTTATTAGACCATTCGGATCGGTCCGTCTTGGTCATAGGCGCTTATCGTGAAGAGGAACTGCCGGGAACGAGTCGCATTCATGATCTTCTAAAGCTGCCGATTGGTGACGGAGAAGAGGCTTTGCCTCCGATTCGGCTGCAGTCATACGATGAGCCGTCAATCGGCAAGCTGCTCCATCAGCTGTGGCCCGGCGACATAGCGGACATTGGAGAGATTACCGGCTTGCTGCTGGGCAAAACCGACGGCATCTCGCTTCATCTGAATCAGCTTCTTACGCAAATGAGGGAAGAGGGGATGGTTGCCTATGATGAGCGAGAGCGGGTGCAACGATGCGATCTGGCGCGAGTGGCGGCCATCGAGCTGCCCGAAGCGATTGCCGCTCTCCGCACCGCGCTCATCGGGCAAATGTCCCCGCGGGAACAGGTCTTGCTCGGCACGGCTGCTTTTCTGGGCAGGCAGTTCCGAATACGCGATCTTGAGGAGATAGCCGGCTGTTCAAAAGAAGAATGTATGCAAGGACTCGCCACCCCGGCAATGCGTCTTCTCGTCCGTTCGATTGACGGCGACCTCTTCGCTTTCGAGCACGAGGCCATCCGTCAGTCGGCTTACCTCAGTATCCCCGTCGAGAGAAGAGAGGAACTGCATGAAGAGATCGGCTGGAGGCTGGCGGATATGCGCGGCAAGCCTGGCAGCGTACCGCTTAGCGAGCTCCTCGTCCATTTGAATCGTCCGGACGCAAGGCATACAGCGGCGAAGAGAGTCGCTCTCGCGGAATTGAATCTCGAAGCAGGCACGGCTGCCAAGGAACGGATGAACATCAGAGAAGCAGAGCCGTTCTTGAAGACGGCGACGGGTTTGCTGAAGGATGAATGGGACAACTGCTACCCCCTTGTATTTAAGGTGAACAAGGAGCTGACACAGGCCGATATTTTATTGAAGCGATACGATGATGCCGCCTGTCGGGCGGAGGACTTGCTTAAACGAGCAGCTACCGATGCCGATCGCGTCCAGGCGTACATCTTGATGCTTCAAATGGAGAAAAGCCGTGAGAATTATGATGAGGTACTCCGAATAGGAAGGCTTGCGCTTGCCTTGCTGGGCCAGCGCTACCCTGATAAACCCGGCATAACGGAGGTTCTGCGGAGCTGGTCGTCCATGCGCTGGAGGCTTCGCGGCCGGTCTGTGGAGGCGCTTGGCAAGTCCGCCCCCATGAAGGACGAGCGTGTCAAGCTTGCCATGTCCGTTCTGGTCTACATGAGCCAGTCCAGTTTCGTGCTGCACAAAGGGGAATGGGCTTGCGCCATCTTCCGCATGATCGAGCTTACGGCATCGCACGGTCTCGTACCCGAATCCGGGCATGGCTTCGCAAGCTACGCTTTGCTGCTGGATTTCGTCTTTCGCCGTTATGATACGGCTTATCGCTGGGGCAAGGTTGCCTGCGATGTTGCAAGGGACCAACCGGATATCTATGCCCATGTATACAGCACCTTCTCCATTTGTTTCCTGAGTTGGCGCAAGCATGAGCCCGACTTTCTGATGAAATTCGGGAATGAAGTCAGAGATTCCGTCATTCAGACCGGCGATCTGGCCCTGTTCAACTGGACGTCGATGATTAATTGGGCGCTGCAGATTGAATTTAGTTATCCTCTAGGCTCCATCTATGACAGTTTGATGGCCAATGCCGAATATTTTCTTCTGCCAGAAGCGGATAATCATATCCAACATGCGGCTATTCTGGCAGATATGCTTGTAAAGCTGACGGGGAAAAAGTCGGAACAAGACCCGTTCCCGCCGGTTCCGCTCCATACGGATGTGGTCCTGGATGTGGCGGCGGACGGGGACAACTTTGTCCGAAGCCAAAATTTGTGCGTAAACTTTTATATTACAGGTTACTTGTTCGGCGACTATCAGAAGGCGCTGCAGGCGCTGGATCAATGCGAGAGCATGATTCGGTCGAACTCCAATCAGTTTTTTGATATATCCAGTCAGCATTATTATGTTGTTCTGGTGCTTGATGGACTTTGCGAAGCCGCGAACGATGCGGAAAAAGAAAACTATATCGGCAGGATCAAACGGAGCTTGTCGGCTCTCAAGGCTTTGGCGAAAAAAGTGCCCGGACATCATTTGCACAAGTATGAGCTGGCCAAGGCGGTGCTGTCCCGGCTCAAGGGTGAATTTTCACACGCGGAAAAAGCATACGAGTCAGCTCTGGAAGCAGCGCACAAAGGAGGATATATTCACGATTGCGCTATCATAGCCGAATGTTACGCCAAATATGGGATTCGGCGGAACAAGCCGTTGATCTCCAGATTTTATATGAATGAGGCTTACGAATATTACGTAAAGTGGGGGGCTCTAGCCAAATCAGCAGAGCTGGAGCGCCGCTATGGACATTTGCTCCAACAGGGAAGAAGAGGACATGCGGAAACCGAAAGCATCGACTACTTGGCGGTCATGAAGTCCGCTCAGAGCATATCGGGAGAGATGCGGATGGAGAACCTGCTCTCCATGCTGATGGATACGATGCTTCGCAATGCAGGTGCGGAGTATGGGGCGCTGCTCATACAAGAAGATAAGCAATGGAGCCTGGAGGTTTACGGCACGGCACGGGAGCTAAAGCATGCAAGGACACCGTTAGAAGATGCCCGGGGACTCGTACCCGCTTCGATTATCAGCTATGCGATTCGGACCGGGGAAGAGATCGTTCTGCACGATGCCGCCAAGAGCAGCTTCGGGAGAAACGACGAGGTCTTGCACGGCGGGCTGAAGTCGGTGATGTGCCTGCCGATCCGGATTCAGAATCAGTTGATCGGCATGCTGTATCTGGAGAATAATTTGGCAGCCGGCGTGTTCACTCAGAGCCGTCGCGACGTACTTGCTTTGCTGGGCTCGCAATGCGCCATTTCGATCACCAACGCGAAGTTGTATGAGAGCATTCAGTTCCTGACGAATCACCTGGAGGAGCAGGTCGAGGAGCGGACGCGAGACTTGGAGAAGTCGATGGAGGCGAACTCCGAGGCGCTCGCGGAGATGACGGTGTATGCCGAGCGAACGCGTATCGCGCAGGAGATCCACGATATTGTCGGCCATACGCTGACATCGACCATTCTGCAGATCGAGGCGGGCAAGCGGCTGATCAGCAGGGATGCGGAGAGCGCCGAATCCCGTCTCGGCAGCGCGCAGGATTTGGTGCGCCACAGCTTGAACGAGATACGCAATTCCGTTCATATGCTGAGGGAGGATAAATATTACGATATTGAAGAAGCTCTGCATACTTTGATTCGGGAGACCGAGCTGCATGCGGGCGTCGTCGTACATACGCGCATCGCTCCTATCGGACATTTGTCTTTTCTGCACAAAAAGGTGATTTACCATGCGCTTCAGGAAGGGTTGACGAACGGGCTGCGGCATGGCGGGGCGAAAGCATTCAGCTTTACTCTTATCTTCGAGGCCGGGCAGTACCGGTTTCGATTGGCGGACAACGGCGTTGGCGCGAAAACGATTGAACCGGGTTTCGGACTGAAGATGATGAGAGACCGCGTCAAGCAGCTCCATGGCAAGCTGGACATTGAGCTCGAGCCGGGCAAAGGCTGCATGCTGCGAATCGATTTGCCGTCTGGCGCTTGATTGGCCTGCGGATAGGAGGGGCGAGCGAACATGATTAGAATAGTAATAGCGGACGATCAGATGCTTATCAGAGAAGGGCTTGGCACCATCATCGGACTGGAGGAGGATATGGAGGTGCTTGGCCTTGCGATGAACGGGAGTGAAGCCTACGAATTGACGGCCAGTCTTGCCCCGGACATCGTGCTGATGGATGTCCAGATGCCGGGAATCGACGGGATAACGGCACTCAAACGCATCAAATCGGAATATCCGGCAACCCGGGTGCTTATTCTAACGACTTATCTGGAGGAAAAGTATATTGTTGACGGGCTGGCGGGCGGCGCTATCGGTTATCTGCTGAAGGATATGGACACGAACAGAATGATCGAAGCCATTCGCGATGCCGCCGCAGGGAGATTCATTCTGCCGTCGGAGGTGGCCGCGAAGCTGGCTAGCCGAATTGCGGAGCTGTCGAAGGAGAGCGTCGCGGCCTCGCAGCATTCGACGTTGCGCAGACCCGAATTGACAGAGCGGGAACAAATGGTGGCTGCCCTGATCGTCAAGGGCTGCAGCAACCGCGAAATTGCGGCGCAGCTCCACATTGCCGAAGGCACGGTGCGCAATTATATCAGCACGCTTTATTCCAAGCTGGAGGTATCCGACCGCGTGCAGGCGATTGTGCTGCTCCAGTCGTTGCTTCGCTCTTAAGGTGGCAACAGGCATAGGCCTGGAAGAATGACGGCATTTCATTTCTTATGATTTATATTTAGCAGCAAGCAGCCGTTTAAACCGAGACGGCTGTTTGTTATTTGTACGAGAATTTAACCCGGGAATACAACGGAAATACTACGGACATCTCGTGCGCCAACCGAAGTGCGTCAACCGAAACAGAAACTTTCGAGTTTGCTATGACCTGAAATGCTAATGAAAAGCTAAAAAGCCCCTGGGTCACCCCATCTTCGGTAATCTGTGGGCTGGAGGTCAACTAAATTCCATATCCCTATGCACCGTTTGATCTCACCTTAATAGAGGATGGGATGTGGAAGAAAAAGGAGAAGACAGGATGGAGGTTTGGTATGTGAGTATTAGAGGGTGGAGGAAGAGTGGAGGAAGGAATATGGAGGATTAGAAGGAGGAAGTATGAAGTGCGGGAAAGAAAAATTGGCTTAAGAAAAATAGAAGGAAAACTGCCCTCTAATTCACGAGAGTAACCTCGATTTCGCTGATTATAGGGAAATACGCCCTCTAATTTGCTGCTTTTTTGTACGTATGATGGATTCGAGAGGAATTAGAAGGCATTTTTCCTATTATTTGATTGATGAGGGGGGAATAGACGAAATTAGAGGGACATATTCCCATTAAAGTAGTGGAGCGGGTTATCATCGGCTAGCGGAGCGGGATGTCTCCGAGGAGTTTTGATTACTCCCTAAAGCTGCACAACCCCTCATTCTTCACTCGCCGCCCTCCGCCCTCCGCTCACTCCCCGCGCTCTAGCACTCGCCGTATGCCCGCACCCCTATATTTTCTCCACCTTAAAAAAACAAACATGAACTCCTAATTAACTTTATTGTTAGACCCGTCAGCCTGGCGCATAATTACGTCATAACCATTAAGGGGGAAACACAAATGGCTAACAAAACAACCAAAACATTCAGCGTATTAATGGCTGGCGCCCTGGCGGTCGGTCTTACCGCTTGCGGAGGCAATAACGGAGGCAATACGGGAACAAACGAAGGCGCCGCTGGCGGCAACGGCGGGGATAAAGGCGGAGAAAAAGCGACGATCACGTTCCAGAACATCTACCCGGACTCATCCGATCCGAAATACCAGATGATCCGTACGATCGTAGCCAATTACGAAAAGGATCACCCGGGCGTGAAGATCGAGCTGGATTCCTTGAATACGGACCAACAGAAGCTGAAGCTCAAAACGCAAGCGGCTTCCAAAGAAGTGCCGGACATTACGATCGTGAACCCTGCCGCCCAAATGCAGCCGTTCGTGGAAGCGGACCTGTTCGCTCCGCTCAACGAAATGGTGGAGAAAAACGGCCTCAAGGATACGTTCCAGGAAGGCATTCTGGACTACTACACTTTCGATGGCAACCTGTACGCGCTGCCTGACGGCAACAACATCGGCCTTGTTTATTACAACAAAGCGTTGTTCAAGCAAGCCGGCGTCGAAGTGCCGACGACCTTCGAGGGCATGGTAGAAGCGGCAAAAACGTTAAAAGCAGCCGGTATTACTCCGATTGCAATCGGAGAGAAGGACTCCTGGACGGGTTCGTTCCTCTTTATGAACGTCCTGCTCCGCACGAACGGCCCTGGCTTCCTGCAGGACGTAGCCGACGGCAACAAAACGTTCAATGACCCGGCTTTCGCCGAAGCCGTAGACGCGTTCCAATCGCTGGTTCAAGCCGGTGCCTTCCAGGAGGGCGCAACTTCCTTCGACTATAATGCGGGCGAGAACCTGTTCAAAACGGGCAAAGCGGCCATGTACTATATGGGCAGCTGGGCAACGGGCGGCATCGAGACATCCGAAGTGAACAAGGACGACAACATCGGCGTCTTCAAGTTCCCTACGGTTAACGGCAAAGGCAACCCTGACGAATTCATGCTGGCTCCGGGCTCCGCATTCGCGGTATCCAAGAACAGCAAACATCTGGACGTAACACTGGACTTCCTGAACTACTTCATGCAAAATTACCCGATCGAAGCGTTTAAGGTGAAAGGCGCGGTAGGTGTCGCCCAGACGATCGAAGAGGACTTCGCGGCTGCAGGCTATTCCAACATGGCGATTCAAGTCCTTGATTTGTTTAAGGATGTTAAAGGCGGAGACATCTCCTTCGACAACACGATGAACCCTGGCACGTCCCAAGTCCACTTGACGAGCATCCAGAACCTGTTCGTATCCAAGAAGGACGCGGCGGACGTCGCCAAAGAACATCAAAAAGCTTTCGAAGAAAACAACAAGTAAATGCAATCATAGCCGTTGATGTGGTAACGGAGGGGGCAGCTTGATCGCCGCTCCCTCCGCCCGTGTCGGCTAGCGAAGGTTTTGTGAGAAGGAGATGGATGCCTTGAACGTATTGAAAGTGTCCAAGTGGACCATCGCGGCGTTCGTGCTGCCTTGCGTTTTGTTATATGTCGGTCTGGTTTTTGTACCGATCCTCGTGTCCGTATACAGCGCCATGCTGGATTGGAACGGAATCGGAGCCTCGACGTTCGTCGGGCTGGATAATTTCAAGTACATGCTGACGAGCGACACGGTGTTCTGGCCGGCGGTCGGACGCACCTTCCTGCTTGCGGGATTTTCGATGCTTATTCAATTGCCGCTTGCCCTGTTCGTGTCGATCTTAATTAGCCGTTACGTGCGCAAACCGAATTTTTTGGTTTCCAGTTATTTTCTGCCTGTTATTCTGTCCGTGGTCGTTATTGGCCAACTATGGAAAACGATCTATAACCCCGGATCCATGGGGGGCATGATCAACCAAATTCTCGAAACAATCGGGCTGGAGAGCTGGACCCACTCCTGGCTGACCGAGCCGAAGATCGCGATCTTCGCGATTATCGTCGTAGGCCTGTGGCAGTACCTGGGCTACCATATACTCATCCAGTTCACTGGCGTACAGAACATTCCGGCCGATATCTACGAAGCTGCGAAGATCGACGGCGCAGATGGCTTCAAGGCCGATCGTTATATAACGTTGCCCATGATCATCCCGATCTTCAAAATTTCCGTCGTGCTGTCCTTCATCGGTTCCCTGCAGTCCTTCGACCTGATTATGGTTATGACGGGCGGAGGGCCGGGCAACGCAACCGACGTGATTGCCAGCCATATGTACAAGATGTCGATCCTGTCGCAGAAGTTCGGGTACGGAAGCGCCATCGCGACCTTTCTCGTCGCCGTCTGTCTGATCGCGACCGTCATTATCAACTTCCTGTTCAATCGATTGGACAAAAAGTATACGTAAGAAGGAGGCGCTTGTCATGAGCCGAACCGCGATCACGGCGACCAAGCCAGCCGCGACTGTCCGCACGGGCGGCAGCCGTTTCTCCGTCGCCAAGCCGCTGATCTACATCGTGCTGGGCATCCTGCTCGTCACGCAGCTCTACCCGCTGCTCTGGCTGTTCCTGTATTCGTTCAAAACGAACGACGAGATTCTGTCCGGCAGCTTCTTCTCCTTGCCGTCCGTCTGGCAGATCGAGAACTACAGCGCCGCCATCGAGAGCGGCAATTACTGGAGATACCTCGGCAACAGCCTGTTCGTCACGTCGATTACGATGGCCAGCGTCATCGTGCTGGCTGCTTTGGCCGCTTTCGCCATTACGCGATTCCGCTGGAAGTATGGCCAGCTGGTACTGCTGCTGTTCCTGCTCGGCATGATGATTCCGCTGCAAAGCACGCTGCTGCCGCTTATGATTATTTTCAAAAATATGGACATTCTAAATACGCACCTGTCTCTGATCTTGCCGTACATCGCGTTCCAGACGCCGATCTCGGTCTTCATCCTGAGCGGCTTCATGAAGGCGATCCCGCACGAGATCGAGGAGTCGGCGATTATCGACGGCGCGGGCGTATTTCGGATCTTCCGCGGCATCATTTTGCCGATCTCCGTACCGCCTATTGTGACAGTTTGCATTCTGACCTTCATCAATATTTGGAACGAATACATTCTGGCCGCGACATTCATCTCGTCGGAGAAGCTCAAGACGCTTCCGTTCGGCGTAAACAGCTTCGTCAGCCAGTATTCCGTCAACTATGGCGCCATCGGCGCATTCCTGGTGCTTGGCGCGTTGCCGGTCATCGTCGTCTATTTCCTGCTCTCCGAGCGGATTACAAAAGGGATGGTAGCCGGCGCCGTAAAGGGGTAAGATGGAGAAATGAACAAATTCCAATCCATTCACGGCCGCCTGTTTCCCATGTTCCTTCTTAGCATGCTGGGTCTTCTGCTCGTCGTCACGGTGGTTTATTACCAGCGGGCGACGGAGCAGATCAGGGATCGGGTAGGCTCCATCGCCGAAAAAAATATATCGCAAACCGTCAATCTGTTCGACCTGCTGCTAAGAGGGTATGACAGCGTCACCAAATCGCTGAACAGCAACTATGAGCTCATCCGTCTGCTCAAGCAATACGCCGGATCGGAATCCGTCGAGGCCGTGCAGCTGGAGAAGCGGATTACCGACATTATCGGCGCCATCTTTTATTCGCGCAGCGATACGGTAGGCATCCATATCGTAACCAACTACGACAAGGTGTTCAGCTTCGACCGGACCAACGGAGCCAGCGTCAGGCAATATTCGGAGACGTCCTGGTTTACCGAGCTCAAGGGATCGACGGGGGAGATGAAATGGCTGGGCGTGTTTCCGGAATCGCTAATGAGCGCGGGAATTCAGCGGCCTGTTTTTGCATTCGGGAGACAGTTGTACGAATTTGATACGCTGAAGTCCATCGGCATCGTGCTGATCGAGACGGACGCCGACGCCATCGAGACGGCGCTTACGAACGCAAGCCTTGGGCCGGGGAGCCAGGTTATTATTCGAGGCGCGGGAGGCGAAGAAATCATTCGCACCGGTGTTTCCGAGGGCGTCGAACCGGCCCTTGTGCCAGCGGAATGGCCGGGAACGCTGCGACAGGGAGAGGTCGTCGTGCGCGATTCGGATGACGTCACGTCGACGGCAGCGCGAATCGGCATGGCGGATTGGACGATGATCGGCGTCACGCCGAACAATGAGCTGCGGCTGGAGCTCAGGGAAACGCAGCAATTCCTTGTTACGCTTGCGCTCATTCTCATCGTCGCGGCAACAGTGCTGGCCACTTTCGTCTCGCGTTCGTTCTCCTCGCCGTTCAAGCGGCTCATCCAGCAGATGAAGATGGTCGAACTAGGCAATTTCAAGGGCGAAGTGCAAGTGCGTTCGTATTACGAGATTAACGTGCTCGTCGGCTCCTTCAACCGGATGGTTCAGCAGATGGACGAACTGATCGAGAGGATCAAGCTGGCCTCCATTAGCGAGAAGAATGCGCAGTTGCAAGCCTTGCAATCGCAGGTGAACCCGCACTTCCTGTTCAACACGCTCGATATGATCTACTGGATGCTGGACGAGCGGGAAAACGACCGGTTAGGCCGCGTCATTTTGGCGCTGTCCCGCATCTTCCGCTACAGCAGCGATTGGGAGGAAGCGTCGAAGGCGAAGCTTCGGCTGGAGCTGGAGCAATTCAGGCATTATTTTACGATTATCGAGACTCGCTTGGGGGATAGAGTGACGACCTCCATCGAGGTCGAGGAGAAGTGGCTGGATATCGAAGTTCCGAAAATGATTCTTCAGCCCATCGTGGAGAACGCGGTCAAATACGGGCTGGAGCCGCTGAACCGTCCGGGTCTGCTTCGCGTCTATTCCAGAGAGGCCGACGGCGGCCGGGTAGAAATCGTCGTGGAGGACGACGGCGTCGGCATGGATGAAGAAACGCTCGCAAGGCTGAGCAACATGCTGGAGGAGCATTCCGTCATGCCGGGGCAGTCAGGCTGGGGATCATCCCATAAGTCGACTCTGCCTAATCGCGCTTCGGACGCTTCGAAAGAAATCGGAATAGAGGATAACAGATCGATCGGCGATGCAGGGAGCATGTTGGCTTCGGGCGGCGTCGGGCAGTCGCAAGAGCGGAGGGGCATCGGGCTGCTCAACGTCCACCGCCGTATCCGGCTCATGTTCGGAGAAACGTACGGACTTCGTATCGAAAGCGTCAAGGGGCAAGGGACGGCTGTTATCGCGTCGTTCCCGGCTCAAGGGAGGGAGGAGGCAAAGGGATGAACATTCTGGTCGTCGACGACGAAGAAGTGATAAGGAGCGGTGTTGAGCGGACGATACGCAAAGCGTTCCCGCAGCATCGCGTGGTCATGGCGGACAGTCCCGAAGCGGCCGTGGAGCTGCTCAAGAGCCTGCCAATCGATCTGGTGCTGACCGATGTGCTTATGCCGGGCATGACGGGGCTGGAGCTTATCGAAGTATCGCGGGGCCGACACTCCCATATCAAGTGGATCGTTATCTCGGCTTACTCCGAATTCGCTTACGCGAAGGAGGCCGTGCGTCTCGGGGCGAAGGATTATTTGCTGAAGCCGATCGGCAAGGATACGCTGATCGGCAAGATCAAGGAGCTGGAATTGGAGATCGAGAAGGAGAACGAACGGAACAAGGAAGCCCAGCTGCTGTCTCGCAATCTCCGCTTCCTGCGCGAAGCGATCTTTGCCAGATGGGCTTCCGATCTTGATCTGGGAGGCATCGATCTGGCGCCATTTGTAGGCAACCATCCTTACTTTCATCTCATCATGCTGCGTCTCGACAGCGAAACCGATCTCGGGCTGGAGCACTTTATCGTGGAAAACGTCATGTCCGAGCTGATCGACTCCGCTGGAGACGGGTTCGTCGCCAGCGTCGACTCCAAGAGTCTGCTTGGACTCGTCACGTTGCGGGAGGAACAGGGGGTGGGTCCGCTGATCGAGCAGATGCGTTCGCATCTCAAGCGGTATCTCAAGATACCGTTCCAGGTCGTGCACTCCGACCGGATTACCGACCTGGACGCCGTGCCGGAGCAGGTCAAGAGGATGCGCAAGTCGTCGGAATCGCAGGTCTACGATCATTATGCCAGCGGCGGCGAGAAGGCGGTGGAGGTGGCGATTCAGTATATTCGGTCCCATATGGCCTCCGAGCTGACGCTGGAGAAGGTGTCCTCCGTCGTCTATTTAAACCCTGTGTACTTCAGCCAGTTGTTCAAGCAGAAGACGGGCGGCGGCTTCAAGGAATACGTGACGGGGCTGCGTCTCGAGCGCGCGATGGAGCTGCTCCGGGACTCGGAGCTCAAGATCGGCGAGATCGCCGAGAAGGTGGGTTATCCCGACGTCCGCCACTTCTCCCAGATCTTCCGCAAGAAGGCAGGCTGCACGCCTTCGGAATACCGGCAGAACACGACAGCACCAACCCTTTAGGACCCATCGGGTCTAGGCGGGAAGCGGAATTGCCCCTCTATTGCATGAGTCGACCTGTCCTTTATTGGGCAGGTTTTTTTGGTGCGGATGGAATGGCGCTGGGGCTGGGGCTGTGTTGGGGCTGTGCGGCTAACGGACACTAGCGACGTTATTGGGGCGGAAAATGCCGATTTCCAATTCTAACAGACAGGAAAGACCCTATTGGGGGCCGTGGAGCGGTTTGGAGAGGTCTTTGGCCCATATAGCGTCGTTCTTGTCTCTTAGAATACGAGTGCGGGCGATTTCATCATAATAAGGTTTCCCATGGGGGTGTCTATTCATTGTGCAAAGATGAAATTGCGGGCAAGTGTCCGGTTAGAAATGAACGGGAGCAACTGTAACGGAAATGAAAAGCGTTATTTCGGCAAAAAGCGGCACTTCGCAATTCTAATGGAACTGACAGCCCTTATGATGGGCAAAAGTCCGCGATTTGCCTGGATTTCTCACGAATAACGTCGCAGAGTTCCGTTTAGATTTTAATATCACGCCAAACGATCCATATAAGGGCCCTTATTTCCGTTAACAGGTTGGCGATGATGGATTGCAGCTTCATTTCCAGCTTTGCACACAATGAATCGACGGCCTCCCCATGTCCGTTAGCGTTCTGCATCATCGTGTTGAACCGTCGTTATTCCTGCATGGCCCGTCGCTGTTATTCCCGGCATGGGCCGCCGCCGGACTTGCCGCCTACTGGGGAAGCTGCTGCCTGATCCGATGGGGCTGTTTCCCTTGCTGAAGTAGCAGCTGATCGCCATCGTGCTCCTATTCAATGCTGTCGCTCTCTACAGTTTCTTGTACTCGCTGCATGTCAGCCCACGACATGCATATAGGCCAGGCACGCAAGCCAAATGGAAAGAGGCAGAAGCAGGCTGGCCAGCGCGAACTGTATGGTGTACGATTTCTTGCGGAATAAAGCAAGAAGGGTATCGGCCAGGAAAAATAAGACGGCTGCCAAAAGGCTGATATACAGCAGAATCAGACCAAAAGCGATATGCAGGATGGCCGATATAACCAGTCGCAGCCATAGATGCGATGTTGCGGCACGGGAGATCAGCTCGCTAATAACGGATGTCATGACTCCGTAGATATAAATAGCGGGTGCAGCATACATCATATAAACCATCGTATAGCCAATGGCTTCGTGCAGGCGGTCGCCCAAAGAATAATAGCTGGCATTGTCGCCAAATGGATCGGGACCAAACCAGGCGTAAAGGATCGAAAATAAGGGAGTCGCAATAGCTGCGCTTATCAGCTTTCTCATGAACATTTGTTTGAAAGACACCTGCATATTGCGGTATTCCCCCTTCGTGCAGAACACACTCCGCGTTCCATTACTTGCATCATACTGCACAAAGGACTATGCAAGAAGTTCTATCTTTTATAGTACCATCGTATAATCAATGTTATTAAATGTAAATATTTTCATTTTAATATAATCATGCATATCTTTTTATATTATGTTAGCATTCGATGGGTAACGCATAATGAACCGAAAGGGAATGGTGCTATGGAGATGAAAATGGAGATTCTTCCGAATTACCGCCTTGCCTACGTGAGGCAGACGGGGCCATACGGCCCGGCCAATACTCTAGCCATGCAACAAATAAAGGAATGGTCGAAGGCGAAGGGGCTGCTTACGGATTCGACCGTATTATTGGGAATCGCCAACGACGATCCTCGAACAACTTCACCCCAGGAATGCAGATACGATGCTTGTATTGTTCTTGCCGACCATAACGCGATTGATGAGTCGATCGGCAAAATGGGGTTCGTTGGCGGAGAATACGCGATATTTACGGTCAAACATACGTCAGAAGATGTTCAAAGAGCATGGGGCGCTATTTTCCCGGCTCTGCACAATAGAGGGCTTCGTCAGGCCGATAAGCCGATTATCGAAAGATACGTCGGCAATATGGAAATCCATGATTTTTGCGAAATTTGCGTGCCGGTCGAACGGTAATCCTGTCGGCGCAGCGGAATGAAAATCAAAGTTTAAAGCGATTTCTGTTGCCCGGCGCGGCAAGACAGCGGCTTAGCCGTCGACCGCGCCGGCTTGTTCCCGCGACCGCAACCACTCCTCGTGCCAGCCTCGCACCAGCTTCCACAAGGCATCCCGGTCTGCCGAGTCATAGGCGACAAGAGGTTCGCCGAACACGTCTCCGAGCACGTCCAGCCATTGGGATTGAGAAGCGAGCTCCGTTTTGGTTATATGCCCTCCCTCGCGCCTGCTCCACACGCAGCCCCGCAATTCGTTGCTGCCAGTCGCATGACGATGGCGAAGCAAAAACGTATGCAGCCAAGGGGATTCCGGCGATGTGCTGTAATAGGCGTGTTTGTCGTAGAACGGGGTCAAATCCTGAACGATCTCCGGCGCCACGTCGACCCCGGCGAACGTCGCTAGGGGGTCATGCACAAGCCGCCAGCCGTTCTCCGCCAGTTCCGAATGCGTTACGGTATAAGCAAAGGGTCCCTGATGATAGATTCCTTCCGCAAGAGGAAGCGGATCATGGGGCATATCGCCGAGCCCCGCATCCGCGATCCAAAGCTCCTCTTCGCCGTCCTCATTGCTCGTTCCGACCGTAAGAGCCAGATGAAAGCCGTTGATCCTTGGTTCCATGCCTGAGGGCTGCACGCCCGCCCGATGCCAGTTCACGCGGAATCCCAAAGAACGAAGCAGCGTGCCGAACGCCCCGTTTAAGTGGAAGCAGTAGCCGCTTCTCCCGCTCAAGACAAGTCCGACGGAATGCTCAAGATCGATGGACGCCGGTCTGCCGGCGACGATATCGAGCGTTTGCCAGGACAGCCGCTCCACGTGGGCGCGGTGCAATCGTTTTAAGTACGAATAGCTCGGCGCTTCGATGTCCGATATATCCAGCCGCTTTAGATAGGCTTTTATTTCCGTTGCGGTAAGTATCATAAGAGCATCTCTCCTTCATCATTGCGGGTTCATGCAGCTTACTTTACAATAAAACTGACTTGCAATAAATGGACAGAATTCGCAAAAATTAAAAGACAGATTGACCTCGATGAGGAGGGACAAATATGCTGGACATTTGGCTGGACGCCGACTCGGGCTCCAACCAGCCTCAATACAGGCAGCTTTATGATGAAATCCGTAATCGGATTACGAACGGAAGCATTGCGGACGGATCGAGGCTTCCTTCCGTACGGGCGCTGCAAGCCGCGCTTCAGCTGAGCAAGACGCCGATCGAAACCGCGTATCAGATGCTTGTCGCCGAGGGGTACGCCGTGAGCAAACCGCGATCCGGGCTGTTCGCCGTAGCTCCCCGAGCGGGAACGATCCCGGACGCGGGGAAACAGAAGCATGGGAGGGCGGGGTTATACCCCGACATCCCGCTGTCGGAACGGCAATTCCGGGAGGGCGTTCTCCAGCCCCCAAAAGCTTTTCGCATCGACTTCAACACGGTTGGCGTGGATGCGGCTTTGTTTCCGCTTCGGGCGTGGAAGAAGGCGCTGCATGATACGCTTGAGCATGAATTCCTGAATCACAGCGGTTACGGAGACCCGCAGGGGGAGTATGAGTTGCGCGCCATACTGGCGGAGTATCTCGGACAATCGCGGGGCGTAGTCTGTTCGCCGGAGCAGATCGTCGTCGGCGTGGGCATGGCCGGCAGCCTGAAGGTGATCTTGTCTCTGCTGGATCCCATCGCAATCGCGGCGATCGAGGAGCCCGGCTTCCGGACCGTCAGGGATGTATTTCTGGCGGCCGGAACCGTCGTGGAGCCTATCCCCGTCGGAGAGCTGGGCATCCGTCTGGAGGGGCTTGCGGAGAGCAAGGCGGATATCGTCTACGTCACGCCTTCGCATCAATTTCCTACCGGCGCGGTTATGCCGTACGGAGAACGCTTGAAGTTGCTGGAATGGGCAAGGGAGAGGGGCGCTTACATTATCGAGGACGATTATGACGGGGAATTTCGTTACCGGGGCAAGCCGATCCCCTCCATGCAAAGCCTTGATCCCGAAGGCAGAGTGATCTATGTCGGGACGTTTTCGAAGGCGTTCGCGCCCGCCTTCCGCATGAATTACATGGTCATACCGGAAGCGCTGCTGCCCCGGCTGGGCGCCATTGGCCATCTGCTAAGCGTTCCTTCCCGCATGGACCAATTGGCCATGCGGACATTTATCGAGCAGGGGCATTGGTATCGGCATATCCGCCGGATGCGCAATGCCTATCGAAGAAAGCATCAGCGATTATCGCAGCTCCTGCAGGAGCATTTTGGAGACGCCATCGCCGTCTCCGGCGGCAGCGCCGGACTCCATATCGGCGTAACCGTGCGGACGGAGCGCTCGGCGGCAGAGCTGATGGAGCTGGCCGCGGACGAAGGCGTTCGGGTTTACGACTACGCCCGAACCTGGATGGGGTCGGTTCCCGGCAAGGGGGAGGCGACCGTGTACCTGGGCTTCGGCGACCTGAGCGAGGAGGAGCTGGCGTTAGGAGTGTCGTTGCTGCGCGAAGCGTGGGGGGAAGCGATTGCTAGATGAGGACCGCTCATGGTGGAGAATTCCAGCTATGAGACTTCGGGAGAGCGGGAAGAAAAGGCGATAGTCGGATTGATGGCGCAGTGGAATGGCTTATACATGGAATCTGTCTTACAAACAGGCAGCCAATCGTACAGATGTATCGTTCGTAGAAGGCCCCCTCCTTGATACAATTGGTTTGGACGATTCGTCGTCCGAATAAGGAGGAGGTAGGAGAAGGGATGTTAACAGAATTTCAGCAAGAAATTGACAGGATAATCGAAAAGATTGATCGAAATATGGAGGCGTACGGAGCAAGATTCCCACATCTCCATCGGGAGGGGCGTTACGCCGAGAATTTTGCGGAAGACGGAAGTTGGACAGGGTCGTTCTGGACCGGCATGGTGGGACTTGCCTACCGAGTGACGGGAGATTCGCGATATATCGACTACTTGCAGCACTATTTTCCGCTTTATCAAGAACGCTTGAGAACCGGTTATACCGATCACGATTTAGGTTTCCTATATCAGTTGTATGCCGTCGAGGCGTACCGGCTGACGGATGACGAGAAGTACCGGCGCCTTGCCGTGGACGCCGCGGACAAGCTGCTGGAGAGATACAATGAGCGCGGACAATTTATCCGGGCATGGGGTCCGCTGCATACCGACGAACGCAGGGGGAAGATCATCATTGATTGTATGATGAATCTGCCTTTGCTTTATGAGGCGAGCGCGTTGACGGGCGCAAGCAAGTACCGCGAGGCCGCGGAAGGCCATGCGGACAGCTCGCGCAAGCATTTGCTCAGGGCGGATGCTTCGACCTACCATACATTCGACTTTGATCCCGATAGCGGCGAGCCGATTGGCGGCCGCTGCGAGGACGGTTATGCCGACGAGTCGACCTGGTCGCGCGGACAGGCATGGGGTGTCTACGGCTTTCAAATGTCGTACGAATGGACGGGGCGGCAGGAGTTTAGGGAGACGGCGGAGCGGATGGCGGACTACTTCATCCGCAACTTGCCGTCTGATCAGGTGCCGCTATGGGACTTCCGGCTGCCTGAGGGCGCGATCAAGCTAAAGGATACTTCGGCAGCCGCCATTGCGATATCCGGATTGTTCGATCTGGCCGATGCGCTTGCGGCGGATAAGCCCGAGCGGGCTGCGGAGCTTCGGAGACGGGCGCTGGACATGTTAAGCGCCCTCGTCGGCTATTCCTCGGCCTCCGATCCCGCCGTCAGCGGTATTCTCTCATGTTGTTATGGAAGGACTGAGGGAAGGCGATCGCATATGTATACGATTTGGGGCGATTACTATTATTTGGAGGCGCTTCTTAAGGCAACGGGCCGCAACTGGCATATGTGGTCGAGAGAAAGATAGAGACAGAGGGGGCGGCGGAATGATTAGCGGGTGGATGCAAGGCTGGCGACAGCGAAAGGACAGCGCGATGGTGCCGTTATTCGCTTCTTATATCGTCATCTTGCTGCTGGCCATTGTGATCGGCAGTATGCTGTATTGGAAAGCAACGACGATCGTACAGCATACCGTGGAAAACTCGAACGCCGCGATGCTGCAGCAGTTGCGCGAGGTGGTGGACGGACGACTGCGGGAGATCGAGCAATTGGAGCAGCAGATCGCGTTTCATCCCAAACTTGGGAAGCTGCTGAACAGCGATAGGGTCCTTGCCGAGCAGGAGGCGTACGCGGTCGTTGAATTTGCCAGCGAGTTGAGGCGGTTCAAGACACTAGCCAATCTGCTCATCTATGACTTTTATATTTATGCGGACGCTTCGCAGACACTGGTCGGCCCCGGCGTAAAATCGACGCCGCAAATCTTGTTCGACGGGGTATATAGATTTCCGGGCAAATCAAGCAAGGATTGGACAGAAGAATTTCAGCGGCTGGCGATGCGGAAGTACGATCCGTCTGTCTCCGTGCAGTCGAGCGACGGCGCTCCGCTGAGTCTGATTACCTATCGGCAGTCGCTGCCATACGGCAATCCCGGCGATGTGCGCGGATCGCTTATCGTAATGATCGACGAGTCGCAGCTCCGCGCGTTATTCGACAAGTTGGCCGCTGTCAACCAAGGCGAGATTTATATCGTCGACAGCGAGAATCGGATCGTCAGTTCTACGGCGACGAACGGCAGCTCTTCCAGCGCCGGCTTGTTCAGCTACGGCGGGCTGAACGGAGAAACGGGCAAGCAGGAGCTGGTTTCGGAAGGAGAGGCGACGATAGCTTCTTACACGACCTCCGGAGTCAACGGCTGGAAGTATGTATATGTTGTTCCGAGCGACGTTTTTCTCGATCAGGTTTACACCGTCAAGAAGTGGGCGTTGATTTTGCTGACTCTATGCGTCGTAGGGGGCGTTGCAGCTTCCTTATATTTGGCTTACCGCAATTATAGGCCGGTGCGCGACGTTGTAAGGGCTATCCGGACATGGAGAGCTTCGGATACGGTGCAGGAGCAGGCCGGGGGCGAATACGATCTTATTCGAAGCACGATCGAATCCGCCCGCCTGACCGAGTCGCGGCTGCGGGAGCGACTGGAGCAACAGTCGCCGATTATCCGCGTCAATTTTCTGCGTCGCCTCATTAGAGGTTACGCCGATCCGGCAGAATTAAAGCCGGAGGCGCTGGTCTTTGCCGGGTTCTCTTTTCAGTGGCAGTCGTTCGCGGTGCTGCTGATCGAGGTTGATGATATCAGCGGCTTCGCCCAGGCCGGAGAACGGGAATGGCCGTTTGTCAGCTTCATTATCGCCAATATCGCCGGAGAGCTGGCGAACGAGCGGCATCAGGGCTATCCGGTGGAGCTCGATCGCGGTCGCGTAGCGATGCTGGTTAATGTCCGCCAGGAGAGGGAGGGAGAGGCCGCAGCCGATCTCAAAGCGGTCGCGGGAGGTTTGTCGACCCTGCTTGCCGACCGCTTCCGCTTGCAGGCGACGGTGGCGGTCGGAGGTCCGGTCTCTGGCGCCTCGCGGATTGGCGAAGCTTTCCTTGCCGCGCTTGCCGCGCTGGAGGAAGAGCTTTCCCTCGGCAGAGAACATCCTGCCGCCGGTCCGACCGGAGGCGCAGGCGACCTCGTGCCTATGTCAGCGGAGCCGGATGAGACAGGCTACTACTACCCGTTGGAGGCTGAGCAGCAGCTCCTTAATGTCGTTAAGAGCGGCGATTCGGAGCGGGCCATCAAGCTGCTGGACGCGATCTGCGCGGATAACTTCGACAAGCGGGGCATTTCAGCCGTATCGGGACGTTACTTGCTCGTTCATCTGACTGGCACGATGTATCGTCTTTTGCAGAGCCATCCCGGCTTGAAGCAGCTCGTAACCGAACAACTGGTTTCCCTGGATAATAAGGGAGGAGACCTTGACGAAGCATTTGGCGAACTTAAGCGAGTGTATGTCGCATTATGCGGGCTATTGCGTGAGCGGCGAGGCGACGCGGGGGATCGTCTGCTCTCAGGCGTACGGGAACATATCGAGCGGCATTACGGCGACAATATGCTTAGCGTCAACTCTATCGCCGATGCGTTCGAGCTGACGCCACAATATTTGTCGACCGTGTTCAAGAAGGCAAGCGGTCAAAATTTGGCGGATTATATCGCAGAGGTTCGGCTTCGCGAAGCCAAGCGGCTTCTGGCCGATACTTCGGAGACATTGGCGGCGATCGCCCTTCGTGTCGGATACGCCAACGATATCGGATTTATCCGTTTTTTCAAAAAATACGAGGGCGTGACGCCAGGTGCCTACCGCACCAGCTTGGATACGGATAGGTAATAGGAGTGATAGATAACCCCGGTTCTTACAAGCAGTTAGCCGATCTTAGCAGGAGGCAATACCGTTCGAGGCTAGCCGGGGCTACAATCGAATCCAGGACCACGCCGAGGGGCTGGGGTCAAATCTATCACAAAAGGGGTAACAGACAATGGCATACCAAATGGACAATCGGGAATCGTTCAACAAGCCGTATAGAAGGACTGGACGACGCGGTTCCAAGACGGCTATCGCGGCGCTGGTCGCGTTGGCGGTCGTCGCGACAGGCTGCAGCGGCAACGGGGGAGGGGCTGGCGGCACGGCTCCGTCTACCGCGCCGTCAGGCAAGCCTGCCGACTCTGTGGCGGCGCCTGAGGACGGCAAAATTGTATCATCTCCGCTGACGTTGTCCTACTTCGTCAAGCTGGCAGCGAATCGGCCGAGCGGGATGAACAGCCTGAACGACATGGAAGCTTACAAGGAGTTGGAGGAAAAGACAGGCATCCATATCGAATTCGAGCACCCGGCTGCCGGTCAGGAAGCGGATCAATTTAATCTGATGCTAAGCTCTGGCGATTACCCGGATGTGATCGAGTGGGGCTGGAACAGCTATCCGGGCGGCGGGCAGAACGCGCTTAACAGCGGAGCGATCATCCGGCTTAACGAGTTGATCGATGAACACGCGCCGAATCTCAAAAAGCTGTTAGACGAAAATCCGGAAATCCGCAAGCAGATTTCGACGGACAACGGCGATATCTATGCGTTCCCTTTCATTAGAAACGATCCATATTTGCAAACTTATTATGGTCTCGCACTGCGCAAAGACTGGCTCGAGAAGCTGAATTTGCAGGTGCCGACGACGATCGACGAATGGCATACGGTGCTGAAGGCGTTTAAGGAGCAGGACCCGAACGGTAACAACAAGGCCGACGAGCTGCCGCTGCTATTCGATAAAGGCACCATGAATTGGGGCAACGAAATTCTTAACGCTTATGGACTTCGCAACGACTTCTACCTTGATACGACAACAGGCAAGGTACAATACGGAGCCGTTCAGCCTCAGTTCAAGGATTTCCTGGCTACGTTGCAGTCGTGGTACAAGGAAGGGCTTATCGATCCCGATTATGCCGCGACGGACGCCAAGCAAAAAAATGCCAAGGTGACAGGCGATCTCGTAGGCGCTATGCAGGTGACGATCGGCGGCGGCATCGGCACGTATCTGAACGCGATGAAAGACAATCACGCAACCTTCGACCTTGTGGCGGCTCCGTATCCGACGCTGAACAAAGGCGACAAGCCGGCGCTCGGCCAGCAGGAACCGATATTTAACGGACTCGGCGCGGCTATCTCCAAGTCGAACGAGCATCCGGTCGAAACAGTCAAGTGGCTGGATTACAAATATGGCGATGCAGGTTCGATGTTGTTCAATTTCGGAATCGAGGGAGTCAGCTACACGATGGAGAACGGCTATCCGACTTATACGGACGAAGTAATGAAAAATAAAGAAGGGCTTGCCTTCGGCGTCGCTTTGACGAAATACGCCATTCCGTTCGGCGCGCCGATTGTGCAGGATAAGCGTTATATGGAGCAAAATGCCGCTCTTCCGCAACAGAAACACGCGCTGGAGGTGTGGACGCAGGCTGACAATAGCGGCTGGCTCCCGACCTTGTCGTTGACGACCGAGGAGGCGGCAAAGCTCGCTTCCATTATGGCCGACGTTAGAACGTTCAATGACGAGATGTTCGACAAATTTGTTATGGGAGCGGAGCCGATCGAGAACTTTGACGCCTTCGTTGACAAGTTGAACGGGATGGGCGCGCAGGAAGCGATTCAAATTCAGCAGGCTGCTTACGATCGTTATCTGAAACGATAAAGACAAGCGGCAAAGCGGTTGGAGAAGGAGATCTCCTTCTCCGACCAAAGCCGTATGAACGCTTAGACCAAGTTTTCACATGGGAGAATATTAATATGAAAACAAAAATGCCTGTCATGCGCAAATTATCCAAGGATCTTGTCCGCAACAAGTACGTGTACATGATGCTGTTGCCCGTCGTTGCCTATTACTTTATTTTTTCTTATTTGCCCATGTACGGCTTGCAGATCGCCTTCAAGGACTTCGTGCCGACGAAGGGCATCTGGCACAGCGACTGGGCGGGCTTTAAACATTTTGTTGCGTTTTACGACAGCTATTATTTCTGGCGCATTCTGCGCAATACGCTTCTGCTCAGCTTCTACGAGCTGGTCTTTGGTTTTCCGGCGCCGATCGTACTGGCGCTTCTCCTGAACGAGCTGAGGCGCAAGATGTTCAAGAACGTCGTGCAATCCATTACTTATCTGCCTCATTTTATCTCGGTTGTCGTCGTTGCCGGCATGATGGTCGATTTCCTTGCGAGCGACGGCATTATTAACCAGATTGTTGCCTGGTTCGGCGGAACTCCCCTCTCGTATCTGCTTCAGCCCGAGTGGTTCCGTACCATCTATGTCTCCTCCGGCATTTGGCAAGGCGTCGGCTGGGGCTCGATCATCTATCTGGCCGCTATCGCCGGTATTGACCCGTCCCTGTATGAAGCGGCGCGAGTCGACGGCGCCGGCCGTTTCCGCCAACTGTTGAATATTACGCTTCCGGGCATCATGCCGACGATTATGATCCTGTTGCTGCTGCGGTTCGGACATCTCATGTCGGGCGGAAGCTTCGAAAAAATATTGCTGCTCTACAAGCCGACGACCTACGAAACGGCCGATGTCATCTCGACCTTCGTATACCGGCGCGGGCTGCTGCAATTCGACTACGGCTTCTCGGCGGCGATCGGTTTGATGAACAATATCGTCAACTTTGCGCTCCTGCTGACGGCCAATGCTCTTAGCCGCCGGTTTAGCGAACATAAATTATGGTAAGGAGGGCCAGTATGCTCAATTCCCGATCGTTTGGCGAGCGGCTGTTTGACAGTCTGAACGCGCTTTTGATGATTGCGCTTATGGCCGTAACGCTGTACCCGTTTTTGTACGTGCTGTTTGCTTCGTTCAGCTCGCCGGCGGAGCTGATGCAGCATCGCGGCCTGTTGCTTGCACCCGAGGGTTTCAGCTTGCAAGCTTATAAGCTTGTACTGGCCGACCCGATGATTGCGTCGGGTTACTTTAACACGTTGTTTTATGTCATTATCGGCACGGCGATTAATATTTTATTGACTTCCTTCGCAGCGTACGGCCTATCGCGTCGGGGGACGCTGCTGGGTAATAAAGTGATGTTCGCCATCGTATTTACGATGTTTTTTTCCGGAGGACTGATCCCTCATTACCTCATAATTAAAAATTTGCATTTGTTCGACACGCGGTGGGTAATGATTCTTCCCACCGCGATCAGTACGTGGAATTTGCTTGTCATGCGGACCTCGTTTCAGCAGGTGCCAGTAGCGCTCGAGGAATCGGCCCGCATCGACGGAGCCAACGACTTTACCATCTTGTTCCGCATTTTTCTCCCGGTATCGTTGCCGATTTTGGCGGTCATGACGTTGTTCTACGGCGTGCAGCACTGGAACTCCTACCTGGATGCGATGATCTATTTGCGCGACCGCGAGCTGTATCCGCTACAGCTGATTTTGCAGGAGATTCTGATCGCCAACAGCACCGACCAGATGATGACGACAGTCAGCGACTTTGACAAGGGACTTGTGCAGGAAACGATCAAATACGCGACGATTATCGTCGCTACGGTGCCGATTTTGCTGTTGTACCCGTTTCTGCAACGTTATTTTGTGAAGGGAGTGATGCTGGGCGCGATCAAGGAGTAACGGCATAAGGCCACGGGGTAAGACCGCCGGAGCAGGATCGGCAAGACAGGAGCAAGACTAGCCTGAGCGGGTCCTGCGGCGGATAATGTCGGTTATTTATGGAGAGGAGTGTTTGTTGATGGGAACATGGGGGCGTCTATGTCAATGGGGCTGCAAGTTGGCGTTATGCGCAGCGCTTGCGATGCCTGCGGCGTACGCGGCTCCGGCCTTGACGGAGCGGGCCGGTGCATTCGAGGATACGGGCGCGATGAGCGACGAGGTGTTTTTCGGAGAGTGGGATGCCGGAGCGGGGAGTTGGTTGACGGAGGGCAAGCTGAATTATGGGCACTCTGCTGGGCTGTCCAATGTTGAAAGCGCTGTCAAATTAAGAGATTATACGTTGGCCAAGCAGGAGCTGCTGGACTATTATCGGGGCCGATCGGGACATGGCGCGTTTCCGCTGGCGACAACCGGTACGTTCCTCGCCGAGCTTGTGGCCGATAACATACTGACGGCGTATAGCGAATATGCGGAAAGCCAGTTCACCGTCGGATCGTCATTTGCGACGGTATCGGCGGATGTTACGGGCGGCGTGCGATCGGTAGCGACGGTCGGCGGCCGAGAGCTTAATTTGTATTTGATGGGACGGCATAAGGACGATGAACTGCTGGCGCAATTCTACAGCCGAGAACAAACATCGAACAAGCCTGTGCTGGAGCTTGTCGTCGACGGCTCGCCGCTTGCTCCGATCGTGGCGTCCAAGGATACGTATACGAGGCCGGGACAGACGGTAAAATACGGCACTTCGACGCTGTTGGAGGTGCAGGACAGCGGTTTGGCGGCAACGGCGCCGTTTGACAGCAATACGCGGAGAACGTTTCTGTCATTTGAGCTGCCAGTCATTTCGGGTACTGTAGATTCGGCTACGATCAAGCTGCACGGCAAATCGTCGGCGGGTACGATGGATATACTCGTGATCCGCACGGACGCGTCATGGGGAGAAGCCGTGCTGGATTGGCAGACGCAGGCGTCCAATACGTTCTCTTGGCAGGGCGTGCCGGACGGCCCCGACTGGCTGCAGCCGTCTAGCGGCGCGTTCAACGAATATTATTGGCTGATTAACCGATTCCAGTTTATCGGACCGCTAGCAGCCGCATATTCGAATTCGGTGGCGGACGGCACGCCCAATGAGTCGTTCGCCGGCCATACGATCCGGCTGATGCTTGACTACATCGGCTCGGACTTCGGTACGCTGCAGCCTCATAACTATACGCGCAGCCTGGACGTTTCTTTCCGAGGTATCGTCTGGCCGAGGCTGCTGGATATACTGTGGGCTTCCCCTTCGCTTGACGCGGAGGCGCTTGCGGCCATTCTAAAAAATTTGTGGCAGACGGCGGATTGGCTGGCTTACGATCCAGCAGGTTTTACAGGTTTCAACTGGGCAGTCAACGAGTCGAAGGGGCTGTACGCAACAGCCGCTTACTTGCCCGAGTTCGCGGACGCTTCGGGCTGGCGCAGCGTGGCCGAGAGACGGCTGGAGGGACTGCTGTCCACGCTGATGACGCTGGACGGCGGTTATGCCGAGCCCTCATACAACTACTCCTGGGTGTCGCTTGCTTCCTTCTACGACATCAAACGGATATCCGATCTAAACGGTGCGCAGATCTCCCCGTCGTTCCGCACGGGTATTCTGAAGCTGGCGCGTTATCTGATGGATATGACGCTGCCGAATGGTTACGATCCTGTCTATGGAGACGGCCATTATTCCAATTTCTCCGCGACGCTTAAGATGATCGGCAACGACCTTGGGGATCCCGAGCTGATCTATGCGGGCAGCGTCGGAGATCCGATACGGGAAGGCACGGAGCCAGAGCATACAAGCGCCTATTATCCGGACAACAAGTCGGTCATGCTGCGCTCCGGGTGGCAGCCTGACGACCGTTATCTGTTGTTCACCAACAGCGCCGGGCCACATGGTCACGCCGATCAGAATGCGGTCATTGCGTACGCCTACGGCAAGGTGCTGCTGACGGACACGGGCGTCAATTCCTATCTCAGCAGCAATCCGGTATCTGCCTGGCAATTCAACAACACGGAGTCGCATAACACGGTTCGAATCAATGGATTGCTGCAGTCCAAATATCATAATATATCGGGCGTCAATAAGGATACGATTGACCGTTTTTCAACCAATGGTTACTTCGACTACGCCGAAGGAACGACCTATTCGACGCCGGGCTTTGCACATACGCGCAGCGTTCTGTTCTTGCGTCCAAACTACTGGATCGTCTCCGATTATGTGACGGGCGGCGATGGCGGAGCCAACGCAATTGAGCAGAACTGGCATTTCCTCCCCGGAGCCAACCCGGTTATTAATCCGACGACCAAAGCGATCCAAACGCAATATATCGGCGAGCCGAATATCCAACTGGTACCGGCTGATCCCGGCACGTTAACGGTGGCTGAACTGCGCGACGGCTATTATGATCGTACGGATACCTATAATGCGAAGTTTGGCAAATATAGTAAAACGTCGACTGGCGACGTCTCGTTCGATACGGTGCTGATGCCAACCGATACGGGGGAATCGAGAGACGTGCAAGTGACACGGCTGGCCATGACGCCGTCCGTCGCTCCGACGAAGGCAAGTGCGTTGCGCATCGAGCTGGATGCCGGCGCAGGCGGGAACACAGCCTATTATTATTTGTCGCATGAGCCGGGGGCGAATCAGGAGCGGCAATACGGCGACTATAGTTATGACGGCAAAATGGCATACGTTGAGGAGACGGCGGGGGGTGAGCTGGCGGGAGCGGCCATCGCCGGAGGTGCCACGCTGAAGCAGGATGGCCAACCGCTAATCCAATCGGAGGAGCCCGTGGGCGATTTGGCCCTGCGCTGGACGGACTCCGGCACGGCGCTGGAGATCGACGGCGGCAGTCTTGTGCTCGACAGCAGCCCGACGACGGCGATCGCGATTTATGCGCCGAACGCCTCCGCAGTTAAGGTCAACGGCATGACGGTCAGCTATATGCGCCAAGGCGACTATGTGTACGCGGTGCGTGCAGCGACTGTGGAGACGACCGCGGAGCGCGAATTCACCGATCGGCAAGGGGCGGGCGGCTGGTCTTACATGAAGGACTCAGGCAGCGGAGCGACGCCACTCGTTTGGTCGCAAAGCGGCAACGGCGCCGGCACGGGCGGCAGTGATTCGTTCTCTGCGACTTCGCTAGACGACCAGTGGGCGTGGGCCGGGACGCCGACGGCGAGTTGGTCGCTCAACGCTGCGCCGGGCAAGCTGCGGATCGTGACGGAGTCTGGCGATACATGGGGCGGCAGCAATAATCAAAAAAATATTTTGCTGCAACAGCCGCTTTATCCCGATTATGTGGCGGAGACGAAGGTTTCGTTCGCCAATACGTCCAATTATCAGGCTGCCGGCTTGATTCTGTATGTGGATGACGACAACTACATCAAGCTGGACCGGGCATTCAACAGCGCGAACGGCGGAAAAATAATTCGGCTCGTCCGTGAGTACCGTACGAATCCGCTGACGGAATTCCGCGACGGGGGACTGTATGTCGCAGACACGTTCGGTACGGGCGATGTCTACTTCCGTTTGCGAAAGAAGGGAGATGTTATCAGCGCGTATTACAGTGGCGACGGCACGACGTGGGCAAAGATCGGCGGAAATCTGCACATTCCGCTAAAGGCGCCGCGAATCGGACTTCACGCGATGAATACAAATGCATCGCTGACGGCGGCGGCCGACTTTGACTACTTTAACGTAACGCAGCTATTGCCGGACAACTGGAGCGGGAACGGCGGCGATCCGGTCGTTGCAAAAGATTATACGCAGCCGGGACAAACTGCGGATGCTGTGCGACAGTGGGAGGCGCCTGCGGCGGGAACGTTGACGATCGATGCGGCGATGTCCAGCCACTCGGCCTATACGGGCGGAGACGGCTTCCGCGTGAAGGTGACAAGGAACGGAGCGTCCGTATGGCCATCGAGCGGCTGGCAGGAGGTGGCTCCGGGCGATACGGCAGGCTACAGTATCGTCGAGACGATCAACGTGGCCAAAGGCGATAAAATCGCGTTTGTCACCAGCAGCGGCGCTGCTGGCGATGCCGCCTATGATGCCGCCGACTGGAGCATTCGTCTGATGCTTGCGCCGGGCTTCACCGCGTGGCCGAGCCGGTTCGCGGACAGCGGCGAAGCGTCCGACTGGGTGCCGCTGACCGCCGGCCGCTGGACGGTCGCTCCCGGAGGGGGCGCGGGCGGCAACGCCTATACGCTGACAGCGACGGGCTACGCCGCGCAGAGCGGAGGACGTCCCGGCGAATATGCCCTGAGGACGGATGAGTCGGCACAGCGGTACCGGCTGACGCTCAAGGCGAAGCTCGGGGATGACGTTGCAACGCAACCGAACGCGAGCGCAGTCGTACTGTTTGATTATCTGGATGCGGACAACTATTATTTTGCCCGCTTGGACAACGCTGCTGCGGAGGTCAGGCTTTACAAAGTGAAGGAAGGAGTCGCAACGCCGCTGGCAGGATCAGATTCGACGGATTGGCTGAACGACAACCATTTCCACGCCGTATCGTTATACCGTGACGGTCGAACGGGAGAAATCGAGGTCCGTCTCGATGATAAAGCCATTCTTCGCGCATGGGACCGGGAGTTCCGAGGAGGGCAGTTCGGTGTCGGATCGATGGAAGGCAGCGCGGCGTTCGACGATGTGACGCTGGTCAATCTGGCGGATCGCACGGATTCGTTCGAGGGGGCGACGATGCATCCCGACTGGCAATGGGTACGCGAGGAGCCGGACTACTGGAGCCTGTCAGCCGTCCCTGGCAAGCTGCGGATAACGGCGGTCACGCAATCCGATATTTGGAAAACAAGCAATACGCAGACGAATCTGTTAGGCAAGACTTCGCCTTACGAGGATTTCGCGTTGACAACGGAGATTGCTTACGGTCCGCTTGCCAATTACCAGAGCGCGGGATTGCTGGCTTATGTGGATGACAACCATTATGTCAAGGTGGAGCGGGTCTATAACTCGGCGCATGGCGGCGCTGTATTCCGGATCGTGCGAGAGAATGGCGAGTTGAATGCGGTGACGCTGACGGCTCCGGATACGCTCGGCTCGGCTCCGGTTCATCTAAAGCTGGTCAAGCAAGGAGCCAACTTCACAGGCTACTATAGCGTTGACGGGGCGACCTGGACCCAGATTGGCAGCTCGGCGCTGACGTATGCGGTCAGTGGTCCGATGCGGGTAGGACTACACGCGCAGCGCAGCGCCGGAGCTGCGCCTGTACCGGCGGACTTCTCTTACTTCCGGCTGGCTCCTGCTGTTGAAGGAGATCGGCTATCACTATAGCAATGAGACGAACGGTCCTGCGATGACGATGATCAGCAAATCACGAATTAGGTAATTAATCGCTAATTGAAGGTGGAGAAAGTGGAGTGTCCTGTCGATCAGGACGCTCCATTTGTCGTTAGTCGGCACGTTGTTTCTAAATCAAATTAATGCCTGCTGCTATCCGATTCTATCCTCATTTTCCGGTATGTACGGGGAGAAAAGCCATAACGTTGCTTGAACATCTTCGAGAAGTGGAATTCATCATAAAAGTTTAGCGCCAAGGCAATTTCCTTGGAGGACAGATTCGTTGTCTCCAATGATGCTTTTGCCGAGGCTAGCTTAAGGTCGAGCATATACTGAGCCGGAGATTGTCCCGTCATTCCGCGGAATCGCGAAAAAAAAGTCGTTCTGGTTAAGCCGCTTTCCGCAATGTAATCCTGGACACGGAACGGCTTATCGATGTTCTGGTGCATCTGATAAAGAACGGTATCGAGTTCGGGATCGCGAGTCGTGTTTGTGATAGATTTTTCTCGGGCGAACAGAAGGAGCAATTCTTGAAGGAGAATGTTGACTGAATATACATAACCTACAGGCTTAACGATGAGAGCTTCGATTATGTTCTCGCAGAGTTTAACACTATCTGCAACTTTGGTGCTTGTCGTCACATGTCCAATAGCAAGCTCAAGCTCCTTAATCATATCCATTCCGACAAAGTCTATGAAATAAAATTTCCAATTGCCGTCTATGCAGCAATAAGAGCATGGCATATCCGCGTCAACGATAAAAAAAGTACCAGCATGCAATAGCTTTTTTTCGCCATTTAACGTTAGACTGCCAGCACCTTCTATTGTTACGAATAGACCGGGTTCGGAAAAACCATTTTGTTTCGCGACTTGATACGATTCGTTCGCTTGCACCTTCCAGATGGAATGGAAACGGCAAAGTAGTCGACTATCGCTTGGGGCTAATACGTATGGAATGTTCATGATTTTAGGCATAACGCTTCGATCCTCCGGTTTGGTCAATTATACATAAATACTGCTTATGATTATTATATTCCGATATAATTATGTACTATTTTACATGTATTGAATACGTTTCTCCATGGCTTCGCGTATGCGGAATAATTATACTTTGGTCATAAATAACAAGGGAGAGTGTTACGTTATGATGGTCAAAGTCGGCAGCAGAGAGCTTGAATTAGGGGGCCCGCATCTTACTGAACTGAGAAGCTCGAACGATTTGCTTCACGATATCGATGCCCTAAGAAACAGAATGCAAGAAGACGGTTACCTCTTGCTTAGAGGTTTCCATGACCGGGAACAAGTTATGAAAGCACGTCAACGCATTCTGGAGAAAATGGACCGGATGGGCAAACTGGAACGGGATACATTGCTGGAAGACGGGGTAATGGCGGACGGTAGCAAAACGATATTTTTCGGCGGGACAAACGAGGATCTTCCGGAGCTGCTTAGCGTACTTAACGGCGATCATGTAATGCGATTCTTCGATGAGCTGCTTGGTGATCAATCGATGACCTACCACTATAAATGGTTGCGCGCGGTCGGGAAAGGCGATTATACCGGTGCCCATTACGATATCGTATATATGGGAAGAGGGACACACAACTTGTTCACCGTCTGGTCTCCGCTCGGCGATATCAACTATGCCATGGGAGGGCTCGCGATTTGCCTTGACTCTCACAATTTCGAAGAGCTTAAACGTTCCTACGGCTCCAAGGACTCGGACAGGGACAATATCGGGTTTGGACACTATACAGACGATCCTCTTGTCGTCACAGAAAAATTCGGGGGCAAATGGGCGACAACAGAATATAAAGCCGGAGACGTATTAATTTTCGGAATGTTCCTTATGCATTGTTCACTGGAAAATACGACTAATCAATACCGGCTAAGCGTCGACACGAGATACCAGTCCGTTAACGAGAAAGTAGACGAGCGTTGGAGCGGTAAAAAACCTCGCGGGCATCACAAATAAAGCATTTCCAAACAGCGCTTGAGTACTCAGCCTGCAGATCAAGAGATTTGCAGGTTTTTTGTTGTTGGAATGGGCTGCCGAATGAGATGTCGCCATATTTCCGCCATGTTCATCTAGTCGGTTTTAGAAGAAAATGGAGGAAGCCGAGTAACCGGAGTAACTGGAAAGGGCAAAGGCAAGGGCAAGGGAGGGGCGGCAAACATGACCAAGATCAAAAAGGAAGTCATTCAAGAAGAGCTGAAACGATTGGAGCTTGAGGAGAACGTCCGCATTCTCTATGCCTGCGAATCGGGGAGCCGGGCGTGGGGATTTCCGTCCAAGGATAGCGATTACGATGTCCGATTTATCTATATAAGGCCGGTGGAATGGTATTTATCCGTCTTCGAACATCGCGATGTGATCGAGCGGCCAATCAACGACATGCTGGACATTAGCGGATGGGATCTGCGCAAGGCGCTCGGATTGCTGCGAAAGTCCAATCCTCCGCTGCTGGAGTGGCTGCAGTCGCCTATCAAGTATGGCGAATATTATAGCTCGGCAGAGCGGATACGGCGTCTGGCGTCCAAAGCCTTTTCACCCAAGTCGTGCATGTTCCATTACTTGAATATGGCAAGAGGCAACTTCCGCGAATATTTGCAAGGCGCCGTCGTTCGCATCAAAAAATATTTTTACGTGCTGCGGCCGGTGCTGGCCTGCGAGTGGATTGACAAATTCGGAGAGATGCCGCCTCTGGAATTCCATCGGCTGGTGGAGGAGCTCGTGCCGGAGGGAAGCGAGCTACATGCCGTTATTCAGGAGCTTCTCGCTCGTAAGATGTGCGGCGAAGAACTGGACCGCGAACCTCGTATCGATGTCCTTCATGACTATTTGGATTCGAGGCTCATCATGCTGGAGGAGATGGCCCGAGCCGCCGATTCGTCTGCTGACCCGATACGGATGGAACGGTTGGATGAGGTTTTTCGCGATACGCTGGCCGAGGCGTGGAGGTAAAGTTCGGTACTAAACCGTTTATTCCTTTGAACTTGAACCTCGGCAGGGGTAAGATGGATTTACTATATGGAGAAGGGAGGCCGATGGCCGTGATCGATACGACGACAAAACGCAAGCAAGCTGCGGTACAATATCATACGCTTATTGTCCTTCGGCCTCTACGGGCCTGATCTGAGAAAGAATTCGCGACAGTTGCCTCCCTTGCAGAGCGGAGCGGTGAAGCGTTTGTCTTGTTGCACAGTTCAACCGTGAGCCCTCGGGCTTGCGGTTTTTTTCTTGGGGGAGCCTGCCGGACTCGCAGGGTGGGAATGAGTGTGAAATCACTGCGCCAGAACTCCCGCAGAACTCTAACGGGATTCAGCCCCATGACAGTAACGTATGAAGAAAACAAGGCGGGCATGCGCGCATGCATAGGTGCTGGGACTAGAACCAACACCAGCACCAGTACCAACACTAGCACCAACACTAGCACCAACACTAGCACCAACACTAGCACCAACACTAGCACCAACACTAGCACCAACACTAGCACCAACACTAGCACCAACACTAGCACCAACACTAGCACCAACACTAGCACCAACACTAGCACCAACACTAGCACCAACACTAGCACCAACACTAGCACCAACACTAGCACCAACACTAGCACCAACACTAGCACCAACACTAGCACCAACACTAGCACCAACACTAGCACCAACACTAGCACCAACACTAGCACCAACACTAGCACCAACACTAGCACCAACACCAACACTAGCACCAACACCAACACTAGCACCAACACCAACACTAGCACCAACACTAGCACCAACACCAACACTAGCACCAACACTAGCACCAACACCAACACTAGCACCAGAACCGGCACCAGCACCAGCACCAGCACAGCACCAGAACCAGTACCAGAAAACTAGAACCAGCACTAGCATCAGTACCAGCGCCGGCACCAGCACCAGCACTAGCACTAGCACTAGCATCAGTACCAATACCAGCGCCGGCACTAGCACCAGAACTAGGGGGAGAATGCGATAGACGCTGCATACCATCCCGTTGACGTACATTTGGATGTCGTAAGCACGAATAGAGGGAAAAGCTCCTTCTACTCTCGCGCGAAACCATGGATTTGGGACAATAGCTGGAAAATCTCCCTCTAATTATCGTGAAATCGGCCGGAGGACTCGTAATTACGCAATATTGAGGGAACATTTCCCTTTAATTTGATGCAGAGACCCGAGAGGATCGAAATAGAGGGAGTTTTTCCCTTTGTTTAGTCGCCGACCTAAAAGCCGGATACCGTGCCACTAGCGCAATTATTCCTTTAATTTGTGTTTGTAAGTCGGCCTAGCCGAATCTAAAAGCCGGATACCGCGCCCCTGGTGCAAAGCAGGTCGGCGCCGCCGATCAATTACACGTCAAGAAACCAATGAAAAATAAAGGAGTACCAACATATGAGCACACAACAAACTTATTACAGACGAGTGGATCTGCCCGCCGGGGATCTGCATGTCTACGCCAGCGACCCGCTGTTCCACGGAATGGGGCACAAGGTCCTCGAGATGGCGAACAACAATTTGCAAATCCCGAATATCCGCTTCATGAGCTACACGCCGGACGCCCATGTCGGCGTCGGGACCTGCATCGGGACGACGGCGGTATGGGGGATGGAGAACGGATTCGTCTCGCCTTCCATCGTGGGCAGCGACATCGGCTGCGGCATGCGCGTCCACCTGACGAACATTCGCGAGGAAGAGCTTCGCGACGTTCGGCTGAGGCGCAAGCTGGTAAAAGCGATCGAACGGCTCATCCCGGTGGAGAACCACGCGAGGGGCTTCTTCTCCGATATCCGGCTGGAGCATGTGCTGCGCAAAGGGCTGCACGGTCTCCCGGGCAAATACGTGCCGGATGCCTACACGCCCAAGAAAGCGACTTCGCTTACACATGTCGAGAGCAGCGGCTTCCGCTTCGACGAAGCCGAGCTCGATCGGCTGCCGGAGCATGTGTGGCATCGCGCCCATAGACAGCTGGGAACGCTGGGCGGCGGCAACCATTTTGTGGAGATTCAATCTCTTCGCATCCATGAAGACAACCGCGATATTGCAAACCGCTGGGGGCTTGAGGACGGCATGGTCGTCGTCATGATCCACTCCGGCTCCCGGGCATGGGGCGGCTCCGTCAACCAGTATTGCGGCTCCGAGGTCGCGAAGACGATGAGCCGCGCGGGACTCGGAACGGCAGACCCGAAGCTGCAGTTCGCGCCGCTGGAGAGCGGGGCCGGGTACGCGTACGTAAACCTGATGTATTCCGCGCTTAACTTCGCCATTGTAAATCGCCATCTCATGGCTTTCGCGGTTCGCGAGGCATTTAAGGAAACGCTGGGCAAGGCTGCCGAGCTTCGCACGTTATACGATCTGATGCATAACTACGCCTGCGAGGAGGGGGAAGGGGAGTCCGCCTACTTCGTCCACCGCAAAGGAGCGACCAAGTCGCTGCCCGCAGGCCATCCCGGCAACCCCGCGCCGTATTTGGAGACGGGCCATCCCGCCCTTATCCCGGGTTCCATGGGGACGGCCTCCTATCTGATGGTCGGTGCCCCTGGCGGCGAGGCCAACTACCATTCTATCTGCCATGGAGCAGGCAGAATACGGTCGCGCAACGCGACGAAGCAGCTGGTCACGGTCGACGAATTCGCACGTTCCATGCGCATCGGCGAAGAGGACGAGATCGTGGTGAACCATCGCGGGCTGGAGGCTATTCTGGACGAATCCCCGCAAGCGTACAAGGACGTTGATGAAATCGTGGACAGCGTAGTCGGAGCGGGTCTGGCATCCGTTGTCGCGAAATGCCGCCCCATGGCGACGATTAAAGGCATTTAACAAAAAGGTGATGAACAATGAACAAGATGAACATCGTATTCAAAAACGAACAGAAACCCGAAACGCCATTCATCGTGCGGTCCGCGGATGCCAAAGATAGAGGCGCGGCTATCGGCGGGAGGCATAACTACTTCAACTATGTGGCCATGATGGAGCGGATCATGGTCAATCTGACGGAACGTTGGGATGCAGAACCCAAGCTCTATTACCAGGATGAGAACAACGACGTCTGGGATGCGCTCTGCGAGGACATCCGCAGCGGCTACGAAGGGCTTCGGCATGTTGCCAGTTTGTACGATCTGGTAGAGACGAGCCAATTCCAGTTCGAGTCGGAGCCGGACCGGCGGCTGTCGGGCTACGAGATTCGTCCGTCCGCTCGCAACAACCTTTTCGTTTATGACAAGTTCCGTGTGGCCTTCGCTCGCATTCCGAGAGAGACGCAGTACGGGCTTGGCAACGAGGATATTATTTTCGCGGAGCATGATGAGGGGCTTGGAGCGTTCCTCGCCGATATGCGCAAGCGCCAGCTGGAGTGCAGGAAGCTGATCTTGTTTAGCGATACGCGCGACGGGTTGGAGCAGGAGCGGATGAACCCCAAGGGCGAGGTGACGCGCGACGACGTATTTATGGAGGAGTCGCTCAAGACGCAAATTTACCGTTCGGTGGACGAGTTTTTCAGTAATGAGGGACTGTTCTTCCAAGAGTATGGCATTCCGTATAAAAGGGGCATTTTGCTCTACGGCAAACCCGGCAACGGCAAAACGACGCTCGTCCGTTCGATCTCGGCTACCGTCGACGCGCCTGTCGCGTATTGGCAAATTACGGAGTATACGAACAGCGAGTCCATCGCCGAAGTGTTCGCGGCCGCGGCCCGCATGGCTCCGATGGTGCTCGTCATCGAGGATCTGGACTCCATGCCGGAGTCCTGCCGATCGTATTTCCTGAACACGCTGGACGGCGCCGCTTCCAAGGAAGGCGTCTTCCTGATTGGAACCACCAACTACCCGGAGAAGATTGATCCCGCTCTTATGAACCGGGCAGGTCGCTTCGACCGGGCATACGAGGTGAAGCTGCCGGACGAACGACTGCGTCTTGCCTATCTGACGCGCAAAGGCCTGGGCAGATTCGCCGCCGAGGACCAGATCGCCGATATCGCCCGCCGCACGGAGGGTTTTACTTTCGCGCAGCTTGGCGAGCTCTACGTATCCGCAGCCCTGCAACGCCAGTACGAAGGGGAAGCGGATCTGGAACGGCTGGTCGAGGAGATGAAGTCGGATTACGCCAAGAGCCGCAGCGGCGACTGGATGGTCGCTGACAAATCCCGCTCGATGGGATTTTTGTAAACTTCGAAAAGCCGGCCTCCATGCCAGGCTGTGTTGTCTGCCAGGAATGCGAGGCTCACTGGGCTGCTGCGGAAGACGCTACTGCCAACCTCCATGCCGGGCCGAGTTGTCTCCCAGGAACGCGAGAAGCGCTGGCTGCTGCGGAAGACGCTACTGCCAGCCTCCATGCCTGGCCGAGTTGTCTCCCAGGAACGCAAGAAGCGCTAGTCTTCTGCGGAAGACGCTACTGCCTGCGTCCATGCCGGGCAGAGCTGTCTCAGCGGAACTCTAGTCTCACTGGAACGCTACGGAAGACGCTACTGCTGTGCTTGCAGCAGGTCCCGGAAAGACTCCGCCGCGATGGAGAGGGGGGCCTGCTTTCTGGCGGCAATGCCAATCTGCCGATCCGGCAGCGGCACCTCCGTGCGAAGCTCCAGGAGCGATCTCCGGGAGATGCCGGAGGCGATGAAGGCCCGTGGCAGGAACGTTACGCCATATCCCCGTTCCGCGAACTCGGCCAGCATGTCCAAGCTGCTTAATTCGAAATCGGCTTTGGCCTCCATGCCTTGTGATTGGAACCAGCGTTCAACGTATTTGCGCGTTGAGCTTCCGGAGGAAAGCAACAATAGAGGAAGCTTAGTAAGTTGTTCCGCCGATAAAGGCCGGTCCGCATATTCCTCGAAGGCCGTTCCTGCCACGACGCAGTATGGGGAGATGCGCGATGCGACGATCTCGATCTCGTCGTCCGAGACCGGAAGATGAACGAAGCCGAGATCCAGCTCTCCTTTCTTTAGCCGATCGACAATACTGCTGGATTGATCCTGGATAAGCTGGATGTGAATATCCGGATAACGGTCTTGGAACGCATCCAGCGCCGGGAGCACGCTATCCCGAATAATGGCTCCGTTCGCGCCAATGCGCACGATCCCTTCATGCAATTGACGGAGATTGTTCATATGCCGCTCGGCGGCTCCCAGCTCCTCGAAGGCCAGTCGAACATGCCGATACAGCACCTTGCCCTCCTCGGTCAACTGTACGCCTTTAGGCAATCGATTAAACAGGGCAACGCCTAGCGTTTCTTCCAATTGCTTGATCGCGTAGCTGACGGAAGGCTGCGTCATATGAAGCTGCTGGGCGGCTTTGGTTAAATTCGAGGCTTCGGCGGCATACAGAAAGATGCGATACCACTCCGTATGAGACACCATTGACATCAACCCTCTCTATGACAGGATTCAAATATTGTAATTTCATTTATTCCAAGTATACCTCTAAAATGAAGAAGAGAACACTCGGACGATGAAAAAAAGAGGGAGGCTTGCGTTATGGCGGGCAGCACATTCGGGGAACGATTGAAGATGACGACATTTGGTGAATCGCACGGACTGGAGGTGGGGGTCATCGTAGACGGCGTCACGCCTGGGGTCGAGCTGGACGAGGCCTATATTCAGGTGCAGATGGACCGCAGAAGGCCCGGCCAATCCTCCGTAACGACGCCTCGGAAGGAATATGACAAAATTCGGATCGTATCGGGCATATTCGAAGGGCGTACGACGGGCACGCCGCTATGCATCATCCTGAACAATACGGATATGAAGCCATCGGCATACGATGACATTAAGTCGTTGTACAGACCGGGGCATGCGGATTACACGTACGATCAGAAGTACGGCATTCGGGATTACCGGGGCAGCGGAAGGGCTTCGGGCAGGGAGACGGCAGCCCGCGTGGCGGCAGGCGCCGTGGCGCGCAAGCTGCTGGAGAAGCGGAACGTATCCGTTCTCGCCTATACGAAGGAGATCGGCGGCATCCGCTGCGAAACGTTCGATCCCGATGCGATCGAGCGGAATGCGGTGCGGGCATGCGATCCCGTGGCGGCAGAGCGCATGATTAAACACATCGAAGAATTGGCTCTGGAGGGCGACAGCTGCGGAGGCATCGTCGAATGCAGAATCAGCGGCGTGGCGGCAGGACTTGGAGAGCCGGTATTCGACAAGCTGGACGCGGAGCTCGCTAAGGCGATGCTGTCGATCGGCGCCATCAAAGGCATCGAGTTCGGGACGGGATTCCAGGCGGCCACTATGCGGGGCAGCCAGCATAACGACGAGATGGGCGCGGACGGCTTCAAAACGAACCATGCCGGCGGCATCATCGGCGGCATCAGTACGGGTGCGGACATCGTGTTCCGCGTTGTCGTCAAGCCCACCTCTTCCATCTCCAAGCCCCAGATGACGGTGGATGTGGAAGGAAACGAGAAGCCGATCACGACGATCGGCAGACATGATCCCAGCATTTGCCCTCGTGTTGTACCGGTTATCGAGGCGATGGTATGCATGGTTATCGAGGACCATTATAAGCGGCAGGCCGCTTTGCTGGATTAATTTGTTGCTGAACGGATTTGTGCCTGGGACTTAGCGTCTAGCGCCTCGTGCTTGGTGACTCGAGAGTCTAATACCTAGCGTCTAGCGTTTTGCGCTTCATACCTCGCAGCTCGAGTCTAGCGCCTTGCACCTCGTGCTTGTGCACGCCCTGCTCCTCACGCCTTGCGTTGCCTAACGGCAGCCGGGGCGTTTTTTGGCTGCAACGAAAAAGGCTTTTTGGTCAAAACTATCGGTACGATAACGCGATTAGTGATAACAATTGTACGAAAATACACAAATATAGCCCAGTATGAATGATAATTTCATAAATTTGTGCAAAAACGGCTAGGCCCCCTAATTCCGGAGTCTTGTCCACCAAAAATGCTGTTTTCGTAGAGTCTCTCTCTTTTTCATGTCTTTACATTGCTTTATGGAATGCAGAAGTATCCTCTAACGTCTGCACCCACTCTGAAAAAACGGCAGGAGGCATCCTCTTTAAGCTACCATGCATCCTGCGGTTATTATAGAAGTCCATGTAAGTATCGAGTGCTTCATAAGCTTCATGAAAGGTCGTAAATTCTCTTTGCCTCAACAAATTGCGCTCCAGAATGCTATGGAATGACTCGATGTAGGCATTCATATCTGGTGTGCGAGGTGGAATTCGCTCATGCTCAACCTCGAGGCACTCACACATGTCCCCGAATAGCTGGCTGACGAATTGCGGACCATTGTCGGTACGAATAACAGGCATGGCCTCTCCTAGTCTTACACGATCCTGTAAGGCATAACAAAGGGTCTGAACGGCATGCTTGGACTCGCACACGGGTCCTCGGTATTGTTTGACGACGACACGATCAAACACATCGATGATGCTGAGAATGAAAAAGAAACGGTTTAGCTTTGTAACGTAACCATACTTAATATCCATTTGCCACAGCTGGTTAACGCCCGTCACGACGCGGTTTTTGGGTAGCCTCCGTGGATGCGTATGTACACGCTGGCGCGGCTTTTGAAGGATACCTAGCTCGGTACACAGGCGGTATGACTTCTTCTTGTCCAGTCTCACGTTGTGCTGATCACGGATGCATTGTGCTAAAAGCTTGTAGCCATAGACAGTCTCTTCGCCCTCAATGAGTTCGAGGAGCCATTCCTTGATTTGCTCGTCGCTTACAGACTCGCCGTCAAACGTATAGGAGTAACCAGGTACAGGACGGCCTGGTCGGCCTGCCGCGGGGCTCGTAGATGGAGTGGTTACTCTTCTCTTTCGGTCGTAATAAGTAGATTCTGAAATGCCCAGAATACGCAGAACTGTGGCCACTGGCACTCCCCGCTTAATAAATGGCTCTGCTACTTCAATTTTTTCAGATAAGCGGGGTCTCTCTTTTTTAGCAACTCACGCAGCATTTCGATTTCGAGCTCTTTTTCGCCAATCATTTTGACGGCTTTCTCAAACTGCTGTTCAACATCCTGCAATCTCTGTAATTCTTGCAAATGTTCATCGGCAACGGGAATCTCCTCGACGGGTATGGTATCCCGAAGATCCCGTATCCAGTTTCGTATCGTTTCAGGATGTAGGTCGTACATACGCGCTAAAACCCCGACCTTAACACCAGCCATCGCTTCTTTAACTACTTTAATCTGTGCGTCCCTGTTCATTCTTTTCCCCACACCGAATCACTCCCTTATCTCAATATTAAATTATTGGGTGGGAGGACTCCAGTTTAATTAGGGGGCCTAGGAGAAAATACATAAATTTCGGTCTTAATGACTTCAAAGAAACGATGTAGATCGAGGATTCGTGTATATTCGTACAAATTGCGACCCGGGGGCGGTAATGATCAGAGAAATTGAGTAAAAATGCACAATTAATGGTGAGGGTACCCGGAGTTCAGGTCATACCCGGTGTTCGGGTCACACACAGCATTAAGGTCACATACAGTGTTCAGACCATACAGCGTGTTCAGCTCATACCTGGTGTTCAAGCCACACACGGTATTAAGTTCATACAATGTTGCGATCCTGCATCAGCGGCTTCCAATCAGGAATAGTTCCAGCAGCGCCGGAATGCCATGAAGCACGTACGCAAGGATGGAGACGCTGCGCACGCTGATATAGCTGACATCGATCGGTCTAACGTTCCTTACCTGCAGCAATCCGGTGTAACTTCCCAGGTTCACCGAATTGAAATATAATCCAATTGCTAGATTTAAATTCCAAAGTATACCATCGTATTTTGTCGGAATTGTAGTTAGAATCTTGTCAGAAAGAATTGCGTTTCGACTACGCGCTTCGACACCCCTCTGCGATCAAGCTCGCTATACTAGTCATAGAGATTATTAATCAAGATGACGGAGGGGCGCTATTTGGACAATAAATCGCTTAGAAAGAGGACGGCCTGGTTCATCCACATAGAAATCGATCGGGTTGTTGCCAATTTAAAGAACGGGGTCGTTGGCAAGGAGCATGCGCTCGGGAGTCTCAATACGTTGCATCAAATGGCCTCTACACTCAAGGACATCGACTCTATGCAGCATGTATGCAAAGTGATAAACCGCATTATCGATTCGGCGCATACGACTGGTGCTTTCTACTTCACGGAGTATCGGAGAGAAGCACGGGGTTGATGGAATTTCCCCGATCCGCCAATTGGTCTTCGATCCAAGCCGCCGTCTCTAACGGACGGGAGATGGGAAATTGATGACCGAAAGGCAACGTATCCACACGGCATCCCTGCAAGGCGTGCGGTATCCGCCATACGGCATCCGCTTCACCCCACAGAATGGCCGCTTTGTTCCGTAATGAAGCCGACAGCATCGGCAAGTAAACGTCCGCGCGCGTCAGTTGCCTGGCAATTTCCGCCGTCGTCGACAACACTCTGGGAGAAGCCAGCTCCTCCCGGACGTAACGAACATAGTCCTCCGGCACATTCTCGCTCATGGCGAAGGTGCCGGATTTTTTGAGCTGTTTGGAGATCAGGCGAAACGAGCCGCGCCTGAACAAGCGGGCGCTCAGCTTCGGGAAACGATACGCGGCCTTGCGTACGGGATGAAGCGCAGGCTGGAGCAGAAGCAGCTTGCGAACGGCGCCGGGCACGCTCTCCGTCGCTTTCGCCGCAATCAAACCGCCAAAGGAATGGCCGATCAGCACGACAGGTTCGTCGAAGCTTCGCAGCAGGCGCGCAAGACCTTCGACATACCCTTCCATGACCGAAGGATGACGATGGTAAGGCGCGCGCCCAAGGCCGGGAAGCTCAATGATCTGCTTAGGCCCGTCATGCTTGACGGCTCTGGCAAGCGGCAGCAGTTGCTCCGCCGAGCTGTAGATGCCGTGAACGAATACGAGCGGCATGGGTTGACCGGTCGTCGGTAGCCGCGAAGGCTGATTAGCGGAAGGGAGGTTCCCCTCTCCCGAAATAACCTCAGCCGTAATGCCCGCAGCCGGATGAATCCCATCCTGCAAGGCCAGCAGCGTCATCCCCTCGTGGACATGAAGCGTCGCATCACCGGAAAGCTTGCGGCCCGGATGGCTAAGCCGATAGTCGAGATCGGCGACGACGCGGCGGAGCGCCTCTTGGTTGACGGCAAGACCTCGCAGCACGCGTTCCTTGGATGTCGTCGAAAATTCTTTCCGCACGATGAAGTTCATCGACTCGGAGGGGATGCCGAGCAGTCGGTTCCCGCCCCATGACAACAGCCGCTTTATCAAGACGGGAGGAGCCGCGGCGAGCGGAGGTTTCACCCTAAGCTCCCGGGCGATAAGCCCCGTCAGCTCCGGCATGGAAAGGCTATCTCTCTTATCATCCAACAAGTAAAAGGTATCGCTGACGGCAGGTCTCTTTGCGACGAGACTTGCGATGAACGCCGCCGTATGATCGACATGGACCATGGGCAGCCAATGATCCGTCCCTCCAGGAGACAGGGGCATCGCTCCTTTGCGAACGGCATCGACGAGAATGCCGAGTCCGCCCGTCTGCTCAATCTCGCCTGTGACCGAATGGCCGACGACGACGCTGGGATTGACGGTGGACAAGGTTATTTCAAGCGGTCGCAGAGCCTTACGAATGTAGGAATCGGCCTGGAACTTCATGATCTCGTAAGGCGGTGCGTGGCTGACGGCGCCGGACAGATCCGTCAGCGCGTTGCTCTCGTCGTATGGACTCATGAATCCGACGACGTGAACGAAGTGGCGCAGCTTGCCTTCCCTGACAAGGCTCTCCGCAAGTCCGGCCGCTTCCCGGGCCGCGCCGCGGAACACGATCTCGGCCTCGGCCAGATCCAGCCCGATATTCATCGGACCGCCTGCATGAATGAACGTGTCGCAAGCCAGCAATTGCCCGATGTTCTCCGTGGAGAGGCCCAGCTTCGGCAAGGTTAAGTCGCCGACCATTGGCAAGACGGTCTGATCTCTATCCGTCATCCGCAGCTCTTCCAGCACAGTCTCGAACTTCGATAGGGAGCGCACAAGCGCATAGACGCGATGGCCCTCCGCAGCCAGTCTCTTCAGGAGAGGTTTGCCGATAAATCCCGTTCCGCCGGTCAAAAATACGTTCATGTGTCATCCGTCCCATCGATTTGAATTTATAGTACTAATAGGTACTAATTTGATTAAAAAAATTACTTTAGCAAAAGCGCTAAAGCAGGCAATACATCCTTCAGCATTCCGTTCATGCCGGTGCTCTGGGCGACAAACAACCCACCTTCGATCGTCGAGACGATCATCGCGGCGGTTGCTTGCGCAGGCAGATCCTTGCGCAATTCGCCCCGACTTATTCCGTCCGTCAGCAGGGCTTCCAGACTTTCCAGCTGCATGAAGAAAAAACGCCGGAATTTCTCTTTAGCCGCGGGGTATTCGCCAGCCGTCTGGACGTACAGCGTCAGGAAGGGACATCCGCCGAGATAGTTGTTATTTTCGTTCTCCAAGGATAAGGCGCAGATGACCCTCTCAAGCTTGTCGTAGACGGACGCCCCCTCTTCCGACAGAATAGCGGCCAGCCTTCGCTCGTAGTGTGACGTTAAACCGTCCACGATCGTGAGCAGAAGCTCCTCCTTGCTCTTGAAATAATAATAAATATTCGTCTTGGAGACATGGCTGTAGGCGACGATGTCATCCATGCTGGTGACCGTTACGCCCCGCGTGAGGAAGAGATGCGACGCGGCTTCCAGAGCGACGTCGCGATTGGAGTTCGTTCGTTTTGTAGGTGTCATAATGGTACTATACGGTACTAATATCATCCTGTCAATTCATGATGCCGGCAGCGTCCCGAAAAAACGTACGAAAGCGGCGGGCGAGTCGCATGACCCGCGGCCTTGTCTGCAAGGTCGTTCATTTAAGCTTCGTTGAGCACGTTCTCCATAAGCGCGGAGAGAAGCTGGATGCCAACCTGATTATGCCCGCCTTCGGGGATGATGAGGTCGGCGTATTTTTTGGACGGCTCGATAAAGGCTTCATGCATCGGTTTTACCGTCTCCAGATATTGGTCGTAAATGGACTGTATGCTGCGGCCGCGTTCCTGGATATCCCGCAGCACCCTGCGTAAAATGCGGACGTCCGGGTCGGTATCGACGAACACTTTGATATCGAGCAGATCCCGCACATGTTGGTCGGCCAGCACGAGCAGCCCTTCCAGCACAACGATCCGATTCGGCTTGAGCTCCAGCGTTTCGGTCTCGGAGCGGGCGTGACGGGAGAAGTCGTAGACCGGCGCGACGGCCCGGCGTCCTTCGCGCAGAAGCTTGAGATCGCGAATAAGCAATTCGTTGTCGAAGGCCAGCGGGTGATCGTAATTGAGGCGCTCGCGTTCTTCGAAGATAAGCTCTGGGAAATTTTTATAATAATTGTCCTGCGAGATGAATGTGACTTTGTCTGCGCCGATCCGGTCGATGACGGAACGCGCGACGGTTGTTTTGCCGGAGCCGGTGCCTCCTGCGATACCGATCATTAACATGGGCGAAGCTTCACCCTCCTAGTCCTGAATGCGTTTGAGATCACCGTATTGTAGCATATGACAGTCCCTATTTCACCATGCGGAGAACAGCTGGAGTAAATTTGCTATTTGCGCTTGGACCGCACTTCGTATTACCTTAGTGTGTAGGATGACTGATCGGGAGGTGGCGGGTATGCCGCTGTTGACGAAGGAGCAGAGCTTGCTTCCGGCGGCTCGCAAGGCGAAGGAAGTAGAGGCGATTATCGCGTCGCCCTATACGTACATGGTGCTGCTGGGCGGGCATCTGGGACATGTTCAAGGGCTTGTCGATCTGGCCAGAGCCGGCGGCAAAAAAGTGCTTCTGCACGCCGATCTCATCGACGGCCTTAAGAACGACGAATACGCGGCGGAGTATCTATGCCAGACGATTCGCCCGGCAGGGCTTATCTCGACGCGCGCGGGCGTAATCGCCCGGACGAAGCAAGCAGGGCTTATCGCCGTACAGAGGCTGTTCCTGCTGGATTCGGATGCGCTGGAGAAGAGCTGCAAGCTGCTGGAGAAGACGCAGCCCGATTACGTCGAGGTGCTGCCGGGACTCATGCCCGAGATTATCGCGGAGGTGAAGGAGCGGACCGGCATCCCCGTCATCGCGGGCGGACTGATCCGCACCAAGGAGCATGTGCGGCAGGCGCTGGCGGCGGGGGCCGCTGCGATAACGACGTCGCGGAGCGAGCTTTGGAGGGAATAGGACCGCAGGCGCAGTATGGATTCGGTTTATGTTTTGTAATCATTATCGGATTATGGATTGATCGATAGTTGTTGAACCATCTGGTATGAGGAGGAAGCGTTGTGGAAACCTATATGTTATCGCTGGATCAGGGGACGACCAGCACGAGAGCGCTGCTTGTAGACCGCATGGGGCGGATCGCTGGCATCGCGCGAGAGGAGCTTAAACTTGATTACCCATCGCCTGGCGCCGTGGAAGCGGATGCATTGGATATCTGGGAATCAACGAAACGTGTCATGCGCGGCGTGTTGAAGGAAACGGGCGCGCGGCCGGAGCAGATTGCGGGCATCGGCATTACGAATCAGAGAGAGACGACGATCGTCTGGGACAAAGCGACAGGAGAGCCCATTCATGCAGCGATTGTCTGGCAGTCTCGCCAGTCGGCCGATATTTGCAACAGACTTAAGGCCGATGGTCACGGGGACAATATTCATGCTCGCACGGGGCTGTTGATCGACGCTTATTTCTCCGGGACCAAAATCGCTTGGCTGCTGGAGCATGTGGACGGCGCCCGGGAACGCTCCGAGCGCGGGGAGCTGCTATTCGGCACGGTCGAGACGTGGCTCATCTGGAAGTTGACAGGCGGGAAGGTGCATGTGACGGATGTATCGAATGCGTCGCGCACGCTGTTGTTCAACATTCATGATCGCGGGTGGGATGATGAGCTGTTGAGCTTGCTACGCATCCCTCGCGCGATGCTGCCGGAAGTGAAGTCCAGCTCCGAAATTTACGGATACGCGGAGGAATCGCTGCTGGGGCTTGCCCTTCCGATCTCCGGCGCCGCCGGAGATCAGCAAGCCGCGCTGTTCGGACAGAACGCCTTCCGCAAGGGAGCGACGAAAAATACGTACGGCACGGGCTGCTTTATGCTCATGAATACCGGCGAGCAAGCGATCATGTCGCAGAAGGGACTGCTCACTACGATCGCCTGGGAGCTGGACGGAAAGCTGGAATACGCGCTGGAGGGCAGCGTATTCGTGGCCGGTGCTGCCATTCAGTGGCTGCGCGATGGGCTGGAGTTGATCGAATCGGCTTCCGAGACGGAGGCGCTGGCGGCCGAAGCGGGAGGAACGGACGGCGTTTATGTCGTGCCCGCTTTCGTGGGTCTTGGCACGCCGTATTGGAACAGCGATGTACGAGGCTCCGTATTCGGTCTGACGCGGGGCACGACCAAGGCGCACTTCGTGCGCGCAGTGCTGGAATCGCTGGCGTATCAGACGAAGGATGTGCTCAAGGTGATGGAGGAGGAAGCCGGCGTCCATCTGGAATCGCTGGCGGTGGATGGAGGCGCAGTGTCGAATGGTCTTCTGATGCAGTTCCAGAGCGATCTGCTCGGCGTGCCGGTCGAGCGACCGCTATCGCTGGAATCCACGGCTCTTGGAGCGGCTTATTTGGCCGGTCTCGCCGTAGGTTTCTGGAAGGATAAGACCGAGATCGAGGCGCTGCGCCAGGTGGATCGTCTATTCGAACCTGCCATGGACGATGCCCGCAGACAAGAGCTATATGGCGGCTGGAAGCGGGCGGTCGCGGCGGCGATGGCATTTAGCAACTGAACAGTCTAGGCTTGCGATCGGCTTTGGCACATGCTATAGTGGGGTTAAGTTAATAAAGGTCGGAGATTCGGAGAAACCGTTTAGGCCATCAGCCTTCCGCGAGGGAGGAGGATGGTCTGGGCGGTTTTTTTCGATTTCTATCGTGTTTCAGGTTTCAATTTGGAGAGCGTGCGGATGAGCATAATACTGGAAAATGGGTAATGATAAACATAACGTGTCTACAGGAGAGCGAACGGAGGAATCGGATATGGAACAAGAACGGGTAGGAACAGGGAACGAAGCAGGCGAATTCGGAGGAGGAGTCGGGCAGTTCAGCGAGACGGCCTTCGGAGCGAGCAGTCGTAGCGGCAGTCTACGCGCGATGGCGGCCAGTCAGTTGGATGTATTGATCATCGGGGGAGGCATTACGGGGGCCGGTATCGCCCTGGACGCGGCGTCTCGGGGGATGAGAGTCGGTCTGGTGGAAATGCAGGACTTCGCGGCGGGCACGTCGAGCCGTTCGACGAAGCTGGTGCACGGGGGTCTGCGGTACTTGAAGCAACTCGAGATCGGCGTCGTCGCCGAGGTGGGCAAGGAACGCGCCATCGTATACGAGAACGGACCGCATGTGACGACTCCGGAGTGGATGCTGCTGCCGTTTTACAAGGGCGGAACATTCGGCAAGTTCACCACGTCGATCGGCCTGAGAGTGTATGACTTCCTGGCGGGCGTCAAACGGAGCGAGCGCAGGAAGATGCTTGGCAAGGCCGAGACGCTGGCGAAGGAGCCTCTGCTGAAGGAGGACGGCATAAAGGGCGGCGGCTATTATGTCGAATATCGGACGGACGATGCGAGACTGACGATCGAGGTGCTCAAAAAGGCGATCGATTCCGGAGCCATGGCGGTCAACTATGCCCGCGCAGAGAAGCTGCTGTATGACGGGAAAGGGACCGTATGCGGGGCGGAAGTGCACGATATCATCGGCGGTACAACGCATAGGTTATCGGCTACTTACGTCATCAATGCGGCGGGACCATGGGTCGACGACGTGCGCGAGCTGGACGGCTCCAAGCGGGGCAAGACGCTTCGCTTGACCAAAGGCGTGCATCTGGTATTCGACGGAGGCAGATTTCCGCTGCGGCAGGCGGTATACTTCGATACGCCGGACGGCCGCATGGTGTTTGCGATTCCGCGTGACGGCAAGACGTACTTCGGCACGACGGATACGAACTATGCGGGCGATACGGCCCATCCGGCCATGACGGCCGCTGACCGCGACTATCTGCTGGCAGCAGCGAACGGTATGTTCCCTCGGCTTCGGCTGACGTCCGTGGATGTGGAATCGAGCTGGGCGGGACTTCGGCCGCTTATCCAACAAGAAGGAAAGTCCCCGTCGGAGGTATCCCGCCGGGATGAGCTGTTCGTATCGGAATCCGGCTTGCTGTCGATCGCGGGCGGCAAGCTGACGGGTTATCGCAAGATGGCGGAGAACGTTGTCGACAAGGTTGTCTCGCTCATGAAGAGCAACGGCAACGGCGGGTCGTACGGCAGCAGTATGACGCGCGACTTGCCGATATCGGGCGGTGACGTGGGCGGCTCTGCGCGATTCGAAGCTTATGTCCGTTCGGCTGTTGCGGATGGAGAGAGGGCGGGTTTCAGCAGACTCGATGCGGACTTCCTGGCAAGGCGCTACGGCTCGAACGTTAGCAGAATCTTTGACGACGCCGAACAATCCGGCCGCTTGGCCGGTGTCTACGGGTTGCCGTCGGATTTGGCCGCGATGCTGCGGTATTCGATGCTTCACGAAATGGCGGTTACGCCGGCCGACTTCTTCGTCCGCCGCACGGGGGATCTTTTCTTCCGCATGGACACGGTCCGCGCATGGAAGGAGCCCGTTATTCGGGCCATGGAGCAGGAGCTTGGCTGGAGCGCGGAGCAGGGCGAACGTTATGCCGCGGAGCTGGATACGCTTATTCGCGAGGCGGTCACGCCGGCGCAGCCTTAATCGGCAACTGTGGTAGAACGCCGAAGCTCCCTCCAAACTTGCCCGGTTCGGCCGTCGGCTCGCATTAAGGGAAAGCTTTCTCTCCAAGGTTGCCTGGTTCGAATGGGCTGTCAGCTTCACACTTGCCAAGTCCGTCCGCTGCCTCCACTTTAATGGGAAAAGCTCCCTCTAATCTCAACAATTCCGGTCGTTTGCTCCACTTAAAGGGAAAAACTCCTACTAATGACGCAGCTTTTTCGCCAATATTTCGAAAAGGCTTTAATTACAGGGTGAATTTCCCTCTAATGGTTCAAAAAGCTTAGTTCTATTGAAATTAAGTGGCGATTTTCCGCTTATTGCTAGTGTGTTGCTAGTTGCTAGTGTGTTGCTATGTTGCTAGTTGCTAGTGTGTTGCTAGTATGCTCCCATGTTAGTAGTGTTGCTAGTATGTTGTTAGTTCGTTGCATGTAATATCAAATTACCGCTAAACGATCGCAAATCCTCTAAGTTGGAACGCTATGGCAACTTCTGCGTATTTCGACATGTCCCGACTAATTTATGCTAGAATAAGAGACAATTAGTATGGATGTAGGCGAAGGATGCAAGGCGACGCGGAAGCGCGGAACCCGCATCTTTCGTGGATAAATCGCAGAAGGCGGGTGAATGCGATGAAAGTAGCGAAACTATTGTATACCGTTATGATTCTATCTCTATTATATGTTGCCGTGCCGATAGAGACGGCGAGTGCCGGCATGTTCGACCGGATCAAGGATATTTACCAGGCGCCCGACAAGCTGGACGAGCTACAGGAGGCTTACGACGCCAGCATCAAGGCCGTGGAAGGACAGCTGGAGGATTCGCGCCGCCAAGCCGAGCAGTTGCTCCAACGCCAGCAGGAGCTGGAGTCCAGCAACGAAGCTATTCGGGAGCAGAACGAGCAGATGCAGGCACGCAATGAGGAGCTGGCACGGGAGAATGCAAGGCTGGTGGGCCAGATGGAAGAGCTGGAGCAGAACCGTCAGTCGCTGTACCGCAAAGCGGCAATCGCCGCAGGAGCTCTTGTGGCGCTCATTGCCGTCTATGCGTTGTCCGTACGGGTATGGCGCTTCTTGACATGGCGCCGCCAAGGGCGCGGCGGCAGAGCGCATGACGACAGCCGCGGAGTGACGCTGCCATGAACATCGCGGCGCCTTCTCCGCTAGGGCATGTGCGCGTCGAGCTTGATCAAGAAGAAGCTCTTCAGGTGCTGCATCCGCGATCGATTATCGCGTTCAGCGGAGCTCCCAGAAATCGCGAGGACAAGTTCATGAACATCGGGGGCGCCTTCCGCAAGAAGAAGTGGATCCGTTCCAGGCTTCAGGGGCCGGCCTCGTTCGTCATGGGGCTTCCGGCAGGCTATTCGCTTGTGCCCATTGAGGTGCCGGAGGGAGGCAGCCTGTTGTTCGACTTCCGCCATATTATGTTTCTCTCCGACGATATGACCTTCAAGAGCAAGGTGATGCGACTCAAGACGGCATGGATTACGCGGGAACTGATCCGCATCCAGTTCAGCGGTCCGGGTACGCTGGGCGTACTGTCGGTAGGCGATCTGGCGGTCATTCAGCTGGATCAGGAGACGCCGTTGTTCGTGGATAAGGGAGCGCTTGTCGCTTATCCCGACAACGCCTCCATCCAACTGTCCGTCTACGGCAATTCCCTCGCGAGCCAGCATATGAACGTGCAGTGGGAGCTCAGAGGGAAGGGGCCGGTGCTTATTCAGACGGGTTCGCGGGACAGCGGACTGGAGAGCCGGCTCAGCGACGAAGGCTGGTTCAAGCGGCTGCTTCGCGAAGTGCTCCCTTTCGGCAGCGTTTATATCAAATAACCGATAAACAAACAAAAAATCCGCAGCCGAAGAAGGCTGCGGTTTTTTGGAAGGAATGGGAAAAGGGGCTTTCTCCGGCTTAAAAGCCGAAGGAAGCCCCTCTTTTGTTGGGATTTTATCAGGCATTGAAAATCGCAAGACAGATTTTTACTGGGTCTTTAGTACCCGTGCCTTCGTTGAGACTACTCTAGTCGTTCAGCGTCAACTCGATAACGGTGTCGCGTTTGTCCGGCAACGGATAGGTGTAATGCTCGGGACGGGCGAAGTTTACGAATGCGTCCTCCTTGAATTCCTTGGCGCTCCAGGGTGTGTTTACGATGAGCTCGGAGCCGTCCGCGAGCAGGCGCGCCGACTTGACTCGGCTGGCCAAGCCGGCAAGGACGATGGGACCGATGCTCTCTTCGAATACATGGGCGTACAGTTTGCCGCCGTTGCTCGTGTACCGTCCCCAATCGGGCTTCGGCAGCTCCGACGCGCCGCAGCCGTAGATGCTGTCGCCGTTGCGCGCGATCCAGTCGCCGACCTCGGCGAGAATATCGAGCGACTCCCTCGGAATGACGCCTCTGGCGTCGGGTCCGACGTTGAGGAGCAGATTGCCGTTTTTGCTCACGCATTCCACGAGCTTGCGGATGACGGTGGCCGGACTTTTGTACTGACGGTCGGCGGCGGCATACCCCCAGTTGTTGTTCAGCGTGATGCAGGCCTCCCAAGGGACGGGGTTGCCGTCCGCGCCGGTGATGCCGCGCGGCGGGATGATCTGCTCCGGCGATGCGAAGTCGCCCGCGTACACCGTAGGCTCGTCGGAATAGATGCTGCCGCCGTGCTCTCCGCTTCCTTCCAGCCGGTTGTCGATAATAATATGCGGCTGCAGGGAGCGCATCATCCCGATCAGCTCCGTCGCTTTCCACGTTTCCTGGCTCATCTCGCCGTAAGAGAAGTCGAACCACATGATGTCGAGTTTGCCGTAGTTCGTCAACAACTCGCGGACCTGCCCGTGCATGTAGGCCAGGTAGCGATGGAAGTTTGCGAGATCGCGCTTGAATTGCTCGTTATTTTTCATGGGATGGATCTGGTCGCCATAAGCGGGATAATCCTCGTGATGCCAGTCGATGAGGGAGTAGTAGAGCCCCACCTTAAGCCCTTCCGCACGGAATGCTTCGAGGAATTCCGCCACGAGATCGCGACCGGCTTTCGTGTTCGTCGCCTTGAAATCCGTCAGCTTGCTGTCGAACAGACAGAAGCCGTCATGGTGCTTGGCGGTCAGCACCGCATATTTCATCCCGGCCTGCTTGGCCGCCTTCGCCCATGCGCGGGGATCGTAGTCCACGGGATCGAATTGTTCGAAGTAAGGCTGATAATCTTCCACGGTCAATTGCTCGAAGCTGCGGACCCATTCGCCGCGAGCCGGGATGGCGTACAGCCCCCAGTGGATAAACATGCCGAACCGGTCGCTCAGGAACCATTCGGTCCGCTCCGTTCGTTCCTTGATTAATTGCTGTCCAGTACTCATGCGAGAAACCTCCTGTCTCGTAATGTTCAGCATCAGTTTACCAAGGTTGTGATAGAATGGACAGAGAAGGAAACTAACTATCGCGGGTAAAAAAATAGCGGATAACCAGGCTTGGACAAGTTCCTGTTCAAGCGACAGAACGGGGAGGTACGCATGGACGGAAGCGTCATCGGCGGAGCCGCGCGCGACATGGTATTGGGTATGCAGGTTGAGGTGCTTGAAGCGAAGTTGACGCAATGCTGGACGGGCTGGCGCGAGCTGGATTATCGTCCGGCTTTTAATAAACTGTACTTTATTTTGGACGGGGAAGGCTGGATCAAAATCGAAGACCGGGAGCTGTATCCGGAGCCGGGGCAAGTCGTGTTGATGCCTGCGCACAAGCAGCAATCGTTTTCGGCGATCAGCGATCGCCCCTTCCGCAAATATTGGTGCCACTTCACTGCTATAACGGGGCAGACGGATGTCTTTCATTGGCTGGATCTGCCATGCAGCTTCGCGGGACTGGACCGAGCCGTAGTGGAAGAGCTGTTCTGTGAGCTTGTGTCCGCGCACCAGGATTCGTCCATCGCAGCCAGGCTTAAGGAGAAGGCGATTCTGCTTCACATCCTGTCACTGTTAATGGAGGCGCAGCCCGTTCGCATCCGTCAGAGCCAGAGCCATGAGATGGAAAGGCTGACGCTCATTCAGCGATATGTGGACGAGCATCTCGATCAAGAGATGACGCTGGAGGAACTGGCGGAGGTGCTGCATCTGCATCCCAACTATTTCAGCAAATATTTTAAGCGCCACTTCGGTATCCCGCCGCTCAAGTACGTCAGCCGCAAGCGCATGGATCATGCCAAGCTGCTGCTCAAGACGACGTCCCGAAGCGTAAAGGAGGTCGCTGCGGCCACGGGCTTCGACGACGCCAACTATTTCTCCAAAACGTTCCGCAGGGAAGTGGGCTTCAGTCCTTCGGAGTATCGGTTGAATGTGTGAGCGTCAAGCGCCTCTCCGGAGGCGTTTTTTTTTTGTCGTGTGGGCAAGCAGGCTCGATTGCTTATCGTAGATAACGAACGAATGGCGACATAAACGGGATGCTGAAAGTTTAGCAACTTTTGGATCATGCATGAGGTCTAATATAGTAAGAAGAACGAAGGGTGGTCATGCAATGAGGGGTTCGTACAAAGGGAAAAGAAGTTTGATCAGTGGTGTGGTTATTCTGATGCTTATAATAACGGCAACCGCATGCACGAAGCCGGAAGACAAAATGTTCGAGGAATCGGACTTTGCCGCCACGGTTGAAACGGTGGATGCAAGGACGTGGAAAACCAATGAAGATATCGAAATTACGACAGGGGTGATCAATTTGACGAATCGATCGGCGGCTGTTTATCACGCCTCCCCGCTTATCCATGTGCAAATTTACGATGAGCGCGATCAACCCCAGATTGAGATGCTTGTTACCGATTCTATTGGTATTAACGGCATAGCGAAGCCCAATGAAACGTACAATCCCGATAAGGAGATCTACGAGTCGGGCAAACGAATCATTCAGATCGAACAGCCGGGAACGTACACGCTGGTGGCCACGGCAACATTTGATGTGAAGCTGAATGGAGACCGAAAGCAATCGTTTCGAATTGTTTCGGAGCCATTCGAAATCCAGATAACCGAAACTTAGAACGTACTTACATAGTATTACAGGACAAGCATTTACATGCTGTAACTCCAGCGTATATGTAGCAATAACCTTCCATTCATTGATTAATTCGTCTATAATACTGCTTGTTCGACAAATATGGACAATCTTTTCGCAAGATTGGGAAGGACAGGCTTTGAAACTGAGAACTTATTTTGCATTATCGTTTGCACTTATTATTTTACTTGTTATTGCATCAGTATCCACGTTATATGGACAGCGGACAAAAACCGTGTTAGAGAAGGAAATTGGGGGACAGGTCGCAGCCCTGGCATACGGTATGACCGATAAGCTGGACCGTTACATGTGGTCGCGTTATAACGAGATCATGCTGTTGAGTACGCTGAACACGCTGAAGGAGCAGGAGGATCTGAAGGAGGTCGGCCGCCTGCTGAACGAATTACAGGACAACATTCCGGCGTTCTCTTGGGTAGCTCTGCTCGATGCGCAAGGCAACGTGAGGGCGGCGACCAAAGACCTTATGATCGGAGTGAATTTCGAGAAACGTCCCGTTTTTCTCGAGGCGCTCCAAAAGCCGTTTATCGGTGATGTGCATGAAGCTGTGCTGCTAGCCGAGCAGTTGACGAGTCCGTCAGGCGATCCGCTCAAGGTCGTCGATATCAGCACGCCTTTATACGACAACAAAGGAATGTTTGCGGGCATACTCGCGGCGCAACTAAGCTGGGAATGGTCGCAGGAGCTGCAGAAATCGCTGCTTGCTCCATATCATAGAGACCGAAAGCAGGAGCTTGAGGTGTTTGTCTTAAGGGAGAAGGATAATACGGTATTGTCGGGTCCCGAGGATATGATCGGACAATTGCTTCATTTGACTGATCTGGAAACATTGAGTACGGACAACAAATGGGATGTGCGACGTTGGCCGGACGGGAAAAAATATTTGACCGGCTTCGCTCAAAGTTCGGGTTACGGCAATTACCCCGGGCTAGGCTGGAGGATTGTCGTTCGTCAGCCGGCGGACCTGGCTTTCGCTCCCGTGCAGGAGCTTATTGCGTTCATGACCTTGCTTGGTCTCGCGCTGGCCGTGGCATGCGCGCTTATAGGCTGGCTGCTCGCTCGCAAAGTATCGAAGCCGCTGTCGCTTATAGCCGAAGCGGCGAACAAGCTCCGCAGAGGAGAGAATGCCGAAATTCCTTATTCGAAGGGGATTAAGGACATCGAGTTGCTGTCAGGTTCTCTACGATCGCTGATCGCGGATCTGACGGAGACGGAGACTCAGCTTGTTCGAATGGAGGACAAGGCTCATCACGATAAGCTGACGGGATTGCTTAACCGGTCCGCGATGGATGTCATCGTTCAGCGTGCCGTCAGGCAAGCGGAGGAGCAGGGCAGCTCGCTATCATTCGTTTATATGGATCTCGACGGCTTTAAGAGCATTAACGATACGCATGGCCATGCGGCCGGGGATGAGCTTCTAAAGGAGGTTGCCGCCAGGCTTTGGAAAAATGCGCGGAGCGGCGATTACTTGTTCCGTATGGGCGGAGACGAATTCGTCCTCATCCTGTCCGTGTCCCGAGCGAATGCCGAACAAGAGGCGGAGGCGGTAGCGACGAGTGTGTTGGAGGCCGTGCGGCAGCCGTATGAGATTGATGGCAAGATAATGGGGGTAAGCTGCAGCATCGGACTCGCGATGTGGCCGCAGGACGATCGCGATCCGTTAAGCCTGCTGCGGGATGCCGACGAAGCGCTCTACGTCTCCAAGAGCAAAGGGAAAAACCAGCTGACGTTTGCCCGCAGCAGCGTCACTGCATGACAAGTCTTCATGGAAACGTCTGATAGGGGAAGAAATTCAGTCTGTGCACAATATGCATGCTGATTTCTTCTTTTTTTGTTGCGAGTCGAATTGAATATGGGCAAATATGGAATATAAATTATCTCAAAACAAATTGGACAAATATGCTATATTAAGGGCAGGATATAGATTCGGAGATTCGTGAAGGAGACTTCGTCGTGCTGCTCTTTCTAAAGGAGTTTTTATTTAACGTTTTTATTATTTCATCTCCTTTCGTATTATACCCTTATTTGCACAGAATCAGAGACAGGGTCAACGCATACCGCGCCTATTTGTTCCTGCTTTGCTGCATAGCCATCCTGGCGACGATGTGTTTCCCAGTCATGATGAACGGAATCTCTTACGACTTTCGTTCCGTACCGCTCGTAATCGGCACCTTGTACGGAGGTCCCGTTGTATCCCTGCTTCTGTACGGGGTCATTATCGCCACGAGGTACGTGTTGGGAATATCCGATATTCTGATGTACATAATTTCGCTGCTGCCCACCTATTGTATCGCGTGGCTGGCGATGAAGAGGTACGACGCTGCGTCTCTTCGCATGAAGGCGGTTATCGCCGTGCTTGCATGCGCGCTCATTAAATTAGTGACATTCACCACCTATTTGTTTACGAAGGGTCAACTTTATCTGTTGACTAACAACTCGATGGAGACTATTGCCACCTATGTGTTCCAAAGTTTTATTCTGGTAATGGGAGTCTTGATCATCGAATTTATGAGGCGATACAGCCGCATTCAAGACGAGGTCGTCAATACGGAGCGGATGAAGATTGTCAGCGAAATTGCCGCGTCCGTGGCGCATGAAATACGCAACCCACTCACCTCGGTTCGGGGTTTTATTCAATTGCTTGGCACGAAGGAGCTTTCTCCCGAGAAGAAGGAGCAATACAAGGCCATCTGCTTTGCGGAGCTTGACCGGGCGGAAGGCATTATTTCCGATTATTTGTCGCTCGCCCGCAATGATCTGGAGGTGATCGAGGAGATTGACCTTAATGCGGAGCTGGGTTATACGTTCAATCTGCTTCTTAATTACGCTAACTTCAACAATATCAGATTACATGTTTCCTATTATGAGGAGAGCAAGCTAGCCGTCATGGGTGACAGGCACAAGTTTAGACAGGTGCTGCTTAACATCGGCAAAAATGCCATTGAGGCGATGCCAAATGGCGGGGATCTTTCTCTCGAGCTTAGCAAGCAGGCCGGCACGGCGGTAATTCGGATTGCGGATACGGGTATCGGCATGAGCGCCGACCAGGTTAAACGGTTAGGTACGCCATATTATTCTACCAAGGATAAGGGAACGGGGCTTGGCACGATGGTATCCTTTAATATCGTTAAGAAGATGGGCGGGATGATACATATCGATAGCGAACCCGGCAAAGGAACGACGTTTGTGCTGCAATTTCAAAATATATCAATTTAACGAAAAAATCCGGAAGGGCAAAAGCCCTCTCCGGATTTTTGGTATTCGTATCTTGCTTAGCTCTCGGCGTCCACCTCGACAAAGTCGTTCTTAAAACGTTCATAGTCGGCTGTGCTGCATTCGATCAGCATACGCGTGCCCTCGGCTTCGTAACTGGTCGACATGACATGGGCATGCTCGTTGAAGTAAGACACGAGCTTTCCCTGATTAAAGGGGATAAGAATATCCTTCTTGACGTAATTGGCGAAAATATGGGAGCGAACGACTTCGATCAGCTCCTGGATCCCTTGGCCTTCCTTCACCGACATATAGACCGAATTGCCGGACCTCATGGGATAAGGATGCTCCGTCAGATCGCATTTGTTGTAGGCGTAGACAGTCGGGATGCCGTCAGCGCCCAGCTCACCCAACGTCTCGTTAGTGACGGTTACGAGCTGCTCGTAATCCTCGTGCGCGTAGTCTACGACGTGCACGAGCAGATCGGCTTCCGTTACCTCCTCCAGCGTGGAACGGAACGCTTTGATGAGGTGATGGGGCAACTGGCTGACGAAGCCGACGGTATCCGTAAGCAGGAACGACTTGTTGTCCGGCAGCTCGATGCTGCGTACCGATGTCTCCAGCGTAGCGAAGAGCATATCCTTGGCGAATACCTGCTTCGTCGTGTCGGGGTCGTACGCCTCCAGAAGAGCGTTCATAAGGCTGGATTTGCCGGTATTCGTATATCCGACCAAACAGACGACAGGCATTTCGTTTTTCTTCCGTTTTTTTCGCTGATTTTGGCGCGTCGCCACGAGCTTCTCCAGCTCGGCTTGCAGCGCGGTGATCCGCTCCTCGATGCGCCTGCGGTCGAGCTCGAGCTTTGTCTCCCCTGCGCCTCTGTTTTTCAGGCCGGAGCCGCCGCCCTGGCGGCCAAGAGAAGCGCGAAGGCCCACGAGGCGCGGGAGAGAATACTGCAGCCGCGCGACTTCGACCTGGAGCTGCGCCTCACGGGTTTTAGCGCGTTCGGCGAAAATGTCCAGAATCAGAATCGTGCGGTCGATGACCGTGCAAGCGAGCTCGGCTTCCAGATTGCGGATCTGGGAAGGGGACAGCTCGTCGTTAAAGACGACCAGCTCGCACTCGCGGGCTTCCATCAGAGCGCGCAGCTCCTGGATCTTGCCCGTGCCGATGTAATGGGTTGGATTGATGCGGTCGGCCTTCTGGCTGAGCTCATCCACCACTTCGATATAACAGGCATCGGCCAGGTTGCGGAGCTCCGTCATGGCATATTCGAAGTCGGCGCCGTTCTTCAGCTGGACGCCGACGATAATCGCTTTTTGTTTCGTTTCGTTTGGTTCTGTCATTATTCATCATCCTCCGGAAATCATATACTTTCCTAATATTTGTACAAAAAAACACAGGCATGCCTGCCCGTGTTGACGGTATACGACCTGAGGAGATAGGAAGGCGTCGCTACAGCATGGGATCGCCGCCGCTCGCGGAACTTGATGATGGTCCAATCCTTAAGCGATTGCACCAAAGCAAGCCGTGCGGCAATAGACGGCCAATCCGACGGGGGTCATGCTCCCGCGTCTCGGCTGCTGCAGTTGAAGTAAAGCTTCATGTAGACAGACCTGTCCTGAGTCCTCCGCCGTATGGGCAGAGCGGTATATACTTTGCAATTAGCCGCGCAAAGACCTGACTCGGATGTAATCTATCACACGAAACCCTCCGTTCCTTTGGAATGAGAACAGTGTAGCACAAGGACGAAACATGAAGCAACCGACTAAACATTTATAACCGTTTATTGAGGCTCCTGAATCTCCTCATCCTCCAAGTGAACCCACTGATGCGCCCAATCTGTAATACTGCTGAACAAGGGAGATAAGGCATGGCCCTTCTCCGTCAACGAATATTCGATTCGCACGGGCATCTCGGGATAAACGTCGCGGCGAATCAGGCCTTCGAGCTCAAGCTCTCTCAGCCGGTCTGACAACACCTTGCCGCTCAGATTGGGGAGATGCTGCTCGATGTCGGAGAATCTTTTGGGACCAGGCAGCAGACTGTACACGATAAGCGCAACCCAGCGTTTGCTCAGCAGCTCGACCGCCTTCTCGAATCGGACACACATACGCTTCTGTTCCATAAGGCTCATCCTCTCTTTGTTATCATTATAGACTTGAAGGCGCATACAGAAAAGAGGGATGATTCTTATTCTTCCATTAATTTATCAGGCGCGGGGAAGATCGCGACACGAAACCTTTGCGATTCGGGTATCGTCTAATGGTGTAAGTACGAATAATTGTTACCGAGACAACAGAACGAGAAGATAAGGAGAGTGCGTCCATGCGTTGGCTTCCCGAAAGCGGTCATGCAACATGGTGGAGAATCGCAGGTGTGTCTGCAGCACTGCTGGGAGCAGCGCTGCTGGCGGTCAGATTCGGCATTATTGGTCAGGAATGGAACTTGGGCAACGCTTTTATGCTGGTCCTGCTTGCCGTTGTCGTATCGCTTGTCGTCGCGGCCGCGGGGTGGTTCGGCGCGAAATGGATTTGGCTGCTTTCTACGATCGGATTTGTCTCGGGCATTGTATTTATGGCGGTGAAGAGCCAGGATACATCAGGCTGGGGCGATCTTGTCGGATTTATCACTTTCATGTTTTTGTCGGCCGCCGGTTTCGTACTGGGCATTCTAGTGGAGCTCATCGCCTGGGCGTCGAGAAAGTTCGGCAGCACGCATACGTAGTAAGATAGGGGAAAGTCAGCAAAACACCCCATAGACGTTAATAGCGACTATGGGGTGTTTTTTGCTGCCGTTTGAAGCTCCATCGGCGATTTTAACGCCTACAGCAGCTCGTTCGCCTGCTTTTTGGACCTATAGGCGTTAGTACCGCCTATGGAAGCTAATCAGAGTAACTTTCCGGTCCATCGGCGTTAATAACGCCTACAGCAGCTCGTTCGCCTGCTTTTTGGAGCTATAGGCGTTAGTATCGCCTATGGACGCTAATCAGAGTAACTTTCCGATCCATCGGCGTTTTTAACGCCTACAGTAGCTCGTTCGCCTGCTTTTTGGAGCCATAGGCGTTAGTATCGCCTATGGACGCTAATCAGAGTAACTTTCCGGTCCATCGGCGTTAATAACGCCTACAGTAGCTCGTTCGCCTGCTTTTTGGAGCTATAGGCGTTAGTACCGCCTATGGACGCTGATCAGAGTAATTTTCCGGTCCATCGGCGTTTTTAACGCCTACAGCAGCTCGTTCGCCTGCTTTTTGGAGCTATAGGCGTTAGTATCGCCTATGGGGTGTTTTTGCTGGCGTTTAAAGAAAGAGCAGCTGCCAACCTCATTTTGTGACGGTACTCTTGTCTCATACAAATCGGACTACAGGCTCCGCATCTTCGTCTCGGTCTTCGCGATGGCGGCGGCAATTCGTTCCTCATATGAATGGATGAGGTACTTCTGGACGAGGATTTGCCGCTGATGGGCGATCATACGCGTGAAGGAGGCAGCAGTCCCGTTTGTATCGCCGCCGCGAACGGCGCCCCCAAGCACCTTGCCCTCCGTCGTGAACATCTTCTTGTAGGTGCTGGCAGCGGCCTTGGCCGCTTTGATCTTCGACTCTGTCGCGTCGTTCTCGTCCAACATCCGGCGAAGCTGCTTCATCTTGGCATTGGCGTCGGACTTCGCCTTCTTGAGCTCTGCATTTTTGTCGCTTTGCATCTTCTTCGCGGCTTGAACGGCCGCCTTCGTCATCTCGACCTGGACGCTCAGGGCGGAGGTCAGATTTTTGTTCTTGAACGAGCGGGCGAGGCTAAGCTGCGTCTTCTGGGTTTCATACAGCTTGAACAACGGCTCATGCTGCTTCTTGAGCGAAGCGGCCGCGTTTTCCAACGCTTTGATCTTGGCTGAGTCGATCTCGCGAATGGCTTTTCGGAGCTTTCCATCGTTCTCTTCGTTCCTGTAATGCAGCGCATTGATTTTCGAGTCCCAGTCCAGATCCTGGCGCTGCAGCGTCTGCAGCTCGGCGTATTGCTTCTTAAGCGAGGCGGAGACGGAAGAGGATGCAGCCGAGACCATCTTGTCGAAGGCCTTCTTCGCGGTGGGCGTAAATTCGAACGGCGCCGCGAACGCCGTCATGGAGAGGTTCAGTGACAACAGAAACGCCAACCCAGCCATGCCAATCGTCATGCCCATGCTCATTCTTCGATTACGGATACGCATACGCATAATCATACCTCCTGAGAATCGGTCGGAGCAGTCGGGCAGTAATCAAAAACAACAAAAAAAGCACCCGCAAGGCAGACGCTGTTCGTCTGTCTTGCGGGTGCTTCCCGCTTGTCCGATCCGTATTTGTCCCGATTATACCTTATGAGGCGAGAGCGGTCAATACCGAAGGCGAACGCACGCTCTAGTATACGGCCTTTACAGTAAGTGGCCGGCAGCGTATTCCTCCGGCGTTTTGCCGATCATCGCCTTGAACGATCGGATGAAGTGGGACTGATCGTAGAAGCCCAGCTCGGCGCCGAGCGACGCCCAGCTCCCTTTGTATCCGGCGTCGAGCGTCTCCGCGGCATTTTGCAGCCGGTAGAGCTGGATGACCCACTTGGGGCTGACTCCGACATATTTGCTGAACAGTCTCTGCAGCGTGCGCACCCCGATATCGAAGGTCCGGGTCAACTGCTCGACGCTGGAGACGGTACGGTCGCTCTGAATGAAACGAATGATGTCGACTAGCCGATCAACCGTCTCATCGGGATGGGGCAGGCAGCTCATTAACATCGTTTCCGTGAGGGCAATAAGCGTCTCCGCCGGCTGATCCGATCGGAGTGCTTCCGTCAATTTCGCATTCATACTGTCGTTGTCCATGCCAAATGCTTCGGCGAAGGTCATGGAGCCATCGGTCAATTCGGAGAGCGGTTTGCCTGCGAAGGGGTAGAAGCCGCCCGGCCGGAACTTAACGCCGTACGCGCGCTCTTTGCCGGACAACCGTTTCGTATATTTGCGGCTGGAGACGCCGTAGACCGCGCTGCCTGCAAATTCTGCGACTAGATTAACGCAAGGATTCGGGATATTGTCCTGGAGGAATACTTCGTCCTCCGGCAGATCCCATTCGACGATCCAATGATGCATCACGAACGGCGCAAGAGCCTCGGATGGAGCGAAACGGCGCAGACGGAATTTGTTGAACGCTTCCGGCGCTTGCAAAATGCCCATGCTCGCGGTCTGGGACGGGGAAGACGACATGCGAAATCTCTCCTTTACACGGCTGACGCTTTTTTACAATACGGGATGAGATGTCTCTATTATACTGGCAGGGAGAGGTTACAATCCATGATCAAAAAAGGAGAGTGTATGTACATGCAGCATAAATTTATCTCTTATATTGGAGCAACGCCGGAAAAGGTTTGGGATACGCTGATCGGCCCGGAGGGAACCCGCGCCATCTTCTTCGATTGCCTATTCCAGTCCGAGCTGACGCCGGGAAGCAAGTTCGCTTATGTTGGCCCAGGCAATGACGGGGAGGAGACCGTTCACGTATACGGCGAAATCATCGATATCGATCCAGGCCGGATGATGTCCGTTATCGAACATCCGGGACCGTCCTACTACGAGAACCATGCCGAGTTGACCTCGCGCATTACCTATACGCTGGAGGCGGTAGGGGAGACGACGAAGCTCACGCTGGTCAATGATCAATTCACCGAAAACCATCCCAGCTTCGAGCGCTCCGAGGACAATTGGGCCGTCGTGGTCAGCAACCTTAAGAGTTATGCCGAGACGGGCAAGACGTTAAACTTTGGCTGGTAGGTAAGGGTAGCCGAACCTTCTCCCATTCCTTATACTAGAGTTAGCTATAAAAACGATAGAGATAACGGATAGGAGAATGGGACCATGAGCTACAAAATCGTATTTTTTGACATCGACGGCACGCTGGTGAACGAGCAAAAGGAAATACCGGAGGATACGGTGCTGGCGATCCGCGAGCTTAAGGAACAGGGCGTGGAGCCGGTTATCGCGACGGGCCGCGCGCCTTACTTCATCAAACCGCTGGCGGAGAAGCTGGGCATCGAATCCTTTGTCACCCTAAACGGAGGTTACGTCGTCTACAAGGGGCAGCCTCTATATCGCCGAGAGATCGGCAAGCGGGAGCTGGGCCGCCTGGTGGAGCTTGCCGCCGCGCATGATCATGGACTGGTATTCGAGGGAGAGACGGCTTTCTGCAGCGATCGCGAGAACCATCCGTTTATTGAGGAAGCGGTTCTATCGCTTAAGGTGGACTTGCCGTCGTTTAACCCGGCCTTCTGGCATACGGACGACATCTTCCAGGTGTTCCTGCATTGCGAGAGCCACGAAGAACATCTGTATGAAGCGTTGAAGGATGATTTTACGTTGATCCGCTGGCATCGCGCCGCGATGGATGTACTGCCGGCTGGCGGCTCCAAGGCGCAAGGCGTAGCGGCTCTTCTGGAGAAGCTGGGACTGACGGCGGCCGATGCCGTCGCATTCGGAGACGGGCTTAACGATAAGGAAATGCTGGAGTATGTCGGCTTCGGCGTCGCGATGGGCAATTCCCATCCGGAATTGCTGCCTTACGCGAATTTCGTGACGTCGCATGTGGACGAGCATGGCATTCGCAACGGCTTGATCGAGGCGGGATTGCTGCGTTCCGAGGGCGTTGCCGTTCCAATAAAATAAATTTTCGGTAAGGTAGATCAATGGATCCGTAGTCAAAAGCAGCCAAATCGGGCGAGTTTGTCGGCATGGCCGACAGCTTGTACGCACTGTTCCTCATTTGCTCCTATTAGCTCCATACTCGCTCCACAAGTTCCGATGAAACGATGGCGTCCAATAGAAAGGACGCCGCGAGGAGAGGACAATCGTCTACCGCATCGGAAAAATCGTATATCGCACGGAAATCGTACACCGAATCGGAAAACAGAGGGAAAAGCTCCTCTTAATCTGAACAAATCAGGCGATCGGTTTGGCATAGAGGGAAAAGCTCCCTCTAATCGGGGCGATTATGCCCAAAGACAACGATTCGTTCGGGATTAGAGGGAGGATTTCCCTCTAAAGTGCAAGCGAGGGAGGAGACCGGGACATTAGAGGGCGTTTTTCCTCTTATTTGAGAGAAGAGCGAGCGAAGACCACAGACATGAGAGATGTTGATGGCTTTTTTGGTCCTTTCGTATCCAGTTTAATCATTTATTTAAGTTGGGCAGCTATCTGCCGTTCTATAAGTCAAAAAGTTCACCAATCCGGGCGGGCTCACGTACTATAACCTAATCCATATTACTGGTTTGGGGGGTATAACGTGATCGTAATTACGGACGGAAGCAACCCGGGCGCAATACCGCCGCGGCTGCTGACGATGCTGGAGAGGAAAACTTTGACGAGGAAGATGGCAAGTCCGATGTTGTACAGCTATCCAAGTCTGGATTCTCTGATCTTCGAGCTTAAGATGAGGTCTCACATCGTGGAAGCGGCCAAAGCGATGTATGCAAGCGGGGTAAGCTTCGCGTCATTTAGCAATTCCCGCAGCAATGAGCAGTATTGGATTCGTACGCCCCAGGGCGGTTTCTTGCTGCGGCCCAACGTTCTGCCATCCGACGCGGTGAACGATATTTTTGAAAATGGGCATCTATATGCCTTCGAGTGCGCAGGCGCCATTATTATCATTCTGTATAAGGCAGTGCTGGATGCGATCGGCGAAGCCGCGTTCAATCGGCACTTCCGCAACCTGTATCTGATCAGTTGGGAGACGGACCACGATCTCAGGCTAAACGCCACTTACAATTTGAACGAGACGTACCACGGAGATACGATGTATTTCAAAAATCCCGATTACGACCGTTCTACGCCGGAGTGGCAGGGCGAGAACGCCATCAAGCTCGACGATAACCTGTTTTTCGGCCACGGGATCGGAATCGGTTCCGCAGGTGAAATTATCGAGAAGCTTAACCGCGCCAGAATGCCGGGCAGCATGACGTCTGCTTATCTGGACAATCTTATTATTACGCCGGACTTCGAGTTCGTGAGGCAGCTTGTCTATCGGGAAGAAGAAGCTGCTGCTTTGTAGCGGCTGGTGGATTACAAGAGATTTCCGACCATAAGCAAAGAGGGCATCGCAACAGCCAGCGGCTGAGCAGCGATGCCCTCTTTGTACCCGAGCTTAATGGGATCTTGCGCTTATTCCGTCTTAACAGGCGGATCAAAGGTCATGCCTTTAAGATCGACGGTTACTTTCTTCATGGAGATAGGTTCTAGGGGTTTGTCGTTGTCGTCCCGATCCTGCGCCACGATCTCGTCTGCCGCCTCGATGCCTTCGATCACCTTGCCGAACGAGGCATACAGGTTGTCCAGCGACGGAGCGTCCTCGACCATGATAAAGAATTGGGAGCCTGCGGAATCCGGCGCATTAGTACGTGCCATGGAGAGAACGCCGCGCGTATGCTTCAGCTTGTTCTCGAAGCCGTTTTCGCTGAATTCGCCGGGGATGGAATAGCCGGGACCGCCCATGCCGTTGCCATCCGGATCGCCGCCCTGAATCATGAAGCCGGGAATGACGCGATGGAAGATCAGGCCGTCATAGTATCCCGACTGCACGAGCGAGATAAAGTTGTTGACCGAATTCGGAGCGACCTCCGGATAAAGCTCGATCTTGATCAGCTTGTCGTTGCTGAGCTCAATCGTGACCTCGGGATGTTTCTCCGGGCCGAGGAGCTCGGGCCCCTCTTCTTCTGCCGGGGCTTCCGTAGGAGAAGGGGATGGCGACGGGGACGGTGATGCCGTAGCTTGTCCGCCGCCGGAGCCTTGGCTGTTGTTCTGCTTGCCTTGATCGACGCCGCAGCCGGCTGCCACGATCAAGAATACGGCAAGAACCGCGAGCAGAAGCGGGTGCCGATAATGCCGTTTCATTGCTTTCATTGACGTTTATTACCCTCCTTATAACCTCTTATGCATGTGTCCAGCTTCCATATTAACACAGCGGAATCCAGGATTGCGAATGATGGCGGAGAGCTTGTCCGCCGAATCGTAAAAGGCGAATCAGGTACGCTGCACCTGTACTGCACCCGCGCTCCTACCCCTCGCCTGGCTGAGCGGAATAACGTTTCACGCGGTCCAGCAGCTCCTGCATCTGCCCCAGCAGCATGGCGCCTTCCTCCGGCGTTGCGTCCAGCTTGCAGGCCAGCTGTTCGGGAATATCGATGGCCTTCTCCCTAAGCGCTTCGCCATCCGGTGTCAACGTAACGAGGACGCTTCGTTCGTCTTTCTTGTCGCGCGTACGCTTGACGAGGCCCGCGGCCTCCAGCTTCTTTAGCAGCGGAGTGAGCGTGCCGGAGTCCAGGTACAGCTTGGTTCCGAGCTCGCTGACGGTGGCATTGTCCTTTTCCCATAGCGCGAGCATCGTCACGTATTGCGTATAGGTGAGTCCAAGGTTTTGCAGCAGCGGGCGATACAGCTTTGTAATTTCTCGGGAGCTCGCATAGATCGCGAAGCAGATCTGATTATCCAGCTTCATATGTTCAATGGGATGCATCGTTTCTCCTCCAAGACGGCAACTTCGATAAAATTTTCAATTAAATTGCATTAAATTTAATATAGTGTTGCAGCCTGGAGGTGTCAAGTTCGAGGAGGGGAGAGGCCGGTGAAGGTGAGGCGCTTAAAGCTTGACGCCTATCCCTAATTCTTCTCCCTTGCGGACATACCAGTCGGCGATCGCCACGTCAAAAGCGGCCATGCCCATGGGGCAAAACAGCACGGGTTCCTCCGAACGGAGAGAGGAGATCGCGTCCCGGCATACAATATCTCCAAGGGATATGACATCTTCTGCTGTCAGTCCGGTCTCCCGGTGAAGCAGCTCGATATCGGTGTTTTCACGACATACCTCCGCCCAATCGTCGACCACGATGGAACGAATGCCGCGTATAGCGTCCAATCCGTAATCCCTGAGCGAGATGTCGAGCAGCAGACTGCCGGGCGCCGGGGGGATGTCGATATAACGCACGGGGCTAACCGTGCATGTCAGAATGACGTTGCAAGAGCGATATAACTCCTGCCAGTTTCCGGCGAACCGAATCGGTATGTCCTTACGGAGCTGCCTGATGCGGAGAGGCTTCGATTGTTCGGTCGGATCTCCGAATGTCAGCGTTGGTCCGGCGCCTGCGCGTTTGCCAAAGCTGTGCGGAATGACTTCCTCAGGACTAATGCCACGAACGTCGTACAACATAACTTGATCGATATGCTCGCCAAATAAGGCTAACATCATGGCCAGATGCATTCGCCCGATAGGTCCCAGTCCGATAATGCCGATGCGGAGCCCTTCTTCGGCTTCATCACGGCGATTGTCGAGCAAGCGATGACGAAGCCACTCTCTTAGCATCAGTCCGCTGACGGCCGCGGTTCTGACGGCGCTCACTCGCGAGGAATTGACGATTGCGCGCGGCTCTCCCGTAGAAGCTTCGTTTAGTATGGTGACGCTATGCGCTCGAGGCAATCCGGCATTAATGTTGCCGGGGAAGCTGGCGATCCATTTCAGACCCGCCGCGGCGACCGTCCCGCCAACATAGGCGGGCATCGCGATAATGCGATTATCCGGGTTGCCGTAGCGCAGGTATGGCTTGAGCGGCTGAACGCCGCCGCCTCTGTCCATAATGCGTACCGTCTCTTGAATCCGGTCGACCAGCTCCCGCCACGGCTCGCCGATATCTCTGAGCTGCTCATCTCCGTAATAAATCATGGCGCAAAAACTTCCTCCCTGTTCGTTCCGTTCTTCTCTCAACCCGGCTCGCCAAAAGCGGCAGCCATCCACTCGTCGTTAAACACCGTATCCATGTAACGCTCTCCGCGATCGTGCATAATAACGGCACAAGTGCTGCCGTCAGGCAACTCATCCCATATCGAGCGCAGGGCAGCAAGCACCGCTCCGGAGGAGGGGCCGGCAAGGATGGCCTCCGTTGCGGCAAGCTGCCGGCATGCCAGAGCCATTTCCTTATCGGTTACGTATACGGCCAGGTCCGTAAAGGAGTTCGCCGCAAACGGGGGAACGATGCCCGCGCCAAGTCCGGGGAAGAGGCGCGGTCCCTTCTCCCCGCCAAGAATGACGCTGCCCGCGGCATCGACGGCGACGATCTTCGCGGCCAGCCCATTTCGGCGAATGTAGTCGGCGCAGCCCAGCATCGTGCCGCAAGTGCTGACGCCGCCGATCACATAATCGACCTTGCCGAGCTCGCGAATGATCTCGGGCATCGTGCCTTCGCTGTGGGCCAAATAGTTATTGGGGTTCCCATACTGATTAGGCCAGAAGCTGTCGGGATGGGCGGCCAGCATCTCCTGCACGCGGGCAAGGCGGGCGGGGAGATACTCCCCCGTGGCGGGATCGGGCTCTTCCACGTAGGACACCTCCGCTCCGTAAGCTTGCATAATAGTCCTGTTCGTTTTTGAGGTGCGGGGGTCAATGACGCAGACGAAACGAAGTCCGAGCCGCCTGCATATGGCCGCCATGCTGATCGCCATATTGCCGGAGCTGGATTCCACAATAACCGTATTCGGACCGATGAGCCCTTCCCGCAGAGCATTTTTCAGAATGCGAAGAGCAGGGCGATCCTTGGCGCTGCCCGTCGGATTCATCAGCTCCAGCTTGGCGAATACCCGTATGCCCCGCAGCTCGGGAAACAATCGGGATAAGCGGACTAGAGGCGTGCCGCCAATTCCGTTCAACCAACCATCCTCCATGCCTATCTCACCGCCGCTTTCTTCTAAACAGTCGAATTCCGGGTTCATGAGGGGTAGATCTTTTTTCCTTTCACCGAACCGTGACCCGGAAGCTGGCGGAAAGCGTCGACCGGTATGACGTCGATGCCTTTCAGCAAGCCGCCGCGAATCATCATGCCGATATCCGGTATGCGTTGCTCGACCTCGTTCCGCACATGCCGGAGCTTCTCCGGGTGTTCCGCCAATTGGTCGCTTCGAATATGGAGCATGAGACGATTGCCGTTTACGGCTACGCGCACGGCCGCGTCCGTTAATACAAGGTGGACGGCCGCCTCGATGTCGTACAGGCTGATCTTCTCCCCGTGCTTCAGCTCGGAGCCGATGCGCTTCGATATGCCGGTGAAGGTGCCCCGCGGAACGCCGTCGATCAGGGTGACCTCGAAGTCGCGTACGACGTCGTAAGTAACGAATCGAACGACCGGGAACATCAGCCTGCTCGGCGATGTGAGGACCAGCACCCGCTCGTTGTCCGCCAACGGCTCGAAGCTCTCTCCCAGTTCCTGTACAGTCAGCCCCTCGCCCCACATGCCTTCCGAGAGAACATACCTGTTTCGCTCATGCGAATAGGCGGCAATGGCTCCGACCTCGATGGAGCCGTACGTATCGAGCAGATCGGGAGGGGTCAGGCATAATCGGGCCGCCATATTGGCCTGCCATTCCCGGGAGGCGATCTCGCCGACAAGGATGATCTTCCGCACGGGAAACGGTTCATCTTTCGGCCAGGCATCGGCTATGCTCTCCAGAAGGGAGGGCATCGTATACAGCAGCTCCGGTCGATAGGTTCTTAGCTTCGCTACATGTTCTTCTATGGGGGCAGAGAAGGAGATGGCCTCGCCCTCCATACCCATACTCGAGAAGATGCTCAGCGCCGTGCTTGCCGCATGACCTGTGCCCAGATCGGCCAGGGCCCGCCGGATCGGACCGTACTTAGGAACTATTGAATGCGAAGCGGTCTCTATCGATTCTCCGTCAGCGGTCATCGGCTTCTCTTTCGCGTTCAACCATGCTTCGAAGCTCGTTTGTTTCGCGGCTATATAATGAAGATCATCTTCGGGTGAATAATAGATCGACTTGCGTATGCCGCTCGAAGTGCCGGAGGTGCGGTAGACAGATAAGCCGGCTTCGGATCGCGGCGGTTCCGCATAATAATGCCTTGCCAATAGATCGGCGTTCAGAAGGGGCAGCTCGTTCAGCGAAAGAAGCGTCTTCTCCCTGTTATCGGCGTAGTCAAGGTGACCGCGTTCCGAACTGCGCTTTTCCTCCAGAAGCTTCCCATACCATGGGTGCAATCGTGCAATAAGATGGACATGCGCCGTCAGCGCGCTTGGATGCAAGGACATGCCGCGCACACTCCTCGTGATGGACTAAGGGCTCCCCTTAAAGTGCGAGTCATCCTCTTAAAGCATATGTGTCCCGCGGCGGAATGTTCGGGTATGACGACAGCGGCCTAAGGCACGTCCGCAACTGCTGCGTATACTAATAAAAGAAAGATTCCCAGAGACAACCGCATGAAGTCGATACTGAAAAGCGCACTTTTGAACTCTTAAGTACGATAAAGGAGGCCTTACTAGTGTGAAATCGGGCAAAAAGAGAAGACACCGCATCTCCGACAAATGGGCGAAAACGAATGTGCTGCTAGGGGACAAGGGCCTGCGCCTCTATATTCCGCAAACCCGGCGGTTCAGCCAATACACGCTGCGATCTATGCTGGAAGCTTACGGCATGGTCTATGTAAAGCCGGTTCGCGGCTCGCTTGGGAGAGGCGTTATGAGAGTCGAACGGGAGGCGGGAGGCGGGTATGCCTACCAATTGGGCAGCAATCGGCGCAGCTTCGGCAGCTTCGATGCCTGCTATCTCGCCATAAAGAGGGATATTGCCGGCAAGTCGTATCTCGTGCAGCGAGGCATCCATCTATTAAAATACGAGGGCAGAGCCTTCGATCTGCGCGTCGTCGTGCAGAAGTCGCCAAGCGGGGGCTTCGAAGCGACGGGAACGGTGGCGCGAGTCTCCTATCCCGGCAAAATCGTTACAAACGGGAGCCAAGGCGGAACTATCCTGCCCGCTGAACAGGTGCTCCAGCCCCATGTCGGTTCGGGGCAGAAGGATGCGATGATCGCCCATTTGGAGCGTATCGGCATTCAAACGATCAGGCAGCTGCGGAGGCGTTATCCGGGGCTGGTCGAGATCGGGCTGGACATCGCGATCGACAGTCAGCTTCGGCCGTGGATTCTGGAGGTGAACACGACGCCGGATCATTGTCCTTTCGCCATTCTGCAGGACCAGACGATGATTCGACGCATTATTCATTATGGCAGGCAATACGGCGTGACCTATAGGCTAAATTGCAACAAAGCCAGGACGGTGCTCTAGTCATCATCTGAAAACACAAAACGCCTCTTCCCTTCCGCAGTATGCGGGGGAGGAGGCGTTTCAGGAGTTTTAATCACTTTTTGGCCGCGACCGTAAAAATAACCGTCTTTGCAGAGTTATCGACCAATACGTTGACGGCGTCTCCGCCAATCTGGCTGTACGTGCTAGTCACGGCCTCGCCACGGCTTAATTTGTCGCAGACGGAGGCGAACAACTCCTTGAAGGCATATGCGTTATAGCCGAACAATCCGTTCGCGAACTGCTCCACAACCTCCTGATTACGGGCCAGAGAGCCGTCTCTAAGCCGAATCGTAATGCCGAATGTATTGTAGGCGGGATCAAGCCAGATCGCGGCTTCCTCCTGAAAAGCGGCCGACCCGGAGGGACGATTCTGCACTTGCTCCTTCTCCGATTGATCCTTGTAAAGTCTCAGCGTCGTGTCGAACAGATCGTAATTCGCTCCGCGCAACTGACCGATCGCGGCAAGCGCATCGTACATATCCCACATCCGTTTATCCGGGAAGATGACGATTTTGTCGCCGCCAGCCTGAGTAGGTACGAGACGCTCCAGCTTGTCCGGCGAGACGGCGATTTTAATGCGGCTCTCCTTATCCGTCAAGCGGTTCAGAATAACCAGCGCTTGCGCGCGCGTCACCTTGTTCCCGACGCCAAAAAATCCATTAGGATACCCCTCCATAATGCCCTTAACCAATGCTTCCGCGATAAAGCGCTGCTCTCTCTCCGTTGCGCTAGTGATATCGCCGTAGGATTGAGCCATCTTTTGCCCGAACAAGCCGTCCTCCAGAAACTCCGTTTCTTGAAGCGTGTAATAAAGAACTTCGGCCACGTTCTCCCGGGTCATATCACCCTGGAAGTCGGTATAACGGCTTTTGTTCAGAAAATGCAGGTCGCTTGCGATATCGATAAAATCCTTGGCCCAGTAGCCGACCGTGTTTGGTTTGAAGCTGAAGTACCGATAGTCCTGTTTTATGATCGCCTGATTCTCCGGACTCAGCGTGTTCAGGAAGTTGGTCTTCCAGCTGCGCGACCCGTTCTGATGGAGCTCCGAGTAGGACAGAATGAGCATTTTTACGAATTGGTCGACCTGCACGGGCTCCTCCGGCCGGAAAGAACCGTCAGGGTAACCGTCCAGCACGCCTCTCGAAACCATGGCTTGAATCGTATCTTTGGCCCAGTGGTTCCCGATATCGTTGAAGGCGGCGGTGGTCGCTGCCGCGCTTGCATAAGCGGATTGCGGGAGAGCGGCGGCGGCTAGAAGTATAAGGCCGACCCATAAATGTAGAACTCGTTTCATAGAGATTAATCCCCCTATTTCGATATTATCCGACAATAAATAGCTAACCATATCCATTCGTTATTTAGAATGGGCAGTTTGATGCAACCTTGGGGATCGTTCTAGCGCGGGCGGCAAAGTCTTTTGGCATGTGGCAAATGGCGGTAATAGGGCAGGGGGTGCATCGATTGGCCCTGATCGAAGGTAGTTCATCATGCTTATCTGGTTCTCGTTATGTAGGCGAAAAGGCATTCTAAATGGAAGGGACGCATAAAAAGTTTTTTGGACTTGTGGCTTTTTGCCGTGCGGCGGTGTCTAATGAGTTGTAAGGTCAGGAGGTGAAGCTTCCGATGTCGAGAGCTCAAGACAACGGCCCTGTTTATCCGGGTGAACAGGCCACAAACGAATCATTCGAAGAAGCCTATCGGCAATATCGGCCGGCAATTCGCATACTTGGCGATGAAGGTGCATCCCATGAAGGTAGACGACTTGCTGCAATACATCTTCCTGAGAGCGATGGAGAGGCGGCATACGTTCAAAGGGAACTCGAGTTTGTTTACGTGGATTTTCAAGATCGCCCAGAACGTAATTAAAAACGAATATCGCAGCTCGTCCCGCAACAAGGAGCAGTCTGTAGACATGGAAACCTGCGCCGGTCATTCGATCGGACTCGATTACGCCAGGCATGTCGATATCCGTATCGATATCGGCTCTGCGCTGGAGAAGCTGGATGAGCGGGATCGGCATATGATCTCTTTACGTTTCTTTGTCGGATGCACGTTGGCGGAGATCGCCGTCATATCGGGCATGCGCGAAAGCTCGGTTAAGAACAGGCTGTATCGCGGGCTGCAGAAGCTCAGGAAAGAATTAAAAGAATGGGGGGACATCGCCGTGAGGACGATTCAAGATATGGTGGACATTGTAGACGCGAACGGCAATGCGGCTAACTCCGAGGAGATGGAGCACGTATATCGGGATTTGTTCGGCAAGCTGAAGGGCAGCGTGGAAGAACTTGTAAAGAAGTTTAAGCATCGGCCGTCGGAGAAGGTCGTGATCGAAATTTATCCCGATCTTCCGGCCTTCCATCAGGCCACGGGCGAGCCGGGCGCGCCGGATTGGTTCATGGGAACCTTTGAAGGCAACACTCTTAAGATCGTTTCGCCGCTCAATCCTGGACCGGCGCATTCTTACCATTCGATTCTTCAATCGACGGTCCACTTATACGCCATGTGGCTTGTAAAGGATATCAACGCGTCGGCTCCCAAGTGGATCTGCCAAGGCGTCGGTGGTTACGAATCCAAGCAGATGTCGCCAGATTTTATTATCGATAGCGTCAAGGATACCATTGTCCGGGGGATTGTGCCCACGTTTCGCGAACTCAATGAGGATTCGTTCCGCTTCGAGGAGATGAAGGGCTTTCAGTTCACCTATTTGATCGTGCAATTCATTGTGGATCGTTATGGGATGGATGCATTAAATCGTCTGGTTCGCGATGCGGAGCAATTCAACGAGGCTTTAGGATGCTCAGAGTCGGAACTGCATGGGCAATGGGTAACTCATTTGAAGAAAGCTGCATCTTAAAAAAGTATATATTAAAGAAGCTTCCATCCACAGAGCTATGGTATGGAAGCTTCTTGTTTACATACGGATAAGTATAAACCTCTCCATACCGGATCTATACTTCTCAGAATGAAATCCTCCGCGCCGCCAGAGGCGGCGACAGCCGATTCGCCTTTTTAATCCAATACGGCGCTAATATGCGCTCTGGTCACGGACCAATGGGAGGCCGTCCATACTTTGGCGCCTTTGTCGATATAGATGATTTGCGGCGATTCATGTTTCACGCCCGTATCCTCGGCGATCTTGTTCGATACGGGACGGGACTCAATCACTTTTACGAGTACGTAATCGATATCCTCGCGCGGCGTTCCATTTAAATATTGGCTGAATTCCTCGTGAGCATTGGCGCTAACAGGGCATGTCGTGCTGTGCTTGAAGACGACCAGCGGACGGTTGTCCGATTGCTGGAGAGCCTCCGACCATTGTTCTTGCGAAGTAATTTCCCGGTATGTCATCGTGGATTCGCTCCTTATATCTCATGAAGAATGAGTGATGTCGGCCTGGGGCCTGCCATTATTATACCGCTGTTGCGAAAACAATTCATCCGTGTTAATATGAATCCATTGAACGATTGACCAAAAATGAATTATGGTCATTTCGTCAAATTGCGAACGGAGGTGGGGGACGGTGATGGATCGGAAGCAATGGATCGTTGATGCGGCGGCCAAATCCTTCTCCTTGTTTGGCTATAAGGCGACGACGATGGATGGCGTGGCGAAGATCGCGAACGTAGGCAAGGGAACGATCTATACGTTCTTCTCGAACAAGGAGGAATTATTCGGCCATATCATGAACCGGATGATCGAGGAGATGAAGACGGTCGCGGAAGAGGCGATTGACGAACAGCTCCCGTTCTTCGACAATCTGTATAACGCCTTGGAGCGTCTGCTGGACTTCCGGGAGGAGCACGAGCTTGCTCTCAAGCTATCGCAAGAGGTGCGGGAGATCGGTACGCCGATGGCTGTCGATGCGCTTAACGTGATCGAGCGGGCTGTTGTCGGATATATAGCCGAGCGAGTGCGCACGGCGGTAGAGAAGGACGATATCCGGCCATGCGAGCCGGAGATGACCGCATTTGTCATGCTCAAGCTCTACATGGCGCTCGCAGTGGACTGGAAGAAGACGCACGATCCGCTTGGCAAGGATGAGGTGGCAAAGCAGCTTCGATTCTATTTGGAGGAAGGGTTAACCCGCAACTGAGACGCTTTGCATATACAGCTTGTTCATATAGGGGCAGTCCTCGCTGGCGTTAAGGTGAGTTGCCTTTTTTTGTGAGTAAAATTGACTGAATATCGAAAATGGTCATTTCGTATTATGAATGAGGAGTGAAAAGAAGATGAAATTTAAATGGGCAGGCTTCAAACAATTCGGAGCGGAAATTGGCGCCATCGCGCGAAATCCCAAGATATTAATACCAGTAGCGGGCGTGTTGACAATTCCCCTTATGTATACGGCGATGTTTCTCGGTGCATTCTGGGACCCGTACGGCAAACTGGAGGAGTTGCCGGTTGCAGTCGTTAATTCCGACAAAGGTATCGTTTTCGAAGGAGAAGAGATGCATATCGGGCAGGATTTCACGGAAGAACTAAAGGAGAACGGCAAGTTTGACTGGGCGTTCGTGAGCAAGGAAGAAGCGCTTCAAGGGATGAAGGACAAAGTGTATTACATGGCAATCGAAATTCCGGAAGATTTCTCGGAACGGACGACAACGCTGACCTCCGAGCATCCCGATCCCGCGAAGCTGATCTATTTGCGCAACGACAGTACGAATTTTTTGGCCGGCCAGATCGGCAATTCGGCGGTCGAGACTATGAAAAGCACGCTTAACAAGGAAGTGACGGAGGCGTATACGCGGACCGTGTTCGAGCAGCTTGAGGAAGCGGCGGACGGGATCGCGGCGGCAAGCGAAGGCGCAGGCAAACTTGCCGACGGCACAAGCGATGCAAGATCGGGTTCGGAGCTGCTCGCCGATAATCTGTCCAAGCTGGCCGGAGGTACAACGCAACTGCAAGATGGGGCGGCAAAGCTTGATGCTGCCGGTGGGAAGCTGCTTAACGGCAGCAAGGAACTGGCTGCCGGGGCGAGCGGGTTGGCAGGCGGGCTCGGCCAGATTGCTGATGCCGGCGGACAGCTTGCAGCAGGAGCGGACGAAGCGCACGCTGGCGCGGGACAGCTTGCGAAAGGACTAACTGACGCATCTGCCGGAGCGGATAAGCTGAGCGCCGGAGCGGCGGGGCTGGCTGATGGACTGGCGGGCTGGGCGGAAGCTCATCCGGAGCTGATGAAGGATGAGAATTACCAAGCGCTGCTCGCCGCCAGCCGGGTGCTTGCGGCCGGAACGGAGCAATCCGCTGCGGGACAGAAGGAACTGGCTGCGGGCGCAAGCGGGTTAAAGCAAGGGCTGGATAGCCTCGTTGCGGGCGCGGACACGCTGCATAAGAAGTTGGCAGAGGCTGAGGACGGGGCGAAAGGGTTGTCGACGGGCGCTACTGCTCTCGAAGGCGGAGCCGGCGAGCTGGCTGCTGGTTTGACTGAGCTAAACAGCTCCGTTCAGGAGTTGTCTTCCGGCACGAAGCAGCTGCAGGACGGTGCATCAAAGATGGCATCTGGGTTGCTGGAGTTGGAAGACGGCTCGCAGGAGCTGTCGACGAAGCTGAACGACGCTTCCTCCCAGACATCGGACTTATCCTTGTCCGATGAAAAGGCGAGCATGTTCGCCGAACCGATCCAGCTCGACGTGGAACGGCTGACCGACGTGCCGAACTACGGAACGGGACTTGCTCCATACTTCCTGTCTCTTGGACTGTATGTAGGCGCGCTGCTTATCACGATCGTGTATTCCGTTCGCGAGCCGGCCATCAAGCCGCAAAACGGATGGAGCTGGTTCTGGAGCAAGGCGCTGACGCTGATGGTCATCGGCGCGGCGCAGGCGCTAATCGTCGATTCCGTGTTGCTGTTCGTGCTGAAGCTTGAAGTGCAGAACGTAACGGACTTTATTCTATTCTCTATAGTGACGAGCATCACGTATATGATGATCATTCAATTTCTGGTAGCGACGATGGGCAATCCAGGCCGATTTATCGCGATCATCATTTTGATCTTGCAGCTCACGACTTCATCCGGCACATATCCCGTGGAGCTGATTCCGGGCTGGCTGCAGGCGGTCGCTCCTTGGCTGCCGATGACGTATTCCGTCGCGGGTTTCCGCGATGTCATTTCCAGCGGCTACGTCAGTCGCATGTGGACCGACGCCGGCGTGCTGGCGATCTTCGCGGCAACATTTGCGGCGTTGTCGTTCTCGTTTTTCACGATCCTTCGTCGTGTTGGGGAAAACGGAAGTGTGCCCGAATCTCGCGTGTCACAAGGGAAAACGGCATCTGTCTAAGCGCGGCGTGTTAGATAAGTGGAACCGGAAATCTCGGAAATGCAGCAAAACATTCCATAATCGTTTGTAGCGACTAAGGGGCTTGAAAAGGCAGTAAAGGGGCTGTTCATTGGAAACAGCCCTTTTTTTTGGTTTCTGCTTATCTCTGGTCGCTTATCGAGGCTTCGCTGTTGCTTGCAGATAGATCGGTTAATGGATCGTAAGGAGCGCCGGCTGTCGTTCCGACCAGAAGCGCGATATCCACCGCATTCTCTGGTAGCCCCCACGAGTTTCCAGAAAAAACGAACAAGGCCGCATCTACTACGAAACCGCGCGTATTGTAGACAACATTGGAAACGATATGCCCGGTCGAGTTCGGATTCAAATAAGCGGGCTGTCGAAGCGAATAAAATATGTTGTTCCGCACAATCAAATTCGTGACGTTGCCCTGCGTGAGGAAACCTCGATTGACCACCCAGCCGGTTGAAGGTCCTGCTTGGGGAGGACCAAAAATCACATTGTTCGTCAATCGGTGATTCGTTCCGGCGAGTTGAATAAACTCTACCGCGTACGGATTGTTGCTCGTAATCGTCATGCCGTCTATTGTTACGGCATTGCCCGTAACGAGAAACGCGATGACGCTGTTTTGCAGAGAAATGATCGTGTTTGGATACCCTTGGAGAATTACTCCTGTCTTATTAATGGTGATCGTTGCGGTAACTACGTAAGTGCCTCCAAGCACATGGACGGTTCCCGTTGGAGAAACGGCGGTCAATCCTTGCTGGATCGTTCCGAACGGGGCGGCTTGCGTACCGTTGCCGCCAACAGCGCCTGTCTGAACATAGACATCGAATGGATTCGGCTCTACCTCCCCCGTGGGTCCAGTCGGTCCGGTTGCGCCGTCCGAACCTGTTGGCCCAGTCGGTCCGGTCGCACCATCCGCGCCGGTGGGTCCAGTCGGTCCGGTTGCGCCGTCCGCTCCCGTTGGCCCGGTCGGTCCGTCGGGCGGTCCAGTCGGTCCCGTGGGACCCGTTGGTCCAGTAGCTCCCGTCGCACCGTCTACGCCAGTGGTTCCCGTAGGCCCCGTCGCGCCGTCTGGGCCCATGGCTCCCGTAGGTCCCGTCGCGCCGTCTGCGCCCGTGGCTCCCGTAGGTCCAGTCGGGCCATCTGCGCCCGTGGCTCCCGCGAGCCCCGTCGCGCCGTCTGGGCCCATGGCTCCCGTAGGTCCCGTCGCGCCGTCTGCGCCCGTGGCTCCCGTAGGTCCAGTCGGGCCATCTGCGCCCGTGGCTCCCGTAGGCCCCGTCGCGCCGTCTGCGCCAGTGGGTCCCGTAGGCCCCGTCGCGCCGTCTGCGCCCGTGGCTCCCGCGGGCCCCGTCGCGCCGTCCACGCCAGTGGTTCCCGTAGGCCCTGTCGCGCCGTCTGCGCCAGTGGGTCCCGTAGGCCCCGTCTCGCCGACTGCTCCCGTGACTCCCGTAGGTCCAGTCGGTCCATCTGCGCCAGTAGCTCCCGCGGACCCCGTCGCGCCGTCTGCGCCAGTGGTTCCCGTAGGCCCCGTAGGCCCCGTCGCGCCGTCTGCGCCCGTGGCTCCCGCGGGCCCCGTCGTGCCATTCACGCCAGTGGGTCCCGTCGGCCCTGTCGGCCCTGTCGCGCCGTCTGCGCCCGTGGCTCCCGCGAGCCCCGTCGCGCCGTCTGCGCCCGTGGCTCCCGTAGGTCCAGTCGGGCCATCTGCGCCCGTGGCTCCCGTAGGCCCCGTCGCGCCGTCCACGCCAGTGGTTCCCGTAGGCCCCGTCGCGCCGTCTGCGCCCGTGGCTCCCGTAGGTCCAGTCGGGCCATCTGCGCCAGTAGCTCCCGCGGACCCCGTCGCGCCGTCTGCGCCAGTGGGTCCCGTAGGCCCCGTCGCGCCGTCTGCGCCCGTGGCTCCCGCGGGCCCCGTCGTGCCGTTCACGCCAGTGGGTCCCGTAGGCCCTGTCGCGCCGTCTGCGCCTGTGGCTCCCGCGAGCCCCGTCGCGCCGTCCACGCCAGTGGGTCCCGTAGGCCCCGTCGCACCGTCTACGCCAGTGAGTCCCGTCGGTCCTGTCGGCCCCGTCGCGCCGTCTGGGCCCGTGGCTCCCGCGGGCCCCGTCGCGCCGTCCACGCCAGTGGGTCCAGTCGTCCCCGTCGCGCCATCTGCGCCCGTGGCTCCCGTAGGCCCTGTCGCGCCATCTGCGCCCGTGGCTCCCGCGGGCCCCGTCGCGCCGTCCGCACCGGTAGGTCCCGTTGGTCCTGTTGCGCCGTCCGCACCGGTAGGTCCCGTTGGTCCTGTTGCGCCATCTGCGCCAGTAGGTCCAGTCGTCCCCGTCTCGCCGTCCGCACCGGTAGGGCCTGTTGGTCCTGTCGCGCCGTCTGCACCAGTGGATCCAGTCGTCCCCGTCGCGCCATCCACGCCAGTAGGTCCCGTCGCCCCTGTCGCGCCATCTGCGCCAGTGGGTCCAGTCGGCCCTGTCGTACCGTCCGCTCCAGTCGTCCCCGTCGCGCCGTCCGCACCGGTAGGGCCTGTTGGTCCTGTCGCGCCGTCTGCACCAGTGGATCCAGTCGTCCCCGTCGCGCCATCTGCGCCAGTAGATCCCGTCGCCCCCGTCGCGCCATCTGCGCCAGTGGTTCCCGTCGCCCCCGTCGCGCCGTCCGCGCCAGTAGATCCACTCGTCCCCGTCGCGCCATCTGCGCCAGTGGTTCCCGTCGCCCCCGTCGCGCCGTCCGCACCGGTTGATCCCGTTGGTCCTGTAGCGCCGTCTGCGCCAGTGGGTCCCGTCGCCCCCGTCGCGCCATCTACGCCAGTAGGTCCCGTTGGTCCTGTAGCGCCATCTGCGCCAGTGGTTCCCGTAGCCCCCGTCGCGCCGTCTGCACCGGTAGGTCCCGTTGGTCCTGTGGCGCCGTCTGCGCCAGTAGATCCCGTCGCCCCAGTCCCACCGTCCGCACCGGTAGGTCCCGTTGGTCCTGTCGCGCCGTCTGCGCCAGTGGGTCCCGTCGCCCCCGTCGCGCCATCTACGCCAGTAGGTCCCGTTGGTCCTGTAGCGCCGTCTGCGCCCGTGGATCCAGTCGGCCCTATCGCGACATCCGCGCCAGTAGATCCTGTCGGCCCCGTCGCGCCATCTGCGCCAGTAGGTCCCGTTGGTCCTGCAGCGCCGTCTGCGCCCGTGGATCCAGTCGGCCCTGTTGCTCCGTCCGCACCGGAAGGTCCCGTTGATCCTGTAGCGCCGTCTGCGCCCGTGGATCCAGTCGGCCCCGTCGCGCCATCTGCGCCAGTAGGTCCCGTTGGTCCTGTAGCGCCGTCCGCACCAGTAGATCCCGTCACGCCGTCCGCTCCGGCAGATCCCGTCACCCCCGTCGGGCCAGTTGGACCGGCAGCACCGGTAGCTCCTGTCGAGCCGGGATCACCCTTTTTGCCTTTCTTGCCGCGACCCCCTTGTGGTCCCGTCGCCCCGGTAGCGCCCGTAGCGCCAGTAGGTCCGGTGGGGCCTGCCGGTCCCCGACAGCCGCATTTCCCTCTTAATAGCACCGCTCTTTTTTTGCTTTTTTTTGGGGGGCACTTCATTTTTTTAATCTTTTTATGCATAGTTGACACCTCCGCTTAGTCTAAAGTTATAATATTCTAGCAATCCCGGGTGGCATGGGTATCCCGGTAATTCGTTGGTCCGGGATCCAGGAGTGATTCTTCCTTCAGGCGTACTTTCGACGAGACTAATTTTCTCTAAGGGATAGCGAGACCTTTGGCGTGAAATAGTAAGTTTATCGATGGCGCTTCCTATGGATAGGTTATAGCCAGCCAAGTCGAGTTTTTACCACATAAAAAAGTTTGAGCTCTTTAAAGCGATGAAGCTTAAAGAAGATCATTCCTATTGGCGATAAAACCTACTCCTAAACGCGGTCGCTCATCCTCGAAAGGCTTCGATAAAGAGTTTTCTCATATTTTTATTGCCCTTTTGCCGCGAAGCTGTATAATCACATTGGCTCTATATTTTTGATTACATAGGCAATCTCTCAATCATGTACGATTCCATCATTCCAAAGGAGGGTGTCGCATGACCAGCATGCCGATTATCCGGTTCGACTCAGTAACGAAACAATATAGCGGATCCGACCCCGCGGTGCTCAAGGAAGTCAGCTTCGAGATCGAGCGGGGCAAATTCTATACGCTTCTGGGCCCGTCGGGCTGCGGCAAAACGACAATTCTCCGCCTCATCGCGGGTTTTACGGAGCCTACGAGCGGCAATATTACGTTTGATGGCAAGATCATTAACCGCGTTCCCGCCAACGAACGGCAGGTGAACACGGTGTTCCAGGATTACGCGCTGTTCCCGCATCTTAACGTGTTCGAGAACGTAGCGTTCGGGCTTCGCGTCAAGCGGATGAAAGGCGATGCCGTCACATCGAAGGTGAAGGAGGCGCTGAAGTTCGTCGGCCTCACAGGTTACGAGAACCGCGAAATTACCGAAATGTCGGGCGGTCAGCGCCAACGCGTCGCCATCGCAAGGGCAATCGTAAACGAGCCGCAAATTCTGCTGCTGGATGAACCCCTGTCGGCGCTCGACCTGAAGCTTCGTACCGAAATGCAATACGAGCTTCGCGAGCTGCAGCGCAGGCTGGGGATTACGTTTATTTTCGTCACGCATGATCAGGAGGAAGCGCTCGCGATGTCGGACGAGATCTTCGTCTTGAATGAAGGCACGATCCAGCAGTCCGGCACGCCGACGGACATTTACGATGAGCCGATCAATCGGTTCGTGGCCGACTTCATCGGGGAGTCGAACATTGTGAAGGGCCGCATGCTGCGCGACTTCGAGGTGGAATTCGCGGGTCGGTCGTTCGAATGCGTCGACCAGGGCTTGAACGACGGCGAAGCCGTCGATATCGTCATTCGCCCTGAGGATCTGGAGATCACTTCTCAGGATAACGGCAAGCTGCAGGTGCGCGTCGATACGCAGCTGTTCCGGGGCGTGCATTACGAGATCAGCACCTACGACGATGCCGGCAACGAGTGGCTGGTCCACTCCACGCGCAAGGCGACGGTAGGCGAACGGATCGGCCTGACCTTCGAACCGGAGGCGATCCACGTTATGCGTCTGGGCGAGACGGAGGAGGAGTTCGACAAACGGCTGGAGTCGTATGAGGACGACGAGCAGGGAGGGAGCGCCGACAAGAAGTTTGGGCAAGGAGCGCCACCAGCCCCGGCAAGCCAGTCTGCTGCCGGTATGAAGCAGGACAATCGAAGTGGAGAAGGCGGGGCTGGTCGTCATGGAAGCTAGAGCGCGCAATTTTTATCTTGTTCCCTACCTGCTCTGGATCGTTCTGTTCGTCGTCGCGCCGATCTTGCTCATCGTGTATTACTCCTTTTTTAATGTGGAGGGCGAGTTCACGTTTGACAACTACCAGAAGTTTTTTACGCCAGTATATCTGAAAATGACGCTCAGCTCATTCTGGTACGCTTTCCTCATCACGTTTTTTTCGCTGCTGGTCGCATACCCGACGGCTTATCTGCTGACGCGGACGAAGCACAAAGGGTTATGGCTGCTGCTTATCATACTGCCGAGCTGGATTAACCTGCTGCTCAAGGCGTACGCCTTCATCGGCCTGTTCGGCACCTACGGTTTTGTCAACGCCGTGCTGGAGTTGACCGGGATCGGTACGAAGCAGTTGTTGTTTACGGACTTCAGCTTTGTGTTTGTGTCGGTGTATATTTTTATTCCGTTTATGGTGCTGCCTATCTTTAATGCCCTGGAGAAAATGAACCCTACTCTCGTCTACGCGGCGCGCGATCTCGGAGCTTCGGCATGGACGACGTTCCGCCGGGTCATCTTCCCGCTGACGCTGGACGGCGTCAAGGCGGGCTGCATGGCCGTCTTCATTCCGGCGTTGTCATTGTTTATGATTACGCGCCTCATCGCGGGCAACCGCGTTATTACGCTCGGTACGGCGATCGAGCAGCATTTTCTCGTGACGCAGGATTGGGGCATGGGGGCGACGATCGCGGTTTTCCTCATCATTGCCATGGCGCTCTTGATGCTGCTAACCGGCAACAGAAAGCGAGGGCTGATCGACATTGCGAAAAAATAGCTGGAAGCTCTCCAACCTGTACCTGATCGTCGTGTTCGCCATCTTGTACGCGCCGATCTTCTACCTGATGTTTTATTCGTTTAACAGCGGCGGTTCCATGCGGGAGTTTGAAGGCTTTACTTGGGAATTCTACGGGGAAGTGTTCCAGGACACGCGATTGCTCATCATCGTGCTCAATACATTTATCATCGCGCTGCTGTCCTCGGCAATCTCGACAATCATTGGCGTGTTCGGAGCCATTGCCATTCATTACATCCGCAGCAACCGGCCCAAAGGAACGCTGCTCACGCTCAACAACGTGTTGATCGTCAGCCCGGACGTCATTATCGGGGCGAGCTTCCTCATTCTGTTTACGATTGCGGGCATCCAGCTCGGCTTCGTGTCGGTGTTGCTGTCGCATATCGCGTTCAGCATTCCGATCGTCGTCATCATGGTGCTGCCGAAGCTGCAAGAGATGAGCGGCACGCTGCTCGACGCGGCGCGCGATCTTGGCGCGAGCTCCTGGGAGGTGCTGACGCGCGTTATTTTGCCGTATATCAAACCGGGCATATTCGCCGGATTTTTTATGGCGTTAACTTATTCGCTCGACGACTTCGCGGTCACGTTTTTCGTGACGGGGAACGGCTTCTCGACGTTGTCGGTCGAGATCTACTCGCGGGCACGCCAAGGCGTGTCGCTGTCGATCAATGCCTTGTCGACGCTGATCTTCCTGTTCACGATTCTGCTGGTTATCGGCTACTACTTCATTAATCGCCGGAGCGGTCGTCCGGCTGGAAGGGAGGAGCGGGCATGAGCGGTTTAGTGCGCACGTTCCTGCTGGTATTCATCGTGGCGTTCGGACTGATGTACGCGGTGGCTGCGTTGAATTCAAGCGAAGGCTACTCCGGAGGCAATACGCTGACGATCTACAACTGGGGAGACTATATCGACCCTGAACTGATCAAGCAGTTCGAGAAGGAGAGCGGCATCAAGGTCATCTACCAGACGTTCGATTCCAACGAAGCGATGATGACCAAGATCAAACAAGGCGGCACCACGTTCGACGTGGCCGTCCCTTCGGAATACGCCATCAGCAAAATGAAAGAAGACGACCTGCTGCTCAAAATCGACCATGCCAAGCTGCCGAATCTTAAGCATATCGATCCCGATTTCATGAATCTGTCGTTCGACCCGGACAATGCTTATTCCGTGCCGTACTTCTGGGGGACGGTCGGCATTATCTACAACCCTAACATGGTGGGCGACCTGACCTTCGAAAGCTGGGACGACCTGTGGGACGAAAGCCTGCGCAACAATATCTTCCTGCTGGACGGCGCGCGCGAGGTGATGGGGATGGGGCTTAACAGCCTCGGCTATTCGCTGAACGATACGAACGAGGAGCATCTGCAAGAGGCTCTCGCGAAGTTGTCGGAGCTGACTCCGAACGTGAAGGCGATCGTCGGCGACGAGATCAAGATGCTGATCGCGAACGAGGAGGCCGCAGCCGGCCTTGTCTGGTCGGGCGACGCCTCGGAGATCATGGACGAGAACGAGGACCTCGATTACGTCGTACCGCGGGAGGGATCCAACCTTTGGTTCGACAACATGGTCATACCGAAGACGGCAAGCAACCTGGAGGGTGCGCACGCGTTCATCAACTTTATGCTTGACCCCGAAGTGGCGGCGCAAAACACGGAATACGTCGGCTACTCGACTCCGAACAAGGAGGCGTTGGCGCTGCTGCCGGAGGATATCTCGGGTGACGAGCGTTTCTACCCGGACAAGGAGTTGACGGACCGCCTCGAGGTGTATGACAACCTCGGCCCGCGCATGTTGTCCCACTACAACGAGCTGTTTCTGGAGTTCAAGATGCATCGGAAGTAGCGAGCCATTGTTATATGGTTGCGCAGCTTCATGTTTTGTGGCAAAGTAAATTCCATAGCGTTGCCGGAGGCAAAGAATGCCCCGTTTCCTTGGATCAAGGAGACGGGGCTTTTTTCGTGAATTTTGCAGCAGGACCAGCGTGCTTGAATCAAATCACGAGTAGCCTCTACTAGCATGCTAAATAACCTGAAAGGTTGGCGATGAATGTGGTTGCGGGTTTTTCTTATGAACATGAGAAGTGGATCTCGTATCATTTGAAGCGTAGAAAAGGAGAACGGCTGGACGCATTAAAACGTGGGCACGGCTTTGGAAACAAAATATTTGTTGAGCAGGTTTGGTGGCCGCTTGCGGGTCATTTTCATGGGCTCCATCCGGAGTATGAGGTGAAGGATGGGCGTGGCAAATCCTATTTTTTGGATTTCATGTGGTTGGCCGGCGATGCGCGAATCGTGTTTGAAATTATGGATTACGGTTCGCATGGCACGGATCGTACCAAGTATAGGCTGGATTTGAACAGGGAATTGTTTTTGCAATCGCAGGATTGCAGGGTATATAGCATTGCTCTGGATGAGCTAAAGGAGAATCCTTCCTTTATCTTGTCCATGCTGAGGCATATTCTGACTCCGTATTTGGCTGCAATGAATGGGAGCACGGGGACGGTCGAGAGACAGTATGACAGAATGGAGCGCGAGCTCATGCGCATAGCGATACGTCACAATAGATTGATCCGCCCGAAGGAGGCAGCCAGGCAACTTGAACTTCACAACATGACAGTCATCAAATATTGCCGCAGATTAGTCGAAAAGGGCAAGTTCAGAGCCGTGACGAGAGGAGAATCGCAACGGGTGATGTACTACGAGTATATCGGCACTATGCAAAGCCCGGACTTGATATAAATTTGGAGCAGTGGAGCAGGCATGTGGGGAGAACCTGCGAGAGGGCATTGACATATCAGAGGCTGCTTCGTGGCTGTAATCGGCGATGACTCATTCCTATACACATACCGGACGTGATCGATTGCAGTGTGGTCGGCGCATTGTGTATGAAATTTCATACTGATCGGGCGTGATTGCAGTGTGGCCAGCGCATTGTGTATGAAATTTCATACTGATCCAGCGTAAATGTAGTGTGGCCGACGAATTGTGTATGAAATTTCAAACTGATCCGGTGTAAATGCAGTGTGTCCGGCGCATTGTGTATGAAATTTCATACTGATCCGACGTAACAGCAGTATGGTCGGTGCATTGTGTGTATCCCCATGTGGATACCACTGGGGCGGGACTACTCATACCCACTATCCCCAGTTGCTCTGTGTATACATCCCTATCCATATGACGGATCCCCAGTTACTCTGTGTATACATCCCTGTTCCTGTGACTGATCCCCAGCGCATCAGCCTCGACCTGTGGATGAATCGCATTGTGGATGAATCCCACAAAGCAAGTTGCCCACACTCCCTGGTTGCACCACTGTGGATCTATTTACTCCATCTTTACTACGTAACAATGTTATGTTACGATGATTATCGTGATAAGGAGGTGCGTGCGTGGAGAGGGAGCTTATATCGAAGAAGGAGCTGCTGGACGCGACAGGCATATCGTACGGGCAGCTGTATCGTTGGAAACGGAAGGGGCTCATTCCAGAGGAATGGTTTATTCGGAAGGCCGTGTTTACGGGCCAGGAGACGTTTTTCCCAAAGGAGCTTATATTGGCTCGCATTGATAAAGTGCTAAATCTGAAGGACGACTTGTCTCTCGACGAGCTTGCGAGCAGGTTAGTGAACGGTCCTATTGATGCAGAGCTCGGTAAGGATGGTATGATTGAACGTAACATTGTTTCGTTGATATCGGCTCAACGTTATATGAACCGGGACGAGGCGGGAACAATGTATCCGTTCGACCGGATGCTGAAGTTATTCACTGTGGATATGTTGCTTCGAGCAGGAGAGATGGGCTTGGAGGAAGGAGATGTTTTGCTGGCTGCGCTTGAGGAGCATTATCCCAAGTTTAACGGTGAGCCATGCGATTTGGTGTTTACCCGTAAGATGGGCATGGCGTCGTTCGTTCTGGTAACGGCAACGTCCGCATTGTATTTTGACGAAGGGGTTAAGATGGTGCGGAGGTTAAGCATGCAGGAGGCGGCGGAGCAACTGAAGAGCAAACTGCAATAAGAGAAGGAGGCGAATGCATGGAGACGAAGAACCTCGAGACGAAGGACTTCGAGCGCAGGGGCGAGTTGCCGAATTTGACGATGAGCGGATTTGGCAAGGCGAGCGGAGGCGAATATGGGAATGTACAGATTGACGGCGTCACTAAGGTAGCAGGCCATCTAAGCGCTTTGTACGGCATCCGTTCCAGCGGTGTTACGACGATCGAAGGCAACGTCTATACCCCCGAGTTGCGAAGCGAAGGCAAGTTGTCCGTGGAAGGAGCGCTTATAGCCAGAACAACGTTGCTCGATGGCATGTGCAAGGTTGGTGGACGGATCGAAGCCGATAGCGTGAAGCTCGACGGCATGTTGACGGCAGGCGGAGACATCGAAGCCGAGACGTTTATCGGCAGAGGCGTCGTGAAGTCGGAAGGGCTGCTAAACGCAGGGACGATCGAGCTGGGACTTGCGCACAAGGCGAGCAAAATACGAGAGATCGGCGGTGAGACCGTCATCGTCAGCAGACTTGGCGGCAGCGGTTGGGGCTGGCTTTGGAGTTGGGCGATGCCAAGCGCCGAATCCAGGCTGGACGCCGAAGTCATCGAAGGCGATATCGTTCGGCTGGAGTACACGCATGCGGCGGTCGTGCGAGGAGGACAGATTGTCATCGGCAAGGGCTGCAGAATCGGCAAGGCCGAATTCAAGACACGATTGACGGTTCACCCCGACAGCATCGTCGAGAAGGAGGAGAAACTCGGTGAATGAGCATGTTCAGGATTTGAGACTTGTCGGCACTTCCGAAATGGCCGGAGGAATATTCGGAAAGATCCGCATTACAGGTGACGCCAAGCTGATGGGGCATGTTGCTTGCAGCCAGCTGTCATTGACGGGGACGGCCAAGTTGCAAGGGGATCTGAAAGCCGGCAGGCTGAAGTTTACGGGCGAATTGCAGGTGGACGGCTCGTTAAGAGGCGGGATACTCGGAGGAATGGGAGAGCTTCGGACTGTGACCGGCATCAGGGGCGAGGAGATTGTCCTGTCGGGAATGCTTCATTCCGGCGGCCCGATCGAAGCGGAGAAGCTGGATATTCGGGGCGCCGTCGAGACGGCAAGCGTCGTTAACGCCGAGCGTACGACCATTCGATTATACGGGCCCTCCCAAGTGGGGGAGATTGTGGGCGGCACCATTGTCGTGCGCAGGAGCAGAGGGTTGGGCCTTAAAAGCTTGGTGCAGCCATCTGTCGAAACGAGGCTTTCTGCTGCTTTAATCGAAGGGGATAAGGTGTATATCGAATATACGCGCGCGGATTTGGTAAGAGGCAATACAGTCAAGGTAGGACCTGGCTGCGAGATTGGCAGAATCGAATACCGGCAAAGCTTCGAGGCGCACGCGAAGTCGAAGACGGGACCGGCCGAAAGGTTATAAAAGCATGATAACGATGGATACAATAGGAAGTGCGAGTTTCGTCAATCATCCCTCATTTGAATAAAGAAAGGTTGCGTGAAGCGTGACTGCAACGGTAAAAAACAAAAATCTCGGCATCGTTATCGCCGGCCTCCTGCTCGGCATCCTTATGGCTTCGATGGACAATACGATCGTCGCCACGGCGATGGGCAACATCGTCGGCGAGCTAGGCGGGCTGGACAAATTCGTATGGGTAACCTCCGCCTACATGATTGCCGAAATGGCGGGCATGCCGATCTTCGGCAAGTTATCCGATATGTATGGACGGAAGCGGTTTTTCGTCTTCGGCATTATCGTCTTCATGATCGGCTCCGCTTTATGCGGCACGGCTTCTTCGATTGAGGAGCTGGCATTGTTCCGCGCCGTGCAAGGCATCGGGGCAGGCGCAATGGTGCCGACTTCGTTCACGATTATGTTCGATGCGGTGCCGCTTGAATCCCGCGGCAAGCTGGGAGGCCTGTTCGGAGCCGTGTTCGGCATGTCGAGCATTTTCGGGCCGCTCTTGGGCGCCTATATTACGGATCATATCGCGTGGGAGTGGGTGTTCTACATCAACCTGCCGCTTGGACTTCTGTCCCTCTGCATGATCGCGTTTTTCTACAAGGAATCGCTGGAGCATTCCAAACAACCGATCGACTGGACGGGTGCCGTTACCCTGATCGGTTCCGTCGTGGCTCTTATGTTCGCGCTGGAGCTGGGCGGCAAAACCTTTGCATGGGACTCGTGGCAAATTATCGGCATGTTTGCGGCATGCGTGCTGTTGCTGATCGTGTTCCTGTATGTGGAGACGAAGGCCAAGGAGCCTATCATCTCGTATTCGCTGTTCCGGAATCGTCTGTATTCGACAAGCATTATCGTCGCGTTTTTCAGCGGGGCGGCCTTCATCGTGGCATCGGTCTATATCCCGATCTTCATACAGGGCGTGCTCGGCGGAACGGCGACGAACTCAGGGCTCGTGCTGCTGCCTATGATGCTCGGCTCCGTCGTGACGGCTACGCTCGGAGGCGTGCTCATGACGAAAATACCGTATCGAAACGTCATGGTCTCTACGCTGATCCTGCTTGTCACAGGCACGGTGCTCGTCACGACGCTGTCTCCGGAGTCAGGCAAGCTGCAGGTGACGCTGTACATGATTCTGCTCGGTCTGGGCATTGGCGCTTCGTTCTCGGTGCTCAGCAATGCGGCCATTCATGGCGTCTCCATTCGTCAGCGCGGCACGGCGAGCTCTACCCTCAACTTCATCCGTTCGCTGGGGATGACCGTAGGCATTACCGTATTCGGTATTCTTCAGAGCAACTACTTCTCCAGCCGATTGAATGAAGCATTTGGCGGCGCCACGGGCGGTCCTGCCGTCGGCGGCGATCCCAGGGAACTGCTGGCCCCGGAGAAACGAGCCGAGATGCCGACCGAGGTGCTGGATACGATTGTGTCCGCTCTCTCCTCGTCGATTACGTTAACGTTCGCCATCGCGATTGTTCCGGCTGCTCTGGCGCTGCTTGGGTCGTTCTTTATGGGCAGAAGCAAGCTAGATCCTTCGGCGGTAGCGGAGGGCGATCGCGCCCATTCCGGAGGCCACTAACGCATCGGGGAATACATGCTGCAACCAGTCCGCCATTGGCGGCGTGCGGGCCTTCGGGGCTTGCTCGTCGTCAAGGGCGGACTTTTACGTTGTATTAGGAATGGATGCGACTCTAATACTTGCGGGCATATAATAAGGGAGCTTCACAATACAAGCTAATGGTGACTTAACGCTTTTGGGGTCTTCGCATTACCTTCAGATGATTTAATCTGCATGTCTGTGACAAAAATCTCACTTCCCGCCATTAAATTTGCGGTATAATAAAAGAAATCAAATAAAAACAAAAACAAACGGAAATGTGAGGCGATTGCAATGAAACAGGAATACATGCATCCGGGAGACCAACTCCTTCTGTTTATGGAGCGTATTTACAAATACGGAATGACGACTACGTCGGGCGGCAACCTGTCTATCAAGGACGATAAAGGGGATATCTGGATCACCCCCGCCGGTATAGATAAAGGCTCGCTTACCGCCAGGGATATGGTATGCGTCAAAGCGGACGGCACGATAGAGGGCGTGCACAGACCGTCCAGCGAGTTTCCGTTTCACAATCTGATCTACAAGTCGCGGCCGGATCTGAAAGCCATCATTCATGCCCATCCCCCGGCGCTCGTATCCTTTAGCATCGTTCGCCGAATTCCCGACACGCGCCTGCTTCCGAACGAACGTCGAATATGCGGTCCGATCGGCATGGCCGAATACGCCCTTCCCGGCAGCGAAGAGCTGGGGCGAAAAATCGCGGACGTATTCGTCAAGGGATACGATACCGTTATGTTGGAAAATCATGGCGTCGTCATAGGAGCGGACAATCAGTTTAAGGCGTTTCAAATGTTCGAGACTTTGGATTTTTGCGCACGGCTTGAAATCGAAGCCCGGCGGATCGGGGAACCGAAGCTGCTCACGGACGAAAATTACGAGATGGTGCGGAGCAAAGGCGATGTCGCATACGAAAGTTATAAGCCTCAGGGCAGAACAACGCTGGAAAACGGAGCCCGGAAAGAAATGAGCGATTTCATTCGACGTTCTTATGATCAACGGCTGTTTACCAGCACGCAGGGCACGTTCTCCCGTAGAACGGAGGGCAACGATTTTGTCATTACGCCTTATGGGCTGGATCGCAACTATATGGAGCCTTCCGATTTGATTACGATCAAGGATGGCAAAACGGAAGAAGGAAAGGTGCCCAGCAAATCCGTTCTGTTGCATAAGGCGATCTACGAAAGCCAGCCCCACGTCAACGCCGTATTGATCGCGCACCCGCCTCATATCATGGCGTTTGCCGTAACGGAGCTTGCTTTCGATTCCCGAACGATTCCGGAAAGCTATATTTTGTTGCGAGGCACGCCGAAGCTGCCGTTCGACGCCGTCTATCGCGATCCGGAGCAAACCGCCCGATTGTTAAATGTCAGTACGCCGCTGGCCATCGTCGAGAATAACTGCGTGATCGTAACGGGTAAAAGTCTGCTTGAGGCATTCGACCGGCTGGAGGTTGCCGAATACAGCGCGAAATCCGTGCTTGCGGCCCGCGCGTTAGGCGACATTGTTCACATCGACGATTCTTGTATCCGCGATCTGGAGGTCGCGTTCAACTTGCAGTAGCTCCTGCTAAAGGCCAAGCCTGTCGATAAGGTAGCATTTATCAACGGAAAGGGGAAAGAAATGATTAAAGCGATTATTTTTGACTTTGACGGAACGATCATCGATACGGAGACGGCATGGTATTATGCCTTTCGGGATGCTTACAAAGAACATGGCGTCGACCTTGACGTCGAGCAGTATTCGCAATGTCTCGGCACGAGCTTGCATCTGTTCAACCCGTACGAATACCTTGCGACAGAGCTGGGGCTGGCCATCGATGTAGCGGAGTTTCGGAATCGAATCCGTGCAGACCATACGGCCAGAATGAATATGGAGGAAGTGCGGGCGGGCATCCGGGAATATTTGAAGATGGCCAAGGAAGCGGGGCTGCGCATCGGTCTCGCATCCAGTTCCGATCGTGCCTGGATCGATAAATATTTGGCCAAGTTGGACATCCGCGAATATTTCGAGGTTATCCGGTCGGCAGATGACGTGAGTCGGGTGAAACCCGATCCGGAGCTGTATCTTAGCGCGATTGAAGCGCTTGGCGTACGGGCGGACGAAGCAGTCGCAATCGAGGATTCGCCTAACGGAGCGCGGGCGGCGGTCGCGGCGGGGATGCACTGCGTGATCGTGCCGAATACGCTGACCAAGCTGTTGTCTTTCGACCCGTCGGATCGCTGCTACCGGGCGGAGTCGCTGTCGGACTTCGACTTCAAGCGGCTTACGGAAGGCGTGTTCTCGAAAGAATGAATGGCAATAAGGCCAACGCTTATCGGGTGATGAAACATGTTATGCCCCAATAGTTGTGTAATGAATAATTACACAACTATTGTCATTTCCCCTTCCATCCTTTAAAGTTAAAATATATATGTCACGTAATATGACATTATAGATGGGGTAGTGTGATATCGGGATATATATAACACGGGTTGTTACTATATCTACGATGTGGGGAGTGTTCATCCATGAAGAGCCGACTCGTTCTGATTGGAAACGGCATGGCGGGCGTCCGATGCGTCGAAGAGATACTGGCTCTGGAGCCGGATCGGTTCGACATTACGATTATTGGCAGCGAGCCGCATACCAACTATAATCGAATCTTATTATCCAAGGTGCTCCAAGGAAACACCTCGATCGAAGACATTACGATGAATACCCAATCCTGGTACGAGGAGCGCGGCATCGTGCTGCATAAGGGAGAAGAAGCTGTCGCCATCGATACGGGCCGCCGGAGAGTGAGGACCTCCGCGGGCCGCGAAGTGGACTACGACAAGCTGATTCTCGCGACGGGGTCGGATCCGTTTATGCTGCCGCTGCCGGGCGCGGACAAACCGGGCGTGCTGGCTTTTCGGAATATTAAGGATTGCAATGCATTAATGGAAGCATCCCGCACGTTCAAGCGGGCTGTCGTCATCGGAGGCGGCCTGCTCGGTCTGGAGGCGGCGCGCGGCTTGCTGAATCTGGGCATGGATGTGTCGGTCGTCCATATTCACGGCTATATTATGGAGAGACAGCTCGACCGCACCGCGTCGGAGATGCTGCGCAAGGAGCTCGAAGGGCAAGGAATGCGCTTCCTGCTGGAGAAACAATCGGAGCGTATTTTGGGAAGGAAACGGGTAGAAGGTCTTCAATTCAGGGACGGCTCGCGGATCGAGACGGATCTTGTTGTCTTCGCCGTTGGCATTCGTCCCAACGTGAAGCTGGCGGCGGCGAGCGGCATCGAGACGAATCGGGCCGTCGTCGTCGACGACTACATGGAGACGAACGTTCCCGGCATCTATGCGGTCGGAGAATGCGCGGAGCATCGGGGTATCGCGTACGGACTTGTCGCTCCGCTGTACGAGCAAGGCAAGGTGCTCGCCAAGGCGATCTGCGGCAGGGAGACGGAGGGGTATGCGGGCTCTACGCTATATTCGCAGCTGAAGGTATCCGGAGTCGACGTATTTTCGGCGGGAGAGATCAGGGAATCGGCCGATACGGTATCGATCATGAAGTATGACGGACTTCGGCGCACCTATAGCAAAATAACGCTGGAAGGCAACCGCATTGCCGGAGCGGTTCTGTTCGGCGATACTTCGCAGGGCAACGGGCTGCTCCGTTACATTCAGCGCGGCGCGGATGTGTCCGTGCTGAATGTAACGGAGTCCGGCGGGGTCGCCTTCGGCGTTGAATACGCGGCGACGATGCCGGACGCCGAGACGGTCTGTTCCTGCAACGGCGTGACGAAAGGCGCGTTGATGTCCGCCGTCTGCGAGCAAGGGCTAAGGACGCTGCCGGAAGTGCGCGACTGCACGCGAGCGTCGAGCTCTTGCGGCGGGTGCAAACCTGTGGTGGAAGCCATTATCGCCTACGCGCTGGCGAACGGCGCGGAAAGGGGCGCGCGGAAACGGCCCGTATGCGGCTGCACCGACATGAGCCACGAGGAGCTCCGGGAAGCCATCCATGCGACTGCAGCAGATGCTGCCGGACCGGCTCATGCGGAGTCCGTCGGGACTGCGCTCGGAAGGCTGGGCTGGAGCACGGCCGAAGGGACTGCAGCAGATGCTGCCGGATCGGCTCGTGCGGAGTCCGTCGGGACTGCGCTCGGAAGGCTGGGCTGGAGCACGACCGAGGGGTGCGGCGTCTGCGTTCCCGCCGTCCGCTACTACTCGGCGCTCGCGGGTGCGGGAAGAGGGGCGGTCATCAAGCCGTACTGGCATTGCGCCGGGTCTCCCGGCGACGGTTCTGCGCGAATCGAAGCCAGCCCTGGACTGCACGCCGAACGTGCGGCGCTCAGGGATTCCGTTGCGATGAGCGAGGCATTGGAGAGCAGCCTCGCTGGCGTGGTTTTCCCAACGAATCTAGCAGTTGGCGTATCGGCAGGTCCGTTGCATCTCGCGGGAACGCTTGCCAAGGATCTCGGATTGGCCGGAGCCCCCGGCGGCTGGGAGCTCTATGCCGGAGGCAGCGATGGACGCCGTACCGCGGGTGCCGGAGGAGGGGCCGTTGTCAGGCAAGGCGAGCTGCTGCTCTCCCAGTTGAAGGATGAGGACGCGCTCGAGATCAGTCTGGCTTTGCTGCAATGGTACCGAATGTCGGCCAATTACGGGCAGCCTGTCGGCGAATGGCTAACCGGGCTCGGCCTTGTGGGCGTTCGGGAACGGCTGCTCCATCCATCCAGCCGGCAATTGCTGCTGGCGGAGCTTGGATTGGCTGTAACGGCCGGCTTCGCGCCGGAGTACGAGATGGCGGAGGTGTTCGCGGATGAATAACGTCATGGAGATAACGGAGGGCGGCGAATCGCCATTCGTAATGAAGACGCAATGCCCATTCTGCAGCGTGCAATGCAAAATGCAGGTCGTCGAGGAAAGAAAGGCGGCCGGCGAGGCCGCTTATACGATTACGGCATTGCCTAACGCGGCTTCAGAGGGCCGTCTCTGCGTAAAGGGAATGAATGCATACCAGCATGCGCTGACGGGGGATCGCTTGCTGTACCCCATGGCGAGGAAGAATGGCAAGATGATGCGGGTATCTTGGGCGGAAGCCTATTCCATCATCGAAGAGTGTTTCGCGGCGGCACGAAGTCAATACGGACGCGACAGCATCGGCGTGTACGGAGGCGGATCTCTGACCAACGAAACGGCATACCTGCTCGGCAAGTTCACGCGGGTGGCGCTTCAGTCGAAGCATATCGACTACAACGGGCGGTTCTGCATGTCCGCGGCGGCGTCGGCAGGCAACAAGACGTTCGGCATCGATCGTGGCCTGACGAATGCTCTCTCCGATATCGAGCATGCCCGCTGCATTATTCTGTCGGGCACCAACATCGCGGAATGCCAGCCTACTCTTATGCCTTACTTCACGAGGGCGAAGGAGAACGGCGCTTATCTCATCGTCATCGATCCCCGTGAGACGGCCACGGCCAAGCTAGCCGATCTGCATCTTAAGGTGAAGCCGGGGATGGACTCAGCCCTCACGAATGGTATGTTGAAGGCGGTCGTCGAGGCGGGGTTGGTCGACAAAGCTTTTGTCGAGCGGCGGACAAGAGGATTCTCCGACGTGCTTCGCCACCTTGAAAGCATGGATATGGCGGAGATCGCGGACATGACGGGCGTAAGCGAAGACGAGATTCGCGCGGCGGGAAAGGCTTTCGGCGAAGCGGTCACGGGCATGGTATTTACAGCGCGGGGAGTCGAGCAGCAGACGGACGGCTATATGTCGGTGCGCAATCTGCTTAACCTAGTACTCGCGACGGGCAAGATCGGCCGTAAAGGCTGCGGATATGGAGCGGTCACCGGCCAAGCCAACGGCCAGGGCGGGCGCGAGCATGGTCAGAAGGCCGACCAGTTGCCCGGATACCGGATGATCGACAACCCCGAGCACCGTGCTTACGTGGCTGGCGTGTGGGGCATCGAGCCGGATGAGCTTCCGGGCAAAGGCGTCTCCGCTTACGAGATGATGGAGAAGGTGCATGCCGGGGAGATCCGGACTCTGTTCCTCATGGGCTCCAACCCCGTCGTCTCCAATCCCAACGCCAACTTCGTCCAGGAGGCGATCGAGAAGCTGGATTTCCTGATCGTGGCGGACATGTTCGTCTCGGAAACGGGGCGAATGGCGGATTTGCTGCTGCCGGTTACGGCATATCTGGAGAACGAGGGCACGATGACGAATTTGGAGGGCCGGGTTCTGCTTCGGGAGGCGATGCGGCCCGCGCCGGGGGAGACGCGCCATGACTGGCAGGTGCTCTGCGACATTGCCCGCTTGCTGGGCAGGGATCGCTGGTTCCAGTACGACAAGGCCGAGGATATATTCGAGGAGCTGCGCCTCGCGAGCAAGGGCGGCATTGCCGACTATTACGGCATTACGTATGACCGTCTGAGACGCGAAGAAGGCGTATACTGGCCGTGTCCGTCCGAGGACCATCCCGGAGAGCGGCGGCTGTTCGAGGAAAGGTTCGCCCATGCAGACGGCAAAGCGGAGATGGTAGCGGTAGAGAACCATTTTCCCAAGGAGATGACGGATGGGAAATTCCCTTTGTATCTGACGACGGGCAGGGTGCTGACGCATTACTTGACCGGCGTGCAGACGCGCCGCAGTCCTTCGTTGGCTTCGCGTGACGTGGAATCCTTTGTCGAGCTGCACCCGGCAACGGCGCGCAAGCTGAGAATCGGCGACGGAGAGCTCGTCACGGTGACATCGCGCAGAGGCAGCATCTTCCTGCGCAGCCGGTACTCCTCCGCGATCCGCCAAGACACGGTGTTCGTCCCCATGCATTGGGGCGACACGCAAAGCGTGAACAAGCTGACGCACGAAGCGCTCGATCCCACCTGCCGGATGCCGGGCTTCAAGGTATGCGCGGTGCGCGTGGAGCCGATGTATTAGGTAAGGGGCGGGGCAGTCGAGTCACAATATATCCGGCTGAATGTTAATAAGGTTCAACAAAAACACTACCGATTTCATGGGAGTTCTACGACTCTTTTGAAGGGGGATAGTGTTTTTTTCGCAACCGCAAAGTAGTGTGCGTGTTCAAAAAATCATACAGGATACGCCACATTAGCCCCAAACCGTAGCAATGTAATCGAAAAATCATACAGGATACGCCGCAGTAGCCCCAAACCGTGGCAATGTGTTCGAAAAATCATACAGGATACGCCGCAGTAGCCCCAAACCGTGGCAATGTACTCGAAAAATCATACCCGTGCCCCTTGCCTCCCAATTTGGCGAACTAAAGCTAATTCAGCGAGAACCGCTGGCGGTATTGGCGCGGCGACAGCCCCTCGAACTTGGCGAAGCAAGTCGCGAAGTAGGCAGACTGATTGAAGCCGACCTCCTCGGCGATGCGCGAGACGGGCAGATCCGTCTGCAGCAGAAGCAGCTTGGCCTGCTGGATGCGGAAGCGCAGCAGGTAGTCGAACGGCGAGCAGCCGAATTCGCGTTTCATGCAGCGCGCGATGTAGACGGGGTGGAAGTTGATGCTCTCGCCGAGCGACTGCGCGGTTATGTCCTCCCGGTAATGATGCCGGAGGTAGGAGGCGGCTTTCTCGGCGCACGCGAGGGCGGGTGTCGGCGATCCGGCTTCGACCGAAGCAGACAGCAGGTCGATAACCTCCTGGAAGAGGAGCTGCTGCTTCCAGCGGACGCCGTGAATATGATCATTGATGCTCATCTGTGACAGCTGCTGCAGCTTATTTTCCAGCACGGTCAGCTTGACGGCTTTGGCGAATTGAGGAATACGCTTGACGAACAGGCGCGGCGCGAATTGTTCGGCGACGGGCACGGGCTCAGCGGAATCGCTCATTCTCGCAGAGGCGAGCATATCCTCCGCTACGGACCAGCCTCCAAGCGTGTGGAAATGCGCCCAATAATATTCCGTGTCCTCCTCGCAAGCTCGCGTCGGATAATGTTCCGCATCCGGGCGCAGGATCAGCACATGGCCGGCACTCACTTCGTAATGGCGATCTTCTTCGCCCAGATAGAGGCTTCCCTTGATTACGACGATTAGATCGAATACGCCGATGGCTCTGCGTGCGGGATGCTTTCGCCCTGGCGGCATGTCGGCATGTCCTCCTATTATGTAATGCGGCAACGGCGGAACCGTAAATTCGATAATACTCATAATGCGGAAATCCTCCTAACGTGGCAATTCTCCTATTGCGGTAAACCTCCTAAACAGCAGGTTGGAATATTGAAAGTTTCGGTTGAAATTATGAACCCTTTTTTTCAGTATACCAACTATAATGCAAGAAGACATCAAGCTACATGAGGGGCTGCTATGCAGCTCCCCGGCGGGAGGCTGTAACATGGATCATACTGCCAAAAAACTAACATTATGGGCGCTCGCCTGGCCTATTTTCATCGAGCTGTTCCTGCAGTTTCTGCTTGGAGCGGCAGATACGCTGATGGTCAGCCGCATCTCGGACGATGCGGTTGCCGTAGTGGGGTTTTCGAATCAATTATTTTCGGCGGTCATGACGTTGTTCGTGACGGTAGCAAGCGGAGCCGGCATTCTGATCGCTCAGAAGCTGGGGGCAAGGAAAGGCGAGGATGCAAGGAAAATCGGCATCATGTCGCTGACCGTCAGCGGCGGGCTGGGACTGTTGCTCAGCGTCGTGCTTTATTTGTATCCGAAGGAGATATCGGCCTGGCTCCAGCTGCCAGGCGAGCTGCTTCCTTTGGCGGAAACGTATGTGTCGATCGTCGGCGGAGGCATGGTGCTGGTCGCGCTGATGTCGTCGCTCAGCACGGCTATCCGCAACACCGGCAATACGAAAGGACCTATGTATATCGCCATCGGAATGAACGTCGTTCACGTTGCGCTGAATTACGCGTTTATTTTCGGAGTGTGGGGCTTCCCGAAGCTGGGTCTGCTTGGCGTGGCGCTCTCCACCGTTATCTGCCGTCTGCTGGCCGTATTGGTGCTGCTCTATATGTTCCTGCATACATTCGAACGCCGCATCGCGCTCCGTGACTTCAAGCTGTTCGATCGCGGATTGTTCGGCGAAATCATGCGCATCGGCTGGCCGCTGGGCGTCAATATGTCGTGCTGGGTGTTCTCCCAGATGGCGATATTCTCCTATATTGCCATGATCGGCGCGGCGGAACTGGCGGCGCGGACGTATATGAACACGCTGGAATCGTTCTGCTTTATGCTGGGATATTCCATCGCATTGGCACTGCAAATCCAGATCGCCCATCTGTTCGGGGCAGGCCGTATGCAAGAGGCATACAGAACGGCGTATCGGGGGCTGGCGATCGGTCTGGGACTTGTCTTCGTAAACGCCCTAGTCATCTATGCGATCGGCAAGCCGGTACTTGGCTTGTTCACGCAAGATAGCACCATCGTCGCGTTCGGCGTTTCGCTTCTGGGTCTTAACATCCTTCTGCAGCCGGGCAAAATGGTCAACATGGCGCTTCAGAACTCGTTGAACGCCGTTGGCGATACAAAGTACACGATGTGGATCTCGCTAAGCTCGTTATCCGTCATTGCCACCGGGGTTTCCTATTGGTTCGGCATCGGGCTGGGCTGGGGGCTGACGGGCATCTACGTTGCGATGATTATGGATGAATATCTCCGAGGAGCGCTGTCGTTTATGCGCTGGCGGGGGCGGAAGAAGCTGCGGGAAGCCGGCGGCGACATGGCTGTCGAGGTAAAGCCTATCCGGGGCGTTCGTCAAAAAGGCGCCCTTGACGTATAATGCAGGGAGAGCCCACTTCTCTTATGCAAGCACGGAAAGGAATGAACGCGTTATGTCCGGAAAACTATTAATAAATGAACAAATAAAAAGCTCTGAGGTATTGCTGACGGGGTTAAACGGGGAGTCTCTCGGCGTGCTGTCCCGCCAGGAGGCGCTCGCGCTCGCCAAGGAGGCCAAGGCGGATCTCGTCTGCACGTCGCTGATGAGCAGTCCCCCGCCCTGCAAGCTGGTTAGCCGCGGCTCGGCTAAGGCGCAGCGGGATCAAGAGAACAAGGAGAGCCGCTTGAAGGAAGGCTCCGGCAAGGTCAAAGAGCTTCGTTTGACGCCGGACATCGAGGATCATGATTACGATACGAAGCTGAGGCAGGCGGCCAAGCTGCTGGATTCCGGCAACCGGGTGCTGCTCGTCGTCAAGATCTCCGGCAAGGAGGGGCCAAAGGCGAAGGCGCTGCTAGAACGTTTGGTAGCCGACTTGTCGGGGAGCGGGAAGAAAGCGACGGGCATTCAGCTCAGCGGCAAGCAAGCTGCGGTGGAGATGCTGCCGGCATAACTACCGGGGGACGAAGTTTGCTGCATAGCGGCCGCGAACTGGGGATTGCCCGCAAGCCGATTTCTTGTTACACTGACCGCAAGCAAGGCGCAACCAGAATCAGGACCGTCATGGAATGAGCAAACCAATCGCTGGTGTCATCATTCGCGCAGACGGTCCTTTTGCTTTTGGGACGTAAAGACAGGAGGGCGAGAGGATGGGGAGGACGCAGCATACCGGACGAATCAAGCTGCCTATGCGGCCGGACACCAAGCTGTGGGTCAGCAAGCGGCCATTTGGGCTGGGATTAACGAAGCCGCATCATATCCGTGATACGATGAAGGCGGCGTGGGATAATCGGGACAATCTTGCATACGCTTACAGAATATTGACTCAGGGCGTCTGCGACGGCTGCGCGCTTGGCGTCTCCGGTTTGTACGACCAGACGCTGGAAGGACCGCATCTATGCACGACGCGCTTGAACGTGCTGCGTTTAAATACGATGCGTGCCATATCGGAGAGGTTGCTGCATGCCGACATCGAGGAGCTGCGCAAGCTCAGCAGCGCCGAATTGCGCCGGCTGGGACGGCTGCCTTATCCCGTCGTTCGCGAGCGGGGAGAGACGAGGTTCCGCCGACTCTCGTGGGACGAAGCGCTCACTCGCATAGCGGATAAGGCACGCTCCGTGGACCCGAAGTCGATCGCTTTCTATTTGACGGGCCGCGGCATTACGAACGAGACGTATTACGCGGCGGCGAAAGCAACCAGGTGGATCGGCACGAACAATATCGACAACGCTTCGCGCATCTGCCATTCGCCTTCGAAAACCGCACTGAAGCGCTCTATCGGAGTCGGCGCTTCGACATGCAGCTACAAGGACTGGATCGGCTCAGATGTGCTTGTCTTCTGGGGAAGCGTGGCTGCGAACAATCAACCCGTCTCGACCAAATATATGTACGCAGCGAAACGCCGGGGGACGCGGATTATCGTCATCAACCCCTATAGAGAACCCGCGATGGATGGCTACTGGATCCCGTCCATTCCGGAATCGGCGATGTTCGGGACGAAGCTCGCCGACGATTTCTATCAGGTGAACATCGGCGGGGATATTGCGTTTATGCACGGCGTTATAAAGACGTGGTTCCGGATGGAGGAGGAGCGCCCCGGCTCCGCGGTTGATCATGCATTCGTGGAGCGTCACGCTCATGGTTACGAGGAGCTCAGGGCTCATGTGCAGCAGCAGCCGTGGGAACTGCTGGAGTCCTCCTCCGGGCTGTCGCGAGAGCGGATTCGCGAGTTTGCCGCGCTGTTGGCGGAAGCCCGCACCGGCGTATTCGTATGGAGCATGGGGCTGACGCAGCATCGATTCGGGACGGACAATATTTCGCAGGTGGCGAATCTTGCGCTGTTGCGGGGATTTCTGGGGAGGGAGCATTGCGGTCTTATGCCCATTCGCGGACACAGCGGGGTGCAGGGCTCCGGCGAGATGGGCGCGGATCCGTTTAGCCTGCCGGGAGGCGAATTCTCGCCGGAGGACGCCGAGCGGCTGGAGCGGCTATGGGGCTTTAAGCTCCCGGACTGGCAAGGCGACATCGTCGGCGTCTCGCTGGAGAACGCATTGCTGCCGGAAGGGCATGAGCGCAAGCTCAAGCTGTTCTACACGTCGGGCGGCAACTTCCTGGAGACCATGCCGGATCCCGCCTCCGTGAAGGCCAGTCTGGAGGCGGTGGAGCTGCGCGTCCACCAGGATATCGTACTTAACAGCTCGGCGCTGCTGGATGCCGCGGAGGAGGTCATCCTCCTGCCCGCCATGACCAGATACGAGCAGCCGGGAGGAGGCACGTCGACGTCGACCGAGAGGATGGTCTATTATTCGCCGGAGATCCAAGGGCCTCGGATCGCTGAGGCTCGCGCCGAGTGGGATATTTTCGGCGAGCTGGCGGCGCGGGTTCGTCCGGAAGGGGCGGAGGCGTCTGCCGTCCGGTTCCGGGACGCGGCCGCGATTCGGGCGGAGATCGCGCTGGCGGCGCCATACTATCGCGGCATCGAACGCCTCGGCAAGCGCGGGGACGTGTTTCAATGGGGAGGAGCATGGCTGTGCGAGGACGGCGAATGTCCGACGCCGGACGGCAAGGCGAAGCTGATACCTGTCGAGCTGCCTGAGCTGCGCAAGGCGGAAGGGCGATTCTACGCGACGACAAGGCGCGGCAAGCAGTTCAACTCCATGATTTATGGAGAGAAGGACAGCTTTAACGGCGCGGACAGGTACGATGTGCTGATCCATCCCGAAGATGCCGGAGCGCTTTCCATTCGGGCAGGGGAAGCTATCGTCGTTTACAACCGGGGCGGCGTGTTCCATGGCCGGGCCAAGCTTGCGCCGGTCGCTCCCGGCAATATCGAGCTGTTCTGGCCGGAAGGCAATGTGTTGTTCGCCGCCGGTCAATACGAGCCGTTTGCAGGTATTCCGGAATACAATGCGTCGGTTGCGGTGGAGCGGGCGGATACCTTCCATGCGCTCAAGGATGCCAAGTACGTGGAGAAGCGGGTAGAGGAGCTGGAGACGGACGTACCGGAATAAGCGAAGTAGCGGAGGTGACGGGAATGGATGACGGCGGACGCGGCAACGTGACGAAGTGGCAGACGCTCCATGTCGGCGAAGACGGCATCCCTCGCGAGCTGGAGGATGAGATCGCAAGCGAATACGCGTTGACGGTCGTGCTGAACGGCGATGAATTCGGCACGTTGGTTTGTTCCCCTACGCATCAGGAGGAGCTGGTGTACGGTTTCCTCGCTTCCGAAGGCGCGATTCGAAGCGCCTCGCAGGTAAAGAAGCTGACGATCGATGGAGATCGCGGCTATGCGTACGTCGTGCTGGACGGAGAACCGTCGATCGGCCGGGAGCGTTCGTCCAAGCGATTTATCGGCTCCTGCTGCGGGAAGGGGCGGCAGTTTTATTACCACGGGGATATGTTGACGGCCAGGACGATTATGACGCGGATGACGGTGACGGATGAGCAGGTATGGTTGCTGATGGCCGCGTTGCAGGAGAGTTCGGCGGACTTCATCAGCACGGGTGGCGTCCATAATGCGGCGTTATGCACGCCGGACGAGCTGCTTGCGGTGCGTACGGACATCGGAAGGCACAACGCGCTCGACAAGCTGTACGGCTACAGCATGCTCCATGGCGCGAGGATGGGAGATAAGCTTATCGCGTTCAGCGGCAGGCTGTCGTCGGAGGTCGTGCTCAAGGCGGCCAAGATGGGCTGCGGCTTGCTGCTCAGCAAGTCCGCCCCGACCGATCTCGCGCTCAGGCTTGCGGACGAGTTAGGCATCACTTGCATCGGATTCATCCGGGGACGGAGATTTAGCGTATATACGCACCGGGAACGTTTGATTATAAGTCATGGATTACCTTGACACACGACAAGCGTTAGGTGAAAATGCTAAAGAGGTTATTGAAAACCTTTATCAAGACCATTGCAATTTAAGGAGTAACCCGGCTAGAGGCGTCAGCCATGGACGGAGGATTCAATACAGAAGAACAGGAGAATACCATGCTGCGTCGTTTTTTTTCGTATTACAAGCCTTACAAAAAGTTGTTTTTCCTTGATTTCAGCTGCGCGGTTCTGCTGGCTATATTGGAGTTAGCCTTCCCTCTGGCCGTTGGCCACGTCGTCAGGGAACTGCTCCCGGATGAGAACTGGGGGTTGATCGTATCGGCGAGCGCGGTGCTGTTGCTTATTTATGTCATCAACACGTTCCTCAGCTATATCGTCACCTACTGGGGACACATGCTCGGCATCAATATCGAGACGGATATGCGCCGCGCGCTGTTCGATCATGTGCAGAAACTGTCATTCCGCTTCTTCGACAACACGAAGACGGGCCATCTCATCTCGCGTCTTACGAACGACTTGTTCGAGATTGGCGAGGTGGCGCATCACGGTCCCGAGGATATGTTCATCGCGGCGATGACGCTGGTCGGCGCATTCGGCATCATGCTGTACATCCACCCGATGCTGGCGATCATGACGTTCATTATCGTGCCGATCATTATCTGGCTCGTGCTTTATTTCAACGGTCGCATGACGAAAGCGGCGAATCGCCTCTTCAGCGACATGGCGGACTTCAACGCGCGCGTCGAGGATACGGTTGGCGGCATTCGCGTCGTTCAAGCGTTCGCGAACGAGAAACATGAAGGAAAGCTGTTCAAAGGCAACAACCTGCGATTCCGCGAGGCGAAGCTCATTTCGTACAAAATCATCGGCATGAACGCTTCCGTGTCCTACATGCTGATGCGTATCGTATCGCTGTTCGTGCTGATCGCGGGCGCTTATTATGTCATTACGGATGGCATGTCCTACGCCGACTTCCTCACGTTCATTTTGTTGACGAACATTTTCTTTAAGCCCATCGAAAAAATTAACGCCGTTATCGAGAGCTACCCGAAGGGCATCGCAGGCTTCAAACGTTACGCTCAGCTGATGGATACCGAACCGGACGTGGCGGATCGACCCGATGCCAAAGAAGTGGACCGTCTTCGCGGCGATATTCGTTACGAGAATGTGGATTTCGGTTACGAAGGCGAAGCCAAGGTGCTTGACGGCATTAATCTTTCCATTACCGCCGGGGAGACCATTGCATTCGTAGGACCGTCAGGAGCGGGCAAAACAACGTTATGCAGCTTGCTGCCGCGATTCTATGAAATTTCCGGCGGCCGCATTACCGTCGACGGACACGATATACGCGATCTGAAGCTGGAGTCGCTGCGCAAGAGCATCGGCATCGTGCAGCAGGACGTCTTCCTGTTCGCGGGCACGATTCGCGAGAACATCGCTTACGGCAAGCTGGGCGCAAGCGACGAGGCGATTATGGAAGCGGCGCGCCGGGCGAAGCTGGAGGCGTTCATCGGTTCGTTGCCGGACGGTCTGGATACGGTCGTCGGCGAACGCGGCGTCAAGCTGTCCGGCGGACAGAAGCAGCGTTTGGCTATCGCGCGGATGTTCCTCAAGAACCCGCCGATCCTGATCCTCGACGAAGCGACTTCCGCGCTCGACACCGAGACGGAGCAAGCGATCCAGCAGTCGCTGTCGGAATTGTCCGTTGGCCGCACGACTTTGGTCATCGCGCACAGGCTGGCGACGATCAAAAACGCCGACCGGATCATCGTCGTCACGGAAGATGGCATCAGCGAGCAAGGACGTCATGATGAGCTGGTTGCAGCAGGCGGCATCTACAGCCGGCTGCACGAAGCGCAATTCGGTCCTGCCCGCACAACCTAGCCTTATATCGCTTTGATAAACGCAAGCTGTAATCCAAAAACCTCATGCCTTTTGGCATGAGGTTTTTTTCTACATCGCTTTTTCCTTTTCGCGATTTATATATTTTCCATGTCCTGAAAAGAGGGAGAAATCAACGGTTAGCGCGGTTTAAGGGTGGACGGTGCGAAAAAAGACAAACATTGAAAATGCCGCATTTACATTTTTAAAACGCTTTCATACCATTGGTTTTGCAATACAAAATTTGAGACGGGGGAGATACGCGGATGAGTAGTCGACGGACAAAAAATGGGCTGTACAAATTTATGTCGATTGGACTTTGCATGACATTGCTGTTTTCTTTGGCCGGTCATTTGGCATCGCCAAACGCAAGAGCAAGCGCAGCATCTTTAACGTTGGAATTAACCAATCCGGGCTTTGAAGACGGGAAACAGGGATGGACGCAGGTTTCGGGGGCATCTGCCGCGGTAACGATCGATACGACGGCAGCCTATGTAAAGGAAGGAACTAAAAGTCTGAAAATAACGGATAACAACTCAAGCGGTTATATGCTGGTCAGCGAAAAGGCCGCCGCCGCAGCCGGTAAAGAGTATACGGCGCAGGCTCAATTTTATCAGACCGGGAGAGCGGCTGGATACGCCAAGTTGAGCCTTGTATTTTATGATGAAGCTGATGTTGAAATTCCAGTAACGCCTATTATTGAGACTTCGGCATCTGCCTCCAATAATGTTTGGCAGGCTCTGACAGTGAGTGCAGCAGCCCCGGTCGGGACCGCGGCGGTTAACGTTAAAATCGGCACAACTGGCGCATATGTCAGCGCAGGTGCTTGGTATGATGCGATAAGTTTGGAGGAAGAAGCGGAGGAAGAACCGGGAGGAGGAGGCAATGAAGAGACGGATCTTGCCAATGCCACCAGTGACAGAGACGCGCTGCAAATCGAATTTGCACAGGGAGAAACGGCGGATACAGTGAAGAGCAATGTCGTCCTCCCGGTATCGGGCGCTGCGGGATCCGCTATAACGTGGATTTCCAGCCATCCGGATAGGATATCTCCAGGCGGCCATGTGTCAAGACCTTCGTCGTTGGCCGGTGACCATCCAGCCACATTGACTGCCTCTATTCAAGCGGGGAGTGTCACGCTAACCAAATCCTTTGATTTGACCGTTATGAGCTATCCGGGAACGATAACCAACGCCGGTTTTGAAACGGGCGATTTAACGGGCTGGACTCGTATCGCAGGCGCAGCTGCCGATGTTGCGCTTGATACGATACAAAAGTCCAACGGCAATTACAGCTTGAGGCTGCAAGATACCAGTTCTACGGCAGCGCTGGGAATGGAAAGCGATCAGATCGAGGCAGGCGAAGGGCTGCATTATACGGCCTCATCCGAGTTGTTTATTGAAAGTAGCTCTGCAGCTATTTATATGAGATTTTATGACGGGAACGGGATTCGGCTCCATCAAGCCTCCGCTTCGTCCAGCGTCCGCAACAAGTGGCAAACGCTGCAAGTTGCCGACACTGCACCGGCCGGCACAAAATATGTATCCGTGTTGCTATATATCGGGGCAAGCAATGTAGGCACAAGCTATTTTGACGATGTTAAGCTGACAAGCTACAGAGACACTGAAATTCTGGAGTTGGACAGACAAGCATTGGAGATACAATTTACAGAAGGAGATTCGGAGCAATCTGTAACCGGAAACCTGGTTTTGCCGACACAAGGCCAATATTCCAACATCGTCTGGCAATCCAGCCATGAGGAATATATCGCATCTGATGGCACGGTCGCAAGACCGACACTCGGCACAGGGGATGTGGGCGTAACATTGACCGCTGCTTTAACGGCGGGGGGCCAGACGGTTGCACGCAGCTTCCATTTAACGGTCAAAGCATCGGGAACAACGATGACTCATGTACAAATACCGATCGTCAATGCAGACTTTGAGCAAGGATTAACGGGCTGGAATATGAAGGTGGGGGCGCAGTCGGCCGTAGATACGGTGACAACCAGAGCCTACTCCGGTCAATACAGTTTGTTTGTAGATGACCACAGTGCGGCGCAAACGTATACCATTGAAGGGGGAAAGGAACTGGCGGCGCCAGGCATTACGTATACGGCATCCGCACAAATCTATCAGCTGGAAAGAAAAAGCAGCTCCGCTTATTTCTATCTTTATTTTTACGATAAAGGCCATAATTTAATAGAAACCAAATCGGTAGGCGGACCTTACAACAATAGCTCGGCCAACAACTGGACACCGCTGACGATTGTTGCGGTTGCTCCGGCGGAGACGCGTTATGTTAGCACAGGCGTAGGGACGACCTCTACCTACATCGGAAAAGTATGGCTGGATGATATAAAGCTTGACGCCGCTCTGCCTGCTGACAATACAGCTATGTCCGACAGTGACGCTGTTGCCGCAGATGCGGCGGCGCTGTCTATTGGCTTTATTGGCGGAGATACGGAAACAAATGTCACTGGTCATGTGGGCTTGTCTGTTATTGGCGGGCACCAAACGATTATACGATGGAGTTCGAACCGGGAAAATGTGATTTCCAGAAACGGGGCTGTGAACCGGTCCAGTGAAGCTGTGGAGGTTGTATTGACTGCGCTGGTGACGCGGGGGATGTATTCGCAAACGGTCCATTTCCCATTGACGGTTGCAGCGGCAGTTGTTGGATCGGCAACGGTTGGAGCGGACTTGTTGAATCCCGGTTTTGGCGACGGGATGTCCGAATGGGCGCAGCTTGCCGGAAATCCTAATTCCGTTGCGATTACGAGTCAAGGATATGCGGGCAATGGGCTTGAAATCAATAACGAAGGAGGCGCAGCAGTTGTGGTACAAAGCTCGGCTGTTCGAGCCGAGCAAAAGATGGAGTACACAGCAAGCGCCAAAGTTCATATTCAAACAGGCAGCGCGCGTCTGGAGCTAAGATTTTATGATTCGGCCGGCAATTTTGTGATGAGCGAAGGTGCTTTGGTTGAAGCAGGCCCAGGCTCATGGCAGGATTTATGGGTGAGAACGACTGCGCCGGCAGGTACGCATCATCTGAGAGTCATCCTATGGGCGGATTCGTCTGAAGCAGCACGATTTATTGTCGATGAGGTAAAGGTGTCGGGCAATGATTTTAAGCAAGATAATCGCGGGTTTGAAAATGGAGCTTCCGGATGGCTGATTAGCACCGGGGATGGGCAAGCAACGATTGATCACACTGTCGTTTTTAGCGGTGAATCGTCCTTGAAGGTACATGCGCAGTCGGGCGCCGTACCTGTTATTGAAGGAGAGAAAATGTTTGCGGTTCCGGGAGAGAGGTTTTCTGCATTTTCCAAAGTGTACCTGGAGGCGGGGACCGCTAATATTTCTCTTCGGTTTTATGACAAGCAGCAAAATTTGCTTCATACCGAGCAAGCAAGCGTGGATACACCGCAACAAGGATGGACCAATCTCGGCGTTAAATACGAAGTTCCGGAAGGAGCAAGCTATGCCGCATTGATGCTGTCCGTTGAAAGCAACAGTACGGTCTGGTTCGATGAGACGTATATATCCAAGGAGTATACGTACTTGGGCGTGCCAATCCGCCTGCAGTTGATTCAAAGCTCGGCTTACGGCAAGACGGTGGATGGAAAGGATATTGCTTATTCGGTAATGGCGGATGCTTCTCTGGAAAATACCCATTTTGTGGGCGTTGATCTGGAAAGCGGCGAGACGATCTTGAAAATTCCGATGAGAACGACGCAAGGTTCCTTTGCTGTAATAGCGGGTTCTGACGGCAATATATACGTGGGGGCCTACACCGAAGGAAGAATATACAAATATGTGCCTGGTGCGGCACAATTGATTGATCTGGGAATTGCCGTTCCGGGTCAAAGCTCGCCGTTCAGCATGGCTGATGGCGGGAATGGCGTCATCTATGGCGGCACTTATAATAGCGCTTATGTGTTCAAATATACACCGGGCGAAGGATTTACGACAGTGAGTCCGCATGGGGCCGGCCAACGATTTGATAACGAAGAAGAGTACGTGCGCGGGCTGGCGGTCGATCTGGAAAATGATGCATTGTATGCGGGCATAGGCAGTCATGCCAAGCTGGTGCGTTATGATTTGGCGACAGGGCAGACGCAGTCATTGCTGGAACAATATTTGACTGACAAAACATTTGTGTACCACTTGAAGTATACAGGGGGCAAATTGTTCGCAACTACTACACCGAGCGCCAGCATTATGGTGTTGGATATCGCCAAACATCAAGATGGTACGGTATCGGTTGAGGTAGACGACATCTTGCAGGACAGCTATGTTGTATCCAATGAAGCGAACGGGAAAATTTATTTTATAAGTGCCGACCAAAAGCTTCATTATTACGACATTGCTTCCAAAACACAAGGATTAGTGTTGGATCCGGGGGGTGCCCCTGTCATGACCGGAGTAACGCCGATGACCTTGTCCGTTGTGCAAATGGGAAACCAGGAAGATTATCCGGGCTACTCGCTGGTTGGCATGGGTTCCGTTTACCGAGGCAAGACGGGCACATTTGTTTATAATTTGCAGACAGGACAGCTGAGAAGCGGACCAGCCGAATTGCCTTCGTCCAGCGAAGGTGCAAGAAGCATTCTGCTTGGTTCGGACGGCGGCATTTATACGGGCAACCATTTGGGCGGAGGCACAGGAGTTTATTATCCGCTGAGCGGCCAGCCGTTTATGCGTGAAGGTTTGGCGCAGATCGAGAACGGCGTGGCGCTTGGAGGCAAAACCTACTTCGGCACTTATACGCATGCCAATCTGATGGAATATGATCCTTCCTTGCCATGGGATATTCATCTGGGAGGCAATAATCCGAGAAGAGTGTTTGAGTTAAATAGCCAGTATCAACAGGACAGACCGTTTGGAATGGCGGCCGGAGACGGACTTGTTTTTGTCGGCACGGTTCCGGATTATGGGATGCTAGGCGGAGTGATTGCGATCTATAACCCGGCGACAGGCGCGCCTCCTGTAGTGAAACGCAATATTGTTCAGAATCAAAGTGTAGTGGCGCTGGAATATGCCGATGGCATCCTGTATGGCGGAACTTCGGTATGGGGCGGTCTTGGCATAGATCCTACGGAGACTTCGGCGAAGTTTTTTGCCTACGATGTCGCTGCCGGCGAGAAGCTGTTCGAGATGGAAGTAGCTGCAGAAAAGCGAGTCATTACTTCTCTTATAACCGATGGAAGCGGAAAAATATGGGGAATGGACGAAGGCCATATTTTTATCTATGACCCAAGCAGCGGCAATATCATTTACAATCAAAACCTGTTCCCGGAAATTAATTATGCAGCCAAAACATCAGCCGTTGTATATGGCGGTCAATTGATGCTTGGCGATGACGGCTATATTTATGGAAATACGACGGGGAAATTTTTCCGCATTAATCCGGAAACCATGGAAGTGGAGATCCTTCGTACAGGCGGCTCCATTTTTATAGAGAAGGACTCTATCGGGAACATCTACTTCTCCGATTTCACCGGAATTGTAAGGTACACCTATCCCGACAGCAATGATGTGCTGGACAGCGGACTCGTTACTGCGAAGCTGGAAGCGGATAAGGGGAGCGATTTGATCGGCTACTCTGGCAGCGATCACGCCGGGCATATAACTTCCGATCTTGTATTGGCGGCAACGGGGGTGAACGGGGCGCTTGTCGGCTGGCAATCGAGTCATCCTGAGTATATTGGCAATAATGGCGTCGTTGTGCGTCCTGCTTCCAATGTGGGCGACGTCACAGTGGAACTCGTAGCCATACTTCAATTGGAAGGCATAGAGAGAAAGCAGCGGTTCCAGCTTACAGTAGCCGCAGTTTCTGAAGCAGGCGGGGGAAGCGGAGATGGAGATACGCCTCCAGCCGGCACTCTGTTCCCGGTAAACCCGGAGGAGAAGCCGACGGCGGGAAATTCTGTTATTGAAGTCAATATAACGGACACTTATACCGATATGAAAGTATCCGATTTGCGGAATACGCTGCAAGGGCAGGAAGGAGAACAGCGTGTTGTTGTTTCGAATCTGAACGTTTCTTTCGAATTGACTCTGTCGCAGTTGCAACGGCAGGACTGGCTTGAGCAACTAGGGCAAGTGCCGAATGGGGCGAATGTGCGATTTATGGTAGAGCCATTATCGGATCAGGCTGCTGCGGCTTTGCGCTTGGCGCTGCAACAAGCAGGAGCTGTACAGATTGCTCCCGCAGTCAGCTTCAGCATACAATCGGTGGATGAGAACGGAACGGTCAAACACTTGGCAATAGATAATCGCAGTGTAAACGGAATTTTTCTGTTGGACAGTGATGTTGCTAATGAACGTACAACAGGTGTATTTTTCAATGGAGATACGAAGCATCCGGGTTTCGCTCCGACTTCATTCGCAATCAGAAACGGTCAAAAACTGGCATTGATCAAGCATACCGGGACGGGCATTATCTATACCGTTGCAACAAGCAACAGAAGCTTCAATGATATATCAGGGCATTGGGCCGAGGAAGATATTCTCTTGCTGGCTAACAAATTACTCGTCAATGGTATTGGCAGTGACAGGTTTGCTCCGGATCAACAGGTGACGCGCGCTGAATTCGCGGCTTTGATTGCGCGTGCGCTCAGTTTGCCGGAGACTGCTGCGCCGGACCGTTTCAGCGATGTACAGTCAGACAGCTGGTATTCGTCAGCAGTAGGCGCGGCAACCGGTACTGGTCTTATCCAGGGTTATACAGATGGAGCATTCCGTCCTGATGCCGTCATTACCCGTGCGGAAATTGTGATGATGCTTGTCAGAGCCATGACTTATATCGGCATGGATACGACGACTAGCGAACAACAGCAAGCCGAGCGCCTTGCTCCTTTCGTCGATTCCGGGCAGCTGGATTGGGCTGCTTCGTCCATGGCTATTGCTGTCAAGAATGGACTTGTCCAGGGCAAGTCCGGCAGCCAGCTGGATCCAAAGGGCAAGCTGACAAGAGCAGAGATGGTTGTTATGATCAAGCGTTTGTTAAGCAAAGCAGATTTTATCGCATTCTCATAATTTCCACTGTTATATTATTTCCACTCGCCCTGAGGCCTTGATTTACAAGGGTTTTGGGGCGAGAAGAGGGCTGGAAGGCCGGGATTGTGACCTTCACGATTTCCTCATATTTACGAAATTAAAGCGTTTTCCTAATATAAAAAGTGTCGGACGACAGCTTCACAATATGAAAGGGAGGAAACAAAAGATGAGCAAGAAAGGATTAGTCTTGGCAGTCGCAATCGCGATGCTTATGACATTGTTGGCAGCATGCGCAGGCAAGGGAGAGGAGCAGGGGGCTTCCAACTCTGCAAACCCGAGTCCAAGTGCCGACACAAGCGCTCCACCAGCTTCTGAAGCGGCAGCTCCCGATTATGGAGATACGGGCGGATTAACGCTTCCGCTTGTCGATAAGCCAACAACGATTACATGGATGGTTGTCAGCGAAAATCCGGTAGCGGATAAATTTATTGTCAAGGAGATCGAGAAACGTACAGGCATTCATGTGGATTTTCAATCTTATTCGAAAGCAACGTTCCAGGAGAAGCTGCGGGTGACGCTTGGATCGGGTAAGCTGCCCGATATTTTCCATGGGCTTCCGCTTGCCGAGGTCAAGAAGCTGGGCAAACAGAAAGCGGTTGCGGCTATTACCGACTATGCGGATCAGCTCCCGAATTTCACCAAGCTGTATCTGGAGGAGAATAGCTGGGTTAAGCAATCCTACGGCGATGAACAAAGCACCATGTACACTTGGCCGATCTATAATATGAATCGCGATGTCAACCATGGCTTCTTGTATCGCAAGGATATTTTCGACCAACATCATATTCCGTTATGGACGAACACGGAGGAGTTCTATCAAGCTTTGAAAGCTTTGAAGGAACATTACCCGCAAAGCTATCCGCTTGCGTCCAAAACAACTGCAAATTTATTTAAGGATTACGCGTACGGATGGGGAATCGGGGGCGAAAGTTATCCGATGTATTACGATGAAGCTGCTGCAGAATGGAAATTTGCCCCCATACAGCCTGCCAATAAGGAAATGATCGATTTCCTTAAGAAGCTGTTGAATGAAGGTTTGCTGGATCCGGAATTTTTGACGGACACCTCCGATTCCTGGACCTCCAAGATGACGACGGATAAAGCATTTGTTACCTTTGACTGGATTGGCCGTCTTGATTTGTTTTATAACCAGATCAGCAGCAAAAACCCGTCCTATGATTTACGATATGGCAATCCGGTTGGTCCGACAGGCAATATTCGCACATTAAGCCCGATTAACAATGAATTGAATATAGCAGTTGCCAACAATGCCAATACGGAAATTGCTTTGAAATTGCTTGACTATATGTCCAGTCCTTCGGGCGGCACCTTGATGTCCATGGGCGTGGAGGGAGAAGTATTTACACTGGAACACGACAAGGCTGTCTACCCTGAGTTGACGGACGTACCTCTGGTCGATATTAATGTGTTGGCCAATGAATATGGATTATGGCTGGAAGGGGCGACACTGCGGCCTGACCGCAGAAGCGTATATTACAACTTCACCGAGAAAGAACAGGAGGCGCAAGATACGATGCTTGCTGCCCAATCGTTCGAACCGCTCGATCCGGTGCTTAATTTCACGGATGCAGAAACGGCGGAAATCGTGGAGCTGCAGACGATGCTGCAAAAAGCGGCGGAGGAGTTTAACGCCAACTATGTTCTCGATCCGGCGTATGGCGACGCGGATTGGGAGGAGTGGAAGGAATACGCCGAGAAGTTGGGCGCATCCAAGCTTGCAGCCGTTTATAATGAAGCACAGAAACGTTATGGAGCGGCAAGTAAATAAACGCATTGTGAGCATCAAGTCAGGGCGCTCGGTTATTTATTCATCGGGCGCTTACTTTGTAGATGTAGGAGGACGCTGCCATGGCTTATGTGCGCAAGGCATTTAAACACGCTTCCCGCGACAAGCAGCTACTGATGATTTTTTTGCCTTGCTTGTTGTTTTATATTATTTTTCGTTATGGTCCGTTGTATGGTTTGATTATCGCCTTTAAAGATTACAACGTATTCCAGGGCATACTCGGCAGCGAGTGGGTGGGGTTCAAGCATTTTATTAAATTTTTTGACAGCCGGGAATTTCTGCAGTTGTTCCGCAATACGTTCCTGCTGGGTTTTCTGTCGCTGGTGTTCAGCTTTCCGTTTCCGATTTTGCTGGCGATATTGCTTAATGAAGTGCGCTCGGTTAAATTCAAAAAATCGATTCAAACGGCAAGTTATTTGCCTACCTTTCTATCCGTTGTCATTATTAGCAGCATGATGATCGATTTTTTGTCGCCAACGCAAGGTTTGATAAACAAAGGATTGATGCTGTTTGGATTTGAAAGCAAATATTTTCTGATCGATTCCGGCTGGTTCCGGCCCATCTATGTCCTGTCCGAAATATGGACCAACACGGGTTATGAAGCCATCTTGTATTTGGCAGCCATTGCCGGCATTAATCCGACTATATATGAAGCGGCAAGAGTGGATGGAGCGGGCAGGTTTCGCATGATGTGGAATGTTACGATTCCGGGCATATTGCCCACCGTGCTCATTATGTTTATATTAAAAACAGGTTCGATGATTCGGGTAGGCTATGAAAAAGTGTTGTTGCTGTACAATCCTATGACTTATAATGTCGCGGATGTATTTTCCACCTTTGTATACCGGAAAGGTTTGCTCGAATCCAATTATAGCTACGGTGCGGCGGTTGGCATGTTCGAAGCGGTAATCGCCATGGTTATGCTGCTGTTTGCCCATCTGATCAGCAAGAGATTGGGAGGCAGAGGCCTATGGTAGGACAACGCCGGATTAGCGTTTTTACGATATTTAATACGTTGCTGCTGCTATGCGTCGGGATTGTAACGGTGTACCCGATTGTATATATCGCCTCCATCTCGATAAGCGATACGGCCAGCGTTATTCGGGGAGATATTTTCTTATGGCCGGAGGGCATTAATTTCGACGCTTACCAGAAGGTATTGATGGATAATAAAATACCGCGAGCTTACTTGAACACGGTGTTCTACACGACGCTGGGCACCTTTATCAATTTGCTTATGACGTCGATTGCTGCGTATCCGCTTTCAAGATCCGATTTTTTTGGCCGGAAATTTTTTATGATCGCGATTGTCCTGACCATGTTTCTGCAGCCGGGCATTATTCCCAACTTTCTGATTGTAGAGCGATTGGGGCTGATTGATTCGGTTTGGGCGATTGTGCTGCCTAATGCGATCTGGACCTTTGAATTGCTCATTCTGAAAACATTTTATGAGAATATGTCCAATCAGCTTCGTGAAGCCGCTTTAATCGACGGCGCGTCGGAATTGCGGATTCTGTTCCATATTATGCTGCCTTTGTCCAAGCCGGCGATTGCATCGATTGGTCTGTTTTATTTTATCGGGCATTGGAACAGCTTTTTCTTGCCGATGATTTATTTGAACGATCAGACGTTGTACCCGCTGCAGGTTGTGTTAAGGGATATGCTGATTTTTAGAGATGGAAACGATTCAAATCTGGTGGACGCCTCGGCGCTGGCGCCGCAAGCGATGAAGAACGCCACTATTGTATTGTCGATGATTCCGGTGCTGATTATTTATCCGTTTGCACAGAAGTATTTTGCCAAAGGCGTTATGCTTGGTTCGGAGAAAGGGTAGTCTATATCGCTTGCACAAGAGGGATACATGCATAATGAGAGGAAGCTGACTGCTTGTGAGACGATGGTTTACAAATTTGGGTATGTTGCAGGTATTCATCTCCAGTCTGTTGGTGATCGTCATTATGTTTGTATCCACCTATTACATCTATCGCAATCTGATATCGGATATTTATGGCAAGGTGTCGGAGAATAACGGTCTTGTCGTACAATCAATCGTGCAATCGTTCGACGATAGCTTTCGAAACGTGAACAATATTATATACTCGATCCATCGTCTGCCGCCTCATGACACTTTGGCCCCGGCGCTTAACAACCGTTCCAAAATGATGAAAGTGCAAGAGCTGGTGAAAAATCTCAGCACTTTGGTTTCAACGGTTGATTATATCGAAGAAGTTGTCGTGTTCGATGACTCCTCCAATATGGCGGTAACGTCCAGAGGTACGATCGACTTCGATCTGCTCTTTAATCATAAGTATAAGCACGAAGCTTATAATGCCGATTATTGGAGAGCTTATTCGAAAACGCAGCATCCATTCAAGCTTTTTCCTACGGAGGAGTATGAGATCCTTCAGGAAACCAATCAACAGACCAGGCACGTCAAGCTGATCGTCGCTGTAGCGGACAACAAGATGAGTACGTCCAATAAAGATATTATGGTCATTATAGACAGCGATGCGTTAATGCAGCGCGTCAATCGGCAGCCGATGATACCGGGATCGACCTTGACGATGCTGGACCAGGAACGCAACATGATCTACAGCACAGGCAAGCCGCTCGATCTGGTTGATATTTTGAATGAAAAAGGCATTAACTTGCAAGCGGAAGGATCATGGACTCGCGAGGATTACGAATACAACTTCTATTATTCCGACTACAATCATTATATTTATATCGAAAAAGTCCCGTTCCGCTTTCAAAATTTGGGCGCTGTCGAGCGAGCCAATTATTTGATTATGCTGCTGGCAGCGGTAAGCGCAGTCATTATTTCTGTATTTACCAGCATTTATATGCATCGGCCGGTTAAGAAGATCATTCGTCTGCTGGGCGGAGACCGCAGCAAAGGCGATGATTTCCGCAAAATATACAGCGGGATTGTCAAGCTGCAAAGCGAAAACGAAGTTTATCGCGATCAAATATCGCATTACGATGCGGAGATGCGCAGAAATACGCTGCTGCAAGCATGGGACGGCCAACTGCATCATAAAAAATTCGATTTCCAAATACAGCGGCATTATACCCGGCTTTTCAGTGAGAAATATTTTGTGATGGTCAAATTTGAAGTTGATTTTGTCGGGAATGGGTCTGCCGAGCAGGCGAAACCTGTTGAGGATATTGAAGAGTTGTTGCAAAGCAGTCTGGAGCAGGAAGGTTTGGCGGGAATCGTCGTTTACGCGTATTCCGGTTTTATTGCATTGATCGGCCAAAATGCGGAAAGCGAGCGAGGAGCGCTGCTGAGACGTTTGCGTATCATGATCACGAAGCTTAAAGACAGCGAATTGGGACATTATACGAATCGTGCCTCCGTCAGCCGCTTGTATGCGTCTGAAATGAATAATTGCAGAGCGGCATTTGTTGAAGTCAATAACGTTTCCTTGCATCGCCATGTCAATGATCATTCCGTTGTGCTTGATACAGAAACGATACGTTCCGTATGGAATGTCTATCTGCCGTTCGAGAAGCTGGAGAAGCTCTCCAATTGCATATTGGCCGGCAAGATGGAGGAGAGCGCCGCGATTATTGGGCAGACGATTCAAGAAAATGTGGATCGCAATGTTCATTATTACCAGCTGGTTCATATCGCCAAAACGATATTTTTCTATTTGATTAATTTTGCCGGAGGGCTGGCCGATGCGCCCAAGGAATTGCATGAACTGGAGAGAAGCTTTCTGGGACAAATCGAACAGCAGGCAGACAGCAAGCAGATGGAGAAAGCGTTGATCCGGGCGGCGCAATATTTTTCCATGCAGAGCAAGGGCGCTCAGAAAAACAAGCTGAATGCGGTGCATATTTCGCAATATATTGAGCTTAATTATATGAAAGATTTGTACCTCGATCATATTGCAGAGGTAATGGAAACAACGCCGAAATATTTCTCGTATTTTTTCAAAAAAAGCTTTGGCGTCAATTATGTGGAGTACTTGAATAAGGTACGACTGTCGCATGCCAGAGAATTGTTGAAAACAACGAATGCTTCTGTTACGGAAATTGCGGAAAAGACGGGTTATTCCAACCTATCGTCATTTACGATTACGTTCAAAAAATATATGGGCGTATCGCCAACCGATTACCGCAAACAGGTTGATCTGTGACATGAAAACGAACAACATACGGGTCAGTATTTCGGGGAGGAATCGAACGTGAAGGCTGTGGCAACGCAAAACGGCCAAATTTTGTTGGCGGAGCTGGACAAACCGACGCCCGGCGAAGGACATGTGCTGGTCAGGACGGAATATTCCGCCATCAGTCCCGGCACGGAGATCGGATGCGTTAAGCTGGCAAACGCGCAGCAGGCCGTCTTGGGATATAGCGCGGTTGGCGTCGTCGAGGCGTTGGGCGAAGGCGTACAAGGACTGAATGTGGGCGACCGCATCGCCTGTTATGGCGCCCCTTACGTAAAACATGCGGAATGGTTGGCGGTTCCCGCGAATTTGACGGCGGTTGTGCCTGACGGTGTCGACCCTCGCGAAGCGGCATTCGTCGGGCTGGGGGCCATTGCGATTCACGCGCTTAGGACCGCCGATCTGCGGTTCGGAGAATCCGCCGTTGTGGTCGGCCTGGGCACGTTGGGCAATCTGATTGTCCAGATTGCCCGCGCCGGCGCTTATCGGACGGCGGGGTTCGATATGAATCGCGAGCGGGTGGAGATGTTGCGCTCCCAAGACATGCGGCATATGTTCGGCAGCCGCGAGGAGCTTGAGCGTGGACTGGAGGATGCCGTGGGCGCCGGCGGTGCAGACGCGGTGCTTGTATGCGCAAGCGGGCGCGGCGAGGAGTTGATCAATAGCTCGCTGCAATGGATTCGCGACCGGGGCAAGGTGGTGATCGTCGGCGATGTGACGATGGAGTTTTCGCGCGAGCTGATGTTCCGACGGGAAGCCCAAGTGCTTATTTCCAGGGCGGGCGGCCCGGGACGGTACGATCGCCAATATGAGAAGGAGAACCGTGATTATCCTTACGGGTTTGTCCGTTGGACGGAAGGACGGAATATCGGGGAATATATCAGGCTGCTGGCGGAAGGTCATATTTCGATGAAACCGCTGATTACGCATGAGTATTCGCTGGAGCAGGCCGCCACCGCATACGACAACTATCTGAAGCCGTCGGGTGCGATCGCGACGTTGTTCCGTCATCATGACATTTTGCCCCAATGAAAAAAAGACGGCAGGCGCCCGGATTCAAGTCCGGTCGTCTGCCGTTGTCCGTTTCTTGGCCTTCTCCAGGTCGGCAGCCAGCTCATCCTGAACGCCGGATGGCTTGACGCCGTAACGGTAAGCGGATCTCGCGATAAGATGTCCCGTCACGGGCGCCGTAAGGAAGACGAATATGATGCCGAGCAGCAGCCGTACGCTGACTTGCTCGTGGACGAATAAAAAGTAAAGGAACGTAGCTAACAAGATAAATAAAATGCCGAGCGTAATGCTCTTCGTTGCCGCGTGGGAACGTGTATATACATCCGGAAAACGCAGGAAGCCGAGCGAGCTGAGCAGGCTTAGCACCGTACCGATCAACACCATGACGACGACGATAGACTCAATCGTTTCTCTTCCGGTCAATGACAACGCCCCTTTCCAAAAACTTGCACAACGCGACCGTACTCAGGAAAGCCAATATGCCGATCAGCAGGATCGTCTCCAGATAGGAGCTGGAGTCCAGCATCATGCATAATACGGCGACGATGCCGATAATATTGTAGCCGATGGAGTCCAGCGCGAGAATCCGATCGGGCAGCGAAGGGCCTCTAATGACCCGATAGAGTGCAATCGAGATCGAAATGGTAAGCATAATAATGGACGCCATAAGCAGTGTTTGGAACATTAGCGCATCACCTCGATTATGACATCCTCGAACTTGTCCTTCGTTCGGATAATGCCCTTTTTCATCCGGGGCACGTCCATGGCGTGTACGTACATCAGCCCATCCTCCGGAGCAATCTCCATAACAACCGAACCCGGCGTGAGCGTCATAAGATTGGCGAGCAGAGACAGCTCCCATTCGGTCTTCATTCTCGTCTGCATCCGGAATACGCCAGGCTGTATGTTGAGCCGGGGCCGAATGATCTGTTCGATGGCCACAATGCTGGAGACAAGCAGCTCGATGCTGAACAGCCAGCCCAGCTTGAGAAGAAACCAGAACTTTCTTCCATAGAAGGGGGCAGGGAAAAATCTTCTCATCCCGAACAAGATGATTGCGCCAAGCACGAAGCCGATCGCGAAGGTCAACATGTTCCATGTATCGTGAAGCATCATCCACATGGCGGCAATCAATAGATTAAGCAAGATTTGCAGGGTCATTCCGAACACATCCTTCCGGCGAAATGCATCTGTTTGGCGCGCATTACGATAATACCGCGTCGATATAAATTCGCGGATTCACCAGGGGCTCAACCGCTTGATCTACATAAGGCATAAAGATATCCGCTCCAAGTCCGAGGCCGACGACCAGCGCGGCGAGCAGGAAGCCAGGAAGCAGGGTGCCGCGGGCGCTTGACTTCTGCTCCCCTTCGCTTAGCAGCGATTCGCCCCAGAAGCTGTTGATGAATATTTTGATAACGGAATAGAGCACCATGAGGCTCGTCAGCAGGCTGATTGCGGCCATGATATAATGCTCGGCCTGCACGCCGCCTTGCAAAATAAGGAATTTGCCGATAAAACCGCTTAGCGGCGGTACGCCGGCAAGCGCCAGCGCGGACAGGAAGAACAGCCAGCCCAATATAGGGCGGTACCGGATCAAGCCGCTAATCTCGCGCAGCCGGTCGGTACCGGCGACGAACACGACGGCTCCCCCAAGAATGAAGATCAGCGCTTTGGCGATCATATCGTGGACAAGGTAGAAGACGGAGCCCGCCAAGGAGGCATCGGTGGCGACGCCTACTCCGAACAGGATAAAGCCAACCGAAACAACGACATTGTAAGCGAGGATTTGTTTGATGCGCCAATAAGCAATGGCTCCGATCGCGCCTAATATCATGGTCAGGGCGGCCAGCCACAGGATGATCGTATGCGTAATTTGCGGCTGATGATTGAAGATAAGCGTGAACATCCGAATAATGACGTAGACGCCGACCTTGGTCAGCAGCGCCGCGAACAATGCGGCGATGGGAGCGGAGGGCGCGCTGTAAGAGCCGGGCAGCCAGAAAAATAGAAACAATCCCGCCTTCAGACCGAATACGGTGAGCAGCAGCAGACTGACGGTGGTGGTCAAGCCGTTCTGGCCGTTCTCGGCTACACGCTCCGCGATATGCGCCAGGTTAAGCGTGCCCGTGATCGAGTACAGATAAGCAATGGCAATAACGAATAGACTGGATGCCACAATATTAATGACAATATATTTGACGGTTTCGCGCAATTGAACTCTCCCGCCTCCTAAGCTGAGGAGCACGTAAGACGAGAGAAGCATGACTTCGAAGAAGACGAACAGGTTGAAAATGTCGCCCGTCAGGAACGACCCGTTTACTCCGCACAGTAATATGAGCATCAGCGGATACACGTAATAGTTCTTCCGTTCTTCCCCGATGAAATGAAAGGCGAACAGCAGACAAGCGAATGTAACGATCGAAGCGACGGCGACGAGTATCGCGGCCAGCATATCCGCAACGAGCGGAATGCCGTACGGAGCTTCCCATCCGCCCATATGAAGCACCTGTATGCCTTCCGAAGAAATCTGGCCCATCAGCATTAGCGATGCCGCGAGCGTGGCAAGAGCGGCCAAAGACGCTATCCATTGCTGGAGCCGGATATGCTTGCGGATGAAAAACAGGGAAACGCCCAAAATTAACGGTATAAACAATGGCAAAACAACGATATTATTCATGATCTTGTCCCCTTAACCGCTCCACATCGTCGGTGCCATGCTCCTTATACGTGCGGTAAGCCAGCACAAGCGAAAATGCGGTTAGCGAAAAGCTGATAACGATGGATGTCAGAATAAGCGCCTGCGGCACCGGATCGGTATAGCTGGCGGCCTGTTCTTCCAGCAGCGGAGCCGCGCCCCGCTTTAAGCCGTTAATGGACATCAGCATAATGTGAACGCCGTGCGTGAACAGGGACAGACCCATAATGATGCGCAGAAGCGTCTTGCTAAGAATGAGGTAGACACCTGAGGTGAACAACGTACCGGCGACGATTGTCATCAATATTTCCATACTATAGGTCCTCGCTAATGCTTCGAATTATTGTTACCGTAGTGCCGACAACGGCCAGATAGACGCCCAGGTCGAACACGAAAGCGGTGCCCAGCCCCGTCTTGCCGAGCAGCGGCAGATTCACGTATTGATAGACCTGCGTCAGGAACGGCACGCCGAACAGCACCGCTCCAAACCCCGTCAGCAGAGCCAGCATGACGCCGACGGCGCCGATGATCTTGAAGTCTAACGGAATAATTTCGCCTACGGTCTCCACGTCGAACGCCAGATACAGCAGCATAATCGCTGAAGCCGTGATCAGACCGCCGATAAAGCCGCCGCCTGGATTATTATGCCCCGCGAACAGGATGTAGATGGAATAAATCATGATGATAAAAACAAGTATTTTTGCTGCGGTCTGCAGAATAACGTCAGGGAATTTCACTGCTGTCCCCCCTTCCTTGACTTGCGAAGTTTGATCAGCGTGTAAACGCCAATGCCTGCCGTGAACAGCACGACGCTTTCCAGCATCGTGTCGAACGCGCGGAAGTCGACCAGAATCGCGTTGACCATGTTTTTGGCGCCGGACAGCTCGTAGGCATTCTGGAAGTATTCGGATACCGGCTTGAATTGATTGCTTCCTTGGGCCGCAATGCCGATTAGCGTAAACAGGGCACCGATGCCGACGGAGATGAGCAGATTGGATATCTTAACCCGAATGCGCGTCACTTCCGTCTTCAGCTTGGGCAGGAAGTAGAAGGCCAGCAGGAACAGCGCGGTCGTAATCGTCTCGACGACGAGCTGCGTCAACGCGAGATCCGGCGCCCTAAAGATGACGAACAGCAGCGAGACCAGATAACCGACCGCTCCCACGGCAATGATGGCCGTCAGCCTGGAGGTGACGGAGATGACGAAGCCGGCCAATACGGCGATTGCGCCCGCGAGAATGTATTCGTACAAGCCGATCTCGGCGTTGGTCGACAGGTCGTAGCCGAAAGCGTCCAGCAGTACGAACGAGCCGCCTACAAGAAGGATGATAAATACAAAGATATAGCTCAGATAGCTGTGAAGGAAGCCGTTCATATAGGTGCTCGTTATCCGGGCCGCGAGCTTCTCGGCGCCTGCCAGCCCATTGTCGTAGAGACTGCCCAGCGTATACTTGTGCGGAAGAAGGTTGTAGACGTCTCCCCACTTCTTGTAGGTGCGGTACAGAAGCGTGCCGACTACGACTATGCCGATCGTCATGTACAGCTCCGTGTTCAAGCCGTGCCAAGCTTTAATCTTGACATAGAAGGTCTCCCCGGGCAGCCGCAGTCCGGGCAGAACCGAATGGATGGCCGGCTCGAAGAGACTATAGGACAGCAGATTCGGAAAGAAGAACGCGGATACGACGATAAGAGCAAGCAAGATTGGCGGAATCAGCATGCCGATCGGCGCCTCATGGGGCTTTTTGTCCAGTCTGTCCGGATGATAGGTTCCCGTGAACGTCTTGAATACGAGAATCAGGCAATAGGCAAACGTGAAAATGCTGGCTACCCAGGCCGCTATCGGCAGCCACAAGGTCCATTGTTCCGTATGCGTGTTCGCTGCCAGCACCCCGGCAAAAAACATCTCCTTGCTCAGGAAGCCGCTGAACGGAGGCAGACCGGCCATAGACAAGCCGCCGATGACGGTCAGCGTAAAAGATACGGGCATCAGACTCATCAGTCCGCCGAGCTTGCGGATATCGCGGGTGCCCGTCTCGTGGTCCAGAATACCTACAACCATGAACAGACAGCCTTTGAATATGGAATGGTTGAACAGATGGAAGATTGCGGCGAGAATGGCGGCTTCGAACCAATCGGCCTCCGCCGCGAAATCCGGGTTAAGCGCCAGAGAGCCGATGCCGAGCAACGACATGATCAGCCCTAGCTGACTGATGGTGGAATAGGCGAGAAGCGCCTTAAGGTCGGTCTGTCGGATCGCCATGAAAGCACCCCAGAATAGGGTGAGAGTACCGACGATCGCAATAATCCAGAACCAGTTCATATCGCCGCCGAACACGGGAGTGAAGCGGGCAACCAGATAGACGCCGGCTTTGACCATCGTGGCGGAATGCAGGAAGGCGCTGATCGGAGTCGGCGCTTCCATCGCGTCAGGCAACCAGATATGGAACGGAAATTGCGCGGACTTGGTAAACGCGCCAAGCAGAATCAGGAGCATGGCAGGGAGGAACAGAGCATGATCCGCGAGCGTCTCCCGCATGCCGATGATCTCGCGAATGCTGAATGTTCCTGCGGCCGTCCCGATCATCAGCGCGCCGAGAAGCATGGCGAAGCCGCCGAATACGGTAATAAGCATCGCCTTCTGCGCGCCGTAACGCGATTTTTTGCGCTGGTACCAATAGGCAATGAGCAGGAATGACGATACGCTGGTCGCCTCCCAGAACACGTACATAACCATCAGATTATCGGATAATACGATACCGAGCATGGCTCCCATAAACAAAAGCAAATAAACATAGAAGTTATGGAGAGCTTCGCGTTTCATCGACATATAATAAATGGAATAAAGGACAACTAAAGTGCCAATACCTGTAATGATAAGAGCGAATAAAAGCGCCAGACCGTCCAGATGCAACGAGAAGTGGATGCCGGCGGAAGCAATCCATGGAACGGAATGAACAATGGGGGGAGAGTCGGTCTGAACCGGGAAATTCGTCAGGAAATAAACGAATAGAAGCAGAGGGATCACGATCACGAACCAGCCCGTGTGGATACGGGGCAATTTCTTGAAAAACAACGGCACAAAAATGGTGTAGAGGAATGGCAGCAAAACGGCAAAATGCAGCAAAGACAACTTGTGACCTCCTAATATGTACTTAAATTCATTATAGTTCATATCGGCTGTACGCAATTTTTAACCCGCGCAGATAGTAATGCCAACTAATAGTATACACTAATCGCATTGACAGAACCAAGTAAAAACAGTACTCTGTAGTCAATGTCTCGATACGGGAGCCCTCTCGGATGTTCATTCGCGGCTGCCGTATTAGAAGCTTAGATGAGGTGAATCGTTAAATTGAAGAACGGGAGAATGGATGAGAGCATACTCGTATGCGTCTATTATGGACCAAACGGTGAAAGGCTTATCCGTCGTGGCGGCAAAATTGCCAACATGCTGAACTGCCCCTTTTATGTGTTGACAGTGGACCCCCTTCCTGAAGACGAACTGGACATCGAAAAGATCCATTATGTCGAGAAGTGGAAAGAATTGGCCAAAGAGCATGGCGCCGAGCAGTTTATCGTCAAATACAATGAGAGCCGCCCGATCGCCAAGGTCATCGGCGAGGTGGCAAGAAAACACAATATTACCCAGCTTGTTCTCGGACAAACCGCCCAGAGCCGTTGGAAGGAGATTACGAAGGGATCATTCATCAATATTTTGCTTAATGAGATTCCGTTCGTCGATCTTCATATTATTTCGGTCTCGCGGGAGCTCAAAAACGGCGACGGCTTCTATGAGAAGGGCGTTCGCGCTTATTTGCTGCAGGAAGAGACGAAGTACAGGCTTAGCTTCAGTCATACGCATCAGGATGTCTACGAGGGCATTTTCTATAAAGAATTAGGAACGGATTTTAACAACGGCGTATTTAAATTTATGACGAACAACTGCATGATCGAGGTTCAGGTCGTGGACGATTACGTGAAGGATATGGAAGAGCAGATGAGATCGGTTGCCAATATCGCGAACAATATCGCCAACACCCAGTGCAGCAATAAAGAATAGCCGTAAACGAATTGCTTATAGGGAAAATGAACTGGGAGCTGCTCCGACAAGTCGACTAACATTGACTGTTGGGACAGCTCCATTTTTATGCCGTATTATGCCGTAACATCGCAGCCGACTAGTGAGTCTGGAGGCCGTTCCGCGCACGGTATTCGCTTGGGCTGACATTATAGCGGGAGCGGAACGCCCGGCTGAAATAGGGATAGCTTCGGAAGCCGGACGCTTCGGCGATATCCTCCAGATTCATGTCGCTGTGCAGAAGCCTCTCCGATGCGATGGCCAGCCGGATATCGACGACATAGCGCATGGGGGGGAGGCCGAACGTTCCCTTAAACAAATGCGAGGCTGTCGACACGCTGACGCCAAAGCGGGCGGCCACCCGATCCAGCTTAAGCGGCTCGGTCGCGTGTTTCTCGAGGTAGCGCTTAATCTGGTAAGGGATATAACGTTCCGGCCGTGATGCGGACCCTGCCTTCTGCGCATGCTGATCGATGGACAGGCATATCACCTTGACAAGAGCATCCATCATCTCCGAATTGTCCCCGTGCAAATTCCTCTTCTCATAGATCAGCTTCCTCCAGAGCGACATCAGTTCGTCGATCGGCTCCACGCGGACGATGCCCTGAACCTTGCTTCGCCGCGCCCAATTCTCGATCCACTCCCCGTCGCAGGTCAAATAATAGTCCACGCTGTCAATAGGCAGCATCACGCCATCCTGCTCATCGTAAACCGCTTCGATATCGAGCCGGTATTCTTCGCAAGGTCTTCTCAGGATGAGATCGCCTGGCTCCACGGGGTAGGTGACGCCATTTACCGAAACGCGGCATCGTCCCTTTGCTTGAAGGCGCAGGAGCACGCGGTGATCGGAATCGTCGTGCTTCATGTAGCCTTGGAAGGGCACGACATGTCGGGAATATCCGACGGATAAGGGAATGGTCCATGATTGCGTTTGCGAGGCCACAGGCGTAACCACCTCTCTTGGATCAGGAAGTATTGACTCTATCATAACCGTTGCAAAATAAGTCAACAAGCGGAGAATCGGATATTCACTTCCTTATTTCGTCATTTTATACTGGGTGTAATTGTCGATGGAAGGGGAAGAAGAGAATGAGGGAGAAGATTGCAGTTCAGTTATACACGTTGCGCGAGGAGTGCGCAAGCGATTTTCCGGCAACGCTTCGTGAAATAAGTCAAATTGGATACGGAGGCGTGCAATTCGCCGGTTTTCACGGTCACGATCCGAAAGCGCTTAAAGATATTTTGGACGAGACCGGGCTTAAGGCGGCGGGATTGCACGTTGGCCTTGACGAATTGCTTGAACGCGGGGATCAGGTGGCGGACGAGGCAGAAGTGCTCGGCACGATCGACATTATATGCCCGGGCATCGCCGAGGCGATCCGGACCGAAGGCGGTTACAAGGGAGTGCGGTCCGATCTGAACGCTATCTCGGCCAAGCTCAAGGACCGTGGAATACGGATCAGCTACCACAACCACGCGTTCGAATTCGAGACGAAGGTGGACGGCAAGGACGCATTGTCCTACCTGCTTGAGCCTGTTCCAGGCAACGAAATTTTGGCGGAGCTCGACGTGTTCTGGCTAAAGAAGGCTGGCCACGACCCTGTTGCTTTCTTTGAGCCTTACGGCGGCAGAATGCCCATCGTACACTTAAAGGATATGACGGACGATGAGGAAGCCACGTTTGCGCCAATCGGTACGGGCGTTATCGATTTTGCTCCTATCATCGAATGGGGAGAGACTAGCGGCGTTGAGTGGTACGTGGTGGAGCAGGATTCCTGCAAGACGGCTCCCATGGATTGCGTGAGAACGAGCTATGGCAATCTGCTGAGCTTGATGGAACAGAGAGCTGAACGATAAAACAATCATTCTTTTATAATTCGGGGAGGAACAGAACATGAGCGCAAAATATAAAGTAGGCGTCATCGGAGCCGGCGGCATCTTCCAAGCGGCCCATATGGAGGCATGGCTGGAGCATCCGGAAGCAGAAGTAGTGGCGGTATGCGATATCCGGAAAGAGCGTGCGCAAGAAATTGCCGGGAAGCTGGGCGTGAGCCGCGTCTATACGGATTATCGCGACATGCTGCGCGATGGCGGCTTCGACATCGTCGATATCTGCACGCCGAACCTGTATCACTCGGAGATAGCGATTGCCGCATTGGAAGCGGGATACAATACCTTCTGCGAGAAGCCGGACGCGGTCAATCCCGTCGAAGCGCAGAAGATGGCGGATGCGGCGGCCGCATCGGGCAAGCTGTTGATGGTTATGCGCAACAACCGCTTCAACCCGAATTCGCAATTCCTGAAGCGTCTGGCCGATGAAGGCGGCATGGGCGAAATCTACACGGGCCGCTGCGGCTGGATCCGGAGAAGGGGCATTCCGGGCAAAGGCGGCTGGTTCACGACGAAGGAGCTGTCGGGCGGCGGGCCGCTGATCGACCTCGGCGTGCACTTCATCGATCTCGCGACGTGGATCATGGGCAACCCGAAGCCGGTATCCGTCACGGGAGCGAAGTACACGAAGTTCGCCAACGACACCATTGCGGATTCTGTCCATAGCTCCTTCGGCGATCGTCAGGAGGACGGCACTTTCGACGTAGAAGATCTGGCAACGGGCTTCATCCGCTTCGACAACGGCGCGACGCTGCAGATCGAATTCAGCTGGGCCTCTAACATTGGAGAGGAAATGAATTTCGTCGAGCTGCGCGGCACGAAGGCGGGAGCGAGCCTGCGGGGCGGCAAGCTTGGCATCTACTCGGAAGCGGCCGGACAACTGACGGATACCGTGCCGGTTATTAAGGGCGCCGGCGAGGTGAAGATGCATACCGAGAACATCAAACATTTCGTCGATTGCCTGGAGGGACGCGCGAAACCAACGATCACGCCGGAGCAGGGTGTGGACATGATCAAAATTTTGGCCGCGATTTACGAATCGGCGGAAACCGGCAGAGAAGTCAGGCTGTAAATTTGCTATATTGAGGGCGAACGGGAAACCGGTTGCCGGAGAAACGCCAGTGGGATTAGCCGGGCTCGCGAAGCAGCGAGCCAGACAAAACAAGCCGCCAGGGAGTCGATGTCCCTGGCGGCTTTGCGTAGAGCCGCAGAAGAAGAGCGAGCGTGGCACAGATGCCCATTGAAGCTAAAGTTTACACCGTAAACGCTCGGACGGATGCCTTCACCAGCGAGATGAATTTCGGACGAGTCTCGTTTGCGACCTTGACCACTTGCTCGTGAGTCAGAGGTTCCAGTTCGTCGCCGATCGCCATGTCGGTGATGCAGGTGATGCCGACGGTTTTCACGCCGCAGTAATTGGCTGCCGTCACTTCCGGCACAGTGGACATGCCTACGGCATCGGCGCCCCAGCGAGCCATCATCGTCAGCTCGGCCGGCGTGCAGTAAGTTGGACCGGAGATGCCGACGTATACGCCTTGCTGAAGCTTGACACCCAGCTTCTCGGCCTGGGTCGCAACGATGGCGCGCAGCTCCCGGTTGTAAGCTTGCGACATGTCCGGGAAGCGAGGACCAAGCTCCGCGACGTTGCCGCCGATCAGCGGATTGCTGCCCGTGTTGTTGATATGGTCGGTAATAAGCATGAGATCACCGGCTGCGAAATCGCGGTTCATGCCGCCCGCGGCATTGGTGACGAGCAGCGTCCCGATGCCAAGCGCCTTCTTGACGTAGACCGGAAAGACGACTTCCTTCATGGAGTAGCCCTCGTAATAGTGGAACCGTCCCTTCATGACAAGTACCTTTTTGCCCTCCAGATCGCCGATGACAAGCTCTCCGGAATGTCCTTCTACCGTGGAGACGGGGAAGTGAGGAATGTCGCCGTACGGAATGACGACAGGGTTCTCCACCTCGTCGGCCATTACGCCGAGTCCGGAGCCAAGGATCAGACCGATTTGCGGTTTGGCTGGGAGTTTGCTTTCGATATAGGCGGATGCTTCCTTTATTTTGGCTAATACGTTGTCCATGCGTGTCACATCTCCCTTGCTTGGGTTGTACTCAGTATGTTCAGCAAGGCGCCGAACCACTCCAATAATAGCCTATCGGACCGGGCAAAGTAAATCAAGGCGGGAGTACGGCGAGGGGGCGAGTTGTTGTTTGCCTGAAAGCTTCGTATAATGGGTACGTGCAACTAACCATTCCACTATTGGAGGACCATTTCATGAGTCATGAAACAAAACTTTCATCCGCCCAAGTGGCTGCGATGATCGATCATACGATATTGAAGGCTGACGCAACGAAGGGCGAAGTCGAGCAAATTTGTGCGGAAGCAAGAGAGTACAAATTTGCAACGGTGTGCGTCAACGCCGGCTGGGTGCCGCTCGCGGCCAAGCTGCTGGAAGGAAGCGGCGTAGGCGTGACGACCGTCGTCGGATTCCCGCTCGGCGCGACAAGCACGGCTTCGAAGGCGTTCGAGGCGAAGCAGGCACTTGAAGACGGAGCGACCGAGATCGACATGGTGCTGAATATCGGCTTGTTAAAATCCGGTGACTTCGAAGATGTGCGGCGCGACGTCGAAGGCGTTGTTGCCGCGTGCAAGGGCAAGGCTCCGCTCAAGGTCATTCTGGAGACGGGGCTGCTGACGGACGAAGAGAAGGTTGTCGCGTGCGAGATGTGCGTGAAGGCCGGCGCCGACTTCGTGAAGACCTCCACGGGCTTCGGCAAAGGCGGAGCGACGCAGGAAGACATCGCGCTCATGCGCAAGACGGTCGGTCCGGATCTCGGCGTCAAGGCATCCGGCGGCGTTCGCGACCTGGAGACGGCGCTTGCGATGATCGCTTCCGGCGCTACCCGTATCGGCGCCAGCGCGAGCGTGGCCATCGTATCCGGCGGCAAGGGCGAAGGGTACTAGGGCGTGTCTGAAAACCCGCTCAGGGGCATCTTTCACCGCCTTTCCGCCCCCTGCTTCGTCACTTTTGCTTGACGTAGCCTTAGGTAACGCCTTCACAAAAGTTCCTTGCATGGAACGAAAATTCGGCAAAATCTACTCCCCTCGGAGTATTCAGACACGCCCTAATAGGGTTTGTTCAAAAAGTCCGCTGTTGCTGGCAGGCAGGCTTCGAACATCAATTCTTCACGCAAACAAACCTCCGGGTTGCCTATTCAGGCAATTCAGAGGTTTGTTTCTTCCTAGCTGGACACGTTCTCGCGGCTGATCGTCATATTGGCTTGAAGCTCTTCGCCAGCAAGCAGCAGCACGAGCTCCTCGCCACGGTTCATCTCGAGCGGCTGCGCCATCCACGGCTCCACGCAGACGAACGGACGGTCCTTAAGCGACCAAATGACGACGTATTTGAATAGGGGATCGTAGGTTAGACGCACTCGCGAACCGCTGCCGTTAGGGAACGAGATGGAGCTGCGCTTCGCATCCAGCAAACAGAACGATTCCACCATAGGTTCGAGATCCACGGAGCCCGTGTAGGGTTTCACGACATTGTCGTTATAATCGATATAACGTGTGGCGTCGGTGTCGTAGGCGATATCCTTGCCGCCTTCTATTGCGAAGTAGGGGTGGAAGCCGGCATAGAACGGCATAGGACTATTATCGCCAATGTTGCGATAGGTCTGGCGAGTATGCAATTCTCCATTTACCAGCGCATAGGTGAATATGAGCTCGAAACGGAACGGGTATGACGCCAAGGTCTCCTCGTCTGCACGAAGGCGGATCGTGATGGAAGCTTCGTTGTCTTCGGACGTGCCTACAATATCCCAACTCCGATTCCGCGCGACGCCGTGCTGCCCCATACGGTAGCTCTCGCCTTCCCAATTGTACTGGGAATCCTCTAAGGGTCCGCAGATGGGGAAGAGTACAGGATTGCCTCCGCGAATATTAGCGGCTGGATCCTCGAAGGTCTTTTTGTCCAGATAAAAAAGCTCTTTGCCCAGAAGCTTGCAGCCAATGACAATGCCGCCTCGCTCCGGACAGACGAGAACGCGGGAGTCCGTGCTTGTCTCGACTAGTTCATAAATAACATATGTATCCGTATAGTGAGATACCTTGAATTGCGACATTAGCTCATACCTCCAGCATGATGTTAGTGTCTTCCCATTGTGCCTGAAAGCGGCGCGCGAGTAAAGCTTTGCTGTCCCATGCGAGAAAGTTGCGACAAAGCCTTCGTCGTGTCGGCATCTTGGAGAGCAGTTTGTAGGAATTTTGAGGAGAACAGGTCGAGCGAGATGGCGAGCAATAGCTCGAAAAAAGGGGTTACAGAGCCCCGCGGCCCGACTTTGAGAGCTGTAACCCGAGAAAATCGGGCTATTGAAGCGCTGCCGGAGCTGCCGAGCGCAATAGCCCGAGAAAATCGGGCTATAGGAGCGCTGCCGGAGCTGCCGAGCGCAATAGCCCGAGAAAATCGGGCTATTGAAGCGCCGCCGGAGCTGCCGAGCGCAATAGCCCGAGAAAATCGGGCTATAGGAGCGCCGCCGGAGCTGCCGAGCGCAATAGCCCGAGAAAATCGGGCTATAGGAGCGCCGCCGGAGCTGCCGAGCGCAATAGCCCGAGAAAATCGGGCTATAGGAGCGCTACCGGAGCTGCCGAGCGCAATAGCCCGAGAAAATCGGGCTATAGGAGCGCCACCGGAGCTGCCGAGCGCAATAGCCCGAAAAAATCGGGCTATAGGAGCGCCGCCGGAGCTGCCGAGCGCAATAGCCCGAGAAAATCGGGCTATTGGAGCGCCGCCGGAGCTGCCGAGCGCAATAGCCCGAGAAAATCGGGCTATTGGAGCGCTGCCGGAGCTGCCGAGCGCAATAGCCCGAGAAAATCGGGCTATTGAAGCGCCACCGGAGCTCCCGAGCGCAATAGCCCGAGAAAATCGGGCTATTGGAGCGCCGCCGGAGCCGCCGAGCGCAATAGCCCGAGAAAATCGGGCTATAGGAGCGCCGCCGGAGCTGCCGAGGCCAATAGCCCGAGAAAATCGGGCTACAGAGCCCGCCGGACCATAAGCGAGCTGCGCGCCAACTGCCAGCAAAAAGAGGCGTCCCGCAAGTCAAATGTGACTTCGGAACGCCCCTTTTTGGGTTTATGGACTACTCTTTTGCTGGCGCGTCCGTTGCTGGCGGCGCGTCCGTCGCTGCAGGAGCATCGGATGCGGCTGGAGCTTCTTCTTCCAGCGTATTCGTAATTTTCGCTTTGTTGCGAAGCTCGGAGATCCATGTTTCGGATTGCGTGCGAGCTTCCTGACCTACAAGCAGGGTATGGATAGCGGCTTTCTTCTCTTCGAAGCTAGGCTCGTACGCTGGCTTGTAGTCCGTCTTCTTAATAATGTGGAAGCCAAAGTCGCTTTTTACGACTTCGGAGATCTCGTCCACTTCAAGCGCGAATGCTGCTTCCTCAAATGGCGCAACCATCTGGCCGCGTCCGAAGAAGTTCAGGTCGCCGCCGTTAGCGGCGGAGCCGTCCTTCGACTTGGCTTGAGCCGTCTCGGCGAAGTCTGCGCCTGCCTTGAGCTCGGCAAGGATGCTGTCTGCTTCTTCCTTCGTATCCACGAGAATGTGGGATGCGCGTACCTGCTCCTCGGTGGAACCCAGCATCGCCTTGTTCTGGTCGAAGTAAGCTTGTACCTCTTCGTCCGTTACTTCGGTTTTGGATTCCAGCGACTTGCGGATCATGGCGCTTAATTTCATCTCGCTGCGGAGAACGTCTTCGGTATAGCCGTACTGAAGAAGGGCGGATTGGAACGCCTCTTCCGTGCCGAATTGGAGCTTGACCGCTTCCATCTCTTGGTCAATATCTTGTTCGGAGAACGCGATATTGTTAGCCGACATCTCTTGCTGCACCAGGTTTTCCACGATCAGGTTGTCCAGCGCGGCTTTGCCGTTTGCATTAACGAGAAAATCGTACAGCTGCTCCTTCGAAATCTTCGTCCCGTTGACAGTCGCGACAGCCCCGTTGCTGTCGCCTCCGAACGGAGGCTTGACCAATACGACGATTAGCGCGACCACAAGCACGGCGGACAAAATAATCCAGCCCATACGGCCGCCTTTTTGGGCAGGCTGTACCGTTGGCGTCGAAGCCAGCATAGCGGCTGGAGCCGCCGTTACCGCGGCAGCGGCTGCCGCGGTTTCCTTACGGGCGTCGTTGTCATCCTCGTCTTCGACGTAAAGCTCGTCGTCGACGCGGTCTTCGGCAAGCACTTCCGTTTCGGCAGGTGCTTCCCCAGTCTCGTACGTATAACGTTCTTCTTTTTCTTTGCCGATCTCTGTTTTCTTATCGTTCGGCTGTGTTTCGTCTTGATTGCTCATTTACTCGAAACTCCCTTCAAATTGCAATTCTTCAACTACTATACCAAAAGCTTGTCTGAAAAACCTTAAACTTAAATAAAAAAAGCGCTTTTTTTCAGTTCATCCGCTATTCATGTCGGAAGCTTCTAATGTTAGAATAAAAACGACAATAGCTGACAAGGCGTTGCGGAGGGATCGGTTGATCACTATGCACGACAGAAAGAACGGCTTGACGATAATGGAGATCTCCGGAGCCGATTCGGATGGGGGATGATTTGAGTGAATAAGATGTCGCTTAGAACCAAAGGTTTGATTTTTATCGTACTCATATCGTTTATCCCCTTGTTGCTTGCAGGAGCGGGCAATTATTCGGCGGTCAAGAAGGCCATGCTTCGATCGGAGATGGACAGGATCGGGAGCAAACTTGGCGTTCGGGCGGATAACATCGAAGCCTGGATGGAAATTCGGCGAGCGGAGGTCATGGTCATGAGCCGCACGGACGTGGTCCGCTACGGCACGGCCTCCGAACGCAAAACCTACTTCCAGCGGGAGCTCGTGAGGAGCGGCTTTGCCTATCATACCATCGGCTTCATCGCGGCGGACGGGATGGCTGTGCGCAGCGACGGGCCGGACCGGGATATGAGCGGCGAGCCGTTTTTTGAATCCGCCATGAAGGGTACGGTTACGATCACGGATCCCTATAAGCCGGAATTCTCGCTCGTGGATCAATCGTATATCGTGGTGCCGGTCTATGGAAGCGGGACGAATATCGAGGGCGTCATCTATGCTTCGATCCCCTTTACTTCGTTTACCCGGTTTTTCGACTTCGCCCAGGCGACGACGCCTGTTCGCTTCTATAACGACAAGGGGGAAATAATTTATTCCTCCAAAGTATCTGTTAATCCGCCCAAGTTCATTGCGGAGGATCCGGTACTGGCGGCAAAATCAAGGGATATGCTGCAACAGAACGAGGGGAGAGCGCAGATCAAGGATGCCGGCGAGGATTATATGGTGTTCTATTCCAAGGTTAATGGAACCCCTTGGCGAATTGCGATGTCGGAACCCCTCTCCAAAATGGAGAAGCTGCTTACTCCTATACTGTGGAGAACCATATCGACGATCGCGATTTCCGAGATTATTATCGGAGTCTTCTTCTTCCTGTATTTTGAGAAAATCGTCAAACGGCTGGAGAAGATCCTGAGCGTAACGGAGCAAGCGGCCGCCGGAGAATTCGAAGCGGAGCATCTCGATACGTCCCAGTTCGACGAGATCGGGCAGCTCGCGCACTCCGTGAACGGGATGATGGAGCATCTGCAAGAGATGTTCGACAGATGGGGCGCCATCATTAACCAAAATCAGTACGGCTTTATCGTGCTGGATGATCATTATCGGGTTACTTACCTGAATCAGACGGCGGAGGAAATGTTAGGCTACAAGTCGGAGGAGCTTGTGGGACATGCCACGCCTCTGGTATTTATGGATATGGAAGAAAACGAGCGGGAAGCCTCGCGCCTCACCGCAGAGCTGGGGCACGAGGTAAAGCCCGGACTTGACGTCTTCCGTGCGCTGAGGGATATCCAGTTCTCCTATGAGCGCGAGTGGACGTTTGTGCATAAGGACGGCACCCGCATTCCTATGCTGCAGAGCTCGAGCGGACTGAGGGACCGGCGGGGGAAGTTCACGGGCGTCGTCGGCATGGTGCGGGACATCTCGGACCGGAAGCTGGTGGAGAACGCGCGCAACCGGCTTCTTAATATCGTGGAGTCCGCGCAGGACTTGATCGCCTCCATTAATCTGGAGGGCCATATCGTCTACGTCAACCGGGCAGGGAAGGCGATGTTGGGGCTTAAGGAAGAAGATGCTTACTCGACGCGAGTTCGTTCCTATGTCGACCCTTCCATGCACGAACAGATGATGGAAGGCAGCAAACATGCGCTGGAGCATGGATATTGGAACGGCAGTCTGCAGATGAAAAAGGTAAACGGAGAGCTTTTGTTCGTATCCATGATGATCGTCGTGCAAGAGGATGATTATACCGGCGAAACCTTCTTCTCCTGCATCGCCAGAGATATATCCGAGCAGAAGCTGGTTCAGGAGGAGCTTGTCCGGACCACGCTGGAAGCGGAGGAAGCGAACAAAGCGAAGAGCAGTTTCCTCGCTTTAATGAGCCATGAGATCCGCACGCCGCTTAACGGCATCATTGGCTTGACCAGCCTGATGCGCAAGACGGATCTGTCCCTTATTCAGAAGGACTATATCGACAAAATGCATTTGTCGTCGGAATCCCTGCTTCGTATTATTAACGATGTGCTGGACTTCTCCAAAATCGAAGCGGGCAAGGTCGAGGTCGAGCGTTTCCCGTTCAAGCCGGAGGAACTGCTGAGCCGACTTGCAAATCAGCTTAGCGTATTCCTGGGCGGCAAGGAGCAGTTCGAATTCATGATCCAGACGCCGGAGCGGATTCCCCAGACGTTGATCGGGGACTCATTGCGGCTGGAACAAGTGCTGCTAAACCTGTGCATGAACGCGATTAAATTCACGGGCAAGGGGATCGTCAGGCTGGAGCTCGAAGAGGAAGAGGAGATCGAGGGACAAATCTGGATTCGCTTTATGATCTCGGATACGGGAATCGGCATGAGCAAGGATCAGGTGGAACGGCTGTTTATGCCGTTTACGCAAGCCGACAGCTCCACGACTCGCAAGTTCGGCGGCACGGGTCTCGGCCTCGTCATCTCGCAGAATCTCGTAAAGCTTATGGGAGGCACGCTGGACGTATCCAGCGTCGAAGGAGCAGGAAGCCGCTTTTACTTTACGCTGCCATTCGGAGTCGATCCCGTACGCATCGACAGCGTGGACAAACAGCCTCCTTTTAGCAACGAGCAGACGGTATGGATTTTGGAGGACAGCAGGCGAATGCGCGAACATTGGACGCAGTTGCTGGAGAGCATGGGTCTGACGACCATTGCCTTCGGAAGCTGGCAAACGATGTACGAACGGCTGCGGATCGTCGGCGAGGGGGCAAGACCTCATCTGCTGTTAACCGATATGGAGATGCCGGATATGTACGGCACGGAGACGTGGCTTGACTTGCATGGCGTCGCGGCGGAGATGAGCGTGCCCGTAATAGCGCTCACGACTACCTTTGGCAGAGACGAGCTGCTGCAGCTTCCCCTCGAGAATCGCCCCGCTGCCATTATCGCCAAGCCGGTCACGCGCACGTCGCTGCTCCGCGCGTTTAAGGACGCGACAGAACAGAAGAGCCAGAAGCTCGCCGCTCCCGATACGGTTGACGCCGTGCAGGCTGTCAAGGAACAGCGGCGCCGAGTCAACATATTGTTAGCCGAAGATAATAAGATCAATCAGATGGTCGCGATGGAGATGTTAAAGGATGCCGGCTATGAGGCGCAACTGGCGGAAAATGGCGAAGAAGCGATCCGCATGCTGGAAAAGGGCCGTTGGGATCTTGTGCTGATGGATATCCATATGCCGATTATGGACGGGACGGAAGCCGTTCGCATTATGCGGAGCAAGCGGGAATACGACTCGATCCCGGTTATCGCCGTAACGGCCAATGTCGTGAAGAAGGATCATGAGCGTTACTTGAAGCTTGGCATGAACGAGGTCATTACGAAGCCGCTCTCCGTGGAGCGCATGCATGAAGTGTTGGCCTATTGGCTGGAGCGCAAGGCATTGGCCGAGAAAAGCGGCGAACTGAGCAAGCGGGAAGAAGCCTTGTCCCATTGGTCGGAGAGACAGACTGCAAGCGCTGCCGCTCCGCCTGTTACGCTTAGTCCAATCGAGGGTATGAATGTGGAGAGCGCTTTGGAACGAGTAAATGGGAAGCTGCCGATTTTACGGCATATGATTTTGCAATTCAAGATTGATTACGATCGGTTCATGGATCAGCTGCGCCTGGCGCTGGGGCAGTCGGAGATGGACAAGGCGCTTAGAATGCTGCATACGCTCAAGGGAGCCGCAGGATATTTGTCGGCGGAGGAACTCGTCAATGCCGTCAACGAAGTCAGCGATTTGCTGAAGTCGGGAGGGACTGATACAGGAGTGCTGGGCATCGCACTGGATCAATTGGAAGCGAAGATGGGTTTTCTTCTGAGAGGATTACGGGATGCAGACCAACAATTCGACAGAATCGTCTAACATTTTTCTAACATTTTGTTGTTCGTCAGCCCGCTGTAATGTATAGTAGAGATACTATAATAGGTTGTAACACATACTACATAAGCTCGACAGAAATCTTCAATATGTTTAAAGGGTGACGCCGATGTATAAAGTATTGGTTATTGAAGATGACGTTATGATGAGTAACATGCTGTCGATGTATCTGACGGAAGAAGGCTATCAAGTCAGCCAAGCATTCCGGGGAGACGAGGGGCTTCAGCTGGCTGGCAGCGTGATGCCCGACCTTATCCTGCTTGATCTGATTTTGCCCGACGTGGATGGAATAGAGGTTTGCCTGGAAGTACGCAAGACATCGAACGTGCCTATCATGATTCTGTCTATGAAAAGCGAAGTTTCGGAACGAGTGCAGGCGCTGAAGTCGGGAGCGGACGATTATCTCTGCAAGCCGTTTAGCATGCACGAATTGACCGCGCGCGCGGAGGCTTTAATTCGCCGCTCGAACGTCATCTACGGAGAATCTGCCGTGGCGGTGGCTGCTGAGTCGCCTAGTATGGCCTCGCCGGAGATGATTCAGCTCGATGTCGAGCGAAGACTGTTGCTTGTACGCGGACAGCTGGTTGAGACGACGTTCTCGGAGTATGAGCTGATGAAGCTTTTCTTGGCACACCCGGGAAAGGTATTCAGCCGGGAGGAGCTCATCAACGCCATTCGCGGATTCGATTCTTTTGTTACCGATAGGGCCATCGACGTACATATCGTCAATCTGCGAAAGAAGATTGAGCTGAACCCCAAGGAGCCGCGCCTGATCCGTACGGTGTGGGGATTCGGTTACAAGTACACCGCGCTTGTCTCAACGTAACCAAAGGCACATGCACGCTAGTTTATAACACACGCCGGAAAGCCGTTCAGTGAGGTCATTTATGACTCGCGGGGCGGCTTTTTGCAATTATAGAAAATGCTAACGAGTCTTAATGATTCTAACAATCTTCTAAAGGGTACTTCCGTAAATTTCTAATAATTCTATGCGATGATGAATTCATCAGAGAAATGTTCGAATAAGCTTGAAGAAATAAGGGAGGCTGGAAAATGGAAAGCTCCGCTCGATTGCTGAGCAGGAAGGAATCGTATGCGAAGGTTGAGTTAAGCGTACATGAGGCCAGAGCCGAGGGAAAGCGAATATTGGCCATGATCGTGGAGCTGGACCGATTCTATCGCGTAATCGATACGAAAGGTACGGATTTCGGGCATGAAGTACTTGACGTCATGATGAATCGGCTAATCGAGCTGTCGAAGCAGCTCGCAGGCTCGGAGCCGCCTGTCTTAAGCAATTGGGGAAGTCATTCGTTTCTATTGCTTCTCTATATCTCGAAGGAAGACTCGGAATTCGATGTTTGTTGGCAAGCGGCGGAAGCAATGAAACATGCGGCAGAACGTCCTGTACCGGATGGAGATTCGGAGCTTTACTTAACCGCAAGCATCGGAGCTTGTTACTTCCCACAAGATGGGTTGACTGGCGAAGCGCTCATCTGCCGAGCGGAATCAGCGATGCAGCAATCGAAGGAGAACGGGGGCAATCGCATTACATTTTATAAGTCCGAGGATACGGACCGGATGAACAGACGCATCGCGATCGAGAGTGGTTTGCGCCCCGCGTTGTATCAGAGGCAATTCCATCTCAGCTACCAGCCGATCTACAGGCTGGGGGACGGTCGGCTGAGGGGGCTGGAGGCCCTTATCCGTTGGAATCATCCGGAGCTAGGCGTCATTTCGCCCAAAGAATTTATACCAATCGCCGAACATGGCGGACTTATCATCCCAATCGGGGAGTGGGTGATCAGGGAGAGCTGCAAGATGCTGGCCCGCATTCGCAAGTACGGCTTGCATGATTTGCGGATGTCGATCAATATATCGCCCCTGCAACTGCATGATCCTTCCTTCATGAATACACTGCTGAACGTGCTTGAAGAGAATCGTCTGGAGCCATCTTCGTTCGAGCTCGAAATAACGGAACATTATTTATTTCATTCCTCAGAGACTGCCGTGGCCGCGCTTAGCCGATTGAGAGCAACAGGCGTACGTATAGCCTTGGACGATTTCGGGACGGGTTATTCTTCCTTCAGTAATCTGAAGCAGCTGCCCATTCATTGCTTAAAGATCGACAAGAGCTTCATACAGAAGATCGATCTTCAAGGAGCGGAGCGTCATATCGTCGAATCCATTATCGGACTTGTGCAGAAGCTGGGCGTAGAGGTCATTGCCGAAGGTGTCGAATATGAAGGGCAATACCGTCTGCTTAAGGAATGGGGCTGCAATTATGTGCAGGGTTATCTGCTAGGCACCCCAATGGAGCCGACTATGATGGATACCTCCATGTTCCGTAGAGCAGCCAGCACCGAAGAGCGGGCAGAGAGCGGGAGCAGCCGCCACGATGGCGAAACTAATGCCGCGGAATGCCGCATCTATTGTCCGCAATAAGTGGCAACGCCATATATCCAGCCAATCATCTTGGCTGGATAGGGCGATAAACTCAAAAAGGGCTGTTCTTCCAGGCGATCATCATCGATCTCCTTGAAGAACAGCCCTCTGTCATGCTACCCATCGCTTAGCTGACCTCCAGGTACAGCTTGGTTCCATCGTTGTACTGAAAGATCGCGACGTCTCGGACCATCTCGACGGATTTGATTCGTTTCCACTTTTTTCTGAAGTCGAAGTTCAATTCCATCTCGTACAATTTATGCTGAAGCAGCTCTACAGATGCTGATTGTTCGTTAGGGTAGTAGACAGGGACGGAACGATTCTTGAAGGTTAGAACTCGCATCATAATGCCATGCACCTCCGATTTGCGTTTTTCCCATTATACCGAGAACAGATTAGCCTCTTATGAAACTGTCGTAAGGAGTTTGTTTATTTTGCTCACAATTTCCTAACATAAATTCATGCCGAGGTTATGGACCATGCTTCCATCATTCGACATCCCGGGTTCTAAGAACTGCTGTACTTCCACTTCTTCTTATAGTACCCGTGGCCGTAATGATGATTGTATCTTGGCGGCGGATAATGCATCGGCTGGTTCGGATAAGGAGGTTGCCCCGGATATGGGCCGTGCGCGTTCGGGTGCGGAGGCGGTCCGGGATGGTGCCCGCCCGGATAAGGCGGTTGACCTTGGTAAGACTGATTCGGATATGGCGGGTGGCCATGATGCTGATGCGGATGATGCGGCGGTCCGTGATGATGACCGTTCGGGTAAGGCGGATAATGCGGCGGCGGGTAATAACCTTTTTTGAAGTCGCTGCTGCTATAACGATGGTAGCCATATCCGTGACGTCCCGTCAACGAATGTATTATACGCTTTAACATAGAACTTCCTCCTTCATAGGAATCGGTTGATGGCATAGCTTTCAAAGGTTGTAAACATGCACTTTAGTAAGTATACGACATTCGGGAGGGAGAGGTTTCTTGTTGTTGGCCCAAACTTTGCGGGTCATTCTCGACAATGGATGGCGATATCGGTAATCTTAAGACGGGAGTTGATTTCATTGTTAACAAACCTCCGGGCCAGATGGGCTCAAATCATAACGGAATTTCGCGATTATCCGCTGCAGCCTGGCAAGACGTGGCAGGGACGTTATGCCGTAGAACGATTCCTCGGGATGGGCAGCTACGGTCAAGCGTACTTATGCCATGACAAGGTTAGCGGGAAAAGCGTGCTGATGAAATGCAACAAGCCCAGCAAAGGAAACACGGGTCTCTTGCTTTTGCGACGTGAGTATCGGATTATGCAAGCGGTATCTCATCCACAGATACCACGGGCACTCGACTACTCAAAAAGGGGCAAGCAGGAAGCGCTCATTATGGAATATATTGAAGGTTATAATTTAGAGTATGCCATCTATGAGAGGAATCTAACCTTCTCGGCTACTAATGGTCTTCAATTACTTAAACAACTAATCCAGCCGTTGAAACAGCTTCATGACGCAGGATACGTCCACCGCGACGTCCGTATTCCCAATGTCATTCTCGCGGGAGGATTGCCGCATCTGATCGATCTTGGGCTGTCATGCGCTGTGGGGGAGGAACTGCCGCAGGAGCTTCGCGACGCGCTGGGCGAGGGGAGCGACCTTGCCGGAAGCGCGGCGGCGATCAAGCGGCGCATGAGACACCCGCACCCCTCCAGCGATTGGTTCGGGCTCGGCCACTTGTTTCTCTTCGTCATGTATGCAGGCTACGAGGCAGCCGAGGGGCAGGTCGAGCGAAGCTGGGAGGAGGAGCTGGCATTGCCGGCTCTCGTCCGTGACTTCTTGCGCAAGCTGCTCAATGACGAGTCGGCCTGGCCATCGACGGAAGCTTGCGAGCGGGAACTCGATGAGCTTATTGCTACGTTGGAGCGAGAAGCCTGACCATGATAGGCAGATGGTTAAGCCAGGATGTAGTATGCTGCCGCGATAAGAGCCAGATGGAGCGGATAGAAGCTTCTCCATACGACGCGCGGCACTTGCAGGCGATCAATGCTTCGAAGAAGCTCGGGCAGATAGATAAGGAGCACGCTGGCGAACAAGCTGAAGAGCTGTAATCCCCAGCCCTTGGAGAATACGGCCGCTATATTAAGGCCGAGATGGAGCCAGACGACATGGCCTGGCTTGGCATAGCGATAGATGAAGACGAGCAGAAGTCCATAGGCGCCGTAGTCGAACGGGATGATCTCCAGCGTGACGATGGCGGCCGCGATGAGCAGCACTTGAAGCGCCCGGCTGTTCTGATAGCGGTCCAAAAGCGTCAGCATAAGCAAGCAGACGAGCAGCGTCGCGATCGCATTCATCTCCCAGGTCTGGAACGCCAACATAAACGGCAGCTGCGACAAGCCGGCCAAAATCGCCAAACGAATCAGATAACGATTCAAGTTGCGCGTGCGGTGATAACCGATGACGATGGCGTAAGCATATAGCGGGAATGCAAGTCTCCCGATGATGCGCAGGGCAGCCTCATCCGGGAACCATACGGCGCCGATGTGGTCGATTAACATGGTAAGCATAGCAAGCCATTGCATGTAGATTCTCACCTTCGCTGAGCAAGTTGATTAAGCAGGTTAAGTATACCATAGCCTTAGGCGAAGGGAGAAACGGGCGAGGCGAAGCGGGAACGGCGGCTATAGACCGGCGTTCTTTTTTAGTCTGGCTGCGATCTCGAGGAAGTCTTCCTCCGAGATGCCGGGCGCGAACTCCTCCGGGACAGCCTCCAGGTCGAACATGGGAGCGCCCTCCGGAGCGCCCTGGATGACTTCCAGCTTGGCGCCTGTTTGCGGATTCTGCCCATTCCAGATAAGCACGACGTCCTTGTAATCCTGAGGACTGAACGTATACAGCTTGTTGCCTAGGCCCATGGCCTCGTATTTGCGTGCCGTCTCGAAGTGTTCGTTGCTGAGATTAGGGATCGGGATCATCCTCTTCATGTCGACGCCCGTCGCAATCTCCAGCGCCTTGGCGTAGGCGAGAATATGAACGCCCCCGCGAACGAGCAGATAGCCGATCATCCCACGGGCGGTTGGGTGGTCGGTCATCTCGTAGACGCGCATCTTGTGGGTGCGGGCGCCGCATTCCAGGAAGAAGTTGTGCAGCAGGTCCAGCACGAGGTTGCCGCTGTTGAACACGTAGTCGCCGCGCCATGCGTTGCCCATGGAATCGCCGGCCAGCGAGGTCTGGGCGGTGCTGATAAAGAAGTAGCTATTGCGTTTGTCTACGCCGGGCCGAAGCGGTGCGGAATCGGGATCGCCGGGTGACGTCGTTCCGGTAAGCACCATGTTAATGGCGGCAGAGACGAGCTCCACGTGGCCGAGCTCTTCCGCCGTAATGCTGGAGACCAGATCGTAGAATGGTTTCAGCTTTTTTTTGTTCCGGAAGTTGAAGGACTGGTACATGTAATTGTTTAGCGTGGACATCTCTCCGAACTTGCCGCCTAGCAGCTCTTGTACGGCAGCCGCCGCATTGGCGTCCGCGTAAGGGGATGGCGGGAGCTCGATTTGAAGCTTGTTCTGACGGTAGAACATATACGTCTTCACCTCTCTCATCGAAATTGGGTCAGGGGAGTACTCGCTCGCGGTTATCCATCAATTATTAATGAATATGCCGTAATTTGGAGTCGCATGCAGAAGTCGATAATTCCAAATGATAGCTGGCGCCGGTGTCTTACCGGCGTCAGCTTTTTTGACCACATAAGAAAGTATAAGTTTTCGGTCTTCGAAAACGGCTTTCTTATTGGCGATAAAACCTACATTTAAACGCGATCGCTCATCGTTGAGAGGCCTCGATAGAGGTTTTCTCAATTCGCTCCTACTCTATGAGAAACGGTTAAACAGGTGCTTAAAGCATACAAACAGGTTCTCAAAGTCGTAGGATACATTCGGACAGGGAGGTAAAATGACTAAAGATCATGTATCGAAGTTGTAACGAGGGAGTGGAAGGAAGTGCCGAACATACTGAAAAACAGACGAATGCTGCCACTTTGGCTAATGGTGCTGCCGGGTATGATGTATTTATTGATTAATAATTACATCCCGATGCTAGGCGTTTTTATTGCATTCAAGAAAATACATTATTCCAAGCCGCTATGGTTAAACGATTGGGCCGGATTTGATAATTTCACATTTTTATTTGCAAGTCCCGATGCCTACATTATTTTGAGGAATACTTTGTTATATAATTCTGCATTTATTTTCCTGAATCTGATTTTTGCTTTGTTTATTGCTGTTATGTTAAATGAACTGAAGAACAAGCTATTGAAAAAGAGCTATCAAAGTATATTGCTGCTTCCTTATTTGCTGTCGTTCGGTATTGTGGGTTATCTTGTCTATGCGTTTTTGAGTGTGGAGCACGGTTTTATTAATACAAATATTTTAAGTCTCTTTGGTATCCAGCCAATCGAGTGGTATATGAATTCCGAATATTGGCCATATATCCTGTTGATTGTTCAAAACTGGAAGACGGTAGGGTATTTGAGTGTCATTTATCTTGCTGCAATCGTAGGCATTAATAATGAATACTATGAAGCGGCATATATAGACGGGGCCAATAAATGGTCGCAAATAACGAAGATTACGATCCCGTTAATCAAGCCGGTTATCGTGATTATGACGCTGTTGGCAATTGGAAGAATATTTTACGCCGATTTCGGGCTTTTCTATCAGGTTCCAATGAATACGGGGAGGCTGTTACCGACAACGAATGTCATTGATACATATGTTTACCGTGCGCTCATTCAAACAGGGGATGTAGGCATGTCTGCCGCAGCAGGCTTGTTCCAGTCGGTCTTGGGATTTTTTCTTGTTCTGGTGGCCAATTTCACTGTTCGTAAAATCGATAAAGACAACGCATTATTTTAAAAAGTTTATCAAGATTAATTTTCTTGATGATTTGCATCAAACAGGAGGTGCGCCTTGAGGAAAAATACATTAATGTCCTTGTCGCCTGGCAAGTCAAAAAAAGCCAGTGAGAAGATGTATCAAATCATAGTCAATATTGCGTTTACTCTACTGTCTTTCTTATTTTTAGCGCCAATCCTTCTTGTTTTGATTGTTTCATTTACAGATGAACGTTCAGTCTTGTTGAATGGGTATTCTTACTTTCCGGATAAATTCAGTTTGGATGCGTACGCCTTTATATTACGCGAGCCTGGCGCTCTGTTGACCTCGTACGGCGTTACAATTATGGTAACCATTATTGGATCGGCGCTGGCGCTGGTGTTGACCTCGCTGCTAGCATATCCGCTGGCAAGACGAGATTTCAAAGCGAGAAATGTAGTTGCTTTTTATGTATTTTTTACGATGCTGTTTAACGGGGGTTTGGTGCCTTGGTATATATTTTATGCCAAGTTCGTTGGCATTGGGGATTCGGTTTTTGCCCTAATCGTTCCTAATTTGTTGCTGAGCGGGTTTCATGTCATGATTATGCGAACTTTTTTTGCGAACACGATTCCTGTGTCGATACTGGAATCGGCAGAGATAGACGGAGCGGGCGAGTGGCGGATCTTCTTTCAAATCGTGTTTCCGCTCTCGTTGCCTGTTATGGCGACAATTGGGCTATTCTCAACGCTAGGTTATTGGAACGATTGGTTCAATTCGTTGATCTTCGTCAACAATCCGGATCTATTCAGTCTTCAGTATTTGATGACCAAGATCCTGTTGAATATTCAGTTTTTGACGATGAATACGCAGAACAGCAATATGCTGGAGCTGTTGTCTGATATGCCGAAGGAAACGGTTCGAATGGCAATGGCATTAATTGGCGCAGGTCCTATCGTACTGGCGTATCCTTTCTTCCAACGTTACCTCATTCAAGGGCTGACGATTGGCGCTGTTAAAGGCTAAACCCGGCAAATGCCGGTTAGCATATGAAAAAACGGAGGGGAAAAAATGAAGAAAAGCATGGGGGTTTTGAGTACTGTTCTACTAACGGCAAGCACGATACTGGGGGCTTGCAGCAATGGGGAGGCTGGAACGAATCCGCCGAAAGCTACGCAGACAGCGTCACCAGGAACGAATTCGTCGGAGGGCAGCTCGGCTGCGGATCTGGATCCGTATGAAATTCGCGTCGTATATCCTGCAGGGGCCGTACCTAAGGACCTGGCGTTGGTTCAGGATGAAATGAACAAATATTTGACCGAAAAAATAAACGCTACGGTTAAACTGGAGCCGATTGATTGGGGCTCCTGGATGGACAAAACCAATCTGATGATTTCTTCGGGCGAAAAATTCGATGTAGTCGTTTCATCGAATACTTTGGGGTATTCTGTGAATGTTGCCAAAGGCGCCTATTATCCGCTGGATGAGCTCGTTGAAAAACATGGCGCTAGCATTAAAACGGCAGTCGATGCAGGATTCCTGAAAGGCACGCAAGTGAATGGGGAAATGTATGGTATCCCGGTCAACAAGGAATTTGCCGGTTCCTACGGTTTTCTATTAAATAAATCGCTGGTGGACAAATATGATATCGATGTAGCAACGATCACCGAGGCCGTGGATCTGGAGCCCTATCTGGAGCAGATTAAACAAAATGAGCCCGATGTGGTGCCTTTCTTCGTTGGTATGCAACGTTCCCTTGGCAATTTCGCAACAATTGGCGAAATTGATCAATTGGGCGGGGGCGTAGGCGTTTTGGATCGCAATAGCGAAGAATTGAAAGTAATCAATCAATATGAAATGCCGTATTATGAAGAGGTTTCATCTTTAGCCCACAAGTGGTATAAAGCAGGCTACATTAATAAGGATGCGGTCACAGTAACCGACTTTGGACAAATGCAAGTTGGAAAGGCATTTGCCATGGTCATGGAGTTAAAGCCGGGTAAAGAGGCTGAGATGTCACAGGCTTGGGGGAATGAAGTGATTCAGGTTCAAATCAAAGAACCCTATACGACAACCGGGAATATCACCGGTATTATGGGGTCGATATCCAGAACCTCCGGAGATCCCGAGCGCGCTATGATGTTCCTGGACATGCTGTATGGCGACAATTACCTGCTAAACTTGTTTGATTTCGGCGTTGAAGGCGTTCACTACGTGAAGAAATCGGACACTGTCATTGATTATTCGGAGGGTGTATCCGCGGAAAATGTAGGTTATCGCAACGAGCCTTGGATGTGGGGCAATCAAATGAATACGTATTTGTTCCCTAATGAAGATCCAAGTAAGTGGGAAAACTTCAAAAATTTCAATGCAGAGGCACAGAAGTCGATTGCGCTGGGCTTCGCCTTTGATGCAGAGCCAGTCAAAAATGAGGTTGCGGCCGTTGCTAATGTATTGAAGCAATATGAGGATGTTCTTAACGCGGGATTGGTAGATCCAGCACAAGAGCTTTCCAAGTTCAACGATGCACTGAAAGCTGCGGGAGCCGATAAAATTATTGCCGAGAAGCAGCGGCAATTGGACGAATGGGCGGCAACAAGCAAGTAATGATCCCCCGGTAAAGAAATGAAGGGATATGGAATAGTCCAGTGCGGATGAGAACACTCGCCCACTGGATTATTCATATTAATCAATTGCACCATTCATTATATGGGGAAAGCATGGTGAATATCATTGAATAGGAAATTTTCGAAATGGCTTTCGATTCTGTTAAGTTTGGCGGTGCTGGTGTCTATTCTCAATATTGGCGGTGCCGCGTATGCGGCGCCGCAAGCCGGCTCAGGCGGCAATTTGCTTAAGAACGGCGAATTCAGTCAGGGTGAAGCTAATGGAGCCCCGTTGCATTGGACGAAGGACGGATCGCCATCTTATGTCCTGGATGAACCGGGAATAACCGTGGAAGGCCATGCAGGCGAAGGCTTTCATCAGGAATGGATATCAATCATTCCCGGTCATAAGTATAAGCTCGTTGCGCAAATTGAAGTTCTGCAAGGCGCAATGAACTTCTCTGCGTACATGGTCAATGAGCAGTTTGGGTTCAGTGACGATCAGTTTTTTGATCAGAAAAGACTTGCAGACGGTCTGACGACGATTGAGAAGGAGTTTATCGCCAAGTCGGATTCAAATCGGATCAGTGTCCGTCTATTGGCCGGTGAAAACGATACGGAGTACCGAATTGTGGATGTCGGTATGTACGATCTGGGACCGGCGGCTAACCTCGGAGCCAACTTGTTGGAGAACGGATTCCTCAACCAGTTCGATGAGGAGGAGAAGCTTGAAGCATGGGGGACAACTGGCGGTGCCGCTATTCAGGTTGACGGAATGGGTGCCACGGTGTCGGCAAATAACGGAGAGGGTCTTGCTCAGGAATGGATTGATGTCATTCCAGGACACAAGTATCTCATCACAGCACAGGTGCAAGTGCATGCAGGTGCTCTGAGTATACTCGGTTATGGCATTAATGCCGGGTGGACCTTCAGCGAAGCCCCTTTCTTCGATCAGAAGAGACCCGCAGACGGACTTGTTACGGTGAAGAAGGAATATGTAGCCTCCGATACGACTACACGCTACAGTTTCCGTCTGTTAGCCGGCGAAAACAATTCGTCGTATACAGTGATGAAAGCCGGCATGTATGATCTGGGCATGCAGCAGGATGAAGGCATGAATATACTGCAGAATCCCCTCTTGACAACATTGGACGATCATAATCAATTGGTGTCCTGGGGCAAATCTGCAAATGCAAGCTATACGGTTGCATCTGCCGGTTTGAAGGTAACGGCCGCTGAGCAGGGTGACGGGATTTCTCAAGAGTGGATAAACATTATTCCGGGAAACAAATATTTGCTTTCGGCGCAAGTGCAAGTAGACCAAGGCGCGTTGAACTTCTCGGGATACGCGGTCGACGTTGATTTCCAACGCGTCGCGGATCCGTTCTTTGATCAGTTGCGCCCGTCGAATGGCCAGACGACGATCCTGAAGGAGTTTATTGCGCCGGCCGGGGCAAGCAGATTCAGCTATCGATTGATGTCGGCGGAGAGCAATACGAAATTTACGGTACTTAAAGCCGGCATGTACAATCTGGGATCTACGCTGCCTGACAACGATGATTCAGATGTATTGCCGCAATTTGAAGATGATTTTAACAATGGATTTGTTCTCTGGGACACTGCGGGAGATGAGGGATCTTGGAAGACGATTGATGGCAAGCTGCAATCGTCGTCTGCCAAATCATCATCAGCGAAGCTGAAAGGAAGCCAAGCGAGCTGGGGCGATCAAGTTGTCTCGTTTAAATTCAAGCGAGTACATGCTTACGGAGAGAATCATATGGGGGTCAGATTCCGTGTGGCAGACGGTTCGAATTTCTCGTGGCTGCTTATCCGCGGAAGCGGCTTAAGCTTGTTGCATTCCGGATCAGGGGAGCAACCTTTCTTCGAATTTCCATTTGCGCTGGACAATGAATATGAAATGAGATTGGTTGTTCAGGGGGATAAACTGGATGTATATTTGAAAACGCCTGAAACGGCTGATTTTAACAAAGCGGCCAGTTTGACAGGCGTTCCGGAAAGAGCGGGTACGATTCAGTTTACGTCATTTAACGTTCAGGCCGCCTTCGATGATGTGACGATCTCGATGCTTGATAAACCGGCATTTGCACTGACTAGCAAGGTTAGCCGTGTTGGCATTGGCAGCAGCAAGGAAATAGGGCTGTTTAATGACACGGGCTCCTCCGAAGTGACTTGGGAATCGAGCAATCCGCTTGTCGCTGCGGTAACCAATGGTACGGTAACAGGACTTAGCAGAGGCCATGCCAGTATTACAGCCAGAACGGCTGACGGCGAGTATACGGATAAAGCCGATGTTTATGTAACGGCCAGCCCTCTCGGCATTAATCTGAACCTTACTAACAGTGTTATCTATGTGGGGGAGTCGCAAGAACTGGTTGCTTCCTTCACTCCATCCACTGTGGATAACACGGCGACCGTCTGGGAAAGCAGCAACCCGGATATCGTATCGCTGCACGGGGCCACAGATAAGAAAAGAGCGATTCACGGGGAAGCTGTCGGAGAATCGGTTATCACAGTCAGAACGATAGATGGAGGCTATATCGCCAGCGCTACGATCGAAGTGGTGAACTTGCCTGCGGGCACGCCCGATGCTGTCAAATTAAAGCTAGGCGAGAAAGTGAAGGATGTGCCGGAGCACTTCTTCGGTATTAATGATGACTTGGCGTTCAGTATCAGGCCGAATGAACAGTACAATACAGATACATTCATGCAAATGCTCAGTGAAATTCACTTCCAGAATGTTCGTGGTCCCGGCGGAATGGACGGCAATCTGTATTTGTATGACGAAGGCGTGCTTCCTACGAATAGTGCGGATCAAGTCAAAATGTTGGATCTCTATGGCATTAATTTGATGAACTCATTGAGCTGGATGCCGTCAGTTTCGGCGGATGCCGACAAGCTGACGTTGGACAAAGTGCTGGAATATGCCAAATTGGTTAACCAGCCTTATGTGTACAACTTGAATATTATCGCTTATACGCCTGAAGAAATTGTAGAACAGGTCGGGATCATCAAGGAAAAACTGCATCCTGGTCAGGAACTGTTCGTGGAACTGGGCAATGAAATCTATGACAATTCCTACCGGTATCCGTACCCTACTGTTACGCAATATATTGCCAAGAGCAAAGCGGTTGCCGAAGCCTTGCGCGAAGAACATCCTGAGGTAAAGATCGGAATTGTCAGTATTGATCAGGGATTTGTAGATTATATCATTGCGGATAGAGGAAACCAACAACAACCGGGTCAAGCTCTGGAGGATTATCTGGCTACCCAAGGCGGCAGAGTCGCGATCTGGAATGATGAATTAAAGAAGGATCAGAGCTTTTTTGACGCGGTCATTATTCATTACTACAATCATGTGGAGGATTTGGCCGGCATTAGCAATACGAAGTTGTATGAGTATTTGTACAAGGAAAACGAACTGCGTAAAATAACTGCTGTAAATACGATGAATATGTTTCCGGGCAAAGAAGCATGGATTACGGAATGGGGATTGCTGCCGATGTTTATGTTCGGCGAGTCGGATAGCGGCGATCGGGCCCGTTATCAATTTGCCAAAACGGAAGGTATGGCGGCCCTGTATGTAGACATGATCTTCGGTATGCTGGAAATTGACGAGATTACGATGACCGATTATTATGTGGCCAATGATCCTCAAGGATTCGGACTGCTGCAAGCGATTGGCAATGATCAATATGTGAAGTTGCCTGCCTTCTATGCGTTGAAGGAGGTTGGCAATCTGCTGAAGGACAATAACAAATATTATGAAATTGATCTGTCCGATGTAGTCAAGCTGCAGAAGTATCAAGCACGCACCAACCTTCCAGTTGAGCTTCCGGAGGTGTCCGCATGGGGAGTCGGCGACGATGAAGGGATTCAGAAATTGATTGTTTCCAATCGTACCAACCGAACGGTTGATATCCAGCTTGACGGTTATGAATTACAGCCGTTGTGGAGCTATGGTGGAGCAGACGCATTGCCGGAGTTTCTGATTAATCCGAATCAGTCGTGGACGGATCTTCCGGAAACAGTCGCCTTGCCGGATGTACTGGAAGGGGAACTGGTTTCTCATTACGAAGTCGAGCCGTATGCGATTATGATCGCAACGGTTATCCCGACAGAAACCGATGATCCTGGAACTTCTCCGGGGAGCGGTACGACGGTTGTTCCGTCTGCTCCGGAAGAGGTGAAAAGTAGCGTGATTGAGCCAACTCATTATTCGGTTGCTGTTGGGGGCGGCCTTCGTAACGACGAGGTCAATCTGGTGACGATGTCTGCGAATGTGTGGCAGCAGGCATTGTCCGGATCTAGTGGGACAGGGACGCCAATCGTTATTGATGCCGAGCAATTGATCGGTCCGTTTGAAGTAGTCCTGCCGGCTCAATATGTGGCAGATGCGCTGGCGATGGATCCGGACAAGAAGATAGAGGTGCGCTTCGGTACAGGAAGCTATCGCATCGCTTTGAGCGCTCTCGAGCAAAGTGGTTCCGCGTCTAATAGGAAAGGAACTAGCTATCATCTGGCTCTTCATCCGTCTGCCGGTATTCCAAATGGAACAGATCCTTCCTTAACCTGGGTTGTCCTGCCTGTAGAGATTCTGGCGGGGATGGTATCGGACTCGGCAACGACGCTATTGCTAAACTTCGATCAGGAGCAAATGCGCATCGCATTTAAAGTGAATGGGAATACGGACAATATGACCGCAGTCATCGTTGATCCTGTAACCGGAGATTTGACCTACGTACCAGCTAAACTGAGCAATTCAGGCGGCAAGCAGGAGTTTGTGTTGAAATATGAGGGAGGCGGACATTTCGCCATTATTTCCGCTCAAATAACGTTTGCGGATATTCAGAATCACTGGGCTAAGACAAACATTGAGTCGCTCGCGTCCAAGCTGCTGGTGAAGGGGATTTCGCCACAGGCGTTTAAGCCTGATGGAGCGATTACCCGGGCCGAATTTACAACATTGCTGACAAGAACTTTAGGACTGCGTATGAGGCCTGACAGCCTATTCCAGGACGTAGATTCGGACGCGTGGTTTGCGGGGGCAGTTGGAACTGCTGTCGAAGCCGGTTTGATCAATGGTTTCGCAGACGGTACATTTAGACCCGGGGAGCCCATTACGCGGGAACAGGCGATGGTAATGCTGAAGCGGGCTTTGCAATTTAGCGGTGTTGTTGCAGCAAATGAGGGGCCTCTGCCGCAATTTAGGGACACAAACGATATCGCTGCTTATGCCGAGTTCGCTATGCTGGATATGGTGCGATTAGGCATTATTCAAGGAAACGGCAATAGCCTTCTGCCTAAGAAAAATGCAACGCGAGCCGAGATGGCCACGATGTTGATAAGAGCTATGAAGTATCTTAATCCGTAAGGCAACACAATGGGTGTGATATAGTGATGTAACCGGAGGAGTCGTCTTGTGCGGCTCTTTTGGTATTGTAATGAAAGGTATAATGACAATATGTTAATGAGAGGGACAACCGAGATGAGAGTAATGATTGTAGATGATGAATGGGCTTCGGTGGATGTTCTCAAAACGGAAATAAATTGGGGTGAATTTGGATTTCAGGAGGTCTTGTGCGCTTTTAATAGCGATCAATCGATGGAGCAGTTTCGGCAAACAGAAATTGATTTGCTTGTGTGCGACATTGAAATGCCGCAGGGAAGCGGCCTGGAACTAGCGGAATGGGTCAGGAGCCACTCTCCGTCCACGCTTATTGTTTTCCTCACTTGTCACGACAAGTTTTCCTTTGCGCAGAGGGCTTTGCAATTGGGCAGTTATGATTATCTTGTGAAGCCTATTGATTTTGATGTGTTTAATAGAATATTAAGTAAGGCAGCAAATGAAATAGCACACAATCAAAAGCAGTCGTGGGAATGGAGGGAGCTTGAGAAGTACAGATATTTGTGGGACAACAAAAAATCTGATCTAATCGAGAAGTTTTGGCAAGATTTATTGGATGGCCGAATTTTAAAAATAAACAAAGGGATTGAAAACGTGCTGCAATCATTGGCGCCTGCCTCGTACTGGCCGCTGGAAGTTTTGCCCGTTCTGATAAGCATAGAACGATGGCATCGTACATTCGAACAAGCGGATGAGGAAATTTTGGAGTATGCCATCCGGAATGCAGCCGTAGATCTTATACTGGACAATCGTAAGGGAGGAGTTGTGTTTCAGGACCACTCCGGGATTAACATCATGCTCATTTATTGTTATTCTCGTGAGCGGCTGGAGGGGAGAAAACTTTTTCAAGCATGCGAAGTCTTTATTCAGGAGTGCGGCTCTTTATTTTATTGCGATGTCTCGTGTTATATCGGCTGGCAGGTTCCTATTGCGGGTTTAATGAATCCGTACAATGCGTTGCGATTTGAAGAACAGAACCATTTGACAGCCTCGCGACAAGTTATTGCGTTGCAATTTGACCAGAATACGGAAGTTTCAGGAAACCTGCAGATGCCGGATTTTTTTGAATGGGCGGAATGGATAAGCAATGGAAATGACAAGAGGTTGAACATGGCCATTCTGGAAGTAACGGATCGACTTAGACGTACCGACACGACAGCTGCAGATGTGCAGCGTTTTAAGCAGGATATGGTCAAGGGACTGCTATACTCCTTGCGCAAGAAGGGCTCTTCTGAATCCCTCGACTTCGAAGAAATACTTATGGCTTTAGTCCAACGATCGATTGCATCTTCCAAACTTAAACAATGGATCGATCATGTGGTTCAGCATGCAAGGGAATACTTGCAAAACATGAAACGAGAGGAGACGGTAATTGATAAAGTCAAGCGATTGATTAGAAGCTCATTAAGCGAAGAGTTGAATCGAGAGGATCTGGCTGCTGCCGTACATTTGAATCCGGGCTACTTATCCCGATTGTTCAAGAAGGAATCGGGCTGTTCGTTAACGGATTTTATCACACAGGAACGAATGAAATTGGCTTCGGAACTACTGAAGACAAACGCCACGGTAACCGAGATAGCATCGGCGACCGGTTACAGTTATCAATCGCATTTTTCGAAGATGTTCAAAAAAACGTTTCAAATGAGTCCTCAAGAATATCGGAGTATAATGCGATCGCCCAATGGAGAGTGATTTTTTGAGGAATAAAAGATCTATGAGTTTGACAATGAAATTAATTCTTCTGTTTTCATCTATCGTCCTACCGCTTTCAATTACAATCTTTTTCGTGAATGATTACGCCATTCGTCTACTCAAGACACAAGCAACCGAGTCAAATCAAAATATGCTCCAGATCAGTCTTAGTCAAGTAGAGGATGCTTTGAATGAAAAATACAGGTATTTGACCAATTTGGCCTTTTTAAATGAAAGTGTCAGGACATTGGGTATGCAAGGAGAAGAGCGCAGTTCATACCATTATGCGAAATCAAGTTTAAAGTATTCGCTTATGGAAGGCATTGCATCAGATCCGTGGGTGGACGGCTTCTTTGTTTATCTCGCCGATTCCCGCGAGTTTGTTACAACCTCTTTGAATGTAGCCAACTATGAAGAACGGATGCAAGGATTTCATGATTTGGAACAAACGATGAATAAAAAGACTGAAGTTACGGCCGACTCGGGGTGGTATTCCGAATTAATTGCAGGCAAGCAACGTCTAATTCGTGTAATCCGCAGTTTGGACAATGTATACGTTGCAGTAGTCGTAAATGTGGATAGCATGGAAGAGATGAGTCGACTTCGGCAACTGGATATTTCCGGGGAGATTGTCGCGCTTTCCAATTCGGGAGATATTCTAACAAGCGGTTCGCTTTCTCCGGAATGGAAGATAACAATGGAAGAAGTCGTCGAAAACAAGGAACAGTATAAGGAAACAAAAATGCAATCGGATACTTATCTATTGTTTATGGAACGATCGGAAGCAGCCGGGATCAGCATCATTAAAAGATTGCCCGAAAAGCAATTATTGCGTCAAATGTCTCATATCCATAATGTCATTCGAACAATACCGCTAGGAATAATTGTAGCGCTATTTGTACTTCTTGTAATTATCCGTCAGGTTGTGCTGAAACCTATTCACATCTTGGTAAATGGCATGCGTAAAATTAAGGAGGGCAACTGGAATCATCGTCTGAAAGAAGGGAGAAATAAGGAGTTTATTCTTATTAACGCTACTTTTAATGAAATGGTGGAACAGATTAACGCATTAAAAATAGATATATACGAAGAAAAACTAAGAGGCCAATCCACGGAAATACAAAGATTACAGCTGCAAATCCACCCGCATTTTTTATTAAACTCGCTAAACATGGTTTATAATTTAGCACAGAAACGAGAGTATTCGTTGATTCAAAAAATGACCAAACATCTTATGGATTATTTTCGATCGATGCTTTACAAGCAAGCGGAAAAAATTAAATTGATCGATGAAGCGGCACATATCGAACATTATTTGGAGATTCAATCCATGCGGTTTGCGGGGCACCTCGATTATCGCATTCAAATAGATCCGTTAACGACTGAAATTGATATATTGCCAATGATCTTCCAGCCAATTGTCGAGAACACGATTATCCACGGATTAACAATGGGGAAAGAACGGTTTCTGGTGACGATTACCATTAACAGTACTCGAATGAACGGGAGAGAATGGCTAGAAATAATTGTTGAAGATAATGGGCGAGGATTTTCTGAACAAGCCTTAGCGCAATTGCAGTCGCACGATGCGTCCATAACCAAGCCGGGTAGAGTAGGAGTTAAAAACATAAGGGAACGGTTGAAGTTGCATTATGGAAGTGATGCCAATCTGGTATTCGAAAATATCGATCCGCATGGGGCGCGTGTGAGAATGTCATTTCCGCTGAAATAGGGTATTTGCCTCAGATATTAAAAGGATCAAAAGGGCAGTTTTGCACAACATATCGCCGCTTCTGATATACTTTTTCTAAGGTATGTGAAATTAAAAATGAGGAGTGAAACGTATTTTGGAATGGTTCGTGATTTTATTTCTAGGATCGTTCTTGTTGTTATCCCCAAGATTATTTTCAAAAATAGGATGGTATAATTTCAATAATTTAGATGGTAATGAGGGCTCTTGGGAAAAGAATGACAAAAAAAACTCTATATCCAAAAAAGTGTTATTCGTATTTAGGGTCACCGGATTTGCTTTTATTGTAGTTAGTCTCACAAGGCTATTAAGTAAAATACAATAAAATGTTTTAATAAACCTAACGTGCATAATAGCACCATGACATAACGGCAGCCAGCCACGCGTTCAGTTGCCGTTGGCGTTTATTGAAGTAATGGGTAGAAAAGTACCAATACGTGGTATTATGGTGGATATGTCCAGGTGAGGACCAAGAACATCAACTTGCTAATATGGTAAAGGCTATAAAGAACATTCCTGAAAATAAAATTATCGTTATTTGGTGCGCGGATAACGCACATGATCATACAGGCTTACGCTTCGTATTGCATTTGTTGAGAGAACGAAAAAAGCAGGTTAACGTTGCCAATGTGACGGAGCTATGTAATAACGCTACTGGGTTTCAAAACAAAGAAGGAACTTTCCCCTATGCTAGCGGATTAAATGATCGAGAGCATTTTCAGGCAATCGTAAGAAGATATCATGAAGGTATTCCTCTCAATCCTAGCCAAAGAAAAAGGTATGAATCGGAATGGCTTAAGCTCTCGGGAGAAAATCATGTACTTCGTAGTTCAGTCATTGACCTGGAGCATGAACAAGATGAGGACGGATTTATCAGGGCTGGTATTGTTGTCGGTAAGGTGTTTGATTTATCACAGCAGCTCGTTGGGCATTCATATATTTCATATAGAATTTGGAGATTAGTTGACCAAGGTGTTTTAAAGTTTAGAGGACTACCGGGAGCTTTACATCAGTTTTCTGTTAAACTTGGTAACCCGTAGATTAAAGTAATTAAGATATTTAAATAAACGACGAAAATGAATCAGCCGATGCTGATAAAGGAGTTGTATAAAATGAATGAAAATGAAGGTACGGAAATAAAACGTTCTTCAAAAGCAGAAAACGTTCTATCTCAGATCAATAGTAAAACTATGCTAGGCGACTTACGAAAAATCGCAAAGAACATTAAAAAAGATCATGAACTAGCCATGGAACTTTGGTCAACCGAGGAGTACTTGTCCAGACTATTAGCAATCTTAATTATGGATAAAAAACTTCTTTCACAAGAAGTGCTAAATAAGCTTGATAAGGACATGCAGACTCATAGTATTGATGAGCGAAATAACTTAATGGATTGGTTAATGGCTAATCAGCTCACCAAAGACAAGAAGACAATTGCATGGATGGAGTCATGGGGAAATAGCCCTTCTGCTCTTCAAAGGCGAGCTTTCTGGTATTATCAAGCGCGATTGAGATGGACTGGACAAGCACCGCCTGATAACACCGAAGACTTAATATCTAAATTAGAATCCAATATTACGCAAGAAGAACCGGAAGTTCAATGGGCTATGAATTTCACCGCAGGCTGGATAGGCGTTTATGATGAAAAGAATCGTGCACGTTGTATTAAACTTGGTGAAAGAACGGGTCTTTACAAAGATGAAATGGTATCAAAGGGATGTACACCTAACTATTTACCGGAGTTTATTACAATTGAAGTTAACAAACGACAAAATAATTAGTTACTTTTGAAAAAAATTATGAAGGAGCAATGTAAAAAATAAAGGAATTCAAAAATTCTACAAATTTTAATGAATTATTGAGAAAATAGGATTAACCTATCGGGGAACGAAGCTCAAAGTGAGGAGGGAGTAATTTGGCCGCTGGAGATTTTTTTATATTCAGTTTACTTCTTATGATCATAATCATCATCCTTTTGATTCTCAATTTGGTTATGTGGAATAGACAGCTTAGAAAAAGTAAAGATTTAGATGATGCAATATACAGACTGATCGAAATAAGTAAATCGAACTCTAAGCAAAAAAACGTTATAGATAAGTCTGTCTGATTGGGAATTACGCTGATGCGAGGGTAAAGCGGTGGAAGCGATCCACCGCTTGTTTTACTTACTTAAGGCCAGACTACACCAACGTACGAAAAAAAATTTTACAGTACTCTTTATATCGGACCCTATTTATGGTAATTTAATTAGGTAGCAGCTAATAAAATTAACCAGTGCTTAAGGGGGGCATTTGATGCTAGAATGGGCATTGCGGCAAGTAATGGCTGATCGCGGGATTTGGACTGGAGTAGCTTTAGCGCGACTGTTGAAGCTAAAAGCGAATTACAGCCTGTCTGGTGCTTCCATTAGCGGTTTATTAAATAGCGAGCCACGGCAAATGAAATCCGAGACTATGGATGCACTTTGCACAGCTTTGGAATGCACCCCCAATGACTTGTGGGTACACACTTCCCCTCAAAAAGTGCAAGGGGGTTAGACATGTCGGTAAAGAGCATTCTGCCTTTTGGAGATCCGATTTTGCGTAAAATAGCTAAGCCAGTGACTGAGATCAATGAAAGAACGATAAAACTTCTTAATGACATGGCTGAAACCTTGTATGCCGATGACGGACGTGCTGGTCTTGCCGCACCTCAAGTAGGGGTCCTGAAAAGATTGATTGTCATGGATTGGGAAATGGACTAATAGAGTTAATAAATCCTGAGATATTAGAAATGAATGGTGAACAATACGGTTCCGAAGCTTGTTTGTCTTTTCCCGGATATTACGGAATTGTTAAGAGATCTCTTACCGTTAAGGTAAAAACCTTAAACCGCCGAGGGGAGTCCATTATTTTTAAAGGAGAAGGTTACCTAGCCCGATGCATCCAACATGAGATCGACCATTTAAACGGCGTGTTATTTGTTGATCATGTTCGAGGAGACTGGTTGATTCATGAACGTACAAAACAAAAGATTAACTTGTTTGATGTTATTCGATTAACTAACCAGGGTTAATAAGGCGGATTTTACGCTATCGGAGAACGATAGTTAAATAAACGACGAAATGAAGTTGTCGGTGCTGACCGGCAGCTTCATTTCGTAAACGGGGGTAGGGCATGGAAATTAAAATACGGGAAATTGCAGCAGATGAATATAACGAAGTTGTTGTTTTATGGAACGATGTACTTGGAGTGCATTCGGTTACGGATGAGAACTTTCGCGTTACGATGGAACAGATGATCAAAGCCGGCAATTACAAAACGTTTGTAGCGTTACTTGAGAATCATGTTGTTGGTTTCATATCTATCGTTCATAGTTTGGCTGTAGGGTCCGAAAATGGTTATCTGCATATAACCGGCCTGGCTGTTCATAAGGAGTTTCAGCGTCATAAGGTAGGCACCGAACTGCTACGATACACAGAAAATTATGCAAAAGACAGTAGAATATCCAGCATTATTCTATGTACCGGGATGAGGCGAACCAATGCCCATGCTTTCTATGAGCATAATGGCTATGATAAAGATTCCTATTGCTTTGATAAGAGTATTAACTTGACTAATGAATAACCATACTTAGTGAATGTAACGATATCTGAAGGATACGCAAATCTTATAAATGTTATCGGCGCTTGTTGTGGCTCAGGCCTTCTCCAAACACAGCGAGACCATATGATTGATACCAGATCTGCGGGCCTGCTTGGGGGACAGGGACTTGCGTTTATACTCCGTGAACCCCAGCTTCTCATACAAACGAATGGCCGGGATATTGGTATCGGCGACCTCTTCGATAATAAAGTTACGGTACGGCAAATGATCCAGCATATGTCGAATAACCGCCGAAGCCGCTCCTTGGCCGCGGAAGGATAAGGCAGTACCGATGAATTCCACCGAGCCCGTTTCGGATGGCGGGTCGACAAACGGCTTTTGGAACTCCCTCTTCAGAATGAGTGCAGCCATCGAGCCCTTGAACCAGCCCAGGTGCCGACGGAGCGGTGCGCTCTGAAGTTCTAGGGAGAAGCTCCGACAGTCCGTGCATGCGCCGAAGGCTGCCACCCGATCGCCGGCGAGCGCCACATAAAATTGATCCAGCACGAACATATGGGCGAACGCGTTTACGATGACATCCCGGTCTCTAGAGAAATACGTGAGCCACTGGGAGAAGCCGTCGGCGAAAATTTCCGCCATCTGGTGTCTGACCTCTCCACCAGCGCGGTCTGCCCGGACAACCTCAAATGCGCCTGAGTGCTTCACAACGTTTCACCTTCCTTTTCGAATACTAAGGTCAAGAGCGATCTCGACGGCATTGAAAATTTTTCCTCCAGCATCATCTTCATCATCGCAAGTCCCTGAATGGAGGAAAAGAAATATTGCGCCATCTCAAAAGCGTTCCCTTCTCGGAGCTTGCCTTGTCGCTGCCCCTGGATGATGAGCTCGGCAGTCGCTTGCAGCAGATCGGTATGGATCTGCTTGAGAGCCGCTTTCCATCCGTCCGTCTCCGTGGAGAAGAAGGATTGCGTCATCAGCAGTAAGAGGTGTCCCAAGTCATCGCCGGAAGACAGATCGAGATATACCTCGCTTGCGAATCGTGCCAGTTCCTCAGCAGGCTCATCGCTTGTCTGAAATTTGACGATCAGCGTCTCAAGTCCGGCCATGGCGAACTGCACCAGTTCCTCGAATAGCTGATCCTTTGTTTTGTAATGGCGGTACAGCAGACCGGTGCTAATGCCAGCCTGGTCGGCAATATGCTGCACATTGGTGGAGCCGTAACCCTGACGAACGAATAGCTGCATCGCCGCAGTCTGGATTTTGGTGCGAGTTGCAAGTCGCATGGCCTCGTATTGTTCAGGTGTACGGGGCATTTTGGTCGCTCCTTTAATGAATAAAATTTTATTCATTATAAAATCAAGGATGCAAATTGTCAACATGTAACGTGGACCAGGGTGTACCGGCTATGATCTGTAGAGAAACAACAGCCAGAGGATTACTATAAAGAAAATGAAGATTTCCACTTGAACCTTACGTAACGTAATGATTTATTATAAACACAACAGTAGGATGAAACGCGGGACCAACCGCCATATTAATCGAACAAAATAAATTCAAAATCGGAGGAGAAACGGACATGAGAAAACTCGTATTGTTTATGCATGTGTCGCTGGACGGGTATGCGTCGGATTCGAAAGGGGGACTCGATTGGATTCCGTACAACGAGGAATTAGAGAAATACGCCGAGGAGATCGTAGCCGAAGTCGGAGCTCCCGTTTACGGACGCACGACGTATCGCATGATGGAGAGCTACTGGCCCACGATGCTGGACAATCCGAGTGCGTCAAAGCACGATATGGAGCATGCCAAATGGCTGCAGGATGTTAAGAAGATCGTTATTTCCGGCACGATGGACAAGGTGGAATGGAACAATACGATGCTGATCAAGAATAATATCGCAGAGGAAATCAAGGTGCTCAAGGAGCAGCCCGGCAAAAATCTCGTTATCTTCGGCAGCCCGGGAGCGGCCAAGACGCTGCTTAAGCTCGGCCTGATCGACGAATTCCTGCTCACAATTTGTCCGGTCGTCCTGGGCGGCGGACAATCGGTATTCGACGGCGACGGCGAGAAAATCAGGCTCAAGCTGCTGTCCAGCCGAACGTTCAAGTCGGGCATTATCGCGACCCGTTATGAGTTGGAGAAATAGCCATCTAACGCTAACAGTATCTTTAGTTTAATGTTCCAAGAGCAGTTTGCCGGAGCGGCAGCTGCTCTTCTAACTGTCTATATGAATTATCTGATAAAGATAAAAAGCAGATATTAGAGTATTTTAGTAAATATAACGTGGACATAATGGACAGCAACTTGGAGCAATTGGAGGAGAAAGGTCTAGTTAAATGCGGGGAGCGGTGAAATCAAATTGAAAGATATTTTTGCAATTAAACAGGCGACCGATCGTTTGGGAGCAGAGGAATTGAAGCCTTATCTGCAGTTTATTTTGGCAGAAATCAAGTTGATGAAGGACCAGGAGGGGGATACGCTTGAAGCAGCGGCTTCCAAACTGATTGAGCTGTATGACGAATTGATGGGGCTTCAGGAAAAAAGAGCGGTCTGGAGGCCTGTACCAACCTGTACCCATGTCCATATCGTTATCGGGGATTCCTTTGCGGGGAGCATGAAACAGGCATTAAAAGGATTAGGCTGCACGGAAACGCACAAGCTGATATCGTTACGGGAAAATTACGCTATTGGCCCGATCTACGATCTGGACTTACCTGAAGGACGTATGGCACGCGGCGATTGGTTCCGCAACAATATTACGGAAGCCTTCGAAGCTTACACTGAAATCGAAAATGAATACCATGAGCTCTTAGACAAGATAGAGCAAATTCCGGAGCAGGCGGAAATCATCGTTTGGACCAGTGGCAATACATGCGAGCAGGCAGGAATGAGACACGCGCTTTATCTGCTTCGCAACAAACGAAACGCCATTTCCATAAATGACGCATGCGCATTTTGTGAGGAGCTTTACAACCGACCAAATGCATACATTGAGTATAGGTATTCGGGAGAAATTCCTTCGGACAAACTACAGAAAGCGATCATTCAACTAGAGGGCAAAGGGAAGTTATGCACTGCTGATATCGCAAGGCTGGTACGGGAATGGAAGAAGCTCACGGAACAAACAGGAACGCTGCGCATTTGGCAGGACAACGATGTGCTTGAGGTGTCAGCAGAATATTTTGATCAATACCTGCTAGAGAAGCTGGACGGTCTTAGGCCACCTCTGAAAGATAACGGCTTCCTGAAGTCGGCACGTTTAATTGGAGAGGCGATTGGTTATTGCGAGCAATATATCGGGGATTCTTATTTTGAATATCGGCTAAGGGAGCTGATCTATGATGGAGTTCTCGAAATAAAAGGGGTACCCGCCGCAATGCGTTATTACAGCGTCAGACGCAAACAGCATGAAATGAATCCCGTGAAAAAACCTTAACAAGCCCAGTGTAATCACATGCAACTAGGGGTTGCGGGGCCACGCAACCAAAGCGGTCTTTACTTCTGCAAGGGGTTAAACTATCGATGAGTTATTAAAGAGTGACGAAGAGTTGACAAAAAAGGTGATAAAAGAAAGTAAGCAATTAGCCCATCCAAAGATAAAGTTTATATTTGATTTCTTCATTTTAGTGGGCCTAGCGCTGTTGGTGATCAAACTCGGTGTCCTCCTCCTAAATAAAGTAACGCCACTTGAGATTACACTGTATGGCGGATCATTTTTTTGGAACTTCGGTTCTTTGTTTTTAATGATAGCTGGGGGAATCGGCTCAAGTATCCTAAAAGAAAAATATAAACAAGACTAGTCAGAAGATCAGATGAAGGACCTGGTCATCAGATGGTCGATCACCGAATCAGGAGGCGGGACACGCGAGGAGGCAATACCGAATATCCGCGAGCGGTACGAGCAGATGATCATATCCCGGCAGCAATAGCCAAAGGAGGATGGCGACGTTGGCTATCTAATTTATGAAACTATATTTGAAGTGTAAGCTTTGATGCAACGCTAGTGGAAAAACTCCCTCTAATCGCGCTTATATACCGGATTTTGCTACTTTAAAGGGAAATCCTCCCTCTTGGCGCTAAAACCTGCCACATGCTTCCGAAGCGGCTTTGCTTTGCAAAGCCGGAGGTCGCTCATCTTCGAGAGGCCGAGGGTATAAAAAGGCATTCGGATTGATTCAATCATCAACCGATGCTAGTATGAGAATAATTAATTTGAAGACAGCTTGCAGATCAGAGGGATGTGATAAGATTATGAAAATCTATTATCGTTGGCTTTTGTATTATATACCTGTTTTTCTAGCAATTGTCTCCATTTTAATTTTTCTCTTCTTCTCGGCAATGAGCAATTATTCAAAGCAGCAGGCGATTAAAGCGAATCAAGTTTTTGCCGAGAATGCCCTGCAAACCATTGATTCATTGTTGAAATTCACAGAGCAAATGATTATCAAAGAAGTATTGACTAATGAGATGATACGTCTGTTTTATGATGGGAATAAAGAGAGCGACCCTTACGAGGATTATCAAATAACTCAAAGATTAAGCGACATGTCGACTTACCTACTGTCCGTTGATTCTATTTATTTGTATCGGAGCTCCGATCAGGTTATATTGACCCCGGGTACAATGCTCCCGCTCAATCAATTTGCCGATCGCGCTTTTGTACAACAATCGCTTATGGACAATTACTCTCGAACATGGACGGACCCGCGCGTATTCAAGGTTTTTCAAGACGGTAACAATCCTCGAAACCAGGTCATTTCTCTCTCGAGAGGGGTCCCGCTCAATACCGGCTCTCAGGGGTTAATCATTACCAATGTGCGAATAAGCAAGCTAGAAGAGGCGATCAGGGAGTTGCTCGATTCGGAATTGAATTTTCTCATTCTCTCAGATGCTAACGATATTCCAATAATTGGTCGTGGTGAAAGCTCAGACCAAATATTGACGAAACTTACTTCTGATTATACAGGTTGGACGGTGAGATCCGGCTATAAACAAACGAACAGTTACGGATTTTTTGCTTCACTTTCAAGCGCTTGGTATGCAGCTATATTGCTTTCGGTGGTTGCGGGAATTGTATGGCTGATCGTAGCTGCTCGCAAGCAATATCGACCTATTCAATTGATCGAGTCGAGTATCCGACATTATACTGACCGTTCCTCCAAAGCCAATTTGTCAGGGAAGAGGCAGGATGAATTCCTTTTTATCCGTACAGCAATCGATGAACTGGTAGCACATTCCGTAGACTATGATAAAAAGATTGAGGAAAGTGAAATTATTCGTAAAAAGTGGCTGTTCACAAAAATAATAAAAGATGCCGACCCTCACTTTGCAGTTGAATGGGAACAGGAGCTTAATCGGCTCGGACTGTCAAATGGAAGCTGTGGCGTTGTCGTTGTCGTGTTAGAGATCGACCGAATTGCTGACTTTACTAGCGCGTACTCTCTTAAGGATCAAAGTTTGTTGAAATTTGCGGTTACTGCCGTAGTTCGAGAAACAGGTCAGCAGTTGAAAAATCATACCTGGTGTGAATGGATGAGCCAGGATCAGCTTGGCGTCATACTAATAACTGAACGTAATGAGGAATCTGAGGATAATCAATGGATTCAAACCTTCTGCCAGCAGATCAGGCTGTGGATCGAACAGCATCTGCCTTTTACCGTATCATGCGGGATTGGTTCTGTTATTGACTCTTTCCAGTACCTATCTACATCCTATTCTGAAGCACTGGAAGCGCTTCAATATAAATCTCGTTTCGGAAGTAATAGCATAGTTTCCCATGAAGACGTTATCGATATGCCACAAGGACATGTATTGCAAAATATGGACCAAATTAGGTCGGCATCTCAAGCATTCCGGGCAGGAGATGCGAGTTGGGAAGAGCAGGTGCACGAATTATTCCTCACACTCAAGGCTACAGCATTCAGACGTGAAGATGTTATCGACTGTATCAACTACTTTATCATTGCTTTGGACAAGGTATGTAAAACGCTCCCCCCCGGATTGCGAGTCATATGGGAACAAAATTATCTTCCGGAAATTAGAAATAACACTAAAGGGTTTATTCAGATTGAAGAAGCTGAACAGTCTATCCTGACAACCCTGCGCATTCTAGCCGAACAATTGCAAGTGCAAAAGCAGAAAAAGGTAAACCATCAATTAATTATGCAAATCAAGGAATACATAGAAACCAATTACGACAATCCAGATCTTTCGCTCAATCATATTAGTGACACATTTCAGTTACATATGAAAAGTGTTAGTCGACTGTTCAAGGAAGAGTTTGGTGAGAACTTTGTTAATTATTTGTCAAAGGTCAGGATGGAGCATGCAAAGAGATTATTAATGGAAGAAGCTTCTGAGCCCGTTCAGGATATTGCTCGAAAAGTGGGTTACTCGCATTCCATTACTTTTATACGTGTATTCAAGAAATGGACCGGCATAACACCTGGTGATTTTCGTAAAATGAATCGTGATTCTTCTAATTTTCATTGATTGAGAAAATTGTTTATCGACAATTTGATCTATTGTAACTCGATTTTAATACTAAAAATAGGTGTATGGCTAAAAAACCCGCTTCGATAAGAAGCGGTTTTTTGCATTATGAATGGAAATTGATCTATTCATAAGAATTATATCTATTGAACGCTCCCTTCCACTTGCCTATAGTTTAGGTGAACGCAGAGAGAAAGGAGAACATACGGTGACATTGAGATTTCGTAAAAACATTCCGTTATTTATTATGTTTGTGCCTGTCATTTTATTTTATGTACTGTTTAAGTATTTACCTATGTTCGGTGTAGTGATTGCTTTTAAGGATTACAACTTCATACAAGGTATTATGAATAGTCCTTGGGTTGGTTGGAAGCACTTTCAAATCTTATTTGACAGGCCGCAATCACTAGAAATTATTCGTAATACCATTGTACTTGGAACACTAACTGTCTTCGTAGGATTTCCATTTCCGATACTGCTAGCTATTTTACTTAATGAAATTAGAAAGATATGGTATAAACGAGTCGTTCAAACGCTAGTATACTTACCCCATTTCTTTTCCTGGGTCATTGTAGGCGGAATTGCATTGACCTTATTTTCACAGGAAACTGGAATTGTAAATCATGTAGTGAAGTGGTTGACTGGTGACGCCTATCCATTCTTATACAAATCAGGTTCCTGGATCACCATATTCCTCGCATCAGGCATTTGGAAGGAAGCCGGATTTGCAGCAATTATTTATTTGGCAGCACTTAGTGCTATAGATAATAGCCTTTATGAAGCTGCAAGTATAGACGGCGCCAACAAATGGAAGCAAATTATTAACATAACCATTCCAAGTATATCCCCTACTATTATCATCATGTTTATAATCTCGATCGGAAACGTGCTGGAAGTAGGATTCGACAAAGTCTATGTATTGAAAAATCCAGTCGTTTCGGATATTGCTGAGGTTATCAGTACGTATATTTACAGAATCGGTATTGAAGGAGCCCAGTTCAGCTTCTCTGCCGCACTAGGATTGTTCGAATCCGTGGTTGGACTTGTACTTGTATTGCTGGCCAATAGAACCGCCAAAAAATTCGGGCAGGGTTTATGGTAAACCTGAAACTGAAGAAAGGAGAAAAATATGAGATCTTCACTCGGTGAGAAACTATTCTATCAAATTAATGCGATAATACTCGGTCTAGTTGCACTAAGCTGCTTGCTTCCAATTATTCATGTAGCGGCACTTAGCTTGAGCGATACTCACTCCATCATGTCGGGCAAAGTATCATTTTGGCCGAAAGGCTGGAGCTGGGACTCCTATCGTTTATTGCTAGAGGGAACCCGAATTATTCAATCATTCATGAATAGCATCATCATTACAGTTGTAGGTGTTGCTTTAAGCTTAGTTTTCACCTTTCTAGCAGCTTATCCGTTAGCTCAATCTTATATGTACGGAAGAAAACTTTTTACACTGGCAATCGTCTTTACGATGTTATTTAGCGGCGGGATAATCCCCACTTATCTCGTTATCAAAGCATTGGGATTGATGAACACATACAGCGCTATATGGTTACCTGCCCTAATCAGTACCTATTACATGCTAATCATGCGAACCTTCTTTGCCAATATTCCAAAGGAGCTTGAAGAAGCAGCACGAATAGATGGGAGCGGAGAGTTTCGGTACATTATACGAATCGTATTGCCGCTCTCGATGCCTGTAATAGCGACCATTTCCTTATTTTATGCAGTTGGGTATTGGAACACATTCTTAACCGTGCTTTTATATATCCAGAATATCGAGAAATACAACTTAGCTGTCCTCGTACAGCAAATGATCCAAAGCCAATCACTGCTTCAGGAAATCAACAATTTACCAGCGAACGAACAGAATACTGCTACGCCAGAAGGTATCAAATCAGCAGGCATTATGGTTATGGTCATTCCGATGCTAATCATCTATCCGTTTCTTCAAAGGTACTTTATTCAAGGCGTGATGATTGGTGCGATTAAGGGCTAATGAAAAGTAAGCTCTAACCTATACCAAGCTTGAGAGGGGTGATGGCACAGATATTACTTTACAAGTAACTGTAATGAAAACTGGAAGTACAAAATTTATTCTGGAGGGTCAAAACATGAAGGTTCAAATCAACCTTAAGCATGTCAAAAAATTAGTATTGGCAATGGTAATGGTTTTAGCAACAGCAGCCTTATTGGCTGCATGCAGTAAACCGAGTGAACCAACAGTAAGCGAAAAACCTGCAGAAACAGCCAAACAGGCGGCAATCAAGTCAACATCGACTCCAACTCCTGACAGACGAGGGGCAATAAGCGTTTCTATTTATGACAGAGGAAATATTCCTGCGGAAGAGGGAACGCCTGAAAAAAACCGTTGGACAGAATGGCTAAATGAGAATGGACCTGCAGATGTTAAGTTTATTTCGGTTCCGCGTGCCGAGTCTGAGAAAAAGCTTAACCTGCTGCTAGCTTCTGGAGGAGCGCCTGATATTATGTTCGAATATAGCGCCCCATTCAAGAATCAACTATATTCACAGAAGCAATTGATGCCGCTAGAGGATCTCATTGAACAATACAGTACAGATTACAAGCAATTACTTGAGAAATATCCTGCTTTAAGGAAACTAGGAATGAAAGATGACGGCAAATTATACGGTCTTGGTTATATCGCAGCACTTGACACCAATGTCGTTCTCTATGTTCGTAATGATTGGTTAAAAGAACTTAATTTGAGCGTTCCGCAAACAACAGAGGAATTGTATAACGTCATTAAAGCTTTCACTGAAAACGATCCAGACAAAAATAATCAAAAGGATACTTATGGTATTAATTTGAGCTCCAATGGCGGTTTCTTAATTAATGCGATATTCGGTTATAGCGAGTGGGGCATAAATAACGGAGAATACGTCCATCAATTTAACCGGGCAGCTGCAAGCACCGCATTCAAAAAGCGGTTATATGACGATGGGCTTGTTGATAAGGATTTCTTAACGGATACAAATGGAGAGAAAGCACAGCAAGACTTTATTAACGGTAAGCTGGGTATGTTTGCTGCAAATGGCGGCGCAGGTGCAATAGGGTACAAAGTGTTTGAATCATTCAGACAGAGCAATCCTAATGGTGAAATTATCGCAATCCCACTGCCTAAATCAGAGTTCGGCCAATTTAGTCCACCACTTAATCCGCCAATCTTTATTACAACGGTCGTAAACGCTGCTGCAAAAGATCCTGAGGCTATTATTAAGTATGTTGATTTCCTAGCACGTGAATCAACAGGCAAAACGTTAAAATACGGTATTGAAGGAACTCATCATACAGTGGGAGAAAATGGATGTCCAGCACCAGTCCAACCAATCTTTACGGAGCAGCTATCTTGGACAGCCGATTATAGAATGTTAAATTCCCCAGTATTTGAAGGGGATTGTGCGAGATATATTTCACAATTGGATATGAATAATCCTCTCCATGTGGAGTTTAGCGAAATTATTAAAGCAGCAGATGCAGCTTACTTAAGTGTGGAACGTCCTATTTATTACGATATTGACCAAAACTCTCTACCTTCATTGCCACAAGATTTATTATTAAACTACTCCAATGGATTAAAAGCAATATCTGATATTTGGTCAAAATCCATTGTAGGCGGCAGCTCTTACTCAATTGAAAAAGCATTGTCAGATGTGCAATCAACTTGGGATAAGGCAGGCGGGCTCGAAGTTGATGAATTCTATCAAAATTGGTACGCAACCAGTAAGGAAAATGTAGTTCATACAAAAGATTGGTATACCAAATAGCAAGCTGTTCGCAAAGTAAACAATTCGGTTGGAATAGGAGCAGGCACTGTGAACTATAATTTTGCCATTGTAGGCTTTCAACATAGTCATATCACTATGTTCATAGAAGCAATGATAAAAGCCGGCCATCATTGTATTGGAATTTATGACCGCAACCCACTTGTTTTAGCTGCAGCGTATGCGGAGCAACATCATATCCCCCTGATCCATGATGTGAATGAAATTTGGAATTCATCCGCTACGATTATAGGCTCATCCGCAATTAATGACGAAAAAGTCGCAATCATTGAAGCCTGCTGTGAACATGGCAAGCACATTATGCTCGACAAGCCGATTGTTACGAATCGTGATGGCCTGAATCGCTTGGAAACTGTTATTAATCGGGGGCGTATTCAAATTGGTTTGATGTTGACCTCCAGAGACAAGCGTTCCATCTATACTCTGAAGCAAATGATTGATGCTGGCGAGTTAGGAACTATACTATCTCTCACCATGCGCAAACCACATAAGCTGAACCCGAGCAGCCGACCGGACTGGCATTTTTCCAAGCAGCGAAACGGGGGGATTATTATGGATCTTTTTATCCATGATTTCGATATTCTACGCTGGTTGACTGGCCAGGAGACGGATACCATCTCATCTGTATTGGCCAAATCAATTCTTCCGCAATATTCTGATTTCTATGATGTTGCTGCAGTTCAGACCATTATGAATGGTGGTATTGTTGCACAACTGTACGCAGATTGGCACACGCCGGAGAAGCTATGGTCCTATGGGGATCTCCGTATATTTGTTACAGGTACGCTCGGCAGCGCCGAGCTGCGCTTGACGGGAGATCCGTCTGTGGGGCAAGAGGAGTTCTTGTTCACCGTTATGCATTCCAGACCGTTTGCCAAAATCCCGCTGCTGGATGTACCGATTACGTATATGGAAGACTTCTTGCACAGAATTGAAAATAAACCGCATGAGGTTACACATCTTGATTTGCTACTGGCCTCTAAAGCTGCTATTGAGGCGGATGAAAATGCTGTGATCGTGAGAAATACAGGCATGAAAACGAAAGTATCGCCATAATCCCAAAGGGGGAATCATATTGACACGGAAATGGTTTAAGAGGATTCGAATTTTCTTAATCGCAGTGCTCATCGTGAACATATTCCCTTTCTACAATTCTACTGATGTATTTGGTGAATCAAATGGTGTATTCTTCGAGGACGATATGGCCAGCTTGACGGCTAATGCCTGGTCGGTTAGTGCAGTGCCTAGAAACGGCATCTATATTACCGACTTCAGTAACAGCAAAGGAAACCCTAATGGAGTGACAATGAAACCGGTCAGTGCCGGTCAATTCCTGCTTTATGGCGACCAAGCCGCGGGCTCCAACTATACGACGATGGCCCGAAATTTCACAATTGGAGCCGGAGCTTGGAAATTAAAGTTTGAAGCGCGGTTTGCTGATTTAATGACCCCCTTTCAGAACGATGTAAATCGCGGTCTTATTATTAGAGTGAATGCCAATGAAAAACAGTATAGCCTTACCTTCAATGATCAGAACAGGGTAATGTTCCTAGGGGCGTCAGGGATATTCCAAGATCGCTTAAGCATGCCTGCAGATCAGGCTCTACATGAGTGGATGATCGTCTTTGATGGAGTTCAGACAGTATCGCTTTGGCTCGATGGGGTCAAGGTGGCGGAGCATGCAGGTATGGGAAGGTCATTGCCCGGTACTGTAGATGGCATGGTTATATATAACATTCCACTCGATTGGCAATCTGGAACGAATGAAGTGTACTTGGGACATATGAAGCTATATCGACCCGCGACAGGAATATTACTTGAACCGGCTACAGTGACGATGACAGTAGGCTCTAATGTCACGTTAAACGCAACGGTAACTCCCGCCAATACCGGTGAGACGGGCATTGCATGGTCAAGCGACGATCCGAATATTGCGTCTGTTGACGGGAATGGTGCTGTCAATGCGATAGCTGCCGGCAGCGCAACAATAACCGCAACAACGGAAGACGGTCGTTATTTCGCACAAACAACAGTAACAGCCATAATAGGAGAAATATCGGTAACAGGAGTATCGTTGGACATAAGTCAATCGGAGCTGCTAGTCGGAGATGACGTTATCTTGACGGCAAACGTTCAACCCATTAACGCTAGCAATAAGCAGGTTCAATGGTTAAGCAGCGATACAGCTGTGGCAGCAGTGAATACAGAAGGAGTATTGACGGGGATTTCTCCAGGCATTGTTACGATAACAGTAAAGACGGAAGACGGCGAATTTACAGCAAGTGATACTCTCGAGGTAAAACCGCTCCCGGTTAGCGGCATTGCTTTGAATAAATCCATCACCTCAATAATTGTCGGTGAAAGCGAGACACTGGTCGCAACTGTACTGCCTGCGCTTGCAACTGATAAGACGATATTATGGAGCAGCAGTAATCCGGCTGTTGCTTCTGTAGGACCAGGTGGAGAGGTTATGGCAATTTCAGTCGGCGATGCAACCGTGACAGCCGCAACTTATGACGGAGGGTTCCAAGCCATTACGTTCGTGAAAGTGCTGACACCAGAAGGCATCTTATTCGAGGATGACGCTTCTAATTTGCAGACTGCGGGATGGATTTCAGGCCCGGTGTCCTATCCTGTACCCAACGCATATACGATTGATTCCAGCGTTTCAATTGGAAATCCGCATCAGTTGCCGCTCAAAACGGTGCCGCCAGGACAATATTTGCTCTATGGCGATAAAATCGCAAATGACAATCGTACCTATTCAGTAATAACCAAGAATGTGCCCATCGGACCTGGAGCATGGACATTAGAGTTTGACGCACGAATTGCAGACCTGATTACTCCGCTGGATACACAAGCACAAATGGGTATTAACTTTGACATCGTTGCGGATAAGAAGCTTTACCGCGTAACCTTTAACGAACAAGACAAGGTGAACTTTCAGAAAGACTTGGGTGGTACCTATTATGTAAAACAAGTAATCGGGTTAACAGATAATATTACGCACAAATGGGAAATCAAGTTCGATGGTCTCGGTACACTATCGCTGCTACGCGATCATGTCAAACTAGCCGAGTATGAAGGAATTGGACTAACCTCAACCAAGTCGGACGGAATTACAATTACAAACTTCCCATTGGAGTGGAAATCCGGGACAAACGAATTTTATCTGGAACATCTTAAGCTGATCAAAACGGCGAATAATACGATTATTCAAGATGCTGCGTCCAATTTCGGCGCAGGTGGCTGGCAGGTCGCCTTGCCAAGTGAGGGAAGCTACGTTACGGACCATATTCAATCTAACGGGACACTCGCCGGTATGAAGTCGGTTGATGAAGGCAGGTATCTGATCTATGGCGATCCGCAAGCCGCAGTAACGGCTCAAATTTCTCAGCAAGTCGCGATTGACAGTCAGACATGGACCTTGGAATTCGACGCCCGCATTGCAAGTCTCATTACAACAGAGGGGCATAGTCCAACTAAAGGAATTAGCTTCGAGGTTGTTGCCGATAACAAGAAATATAAATTCACTCTCAACGATAAGAAACGGTTGTATGTGCTGAAGAATACGCCAGATTCTTACGAAGAGCTTCCCTTCGAATTACCTAAGGACGCAAACTTCCATAATTGGAAGATGGGACTGGATGAGTTCGGACGGCTATTTGTAGGGCTGGATGGTTTGAGGCTCGGTGTTGTAACAGGAGCTGGTCTTAGTGTCGAGGAGCCGGATCGGGTTACTATTATTCAGGATTCTATTGGGGCAGCAGGGGGTTCGACTGAAGTCTATCTGGACAATATCAGGATGGTAACAGGGGCCTGGCCATTATGGTATAAGCCATACCTGAACGGCGCCACAATTTTGCCGAATTCAGACTTCACATTAATCTCTGCAATTGTCAATGTAACCGATATTGATCCACTCTGGATCGCTGATCAGAGTATTGAGCTGCATGTGAAATTATATGAAGAGGATCAAATCATTGCTGCATCGAGTCAAGTTGTTGAAGATTCGATCATCCCGATTCAGCTTGATCCACAAGGCCAATCTGGACGTATGCAGTTGGAATTGACGATGACTAGAGGCAATTACGTGATCAGTAGTCTTACTCAAAATGTAGAGCTGCGTTCCGATGTTGAACTGGTGTATGCGGATGAATCCATAACAGCGACGAATGATAAGCTGTTTCTATTTGCGCAAATGCACGAATTGAGTAACGCCCTGAATCAAGACCCTCTTGAATCGGGTTGGAAGCAATCTCATTATCAGTATGACGGCTCCCAAGAAGGCGGGGTGTTCCTGGAAAGTCAGAATGATTCATCGGCTTTGCAGGTGCCTGTTCATCTTAATGGATGGTTCGGCGTCTATGTGGGGTATATATCCGGAACACAAGGGTTTTCCATTACAGATGGAATAACTGAGCATGACATTATGATCGATGGAGCCCACTTTGATCCTGCTATTGCTTATGGCGGTAAAGCAGTTTCCGAAGTGTTCGTTATGGCCGCCGATTTTAATAATAGCATGCTGCAAATCACTCCAAAACCGGGGAAACAAGCAAGAATTGCTTATATTAAATTTAAAAGTCTAACAGCGAATGAAGTAACAATCGCTTCTAAACCGGATGAGGGAATAAACGGTAAACGAGTCATCTACAATAATGATGCGAATACGAATCTCGCGATCGGTAAGGTCACCAGCGAAGCGACTTTGAAAGCTAATGATGTGGACATTTACTCCAATCAAGATGTCGGCGCCATCCATTATGCTACAGGTACAACATTCCTTACTTTCTATGAGAGTGAAGTCGCAGGAATCCCATATGCCAGCTTAACACCTGAGCAAGAATTGCTCATGCGAGAAGTTGATAAGAAAATTCGTGATGTTACACTCCAGTTCGTAGCGAATAATAAAAATCCGCTGCAGATTGTCGCACAACGGTCACAACAGATTGGAATCGATACATTCGCTTCCTTGAGGGTCAATGCATTCTATCCTATGAACCTGTATCCATGGCTGAACGGGAACATTTACCCGCAATATGATGCCTATCGCTATTTGACTTATTATGGAGCCCCCCTGGGTAATAATCTGAGCTATGGATATTCCGAATTCCGTGAGAAAATTGAGGATTTGCTGCTGGAAGCCGCTTCATTCCAAGGCGTGCAGGGGGTTGAGCTTGACTTCAATCGCAATCCATATGTGCTGGGCTGGGAACCTGTTATAACTGCTGGATATATAACTCAGTATGGTGTAGATCCTAAGCTGGAGAACACCGCCCAAGGCATGCAGCGGTGGATGCAATATCGAGCGGATATTATGACTGAATTCCTACGGGGATTGCGGCAGGCATTGCCGGATAGCAAAATTTCAGTTCGCATACCAGATCATGATTATTTCAAGAATGGATTCGATATTCAAACTTGGATTACTGAAGGCCTAATCGATATATTAGTACCATCCTCCGTTAACAGTGAGAAGTTTTGGGATAATGTCGACGAGTTCGCCGATCTGGTAAGCGGTACCAACGTAAAACTATATGGCGGCATTAATTTTAATATTGCGGGAGTAGACTTGTCCAAGCAAGAAGAGGACTTGCTCAAACGAGGCGTGGCCAGTAATATATCTCGCACGAACGTTTCCAAGGAGCAGTACCTCCTGCGTGCCAACCAGTTCTACGAGGCGGGCTACGATGGCATTTACTTGTTCAACAACATAGCAGGTACCAATGCTCTTGGGCTTCTAGGGGATAAAGTAAAGGTGGAGAAATGGTACCAGCTTGCCTATCCGGCTTCTTGGGTGAATGGCTTGGTTACAACAACGGGCACACCTAATAGCCTGTTGTTGAATGATCCTGCATCCAGTCTGACAACTGCGGCTTGGGGTGTGAGCACTGTACCTAAGACTGGCGTGTATATTACAGATTTCGGCAACACGAAAGGAAATCCAAATGCTGTAACGCTGAAGCCTGTTGATGAAGGTCAATATTTGATCTACGGTGATCACGAGGCGGGTACCAACTACGTTACTATGAATAAAAATGTCACAATCGGCTCCGGTCCGTGGCGTTTAAAGCTAAATGCACGCATTGTTGACCTAATGACACCGTTCCAGAATCATATTAACCGCGGGGTTATATTCAAAATTACGGCGAATCAGAAGCATTTCAGCATCACCTTCAATGATCAGAACAAAGTAATGTTTCAAGGTATATCAACCAACTTCCAGGATCAACTAACTATGCCGACAGACCAAGCATTCCATGATTGGGAAATTGTCTTCGACGGTGGGCAAACCCTTTCATTATGGTTAGATGGTGTTAAATTAGTTGAGCATGCAGGGATGGGAAGATCGCTTGAGACGGGTAAAGACGGATTACTGATTTATAATATTCCGCTGGATTGGCAGTCTGGTACAAATGAGGTTTATATCAATTCTATTCAATTGAATCGAGTTACAAATGACGTTGCACCGGCGGGGATTGAGCTTAATGCAACAGAGACGTCTTTGATAGTAGGGGGTACCGAGACGTTGCTCGCATCTCTTACACCGATAACAGCAGCCAACCAATCCGTCCTGTGGAGTACAGATAATCAAAATGTGGTGACAGTAGATAACAATGGAAATATAACTGCAATCTCTGAAGGAATTGCCTACGTCTCGGCAACAACCGCTATAGGAGGATTAACAGCCACTACAAAGGTTGTTGTGAGCGGTAACGTGCTGGTACAGCTCAAGGACAGCAATGGAAATCCGCTGAGTGGTGGCATTATCAAATACTATGATGGCCGCTGGAAGGATTTCGGCATAACAGATTCCTTTGGAAGAGCAAGCAACAATCTGCCTCAAAAATCCTATACGTTTTCGGTTACCTATAAGGGAACATATAATCAGCTGACACAGCACACAGGAAATAACCCTATTGTCGAGTTTCAAACCGTCAATGTCGCCGTGCAGCTAAAGAATAGTCTGGGCGAGCCTCAGAATTATGGTCTTGCTAAGTACTATGCAGGAAGCTGGCGGACGATGGGTGCCACTGTCGACGGTGAAGTTCGAGCAGAACTGCTGCCAGGTAATTACACTTTCAGCATGACCCATGAGGGAACTTATCATCAGTTCGCCCAGCATATAGGAAATAACGCTACGGTAGAATTCCAAACTGTCAATGTGACCGTACAGCTCAAGGACAGTCTTGGCGAACCTCTGAGTAATGGTCTTGCTAAGTACTATGCGGGAAGCTGGCGGACGATTGGCACCACTGTCGATGGAGAAGTCCATACAGAATTACTGCCGGGTACTTATTCTTTCAGCATGACCTATTCAAATAAATATACACAAAAAGCAGCAAACATAGCTTTAAATCCTATAGTACTATTCGAAACTCTGCCCTAGCAGGCACGACCAATATGGTGAAACCGCTATATTGCGCGGTTTCACCATATCCACTACCTAATAAGGAGCTATTGAAAATGAAAAATGCAAAAAATGAAATGATATGGGCAAATCTTGTTCATCTGGGATACAACTTTTGGGTAGAAGAGGATGCGCCACCATTCGAAGGTTCTACGGAATATATTCATGCGAGTTCAACCCTTCTATGCAACAAAACCAGCTGGAATGAAATTACCGAAAAAATGGTCGAGGATGGTCTAAATACTATTTTAATAGACTTGGGTGAAGGAGTTCGTTATGAAAGTCACCCCGAAATTGCCGTCAAAGGGTCTTGGAGTGTAGATGAGCTTAAGAAGGAGTTGTCTAGACTTCGTGGTATGGGACTAAATCCAATACCAAAGCTAAATTTCTCTGCCAGCCATGATGAATGGCTAGGCGTCTATTCTCGTAATCTTTCCTCACCAACGTACTACCAGGTATGTAAGGATCTTATTAATGAAGTAATAGATATTTTTGATAATCCCGATTTCTTCCATTTAGGGATGGACGAAGAAACCTATATCAATCAGGAACGTTATAACCATGCGTTACTACGTCAACATGAAGCTTGGTGGAAAGACTTCTATTTCCTTGTAGATACAGTAGAGCGTAGAAATGTGCGCAGTTGGATTTGGTCTGATTATCTGTGGGATAATCAAGAACAGTTTCTGAAAAAGATGCCTAAATCTGTGTTGCAAAGCAACTGGTATTACCGTTACTCTTTCAATCCTAATTCTAACGATGAATATACTAGAATGCGTGTAAAGGCATACTTAACTTTGGATGAACATGGATATGACCAAATTCCTACGGGAAGCAACTGGGCATGTGCACAAAACTTTGGCAGTACGGTACAATTTTGCAAAGATCATATTGCCCCAGAAAGACTAAAGGGGTTTTTACAGACCTCATGGGCACCGACTATTCCAGAACGAAAATATTTTAATCTTGCTGCTGTGGACTTTGTTGGTCATGCGAAGCGAAAATATTATAGCCATCAATAGAATGTACCAGAAAGAAGGTTTCATGAGTGGAAAGTAATTATCAATTTCGCAAGCGATTGGAAGTTGTTCATAAGCCTAATCGTCGTAATTTGAATGCTCTTAAGTCTCATGATGAATTGGAAATAACCGAGGATTGGCGAATTATAATCAGTGAATCCGCAAGTGAGCTAATTCTGCATACTGCAAAGGATCTGCAAGATTACTTCCTAACTAGTATGAATATTTCTGTCCGAATATCCAAGGTGATTGATGTCCAAGAAGCGGCAAGGGAAAGAGACAATATTATTATTCTAGCTTCCAATAATCATTTGCAGCTTATGGAAGAAGAGCTCACAAAACCGCGAAGCTATCGGATTACTGTCTCGCACAATAAAATTATTGTTTGCGGCTCTGACGACAGAGGAACAGCACAAGGGAGTTATTACTTAGAGGACCAGATGAATATACGGGAGGCACCTGTCCTCAAATTTGGTGAAATTACACGGGAGCCACTATTCTCTCCTAGAATGGCTCACTCCGGGTGGGGGTTGGATCACTTCCCTGATGCTCATTTGAATGCAATGGCACACGCAGGTATTGATGCTGTGTTGGTATTTGTGAAAGATATCGACCAAACTCCCACAGGTTATAAAGATTTTAATCATCTCGTCGATCGAGCTGCTCTTTACGGCCTAGATGTATATGTATATAGCTATCTGATCAGTCGATTTCATCCTGATGATCCTGATGCACCTGCCTATTATAACAGCACTTACGGCAAACTATTTCAAGCCTGTCCACGGTTCAAAGGTGTCATTCTTGTAGGAGAATCATGTGAGTTTCCAAGTAAAGATCCAAATACGACGGGCAAGCTGCTGATGAACTGGCCAGCCGATCAACCGCGAACTAAGCCTAGTCCGGGGTGGTGGCCTTGCGAAGACTTTCCACAGTGGCTTGATCTCTTGTCCAAAACAATTCGTTCCCATAGCCCAGATGCTGATATTGTCTTCTGGACTTACAACTGGGGTTATGCTCCCGAAGAAGAACGACTAAAACTTATTCGTAATTTGCCGAATGACATTACTTTACTAGTAACCTTCGAGATGTTCGAGCAAGTTGATAACGAGGATGTGGCTCATGTAGCTGTAGACTATACACTTTCACAAATCGGTCCGGGGCAATATTTCCGAAGTGAAGCTGAAGCTGCCCATGAGCGAGGACTTAAGCTATATACAATGAGTAACACAGGTGGTCTTACTTGGGATATTGGAGTTATCCCTTATGAACCATTTCCAATGCAATGGAACAAACGACATAAAGCTCTATTGCATGCCCGCGATCAATGGGGACTGAGCGGATTGATGGAAAACCATCATTATGGCTGGTGGCCTTCTTTTATAAGCGATCTTACAAAATATGCTTATTGGACACCATCACCATCCTTTGATGAGGTATTAACACTTCTAGCCGAAAGGGATTTTGGAAAGGCTGCTTCCACACTTGTCTTGGAAACGTGGGGTCATTGGAGCGAGGCGATCGAAAACTATATATGTACAAGTGAAGATCAGTATGGTCCCTTTCGCGTTGGTCCATCCTATCCACTAGTATTCCTCGAACCGATTAAGATGCCTGCGTCCAAGCATGCAATGATGGGCAATGAGATTATCATTACGGATTACAAGCCGAGAGAGCGCCCCGCTCAATCACTTGGAATAAATCGGATTGATGTAGAAATTAGAAGCTTAGAGCGTATGTTGAGTCATATGAAGCTGGGGAATGATTTGTTAGAAAATGGACTAGCTTTGACACCGGGGAATAGAAGGGAAGATGCTGCCCGAATGCTTGATCTGGGAAGTTTCATTGCCTGTTGTGTTCAAACAACGATCCATGTAAAACAATGGTGGATGCTAAAGCAAAGGTTGCTGCTGACGTCAGATCATAGCGAGGCTAGTGCACTGCTTGTCCAGCTTGAGCAATTGGCTGAGCGTGAGATTGCCAACGCAGAAGCTGCGATCCCGCTTGTAGAAGCCGACTCAAGGCTGGGCTGGGAGCCCTCCATGGAGTATATGACAGATACCGCCCATATAAAGTGGAAAATTGCACAGGTACGAAGCGTGTTGGATCGTGAATTTATCCAATATAAAAGCTCTATGGCACTGACAGGCTTAACCGGACCGAGTCGCTAAACAGGTCGGAAGAAAGGTGGAGACATATGAAACCGATGCGTTTTGCAATTATCGGCTGCGGTGTAATCGGGAAAACACATGTTGCAGTTATGCAAGATATGCCGGAAGTCGAGCTGGTCGCCGTTTCGGATGAAGTCGAGGAGCTTGGCAAAGGCTTGGCGGAGAAAATGGGTGTGGCTTATTATGCCGATTACCAAGAAATGCTCGAACGGCCTGACATCGATATTGTTACGATTGCGACACCGAGCGGTATGCACGGCGCGCACGCGATTGCATGCGCGAATGCTGGCAAGCATACGATCATCGAAAAACCGATAGAAATTACGCTGGAGAAGGCGGATGAAATTATTCGTATTTTTGCCGAGAAAGGGCTAAAGCTATCTTCCGTTTCGCAAACGCGTTTCAGCCGCGATATTCAACGGGTTAAAGGGCTGATCGAGACCGGCAAATTCGGTCGATTGATCATGGGGGCGACGGCGGTGCACTGGTATCGTTCGCAGTCATATTACGACAGCGGCGACTGGCGAGGCACCTGGGCGCTGGACGGCGGAGGCGCTTTGATGAACCAGGCAATCCACCGGATCGACCTGCTGCAATATTTGATGGGTCCGGTTCGTTCCGTTCACGCGCATTGCGAGACGCTCGGCCATGAACGAATTGAGGTGGAGGATGTTGCGGTCGCTTCGGTTCGATTCGCGAACGGCGCGGTCGGCTCGATTACGGCGACGACTTGCGCGTATCCTGGCTTGAAGACACGTATCGAAATTATCGGCGAGAACGGCACGGCGGTCTTCGAGAATGAGCAAATTACGCAGCTTTCGTTCAAGGATGAAGAGACGGAGTTGGCCGAAAGTAAAGGTGGGGCTTCAGCCGATCCAGCGGCATTATCGTCCTCCTCGCATCGGCCGCAATTTGAAGATATGATCGCCGCTGTGCGCGAGAACCGCGAGCCTGCGGTGAACGGGGAGCAAGGACGGCTGCCTCTCGAAATTATTATCGGGATTTATCGTTCTTCGCAAACGGGACAAACGGTGACGCTGCCGATCGTAACCGAAGGTGTGGGAGCATGACGCTTGGCCGATGGGGAGGATGCCGCATTTATAGAGCAGTTGATTGAGTATTGGACTCAGCGTGATCGAGGAATTGCTTCGCTCACTACTGAGGTGTGGCGTCAGGATAAGGTGGGTGAGTCTCAGAAAGAAGTGTTAAAAGGAATTGGCTCTTCTATCACTGGAAGGAAGAACAAGGACCTGAAAAAGATCAAAGAATAAAGGACACTTTAGCCAAATACAGGGTAGATGAATGGTAGACGAAAAGCAATGACGCGGATCGGGTGTTTCCCGGAATCCGCGTCATTGCTTTTTTTTAGGATGCTGATGAAGAGAATTGAATCCCCGGCCTATGCATTGCGAGTGCGTTGAGTAGTGGTTTTATAAGTGCTTTTTAGGTGCTATAAGAACGTAAAAGTCAATAAATTAGGCATTTATTAATTTTGCAGACCAGTTTCATTAAGCCAACATGTAATCAATAGACAAGCTAGATTATAATGGGCGTGGCACTATGCTAGATTGCTAGAATAACTTTTCATAGTTCTTAGGCCCTTGTTTTTCTCGTTGAGAAAAGAATGTAATAGATTTTTTTTTGCGACTTTATGTTCACATGTCCGTGAAAATCAGACTATGCTTAATTTAGCATCTCTTCGTTTGTTTATTATTTGTTCAGTATCGATTGGTATAATAGGAAAGAAGTAATAAAGGAATGAATGGCCTTAGCAAACCAAAACAACAGGAGGAAAATCAGTGAGTAAACGGTGGCTGAAAAAGCTGGGGGTTTCCATGCTAAGCTTCACATTAATTGTGTCGCTAATCTCTGTAGCAATACCAATTCATGTTAGCGCAGCAGAAGCAGTCGAGATTGGAATTAATGTACAGAAGGCCTATGATGTAGATGTCGTACTAGCGGTAGATAATTCTACGCAAAATGTTGATACCTACAAAGAGGATCTTCAGCGAGCATTAGAGCTTAGAGGCGTGAATGCCAGCAATCTTAACATTCAATCTGTGCAAGTAAACGAAACGAATATTTTAGAGGGTAAGTTTGAGCTTAAACTATATTGGCCAGGTCCAGGAAAAGATATGGATGCTCATGTTGAATTCTGGAGTTCAGGTGACATAGTAGATGAATTATATTATCGAAAGCTAGAGGTATATGGCAGCACTTTGGACGAAGATGATACTAATGGCGGAGTTGGGGAAATTATTACGTTAAGCTTGGACACAATTCCAGCTAATATTGTGGAGCTTAAAGTTTACATTAATCCATTTGATGGTTCGGACACATCCACAATGTATTTGAACAAAACAGTAAACAACGTTAAACAAGAAATTATTAGACACTCTGGTTTTGTATCGACTAAGTTTTATTTTGGCAGCTTTAAGCGTAATCAGGATTCTTGGGATTTCCATTATAACAATGGAACAATTTTTGCGGGTAAAGAGGTAGAGGTTATTTCTAAGGATTTCATGGAGGTTCTTCGTGAACCAGATTGGAGACCTTCAGCTAGAAAGTACATCGTTAACTTGAATGACCAAACGGTGCCTGATTTTGATAACTCCATTGCACTTGGCGAAATTATGACAAGAATGGACAACGACCAAATCCATTACATTGGATGGGGTGAAGACAGCGATGGTGCAGGAACGGGCGATTTAACACAAAATCAGGCAGAATCCTTTATTAGAAAAAACAACGATAAGGGTACGTTTGTTAATCGCTCGGGTTCAACCTATCAGCAGCAAGTAGATGCAATGGCTGAATATATCGCGAATCAATCGCGTAATGAAGCTAACAATGAATATTTGGAACTTGGTAATAATTACGATTTAATCGTTTCTCCATCATCCGAGCTTACGAATACAAAGGATGAGGATTGGCCGCAAGGTAAATGGCGAATTGAGCATGACCCAAGCGTTTATGATAATAACACAGGGGTTGTCCCATATAGCGGACAGTACTTAGATGACTTCCTTCCTACTTTCAATAAAGTTGGAAAGTACGATATTTATTATTCAGACTTACTTGTGAAGACGCTATATGTACACAGAAAACCGGTGAGTCGCTTTGATGTTGAGGTAAATGGTAGTAATGAGGTTACATTAACAAATTTATCGTATGACCACGATACTCCAACTCAAAATAATGGCATTGAAGAGGCGATTTGGAAGTGGAAGCTTACGACTGCCGAAGAATGGACAAGCGGCCAGCCTGCGAGTTTTGTGCCTAACCAGGATTACATTATTCAGCTTATGGTTAAGGACTATCAAGGCACATGGAGTACGGCTCGTTCACGTTATCAATCGACACAGTCAGGCGCAGGAAAGCCTATCGCTGATTTTGAGTTAAGCGCGAATCAGCTCGTATGGCCGGAAAGCACGATCCAAATTGAAAATACAAGCTATGATCCTCGTAGTGCGGACATAACGGAGCAGCAATGGACCGTAACTAAAGATAATGATGTTGTTTATACAGGCAGCTCGCCAAAGCTTGATTTCACTAGTGATGGTGTTGGTACGTATAAGATATCATTAAGAACCAAAAATCAAAGCGGTACGTGGTCAGAAACCTTTAGTCGCTTTTTGAAAATACTTCCTAACAGTCAACCTGCGATTTCTAGCATTGGCAATCAATCGGTTACTGAAGGGGTAAAGAAAGAAATTCCATTCCAGGTAACAGATGAAGAAACGGGTCCTTATAGTGTAACGGTAGTAGGCTCTTCTTCTAATACAACAATTATTCCTAATGAAAATATTGTTGTTACCGGAAATGGAAAGGATCGAGTTGTATCTATCACGCCCGTATTTGGACAAGCGGGTGTTGTTACAATCACATTGTTAGCTAATGATGGTGATATGACTATCCAGCAAACCTTTACAGTTACTGTCGTTGAAAAGACAGCTCCAACAATAAGTACGATTGAAGATCAAAGTATAAACATTAGTGATTCTTCTGAAGTCATTGACTTTACGGTAGGCGATGAGTATTTTGCGGCTAATTTGATTACTGTTACAGCTACTTCCTCTAATCAAGAGCTAATAGCGGACAGTAGTATTGTTATTGGTGGAACAGATGAGAATCGTACAATTAGCTTTACTCCGGTTGCCGGTGCTTCTGGAACTGCAGATGTTACGATTGAAGCAACTGATCCAAGCGGGAAAAAATCAGTTCAAATTTTCACGGTTACGGTAAGTGATTTAGTACCTCCTACTATCGTTAGTGTTGATGTTGTTGATCCTGAGACTCGTTATAAAGCAGGAGACGTTATTCTTATTAAAGTTACTTTCGATGAGGATGTTAACGTTACAGGCTTGCCTGAGCTAGTACTGGATCTTGGCAACCCAACGCCTGGTTATGCGCCATATTTGAGCGGCAGCTCATCTAAGGAGTTAATCTTTGAATATACAGTACAGGATGGCGACGATACGGAGGAAATTCGTATTGCAGCTGAACAGGCGCTGCAACTAGTTGGTGGAACGATTCAGGATGGAAATCATAACAATGCGAATTTAACATTGCCAGAAGACTTTGTTTGGGACACGCTCACTATAGATACGATAGCTCCAGATCGACCGAGTATAGAGTCTCAAACGGTTAAACCTGGTTCAAGCATTGAAATTACATCCGATGCGCCAACTGCAGGCGAAACAGCGTGGTTAGCGCCTAGTGGTACGACAAGCTTTCAAGAAGGCTCAACAATGACGAAATTAGTTGGCGATGGATCAGGCGATACGGTTCTAGCGCCTCAAGCAGAAGGAACATACTATTTGTATGTCATTGACGCTCATGGCAATGTATCCGTTGCTTCCGAAAATGCAGTCATTGTAGATAACACGCCTCCTGATATGGCTGATATTCATATACCAATAGCTAGAGACAACGTTATTAATTCATATGAGGCTGAACAGCTCATCGTTTCTGGTACATCTGAACGAAATGCAAAAGTTGAAGTAACGTTCACAGATAAAGATTCAGAGACAATCGTTATTACAACAGATGCTGATGGAAACGGTGATTGGAGTATTGATCCTAGCGATATTAGCGCATTAGCTGATGGAGCAATTACGGTTAGCGTGAAAGTAATTGATGCAGCGGGTAATGAAAGTACAGAGATCGATCAAACCATTCAAAAAGACACCGTTACGCCTATTAACCAGAATGATGTACTTTTCAGTAATCAAGCTGTTAAAGGCAATACAGTCATTACACTGGATGCAGCAGCTGGTGAAGGCTTGACGATCTTTGTTGCACCGCATGGAACAGCACCAGATGATTTAGTCGCAAACGTGACTACGATTACGAGTGTTGCAGGAACTTATGATACGATTCATGCACCAACAGCTGACGGCATCTATCATATTTATATTAGGGATGCGGCAGGTAATGTATCAGAGCCTAGTAATGCCACCATTGTTGTTGATAATATTGCACCAACGATTCATTCGTTGAATCCAGATACAACAGATTGGGTGAATGATTCGGTTCTAATATCGATTGATGCTAGTGATAGCGATGGCAGTGGAATTGCTGTAGTGAAGTATGCATATGGCATTCAAATCGCTAACTATTTTATAGCAAATGGGACTTCCGTCCATAGTGATAGCTTTGAAGTTAATATGAATGGTATTTATACCGTTTATGTTCGTGATTACGCAGGTAATGAGAGCGTACAAGTTATCCAAATTTCCAATATTGATAAGGTGAAGCCTACCTCGCCTAGTATACAGCTTCAGCCTGATCGGGAATTCTTTAACGGTGACTACACGATTTCAATTACGCCTGGCCAAGACGCAGCATCAGGAGTAGATTATACAGAATATCGTATAACAGGCGCTACCCAGGAAGATTGGACGGAATACAATGAAGCTCTAGTGATTACTGAAGCAGGTACGTATACGATAGAAACAAGAACCTATGACAATGTAGGAAATGTTAGTGATATTGCTGTACGTACAATTGTTATTAATCGAGAGCTTACGGTATTCCCGACGGTAAGTATTTCTCCGGACAGAGCTTTCAGTAATGAGAATATAACGGTAACCATTACAAAAACGTTTGATGAAGAGCATCAGGATGAGGGCGAAAATTCTGTTATATACTACAAAATTCCTGGTCTTGGCGTAGATGAATACGTAGAATATACGGGAGCATTTGACATTACGCAAGAAGGAGAAACCGTAATTGAAATTATGGTTAGAGATAGGGCCGGCAATGAAGTTACGACAACAAAAGTTGTAAATATTGATAAGACAGCGCCTATCAATCAAGATCAAGTTCTTGAAGAAGATGTAATTGCTCAAGGCAACACGTTGATTACGATTCAGCCTTCCGATGATAGTGAAGATACCATTTGGTTAGCGCCAGCCGGAACGACTTCGTTTACGGAAGGTGAAACGATGACAAAAGCATCTGGTGATTCAACTGGAATCGTTACGCCAGCTTTGGACGGGGATTATAAAATCTATGTTGTTGACAAATCAGGAAATATTTCGGCAGCTAGCGAAAAGACTGTGACCGTTGATAACGTTCCTCCAGTAGTAAACGGTATTGAGGATGATGGGATTTACAAGGAATATCCGACGGTAAGCTTTGAAGAAGGGGCAGCTACATTAAACGGCGAGCCGTTTGAGAGTGGCACCAAGATTGAAGCGAATGGGGAATATACCGTTGTCGTAACGGATGCTGCGGGTAATAGTACGGTTATCACGTTTGTAGTAGACTACGACAAAGAATCTGTCGACAAGGACACAGCTGCGTTAGAGCTGGGCTTTGCTCCTGGCGATCACCCTGAATGGGTATCAACTGATATTTCGCTAAGCGATAAAGGATTTTTTGATAGCGAAATTGAGTGGACAAGCAGTCACGAGGATATTTTATCCGTTGACGGAAAAGTGACGCCTCCTTTGGTAGATACGGAAGTAACATTAACAGCAAAGATTACTAAGGGCGATTATACGCTAGAAAAGACTTTTACTGTGTTAGTTATGGCAGACCCGGTTAAACCTGTCATCGCATTAAATGGCAGCAGTAATGTCATTGTAGAACAAGGTCAAATCTATGTAGAGCAAGGCGTTCAAGCCATTGACAACATAGACGGCAACATTACGGACAAAGTTACGATGAGCGGATTCATTGATACTAAAACGATTGGTGTGTACACATTAATTTATACAGTATCAGACCAAGCCGGTAACATTACTCAAGTAGAACGTACCGTTACTGTTGTGAAACCATCAGTTCCAGCCAGCACAATTATTCAAGTAGATGGCGATCAAAGGTCTACGGATAATAAAATTAGAGAAGCATTGACAGAAGCTAAGAAGCAAAAGGCAGGCAAGATCGTACTTGTTGTTAATGAGTCCGTTGAGAACGGCGCTCCTGTTCGGGTTAGCATTAGTAAAGATCAACTGAAAACAGCATACGATCAAAATACGAAAATGGAGCTTCGTACCGATAATGCTTCCATTATTGTACCGATTCGTGACCTTGATCTAACTCCGTTCACAGGAAACGCCAGATTAGAGTTAGTCATCGAGCAGGTGGATGTCGATCAAGCAGAAAACCAAGTATTAGTAACAGCTATTCAAAACATGAATGCGAATTTTGCTATTTACGATAATAAGGTTTTCGACTTTAAGATGAGAGTGATCGAAGAAGATTCTCAAGGCAATGTTATTCGTACAGAGGATATTAAAAACTTCCAAACAACAGAGGATATCGTTTTAACGATTTCTGTTGGTACTAACATGGATGAGCAGCTGAAATTCATGACCTTTTACTTTAATGAGACATCAGAAGAGTGGGAGTATATTAGAAGCAGCTATGATAAGCAGTCTGGTAACATGACCTTATTAACCAATCATCTTAGTATCTACTCTGTTATGAGTGCTACAAAGGCGCAGAAGCAAGCAGAGCTAACTAAAATCTTGAACAAAGAAAACATTACGATCCAAGAAGTGCGCAGCATTATTGAAGATCCGGATATGGACTTTGATCAAGAAGCAATGAATAAGTATGATGCATTTACTGATGTCCATAAAGATGCTGTAGCCCAAGACATTATCAATAAAAAGCCGAATGGCGGCTATACGTATTCTTCGCTTGGCACGCAAGTCATGACTAGCGTGAATGATAAGCGCGATGCCATTATTACGGATACAGTTAAGCCCGTAATAACCCTTACTGGTCCTAGTACGGTGTATGTAACTAGAGGCAGCGCGTATATCGAGCAAGGTGTAACGGCTATTGATGACCAGGATGGAAATATTACCGGTCGAGTCATTTTAATAGGTTCTGTAGATACCACACAAAACGGAACCTACATTCTGCGTTATCTGATTACGGATGTGAATGGCAATCAATCCGAAGTTTCGAGAACGGTCATTGTAAGTAATCCTAGCGTTCCTATCTTCGTTGAAGAAGAGCCAGCATTGCCGGTAGTGATTTTGGATAACCAGAAGGATCGTTATACGATTAAAGAAAATAAAGATCATACTATTGTGTCCAAGAAGGAACCACAAATGAATATTGTGGGTAAAGTCTATACAATAGAAGCTGTTTCCAATGCAGCGATTGGACAAATCGTCGTACAAATGAAGTACGATCCAAGCGAGATTACGAACTTGAATCAGCTTGCCGTTTACATGTACGATGAGGTTGAACAACGTTGGGTATCTGTCGGTGGCATTATTGATGCTCAAAATCATACGGTCACGATTACGCTAGATCCCCCGGCAACAATCGCTTTAATGGAAAACAAAAAGGTATTTCATGATCTTGATGGACATTGGGCAAAGGATATCGTCGAATTCCTCGCGGCAAGACAAATTATTGCAGGCGACAGCGAAGGAAACTTTAATCCTAACATGGGTATTACGAGAGCTGAATTCTCTACACTCATTGTAAGAATGCTTAATCTTCCAATTCATGAATCGGCAAGTCCATTTACCGATGTAACAGGTCAATGGTATGAACCATACATTACTACCGCTCAACAGGCCGGAATTGTTAAGGGTGTAAGCGATACTAGCTTTGAGCCTGAGCGAGTTGTTTCCAGACAAGAGATGGCAGCTATCATTATTCGAACACTTAGGAAATATAAGAATGTATCTTTCACCGAAGAAGATCTTGAGTCTATAGCTGAATTTGCAGATACGGATAACATAAGCGCTTGGGCGTTTGAAGATGTCTATACGGCAAGAAAGCTAGGGCTAATGATCGGTAGAAACGGTAATAAATTTGCACCTCGAAGTCCAACGCTAAGAGGCGAGGCAGCTTCGGTAATTTATAAGCTGCTGAAGGAGCTTGAACGAATTTAATAATGAATGAAAAAGGCATCCTATCTGTCCTTCGTGGACAGGTAGGATGCCTTTTGATTTAACTTGTCCCCAAAGTAAATGCACTTACTTTTGGAACAGCTTCTTCAGCAAATCCTGGTGAATTAGTTATGGAATTTAGCTAATCCTGTGGCTAGTTTATTTCGCTTTATCACACAGACTCAGCTCGTATTTGCGCATTGTTGCAAGCTCTCGAGGCAAATGAATGTCTGGAGCCTCCCAATTTAGCCATTCACCGGTTAATACTCCGTCGTAACCTTCTTCCATTAGAATACGGACAACCGGCACATGGTCGATCTCGCCGTGGCCGATCGGCATAAAGGTCAGCTTGCTGAGATCCAGCAGACCGTCATGGATGTGGACATGGCGAAGCCAGGGCTTCAGCAGCAGATAAGCCTCCTCCATGGAGGAGCCGCCGCCGCGCAACGTATGCATGACATCCCAAACGACACCGACCGCCGGATGATCGACCGCCGCCATGACGGCTGCCATCTCGGAAGGAGACGACCAATCGTCGTGCGTCTCGACGACAAGCGTGATGCCTGCGGCGGAAGCAACGGACGCTAATTGTTGCAATGCGGCAACGATGCGCTCGCGGGCAGCTTCGCGAGGAAGTCCTTGCGGAATAATTCCGCAGAACACGCGCAGAAAAGGCGCTTCTAGCTCCTTGGCAAGCCCAATATAAGCAGTTGTCAGTTCGACATTAGCCTGTACCGTTGTCGGATCGGAGTAGTGGCAAGAGACGCTCAGGCAGTGCAAACTAATTCCGCTGGCGGAGAAAGCCTCTCGAATATCCGCCGCCGACTTTTGATCCAAGCCCAGCTCGATGCCATGAGCGTGCCGAGCTCCGCTGCGAATCTCCAGAGCGTAGTAGCCGTATTCTTGCGCCATTGCAAGCATCGAACGTAGATCCCGATTCGGACAGGAGAAGCTCGTGAATGCATACTTCATGCGTGCTTGCCCCCTTGCTGGGCGAATGATACCGGTGCCCCCGAACGGGCAGAAACGTACAAGTTATCCATGATGGTTTGCAGCTTGAGTGCTTCGGACAAGCCTGTTGCCGGCTCGGTATCGTTCAGAATTGAACGGGTAAAGTCAAACAAAGCTCCTTTATCGATCCACGATGAATCCTCCGTGCCTTCCCATACCACCGAACTTTCCACGCCGTTCTCCGCATGCAAGGTGGATGCCATAATAACCTTCTCGGACGGCCACGTCATATGAAGCGAGAGACTGCCTTCGCTTCCAATGATTTGCCAAGTCCGTTCTTGGGGGGCGCCCATAAATTCACCGCGCTCATAGGTAAGAACAATGTCATTCGCGCATTGAATATAAGCGGTCCCATACGTTTCGGAGTCGGCGCCTGCTGGGAAATAATCCGAAATGGACGGAGCAAGTCCCCAGGTGCGGGCAATGATCCATTCCGGCTGCAGCGTCCAACCGGTTAGGCCAAGCAGATAATCAAAGTCGTAGCTGCCCCAATTGGCAACAATTCCTCCGCCGTTAATGGAGGTCTGGAGACGCCAAGCAGGAGGCGAATTGTCGGGTCGCCCAGCCGCCGGTTCGTTCACTCTGCACCGTAAAAGACGAAGTTTCCCCAATCGTCCTTCGGCGATCCAGCGGCGAGCGGCTTCCGCATGCTCCAGGAAGCGGAAACGCGAAGAGCAGAACCCGACTTTGGGACCGCCTGCGCTAGCGGAGACCAGTTGTTCAATCTCGGATAGGTTCATCGCGAGCGGTTTCTCCAGCAAGGTATGCTTGCCGGCCGCAATTGACTTTAATGCCAGGCCAGTCCGAATATTCGTAGGCACGGCAAGTACGACGGCATCGATGGAGGGATCGCCGAATATCGCTTCCGCGCTGTCATAATACCGTTCTGCTCCGAACTGTTCCGCCGCCAATTTCGCGACTTCCGGAGAGGCGTCGGCGACCGCCGCCAGTTCTACCCAATCGGCTTCTATTGCCGCCTTGATATGATTTTTGCCGATATAGCCGCAACCTACGATGCCGATTCTTACTTTTGATTTATTCATTTGTGTTCCTCCTTGTTATTGGATTGATTTGCTTCGAGGTATAACGATGATTCCAAAGAAGCCCGCCGAGAATGCCGCACATGCCGAGCAATACGCTAAGCGTCAATTCCTCGCCGAGCCAAATGACCGACAGCAGAACGCCTACCAGGGGTTGCAAATAAATAAGCGGCATGACGCGTTCCATGGTCATGCGCGACAAGGCCCAGGCATACAGAAGGTAGGCCAGTCCCGTCGAAGCAAGACCTAAGTAGCCCATAGCGAGCCAATCCTCCCGTGTAGAGAAGGCTGGAGGCAACAATCGTCCCTCCGTCAAGACGAATAATGCCAGCAATAAGGCTAAGCCGGCAGACATGCCGTGAACGTTGACCGCAAGCGCCGACAATCCTCGCTTGTAGCGTTTGGTCAAGACGGTAAAGGCGGAGAAGGACAGCAAGGCCAGAAGGGCCATCACATCGCCGCCGAAGCTGGCTCCGGCGCCATTCGAAGCGGAGGAGAACAGCGATGGCGCAATCATGATGACTATACCGGCAAGCGAGAGCGTCGCGGGCATGAAGGAGCGGTTGTCTCCCTGTCCACCCGACATTCGATCCAGCAGCATGGTGCAGATTGGCGCCAAGGACAGAATGAGCACCAGATGGCTGGACAGGGTCGTCCTGGCCGCTTCGAAGAACAACCAAATCATGATCCCGTAACCCAGCATGCCACCAAGCCAAATGGGAACATGCCGCTTCGACAGAGGCCAAGCCGGGCTTGACGGAGCGACTTCCGTTGTTCCGACAACGCGCCGCCAAGCGGCCGACGCTGCCAGAGCAACAATTAATAAGGCCAGCCCGAGTCCAACGCGCCACGTGGCAAGTCCGAGCGCCGTGCCTGCATCGCCCATGCCGCGTCCTACCGAAGCGGCGGAGCCCCAGAATACGACAACCAACAACATGGCGGCGTAAGGCATAACATCATCTCCATTTCTAGACCGACTGGAACCCAGGGCCTGGCGTGACGGGCACGCCAAGAGGATTCCGTCGACCGGCGTATTCGAGAATAGCATAACAGACGAACTATGGTTCTTTGTTGTTCGAAACTGTCACTATCTTGTGTTTGTCAAACCGTGCAAATTCGATGGAAATATCAATTCTGCCGCAAGACATAAATCCGATAGAATGACAATTGTTTGTTATGTCCTAATCAGCGGATGCTTCTTATAATTCAGTTACGTCGGCGCTTCATACCGGCAGTTCTCCGGAAAAGGATTCATATCGAGAAGGAGGTACCGCAAACGATGATCAGCTTTAGAAGCATCCGCAAAGAGATTACGGAACAGCGTTCGCCTGCTTCAACGTTCCCATTCGGTTCCTCGGGAAACCTCCAAACGCTAAGGGAAGAGCTGAAGTCGCAGCCGCATTTGGTTTCGCTGATACGGGAAATCCAAGCTTTTGCCCATTTTGCCAGAACAACCGATGTACCCGCTCTAACATTTGCCCGTTTTCAGGCTTTTGACGCTCAAGGAACCAGACAGGAGTATGAGGAGCCTTATTTCGAACGAAGAGGCAGGCTGCTCGCGCTTACGCTGGACGTCTTGTTGGAAGATACGCCAGGAAATAAGGAAGCGCTGGAGGATTTGATTTGGGAAATCTGTAACGAGTACACCTGGTGTTTGCCCGCATGTCTTCCGCATGGCTTTGCTGCCGCTACGAATGACAGGCTTCAACCGGAGAGCCAGGTTGATCTATTCGCCGCGGAAACGTCCCATGCTTTGGCGGAAACCTTGTTTCTGGTCGGCGACAGATTGAATCCCTGGATTAGCTATCGCATTCGTGCCGAAGTAGAGCGGCGCGTATTCATGCCTCTGTTTCACGATCCCATCCATTTCGGCTGGGAATCGCGAACGAATAATTGGTCGGCGGTCTGCGGAGGCGCCGTAGGCATGGCTGTACTTCTCTTGGAAGACGACAAAGAACGAGTAGCCGGGATGATGGAGAGGGTCATTCGCAGTCTGGAGTGTTTCCTTGAAGGATTCGGGGAAGACGGGGGCTGCGCTGAAGGGGTGAGCTACTGGTTTTACGGCTTCGGGTATTATGTCTATTTCGCCGACATGCTCTTCCATTATACGGACGGAGGGCTGGATCTGCTGAGCGGAGACAAGATTCGGGCGATCGCTTCGTTCCCTGCAGCAGTAACGTTATCCGGCGGAGTAGCCATCAATTATTCAGACGTTGGGAAGGTTACGATGCATTCTGGCTTGCTAAGCATGCTGGCAAACCGCTTGGATGTGAATGTGCCAGAATTTCGGGAAGTGCCTTCATTTAAGGCAGACGGCTGTTACAGATGGGTGCATGTGGTTCGCAATCTGCTTTGGACTCAGGCCAATCGGTTCAACAAGCCGCTGCCTGACGAAGGGCTCTTGCTGAAGGACTTATCCATTGCCGTTGATCGAAGAAGGACCGGGGAAACTTTGTTTGCTTTCTCAGCGAAGGGGGGGCACAACGACGAACCCCACAATCACAATGACCTGGGACACTTCATTCTGCATATCGGAGGTGAAAATTTGTTGGCCGATCCTGGGGCGGGATTGTATACGAAGGAATATTTCGGACAGGGGCGTTATGAATGGATTCATAATGCCGCATCAGGACATTCAGTCCCGATTATTAATGAGAAATTGCAGCAACACGGCAGTGTATTTCAAGCAAGAACGATGCATTGGGACAATCATGATCAAGGAACCCGTTTCAGTCTAGATTTGACACACGCTTATAATGATCCCTCTATTCTAAGCTTCCAACGGGATTTTCAATGGAATTGGCATCCGGAAGCAGGCGGAGCGCATGCATCCTTATTGTTGACGGACAGCGTTGCATTCACCGGAATTCCCGTCGGATTCATGGAACAGTTCGTCAGCATGCACGAACCGAAGCAAGTCAAAGGGGAATGGATTTGGCGTGGAAATAACGGATTCGTGTCGCTGCAATACGACAACGATCACTATGAAGCTGTCCTCGATACCCAAGAAACCGTGGATTTTGAAGGCGAAAATCAAACTATTTTCATCCTGAAATTGAAAGCGATTAAACGGGAGGCGTTAATAAGGGGGAAATTCCTGTTCTCTTGCTTCGGGTTATCTCATATGGCGTAAATCCGCTAAAACGCAGCAATAACGCAAGATTGCGCCATGACGAATTTTTGAACGAAACAAGAAAACGTTATCATCACATGATTTTGGCGGTTGTGCCCATAAGAGAAGGCCGCTACGATTGGCACAAGCAAGTCACCAGCTGTACCACTGAGGATGGAACAAGGAGGATAGGACCGAGATGAAAACATCGTTATTCAAAAGTTACGCGGCGCATAAATACTTTTTTATCATGCTGCTCCCCGTGCTCGTTTATTACGCCATTTTCCACTATGCTCCCATGTACGGCGTCGTCATCGCCTTTCAAGACTATCAATTCCTGAAGGGAATCGGCGGTAGTCCATGGGTAGGGTTTGATAATTTTAAGGAATTATTCGGAGGTTTATATTTCGGGCAAGTGTTAAAGAACACCTTAATCATCAATTTCTACAAGCTGTTGTTCGGATTCGCGGCACCCATTCTATTGGCAGTCTTCATTAATGAAGTATCACTCAAGTGGTTCAAAAAATCGGTGCAAACGATTAGCTACTTGCCGCACTTCTTATCCTGGGTTGTGCTCTCCGGCATGGTAATTGAAATTCTGTCTCCGAGCCGCGGCCCTGTCAACATGCTGTTGTCCTTATTCGGAATGGAACCTGTCTTCTTCATCTCCGAGCCAGACTGGTTCCGCACCATTCTGGTCAGCACCGACATATGGCGCAGCGTCGGATTCTCATCCATTATTTATTTGGCCGCGATAGCGGGCATCAATCAGGAGCTTTACGAGGCCTCCGAGGTTGACGGCATAAGCCGCATTCAAAAGATTTGGTATATTACGATTCCGTCGATTGCTCCTGTAATCGTTATCATGTTGATTTTGAATTCGGGTTCCATCATTAACGACGACTTCGAGCAAGTGTTTAACCTGTTGAACGCTAAAGTCATGGAGGTAGGCGACGTGCTGTCCACCTACACGTACTCGGAAGGGTTGCTCAAAATGAATTACAGCTACGCTGCAGCGGTCGGACTGTTCAAAAACGTTGTTGCTCTCGTGCTGGTGCTCTCAGCCAATTATATAGCCAGCAAAATATCCGACGACACCATCTTCTAACTTAAGAAAGGGGTAATCCGATTGAAACCTAAACGTTCGGCATCGGACAAAGCCTTCCTGGCCGTCGTCTATGCCACGCTTGGATTGTTATCCATCACGACGTTAGTACCATTGTTGCAGGCTGGAACGATCTCGCTCAGTCCTCCCGAGGTGGTTAATCGGTACGGTTTTCACCTGTTTCCCACAAAGCTTGATTTCAGCGGTTACGAAAGGGTTTTTAATTATAGCGTCATTTGGACGTCTTACGGAAACACGATCGTTCGAACGCTGTTAGGCACGGTCATAACGCTTATTCTTACTTTCCTGGGAGCCTATCCGCTCTCCAAACGATCGCTGCCGAATCGCAAGTTGTGGACTGGCGTTATCGTACTAACGATGTTTTTCTCCGGAGGATTGATTCCTTCTTACTTGTTAATCAAAAATATTGGCTTAATGAATTCCGTATGGGCGCTTGTTCTGCCTGGTGCGGTCAGCGCGTTCATGCTGCTAATTGTAAGAAACTTCATCGCTGCGCTTCCGGAAAGCCTGGAGGAATCCGCCAAGATTGACGGAGCGAACGAAATTGTCGTTTTATTCCGGATTGTGCTCCCGCTGTCCTTGCCGATCATCGCAACAGTCGGGTTGTATTCCGGAGTCGGACATTGGAACGCTTGGTTTGACAGCATGATTTACATCCAAGACGAGAGCAAGCAAGTGCTGCAGATGATCTTGCGCAGAATATTGCTGGAAGGTCAAGATGTCGCTTCCGAATCGGGCTCCGGCTCGCATGCGGCAGTCGTCAATTCCGAAACGGTGAAGATGGCAGCGCTTATTGTATCTATACTGCCCATTCTGCTCGTCTATCCGTTCTTGCAAAAATACTTTGTTAAAGGAACGCTGATGGGGTCTGTCAAAGGTTGACTCTTGATCCGCGGATCAGGTTAACATAAAATTTTAATTAACGGAGGGATTAGCGGCATGAGAAAATCGATGAAAAGAATTGCCGGGTCTACACTGACGCTTGCGCTCGGAGTGGGTTTGCTGGCAGGCTGCAGCGGCGGGAACAACGGAAACGAACCGGGGGAAACTCAAGCGGGTACAGCAACGAATGGAAACGGAGCAACGGAGCCTATAACTTTAGACTGGCTTGGTTATGATTCCTATGGGCAGCCCGATCCTAACTCTGCTGTCGTTAAGGCGGTTGAAGAGAAATTTAACGCCAAGTTCGATTTCTGGTACATCGATTCGCAGAAGTGGGAAGACAATCTCAATGTCCGATTAGCCGCTGGAGAAATGCCGGACGTGCTGAAAATTACGAACCGGCAAAACTTGCCGAAATATGTGACGCAAGGCATCATTGAACCTATTCCTATGGAAAAAATAGAAGAATTTGCACCGACCTATCTGAAATTCCTCAATGATAATTACCCGGAGGTATGGGATGGCGTCAAATATGATGGACAAATTTACGCAATTCCAATGACGAACTTGAACGGTACTTATCCCACTGTCGTCATTTGGCGTCAAGATTGGCTGGCCAATGTAGGGATAACGAAAACGCCTGAAACGATCCAGGAATACGAAGAGGCGTTCACCAAATTCCGAAACGACGATCCGGATAAAGACGGGAAAAAAGATACGTATGGTCTATCCGACTTCGCGCTGCCGAATATTCTTGGCGCCTACGGATATCCTGGAATCAGCGACTTTAAGGGCGCGGCCAAAGGCGATGCGGCAAAGACCATTCAATTTACAATGAAAGACGATAACGTCGTCATTGCGTCTATTCAGCCGGAAATGAAGGAAGCGCTTGCAACGCTGCAGAAGTGGTATAAAGCCGGACTCATCGATCCCGAGTTCATTACATCCGAGAACACAACGGGATATTGGGCCGATTCGCAAGCCTTCTACAACAGCAAGATTGGCATTACGGGCATGTCGATGTATTACCATTGGCGTAATGAATTAAATCCCGATATTGCGGACGATGCAGGCGGCGGGCAGTTCAAAGCATTTAAGGAAACGAATCCCGAAGGGAATGCCGTATTCGGCGTCCCGGCTGTCGGGCCGAGCGGAAACTCCGGAACGCCAATGTGGGATACGGCCAGCCATCCGATCGCAATTACAAGCGAAGCCATGAAAAATCCGCAGAAGCTTGAACTGCTCTTGAAGATGATCGAGGCTGCTTGTACGGATTACGAATATTACCTGATGTTAACGAATGGCGTCAAGGATGTGGACTGGAAGCTCGACGGCGACAAATTCATTAACCTCACTTCCTCGGACACGCTAGCGGAAGCCAATGTGAAAGGCAAAAATGTGCTTAATGCAAAGGTTTCCTTCGATCCATTCATTAAACAGCGGGATACGTTCGACTTTGCCTTCGCCGACGAACACGCTAAGACAACAGGATATAAATCGGTATATGTTCCTAACGTGGAAGCGTTCAGCAAATATTCGAACACGTTGAACAAGTTGACGGTGGATGCCTACTTCAAAATTATTGCCGGCGAAGAACCGGTTGAATACTTCGACGAATACGTGGAGGCATTCCGCAAGAACGGCGGAGACGAACTGGAAAAAGCGGCTAACGAAGCTTATAAACAAATGGTTGGCGAATAATCCTTAGATAAACAAAGGGGGAGCGGGAAATGGAAGGAAGCGATCGTGCAGGAAGCCGGATTTTCAAGCGGCTGCTCGTCTATAATTTGATCGCGGTTCTAGTCGTTTCTCTCGTCCCCCAATTCGTGTTTTACCGAATATTCATGGGCATGTACAACGAAGAAATACAAGGGCTTAACATGCAGACGGTACGTCAATTCCAGAATGCCGTCGACGAACCTGTTCTCAAAGAGATGGTGGATTTCCCTAATCTGCATCTCTCCGAACTAGAGAGCAACGAGGCGCTTGTCTATCCATTGACTCATGATATCAGCCGTAACTCATCCGCCATTCTGAAGGTGGCTGGACGCATCGACGATATCAAAAACAATACGCAATATCTGCATTCCATTGATCTTTATTACCCCAGGGGGAATTTGCTGTTTCTTGGTGATCGGGTATGTATGCTGAATGAATCGGAATGCGAACTTGGCGCCAGATCGGAATGGTTCAAGTCTTTCACCGAGACCGATATCAATATCGATTGGTTAGAGGCTAGAGAAGCGGGGGCGCATGACCCCTCCAGAATTGCGTCGTATGTACGCAGCATCCCGTTCTTCGGCAGCAAAGAGCTCCGTCAAGGCGTTGTAGCCGTTAACCTCGATCTGGCTGAACTTGATATCATGCTTCAAGAATTGAAGCCGTTCGCAGAAGGCGCGCTGTTGATCGTAGACGCATCCGGAAGCGTGATTGCCCATAATTACGGCTCCGAGCTGCCTCCCGACTACTTAACGGATGAAGTCCGTTCGAAGCTTACCAACGTCTCGGAAGAGGGAATGTTCGATGCCAAAGTAGCAGGCCAAGCGAGCGTTGTTTCATTTATCCCTTCCCGCTATAACGATTGGCGTTACGTTTCCATCACATCAATGGAGAGCGCCTACCGCAAATCGACTCAAATCAGAAGCTGGATGCTGGCGATCGGTGCCGCTTTCTTAGGCGCCAATGTGATTGTTACTGTATGGCTTACAAATCGCGCTCACAGGCCGATTTCCAACAAAATGGAGGATCTCAGGCAAAGCCTGGCAAGGCATATGCCTATCGTTCGCCATAATTATATGCTTGGACTATTGTTCGGTTCGGCACAGGATTCGCAGAAAACGGGAGATATGGCATCCATGTTAGGATTCGGACATGATCAGCGCCGGATCGCCAGCTTCGCATTACGCGTCTCAAGACCGGAAGGAATGGAGCATCATGAAGCTTTGGCAGCGGACTTTCACCTCATCGAACGTTTGGAAGCCGGATTTGCTAATGTAACCATTGCGGCTATTAGAGACGAGCGCTCGCAAATATTCGGTTTTATCAGCTTTGACGAGAGAAATAACCAATCAGACATGATTGCCGGGCTAGTCGCTTTGATTGAAGAAACCGCAGGAGAGAAGCATTCGTTATGCCTTGGCGGATTCTATCCATCTTCGGACGAAACCATTGCGCGTTCGTTCGCGGAGGCCGATGAAACGCTGGAATATGCCTTTGTATATCCTTCTAACAAAGTCATGTTTTATGGGGATATCCACACGGGACAACGTATGGAGCCCAGCGGTATGCCAAAGCAATTGGACGATATACCCGCCGCGATTCGAACCGGCGACGAGAAGAGGATGCGGGGATTAATCGCCGAATTGTTAGGCGAAATCAGGCAAGGAAGCTGGACGATTCGATATTGCCGGAATGTGATGCTGGATATGGTGCTGCTTATCGAAAAGACGGCTCAGCAGCTCAGCTATCAGCCTTCGGAGCTGTTCGGCGGCGAGTCTCGCGAGCAATATCGCAAGCTTGAGCATGTGGACCAGTTCGAGGAATGGATTTCCAGTGTCGCTCTATCTGTCATCAATCGGATTAATGAGCGAAAGGGCCAGATCGATCAAGATTTTGCCAATAAAATCGTATTGTACGTCAACAACTCCATTTCTCATCAGTTGTCGCTTGTTTCCGTAGCGGAACATGTCGGCGTTAGCCCGACTTATTTAAGCAAAATTTTCAAACACATCACGGGCAGCAATTTCAACGAATACGTGACGGGGCTGAGGCTGGAGCGGGCGGAGGAGCTGCTCCGGGAGAAAAAACTGTCGGTGCAGGAGATTTCTTACCGGGTCGGTTACCAATCCACGCATCACTTCATCCGTCTGTTTAAGGAGAAACATGGATTGACGCCCAAGCTATATCAGAAAACGTACGCGGACGAAGGAACGGATCAAGGCGAGGCATAAAGTCGGCTGTGTCCCATTCGGCCGCCGGGAGGTAAGCCTATGCGAATATTGACTGGAACGCTTATGCATGAAACCAATACATTTAACGCTTCGCCGACGAAATTGGAAGACTTCAAGGTGCTGCAAGGTCACGAGTTGTTCGAGCACGAGTTCTGGAGGGGCAATGCGGAATCGACGGGCGGAATTATCGAGACGCTGCAAGCAGAAGGGGCGGATGTCGTGCCGACTGTTCATGCGGTTGCGATGGTATCCGGGATTGTCGAAGACGAAGCATATGTGAAAATTAAACGAATGGTGTTGGACGCCGTACGTTCTGCGGGACAGATCGACGGCATCTGCTTCTGCCTTCACGGGTCTATGTATACGCGCGGCGCGCAAGATCCTGAGGGCGACCTCATGAAGGCGATTCGCGAACTAGTGGGAGAACGACTCCCCATCGTCTGCGCGCTTGACATGCACGCGACAATAACCGAGGAGCTGTTGCAAAGCGTGAACGCTTTTACCGTATTCCGTACGGCTCCTCATACGGATCGTTATGACTGTGGCGTACGCGCGGCGGAACTGCTGTTGCGCATCATTCGCCGAGGGCTGGATGTCGTTACGGTTGGAGCTCGACTGCCTTTCCTGGTGTGCGGCGAAAATTCCATGACAACGGTTCTCCCGATGAAAGATATGATTGCGGAGGCGTACGCTGTCTCGCGTATGAAGCAAACGTTGAACGCGGACTATACACTGGGCTTCCCATGGGCGGATACGCCGCATCATGGCGTATGGGCTCTCGTAAGCGGAGAATCCCTCTATCTTAACGAATTGAGGGAGATAGCCCTGGATATGGCGGAGAAGCTATGGGAACAACGGGATGAATTCCGTTTCTCGGAAGAATCCCATGAACTCGATTCAGCGCTTGATATCGCTTTGGAGACGAAGGGGACGGTCATGCTTGCCGATACCGGCGACAATCCCACCGCCGGTGCTTCGAGCAATTTGACAATCGTGTTGGAGAAGCTGCATCAACGGAACATCGATCGCACGCTTGTGGCTGTAATCGCCGATGCGGACTCCTATACGGCTTGCCGGTCGGCCGGTCCGGGTCAATCGGTGGAGCTGAAGCTTGGAAGGCGCCAGCCGAATACGGAAGAGCCTTACCGCGTTCAGGCGCATGTTCGGTCCGTTCATGACGATATAGACGCTGTCGGTCACAGCAAGGAACGCTGTAATGCCGCGGTCGTGGTAATCGGCGAAGTCGATGTCATTGTGACGGAGAGGCGCATAGCCGTATACGATCCGCAATTTTTGCAGCAACTTGGCGTGCATGTCGAGGATTACCGGTTAATCGTCGTGAAGAGCGGTTATTTAAGTCCTGCGTACAGAGAACTCGGAAGTCGGACGCTGTTTGCGCTAACGCCTGGACAATCCAATATTTCGTTAAGTCGAATCGTCTACGAGCAGGCGCCGCGCCCTATATATCCGCATGAACCGAATACGGCTTGGAACAGGGACGAAGAGCGCAAACGCATGATCAGGGTGAAATGAACAACACCGACTGAACGTTATTCGCCCGAGCTCCTGCTATTGCGGTATTGCAACGGCGTCATTCCGAGATTGCGTCGGAAGAGCTTGCCGAAGTAAGGCACGTTCGTAAGACCGACTCGAAGGGAGATTTCACGCACGGACAGCTTCGTGGCGGCGAGTAGCAGACAAGCTTCCCGCAGCCTTCGTGCCGTTATGAATTCCGTCAAAGTAGCGCCTGTCTCCTGATGGAACAGCCTGGAGACGTGGGAAGGGGAGACATACAGTTCCTCTGCTAACCGAGCGAGCTGAAACTCTTCCGTGAAGTGGGCTTCGATCCATTGAATCGCCTTCTCCGTATAGCCCATTGTTCTCGGAATCTGTGAAAAATAATCCATATCCGATGCATCCGCGGGAAACACTCTACGAATGAGCTGCAACAGGGATATCGCCGTTAATGTCATCTCCTCAAGCCGCCGGTCCGCAACGGCGGCTTGTATCGCTTGATCGCCGTGCATCAGCGCAAGCTTGGCTTCCCGTTCGAGCTCGCCAAGAGAGTAATGCTGCGCCGGCAATTCGCTGCGCCAAAGCATGCGGAAGAAACGCTGCAAGGCAGGGAACGATTCAAGCTTGGCATCCAACGTACTGGGATCGAACAACAACACGCTGCGCTCGTAGGAGAAACCGGCGCTCATATGGATTCTATGAAGCTGATAGGGCTGGAACAGCATTAATGAGCCGCTACCGACGTGTTCGAGCTTGTCACCTATGACAATCTGCCCTTGACCTTGATGGATAAGCAGGAGTTCCATGCCTTGATGGGCGTGGAAGTAATAGTATTCAGGATGCCGAACGCCGTAATGCAAGAAGAAACGCTCCTTCAGCTCGATAGGCTCGATAAGACCAGCGTGTTCCTTTTTCATACGGATCCCGGCTCCCTTTTCATCGTTGATTATTTGCATCATAACACAACATTTGTGATTTGTTGATCTCGAATCTATATAACGCGCATTGCGGATAGGGGATGACGATTTGTTTAATAAGTTGCCGATAAATGAAGTCAGACAAGACGGAACGAAACTGGCCGATGGGTATGAGGAGACGCTCCGTTTGCTCCAAGAAACGCTTGAAACGAGAAATGTCGATGAATTCATTGTAATTGACGGGACGCACGGAGCCGACTTTGAAGGCTTCAGCGTTATGCTTGATTCATGGCTTCGGCATCTGGGATATGATACGAGACTGGTTCCCGTACGGCAATATGTTAAGTCCGAAGCTCAGTTAAGAGAACGGTTTGCGAATGACATCACGGATAATCGCGCTTTCGGCGTTATGACGAAGGGCGAGATAAGCGATTACTTCCGAATGGACGCGGTTACTCAACTGGAAAATGAGTTAGTAAAAGCTCCGGCCTCCCTCTCCTTTGCGGATTTCGACTCTAATCGAAAGTCGATGACTCTTGTTGTAGGAACCGGTTCGCACTGGCTAACGGGCGGGGGTACGCTGAATCTGTTTCTCGATGTGTCCAGAGAAACCCAACAAGCGCTCCACGCTTCGAATCTTTGCAACTTCGGATTCGATAATAATGAGGACACGCTGGAGAAATATAAAATCGCGTTTTTCGTGGAGTGGCCGATATTAGAAGCTTATCGGAAAGAGAAGCTGGGACAATTCCAGCTTTATGTGGATATGAACAAGCAGGATCATCCGACTTCCGTTGCCGTGGATGAATTATTGCTTCTCATCCGCGGCTTAGCTGCGGGTCCGATGCGCGTGAAGCCCTTCTTTGCGCCGGGCGTATGGGGAGGGCAATATTTGAAGGAGCTGGCCGATCTGCCCTCGGAGTGGGACAATTGTGCTTGGGGGTTCGAGCCGATCGCGCCGGAAAATTCAATTCTGATCGGCAACGGAGGCAAGGTGATCGACGTTCCCTTTCTCCTCGTCATGAATGTGGGGTACGAGATTATACTTGGCGATCGGATTAGCGGCTTGTTCGGCGATTATTTCCCGATTCGCTTCGATTATCTGGATACGATGGGCGGTACGAATCTGTCCGTCCAGGTACATCCCAAGCAGACTTATATGCGCGAGAAATTCAATTATATTCTGGAACAGCAAGAGTCGTATTACATGATGGAAAAGAAGGAAGGATCAAAGGTCTATCTCGGACTTACCGAGGAATGTACCGAAAATAAATTACTCGGCGCAGTTAAAGGTGCGCAGTTGACCGGAGTTCCTATCGATCACAGGGAATACGTACAGGAATGGGAATGCGAGAAAGGAGATTTGTTCCTGATTCCGACCGGAACGGTTCATTGCTCCGGCGCAGACAATCTTGTACTGGAAATCTCTTCGACGACATGGTGGTTTACGTTCAAAATCTATGATTATGTTCGCAAAGGGCTAGACGGCAAGCTGCGTCCCATCAATATCGACCACGCTTTCGCCAACATCGATTGGTACAAGAAGCCGAATTGGGTGAAGGAACAGTTGATTCAGGCTCCGGTGCTGGCCGGCAGTCAAAGGGGAGCGGAAGAATACGTGATTGGCCGTCGCGAGGATCTGCTATTCTACGTGAATCGCATCCATCTGACGGAATTATGGGAGGACGACACGCAAGGCGAATTTCTTATGCTTAACTTGGTGGAAGGAGAGCGGGTGCGCATTCAATCTTTGTCCGACTCCGACTTGTCCGTCGAGTTGGGGTATGCCGAATCGTATATTTTACCGGCTGTTCTTGGAGCTTTCCGCATCCAGAACCTTGGTCAGCGTCCTGCCAAGTTGATTAAAGCAGGCGTCTCTTCGGATTGGAATATCAAGGTTGTCCATGACTAGCTATGCGATTGTGTTCGATGTGGGAGGCAACTTTATTAAGTCTGCCATTATGACAAGGCAAGGACAGGTGCTTCTGGATACTGTGGGCAGTTACCCGTCCCGCTCACACTTGGAGAAACCTGAGATGCTGGATTATTTGGCAAACATGGTGCAATTGCAGGCTAGCAAAGTTCCGGAGGGGGGAGTAGTGCAAAGGATAGGCTACGCCTTTCCAGGTCCCTTCGATTATGAGCGGGGAATCAGTTATATGAGCGGAATCGGCAAGTTCGACAAGCTGTATGGCGTGTCTGTCGGGAGGGAGTTGATTATGCGATTGCAAGGAGATGAGTCGGTGCAGGCTTGGCTGGCAACGGATGCCCGTATCGTCTTCGGCAATGACGCTACCCTGTTCGCTCTCGGTGAAGCAGCATGCGGTACGGCTTCACGTTACCACCGTTCAATATGTATTACGATTGGTACTGGATTGGGATCTGCATTTATTGACCGGGGAGTACTTGTCAAGGACAGATCAGATGTTCCGCTTAACGGATGGTTATTTAATTTGCCGTTTGGGAACGGCATAGCCGATGACTATATATCCAAACGGGGAATTCTTGCAATCGCGAAAGGCGCGGGGCTTCATGGCATGGAATTGGACGTCAAGGATTTGGCGGATCGGGCACGGGCTGGAGATAAGTCCTGTAATGAAATCTTCCGGGAGTTCGGACGAAATTTGGGTCTGGTGTTGAAAGGGGCCGTAGATGCGTATCGACCGGAGGCCATCGTGATCGGCGGACAAATTGCCAAGAGCGCCGGCTTGTTTATCGGCGAAGCACGTAAGATTCTTAATCATCGGAATTTAGAGATTCACGCCGTTGAAGAAACTTCTCTCAGCACTTTTGCTGGAATATTAAACATGGTTATTGAAGAACAAGAGGAGAGAGGAGATATTGTAGATGATGAACCATAAAGAAATTATTCTCCAAACCGTGAAAGAACCAGCTTATTTCCTAAATGTACCGCCAACCGTTTTGACCGATGAAACAATTATGGAGCGTAAAAATAAATTATTGAATGCGATGAAAAAAGAAGGTTTTGACGTACTTGTTATTTATGCAGACAAAGAACACGGAAGCAACTTCGAATATTTAACGGGATTTATTCCGCGTTTTGAAGAAGGAATCCTTATTGTTGATGAATCAGGAGATTGCACGGTTATTTTGGGAAACGAGAATTTGAAAATGGCAGCTCATTCCCGTGTAGCCGTTACCTTGAAGCATTGTCCATTATTTTCTTTGCCAAACCAGCCGATGGACAATGAAGCGGCTTTGGAAGATATCTTCAAAGAAGCAAGTGTAGATCAAAGGGGAAAGATAGGACTAGTGGGATGGAAACTTTTCACGACCCGGAACCGTAACCCTTCTGCTTACTTTGATATTCCATATTTTATTGTGGAAGCTATTAAAAATATAAAACGTCCCGATGCTGAATTAATCAATGCCGCCCATCTATTGATTAGGGGAGATGTTGGCGTTCGTACAACGAATAACGCCAATGAAATCGCTCATTATGAATACGGAGCAAACCTGGCTTCGACGTGTATATTGATGGCGATGAATGCCGTTAAGGTTGGCAGCAAAGAAGTGGAAATCGGACATAAATTAACAGCAGAAGGACAATTCAACTCCGTTGTAACGATTGCTGCAGCCGGCCAGCGTTTCGAGAAAGCCAATTTGTATCCTACGCACAAACGAATCGAATTAGGAGACTCGTTATCCCTAACGACCGGTTACAAAGGCGGTTTATCTAGCCGTACAGGTTTTGTCATTGAATTCGAGCATCAACTGCCCAGAACGCAAGCTGATTATTTAGATCGGGTTGCCAAACCCTATTATTGCGCAGTAACTAATTGGCTGGAGTCTATCGAAATCGGTATGAACGGTCATGATTTTTATACCTTAATTGAAAATGCGTATCCGAAAAATAAATATAATTGGCATTTGAACCCGGGTCATCTGGTGGCAGATGAAGAATGGATGTCCTCTCCCATTTATTTCGGATCGACTGAACGACTTCAAAGCGGGATGATTCTGCAAATTGATATTATTCCATCAATCGCTGGCTATACAGGGGTAAGCGCGGAAGAATGCGTAGCAATAGCTGATCAACAATTGCAGGAAGACATACAACTGCAGTACCCTGAACTATGGAATCGGATTATGACAAGACGAAATTATATTGAGGATGAATTGAATATAAAAATGAGTAAAGAGGTCTTGCCTCTATCCAATACGGTAGCTTATTTACGTCCGTTTTATTTAGCAAAATCACAAGCGTTTGCTGTAAAAAAGACCCGTTGATTGTGGGGAAGAATTTGATCTCGATTGGCACGGTCAGTCTGATTAAAGCCATTGAAAGCTTTCACACGGGCAAAGGCACGAAACTCGTCACCCACGTATGATCAATTTCTTGGTTTCGCTTCATATGTATACCCTTAATGCCAGACTCTAGCAGAGTCTGGCATTTATATTTTGCTTGGCTTGGCAGCCCTTTGGTCAAATCCTACTATTTTTTAACCACAGGAACCCAAAATTCGCCGTAGAAAGTGCCGTCACCGTTTTCTTTGCGATAAGTCGCATTGGGGCCGCCGATGTAAGCATAGTCAGTGATTTGAGACAAGATTTCTCCAAAAGCACGATAAGTCAACTGATTAAACAAAGTTTCCTTGTCTCCGGTTCCTGCGAGCACTATGTACTCGCTCTCCGGAAACTCGATGATGCGTGTTGCGTCAGCCACCGATTTGCTAGCTTCTACCGCGAAATAATTCCACGGTCTGCCTTGATAAACCTCGTTGACTGACCATTCGCGATCATCTTTTGCGGCCGCTTTGAGCTTATCAAAACGCCCGTCAGCCTTGAGTCTTCCCCAAAACTCTGCTTTTTCCTTCTGCAAAGCTGGCGCGTCTTGGAAATTGGATTGAATTGAAAAACCATAAGCGGTCAATGTAAATGATTTCTTATGTTCAACTGTGTAATTGGCCATGGAAGTGCTCCTTTGACTGAGATTAGCCTGTTACTTTTTTTGCGCGAAGCCACATTTCGCCGTAGAATGTACCGTCCTCAGTTGCTTTGACGAATGTTGAGTTACCAGGACCAACGTATTTGTAGTCTGTGATTTCTTGCAGCAGGCCACCGAAAACCTTGCCTGTTATTTCGTCAGCGAGGCGGTCTTTTTCGGCGCCTGTGCCAGACACCACGAGGTAGTCCCCCGCAAGGAAGTCAAGGACGACCGCGCCTTCCACGTCGTATGCATCCATCACGCCGAAGCCGCGCCAAGCCTTGCCGTCGATGACGTAGTTGATTTGATATTCTTGCCCGTCAGCGAGCGTGAGAAGTTCGGCAAGCTTGCCGTTTTCAGTGATTTCAGCTTTTTTCGCTGCAGTTTTTGCTGCATTGCCTGACCAGTCGTTGTAGTCTTCAAGTAAAACACCGAAAGCAGTCATTTTGTAGTTTTCTGAGATGGTTTGGATGGAGTAATTAGACATTTTAATCTCTCCTTAGCGGATTTGTTTTTACAAGATTGATATTATTCTCTAAATGTATCAAAAAACGATACCTTTTATCGGAAATCAAAAAGTATTGCAAAAACAGAATCAAAATCAGTACGGGTGCTACATTTCTGATACAATAAAATCATGAAAAAGACAGAACGAGTGAGCCTGATCATGCGCTTCATCAATAACCGCGCGCATTTTACGATTGCAGAGATTCAGCGGGAGTTCAAGATTTCTCGCGCGACGGCAATCCGCGACATTAACGAGATTCAAGCGATGGGTTTTCCGCTGACGACCGAGCTTGGGCGCGGAGGCGGCTACAATGTCTTGCAAAATCAGTATCTGTCCGCCGTCCGTTTCACGCCAGAAGAGCTGAAAGCGATATTTATCAGCTTTATCGCATCGAAAAATTCGCAGCTGCCTTATTTGCAAAATCGCCGCTCCATCACTGAAAAACTCATCGGCATCGCGTCGCAAACCCAGCACGACGAGCTGATTGAGCTGAATAATATCTTGCTTTTTGAAAATACAAATCCTGCTAATCCGAATCTTTTGGAACTCGATGATGCGGCGCCTGCGGAGTTGAACCAGCTGATTTCGCTTGCCGCGCGGGATAAGCACTTGCGCTTGACGTATGAGCGGAGTCCTGGCTGGCCGCAGTTGATGGATGTTTTTTTGATTCATATTTTCAACTCAAACGCTCGTTGGCTGGTCGAGGTTTATGATCTTGATACCGATGAGTTTCGCTATTTGCCTGTTGAGATGCTGCGGGATTCGGCCATTTCTGAGCAGAAGATGAGGCGGTCCGAGCAAGAGATTTTAAGCAAAAAACGGCTTGGAGCACGTGATTCTAATCTGATTGTAAGGCTTGATACGACTGGAATTCAGCGCTTTAAGCGCTTGCACCCGCCGGGGATTATTTTGTCCTTTACAGGGATGTTCCAGTCGAGCGGGATTTTCAATGCTCAACTGGATGTGACCGATGCTGAGGCGCTAGAGTATTATGCGGATTGGCTTTTGTTTTTGGGGAAAGGGGTCGAGTTTGAACGGATTCCCGATGAGCTGCGCTTGATTTTGGAAAAGCGGTTAAGGGGAAGCGCTGACACTTTAACAAAGACACGTTAGGCCAATAGCCGGGCTGCAACGTTCGCCATTTATGATATTATATTTCCATGCATTTTTTATCCAGGCCATCCGCTTGGCGTAGGGTACAAGGAGTGACTTGAAGTTGATTGCGATTCAGCGGTTATTTATGCCGAAAAACAAAACGAGTTCGTTATTTACGAAGCTTGTCGTAGCGTTTATGGTCATTATCTTTTTTTTGATCGGCCTCAACTATTTGACCATATCGTTAATGTCGACCGAAATTCGTCGTGAAATTGTCAGCTACAATTCGGCTAATCTGGAGAGAACGGCCGGCAATTACGAACAGCATTTCGAACTGGTTCGCAAAACGATGATGTCCTTCTACATTAACGAGAATATCCAGCAATTCGGCAAACGCGGAAACTTTATCAAATATCCCGCTATCCAAGAGGAACTGAAACGATTAGTGGGCAATTCGCTGTTAATGATGGAAGACGTCTTTCTCTTTTCCGGTACCGACGAACAGGTGCTGGATTACAAAAAAAGCACGGTGGCAGACCAGATGTTTTCCGTGTTTTTGAAGCAGGAAACCTATACGAAGGAGTTTTGGGCGCGGCAATATACGGAGGATTACAGCTATAAGGTGCTTGCCGACGCCACCTTCTATGAACAGGCTTACGCCAATGCCCCGGCAACATCGTATGTGTATTTGCCCGTCGTTTATAAGGGATATGCCGACAGCCCTTTTTATATGGTCGGACTTCTGGATTCGGCAAAAATGTTCAATCAGCTGCAAATTTCCGTACATGACAATCTGATCATTATGAACAACGATCAAATCTTGTACGAGAATAAGGCGGAACATCGGATCCCCGATTCTAATCTGAACTTCGCCGCTAACAAAGGGTTTCATATCGACGACGATTATTATTACTTCTACGAGCAGGGGAAAGGAACGGGCTTCACCTACGTAAGCATCGTTCCCGTGGAGACCATCTCGGCGCAGCTAAAGATCAAATCGGTTTTGTTGTCCGTTCTGATTCTGTCAATTTTCATCGCGATCCTGTCGGCGGTATGGTTTGTCCGGAAGATCAATAACCCGTTGAAGCAGATTATCGAATCTCTATTGAATCAAAATAAAAAAATGCCGGAGTCGAGCAGAATCAAAGAATTCGACGCGATTAGCGAGCAGTTCCGCCATTTGTCCGACGCCAAGGAACAAGCCGATCACGAGCTGAAGTCGCAGAAGTCGTTGTTGCAAAACTTCGCTTACGTTAACAAAATGAAAGATATTTGGCCTAGAAACGAACTGGAGGTCCAGTTCTCCGACGCCCCCTATCTGCTGATTATGTTCCACTTGACGATCCGCCACACCTTCGGCGATATGATCACGGAGCACCGCGAAAAGAACGAATCCAGATGGTATTCCTATGTCAAAGAATACATCGATCTGACGATCTCGCATGACCATCGTCAGCCAATCAGCTTCCATATGGAAAAAAACCAGCTGATGACGATCGTGTTTTGCGAATCCGTAGAAGAAGTAAAACCAGTCTTGGAGAAAATAAAAACGACGCTGGATATCGACCAGTCCTATGGTTTTGCCACCATCTCGGTGAGCTCGATTTATTCTCATTCCGATGAATTGACCGAGGCCTACGAGGAAACGTTGCTGCGTTTGCAAATGCGGCCTTTGCAAGCCGCAACCATTATCATGAAAGACGATTCACTCGACAAACGCGTTCAACCAACCGTCTCGGCCGACCAATTGCGAGAGATCGCCTCTCAACTGTCTGCCGGGAACTTCGCGAACGTCCGTCACGCGATGAACAAGCTCTTCGGCAAGCTGCAGGAACGGCAATGTCCCGCGACGGAGGCGATCAAGCTGGCCAAGCTGCTCATGGATAGGACTATTCATCTCTACAATCAAGGAACGGGTTTGCTTACGGTCGACCATCCATTCTCTCATACACAAGCCGAAAGCATGATCGAAAATTGTTTAAGCTACGAGGAATTGGAAAGCTGCCTGATGTCCTTCTTCCTGCAGCTGCACGAGCAGACGGAACAACAAAAGCAACAAGTGGGAACGGATAAAATCATTGATTTCGCCACCAAATACGTGGGGACCCATTATAGCAAAGCCTTCAACCTGGAGGACGTAGCCGGAGAGTTGAAAATTACGAGCGGCTATCTCTCCACCTACTTCAAGGAGAAGACGGGAACCAACTTCGTCGACTACGTGAATCAAATCCGAATCGAGAAGGCTTGCGAGATGCTGCGCGACACGGAATTGAAGGCCCGGGAAATTGCCGAGCTCGCCGGGTATCAGAACATCAACTCATTCAACAGAATGTTCAAGAAATATACAGGCATGACGCCTACGGAGTATAGGCAGCGACCGCGATCCTAACCTGAATTACGAATCATGGTCTGTTTTACGGATCATTCGATAAATCGTGAGGCCACCCCGCAATCGTATGATTGTGAGGGTTGGCTTATTTTTTTATGATGAACGAGCACAAGGCAGGGATGTTCCAAATATCAAATCAGGACAAAGGGGATGCATTCAGGATGACAGAGTGGTACAAATCGAAAAGCATGATGGTTGCGCTGTCGGCCGTGGCGTTGACGGCGACGCTTGCGGCCTGTAGCAGCGGAACGGAGAACGGCGGCAAGCCAAACGAAGAGGGGCAGCCCGCAACAAGCGGGACGGAAGGGAATAACGGTTCCTCCGGCGACCATGCTTCTTATTATTTCGAGGAGCCGCAAACGATATCGATGTTTACCGAAGTCGCGGCTTCATGGCCGTACAAAAAAGAATGGCCGGCTTGGAACTGGATTAAGGAAAAAACGAACATCGCCGTAGATGTCCAAATTCCTTCGGGAAGCTACGAGGATACATTGGCGCTGAATATTGCTTCGGGCGAAGTTCAGGATGTTCTATACATGTTTAATACAGACAAATACGGCGAGGAAGGAGTGCTTCTGGATCTTGCCCAGCATTTGGACAAAATGCCCAATTTCAAAAAATTTCTCGACGACAATCCGAACATTAAAACAAGAGCAACCAATTCCAACGGGAACATCTATAGCGCGATTATAGACGGGGCTGGCGTGACGAACCAGATGATCTGGTTCTACCGGGATGATATATTCGCCAAACACGATCTTCAACCTCCGACGACCTGGGATGAACTGTATGAAGTCAGCAAGAAGTTAAAGGAACTGTACCCGGATAGCTATCCGTTCATATTCAGGCACGGTTTGGGCAACTTATCCAACTTTGCGACAACGTTTAATACAACCAACCAATTCTTCCCGGATCCCGAGACGTCCGAGTACCGGTACGGACCTATCGAGGATAACTATAAGGAAATGCTGACCTACCTGAATAAATTCTACGAAGAGAAGTTATTCCCGCCGGATTGGTTGTCCATGGACGTGAAGGTATGGAACCAGGCGATAACGACGGGCAAGTCCTTTATTACCGTGCAGTATATTCCGCAAATGGAGATCGTGAATAACCAATTGCGCGAGGGAGAGCATATGAGCTTTATGGCGCCTCCCGCCGGAGTAGCGGGCAGCTCCTATATTCCGAGCACGAATATGGAGTCGAACTCTTTCGCCGTTTACGCCAAAACCAAAAATCTCGATGCTTCGCTGCAATACATCGATTTCCTGTATTCCGAGGAAGGCTCCGATATTATGAGCTGGGGCAAAGAGAACGAAACCTATACGGTAGCCGACGGCAAGCGGACATTCCTTCCGGAATACAAGCAATTCGCCGACCTTCGCAGAGAAGCCGGCATTATGACTCACGGAACCTACGGAAAGTTCGATACGAACGCGTATCTGAGCATGATAGCGGATGACGAGAAATATGCCTACGAAGAGGCGCCGAAGTACGCCTTCCCGGTCCAGGTCGTGTCCCCGAGATTCAATGGCGATGTGTTGGAACGCGTCAATTTGTTGAACCCGCAAATTTCGAAGCACTATGAAGAGAGCATGGCCAGATTCATTATGGGCAATCGTCCGCTTAGCGAATGGAGCAGCTACACGGAAGAAATGAATAAGCTTGGCGTGCCCGAGATGCTGGAGATCTACCAACAAACGTGGGATGACCAGCGAAGCGGCAGCGGCCAATGATCGGTTGGTTTCGCAGAACGGGGCGAGATGTCGTCCGCGACAGGTACATCTTGCTCTTGCTATTGCCGCTGCTCGCGTATTACATCGTGTTCAAATACTTGCCGATGGCCGGCATCGTCATTTCGTTCAAACAGTATAGCCTGGTGAAAGGAATATGGGCTAGCGACTGGGTAGGCTTAAAATATTATTACCAATTTTTCAACAGCCCGGATGCGCTTCAAATCATTCGCAATACCTTTTTATTGGGCGTGTATCGGCTTGTTTTCGGGTTTCCGTTTCCGATTATTTTGGCGATTCTGTTAAACGAAGTGAGAATTTCGTTTTTCAAACGGTTTGTGCAGACCGTCAGTTATTTGCCTCATTTCATATCAACGGTCGTGGTGGCGGGGATGATTACGGTCTTCCTCTCCCCCAGCGCCGGGGTTGTCAACGACTGGCTGCAGGCTTTGGGATTGGAGCCGATCAACTTCATGTCGGAGGCCAAATGGTTTCGGACGATCTATGTGACCTCGGGAATCTGGCAGGAAGCGGGTTGGAGCTCCATTATATATTTGGCCGCGTTGACGGCGATTAATCCGACCTTGTACGAGGCCACCGATATCGACGGAGCGGGACGCTGGAAGAAAATCCGGCATGTGACCTTGCCGGGCATCGCTCCCGCCATCATCATCATTCTGATCATGAATATCGGCAGCATTATCGATATCGGCTTCGAGAAGGTGTTCTTGCTGTATAATGCCGCAACGTACGAAACGGCCGATATTATATCGACCTACGCATACCGTTCGGGGATTGTGCAAGGCAATTTCTCCTATGGCACCGCCATTGATTTGTTTATGGGCATCATCGGGTTGGTCTTCGTCGTTGGCGCCAACTATGCCAGCCGCAAGCTGACGGAGACGAGCTTATGGTAGGAGGTCCAATGAAAAAGAAATTTTCGCTATTTTCTGCCGTCAATGTTCTGTTGTTGTCGATCGTAGCCTTCATCGCGTTGTATCCCTTTTATTACATGGTCGTCGTCTCTCTCAGCTCTAGCGAATATGTCATGCGCGGCGAAGTAGGACTATGGCCGAAAGGGTTCACGTTAGATGTTTACAAATACGTGCTCCAGGATGAACGCATCTGGATCGGCTATAGAAACACCATTCTTTATACCGTTTTAGGCACCGTCATTTCATTGGCTTTTACGTCCATGGGGGCCTATGCGCTATCGCGCAGAAGACTGGTATTCGGCAAATTTTTTATGCAGCTTGTCGTATTCACCATGCTCTTTAGCGGCGGAATGATTCCCACGTTCCTCGTCGTGCGTTCCGTCGGGATGATGGACAGCATCTGGGCGATGATTATTCCGGGGGTGATTTCCACATGGAATTTAATTATCATGCGTACTTTTTTCAAAGGTTTGCCTTATGAGCTGGAGGAAGCAGGCAAGATCGATGGTTTGAACGATATCGGCATTTTTATACGGATTATTCTTCCATTGTCCAAGTCGATTCTGGCCACGATCAGCTTGTTTTACGCCGTAAGCATTTGGAATAACTTCTACAGCGCGTTGCTTTATTTGCGCGATCTTGATTTGTTCCCGCTGCAAGTGATTTTGCGCAATCTGGTGCTGGCCGGTCAGGTCATGGACGGCGGAATCACCGCGGGGGCGGGAAGCGACGCCATTGTGGACGAATCCTTGAAGTTCGCCACCATTATCGTCTCCACGCTGCCGATTATGGCCGTTTATCCGTTTGTGCAGAAGTATTTCGTGAAAGGCGCTTTAATCGGTTCACTAAAGGGATAGAAAGAAGGGACACCGTTGGTTTATGACGAGAAGCTTTCGAATAAGGAAAACGAACCTATTCCTCCGTTTTGGCGGACTCGGCTCCGGGACATCGAAGAAGAGCTAAGCCAGGTGACAATCGGCAGCATCATTGGGTTGGGGAAGTCGGCAGGAGGCAGAGAGATCCAAGCGGTTGTCTACGGCGATCAAGAACCCTATCCTAGACGGGCGAATTATAATTCGGCTTGCGGAGCGGGAGATTTGGCCTGCTATAAGTCCACGGATAAGGACAGCCGCAAGACGCTGCTCATTGTCGGCGGGATTCATGGCGGCGAATTGGAGGGAATCGCGGCCGTATTGAATCTGATTCATGCGCTCGAGACGGGGGAAGACCATCGAGGCAAGCGGCATGACGAGTTGCTCGAGCTTCTCCGCCAGTGCCGGCTCGTTCTGATCCCATGCATGAACCCGGACGGCAGGGCGCGAATTCCCATCGACTCCTTTGCCGGCCTGAGTATGAATCAAATGCGTTATTACGTGCAAGGAACGTGGAAGAACGGTGAGTTATGCAACTGGCCCGATTGTAAAAAGGTGCATCCCATGAAAGACGAAGCAGGTTTCTTGGGCGGTTACTTTAACGATGACGGCATCAATTTGATGCACGACAATTTTTTCTTGCCGATGGCCGAGGAATCGAGATCGTTGTTGCGTTTGGCGGACGAGGAGCGGGTGGATGCGTCGGTATTGCTGCATGGCGGAGCCAACTGCACAAACTTCATCGTGCCGATCCGTTACGCACCCAAGTATATCCAGCAGGTGCAACATCAATTCGCCTTGCATGTCAAGGCGGCCCACGATCGGGCGTATATTCCGTTCGATGTAAGCGGCAACTGGGAGGACGGGGCCGCGTATCCTCCGCCGTCCTTCAATCTGACGTCCGCGTTGCATCATATAAGCGGCGGCATGTCCATGACATTCGAATCCAATACGATGTTGAACGCTCCGGGAGCACAATATTCGTATGACCAAATATTGGACAGCCACTTTATTCTATTCGCGGAGCTGATTCGATTTCAATTGAAAGGGGCCGGAATCCCGACCTAATCGATGAAACGGCGACAACCACGGACTGTGTTACACATCCTTGGTTGCCGCCGTTTTTCGTTGCAATGCCGTTCAAGCGAATGACCGCGCCCTCTCGTTGCTTGATGCATCTGATGCCAGCCGAATGCGATGCCGTTCTCCGGCAAACGATAGTATTCCCTATTGAAATAAGCCTGCTTACGGTGCATCATTCCGCGAGCAGGCTTATTTGTTATGATTCGGATTTTGCACCTTTGAGCAACAGAGCAAAGCAACTTCTAAATAAATAAGAACGAATCAAAAGATATACAACGTTGTTGCCGGCAGGCATCAATTCTATAATTTGAGAAGTAGAGCGCGCTACGATTTATCACTTCTAGGGGGATTCAAATGAAAAAAACGTTGTGGACGGCTTGTTTATCCTTGTTAGTACTATCCGGAATGCTTAGCGCATGTGCAGGTAATACGAATAGCAATAACGCTCCCGGGAAGAACGCAGCTTCTTCCGAAAATGCAAACGCAGGCGACGTATCCGAGAAGCCAGTTGCAGGAGGCAAGCCGGTCGTCATTAGGCATACGATGTATGACAGCGAATTCACGAGCGAGATGGTTGCGGAATTCGAGAAGACGCATCCTCACATCAAGGTAGAGATCGTGTCAGCGGATTACAACAAGCTGATGGCGATGATGGCGGCTGGAAACGGACCGGATATCATTCGAACGAACTCCGTCACTGAGCTGCCTGGTTATGTTCTGAAAGGAATGGCGCTTGACCTGACGTCCAATTTCAATACAAGCAGCGTGTTCAAGACGGAGGACTTCCTTCCCGTGGTCAACCAATTCAAATACGACACCATTACGGGAGAGCATGGAAGCGGCGCATTGTATGGTTTTCCGAAGGACTGGTCGCCTGACTATACGATCTATTACAACAAAAAGATGTTCGAAGAGGCGGGCGTACCTGTACCTAGTAGTACGGAGGCGATGACGTGGAAGCAACTCGTTGAATTGGGGCAGAACCTTACCGTTAAGAACGGTAACAAAGTAAGTCAATACGGTCTTGTGTATTTTAATGGCGGTACCATTGCGAATCAGGACTTAATTAATCTGCAACTGCTTCAGCAAGGCGGCAGCATGTACAGCGACGATTTTGGCCAAGCGGACTTAACGACTCCGCAGATGAAGGACTTGCTTCAGTTCTGGGTAGATACGGCGAAATCCGGAGTTGGTCCTAGCCCGTTGCATCAAGAAACGGATTGGGGCGGACAGCTGTTCGTCGATGACAAAGCGGCGATCATTATTGCGGGTTACTGGTTCTCCGGGTTTTTGAAGACAAACGAGCTGACCAAAGATCGGTTAGGCGATTTTGGCGTAGCTCCAGCGCCGACGATGGAAGGCGGCAAGCGGATCTCGCCAACCGGAGCGGGAACAGGAGCGATCATTTACAAAAACTCGAAGCATCCGAAAGAGGCATGGGAAGTGTTCGAGTGGTTCTTCGGAGGAAAGCCCGCGGAAGATCGCGCGAAAGCGGGATACGGTTTGCCGGGTACGCAGACGCTTGCGGAGATGCTTCCGCAATCGACGGAATTCGACAAGATGAATTACGATTTTATCCAAAACGAACTGAAATATACGGACGGCAGTCTGCCTTACAATCCATATTTGAACTATCAGGCCGTAAATTCGATTTTCGAGAAATACTTTACTCCCGTATACTTCGACAAAGATTCGATCGATGGCGCAACGCAAAAAATGACCGAAGAGTTGAACACGCTCATTAGCGAAGGCAAGCAACTCGTCAGCCCAGAGTAAAGCACGCATAGGGTTGTCGGAGCAGATACGTCTCCGGCAGCCTTTTTTATACTTCGAATTCGTTATTAGTTACGCAAAGCAAGGGGGGCTTAACTTGAATCAGCCGGCTCAAACAGGCAAGTCTGCATCTTATGGATCCAAGCGCTTCCGCAGTCGAAGCTTCAAGGAAGCAATGGAGTTTTACGTATTCATCTCGCCATGGTTCATTGTTTTTATTTTGCTTGGCCTTATTCCTCTGTTATATGGTTTGTATCTCAGCTTCACTAACTATGCGGGCTTCAACATGGACCGGCTTGTATATGTCGGGTTCGACAACTATCGAAAAGTGTTTACCGATAATGATGCGATGTATTCGCTGGGGCGCACGATCTTCTTTACGGTAATCATGGTACCGGCGAGTATTGTGCTTGGATTTCTGCTCGCAGTATTGCTGAACCAGAACATAAAGGGTATCGGTATTTATCGTACGCTGTTTTTTATCCCTTCCATTATCCCCGTCGTGGCAGTCGGGACGATGTGGAGATCCTTATTCGTAGAAGACGGCGTCATCAACAATCTGCTATTACAGCTCGGACTGCAGCCCGTCGATTGGTTGGGGTACGATTACGCAATCTATCCGCTCTTCATTATGCTTCTGTGGGGTGTGGGAGGCGGCATTCTGATCTATTTGGCAGGGCTGAAGGGCGTATCGAAAGACTTGTACGAGGCAGCGGCCATCGATGGCGCGACGACGGTGCAGCGCTTTGCAAAAATCACCATTCCGCTCGTTACTCCGGTATTGTTTTTTCAATTCATTATGAGCATTATCGGTTCCTTGCAAATTTTCGTACAGCCTATTCTGCTCGCCGCTAATTCGAACAGCTTGCTATCCACGCCGATCCGTCCGAATTACGTGTATTCGGTGCATGCTTTTCAGCAAATATTTGCCTATGGCCGATTTGGTTACGGACTTGCACTGCTGTGGGTGCTTTTCATTATGATTTTAGCGCTAACGGTCGTGGTGTTTTCTACAAGCAAGCTGTGGGTATTCTACGAAGTCGATCAGGGGGGGAAATAAGATGGTGAATGCAGGCGTACAAAATAAGCTGTTCAGAGTCGTTATCTACATGCTGCTTGTCCTTTTATCCATCCTATTCGTTATCCCGCTGTATTGGCTTGTGACCAATTCCTTGCAGATCGTAGGTTCGGCATCCACGTTCTGGCCGACCAGTTTGCGCCTCGTTAATTACAAGTACGCCGTAACCTTTATCGATTATTGGGGTTATGCCAAAAATTCGATTATCATTACGGCCATTTCCGTCGCAATTCCTACGATTACAAGCGCCTTAGTAGGCTACGGCTTTGCAAGGCTTCGGGCTCCAGGGAAAAACGTACTATTCCTGCTGATGCTCTCTACGATGATGCTGCCGGGCATCGTTACACAGATTCCGACGTACGTCATATTTTTCAAGCTCGGCTTCATTAATACCTTTTGGCCATGGCTGTTTTGGGCGCTCGGCGGGAGCGCGTTCAGCATCTTTTTGTACCGGCAGTTTTTTGCGGCTTTCCCGAAAGATCTCGAAGAGGCGGCCCGTATTGACGGCTGCTCAACCTTCCGTATTTTCTGGAACATATTTCTGCCGATCTCGCTGCCCGTTATTGCAACTGTATCCATTCTCGCCTTCAACGGGTCGTGGGGGAATGATTACATTACACCGTTTATGTTTCTACAAAATGATAAGTATCCGCTCGCGACCGCCTTGTTCTCGATTGGCTACGTATTTCCCGGGCAGAAGGAGATTACGATGACGCAAGTACAGAGCGCGGGGCTCATCCTATTCGTTTTGCCAATCATCATCGTGTTCTTTTTGGGGCAGCGTTACTTGGTTGAAGGCGTCGTTTCTTCAGCCATTAAGGGGTAACGGAAAGAAGAAGGGAGGGACTGGAATGGGAGGAACAAAGAAGAGGTTGGAGATAGGAAGTCTGATGCTTCCATTATTCATGGCGGCTTTTATTCTGGTGCTTGCAGGCTGTACGCAGCCAGACGTCAAGGAACTTCCTGTTGTGTCGTATGCGGCGCCGGCCGAACTGCCTGCTAATTACCGCTCGTCCGACTATACGGTGGAAGCGGGGGAGATCGATATCGATTTGTACAACGGCGGCAATAACAGCTGGAACAACCCGGTCTCTTACGGTTATTTCGATATGCCAGGCGGCACTACGATTAAAATTACTCCGAACTTTGAGTACGACACGTATGAACTGGTCCCAAGATCGCTTGGGCTTAAGGGAAAACGGGATGGAGATACCATATCCTTTTCTCTTAACGGTCCTGCCAACGTTACATTAGTGCTCGACGGAAACTATCAGGGCAGGGTGCTGCATTTGTTCGCCGAGTCGCCGGAGACGGATATCCCCGATCCTTCCGACCCGAACGTCATCTACTTTGCTCCGGGCTTCCATGATTTAAGCGGATACGGCACGGCGCCGACGATGATCGGCTCGGGCCAGACGCTGTACATTAGCGGAGGAGCGGTGGTAAGGGGGCGTGTTCGGGCGGATAATGCGACGAATGTGACCATAAGAGGCAGAGGCATTCTGCTAAACGACTATAGGAGCAAGGATGAATACGATGACATTGCTTTATCGTTGAATCACATTACTCATTCGACGGTAAGGGATATCATTGTGAACCGCGACACGAACAGCTGGACATCGTCGCTGTACGGAAGCAGCGATGTGCAGGTGTTGAACTATAAAGCGGTAAGCCCAAGGTTCGCAAGCTCGGACGGGTTCAATATTATAAGCAGCCACGATATCGTCTTCGACGGTTCCTTTATCCATTCCGCCGACGACTCGATAGCCATTAAGGGGTTGTCGCATGAAGAAGATCCGGCCAAAGCGTTGCCAGTGTACAACATTACCTATAAAAACTCACAGCTATGGTCTGACGCCAATAACGCGATCGGGATCGGAGCCGAGACGGTCGCCGCTTATTTCAAAGACATTACCTTTCAAAATATAGACGTGCTCTATAACTACGACGATCGCGATCATCCGGATGTGCTTCCAGATCGTTCCGCGATCAATATATTCGCGCTGCACGGCACGGAATTTAAGGATATAACGTTCGAAGACATTCGGGTTGAAAAGGCGAAGAGGCTTATTAACGTTCAGATGGACACGTCGTTCTATTTCGGCGCGATTCAAGGGAACTGGGCTTGGCCGGGGTCGATTAGCGGCATTCGATACAAAAATATTACGTCCTATTCGGATGGAACGAACGAAATTAAATTGAATGGCTGGAGTAAAGATCGTCTCCTGTCGGATATCACGTTTGACAATATCAGAATCAACGGAAAGAAAATAAAAGACCCTAACGATCCGCATTTTACGGTGAACGCGTATACGGAAAATTGGAAAGTGAAATAGGAGGCAGCCATAGGCTTATGGTGGATGGACTGGAATTGCGATCGAAAGAAGAGGAGTGATGGGGATGAGCAGTACAATTATACGTGAGAATGGTACGGCAATCTGTATAGATGCCGCTCCGCCGGGAATTTCTTACGCGGTGAGCGAAGATCGGCTTCGGCTGCAAGGCGAGGATGCGTTCGGTGCCGATCCAGACGGATTGGTATTGTCACGGGATTGGCAGTTGTCGGTGTGCGGGCATGAGGTTCCCGTATATGCTGTTCCTGTTACAAACGGAGGCCCGGCTTCGTTCGCTTCATTGTCCTTTGCAGGCGAACCGGCCGGCATTACGCTTATTGCGCGAAGCTCGAGGAAGGTGAAGAGCGCGTGTGTTCGTCCGGCCTCTCGAGGCATTCAGCCGGAAGTGTTGGATCGTGAAGTTCATATCCCGATTAACGGTCCTTGCAAGCTGATCGTGGAGACGAACGACGATGAAGAACGACCATTATTCATAACGGTGCATGCCGAAGAGCGGGATATTCCGGTTGAAGGCGATTCCGGCGTCATCTATTATGGACCGGGCTTGCACCAAGTGAGCTGTATGGAGTTGACCCAAGGACAGACGCTTTATGTGTCGGGAGGGGCCGTGCTGCAGGTGTTCGTTCCCGAGAATGAGATTCCGGTCGTCGAGAGCGACTGGGCGAAGAAGAAGGTGTACCGTGATTTCATCGTCACGGACGGAGGCAAGGACATTCGGATACGCGGGCGGGGCATTATCGATATGTCCAGGCTCGATTGGCATGCCCGCAAGGCGATGTTCATTCATGAGAGCAGCGGCGTTTATATCGAGGGATTGACGATCGTCGGAACGTCGCATTGGACCATTCATCTGTCAAAGTCGAGCGATTGCTTCGTTACGGATATGACGTTAATCGGCTATAGAGAGAATAGCGATGGGATTGATATCGTAAACAGCCAAGGCGTAACCGTCGAGGACTGCCTGATCCGTACCGGGGATGACGCCGTAGTGGTGAAAGCGATGGCCGCGCCTCCCGCAATCGGCGGAAGAGATATTACGGTTCGCAGATGCACGGTGTGGAACGACAAGGTTCGTTGCTTCGGCATTACAGGCGAGACGCGAACCGATATTCGCGACGTCGTCTTCGAGGATTGCGATATCGTGCACAGCGTGGCGACTTGGACGGAAGAGCTGGGATCTCTGTGCATTATCGTCGGAGATTCCGGCACGATAGAGAACGTGCGGTTCGAACAGATTAGAATTGAGGATGAACGGCAGTATGCGATGGTTTGCCTTATCTTCAAGGACCGTTGGTCCGTTGATAGAGATCCGGGCCGAATCCGGAATATTCTGTTCCGCAACATCCATGTTCCGCAAGGCGTGCCTTCACTGTTCCACGGCTTCGATGCGGACCATCTGGTCGAGAATATTCGCATCGAAGGGCTGTTCGCGGATCGAACATCTATTGAGCGGATAAAGGATGCAAACCTCCGAATCAATGCATTCGCCAGCAACTTGCAGTTGATTAGTTCCGGTTCCTCTAATATATAATGGAGTAAAATGGTTGTCGTCAGAGGGGGGGACTAGCGAATGGTCGGCGAACGGTACAAGCTCATGATCGTTGACGATGAATATGAGATTAGGCAAGGACTTCGAAGCGTGGACTATTCGGCACTCCGAATCGAGGTGTCGGAAGAATGCGAGAACGGTCTCTTTGCGTTGAAAGCTTTGGCAAGCGATCCGGTGGACATCGTAGTGACGGACATAAGGATGCCTCTTATGGATGGCTTGGAATTAGCGGAAAAAGTAGCTTCCCGATATCCGCATACCAAAATAATCATTTTATCGGGTTATGACGATTTTGAATACGCTAAGGCAAGTATGAAGCTTGGGGCGCTGGATTATTTGCTGAAGCCGCTCGATTTCACGGAATATGAGAAAGTATTGAAAAAGGTTGTTCATCTCATCGGCGAGGAGAAAGAGCAGCAGGCAAGGACGGCCGCGCTTGAGCGACAAGCGAAGCTGTCCGCCCGGCATCTGCGCAAAAAGTTTCTCCGGGATATTCTGCAGAGAGACATGACGGCAGATGACATCGAGCTCGAGAGCGTTTCGGCAGAAGTGATGCTGGAAGAGAACGGGGAATATGCGGTATGCTTGCTGCGCTTTACCGCCTATCCGGAAAGGCCGGCGGGCGTGGGGGATAAGGATTGGAACTTAATTTTATTTACCTTGGATAATTTGCTGCGGGATCTGTGGGACGAGAGAGGGCTTGGGTATCATTATGTTGATCAAGATGGGCAATGTTCGCTCATTGTTACCGATCCGTCGGCCTTAGCTGCGCTTAAGGGAAGCCAGGACGGGTTGGCAGGCGAGCTCGACCGCCTGCTGGACGGTCTAAAGCGGTTTCGCGGACTGTTTAAGTCCCACGCGGCGTATTCCGTAGGCCCGATTGTAAGCGGTACAGGGCATATTCGGGTATCATACCGGGAGGCAGAACGTTCGTTTTCTTCGATGAATGAACGCAACAGCAGCCATGAACGAGAAGAGCCAGCTTGCCAAGAAGCGGCGCCTCGCAAGGATATGGGGCAGATGAACTCCAAACGTCTCATTCAAGAGGCAAAACATTTCATCGAACATCATTATGATCGGACTATCACGTTGGACGACGTAGCCAAACATGTCCATTTGAACGCTAGCTATTTAAGCTATCTGTTCAAAGAACTCACCGGACAGAAGTATATCGATTATTTGACGGAATTCAGAATCGAGAAGGCGATAAGCCTATTAAAGTCGACCAACTATAAAGTGCACGAGATCGGGGAAATGGTAGGTTACGAGAATCCGAGATACTTTACGCTGGTATTCAAAAAATACGCCAAACAATCACCGAACGAATACCGCAACGCCGCGTATGCCGTAGGCGATACGGACGTTGGATTATGAGATTTCGTTATCACCGCAACCGTCTCGTCTTAATCGCCGTTCTGCTGACCTTGCTGTCCGAAATCGCGTTCGTCGGCATCAGTTATTGGAATACGCGGGATGTCGGCTCCGAAATTCGGCGCGCCTCCGAGCAAAATCTATCTAAGCATGTAGAGAGTCAGATCGCATCAAAGCTGGGCGAGATGAACTCCTTGTCGCTGCAGATTGAATCGCTCGATTTCATGAATTACGCTCGCTCGTTCTTAAGCCTTCGCCCGCATGAGGAGGAAGTATTGGCTAGGAACGGGCTAAATTCGCGTCTTGAACAGCTTCATTTGCCGCCGGGCTCTGTCGATCAGATTTATTTTATAGGTGAAAATATTAACCAGCAAAACTTTGGCAAGTCATTCATCGACGGTACTTTCATTCCGGGTAGTGAAATTCCATGGATCGACGAACTGAGAAGATCGGGCCTGCTTGATTCGTTCACCCGATATTACGGCATGCCAACATACATTCCGCCAGGTATGTTCACGGACATGATCGAGGCGAACAAGGGTCGTGTCACGGAGGATGAGCGGCAGCGCCTTGATTCGTTCTTCAAGCGAATTGAAGGCCATCTGATTATCAATAACGGCGTTAATTATTTGAACGTGTTGTCTGTCATCGTCCTTGATGAACGCATCTTTACAGCCGAGCTCCCTACGACGAGTCTATGGGAGGGTTATGTCGCCGTAATGGACGAGAAATGGCAGACGTTATGGTCGAATGTGCCGAACGGCGACGCTATGAAGATGGTCGCGCAGAGAATGGAAAGCGGACTAGCCGAGTGGGAGCAGCAGCTTGATGGAGAATATAAAGTAAGGACGATGCCGATATCCCCTTATGGACTTCATATCGTCTTTTTTGAACGTGAAAAAAATGATTCGATGTGGGGACAGAACTATATATACGCTTACCTTGCTTTTTTTGCATGTACACTGCTGATTGGATTTGGGATTGCGTTCAAGCTGGCTAATTGGATTATGTATCCGTTCCGGATGCTGGCCAGAATGGTATGGAAGAAAGGGAATGATCTCAATTTCCAGAGCGTCATTCCCGAGGATCGGTTTACGGAAGGGTGGCTTTCGAAATTTACGATAAGGGGCAAAATATTGCTGCTTCTTCTGTCATCCGTCCTTATTCCAGTCGTAATAGCAGTCGGCATGCATTTGTTTATGATGTATAGCTATGTTTTCAATAAAGCGGTAGATTTATCGGTTGAATCGTCGAACCATCTTGTCGTGGAGCTGCGCGACCGGATGGAACGGTACGAGAATCTGACGAATCGTTTGTCTACGGATAGCCGGTTGACGAATTTAACTTCACCGTATTCGTATAAGGAAAACATTGAAGATTTTACGGTGGCCAGCTACCCAGGACTAAGCGATCTCTCCTATTTCGTCTTATACGATGTCGGAGGAGTTGCGCGCTATTCGTCGGCCTTCTACAATAATTTGACCTTATTCAAGCTGTCTGCGATCGACCCTGATCTGCTCAGCAGCTTGAATCCGGAGCAGATCGTATGGGTTACCGGGCTTGAAGACGTATATGGCCATCCTTCCATGATGCTGATTAAGAAGCTGTCCGTTCCGTCACTGCAAACGGGCAAGACAACGGACGCTTACCTTCAGGTCGTCTTGAAGGAAGACGCGTTCTCCTATGTGACGTCGGACCGGAAGCAGAGCTTTGTTATGCTGGATCATTCCGGCCAATTCATTTATTCGAATACATCATCCGAAGGCTTCAAGGAAGCGGCTCGCGAGAGGTGGAGCGGGAATGTGCGGGATATGGAGAAGGTAGGGATTGATCAGGTCGAAGGCAGCAATCAGGTTATCGTGCATCGCGAGATCGGCAGCATGGACTGGTCAACCTACGTCTTTATGACAATCGATGATATTTATTTGAAGATTAACAGCATGTTCCAACGGTTTATAGTGCTCATCGTCCTGATCTTCCTTATTATTTTAGCTGCGATGTGGAATGTCTCGTCCCTGCTGATCAAACCGATTGAACGGTTGAAGCATGCGGTTGAGAAGGAAGAGGTGCTGCCTCTCGGGCCTGAGCATAGAACGGGTCCGCGGGATGAGATCGGCCGACTTGTCGTGAGCTTTAACCAGATGCTGGGGCAGATCCATGAATTGATGGAAGAGAACATCAACAAGCAGATCCGTGAGAAGGATTTGGTCACTTCAAGGATGAAAGCCGAGCTCGGCATGCTGCAGCAGCAAATCAATCCTCATTTTCTGTATAACACCTTGGAAGCTATCAATATGCGGGCGCGGCAGTATGGCGCTACAGAGGTAAGCACGATGGTACACTCTTTAGCCAAAATATTTCGTTTTACGATTAATACCGGCAATGAAGTAGTACCGCTCAGTGAAGAGATCGAGCACGTCCGCAACTACTTGACGATACAAGAGCTGCGGTTTCAAAACAAGTTCGCCGTTGTTTGGAAGCTGGACGAAGCGGCTCTGGCAGCATCGGTCCTGAAGTTCATTTTGCAGCCGATTATTGAGAATGCGCTTCAGCATGGAATTGATGACCTATATGAGAACGGGATAATCAGCATAAGCGCCGAAGTGGCAGACGAACGGTTAGTAATCGTCGTATCGGATAACGGAATTGGCATGAGCGATGAAGAACTGAAGAAGGTAAGGGATTTGCTAAGGATGGACTCGGAGCAAATGACCCTTGAGCCAGTTAAAGGAATATCGGCACGTTCGAGCGGTGTAGGGCTTGTCAACGTCTATCAACGGCTGCGCATTTATTACGGAGAGCGGCTGGAATTGACGGTCGAAAGCGAAGAGTTCATAGGAACGACGATAACCATAAGACTCCCGTTTTAATTTCCTAAATAGTAGTGAATGAATCCAAAGAAAAACCTCCTATTCAATACCGCCTGATTTTGTAATATAGTGCTTAGAACAATTAGTCTGAACACTATAGGAGGCGGTGGTATCATGGTAAAACAAGCGGTATTCGCTTCATTAAAAGCAATAATTTGCGTTGTAATCTTATGGACAGGTTTGGATTTCGACGCCACTGTACAGGCAGCGGGCACGGTTACGACATACGCTGCGCCGAGCGGGGCAGCCCGGTCCTACGACTTTGCTGTTTCGGCAGATGCGAGCAATGTCGATTTGTATGGCGACAAGAACGGCTGGAACAATACGGTATCATTTGGTTATTTCGATTTCACTGGTACCGTATCGGTGTCGGTAACCGTTAATATTCCTTTCGCGTCCTACAAGCTAGCCCCCGAATCGTTGGGACTGGCCTCGACGAGGACGGGCAACACGATTACGTTTGCGCTCTCTGGGCCGACGAACGTAACGCTTGTTCTGGACGGGAACTACCAAGGAAGAGTATTGCATTTGTTCGGCAATGCTCCGGAGACGGACATCCCGAGTCCGACGGATCCGAACGTTATCTATTTCGGTCCGGGATACCACGATTTGCGCAATACGCCGAATGAGCAAATCAATGTAGGGAGCGGGAAGACGTTGTATATTGCAGGCGGTGCGGTCGTCAACGGACGCGTCGTCGTCCACTCCGCCAGCGGCGCCGTCATTCGCGGCAGAGGCATCCTGACCATGAACTGGCGCACGGCCGACGGTTATTGGGACAGTCCGATGTTTATCGAGAATAGCAGTAACATCGTACTTCGAGATATTATAGTAAACCGCCGAGCGAGCAGCTGGTCGGGCAAAGTCGCATTAAGCAATAACGTAACGGTGAGCGGTTATAAAGTAGTCAGTCCGACCTATGCTAGTACAGATGGGCTGAATATTATTAATTCACATGATATTGCTTATAATAATGTATTCTTCCGAACGGCCGACGATTGTATCGCTATTAAAGGAGGCGTAGGCGGCCCTGAGGCCAATCCAGCCTTGGGTGCGCCGAATTACAATATCACGATACAGAACAGCCAATTCTGGAGCGACGCCAATAATGTATTTACGCTTGGCGCTGAGACGCAAGCGGCCTATTACGATAACATCCAATACAAGAACATCGACGTTTTGTACAGCTTTGACGATAAGACGTATCCTGGGCAGCTGAACGAGCGTGCAGTGTTTGGCATTACATCGCTGCACGGGACGCAGTTCAGAAACATTCTGTATGAGAATATTCGCGTAGAACAATGCGAACGCCTCATAAACCAATCGTTCGAGGATAGCTTCTGGTTCGGCTCCATTCAAGGCAATCAGACTTGGCCGGGGTATATATCCGGCGTCACGTTCCGCAATGTTACAGTCAAAGGTACTGGCAACAAAGAAATACGGCTCCATGGCTATGGCTACCAAAAGCAGATTAGTAACATTCGTTTTGAAAACGTTACCATCGGCGGGCAGCCAGTGGCAAGCCTGGGCGACCGCCATTTCGATCTCAACCCGTACGTCAAAAATGTATTTTTCCATGCGGCGACCGACGAATATTCCGCTGTTCTCGGATATACCCCCGTTCAAGGGAAGAATCAATGGTCCTACAAGGAATGGAACGGAAGCGCATATTCCGATATGACGTGGGACGTGGGTTCGAAGAAGTGGAGGGGGGCGTATGCATACGGAGGCATGTGGAGTCCGTTCTTCATCCATCCTGATACCAACGATGCCGTGAAAGCGTGGAAAGCGCCGAAGGTGGGAAACGTTCAAATTAAAGGGCGCGTCTTCAAATGGGATATAACCGGCGGGGACGGCGTACGGGTGAAGATTATGAAAAACAATACCCAGCTATGGCCTAGCAGCGGATGGCATACAGTCGCTTACAACGATAACAGTGGTTTAATCCATGGACCTATCGTCAATGTGGCCGCTGGCGATCATGTTTATTTCATTGTGAATCAGAACGGCAACAGCGGTTACGATACAACTGTCTGGGATGCAGCTGTTTCATATCGTCCGACATACAATGCGACGACTGATTTCCAGACTTATCAAGGCGCTTGGAATTGGAAATACCAGCAATGGAACGGCGCAGGCTACAGCGATATGGCGTGGCATTCAGTTGACAAGCAATGGCGCGGCTCCTACACATACAATACGATATGGAACGGAAGTGCTATGCACCCGGATACAAACGATACAGCGAGAGTTTGGATGGCGCCGATGTCCGGAACGATTCGTATTTCCGGGAACGTGAAGAAAGCTGGGGCTGGCGGAGACGGCGTGCTCGTCAAGATAATGAAAAACGGCACGCAAGTATGGCCGGCAAGCGGTTATCAGTTTATAGCGCATGACGATATTAGCGGCGTATACCATGATGTGAGCATAACAGTTGCCGCAGGCGACAATATCTACTTCCTATTGAACAAAAACGGAAACAACGGATACGATACGACGATTTGGAGTCCGGATATTACGTATTCATAACGAAGAGAGCTTCCGGCAGCAATGCTGGAGGCTCTTCGTTATGAGTCGGCAGAAGCAGGCGTATTATCGTAACAAACGACAAGCTTTTTTCCAATGAAATGACATGGATGTTTCTGCCGGAGTGTGAGATTATGTAGGGACATATAAACCCCGCATCGTCAGGCATCGACGGAGGTGCTCATGTTCAGGCAGATTTTATCCTACACGAAAAAGTACCCATTGAGCTATCGGATGATCATCACGAATATTTGCCTTGCGGTCTTGCCCATTCTCCTGTTAGGGACAATGGGCTATTTGTCATATGTACATATGATGAAGCAAAACGCGCTCGACAGCATCGGACAGATCGTCAATCAGACAAACGATCGTCTTGACGAATATTTCGGACGAATGGACCAGCTGTCCAGATCGATCTTCTACAACCGGAACGTGCAGCAAATCATGATCGCCAATCAGAGCTGGCAGGAATCGGACACGCTGCTGCGCAATCTGAACAGCTACATGTCGCTCGAGTCGACAATCAAGTCGTTGGCAATGGTGAACGCGGATACCTTCCGCACGGTATCGGAAGGGGGCATTATCACGGCTGCCATGATGACGCATATTCGCAATAAGCAGCTGGAAGGGGCGTTGACGACGAGGATACAATATTCGCCGCTCTTCGAGATGCAGGACGGAAGACCGGGCATGCTAGCATTCCGACAGATCAAGTCTATTCAGCAGACGCGATATCTGGATCAGCTGTATATCGGAGTAATGCTGCTGGATATCGAATGGATCAGGCATGCCTTGCAGACGGCGAATATGGACAACAAGGCCAGCCTTTTTATCGTGAATGGACATGGCGAGATTGTAGGAGCCTCTTCCGGCAAAACAGGCATTGCCGAGCTCGCCCCGCTGCTGCGGGAGCAGCCGACCGAAGAAGTACGGCCTGTCCGTTTGGACGATGTAGACTACCTGTACCAGATCATTCCGTTTGACGGTCTGGACTGGACCTTCGTCGCGCTAATCAACAAAGACAAGCTGCTGGAGAAGGCGACATTCATCCAATATACGCTTGTTGGCGTCGTTGTCATTCTGATCGCGGTCGTCATCCTGGTCGTGGTTTCCTTCAATATTCGGCTTACCCATCCCATCACGAAGATGGCAGACGCGTTCGACCGCGCGGCCAGCGGCAACTTCGACGCCGTGCTGAGGTTCGGGTATCGCAACGAAATTACCGTCATTCAAGATCATTACAACAATATGCTTGACCAGATCAAGCGGCTGACGGACCATTTGCTGCTGTCCCAGAAGCAGCTGCACGATACGGAAATGGAGAAGCAGCTTTTCCGTCTGAGCGGGCTGCAGAGCCAGATCAATTCGCATTTTCTGTACAATGTGCTGCATTCCATTCGGGGGATGTCGATGTCCGGAGCCAAGAAGGAGGTTGCTTCGGCGATCGATCATCTGGTGTCCTATTTTCGCTACATCACGCGCACCGAGGATTACGTCCTGCTGTTCAAGGAGCTGGAGCATCTGGATACGTACATCGCGATCCAACGCATTCGCTTCGGGAAGCGGCTTCAATTCCGGACGGAGATGGAGCCGGAGCTCAAGGGACAGGCCATCGTCAAGCTGATCCTTCAGCCGCTTGTAGAAAATGCGTTGTTCCACGGCTTGGAAGGGAAAAGCGGGCGCTGGCTGATCCGCGTGCAGGCCGGCAAGACGGAGGGCGGCGATCTGCGCATCATGGTCATGGACAACGGCATGGGCATGAGCGAAGAGAAGCTGAGGCGTGTGCGCGAGCATCTGGCTGGCCGTATCGAAGAACCGCCGGAGAGGGAGCATCTCGGACAAGGCATTGGATTGGAGAACATACACAGTCGCGTACGCATTTATTACGGCGAGCCGTACGGACTATCCATCAAGAGCTGGGAAGGGCGGGGCACGGTCGTAACCATCACCATACCGCATCGCAATGGGGAGGACCACAATCATGCATAATTTGCTGTTGGTAGACGACGAGCATTGGATTCTGAAGGATATGGAGCAAATTATCGACTGGGAAGAGGCGGGCTTCCGGCTGGCAGGCAAAGCGAACGACGCGGTGGCCGCCGAGAGCATATTAAGGCGCCAACGCATCGACGTGTTGGTCAGCGACATCCGAATGCCGGGCAAAAGCGGCCTGGATCTGCTTCGCTTCGCGAATCGCGCTTCGCCGGATACGCTGGTGGTGTTCATGAGCGCTTACGGCGAATTCGCTTACGCCAAGCAGGCGCTGGAGCAGGGCTGCTTCAGCTACCTGCTGAAGCCAGTCAACGAAGCGGAACTGCTGGACACGCTGGATAGATGCAAGCGACGTCTGGCGGAGCGGGAGCGGGAGCGCAGCGGACGACAGGTAGCCGAGCAGGCGATGTTGTTCCTGGAAGGAATCGGGAAGGATCTGCCGATCGTTCGCCTGCTGGAAGGGCTGGTTGACTTCAGACCGGCCTTCGCGCCGCAGTCGCGCGTCATGTTCGCTTGCGTGAAGGCGTACGGACCGCTAGGGTTGGAGGAACTTGCTCCGCTGGACGAGCTGCTAGAGGGAGAGGGCATCTCTTTCTACCGAAGCCGAGTCAGTTCATCCAAGTGGTGCTACATGATGGAGCTCGCCGTGCAGTTGGAAGCGGATTCGGCCGTTAGGCTGTACAGGGCGATAAGGCGACTGGTCCAGGCGAAACGTTGGGATGTAGGGCTCAGCGCCGTCTGCGACACGTCCAGCCGTTCCGGCAACGTCTATCATCAAGCCGCGATGATGGCAGACACTTCGATACTGGCAGGCCGAAAGGGCGTGCATCGCTATAAGTCCGACGTAAACGGGGCTGTGACGGGAATCAGGGAACGGATCGCCAAAGCGGCCAAGCCGGAGCAGTTGAAGGCGATTCTGATCGACGTTCATGAAGGCATCAAAGCCGGACGCATTCATCTGAGCGGTCTTGCGGAGCTGTACAATTCGTTCATGGCGGCGATAGACCACCTGACTTCCCGTCTGCAGCCGGAGCTGACGGATTCGGCTTACACGCAGGACATGCTGCTGCACTGCGGCAATCCGCAGGAGCTGCTGGAGGAAATGGCGGAGCAGCTGGAAGATCGCCGACAGCGTCAGAACGGCGAGCCGAATGCCCAGCTCATCGTGGAGGATGTCGCGCGCGAGGTCGACCTGATGTACGCGCATCGGATTTCGCTGAAAGAGCTTGCCCGCAAGCATTACATCAGCCCGAATTATTTGAGCCATCTGTTCAAGCAAGAGAAGGGGCAAAGCTTTATTCATTATTTGATCCGCCGCCGTCTTGAAGCGGCACAAGCGCTGCTGGAGCAGGATATTTCGCTGTACGAAGTGGCGCGCATGGTGGGCTACGACGATTACGCTCATTTCAGCAAGCTGTTCAAGAAGCATCTTGGCCAATCGCCGTACGATTGCAAGCAACACAAGAAACGACGTAAAGAAATCACGGAAGGCTGCATGGAAAAAAATTAACCCCCTTGTCATAAAGTATGGAACAACCTCGTTTCTCTGTGCGGAGAAGCGGGGTTGTTTTTTTGCATACGGCTCCTGCCATGCATTGTCGTAACAAACAACAAGCGATCTTCCAATATGAGCACATGGGATGCCGTCGAGGGCTATGGCACAATAAAAACAAATAGAGCAGCTTAATAAACACCCTAATCCACTAAAGCAACGCAAACGCACAGGAGGAAACTATGGAGATTACGATCATGAAGCCTTTGGGAGAATCGGGCCGAAAAGCCCGTGCGGAGGAATTCGGAGTACGCACGGACAGCGATTGCAACGGCGCCGCGATGCGGAGGGCTATACAGCATTGCAAGAATGAAGGGATCGGCGAGTTACTCGTGCAACCGGGCGTCTACCGGTTCGGCGCCGGACAGCACCCGGTATTCGAGGAATTAAGCGACTTCCGGTTCGACGGGGGCGGCGCGGAATTCGTATTTCGGTCGGCTGAAGCGTTTATCGCGATCCGGCATTGCCGGCGAATGGAGTTTCGCAACTTGACGGTGGACTGGGACTGGGATCTCAGCCCGCTGGCCAGCATCGGCGTCGTGGAGCGAGTGTCCGAAGACGCGTCGTGGTTCGAGTTGGCGTTCCCCGAATACGAGTCGGTTCCAGCGGGGCTGGACATCCGCACGCTGAATCCGATGAATCCTCGAACGCTGACCCCGGGCTGCGAATGGGGGCGCGAGTTCGGCGGGAATGTGCTGGGCGAAGTGCTGGAGGTACGCGGCAACATCATGCGCATCGCGCTGCCGGATCCGGAGAACTTCCGCTTCCTGAATCGCGGTCAGGCCTACATCGTGCGGCATTACGTGTATGACGCCCCCGCATTCGAACTGCACGAGAACGAGCATCTGAAGCTGGAGGAAGTGACGGTATACGGCGCGCCGGGTCACGCCTTCGTAGCCACCGGCGGTCAGCGTCATTGGGGTCTTGCGCGTTGCCGTCTCCTGAAGCGGCCCGGCACGACACGCTGCATCTCGGCGACGGCGGACGGCTGCCATATCAGCAACTCGCTCGGCTCGTTCCTTATGGAATATTGCTATTTCAGCGGGAACGGGGACGATTGCCTTAATATTCACGATAATTCCGTTCAGAACTTCGAGCGATTGGATTCCAGGAGCATCGCGATCGGTAACGTATTTCCATGGCGCAATCCCTTCGCGCCGGGCGATCCGGTGGAGTTCCGGCATCCCGATCTATCGCCAACGGGCGTCACCGCTACGGTTGCCGATGCGGATTGGGACGAGCGCGGACAGCGCTGCGTGCTGACGTTCGGAGAAGCCCTGCCGGGCGACTTGTCGGCGAAGTCGATTTTGTTCAATCGCCGCTACAATTCGGGGCATTATGTCGTGCGGCACAATTTTTTCCACCATAACCGGGCTAGGGGAGCATTGCTGCATGCTTCCGACGGGTTGGTAGAGCATAATTACTTCTATCGCAACCAGGGGCCCGCCATCCAGATCGAATGCGGGGCGGAGGCGCGCTGGGCGGAAGGTTTCGGCGTCGATAATCTCACGATACGGAACAACCGGATCGAGAGCTGCGACGTCAACCATTGGAGCATGGCCGTCATCTACATGGGCGTCTATCTGGAGCAAGGCAGAACCCGTTACCCTATCTTCCGCGACATCGCGATCGAGCGCAATACCATCGTGGATTGCCCTCAGCAAGCGGTTTTCGTCTCCTCGTGCGAGCGGGTGGCGATTCGCGGCAATGCCCTGCTCAACCCTAACGCGGGCCCGTCCAAAAGCGATCGGGATGGCGATGCCAACTGCGTGCCGAACCGCAGCTTGTATCAGGGAACGATCATGGCGAGCCACTGCCGCGAGGTCGTCATCGAGCATAATCGCCGCATAGCTGTCGCGCCTGCCGCCGATGACCGCATATGGGTCGAAGCCGATTCGGCGGGTTCGGTGGAGATTCGCGGCAATCACGGATTTCCGAAAGTCGGGTGAAGGAGATGCAAGCGAAGATAGCCAATCCGAAGACCGCTAAGCCGCTTAAGGCTCCAAACGACGTATGGCGCCGAATTCTCAAATACCGGATGTTGTACGTCATGGTGCTGCCGTCCGTCGCGTTTCTGTTTATTTTCCACTATATCCCGATCTATGGCGCTTCCATCGCGTTTAAGGACTTCTGGGTGACCAAAGGCATTCTTGGCAGCCCGTGGGTAGGCTTCGAACATTTCGAGAAGCTGTTCCGTACCGACAAGTTCTGGCAGGTATTCCGCAATACGATCGAAATCAACCTGCTTCGCCTCGCCTTCGGTTTTCCGGCTCCGATCGTGCTGGCGATCCTTCTGAATGAAGTGCGGAACAGGCTGTTCAAGCGATCGATTCAGACGATTGTTTATTTGCCTCATTTCATTTCGTGGGTGACGATCGCGGGTATTATATTCACCTTGCTATCGAACGAAGGATTGGTCAACAAAGCGATTATCGCTTTGGGCGGCGATCCCGTCAACTTTCTGACCAGCAACGGCATGTTTCGTCCGCTGCTCGTCCTCTCCGGCATCTGGAAGGAGGTCGGATGGGGTACGATCATCTATCTGGCCGCGCTGGCAGGCGTCAATCCCGATCTGTACGAAGCGGCGACGGTCGACGGCGCGAACCGTTTCAAGCAAATTTTGCATATCACGCTTCCGAGTCTGCTCCCGATTATATCCATACTGCTCATCCTGAATTTCGGCAGCATGATGAACGGGGGCTTCGATCAGGTATTCAATCTCTACAACACGATGGTGTACGGGAGCGGCGACGTCATCGACACCTACGTCTACCGTATCGGCCTGACGCAAAGCGAATATAGCGTGGCGACGGCAATCGGACTATTCCTTAACCTGATTAATTTCGCCTTGCTCGTAATCGTCAACTGGACGGCGAAACGAATCGGAGGACAAGGCATTTATTAGAAAGGAGGACAACGGTCCGTGGTTAGATCCAAAAGCATTTCCGGCACGATATTCGATACCCTAAACATTCTATTTATGCTGCTCCTGGCGGCCGTGACGCTGTATCCCTTCTGGCATGTGCTTATCGGCTCCATCATGCCCTACGAAGAATCCATCCGCTCCGTTATCTATCTATTCCCGCAGCGGCCGACCTTCGAAGCGTACCAATACGTGTTCTCCAAAGATACGTTGGTCGGCGCCTTGCTTGTATCGGTGTTCGTCACGGCGGCCGGGATGCTGTATCAGCTGTTCATTACGGCGATCACGGCATATCCGCTAATCAAGCAGGATTTGCCGGGCAGAACGTTTATCTTTATGTATATTATTTTTACGATGTTTTTTGGCGGAGGATTGATACCCTATTATCTCCTCATCAAAAGTCTGGGGATGGTCAATAGTCTCGCGGTCATGATCATTCCGGCGGCGATCAGCACGTACAACATGATCGTGCTCAAAACGTTTTTCCAGAACATTCCTTTGGAGCTGGAGGAATCGGCGAAAATCGACGGCGCGGGATATATGACGATTTTTTTCCGGATTATTCTGCCGCTGTCGGTACCCGCCTTGACGACAATCGGGTTGTTCATAGCGGTGGGACAATGGAACAACTGGTATACGCCGATGCTGTTCCTGAACGACAAGGATCTATGGCCGCTCGCGATGGTGCTGCGGGATATTCTGATCAACAACAACATGGAGCTGACCCGCGGCGGCAGCTACGTCAGCCAGGAGTTTATGCTGGGCGATACAATCAAGAACGCCGTCGTCATCGTCTCCGTCGTGCCGATCATTATCGTGTACCCGTTCATTCAGAAGCATTTCGTGAAAGGGGTGATGATCGGTTCGATCAAAAGTTGAACCTTCTTTTGCAGGTTGAACCTTATGCGGGGGCTTGCTATTCTACTAATTAACGGGGAGTTGGACAAGCATGTTGAGCACAAACAAAATAAGCGGAAGAAAATGGATGATTCCGGTGTTGGCCGTATTGACATCGGCAAGTCTACTGGCTGGCTGCGCCGGCAATAACAACGGCGTCGCGACGCCGTCGGCGAATACATCGCAGACGGATGGAGGCAAAGGAAACGGGTCGGAGCAGCAGGCAGCTCCGGTGGAGCTGTCCGTATTCAGCTGGATGTTTGAAGGAGCCGACGCTCCGGATTCGATCATCTATCAGAAGCTGCAAGAGAAGCTGAATATCAAGCTCAAGCCGATTACGGCCTCATGGAACGACTGGGAGGAGAAGCTGAATGTCATGATCGCGTCCGGCGAGATGCCGGATGTGTTCATCTCTTACGGAATTGACCGTCCGGTGCAATACCGTCAATGGATCAAAGAGGGCATGCTGCTGCCAATCTCCGACTACGGAGATCAATATCCCCATATTCAGAAGTCGCTCGATAACTTTGAAGCATTGGCCAAAACGACCGGAGGCATTCACTACTCTCTGCCGGTCTACAACGAAGCGGGCAGCGACAAAACGGCGGTCAGCGGCCATAACATCCTGATCCGCAAGGATTGGCTCGATAAGCTGGGGCTGCAGGTGCCTCAAACGATTGATGAATTCAAGCAAGTCGCGGACGCGTTCGCGAATGGCGATCCCGACGAAAACGGCAAAAAGGATACGTACGGGTACACATCCAGCTCCGGTGGCGTTTGGTGGCAATATCCGATTTTCAACGCCTTCGACACAAGCACGGATCGTTGGGAGTTGAAGGACGGTAAGTGGATGCCGGAGGTCATCTCCGACGAGACGAAACAGGCTATCGAATTTTTGAACGCCATGTATGCGGACAAAACGTTAGATCCCGAATTTATGCTGAATACAGACGACAAAAAAATCGAGAAGTTCGTCACCGGCAAGGTCGGCATGATTGTTCATAACGCCAACGCTACGCTGTATAACGACATTTACGGTAAATTCGAGCAAGCTTACCCCGATCGGGATCCCAAATCCGTATTCACCTGGGTCGGTACGTTGAAAGGGACAACGGGCCAGCAGCGCATGGATGGCTTCAACAATTTCTGGTGCGTGACGTCGATTAACTCCGGCATCTCCGAAGAGAAGCAGAAGAAAGCGCTGGAACTGCTGGACTATCTGCTGTCGGACGAGGGACAAGATCTGATGCTGAACGGCGTTGAAGGCGTCCATTACAAGAAGGATGGCGACGCGATTGCTCCGTTGATGTCGGATGAAGACCGCTCCAAGGATAAAGCGTTTTCGCTGAAGGCGCTTGTATCCTGGAACACCGACTTCTTGCCGGACAGCACGCCGAACAAGGAAGACATCATTGCATTGTCTCGATCGACAGGCGATTATGCCGTCCCGAATCCGCTCGCTTACCTGAATATCAGCGAAGAGACGCTGGATCCCAGCCTCTCCAATCAACTTAATGATTTCGTGAACGAATCGATTGTCAACTTGATCGTGGAAACGGGCGATGTCTCCGCCAAATTCGACGACTTCAAGGAAGCCTGGTTGTCCAAAGGCGGCGACAAAGTCATCGAAGAAACGAATAAGCAAGCAGAAGCGGAAGGACGCTAAGCGGGCGAGGAAAAATCCGGACACAAGAGTTTGTCCGGATTTTTTCCTGTAGTCGCGGGTGTCGATTCAAGTGACAGAAAAACAATAAGCGAACGTAGGGGAGCGCAAGAGACATGGAGCTGGGACAAGACCAAAAGTTGTTGTTTATTGGAGATAGCATTACCGATTGCGGAAGGGAAAGCGACCCCGAAGGGCTGGGCGGCGGTTACGTCCGCATGATTCGGGATTATTTGTACGTGCGGCATCCGGAGTTGAAGCTCCAATGCCATAATCGGGGCGTCAGCGGCGAGACGATTATGGATCTGAAGGCGCGTTGGCAAGAGGATGTTATCGCGATGCGGCCGAATTGGCTGACCGTGTCGATTGGCATCAACGACGAATGGAAGGAAGTATCCATCGAGGAATATCGGCGCGCCTACGAGGAGCTGCTGACGGAGACGAAGGAGAAGACCGGGGCGTCCTTGATCCTGATGGAGACCACGATTATATCCGAGAATCCGCATGACGGGAAAAACGATCGGCTGAAGCCTTACAATGCGGTCATCCGTGAAACGGCAGAGCGCTTCAATGCCGTACTGGTGCCGCAAAACCGGCAATTCGACGACTATTTGCGGAAGCAGCATGGCAAAGTTCTGACTCTTGACCAGGTGCACATGAATTCAACCGGCAACTGGCTGATCGCGCTGAACTGGCTCAAAGCTTGCGGATTGGCGTAACCAGGAGTAGCAGCTCATACCCACGAGAAATGGAGCTGTCTCAAAAGTATGATAGCTCGCTTGATGAAATAGCTCATTTGATGTATGAAACGTCAAATATGAAGAAATGGCGGTGCTAGGGCGTTATCCCTTCACCGCCATTTCTGGCTTTTGGTCTATTGCCGCCTTTTTGAGCAAATTGTGAGCGAACTAAAGCCACCCGACCTCAAGGCCTTACCTTCGGCAGCCGCAACGTCGTTATTGTTGTTGCTAAGAGCCCCATAGTCGTTAAAAACGCCTATCGGGTGTATTTGATGCTGCTATGAGCCCCATAGTCGTTAATAACGCCTATAGGGTGTATTTGTTGCTGTTACGAGCCCCATAGTCGTTAATAGCGCCTATAAGATGTATTTGTTGCTGTTACGAGCTCTATAGTCGTTAATAACGCCTTTAGGGTGTATTTGTTGCTGTTACGAGCTCCATAGTCGTTAATAACGCCTATGGGATGTATTTGTTGCTGTTACGAGCTCCATAGTCGTTAACAACGCCTATGGGGTGTTGCAGTGGGTCGGTCAAGGAGTGGTATCCTGACCGACCATTTTCGTGTCTAACTGTGTGAACTGTGTGCATTACTGTCTCGCTATTATTTTTACATCTTTTGGGACAGCCCGCGGAGCAGATTGTAGACGAGTTGCGCGGCCTCGGCTCGCGTGGCGTTGGCTAGCGGCGCGAATATCCCGCCGGCACGTCCTTGCATCAGCGAAGCTTCACTCGCGGCGGTCACGTACGGCCTCGCCCAGGTGGGAATGTCGTTGGCATCGGCATAGCCGGCAACTTCGGCGTCTGCCGTACCGCCTGTCGGCAGGCCGATCGCCCGCACGATCATTGCGGCCATCTCGGCACGACTGATCGGCTCGTTCGGCGCGAAACGCTGTTCGCCGCGCCCGGCGACGATGCCGGCTTCGACCGCGGCTCCGACCGCCTCCGCGTACCACGCGTCCTGCACCACGTCCGCGAACGCGGTGGACCGGACTGCGGGCAGTTGGAGGGCCCGCACGAGCAGGGCGGTAAATTCGGCGCGGGTCGTCTGGCCGCCGGGCTTGAAATCGGTATCGTTAATGCCGAATACAATATGTTTGGCGGCCAACGTCGTTACCGCCTTTATAGCCCAGTGAGCGGCTTGAACGTCGTTGAACGTTTTGCGATATTCCAGAACGGCGTAAACGCCATTGTCCGAAATGGCCGCGGTTATGGATCCGTCGGCAGCATCGACGTTCCCTCCGGCATACAACCATTTTCCGGTGTCCGGATCATAAGCGTATAGTCCTAATAAATCTTCGTCAACGGACAGACTTTCGTCGAATGGCAGGCTCAAGATCGCGTCTCCGCGAGCAGGCTTCGCCTCCACGCGTTCGCCGTCAGCCTTGACCGCAACGATGTCGATCCGCAAGAGCGGGCCGGCCGCTTTAAGCTTGGCATGGTCTTGGGCTGCCGGCACGAATATATTCGGTTGATTCTCCAGCGGAACGACAGAGACCTCCAGCCTCGCTCCGTCGGTGCTCCCCGCCAGTCGCAACAGCTCGCGCAGCAAGGAAGGTTGGATGGATAAGGAAGCCCGCTCCAGCTTCAACTTGAGCGGATTGTCGGCATCCAGTTCCGCCAAAGCTACGGAAACGACGTTTTTGCCCTCTGCGCCATGTCCGGTGCCGTCGCCATCGTTATCGCCCGCATTGCCTCCACCGATCCCGCTATCGGTACCGGAACCTCCGGAAACGGCGGCTGCCAGACGCAACTCGTTCGAAGCGATGCTTTCGCCATAGCCATTGTAGGCCAGCACGCTAACATAATAGGTTTGCGGCAGCGAAAGGCCGGCGAGCCTCAAGCTGGTCGCTCCGCCTGCATCTACGGTTGTCGTGTACGTTCCGCTTGAAGTGCCGTAACGTACCGCATAGCCGGATGCGCCGTCCGAGGCTGTCCATTGGATGGATAAGGTGCCGTCTGCCGCCGAGCTTCCGGTTGCAACCGGAGCGGCGAAGGCGGTGCGCATCGGCAGCAGGTAGCCGAACAACTCCGGCGACTTGCCTGCGCCGATTCCGCTGTTGTATTCGATCCAGCCGTTGCGGGCATCGGAGCTGTCGGGATTGACGACGGTTCCGTCGCTGTAGTTGGCCAATATCGAGATTCCCAGTTCGGAACCTGCTGCTGCCATAACGTCTTCCGGCAGCAGCTCCTGCCACGGAATCGCGATTTCATAGCGGGTTACGCCGGCAGTCTCGTCCCGGACGACCGCAAGCTCTCCGGCGGTGAAAGGACCGCTTGTCTTGCCAGCTACGGCATGGTAACGGTATGCCAGCGCGCTGCCCCCGTCGGTCAAGCCGAAGGCGAGCTCCGTATAGCCTTTGGCGCCGGGTTTGCTGCCGCGTTGGGGATCGACTGCGATCTGTATGCTGGAGCCCTTCCACAGATCGGACGCGCTTGAGATGGGCAGATGATGTTCGTTTTCCCGAACTTCGAGGGCCAAGTACAGCTTGTTTTCGTCCCAACGTGTGGAACCTTTCGCCGTCAAGACATCGGCGGACCAGCGGTTGATGAAGCCCGCTTCGATCTCTCTGACTTGATCTTGCTTGTCCATCGTGAAGCCCGGGGCGGCTGCATCCCATTCGCTTAGATCTCCGTCGATAAGCGGCGCGTTCTCGGCATAAAGGCTTCTGAGCGCCCGAGTCTGCTTCTCGATCGTAATCGTCTCGGACTCGTGCACGAGGCCCGAGGCATCGTACACGCGGTATTGAAGCGCATGTTCTCCATTGCCCAAGCCGTCCAGCGTCGCCGCGAACGGGGAAGCCTGCAACTCCCGCGTCAGGCGTCCGTCAACGTAGAGCTCCACCTTGCGGATATCGTCGATGCCGGACAAATACGGTCTTGTCGCCATAGAGGCGGTCGTGATGTAATCGCCGTCCCGCGGCGCAAGGAAGCTGACCCGAGACGGTTTGACGACCGGGGGAATGACGTCGCCCGTCGTGACGATCGTAACCGCGGAAGCTTCGCCGAAATAACCATTGTTGCCTTCGGCATTTACCCTATAGTAGTAGGTCGTGTTCGGCTGCAGGTTTTCCCGATCCTCGAAAGACGAAGTATACGATTCGCCGACCATGTTGGCGTAGGCCGGTTCGAAGTCAGGCTGCGTGTCGCGATAAATATTGTAATGCGAGATGCCTGAGCTTTGCTCTTCCGGTGCCGTCCAGCTTAGTTGCACATAGCGGTCGAACGCGGCGTCAAGATTGCCCGTTGCCGCAGGCGCGGTTTCGTCCAGCGGACGGACGCTAGAGCCAAGGTCGTACCCCGTCGCTTCCTGCCAGGCGGCAAGCGTATCGTAGGCGTTCCCGTTCAGGATCGAGCGGAAGGACGCTTGCGGGCTGTAAATGCGGTTGCCATCGATCGCGCTGACGATCGTATTCGGTCCGATGCTGAATACGTCTGCACTGACCAGATTCGGCCGAATGACGATGTTGTTGTCCCGTATTTCGTTGCCCGTCCATGTGCCATGGGGATTGGAGGCGGTGTTGACCGCGCCGGTGCCGTCCACATCGACGATAATCATGTTGCCGGCAACCACGACGTTGTGAAGTCCGGTCGACAGATCCGGTCTGCCGGTGAAGTTGCCCAGCGCGATTTGCCCTCTACCGTTAGACTGCTGCGCCTGGTTGCCCTCCACGCGGTTCTGGATGATTTTGGCGCCGTTGTTGCTCATCGTGGTCATTCCGTTGCCTTTGTTGCCGTGCGCGTAGTTGTACTGAACCGTAATATTGTCGCAATACCAGTCCACGTTGATGCCGGCACCGTCGTAGCCGGACGAGGCGTCCTTCATGTTGTAGACCTCGTTGAAACGGATGACGGAATCGCGGGAGGCGATGAACCATAGACCGCCCGGTCCCCAGGTGTCCGTGCCGAGTCCGCCGTCATGCACGACATTCCGTTCGATCGCCGAATCGTGGGCGTTCTGGACGACGATTCCTTGACTTGCCGTGCGGTAGACATGGTTGCCGACGACGTTGACGTTGCCGTACAGAAGCTGCGAGCGAAGCTCCTCGTTCCTTTCGACATCCCATCCTGTCGTCGTGATGCCGTACCAAGCTACGTCGTGGACGGTATTGTTCGCGATCGTAAGGTCGCGCGCCACTTCCTTGCCGTCCGTCCCGGGAACCATCGCGGAGATCATGATGCCGTTCGTGTTGCTGTCGTAGGTGTCGCTATATACGTCGTTGTTTTGTATCCTGACGTCCCGATGGAGGGTGGAGTTATCGTAATGCAGTTGTATGCCGGCCGTAATGCGGTCCCAGGATTGGCCCGAAGACGCGATAATATGAACGGACAGCCCCTCAATGACCCAGTGGCTCAGGTTGTAGCCCGTAACGACGCTGCCGCCGTTCGGGGCGTTCCAACTGACAACGGGTTTGTCCCCGTCGCCGTAAGCGCCTATGGCAATGGGGTTGCCCGGCTCGCCGGAGCCGCGCAGCACGAGCGGCTCGTTCCAGCCGTCGCCTGCTTTGAGCAGAATCCGGTCGCCGGCGCGGAAGGTGCCGTTATTGATTTTGCTCAGCGTCCGCCATGGGCTACCTTCGGTCAGACCGTCGTTATCGTCGTTCCCCAGACTCGAGCTGACATAATAGACGGTATTGCCGTCCGAATCCACCGGTACGGTTACGCGGCTTGCCGTAACGTTGTCGTAGCCTGCCGTCGCCTGCAGCGTCATCAGGGCAACCCCGCCGGCCGCGAATGCAGAGTCCGAAGTCTCCAGAAGCTTGGCGCCGTCAATGTGCAGCGCCAGCTTATCGCCGGCGGCCACGCCATGCCAGTCATAAGAACGACCGGGCGCCATGAAGAACGGCGTCTCTGCCAACACGATATCCGAGTCTCCGCTACGCTTGACGATCTGCGCCGCGCCATCGCCTGAGCTGTATCTCATCCAATAGCCGTCCCCCGAAATTTGCCGCCGCAGGAGAATGCCGACCGAGCCGTCTTGTCCGGCTTCCTCGAGCGCAATATGCGCCTTCAGCTCGTAATGGCTCCAGGAAGCTTCTCCGGCATAGACGGTTCCGCCGGTCATTTCAGTCTGGGCAAACACGTGGTTGATGCCCGTCCCGGTCACGCGAACGTTATCGACTTCGACGGAAGTATCCCAGGTCGCGAGCGCGATTCGGCCCGATAGATAGGGGGAATCGTCGTCGCTTGCGGTCAGCACCAATTCGTCGTTGCGATACACGCGGAAGGTGTTGCCGATCGCTTCCACCTTGATCCCCACGTAAGCGGACGTTTGCAGCGAGGGGCCTTCATAGGCCGATATCCAGCTCTGAACGTCGCCGTTCTGCTTCATAATGCGAATGTAAGATTCGCTCATGTACAGGTAGTAGAAGTGCCGGCTGTCCTGGTAGCGGAAATCCATCATCGCGCCTGCTCCGTTCAGCAGCTTGATATCCGCCTCGTAGGCGTAGTCGGTCCAGGCTGCGTCGCCTGCCGCCAACTCGGAAGCGCCTCCGGCGCTTTGCCGATAAGCGGTGGCGGCGCCGTCCGTTACGGGTGACCAACTGCCGCCGTTCAGGCTCCATTTGGCAGCGTTTCCATTTTCGAAATCATCCGAAAACAATACGGGAGCTGCCCCTTCTTCGACGCTCCATTGTCCGCTTTCGACGGTCCATGCCGCAGACGGCCCATCGTCGAAATGCTCTTGCAGCAGCAGGGTCGACGCTTCCGCGATCCCCGGCTTGATAGCCAAAGGCAGGCTCATAAGCGCGACCAAACAGGCCAGCGCCGCCAGCAGCTTCCGGCGATAAATCATACTTCTCATGTTGAGTGTCCCTCCTAAGATTCGTCGTTCACCTCTAACTTTAGCATTGGGATATCGCAACGAGACATGTGTTTATTCGGACAAACTGCATGTGGTTTTATATGATGTTGGTATGCGGGGCGACAGGATCCGGCAAGTCGGTATTTGTCAACACACTGCTCACTTCCTTGCTTAGTGTTCGCTCATCGGCTCAGCTGCAGCTGCTGAACGCCCAGCATCCGGAGCAGCCACTTCCGAGCGAAGTAATTGTTTTACCGATTCGCCGAAATAGGCTATTCTATAAATCAAATTAAAATCGATCGTTCAGAAGAGGGATGGCCTTGTTCACGAAATATCTCCTGCCTTGGAAAAATTCAATTTATCTGAAGTTTCTCCTGTTGTTTATCTTAATCCTGACCCCGATTTACGTCATTGGCCTGAACATCTATTATTGGGGGGCAGATGCGGTGGAAGAGCAGGTATACCAATCCGTCGATGCCCAAATGAATTATTATCTGGATACGATGGAGGCAGATGTAGAGCAAATTAAAATTCTGATGCTGGATGCTCTAAACGACTTCAATCTCAACTATTTGGCAACCATCTCGCCGGTAATGAGGCCTTTTGACAAGCAGAGGGCAATTACTCAGTTGCAGCAAAGAATGATTACGATTCGAAGCAGCAACGAGTGGATTTCCGACGTCACCGTGTATATTCCGGGCACTCGTATTCAAGTTTCGGCCGAGAACGGTTATGGCGAGCTCGCCGCTGAAGCCGTTCAATCTTACTTGAACCATCCCAACCGTTTTACACGTGCGCCGGTGCAGGAGGATGGCGGCGATCTGCTGTTGCGCGTATCGTCCCCTAACAATGCGAATCGCCCCGCGCAATTTGTCATTGAAACGCGGCTGTCGGCTTCCGCGCTGGCGGATTCACTGGATTACCTGACCCGCTATGATTCAGGCGAAGAGATATTGTTGCGAAGAACCGTCGATAATGCCATCGTTGCATCGAGCGGCAGCGAAAGCTATGGTGAGCGGTGGATGCCTGCAAATGAGGGAGGCAGAGCTTTTATCCAGACGGAGAAAAAAGAGTTATTCGTTGTTTATGCAAGTTCGTCCGAATTAGAGCTTGGCCTGGTGCGTTACGTGGACAGTTCTCTCTTTATGGGGCAATTCGATACTTATCGCAAATGGTTTTGGTTTTTCTCTTTGACCGCAACGCTGCTCATTGTCTTGTTCTCCTGGATTTTGTACAAGCTTATACATAAGCCGCTGATCACATTGCTGCGAGCGTTCCGGCGATTGCGCGAAGGAGATTTGCAGGTGCGGATCTATCGTCGCCCCAAAGACGACTTTAATTACCTATATGAGCATTTCAACGATACGGTACAGCATTTGCATTCCTTGATTGACCAAGTATATCGTCAAAAAATATTGGTTCAGCGTGCGGAGCTGAAACAATTACAGGCGCAGATCAATCCCCACTTTCTGTACAACAGTTTTTTTATGCTGCATCGGATGATCAAGCTGGAGGATCAGGACAACGCCCTTTCATTCTCGAAAAATCTGGGTCAATATTTTCAATATATCACCCGGAATACGACGGACGACATCTTGTTGATTCGGGAAGCGGAACACGCTTCCGTCTACATGGAGCTGCAGGGCATGCGTCTCGGCAACCGCATGAGTCTGCATATGGAGTCGTCGCCTCAAGCGATCAACCATGTTTATGTTCCGAGACTGATTTTGCAGCCGTTAATCGAAAATGCGATCGAGCACGGCCTGAGCCAGACGGAAACAGGCGGCGTGGTTGAGGTGCGCTTCCGCGAGGACGAGCAATACTGGCGGATCGAGGTGCGGGACAATGGGCGCGGCATGGACGGAGAACAACTGGAGACCGTTCGCCGGCAATTGTCCGACGAGGGCGGGGAGGACTATGAAATTACTGCGCTTATTAATATTCACAGGCGGATACGCATTTATTGCGGCGAGGGCAGCGGGTTGCGCATTCTGAAAGCGGATCCGGGCGACTTTGTCGTACAAATAGCATTGGCCAAGGAGGGTTAGCGACATGTATAGAGTATTGATCGTGGACGATGAATTGCATGTAGTGGACTGGGTATACGAGTTGCTGCAGGAGCTGGATGGGTGCGAGCTTGATCTGTACAAGGCCAGCACGGTAACGGCGGCGCTGGCCATGCTGAATCGCAATCGGATGGATATCGTTGTATCCGATATCGCGATGCCGGGCATGAACGGTCTGGAGCTTCATGCCCGAATAAGGGAGCTGTGGCCGTCCTGCAAGGTGGTGTTTCTGACGGGGCACTCCGACTTTGATTATGCGTATGAAGCGGTGAAGAACGAAGCGGCGGGGTATGTCTTGAAGACGGAAGACGATGATGCCATCGTTGGGGCTGTTAAGCGGGTCATCAACACGCTGGAGCTCGAGCTGGAGCAGCGGATGGAACTCCAACAGGCCCAACAGCAAGCGCAGTCCGCGATGAGCGCGCTGCGCAACGATTATATTCTGGCGCTTCTGCGAGGCGAAGGCTCGACGCCGCAGGACCGTCGGCAGCTCTTCGCCGAAACGGGCATCGCGCTGGATCCGGAGCTGCCGCTGCTCGTTATCGCAGCACGGGCGGACAACGGGGGGCGAGAGCAGCTCTCTGCGATGAAAGGGCCAACGTTACCCGCCCTGGGCAGCTACGTACTGCAGTCGCTGAAGGAGCGCTGGGAGTTGTGCGAATATGTGGCTACGGTCGACTGCGTCATCTGGCTATGCCAGAGTGAACGGGATGTAACGCTTCCCATCAGCGTTCAGACCTATTTAAAGGAATCATTGGAACGTATCCAGAATGATTTCAATCTCAATTTAGGTGCGATGTTCTCGTTTATTTATGCGATAACGCCGGCAGAATGGGATCGCGTTGCAGCGAAGCGAGAGGAACTTTGGCAGCAATTGCTGCATGCGACAATGTACAGAAGCGGCGTGCTCTTGCAGGAACGGGAGGCTACCCGCTCGGACGAGCTGCTGGTAACTCGCATTGTTTTCGAGCGCAGCAAGCTGGAGCTGCTGAGGGGATATCTCGACAAGGGAGAAGCCAAGTCGTTCATGCTCGTACTGGAAGAACTGGAGCATGAGGTCGGCAAACGTACGCTTGAAGTACGGGAGAGCGGTACTCTGGAATTGTTCCAGTCTTTATCCATGCTAATCCTCTCCTGCATGAATCGCCATCGGCTGGAGTCGCTGCAAAGCGATGAAGAAGTTTTGGATAAGCTTACTCAGCTCTCGCGTTTCGGAAGCTGGGAGGAGTACTTTCGCTTTGTGGAGGAGATCGCCTCCATGATCTTCCGGTTGTTCGGGGAACGATACGAGCTTCAGGGGTCGGCGACGATCCGTTTCGTAAAGGAGTATATGCGGAGCACGCTTCACGCCGGCTTCTCGCTTGTCGAGCTTGCCGACCAGGTACATTTTAATCCGTCCTATCTGTCCCGCTTGTTCAAGGAAAGCACCGGCGTCAGCATTACCGATTATTTGGCGGAGCTGCGCCTTGCGCGCGCGATTGAACTATTGAAGGAGAATTACAAGGTTAGCGAAATTGCCGCCGCCGTTGGCATCGAGGCACCTGCGTACTTTTCGCGGTTTTTCAAAAAAATGACAAAGCGCACGCCACAGGAGTACAGAGAGCAATGGTTGCTCTCAGAAGGTCATGAGAAGTCAAAAAGGTAAAGACTTTCGCGTTACGAACCGCCATTCTGCGATGCTACAATACGTTCAGGGCCCTAGAACATCATCACAGGTTGGAGTGAACGCGAATGAAACAAAATGTCAAACAAATGACCGCGCTGCTGATGGCCGTCGCCATCATCGGTTCGGCGTGCAGCAACAACGGCGAACCGGAAGCGTCATCGGCGCCGTCGCCTGATGCTGCCTCTCCGCAAACGGCGTCGGACAAATACGACCCGCCAATCACGATCTCGTTGGTGGGATACACCGATGACGCGACGGAAGGGGTACTTGGCAAGCTTCAAGGAGAAACCTTCGAAAACAATCGCTGGTCGCAATTGTACAGGGACGAGTTGGGCATCGAATTCGATTACACATGGATTGCAAAGGGTCAAGACCAGTTCAAGCAGAAAATGAATGTGTCGCTCGCAAGCGGCGATGTGCCGGAATTCATCCAAGTGGACGCCACAGAGTTGAAACAGCTGCAAAAGGCCGATCTTATTATGCCGTTGGATGAGGTGTATGAGCAATATGCGGCACCGTTAACCAAAGACGTGCTGGCGCAGGATGGAAGCGCTCCCTTTGACGCGGCGACGATCGATGGCCAGCTGATGGGCATTCCCAATATACGTTCATCCATTGATATCGCGCAGTTTGTCTGGATTCGAACCGATTGGCTGGAGAAGCTGAAGCTTCCGGAGCCGAAGACGATGCAAGATCTGCTGACCGTTATTGAAGCCTTCGCAAAGAATGACCCGGACGGCAATGGAGAAGAGGATACGGTCGGCCTGCTCCTGCAGAAGGATCTGTTCGGCGGGTTCGCGGGACTGGAAGGCTTTTTTAACGCCTACCATGCTTACCCTACCATTTGGATTGAAGACGAAGCGGGCAATCTGGCGCACGGCAGCGTGCAGCCGGAGACCAAGACGGCGTTGACGGAGCTGTCCCGCATGTACCAAGATGGGTTGCTGGACCTGGAGTTCGGCGTTAAGGATGCCGGCAAGGTAGCGGAGTCCGCGTCATCGGGCAAGGCGGGCGTCTCGTTCGGTCAGCAATGGCTAAGCGCCTGGCCATTCCAGTCGAATCGCGACAACGATCCCAATGCGGTATGGAAAGGTTATCCGCTGATGTCAATCGATGAGAAGCAAGCGCTGTCGGAGATCAGCCTCGGCACTTATCAGTATTGGGCCGTCCGCAAGGACTCCAAAAATCCTGAGGCTATCGTCAAAATGTTTAATACCTTCATAGAAAAAAACTGGGGCGAAACGGCGGAGTTCGACCGTTATTATTTGCCGGGGGATGCCGAAGGGACTTGGAAGCTGTCGCCTGTAACGCCGGAGCCGCCTAACAAAAACCTGAATGCTTACCTGGAGATTGCGGCGGCCACGGCAGCAGGCACGTTGTCCAATCTGACCGGTGAAGCCAAGGTCATTTCGGATAGAATTCAGGAATACAAAGGCGGCAACGATGGCTTGTGGTCTTGGGCGGCGGGTTATGATACGGACGGTGTATACAGTGTCATGAACCATTACCAGGAGAACAAGCTGTTCCAGATGAACAGGTTTGTCGGAGCGCCGACATCCGCTATGACGGACAAAAGCGCTACACTGTCCAAGCTGACGAATGAAACGTTCATGCGTATCATTCTTGGCGATCTGCCCATTGATGCCTTCGACCAATTCGTAGAGGATTGGCACAAGCTTGGAGGCGAGCAAATAACGAAAGAAGTGAACGAAGCCGGCAAGGCGGCTAACTGACGATGTACAGTCTGAAAATATTGCGGCGAAATCTGCCGCTGCATCTGATGATTTTGCCTGGACTCTTGCTGATCGTTATCTTCTCTTATGTGCCGATGGCTGGATTGTACATTGCTTTCCAGAGATTTATTCCGGCTAAAGGCTTCTTCGGCGATCAGCAATGGATCGGCTGGGACAACTTTCGCTATATGCTCGATATGCCGGGCATATATGGCGTACTCTGGAACACCGTGTTTATTGCCGGAATGAAGATGTTGGCGGGGCTGATCGTACCGATTACGGTCGCCCTTCTGCTGAACGAGCTTCGAAGCGTGTTTGTCAAACGATCCGTGCAGACGCTAATCTATTTACCGCATTTTTTGTCATGGATCATTCTCTCAGGCGTCCTGATTGATATCTTGTCTCCTTCATCGGGAATCGTCAACCAGTTTCTTGGATCTCTTGGTCTAAAGCCGGTGTTTTTCCTCGGGAACAACGACTGGTTTCCCTTTACGATCGTGTTATCGGATGTGTGGAAGGAGTTTGGCTTTGCCACCATCGTCTATATTGCGGCTTTGAGCGGCATTGATCCCCAGCTCTATGAAGCTGCGATTATCGACGGAGCCAATCGCTGGAGGCAGACCTGGCACGTAACGCTGCCGGGCATGCGCATGATCATCGTCCTGATGTCGGTGCTTAGCATGGGCAATATTCTGAACGCCGGCTTTGATCAGATCGTCAATTTGTACAGTACGCAGGTGTATGCAAGCGGCGATATTATCGACACGCTGGTCTATCGAATTGGCTTGCAGCAGGCCCAATACGGCGTGGCGACCGCCGTCGGTCTGTTCAAATCCGTTGTATCGTTCCTGTTCATATCTGTTGCCTATTATGCGGCTTACAAGCTGGCCAATTACCGGATATTTTAGAGTCGCAAGGGGGAAGGAGGCAACTTCATGGCAATGACATCAAAGGGAGCGCGGTTGTTCACCGTCCTCAATACGGTGTTTCTGCTTGCATTAGCGCTGGCTTGTATCGCACCTCTCGTGCATATTCTTGCCGTCTCGCTGAGCTCCAGCGCGGCAGTCACGGCAGGCTGGGTTAAATTCTGGCCGGTGGAACCAACTCTCAGCTCTTATCAATACGTGCTGTCGAGGTCCGATTATTGGAGCTCCATGCTGGTGACGTTTCAGCGCGTGTTGTTGGGCGGGGCACTGAATCTGCTCATTACGATTCTGGTCGCCTATCCGCTGTCCAAGGAGTCTTCGGGATTTCGTTCCCGCACCATGTATGCCTGGCTGTTTTTTTTCACGATGCTTTTTTCGGGAGGTTTGATTCCATGGTATATGATCATCAAGGAGTTGAACCTGCTGGACAGCATCTGGGCGTTAGTATTGCCTGGAGCTGTCCCGATTTTTAACATCGTATTGCTTCTCAATTTTTTCCGCCAACTGCCCAAGGAGATGGAAGAAGCCGCGTTCGTGGACGGAGCCGGCCACTGGACGGTGCTGTGGCGTATATTCGTTCCGGTATCGTTGCCGGCTATGGCGACAGTGACGCTATTCGCCGTGGTTTGGCACTGGAACAGCTGGTTCGACGGCCTGATTTTGATGAATAGGCCGGAGCATTACCCGTTGCAAAGCTATTTGCAAACCGTTATCGTTCAACGCGACATTTCATTCCTGCAGCATCTAGACCGCTCGCAGCTGGCGATAGTGTCGGATCGGACGATCAAGTCGGCGCAGATATTGATTGCAACGTTGCCCATTGTAATCGTATATCCGTTTCTGCAGCGTTATTTCGTCAAAGGAATGGTCATCGGCAGCGTCAAAGGTTAATGACAACAAAGAGACAGAGTGGGGCGGACATGCTGAATCACTGAGGTGTGGAGGCCGATTATGGCAACAATAAAAAAAAGCTGGTCCATCTTTATGGCAGCAACTCTGCTGCTGGCATGCATGATCCTGCTGAAGCCGGACGGGCTTGCGGCATCAGCGCAGCAGGGAAATCCCCTGCATCAGGAGGATTTCGAGGACGCTCACGAATATGATTTGTTATCCCCGTACGGTAGCTTGACGACAAGCGCCGATGAATTGATTAGCGGACTGAATGCAGTCAAAGGGACAAGCACCGCAGCGGAAGCGTGGGCGGAATATTTGAAGCTGGACCGTAAGGTGGCGTTGACGCAAGGCGAAACCTATGTGCTGTCGTTCAACTATAAGGTGCTTGCGCCCGAAGGGAATTTCTTCTACTTATATATGAAGCAGCAGGGCAGCACAGGTGAGACGACCACCGGGTTTAATTTCAAAAGCAACGGTAGCATCCCTTACCGAACTGGCATCGGCGCTGACAAGGCGCTATTGCGCGAAGCGGATGGCTTCTGGATGGCCGAGATGGAGTTTACGGCCGCGAACGACGGTCTTTATGAGATGATCTGGGGCATTCAAGGCGGAGGTGGCATCGTCGTCGACGATATTGCCATCAGTCCCGGCACGCTGGCGCAAGCTCCAATCATTATGGAATCGATAGCGCTGGAAGGTTTCGAAGCCGGGGCGCTATCGGAAACGGCGTTTGCGGCTCAGGGCAGCGGTACGTTGCTTAACGGCGCGGAAGCCATCCGTGGCAGCTATTCAGTGGCCGCTCGGGCGGACGCGCAACAGGAGTGGCACGAGTATCTCCGATCGGATACAGACAAGTTGAAGCTGGCTCCATTAACGGAGTATACCGTTATGTTTAAATACGAGATCGTTGAACCGGAGCCGTCCGGCCAATATTTCTATGCGCTGGCAGAGGCGGGGGCTTCATCGACGGCGATGAATTTCGGTTCGGCGGGAGAGGTCATTTGGAGCAATGCGGCCGAAGCGGAGCTGGCGGACCGCGGCGATTACGGTGTGGCCCGCATGGCTTTTACGACGGCGGCTTCGCCAGACACGGTGCTGAAGTGGGGCATACGCCAGGGAGGAGGAATTGTCATCGACGACATTACGGTCGTGAAGGGCAAAGCCGTTATTCCGATGGCGGACGGCGACGAAATCGGCTATGCCAACGTCGTTCACTACGGTGCCGTGCCGGACGATGGCGGCGATGATACGGCGGCGTTCAAGCAAGCGATCGCAACCGGCAAGAGCATTTATATTCCCGCCGGGACGTATCATGTGAGCGAGACGCTTGAATTCCAGAATCAGAACCTGATCGGCTCAGGCATGTTCGTTACGGGTCTCGTCGGCACAATGCCCGATGCAAAGGCACCGATACTGAAGGCGGGCAGGACGTCGACCGTCGCCGATATCGGCTTGTATTTCGCACCGGAGTTGATTACCGACAATGAAGGGGAAGGCGATCGCGTCGCCATCTATACCGGGGCGCAGTGGTCGTTGCAGCGCGGCTCGACCATTCGCAACGTGCGGATCGCCGATGTCGGCACCGGCATCTATTCGCCGAACGGCGCGGAGTCGTTCTCTGTGACTTACGATACGCTGGAGATTGAGCAATTCTCTTATCGCGGCATCGATTTTCGCTCGGATATTCGGACGGGGAACGTGTTTCGCAATATTTACCTTAAGTCGTCCCGTCCTCATGTGGATATTCCCTTCGCCATGACCGGCGAGGAAAGCGAGGTTCACATCGAGCAGCTCAACGTGGAGCATACGTTGGTCAATACGGCAATTCTGCTGGAGGGCGTCTACGGCCTGGCGGCATCCACGGTTCATATCGAAGGTGTGACGCTGAGGAGCCCGGATACCGGTTATGTGACACTGAACCACAGCGCCGGTTCGATTGAAAGTCTGACCGTCTACTACACGCCTATTCAGGAGAATGGCATTAGTCTGGTCAAGGTGTTGGACGGTACTTATGACATCGGCCAGAGCTATAAGCCGGAGACGGCAGGATTCCTCCGAATCGGCACACTGCACGTCAAAGGTTTGAACGATCCCAACGCCGCCCTGCACGGAGCCAAGGTGGGGGGACTGAACCGTTCCGATGCCTCCGGCTTCGTCTTCTTCGATCGTCCTTCGTCGGCGATTGGCGACTATGCGGTTCAGCTTGATAATTACGTATGGTATACGTTCCAGGACGATCAAGCCGTCTATCGGAGTTTTCCTGCGGATCCAGAGGGGCGCATAACCTTCGAGAAGCTGGGCGTTGTGCGTACTTCCGGCGGAACGGCGCAGCGACCTGCGGAGCGGCTTATCCCGTACCGTTCGCTCTATTTTGACACGGACATAGGGGCGCTTTTGCTTTGGAATGGCACCGGATGGGTGGCTGCGTCACCAGGAACGACTACGACTGTGCCAATCGCGTACCCGACGCCTGCTCCAACGCCAACTGCTACAACAGCCCCAACGCCAACGACTACTTCGTTAGCGCCTTCCATATGGAAGAGCGATCTCGTTCATTGGGAGGAACTACTGCCATCTATAGAATCTCGACTTCAATCAACGAGTGCAGATCAACCTGTATTTTCGGACACGGATAATCATTGGGGAAAACAATTGATTGATTGGTTCACAAGGTTAGGCACCGCTAAAGGTTACGAGGATGGCAGCTTCAAGCCAGATCATGCCATATCAAGAGCGCAATTTTCGGTCATGCTTGTCAGATTGCTCGGATTGGGCTCTGAGGCGGAGAGTGGACCAGGATTCTCGGACATGAATGGGCATTGGGCGGAACGAGAGGTGGCGATGCTGGAGAAAAGCGGTATCGTCAAGGGGTATCAAGACGGCAGCTTCCAGCCTGATTCCACGATTACGCGCGAGCAAATCATTACAATCATGATGAGGCTCGTCGACGAATCGGCGTTACCGCAGGAGGAAGCCAAACGGTTTGATGACTGGACCGACGTATCCGAATACGCTCGTCACAGCATGCTGGCGGCGGCTAGAGCGGGAATTATTCAAGGATATAAGGGCAATCTACGGCCACAGGATGAAGCTACTCGCGCAGAAACAATAACCATGTTATGGAAGCTGCTCAAGTTAAATCCGGCAATGGAACGATTGCTTGAAGAGCATGATTGAAACGGAACGTTGGTAAATTCAAGAAATATGATGAGAAATTACTACAAACTAATTAATAAAGTGAGCTGCCTCCAATTCGCTTCCATGATTTAAGTCATGCTCACGCAATAATTCTGTTGAAGACGAAAAGCAATGACGCGGATTCCGGGAAACATGGAATCCGCGTCATTGCTGGTTTTTAAGGATGCTGATGAAGGGAATTGAACCCCCGGCCTACGCATTACGAGTGCGTTGCTCTACCCCTGAGCTACATCAGCGAATATGGAATCGACAAATAATAGAATACGAATTTTCGGGGACGCTGTCAAGCCTTTATTGCATCCTGTATTTGCCTCCTCTCGAATTGCGCGAATGACTCTATGAATCTACCCAATCGTCTCTACTTCTGCTGCATATCATAGAGTAAGCGTAGTAGAGAGGAGGGTTCCTATGTCCGAAAAAATGAGGGTGAGTTCTTTCAGACATCATGACAGAATCGAGTTCGATGTAGCAGGCGTGCAGGACGCCGGCAGACAGCTTAGCCGTACGTTCGCAAGGCTGCGCAATCGGCGCAATGCAAGAAGGCTGGTAGCGGCCATTCGCCATTGCAATCACCATGAGGTGAACCGTTTATTAAGTCGCGATTGCAGAGCTGTGTGCTTCTTCAAGAAACCGGGCTTTGATTGCGTTAAGATCGCTTGCGGATTCGGTCGTCGCAACTCCGTTATCGTGAGCTTCGATATCTGCGTAAGAAGCTTGCATGACCGTTGCCACAGAGGCTGTGGCTGCGGAGGGTTCGGCGGTGGTTTCGAGAACGGATTTTTCTAATTATGATTTTTCATCTCAATAATGGAACCAAAGAAAGGCTGCCGACGGCAGCCTCTCTTTGTTCAGATATAGGAAACGATATCATTTCGCAGACTTTTTCTCTATTTCTCGACTCGATTCTGCATATCGCGAAGCCCCAGCATCGCGTCGATATAATAGCTGTTGTCGCGTGTAACGAATTCTTTGGCCAGAACCTTCCGCACGCAAGGCGTCAGTCCGTCCCCGGTTTCCGAGAGCTCGGCGCCGTCTGCCTCGACGTACTCCAGCTCGCCCCGGAAGAGCGCAAGCATATCGGCAAGTTCGGTTTCGTAGATGCCGTATACTTCCTCACGCTGAAGTTTGAACTCGCTCAGGGGAAGGTTGGATACCAATCCGAATACGTCGCTCACTTCACGGTCGATAAACAGTTCTCCATCCGCAATACCGCTGACGTCCTCGCGGACCTGCATAAGCGGGATGAGCTCCTCGAACCGCACTTTTACGCCCAGCTCCTCCTCGAGCTCGCGGGCGGCATCGCGCATCGTCTCGCCGGCGGCCAGATGTCCCGCGGCCGTCGTATCGTAGCAACCTGGATTCGTATCCTTCGTCAACTGGCGACGCTGGAAGCGGACAAGAAGGCGATCGTCCTCATGGCGGAGCAGCCAGCAGTGGAACGTGCGGTGCCAGTAACCGTGCTTATGCGCCTCCGAGCGAGCAGCCGTGCCTAAGTGGTTCATGGACTCGTCATAGATATCGAACCGTTCCTCAGGCATTCGCCGGAGTCTCCTCCAGTTGGGAAGTGCAATGCTTGCAGCGCGAAGCTTTGATCGGCACCTTGGACAGGCAGTACGGGCAATCCTTTTCCGTAGGCGCCGCCTCGGCTTTTGGTTCTTCTTTTTCTTTCAGGCGGCGCAGCGCATTTATTCCTTTGACGAGTAAGAAGATGCAGAAGGCAACGATGAGGAAGTCCAGCATCACGTTTATGAACTGACCGTAACGGATGAATGGCTCGGTTGCTGGGTCGCCGCTGTAACTCGGGTCGAGGGAGATTTTTAAATCCTTAAAATTGACGCCCCCTAGAATCATGCCGATCGGCGGCATAATAATATCATTCACGAGCGACGTGACGATTTTGCCGAATGCGCCGCCGATGATCACGCCGACAGCGAGATCGATGACGTTGCCGCGCATCGCAAATTCTCTAAACTCTTTTACAATTTTCAATACAATCTCCTCCGTTTAAGTCCTGTTCAAACTATCATTCCATTATAACTAGTAGTGTACACCAAATCTAGCACTGCTAATCGGCGATTTCAAGAGCCGAAGGCAAGAATTGCGGCATAAACCGTCATACTTCGAGCGGAAGAAAAGGATATTTCGGGAAAATGTCGAACTTTCTAGAGATGTATCACAATATGTAACCTGGAGGAGCGCAATGAATCCATTGTCTCAGCTTGGGAGCCCTTCCTTTCTGCTGCTCTCCCTGTTTATTATAAGCTTTGCAACTTATATGATGTTCATCATGCAATGGCGGCGCAAGCCGAGCGGAACGCAAGTTTCTGCTTCCAACTGCATCGCCGCGGCGCTTGTCTTCACTCTCGGACTGTGGACGATGCATGTCGTCCTGCTGCTCGCCTCTGATTTCATGATGGATATCCGGTGGACCCTTGCCATTAACTTTGCCATCACTACGTTTTTGGTGTTTTTGTCGCTTCGCTATTATCATTCCGGCAGACTTCCCGTTCGACTCGCGGAGGTTATTTCAGCGCTTCTTATGGTTGGAGGAGTTGCTTGTCTGCACTATTTCTCCATTCTCAGCCATTCTATTAATCGTCTCGAATTCAATATTCCATTAGTAGCCGTATCGTTCCTTCTAGGTTTTGCGGGTTGTTATGCAGCGTTCGTGCTTATGCGCCGCCCCGCGCAATGGCGTTATGCAGCCGCGAGTTTCGTTGCCGGCCTTGGCAGCTTAACCATGCATACGGTAGGGATGTTTGCACTCACGGTTGAGTATCGACATGTGATGACGTTGGACAGACTGAATCAATTCCTGATGCTGCTGGCGTTCATTCTGTGTATTCTGGTGCTGCTCATCATTACATTCTCTTACACCACCTGGCTCGGGATGAAAAAGTATACCCAGATCGACGAGCGCTACAAGCTGCTGGTCGAGAATTCAACGGACACGATCGCCATTATCGTCGAAGGCAAGTGGGAATATCTCAATCCTTCCGGCTTGAGGTTGTTCGAAGCGGAGAACGAGGATGAGCTGGTCGGACACTGCATCTTCAAGCTTCTGCATGGCGGCAAGCATCTCGAGATGCAGACATGGCTGCAGCAAACTCCGGATGGAAGTGAATATGCCTTGCGCCCAATCGAGCTGCAGTGGCAGACGCTGCGAGGCAACCCCATTTTGACGGAAATGGTGAGGATACGAGCCACTTACGACGGCAAGCAGGTGGAACAGGTCATGATCCGGGATATCTCCGAACGGAAGCGAAACGAGCAGTTGTACGTCAACGCGGAGAAGCTGTCGATAGCGGGGCAGCTGGCCGCAGGGGTCGCTCACGAGATCCGAAATCCGCTTACTTCGCTCAAGGGCTTCATGCAATTGCTCGCTACCGGGCGAATACAGGACCAGCAATACTTGCCCTTGATGAGATCGGAGCTGTCGCGTATCGAAAGCACGGTCACGGAGCTGCTAATGTTATCCAAGCCGCAAGCGTTAGAGCTCAGACGCAACAATCTCAGGGAGCTGCTGAGCGAATGCACTGCTGCTGTCGGCGCGCAGGCGAAGGCACAGCGGGTACGTATCCAACATCGCTTCGATCCGGCTCCGGCCTGGGTCCTCGGCGTAGCCGTACAGCTCAAGCAAGCATTTATTAATGTGATGAAAAATGCGGTGGAAGCTATGCCGGACGGGGGACTGCTGTTGATCGAACTGAAACGCGGCGATCCGGAAACGCATCTCGTTACCGTAGCGGACAATGGGAGCGGGATGCCCGAAGAACAGCTTGCCAAGCTGGGGCAGCCCTTTTATTCGACGAAGGACAAGGGAACGGGGCTCGGTCTGCTCGTGACCTATAAGATTATCGACAACCATGACGGCAAGATCGCCATAGACAGCGTACTGGGCGGCGGGACGACGCTGAGATTTACATTGCCTGCATCCTCCCAGCCGGACGACAGCGATAGCTAAGGAAACGACATCTATCCGGATATATGCGGCTAGATTCCATTTGCCGGACGAATGGACTATAGGATCGATTTGGATGAAGGGCGCCCGCCCTTCTTTTTTTTGAGCCGAAATTCGCTTTCACCTCACTGCCGGGTCCGAATCCACGGAATTCCCCCCTCAAAGAGCTGTTTTTCTCAAATAATAAGGACTTCAACAAAAAATAAAGATGAAAAAAGCGCAAAAATCGTTTACGGATAAAATTGTAGCGATTTCGCGGCTCCTTAGCCACGTGCTACCTTTAGGGCAGATTCAACACATGGTCAGCACATGAAAGGAGCAATTCCCATGCGGCATTCCGAAAGCCTGCACCCGCAGCCAGCCGAAGCTGCTTTGGCCGCGGCCGTCCCTAAACGAGGTCTAACGAGGCATATCATTCGGGACAAATATTTGTATCTGATGCTAGTGCCGGTGGCCGTCTATTTTCTGCTATTCAAGTATGCGCCCCTCTACGGGGAAATCATTGCCTTCAAGAACTACCGCCTGACGGATGGCATCTGGGGAAGCAGTTGGGCAGGGCTGGATCACTTCCGCCAGCTGTTTTCCAGCAAAGAGTTTTATGTTGTTATGCGCAATACGCTTCTGCTTAATCTGTACAATTTGGTATTTGCTTTCCCGGTACCAATTGTGCTGGCGATCCTTCTGAACGAGGTTCGCTGGAATGGATACAAGCGGGTGCTGCAAAATCTGCTCTACATCCCCCACTTTATATCCTGGGTGGTGCTGGGCACCATCGTCATTGCCATGTTGTCCCCCTCGACGGGTATTGTCAACACGATTCTTGAGTTGTTTGGCATGGAGCCTATCTATTTTATGGCGAGTCCGTTCTGGTGGCCGATATCCTTCGTAGGCTCCGGGATCTGGAAGGAGGCGGGCTTCGGCACCATCCTCTATATGGCCGCCATGGCGGGCATTGATCCTACTCTGTATGAAGCCGCAAAGATTGACGGAGCCAATAAGCTTCGGCAGATCTGGCATGTAACTTTGCCCGGGATTCGCAGCACTGCAGCGATTATTTTAATTCTCCAGGTGGGGCGAATTATGGACGTAGGCTTTGAGCAGGTATTTACGATGAAAAATCCAGCTGTTACCCAGGTTGCCGAAGTCATCAGTACTTTTGTATATACTCGCGGCATTGAGAATCTCCAATACAGCTATACCACGGCTCTCGGTTTGTTCCAGTCGATTGTTGCATTGATCTTGATCGTCAGCGTGAACAAGCTGATTAAGATCATGGGAGAACGAGGGTTATGGTAGACCGAACAGAAAGGGGATGACTGTCCCGTGAAGACTAATTATTTTAACTCGGCGAGCCTATTCCGATGGCTCAACTACATCTTTTTGGCGTTATGCGCCGCTGCAACCGTGTTTCCTTTTCTTAATATTATTGCGGTCTCCTTTAGCGACAGCAGAGCGATCTCGGCAGGGGAGGTATTCTTGTGGCCCATCGAATTTAATTGGGATGCTTACCGCAATCTGATTGACGACGGGCAACTGATCGTAGCTATGAAAAACACGGTTCTGATGACTGTCGTAGGCACTCTGCTGAATATGGTATTTACCATTTTGGCTGCGTACCCGTTGTCCAAATCCAGACTTCGGGGCAGAAGCATCATGCTGCAGGCCGTGCTGTTTACCATGTTATTCGGCGGCGGGATGATCCCTCATTTCCTGCTCATCAACAGTTTGGGACTGGTAAATACCTATTGGGCGATCTGGTTGCCCGCTTTGATTAGCGTCTATAACATGTTCGTCATGAAATCCTTCTTCGAGGGAATTCCGGCAGAATTGGAGGAATCGGCTTCCATCGACGGCGCTAACGAATGGGTGCTGCTGCTAAAGATTATTATTCCGTTGTCTATGCCGGTGATCGCGGCGCTGACCCTATTTTATGCCGTGGGCTGGTGGAACTCCTATATGAATGTACTGATTTACATTCGAAGCACCGACAAGATGTCTTTGATGGTGAAGCTCTATCAGATGATAGACCTGGTCAGTCCCGAGATGCTTCGGAGCGGGGAGGGGGTCACCGAACAGACCCTGACGCCGGAAGGCATCCGCGCGGCCGCCATCGTGTTTTCGATTATACCTATTCTGTCCGTGTATCCGTTCTTGCAGAAGTACTTTGTAAAGGGCGTTCTGCTCGGCTCCGTCAAAGGTTGATATCGCTGGCTGTCAAACAGCCTTGATATAAGAAACATTAATTTAGGAGGTCTAGACATGAAAATCAGTCAACAAAAAAAGTGGGTTGTTTCAACGGCTGCCTTATGTATGCTAGCGGGAACGGTATTGGCTGGATGTTCGGAGAAAGGCGCGAGCAGCCCCTCCGCATCGCCCACCGCATCGTCCGGGGCTGAACCGTCTGCAACGGCAACGTCGATTGCGGATCCGTATGCCGATCTGCCGAAAGCGGTCAGCATCTCCGCGTTCGACCGGGGAGCCGTATCCAGCGACGAGGGAACCTATGAAAACAATCGTTGGGTGAAGTGGATCCGGGAGCAGTCCGGCATTGACGTAACGATGGTGCCCGTGCCTCGAAACCAGGCACAAGACAAGCTGAACGTGCTTATCGCTTCGAATCAGGCGCCGGATCTGATCTGGGAGTACGATCGGGCTTATATCGGCAAGCTGATTACCCAAGGCGCGCTGCAGCCGGTGGACGCTTATATCGAGCAGTACAGCACATCCTACAAAACCTATTTGCAGGAGCATCCCGAGCTGTTGCCTTACCTGACCTTCGATGGTCAAATGTATGCGGTCGCGACCGCTCGGACGACGGATGGCATCGCCAATCATGGTCTGTGGATCCGGCAAGATTGGTTGGATAAGCTGGGCCTCAAGACGCCGACAACGATGGACGAATTGATCGAGGTGGCGAAGGCATTCAAGGAGCGGGACCCGGACGGCAACAAGCAGGACGATACAACGGCGCTGGTAGGCAGCACGGTCTTTGATAGCTATGCGGCGATGAACGCGGCTATCGGCAATCAATGGTACCTGGAGAACGGCAGCATGAAGTACGGAGCCACGCTCGACCGGTTCGGGGATGCGATGGAGTTGGAGAAACAAATGTACGAAGCGGGGCTGGTGGACAAGGAATATTTGACGGACAAAAACTTTCAGAGGGCTATCCAACTGTGGACGACGGGCAAAGCGGGCATCTTCGCCGGCAGTTGGGGCGGCAGCGCGATGGAGAACCACATCCGGAATATGCTAAAGAACGAGCCGGAAGCCAATCCGGTACCGCTTGAGCCGGTGTCCACCAAAAACGGAAAATTCGGTCTGTACCAAGAAACGCCGCCTAATATTTTCGTAGCCTTCAATAAGGAAATGAAAAACCCGAAGGCCGCGGTCGAATATTTGGACTGGATGGTAGAAGAGGGCTGGAAGTCGCTGGTCAACGGAGAAGAGGACGTTCATTACAAGGATGTTAACGGAGTGGCCCAAATGCTGGATGCGGAGAAGTTCAAAAAGGAAGTTTCTTATGCGGGCGAATATGCGGTTGTGCGGGATGCGAAGTTCTCGCCCGAGGATCTGCTGGTGAAGGCGGCGCCAGACGAGATTTCTCAGAAGCTGGCGGCATTGAGCAAACAGGGATTGGAAACGGCGACTCTTAACAAGTTCCGCCGGGATATTCCGTATCAGCCGAACTTTACGGAGCTGAACGATATCCAGACGGCGCTGAAACCTTTTATCGAAGAGGTTCGCGCCAAGGTGACGATGCAGGGCAGCCCGTATACGGCGGCATGGGGACTGGAGGAAATTCGCAAGGAATGGAAGCGTCTGGGCGGAGAAGCGGTAGAAGTCAAGGCGCAGGAATGGTACGAAGCGAACAAAGCGAACTTCTAAATAAAGCGTAGAGATTGCCAGCAAAGCGAGACAGGCCTCGACTTTCACGAAAAGATTTCAAGAAAGGCAGAGGTTCTGTCTCTTCTCTCAAAACACAAAATTGAAAGGGGTATACATGATGTCGACGAGTAAGCGGAATGAAACAACGAGAACGGTTCGTTTAGCCATTTTTATAGTTATCTTTTTGTTATTCCAAGCCGTATTTCCTGCTGATCTTGCCGCAACTGCGCAAGCGGCTGCACCGAATTCGGTAGCATCTATCGTTTCCACTGAAAATCTCATTGCCAACGGAGGTTTTGAATCAGGTCTATGGTCTCCCAGAGCGGGAGGAAGCATAGATACGACGGTTAAGCATAACGGCAACCAGAGTGCGAGTATGACTGCAACCGCGACGACACAGTATCTGGGAAGCGCATTGATACCTGTAGAATCGAACATCATCTATGAGCTTTCTACTTGGATTAAAACATCAGGCATCTCCGTTTCTGATTCAGCAAGTGTAAACGCTTTAATGGTTGATGCCAACATGAACGCAATAGGCTGGTACAATACGATGAAGCTGATTCGGACCGGAGGCAGTCAAGATTGGACGAAATATACGACCGAGCTGAGCCAATTTGCAGCTGGTACGGCCTATATCCGAATATATGTCAGGTTGGATGGCAATGCGAGCGGTTCCGTATGGTTTGATGACGTCGAGTTGAAGGTATCCGACAATATGCTGGTCAACGGCGGCTTTGAGTCGGGTCTATGGTCGCCCAGAGCAGGGGGGAGTCTGGATACGGCTGTTAAACGAAACGGCAACCAGAGTGCGAGCATGACGGCGGCCACGACGACACAGTATTGGGGAAGCTCGTTGATTCCTATACAATCCAACGAAGTTTATACGCTGTCTACTTGGATCAAAACAGCCGGCATATCTGTTTCGGATGCCGCGAGTGTAAACGCTTTAGTGATTGATGCCAATATGAATTCTCTGGGTTGGCACGATACGATGAAGCTGATTCAGACCGGAGGCAGTCAGGATTGGACGGAGTATACGACAGAGCTAAGCCGATTTGCGGTTGGGGCGGCCTATATCCGCATATATGTCAGGTTGGATGGCAATGCGGGCGGCGACGTTTGGTTTGACGACATCGTATTCAAGCCGAAGGACTTCGTTATTGGCGTCGATGGACCAACGGGTCATATTTTTTCGGCTAATGAACCGGCGATATTGAGTCTGACGCTGAAAAACTCCACAAACCAGATCAAAAATGTTCAAGTGGATTACGGCGTAAAGGATTCCGGCAATAACTTGATCGCAACCGGAAATTTTAATGCGGATGTGCCCATGAGCGGGGTACTGGATCAAGATCTGGACTTCTCGGCTATCGATCGTTACGGCGTATATACTTTGGAGGTAACGGCAACAGGCGACAATGGCAATATTAACGAGCAGGAGAGCTTCCCGTTCAGCAGGGCGCCGGCTCCGGGCGAAAGCTCTCCGAGCAGCGTGTTCGGCACTGCGATTCATCTGCTTAATAAAACCGATGCCAATTATGTCGACAAGTATCTTACTCAGATCGCACAGACAGGAATCCAGTGGATCAGGGACGACGCGAGATGGACAGTCGCCGAAACGGTGAAAGGACAGATTAGCATTCCACCCGCATGGGATATGTTTGTGGACACTGCATTGTCCAAAGGCATCAGTCCTTTGTTTATTGTCGATTACGGCAATCCGTTTTACGATGATGGCAAGGCGCCTTATACCGATGAAGGAATTGCAGCCTATGCCCGTTATGCGGGCGAGCTGGCAGAACATTTTTTGGGCAGGGTGGATCACTTTGAAATATGGAATGAATGGAATATCGGAGGAGGCAACCCGGATCGTCTTTCGCCGGAGGCGTACGCAAAAGTGCTTAAAGCGGCATATGCCGCCATCAAGGCGGTCAATCCCGATGCGGTAGTCATTGGCGGCGCCACATCGGGGGCGGATGCAGGATGGATCAGCAGAGTATTGGCGGCAGGCGGATATGATGATATGGATGCCGTATCCGTGCATCCCTATACCTATCCGATCAACCCTGATGACGGTGGATTCGTAGCCAGTCTACAGTCGATCAAGAATCTGTTTCTGGCCTATGGCCCCGCCAAGCCGATATGGGTGACCGAGATAGGCTGGCCGACCAGCGAAAGTTTGACCAGAGGCGTAAGCGAGTTAACGTCGGGAGCTAATGTCGTTAAGACGTATACTTTGGCGCTTGGCAGCGGCCTTGCAGATAAGGTTTTCTGGTATGATTTTAAGAATGACCCTAAACCGCCGACAAGTCTTGAAGGTCATTTCGGTCTGGTCAGAGGGGAGCACGAAGGTACGCCTTGGTCCGCGAAAGAGAACTATGTGGCTTATCGTTCGCTTACTAACATGCTTTCAGGATCGGAGTTTGTTCAAGCCTATGCCGCTGGCGATCAAGTCCAAGCTTATCGATTTTATCGCAACTCGGATCAAAAAGACGTGCTTGTGTTATGGAGCAAAGGCGATGCCAAAAATCTCGCGTTAACTCTAGGTACTTCCACTGCGGCATCGTATGATTTGTTTGGCAATAGCAGCAGTGCAACCGCTGACGGCAATGGCATCATAACGTTGCCGATCTCGGAAGTGCCTGTATACGTGGAAGGAAACTTCGCTCAGAATATAGAGGTCAAGGATCCTTATCAAGTCCGGGTAGACCCGCAATTGCTGGAAACGCCGCAAGGAAAACAATGGCATGTCAGCATTAGCATCGACAACAATATGAATACGGGAATATCCGGAGAGATCCAAATTATCGGTTCTTCGCCATGGGATCAAGGGAGTCAGAACAAAACGTTTGCCGCCGCGGCCAATCAAACGGCAACCGTAACCTATGCGTTTCCGGGAAATCCGGAGCCAAAGCTGTATGATTTGCAAATTCAAACCACATTAAACGGCGGAGCCAGCGCGGTTGTTGATCGGAGAATCAGCTTCCTCGCCGCGCAGCAAACTTCTACTGCGCCAATCATCGACGGAGTGTTATCGCCGGGCGAATGGTCCGATGCGATGCCAATCCTCATCGATCAAACGTCGCAGGTGCAGATGAGCAACTGGGGAGGAGTCAACGATCTAAGCGGCACGGGTTTTATCCAATGGGATGACGATTATTTCTATTATGCCGTTGCGATAAAGGATGATGTTCATGTACAAGCCGATACGAACGGCGATATATGGAAAGGGGACAGCATACAGTTCACTATAGATCCCGGCAGAAAGTCGGGGGCGTCCAATCTCGGATATAATGAAATCGGTATTGCTTTGAACCCGAACACCTCCAATGTCGTTGTCTGGAGATGGACCGCCGCCTTGGGAGTTTCAAGCCTGAGCAACGCACAAACTTCGGTCATTCGAGACGACAACAGCAATACGACCGCTTATGAAATGGCGATTCCATGGGATGCGTTATTGCCGGCTGGCGTGACGGCAGCCCCAGGCTCGAATTTTGGATTTGCTATGCTCATCAATGACAATGACGGTTCCGGCAGACGCGGCTGGATGGAGTATATGGGCGGGATTGGCTCGGGCAAAGACCGCAGTGCTTTTGGGGATCTGCTGCTGGTCCCCTGATACGTCTATGACGTTCAAAGCTGCCGCAAGCACGATATGGCATGCCGATCAAGGGCATATCCTCAAAAAATAGACACTTCCGCAAAAAGTAGAGATTTCGGATATTCATTGCAGCATGTTACCGTTAGAGTGGGTCTGACGCATATGCGCGGCAGTGGCCGATATCGCAGGCTCATCTCTGGCGGCCATGTATACGATACGGAATTCAGGAGGTCGGGCTACGAATGGAAACAAGACATAAGATGCTTACTGCCCTGACAACCGCCGCATGCCTGTTTGCGGGAACGGGGTTGACTGGCTGTTCGAATCCAGGAGCGGATGAACACTCGGCATTGCCCGGAAACGAGTCGTCCGCGACGGCAGCAGATCCGTATGCCGATCTGCCGAAAGCGGTCAGCATCTCCGCGTTCGACCGGGGAGCCGTATCCAGCGACGAGGGAACCTATGAAAACAATCGTTGGGTGAAATGGATCCGGGAGCAGTCCGGCATTGACGTAACGATGGTGCCCGTGCCCCGCAACCAGGCTCAGGACAAGCTGAATGTGCTTATCGCCTCGAATCGGGCGCCGGATCTGATCTGGGAGTACGATCGGGCTTATATCGGCAAGCTGATTACCCAAGGCGCGCTGCAGCCGGTGGACGCTTATATCGAGCAGTACAGCACATCCTACAAAACCTATTTGCAGGAGCATCCCGAGCTGTTGCCTTACCTGACCTTCGATGGTCAAATGTATGCGGTCGCGACCGCTCGGACGACGGATGGCATCGCCAATCATGGTCTGTGGATCCGGCAAGATTGGTTGGATAAGCTGGGCCTCAAGACGCCGACAACGATGGACGAATTGATCGAGGTGGCGAAGGCATTCAAGGAGCGGGACCCGGACGGCAACAAGCAGGACGATACAACGGCGCTGGTAGGCAGCACGGTCTTTGATAGCTATGCGGCGATGAACGCGGCTATCGGCAATCAATGGTACCTGGAGAACGGCAGCATGAAGTACGGAGCCACGCTCGACCGGTTCGGGGATGCGATGGAGTTGGAGAAACAAATGTACGAAGCGGGGCTGGTGGACAAGGAATATTTGACGGACAAAAACTTTCAGAGGGCTATCCAACTGTGGACGACGGGCAAAGCGGGCATCTTCGCCGGTAGTTGGGGCGGCAGCGCGATGGAGAACCACATCCGGAATATGCTAAAGAACGAGCCGGAAGCTAATCCGGTACCGCTTGAGCCCGTGTCCACCAAAAACGGGAAATTCGGTCTGTACCAAGAAACGCCGCCGAATATCTTCGTAGCCTTCAATAAGGAAATGAAAAACCCGAAGGCCGCGGTCGAATATTTGGACTGGATGGTAGATGAGGGATGGAAGTCGCTGGTCAACGGAGAAGAGGGCGTTCATTACAAGGATGTTAACGGAGTGGCCCAAATGCTGGATGCGGAAAAGTTCAAAAAAGAAGTGTCGTATGCGGGCGAATATGCGGTTGTGCGGGATGCGAAGTTCTCGCCCGAGGATCTGCTGGTGAAGGCGGCGCCTGACGAGATTTCCCGGAGGCTGGCGGCATTGAGCCAGAAGGGACTGGAGACGGCGACTCTTAACAAGTTCCGCCGGGATATTCCGTATCAGCCGAACTTTACGGAGCTGAACGATATCCAGACGGCGCTGAAACCTTTTATCGAGGCGGTTCGCGCCAAGGTGACGATGCAGGGCAGCCCGTATACGGCGGCATGGGGGCTGGAGGAAATCCGCAAGGAATGGACGCGCCTGGGCGGGGAAGACGTAGAGGCCATGGCTCAGGAATGGTACGAGGGGAACAAAACCGACTTTAAATAGCAACCGCACGAAAGGAACGGGACAATGAAGAGTGTACAGAGCCGATGGATGAAAAAAATAATTACAGGTCTGATCATGTTCCTGTTCCTGATCGTAACCGTGTCGGCCGTGTTGTTTTATTTTATTTTCACCAATGATCTGAAGGACCAGCTCGTCAGAACAAATGTGGAGCTCCTGGATCATATGGAGCAGAAGCTGGATTTGGTGCTGAAGAGCATCGACAACGAAGCCATCCAACTGGTTCAGTACGATGAAATCAAAACGTTTTTTGACGATAGTTTGCCCCAAGGGGAGCGAACCGAAAACGACTATCGGATCGGCAGTCACATCGACAGACTTATCCGCAGCAATGAATATCTGTTCTCCGTGGACATCTACTCCTATTCTCAGGACAGGCTCGTGTCTGGAGATATCTTGACGGAGGAGATGAGGCTCAAGGATTACGCCTGGATCGGACAGTTCGCCCAATTCGACGGGTATTCCAACTGGTTGGCAAGTCGCAAGCTGTTGATAAGCAATTCCAACTTTCCAATTTACCGCAATGTGGTGTCGTTCATTCGGACCTATCCGCTGATTCATTCCACGGGCACAAGGAAGGGAGCCATCGCCTTTAATTTGAAGGAGGAGATGCTGCTGCCTCTGATCCATCACGAGGGGGATGCTCAAGGCCTGAATCTTGTGCTGGACAAAGGGGGATTGGTAGTGCTCCATCCCGACGAGACCAAGCTGGGGGAGAACATGGGCTCCACGCCTTTCGTGGCGCAAATGGCAGCGGAGGGCAAGAGCGCAGGTTACTTCCATGCCAAGGTCGAGAACAAAGATTCTATCGTCTTCTACAAGGTGAATCCGTATACCGGATGGAGAATTACGAGAATCGTTTCGGAGATCGAGCTCAACAAACCGTTGACGGTAATTCGCAATACGCTGGCCGTTCTGTCCGGCATGATCTTGATAACGGCGGCAGTTCTGGCTCTTGCCGTAGGCAGATGGACGTTCAAGCCGCTGAACCGATTCCTGGGAACGATCTCCTCCAGATTGAATGCCGTATCTCCTGGGCTCACGGGGGAAGCGGGAGGAGACGGATTCCGAATATTGGAGTCCCGGTTTGAGGATTTCCTGGTCAACAGCGAGCAGTTGCAGCAGCAGGTCCGAGAGACCAAGCCGATTCTGAAGTGGCAGCTGGTCATAGAACTGCTGTCCGATTCCAAGATCAACATCTCCAATACAAGGCAGCATATGGGTATGCTGGGGATTCAGCTGGATATGAACCGTTTTGTCGTGATGGTGGCGGAATTTGACCAGCGTAACGAAAGCTTGACCGCCCAAGATACGCATCTGTACAATTACGCGCTGTGCAATGTAGCCGAGGAGTTGATTCAGGCGGAAGGCAAGGGCGTGGCAATTGAATTGGAAAATGGCTGCTGCGCTATTTTGATGAGTTTCCAGGATAGCGGCGTGGAAGCCGAACTTCGAGCCAGCGTTGTGGCGGATTTGATCAAAAATTATGTCGCCGAAAACTTCAAACGCACGGTCACGATCGGCGTGGGCGGTCTGGCGGAAGCGGCGGGGGAGATCAGTCAGTCCTTCAAACAAGCATGCGACGTATTGGCTTATCGGTTGATACTGGGCTCGAATATGGTGATCACCCGGGATGATGTGCAAAGTGACGAGTCCGCCCAATATTACAGGTTGGTAGCGATGACGGACGGGATGATGGATTCATTGAAGCTCTTGGACGGGGAGAAGCTGAAGGCGCAGACGGACCGCTGGTTCGAGGCCTTTACCCAATACGGAGTGCCTCCGGAGATGATTCGCCAACTGAATCTGCAATGTTTGATGAAGGCTGCCGTAGTGGCAGGGGAAGCGGGCATCGAGCCGGAGCAATTCCGCATGCCGCAGGAAATGAGAGATGCCCTGAATCAATACGACAGTTTGGATGAGATGAAAGGTTTCTTTTTGACCATGCTTCGAGAGTACATGGATCTGATTCGGACAAAACGCGGCAAACGGGAGAAAAGCGATCTGATCGTCAAGGTGCTGGACTACATTAACAAGGATTTCGGCAGAGCCGACCTGTCGCTGAATTTGTTGGCCGACGAATTGCGCGTGAGCGTATCTCACTTGAGCAGGCTGTTCAAGGAGCAGACGGAAAGCAACTTTATTGATTACCTGATGAATCTGCGAATCAATCAAGCCAAGCGGCTGTTGATGGAAACCGATGAGAAAATCAAGGTGATTGCGGAATCCGTCGGTTACAGCAATGTCAATACGTTTATTCGCATCTTCAAGAAGCTTACGGCGCTCACCCCTTCGGAGTACCGGGAGCAGAGGCAGGAGCAACAGGAGTGATTCTCGATGAAAGAACATAACGCAATAAATATCAACCAAGCATGGAAAGCAAAATGGATAACACATACCGGATGTCCCGATCATGCAGCGCCTGTCTTCAGAAAAAAGTTTCAAATGCCCGGCGGCATAAAAAAAGCGCAAATTCGTATATGCGGACTAGGCTTCTATGTGTTGAAAATAAATGGACGGCGCTTTGGCGACGACATTATGCAGCCGGCGTTTACCGCTTACGACAAAACGGTCTTGTTTAACGTTTACGAGGTGGACAACAATTTGGCAGAAGGGGCCAATGAGCTCGAGGTTACATTGGGCAACGGCTGGTACAATGAATTGCAGCCTTCGGCATGGCAGTTCGAACACGCGGCATGGCGCGCACAGCCGAGACTGATTGCGGAATTGTATATGGACGGGCAATTGTTTCTGGTGTCGGATACAACGTGGGAATGCGCTCAGAGCGGCACCCGCTTTAACTCCTTGCGGTGCGGCGAAACGTTCGATGCGGGATTTAAGATCGATAGATGGGAGAAACCCTCCATCGCGCCCGCGCCTGGCGGCGTGATGAAAGAGCAGCAGATTTCTCCTATACGAGTGAGGGAGCTTATTAAGCCTGTCGCTATTTTGCCGAGCCCATTGCCTGTCATCTATGATTTCGGCGTCAATCTTTCGGGGAATGTAGAAATTCAGGTAGCCGGACGGCAAGGCAGCAAAGTGACGATTCAGTATTTCGAACTGCTGAGAGCTACGGGGACTCCGGATTTGGAAAGATATAAACAACATGTTTATGATGACAGATTTCAATGCGACGAGTATATATTATCAGGCGAGGGAGTCGAGACCTGGCATAGCGAATTCAATTACAACGGCTTCCGTTATGCAAGAGTCTATGGCGAATATGAATCGCTCGAGGTTGTCGCTCGTTGTTTCCATACCGATCTATCCGATGCAGGGGGCATTCAATGCGACAATCCCCTCGTTGCGAAAATTCAGGCAGCCGTGCGCCGGTCTACTTTGACTAATTTTCATCATATTCCAACCGATTGTCCGCACCGCGAAAAAAACGGCTGGACCGGAGATGCGCATTTGGCTTGCGAACAAGCGCTGTTCAACTTTCAAATGGGTGAAGCCTATATCAAATGGCTGGATGATATTGTAGATTGCCAACGTCCAAGCGGCCGTATTCCTTGCATCGCTCCGACAAGCAGTTGGGGATATGATCACATGTTGTGCGGGCCTACATGGGATGCCGCTTTATTCGTTATTCCCTGGGAGTTGTACCGATACACAGGGAAGGTCGAATATATACTCAAGTACTATGAGCCAATGGGAAAATATATCGGCTATCTGCAATCCATTCTCGACAATGGCATTTGCCGGATCGGGCTAGGCGACTGGTCTGCTCCTTCGGTTGCGCCAGCATTCCCGGTAGAATCGCTGCTTACCGCCTATTCTTATTACATGGCGGATATTTTCCGGAAGATATCCGGGATTCTGCACGAGGAAGAAAGCGAGCTGCAGGCCGCAGAGCTTTCGAATGATATAAAATCAGCATTTATAAAGCAATTTGCCGCTATTCGGACGGACAGTCAGATTTTTTATGCAATGATGCTTTATTTTGGCCTTGCAGAGGACGTATCAGCAACGCTGGATAACCTGATCCGAACAGTGGAATTAGCGGATGATCATATTATGGGAGGCATGTTTTGTTCGAAAATGCTTTTGGACGTACTTACAGACAACGGCCGGTTTGACCTTGCCTATAAAATTGCCTCACAAGAGGATTTTCCGGGCTGGGGGCACCTGGCAGGCTTATGCGCGGGAACGTTGGGCGAGAACTGGTACGGCGGTTCATCGATGAATCATTTTATGTTCGCCGAAATTGGCGCGTGGTATTACAAGTCGCTCGCAGGATTCAATATTGACGACAATAACCCGGGATTTAAGCATGTCAGATTAACCCCCCATATCCCGGCGGACATCGGCGAGTTCCGAGCATGGCATCAAACCCCTTACGGCAGATTGGAAATTTCGTGGGATCGGGAATATATAAACGTTGTTCTTCCGCAAGGGGTATCTGCAACGTTCGGGCATGGGGATGCGACAAGGAAGCTTTCTGCAGGTGAATATCGCATTAAAAGATAAAGGAGAAGGAGAGATCGATCATGCGCAGTGCCGAACTGGCGGCCAGGATTAAAGAAACGGAAACAAACTATGACGCTCGGGTCAAGCTCGTCCGCACTCCGCTGACGGCAACTTATCATACGGCGCTGAAGCCGGATGCGCATCCTTTTGTCTACGCGTTGTATCCGTCTACTTGTTATGCTTATGATTTGCTTCAGTATGGGGGCGAGGACTATATACGGAAAGCTGCTGCCATTCTGGAGGTAGTGACGTCCTGTCAGGATCAGGATTCGACACGGGCGACTTATGGGGTTTGGCCGTACTTCTATGAGGAAACGTTAGATGAGATGGATCGGCCCGACTGGAATATGGCCGACTTTCACGGCAAGAAGCTGCTGATGATTCTAAAAAATAATGCTCAGCTCCTTCCGCAACCGCTTCTGTCGAAACTCCGAGACGCTGTGTATCACGCTTGCAGGGCTATCATGATTCGGGATGTTGGGCCTCATTATACGAATATTGCCATCATGGGAGCGGTGGTGACGCTTCTTGGCGGCGAAGTGCTGGGGAAAGAAGAGTTTAGAAGTTATGGAGAGCAGCGTCTCAGAAGGTTTCATGCGTATACAACGGGGATTGGCACGTTCTCGGAATACAACAGCCCGTGCTATACGCCTATTGCGATTGAAGAACTGCAGGTCATTTATTCGCAATCGAGCTCGGCAGAGGCCGTGGAGATTGCCGGGCAACTGCTGGACATTGCGTGGTTTATGATCGGGAGGCATTATCATGCGGCGACGGGTGCATGGGGAGGACCGCATAGCCGGACGTACAGAACGGCGCTTCGCCCTATTGAACGGGAGTTTCTGGCAAACGGACTGGCGATAGAATCATCCGGTCCCCGTTGTCCCGAGAAGTATCGTTCCTTATTCGACTCATCGGAGGAGCGTTATTATACAGAGCCGACGGTGCTTGCGGCGGAGACCGGCTATCAAAATTATGCAACCACCTATCAGAATGAGGCGCTGACGCTGGGCAGTTTCAGCAGCGGAAGCATGTGGAACCAGCGACGCAATTTGATAGGCTACGTCAACGCCGGAGACGGGAAGGTCGTGTCGGTCCAGCTGCAGTTTCTAAAGGACGGCAAGGACTTTTGCTCCGCCATATTTACCGGTGTGCAGTCGCGGAAGCAAGTGTTGTTCAGCTTTAACCTGGCGACGGATAATGGAGCCTGGCATCAGGATCTCGATATCATTAACGGCAGATTCAGAGCCGAGGATCTACGCATTCGATTGCTAATTGGGGGCGACGCCGCAGCGCTGGATATACCTGTCGTTCAAGATGGCGCGCGGCTCGCGGCGCAGCTCGGAGCAACGGCCCTGCAAGTGGAAGCGGTGCTGGACGACTCTGGGTACGGCCCGCTCTCCGCCCAAGCGGAGCGTACGGCTGACGGGGTAAACCTCGATTATGTAATTGCGTCGGGAGAGGAGCGGGAATTTGATTTCCACGCACTGGATAAGGCCGTATGGATCTTTATCCTTTCGCTGGGAGAAGAACAGGCATTGCCTGCTGTCACGCTTAAGCCGGACGGAATGTGGTTGACCGCTTCGGTTCGGAAGGGGGATGATTCGATGGCGATCACCGTACCGGTGGTTCCGCGCAAGACCAAAGAACTGTATCGGGACAATCGCATTCAAATGCCCGAGGCGCTCAAACAACAGCTATCCTAAACTCGAGCCGCATTCGTCCTTTCGAACGCGAACGTATGTATGGTATACTGGATCGGAACGTATGATCCCTTATGCATAGGGCGAAATAGGAGCTGAAAAGTCATGGCGGAACCATTAAAACATATATATGACGGCCTGTTTCTCGAAGGGTTTGCAAAACGCATGAAGGATGCGTGGCCACCCTTCGATAGTGATCGATTCCTCAGGCAGACTCGCCAAGGGGACTGGGAGAGCCTGGAGTTGAAAGCAAGAATGCGTCGAATAACGGAGTCTCTGGGAGAAGCGCTGCCGACTAATTACCGCGAGGCGCTGGATGTCCTGTATTTGGTGGACGAGGCCTGCACGGGCTTTCCTTACCTGTTTTTCCCCGATTTCGTAGAAGTGTTCGGAAGGAAGGAGGAGGACTTCCCTCATTCGATGGAGGCGCTGGAGAGATTTACGCAGCGATCCTCGGCCGAATTCGCCGTCAGGCCGTTCATCCTTGATCATCCACAGGAGATGGTAAGGCAGCTGCTGATCTGGGCGGAACATCCGAGCGAGCATGTGAGACGTCTCGCCAGCGAAGGTTCGCGCCCAAGGTTGCCATGGGCTCCTGCCTTGCCGATGTTCAAGCGGGATCCTTTACCGGTTATGCCCGTGCTGGAGAAGCTTAAAGCAGATCCGGCGCTGTATGTGCGCAAGAGCGTTGCGAACCATCTAAATGATATTGCGAAGGACCATCCGGAGCTTGTTATTGCCACGGCCAAGCGCTGGAAGGGACATAACCCGCTTACGGACTGGATTGTTCGGCATGCTTGCAGAACGTTAATCAAACGCGCTGATCCGGACGTTATGGAGCTGTTCGGCTATACGGAAGCGGGAACGGTCGGCGGTCGCCTTATTACGGACGCTACCCTTACGCTATCGGAGGAGAGTATAGTACTCGGCGGAGAGGTCCAGCTCCGATATGCATTCACGACCGCGGAGAGGGAAGAGGGCAGCGAGCCTCTTAAGCTGCGAGTGGAATACGGCATCGACTTCGTGAAGTCGAGCGGCAGCACGTCGCTCAAACGGTTTCTGTTATCCGATCGGGAATGGCAAGGCGGCAAGCGGGTTGAAGGAGAGCGTACGCATCGGTTCGCCGATCTGACCACGCGCAAGCATTACGCCGGCAATCATGTGTTCACGTTATGGGTTAACGGGATCGAAGTCGCGAGGAGCGAGCTGCAGGTTGATGCCGGAGAAGCGGGCTAATAGGCATTAGCCAATTTATCGAACAAAAGACAGAAATGGCGGTGCAGGGAGCTCCCTGGCAGCGCCATTTCGTGTTTATTCCTGATCCTTATTGCTGCCTTTATGCCGTCTCGGATGCTGCATGTGCGCTTCGGGATCATCGTCGTCATCATGCGGCACAAGGCGGGGATCCGTCCGTCCTTCATGATGGTTATCGAACTCCAGCTCCACTTGCTTCCACTCCGTCGAACCTAACATAGGATCGGCGGGGAATACGTCGCCGCGCTCCAATCGCTCGTCGCGTCCCCACTCGTTGCGGTAAACGCCGTCGGCTTCTACGTGCTCGCCGGAGATCGGCTCCATTCGGTGCTGCTCCTTATCTTCCTTGCTCATGATGCCCAATTCCTCCTATGGTACAGGTTGGAGTGCTGCCCGTGCTGTCCGCCGCGATTGCAGAGACTATAAGCCGTGCTTAGGTACGGCGGCGCGGTCAGCGTCGGATTGCAGCTCGCTGGCGCGTTTCTTGCCTGCCGCGCCGCGGTCCGCCATCGATTGCGCTTTGCTGGCCGCTTTCTGAAGATGTGATGGTTGCTTGCCGGACATATAAATCGCCCCTTCTTCTTCAGGAAATATGATCTCCCAAGGAAGATCGGCTTAGTTTGCCACGGAAGGAAACAATGTATGAGTACCGGAGAGGAATCGGCGGGATTACAGCAGTCTAAGCTCACAGGAAGGACAGTTGACATTCTCTTCGGTTACTTCCTCGCCGCAAGCGGGACAAGGCTCGCGGAAGGGAAGCTGCGTCGATGCGCCGGCAAGCCTGCTTCCACCGCTTGAACCTTCGCCCGAGGCGGAATCGTCTCCGCCCCGCAGATGGGCCGGCGTGCCGAACAACGTCTCGACCATGTCCCGAATCGTCTTAGAGCCCTCTGATTCCCCCGAAGCGACGCGAACGATATAGAACATCGCGAGGATAAGCGCGCCTGCGATAAGAAGCACAAATGTCGTGGCTGCAATGTCTGACCAATTCATTGCTTCACCTGCTTAACCGTGAACCTGATAACGGCTCTCCAGACTTTTGCCTCCGAACCACATGACTAGCACAGCTGTAATGGAGACGAAGATCCGCCAAGGCTCCTCGACGAGATTGGCTATGTCGAAGCTGATGATCGAGATGCAGAAGATCATGACAGCCTTACCCATCAGGGTGGCAAGAAGGAAAGTATGGAAGGGCACCTTGCTGAGACCGGAAATCACGGTAATGATAACGGAAGGCGTGAACGGGAAGCAGGCAAGCAAAAATAAAGGAGTGAAACCTTTGCGCTCGATCCAATTGAAGAATCGTTCGGACTTGGGGAATCTTCTCATCAGCTTATCCTTGACGTTCTTGCCAAGCGTGCGGCAGATCAGAAAGACGCATAATGCTCCAGCGGTCACGCCTATCCAGGAGAACAGAAAGCCGAAGCCCAGTCCGTAAATATTGGCGTTGGCCGCGATAATCAGTATAAGCGGCAGAAACGGCAAGAAGGATTCAATAAACGGGAGAAGAAGGCCGGGAAGCGGCCCGAATTGCGAATAACTTTCGAGTGTGCGCTGTATGCTGTCGATATCCATATTTTTGAGATGATTTAACCAGTCTTGCCATGTACTCATGATTTAGCCCCAATCCCCTTTAATGAAGCATAGAATATTCCGATGAACGCGAAAATGACGGCGCTTGTCCAGAACACGGCCGACTCGCCGCCCCATAAGGCAAGCACGCCGCCGACCACTGGGCCGATCATGACGCCGACCCCTTCGAACGTGGACAAGAGCCCCCAGCCTACGCCCTCTTGCTTAGGAGGTACGTAAGTGGCCAGCAATGCGTTCCAAGTCGGCAGAATCGTCGAATACGACAAGCCGAGGATAATCGCAATACCTAAACAATACCAGAACGTAAGCCCCAATGCCAAGACGTACAGCCCGATAGCGAAGGCGCCAAAGCCTATGACCAGGAACCAGCGTCCGCCGCCAAGCTTATCGGACAGCTTGCCCATCGGGATGAGACCGGCCACGGCAAACAATCCTCCGACGGTAAGCAAAATGGAGTATTGAGCGCCGCTCAAACCAAGCTCGTCCGCCGCGAAGCCTGGCAGGATGGGGATTAGCATGCTGGCAGCCATCGTCTGCAAAATCATGCCGGGCAGCAGCAGCTTCATCTTGACCAGCCGTTCTTTAAGCACGGAAACTTGCCTTCCCAGCGGAATTCGGGTCGTGCCGGAGAGCGCCTTCTGCGTAGGCATAAAGAAGGAGAGCAGGCAAGCCAACACGGAAAGCAGGACGAGCAGCAAGTAGGTGAGGGACGAGCTGTAGTCGAGCAAAATATTACACACGATCGGGCCGCTGCCAAGACCGAACAGCCAGATGGTATAGAGGAAGCCCATCTGCGTAGCGCGATGCTCCTCCGTCACTTTGGTCAAGCAGACGATCCAGATGGGCGACATGCCAATGCCGTAGATCGCGGAAGCGCCAATGAACATCCATGCAACGTCCGCGAATTGCAACGCATAGACGCCCGCAAGCGCGATGATCAGACTGACCTGAACGATAAGCCGTGCGGAGAAGCGGTCGAGCAGGTAACCGATCGCAATCTTAAGAATCGTATCCGTAATATAGTGAGCGGAGATGGCCGCTCCGATAACGTCGGGCGAGAGGCCCAGCGAATTCGCTCCATAGATGGGCAGCAAGCTGACGAGCACGGCTCCCCGGACAAATTCCACGATAAACATAACGAGCGAGATGAGGCTCATTTCCGCCCCGAACCAACGTTTGGATTGTGTAGGCACGTTTCGAGCTCCTTTGCCAGTTAGAAGATTGGAATACGTTCCATTATACCCCTATTGGTTATTATATCCAAAACAATGGATTCCGCTGCATTCGCTGTCATTGTTGAATAACGTTCGCCAGACTGCATAGTCTCATGGATCGGTGCGCGAAGTTTCATGATATTGCGGCGGCAGGCGCCCAGCTTTTCGGGATCGTGAATCAACGCTCGAAGCTGGTCGGTTAGGGAGCTGGCGTCATAGGACACGAATGCAGCCCCTTTCGATTCGAGATAACGTGCATTCTGCTTCTCCTGACCCGGAACGGGGCGATAGATGAAGATTGGGAGACCGATCGCGATCGCTTCGGCAAGCGTAATGCCGCCGGGCTTCGTAATCAAGCAATCCGCAAGCGACATTAGCTCATGTATAGCATGTTGGAAGCCGTAAGCATGCAGCCTTGAGCAGGAGTCGTGCCCCGGGACACGCATTAGCAAGTCTGCGCGGAGCTCTTCGTTCCTGCCGCAGACGACAGCCAATTGAACGGCGGGGTCCTCAAGAAGGCTTTCGCAAAGCGCAGGGACGTTCGGCATAACGCCTTGGGCGCCAGCCATAATCAGCACGGTTCGCATGGAGGGAGAGAGCCCGTACTTCCGGTAGAGCTCGGGTGTAGCCTCGGCAGCCGCGAAGCCCTGCTTGAGGGGGATGCCGCTGACTCTCACTTTCCTCGTAGGGATGCCGATTCCGCGCAGCTCGCTTCGGAGATCCTCCGTAGCTACGTAATAACGGTCGACGACGGGGTGAACCCATCTCCGGTGCAGGTCGAAGTCGGTGATGACGGCGTAGGTAGGGATCTGGCGAGTGCTCCGTCCTTGGTGCGAGGATCCCATTGCATAGATGGGGAATGTATAAATAACCGCATCCGGACGTTCTTGGTCCAACAGCTGGCGAATCTTATGTTGACCGAAAGAGTGAAGCCAGCTGCCAAACAACGAATCGTGTTTCATAGGCTTCGTGAAGTTGTACATCCAGCCGTAAAGATGCGGCATATGCGTGTAGCTGCTCTGGTAAAAGCGGCGCGTTACTCCGTTTAGCCACGGATGGGATTCCGCCATCAGATCGTAGAGAACCGTGCGATCGTTGCCGAACTGCTCCATGGCGTTCTTCAGCGCTCTTGCCGCCTGGATATGCCCTTCTCCGTAAGAGGCGTACAGAATCAAAATTTTCGGTTGACGGTAATGAGCTGGATAAAGCATGGATACACCTCCTGACCCCAAGTGTAGGGGTCGACTGTAAAGCCCGAGTGAACGCGGTTTGGATCCTTTATATTTTTTTTGTATACTTGGATTAATATCCACCAATTTATCATTTATGGCGAAGGAGCGATTATGAATGCAATATGCTTATCTGGGCCGATCGGGATTGCGGGTTAGCCGACTATGTCTGGGCACGATGAATTTCGGGGTCGATACCGACGAGCAGGAAGCTTTCAAGATCATGGACGCCGCGCTTGATGCGGGAATCAACTTCTTCGATACGGCTAACATCTATGGCTGGGGGAAGAATTCCGGCCGCACGGAAGAGATCATCGGCAAGTGGTTCAAGCAGGGGGACGGCAGAAGGGAGCGCACGGTACTAGCTACTAAAGTGTATGGCGACATGCATGACGCATATGACGGACCTAACCGAGACCAAGGATTGTCCGCCTACAAAATCAGGCGTCACCTCGAAGGTTCTTTGAAGCGTCTCCAGACTGACCACATCGAGCTGTACCAGATGCATCATGTCGATCGTAACGTCAACTGGAGCGAATTGTGGAGCGCGTTTGGAACGGCCCAGCAGCAAGGGAAGATCGGTTATGTCGGTTCCAGCAACTTTGCCGGATGGGACATTGCGGTTGCGCAAGGAGAAGCAAAGGCAAGGGGCGTGCTGGGTCTTGTCTCGGAACAGCACAAATACAATCTGCTGTGCCGACTGCCGGAGCTGGAAGTGCTGCCGGCATCGCAAGCGCTGGGACTTGGCGTCATTCCGTGGAGCCCGTTGGACGGGGGATTGCTCGCGGGCAACCATCGTCGCAAGGACGGCGGACGCCGGAGCGGGGATCAAAAGCGGCTGGACAAGCATGGCGAGCAGTTGGAAGCCTACGCCGAGCTGTGCGACGAGCTTGGCGAGCCGGAAGATCTGGTGTCGCTTGCATGGCTGCTCTCTAACCCGGCCGTAACGGCGCCGATCATCGGCGTTCGGACGCTTAATCAATTCGAGCGTTCGCTGCGGGCCGTGGAGTTGGAGTTGGACGCATCGACGCTGGCCCGAATCGACGAGATTTTCCCTGGCCCGGGCGGGGATGCTCCTAAGGCTTACGCCTGGTAATAGCTTTTAACAAAAAAGGCTGCAACCCTCGCATCATGGGAAGATGTCGAGTTGCAGCCCTCTTGCATAATGCCGGAATAATCGTTAGATGAGCAGATTAAACAGAACCGGATCCTTGTTCAGCTCGAAAAATTGGAAGCCTTTCTTGGCCATCCTGTCGATCAGCGGCTCATAGTCTTCGCGATGCTTGAGCTCGATTCCCACCAATGCCGGACCGTTGTCCTTGTTCGACTTCTTCGTATACTCGAAGCGGGTAATATCGTCGTTTGGACCGAGCACCTGATCCAGAAACTCTCGCAAAGCTCCTGCGCGCTGCGGGAAGCTGACCATGAAATAATGTTTGTACCCTTCGTAGATAAGCGAACGTTCCTTGATCTCTTGCATGCGGTCGACGTCGTTATTGCCGCCGCTGACGACGCAGACAACGTTTTTGCCCGCAATCTGGTCGCGGTAAGCGTCAAGCGCCGCGATTGGCAGAGCTCCGGCGGGTTCGGCGACGATCGCGTTCTCGTTATACAGATCCAGCATCGTCGTACAAACCTTGCCTTCCGGAACCGTGATGACATCGTCGACCAGATCGCGACAAATGGCGAAAGTCAGGTCGCCGATTCGCTTTACGGCTGCGCCGTCCACGAACTTGTCGATTTGCTCCAACGGGACGACCTCTCCTGCATCAAGCGACGCGCGAAGGGAGGGCGCGCCTTCCGGTTCGACGCCTATAATATGGGTGGCGGGAGAGACGATCTTGATATAGGAGGCTACTCCCGCCGCCAGTCCGCCGCCGCCTACCGTAACGAAAATAAAATCGGGCGCGGATTCCGCCTTCTCCATGAGCTCTTGACCGACGGTGCCGTTGCCCGCGATAATCTTGCGGTCGTCGAAGGGGTGGATAAACGCCATGCCGCTGCGAGTGCTCTCCGCAATCGCTTCCGAGTAGGCATCGTCAAAGGTATCGCCGGTCAAAATGACCTCAACTTGATCGCCGCCGAAGAAGGAGACTTGTTTCACCTTTTGCCGCGGAGTGGTGCTCGGCATGTAGATTTTGCCGGGAATACCGAGAGTTTGGCACGAATAAGCGACGCCTTGGGCGTGATTGCCGGCACTGGCACAGACGACGCCCTTGGCGACATCCTCGGGAGCGAGAGAACGCATGAGATGGTAGGCTCCTCTTATTTTGAACGAACGTACAATTTGGAGATCCTCGCGCTTTAGCCATACTTGGCAGTTGTATCTCTCTGAAAGTACGCGGTTATATTGGAGGGGCGTGCGAACGATGACATCCTTCAGGTGCATGTGTGCTTGCATGATTTCTTCCAGACCGATGCGATGCAACGATTGTGTGCTCATAACGAACGAACCTTCTTTCCAGCTTTTGAATAGGGAATGGGTTGCCGTAAGTAGGGCAGCCGAGATAGTTGTCAACCATTATACCACTTTGCCGTGCGGAATGGGCGAGAGATTGGGAGAGGGGGAGCCGAGCATGGGGAAAGTGTTAAAAAGGTTATTCGCGGTCATTGTCATTCTGCTATTGCTGGCTGCGGGAGGAGCGTGGTGGCTGCTGTCCTATATTGCTCCCGATGAGGAACTGGACTTATCCTATCAGAATATCAACATTCGCGAGAAAGCGACCGATATGATCAAGCAGCTTAAGCCGGAACTGATATTGACGGAAGCGGACGTTAATAATCTGATCAAAAAGAATCTGGATCCCAACGTGAGCGAACATGTTATCGTAGAAGGAGCATTGTTCGATCTGGAGGGAGACCGGTTGATCGCGAATATGAACGTGAAGTATCGGGACCGCGTGCCGATGGCGATCCGGGCGGAGTATCGGTTGGAGTGGCAGGATCCTAATCTTGCGTTGAGGCCGCAGTCGCTATCCATCAAGGGAATCGACTTGCCTCTAGACATGCTGGAGACGATTATTGTCGACCTCGATCTTCCGACGGGAGATTTGGTTAAAGTGAAGGAAGTCCGGTTCGAGGGGAATACGGTACGGGTTGAATTTAATTTGAGCTTGCCGTTCTGAGTCTGGGGATCTGATCTATGCTTGCGTAATTATGAAAAACCCTTCTGCTTCATATTTGAAGCCGGAAGGGTTTTTCTTTCGTGAGTCGATAGAAGGCAGTCGGCTATGAGAGCTGGTGAATGGACCAGACGATGCCCTCGTTGCCGGAGCCGCCGAGATTGAGATTGATTGTAAGTCCGTTGGCGACATAGAAGAGACCGATCTGATCGTTCGCGTTCAGCGTTACGTCTCCCGTGATATTAATAGAGCCGCTTCCGAGAATGGTGCGCAAAGTAAGAAGAAGCGCGATGCTGACGTTCAGGATCGGGAAGATTCCCGTAATCAAATCCGTTGTGCCGGGCGTAATTCTGCGCACGGTGAAGGCCGGGTTAACGCCTGCCCCCAGTTGGACGGTAATCGCTGCCGCTGTGGAGTAGTTAATCGTTGCTTTGATGGAGTATCGGCCAGCCGTCGGAACGGTGAAAGTGCCGGTGGCGGCATTAAAGTTGGCATTGCTGAAATAGGGGCTGGCCGTCGACCAGTTGACCAACTGTCCGGAGGTGCTGACGGATACCGCATTAATTCGCCCGGAGAATCCATTGGTAGCAAAGTTTGGACCCGTTGCACCCGTCGGTCCCGTGTTACCGGTAGCGCCGGTAGCGCCCGTATTGCCGGTCAGCCCCGTTGGTCCGGTTGCGCCGTCGGCGCCAGTTGGCCCGGTCGACCCCGTGGGTCCGGTTGCGCCGTCGGCGCCAGTTGAACCGGTTGCGCCGTCAGTGCCCGTTGGTCCCGCCGGCCCCGTGGATCCGGTAGCGCCGTCGGCACCCGTTGCGCCATCCGCGCCAGTTGGTCCCGTTGGTCCTGCTGGTCCAGTAAGGCCGTCAGCGCCAGTTGGTCCGGTCGGTCCTGTGGATCCAGTAGCGCCGTCGGCGCCAGTTGGCCCTGTCGGTCCAGTTGGTCCAGTAGCGCCGTCGGCGCCAGTTGAACCGGTTGCGCCGTCAGTGCCCGTTGGTCCAGCCGGACCTGTGGGTCCAGTAACGCCGTTTGGTCCAGTAGCGCCATCGGCGCCTGTGGCACCTGTCGGCCCCGTGGATCCAGTAGCGCCGTCGGCGCCAGTTGGACCGGTTGCTCCGGTGGAGCCTGTAGCACCGTCAGCGCCCGTTGGACCAGTCGGACCTTTGGGTCCAGTAACGCCGTCGGCACCAGTTGGCCCGGTCGGCCCCGTCGGGCCAGTCACGCCATCGGCGCCTGTGGCACCTGTTGGCCCCGTCGGGCCAGTCACGCCATCGGCGCCTGTGGCACCAGTTGGCCCCGTGGATCCAGTAGCGCCGTCGGCACCAGTTGGCCCGGTTGGCCCCGTGGATCCAGTAGCGCCGTCGGCACCAGTTGGCCCGGTTGGCCCCGTCGGTCCAGTAGCGCCGCCGGCACCAGTTGGCCCGGTTGGCCCGGTTGGCCCTGTTGGTCCAGTAGCGCCGTCGGCGCCAGTTGGCCCGGTCGGTCCTGTGGATCCAGTAGCGCCGTCGGTGCCAGTTGACCCGGTCGGTCCTGTGGATCCAGTAGCGCCGTTGACACCAGTTGGTCCTGTTGGCCCTGTTGGTCCAGTAAGACCGTCAGCGCCCGTTGGTCCGGTCGGTCCAGTGGATCCAGTAGCGCCGTCGGCACCAGTCGGCCCCGTGGATCCGGTAGCGCCGTCGGCGCCAGTTTGACCGGTTGGCCCCGTTGGTCCAGTAGCGCCGCCGGCACCAGTTGGCCCGGTTGGACCGGTTGGTCCAGTGGAGCCTGTAGCACCGTCAGCGCCCGTTGGACCAGCCGGACCTGTGGGTCCAGTAACGCCGTTTGGTCCAGTAGCGCCATCGGCGCCTGTCGGCCCCGTGGATCCAGTAGCGCCGTCGGCGCCAGTTGGCCCGGTTGGCCCCGTTGGTCCAGTAACGCCGTTGGCGCCAGTTGGTCCAGTCACTCCGGTGGAGCCTGTAGCACCGTCAGCGCCCGTTGGACCAGTCGGACCTGTTGGTCCAGTAACGCCGTCGGCGCCAGTTGGTCCGGTTGCTCCGGTGGGACCCGTTGGCCCGGTTGACCCGGTTGACCCGGTTGGTCCAGTAGTGCCGTCGGCACCAGTTGGCCCGGTTGGCCCTGTTGGTCCAGTAGCGCCGTCGGCACCAGTTGGTCCGGTCGCGCCGATGGCACCCGTTGCGCCATCCGCGCCAGTTGGTCCCGTTGGCCCAGTTGGTCCAGTAAGACCGTCAGCGCCAGTTGGTCCGGTCGGTCCTGTGGATCCAGTAGCGCCGTCGGCGCCAGTTGAACCGGTTGGCCCCGTTGGTCCAGTAACGCCGTTGGCGCCAGTTGGTCCGGTTGCTCCAGTGGAGCCTGTAGCACCGTCAGCGCCCGTTGGACCAGTCGGGCCTGTGGGTCCAGTAACGCCGTTTGGTCCAGTAGCGCCGTCGGCGCCGGTTGGCCCCGTTGGTCCAGTAACGCCGTCGGCGCCAGTTGGCCCGGTTGGCCCCGTTGGTCCAGTAGCGCCGCCGGCACCAGTTGGCCCGGTTGGCCCTGTTGGTCCAGTAGCGCCGTCGGCACCAGTTGGCCCGGTTGGCCCTGTTGGTCCAGTAGCGCCGTCGACACCAGTTGGTCCGGTTGCTCCGGTGGAGCCTGTAGCACCGTCAGTGCCCGTTGGACCAGTCGGACCTGTTGGTCCAGTAACGCCGTCGGCGCCAGTTGGACCGGTTGCTCCGGTGAGACCCGTTGCGCCGTCAGTGCCTGTTGGTCCCGTTGGTCCAGTAGCGCCGATGGCACCAGTTGGTCCGGTCGGCCCCGTCGGGCCAGTCACGCCATCGGCGCCTGTGGCACCTGTTGGCCCCGTGGATCCAGTAGCGCCGTCGGCGCCAGTTGGACCGGTTAGCCCCGTTGGTCCAGTAGCGCCGTCGGCGCCAGTTGAACCGGTTGCGCCGTCAGTGCCCGTTGGTCCCGTCGGCCCCGTGGATCCGGTAGCGCCGTTGGCACCAGTTGGTCCTGTTGCTCCAGTGGAGCCTGTAGCACCGTCAGCGCCCGTAGGACCAGTCGGACCTGTTGGTCCAGTAACGCCGTCAGCGCCAGTTGGACCGGTTGCTCCGGTGAGACCCGTTGCGCCGTCAGTGCCAGTTGGTCCGGTCGCGCCGATGGCACCAGTAGCGCCATCGGCGCCAGTTGGTCCGGTTGCTCCGGTGGAGCCTGTATCACCGTCAGCGCCCGTTGGACCAGTCGGACCTGTGGATCCGGTAGCGCCGTTGGCGCCAGTTGGTCCGGTTGCTCCAGTGGAGCCTGTAGCACCGTCAGCGCCCGTAGGACCAGTCGGACCTGTGGATCCGGTAGCGCCGTTGGCACCAGTTGGCCCTGTTGCTCCAGTGGAGCCTGTAGCACCGTCAGCGCCCGTAGGACCAGTCGGACCTGTTGGTCCAGTAACGCCGTCGGCGCCAGTTGGCCCGGTTGCTCCGGTGGAACCTGAAGCACCGTCGGCACCAGTTGGTCCGGTTGCTCCAGTGGAGCCTGTAGCACCGTCAGCGCCAGTTGGCCCGGTCGGCCCCGTTGAACCTGTAGCGCCATCGGCACCAGTTGGTCCGGTCGCGCCGATGGTACCAGTAGCGCCGTCGACACCAGTTGGTCCGGTTGCTCCGGTGGAGCCTGTATCACCGTCAGCGCCCGTTGGACCAGTCGGACCTGTGGGTCCAGTAACGCCGTCGGCGCCAGTTGGCCCCGTCGGGCCAGTCACGCCATCGGCGCCTGTGGCACCTGTTGGCCCCGTGGATCCAGTAGCGCCGTCGGCACCAGTTGGACCATTCGGTCCCGTTGGTCCAGTTACTCCGGTGGAACCCGTAACACCGTCAGTACCTGTTGGACCAGTCGGCCCTGTGGGTCCAGTAACGCCGTCGGCGCCCGTCGACCCAGTCGGCCCCGTTGCTCCAGTAGCGCCATCGGCGCCCGTTGGACCAGTCGGACCAGTTGGTCCAGTAGCGCCGTCGGCGCCAGCCGGTCCAGTCGGTCCCGTGGGTCCAGTAGCGCCATCGGTGCCCGTTGGCCCAGTCGGACCCGTAGGTCCAGTAACGCCAACAGCGCCAGTTGGCCCGGTTGCTCCGGTGGAACCCGTCGCGCCGTCAGCGCCAGTTGGCCCGGTTGCTCCCGTGGATCCAGTAGCGCCGTCAGCGCCAGTTGGCCCGGTTGCTCCGGTGGAACCCGTTGCGCCGTCAGTGCCTGTTGCTCCTGTTGGTCCTGTGGATCCAGTAGCGCCGTCAGCGCCAGTTGGTCCGGTCGGTCCTGTGGATCCAGTAGCGCCGTCGGCGCCCGTTGGACCAGTCGGTCCCGTTGGTCCAGTAGCACCGTCGGCGCCCGTTGGACCAGTCGGTCCCGTGGATCCAGTAGCGCCGTCAGCGCCCGTTGGCCCGGTCGGCCCCGTGGATCCAGTAGCGCCATCGGCGCCCGTTGGCCCGGTTGCTCCGGTGGAACCCGTTGCGCCGTCAGTGCCTGTTGCTCCTGTTGGTCCTGTGGATCCAGTAGCGCCGTCAGCGCCAGTAACACCGTCGGCACCCGTTGGACCAGTCGCTCCCGTTGGTCCGGTTACTCCGTTGGAACCCGTAACACCGTCAGCACCTGTTGGGCCAGTCGGCCCTGTGGGTCCAGTAGCGCCATCGGCACCAGTTGGTCCGGTCGCGCCGATGGCACCAGTAGCGCCGTCGGCGCCAGTAGCGCCGTCGGCGCCAGTTGGACCAGTCGGTCCCGTGGATCCAGTAGCGCCGTCAGCGCCCGTTGGCCCGGTCGGCCCCGTGGATCCAGTAGCGCCATCGGCGCCCGTTGGCCCGGTTGCTCCGGTGGAACCCGTTGCGCCGTCAGTGCCTGTTGCTCCTGTTGGTCCTGTGGATCCAGTAGCGCCGTCAGCGCCAGTAACACCGTCGGCACCCGTTGGACCAGTCGCTCCCGTTGGTCCGGTTACTCCGTTGGAACCCGTAACACCGTCAGCACCTGTTGGGCCAGTCGGCCCTGTGGGTCCAGTAGCGCCATCGGCACCAGTTGGTCCGGTCGCGCCGATGGCACCAGTAGCGCCGTCGGCGCCAGTTGGTCCGGTCACTCCGGTGGAACCCATAGCACCGTCAGCTCCAGTAACGCCGTCGGCACCCGTTGGACCAGTCGGTCCCGTGGATCCAGTAGCGCCGTCGGTGCCAGTTGCTCCCGTTGGCCCCGTTGGTCCGGTCGCGCCGATGGCACCAGTAGCGCCGTTGGCGCCAGTTGGACCAGTCGGTCCCGTTGGTCCAGTTACTCCGGTGGAACCCGTAACACCGTCAGTACCTGTTGGACCAGTCGGCCCTGTGGGTCCAGTAACGCCGTCGGCGCCCGTTGGCCCAGTCGGCCCCGTGGGTCCAGTAGCGCCGTCAGCGCCCGTTGGCCCGGTCGGCCCCGTGGATCCAGTAGCACCATCGGCACCAGTTGGTCCACTTAGCCCCGTAGGTCCAGTAGCGCCGTCGGCGCCCGTTGGCCCGGTTGCTCCAGTGGATCCAGTAGCGCCGTCAGCGCCCGTTGGCCCGGTTGCTCCAGTGGATCCAGTAGCGCCGTCGGCGCCCGTTGGCCCGGTTGCTCCAGTGGATCCAGTAGCGCCGTCAGCGCCCGTTGGCCCGGTTGCTCCAGTGGATCCAGTAGTGCCGTCAGCGCCCGTTGGCCCGGTTGCTCCAGTGGATCCAGTAGCGCCGTCAGCGCCCGTTGGCCCGGTTGCTCCAGTGGATCCAGTAGCGCCGTCAGCGCCCGTTGGCCCGATTGCTCCAGTGGATCCAGTAGCGCCGTCGGCGCCCGTTGGCCCGGCCGGCCCTGTGGGTCCAGTAGCGCCGTCGGAGCCCTTTGCCCCATTCGCCCCAGTTGGTCCAGTAGCGCCATTGGCGCCAGTTGGGCCAGTGGCTCCGGTGGAACCCGTTTCCCCGTCAGCGCCTGTTGGTCCAGTTGGTCCAGTTGGTCCTGTGGACCCAGTAGCGCCGTCGGAACCAGTTGATCCAGTCGGCCCTGTGGATCCAGCAGCCCCGTCGGCACCTGTTGGCCCGGTCGGTCCCGTCGGACCAGTTACACCGTCAGCGCCTTTGGCTCCTGTCGTTCCTGTGGGTCCAGTAGCGCCGTTGGCACCCTCTGGTCCAGTCGGCCCCATGGATCCAGTAACGCCATCGGCACCCGTTGGTCCGGTCGCTCCGATGGCACCCGTTGCGCCGTCAGCACCCGTTTGACCAGTCGACCCTGTGGGTCCAATAGCGCCGTTGGCGCCCGTTGGTCCGGTCGCTCCGATGGCACCGGTTGGTCCCGTCGGCCCCGTGGATCCAGTAACGCCATCGGCACCAGTTGGACCGGTTACTCCGATGGCACCCGTAGCCCCGTCGGCACCAGTTGACCCGGTCGTTCCTGTGGGTCCAATAGCGCCGTTGGCGCCAGTTGGTCCGGTAACTCCGGTGGAACCCGTAGCCCCGTCGGCACCAGTTGGCCCAGTCGTTCCTGTGGGTCCAATAGCGCCGTCGGCGCCCGTTGGTCCGGTCAGTCCCGTGGATCCAGTAGCCCCGTCGGCACCAGTTGGACCGGTTGCTCCGGTGGAACCCGTTGCGCCGTCAGTGCCTGTTGCTCCAGTTGGCCCTGTGGGTCCAGTAGCGCCGTCGGCCCCAGTTGGCCCAGTCGGCCCCGTGTATCCAGTAACGCCAGTCGGCCCCGTGTATCCAGTAACGCCAGTTGGTCCCGTCGGGCCAGTTACACCGTCAGCGCCCGTTGGTCCAGTCAGCCCTGTGGGTCCAGTAAGGCCGTCGGCGCCAGTTGGTCCAGTCGCTCCGGTGGAACCCGTTACGCCGTCAGGGCCTGTTGGTCCCGTTGACCCTGTGGGTCCAGTAACGCCGTCGGTGCCAGTCGATCCAGTAAGCCCCGTTGGTCCCGTAACGCCATCGGAGCCCGTTGGTCCTGTCGGTCCTGTGGATCCAGTAGCACCGTCAGCGCCTGTTGGACCGGTTGCTCCAGTGGAACCCCTTGCGCCATTGGCACCAGTTGTTCCAGTCGGCCCTGTGGATCCAGTAGCCCCGTCGGCACCTGTTGGCCCCGTTGCACCCTTAGCCCCGTCGGCACCCGTTGCTCCAGTACTTCCTGCCGAACCTGTTGCCCCAGTTGGCCCTGTAGCTCCGGTCGCTCCTATATTTCCGCAAGTTGTTTCAAGACGTACAATGGCAGAGCCTTCAGTGACCGTAATAACTATAGAATCTGATTCAAAAATCAAATCTTCTCCTAAAGCCACAGTTGCCATCCCAGTCGGACCAATTACTCGAAATAAATCTTCATCAATCGTTCCCGTCGCACCGGTCGGTCCCGTCGCACCGGACTTGCCTTTCTTGCCTCGTTTACCTTTGGCTCCAGTCGAACCCATTGGACCCGTGGGTCCAGTCGGACCCATTAAGCAGCATTTTTTGATTGGTCTAGTGGAATAAGTAATACGATCTTTCCCAGAAGATTGAATTCTTCGCATCAGCTTTGAGCAATGAACCTTTTTGAATCGATTCGTCCGACTCATGTTCACCTCACCCCTATAGTCAGTAGCCTAATCAGTCTATGTAATGGAGGAGAGCTGGGGAACGTTGGTATCATTATTTTTCAAGTTATGAAGAGGAGGCAGAGGAGGGCTGCTAGTAGCTATAGTGCAGTATACAAAAAAGAAAGCCCGGCAAAGTTCGTTGCCAAGCTTCCTCATTTTAAATTATGCGATTTGGTGAATCGACCAGATCACTGGGGCTGCCGAACCGCCAAGATTGAGCGCAATTGTCAGCCCGTCAGCTACATAGAAGAGGCCTACCTCATCGCCGGCTGTGAGCTCTACATCGCCGGCTAGTGTTACAGTTCCGTTTCCAAGGACTGTTCTCAACGTAAGGATTAGAGCTACGTTGACGTTCAGGACAGGGAACAATCCAGAGATAAGAAGGGTCGCTGTTGTAATATTTCGTACGACAAATGCCGGGTCAATACCTGCACCTAAGTTGATCGTGATTGCTGCAGTAGTAGTGTAGCTAATGGTGGCTTTAATAGAATATCTACCCGTTGCTGGTACTGTGAATGTTCCAGTAGCTTGATCAAATGAAGGGTCACCGTAGTTAGGCGTCGTTACGACCCATCCGCCGAGCTGTGCATCCGTAGTGACGGTTGCAGCATCGCGACTAGCGGAGAAACCTACGGCTCCAAAAGATTCACCAGTAGCGCCTGTCGCCCCTGTAGCACCATCAGCCCCGGTAGCACCCGTAGCGCCGTCCGTTCCTGTGGCGCCAGTGGCTCCGGTAACTCCGTCAGCCCCTGTAGCACCAGTAGCTCCCGTTACGCCGTCGGCGCCTGTCGGTCCCGTTGGTCCGGTTGCGCCAGTGGCTCCGGTAACACCATCAGCCCCTGTAGCACCAGTAGCTCCCGTTACGCCGTCGGTGCCCGTCGGCCCCGTCGGTCCGGTTGCGCCAGTGGCTCCGGTAACACCATCAGCCCCTGTAGCACCAGTAGCTCCCGTTACGCCGTCGGCGCCCGTCGGCCCCGTCGGTCCGGTTGCGCCAGTGGCTCCGGTAACACCGTCAGCCCCCGTAGCACCAGTAGCTCCCGTTACGCCGTCGGCGCCTGTCGGTCCCGTTGGTCCGGTTGCGCCAGTGGCTCCGGTAACACCATCAGCCCCTGTAGCACCAGTAGCTCCCGTTACGCCGTCGGTGCCCGTCGGCCCCGTCGGTCCGGTTGCGCCAGTGGCTCCGGTAACACCGTCAGCCCCTGTAGCACCAGTAGCTCCAGTTACGCCGTCGGCGCCTGTCGGTCCTGTCGGTCCGGTTGCGCCAGTGGCTCCGGTAACACCATCAGCCCCTGTAGCACCAGTAGCTCCCGTTACGCCGTCGGTGCCCGTCGGCCCCGTTGGTCCGGTTGCGCCAGTGGCTCCGGTAACACCGTCAGCCCCTGTAGCACCAGTAGCTCCAGTTACGCCGTCGGCGCCTGTCGGTCCTGTCGGTCCGGTTGCGCCAGTGGCTCCGGTAACTCCGTCAGCCCCTGTAGCACCAGTAGCACCAGTAGCTCCAGTTACGCCGTCGGCGCCTGTCGGTCCCGTCGGTCCGGTTGCGCCAGTCGCTCCTGTAGCACCAGTAGCGCCGTCGGTTCCGGTAGGTCCCGTAGCTCCAGTTGCCCCCGTCGAGCCATCGGCACCAGTGGCTCCCGTAGCACCCGTAGCGCCGTCGGCTCCGGTAGGTCCAGTAGCTCCTGTTGCACCCGTAGCTCCGTCAGCGCCAGTAGCTCCAGCAGCCCCGTCGGCGCCCGTCGGCCCGGTTGCACCTGTAACCCCGTCAGCGCCGGTAGCTCCCGTAGCACCTGTTGATCCTGTGGCTCCCGTAGCGCCATCATTGCCAGTAGCTCCAGTAGAACCGGTCATTCCTGTAGCACCGGTAGCTCCGGTTGCCCCCGTCGAGCCATCATTGCCAGTAGCTCCAGTAGCACCGGTCATTCCTGTAGCACCGGTAGCCCCGGTTGCCCCCGTCGAGCCATCGTTGCCAGTCGCTCCCGTCGCACCGGTCATTCCTGTAGCTCCCGTAGCTCCGGTTGCCCCTGTCGAGCCATCGTTGCCAGTCGCTCCCGTAGCACCGGTCATTCCCGTAGCTCCGGTTGCCCCCGTAGCGCCAGTAGCTCCCGTAGGACCCGTAGGGCCCGTCGCTCCCGTCTCGCCAAGGTATGGGTCTTCGATACGAACGATGGCGGAGCCCTCGGTAACCGTAATATCCAGCGTGTCGGATACAAAGATCAGGTCTTCGCCAACTTCCACGACTGCCGTACCTACTTCACCGATTACATTAAATAATGGTCCTTCCATCGTACCTGGTGCGCCTGTAGCTCCAGTTGCACCGGTTGCACCCGCTAATCCAGGAAGTCCTTGAGCGCCTGTGGCTCCCGCAGGTCCAGCAGGTCCTGTTGCGCCAGGTCTGCCGCGTTTACCGTCATCACCGCGTTTGCCGCGGCGTCCACGTTCACCGGTCGCTCCTGTAGGCCCGGTGGCTCCAGTTGGTCCGACCGGCCCGACGGGTCCTCTTCTGCATCGTTTGACGACAACGATTTTCTTTTCTTTTTTGCAGCATTTTTTCTTGCCACGTTTGTTGGAAGAGCTGGCATGAATACTGATAGATTGACTGTTATTCTTCTTTTTCATATTTACTAGTTTGATTTGTCGATGTTTTTTTGTTGGTTTATCCAGTTGAAACACCTCCTCAGATACTCCTTTAATGTACGTAGAATCTGTGATTCTTGTATGTGCGTTTGAATTAGCAGTCTTCTGCTTTTTTGAAGAAATAAAATAAATGTGCTAATAACTAGTCGTAGCTGAAGGTCTGATTTTTAGCAGGGGAGAGGGACAAGCCTGTTGTCTGGCTCTATAGGGCTGAATGGGTATTAGAGATTGGTGGATTAAGAGAAAAGCAGCCTCGATACCAAACAGACATCGGTTAGTATGAAAATGTTTTTTTCTGAGGGATATTACCAAGCCGATACATAATAGAATTCGGAGTTGCTGGAAAAGATCGTGTTGCCCGCTTGATTTGCCTACCGAAGATCAGATGCAAATAGAGGATGTCACGTTTGGGGCGGAGTAGATTAAAGTGATTCGAATCCCCATTCTGGGAAGGAAAAAGCCTCGAAGCGAGTGATTACACTGGCTTCGAGGCTTTCTGGTTTTATTCGAGCGGAGATTATTAAAGTGCGTTACTCGATAGCCAATCCCGCGCTGACCGATCCGACGACTGATCCTGCAACCAGGAGACCACCGCCAGTAGCACTGGCTACTAGAAGCAGCCGCGTTTCCGTAGTAACGGGAATGCTCAATCCTGTGGTGACGTTATTGTACGTGCTTCCCACGGTGATAGTCGTTGGTATGACGATATCAACGAGCGCACCAGGGATCGGAGCGAAAACTTCACTTGGCCCAGTAGAGCTGTACACCTGCAATCGGTACGTCAGTGGAGTCAGAAGCGTTAGTCCCGCTGTAGCTGCAATATAACTGGCCAACGACGAAATGACGCCATCCCGTGGCAACGAAAACGCATAGTTGGTCAAGCCGGTAATCGTGATTGTACCGCCAAGTACGGTCAATGCCTGAGCAGATCCTCCGAAGCCGATCAAGCCAGGCAGACCTGCAAGACCTCCTACAAGAACGGTAACTGCAAGCGGTCCGCCGGAAGAGAATGGAATAATCGCGCCGCCGCCGCCTGTTGCACCCGTCGCGCCATCCGCGCCCGTTGCTCCCGTCGGTCCGGTAGCCCCGTCCGCCCCTGTTGCACCCGTCGCGCCATCGGCTCCGGTTGGTCCAGTCGCGCCATCCGCGCCCGTTGGTCCCGTCGGTCCGGTAGCCCCGTCCGCACCTGTTGCACCCGTTGCGCCATCGGCTCCGGTTGGTCCAGTCGCGCCATCCGCGCCCGTTGCTCCCGTCGGTCCGGTAGCCCCGTCCGCCCCTGTTGCACCCGTCGCGCCATCGGCTCCGGTTGGTCCAGTCGCGCCATCCGCGCCCGTTGCTCCCGTCGGTCCGGTAGCCCCGTCCGCCCCTGTTGCACCCGTTGCGCCATCGGCTCCGGTTGGTCCAGTCGCGCCATCCGCGCCCGTTGCTCCCGTCGTTCCGGTAGCCCCGTCCGCCCCTGTTGCACCCGTCGCGCCATCGGCTCCGGTTGGTCCAGTCGCTCCCGCAGCACCAGTAGCCCCGTCAGCGCCCGTTGCCCCGTTCGCACCGGTAGGTCCCGTAGCTCCGGTTGCACCCGTCGCGCCATCCGCGCCAGTGGCTCCCGTAGCCCCGTCCGCACCGGTAGGTCCCGTAGCTCCGGTTGCACCCGTCGCGCCATCCGCGCCAGTGGCTCCCGTAGCGCCGTCCGCACCGGTAGGTCCCGTAGCTCCGGTTGCACCCGTCGCGCCATCAGCACCAGTGGCTCCCGTAGCACCTGTCGCCCCCGTAGCACCTGTCGCCCCCGTAGCCCCGTCCGCACCGGTAGGTCCCGTAGCTCCGGTTGCACCCGTCGCGCCATCAGCGCCAGTGGCTCCCGTAGCACCTGTCGCTCCCGTCGCGCCGTCCGCACCAGTAGGCCCTGTAGCTCCAGTGGCACCCGTCGCGCCATCAGCGCCAGTGGCTCCCGTAGCACCTGTCGCTCCCGTCGCGCCGTCCGCACCAGTAGGTCCCGTAGCACCTGTTGCACCCGTCGCGCCATCAGCGCCAGTGGCTCCCGTAGCACCTGTCGCTCCCGTCGCGCCATCAGCGCCAGTAGGTCCCGTAGCTCCGGTTGCACCCGTCGCGCCATCAGCGCCAGTGGCTCCCGTAGCTCCGGTTGCACCCGTCGCGCCATCAGCGCCAGTAGGTCCCGTAGCTCCGGTTGCACCCGTCGCGCCATCAGCGCCAGTGGCTCCCGTAGCACCTGTCGCTCCCGTAGCCCCGTCCGCACCGGTAGGTCCCGTAGCTCCGGTTGCACCCGTCGCGCCATCAGCGCCCGTTGCTCCCGTCGCGCCGTCCGCACCGGTAGGCCCTGTAGCTCCAGTTGCACCCGTCGCGCCATCAGCGCCAGTGGCTCCCGTAGCGCCAGTGGCTCCCGTAGCACCTGTTGCACCCGTCGCGCCATCAGTGCCAGTGGCTCCGGTTGCACCCGTCGCGCCGTCCGGACCGGTAGGCCCTGTAGCTCCGGTTGCCCCGGTTGCCCCCGTCGCGCCATCAGCGCCAGTAGCCCCGTCAGCGCCCGTTGCTCCCGTCGCGCCGTCTGCTCCTGTAGGCCCCGTCGGTCCTGTTGCACCAGTAGCGCCGTCCGCCCCGGTAGGTCCCGTAGCTCCGGTTTCACCTGTCGCGCCATCTGCGCCGGTAGCTCCCGTAGCACCTGTTGATCCTGTGGCTCCCGTAGCGCCATCAGTGCCAGTCGCTCCCGTAGCACCGGTCATTCCTGTAGCTCCGGTAGCCCCGGTTGCACCCGTCGCGCCATCATTGCCAGTAGCTCCAGTAACACCGGTCATTCCAGTAGCTCCGGTAGCTCCGGTAGCACCCGTAGGGCCGTCATTGCCTGTAGCTCCGGTAGCCCCGGTCATTCCAGTCGCTCCGGTAGCCCCCGTTGCACCCGTAGCGCCATCATTGCCCGTAGCTCCGGTAGCCCCGGTCATTCCAGTCGCTCCGGTAGCTCCGGTAGCACCCGTAGCACCATCATTGCCCGTAGCTCCCGTAGCGCCAGTAGCTCCCGTAGGCCCTGTAGGACCTGTAGGACCAGTAGGACCAGTCGGTCCCGTCTCGCCAAGGTATGGGTCCTCGATACGAACGATTGCGGAGCCCTCGGTAACCGTGATATCCAGCGTGTCGGATACAAAGATCAGGTCTTCGCCAACCTCCACGACTGCCGAACCCACTTCTCCGATTACATTAAATAATGCTCCCTCTATCGTACCTGTTGCGCCTGTAGCTCCAGTGGCACCCGTCGCGCCTGCTAATCCAGGAAGTCCTCGAGGACCAGGTGCTCCCTCAGGTCCTGTTGCGCCAGGTCTGCCGCGTTTGCCGTCATCACCGCGTTTGCCGCGGCGTCCTCGTTCGCCGGTCGCTCCTGTAGGTCCGGTGGCTCCGGTTGGTCCGACCGGTCCGACCACTCCTCTTCTGCAGCGTTTGACGACAACGACTTTCTTTTCCTTTTTGCAGCTTTTTTTCTTGTCGCGTTTGTTGGAAGAGCTGGCATGAATGCTGATAGATTGACTGTTATTTTTCTTTTTCATATTCACTAGTTTGATTTGTCGATTTTTTTTTGTTGGTTTATCCAGTTGAAACACCTCCTTTTGAGCTTCTTCATAGTACGAGGCGGTGGGAGGTTTTGTATGTGCGTTTAGGAAAAAGTTTCATATTTTCGAGGATTAAGTAAGTAAAATGTGCGAATCTACCGGCTAATTCGAGGAATAGAAAACAATCTGTATATGTTCATAGTTGGTGTCCATACCTTCAAATGCTGATAAAAAATGGGGAAAAGACCAATAAGCCAATTCGTAGATACGGCTTATTGGTCTATGAGGATGTCGTTATTCGATCGTAATGCCCGCACTTCCATATCCTGCGACCGTATTGACAAGAGTCAAGCCAGTTGCCGTGATCGTAAAGCCCAGCAATAGCCTTGTTCCTGCTGTTACTGGAACAGCGAGGTCTGTCAACAAGCCATCCAATGGCTGGCCGATGGCTAAACTGCCGGTCAATGGAGGGGAGAGGGCGACTTCGGTTCCAGGAATGGCTGTCAGCGTATTGCTTGGTACAGGGGTACCGAACAGCTGAGCGCTGACGGTAACCGTTGAATCGAGAAGGGAGAGGGCCAAAGTTGTGCTGAAGAAAGCGGCTATCGATGTGATGATACCGTCTCTTGGTACGGAGAATGCGAAGTTCAACAACGTGCCGGCTCCGCCTGTCAGATCAATGCTATTGCCCGCGATCAGAATGGTAGGAGCGCTATTGCCGAATCCGACAAGGCCAACTGTTGACGCCAATCCGCCTACCGTAGATGCCAGCACAAGAGGCAAGCCGGAAGCGAAAGGAATGATAGTACCTGGACCCGCGGCGCCTGTTGCTCCGTCAGCGCCCGTCGGCCCGGTTGCGCCCGTAGCTCCCGTCGCACCTGCAGCCCCGTCAGCTCCCGTAGCTCCCGTCGCACCTGCAGCCCCGTCAGCGCCCGTCGGTCCGGTTGCGCCCGTAGCTCCCGTCGCACCTGCAGCCCCGTCAGCGCCTGTCGGTCCGGTTGCGCCCGTAGCTCCCGTCGCACCTGCAGCTCCGTCAGCGCCCGTCGGTCCGGTTGCGCCCGTAGCTCCCGTCGCACCTGCAGCTCCGTCAGCGCCCGTCGGTCCGGTTGCGCCCGTAGCTCCCGTCGCACCTGCAGCCCCGTCAGCGCCTGTCGGTCCGGTTGCGCCTGTAGCTCCGTCAACGCCCGCTGGTCCAGTTGCGCCCGTAGCTCCCGTCGCACCTGCAGCCCCGTCGGCGCCCGTCGGACCGGTCGCGCCTGCTGCTCCGGCTGCCCCCGTGGCACCGGTAGAGCCAGAGAGACCATTAGCGCCGGTAGGCCCGGCAGGACCGGTTGCACCTGTCGCTCCGATCGGTCCTTGCGGTCCCTGTGGTCCTTGAGGTCCAGCCGCTCCTTGCGTCCCCTGAGGTCCAGCATTGCCTTGCGGCCCTTGTGGTCCGACAGGTCCCTGGAGTCCAATCTCTCCGGTTGCTCCGGTTGCGCCCGTAGCCCCGGCATTCCCTTGTGGTCCTTGTACCCCTGGCACCCCTTGACCGCCAACGGCCCCTGTCGCTCCGGTAGCGCCTGTCGGGCCTACAAGACCGACGCCTATCGGACCTTGTGGACCGACCGGCCCGGCATTGCCTTGCGGTCCTTGAGGACCTTGAGGACCTTGGGGTCCCTGAGGGCCAACGGCGCCCTGAGGTCCTTGAACACCTTGATCGCCTCGGAAACCTTGAGGACCTTGAGGGCCGACCGAGCCCTGCGCACCTTGAGGCCCTTGGGGTCCAATGGGTCCTTGTGAGCCTGTGGCTCCTGTGGCACCAGTTGCTCCAGTCGCGCCGGGTGGCCCCCCGGCTGCCCCAGTAGGGCCCATTGGGCCCATTGGACCCATTGGACCCACCTGCCCAGGAAGTCCTGGAAGTCCTGGAATTCCCGGAATACCTGGAATTCCCTGAGGCCCCGCTGGACCTGTTGCTCCCGTTGCTCCTGTATGTCCACGTTTGCCGCGCTCGCCGTCATCGCCTTTTTTGCCGCGCTCCCCGCGTTCTCCCTGTGGACCCATTTCCCCGTTTGCCCCGGTCGGACCCATTGGGCCTATCCAGTCGTCTGGATGCCCGTGTCGATTTTCGCTGCCGGTTGCTTGAACGACGATCCGTTTTCTCTTTGTGCCGTATCTCTTGCCTCTGTGCTTATGTTTTGCAGAAGATCCGCCGCCGCTGTATTTGCTAACGAAGACGAGCTGCTTCTTCGCGGAGCGGCTTCTATTTTTGAATGGTTGTTTCAGTTTAAGCACCTCCTAGTTGTTTATCCATCTTACGGCGCGATAGGCATTCGTGATTGGGTGCAATAGCCCGAATCGCTAGGCGCTTGACTATTTTTACGAAAAATGGGCGATCTCGGGCAAGTACGCCGTCATCGCATTTCAAACGCCAGGCATTGACAAAAAAACGGAGAATAGCTATCCTATTTATGAAAGTGATAATCATTATCAATATAATATAAGGGGAAATCAATCCATGCGAACGGATACCCATAAACCGTGGAACTGGCTGCTGTTCCCGTTCTCGTCGGTGAAAGCGACCCCGTACGGCGTGTATGCGGGTTCGGTCGGTTACGGCGTATATGAAATAGACGGAAATTCCAATTGGGACAAGCTTGGCCAAGGACTGCCGGATTCGGCTAGTGTTCATCGGCTTCAGCTTCAACATGAGCATCTCCACGCCTGCACGAGCAAAGGGCTTTATGAATGGACGGGGGAGCAATGGGAGAACGACGGGCTCTCGCTGCCCTGTTATCAATACCGCAACATCGGCGGCGCGCGTTATGCGGCTACGGATAACGGACTTTGGATGCGCACGGGGAGCAAGTGGGGCTTGCTGGCATGCGAGGGGAAACGAATTTATGATTTTATCAACCTGCCTCAGTACGTCATTGTCGCTCATGAAACCGGGATCTCGCTATACGACCGGTTTATGGATGAGTGGGCGGAGTTCGAGATGGAGCGGAGAGTCAGCAGTCTTGCGGTATTCCGCGGGCATCTGATTGGCGCGAGCGACGAGGGCGAGCTGCTTGTCGGCGATAAGCAAGGCAGATTCGACCGGATCACATTCGGAGGGAAGTTTATCTTCTCCGTGACCACCAGGGGCAAGAACGTGTATGTCTGCACGGATCAGGGCTTGTTTTCGCTGGCTTACGTGGCAGATCGGCTCGTCCTGATGTCCGTCAAGCTGGGCTTTCCCGTGACGGATGTCGACGTGCTAGGAGAAAGGTTATATATGGCGACGCTGTTCCAGGGCGTTCAGTCCATCGAGATATAGTAGAGAACATGCCGTATTACGTGCGGCTGGATTCGGGAGAGGAGCCTGCAGATGCCGAAGGTCATCGTGCTGTACACAAGCTTGACGGGCAATACCGAAGAAATGGCGGAGGCGATTGCCCAAGGCGCCAAGGAATCGGGCTTCGAGGTCGTATGCAAGGAAGCCTATGACGCCAAACCGGCGGAGCTGCTGGAATACGATGCTATCGTTATAGGCGCATATACATGGGGAGATGGCGAGCTGCCGGATGAATTCCTCGATTTTTACGAGGATATGGATGGATTGGACCTGTCCGGCAAGCAAGCGGCGGCGTTCGGTTCCGGCGACGCGAGCTATCCCGTATATTGCGGGGCGGTAGATCTGATCGAGGCAAAGCTGCAGGAGCTTGGCGCGTCGATCGTATGTCCCAGCCTGAAGTTCGAATACAATGCTTCGGGCGAAGAGAAGGAAGAAGGCAAGCGTATGGGGGCAATAGTGGCAGGTGCATTGTGCAAAAGCTGATGCCGCCGCTCGTTCGAATCGAAGATGTTAAGATCGAGCAAATGCTTCGAGGAGGAGGTGAATCCCCACGCAGTCAAGACGAGAAGGGGAGACGCAAGGAGAGCTGGTCTAGACTCGTACTTTTGTCTGTATGCCTCGCGGTCCATGATATTTGCGTGGTGCCTCGGCAAGAACGGACGGAAGCCTTGGTGGAAGAAGCGTGCCTGCGCAGCTTCTCCAACCGGCATCAACAGTTCCACTCCGGCGAGCATTATCTTCAGACGCGTTGCGATATCATTCGGCATTTGCAGAGGTTTATGGTCCAGGACCCGTGCGATGGAGAGGTAATGGCGCGCTTCGAGTCGTTCACGGTATATGTGGAGGAGCTGGACATGGAGCTGACGCAGCAATTCCACCTGATCACTGTGCAAGATCAGGCCGACGGGGAAGGCGGCTATATCGTCCAAAAGCTGGTCGCCGACGAAAACCCGGAGTCGTTGGAGCTGTATTTTCACATGACCGTCGTATTCGGCATGTGCGCGTTCGGCCGGCTGCCTTCTCGCGTAGAAGCGTTGGTACCTCTAAGCGGCCGGCGTTTCACTTGGAAGCCGGAATGGCGGCAATGGCAGAGGTCGCTGGATTATATGCGGCTGGTGAAGTCCATGCTGGAGGGCTCCGAGGAGACATCCGGCAGCCGACACGCGCTTCCGGCTATGTGAGCGTGCAAGTGCGATAACGGCATCGTCCGAAGCATGCCGCACAAGTGTTCAACCAATTAATTTCAGTCCGATGACGCAGCCAATGACGCCTGCAATGCAGACGATGCGCAGCAGGCTCTTGGATTCCTTGAAGAAGGTCATGCCCACTACGGCTGCCCCTACCGTGCCGATTCCCGTCCACACGGCGTACGCGGTAGATAACGGAATCGTCTCCAGCGCGCCGAGCAGCAATTGAAAGCTGATTATGAATCCGCCGATCAGGATCAGATTATTGGTCCAGTTGTTGTTCTCCGCGACGCGCTTGATTCCGATGACCCCGACAATCTCCATCATGCCTGCTCCGATTAACAACCACCATGCTTCGTTCATTTCTGTTCGCTCCCTCCGGCGCTAAGCTTCAATCCGATAATGAAGAGCAGCAATAGCAGAATAATGCCCACCTTGGCGGCGCTGATGGTGCCTTCCATGACGGCTTCGACTACGACGGTTCCGACCGTGCCTATGCCCGCGAATACCGCGTAGACCGTTCCGATAGGGAGCACCTTGGTGGCGCGTATGATGAGGTCGAAGCTGAGCAGCAGGGAGATCAGCACGACGAGTGAGGGCACGGCCTCGTATTTAAAGCCCATGGCCCATATGATTTCAAGCCCTCCGCCGGCTATGACGTACAGCCAAGCACGATTTTTGGACAGAGGCTTTTCCGCTTTAGGCGGCGCTTTCCGTTCGATTGTTTCGCTCACGATGATTCCCTTCCTTCATATCTTATTGTTGGACTTTCGCCAAATAGTTGTCCACGATCCGATCGATAAACGCCATCGTCTCGGAGTCGAGCCCCAATACCTTCGCTTCGTTGCCCGGCTCGGGGCGTATCCACTCCCAGTACTTGCCCAGCGTCTCGTCGCTGCCGCGGAACCAGTCTTCTCCGATATCGACCAGCCGTGCCGCGAGACGATGCTCGACCTCCGGATTCGGGGGAGCGTGACTCTGCTCGCGAACTTCGCGAAGCAAGGCGACCCATGCCATATTACGGGGGTCGTCCGTATCCAGTCGCGGAAGATCTTCCAAGATTTCGATCTCTTCCGGCTGGAACCGTGACTTCCGAAGGTTTGCACGAATTTTATTATCCTTGTCGATCTTCTGGTGATGCGCCATTTGCTGAATGAAGCCTAATACTTCGGTTGCGTTGACATCTCCGCGTATTTCCAGCGTGTAGAGCGTCGTATGCAACATGCGGTCCAGCAGATTAAGCCTATCGACTTCGTTGCGCACGGCTTCGATTTGGAGGCGAATGGCTTGTCTCCAGGCATCGACGCTGCTCGTTGTTTGCTCGGCGTCTTCGAAGACTGCCTTAATCTCTGCAAGCGTGAAGCCAAGATGCTTGAGGGTCGTGATATGCTGCAAGCGCAGAACGTCGTCCATGGTGTAATAGCGATAGCCGGATTCCGAGACGAGCGACGGCTTGAGCAGGTTCATTCGATCATAGTAGCGCAGCGTGCGGATCGTAATGCCGGCATCTGCCGCGAGCTTGCCTATTTTGTACACGGGAACGACCGCTCCTTCCATATGTTGCGTCAGGCTTGTGCTTCTAATAGTAAACTGTGACGTATAGGGGAGAGTCAAGCGATAAGACGAATTTTTACGCAAAATCATCCCGGAGACCGATGGGAAGGAACCATTTCGCGGAAAAAGTCGTTGTTGATTAGCTCGGTGCCGATTACAATAAGGTGGAGAATTTCTACAACAACGAGATTGCCATGCTGGGGGAGATTTTTTGTCAGACGATTTATTAGTGACGTTCCGATCGCCGCCGTTGCCTTTCTTTATCGAATCCAACCGTACGACTTACTTGCCGGGAGACGAGCATCCCAACCGGACGAACCTCGGCGTGTTCGACATGCTGTTCGTAAACGAGGGGACGCTTCATGTCGCGGAAGAGAATAATAGATGGACGCTGACGCCGGGAGACGTGCTTATCCTGAGGCCGGACAGCTGGCATTACTCCTTCAAGCCCTGCAATGAGGCCACGGTGTTCGATTGGGTGCATTTTCAGGCGGCGGGAGCTTGGGAGGAGACGCAGGGGAGCCAGCCGGGCACGCTGCGGGGCGACTATTACACGTATGCGATACGGGTGCCGAAGCGTATGAAGCTGAGCTATCCCGACGAAGCCAAGCTGATCTTCTCTCAGCTGCACGAAGCGGCCAAGAGCTCGTCCCACGGAGCATTTTGGGACCGGCAACAGCGGTTCCTCCATCTGTTGCAGATGATGGACGAAGGCTGGCGTTCCGATGCGGCGAAGGCTGCGGTATCGATCGCGGAGAGAGCCGCCGCCTATTTGAAGCTCAATTACCGGAGTACCATCAGCAACACCATGCTGAGCGAGGTGCTGGAGCTGCATACGAACTATATCACGCGCTGTATGACGGAAGTATTCGGCTGCACGCCTCAACAATATCTGCTCTACTACAGGCTTGATCAGGCGAAGCTGCTATTGATCAAGACGGATTGGACGATCGCGCGTATCGCCGAAGAGACGGGCTTCCGCCAAACGCCGCATTTCTCCAGACTGTTCGCCGCGCATACCGGCATGCCGCCTCTTAAATTTCGCAAACGTTTTACTACTTAGCATGGTGAGCGTAGTCATTCATGGTGTTAATCGGTCATGGCATGAAATATCGGCGGCGTGAAAGATGAAGCGCGTCGATTATTTCCTCCGCTGTGCATAATTTCCATTCACTTAACAAACACTGGTGTCAACAACGCAAGCATCCAGTGAGGAGTGAATGTGATGATTGAACGGTTTTCATTGACGGCGGAGATCGGCGAGCTGATGGATCAATTCCAAGTGCGCAAAAATATGAAGGGACACAAGGGTCGGTTCAACATAACCCCGACGCAGAATGTCACCATCATTATGAACGACAGGCATGACACGCGGGTCCTGCAAGAAGCAAGATGGGGGCTGTTCCCGTTCTGGGCGAAAGATTCCGTGAACACGGATTACAGCACCCTGTCGGAGAAGCCGTTTCTGGAGCGCATGCTGAAGCGCCAGCGCTGCATCATTCCTTGCAGCGGCTTCTACGGCCAAAAAACGTTCGGCCAGGAGCGCGACCCCCGCGTCATGCACACGGTTGTGCCGAACCAGCCCATTCTTGGCATACCCGGCATTTTCGATTGCTGGCGCCATGTAAACGGCAGGGAGGAAGTGCGGGCGTTTACGATGGTGACCGCTGCCTCTTCCGGGGCCATGTCCGTCTGGCAGCCCAACGTGCCGGTCGTGCTGGATGTGGAAGGCATGGAAGACTGGCTGAATCCGAAGTTGACGGAATTCAGCCGTCTGCGGAAACACCTGGAGCCCATGGAGAGCTACCTCATGCGCTCCTACCCCGTCACCAACGCAGTGCGCGACGACTGGTACGAGTCGCCGGACTGCGTCATGGAAATCCGGATGCCGGATTTCGCTTAGGGACAAATAAGAAGGCTGTCATCCAAATGGTCGTCCAGTGCGACTAGTTGGATGACAGCCTGTTTTTTGTTGCATCGGGTTAGGGGCAAGGCGGAGTGCATGTGAGTTCATGAATAAAGAATCCTTAACTGGAACGAAGTGAGGCTGCGTTGCTCATGCAACGCAGCCTCTTCACGATGTAAGAAACGTTCGTGCGGCACGACCGTCTCAACCCGCTGATCGGGTACGAAGGATCTCCGCGGTAAACAGCGGAACAACTTCGAACAGGTCGCCGACGATGCTGTAGTCCGCGATGCTGAAGATGGGGGCGTCGGGGTCCTTGTTGATGGCGACAATCGTACGCGACTGACTCATTCCGGCCAGATGCTGGATGGCGCCGCTGATGCCGCAAGCGATGTACAGCTGCGGCGTTACGACTTTGCCCGTCTGCCCGATCTGGAGGGCATAGTCGCAGTAGCCGGCGTCGCAAGCGGCACGCGAAGCGCCGACCGCGCCGCCAAGCGCCGCGGCCAGCGCTTGAAGCGGCTCGAAGCCCGCTGCGCTGCGCACGCCTCTGCCTCCCGATACGACGATGTCGGCTTCGGCGAGATCAATGCCGCCGGCCGTGCGGCGCACGACACCGCGCACGGCCGTCACCAGCGGCGGCACCGGGAAGGCCAGCCCGGTGACAGTGCCGCTCCTGCCGCCAGCGTCCAGCGGCTCGGCTGGCGGGAGATTGTTCGGGCGCACCGTGACGATCCACGGATGGCCGGGCTCGAAGCTGCGCCGCTCGAACGCCTTGCCGGCATAGAGCGGGCGGACGAAGGCGACGGTCCCGTCGCCGGACAGTTCGATCTCGGTGACGTCGGCAATATGGCCGGCACCGTGGGCTGCGGCAAGACGAGGCGCAAGCTCGCGTCCAGCCGCAGTATGGCCAAGCAGCAATGCGTCGGGACTGATTGCAGTCATTGCCGCTCCCAAGACGGCAGCGTAAACTTCGGGGGTGTAACTTTGGAGGGCGGGATTGTCGGCAACATGTACGACATCTGCGCCACGCGCCAGCAAGGCGTCGACATCATCCGCAGCGCCGCCCGAGCAAGCAACGATGGCATGCACGGCGCCATCGTTGCCAGCAAGGCGTCTGGCTGCGCCAAGCGCCTCCAGGGCAACTCGCCGTAAAACGCCATCACGGCGCTCCGCGTAGATTAATACCGTTCTGCTCATGATTCGTGACTCCTTTCGAAGCAATGTGAAAGTCAGCTATACCTACAGGGGAGCTGTTGCTCCCACTTCTATAAGTCATTTTCTATAAGTCATTGAAAGAAAGTTACTCCGCTACGGTCCCTACGCTTTCCCGTTCAACACAGCACTTTGCCGTCACCCGCTTACAATACTTTCGCTTCATCCTGCAGCAGCTTTAAAAGCTCGGAAGCTTGCTGCGCCGCAGCTCCGCCGATCCGTTTGCCCGCCGCCCGAGGCGGGGGAGGGGAGAGGGAGATCTGGCGGGTGCGGACGGCTTCGCCCGCCTTGTCCCTGCTTAACCCGATCTCGTCCGGCTCGACCACCTTCAAGGGCTTTCGTTTGGCTTTCATTATACCGGGCAGCGAAGGGTATCGCGGCTCGTTTAAGCCCTGTTGCGCCGTAACCATCGCCGGCAGCGGAATCGCGACGGTCTCCGTATCGCCCTCAACGTCGCGCTCCACAAGCGCATAGAGCGCAGCGCTGCCGACAGGGTCGACGCCAAGCTCCGCAGCGCTGCCGATCGAGAGCTTTACGGCCGCGGAAGCATGGGGCAGGCCCAGCCGCTCTGCTACTTGGAGAGCGACGCTTCCGGAGCCGCTATCGACGGCGAACAAACCGGCGAGCAGCAGGTCGGGAGACAGCGGCTCGATAATGGCGGCAAGTGCCGCGGAGAGCGCGTGGCTATCGCTGCCGAGTCCGGCGGAGTCGATGCGGATCGCCTCGTCGGCGCCTACGGCAAGCGCCGTGCGGAGCGCCTCCTGCGCGCGTTCGGAACCGCAGGTCACAACGACGACGTTGGCGCCGGAGCGCTCTTTGATCCGAAGCGCTTCTTCCAATGCGTATTCGTCGTACGGGTTAATGACCAGCTTGGCATCCCGTTCCTCGATGCCTTGAGGGGTGACGGTTATTTTCTCCTCGGTGTCGAAGGTTTGTTTAAGCAGAACCACAATTGTTTGCATGGCAACCTCCCTTGCGAGCTTGGATTTACTGATGTTATTCCGGTCGGAACACACTGTCCATCAGTGCTACCTTATGATGCTGCCGCCGGCTTTAGACCCCCTGCGAGCCATCCGAAAAAAGCATGTTCGCGCCATCCCGTTCATATAAATGGAGGACCGGGGATAATTATGAAAGCGCTTCAAAAGCTTGTCCCAAAAAAGAGCTCCGTAATGAGGGGAGCCAGATGGGATCGGTCGACAAGGGAGGGCTGACAAGTGGCAGGGCAATGGATAATGCTCCTTTCTGTCGGTGTGCAGATTGGCGTATTGACGGAAAAGAGGGCGCTTGCGGCCTTGCTGGCCGTAGGCGGGTCTAATGCGTCGTGGATGAGATGGTTGCTGTTCGCGCTGCTCGTAGCGGCGGCCGTCTGGATGTTCGCGGCTGTCGTGCGGCGAAGAATCGGCTATATGAAGCTGGGCGTTCCAGCCGTGTTCGAGCGGCATCGGCCGGGAGGCTTGGAGCGAAAGACCGCCAAAGACGGAGCTCTGCAGGATAGCGTTGGCAGCGAACCCGGTTCCGGAATCAAGGAAAGTCGTTGGCGAGGGAGAAGCGTCCGCAGCCGCGGGAAGACGGGGATCGGAAGCGAGATGTTCGGTCACCGCCGGCTGCTGAATGATTGGCGAAGCGGATCCATGCATTTGGTTTATTTTTACGGATTCATCATGCTGCAGTTCGGAGCGGTAGACCTTATATGGAAGGGGCTTAACGGCGGCGAAGCCTTGCCGATTCCGTTCTACGGGCCGTTCTCCTGGCTGCAGGAGGTTACCGTGTTCCTCGTGTTGCTGGCTGTCGTCTATGGCGGGTATAGGAGGTACGGCGAGCAACTGGCCCGGCTCAAAAAGGGATGGAAACCCTCTATCGTGCTCTGGTTCATCGGGGGATTGATGTTGTCGATCCTGCTGTCTCTCTCCTTCGAGAGATTGGGGGCGGCACCTGTCGCCGAAGCCCGGTACGCTCCTATCAGCGGTCCTGTTTCGGAGCTGCTGGGCCATCTGGTCGCACGGGGCAGCCCGCTGGCCCATGCCTGGTTCGAAGCCTTCTGGTGGCTGCATCTGGTTATCCTGCTAAGCTTTCTCGTGTACGTTCCGCAGTCCAAACACTTCCACCTCATCACCGCGCCCGTAAACATCTGGTTCCGCCGCAATACGCCGCCGGGAAGGCTGGCCCCGCTCGACTTGGAGAACGAGGAGGCGGAGAGCTTCGGGGTCGGCAAGGTGGAGCAATTTACGCAGAAGCAGCTGCTGGACCTGTACGCTTGCGTGGAGTGCGGGCGATGCACGAATGTGTGCCCGGCTTCGAGCACCGGCAAGCTGTTGTCGCCGATGCATCTCATCGTGAAGCTGCGCGACCATCTCACGGAGAAAGGGGCATCCATCACCTCAAAGTCGCCATGGCTGCCGGGCAGCCTGATATGGCAGGGCGCCGAGCCGGCCGCGCATGCCATGGGCTCCGTCATGCCGGACTGGGACAGTCATGGAGACGAGGCGGAGCCGCTTGCCGCCTACAAGACGAATATCGCGCCTACGATGGATGTGCAGAAGGCCGGATGGGCGAAACAAGCCGGAGCGAAGGCGGAGGACCTTGAGCTGATCGGCGACGTGATGACGGAGGATGAACTGTGGGCTTGCACGACGTGCCGGAACTGCGAGGAGCAATGCCCGGTCGGCAACGAGCACGTGGACAAAATCATCGACATGCGCAGATATCTCGTGCTGATGGAAGGGCGGCTTCCGGCAGACGGCCAGCGGGCGCTGCAAAACATTGAACGCCAAAGCAACCCTTGGGGGCTGCCGCGTGCGGAGCGCGCCGCATGGATCGAAGAGTGCTACAGCCGTACGGGCATCCGGGTTGACACGATGGCGGAGCGGAAGCAGCGCGGCGAGAAACTGCCATCGCTGCTGATCTGGGCGGGCTCCATGGGCGCTTACGACACGAGAAGCCGCAAAGTGCTGTTTGACGTTATTCGGCTGCTGAAGCATGCGGGCATCGATTTTGCAACGTTGGGGAATGAGGAGAAAAGCTCCGGCGATACGGCCAGACGCATTGGCAACGAACTGCTATTCCAGGAGCTGTGCAGGGAGAATATCGCGACATTAGGCAAATATGGGATTAGTCATATCGTGACCGTGTGTCCGCATACGTTTAACACGTTCAAGAATGAATACCCGGACTTCGGGTTGTCGCCGGGCGTGCGGGTGGAACATCATACGGAGCTGCTGGCCAGGCTGGTGGCGGAACGGAGGCTGAAGACGAGGTTCGCCGTGGAAGAGCAAGTGACGATTCACGACTCCTGTTATCTGGGGCGTTACAACAACTCGTATGAGGCGCCGCGCAGCGTGCTGCAGGCTATACCGGGCATATCCGTGCGCGAAATGGAGCGTTCCGGTCCTCAAGGCATGTGCTGCGGAGCCGGCGGCGGTCTGATGTGGATGGAGGAGCATTCCGGTACTCGGGTCAATTACGCCCGGACGGCGCAGGCGCTGGAGGTGAAGCCGTCCGTCATTAGCTCCGCTTGTCCGTATTGCCTGACCATGATGGAGGACGGCCTCCGCTTCCTGTCCGCGGACGAGGAGGTCGAAGCGCGGGACGTGGCGGAGCTGCTGGCGGAGAGCGTATTTGGCAGGTAACACAACATCCAAAAGGAGAGTGAAGCAAGCGATGTCGATTTCAACGACTCGAAGGAGGAGCGCGACAGCCGTCCGGACCGCCGCCGTCATCGGCTCGGGGGTCATGGGAGCGGGAATCGCCGCCCACTTGGCCAACTCGGGAATGCGGGTGCTGCTGCTCGATGTTGTTCCGGGAGAGCTGACGAACGAAGAAGCGGACAAAGGGTTGACGCTGGACGATGCGGCGGTCCGCAACCGTTTGGCGGGCAGAGCCGTCGCGAACATGGCCCGAAGCCAGCCCGCGCTCCTGTACGATTCGTCATGGACCTCGCGGATCAGACCGGGCAACCTGACGGACGATCTCGCGCTGCTGGGCGACACGGACTGGATCGTCGAGGCGGTCGTCGAGCGGCTGGACGTCAAGCGGGAGGTGCTCGCGGCGATCGAATCGGCAAGGCGGCCCGGAACGCTCGTCACCACGAACACGTCCGGTCTGTCCGTGGCCGCGATGGCGGAAGGAAGGAGCAAGGAATTTCGGGAGCATTTTGCGGCGACGCATTTCTTTAATCCTCCGCGGTACATGAAGCTAGTCGAGATCGTGCCGACGGAGGACACGGCGCCCGAGGTAATGGAACTGCTGGAGGAGCTCTGCGTGAGCCGGCTGGGCAAGGGCGTCGTCGTCGCCAGGGATACGCCGAACTTCATCGCGAACCGGATCGGCACGTACGGGATGCTCGTCACGCTGGCGGACACGATCCGTTTCGGGCTCACGGTAGAGGAAGCAGATGCGTTGACGGGTCCGGCGCTGGGCCGGCCGAAGACCGCAACTTACCGCATGCTGGATCTCGTCGGCCTCGATACGCTGCTGCACGTTGTCGACAACGTGAGGGAACGGAGCGGGGACGAGGCGGAGCGGGCTGTTTTTGCAAGGCCGCAATTGCTGGAGGAGCTGGTGGCGTCGGGAAGGCTGGGGGAAAAAAGCGGCGCCGGCTTTTATCGCAAGCGCAAGGACGCGGACGGACGCAGCCGCATCGAGTCGCTTCGCTTCGGGACGATGGAGTACGGGCCGCAGGTGCGGGTCTCCTCGCCGGTCATCGACGCCGCGAAGTCCGCGAAGGGGGCGGCGGCGAAGGCGAAAGCGCTGCTTGGCGCTAATCCGAAGGATCGATACGCGCAGTTCGCCTGGTCGACCGTCAAGGCGACTTTGTTGTATTCGGCGGCGCAAGTGGGCGTCATCGCGGAATCCGTCGTCGATATCGACCGCGCGATGAAGTGGGGGTTCAACTGGGAGCTGGGGCCGTTCGAGCTGTGGGATGCCATCGGCCTTGAGGCATCCGTTGAGCGGATGAAACAGGAGGGCGAGAGCGTTCCGGAGTGGGTGGAGGCGTGGCTGCGGGAGGGGCATGCCTCCTTCTACCAGACATCGGAGCGTAAGCGGTTCTACGCATCGCCTTCCGGCGGATTGAGCGAGGAAAGGCAGGAGGAGGACGTCATTTCGCTGGCGGCGCTAAAAGCGGACGGACGGACGGTGCTCGGCACGCCCGGCGCAAGCTTGATCGACATCGGCGGCGACGTCGTCTGCCTGGAATTCCATTCTCCGAACAATGCGATCGGCGGAGATGTCCTGTCCGCGATTCGCCAGAGCGCGGCGGAGGTGTCGCGCAACTGGCGCGGGCTCGTGCTGGCGAACGAAGGCCGGAACTTCTGCGTCGGCGCCAACCTCATGCTGCTGCTTATGGAAGCGCAGGCTGGGGAGTGGGAAGAGGTGGAGGACATCATCCGCTTCTTCCAGGACAGCATGCTCCGGCTCAAGAGGCTGGATCGTCCCGTCGTTGCGGCCCCGCACCGGATGACGCTGGGCGGCGGCGTCGAAGCCTGCTTGCCGGCGGATGTCATCCTTCTGTCGCCGGAGACATATTTCGGCTTGGTGGAGACGGGGGTCGGCTTGATCCCGGCTGGTGGCGGCTGCAAGGAAGCGGCGATCTCGGCGATGCAGCGGGCGGGGCTTTCGGCGGCAGCGGGGGCTGGCAGAGACGGGGCGACGCCGGGTGACTTGCAGCCGCATCTGAACGCGCTGTTCGAGACGATTGCGATGGCGAAGACGTCCACGAGCGGCCATGACGCCGCCAAGCTGGGACTGCTACGCCCGCAGGACCGGACGCTCGTCCGGCAGGACGCCCGCATCGCGGAAGCGAAGCGGCTCGTGCTCGAGCTCGACCGCGCGGGTTACACGGCGCCCGAGGAGGAGCGCGTCGCCGTCGGCGGCAGGGAGAGCAAGGCGGTGCTCGCCATGGACGTGCAGGCGATGCGGCTCTCCGGCCATATTAGCGCGCACGATGCGCTTATCGCGGGCAAGCTTGCGCATGTGCTCTCGGGCGGCGACGTTCGCCAGGGCGCGCGGGTGAGCGAGCAGTATCTGCTCGATCTGGAGTGCGAGGCGTTCCTCAGCCTGTGCGGCGAGAGCAAGACGCAGGAGCGGATGAGCCACATGCTGACCAAAGGCAAGCCGCTGCGGAACTAGCGTCGTGGCCGCAGGGGCCGGGCTCGGCAAGATTGTGGGCGAGACCGGCGAGGCCGTCTTGCAGGCCCGCCCGGCGGTCGAATCCGCAGGATTTTGCATAGAAGCTTACACGTTCGGTTGTGCTGCCATAGGCGGTATAAACGCCTATAGGTCGAAAAGTAGATGAGATGTGCTGCCATAGTCGTTATTAACGCCTATAGGTTGAAAAGTAGCTGAGATGTGTTGTCATAGGCGTTATTAACGCCGATAGGTCGAAAAGTAGCTAAGATGTGCTGCCATAGTCGTTATTAACGCCTATAGGGTGAAAAGTAGCTGAGATGTGGTGTCATAGGCGTTATTAACGCCTATAGGGCGAAAAGTAGCTGAGATGTGGTGTCATAGGCGTTATTAACGCCTATAGGTTGAAAAGTAGCTGAGATGTGCTGCCATAGGCGGTATAAACGCCTATAGGTCGAAAAGTAGCTGAGATGTGCTGCCATAGGCGGTATAAACGCCGATAGGGTGAAAAGTAGCTGAGATGTGCTGCCATAGGCGGTATAAACGCCGATAGGTCGGAAAGTAGCTGAGATGTGCTGCCATTGGCCTATTAACGTGCGTAGCGTCTAAAAGGCGGCGTTCGAGCGACTGTAGGCGCTACGCACTTCCACCACGTCGATTACTGTACTACTAAATAGTGAACTCGACCAATCCAAGAAACCGCTTTACAGGTCCACCCGACGGTCGAATCCGCCGAATAAGTCGGCGAGACCGCCTTACAGGTCCGTCCGGCGGTCGAATCCGCCGAATAAGTCGGCGAGACCAACAATATGTTTTGCGAAAGGAGCATTTGACTATGGGGACCGAGCAATCGTTGCCGGGTTCGCCGTTCGCGCAGTCAGGGCGAGATGCCGTTATCGTCGCGGCGGCGAGGACGGCGGTAGGCAAAGCGAATAAAGGCAGTCTGGCCGAGACCCGCGCGGAGGATCTGGGGCGGGCCGTACTGCTGGGGGCGCTGGAGAAAGTGCCGGAGCTTGATCCGGCATTCATCGAGGATGTCATCATCGGCTGTGCCATGCCGGAGGGCGAGCAAGGGCTTAATATGGCGCGCATCGTGTCGTTATACGCAGGGCTGCCAGTCACCACGCCGGCGGTTACGATTAACCGCTTCTGCGCTTCGGGGCTGCAGTCTATCGCATATGCCGCCGAACGCATTCGGCTAGGTGAAGCGGACGTTGTCGTCGCCGGCGGCGTGGAGAGCATGAGCCACGTGCCGATGAGCGGCTTCCGTGTGTCACCGCACCCCGGAATTGTAGATGCTATGCCGGAAGTATACATGGGAATGGGCCATACGGCAGAGGAGGTCGCCAGAAGGTACGGCGTATCTAGGGAGGAGCAGGATGAATTCGCGGCAGGCAGTCATCGGAAAGCGGCGGCCGCGATTGCGGCGGGACGCTTCGAGGACGAGATCGTTCCGGTCACCGCTACACGCTCCGGCACGAACGATGCAGGTCGTCCTTGGGAGAAAACATTCGTGTTTAGAGTCGACGAGGGGGTTCGACCGGAGACGACGCCAAAGACGCTGGCTCCGCTCAAGCCCTCCTTCGCTCGCGAAGGAACGGTGACGGCGGGCAATGCCTCCCAGATGAGCGACGGGGCAGCAGCCGTCATCGTTACGAGCCGCGAGAAGGCCGAAGAACTTGGCGTGAGGCCGCTTGCCGCTTTTCGCAGCTTCGCGGTTGCGGGCGTTGCACCCGAGGTGATGGGCATCGGTCCTATCGAGGCGATTCCCAAGGCTCTGGCGAAAGCGGGCATTACGAAGGAGCAGGTGGACCTGTTCGAGCTAAACGAAGCGTTCGCGGCCCAGTGCGTGCCGATCATCCGCGAGTTGGGGCTGGATCCCGAACGTGTGAACGTGAACGGAGGAGCGATCGCGCTCGGGCATCCCTTGGGATGTACCGGCACGAAGCTGACCGTGTCGCTCATCCACGAGCTGCGCCGTCGCGGTGGCGGAATTGGCGTCGTGACGATGTGCATCGGAGGCGGGATGGGAGCCGCTGGCGTTATTGAGGTCTATCCGGAGAGTTAGCGTGCAACGCTCATCCACGAGTTGCGCCGTCACGGAGCAGAATGGGAGCTGCTGGCGTTATTGAGGTCTATCCGGAGAGTTAGCGTGCAACGCTCATCCATGAGCTGCGCCGTCGCGGTGGCGGAATTGGCGTCGTGACGATGTGCATCGGAGGCGGGATGGAAGCATCGGATGTTCGACTGACTATGACTTGAGGAGGAATGCGATAGTGGCGACGGGAACGATACGTTTCGGCGGGCGGTTCGTCGTACAGGACAGCGATCCGGCGTCGGTAGTGACGCCGGAGGACTTCACGGAGGAGCAAATGATGATGGCCCAGGCGGCAGAGCAGTTCCTGGAGACGGAGCTGGCGCCGCGCGATGCGGAGGTCGAAGCGCTCAATTATGAGCTGACGGTTCAGCTTATGCGCAAAGCCGGGGAGCTGGGCCTGCTTGGCGCAGACGTGCCGGAGCTTTACGGAGGCATCGGGCTCGACAAGGTGAGCACGACGCTGCTTGCCGAGACGATGGCGAGGGCATCGTCGTTCGCATTGTCGGTCGGCGCTCATACCGGCATTGGGACGCTCCCGATCGTGTTCTTCGGCACGCCGGAGCAGAAGGCCAAGTACCTTCCGGACCTGGCGTCGGGGAATCGGATCGCGGCCTATTGCTTGACCGAGCCGGCTTCAGGCTCCGACGCGCTCGGTGCGAAGTCGACGGCGAAGCTGACGGAGAATGGGCAATTTTATGTGCTTAACGGTTCCAAGTTATACATTACGAATGCGGGATTCGCAGACGTGTTCATCGTGTATGCCAAGGTGGACGGAGAACGATTTACGGCGTTTATCGTGGAACGGGAGATGGCGGGGTTCAGTATCGGTCCGGAGGAGCATAAGATGGGCATCAAGGGCTCTTCGACGTGCCCGCTGTTTTTCGAGGACGTCCACGTCCCGGTCGGGAATGTGCTCGGGGAGGTCGGCAAAGGCCATCTCATCGCCTTCAATATTTTGAATATTGGCCGCTTCAAGCTCGGCGCGGCTTGCCTTGGCTCGTCGAAGGAGACCATTGAGCTGGCATCCGCTTATGCCAATACGCGCAAGCAGTTCGGTCACGAGTTGTCGCGTTACCCGCTAATCGGAGCCAAGCTTGCGGACATGAACATTACGACGTTCGTGCTGGAGAGCATGGTATACCGGATCGCGGGTTACATTGATGCGACGCTGCGCGAGCTGGAGGAGCAGGAGGGGGGCGGAGACGATTACTCCGAAAGCTCGGCGGGTGCCGGGGCTCGGGCGGTGAAGGCGATCAGCGAGTATGCGATAGAATGCTCGATTCTAAAGGTTTTTGCATCGGAGGCGCTTGATTCCGTCATCGACGAGGGCGTGCAGATTCACGGCGGTTATGGCTATATTCGCGAATATAAGGTAGAGCGGATTTATCGGGATTCGCGGATTAACCGGATTTTCGAGGGGACCAATGAGATCAACCGAATGCTCATCCCTGGCACGCTGCTCAAAAAGGCAATGAAAGGCGAGCTCCCGCTCATGGAAAAAACGCAGTCGCTTCTGGGCGAGCTGATGGGACCCATGTCGTTGCCGACATTCTCGGAGCCGCTGGACAAGGAAACTTACCGCGTTGCCCAAGCGAAAAAAACATTTCTCGCCATCGGCGGCCTCGCGGTCCAAAAGCTGGGCACGAAGCTTGAAAGAGAGCAGGAGGTGCTATGCGTATTAGCGGATCTGATGATTCAAGTCTTCGCGATGGAAAGCGCGCTGCTGCGGTCGCAGAAGATGCTGTCCAGAGAAGGGGGAGCGCAAACGGAGGACGCTCGCCTTGCGCTGTCTATGACGGAGGTGTTCGTGCAGGAGGCCATGGAGAAGATCGAATCGCTTGCCAAGACTGCGCTCTCTGCTCTGGAGCGCGGCGACGGGCTGCAGATGCAACTGTCCGTCTTGAAGAAGCTGATGCGGGCGCCACTGTCGGATACGATCGCTCTCAAGCGAGAGATCGCGGCCCGCGTGATTCGCAGTGAACACTATGTCGTGTAGAGGGGGAGTGCAGCGATGGAATCGCGTAGACCTGGAGACCCGCTATCGTCCGATTCATTGCCGAACGAAGATTCGCGCGCCGCAGATCAGCAGGAGGGAAATTCGGCCGAAGCTGTATTCGCAGAGCCGCAAGCACGTGAGAACGCCTCGGAAGGGAGCCTCGCGGCTCCCGAACCTGCCGAGTCTGGGGAGGCTCGGGGGGATTGGGACGTTGCAGAGCCTGGGACTGGGGAGAGTCCGTCAGTTCTGAGCGAGCTTCAAGCTCAGAGCGGCGACACCGACTCGGGGGAAGAATCCTCCTCGCAGAACCAAGCGTCAGACGCTGGTCATGTCGATGATGAAACGGACATCTTCCTTAACTCGCCGGAAGCGATGGATCATGACGCCGATGCCGTCGGGGAAGAGGGAGCGTCGACTCTGGCTGCGAGAATACCGGTTGATGCCATTCCGCCGCCGGAGCAGTCTGCTCCCGCATCGGAAGCGGCGCCTGAACCGGCAGCGGATCAAGCCGGGGATACCGAAGCGCTCCCGGGGGCGGATTCGCCAGCCGAGGAAACTTCGCTTGAAGTTGCGTTAGGAGTTCTGCAAGAAGCAGATAGCCCATCCGCCGAAGGGGATCCTTCGGGGGGCACTGCGGGCGAGTCGCCTGGTGGGACACCGATTGCGGATATACCGGCCGAATCAGGAGCGTTGTCTGGCGACAGTGAGCTCGCGTCCGTCGACGAAACGAACATAGCTACCTCCAACGCAGATGCATCGCCATCCGAGTCCCCCTCTGCCACTGCAAAATTCTCCAACGAAGCCGCAACGCCATCCGAAGAGTCACCGCCGGCAGAGTCGGCATCTGCCGTTTCGGAGAGCTCCAGCGAAGCCTCTTCTCTCACCGCATCAGGCTCAGTCGAAACCGTCCCGCCGGATCCTGAAGTGTCGAGCGAGAGCACTCCGCCTGGCGACAAGGCGCCATTTAGCCGGCCTTGGCTGGCGAACTACCCGGCGGAGGTGCCGCATTCGCTGAACTACCCGAATCAGAGCATCGCGCAGTTCCTGCTGGACTCGGTGGGACGTTTTCCAGATCACAAGGCGCTGCACTTCCTGGGCAAAACGATGACCTACCGCGAGCTCCATACCGCCGCCGTCCGACTGGCCACCGAACTCGTCGCGCTCGGAGTCTCGAAGGGCGACCGCGTTGCCATTATGCTGCCGAATTGTCCGCAGGCGGTCGTGTCTTACTATGGCGTGCTGCTCGCCGGCGCCGTCGTCGTGCAGACGAATCCGCTGTACGTGGAGCGGGAGCTGGAGCATCAATTGAAGGATAGCGGCGCCGTCGCGATCCTCACGATTGATCTTCTCTACGGCAGGCTGTCGCGCGTTCGCGGCGAGAAGCCGGAGGAAGGACCGGTTCCGGCACTTCGTCATGTCATTGTCACGTCCATTAAAGACGGTCTGCCCTTCCCGAAAAATTTGCTTTATCCCATCAAGCAGCGCAAGGAAGGATTCATGAACGACATTCCGTACGGGAAGCACGGCGTGCTGGCGTACAAAAAGCTGCTCGCCGGTCATGCGCCTTCCCTGGAGCTGCCGGAGCTTGGACGCGGGGATGAGCTTGCGGCGCTGCAATATACCGGAGGCACTACCGGGACGCCAAAGGGAGTGATGCTGACGCACGGCAACTTGGTCTCCAACACGCTCCAGACGTCGGCATGGTGCTATAAGGCGGAGGACGGCAAGGAAAAATTTCTGGCCGCGCTGCCGTTGTTCCATGTGTTCGGTTTGACGGTACTAATGAACATGTCCGTCTTGCGGGCCGGGATGCTCGTGCTGCTGCCGCGCTTCGAGCTGGACGTCGTGCTAAAGACGATCGACGCCGAGAAACCGACGATTTTCCCTGGCGCTCCAACGATGTATGTGGCCCTGATCAACCATGCGAACGCCGCCAAAAACGATCTGTCTTCCATTAATGTGTGCATCAGCGGATCGTCGGCTCTGCCGCTGGAGGTTCAGGAGCAATTCGAATCGCTTACGGGCGGCAGGCTGGTGGAAGGTTACGGGCTGACAGAGGCGTCGCCAGTCACTCATGCGAATCCCATCTGGGGCAAGCGGAAGATCGGCACGATCGGCCTCCCGTTCCCGGATACCGATGTCGCGATTGTCGATCCGTCTACCGGACGCAGGCTGAAGACGGGGGAAATGGGCGAGCTTGTCGTTCGCGGCCCTCAGGTAATGGCAGGGTATTGGAACCGTCCCGAGGAAACTGCCGCAACGCTTCGAGAAGGCTGGCTCCATACGGGAGACTTGGCGACAATCGACGAAGAGGGCTACTGTACGATTATGGATCGAATCAAGGACGTCATTATCGCGAGCGGCTTCAATGTCTACCCGCGCGAGGTTGAGGAGGTGCTGTTCGAGCACCCGGCGGTGAGGGAGGCTGCCGTCATCGGAGTGAAGGACGAATACCGCGGCGAAACGGTGAAGGCTTTCATTGTGCTGAAGGAAGGCTGGCATGTGTCGGACAGTCAGCTTGACCGATGGTGCAGAGACCGTCTGGCCGCTTACAAGGTGCCGCACCGGTATGCATTTAGGGAAACGCTTCCAAAAACGATGGTAGGCAAGGTGCTGCGCCGCAAGTTGGCCGAAGAGGAAGCCGAGTCGATGGAGAAGGCGAAGGAGGGTTAGAAGGCAATGAGGGAAGACGAGGCAGCGCGCCGAGCCGAGGAGGCAGAAGCATGGCAGCGGCTTGCGGAGCGGGCCGAGGAGACTTTTTGGGGGAGGCTCGGGTGCAAGGTCGTGTCGGCGGACGGAGCCAAGACGACGATCAGTTTGAACATCGAGCCCTCTCATCTGAACATGCTGGGCATCGTGCATGGCGGAGTGCTGATGTCGATGATGGACAATGCAATGGGGCTACTCGTCATGCTTGCCGAGAGCAATGAGCGGACAGTTACCGCCAATATGAACACCCATTTCCTATCCAGTGCAAGGGAAGGAACTTTGATCTGCGAAGCGGAAACCATTCATCGCACAGGACGTACGATTACTTTGCGAGCGTCGGTCATGGATGGGGACGGAAAGCTTCTTGCCTGGGGGAGCGGAGCTTACCGGAAAATATGATCGCAAGAAAATTTTTCCATAAGGACAGTTTCCACGAGTTGCCAGTCTATGTTGATTTCGATATAATATTAGCTAATATATGGAATAATTTTTGGGCAATTTGACCCTACATTCCACGTCGGGATTCGCCGATATTTGAATTAGATTGGAGGTGGGGGCATGCCCCGGGATTGGGTTACGATCGCGTTGCTCGCATTCGGAATTGCGGTTGGCGTAGTCGGCGTAGTGGCTTATTTGCGTATGTACAGAAAGGAGAAACTCGCCGAATCCAAGTCCTCGGAGGATGCCTCCAGCACGGACTCGGAGGCAGATGACGAACGAAAACAGACCAAGGGTTAATTTTTGTTCACTTTCATAATTGTGGGCAAACTGATATAATAGTAAGAAAAATGAAAACATTGTGACTCATTGGCCATGGAGTTAGCCTGCACCGAAGGGGGTTCTTGCGGTGTAAGAGCCGCATACGTTCTCGGATTATACTGTTTAGGACGACCATCCATCGTATAAGGGAGGAGATTTCATGGCGAAGCATAGCCAGAATGAAGTCAAGGAAAGCCTGAAGGAACTTACGAGAATTTTCCAGCCCAAGGACCCGCGCAAGTTTGTGAAGGATTACATTCGCAAATATCGCATAACAGGCGGATATGAGGATGAGTTAACTTCCCTTGTCGAAGACGAGCTCGGCAGATTGAACTCCTCGGTAGGATGATGACACAGTGACAATTCAAGCTTTGTTTCCCGTTTGCAGGACGGGGAGCAGGGCTTTTTTATTTTAGGAAATTATGCGACATAGCGTCCATAGGCGCTTTTTACGCCTATGGCTCCAAAAAGTAGGCGAACGAGCAGCTGTAGGCGTTAAAAGCGCCGATGGACCGGAAAGTAACTTTGATTAACGTCCATAAGCGTTAATAACGATTATGGCTCCAAAAAGTAGGCGAACGAGCAGCTGTAGGCGTTAAAAGCGCCGATGGACCAGAAAGTAACTCTGATTAACATCCATAGGCGTTAGTAACGCTTATGGCTCCAAAAAGTAGGCGAACAAGCAGCTGTAGGCGTTAAAAACGCCGATGGACCAGAAAGTAACTCTGATTGACGTCCATAGGCGTTAGTAACGCTTATGGCTCCAAAAAGTAGGCGAACGAGCAGCTGTAGGCGTTAAAAGCGCCGATGGACCGGAAAGTAACTTTGATTAACGTTCATAAGCGTTAATAACGATTATGGCTCCAAAAAGTAGGCGAACAAGCAGCTGTAGGCGTTAAAAGCGCCGATGGACCGGAAAGTAACTCTGATTAGCGTCCATAGGCGTTAGTAACGCTTATGACTCTAAAAAGTACAAAAATTAGCAAGTGCTGTCCGTTAGAGCCCGGGAGTTATACCTCCGATATTACGCGCTGAGGCGGGCAGTCACGCTCGAATTGCTGAGCAAAGAGTTTTTATCGTTGCAATCGGGGGGCATTTCCTCTATAATTTCAATGTGATTGTTATTGAGAATCAATATCAATAAAAGATAAGAAGGTATAGGAACCCATGTCGACTAGATCAAACAAGACCAGAAACGGCTCCAAGCCGGCAGAGGCGGACGCAGCAGCAATAAATGCGACAATGCAAACATCTTCCGTATCGGAAGCGCAGCAGTCATCCCATTCTTATCATCCCGCATTTTCTGGTACCGCAACGACTACGCCATCCTCGCACGCCCCCATCAAGAGCAGACCGATTGCTGCTACGGTCGTCTTGTTTGGCGGTCTTATCGCGCTCGTGCTTGGACTTTTCCTTTCTATTAACTTCGGGGCAGCGGACATCTCATTCAAGGTCGTGTGGCAAGCGATCTTTCAGTTCAATCCCGAGCTGACCGATCACCAGATTATCAGAGAGCTCCGTCTGCCGCGCGTGTTTGGCGGCGCAATGGTGGGGGCGAGTTTCGCGGTGGCCGGCGCGATCATGCAGGGCATGACCCGCAACCCGCTTGCCGACTCCGGCTTGCTGGGCATCAACTCAGGGGCGGGTTTTATGCTTGCTATCTGCTTCGCATTTTTCCCGGGCCTGCCGTTCATGTCCGTTATCCTGTTCTCGTTTGTGGGAGCGGCGCTCGGCGCGGGCTTGGTATACGGCATCGGCGCGCTTGCCAAGGGAGGCCTTTCGCCTGCCCGCCTCGTATTGGCCGGAGCCGCGTTGAGCGCATTGCTTAGCGCGCTGGCAGAGGGCATCGCGCTTTACTTCAAGATCGGGCAAGATATCGCTTTCTGGTATGCGGGAGGCGTCGCGGGAACACGCTGGGATCAATTGCAGGTTATGTTTCCGTGGGTTGCCGTGGCGCTCGTGATGGGCATCGTGTTATCCCGTTCGGTGACTATGCTCAGCCTGGGCGAGGACATTGCGCGCGGTCTCGGCCAGAGAACGGGTTTGGTTAAAGCTCTTTGCGCCATCGTGGTGCTTATTCTGGCGGGCTCCGCGGTAGCCGTCGTCGGTGCGGTCGGCTTCGTCGGCCTCATTATTCCGCATCTGACGCGGAAGCTTGTCGGCGTCGACTATCGCTGGATCATTCCGTGCTCCGCCATTCTGGGCGCGCTGCTCGTTATCTTTGCCGACATTGCCGCCCGTATGGTTAATCCGCCCGAAGAGACGCCTATCGGAGCGCTCATCGCGCTTATCGGCGTGCCGTTTTTCCTGTATCTGGCGCGCAAGGAAAGGAGGGAGCTGTAGATGCAGGCCATCACCGCAGAATCCATCGAGAAGAAACGCCGCAGCCGCTCCATCCTGGTAATGAGCATACTTGCCGTGCTTATCTTCACCACATTCATCATAAGCATGAACACCGGCGTCATCAAACTGACGCCAAAGGATTTATTTATGACCTTGTTCGGGCAAGGAACGGATCGGCAAGAGCTTGTTCTTTTCCAATTCAGGCTGCCCCGTATCGTTATCTCGATGCTGATCGGCGCAGGACTCGCATTATCCGGCTGTATTATGCAGGGCATCACGCGCAACGCGCTTGCCGATCCCGGCCTGCTGGGCATCAACGCAGGCGCGGGTCTCGTCGTCATGCTGTATGTGTCTTACTTCCCGACAACGGCCAACGTTCCCGTCTTTTTCCTGCCTATGCTGGCTTTCGGGGGAGCGGCGCTGACGGCGTTTCTGATCTATGTGCTCGCGTACAAAAAACATGAAGGCATTATGCCAACCCGTCTCATTCTGACGGGGGTCGCAGTGGCCGCCGGCATCAGCGCGGCCATGATCGTATTGACGCTGCGCCTCAATCCTGAGAAATATCAGATGGTCGCTACATGGCTGGCAGGCTCCATATGGGGCACCAACTGGAAGTTCGTAATGGCGCTGTTGCCATGGCTGTTGTTCCTGATTCCGTACGTCATGACCAAGGCCCAGACAATGAACGTGCTGAACTTAAGCGACGCGACGGCGCGCGGTCTCGGCGCCCATGTCTCGCGCGAGCAGCTTAAGCTTCTTGCGGCAGGCGTAGCGCTGGCAGCATCCTGCGTCGCGGTCAGCGGCGGTATCGGTTTTGTCGGCTTGATCGGCCCGCATCTCGCGAAGCGGCTCGTCGGACCGAAGCATCAAGGACTGCTGCCGGCATCGGCACTAGTCGGCGCGTTGCTGGTCCTTACGGCAGATACGATCGGGCGCTGGGTTATCCAGCCTACCGAGATTCCTACGGGCATCGTCACGGCCGTAATCGGAGCGCCTTATTTCTTGTATTTGATGACAAGAACGAGAGGCTAGGAGGTTGTCGACCGTGGGATATGCCTACGAAGAGCTGGCTCAATATTTCGCCAATACGCCGCTTGCGCTGTACGGCGTATACCGCACGCAGTTGGAAGCCAATCGGGTCTACGGCGGGCATGTGGACAAGCCGACGGCCCGATGCGGCGTCCTTATCGCGCTCGATGGGGAAGCGGAGTTTCTGTTCGACGATGAGAGCTATCTGCTTGCACCGGGGAAGGTATTGATCGGCGGAGCGGGCAGGCGGCTGGAGATTATTGCCGGAGAACGGGGATTTCGGTATTGTCTTGTCCATTATTTGCCTGTGCATGTTGATTCGGATAAGGCTCTTCTCGACCGTTCGGAGGAAGGCGCGGCTGCTGAAGGGAGAATAAGGGAGCCCCGGGACATTGCTTTTCTGGAGGCTGCGCTTGCGCCTGAGCTGCTGAGGCTCGTCGACAGTTTGCTGGAGGCCGACTCGTCCCCGGATTTCATGAATCTGCTGGAGAAGAAGTCGATCTTCTACCAGATTATCGCCAATGTATTGCAATCGGAGCGTCATGGGCAGAATAAGGAAAGTTATCCTGTCATCGAAGATGCGATCCAGTATATCCAGACGCATTTTACGGAACCAATTACTCTTGCGACGCTCGCCGAGCGGTACAAGCTGAAGGCCAAGTACTTCTCGCATCTATTCACGAAGTATACCGGAATGGGTCCTATCGACTACTTGATCCACTATCGGATGAACAAGGCGCAGGAGTGGCTGCAGACGAAGCAATTTTCGGTGTCCGCCGTCGCCCGCAGCGTCGGTTATGCGGATCCGTATTATTTCAGCCGCTTGTTCAAAAAATATAAAGGCATCGCTCCCAGTCAAATCGGACTGATCGGCAGGGAGCTGGAACGCTGACGCGCAGCCTGGCATGGAAATCGTCCATCCCTCCCGCGGGAATCTCTCTATTCTCATTCCGCTCGAGGGATGGTACTGTTTTAATTGTTAATGAGAATCGTTATCGGTATGGGTAGCCGAAGAGAGGATGCTAGTCATGTTTAGAAAGTCGAGCAAAACAAGTTATGCCGCAATTATCGGAATGTTAAGCCTTATCCTGTTCCTGAGCGCTTGCTCCGGCAACGCGGGATCCAATAACGGAGGCGAGCCAAGCTCATCGCCTACTGCTTCGCCGAACGCGGAAGCAACGCAAGAGCCGACCGCGGCATTCCCGCGCACGATCGAAGCGGCAAACGGAATCATCGTCATCGAGAAGCAGCCGGAGCGCGTGGCCGTCGTTCACTGGGGGTATATCGAATCCATTCTGGTATTCGACCTGAAGACGGTGGGGCTTGCGCTGCCGTTTACAAAGGAAAACTCCTCGCTGGACTCCGAGAACTACAAGCCTTTTGTCGACAAGATCGACGAACTGGCGGTCGTCGGCGAGAACACGACGGTGAACATGGAGAGTCTGCTTGAGTATGGTCCGGATCTCATCATCGCGGGCAACGCGGTCAACGCCGAAATAACGGAGCAGTTGGAGAAAATCGCGACGACCGTCGTCATCGACGAAGCGCAGACGGACGTATGGACCAACTGGCCGGCTCTTGTCGCCAAATTCGGTGAAATGCTTGGTCAAGAAACAGTGGCATCGGACTTTATCGCCGGCTTCGAGAACAAGATCAAGGACGCGAAGGAAAAGCTGGCAGACGTAGAAGGCGGAGTCGCCTTCCTGCAAATTCGCGATACGGTAGCCTACCAGGGCGGCACTCAGACGCTGACTCCTTATTACGATAAGGGGATCGGGCTTAAAGCGCCGGAGGATCCCATTATGACAGCCGGTGCCGAGATGTCGCTGGAAGGTTTGGCCGCGCTGAACCCGGACCATCTCTTCCTGGGGTACTTCAACTATGACAATCCGGACATGGCTGCCGTCTCCGACGAATGGGAGAAAACCGAAGTATGGAAAGGTCTGAAGGCCGTCAAGAACGGTCAAGTGTACGGCTTCAACGGTACGCTCGGCATGGGCTACGGACCAATTGGCCAAAGCTACGGCATTGACACGGTGGTTGAGGCGTTGGACAAGTAATGGCCATTGCAGCGGCTCCGACAGGATAGTCGGGACGCTGGACAAGTAAAAGTATATGTTCAAAGAGCTTTCTCCTTCGGGGGAAAGCTTTTTTGTTGTTGATTTGTTGTTGTTGATTTTTATTGTAGATAGGATGTTTAGCGTGAAAATGCGATACGGATGACGATGCAGCGACTATGAACCTGGAGTAGTTAATGGGGCTAACGGACATCAGAAGCTCTATTGTTCGCTTTTTCGTTATAGTCACGTTTTAACGGACAAGGGGACGCTACTACGCATAAATGGTGCGAAATCAGGCAGGTTTGGCGCAAATAGGCTGTAATGTCGGTTACGATTCTGAAAAGCATAAATGCCGAGCGTTAGCGTCGCTGATGTCCGTTAGAATGGCGATGACGAGCAGCTTAACGCATGCATATAACTTAGACAATCCGTCCCCCGTTATCCCCCCCTTCAGGGGTGATTTTTTCATGTTGACGCACAAATGCCGTTTCGGACGGCGTCCCGGAGCATAGTCCGAATTCATAGTGGTCCCAAACGACAGTCCAAAGTGCCCGATTTACAGTAAACAACGCCCATGTCGGCTGACATAATGGGGATATGCAACCGGCAGGCGGCATGAGTCGAGCAAGCAGAAAAGGAGTCGGACGGCAATGCGAATACTATCATGGGCCCGAGCGGAGTGGAAGCACGGACGGAGAAACAGGGAGCTGTTCATGCTGGCGCTGCCCGCCGTGACGTTTAAGCTGATCTTTAATTATTTGCCCCTAGTAGGCTTGATTATCGCCTTCAAGAAATACAACTTCGCCAAAGGTCTGTGGGGCAGCGACTGGGTAGGCTGGGATAACTTCCGTTTCTTCTTCCAGTCGGATACGGCCTTTCGGATTACGAGAAACACCATTTTGTACAACGGCGCTTTTATCGTGTTGGGCACCGTCATCGCGATCGCTTTTGCCATTATGATGAACGAGATCGGGCGACGATGGCTGAAGATCCACCAGACGGTCATGTTTCTGCCCTACTTCTTGTCCTGGGTCGTGGTCAGCTACGTGACGATGGGATTTCTGGATCACAAAAGCGGATTCCTCAACCAGCTGTTGACGTTCTTAGGGCAAGATCCCGTGCGATGGTACGAGACCTCGGCATACTGGCCGGTCATCATCATTCTCGTCTACTTATGGAAGTCGGTGGGGTTCTCCACGCTGATCTACTACGCGGGCATATTGGGGATCGACTCCAGTTATTACGAAGCGGCTCGGATCGACGGAGCGGGCAAGATGCAGATGATCCGCCATATTACGATTCCCTTGCTGACGCCGCTGGTCGTCATTCTGTTCATCGTGGCGGTCGGCAATATTTTCAGGGCGGACTTCGGATTGTTCTACTTTATTCCCAACGATGTCGGATTTCTGTACGGCGCGACGGACGTCATCGATACGTACGTATACCGCTCGCTGCGGGTGGTGGGGGATATCGGCATGTCGACCGCGGTAGGGCTGTACCAGTCCGTCGTTGGCTTCGCGCTGGTGCTGACCACCAACTACATTATTAAAAAAATCAACTCGGACAACGCCTTATGGTAAGGAGGAGCGACTAATGACAACCCGGAAACCGAATGCGGCGCCCATCGTGATCAATCTCTTTTTCGCGGTCCTATCCGCCGCCATTCTCGCGCCGCTCCTGCTGGTGGTCGCCATCTCCCTGTCGAGCGAGGAGTCGCTGCTCCATAACGGATACCGGTTCATCCCGGCGCAGTGGGACACGTTCGCTTACGAGATCGTGCTCCGCAATCCGCTGCAGCTGCTGCAGGCGTACCAGGTGACCATCGGCGTAACGGTCATCGGCACGGCGTGCGCATTGCTGATGACTACGATGGCGGCCTACGCGGTATCGCGCAGAGATTATCGATATCGCCGACCGACGATGCTGTTTATCGTATTTACGATGCTGTTTAACGGCGGACTTGTTCCGTTCTATATTCTGGTAACGCAGTATCTGCAATTAAAGGATACGCTCGGCGCGCTGATCGTTCCCTATCTGGTCAGTCCGTTTTACCTGCTCATCATGAAAGGGTTCCTGGAGAAGCTGCCGGTCGAAATCTTTGATTCCGCCAAGATCGACGGGGCGAGCGAATGGCGCATATTTCTCCGCATCGTCTTGCCGCTTTCGACGCCGGCGCTTGCAACCGTAGGCTTGTTCATCTCTTTCGCCTACTGGAACGACTGGTGGCTGGGGCTGCTGTTCATCAATGAGCAACATCTTGTGCCGCTGCAACTGCTGCTCTACCGCATCATGGATACGATCGAATTTATATCGGCCAACATGGATCTGGTGAATGTCAATTTGACCTCGGCCCAGTTCCCCAGCTTGTCCACAAGAATGGCGATGGCCGTGCTTGCCGCGGGACCGATGATGTTCGTATTCCCCATGTTCCAACGTTACTTCGTGGCGGGACTTACGGTCGGCTCGGTCAAAAGCTAACGTTAGCTCTGCGACGATCGTACGGCGCACTTGCCGCTGCCTATCGATGTCATTCTTGAAGGACCTTGTCCTTCGAGTTGATATAATACAATTAAGGGGTTTCATCAAAGGAGGAGCAATCATGTATCCGAAGAAAAACATCATGCTGTTAGTCGTACTCTGTCTCGCGCTAGTGCTGTCCGCATGCAGCGGGGGCAACGGCAACGGAAAAAACGGCGGCAGCGATCCCGCGCCGGGCAACAAGGGGACGGCTCAGAACGGGGAAGAGAAAAAACCTGCCGAAGAACTGTCCAAGGTAGAGCTGGTCTGGTATTATCCTCAGCCTGCGATACCATCCGATCTAAAAAGCGTGGAGAGCAAGGTCAACGAGCTCATCGAGCCGAAAATCAACGCAACCGTCAAGCTGATGCCGCTGGCCTTTGGCGATTATACGCAGAAGATGAATACGGTCATCGCCTCCGGCGAAAAGGCTGATATCGTCTGGACCTCCAACTGGAACTTCAACTATGTCCAGAATCAAAGCAAAGGCGCGTTTATTCCGCTGGACGAATTAATCGACCGCTATGCCCCGGACGTGAAGGCGAGCATGCCCGACTTCGTATGGGAAGCCACCCGGATCGACGGCCAAATCTACGGCGTGCCGAATTACCAGACGGTCACGAACCGCGAGGGCTTCGTCCTGCAGAAGGAATTCTATGATCTGTACAAGCCTGAAGCGGAGATGAAACAATTGGCGGACCTTGCGCCGCTGCTGGAGCAGGTCAAGCGGAAGCATCCCGACTTGATCCCGTTCGCGGTAGGCCGCCAAGGGATGTTCAGCTACATGAACCGCACATACGGACTTGAGAGCGTGCTTGCCAATATCGCGGTCATCCATCTGGACAATCCGGACAAGATCGTCAATATGTACGAGACAGAAGAGTACCGTCAGTATCTGGATACGATGAGAGACTTCTACGAAAAGGGATACATCAACGAAGACGCGGCGACGCTCAAGTCGATCGGCGACTATCAGAAGGCAGGCCAAGCCGTAGGCGGCTTCCATAACGTGCTGAAACCCGGCGGCGAAGCGGAAGCCAAGGCGTCGCAAGGCGGCAAGGATATGCAATACGCTTTTACGACGGACGCCTACGTAGGCACGAACACCATCATTACGACGCTGCAGGCCATTCCCGTGCATTCCGGCAACCCCGAGCGGGCGATGATGCTTATCAATTTGGTAAATACGGACCCGGAGCTGTTTAATCTGCTTGCGTTCGGCATCGAGGGAACCCATTACAACAAGAAGTCCGACGGCAGCGTGGAGCTTGTTCCCGACAGCGCGTACACCGCATCGGACTGGGTATTCGGCAACGTCTTCAACGGCTATACGCTGGCGGGCAAGGATCCGAACGTCGCCAAAGAGACGAAGGAGCTTAACGAATCCGCTACGCCGTCGCCGATTATCGGCTTCAAGTTCGTAACGGAAAGCGTCAGCGCGGAGATCGCGAACGTAACGACCGTCATCGACGAATACGGGCCTGGTCTAAATACAGGCACGGTCGCTGCGGACCGCATTCTGGAAGAGTTCCAGGGCAAGCTCAAGCAGGCCGGCATCGACAGAGTCATTGAGGAAGCGCAACGTCAATTGGACGAATGGAAGGCGTCCGGGCAATAAAAGGCAGCGTGGAAGGGGCGGGGACGAGGCGGCATGGAACGCCGTCTCGCCGGCCCTTTAATTAGGGGAACTAAAGAAAGCGTTATCATTGCAATGGCTATAAAAAAGGAGGAGAAATAATGAAATCCAAAGCAGCGTTGTTGCTCGCTATTTTGCTCGCCCTTCAGGTTGTACTGGAGACGGTTTACCGCAATGACAGGGAAGTATCCGCCGACAGTCCGACTCCCGGAGCGGAGCTGTACGTCAGTCTGACCGGGGACGACGGCAATGACGGAACGCTCACGCATCCGCTAGCGACGCTTGAGGGAGCGAGAGACCGCATCCGTCAACTAAAGACCGGAGCGGGACTGCCCGAAGGCGGCGTTGCCGTCTATGTAAGGGAAGGGGAATATCGGCTGACGTCTACCTTCGAATTGCTGGAGGAGGATTCCGGCACGGCTTCGAAGCCGATCGTCTACTCCGCGTACCCGGGCGAAGAGGTGCGCATCAGCGGCGGCCTCCAGTTGGACGGAACAGCGTTTTCGCCGGTGAGCGATCCGGCGACGCTGGCCCGCATTCCGGAGGAGGGAAGGGCGCATGTGCTGCAGATCGATCTCGACGCGGAGGGAATAACCGATCTGGGGCAATACCGCAGACATGGTTATCTGCACGACGTTGTGTCCGCGCCTCTGGAGCTGTTCGTAAACGAGCAGGCCATGCATCTGGCCCGTTGGCCCAATGAAGGTTATCTGCCGCTCGGACAGGTGCTGGATACCGGCTCGATTCCGCGGCAGAACGACAATAGCAATCGGGGAGGCAAGTTCAAATACGATTATGATCGCGCCGACCGTTGGACCGGGGCAACGCAGCTTATGCTGCACGGTTACTTCGGCTACGGCTTCGCGGAAGACAATATCCGGGTGGAGGAAATCGATACGACGGCCCGCACGATCAAGCTTGCAGACGCCCATTTGTACGGCTTGTCGACCGCCAACGCCGCCTGGAAAACCTACTACGCCTATAATCTGCTAGAGGAGATCGACGAGCCGGGCGAATATTTCCTGGACTATGACAGCAGCACGCTGTACTTGTACCCGACCGTTTCGTTAAGCGGAGCGCGCATACAGGCCTCCATGCTGGAGGAGCCGCTTGCCGCAATAGAGGATGCTTCCTTTATTAAGATACAAGGCTTTATCTTCGAAAACAGCCGGGATATGGGAATCTACATGGAGGGCGGCGACGGCAATACGATTGCCGGCAATACGTTCCGCAATCTCGGAACCGTGGCGATCTCCGTCGGTCAGGGCGTGCGGGGGCCTGGTTATACCGTTCACGAATTTACGGGCGTGCCGGAGTCCCGCGTGGTGGGCAATATTCAGGGACACATCTATCTGAATCAGGATTGGGACCGGCTTGGCGGCGTCAACCACGTCATTGCCGGCAACGAGGTGACGGGAACGGGAGCGGGCGGCATCTACGTCGGCGCGGGCAATCGAGAAACGCTGACGCCGGGCAACGTGCAGGTGCGAAACAACAAGATCAGCGACTTCAACCGTCGCGACGAAGGTTATCGACCGGGCATCTGGCTGACCGGCGCGGGCAATGTCGCGGCAAATAACGAGATTTACAACTCGCCGCATATGGCGATTTATTTGAACGGCAACGATCATGTGATTGAGAAAAACGAGATTCATCACGTGCTGCGGGAAGCGGACGATATGGGCTCCATCTACATGGGACGCAACGCAAGCGAGCAGGGCAACGTCATTCGCTATAACTTCTTCCATCATCTGGGCAGCGACCATGCTTCGCAAGCCGTCTTCCTGGACGATGGGGCAAGCGGGCAGTTGATTCACGGCAACGTCTTCTACAAGGCGGGCAGCAATGCCAATATGCACATCCATGGCGGTCATCATAACGTATTCCGCAATAATATATCGATCGACATTCCGCATGTCATCCAGGCGACGCTCTGGACTCAAACGCGATGGGTGGAATTTCTGAACGAGCCCATTCAACGCAATCGTCTGCTTGGGAGCATCAACATTAAGCAGGAGCCTTACGCCAGCAAGTATCCAATTCTATCAGGCTATTACGACGGGAATAACGTGCCCGTGCAGCTGCCGCTGGACAGCAACATCATGGAGGACAATGTCGTCGTGGGCGGCGCTTTATACCGCAATGGCCCCATGACCGTCGCAGGGAACTGGATCACGAACGCGGATCCCGGCTTCGTCGATGCGGATGCGATGAACTTCGAGCTGATGCCGAACTCGGAGGTTTATACGCAAATTCCCGGCTTCGAGCCGATTCCGTTTGCGTCGATCGGTCTGTACGACGATGAATACCGGGATTGGAACGCGTCATTGGGGACGTTCGATGTCAGCGCGCCGGCCAACGCCGGACAAGACGTGGATCCGTTAAACGTGGAGTTTCGCTGGGAGCCTTCCGCGGGCGCCGTACAGTATCGTCTTCTCGTCGCAACGGACAATCAATTCGCCGAGATCGTGTCGGACACGGTCACGGGTCGGACTCGACATGTCTTGGAAGGCGCGATTACTTATGACGAAACCTACTATTGGAAGGTAATCGCATATAGCGCTTCGTATTCGCGTCCGGCAGAGCTGGCCAATGCCAATGGCGTCATGACGTTCGACAGCCGGGTGACGGACCGGGTGCCGGATGCGCCGAATCTGGCGTTTACCCGCCTGGATCATGTGCAGCTTGCCTGGAACCGGGTCGACATGGCCACCGAGTATCATGTGTATCGGGGCTCCCATCCTGACGCGGCATTCGAGCGGATCGCCGTGCTGGCGAATGAGCTGAGCTATGTCGACACCGACGTCAGCGCCTTGCACGACTACTATTATTACGTGGAAGCCGTCAATCGTCTGGGATCCGGCGAGCCTTCTCCGATAGTGGCTTCCTATGGCGGAACGGCCGTGTTGTTCGAGGATCTCTTCGAAGACGAGCTACAGCCCGGCTGGGTACAGGAAAGCTCGGCCAGTCCCGGCACCTGGCAGTTGACGGATGACGAAGACGGCAAGTTGCTTCACTTCAACGGCACGTTCGGCAATCAGAAGAGAGCGTTGGGCAGGACGCATTACTCGATCGAATCCAGGCTGAGAGTGAACAACTGGCTGGGAAGCAACGCTTCGGCGCAGATGGTGTTCCTGATCGGCAACGATTCCAATCCCGTCGGGGCTGGAACGCGGTATCAGCTGATGTACCGCAATACCGGCAAGCTTCAGCTCGAGAAGCGGGCGGCGGGCGGCATGGTGCAAGAGACGGACTTCACCCTCGTACCGGGAGAATGGTATACTTTCCGGCTGTCGGTCAGCCCGGGCTACGTAAGGGGGTACGTCAATGACGAGCTGCTCATCGAATACGAAGATGCAAACCCGCTGGCTGCAGGATCCGCAGGGCTGCAGATTTGGAACGCGGACGTGGATGTCGACGACTACCGGATTAGCATTCCGAAGTGGGATAGCCTGGCTTCGCCGTGGGAGCTTCGGAATTACGGCGCCCAGCCCAACTATGCCTCCTATGAACGCGGCGAATATACGCTTCGCGCGGTAGGAGCGGACGTATGGGGAACAAGCGACGAATTCGGTTATATCTCGCAGTGGGTACAGAACGCGGACGCAGAGAAGATCACGATGGAGGCGACTTTGGAGTCGCTTACGAATACGGACAGCAATACGATGGCGGGCATCATGTTCCGTTCGCGCGACGCACAGGACGCCGCCAACTTCTATCTGCGGATGAAGCCGAACGGCGAGGTGTTCACGACCGTGCGCATGTCGAACGGGGGACTCACTACCTACAAAAATATATCTCCCGTACCGATGCCGACCAAGCTTAAGGTCACCAGGGAGAAGAAGCTGTTTACGAGCTACTACATGAGCAACGGCGAGTGGGTGCAAATGCAGCAGCTGATTCTGGATATGCCCGAAGAGATGCTGGCGGGGCTCGCGGTATCTTCCCGAACGTCTGAGGCATACGCGGAAGCGGTCTTCTCGGACGTGTCGCTGTCGCGCTCCGAGCTGGAGCTCAAGGCGCCGCTGGTCGGCGACGTCACTCCGCGGGACGGCGCGGTGTCGTTGTCTTGGACGGGACATGAAGGCGTAACGGGCTATGTAATCCGATACGGCACGGTGCCGGGAAATCCCGACGCGCAGACGGAGCTGCCGGCGGGACAGACCTACCATACCTTGACGGGGCTGACCAACGACACGACCTATTATATTTCGATTGCGGCCAAATACGGCTCCGCGGAACGCGAGACGGAAGTCTTTACGGCTGTGCCCGACGGCAACGCGGTTGTTCGTTCGGCTTATACGAGTATTGCGGCGACCGGCTTTGACGAGATGTCGGGCGTTACGGTCGTCGCGGCCAGCGACTCCATCGGAAGTCTGGACAACAACGATTGGGTGCAATACAACAACGTGGAATTCAATCGGGGAGCAACCGCCTTCATAGCGGACGTGGCCGTAGCGGAGGCGCAGGCAGGCAAAGATATCGAAGTACGGCTGCATGCGGCGGACGGTCCGCTGCTCGGCAAACTGACGGTCGCTTCCACGGGCGCCTTCACCAACTTCGTAGTGCAGCAGACGGCAATAACAGGGAACGTGCAGGGCATTCATAACGTCTACCTGGTGTTTAAAGGCGGCTTCGGGGTAGCCAATCTAAAGAAATTCCAATTCGCTCCGGAAGAGGAGGAAGCGGGCGAAGGCGAAACAGGCGGCAATGGCGGCAATGGCGGCGAAGGCACAGGAGGCAATGGCGACGGAGGCACTGGCGGTACCGGGAATGGCGGCAACGGAGGCGAGGAGCCGGATGGTGAGCGCACCTATGAAAGCCTTTTGCACGATGGAAGGTCCGTCATTCGAATTCATGCGGAGCCGCTGGTTCGCGAGCTGCGCAATGGCCAATCCGGACCAGTGGAATTACGATTCGCCGACGGGCAATCGGTCAGCCGGCACCGGATCGAGGTTCCTGCGGCCATACGCGAGGAAGTGCGGGAATCCGGCAGGGAGCTTCAGTTCGAAGGGAAGGGATTCCGCATTCTGTTGACGGCGGAGCAGCTAGGCCAAGCGCTTGCGGAAGGCGATCTCGTCATCGAATGGGAGACCGCTCCGGCCTTGTTCGGACGAAGCGGATTCAGCGGGGTTGCCGATGCGGCCAAGTTGACTGTCCGAACCGCAAAGACCGGCCAGGCCGTCGGGTTGTCGGCCAAGGTTTTTCTCGATCTGGACGATGATCTTCAAGCAAGCGGCAAACGGATCGCCTTGTTCGCTTTCGACGAAATAGCGAAGGAATGGCGTTACGCCGAAGGCGGACTGGAGCTTGGCGGCGGCGAAGCGTCGTATACCGCTCATTCGGGGGTAGAGGCGTCCGTATTCCTCTTTGAACGCGATTACGCGGATGTTACGAATAAGCACTGGGCTTATGAGTATATCGCAGAGCTGGGGCTGCGGGATTACATGCGAGGTACGGCGAACGAACGCTTTGAGCCGGAACGGACGATTACGAGGGCGGAATTCGCGGCGCTGCTGGCTCGAATGCTGGGCCTTCCGAAGTCCAACGAAACCGGCGCGTTCTCGGATGTCGAGGCGGATGCCTGGTATGCGGGCGAGATCACGGCGCTTCATGCGGCGGGGATTATGAACGGCTACGACGGAGCCGTGCATCCGCAAGAAGTCGTTACCCGCGAACAAATGGCGGTTATGCTGGATCGCGCACGCCGTTATGCCGGTATGACGTTTGGGAGCGCGACTGCAGGCACCGCCTATGCGGACAGCGGCCAGATCAGCGAGTGGGCGCTCGAAGCCGTACGGCAATTGACGGAGACGGGCATTATGCAGGGAACGGGCAATGAACGATTCCAGCCGCTTAGGGCTGTCACGCGGGCGCAAGCGGCGGCGGCTCTTGCAAGAATGCTGACTATCGGACAGTAGACAGACAGAGATACGGGAGTGGTGGAAATGGCAGAACAACCTGCTGACAAGGAATTATCCCATGCTGCACAGAGCGGCGGAGGCGGAGACGTGTTCGCCGATATCGGCACGAGGCGCATCGAGGGAAGGGACGGCGACCTCGCTCCCGTCCTTCCGCCGAAGCTGCCCGATATAGGGCTATCTGCTGTGAAAGCGGCAATGGGCGATAGTTTGGGAGACTGGACCGTCATGGCGAAGGTGGACGACGAACCGGGGCTTCGCCAAGCGCTGGACGAGATGAAGGAACGTTACGCGCCATACATGAGAAGCTTGGCGCCGGAGCTCGCTCCAATGAAGCAGCGAAAGAAGCTGAAGCACTTCCTGTATCGCCGGCAGGCAAGGGAGGACAGAGAGTCGTTCCGGCGCGTGCTTGATGGCCATGGCGACTGGGAAGAAGCGCAAATTCCGCATTACGGCGGTCCACTTGGCCAAGCCGTTGTCTATTACCGGACGACCTTTGAAATCACGCAGTCGGAACTCGAGATCGGATCGATCTTCGTCCGGTTCAAGGGCGTGGATTACAAGGCGGCCGTATTCGTCAACGGAACATGGATGGGCAGTCATGAGGGGTTCTTCGCCCCGTTCGAATTCGATTGCACCGACTATGTTCGGCCGGGTAAAAATACGCTCGTCGTGCAGGTGGAGAACGACTTTACGTTCGGCAGCAGCGAGACGGAAGAGGCGCCGGGGGAGCGGTTCGAGGGCGACAAGCTGTATGCCGCGACCGGTCCCGGCTATGACGACCCGCTGTACGGCTGGCATCATTGTCCGCCCGGGATGGGCATCTATCAGGACGTCTACGTGGAGGCGCGTCCTGCCGTCCATATCGGCGACATCTTCGTGCGGCCGGTGCCGGAGCGGGAGTGCGCCGAAGCCTGGATCGAGGTGTTCAGCAGAGACAGAGCCGCGATGAACATAAGGCTGGAGCTGGCCGTGCACGGGTACAACTTCGCGGAGGAGACCGTGGCTTGGCATTCCTGGCAGCCCGAAAGCGTGGTCGAGGTGGGACTGGGCGATACCTTTACGGAGGCGAAGGTCAAGGGGGACGGCACCTACCGCCAGCCTATCAAGCTATTGGTCGCGAAAGGCGTCAATTACTTCAAAGTGCCGCTGCAGCTGAAGCAGCCGAGGCTGTGGGAGCCGGACACCCCGTGGCTCTATCAATTGCAGGCGAAGCTGCTGGACGATCGCGGAGATGTGCGGGATACGGGGAGCCGAACGTTTGGGATGCGATCTTTCCGTCAGGATATGGAGTCGGAGCCGAAGGGCAAGTTTTATCTGAACGATCGGGAGATCCGGCTGCGCGGGGCGAATACGATGGGGCACGAGCAGCAATGCGTGATGAAGGAGGATTGGGAGCAGCTGCTGGAGGACCTGCTGCTGGCGAAGCTCGCCAATATGAACTTTCTGCGTCTAACCCAGCGGCCGGTGCAGGAGGAGGTCTACGACTATTGCGACCGGCTCGGCCTTATGACGCAGACCGACCTGCCGTTGTTCGGCGTGCTGCGCCGGAACAAGTTCGTCGAGGCGGTCCGTCAGGCCGAGGAGATGGAGCGTCTCGTCCGCTCGCATCCCTGCAACATTCTGGTGTCGTATATCAACGAGCCGTTCCCGAACGCCGCCAACAAGCCCCACCGGCATCTGGACCGACAAGAGCTGGAGCGTTTCTTCGATGCCGCCGATATCGCCGTCAGGCTGCATAATCCCGATCGCGTCATCAAACACGTCGACGGGGATTACGATCCGCCTTCCAACAGTCTGCCGGACTACCATTGTTACTCATGCTGGTACAACGGCCACGGGATGGACATCGGCTTGCTGCATAAAGGCGGGTGGCTGCCCGTCAAGGAGGGCTGGCATTACGGTTGCGGCGAATTCGGCGCGGAAGGGCTCGATTATGCGGAAGTCATGACCGCCCATTACCCTCCCGATTGGCTTCCGGCAAGCGGGAAGGAAGAGTGCTGGTCGCCGAACGCCATTATCGGCGCGCAGACGGGCCGATTCCATTATTTTTTCTATGAAACGCCTAAGGGGCTTGAGCATTGGGTTGCGGCGAGTCACCGTTATCAGGCATGGGCGACTCGAATCATGACGGAAGCGTTCCGGCGGGACAGCCGCATGAACACGTTCGCCATCCATCTGTTCATCGACGCCTTCCCTTCCGGCTGGATGAAGACGATCATGGACGTGAACAGGCGACCCAAGCCAGCCTACTTCGCTTACCGCGAGGCATTGTCGCCGCTTGCGGTGCAGCTGCGTTCCGACCGATTCGCTTACTGGAGCGACGAATGCATGAAGGTCGAAGCCTGGATCTGCAACGATACGCAGCTGGAATATCCCGGCGCCAGGCTGCGTTATCGATTGGAAGCAGGAGGAGAGGTGCTGGCCTGCGGCTCCCACGAAGCCGATATTCCGTTATGCGACAGCCGATTCCAAGGATATATCGAGACGCCGCCCCTTCATGTCTCCGAACGAACGACGGCGGTGCTCCGGCTTCAGCTCGCGGACGCATCGGGAGAGCCGCTGCACGAGACGACGCTCGAAGCGGCAGTCTGGCCTAAGGAGAGAGGAGGAGTCGACGCTGCTGCACGGTACATGGAGAATCGGGACAGCGAGGGTCGACGTGTGGCCGTAGTGGACAACGCTGGCGGCAAGTTGCCGGATTGGATGCGCGAGCTTGGGGAGGTCGTGCCGATAGAATTGGAAGAAGCGGGTGCCGGAGACGTCATCTGCATACGGAGCATCGAAGCTTATCAGGAGCGGAAGGTCGAGGTGGGAAGCCTTGCGGAAGCGGGTGCGACCGTGCTCTTTCTGGAGCTTCCCCAGGGGCGATGGGACCTGCTTGGCGATACAGTCGACGTGCGGCCTTGCGGCATGATGCCGGTCCATTTCGTCTCCAGGGATACGGGGCATCCGCTGGTCGACTTTGCCGGGACGGAGGATTTCCGACTATGGTATCATGAACGTGAAGAACGGATTGTCCCTTTGCTTGGCACGACTTTTACGGCAGAGGGCTGGCAGCCGGTATTAACGAGCGGCAATCGCAACGACGAAGGGGAATGGACCCCGGCATTGGCGGTTGCAGGCCGCAAATTCGGAAGAGGGCAGGCGTGGATCAGCCAATTGGAGCTGGATGGCCGCGTTCGCCATAATCCGGCGGCATGGCTGCTCGCAAACGGGCTATTGACTGGGGCAGACCGATAGAAAGCGGCTTAGGGGGATGACGATGAAGACAGGCTTTGGCGGATATCGTTCCGGCAGATTTTTTACACAGCTTTTACTGACTAATTTCGTGCTGGTAGGCGGATTTATGGCCTTGTTCTGCGCGGGCATCTTTATGTATTCGCGCATGTTCACCGCCGATCTGCAGGAAGAAGCGAACCGGAAAGTGCTGGAGCAGGTCAATTACAACATCGATCATCTGAACGATTTCATCAAAAATCTCGCCGTGTCCACCTTCAACGACAGGGATATCGTCTCGCTGATGAACACGAGGGACCAGGATATCTTCCAGCTCTATAATAAGCTGGCCAGGCTCGATTCGACGTTGAATTCCAATCTGTTCCTGGATTCCATCGTGGTGTATAACGCCTTCAACGGCTGCTCCTACTCCACCTCGCCGACCGCTCCGGTCCTATGCGGCGACAACAAGGAGCCCGTGCTGGCCGACGTGATTGGGAATCCGGCATCCTATCCAAAGTTCACGATGGTGCCGGCCGATCTGGACAAACCGGATCAGCAGAGGGTGTTTGTTTATACGATGTACGCCTCCGCGGGCAGCTATAACGGCCGCGAAAGCATGCTCGTCCTGACGGTCAAGCCGGATTGGCTATTCGACAATGTTAAGGCCATTAACAGTCATGCCGGGAACACGCTGGGACGCATCTTCTTGTTCAGCGAACGCGGCCGGATTATCGATTCCATCGATATGCCGCAGCTGGACGAGTCGACTCGGGGCTTGATCGCAGACGAATTGACGGACTCGCCGGAATCGGGAAGCTTCGTCATTAAGGGCGGAGAAGGCAAGCAGATGGTCACGTATCTGCGATCCGGCGTCAGCAATTGGCGCATGGTCAGCATCCAGCCTTATGAGGAAGTGTTCGCGAGCGTCAACCGCATCGGCCTGTTCTCCTTCCTTGCGCTGTTCATCCTGACGGTCATGTCCTTTCTGGTATCGTTATGGCTGTCTATCCGGTTGTACCGCCCGATGTACAACCTGGTCAGCAAATTCCGGAAGCGGCATGGCGACGCCGACAGACAGGATGAGAAGGACGAATGGCTGTTCATCTCATCGGCCTACGATCAATTGTCGAGAAGCATGGAGAAGCTGCGGGATTCCAAGCAATCCGGCAAACAGGTCATGAGGCAGTATTTGCAGCGCTTGTGGATCACGGACAGCACCGCAATTACGGAGCAGCAATTTGGCGAATATTTGCTGCAGGGGCAGTCGGCCCAGTCTTATCTGCTAGGCCTGTTCAAGCTGGATCGGTACGCGGACTTCAGAACGCTAAGGGACGAGGCGGAGCAGAAGCTGCTCCGGTTCGCGATCGTAAATATCGCTTCCGATGTGATGGCAGATATGCCGGGGACTCAAACGACGGATATGCTCGGCGACGAATTTGCCGTGCTTGTTCCGATCGAGGATGCCGGTCAATCCGTGGCGACTTCGGAGCGCTTGGCGGAGCGAATACGCCGCATTCAAAATCTGCTCGACGGCTATTACCGGCTATCGTTGACGGCCGTTATCTCCGATACGATTGCCGGTTACCGCCAGGTATCGGATCATTATGCCAGGGTGAAGCGACTGTCCTTGTACCGGATGTCGGAAGGGCCGATGAGCCTTATTACGCCGCAATTCGACGAGAACAGAAGCCGCTTGCCCGAAGAGGGAATGCTGCAGGCCGGAGTGGAAGCGGAGCTGGCCGCCGCTCTCCGGGAAGGGCGGGAAGAACGATGGGGGGCGGCGCTAGACGGCGTGTTCGAGCATTTGGGCAGGCTGCATTGCGACAGTCTCGACGACGCTCTTCTGCACGTGCTTGCGCTTATCAAGCAAGAGATGCGAGCGAGCGATCCCATCCGCTATCAGAGCTGCCTCGTCAGCGTCCAGACTTACACGCGCCGGATTCTGGAGCAGGAAACATTTTTGGAGGCGCGTTTGCTGATTGGGACCATGCTGGCGGAGTTCTACGAGCAGCGCATCCAGGAACGGCCGGACCGCAGAGAGTATCTGGTCGAGGCGGTCAAAGAAATGATCGAGAACGGTTACGGCGATCCCAACATGTGCCTGCAGGTCATCGCCGATGAGCTGGAGTTGTCTCCCAGGTATCTGGGCAGATATTTCCGATCGAGAGAAACCGGAACGGTTGCCGAATTTCTGACGGACACTCGGATGAAGCATGCGCTTAAGTATTTGGAAGAAGGGCAGCTGAGCGTGGCGGAGATTATGAAGAGTGTAGGTTATACGAACGAAAGTACCTTCTTTCAAGTATTTAAGAAGAAGATCGGCATGACGCCCGGAGAATACCGCCAGCTGCATCAGCGGACGCTATAGCGCAAGCGGATTGTACGGAAATTCACAACTCCGTTACCGCCAGGCGGAATGAGTTCCCGAATGCCGGAATAGGGTAAGCATATACGGTCCTTTACCCTTATTTCATGTATTGAAGGAGGCAGCGCGGATGGCGGTGGAATTAAAGACGAAGGAGCACATTAGAGGGATCCGCATGGCCGGACGGATCGTGGCGGCGTGCCACAAGGCATTGTCGAAGCGCCTCGCGCCGGGAGTGACGACGCTGGAGATCGATCGGTTCGTAGAGCGGTTTATGATCGAGCGGGGAGCCGTGCCGGCGCAGAAAGGATTCAAAGGTTATCCGTACGCAACCTGTGCATCCGTCAACGATGTCGCGTGCCACGGCTTTCCCGACGCGGAACCGCTGGAATCCGGCGATATCGTCACGATAGATATGGTGGCCGACCTAAACGGCTGGAAGGCCGACTCCGCCTGGACGTACATCGTCGGCAAGTCCACGGCCGCCACGGAGCGGCTGCTTCGCGTTGCCAAGCAAGCGATGCAAGACGGCATCAAGCAGGCGCTTCCCGGCAATTACATCGGCGATATCGGCCACGCGGTCCAAAAGCGCGCGGTGCGGGAGGGCTGCCATGTCATACCGATGTTCTTCGGTCATGGCATCGGACGGGATATACATGAATATCCCGAGGTCGTCTATCAAGGCCCTCCGGGACAAGGAGTCAAGCTGGAGGAAGGCATGGTCATTACGATCGAACCGATTATTACGTCCGGCAAGCCCGACGTGTTCTACGCCCGCAACGGCTGGGCGGCCCGAACGATCGACGGCGCCTGGGCGGCGCAGTTCGAGCATACCGTCGCGATTACGAAGGGTGGCCCGATCGTGTTGACGCGATGGGAGTGAACAACGTTTTACGTTTTTCCCTTCATTAGAAATCTGGCGCTTGGCAACGGTCCGATCAGCAACATTCTGGTCGTGGACGAAGCGCTAAAGACTGGGATTAAGGTACAACGGCTGGAGAGCTGTCCGCAACAGTCATTATACAAATAAGCTGCATTCGCGGGTTAGTATACAGGGAACCGCCGATGCAGCTTATTTCGTGTTTCGTGTTTCTTGTGTCTCGTGTTTTGTGTTTTGTGTTTCGTGTTCCTGTTCCGTGATTGTGGGCTTGTTATCGTTTGCCGCGAATACGGCTGAGCGATACGGGATTGATGGCGAGAAAGGCGGCGATCTGATACTGGGGAATGCGGCTTTCCAGATCCGGGTACTGTTTCTGGAACAAGCGGTATCGTTCCTCGGCGGTTAGTTCGACAAGCTCCCGCTCTTTGCGCGACTTGGTGATAAACAGCTCCTCCGCCAGCTTCCTGCCGAACCGTTCCCAACAGGCATGGCGTTCGTATAGCGTCTCCATCGCGGCTTTCGTAAAATAGGCGATGCGGGAATCTTCCAGCGCTTGAATCGACAGGAAGGCCGGTTCGGCCGTTAGCAACGCGCGGTAATCCGTGAAAAGCTTTCCGTTCGTCACGAAGCTTTTGATATGCTCGGAGCCGTCCTCGTTCTCGTAGAACATACGGAAGAGCCCTTCTTCGCAATAGAAGATGCTTTCGCAGAAGTCTCCGGCATGAAGGAGGAATTGTCCTTTTTTGACGGGCTTCCAGAACAACTGCTTGAGGAAATGCCGCTCCTCTTCCTCGGGAATCGTCGTCATTCGCGCGAGGGCGCCGATAATGGTCGTTGGTTCCATGCGTCACCTCCGATCGTATCGTTCGTCATTAGCATAGGTTATGGATCGTACTCCATCTGCTATATAAACTGATCATAGCATAATCTTGGCAAAAGAGAATGTGAAGTTGCCGCTTTCTCCTTCGGGCTTGTTTCCGGTATAATAGGACGCATGAAAGATAGAAGCTGGAAGGCGGAATGAAGCAATGAACAATATCGTATCACTGAAATGGCTGCTGGCTCGTTTGTACGAGTCGGACATCGTAATCGTCGACTGCCGGTTCCTGATGGGCAAGCCGGACGCCGGCCGCGAATTATATGAAGCATCGCATATCCCGGGTGCCGTCTATCTGGATCTGGAGAAGGATCTGTCCGCTCCGCTTGACGAAGATGGCCATGGCGGCCGTCATCCGCTGCCGGACATCTTCGCTCTGACCGTCGCGCTAAGCCGCGTCGGCATCAGCAACGAATCGCGCGTCGTCGTTTACGACGACCAGGGCGGCGCCATGGCGTCACGCTTATGGTGGCTGTTGAAGTATCTTGGCCACGAGCAAGTTTTCGTGTTGGACGAAGGCTTTACGGCATGGACCAACGCGGGCTTCCCGATATCGGCGGAGCAGAGAGTGCTTATACCGTCCAAGTATCTCGCTACCGTTCAGCACACGATGCTGGTCGAGATGGCAGAGGTCAAGGAGTTGCTCGGCGACGAACGCGTCACGCTGATCGACTCGCGGGAAGCGCCCCGCTATCGCGGCGAGGTAGAGCCGCTGGACAAGGTCGCCGGCCATATCCCGGGCGCGATTAATCGCTTTTGGAAGGACGGCCTCGGCGAGTCTGGCGCCTGGAAGGACGCAGACGCGCAAGCCGACCGTTTCGCCGACCTGGACCGCGACCGCGAGCTGATCGTCTACTGCGGCTCCGGTGTCACGGCTACGCCGAATGTGATTGCCTTGCAGGAAGCGGGCTTTAATAAAGTTCGGTTGTATGCGGGGAGCTGGAGCGATTGGATTAGCTATGAGGGGAATAAGGTGGCTGTGGGGGACGAAGAAAAACTGATTAAGCCATAACAGTATGCAATTTTCGAATACATCGCTACATAGGTTTCATGCCCTGGCGATGTATTTTTTATTGTCCGAAGTCAACACGAAATCAACAACTGATTGAAGCAAATGTTTACATCATAATCCCATAGAGAAGAGGCACACACTTCAAAGAGGTGCACAATCATTGTTACTCGAACAATAAATATCTATTGAGTCAACAAGTTAAAGATTGATTGGGCAAGTCAACGAAAAGTCAACAATGCAGAGTTGAAGATTAATCGTGGAGAACCGTATCATAAATAGAGGCAAGTTTTTTGAGAAAAAACTCGCAGGAGGCTGTATTTACAGCATACCGAGAATAGGAGCAGGAGAGGCCATACTCCGGTCGGGACGGTGCGTAAACGGGCTTCTGCGGGTTTATTTGTGCTGCAAATAATGATGTACCTCGAAAGGGGCCTCAAGTCAGGATGTACCTTAAGAAGAAAGTACTAGGAAAATGTACTAAGAATCTGCGGGAAACTAATATATGATAAGTTACACGTTAGAATGGCCTCATGATGGGGAATACTCAACTGAGCTGTAGACAGAAGTCACTTAACGAGGTGAAGGTGCTTCTTTTCTGATAGGCCTTGTAAAGCAAGATTGTAAATGTAAGCTTATGCTTAATTATTTAATTCCGAAATATCCGTTTCTTTTATAATATCTGCCATCCGATTTTTTCCCCATTCATACATCATTTCAACGATAGGAAGCAAAGTCATCCCCAAATCAGTCATAGAATATTCCACTTTCGGTGGAACTTCCGGATAAACCTCGCGATGTACTATTCCATCTTCCGTCAGTTCTCTTAATTGATTCGTTAATATTTTATGAGATATTTTTGGGAAAAGTCTTTGGAGATCACTGAATCGGTGTGGTCCTTCTACCCCCAAATGCCATAGAATAACAATTTTCCATTTACCACTTATAATTGATAAGGTAAGTTCTTTTTCACAATTATAATCACCATTTATGATTTTTTCTTTAACTTCATCTCTAAATGTATCTGACATAAATTCTTACCTCCTTATTTGTATCAATTAGTAACCTGTCGGTAACCTGCTTACAAAAAAGTGCATTCTTCACAGTGAAGAAAACAAGCAGTAGAATGAAATGGTCGTCTTACAGGCAAATCTTTTTCACTAATGGGAGGAACTACAAATGAGTAAAAAAGCACTCTTAATTATACCACCTGAACGTTTCAATGAAGACGAATTATTTCTACCTAAAGCGGAATTGGAAAGCAACGGAATTGATGTGACAATTGCAAGTACAAAAACAGGTGAAATCATAGGCGATTATGAAGGTAAAGTAACTGTTGAGGTCATCTTCTCAGACGTTTTTGCTTCTGACTATGATGTTATATCTGTAATTGGTGGATCTGGCACGAACGATCATCTATGGGGAAACCAAGAATTGCAAGACTACTTGAAACAGGCGTATACTAATAAAATTCTTGTAACAGGAATTTGTGCAGGTGCGGTTACTGTAGCTAAAACGGGTTTACTTACTGGTAGAGAAGCAACCTGCTATCCAGTAGATGTTCAAAAAGACCAATTAAAAGCAAATAAAGTAACATATGTTGAAAAACATGTTGTTGCTCATGATGATATTATCACTGGTGATGGTCCAGATGGAGCTAAAGAATTCGGAGAAGCTTTAGTAAAAGCATTAAGCTAATTCTATATTTCCTCCCTGAATTTTCATATAATCGAAAGCCTACGGAATTTAATCCGTAGGCTTTTGGCTATCCAAATGTAAGAAAAACACATTAAAGATTAACCTATATGGACCTAATCAGTCTGAGTATAATCTAGCTAATCTATCACCTTGGCTCAGTACCTTCGTCAACCACCATTTCGGCAATGCCGATGGCTCTTGAGTGCAGCTATAGTGGAAGCATTCACTTCACTTAATATCCGCTGCTTAGTGACGAAGAATTAACCCAACAAGGTGCCCAAACGTCAGGAGAAGAATTACTTTCCTTAGCTTACACAAATTTCCTGACTCTACCTCACATCAACCGCTCCATTGATCAAAGGATGTACTTTGATGTCGTAGTCAACATTAATTTTCATGTTTCCCCAATGTTTCAACCATTGCTCATCCGTTATTTCTTTAGAAAACGGCTTAAGCGAATGGGTTCCGACCTCTAAGGGATCCACTTTCAAGCGTTGCATTCTTTTTATTAAATCTGACGTTTGTTCCTCAAGATAGACCTCAATTTCATGAATTATTTGTTCCAATTGTTCCTCACTTTGAATATTCAATTCTCCCTGATATTCCTCAATTCTTCCTTTCAATCCTACATGTAAAGACAAGGATGAATAGTCCCTCGATAGTTTCAGGCGAACATTGGAGCGAATACGTCCTAAACTGATAGATAATTTTGGAATGGCCAAGACTTTTAGGAAATGATCGTTCCCCAGAAGTTGAAAAATATTATCGTCCACGTCTTGAATGACCATTACTTCTTTATCGTTTTGGAAGAGGGCTGTCCCAACGTAATTGAAATTGTTCTTATCCGAACGAAAAACCGGCAGGATCGGATCCTTAAATGGGGCATATACCTTTTTCATGAATTTATGAATATTGACGATGCTCATTTCACCTTGATTATGCTCCTCGTAATGCTTTAACATCCGATAAAGAAAATAATCTTGGTTTTCTTGCTCCGTCAATTGATTTTCTATGTATTCATCAAAGTTGCCTCTGACAATCAACAAATAGACACGCATTGAAATATCGGGATCAACCAGTATGGTATTGATCAGCTTATCGAGGCCTCCTTTTTTTGCCAGCTCCTCATTAATTAATAACATTCGCAGCTGCCCCTGCTTTAATTCCCGATAATAAATTAAATTAAACTTCTGGTCTCCCTGCTTTAACAGATCGACTTCCTTGGAGAGAAGACGTTTTTTTTCTTGGATGAGCGGTGGTACTAAAGTGCTGATTTTCAACTTTCCTTCCGTCCCCTTGTCAACCGACCAGAAAACTACCGGAGCAATCTCTTCGATCTTATTGTTCTCGGCATATGGCGAAGAACAGCCGGCCATCCACATAAGGCTTACAATCGCCAATAAACCATAGTGCTTGTATGATACCATGCCTACATACTCTCCTTTCGTTTAACTGCAGTGAAAAGGATCGTAGGAATAAGTAAATAAATGCATGCGCCGAGCCAGATTTGAAGGGTCAGTAACATCTTTTGACCCGGAACCGTTTGCCATAACCATTGATCCATTAAGATGATACTTATCAAAATGACGAACCAGCTCGATAATAATCCAATCCGAGTCGTGCGTTGTTTCATTTTTCTCATAAAGATTCTTCCGGCTCCATAAAAACACAACAGAAGAATTGAAATGTCAAACACATAATTGAACATATGGAAAGAGATAAGGATGTAATCGATTCGTTCTAAACCGCTCGTTTGAATGTAGCTTCCCATATATCCTATCGGAAAATCGATCTTGCGTAAGTAGTGCGAACCGTAAAATAATACCGAAGCAACGAACAATAATACATATTCCATGATCGACATCATGTTTCCAATGACCAGATATTTCGATATTTTTTTATTGGAGCTTAACCATGGAACCATAAAAACCAAATATACCGGACCGGAAAATGCCGACCAAATAAACAACAAACCTTGCCATGATTGTCCTGACCATTCGGTGGGTATGAGAGGATACATATCGCGGTAATTTGCATCCGGTAGAAAGAAAAAAGGGATAAACATGACAGAGATCCAAGCCCCGCAAAGAAAGGCGATGACGACAAAACGCAATGTATTCTCCATTCCATGTGAAGCCACATATAAGCTGATCAAAAGAATGATTAGGATCAGCCATCTTTTATCCATAGATGGAAAAATAAAATGATGAAGCATTTCAACGTATCCCAGAGTGATAATTGAAATTTTTAACAGTATTATCAAAAATCCAAGTATTGCGAAAACTTGAACCGTCCGTTTCCCGAAAAGCTGTAAAAATCCTTGATAGCCTTTCGCTGCATAACTGGAAGTAAACCATTTGGACATCATCATCAAATTAAGCTGGGACAGTAGCCCCATCACGACAATTCCCCAAACCATATACGGATGAACCAAATAAACCGGCATAATCAAAATAAAATAATGCATTTGCATGCGATTCACTAACAGAAGGAAATAGATACCGCCAAGGGTGGAAGATCGATTATATAAGGATATACTCTTCACTTCTTCATCTCCTGTCGCCATTTCCGTAGTGGTTTTAGATATTTCGGACGCGTTTTCATCCAAATTAAAGGTCCGCGGATAAAGAGGTCATTCCAGTCCTTTCCATAAAAAGGAGCGATCGGTGCTAAATAAGGTTGACCTAATGACGTTAATGCATGGAGATGTGCAAGAATCCCGATTAGCCCGATCACGATTCCCGGCAACCCAAGAAACGATGCAAGGATAAGAAGAAGAATTTGCAGCAGCACCATGGATTTAGTCACTTGATAATTGGGAACTAAAAAGAAAGCAATAGCGGATATACCCATTAGCACTATCAGTACTTTACTTGCAAAGCCTGCTTCTACTGCAGCTTGTCCAATGACGATACCACCGATAACCCCTAACGTTTGACTGGTTTTGGTCGGCATTCGCAAACTTGCTTCTTTGATGATTTCCAGCGTTATGATCATGAATAATCCTTCCGCAAACGGAGTAAAGGGCAATTTGCTTCTCGATTCCAACAATACGTAAAGAAGCGGCAGCGGAACCATTTGGTAATGAAATGTCGTTAACGCAACATAAAAAGGAATCATCGTCAAAGAAACAATAAAACTTACATACCGGATTAAACGTAAAAAACTGGCTACCGGCCAACGAAGGAAGTAGTCTTCCGGCGATTGCATTAGATGGAAAAAAGTAATGGGAGCAATTAAGGCAAACGGTGAATTGGAAACCAATAGCGTCAGTTTTCCCTCACCTAAGGCGTAGGCGCAGGCATCCGGCCGATCCGTTTGTAGAAACTGCGGAAAGACCGTATGGTTATGATCTTCAATAAAAGCTGCAAGCTGAGAGGAGTCTAAAAATTGATCGAAATCCACACTGTTAATTTTCTTTCTTGCAAGGGAAACAAATTCTGGATTAATTAATCCGTCTATGTACAGTAACACAACTTTCGTTTTACTTAGTGAACCGATAGTAAAGCTTTCCGTTTTTAATGTCGTTATAGGCAAACGTCTGCGCAACATTGTAATGTTTTTGTCTATTTGTTCACTGAAGCTGTCTTTCGCTCCATATATAACCGTTTCCGTTTGGGAAGGTTCAACTGCCCGCCCAAGAGGGTTTTCCAGTTGGACGCCTAACCACTGATCGTTGAGTGAATCGTTTAGAAGAATAAATCCTTGCATTATTTTTTGCTCAGCATCTTCGATCGATAGAACTTCCGAAACTTTGGCATTGGTTATGCATGAAGAAAGCGAATGGCAAGCAGAACGATGAAGTGGCTGAATAATCGTCTCGTTTAAACGCTCCGGATCGATTAACGTTTTTATGTATAAAAGATGGACTAAGGCACTGGTACCCATTCTGAGCTCAACAATTTCGGCATCATCCATATGGTTTAATTTCTGTTTTAATTCATCTAGCCATGTGGACATTTGATGATTTTTCATTTGAGGGCCGTATTTTTCAACCATAGTCTTCTCCTTCATTAAAGAAATCAAAATCCTGCGGTTTTATCTTGTCCTGTAATGGAAAAATTATACGACCGGCAAACAGCCTTCATAATCGCCCTCCTGTAATGATAGGCCTGGAATTTGCAGGCATGCATCTATTATGGGATTGGAGAGTGGGGATTATCACGAATATGATATATGTCTGAATGATCCAGCAAAAGTCCAGCCAGCAATTGAAAGAGTGAACCGACTCAGAAGAAACTGTCGTGACATTAGGCATTTTGCCGTACCAACAGCAGACATTTGTTGTGTGGCATCCGGAAAGATTTTATCACTTTAATCATTGACGATAATACCTGCGGCTTTTAAATGTCCGTGAGTTAGAATTTTACCAAATTGAGATGCGAGTTCCTTTGGGGTATAGGAAAAATCATTTTTAACCCACCACACTACAATGCCCATAAAAGTAGATGCGATATATTGGAGTAATAATTCCTTTGAAATCTTCAATGGAGTATTGTCCAAGCCATCTTCCACTGTATTTTTTATAATTCCCTCCATTTTTGACTGGAAACCATAAATTCTATTCTCATCCAGCAACAATGCTTTGTAAAAAGGGATGTTGTCCTGAATTTTCTCCAGGATGGTTTGCATTAGTTGTTCAAGCATAGGGCCGCTTACAGGAGTTTTGCTGCTTGAGCATTGCTTGAGTGTACTCTTTAGTTCTTCTATTAATTCGTCCATAGATGCATTTAACAAATCGGGTTTGTTCTGATAATGAAGGTAAAAGGTATTCCGGTTAATCATCGCTTTATCGGCAATATCTTGAATTGTAATTCCTTCGTATCCCTTTTCCGTAAGAAGCTCTATAAACGCCTTTTTGATCGAATGTTTGGAGCGAATGACACGCAAATCGGTTTTTTTGTTCATTAGGACCATTCCCTTAATTTTTTTGTTAGATATACGACATTTGAGCTGAAATTGCATTTTATCTCTCAAAATCAGAAATATTAAATATTGAATGCTGACCTTTTATTAATCATAATAAACATAAGATAAATATACAACACATTGACCATTATTTATCTTATTGATAATTAACTCTAACTAAAGGAGAGAATTTAAATGAAAACTATAGCGATCGTTGGAGCAGGAGAAGGATTAGGAATGTCCATTGCAAAGAAATTCGGACAAAATGGCTTTCACGTAGCACTTATTGCCCGAAATGAAGATAAGCTGAACCAGCTGGTTAGTGAATTAGAACAATTGGGAATTGAAGCTGCTCCATTTCAAGCGGACATATTAAATAAAGAAGAAATTGAGAGGGCCTTTACCGCTGTTAAAGAGAAATACGGGTTTATTGATGTTCTCGAATACAGTCCAACGCCGAGCATTAACACAGTAGCACCAGCTTTAGATGTAACAGAAGAAAATGCGTTATACCAATTTCAATTTAATGTTTTAGGTGCTTTATCGAGTGTCCGGCAAGTGCTGCCGGAAATGTTGGAGAAGCAAAGCGGTGCCCTGTTATTTACAACTGGAGGTGCATCAGTCCACCCAGTTCCAAGGATGGGTAATGTCGGAATTGCAATCTCAGGACTTCGTAATTATATCTTTAATTTGAACAGCGAATTAGCAGACAAAGGGATTTATGCAGGTCACCTTTCGATCGGAATTTGGATGCAGCCGAATTCAGGAGTTCAAGACAAAATCGCTGATATTTGGTACGACATGTATTCCAAGAGAGATCGCGTTGAAGAGTTTATAACAGAAGACAAAATATAATTAATCGAGGTAAAAAAATGAATATCACCATTTTTGGTGCAAGTGGTGCGATCGGACAGCTGCTAACACAATTAGCTCTAGATCACGGAGATTTCGTTACGGCATATGTTAGAAACCCCCACAAAATCAGTCTCAAACATCCCAATTTGAGCCTTGTACAAGGGGAACTTTCGAATGCTTCAACCATCGAGCGGGCTGTTGCTGAATCTGATGTTGTAATCAGCACATTGGGGCCAGCATCCGATATGTCACGAAAGCTTAAAGGCGCGCCGATTGCGGACGGACACGAACTGATAATTAGGGCTATGAAGAACCATAACAAAAAAAGGTTAATTACACTTGCGACGCCGGCTTTGCAATCAGATGACGATAAGAAAAACATTTCGACGATACTTCCAGGTGTATTGGCTAAAGTTTTACTTCCAAACGGTCATGCGGAAATGAAGAAGATGGAAGGGATTATTAAACAATCGAACCTTGATTGGACAGTTGTCCGAATTATTAACCCCAATGTTAAACACAAAGGGCAATCTTATGGCTATTCATTTGGAGATAAATCGGCTAAATTATCGGTTTCCAGGGAAAATGTTGCTAAAATCATGTACGCTGCCACCCGTGACAACCAATTGATTAGAAAAATGCCTATCGTCTATAACAAATAAGCTCAAAAAAATGCAGTATTCACCGATTAGTGGTTAGTGAAGGAGGATTCAAAAATGAAAATCGAGATATGGTCGGATTATGTTTGTCCATTTTGTTATATTGGTAAACGGCGGTTGGAATCTGCACTGGAGCAATTCGCTCATCAGAATGAAGTGGTGATTGAATATAGAAGCTTTGAACTTAATCCGCAAGCATCATTGTACTCAGGCAAAAATATGCATCAAATGGCCTCTGAGAAACATGGTGTGAGTATCGAGCAAGCGAAAGAGGCAAATGCTAAGCTTGGGCAACAAGCGGAGATGATGGGTCTGGTGTATAATTTCGACGGAATGAAGCCCACCAATACGTTTGATGCTCATCGTCTAACCCAATATGCCAAATCGGTTGGTAAGGATAAGGAATTATCTGAGAAGCTGTTCTATTCCTATTACACGGAAGCCAAGCTGATTAGCGATCATGATACATTAGCAGATATTGCAGAATCCGTTGGAATGATTAGGGACGAGACAATGGCGGTTCTCCAGGATCCATCCAAATATGCTAACGAAGTGCGTTCAGATGAAGCTGCAGCAAAACAGTTGGGAATAACAGGAGCCCCTTTCTTTGTCATTGATAGAAAATATGCAATTTCCGGCGCACAACCCGTTGAGATATTCTTAAGCGCCCTTAACCAAGCAGCTCAATAAATAAGCCCCGCAAGAATTATGCGCAAGCCATTGGCTTGTGCTTTTTGCCGTAGCTTAAGTTGTAGTTCTTATTTTATGATTAATGGTGCTGAATTTGAGCGTTTATTGAAGTAGGAGGTAAGGATAATTTATGACTGAATTATTAGCGCCAGCAGGAAATATGGAAGCTTTAAAGGCTGCAATATCTAATGGTTGTGATGCAATATACTTGGGAATGCAAAAATTTGGTGCACGCGCATACTCCACTAATTTTGATTTAGAATTGTTAAAAGAGGCTGTTACCTATGCGCACCTGAGAGACGTTAAAATCTATGTTGCAATGAATACCATCGTGTTCGAAAACGAAGTTGAAGAGATGAAGGAGCAGATACGCGAATTAAATGAAGTCGGTGTGGATGGCATTATTGTCCAGGACCTGACTGCTTTCGATTATATCGTTAAAAACTTTATTGATCTGGAAGCACATTGTTCAACTCAAATGGGAATCGACGATGTAGACGGAACTTTATTATTGAAAGAGCTTGGTGCTAAGAGAGTTGTTCTGTCCCGTGAGGTTAAGATTGAAAAAGTAAAGGAGATCAAAAGAATAGCTGAAATCCCTTTAGAAATTTTCGTTCACGGTGCTTTATGTGTATCTTATTCGGGAAACTGTCTAATGTCAGGATTACTCGGCAACCGATGCGCAAACCGCGGAAGATGTGTAGGGTCATGCCGTAAGGAGTATGAGCTTATGGATAAGACAACAGATACATCTTTAGGGAAAAGCTATATTTTATCAACTAAGGACTTGAACACCATCGATTACATCCATGATCTAGAAGAAATCGATTCTTTAAAAATAGAAGGCAGAATGAAAGCACCGACGTATGTTGCTAATGTTGTATCCAAATATCGCAGGGCCTTAGATCATAAAATAACCGAAGAAGATAAAGAAAATCTGAAGAAAACATTCAATAGAACATTTACTAAAGGATATTTATTTCGTGAAGATAGGAGAAATATTACAAACATCTTAAGACCTAATAACTTTGGTTATGAAATTGGAATAATCAGCAAGATTATTAAAGATATGTATGAAATAACACTTACACGTCCTTTAAATCAGAACGATACCATTCGAATAAGTCACAATAATGAAGATGTTAATTTAGCTGTTGCCAAACTTTACGATAAAGTTGGCGACTTAATCAATACAGCAGATGATGTCTGCTATATCAAAATCAAAGAAAAGTTGTCTGTGGGAGATGTAGTATATAAGACGAAGGATTATTTCTATCAGAAAGAGTTAGAAGCATCACTGGAAAAGGAATTTAAGCGGTTTAAACTGGATATTAGAGTACATGCATGTCCAGATTCAAAGCTTTTCATAGATGCGGAGGGCTTAGGCTTTAATTATTCATATGAAAGCGAGGAAATACTGGGCGAAGCCATTAATAATCCAACAACAAAAGACCAGGTGATTAAGCAATTCTCAAGATTAAATGATACGATATTCGAGCTTAATCATGTCGATTATGAGGAGTGCAATGCATTCATTCCAGCTAAACTGTTAAATGCAGCAAGAAGAGATATTGTACTGGGCTTATATGACTTAAAGCTTAACAGCCGGAAGAAAAGAACCAAGGCTGTGGAAGCAAAAGAAAAAATAAGCTTTGCCCCTGTAACACCATACCTTACGGCTTCTGTAACGACAAAGGAACAGTATGATGCTTGCGTGAGCTGTGGAATTAAGGAAATCTATTTTGAAAATGTGGTTAGAAGAAATCAGAATGATTATAAGGAAAAAGAAGGGCAGCTGCTAATCGGAGGATATGGCGGTATCTATCACTACAGAGAGAGCAATCCGTTTGTTACAGACTATTCTCTAAATGTTATTAATGCTACCAGCTGCTATGAATTATACAAATTAGGCGCAAAACGGGTCACTTTATCTTATGAATTGAATAAGAGCCAAATTGAGGACTTAATGAATGCCTATTATGAAGAAAATGACGGCTATCCTGCTCTGGAAATGATTGTGTATGGCAAGGCTCCTTTAATGTTCACCAAATATTGTCCGATGAGAAAAATGAATCAATGCAGCGTCTGCAAAACGAAGAGCTATGAGTTAAAAGATGAGCAAGGAACGTTCCCTATCCTTTCCCATGAGGATTGTACAACGACTATTCTTAACGGGAAGACGCTTAATCTTCTGGATGAGCTGCCAAACATCAGAGGAATCGAGGCGCTCAGATTAAACTTCACAGTTGAGTATAAAGAGCAGGTTGAGAAAGTCATTAATATGGCCTCAGGCAAATTAAACGGCTCCATGAATAATGTTGTCTTTGATCAGGAAACAGACACAAGAGGACATTTTAATAAAGAGATTGTGTAGTAGCCAAAGGGATGGTTCTGGCGATAGGATGGCGGGAGTGAAACCAGCAGCGGCAGCGGTCAGATTATGGCGTACATAAATGCCGGGACGGCAGACTCTGATATTGGGGTATTCCGCTGTCTTCCTTGCTAATCGTTCAGTTTAACATAAAAGAACAAGAAAGAGCCTCCCAGTACTGGGAGGCTCTAAAACTTGCCGCTTTAACTAGCATGCAAAACTTGCCGTTACAGACATCGCGGAGAACCGTATCACAAGTGATGGTAAAGCGGAGAGCGGAGTTAAACGTGGAAGATGAGATGCTCAACTTGCGAATAGGAGCGTAGATGCTCCAACACATATGGAGTGCTGTGTGCCGCTAGTGATCCCTTGTTTAAAAGGAGTAGTCTTGGGAATGTTTTCCTGATAGAATGATAGTGAAACATGTCATATTTTGTCTGGGGGAATTTGCCTTGACCACACCTTTTTCAGCTGGGGGATCTGCTATAGGTTACCTTTATCAATCTAGATATGCACTTTATCTATTATTGCAAAAAATTGATTCTCAAGTATCCATAGAGAAGTTAGATGATGTTGCTTTTGAAGATGGTTATTCACCGGCTGAATTGCTACAACTTAAGCACCACTTGAATTCGGCTGCTGCTCTCACAAATTCTTGTGCTGATTTATGGAAAACCGTGCGAGTATGGAGTGAGGCACTAAAAGCACAAAGGTCAATAGCGAGGCTTACTTTAGTAACAACAGCTTCTGTACCCCAAGATTCCATTGGTTACTATTTAAGGGATAATCAATATAGAGATCCTATGAAAGCCAGATCAATGATGCTAAGTGTAATGGCTTCTTCTACAAACCAAACAAATCAAGCTGCATATCAAGCATTCTCCTCACTAACACCCGAACATCAATTGTCATTAGTAGAAAACATGTACATTCTAGATCAATCACCGGATATCGTTGATATTGCAGATAAAATTAAGGGGCTATTGGCTCTATCGGTAAGAAGGAACTTAATCGACGCCTTATATGAGCGGCTTGAGGGATGGTGGTTCCACCAAGTCGTAATTCATCTAAAAGGGCACTCAAATGGAGCCATCTCTGGATCGGAATTATCTGAAAGAATTCATGACATAGCTGATCAGTTGAGACCGGATAGTCTCCCCATTGATTACCAAGGTGAGCAACCCGAAGATCCACAATCATATGATGGAAGACAGTTCGTAAAACAATTGCAAATCATTTCACTAAGTGAAAAACGAATAGAGCTAGCGCTAAGAGACTATTATCGGGCGTTTATGCAAAGATCTAAATGGGTCTCTGATCACTTGGTAAGCATTAGTGAATTGGAGCGATATGAAAGGAGATTGCATGAGGCGTGGGAGGAATACTTCGAAATATTAATTGAGTCTGGTATTGAAGGATTAACAAGTGCAGAACTAGAAGCAAAGGGGAAGGCACTGTATGATCGTTTAATGCAGGCAAACCATTTAAATATCCGACAAGGTTGCACAGAACCTTATGTATTGAAAGGCAGCTATCATATCCTCGCTGATAAAGAAGAGATTCCGCTCGGCTGGCATCCCCATTTCAAGCAAATACTTGAAAGGCATAAGGGGGAAGCAGTAGGATGAAAAACTGGTATCAACGTCCAACTGAGGTAGCGAACCTTCTAAATCCAGCCTTTTGTGGGTATTTACTTAAAGAGTATGTCAAGTCATACGAAGGTGAAACAGGCTCAGGAGTTCCATATGAACTCATATTTTTATTGTTACCAATCGTATTACATCGGCATACACGCGAACAACTACCCTCTTCTGTTCGTACTCATATGCAAGCATGGCTTCAATCTAATCCTGAACTTAGGATTGGTTTTGCCCATCGAGTAAATGAAATGATCAATATCACGAGGGAAACGATGATGTTTCTTATAAATAAGGGATACATCTCTATTTCGAATGGATGTATTTTAGCAACGGATAAACGTTACAAGAGATATCAAATTGATGAAGCAATCAAAGAATATGCAAATAAGAGTAAATTTGTCGGACGTTGGTTTTCTACTTCGTCAAGCTCGACAATCTATACAATGTGGGGGATCTGTCCATGAGTTTACAGATAAAAGAGATTGCTCTATATAATAAACTGGGACAAAAGCGCATCGTCCCTTTTATATTAGGTAAGTTGAATATTATCACCGGAAAATCTAAGGTTGGTAAATCAGCAATAATTGAAATCATCGAATATTGTTTGGGAAGATCGGAATTTAGAATTCCAGAAGGTGTCATTCGTAACCATGTTGTATATTTTGGTTTAAAACTTAACTATGAACAACAAGAAATCATCATAGTAAAAAAGGCGCCGGAAGGAAATGCATTAAGTCAAAGCCAGATTCACTTAGATGTAGGAAAAGACTTGGATTTTCCTGAAATTGATGAGATAACAACGAATAGTAATGATGAAAGCCTAGTTGACTATTTAGGAAGTCTTATTGGTATATCAGCTAATTTACATATTCCTTCGGAGGGACAATCTCGTGACCCTCTTGAAGCAAATTTCAAACACTCACGAACTTTTCTCTTTCAAAAGCAAAGCGTTATAGCGAACGAGTCTATTTTGTTTCACAGACAAAATGAACCATTTATTCCTCAGTCGATTAAGGATACGCTGCCATATTTTTTAGGTGTTATTCGAGAGGATCAATTAAAGCTAGAGCAGGAACTTCGACAAACGAAGAGGCAACTCAAATTGTTACAACGGAAACTGCAAGATGCAGTTTTGATTGCTGGCAATTCAAGCTCACAAGCAAACATTCTATTTGAAGAGGCAAAACAGGTTGGATTATTTGATGAAAAGCTTAAAATAGGAGATTCCGATTTTATCTTAAGTTGTTTAAAAGATACATTGAACTGGAAACCGTATGCTGAACCCATATTCGAAACTGATCGGCTACAGGAATTACAGTTACAAAGAAGAGGTTTAGTTGAACAAATAGCACAAGTCAATGATCAAATAAGTTCAGCAAAAACCTACGCTGTAGAAGCGATTGGATATACTCATGAAGCGAATCAACAAAGATTACGACTTGAGACAGTAAACTTATTTTCCCATGATGGTGACGGACAACAACATTGTCCGCTTTGTACTTCAAGATTAGAAGAAGTAACTCCTTCTGTTGAGATGATTAATAATTCACTTGTGAATTTGAGGAATAATTTAACATTAGTTGAAAGAGAAAGACCAAAGCTGCGTGAGTTTTTGCAAAAGTTGGAGACGCAACTTCAAACATATAAAGAGGAATTGCTAACCATTACAAATGCTATGAACTCTCTACTAATGGAACAGGAAGTAGCAGATGAAATAAAAGAGATTAATACAAGGATAGCCAGAGTTGTTGGAAGAATCAGCTTGTTCTTGGAAAGCTACCAAGAAATCCAAGAAGATAAGGACTTGAAATCACAAGTTTCAGAATTAGAAAGAAGAATTAAAGTGTTAGAGCAGGAACTTGATAAGGATAAAACGGACGAACTACTTACATCAGCACTGAGTAGAATATCTACATACATGACAAAATGGGCTGAAGAATTACAACTGGAACATTCATCTTCTCCATACCGCTTGGACCTGAAAAATTTGACTGTAATTGCTGATCATGAAGAAAGACCCATCCCAATGTACAGAATGGGAAGCGGGGAAAACTGGCTTGGCTGCCATTTGGTTTCTCATTTGGCGATCCACAAATATTTTATCCAGCGCGGTAGACCTGTGCCTTCTTTTATTATTCTGGATCAGCCAACACAAGTGTATTTTCCACCGGAAAAATATGAGGTAATGGAAGGACTGGCTGAAGAATTAACGGATGAAGATCGCCAAGCTGTTTCAAGACTTTTCAATTTGCTCTTTTCCGTATGTAATGAATTGCAGGGGGAATTTCAAATCATTGTATTGGATCATGCAAATATAGATAGCCCTGACTTCCAGAGTGCATTAGTTGAAGAACCTTGGCGAAATGGAAGAGCCTTAATTCCAACTGACTGGCTAGAGGAAGACAATATTTAAATCAGTCGCAAAATATTGTTGTTCAATCCGAGGAGGGATACTGATGGATTTCAGTCTTCTGATAGCGTCTCTCTTGAAGACCACATGGGCTACAGTGGTCAGCGCAACAGCAGGAACACTTCTGTCTCTGTGAGCCAATAACAGTCGGATGTAATATCATCCCCAGAGACTTTGTGGTTTGACGTTTGAAATGGGGGCAAGGGATTTCGCAAACAATTTCACAGCTGGTCACCACGATAAACGGGCTGATCCTTCCGGCAAGAGGCGACTCGCATGAGGGAGAAATTGTATACAAAGCCGTACGTCTCGACGACCCCGCATTCGCTTTCGTTTGCGGGGTTTGTCTGTGACTGACGTCACGAACCGGCCATACAATAGAAACGCCAGCCGGTGCCCAGATACTTTTCTAGATTATAAATATCAAAGTTTATACATAAGAGGGATATATATGACGGAGTACAATGTAAAAATCAAAATGTTTCGGGCTAGACACGGTGATGCCTTCTTGATTTGCTGCTCTAAAGGGACAAAATTAGTGAATATTCTTGTTGATGCTGGCCCCGAGGATGTATACGACAATGAAATAAAAAGCGAATTATTGGAAATGAAAGAGCGTGGCGAAGTGCTTGATCTATTGGTCGTCACACATATAGACGATGATCATATTGGGGGAGTCATCCGATTACTCGAAGACAATGGTTCTGCTGAAAATCCGATCATTATTGCGATTAAAGAAATTTGGCATAACACATACCGCCATATGCATCAAGAACTTCCAACAGTTACTCTTACCGATAAAGAACAGCAAATGATAATTGGCTTTACGAAGCGATGGAAAAGTGCATGTAAAATTATGCCCCTAGGCAAACACCAAGTCAGTGCGAGACAAGGGTCAAGTTTAGGAGCCTTGATTTTAAAAGGGGGATACCCTTGGAATAAAGCGGCTGACGGAAAGGCAATAACAACCCAAGCATTAACTACGTTCCAAATTGCCGACTTTGTTCGTCTGAAACTCCTGTCTCCCAACACAGAGCAACTGGATAATCTGATGAATTATTGGCGAAGGGAATTGCAAAAATCCGGGTTTAAGACCGACCGACCGGCTGACCCTTCGTTTGATGACGCATACGAATATTTCCTGTTAGCTGTTGAAGAGGAGCGCAAACGACGGGGCAAACAGGAGATATCCTTTTCACAGCCCCAGTGGGATTCACTAAAAGATGAATATATCGATGAAGATAGCTCATGCAAAAACGGCAGTTCGATCGCTTTCGTTTTGGAATGCGGGAGCAAACGTCTGCTTTTTGCTGCTGATGCATTTCCATCCGTAATTGCGCAAGGCATTGACCGCGTATATAAAGAAGAACCGCTTCCGCGTATGATGGATCTTATTAAAGTATCGCATCATGGAAGCAAGCACAACATTTCTAGCGGACTCTTACAAGCCGTTGATGCTCCGTTGTATCTAATTTCAACCAATGGAGAGAAACATGGACATCCTGATCTGGACACGCTAATTAAAATCGTGGATCAGCCGCAACGATATCAACGCACGTTGATATTTAATTATGAGACGGATGCATCGCGGTATTTAGAAGCGAATGCAGAGAAAAAGGATCTGCTGAATTATAAGATTGAATACAATCCATCTGAGATCGATTTGAATAAGTGGGTGAACCTAAAGAATGAATAATCAACAAATCAAAACTCTAGTCGGTATTGTGCAAGCCGACAGACAAGGTACAGCTTTTTTAATTGATCGCGAACGGGCATTGGCTGCGAGTCATACCTTTCACGACCATGAAGATGGCCAAGAAGTGGATTTAGAGCTAATCACGTTGAACGTTAGCAAGAAAGCAATCCTAACTCTTTTCCCGGATTCGCAAGTTGCTCTTCTTACATTAACGACTCCTATTGATGATATTCATTTGGAATTCCCCGTTCTCTATGCCTGCAATCTTAAGGCAAACCAACAAGCCTATCAGTCATTTGGCTATCCTGAATGGAAGAGGACAGACGGCCAGCCTCTTAGCGGCTATCTGATGAATAGGATTGATCGACCACAACCAAATGACCTGGAGTTGTTTAGTGGCGAATTAAAGGGAGATTCCGATATGCGGGGAGCATCAGGCGCTCCACTTTTTTTGGGAGACGGTGTACACGGGGTCATAGTAACGAACGATCAAATGGATACACTTGGAGCTGTCTCTTTTCAGCAGTGCATTCCGTTTCTTCGGCACCATAATATCCCGTTTCAAACCTTGCCTCCGCTCCTTCCTTTTGAAGAAGCCATACTCTCAAAAGGAGAGGGGTTGGGTCGTATCGGATATGAGGACGGGGAGAATTTGCCCTACCAGGAAACGATGGCATCGTGGCGTATACTTTCGCACAGCATAATGTATGAAGACGGATATGACAGAAATCCGCAACCGTTGGCTGAGTTAATCGAACAGTATTATCGGAGAGACGTAAACAAACCATCCAAACGTATTTTTTTTGTTGTCGCGGATTTTGGAAAAGGAAAATCAACTTTTCTAAAGCAATACACGTCCGTGCTCGCAAAACAATATCGGGATACAAGGACAGGATTCATTCCTGTATATTTTAATTTGCGTGAGTATAATGACTATCAACCATCGCACGATGTGTATGGCTGCATCGGAAGTTATTTAAACGAACTGTGCGGGTATGACGTAGTCGACGACCCCGCCTTCCGTAAATGTCCGTTCATATTTCTGATCGATTCATTAGACGAATCGGGAAGTCTAGAGAAACAGGATATTGAGCGGGTCATCCTTTCAGTCAAAAAAATTAATAGTCTGGGGCCAGCGACACAAAACAGAATCGTTGTGGCTTCAAGACCAATATCAGGTGTGCTGGAGCGTATTATTCATGAGTACGAACCCTACGAGAATGAGAGAGGTCAACTTCAGTATGCATCTATATTCGGGTTTACATCAGAACAGCGCGATCGGTACTTCTTTCAATTAAGCGATCTGCTCGACCTTGAGCATGCACTGGGCTTCAACAAGGAGTTAATCCGTCATATCAAAGATAGGCAAAGTATTGCCGCTCTGCTGAATGGCGTCATTAACGAGGAGGAATGGCGTAGACCGATTCTGGCCTATATGATTTTTAAACTGCTGCAACAGCATAAAGAAATCCAGCAAGGGCATCGTGTGGGCGTATATTTGTCTTTTATTAATTTATTATCAAAAGAAGCAAAACATATAGGAAACAAGGAAATGGAGACGCGGTTATTAACGGAGATTACCCATCGAAACTTGCTCTATGCAACGGCAATTTTGTGGTTGCGAAACAGATCACATAATGGCAAGAGTTATTTACATCTTCAGGATCTGATTGATATCTGGGGCATTCCCAATGCTACTCATTACAGATTTCTTTCCCATACCTATCTGGAGAAAAACCAAGATAAGTACTTCTTTAGTCATCAATCCTTCGCTGAAATGTTAATTGCCGAGTACTATTTACGCGTGTTTGTATATGCAGCTTTTCAGCCTCAAGCAAACCCTGAAGCCATCCGATCACTATTGCTAATCGGTGAACCCACACCCCAAACGATGTACTTTTATCAAGGACTGCTTGATTTGTTGATACAATCCTCGGGAGTTGGGTCGACAAGTGAAGATCAACTGCTCGAATGTCGGAAAATGCTTTTTCCCATCATAGCCTCTTTAGGATTATCGAAAGAAGGACATAAACGGGTCTCGGACCTCGAAATGGACTCTTACTTATATTGCGACGAGATTGATCATATTTTCAAAATGGACGAGCTTGACGCTTATAAAACATTATCGGATGGGCACGTTCAATCTTGGCCGATAACCCATGAGGTAATCCGAAGAATCGGCGTCGTTTGCAGGGAGATCATTGGAGCCCCTTCCGAATTTGCTTCGTTTGAATTTCAGCCTGTTGCATTCGTGCCGTTCAACCAATTGGGACAAGTGACGGAAAAGAAGTGGGCCACTGCCGATTTGGATCGATGGATTGCCCTGTTGACGGGAGAGCGGTGTAATAATGGCCCCGAACATAATCAGGCTTTCATTGGTGCTGACTTAAGCTTCAATGTGCTGTCCATGTTCAAGTCGCACAATCAACTGGATGGAATCTCACATCCGTTGTGGATTGACACGATTTCCGGTGTGACCAATGAGAATGAGAATGAGTACGGGAACCGGGAACAAATAGGCTTTTCTATCCGCTCGATTAACATTATGAATATGAATTTTGAGGGAATCCAAATGCAGGGCGCAGAAATTGATCATTCCAGGCTTCTTTCGGTTAATTTTGGTGGAATCAATGGGAGAGGAATGCGAATTAATGGGGGATATTTGAACAACGTACGGTTTCCCAAAACGATGTTAAAGGGCAGTGAATTTCTTGGAGCAACCATGGTTGATGTGGATTTTTACGGTGCGATCTTACATGGAGCTAAGATTCACGAATGTCTTTTGCATAGAGTAAATTTTGAACGAGCGGAATTTTTTGGCGCTGAGTTAACAGCCAATTATATAATTGACGTCATTAGTTTGAATGGAGTCAGGTTATCCGGGTGCAGGGTGTGGAACTGGATCGATAAAGAAAGTTTTGAACGTTGTCAAGAAGACATTCGCAGAACGGGTAGACGCCGCTTTAAAGTAATCTCAATGGATGAAGCAGTAGATGTAGTTGGTCGCAGAATGCGCGATTCCTTGTAATGGTGGGGATTTATAACAATGATAAACGGAGCTTGAGTGTCTTATGGCTCTCTACAAGGCCAAGTGCCGATTGAACAGCTGTTGCCGTTAGGTACAATGAACCAATAGGCCAATCGATTGGTACTTGCGGATACACCAAATGCATATATGAACGGCATTCGTAGCAAATTTCGCAGTTAGAGCTCGGTTCAGTATTGAGGGGAACGCGGTGGCGGTAGGGGACAAGGGAATGTAGAAAAATGAGTAGCAGGGCGCGAAATTTAATACAGAACACGGTGGAATTTGACACCGTTGCTCTTTTATTAATGGCTCCAAATCACTGGCTTCCATAATAGTGTGGTTAGCTTGGGTTTGTAGCAGGCCAAGGTTAGAAAAAATCTAATATTTCCCGCTTTGGGTTCAGACTCTTTGGAGGACATAAAGACTTTTTAACCGTTCCTATCGCGCGGTTCGCTGGTCCGACTCGGCGCTCGAAGCCCGCGATCCGTCTCGTCAATTCCCCGGCATTATACCGCTATCCACTATACCCCTAAGGACCCTCAATCCGCCTGTGGCCGGTACAGCCCCGGGGTAAATGCGGTCCAAGCGCCGCGGCGAAGTGTCTCTTTATATCCGAAGTCAACACGGAGTCAACAAGCGATTCCTGAAAGTACTTACAGAGCAGGGCAGACAGCTGGATGGAAAGAAGACATACTTCGGTTTGTGGGAAAGGTATTTGTGAGAGAAGTATGATAACTCCGGGTGATACTCATACGGCAGCGAGAGTGTACTGGCGGGAGGTGAACTTTGAGAGACCGCTTGCTGTAATTACTTTCAAAAGGGAGTTGTTAAACGCGGTTAAACCCGGTTAAACGGAGTTAACCGTCCTTGCCGGGAAGGGTAGCGGAGCGGAACGGGGCTTTGGGCCGCTGGCACTGGGCGGTCGGAGAGGCGTGGACGGCGTATTCCTGCTTGAGGTCGGAGCAAGAGAATACATGCTTTTGGAGCCGCCAAGTTCAGGGGTTGCGAGAGGTATCAGACGTCTTGAGAAATAAAATGATAACCTGCCTGCAAGCTGTACCTTCCGCTGGAAGGTCGTACATACCCGAGATACAGTCCAAGCATTCGCGCTTTGTCAGCAGCCGCTTGTCTCGGAGTCGATGGTTCCAGGCAATCTGCGAGGCGTGAAAGACAACACTCCTGTTTGAAGTCGAGGCGAGAGAATACAGGTTCTTGGAGTAACCAAGGTCAGGGGTTTCGAGTGAAGCGGTTGGTTTCGAACCATTAGATTATGGCCTACAGGCTGTACAGCTCGGCTGCCCTGGGCGTGCAGTATAGTAAGTGTGCTTGACCGATCAGGGTTTTAGCGATCTTTTGCCCGCAGAGCCTTTGGCGGTCAGCGGTTAGGTGGATGGACGAGCTACGTCCTTAGTTCGGCCTGCTCGCAAAAGAACCTGAGCTTGTATTCGTTAGCTGCATTGGTTTGACGCTTCCAGAAGTGGCCTGCGGCGATATACATGAAGTTGTATTGTCTTAGCGTGCGGCGTGGTGGCACTTGTTGCTTGTGGTGGCGCTTGTGCTCACGTACTTGCCGACGAGTGTTTGAGGCCATATTGTTGCCACCAACCTCCGGCTGCCGCCACCACAGGTGGCTCCTTCGCCCGCAAGGGCGTCAGCACCTCTTGAGGGGGATGCCGCCACCTGAATAGAGCTACATGCCCCAAACTCTGTATTGTCCGATCTGTTTTTTATTTTATTTTTATTTTTAGAGTGGCATTTTGTATATTTAAAGGGGCTTCGTGCTCTTTCCCGCGAGCGTGCCACCATACATGCCACCAGTCCGTCACTCGTGGCGCTGTATTTAAGGCAGGTTGGGCGAGAGCTGCCTGCCGGCAAGGGGGTTGCGGGGGTTGCGCTTCGCTGCCACCATGGTGCGGTTTGGTACCACCAGCGTTGCCGGGGCAGGCATACAGTTTGTGAAGCTGCTTCATGCTGATGAGCCTAATGGGGCAAGCAATCCTGTACAGGCCACTTCTACGACCTGAGAACCAATGACGCTGACGCGCCGCGAACCAAGCTCGTGATCTCAGCGGTAGAAACGACCGCCCTCGATCATCGTTGTTCGTAGCATAATGGGACCGGCGGATCGTGACGCCCTGTACATGCATGGACTTTGCGCTTGTAACCATTTTCATGGTGGAATCTACAGCTGGAGCGATTGGATTTCTTACCCGCAAAACCCTGTAGCTACTGGCGACGAGTAAGAGCCGAAAGCTGTATATCAGTATTCAAATCAGAGTACATCGCTCATGTAGCGTTGTACTTCTTTGCGTTGGGGATCAGGAGCCCCGAAGTCAACAAGGGGTCAACTCTGGCTCTCCGAAAACATTTTCATGAGCCCTTCGGACCAGGCACGGGCCGAGCTTACGCTCAGCTTTTGCTAGATTCATCGAACAGACCACCAGAAATGAGCATCCCCGAAGCTGTAAACATCAAACCAACAGTTTTGAAGTTTCTTCACTCAGCTTCTTACAAATTATGCTATAATTAGACAAGCACGTGGAACGGCTTGCAAGGGTGGTCGGCTACCTCTCGTTGAAGGGAGGGATGCCCATGGAGGTTAAAGATGCTTTGACGTTGATGATCGGTTTTGGAGCGCTAATTGTGGCGTTGCTGACGCTGGTTGTCGCCATCGTCGCAGCGATTAACCAAAAGAAATAGACCGCCCCCCTGCAAGGTAGCGGTCTATTTCTGATCGTTTCACCGAAGCCGACCGCCTTTGAAGCGGTCTACTGTGCTGCCCGGAGTCGTGTTAGCGCACGGCTCCTTCTTTAAGTTTTATTATAACGTTCTCTATTTATACGTGCAACATGCAGAATATTGGATAAAATATTATCTTTGTATCAAAGAGAGGGGAATAATGCGCCACCCTTGAGCAACTGCAGGTGGCAATTCCTTCTCTTTTGATGATATGATTTAAGAAATTCATAGTCAGTCGTAATATGCGAAATCGAGCAATAAATCAAAAATTCAATTAGTGAGGTGTAAGATGCTTCAGCTCGATGTTGAAATCGTTACACGCAAGCAAATGAACTTGGTAGGATACAGCGTTGAGGCAAGCTTGAATGACGATGTTTTGGGAGCGATTGTGGTTGGTCTGCGAAAAAAGCTTGCACCCCGGGTTGCAGAAATACCGCATAGTGTCGACAGGAGTATGATGTTGGTGCAAGTGTATCCGGATTGCGACTGGACGCCAGATGTAGTTTATACCCACATTGTAGCGATTGAAGTTGACCATATATCTGCAGTTCCGGAAGGGATGATTGTACACGTTGTTCCTGAGGGGAGGTTTCTTCGCTTCTTGCATCAAGGTGATGAAAGCAGTATTGACGCCACGCATGTGGCCATTAACGAATGGCTGGACTTACACGATTATAGCGATGCCAGAGAATTTGACATCGAGCGTTGGAGAACTCCCGAAAATCTCCAGAATGCTAACAATTTTATTGAGATATATGTGCCAATTGCGAAAAAGGGGATTTTCACCTTCTGACGTGGCCTTGCTGATCGGAATCCCCCCTTTGCAGTAAGCCGAAAGAAGAGGTTATGGTGAATTGTATATCCACCAATAATTTTATTTCCACATTATTTTCTCCGTATTTTAAACCACTATAAGATAATTTCGTCATTGTCTTCATTCCTTTTTTATGATGAATATGTGTCGAATTACATCTCTTTAAAGTACTTCAATCGGTAATAAACGCCGTATCCAAGAATAAACAGGTAGGCAAAAGCCAATAGCAATACCACTGTTAAATCTATAGCCATCAAGGCAATTGCTGTAATTAAGGTCCCAAGCACAAAAATCATCATGTCATATGCTTTCGCTTTTGCCCGATTAATGATTGCCAGATTACGCTCATCTTTCTTCTCGATCTCTAGCTGCTTTGCTGCGGCGGGACTATGCTTCATCGCGTAGCGCAACATTATTTCTCCCATACCGAGGCCGAACATACCAGAGCCAAGTCCAACGCAGATATAAGGCAACGCTCGCAGCAGACCTTGCGGATCTTCAATTGTTTTGATGAAGTACACACCGACTGCAACTAAGGAGACGCCTACAACGGTAATCAAATTAGACAAAATCGTCTTGTTCATACATTCTCATCCTCCTCATAAATAAAGATTTCTTCGATAGTCATACCGAAAAAACGAGCAATCTTGAACGCTAAAAGGATCGATGGGTTATAACGTCCGTTTTCCAACGAACCGATTGTTTGCCGCGACACTTCAAGAGCCATTGCTAATTCTTCTTGCTTAATTCCGCGTTGCTTGCGGATCTCTTCTAAACGGTTGTTCAAAGCGTTCATCCTCCTCATGGAAAGCTAACTTTCCATAATGAAAGCATATCGTGCAACCCGATCAATGTCAAGTTTACTTTCCATTTCTTTTGATGGGAATCCGGTGACGAGTTTGTATAAAGCCGGTCGTAGAGAATGTGTATTGAGCATGCCATCCAATCTGGGGTACAATCTACTCTAGAATAATGATAATGATTATCATTATATATAAATGAAATGTTTTGCTACAAAACATAATACTTATGGGAGTGAATTTAATCATGGCAAGATCAGGATTTATGAAAACAGGATGGATATCGCTTATAACGGCAGCAATGATTACGGTGACTGGATGCGGCTCGGCAGGCAATCAAGCTGTGCCCACGGCGACTGCCGACCAGTCTGCACAGGCAACGGCAGCGCCAAGCGAAGCTCCGCCTCAGGCGGAAACACGCGTCGTAACCGATGGCTTCGGAGAGGTAGAGATTCCGACAAATCCGAAGCGAATCTCAGCTCTTTATCGCGAAGATTATTTGGTTGCGCTTGGGGTAACGCCTATTGTGCAATATTATAACCCGATGTGGGGCAAGCAGGATTATTTGAAGCTGGAAGTTCCGTTGTTCGACGTAACCGGAAGCATTGAAGCTATGCTCGTGTCCGAGCCGGACTTAATCATCGGCGCCGGAGAGGTCGATGCAGCACAATACGAGCTCTATTCCAAGGTTGCGCCGACGTTCCGCTTGCCGGACGACGTACTTGCGGATTCGCGCAAAACATTGACCTTAATCGCTGAATTGCTTGGTATCAGCGACAAGGCGGAGCAGGTTCTTGCCGATTACGAAGCCCGTATTGCCGATGTGAAGGCGAAGCTGAACGAGGCGATCGGCGATGAGAAGCTTGTTGTTCTGCGGATGAACGTCGTAGATAAATCGATTAATATTTTCGGCATTCATAACACGTTCGTCGGACAAATCTTGTATGAGGATCTTGGGCTGAAGGCGCCGGGCTTCGCCGAGGCGATGACGGAGGGCAATATCGTCTTGTCGAAGGAGGTCATTCCGGAGCTTGACGCGGACCATATTATTTTGCTTCCGTCCAACGGGACATGGGAGGATGAGAGTACCGCGCAAGCACTTGAAGAAATGAAGGCAGATCCGTTATGGCAGACCGTCCCCGCATTTAAGAACGGCCATGTATATCCCGTAGAGAGATCCTATTGGCAGACGGGAGCCATTACGGCCAACGGGTTGAAGATGGATGAATTACTTCGATTGCTGGCGTCTTAGCAGGAAATAAGAGTGATTTGGGAACGAGCCGCTCCTCAACGAAGGTTGATGGGCGGCTCGTTTTGATTTACACTATATTTAATGAGAATGAATATCAATTAAAAGGCGGTTGATAGTAACGATGGATATCGAACGGCGCAAACAAGCTGGGACTGCTCCTTTAGTCCAATATGTGCTGCGGTCGATCCGCTTAATCGTTGCGGGCGAGCAAGCAGGAATGAGTGATTTGGACGGCAGCGATAGAAACGATACGGAAGGCCTTGAACTGATCATTATAATGAGCGGGACGGGACAAGGAAAATGTTATTTGCGGGGACCCGGAAGATCTTTATCCCTTGATCAAGAGGTTATGAGCTGCAGCTATTACCGAGTGAGCTTTGCGACGAGCGGTGATGCAGCTTCGAGCTTGCTGCCGGATAAGCAAGAGCTTGCCTGCGCACCCTTCGCGAAGATGATGGAGCTGCTTGACGAGTTATATGGACTCCGCGGAGCGACAGGCGAGCTCGAGCTGTTCCAACGATTTGTGAGATTTCAAGAGCTGCTGCTCTTTCTATTCCGCCAAAATGCACCTGCTGCCGAGGATAAGGAAACGGATAGCGAGCGGCATGGGGTAGAGCTTAGCATACGGCATATTCATCAGTATTACCGTGAGCTTCTGACCGTGGAGGAGCTGGCCTCCCTCGCAGGCATTGATCGCTGGAAGTATACCCGGCTGTTCAAGGAGACTACGGGTCAAGTTCCGCTCCAGTACTTGAATGAAGTGCGAATTAATCAAGCCAAGAGGTGGCTGGCAAGCGCCGATGACAAGCTGCTCGATATTGCGCTGAATGCAGGTTTCAACAATGAATATTATTTCAATCGTCGCTTCAAGCAGACGGTAGGCATATCGCCAGGACAATACCGTCGCAGCCGCAAGGGACAGCTTAGAGTAGTGGCGCCGTATTTGGAGGATTTCATAGTCGCGCTGGATATGCAGCCTATCGCCCAGTATTGTCATGCGAAATGGGGTAAACAAGACTATCTAGGCTTAAACCATATTCCGACGTTTGACGAGAACGGCGGCAACTTTGACGCGCTTTCCGGCTATAAGCCGGATCTGATATTGCTTATGGATCGTTACGAGCAACAGCAATATTCCCAGTGCCGACGCATATCCAACACGTGCATCCTGCGGGAGCAGACCAATAATTGGCGCACGCTGCTGCGTACCGTCGCCGATTATTTCGGTCGTACGGAGTTGGCCGACGATGCTATCGCAAAGTATGATTTCAAAGCACGGAGCGCGAGTCATAAGCTGAGTCGGGTTATGAAAGATGAAACGGTCGCTTTTTTGCGTATCTCGGCGGACCACATTATTCAATATACGGACGAAGGGCAAGGCTTTGTTTCGACTGTTCTCTATGGCGATGTTGGCTTGCGCTCCCACTCCGCGGTAGGTATAGCTTCAAAAGCGAATAAGCCGGGCATGTTCAATCTCTCTGTAGAGGATCTACGTACGTTAACCGCGGATCATCTGTTCATTACTTTCGATAAGTGGCATAGCCAGGCAGAAGGTAAGGAGAGGGAGCTGCTGGAGCAGCCAGAGTGGCACGATCTGCCCGCCGTACGAAACAACCGCGTTTACGAGGTTGATTTTCTAACTTGGATGAATAACGGAATTATTTCCAACGGCAAAAAAATCGATGATATTCTGCGATCGTTAGCTTGATTTGGTTATGCTTGCGACGAAAGGGCCATATCCTCTATTTTGTATAAGGCAACCGTCGATTTTGTCCATTGTTATTGTCACGTTGCCGAATCTACAATTATGTTGATAATGATTATCACAGCATGGACGTTACATGAGCCGGCTGGAGGAGGACTTCGATTGACTGAGCAGCTTGAATTATACGATGTGACGATTATCGGCGGTGGTCCTGCGGGAATGTATACTGCTTTCTATAGTGGAATGCGCGATTTAAAGACGAAGCTAATAGAAGCGAAAGACGAGCTGGGCGGGCGGATGCTTATTTATCCCGAGAAAATGATTTGGGATGTCGGAGGGGTGGAGCCGATCCTATGCGAGAAGTTAATCGCTCGATTATCGGAGCAAGCGAAGACGTTCGACCCGACAATCGTATTCGGCCAGCACATCATCGGATTGGAGAAACAAGCGGATTCGACGTACATTCTGGAAGCGGCAACGGGGGAGAAGCACTGGACGCGCACGGTCATTCTGGCTATCGGCCGCGGCATTCTGCGAATGGCGAAGCTGGAGCTGGAAGGGGCCGAGCGCTATGAGGTTTCCAATCTGCACTATACGGTGCAGGAACTGGAGCCTTTTAGGGGGAAACGAGTGCTTATTTCAGGTGGGGGAAACTCCGCTGTCGATTGGGCGAACGAGCTGGTTCCTATCGCTGCCCAGGTTATAGTCGTGCATAGGCGCGACCGCTTCGGCGGACATGAAAAAAACATTGTTCGAATGAAGGAGTCTTCTGCCGATGTGCTTACGCCATATGAAGTCACGCAGTTGTACAGCGGCAACGGAAAGACGATTGAACGGGTGACGATCACCCATATCGAATCAGGGGACTCGCGCGAGCTGGAAATAGACGAGGTTATCGTCAACCACGGGCTGAAGTCCGATTTTACAGGCATCAAGAATTGGGGACTGGATATGGACGACTGGAACATATTCGTCAGCCCGAGACTTGAGACGAACTTGCCGGGCATCTTCGGGGCTGGCGACTTCGCCAATTACGAAAGCAAGCTCAACCTGATTGCAGGGGCGTTCACGGATGCGGCCTTAGCGCTTAACAGCGCCAAACGGTACATCGATCCCGAGGCGCCGAGAATGGCTTATGTATCGTCGCATAACGAGAGGTTTAAAGAACGGAACAAAGCGCTCGGCGTATCCGATGAATAGCAGGGGCTGCTATCATTAGATGACCGGATCGGAGCGATGAATCTCCGTAAGAAGGGATTCGACCTTATTCTAAAGGTTGACACTAGTGTAGAGGTCAATAAAAATTTCAAAAAAAGGTACAGCCTCTTCAATTTTCTTGAAGGGCTGTACCTTTTTCTGAGAGACATGCTTGAATTCAATTGCCGTCAGCTGACGGACGGGCCGGTCGCCACGGTCGTGCTGACCGCGTCGGACGTCTTATCCGTCGTTGTAAAGTAGTAAGAATGGTTGCCCTTTGACAGCCTAGTGACGAGTCTGTACGCTTTGCCGTCCACGTAGTTCGTATCGCTCGGGTTAACCTCGACCATCTGGCGTACGACGCCGTCGATTACGGCCTCCACGACATAAGGAGCTTCGTTATCGACATCCGTATACGTGACATTGAACGTGAAATTCGTCTGGCTGTTGCCGGTTGCAGCATTCACGCTGCCTGCCGTTAACGTCGGCGCGGTACCGCTGGCCGTATTCGTAAGTTGGAAATCGTCCATAAACATTTCGCCGTAGCCCTTGACCGTCTGCTTCAGCCAGATTGTAAGGACGGCTTTCTTCCTGTTCATGTTAGCCGGAGCCGCGCTTGTGTCGAACTGCATATCGGTCCAAGTGGTCGGGATGCTGACCCAGCCGCCCCCCAGAGTGTAACCGTTCGTACCGTCGGACATGGTTACCTTCATGCGCAGATTCGGGTGGCTCGGATTTTTCACCTTCATGTTAACGTATCGGTAGCCGTCCAGATTAAACGACTCGTGCCAGTGCTGGAACCTGGCCTCGGAGCTGACCTGGGAAGGATTCTGCGTAAACTTGCCGACGTAATTCCCAGGTGTATCTAGAACTTTGGAGAATGTGCCTTCATTGTTGCCGCCGTTCTGGTTCCACCAGTTCACCCAGTGGTGTCCAATCGATCCCCATACCCCTTTGCCGTCGAAATTATCGAATAGCAGCGGATGCGACGGATCCGGAAGCGGCCGGGCAACCGTATAGTGCATATGGCTAAACGAATAGTTGCCGGAGGTATCGCTCCCTCGAATCCTCATAATGTGATTGGAGAGCGGATTGAGTGTGCTGGTGTCGAACGTGTACTCATAGGCAGCGCCGTCCAACGTCATCGGCACATAGGTACCGCCCGTTCTCACTTCGGGCGTACCGGCGTTGGTGCTGGTGAATACCGTGACATCGCCCCGTACGTAATCGCCGATAATTGGGCTTAACACCTGAAGCTCCGGCAGATTCGATGCAGAGGTTGGGGCATTGTTAATCGTGCTGAGTCCCATAACCGTGTACAGCATGCCGGCTTGGATGTTGATGCTATATTCGTTGTAACGCCATTGATTCATATTGTCCGCGCCCTGGTATCTGTCTTGATACCAAGGAGTGACGCTGTAATAATCCTTCGTATCCTTGATATTCGCTCCGCTTACCATTGCGCCAGGGATAACAACGCCTTGGCCTGCCGCAGAACCAGCTTCTTCGTCAAACCGGGTATGCAGGAAGTCGACATAGTCCGATCCGATGCCGGAAACCCAGCTAATATTCCATGGATTCTGTCCGTAAACCCAGTACATCGCTCTCTGAATGATGCGGAGCGTATCGGGATCGCCGAAGAGCTCGTAGTAACGCATCATATCCCCGATATAGGACATAAGCGGCTCGTTTACGCCGAAGTTGCTGAATTGGTTCATTGTGCCGTAAGGCGTATCGTCCATAAGCGACAAGACGTAGTGGAACTGCTGATCAAGCAGGCTCTTAATATGCGCTTGCGTCGCTGTATCGGCTACCGGATAAAATTCGGCGAGCGCAATCGGCCGCATGCTCCAATACGCCGTCGAGCTCAAGTCGTCGAACGTAAGGGCGTTGGCGGCAGCCGTTGCCGCATTTTTGTAAGCTACATCGTTTGTAAGCAGGTACATCTCGACATCCGCGAAAATTTTCGATTTGTTGGGGTCCCCGTGCTGGGGAGTGGTAGTAAGGTTAGCGGCCATGAAGTCGTACATCGTAACGGCAGCTGCTTCGTATTCGTTTGCTGAAACGGTGAGATCTGGGATGAGAGATGTCGGCACATCGCCTTCGGCGATTGCCGTACGGATCGCACGTGCCGTCGCCGCGAGCGTTGCTGCGCCTTTCGCCGATCCTTCGACACTGAGTACGTCAGTACGCAGCTTCCGGTCGTCTGAATTGCCCCGAATGCCATCGGTTTCTTTGTTGGGGTGCACAAAGGCGCCATGATGGGAGATGTTGTACATTGCGCCGTCGAACAGGTCGGCAAACTTCACCAAATAATCGCTGGCAAACATCGCTTCATCGATAAGGTCGGGAATATCGTTATTGTCGTTATCGAATTTGACGCTTGGCGAGTCGATATTCCGGAGATAGGCCAAGACGATCGATGCGCCTACCCATTGATTGGCTCCGTACTTGCCGTAGTCTCCTGCGTCATAATGACCGCCTGTCAGGTCGTAGCTTGTCGTGCCGTCAAGGCTGATGGCATCGTCAAGATGACCTGCAGGGTGGAAAACTTTATCTGACGGAGGGATCGTGCTGTACCCTGGCGGATAGGCATCGGACGTCGCCACGCTGGCGCGTTGGACACGGTAGAAGGCGGTCATCTCATCCTTGTAATCATCCCATACGTTGTCCGTGATGGGGAACGGGAAGGAGGAAACGCCGTTTGTCTTCACGGTGTAGTTATCGCCGATTGTCTTAATGCCGGTGACATCGATGACATAGACGTATTTGCCCCAAACCATCCCTTTGTACGTCATGGCCCCAGTGTGTAGCGAAGTATTCGAGCCGTCAAGGATCTGGTAGGTGGTGTCGGCCAGGAAGGTCGTGGAGGTTACGATGGCGTTTTTATAATCGTTTGCGCCGTAGCCGACTTGGCTCACGAGGACATCAATGATGTTCGTCGATTGCGTAACGGTTGGCGAGTTCTGAGGTGTCGTGGACGCGGCAGGGGAAGAACCGTCGGCCGCGCGGAAGTAATAGGATGTAGCGCCGACTGGCAGCTTCGACAAATAGATGTAGTCCTTGCCGTCGGCGTAGTTCGTGTCCGTGTAATCGGCATCACGCATGTTATAAGCCTTGTCCCCGAAAACAACCTGCATCGCGATCGGCTTGTTGTTATCCGCATCCGTGTAAGTCGTCTTGAAGGTATAGGTTGTGTTCTGATTGTTGATCGTGCCCGAGTTGGACGTAAGCGGCGCAGCCGACAGGGTAGGCGAGCTGCCAGTGTTGTCTGTCGTACCCGAAATGTGATCCATTAGAATTTCTCCGTAGCCAGTGGCCGTCTGCCTCAGCCAAATTTCGAAGCGAATCCTCTTCTTATTAATTTTGGGGCTGAGCGCGTCCAGGTCGATCTGCGTATCGGTCCAGGTCGTCGGAACGGAAGCGAAACCGCCCGTCATATCGTAGTTCTTGTAGCCGTCGTTGATGACGATGCGGATGCGGGCATTGGGATAGCCGGGATTTTTCATTCTAAAATTCAAGTAACGGTACCCGGACATATCGACCGTCTGATGCCATGGCTCGAACTTGGCCTGCGAAGAGCTAGAGGCCGGAGTCTGCGCGAATTTGCCGACTTTAAACGTGTCGACCGTCGCTTTCGAGAATGTGCCTGTTCCTCCTGATTGGTTATACCAGTTCTGCCAGTCTTGCTTGAACTCGCCTTTGTTGTCGAAATCGTCAAAGTACAGGGGGGTGTTTGGATCCGGGAGCGGCTTGACGGCAGCATACGTTGGTGAAGGCGCCCACACGAGCGCTTGCAGCACGACAGCCAGGCCCAGCCCAAGCAAGAGAAATTTTTTAGCCCGTTCTCCTACGCGGGTAACGCTTGTCATAAAAATACCTCCTCTACATAATGGAAAATCATTTGTGGCATTGCGATTTGACTGAATTACGTTCCATGCAAATCTCGAAAGCGCGGCGTAAGGTTCTGAGTGAGCCAACCCTCCTAAACTAAGTAATCGCTTACAAGATATAGATTAGTAGATTCTTAGAGACATGACCATGAGGTATATAAGCATCGATGTGATCTAATTGAGTAGGTCCTGTGCAACCTTATGCTCTGCCGGTCGTCAATAAAGTAAGTATGTAAGGGGGGCTATTATGAAAAAAAACAATCTCCTCGTTCTTTTAACTGCGATTGCAGTCATTCTTATTGGCTTTGTTGGCTCGGACAACAAGGATGGCAAGAAGAATCAGGTTGGTATTGAGACTGATACCATTGGATCCGAGATTAATAAAGACATCCAGCAAATCACTTTGTCGAAATCTCTTGCCCACGGCTTGGTGAACGCTGATATCACAGACGACTTTTCGGATAAAGAAACAATTGAAACGATCACTCAGGCTATCTATACTGCAGCGCCGATACCTGGAATATTAAATACGGCAACTCCCGACTATGATATCGTCCTGATTTCAGCAAATTCAAAACTCGCTTTTCATCTATGGATCAGCGAAACAAGCGAGCAAGCCATGATTATGGCTGTAGAGGAAACGCATACAGGCTATACGCTAAGCGAGAAATCAACTGTCAAGCTGAAAGAGATCATTTTTCGCGGATATTAGATAAGGCGCGGTTTCTCAAATTATCAGTACGTAGTTTGAATACATCGTCATGCGGACTACGCTCCTCGGCCGATGTTTTTTTGTTTCGAATCAACAAGGAGCATTAACTAGTGTCACAAACGGCGTTGTCGGGTGTTATACAGACATAAAGGTTGAAAGGAGGAGGGAATGCGATGGAGCTTGAGGCGGAACGGGAACGAGAAGAGGCTTCCGACGAAGGGCTCATTCGCGCCGTACGGGAAGGGGAGACTGAACGATACGAGGCGCTCATTGGAAGGTATCAGCAGCGATTGTACATCTACTGCTATCATCTGCTGATGCAGCGGGAAGAAGCGGAGGATGCGGTGCAAGAGGTATTCATTAAAGGTTACGAGAAGCTGTCGCAGTTTGTGTACAACCAATCTTTTGCAGCGTGGCTATATAAGATCGCCTATCATCATTGCTTGAATGTGCTGCGTAAGCGGCGAAGAACGGCGCTGCTGTCGAAGTTGCTCAAACCGCTTGGCCATGAAGGTGCGGACGACGGGTATGCAGAGGCGAGACGGAAGGAAGTTGCGGCGCAAAGCGAGCTTGCGCTAGGGCGGCTAACGGTTGTCGAGCGGTCGCTTATCGTGCTTAGAGTAATAGAGGGGAAATCGTATGAAGAGATTGGACAATCGTTTCCCCAATCGCCTGCCGCGCTGCGCAAAAAAGTGGAGCGTGCCAAATTAAAGCTCAAGCGAATATGGATGGAATTGGAGGGGGATGCAGATGGAGAAGCAACAAAATATGCAATGGCAAGAGAGTCTGAGCGCATTGGAAGAGCGATTGCCCCGGATTGATGTGACCGATCGCGTGATGGAGGCGATTCGCAGCAAGAGCGGGAGCGGGCAAAGACTGGAGTCGGACCGGTATCCGATCAAACGAAAGAGCGGCAAAGCATTGTACGTTTCGTTTATCGCGGCGGCTGTTATTTTTGCATGCGGCTTTGGATATGCTGCGGTATCGTGGAAGCTGTTTGCCCCGGACGGGGCGGTTTCTTTGGAACTGATCAGCGTTTCACCGGATGAAGTGTCAATAGAGCCTATCGGTTCGGACTTGCGGGATATGTTGAATGAAGGAGAAGCGGCAATTTTTTATTTGAGGGATCAGAATCGATATATTGGGCTAGCGCATGAGCGGGAATATGGCGAATTGGAATTTGAGCAATTTGCAGCGGAAACCGGCACGCATAAGCCGCTGCGCGAGCTGGGGGATGGAATTATTTTCCATCAGGGAACGCTTATGCATGATTTGAACAAGTTGGCGCCCGACTTGAACTGGGGGGACCCGGACGGGGATGAAAGTGTCAGCTTGCGCAAGGTGCCGATTGGCAAAACCGTCGGGTATAGCGCGGAATATCGCGATGCCAGCGGGCATCAATTGACGTTGAGCGCTTGGTACAACATACCTGACCGGCAGATTTATTCAAGCGAATTGGATAACCTGGTTAAGGAAAAAGTGACGATTGGCGAAATAGAGGCATTCTATCTGAAGGAGAAAGACAGCGATATGCAAAGGATGGCTTGGGCGGAAGGCGAAGGAGAGCTTTACGTATATTATCAGTTGTTTGATTCGGCGGTGGATAAGCTCCCGCGAGAGCGGTTTGTCGAAGTCGCGGCTGCTATAGTGGGACAATAATTTAGAGTCATCGTCGCTTCAGTGGTGAGAATAGCGAGAATTCGGTAGCGACAGGTGACTAAGAGAAGGCTTAATCGACATTAATTAACTCGAAGTACATTGCCAAGGTGGCAATGTACTTCTTTTGAGTTATCTTTGCTAAGTCCTATTACATACTTCTTGTGTCAGGGTCTTGCTCATTCGCGAAAGACTGAAAATTTCCATGCTGCCGTTTTAACGCTACTTTCGGGTATCCATATAATACGATAAAGCTGTGGCTCTCCCCACACGTCCCGAAGCTTCTCGTCCTCGAGTTCAATCCGCTCGATCCGGCATTTTAGGAACGGACCCGCATATTGCACCCGTGCAACTTCCCGTCCTTCGGAAATTAGCCGAAGTTCATGGTTTGTTTCAGATACTGGTAAGCATTGGGTGATCCAATGCATGGCAATGTCAGCCGTTTCTTGAAGCAGGGCAACCTCCTCTGTAATCGTTACTTTCGCCGTATCTATACGGTGAAGCTCCACGCTTCGCCTCCAACTCTCCAATCCCGCCTCGGCCGGATAGGCTCCTGCCAGTTCAACTGTAAAGCTGGCCCTCTCTGGCGTCACTTTATAGTCACAAGAATGGGCAGCGTATTCCCGGCCAGCCTGCTGTTGGAATCCATTGATGGCAGGCAGGTTGTGATAGGAGGATTGCATACACCATATGTCATATCGCTGCTTGGAGAATGTCTGGGCTGTGTAGGTTCCTACTCCTGGATCTACTAACAGCGGGTTGCCGTCAAGGTAGACAATGAACTGCCCAACATCATTATGATTGTGATTTTCAGCGTTGTGCCCCCCTTTGGCAGATAGATAAAAGCCATTGGCCGCTCCTGATGTTTCTCTCGCCGTTATGATCTGCAAATCCGACATCCAACTATCTTGAAGGAACACCTTTTCCTGCCCAGGGGCGGTTAAATGCTCGTAACAGGCAAGCTCTTGCAGCTCGCGAAATAGGGATTCCGTCTGCAGCAGCATGCCCTGTTCGCGCCTTTGCCGATGGAGACGTCTTCCGAGCGCCGATAATTTTTGGTCCATAATCCGCTCCCCGTACCTGTAAAGACAAACCGGAGTACCCCACTGACGTGCTGCCCCGTCCGCATAGTTCACAAAATAATCATCAGCTATATATGCTTTCAGCATAAAACGCCCAATTTCACGAATTAACGGCTCATCGTATATATTTATTTGTCCGCCACTGGCCATATGGAGGATTTCAAGACAGTCAAACAGCGATCCCCCGGCACGGTACCAATACGAACTGCCCTCATCGCAGCCGCCGTCGGCCGGATAATTCGCGATATACAAATCCAGCGTGCGCATCCCTTTAACCACGGCCTCAATTCGTCTTGCCTCGTCTGACTCATGTAGCAGAATAATCCCCAGACAGTTAGACGTGCACCAAGGAGCCCAATTATTAATTCCAAAAGGGTTAACCTCCAGCATCCACCAGAAATCATTGCGTTTTAGATAAGGATCGATTATGCGCCTCTTTAACTCGTTCTGAATGCGCTCTACCAGCAAAGGGCTTACTCCTGCAAGTGCCGGCTCAAGCAAATAAAGGCCCCATGCGAGAAGGGCACCCGTTTCGCCGGCAAATAAATCAATGAGAGGCTCGGTGACATCCGCAAGCGGCTCTTGCTTTTTCCGCGCCATATATAAATGCGCGGGCAATATCCAAGTCGTCTCCTCGCAAATAGCCCAAAGACCATTGATAAGATCATCCAGAAATCTCCCTTTTCCTTCGATCCATTCCCCTAAGATCAAAGCTTGAAGCGCGCGACGACGGTTGAAATACGGTGTTTCATATCGCACTCTATTGCCGGTTCTGGAAAAATCCATAAAAAGTGCCGCATTCAGGGACGGCCATTCAAAATGTAAATATTGCTTGGCACGATGCACAATAAAGTGCTTTAATTCATCGGATAGCTCGCGCTGGGCAGACCATTCCGGACCAAACGGGTGAAGGGGCTGCAGCTGCAATAAATTGGATTTTAATTGTTTTGTATAGCGTCCGGTTAGCAACTTCAATCATTCCTTTTTTGATATTTGAGGTTGGAGGAGCTTTACGTAGGAAACGAGAACTCGGCGGCCTGTTGTTCCGCATGCTTCCGGTATTGTCCTGGCGTGATGCCCGTTGTTTTTTTGAACGTACGGATAAAATTTTGAACGGAAGTATACCGCAGCTTTTCGGCGATATCCTGAAGCTTGATCGTCGGGTTGTCGAGCATCTCCATCGCTTTCTTCATCCGGTATGCAATGACATAGTCTACAAAATTCGCCTCGACGATCTGTTTGAATATTCGGCTGAGCTGAACGGGATGAATATGGACGAGATCGGCACAGAGCTGTAAGGAGATATCTTGATCATAGCGGGCATGGATATACTTCAGCACTTCTTGCACAATGCGGATTCTTTCGGCTGTTTGGTCCTCCTGCTTGGGCACCAAGAGCGGGATGATCGCCGTCTTGAAATAATGATTCATATCCAATATCGTCGGTTGTTCGGCAAGCGAGAGAAGGAGCGATTCGATCATTTCCTGCGACACGGCCTTATTCTGCTGTTGTTTAGACGCCTTGATCAAGGATGCAAAAAGCCGGGTGAAGAAACCGGTGACAAACTCCCTTGTCATTTCGTATCCATCCTTCATCGTCTCGGTCAACAGATCGAATGTTTCTAAAGCTTCTTCGATTCGCCAGGCTTGCAACGCCGCGCATATTTTCACTTCTTGCTCATAAAGAACGTCCACCTGGAAAGCAAGCCGGGGTTCAAGCTCATTCATTAATATGGTTTCTTTATCTCCCAGCATGAAGCGGTAGCGCAATGCACGGACTGCTTCGATATAGGCATCGTGTACATCCGATATGCCAAAGCTTGAATGACTTGCAGCGATAAAAACCGGGAAAGGCAAGTGACGGCGAAAAACGCTCAACAGCTCGTTCCCATACGTCCGAAGCGATTCATTGCCGGGAGGATGCGCCATAGGAATCAGAACAGCGAATAAGCCCGGATGCATGGTTAGAATATGAGGGACAAGACTGCGTAACCGCAGAACCTCTTGAGCGATATTCTGCAAGCAATAGAAAAATAAATATTGGTCATTTCGCGAGTAGGTCTTATCGAGCATCAACTGATCTGTTTCGATGAGGAACAGAGCGTAGTGAGCTTCGTCTTGTCCGGCTGTCCAATTTGTCATGACTGCGGAATCCTGGGGATTACCGAGCAGCAGTTGGTGCAAACGGTAATGTTCCATATGCGTAAAGTAGGCGGCAGCTTCCTCCGACAGCTTTTGATTTTGTTCCATCACGCCGCTTACAAAACGATCGAGCCATTGAATTTCATCTCCGACGAAACCCTCCGTCTGCCCATCGGATAGCTTGCCGGTAAGTCGCTGTACAGGTTCGTAAATTTTACGGGATGCTTTCAATGCGATGAATACGGCGATTAGAATAAGAGTGAGACTAATAAGAGAAATCGTATACAAGGTTTGTTTGGGTTTCGAATTCAAAGCCTCCATAGGAATCGAAATGATATAGTTCCATTCATGAGTACCGGAGGGCATTGTATAAATCAAGCTATGCTCGCCCCCAAAATTTGCCGTATATTTTCCGATGGCGGAAAGATCGCCTGGAGAGTCGCCGGAGTTCGTGGGATGGTTTAACTCCTGAACGATATCGTCGTTCAGACGGGTTCCGACGACATCCGGGTTAGAGTGCATAAGGATGTAGCCGTCTCTATTGGCAATGAACATGGACGATGACGGGTATTCGGGAGGCAGCGTCAACAGCCGGCTTAACTTGCTCGCATCGAAGTAAATGATAATGGCTCCGCCCAGCGAGTTGCCCGTGCTTTGCATGAAAGGGTATATCACCGTAATGACCGGCTTCGTAAATCGTTCGTTGACTTGCAGTCCCATACGCGTATCTATCCATCGGCTGCCGATGGGATGGTTACGGGATTCGTCCAGCACCTTGGGGTCGTTGAACTGCTCTTCCGTTAAGATGTTTCCGTCGGAGGTCATAACTTTTTTGTAATTAGGAGAGTAGAAATCGACTTCCAGCGCGTGGTCCATACCGCCTTTTACGACGTTGAGCATTTCCCCCAATTGCAGAACCGTTTTCCAATTGGCCGCGACAAGATCCTCACTCGTGAAACGATTAAGCGTAGCGAGATTATGGGAATTGTAATTGTGATAGGTGAATTGAAACAGCAGATCGTTCAGACGTCTAAAAACCGCCTCCATTTCTTGTTCGTTCTGACGCAAAAAGTACATATTGGATTGATAGGCTTGATCAAGAATGATGGATGACGTAAATTTTGCGGTGAACAGTCCGATAACGGCTACGGGAATGCTGGATAGAAGCAGCAGGCTGACCAGCAGCTTTTTTTTCATTTGATGGCCGAAGCGTATCCAGGTCCTTAAGCCTTGAAGCTTCTTCATCAAGGGAGTCAACTCCTATACGGATAATTTCAATATGCTTGGACCCCATTATAGCATCAAGCGTACCCGTCATTGGAAGTATCATTATTTTCTCATGTATCATTTTTTAGTGGCAGTGCGGCGCAGAGGCAAAAGATATTCAGTAAAAAGTGATTATTGATTGTTACGGAGAATTCCGCAATGATGGGGTCATGTCATCGATGACACATTTTTAAAAAAACAGGAGGGAACCGATTGGAAGTAACGACAAACGCCGGGGATCAAATACGTACAGAAGCTCATAGGCGCCGGCAAAGCGGCTTTCGTCGTTTACGGAAAGAAAAGTATTTGTGGTTATTGGTTTTACCGGGGCTGATCTACTTCGCCGTATTTAAGTATTTGCCGATGTTCGGCATTGTGATCGCCTTTAAGAAGTACAACCCCTTTACGGGCATTTGGAAGAGCCCCTGGGCCGGCTTCGAATATTTTCAACGCATGATGGACAGTCCCGATGTTTTACGCGTTTTATGGAACACGCTTGTGCTCAGTTTTTATCAGATCGCCTTTGTGTTTTTCGTACCGATCGTTTTGGCGTTGATGATTAATGAGATAGCCTATCCTTGGTTGAAACGGCTGATCCAGACGGTCATTTATTTGCCGCATTTTTTGTCCTGGGTCGTCGTGGCAGGCGTTTTTTACCTTCTGTTCAACAGCGGCGGAAGTGTGACAAGCATTCTCGCGGGCCTTGGCTATGACAATGCGAATGTGCTGACGGATCCGGCGATGTTCCGGCCGCTTATCATTTTGCAATCGATCTGGAAAGAAGCGGGCTGGGGAACCATCCTTTATTTGGCCGCTCTCCTGGGCGTCGACCCGGAGCTGTACGAAGCGGCCAAAATCGACGGCGCCGGACGGTTCCGCCAAATGTGGAATATTTCGCTTCCGGGTATTAGAAGCACAGTTTGCATTCTGCTTATTCTCCGGATGGGGAGCGTGCTGGATGTCGGCTTCGAGCAAATCTTTCTTATGCTGAACCCGCAAGTATCCCAAGTCGGTGAAGTAATCGATACTTATGTATACTTTCTGGGGATACGCCAAGGAAACTTCAGCTTCGCGGCAGCCGTCGGCTTGACGAAAGGGATTGTCGGATTGTTCATGATCGCATCGGCGAATTGGTTGACTAGGAGATTGGGAGAAAAAGGGTTGTTTTAAAAGATAAGAAATTCAACTTGAAAGTAATTGGAGGAGGTCATTCTATGAAAGTTACGAAACCCGCATTCACGATGTTGAGCATCCTGACGACAGCAAGCCTGCTTGCCGCCTGTGCATCATCCCCGGCAGATCCATCGCCGACGCCAGCTTCAACCGCAAGTCCGAAAGCGGACGACATGAATAAGAAATATGCGGTGAAAGCGATGACGATTTTGTACGGGAATCCGCCGGCAGCTTCCGGCTACGGGATTCAGGCCATCAACGACCGGTATAACATCGATTTTCAATTCAACTCGGTTCCATCCGGCGATTACAACAATAAGCTTGCAACCGCATTCGCATCCGGCAATATTCCTGATATCACTTTAATAGAAGATAGTACTCAAACGTTCTACAACTATGCGGAGGCAGGAGCTTTTTTACCGCTGGAGGACTATATCAAGGATTATCCCAACTTATCCAAAATTCCGCAGGATGTACTAGATCTGATGACGTATAAAGGCCATCTATATGGTATTCCACGGATCCGTGCGGCCTCCAACTGGGTACTATCGATCCGGAAAGACTGGTTGGATAAGCTTAATCTTCCGATGCCGACCACCTACGAGGAATTGACGAACGTCATGAAAGCATTCACGGAAAACGATCCGGACGGCAACGGCCAAAAGGATACTTACGGCATGGCGATGTCCTACGCCTCTGGATTTATAAGCAGCGTTGCGGCGTTCACACCGACCAAGGTGATGCCGTTCCAGTCGTGGGTGGAGGACGGGAAAGGCGGAATTTTGCCTGGCTGGGCTGCTCCGAACGGGAGGGAGCTTGTTAAGCTTGTGACCGATTGGTACCGAGAGGGGTATATCAGCAAAGATTTCGTACTGATGAAATCTAGCCAATCGGAAGAAGATTTCTTGCTCGGCAAGGCCGGCATTCACGGCGATTTCGCTTTCAATGCGTACTCTCCGGAGCGGTTGAACAAGGCAAGAGCCGCCAACCCCGACTTTCAATGGGACGTCGTTCCACCGCTGACTGCGTTGGACGGGACGGAAGGCTCGTATTCCCTTGGCAGTGGGTTCTATGGCTTTAATGTTCTATCGGCGAAAGCCGGCAGCGACGAGGGGAAAGTCCGCCGCCTATTGCAAATACTCGACGATCAAATGAATGCATCCGGCATCGTGCCGTTCGGCGACGGGGAAGAAGGCGTTCATTTTACGAACAATGCCGACGGTACCAAGTCGTACACGAGCTTGGGCAATTCGGAACGTCCCGGCTTATATTTGATGACGAATCCGATTCCGGAAGGCGATTTCCTCATTAACCCAAGCCTGCCCGATGAGATCAAACAAATTCAGAAAAAAGCCATTGACACCGCGCTATCCGGGACGCCGTATAAGGACGCGAGTCTCGGAGTGATATCTAAAACGAAGATCGATAAGGGCGAGGAGTTATCCAAATTTTTGCTGGACGGGGTCGTTAATATAATCGTCAATGGAGAACCAATCGACAATTACGATCTATTGATTGAGGAATGGAAGACCCGGGGCGCGGATCAAATGATTCAAGAGATGAACGAAAGCTACAAGGCCAAGAACGCAAAGTAGGGATTCGTTCGGCGCGCTGCGAGGGACGTGTTTCGAACCTCGCCGTCTCGCAGCGTATTAATCGAAAGGAGGGGCGGCTTTGTTTTCCACGAAATGGTCTTATCGTATTTTTGACGGCACTAATATACTCCTGTTGCTCGGATTCTCCGTGTTGACATTCATTCCGTTTCTCCATGTGTTCGCCATGTCGTTCTTGTCGCTCGACAACGCGAAGGAGTTTCAACGGTTTCTGCTATGGCCGACACAATGGGATTTCACTTCCTATCAGTATATTTACGATACCCGTATTTTTTTTAGCAGCTTAAAAAATACCGTATGGATTACCGTTGTCGGTACGCTTATCAATATCGCCGTCACTTCTTCCATGGCTTATTCATGCTCGCGTCGTTCGTTCAGCGGCAAGAGATGGATCATGCTGATGGTCTTGTTCACCATGCTCTTCAACGGCGGCTTGATCCCGACCTATCTTGTGGTCAACGGGTTGGGTCTTATCGATTCGCTATGGGCGATCGTGATTCCGAGCGCCGTGTCGGCATTCAATATGATCGTGCTCAAGGAGTTTTTCGAGGGCATTCACGAAAGCATTCTGGAATCGGCCAAAATTGATGGCTGCAATGATCTCGGCATTTTCTTCCGAATCGTGCTGCCGTTATCCCTGCCGGCGCTGGCCACATTCACGTTGTTTTATGCGGTAGCCAACTGGAATCAATATTTCGCTTCCATTATATATACTAACAGCTCGGATTTATGGCCCTTACAGGTCCTGTTAAGACAGGTCGTGATGGTCGGCCAAAGCGATATTTTCGGGGCAATCGACTTGAGCGCGCCGCCGCCTCCGCCGCTGTCCATCCAAATGGCGACGGTTATGTATACTTCACTGCCAATTCTACTCTTGTATCCTTTCCTGCAAAAGTACTTCGTCAAAGGAATGACGCTCGGAGCCGTTAAGGGATGAGCGGAGGTTAAATCCAATTTGGGAGGTTGCCAGGATGAAAGAAAACAAGCGATTGATGGGCCGCCGGGAGGTGCTGTCTTATCTTGGGATGGCCGGAGCGGCCGTTATGCTGGGCGGTACGGCGGCTTACGGTGCGGAAAGTATGACGGAAGAGGAAGGGGATAACGAATTACGGAAGCTGCAGCATTCGCTTGCATCCGGTACCGGCGCAAGCGGTATCGGTTACGGCGCTGAAACGGTGCAAGAGACTCTCGACAGAATTCAAAAAAGAACCATCATCGACGCTAGAGAATTCGGGTTATCTATCGGCTCCATCAATGACACCGCGACGCTCATTAACGCGATACAAGAATGCTATAACAACGGGCTGACGCTTGGCGTAAGCGGTGTTCTTGATTTTGGCGACGCCGAATTGGTTATCGATACCCCATGCGATATTTGGGGGAGCGGCTGGTTCAAGGATCTTAGGTTTATCATCGGAGGAGCCACGAATGGCGATCTGTGGGCACGGATAGACGGCATAGGGGTGATCTCTTCCGCTGCAGGCGGAGATCACGGTTTTGTGGTACGAAAAGGCAGGTTCCTTGACTTTTTGAATATTCGGGCAAGGCTGGTCGATACGGTGATCAGGGGGGAGTCCTACACGAATACGGGCAGACATACCGTGGGACTTATCACGATCGATAATCTTAACGCGCTTGATGTCGGATCTATGGTGAAGCTGATCAAACAAGGCGGGGACTTATATGCGTTTAATGACATTAAGATACAGAACAGCAGAGGCTGGTTTTTACGCGATTACGGGACGTATATCGAACAAATAGACGGTCTGGTGTATGCCGATAATTACACCCACTTCGGGCGTAATATGCCAACTTCCAAAAATCATTTGCGGGTCCAAGATGCCGAATGGCTGAACATCGGAGGAACGAACACGATGTTCGAAGGGGGGGAAGAGGCCGTATACATCAGCGAGGTTGGCCAATTGGCGATCGGCGGTTCCACTCTAATCGGTTTGACCGGGCAAAATAGGCCGGCAAGCGCTTTGAAGATTGCGAACAGCAGCAAGTTCCTTTCGGCTAGCATTGCAGACGGCGCGATTAAATTCGAAAAGCCTTCTCTGCACGGTATCGAAATTTCATCCCCTTCCGGCATGATTCATATGGGAACGACCCAAGGCGCGATAGATGCAAGAATTGGTTCAAACGCAAGTCCGTCTTACTTCGGTACTACCGATCTGTCAACGATCGAGCATTACGGCGTATCCATTTCGGGCGGCGTTGCGGCGTACGGAGAATGCCAATCCGACGGGTTATTCATTAACGGGGGCGGCGTTTCGAGCAAATTGAAGGATCGCAACGAATCCACGGCCCTTCGAACCAATATGAAAAAGCTTGGAAACCGGGCGGCGGTAGCTTCTGTAACCGTGACCGCTACAGTGCCTGAAAATACGGGAACAACCTTAATCGGCCCCACCGATATGTCGACAATATCCGGCCATACCCCGACCGGAGCCGAAATTTTCGTCCAAGCCTATAATGCGGACGGCTCCAAGGTCGCCGTCTATCATTTGCTCTATCGCCGAGCCTCGGCAACAGTAGCGGAGGTCAAAACCGTTTCGTTCAGCGAGGAGGCGTCAATCATCGATGGCACGCCCGCTTTTTCCTGGGGAACGTCCAGCTCGGGTTCCTTGCAGATATTTCCGAAATCGAAAACGGGCGGCGGCGGGACGGTTACGGGAAGCTTCACTTTCATCATCTCTTCGATCGGCGGCGTGACTTTCGGTACGAGATAATCGGAGAGTCTCGCGGGGGAATTACTAATTGGAGGGATGGGTATGCCTAACATTGGTACGGCGGGTATTATCTTGATTATCTTAGTGGCGCTGCTGTTGTTTGGTCCCAGTAAGCTCCCTGAGCTCGGAAGAGCCTTCGGACGCACGCTTCGTGAATTCAAGAGCGGGACGAAAGAGCTGTTGACCGGGACGGAGAAGGAAACACAAAGAGGTGCTGACGACGAAAATATCGACTAATGAAGACAACTTCGGGGCTTTGGTCTACCTTAAAAAAAGTGCTGTAACTTTGATTCATACAAGTTAACTCACCTCGCTCATTGTTGACTACACGTTTCTTGCTTCACGCGAGCACACCTCAACGAATATTTTGAGCGCGCGGCTCCAATCACTCGTTGAAGCAGGTCTGCTCGTCAAGATAGAAGAAGGTACAAGCCAAGGGGCACTCTTATGAATGCCCTTGTTTTATTTCAAAAACTTGTCGTTACAAACAGCCGGGAGAACAGAAGCGGCATGGGCGCGGAATGAATGGGTGAGCGTGTCTCGCTGCACGGGATCAAAACCTCGACCACCCGAATACCGGCCGCAACATCCTGCGCATCCAATAAGCGATTATCGTCCCCGGGTTCCATGCACCGCGATTCTGCAGGAACTCCAAATATTGATCGTTGATGATATAAGTCCAAGTGGAAGCAGGGGTCTTTAGCCCGAACTTTTCCCACATCGCCGGATCATTGGAACCTCCCAGCTTTATTAGCATATCCGCAGATTCTTTATTGATGTTAGCCGGAATTTCCGCGAATGCCTGGATGATCTGCTCATGGAATTCGTCGATTGGATTGCGGTTAGCAAGGCTCGTCAAGTGGATGCTTTCGCGAATGTAAGAAACGTATGCCAGATGCTCGGCCCAGAACTTGTCTATAAAATAAAGCCGCACCCGCTGCTCCGAAGCGCTCATCGGCGCCTTGCCATTCAAAATATCGAGCCGCTCCGCGTATAACATACGTCTTTGATCCTCCACCATATCCGAATAACTGTTTAGCTCCTGGCGGATATGGAAGTTTTGGCCCATGATCACGCGCTGAATATGCGAAATTTTGCTGGGGAGCACGGATTCGCTTAGAGCTTCATCCTGTCTGAGACCGCGCAATTCTTTATCCATGCCGAACTTAAGCAATATCTCGTCTTCCAAGCTTACGAAAAAAACGGAAGCCCCCGGGTCGCCTTGGCGGCCGGATCGCCCGCGCAGCTGGTTGTCGATCCGCACGCTTTGGTGCATATGCGTACCGATCACGTACAACCCGCCTAGCTTGGCGACGACTTCCCCTTGCGCGGGGTTGCCTCCCCCTAGCCGAATGTCGACGCCGCGTCCCGCCATGTTGGTGGACACCGTCACGGCGCCGAGTTCTCCCGCCTTGGCGATGAGCTCGGCTTCTTTTGCGTCGTTTTTCGCATTCAGAACATGGCAAGGTACGTTGGCCGCCGCTAGCGCCTCCACCAGCATCTCAGACTCCTCGACGCTAAACGTTCCAATGAGAATCGGCCGCCCCGTTGCATGGACGGACGAGATTTCTTGTACAAGCGCCTTAAGTTTGGCCTCCTTATGGGAATAAATCCGGTGCGGATAATCGATCCGAATGTTGGGACGATTCGGAGGGATCGGCACGACCTCCAGCGCATAAATATCTCCGAATTCCATTGCGGAAACATGCGCGGTAGCCGTCATTCCGCAAATCTTCGGATACAGGCTAAGGAAGTGTTGAAGGGTGATCGTGCCGAGAATGTTCCCGCCGGCTTTCGACCGCAGCCCTTCTTTGGCCGAAAGCGCGGCTTGCAGCCCGTCCGGCAAATGCCTGTTCTCCGCCACGCGACCGGTATATTCGTCGATCAGCTCGATTTTACCGTCCCGAACGATGTAATCGACGTCTCTCTGCAATAACAGTTCCGCATGCAGCGCGCAATTTAACGCCATTAACGAATAGCTATTATGGCTTTCGTACAAATTGCCGCATCCTAGCAGCGACTCCGCTTTTGCCGCACCCGCCTCGCTTAAATAAACGTTTCGCTTGTACTCGTCGAAATCGTAATGATCCTCTTGCCGGAGCTGCCTGGCGACTGCCGCGAAACGGGAACCATCGTCGCCGGAAGAACTCGGCTCACCGGCGATGACCAGCGGCACCCGCGCTTCGTCGAGAAGAAGGGAGTCCGCTTCATCGACGATGACGTAGTGGAACGGACGATGCACGGTATCGACTTCATCCAGAGCGATCGTGTCGCGCAAATAATCAAACCCCGCCTCTTTGGCCGTCACATACGTAATATCCGCGGCGTACGCCATCCGTTTCTCCGATAAACGCATGCCCGTTTGAACCGCGCTCGCCGTTAACCCCAGTAATCGATAGATCGGCCCCATCCAATCCGCATCCCGTTTCGCCAAATAATCGTTAAAGGTCAGTACATGAACGCCTTCGCCGGATAGCGCGTGCAGATAGGCAGGCAAAACGGCAGAGAGCGTTTTGCCTTCGCCGGTATGCTGCTCGATCACATATCCCTCGTGCAGAGCGATGGCAGCCATGAGCTGGACATCGAAGGGCTGTAATCCGAGCGCTCTCTTCGCGGCCTCGCAGACTAGCGCATAGGCATCGACAAGCAGCTCGTCCAAAGGCGTACCCGATCTTGCTTCTTTTTGCAGCCGAAGGGATTCCGCTTGAAGCTGCCCATCGTCCCACGCTTCCAAGTTCCGTTTTCGAATGAGCTCCGCTCTGTCCCGGTAGCCTTTAAGCCTATGCTTGTTATCGCGCTCTTTGAATTCTCGTACCCACTTGACGGCTAGATTCATCGGAATTTGAGCTCCCCTCGGTAGAAATAGGTTAATTTCTGAACAGGAATCAGACGCGGCTATACTTCCACATGGTTAGACTATAGACGAGGAACTGGCCCAATCCCAGCAACCCGAAAGTGATGAGTGTATAAACAGCATTGGAAGGGAGCAATATAACCGTTCCCACGGCTACGGGCAAGCAAGAGCTGTAGTAAATATAGACGTTTCGGCAAGCTTTGAACGTGATCCATTGCTGCCCCTCATCCACGCCCCGAATTTCAAACGGAACTGTGGCCAAGACATTAATGCGGTCTTTCGGATTTTTGCGATTATAAACTCTTACAAGCGTCACCCACAGCACGCCTAGAGGGACAGCGAAGATGGCGCAATAAATTCTTCCCGTCGTAGTCGAAAGTTCCCCTGTTAGCATTAACTTCAGTAGATAAAACAAACCCAGCGTGCTAAGAAACAATAGGGTTGATAGTAACGGCGAACGCATAACCTGTGCGAACATTCTAGCTCTCCTCCTTTAAATAAAAAACTTTCTCCACGGGCAGTTGAAAAGCTGCGGCGATTTTAAGCGCGAGCGTAATCGAAGGGGAGTAATCGCCTTTCTCGATTAACCCAATGGTCTGGCGAGTGGCTCCGATGGCATCCGCCAGGTCTTGCTGCGACCATCTAAAGCGCGCCCTTAGTTCACGTACGTTGTTAACAAGCATCTAAGAGATCCTTTCCGGTTGCTGATTTGAAATGATTGTAAATGAAGTTTAACAAAATGTAAACAATGTATTGCATTTTATCGTGGTTCGACTTTGAAGGTTCGCCTGTATGCGGGGAGTAGCATGAAACTTTTCCCTCTAGATATGAGATACAAATAGATTGAAGTTGGTTATAATCAGTGTTACTCTTACAACGGTAAACTCGAAACTATAATTTGCAATACATCTAATAATAGTCTCTATTTCAGTTATAAGAGAGGAAACACGATGATAAAAGTTGATAACTTATCCTTCTCATTTCCGCAAAAGGAACTATACAAAAACATTTCCTTTACGCTTGAAGAGGGGCAGCATTGCGCTTTTATTGGAACAAGCGGCAACGGGAAAAGCACATTGATAGACATACTGATGGATCCGGAAAGATACCTGTTCGAGGGTAAGCTGGAAATAGACTCGACTTGCAGGATTGGGCATGTAAGTCAATTCCCGCAATTCGACAAAACGAAAGAAACAACCGTTTATGAATATATAGGGGAAGAATATTTTAAGATACAAAACGAAATAACCGCAATCTGTACGGAGATGGAAACATCATCGGATCTTGAGGCGTTATTAGAAAAATATCAATTCGCTTTAGATGCATTAGATTCCATCGGTGGGGAAGATTTTGAAAGCAATATTAGTAAGAAGCTTAATCTGGCAAACCTCATGAAGCTTAAAGATATTAAGGTTTCCGACCTGAGCGGCGGGGAATTCAAGCTGATTCAAGTGATGAAGGAAATGCTTAGCCGTCCAGACTTAATGATTATGGACGAGCCGGATGTATTTCTAGACTTTGAAAACCTTAATGGACTTAAGAATCTTATTAATTCCCACAAAGGCATGTTGCTGGTGGTTACGCACAACCGCTATCTATTGAATCATTGCTTCAACAAAATCATACACCTTGAAAACACGGAGATCCAAGAGTTCGAAGGGCGATATATAGATTATAACTTCTCCTTGCTTCAGACTAAGGTTGAGCTGCAGGAGCTCAAAATCGCCGAAGATGAAGAATTGGAGAGAAACGAGAACATCATCGTTAATCTTAGAGTAATCGCAACTTATAATTCAGAGGCTTCTAGAGGCAAAGCATTAAAAGCCAGAGTCAAGTTCCAAGAAAGATTGGAAGCGCGAAGAATTAAAGCACCATTTGTTGATATTAAGCAACCCAATATTAGTTTTGACATGGATACTGTAATAGAAGATACCACTGTCGTACATGTCGATCATTATAGAGCTGTCTTTGATGAGTTGCTTTTAGACAATGTGAGCTTTGAGATCAAATCTGCGGACAAAGTAGCCATTATTGGTTCGAACGGTACCGGGAAAACGACTTTACTCCGAGATATCTTTAAAAATAATCATGAGTCTATTAAAATCAATGACGACGCTAAAGTGGCTTACTTATCGCAAAATCAAGGCGAAGTGCTAAAGGAATCTAATACCATACTAGAAGAATTCATCGATGCCGGGTTTAAAACGTATGATGAAGTTAGAACGTTTATTGCAAGCTATGGCTTTGAAGGGGAAATCGTTAATCAAAGGATAACTTCTTTATCCGGTGGAGAAAAAAATATGCTTCAATTGGCCAAAGCTGCTGCCAGCAAAGCAAACGTATTGCTTCTTGATGAACCGACCAGCCATTTGGACATCTATTCACAGATCGCGCTGGATAAAGCTATTGCAGACTATAAAGGCGCGATTCTGATGATTTCTCATGATTTCTATTCTGTGGTTAATGGTATGGATTATGTGTTAATCATTGAAGATAAGACGATCAGAAAGATGAGCATTCGAAAATTTAGACAGATGATTTATGCCAGCCATTTTGACAAGGACTATCTAGAAAAGGAACAAAATAAAAGATCGGTTGAAATGAAAATTGAACTGGCTTTAAAAAATAATGAGTTTGAACTCGCAAAAGTATGGGTTGATGAGCTGGAGGAGCTAATCAAGCTGCTTTAAATTGATATATCAAATTAATCGTTACGACGCCGACAAAACACATCCAGGCCTATGCATATGCGCATAGGCCTGCTTGACTTCTTGATTGCCCGTAGGCAAATCGCTTGGAACAAAGGGTTGTTAAGTCCCTGGCATCAGCCATTATGCCGTGCCATCAGGGGCGGTACGCAGACCGTTGGCTCCGTTCCGCAGCAGCTCGGCTGCCCAACCCCGGGCGGCGTCTGCAATCTCTTGCATGTTAACAGCCTCGGCCGCAGGCTGCTCGACGGCATTGCGAAGACGTCTGGCTTCGGCCAAATGCCCGATGGCCTCTTTCATGGCGGAGGCATAGCCGGATTGAATCGGCGCCAGTTGATCGGCATGCAATTCATCGGTTCCGGGAGCGATGCATAAATCGTACATGTCGATAATTTCATCGGTTTCGCGGTCGGGAAAATATTCATGCGGCGCAGTGCTGTCGAAGACGGCTGTGCCAAGCTCGCGCACGATGACCATGTCGATGCTGTTCGGATCGAAGCCGCAATGATACACCTCTACATCGAAGCCGCGTCGCAGCCCCTCCGCGGCGAGCCGCTTAAGCAGCGTCGACTTGCCGGATCCTGCGCGGCCTTTGATCAGGCAGCGTTTCAGGCCTCGGGTCAGCTCCGGGACAAAATCGACCGCCCCGGCAGGCGTTGCAGCGCCGAGGAAACGGTCGTCTCGGCGGCCCTCCTTGGGCAAGGACGTTTCGCCGAACAGACGCGAGACGTATGCGTTCGCCACGCGGTTCGCCGCTTCGAAGCTCATGGCGCTGATATAAATCGCTTCCCAGTCGTCATGAATGTCCAACGCGCGGGCAAAGCAATTGTAGGCGTTGCCTTCGCTCTCCTGTAAGGAGCCCTCCGCCACGATTAAATCCCCCGATACCAATCCGCTCTCCGAACCGGACGCCACCTGCGACAGATGGATCGCCTTGCAGCGAATATCAGCAGGCAAGGGTCGCATGTGAAGGGGAAGCGCTCCTTCATGGATAAATCCGGTTTTCCTGGATGGAATAATGACGCCGTCGAGCAGCTCGTGATCCTCGGGCCGATGCAACAGCCATACATCGCAGGATGCGGAAAGCGCCTCTTCGGCGATGATCCGCATCGCGGCGGATTGGGCGGCAGCGGGCGCGGGCCGCGCCACGTACAGCAAATCTATCCCCATCAACGACGATTCCAGCAAATTCCACGGCCCTCTGGCCGTATGACCCCTCACGAAGAAGGGAGTAGCAGTTCCTCTCATGATCAGCACACCTTTCCGGGCGAATGTCACGGTTACCCTTCCAGTGTATTGCGGAGCGAGGGAGTTGGTTCCGATGCATGGCAATTCTTAGCGGCGAGCATCGGCAAGTCAAATGGCAGACATTCAGTGCGCCTTTGAGGCACTTGGCTGTGGTAAGATGAGGATATTGTTACCGAGGCTTAGGTTTCGCCGATGCCAAATCGAAAAGGAAGTGGCCGTATGCTCGCTGCTTTACTCATCGTATCGCTGCTGCTGGTGCTGCAAACTGGGTACGGGCTGTATTATAGAAGACAGATTCGAGATGTTAGTCGCCAACTGGACTTCATCGGCAAGCACGACTCCTTTAAGCTGATCACGACGCAGCTCCAGTCGCGGGAATTGTCCCGGCTGGTGGAAAGCTGCAATGAACTGTTGCGCGAGCGGCGGGCGCTGAATCAGCGATTTATTCAAAAAAACGAGGAAATCCACGAGACGATCGCGAGCCTCTCGCATGATATTCGCACACCGCTGGCAGCGTTGGACGGCTACCTGCAGTTGGCGGAGCGAGCCGAGCCAGTGCAGGGGCGAGCCGAGCCAGTGCAGGAGCGAACTGAGCCAGTGCCGGAGCGAACCGAGCAGGCATCGCAGCGCGCCGACTATGTGCGGCTGGCCCGCAGCCGGATTAAAGGGATGGCCAAGCTGATCGAGGAGCTGTTTCTGTATACGAAGCTGCAGAACCCGGACTACAGGCTGGAGTTGTCGACGGTCGACGCCGCGGAGTTGCTGCGGCACAGCCTGGTCATGCAACTGGAGCCGATCGCCGCTACCGGCTATGAGCCGGAACTGGCGCTGCCGAGCCAAGCGCTTGTCGTCGGACAGGCGCATGCGATCGAGCGGGTATTCGGAAATGTGCTGAGCAACTACGTGCATCATGGCGAAGGCCGACTAACCATTCACTGCCGGGAGACGGAGAGCGAGTGGGAGTTTATGTTCGCCAATCCGCTCCCCCCTGGTCGAACGATTGACGCGGAGCGGTTGTTTCAGCGTTTTTATAAGGCGGACCCGGCGCGCAGCGAACAGACCTCGGGGCTGGGGCTGACGATTGTGCAATCGCTTGTGCAGAAGATGAAGGGATCGGTACGGGCGGAGCAGCTCGATCAGCAATTTTGTCTGTGGATCCGATGGCCGAAGAAGCGGGAGGAGAGGGTATGAGCCGGAGAGAAATCGACGATTTGCGAGGTACGGAAAACCAGCAAGGAGCCAACAGCAGAATTCTGATTGTGGAGGATAATGTGCAAATCAGCGACATTATCACCGCAGGCTTGCGATGCGAAGGCTTCCGATGCACGCAGGCATATTCCGGCAGCGAGGCGATGCTGCATCTGGCTCAAACCGACTACGAACTGATCGTGCTTGACCTGATGCTGCCCGGCTTGAGCGGCGAAGCGCTAATCAGTCGCCTGCGCGGGGAGCTGCGCTCGAGCGTGCCCGTCATCGTGCTGTCGGCGCGGGATCAACTGGATCACAAGCTGGAGCTGTTTGCACGAGGCGCCGACGATTACGTGACCAAACCGTTTGAGCTGGCGGAGCTGATCGCGAGGATACACGCCCAACTAAAGCGTGCTGGGCCAGCCTCGGAGGCGGAGCCTGCGTACCGGCATAAACAGCTGCTGCTGGACAGCCGAACTTATCAGGCGACCGTAAAGGGGCATCCGCTTCAGCTGACCCGACAGGAATATCGTATTCTCGAGCTGCTGCTCAAAAATCCGAGCCGGGTGTTTACCAAGCAGGATTTGTACACGCTGGCCTGGGACGAGCCGTATTTGGGCGAGGACAAAACGATTACGGTGCACATCAGCAACATCCGCAATAAAATCAAGGCGCATTGCGAGCAAAGCTATATCGAGACGATCTGGGGAATCGGCTTTCGCCTGAGCCGGGCGCAGCCGTAGGCTGCAAAAGCTGCTATAACAGATACTCTTGTGCGGCGCTGTCGGAATTGCAGCAACCCGTGCCGAAAACGAGCTTTACGATTTCTTTACCTTTTCTTGACGTCAACTTGGCTTTCTCGGTGTTAAATGAGAGCAGGGAGGTGACGGGAATGCAGGAATGCATCATAGAGCTGAATCAGATCAGCAAGGCTTATCGCTCGCGCACGGTGCTGCACCCGATCGATTTGCAGCTGTATCGAGGGGAAATCTTTGGACTTATCGGACGCAACGGAGCCGGAAAATCGACGCTTCTTAAGCTGCTCGGCGGGCTGATCTATCCGACTGGAGGCAGTATGCGCCTATTTGAGCGCTCGACTCGCGAGCAGCGCAGTCTGCATGAACGTATGGGGCTGCTGGTGGAGAACCCCGGCCTGTACGCACAGCTGAGCGGGTTCGACAATATGGAGCTGCTGGCCGACGCCTACGGCATGAAGGCGCGCAAACCCAGGATCGAGGAGCTGCTGGATCGCGTCGGCTTGGCCGACAGCAGCAGGCGGAAGGTCAAGGAATATTCGCTTGGGATGAAGCAGCGGCTCGGTATTGCTCTCGCGCTGCTAGGCAGCCCTGATGTACTGGTTTTGGACGAGCCGATCAACGGACTGGACCCGCAAGGCATTGTCGATATCCGGCATCTGCTGCTGGAGCTGAACAAGACGGGGCTGACGATCGTGATTGCCAGCCACATATTGGAGGAGCTGTCGAAGATGGCGACTCGGTTCGGCATTTTGCATGAGGGACGGTTGGTCGAAATCGTCTCGCGCGACGAGCTGCTGCAGCAATGCGAGCAGCGCATTGAGATTCGGCTAACCGAGCCGGAGGCGGCGATTCCGATTCTGGAGGCGGAGCTGGGCATTCGTCGTTACAAGCTGCTTGATAGTCAGCTGTTGCAGGTGTATGACGAGCATGCCGAGCTGTACCAGATCCATGCCGCGCTCGTGAAGGGCGGCGTCACGGTGCATGGCATCGCCAGGCAGCAGGTCAGCCTGGAGCAATATTTTCTGGAGCGTACCGGGAGCGGAGGTGTGCGGAATGCTTAATATATTGCGAATGGACTTCCGGCGGTTTCGCAAAAACAACATGCTGCCCCTGCTATTGGCCGTGTTTTTCGCCTTTCAGTTGTTCGGAATATTTATGATGAGCCGTTATGCCGACAGCTACAGTGCCGGTGCCGGCCTTGGGCCGGGCTCGCTGAGCGCCAGCGAGTTTTTCCAATATATGCTGGCACAGCCGCCTTCATGGATGCTGCTGTATGTGGCTGTGTTCACGGTTCATTATACCTGGAGCGAACGCAGCGCAGGCTTCTACAAAAACTATATCTCCATGCGTCATGCGAGGGTATCGAGCGTGCTGGCAAAAGCGCTGCTGCTGGCACTGTTTACGCTATTGTTGTTTGTTGCGGCGGTAGCGGCGAACGCGCTCGGGAGGCTGCTGTTTTTTGAGAATGCGCCGACCGGCGAGCCGGGTCAATATGCGCTTCTGCTGCTGCTGCAATTTTTGCTGCATTGGGCATTTGCCGTGATGATGCTGTTCGTGGCGCTGGCGGCGCGCAGTCTGATCGCGGGGTTGATTATCGGGCTGCTGCTTGCGCTGAATCTCGTCGGCTATAGTCTGTCCGCGCTAGCCGCGTTGCTGCTGGGCGAGGACGGGGCCGGCATCGCCTCATGGTGGCTGGTCAATCGAATCGTGCATCCGCTTGAGCTGGGGCAAGGGGGGGCGGGCGTGCTGGAGCCGGCGATCGTCGCGCTGCTGTTTCTGCTGCTGTTCGGCGCGGCAGGTGCGGTGTTCAGACAGCGCGAGGATTTGCGTTAATCGGCCATTTCTTGCAATTCTTTCGTTAGGCTAGCCAGCGTCTTCGTTCGTTCATGAGTTTCCTGTTGGTCGAATAAAAGCTGTTCTAGCCATTCCCAAGTATCCTCAAGTCTGCGTCTTACATGATAAAAACGCAGAACGTCGGGGATCAGGGCAAACTCAGGATGTCGTTTCCGATAGACGCTTAAAAATGTTTCAAAATAAGGTTGATCAACAAGGAACATGAAATCCGCCTCGACAGGTGCCAGTCGCAATCCTTCCCAATCGATCAGGATAACCTGTTCTTTTGCTTGCATCAGATTCCAGTTATGGAGGTCTGTATGGCATAGTACATTTCGTAAGGGGCGTTGCGGCAAATCCCTTGATCGTTTTTCAATTTCATCGATAAGTTCACTTAATTGTTCCGAATGCTGGTCTATCACTTCTCTTACGTCTAATGAAGCAATCGATTGCCCATTGATTAGCTGCTTTAATTGACTGACAAAAGGAATGGAGAAATCTTCTTTAAGATGCTGCGTTTTAATTGGCAATTGCTCGTCGTACGAGTGAAGCTCTGCAATTATGTTCGCTAGTTGTACCACCTGGTTGTCCGTTAAATCCCGGTTTCCAATGGTTTCTCCCTCAATGTAATCATAGAGCAGAAAAATACCGTCGGCGTTAGAGCATTGGTAATTACCGTCCTTTGTTACGCGGGGAACGGGGATTTTTCCATTTAGACTGCTGTGTTGTTGGAGCCAGATCAGGACAGGGACATATTCGTTTATCAGGGCAGTCCATTTTGGGGTGGAAGCTCTGCTTTTCTCGTAAATTTTCAAGAAATACGGGCGGTTGCCCGCAATCATCTTGTAAGCAAGCGCGGACCAGCCGCCTTGTTGAGGGGTAAGGTGCGACACGTTCAGCTCATAATGTTTATATATCGTTTCCTCAATCTTTTTCATAGGTTCTCCATTTGGAAAGTAATAGGTAGAAGCTGTTACATCTCCTTCTTTAGGGATAATTATAATTGCACACCTGTATATGTGCAACGAGGCTGCAGATAGTGGTGAAAGGCAATCGTTCGCATGAGAGGCTGATGGATTTGGATTATTGGGAGAAGCAATTAATGGAGCAAAGGTTGGAACATGTGAGAGCGGAGATGGAGGAACTGTCCTTTCAGGAAGTTGAGTTCATCACCACAGGATGCGAAAAAGATGTTTTGATTTTGGATAAGAATACAGTAGTTGCTTTCTATCGCAAAGGATTGCAGATTGAACGCTACAACGTACGACAAGAACTAATTCGGAGTTTAGCAAGGCAGACAGAGGCGGTTTTGCCTGAGTGTCTGTATTGTTCTCCAACCCAATCATTTGTGGTGGAAAAATATGTGCCAGGTTCTCGAATTACACCTCAATATGTCGCAAAACATTTGGAATGTGCACAACAAATAGGTCGACTAGTAGGAAGTTTTTTGAAGCAACTTCATATGACATCCGAACAAAAACTGGTTTTACAAACCGGTTTTGGAGAAGATGTTCGGAATGATATGGTTGAAGGGGTTAAGTTGCTGCAGTCCAAACTGTCACAATCAGAGATGGAGCAAGTGAAGGACTTTCTAATAAATTATTATGAAATTTCGGCATCGGTTCGGACATGTATTGTACATGGGGATTTCCACTATGATAATATTCTGTGGGATGAGAGTACCGGCTGGATTGGAATTATAGATTTTAGCGAAGCGGGAAGAGAAGACCCCGCATTGGATTTTATGTATATGGCTTATTATCCTATAGAATTCAGGCGCGCGGTATTTGAGGAGTATGGTTCAGCAGATACAAAACTATATGAAAGAAGCCAAATGTACGATAGGATCTATGGTTTGTATGATATGATCGAAAATATTCAGGGAAATCCCAGGAAACCAAGCTTTGAAAAAGGGTACACAAGATTTTTTACCATAAATAAGAATGTTGAATAGCCTCGAATGATCGAAAGAAACTTTCTCCTGGACCGGACCTAACCGGATGAAAATCATAGAAATATTGCAGGACAGGGGAGTGCTCGCGCCGGATGGCGGAGCTGAACAAAACAATGAAAGTAATATACTTCGAGGAGGATTTGAAAATGGCAAAAGTAGTCTTTGGTATGACGATGTCGCTTGATGGATTCATTAATGACGCGAATGGCAGTGTCGCCCTGCTCTATCCTGATATGATAGAGCTTGGCCAGACCGACCTGATGCGGGAGTGGATTGACACAACCGGGGCTGCAGTTATGGGGCGCAGAACCTTTGGAATGGCTAGTGATCCTGATGGCTACGCCGATGGTTATGAGTTTCAAGTACCCATTTTTGTTATTACTGAGCAAGCGCCGGAGAAAAAACCAAAAGAAAACGGCCGAATAAGTTTTACGTTCTTAGATGATGTCGAAGCTGCGATTCAGCAAGCCAAACAAGCCGCGGGGGAAAAAGATGTCACGGTTGTGGGCGGCCCGAGCGTTGGCCAACAATTGCTAAAGGCTGGTCTGGTGGATGAATTGCAAATTGGCATTATGCCTGTTTTGCTTGGCGAGGGGCAGCGGCTTTTTGAGCATCTTGAAGGCATGCAGATCGTGCTCAAGAAGACTAGGGTCGTTGAAACGGGCCAGCGTACTGACATGTGGTTTACAATTGAAAAGTAATGGCTGACCGGTAACGGAAATGCGGGACCTTATTTCGAGAATTTCAGCTTTTTTTAATTGTTTATGGAACTGAGCGCTACTAATCGCCTGTTTTTATAGCTGTTTCTATCAAATCGCAAGCAATAGAGTCGCTCAGTTCCGCTAGTGCTCCAAAAGCGCGATTTTCCGTTGAATAACGCGTTTCATTTCCGTTAGCTATGCTGGCCTTTCATCCCGCAACGATAGATGCGGTAGCCGCTATTAAAATTGCACACTTCCCAGGTCCGCGAGGCTCATTCCTCGCGGACCTTCATATTTCTTGCCCAATAGAGCACCGGCGTGGCCAGGAACGAAATGAGCAGCTTCAGCAGATACGTCGTCAAAAAGATTTGGATCCAAATGTCGAAGGCATGCACCTTGTAAAAAGCGATCGTGCAAAACACGAGCGAATCGACGAATTGGCTCACAAGCGAGCTGCCGTTGATCCGGATCCAAAACTGATTGCGCACCGGGAACTTCGTCTTTAGGTAGCTAAAGACCCGGACGTCCAGAAACTGGCTGACGAAGTAGGCGCACATGCTGCCGGCCGCGACCTGCGGCAAGAAGCCAAAGAGCGCCTTCATCGGCTCGTGCGCGAAGTCATCGGCTTGCGGCACGAAGCCGAGCGTCATCTGCATCAGAATCGTGGACGCAATGAGCGTAAAGAAGCCGAACCATACGGCTTGCTTGGCCGATTGCCGGCCGTACTTTTCATTAAGCAGATCCGTCGACATATAGATAGACGTGTAAATCGTATTGCCCAGCGTCATGACGATGCCGAACGTGCCAATAGACATCTCTATCGTTTTGGCGACCTGGATGTTGGCGATCACGGTGGCAAAGCCAATCCAGGCGTATAGTCCTTTCTTGCCGAACATGCGATAGCACAGCAGGAAAAGGCCAAAGTGGACGAGCATAAAAAGCACGCCCCACAACAAATTGAACATGACAAAAAGGCCTCCTTAGTTTTGGTAACGCGGGATGGTTACGAACCGCGACTGACGATATAGACAGCCACTATCCTAACAGTTTTTCCCGAGATTGAAAAGCTAAATCTGAAAGAGTTGACTTCAGTAATTTATGGTAAACTGTTAGGTGTGAACAGCCATTTCTATTTCGAATAATGGAGGCGCTTACCTATGGACCAACAATTGCAGCAAGAGGGATACTTTGGAGAGTTTGGGGGCAGTTTCGTCCCGCCGGAATTACAGGAGGTTTTGGGTTACCTGAGCGACCAATTCTACAAGCTGAAAGACGATCCGGAATTTAAGGAGGAGCTGCGCTATTACCTGAGCGAATATGTTGGCCGCGAGAATCCGCTGACGTATGCGGAGCGGTTATCCAAGGCTTGGGGCGGACCGAAGATTTATTTGAAGCGCGAGGACCTCAACCACACCGGAGCGCACAAAATCAACAACGCGATCGGCCAGATTCTGCTTGCCAAGCGTATGGGCGCCAAGCGGATTATCGCGGAGACCGGCGCGGGCCAACACGGCGTTGCCACGGCAACGGCCTGCGCGATGTTTAACATGGAATGCGTCATCTACATGGGAGCCGAGGATACGCGCAGGCAGGCGCTTAACGTGTTCCGCATGGAGCTGCTCGGCGCAACCGTCGTACCGGTCGACAAGGGACAAGGACGGTTGAAGGACGCCGTAGACGAAGCGCTCGGCGATCTGGTCCGCAATTACAAGAACACGTTTTATCTGCTGGGCTCCGCGGTTGGTCCGCATCCGTTCCCGACGATGGTCAAGCACTTTCAGGCCGTTGTTAGCGAAGAATCGAAGCGGCAGATTGTGGAGAAAGAAGGCCGTTTGCCGGATGCAGTAGTGGCTTGCGTGGGCGGAGGCAGCAACGCGATTGGCGCATTCGCGCACTACATCGACGAGCCTACCGTTCGTTTAATCGGCGTTGAACCCGATCAAGCACCGTCCTTAACCCAAGGCGTACCGAGTATTATTCACGGCTTCAAGTGTCTGGTGCTGCTGGACGAGAACGGCGAGCCGCAAAAAACCTATTCCATCGCCGCGGGGCTCGACTATCCGGGCATTGGGCCAGAGCATAGCCACCTCAAGGTGACGGGTCGGGCAGAATACGCAACGGTCACCAATGAGGAAGTGCTGGAGGCGTTCCAGGAATTATCCCGCACGGAAGGAATCATTCCCGCCCTGGAGAGCGCTCATGCGATTGCTTACGCGAAGAAGCTGGCTCCGACAATGGAACAGGATCAAATTATTATCATTAATTTGTCTGGCCGGGGAGATAAGGATGTCGAGCAAGTTTATCAAATGCTTAAGTAGGCGATAGGGGCTGATCATATGTTCGCGATCGCGGGCGCCGTCTTATTCGCGGTAGTTGCCATTATGACGATTTTGGTAGCTTTCGGACTGCCTCTGGGGGAGTTTACGATGGGCGGAAAATATAAGGTGCTGCCCGTTCGGCTCAGATATGCCGCCGTTATTTCATTTATCGTTCAGTTGTTTGCGATTGTCGTTATCTTGCAGGCTGGAGGGTGGTTGCCTTTTTGGTTTTCCGAAACGGCGACCAAGTATATTTGCATGTTTTTTGCCGCTTATTTGTCACTGAATACAGTGGCGAATCTATTTTCCGTCAGCAAAAAGGAAAAATATGCGGCAACCCCGCTGTCCGCGGCAGCGGCTATCTGTTTCTGGATGGAGTCGATCCGCATGTAGGGGATCTTGCACGTGATTAATGCTCCGACTTCTAGTAAGCTAGTCATATAGGCATTTTATGCTATAACCGTTAGAAGGGAGCTTTTACGTGAACGGTCCTATGATTCTCACTTTATCCGTACTAGCCGTTGCGTCTGTTTTGTTCATCTCCGGGAAAGTGCGTTCCGATTTGGTTGCCATCGGAGCGCTAATCGTTTTAATGCTGTTTAACATTCTCACGCCAGCCGAGGCGTTGTCCGGCTTCGCCAATTCGGTCGTCATCATGATGATCGGGTTATTCATTGTAGGCGGCGGTATCTTCCAAACGGGGCTCGCGAACATGGTCAGCAGGAAGATGCTGAAGCTGGCGGGGACGAACGAGACTCGGATGCTCGTCATGATTATGGTCGTCACGGCAGCCATTGGAGCGTTCGTGAGCAATACGGGGACGATCGCCGTCATGATGCCCATTGTCGTGAGCCTTGCGATGAGCGCAAAGACGAATCCGGGCAGGCTGCTCATGCCACTTGCTTTTGCCAGCAGCATGGGCGGGATGCTCACTTTAATCGGAACTCCGCCCAATATGGTCATTCAAGAGGTATTGTCGGGAAGCGGATATAACGGAATATCCTTTTTTACGTATACGCCGATCGGTCTCGTGTGTATTGCGGTCGGGATTGTCTCGATGCTGTTCCTTCGCAGGTTTCTGCCGCAGAACGAAAAGGATGAAGGCGACCGGCGGACGGGACGTTCGCTTAAGGATCTGGCGAAGAAGTACCAGCTTACGCAGAACCTCTATCGCGTGCAAGTGAGTCCGCAATCCCCGATTCGTTCCAAGACGTTGCAAGAACTGAATATATCCGTGCGACATGCGTTAAACGTAATTGAGATCAGGCGAAAGATATCGGCCAAGAACCAATTTTTTAAAACGATCAACCAAGAAGTCGCCGGATCGAATACGATCATCCAGGAAGAGGATATTATGTACGTTTACGGTGCCTTCGAGCGGGTCCAGGAGTTCGCCCGGGAGTTCGACCTGACGATGCTTGATCATCAAGTCTCGGAGAACAAACGGGCATCGGGAACAGAACTGTTTGCGACGGAGGATGTTGGCATCGCCGAAGTCATGCTGACGCCAACGTCCGGGCTTATTAACAGACTCGTCAAACAATCCGGCTTCCGGGAGAAGTATCGTTTGAACATCCTCGGCATTCAACGGCAGGACCAATATCTTCTCCATAATTTGAAAGAAGAGAAAATGCGCTTCGGCGATGCCTTGCTCGTGCAGGGGACATGGAAGGACATCGCGAGGCTCGCGAACGAATCGGATGTCGTCGTAGTAGGGCAGCCGATCGAGGAATCCCGCAAAGTGACGATGGACAATAAAGCGCCAATCGCCGCGGGTATCATGCTCCTGATGGTCGTGCTGCTGGTATCGGATTTCATTCCCGCAGTGGCGTCAATCATGATCGCGGCTGTCCTGATGATTGTGTTCGGTTGCGTGAGAAGCATGGAGGAAGGGTACAAAACGATCAATTGGGAGAGCGTCGTGCTGATCGGCGGCATGATTCCAATGTCGATCGCGATCGAAAAGACGGGCGCCGCGGCGCTGTTGTCCGAAGGAATGGTAGGCGCGTTAGGCGGCTACGGTCCCATGGTCTTGCTTGCGGGCGTCTACTTTACGACTTCGCTTCTTACCTTGTTCATCAGCAATACGGCATGTGCCGTCCTGTTCGCGCCAATAGCCCTCTCGGCGGCGCTTCAGCTTGACGCCAATCCGTATCCGTTTCTGTTCGCGGTATCGATCGGAGCCAGCATGTGTTTCGCTTCGCCCTTCTCCACGCCGCCCAATGCGCTAGTCATGTCGGCTGGACGTTATCGTTTCTCTCATTATCTCAAGGTTGGACTGCCGCTGCAGGTCATTATGGGCATCGTAATGGTGGCCGTGCTTCCGTTGTTTTTTCCGTTGTAAAGCACCGATGAATTTCTCCCGGTTGATTCGTCTATAACTATGAAGGCAGAAATAGATGATCAAACAAACCCAAGGAGGAATAATCGATGACCGTAAAACTTACGCCGTACATTACTTTGGAAGGCAACACCAAGGAAGCCATCGCGTTTTATGAACAAACAATCGGAGCGGAAGTACTTTCCATCCTGACCTATGGAGATATGCCGGACATGCCGGATACATTCTCGGATAATCTCAAGGACTTTGTGGCACATGCCAAGCTGCGAGTTGGCGAATCCGAGCTTATGTTTTCGGATTCTCCCGGCGGTTCGGCAATTGAAGCGGGCAAAAGAGTCACGATCTGCATCACGACGAACGACGTGGAGCATTCCAGACGAATCTTTGAAGCATTGCGGCAAGGCGGGCAAGTAAACATGCCTTTCAGCGAGGAGGCTTTCAGCCCCGGCTTCGGCGATGTGACGGATAAATTCGGCGTGACCTTTCAAATTTATACGGAAATTCCGGGCTGAATTTCAGGATGCTGAAAGAACGAGCCGCTTTTCACGCCTGCGAGGGGCTGTCACTACGGGACAGCCCCCTTGCAGGCTATGCTAGCTTCTTTAACCAAGCGGCAAGTGCCTCGCCAATTTCATGAGGCGAATCCTCCTGGGGATAATGAAGTCCGCGGACGGTAATCTCCGTTTGCAAGGGCCAGGTGCGGCAGAACTCAACATGGGATTTCGGCATTGTGCCCGGATCGCAGTTAACGAAGAGTTTCGGGAACGAGCTCTGGGCTAACCACTCTCCGTACCTGATCACAATGTCCGTCACATCGGCGGGGTTTCCATCAAAGGGAAGTTGCCGCGGCCAGGTTAACGTTGGTCGGCGTCCTTCGCCGGGCAGCAAGAAGGGCCGACGATATTCCGCCATCTCATCCTCCGTCAACTTGCGCATAATGCCGATTGGAAGGTTCGTCTCGATGAAAGAGTTGTGTTCTAACACCATTTGCTCACCCTCGCTGGATCGTAATGCCTGGAAAATGTTCCGTCCACGTTCCGGCAGCTCGCTCCAACTACGCGGTTTTATGATTCCCTCCATGTAGGCGATTCCTTTAACGGCATCCGGATGGCGGTACGCCCAATCAAATCCCAAGGCCGATCCCCAATCGTGCACCACAAACGTAACCCGGTCGCGAACGCCAAGTTGATCCAGAAAGGCATCGAGGTAGCGACGATTCTCTACAAAAGTGTAAGAGTCGGAACCGCTTTGAGGAATTTTTTCGGAATCCCCCATGCCTATGAGGTCAGGAGCAATGCAACGACCGAAATTTTGAGCATAAGGAATAATTTCACGCCAGAGATAAGAGGAAGTAGGGTTGCCGTGCAGAAAAACAACCGGATCGCCGCTTCCTTCGTCTACATAGGCCATTTCCAGACCGAGTACTCGTTGACGCTTTTTTTCGTAGGGAAAAGACGTTTTAGTCATAAAGAATCTCTCCTTTCATTTGTAGGGAAACCAATAACTAAGGGCTAAGCGCCTTAGTAAATATGCGCACGCTTTCTTCAATAAAATCGTCCAGCACATCTTCCGAGACCGCTTCTTCGGCATTTAGTCTATTGATGAAAGCCCCGTAATTCATCCACATAAACGATAAGGCCTGGATCTCTGGATTAGAGGTGACCACTTTGCCTTCCGATGACATTGCAGTTAGATAATCGGTAAGCAAATTTTTTAAGTGAGTGGGATTGCGCGAAGCCTCTTGCAGAACAGAGTCAGGTAAAGTACTGCTTCCTTTAAGCGCGATCGAGATTAATTTTCTATTCCGGTTCATAATGCTGTGATACGTTCGACTCACTGTAAGCAGGTCCTCTTGCAGATATCCCTTAAGATCTTCGTTAAAAAGCCTGGTCATCTCATTGCCATAGTGAAACCGGCTAAAGGCGGCCTCAAGCAGTTTTTCTTTTGTTCCAAAATGGCGAAATAAAGTGACTTCGTTCACTCCGGCAGCTATCGCGATTTCTTTGGTCGTGGTGCCGTCATATCCTTTTTCGGCCATGAGGTTGATAGTTGCCAACAATAATTTCTCGCTTGTAGTCGGAGTAGCGCTCATGGGATTCCTCCTCCCCTAATGCAAGTACTTACTTACATTTCATTTTAGATTGGGTCTAACTAAATGTCAAAATAAACTTTTCCATCTGCGACCAATCCTTATGAATAATATGGCGAGCTCACGATGATCAGGAAGAGCTTAATATCTCGAACGAACCAAGCTAACGTACGAGAACAAGGATATTGCGCTGTAACGATCGTAGCCGGATTGTGGTTAGGTCTGCCTTTATGATACAATAACAACAGTTTAAGGAACGGAGGGTTGTCCTGACGATGGGTGCAGTTAATTACGGAAGATTACGTTTTGTCACTTTGTCCCGCTAACTTCATAGTGAACAAAGGCTCTGCCTGCGAGCGGAGCAAAACGGAATCGGTCTGCCCATTTCAGGATATCCTATTGCATAATTGAAGGATAAGGGACAGCGTGTCTGTCTCTTTTTTGCGTGTACAAAATAAGCACGGCATTAATCTTCTCATACCAAGGGAAAGTTGACGCTTATTCAATTATGCAATGAAACCTACAGCGAGCTGTTGTCCCGATGCTCACAGGGACGCTTGTTTGAATGCGCATATTGGTTGTTACATTCCCGTTGTTCCGCCGCAGGCCCGCGCCTGCGGTTCTTTTGTTTATCCAAGAAACTTAACAACAACGGGAGGAACGAATCTATGCGCAAACAGAATAAGAAACATCGAACGGTTAGGAAACATAAAGCGGGGCCGAACTTTTCGGGGCAGCATCTGCTGCATCACCCGCGTACAATTAAGCAACTAATTGACACGATACGGCCGCAGCCAAGCGATACCGTGCTAGAGATCGGCGCAGGCAAAGGAAGTCTTACTTTTCCGATTGCAGCAAGAGCCGGCAAGGTCATCGCTGTAGAGAATGATGCAGAGTTCGTCAGGATGCTTCGAGCCAAAGCAGAAGACCATCCTCACATTAACATTGTAGAAGCCGATTTTAGGCAAATGAGGCTGCCGGCCGCACCCTTCTGCGTGATCGCCAATATTCCGTTCTCTATCACAACGGCCATTCTCGATAAGCTGCTTGGGTTCGAAGGCAGATCATTCCAGCGAGGGGCGCTGATCCTGGAGAAAGGAGCGGCTATTCGATTTACGGAAAGAGCTACGCTGGATCCGAGGCTGCTCCTATGGAGAATGCAATTTCATTTCGACATGAGGAAGGTCATTCCGTGCACTCATTTTGCGCCGCCGCCTCGCGTTGACGCTGCTATCATTCGAGTTGCAAGAAGGGATACCTCTCTAGTCCCCGAGAAGGAAAGAAGGCGATTTGCCGCCTTCGCGTCATATCTGCTTCGTGAACCGCGACTTATGGCAGAGCATGCGCTGGGAACCATTTTCACGCCTGCGCAATTGAAAATTACATTGAGACTTGCACATGTTAGACGTGAGCAAGCAGTCGCTTCACTATCGCTTGAACAATGGGCGGCGCTCTTTCTTGCCATGCTGCAGCATGTCGCTCCTCATCGTTGGCCGAGAGGGTAAGTGTCCGGCCGAATGGCCCTGGCGATTAATTTTGAAATGCTTAATTAAACTTGAAAACCAATTGGCCTTGTTCTTCGTGTTAGAAGAAAAGGAGGGAAACGATGCGAGTGATCATGTCCATGTTGTTTACACGCAAAATGGTTGTCGAGAGTGAGCAGTCTGAGCAGTTGGACAACTCCATTCGCACAGCTTACGACCGTCATATCAATCTTGTTTATCGGATTTGCTTCTCTATGATGGGAAACAAGCCGGATGCGGAAGATGCGGCTCAATCCGTATTCATAAAGCTTATGGAATGCGGCAAATCTTTTGTTGATGTCGAGCATGAGAAGGCGTGGCTGATCGTGACTGCGCAGAATCATTGCCGCGACCTGCTCCGCAAATGGTGGAGAAAAAAGGTTGTCGATCTAGAGAGCAGTTCAATGGAGCAAGCAGCAACGAAAGCGAATATGGTTTTGACCCGCGATATGGAGGAGGAGTTAAATAAGCTTCCCGCTAAGCATCGACTAGTCTTATATCTCCATTACTATGAGGGGTATAGGATAAACGAGATTGCTATTATGCTCAAAATGAATGTGAACACAGTAAAAACGCAGATGAGAAAGGCGAGGAAACGTCTGAAATTGGAATTAGGAGAGGATGACTATGAATAAAAACGAGTTACATGCACACTTCGAGAATATGACGCCTAACGAGAGACAAAAGGCGAGGATGAGGGCGAATATTCTAAATTCCAGGCAACCGGTTGCACATACGAAAGTGTGGGCAAGGCTGCTGAGCGCCAGGTGGGCAATTCCGGCCATTTGCCTTGTGTTGGCGATCGCTGTCTTCTTAAGTGTCCCGTTCGGAGAGAAAACAACCGCGTATGCCATTGATGTAAGAATCGGGGAAGACGGACCTGCCTTCAGACTGGCGGATAATGAGAAGAGGCCAGGTGAATACGGCACAATAGTCAGCAATGTAGATTCAAGGCCTGGGTTGGAATTTTATATCGAAGGCGAGAATATCGCGAAAATAGAAATTTCTACACAGAATGAATATATTTACGCCGTGGATTGGACGAAGACGCAGGACGAGAAATTCTGGAATTCTGAGCTTTATCAAACTTTTGATGAAGAAAGCCAAATATCCAAAGCTGATTTTGGCTTGCTTTATGACAAGAAAATCACGATGAATTTCGATGAGGATTTCAACAACCACGGGGACATCTGGTACCGCTGGACGGCATGGAATATGTACAAGTGGGCAGCAGAAGATGACTATGCTCATTTTCTCGGAGCGAATCAAGCCTTGCCAGAGGACTTGACATCTCAAGAGGCGCTGGCGGCCGCTGCAGGCAACGACGGATCCGGCATCGGACATATGCAGTTGGACGAATATCCCGAGGAGCTTAAGGAAGACCAGATTACGATTGTCATTACAGATCGGGAAGGCAAGCGCACGAAGAAAGTCATTCACGTTAAAGTCAGCAACAATGAGCTGCGACAAACCGTCGTTACGGCCAGCTTAGAGGAATAAGGAGAGAATAAGCGAACGCGTCATTCTGCTGGTTTCGCAAAACAATAAAATTCCTTTACAACTAGATTGATTTCTCTTAACAAATGATTGTTAGACTCCTTGGAGATATACAGATATTGCGAGGAGAGAGAGGATCATAACATGAACATGTTAGTAAAGGAATGGCGCAAGAAAGTCATATTCTCGTTGGTCATAACGCTTCTAGGAGTGGAATTGCTCGCGGCAATGGGGGGCAAGGCCTCCGTCCATGCGGCCGACGAAAGCGATTCAATCGTGATGGTAGAAGACTTCGAAGACGAGAATGTAATTGCCGACATCAAGTTCAATCCGAAACGGATGCACGAGGCTACGCTCCATCTGGAGTCTAATCCCAAGTACGTAAGGAATGGAGCGCACTCCGCTAGAATCGACTACGACATGATCGATATCGTGGACAATCCCTCCCAGATCGAGGTTGGCTACCAAAGCGGCCATCAACCGATTTCGGGATACCCGACCAAAGTGGGCATGTGGGTGTACGGCCACAACGAAGGTCATCTTCTGACGACGAAATTCAGGGAGCTTGAAGGCAGAGGCTCCTCCTTTCAGGCCGAATTTTACGATGCGGATAACGACGGAATCAACTGGACGGGCTGGAAATATATCGAGGCCGATATTCCGCAAGGGAAACAAGGCCCGATCATTCTTGAACTCTTTTTCCAACTGAAGCAATCCGATATGAGCAAAAAAAATAAAGGCTCCATCTGGGTTGACGATATTCGCTTCATCTATGGAGAAGTGGACGAGGATAACGATGTTCCCGTTCTTACGGCAATAACACCGCTGGAAGATGAAGTATTAAAAGCCCCGCTGGCGGCCTTGCAAGTGGGGGTTGCCGACTTGGATTCCGGTCTAGACTTGACTTCATTGGCCGTACACTTGGACGGTAGGGACATTACGGCCGAAGTGCAGTATTCGCCAGATACGGGCATACTGTCCTATCCAGGCGAATCGGTGGATGGGGGCTATCATGTACTTGATATTCAGGTGAGAGACAGTAACGGCAATCCGGCGAAAAAAACGTATGCCTTCACGATCGAAGCCGGAGAACGCCTCTCCATGACGGCGCCCGAAGAGGCGGTGAGCAATGAGATCTATGCCGTTAAGGTGGGCATGAATGACTACGCGAATGCGGATTCGGCTGGATTCGAATTGGCCTATGATCCGAACACCCTTCGCTTCGAAGGGCTGGCGGAAGTCAACGGCGTTGCGGCCACTTCGACGGTCGATGACGACAAGGGGATCTTGCAAGTGAACCTGGACGGTATATCCCCGGCAACGGCCGACGATATCGTGACGGTGAACTTCAGAGTGAACTCCGCGGCTGTGCTGGAGCGAGGCGAGGCTTACAAGTCCATCACGATGAGCAGCTCCGAGCTTGCTTCTGGCGGCACGCCGACAGGCAATCCGCTTGCAACTCCCATTCGCTACACGATCGCATTCCCGTATCATCTGGAGCTGACGGGAGTCGGAATCGATACAACGACTACTTTCACGGTTACGGATCGCAATAACCAACCGTTCGAAGGAGCGGATGTTTTCTTTACGGGTCTGTTGAAGCAAAGCTCCGTCATAACGATCACCGCCGCAACGACTAACGTATACGAGGACGATGACACTTCTTCTGACAAACTGGGTGAAGCGACGGCAGGCCAACGGTATTACGCATCGGCTGAGCCTGACGACGGTTGGTTCGAGGTGATTTTGCCGGACGGTACGACATCGGGTTACATTGCCGCAACCGACGTGATCAGCCTATCGCTCAGCGGCAGTCTGGGCCGAACGAATGCCCAGGGGCAATTGACGACGGATCTCGCGACGTTGGCGCGTGGCAGCTATCAAGTGCAAGCGGTCAACGGCACGGAGAACAGCAAGGTTGTCAAATATGATGTCGTCGAACAATACGGCTCCAGCATGCCGGAATACCTTCAGACGTATGTCGCGGAAGACTTGTCGACGCAACTAAGCGTGGCATGGCAGACCAATTCGGCAACTCGGGATACGTTTATTCAATATATCGAAGCAAGCGAATGGGGAGAGGGCGAAGAGCCTGAAACTTCCCTCGTCAAAGAACAACAATCCGAGAGCGAGCTTCAAGTACTCAGCTTGAAAGAGAAGGGCAGCAAGGGCGAAATTCGCTTCCACAATGTTCTGGTCGAGAATTTGAAGCCGAATACGACTTATAACTATCGGATCGGGTATGAGGATGCTTGGTCGATATGGCACTCGTATACCACAATGGATCAAGATAAAGCTACGCCGTTTTCTTTCTTGTTCGTGACGGATTCTCATACGAAAGAAGATGATGGCTTAGAAATCTACCAGGAGCTTATGTCGAATGCCTTTACACAATATCCTTCCACGCAATTCATTATGCATGGAGGAGACATAGTGGATGCCGGCGGCGCTTTCGATGAGTGGAAACAGTTCTGGAGAGCTTCTTCGATCTATGCGACTACGTATCCATCCGCGCTTACGCTTGGGAACCACGACGTCAAGAGCGAGGGCAAGGACGTGTTTACCAAAGGCGCGAACTTCCCTATGAACGGACCGGAATCGCAAATGCAATACGCCTATGCCTACGATATCGACGATACGCATTTTGTCGTGTTGAATTCGGAAGGCACGAAAGAGCAAATGATCGATCAAGCCGCTTGGCTGCAAGAAGACCTGGAGCAAAACGACAAGAAATGGACGATCGCGATGTTCCATCGCCCTGCTTACCATACGGAAGCGGGCCGTGACACGCTTGTGGAGTACACGCAGACCTATTTTGCGCCGATCCTGGAGAAAATGGGCGTAGACTTGGTGCTGGTCGGCCACGATCATGTGTATTCGCGCACTTACCCGATGCAGGAAGGAAAGCCGAATAAGCAAACGAATGAGGGAACGGTCTACCTGGACGGCGGCGCCTCTGGCTGGAAATTTTATGATGGCTCCAAGTTTGATTACCTGGAAGAAATATTCGACGAAGATGTTCCCGTCTATTCCGCAATCCAAGTTACGCAGGACGAGATCCGCGTCGAGGCGCGCACGAGCGAAGGCGTTCTGATCGACGAGTTCTCTGTCACGAAGCCGAAGACCGAGGTGCCGTCTTTGCCTGGGTCAGGCGGCGGGGGACCTACGGTGCCAACTCCTGATGCGGATAAGGTGCTGTCCGACAAGGAAGTTACGGAAGCCATTGATGCCGGACGACTTGTGATTGATCTAAGCGGCGAAGGCGGCACGATTCAAATTCCAACCGGATTGGCTGCTCTATTTAAGCAATTAGGGGATGGAGAGGTCGTCATCACCGTGCCTAATCAGCCGAATATTGTTTTGAGCGGACAAGAGCTGAACAGACTGCTGCTGGATAATGGCAAAGCGAAGACGGTTGAACTCGTGGTTGAATATGCAACCCAAGCCGAACAACAAGCTTACGAGAATCAAATTCAAACGTCGAAAAAGACGGCAAAAGCCGCAAGCAAAGCCTTTACGGTCAAGGCAATGGCAGGCGACCAAGCGGCCAGCGTATCTTATACTCTCGGCATTAAGCCGGACGATATGACCCCTTACACGAATTTGTACGAAATCGGCAGCGACGGCAAACTGACGTTGGTTCAAGCGAATGTTGTTTTGTCCGCGGATCATCCCGAGCTGCTGACGGGGCATTCTTATGTGGCTATCGAGATTGTAACGAACTACGCGGACTTAAATCGCGATCATTGGTCGTACGATTACGTGCAACTGTTATCTGCGGCGGATCTGGTTAACGGCGTAGATTCCGAGAGGTTCGCTCCCACCGCAACGATTACCCGCGCGGAATTTACGGCGATCATCGCCAGAGCGCTGAAGCTTACAGCAAGCGGAGAGGGAACGTTTAATGACGTGGAAGCCGGGTCTTGGTACGCAGATGCAGTCAACGCTGCAGCCGAAGCGGGAATTATCAATGGTAAAAGCCCGCAGCAATTTAATCCGCATGGCAAGATTACGCGCCAGGAAATGGCGGTTATCATGAGTCGGGCTTATGCGTCCATGAACGGGAAAAGCGCGGAGAACGGTCAGACGGCAAGCTTTAGCGATATGGAGGATGCCGGGGCTTGGGCCATCGAGGCGATTGCACAGGTCGAGAAGTTAGGAATCATTCAAGGCAGCGGGAACGGCAAGTTTAATCCGCAAAACGCCTTGTCGCGCGCCGAAGCGGCTAAAGTGCTCGCCAAGCTTCTCTATCTGTAACGGGATACAAGAAAAGGCCGGCAGTTCGCTCGATGAGCGGCTGTTGGCCTTATTTTTAGTCGATGTCCTCAGGGAAGGATGAATGCTTCATCCGGATTATCCCTTTAAACGACGTCTTTTCGAATTCCAATATTTTACCCAATAATCCCCTTGTTCATCTTGAAAAAAATGAACGCCTATCAAGCTAAGGGGCGTCCAGACTTTTTTGAAATGGTAGTATGGCATGCAACTCTCCTCCATTAAACGATTCCACGTATACGCTTAATAGTATAAAAGAGGGAGTTTAAAAACAGTTTAAATGGGAGCCGAAATAACTACTGGATAGTTCAATGGAACTATCTTTTGTGATCCATTATAAACTTGTAGCCAAAACCTCGGACAGTAACGATAAAACGCGGTTTGGACGGATCCGCTTCGATCTTTTTGCGCAAATGACGGATATACACCATCACCGTACCTAAATTGCTGAGGCTATCCCATCCCCAAATCGCTTGATGCAACTCCTCCACATGAAAAACTTGATTAGGGTTTCTGAGAAAAAACTCGAGCATTTGTCTCTCTTTGGTAAACAACGGCACCGCTTCTCCGCCCACATACAGCTCGGCGGTCTTGTAATCGTACCGCCAGTTCCCCAACTCCAGCTGTTCCGAGGGCTGACCCTTCACTCTGCGAAGCAAAGCTTTGACCTTCGCTACCAATACGTTCGGATGGAAAGGCTTGAGCACATAATCATCGCCTCCCCATTCGAGTCCACGTACCATCACGTCCGCCTCTTGTTTGCTGCTAATGAAAACGATCGGCACATTGGAATGCTCGCGAAGCATGCGGCAAATCTCTATCCCGTTCATATCCGGAAGCATAATATCAAGCAGGATGAGATCTGGAGGATTTTCTTTTTTGCACTCGATAACGGCATGTAATCCTTGATCGGTTTTTAGTACATCGTATCCGGCTTGCTCTAAATACAGTCGAATCAGCTCGCTAAGATCTGGATCATCTTCTACAATCATGATTTTCTCATTTATTGACAAGCATGAACCCTCACCTTCTCATTCTATAGGCTGACGCTAATGAAACAGGAATGGCGAAGTAGAACCGGCTGCCCTCGCTCATTGCGCTCTGTACGCCCACATAGCCTCCATGTGACGCTACAATACCTTTAACAATCGCGAGTCCCAGCCCGCTTCCTTGGCGGTCACCCTTGCGAACCTGATAGAATCGTTCGAATAGATGGGGGAGATCCCTCTCCGAAATACCCGCACCGGTATCCTGAACAGTAACCTGCATATAAGGAGTTTCAGGCTTTTCCATTACAATGGTCGTATGTATCGTAATGGTTCCGCCGCCAGGCGTGAATTTTTTGGCATTAAACAATAAATTGCAAAATACTTGCTCGATCCGGCTAGGATCTACCTCTGCGCAATATTCGTCCGGGGGTACGCCTTCCAGATATTGAAATGCAATATCGCTTTCTTCTATATCCCAACGATAACTATCGACAAGTTCTTTGATGTACAAACTGGGATCGATTTGTTTCTTTTCCAGTTCGATCTGACCGGATTCGAGCCGCTCGAGCGCGATCAAATCTTGAAAGATCCGTTGCAGATACAAGGTTGTTTCATAAACCGTATGCAAATATTCCGTCTTCCCCTGAGGGACGACGCCATCAATCATGCCGCGGATGTAACCTTGAATCGAATTTACCGGATGGCCAAGCTCGTGCGAAATATCGGAAAACAACCGTCGGCGTTCTTCGTGTATGTTGGAAAGCTGCTCATAGGCTTGCTTCAGTTCGCGATGGCTGTGCTCCAGCTTATGTGTACGATCTTCTACCTGCTTATCCAGGCTTTGGTTCAGCTGAACCAGCTTGGCTGACGTCTCTTCCGCCAGATTGTACGCCCTCGCAAAGCGATTGGTAACATTAAGAGACTGTAAAATCAAGAAGGCGAGCATGCCGATGGCAGTCATATCTATCGAAACGATAATAAAGTTATAGTATAAAACATTATTTAGTACACAAATAAAAAACACACTCATTCCGATCAGATTGAACAAGGCCCCATCCTCTCTCTGCAAGGAGGCGCGAATGACAATGGCAAGGACGTAGGAGGAGATCAGTACAAGATAAGTCATCAAAACATTCATGGTTGTCGTAAAAACGGACGCCGGGCATAAAAGCACAAATAAATGATAAAAGCTTCCGGACCAAATAAAGATTGCGGCCAATCGGGGAAGTACGACGCTTCGAGCATTCATTTGTAAAAAGTAGAGAAGCGTGAATTGACTTGCCGCAACTACGGACATATACTCCAGCTTTGTGTTCCATTCCCATGAAAATTCCGGTAAGAAATAGATAAGTGTCATTTGACTGGACGAAAGGGTTCGGACAGCTACAGCAAGGCATAACACAGCAAAAAAGAAAGGGCTTTTTTCTTTTCTGTTCCAGAAGAACAAAGCGATATGGAAGATCGCCATTACAATCAAGATGCCTGCCTGTGCATTATCGACAATTAATCTTGTCTGATGATACCGCGCGATTTGATCTGCGGTGCCAAGCAAGGGAGTCGTCCAAAGCCCGCCTTTGCGTTGGACAAAGTTCGAAATATGAATTGTAATGTCCAGCCAATCCCGATTAACGGCAAAGGAAGCGGTTCGAGGCACGTTGCTGGCTACCATTTCTTCCTTATTTGCTCCTACTTGACCCACCTTCAATACCTGTTGACCGTCTATCCATAACGAATAAGCCGTCGCTACATCAGGCATATAGATCGCCAGGGGGCGGACCTGATCGGAAGTCCTCCATTCCTCAGGCAGCAACACGCGCAATCGATAAGTAGCAAGGCCGTAATCCGATCTAGGTTCGGGAAGATTTCCCCATGAGCTTGGAACCTTGACTGTTCCAAAGGAGTGCTCCGTTACTTGCAGGTTCGGATCTCCCATCGTTTCCCACTCCACCAACCAGTCCCCTTGCAATTGGACCGTTCCGTCTCTTGCGAAATCCCAGTCATTTAGCGAGAGCATCCCGTTAACGGCCTTGAGGGAGGGAGACGAGGCGGGATCAGGCAACTCTCCGGATGAAGGAACTTTAGGCTGCTCCATCGCGGATGTTAGCCAAGGCGCCATCAGAGAGATAGTAAAAAGAATAAGGGCGGACACCCATAATTTTCGAAGCATTTATGTCATCCTTTAAAGTGGTAATCGATCATAGATGCTAAAATTCGACAATTTAAACGATATTTCCTCTTTTTCCAAGCGATTAAATTCCTTTCCAACTAATTGTTTATACTCGTTCTTGGTCTATGATTGCAACGATCTGTATGCTATATTTACTTCACAAAGACTGAAAGGAGTGAGGACAATGGCTGAAATGATCAAAAATGCTTTGGTTCAAGGAGGCGTTCCTCACCGTTCACTATTCTAAGCTGTTTGGACGAATGAGCGAATGAGTTAATCGCCCCGGAAACCGAAGTGCAGGATTCCGGGGCTTTCCTATGTCTATTTTACGAATGATCTGACATTGTAAAGCCGCCGATAGAGTTTCATTTGTCGCGGCTTTTTTGTGCTGCAATCGTGATGTAAGGGTTGGAAAAGCAATAAAATTGGAGGAATGTACATTGAATTTAGTTGAACTAGGCTGGGGTCCCATGTTCCAGCAGCATTACGAACCGTACCGGGAACGCGGTTATTCGGTAGGACGTGTGATCAAAGAACATCGGCAACTGTATGATGTGGCCTCAAGCAACGGCGAGAAGCTGGCCGAACTGGCCGGCAAGCTGCGATATCATGCGATGGAGAGGGCCGATCTTCCTGCGGTCGGCGATTGGGTGGTCATGAAGGAAGAGTCGGATCGTGCGATTATTTACGCTGTTCTTCCCAGAAAAAGCAAGATGTCCCGCAATGTCGCCGGAGCCGTGACGGAGGAACAGATCGTGGCTGCCAATATAGATCAGATACTGATCGTCATGGCGCTTAATCAGGACTTTAATCTTCGCCGAATGGAACGTTACTTGCTTCTTGTCTGGGAAAGCGGGGCGAGTCCGGTCATCGTGCTGAGCAAGTCGGATCTGAGCCATGATGCAGAGAAGCAAGCCGCGCAAGTGCAGGCTATTGCGCCGGGCGTACCCGTCCACACCATTAGCGCTTTAAACACCGAAGGCATGCATGAGCTTCAGACTTATCTTGTGTTAGGGAATACACTGGCCGTGATCGGCTCGTCCGGCGTTGGCAAGTCAACGCTCATCAACGCCTTGGCCGACAAGGAACTGCAGCGGGTAAACGATATTCGGTACGGGGACGGACGAGGCAAACACACGACCACGCATCGCGAATTGATCGTACTGACTCAAGGCGGAATCATTATCGATACGCCGGGGATGCGCGAGCTGCAGTTAAACGGATCGGACGATGGGGCTGGCGCCGCATTCGAAGATATAATGGTCTTAAGCGAATCGTGCAGATACCGGGACTGCAAGCATGAACGAGAGCCTGGCTGCGCGATTCGGAGCGCAATCGCGAGCGGCGAGCTCGATGCCAAACGATATCAGAACTATGTTAAATTGGAGAAAGAGATGGCTTACGCCAAACGACGCGAGCAAGCGAAAGACAGAATGTTGAACAAAATGGATCGAAAAACGGAAAGGAGACGGGAAGTTGAATAGTTGGCAAAAACAATTTACTTTGGAGCATCTTGGGGCCGCGGCGGCTTGTTATGGCATTGCCGAACACGATATCTCCAAATTCGGCGGGTTCGAGAATCTCGTTTACGCCATGAATGACAATGGTCGAGACACCATTCTGCGAGTGACGCACGACTCGCATCGTACAGAGAGGCAATTGCAGGCGGAACTGAATTTCGTCGCCTATCTTGCAGAGCATAACGTGAACGTATGCAAACCTCTTCCTTCGCCTGGAGGTCGGCTTCTGGAGCGTATTCCTTACGAGGGCGGCACTTTCCTGCTGACTGCGTTTGAGAAAGCACCCGGCGGCCATATCCATGGAGGCCAATCGGAATGGAACGATTCCTTGTTCCAAGAGTGGGGGCGTATTACCGGGCTCATGCATGAGTGCGCTGTCAACTATTCTGTCCCTGCCGGCGAACCGGATCGGATTACGGAGGATGAGTTGCCTTACCAGCCTACCGACGCCTCCCCGGCAGAGGAGCAGTTGCTGTACCAAGCTTTCAAGAAGCGCGAGGAACAAATTCTGCGTCTGCCCCGGGAGAAGGACAGCTACGGCTTATGCCATCGCGATCTGCATCATGGCAATTTTTATGTGCATAACGGGGTCATATTCGCGTTTGATTTTGACGATTGCGGTTACGATTATTTTGTTCAGGATGTGGCTATGGCTGTCTACTATGCATCGACCTTCTCGCAATGGAGCAAACCGGCGGCAAGCAGGGAAGAGACGACCGAAAGGGCTAACCGGTTTTTTGTCGGCTTTATGGAGGGATACAATCAGATTCGCCCCATCGATTCATACTGGATGAAGCAGCTGCCTTTGTTTATCGAGAAGAGACGTATCGATTTATGCGCGATTTTATGGGAGGAATGGGGAAACGGGACGCAAGAGCAACGTCATTGGCTGCGCTGGAATATAGATGGCATTGCGGATGAGCAGCCTTGTATGGACTTGGAGCCTGGATGGTTTTGATTCAACAAAGTGGCGCACCTGGCCAAACGTGTATGAAAATTCATACACAATCCAGGCAAATAGGCCGGCACCTGGCCAAACGTGTATGAAAATTCATACACAATCCACCAAATAGGCCGGCGCCTAGCCAAATGTGTATGAAAATTCATACACAATCCCCCAAATAGGTCGGCACCTGGCAAATGGCTGTCCGAAAAGTCAGTGAAAACGAAATGCTGGACGCCCCGTTTTGGTCGAATGTTAAGTGGCAGGCATCTGCCTCGCCACTTTCCTGAAAAAGTAAAAAAGTTGGACGGAATTGCGTTTCGCCCAACTTTTTACTTATGAGACTTATTGGACAGAGCCCCTGCTTTAACTGCCCAAATTGGCGAAATGAACACGAATCGAGACGATTTCCGCCTGCGATCCGATCCGGATAGGGGGGCCCCAGAAGCCAAAACCGGAAGAGACGATGGAATGCAGCTGCCTTTTCTGCAGAAGGCCCCAATCATTTTCGAACAACATGCCGGTAATCAGATTGCCAGGCGCGACTTGTCCATAATGGGTATGTCCGGAGACCACGAGATCGATGCCCTGCTCCTCCGCGATGTCGAATTCAACCGGCTGATGCTCCAGCATAAAAATGGGTTCAGAGCGATCAATACCGTCTGTTAATGAGGCCAGCCCGGCTCTTTCCTTATCGCTGTAATCCTTCCGTCCGACCAACGTCAGCCAGCTATCCACTTGGATCGTCTCGTCGTACAGCACATCGATGCCGCTTTCCTCCAGAAGTCCGATTAACTCCTCGGTCTCTCCCTTGAACCGATCATGGTTGCCAAGCGAGGCGAACACGCCGAGAGGCGCTTCGATCTCCGATAACACGTCGCCGATCCCTTTGTCTTTGTAGGGAATAATATCGTCATCCACAATATCGCCGGGCAGCAAGACAATGTCGGGGTTAAGCGCGTTAATTTCCTTTACCATTCGTTCTGCATGGTTTCTGCCGGATAAATAACTAAAATGCATATCGGAGGCCATTACGATTTGAAGCTCGCCATTCGCCGGGCCTTCTTTGTCGATATGGATGTCATAGAAACGCACGGTCGGGCTAAACGCATTGTAGCTTCCATAACCCAGCAAGCCGACGAGCAGGATTAAAGTAACGATACCCGACCACTTCTGGACGGAGCGGCGAGGCAATCTCGTCAGCTTGGTTAGCCAGACGATTAGATGCACGAGAGGGAGCAGCATAACCAATAAGCTAAAGATGGCCAGCCAATAGCTGCCGATTACGCTTAGTATGGTGGAGCCCTCGACGATTCTGGAGAGAAAGAGAGAGCTTGCCAGGAAAACGATCGCGATGATATAGAATAGCCGGAACCTGCGAGAGACCGCCGGCTTCATCCACTTCCAGCCGCTCCAACCTATGTAGAAAACGATCAGGGCGTACAAGACGATAAATACGAGACCAATGACGATAAACATTTTGTCCTCCTTAACCTATTACTATTCTAATCCCAATTCCAAGCAATACGTAGCAGCGCCTCCATGGGTGTCATGTTGCAAACGGAAGTGGACAGATTGACGGGAATTGGAATTAGGGCGTGTCTGAATACTCCGAGGGGAGCAGATTTTGCCGAATTTTCGTTCCATGCAAGGAACTTTTGTGAAGGCGTACCGGGGGTACGTCAAGCAAAAGTGACGAAGCAGGGGGCGGAAAGGCGGTGAAAGATGCCCCAGAGCGGGTTTTCAGACACGCCCTAGTTGCATGTAATTTGGTAATGACTTACTATAAGAAACGGAGAAATTCTTGATGATACATTCGGGTATCTCCAGAAAGGGGCACAAGATGACGCACGAGGAAGAAAAAAAGAACTGGAAAAGAAACATCATTCTTTTCTTAAGCAGTCAAACGATATCGTTATTTGGTTCCGCCTTGGTTCAATACGCGATTATGTGGCATGTCACGCTGACCACCAAATCAGGACTTATGATGACGCTCTTTATTATTTGCGGGTTCATTCCCACTTTTCTGTTGTCGCCGTTCGCAGGCGTATGGGCGGATCGTTTCAACCGCAAATATCTCATTATAATTGCGGATGCGATGATTGCGGCGGTTACGCTTATTCTCGCCATCACTTTTCTAATGGGATATAATGCGACATGGCTGCTGTTTGTCATCGCCGCCGTCCGCGCGCTGGGAGCGGGTATCCAAACGCCGGCAGTAGGCGCCATATTGCCTCAGATTGTACCAGAGGACAAGCTGACCCGAGTTAACGGCATTAACGGGACGCTTCAGGCGCTTATGATGTTCGTTGCGCCCATTGTCAGCGCGTCATTGCTCACCTTTGCAACCATTGAGTTGATTCTTTTTATCGATGTCGTAACCGCAATCCTTGCGATCCTCACTTTACTTCTCTTTCTCAAGATTCCCCTGCACAAGAAGGCGACCGATAAACAATCGACTAGTTATATGGATGACTTTAAGTTGGGGTTAACCTACATTAAGAATCATAGCTTTCTTAAGCCCTTCTTTATCTTTTTCGCTTTTTTCTTCGTCTTGATGGCACCGGCTGCATTTTTGACGCCACTGCAAGTTGCGCGAAGCTTCGGGGAGGAATATTGGCGGTTAACGGCTATTGAAATTGCTTTCTCCGTCGGCATGATGGCTGGTGGAGCGATTATCGCATCATGGGGCGGTTTCCGCAACAAGGTGTACACAATGGCCTTCGCCAACCTGGTCATGGGAGTGTGTACGTTATTGCTCGGAATTATGCCTGTCTTTTGGATATACTTAATCATCATGGGGCTGTTCGGAGTAGCAATGCCTATGGCGAATACGCCGACGACGGTGCTGCTGCAGGAGAAGGTGGATCCGGACTATATGGGCCGCATCTTTGGCGTATTCGGCATGATCTCGACTTCGATGATGCCAATCGGCATGATGATCTTCGGCCCGCTGGCGGATGTGATCGAAATAGAATGGCTGCTTGCGGGAACGGGATTGTTAATCGTGGTTCTGACCTTTTTCTTCGTAGGGAACAAACGATTGATTGAGGCTGGCAAGCCGGCAGTCAAGGAAGCAACGCAAGGATAGCGACATCGGATCTCGGATTTATAAACGGCAAAACAATCGACATACAGCACGAATAAAGGACGGTACCCTCGCATCATAGATGCCTGGGTATCGTCCTTTTCATATGAGCCAAAGCTATGATTCTTTGCGAGCGGAGTTGATTTCGCTCTCGACTTGATGCCATTCTTTAACAATGGTTTGGTATAAGTTCTTTTCCTGGGCGCTTAATCCTTGCGAGTTGTTCTTCTTGATCAAATCATCCATCCGGTGTTTCAATATCGTGCTCCGACGTCCCAACAAGTCTACGTAACTCAGCGAAATCACCCTTTCATCGTGTTTTCAATCGGTTTATTTAAGTATATCGGATGAAAACCGGTATGAAAACTTTCATGTCGGAGCATTTTTCCCCATATAAAGCGCTCAGAAGGTAAAAGATTTGCATAGCTTAATGCAGCCGAAAACATCCTGCGATATGCTCGTAATTTCGTGTCGAAATGACCAGTGAAAAAGGTAGAACCGATTTTGGCGCTACGACCACGTACGTTTCAACGTTTGCAGATACGCGAATAAAGCTTCGCGGAACGCTTCCATCCCCAAGGCGAGAGACTGAACGAAGCGAGTCAACTGTTCCGATGTCGTTCCGTTATAGGGAGCCGTCCATCTGCGATCATTAAGATGCCATAACAACCGGGATGACGCGGTTTGGTAGGACTTGTCCATCTCCTTGTTGTGGCACATCGCAATCAAGTCCCGAAGCAGCCCGTATTCGAAATCGATAAACGCTTGCCGGTTCCTGGCATCACCATCGTTTTCCCTTAAGAGCACGGCAAGGCGTTCCGATTGGCTGCGGGAAAACAGGATAAGCTCTTCTTGCCGCGTATGCCAGGAAAGGATGCCGGCAAACAAGATCATGGACGCAATCATCTCGAGAAGGTCGCCGACCCGCTCGGAGGAAGAATCCAGAATGAGAATGCCGTGCTTGGAGGCTATGCGAACATAACCCTCCAGCTCCAATTGTTGGAGCGCGGCACGAATCGGGGTGCGGCTCATATCGAGCCTTTTGCCGAGCTCGATCTCCGAAGTCACGGAACCTCTTGGCAATTCTCCGTTCACGATCCAGGAGTGAATATTGTCGTATGCCAGCTGGCGCAGGGTGGGCTTGCCCATGTTCATCTTCCTTTCGACCTGGAGTATCAAGTATGATCATCATATAATAGGCAATTGCGGAAAGGAAGATCGGAGCGATATGACGACAGGAACGACGTTAAGAGATAAAGCTTTCGGGCTTATCAAGCATGGCATTGTCAGCGGAGAGTGGGAGGGAGGCACGTTTATTTCGGAGAAGCAGCTATGCGAAAGGCTTCAGATGAGCAAAACGCCGATCCGCTCGGCTCTTGATCGATTGGAAATGATCGGACTGGTCAAGCTTGTGGCCAACCAAGGGTTTGTCGTGCAGGAAATGTCGCTAAAAAAAATTTTGGACGTCTATCAGCTGCGCCTGGCGCTCGAAACGTTTGCAGCGAGTCAATTGACGGCCAAAATGGACGGCCCTTATTTTGAGCGATTGGACGAAAATCTGGCGAAGCAGGCCGAGGCGGTAGAAACCCGGAATATCGTCGAATACGTGGAGCTCGACCGGCAATTTCACGAGTTAATCGTGTCGGGCCTGGACAACGAGGAATATTCGGAGGCGATGTCCCGTCTTCAGGATAAATTTCTGCGAGCCGTCCGGACAACCTTTTACCGCGACCGGAACCGAATGGATGGCAGTTTGGAGGAGCATAAACAAATTCGGAAAGCGCTCGAGGGCAACGACCCGGCGCTAACCGTTCGACTGATCAGCCAGCATATTCATTTTGTCGAAAAAGTGATGCTTTGATGTATACAAGTGAGACATCTTGTGGATCCCATATCGCCATGCTAAGTTAATCTCAACGCTTACATGTGGGAGGATATTGGCATGAGAATAACGGATATACGCACTTATATTGTCGGCAACCCGTGGAAGAACTGGCTGTTCGTTCAAGTGGATACGGACGAGGGAATAACGGGACTTGGCGAAGGAACGTTGAACGGCTTCGCCAAAACGGTCGAAGCGGCCATTCACGAGCTGAAACATCTAGTTATAGGGATGGACCCGTTCGATGTGGAGACCATCTCGCTCAAGATGATTCGGGATGTTTATTCGGACGGAGGTCAGGTGCAAGGGTCGGCGCTTGCCGCGATCGAGACGGCATGCTGGGATATTATGGGCAAGGCGCTTGGCGTACCGATGTATAAGCTGCTAGGCGGCAAAGCCCATGACAAGCTGCGCTGTTACGCCAATGGCTGGTACCGCGGAGGAGCAGACGAGGAGAGCTTCTTTAACCAGGCCAAGGAGGTTGTCGACAAAGGGTATACGGCGCTGAAGTTCGATCCGTTCGGGGCAGCCTGGAGAACGGTGGATAGAAGCGATTTCGCGGGCGCGATCCGCAATATCGCCGCCGTCCGCGATGCCGTCGGATCGGACGTCGATATTCTGATCGAGGGGCATAATCGGTTCAGCGTGCACACGGCGCTGCAATTCGCGGAGGCCATGGCGCCTTACGAGCCGACCTGGTTCGAGGCTCCCGTTCCTCCTTATCGAATATCCTCCATGGTGGAAGTGGCGCGGAGAAGCCCGGTTCCCATCGCATGCGGAGAGGATTATTACAACCGCGAACAGTTTGCGGAGCTGCTCAAACATGACGCCGTTCATATTATTCAGCTGGAGCCGCAGTTCCTGGGCCTTAGCGCATCCAAACAAATTTGCGGCATGGTACATGCGCATAACGGGGTTACCGCTCCGCACAGCGCTCAAGGCCCCGTGTGCTCCATCGTGTGCGCGCACTTGAACATGGCTACGCCGAATTTTTTCCTTCATGAAATATTCGACGACTTTAATCATTCGTGGGCGCAAGACATTTTCTCCCCTCCGTTCAAGGTCGAAAACGGATACTTGCAGCCACCGGAACGTCCCGGCCTTGGCGTAGAGCTTCAATTGGAGGAAGCGGCCAAATATCCGTATCACCCCGGTCATTGGCTGCCGTTGTTCAAGCAGAATTGGGAGAAGCGGGAACCCGTCGAGTAGGAGGAGGCTAACGAAAATGAAGATGCAAGCCCTTGTCTATGAAGGACCCAAACAAATGAACGTACGGTCGGTAGCCGTTCCTGAGCCGGGACCGGACGAGGTGCTGATCCGCGTGGAGCGGGTCGGCATCTGCGGCTCCGAGCTTAGCGGATATCTCGGCCACAACTCCTTGCGCAAGCCGCCGCTTATAATGGGACACGAATTCGCGGGCATCGTGGCGAAGACGGGCGAACGCGCAAATGGCTTTACATCCGGTGAGCGGGTTACGGCCAATCCGCTCGTGACTTGCGGAAGCTGCCGTTATTGCCGGAACGGAGAGTCCCAGTTATGCGGCGCCAGACAGCTGCTGGGCGCCCATCGGCCAGGCGCGTTTGCCGAGTACATTGCCGTGCCGGCCGAAAATGTCTATCGGCTGCCGGACAATGTAACGATGGAGGAAGGCGCATTAACGGAACCGGTTGCTTGCGCCGTACACGTGTGTCGGCTCCTGCGGCTGACGCCGGCAGATCGGTTATTGATTTACGGGGCCGGTCCGATCGGGTTGCTCGCGCTTCAAGCTGCGCAAGCGTATGGGGTGAGGAATCCGGGCATCCTCGACTTGAACGAGGCGAGACTCGAAATCGCGCGCGAGCTGGGTGGCATGGCGGCGACTCGGCTTGAGGAAATAGGTGAGAGAGCGAGCTTCGATGCCGTCATTGACGCGGTCGGTGCGAGTTTTACCCGGCAGCAAAGCGTCTCGGCGGCGCGTTCCGGCGGGAGAGTCGTGTTTACGGGGCTTCACGAAGCGGAGAGCGCGCTGCCCGTTAACGATATGATCCGCGGCGAGATTGAAGCGAAAGGCGCATTCGCTTATTCGCGAGAGGATTTTGAGACTGCGTTGCAATGGATTTCCGAGGGCCGAGTGAATTTGACGGCATGGACCGAGACGGCGCCTCTCGAAGAGGGAGGGGCCTGCTTTGAGAAGTTGATCGCGGGTCCTGGCAAAACCGCTAAAATATTTTTGCATATTTAAAGCAGGAGGAGCGATTACAATGAGATTGTTGCAATTCTATAAGCTTCAGGATGAAGAACGTCGCTTGAGGGTCGGACTGTTAAAGGATGGTTCCGAAATCGGGGTATTGCGCGAAGGTTTGACGGCTATGGATATCATTAAGGATTCCGGCAATTCGTCCTTGCTGGCAGAGGTCGAACAAAGCAGGTTGGATGAAGTGAAGCTCCTTCCTCCGGTAACGAATCCCGAGAAAATTATTTGCATCGGGTTGAACTACCACGATCACGTTGTAGAATCGAACATGCAGGTGCCCAAGGTGCCGGTGTTATTTCCGAAATACAACAATTGCCTTGTCGGTCATGACGATAAGGTTGTCATTCCGGAAGAAGTGTCGCAATGCGACTACGAGGTCGAGCTTGCGGTCGTCATAGGGCGGACAGCCAGCAAGGTATCGCTGGAATCCGCGATGGAATACGTATACGGTTACACGATCGTGAACGACGTCAGCGCGCGGGACATTCAGTTAAACGAACCCCAATGGACGCGCGGCAAGACGATTGACGGTTTCGCGCCGACTGGTCCCTGGATCGTAACCAGAGACGAAATAGGAGATCCCGGGCGGCTTGGCATTTCCTTAAAGCTAAACGGCGAGACGATGCAGCATTCGAATACGAAGGAACTGATATTCGACGTCCCTTACTTGATTTCGTTCCTATCGCGGACAATCACTCTGCAGCCTGGGGATATCATCAGCACGGGAACGCCGCCTGGCGTGGGGATGGGGAAAAATCCGCAAGTGTGGCTAAAGGCCGGCGATGTCGTGGAGGCGACGGTCGAAGGAATTGGCACGCTGCGGAACACATTTGCTGCCGATCATGGTTAGGACAAGAGGTGCGCATATGACATGGGAAAATAAAGTCGTTATCGTGACGGGAGGCGGAGGCGGCATCGGGCGGGCGATCGCGCTGAGATTCGGGCGCGAGGGCGCTCATGTTGTCCTTGTCGGACGTACGCTTGGCAAAGTACAGGACGTTGCGGCGGAGATCGGGGATGACGGCGGAAGCGCCGAGGCGATGGCGGCCGACGTGTCGTCGGAAAGCGACGTTGCCCGGGTCATCGCGGATACGCTTCGCCTATTCGGCAGAATCGATGTGATGATCAACAATGCGGCGGTATGTCCTCAAGTCCGGTTAACGGATATGAGCCTCGACGAATGGAATGGCGTCATCACGAATAACCTGACCTCCGTTTTCCTTTTCTGCAGAGGCGTCATACCGGCTATGCTGGCGCAAGGGGGAGGCGCGATCGTCAACGTCAGTTCCGTGCATGCGCTTGCCACGCTTGACGGTTATTCCGCTTATGCCGCGTCCAAGGCCGGGATCGCGGGGATGACCAGGGCCATCGCGCTGGATTACGCCAAACAAAATATTCGCGCCAACACGGTGCTGCCGGGTGCGGTTCAGACGCCGATGCTGGAAAGCAGCGTAAAAAATCTGGATACCCCCAGAGAAGATATCATGCGCCAGTGGAATGAGTCTCAGCCGATCGGCCGGGTGGGTCAGCCCGAAGAAATCGCTTCGGTCGTCATGTTCGCGGCAAGCCCCGACAACTCCTTTATGACGGGGGCTACATTGGTTGCCGACGGCGGTATGATCGCGCAGTTATAGAAAAGTGAAAAAAGATGCTTCTTCGATATACGAACCTGTTGCTGCGGGGACGTATTCGGGGGGCATCTTTTTTGGTGATCAATGATGACAGGCTGTCTTCGGGACGTGCTATAATATGGGAATCATAAACATAATTATTATCGCAATCGCGGAGGTGGACTTATGAAGCTGGAAGAGAATATCACGGAAGTGGTCAAGCATACAAAGCGCAAGTTGAGAGGGTTGACGTTGTCGCGGGTGCTGGAGGAATTCGACGGCGAAATTATGGGACTGAGCGACGAGAAGCGAATGTTGAAGTATAGCAAAATGAGGGGAAGCGCGTATCTGTTTTTCCGCGGCAGCGCTTACTTGTTCTACTTCGACGTAGGCAGCGAATGGCTGCCCTATCATACCGATCCGGAACGCCCCACGTGGATACAGGGCGATCTGCACTTCGAGAACTTCGGAGCCTTCCGCAGCGGGAAGGGACGCATCGTATTCGACGTTAACGATTTCGACGAGGGATGCACGGGCTCCTATTTGTACGATATTCTCCGTATGTCCGTCAGCCTGTACCTGGTCATGTCCGATAATGATCTGTCCGAACAAGAACAGACGGATACGGTGAGAGCCTACTTGACGGCTTATGCGGATCAGATAAGAAGATACGCCGACCGCAAGGATGATCCCGGGGATCTTGTTTTCGATGAAGCGACGACCAAAGGACCCGTCCGCAAGCTGCTCAGGAAGACGGAGCAGTTGGCCAGCAGCAATTTTATCGAGAAAATAACGCTGGTGGAAGAAGGCCGGCGCATGTTCCGGTGGTCGGAGGAGATCGAAAAGCCGACGGATGAGGAGCGGGAACTTATCGTGGGAGGCTGGAACGAATATATGAACGAACTTTCTGCCAAGCTCGGGCTTCCGGCATCGTTTTACCATATTAAGGACATCGCGGTCAAACACGGCTCGGGTACGGCGTCGATCGGGCTCGATCGGTATTATGTGCTGATGGAGGGCGGAGAAGAGAACGAGGGACTCGATGACATCATTATCGAGATCAAGGAAGTGCGCGCGCCGGTGCCGGTCTATTTTATGCCGTACGACGAGTCGTTCTGGGATGAATTCGCCCATCAGGGCAAGCGGGTCGCGACGACGCAACGCGCGATGCACCACGAAGCGGATCCTTTCCTGGGCCACTTGACGTTGAACAGCCGTCACTTCTACGCCAGGGAGAGGTCGCCGTACAAGAAGAAGTTGAAGCCGATCAAGCTGAGAGAGCACAAGGATTGGGTCAAGACGGTTGAGACCATGGGCCAAATTACGGCCAAGATGCATGCACGGGCGGATGCGGACGTGGAGAGCGGCATTTTGAGCTATCATAGCGAGGACGAGATCGTCCGGGCCATCGGCAAGGATACCGAAACATTTTGCGATGATGTGACTCAGAGAGCTTTGGCCTATTCGCGGCAGGTTGTGGAGGACTACGAGCTGTTTAAGGCATGGAGCGAGTCCTGGGAAGCGAATCGCCGCCGTTCGGCAGCGCGCAGGAGACGCAGGATGAGCCAATAATAGGGCGATTATAAGGTCATGACAGCTTGCCGGAGGGCAGGTTATTATGGCCTTTGGCCTTTGTACTGCCGAATCTAATCGAGGTCATCGAGGTCATCGAACAAGTTCTTCCGACATCAGCATTTTGTGCCGGATGGTCGTCGTTATGACACAACAATTGAGCGAATATACACAATTAAGATGAGGTAAGGGCATTTCATTCGTACATTTGTACATATATGCATAAATTTTGGTTCAGAGAGGCTCCAAACGACGATGTGGAGCGAGAATTTGTGTATTTTCGTACAATTCGCTTTGCAGAGCCCACATTTGTTTAAGAAATTGGGTAGATATGTACAAATGTGTAGAGTAGAGAGGGCGATGTTCGGGCCATGCCATGTGCACCACCGGCAACAAGTTTCTCTGCAGGAAATGGCGAACCTTAAAAATGGGCTCGGCTAAAGAAGAAGTGCAACTAATTTTATCCAGATGCGTCTTAGTATTGGGAGTAGAGGCAGATGGTTAGATCAATATGCGGAGGAGGAGCTGTCAGGCCATGAAGAAAACCGTAATAGCCATTATGATTGCCGTATTGTTAAGTATGTCCGCGTCGACTGTGTATGCGGCTGATAAACCAATTATCATTGACGGAGTGACTGTTGCATCCGATGTGAAGCCCGAAATCAAGAATCAACGGATGATGGTGCCTGTTCGAGTCATTAGCGAGAATCTGGGCGCAAACGTCGAATGGTTGAATCCCGAGGTTGTCATCACCAAAGGCGATCTGAAAGTGACATTATCGATTAACAGCAGCACGGCGCAGATGAATGCCGACAAGGTACAGCTGGATGTCCGGCCTTACAAAAAAAATAATCGCGTGTTCGTGCCGCTGCGTTTCATCGCGCAAGCGTTTGGCTGCAATGTCAATTACGCGAACAACGTAGTTACTGTCGACACTCCGCCCTTGTTAATCGATGGCGTACAAGCAGGAGTACTGCAGCACGAATACCACATGACAATGGGGGGCGTTGTCTCCCACTATACGGCTCCTTCTTATAATAAATCCATTTATCACATTTTTGCGGAAAACAAAGGAGACAAGGTAGAAGCGCCGAAGGATTATTCGTGGCGCTACACGATGGATATATTGGGTTCCTATTATAAAGGCGCGCAGTTTGACTTTTTGGATCAAAAAGGGAAGAGCTTGCTTCGTTACGATGTTTATTCCATCGTTAACGCCTTCCCGGCCGAGCTGCTAACGGAATACCCGCCTATGCTGCTTCATGATGTAACCGAGGATCAATGGTATTTGTTCAACGACGCAGCATGGAAATCCATATACGAGATCATGGATACCGCTAAGCAGAACGGTTATGAGAAAGAGATCAGCAATACCATCGTGTAAGGAGAGTCTTATGACTGATCCTGAGGAAGGGAATGAGTATGAGCCGAATGTTGCGTAAGGGCTGGTTCATGACAATCGTGGCGGCGGTGTATGCGATTGGCGTTCTTGTGTATCTGATCGCTCGTAATCAAATGGATTATTTTGGGGTATTCGATCTTCAGATGATCATTTACTTGTGTCTTTTCAGTATTTGGCTGGTTGCACTGTCTTATCGCAAAATCGAAGAGAGAACTCGCGCTAAACTAACGGTACGCTATATCGCCTTGTTGTTGCCTGCGCTGTCCGTTGTTCTGTTTCTGCTGTATAAACCTGCATTCAATGTCCATGAAGCATTGGCGGAGGTTAAAGCCACTTCTGTATATCATGATATCCAAAAGTCTCATTTGATGGCTTTCGAACCGCGGGCAAACTGGTTCGTCAATGCGGGATATGTGTTCCAAGCTAAGGAAGCGGAAGAAACGGTAACTCTTATCTTCAACCCGGTGACGGGACAATACGATCTCCTAAACGGGTAAAATGGAACAACTTCACGAGGAGGAACAAAGATGAGTGAAATAACGAACGCACCCCAAGAAGGTGGCCGTACATTGACCTACCGAATTACCTCGCAATGGGCAAATTTCGAGAATGAAGCGATTAATGCTTCGCTTATAACGGATATTATCCTTGCGCTGGACGCCGATGACTTCATTGTTCTCGACCCCAGCGAGCCGGTCGAAGGCAGCAGCTATCTGCAAGCGGCAACGGCGGAAGGCGACGGCAACGGCTTTGTGGTCGAGCTTCGCCTGGTCAACGACGACGGCACCTTCAAGCATTACGGTTATTCCACCGTGGACAGCAACGAGGTCATCAGGATGTTCCTGCAGTATTGGGGGGAGCAGAAGCTGCCCGACTGGAGCAACTGGACGGATATGACGGATCAATTCGAATAAGGCTGCCAGGTGCGCTGATGTTGGTTGTAAACATTCATGCTTAATGACAATGGGAAAAAGACCCTCTAATCTCGCGTTTATAGGTTATTCAGCGAATATAAAGGGAAATATGCCATCTAATAGCGATCGAATTGCCGCTAGTCCCGTATACTCGTGAAATAGAGGGAGGAATTCCTATAATCTCTCTGCATAGGCGAAAGGACAGTGAAATAAAGGGAGGTTTTCCCTTTGCTGCACTGTCCTTCTCTTTGTCATCCCCTGGTCATCATCCAACTACTCATCCAACTACTCATCCAACTTCGCATCCAACTACTCATCCAACTACTCATCCAACTCCACCTCCAACTACTCGATCTTGTCCTTCTTATTTATCATGAGCCGCCTGGACTACTGCTACGATCTACGTCAATGTCAGCAACTCCCGCCGTCGACGGTCCTCGCCGTGCCGCTGTCCTCTATTTCAAAGATCCCCAGCATGCGTCACGCGGTTCCGGCCGCCGCTCTTGGACGCATACAACGCCGTGTCGGCTTTCTTGACAAGCGTTCCATTCGTTTCCCCGATTTCAGCCGTAGCAACGCCCAAACTGATCGTGATCCGGTAATCGTCCATCGGAGTGGCGGCGGTCGCCCGGCATAACGCCTCCGCGATATCCACCGCTTGTTCCTTGCCGGTCTCGGGGAGAATCGCCACGAACTCTTCGCCGCCGAACCGCGCAATGATATCCGTCTCCCGCGACATCGATTGGAGAAGCTCGGCGAGCTTGGCCAACACGATATCGCCGATGGGATGGCCGTACGTATCGTTAATGTTCTTGAAGTGGTCGATATCGATGATAAGCATGGACAGGGGCTGTCCGCTGTTTTGGTGCTTCGCGAGAAGAGTCGTTAAGTGATCCTGGAAGTACCGGCGATTGCGAAGCCCCGTTAACGGATCGGTGGTTGCCATGGCCTCGAGCCTGCTGTTAATCAGCATGAGCTCCTGCTGCTTCCGTTCGTATTCCTCGTTAAGAAGCTCGAGCCGCTTATTTGCCTCGTTCGTCGCTTGATACAGCTCCTGGAGTTTGACCTTGGTCTGCAGAACATCCTTTTCATGTTCGATCCGCTTGCGCATCTCTACTACGACGATATCGATGCGGCTCTCGCCGTCCCGCGTCCTTCGGATGCCGTTCAGCAGGACGGGCACATCCCCTCCGCTATTCGTGCGAAGCGACATATACATCTCGTTTACTTGGCCGTACAATTGGATGTGCGGATAGAAGTACGTGTGGAACAGAAGCTTGTTCGTAACGGACAAGACCGACTCGACATGACGGCCGGCCAACTCGGGGTTGTCGTGCTGCAACATGTTTAACAAGGTCTGATTGACCTCTCGAATAATGCCGGCATCTGTAATCGAGAAGTATCCGCACGGAGCGTTGTCTAATCTTGCGTCCATTTCGTCATGCCTTTCTCAGCGTTTACACGCTAGCCAAATAGTCTTTCATACACTGCGCCATCTCGTCCGGATGACTTAACTGGGGATAATGCCCCTTCGCCGTCATCTGACGAAGCTTGCTGTTCTTAAGATGCGCATGCAAGTAATCGCCGACCTCTACAGGAGAGATGCTGTCGTCCGAGCATTGCAGGATGAGGGAGGGAACAGAGGCCTTCTCCAGACTGGAACGGCAATCGGAATAAAAGGTCACTTCGGCGAATTGCCGGGCGATATGCGGATCCCGGGAGCAGAAGGTTCGCTCGAGCTCCTCGGCTAGTTCCTTCCTGTCGGAATTCTGCATGACGATCGGCGCCAGGTAACTGGCCCATCCGATGAAGTTAAGCTGCATCATTTCGAGAAGCTCGTCAATATCGCTTTTGTTGAAACCTCCGAAGTAGTCCGGCTGATCGTTCATGTATCTCGGGGACGAGCCGATCATGATCATCCGCGAGAAATATTCGGGGTTGCGGATGGATGCCAACATGCCGATCATTCCGCTTACGGAGTGTCCCACAAAGACGGTATCCTTAAGCTCCAGCGCCTCCATCACGTCCAGCACGTCCTGCGCATAGCCATGCAGATCATTATATTTAGTGGAATCGTAAAGGTCGATTTGCGACTTTCCCGATCCGACGTAGTCGAACAACACGATACGATAGTTCTGCTCGAAGGACGGCACGATGTGTCTCCACATCTCCTGGTCGCATCCGAAGCCGTGGGCGAAGACGATCGTTTGGTCACCGCTTCCGAGCACTTTAACATGATTTCGTTGGAGAATGTCAATGGACATGTCGTTGCCCCCTTGCAGGTAAGGTTGATAGGTTCGGGAAGTAAGAGGCTATCATTCCTATTATAGCGGAAAATAGCAGACAAAGGACAAGATTGTCATATCTAGTCGAAAAAGAATATGGAATCATCTGCAGAAAAAGCGGACATGCCTTTTCCGCAAAGCTAAACAAACCCCGTCTGATTGACGATCATATCAATAAGGCGGACAAGACGTGCTGGATGGTGGATAATCAGCATCCGTTTAATCGCTCCGCAACGTGACCATACTTACTGACAACAGTCTATTAATCTCAATTAATCTCCTATGAGCGCTGATAGATTGCACACTACCAGAAAAGGGCGTGGATGCCTTGTCCATTCTCATGAATCATCCATTACATACCGGGAAGCCGGGATCCGCGGGGAGAGTCGCGCATGTCGCAGGCAACTTTTGGACGCAAGCCGGCATCGCCAGCGACTGGTCTACGGACGCCGAAGAGCTCCGAATGATCAACATCGGGGGCGAAATGCATATCCTGAAAGTACCGCTGAATCCCGGTTATTATGAATACAAAGTTGCCATAAATGGCGGCTGGACCGAAAACTACGGCGTCAACGGGATGCTGGGAGGAGGCAATATCAAGTTTAAGCTTGACGCCCCCAAGGAGGTCACGTTTATTTTTCACGACGATGCCGCATCCAAGAGAGTGGCGGAGTGGTATGAAGGCAAACCGGACTCCGATGCTGCAGGCGCAGATTGGGCTGAACTGGATGCAAAATTTTATTATGGCGGAGACGATCTGGGCGCGACGTACGACAAAGGCGCAGCCAGGCTGAAACTGTGGGCGCCAAAGGCGGACGCGGTGGCGGTCCGCTTCTACGATAAAGACGATGCGGAACGGGAAGTCGGCGCCGCCGAACTGATGCGAGGCGAGCAAGGCGTATGGTCCGTGACGGCAACGCCAGAGCTGCTGGACATCGCGGATCTGAGAGGATATTACTATCAGTACGAGGTTACGCACGGCAAGACGACGCGCAGGGTACTGGACCCGTACGCCAAGTCGATGGCGGAATTCCGGGTCAGTCCGGAGGGGCTGCCGCTCGGAGCCGATCGCGATGCCGTCGGTAAGGCAGCAATCATCGACTTGAGCGAGACGGAGCCGGAAGGCGAACTCGGATTCGCGGAGATCGAAGGTTACGAGCGCAGGGAAGACGCCATCATCTACGAGACGCATATCCGGGATTTTACGTCGGATCCTTCCATCGAGGGAGATTTGCATGCGAGGTGGGGCACTTACCGGGCGTTTATCGACAAGCTGGATTATATCCGAAAGCTTGGCGTTACGCATGTGCAGCTACTGCCCGTTATGGCCTGGTATTATGGCGACGAAGCCGCAATGTCGCAGCGCGAACTACACGAATCCACGGAAAATAACCAGTACAACTGGGGTTATGATCCCCATGGTTATTTTTGCCCGGATGGAGCGTATTCCGAGAATCCGCGCGATCCTGAGCTGCGTGTGAAGGAGCTTAAGGAGCTGATCGCCGCGATCCATCGTGCAGGCATGGGCGTTATTCTGGATGTCGTATACACGCATATGGCGAAGGCATGGCTGCTGGAGGATATCGTGCCGGGTTATTATTTCTACCGGAATGAAGCGGGCGAGCTGCTCGGTGGCTTCGGAAGCAATCTGGCCACCAATCACAAGATGGCGGAGAAGCTGATGGTGGATTCCGTGAAGTATTGGTTTCAGGAGTACAAAATAGACGGCATGCGCTGGGACATGATGGGCGATGCGACGTACCCGGCAGTGCAGCGGGCATTCGACGAGGCGGCTGCCATTCATCCGAAGCCCTTATTTATCGGCGAAGGCTGGCGGACCTTCGCGGGTCATATCGGGGAACCATCCCTCGCGGGGATGGGCGCAGATCAGGATTGGATGAACAAAACGGACGACGTTGGCGTCTTCTCCGACGAATTCCGAAACGAGCTGAAGTCCGGATTCGGCAGCGAAGGCGAGCCGCGATTTCTGATGGGAGGCGCGCGCCATATCGACACGTTGTTCCGCAATTTGAAGGCGCAGCCGTACAATACGCCGGCTGATTCTCCTGGAGATATGGTGCAATACCTGGAGGCGCATGATAACCTGACGCTGCACGACGTCATTGCCGTGACGCTTCGGGCGGATCTGCGTATTCCTGCGGACGCAACGCGCATCCATCGCAGGCTTCGGCTAGGACATGTGCTGCTCTTTACATCGCAGGGGACAATCTTTATGCAAGCCGGTCAAGAGTTCGGCAGGACGAAGCAATGGGGAGGAAGCGCGGCGCCGGCCGCCCACGCCTATCCGCACTATAACGTTCATGGCGAGATCATCGGATACTTCGTGCATAACTCCTACGATTCCTCGGATGCCATCAACAAGTTTGATTGGGGCAAAGCGACGGATGACGGAACGATTTATCCGGAAAACGCTCTGACCCGTTCTTATACAGCCGGTCTGATTGAGCTGAGGCGAAGCACGAACGCGTTCCGTCTCGGCGATATGGAATCTGTCAATCGCCACATGACGATGATTCTTTCGCCGGATATCGGAGAATTCGACCTTGTGATCGCCTATCGCTGTCAATCGACCGACGGGACAGGTGCCTATTATGTCTTCGTGAACGCGGATGAGCGCGAGAGGACGATCAGGTTGTCGCTGCAAGCGGACCTGACGCAGGGCGAGGTGCTCGTGGACGGCGAGACGGCTGGCGCCAGCGAAGTCGCGGCGCAGGCGGGCTTCGGGTTGTCGCGAGAGGCGATCGTGCTGGAGCCGCTGACCGCCGTTGTTATACGGATGAAGGAGCGGGAGCCGTTTGCGAATGAATGCGCGTATGAACAGCGCGACGAATAGTTGTGCATCAAGCTCATGCGCATCGGGAAAACGCACAATATAGCGCAGAGAAAAACCTAGAGAAATACGTAGAGTAAAACGTAGAGTAAAACGCAAGCTAGCGGCAGAGTCCGGGGGGCTTGCGTTTTTTTGTTGTATAGGAAATTATGCGACATACCAGACTGTGGGCGAACGAGCAGCTGTAGTCGTTAAAAACGCCGATGGGCCGGAAAGTAACTGGAATTAGCGTCCATAGACGATAATAACGTCTATGGCTCCAAAAAGTAGGCGAACGAGCAGTTGTAGGCGTTAAAAACGCCGATGGATCGTAAAGTAACTCTGATTAGCATCCATAGGCGAAAATAACGCCTAGGGGGCCGAAAAGTGGGCGAACGAGCAGCTGTAGTCGTTAAAAACGCCGATGGGCCGGAAAGTAACTGGACCAGCCCAGAATCTAAAGGACCTACGCGACACTATTAGCCCGTTTTACGCAAGGATCAAATTCTTAACGGACAGTAGCGACGCAATATGACCAAAATATAGCTAAAAGTTGCTCGGATGGTGCAAATAAGGTCACGTGTGTCTGTTAGATTTTTGAAACATCAGCTAATCGAAGAATAGCGACGCTCATGTCCGTTAGAACGACACCCTCGTACAACGGAGCGATCGAATCATCCGTCAGGGTGAGGTTGTTCCCTAGCACCCGTCAGGACGATTTTGTTGTTGGCGCTACAAGAGAGAGGACATTTTGCGATATTCGCGAGGGGAGACGCCCTGCCATCGCTTGAACGCATGACTGAAGTGATGCAAATCCTCATAGCCGATAAGCAGGCCGATCTGCTCGATCTTCAGATCGCTTTCCCTCAGACAGCGCTTGGCCTCCTGGTGGCGAAGCCTGCTGACATATTGCCCCGGGGTCGTCCCGTAATGCTTCTTGAACAGTCGGATGAAATAATCCGGGCTTACGTTCAGGCGATTAGCCATGATGTCGCTAGTCCAAGGAAAGTGTAGAGCGCGGGCAATCTCCTCCGTCAGCTCCTTGAACGCGTCTTGATAGGCCTGGGGAACAGTCCGCGCCGGGATAGGCAGCAATCTGGACAGAGCGGTCGCAATCAGCAGCATGCCTCCCTTGCAAGCCGAACCGAAGCCCGGCTTCTCCTGTGTAAACTCCTCGCAAACCTTCTCCATCAAGCGGACAATGTCTTCGGGCACGGAAGCATAGCGACGGGCAAAGAGGTTGTTCCCTTCGCTGTCAAGCGGCGGCCGGCAAAATCGGTCGTTGCGCACATTCCTTTCATCGACATCGACAAACAGTTCGGGAGAGATCTCGAATTCATCGAAAAAATCAAAATGGATGCCGAGCAGATGCGTTCTTTCGGCAGCCCGAGTCTCGATGCGGTGAGGCATGGCGGCATGGAGGAACAACAGATCGCCAGGCAGATAAGTAACTGTGTCGTTAGACAGAGGGAAATGGACGCGCATTTCTCCCGAATAAACATACATGATCTCGAAATCGTAAATTCTTCTTGCCGGCAGCAGGGCGGGAGGCACCCATTGATGCTGTGCCCAGTGAACGCTTGGATTCATATCCTGCATGTCGGAAGAGCGATTCTTTTGCAAGCACAGGTCCATGAGGTGATCCTCCTCGCAAATTTATATCGATAATATACAACTAATGAACTGATTCAAGCAAATACTTCCGTTATCATCCGTGTTATTATTTCGGTAATTAATCGATAATCAATAAGTTTTTCGATTCATACTACGGAAAGCCAGGTGCGGAACATGAGATTGGGAGTAATCGGTTACGGACTACGGGTTAGCAGTATTTTTCCCGCCCTTCAATCGGAGGAGTTAGGTTACAGCATCGCTGCGATAGCGGATCCGAAGCGTGATGAACTAAAGACCAGGCTTGGAGAGGAAGCTCGCCATACGCAATTTTTTGACAATGCGGACGAAATGCTGGATTCTTGCGAGCTGGACGGCATTATTATCGGAACCCGCTGCGACCTTCATACGGATATGGCGCTTAAAGTGCTTCGCCGGCATTTGCCGCTATATCTGGAGAAGCCGGTCGCAACCACTTACGAGGATTTGTCGCGGCTCAAGGCCGGATACGAGGCTTCCCGGTCGGAGGTAGTCGTCTCGTTCCCGCTCCGCAATACGCCGCTCGTCAGGCTGGCCAAGGAAATTATCGATTCCGGGAAGATCGGTACGGTGGAGCATGTGCAAGCGGTTAACAACGTCCCATACGGAGGCGTGTATTATCATTCCTGGTACAGGGACGAACGCATTACGGGCGGGCTGTTTCTGCAAAAGGCGACACATGACTTCGACTATATCAACTATCTCATCGGACTTAAGCCGATTGCCGTATGCGCGATGAAGTCGAAGCGGGTCTTCACGGGAACGAAGCCGGCGGGATTGAAATGCTCAAATTGCGAGGAAAATAGAACCTGCGAGGAAAGCGCACTGAAGCCGCATAATCGTCATGGGGATGACTACTGCAGTTTTGCGGAAGATACAGGCAACGAAGATTCTGGCGGGGCGTTGCTGCGTTACGAGACGGGCATGCATGTCAACTATTCTCAGAATTTTTTTGCGCGCAGGGGAGCGGCAAGGCGCGGCGCCCGTTTGCTCGGCTACAAGGGAACGTTGGAGTTCGACTGGTATACGAATGAGCTTAAGGTCTATATGCATCATGAGGCGCGGGTGGAGACGCATGCCATCGATGTCAATGCGATGGATGGACACGGCGGCGGAGACGGGATACTCGTGAACAATTTCCTGCAGACCGTCCGGGGCAAGGAGCGCTCGCGGACGACGCTGGGCGACGGCTTGCTGAGCGCGCTGCTCTGCTTGAAGGCAAACGAGTCCGCCGAGACGAATACGTTCCAGAACGTGGAATGGCCATAAAACGTCGTCCCACCCGGTTAGCGCGTACTGCTGGCGCAGGACGAAAGCCGGGGAGGAGAGTTAATGGATGCCGCAAGGCATGCCTCCTCATCGGAACGGAGCATAGAACAGGGGGCTGTCCCAAAAAGACAGCCCCCTTGTTTTTTTCTATACTCACCAGGCGTTACGCCGATCACTTAATTGAAGCTGCGCGTGAAGTTCTGCACATTTGCATACCTGAGCCGGTGACTCGCTGTTCGCTTCCAGGACATTCAGCATACGGTCTGCGGCTGCGGTCATAAAGGAGTAACGCTCCTGATGTCGAATCTTAGCTGTATGAAAACTTTACGAGACTACCCGCTAATAAAATCCGCTATGATGACGATACTTTTCCTCGGGCTTCTGCTTGGCTTTCGATGGTTATGGCAAGAATGGAATCCTATTCCGGAGCATCCTCCGATTCAACAAGGTGTCATCGATCTTGGACATTGGGACTTCGAACAATCCCCCTCCATGCTGCTTGACGGCGAATGGGCATTCTACCCTGGCCAGCTGGAAGGAACGCCTGTCGGCGAACCCCGGTATGTGCAAGTGCCTGGAAGCTGGGGAGAGGTCATGCCTGACGGAGAGGCATACGGCTCCGGCACGTATAAGCTGACCATTCTGCTTAAAGAGCAGCCCGAGCAGACGTATGGTTTCTGGATCAAACGAATCGAGGCCGCCTCGCAGGTTGTCGTAAATGGAGAGACCCAGTCGGCATTCGGACAGCTCGGCTTAAGCAAGGACCAATACAAGCCCAGTCGCTGGTCTTATACCGCAACCTACTCCAACGACGATGGAAAGGACTCCATCGAGCTGTTGATCCGCGTCTCCAATTACGACAACCCGGTTCGCGGCGGAATCGTAGTTCCGATTCGCTTCGGCTCTCAAGCGGCGATCGACGGAGAACGCTGGTATTCCATCGGCTTTCAACTGATGACTTTCGTTATTTTGATGCTGCATGGCATTTACGCCATCATTTTATATATCTTCAATCGCAAGCAATACGCGTTTCTGGTCTTTTTCATGATGATGCTTTCATCTGCGCTGTCTATCATTACAATCCATGACAAGCTTATTTTGCATTGGCTGCCCGTCAACTACACCTGGGTGGTGAAGCTTGGAAGCATTTCTTATGTCATGCTGACGTATTTCATGTTGATGCTGACGCGAATCTTCTCGGGGAGCGTGTCGGACGGACGATTGTTTCGTTTATTCTCGGGGCTGTTCGTGGCATACGTTGTTACGATTATGGTGCTGCCAATCGACACGGTTCATTATTTGTCGAGCCTCCGCGTAGGCTTGTTCTTCTACGTCGTGCCTGTCGTCTGGTTCCTATACCTCATAGGCAAAATGGTGGTAAATAACCACAGCGGCGCTATCTTTTTGCTGCTGTCCGCGATCGGCGTCATATCCAGCATCGTGTGGGGGCTTCTTAATACGTATGGCATGAATTACACGGAATATTATCCGTTCGATGTTATTGCGGCCATCATCGGCTTCTCTTCTTACTGGTTCAAGCTGTACTTCCGCAATGCGGCCGAGAACGCGAAGCTTAATGAACAGCTCAGGCAGTCGGACAAGCTGAAAGACCAATTTCTTGCGCACACGTCGCATGAACTTCGGACGCCGATCCACGGCATTATTAATATCGCCCAGACGGTTGCTCTAAGGGAACGCCAGTCGATCGAGGACAGAAGCTACAAGGATATGGAGCTGCTCATTACGATCGGCAGGCGTATGTCGCATTTGATCGAGGATTTGCTGGATCTCGTGCGTTTAAAGGACAAACACGTCGTTCTCCAGATGCGGCCGATCCCGTTGCAATCCATCGCGGAAGGCGTTATTGGCATGCTGGGCTATCTTGTCGAGCAGAAACCCGTCAAGCTGGCTTCGCGAATACCGGACTCCTTCCCGGTCGTCATGGCGGACGAAAAGCGGCTAGCCCAGATTCTGTTCAATCTTATTCATAATGGCATTAAGTATACGGAAAAAGGCGAGGTCTTCGTCGAAGCGGCGATCATTCAGGGACGAGCCGTCGTTAGCGTAACGGATACCGGGGCCGGCATGGACGAGGCGACGCTTGCCCGCGTCTTCCTCCCGTATGAGCAAGGGCATTCGGACAACGGAGGCATCGGGCTTGGTCTCGGCATCTGCAAGCAGCTTGCGGAGCTTCATGGAGGAACGCTTACCGCTCGTTCGCGGCCCGGGAAAGGGACGGAATTTCAATTCTCGCTGCCTCTCGCAGATAGCCAGTCGCCGGATGGCACAGGAGATCCCAGTGTAGCGGCCCAGCCATGGAATCATGTATTGGGGGCGGGAGAGAGTCCGCTCCTGGCACATGAGGAGAACGGCAGCTGGATAGAGCTGGCTCCGCCTGAAATGGGAACGCATGGCGTGAAGCAGAACATTCTCGCTATCGACGATGATCCCGTCAATCTTCAAGTGTTGGCTGGCATTTTGGGCAATGATTCTTATACCATCACAACAGCGGCAAATGCTTCTGAAGCGCTGGAGCTGCTGGAGAACGGCCAGTGGGATCTCGTCATCTCCGACGTCATGATGCCGGGCATGTCCGGCTATGAATTGACCAAAGCGATCAGGGAACGGTATTCCATCTCCGAACTGCCTGTACTGCTCCTGACGGCGAGAAGCCAACAGGCGGATATCTATGCGGGTTTTTCCGCTGGAGCGAGCGACTATCTGACCAAGCCTGTAGACGCGCTGGAATTGAAATACCGCGTCTGGTCGCTAACGACGCTTAAGCGTTCCGTAACGGAGAGACTGCGACTCGAGGCCGCTTATTTGCAGGCGCAGATTCATCCGCATTTTTTGTTCAACACCTTAAATTCCATTCTGGCCTTAAGCGATATCGACCCGGACAAGATGAGGAAGCTCGCAGAAGCTTTTACATCCTATCTGCGGATTAGCTTTAACTTCCTGAATGCGGGGGAAATGGTGCCGTTCGCTCATGAGTTGAAGCTTGTTCGCTCCTATCTATACATCGAACAAGAACGATTTGGGTCGTTGTTGTCCGTCGAGTGGGAGATCGATGCGAACATCGATCTCATGCTGCCGCCGCTTAGCCTGCAGCCTATCGTAGAAAACGCCGTCAAGCACGGGGCGCTGAGTCGCGCGGAAGGAGGCGCGGTTGTCATCCGGATCATCCGGCGGGGGCCGGATACGTTGTTCGAGGTGAAGGACAATGGCAAGGGGATGACGCAGCAAGATGCGGACAATCTGCTTCAGCATGTTTTCGGCGGCACGGGAGGCATTGGCATCGCCAATACGAACCGGCGGCTTGCTCAGCGTTACCGGCAAGGCCTGACTATCGTCAGCATGCCGGGGACTGGCACGACGGTGTCCTTTGCAATCCCGATGGAACAGCAGAAGAAGGACCAGCCAGGGGAGTGAGCGCTCCCGCGGAGCTGGTCTTTCGCGTTGCGGGAGCATTACGGTACAATGTAAGCAGATGATGAACCTTCGGGGGGCGGAGATGCCAGTATGAGTGGACTGTTGAAAAAGCTGCGTCAAGGGTACGGCAAGAAGCTTGTCTCCATCCATGCCTGGAATGGGTGGATCGTCCTGTTGCTGGCCTTGTCCGGCCTTGTTCTGTTGGGAGGCTTCTGGCGAGGCGTCCTTGGCGAAGGGCGCGTCTGGCTCAAGTGGTTTCATATCGCCGTCGGAATCGCCTCCGTTCTGCCTATTGCCTATTATCTCGTGCTTGCGGGCAAGCATTGGAGGAGGCTGAAGGGCAAGCCCAAGCAGAAGCTTAACGTCTATATCGTGCTAACCTTTCTATTCGGATGGCTGCTGTCAGGCGTTATCCTCTGGCAGTTCAAGCTGGCAGGACCTCGCTTGTCGAACGCGGCGCTCGTCACTCACGATCTCCTGACGTGGATCGGCTTGCCTTATATCATCTATCATTCCTTGTCGAGAGCTCGTTGGCTCAAAGACTCCGATCGACGCGCAGTGCAATTACCGCCGGCAGAGAGGGACGTCTACCATCCCGCGGCCCCGCAGCCGTTATATACGCGCCGCGCGTTCATTCGCGGCGCAATAGGCGCCGGTCTTGCGGTGACTGTCGGTCCGTCCTTCCTGAAGTGGTTCGGCGATCAGCTCGGCAGCGTGGGTAATGGCAGAAACATGGAGCAACTGATTCAGAACGATTCGAACGTAATGCTGCCTGCGCCTGAGCCTCTTCCAGACTCGGCGCCTCCCATTGGCGGAGGAGCGCAGGGCAGCTTCCGCGTGTACACGGTGACGCCCATCCCTTCGTTCAATAATGAGAACTGGTCATTGCGCATCGATGGACTCGTAGACAAGGCGCTGGAGTGGGACTGGGATACGTTCGTTAAGCTTAAGCGGACGGTGCAGGTTAGCGACTTCCATTGCGTGACGGGGTGGTCGGTCTACAACAACACATGGGAGGGTATCCCGGTCAAGGAGATACTGGCGCTGGCTGGCGTAAAGGGGAAGGCAAAGTCCGCGATCTTCTATTCGGGAGACGGTGTCTATACTAGCGGCATTACGCTGGAGCAGCTGGCCCAGGACGATGCGATGATTGCCGTCATGCACGATGGAAAGCCGATTCCGAGCGATCTAGGCGGACCCGTGCGGCTTATTATGCCGGGTATGTATGCCTATAAATCAGTCAAGTGGCTTAACCGGATCGAGCTCATCGAAGGGGAACATATCGGGTATTGGGAGCAGCGCGGTTATGCGAACGAGGCGTGGGTGTAGGAAAGCCGATACCAAAAAATAGGGGGTGCCCGCAGAGTCTTTTCGACCCTTGGACACCCCCGTTATTATGTCAGACTTCGGCTATTAGCGTATCTGAGTATAGATGAAGCTGGTGAAGCGCCAGGCCATTGACCCGATCAAGATGCTGAACGCCCGACTCTCCCTCCAGCCATTCTGCCCGCAGCATGGCATTATGCTTGAAGTATAAGGCTCCTCCAGGCTCCGAGACGCCGAAAGCGCCGATCGGGAGCGTAAGATTGAGGCTCGCGCATATTTGTACCAAGGATGTATAGCGCTCCTGGGCCGTCCGGTCCCGGAGTACGGCGAACGTCTGAAGCAGATAGACGCCGGCCTGCTCCGCCTCTTCTAATCCTGGAAGAAAGCTCATCTCCAGCAGCACCGATTCATTGCCGGAGCCGATCTCGTCGAATCGGATCAGCAGCGAGGCATAGGGAGCCTCGTCGTCCGGCTCGGCCAGCTTGGCCGCGATGCCGTGACTGCCGTAATAGTCGTGCAGGCCGCCCAGCACGGAGCGGGCGAACGATAATGACTCGGTCATGGCGATTCTCCTCTACGTATGCAATTTCTTGGCGATCAGATCTTTGCCCGGTTTCTTCTTCGCCTTGTCGATCTTGAGGCCGATGTTTTCGATAATCGCCCGGCTCTCCTGATCGTCTCCCACGACCCCGCTCTCATACAGCATGCCGGCCAGGTCGGTAACGAGCTGATTGTAGCATTGCCCCAAGCTGTTGAAGCCGTGCTTCTCAAGCAACGACTGGCGAACCTTGTCTCTGGCAAGCCCCTTGTATGCCTCCGAGGCCATGGCTTCATCGACTTTAAGCGCCTTGTCCACAAACGCTTCTTTCCTCTTGTGCTTCTTGTAAAACTTCACGATTGCCGCGACTCCGCCCAAAATCGCGCCTAGCGCGATCAGGATTGGTCCGGCAGGAGATGCCGCTGCTGCGATCAATGCTACTCCGCCCGCGACCATCAATGCGCCTTTGACTGCGGTCATGCCGCTCTTGGATTTGTTCATCTCTTGCGTCGACTTGCCGAGTCCGGCCGCGAGCCGCTGCTGCTCAGCCAGCTCTCCGTTCTGCCCGGCCAGCCGCTCTTCGACTTCGCCCATGCGCTTGACATTGCGTCGGCCTTCGATATAGCCGGCCGCGCCGCCCGCCATATAAGCCGCGCCGCCAATAATTGCGCCGGCGCCGGCAGCCGCGGTAGCCGCGCCATTAAGCGCCATGCCGGATACCTGTCTAACGCTGTTGACCGTGCCCGCGGTAACTCTCGCCAGGTCAGCCGCTCCCCCGGCGCCTTCGCCCGCGACGACCTGCGCCTTGCCGGCTGCGCTGAGCGCGCCGTCATAATTTTGGCTCGCATTATAGATTTGCGACACCGCGGCAACGCCGCCCAGTCCTCCCGCTATCGGAGCGGAGACGAGAGCCGTGCCCTTGGCGCCGGCCGCGCCAAGCGTCTGGCTGATTGTGGAGGAGCCGGATACGCCGCCTGCCGCGCTGGATGTGCCGATCGCCGCGTAGCTGGCGTAGTCGCGATCCTGATCGGCATTGTAGTTGGTGGTGTCGATCTTTTTCGCTTCCCTAACAATAACGGAGAACTTGTCCCAGTCGACGGACTTGCTGATAATGCCGGCCAGCATCTTTTTCTTGACGGCGTCGACCGAGATCACTCTGGCGCCGCCCGCCATGGAGCGGATGGCGCTCATCTTCTGTTCCGGACTAAGCGTATCGAAGAAGCCGAACAGATCCGTCTTCTTGGAGGAAGAGGCTTGCGCCTTCAGCCAGCTGTAGACCTCGCCATAGCCGCCTTTGCCTTGCAGATTCGGCGGTGTCCGGACTACCGGGACGTCGGCGGCCGGGGAAGACGCCGATGACTCGGCCCGAGCGGGCGTCTCGACGGCCGGCGTTGCCGAAGCGGCAGTCGAGGGGGCGGCTACCGAAGCGGCTACCGAAGCGGCAGGCGTTGCTGCGATCGATGCAGCCGGCGGAGTTCGTGTGGATTGAAACATATTGCCGGGACGCGTGATCTGCCGTTGAATCGGGGCCTGCGTGCCCGGGGCTGCCGCGCTGCGATCCCGGAACAGCTGCAGAACTGCCTGATTGCCGGAGGAACGCTGCAACTGCATGACGTCGGCAGGCGACATGCTGCCTTGCCTGAAGTTCGACAAGGCTTGTCCAGGAGCTGCTTGAGGCGTACTTGCGCTGCGCCCTGCGGGGGCAGGAGATGCGGTGGATTTGGATTGATGCACGTGATCGGCGGTTTCGGCCATTGCAAACACCCTCTGCTAAGTGGGAATCTATCTTCGTTTTTTACCATTCCGTGCTAGATTAGACCATTATATAGTAGCATAATCCTGGTCCTTTGGCACTAGGCAATACTTTGCGAGCAGGGTTGTGTGAAAGAGATTGAAATAACGGCATTCTAGTGGGAAAATATATAGAACACAACATAGAAACGAAAAAAGACAGAGGATAGAGGCGAAACCGAATTGAATAGCACATACTCCCTGGACGACGGCAACAGCGGGATATCCAGCAGCATCAAAGAACTCGCCGCGATCAAATACGCGCTTGACGTATCCTCCATTGTGGCCATGACGGATGCGCGCGGCGTTATTACATATGCCAACGATAAATTTTGCGAGCTTTCGAAGTACAGCCATGACGAGTTGATCGGCAACACGCACCGCATTCTCAATTCGGGTTATCACAGCAAGCAGTTCTTTCGGGAAATGTGGGCGACGATCGCATCGGGCGAGGTGTGGTCCGGCGAGGTCAAGAACCGGGCGAAGGATGGCTCGCACTACTGGGTAAAAACTTTCATCGTGCCGTTTATGAAAAATAATAAGCCCTATCAATATGTCTCGATCCGCACGGACATCACGGAGCATAAACGCGATCAGGAGCTGATCCGGCATATTGCTTATCACGACACGTTAACAGGGTTGTTTAACCGGGACAGTCTCCAGCAAAGTCTGAAGCAGTCCATCGAGAGGGCTAAGCCGGACAATCGCAGCGTCTCGATTCTGTGTATCGACTTGGACCGCTTCAAGTTCGTAAACGATTCGCTTGGCCACTCGTACGGGGATTTGCTGCTCAAGCAGGCTGCGGAGCGGATGTTGGCATGTATTCGTCCGCAGGATATCGCCTCCAGGCTCGGCGGGGACGAGTTCATGATTTTGCTTCCGGATACTTATGTAGAAGAAGCCTATCAAATGGCGGAAAAGATTGTATCCCGGCTGTCCGAGCCCTACCAATTGGAACACTATGAAGCTTCTATTACGGCAAGCATCGGCATTAGCGCTTTCCCAAATGACGGAGAGCATCCGGAATCGCTGCTGAAGTATGCGGATGCAGCCATGCTTCAGGCGAAGCAGGACAATTCGAACCTGGTCAGAACGTTCTCATGGGAGATGAGAAGGGACTTCGAGCAGACGATTGATCTGGAGAAGGGGCTGCGAGAGGCGCTGGCGGGAGGAGAGTTTTTGCTCCATTATCAGCCGCAATACCACTCGCAAACCGGTCGGATTACGACGCTGGAGGCATTGGTGCGATGGAATCGGGCAGGTGTGGGGCTCGTATCTCCAGCGGAATTTATCCCGGTGGCGGAATCCACGGGCTTGATCGTGCCGATCGGAAATTGGGTGATGAGAACGGCCTTCGAGCAGCTCAAGGCGTGGCATGAGGAAGGACTGCCTCCCGTCAAGATTGCGATTAACATCTCCGCGTTGCAATTCCAGGCGCAGGACTTCATCGAGGTCGTCACGGCATTGCTGCGCGAGACGGGGCTTGATCCGCAATATGTCGAGCTGGAGTTGACGGAGAGCATAGCCATGCAGGATGAGAAGCATACGCTGGCGACGCTGGGCGAGCTTAAGCGGCGCGGCATCTCTATCGCGATGGACGATTTCGGCACCGGTTACTCGTCCTTAAGCTACTTAAAGCGCCTCCCGCTGCATACACTTAAGATTGACCGCTCTTTTATCCAGGACATCACAAGCTCTGAAGAGAATTTGGCCATCGTCCGAACGATAATCGAGCTGGCGCGCATCCTCCGAATGGATGTTATTGCCGAAGGAGCGGAGACGGGAGAGCAAGTAGAACTGCTGAAGCTGCAGGGCTGCTTTAACGTACAAGGCTATTACTATAGCAAGCCGCTGCCGGCAGATGACATGACGGAGCTGCTTAAAGATGCTTTAAAGTCCGATAAAAACTAAACGGGTTACAATATTGTAAGCTTTCTGTCATTCATTTTCGATTGATTATTGACCCGTTCTTCAACTAAACTAATAATACGTGTGTTGAACCTCTAAATAGAGTTTGGGATTTTGGCGGGCAAGAGCCAGAACGTAGTGAAAGGCGGAGTTATGGCATGCAGGATTTTATTAATGCGATTATATTGGGTATTGTAGAAGGACTGACGGAGTTCCTGCCGGTCTCGTCCACGGGTCATCTTATTTTGACCGGCGACTTGCTAGGCTTTGACGGGGAAGCGAAGAAGACTTTCATGATCGTGATTCAGCTAGGCGCGGTTATGGCGGTTCTGCTGCTGTACTGGAAACGGTATATGTCGATGCTTAAGGATATGGTTAAGCTCGACTTCAAGAAAAAGAAGCTGAACGTCATACATATGATTTTGGCGATGATTCCGGCATTGATTGTGTACTTGTTGTTTAATGATTTTATCAAAAGCGTGCTGTTCGGATCCGGTCCGGTGCTCATCAGCCTCGTTGTCGGCGGCATACTGCTCATCATCGCGGCGCGGGTAAAACGTAAGATCACCGCCGAAGAGACGGACGACATTACGTACAAGCAGGCGCTTGGCATCGGCCTCTTCCAATGTCTGGCGCTGTGGCCCGGCTTTTCCCGCTCCGGTTCTACAATCTCTGGCGGCTTGCTGCTAGGGACAAGCCAGAAGGCTGCCGCGGACTTTACGTTTATGATCTCGGTTCCCGTCATGCTTGGAGCAACGGTACTGGATCTGTATGACAGCCGCGACATGCTGACCTCGGATGATCTGCTGCTGTTTCTTATCGGCTTTATCGCCGCGTTCGTAGTCGCTATGGTCGCCGTCGTGACTTTCCTTAACCTGATCAAGAAGCTCCGTCTGGAGTGGTTCGCGATCTATCGCTTCGTTATCGCTATTCTGTTCTATCTGTTTGTTATGAGATAATTCCTCTAAACGTAGTTTTCCAAAGAAGGTACACATGCATGCAACCCTTTGTTAAAAAGGTGTGCGGCGGATGTGTGCTTTTTTTGTGCAGCAATCAATCGGTTTTGGGGCATTTCTTTTGCTTGCATAACCTGCAGCTAACGAACTTGATGGATGTAATGGAGTCTCTGTAATGCAATTGGTACGCACAAGTAAAGACCGAGCCGTCGGCTCGGTCTTTACTTGTCCTCGTTTAGGAAATGATGCGACATACCAGACTGAAACGCCGATGGTTCGTGAAGTAACTCTGATTAGCAGCCATAGGAGTTAGAATCGCTTATGGCTCCGAAAAGTAGGCGAACGAGCAACTGTAGGCGTTAAAAACGCCGATGGACCAGAAAATAACTCTGATTAGCAGTCATAGGCGTTAATAACGCTTATGGCTCCGAAAAGTAGGCGAACGAGCAACTGTAGGCGTTAAAAACGCCGATGGACCAGAAAATAACTCTGATTAGCAGCCATAGGAGTTAGAATCGCTTATAGCTCCAAAAAGTAGGCGAACGAGTAGCTGTAGGCGTTAAAAACGCCGATGGAGCGTAAAGTAACTCTGATTAGCATCCATAGGCGTTAATAACGCTTATGGCTCCAAAAAGTAGGCAAACGAGCAGCTGTAGGCGTTAAAAACGCCGATGGACTGGAAAGTAACTCTGATTAGCATCCATAGGCGTTAATAACGCTTATGGCTCCGAAAAGTAGGCGAACGAGCAACTGTAGGCGTTAAAAACGCCGATGGACCAGAAAATAACTCTGATTAGTTAATAACGCTTATGGCTCCGAAAAGTAGGCGAACGAGCAGCTGTAGGCGTTTTTGCAACAACTGTGCTGGCAAAGCCCGTTACATACCGTACTCGCTCGCCTTTAGCGGCTTGCGTTCCTATTGCTGCGTAGCTTGCAGCAGTTCGGCGAAAGCGTCAAGCTGCTTCATGGTGGAGAGCGGATCGGTCGTGAAGTACGTATCCCAATTGAGATCGAAGACTCGATTGTTCCCGGACGCGGGGAGGTTCTTCCAAATCGCTCCTTCCGTCACTTCGGCAGCTCGCTCGGTTCCGCCGTCATTTGCGAGCACGGAGAGGAAGACGTAGTCGGAGTTGGCATATTGAGGCAGCAGCTCCAGCGAAATTTCCAGCTGTCCGAGCCCTTTGTCAATGACCTCCTGCTGAACGATTTCCGGTGCTTTCAGACCTAGCAGGTCATAGATGACGTAGCCGCCCATTGCTTTGTTGCCATAGATAAATTGATTGGCAGGACGAATGTTGAAGATCGTAACCGTCTTGTCTTCGCCAATGATAGAGCCGACGGTTTGCTTCGTCTCCGCGACTTTGGCATCGAATTGCTTCTGCCAAGCCGCCGCTTCGGCCTGCTTGCCCAGAATATCTCCGAAAAGGGCGATCTGCCCAGGCGGATCGTATTGAAGCCAAGGAATCCAGATGGTTGGCGCAATTTTGGACAAGGCTTCGTAGGTGTCCTCGACATGCGTCACGATCAGGTCGGGGTTTAACTCGACGATTTTCTCAAGATTCAAGCCTGTCCAAGGATCGCCAACATGCTCGATGCCTGCCCACTCTTGTTCCAGGAGAGGGTACTTGGCCCATTCGTTGTCCGCGCCGACGGGCTTGACGCCTAGCGCGAGCATGGCGCCAGTGTATTGAATCGCGACGATACGCTCCGGGTTAACGGGGATGACGGTTACGCCTTTGCCGTGTTCGAATTCTCTTGTCGCGTTTTCTCCGCTATTGCTTGCTGCATTGGAACCGCCAGTTGTGTCTGTCGGTGCGACTGTGGCCGATGGCGAAGGCGAGGGACTGGACGTATTCGCGTCGGAGCTGTTATTCCCGCAAGCTGCGAGCAGGACGACTGCCAGCAATAAGAGGCTTGTCATCCATAACTTTTGTTGTGCTTTCACTTGTATTACCTCCTGATATTGATTCTCATTGTCGTAAAGAATCATACCAAAGGTACCTTTGGGCGACCATAGTCTGGTGTAAGAAGTTGTTTGGACAATTGTAGGAAGTTACTCCGGTCTGTCCAGCCATTGCTGGACATCCAACAGCTGCCACTGAATAGACAGCGGATCATAGCCATGCCAGCGACTCATATCCGCATGGTGGACCAGACCGCCTTGCTTGCGATACTTCACCCACGGCTCGCTGGCCAGCATGTCTTGCGTTCGGGCTGCAGCAAGGGGAGAAGGTGCGGTAACTACAATCATTAGATCTGCCTCGAACCGGGGAAGAATGTCGGAAAGTTCGATTGCAGCGGAGGCACGATCTCCTACGGCTGTCCTGACGCCTGACGGCGGATTCAACTGGAGCTCTTTATAAACAACCTGGCTGCCCATGCCTCTATTGAGGTAAACATAGGAGGTCGTATCCCTGATGTTAACGATAGTAACGGTAAATTTGGCCATGCCGCTTTCCGACAGGGCCAGCCTTACGCGATTGGCCTTCTTATCGAATTGTGACAGCCATTCCGTTTCCTCGACGGAGCGCCGACACACTTGCGAGAGTATATGGAAGTGGCCGCGCCAATCGCCGATATACCAGGGCAATACAAGCGTGGGGGCCAATAGCCTGCATGCATGCAGGCGCTCGTGATCCAGGTTGTCGATGCCGATCAGGAGATCGGGACGAAGGACGGCAAGCTCATCGTTCGTGAAATCAGTCGTCCAGTCCCGGCATTCGCATCCGGCGCCCCTCAAAAGGCTGTCGTATTCGCCGAAGCCCCAGGGGTAGGCGGAAGTGGCGGCAGGAATAATCCCAAGCGCGAGCAGATGCATCGTCAGATGGGGGTTAAGCGAGACGATTCTTTTGTCCGCAAGAACATACTGCGTAGGAGAGATGCCGACCTCTTGCTTGAACCGCCGGCTGACATAATATTCATCCTTGTAACCGACTTCCTTGGCGACATCGCTTAACCGTGCTCCTGCGAACAACAGCCTTTCTTTAATGTGGCGGATACGCAGCATTGTTATGTAATCCGTCAGACTGCGGCCGCTGATTTGCTTGAATAAGGAAGAGAAATATTCAGGACTGAACCCCGCCATCCCGGCAAGTGCGCTGCGCTTTAAATTCTCGTGGTAATGCAAATCGATGTAATTCATAACACGATTAATCACTTCCCCGTTGTCTGACTCGATGTCCGTGGAATAAGTATTGGCGGCTGTCAGCTCGTACATCCATTCGTGGAAGCAGCGTTCCCTCCGGGCAACGCCCAGCAGATCGAGGCTATGACCAAGCTCCGCCATATCCCGCGCGAGCTGCAACATCCGCTCTGGCATTGGAGAAGCCAATTCTCCCCAATCGGCAAAGCCGCCGTCCTCTCTGGCGTAACGAATGCTCTCCGCGCCACGTTCCACGGGCATGAGCCTGTCGAATCGGACCAGAATAGCAGAGAATTCGTTAAAATAGGGCTCAATGGAAAAGGGCATGTTAGGCAGCGCGTAATAGCAGCGGCCCGAAGAGACGGGATATTTGCGACCGTTCAATGTTAAGGCGCCCATTCCCGATTCGACGATCAGTACGGCGTGCTCATGCGGCAATCGCAGTTCAGCGTGGAGGCTGTAACAGTCGGCGGATACGAACGCATTAATGACGGGAGAAGAAGGCGCTTGCCTTCCGTGGAGGGGGGCATCCACCATGTCGTTTACCTCCATAATAGAAACAGTTAAATCCAATAGTTTCAGTCTATTGGACCACAATAGAATTTACAAGCTCGAGAACTCGGAGACGATTTCCCATCATTATTATCAAAGTCAACGGCAACCGAAGCCGGCCTCAATTGTGGCAATTGTCGGAACAAAATGTGCGAGAACAGGCGTCAAAACAGGCTGGATGCAGGTCCAATTGGGCTAATGAAGCCTTCCAGGGACGTTTTTTTTTGTTTTTTTGGGAAGAAAATAGTAAATTTGATTTGTTGAAACGAACAAGCAATGTTAGATAACGTGCTGTATTGAGTGTATGTAAGTTGGATATGAACTTGATTGTAGATATATGTTATATTATTTAACTCTATGAGTAGCTAAATCCCCCTAATGTTAAGGCGGAAGTGGAATATATGTACATTTGCTAGCCGTTTTAATGCCAATTTGTATGCGCTTCTTTAAGCCGGAAACTGATATTATTCGGTTGAAAACCTGGATGGGTTACACCGATTCATTAGTTTTTTGAAATTGCGCAACAGTGCGGTTAGCCGGTAAATACAGATGTAAAATCAACATTTTTCATGCATTCTTATGCATCCAAAAATGGAAATTGAAAAAACGGTCATCACGTCGGCATTGCATCATTTTTCCACTGGTATTTGCATCGAATTAGAATCGCTTACTCATGTCAGATTACCTGCGTTTGCACGATTTAATTATTTGTTTGCATAATTGCGATAGATTATTTAAAATAAAACGATATTATGAGGTAAATGAACTCATTTTCGGCAAGAGCGGCAAAATCTTGGCTAAACTCCTAAACGGGATTGTAGGGGTGTGTGCTTTATTTTAGGAGGAGCAAAATGGAAACTGTGAAAGTAGGCATCGTGGGATACGGCAATCTTGGCAAAGGAGTCGAGCTGGCCATTAAACAAAATCCGGATATGGAGCTTGTTGCGATCTTTACGCGCAGACAGCCAGATCAGATGGCTTCGGGTGACGCCAAGTTTGAGCATATTTCGGCGACTGAGCAGTACATCGGCAAAATCGACGTCATGATTCTATGCGGCGGCTCCGCGACGGATCTTCCGGAGCAAACGCCTTTTATGGCTAGCATGTTCAACACGGTAGACAGCTTTGACACGCACGCCAAAATACCGGAATTTTATGATAAGGTTAATGCTTTAGCAGAGCAAAGCGATAAATTGAGCGTAATCTCAACGGGCTGGGATCCTGGACTGTTCTCGCTTAATCGACTGCTGGGGCAAGCCATCCTGCCGGAAGGCAAGGACTTCACGTTCTGGGGCAAGGGCGTCAGCCAAGGACATTCCGACGCGATTCGCCGCGTTCCCGGCGTAAAAGCAGGCGTGCAGTACACGGTGCCCGTGCAATCGGTCATCGAGCGCATCCGCAACGGCGAGACGCCTGAATTGGAGACGCGCGAGAAGCATCTTCGCCAATGTTACATCGTTGCAGAAGAAGGCGCGGATCGCGATGCCATTGCAGAGACGATCGTATCTATGCCGAACTACTTCGCCGATTACGATACGACTGTTACGTTCATCACCGAGGATGAGCTGAAGTCCGAGCATAGCGGCATGCCGCATGGCGGCTTCGTCATTCGAAGCGGCGTAACGGGATCGGGCACGAAACAAATTATCGACTTCGGCCTAAAGCTGGAGAGCAACCCTGAGTTTACAGCAAGCGTGCTTGTGGCCTATGCAAGAGCAGCTAAGCGGATGAGCAAGGAGGGCCAGACGGGAGCGCGCACAGTATTCGACGTACCATTGTCCTATCTGTCGCCGAAGTCGGCCGAGGAGCTTCGCCGCGAGCTGCTGTAAGGCATACCGCATGAATCACGATTGTCGCAATATATATGCTTTACCCTATTCATAGCGCAAACTTCGGATTACCTGTACGAAGGTCCGACGTTTGGAGCCAAAGGAGCGACCACATAAGTGAATGAGTTATTGACCAAGCAGCAGTCGGCGAAAGACTATGTACAATCCGTCTACGAGTTGATTATCCACCGCAATCAAGGCGAAAAGGAATTTTTTCAGGCGGTAAAAGAAATTCTGGATTCGCTTGTTCCGGTTCTGGAAGCGAACCCGCATTACATCGAGCAAAATATTCTGGAGCGGATTACCGAGCCGGATCGTGTTGTCTATTTCCGCGTGCCATGGGTGGACGACAAAGGCAAGGTGCAAGTGAACCGCGGTTTCCGCGTACAGTTTAACAGCGCACTAGGTCCGTACAAAGGCGGACTTCGCTTCCATCCTTCCGTTAACACAAGCATTATCAAGTTCCTCGGCTTCGAGCAGATCTTCAAAAATGCGCTGACCGGCCAACCGATCGGCGGCGGTAAAGGCGGCTCTGACTTCGATCCGAAAGGCAAGTCCGAGCAAGAAGTTATGCGTTTCACGCAAAGCTTTATGACGGAGCTGTATCGTTACATCGGGCCGGACATCGACGTTCCAGCCGGTGACATCGGCGTTGGCGCGCGCGAGATCGGTTATATGTTCGGTCAATACAAGCGGATTCGCAGCGGCAACGAAGCCGGCGTTCTGACGGGCAAAGGCCTGCAATACGGCGGAAGCCTGACGCGTAAGGAAGCGACCGGTTACGGCTGCGTGTACTTTGTTAACGAAATGCTGCAAGCAAAAGGGTTGGAACTGGAAGGGAAAACGGTAGTTGTCTCCGGCTCCGGCAACGTATCCATCTACGCGATCGAGAAGCTTCAGCAAATGGGCGCCAAAGTCGTTGCCTGCAGCGATTCCGGCGGTTACGTGCACGACGAGGAAGGTATCGATCTGTCCCTCCTGAAACGCTTGAAGGAAGTTGAGCGCAAGCGGATTAGCGAATACGTTCAGTCCCGTCCGAACGCGACTTATACAGAGGGCTGCGAAGGCATCTGGTCCATTCCTTGCGAGATCGCTCTTCCGTGTGCGACTCAGAACGAGATCGACGAAGAGGCGGCGAAGCTGCTTGTCGCTAACGGTGTTATCGCGGTAGGCGAAGGAGCGAACATGCCTTCTACGCTGGCGGCGATCGACGTATTTATCAATGAAGGCGTACTATTTGGACCTGCTAAAGCAGCCAATGCCGGCGGCGTAGCCGTATCGGCGCTGGAGATGGCTCAGAACAGCATGCGTCTATCGTGGTCCTTCGAAGAAGTGGACGCGAAGCTGCATGACATCATGCGCAACATCCACCGCAATGCCGAAGCGGAAGCGGCCAAATACGGGCATCCGGGCAACCTTGTCGTTGGCGCCAACATCGCTGGTTTCGTCCGCGTGGCTGATGCTATGATCGCTCAGGGCGTTGTTTAAAACGACTACGCTATTATATTCTTTTACAACCATATGAAAGCACCCCGCAGCTACACTCTAAAAAGTGCAGCTTGCGGGGTGTCTTTGTACTTGTTTAGGAAATCATGCAATTTAGTCGGGATCGATATTGACGAATTGGCTTTTACCATCCCAGCTCACTTTTTTCTTAAGCGATTCCCCGATAAATCGAAGTGGAACATAAGTCGAGCCATTAGCGATTCGAGGCGCTTCGGTCAGCTCCATCGCATTTCCATTTACATAGGCGGTGCGCGAGCCAATGGAGAGCTCCAGTTGAAGACCTTCCTTGGAGCCTGTTATTTTTTTGCTGCTGGAATCCCAAACCACTTTCATACCATAAGCCTCGAACAATGACCGGAATGGAACCAGTACCGTTCCTTTTTCGTTAATAGGTTTTACGGATAACGGGAGCGGCAAATTATCCGAATACACCTGTACGCCTTTTAAGCCAAACGCGACAATGCCGATATCATGGCTAATGGAATAAATATTGTCGTTGGCGCCGATGACGATTTCGGTTATCCTGTGCCAGAAGCCGTTTCGGAGGAACACGAATATTTCCTGGCCTTCGCTATCCAATCCAATTATATTACCGACGCCAGTCGGAAAATAAACATTTCCTTTACTGTCCGTAGCTAAAGGTTTTAACGAGCCTACACCGTATTTTTCGGATTCTCTAGGTGTATACATCCACTTGGAGTTGCCATTCGCATCAATCTTCTGTACAGATCCCCTTATCGAAATGTAGTACCCGCCTTGCCCGTCCGTAGGGATGCCTGAGTAGCGAATATCATTGTAATCGAATAAAGAGGCAGCTTTCCTGTTTTGACCGTTGCGGCTATCCAGGCCATGAAGCCCTTTTTCCGTCAGCATATAGATAGATCCTGTACCGGAGAAGAAAGGATGAAAAGCGTTAAAGGAATCGAGATGCTTTTGAGGCTGCGAAGTCCATCTCTCGTTTCCTTCCGGATCCAAAGAGATAATTTGTTGTTTGTTGTTATCTACATAAATATTCCCTTGAAGATCCGTATACACTTGGGCTTGATGGCCCTTATACTCGACAGGGGGAGAAGTCGTAATGTCGCCGTTAATCCAATTAATATCGCCTTGAGCGTTTCTTGAAACCAGCCCTTCGTTCGTGAAATAAATCAAGTTGCCGGAAACATCCCCTGAAAAATTGCCTTCAAAACGGCTAAAGATATTGTCTGATTCGAGCTTCCACTTGATAGCTCCATCTTCGGACAGCGCAAAAACCGTCGTTCCGCCCCCCTGATACAAAGTGTTGGAACTATAGGCGTAAAGGGTTCCGTCATTGCCTAGATGTAAATTAAAAACGGAAAGATCTTGGTCCGAGGCGAGTTGCGTGCTCCATTTTTCCTGGCCATTAGGATAGAGGGCTAGAACCCTATTGTCGCTATCTGAAATGTAAATGATGCCGTTACGATCTTCAACGATTTCGAACATGAGCGGGTTATCCAGCTTCCATTTTACGGCATATTGAGCGGAATTAAGAAGTCGGGGATAGGGACGTTTCGGCGGAGTTTCTGTATACTCCCATTGAAGCTCGATACCCGACGAGTCGGGTAAATAAAAGCTTGCATTGGCCGATCCCAGATTTGGAATGTACAACAAAGCACAAATAACCAAGATCATAAAATGTTTTTTCCTCATTTTTCAATAGCCCCCAACTTTTAATTAATATTAATTCTATTATAATTGTCGAGAATGCCTTTACAACACCTAAGAGATGACAAAAAGACGGCTATAAAAAAGAAGCTGCTCGAGATTCCCGAGGCGTAGTTCCCGATCGGGAACTACCAAGGCGTCACCACTGCGGAAATCAGGAGGGAGACCGGGATCGCTGCAGGTCTAAGTTTCTTGTTTCAAACTTTTAGGACTGGGGTAAAAGAACGAGTTGAATTCCTTGCAACCGGGAGGTGAATGGCATGAATGCGACTTGGATCGGAATGGCGATCGTTGCATTTTCTCTGCTGACTTTACTGTTTATAACGATTCCTCTACTGCGACGGGGACTTCAAAATTCCGGCCGGGAGGATCGCGTTACGGCTAAAAAGGTATTGGCGGCAGGAACGGAGGCCAGAGCTGTCATTCGTTCCATAAAGCCTACAAATGCGCGGCTTGGCGGCGAGCCCGTCGTGATCTTGGAACTGGACGTCTTTTTGACGGACGGCAGTACCAGACGCACCGACGTCAGAACCGCCATACACTCCGTTCATATCCCCGCCTTTCAACCAGGCCAAGTGATTGGCGTCAAATACGAGATGGGAGCTGGCGGGTTCGTCGTTGCAGTGGAAGGCGCTTATTTGCCTTAAGAGAAATATGCGAATAAGAGGGAATGCCGCTACAGCCCGCCCTGTCCGTTGGACAGGGTGGGCTGTTTGTAATATTGAGTTATCGCTTAATGGGAAAAAAGAGGCTTTACAACATTCGTGTATTACGCATATAATACAAAAATAGAAAGGATCGGTGACGGAAACGTGCTTTCATTCCACGAATTGGCGCTGCACGGCAAGGAGCCGGTCTATATGCAGATTGCCGGCTACATCAAGCGTCAAATTGTCCTCGGCAACGTCTCCTCCGGAGAACGGCTGCCGTCCAGACGAGAAATCGCCGCGCAGCTGAACATTAATCCCAATACGGTGCAGAAGGCTTTTAAGATGATGGAAGACGAAGGTTTTGTCCATACGAGCGGCAATCAGGGAAGCGTCATCTTCGCTGATGCGTTTATGCTGGCCAGGCTGGAGGAGGAGTTGACCAAGGGGCTGGTTCTGTCATTTATCTCATCCGCCAAGGAGATGAACCTGTCTTTCAAAAAGATTATCGATTTGGTGAGCGAGCATTGGGAAGTAGAATGAGTAATTTTTTTTGAGTAACATGTATTAGTCGAGTAGTACATGGAGGGATAACATTGAAATCATGGTATCGATTATGGCAATACGAATTCAGCCTGCTGTTTCGCGGAACGATGTTGCTCGCGATCGGCGCGGTCGTGACGCCGCTGCTGTTTCTGCATGCGGAGATGGGCAAGGACTATGCGGAAATCCGGCGGTACGAGCATCTTTTCGCCGAATCGGGGGCGCTTGCGTCCCTGCTTGTCTACTTTGTTGCCTTGCTCGCTCTCTTTCTGAAGTCCATTTATTCCGGCTATTGGGGCGGCAAAAGCATGTACGCAATGCTGACGTTGCCGGTCCGCAGAGAAAGCTTGTATTTGGGCAAGCTGGCGGCCTTCGCGGTTAGCATGTTGGTGTTCTGGGCGGCTTCGGTCCTGGGGATCTGGCTCGGCTTCGGGCTGCTGGACGATAGGGTCCTGCATGCGACCAACGGCATTGGCGTTCCTGCTAATGGCATGTTTCTGGCCGTTATTCGCTCCGATTATTTGCGACTGATAATACCTTATGGCTTGCAGGGGCTCCTGTCCACGATCAGCATAGGCACGGCGGTGACGACCGGCATCTATTACGGCGTTTTGTGCGAGCGCAGCAAGCGGTACTGGGGGCTCTTCCTTGTTGCCGGATCGCTGTTCCTCGTCATCAGAGTGCTGATCTATCGTATCGGCTTGCCTCATCCGTATTTGACGGATTTTAACTTGAACGCCAGCAGCGTAGCCTTGCTGATCTTTGTCCTGTGGTTCGCCGGGCACAGCATTCGGTTGATGAGAAGGGGAGCGATCGTATGAGAAGGGATGGAGTTGCAAGAGTAAAGCGCCTGCTGAAACGGCATGCCGCTCTGCCGCTGCTCGCGATAGGACTGGCGATATTGGTCATCCTCTACTTCCAGATATCGGGGGCCAGAAATAACGGGAAGCTGGAGCTGGTCGATCTTTACGGTGATCGCTCTGCGCTCCGGGACGTTGTTTTGTCCGGTTATGTCCAGGATAGTTATCACAGGATGAGCTTTGAGCTTACCGAGGACAAAATAGACAAAGAGACAGTCGTGTTTGGCAAGCCTAGCCAGCCGATCGCGAATTATTCTCCCGGTATGCCGTTGCCGAGCGGGGATATGGCATATCAAATTTATCCTGGTTTCTATGCCGGAATCGGGTTTGAAATTCAAGCTTGGCGCATGCAAGAAGGCTACAGAATGAACGTGGAAGGAACGGCATTGGTGGAAACGACTCTGCAGTACAAAGGGACGGAGGACGGCTATTCGTTTTCCAACCATCAGGAGAAGGGGCTGGCTTTCGTAGGAGAACGTATCTTTTACGTTCCTCCTACAACCCGGTACTATACGGGGAAGAGCGGCATTTACGAGGTGCTGCGCTTCGGTGATCGGAACAGCATGCAGAAGCCCGAGGAAGACGAGACGCGCGTATTGGTCGAGCTGAACATGGAAGGGAATCGGCAGGAAGCGTGGCAGGGACTCGAAATTCTGGGATTGGAGGCTGTCGGAGACAAGCTGGCGCTTATTGCCTTGGAGGATGGAGAGATCGTGGTAAGCGGGTATGACAGCGAGACGGGAGATTTGCTAGGTCGGGTTCGGCTAGCCGAATATGTGTATATGCTGGGCCAGGGAACGGAACCGCCAGAGGCCGACGATTATTACGAGGATTATGAAGCATATGTCGATGAGGATCTTGGCGTGTTGAATCTGAAGTTTTATAATACGGGGTCGCCGGAGAATGAAACGAGGCATATGGTCGCAAGCATCTCCATGAAGGATGAAGTAAAGCTCATCAACAAGCAGGAGTTAAGCTACAAGGGACGGGACCGCTCCCCGTCGGGAGCGTCGAATAATTGGTTCAGCTTCCGGAATGGAAGGTTGTACGTCATGAAGGTCTCCAGCGTAGAGCCGGAAATGTATACTTTATTCGAAGGGTTGTATGACCAGCAGGTCATGATCGAAGTGTATGAGAATGGCGAGAAATTGTATGCCGGCGAGCTCCGTACCGATGTAAACGACGATGTCATCGAGGATCGATACTTGGCTTCGACGCACTTTCAGCAAGTACGCAGCGAGTATCGCGAGATCGGCGGCCTGCGAATCGGCAATGCAAAGTAGAGAGGAGGAGCATGGATGTTGGAGCTGAAGCAACTCTATAAGCCGTTCGGCAAAGGGGCCGCGGCGGCGCTGTCCATCGGCAGCCTGACGATCCCGACGGGCGAAATCGTGGGTGTGCTTGGCCTTAACGGCGCCGGCAAAACCTCGCTGTTGAAAGCCATTGTGGGGCTGGGCGAATTGCAGGAGGGGGAGGTGTCGTGGCGCGGTCGGCCGGTTCAAGAGCAGTATGGCGAAGTCGCCTACATTACGGAAGAAGGCAGCTTTCCGCCTCATATGAACGCTTCCGAATATGCGGACTTTCTTGCCGATTTCTATCCAAAGTTCAACCGGGAGCGTTACGAGCGACTGCTGAAATTTTTCGAGCTGGACGAATACGTTCGAATGGGAAAAATATCCAGAGGCCAGCGGGCAAGGATGGAGATCTGCGCCGGCTTCTCCAAGGGGGCCAAGCTTATTCTGATGGATGAGCCGTTTCTCGGCAAGGACGTATTCGCGAGACGCGACTTCCTAAAGCTGATGGTGACCAGTTTGCAGGAGGACGAAACCTTTTTGATCACGACCCATCTGGTGGACGAGATCGAGCATGTCATCGACAGGGCGCTTATAATTCATCAAGGCGCCATTCGGGCGGATGTGTATATGGAACAGCTGCAAGAGAGCGGCAAACGGCTGGAATCGCTGCTGGCTGAAGTCGTCGGACATGACGGAGAGCGGTATCGGCGGTTCCTGGGCGGCCCTTCGGATTGAAGGGCCTCGCCTTAGGGCAGCATGTCCAGGAACGTTTTGCCCGCAGAGGATAACGGGACTCCTCGCAGGGTAGCGATGCCGATATGTCGCTCTGGAAGAGGGAGCTGGAGGGGGATCTCGACGAGAGAGCCCGATTCCAGCTCCTTTTTTACGTAGTCCCGAATGACGAAGGCAGCACCGAAGCCGCTCTGGGCGAACTGGACGAGCAAATCCACGCTGCCCAGTTCGAATTCCGGTTGGAGCGAAATGCCGTGACCGGATGCATAGGCGTCAAGAAAACGTCTCGTGCTGGAGCCTTCCTCCAGCATTAACAGCGGAAGCCTGCCAAGCGCCTCCAGCGTAAGAGGCGGTCCGGCGGCGAGCTCCGCGTACTTTTTGCCTCCTACCAGGCAGTCTTGCAACGGAACGCTGCTCTTGAAATGGATGACGGGGTCGGATGCCGGCAAGCTGACGATGCCGAAGTCGATTCGGCCTTCCTTGAGCAGAGCGAGCGTCTCCGGGGTCGTTCGGTTCGTTACGCCAATGCGGACGCCGGGATACCGCTCATGGAACATCTCCAGGTAGGGCAACAGGTAATGCTTGCACAACGTGTCGCTTGCTCCGATCGTTATTTCGCCGCTATGCAACCGATTCATATCGGCGATCGACTTCTCGCCAACCTCGATGGCCGCGAAGGCTTGCTCCAGCTGCCGGTAAAGGATGGCCCCTTCGTTCGTTAAAGTGACTCCCCTGGACGTTCGGAAAAATAACGGGCCGCCAAGCGCGTTCTCGAGCTGCTTGATGGTCTGGCTGACCGCTGGCTGCGTAATGTGCAGCCGAAGGGCGGCTTTCGTGAGGCTGCCGGTTCTGGCAATCCAGTAAAATACGCGATACCATTCGAGGTTAATCATAAAATTAGTTCTCCTTATATTAGATATTAGTAATATCAATTATTCTAATACATTTTTCTTCCGTTATCATTTGTTTTGTAAGTTAATAAGGATGCGGAGGGGAAAAAATGACTGTTAGGGCGATTGTTGGAGCGAATTGGGGAGACGAGGGCAAGAGGAAGATGACTGGTTCGATGCCGTGGCGACGCGTTACGGCTGCATGCTGCAAGGCGCCATTACGGTCGCGTTAACGAATCTGGACGTGCTGGGTTATCTCGACGAAATTCCGGTATGCGTGGCCTACGAGACGGCTGACGGCGAGACGGAGCGGTTCCCCGTCACCTCCAAGCTGGCCGCCGCCCGGCCGAGCTTGCGGTATCTTCCGGGGTGGCGATGCGCTATTTCGCAGATAACCAGCTATGAACTGCTGCCGGAGCCCGCGAAGTAGTATGTCCAATTTGTCGAATCTGCCATTGGCGTCCCCGTATCTATCGTATCCGTGGGACCGGGGAGAGGTCAGACGTTGGTGCGGTGAAATAGAAAGGCCCGGCTCGTTATGGAGAGCCGGGCATGCTGATGCAGAAGTTACACTGGAGCAATTACGGTAGTTTCGCAATCAATCTGTGTTATATTGCTGTTGCTTGCATCTATTAGGGCGCCTTCTTTGAAGGTTACTCGAACGACGTCGCCAGCACTAAAACTTCTGATAGGGAAAATAATTTCGAGTGATGTTTGCATGATTGGCATGCCCCCGCCACCAGGAGGAAACTGCTCATCTTCGAACTGATTGAAGGGGGGTTCTCCTCCAGAGGAGCCTGATGGTGACCAAAGAATACTGACTCCCTCGCCAGTTGGGTCGATCTCAACCGGTGAACCGCTAACAGACGTCACGGTAATGGACGCTATTAAATCTGAGATATTTAATAAAGTTGTGGACGAACTGAGCGGCTCGTCGAAGACGACGGTTAACGAAGACGATTGTCCAGCATACAAGGGCGAGAGTCTGAAGGAGTCCTGGTTCTCTTCAACGGGGCCAGGAGTCGTGGAGTAGGTGCTCATACTGTAGCCTACAGCATGACCTGTGCTATTCACAGCCACCAAGATAACGGTTGTTTTACCCCCGCTGATATCTATGTTCCCACCCGGAGTATAAGGGTTTCCTTCAAAAAGGGCTCCAGCTGCGGGAATGTCCATATCAATCGTACCGGATTTGACCTTCCAGGAGAAGGCGCCTTCTGGTAAACTTAATGCTTCAAACTTTGCATAGCCGTCCCCTTCCCCCGGCGTGAGGTTTGAATATTCGCTTGATTGGAGAGAGGCCGGAGCTTCTGCGATCTGGTTGCTGTTAAGCGTGATATCTGCGAATTTCACAATAATGTTGTTCGGGTTTACTTCGTATAATCTGATATGCCTTCCGCTGCTTAGTTGTTTAATATCGGTGCCGATCTCGTAGGCAGCGGCATCCGAGATTCTATTAATATTAGTACCCGTGTAAGGAACGGCAATCGCTTGTTCGGCAATGGCGATGTGAAGTGTATTGCCTTCTGCGAGATCAGAGGAAGTAATCTTCGACGAAAAAGCAACGGATCCTTTCGTCAATTCGAGACCCTGAATCGCAGGCACAGTCGGCGTCGGCGTCGACACAGGCGGGTAATACGGCGTCGACGTAGGTGTTGGTGTCGGCGTTGCCGTAGGCGTCGTTGTCGGTGTAGGCGATGCCGACGGTTTTACCGATCCAGGAGGTATAAACTGCTCCTTGGCCTCATAAGCGCCTAACACGAGCAAATCTCTTGTGGCGTTCGAGTTCCCTCCGAATTTGCCGTCTGATCCATTGCTAAGCAGCTTAAGCTCCAAAGCCAGCGCCACATAACCCTTGGCCCAATCGGATACGGTGTCATCCTTGACTCCTTGTTCTTCTTTGGCTTCATCATCCTTGCCTAGTCCTCGAACCAAGAAAGTGGCCAATTGCTCCTTGGTAACGTCGCCGGCCGGGTTGAACCTCCCATCGCCCATGCCATCCGTAATGCCAGCTTTCTTGATAGCCTCGATATACGGAAGAGCGTAACCGTTAGCGGGATCGTCGGATTTGACGTCCGAGAAGGATGAAGTTTTTGCATCCTTATTGACATCAAGTCCATAGATCAACGCTGCTACCTTCGCGAACTGTGCGCGATTCATCTCATCCTTCAATCCGAACGTGCCATCGCCGACTCCTTCGAAGATGCCCGCGCTGATCAAGGCATCGAACTTGGCTTTGGTAGCCGCGTCCAAATCCTTTAGATCGGTGAAGTCCGCCGATGTTTTAGCCGCATCGACTTGTACCGGTCCGAACGCGAGCGCGGAAGAGGCAAGCACTGCCGCAAGACCGGCGAGGATCATCGTTTTTTTTCTTTTCATTTTTTATTAGTCCTCCTTACAAAATGTGGACATTTCCAGAACTATCTTACAGTGTATCATCCACGGGTCAAGCAGCCAAGAAAAATTTAACACTGTTTGAACATGTGATTTTCAATATTTTTTGAGGAAATTGCGAATAGTGGTTTACCTAAGGGCTAGAAATTGATATTATATATGACAACAAATGCGATGACGAGACAAGTAGGTAAATGGATTCTTTATCAGAGAGCTCCGGCCGGTGAAAGGGAGCAAAGAAGACTTTATCCGAAAAAAGACTCCGAGCAGCGCGTCGGAACCTGATCCCCGAATGGGCGGGGGGTGATGCGACAGGAGCTCCTGTTACAGAGCTAGAGTATAAGCGAGGGGAGACCCGCGCCGTACTTGAAGAGGCGCATGCGGCGACGTATACGCGAATTTAGGGTGGTACCGCGAGAGTTCAATCTCGCCCCTGAGACTGATAATAGTCTTGGGGGTGGGATTTTTTTGATTCTAGGCATCCGCGCGATTTCGCTATATGATGAGCATAGAAGTTCAAGAGTTGTGTATTCAATAGGCAGAGGGGCAAGCTGGCTGGCTGTCGATGGTATTGCAGATATGTCGGCAGTAAGCGGAATTGCTAATAAACTGGCTGTAAACGGAAATTGCAATTAAGCGGGCTGTACCGGAATCGCATTTTAAAGCTAGAGGTTCCGAAATAAACGGAATACACATGTAATGAAGGTATAGAGGACTCAGGTTTACTACTATAGAGGAGGCAACGAAACAGATGACACAATTATTGAAAGTCGGCATTGTAGGCGGTACGGGAATGGTGGGTCAGCGGTTCGTGCAGCTGCTGGACGGCCATCCGTGGTTTCAAGTAACGGCAATCGCGGCGAGCGCGGGCTCGGCGGGCAAGACTTACGAGCAATCCGTACAGGGTAGATGGAAGCTGGATACTCCGATTCCTGAGGCCGTGAAGTCCATTGTGGTGCAAGACGCTTCGAAGGTAGAAGAGGTTGCTTCCGGCGTCGATTTCATCTTCTGCGCGGTCGACATGAAGAAGGATGAAATCAAAGCGTTGGAGGAAGCCTATGCAAAAACGGGCACTCCGGTCGTATCTAACAACTCCGCACACCGCTGGACGGCGGATGTCCCTATGGTTATTCCGGAAATTAACCCGGGTCACCTGGACGTCATTGCGGCTCAGCGCAAGCGCCTTGGCACGGAGACGGGCTTTATCGCGGTCAAGCCGAACTGCTCGATTCAGAGCTACGTGCCGATGCTCAACGCGCTTAATGAATTTGGTCCGAAGACGGTCGTCGCTTCGACGTACCAAGCCATCTCCGGAGCGGGCAAAAACTTCACCGATTGGCCGGAAATGTTGGACAACGTCATTCCTTACATCGGCGGCGAAGAAGAGAAAAGCGAGCAGGAGCCGCTTCGTATCTGGGGCAGCGTAGAGAACGGCGAGATCGTGAAGGCAAGCGCGCCGCATATTACAACGCAATGCATTCGCGTCCCTGTAACGGATGGTCATCTGGCGACGGTATTCGTATCGTTTGAGAACAAACCATCCAAGGAAGAAATTCTGGATCGCTGGAACAGCTTTAAAGGCCGTCCACAAGAGCTGGAACTGCCAAGCGCGCCAAAACAGTTCATCACGTACTTCGAAGAAGAGAACCGTCCGCAGACGGGACTGGATCGCGATATCGAAGGCGGCATGGGAGTATCCGCGGGTCGTCTGCGCGAAGATTCTCTCTACGATTTCAAGTTCGTCGGACTGTCGCATAACACGTTACGCGGTGCGGCTGGCGGAGCGGTGCTGATCGCCGAGCTGCTGAAGGCTGAAGGGTATATTACGGCTAAGCAAGGCTAGTATTTACTGTTTCGTTCCACGTGACTTTCACGTTGCAAAGGTGGGTGCCGCATGACGGTTGTTTTTGACATGCAGGATGGCAAGGCGGCCACATAGCTTCCGAGGCGGCGACAGCGGAGAGCGCACCTTCACCTTCAATGGACAGGAGGAATACGATAATGGTTGCAGCACCTAAGACGCTGAGAATATGCGAGAAAGGGCATCGCTACTATAAGAGCAGCGAATGCAATACTTGTCCGAAGTGTGAGAGCGGAAATGCGCCTGAGACCGGCTTTATGACGACCTTGGCTGCGCCGGTGCGGCGCGCGCTGGAGACGGAGGGCATCTCCACGCTGTCTGAGCTTTCCGCTTATTCGGAGAAGGAAATTCTGAAGCTTCACGGCGTTGGTCCGTCTTGCATGCCGATACTCCGTGAGGCGCTCCGGGAAGAAGGGCTGTCTTTTAAGTCTTAGTCTGGTAGGGGACCGGTAGCGACTGCGGCAAAGGAATCTCGAGAGACACCCCGCACGTATAATATTAACAATTGACGTTTTAAGCCGTGGCTTTCACCAAATGGTGGGGGTCGCGGCTATTTTAATTGTCACTTAGAAAAGTTGCTATATGCCTCGGGGCGACAGTGGGAGCAGCAACCCGTGAAAATCGGGTTAACAGTGCGTCGCGTAGCGACTTTGAGAGCTGCAACCCGAGAAAAGAGACTGTCGATTAATGATGCATAAGTTAAATTGTAGGCATGTGTCTGGTAAGAAATGAACGGAGCAACTGTAAACGGAACTGAAAGGCTTTATTTCATCAAAAAGCGCGATTTCGCAATTCTAATGGAACTGACAGCCCTTAAGAGGGGCAAAAGTTCGCGGTTTGCCTAGATTTCTCACGACGCCCAGTTCCGTTAGATTCTAGTATCACGTCAAATGATCAAAATAAGGCTTCTCAGTTCCTTTACAGGTTGTCGATGATCGATTATAGCTTCATTTCCAGCTTTGCACACAATGAATCGACAGTCTCGAAAACCGGGTTGCAGTGCGCCGCGGAGCGCTAAGCCCCGCCTTGTTTTGGTCATTTCTGGGCATACTGACAACGCAACCTGCAAGCGAATAAGAAACAACTAATGATTTCGATAGATAACCAATCGTTGTTATATGGTTCCCCAATCTTGAAAGGCTTATCATTTAAAGCAGGAGGGGAACCGGATGGGAAGATTTTATAAATATCGCTGGCAATATGCCATGATTTTACCGGCAGTCACGCTGCTATTTCTATTCAACTACGTCCCGATGGCGGGCATTCAGATCGCCTTCCGGGACTTTCAGATCGGGTCGTCGATTTGGAACAGCGCTTGGGTGGGCTTCGATAACTTCGCCTTTTTTAAAGAACCGCAGTTCTGGGTCGTTGTCACCAACACGCTGTACATTTCAGTGCTGAAGTTTATCTTCGGCTTTCCGGCTCCAATTTTATTGGCATTAATGATTAACGAGGTTCTGCATTCCGGCTTCAAAAGATTCGTGCAATCCGTGAGCTACCTGCCCCACTTCTTCTCTTGGATCGTCGTCGCGTACATTCTGCAATCGTTCCTGACGCTGGACGGCGGACTCGTAAACGATGTCATTCAGAAAACGGGCAACGAATCGATCTTCTTTCTAGGCTCGACGGAATGGTTCCGACCAATGATCGTCGGGAGCGGCTTGTGGAAGGAAGTCGGCTGGAATACGATTCTGTACCTGGCAGCCATTACGGCTATCGATCCGCAGCTTTACGAGGCGGCGAAGGTAGAAGGCGCGGGCAAGTTGGCGCAGATTCGCAACATTACACTGCCGGGCATTATGCCGACGATCACGATCGTGCTCATTCTGAGCATTCCAAGCCTGATTACGGTCGGCATGGATCAGATCTACCCGATGATGAACTCGGCGAATATGTCGGTATCGGACGTCCTGGATACGTATGTATTGCGAAGCGGTCTGCAGCAAGGTTACTTCGGGATGGCAACGGCCGTAGGTTTATTATCATCGGTCCTTGCACTGGTGCTTGTTCTTCTGACGAACGCGATATCGCGCAAAATTAACGGCGAAGGGCTTTGGTAACTCATGAGACTATCAGTAGGAGAAAAGGTCGGACAAACCGTTATTGTCGTGTTGTTATCGCTGCTTTGTCTCAGCGTCATCTACCCGTTCCTATATATGCTGGCGATTTCCTTAAATGAAGGGGCGGACGCGGCAAAAGGCGGCGTCTACTTGTGGCCGAGATCATTTACGCTCATCAACTATGAGATCGTGCTTGGCAACGAGGTTATCCGCAGCGCTTACCTGATTACGATCGCCAGGACGGTTCTTGGCACCATCGTTGGCATGCTCGTGACGCTGATCGCGGCCTACGGCTTGTCATACCGGGGCTTGCCGTTCCGCAAAGGCATCCTGGCTTACGTTCTGATCACCATGCTGTTTAGCGGCGGCCTGGTGCCGTTCTACATCCAACTGTTCAATCTGGGATTGACGAACACGTTCCTCGTGTACATCATCCCGACTGCATTTTCGGCTTGGAATATGTTCGTCATGCTGAAGTTCCTGCAAGGCATTCCGGAGGCGCTGATCGAATCGGCAGAGCTCGACGGCGCGGGACCCGTACGGATCCTGTTCCAAATCATCATACCGCTCTCGAAGCCGATGCTGGCCGCGCTGGGTTTGTTTACCGCAGTGGGGCACTGGAACGATTGGTTCGCCGGAGCGTTCTACGTCACGGATCAATCTTTGATTCCGGTACAGACGTTCCTGCAGCAATTGCTCAACGCGTCCGACCTCTCGGCCGTCATGGGCTCCAATAATAACCAGGAAGCACTGGCACGCGGCTCGCAGCAGAATATTACGCTGATGTCGATCAAGATGGCCGTCGTTATGGTAAGCGCCATTCCGATCCTGTGCGTCTATCCGTTCTTGCAGAAGTATTTCGTCAAGGGCGTACTGATCGGCTCCGTTAAGGGCTAGGACTTACAGGGGTATAATGATCCAACCATATACCGTTATCGTTACACAATCGCAAGGGGAGGCAGACAAACATGAAGTGGGGACTAAAAAGCAAGGGTACGATCGCGGCGGCGCTGGCAACTACGCTGGTGCTGGCTGGCTGCTCCGGCGGCGCAAACGAAGCGCCATCGGAAACAGGCGGCAGCGCGGCAGCCGGAGGCAACACGGCATTTAATCTGTGGCTCGGCTGGTCGGCGACGATCAACAACGACAGCTCCGTTCAGAAACATTGGAAGGAGAAAGAACCGGGTGTAGCGGTAACGCTGGAAGCAACGCAAGGCGATGCGGCAACGGCTCTGAACCTGAGGCTGAACACGGACGGATTCAAGGATGCTGCGATCTTTAGTCGCAGTGAGACGGTGGAAAGCGCGATGCAGCGCTCGAAGAAAATCATGTCGCTGGAGCAATACTTCGACATGCCGGACAAATATCCGGGACTCGCTTCCATTCCGAAACAATATTTGGAGGAAATGAAGGACGAAAACGGCCAGATCTGGTCGATCCCGACCTGGTTCGATCAGAATCCGGACAATCCGTGGCCGGGCTGGGCTTCGCAAACATGGCTCGTTCGGACGGACGTGCTGGAGAAAGTGGGCATGACGCTGGACGATCTGGCTACGCTGGAAGGCGTGGAGGAATACTTGAAGGCAGCGGGTAGCGTGAAGGATGATGCCGGCAAAACGCTTAATCCGATGGGATTCCTGATGGATCCGAGCGATACGATCGGCTGGAACGACGAAAACGCCATTTTGAGCGCGTTCGGCGTAACGACGGGAAGCGCCGGCGGCGTAATCCCGGTCGAGGAGAAAAACGGCGAGTTTGTGCTGCTGTATGACGATCCTCAGTTCAAAGCCGCTTACCAATGGCTTAACGAAATGTATCTGGCCAAGCTGGTCGACCCTGAAGTCGTAACGGATAAAAAAGAGCGTTACAAGGAGAAAAACAAATCGGGACGCACCGCGCTGAACGTAGGCAGCTTCTTTAATGTCGACGCGACGCTGTGGGAAACGCTGGACGGACCGACGGAGCCGGGGTGGTTCTATCAAGTCGTGCCGTTCCCGAAAGTGGAAGGCGTAGACAAAGTCGGCGCGAACCAAGTCGTGAACCCGTACCCGGGATACGACGTGTATGTTAGCAAAGACACCAAAAATCTTGAAGCTATCCTGAAGTTTTTCGATTACACGCTGCAGCCGAACGCAGAGCAGCAACATGTCATTAACGAAGGTCCGACTGGCGTGTTCTGGGATTGGGTCGACCAGCCTCTCGGCGAATGGAAATATATCGACGAAGCGTACAAAGCAGAACGCAATAGCGGCGACACGGCGCGTAAATCGTCAGTAACGCCTGAGTTATACATGGCTTCGTCGTATAATAATGATTGGTACCCATGGTGGAACTACGGCGAGTCGGACAAAGCCGGAGCGAAACGTACGTCGGAATTTACGTCCGAAGTCGGCGCGATGGGCGGCGTACGCGGCGCGGAGCTATACGACATGGTGAAAGCGGAGCCGGGCGGTCTATGGGAGAAATACGGACCGGAGCTTGAGAACGTACGTAAAGAGTACAGAGCCAAGCTGATTATGGCGAAGGATGCCGCGCAATTCGAGACGGTTTGGAACCAATTCCGCGATGCGTTGGAGAAACGCGCGCATTGGAGCGAGCTGAAGGAAGAATGGCAAACATCCTACGACACTATGATTGCAAAGCAATAGCATAGAGGCAAGCAGGAGCAATCCCGTAAAGGGGGTTGCTCCGTTTGCCTTTTCTCCTGCGGGGAGTGCTTCTCTTCTATTTAAACGGAATGATACGGCTGGGAGTGGTTGAGCAATGGTGCTGCGATTAATCGAACGAACGGCGATACGTGTGACGAGGGGACTCCATCTCCGCGGAAAAATTTTGTTGCTATACGTGCTCATTGTTTTCGTGCCTACCGTTATTCTCGGTATCGGCGCGGGATATTTCGCATTGCAGAGCGTACGCGACAATTACATGGTCACGATCAGGGAAGCGGTTCGCCAGACTTCTCAGAACATCGATTTCCGAAAGCAAGCCTACGATCTCCTGGCCGTCCGTACGGCGACCGACGGGGAGCTGTCGGCGAGATTGTCCAGAGAACATGCCGACATGTCCGACCAGCTGCTCTCGCTGGAATACGTCGACCGGTCGTTCTTGTCGACAAGCAAATTGCTGCCGGGCATCGACATGTTCCGGATCTATCACACGAATGACACTCTCGTCCAGGACGGGAGGCTGCTGTGGAAGCCGGAGGGTCGACCGCTCGCCGGACGGACGGAGACGGATTGGTACAGCGAGACGCTGGCGTCAGGCGAGCCCTTGCGGTGGATCAACGTACCGGGCGAGACCGACCAGCTTCTGGTGTCGCACAAGATTTTTAACACGAACGGCTCTAGCGTCGTCGGCGCCACCTACATGCTGCTGGATTACGATTCCGTGTTCGGCGACCTCTTTGACAATCCCTTCAACGGGGCCGGCGATATCTACATTATGGATCACAACGGACGTATTGTAGCTTCGTCCAGCGAGGATCAGATCGGGACTGTCGCTGCGCGTATTCCGGAGCTTAAGCAAGCCGAAGGCATGGGGGAAGGGGCGTTCTCGGAAGGGGTCATGCTGGATGACAAACAGATGATCGTCGAGACGCTGGCTTCGGGATGGAGCGTAGCCGCGGTGCTGCACATGGACCAGTTGGAGCGGCAATCCAAAGGGATTGCCTACGGGATCGTGGGCGCTATAGCTTTCTTCCTGCTGTTGTCCATGTTTATGGTCATGACGGTGCTAAAGAATGTCGTATGGCGGATTCGCAAGCTGGGCAGCCGGATGAACGACATTGCCGAAGGCGAATTCGATGTAACCGTCACCAGCAGGGACAAAGACGAGCTTGGCGAGCTGGAGGTTTTGTTTAATTCCATGACGGGCAAGCTGGGGACGCTGGTCAACGATATTACGAAGTCGAGGCTGAAGGAGCGGGAGCATTCGTTCCGCGCGCTGCAGGCGCAGATCAATCCGCATTTTATCTATAATTCGCTGAGCTTAATCAGATGGCGTGCCATGGATCAGGGGGACAAGACGCAGATTCGCGCGATCGACGCACTGACGACGTTCTACCGGCTTGCGCTTGACAACAGAGTAAACGTGACAAGAGTGGAGACGGAGCTGCAGCATGTCGAAGCTTATCTCGATATCCAGGAGCTGCGCTACCCGGACCAGGTACAGATCGAGTGGGACATCGACCCGGAAGCGCGGCCTTACTACACGATCAAAATGCTGCTCCAACCCATCGTCGAAAATTGTTACGTGCATGGCGCCATTATGCAGAAGGAAGATGCTTTCATTCGGATCTCGGCCAGGAAGGAGCAAGACCGCATCCGGTTCGTCATTCACGATAACGGGGCAGGGATGTCCGAGGAGACGCTGGAATCGCTGCGGGAGGGCAAGCGGACCGGCTCCGGCAATGGCTTCGGCACCGCCAACATTAGAGAGAGGCTTCTGCTTTATTTTGGCAGCGGCAGCAGCATGACAATCGACAGCGCCCCAGGGGAAGGGACATTCGTGGCGATCGACATCCCCGCTTACCTGGAGCAGCCGGAAATCAGGAAAGGAGATGGCGTATGATACAGGCTTTGATTGTGGATGACGAGCCAACGCATATACAAGGATTGGTCAGGCATGTCGGGTGGGAGGCGATCGGCTACGCGCCGCCGCTGACCGCGCAATCCGGAGAGGCGGCGCTTGCTCTGCTGCGGAATCATGACGTCGACGTGCTCATCTCGGACGTGTCGATGCCGATCATGACGGGGATTGAACTCGTGTCGCGATGCAAAGAGCTGGGTTATCGGCTGCAGGTGCTCATTATCAGCGGCTACAACGAGTTCGAGTTCGTGCAGGAAGCGATTCATGTCGGCGCACAGGCTTACGTGCTTAAGCCGATCAAGACGGAGGAAGTGGAAGCGAAGCTGACCGCATTTCGCGCCGCGATCGAGAAGCAGCGGGATATCGAAGCGGAGACAAACGAGCTGCAAGAGAAGGTGTCCGGCAGTCTGGATGTCGTCAAGGAACGTTTCGTCCATGATCTTGTGTTGGAAGGGCTCGCGGACGACGACACGAAGGAGTCCTGGATCAAGCTGCTGGAGCTGCCCCCGCTGATGCGGGGAATCAGCGTCATCTCCTTCGGCTACGACCGGTTTATGGACGGCGGCAGGGATGCCAAGAGCCGAATCGTGCGAGGGAGCGGATTCCTGAAGGCGGTAAAGGTCAGCTTGGCGGACTTCCCCGGCGTCATCGCCGCCAGCATGGGATCGGAGGAGGTTGTCGCCGTGCACCTCAACCCCTTGCCGGAGGAGCAGGTTCGCATGGAGAAGGGCATCGCGTTCGTGCAGCAGTGGATTCGAGAGCAGTACGGCTCCTCGGTGACGGTTGGGCTTAGCCGCATCTTTAAGGATTGGGGGGAGGCCCCCATCGCGTATAAACGCGTGAAATATATGATGGCCAAGGCGCGGCTGCTGGAAGGCGGACAAGTGCTGTACGAGGAGCGGCTGGACGAGACGGAATTTCTGGAGCACCGCGTCAGGGAGGAGTACATTCCGGAGATCGTCCGAATGCTGGAGAAGGCCGACGAAGCGGGCAAGGCGGTCGAATATACCAGCAGCGTGCTGGATATGCTTATCGCTCATCATCCCTTCACATACATTCAGGCGTTCGGGCTCGGTCTGCTTAGCGAGCTGGCGCGCAAGCGGAAGCTGCAGGACGATGCGATGGCCGATCTCAACATTCCGGTCTGGCAGCGTCTGATCGACTGCACGACGGTGCCGCAGGTCAAGGATGTCGTGATGGAATACGTTAAGAGGTACGCGGAGGCGGAGCAAAACAAGCAGAGCTCGCAGCAACACAATTTGATCCAGAAGATTTCGGACTATATCGAAGCCCATATTCATGAGAATGTAACCGTCAAGCAGCTGGCTGAGCTTCATCACCTGAACGCGAGCTACCTGAGCGTGTTGTTCAAGAAATCGACCGGCAAGACCGTATCCGAATTCGTGCAGGAGACGCGGATGAACAAAGCGATGGAGCTGCTGCGCGACCCGCATGTTCGCGTCTATGAGGTGGCGGAGCAGGTTGGTTTCCAAACGGCGGCTTATTTCACTTACCTTTTCAAGAAAACAACGGGATATACCCCGCAGGAATATAGGGACTACCACTAAAATACGTGTTCAAAAAGTTCGGTTTTCAGCACATGAGCTTATGCTTCCGATGCTGCGTTTTTTTCAAAAACGCTGTAGAAGATTGGATGAAGGTAGAAAGTGAGGAGCGGAGCGTAGTGGAAGCTACGTGAGCACCGGAAGTTTCGCCTGAATTCAATATTCGATGTCGAGTAAGCTTCTTGGCTTACTTCGTGATCAAAAGCGGACTTTTTGAACTACCATTAACAGGATAAATAGGAGCTGGGGAACGAGATGATTACGAAGATTGGTCTGGGAGGACAATGGCGGCTGCGGCTGGATCCGGAGAAAACAGGAAACGAGGCAGAGCCGTTCGATGATGTCATGACGTTGCCGGGAACGACGTCCCATGCCGGCAAAGGCCCGGCGAACGAGGAGGCGCTGGCGGGTTCATTGACGGACGCCTTCAAGTTCGAGGGTTACGCCTGGTTCTCGCGCGAGGTGGATATTACTGCGGAGCAAGCGGGATGGAACGCCATGCTTTATCTGGAGCGTACGCGGGTCACGACTGTCTGGATCGACGGCGAGGAGATCGGCACGCGCAACAGCCTGTGCACGCCGCATGTCTACGAGCTCGGCAAGTTGCTGACGGAAGGGAAGCACCGCGTTACGATCCGGGTCGACAACACTTCATATCCGACCAAAGGCGGACATATGACGTCGGCGGACACGCAGACGAATTGGAACGGCATTACAGGACGGCTGGAGCTGCAATTTGCAGGCGACGCCTATCTGGACGACGTACAAGTATACCCGGATACTGCAAATCGTACTTTTACGGTTCGGGCGAAGGTGGCGGGCGTGCCGCAGGGTACTTTGACGATTGAAGGAACGGAGAGCGGAGTCCATGTGGCCGAGTCGCAGTTGAATGAAGGAACGGAGAGTGGAGTCCATGTGGCCGAGTCGCAGTCGATTGAAGGAACGAAGAGTGGAGTCCATGTGGCCGAGTCGCAGTCGAATGAAGGAACGGAGAGCGGAGTCCATCGAGCTGCGCCTCTTATGGTGGCTGTATCGGGCGGCGAGCTTGAAGTTGTCTACGCCCTTGGCGATGATGCGCAGCTATGGAGCGATGCTTCTCCCAATCTCTACGAGCTGAAGCTGCGTCTTGTCAGTGACGGGGGTGCATTGCTGGACGAGCGGAACATCGTGGCCGGCTTGCGGGATTTCAGAGCGGACGGCGATAAATTCACGATCAACGGCGCGAAGACGTTTCTGCGGGGCAAGCATGACGGGCTGATTTTCCCGCTAACGGGTTATGCTCCGACGACGCTGGAAGAGTGGCTTCGCATTTTGGGCATATCGAAATCATATGGCATTAACCATTATCGCTTTCATACCTGCTGCCCTCCAGAGGCAGCGTTCGAAGCCGCCGATATACTCGGGATCTACATGGAGCCGGAGCTGCCGTTCTGGGGCACTGTAACGGAGGAAGGCGACGAGAAGCATAACGAAGCGGAGCAGCAATATTTGATCCGGGAGGGCTTCGAAATTTTACGCGCCTTCGGCAATCATCCGTCGTTCGTCATGATGTCGCTTGGCAACGAGCTGTGGGGCAGCAAAAGCCGGATCGCGAAAATAATGCGCGGATATAAGGCTTACGACAGCCGCCCGCTCTACACGCAAGGCTCTAACAACTTTCAGTTCGTGCCGGTTATTTTAGAGGAAGACGACTTCTACTGCGGCGTTCGATTCTCCAGAGATCGTCTGTTCCGGGGGTCCTACGCGATGTGCGATGCGCCGTTAGGGCATATTCAGACGGATAAGCCGAGCACGATGAAGGATTACGACGAGCAGATCGTTCCGAGCGGCCTCGGCGGGGACGGCGGCACGGATGGAGGAGGTGAGCTTCAAATCCAGTACGGAACCGAAGCGATCACGGTCAAGGCGGAAGCGGCATCCGAGCTTATACCGTCCATTCCCGTCGTGTCCCATGAGATCGGGCAATTCGGCATGTATCCCAATTATGCCGAGATCGAGAAGTACGATGGACCGCTCAAGGCGCGAAACTTCGAACTGTTCCGCGAGCGGCTGGAGATCAAGGGGATGGGGCATCTCGCGGACAAGTTTTTTCAGAGCTCCGGCAAGCTCGCCGTGGAGTGTTACAAAGAGGACCCTGGAGGCGGCCTTCCGTACGAGGCAGCTTGCAGGTTTCCAGCTTCTTGACCTGCAGGACTTCAGTGGACAAGGCACGGCGCTTGTGGGCGTCCTGGATGCCTTCATGGATTCCAAGGGATTGGTGGAGCCGGAGGAATGGCGCACTTATTGCTCGGACGCTGTGCTGCTGGCGCGGTTCGAATCCTACGTCTGGGTGTCCGGCGATACGTTCCGCGCCAGCGCGGAGCTAGTCTGGTTCAGACCGGAGGCGCTTGGCGCAGCAGAGGCGCAGTGGGAGCTTCTGCTTAGCGGCGAAGTCATCGCCGAAGGGGGATTAAGCGCGGCTGCGGAAGAGGGCAGTCCTTATGTTGATCTAGGAGCGTTCGAAGCTGTGTTGCCGTCGCTGGATGCTGCGAGTCAGCTCGAGCTTCGTCTATGGATCGAGGGAACCGACGTGCGCAAGTCTTACGCGCTGTGGGTGTTCCCATGTGCAGAAGGCGGTTCGGAGCTGGATGGCCTGCATGTGTTCGACGAACTGACGGACGAAGCTGCGTCGTTGCTGGAGAAGGGCGAGAACGTCGTACTGTTCGCAAAGCCGGATGCGCTGGCGGCCAGCATCGAAGGCACGTATTGCACCGACTTCTGGAACTATCCGATGTTCCGCTCCATCTCGGAGAGCATGAACAAACCAGTGCCCGTCGGCACGATGGGACTCCTGATCGACAACGAGCATCCCGCGCTGCAGGGCTTCCCGAGCGATACGTACTCCACGTATCCGTGGTGGAGCATCGTTTCCCGTTCGCGCTCGCTCGTTCTCGACGATCTGCCGCGCGAGCTTAGCCCGATCGTGGCGACGATCGACAATGTCGAGCGCAACCACAAGCTCGGCCTGCTGTTCGAATGCCGCGCGCTGAACGGCAAGCTGCTCATCTGCGGCGCCGAAGCTGAGGGTCTGGCAGAGACGCCGGAAGGCAGGCAGCTGCTTCGCAGCATCGCGGGCTACGCCAAGTCGGACGCCTTCCAGCCGGCGACGAAAGTTGAGTTGTCCGCGTTGCAAGGACTGTTCCGCGCATAGCGAAAGTGGCAAGACACCAAGGAGCGCTTCGGCGCTGCTTGGTGTCTATTTTGTTTTGTCGGTGAGACTGACAAATGGATCGTCAAAGCTGCCAAAATGCGCAAGTGTGTCGGTTGACGGCTGCCAGCGCTCCAATGTACTCGCTTATTCATACACATTCGCTCGTCTCCGCCCCCTGGGGCTCCAATGTACTCGCTTTTTCATACACATTCGCTCATCTCCGCCCCCTGGGGCCCCAATGTACTCGCTTATTCATACACATTCGCTCGTCTCCGCCCCCAGGGCTCCAATGTACTCGCTTATTCATACACATTCGCTCGTCTCCGCCAGCCAGCTCCCCAATGTACTCGCTTATTCATACACATTCGCTCGTCTCCGCCCCCTGGGCTCCAATGTACTCGCTTTTTCATACACATCCGCTCGTCTCCGCCAGCCAGCGCCCCAAGCGAGTTTGTCGGTGAGACTAACAACAAAGCTATCAACCACTTAATTAAGAATATACTTAATTAAGTATTTGGTTTATAATAAGCACATGGACAAATTTACAGCGATTGCAGACATCACGAGAAGGCGCATCATCGAACTGCTCGCCACCGAAGGCGAGTTGTCGGCTACGGACATATGCAGACACTTTCAAGTCAGTCCTCAAGCTATCTCCCAGCACTTGAAGGTGCTAAGGGAAGCGGGCGTCGTGAGTGTGGAGAAGCGGGCGCAGCAGCGGATCTATCGGCTAAATTCAGAGGCGATGGCCGAGGTCGAGGAATGGGCGAAGCAGTTCCGCGAGATGTGGAGCAGAAGATTCGAGAAGCTAGACGCGTTGCTGGAAGCGCGCATGAAGGCAGGACAACAATCCAAATCATCGGAAGGGAACGATGAATCATGACAACAGTCAATGAAACGAAGCTGATTGCGGAGCCCGGCAGCCAAATGATCAAGATCGAAAGAGAATTCAATGCGCCGAGAGAGCTTGTATTCGAAGCATTTACGGATGCCAAACTGTTCGTAGAATGGATGGGACCACGCATTTTGAAGATGAACCTCGAGACGTTCGAACCGCGCGACGGCGGCAGATGGAAGTATGTGCATAGCGACAATGACGGCAACGCCTATGCATTCCGCGGCGTGTTCCATGAAGTGACGGCGCCGGTGCGCATCATCCAAACGTTCGAGTTCGAGGGACTGCCGGAGAAGGGGCACGTTTCCCTGGAGACGGCGGAATTCGTCGAGTTGCCTGGAGGACGCACCCGAATCGTGATGGAATCCATCTTCCGCTCGGTAGCCGACCGCGACGGCATGCTGCAATCCGGCATGGAAGGCGGCATGAACGATTCCTTCCTGCGGCTCGGAGAGCTGCTTGAGAAGCTGCAATCGAAGTAGCGGCCTGACAACGACATCAGCACCGAGTCAACCCCGACTCCGACACCTGCGCCACTACCAGCTCAGCCGATCGTCTCCGTCTATCCAACCCATCGCAAAGAAGCTTCCTACGTCACCTGCAAAGTGGCGCCGGAAGCTTTTTTTGCTTAATAAGAACTATCTCTCAATTTCTTGGGATGAAGCTGTCCCCATGATCTAGCGAAGCCAACCAACTTGCGGGAAGCCCGATGCTACGAAAACGTCATGGTCATAACGATGCCGAAGCAGGCGGCATTTAGCAGAAAGGTGACTCCGGCTCCGATAAGCAGCCCCTGCACGATGCCTCCGCGCTTTCTGAATATGATGATCGCGGGCAACAAATACAAGATTTGGACAACGCCTATAAAGAAGAAGCTGACAGGAAATAGAAACAGCAGCAGATGAAGCAAGGCCAGCAATCCAATGCCGAGCCATACGTCTTTCATATGCCCGGGCGGCCTCTTGCTCCCGTCATTCGTTCCAGTCATCATAGACTTTCCCTCCCGGTCTCATATCGAATTCGGCTCTCAGCGCTTCCAGCTTTTTCTCTTGATCGCCGCGATAGAACATATTGTAGGTATCGAAAGGAATGATTCGCCCGTCGGGATGCACGATATGGACGCAAGACTTCTTAACGGATCGGACATCGAAATTGTACGGGTCCAGAAATTGCATAATAATAACCCGGAACACGTTGTCGTAGCCGATATGCTCGGGCACGGATACCATCGGCAGGCAGCACAGCAAGTTTTTCAGCGACAGAGCCGACGAATCCGGTGAATGGGCGGTCGAAAACAGCTCGAAAATTTTGGACTTCAGCGTCTGATCCTGCTCGAATACGATCGTGTTGCGTCCGCCCTCCAGCAGAATCTGAGGATCGATCAGGCCGGTAAGCGGCAGCACTTCTTCGCCGAGCTTCAATGCGTAACCCATTGCCAGGCAGTCGGGATGGCAGGGGACGGGGATGATGTCCTCTTCGCGGAAGATGCCGGATTGGTCTATAATGCTCTGCCGCACCTCGCTGAGCGTCAGCCGATCCTTCGCCGGATCGAATTCCTCCAGTCGTCCTGCTGCCTGGATCGGTTGGAACGTGACGCCGCGCACGGCGGGCTGCTTCAGTCCAAACTGGATGATGTCGCCGATCTCGTCGTCGTTAAGTCCCTTTTTGAGCGTAACGACGAGCGTGGTCGAGATGTTGAATTCGTTCAGATGGTCCAGCGCCCTCCTCCGGACGTCACGCAAGTCGACGCCGCGCAGCTCTCGCAGAGCTTCCTCCCGGAAGCTGTCGAATTGCAGGTAGATCTCGAATCCGGGCGTGTATTCGGCAAGTCTCTTCACGAACGCGCGATCCTGGGCGATGCGCAGACCGTTCGTATTGACCATGATATGTTTGATAGGCTTGCTCTTGGCGAGATCCAGTATTTCAAAAAACTGAGGGTGAATCGTCGGTTCGCCGCCGCTGATCTGCACGATGTCGGGTTCCGCTTCATTGCGGACGATGGCATCCAGCATAAATTCGATCTGCTCGAGCGTGCGCCACGATTCCTTGTGCGGAGACGATTCCGCATAGCAGATCGGGCATTGCAGATTGCATCTCTCGGTCACCTCGAGCAAGGTCAGACAGCTATGCTGCTCGTGGTCGGGGCATAATCCGCAATCGTAAGGACAGCCGTAACGAATGGGGGTATTCCAGTGCATGGGCATCTCGGCAGGCTTCAGAAATTCGCGGCATCGCTTATAATAAGCCGCATCGCTCGCGATCAGAACCTTCTCGCGTCCGTGATGCCCGCAATATTTTTGCAAGAAGACCTGGTCGTTTTCGATAATGACCTTGGCCTCCACCTTGCGCAGACATTTCGAGCAAATGCTGTTCGTCAGCTCGTAGAAGAGATAGGGCCTGTTCTTCGTCGTCATCTACAATTCCTCCTTGTGCGAATGCTGTGGCTTTCTGAGCCTACTGCTCATCAAATAACCGTAATAGATCAAGCCGGCTATGCAAGCCAATTGGACATTGTTTAGCCCGAGATAAGGATGCGGGGTCGGCTTGATAAAATCGACTGTGAATCGGAATAGCAGATAACCCGTCATAAATAGCTGGAAAACCATGCCGTCCGGCATTGCGCCTTGACGTTTCTTGCGATACAGAAAGACGCCTAGCACCAGGAGAAAGACGATCTCGTACAGCTGTGTCGGATGTCTCGAAATGCCATCGCCGAAATCGACGCCGATCGGCCAGGTCGTGGCTATGCCGTAAGTGTGATCGTCCAGACCGGTCATGAAGCAGCCGATGCGCCCGATCATCATGCCCAGGATGATGGGAAGGGCCATGTCATCGCCTGTGGAGCGAGTGATGCCGACGCGTTTCTTCATCCACTCCACGCCAATCAGCCCGCCAAGCAGACCCCCGACAATCGTTTTGCCTTCCATTAAGTAAACGTAGTCGTTCCAGTTCTCGATCGTCCTTACGGGATCTTCCAGCCAATACAGCAACTTGGAGCCGATCGCCGCTCCGAGAATGGCTCCGACGATGACCCAGATGCCTTGCGCAACGGGAAGCTTGTCTTTGCCGCGGGTAAGCAGATACACCCGAAAGCCAACAAAGTAAGCCAATGCTTCGAATACCGTGTGCGGGTGCAGTTTGATAAAACCAAGATCGATCCAGATGGGAAAAGTCATCGCATTCTCCTGCTACCTCAGTATTGGAATCGTTTTCTCTTACATTCGATGTAAGCGCGTGGGATTCCTTCCCTTTTTAAATACATTCAAATGATCATAACAATCTCTAGGTTGAATAAGTATGGATCGCAGCACCAAAAAAGGCCCTGAGCCGGAATGAGCTGAATCCGTAAGGTCCTATTGCACGCGCCGAGATCGCGAAAATCGTAGCGGCGTTTGTCAAATAACGAAAAAACCGGGAGCGGCGTATGCTCCCGGTTTTAATTTTTACCACAATAGAATCTATAAGTTTTCGAGCATTCGAAAACCGAAATTCTATTTGGCGATAAATCCTACCTCTAAACGCGATCGCTCATCCTCGAAAGGCCTCGATAGAGGATTTCTCATCATTAGGCCATAACGCAGGCTAGTTGCATATATCCGCGAGACTTACTGAGATCCATGCCGCAATCTTCTAGCGCGGAGCTGCTTGTATTGGAAGTAGATCGTGCAGCCGATGCAATAGCCGAGCAGGGCGGCAAGCGCCGCGGCGCCCATCATGGCGGCAAAGATATTGCCCACGGTGCCAAAGCCTAGCAGCAGACTAACAAGCGAAGCGGTCAAGAACAAAACTGCGAGCAAATTGTTAAATCGCTGGAGCTCGACAGCCTCGGTGCCGGAACGTGATACGAGGCTGCCCAAGAACGGGCGAGCGATGCGGACGAATAGATTGGCCTTTGCGCCAAAGACGAGGCCGATTGCTTGTATGAAGAACAAAACGGCGATAATCCAAACGGACTGTGTGATGAAGAAGGCAATTAGTGACAAAACGATACCCGCCTGATTGCTCCTTACGTATGGAATAGGAATTTCCTTCACCATTAAACCAACTTTCTTGATTGGAATTAAAGTCATTAAAATGAGTATAATCTGACGCGAAATTTTTGGCAATGGGAACGATGAGAGAACGGCAATGAAGATTCCTCTAAACATTCGGGCGGTATTGTGATAGTATGGTTCTGTCTAATGTGAGAAGAGGAAGTGACAGAACATGATCAATATTACAATCCCGGAGCCGGATGTTACGATTCTTAAACAGAAGGATCCGCAGCTCAGCCATATTTACGGCTTTACCGATTTCCACTTGATTACGCGGGAGAAGGGCGGATTCTTTGCCTTCTATAACGACAAGGACGAGCTGCTGTTCGTCGGCAAAGCGAGGAAGCTCAGGCAGCGAATCAAAAAACACTTTGAGGATACCGTATCCGTGATGAAGAACCATCGGGAAGAGGTAACGAAGATCGAAGTGTTCGAGAACGAAAGTCCGCTGGAGCGGGAGCTGTATGAGACGTACATCCTTAACACGCGGCAAGCGAAATATAACGTAGAAAAAGTGTTCTACAAGTAAGAGCCCCGCGTCAGCGGGCTACATAAAAAGCAATTCGCAGACAGGAATGCATAGGCCTGTGCGGATTGCTTTTTTAATATAGGTAAGTCATTTTTGCCATTCGGAGCGAAACGCGCTGCTTCTTTGCCATAGGACGGCGACGGCCGTTTCACCATGCCACATAAGAAAGTAAAAGTTTTCGGTCCTCGAAAACGGATTTCTTATTGGCGATATTACCAACCTTATGCTTCCGAAGCGGCTTTGCTTTGCAAGCTGGAGGTCGATCATCTTCGAGAGGCGAGGGTTGACGCGTTTGGTCGCGGATGGTGGTAATTGGAGTGCTGGAGTTGGAATTGCTGTTGCTGGAGTGCTTACGCTAGTATGCGACCTTGGATATTTTCACGTACGTTATAACAATTGAGCGAAAATACACAATTATGATGTGAATAGAGCAATGAATTCGTACATTTGTACATATATACACAAATTTTGTTTCAAAAAGGTCCTTAACGACGAAATGAGGAAAGGATTTGTGTATTTTCGTACAATTTGATGTGCAGAAGGCCTATCTCTTCAAGAAATTGGGGATAAATGCACAAATGTGTAGAGCTGTCGATTTCCTGGACATACCATGTACAGCCTCGGCAATGAGTTCTCTATAGGAGATGGTGCGATACGAATAAGGGCGACGAGTGGTCTACAGCGGGACGTTCGTGGTGATGTGGGCCGTGCTGACCTTAGTCCCCGAGGGTGGAACTTCTCGTGGAGTAGATGTTGGAATCTGCTGAGGGAGTCGTGCGGCAGATTGATGCGGTGGTCAGCCAAAGCATAGATAGTTATCTGCTTCAGGCGTTACTTCAGGCTGCAGGCAGCCCGGGGGCGGCTAACGGACGGGAAAGACCTTATTGCGGGCGAATCGGACATTTGCGATTTCTAACAGACAAGAGAGTCATTATTGAGGCAAACAGCCTCTACAAACGTCCTAATTGGCTCCAATAAGGTCACCTATGTCCGTTAGATTTTGAAATCGCCGAAATTTGGAGTGATAGCGTCGCTGATGTCCGTTAGATTCGTGGTGCGCGGTGAGGTGGAGTAATATCGAGTTTCTATTTTGTAGGAGAGGCATGTCGAGCACCATGGGGATCCTGCACCCGCACGTATAGTGCCGTGGGTACAGCACCGGCACGTTGAGCACCATGGGGATTCTGCACCCGCACGTATAGTGTCGTGGGTACAGCACCGGCACGTCGAGCACCATGGGGATCCTGCACCCGCACGTCGAGCACCATGGGATCCGCGCTCGCCAGGGGAGGGTCTCCCCTCTCCTCTTCTTTCACCCCGTCAGTCCGCCGTCGCTATCGCTCGGGCCAACCGTTCGACGCCATCCGCAATGTCCTGCGGCGTTAAGCCGCCGTAGCCCATGACGATCCGGTTCTCGTGCCGGCCGCGCACAAGCGCGTAATGCTCCACCGCGTAGACATGGACGCCCTCGCGGGCAATTTGCGCCATTCGTTCTTCGGTGAAGCGAATTCCCGGCACTTCCACGACGAGATGCATCCCCGCGGATTCGCCCAGAATGCGGGCCTGCGGGAGATGCTTGCGGAGATTGCTCGCCAGCGTCTCGCGACGCTTGCGATAGATCTTCCGCATGCGGCGAATATGCCGGTCAAAGTAACCTTCCTCCATAAAGCGGGCGAGAATAAGCTGCTCCAGCATGGCGGTATGGCGGTCGGCGAACCACTTTAGCCGGCGATATTCCTCGACGTAACGGATGGGCAGGACGGCGTAGCCGATGCGGAGCGACGGGGACAAGATTTTGCTAAAGGTGCCGACATAGATGACCCGTTCCGGGTCCAACCCCTGCATGGAGTGGACGGGCACGCCTTCGTACGTGAATTCGCTGTCGTAATCGTCCTCCACAATGAGGCAATCGCTCCGTCTGGCGTATTCGATGAGCTGGATGCGACGCTGGATGGGGAGCGTGCCGCCGAGCGGAAACTGATGGGACGGAATAACGAAGACGAAGTCGGGAGCTTCTCCCGCCGGGAGCTCCTCGGGCAGGATGCCCGTATCGTCGACGGGGACTGGCAGCAATTCAGCCCCGGCATAGGCGAAAATCGTGCGCATCTCGTCGGTGACGGGATCCTCTACCGCTATGCGCGCCCGCTTGTCCCGCGAGAGCAGGCCTGTAACTAGCTGCAGCGCTTGAGTCGCGCCCGTCGTAATGACGATCTGCTCCGGATGGCAGCGTACGCCTCGCGCCTGCAGCAAGTAGCGGGCGAGAACGCTGCGCAGCTCGGACGCTCCTTCCGGGCTGCCATAGCCAAAAGCGCGCTCCGGCGCATACAGGCAAATTTCTTTCGCCAGCCTGCCCCATGCAGCGCGGGGGAAGTAGTCCGCGGCTGGATGCGCGGCCCGAAAGTCGATCATGCCAGGGGGAGGGGTTGGCCTTGCGATTGAGGCAGCGGACTGCCCCTCGACGTCGCTGGACATAGCCTGGGCGATGGTCGGGAAATGTGAGCCGGCCGCCACGTAAGTGCCGGACTGTGGACGTATTTCCAAATAACCCTCGGCAAGCAATCGATCGTAGACTTCCAGCACGATATTGCGCGACACGCCGATAGAGGAGGCGAGCTCGCGGCTGGAGGGCAGACGCTCGCCTTCGACAAGCTCGCTTCGCAGGATGCGCTGCCGCAGCTGCTCGTATACTTGAACGGTCAGCGAAGACTCGGCGGAACGGTCAACGGGAAACCATAACATGTGCGGAACCTCTCCTTACATACGTCTTGGCATTAGAACTGGTACTATGAATATGTGCCATTCCTGGTCCTTATGGAAACCAGTATACCATGTTATGCTGGAGTTATATAAGCGGGAAGGGACGTGCGGGGAATGATGAAGACGATCGGATTAATCGGCGGACTGAGCTGGGAGTCGACGGCCGACTATTACAAATATATTAATCGAGGCATCAGCGAACGGGCGGGAGGACTGAGTTCGGCCAAATGTTTGCTGTACTCCTGCAACTTCGAGGAGGTCGTGCAGCTGCAAAAGGCGGGAGAATGGAAGCAGGCCGCCGAGCTGCTCGCCGATGCCGCGAAAAAGCTGGAAGCCGGCGGCTGCGATACTATTCTAATCTGCACGAATACGATGCATGTCGTCGCGGGCGAGGTGCAAGAGGCGGTAAACGTGCCGCTGCTGCATATCGTGGAGACGACGGCGGCGCAGATCAAGAAGAACGGACTTCGCCGCGTAGGTTTGCTCGGGACCCGTTACACGATGGAGCAAAGCTTCTACACGGATCGCCTGCGCGAGCATGGCATCGAAGCTATCGTGCCGGACGAGGAAGATCGGATCCGCGTGCATGATGTTATTTTCGGCGAATTGTGCAAGGGAGAATTAAATGCGTCTTCCAAGGCGGAATATATCGCGATCATCGAACGTCTGCGGGCACGGGGAGCGGAAGGCATTATTCTCGGCTGCACGGAAATTCCGCTGCTCCTGAAACAAGGGGATATCGACATGCCGCTGTTCGATACGACGCGCATCCATGCGGAAGCAGCGGTGGAGTTCGCCCTTGCGTCTATGCCTTCCGTCACTGTATAGATGCTGCCCCATCAAATCGCAAAGAGTTAAACGAGAGTCCTGTCCACCGCTGCAATAGCGGATCGGTCAGGGCTCTTTATGCCTCTAGAAGCTATTTGTCTGCGCAGATAACAGGCTTTCATGAACAGATTCCCGGCAAGCAGAGCAACTTTGAAGCCGGTTGGAGCGTCCAATAGATGGAAGATAGTGGCTGGTTGTATGCAGAAAGGGGCGGTTGTATTGAAGTTGTTTAGTCGAAAGCGGATATTTTTCGTTCTGATCCTGTCCATGATTATCGTACAAGCTTGCAGCAAGAACGGGGAAATAGATAAAAACACAGCTAGTTTGGCTTTGCCTTCGGATATCCAAGTCGTTAAGGTCATTAACGAAGAGAGCGGCGTTGTGACGGAACATCGCGATCTTGGCGGGATCGAAGCCATCGTGGCAGGACTTGAAGAAGCGGAGCTCTCTTATATTGGCGACCCGGAGCAATCCGGCATTCTGTACAAGCTCGAACTGGTCGGAAGCGATAGAAGTTTGATGCTCTCGCTGAACGACTTGCGCCAAACCAATGGTTCGGCTCCCAGCGGCAAGGTGTATGCGGAAGGGACAAACGAAACCGGCGCCCAGGCTTGGGCATTAACGTCGGAATTGATCCAACTGATGCTCCAGGGAGATCGGGATGATAGCGAGCCCGAACTGGCTGTTACCATCGATGAAGACAGCGATACGGTCCTTTTGATCGGCAACCGGGACTTGGATCGGGAATCGGTGGAGCTCGCGATTCAATCGACGATATATGATGCCAGTAGTTTGGGAACGCTTGACTATCGTTATGCGGTGGAATGGACCGATAACCGACGCGCGGTCGTCCGGTTTACGGAGCTGCCCCCGGAGAGCGCTGTCGGATTTATGCTGGAAGGAACAATGACGTCGGAAGGCAAGCCGCTTAAGGCTGTATTGCCTTATGAGGGAAGAGCTGTCATCGTGCATGCGGGCAAGGCATGGAGCGGGATTAGATGGACCAACAATCAAGGAAACGTCGTTAAGGAGCATGCCTTCGACTCGGCGGTGTATGTCGGTACGTCATGCTGCCCGGGGAAAGACGGAACAATTATCATGTACGATCGGGACGGCAATCTGGACCGGCTGGATCCCGAAACGGGCGAGGTGTCTCGCGTAGACCGCGAGGAATGGCCGGAATTGACGGTGAGCAGGTCGAGCGACAGCGGCGTTCAAGATTTGTATGCTTTTCCCGGGCAAGGGGAAACCTACTATATCGCTAAAGGGTTGGAATTTGTCTATCTGGTGGATCAGGCGGCCGATTTAAAGAAACGAATTTTTCATTCGGAGGAAGCTTCGATTTATGGGATTGCGTCATCGCCGGATGGCGACAAGGTTGCCGTACTGACGGATTCGGAGGGCTTTTTGGGCTCGTACGCGGATTTGTGGATTTTCGATTCGACGGGAAAACGGTTGGCTCATCACGAGAAGGCGGCTTACATCGGACATAGCGACGGATGGCATTTCGTTTATCCGATGGCTTGGCTGGATTCGGATACCGTTGCCGTACCGCTTATCGGCCGTTCGGATTTGGTTATGGGACGCGGCAAGGCGATTTACGATGTAAAGAAGGGATTGCTCGCCGAAGAAGCAAGCGTGACGATGCCTGAAGTTGCGATAGAGATCTTAAAAGAGGCGATCCCGGGCTGGAGCGGTGAACGGATGGAAATTATTCGTGCATTGCCGATGCCGCAGACGGGCGAAGAAAGCGACCGATATTTCGCCGCACACATCGCCGGACAGGGCACCTTCTTGATCGACTTGCGAGAAAAACAAGCCTCCCGGGCAGGGGCGGGAGCGTTGCTAGGCTGGACATCGGATGGCAGCCTGCTGACCTGGTATTCCGCGGAAGGGAAGTATCCCGAGGTTTCGCTGTTGGATTGAAAGCGAGCAGGACCGCAAGCGTCGCGGATGCGAGGTTTGCGGTCCTGTTGCCGATTATTGAAGCTCCTCCAGGTAGCCGTCGAGCTCGTCGAAGGAGCCGTCGAAGCCTTGCCGCATAGACTCGAACATGCTCTGGTAGAAGGCTTGCTGCTTTGGCGTCGCGTTATGGGGACCCACGGTTATCGTAAGAGTCGTTCCTCCATCTGCTTCTGCAAATGATATATCATGGTTCACTTCCAGCGGGAAATCGACAAACTCGGGGCCGAACGGAGCGGGGACCGTGTTGCCTTCTTCATCCGAGAAACAATTCAGGAAGACAAGCTTCTCGGGCGCATCAATCTCGCGATAAATGAACTTGGCCCACATCTGGTGGCCGTCCGGGTTTGTCAGGCGATAATGAAAGAGGCCTTGCGGCTTCAGCTCATGCTTCGCGACATGCAGCGTCGAGCCTTTTGGCCCCCACCATTTGCTCAGATGCTCCGTCTCCGTCCAAACCTTGAACAATAAGTGGCGCGGAGCCTTAAATGTACGAATGATCCGCAATTGTCCTTCCGTGGTTGTCATGTTCATACCTCCATTTGTGTTTGATGATCGGCTACCGGCCCTTATACGCGTTATTCATCCGAACCTTCTTGTATTTCCTGCAAATAATCGTCCAAACGATCCAGTCGCTCGTCCCAGATTCGCCGGAATGTGCCTACCCATGCGTCCAGCTGTTGCAGCGGTTCTGGACGAAGTTTGCAAATTCGGCGGTTTCCGTCGGGAATCATCGTGACGATGCCGATTTCCTGAAGCACGCGAAGATGCTTTGACACCTGCGGTTGATTCAGGCTTAAGCGTTCCACTATATCGCCAACAGTGAGCTCTCCGTCCCGCAGCAGCTCGACGATTCGAAGGCGTGTGGGTTCAGCGATGGCTTGTAATATTTCGTTCATGACCATAATATACGTCACGAGGAATATTCCTGTCAAGGCATGTAGTGGATTGCCGAGAAGGAGGCTTGACATTTTAATCAATTATGTCATAATGATGTTATCAAATCGACATTCCGTGAACGAGAACAAATTAGTTAAGCAGGTGAATTCAATGTCTAACGAAGAACATTCCGACGCCTATTCGCCCGAAAACTTCCGTACGCCGGACGGCGCTCCAAGCGATATCGTCATCTTTACGATAACGTCGAGAGAGAAGGCGACGCCGAAGAAGGCATTGCCGACGCGCGAGCTGCAGGTGCTGCTGATCAAGCGGAAGGTCTGGCCCTACGAAGGCAAGTGGGCGCTGCCCGGCGGCTTTTGCAAGGAGACGGAAAGCATGTACGAATGCGCGCTGCGCGAGCTGAGGGAAGAAGCGGGCGTAACGGACGTGCATATGGAATACTTCAACGTTTACAGCAAGCCCGGCCGCGATCCGCGAGGCTGGATTCTGTCCCATGCTTACTTCGCATTGGTGCACGAGCACAAGCTTATCAATCGGAGAGCGGATACCGACGCGTCCGATGTCCGCCTGTTCCCTCTGGAGGAGGCGCTTGCGATGGAGCTTGGCTTCGATCATGGCGACATGCTTCGCGACGCGCTTGCGAGAGTGCGGGAGAAGATGCTGACGACGACGATCGCGCGGGAGTTTCTGCCCGAGGAATTTACGATCAGCGAGCTGTACCAGGTCATACAGACCGTTGTACCGACGTTCGAGGAGCCTAACTTTATCCGCAAGATTACGTCCACGCAAAGCCGCCAAGGCATTATCGAAGAAGCGCGGGATTCCGAAGGCCGGCCCAAGTCGTCCAATCGTTATTCGCAGCGTGCGGCCCAGCTTTACCGATTTACCGAATATTCGCCGGGGCTGTCTATTTACGGCTAGGCGATTTTCTTCTCGATTTTGATATTATCATATTGACTATATAAGGAGGCGCTTATCATGAACAACAAATGGCTCCTGCCGCTATTATTCGCCGCGATGCTGGCCATCGCCTGGTTCACGTCCTCGACGACGCTGGAAATCGTCGCTACAACTACGGGACTGCTCAGCGTATGGCTGACCGCCAGGCAGAATATCTGGGCTTGGCCTGTCGGTTTGGTTAATGTCGGCTGCTTCTTCTTCATGTTCCTGGAGGTGAAGCTGTATGCCGACATGATGCTGCAGGTCGTGTTCTTCGTGCTCAGCATCTACGGCTGGATCGTCTGGCTGACCAAGCGGGAAGGCGCCAAGGTGCGCCCGACGCGGAACCTGACGAAGCCGCTTGCGATTCTTCTCGGCATGCTGGCCGTCGCCGTGACGGCGCTATGGGGGTACTTGCTTCATGCGCACACCGACGCTTCGATTCCGTACGCGGATGCTTTTATCGCCACGCTCAGCCTGATTGCCCAATTTCTGCTCTCTTCGAAAATTTTGCAAAATTGGCTGGTCTGGATCGCCGTCGATGTATTGTCCGTCGGGATGTACTTCTACAAGGAGCTTTATGCGCTGGCGTTCCTGTACGTCATCTTCCTCGGCATTGCGACGAGTGGATATGTTTCGTGGAAGCGGGATTACGATAGAGCTGCGAAAGGGGGAACCACCCATGGATGAGCGGCGGATCGGATTGACGCTGGGGAAGTTCGCTCCGCTCCATAAGGGGCATCAATTCATGATTAAGACCGCGCTCGAGGAGATGGATGAGGTCATTGTGATCATTTATGACTGCCCCGAGACGATTTCGATCCCGCTGCATGTCCGCGCCGACTGGATTCGCAGGTTGTATCCGGGGACGGATGTCATCGAAGCTTGGGACGGACCCAAGGAGACCGGCTATACGGCGGAGATTATGAAAGCTCAGGAGGACTACGTCCTGGGTCTGCTCGGAGAGCACAAGGTCACGCATTTCTACTCCAGCGAGCCGTACGGCGAGCACATGAGCGTCGCGCTGAACGCCGTTAACCGCCAAGTCGATCCCCAGAGGCAGACTGTTCCCGTTTCCGGTACGGCAGTGAGGGACGCCCCTTATGAAAACCGGCATTATCTGCATCCCGTCGTGTTTCGAGACTTGGTGACCAAGGTCGTATTTTTGGGCGCGCCTTCTACTGGCAAGACGACTTTGGCCGAAAGGATGGCGAGGCATTATAGAACGGCGTGGATGCCGGAGTACGGCCGCGAATATTGGGAGCGGCACCAGATCGACAGAAGACTGACGCTGGAGCAGCTGGAAGAGATTGCGACCGGCCATATAGCGCGCGAGGAGGCATTGCTTCAAGAGTCGCGGGACGTCTTGTTCGTCGATACCAATGCCATTACGACGTATATGTTCTCGCAATATTACCACGGCGAGGCTACCCCGGGGCTGACAGCGCTGGCCGAGATAGCGGAGACGAGATACGGACTTGTCTTCTTATGCGATGCGGATATTCCGTACGACGATACTTGGGATCGTTCGGGCGAGGTGCAGCGCGAGCTATTCCAACTGGCGATCATGGACGATCTCAGGGAGAGAGGCGTGCCGTTCCAGATCCTGCGAGGTACTCTCCGGGAGCGGGAGGAGCAAGTGGCGGAGGCGCTCAAACGTTTGGATCCGCTATGAACATTGTTGAAGGTCGAATAGGTTGGCATGGAAGGAGATGCGGGTAATGGCGGATGCGAAAGTTTTTGACCGATTAAAGGGCGGCTTATATGGCGTAGCTATTGGCGATGCGCTCGGAGGGACGACTGAGTTCATGAGCGTAAAGGAGATTGAAGAGAAACACGGCTTCTTGACGGAAATCATCGGCGGAGGAGTTTGGCGTCTTGCGCCGGGCGAGGTGACGGACGATACGATGATGACGTTATGCGTGGCGGATGGAATCTTGCTGCAGCCCCGCCAGCCGCTCGATTCAATCGGCGAGAAGTTTCTGGAGTGGTACGGAACGCGGCCGAAGGATGTCGGCAACATAATCCGCTATGCCTTCGAGCACTACGAAGGGAATTGGTTCGAAGCCGCCCTGTATACGGACCAGATGATGGGACAAAGCGCCGGCAACGGATCTCTGATGCGATGCCTGCCCGCTGCGCTGGCATATCCGGGATTGGCCGAAGCGGAGCAGATCGCCCGCCTGCAATCCCGCATGACGCACTATGATTCGAGATGTGGCGAAGCATGCGCGATCTATACGCGTATCGCATACAGACTGCTGCAAGGAGAGGAGCTGCGTGAAGCTCTCCGGACGGAGGTGACGGGCACGGAATACGAGTCTGCGCTGACGGACCCGCCGAATTGCGAGCCTGGCGGTTTCGTCGTTCATACGATGCTTTGGGTTGTTTACCTGCTCGCAACGTCGACCGACTTCGAGCAAGTGGTGCAGCGGGCAGCCAACCGTGGGGAAGATTCCGATACGATCGGAGCCATTGCCGGCGGCCTGGCAGGCATTTATTGCGGCTACGCGGGGATACCGGCTCGTTATGCGGAAGCCATCATTATTCGGGAGCGGCTGGATGAAACGGCGTCGGCGTTAATGGATATTCGCCAAGGCAGCCATGACCAAGTAATACAGGCCTGAGGGTAGATATCATAGATTTAAGGAACTATCCCTGACCGTCTTTGTCAGGGATAGTCGGTTATACTAGGCATATAACCGACTACCGAATTCGGGGAGGATGGTTGGAATGGGCAAAGCTGATAATATGCTGGCGATCCTATGGATGCTTCGCTCCGGCAAACGCATGACCGCGGGTCAATTGGCCGGGGAGCTTGGCATTCATGTAAGGTCCGTCTACCGCTACATCGACTCGCTGTGCGCCAGCGGCGTGCCGATCGTGGCGGACAGCGGCCCCAGTGGCGGCTACAGCATACTGAGCCGCTTCAAGGACTCGCCCCTGCTCTTCGATCACGAGGAACAGAGGAGTCTTATCCATGCCTCCGTGTTCGCCAGGGAAGCCGGTTACCCGCACTCGGTCGCTTTGGAGCGGGCAGTAGGAAAGCTGAAGCAATACGCGAACGAGAAACAGCTGGATCTTTTGGAGCGGCATGAGCAGGGCTTGTCCGTTATTTCGCCTCCCATCGAAGACAAGTACCAGCACTTCCTGCGGATGCTGGAGGATGCCGCCGGTCAAGGGCAAACGCTTCGGATGGCGTATGACAAGGGCAAAGGCGACCAGGTACCGGCAAGGCTGTTCGACCCGTACGGAATCGTGTACTGGAAGGGCAACTGGTATGCGGTTGGCTATTGCGGATACCGCGAAGACATTCGCAGCTTCCGCGTCGACCGAATGACCGGATTGCACGCAACGGATCTCGGCTTCCATCGGCCGGCCGCCTTTTCCGCTAGAGATTTCCTGCTGTCGCATCTGCTTCCGAACGAAGGAGACAGTCGGAGCATGGAGACTGTTCTCATTCGAGGACAAGAGCAAGTGTTGAACGAATTATGCCGGCACTGGCTGTTCGGCCATGCTTTGGCCGAGCGTCAGCCGGAGACCGCCGTCTTCCGATTGGATAGTGCCTTGTTGTCGACGTATGTGCCTTATTTCCTAATGCCGTACAGCACCTCGCTTACAATCGAATCGGTGCCTCTGGCCAGACGCATGGCGGAAGCGTGCAGAACCATGGCGGAGCATTACGGGGCGATGTTAACGAATCTGGAGTTACGAGGAGAGGGAGAAGAAGATGGATAAATTTACGATGTTTGGACAACTGAAGGCTCATCCCGGAATGAGGGATGAGCTTGCGAGACGGATGCTTGAAAGCGCGGAGACTTTGGAAGGAATGGATGGCTGCCTCTTCTATATTTTAAACGAGTCGGAGGAGGATCCCGATGCGTTATGGATCATGGAGCTGTGGGAGAACAAGGAAGCCCACGCCGCGTCGTTGAAGAACGAGAAGGTGAGAGCTTTGATTCAAAGCTGCATGCCTTTGATCGCGGGAACCAGCTCCGTGCCGATACGTCCCATTGGCGGGAAAGGTTTGTAAATCTTGAAGGTATAATGGAGGGCTATGACGATAATCATCATTCCGCAGGCTAGGAAGCAGCGGGATGATGATTATTTTTTAGTAGACTCCCGCACGAGCAGATAGAGAGAGCCATCCATATGCTAGGGAAGGAAGGGAGATGGACGATAAATGAAGTATAGAAGCAGCACATACAAGAGCAAATGGGTCAAAACGAAGTGGCTGATGGGCAGCGGCAAGATCCGTGCCTATGTCCCGGCGACAAAGCCGTTCAGCCGAAATAATCTGCAGGAGATGATGGGCCGATTTGCGACGGTCTATTGCAAGCCTACGAGCGGCTCCGGCGGAGCTGGCATCATGCGGGTGAAGAAGAAGAAGGGCGGATATTTGCTGCAGCATGCAACGGGACAAAGTCGGCAAGGCAGTATGGACTCGCTGTATGCACGGATGAAATCCAGAATCGGGGGACGCTCCTATTTGCTGCAAAAAGGAATTTCGCTCGCAAAGTCAAACGGCAGGCCGTTCGATACGCGCGTAATGGTGCAGAAGACGAATCAAGGGAAGTGGGTCAGCACCGCGCTGTTTACGAAGATCGGCCGTCCAGGCAAGGTGGCGACTAATTATAAGCAAGGGGGAAGCATCGGCTACTTCCGGCCTACGATGGCGGGTGCGGGCTTCGGAGCCGGTCGGATTGCGAGCAAGGAGACGGAGCTGAAGCGGCTAGGCCGCCAGGTAGGCGGCGTCTTCGACCGTCGCGGGAAAGGCTTCCGGGAGCTGGGCTTGGATGTGGCGATGGACGGCGACGGCCGCGTCTGGATTCTGGAGGTCAATACAAGTCCGGAGTTCTACCCGCTAAAGAACATGAAGGACAAGAGCTTGTACCGCCGCATTATGTCGTATGCCAAGCAGTATGGGCGTAAAGGCTGACAAGGGAACGACTTCCTTTGGTGCGAACGAACCGCCCTGGCCGCCCCTTGGGCTTGGGCTCTGCGGCCGTGATGTCCATAAGATGCCGCCATCAAAGCCCGGCGGCCGTTTTCATGAGGTCATAGATTTTTCGAGCCGTGTTGACGTTGCGAACCGTGACGCTGGAGTAAAATTTGGTGCCGATGATCTTGTTCATGCCGCTTCGGCCCGCATGCTGTCGATCGTACGACCATAGAACTGCGCCCGGGACGTAGATAACCCGATCTATCTCGGGAGCGAGCTTCAGCCCTTCCAGTACGGATTCGTTGTCGATCTCTTCCCACAGATAAAGCACGTCGCTTTTCATCTCCCCGTCATTCGCCCAATGCTCCGGCAGCGCGGCCATGATGGCTTCGATCTGCTCGATTGTACGGACCATGACTCTAATGGACAGTCCGAAGTCCGAAGCGATGGCTTCCTCTAGCAGGGAGGATAGTTCCGGGGCGGTACGACTGTCATCCGTAAATATTATATTTCCGGTATTAATGTACGTAACCACGTTGCTGAGACCTGCCCGCTCGAACGTTGCTTTCAGTTCCTTCATATTAATTTTGTTGTTGCCGCCTACATTGATGCCTCGCAATAATGCGATATATACCATGGTCTGTGATACCTCCTGCGCGTGGGGAATCTGATAGCTACTATTAGAAGCATTATACTAAAAAAATCTTCCGAACGGCAGAAGAAGGGGCATTCCGGCTTGTAACCAAATGAAAAGCGTTCAGTCTGCCCGGGTACGGGCAAACCGAACGCTTTTGAAGTTCTGACTCGCAAAACTTCAACTGAACTACGCCTCCGATTACAGCCCGCATGGATGGTTCGCTGCAATCTCTCACCAGGTGCAAGTCCACTGTTTTAACGGACATTATTGAGGCTTAGCGCTGATCTGTGAATCCGAAGTGATTCTGACGGTCATTTTTGCTCCTTAGAGGTCATTTTTCAAAATATATTACTGGTCTGGTTGGCGTAAGCGTTCATTATGTCCATTAGAATTTCTGCCTAATGGTTTTCTTTCTTTAAGCGTCCATTATGACCGTTAGATTGTGTCGGTTACCGATGTTAATTGATAGTGACGATACCGTTGTTTTCCGTTGACGATGACAAGCAGCCCCAATTCGACAAGCTTATCTAATAGTCTTCTCGTCTGTCTGTCTGATCGCTGCAAATGTGATGCCAACTCAATGGAAGTAAAGGGTCGCAGCCGCCTGCGGGCATAACGTAACGTTTCTGTTTCAGCCCAACCAAGCGTATTCGACATAGGTCTCGAAACAAACTTGCCGACAAATGAAAGAGTAAGCTGTTTGCAAACATTAGGATCTTCTGTAATCGATAGATATGCGATCGGCAGGAACAGCCAATCATCTAACGTTAACAAGGCTTGTTTTAAACATAAATCCTTAAATCTCCAAGCTTCGATGTCTCTGGCATGTGATCTGTAACCTTGGATCTCTATGCAGCCCTTTGTTTCATTGGGAATATACGCGAGATCAAGATAACGATATCGATTGCTATAATCCCGTATTTCCCATTCTGGATACAAATAATCGAAATTACCTATAGTCGGATACCAGATCGTTTTTAAATACTCGATTGTTCCATGGCCCAGCCCTTTTTGGAGCAATTCGCGTCTCCTCGGGTTTTTCTCCTCGGCAATCTGCTTTGACAGCCACTGATTTAAAGAAGCCTCGAATATTAGCAATGTTTATGCACCTCGGCTTATGTAGGATTAAAATTAAAATGCCGCTTCGAATCAGAAAACCGTATTGGTTTCCTGATTCAAAGCGGCATGTGCTTCATACCGTAAACTTGCAATTGTCGGTTGTATAATCCGATGGTTAGACGTAAATCGGCGGAAGGTCATCCGTAAGCCGAAGCTCTTGCGGAGCCGTCATGCCGCGCTCCAATGCTTCCTTGCGCAGAGTCAGATAAAGCTCTGCCTTCGTTGCGTTATAATAAGGCAGCACAAAGAGGTAACCGACGAAGAGAGCCAGCAAACCCAGCAGGAACCAGCCGATAAAGCTGAGATCGAGCACGAAGATCCGGAATTTATGTCCACGCGTCATCTGATTGCTAAGCTGCACCGCCCGCCTGTAGCCGATGTTGGGATTATCCGCCAAAATATAGGGCACGAGGCTGTAGGCGTACGATTTGATAATGCCCGGAATAATGAGGAGCAGGTACCATAGGAAATTTAGCAGCCCCCGCCAGAACATGGTTTTAATAATATCTACATATCGTCCCTTGCCGAACGCATACCCCAGATTGTTAAGATTTGCATCCTGCTCGGCAGCTTGCTTGAAGTAGCGCCTGCTCCCGACCTCCAGTGGAGACAGAAGGAAGATTCGGAATGCGAGCGCGAACAAAAGCACAACGATAAATACGATGATCATGATAATGATGAACGGTCCCCAGAAGCTCCAATCGATACTGGAAGAAGTGCCGTAGTCATCGTTATAGACAAAAGAATCGATGATATCTTCTTCGTCGAACAGATCGTCTTCGCTATAGCCGCTATCGACGGTGCTAAACGATTCTCTGAGGTCGCCCCAGTCGTTCGAACCTAGATTCAAGCTGAAATTGCCCCCGAAGCCGCCGCCTCCCCCGCCTACAAACAACAGGATGATGCTGACCAGAAATGCCTTCCAATACGTTGTCCGCAATATATCCTTAGCTCTCTGCTTTAGCTCCGCGCGTGTCCACATTGCCAAACCCCCCATATATGCTCTGCCTTTCATCTTACAATACGAAACACCGAATTTAAATAGAATATTTCCAGCGCTTCCGCATTATGAAAGAGATGGGATTGTCGACGCTGAGCCGAGGGCGATTTGCAGGGATTAACGCCTAAGGCAAGGCTACTTGGCCTCCCCGATCAGCGCGGCTGTGCCGGCGATAATGCGTTCCAGGCCGAATAGATAGGCATGCTCGGGACTATAGGCGCTTTGATGCATCTCGCCTGCGGCATTGCCCACGCGGGACGAGACGGGGAAACGGCTCCAGTCGGTTATATTGTCAAGCACGGGAGACAACGACAGCCACCATTCGTTATCGTCCACCTCGGAGGAGGTTTCGGTCCGTTTCATGCTGAATTGAAGCCGCGCGCAGCTCTCCACGTGCATGAGCAGAAGCGAAAGCGTGGAGTCCATCTCGATATCGGAGAGGCCGATTCCGTCCAGCGCGCATAACTCAAGCTCGTATTTGAGCAAAACATGGGGGCCCATCACGGGTCTTCTGCCGGAGAGGTCGACGATCCAGGGATGCTTCCGGTACAACTCCCAGTTGGTCTTGGCGATGTAGCGTATCGCTTCGCTCCACTCTCCTCCGCATGCTCCCCGGATATCGCCGCCGCTGTCATACAGTTCCGCCTGAGCTTTGTCCAGCATCAGGTCCAGCAGCTCGGACTTGCTGGGTACATAGGTATATAACGACATGGCGCCAACTCCCAGACGCTCCGCCACCTTGCGCATCGACAATTGCTCGATGCCGTTCTCATCGGCCATCTCCATGCCGGCAGATACGATCTTCTGTACGGTTAAGCCGCTTCGGCCCGGTACGGTCTGCGAGCCCCATAAGAGACTCAAGCTGCGGGCATAGTCATTTCCTTGTCCATTAGTGGGCATTGAGGGCAGATCTCCATTCCGATGATGTGATAACACTATTATACACGCGTGCATTGACAGTTAAAAGCGATGAATGATACACTGTACCGTACAGTGTACGACAATGGTTTGCGGCAGGGATGCTAGACTCGAAGCCGCATTCCCGGACGTGCCGTAATAACGAGGCCAGACGCTGCTCTGGCTATTCGAAGGGGAGAATGCAAGCAATGGGAGCCCAAGCGTATGCCATTCAAGCTCGCAATGTCAAGAAGCACTACGGGAGAACGAAGGAGGGACCGGGGCTGAACGGCCTCACGCTGAACGTGCCTGCGGGGAGCATCTTCGGACTTCTGGGTCCGAACGGAGCCGGGAAGACGACCGCGGTCAAAATATTGACGACGCTGCTCCGCATGGACGAAGGCAGCGCCACTGTCGCGGGGTACGACGTTAGCAAGGAGGGGCATCTCGTCCGTTCAAGGATCGGGCTGGCTGGACAATACGCCGCGGTCGACGAGCAGTTGACGGGCTACCAGAACCTGGAGATGTTCGGACGTCTGAACCGCCTGCCAAAGAGGCAAGCAAGGAGGCGCGCCGAGGAATTGTTGAAGCAATTCGATCTGACGGAAGCGGCGGGCAGAGCCGTGGGCAAATATTCGGGAGGGATGCGCAGACGGCTTGATCTAGCTGCCAGTCTGATCGTGTCGCCGGATGTGCTGTTCGTCGACGAGCCGACGACCGGCCTGGACCCTCTCGCCAGACAAGAAGTGTGGGGAGCGATCCGTTCGCTTAAGGAAGCGGGGACAACCGTGCTGCTCACGACGCAATATTTGGAGGAGGCGGACCAGCTTGCGGATCTGATCTCTATTTTGAAGGACGGAAGAGTGATCAGAGAGGGCACGCCCGAGGCTCTGAAGTCCTCGTTCGGGGGCGACCGCTTGGAGGTGACGCTGCTAAGACAAGAGGAAGTCGAGAAGGCGGAACGTATTTTGCGCGGAATCGGCGGAGCTTCTGTTCTCGTAGACAACGCCGCGAACCGAATCAGCGTGCCGGTAACCGACCGTACGGGCTCGTTGCTAAAGGCGGCTAGCGCGTTCGCGGACTCGGGGCTGGAGCCGGAGGATATCGTTCTGCGCAGACCAACCTTGGACGAAGTATTTATTCATTTTACGGGGCAGAACGGAGTATCGAATAAGGAGGAATCCAGATGATTACGATGGAACGCAACGTTAAGAATATTCAACCTTCGGGCGCCGCGCGTATCCGTTATGCCTTTACCGATGTATGGGTATTGTCGAAGCGGGAGCTGCTGCATTGGGGAGGCAATCCATGGGGGATTATGATCGGCTGGCTGTTCCCTGTCATGATGCTGCTTATGTTCGGCTACCTGTTCGGGGGAGCGATGGCGGTTCCCGGGGGAGGCTCGTACTTCGAATTTCTTATGCCGGGCATGTTCGCGATGACGATGTTTTTCGGTGTGGAGAGCACCGTCATGGCGGTAACGACGGATGCCTCGAAGGGCGTCACGGACCGATTTCGGTCGATGCCGATTCATGCCTCGGCCGTTTTGCTGGGTCGATGTATGGTCGATATGCTTAATTCGGTCATTGGGCTGCTTGTGTTGATCGTGACCGGTCTATTGCTCGGCTGGGGTTGGCATGAAGGCGCAGACCACGCGCTTGCGGCGTTCGGCCTGTTGCTGCTGCTGAGATTTTCGCTGCTGTGGGTCGGCATCTTCGTAGGTCTTCACGCTACGAATCCGCATAATGTGTCCATGGTGCAACTGCTGGTATGGCCGGTAGGTTTCCTGTCGAATGTCTTCGTCGATACGACGACGATGCCCGCCTGGCTGGGAGCCATCGCGGAGTTTAACCCTCTGTCGGCTACATCGACGGCGGCGAGGGAGCTGTTTGGCAATCCGGGCCTGCGCGGCGAGACCTGGATGTCGGAGCATGCCCTGCTGCTAGCCGTTGGCTGGCCCGTATTGCTCCTGGCGATATTCTTGCCGCTGGCGGTACGGAGTTATAGAAGGTTGAATCGGTAAACGCGGACATCAGCGACATTATTTGCGCTTTTTTTGATGGAATCCAAATCTAACGGACGGGAGCGGCGTTATTTGCCCGGTATGAAGCAAAATGATGCTCGGATGGCACAAATAGAGCTGTGTATGTCCGTTAGATTTTAGAAACTATTGAAAATCAAAGAATAACGTCGCTCCTGTCCGTTACGTTGCAGACTCGCTCGTGCCTATGAGACTTAAAACTTTTTCTACAAGCGGTCATGCGTACTCGGAGGAATGTGCTCTTAGTACGTAATGACCACATTCCCTCTCTTGCGTTCCGTATCCACGTATGCGTGCGCTTCCGGTACCTGCTCCAACGCATACTCTCGATCAATGTTCGCGCGGAGCCTCCCGACGTTGAAGAGCTCGGTTATATATTGAAGGTTATCTTTGTTCTGCATGAGGCCGGCCGTTGCGAATTTGGCTTTGCGGCCTCGCGACAAGGAGGAGAGGAGGACGGCGAATAGAATCGACATGGACGGGACGGTGGAGAGATAGACGCCGTTAGCGGTGAGCGATCGCTTGCAATCGCGGAATGTTCGTTTGCCGACAGCGTCGAAGATCACGTCATACGCATGGCCATTCTGCGCAAAATCCTCGCTGGTGTAATCGATGACCGCATCGGCGCCATTTGCAAGCACCAGCGCCGAGTTCGCGCCGCTGCATATGCCGGTTACCTCTGCGCCGAATACCTTGGCGAGTTGTACGGCCGCCAGCCCGACCGCTCCGGAGGCGCCGTTGACCAGCACCTTCTGGCCAGGCTTCAGCTTGGCTTTGTCGCGAAGGAAGGTCAGCGCCGTGGGGGTACCGTCGCAGATCGCGGCGGCTTCCGCGAACGTCATGCCGTCCGGCATGACCGCAAGCGGCTTGGATTCCGGCAGGCATTTGTATTCGGCATGGGCGCCGGAAGTAGCCGCGCTAATGCCGAATACGCGATCCCCGACGCGAAACTGCTTAACGTCGCGGCCGACGGCGTCGACGACTCCCGCAAGCTCCGTGCCCAAGATGGGCTGCTTGGGTTTCTTCAGCCCGTAGACGAGCCTAACGATGAAGGGGTCTCCCTTGCGAAAGGCGCAATGCGACGGACCCACGGTAGAGGCCGCTACACGAATGCGAACTTCATTATCCCCCGGCTCCGGCTTAGCGACGTCCTGCACCTGCAAGACGTCCGGAGTGCCGTATCTCGTACAGACGATCGCTTTCATCCTCATTCCTCCTCGAAATAAAAAACTTCCTCAAGCGGAACGCCGAATGCGCGCGCGATACGGAACGCGAGCTCCAGCGATGGCGAATAATTGCCCTTCTCGATGGTAACGATGGTCTGCCTCGTGACGCCTACCAGATCCGCGAGCTGCTGCTGCGTCATCTCGTTCCGGTTGAAACGAAGCTTGCGCACATGATTGCCAATCAGACTCTTACTCATGTCAGACTCCCCTGCGATAGTAATAAAGCTGCGCGATATACCCGGCAACCTCCGACAGGAAGGCGAAGCCGACAAAAGTGACGAACATCGTGTTCGGCGTCATGCCGAGCGCGAGCGTGCCCATGGCCAGCACGGTACCCATGCTGAACGTGTAATGGCTAACCCGGGTCGCTTTCAGATCGATCAGCTTGTCGAGTTCGTCGGCGAATGAAGGTTCGTTTTCGTTCGTGACCATCCGGTTAATGATCGAGAAGAGGATATGCAGAATAATTTTCGCGACGATGGTGACCGGGATCAGCACGATGACGAAGAGGCCCCAAAAGCGGAAGGGATCCTCTTGATCGAGAATGCCGAAGGGCGCGTTTTGAAAGACGTACAAGCAATAAGAGCCGAAGATCAGGAAGGTGCTGAGCAAATAAAAGAGCGTTTTTTTCTCTTGAAAGGACAAACGGAACGCCTCCTCGACGCATATAAAGTAAAGTTCGATATACACAATGTAAAATAAACCATACATAAAGTCAAGTTAATTTTACCAATAGTATAAACGGGGCCGTTTATTGAATAGCGAGGAGGAGGCCGTCGATTCATTGTGTGCAAAACTGGAAATGAGGCTGCAATCATCATCGCCAACCTGTTAACGGAAATAAGGGCCCTTATATGGATCGTTTGGCGTGATTTTAAAATCTAACGGAACTCCGCGACGTTATTCGAGAGAAATCCAGGCAAACCACGGACTTTTGCCCATCATAAGGGCTGTCAGTTCCATTAGGTTTGCGAAATGCCGCTTTTTGCCGTAATAACGCCTTTCAGTTCCGTTACAGTTGCTCCCGTTCATTTCTTACCGGACACTTGCCCGCAATTTCACCTATGCACAATGAATAGACAGCCTCAGGAGCGACATCATTTGGTCGAAATGAGGCAATATGATGCTCTTGTGGCATACATAGAGTGGTGTATGTCTGTTACGTTGCAGCCTCGCGTCTTTGAGAGCCCGAATTTACTTTAAACGCTAGACGCGGTCGCTCGTCGCCGAAGGATTTAGAGATTATCCGAATAATCAATCCATATTCGCAACTTATTGGACTCGGAGAACTCCCGGGGAGAGCCCTTGCATTTAATCCCGCTGCACCGTCAAAAGACGTCGCGAGCATTTCCCCGCCTATACGATCCATCTACGAATCTTGCAGGGACGATCTCACTGAAAAAATGGGCAAAAAGAGGAAACATAGATCAAAAGAGCAACGTACAGACGTGTAAATATACAAAAAATGTAAACTTGTCCATCGAAAGAGCTTGTTATGCTCGGCATATCGCGGTTCATAACCGGAATAGGTTAAGTAGTAGCGGGAGGTGCGGTTAATGGGCGGATGGTCGAAAGCATGGAGGCTGACGTTGCTCTTATCGGGAACCATCGGCTTGAACGTCGCGGCTTTGTCTCCCGGCCTGGGCGGAGCGAGGCTGACGGGAGGGAGCTCCTTCGAGACCGCCTTCGTCGTCACGCTTCTCGTCATGAGTCCGTTGGTGCTTCTGACCGGCAGCCATGCCATCCTCTTTGGCGATGCGCCCACCGCGCCGCGTCTGCCGGAATGGCGTTCGCCGGAGGCGTATTGGCTTGCATTCGTTCGTTTCCGCCGCAATCGCGCGCTCAGACGGGAGAGCGAAGCCGCATTGTCGCAGTTGGAGCGCATGGAGAAGAAGGTGAACGTCTTGCTGGGATTGCTGGGAGAACGGTTTAATCCGGCGGAGTTAAGCTACAAAAGGTTCGCATCGGCGATTGCGGCGGTCGAGGAGTTGTTCTACGGTCATGTGCGAGAATTGCTGGGATTGCTCCGCCTTAGAGAAGCGTCAGCGATGGCAACAGGCTGGTCGGCTGATTCCGCGGGTTATTTGGGGGCGAACGAAGAAATTCTGCTCAAGCTGGACGGTCTGCTTGCGGAACTGACAAGGCTCGGGGGCGCGGATTACCGGGATGTGCTGCTCATGCCGTGCATGAAGGACATCGACATCTTAATCAACCAGACCAAATACTACAAGTCGTGAGGGGGGATAGAGATGGCCGGCAGAAGCGGAGGAAGAACGGCAGTGCTGCTTGGAGCAATCACGATATTCGTCTTCGTGGCCGTCTACTACGGGATTGCTTTCACGTCGGACTGGGGCCAGCCAGCGGGCGAAGCATCGACGAGCAACGCCGATAAACGTCTGGATAGGCTGGTTCGCCGCATCGACGTGACGATAGCCGAGCCGGTAAAGGGGATCGTTGACCTCGCCCCTGTCCAGGTAGGCGATTCGCTGCCGGATATCGAGAAATATCCCGTAACGGTGCAGCCGTCAACAGGCAGCTATGCGGAGATCTTTTCGTCGACGGAGAAAGGCGGAGAAGGCGTCGACGGCTGGTTGGCGGAGGCTGCGCAAGCATTCAATGATGCCGGTATTGTTCTGAACGGAGAGCTCGTATCGGTGAAGCTGCGCAACATCGCCTCCGGCACGGCCGCCGATTATATCCGCTCGGGAAAATACGTGCCGGATGCGTTCACGCCGTCGAATGAGCTGTGGGGAGCCATGATTCAAGAGGACGGCATTCCAATTGAACTCCTGTCGGAAAGACTCGTTGGCAACGTGGCGGGAATCGTGACCAAGAAGGCTAAGCATGACGAATTGGTGGCGAAGTATGGCTTCGTCGGCGTTAAAACGTTGACGGACGCGCTCGCGGAGAACGAGCTTGCGATGGGATATACCGACCCCTTCGCAAGCTCGACGGGGCTTAATTTCCTAGTGACATCCCTGGAGACGTATGGAGGAGGGGACCCGCTTGGAGAGGAGGCCGTTCAAGGTTTCCAGCGGTTCCAGGCCAATGTGCCATTCATTGCCTCTACAACGCTGCAGATGCGGGAGGCGGCAAAGTCGGGCATGCTGGACGCGTTTGTGCTGGAATATCAGACCTATTTGAACTCTCCTGACTTGCGCAGCGAGTACGTCTTCACGCCTTTCGGCGTCAGGCACGACAGTCCGTTGTATGGTCTGGGCGATTTGACGGTGCAGAAGCGGGACATTCTTCTTTCTTTCGCGGAGTTCGTCACGAGGGAGAGATGGCAGCAAGAGGGAACCAGGAAGGGCTTTAACGGTCTGGAGGAGTATCGGCCGGAGAGCAAGCCGATCGACGGCTCCATGCTTGCGCCTGCCCAAAAGCTATGGAAAGAGAAGAAGAACGGGGGCCAGGAGGTTGCCGCCGTATTCGTGGCGGACGTGTCCGGCAGCATGGACGGAGAGCCGCTTAACCGACTTAAGGAATCGCTGTTGGCGGGACAGAAGGTGCTCGGCAGGGAGAACAGCATCGGGTTAGTCTCCTATTCCGGCGAGGTGAGGGTCGAGCTGCCCGTCGGTACATACGATACGAATCAGCAATCGATGTTCGTGGGGGCGGTGGAGAGCTTGCGTGCCGGCGGCGAGACGGCGACCTTCGACGGCATTGCAGTAGCCATGAAGCTCCTTCGCGAGGCGTTGGTCGCGCGCCCTCAAGCAAAGCCGGTTATCTTTGTTCTCAGCGACGGGGAGACGAATACGGGCCATTCGCTGGACGACATCCGCGGTCTGGTCGAGACGTATCGCATCCCGATCTATACGATCGGCTACAACGCTAATGTGGAAGCGCTCAAGAGCATCTCTGCCATTAACGAAGCCGTCAGCATGAATGCCGACACGGATGATGTCGTATACAAGATCGGCAATCTGCTGAACGCGCAAATGTAGGAGAACGAATTACGGGAGGGGATCCAATGTCATTCTCGATGGAAGTAGTGAGCCCGGAGGCCATACGGTCTGCGATCGAAGAGCAGGTGAAGCCGGTTCCGCAGGAGGTTGAGCAGCTTCGGACGCTCGCGCGGAGCAACGTTGCCGCGATTCTGGAGGTTGATCCGGAGGCGCCCGAGAAGCGCAAGGACATCATGACCTCGCTGGAGCTGTTCGGCATGGCTACCATGCGCTCTTCCGCGGAGAAGAACGGCTTGCTCCAGGTGTCCGTCGGCCAGCTGTCCAGGGCGGGCGACGAAGGCGGGCAAGTCGCGCAAGGATTGACGGAGCTGCAGCTTCAGCTCAAGGATCTCGATCCCGGCGCCGTCGACTTCGCGAAGCACGGCATGCTGGGCAAGTTCTTTAATCCGCTGCGGAGCTACTTTGCCAAATATCAACGGGCCGACGCCGTTATCTCGGATATCATCGTATCGCTTGATAAGGGCAAGACGGTGCTGCGCAACGATAATACGACCCTGGAATTCGAGCAGCAGGCGCTTCGCGAGCTGACGAAGCGGCTCCGCAAGGAGATACAGCTTGGCATGCTTATGGACGAGGAGATCGAGGCGCAGCTCGGAGCGGCCAGGCTGAGGCAAGAGGAGGATGACCGCATCCGCTTTATCGCGGAGGAGGTGCTGTTCCCGCTCAGGCAGCGGCTGATGGACCTTCAGCAGATGATGGTCGTAAACCAGCAGGGAATCATGGCGATCGAGGTTGTCATGCGGAACAACAAGGAGCTGATTCGCGGCGTTGACCGGGCAAGGAACGTGACGGTGTCCGCGCTTAAGACGTCGGTGACGGTGGCAAGCGCCCTCTACAATCAGCGTATCGTGCTAAGCAAGATCGAGCTGTTAAATCAAACGACGAATACGTTGATTAGCGGCACCTCCAGAATGCTCAAGGAGCAGGGAGCCGCGATTCATAAGCAGTCTCTGGAGTCCAGCATTTCCGTTGACACGTTAAAGCAGGCTTTCACCGACGTTATCGCGGCGCTGGATTCCATCAGCGTCTACAAGCAGGAGGCGCTGCCTAGAATGCGAGAGACGATTACGCAATTCCGCGAGTTGGCGGATACGAGCGAGCGCCAGATCAAACGGCTGGAGCAGGGTCAGCGGCTGGTCTTATAAAGTTGCCCAACAATAACGCCGTTCCATTGCGACAGGGCTGCCGGGTTGCTTCCAACACCCCGGCGGCCCTTACGTACTTCGGTTGAACGGTAATGGTCCAAGTTTTATCAATATCGGGGAGAATGGACGTGGCAGCATAATTGGTATTGGAAGGAAATGTTCGAAATAGAGCGAAATATAACAAAGATGAAATCTACTCTTTTTTCGGAAGAATGATATGCATAAGGCGCATTTGAAAAAGAATATAACCCGATTTTTTGTTTTATTTATTACAATCACCGAGAATACCCCTGCCTCTAAGCCACCTTACTCACGAAGTGAGAGCGAAGGAAGGGGATGAATCGGGAAATTTGTAGGTGAATATTAGCGAACGTACGTGCTATAATTAGGTGGTGTTAACAATTGTATTTCTTGTAGATAGGTGGTGAAACAAGCGATGCTTCATCATAAGGCATTCAAATTTCGTATCTATCCGACGCAAGAACAGAGCGTGCTTATGCGCAAAACATTGGGTTGCAGCCGTTTCGTGTTTAACCATTTCCTAGCGAAATGGAATCAAACCTATCAAACTACAGGTAAAGGATTGTCTTACAACAGTTGCGCCGTAGGGCTTCCTGCTATGAAGCGTGAATGGCCTTGGCTGAAAGAAGTGGATAGCATTGCCTTGCAATCAGCCGTTCGCAACTTGGCTGACGGGTTTCAGCGTTTTTTCAAGAAGCAGAATGATCTTCCGCGTTTCAAGAGCCGCAAGCATCCGGTGCAAAGTTATACGACGCGATATACGGCCGGTAACCTTGCAGTAGAAGGCGATCATGTGAAGCTTCCCAAATTGGGATGGGTGCGCTATGCCAAGTCGAGAGAGATCGAAGGTCGGATACAATCCGCTACCATACGACTTGCCGTAAGCGGCAAATGGTTTGTCTCCCTCGTGTGCGAGGCGGATATCCAGCACCTGCCTGTAACAGACCATACGCTGGGCATTGATGTCGGTATTAAACTACTTGCCGTGCCCTCAGAAGGTATTGCCATGGATAATCCGAGATATACGCTGCAGTATGAACGCTTATTAGCGAAATGGCAACGGGTCATGGCGAGAAGAACGTATGGCGGGAGCAACTGGCATAGAGCGAAACAAAAAGTGGCCCAAATTCACGAAAAAATTCGAAATAGTCGAATCGATGTGATGCACAAGCAGACCACGAAATGGATACGTGAAAACCAAACGATCTGTATCGAAGACTTGCGCATCACCAATATGATGAAGAATAGCCACCTCGCGAAACATATTGCAGATGCCTCATGGGGTGAAATGAGCCGTCAGTTGCATTACAAGGCGAAGTGGTATGGCCGAACAATCAAGGAGGCGCCCGCATTTGCCCCATCGAGCCAAACTTGCCATGTATGCGGAAACAAGCATGCAGAGGTGAAAAACTTGAGCATTCGCATGTGGACTTGCCCGGTTTGTTTCACGGTACATGACCGAGACAGGAATGCGGCGCAGAATATAAAGTCAATGGCGTTGTAATGAAAGAAACAGGAACTGCGGGAACCGCAGGGATCGCTTGGTGTACGATTTTTCGCAAGAAAATATCGATGCGATTTGCTCCATGAGGAGCAACAACCCAAGAATCCCCCACCTCTCCAAGGTGGCGGGAGTGTTCAAAGACGGCATGACCAATAAGTTTCTGGAACAGCATTCTTATGCAAGTAGCAGTGAAGAAAAAAAGAAGATGGAAGCGGTTATTACCATTTATAAAACAATACATGCGGAATCAGAAGATGAGTCAGTGGACTTAGAAATCATTTTGCAGTCTATAAAGGAGCCCATGCTGGTTATAGACGATTATTACGAAAGTATGCTTGAACGAGTAGGCAGTTCAACGCAATAATTTATGATCAATAATCGTGATACCGCCTAAGGTACAACCTTGCGAACATCGGCATACGATGTAGCGAGGAGGTGATGCAAAATGTTTGGTACGCTTACTCATTGGATGGAAGTCGCGATGTGGGTCGTAATGGGTTCGATGGCGCTCGATCTGGTAATCGGGCTGTTCAAATCGATGTCGGGAGGCAAACTCTCTCATGAGCTTGTGCTGGGCTACCTGAAGGATATGGTGTATTACGTGCTTCCGCTCTTCATGCTTGCCGGGCTTGCAGCCATGGATGTGACGGGCTGGGTCGTCCTTGTCGGTTATTACTTGGGCGCACTTGCCGTAGTAGTCAAATATCTCATGGATATGAAGTCCAAATTGTAAACGTATACACCTGCGTAGATCCAACGACGTTGCTTGAAGGATGAAAGTCCGGACCGCAACGTCGTTTTTTGTTGTCGACACGGGTGCCGGGTCGGGGACAAGTCCGACGGGCCCAGGGACTAACAATAAAGGCGATGTCAGGAACTGTCCTGAGCATCGCCTTTTATTTGGATGCAGTGCTTTCACAATTGTCTATGGATCATGGACTGCAGGAACGGAGCTTCCTCTTGGCGGAGACCGGAGGGGAGCCCTCAATCCTTGGCAGCTTTGGGAAGCAGCGAAATGGAATATAGCGCCGCCACGCCGACGACGATGTATACGATCTTCGAGCCGATCTCGGCCTGGCCGCCGAACAGCTCGCTGACGACATCGTACTCGAACAAGCCGACGGACAGCCAATTCAGCCCTCCAATAATGACTAAAACCAAGCTAATAAGGTTGAGCGTCTTCATACGAATACTGCCTCCTTGGGACGGTCGTGAGAGAGCCCGGCTGGGAGGGACCGGGGGTTCTTTCACTCCGAATCTTGGTTAATCCATACAATGTTATGAGCTAATGCTATGGATTATGCACAATTCGCCGGAGGAACCGATTTCGAGCCGAGATTTTGTTTATTGGGTTGACGTTAAAATCATAGTACAATGAATTGGATATTTCCTACATAATATTGATCGGAAAATTCAAATACATCATGAAGAAGGCGTTCCCAGTGAGAATCGTATCCTCTTATTACTTCCTTATGTACCTGATGTCCAGCGTTCTGCTGCCCTATACGAGTCTGCACTTTCATGATCGCGGCTTCAGCCCTTCCACGATTGGATATATTCTATCTTTATGGGCATTCGTAGGCGTCATTGCGCAGCCTGTAATGGGACTGCTTAACGACAGGCTCCAGCGTACCAAAGTTCTGCTCTTCCTGCTCGTGCTTATAACGCCGGCTTCAGGCCTGCTGTTTTATACGTCGAATGCGTTCGGGGCTATCGTAGCGGTATCGCTTCTCTTCGCCTGGTTCCAGTCTTCGCTACCGTCTATGAGTGATGCGGCCGCCGTCCAGATTGGCAGAACGCAGGGCTTCGCGTTCGGCAACGTACGGCTGTGGGGAGCGCTCAGTTATGCCATCGGAGCATTTGCGGTGGGATTTTATTACGAGAAACACGGGTACGATCATGTATTCCTTATGTACGCGCTGCTTGCAATTCCGACTGCGGCGATCGTGTTTTTGCTGCCCGTGACCCATACGAACTCGGCGCGTATTAGCGTATTCCAGCAACTGGGGGACGTGGTGAGGAACCGAACCTTCCTGTTCTTCTGTCTCGTTTCCTTCATGACTATGCTGGCGGTCACGGCGAGCGCGACTTTTTTGCCGCTATACTTCGACGAACACGGTTTCGACAAGCGGCTTTTGGGAACGGCGATAGCGCTGGCCGCGCTCATCGAGGTCCCTATGTTCTGGTGGGCAGCCAAGCTGGGGAACAAGTTCGGAAAGTCGCTGCTGCTCGCGGCAGCGGCATCGTTGTATGCGCTGAAGTACCTCATTCTGTTTCTGACCAGCAACGTGTACATGACGCTGGCTACGCAGTTGTTGGACGGAATCGCCTTCGCCTTCTTCGCCGGCGTGGCGGTGGAGTTTGTGGATAGTCTTGCCGGCGCCAGAACGAAGGCGACCTATCAGACCTTGTACGCGGCGGTAACCTGGGGGCTCGGAGGAATCGCGGGCAACTTGATCGGAGGGCAGATCGTGGAGCTTCGCGGCGTCACGTTCCTGTATATCGTACTGTTCTTGTTATGCGCTTCTTCGGCGCTTTTTTACACGAGAGTCAAGCAGGAGCATTCGAAACTTCCAAAGGTGGGAGCTTGAAGGGGGTTAAGCGCTTCGTTCGTAACGTTCGTAATGGTGCGTTGAGATGTCGCTTTCTTCTCTCAAGACAGACCTCAGCTCGTTCAACAGGCCGTCCAGCTCCTGCTGCAATTGGCGCAGCTCGCTTCTGCAGCGTGCCTGAAGACCGTCCAGCTCGGCGGGGGACAGTTGATGCTGCCTAATACGGTAGATGAGCTTGTTGGCAATCGTTTCGTTGTCGCATAACCGGGGCGTATACATAATAGCGGGCTCAGCTTGAGCTGACATGATTATTAATCTCCTTCGTCGCCATGGATTTGTTCCCGTTCGGGAAATCGTTTTACAAATCCAACTTTAACAAACGATTGTTAAAGGAATGCTTTAAAAAGATCAAATTTATGTAAGAATTAGATTAAGACATTTAATACCTTGATCCTCCAGGCCACGCTTGATAGAATGTTTTCATTCGCGTGCCTCGCCCCGATACCGGGCCAAGCGGCAGCGTATGGAGGTGCTGGATATGCTTTTTTGGGGAATCCATTTCTTGAGGTTAAGGTAACGAGATGGTTCATACGGCCATGCCCAAGCCCAGAAAAGAAGGAGGAATCTCTCCATGTATACCGATTGGAAAAAAAAGTTCGCCTTCATCTTTAGCGGACAGCTCTTCTCGATTCTTACCACTTCGATGGTACAATTCTCGATTATTTGGCATCTGACGGAGACGACGCAATCCGCCGTCGTGCTCATGATCGCGAGCCTCGTCGGTTTTCTGCCGCAAGCGCTGCTCGGACCGTTTATCGGCGTCTGGCTCGACAGATGGAACCGGAAACTTACGATGATCGCAGCTGACGGAGCGATTGCGCTGTTCAGTCTTGCATTAGGTTTGTATTATTATTTCGGCGAGCCCGGACTAGGTTTCGTCTATCTTGTTCTGATGGCGCGCTCCATCGCTTCGTCCTTCCACGCGCCTGCGTTCCAGGCGGCTATACCGCTGATCGCGCCGCCGGATCAACTGACTCGCGTGGCAGGCTGGCAGCAAATGGTGTTCTCGGCCTCGACCGTGCTCGGCCCCGCGCTTGGCATCGCGGTATATTCCGCAACCTCGCTTGGAGCCGTGTTGCTACTGGACGTGGCTGGCGCATTGATCGCCAACATCATGCTGATGCTCGTGAAGATTCCCCAACCGAAGTCCGAGGCGGCGGAGAGACCGCAGTTCCTGGCAGAGTTCAAGCTGGGTTGGCAAACCTTTATACAAGTGAAGCCGGTGGTCATTATTACGGTGGCTACCGCGGTGTTCTCGATTGCGTTTATGCCTCTCGGCACGTTGTTCCCGTTTATGACATTGTCCCACTTCGGACGCGGCGGATACAGCGCCAGCCTTGTGGAGGCCGTTTTCTCGGCGGGAATGATCATAGGCGGATTGCTGTTATCCGTTGTCGCCTCCAGATGGAAGGACATCTCCTATATCGTTATGAGTATGGTCGTGATGGGCGTCACCTGCGTGGCAAGCGGAGTAATCAGCCGGGAGGCTTTTGTCGTTTTCGTCATCCTCTCCTTCCTCATGGGAGCGGCTGCCCCATTCTTTAACGGACCGTATATGGCGATGATTCAACGCGCTTATGATCCGGCGATGCTGGGAAGGGTGATCTCGCTGGTAACGAGCATCATGCTGTTGTCCTCGCCGATCGGCCTGCTCATGGCGGGACCGATCGTGGACAAGTACGGCATCCAGAGCTGGTTCCTCGGCTGCGGAATCGTAACGGTACTAACAGGTGTTGTATTGTTTGTTCTATCCAAACGTCTGCATGTGCCGGAGCGGGAGTCGGAGTCGGCCGCGAGTTCTGCAGAGTAATGAAGGGGTGTATCCAAAGCCTCGAAAGGAAGATAGCGCGATTGTTCTTCCCGGGAGACTTCGATGGAGGTATCTTCACCGAAGCAGCAAGCGCGAGGTGAGGCCAATCGTATACCGCATCGGAAAATAGATGGAAAAGCTCCCTTTAATCTGGATGAAACGGAATATCGACTGGATTTAGAGGGAAAAACACCCTTTCTTCGGGGGGATTCTGCCCGAATTCAGCTTTTCGACCTGGATTAGTGGTAGGAATTCCCTCTAAAGCGCAAGCAAGGGCGTAGATGGGGATATTAGAGGGCGTTTTTCTACTTATTCCGAGAGAAGGGTGATCGAACAGACAAGAGCGACACGTTTCCCTTTTTTGGCGACAAATCTTCCTCTAAACGCGGACGCTCATCCTCGAACGGCCTCGATAGAGAATTATTTTCTCGAAACGAGCCGCGCCGCCAAAGGACGGCATAGCCGTTTCACCTTGAGAAAGAGGACCTCATCCACTTTACAGTGGAATTCGAGGTCCTTTTACGTATAAATCGGGATGTTCGGGACGGCAGGATATCATGCGAAAACCTTTAGACGGCTCTTCTTTCTGTAATGGAGGACCTTGCGATTAGAAATCGGCATTGCCCATTTTGCCTGCCTGGAAGTCTGCGTAGGCTTGAATGACTTCTTCGCGCGTGTTCATAACAAACGGCCCGTATTGGAACATCGGCTCGTCGATAGGCTCTCCGCCCAGCACGAGCACTAGCGTGTCGTCGCTCAAGGCTTCGAAGGTTATGCGGCCTTCGGCATTGTCGAACAACACGAACGCGCCTTCGCCGACCTCACGCTCGCCGTTCACTTTGGCGCTGCCGCGCAGGATGATAGCTCCCGTATTGTAGCCCGCCGGCAACTCGAATCCGGCGATGCCGCCTGACTTAAAGGCGATGTCGAACAAAGTGATCGGCGAAAAGGTCTCCGCGGGACCGCGCGTGCCTTCGTATTCGCCTGCAATAATGCGAACCTCTCCGCCGTCATTCGGCAGGGCGACCCGGCCCATATTCGCTTTCAGCAGCTCCTGATATCTTGGAGGATGCATCTTGTGTTCGCGCGGAAGGTTGACCCAAAGCTGGATAAAGTGGAACACGCCTCCGCGTTTGGCGAATTCTCGCTCGTGGTATTCCTTATGCAGCAAGCCGGAGCCTGCCGTCATCCACTGGACATCCCCGGGACCGATGATGCCGTGATTGCCATGGTTATCGTGATGCTCTACATACCCCTCGTATGCAATAGAGACTGTCTCGAAACCCCTGTGGGGATGCGCGCCGACGCCTCTGGCAGAATCGCTTGGAGGGAAATGGTAAGGCGCGTTGTAATCGAGCAGAATAAAGGGACTGATCCGCTCGCCGAGCTCATTGCCGGAAGGGAAGTAGTTGGATACGCGGAAGCCGTCGCCGACCATATGGAATGGCGCGCCGCTGCGAACACTGTCGATAGGTCTATAAGTCGTTGTCATGTAGAACACGCTCCTTGTTGGCATTTAATCTTAATGTTAATTATCTTGAATTAAAGATATCACGCCTTAAGGTTGTTGTCAACCATCATAGGAAAGGATGATCTAACAGACAGGAAAGCCGCTATTGGGGCGTAATGGAGTCAATTTGCGCGATGATGATGCCTAATAAGGTCGTGTATGTCATCTATGTCCGATAGGCAGGGAATGACTGGACGTTTTTGTATTTTTAATCACCTTCAGGTGGTTTTGTTGATAAATATGGACGAATCTACACAACCGCTGGCATGACCTGTAAATATGTCCATAACGTCCAAAAAAGCGTTCACCTCCAAGCCCCGTCCAGTCCGCTATAATAAGCTTAAACCTAACTTATTATAAATGGAGGAATTATACCATTATGAACATGTATACCAATCCGCCGCTCGTCGTTAAAGACGAGAGCTTGAGAGATTCCGCAGCATCGTCTGCTCCCGCTTATCATCCTGACCCGTACGTGCTCAAGTGGAATGGAAAATATTATGCGTATGCGACCGCCGAGGCCGGTGTTTCCTTGCTGACTTCCAAGGATATGAAGACGTGGACCTTCCAAGGATTCGCCTATCAGGAAGAGGGACGCAGCGGTTATTGGGCTCCTGCCGTCATGTACGATAATGGACAATTCTATCTTTATGTTTCTAATATGCCAAGCGGGGGAGACGACGTTCATCAACAGTTCATGCGGGTCGCGGTATCTGAGAGTCCGGAAGGCCCGTTCGAATATCGGAAGACGTTGTTCGATACGTTCTCTATCGATGCGCATGTCGTGCGCGATACGGACGGAGGTTTCGTCTTGTTCTATTCTACAAACGAAACTTACGGTATCGATGCTCATCGGGCGGGGACGGTTATTCTGGCGGACAGGCTGCTGGATCCCTTAACGCCGGAGGGCAAGCCGAAGCTGATCGTCAGGCCTACGCTGGACGAAGAGGTATTTGCCGTAAATCGCTTCGGCGATGGAAGGAACTGGCATACGATTGAAGGCGCTTTTCATCTGAGAAGAGGCGCAAAACATTACGTTATGTATAGCGGCAACGCTTATACCAGTCCGTATTATTATGTCGGATACAGCACGGCGGATCATGCGGCGGATCATTCGTTGACGGAGCTCGAGTGGAGCAAGCATCCGGACGACGACACCTACGAGCCGCTGCTAAGGAAGAACGAAAAGGTGGAAGGCGTTGGCCATAATAGCGTCGCAAAGGCGCCGAACAACGTCGACGACTGGATCGTTTATCATGGGCGCGAAGTACGCGGGGATGATGCGGCGGACGAGAAAGAACGAAGACAGCTGCGGATGGATCCGCTGCTGTGGCATGGGGACAGAATGATGGTGCCGGGACCGAGCTGGGAGGAAGTGCCCGCGCCCGCGATGCCCGCGTTCAGGGATCTGTTCGATCGTAAGGATACGGCAGAAGGCGATGAGATCGGGAGCGGCTGGACAACCGATGGAGGAGAATGGCGGATTAACGGGGGCAGCCTGCTTCAAGCAAGCCAGTTCGGCATTAGCCGGGCATTTGTCGAGCCCTCCTATGCCCATGCGCTTTTCGAACTGAACGTACGCTGGGAGCGGAGCCACATGGGAGGTTTGTACGGTGCCGCGCTGCAAGCAGGGGACGAGGCAAGCCGCATCGAGGTGCTGTTCGACGCGGGCAAACGGACGATCGGCATCTACGAGACGGTGCGCGGCATTAGGCTGGAGCAGCGAAGCCGCGTTCTTCCGGTCGGATTCCGATTCGACGTATACCATCAGGTAGTGATTCGTACATCAGGAAACGCCGTCATGGTGGAGCTGGACGGGGTGCAGACGTTGTCCGCCTCCTGCGCTTCTCCAGTTCAGCGATACGGTCTCGTCACTCACTACACGGCCGCCTGCTTTGCCGGCATTTCGTTAACAGGTTTCTTGTCGTTTCTGGAGACTGGGGCGGCGGCTTGCTTGTCTGCTTGCGAAGTGAAGGCCGGCGATTGGAGCGCGGCAGGAACGGCGTTGACCGGCTGCCCGACCGCAGGAATAACGACTCTCCGTCTTAACAACCCGTTCCCAGAAGAGGCGACAACCTGCCGCTTCGAGCTGGAGGGGGGGACCGCTAAGCTCGAGCTGTCGCTTGTTTCGGCGAATGGCGAGGTCCGCTCCGTCATCCTCCAAGACAATTCGATTGTCGGAGGCTGCACGTGGTTTATCCGCCATGCGGGACAACGTCTGCACATCAGCTTGGACGGCGAGACTGTGTTATCCGAGTCCGTACAAGGGGAAACATGGCGGTCGATCGCGGTGTCCTCGGAACGCAAGATCATATGGAGCCAATTGGAATGGACGGCGCTGGGATCCTAAAAAATTGTCCATAGAATACAAAAAGAAGACATTTTTTCGCCTTCCCCGCAAAGGTATGATGGGAACCAAGGTGAAACGGCCGCACTGTCCTTTGGAGGCGCAGCAAGTTTCATTGGGAGAATCATCTACAAGGGGGAAACGAAAGGATGAAAAAAGCTACAACTTGGTTATCCGTACTGACGGTATTCGCAATGGTCGCAACGGGCTGCAGCAATGGCGGCGATGCCGGAGGCAAAACGGGGAGCGCTTCGGGAGGCGACGGCAAGGGCAAGAAAACCGAGTTCTTGTTCTGGACGCCGTTCTCCGGAGCAGACGGCCCGTTCATGAAGGAGATCGTCGACAAATACAACGCTTCCCAGGACAGCTACAAGATCAACTTCGTTATCCAGCCCAACGGGGAATACTACAAGCAGCTTGACGTGGCGCTCAGCACGGGCAAGGAACGTCCGGATCTGATGATCATGCATCTGGATCAAATTCCGACTTACGTGAGCAAGGGACAACTGCAGGAGATGGATACGCTGGCGGGAGCTGCCGGCATTAATAAGACGGACTACGTGGAAGCCGCGGTCAACTACGCGACGATCGAAGACAAACTGTACGGCATTCCGCTCGACATTCACCCGCTTGTTATGTATTACAACAAGGACCTGCTGGAAGCCGCAGGCATCACAAGCCCTCCGACGAATCGCGAGGAATTCGACGCGGCGGTCGAAAAGGTAACGAACAAGGACAAGGGCGTTTACGGCTATGTCGTCCCTACGCTCTGGCCGCAGCAATTTATCTTCCCGACACTTGTCTGGCAGAACGGCGGCGAGCTGTGGAACGGTACCGATGTCGCGTATAATTCGCCTGAAGCGGTGGAAATGATTGAGTGGCTGCGCGGAATGGTCGACAAGGGCGTATCGCCGGGCAATGTACAGCAGGATGGAGAGAACACCTTGTTCCTGCAAGGCAAAAACGCCATTCAACTCAACGGTCCATGGATGAAATCGCAATTCGACGAAGCAGGTCTCAATTATGGCGTCGCGCCTGTGCCGCAAATCGGCAAGGCGAAGCAAGCCGTGTTTGGCGGTTCTCATAACTTCGCAATTCCGAAAGACGTAAAGGACGAGGGAATTATCGCCGGCATTGGCGAATTCCTCAAGTATGTTTCCTCCAATTCGCTGGAGTGGGCGGAATCCGGTCAGGCGCTTGCCGCCAAGCCGATGATCGAGAGCGCCGAATTCAAGGCGCTGCCGCAAAGCGCGATCGCGGATAGCTTCTCTTACGTGCAATTCGCGCCGAACGTGCTTAATTGGCCGACGATTTCCGAGCCGATCTGGGGCGAGCTGAACAACGCGCTGCTGGGCAAGAAGGATGCCCAGAAGGCGATGGACGACGCGGCGGCGAAGTCCAAGCAAGCGATCGGCAAGTAAGACGGACGACCGAAAGCGGAAAGGACGGAGCGGAGGCAAGGGCGGCTCCGTCCTTTTTTTACCGCATAAGAAAATATCCGTTTTCGGTCCTCGAAAACGGATTTCTTAGTGGCGATAAAACCTGCATCTAAACGCGGTCGCTCATCCTGGAATAGCCTCTTACTCACTCCACACGTTTCTTCGGAAAGAAAATGTCTTTTAATGTGAAAGAGTCGTTTCCGTACCGGGGCTGTGGCGGAGCTTTATGGTGGTTTTTAGAAGGACGCTGCAATCATCAGTCGTGCAGAAAATAAAGGGAAAATCGCCCACTATTCTCGCTTATAAATGTAATTTCACTACTTTAAGAGGAAATCTTCCCTCTAATATCCATCCAATTGGCGTTTGCCCATCATTCTGCTTGAATTAGGGGGACAATTTCCCTCAAAAAACATCGCAGCGACAACAGGGTAGTCAATTAAAGGGAGTTTTTCCCTTTATTAAAACGTACATGCAGCATGTGTGTTTGCGAAAGGACGCTGTCAGCCGTTTTTCTTACCACATAAACGTAAGTTTTCGAACTTGCATTGGACCATACTTGACCTATAATTCTCGGAATGAAACGGGCTGCTCTGCCAAAGGACGGCGACAGCCGTTTCACCTTGTTCGCGCGAGATACATGTCAGTAACGTTGGAGGGATTGCATTTATGAGAACGTCCTGGACGTCCAGGTTAACGTCTGCTTTATTCGCACTGCCGTATACGATATGCTTCGCCATGTTCCTGCTGTTCCCGATCGGGTACGGCATCTATATCAGCTTACATGACTTCGAATTGTTGTCCGAGGAGCATCCGTTCGTCGGGCTTGCCAACTATATCGCGATTTTTTCGGGAGGAACTTACGAAAACAGCGTCTTCCTCCGAGGCCTCTGGGCAACGGCCCAGTTCGTGCTGTTTTCCGTGCCGCTGCTTATCGCGGTGGGGCTGGGGCTCGCGATGCTCGTCAACGTTTTGCCGGGCCGCATACGCGGGCTGTTCCGCACTTTCTACTTCATGCCTTACGCCATCTCCGCATCCGTTATGGCGGTGATTTGGCTCATGATGTTCGACACGAACGCCGGATTGATTAACAGCATGCTGATGAAGCTGGGCTTTGATACGATTCCGTGGCTGACGGATACGCCCTGGGCATGGGTATCGCTAATCGCGACGACGCTGTGGTGGACGATCGGTTTTAATATGATTATTTTCATTAACGCGCTTAACGAAGTGCCCGAGGACTATTATGAAGCCGCATCCATAGACGGAGCGACCGTATGGAGCAAGTTCGCTTACATTACATTGCCGTCGATTCGTCCCGTCATGCTGTTCGTCATGATTACTTCGACGATCGCTTCGTTTAACGTCTATGCGCAGCCATTCCTGCTTACGCGCGGGGGGCCGGGCGATTCCACGAAGGTGCTCCTGATGAACGTGCTGGATCAGGCCTTCATTCGCAAGGAAATCGGCAGCGCGTCCGCGATGGCCATTATAATGGCGCTGCTCATCATGATCATTTCGGTCGTGCAATACAGACTGACTTACGGAAGAAAGGAGAGTGGCGTCTAGGATGAAAGGAACGCGCAAGCTATTATTGATACTGCTGGCGACCGTCATCGCGGCCATCTTTTTGCTTCCCCTCGTCTGGATGCTCTCGACCTCGTTCAAGAACGACTTCGAGGCGCTGGCCGGACAGATGAACTTTATCCCGAAGAAGCCGACTATCGAAAATTATATAGAAGGACTGTCCGGCGAGCTGATGAACGTGCCGATCGTACGCTGGATTACAAACTCTCTGTCGGTGGGCGTTATCGGCACGGCGATCGTGCTGCTGATTGACTCCATGGCCGCATTCGCGCTCGCTCGTCTGTCCGACTTGCCGTTCAAGCGAACGCTGTTTGCGATGTTTGTCGCATCGCTTATGATCCCGGGCGTGCTGACGTTTTTGCCGATGTATATGGAATTCAACGCGCTGGGACTGATCAATACGTATTCGGCACTGATCTTGCCTTATACCGCGGGCGCTTTCGGCGTCTTCCTGCTTTATCAATTTTTTATCTCCTTCCCCAAGGAGATCGAGGAGGCGGCCCGCATTGACGGGGCGAACAAGTGGCAGATCTATTCCCGCATTCTGCTGCCTGCGTCCGTTTCCATTATGGTCACGCTTGGCATCTTCACCTTTATGGGAATATACAACGACTTCGTGTGGCCGCTGTACGCGACAACTTCGCCGGAGATGCGGACCATTACGGCCGGTATCGCTCTGATGGCGCAGGGCAGCTACACGCAGGCGTACGGCAAGCTGATGGCGATGACGACGATTGCGACGCTGCCTGTTCTGATCGTATTTATTTTGGGACAACGTTCGTTCGTCAGGGCGATTACGCAAGCCGGCGTGAAATAAGGGAAGGAGAGAGTATGCGGATGGGTGGAAGACGGGGATCGAAGAGCATATACTTCGGGCTGGGGGCGGTCTTGCTGACCGCCCTTGCCGCTATTTGGATAGGGACGGTGAACGGGTGGATGAACGGTAATGATGAAGAAACGGTCCCGTACGCGGGGCATGGAGGGACATTCAAGAACGCGATCTCCGGGATGGATACGCCGGATCCCAGCGTGGTCTACAAAGACGGCTTCTATTATATGACGTTTACGCATAACGGCGCGGACGTCATGGTCATGAAGTCGCGCACGCTGGACTTTAAGCATGCGGAGCGCAAGGTGGTCTGGTATCCGCCGGTCGACACCGCCTATTCCGCCAACTTATGGGCCCCGGAGATTCAATATATACGCGGCAAGTGGTATATCTACTTCGCGGCCGACGACGGGGCGAACGAAAATCATCGGATGTACGCGCTGGAGGCGGATACCGATGATCCTATGGGAGAATATACCTTCAAGGGACAAATTACGGATGAATCCAATCGCTGGGCGATAGACGGTCTCGTCATGGAGCATGAAGAGAAGCTGTACTTTGTATGGTCAGGCTGGGAGGCCGACGTCAACATCGCGCAGAACACCTATATCGCTCCGATGAGCGATCCGCTGACGATCAGCGGTCCTCGCGTGCTCCTGAGCGCTCCCGATCTGGAGTGGGAGCGGGCGGGAGGACCTCCTTACATCAACGAGGGACAGGCGATTCTGAGCAAAGACGGACGCGTGTTCCTTGCGTATTCGGGAGCGGGCAGCTGGACGCCGCATTACAGCATCGGGATTCTGGCGCTGGCGCCCGGCGGGAATCCTCTGGATCCGGCGGATTGGGAGAAATCCGCGCTGCCGCTTATGGCGATGGACGACGAAGCCGGCGTGTACGGCCCGGGGCACAACTCGTTCGTGAAGTCGCCCGACGGCACGGAGGATTGGATCGTGTACCATGCGACGAGCGGCATTGCCGACGGCTGGAATAATCGGAGGGCGCGCGCGCAGCTCGTGTTATGGGGCGAGAATGGATTGCCGAGCTTCGGGAAGCCGTTGTCTACGGATACCGCGATTCCGGTTCCTTCCGGCAGCGGTATTTTCCTGGCCGAACACGCGGGAACGGCGGAAGGCGGCGGTCTGCTCTTCGACAGCTTGCCGCTGGGTACCGGAGCCGCTCGGCAAGCGCCATTGCTGCTGCATTATCGCAATGCGACCGGCACAGACGCGGCCTTGCAGTTGGAAGCGCCCGGCGGCGAGCCGGTCGAAGTCGCTCTGCCGGCGCTTGCAGGCGATGAGACCGGCTATGTCTACGCCGTTATCGGCTTTGCGGAGGGGAGCCGCAGCGTGGTCGCGACCGGTCCGGATGGAGAGCTGCCGGCAGGCGTTCGCGTGACCGCGCTGGAAATTCCGCGTTATGAAGCGGAGTACGCGCAGGGCGGCGAAGGCATGGCTGCCGAAGATAATCCGTTCGCTTCGGGCACAGGGGTCATGAAGGGCGAGGGCGGCAAGCTTGCGTTCGATTCGGTCATTGTACCGGAGACGGCTCCATATACGCTGCGGATCGCGGCAAACAATCCATCGTCAAGCGAGATTGCCCTGCATGTGGAGACATCGGGCAGCAAGAAGGAGACCGTGCGGTTGCCGCCGACTGCCCGCAGCGAATACACTGTTGCCGAGCTCCGGCTGAAGTTGCGGAAGGGCGCCAATTCGATTACACTAAAGCCTGCCTCGGACGGGGTATCTATTGATTATATCGATATCGTGCGATAGCGGTAAAACAGACGCGTACAATCAGGAGCTGCCACAGCCGAAAGGGGTTCGAAGGGATGAGATCTGCGGGTTCAAAAATAGATTGGCGAAGGCTTGCGGCATGTCTGCTTGCGGGAGGTTTGCTCGCGGGGACGTTGGCAGGCTGCGCGCGGAACGAGGCGCCTTCTCCGCAGCCCGAGCCCAAGCGCGACGTGATCCGCCTGGATTACTGGACCCCCTTCAGCGGCGGCGACAACCAGTTTATGACCGAGATGGTGGAGCAGTTCAACGCCCAGCAGGACGACATTAGAATCGTGCAGACCAACACCAGGCTCGATGATTATTATTCGCGCCTCCGAACGGCGATACTGGCCGGCAATGCGCCCGATGTCGCGATCATTCATACGACGAGCATGCCGCAATTCGTCCAGAATGGTTATATCGAGGATCTGACGGAGTCGGCCCGGGAGGTCGGTCTTGACTGGAACGACTTCACCCCCCATATTCGCAAAGCAACGGAATATGACGGGAGCTCCTATGGCGTTCCGCTGGATACGCACGCGCTCGTTATGTATTACAATAAGTCGCATTTGCGAGCGGCCGGCGTCCTTGACGAAGCGACCGGGAGGCCGGTCATCGATCCGGGACCCGAAGGCTTCGCGGCATTTCTGGAGCGTATTCGCGCTGCTGCAGCTTCCGATGTGGCGCCGCTTGCGATGCCGAGTACGCGGATCGATTCCGTCTGGTTCTGGTGGAGCCTGTACAATCAGATGGACGGAGGAGGGGCGTTCTACAGCGAATCCGGCAAACAGGCCAGGTTCGACAACGCCAAGGCGCTGGAGGCGCTGGAGTACGTCAACCATCTATATGCAACGGGTTTAATTCCGCCGGATATCAACGATTCCTTCAAATTGTTTCGCGATGGCAAGGCTGCCGTCATCATGCTCGGCATGTGGGGAACAGGAGCCTTCGAGCATGCGGAGTCACTTGATTTCGGCGTCGTGCCGCTCCCCGTTCTATACGATCATTCCGCGGCCTGGGGAGATTCGCATACGCTGGCGATTCCGACCAAACACGGCATGACGGAGGAAAAACGCCGAGCGGCATTGACCTTCTCGAAGTGGATGGTCGAGCACGGCGAACTTTGGGCGCAGGCCGGTCATGTGCCCAGCATGACGAAGGTCGTGGAGAGCAAGGCGTTTACCGACCAGGAATATCGGGGCGATTATGCCGCCGTCGCCAATTATGTCGCTTATTGGCCGCGGCATGTAAAGCAATGGTCCGCGATCGAATTGTTAATTCAGGAGTTCGAGAAGATGAACTACAAGGAGCAGACGCCTAAGCAGACGCTTGAGAATGCGGTTAGGAAGGTAAATGCACTGGCGAGCGGACATGAGGAGAATGCGGAATGATCCGGAAGCTGACGCAAGGATTCCGGAACCAGGAGCTGGCGCGCAAGCTGATCTGGATCAACTGTCTGCTGGTGCTTGTTCCGCTGGCCGCAATGGGACTTTATACATTCGGCAGCTTTGAGAAGGCGATGGAGAAAAACGTCGGCAGCTATCAACTGCAGACCGTCAAGCAGATTACGCTTAACATCGACACGTATATGAACGAATTAAACCGATTGACGCTGTCCCCCTACTCCAATAAGGATATCATGAGCTTTATCAGCTCGCGGCGGACGCTTGGACAGAGATTGGAATTGAAGGAGATCGAGGCGCTCAACCAATTCGTTTCGTCGATCTTTATCAATGGCCGAATCGATATAATGGGCATCTCGTTGTTCGGGGAGAAAGGGGCCTCGTACGTCGTACTCCCCGAGAGCCAATATGTGACGACGTATAAGCTGGATGAAAGCGCCGAGTGGCTCATGAAGGCCAAGGAGCGTTTCGGGCAGCCGACCTTTATCACGACGCACGAGGTGCAGGCGACGAGCGGCATGTCGTATGAGGTGTTCTCGATCGCCCGCGAGCTTCGCAGCTTCGATACCGGCGAGACGCTGGGTTATATCGTGCTGGATATCGACCCGGCCTCCGTCCGCAAAATATTGCTGCAAGCCGACCCCGTCCGCAAGGAGTCCATGTATATCGTTGACGGAGGCGGCCAGCCGGTCATTACGCGGGACGAAGCGCCGGCAATCGCGGATCTCGGCTCCCCGCAAGGGGAAGGGATGCTTCATATTGACGGCGGAGATACGGAGAAGCTGCTAGTCGCATATGTAACCTCGGACGTAACGGGCTGGACGACGGTAAGCGCCGTTCCGGTCCGGGAGCTGATGAAGGACAGTCTTTTCGTCCGCAATTCCATCGCGCTTGCGGGTTTTATCTGCATCGGACTGGCGATGCTGATCTCCGTCTTTCTCGCGTTTCGTATAACGCTGCCGCTGCGCAAGCTGAGCCGGTTGATGCGAAAGGTCGAGCAAGGCGAACTCAACGTCTCGTTCCCCGTCACGTCGGCCGACGAGGTCGGCCAGCTGGGGAGCACGTTTAATACGATGGTGTCCAAGCTGAGCGAGCTTGGTTATCTGCTCTACGAAACGGAGATAAGGGAGAAGGATGCCCAGATAGCCGCGCTGCAGAGCAAGATCAATCCGCACTTTCTGTACAATACTCTGGGCTCTATCAGCATGTACGCCGAGCTTGAGGGGAACCGGGAAATCGTGACGATGGCGAACAATCTCGGCAAGCTGCTGCGCTATAGCCTGAGCAGCCGGAGGGAAGCCGTCACTTTGGAGGACGAGCTTGTGCACGTGGGCGGATATATGAGCATACAGAAAATACGGTACGACGAACGCATCGCGTTCGAGACCGACATCGACGAAGGGGCGCTTGGCTGCAAGGTCATTCCGCTCATTATTCAGCCCATCGTCGAAAATGCGATTAACCACGGCATCGACAAGGGGGTAGGCGAAGGTCGGATCAAAGTATCCGGACGCGAAGCGGAGGGCGTGCTGACGATCGTCGTGGAGGACGACGGCATCGGCCTCGGCACGGAGGAGCTGCGGATGCTGCGCGAGCGGCTGAAGCATTCCAAGGATCTCGGAGGCAAGACGGGCAATGGACTGTTGAACGTGCATCGGCGAATCGAACTGCATTATGGCGAACCCTACGGTCTGGCCTTCGAGAGCATGCCGTATCAAGGGCTTCGGGTTATTATGACGCTGCCGGCCATGACCGACGGCGGAGAGCAATAGATCAGCGGGGGAGGATGGACGAATGCCTAAAATCGTTGTAGTGGATGACGAGGCGATATTCCGGCGGGGACTCCGGGCGATGATCGCTTCGTGGGACTCCGAGTGGGAGGTTGTCGGCGACGCGAAGGATGGTTACGAGGCGCTTGAGCTGCTTCAGCGGCTCACGCCGGACGTGCTGCTGACGGACATTCGGATGCCCAAGATGGACGGTCTCCAACTGCAGACGATCGCAAGGGAACGGTTTCCGAAGCTGCAATGCGTCGTCATCAGCGGATATGAGGACTTTTCGTACCTGCAGCAATCCATGCGCAGCGGCGCAAAGGATTACATCATGAAGCCGGTGGAGCGCGAAGAGCTGACGCGCGTGTTGGATAAGTTGAAGGAGGAGCTGCGTACGAGAGAAGCGTCGCCGACTACGGATGCGGTTAAGGACGACCGCCAGCTTCGTCAGCAGGCTTCCGACGCTTTGTCCGCCGGCATCATGCGCGCCAGCTTGCAGCAACAGGATCTGGACTTGCTGAGTCAACTGGGCATCGAGCTGTCCGAGCCTTATTTTAATTGCCTGGTCATTAAACTCGACAAAGAATCGGTTGCGCGGGAGCGGTATACGCAATCCGATCCGTCGCTGTTCCAGCTCTACATTCAACAGTTCGTACAGGAAATTCTGGATCACCGGATGCCGGGATTCAGCTTTGTTTTCTCGGAGTCGGAGGTTGCGGCGCTCGTAAACATGCCGGATACGAATATGGCTGCTCTTCTGGAACACGCCGAATCTATTAGAAGACAAATCAAGTCTCTCTCCAATCTGACCGTAACGATCGGCATCGGACGTCCGGTAAAAGGGTTCGAGTCCATGACCGTGCCGTTCCGCGAGGCGGGGATCGCGTTGCTGTACCGTCTCGTCGTGGGAGGAGACAAGGTGATCGATTACCGCAACGCGGCGCAAAATCATCTCCTCAAGGCGGAGATGAAGAAGTGGTCCTGGGAGTCGCTGGATAAGGCGATCCACGAAGGGCGGCGAGACGAAGCCGAGCGATTGGCGGAGCTGACCATTGGCGAGCTGTGCGCCAAGGCGGGGACGCCGGAGCTTGTGCACCAGCAGATATGCAAGCTGCTTATCCAGTGCTACGAGCTGTCGGAAGAGCTTGGATTGACTCGGGATTGGCTTGGCAACAAGGATATCCGGACGCTGCTCGTCGAGATATGTTCGATCTCATCCAGCACGGAGCTGATCGAGGTATGCCGGACGCTGCTGGGCAGTCTGACCTCGGGCATCGCGGAAGGAAGCAAGCCGACGGAGCGCGATCCCATCCAACTGGCGGAGAGGTACCTGGAGAAACATTATCACGAGCCGCTGGCGCTTAAGGATCTCGCCGACAAGGTGTTCTTGAATGCGGCCTACTTCAGTACGCTGTACAAGCAACGTACAGGCAAGACATTCGTCGAGCGGCTGACCGAGCTTCGCGTGGAGGAAGCGAAGCGGCGGCTGGCATCGACGGACGAGAAGATACTCGGCATCGCGGAGATGACGGGCTTCTCGAATATTCGCCACTTCAACCGCGTCTTCAAAAACGAAGCGGGCGTCACGCCCAAGGAGTATCGGGAAGAGGTGCGGAGCAGGCGATAGGCGCGAACTCTCGTCTACTGTGCCGTGTAGCCGCCGTCGATGACAACGGCTTGGCCGGTTATGCCGCGGGCCAGGTCGCTGCCCAGATACCATGCATATTCGGCTACTTCGGCTATATCGATCAGCCGACGTTGCGGCACCAGCGGCAAGATCGCGCTCTCCAGCGCCGACTCGGGCGTGATGCCGCGCATTCTCGCCACATCAGCCAACTGGTTGCGAACAAGCACGGTATCCACATAACCCGGACAAAGCGCATTGACGGTAATGCCGCAGGGAGCTGTTTCCAACGCGACGGCTTTGGTCAGGCCGATGACGCCATGCTTAGCGCTGTTGTAGGCGGCTTTGCCCGCAAAGCCGATCAATCCGTTGATGGACGAGATATTGATAATACGGCCGAAACGTCGCTTTTTCATGCCTGGAACAACTTGTTTGATTAGCATAAACGGAGCGGTTAGCATAATGGAGACCATTCGTTCGAACGTCGCGGTCGGGAAATCTTCCACCTGGGATACAAACTGCATGCCCGCATTGTTGATCAGAATATCAATGCCGCCCCATGTTTGCTGAACCTGTTCGATAACGTTCGAGATCTCGCTTTCGGATGTTACATCCAGAGGCAAGCCAAGCGCATGCCATCCGGCTTCGCGCCATTCGGCCGCCGCTTGTTTAACGGACGAACCGTCACGGTCGGTTAATACAACCCTGGCGCCTGCCTCGGCGAAGCGGCGTCCTATAGCGAGGCCAATGCCGCCGGCCGCTCCCGTCACCAATACGATGCGACTTTGATTGTGAAGTCCTTTTTCCAAGAATAATCCCCCCTCCGATTAATAAGCGTCTATAACGAGATGGTCCGACACCACCAGCTGAGGTTCGGTTGCCGCCTGGATATCGTCAACGGAAAAACCGGCCGCCGCTTCGACGAGAACGAGCCCTTGCGGAGTGATATCCATGACGGCGCGATCCGTAATGATGCGATGGACAACGCCCTGTCCGGTAAGCGGAAGCGTGCAACGATGCAGGATTTTGGGTTTGCCGTCCTTATTGACATGATCCATCATGACAACAATCCTCTTGGCTCCATGAACAAGATCCATGGCCCCGCCCATGCCTTTGACGATTTTTCCCGGAATCATCCAGTTTGCCAAGTCCCCGGTTTCGGACACTTCCATGCCGCCGAGTATGGCCAGATCGATATGTCCTCCCCGAATCATGCCAAATGATTCGGCGCTGTCGAAAAAAGAGGCGCCCGGCAGGGCAGTCACGGTTTCTTTGCCGGCGTTGATCAAATCGGGATCTACCTTCCCCGGCAAGGGGTAAGGACCGATTCCGATAAGCCCGTTCTCGGATTGAAGCGATACGCGTTTTCCGTCGGAGATGAGATTGGCTACCAAGGTAGGCATGCCGATGCCCAGGTTGACATAAAATCCATCGGCGATTTCCTTTTCGGCGCGCTGCGCCATCTTGATGCGTGGGTTTGTATTGGTCATAAAGAGTGCCCTCCTTCGGGATGCGACACGGTTAACTTCTCGATCCGCTTCTGCTGTTTGCCAATGATAAGTCCCTGTACATAAATGCCGGGGGTATGCACATGCTCGGGATCCAGGTAGCCATCGTCCAGCAGCGATTCCGTTTCCGCAATAGTGACCCTGCCTGCGGCCGCCATCAACGGATTGAAGTTGCGGGCCGTTCGATTGTAGGCAAGATTCCCTGCCCGATCGGCTATGGCAGAGCGGATCAGGCTGAAGTCCGCAGTCAAGGACTCCTCCAGCAAATAGGCTTTGCCGCCGAACACCCGCTGTTCGCGTCCTTCTTCCAGCGGCGTACCGATTCCGGCAGGCGTATAGAAAGCGGGAATGCCTGCTCCTCCGGCCCGGATTTTCTCGGCCAGCGTGCCTTGCGGCAGCAATTGGACCTCCACTTCTCCCGACAAGGCTTGGCGCTCGAATTCTTTGTTTTCTCCGACGTAGGAGGCCACGATTCGGGAAATTTGCCGATTGCGCAGCAGAATTCCCAGCCCCCAGTCGTCGACGCCGCAATTGTTCGAGATGACGGTCAGGTTTTTGACGCCGCGTTCGGCAAGTGCTGCGATTAGATTTTCGGGAATGCCGACAAGTCCGAATCCGCCGACCATCAAAGTAGCACCATCATGAATATCGGCAACGGCCTCTGCAAACGAGGTCCATACTTTCTTCTGCATCATCGTTGTTCAACTCCCCGCTCCAAAATGATGGCAATGCCTTGGCCGCCTCCGACGCATAACGCCGCCATGCCGTAACGAGCTTCCCGGCGAGCCATCTCATGCAGCAGCGTCACGACAATGCGCGCGCCGCTGGCGCCGATAGGATGGCCCAGCGCGATTGCACCGCCGCCCACGTTTAGTCGGCTGTCGTCCAGCCCGAAATGTTTTGCGAAAACCAAAGCTTGCGAAGCAAACGCCTCGTTGGCTTCAATTACGTTAATATCGGACATAGAGAGACCGGCTTTAGCCAGTGCCTGTTCGGCGGCCGGAATGGGTCCAAGCCCCATGAAGGCCGGATCTACTCCAACAACGGCACAGGATCGGATGGTTGCTAACGGCGTCAACTTGCGTGCCTCGACTTCCCGGCGGCTCGCTAACACAAGAGCGGCTGCGCCATCGTTGATACCGGAGGCGTTGCCAGCTGTTACCTTTCCGTCCTTCGCAAACGCCGGACGGAGCTTCGACAGGGCATCCATCGTCGTATCGGAACGAATGTATTCGTCATGATCGGCTAGGAGAGCGGGGCCCCGGCTCTGCGGTATTTCTATAGGTACGATTTCTTCGCGGAAGCGGCCTGCGGCCACCGCCGAGGCGGCCTTCATCTGACTGCGATGCGCGTAACGGTCCAATTCCTCGCGCTCCAGACTATAGGCCTCGCAAATATTTTCTGCGGTTATCCCCATGTGGACATCGTTCTGAGCGCACCATAATCCGTCGACAATCATGCTGTCCTTGATCATCCGGTCGCCCATCGGAAGACCGGAGCGGGAATTTTGCAGCAAATGGGGGGAGCGGCTCATATTTTCCATGCCTCCCGCAACGAGGATTTCTCCATCGCCGCTTTGAATCGAACGATAGGCCAGCTGTACCGCCATCAATCCCGAACCGCACACCTGATTGACCGTTGTAGCGGGCACGCTGACGGGGAGTCCCGCTTTGAGCGCCGCTTGTCTGGCCGGATTCTGACCCAGTCCCGCCTGCAGCACGTTGCCCATAAACACCTCCTGTACGTCGGTAGCGGAAAGACCTGACCGTTCGATTGCCGGAGCAATGACGGCCGCTCCCAGATCGACAGCGCTTATATCTTTGAACTGACCGTTAAATTTGCCAATAGCGGTCCTGACAGCGCTTACAATGATAACTTCCTGTTCTTTCATGCCAGCCTCACTCTCCCTTTCCATTCGCCCTGAACTTCGACTCTTAGGATGGTTTTAATTGTAAAGAAGACTTATTTATATGTAAAATAGATATAATTCATATCTTTAATTACAAAACAGAATAAATGGTGAGGGCGATGGCATATGGATCTTCAGTATTTACGTTATTTTATTGAGGTGGCGGAGCAGGGGAGCTTCTCCAGGTCGGCCGAGAAGCTGCATATCTCGCAGCCTGCGTTAAGCAAGGCGATCAAGAATATGGAAGAGGAGTTAGGCGTGGTGCTGTTTAACCGTTCGACGCGGCACCTGCAGTTAACGGACGACGGGGATGTTTTTTTACGGTACGCTCGTGCGATGCTTGCCATGTCCCGTGATCTGCAGTCGTCACTAAATGAAGGCAAACAATTGAAGAGAGGAAATATATCTTTTGGGCTACCGCCCGTTATCGGAGCAAGCTTGTTCCCTGCTATCATTGCCGACTTTCGTCGAACCTACCCGCGCGTCCGGCTCCAGCTTCTGGAGGAAGGAGGAAAGGTGGTGGAACAGCAAATTCGGGAGGCGAAGCTGGATCTTGGCGCCGTCGTGCTGCCTGTAGACGAGTCGCTGTTCGACGCCTTTCCTTTGGCCAAGGAACGTCTGTCGCTTATCGTACATGCGGACCATCCTCTGGCGAGGGAACGTTTGGTTCGGTTATCGGAGCTTCGGGAGGAGCCGTTTATTTTGTTCAAGGAGGGTTTCTCCTTGTACGACCGCGTTCGGGACGCCTGTATTCGAGAGGGCTTTGAGCCGGATATCGTTTTCGAAAGCTCGCAGTGGGATTTTATCGGCGAGATGGTAGGCGCAGGGCTCGGAATTGCGTTTCTTCCGCCTACCGTGGCGAAGAAACTCGATCCGGAAAACGTGAGCGTTATTGCGGAAACGGATCCGCCGATCGCATGGGATTTGGCGATCATCTGGAGTCGACAGCATTATTTGTCCCACGCCTCCAGAGCATGGCTGCAGCATATTCGCGAGTGGAACGAAAAAACGGACCTGCGGATGTCTTAATCTTTAAGAGGTTGTTCAAAAAGTCCGCTTCCCATTACGAAGTAATCTTGAAAGCTTTCTCGACGTCGAATATTGAATTCAGCCGAACCTTCCGGTGCTCACGTAGCTTCCACTACGCTCGGCTCCTCAGGTCCTAGCTTCATCCAATCTTCTCGGTACTGATAACCGAACTTAGTGAACACGCAATTTAAGATGGAGGACTCTTGTAACTGCATGGACAATTGTTAGTTGGAATGCCGATCAGGCTCATCCGAACATAGGATTGATAAGTAATGTGCATGTGCCGTCTAATTGGCGTCTATGTTTTGTTTTAAACATTGTAACTACAATGAACTTATTGCTTAATTGATATTCTTGGAGGTGCTTCCGTTGAAGGGAGTTGCAATTCTGTGGAAAAACAAGGTGCGCAATGGTTCAATTACGGTTACACATGGAGACATTGAAAGTGGAGGTTTAATCTACGGCCAAGGCACTTATGACTCTATTAAACAAACTTTTCAAATGGATGCCGAGAGCAGACTAGAGCTGCAAGTCATCAATGAGAGCATTCAGTTGGGCGCCCATTCGACCATCCTATCGATCAGGACGGATCAGCATGCCTTTAGCTTTTACTTGAGAGACGTGACTAAAGCCTATCCAATCTATATAAAGGAATACGAAGTCATCGTTACGGTACCCGAGAACGCTAGCGACTATGAACAAATCGTCAAGACTGTCCATAACCAGGGGATGCAGACGAATCTTGAACGGCTGGAGGACGAGCCGGAAGAGAGCTACGAAACGGCGGCGAATGCCACTCGCCCCCTAATGACTCCCGTATGGCTTGGATTGTCTAGAGATATACGTATTTTCGAGTCGGATTATCGGGGGGGCGGCGAAAGCGACATCGATCGTATGTGGGATAACATCCGGCCGCGAAATGCTGGTGAGCGGGTGCATCTGGAGGAGACCGGCGGGACAGCCGTCCAGTACAGCTACTTATTGGGGAGAGGCTTGGGTTGCGAGCATCGGTTGACTCGCAGACTCCATAATGGCATTTTTCCGATCGTTGAGGCTGTCATACAAGATCAAGACATCCGCTATGAGAATACAGCATTCGTTTCCTTTGAGAGAAGCCCATTATCGGTGTCGACCCTTAAGGGGACTCCTTATTTAAAGGCAGATCAGCATGGTGTAGGATATATGTTTACGCCGGAGCAGCGTGCGGAATATGAAGGGCTTATAGAATTAGAATTAGAATTAGAGCCGCCTTCGGAAGAGGAGGCTGTCTATTATTCGAGGACCATTGCAACGAATCAGGCACGCGTTCCAAGGTATGCGTGGTTTAAAAATCCATTCGTGGTTAATATCGAGCGAACGTTTGATGGCGAGGCCGGACTTGGCATGTTTAGCTCTGAGCGTGTATTTGTTGTATCCAAGATCAATGGACGTCCGATGCCGCAAGAGGAAATGGCTATACTGCTAAGTCCGGGCGAATCGGTGGTCTACGAATTTTATATCCCGCATCAGCCCATTAGTCGCAGCCGGGCCATGCAGCTTGGATTACAGGACTTTACGATAAAACATCGGGAATGCGTCGATTTTTGGGCAGCCAAGCTGCAAAATACGATGGAGATAAAGCTCCCGGAGCAGCGGATTCAAGAGATGATGCAGGCGGGATTTATGCATCTGGATCTGATTAGCTATGGTTTGGAGTCCGAGGGGCCCTTAGTGCCGATGATTGGCGTATATACGGCAATAGGGTCCGAAAGCTCTCCTATCATTCAATATTTGGATTCCGTTGGAGCACATGCGAATGCGGAGCGGGCGCTTCAATTTTTTTTGGATAAGCAGCACGAAAGCGGTTTCATTCAAAATTTTGGCGGCTATATGCTGGAGACGGGTGCTGCTCTTTGGAGTATGGGAGAGCATTACCGCTATACCAGGGATGAAGCATGGGTGGATAAAATAAAGCCGAAGCTCATCAAAGCTTATCATTTTCTAATGGATTGGCGTAAGCGGAATTTGCGCGAGGAGCTGAGGGGAAGGGGCTATGGGATGCTGGAAGGGAAAACAGCGGATCCCGAGGATCACTTCCGTTCTTATATGCTTAATGGCTTTGCTTTTGTAGGCTTAAAGCGGTTAGCCGAGATGCTGTTATCGAGCGATAAGGCGCTGTCCCAGCAAATTCTTGAGGATGCTGATGCAATGAAGCGGGACATCCGTATATCGCTGAAGGAGGCCATAGCCCGATCGCCGGTTATTCCGCTTGGCGATGGGAGTTGGATCCCGACATGTCCGCCTTGGGCGGAGTATACGGGACCGCTGGCGCTGTATGCAGACGGAGGGAGCTGGGGCACGCATGGATCTATTGCTGCCCGAGACTCTTTGCTAGGACCGTTATATCTGGTCATTCAGGAAGTGCTTGAGCCCGATGAACAGGAGACGACATTTCTATTGCAGTTCCATAATGAATTATTTTGTTTACGCAATGTGGCATTAAGTCAGCCTTATTATAGCGTTCACCCATGGATCCATCTTAAGCGTGGGGAGACGAAGGCGTTTCTCAAAACATTTTATAATGGCTTGGCTAGTTTGGCTGATCGAGAAATCTATACCTTCTGGGAGCACTTTTGGCATGCGAGTCCGCATAAGACTCACGAAGAAGGATGGTTTCTTATGCAGTGCCGGTGGATGCTCTATATGGAGGAAGGGCAGACCTTAAAGCTGCTTCCGGGTATTCCGAGGGCATGGATGGAGCATGGGAAGACGATCTCCCTGCATCGGGCTGCCAGTTATTTTGGTCAATTCTCCATGGTGATCGAATCCAATATCCATAACGGCAGTATGACGGCTACGATTGAGTTTTATTCCGAACGACTCCCTGAAACGATTGAAATACGTTTGCCGCATCCGCAAGGAAAACAGGCATGTCGCGCGAGCAACGGCAGCTATAATCCGGACAGGGAATCAGTTGTCATTGCGGTATCGGGTTCGATTACACAGGTTATACTTGAATTCTAGTGTCTATTCGGTGTCCCTTCCTCTCTTGGAGGAGGGGACCTTTGCTTTTTTTGCGGCTATCTTCACTTTCGCATTTAAGATAGACAATTGTTCGTTCAAGATGGACAATCATTAGCTGTGATGACAGATCAGAGAGCGAGGCATGAAATTCAGATGATTTGTTCATGCAAGCTCTAAGCAGCGTTCATGTTCGAATGGAAGCGTTTTATTTATACTTTGGTTACAGACAAAATAAAAGCAAGCGTGGTGAATTTCTATTGGCAAAACTTATACAAAAGATGGACCGAAGCAGCGGCGTACCGCGAAATCCGAAAAATCGATTGCTGAAGGAGATTATTAGACATAAGTACTTCTATATTCTTCTGACCCCTGTTGTGATCTACTTTGCTGTATTTGCTTATGCTCCTATGTACGGGGTCGTTCTTGCCTTTAAGGATTTTAATTATGCCAAAGGGATTATGGGCAGTCCCTGGAACAACTTCGAGAACTTCAAGGCTGTTCTGGGCAATCCCGGTTTTATTGGAGCTTTCCGAAACACGGTCTTAATCAGTTTGGGCCGATTGGTCATCGAATTCCCGGTTCCCATTATTCTGGCCTTGTTGCTGAATGAAATATCCAAAAGCAAGCTGAAGCGGATTTTCCAAACCGTGTTTACTTTTCCGCATTTCATAAGCTGGGTTGTCTTAAGCGGAATTATTATCGGCATCTTCAGTGATCAAGGCTTATGGAATCAACTCCTTGTTACATTTGGATTGGAGAAAAAATCAGTATTAACCGATCCTAACAGCTTTACGGCGATGATATTCCTCTCAAGTATATGGAAGGAGGCCGGGTGGTCATCCATTTTGTATTTGGCGACAATCGCTAGTATAAACCCCGAGCTGTATGAGGCAGCCTCTATAGACGGAGCCAACAGGTTCCAGCAGATGAAGGCGATTACGTGGCCGGTTGTAAAGACGACAGCGGCGATCCTGCTCATCCTGGCTGTGGGGAATCTAATGAACGGCGGATTCGATCAGATCTTTAATCTCTATAACCCTATCGTTTATAGCCATGTGGATATTATAGATACCTTTGTTTATCGAAGTGCTTTCCTGGATTCGACCGGATTCGGATTTTCAACGACGGTGGGAGTGTTGAAGTCAGTCATAAATTTTGCCTTTTTGTTTGGAGCTAATTATATCGTCAAGGTCGTTTGGAAAGAGGAGGGATTGTAGGTGAAGCGCAGATTTAGTGTCATTGATTTATCCATTACCCTATTCCTCGGACTCGGCGCTGTTCTTGCTTTATTTCCTTTTTACCAGACGCTTATGTTATCTTTTTCCACCATTAGCGATCTTGGAGGCGGCAAGATATTTCTACTGCCGAAGCAGTTTGATCTTTCTTCTTATAAGTACTTGTTTATGGAAGGCAAAGTGACGAGAGGGCTGTTGATATCGGTCATTGTAACGGTACTGGGAACTGCGGTGAGCTTGATCGTTACGACGACAGGGGCCTATGCATTATCCAAAAAAACATTGCCTGGAAGGAACTTTGTCTTTAATGCGATCATTGTTACGATGTTTTTCTCAGGCGGGTTAATCCCTACGTATTTGCTTCTTCAGAAGCTTTACATGCAGAATAATTTGCTAGTCATGATTCTTCCCGTAGCTGTTAATGCCTTTAATCTTATTCTCATGAAAAACTTTTTTAATGGCATCTCGCCTGAGCTGGAGGAGTCCGCCAAGATGGACGGCGCGAATGACATCATGATTTTAGTGCGAATTGTGGTCCCGGTGTCATTGCCCATTATTTTTACAATGATGTTGTTCTACGCAGTTGAACGCTGGAATGAGTGGTGGCTGCCTATGCTGTTCCTCAATGATTCGAAGCTGTATCCTCTTCAGCTTGTGTTAAGAAATGCAATTGCCAATGTCAATCAAATCCTTAATAATACGGCTGGAGCACAACTTGCGGCAGGTATTAAAAATATCTACGGCGACTCTGTTAAATCCGCGATGATCATTATCTCTGCCGTACCTATTATCGTGGTGTACCCATTTATCCAGAAGTACTTCGCCTCTGGCATCATGATCGGTTCTATCAAAGGTTAATACTAGCGAAAGCTATTATTATACAAGATTATAAGAAAATAAAAGGGAGGATCCACAATGAAAAGAAAGGTTATAAAATCGTCTGTATTGCTAAGCTTGTTGCTAGTGCTTGTTGTTTCGGCTTGTAGTAATAACGGGAACCAACCAGCGGCATCAACTGACCCAACAACCAGCAACAATGAGACTGGCGCGACTGCAGCTCCCTCGACAGATCCCAATGCGGAGAAGATCGAGCTTACCGTGTCAACCTGGAATATACAGGAGGGCTTTGACGATCCAGGCGCAAAAAACGACACGATTGCCAACAACATGCAGGAAAAGTTTAATTTGACGCTTAAACCGGTTCAGGTAACCTGGGATGATTGGACTGAGAAGTATAAAATTTGGGCCACTTCCAATCAGTTGCCTGACATGTTCGTCAATAATTTGGTAACGGATGACCCCGGTCTTTATGTGACGTGGGCGGAGCAAGGTATTATAAAACCGCTTCCCGAGGATATGAGCAAATACCCAAATCTGGCCAAGATCTTGGAACTTCCTTCTGTACAGCCGTTGAAATTAGACGGGAAATATTACATGATTCCAAGGCTGACATATGATAACTCAGATGATTGGGTGTTGGACAGACCCATTAGATATCGCAAGGATTGGGCTGCCGAGGCGGGATATACATCCGATCCCAAGAGCTTCGACGAATTTGTGGCTATGACCAAGGCCGTATTGGCCAAGCATCCTAACGCTGTAGGTTTGGCTGTAAATAACAATCAGACTTTACTTACCCATTTCCTTGGCAGCTATCCTGAGATGGCCAATATTAAATCTTGGGTGAAAGAAGACAACCGATGGATACCTTCTTATGCCTCGTCGAAGGTGAATCAAGGCGTGCAAGAGCTTAGGTCCTTATATGAGCAAGGGATTCTGGATAAGGATTTCGCGATTCAAAAGGTTGGCGATGGACCGAACAAGTTCTTGAATGGGCAGGCATTCGCCGTATATGGCGGCGGTATCAGTCTTGATCTGCTGAATCAGTTCGAGAAAGCGAATCCCGGAGTGACTGCGGCAGAAGGAATCGGCCTTATGTCCATGTGGCCGGCAGCAGATGGAAAAAAATACACCTTTGCGGAAACACCGTACTGGTCGGAAATGTTCTTTAGAGCCGATCTGGATGATGCCAAATTCGACCGCGCCTTGCAACTGATCGATTATATGGCATCCGAGGAATTTGCCGTGCTCGTCAAAAACGGGATCGAAGGCGTAGATTTCAAGATGGAGAATGGCAAAGCGGTTTCCTTGCTCACGCAAGATGAATCATTGGCTAAAAAATATCCGATTATTAACGTGATCTCCTATTTGGGAGCATGGAATCAAGGATTCATTTATTCCGGCAAACAAACGTTAAATACAAATCCTATAATGGCCGCGTACGAGCAATTGCAAATCGATACGTTTAACAAATTAAAGGCAGAGGGTACGCCAATCCCGATTAACTTTGATGTGCTGCTGCTATCCACTCCTGCCAAAGACGCCATTGGCGGATTGACGGCTACGGCTATGGATGATCTGTACAAGGTTATTCTGGGCAAAGAAGATGCGGTAACGATGTGGCAGAATGCGGTTAAAAGTTATGATGCCAAGGGGCTTCAAGAAGCCATTACCGAGGTGAACGCTAAGGCGGCAGAGCTAGGAATCAACTAAGACGAAGGGGATGCAGTCGAGATCATAATGCTGCATCCCCCTTTCTATAAGAAGGAGAATCATCATGCGCATAGGTGTCATTGGATACGGTCTTCGAATTCAGAACATCGTGGAATACTTGCTGGCTTCCAACGAGGATGTCAGACTTGCAGCCATTACGGATATTAACTGGAGTAAGGTAAAGGCACAGCTTACGGAGAAGGGAAGAGACATTGCAGCCATTGCAATGTATTCGGATGCGGATGAAATGTTGGACAAGGAGCAACTGGATGGCGTATTAATCGGAACGAGATGCTCCCTGCACACGGTAATGGCGAAGAAGGTATTGTTGCGTAATTTGCCCTTGTACCTGGAGAAGCCTGTAGCCACAACGATGGCTGATCTGCTTTCGCTCAAAGAATCCGCCGAGCGCTCTGCAAGCGAGGTCATTGTTTCCTTCCCATTAAGAAATACGGCACTTGTAAGAACGGCGAAAGAAATCGTGGATTCAGGCAAGCTAGGAACGATCGAGCATGTGCAAGCGATCAATAATGTGCCCTATGGCGGGGTCTACTTCCATGATTGGTATAGAGACGAGAAGGAAACGGGAGGGTTGTTTCTCCAGAAGTCTACGCACGACTTTGACTATATCAACCACCTGCTCGGCATTAAGCCGGTCGCGATTTGCGCGATGAAATCCAAGCAGATCTTCAAGGGCAATAAGCCTGCGGGGTTGCATTGCAAAGATTGCGAGGAATACAAGAGCTGTCCGGAAAGCCCGTATGTGCTTAAGTATTTCAAGTCCGAGCCTGATATGTACATTCAGGGGGAGATGTGTTCATTTGCCACGGACACGGGCAATGAGGATTCTGGCAGTGCGATCATTCAGTATGAAACCGGCATGCATGCGAGCTATTCTCAGAACTTTTTTTCCAGAAAGGGCGCAGAGGCAAGAGGAGCCAGACTGCTGGGCTACAAGGGAACTTTAGAATTTGATTTCTATACGGAAGCGATTAAAGTCTATATGCATAATACGCCTAGGGTCGAAACGTATCAATTAGACTCCTCGCAGATGTCCCATGGAGGTGGTGATGCCATTCTTGTCCATAACTTTATCCAGGTTATGAAAGGAGAGGAGAAGTCGGGAACCCCGTTAAATGATGGTCTCCTAAGCGCCTTAATGTGTTTAAAAGCGACCCATTCATCAGAAACACATACCTTTAAGACAATAGCATGGGAATAACTATTGGGAGGTTGCAAGATGAGAGGTTTAAAGTGGATTAGAATAAGGAAAGGTCTCGCCGGATTTCTTTCATTTTCGCTGCTTTTACTATCATTAGGAAGTATTCAGCCGACGTATGCTGCAGATGAGGAATTGCCCATAGGCAATACGATAGAAAGTAATGCTCTGGTCGTGGAACTGGATCCGAATTATCCCCAAGTTATTACGTACACCCTAAAAGACAACAATGGTTTTATCGAGGGAAGCGAACCACAGGCCAACGTATCCGATTATCGAATATCGATCAACGATGTCGATTATGCAGCGTCGGCTACGTTTACTGTAGAGTCAGTCAATAGCGCGGAATATATCGTTACGGTCAATGACGTGGATCTTGACGGAGCAGGTCCGCTAACAATGAGAACGGTTACATTAAAATATCTATTCGCGGTGGAAGGGACAACGTTGACCAAGAAGATCACGGAAATTAACGGAGATGATATCAGTGCGCCATTCCGTGTGCAATTAAAGTATCCGATTATGAGTGTCAATGATGGCACTATGGCTGACACTGGAGTTGCAGTATCCAATATAGGCGGAGTTCAATCGCCTACCTTGGGCTATACCTATAATCAAACAAGCGACTTTATATGGACTTTGCAGGATATGTACGATGCGTATATCGTTTATAATTCTGATTTGTTTAGGGATAAACATTTCCTGGAGCAGGTTGCTTATGCTTTTGTATGGAATGACAAAGCTGTTGGCGGCGTTTATACGCCAAGCTCCTTTGATCGTCCTTATACGATGCGGCTTCGTTATAATGACAATGCCGCAAAAACGGCGGATATATATGATGGCGTTTATTATCACAGATTGGCTGATGGTCATCGACCACAGAATGAGAGCGAGTTGGGAGTACTAAATGAGGTATGGTATGAAAGTCAAGTTCATATAGGCCAGGACAGCAACAACAATGGTCAAGTGGATTGGCAGGATGGCGCCCTATGGGTGCGAGAGCAAATTCCGCAAATGCCTGAGGAATTAAGAGAATTCTTTAATGGTGGAAACTGGCATCAGACGCATGGAGCATTTCCGGGTCCAGGCGGGTTATCCTCCACCTTTAAAGGCTTTACTGTAGTGAATAGCAGCTTGGATCATTTGGAGGAAGCTCAAAGACAAACCTTTAACATGACCGATGGGGTGGGGAAGCAATCCTATGAATATGTCGGTTGGAATGGCCGCGGGCATGATTATGGCTGGCCAAGTATAAATGAAATTTATTATAATCCGGCTTTAGGAACAGATGCAAAAATGGCTGAAGTGAAATCGGCTATGGATAACTATGGCGGAGATTTATCTTTCCATGTGAATATGACGGATATGACGACGAATAGTAATGCCTATATGAGAGGATCAACTCCGAGTATTTATGGAAATGCAGAAATCGCAACAGATGGTTTGCAATATTGTACTACCGTGTTTGGATGGGATGCCTACCAAATCAGTCATTATACGGATGTGAAGGCAGGCTATCCATTTAATCGTCAAGATGCATTTGTTGATCGTTTTTGGTCGCCGCTAATTATTTATCAGGATGTCATGATCGATTATCCTAAGGGTGAGTATGGGAAGGCTGAAGAACGTTATGCCAAAAAGAGAGAAATCGATCATTGGGCAGCTCTTGGCACTTATGCTGCAACTGAATATTACGATGCTGAGAAGCGCCTTAATGGGGGGTTTATATTTAAGGTAGAGAATAGGGCACCCGCCGTGCTTGATAGCTTTATCAACGCGGGGAAGACGGTATTCCACTCTACACGTACCTACCAGACACAAGCTCAGGATTATATTTGGGGTACGCTTTACAGCGATACAGAGAGAAACGGCAATGTTAATATTGGCTATGATCAAAATCGAAGCGCAATTGCACTTACGAAGATGACGTTTTTGTACAGCCTGCTTAACGGTTATTTAGCTCAATATGGGATTCAAGAATATGAAGATACGGAAACTCGTACCTACACACGTTGGGGAGATAACGTGATTTATGAGTATGACAAAGCGACTCAAAAGATTTCTGTGACAAATGATGATGTTGTTATAGCAAATGGAACGGATCGTTTTATTCCAGCGTTTGATGGCACGGATCGTATATTTGTTTATGGTGTGGAGGCGGGTCATGCCAATACGTGGAAACTTCCTGAAGCCTGGAGCAGCTACAGTACGCTTGATTTATTTGAATTGACCTCGGAAGGAAGAAGCTACGTCGATACGATTTATGTAAATAGTGGTCAGGTAACGCTTAACACGAAAGCATTAACAGGTTATGTTCTTGTACCATCCGAAAGCAATAATCGTGAGGTCATTTATGGTGCAAATCTTAGTCTGCATGCCAAGGTTACGGCATCATCGCATACGGAGGATGGATATAATAGCACAACTCACTCGTATACAGGTACTGAGTTTAGAACCATTACGAATGAAAACGCTCCTGATGGAGATTGGACGACCGTTCTTAAGGACATGACATCCACAATGATCGACAGTCAAGGGACGATTACCTATCAAGCGTTAGTATTAGGAGCCTTCACGGCAGATGGTGTTCCAAGCAGTTATTGGACTCCCAATATTAACACTTCAGTAGGCAGTGTTGATATGGCAGATGGTGAAGCCTGGGTGGAGTATGAGCTAGGGGAATACTTGCCGATTAACAAATTCGTTATTCAGGAAGCGGGAGCAGATGGTGACAATGTTACTTCCTTCCGAATTGATTATTTCTCTGCGCCATGGGGGAAATACCTACCGCTCTATACGGGTACGAATATTCCACTGACTGTCATAGAGACGGATACTGTATTTACCAATAAAATTAGGCTTGTCATTACCGGAGCGGAATCTAATTCGCCCAAAATTAGTGAGTTTGAGATCTATGGCGCCGAGCAGTACACCAGAGATTTTAACGATAATCTAGAGGATGATTTGCAAATTGTGAAAGGGAATGAACTCTCTGAATTATCCGTTACCAATGGAGAACTTCAGATTCAAGGAGGAGAGTTCCTGGTCATTGACAATAGCTCTCCAATTGTAGAGGACAGTGTTTACTCCTTTAAGATGAAGTTTACGGGGTCGGGGGGAGCAGGTGCAGTCTTCCGATATGCTTCCCCAGACTCGTACACATGGATCGGATTTCAGTCCGGTGGCGCTGTCAGGATGCGAATATTTAATGAAGATTTGGAAGAATGGGTTGAGAGGTCATTTACTGCGTTTAATACGGAGGATGGCGAGTGGCATCAGATCGATATCGAATTTATCGATCAGAATGTATGGATTAGGATCGATAACATTGATGTGTATTATGGAGAATTAACACATCCGGGCCAAGAGCAGCCAATCGTTGCAGGTAAAACCGGCTTTACGGTTTGGGGAGATGCAGAAGCTGCCTTTGATAATGCTTCTATATCCATTTCAAATCCGGAGTCTAACCCTGTTTCAGCTATAGAGGCTCAGGCTATCATAGGTTCGGTAACTGGAAGCGCAGCTATTCAATCAGCCGTTGATGCAGGAAACCGTCTGGTGCTCAAGCTGTCTGAAGGCAGCATGAGTGTGCCTAATGTAGGCGATCTTGCACCCACGGGAACAGGAGTTGTAGACCCGTATCTTTCAGGGGCGGATATTAGCGATGTAAGCGCAGGTATGTATGTAGGGGTCTATGAAGTGGATAGCAGCAACCAGGTGGCAGGTTTTAAGCTGCTGCAGCTGACGGAAGAGAATATTAAAGCCGCACCGATTCCTGCAAAGGAATTGTCTGCCACGGTGTCTCAGGGCAATGCCGTACAGACGAGCAAGGTAGACGCTGTTGCAAGGTTGGGCAATCAGCTTGTTATTCAACTGTCTTCTAGTAGTATAGCCGTACCGTATATTGGCGATTTAGCACCTGCAGGAGCTGGAGTCATACAACCGTATACGTCCGGTGCAGACATAAGCGGAGTAAGCGCTTGTCAATATATAGGCGTTTATGAAGTGAATAGCAATAATCAAGTGCTTAGCTTTAAGCTGCTGCAGCTAACAATCGACGATATAAAGCCGACCCCAGCGACGGAACTAGCTGCGACAGTAGCGCAGGGAAGTGCGAATGGAACGAGTCGCTTTAATGCTGAAGTTGAGACGGGCAATAAGCTAGTCATTCAATTTTCATTTAACCCGATCGCGATCCCTTTCATAGGCAATCCTGCACCGATAGGACCAGGAGTAACGAATCCGTATACGTCCGGTGCAAATCTTTATGGTGTAAGTGTGGGATTGTATGTTGGTGTATATGAGGTAGATAGTAATAATCTGGTGGTAGGCTTTAAGCAGCTTCAGTTGGAGGAAGGTAATATTAGGACGACGCCGGAACCGGCAACGACCCCAGGACCAACATCAACGCCGGGATCTACAGCCATACCAGCACCGACTGCAACACCAGCGCCGACACCAACAGTGACACCGACGCCATCAGTGACGCCAACATCGACACCAGGACCTTCGTTAAATGATGTGGCTGGACATTGGGCAGAAGCAGGCATGCAAGATGCAATTAGCCGAGGAATCGTTACGGGCTATTCGGATGGTACGTTTAAACCGAATCAGCAGGTCACACGTGCAGAGTTCACCGTCATGCTTATGCGCGGATTAAAGCCAGAGTCAGAGGGTGCGGCTATAGCCTTCACGGATTCAGAGTTTATCGGAGCGTGGGCGGAGCAAGCCATTGCCCAAGCTGCCTGGGCGGGAATCATCTCGGGCTATGCCGACAATACCTTCCGTCCGAAAGCTATCATTACCCGATTGGAGATGGCAGTAATCGTTGCAAGAGCACTCGGGCTTACGTTAGAAGCTGCATCGACAACGGGATTTGCAGATGATCAGGATATTCCGAGTTGGGGGAAGGCCGCAGTTGCGGTTGTACGACAAGCCGGAATCGTGCAAGGGCAATTAAACAACAGATTTAATCCTGCTGGCATGGCAACAAGAGCAGAAGCAGTGACCGTCATACTCCGATTACTGGACGCTCAAGAGGAGTAACAGAATGGAGCCACCCTGAATGTGATTCATATTCAGGGTGGTTTTAATAAATAACTTATTGGATTAACGAGGAGGATCTACGTGGGAGACTTAAAAGATCGATCAACGTCTTACATTCGTGTTTTTACAGTGGAACCGGAAAATCATATTGAATATAAAAGAAGATTTGCAAAGGCGGTTACGCGCAGTGACTTAGGGAACAAAATTCATTTTTCAGCTATGCGGGCAATGGAATTAGACGATGAGGGAGCTATTAAAGACTTCAACCAACAACTAGACCTTTATACGAAGCACTATAAGCTTGGAGAGATTTTGTGGTTGTTTTATAAGTTTTTGTATGCTTCAAATTTGAATTCTTTTATTGATGAGGTTAAGGCTAGAGGACTTTATATCTTTGATATTTGGGGATATGTGCCGGGCTCGTTCTCAAACCGGTCGTCATGGGGGGAATATGAAGTGCCGGAGCAAGCCGCCGCTTATCTTAGGAAGTCTTTGGGCAGCAAGTTCATGGGCTTCGATAATGGTGAGCAGGATGGGCGATATATTGGTGCTTATACGCCAATGATTTGTCCGGTAGATAGTAACAGGAAGAGTCAGTATTTACACTTTCAGCGTCACTTCGAGCAGCTTGGGAATCATTTTGATAATCAGACATCCGTCGTCTGTTCTTTGACCTTTTGTCATTATTTTGCCAAAGAAGGCAACTCTATTATAATCGGAGCGGAAACAGCGCAGGCGCTCCCGAATGCCAACATATGGTACTCCTATTTAAGAGGGGCAGGAAAGCAATACGGTCTGTTATGGTTCGGCAATGCTTCAATTTGGAATCGCTTTGGCTACAAGGATTATGAAAGAGTAGGTGTGGAGAATGGCTACGAATTTGGACCCGATGCGGGGACTAGCTTAAGCCTGCTGCGCAGACTTATTTACGTTGAATACATGTACAATTGCGATATTCTTGGCTTGGAATGGGGCTTTACGATGCCGGATAGTGAGGATGAAACCGAAACTAAGCTAACACCAATTGGACAAATTCAAACCGAGGCTGTCCAATTCGTTGCTAATAATGGATATCCTGGCATAATGTACACGCCAGCTGCAGTGTTGATGGACTTCTTTAATGGCTGGACACCGCCAAGACATCTATATACCCATGAGTACTACAAGGTTTGGGGGAATCTTCCTTATGAGGAAGGCGATTATCAGACGCATGCTTTGTTTACAATGCTATTTCCTGGCTACGAAAATTCAGGCTTCTATCGTGATGAGAGAGGCTTTCTGACTGCTACACCGTATGGAGATATGACGGATGTTATTTTCTCGGATGCGGATCAGCAAATTTTGAACAGCTATCACACGGTTATTTTAGCTGGCAAAGTCACTCTGGATGTAGAGCTTTATGAAAAGCTCCGTGCATTTGTAGAAGGCGGAGGGCATTTGATTGCGACTGCAGATGTCATTCTATCAGCTCAACTGCCTCAGGAGTACGTGAATCAGGTATTAGACTTTGTCGGAATCAAAAAGCTAGGGGAGTTGCAAGCTTACACTTCGGATGAGACGATCCAATTCAGAAGTAAGGATCTTGAAGAAAAAGCATTTGAAGCATACAGCATTGAACCAAATGATGAAGTGGAAATTGTTGCTCGATTGTCGGATACAGGAACGCCATTCATTGTATGCAACGCCTTGAAGCAGGGCAAGGTTAGCTTTATTGCTTCTCCCTTCGGGCTGAACATGAACAAATTGCAGGAGTGCAAGCTGGAGGAGAGAGAAACCAAATATCTTGTAGGTGAAGATATCGTTACAGAGAAAATTATGACCGCTGCAGACAATGTGGATGGTAAAGATTTGCCTATGTACTATGATTTCCTATCCACGGTCAAGCAATATCTAGGAAGCTGCTTAAATGAATTGAAAATGGTTGAGATAACGAATGATAGCCTTCAGTGCATAGTAAATACTTGTGAAGAAGGCTCCTTCTTAGCGGCGATTGTGAATAATAGCTCCTCTACTCAAAAGTTTGATTTTGTTAGCAATAAGTATGGATTTTCGATAGAATCCGAGCTGGCGGTTCCGGGCTTGCCGGAGGATTTGATTGGATACTATGCGAAGGAATTTCATCATGAGGAGCAGACTGAGGAGGGCTCAGGAAGCTTGATGATCAAGCCAGCAGACATCCGAATATTCCGCTTAAAGACTAGTGGGTGGGCATTTCAAACACAAGAGGTCAGCTTCACAAGTGATTCTACGCAAGGCAAGTTTCTGGCAATCAGAAACATTAGTTCCTTGAAGACAGAGCTATTGACCAAGCCTACGTTTAAGCATCATTTCCATGGAGTCAAGCTGGACGCTTCCTATTTGATGGAGAAAGATATGGAGTGGCTGCGACAGGAAGCAGCATTTGTGAAGCAGCGTAAGTTTGAGGTCATTATTGACTTCTCGAGTATGCTTAATCATTATCCGCAGCTGTCGCTTTTGAATAATATTAAAGACCGTTATGAAGAAGGTAGGAAATTAATTGCGTTAACGTTCGAGAAGGCTGCGTTATTGGGCTGTAAAAGGGCGATCTTCATTTTGCATCGCAATGCCGAAAATCATATTACTGTGGAAGATGCGGTAGAACGGATGGCAGCCTCGCTGAAGGGGATTTGTGCAGATGCTGAGAAATATGGGATTACTATTTATCTTCAAAATGGCACGAAGGGCCGACTGTTGAAATCTACCGAGGAGACTGTAGGTTTCGTGAATAAGTTGCAGATCCATAACCTTAAGTTTGCCTTTAATCTGGCACATAGTATTGCATTAGGCGAACAGCCCGAAGCTGCGCTGGCTAAGTACAAGGATGATATTGGCGGCCTCCTGCTAAGTGTTCCTGGAAGAGATGACTACGGTCAATATTATGATAAGCATTGTCCGCTTTATCAGTCGGATGAACAACTAGCTGAGCTTATACACACCTACTCTAAATCGTCTATGGCTGAAGGGGTATTGGATTTCGTGTGTCAGGATGCGCTCTATGACAACTGGAACGAGGTGTACATAGATATAAAAACATGGTAATTGAAGACAGTAGATTGTTGACAATTAATTGAAAGAGACAGTAAGATAAAAGCAAAAAACAGAGGAGAACTAACGATGGATGAACTCCACTTTTTTGCGAAATATGCATGCAATTTGACGGCGGGAAACTTCCCTTCGCTAACAGGGAGACGCAGAACGCATGTGACAACGGATACCGAAGTGCTGCTGCTGGGGGACAGCCACGGATGGGGCCAGGGCTCGCCGGAATATGATGATCATTCGGCCAGCCGCCCGCATATGGCGGCCCCTTATAGTAATGGTTTCTTCAGCAAGCTGCGCCAACATATCATTGGCAAATACGGATGGTATTTAGCAGATTCAGGTCAGGTAGAATCTAGCCATCCGACGGCAGGATTCGCTCCAGGCAGCGGGGGCGGTACGCTTGTACGGATGACACGCCCAATCGGTGATAATTACGACGCTGCAGGTATCTATGCGCCTAGAACCAGCGAGCAGGATGATCGCGAAACCTGGGGTTACCTGGCTGCGGATCACAAGTTCAGTGAAGAGTTGATCGCATTGCCAAGTCGTCCGGCGGAGGAATCTGCACTGTATTGGGATATGACCTCGTATGCTACGAAGCTCTATATCGGTGTTGTTGCGAGCAGTTGGGGAGCGAGACTGCAAGTGAGTTTCGAACCTTACGGGGTAAGCAAGGGACTTGCGGCCGGATACGTTTATCCTCCACGCGAAGGTTATCCTCAGGTTACGCGGCTGGTTTCGGGGAGGCATACTCCCGCAGCTGGCGGTGAAGTCGAAGTCTTGCAGGGTCAACGCATTGTAATAGATACATACTTTGCCGGGGGTGAGGCAGAGGTCGTTTATTGCATCGATTTTGGACAGAAACAAAAGGGGCGTCTCCGTTTTACCCAGGCTGGCGCGAATACGAAAGCGAAATCGTTCGAACCGGAGCATGATCAATTGTCATGTCCGATTGTCGCATTGCGTGGCGTAGTGTTCGACGGCAACAATGTTCGCAATTTTTCGATGGGCGGTCATACGGTCGGTCAATGGCTGGGGGATGGAACGCCAAGCTATAACGATGAGTCTCAGGCGCATATGGATCAATTGCTGCGATATGTTCCCTTTACACCAACACTGGTCGTGATTCAGGCGCCAATTGTCAACGAGTATCTTCGACAAACGCCGCTTGCGGTATTCACTAGCCATTTGCATGAATTAACAGACAAGGTAAGCCGACATCTGAATGAGGATGGAAAAAAGCGCACCGACTTTCTTTTCCTGACGACGCCGGGGGACAAGCGGATTATGTTTGAAGGCGAACCGTCGGCCACTATCGGCTATGGAGACTACTACGAAGCGGCAAGGGAGTTTGCTCGCGCAAGCGGCGCCGGTTTTATTGATTTCGCGCAATATTTCGAGAGCTGCGTGCATGACGGAATACTGGATTATGAACTGTTGTTCGACGACCCCATTCATCCGTCGCCTTTCGTCAATGAGTTTATCGCAAGGCGGCTCTCGCAAGCCATTGATTTACTTATGTAGCGGGATTTCCTGCGTTTTGTTATATTTTTAATAGGATGAACGGCGAGGCGGTGAAGACATTGAAATATTTCAAAAAATTGCCGATTGGTCAGCAGTTGTCCATTCTCGCCTTTTTTGTGGTTGCTGTTATGATTTTTATTATTTTAAGCAATTTTATTCAGGTCTCCCGAGTCATGAAGGAGAAGAATAGCGAATATGTGACGGAATCCATTTCCCAGATTAACCAGACCATCGCTTCCAATAGCGATGTGGTCAAACGTCTCCTGGAAAAAATCTCTTATAATTCGCCGATTGTACAAAGCTACTTAAACGAAACGGATTCCGTCAGCAAGTTTGTGGAATACACCCAGCTCAAAAGCTACATCGGGGATATGATCGATATGAAGGATGGCATACTGGACATTGCTATGATCGACAATAATGGAACCGTTTTCAATACTAGCGGCGACATTAATGAATTGCTCCCGTTCCGCGAAGAAATTCCGGAGAGGAAAATGTATTATTATACGTCGCTCCAAACGATTCCTTTTAATAGCAAGATGAGGCATGTTTTTATTGCCGGGACCCGCATTTATTCCATTACCAATTTCGAAAACAAAGAGGTTCCCATCGGTACGCTTTTGCTTGTACTGGACATTAGCGCGATGCTAGGGAAACAAGAGCAAGTGATTCGAATGAGCGGCAGCGAAGTGTACATGATCGACCGCAACGGTGTCGTTTTTTATACGAACAACGATGAGATTTCGGTAGGGAGCAAGTATGACGAGGCTCAGCTTCTTGACGGCGATGACAGCGATATTATTCGTACAGGGGAAATTCCGGATCTCGGCGGACGGGTCATTATTAAAGTACCGGCCAGCGCGCTCCTAAGCGAAGTGGCTGAAATACGCAGACAGCAATTGCTGGTGTTCTGCATTTCTTTAGCGGTGCTTGCCTTTCCTTTTTTGTTTGTTATCAATAATATTTTGTATCCGCTCAAGAAGCTGTTGAGGTTTATGAAAGAGATTAGATCGGGCACATTGAAGACGTTGAAGAAACGGATTGAGCTCGACGGGTATTACGAGATGATGACCACAACCAATCATTTTAATGCGATGCTGGACGAAATTGACGATTTGACTCACAAACTGCTCGAAAGCAATGTGAGATTGTATGAAGCGGAACTTGTTAAGAAAAAATCCGAATTGGCCTTTTTGCAGAGTCAGATCAACCCGCATTTTCTCTATAACACATTAGAATCGATTAAAGGCATTGCCGCCGATGAAGGTTCCGATAAAATATTTCGAATCTCCAAGGCGCTGGCGCTGGTGTTTCGCTACAGCATTAAGGGTGCGGACAGGATACCGCTTCGCGAAGAGATTCAAATGATACAAAATTATATGTATATTCAGCAAATTCGTTTTGGCGACCGGATCGAGATGGAATACGAGATCGATCAAACACTTCTTGACTATAAAGTCCCACGTATGATTTTGCAGCCGATAGTGGAAAATGCCGTTTTTCATGGCATGGAGCCAAAGGTTGGCGGTTGTAAATTGCGATTCGAAGCTTATGTCCGCCAAGATATTCTCTATCTGTCGGTAAAGGACAGTGGAGTGGGCATTAAACGGGATACACTCGAGCATATTCAGGCGCGTCTGATGGCCGAGCCAGGATTTAAAGCTTCTGGCGAGAGGGAGGAGTGTACTGACGGAATAGGTTTGTTTAATGTCCATGACCGTATTCGTTTAAATTATGGCAATTTATATGGTGTACGTGTTGTCAGCATGCTCGGAATCGGCACGGAGGTTAGCATTCTGATGCCTTACGGGGGGGAGCTACTTGCATAAAGTGTTGTTGGTGGACGATGAAGAATTTGTAGTTAAAAGCTTAAAGGCTAGCGTGGATTGGCAGGCCTGCGGGTTTGAAATTGTAGGCGAAGCTTACAATGGGGATGATGCGGTTCGGGCGGTGCAGCAGTTGAAGCCGGATTTAGTTTTTACGGATATCCGCATGCCAGGCATGAACGGACTTGAGTTCATTAAGAAAGCTAAAGCGGTTGACGCCTCTACGCTGTTTATTATCGTCAGCGGCTACGCCGAGTTTGCTTTTGCGCAAAAGGCGCTTAATGTTGGCGCGATTGGTTATTGTCTCAAGCCGTTCGATGAACTTGAGATCTCCAGCTTTCTGCATAAAGCCGCAGCTATGCTGGATCAGACACGGCCGATTGACGAAGGAGAAATACTGGATTTGCTTGAAGACGCAACAGATCAGGGCGTAGATAAATTGCGCTCCAGACTGGAGCAGGCTGGTATTTGCATCGGGCAGCAGGAACGTTATAGAGTGGCTGTATCGGTCGGGCAGGAGCGACTGGCTCTAAATCCCGGTACGCAGGGTGAGCTGGTTTTGCGGATCGGTTATCGCAAATATGCGTACTGCATCGCAGATCAACCCCCGGGCCGAGCCGATGAGTGGTATACGCTTGCTCAGATATCGGGTTCAGCTGTTGGAGACGGAGGGTATATCGGGGATGTCGCGCGATTGAAGGGAGCGATCGAGAGGGCGGAGCTGGACGCTTATCGTTATTTTACAGTAGGCAAAGATGCCGAAAGATTGGAATCGGAAAATACGGAAGTGCCTGACAAGCTACGGACCCAACTAATAGGGGCGATTGCAAATCAGGATATGCCTGCGATATTTGCTGCGTTAACCGGGATCGAGAAGCAATTTTCCCAAGGGTTGCTTAATATCAGGCACGCGTTGACGGTATACAACGATACTATCGTGTTCCTGAACAGGATTGGAGAATCCGAAGAGCCCTTGTTGCTGACCTATGACAAGCTGACCGTCTTGTTTTCGGATGCGGGGCACATGGTGAGGCAGTTAAAGCAGGCATTGTCGGAGAGTTTAAACCGAAGTAAACTAAGCCTTAAACCTGAGGATATCAAAAACAGGACGTTTACGTCCATTCTTCACTTCGTCAACGAAAACTTTTGCCAGGATTTGTCCATTCAGAGCCTTTCCCGGTCGTTTAACATCAATGCCAATTATATCAGTCAGATGTTCAAGCGAGAGACCGGGAGGACCTTTACCGAACATTTGACCCAATTAAGGATGGAGTATGCCTGTCAATTATTGAGAACGGCCGATACGTCGATTCAGGAGGTGGCGGAGAAGGCCGGCTATCACGACTATTTCTATTTCAGCAGGCAATTCAAGCGGTATACAGGCACACCTCCGAGCACCTATCGCGCGGAGCATCAATGATTGTTTACAGAATCAAAGTAGTGGAGGACTATTTCTCTCAAACGGGAGAAGGTCCTCTTTTTTTTGTGTCGTGGATTCCATATGGACTGATATTAGTTACGGATGGACAAATGTTAGATGGATAGAGAGGGCGCAGTGGAGGCGGATCAAATTGGTATGAATTATCCAAACAATGGTTAGGGACGTTCATGTAGTGTAATGTCCGATCTGTATACAATTTGATTATGTAATCACCATTCAATAATAAGATAGAATTTTATGGAAATTTCATTAATGTATCATACGATTTATTAAAAGAAAGGGGGAACTTTATGAACAAGCAGTTGGAAGGAAAAGTCGCCATTGTTACTGGGGGCACTAAAGGGATAGGCGGAGCCTGTACACGATTGTTCGCAGAACGAGGCGCTAAAGTAGTCTTCACGGGAAGGGACGAAAATACAGGTCTAGAGCTCGAAAAAGAGTTGCATAGGAACGGGTATGAAGTAAAGTTTGCTCAATGTGATGTTTCCAACGAATCAGACATAATCCATGTAGTTAACCTAGCGGTCCAAAGCTTCAAACATATAGATATCTTAGTGAATAATGCGGCCACACATATTTCAAAACTTATGCACGAGTACTCCGAGGAAGATTTCAATACGATAATCAACACGAATCTGCGTAATTATTTTCTCCATTCCAAGTATGCGATTCCACATCTGCTCATAACAAAAGGCGCCATCGTAAATATATCATCCAGTACGGGCAAGGTAGGGCAGTATGCAGGCTCCTTATACTCAGCAACAAAGGGAGCTATCAATGCGTTTACCAAGTCGGTAGCGCTGGACTATGCTCGTTCAAATGTTCGTGCTAATGCCATACTTCCTGCCTATGTAGATACTCCATTGTTGAGGGCTTGGATCAATCAACAGGCCGATCCTGTTGCAACAGAACAGTCTTTAAGTAATTGTCATGCCCTGGGTCATATATCGAGTTCGGAAGAAATTGCGGCAGTAGCAGCATTTCTGGCAAGCGATGACGCCTCAACTATCACTGGATCCATCATCGATGCGGATGGAGGAGCAACCTTGGAATATTCTCCAGCCGTGATCAAGTTTAGGGGGTAGATAAACATGAGAATTGATGCTCATCAGCATTATTGGAAGCTGGATCGTGGCGATTATTATTGGCTGAAGCCAGAGCTAAGCAAGCTTTACCGCGATTTTCTCCCAAGTGATCTGACACCTATCCTGCATACGCATAATATTGACAAGACCGTTCTTGTTCAAGCTGCTCCTACAATGGCTGAAACTGAATACATGTTAACACTAGCTGAGCATGATCTAACAATTGCCGGGGTTGTGGGTTGGTTGGATCTGGAATCAAATGGTTTTCCAGCGCTATTCCAACGACTGATGACTCACACAAAGTTTGTCGGAATACGTCCCATGCTGCATGATCTTCCAGACGATGAGTGGATTCTTAGGCCGAAGGTCATTCAGTCTTTGAAGTTATTGGCCGAATATGATTTTCCAGTTGACTTCCTCATCTATTCACGGCATTTGCCTCATCTTAATAAATTGATTCAGCAAGTGCCGAATCTAAGAGGAGTTGTGGATCATATCGGAAAGCCGAATATTGCAAAGGGGGAGATTGAACCATGGAGAACACAAATTGCTGAATTAGCGAGTGGGACGAATATCTACTGTAAACTGTCAGGAATGGCTACCGAAGCGAATCACATGGAGTGGGATTATAAGCAGTTATCACCATACATACAACACTGTCTTGATTTGTTTGGCACCAACCGCGTCATGTTTGGCAGTGATTGGCCTGTGTGCCTGTTGGCGGCTTCTTACGATGAAGTAGTATCAATTTTGGAGGGCCATCTCTCTTCTAACCTGAATCAAGCAGATCTATCCAAGGTTTGGGGGTATAATGCGATCGATTTTTACAGACTACAAGTTTAACAAGTGAGGAAGATTACTATGGATAAGGAAATCATTGTATCATCAATCGAGTTAATTGAGTTATGTACTAAGAAGCTCATGAGTCATGGTCTGAGCCAAAAGCACGCAGGTATCGTTGCGGATGTTCTGGTCCATGCCAACCTAAGAGGTGTGGATTCACATGGCATCAACAGAATGGGGCATTACATTCAAAGACTGAAGGCAGGCGGGCTTAATCCTACCCCGAATATTCAGATGAAGAGTACGGGACCCTGTTCAGCCATAGTTGATGGCGATGATGGATTCGGACATATTATTGCTAAGGAAGCTATGGATCATGCGATAGCAATTGCTGAGCAGAATGGTGTTGGTATGATTAGCATAATTAACAGCAGTCATTGTGGTGCGTTATCTTATTTTGTTAACCAAGCAGTGGAACATAATATGATCGGCATCATGATGGTCAATACGGATAAGTTTGTTGTCCCTTTCGGTGCGGCTGAGCCATACTTTGGAACCAATCCGATTGCCTTCGGTTTTCCGACACACCAGCAAAAACCGATCATATTAGATATGGCGACAAGTCAAGTAGCGGTGGGGAAGATCCTATATGCTAAGCAAGTAGGAAAATCTATTCCTGCTGATTGGGCCGTAGATGCGGAAGGGAATCCAACAGAGGATCCTAATCAAGTTGTGGCTTTGAATCCTATGGGCGGGCCGAAAGGAACCGGACTTGCTCTAGTCATTGATATATTCTCGGGAATACTAACTGGCTCTGGATTCGGACCTCACGTAAGTCAGATGTATGGCAACTACAATAAGGCTCGTAAGCTGGGGCACTTCTTAATGGCCATTAATATCTCTTGTTTAACGGATTCTACTATATTCAAATATAAGATTGATCAACTTATTGACGAACTGCATCAATTACAACCGGCGCCTGGTCATCAGTCTGTATATATACCAGGGGAGCCAGAGCAAATGAGGGTGATTGAACGAATGAAATACGGGATTCCAGTGCCAGAGTCGGCATATACTTTTTTACAGGAGTAACGACATAATTGTGATAACAAGCTCAAAATATGCCCGAACAACAATTCAGTATACCCAAATTTAGTGGAGAGTGATAAGCATTGAAACTACATTACACTACACCAGCAAATAAATGGACGGAAGCGCTTCCCTTAGGAAATGGGCGGCTAGGTGCAATGGTGTTCGGAGGGATTGAAACGGAGCGACTTCAATTAAATGAAGACACTTTGTGGTCAGGGGAACCGAAGGACACGACAAATCCGAACGCACAAAAAGTACTTCCAGAAATTCGGGAGCTAATTAATCAAGGTAATTTTGTGGAAGCGGATGAACTTTGCAAACAAGCCATGGGACCTTATACACAATCTTATATGCCCATGGGCGATCTGTTTATCCATTTTTATCATGGGGCTTTGGCGAACAATTACGAGCGTCAACTGGATTTGGAGACGGCAACATCGGTAGTTCGCTATAGGATTGGAACCACTACATATACTCGAACTTGTTTTATTTCGAGTCCAGATAATGTAGTCGTCTTACGTATTGAGGCGGATCGTCAGGGTATGATCAGTTTTAAAGCCAATCTTTCAAGCCCGCTTCGCAGCCAGACAACTGTTGAGTTGGGACGTCACATCATTAAGGGACAAGCACCTCTCCACGTTGATCCGAATTATTACCGCGACAAAGAACAACCTATTCAATATGGGGACGGCGGGATCCGCTTTGACGGTCGGATAGGTGTGAAACTGGATGGTGGCATACATTCCGTTAATCACGACGGCCTACATGTGGAAGGTGCTTCAAGTGTTACGCTAATTTTTAGTGGAGCAACCAGTTTTAATGGTTATGATCGAAATCCATTCACCGAGGGTGTAGAGCCAAGTAGCTTAGCGGAGAGTTATTTGAATGCTGCTCATAATCTGAGTTACACAGAGTTGCTGGGCAAACATATTTCGGATTACAAACGATTGTATAACCGGGTTGAATTGGATCTTGGTGGATGTGACGATAATGAAAGTATCCCAACAGATAAAAGAATACTGGAATACGGAGCCAAAGATAGAAAGTTGGTAGAGTTACTGTTTCAATTTGGCCGATACTTGCTTATCTCAAGTTCACGTCCTGGAACACAAGCAGCTAATTTGCAGGGAATATGGAATCAAGAGACCCGCCCGCCATGGAGCGCAAATTATACGTTAAATATTAACACTCAGATGAATTATTGGCTCGCGGAAGTCTGTAACTTGTCGGAATGCCATAAGCCATTGTTGGAGTTTATTCGAAATCTCTCAGAATCAGGTTCAAAAACCGCACTTGTAAATTACGGGGCCAGAGGGTGGGTCGCTCATCACAACAGCGACATATGGTGTCAAACGGCTCCAGTAGGGGATTATGGAGATGGTGATCCGGTATGGGCGAGTTGGTTCGTGGCAGGTGCATGGCTAAGTCAGCACCTTTGGGAACATTATGCATTTAGCGGCGATGTAACGTATCTTCGGGAGACAGGTTATCCTATTATGAAAGAAGCGGCTTTGTTTTGTCTCGACTGGCTATGCGAGGAACCTGATGGTTATCTGGTTACTTCACCATCAACTTCTCCTGAACATAAATTTGTTACTTCTGATCGTCAATTGGCAGCTGTAAGCAAAGGAACTACGATGGATATTTTGTTGATAGAGGAATTATTTACAAATTGTATTCAAGCAGCATCCTTGCTTAATGTAGATATGGAGCTGAGGGAAGAGTTTAAAGCAGCTGTTAATAAACTTCGTCCATACACGATTAGCAAAGATGGTCATCTTCAAGAGTGGTTCCTTGATTTTGAAGATGAAGACATTCATCATCGTCACGTATCTCATTTATATGGGGTATACCCGGGGTATTTATTTACTGAAAGGAAAAGACCTGAACTTTATGAGGCAACAAAAAAATCTTTGGAACGTCGAAGTGATACTGGCATGGGTTGGAGTTTGGCCTGGAAAATAAATCTTTGGGCACGATTCGGCGATGGTGATCGCGCGTTAAAGTTAATAGATCGTATACTCAATCTAGTCCGAGAAGAAGATACAGCGGATTATAATAGCATGGGGATTTATCCAAATCTCCTTGACGTAGGTCCACCATTCCAGATAGACGGGAATTTTGGCTTTACCGCAGGTATTGCAGAAATGTTAATGCAGTCCCACACCGATGCTATCCGTTTGATTCCCGCACTGCCAATTGAATGGCCGTCGGGCTCAGTAAAAGGTTTACGCGCGAGGAACGGATTTGAAGTCGGTTTTACGTGGAGACAGAATAAGGTTGAGCGCGTAAACATTTACTCAGCGCTAGGCAAAGTGTGCCGTGTAAGGATGGACTGCCAAATGGCCGTTCTAGCTGAAGGACAAGCCGTTCAGATAAAACAGTTGGAGGACGGAATCATCAGCTTTCCTACAACTATAGGAGCAAACTATACAATCGAGACTTCACATTGTGAGTAGATACGCAATCTGCTTGGGAGGTGACAGCAATGAACGAATTCGAACAAAGCGCCGATAATCGGCGCGAGCAGCGGGACAAACGCGACAATCCGGATGGTATTCCGACGGAGAAAGAGAGCCTGTTCGACAAGTTCGTCAGCCAGCGTACGGTCGATTCGATCCCGGTTGAGGACAGGCACGTCGAGGATTGATAACGGTCGCGAAACAGATTCACGAAAGCCTTCCCGGTACCGGGAAGGCTTTTGGGCATTGTAGTCGACGGTCAAAGACTATAGGCGGTTGCGGTGATGGGACGAACTCTTCTCCGGTCATTGTTACCTTACTCCCTCTCCATGACAGGCATGCCAAGCATATGATCTGCAATACGTTCAATGGAGGAATGAGGCCCTGAAAAGTAAAACAGCTCAGAACGATCGGATGTTTGTCCCGGCTTCCAAATCGGCAGGGCAGGCGTATGATACTCCAGCTCTGCGAAGTTGCCGAACTGCCCGCCATCGTTGAATACTTGTACGCATGATCCGCGATAGGAGGACCGATCGGGAGGATAGTCCGGGTAAATCCCTGCAGGATGCACGGCAAACTGACGAATAATCAGCGTGCTTACGTCTTCACTGAGACGCCTGATGTAGCCAAATCGTCCTGTCGAGGCAATCGCGTCGAACGACAGCTTGAACTTGGCCGCCCCGCCGCATGGAATATGCGCGCCGCTACGCGAGATCTCGAGAGTTTCCGGCTGACTGTCGGCGAACATGTTGAGCGGCTGCGCACCGCCAAAAGTAGGGATCAGCGCTTCGCCGTCCGAGGGGAGCTGCAGGATGCTCCATAAGTTGCAATAACCGCTGCCTTCCGCCGCAGCAAGGTGGTCTGCATTCCCCAGCGGTTCCAGTGACAGTTCGGTTGTCGTTTCGCAGCCTGCATAGCTGACGGCAGGATCGGCCAGCGAAGCCGTAGAGCCATTATGGAGCAGCGGATTGGGCACAGGGGAGAATCGTTTTTTGATTTGAAATTGGATGGGCATGGCCGAGGTACGATGATGGAGCACGCCATCCATGCCGAGTCGAATTTCTTCTGTGGAAAGCGACTCCAGCGCCCAGTTGCCGGGGTCCAGAGAGCCGGGAACACTGTACTGGCCTTCGGAATCCATGAAGTATTCCAGCTCGGGGCTGATCCAGGTACGGTCTCCGCCTACATTCCAATGATCCGGAGAAGCGGCTTTGGCAGGCGTCCAAAATGGCAGGGGGGCATCGGATCGTCCGGGTACTAAGCCCAGAAGTCTCCCGCCTTTAGGCAACACCAGCAGGGAAGATCCGTCCTTCCCCTGCAAAGCAGCAATTTCACCGTGATGACGGTTCATTAGCAATTCGAGTTCAGTGGCCAAGCGGCGCAAGCTCCTTCCTAGCTAGCTTTGATTAAAACACAACAGGCAATCCTCGTCGCGAATATGGCTTCCCCAAATCTGAGCTACAGCTGTCTCATTATACGATCGAAGGGCTTTAATCAACTCCTGATGTTCTTTCGGCACCTTATGCAGATCAGGGAAAATGCCAGTGTTTTTAATAAAGTGCAGACGGAGCCGATTTACAATGCTGAGCCATATCTGTTGCGCATAGGATGTTTTGTCCAGCGCGATGATCCGCTCGTGGAAACGGATGTCCGCTTCGACAAGCGCAAATAAGTTTTGCTCTTCTGCGGCTTGCTTCATGTCGGCAACGATCTGCTCCAGATCGTTGAACAGCTCTTCGTCCAGCTGATTGTTATGCTGCTTTAGAACAAATAGCTCCAACTGCAGGCGAATCGGGATCAGCAACCCGACGACTTCATCCACCTGTACATCGGCGACTACCGTTTCCCGGTAAGGTTGACTGACGACAAGTCCAATCGCTTCCAGATCGCGTAACGCTTCGCGCAGCGGCCCGCGGCTGACCGACATTTGTGCAGAGATGTCCTGTTCTCGGAGCTTGTCGCCGGGCTTAAGATGCCCGCGCAGGATGGCGTCCCGAATATCGGAGAAGATCCGCTGCCGCAAGGACAAGTTTTCCTGACTTTTGAATTGATGTGGCTTCATCTATCGAATTCTCCCTTTAGTTCTATTTCCTAATAAGTATTATACGCGAATTTCGATATTCATTCAACGATCAATTGAAGATTGTTGACAATGTACAAAGAATGAAAGTATGATGGAGTTATTACCAGCAACGATAACAGGAGGAGGTCAGAGGGAATGAATGTACTTGCCATAGTGGCTCACCCCGATGATGCAGAAATATTGTGCGGCGGGACGTTGGCCAAATATGCCGCGCGCGGCGATCAGGTGACGATTGCGGTGTCAACAAACGGAGAAGTAGGGTCTCCCGTATTGCCTAAGGCTGAAATTGCGGAAATTCGGAGGCTGGAGGCGATTGCAGCGGCCGAGGTCATTGGGGCAAAGCTGCTCTGGCTAAATTATCCGGACGAGTTTCTGTTCGATACAGCCGAGGTCAGACTGGCTTTTATTGAAGCGATGCGCAGCAGCAAGGCCGATGTCGTCTTAACGCACTGGCCGCAGGATTTGTACAATCCCGACCATACGGTAACCGGGCAGGTGGCAAATGATGTGGCGATTATGACAACCGTACCCAACATCGTTACGGCGAGCGAACCGTTAAAAAAAATTCCCGTTGTCTATTTTGTCGATAGTGTGGCGGGTATCGGCTTCCACCCGGACGAATACGTGGACATTACGGAAACCATGAGTACAAAAAAAGAAATGCTGGGCAAACATGTCAGTCAGGTAGGCGATTGGCTGCAGGATCAATATGGCTCCAATGCGATCGAGATGATCGAAGTGATGTCGAGATTCCGCGGGATTCAGAGCGGCGTTCGTTATGCAGAAGGGTTCGTGCGGGCCAAGGCTTATCCCCGCAATTATACAGGATCCCTGCTGCCGCATTGACGCGCAAGGGATACGGAGCAACGGAGGGATGCGCAATGGGTCGGTTTAACGGCCGAACGGTCATAATTACGGGTGGAGCGACGGGCATCGGCCTGGAAACCTCCGAACATTTTGCCGCCGAAGGCGCAGATGTGGTCATGGCAGGACGCAGCGTCAAGAGCGGAACCGAGGCGTTGCTTCGGTTGGAACGTTACAAAGAACGAGTACATTTTATTGCGACCGATGTTTCCGTCGAGGAAGACGTAAAGCGGTTGGTCGAGCAGACGATGACGCTTACCGGACGGGTCGACGTGCTTGTCAACAATGCGGCGATGTTCTATGAAAGCGATTTTATGGAGGAAAGCACGGAGCGATGGCGGGCCGTTTTCGATACGATTGTGAACGGGGCTTACTGGTGCACCAAGTACGCGGCACGGGCGATGAAGGGAACGGGCGGCGGAGCCGTCGTCAACGTGTCTTCCATCAACGGAGTGCGGGCTCTGAAGAAGTCAAGCCACTACAATGCGGCCAAGGGTGCGCTTGACCAATTGACCCGCGGCACTGCGCTAGAGCTCTCGCCGCTCGGCATCCGCGTTAACGGCGTAGCGCCCGGCTTTATCGACACGGCGTTGTCGGTCATTGGCGGCGTCAATGAGCTGGAGACGGAGGACTTCAAGCGCTACTATGTAGGGCAGCGCAAGATCGCCCTCGCACGGCCCGGATTGCCGCATGAGGTCGCACGCGCGATTTTATTTCTCGCGTCGGAGGAAGCCTCTTACATTCAGGGAGCCATACTGCCGGTAGACGGCGGATTATCTATCACCTTCTAATAGGGGATATGAGGAAGAGAGGAAAAAATGCGATGACGGAACCACATCGAACGAATGGCGAGTGGCAGTCCATCAGTCCGGACATTCGCCGCAAGGTGCTTTCACCCGGAGAGCGGATGATGAGCATGCTAATCGATTTCAAGAAGGGCGGGTATGGCGCCGAGCACGCCCATCCGCATGAGCAGCTTGGCTTCGTTCTTTCAGGCAAAATTCGGATGAGGCTTGGCGGAGAAGAAAGGATAGTACACGCCGGTGAGCAGATCAATGTACCTGGCGACGTACCTCATGACGTGCTTGCGCTCGAAGATTCGCTTGTGCTGGAAACCTTTACGCCGCTGCGGCATGATTTGCTTGAAGCAGCCGGCATTATTATTCATAAGGAAACGGGGAATCAACCATGAAAATTACGGAAGTCGAAGCGATATATTTGCGATTGCCTGACCTGGATGCCAGCCAATGCGACGGTACGCAGGATACTTTAGTCATTCGAATACATACCGACGAAGGGATCTCGGGGATCGGAGAAGTGGATTCTTCTCCGCTCGTAGCCAAGGCCGTTGTAGACACGCCGCCCTCTCATTCGATTGCTACCGGTCTCAGAAGCTTGTTGATTGGCGAGAATCCATTCGAAATAGAGCGTTTGTGGGACAAAATGTATCGCGGAACCATCTACTTCGGCAGAAGCGGTCCCGCGCTGCACGCCATCAGCGGCGTGGATATGGCCTTGTGGGATATTGTAGGGAAAGCATCGAATCGGCCTGTCTGCGAGATGATGGGCGGCATCTTTAACAAGCGACTGAAAGCTTATGCCAGCGCTCTGATGCCGGAGACGATCGAAGAAGCGGTAGCGATGGCGGAAGGTTATGTGCAGCAGGGCTACCAATCGATGAAGTTCGGCTGGGGGCCCATCGGCCGCAACGCCAGGTTTGACGAAGCGCAGATCAAGGCGATCCGGCAGGCCGTTGGCGATGACATCGATATTATGATCGATGCCGGTCTCGCGTGGGATATTAAGGGGGCGCTGCGCATGGCCGAGGTATACGAGAAGTACGGCGTATATTGGCTGGAGGAGCCGGTGCACTCCAATGATCTTAACGGTTACCGTGAACTGGCCGATCGCTCCAAAATCATGATTGCCGGCGGCGAGCAGGAAGCCGGAAGATTGGCTTTCCAGCGTCTGCTGGACGAAGGGCATCTGGACATTATTCAGCCGGACCTTGGCAGAGTAGGCGGATTAACCGAGGGCAAGCGAATTGCTTATCTTGCTTACGACCGGCACAAGAAGGTCGTGCCGCATGCATTCAAGACGGGCATTCTTGTAGCAGCCAGCACTCATTTTGCAGCAGCCATTCCGAATGGTTTTATGATTGAGCATACGGTGTCTTCTTCTCCGCTCGCTCGCGATCTGGTCAGTCGGGAGATCGAGTTCAAGGACGGATACGTGACTGTGCCGGTTGACCGTCCGGGGCTGGGCGTAGAAATGGACGAGGAAGTTCTGAACCGTTATCGGGTGAACTAAAACCTCGGAAGCGGGATGAGTTGATTCGGGCAGGACCGTTTCGATTAGAGTTCAAAGGTGGGTTAGCTCATGAAAGCATTAATCTATGAAGGACCGCGCGTGATGAATATGAGGGAAGCGGACATCCCTGAACCGAAGGCGGATGAACTGCTCGTGCGAGTCTCCTATGCCGGCATATGCGGCTCCGAGCTTGGCGGATATTTGGGACATAACTCGCTCCGCAAGCCGCCGCTTATTATGGGTCATGAGTTTACCGGCATCGTGGAGCGCGCGGGAAGCCGTGCCTTGCATTGGCAGCCGGGGGACAGAGTGGTGGTCAATCCGCTCGTGACTTGCGGCGAATGCTCGTATTGCTTGAGCCGGCGGGAGCAGCTGTGCGAGTCGCGGGCGTTGCTAGGGGCACATCGTCCGGGAGCATTCGCAGAATATATCGCGGTGCCTGCGGACAATGTGCTTCGGCTGCCGGATTCCATATCTCTCGAGGACGGAGTGCTGACGGAGCCGCTTGCGTGCGCGGCGCATATCGGGCGATTGCTGCAGTGGAAGCCGCAAGATCGGCTGCTAATTTATGGGGCGGGCCCGATCGGTCTGTTCGTGCTGGCAGCAGCACGCATCAGCGGACTGCAAGAGATCGTCATCGTGGACATTAACGAAGAGCGGCTCGCGATTGCGAGCGCGATGGGCGGGCAAGGAGCCGTTGCCGCGGAGGGCGAATTCGATGCGGCAGTGGACGCGGTCGGTGCGTCCGTTACCCGTCAACGCTGCGTCGAAGCGGTTCGGTCAGGCGGGAAGGTCGTATTTACCGGCCTTCACGAAGCAGATAGCTTGCTGCCGATTAATGATATCATCCGACGCGAAATAACGTGCCGGGGCGCGTTTGCTTACGCGCCTCAAGATTTTACAGCAGCGCTCGACTGGCTGGAGCAGGGACGGGTGGACTTGTCGTCATGGATGCGCGTGCTGCCGCTTGAGCAAGGGGCGGCCGGCTTTGAGACGCTGCTTGGAAGTCCCGGCGGCATCGCCAAGATTTTGCTGAAGCCTTAATAGCAGAAGGGACTACGGGCGAGGCATAGATGAAGGAGGAATAAAGGGATGAAACTGCTGCAATTTTATGAGAAACGAGACGAGAAACGAAAGCTGAAAATTGGCGTATTGGGCGAAGGCAATATCGTTCGTCCAATTCGAACGGACGGCACGATGCGACCATTTATCGCGCGTCTGTCGGAAGTTGAGCCGTCGGAACGGGAGCTTGCGACATGGGTGGAAGAAGCCGAAGGATGGCCGCTGGAGGAGGTTGTGCTGCTATCGCCGCTGACCGATCCCGAGAAAATCATCTGTATCGGTCTGAACTATCATGACCATGTCATCGAGTCCGGCATGAAGGTGCCTTCCGTGCCCGTGCTGTTCCCCAAATATTCGAATTGTATCGCAGCGCATGAGCAGAGCATTGCAATTCCCGCAGAGGTCTCACAATGCGATTACGAGGTAGAGCTTGCGGTGGTCATCGGCAAGGAAGCGAAGCGGGTTTCGCGAGAGGAAGCGATGGATTATGTGTTCGGTTATACCGTGCTCAACGACGTAAGCGCGCGGGATATCCAGCTTAATGAGCCGCAATGGACGCGCGGCAAGACGATCGACGGCTTCGCTCCGATCGGGCCGTGGATTGTAACTGCGGACGAGCTTCCTCATCCCGGCAACCTGGCCATCAAGCTGAGACTGAACGGGAAACTGATGCAGAATTCCAATACAAGGGAGCTCATATTCGATATTCCCTATTTGATCTCATTCCTATCCAATACGATGACATTGAAGCCGGGCGATGTGATCAGCACGGGCACGCCACCAGGCGTCGGCATGGGACAGAAGCCGCAGGTGTGGCTGAAGCCGGGAGATATAGTCGAAGCGGAGATTGAAGGGATTGGCGTTTTGCGTAACAAGTTTGCTGCGGAAGCGGAATAGTCGATTCGAGTCACGCGAGTATGAAAAATCATACACAATGTCGCCGGAATGGTAGATTCGGGGCACGCGAGCATGAAAAATCATACACAATGGCGTCAGAATGATGGAGTCGAGGCACGCGAGTATGAAAAATCATACACAATGTCGCCGGAATGGTGGACTCGAGGCTCGCGAGTATGAAAAATCATACACAATGGCGTCGGAATAGTGGATTCGAGGCACGCGAGTATGAAAAATCATACACAATGGCGTCGGAACAGTAGATTCGAGGCACGCGAGTATGCATCCGAAACTTAAAATCACCCGTAAGGGTGATTTTTGATCTTTATAGAGATTAGAGATTCAATTTTTGTCCGAATCATACGATTTTGTCGTTGCTGTCTTGCTCCAGAGAATGGTAATGGGGGCAGCATTTATTCTCCGTTTGATGACGACAAATCGTGACTGTGGGAGATCGAAGACTTGGCGCATCTCGCACCCCTGGTATGCAGCATCCTCGAGCGAGGAAGAGCAACGTGTACACTGCAATAACGGATGCGTAATAATGGTGTCGGGCAGCTCTAGCATTTGCAACGTAGGGCCTCTATGACCTTTCGGTGCTCCATTTTTCCCGCCTGCTTTCCGAAGGTTGGTGGGTTTGAAAGAGGCTCCAAAATTCAGAAAGCAACAAGGCCCCATATAAAAAAGCGCCTAAAAGATAAGTGTCCGAAGGCGACGGCTCTAAAACAAGTAAGAGGCAGCCGACTAATGGGATGAGGATGCAAACACATGCATTGATGAAAATGAATTGTTTCACGCGCAAGGATTTAAGTCTATTTGTGTCCAAGGCCGTCCAACTCCTATTCGGTCCAGTTTAAATCACTTCCTCATTTTACCATACGAAGAAATTTAGAGGGATAGGAGATTTGTCAGGGCCTGATGGAGACTCGGGAAATATTCCTTGTATAGGTTTGAGGTAAGCAGAAAAAGGGGTAAGTAGATATACAATCTGCTTGGGAGGTGACAGCAATGAACGAATTCGAACGAAGCGCCGATAACCGGCGCGAGCAGCAGGGCAAGCGCGACAATCCGGAAGGTATTCCGACGGAGAATGAGAGTCTGTTCGATAAGTTTGTCAGCGAGCGCACGGTCGATCCGATCCCGGTTGAGGACCAGACCATCGAGCAACAAGACGAGAAGGACAAGGAGCGCACGAAACAGGATTCTCACAGCGAACGAAAGTACCGTACGGGAAATTGAGTGCGGTCTGGCTGAACAGATTTACCTGGTTCACTTCTTTTTCCAAGTGTTATCATAAAGTCGAACAGGATTAAAAAACCCACCTCTGGCGCTAACCGTTGAGTGGGTTTTTACTTTCTCTTGTTGTTAGAGTTAATTTAGGCTCTATCCTTTTCTTTCGTCTATAATTTCTTTAATTTGTTGAATATGTCTTTGTTCATGAATGAACAAGGATTCGAGCCATTCAATTAATAACATCTCTTTAAAAACAGGGTGTACAAAATGTCTTCTACTCAGCACTGAAGAATCTTCTATTGTACTTAAAAGTTCATGTAGCTTCTGTCTTGAATTGTTCAGTTTTTCTATAATCACTTGGTATTCCAATACTTCATTAGATGGTTTGGCAATTTCAGGTGCTTCTAATTTATTACTTCTGTCTAATAGACGTTCTACTGGTTTGTTTGCTATAAATGAATCTTCTTTGCTCTTTAATCCCTTCCTTATTGCTACGACATACAATTCCTCTGTGATATAGAGATGCTGACAGACCTGACTAATACTCCAACTTTCAAGGTCTTTTTGTTTATTTATATGATTACCATTCAAACTTGCAAGGATTACGAGTAACTCGGTTCTGGTTTCTTCCAATTTTTCAGTGATTTGTTGAAAATCCATAGAGGAAAACTCCTATCTTTAGTATTTTGCGGATATTTCCTATAACGTTTTATTTATGAACATCGCAAACTATCTATATTTAAGGGTATTCGTGCAGTGAATTAAACAATCCTGCCAATGAAAAAAAAGTTCGAGAAAGCACCTCTTATGAAGCCGATCGCGACGAGTTATAAACGATAATTTCCGTAATCTGGTTGAAAAAATATAGGTGTTTGCACGCAGACATCTTCCTCCTTATAATAGTGGGACGAACCATAGGCTGCTCGGGAGCCGGGACAACAGAGGGAGGTGAGCTCCAATTGAAAGCGTTTTATTCGAATTTGCGGATTAAATACAAGCTTGTCGGACTCATCTCGCTGATGATGCTGGTCATTGGCCTCGCCACTTATTTCGTCATGCGCTTCACGTTCGAGGCCTATGACGACGAGATCTACAGGCAGTCGGCCAGCGCGCTTAACAGCGCCTCGCTAGGAGTGGAGAAAGAGCTTCGCGACATGGAGAAGCTCACGTTCACGATCGCGACCGACGGCTCCATACAGAGATATCTGGACGTTATCAAGCAAGGCGGCTCGGATTACGACAACTTTCTGGTGGCGAACAGTCTGCAGGAGCGGCTGCTTTCGATCGGCGGCTTCGCGAAGTACGTGCTGTCGTTCCACCTTATTGACGTGTACCAGCGGGAGTATAAGCACGGCGCCAATGCGAACATGCTGTCAGCCGCGCGAATAGAAGAGGTTATAGCCGAGACGGAGCGGAATACCGGCGGGATCAGCTACATTTTTCCCGAGAACGGGGATGGCGCCTTGATTGCGGGAAGGCAGATCCGTCAAGTACGGAATCTCGAGCTGGATATTTTGGGTACGCTAGCGGTCAGGTTGGATCTGGCCAGACTGTTTCGCGATCTGGCTGGTCCCGTGAATCAAGGAGACGGCATGTTCGCGATTCTGGCGGGGGACGGGCAGTCCGTATACCCCACCAACCCCAGCATCGATGTCAGCGCCTTGAACGTCTCCCATAGAGACGGAAGCGGGTACGAGATGAGAGAAGTGAACGGCGAGCGCTTCTTCATCACCTACGTACCGTCGAGCTACATGGATTGGACTTATCTCAATATCCAGCCCTATGACGCGATCTTCCGCAAGACGGAGGCGGCCAAGCAGTCCGTGTTTGTCATTTACCTCATTGTGTTCTTGCTCGTGCTCATGGCGGCGCTGTGGTTCTCCCGTTCCGTGACAGCTCCTATCGAGCGCCTTAGCGACCGGATGAAGCGGGTGCAGATGGGACACTTCGAGTACGCGCTGCTGCCGGGAGAGAGAGAACCGGCCATGGACGAGGCTGGGCTGCTGCACCGCAACTTCCGCATTATGGTGGAGCGCATCAACGAGCTGATCAATGAAAATTACGTCAAGCAGCTGGCGATCAAGGATACGGAGTTCAAAGCGCTGCAGGCGCAAATCAACCCCCATTTCCTATACAACACGCTGGAATCCATCAACTGGTCGGCAAAGGCGGTGGGGCATAAGCAAATTTCCGTGATGGTGGAATCGCTCGGTTATTTGCTTCGCAGTTCCATCAGCGGCAAGGAGCCTCTTGTTCCGCTTCAGGAAGAGATGGCGACGATCGGTCATTATATATCGATTCAGGAGATTCGATTCGAGGAACGCTTGGACTTCCGCAGTCATATCCCGGCTCGGCTGAATGACTGTCTGGTGCCGAAGCTGTCGGTGCAGCCTATCGTGGAAAATGCGATTCAATACGCGCTGGAGCCGATGATCGATACTTGCGTTATTACTGTAGAGGCGGAGGAAAGCGGCGGCATTATGCGGCTTACGGTCTCGGATAACGGTCCGGGCATCCAACATGACGTGCTCGCCCGTCTGGATTCGGGAGAATTGGTGCCGCGAGGAACAGGGATAGGCCTCCGAAATATCGATGAACGGATCAGGCTGCTGTTCGGAGAAGGCTATGGCCTCGAGGTGGGAGACAATAAAGGCGGAGGGACGCGGATTACGCTCGTACTGCCCGTAGAAATGAGGGATCCACATGTATAAAGTGCTGATTGTCGACGATGAAAGAATTATTTTGGAGGGGATTGCCGGTCTCATGGATTGGGCAAAATATGGAACGGAGCTGGCCGGAACGGCGCGCAACGGACTGGAAGCGCTGGCGTTTATTGAGGAGCATGCCCCCGACATCGTCATCAGCGATATCCGGATGCCGGGCATGGACGGGCTCAAGCTGGCGGAGCGGACGCGGGAGCTGTTTCCGTCGATCGCCTTTATTATGTTGTCCGGCTTTGGCGAATTCGATTACGCGAGAAAGGCGATGCAGTATGGCGTAAAACATTATTTGCTGAAGCCGTGCAACGAGAATACAATCGGCGAAGCTTTGTCCGAGGTGGTCGCGGGGCTGGGCGAGCAGAAGCGGAAGACGCAGTTCCTGGAAAATCTGCAACAGGAGCTCCGTCAGGTGCTGCCAAGCGCGAAGGAGCAGTTCCTCAAGGAGCTTGTCACGAACAAGATGTACGGGCGCGGAGACTGGGAGCGATACAAGGAGCTGTTTGGCATCGAGGTGGAAAATGCCGAAGCCCGGCTGCTGCTGTTGCAGTTGGAAGGACAATTCGAATTCGAGCAGCTGTTCGCGCTCAAGAACATCGCGGAGGACTTGATCGAGCGGTCCAATCTTGTGCTGAGCACAACGATTGGCAATCAGACGCTGCTGCTTGTCCGAAATACCTACGCCGAAGAGAGGCTGCTGGCTGTTCTTCACGATATACGCAACACATTCAAAGGGTATTACCGGCTTGACGCGACGATCGCGGTCAGCGATCCCGGACCGCTTACGGACGCTCGCCGCATGTATCTGGAGACGCTGAGATGTATGAGCTTCCGCTTTTATCTCGGCGAAGGCAGCATTATCACGGTCCGCGATACTGGAGAGGACAAAAGCGGGCTTGCTCCCGAACAGGAGCAGCTGATGGCGGCATTTGCAACGCCGGTTCCTTCAACGGGCGAAGAGAGCGGATTTTTGTACGACGATGCCCGTTTATGCCTGTTTGCGAAGTCCGGCCATCTGGATGCCGTCATGCAGGAGCTGGACGAGGTGTTTAGATCGCTGGAGGAGCATCGCTTCGATGATTTGACGGTAAAGTCCTATCTCATCCCTCTTTACGTAGCTCTTATTCGTCAGGCTGATCCTTCGTCCATGAACGAACATCTGAAGGAGCTTGGCCGGTTGGAGGGCATCGCGACCATGCAAGGATTGAAGACGTTCGTGAAGGAGAAAGCGAGGTTGATCTGTCAGAGCAACTACGACAATCAAAAGCGCCGGCATTCCTCCATCATCGGGCAGATCCACGAGATCGTCGAAGCGCATATCGGCAATCCGGACTTGTCGCTGCAATGGGTGGCGAGCGAGATTCTCTATATGAACGCCGATTATTTAGGCAAGCTGTTTCGTAAGGAGACGGGAGAGAAGTTCTCCAACTATGTCATGAAGGCGCGGATGGAAAGGGCCGTGGAGCTGATCGGATCCGGCGGCGACGTGAAAGTGTTCGAGCTCGCGGAGAAGCTGGGTTTTGGCGATAATCCACAATATTTCAGCCAGGTGTTCAAAAAATATACGGGCGTTTCGCCCTCCGAATATAAGAGGTTGCCTTGACGGAACCTCTGTTTTTTATACAAAGAGACCTGTTATTTACATTCCTTCAAAGGGCTTCAGCCTATAAAATTAGCAATGTAAACACTTACAAAACAAGTGAAGCACGGAAGGGGAGCCAGACATGAGAAAATGGTTAACGGCAGTTCTTGCATGTACGGTAGCGTTCTCGCTCGCAGCTTGCGCCGGAGGGAACGGCAATTCGGCGGATCCGACAAGTACATCCACCAGCAACGGAGGCGCGTCGACGGATAAACCCAAAAACGTAACGCTCCGCATGGCCTGGTGGGGTGGGCAGCCACGTCACGATTACACGCTGGAAGTCATCAAGATGTACGAGGCGCAGAACCCTCACGTAAAGATCGAGCCTGAATACGCCAACTTCGACGATTACTGGAAGAAGCTTGCTCCGCAAGCGGCGGCTAACGAGCTTCCCGATATTCTTCAGATGGATATCTCTTATCTGGCTCAATATGGTTCCAAAAACCAGCTGGCCGACCTGACCCCGTTCCTGAACGCGGGCATCGACACGGCAAACATCTCGGAGAACGCGATATCCGGCGGTCGCATCGGCGATAAGCTGTTCGGCTTCAACATCGGCGTCAACGCGGTCAACTTCCAGTATGACCCCGAGTTGCTTAAGAAGCTTGGCGTAGACAAACCGGACGAAAACTGGAACTGGGACGACTACTATGCACTGGCTGGCAAAGCGAAGGAAGCGGGACTGTACTTCGACAACGGCTTCCGCCCGGAAGTATTCTTTGGCTACTACCTCCGTACGAAAGGTCAGCATCTCTACAACGCGGAAGGCACCGCGCTTGGCTATGAGGACGATCAGTTGTTCGTCGATTTCTTTAAGCCGCTGGCTCAGCTCGTGAAGGACGGCGACACGCCTGCTCCGGACGTGAAGGCGCAGATCAAAGGCGTAGAAGACGACATGCTCGTGAAAGGCCAACAGGTCGGCATCTTCCAATGGACGAACCAATTCGTCGGCATTCAGCAAGTGGCAAACCGCCCGCTGGAGATGGCGCATATGCCAGGTCCCGATAGAGAAAAAGGGCTGTATCTGAAGCCAAGCATGTACTTCTCCATCTCCCAGAACTCCAAGGTGAAGGAAGAAGCAGCCAAGTTCATCGACTTCTGGGTCAACAACGTGGAAGCGAACAAGCTGATCAAAGGCGACCGCGGCGTGCCGGTCAATTCGACGGTTATCGATGCCATTAAGTCGGACCTCGCTCCGGCGCAGGTTCAAGTATTCGACTACGTTTCCTGGGCGCAAGAGAACAGCTCCCCGATGGATCCTCCGGATCCGGTCGGCACGGCGGAAATCATCCAGCTGTTCATGACGCTGACGGAGCAGATGGACTTCCAGCAGTTGACTCCTGAAGACGCGGCGAAGCAATTCCGCGAAGAAGCGAACGCTATTTTGGGCAAGAACAAATAGGAATGTCATAGGCAACGCTCCGCGGCGGACGTCTGAATAAACGGCCGCCGCGGTCATTAAATCCCAGTTCATAAAGTCCGGTTCTCCGTACAAGTATGCAACATCGAAGTAACTTCCAGGCATACTTCGTAAAGGGGAGTGGACACTTATTAAGTCAGCGGGAGTTGGATAGTATGAGAACGGCATGGAAAAATCAGCTGACCGGTTACGCATTCATAAGCCCGTTCATTATCGGGTTTCTAGCCTTCACCCTGATTCCCATTATCGCGTCGCTGTATCTGTCGATGACGGATTACGATTTGTTCACCACGCCCGGCTGGATCGGGCTCGATAACTACGTGGAGATGTTTACGAAGGACAAGAAGTATTGGCAGTCGCTTAAGGTCACGTTCCTCTATGTATTCATCGGGGTGCCTCTGCGGTTGGCGTTCGCGCTTATGGTCGCCATGCTTCTGAACACGGCTTCGAAGGCAATCGGGTTATACCGTACTATATATTATTTGCCCTCCATCATAGGAGGAAGCGTCGCGGTATCCATCATGTGGCGCAACATCTACGGCGATCAAGGCATCATCAATCTGCTGCTGAACTCGCTGGGTCTCGACAGCGTACGCTGGTTCGCGGATCCGCTGGCTGCGCTCTGGATGCTGATCACGCTCTCCGTCTGGCAGTTCGGCTCGTCCATGCTGATCTTTCTGGCTGGTCTGAAAAACATTCCGCGTCCGCTGTACGAAGCAGCCAGCGTAGACGGGGCGAATGCCTTCCATCGGTTCTTTAAAATCACGATTCCGATGCTGACGCCGATCATCCTGTTCAACGCGATTATGCAGACGATCGGGGCATTCATGACGTTCGTGCCGGCTTACATTATTTCCAAAGGCACGGGCGGACCGCTCGACGGCACGCTGCTGTACTCGCTGTATCTGTTCCGCCAAGGTTTCCAATTCTTTGATATGGGATATGCATCCGCGATGGCTTGGGTTATGCTCATCATCGTCGCCGTGCTCACGTCGGTCCTGTTCCTGTCATCAAAGTTCTGGGTGCATTACGAGTCGAAGGAGGGGTAAGCGATGGCCGATCAATCTTCAGGGCGGACGGCATCCGTTTCTCCCGGCGGCATGGGGCTGAGCAAGAGACCGAAGGGCAAGTCCCGCGAGCTCTCGCCTGCCAAAACGTTTAAGTGGACGATCTATCATCTGTTCGCTGCCGGCGGAGCTATCATCATGGTGTATCCCGTCATCTGGCTGCTCATGAGCTCGTTCAAGCCGAGCGACAAAATCTTTGTTACATCAGACAGTCTTATCCCGGATCCATGGATCTGGAGCAACTATACGCAAGGCTGGGAAGGCATTGGCGGCTATTCGTTCGGCACCTTCATCTGGAACTCGCTGGTGCTCGTCGTGCTTGCTACGATCGGCGCGGTTATTTCTTCAGCGTTCGTCGCTTTCGGGTTCGCGAGGCTGAAATTCTGGGGCAGCGCATTCTGGTTCACGATCATGATGATTACGCTTATGCTGCCGCATGACGTCGTGCTTGTCCCGCAATACATTCTCTTCTCCAAGCTGGGCTGGCTGAATTCCATCAATCCTATTGTTATCCCGGCGTATTTCGGCATGCCGTTCTTTATCTTCCTGATGGTGCAGTTCATCCATACCATCCCGAGAGAGATGGACGAAGCGGCGACGATCGACGGCTGCGGCAAGTTTAAGCTGTTCTACCGAATCATTATTCCGCTGATCGCTCCTGCGCTGGCAACGGCAGCGATCTTCTCCTTCTACTGGAGATGGGAGGATCTTATCGGGCCGGTGCTGTATCTGAACAAGCCGTCTCTCTACCCGGTATCGATGGCGCTCAAGATGTTCCTCGATGCGGATACGTTGTCGAACTGGGGCGCGATGTTCGCGATGTCCATCGTCAGCCTGCTGCCCGTCATCGGCGTATTCTTCCTTTTCCAGAAGCATATCGTGGAGGGCATTAGTACGAGCGGATTAAAGTAACCAAGTCTGGCTGCAGCCATGGAAAAGTTAAGCACAGGGTGTAAAATCCGAACAAAAAACCACTTCCTAAGACTAGGTTGTGGTTTCTTCTTTGTTCCAGTTCCGTTTGAACTCGCGTATTTGTTTGACCGTATCGACCTGCCTGGCCATATAATAAGCATGCTGTTGTGGCGTTAAATCGTGATGATAAATCTTCCCGACTGTAAAATAGGTTTCTTCAAAGTAATCTGCGATTTCTTTATCCGTTAACCTGTTTCCAACAATTTCTCGGAATAAGGGTTTTACGATCGAACGGTCATCTTTTACCCATTCTTTGATTCCTCTTAATTGTCGTTTTGCAGGACGATAGTGCGACAGCACTTTATGCATTCTTCCTTGGCTATTTTTACGAAGATGGGTTTTAATTAAAACCATATCGTCTGATCCTTTAGACTTAGTGGTAGTCATCTCAATTCACCCCACTTAATGAAATCATTGCTCCATGTTGAAACGATACCTTTATCTTTATTGTACCACGTTTCTGCAATAAATAAACCATCCAATGTCAGCATTGCATTTAAATCAGGATTATGAAAACTCAATTGATTTCCTAGACCTAATCCTTGCAAAGTTTGACCGCCTTGTGTCTTTGTTATTGCTTCTTGAAACCAAATAACGGATTCTTCAGTGACTTTATTCAAAAAAAGCTTTTTGAAATCAACCATTACTTTGCTGATCTTATTATCAGCCATCAGTCCAACAATAATATCTGGATGATTGCCGAATCTTTTTAAACAATCACAATTATTATATTCACTATGAATTCGATGGCGAAGTATAAATTCAGACCATTCGTAACATTCCCCGCCAAATATTTGAATATCATATTGGTCCACATCAACCAACTTGTCTATCTTATAACGAACAACAACGGGGGTCTTTTCTTTAACGTTCTTAATATTAAGGTTAAAATAGGCGTCTCTTTGCTCGTCATTGAATTTATTTTCCTCGAACTGTTCTTCGTCGAATTCATAACAACGAGTTGCCCATATCTGTGATTGCGCTATATCAATTGTAGTATATAATCCAGACCCAAAATCCTTATTCTTTGAGTACTTTATTAAGGCATCAACCGATATGGCCTGTTCAAATTTCACGGCAATATCAAAGCTTGTGCCATGATAAACGAAGTCAGGCAAGAACAATTTAACTCCCATGTCAAAACCCCCAAATTATGTATTTCTTCTATAATCTATCATAGAACATATGATTGCTAAATGAAAAGCTAGAAGCAATTTAAAAAGCATCCTCCCATGGCAAATTGCCCTGGGAGGATGCTTTTTAATTGTTATGTCGCTCAGGCAACCCGAACGTGACCCGGACCCTATACCCGGAACCTGCTCACCGCCGTATTAAGCTCAGAGGCAAGCGTGCGCAGCTGCTCGGCTGCGCCGGCGACTTCTTCGACGGAGGCAAGCTGCTCCTCGGATGCCGCAGCGACTTGCTGCGAATGGCCTGCCGATGTTTGCGCGATACGGGCCAGCTCTTCGAGCGTAGCTGCGATTTGCTCGCTGCTGGCGGACATTTGCTCCGAAGCCGCGGATACCTCCTGAACCTGCGAGCTGACCTCTTCTACGGCTACCAGAATGGAGCGGAACGAATCGCCGGAGCCGCCAGCCAGACTCGTGCACTCTCTCGCTTCGGAAGCCGAAGTCTCGAGCGATTTGGACAGCGTGCCCGAGCGCGTGCTGATCGCTTGGAGTATCTCCGCGATCTCCTCCGACGATTCTCTGGAACGCTCGGCCAGCTTGCGAATCTCGGTGGCGACGACGGCAAAGCCATTGCCATGCTCGCCGGCGCGCGCCGCTTCGATCGAAGCGTTGAGCGCAAGCAGATTCGTCTGGCCCGCTACCTCGCTGATGTGGGACAGAATGTCGCCGATGCGATTGCTGTATTCGTTGAGCTCGCGCATGGATTCCGCCGCGAAGATGATGTGCTGCTCCAGCCGTTCGATCTGCCCCGTCGTACGGTCGATGATGATGCCGCCTTCCGCCGCCAGCTTCGCCGTATCGATGGCCAGCTCCGACACGACGCCGGATGATTCCGCGATGCGCTGAATGCCTACCGCCATCTCGGTCATCGCGGTCTGGCATTCCTGCGAGCTGATCAGCTGCGTCTCCGTGCCGACTGCCACGTTCTGGATCGACTCCGTAATTTCGTTTGTTGCCTGCGCCGTTTGGGTAGCCGTCTCCTTTAAATTAAGAGAAGACTCCCCCACCTCTCGAGCGGATTGCTGGATGTTGATCGTGAGTCCCCGAAGACTGCTGATCATCTCGTTAAAGGATTCCGCCGCCTGTCCGATTTCGTTGCCATTCGTTACGGGGACGGAAGCGGTCAAGTCTCCGCCTGCGGCCAGCTTGGCGTTGTCTCTTAGATTTTGCAGAGGGCGGATGGCCATGCGCAGAAGCGGAATCATGATGCCGATGGCAAGCGCGGCGGCAATGAGGCCCAGGGCAACCGCGCGAAGGAGCATTGTACTCATGCGCGCTTCGACTTTGTCATAATCGAAGTCTATGCCAAATACGGCGATAGGCTCTCCTTTGACATTCAGAATTGGTGCCAAATAGGTAATCCAAGTGCCGAAACCATCTTCGAAAGGTGCGCTTAACCCGTGGTTACCTGAAAGGGCTTCGTCGAAGTGGTTGAAAATGATGCTGCCAGCTTCGTAAGGCGCGGTCAGCGTTTCGGGACCGCCAAAGGAGTCGCTGATTTGGAGAAAATACAGTTGATGAGATCCGTTCAGGCTTGTGGTTTTAGCAGAAAAATAATAGGCGTTCGTAATCGTGTCATCGTCTGTCATGCCGTTAAGCAGTCTTTTTGTAATGGAACCTTCGTTGTCCGGGATCGGTTGGCCCGAGTTGACTGCGTTTGCCATAGGCTCAATCACACTGATGTTGGCTTGCGTCTGAGCCCTCAGCGTTCTGCCAAGCTGTTCGAATTCGTGATAAGCGGCTTCTTTCTGCGCAAGATACATGACCGTTGCCATAATTGCAATGATGATCAGGAAGAGAACGGATAAAACGATCGAACTGGTTGCGAGCAAACTTTTTTGCTTCAGCCATTTGAACAATTCAAAACACCCCGCTTGAAGTTTTAACTCCATTATAATGACTAATTGTTAGCGAATTACGTAACCAATCGTTTGATTTGTATTAAGAACCCCCCGATTCGATAAGGAGACGATACAGCAGTAAATCACAATCCGGCCACATTGTTGGCTGATCACTCAAAATTATTTTTTTTATTTAAACGGATCGACAGAATCCGACAAAATCACCATAAAAAAGAGATAAAATAAGAACGCATGTTCTTAGATTGGTTGTTAAAGGCCCTTTTCATCTCCTTGTATTGTACAAACACCGTTCCGATTTCTAGTAATTCACATACTTTAAAGAAACCAAACTATGAGCGACGTAAACTATTACAAGAAGGAATTGCAACGAATAGCCTGGCGTTTGCAGTATAAAGCACGAAGTACACGCAAGCGTGAGTGTTCATGGATGGAACACAACCATCCGTATTATCATCCTTTCGAAATGGTTGATAATCGCATATTTGTTCAGCAACTACTGGCTGAAATTCAGCTTGGCATTGGGCGTAAGATCATTCATGGTCCTTTTATAAAGAACCAAACCGAAACACAATTGGCAAAGGAATTAAATATATCGCAACAGGGGGTCAATAAGTGGAAAAGGAAAACCCTCAAGTCGCTCTCACAGAAGATGAGTTTATGAGCTTGGTGAGCCAAGCCCAAAACCAAGATCCGGACGCTATGCTGAAAGATGCCCTGCAACACATGCGTCTCGCCTTAATTGAACTGTTCCAAGAGGCCCTTCCCTGTTAAAGATGAGGGACAGGCATAAGACTCGAAGACCGTCCGATCCGTTTTCTTTAGCAATTGGCTGAAGCTCTCTGCCCACAATGTCGTTTTTTCGGCAGCGCCTTGATTGGTCAGCCCCGAACTAGACGAGTTGTAGAAGAATTTATAAATAAAGCACAACCAGGGTGTAATGAACGTCGTGGCATAAGAGATAGGTTCGCTTGGCCACTGCGCTTGCTACTTCAAGCGACTGTTCAAACCCGAATTTCTTTACCTGGAGCCCACGGACTTCACAATTGCCACAAAAGAAGGTTCTGGAACAGGCATTGACGACAGCCTTCTTTACGTTATGGACGGAGGTCATCATCAATTTCTGTTAGAATAAGCAAGTTTCTCGGCAAAGACACAAGCAACTGTATACCTCAGAGGGGCATCCAATAATCCTGCAGTAGATGGGTCTCCGATTATTGACTGGGAGTACAATGTAGTAATAAACAGTAACGGGACGGTTTCTGTTACTGGTAAGCATGATGGTTTTCCTTGCCATGAGATATGGAAAAAAGTAGACTCCAATGTACCTAAAGCCCTATATACCTTTCAAAAAACTAACCTTTCTGCTCTTTTCGGTGATATGGAGCGTTCGGTAAATGTATCCGGATAATTTATATCAATGAATACAAAACCGACCGTTTAACGGTCGGTTTTGCTCACCCTTGGAATTTATAGATTTAATTATTTAATGTTAACGAGGCGCTAGCGCTAATATCAAATGGATAGTCATATTTTAATTTGTTCTGCCTGTCACTTTTATTGAACACTATTGAAACTAAACTAAAACCCAAACCAAAAGTTATCCCGGTTGAGGCAAACATTATATGCAATAGCTGGGCTTCGGATGAAAATAAACTGCCGCCACCAAGCATTCCCACGAAGAATAAAGTTGGTAGCCAAAAAATTAGCGAACAACAAATCGGATATAGGGAATAGCGGAGGAAGGGACGATTCACAATATGCCTGATAATGTACCATATAAAAAGGTATATGAGGCCTGTCGGAACATAGGCAAATACCGTCCAAAGTACCGTCGCATGAGTGTCCCCACCCAGTCGTTCCCCCGAGATTGCCCAAAGAGCATTCTTGTACATTTGAAAGCCAATCCAATACGATACGACATATACAATTAATATACATAGATATTTTAAAAAGCGCATAACTTGCTCCACCTCCACTTAAAAAACTAAATCGTGTCTAGAATGTAATATCAAATATTACATAGATTATAGCTCCACACCCAAAGAATGAGTAGTTCTAACATTTGTAGTACCCCATCTATTACCCACTTTGCAGCTCGTTAGCTTAATAAAGCATCGTCAGTCTAAAACTTTATTTTCTTTTGTACAGTTATCACAGTCCCGGTCCAGCGCATCGAGGCAAACCAAATCACCTTGAACTGCACTTGTGTATAACTGTATTTATGTGTAGATGTGGAAAGATTGATTATAGATACGATTCTGATCGACTGAGGGCAGGAATACTAGTTAGCGCTTAAAGCGAAGTGCTGTAAACTAAAAATTTAAAGTGATATTCCCAACTTTATATTTACAGTCGGGATGTTGACCGGGATCCTGATGATAGACGGAACAAAAAAGCAGTGATATAGTGATCGCATCGGATACATATGCCAAAGGAATGCAGGGGGAGAACATGAGCGAAGCGAAAATTCTCGAACAGCTAGGCTGAAACATCGCTTCCCTATGGCTCTATCTCCTGAAGTAGTTTTAATCGCCGCCAGGCGATATTACGAGCGTGTCCACGTGCCATATCGCCGGAGTCTTTTATTTCTCTTTGGGAGTAGCCCCAGAGATTAATGATGCTACGCATTAGTGGACGCTAGCACTTTCTCCGGCCAAGGCGCCCTCGACATCCGCAAAAGAAACCCATTCACCATCTTCTTGACTGGATGGACGAGAAAGATTTTAGCACGGGCTTCAGACTGTTGATTGACCTTGGCTTACATCTATATGGGGTTACCTCACGAAACGGAAATAATCGTACGCTAACGAATTATTAAGCCTTGTTAGTCCAGGTTGAAGTGCACCTTAAGCTGTCGTCAACCGCAGTCTCAAAATTGTCTGGATAGGGTCTATTTTACTATTTTCTGACAGATCAGTCGCCGGTTCTATGAACCTAATCGGACACATCAACGGCTTAACGTACTTTATTTTCCGTTTCGTGAGGTGACCCCAAGGTACGGAGATACAATCATTATACGAGCTGTTTCGGCCGATGCTGGTCAGGCAAAGGAGCGTGTGGGGAAGATTGGCAGCCATCAAAGTTGCTCCTCTGCTGTTGACTCCCATAACTCCGCACATACAAAAAAAAACGCTAAGATATAGCGGCTGTAGGTTGTTTTTTTAATTATGATGAATCGTGATTTCCACATCATTATCTGAATCACCGACGCTGATCCGATATCCAGCAGCCATCAACGTTTGAATTAGCTCGTGCATCTTGGGATGATCCTTGACCATAGCCGGGAACCAGTCCAGTTTGTCACGAGTTAAAGATTTAACGACTCCGATAAATGTGTTTAATGGAACTTCTGTATATTTAATTTGCTTTTCCGAAAAACCGTGCCATTTATCAGCGAAACATTCCATTTCAACAAAATCCAAAATGATGAACTTAGAATGCATGACAGCAGGCGTACTTTTCAGGCATATAAATATTCTCGTTCGCGGTCGGCCATTCAGCAGATTATCTTTGATAAAGGGGATGTAAGGCTCCATTCGTTGTCTGGCGGACTCATATTGTCCCCTTAGGATTTCACCCGTTTCCTCTTTGATCGCTTTGAACTGTTTCATCTACTCCCCCAAAAAAAATTTAAAAATTGCACCAAACAATTCCCCTGGTTCGTTTGTGTTTATATAGAAGGGGGGCAATTCAGCATGGAGGATCCCTTGCAGCGTACGGGCAAGGATATCGCTCAAATCTACCGTCGGCATGCCCACACCGTCTATAAAGTCAGTTTCATGCTGCTCAGGAACGTAGTCGATGCCGAAGAAGCGACGCAGACCGCCTTTTTGAAGCTGATGCAGTCAGACATGACCTTCCGCGACAACGAACACGAGAAGGCTTGGCTCATCGTGACCGCCCGCAACCATTGCCGCAATATGCTTAAGCATTGGTGGAGGCGAATGCGAACGACGCTGGAAGAAGCCGATCAGAGGCTGCTCGCGGAGGAAATCAGGCATGACGAGACGCTCGGCGAAGTGCTGGCCCTGCCTGCAAAATACCGTCTGCCTATTTATTTGTTTTATTACGAAGGGTACAGCACGAAGGAAATTGCGGAGCTTCTCTCCATTAAGGAAGCGACGATCCGCACGCAGCTACATACGGGCAGGAAACTTCTGAAGCTGCAGATAGGTGGTGAAGGCGATGACTGAGAAGGAGCTGATCGACCGTCTTGCCCGGATGGGACCTACGGACAAGCAGACGGATCGCATGCTGGAGCGGATTTTGAACCCGGCAGCGAAGCCCAGATTTGCCCTCAAGCAAAGCTACCGGATCGCACTGCCCGCACTCGTCATTTTGTTGTTTTCGCTCTATTGGCTGCCTGCTTTGCAACAGAAGCAAAACAAAGAGATTCCGCAGTTGACAACCGTCGTTGCTCCTTTCGCCGCAGAATTCGGCCTTCCCAGAGGGGGCAAGTCGATCCATATCGGAACGTTAGGGAAGTTTCTGAATTATAACGGCAGCCGGTACACGTTTCTGAAGAATGGTGCGGCATACGACCTTTCCGGCTGGAAGGTTGAAGAGCAAGACGCGTTGGGTACGCTGCAATATGATATTGCGGCGGATATCCAAAACGGCGGAACGAAGGGGTACAGCAGCCGCGACTTGGCCACGACGTACATGAACGGAGGCACAATATATGCGCTGCCCGGCTACGCCCCCGCGTTCAGGCTGGCAGTATCCTATGAAGGCCGATACTATATCGCCGAGTTGTCGGGCAAGACGGACGACAGAGTAATCGACGCAAAGGAATTCGTCTCGTTAGCCGATCTTAGTCGGATGACAATGCGATTAGAGTGGCTGGATCATCAAGGGACGACGGTTATGCGAGTCTGGGACGCCAAGAAGGATATCCGCAAGTGGTCCAACCTGATCGCCGAGAGCATACCTTTGGAAAAGCTGACGGACGAACAGTACGAGCGCCTGGCTAAAGCGCGACTGTCGGACAGATCCTGTCAGGCCAGATGGGTGCTTCGGGACGGAACATCCATCGTCATGTATCTCGTGCCCGATCTCTCCCTGCTTACGATCGGCAACGGCAACTACGAATTGAGCAAGACGTTTCTGGAGACATACTCAAAAGAATTTCTACTAACCGACTGAAAGGATAGATGACAATGAATACAACGATAAAAAAAGCTTTCGTGACCATTACAGCAGTTTCTTGCCTCGCATGCGGAGCTTCCCTGGCTGCCGCGCAACCTCTGGAGATCGTACCGATCAGTGCGCCGATTAACGGTGAAATTATTCCGATCAGCGCTCCGATTAACGGGGAGATCGTGCCGATCAGCGCGTCCGATTATGTGATCGCGCATCAGAATAAGCTGGCGCCTGTTCGCGTATACGGTCAAGCCCCTTCTATTGAGGAGAAACGGATTACGCTCGAAAATAACAACGAAAACGCGGAGTTTCCGTCGATCGTCCTGAACATTGGAGAGAATACCCGCATTCTTAATGCGGTCGACGGACTGCCTATGAAGCTGGAGGACATTCGCGAGAACGAGACTCTGTACGCGTATGCAGGTCCTGCCATGACGAAGAGTTTGCCGCCGATCGCGGGCGCCGAGTTGATCCTCGCCGGCATACCGGCAGACTTCGCCGTCCCGACATACGCAGAGATCGAGAGCGTAGAGAAGGGGGAGGACGGCAGCGTTGTGCTAAAGACAAACCAGGATGTTGACTTTACAATAACAACGGATACAACTTTGATTCCGTTCCTGACGAAAAACATCATTACGGTCGACCATCTTAGACCGGGAAGCAAAGTGCTGGTGTGGTCGCAAGCTGTGACGGAAGACGGAAAGCAGGCTGCCGATGCCGGCACGGCGAACAAGGTCGTAGCGTTCCCTTATGAATACGCGGGATACGTAGAGGCAGGTTTGGAAGGGTTGTCGGTGAACGGGGAAGCGCTGGAGCTTACCGAGGATGAGGCGCCATATGCGGCAGACGGTCATCTTATGCTGCCGCTGCGCAAGCTGGCGGAAGCGCTTGGCTACGAGATCAAGTGGAACGCGGAGACAAGCGGCATCGAGGTGGTGAACGGCAATAACGTGCTGTACAGTCTTACGGCGCGCGGCTCGGAAGTGACGACGGGGGATGGCGAGACGCGTGAGCTTTTCGCAACATCCGTGGTGAAAGACGGAGTGACCTTCTTGACTGCGGATGATCTGATCGCGCTAAACGGAGTTAAGATTGTGAAGTAGGTCGTTGTCGCAAGCGTAAATAAAGAGAGCGGAATTTCCTCGAAAGGGGATGTTTCGCTCTCTTTTTTGCATTTGCAAAGATCAATTGAATTAAACGGAATGTTTTCGTATGATTTTGAGATAAGGCGAAAGGGGGTTGGCAGGGAACGATGATCGAAGAACATGTGTTGCGTTGGATCGAGCGGGCGGTTCATCCTGAAGCAAAAATAAAATCGATTGAACGTTTGATGGGCGGAGTGTCGACACCAATCCATCGTGTAATCATTGACGTGCGAGGAGAGGCGCACCGACTCGTGCTGAGGCAATACACGGATAAGGCGTGGCTGGAGAGCGAGCCGGATTTGGCGAAACACGAGGCAGAAAGCTTGCGGAAAGCATCAGGCACGGCGGATATTGATGCGCCGAACGTCGTTGCTTACGATGAGACGGGAAGCGAATGCGGATTGCCGACATTACTGATGACCCATCTGGATGGCCGCGTCGTGCTGGAGCCAGAGGATGTTCGGGCGTGGACGGATCGCATGGCCCGTAAGCTAACGCAGCTGCATGTTGGCGCGAGTACGGAGGGCTTCCCGTGGACGTATGGCGCTTACAGCGATGCGGCGAAGTTCGATGCTTCGGGCTGGACATCCGTTCCGGACCGCTGGAAGAGAGCCATTGAAATTCTGCTCGGGCCGAGGCCGGCGTTTGTTCCGAGATTTATTCACCGCGATTACCATCCGACGAACCTGTTGTGGGTGGATGGGGAGGTCAGCGGCGTCGTCGATTGGGTAAACGGCTGCATCGGCCCGGCGGGCATCGATGTCGGCCATTGCCGGGTCAATCTCGCGCAGCTTCACGGCGTGGAAGCCGCCGACGCATTTTTGGACAGTTACCGGCGTTATGCAGGCGACAACTTTGTCTATCACCCGTATTGGGATCTGGCCACCCTCGTCGACTACGCCTTTGGAGAACCGGAGGTCTACCAGGGATGGATCGATCTCGGCTTTGCCAAATTGACGAACGAGTTGGTGATGGAGCGCCTGGACGCTTATTTAGAGAGCGTGTTGGCAAGGGAGAACGAAATCTAAGAGCGGCTTTCACCGCTCGATGATCGAATTAGAGCGGTACGAATCTAAAGATTGATGGAAGGAGCGGAAATCGGCCGTCATCATTTTGATTTTTCTTTGCAGTCGAATACGCCGTTTGCGGTCCGTGCCGCAATGCATCAATTGATCCATCGTTTTGTCGAGCTTTTCCCGGAGCGTCAAAATAAAGCCGATCGCGACATGCGATTGCTCTATTTGGCGCAGATCGGCTGCCAATGCCAGGCCAAGCCGTTCATGGCGTACATTCGTGCGAGGCATGGCCAGATTGACGTCAACTCGCTCCGGCGTAAAGTCCTCTCTGTAATCCTGACCCGGAATTTGCTCCCAGAATGATTGCCACTCATCCAATACGCCAATTTCGTATAAATAATATTTAAGAAATCCGCATAACCATGCCGTACAGCTGGTATTTCTTTGGCCGCAGCCCAATCCGTCGGCGAGATGCGGGCAGCCTCTGCAGCAAGATCCTCCGTAGCTGATGCAAACGTTGCATATATGATGCGTTCCGAGCTCTCCGAGCGTCTTCATGCCGTCCACGATTAGCGCATTCCGGGTAAGAGAAACGGTATGTTCCCCCTCCGGGGAATCGTTCGACGCTTTCTTTGCTCCGATTGTCTGTTCGCTCATCGGTCAAACCTCCATGAAATCAAATATTCAAAAATTCAAATATAACTATTCAAGTATAGTGCAACTCCGCGAAAATGACAAAGGTTCTGGAGCGATTGGTCAACCTGAAAGCCGAATTATGGTATGATGGAGTAAGATGACCAAGAAGAAACAGGTAAGGGGCAGCTGCCGTGAATCAAGAAATTCCTCAATTCAAAGCGAATTTTTACAAAGCTCTCGCTCATCCGATGCGAATTCGGATTCTTGAGGTATTATGCGAGGGCGATCGGAACGTTAACGAGCTTCAGACCATTCTGGGCTCGGAAGGATCGGCCGTCTCGCAGCAATTGGCTGTATTAAGAAGCAAAAATGTTGTATATGGCATCAAGGAAGGAACAACGGTTATATACTCGCTCCGCGATCCGCTGATCAAGGATATGCTCGCCATTACAAAGCAAATATTCGACAACCATCTCGTTGACGCGATTTCGCTGCTGGAGGTCATTCGGAAGGAGCCCTGATAATAGGCAACTTCCGATTGACAATCTAACGGCGAGGCGTTAGTATTTCATATATATTCAAATATTTAAATATATGAAGAAAAGAAGGTTGTACAAATGAATGGGTCGGGGAGATACGCGGGTTATCGCGCGGGGTCGTTTCGGAACGATTTGTTATCCGGCTTCATTGTAGGGATTATTGCCATTCCGTTAGGGATGGCATTTGCTATTGCTTCCGGCGTAAAGCCGGAGTACGGGATTTACACGACAATCGTTGCGGGCGTGCTCATCTCGGTGTTTGGCGGATCGCGTTACCAGATCGGAGGGCCTACCGGAGCGTTCGTTCCTGTTCTCTTGGCCGTGACGCTGCAGTACGGCTACGAAGGGCTTCTGACGGCGGGCATGATGGCCGGGGTGATTCTCGTGGCCCTGGGACTGCTCAAGGCGGGGAGCTTCATACGATTTATGCCGAAGCCGGTTATCATCGGCTTCACGACGGGTATCGGAGTCATTATCTTTGCTGGTCAACTTCCCGCATTCCTCGGTTTGGACCGAATCGACAAACACGAAAGTTTCCTGCTGAATGCCAGGGAAGTGGCGCTTCATCTCTCCTTCGTTAATCTATACAGCATCTTGACCGCTGCGATTGGCTTCGCGGGCATTCTGCTGTCTCGCCGATTCCTGCCTAAGATTCCGGCATCCTTGGTTGGCCTGCTGTTCTCCGCTGCTGCAGCAGTGCTGCTGTTCGACGGGAAAGTCGAGACGATCGGCTCATTGTACGGCGAGATCTCGAATACATGGCCAACGCCGCATATCCCTGCATTGTCCCTGGAGCTTGCGGGACAGCTGGCAGTGCCTGCATTGACGATTGCCATGCTGGGCGGTATTGAATCTCTGTTGTCCGCGGTAGTGGCAGACGGCATGACGGGAAGGCGCCATAACAGCAACCGCGAGCTGGTCGGTCAAGGCATCGCGAATATCGCCGCGCCTCTGTTTGGCGGAATACCGGCAACAGGAGCCATCGCGCGAACGGCAGCGAACGTAAAGTCGGGAGCCGTGTCCCCGGTCTCCGGCATCGTACACGCCTTGGTCGTGCTGGGAGTGCTGACGGCATTCGCGGAGTATGCTTCCCGTATCCCGCTTGCAAGCATGGCGCCGATCCTGATGGTTGTTGCCTGGAATATGAGCGAGCGCCATGTATTTATGGAGCTGCTGCGCGCTAGGAACGGCGGGTCACTGGTGCTGGCAACGACTTTTCTGTTGACTGTATTCATGAACTTGACCGTGGCAGTTCTGGTCGGGGTTGCGTTGTCATGCCTGTTGTTCGTCATCGGATTGCGGCAACATCGTTCAAACGCCCGGGTAACAAAAGATATGGAAGGTTAATCATAATAAATAATGGGTTTAACGTGAAATGACGACCTGCATTCCCGAGATAAAGGAGTGCAAGGTCGTCTATTGTTTGATGATTTTATGAGATATATGGAACGAGGCAACGTTCTCATGCCTTATTATTCGTTCTCCAAGCACAACCGTATCAGATCATGGACATCCGCCGTCGCGAGACATTCTACGGTATCGGCCGCGCCATAATAAATCTTCACCTCGCCTGACTCCTCGAGCACCATCCCGCCCGGGAATACGACATTGTTGCGGAAGCCGCCCGCCACCTCATAGTCAGCTTCGGGTACCAAGAGCGGCGACGTGCTCATGCCGCGTACTTGACTCGGATTCTCAAGATCCAACAGCATAATGCCTGCTGTATAACGCTTCTTCCACGAAGCCTCCCAGCCGTTTTTGCCTCGAGTCGGATCCAGATCGACCGCATGGAAGGTCGTGAGCCATCCTTGCTCGGTTTTGATCGGGGGCGCGCCTGGACCGATCTTGTCATTCGCATACGGCACCTGCTCGACAGCCAGCAGCAACTGGGAGTCGCCCCAGTAGCGCAGATCCGGCGAGCGGCTCAGCCACATGTCGAACCGATCGACTCCGCCTCGGCTGTATACGGGGAAGGGGCGCTCCAGACGTGTATAATGGCCGCCAATCTTCTCAGGGAACAGCACCATATTCCGGTTGTCCGGAACGGATAGACTGAGCACCTCGAAGGATTGGAAATCATCGGTGACAGCAATGCCGCCGCGTACGCCATGTTTCGTATCAACAGCAAAGCAAATATAACAACGACCCTCTATCACTGTGAGGCGAGGGTCGTATACCCGTTGAATCTCCTCATCATGCCAGCTCCAGCAAGGCATTGGCTGCACCGTCCATGCCACGCCGTCATCGCTGAAGGCCAGACCCAGATTGGTCGTATAACTTGGATATACCTGTTCTTCGCTTTCATTTCCATAATCATTGCGAAAGACCATCACATACTTGCCCTGATATTTGGCGACACCCGCATTGAAGACCATTGCCGGATGATAGGGAACATCCTTGGGCGCTAATATGGGATTAGCCGGGTGGCGAGTGATGAGCGCGCTCGATTGCAATGGACTTCCAAGATTGGCGTTCATAGTTATCCCTCTTTCTCCGATGTCGACTGAACGGACTGCTCGCCGGAGATCCAAGATCCCGATGAGCAGTCCGCTATACTGCCTTGATGTTTACAGGATGAGCAGCTTGGCAGTAGGCTTGATTGATCCTACTTGAAATCGCTAATATATAATACGGAGTCCGGCTTCTCTTTCAGCCAGTCGCTGTAGAACTGATCGATCTTGGTGCCGCCGGCACTGTTCCACAGCGCCTGTACATCGGCTAATGCTTGTTCGGTTGTGTATTTACTGCCGCTGACAATCGCCTTTCTCCACATATCGCCCATCGTTTCCGTGTTCTTCAGGATAATCTGCAGATCCGGCGACAAGCCTGGCCAATTGATAATCGGGTTGGCATACGCATGATCAGGATTCAAATATGCCGCATGCGCAGCCTCGATAATCGCTCTAAATGATTTCTCCGCCGGAACATCCATATTAAGCTTGACCTCTGCCTGCTCCTTCTTCGGAAGGGTGATGAAAAAGCTTAGCATATTATAATCAAGCATGCCTACGAGCTCTGCTTTGTTTTTCTCTGCGTCGATCGGCAGCGCAACACCCTCGGCATCCTTGGTGTAATGCACACCTTCAATCCCGTTCTTGAGCGTCATGGTTGTATCTTCTGTCACCAGGAAGTCGATGTATTGCATAACCGCTTTCGGATCCTTGGCTTTGGCGTTAATAGCGGTTGTCATCTGAATCGGCGATTTGTATTGCGGATTAAATGTTCCATAAGGCCCCTCCGGCAACGGCATTACGTCGATCACTGCCTCCGTATTGTTCTTAAGCATGGATTTGTAAGCCTCCAGGAGCAAAGCGTTGTCGATGCCGCTGCTCGAAATATAAATCCCAAGCTTGCCGCTAACCCATTGCTGCTTGGCGACTTCTCCCGTCTTGTCCGTCAAGAAATCCTTGTCCACAATTCCAGCCTCGAAGAGACGCTTCTGGAAGTCGGCTGACGCCTTGGCTTGTTCTCCAACTGCCGGATTCACCATTTGTCCGTCCTGGACAAATCGGCCGCCATTCTGGAATATCGCGTTGAAGAGAACTTCCGCATTGCCGCCGCCCATATTGATGCCGAAGGTATCTCGCTCGCCATTGCCGTCCGGGTCCTGCTCCCTAAAGGCTTTGGCGACTTCAAACAACTCCTCGGTCGTCTTTGGCATATCAAGCTTCAGCTTATCCAGCCAATCTCTGCGAATCAATACGTACGAATTGGTCTTCAAGCCTTGAACCCGTCCAACCAAATAAGTACCGCCGTCACCCATCTGACCGAGGGTGAGCAGTTGCGGATATTTCTCTGTCATCTGCTTGTAGGTGGTGCTATGCTCCGCAATCAGATCATCCAGCTTCAAGAGCTGCTTCTGCGAATACAGCTGATTGAGAAATGAGCCGTCATATTCAAAAATCAAGTCAGGAGCATCCCCGGAGGCGAACAGCAGATTCAGCTTCTGTACCTGCTCGGATCGAGGGAACGGAACGAAATCAACACCAACCGGGCTATGTTCATTAATCCATTTGGACCAAATATTATTATCGACCGTGCCTGCCGCCGGCGGTACATTCCCGCGATCGTATAAGGTGGCCGTAATCGTGCTGCGCTCTGTTCCTTGCGTTCCTTTGGAATCTGAATTCGAATTTGTATTCGACGAGCCGCATCCGGCGATGAGCGCAGGCACCAGCATGGCCGTGGCAGCTGTCATCAAGCTTTTTTTCCAACGCATATTCATTTGATTACCCCCATTAATAGTATAAGTGACGGATAACGCTTACCCTTTGATCGCACCGATCATAACGCCTTTGACGAAATACTTCTGCAAAAACGGATATACGGCTAACATGGGAATCAGCATCACGAACAAAGCTGCGGCCTTGATGGATTCAGGCGTCATCTGCTGCACAGATTCAGACTGAATATTGTTGAGCTCCTGCAGCAAGGTCTGGCTCTGAACCATCTGCTGCACCATAACCGCGAGATTGTGCTTGGTTGTATCATGTATAAATATCATCACGCTGTAGAAGGAGTTCCAATACCCCACGGCATAAAATAGCGTAAGCGTCGCAATCACCGGCATCGACAGCGGGAGCACAATCTGCAGCAGCTGTCTGTACTCGCCGCAGCCATCGATCTTGGCCGATTCCGTTACTTCCTCGGGAATCCCCTCGAAGAAGGTGCGCATGACCAGCATGTTATACGTACTGATCAAGCCGCTCAACCACAATGCCCAGTAGCTATTAATAAGACCAAGCGATTTCAGGACGAGAAAGGTAGGGATTGTGCCCCCGGCGAATAACATCGTGAACACAATAATCAGCGTAAATGATCTTCTTGCATAGAACTGCCGCTTGGACAACGGGTACGCCGCCATTACGGTGAACAGCATACTTAGTCCCACGCCCACGACTGTCAGAATAATGCTGTTCTTGAAAGCTTCCAAGATTCGCGTGCCGTCAACCAACGATCGATACGTCTCGAAGCTCCAGCCAACCGGCCACAATGTAACCTTCCCGGACAAGATCGCATGATTATCGCTCAAAGATACAGCGAGCAAATGGATGAGCGGAAGCAGGCAGCTTAATCCTGCCAATGCCAGAATACAATAGTTGATGCCATAAAACCATTTTTCACCACGAGTCGCTTTCATCGCAAGCCACTTCCTCCCCTCCGCTAGCGAATGGCGTCATTCGTCTACACTTCATGTCTGACTACCACAGGCCGCGGCCAAATCTCCGGGCTACCAGATTGGCGCTGAATACCAGCACAAAACCTACGACCGATTCGAACAGGCCCATGGCCGAGGTCAGGCTGAATTGCCCGCCCTGAATACCTACCTTGTAGATATAAGTACTGATAACCTCCGATACGTTGTAAACGCCTGAATTCTGCAGGACATACACCGGATCGAAGCCGACGCTCATGACATTGCCCATCTGCAAAATCAACAGCAGTACGATTGTCGCACTTATCCCTGGCAGCGTAATATGAATGATCTGCCGCCATTTGCTGGCGCCATCCATACTGGCTGCCTCATAGAGGGACGGGTTAATGCCCGTAATGGCGGCGAGGAAGATGATCGTGCTGAAGCCTGCTTCTTTCCATATGCCAGATCCCAAAAAGATAGATATCCAAGAGGTTTCGTTATACAGAAAGGAGAACGTCTTCCCAGTCAATCGCTCTAAGAGGGCATTAATAATTCCGTTCTGCTCGGCAAACATCGTCACTACAATCCCGCCCACAATGACCCAGGAGAAGAAATGCGGCAAATATACGAGCGTCTGCACCCATTTTTTGAACCACTGCTTGCGAACTTCATTTAACAGAACGGCCAGCAGGATCGGAATAGGGAAGCCGATGACAATGTTCAGAACGCTCAACACCAGCGTATTGCGAATGATGTTCAACGTCTGTGGATTGCTGAACAGAACTTCGAAGTTACCAAGTCCGGTCCACGGACTGTGGAGAATGCCATCGGTAAAATTGTAGTTCTTGAACGCCATAACCGAACCAAGCATAGGTACATATTTGAAGATGAAATAGAACAGAAGCACAGGCACAAATAAAGAAAGCAACGGCAGGTTTTCTCGGAATCGCCGCTTTGCTTCCCGTCGGCGCCGCTCATTATTGCGCAACTCCAGCATATCGCCAACTGCGTTTGCCACTTGCAACCTCCTCACTCTTACCAACAAGCTTGCTTATGATGTGGTACCACCCATATATCGACTATAGGCTACGTTCTCCGGTTTGTTCAATCGTCATGTTTCGGCGTATCTCCAATTAGTAGAAAATGCCGGTTTGACAGCCATTGCGATAATTCCGGCAATCGCTTTTTTTCCGAAGGGGTGAAAGATGAACGCAAAAAAGCCTGTAGCAGCTATTCCAACGGGTAGCTGAACAGGCATGTTGCCGTCAATGTTGTTGTTTGCGATAATCGCCGGGCGTCATTCCATAGTGCTTCTTGAAGCTGCGAATAAAGGTCATTGGATTGGTATAGCCGACTTGAACGGCAATCTGCTGAACCGTCTCATTTGTCTCCATCAGCTGCTTCTCCGCATGCCCCACGCGGAGCTTGGTCAGATAATCTACAAATTTATCGCCAATCTCGTCGCGAAACAATGCGCTCATATATTTGCCGCTGATCCCGAACCGTTCCTCCAGCGCGTTCAGTGAAAGTTCCGGATTCGCATAATGCTGCTCGATATAGTGACGAACCTCTTGCATCCGGTTATAATGCTTGCGCGATTCGCGATGCTCAACGAGCCGCTCATCCATCTCGGAGAACAATTCGGCGAGCCGCTGTCTCGTCTCCTCAATTGTCTCCATTCCGCCCAGAATGCGTTCCAGGGCGGGATACATCTCATTGCTCCATAACGTCTGCACCTCTTCGGAGAGCTCCATCATTTCTCTGCGAAGCATATGAATGATGTGGTTGATGAGATAATAGACATCGTTTTTGGCGAATCCGCCAACCGCCAAATCCTGGAACAGAAGCTGCAGCTCATCCTTCCAGCGCTCTTCGCCGATCCGATAGGCATGCGTGAATGAACGTATCTTCGGCATCAGCTTGTAAACCTCGCGATGGCTTTCGACGTTCAACTCCTTGTATTCAATGACCCGTCCGCTCCCATTGATGAACTTGTCATTCAACGCCTCCTGTGCCTCCGAATGAATCAGATACAATTGCTCGGTATCGGTGATCGTCCTGCTGACTCCGATGGAGATCGTAAAATCAAGGTTTTTCTTGACCCAGGCAGACAGCTCGGCCAATATGGCTGCCGACTTGTGCTCCAATCCGCTTGCAATCGGCTTCTCGGCATGAGCTTCATCGGTACTCCGCTTATGGAAGAGCAATATCGTCATCCGATGCCCTTCGAGCCATTCTGCCCATGCCTTCGCTTGTTGCTGCTCGGCCATCTCCCGAAGGACGCTATTCAAGACAAACTGAAATAAATATTGATCGCGCGTCGAATATTTGCTTGAAAAGTCGGCATGATGATCCACCTCGGCGATTGCGACGGCTATTTCTTCATATCCGGCGTCTACCTTTAGCTTGACAGCTTCCTTGTCCCATTCCTCCCGGTTCCAGATCATATTGCCGGCCGTCAACTCACGGAATGTGTGACGCCGCTTAAAGGTCAAGCCTTCTTCTTGCTCTTTCTCATATTCCAATACCTGTGTGGTTAACTGTTGAAAGGCCTCTTCGATAAATTTCAACTCATCCTTGGTCTGCTGCGGCTGCTGCTGAAAGATTGGATGTTTGGCTGAGCGGAAATAGACGATGCGTTGCATAATGGTATGTATCGGCTTGTATTGACTGCGCGACGTGTAGATGATCCATGCGATGCCGAGAATAAGCAGGATAACGGCAATACCCAGCATGAGCGAGAATAGGCCAGAGCTGAACGAATACAGGGAACGATCCCGGATTCCGGTCTGGATCTCCCAGCCGGTATAGTCGGAGACGTAGCGATGAAGGATCTCGACCTTCTCTCCCCCGGATGGGGCAAACAGCTCTTCGCCATTCGTCCCGATCAGGTGGGCGCTGCTGATGTCAGCGGCTGCATTCATCGAATCAACCAGTTGTTTAAGCTCCGACACCCTGACATTAACCACGATCAAGCCCGTTTGACCCAGCGGAGGCGGATAATTGCTAACCAAGGATACGACTTGTCCGGTCTGATCCGCATATTTGCCGCGATACGTTCGCGTATCGGACCATTTATAATCATATTCGTTTTCCTTGAGCCAATTGCTGATAAAGGCTTTCTCTCCATGCTGCTCAAGTGATAGATACATCGTATCCGACAACACGCTCTCATCCTGTGTTCGGTACAAATAGAGGGAGTCGATCAACGGATTGGATACCTTGATTTTATCCAGCTCTTTTAATGTTTCATACTTATGAAAATATCCTTCACCAAGCTCTTTTTCATGAAAATAAGATTTGATCGTGTCATTTTGCAAAGCGGAATGCAGGAGTTGATTCTCCACGCTTTTTAGATTAAAATCCACCACCTGCTGGACATGCTCGGCAAAGACGCCATTGGCTCTGACAATATCTTTTTTAGACTGCTGGGTCAGGGTCAGAAATGTACCCGCAAGCAGGACGAAGATGATTAACAATAGTAAGGGTAAATAGGACAGCATCTGTTTTTTGAACCACCAAGGACTCATCATGCTCTCAGCCTCCATTCCTTATTATTTTATCCAGAACATTGCGAGTCTCTCCGGTTAGTCCTGTCGTCTGTTCCATAGCCCCTATCCGAACTGATAGTCCATGTTATTGTATGCGCTATCCTTTTTCACTGCAATATGTTATATATGAGAAAATAAGAATTGTTGTTTTGTCATCGTTGCGATGGCGACGGCGCTTGCCGCTTGCGGCAGCGCAGGGAACGCCAACAACGCTTCGAGCGCGCCAGCGCAAAATACGGCCGCTCCGGAACGGCAATCGGCAGAGACGGTTGAGTTGACGATCTCGGCGGCAGCGAGCTTAACCAATGCTTTGAAGGAGATTCAGAAGTCCTATGAAGCGACAAACGGCCATATTAAATTAAGTTTTAACTTCGGAGCGTCCGGCGCGCTGCAGCAACAGATCGAGAACGGGGCTCCGGTCGATTTGTTCTTGTCGGCGACTGTTAAGAATATGGCGGAATTGGTTGACAAGGGTCTGATAGACGAGAGCCGGCACACCAATTTGTTGAACAACGAGCTTGTTGTTGTTGTTCCCGTCGACGGCAAGGTGTCGATTGAAGCTGCGGAGGATTTGACAAAAGCGGAGGTCAAGACCGTTGCGATTGGCATTCCGGAAAGCGTGCCTGCCGGCAATTAAGCCAAGGAAGCGCTGACGAACGCCAAGCTGTGGGACGCTCTGCAAGCCAAGACAGTGCAGGCCAAGGACGTCAAGCAAGTGCTGCAATATGTAGAAACGGGCAATGCGGATGCCGGATTCGTATATAAAACGGATGCGCTCATATCGGGTAAAGTCAAGGTGGCGTTTACAGTTGACGCTGCGACTTACAAGACGATTCAATATCCGATTGGCGTCGTAAAGGTGACCAAACATGCGGCGGAAGCGGCGGATTTGTATACATTCTTACAGTCTCAAGAAGCGCTTGATGTATTCGTGAAATACGGCTTCTCTCCTGCCAACTGATTGTGGCGTTCATGAATTGGAATGACTTCTGGCTGCCGATCCGCCTTTCTCTCCAAGTTGCTTTGTTGTCAAGCGTTGTTGTGGTCGTGCTTGGGGTGGCGGTCGCATGGTGGATGGCGCGTCGATCTTTTAAAGGGAAGATCGTGCTTGAAACCGTATTTATGTTGCCGCTGGTGCTTCCGCCTACGGTTGTAGGTTTTTTATTGTTGGTGATGTTGGGGAGAAGAAGCTGGATAGGGGAGTGGATGGAATGGCTGTTCGATGCGCCGATCATCTTTACCTGGTGGGCGGCTGTCATTGCTTCTGTCGTCGTCGCTTTTCCGCTTGTCTATCAAACCATGAAGGTCGGATTTGCTTCTGTTGACCGCGAATACGAAGATGCGGCCCGTTCGAGCGGAGCAAGCGAGTGGGAAGTATTCCGGTACGTGACACTTCCTCTCGCGATGCGCCAGCTCGTCTCGGCCTATATTCTGGGCTTCGCTCGCAGTCTCGGCGAGTTCGGCGCCACGCTTATGATTGCGGGGAATATTCCAGGGAGAACGCAGACGATCCCGACGGCCATCTATGTTGCGGGTGATTCGGGCAACACGGCTATGGCCTGGGCCTGGACCATCGTTATTATAGCTATATCTTTTCTGCTGCTTCTGACTACAGGGCGCAAGACTTCCTAGCAGTACCAGAGATACATTATTGCTCCGCAGGCGAAATGCGGTAGGCGTAGCGTCCATTCGCATCCGCGACGGCGCCGTCGACGGCGCTCAGCGACCAGCCGAAGGAGAGCGCGTCTGCGAGCGAAGCCGCTTCGGCTGCCGTCAGAGCAGCCGCGACCGCTTCCGCGCCGGGCTCAAGGATGAGCTCCGCATCCTGCCTCAAAGCGACGAAGATCCAGCTATGGATGCCGCGAATCGTGTTGTATTTAATCTGGTAGCCGTTCTCAACGGCTGTCTTTAATGTATCCGGCTCCTCGGCGGCGAGGGTCTTCAAGCCGGCGTAGTCGAACTGGAACTTGCTGTCGTCCTTCGGCAGATCGCCGCTCTTGACCCGTGCGATCAACTCCTCGTTCGACCAGCCAAGCGACTTCAGCGATTCGAGCTGAAGCGCGTCCCACTGCGAAAGTTTAGTTCGGGTTTCGTTTGGTTGAGCCATGTTTAATCACTCCTTCATTTATGAAGATCAACAAGTCCCTGTACAAAAAGACGCTCCCGGCCAGGCGTTGGCCGGCCGGGAGCAGCTGCTATCAAATGTTTTCTTATTTGCTTGCTTTATAAGCGTTCAGGAATTCCTTCGCTTTGGCTGCGTCGGCTTTAAGTTCCAGACCTGTATCCACGATCGGGCTAAGCGTAGAAATTGCCTTGAATTTGTTGCCGCCGTAGTAGGTGATAAAGTCTTCTTGGTTGATGGAGTACAATACGGCTTTGCGCAGATCCGCGCTCTCCGCGACCGCGCGGTTTTTCGTGTTGAACAGCAGATACGATACCGCGTTGCTTGGCAGCGTCTGCAGTTGCAGTTTGCTATCGCCCTTCACGATGTCGAATTTCGTCTCGGACACGGCGTAGTACAGATGAATCTCGCCGCTGCGAAGCGCCGCAAGGGTGCTGTCGGCATCTTTGATGAAACGGACTTTAATGCTGTTGATTTTCGGAGCGTGATCCGTGCCGGTCATGTAAGCAGGGTTTTTGTAAAAGATCGCTTCGTAATCGTTTTTGTACGACAGGATGTAAGGACCGCTAGTGTACAGCGTATTGTTGTACGCGTTGCCTTCCGTAACCGTGTTTTGGTCGCCGTAAGGGATATCCTTGTTCGGGTCGAACTTCGCCACGTCGTATGTGTTGATTGCTTCTACTTGCTTCTTGGATACGATGCCCGCGGACTGGTGAGCCAGGTAGTTCAGCACTTGCGGGAACGGCTCCGTTGTTGTCACTTTGACGACTTGGTATTTGCCAGCGCCGTTGTCGGCTTGCGTTTTGTCGGACACAAGGGAGGCAATTTTCGTATCCAGACCTTCTTCAAGAGCGGCTTTAATCGTCTGGTCGCTGCCGGATACTTTGATGCCTTCCAGAGAGGCTACGTCCGTAACGACTTCAGCGCTTTTAATATGCTCGTGCAGCGTGTATGTGCGGTGATCCGGAACGGAATCCTTGTTCTTCGCACGGTCAAGCGAGAAGATGACATCGTCCGCGCCTACGCGCTCGCCGGTGTCGACAGCCAGCTTGTCCTTAACGGCGGCGAAGTTGATGTCGTCGCGAAGGATGAAGTAGTAGTCGGAGTTGCCGTCGGCGATAGCATGATTAAGCGACAGGGAGCCTGCGGATGTCACTTTATCGTCGTCCGTAAGGTTAACGAGGCGAACGTATTGGTTCGTGTTGATGATGTTGATGGAACCGTCATTGCCCTTGATCGGGTCAAGCGATGTCAATGTAGGCATAGTCGATTGCAAGACCAGCGCGTCTTTGTCGCGTTTCGCTGTATCGTTGAAGTCAAGCTCTTCCCAAGGCAGGGAGCGGGACTTGGACAGACGAACGGAATCCGGGTTCAGCACGTCCTTGTTCAGCGCCTGGGATTTCAGCGAGCTGTAGAGCGGAGCGATATAAGCGTTATCGAATACGAGCTTTTGCTCGAAATCTTTGTACGTCGCTACAAATTGTTCCGGCGTTTGAGCTGCCGCTTGCTCGATCAAAGCATCGATGTCGGCATCGGACATTATGCTGTAGTCGCCGCCTGTCTTGAACAGCGAGCGAACCGCGTAGTCCGGGTTGCCTGTTACCGTTGTCCAGCCGGACAACGATACGTCGTAGTTGCCTGCGTCTTGTTGAGCTTTGAAACTGCTGTAGTCGGCTTGTACGTTAAGCTTGACGTTGAAGCCGTTTTTGTTCAGCTGATCGCGGACGATGTTAAGATCCGCTTCATTGGCGCTCATGCCGAGCACCTCGATGTCTACCTTGCTGTTGTCGACGACTTCCGAGCCGGTCGTAGGCGACGGTGATTCTGCTACGTCGTTTTTGGTGGTCAGCTTGCAGCCGCTTAACACGATGGATAAGCTGAGCAGCAGCATCGCTCCGAGTTTGACTTTGTTCTTCATGGTGTTCCCCTCCTAAAGATATGTTTGTATATGTTAACTCACATTCATTCATCGTCCAGTCATGGTATCGAAACATAGAAGTCGATGGAATATGAATGAGGTTACGACAAGGAATAAGACTTTGGCGTTTTTCTAATCCAGCTTCGGATCCAGCGCGTCGCGCAGGCCGTCGCCAAGGAAGTTAAACGACAGCACGAGGGCGATAATCGCCAGGCCAGGGTAGATCGCCGTATAGGAATGGGTCTCCAGGTAGGCGCTGCCCAGCTTCAGTATGTTGCCCCATTCCGGAATATGCGGCTCTACGCCGAGACCCAGGAAACTTAGGCTGCTCGTCGAGATAACGGCCGTACCGATTGTCAACGTGGACTTTACGATCATCGGCGCCAGCGAATTCGGGACGATATGCTTGAACAGAATCGTTAGATCGCTGGAGCCGAAGGCTCTTGCGGCTTGTACATATTCCAGCGTAGATACCAGCATGACGTTTGCCCTCATCGTCCTGGCGTAGGTCGGAATTGCGCCGATGCTAAGCGCCAGTATGAGGTTGGTCGTGCTGGCGCCGAAAGCAGCGATAATGGCAATAGCCAGCAGGATGCCGGGAATCGCATACAGAATATCCAGAGCCCGCATAATTATATTGTCCGTTTGACGGCCGTAGTAGCCGGAGATTGCGCCAAGCGCTCCGCCGATAATGACGGGGATGAGCGTGGACAGCAAGCCTACGACAAGCGAGATCCGGGCGCCGAATACGATGCGCGAGAATAGATCGCGTCCGAAGTTATCCGTTCCCAGCGGGTATTCCAAGCTCGGAGGCTGGAAGATCGCTGCATAATTATTATCGATAGCCATGCCGTAATCGAAGGTCAGGTAGCTGCTGATGGACAAAGCGAGCAGGAACAAAATAAAGAGCAGGCCCAACATCGAAGTCGAGCTTCGGGACAAACGGTCGATAATATCGCCAACCTTGGAGCCGGACGTATAACCCTTGTCGCGAAGCTTCGAGATCAGGAGCAGGCCAAGGAACAAGGCGAACAGGTTGCCCGTAGCGGCGGTGGCGATCAGGATCAAGGCTACGCCCCACATCCAGCGGGGAAGCTTGGTCCCGTTCGCGGATTTGGCGATGAGAAGCAGCGCAACGAGCTGGACGACGGCCGATACCAGCAGAAGGAACATGCCGGGCAGGAAGCCGTTCGACACATAGGGCTTGAACAGGTTCAGCGACGATACGGCGAATACGAGCAAGGTCGTAAGCAGTGTATACACCGCTAGCGTGTAAGCCGCCGTCTTGCGCTTCTTGACAAGCTGGAACGCTGCGGTGGCTGCGAATACGTTAGCAGTGAACAAGCTAAGCATCAGCAAGTAGCCCATTATTCGGGTACCGGCAGTGATCTCGCCTATGGCAATCAGATTGCGGCGAATGAGCAGCCAAACGACAAATTGCAGGGCCGCGAAGACGAGATAGGCGACACCAACGGCCAGAACGGCAGGACGGAAAGCACCTTCATCAGGCACATAACTGTTCAGTAGAAGAACAAGTCCCAGCGCGAGCGTAATGATGCCCGCAAAGCTGGCTTGTCCATACTCGGGCGCCGACTTCAGCCGGAAGTTGAGCTCTTGTTTAGTCAAAGTAATATTCATCCTATAAGCACCCTTTAAGAGGTTGTTCAAAAAGTCCGCTTCCCATTACGAAGTATTCCTTGAGGCCTACTCGACATCGAATATTGAATGCAGCCGAACCTTCCGTTGCTCACGTAGCTCTGCTACGCTCCGCTACTCAGTTTCTAGCCGCCTTCAATCTTCTCGGTACTGAGAACCGAACTTTTTGAACTCACAGTTTAATATTGTTTCATCTTGGATCGGATTCGCGGATCGAAGAACGCGTACATCAGGTCAACGATGACGTTGACGATCGAGATCGTAATAGCCGTGTAGACGACGCCGCCCATGATGGCCGGAATATCCGGAATGAACTGCTTGTCGACGATGTAGCTGCCGATTCCGTTAATATTGAATACCTTCTCCGTAACGGCCGCTCCGCCAAGCATACCGCCGAATTGAAGGCCGATGACAGTGATGATGGGAATCAGCGCATTGCCGACGGCATGCTTCCATAATACGTTGCGGCGAGCAAGACCCTTGGCCCGAGCCGTAATAATATAGTCCTCGTGAATGACTTCCAGCGTGGAGGAGCGCGTCATTCGCGCAACCGCTGCAGTCAATCCGGTACCAAGCACGACGATTGGCATGATCGCAGAAAGCCAGTTGTTTGGATTATAGGTTGCCGGCAGCCAGGACCAATTGATTGAGAAGTTCAAGATGAAAATCAATCCTTGCCAGAAATTCGGGATGGACAGTCCGAGCAACGCAATGAACATAAACGTATAGTCAAAAAAAGAATTCGGCCTTGTCGCCGATATAATGCCGATAGGCAAGGCGATAATAACGGCGATCACTGTGGAGATCAGCGTTAACGTCAACGTGACCGGGAACTTGTTCGCGATGGATACCGTTACGTCTTCATTGCCGGCGAATGAACGACCGAGATCGAAGGTAAAGATATCTCTAATCGTGTTCCATAATTGGACAAGATAAGGCTGGTCCAACCCGTATAGACGATTAAAAGCGGTAATCTGCTCATCAGTGGCCGTTTCGCCAAGGATATTGGCGGCGGGACTCATGGGCGAGATGTACAGGATGGTGAAGACAAGGAAAGCGACGCCCAGAATGACGAACAATGCCATAAACAGCCGTTCGGCGATGTATTTCGCATAAGGGTTAGCATAAACGGCCATCAGGACATACATGGGAAGACCCAGCACGAACGTAAGGGCGGCGAAGAGAGGATAACCCATAAGCTCGCGATAGGTTTCCGAGAAAGTTAATTGCCCCTGCGAATGCCCGGCGGCGGAGGTTTCATGGATCCGCTCTTCGACAAGAACGTTAAGTTTGGCTTCCGCCAATCGTTCCGCTTCGGCGTTAAGCTGGTCCTTCGTAACGGACTGCCCGAAGAAACGGTGCTTGCGCGAGAGCCGGTCAATCGCCTCCGCCAGCAATTGCTCTTTCATTCCGGCAGCCGTCAGCTCGGAGCGAATTTCTTGCTTTCGCCTGGTCGAGCCGTCTCTTGTTTTACGGTATTGGTAAACTCCGAACAGGATCAACGTGATCGGCGCTCCGAGCAACAGCAACAAGGGGCGATAGGCAGGGTTAACGAACAGTTTATTATAGATGGAGGCAATACGATCAATGAAGCCGTATCCCGTTGCAGCAGCATCGCCAGTCAAACTATTCCGCTCCTTTAATCTATTTTAATTTGCATAATTCCGATCGATATAGTAGATTTTATTTTAAGGGTTACGAAAAGTCAATAAAATTTCAATTAGATACTAATGGAATGAAATAATAGCTTGAAATAAAAATTTCATATATTATTTATTATAGCTATTTGCAACAAAACAGAAAAGATGCGCGACCCGCGAAAAATAAATAAAAAAAGGTGACATCATGGATGAGTTGCTGCAAGTCAAGGATTTATCGGTTTCTTTCTATGTAAGAGATAAAGAAGTGGAGGCGGTTCGCGGCGTCAGCTTCGAGCTGCGCAAGGGCGAAACGCTGGGAATCGTCGGAGAATCCGGCAGCGGCAAGAGCGTCACGGCGCGCACGATTATGCGTTTGCTGCCGTCGCCCCCTTCTATCGTGAAGGGCGGAGAGGTCCTGTTCCAGGGGATGAATCTGGCGGACAAAAGCGATTCGGAGATGGAAGCGATCCGAGGCAAGGAGATCGGCATGATTTTCCAGGATCCGATGTCGTCCCTCAATCCGACGATGCGAATCGGCAAGCAGATCGAGGAAAGTCTCATCAAGCACCGCAGAATGAACAAGTCGGCAGCACGGAATGAAGCGATCGAGATGCTTCGGAAGGTAGGGATACCGAACGCCGAGACTCGTTATTCGCAATATCCGCACGAATTCTCCGGCGGGATGCGTCAGCGTGTCATGATCGCCATCGCGCTGGCCTGCCGGCCTTCGCTGCTTATCGCGGACGAGCCTACGACGGCACTCGATGTTACGATTCAGGCACAGATTCTGAATCAGATGAAGCAATTGCAGCAGGAGCTCGGCACGTCCATTATATTAATCACGCATGATCTGGGCGTTGTCGCCGGCATGTGCGACCGCGTCGTTGTTATGAAGGACGGCGAGATTGTGGAGACGGCAACGACAGAGGAGCTCTTTGCGAATCCGAAGCATCCCTATACGATTCGACTGCTCAACGCGCTGCCGCGTCTCGACGAAAAGAAGAAGCCGAAGCTCGCTCCTCTTGTGAAGCGCGAGAAAGACGATGTGCCGCTCCTGCAGGTGAAGTCGCTGCGCCAGCACTTCGATCTCGGCAAGGGACAGGTTCTTAAGGCCGTCAACAACATCAGCTTCGATGTTCACGCGGGGGAGACGCTTGGCGTCGTAGGGGAATCGGGCAGCGGCAAATCGACGACGGGCCGTACGATTTTGCGGCTCAACGAAGCGACGGGCGGCGAGGTGCTGTATCGCGGCATTCCGCTCCAACAGTTAAATCGCGGAGAGATGAAGAGGATGCGCCGTCATATGGGAATGATCTTCCAGGATCCTTATGCTTCGCTGAACCCAAGGCTCCGCGTCGCCGATATTATCGGCGAGGCGCTTGATGTGCACGGCATGCATGAAGGAAAGGCTGTCCGTCAAAAGCGGATCGAGGAACTGCTCGACATGGTAGGATTAAACGCCTCGCATGCCATGCGTTACCCGCACGAATTCTCGGGCGGCCAGCGGCAGCGGATCGGCATCGCCCGCACCCTTGCCGTCGAGCCGGACTTCATCGTCTGCGACGAGCCGTTATCCGCGCTGGATGTATCCATCCAGGCCCAGGTCGTGAAGCTGCTCGAAGAGCTTCAGCAGCGGCTGGGTCTGACCTATCTGTTTATCGCCCATGACTTGTCCATGGTGAAGCATATCAGCGACCGGGTCGCCGTCATGTACAAGGGCAAGATCGTGGAGCTGGCGGAGAGCGAGGAGCTGTATACCAATCCGCTTCACGATTATACGAAGACGCTGCTGGCCGCCATCCCGGTGCCGGATCCGAAGGTGGAGTCGCAGAAGAAGCTTGTTGTCAATCGGGAAGCATCCAAGGCGGACCCGTATGGACTGGACACCTCGCAGTTCGTGGAAGTGTCGAGGGGGCATTGGGTAGCGGTAGCGAGGGCTTGAACAGATGGACGCTGGACGCTATTTCTTCTACTGGCAGCGCAATCCGGGCTGCAATGGGGAAATAGCGTTTTTGGGTTTGAGAAACGACTTTTTTGTGTTAGACTTGAATGGGAAATTTAGGTATATGATTTTAATGATTAGGATGTGCCGCATGGGGAAATGGTTAAAGGCGGAGTGGCTGTACGTTGCCGCCGCAGGAATTGTTGCAATCGTGCTGTTGTTTGCGGGTCCATTTATCGGGGTGGCGGACAACGGCGATTTTTTGCGAATTATGGGGACGGCGGGGTTAAATTATTACGATGCGGGAGAGTCTTACGAGGATCGTTTTTTTGGTTATGCCCATGCCTTATTCGCCTATGACGGGTTTCTTCGGGGATTCTATCCTTCTACGCAAATTCTATTGGTTGTCCTTGCGAGATTGATAGGGGGAATTGCGAACGGCGAAGCCTTCGATATTCGCATTTTGGGAGGCATCTACACCGCGCTGTTACTGGTTGCAGGGTATGTTGCGATAACGGCCGTACGTACGGAGTTTCGAATTGTTTCGGCGCTGCTTGCTCTGCTGATGGTATTTGTTTTTGCCGACGTCGGCTACTTGGCTTATTTCAATTCATTATTCGGGGAACCTGTTTCATTCGTTTTCTTGCTACTCTCGATCGGATTCGGGCTGAAGTTGGCAAGATCGGAACAACCGACAGTCCCGCTGCTGCTGCTCTTCTACGCGTCGGTGCTGTTTTTGACTTGCTCAAAGACGCAGAATGCGCCGATCGGAATCGGATTTGCCCTGCTGGGGCTTAGATATATCGGACTTGGCGACAAAGGGAGACGAATACGGACGTGGATAGTCGGGTTGTCCGCGTTTACCGTGTTGGCGTCCGTGACGATGTATGTCGCGGCTCCCAAAGATTTTAAGGACATTAATATTTATCAGACCGTGTTTTTCGGCATATTGAATAACTCGCCCGACGTCGAAGGCGATCTGGACAAGCTGGGGCTGCCGCAGCGATTGTCCGTACTGGCGGGCACGAATTATTTTCAGGCAGGGACGGCGATTCCGCAGAACGATCCTTCCTTGAAAGAGGACTTCTACGACCGGATTTCGCATTTCGATGTGCTGGGCTTCTATTTGAGCCATCCCGGCCGATTGGTAGAGAAGATGGCGTATGCGGCAGAGAACGGCATGAGCATCCGACCTTATTATCTTGGCAACTACGAGAAGTCGGAAGGGAAGGAGCGAGGGGCGCTTTCGTTTCGCTTTAGCGGGTGGAGCGAATTCAAGCATCGATACGTTCCGAACGAGTTATGGTTTGTCGTTGCCTTTTTTGCGGCATATATGGCTGTTGCCTGCCTGGAATGGTTCAAGGCGCGGGCGCTTGGATCGCGAATCAAGGCAGAGCTGTTCCTGCTGCTGGCGCTTACCGGCATATTCGCTTTCCTTATCCCGATATTGGGCGATGGGCAGGCCGACATGGGCAAACATCTTTTTTTGTTTAACGTCTGCTTTGATGCCATGGTCGTGTCGTCCGTTGTCTGGGCGATATATCGGATTCGCAAGCAAGTACGAGAATTTGGGCATACAGGCCAATAAGCAAGCCTTAACAAGACCCTTGCCAGAAACAGACCGGACGAGTTCGGTTGTTTCTGGCAGGGTCTTGTTTGCGTACCGCCGGCAGAAGCGCTTGTCCCAATCAAGAAGCCATGGCTTCCGTTGCGGCAACCCGTTTTCGGTACACGGACTTGGATAGCCAAACGCTGATCTCGAATAGCAGGATGAGCGGGATGAGGAGCAGAAAGTCGGATACGATGTCGGGCGGCGTCATCAGATTGGAGACGACGACAAGAACGAGATAGGCGTACCGTCTGGAACGGCGCAGCCGGTCGGGCGACAACAGGCCGATACGGGTGAGGAACATGACGACAATCGGGAGCTCGAAGGCCGCGCCAACGGGCAGCACGATATTCATCATGAAACCAAAGTATTGAGCGACCCCATACGTCTCCGTTAGCTGCAGCTTCTCCGAGATGCCTGTGACGAACGAGAAGCTCATGGGCAAAACGACGAAATAACCGAAAGCAAGGCCGACCAGCAGGCAAAACACGCTGTAAGGGATATAACGAAGCGCCGCCGACCGTTCGTGCGGATACATTCCCTTTTTCACGAAGTTCCAAATCAGTAATAGCGCAACGGGCAGCGTCAACACAAGCGCGACGGACATCGCGATAACCATATAGATGCGAACGCCGTCAAAGGGGGAAAATGTGTTCCAGTCCATCGATGACGCCGGAGGCGCATTTTTGATAGCGTCGAAAATGTATGGCGCGACGACGAGTCCGGCGACGGTGCATAATACGAATACAATGGCGATTGCGATAATTTGTTTGCGCAGCTGAGCCAAGTGCTCCAGGAAAGTCATGATTGTCGGCGATAACATTACACAGCCTCCTCTAGGTTTCCAGCGAGCGTGGGGCGCCGGACAAAAAAGTTTTGCGTAACTCGAACGTATGGAAGCCGTCTCGCAGCTTCCGGTCGATCTCCTTCAATTGCTCCACATCCTCGAACGAGAACTTTCGAGCACCGCCCGGTGTTCGTTCCGGAAAGATGAGCTGTCGATCCTCGTAATACCGGATTTGCCTCTCCGTAAGCCCCGTCAATTCTCTGACCATGCCAATCCCTATCACCTTTTTGCTCATGCTCTCGCCTCCTGGTTCATTGCAAAGAATGTTGGATGCTGAATTTCGTGGCAGAATTGGGTTAGATAAACTAACATTTATTTCGTTTGGGAGAGATTTTAACAATCGGCAACCTGTTTGACAATGGTCTCGATGAACTATTCCAACCCGTTATACAAGAGTGAGAGATATTGACGTGGGAGAAACAGCCTATATTTACGAAGTTTATCAGACAAAAGAGAATCTTAAAAAACATTTATGTAAGTATTTCTGACATAAAAATAGAGTCTCTCAATCCCGGCATGTTATCTTGACGTTGTGTGGTAAACCAAGCACATCGATGCTGAAGAATGGGAGTGGAGCGGAATGGAATCGACCAAAGCGCCAAATGAAATGTCCAGGCGGCAATTTCTTAGCGCGGTAGGCAAGATCGGTGGCGGGGCCGCGGTATTTAGCGTCATGGGTACGCTGGGACTGTTGTCGCCGGAGACGTTGAAAGCGGCGGATTACGAGCCGCCCGATGCGAACGCGCTGAATCTGAGCGGACGCAGCGGCAAAAAAGTCGTCATCCTCGGAGCCGGTATCGCGGGCATGACCGCAGCGTACGAGCTAGGCCAAGCCGGATTCGACTGTACCATTCTGGAAGCGCGGGCTCGATCCGGAGGCCGAATCTGGTCCGTGCGCAGGGGGACGACGGTGACCGAGATCGGCGCGGCGAAGCAAGTGGCCAGATTCGCGGACGGTCTGTATCTGAACGCGGGACCCATGCGCATACCGCAGTTCCATGTCACGATGGAATACATCCGGAAGTTCGGCATTTCCATCGAGCCGTTCGGCAACGTCAACGACCACGCCTACTACTACAACGAGAATGTTGGGGAGCTGTCGGGCAAGAAGGTTCGCAAGCGCGAAGCGAAAGCCGACGTACGCGGGTACGTGAGCGAGTTGATGGCGAAAGCCGTGAAGCAGAACGCGCTGGACATGCCCCTGACGGCCGAGGAGAAGGAAAAACTTGTGGCGTACCTCCGGTCGGAGGGCGGACTGGATGCGGATTTATTTTACAAGGGGTCTTCGAGGGGCGGTTACAAGGACGAGCCGGGCGCGCGTCTCGACGCTGGCGTCATTCGCGATCCGTTCAGCATGAAGGCGATTCTGAATTCAGGCTTCGGGAACTATCTCAGCAGCGAATACGGTTACGACCAGCAGATGATGATGTTCCACCCCGTTGGCGGCATGGACGCCATTCCGCAGGCGTTCGAGAAACGGCTGAAGGGCAAGATCCGCTTTCACTCCGAGGTGTCCGAGATCAAGCAAAGCGACAAAGGCGTTACGGTCTCCTATAAGAACTTGGCCACGGGCGCTACTCAGAAGCTGGAGGGCGACTTCTGTATTTGCACGATCCCGCTATCGGTGCTCAAGGGCATTAAGGCGGACTTCTCGCCGGATATGAAAAAAGCGATAAACAGCGTCGGTTATGCCTCCGCGGGCAAAATCGGACTGCAATTCAAACGCCGCTTCTGGGAGGAAGACGAGGGCATCTACGGCGGCAACACGTTGACCAACATGGACATCTCCTCCATCTATTACCCTCCAACCGGCTATATGGACAAAAAAGGGTTGCTGCTTGGCTACTATGCTTTCGGCGGCAGCGCGGACAAGCTTGGCGCGATGTCCTATCAGGAGCGGGAAGCGCACGCGCTGGCTCAAGGCGCGAAGATTCATCCGCAGTACCATAAGGAGTTCGAGGCTTCCTTCTCCGTCGATTGGAAGAAAATCAAGTATAACGAAGGCGGCTGGGTATCTTATTCGGGCGATCAACGGTCAACGTTGTATCCGACGCTGTGCAAGCCGGATCGCAGAGTTTACCTGGCGGGCGAGCATATCAGCTACATAACGGCCTGGATGGCCGGCGGCATCGAGTCTGCGCGGGCCGTCGTCACCGACATCGCGGAACGCGTGATGAAGGAATAAGGTTACCGTTATGACGGCATAAATGATTGCGATCGCGCAAAAGGGCTGAACTTATTCGTCATTTATTAATGGAGGGAATGATTGGACATGGCGATCAAACGAAACGTCAAAGTATTGGCGGGAACGGCGATTTTATCGTGTTTTATCGGGGCTTCCGTGTACGCGGCGGCGGTTACGCCGAACAAATTGCCGCTAACGCCGATTAACGAGCCGGAGTTCTACGGCAGCCCCAGCTCTTCCATCTCTAACGCGGTGGCTCTGCCGGCTGGGTCGGCGACTTTCTCTACAAGCGGCACGGTGCCTCCTCTGCTCAACAAGGACGGCAAAACCGTCTATGAGCGCTACGGCAATACGGAGAAGCAGGCCGAGGGCATTCTCAAAAATATCGAGAAACAGTTAATCGACCAAGGTTTGTCCCTGAAGGACGTCATCTATCTGCGCGTGTACGTGACGCCGGACGCGGCGCTGGACGGCAAATTCGACTATACGGGGTGGTTCAACGCGTATGCGAAGTTTTTCAACACAAAGGAGAATCCGATCAAGACGGCCCGCTCGACGGTCGGCGTGGCGGGTCTCGTCAATTCGGACTGGCTGATCGAGATCGAAGCGGTGGCGGCGTATCCCATCCCTCATAATAGGGACTAGCTCTACGAGGTTGCGGGAAACAATAAAATAGAATCAGGAAGGGGAATGTTCCTATGCTTCAAAATATCGGATTCCCGGGATTGTTGATGATTTTGGTCGTGGTGCTCATCATATTCGGTCCGTCCAAGCTCCCGGAGTTGGGGCGCGCAGTGGGCCGGACGTTGCATGAGTTCAAGTCTTCGGCCAAGGAGCTGGTCTCCGACACGAAGGACGATGTGATCGAGACGCCTAAGGAGGCTGCCAAAGGGTAGTCGGTGATACGCTGAGACAATGCGTTGCGAAGCGTCAAAGCCGAGCGTAGAGGGCGGGCTATCGTCCGCGTGGTTTACCGAGTCAGGTCATAGGAGAGCTGTCGCCTCTTTCATAGGGGGGCGGCTCTTTTTTTGGCTCGAATTCGACTGGTTTGGGAGTATTAAGCGGATGAGCGGCTATGTGATAAAAATGTAAGGAATGATTCGGAACTTATCGAAGGGTTGTAAGGAAATTGGGAAGCCGACTTTTGAGCTATGTGATCGGTGAAGCAGAGAGGGCGGGCGTTAAGCGGATCTACTGCAATGCGAGAGTCAACAAGGTCGCGTTTTACGAGAAATTCGGATTGCGCGCCACAGGCTCCGCCTTCAGCAAAAGCGGCAAGGATTATGTGATTATGGAACGATGTTACTTGTCGTTCATTTGAACCGGGAAGTACTTTTTTTTGCGATGTAACAGACAAGAGAGACGCTATTTTGTTCAATTCGGCGATTTGGCAAATGTAACGGACAAGCGAAACGCTATTTCATAGCTTTTAGCCTTTTTCGGGCTGGAATTTATGAAATAGCGTCGTTTGTGTCCATTAGTTTTTCAAGCTGATGGTTATCGGCAAAATAAGGTTTAATCTGTCCGTAAGCGAAACGCGCGGTATCTGAGATTTCCGCTGGCAACGTCCAATGCATCTAGCTGCACGAGGTGGTTGAGGATCCGATTGGCGTGACGATTGGAGACGCATAGATGCGAAGCGAGATCGGTTGGCGTGAAAGGTCGTAGCAGCCGACGTGCATAACGCAAGGTCTCAGCCTCCAGGTAACCCATATTTGGCGTCGTGTTGGCGGCAACAAACAAACCGATAAAAGAGAGAATCAGCTGCTGACACCTGCTCGTTTCTTCTTTTATTGAAGGATAAGCGATCGGCAGGAAGGGCCAGCCGTCCAGTGCCATTAAACTGTGACGCCAGCACAAATCCTTGAACCGCCTCACGTCCAGATCCCTTGCATGCGGACCGTAGCCTTGAATCTCGATAGCCCCCTTGGCATCGCCCGGCATATAGGCCAGATCGATGTAGCGGTAACCGTTATGGAAATCGCGCACCTCCCATTCCGCGTGCAAATGATCATTGGCAGGTTTGAGTCGGAGAAATAGCGAGAATGACTAGAATAGTGTTTCCTGTGTCCGTAAGATTTCGAATGGAGTCATTTTACGAGAAATAGAGTTGTGTATGTCCGTTAGCGGCCGAGGTATGCGTTATGGTGGCGCGTGGGGATAAGGCCGGACGGGGCGAACGGTTGGTTTCGGCAGACACATTGAATTTCTTGGAGCGGAACCGATATAATAGGAGAAGATTTGTTTACTACTAAAATATTGGCATGATAGTCGCCTCGTTTCTCATGGAACGGGCACATACCGAGCTTAGGGGATGGTGTAGGAGGATGCTGCGATTGTTCCGATTTTTACGGCCGTATCGGGTCGCGATTGCACTGGTCATGACGCTTATTCTGATTCAGTCGTTATCGGAGCTGTACTTGCCGACCTTGATGGCGGATATCGTCAACAGGGGTGTCATTGAAGGAGACAAGCCGTTTATTTGGCGGATGGGCGGCTACATGCTGCTCATTACGCTGCTGGGGACCACAGTCTCGATTCTAGCAAGTCTTTATGCCTCTAAGATTTCGTCCGGCTTCGGACGGATCGTGAGAGGCAAGGTATTCCAGCATGCCGAGCACTTCTCGCTGCAGGAATTCGATCGAATCGGCACGGCTTCGCTTATCACCCGTACGACGAACGACATTAACCAGGTGCAGCAAGTTCTTATGATGATGCTTCGCCTCATGGTCATGGCGCCGATGATGTGCATCGGGGGCATCATTATGGCGCTGTACAAGGATGCCGAGCTTACGCTTGTGCTTCTGGTGGCGTTGCCGGTTCTTGCGGGAGCGATCTGGCTCATTACGTCGAAGGGGATGCCGTACTTCAAGGCGATCCAGAAGAAGTTGGACCGGCTGAACCTTGTGCTGCGCGAAGGGCTGACGGGCATCCGCGTCATTCGTTCGTTCAACCGCACGGCACACGAGAACGAGCGATTTACGGAGGCCAACGCCGATCTTATGCAGACATCGATCAAGGTGAATCAGATTATGGCGGTTATGATGCCGGTCATGATGCTGATCATGAACTTGTCCACGATCGCGATTGTTTACTTCGGCGGTCTGCGTATCGATAACGGAGCGATGGGCGTAGGCGACCTTATGGCGTTCATTCAATACGCGATGCAGATCATGTTCTCGCTGCTCATGTTCTCCATGATGTTCGTTATGGTTCCAAGAGCGGCTGCATCCGCGGCTCGTATTAACGAGGTGCTGGAGCTTGAGCCGTCGGTGACGGATATAGACAATGTGTCGACAACAGCCCAGGCAGTCTCTGTGGGCGACGCAAAGGAAGCATCGCCCGGGATTGGCGGCGTTGTGGAATTCATCAAGGTCAGCTTCAGTTATCCGGGCGCCGAGATGCCGGCTTTATCCGACATTTCGTTCCAAGCTGGCCGTGGAGAAATAACGGCGATCATCGGCGGAACAGGCTCCGGGAAGTCCACCCTTATCCATTTAATTCCGAGGTTTTTTGATGTAGCGGGCGGTTGCGTCCGCGTCGGTGGCAAGGATGTCAGGGAATGGACGCAAGAAGAGCTCCGCGAACGAATTGCGCTTGTTCCGCAGAAGGCGGTGTTGTTTTCGGGAACGGTCGCGGAGAATATCCGCTACGGCAAGGAGGATGCGACCGACGAAGAGATACGCAGGGCGGCGGAAATCGCGCAGGCGCTCGACTTCGTGTCGGCGATGCCGGATGGCTTCGATTCCGTACTGTCGCAGGGCGGGACGAACGTATCCGGCGGGCAGAAGCAGCGGCTATCCATCGCACGCGCGCTGGTGCGAAAGCCGGAGGTGTACCTGTTCGACGACAGCTTCTCCGCGCTCGATTACAAGACGGACGCGAAGCTACGAAGCGCTTTGCGGGCGGAGACGGCGGATGCGGCGGTATTAATCGTCGCGCAGAGAGTCAGCACCGTTATGGACGCGGATCGCATTATCGTGTTGGACGAAGGCCGAATCGCGGGCATTGGCACGCATAAGGAACTGATGGAGACTAGCGGCGTGTATCGCGAGATCGTGTCCTCGCAGCTGTCAGAGGAGGAGAGCGCATGAGCAAAGAGAACAATGCAGGAGCTGGCGCTCGCGGAGGGGGCCCTCCCGGCGGCAGACCCATGGGCTTCGGCCCTGGACCCGGAATGGGCGTTCCCGGGCAGAAGGCCCGGGATTTCAAGGGCTCGCTAAAGCGGTTGTCCGGCTATTTGAAGCCGTTCCGTCTCATTTTGCTGGCCGTGCTGCTGGCTGCGGTTCTAAGCACGGTATTCTCGATTCTCAGCCCGAAGATTCTGGGCAGAGCGACGGACATTTTATTTGAGGGCATCGTAACCAGCACGAAGATCGACTTCCAGGGCATCGTCGAAATTCTCGGCTTGCTCGCCGGACTTTACGTGATCAGCTCGTTGTTCGCCTTCGTGCAGCAATATCTGATGGCCGGCGTCGCGCAGAAGGTCGTATACCGGCTGCGAAACGAAGTGAACGACAAGCTGGGCAGGCTACCGCTGAAATTTTACGACTCCCGCTCGAACGGGGATATTTTAAGCCGCGTCGTCAACGACGTGGACAACATCAGCAACACCTTGCAGCAAAGCCTGACGCAGCTCATAACATCCATCGTGACGCTGATTGGCGTTATCGTCATGATGTTGACGATCAGTCCGCTGCTCACGCTGATTCTTGTTCTTACGCTGCCGCTTAGCTTTATTGCGATCGCGATGATCGCGAAGCGGTCCCAGGTTCATTTCAAAAACCAGCAGGCTCAGCTTGGCGATCTTAACGGCCACGTCGAAGAAATGTACACGGGACATACCATCGTAAAGGCTTTCGGACGCGAGAAGGAATCCATTAGCAAATTCGAAGCGATGAACGAAAAGCTGTATGATTCCAGCTGGCGGGCGCAATTTATCTCCGGCATCATCATGCCGGTCATGAATCTTATCGGGAACATCGGATATGTCTGCATCTGTGTCGTGGGCGGCGTCCTTGTGACGCAGCGGACGATTACCGTCGGCGACATTCAGGCGTTTATCCAATATGCCCGGCAATTCACGATGCCGATCACGCAGACGGCCAACATTGCCAACATCATTCAATCGACGCTGGCTTCGGCAGAGCGGGTGTTCGAGCTGCTGGACGAAGCCGAGGAATCTCCGGAAACCAAGGGCAAGCAGCCTGCATTGGTCAGGTCGCATGGAGTGGTGGAATTCCAGGGTGTAAGCTTCGGCTACAACCCGGAGAAGCCGCTCATCCAGGACATGAACATTTCGGTCAAGAGCGGTCAGACCGTCGCGATTGTCGGACCGACCGGGGCGGGCAAGACGACGCTTGTCAATCTGTTAATGCGATTCTACGAGGTTGGCGATGGAGCGATAACGATAGACGGACACGATATCCGCGAGCTCGAGCGCGGGCAGCTTCGGAGCCTGTTCGGCATGGTATTGCAGGACACGTGGCTGTTCGGCGGCACGATTAGGGACAATATCGCTTATGGCCGGTTAGGGGCGACGGAGCAGGAAGTTGTCGAGGCGGCGCAAGCGGCGCATGCCGACCATTTCATCCGCACGCTGCCTGAAGGCTACAATACGGTGCTTAATGAAGAGGCGTCCAACATCTCGCAAGGCCAGAAGCAGCTTCTGACGATTGCCAGGGCGATTCTCGCGGATCCGTCCATTCTCATTCTGGACGAAGCGACGAGCAGCGTGGATACGCGCACCGAAATTCAAATCCAGCAGGCGATGAATCACTTGATGTCCGGTCGAACGAGCTTTGTCATTGCTCACCGACTATCGACAATCCGGGACGCCGACCTCATTCTTGTCATGAAAGAAGGCACGGTTATCGAACAAGGCACTCACGAGGAACTGTTGGCACGAGGCGGTTTCTACGCGGATCTGTACAACAGTCAATTCTCGGCGGGCCCATCGATTCCGACCGCCGGTTAACTAATGCTTTAATTACCATACGACTGCAAAACACAAGGTACCCCTCGCGCGCTTGCGCAGGGGTACTATTGGTTTGAAGGCCCCTGCAGGCAGCGGCGCTATCGGGACGAGATGGACAAACTTTATTGTTTCGCCGCAACACCTGCGCGGACTTCCTGACGGCTCTTGCCGAGATGGAGCGGTGGGCGGAGAGGTGGAGGCCGGAAGCTTGACAGCTCAATCCCTATAACAGACATTGTGAACGAAGCAGCTCGTCCTTCATTAGAGGGCGGGCTGTTTTTTCTGTGTTTCATCTTGGCCACCGGCATAGAAAAAAGTGGCAGAGGTTATACTAATCGATGCTAAAATCTGGATGGCTGCGATACGGAGGCGAACCCATGAAAAGTACGGGACAAATCAACTTTGTGCAATTGTTTATGATGTTTTCGCTTATGAACGGCTTGGCCAGCCATGTCATCGTCAACCCCATGGTGCTGGACGTGTCGGGACGGGATTCCTGGATAACGGCGCTCGTATCCGGGGCATTGTTTATGATGTGGGTTGCGTTGATCTTATGGATGATGCGCCGATCGGGTCAACAGCCTTGGATGGACTGGTTGTCCTCTCGAATTACTCGTCCCGCTGCTATTGCGCTTATGGCGCCGGTCGCGATTCATTTGTATTTGGTCGGAGGATTGACCGTCGCCCATACCTCGACATGGACGATTACGAATTATTTGCCCATGACGCCGAAGCTGCTGATCATTGGATGCCTGGTTTTATTCTGCGCGGCTATCTGTCTCTGGGGGCTGCCCGTCATTGCGGTCGTATCCGGCATACTGCTTCCCATCGTCGTCGCGCTGGGCTTCTTTGTCAGCACGTTTAACGCGCCGATGAAGGATTACTCGCTCTTGCGGCCTGTGCTGGAGCATGGCTTCCGGCCTGTTGTAAACGGCATGGTATATACAGGCGCGGGCTTCGTGGAATTTATCGTCATTATGCTGCTGCAGCACCGTCTTGAGAAGAAGGCTCGGCTTTGGCAAATGCTGCTTTATGTGGCGTTTTCTACGATGATCTCAATGGGACCGCTCATGGCCGCGGTTACGGAATTCGGTCCGGCGGAAGCGATGCATCAGACGACCTCTCCCTACGAACAATGGCGGCTAGTCCAGATCGGCAAATATATAGAGCACCTCGACTTCCTGTCGATTTTTCAATGGCTGTCGGGCGCGTGCATTCGCATCAGTCTCTCGGCCTTCTTGCTTGTCGAGCTGTTCCGATTCAAGCGCAAGAACGTTAGAAATATCATCGTTATCGCCGTCATGGCCAGCTATGCGTTGATCGCTACATACCCTATTAATGAATATGACTTCTACCAGTGGATGTCCTGGTATTACATGCCGATCTCATTGGCCGTTCTGCTGCCCTTATCGTTTCTGTGGATGGCGGCAGCCTTGTTCCCAAAAAGAAAGAAAAGCAAGGAGGAAGCGACATGACAAGCAACATCGGGAGCAAGGAAAAGAGCTGGACGGAAGAGAGCTTTAGGGAACTGTTCCGTGGAAGTGACGATGTTTTGTTTCAAACCTGCCGCTTCGGAGACAAGCCGGAGGTGGAGGTAGTCTTAGCTTATGCGGAAGGATTGGCACGTACGAGCGATATCGGCGACTATATCCTGCCGGAGCTGGATCGGATGTACAGGGAAGGGATGGACGGGGATCCCTTTAAGAAGCTGTCTGGCGTCCTGCCGCTCGTCCAAACGGATCAGAGTCCCGATGAACTGGCGGAGGTGCTCTTCCAAGGGGATCTTTTGCTGTTATTCGTCGCGACGGGAGAAGTCGGGTTTATCGCGATTGCGGACAAGCCGACGCGAACGCCTTTCGAATCCAGTACGGAAATTTCGGTCAAAGGTCCGCGAGACGGCTTCGTGGAGGATATTACGGTCAACATCGCGTTGATCCGCAAGCGGCTTAGAACGCCATCATTCCAGGTAGAGCATATGCTTTTGGGTGCTCGTTCGAAGACCCGGATTGCGCTGCTATATTTTCGCGACATTCTAAATCCTACTATTCTGACTGAGATGAAGGATCGGCTTAAACGCATCGACGTGGATGCCATCTTCAGCATCAGCCAATTGGAGGAATACCTGTCGGATTCGAAGTTTAAGCTGCTGCCGGTGATGGATTTCACAGGTCGTCCCGATTACGTCATGAGCAGTCTTCTGTCGGGAAGGATTGTCATCGTTGTGGATGGTTTGCCCATGGTGCTGATCGCTCCGGCTGGATTATCCCTCATTCTAAAATCGCCGGAGGACGCCCACTTCAATTATACGTATGTGTCGTTCGCGCGCATCATTAGGGGAATCAGCCTGTTCCTCTCCATCTTCCTGCCTGCGATCTGGGTGGGGCTGATGTCGTTCCATCCCGATCAGATTCCGTACCGCATTATGGCGACGATCTCCGTAACAAGGCTCGGTATCCCGCTGTCTTCGCATATGGAGATGTTCCTCTTGCTGATGCTCCTGGAAATATTCCGGGAAGCGGGCATCCGCCTTCCGAGCGCAATCGGACAAACGCTTACGTCCATCGGCGGCTTGATTATCGGAGATGCTGCGATCCGAGCGGGGCTCGTCTCTCCGTCCGTCGTCGTTGTTGGCGCGATTACCGCCGTATCCGGCGTTACGCTTGTCAATCAGACGTTGAGCACGCAGGTAAGCTTAATGCGGTTTTTCTTCTTCCTGCTGTCCGCGCTCCTGGGCTTGTTCGGCGTTATTCTCGGCATGGTGCTGCTGCTGGGCTATATGGCCAGTTTGAAGCCTTTCGGCGTGCCGTACCTGTCTCCGTTGTCCCCGCTTAGCTTAAAGCAGCTCGTCATTTCCTTCCTGCGCGTTCCTTGGAGCAAGATGAAGAATCGGCCTGTGGTGCTGGAAACGATTGACAAGGATAATCAGAGGGGGGACGGCTAATGACATTGAAAAGATCAGCTCTGGCAGCCTCCGTCCTGATAATGCTGCTGGTCACCGGCGCATGTACGGCTATGCCCGATATCCAAAGCCAAGCTTATGCGACAGCAATCGGCATCGATTACAAGAACGGAGAATGGATCGCCTACGCGCAGGTGATCAACTTCTCGACGGTCGCGCACTCCGATCAAGTAGATCTCGGTCCCGGCAAGCCCGTTTGGATTGGCTCGGGGAAAGGAGATACCGTGGCATCGGCGCTTATCAGAGTGGGAGAGACGTCGCAGCTTCGCATGTTCTGGGGACATGTGAAGGTGGTCGTCATCTCGGAGGAGGCGCTCAAGAAAGGCGTGCAGGATATATACAGCGCGATTAACCGTTATCGCGAGGTTCGGTATACCGTCTACGTTTATGGTACGAACCAGAATATACGCGACGTGCTCATGCAAAAGTCGATCATAAACATGGCTCCGTTATACACGATGATGTTTACCGGCACGCAGTCCGCCTCCAAACAAGCGTTTATACTGCCCGTTAAGGCCAATCGGGTCATTGCCCATCTCAATGAGCCCGGCGAACCGGCAGCCATACCTTCAATCGGAACGGATGGAGGGGAATGGACGGAGGATGACAAGCCTAAAAAGATGATTAGATTGACGGGGATGTATTTTTTTCGAAGCAATCGAATGTCCAGCTGGATGTCCTTGGAGGACTTATATGGTCTCAGGTGGATCGAAGAGGATCTGGAGCGTACTCCGCTGCTTATACGCCGTGAAGGAAAACCGCTTGCGTTGCTCATGTTCTCGCATCCAAGATCGAGCGTTGGGGTCATCCCGCAGGACGATGGGAGCCAATTCAAGGTAAAGGTGAAAGTGAAAGGGTTCGTTATGGAGATGATGGATCAGGCATCGGTCAAGGAGATGGAGAAATTGGCGGAGGAAGCGATCGCCCGGGAGGTAGAGACGACTTTCCGGGAAGGGGTGAAGAAAAAATCGGATCCCTTCGGTTTAATGGAGGAGCTGTACCGGAGCTATCCAAGCCGCTTCCGCAAGGAGACAACAGGCGACAGGTTTGTGTTGTCGAACAAATCACTTGCCGAAGTAGTAGTGAGGGTAAGACTAACGAACACAGGCAAATATCAGGGCAAGCCGCCGTAATGTTTTTCTAAGCAAGCAGGATTGGGAGCAGAGAGGAGAGAATTAAATGGCATAACAAGAAATGGTTAATTTGAGTGTATGTTCAAAAAGTTCGGTTCTCAGTACCGAGAAGATTGGATGAAGCTAGAACCTGAGGAGCGGAGCGTAGTGGAAGCTACGTGAGCACCGGAAGGTTCGGCTGAATTCAATATTCGACGTCGACTAAGCTCCTTGGATTACTTCGTAATGGGAAGCGGACTTTTTGAACAACCTCTATGAGGGGGAAGCGAAGGTAGTGGGTTACTTGGAACAAAAACGAAAAGAGTTGGAGAAGTATTTGCCGGAGTTAACAAGAAGGTCGGATTTCTTTGAGTTCTGGGAAGAGACCATTGCGGAGGCGCAAGAGGTGCCGCTTCGGCCGGAAAGAAGGGAATTAGACTACCCGATTCCGTCGGTGCGCGTATACGATATTTCGTACAACGGCATGGACGAGACGCGAATCCATGGATGGTTGATCTTGCCAGCCTTTCTGAGCAAGGAGAAATACCCTTGTGTCGTCCATTATCACGGTTTCAACGGCAGCAGAGGCAATCCTGTGGGCTACATGCACTTTGTTATGATGGGTATGGCGGTGCTTGCGGTCGATTGCAGGGATCAGGGCGGCAAAACGGGCAACAGCGCACAGTATTCGCATGGCTACTCGTCGAACGTGGCCTGCCGGGGCGTACATAATAAATACGAATATTATTTCCGCCATGTGTACATGGATTGCCTCAAGGCGATCGACTTCGCCTGCGCGCAGGAAGAGATCGACGCGGACCGCATCGTTATCGACGGAGGCAGCCAAGGAGGAGGACTCGGCATGGCGATCGCCGCGCTGGACAACCGCGCGAAGCTGGCCATGGTGGACGTGCCCAGCAACAGCAATATCGTCGCTCGCATCGAAGGAAACCACGGCGCGTTCGGTTCTGTCACGGAGTTTCTGCGCCATCATCCCGAGCTGACGGATCAGGTGATGGACAATCTCAGCTACTTCGATACGATGAATATGGCGGAACGCATTCAGTGTCCCGTGCTTGCATCCGTAGCGCTTAAGGACGAGACTTGTCCTCCCCAAATGTATTATGCGACATACAATCGGATCGTCGGCGAGAAGGAGATCTTTCTCTATCCGTTCAATGGCCATGAGGGCGGGGGCTCCAAGCAGGCGGAAGTGAAGTTGGCGCATCTTCGCCGACGCTTCCCGGACTGGTTCGAAGTTTAATTCATGAGTGGAGAAGGAGAGCATCGGATGTCGAACATAACGGTCGAATGTTCCGTTTGGGTGGAAGCCGGTCCCGACCGGGCCTGGAGAGCGGTAACGAAGGATGAAGAATTGTCGTTGTGGTATTCTCCCGGCTCGCCTTGGGATATCCCGCAATTGGAGGCAGGGGCCGAGCTGTGGTTCCACCACACGCCGAACGAATATCATGACGGCTCCGAGGTCGTCTCATTGAAGGCTGTTATCGAGAAAATCGAAGAGCGGTCGGAGTTCTCCGTTCGCTGGGAATTCGATGGCGAGTTATCGGACATGGTTACTTCGTTCCTGGTGAAGGAGGAGAAGGGCGGATCGACGGTAACGATTCGCGAGACGGGTTACGTGGATGAAGCGGCGGCCGCGCAGACGGAAGAAGGCTACACCATGTCGCTTGCGAATCTGTATGCGTATTTGAGCGGAAGCGAGCTGCCTTATTAAGTACGGGAGAACCGACATCATGATGGAAACGGAAAAATAATCTGGCCAAATCATGGGGGGCGGAAAAAGGATGGCAAGAAACAGAGCGATCAATTCGCCATGGATGTATGCATTCGGGATGCTGGCAATGATGATTCCGAGCCATGCTTTCAGCGCTTTTTATGTGTTTTATTATATGGAAACACTGGGGCTTGCCATCGGTCTGGTGACGTTCGCGAGAACGGTGTTCATGATCTGGGATGCCGTCAACCAGCCTTTGGCGGGATACTTATCCGATCGGACGGATACGAGATTCGGACGAAGAAAACCTTGGCTGTACGTTTCCATCCCGCTCTTTTTCCTTATGTTCTATCTGGTGTTCGCGGTGCCGGAGGGGTTGTCCGAGACGGCTTTGTTCGTCTGGTTCCTGGTCGCGCTTGTGTTGTTCGAAGCAGTGGCGACGATTATATGGGTCAATTACGGCTCCTTGTTCCCGGAGTTATATAGAGGGAATACGCTGCGCAAGAAGGCTTCGGCCATTCAGCAAGGGTATCAGATCGTCGCGATTCTCATCGCTTCGGTCGCGGGACCGATTCTTTACGACGGCCTCGGCTTCGGCCCCATGGCACTTATATTCGGCGGCATGTTTGCCGTGTTGATGATCCTGTTCCTTCGGTTTACGCAGGAGGACGAAGAAGCTCGCAAGACGCCCCGCATGGGGCTCAAGGAGTCGTTCGCGGCCACGGTGACCAATAAGCCGTTCTGGATTTTCAATATTGCCAATTCGTTCGCCCAGACGGTGAACGGGTTGCTGAGCTCCATGATTCCCTTCTACGCCAAATACGTGCTGAAAGTGCCTCCGGAGCAAGTTTCCTTGCTGCTGGCTTCCATCTTCGTTTCCGTGATTCCGCTTGTTGCCGTCTGGTTCTGGATCATTAAACGGATGGATAGCGTCAAAGCGTGGCGATTGTCGCTGCTCGCTTACGCGCTGTCGGTCATCCCGTTATGGTTCGGAAGCAATCTCCTTACCGGAATCGCGGCGGGCGTGTTGGTCGGCTTCGGCCTCGCTGGATTCCTGGTAACGCCGCCTGTCGTGAACAGCCATATTATCGATCTGGATTATGCAGAGACGGGAAGGCGCAGGGAAGGAGTCTATACGGCGGTCAGCGGATTCATTACGCGCTCAAGCGGCTTGATCTCGGTCCTTTCCGTCCTCGTTGTTGGCGTGCTGCTAGGCTACGAGAGCGGCGATAAGCCCGGCGACAATCCGGAGTTGACGTTCCGCGTCCTCATCAGCGTGGTGCCGTTTATTTTGCTGGTTATCTCGCTGGCGCTTTCTTCTTTCGTCCGATTGAAGCCGTTGCCAGACATTGAGCAGGCATGAGGGTGGAGTAGGGTTGTTTAGGGTAATGGGATCGACTTGCCCCCCTCCTTTCGAATGCATGCACTTGCAACCTCCGAAGTCTGTATGATAGGGTAACGTAAGAAGAGAACCGGAGGATGGAGAGTCATGACGATAATGTACGAGATTACGATGGATTTGACCGCCGACTGGATCAAGACGGTAAAGGAAGTGCTGCGCGGAGCGGGCTACGAGATGGAAGAAGGTTTGCCGGCTTCCAAGGTTGCGGAGCATTACTTCCGCCTTTCTTTGCCCGATGATAGAGCGGAGGAGCTGGCAAGCGAGACGCTGCGACGGCTACAAGAAATGGAGTCGATCATCATCGACCACATGAACACGACGATCGTTCCCGACATTCGGCAACGCACCAAGTACGAGGGAAACACGTTCCACTTCAGCTGGGTATATAACGAAGGCGAGCATATTATCGAGCTGAATTCGGAGTACCGGATTCCGATTTAGGCTAACGTTTATGTAGAGAGTGCGGCGTCGACTTTGACGAGCGGTTCTCCGGAGAGCAGCGGTTTTGCCGCATGGCCGGTGCGATATAGTACGCCAGAAGCGTATCCTGCGGGATGCGCTTTTTGCTGCTATTATAGAAAAACATTAGCATTCTCCATACGTGATCGATCCTTCTCGAAATGAAACGCGCTGCGCCGCCTAAGGATGGAGGCACGGAAGGATGTACGGGTTCAACTTGCCTTCAGCTATGTGCGCGATAACAATTGTACGAAAATACACAAATAGTACCAGGTGCGTGCTTGTTTTCAGTGAATTTGTACAAATATACATAAATTTAGGCTCGGAGAGCTCTAAAACGATGATGTGAAGCAAAAATTTGTGTATATTCGTACAATTTACTGCTTTAGATGGGATTCCGTCTGTGAAATTGAGTAGATTTGCACAATTGTAGAGGAAGGCTGAGGATCGGCACAGTAGACAACAACTTAATGGAAGCCACGGCACTCACAGTCGGCAACAACTTAATGGAAGCCACGGCACTCACAGTCGGCAACAACGTAATGGAAGCCATAGCACTCACAGCCGGCAACAACTTATGGGAACCACAGCGCCCAGTTAGTGTTGCAATCAACGTACCCTATATCATTAGATGTGAGGGCTCAGGAGAGCAAAGCCCTGCTGGTTGCGCGCCGCCCTTAGTCTACTTTTGAGGCTGTATTTCACCCTTTCTATAAGTCGAGGTGTTGGCAACTCGGCTCGGCGCGTAAAAAATCGTGATGATAAGCTCGGCGATTAACAAGTTAAGCGCGAAGGCGGAGAAGACGCCGAACGTGTAGCTTGTCTCATGCGGAAGCCGCAACCCTTGCTCTGCGAGGAACGTCATCATGTGGACGAACACATTGGTGAAACAAAAGACATAACTGCGAACCATCGAACGGAGATGGCCGACGAGGTCCTTCTTTTTAATGCGCATAATAGCAATGACAGTAAAGGCCGGCCATACGATGTTCATCATATTATAAGCGACGCTGACGGGTTTGCCGCCTGTCGAGTAGGGAGCCATGTAACCGGAAGTAAGGACAACGAGCATGACAGACACAACATACACGTATCCGTTGACCCGGTGAAACCCCCGGAACCGATTTCGGAGGTATTTGGAGAAATTCATCGCTCCCGTTGCAGTGGCAATCGTCGCGAACGCCACATGCACGTACATGACGTTTAGCCATACGGGGAGGTTGAGAACGCGGTCTATTCCCGTTTTGAGCGCGAGGAATTGCTCCGCATGCGGGTCCAGGACGTAATTGTCCACCAGAACGTAGACGAGATAGAGAGATATCGTTACAAGCAAAAAGGCAAAAAGCCGTGAAGTTTTCATTTAAGGACCTGCCTCTCAAGCACAATGAGTAATTCGCAATCGGTGGCGCTTGCGATATTTTTACAGAGATGGTCACATTTTTAGTATAAATGAAGTGTACGTGAATATTTTCACGTAATGTTACAAAATAGGCACAATTTTTGAAATTTGTGCGTCCATGTCCCCATTAGCTCATGCATAAGTAGCTCGATCACAAGTTGGCGTTTGCGGAAGCGACACTGTTACAAAACCAACTGAAGCCCTTTATCAATCAGTATCGATATACCCGACACCGGCTGTTAAAGGGCAAAAAGACTACCGACTATGTTTCTCCTCCCAATTAATCTGCGCCGTGAAACGAAGCTGGCCGATCTCCTGCTCGCTCAAGGCAGGAGCTTCTGACGTCTCTCCCGTGTTCACCAGCACTAATCGCGATTGTTCGTTCCAGCTAACATGGGCACCGAATGCTTCCAGGACCATTCGTGCCGGAATATAGGTGCGGCCATTCACGATTGTTGCCGGCGCGCCTAGCGTCTGCGATTTGCCGTTCACAAGCGCTGAGCCGGATCCGATAGTCAGCTCTATTGTGACATCGCCTTTGCGGGCTGTTACTTTGCGTTTCGCCGGGTCCCACAGAACGGAAGCGCCAAGCTTCTCCAGCAGCTCGCGAAACGGCAAAAGCGTGGAACCGTTGCGAATAACCGGTTCATCGCGAAGCGGGAGGAACTTGTTGTTCCATACGACGGCAGCATTGTAATCGATGGCGCTAGCTGGGGCTGTGAGATTAATCAGCCAATCGCTTGCTGGCGGTAAATCTCCGGCTGAGCCATCTGGGACAGGGACCAGCCATTCGCCTGTATGTGCATAAATGAAAGGATGATCGCCCCAGGGGGTGATCGGAACCTCGGGTTTGACACGTAGTTGATAGTAAAGCGAGGCCTGACCAGGCGAGTCGTCCAAATAAAGCTGCTCCAGATCAAACAAGGACAGCAACCTCTTTTTTGCTATATCCCGGGGGTAGGCGGCAACGATCTCCTTAGTCGGTGCAGAGGTGCTAGAGTTATGGTCCACTGCCCAATCTCCGTTGGCATGTATAGTATAGCTGGAATACGCTTTATACTGCGGTGGATAGTCGCCAGCGTCCGTTGGCCAAAATCCCGGTTCAAGTACAGGCTCCACCTTGCGGTAAAACGTTGTTGCCGCTTCCTCGAGTGAAATCATGTCATCTGGAGTAATAAATTCAGTATCTGACCAAGTCAGAGAATGTGCAACGGCCTTGCCTAATTCCCGATCCACGTAGATGATGAACCGGTTATTATCATAACGAATGCCTTCAAAGGAACGAACAAACTCTACGCGATGGTAGACGCTTGTTTCGAACCTCAAGGAATAGTAGCTGTGCGGATAACGCCACAGCGTCCAATCCGTATCCAGATCCCAGCCCTGGCTTTTGGTATATGCTTCCGCAATGGATACGGCTTCCGCGTAAGTAACCTTTTCCTCGCCCAGGAACTCTATCGGTACGTTGTCGTCGTGGACGGACACTCTGCCCAAACGTTCATCCAAACTCACCGGAAGTCCCGTCTCTGCGTTTAAACCGATCGTTCCTTCACGATCCCAATCTAACATCGTGTATTGAATTGTCCAAATATCGTTGACTAGTCTACCGCTGTAATGGTCGGCTTGCTGCGGTATCAGCTTTAAAGCTATCGCTTGGTTAATCGCGGCGCTCTCTGTATCCAGCTTCTTGATGGGACTCTTGTCTTCGGCAATCGCTGCAAGCGAGGCAGCTTTGGCTGATTGCTCAGTGTTGCCGTCTACGTCCAAAGCCCCGGCTTCATGGCTAGCGCCTGCGTACGAACTGAGCAAGAGCGTCACGAATACAGCCGCCGCCAAGACCCGGGCATTTCTTTTGCTTGTTTCCAAGGATTCCACTCCCCGCCACAATAAATAAATATTACCAATTGTTAAGACGTCATTTTTGCAGGAAGGTTGCGATCTGCCATCTGCAAAGTTACGATAGTGTTAGTGTTTTTTGAAGCTGAGAAGGGAAGTGGCGGCAATGGACAAAATGATGTTCGTAGAAATCGGAATGGGAATCGACTTGCATGGGCAAAACGTGACCAAGGCGGCAGTGCGCGCCGTGCAGAACGCCATCCATCATAATTCGATGCCGGGTATACGGTCCGTGCTTCCTGGCGGCGATCTGGCCAATATGAAGGTAAACGTCAGGCTGGCGGTGCCTGCGGATAGAGGGAAGCTTGACCTGGAGAGGGTCGGAGTAGAGCTGCCTTACGGACAAGTTACATTCGAAGTTGTGGACGGTGGCATGCTGACAAGCAGCGGTATTTTGCTCACGGACAAGGATGATGTCAATGATCTGGCATATGTCGTCATCGCATCAGTGGAGGTTGGCTATTAGCTTTTGAAGATGGGAGCGGCGAGTCGCTTCGGCGGCTCGCCGCTATTATTCAGCGCGCTTGTTTAACTTCACTGCTGCCTAACACAATCCATGCCCACGGGATGTAACGCTGCGCGAATGCGACGATTGCCCAAGTGCCGAATAAAGCCAGCAGAAAGCCGCCTACGTACCAGGCGTGGTAGAGGTAAGGCTCGGCGTGCAAGGGACGAAGCTCGCGATATGCGGCCAGCAGCAGCGGATGCAGCAAATAGATGCCGAAGGCATACGGACTAAGCTTCTTCAGGAAACGTACAACGCGCGTATGCGTCCATCTGGTCTCCAGGATTAAGGCTCCGTAAGTCAACGTCAGAGCAGACAAATAGGCATAAATGCTCCCCGAGAAGTAGAATGTCCACGTTGGGGGCGTAATCGTATTTATTCTAAATTTGTACCACAAGACGATGTAGGCAAGCCCGGAAGCAAGCCAGCCTCCCCAAAGCAGAGCTAGCCCGAATCGTTGAACGAGACCTCCGCGTAACGAAACAATTGCTGAACGGATCTCGTCATACTTTAGGCCGACGAATACGCCCAACATGTAATAACCGAAGTAGGATAGAAACCAGCTGGCGGCATTCGGAATATCCACGAATTGGCCCGCGATATAGAAGGCAGCTTGTACGGCAATCCCGAACGGAATTCCCCAAGAGACAAGACGAGGGAATGCCTGGAGCAGTCGCAATACGAACGGGAACAGCGCATAGAACTGAATGATGATAAAAATATAATAAAGATGAGCGTAAGCGGTCCCCGTTGCCAGCTTTTCGAGAAAATCGGGCAGTAGGGAGGCTTGGAGATCCCTCCCGGCTCTCGTAACCTCGACGGCGATATAGTAGATTGCCGAACATACAGTATATGGTATAATGATTTGGGTCGACCGTTTCCTATAAAAGGAAATAAATGTATGTCCTGCGAACGGCATGTTGCCATAGCGCTTGAACAAAACAAGACTGCTCAGAAACAGAAAGACGGGAACGGCGAAATTCATTCCGATATTCGCGGCGATGTACAGGAAGTAGGCGACTGGCGAAGAATCAGTCATTTCGATGGTGGCGAAGGATGTGGAGTGAATGGCAATGACGGCAATAATGGCGAATGCTCGCAGCAGATCAAGCTCTGCAATCCGCGATTGCGGCTTCGGAACTGTAATGTTGGAATTCATGAATACCCCCGACAGGTGAAGTTCTTATATTTTCCATTTAAGCCAAGTCAATTGTCATCGACAATTAGTCCCGTGTCAAGCGGGGAGTTGCAGGAGGAACCTATACAATGATGCGCAAGAAAAGAACGGCACTACTTACGGCGATATTATTAATTGTCGTCATTGCGGCAGCAGCGGCTGGCTGGATCTGGTACAAGGAACGGAATAACACGGTGAATCGGCATGAGCCTCAGGCTCTGTTGCAAGTCGAATCCATCACTCAGCCCGAAGACAGCTATGATGTCATCGTGGCGGGCACGGATCCCGAGGGCATCGTAGCTGCCATTTCCGCGGCGCGAAACGATCAGCGCGTATTGCTGGTCGATGGGCGGAATCGCGAAATTCTAGGCGGACTCATGACGCTGGGCTGGTTGAATTCGCTGGATTTGAACTATTCTCCGGAGCAGTCCAAGCTGTCCGGCAAACATAATTTTCTCAATAAGGGGATCTTTCAGGAATGGTACGACATGATCGAAGGGACTTCGTTCGACGTCAATACGGCGGCTAACGCGTTCTACGAGCTGGTGAAGGCGGAGCCGAATATCGATCTCCTCATGAAGACGAAGTTCCTGGATCCTATCATGGAGACGGGCAACAAAGGCCCGGGCCAAATGATTACGGGGCTTCGCCTGGAAACAGAAGGCGGCGTAGAATATGCCGTTCGTGCTGGAGCGGTCATTGATGCGACGCAGGACGGAGATATCGCCGCGGCGGCGGGCATTCCGTATTCGGTGGGGCGCGAGGATATCGGCAGGCCGCAAGACCAGCAGGCCGTCACGCTTGTTTTTAAGATGAGCGGCGTGACCCAGCAGGTGTGGGATTCCTTCGCGAACATCGGCGACGGCACGGGCATCGACAGCATGAGCGCATGGGGGTTCATAAAGTCGAGGGAGTACGTCTCTTCGAATCCGGAGCGGGTCGGCATTCGGGCATTGAACGTAGGCAGGCAAAACGACGACACGATACTGATCAACGCGATGCATATTTTCGGCATTGATCCGCTGAATCCGGAATCCGTGCAGGAAGCGCTTGAGATTGGAGCCAAAGAAGCGCCTCTGATCGTGGATTATCTTAAGAAGACGTACAAAGAGCTTAAGGACGTCGAGTTCGCGGGCGTGGCACCGGAATTGTACGTGCGGGAGACTCGTCATTTTGAGGGCGAATATCGTCTGACCGCTGTCGACGTCGTGGACAACCGCGACTTTAAGGATGCCATCGCCTACGGCTCTTACAGAATCGATATCCAGCGGCTTAACGCGCAGGATCAAGGGGCCATCGTCGCGGCGCCGGAACGATACGGCGTGCCGTTCCGCGCTATCGTGCCGCTTGCGGTGGACAACCTTCTTGTCGTCGGTCGCGCAGCCAGCTTCGATACGATTCCGCACGGAAGCGCCCGCGTCATCCCGCTGGGCATGGCAACCGGCGAGGCGGCAGGCGCCGCGACGAAGCTGGCGGCGGAGCTTGGCTTGTCGTTCCGCGAGTTGTCGCGTTCGGAAGCGGATATCGCGGAGCTGCGCAAACGTTTAATGGCACAGGGCATGGAGCTTGCGCCGGTCAAATTCGAGACGCCGGAATATGCCAAACATAAACATTATCAAGGGCTGCTGGCCGCCGTAAGCATGGCGCTGACGTTCGGCGGCGATCATAACGAAACTTTTAACCTTGACGGCATTGCAACGGCAGGTCAATTCGCCAATATCATGCAGACGGTAAAGATCGCTCATGCCGATCACTTCCTGGGCAATCCGTACGTGGCCATCGCCGACCTCGAAGAACCGGCCAAGCTGCCGCTTACGTTGGAGCAACTGGCGTACACCATCGCGTTGACGACGGATTTGTCCGTTACGCCGGAGTCCGCACTCGACGAGGTCGTCTCCAAGGGATGGCTCGCGGAGACAACGCTGTCGGATATCGAGGATTCCCAAGAGCTTAAGGTGGGGGAGGTTTTCTCGCTGGTTCGGGATCTGATGGAGTTTTACGTTGGGAAGGTTTACAGCTAGTTTCATTTAATTGAAAATCTCGAGCGGATTGTACGTTTTCGTGCAATTCGCTTTTTGGTGTTGTACCGAGCATGGGCGTTGGGTAGGCACATGCGTGTGGGTATAGCTAATCTGAACGGTGAAGTTGCATTTGCGGATGTTGAGCCGATGAAATCTAGCGGGCATTAACGATCAATTACGAAGCAGAGGGCTGTCCTAAAGTCATTTACGACTTTAGGACAGCCCCCATGTTCAATTGTTGGAAAGACTATTATTTCGGCATTCCTTCTCCATTTTTCATAGCGTCCGCAGCAGCTAATTTACGGAATAGATGGAAATTGTCCATCTAATTTCGAGGGAAATGGCTTTTTAGCGTATATAGATGGAAATTCTCCCTTTATTTCTGGAGATTTGCGTCACATGCATTTATTCGCAGTTAATTAGAGGGCAGTTTTCCCTATAATATCGTAAAACGTCAGCTCATAAATCAAATAAGGGGCAATTTGGACCTCTGTCAAGAAAGTAGACACCATTTATGCCGCTTTTCTCTTATTAAATTTTGCAGCGTACCGGGCTGGTGACAAGTACCCCAGTGCACTGTGGATCCGTTTACGGTTATAAAAAAACTCAATATATCTGTAGATTTCTTCATAGGCCTGTTGCTTCGTTTTGAATCGCTTGCAGTAAACGAGTTCCTTCTTGAGCACGCTATGAAATGACTCGATACAAGCGTTGTCGTAGCAGTTGCCTTTCCGACTCATGCTGGCTCTCATTTTGTAGGCTTTGAGTTGTTTTCTGTAATCATCAGATGCATATTGACTACCGCGATCTGAATGATGCAGCAGCCCCTTCTTTGGCTTTTTAGCTTTATAGGCGTCTTGCAACGCACCAAGTACCAAGTCGGTCGTCATCCGGCTCCCTAGGCGCCAGCCTACGATCTCACGTGTACACAGGTCAAGAATACTTGCTAAGTATAAACGACCCTCTCTGCATGGAATATAGGTGATGTCTGCCACCCAGACCTTATTAGGCTTCTCCGTTTTAAACTTTTGGTTGAGTACGTTAGGTGCGATCGGCAAATCATGGCTCGAGTCTGTCGTCTGCACCTTGTACTTTCGAGAGACACAGGCACGCAGACCAAGCTCCTGCATGTATAAACCAATGGTCCGCTCTGCTACTGTGTGGCCTTCTTCTTGAAGAAGATACGTGATCTTTGGGGCACCGTAGCGCTGCTCAGAATCATGAAAATGGTAAGAAACCCGCTCCATTAAAGTCCGTTTTCGCAGTTCCTGGTTGCTCAGCTCTGCATTTTTCCATTTGTAGTAGCCGCTACGTGAAACACCCATGACTTCGCACATCTTCTCCAAACGAAACTCGGAGCGATGATCTTCTATGAACTGGAACCGTCGTTCCTTGGTTTGCTGAAGATGTGCACAGCCTTTTTTACAATCGCGAGCTCCTCCTCTACATCGGAAATCCTCTGGTCTTTCGCGCGGAGCTCACGTTCTTGCTCTTTAACGAGTTGCTCGAGCTCATAGAGGCGTCCCGAACTGGCAACGGGTTCATTCTTAAAATCTCGATATTTCGCTTTCCAGGCATGCAACGTCTTCGCGGGAATATCTAGTTCGAGGGCGATGTCCTCCACCGATTTTGTCTGCTCTTGCAGATATTTTACCGTCTGTTTCTTAAACTCTTCATTGTATCGATTCCGTTGTTCACCCATTGTGAACACCTCCTATTTCATTCATTATCGAATTCTCTTAACGAGGTGTCCACTATTTATTCTACTTACAATTATCCTTTTAATGTCGCCCATCAGCCCATCAACCCAGCAGACTGTCGGCCCGTCAATCTGTCAGCCCCTGCTGATGCAGAAGATAGTAGATGCAGCTCTTCAGCCCGTCAGCCCCAGCAGATGCAGAAGATGCAGCTTTTCAGCCCGTCAGCCCCAGCAGATGCAGAAGATGCAGCTTTTCAGCCCGTCAGCCCCTGCCGTTGCAGCCGGCGGTAGATGCCGCCTGTCGGCCCCTCAGTCCGTCAGTCCCTGCCGTTGCGGCCTGCGGTAGATGCCGCCTGTCGGCCCTTCAGCCCGTCAGCCCCTGCTGATGCAGCCGGCGGTAGATGCCGTCCCGGCCGATCAGCTCTTCATGCGTGCCGCTCTCTGCGATGCCTTGCTCGGCCACGACGAAGATGCGGTCAGCGTTGCGGACGGTGCCCAGCCTGTGGGCGATGACCAGCGTGGTGCGTCCCTTGGACAGCTCGGCCAGAGCTTGCTGGATGGAAGCTTCCGTCTCCGTATCAAGCGCCGATGTTGCTTCGTCCAGGATCAGGATTGGCGGATTTTTCAGGAAGATGCGGGCAATGGACAGCCGCTGCTTCTGTCCGCCGGACAGCTTGACGCCGCGTTCGCCGATCAGCGTATCGAGTCCGTCCGGCATAGAGTCAATCATCTCCGCGAGCTGGGCGCGCTTCGCAGCCTGCCGGATCTCCTGCTCGCTTGCGCCGAGCCGGCCATATTCGATATTTTCGCGGATCGTTCCGTCGAACAGGAATACATCCTGCTGCACAATGCCAATCTGCTCGCGCAGGCTGCGCAGCGGCATATCGCGAATGTCCAGGCCATCGATCATAATTTGTCCTCCCGCAATGTCGTAAAAGCGGGGCAGCAGACTGCAAAGCGTGGATTTGCCGCCGCCCGACGGCCCGACCAGCGCGATGGTTTCGCCGGCGCGAATGTCCATGCTCAGATTGCTGACGATCGACTTGTCCGACTCATAACCGAAGCTTACGTTCCGATACACGATATCGCCGCGGAGTTGGCCGAAGCTGCGGGCGTCGGGCTTCTCCTTTACGTCGGGCTCGGTATGAATCAATTCCTCGTAGCGGCGGAAGCCCGCGAGCCCCTTGGGTATCGTCTCGATCAGGGAATTGATCGTGCGGATCGGTCCCAGGAAGACGTTGGAGAGCAGGATAAACGCCATGAAGTCGCCATTGCTCATTCTGCCTTCAATGACAAACCAGGCCCCGCAGACGATGACGAACAGGGAGACGAACTTCAGCATGACGAAGCTGATAGAGGAATGCCAAGCCATAACCTTGTAAGTAATCAATTTGGTCAAGCGGAACTGATTGTTGTTCTGGCTGAACTTTTCGATCTCGAACGGCTCGTTGGCGAAAGCCTGCACGACCCGCATGCCGCTGACGTTATTTTCGACGCGCGCGTTATAGTCGGCGATGTCGCTGAACATTTTTTTGAAGGCCGCGTTCATCTTGCGGGAGAAATGCAGCGATACCCAGATCATAAGCGGCACGATGACAAACGTTAGGAGAGCCAGCTGCCAGTTGATGCCGAGCATGATGCCCAGAGCGCCGAGCAGCGTCATGACGGCGATGAACAGATCCTCGGGAGCATGGTGGGCGACCTCGCCCATATCCATGACATCGTTGGTCATGCGGGAGACGAGATGTCCGGTTTTGTTGTTGTCGAAGAAACGGAACGACAGCTTCTGCACCCGCTTGAACAGATTGCGGCGCATGTCCGTCTCGATATTGATGCCGAGCTTGTGTCCATGATAGGTGACGACAAAATGAAAAACGGAGCTCAGTAAATAGATCCCGAGCAAAATAAGTCCGGCCCACAGTATCGACATCCAGTTGCCCTTGGGAAGCAAGTCGTCGATGATGATATTGATAGCCATCGGGAATGTCAGCTCCAGCAGAGCGGCCATGATGGCGCTGCCGAAAGCAAGGGTGAAAAGCCACTTGTAGGGCTTGTAATACGAGAAAAAACGACGTAAAGTCTGCACGCGCTTATCTTCCTTCCTTCTAAAGGTAGTTCAAAAAAATAAATGATTCAAAGCTATATTAGGTTGTTGTCATCGAGGAAGTCAATCGCTGACGAAAGGCTCCTGGACAAGTGGAAAAGAGAAGCGAAAGCCCGGAACATCCGCAGTTTATTGGACTCAGAGCTGTTAATGATAATCAAAATCAGTTAAAATCAGCATAGAATTATATCACTTTGGCACATTGCGTGGAGGCAGAAGGTATGGGGAAGTCAATCGGAAGAGCGAATGCGAGGATAGACGTGGGCAGTTCGGAGTCGAGAAGGACAAGCCGAATTCAAGGCGAAAACGAGATGTTTGTCGACGGGCTAGAATCAATGGCCCGGCATTTCGGGATGCAAAGGCGCCGTTTTGGAAGCGGATGGTGTTACGACATGCCGGAGAGCCGGGGAGAAGGCTGGATCATCCAGACGAGCCCCGAGCCAGGTTTGTTTTGTGTCAGTGCATGGTTTTCAACGAAAACGAGTCTGTCTTATACATTCGACACGGACAAGCCCTGTCTATGGTTGTTCAGCGTCAGCAAAGGACGAATAACAATATCCGGACAAGGCCGGAGCGACCGGGAGCTGAAGCCAATGAATCAGGTCGTGGCGAGCTCGGGAACGCCGGTCACGATTCATTATTCCGATGAGGAACTTATATGCTTCGACGCGATGATCGTGTTCGAAGAATATATCCATGGCAGACTGCTTGCGGGCGGCGGCCCGGACACCGCCTTTAAACCAGGCGAAGCCCGGTCATGGACCGAGTCCCAGATTAATACGCCGGATGTGCTGCTCGCGATGGATGAGCTGAAATGGTCGATACGGAAGGCTGTAACGCCGCTGCCTTATTACTATTTTAAATGCGGGGAAATTCTGATGCTGATCAAGCGCAATCAGGAACAACCAGAGCTGATCGACAAGAGGCGCGCCGACCATGTGACGTGGGACAATAAGCAGCGCATCTTCAAGGTTAAAGATGCAATCGACCGAAACATGTTGGAGCCGCCCGACCTGTCCCGGCTGGCCGCCCTCGCGGCGATGAGCGAGAGCAAGCTGCGCCGTTCGTTCAAGCTGGTATACGGCGTAACGATCGCCGCATATGTCCGAGAGGGCAAGATGCAGCAAGCGATGCGGATGCTGGCCAAGGATGAGATGAGCATCCGGGATATCGCGAGAGTCTGCGGGTACGAATGCGCCGGACGCTTCTCCGCCGTATTCCGCAAGATCCATCATATTACGCCGAGCCAATACCGCAAATCATTTGATCTATGATCGGACTGGGAGAACAAGTCATGACCATATGACATAGGGGAGGGAGCAGCGATGTTGAAAACAGCAAGGAACGGGGGCGTGCCGCTGGAGCGGCTTCGGGTGCGGTTGATCGATGTTGAACTGTTTGCCGGGGCGGAAGGAGAAAGGATGGAGCGGCAATTAACGCTGCTTCCCGCGCTCATCGTGCCGATTCGCGGCGAGGGCGAGCTGGAACTGGATGCCGGATCGCTGAGATTGGTACGAGACCGCGCTTACCCGGTGCGTCCGGACAGCACATTCGGCCTGCTGTCGGATCGGGGCGGCGAGCTGGCAGCGGCCATTTTGCACTTCGAGGCGACAATCGAATCCGGTAAGGAGCAACTGCCCCTCGCGGCTCTGCCGGCTGCGCATCTGATCGAAATGTTGTTCGAAGGCAAGGATGAGCTGAACGTTCCCGTGAAAGGGAGACTCGCCCACTTATGCCGCTCCATCTATGAGAATTGGCGAAGCGAAGACGGTCTTAAGAGATGGCGGGCGGAGCTTGATATGAACGAGCTGATCTATTCGCTGCTGTCGGCGGAGAGGGTTGGCAGCAAGGCGTCGACCGAGTCCGCTCTGGAGAGGTCGAAGGCTTTCATGGAGGAACGGTTCCATGAAGACTTATCTATTGAGTGTCTGGCTTCCATTGCGAAGCTGAGTCCGAAATATTATGTGGATGCGTTCAAAAAGACGTACGGCGTCAGCGCGATCGACACCTTGACGAACATTCGAATGAACCGTGCGAAAAAACTGATGCTCCATTCCGGGCTGCGGATGAAGGAGGTGGCTCATCAGGTCGGCTTTGCCGACGAGTTTTATTTCAGCCGCAAGTTCAAGAAGTTCGCCGGCATGTCGCCCGAAATGAGGCAACCATAGTTAGTCTATTTCAATTTTCGTCCATACTGTGCCTTCTGACATAGAGTGAATTGTAGAGAATCCAAAAAAAGTTTGGGCCATGCAAGCAAAATCCACAACCACATGCGGTTGTGGATTTTTTTAGTGTAGGCGATCCGTAGCTTTGCAATTCGCCGGGAGTCTTTACCCAATTATAAAATAGAAGCGTTATCTTACATATAAAACCATAATATAGTTATTGTTAAATCGGGCGTTTTGACAATCTCTTAACTAAATGAGGCGTTTGTTTTAATAATCTAATACTATAGTTTCTTCCTAGGTGCTAGTCATTTCTTAACTAGTATAAAACATGTGGGAGGAAATGAAGAATGAATGATCACTCGAAAGTAACGAGAAGGTTGAGCCGTGCGAAATGGATTTGTCTGTTGGTTATGTTGCTGACGGTAGCTACTCCATATTTGCAAAATTCGGCTGCTGCCGCACCGATTCCGGAAACGGAATTCGGCGATGTGTTGGATGCAAGATCTGTCGAGCTGGTGCCCGGTGTTGAATATAACTGGTATGACATGAAGGTAGATCGTGGTTTGGAGAAAATACATTTCGTTGAATTCGATCCGAAAAACGAGCATTTGGAATTGCAGGCGGGAACAAGCAATGGCCATGTCATGGGCTTCAGAAGCTTGACCAATATGGCCAAGGATGTGGATGCGCCGGGCAATCGGGTAATCGCCGGCGTCAATGGCGATTTCTATACGGTCTCCAACGGCATCCCGCTCGGCTTGTTTATAACGGATGGCAAGATCTTGAATACCCCTTCTAGCAGTACTCATTATGCCTTCGGATTAACGTCGGACGGTACCAGCGTGTACGGCCAGCCGCCGACACTGACGAAGACGGTTACGATCGAAGGCGCGACTCACGGCATTACGCATATTAACCGCCTTAGGGACAATAATCAGTTGGTATTGTTTACCCCTGAATTCAATACAAGCACTCAATCGGACAGCAATGGCGATGAGGTTGTATTGGAAGTGTTGTCCGGAGAAGTGAAGAGCGGGGATACGATGCAATTGAAAGTGACGGCCGTACATAATGGAAAAGGCAATACGCCGATTCCGAATGGGCATATTGTGCTGTCCGCTTCCGGAACTGCAAGAGCTGCGCTCGCAAGCTTGGAGGTTAATGATGAGATTGCGGCTCAATTCCAATTTAACAGCCCTTGGAATGATGTCGTAGTAGCAATCGGCGGCAATACGATGGTTTTGAGAGACGGAGTTGTTCAAACCGGCGATACCGCAGTGCATCCGCGTTCCGCTATTGGAACGAAAGCCGATGGCAGCATCGTATTGTTCGAGATCGACGGACGTCAGCCCGGCTTCAGTGAAGGCGTCACGACAGGTGAAGTAGGCCAAATATTAAAAGATATGGGCGTCATCAATGCAATGAATCTCGATGGCGGCGGTTCAGCTACTTTAGCTGCCAGAATGCCTGGCGAGAGCGCTGTGCGCATGGTCAACAGCGGCTCCGACGGCGGCGAGCGCAACAATGCGAATGGATTGCTGCTAGTCAGCAAAGCGCCGGAAACGGGTACAGCCGCTAAACTTGCCGTCACTCCTAACTTTGATCGCGTGCTCGTTAATTCCAAACTTGCTTATCATGTAACGGCTATTGACGCGAATGGACATCCGGCGCCGCTGAACGAAGAGGTTCTATGGAGCGCTGCCAATTCGGAGATCGGTTCATTCGCAGAACATGTATTCCAAGCTTCCAATACAGCGGGATCATCTACTGTTGCCGTTGAGGGCGATACATTGACTGGAAGCGCGACGGTCGAGGTGGTCGACTCGTTGACCGAATTGAAGTTTCCTACCGAAGAACGCTCGGTAAATCCAGGGCAAACGATTACTATTCCCGCAACGGCGCTGCTTGATGGCAAAGTGATCAAAGCGGATGCGGATCAGTTGAACTGGAGCGTAGAAGGTCCGATTGGAACAATCGATGAGCAGGGCGTATTCGTTGCCGCAAGCACGGACAATGTGAGCGGCAAGATCATTGTCAGCTATGGCGATATTTCGACGGAAATGCGCGTCAATGTTGGGTTGGCCCCTGTAGTCGTCGAGGATTTCGAAAGCTACGCCAACAATACGGCATTTTACCAGAAATATCTTCAAACGGCAGGAGCTTTGTACAACACCTCTAGAGTGAGCCTGGAAACAAATCCGGATTATGTTCGTTCCGGCACCAACTCCTTGAAGCTGGAATATGATTTTACAGGTAAGACAGGTACTTCTGGAGCATATCTGAAAGCCAATGGCATTAGCAATAACATTCCAGTGTCAGGTTATCCGACGAAGATAAGCATGTGGGTATACGGCGATAATTCAGGCGATTGGCTGCGGGCGCAGTTCCGCGACGGAAGCTCGGCTACCGGCGCTGTAATGGGGATAGATTTAACTCCAGCCACTACCGGCGTTAACTGGACAGGCTGGAAGTATGTCGAAGCCAATATACTGACAGGAAGACCATTGGATCTTAAAATCGATGAGCCTGTCCGAATTATGCAAACGAATAATACAAAGAAGAGAAGCGGAACGATCTACGTCGACGATATCAGATTAATCTACGGCAATGTGACCGAAGATCGTACGGCGCCAATCATCAAAAACATGAGTCCGGCACCAGACGCTATCATTAATAATAATTTGCCTACCATTTTGGCGTATGGCGAAGACGCGGGATATGATCCGGTACAAAATCCCGCGAATACATTGATCGATCAGGAAAAGATTCGTTTCTACCTGAATGGCGAACTTGTTGAACATCATCTATATGTTACAAACGGACAAATCAGCTACTTGCCAAGCGAATCCCTTGATGACGGCATTCATCATGTCAAGCTGGCTGTCCGGGATTACGAGGGCAATGAAACGATCAGAGAGTGGTCCTTTATCGTAGACACGGGATCATCCCAATTCAAGTACGCCACGCCGGCAGAATTGTTGGTCGGTCATACTTATACGGTCGACATCAAAGGTCAGGCCATCGAACAAATGAAGGGCGGACATCTGGAGCTGAAATTCGATCCGACCGCAACCGCGAACTGGAGCGTAACGCCCGGCGCGAAGCTGACAGAAGCGCATGCTGCGGGAACCGCCAATTCGGGTACAGGCGCTGTTCGTGTCACATTCGATGATCTCGATGCGTTGGAACTGACGGACGAGGACGTACTGGCGCAAATCAGCTATCAAGTGAAAGCAGACGCATTCGGCAACAGAAGCAAGATTGAGTTTGTATCGGGCGGCATCGTTCAGGCGGGCACGGAAACGGCGAAAGGTTTCGTTGGTCCGGCTTTGCAATTTCAATTCGATCATGAATTGGAGCTGGCATGGGATGAAGGCTACGCTCATGGGCAACAAACGACTTTCACCGTTACGGATAAGAATGGTCAACCCGTAGCCGGAGCCCACATCACATCCGGCGGCGTTCCAGTTGGCGGCGGAGCACTCGTAACCAATGAACAAGGTCAACTGCAGACAAGTGAGCTGACGGCAACGGTACAGACGCTTATGCTGCAGGCAGTCAAAGGCGAACAGCATAGTAAACCGGTTGAATTTACTGTGTCTCCTTTTGCAGGTTCGGTAACGCCTTACAATGTCAACGTTGCATTCGGCGCCGATACGACTAGCGAGCGTCGCTTTAACTGGAATACGAATCCTTCGGTTCAAACAACGGTTGTACAGGTTGCGAAGAAGTCGGAGTTTACAAACTTCGACGCGGCTAATGTGACGACTTTCACGGGAACGAATCATAGCTACAACACGACATCGCATGGAACGATCCAGGTGCATAAGGCGGCCGCTTCCGGTCTTGAAGCCGGAACAGAGTACGTGTATCGCGTCGGCGACGGTGCGGCGAACTTCGGCGATGAAGGTACATTTACAACAGCGGCCGGAGGAAATGCAGATACGAAGTTTTTCGTGTTCGGGGACTCGCAAGCCGGAAGCTTGGCTGGTTTCGAGAAGTGGGGACACACATTTGATGTAGCTGCGACCGAACATCCCGATGCCGACTTTGCCATTCACCTTGGCGACATTGTCGACCATGGACATAATGAGCAGCAATGGAACTGGTGGTTCGAGACCGCCCAAGAACGATTGATGAATACGACTATAGCTACCGTAGTCGGAAATCACGAGGTGACGGGAACCAAAAAGAATCAGGACTATCTCGCCCACTTCAACAATCCGAACAGCAGCTATGACAGCGAAGATATGCAGGGAACCGTATATTCCTTCGATTACAATGACATTCATTTCGTCATGCTGAATACGGAATACGAGGTTGAGCAGCAGAAGGAATGGTTAAGAGCGGATCTCGCGCAGAATGACAAAAAATGGACGGTCGTCGTGTTCCACAGATCTCCATACGGAAGCACCTATATGACGGAGAATGTCCGTAACCACTGGGTTCCGGTGCTCGACGAGTTCGGCGTAGATCTCGTATTGAACGGACATGATCATATTTACTTGCGGACACATGCGATGCAGAACGGAGAGCCGGTTGCCGACGGGCAAGGTACAACCTATTTGATTCCTAGCGCTACGGGCGATAAGTTCTATGGCTTGAACCCTTACCCATGGCAGAAGGTAACGGATACAGAGCAAACGCAAATGTACGCTACTGTCGAAGCGAGCGGCAATGAGCTGAATGTAGTTACGAAGACAGTGGCAGGCAGAACCGTTGATACCTTTACATTGATGAAAGACGAATCGTCTGCGCCGCAGCCGGAAAGCGTAGAGCTTAACTTGGAAGCGGCTGAACTTGAAATCGGTGAAACCGTGCAGCTTGCTGCAACCGTTAAACCAGATGAGGTTGAAGATCAGGCAATCAATTGGACCATTAGCGATTCATCGGAAGAAGGCGTCGTGTCCGTATCGGCAACAGGTCTGGTCACTGCGTTGAAAGAAGGAACCGCGACAGTAAGAGCGGCTAGCTCGATTGCAGCAGGCGTGTTCGCGGAAGCGATTATTACGGTTACTCGTCCGGATGTGACTCCAGATCCGGAAATCTCGGCATTGTTGACAGGCGCCGAGGAAGTGGCAGAAGGTGCTTCCTTCGAGCTTGTATATGGATTGAACGGAATTAACGGTCCGGTAGCAGGTCAAGACGTTGTCGTCACCTTCGACGAAGAGAAGGTTCGTTTCGTTGGATTTGGCGAGCCATCGGAGAAGGAAGGCTGGATCCTGCTGGCGGATGACCAGGATGTTCCGGGAACGGTCAGATTCATTGCATTCGATATTTCGGATGATGCGGATGCATCGAACACGCAATTAGCGAGACTTCAGTTTGAGGCCTTGCGCGTAGATGAGTCCGCCAGCACGACAATCAGCATTGCCAGCGTTAAGATCGGCAATTTGGAAGGTATGGAAACATCGGCAGCCGGGGCGGATCATTCCGTCATGATTACGGCGCTGGACGAAGTCGACAAAACGGAATTGCTAGAGTTGGTTGCAGGGGCTAATAGCATCTATACGGCTGCAACAGAAGGAGCGGCCGCGGGTCAATACCCTATCGGTTCCAAGGCTGTTCTGAAAGCGGCAATTGATGCGGCACAGTTGGTGGCAATCAACGGTGACGCGACAGAAGCAGAAGTTAGCGATGCTATAGAGGAACTGAGCTCTGCATTGGCAGCGTTCCGATCATCCGTTAACGTTCCGAAGCCAGGTGATGTTAATGAGGATGGCCAGTTCACGGTTGGAGATATGTCGTCAATCGTTGGCGCGTATGGCTTGAATGACAAACATCCGGAGTGGGCAACGAAGTACGCGGCATTCGATTACAACGATGACGGCGAGATCGGGTTGGAAGACCTTGTATACGTAGCACGCCGCATTCTGGGCAAAGCATAAGCGGTAGTTCAAAAAGTCCGCTTTTGATCACGAAGTATGCCAAGAAGCTTACTCGACATCGAATATTGAATTCAGGCGAAACTTCCGGTGCTCACGTAGCTTCCACTACGCTCCGCTCCTCAGTTTCTACCTTCTTTCAAACTTCTCGGTGCTGAAAACCGAACTTTTTGAACTCGATTTAAAGTTAATGGCATCAATGCGGACGAAAGGGAGCCACTGTGCTTCCTTTCGTTCAACTATAAGCATTTTCAAAAAGGAGATAAACCGGATGAAGCTTAAATCCTTCGCTTTGGCAATCATCACTATTCTTATAACTCTACATAGTAGTGTTCAAATCACGCATGCGGCATCCGTTTCATTCGATATAGAAATCAATACGCAAGAAGCCGAAAAGGGAGATGAAGTCGAGGTTACGATAACAGGCCAAAATATAATAGATTTATACGGATATGAAATGGAGTTGAGTATGGATACAAGCATGCTTCAATTCAAGAAGGCAAGCAGCGGCATATCGAGCCTGATCTATCCGATAGAAACATCAAACGATGGGACGTTCCTGCTCGTCAGTACGAAAATGGGCAACGTCAGCGGCGCAAGTGGAGAGGTTATGCTGGGTAAGGTCATATTCGAGGTGATTGGCGAAGGAAAAGAGGTTGAGATAAAGCTGAACAAGGTCAAGCTTGCGACAAGTTCAGCTTCTTCGACCCGGCATGAAGTGAATGAACGGATCCAGATTCGACTTATTGAAGAGCCCAAGGAAAATTCGGAGATTTCATTTACGGATATTTCCGGACACTGGGCGGAAGACAAAATTAAGCGCGCGGTTGAGCTTGGCTTTATAAAGGGGTATGGCGACGAAACCTTCCGTCCGGACAGAGAAGTAAGTCGTGATGAATTTGCCGTTATGATCTATCAAGCTTTCGAATATAAAGAGAATTCACCGGCGTCGCTGCCATTCAAGGATCAGGCTTTAATAGAGTCTTGGGCGAGAGAAGCCATATCGGCATTAGCGGCCGAAGGTATTATTAACGGCTATGATGACGGCACGTTCCGTCCGGATCGCTCCATTAATCGCAGCGAGATGGCGGTGATGATGGCATCCATCGTAAAGCTGGATGTCAATTCCTCTAATCGTTCCACATTTAGCGACGTTTCCGACATGCAGTTCTGGGCGGAGCCTTCTATTGCTGCCGTCGCGAAGGAGAAATTGCTGCAAGGAAGAGGCAACAACATGTTCAAACCTAACGGACTTATGACAAGGGCGGAAGCGGTTCAAGTCATTATCTCGATGATGGACTATATGAATCCTCCGACGGAGTGAGCATCATGAAAGGGGACAGAAGCGGAATGACGATTAATCATAATAGGCTGAGCGGTCTATTCAAACGATCCGGTATATTGACAATGGCGGCAGGTGTTCTTTCGTTATTGTTGGCGTTCGGGAATGCCAATCCGGCCATGGCGGACGGCTCGCAAGATCCCGCGCCGAAGACGGAATTCCGCGGGGCATGGATTGCAACGGTGAGCAATATCGATTGGCCGTCGAATCGATATACAAGCCAAGAGACGCAGAAGCAAGAGCTGGTCAGCGTGCTCGACAGGCTGCAGGAGATCGGCATAAATGCCGTTGTTTTTCAAGTAAAGCCGAGCGCGGATGCTTTGTATCCCTCCGACATTCTTCCTTGGTCGGAGTGGTTGACGGGAACGCAAGGCACGGATCCGGGATATGATCCTCTGCAGTTCGTAATCGAGGAAGCTCATAAAAGAAATATGGAGTTTCATGCTTGGTTCAATCCGTTCCGCGCCAATACGCGTCCCAATATGAATGGAATGACGGCCGATCATCCGATTAGGGAAATGGCCGAAGGTTGGGTAGTGCCTTACGGAAGCGGGTTGTATTTGAACCCGGGTATCGAGGGCGTGCGTCAATTCGCCACTGAAACGATTATCGAGGTTGTAAAAAAATATGATATCGACGGCGTTCATATCGATGACTATTTCTATCCTTATCCCGTAGGAGAAGAGCAATTTGATGACGAAGCGGCTTATCAGGCATATGGAACCGGATTCGGCAATAAGGGCGACTGGCGCAGAAGCAACGTCAATACATTCGTTGAGCAATTATATATGCAGATTAAAGCGGAGAAACCTTCGGTGCAGTTCGGCATTAGCCCGTTCGGCATTTGGCGCAACGCTTCGACAGACCCGACCGGTTCGGCGACGAATGGTCTTCAATCGTACGATGCGGTCTATGCGGACAGCCGGTCCTGGATTCAGAATAAGTGGATTGATTATATCGCGCCTCAAATCTATTGGAGCACCGAAATGGCTGTTGCCGATTACGACGTGCTGGTAGAATGGTGGGCCAATGAAGTGAAGGATAGTGGCGTGGACCTTTATATCGGACAAGCCGCCTACAAGATTGCCAACAATTCCGATAATCAATGGCAGCAGCCGGATGAATTGATTAAGCAAATTCGCTACAATCGCATGTTTGACGAGGTGAAAGGCGGCATTTTCTACTCAAGCAAACCTTTGTTAGCCAATCCGCTTAATATTCTGAATCAGTTGAAGGAAACGGTCTTCCGATATCCAGCCATGATTCCAGCCAAAGCAAGCGGCGCGAGCCCGATGCCCGAAGTCCCTGAGGATGTCCGCGCGGAACAGAAACAGGAAGGCGTTCTTGTGACTTGGGAAGACAGCGGCAATGCGAACGCATACTACGTCGTTTATCGGATGGATGGGCAGGGGATGCCCGACCTGGCCGACCCGTCTTCCATTGCGGCTTTCGTCCGAAAATCGGACGGGGGAACGACCCACAGCTTTCTGGACACGGCTGCCGATGCCGAGAAGACAACCGGTTATGTCGTTACCGCCGCGAATCGCCTTCATCATGAGAGCGTGCCAAGCGCGCCGGCTATGATCATGGAGGCGCCGGACGTCGTTGCCGGCGACGCGAACGGCGATGGCGCGATTAGTATTGGCGACTTGTCCATGATGGCCTCCTTACAAGACAAGAACGACTCCGATCCCGATTGGGCGGAGATTGCCCATCTAGATCTGGATGGCAACAGGACTATTGATTTGGATGACATTCGTCTTGTCGCTCGGTTAATACTTGAGAATTAAAGAAGTCCGGATTGTATTATTGTAAGAGTATCTTACACTAATATAGTCCGGACTTTATTATGAATTTCTACCGCTTTAGCATTTTCTACAGCCCTTAAAACCTTGATACTGCAGGGTTTTAGCATGAATTTAACAACTCTGAGGCGTTAAACTGCCGACGAATGAAAACGCTTTGTTTACGGTAGAAGAAAGCCCAATATAGAATGTGGTTGACCGAAGGGACCCGGTACCGGTCGCTAAACGGTCGTCCAATATCAAATAGATGAAAATGGGGAGGACAAGAAATGAAAAGAAGGTTAAGTGCCATTCTCGCTTGCGTATTCCTGATATCCGCGCTGGCTGCATGCGCAGGGAACAACAACGGCGCGGGGAATAAAAACAACGGCACCGCAAACGTTACGCAATCGCCGTCCGCAGCGCCATCCGATTCCGGCGCCGGCACGGAGCAGCCGAATACGTATGGCGATACCGGCGGATTGACGCTTCCATTGGTGGATAAACCAACAACCATTACCTGGATGCTCAGTGGAGAGTCGGATCCTAACGGCAAGCTGGTCGCTCAGGAAATCGAAAAAAGAACAGGCATTAAAGTTAATTTTCAGGCATTCTCCAACTCTACGTATCAGGACAAGTTGAGAGTAACCGTAGCTTCGGGCAAGCTGCCGGATATTTTCCACGGATTGAAGCCTGCAGAGTTAAAGCAGATTGGCGGGCAGAAAGCCGTTGTTGCCATTAACGATTATCTCGACATTCTCCCCAACTTCAACCGGATGTACGTAGAGGAGAACCCATGGGTGATCAAATCCTACGGAGACGAGAACGGCAAGATGTATGCTTGGCCGATCTACAATATGAATCGGGACGTCAACCACGGGCTGATGGCGCGAATGGATATTTTGAAAGAATTAGGTCTTGAAATGTGGAAGGATACGGACGGATTCTATGGGGTATTGAAGGCGATGAAAGCCGCGTACCCGGATTCCTATCCGTTCGCATCCAAAACGAAGGAGCTGATCTTTAAGGATCTGGCTTACGGATGGGGGATAGCGGGAGACAGCTATCCAGCCTACTATGACGAAGCGTCGAAGGTTTGGAAGTTTGCTTCGATCCAACCGGAGCACAAGGAACTGCTTGATTTTATTAAAAAGCTGTACAATGAAGGATTGATCGATCCCGAGTTTCTAACGGATACCCCCGACTCGTGGACGGCGAAGATGACAACGGATAAATCGTTCGTCACTTGGGATTGGATTGGACGGCTTGACTTGTTCTATAACCAGATCAAAGACGTCAATCCGGACTTTGATCTGCGTTATGCCAACCCGATCGGGCCAACCGGAAACATTCGCACCTTGCCGAAGATCGACGCCTCGTGGGGCATAACGGTGGCCAATAACGCCAATAAGGAAGCGGCGCTCAAGCTTCTGGATTATTTGAGCAGCCCGTCCGGCGCGGAATTGGTCACCATAGGCGCGGAGGGAGTCAACTTTACATGGGATGAGAGCGGCAAAGCTACGTATCCAGAGCTCTCCGATTTGCCGACGGTGGATATCAATGTGTTGAACGATCGTTACGGCATGTGGATGGAAGGCATGTACCTGGCTCCCGACAGACGAAGCGTCTATTACAATTTCACGGAAAAAGAGCAGGAAGCCCAGGATATGATGCTGTCGGACAACAAATTCGAGCCGCTTGATCCCGTTCTTAATTTTACGGATCAAGAAAACGCAAGACTTGCGGAAATACAGACTTCGCTCGAAAAGGCGGCTGCCGAATTTAATTCCAAGTATGTTCTGAACAAGGCCTACGGCAACAGCGAATGGGAAGCCTGGGTGCAGAATGCGGCCAAGATTGGCGTGACGGAATATATCGGCATCTATAATGCAGCTCAAGAACGGTTCGATAGCTCCAAATGATTTGTCGGGCAGCGGCGAATGTAAGGCCGCGAACAGCACGGTACGGTGATCGGATGCTTAGGTGTCCGATCGCCGCTCAACATCGATAGGAGTGATCATGTATGGCGGGATCAAATACGACGGCTTTGCGGAAAGGCGGCATGCGTGTATTCCGGTCCTATTGGTCCGATCTCCGCAAGCGGATAAAGCGGGACCGGCAACTGCTGATTCTATTAATTCCCTGTCTCGTTTTCTATTTGATATTTCGTTATGGACCGCTTTCCGGATTGGCCATCGCCTTTATGGACTACAGCGTGTTTACCGGCATTTTTGACAGTCCGTGGGTGGGACTGAAGCATTTCTCTAAACTTTTTGGCAGCGACGACTTTTTTCTGCTGTTCAGAAATACGTTAACGCTTGGTTTTTTTAATCTGATTGTGTCATTCCCGTTCCCGATCCTTCTTGCGTTGCTGCTCAACGAAGTGCGAGTCGCCCGGTTCAAAAAATCGATACAGACATTCAGTTATCTGCCGGCCTTTCTTTCGGTTGTTATTATCAGCAGCATGATCATTGACTTTCTGTCGCCGACAAACGGCATCGTCAATCGGCTGTTGGTATCGCTTGGCCTGGAAAGCCATTATTTCCTGGTCGATCCGAGTTGGTTCAGGCCTGTGTATATTACATCGGAAATATGGACCAACACCGGTTACGACGCCATTATCTATCTGGCTGCCGTAGCGGGCATTAATCCAACCTTGTACGAGGCGGCGAGAGTGGACGGCGCCGGCAGGTTCCGCAGCATATGGAATGTAACGCTTCCCGGCATTCTGCCGACGATCATTATCATGTTTATCCTGAAGACGGGATCGATGATTCGTATCGGTTACGAGAAGGTGTTGCTGCTCTACAATCCGATGACTTACGAGGTGGCGGATGTATTTTCCACTTTCGTATATCGTAAAGGATTGCTGGAGTCCAATTACAGTTATGCGGCGGCGGTAGGTCTGTTCGAAGCGCTGGTTGCCATGGTTATGCTGCTGGGAGCCAATTATATCAGCAAGCGGCTGGGAGGGAGCGGATTATGGTAGGCCAGGCCAGGTTTACGTTTTTTGGCGTTATTAATGCGATTATGCTGGTTGGCGTAGCTATTGCGACTCTGTACCCCGTTTTGTACATTGCCGCAGTATCGCTAAGCGATACGGCCAGCGTGTCGCAAGGGCAAGTATGGCTGCTGCCCAAAGGGCTTAATTTCGAGGCGTATGCGGAAGTGCTTAAGGACGATAAAATTCCGCGAGCCTATTTAAACACGATATTTTATACCGTTTTCGGGACATTCGTCAATTTGCTCATGACAGCGATAGCCGCTTACCCGCTTGCGAACCGGGATCTGGTGTTCCGGAAATTCTGGATGCTGATGATTGTGCTCACCATGTTCTTGAGCCCGGGCATCATCCCGAATTACCTGATCGTGCAGCAGCTTGGATTGATCGATTCGGTCTGGGCGCTCGTGCTGCCGAATGCGATCTGGACCTTCGAGTTGATTATTCTAAAGACCTTCTATGAGAATATGTCTTCCCAGATCCGCGAGGCGGCGTTGATCGACGGAGCCTCGGAGTTTCGCATTCTGTTCAATATCGTCATTCCGTTGTCCAAGCCGGCGATGGCGTCAATCGGACTTTTCTACTTTATGGGGCACTGGAACAGCTTTTTCTTGCCCATGATTTATTTAAACGATCAGGCGTTGTACCCGTTGCAGGTTGTGCTGCGAGGCATGCTTATTTTTAACGAGGGTTCGACTGCCGGTCTGGTGGACAAAGCGGCACTGGCGCCCCAGGCGATGAAAAATGCGACGATTGTACTCGCGATGATCCCGGTATTGATCGTGTATCCGTTCGCTCAAAAGTATTTTGCCAAAGGAGTGATGCTCGGCTCAGAGAAAGGTTAATGTGTTAAAATAATGGGACATCGTATCGATAGGGGCGTGCGCAATGAGACGTAGAATGACCAGCCTTGGGCTTATGCAAATATTTTTGGCTTTGATGTTGGTTATCGTCCTTATGTTCGTCTCGACTTATATGGTGTACCGCAATTCGATATCCGGCATCTATGAAGAAGTATCCGACAAAAACTCAATGATGATGCAGTCGACGGTGCAGGCCTTCGACAACAGCTTCAGGGTGGTCAACAATTTGATCCATACCATCCACATTATGCCCGGAACGGACAGCCTGCGCTCGATGATCGACGACAGCACGGATATGTCCATTGCCTACACGATGATCGAGCATATCGCCAATTTGTCGGCTCCTTACGACTTTATCGAAGAGGTGGCGGTGTTCTATGACGATTCTGATATTGTCATTACCACCAAGGGTACAAATCGCTTCGACTATTTCTTCGATAAAAAATATTTGCATGAGACCTACAACGCCAATTACTGGCGAAATTATATGCGGAGCAAAAAAACGTACAAGGTTTTTCCGGCATCGCCGTTTACGGTCAATACCGGCGAGAACTCGAATCAGCACAAAAATAAACAGCTGCTGGTTGTTACAGGAGGCAACAAGCTCCGTTCATCCGGTAAAAACGTTCTGGTGTTGATCGATCTGGAAGCATTGCTCAAGCATGTGAACCAGGGTCCGATTTTTTCCGGCGGCTCCATGATGATTCTGGACCAGAATCGCGACATGCTGATGAGCACCGACGACAACTGGAATTTGGTGGATGCGCTGAGCGACGCTTATTTCAGCAATGCCGGCGAAGTGACGGTCAAGCGCCAGGATTACGAATACCGGATTCTGAAGTCGGAATATAACGACTTTATCTACATGGAGCGGCTGCCCTACCAGTTCGCCAATGTGGATGCCGTTGCCGGAGCCAATTTAAAGATTATGTTGACCGCAGGTGTATGCGCTATCATTCTGTCTTTGCTGCTCAGCGTCTATTTGAACAATCCCGTCAAAAGAATTTTAAAGCAACTGGGCGGAGGCAACAGCAAGGGCAACGATTTCCGCAAAATATTAAGCGGCATTGTCAAGCTGCAGTCCGAGAATGAAGACAATCGGAGGCAAAAGGCGTATGCCGATGAGGAGCTGCGCAGATCAACGTTTCTTCAGACGCTTGACGGGCTGCCGCGCGAAACCGAGCAAGATATTCGAATGCAGACCTACTATGCCGATTTCTACCGCCACAAGCACTTCGTCATGGCGCTTGTGCAGGTTGGCCGGCTTGCAAACGAATCGGCGGAGAATTGGACGATAGAGGACATGGAGCGACGGATCGAGCAGGGGCTTGGCCGGGACGGTTTGGCAGCCAACGCGTTTCACGCCGGACATCTGCAATTTATCGTTATGCTTGGCGTCGAACGGCTGCAGGAGCGCAGCGGTCTGATCAAACAACTGAGAACATCCGTGACCCGGCTGCAGAAGGAGGAATTTTCCGGATTTTCATTGTGGGCTTGCGTTAGCGCTCTCTATACCTCCAATGTGTCGAACTGCCGCCGCGCCTATTTGTCCGTGCAAGGCGGAAGTCTGTACCGTGCCGTCAACGATGACAGTCCGGTGATGGATGTGGCGGAAATCCATTACAAACGGCTGGCCTATTATCCGATCGAGAAGCTGGAGAAGCTATCCCATTATTTGATGATCGGCAAGCTGCAGGAAGCGACGCAATTGATTCGGGAGACGATCAGGGAAAATGCCGAGCGGCGCATTCATTATCATCAGATGATCCATCTGGCGAACAGCATGTTCTTCTACATGGTCGGGCACGCGGAAGGTTCGGCAAAGACCGGTCAGGAGCTGTACGAACTGGAGCGGCAATTTATGCAACGGCTGGAGCAAGCGCCGGACTATGCCGAAATGGAGAACGCGCTGCTTGATGCCGCGAGAGAATTGGCGGGTTATGCCAAGCAAGAGGAGAACGGACGCAAGCTGAACCCGTCCTTTATTGCCCAATATATTGAATTGCATTATATGCGGAATTTATATCTGGATGAAATTGCCGCGGTGGCGGGGACGACTCCGAAATATTTTTCGAACTACTTCAAGAAAACGTTCGGCGTCAATTATGTCGAATATCTCAACAAAATCAGACTGACCCATGCGAGGGAGCTGCTCAAGGATTCGCAGCTGTCGATTGCCGAAATCGGAGAGAGAATCGGCTATATGAATTCGTCGACTTTTACGACAACCTTTAAAAAATATTATGGTACCTCGCCGAGCGAATACAGAAAACTGTCTAACGAATAACAGAACCCCCTTATATCGGGCGACACAAAGGAGAGTGCGGAATTTGAAAGCGATTGCCGCGCAACGGGGCAGCGTTGCCGTCGTCGATGTCGAGAAGCCGAAGCTGCTGCCGGGACATGTGGGCGTGCGGACCGAATATTCCGCCATTAGTCCGGGCACCGAGCTTGGGATGATTCGCGGCAGCTTGGACGATCCACACATATTGGGATACAGCGCGGTCGGAATTGTAGAGCAAGTGGGAGAAGGCGTACGCGGCTTTCGCGAAGGACAGCGGGTCGCCTGTTACGGCGCTCCCTATACTTGCCATGCGCAATGGCTGTCGGTGCCGGCCAATCTGGCGGCGGTGGTGCCGGAGCATGTGGATGCCCGGGAAGCCGCGTATGCAGGATTGGGAGCGATAGCGATCCATGCGCTGCGAACCGCCCGGTTGGCCTTTGGCGAGTCGGTCGTTGTGGTAGGGCTTGGCATCTTGGGCAATTTGATTGCTCAGATTGCTCATGCCGCAGCGTGCCGGACGATCGCTCTGGATGTGGATGCCGGACGGGCAGATATGCTGCGCAAATACGGGTTATCCCGGGTATATGATAGCCGCGAAAAGCTGGAGGCCAAGCTTTGGGAAGCGACGGGAGGCGGCGTAGGCGCCGATGCCGTATTGCTGTGCGCCGGCGGAGCGGGCTCGGGGTTGATTGACGCCTCGCTAGGCTGGCTGCGCGATCGCGGCAAAATTGTGGTGGTAGGAGACTTGTGCACGGAGTTCAACCGGGGTTTGATGTTCGCAAAGGAAGCGCAGGTGCTCATATCGCGGGCTGGAGGGCCGGGACGTTACGACGAACGGTACGAGCGGGACAATGTCGATTATCCCGTCGGATATGTGCGTTGGACCGAAGGCCGGAACACGTCGGAATATGTTCGTCTGCTGGCTGAGCGGCGCATATCGGTCCAAGCCATGATTACGCATGAGTATTCGCTTAACGATTGCGAACGGGCATATGGGAATTACTCCATCGACGCAGGAGCGATCGGCACTTTGTTTAGGCACGGGAATTTATAAAAATAATGTGGAAAGAGGTGATTCTCGTGGTTATTAAAAACAAGATGACAAGTTGGTTATGCGGTCTTATTTGCTTTAGCATGATAAGTGCAAGTTTGTTTCCGGTTGGTGAGGTCGAGGCCAACTACGAGCCAACAGCTCAAGCAAATGAAGTCAATATCATTGCAAACGCAGGATTTGAGGAGCCTGTTGTGAACGGGGTCATACCTGGCTGGTCCCAGATCTGGAGCACAAGCGGCATTACAATTGAAGAGTCTTTGCCGGCAGGACATAATGGCAAAGCCATGAAGCTTGTCGACGCAAGTACAACTTCGGCCGTTTATTTGAGAAGTGACAAGTTTCCAGTGGTGCAGGGGCAAACCTATCGTTTGGCTGTCGATACCTATATTGAATCCGGCGCGCCGGTGATGATTATTTATTTCTACGACGAGAATGGAACGCAGTTGACGAGCGTAACGGATGGTTATTATGGGACTCCTTCGGAGCGATGGACCTCGATTTATTTGGAAGCAGTCGCGCCTGAAGGAGCAGTAAGCGCTGCGGTAATGCCGCACTCGAATGGAGTCGGAACATGCTCTGCTTATTTCGACGATTTCAGGATCGAGCAAATAGTTGGTCCAGTAGCCAACGCGGGATTCGAGAAACCGCTTGTCAGCGGAAAAAGCCAAAACTGGACACAGGTATTTAGCACAACGGGTATCAGTGTGTCGGGCAACTTGCCCGACAATCGTGCCGGGAGAGCCTTACGGTTGGAGGATTCGAGCACGGCAGGCGGGGTCTATCTGAGAAGCGATAAAATTCCGATTCAGGCAGACAAACGATATTTGTTATCCGTGGATTCTTATATTGAATCGGGTGCGCCAGTCATCATCATTTATTTCTATGACAGTAACGGGAATGAAATATCTCCTTATGCGATCGAGGGCTATTACGGAGCGACTGCTAATGAGTGGAAGACACTTTATATGGAGACAAGAGTGCCTGTAGAAGCTACGCATGCGGCAGTCATGCTGCACTCCAATGGACCAGGCACCTTTACGGGTTATTTTGACGACGTGTCGCTTGAAATGCTGACATCCGATGTACCAAATGCCGGATTCGAGCTGCCGCTCGTCAACAACAAGATTCCCGGCTGGAATCAAATTTGGAGCACGGGCGGTATCACTATTGAAGACAATCTACCCGGAGGCCGGGCAGGCAAAGCGATGAAGTTGGTGGATACAAGTACGGAAACTTCAGTTTATCTGCGGAGCAATAAAGTACCAATCAGCGGAGGCAATCCTTATTTGTTAAAAGTTGATGCCTACGTCGAGCAAGGAAGTCCTTTGATTTACATGTATTATTATAACCAAAGCAACGAATTGCTCAGTTCAAAAATTAAGGCCTATTATACGCAGCCCTTGAACGAGTGGTCTTCCTTGACATTTATCGACGATGTGCCTGCTGATGCCGTATACGCGGAAATTATGCTGCACTCCAATAGCTTGGGGACATGCATATGTTATTTTGATAATGTTACCTATGTCAAGCAAGAGAAGAAAAGTTTCAATCTTGGACCGGCAGTTCATAATGTCGGCATAAATGCTGCCGCCTACGGCACAGGTCCCAATAACGAGGAGTGGACATACACCGTTATCAACGGAGCGACTGCGAGATTTTTTGTTATCGATTCACATACGAATGCCATTGTGGAGCAGCATCCGTTGCCTGGAGCGGGAGGTTCATGGGGCGTGATTACCGCTCAAGATGGAAACGTATTCATTTCTACCATCGGCGGAAAACTGTTTCGTTGGACGCCTGGCAGCAGCGGACAGCAAGGTCAAATGTCCGATTTGGGAGTAGCGATTGAAGGAGAGACATTCCTGTGGCGTTTGGCCGTTGATGACGCGGGGAATATCTACGGCGGCACTTACCCGAATGGTAAAGTTTTTCAATACAACACCGAGACAGGACAATTCCGTGATTATGGCAGTGTAGTCGAAGGGGTCAAATATTCGCGTTCGATCGATTGGTGGGATGGCAAGCTTTATGTCGGCCTCGGCACTGAAAAAGCCAGATTATTTGAAGTCGACAGCATCACGGGCACAAAGAATGAGATTGCGCTCCCTTCGGCTTATGCGAATGAATCGAGCGTATACGATGTCAATGTTAGGGGAGATTATTTATTCGCCAGAGTTGTGAATGCAGGCGTAGTGCTTGTCTATGATCTGGTTGAGGAGCAATGGATCGATACTTTGACCAATATAAGCGGCATTGATGTATCACCCTTAAGCTCCGATAACAAGGTTTATATGTTCAGTGCAGGAAAAATAATCGGTTATGATCCCGTGACGAAGAACAAAACGCAGATTGGAGAAGACTCCAGGTTTTGGAGTGCAAGAAGCTTTGGCTGGGTCCACTTGAACAAGCCTGATTTCCCAGGCGAGACATTAATCTCTATTGATGCCGTAGGCAGAATGCGGATGATTAACCCGACGAAAGGGAGCATTAAAATAGAGGAAAGCCAAATCTCGGGAGAACCAACGATTATCAACTGGGTGGGCACAGGTCACGATGGGAAAATCTATACGAGCGGCTTTCAATCGGGCGGATTGTCCGCTTATGATCCGATTAAGGATGAGTTTTATGAATATCCGAAAGGCGCAATTAACCAAATCGAGTCGGGCCTATTTTATGACGGCAAATTATATATGGGCATCTACCCCGGTGCTTACCTCTACAGCTTTGATTTTGCACAGCCTTATGCGATCGGCTCAAATCCTCAATCGATCGTCGGACTGAAAGCGGAAGGTCAAGATCGGCCATACGGCTTTACCTGGTCAGGGGACGTGCTCGCGATGGGAACAGTGCCCGATTATGGGCTGCTGGGCGGCGCTTTGACCATTTATAATCCCGAAGCAGGCAATTACAGCGTTCATCGCCAAGTCGTCGAGAATCAAAGCATTGTCCCGTTGCTATCCAAAAACGGATTGATCTATGGAGGGACATCGATTTGGGGAGGACTTGGGGGATATCCGACAGAAACAGAAGCAAAGTTATTTATCTGGGACCAAACGCTTGAGGAAGTTGTGTGGGAAGGAGCACCGGTACCTGGCGCAACCCTAATCTCTTCCTTAGAATGGGATAAAGATGGGAATATATGGGGAATGACCATGAATACGTTGTTCAAGTTCAATCCGACGACCAAGGAGACTGTTCTGACAAAAGAGCTCTATTCTTGTTCATGGTGCGCAACCTACCACGCATTTAAACCAACTTATCTGATCGTTGATCAGAGTGGAGATTTGTATGTCAGAATTCCTAGCGGTATATACCGCATCGATGCAGAAACGTTGGAAATGGAATTACTCGCAGATAGCGGCACGCATTTGACGCAAGATCATGAGGGCAACTTGTATTTTGCGAATGGTGCGGATTTATATAAGTATAGAATCGATCGGGCAGACATATATGCGCCTGTTTTACGGAATCTGAATCCACTGCATCAGCAGGCAAACGTATCGATCAACAAGAGAATGATTGCAACATTCGACGAAATTATTCAACCGGGAACTTCGTTTCACGAAGTGAAATTATATCTTGGTGACGTGGAAGTGCCTGTCCAGGTAACAGCTTCAGGTTATGATCTGGTTATTCAGCCCAGTGATGAGTTGATTAATGACGCAAGCTATACTCTGTCTATTCCAGCATTTGCGGTTCAGGATTCTAGCGGGAACTTGCTAGCCAATGCCACCGTCTCCACTTTCGTGACGAGAAGCGAATCGATCAGTCCGACGTGGCCGCCGCAAAGCGAGTTGTTTGCAACGGATATTTCGCAAACAAGCATGAAACTGGGCTGGTCTGCGGCGATCGACAATGTCGGTGTATCTGGTTACAAGATCTATCTGGACAATCAATTCATTAGCACAGTTAGCGGATTTTCAAATGAATATACGGTTACATCGCTGACAGAGAACACGAACTTTAACTTCAAGATTATTGCAATCGATGCGGCAGGCAATGAAAGCGAGGCTTTGACAGGGACATTCAAGACACTGCCGTATACCTATTATCCTTCTAATCCCGTACAACCGGCAGTGCCATCGGAAACGGCTGAGGATTCCGATCCGGATGATAAGGATACACCGGATGCGTCTTCGACCAATTTTACAGACATCGCCGGGCACTGGGCGGAAGTCGCGATTAAAGAAGCTGTCGATCTTGGTATTGTCAAGGGCTACACAGACGGCAGCTTCAAACCGAAGCAACTGATCTCCCGCGCGGAATTCACGGCGATGTTAGTTCGCGCATTGAAGTTGCCTGCAAGCACTACGGTTGTCACTTATTCCGACGTGAACGCCAATGCATGGTATACAAAAGAATTGGCTGCAGCTTATGAGGCGGGTATTGTTAAAGGAATAGACAAAGAACGTTTTGCTCCGAATGCAGAGATCAGCCGGGAGCAGATGGCAGTCATGTTGTTCAGAGCCTATGTGCGATTGACAGGCCAAACGTTCGATGCAAGCGGAGCGCTTGATCGAATTATCGATGCCGACCGCATCGCAACATGGGCTCAAGATGACATTAATCAAGTGTTGGCGATTGGTTTGATGCAAGGGAAAGGCAATGGGGTGTTCGATCCCAAAGGGCATACAAGCCGTGCCGAAGCGATTCAAGCTATTTTGAATTTATTGAAACAAAAATAGCCTAGAAGCATATACCGCGCTTTCTGAACGTTTACAACCTCTTAGATAAATTAAGATAACTCGACAACAACTAAACCCCCAGTCCTTACCCGGACTGGGGGTTGATTGTGGAGGCAAAACGCGGCTATGCAAAACCACAAAGGCGGGTTGTGCGGGTTAGGATGTTTAGAGATGCTACATGCATCACTATTACGAAAACGATCTGACAGTCATTTCATTGACACTAATCACTAAATCAATTGCCTTCATAAAGTCAAATCCAATAATACCGTCAATCTCTAAGCCGTAGTCCATGCTCCCAATCTCGACCTTCTGTTCATTTCAAGTTCCCTTCCCCTGAAAACAATTGTGAGCTTGACAAAAGGTAATCCGTATTCCTCTGTTATGTTCATCTCTGGCCTCGGATTCCAACATAACGTTCTCTCGCTACTAGTTCTGGACGAGAGGTGTGAAAGAAACAGTATTCTCGATTTGGTTCTTGCCGATGCAGTTCACTGTAGCGGCGGAGGGCTGCTGTAGAATCATTAAACGTATCGATTACAACTACTTCCTCGATAAAGCGATGTCCTCTTTCCGAGTGAGCTTTCGTAGCCTCCATAACAACCCATTCCTCCGGAAACCGTTCCTGTACTTCTTGCCAGCGCATTTTCTCCACCTCCAACAATTTGGAATATAATTCATTGTAGCATATTTCAAGCTTAACATGGCTGCCGCCAGATATAGTTGTTCCTTCCAAGAAGTGCTTTGTGAGATTGTATTTTACAAGCGAAACGATCAACCAACCGTAACAGCCGCATCGATTCGATCCATCAAGTAGGTTTTGAAGGCGAGGAGTTCGGACTGGTTGTAGTGGGCGGGGACAGCGTTCATCGCATATTCATTCATCGCACTCAAGGCAATGTGGCGAAACTCTTCTGGAAGAGCACCCTCTGCCCAGCGGCAGGCATCGGTCTTGGAGAGGATCTCGCCTAGCTCCTTATAAGCCCAGATGCGCAGTAGGGACAAGATGCCCGCGTTCTCCAGATCTCCGCTGTGCTTCGCGTAATAGTCCGCGTCGGCACGAATGGATTGCCAGAAATCATCATGGGGCACTTCCGGTAGAATGTCGCACGGCTCCGGACCGTATAAAGCGATTCCCGCTTGTCTCGCAAGCTTGACATGGCAAGCCAGGTCGCTGTCCGTCGCCTCGTCTTCGAATTGCCAGAACGAGTCGTCCTCGCGGGACTGCATCGCCTCGAACCGCTTCCGCCAATGTTCGCTGAAGTGGAACTCGTAGGGTGTCGGGAATGTCCAGTCGTCCATATCCGACTTTCGCACAATGCTGGCTTCCACATGCACAGGCTGGCGATGCAGGCTGAGAAAAGCGATCATCAGCTTGAATCGTTCCTTGGCCGTCAACGTGCGATCAACGACGATCAGCAGATCGAGATCGCTCCTGGCCGGCAAGAAGCTGCCAAGCGCGATGCTGCCGTGTACATATACTCCGATAAGCGCGCTTTCTAAATAATCTTTCAAATAATTTGTGACCAGCTCTGCCTGCCGTCTAACGTTCGGCGGGCAGTTTTGCCATTGGTATTCTTTCATCATCTTCCCCTTTCCATGCCATGGAATCGTCATGATTCCGACCGCATGGTTTTTGATTTCTGATCCGTAGTCGTTAATGAATCGTTATTAGAACTGTAAATCCCTTTAAGCTGTCTCCGCAAGATGAGAGTAAATTTATAGCTAAACTTTACCGGGCGCAGCTTGGAGAATGGGCTATACTTAATCTATTGGAAGGTTAAGGTTGGATGACATGGAAAGCAGGGGACGAAGATGGACGGATCGTTGCGTGAAATGATGGAGAAGTTGGCAGACATGAGAATTGTAGGCCGAGTGGAGGAGCTGGCTGCCGAGGCAGTTAAAGGAACGACGGAGGGGCAAGTCTATATACTATCCCGGAACGGAGCGGCGTCGTACGTTCTAAAGCTCGAAGAGGCCGAATATACGCGGGAAACGGCGCAATTCCTTAACCGCTACGCAGAGGCTTCCTTGTTGCCTAAGCTGCTACATGTGGATCAGGAGCATCGTTATTTGCTGTATGAGTATCAGCATGGAACGACGCACGTCAATCGCGGCGGCAAAAAGGATTGGATGAGCGAGCTGGCGCGAGGTCTGCTTAATCATTATACGCCGGAAAAATCGTTCCAAGGATATGGAAGACCGGATTCGCCTTGCGAGTCGTGGCGCGAATTCAACGGGAGAAGCCATGCTTTCGCGTCGGAACGGATTGGCGACTGCCTGCCTGCGAAGGACCATGAACTGGTCGAACGAGTATGGAAGGAGAAGCTTCGGGACTGGGGCCAGGAGGATAAGTACTGGCTGCACGGCGATACCGGCGTTCATAATTTCGTATTCGACGAGGACAAAATGACAGGCGTTATCGACCCGTCGCCGATCGCCGGGCCGATTGTTTACGATTTTACTTACGCGTTCTGCTCGTCTCCGGACGATTTGAACGTCGAGACACTGCTGGGCGCCTACAATGCTTTGAACATACGGACGGCCGAGCCAAGAGAGGTTATTCTTGAGACGGTGTTTCAGCTCTATTGCAGAATCGCGATCTGTCTCATGCACCATCCGCAAGATTTGCCTGCTTATTTGGAAGCGTGGCCTCTATGGGCGGTCATGGCAGAAGAACTGACAAGTTAGCGTTGTTGCTCCCCGATTGGCGCGCAGCGAACAACCGCCCCCGGACATGGCTAGCTTAGCGCTGCAATTCCTCCAGCTCCAGCGTGACGGGGCAATGGTCGCTGCCGAGAATATGGGCGTCGATGCCGGCGTCCTTGACGAGCGGGACCAGCCGCTCAGACACGAGGAAGTAATCGATCCGCCAGCCAATATTGCGTTCGCGCACCTTCGGCATGAAAGACCACCAGGTGTATACGTCAGAACGATCCGGATAGAGCCGGCGGAACGTATCGGCGAAACCGGAATCCAACAGGCTTGTCATGCATCCGCGTTCTTCCGCGGTGAAGCCGGAGTTGCCGTGGTTGGATTTCGCGTTTTTGATATCGATCTCGGCATGCGCGACATTTAAATCCCCGCATACGACGACAGGCTTCAGCTTGTCCAGTTCGTTTAAATAACATTTGAATCGCTCTTCCCATTCCACCCGGTACTCCAGCCTGGAGAGGTCGCGCTTGGCGTTCGGCGTATAGACGGTAACCATGTAGAACTGTTCGAACTCCAGCGTAATGATGCGGCCTTCCGGCTCTTCGTCGGTCTCCATGCCGTAACGGACGGAGATAGGCTTGTATCGCGTGAAGATGGCGGTGCCGGAGTACCCTTTTTTTTGCGCGTAATTCCAGAATTGGTAGTATTCGTCCCCCAGCGGCAGCTCGATCTGACCTTCCTGCAGCTTCGTCTCCTGGAGGCAGAAGATGTCCGCGTCCATCTCCTTGAAGTAGTCCAGGAAACCTTTGCCGACGCAAGCCCGAAGTCCGTTCACGTTCCAAGAAACCAATTTGATGCCCATCGTTATTTCGTCTCCTCGCCTTACTATAGTACTTCAAAAATATCAAATCGCTGCAAGAGATACAACCTATCTCCGAGAGTTTATGATAGAATGGGGGAACGTACGTTTGTCAAATGGGAGAAAGTAGGAAGTGAGGATCATGAACAAAACAACAAAAGCCGGCGGGATGAAGGTGTATGCCGAGTTATTGGGGCAATATTTGTTCCCGCACCGAGGCTCGCTGATCGCTCTGACGCTGCTGCTGTTCGGCTTGATCGGCCTGCAGCTCGCCAGTCCGCAAGTCATTCGCTATTTCATTGACACGGCAGGCTCGGACGAGCCTCTGGAAAAGCTGATGTACGCAGCCCTGCTATTTATCGGCTTCTCTATCATGCAGCAGATCATCGCGATCATATCGACATATGTCGGCGAAAATCTCGCATGGAAAACAACGAACAAGCTTCGCGGCGATCTTGCGGAGCATTGTTTGCGACTGGATATGGACTTTCATAAGTCCAATACGTCGGGCTCGCTTATCGAGCGTGTGGATGGCGACGTCAACGCTTTGGCCAATTTTTTCTCCAGCTTCATTATCCATCTTGGCGGCAATTTGCTCCTTATGATCGGTATCATCGTCCTGCTGTTTCTCGAGAACGTCTGGATCGGAGCCGGCATGCTGCTCTTCGTCGTGTTCGCGGTGTTTATCGTGCAGCATATCCGCAAATACGCCGCGCCGGTGTGGCGTGATTGGAGAAGCATTAACGCGGAGTATTATGGCTTTACCGGAGAGCATCTGGAGGGGACGGAAGATACGCGGGCGAACGGCGCTTCCGGCTACGTCATGGGACGATTCTACGGGCTGATTCGCCGCATGCTGCCGCTTAGACAGAAGGCCTTCCTCGGTTTCGCGTCGATGTGGATCACGACGATCATCGTATTTGCGCTCGGCAACGTTATGGCGTTCGTCATCAGCGCATATCTGTGGAAGACGGGAGCCATTACGATCGGCACCGTATATTTGATCTTTTTCTACACGGAGCTGCTGGCCAAGCCGATCGAGAAGATCCGGACCCAGATCGAGGATCTGCAGAAGGCGGACGCCAGCATGCATCGCATTCGCGAGTTGATGGCGATGGAGTCCGGCATTAAGGACGGTCCCGGCGTCAAGCTTGCGGAAGGTCCAGTTGCGGTATCGTTTAACGGGATGTCGTTCAGCTACGGAGAGTCCCCGACCATCAAGGGTCTCAATCTTGATTTGAAGCCTGGAGAGGTGTTGGGATTGCTAGGGCGTACAGGCAGCGGAAAGACGACGATCGCGAGATTGCTGCTGCGCTTCTACGATCCTCAGAACGGGGCAATCCGCCTTAACGGAACCGATATTCGGGATATGAAGTTATCCGAGCTCCGTAGCACGGTCGCGATCGTTACCCAGAATATCGAGATCATTCAAGGCACGGTCCGCGATAATCTGACCTTCTACGATTCATCTATTACAGACGAAGCGATTTGCGCCGTATTAGAAGAGCTTGGACTCGGGGATTGGCTGCGCTCGCTTAAGGATGGTCTGGATACAACGCTCGATTCCGGCGGCGGAAGCATGTCGGCAGGAGAGGGGCAACTGCTCGCGTTCGCGCGCGTCTTTCTGCAGAACCCGGGCCTTGTCATTTTGGACGAGGCGTCATCCCGCCTTGATCCGCTCACGGAGCAGCGGCTGGAGAAGGCTGTGGACAGGCTTCTTCAAGGGCGGACATGCATCATTATTGCCCACAGGCTGTCCACGATTCAGCGCGCGGACCGAATTGCCATTATGGATGGAGGCGTGCTGGCGGAGAGCGGAGATCGCGAAAAGCTGGCGGGCGATCCTTCATCGCGGTTTAGCCGCATGCTTGCAATTGGATTGGAGGAGGTGACGGCTTGAGCACATTCACCTATATGATGCGTTTGATCGGCTATCGCAAGAGCTGGTACATCGCCAACGCTGTTCTTTGGACGATTATTTATTTGATGCCGATTTTTCCAGGCCTCCTGACCAAAGCGTTTTTTGATTCCCTTGTATCTGATCAGCCTGCGGAGTTTGGCGTAGGTTTGATCGTTATGCTGCTTATTGCCGCTGCTCTTGCCCGCAGCGTGTTTATCTGGTTCGGCTTTATTACGGATGTGCAATTCCGCTTTCGAATCGGCATGCTCATTAGGCGGAATCTGCTGGAGCATGTGCTCAAGGAACCCGGCGCCAAGGCGATTCCTTGCTCGCCCGGCGAAGGGATCAGCTACTTCCGCGATGATGTGGATCAGACGGAAGAGGCCGTCAGCTGGTCGGTAGACGTATTCGGGATGACGTGCTTCGCCGCGGTATCCTGCTATATTCTGATCGGGATCGATGCGGGCATGACCTTGCTCGTTTTCCTGCCCCTTGTGCTCGTAGTCATCGCGGCGCAGCTGGCGACGGCCAGACTGCAAAAGTACAGAGAGGCGAGCCGGGAAGCAACGTCCAAGGTTACCGGGGCGATTAGCGAGATGTTCGGCAACGTGCAGGCCATACAAGTGGCCGGCGCGGAGGGACGCGTCGTCGACCGCTTCCGGGGACTTGGAGAGAATCGCAGGCGCACCATGCTGAAGGACAAGCTGATGACCGAAATGCTGGACTCCATCTTCTCCAATACCGTTAACATTGGCACAGGATTGATACTGTTGCTGGCTGGACAGAAGATGAGGGGCGGGGAATTCACGGTCGGCGATTTTGCGCTGTTCGTCTATTATTTAACGTTCGTTACCCAGTTCATTTCCAACTTCGGCAAGTTTCTCACGTACTTCAAGCAGATGGGCGTGGCGCTGAGACGACTAACCTTTATGCTGCAGGGCGCTCCGGCCTCCGTTCTGACGGCGCATCGGGCGCTTGGCTTGGAGAGAAAAGGCGCGGTCATCGATCATGCGGTCAGCCCAGGAGGCGAGTCTTCGTCTTCGGTTGTCGGGTCCGCGCTTGGAGGAAGCGCCGGCGTAGCTTCGTTCGAGCAGCTTGAGCTGCTGGAAGCGACGGGCTTGACTTACCGCTATCCGGAGACGGGGAGAGGAATCGAGGATATTATGCTGCGGCTGCCCAGAGGCTCCTTTACGGTCGTGACAGGACCGATCGGCTCCGGCAAAACAACGCTTGCCCGCGTCCTGCTAGGGCTGCTGCCCAAGGATGGCGGCATCGTGCGATGGAACGGACGGATGGTAAAGGGGGAGCTCGGAGACTTCTTTATCCCGCCGAGAAGCGCCTATACCGCACAGGTACCAAGGCTGTACAGCGATTCGCTGCGCGAGAATATTCTACTCGGCCAGCCCGACGATGAAGTCAAGCTGGATCGCGCCTTGCGCACGGCCGTCATGGAGGACGATCTGGCGAAGTTTACCGATGGGCTTGAGACGACGATCGGCCCGCGCGGCGTTAAGCTGTCCGGCGGACAGGCGCAGCGTACGGCTGCGGCACGAATGCTGGTACGGGAGTCGGAGCTGTTCGTCTTTGACGATTTGTCCAGCGCGCTGGACGTCGAGACGGAGGAGAAGCTATGGGATCGGCTGTTCGGCGAGCGGGGGGATGCCACCTGCCTTGTCATTTCCCACAGAAAAGCTGCTCTTGCAAGAGCCGATCACATTATCGTCCTTCAGGACGGCAAAATCGAAGCGGAAGGCACCGCGGAAGCGCTGCTTGAGTCCAGCGATTCGTTCCGCAAGCTGTGGCATGGGGATTCGGAGCAAAATCAATCGTAATCATACGGATTTGGAGGGAGTTCCCTATTTATTTCTGCGCCGAATTACGTTAATATAAATTTAACATTGATGAATGATGCGAGGAACCGTCTTTATGACGGTTTTTCTTTTTTTGAAACGGTATCGATCAGGGAGTGTGAGTGAAACATGAATGCAATTTTAGATATATATCGTCGTTCGCCTTTCTGGGCGACCTTTGTTCTTATCATGTTGAAGATGGTCTTATTCCGTCAATTTAACTTCGGAACGGTGCAGATCGATCGTCTGCTTGCGGACGCGGCTGCCGTTCTTGTCATTTTATGTATCGCGGAGCTTCTTACGACAAGCCGCTGGAAGCCCCTCGTATTCGGGGCGGTTAATGGACTGCTTGCGTTGGTATTGTTCGCTTGCACCGTATATTTCTCCTTCTTTGGAAGCATTCCGACGTACACGGCACTGAGCGGTCTTGATCAGGTGGGGCAGGTTGGAGACAGCGTTAAGTCTGCTATCAACCCCAAGTTTTATTTGTTGTTCCTCGATCTCGTGGTCATGATTGCATTAGCGCTGATCGCCATGCGCGGCAGAGCATCTAAACAAGGAAGCAGCGGAGCGGGCAAGCCGCTTTATGTCGGCATTGCGCTTGTCGTGGCGTTAGGCGCGTCGGTTTTGTACATCCGCTCTGACCTGCACATCTCCAACGAGCTGGTGCAGGCGCAGCGTCTTGGCGTTCTGAATTATCAAGTAGCTACGGCCATTAAAGAGCGCAAGGAAAACCAGGCGATTAAGGACGGCGATCCCAATAAAACCGCGGAAGCGCTCGCCGAACTTGTGGGCGGACATTTTGGCGCGGAAGCGACGGAAGCAGGCACGCCGAAGCTGTTCGGCGCGGCCAAAGGGAAAAACGTCATCGTCATTCAGCTGGAATCGTTTCAGGATATTATGGTCGGCTTGACCGTTAACGGACAAGAGGTGACGCCGGTTCTAAACGACTTGATCTCCGATGAAGGCAGCTTCTACTTCAACAACGTATTTCAGCAGATCGGTCAGGGCAATACTTCCGATGCCGAATGGAACGTCAACACGGGCATCTACCCGACAGGCACGGAAGCCATGTCCAAGGGCTACGGCGACCGCGCCGTGCCGGCACTGCCCAGACTGCTTGCGTCCGAAGGTTACGTAAGCAACACATTCCATGTTAACGATGTCACGTTTTGGGATCGCAATCAAATGTATCCCGCGCTGGGTTTTACGAAATACTATGATAAACCCGCTTTCAACAATGATAATTTTAATGCGCTCGGCGCATCGGACGAAGAAATGTACCAGGTCGGATTCGACGTGCTTAAGCAGCATCATGAGAAAGGCCAGCCGTTCTACGCCCAATTCATAACGACATCCAGCCATAATCCATTCTGGGTGCCGGCCAAATTCAAGCATATCGAAATTCCGGCTTCCCTCGAGAAGAAGCAACTCGGCTATTACATCGAAGCGACGAACTACACGGATTATGCGTTAGGTCTGCTGATTGAGAATCTGAAGCAAAGCGGAATGTGGGACGACACCATGCTTGTCGTCTATGGCGATCACTTCGGTCTGCAAACGAAAGAGAATCCGACCGAATTCGTCGAAGAAGAGCTCGGCATCAAATATGATGACCGGATCGGCCGCTTTAATATTCCGTTTTTCGTTCATGTGCCGGGCGTGCAAGGCGAGACCTCCGATCAAGTCGGCGGCCAGGTCGACATTATGCCGACGATAGCGAATCTGCTTGGTCTCGATCTCAAGGAGAAGGGCGCAACCGTCTTCGGCAAAGACTTGATCAATACGACGCGGAATGTCATCGGCATGCGTTATTATTTGCCAACAGGATCATTTTTCAACGATGATATTTTGTTTGTCCCGGGCGAAGGCTTCGACGACGGCAAAGCTTACGATATCGAAACGATGGAGCCCGTCGCGGACTTCAGCCAATATCGACAAGATTACGACTATATCCTTAATCTTATGAAGCTGTCCGATGAATACGTGAAGCTGCTGCCAAAGCGATAATCTTATGCATCGCGGCGATAACAAAAGCAAGCGCCTGTCCCTGGGGGGATGGGCGTTTTTTGCATCGTAACGAGAAAGGCGACTGAGACAAGGAATCAGCAAGTAGCGATTAGAAAGCTTGTAGTGTTAAACTAAAATAAAAAAGCGAGTCTATGAAAACAATAGACTTGGCAGAATGGGGGCAGAGCTATGCCGCATGAACATAACGTCAGCGGTACGGGGGTAAGCGGACTGGACGTAGAGGCGATCCTGGCGGGGCATCGCCGCTGGTTCGAACGCGGAGAGACAGCGGACGCCGCGTTTCGCATCGAGCAGCTGCGCAAGCTAAAGGGAGCGATCGCGAAGCATGAAGCGGCGTTGTTTCGAGCGCTGTACAAGGATCTGCGCAAGAGCGAAGCGGAAGCTTTTGCAACGGAGATCGGCCTCGTGCTGGGCAGTATTACGTATATGATAAAGCATATCCAAAGGTGGATGAAACCGCGCAGGGTGAAGACGCAGTTGACGTTGTTCGGCAGCCGCAGCAGGCTGGTCTATGAGCCTTATGGGACCGTCCTTATCATCGGACCGTTCAACTACCCCGTCCAGCTTGTGCTGGAGCCGCTAGTCGGCGCGATCGCCGCGGGCAACTGCGCGGTCGTCAAGCCGTCCGAGGTAACGCCGCATGTGTCGGCCGCGATAAGAGAGCTGATCGCGGACACCTTCGATCCCGCCTACGTAAGAGTCGTGGAGGGAGACAAAGAGGTGACTTCGGCGCTCATCCATGCGCCTTTCGACTATATCTTTTTTACCGGCAGCACGGGGGTGGGGCGCATCGTGATGGAAGCCGCGTCCCGCAATTTGACGCCGATTGCGCTCGAGCTGGGCGGGAAAAGTCCGGCCATCATCGACGCGACGGCCAATCTGGAGCTTGCGGCGAAACGAATCGTCTGGGGCAAGCTGATCAATGCGGGGCAGACCTGTATCGCGCCGGATTATCTGCTCGTGCACGAGTCGGTAAGGGAGCGGCTGTCGGAGCTGCTCCGGAACTCCGTGCGGCAGTTCTACGGCGACGATCCCGCAACAAGCGAGGATTATGGGCGAATCGTAAGCGAGCGGCAATACGACAGGCTTGCGGCGATCATAGAAGCGGACGGGAAACGCGTTGTATGGGGAGGCCAGCGAAACCGGAGCGACCTGTACCTGGCTCCGACGCTGATTGACGCGGGCCAGGCTTCCGAGGACGGGAAAGGCGTCGCGGCGATGGAGGACGAACTGTTCGGTCCGATTCTTCCCATGCTGACTTTTGCTCACCTGGAAGAGGCAATCAACTTTGTTCGCGGTCGCAGCAAGCCGCTTGCGCTGTATCTGTTTACGGAAGACGCAGCGGCGGAACGCGAAGTGATGGGCAGGCTTTCCTTCGGAGGCGGCTGCGTTAACGACACCTTGTCGCATATCGTCAACCACCATCTTCCTTTCGGGGGAGTCGGCTCCTCCGGCATCGGCGCGTACCATGGCAAGCACAGCTTCGAGCTGTTCTCCCATCGGAAGAGCCTGCTCAAGCGCACGACGCGTTTCGAGCCGGGCTTCCTGTTCCCGCCCTACAAAGGGAAGCTCAAGTGGGCAAGGAAGGTCATGAAATAAGCCATAGAAGACGAAACGCAGCCCCATGCCGTTTCGTCTTTTTGGCGTTCGCGCATGTCAGTCAGTTGTGTGGATGCCGCACGGCCTGTCTTCCCAACCCTTCTTCCTCCTGCTATAATGTTGAGCATCTTGGGAGGAAGGTGGCGAAGTTTTGGAATCCACGTATGCTATTCTGCTTGTAGACGATCAAGTAATCGAGACGGGGACGATACGCACCATTATCGAGAATTTACGCTTGCCTCTACACGTATCGACCGCTTCGAACGGCGAGGAAGCGTTGGAATTGCTTCGTTCCGACAGCTTTGACATCCTGTTTACCGATATTAAGATGCCCCGCATGAACGGCCTCGATTTGGCGCGTCACGCCAAACTGCTTAATCCGTCTGTTCAGCTTATTATATACAGCGCCTTCGGCGAGTTCGAATACGCCAAGGAAGCCATCGACCTCGGAGCCATCCACTATTTGCTGAAACCGCTTGATCTAGAAGAATTTGCTGCCGTCATGGACAAGGCGATCGAAAAATGCCGGAAGCACCGGGAGCTTCAGGCCTCGGGCTTCGATGACCGCTCGTCATCCGATGAGGGTGTGCAAAGGGGAAGCGAACTTCCAACAGGGAGCGGATCCGACGAGAACACGCGGAAGGTGGTCCGTGACGTCCAGGCGCTTATCCAATCCCGCTATGGAGATTCCGGACTTAGCGTGGATTATTTGGCCTCGGAAGTTTTTCTTTCCGCCAGCTATCTCGGCCATCTGTTTAAAAACCATACGGGCCAAAACCTGGGAAAATACATCATTGCGGTACGGATGGAGAACGCGAAGAGACTGCTCGCGACGACCCATACGAAAATCGCCGAGATTGGCCAAGCGGTCGGTTACCCCAATCCCTCTTACTTCTCCATGTTGTTCCGAATGCAGTTCGGCTGCACGCCCGTGCAGTACCGGGAACAAGGCGAGCGGCCATGAGAGGGCTGCTTCGCGCGTTTCGCGACATGCCTCTCCGCCAGAAGCTGATTTTGTCCTATTGCATCGTCATCATTCTGCCGCTTAGCGTTCTCGGCGTTTATTCGTACGGGAGCGCTAACGAAGATTTAAAGCGCCAACTGAACACGTCGGCGGTGACGGCGGCCAATCAGCTTTCCTCCGAGCTTGGCTACCGGTTCGAGCGGCAGGAATACCCCATCAAATCCATCGTCTTTAACCCTAAAGTCATAAATGCCGTTACGAACCGCGAGATCGACGTCTATCAGTTCGCCGTGGAAATGAACGAGGACGTGGAGCCGATCTTCTGGAACTATCTTTTTTTTATGTCCGAAATGAAGGAAATCGTCATTTATTCGGAGAACCGCCAGTCTCCATTCGGCAACTTTATTCAGCCGGCTTCTCTAGTCCAAGAGGCGAAGTGGTACAAAGAGACCGTCCTTGAAACGGCAACACGCTGGTGGAGCGACGGCGAGAAGCTATTTGCCACGCGCAACATTTACGAACCGGGACAAAGCATTCGCCAAGGCATCCTGTACATCGAATTCGATTTCGATCGTTTGATAAACGAAGTGATCGGGAAAGTGGGCGGAGACGACCGCATCGCGATAGAGAGCCATACCGGAGACGCCATATTCTCGACGTTTAAACAGGACGAAGGAGAATCGGCGGGCGATGGGGATTATTTGAGCTATCGCAGGAGCATCTCCGATTCGGGCTGGTCCATGTTCTATTATGCCAGCACAAGCCATATCGGAGAGCGAACGGAGGATATTCTAAAGGCGACCTTCGTAATGATCGTCATCTGCGTTGCCGTGTTGTTCGTCATTGTGCTGCTTTTCTCCCGCACGCTCCTGCATGGACTCATGAAACTGAACGAGAGAATGAAGCGGGTGGAGGAAGGCGAGCTGGACATCATGGTTTCCGCGGCGTCCAAGGATGAGATCGGACAGCTGACGAATCGGTTCGGCCATATGCTCAGGCAGATCAACGTGTTGATCGAGGAGGCGTACGTCAACCGCATCGCCCGAAAGGAAGCCGAACTGGTAGCGCTGCAAGAGCAGATCAAGCCCCACTTTCTGTACAACTCGCTGTCGCTGATCAATTCGCAGGCGATCGGAAAAGGGGCGTTCGAGGTGAGTCGAACCGTCACGCTGCTTGCCAAATTTTACAGGACGGCGTTAAACAAAGGAAGGGAACAGATTTCCGTTCGGGACGAGCTCACGATGGTTCAAACTTACGTCGAAATCCAACAAATCATGTCCGGGCACGCTTTCGAAGTCGTGTACGAGCTGGACGAGACTATCTTTCGGCATGCGATGATTCGGATGATCCTGCAGCCTCTGGTCGAGAATGCGATCGACCACGGTCTTAAGGAGAAGCTTGAAGGAGAGCGGCTCCTTACGCTCAAGGGCTACAAGGACGGAGAAGATTTGGTGTTCGAGATACGCGACACGGGCGTGGGAATCGAAGAGGACGAGCTTATGCGATTGCTGTCCGAACATTCGCCGGGTTACGGCCTTCGGAACGTCCGGGACCGGATTCGTCTTTCCTTCGGCGAGCCTTACGGGGTATCCTTATCAAGCGAAGTCGACAAGGGCACAACCGTCACGGTCCGCATGCCGCTGAACGCTGACGCCTCACTTTAGCGATTTTCTGATAGATATCGATAAAAGCTTATATATCCGGCCTTATTGTCCCTGTCCTATACTTAAGTTGCAGAAAGAAACAGCGATGCCCGGGATCGCAACTTCCAATTCGAACATAAAAAGGGATGTGTGCCGTACGTGAAAAAAATGATGTTTACCGTCGTATCCATGCTGCTGGCAGCCACTACGGTCTTGGCCGGCTGCGGGTCGAATAATCAGCCTGCTTCGCCGGATACGGGTCAGAACGGCCAAGAGGCCGGAACGGGTTCGTCCAAGGAGCCGAATGAAACGGGCGCCAAAACCAAAGTTCGTCTCTCTTATTGGAACAAAGAAGAAAGCATGGCATCTTTGCTGGCCTTGATCGAAGAGAAACTGCCTAACGTGGATCTGGAGTACCAGTTCATTGACGCGACGCAATATGACACCATCATCAAGACGCAATTGGCCGCCGGCGAAGGGCCGGATATCGTCGGCGGATTAATCGACGACACGACGGTAAAGCTGGGCTACTTCGAAGATTTAACGGAGCGGTTCGCCGGCAAGTACCACGATTCGGGTACTTCCTACGTCACCTTCGAAGGCAAGCTATACGGACTTCCGCAAGCAAGCTGGTTCAACGGCGTGTATTACAACAAGGATTTATTTACTCAATATGGTTTGACGGTTCCGACGACGCTGGACGAATATTTTGCCGTCGCCCAGACATTCCTCGACAACGGCATCAAACCGCAAGCCATCGGGCTCAAAAACGCGAACGTCGCCATGCAGTCCTTCATCGCATTGGCGCTGAACGACTATATTGGCACGGCGGAGGGCAAGGACTTCGACGAGGCGTTCCGCAAGGGCGAAGCGACGATGAAGGAAGCGTTGCTGCCGGCTCTCCAGACGTGGACGCAGTATCTGGAACGAGGCATCTTTACCAAAGACATGCTCGGCTTGGAAGAAGAACAGGCGATCGACGAGTTTACGAGCGGCAAAGCGGCCATGTTCCAATCCGGCCCCTGGTATATGGACACGTTTAAGCAGAAAAACCCCAACATGAACATCGGCATGTTCCCGAATCTGGGGACGAAAGGCGGAGCGGGCTGGATGGTCGGCGGACCGGGAGTCGCGTTCGGCATCAATGCCAAGTCGAAGGTCAAAGAGGCCGCGTTCGAAGTGCTGGAGCTGCTGTCGACTCCGGAAGGGCAGCAGGCATACTGGGAAGACAACAAAGGCGGTTCCTCCTACTTGAAAGGCGTCGTGTTCGAGATGCCGGAAGAATACGCGGATGCCCAAGCCGCATTCGAGCAGGGCAACGTGTATTTCCCTCCTAACGGCTGGGGAACGCTGCGCAATCCCATCATCGACGAGCTCGGCAAAATGATTCAGGCCGTCGTCGGTGGGCATGCAACGCCGGAGCAGGCGCTGGAATCAGCCGACAAAAAAGCCGAATCGCTTAGAAACAAATAAAACACGGGGAGGCGGCGTCAAACGACGGTGCGCCTCCCTTTTTATTACACCCCCTAGAATGGATCAGGAAAGGAAGCGAACCGGATGGGTTTGACAAAATGGAAAATGAACGGCCGCCTGGAGCCGACTTACGCGCTGCTCCTGTTGCCGGCGCTCGCCATCTACGGTCTGTTCTTCATATATCCCGCGCTTAGCACCTTCGTCTACAGCTTTACGAATTGGTCCGACATCAACCCTCACGATGTGGAATTTGTCGGCTGGAAAAATTACAAGGCGATCTTCCGCGAAGAGATCTACATGACCGGCATCCGAAACACGCTCGTCTACGCGCTCATATCGACGTTATTAATCAACGCGCTCGCCATCCCGCTTGCCGTGGCGCTTAACAGGGGCTTCAAGACGCGCGCGCTGCTGCGTTCGGTCTTTTTCCTACCCGCCGTATTTAGTCCGCTGATCATCGGATTTCTATGGAGCTACCTGTATTCCACGTCGGATTTCGGTCTTATTAACCAAGGGCTCGCGGCGATCGGCATCGGCAAAATCAATTTTCTCGGAGATGCCAATATTGCCCTTTACGCGGTAATCTTTACCCAAGTGTGGCAGTGGGCGGGCTACAACATGGTCATCTATCTGGCCAATCTGCAAAGCATCAATCCCGAGTATTACGAAGCCGCCCAGCTCGATGGAGCCGGTCCGATGCAGTCGTTTCGGAGCATCACGCTGCCGCTGCTGGCTCCCGCGATCACGTTCTGCACGGTCACGGTCATGATCAGCGGACTCAAAGTATTCGATATTATTTATTCGCTGACGTCCGGCGGACCCGGCCATGCCACGGAAACCATCGTTTCGTTAATGGTCAAGAAGGGGCTCGGAGAAGGCTTCTACGCTTTCGGTTCCGCCTTCGGCATATTGTTTGTCGGCATTGTCGGCCTCATTACGTATTTGCAGCTCAGGCTGGTCAGACTTTGGGGGGAGCGCTAGATGGAACGATTACGCGAAAGCAGCTTGAAACGGCGGTTCGGCCTCCGGCTGGGAGAAGCGGCGATGTGGATCGCGGCCGCCGTCTTTATCATTCCCGTCTATTATTTGTTCGTCACGACGTTTAAAACGCCCGAGCAAGCTCTGCTTCATCCGCTCGGACTGCCGCAAAGCTGGTTATGGACCAACTATGCGAACGCGCTTCAAACAATGCAATTCGGCAGGGCGCTGTCGAACAATCTGATCATTAGCGCCGGCGCCGTGACCGGCATCGTCTTGTTCGCTTCCATGGCCGCCTATACGCTTGCGCGCAGGCGCCGCGTTTACTCCCGCGTTATTTTCGGCGTCTTTCTCGCGGGGATGATGGTGCCCTACCAGATGGGCATTCTCTCGTTGTTCAAGCTCGTATCCGAGATGGGGCTCATGAACACCCTCACGGGCGTCATTCTGATCGAGATCGCTTATGGCCTGCCTTTCTCTATTTTTCTGCTGAAGGGCTTCATCGAATCGACGGTGCCGCTCGAGCTCGAGGAGGCCGCCAAAATAGACGGGTGCTCGGTGTTTCGAACCTTTGCGTCCATCACGCTGCCGCTGCTGACGCCGGTCGTCGCGACGGTGACGATTCTAAACGTGCTGGCGACTTGGAACGACTTTATTACGCCGCTCCTGTTCCTACAGTCGAGGGATAAAGGCGTGTTGCTTCTGGAAGTTTTCAGAAATATCGGACAATTTTCGGTCGATTGGACCAGTTTGTTTCCGATGTTGTTCCTGTCCATTGCGCCGCTGCTCCTGTTCTATTTGATTCTTCAAAAATATATTATCGCCGGCATGACCGCCGGATCGCTCAAAGGCTGACCAAGGAGGCGGGGAAAGTTGAAGCAAGGTTTTGTATATACGGGCGCGAATACGGGGGAGATTTCGTTTCCTCTCGGCGGAATCGGCACGGGAAGCATCGGTTTGTCGGGCAACGGCGGACTGATCGACTGGCAAATTCGCAACCGTCCGTCCAAATTCAGTCTTAACGGTTTTTCGTTTTTCGCGGTCAAGGCGGAGCGGGAGGGGCGCACCGTGTTGGCCAAAGTCGTTCAAGGAGACAAGCAGCCGCCGTATTCGGGAGAAGGCAGGGGAAGATTCGAAGGCTACGGCTTCGGTCCGCGACGCGGTCAGATGGCCGGCTTTCCCCACTTTCGCGATTCGACGTTCCGGGGCGAGTTTCCGATCGCCGAGCTCGGTTTCGAGGAAGAAGGTTCTCCGCTTTCCGTCAAGCTGACCGCGTTTAATCCGTTTATCCCGATGAACGAGCGGGACTCCTCTCTCCCCGTCGCGATATTCGTATACGAAGTGGAGAATCGGTCGAAGGATGTACTGGACGTTTCTCTGGCGGGCTGCGTCTCCAACCCGTTTACGAAAGGATCGGTCAATGTTCCGTTTCGGGACGATATCATGAAAGGCGTCAAACTGTCCACGGCAGCCATCCCCCAGACGGATCCGGAATACGGGGAAATCGCGCTGTCGACAGATACTCCCGACGCCAGCTTGCAGACCTATTGGTACCGCGGCGAATGGTTCGATAACGTTACGGTGTTCTGGAAGGAATTTTTGCGGCCGGGCCGCTTGCCCGAGCGCGAATATGCGGAGCCCCGGGATCTTGACGTCTACCGGGTCGTGGAACAAAATTTCGATACCTGCAGCGTGGTCGGTCACCGAACGCTTAGGCCCGGCGAGCGTGCGGAATTTCGATTCGTTCTGGCCTGGCACTTTCCCTGGGCGGTCAACGACTGGAATCCATTGCCCGAGGGCAGTTCGCTGGAAGGCAAATGGAGAAAACATTACGCTACCGAGTTCGAAGCTGCGCAGTCCGCGGCTGCTTACGCGCACGCCAACTACGGCCGTCTGCTCAGGGAAACGATGGCGTTCAAGGAGGCGCTGTTTCAATCGACCTTGCCGGAAGCGGTGATCGAGGCGGTATCCGCCAATCTGTCCACGCTTAAGTCTCCTACGGTCATGAGGCTAACGGACGGTTCCTTGTACGGTTTCGAAGGCTGCCATACGGACGAAGGCTCATGCGAAGGCTCATGCACGCATGTATGGAATTACGAGCAGGCTACGGCCTTCCTGTTCCCCGCGCTGGCTCGTTCCATGCGGTCGCTCGATTATGCCCATAACCAGTATCCCAATGGGAAGATGGCTTTCCGGACGATGCTGCCCCTTGGACGGGAAAAGTCCGATTACCACGCGGCGGTCGACGGTCAGATGGGGGCTATCGTACGGACGTATCGCGAATGGAGGCTGTCCGGCGATACGGGGTGGCTGAGGAAGCTGTGGCCTGCCGTCAAGAAGGCGCTCGAGTTCGCCTGGGCTTCGGATAACGAGCACGGCTGGGATCGCAATCGGGACGGTATCCTGGAAGGCGCCCAGCATCATACGCTGGACGTCGAGCTATACGGCCCCAATTCGTATCTTAACGGATATTACCAGGCGGCGTTGCTGGCCGCGGCCCGCATGGGACGGGCGCTCGGAGACGGGGATGCCGATCAGTACGAAACCATATACCGGCAGGGAAAAAGCTGGATCGACGCCAACGCGTTCAACGGCGAATATTACCATCAGCTGCTGGATCTGTCGGATCCCGCCTATCCGGTCGACCCGGAGCTTGGAGAGATCAAATATCAAATCGGGCAAGGCTGCCATATCGACCAAGTTATCGGCCAGTGGCACGCGCGGGTGGCCGGACTGGGGGACATATTCGAACGCTCGCAGGTGCGAAGCGCGCTGGCCAGTATTTATCGCTATAATTTCGCGTCGATGCGGGAGCATGCCAATTCGAACCGGGTATACGCGCTCAACGACGAGCGGGGCTTGCTGGTGTGCACGTGGCCGAGAGGCGGCCAGCCGCTCGTGCCGGCTCCTTACGCGGATGAGTGCATGACGGGCTTCGAATACCAGGCGGCAAGCCACATGATCTACGAAGGTTTGGTCGAAGAAGGGCTGTCTGTCGTCCGAGCGGTTCGGGAACGTTACGACGGCGTGCGGCGCAATCCATGGAACGAATTCGAATGCGGCAGCCATTACGCCCGCGCGATGTCTTCTTACGCGCTGCTGCTGGCTATGAGCGGATTTCAGTTCGACATGAGCGATGGGGAAATCGCTTTCTCGCCCGCAACGAACGAGAGAGAGCTCTTCCGCTCCTTTTGGGCTGCCGGAAACGCTTGGGGCTCTGTAGAGATGGTGCCGGGAAGGCTTGCGTTGCAAGTGTTGGGCGGCGAGCTGCGTTTGAAGTCGATTCGAAGCAAGCGATTGGAGGCAGTCGCCGAAGCGACGGTACGATTCAATGAGGGAGGGGTGGAGTGCCGCGTTGATGGCGGCAGGGCGATATTGGCCGTGGATGTCGTTGTGCGGGCCAAGGAAAGTTTGATCATAAACTATTGAGGAGGAAAAAACGTGAACGATCGTATGCGAGGTTTGGTATCGACGTTGCTTTGCGCGCTTCTCGTGTTTGGATTAATGGCATTTCCTTATTCATCGACCGAGGCTTATTATTCGGAACCGGATTATCCTCATGCTTCGACGCAATTATTGACAAACGGCGGCGCCGAATCCTTGAGCGGAGGAGGAGCTTCCGGTTGGTTGGGCTGGTATGCCGGTTATTCGGTCGATAGCTCTGTCGCCCGTTCCGGAACCCGCTCGTTGACATGCGAGCTGGCAACGACTGGCGAATGCGGCGCTTATCAGTATATCGAGCTTAATCGGACGGAGACGAAGCCGCTTAAGGTGAGCGGATGGAGCAAAGCCCAAACCGCAAGCGGCAACGTATCCACCGATTATTCCTTATGGGTGGACCTGACTTACGTCGACGATTCGCATCTGTACGGCGAGGCGAAAGCTTTCCAGACGGGGACCCACGATTGGGAGCAGGCAGTTTTCTATATCGATCCGGAGAAGCCGGTTAAAGCCGTCACCATATATGCTTTGTTCCGCAACAAGACCGGCAAGGTCTGGTTCGACGACTTGTCCGTCGAGGAGCTGCCGGCCGATCTGCTGCCGGGCGGCGCGTTCGAATCGTCGAACGGCGGCGAGATCGCCGGCTGGGGTTCTTGGCAGAGCGGTTACGCAGTTGCCGCTGGCGAAGGCAGGGGAGGCAGCTCGGCGGTTAAAATCAGCAGTTCCGGGACGAGCTCGGAATACGGCATTTATCGGACTGCTACTCTTAACCGGACTGCCGTCAAACCTTTGCTCGTCAGGGGCTGGAGCAAAGCGGATTCCGCAAGCGGCTCGCCGGGATCCTCCTATTCGATCTATGCGGACGTAACGTATGCCGACGACAGCCAAGAGTGGGGATTATACGCGGCGTTCGAGGGCGGCACGCATGATTGGGAACCGCAGCAGCTGTACATCGTTCCGGCCAAGCCGGTCAAATCGGTTACCGTCTATGCGTTGTTTAACGGCCGGAGCGGCACCGTCTGGTTCGATAATTTTTCGCTGGAGGAATTGCCGGACCACGTCGCCGGAGGGGCGGTCATGGGAAAACGGGATCCCGCGGCGACGGGCACGGAGCTGCTGGCTAACGGCACGCTTCAGAACGTGGCCGGAACCGCGATCGAAGGCTGGGGTTCGTTCGGCAACGGCTATACGATCGAAGCCGCCGGCGGGCGGGGCGGAAGCCGGGGCGTCAAGCTAAGCAACACTTCGGGGGCTGACGCATCCGGCATTTATCAGACGCTTCATGTCAACCAAAGCACGCCCAAGCTGATCGTCTTCAGCGGCTGGAGCAAAGCCGCCAATGTTTCCGGAGACATTGATCGAGGTTACGCTTTGTACATGGACGTGTTCTATACGGACGGAACCAGTCAATTCGCCTTGACGGCGCCTTTTGCCACGGGCACGCAGGATTGGACAAGAGGTCAGCTATACTTCCAGCCGCAGAAGCCGGTCCAGACGATATCGGTTTATGGCATTTTCCGGGACGGGCACCGGGGGGATGTCTGGTTCGACGACTTCTCCGTAAAGGAAATAACGACGGAAGCGGCCGTATTCGAAGATGCGCTGGTCACTCCTCTGCCGTATCAGGCAGGCACGGCTTACACGACGCTTCAGACGACGGACGGACTGGAGTTGTCATTGGGCGAACGCGGCGTATCTTCGTTGAAATGGAATAACGGAGAGCTGGCTTCGGCCGGCGTCGCATCGGGATTCCTGGTCCGCGATCACGAATCGGATTCCGACGTCTATGCGTTCGAGCGATTGGCGGGCAACAACCCAGGTTCGTTTAATGGTCTCGCGGATCAGCTTGACCTCGAGATCGAAGCCGATTTCGAGGTGCGGCCCGAAGGGATAAAAGTATCCGGCCGATTGTCGGATCTCAGCGGAAACGACCGGGCCGTGACATTGACCTTTGCCCTGCCGGTGAATGCGGAGGGGTGGAAGTGGGGCGATTACGTCCGCGGCGAAAGGACCATCCAGACGGGACAGGCCGGCAACGTATACAGCAACAGCCAAATTCCCGACTTCGAGACGGGATCGTTGTCCATCTATCCCATATCCGCGATCTATGATCCGGCAACGGGAGCAGGCTTGTCGTTGGGCACGGACTACAACAAGCCGACTCATTACCGGCTCGATTACAACGGCAGCACGAAGCAACTGACGATTACGTTCGAGCTTGGCCTTGCGCCGGATACCGCGAATTTCCCTTCCGCAGCGGACTTCGGATTCGTGATTTACGGGTTTGACGGGGAACAGGGCTTCCGCGGCGCGTTCGACAAATACATGGATCTGTTCCCGGAGTTTTACGAGGTCCGGATACCGGAGCAGGGCATCTGGATGCCGTTTGCCTCTATCTCTGACATACCGGACAACGAGGACTTCGGATTCCGCTTTAAGGAAGGCGACGACGACCCCGTGGATACGGCTTATGCCAACGCCAACGACATTTTGGTATTCCACTATCAAGAGCTGTCCTCCTGGTGGCAGAGCATCGACCCGCAATCGCCCAAGACGGTTGCGACCGCGGAGAGCGCGAGGGACGCGGCAGCCTTGCTCGGGGAGGAGAAAGCTCAGATGGCGCAAGCCGCGGCCATGCGCAATCCGGCTGGAGATCCTTACCTGCAATGGTTGGATACTCCCTGGAACGTAGGCGCGCTCTGGATGATCAACGCTAATCCGGACTTGCCGGGCGATTCCAACGGCTATGAGATGTATTTTAGCGAGGATAAGATGGACGCCAGATACAACACGACCGGGCCGAAGCCGGACGGCGAATATTTGGACACCCTGGACGGTTGGCCTTATACGCTCAACTATAATCGGGCTCACTTCGAATACGCGATTGCGCCGCTGGTTTTCTCCAAGGTAACAAAGCGGCCCGCCATACACCGGGCGTTCTCCAGTTGGGAAGCGACGGTGCGCCTGGCGGACGAGCTTCATGGAGACGGCCGGTTGCTGATGGCAAACGGAACGCCTCACGCCTACTCGATGTATATGCCATGGCTGGACGCGATGGGCAACGAGCGCAATTGGCTCGGGGCGGGAGACACGTTTAACCCCGACACGGACGAGACGCTCAGCAAATACAGAACGCTGTCGGGAGCGAAGCCGTACTTGATGCTCCAGAACACGGACTTCAACAAATTCGGCAACGCGTACATGGAGCGCTACATGGAGAAGCTGCTATTTTACGGCATCTTCCCGAGCGCGTTCAGCGCCACGGCGGACAATGCGACGAATTATTGGAAGAATGCGAGCTTCTATGATCGCGACCGGGCATTGTTCATTCGTTACGTGCCGATGGTGAAGGCCGTAGCCGAGGCTGGCTGGGAGCCGCTCGCTTTGGCAAGCGCCGACTCCCCGTCGGTCGCGATGGAACGATACGGCGAAGGAGACGAAGTGTATCTCACGTTCATGAACCAAGGAACTTCGGCCGTTACGTCGACTATATCGTTCGACGGCCAGGCCATGGGTCTGGGCACGATGATTGCTGCCGAGGAATTGACGGCAGGCATGCCGCTTTCCCTTGTTGATGGACAATTCACTTTAACGCTTGATCCGGATGAAGTGAAGGTCGTAAAATTGAGCGCGACGCCTTAAGTGCCTCAGTGTGGCCGTTCCGGGGATGGATGCCGGAATGGCCTCTTCTGCAGAAGTGGGAAAACGTCTGCTCTGTCCAATCGGAAGGGAGACATGCATGCGCATGTGCGAGAAGAGATGTTTAAGCTGATTGCAAAGAATTCGGCAATGTATAAACGAATCTTCCAGGCATACAAGAACCCGCACGACTATTTGGAGCGGGGCGTCCATTCGACGATGATGAGGCTGCAAGCGATCAGGCGCAATGCCGTTCATCTAAAGATTTAGGAAAAACCCGCTATATGTAGGCGACATGAGGTTCGGAAAGTAACTCGAATTAGTGTCCATAGGTGTTAGTACCGTTTATGGCTCCAAAAAGTAGGCGAACAAGCAGCTGTAAACGTTAAAAACGCCGATGGACCGGAAAGTAACTCGAATTAGTGTCCATAGGCGTTACTAACGCTTATGGCTTCAAAAAGTAGGCGAACGAGCAGCAGTAGGCGTTAAAAACGCCGATGGACCGGAAAGTAACTCGAATTAGTGTCCATAGGCGTTAGTAACGCTTATGGCTCCAAAAAGTAGGCGAACGAGCAGCTGTAGGCGTTAAAAACGCCGATGGGCCAGAAAGTAACTCAGATTAGCGTCCATAGGCGTTAGTACCGCTTATGCCTCCAAAAAGTAGGCGAACGAGCAGCTGTAGGCGTTAAAAACGCCGATGGACCGGAAAGTAACTCGAATTAGTGTCCATAGGCGTTAGTAACGCTTATGGCTCCAAAAAGTAGGCGAACGAGCAGCTGTAGGCGTTAAAAACGCCGATGGACCGGAAAGTAACTCAGATTAGCGTCCATAGGCGTTAGTACCGCTTATGGCTCCAAAAAGTAGGCGAACGAGCAACTGTAGACGTTAAAAGCGCCGATGGACCGGAAAGTAACTCGAATTACCTGAAAAAGCTGGAACAGCAAGTGTTTAACGAAATCATCTACGGCAAAAAGCCGATCGACGCGTTCGATCAGTTCGTCTCCGACTGGAAAGCCGGCGGCGGAGACAAAATGACCGAAGAGGTTAACGCTTGGTACGATTCGGCAAAACGATATTAAAAACAACGGCGGTCCCATCAGTGGCCGTCGTTTGTCATGGAAGGGCGCATCGCTTATTCGCTGGTTTTCAGGACCGTTCGGATCAGCGCCTCCGGGATGATCAGCAGCAGCGCAAGCGCGCCGTATACGCCGATGGCGTAGCTGTCTGCGTAGTCGAAGCCGAAGCCCTGATGGAACAATGTCGAGACCAGATGGATCGCCATGTTCGCGAAGCAGAAGGCATAGCTGCGGACCATCCAGTTCCGATGGCGAATGATTCTCTTTTTTCTGATTTGGACAAGGGCAGTAATCGTGATGAACAGCCATATCAAATTCATGAAGTTAAATCCCATGCTGCTGATCTTGCCCCCGGTGGCATAAGGCGCCATGTACCCGGACGTAAGGACGACGAAGAGAACGGATACGATATACGTATAGCCATTGACACGGTGAATTTTCCGGTTGTTCTCGAGCAGCCGGGACGAGAAGTTAAGCAGCCCGGACGCCATGGCCAGGCACGCAAACGCGACGTGGATATACATGACATTCAGCCACATCGGCAGATTCAGTTCGCGTTTCAAGCCGATCTTATGGCTCAGGAAGCTTTCCGCTCCGGGATCGATGATGTAATTCCGGATCAGCGCGTATAAAATGAACAGGATGGCGATGGCAGCCAACATTTTGTAAGAAAATATCCCTTTTCTCATTGACCGTTTTCCTCGAATTTTCCCGCGATTTCACCAGGCGTTACCCTTTTACCCGTCACTTTGGATGCCGGCAGAATGCCTGCTTTGGCGATTCCGGTCATCACGTCTCCGTTAACCGCAACCTCGAATTTCAAATTCAAGCGCATCGGCTTCGTCACTCGAAGAGACCAGCTCAGCCTATCATTTTGCCAGTCAGGATGGATTAGCTCCACGGTCTCGTCGCCTTGCGTGGCTGTCCCCTGGAGATCGCCGTCCCGAATGACAATCGAAAGCAGGACCGGCATCTTACCTACGGGCGTGGCAATGAATGTCTCCCAGTTGCCGGCCAGGTCGGAGGAGGAAGTCCGGATCGTCGGAATATCGGCGTGTCCGTCCGAGTTGAGCACGGCGAGCGGTGCGTGTCCGTCCGAGTTGGGCGCAGCGAGCGGGGCGTGTCCATCCGAGTTGAGTACAGCGAGCGGGGCTGGTTCGCCGGGGCGAACGGAGCTTGGCGGATTGGAGGCGTCAGGCTCCAGCCCAATTGCCCGCCATACCGTACCTCTGCGCTCGTATTCGAACAACCGCTCTACCGCATGCGCGATACGCGGTCCCAGCTCGCGCTCCACCAGATGCAGCGCGACATCCAGACCCGACGTAACGCCTCCGCCGGTAACCAGATTACCGTCATCCACGACGCGGGCTTGCACGGGAGCGGCTCCGGTCGCACCCAGCACGTCCATGCCCAAATGATGCGTCACTGCAGGCCTGCCCTCCAGAAGTCCTCCCATAGCCAGCAGAAGGGAACCTCCGCATACCGTAGCGACGACGACATCGGCTCTTTCGAGCGCCCGTTCGACGAGCCCCGTCAATTCCGTGCCCATGGCGCGAGCTAAGATGGTCGGAACGGAGTCCGGACCATCGCCCACGACATCCCCGGAAGCGCCGGGGACGACAATGATGCCGGCTTTCTCCGGAGCCAGTCTGCCGGTCGCTTCGATCTTGAGCCCTCCTACGCCGCTTGCGACGGATCTGCTGCCTTCGGCAGTGACGAGTTCTACGACAATCGCGTCATCCGTATACTTGGCGGCAGCGCAGAACACTTCGTATGGCGCGATGGCATCCAACAAGTCGAAGCCGTCAAATAACACGATTTGAACCGATAACATGAATGGAAATCCCCCTTTGTTATATTGAAGCGGCTGAAGCCGTTTCGAATAATCCGATCATGTTGCGACTTGCCTTGCTCGAAGAAAATCATAACAAGAAAGTATCTCGAACCAAGCATCCAAGGGGTCACAGAACAGGAACAATCCGTCACAAAGCGGCAAGGGCAGCTTGGTTCTCGCGGGAATCGTGGTAAAGTAGGAGAGGAAGGTGGGATCGATATGCGTTTGATGCCAACGGTGCTTGTCGTAGACGACGATTCAAGCATCGTCGAATTGATAAAGGATTTCCTGGAGAACGAGAAGTTCGAAGTGATGACCGCTTGCGATGCGGCCGAGGCGTGGAGGATATTCCAGCAGCAGGCCATTGACTGTCTCGTGCTCGATATCATGATGCCGGGAGAGAACGGCTTCGACTTGTGCAGACGGATTCGGAGGGACAGCGACGTGCCGATCCTCTTTTTAAGCGCGCGCGGCGACGACGTGGACAAAATCAGAGGGCTGACGCTCGGAGGAGACGATTACATCGTCAAGTCCGCTTCGCCGGGGGAGATCGTGGCCCGCGTGAAAGCGGTATTGCGCCGCATGGGCAGCAAGCGGCTAAGCGCGGAGAACATCTTGGACTACGGACGCATTCAACTGAATTTGACAGCCAGGGAAGTCGTTATCGATGGAGAAAACGTTATGCTCACGCCGAAGGAATATGAGCTGTTGACGTTGTTCGCGGAGCATCCTCGCCAAGTATTCTCCTATGAGCAATTGCTGCAGAAGTTCTGGGAAGGCGTCGGGGACAAGCATACGGTAAGAGTCCATATCGGTCGGTTGCGGGACAAGATCGAGTCCGACCCTGACAAGCCGCGGCACTTGGTCAATGTTTGGGGAGTCGGCTACCGATTCGAAGGAGGCTGAGATGAAGACACTACGCATTCGCAAGTTTTTGTTGTTATGTCTGTTCTTTTTTCTGCTGCTTCCTTGGGTCTTCTACTTGGGGGCGTTTTATATGGAGTATGGAACAATTCGGATTGCGACGGGAGGCGCGGACAAAACCAGCGTATTGCCCGTTCATGCGCTTATTGCAGGACTGTTGCTAGCGTTGTTCGTCGTGGCGATGAGAATGAGGAGATATCTGCTTAAGCCTCTGGAAGGACTCGGCGCGGCGGCCCGGCAGGTCGCTGCCGGCGAACGGGAGATTGCGCTGCCGGCGGTTCGCTTGACCGAGATCGCCGAGGTTCGGGACGCTTTCGACCTCATGTTGAAGGCGCTCAGTCAATCCCGTCTGAAGCAAAAGGAGCTTGAGGAGGAACGCCGCTTCGTCATCGCGGCGCTGGCGCATGACCTTCGAACGCCGTTATTCGCGCTGCGAGGTTATTTGGAAGGCCTGGAGCAAGGGATTGCCCGATCGCCCGAGAAGATGGCCCGCTACCTGTCCGTATGCAAGGAGAAGTCTGTGCAATTGGATCGGCTCGTGGAGGAGTTGTTCGACTTCGCGAAGCTGGATTACGTGGAGCCGGAGCTGAATGCGTCGTCCGTTGATCTGACCGCCGTGCTCCGGAGATCGATGGAGAGCTTGAAGCCGCAGGCGGAGCAAAAGGGGATTATATTTGCCGCGGAGGGATTGGAGAGTCATTGCTCCATATGCGGCGAAGGCCACTTATTGGAACGCGCTTTCGTCAATCTGATGGAGAATGCCGTCCGGCATACGCCCGAAGGAGGCGGGGGCGTCATCACTGTTCAATGTTACCGGGACGCCGGCCTCGTCCGCTTCGCAATCGGAGACACGGGCCCGGGTTTCGCGGCGGAGGAGCTGCAGCGGGTATTTGAGCCGTTATATCGCGGGGAAGCTTCGAGAAATCGTTCCACAGGCGGCACCGGGCTCGGCCTAACCATCTCGAGGCGCATTATAAGGAAACACGGCGGGGAGCTTGAGGCGAGCAACGGTCCGGATGGCGGGGCGCTGATATCGGGCTGGCTGCCTCGCGGGGAAGTTGATACAAATTAGTTATAACTATTTGGACCGTACGATGGATCGTCCCGACGAGGTATGATAGACGTACCAGTACATGCGGGAAGGTGAGCAATGATGAATAGAATGTCCAGGCAGGACTCGGGCGAACAACCGTTCACGTTGGTAGTGGGGTCCATCCGGCTCCGAGCATACATGGCGGAGGATGCGGAAGCCATCCACGCGCTGACGTGGCAGCCCGAGATCCATGCGTGGCTGCCTGGCTGGAACGTGTCCCTGGAGCAGCGGAGAGAGTGGCTCGAAAACTACGAAATACCGGAGAACGGGGAATTTCTGCGCTTGGCAAGCAATGGGGAGGACGTGGGAGAGCTGCGGCTTCGATTGGCCATTATGCTGGAACAAACGGGAGAATTGATCGGTTGGTGCTGCACCGGCCCGAAGGAGGAGCTGCCGGCGCCTAACCGCGAGATCATGTATGCCATCTCCAAAGACCATAGGGGCAAAGGCTATGCTACGCAAGCCGTGCAGGCGGTCACAGGCTATCTGTTCGCGCATGCGAACATCGAGGTGCTGAGCGCCGTTGCTCTGCTCGCCAACGATGCCTCGAACAGAGTTCTCCAGAAATGCGGCTTCGTCTTCATGAACGTTATCGAGATCGACGATGAAGTGTACAACTATTATATGCTAGTGAGAAGGGGTGTCTAATAAGGCCGGGCTATCGAGCGTAAAGCCGCGCCTGAGCAGCTATAGCCCGGAAAAGTCGGGCTTTCGAGCCAGCCCCGCGCCGATAACTCTGCCAGAGATTCATCCGGAGGCGGCTTTCGTCTGTCAACTGCTATCATAAGAATACAGCGGCAATTAACCAATACCCGCAAATGGCGGCAATAGATAATCTTTTGGCACCGCCATTTTTTGATTTTTCCATCAAACGAGCGGTATGTTTCGTTCCTCCCTACCATCTAGTTCATAACATCTCGATAGACACGCCGCGCCGCCTAAGGACAGCGGGAGCCAACCGCTCGTCTACGAAAAAGGCGATGTCGATAACCATTCCGAAATGCGCAGAGCGAGCTTCTATTTGTTAGGCTATGCAAGTCTGTTCTTCGGCGAAACAACGCTTAAGAATTACGATTTTTCTTCCCTAGTAATCTAAGAACATGTATAATGGAACAATCAATCGTCTTAGCGCGAAGCACGCGCCGTTGTCTCTTTTTGAGATAGCGGCGCTTTTTTATTTGTCTGAAGGAGTTGAAGCGAATGTCATTCGGCGCGTTATTTGATCAATTTGCGAGAGAACAACTTTGTGAAGCAACCGGCAAAAGGCTGGAGATGCTCCAGAAGGATTTGTTGGCGGAAAAGAAAATGTTCCAAGAGGTGTTGTGGCCGGCGTTTCGAACGTTTAAAGGTTTTACGATGCAATTCGAGATTGTTACCTTTACGGGAGTTTCGATTTACATTGACGCCTTCTATGAGCCGTTAGGCATTGCGTTTGAGAGCGAGGGCTTTGTCGCGCATGCGGAGAACATTACCCGCGACAGATTCGATTTCGAAAGGCATCGAGTACGTACATTGGCAAACAAAGGTTATCTGTACTACCCGTTTACTTGGGACGAGCTGAGCAAGAGACCGGATAAATGCAGAACGAGTTTGTTCGAGTTATTGGGAGCGCTAGGAGCAGTAGAGGGAGAAGAGTTATCTCTTTATGAACAGAAGGTAATTGCTTACGCTGCTTATATCAACAAGCCAATCTATCTGAAGGATGTGCAAGATTGTTTAAAACGAGGCGAGGACGTGAGTCGGAAAGTACTGAAGAATCTTCAAGCCAAACATCGAATCAAACCGCTGCGGACCGGCAAACAGCGTGTTCACGCGTATGTACTAACAGATGAGCTTGGGAATAGGCGGGGGAGAAATATTTACAACCGGCTATGAACTGTGTTATATGCTAAAGAAATGAACTAAGCACAATCCCCCTTTTAGCAAAGTAATCAAGTTACTTGAAACTGCGGCACCCATCATACGAAAGTTTCATGCATCAGCCTAGCTGTAATCACGAGTAACCAAGTTACTTGAAACTGCGGCAGCAAAGTACGAAGGGCCGCCGAGCGCAATAGCCCGAAAAAATCGGGCTATAGGAGCGCCGCCGGCTCCGCCGAGCGCAATAGCCCGAAAAAATCGGGCTATAGCAGCGCCGCCGGTCCCGCCGAGCGCAATAGCCCGAAAAAATCGGGCTATAGCAGCGCTGCCGGCCCCGCCGAGCGCAATAGCCCGAAAAAATCGGGCTATAGGAGCGCCGCCGGCCCCGCCGAGCGCAATAGCCCGAAAAAATCGGGCTATAGGAGCGCCGCCGGCCCCGCCGAGCGCAATAGCCCGAAAAAATCGGGCTATAGGAGCGCCGCCGGCCCCATCGAGCGCAATAGCCCGAAAAAATCGGGCTATAGGAGCGCCGCCGGCCCCGCCGAGGGCAATAGCCCGAAAAAATCGGGCTATAGGAGCGCCGCCGGTCCCGCCGAGCGCAATAGCCCGAAAAAATCGGGCTATAGCAGCGCCGCCGGCCCCGCCGAGCGCAATAGCCCGAAAAAATCGGGCTATAGGAGCGCCGCCGGAGCTGCCGAGCGCAATAGCCCGAAAAAATCGGGCTATAGGAGCGCCGCCGAAGCTGCCGAGCGCAATAGCCCGAGAAAATCGGGCTATATAGCAGCGCCGCCGGCCCCGCCGAGCGCAATAGCCCGAAAAAATCGGGCTATAGCAGCGCCGCCGGCCCCGCCGAGCGCAATAGCCCGAAAAAATCGGGCTATAGGAGCGCCGCCGGCCCCGCCGAGGGCAATAGCCCGAAAAAATCGGGCTATAGGAGCGCCGCCGGCCCCGCCGAGCGCAATAGCCCGAAAAAATCGGGCTATAGCAGCGCCGCCGGCCCCGCCGAGCGCAATAGCCCGAAAAAATCGGGCTATTGAAGCGCTGCCGGAGCTGCCCAGCTTCGTTCGCGTTCGTCCGCGCCCGGGTTAAGTCGCCCTGCGCGACTCCTTCTTGGCGGGGACCCAAATAAAGGCTGCGACGGCGCAAAGGATCGAGAGGATCCATGGGAGATACTTTAATCCCTTCAACCAAGCAGATTGTCCTAACATCAAGTAGGCGGTGATGGCGATAACCTCGCTGACGATAATGCCGCCTACAAAACCTACGATTAATCCTGCGATTGCAAACAACGTTTTTCTCAACATTTTCGTTTCCCCCATTATAAAGTAATGTTTTCTCCCATTTACCCGTTCCTTATATCCCAAAATGCAGGCGTTGCATAATGCCGACGTTACGCGCGGCATATCTTAGCAAAAATGCCCATGATACGCGCGGGATATCTCAGCACAATACCCATGATACGCGGGGCATATCTCTGCAAAATGCCTACGGTACGCGCGGTATATCTCCACAAAAATGCCCACGATACGCGCCCCATTTCTCTCAGCAAAAATGTACATGCATCAGCCGGGCCGGGCGCTAATCCGGCAAATTGCCCGACTTCGTACCAACGCGATACGGCGTCGTGACGCCTTCGTAATTAATCATCATCGACATGCCGTTCGCCGCGTGGCCGAGATTGTGGCAATGCTCCATCCATAGGCCGGGGTTGTCGGCTTGAAACGCGATTTCGTATTCGTCGCCCTGGAAGAGCAGAACGCTGTCGGCGTATACAGGGCTTCCCGTCAACGGCTTGCCGTTCTTCGTAAGCACCTTGAACAGATGGCCGTGCATATGCATGGGATGCTCTGCGCCAAACTCGTGCTTAAGTGTGATTTTGATCCATTCGCCTTCCTTGACCATAAGGGGAGGGATATCATGGAATCGCTTGCCGTTGATATCCAGTAAGCCGAGCACAAGCTCGTATTCGCGGTCGAACGTCATGTCGGCCGTAATGCCGTCATCAAGAGGCGTGCCATAGGAGGCGAGATCGAATTCCGCGCCTTTCTTATCCAGCCGGGCCGGTGCCGTCCCTTCCCCGAGCGTAACGCGCAACGCTTCTTTATTCCGGCTGTACACCTCTACTTGGCCGCTCTGAGGCATGGTCAGCAATACGTCATAACGTTGCCCGCCTCCGATCGGAATCCATTGATCCCGGATGACGTCCGGACCGTTTAGATCCTGTCCGTCCATCGAGACGACTTGGAAATCCGCTCCAGCAACGCCCATCCATTGCACCTCGCTGGAGCTATTGATCAGGCGGAGCCGAATACGCTCCCCGGGCTTCGCGGCAAGCGTGTCGCCTTCACGCTTGCCGTTGGTCAGCCAATGCTTGTCGGCAAGCTTTTGCAACGTGACCGCGTAGTCCCTATCGTACCGAAGATAATCCTCGCGGGGCTCCACGATCAGTCTGCCTATCAGGCCCTTTTGAGCCTGCTCGGAGCTCTGCTGATGCGAGTGGTACCAGTACGTCCCGGCATGCCTCGCTATGAATTCGTACGTAAAGGATTCGCCGGGGCCGATTGCGTCTTGCGTCACGCCGGCGACGCCGTCCTGCGAGCAGGGGAGGACGATGCCATGCCAATGAATGGTGACGCCGCTGTCGATATCCTTGTTGTTAAGCTTGACAATGACGCGGTCCCCTTGTTGAACTCGAAGCTCGGGACCGGGCGTCGTCCCGTCGAAGGTCCAGGCGGAGACGGTTCGGCCGCCGATATCGACCTTCGTCTTATAGGCCGTCAGCTCAAAGGCCGAAGTTGGCGCAGAGGACGACGCCTCCGTCATGTCTGCACAGGAGGAGCCTCCATCGCTTGCCGTGCCGCTTCCGGAGTTCATCTGCCCGGCATGATCGGCATGACCGCTCATATCGGCCATATTGATCTCCTCCGGATATTTCAGCTTATACATGCCGCAGGCCGCCGTTACGAGGGGAAGCAGCGCCAAGAGGGCAGCGATGCAGAGCATCGGAACCAGCGGGGATCGTAGTCGTTTCATCTATGATTTCGCCTCATTTCCTAAGTGGATGTACCGATTGTAGCAATGAAATGTTGTGAACCTGTGACGAAGTTTTTCGTATTCCGTGAAATTGCGGAGAGAGGTTATTCTTTTTTGACAAGGCGATTCCGGAGCTCTAACATACAACCTAGAAGCACAAGGCTAGAAGCACAAGGTGAAACGACTGTCGCCTTATCGCGGCGAAGCGCGTTACATTCCGGGAAAAATCGGAAAAAGGATGTCGACTTCGTTTCTATATTTTCAACAAAGGGAGGATCTTGAATGGCGCATACGCTGCTGCTTGTAGATGACGAACAGAAGGTATTGGACTTCGTGGAGCCTTACCTGAAGGGGGAAGGGTACGTCGTGGTAACGGCAAAGACGGGCCTTGACGCGCTTCGTCTGGCGAAGGAACATAAGCCGGAGCTTGCCATTCTGGACTGGATGCTGCCGGAGATGAGCGGCCTCGACGTCTGCCGGGAGCTGCGTCGCGAGACTGCGATGGGCATCATCATGGTAACGGCCCGGACGGACGAGACGGACAAAATCGTAGGTCTCGAGATGGGCGCCGACGATTACCTGACGAAACCTTTTTCTCTAAGAGAGCTGCATGCGCGAATCCGAGCGGTTCTTCGGCGGATGGAGGGAGGAGCGGGAGGCGACAAGGAGAGGATTCTGCAGCGGGGCGAACTCGCGATCTCGGAATCGCAATGCAGAGTCTGGAAGCAGGGCGAGGAAATAACGTTGACGCCTACCGAGCTGAAGCTGCTTCTGACGCTGGCGGCGAAGCCGGGCATCGTGTACAGCCGGTTGCAGCTGCTTCAGGCTGCGCTGGCCGAGGATTTGCTCAACGATGAGAGGACGGTGGACGCGCACATTAGCCGCATTCGCAAAAAAATCGAAGCCGACCCGTCAAGCCCCGTCTATATTCAAACGGTGTACGGCTTCGGCTATCGGTTCGGCGGCGGTGCATCCTCATGACCGTTCGGCGCAAGCTGTTCCTCGCGATGGCGGCGCTGGTCGGGAGTCTGAGCCTCATTCATATCCTGATTGCCGTATTTGTCGTAAACGGAGCGTTAAAATATATGGATATCGCGAATCGCGACGAAGAGATCGCCCATCTGGCGGACCGGTTACTGGACTACTACATCGCTCACGACGGAACATGGAGCGGCATTGATGCAGCAAAGCTGTTTTCGTCCGATGACGCTAATCCGCGCGAGACCAGCTTTCTCCTGGTATCGAAAAATCGGGAAATGCTGCTTCTAGCCGGTTCCCGCAATGAAGCCGAGATTCGAACATTCGGGGAGAAACATGATCTCGTGGCGGATGGAGTCAAAGTCGGCATTCTGTATTATTACCATCCCGAGGCGGCTAATCTGACCAAGCTCCAATACGGGATCGGAAGCTCCGTAACGGTGATCCTGCTGGCGTTCTCGGTTATTCTGCTGCTTGTATCGCTCATCGTGGCCTATTGGCTTGCCAAACGGATGACTGCTCCCCTTCAGGCGCTCGTGCCCGCCATCGATCGGTTGGGCGGCGGAGAACTCGGCGCTCAGGTGCCTGTGCTCGGCAAGGATGAATACGGTAAAGTGGCCGCGTCGTTTAATGCGATGTCGACTCAACTGGAGCGAACGGAAATGGCCAGAAGGAGTCTGGTGGCGGACGTTGCCCATGAGCTGCGGACGCCGCTAACCATCCTGCAAGGCCGGCTGGACTTGCTTCAGCAGCAGGGGAGAGCCGCCGAACCCCATGAGCTATTATCGCTGCAGGATGAGCTGATCCGGCTCGGCAAGCTGGTTAACGATCTGCATCAATTGTCGATGGCGGAAGCGCACAAGCTTGTGCTGGATCGTAAGGCGGGCTCGCTGGCAGAGCTGCTGAGACGGATCTTGAACCGATACGGCGAGGAAGCGGAGGAGCGCGGGATGACGCTCGTCCTGGAGGACCGAAGCGGCAACCCCCAGCTATGGCTGGATTGGGATCGCATGACTCAAGTATTTCTGAACTTGATCGGGAACGCGATGCGTTATACGCCTGACGGGGGAACGGTCACTGTCGGGATCGAAGCCGAGCATGAAGCTGCCGGCAACGAAGCGCCAGTGGTCGTCGCAGCCATTGCGGATACGGGCCCGGGCATAGCGCCGGAGCATTTGCCTTATATTTTCGACCGGTTTTATCGCAGCGACGATGCCCGCGATCGTAACAGCGGAGGGATGGGACTGGGGCTTGCCATTGCCAAAGAATTTGTCGCCGTTCATGGGGGCGCTATTGAAGCAAAGAGCAAGATTGGGATCGGCACAACGTTCGTCGTGAAGCTGCCCGCCAGCCCAAAAAATAATGATTTTGGGTTCGCAGGCGTTGTCCCGTGAATAGGATAATAACACATTAGGCGACGAGGGGGCCTTTCGCATGAACATGCCAACGCCGAATCCGTCATCACGGGACGCCATGACGCTGGCCGAGCAATACGGAGCCCGCAATTATAAGCCGCTGCCCATTGTTATAGCCAAAGGGGAAGGAATCTGGGTTACCGATCCGGAGGGCAATCGGTACATGGATATGCTGAGCGCCTACTCCGCGCTCAATCAAGGCCACAGGCATCCTCGCATCATTGCCGCGCTCAAGGAACAATCGGACAAAGTGACGTTGACCTCCAGAGCGTTTCATAATGGAATCTCGGGCGCCTTCTACGAGAAGCTGGCCTGGTATACCGGAAAGCCCTCCATCCTTGCCATGAACACCGGTGCCGAAGCGGTAGAGACCGCGCTAAAAGCCGCGCGCAGATGGGGCTACCGCAATAGAGGGATCCCGCAAGACGAAGCCGAGATCATTGTATGCGAAGGTAATTTCCACGGACGAACGATTACCGTTACTTCCTTTTCGACGACCGAAGAATACCGCAGGGAATTCGGCCCTTTCACGCCCGGCTTCGTGCCGGTCCCCTATGGAGATATCCGGGCGCTGGAGCAGGCAATTACGCCGCGCACCGCGGCCTTGCTGTTAGAGCCGATCCAGGGCGAGGCGGGTATCGTTATTCCGCCGGACGGTTATCTCAAGGAAACGGCCGAGCTTTGCGCCGGCAGCGGCATTCTGCTCATCGCCGACGAGATTCAGACGGGCTTCGGGCGAACGGGCAGACGTTTCGCAATGGACTGGGAGGACGTGACGCCGGACATCTATGTGATGGGAAAGGCGCTTGGCGGAGGCGTCATGCCGATCTCCGCAATCGCGACGGAGCATGAGATTATGGATGTGTTCGAGCCGGGCTCGCACGGCTCCACGTTCGGCGGCAATCCGCTCTCATGCGCGGTGGCGTCGGCGGCTATCGACGTCACCGTAGAGGAGGACCTGGCCAGGCGCTCCGACGAGCTGGGCTCCTATTTGCTCCAGCAGCTTGGGGATATCCGCTCGCCGATTATCCGTGAAATCAGAGGCAAAGGGTTGTTTATCGGAATCGAGCTTCATGTTCCGGCAAGAACGTTTTGCGAATCGTTGATGAAGGAAGGCCTTCTCTGCAAAGAAACACATGAACGGACGATTCGTCTTGCCCCGCCGCTAGTCATCGGAAAGCGGGATATCGACTGGGCCGTAAAACGCATCAAGCGAGTTCTGGAATCTGCCACTCCGTAGCTGCCTGTAAAGTCATCATGGGAGGATGAGCGGCATGAACATTTCGCGGGATAAAATATCGGTAATCCGGGTGCCGTTTGGCTTGGGAGGCGCCATTGTCGGTGCGGAAGAGGGGCCGGCGAGCATACTGGCGGCAGGCTTGCTGGATGAATTGAAGCATCTGGCTCCGCATGGGGTGAGCTGTGACGAGGTACGGCTGGAACAACCGCATCTGGACGCCGACAGTGAGGATACGAATTCAGAGACAGTTTATGCGAACAGCAGTCTTAACCTGTCGCCGCGAAGCCGACAAGACGGGATCATCAAATATGAGCCGCAAGTGAGGGCGATGTGCGAACGAACGGCCGATCGCGTGGCGCGAGCCGCCTTGTACGGAAGCTTCCCGCTTGTGCTTGGCGGTGACCATAGCGTAGCGATAGGCACGCTTGCCGGCATGTCTCGCGTATACGACAAGCTGGGGGTGATCTGGGTGGACGCCCATGGGGATTTGAACACGGAGCATACCTCTCCTTCCGGCAACGCTCACGGGATGGCGCTCGCGATCGCTTCGGGACTCGCTGCATTTAAACAGACGGATATCGGACAGACGAGACGGCTTCTGCGCAGTCGGAATATCGTACTCGTAGGCATCAGACAACTTGACGATGGGGAGAAAGCTTTTATTCGCGCGCATGGCATTCATTGTTTTACAATATCGGACATCGATCGGCTCGGTATCCGGGAGGTTATCGAGCGCGCGCTTCTTCTGGCAGGCAACGATTCGGACGGCATCCATCTCAGTCTCGACATGGATGCGCTGGATCCTGGAGAAGCCCCCGGTGTCGGGACGCCCGTGCATGGCGGGCTTACATTCCGCGAAGCGCGACTCGCGATGGAGGGACTGGCGGCCAGTCGCGCCATCGCTTCTATGGATATCGTAGAAGTAAACCCGCTAAAAGATAAAGAAGGCCGAACGTCCGGATTGGCAGTAGCGTTGGCAGCCGCATTTTTGGGGAAACGTATTCTATGATCCATTCTATTTAACGAGAGAGGTCCATGCGGCGAATGACTGCAAGGGCCTCTTGCCCATTTCCGGGTCCATGGATAGAATTTCCCCTGATGGCAGAGACTACTCGAGATAACTTAATCTTGGGCATATAATTGCCGTCGGTGGTGAATGGATGAATTTGTTAAGCAGGAAGGGACAATCGTATAGGCAACAGTCCGAGTCGATAAGCGTCAACCATACGCTGGAGGAATACGAGGGGATGGAGCTCGACGGCGATCTCGACCAGCTCGACGCCATCATGCAGGAGACAGTCGGCGAAAGCGCCGACTTCTCCGTTCGCCGCTTCCGCATCTTTGGACATTATTCCGCGGTCATATACTGCTTCTCCCATATGGTGCAGCAGACGATGCTGAACGAAGAGATCATGAAGCCTCTTATGAATGTGCCCAGTCACTTAAATCCCGAATTGCTTGTTAGGGAGGAGCTGGCGGAGTTTCTTGTCAATGAGACGTTGTACCATTGCGGCGTCGAAACCGAAAAAATGATGGACAGGTTATTGAGCGCGGTGCTTGCGGGTGATACCGTCATCGCGATCGAAGGCGTGAAGGCGGCTCTTCTAATATCTACCCGGGGCATCGAGAAAAGAGGCATCGAGCAGCCGGCAACCGAGCAGGTTATACGAGGTCCGCGCGAAGGCTTTATTGAAACGCTCGGCACTAATCTGGGATTGATTCGTTATCGGCTGCAATCCACGCAATTGCGGGTGGAATCCATGGAGATCGGCCGGCGAACCAAGTCCAAGGTTGCCCTCTGCTACTTGCGCGATATTACGGATCCCAACCTTCTAAAGGAGCTGAAACGCCGGCTTTCGAACATCGACATCGACGGCATATTGGATTCCGGATATTTGGAGCAGTTCATCGAGGATAATAAGTGGTCGCCGTTCCCGCAGGTGCAGTACACGGAGAGGCCGGACAAAATCGTAGCGAATTTGCTGGAAGGCCGGGTCGCCATCCTCGTGGATGGATCACCGCTGGCTCTTGTCGTGCCGACAATCTTCGCGCAATTCTATCAGACGGTAGAGGATTACACGGAGCGGTTTCTGCTAATGAGCGCCATCAGATTGGCTCGGCTTGTAGCGTTAATCTTCTCCCTCGTGTTTCCCGCGTTGTACGTAGCCGTCATTTCGTTTAACCCCGAGCTGATTCCTACGGAATTTGCGGTTGCGGTTGCTGGCGGCAGGGCTGGCGTTCCATTTCCCGCGGTCGTGGAGGTGCTTATCATGGAGGTGTCCATGGAAGTGTTGCGCGAAGCGACGATACGGCTTCCGCAGCAGGTAGGCGGCGCGCTCTCCATCGTCGGCGTGCTCGTTATCGGACAAGCGGCCGTAGCTGCCGGTTTCGCGAGCCCCATCACCGTCGTCATCATCGCGCTTACGACGATTGGTTCTTTCGCCACCCCGGCTTACAACGCAGCGCTGGCGCTTCGATTGCTTCGGTTTCCTCTCATTTTCATGGCGGGCACGTTCGGGCTCTACGGCGTCATGATCGGTTTAATCCTCATCGCCAACCACATGCTTTCGTTAAAATCGTTCGGCGTCCCTTATCTTAGCCCGATTGTTCCAGGCAACTTTCAAGGGATGAAAGACGTGCTCATTCGCAGTCCACTAAATTGGATGAATAGAAGGCCGTCCTTCCTGGCTCCGCAGGATGATGTCAAGCTTCGGCCTCCGGAGAAACATCAGGACGGAGAACGCCCAGACGGGGACCAATCTAGCTGAGAACTAACCCAACAACGAAAGCGGAAAGGAGATATCCGTTCCATGAACGATTCCCAATCCTCTGATTCGAACCGTTCCATTACGGTATTCCAGGCTACGGCCATTCTTGTCAGCACCATAATCGGCGTCGGCGTTTTGCCCCTGCCGCTTTTCGCGGCGAATGCGGCCGATTCTGCCGCGCCGCTCGTCACGCTGCTGGGCATGCTCGTTGCTTTGGCGGGACTTTCGGTCATCACTTGGCTGGGCATTCGTTTTCCCGATCAGACGATCATCCAATATAGCAGCAGCGTGCTTGGCAAGTGGGGAGCGGCGATCGGAAGCCTCGTGATCATTCTGTTCTTCGCGATATTGACATCGCTGACCGCACGGGAATTCGGCGAAGTGGTCGTCACGACGGTTCTTAAGACGACTCCCGTAGAAGTGACGGTTATCTGCATGCTGCTGCTGGCGGCAGCTGCCGTGCGCAAGTCGATCGTGCAGTTCGCGTATATGCATAACTTTTACTTCCCCTTCCTTCTTGTCCCGTGCCTGCTGATCGCGTTCCTTTCGCTCAAAAATGCCGAGCTGCTTAATCTGGAGCCTATCATCTCGACCCATTCCGGCAAGGTAGTATTGGGTATGCTGACTGTTGGCGGATTATTCCAGGGCTCCTTTATCATTACCATGATCATTCCGTCCATGCGCAAACCAGAAAAGGCGATGAAAGCAAGCTTTTCTGGAATAGCTATAGCAGGGGGCTTATATCTGATCATTGTGACGGCGGCTGTCAGCGTGTTCGGTTCAGAAGAAATCAAGATGCTGTTATGGCCCACTCTCGAGCTCGCGAAAGCGACTTCGCTGCCCGCCAACGTGCTGGAGCGATTGGACGCAGCCTTCCTGGCGGTGTGGGTAACTGCCGTTTTTACGACGCTGCTGTCCAGTTATTTCCTGACGATCTATGCCATGAAACAACTTTTTGGAATGAAGGAGCACCGCACCTTGTCCTTTGTCATGCTGCCCTTCATCTATTTCATGGCGATGCTTCCGCAGAACGTCAAGTATATGTATCGCATTATTGAAGACGTGGGTCGTTACGGCTTGTTGGTGACGGTCGTCTACCCCTTTATTCTGCTTCTCTTGGCGTTGGCGCGAAGGAAGAAAGGGGCGCAGGCATGAGCGGCATGGCGAAGACGAGGCTGATCGCGACCGTATTGGCCCTGCTTCTGTTTATGCCATTGCTCGCCGGCTGCTGGGACAGGCTTGAGATCGATGACAGAGCGGTCGTGCTGGGCGTTTCCATCGATGAAGTCAGTAACCAAGAGGGCGAGGAAGAGGAGCAAGAGGTATCGCATGTAAAGGGCTCCCTGCCTCCTCCAAGCAAAGGGATGGTCCGCATCGGTGTTCAAATCGCTCTGCCTGGTCGCATCCCGCTCGGTCCCGGCGAAGCTGGGGGAGGCAATGGGGAGACGAAAGATACCGTCTGGGTCATCAGCGTCGTAGGCCATACCGTCGACGATGCGTTCATGAACCTGCAGCAGCAAATTTCGGCTCGTATTTTTTTCGGCCATCTGAGAGTCATTGTATTATCCGAATCCGTTGCCAAAAAGGGAATCGAGAATATTAACGACTTCTTTCGGCGCAACCCGGAAGTTCGTCGAATGGCGTGGATGATGGTGGCAAATGGCCGCGCGGAGAAACTTATCGAAGCCTCTCCCAAGCTGGAGCGCGTGCCTACGTTATATTTGATGTCGACTCTGGAGAATTCGATCCGCATGGGGAAGTTTCCGAAGAATTACATTGGACAGTTCTGGAGCAATTCGTCGAAGCTGGGTCAGGAAGGATTTCTGCCTTATATAGATATAAAGGAGAACGAAAACGTGGGCGTGCAAGGGCTCGCGTATTTCCGCGGCAATCATTTGGTTGGAACGACCAAGCCGGCGGAGATTTCGGGGTTTCTAGGCATTAGAGGAGTCAATCCTGCGGGATACCGGGCAGTCGTCCAGCTAGAGAAGGGCAATTCCAACAAGACGGTTATGACGAACGTCACGCACCGTTATTCCAGAATCAATCTGGACATCAAGGACGGCCTGCCCCGTTTTCGCATTTTGGTGGAGCTAGAAGCCAATCTGGAGGAGAAGATCAACGGCGAGTTATCCATTGACGATCCCGAAACGATACGGCGAATCGAGCAAGTACAGAGCGAGACCTCCGCCGTGTTCTACCAGAACGTCATCCGGCAGACCCAGCTCAAGGGCTCCGACATTTTCGGCTTCGGCGAGCAGGTTCGGGCGAAGAAGCCGGGTTATTGGAATAAGAACATCGGGTCGAAGGAGAAGTGGCAGGAGATGTACAAGCGGCTTGAATTCGATATCGATGTAAACGTGAAGATCAGAAGGGTCGGTATGAACGCGATGTAAGAAAGGGGATCCGATATGGAAGTAGGCGTGCTGACGATCGGCGTTTCGGGATACCTCTGTCTGCTCTGCGCAGCCTGCGGCCTGTTCCTGCTCACGATCGATGTCGCGATGGCGGACAGGGGGAGCAAGGATTACAGGACCGCGAAGGCTTTCGGCTGGATTCATCTCGTATTGGCGGCGGCCTGTCTTTTGCTGTTGTGGTTGTTGTAAAATGAACGGCTACACGTAAACAGGTTCTTTATAAAGAGGTCTTGCGATTTATACGCAAGGTCTCTTTGCATTTACCACATAAACGTATATGTTTCCGAGTTTGCTTTGGATGTGAAATTACGAGCTTGCGCGGCAGCTTTTTTGAGTCTTTCAGCCGGAAAACTGCGTATAAGAGGAGAGCTTCGATGGCGATAGGAAGAACATGGAGGTGCATACCACTGAAGAAGAAGCGCATAGTCGTCCTTGTTTGCCTGGCTGCCGTTCTGCTGCTGTTGACGATGTTTAGCATTGATTCGAGGTCAGGCGATAACAAACAGCCGCTTCTTGTGGAGGGGCAGGGCGTTGCCATTACGGTTGAACGGTTCCACTCCTATAAGGCAAATGCGGAGCTTGCCGCGACGGTATCGGACTTCGCGGTGCCGAGCGACGAGGAAATACTGGACGAACTGACGGCGACCGAGCTTTCTGTTGCTTATGCCCGGGATAAAGGGCTAACGGCCACGAAGGAAGAGATAGATTCCGTCATTGCCAACGAAAGGGCGGCGCTGATGGATGCGGATTCCGAGAGCGGGCCTGCGGCGGAGCTGATGCAGCGGCGAATCGACAAGACGGGGCTGACGGAGGAAGCGTTCTGGTCCAGCGAAGAGACCAGGGCGAACTACGAGAGGGCGGTGCTGCTTGGCGAGTTGGCCGCGCTCCTCATAGACGAGGGCTCCATCGGCGATTATTCTGAGTTCGGCGACTTCCAGCGGGAGCTTCTGGAGCGGCGGAGAGACAACATTCGAACGGATATGTCGTTATTGGAGAATGACAAGATGTAGTAATGTTCCCCTGTTATTCGAACACTTTTGGGATTTTCTGGATTTGTTTTCGCCAAGAATGGGGCGCTGCCGTCAAACGGCGGAGCCATTCGAGGCCGCCTTGGAAGCAAGCCCGGCGCGATCCTGCCCCCGCCGAATGAATAACCATACTCCTGACAGGATGAAGACGCCGGCAACCAACTGATAGCCGGTCAACGCTTCTTTTAGCAGCACCCAAGCGAGAAGCGACGAGATGACGGGCTCACCGAGCACGGACATGGACACGGCGGTCGCGTTCATATATTTGAGCAGCCAGTTGAACAAATAATGTCCGAACAGGGTTGGCACGATGGCGAGCAGCAGAAACAACCCCCATTCTTGTCCGGAGTAGCCCGTAAACGGATTGCCGACAGCGACGTTGTAGACGGCCAGCGCGGTAGCGGCGAACAGGAACACCCAGAAGTTGTAAGGGAACGCTCCTACGCTGTCGCGGAGACCTTTGCCGATCAGCATATGCGCAGCCACAGCGACGGTTCCGAAGAAAGAGAGGATATCGCCCGCCAGCGCATCGCCGGACAGACTGAAATCGCCGGCCCCGATCATAACGGAGCCGATGATGGCGATGCCCATGCCGGCCAGCATGGCGGAATTGGCTTTTGTCTTATAGATCCAGTAAGAGCCCAGCATAACAAGAACGGGCTCAAGCGTAAGAATGACGGTGGAGCTTGCGACGGTCGTCAGGCGCAAGGAAGCCATCCAGAGCAGAAAATGAAGGCCCAGCATAAGACCGGAGGCCCCTAGCATCAGCCATTGCTTCCTCGTAAGCGCGAACAGCTCGCGACGGTATTTCCAGGCAAACGGCAGCAGGAGCAGATTGGTCAGATACAGCCGGTACATGGCAATGACGGCAACGTCGGCTTGAGACCATTTGATAAAGATGGAAGAGAACGAGATGGCTACAATGCCTGCTACATAAAGAAGCTCATATGTGGTAATACCTTTCGTGCTGCGATTCATGAGGTTTAGCTCGCTTTCGGTCGTGTAATGAAGTCCATATTTGAATATAGCTTATGGGCGGGGCTGTTTGCCAGAGCAATTTTTGGTTAATTGACATTAGACAAAATGGTTATTGACGATGAATGCGCTGTCACGATAACCACTGACTAAGCAAGCTGGGCCAGATCGAAGGCACCGATTCTCGAGAGGCGCTTGGCGCTGCCTTGATCTTGTTGTTCGAGAGACGAGGAGACGGCGGCGCGTGTAATAGGCAAAAAAGACGGGGCTGTCCCAAAAGTGTTCGAATGATAGGGGAACGTTCCAATATATACGTGAAAGGACCTCAAATTCCACCGTAAAGTGGGAGATGAGGTCCTTTTCTCGAAAAAAATCCGATTTGACGAGGGGCTCAAAAATCTAAAGGACACCAGCGACGCTATTGCCCGTTTTTTGACTTCTACCCAATCTAACGGACAGGCAGAGGCTATCGATTCATTGTGAGTAACTGAAATTCCATATTCCATCCCCCCCCCGAACCCAGGTATAATGGAAAATATACTTGGGCCGGGGGTTTGTGCTGTGTTGAATAGACGTGTGCGTTACAAAGAGTTCGATCAAATGTCTTTTGCAGATATGATGGTATACTCCAAGCTTCCTGAGCATCCTTTTTGGAGTCACTTAGAGAAGAAGATAGACTTTTCTTTTGCAGATTCACTGTGCTCCGTGCTCTACTCGGGGCGCGGACAGCACCCATATGCTCCCTCACTGAAGCTTAAAGTCCATCTCATTCAGATATACTACGGTCTTTCCGACCGCCAGGTGGAAGAGCGCATAATTAGCGACTTGTTCATCAAGCGTTTCTTAGGCTTGCCCGTCGACTTCTTTGGGTTTGATCACAGTACGATTGGCTTGGACCGCTCACGTATGGGAACCGCCATGTTTAAAGCCTGCCACTTCTACATTCTTGCCCAAATGTACAGCCATGGCCTTTGGGGCGATCACTCGGAGAAATGGATCATCGACTCGTTTGCCTCAAATCCCGCACTCTCCAAGCCGCGCACCTATCGCTTGATTCAACATGCTATGATCCGGGTCCTTCAACATTTAAAACGTAGCCATCGTGCGATATACCAACTCGCACTCGCTTCGGTTGAGACCGATGGACTCTACGCTCGTACCTCCGTACAACCATCTACTGCTGGTCACATGCTCGCTTTCAGCAAGTTGGTGGCACAAGCTTATGGTTTGCTTCAATGGTTTCAACTCGAGGATGTGTCTGCTTTGTTGCAAAAAGAACTCACGGAAAAAGAGCGCGAGACTTCTCAGCATTTGCAACGCATTCTGCAGGACATATTAGAGCAGAACAGCAGACCTGTACCGCCGACTGATGGCGACCCGATTGACTCTGCGCGGAACCAAACCGAACAAGAGATTGTGTTTGAAAAAATCCCGAGCCATGAAAGAACAAAGGATCGTCTTATGAGCGCTGTTGACCCGCACGCTCGAGTCGGGAGAAAGAATACATCCACCGTCACATGTGGCTACAAACTACAAAATTTGTGTGGGACCAGCTCCGTTGTGCTGAATGTGAACGTCGTGCCTGCGAATGAACATGACAGAGAAGCTATGTACGCGATGGCCAAAGATGTACAAAGCTTTTTCGAAATTTCGCCACGCGCCATGTTAGGTGACACCGCCTACGGCCACGGGTTGCAGCGCACTATGCTTGCCACTATTGGCATCCCTGTAGTAGCCCCTGTCATCCTGGGAAGTAACCCCTCAAAGGGATACGACCTCACCCGATTTAGCTATGACAAGGAAAAGGACTGCTACACTTGTCCGAACGAAAAGGATACCGTAAAAAAGCGTCATATTCCTCAAAGCAGCGGTTGGCAATACTATTTTGAAAAGACAGACTGTGAAAGTTGCCCCTTACGCTCGGCATGTACAACAGGAAAAGCAGAGCGCCGGGTATTTCACAGTGACTATTATGAAGTGTACGAGGCTGCCAAGGATTACAACGCTACGATTAGCGGCAAATTAGATCGCAAACAGCGCATGCTGGTTGAACGAAAGAACCAAGAATTGAAGAATGACTGTGGTTTAGAGAGACCCTTAACGAAAAGCCGAAAAGCGTTGCAGCTTAAAGGTTACTTGGCTGCCATGGTCGTTAATTTGAAACTCACGTTGAGGAAGCTACTTCCTCAAAGACCTGGGTTTATTCGACGTCGAAATGCCATTAGTTACTAAGTAGAATCCGACTCCTCAGCCCTCCGATTATCCCACTCAGCGGTTCCCTCCAGCACACAATTGCCCCTTTCCAGCACGCAACTCGTTCTTATCTACAGTGAATAGACAGCCTCAGGCAGAACACTATTTCGTCGTAATCAAGCCATTAGACGTTCGGATGATGCATATAACGTCATGTGTGTCCGTTAGATTATAGTAACCTTGCAAAATCGGAAAATAGTGTTAATTTTGTCCGTTGTGCGCCTAGCCAAGCTGGGCATAACTAGCTGATGAAAGTTCAGCCGGGGTAAAGGCCAAGCTGCCCCGTAGCTAGTAGGCAGGTCATGGAGAAATTCATGGGTTGAAGCCCTACGAAAAGCATGAAAAAAAAAAAAATCATGCGAAGCAAGCCCTCAGGCCGTAACATCCGAGTGAATCCTGCCGCATCGTCAAAAGGAACCCGCAAGGGACAAGAGGGAGCCGAGCCTTGAGCGGACGGGCGAAGGCCATGGAACGTGCACAGAACTTGGAGCAGCACGGAAGAACCCTCCGGTGTATGGGGATCGGCATGTGGAGACAGTTATGTTCGGAACTAGGGAGACCCTCCCCCACACGGCAGCAAGGGGCCGTAACGAGCAAACCTATAAGCCTTGAAAGGTGAAGTGGCTAGCGGTGGGAAGGGAGTCGGAGGGGGCCGTAGTACCGAGGAAGCAAGGACAACATAACCTTGTGGAGGGAAGGGCGTCGAAAGACAATACCCCACTTCGTTCATGGGAACCAAGGAGGTAAGAGTGAGTGAATGCCGCAAAGGCTAACAACGCCAAAGAAAAAGCTCGAGAACTTCAAAGAACCCTCTACCTTGCAGCTAAGGAAAAGCCAGGACGGCGGTTCCATGCTCTGTATGACAAGATCAGTCGCGAGGACATCATGACCTATGCGTGGATGCGAGTAAAGGCCAATAAAGGGAGTGCCGGGGTCGACAAAATCACGATCCAGTCGATCAACGAAGACTATGGCGAGAAGCGGTTTATCGCGGAGACATGCGGTCAACTGAGAAACGGTACCTATCGACCAACGCCGGTACGCCGAGTAGATATTCCAAAAGATGATGGAAAGACAAGACCACTCGGCATTCCGACGGTGAGAGACCGACTGGTACAGATGGCGACAAAGCTCGTACTGGAAGGCATCTTCGAGGCCGACTTCAAAGACTTCTCCTATGGGTTTCGTCCGAAACGCAGCGCGCACGATGCGCTGCAAAAGATCCTGACAACGGCGAACGAGGGGAGAGTATATTGGGTCGTGGATGTCGACATTCGGGGCTACTTTGACAACATCTCACATGAGAAGCTGATGGCACTCGTCGAACAACGAGTCAACGACCGGAAAGTACTGAAACTTCTCCGCGGATGGCTGACGGCAGGCGTGATGAAAGAAGGCGAGTTCTATGCTTCGGACATCGGAAGCCCGCAAGGAGGCGTCATTTCTCCGCTATTGGCTAACATTTACTTGAACTACCTGGACACGATCTGGGAGAGGAACTACACGCAGCTCGGAACGCTGGTCCGTTACGCTGACGATCTGGTCATCCTATGTCATCGAAAAGCAGAAGCGCTGGAAGCGATACAGGTATTGAAAGCTGTATTCGCAAAACTGGAGCTGAGCATGAATACGGAGAAAAGCAAGCTGGTGAATGTGTGGGAGGACGATCAAGGCTTCGACTTTCTCGGCCATCATTTTCGTCGACTGCCGGTCATGCGCAAAGGGGGAAAAGTGGCACGAATTCTCCGGTGCTTCCCGTCGCAGAAAGCGATGAAGAAGATGAAGACGAAAGTAAAGGCATGCACGTCGTCGCGAACGCTACTGAAGCAAATGACCAGCGAGATCATCGCAGTACTCAACCCGAAAATAGTGGGGTGGAGAAACTATTATGCCAAAGCGGACAAAGGCCTAGCCAATGGCTTCTTGGCCAAGATCGACTGGTATATCCGTAAGAGGCTGATGATCTTCTGCCGGAAGAAGTTTAAAAGGTGGAGGCTGCGTCAATCCGGATTCTTCAAGATGCTAAAGGAAGCAGGGTTACAATCCGTCACAACCTGGAAGAGTACGTACTGCGCAAGGTGAAGAACGTCGGAAAGCCGTATGCGGGAAAACCGCACGTACGGTTTGATGAGGAGGGGCTGGTAGTCCCAGCCCTTTACTCTACAGGCGAGGCGATCTTGAAGGATCAATAATTTCGATCTAGCTCCGAAGCAGTGCGATTAAGCAGAAAAGCCGAGCGTTAATGAATCTAGCGATGCTTTTTCGTGTTTTCGGCGATGCTATCCTTCCTGTAGGTGAAAACGGGCAGGATTTCGTCGCCTTCGCCGGCGCACTGTTCCAACGCATAAACATAACGCTCGGAGTTTTCGCGAAGTTGAATGTTTTTGCAAATATACTCCTGTTTCCCTTTGTCGGCTCCGGAGCTCATTCCGTCCCGTGTATTGTCGATCGTCCACGTGATGGTTCTGCCGTCAGAATGTACATCGTGGATCCAGTAACCTCCATCCACAATCGGTGGAATGAGTACCAAATAGTCGCCCTTGCCTTCCCGATGGCGATGGACCATCTCGTTAAGACGTTCGATGTCGGCTTGATTGAAGCGATGGAGGATGTTGTTCGACTCCGCATGCTGATGCCGATCGGCCTTTAGCCACATATAAGTAGCAGCCCCGGCCCAGACCGTCAATAGGACAATCAACGCTCCCAAGAGCGTCCCCGTTCTTCTTCTCATGTGTTATCCCCGATTCGGCGTGTCTGCAGTCCGCTAGCTTAAGTCCGCTTACTTGAGCGCTTTATTTTCCCAATTAAGCTGAGCCTGATACCGATGCTTCTTCAGCTCGTTTGCAGATGGATTTGGCACGTTGTCGGCAGTCTTTACGATGACAAGTCTGGATTCGTCGTTCCAGCCGACATCCGCCCCGAATGTCTCCAGTACAAGTCTTGCAGGGACGTAGGTCCTGCCGTTTTTGATCCGCGCTGGAGCTTCCAGCTTCTTCGTTTCGCCATTAATGATGGCTGTATCGGAATCTACGGTCAGCACGATGGTCGTGCCGTCTTTGCTTGCGGTTACTTTGCGTGCCACGGGATCCCAGCCGATCTTGGCTCCCAGCTTTGTCAACAACTCCCGGAATGGAACAAGCGTATAGGCATTCTGAATAAAAGGTTCGTTCTCTAGTCGCAGCAGCTCGTTATCCCAGAGAAACGCGGCAGCATATCCTGCCTTGACAAATGGAGCAGCCTGCTCGAGCCATTCTCCTGCGTCGGGCAGAGGCTTCTCAAGGGGATGATTCAAGAAATCCAGCCATGCGCCCGTATTCGCGTCGATGGATGGCTGCAGACCTTCCTGGAAGAAGTTGATCTCCGGCTTCAAGCGCAGCTTGTAGGTCAGCTTGCCTCCCACGTATTCCAGATTCAAATCATACATCGACAACAATCGTTTCTTGGCCAAAACGCTGGAATAGGCGGGTTTGATTTTTTCCGGAATCGTCGGGTTCTCCCATTGATATTCCTTCGGGAACTTGCCGTCGTAGGTCATCAAATATTGAGGATGCAGCGCATAGATAAGCCTTGGCTGCTCGGGATCGTAAATAGCCTGCCATTTCAAAAACGGATCAACAGCGGAATAGAAGCGATTGGCTGCTTCATTCAAAGAAATTAGGCCGGCGGCATTTTGGGCGGAATTCGGACTATAGGTTTGCTCTTTCCAATAAACCGAATAGGCTCGGACGTCGCCCGTTACCCGGTCAACAGTCACATAGCCTCCGTTTGATCCGTCTCGAATTCCGTTGTGGGACCGGTCGTAGCGAATGATATGCATTCTGGCCGTATGGAATTCTCTGCCTGCGATATAATCGGAGATGGGATATGGATCGTCCATCCATTGGACATCCAGCGTCCAGTTTTGCTGCTCTACGAATTTGGAGGCGATATCCCGTACTTCTTCGATAGTAAACTTAAAGGTGCTTTCATCGTTAGGATCGCTGGGATACTCCACGACGTAATCCGATTGCAAGCTTGCCGCATACTCCGTAACCTTGCCGTCTTTTGCTTGCAATTTAATGAAGCCAGCCAAGTACGGGTTAGTCGTTCTAGGGAACGATTGTTCTCCCCTGAACGTGATTTCCCAAATTCCGTCAACAAGCTTGGCGTCTGCTTTCGCAGCTGCGGGAATAAGATGAAGCGCATTGGCCCGATCGATGGCTTGGGCGGCGGTATCGATCTTAACCGCGGCGACTTCCGCCGCATAAGCGGCAGGTGCGGGAGCTGCGGCCAGCACGGCTCCAAAAGAAAGCGAAACGGCTAGCAGAGTTTTGGCTAATTTGTGTGTTTTCATCATTTTCCACTCCTACCATTGATGAGGAATAATTGCTCTACAAATAGACGTGGCTAGAAAGGAAAGGTTGCGCTAAAAAAAATGGTATTGAAGCTCGGATGCAAAAAAGCAGCTATTCGTCGCGAGAATAACCAACTTCTCGCAGAACAGCTGCAACTTTGTTAATTGCTATGGAACGGAAAAAGCAGGTCGGCCTGTTTCCTTTGTACGTAAGCAGGGGGAGCTAGACTTGCTCGCCGGTATTGTCCGCAATGGCGTTCGAAGCTGTTTCGCCGCCGATTGCATCCGGGCCGCCATTGTCGGCTGGAGACTCGCTGTCTGCATTTTGAGCAGGGACAGTTACGCTGCCTGCATTTTGAGCAGGAGCAGCTTCGCTGCTGACTTTTTGCGTAGGAGCAGTTTCGCTGTCGGCGTCAGCCTCTTTGCGCGGCTTCGGTGCAGGCGGCTTGGGTTTCTTTGCGGCCTCGACCTCGAAGTAAGCTTGCAATTCCGCTACCTTCTTGGGATTATCGAGCTTGACCTTGTCTTTGAACACATGCTCCACGAGCGCTTCCCAAGTCGGCTCCTTCTTCTGGGAGCGGAGCAGCCGAATCGCATTTTTGACCAGCCGTCGTTCCTTGGCATTGGAGTGCATATCCTTGTATTTCTGCGTGAAGCTGAAGTCGAGGTGAGGGAATGCCGCCCGGAAAATATCCGCCGTCATCCGCGCGTCGTCCAGCGCCCGGTGGGCGGAGCCCTCTGAGCTTAAGCCCAGTTCCTGCAGCGCTGCCTCAACGCTTACGTCGTTCGTGAGTCCGCGATAACGCAGAAAGCCTTTGAGCAGGTCAAAGTAATTTACGCTTAACCAATAGGCATCGTCGAGCTTGTGCATGCGGGTATCCAGCACGATTCGCTTCAAGTCTTCGCCGCCCCAAGTGACAAGGAGCGGAGACTCGCTTCGCGAAAGCCATTGCAGGAAAGCGCCGATGACGCGCGGGAACCGTTCCGCCGTATCGATGGATTGCTGCGGGATGCCCGTTTTTTTCTGAATAAAGCTATTCAATTTTGCAAAATAAACCGGTTTTATAAAAGCCGTAAATTCATCTACAAGCTCGAGACGCTCGTTAAGCCGAACGGCACCGATCTCGATGACCTCCATGGGCAGATCGCTTGCAAACTTGCGGCCGTTAAATTCGATATCCAATACAATATAGTCCAATGCTGTAACCTCCGCTATGAGTATCGCCGCTTCCATTTTAACAGAAATCAGCCCCGAATGCTTCTTTTTGGTATGCGATTGCCAAATGCGGCCTGCCGGGACTACAATGAAAGCTGGGATTTGCTGCAGCAAGAGAGGAGTATGCACCATCATGTCTTCCACTAACACCATTGCCGAACGCGAGGTTAAATCCAGACGTCTGTTCATAGCCGTCATACTCGGCCTGCTTGCGGGTATAGGCCCGCTTAGCATCGATATGTATTTGCCAGCGCTCCCGGCGCTTGCAGATGATTTTAACGCTTCGACGTCGCTTGCGCAGCTCAGCTTGACCGCATGCCTGGTCGGCATCGCGCTCGGGCAGTTGATCGTTGGACCGATCAGCGACGTAAGAGGACGCAGGATGCCTTTGTTAATCGGCATGGCCGTATATGCCGTCATTTCATTGCTATGCGTGTTTTCTCCGAGCATATGGACTTTTATTTTGCTTCGTTTCGTACAGGGTTTTGCAGGTGCAGCGGGTATCGTAATTTCCCGAGCCAGCGCAAGAGACTTGTATGCCGGCGCGGAGCTGACGAAGTTTTTTGCGCTGCTGATGCTTATTAACGGGGCTGCCCCGATTCTAGCTCCAATGATCGGAGCGGAGATCGTGACGTTTACGTCATGGAGGGGGGTATTCGCTGTTCTGAGCGCGTCGGGCTTGCTCATGCTGGCAGCCGTTTACGTAGGGCTTCGGGAGACCCTACCTGTCGATCGCAGATCTCGCGGAGGTTTGCGCAATACGTTGGCGACGTTCCGCAAGCTGCTGGGCAATTCCGTTTTTATGGGCTACGCGTTCACGCAGGGCCTTATGATGGCTGCCATGTTCGCTTATATTTCCGGATCGTCCTTTGTTCTGCAAGAGCTGTACGGCGTGACGCCGCGCGGATATAGTCTTGTGTTCGGGCTTAACGGCGCAGGCATCATCCTGGCGAGCCAAATCGCGGGCAGGTTGGCAGGCGAAGTGTCTGCACGCAGGCTGCTTACGGCAGGTCTGTCGATGGCAAGCCTCGGCGCGATTATTCTGATGGCTGCCGTTTTGCTTGATCTCGGCTTGCCGATGGTCATTGCCGGCTTTTTCTTCGTCGTATCCAGCATCGGCATCACCAGCGCGACGACAACATCGCTGGCGCTCCAGGATCAAGGACGTTCGGCGGGAAGCGCCTCGGCGCTGCTTGGCATGCTCTCCTTCGTCTTCGGCGGAATCGCAGCGCCGCTCGTAGGCCTTGGCGGCGAAGGGACGGCTCTGCCGCTGGCAATCGTCATGATGGCGTTGATCGCGGCGGCCGTCGTGTGTTTCGCGTTGTTTACGCGCGGGCCTAAGAGAGCGGAGGATGCGGCTGGGCGTTAGTAGGTCGCAGCGCTGGCGGCAATGTGTATGAAAAAGCGAGTACAATGGCGCGCAGACGGGCGTGGGCGAGCGAATGTGTATGAAAAAGCGAGTACAATGGTGCGAAGACGGGCGTGGGCGAGCGAATGTGTATGAAAAAGCGAGTACAATGGCGCGGACGGGCGTGGGCGAACGAATGTGTATGAAAAAGCGAGACAATGGCGCGCAGACGGGCGTGGGCGTGCGGATGTGTATGAAGAAGCGAGTACAATGGCGCGCAGACGGTCGTGGGCGAGCGGATGTGTATGAAGAAGCGAGTACAATGGCGCGCAGACGGTCGTGGGCGAGTGAACGTGTATGAAAAATCATACACAATCAGCCGAAGGCCACGCGCCATGCCATGTACGAAGGGTCTGCCCCACCAGTCATCTAGTAATGACTGGCGAGGCAGACCTTTTTCGTTAGCGCCAAGAAGTCACGGGGCGCTCGCAGCAACCTGTCACTTAGAGCTCCTCGAGCGTCCTTACGCCTAGCAGCGTCAATCCTTTGCCGAGCGCCTTGGAAGCCGCGAGGACGAGGCCGAGCTTAAATGACTGCTCCGAAACGCTGCCGTCCAGCACTTTGACGTGGTGGTAGAACCGGTTGAACGATTGCGCCAACTCCAAAAGATAACGAGCGAGCACGGACGGCTCGTGCCGTTCGGCGGCCAGAGCCAGACGGGCTGGATAAAACGAGATCTGCTTGAGCAGCGGCCACACGTGATCATGTTCAGCTAAGTGTGAGCGGCTCTCAGTCAGCGGGCCGTTGGCGTGCAGACTGTCAGGAGATAAAGGCGTCGTGCTTGCTGCTGGTTGATCGCCGCCTGATTCAGTCTCATCGCCATCGTTCTGCAACTCGGCCATCCCCGCCGCCTTACGCTGAATGCTTGCCATCCGGGCATACGTGTATTGCAGATAAGGTCCGGTCTCTCCCTCGAAGTTCAACACGTCCGCCAGCGAGAAGTCGACGTCGAGCGTGCGCGTGTTTTTCAAGTCGCCAAACACGACCGCGCCGATTCCGATCGCCTCGGCTGCGGCTTCTTTGTCGCGGAGAACGGGATTTTTCTCCTCAATGATGCGTCTCGCCTGCGCCACGGCCTCGTTCAGAACATCCTCCAGGAACAGTACCTTCCCCTTGCGTGTGGACATTTTCTGCCCTTCCATCCTCATCAGCCCGAATGGAATATGCTTGCAACGGCCTTCCCATACGTTATCCATCTTGCCGAGCACCTTGAATACCTGCTCAAAATGCAGCGATTGTTCGCCGCCCACCACATAAAGCAGCTGCGAAGCCTTCATGACGTCGCGGCGATAGATGGCGGTCGCCAGGTCGCGCGTGGCATAGATCGAGGTACCGTCGGACTTGACGAGCAAGCAAGGCGGCATCCCGAATTCGTCCAGCCGGACGACAAGGGCGCCATCGCTTTCCTCCAGTAAGCTTTGGTCGCGAAGCTTTTCGATGACCGACTCCATCTTGTCATTGTAGAAGCTTTCGCCAAGCACATGATCGAATGTAACCCCGAGCCGCTCATACAGCTTAGTGAACTGCTTCAGACTTTCGCCGATCATATCCCGCCACAGCTCGGTTGCCAGCGAATCCCCCGTCTCCAGCTTGCGGAACCACTCCCGCGCCTCGTCCTCCAGCTCGGGATGGCGCTCCGCTTCCTCGTGGAATTTCACATACAACGACAGATAGTCCTTCGTGGGGTTGTCGCTGGCCCGAATCGCGGAAGCGTCGCCCCACTTGAGGTAGGCGACGATCATTTTGCCGAATTGCGTGCCCCAATCGCCGAGATGATTGACGTTTACGGTGTGGTATCCCACTTCGCGCAGTATGCGATAGATCGCGTTGCCGATCATGGTGGAACGCAGATGCCCGATGCCGAACGGCTTGGCAATGTTCGGGGAGGACATGTCGATGACGACGGGTTTTCCTTCCCCGATATTTGGCCGCCAGAATGTTTCCGAATGCGAACGCTCCAGAAGCTCTGCGCCGAATGCGGATCGATTCAGCTTGAAGTTCAAATAAGGTCCTGCCGCTTCGGCGCGAAAGAGAGGATGGACGATAGTGTCCGCAAGAGCCGCGGCGATCTGCCCCGGACTTTGCTTCAGCTTCTTGGCCAGCACGAAACATGGCAAAGCCAGGTCGCCAAGCTCATCGTTTGGCGGGAATTCCAGCAGGGACGTAATTTCTTCCTTGGCAAGGGGGAGAAGAGGAGCTAGAGCATCCACCAGTCTTTCTTTGATCATGTTGATTCCTCCTATGTCGAGGCGGCCAGCCGCATGAACGCAAAAAATCCCCGTCTCTGCTAGAGACGGGGAATACCCGCGGTGCCACTCTGATTATCCGAATGCGCAATGGCGTTCGGATCTTGTCTTGGCCGTAACGTGGCCGAACCGGACCGACCTTGAGACCACGATGAGTCTCTCGGAAAGCCGCCTCCAGGGCCCTCTTCGTTCGTCGGACGTTGACCGGCTCCCACCATCCCGGCTCGCTATGCAACGTTGCTCCAATGAATTACTGTCCCGTTCACTGACGTTATAAAGTATTATAACGCGTCGTTAGCGGAAATCAAGGGGGAATCGTCTAATCGGCTTCCCAGACGATTGAAGGCTCGCGTTCGGGCTCGGCGAAAGCTAACAGGAGGCCGCCCTCCTCCTCCAGCATTCCACGAGCTTCATCCCTTATCGGTCCCAACGGACGAAGGTGCAGGATAGCGGCGTGTTTCGATGACTCAATGCGCCACAGCCCTGCTACGAAACCGTCGACGAGGAAGGTGGACTTAATGATGCCGTTCACCGTAAACACGAGCTGCTTGTAAGCCGGATCCATGATCCGGCTTCGATCCTGGTAGGATAGCAGCATGTTGTCAAACTCCGACAGGAACCGGACGGGAGCAGCCGTATCTTCCGAAAGCAAGGCCAAGTCGGCCATGTCAAACAACTCCTGGCCTGCTTCGTCCCGGTATGTCCGAAGCTCGGGGCGCAGCTTCTCAAGAACGGGACCCAGCTTGGAGAGTCCGGACCATACGCTGATATCCTTGACCGATGCGGGACCGAAGGCGCGCAAATAGCGGCGAATCAGCTCTAGCAACGAGTGTTCATTCCCTTCCCGCAAAGGCTCCCCCAGCCACTCTTCTACTGTTGCATGCGTGGCTGCGCCAGAACGTCTCCATACGCCCCTTGGCGGTAATTGAACGAGCGGCAAGCGGCCACGGACGGCTGCCGCCAGCGAGCCTGCCGCAACGGAAGGCCAATTCTCCTGAAGCAGCCTGCCGAACTCCTCGAATGTGCGGGGGCTTTCTGCGAGCAGCTTTAAAGCGGTCTCCTCAAGCTGTTCCATGTCTACGCCGACTAGCGATTTGCCATGCGTCCCCATTAGCAAGCGATTCTGCACCGGCTGCAGGACGGAACGAAAGGAAAGACAGTCGCGGGCGGACACAAGATGGATGGTGGACCGCATAAGCGCGATGCGTACTGCATCCCTGCCGAGCAATAATTCCGACAGCATGGATGGCTCAAAATCCTGCAGCCTGCTCCACAAAGCGTAATAGGGCGGTTTCGGCGATTGGGCTTGCAGTCCCACCAGTTGCTCGACCGCTTCAAGAGGAGACAGGCTGGAGCGTTCGAGCAGCAGCTGGCGATGGAGCAGCGTCCGATTTAAACTTTTTTTGCTAAGTTGAATGGTGGACATCAGTTCATCCCTCTTCTCTAATATGCTACCAGTATAGCCAGAGAATGGACGATTCGGATAGGGATCCGCTACGATTTTTATTTCGGCCAAAGCGGGCAGTCATTCGCCATAAGCAGGCATGCGCCTTATAATGACATAGACAAGGATTCTATTATACAAGAGGGAGAGTTGCATAATGAGCAAAGAAAGCGGCTGGATTCTGCATTCCGTTATTTTCACGCTGAAGCATGAGAAAGGCTCCGAAGCGGAGCGCCGGTTCCTAGAGGATGGCGAACGAATTCTCACTTCCATCCCCGTAGTGAAGGGATTTAAGGTGTACAAGCAAGTCAGCGTTAAAAATGACTACGACTTCGGCTTCGCCATGGAATTCGACAGCCAGGAGGAATATGACGCTTACAACCATCACGACCTGCACACGGCCTTCGTTTCGGAGCGTTGGGAGAAGGAAGTCGAGAAGTTTCTGGAGATCGACTACAAGCTGTAAGGAGTAGCGCGTCTCGAGGCGCTTTTGTTAAACGACGATTCCCGGAGGTATAATTGGATTTCATGGGTTTAGGCTACCGAGCGAGTGACGAACGCAGGCTCCTAGTTGCCGGATTTGCGGAAAAGCTCTATAATGACGCTAGAGAAAACGAACAATTTCGAACATAGACGTACGAAAAAGGGAGAGGGACTAGCGTGTTGAAAAAGCTGAAAGTATTGCAGCAATTGACGGATGCCGGAGTCGTGGCCGTTCTTCGCGCCGATTCGGCGGAGGAAGTAGCCGAGATGGCGAGACACGCCATTAAGGGCGGCATCAAGGCAATCGAAATCACCATGACTGTACCGTTTGCGCTTCGCGCGATCGAGCAGCTGTCCAAAGAATATTCCTGCGACGTGTCTCCGGAAGCGGACAACTTCGCCATCATCGGAGTGGGAACGGTGCTGGATCCGGAGACGGCTCGCGCCGCGATTCTGGCAGGAGCGGAATACGTAGTTGCCCCCGCGCTGAATCCGGACACCATCAAGCTGTGCAACCGCTATGCGGTGCCGGTTATGCCGGGTACGATGACGATCCAGGAAATTCAGAACGCGCTCGAGCTTGGCGCGGACGTGGTCAAGCTGTTCCCTGGCAATCTGTATTCGCCTGGCGTTATTCCGTCCATCAAGGGACCGCTTCCGCAGGCGAATATTATGCCGACCGGCGGCGTGTCGCTGGACAATCTGAAGGATTGGATCAAGGCGGGCGCTGTTGCCGTCGGCATCGGTTCCGACCTGACGAAGGACGCGGTGAAGTCGGGAGACTTCTCGATCATCGAGCAGAAGGCCGCCGCTTATATGGCCGCATACCGCGAGGCCAAAGGTCTGTAAGCCCTGACGAGACCGCCCCCTATACTATGGAAACAAGCGCCTGACGAAGCCATAAGCTTCTTCAGGCGCTTGTTTATTTGTTGCCACAATAGAATTTTCCGTATCACCTTTGTTGTAAAGGATATTTTGCAACTTCAAGACTTGTATGAGGCTGTCGATTCATTGTTGACGGCAGCGCAGTTAAGTAAAGGCTGATCTTAACTGAAACCTGAAAAATCGAAGAATAGCGTCATTTATGTCCGATAGGCAGTGCAATCAATCTCCGCTCCCCCGCGGCTGCCTGCCCGCTTTTACATGCTTTAATTGCGCCACGATGATGACGCTGATGATTACCAGCAAGAACCACGAGCTGATCTTGCTAAAGCCGACGAGCTGCCAGGACTGGTGCTGGTCGGGATATTTCCATGCGTCGAAGAAGGTCGCGATATTCTCGGCCAGCCAGATAAAGAAGCCGACGATGGCGAAGGCAAGCGTCAAGGGCATTCGGTACGTGACGCCGCGAACCCGGTACAGAATCCATGTTCTCCAGAACACGATCAGCACAAGCCCCGTCAGCCACCAACGGAAGTCGGGAATAAAGTGATGCGTAAAAAAGTTCAAATAGATCGCGCCTCCCAGCAAGCCGGCGGCGGGAAGTCCCGGCCAGCCGGTCATGTCCATGCGCAGTCTGCGCCAAATTTGGCACATGAAGCTCGCTACGCTCGCATACATAAAACCACTGTAGAGCGGTACGCCAAACAACTTCGTGAACCCGGGCTCCGGATACGACCACGAGCCCATCTTCACCTTATAAATTTCAAGAGCCAATCCTATGAGATGGAATACGCAAATCACTTTGATTTCATCAAGCGTCTCCAACCCGCTGCGATACATCAGGAATTGCACGGCGAGCAAGACGAGCAAAATGGCGTCATAACGATGGATGAAGGGCCATTCGACCATGCCGGAGAGCGCTAACGTGCCGAAGATGGCGACGGGAAACAGGCAGCTCATGGCCTGATGGTAGCCGAAATGCAACAGCTGAATAACGGATTTCATAGCGGAATCACCTCTTTATGCCGCAGGCGGCGTTCATGGATCTCGACACTAAGCATAAGGGAATGACCGGCTGCAAAAAAGAGAAAAATCCCGCGGGTTTTTTCCGGTTTTACAAGCGCTGCCTACGGCAATCATCTCGAGCTGATCGCCAGCGACGGCATTTACCGCCGGTTCTGGCAGGAGCGCAAGAGAGCGCAGGAATGGGTGTTGAAATAAAGGCTCCGGCTTGCTTCTGCGTCCGATAAGCGTTATAAATGAAAGAGGTTATTTACTATAGTAGTTCAAAAAGTCCGCTTCCCATTACGAAGTGAGACCGGACTTTTTGAACATGTATTGTATTGCAAGAAGGAATCATTTTTAACGCAAAGGAGACGTTGCTGTAATGGATTACCGGATTGAGAAGGATACGATGGGCGAAATTCAAGTTCCCGCGGATAAGCTGTGGGGGGCGCAGACGCAGCGCAGTCTGCAAAACTTTAAAATCAGCGGCGAGAAGATGCCGCTCGAGGTCGTCTACGGCATGGCGATCGTTAAGAAAGCATCCGCGTTCGCGAACCTGAAGGTTGGCGTGCTGGATGAGGAGAAGGCAGCGGTCATTGGCGAAGCCGTCGACGAAATTCTAAGCGGCAAGTGGGATGCTGAATTCCCTCTCGTTGTTTGGCAGACTGGCAGCGGGACGCAAACGAACATGAACGTCAACGAAGTGGTCGCGCGCCGCGCGAACCAAATTCTAGAAGCTCGCGGCAGCGCAACGCGCATTCACCCGAATGACGACGTCAACCGCTCGCAAAGCTCGAACGATACATTCCCGGCGGCTATGCATATCGCGGGCGTCATCGCGGTCGAAGACCGGCTCATCCCTGCGCTGGACGTGCTTAACGGCACGCTTCGCGCGAAGGCGGAGAAGTTCGACAATCTCGTAAAAATCGGCCGTACCCACCTGCAGGACGCGACACCGATTACGTTCGGCCAAGAGATCAGCGGCTGGTACTCCATGCTGGACAACACGCGCGCGATGCTCATTCAGAGCGTGGACACGATGCGCGAGCTGGCGCTTGGCGGCACGGCTGTCGGCACGGGCCTTAACGCTCATCCGGATTACGCGGTCGCGGTAGCCGAGGAAGTAACGGCACTGACGGGCAAAAAGTTCATAACGGCGCGCAACAAGTTCCATTCCTTGACGAGCCATGACCAAATGGTATATACGCACGGCGCGATCAAAGCGCTGGCAGCGAATTTGATGAAGATCGCCAACGACGTCAGATGGCTGGCCAGCGGTCCGCGCTGCGGCATCGGCGAAATTTCCATTCCGGAGAACGAACCGGGCAGCTCCATCATGCCGGGCAAAGTCAATCCGACGCAAAGCGAAGCCATGACCATGGCGGTTTGCCAGGTTATCGGCAACGACGCGGCGATCGGCATGGCGGCGAGCCAAGGCAACTTCGAGTTGAACGTGTTCAAGCCGGTTATTCTGTACAACTTCATTCAATCCGTGGCGCTGATGGCGGATTCCATGATTTCGTTTAACGACAACTGCGCGGTCGGCATCGAGCCGAACGAAGAAGTCATCAAACGTAATCTGGACCAGTCCCTGATGCTGGTTACGGCGCTCAACCCGCATATCGGCTACGAAAACGCGGCGGCTATCGCAAAGAACGCGCACAAAAAAGGGCTGACGCTTAAGGAATCCGCAATCGCAAGCGGCCTTCTGACGTCGGAGCAGTTCGACCAGTACGTCCGTCCGGAGAACATGATCGGCAAACGCTAATTTGAATATGGAATACCGGGAAGGCTTCCGTTGTTTTGCAGACGGAGGCCTTTTTTTGTGCTCGCTGCAATTAGTTCGTCGAGCTCGAGCCCACGGTCAACTTTTAAATTTTCTTTGTATTTTAGAGCAGGAAATTAGCAATTTTTGTAGAAAATGATAGATTGGGTTCTAGTTCTAAGTTACTAGCCTCAGCTTCCTAGAAATCGTACAAGATTTAAACGCGATTTGATTTAGCGAGGAACAGTACTTCTGATTGGGGGACGGTTGATTGTCTCAAGTTATAAAATTTTTGATATTTGAAAAAGGAGAGATTTCATGAACAAATTTCGCGCCAAGATGGCGATTTTTTTAGCCATTATTTTGACAGTGAATATCATTCAGTATTCGGGTACAGTCGTAGCCGCGCCCGTAACCCTCTCACTGTCCGTGGAAGATACGTTAACGATTCCTGCAAAAACGGAAGGTTATTCATATTACGATAATGATAATTCCTTCTCGATTATTAAGAACGGTCCAAGTTCTGAGGTCATAACCGGACTAAGCATCGCGCTTAGTGGCGGCGCTACGACGAAGTTTAATCACGCCAGCCTTGGGACGACTATGGAGGCCGGTACAAGCTCGATATCCGTCAACATTCGGCCAAAGCCCGGATTGCAGCCCGGAACCTATACGGAGACGGTAACCGTCACGGCGGATGGCGGACTGAGCGACAGCTTTGTCGTGACCTATACGGTCAATGCGGCGCCAGCGCCGACCCTCTCGTTGTCGGTGGACGGTACGTTAACGATTCCGGCCAAGACGGAAGGGTATTTACTTAACGATAACGGCGAGTCCTTCTCTATCAATAAAGTCGGTTATATCGGCGGTACGATCACGGGGTTGAACCTCGCCCTAAGCGGCGGCGCAACGACGAATTTTGTGCACGGCACCCTCGGGACGACTATCGGGGCCGGAACTAGCTCGGTATCGCTTATCATACGTCCAAAAGCCGGATTGCAGCCCGGAACCTATACGGAGACGGTAACCGTCACGGCGGATGGCGGACTGAGCGACAGCTTTGTCGTGACCTATACGGTCAATGCGGCGCCAGCGCCGACCCTCTCGTTGTCGGTGGACGGTACGTTAACGATTCCGGCCAAGACGGAAGGGTATTTACTTAACGATAATGGCGAGTCCTTCTCTATCAATAAAGTCGGTTATATCGGCGGTACGATCACGGGGTTGAACCTCGCGTTTAGCGGCGGCGCAACGACGAATTTTGTGCACGGCACCCTCGGGACGACTATCGGGGCCGGAACTAGCTCGGTATCGCTTATCATACGTCCAAAAGCCGGATTGCTGCCCGGAACCTATACGGAGACGGTAACCGTCACGGCTAACGGCGGACTCAGCGACAGCTTCATCGTCACCTATACGGTCAATGCGGCGCCTAATGTATCCATTACATCCACAGAGAACAATCCGACAAACAATGCATCGTACACCGTCACGGTTTCGTTCAGCGAACCTGTTATCGGATTCGAACCGACGGATATTACGGTCACGAATGGCGCAGCGAGCAATCTGCAGACCAGTGACAATCAGAATTTTACAGCAACGATTACACCATCTTCAGATGGCGCTGTCACTGTAAATATTGAGGCAAATGTAGCAGAGGGTATGCTTAATAATCCGAATAAAGCCGCAGAACCGCACACTATTGAGTATGATGCAACAGCACCGGGGGCTCCGATTATTACGAGTCCGGCTGACGGAGTCTACACCACCAATAGACGGCCGCAATTTAATGGAACCGCAGAGCCAAACAGCGCGATCGTGATTAAGGTAAACGATGTGGAGCACTATGTTACAACCGACAGTCTGGGAGCTTGGATATGGAGCCCGGAGACGAATTGGTCCGACGGTGCATACGAGATTAGCCTTACTGCAGAAGACGAAGCAGGAAACATAAGCGTTGCAACTACTATGAGACTCTATGTGTATACACAGTCGTATGTACCGAATACACCAAATACGTCAGTAATCGTATTCGTGAACGATGAGCCTGTAAGTGCCGGGACGTCTGTAACCACTTATATCAATAACCGCTCTGTTACCACTATCTTAGTAGATGAACAGAAGTTGCAAGCAAGACTAGATGAGGAACAGCAGGGGGCAGTTATCAGAATCCCTGTAGGAGCAACATCGAATGTCTTGATCGGTGAATTGAACGGACGGATGATCTCCAGTTTGGAGCAGAAACAGGCAGTCATTGAATTTGCAACGGATCATGCTTCATACCGATTGCCGGCACAGCAGATCAATATCGCCGCAATTTCGCAACAGTTTGGACAAGATGTACAATTGCAGGATATTAAAATCCAGATCGAAATTGCGTATTCTTCGGAGGAAATGGGAAGGATCGTGGAAAACTCGGCGGCAGCCAGAAACTTCTCTATCGTAGTTCCGCCGTTGGACTTTTCTGTCAAGGTCCTATATGGTGATTCAATGGTAGAAATTGGGAAGTTTGTTGCATACATTGAGCGTAAGATTACGATACCGGATGGTGTCGATCCCGCTAAAATCACAACTGCAATCGTCATTGATGCTGATGGTGCGGTTCGACATGTACCGACGAAAGTAACTATGGAGAACGGCAGCTATTACGTTCTTGTCAACAGCTTGACAAATAGTACGTATACTGTAATCTGGCATCCAATCGAATTTAATGATGTTATCGATCACTGGTCCCGCGAAGCAGTGAACGATATGGGCTCGAGAATGGTTGTAGAAGGAACGGGCAATGGATTGTTCAACCCGGATGCGTCTATTACCCGATCGGAGTTTGCGGCGATCATGGTACGTGGACTGGGGTTGAAGCCGGAAAATGAAACTTCGCCGTTCAGCGATATAGCTGAGGGAGCGTGGTACGCCGATGCGGTATTGACGGCGTATGAATATGGACTGATCGACGGGTATACGGATGGCACGTTCAGGCCTGCAGATCTGATCTCTCGTGAGCAGGCTATGACGATTCTTTCCAGGGCGATGACAATAACTGGACTGAAAGCGAAGCTGCCCTCCGTATCAATCGATGCCGCATTGCAACTGTTCGAGGATGTATCCTCCGCTTCAGAATGGGCGAAGGACGGCATTGCAAACACTGTGACAGCTGGGATTATTACCGGTCGTTCCGATTCAATGCTTGCCCCAAACGAGAACATCACACGTGCGGAAGTTGCCTTAATTGTGCGCAGACTGCTTAAGAAATCCGAACTGATATAAACAAACGCGGCACGTAATAAGAGACGCCTCCTATTCGCGTTATTCGGAAAATATTAGCGTATATAAGGCGGAAGCCGCGATTCTCGTTCAGCGCCGGCTCAAGCAAGCGGATTTGATTTAATAAACAGATACCAACAAAGACAGGATCGCTATTTGCGGTCCTGTCTTTGTTGGTGAATTATAGGTCCATGGGTGCTGAAAGTAACCAAATCGCACGAGTTTGTTGGTGACACCGACAAACTGCCTGCCAAAGCAGCAAAGACCGTCAGGGTGATCTACTCTGACGGCTTTTCTCATTACTGCGTTGTCTGTAAAATGAGGGGCGTTATAGCATTTGCCGCTAAAGGCCCCGACGTCTGGGCAGTCGGATGAAAGATGCGGGCTCGAAAGATGTTTTAATTGTCTTGCAATATATCGCACATTTATGTAGTATAACATATAAATGTGATAGTGTAATAAAATATACTATCACATACAAGTTGTCCAAGCGACGAATGGGGGAATTCGAATGGGGAGCTCTACTTTGTCTTCGTTTATAAACGCTCAATTGGCCGATCTAAAGGTTCGGGGGTTATACAACACGATCGAACCGCTGGAGAGCGCGAACGGTCCGGTTATCCGAATGGGAGGCCGGTCGTTCGTGAACTTGTCTTCCAATAACTATCTGGGTTTGGCGACCGACAAGGGGCTCGTGGACGCTGCCGTACAGGCTACGATACAATTCGGGGTCGGCAGCGGCGCCGTCCGGACGATTAACGGGACGATGTCTCTCCACGTCGAGCTGGAGGAGAAGCTGGCGGCGTTCAAAGGGACGGAAGCAGCAGTCGCGTATCCATCGGGATTCAACTGCAACATGGCGGCAATCTCGGCCATCATGGGCGAAGGGGATGCGATTCTGTCGGATGAGCTCAACCACGCGTCCATTATCGACGGCTGCAGATTGACGAAGGCGAAGGTCATCCGGTACGCCCACTCCGATATGGACGATCTGCGAGGAAAGGCGAGGGAGGCCAGAGAATCGGGCCAATACGCAAAGATTATGGTCATCACGGACGGCGTGTTCTCGATGGATGGCGACATCGCTAAACTTCCCGAGATTGTCGATATCGCGGAGACCTATGACCTGATCACCTATGTGGACGATGCCCATGGTTCGGGTGTACTCGGCGGCGGTGCGGGTACCGTGAAGCACTTCGGGTTATCCGGCCGCGTCGATCTGCAGATCGGCACGCTGTCCAAGGCCGTCGGCGTCGTCGGAGGGTACGTGGCATGCTCCAAATCGGTTGCGGATTGGCTCAAGGCGCGCAGCAGGCCGTTCCTCTTCTCGACGTCGCTCCCTCCGGGAGCGGTTGCGGCAAGCATCGCGGCGATCGATCGGCTGCAAGAGAGCCGGGAGCTGCAGGAGAGGTTGTGGAGCAACGCGGCCTATCTGCAGAACGGTCTCCGGAAGCTGGGATTTTCCATCGGCCCGACTCAGACGCCTATCACTCCGTGTATCATCGGAGACGAAGGGAAGACGCAGCGTTTCAGTGCCATGCTGTACGGGGAAGGCATATACGCCAAAGCGATCGTGTTCCCAACCGTGCCTAAAGGAACGGGGCGCATCCGAAATATGCCGACTGCCGAGCACACATCGGAAATGCTCGACCGTACGCTCGCCGCATACGAGAAGGCGGGCCGCGAACTCGGAATCATTGGATAGGAGGAAGGCGGGATGAAACGAATACTGTTGACCGGTGCGCTTGGACAGATCGGGAGCGAGCTCGCGGTCAGGCTGCGGGAATTGTACGGGAGTGACGCAGTCTTGACGACGGACGTTCGGGAAGACCGGAGCGAGGCGGCGCAAGGCGGACCCTTCCAGCTGCTGGACGTCACGGACGGACGGGCGTTTTATGAGGCGGCCAGGGCCCATCGGGCCGACACGATCATCCATCTGGCGGCACTCCTGTCCGCGACGGCCGAAGCGAAGCCATTGTTCGCCTGGCAGCTGAATATGGGAGGGCTGCTGAACGCGCTGGAGACGGCCCGTGAGCTGGGCTGTCAATTGTTCGTGCCGAGCTCGATCGCCGCTTTTGGACCGGACGCCCCCAGGCAAGGCACGCCGCAGGACGCGCCGCTGCGTCCGGGAACGATGTACGGGATCAGCAAAGCGGCCGGCGAGCAGTTATGCGACTATTATTACAGGAAGTATGCCGTAGACGTAAGAGGCTTGCGGTTTCCCGGCTTGATCTCGCATGCCGCCCCTCCTGGCGGCGGAACGACCGATTACGCCGTCGAGATGTACGTTCAAGCTTTCAAAATCGGAAGTTATACTTCCTATATCGGGAAAGGAACGTTCCTCGATATGATGTACATGCCGGACGCGATCGCTTCCGTCGCCTTGTTGATGGAAGCCGACGCTTCCCGGCTAAAGCGCCGCAATGCCTATAACATAACGGCCATGAGCATAGATCCCGAAGCGATTGCGGCCAGCATCCGAAGAAAGCTGCCGGGTTTCGAGCTCCTCTACCATATCGATCCCCTTCGCCAGGCGATTGCGGACGGTTGGCCTGACGCGATCGATGCTTCGGCCGCGTGCGAGGAGTGGGGTTTCCGACCCGCATATGATCTGGACCGGACGACCGACGAGATGCTGACGACTCTTTCCCGCAAACTGCTTGGTAGCGGGGGAGGCTCGATTTTGTTGCCGCAATAGTGTATACGATTGAAGTTTTTCTCATGATAGGCTAGAATGAAACGACAAAACGATAATGCGAGGAGGCCGATTCCGTTTGGAGCCCATCCATAAGAAGGTTGGCAAAAATTTGCACGCCATCCGGAAGTCGAGGGGCCTCAGCCTCGACAACGTCGCCGAGATGACCGGCGTGAGCAAAGCGATGCTGGGCCAGATCGAACGGGGAGACTCCAATCCGACTATTTCGGTGCTATGGCGTATCGTAAACGGTCTGGGCATCTCTTTTACGACGCTGATCGAAGAGGTGGATTCGGACGTCACAATCGCGACGCCTGGAGATCTGGAGTCGTTTGCGGAAGAAGAGGGCGCGTACCGGACATTTCCGCTGTTCCCGTATCGGCTGCGGAACAAATTCGAATCCTACCTGGTCGATATAGCGGCGGGCTGCGAGCATGTCTCCGAGCCCCATAACGACGGCGTAGAGGAGTATTTATTTGTCCAGCAGGGCGTACTGGAGCTGGAGCACGGGGATGAACGCTACGAAGTGCCGGCAGGCAGCGCCGTTCATTTCCACGCGAATCGGCCCCATACGTACCGGAATCATGGCGAGGAGACGGCGAAGTTTTTTGCGGTCATTTTTTATGCGGACGCTGCGGCGCGAGGTTAGTCGGTATTTCATTACAGCTTAATGAACGGAAAACGTCAGTATAATAGCGAAGCGGCAGTTTTGGACTTTATTACTCGTCCAAGACTGCCGCTTTTTTTGTTTCTTTAAACCTGACCTCTATTTCCCGCAATGAAACGCTCTGTGCCGCCTAAGGGCAGCGACAGCCGTTTCTTCTTGTTTAATCAGGCTTTCAAGGGAAAATTGCTGAAAATGTTTATTCGATTGAAAGTGTTTAGTACGCTTTTTCCTCATTTGGTTTAGCTTCGTTTTTATTGTATCTTGTCGCGGCATTCCAAAAGCTCAATGATGAATAGGAACTCGAATGCGATAAGCACACATCCAATTATTGTCGGACGGAGGAGGTACGATGAAATGAAAACGGGCTTTGCGAGCAACCAGGAGGTGACGTATGGGAACAAGCGCAAGTAGACGGTTCAAACAAAATGTGCCGCTCTTATGGATGTTTATTCCGGGAGCGATGTTTTATCTTCTAATCAAGTACACGCCAATGGCGGGGCTCGTGATCGCGTTCAAGGATTACAATCTTCATGACGGAATCGTACGCAGTCCCTGGGTCGGCCTCGACAATTTCCGCCTGATCTTTAGCAACCCCCTGACAACGGACATCATTCTTAACACATTGTGGCTAAGCTTGCTCCGGCTCGTCGTCGGTTTTCCGTTTCCGATTCTCCTGGCTTAAAGGTTTTCAATTCGTGGAATGGGACGATATTGCGATCGAAGGGATGGACGACAGCGCCTATTCCGTGCAAGACGGAATGTTTCTAGTTCCGCCCAAAGCGGGATTCGGGCTGGACTTTGACGATGATCGGTTTACCTATCAAGTTTCTCGCGGCGGCTGGTTGATCGATTAGTTGCGCAAGCGCGGTGTGCCGCGGGGGAGTTCATAATGAATAAGTGGTATGCCGGGGAGAAGGATTTGGTCATAGGCCAGATACTTCTCTTTATTTTTTTGGAGTGATCGAGCCTTGCGCTCACAAGCGTCGCGTGGTTGCCGCCGATTATGGTATGATACTTATGGTTTCCATCGTTTCATACTAAATATAAAGTAGGTTTGCTCATGCATCTATTATCGGTTGAACATATAACAAAAAGCTATGGCGAGAAGCTGCTGTTCGAGGATGTCACGTTCGGGGTCGAGGACGGAGACAAAATCGGCATCATCGGCGTCAACGGCACGGGCAAGTCAACGTTTCTAAAGGTCATCGCAGGGCTGGAGCAGCCGGATTCCGGAACCGTATCGGTGGGAAATCGGGTTGTCATCCGCATGTTGTCGCAGGACCCCGTATTCGCGGCTGGGGAGACGGCTCTGGAGCATGTGCTGGGCGGGGACTCCCCGCAACTGCGGGCGGTTCAAGCTTATGCGGCGGCCATGGAAGCTATCGGGCTAAATGCGGGCAGCGAGAAGCTGCAGCAGGAGCTGATCGCGGCGAACGCGAAAATGGACGAACTGGACGCGTGGGGACTCGAGAACGAAGCGAAGACGGCGCTCTCCAAGCTGGGCATACACGATCATGGCGCCAAGGTAGAGACGATGTCGGGCGGCCAGCGAAAGCGGGTAGCCATGGCGGCGGCGCTGCTGCTGCCATCCGACGTGCTGATTTTGGACGAGCCGACGAACCATATCGATAATGAGTCGGTCGCCTGGCTGGAGGGGATGCTGCAGAAACGGCGCGGCGCGCTGCTCATGATTACGCATGACCGCTATTTCCTTGATCGGGTCAGCAACCGCGTGATCGAGCTGGACCGCGGACAAGCCCATTTCTACCAGGCGAACTATAGCCGCTTTCTGGAGCTCAAGCTGGAGCGCGAGGAGCGGGAGGCCGCATCGGAAGCGAAGCGCCAGAACTTATTGCGCAATGAGCTGGCGTGGATTCGGCGGGGAGCAAAGGCCCGGACGACCAAGCAGAAGGCGCGGATCGACCGGTTCGAGGCGCTTAAGGCGGCAGGACCCAAGGGAGCGGACGGCAAGCTGGAGCTGTCGGTGGCTTCATCGCGGCTGGGCAAGAAGATCGTCGAAGCCGAGGATGTAGGCAAAAGCTACGGTGATCGCCAGCTTTTCTCCGGGTTCAGCTATATCTCGGTGCCGGAGGATCGCGTCGGCATCGTCGGACGCAACGGCAGCGGCAAGTCGACGCTGCTTCGCATTCTGGCCGGGAAGATTCAGCCGGACGAAGGAACGGTGGAGCGCGGCTTGACCGTAAAGCTGGGCTGGTTCTCGCAGGAGCGCGAGGAGATGGACGAAAGTCTTCGCGTTATCGAATATATACGCGAGGATGCCGAGCAGGTGAAGACGGCGGACGGCACGACGATCTCCGCCGGCCAGATGCTGGAGCGGTTCCTGTTCCCTCCGGCGCTGCAATGGTCGCCGATCTCGAAGCTGTCGGGAGGCGAGAAGCGGCGTTTGCAGCTGCTGCGCGTGCTGATGAACGCGCCGAACGTGCTTCTGCTCGACGAGCCGACTAATGATCTCGATATCGCAACGTTGACCGTGCTGGAGGATTATCTCGACGACTTCCCCGGCGTCGTATTCGTCGTCTCCCATGACCGCTACTTCCTCGACCGTACGGTGGATCGCATTATCGCCTTCGAAGAAGGCGGCGTCATTACGCAGCATACCGGCAATTATTCGGAATACCGGGAGTATGCGGACAAGCGCTCTGCCGCAGGAGCGGGAGGCGGCAGCGGAGCGATGTCCGGCGGCGGAGGGAATAGCAGCAAGTCGGGCGGATTCGCTGGCGGAGCAGGTTCTGGCGCGAATGGAGGCAAAGCGAGCGGCTCCGCAAGCGAAGCTTCTGCCGCACAAGGCAGTGCGGCCGCGAGTGGTTCATCCGGTCGCGAGCGCGCGCTCAAGATGTCGTACAAGGATCAGAAGGACTACGAAGCGATCGACGGTTGGATCGCCGAAGCCGAGGAGGAGCTCTCCGCCGTAGCCGAAGAAATGGAAGCGGCCAGCAGCGATTCGGTGCGGCTTCAAGAGCTTGCCGCCAAACAGCAGCAGCTGGAAGAAAAGCTGGAGTCGCTTATGGAGCGGTGGACGGAGCTTAATCTGCTCGCGGAGGAGATTGCCGCGCAGAAGAAGGGCTGATCCAATCCATGACGCGCTCGGCTTACCGAACAACAAATTCTTATTGGCGATAAAAACTTCCTTATGCTTACGAAGCGGCTTTGCTTGGCAAAGCTGAAGGTCGCTGATCACCGAAGTACTTCGATAAAAGTTTTTCTCAATAAAGGAGGCTTTTCGCATGGGGTCGCATACCGTCGAAACCAAAGAAATTAAAAACATCTACTGCATCGGCCGCAACTACCGGCTGCATGCGCTGGAACTGGGCAACGAAGTGCCGGAGTCCCCAATGGTGTTTACGAAACCGAGCCATGCAGTAGCCGCGATGGATGGAAGCACGGTAGAGCTGCCGGGCGGCGTCGGCGAGGTTCATTTCGAGCTGGAGATCGTGTTGCGCGTCGGAGAAGGGTACAAACCAGGCGCTCCGACAGACGAAATTTTTGACGCCATGACGCTGGGGCTCGACCTGACGCTACGCGACGTGCAGTCGAAGCTTAAGGCAAAGGGGCATCCTTGGCTGGCGGCCAAAGGATTCAAGGCTTCGGCCCCGCTGGGCGATTGGATTCCGTACCCGGGCGAGGCAGCTCTTGCGGAGACGGAGTTCACCCTGCAGCGCGGAGAAGAAGTCGCTCAGCGCGGCTGTGCGAAGGATATGCTGTTCGGCGTGACCGCGCTTGTCCACCATATCGAGGCGAACTACGGCCTTGGCCCCGGCGATCTGCTCTTCACGGGCACGCCCGCGGGCGTAGCCGCTCTTCGGGACGGCGAAACGCTCCAGGCGTTCTGGGGCGAGCAGAAGCTGGGCGCTTGCAGGGTGGCATTAAAGAATTAAACTCCGTTGCCGAGCAATGGGAACAGGAAACGCCGTTGCGAAAACAAATGAAAGAAGCTCGCCAAAACTCAGCACCCTTAAGGGAGCGAGCGTGGCGAGCTTTTTTTCACATGCGAACGTATAAGATTTCGGTCCTCGAAAACGGATTTCTTATTGGCGATAAAACCTGCCTCATGCTTCCGAAGCGGCTTTGCTTTGCAAAGCTGGATGTCGCTCATTTCGAACGGCCTCGATAGTTGATTTCTCATTGGAATATAGGAAAGCATTTCTCGCGATCCTTTCTCTATTTATCTCGAGATGAAACCAAATCGCACGAGTTTGTCGGTGGTACCGACAATCGTGGATGCCAAAGCTAGTCGGATCGGATCGGCTCCATGATAGTGGAGAAATCCACCATATCGAGCTGAATTCGGCCACAACCGTCTGATATAGCGGATAAGTCCGCTATAATTCAACCAAGTTAGCCGGAATCAAGTGGACAATGTGAGCTGTAACCCGAAAAAATCGGGTTACTAGAGCCGCGAGGAGCGACATGGTGAGCTGTAACCCGAAAAAATCGGGTTACAGAGCCGTGCGGAGCGACTTTGTGAGCTGTAACCCGAAAAAATCGGGTTACAGAGCCGTGCGGAGCGACTTTGTGAGCTGTAACCCGAAAAAATCGGGTTACAGAGCCGTGCGGAGCGACTTTGTGAGCTGTAACCCGAAAAAATCGGGTTACAGAGCCGTGCGGAGCGACTTTGTGAGCTGTAACCCGAAAAAATCGGGTTACAGAGCCGTGCGGAGCGACTTTGTGAGCTGTAACCCGAAAAAATCGGGTTACTGGGCCGTGCGGAGCGACATGGTGAGCTGTAACCCGAAAAAATCGGGTTACAGAGCCGTGCGCCGCCGTCGACCGTAGCTGTTTATCTGCCTTGCCGCTCCTCGAGCTTCCTCCACTGCTTCCTCCATCGTTTTCTGTACGGAGGGTAGTTTTATCCTTAATTGAACGTGCCGCACCGCCAAAGGACGGCGAAAGCCGGTTCACCTTATGCAACGGCAAGCGGAATCGCACTAGCCGTGTATCAACGTCCGGCGCCGCGTTTCTTTCTCAGCACCAACCCAATCGCGATACCTGCCGCTATTACCGCAACGACGCCGGCAAGCACGGGCCATGGAAGCTTGACGTCAATATCCTTCGCCGAATCGGCAATGCGTTGATTGAGATCTTTGTTCGGCGGCATTCCTTGACCCAATAGATCAAGATCCCCTTGAGCTTGCGAGAGCGCCTTCGTACGAGTGCATATCCCCGTACCCGGTTCGTCTCCGTTCCCGTCGGGGCCGGAAGCGTAGGCATAAACCAGGTAGGACATGCCTTGCTGGAAGAAGAAACCGCAATCGCCGCCGCCGCTGCCGGTCCACACCGTCATACGCGAGCCGGCTTCACCCTTGTACACGGTCTCCGTCTCGAACTGGATATTTTTAATGAAAAAGCCTTGTTTGCTTTTGGCCTCCGTTACATCAGCAACTTTTCCGGCAAATACGATTTGTGCCCCTTCGGCGGCATCCGTAACAGGCTTCGGCTCCGCGCAACTGCATGCGAACGTTGTTTGAGGCAGGTATGCCATCGCAATGCCGGTCAGCAAAGCTGCCAGCAGAATGAGTTTGCCTATTGTTTTCAAAGGAATCCTCCTGTTCGTCTTATTAAAAAATATAGGAAAGGATTTCGCCATACATTCTCGGAATGAAACGCGCAGCGCCGCCAAAGGATGGCGTAGCCGTTTCACCTTGCCTTATGCATTAAGAACGTGCCAAAAAAGCGAAGTGTTGCAACCGGATGCAAGATCAATCGACATCGGAGTGAATTTATGGAATAATCGTCTACATTATATTCGAGTTCAAAAAGTTCGGTTATCAGTACCAAGAAGATTGGATGAAGCTAGAACCTGAGGAGCGGAGCGTAGTGGAAGCTACGTGAGCACCGGAAGGTTCGGCTGCATTCAATATTCGACGTCGAGTAAGCTTCTAGGATTACTTCGTAATGGGAAGCGGACTTTTTGAACAACCTCATTAAGGGGGGGAGCCGATTGAAGGTCGTATGGATCGAAGACGAGACCGAGCTGCTCAAGGAATGCGCGGATTATTTGCGGCGGGAAGATATCGAGGTTCACGGAGCGGCGACGCTGTCGGAAGCCGAGGCGCTCATTAGGGAAGAGAAGCCGGATCTGCTGCTGGTGGACTGGATGCTGCCCGGAGGAGAGAGCGGGCTGGATCTATGCAAGCGCAACGAGCGGGAATGGGGCTTGCCCATTATTATGGTGACGGCTAAAGGCGATGAGTTTGACAAGGTGCTGGCGCTGGAGCTGGGAGCGGACGATTATTTGACGAAACCGTTCGGTCTGCGGGAGCTGGGCGCTAGAATGAAAGCTGTATTGCGGCGCACATCCAAGGGAAACGTCCGGGAGGACGGAAGGCATCGCGAAGATATGCGATTACAGCGAGGATTGCTGCTGCTGGATAACGACAAATATGCGGCGCAGCTCGAGGATCGCCGTCTGGAGCTGACTCGCACGGAATTTATGCTGCTCTGGAAGCTTGCTTCCCATCCTGGACGAGTGTTCACGCGAACCCATCTCATGGACGAAGCGCTTGGCGACGATTATATCGGCTACGAGCGGACGATTGATTCGCATATTCGCAATTTGCGCAAGAAGCTTGGCGATCACGAAGCGGAGAAGCCTTACATCGAGACTGTGTATGGCATCGGGTATCGGTTTTCCGAAGAGGCTAGGTGACAGGGATGAACGGCGCGCAGACTGACGGCTTGACCATTGGACGCGGACGGAATGGACCAGCAAAGCGGCTGCGACTGGTTGCGATTAGCATAGTGGCGGCTTTGCTTACAGGATGGATCGTACAAATTGTACTTCTGGGCATGGAGAGCAGGGAACGGGAGAGGGCAGAGCTGTATTGGAACGGCTATGCAGTCATGTATGTCGAGTTGAGTGGCGGCTTTGACGGATTGCAGGAGCGGCTTGTGCGAGACGCGTATGTGTATGGTGCGGATTCCGACTTCGCCGTTCGGATCTATGCAGGCGATGATGATCATTACGAGAAAGTAGCAGGGGTTTCGCGGGGCGATAAATGGAGCGGGGGACGCAAGCTGCCGGTTATGACGGGAGGTCGAATTGTCGGCTATACCGAGACGAGCATTACCTCCTTTGGCCATTCATGGTTCATAAAATTTGTTGTTCCTTGCATGACGGGGTTATTCGTATTGACTTGCGGTCTGATCCTTCAGCATAAGTTGAATCGGACGGAAGATCAGGCCGGTCGGCGTCTAGCGGAAGAATTGAAGACGTATATGGCGCAGCTTCGCCATTTGCCTGGTGATTTCGGAGAGCGGGATTGGACGTCTTTGAAGGGAGAAATTGGAGACCTCTTGCGTCGCAACCAACAGCTGGAGACGGTCAGAACGACGATGGTGGCGGATATCGCTCACGAGCTTCGAACGCCGATTGCCATTATGCGAGCCACGCTGGATCATGCGTTGCAGTCAGGTGCTCCTCTGGCGCCGGACAAGCTTGCCGTTCTTCATGACGAGACGTTGCGGTTAAGCCGTCTCGTCCGCGATCTGCAGGAGCTGGCGCTTGCGGAGAGCGGACATCTGCCGCTGTTCAAGTCCTGGTTTTCTATGACTGAGCTGGCGGTAGAGGTGTTGGAGACGCTTTCGGCGGCCGGAGAGGAACGCGGCATACGGCATGACATTACGGGACTTCCGGATGCAACGATGTACGGAGATCGCGGACGCATCAAGCAATTGTTAATTAATCTTGTCGGCAATGCGTTCCGTCATGCCCAATCTCTGATGACGGTAGATTTAGCGTTAGCGGGAGGCTCGATCCAGCTTACAGTCAGCGATGACGGTCCGGGAATCGAAGAGGAGGAGTTGGAGAGGGTGTTCGACCGCTTTTATCGGGGAACGGAAACAGCCAAAGGCGGCAGAGGACGCGGAACGGGGCTTGGCCTGGGTCTTGCCATTGTCCGCGAATTCGCTCGAGCTCATGGCGGGGAGGCGGCGGTACGAAGCCGTTATGGCGAGGGAGCCAGCTTTGTCGTAACGCTGCCGGTCATGAAGGAATAAGGGGAAGATAGGAGATGCCAGCCCTTTCTGCATAATATCTGCACATTTGGTTCATTAGGAATGCATAATGTTCTGCTACAGTTACGTCATTAGCAGAACAAGAGGTGAAAAGCATGTTTATTCGCGTACAAGGATTATCCAAAACTTACGGCAAAGGGACCGCGGCGACGAAGGCGCTTAGGGAAGTATCGCTTAACTTGGACAAGGGCGAGATGGTGTCCATTACGGGACCGTCCGGCTGCGGCAAAACGACATTGCTCCACATTCTCGCGGGCATCGAATCATGCGACAGCGGCGAAATATGGATCGGCGACGCGCCGATTCATGAGTGGGATGACGCCAAAATCGCGAAGCTCAGACTGGCGAAGATGGGCTTCGTCTTCCAGTCCTATCATCTCGTTCCTGTACTGACGGCGTGGGAGAATGCGGCGATGCCGCTTATTGCAGCCGGCATGCCCACGGGGAAGGCTCGAGTCAGAGCGCGAGAGGCTTTGTCCGAGGTTGGGCTTGCGGACAAGGAGAACAGCTATCCGGCTCAGTTGTCGGGCGGACAGAATCAACGCGTCGCCATAGCCAGAGCCATTGTCGCAAGACCGGACATTATATGGGCGGACGAGCCTACCGGCGCGCTTGATACGGATACGGCGGAGCAAATCATCGGACTGCTGGAAATGCTTAATCGCCATTACGGAACGACGATCGCGGTCGTCACGCATGATCCGGGCATCGCGTCGCGCATGAATCGTACAATCCGGATGCAGAACGGCAGAATCGTTCATGACGGAGGAAACGGATTATGATCGGCTCCGGCATCGTATGGCGGATGGCGTGGAGCAATCTCCGCAAGCAATGGAAGCAGACGCTGCTAACGATCGCGGCAGGGGCGATCGGCGCGATGCTCATCGCGGTCAGCTTTGTTAATTACGATTCCGTCCGCATTAGCGGAGAACGGTGGATAGAGACGAGGCTGGGCCCTATCAGTTCGAAGCTGACGCCGGAGGAGCAGCTTTCTGCCGGATTTACCTCAGAACAAGTCGCCGTGCTGGAGAAATACGTGGACGAACGATCGACCGACCATCGGGTGTTGCCTTATATCGGTACGGAGGCGACGCTCCGGGCTCTTGACTCAAATGGCGAAGAGGGCGGAGTGCTGAAGTCGGTGCTGGTCCTTGGCTTCTCTATGGAGAAGGCGGCGAGGTTCGATTCAGCAAGAGAGGAGCTGTGGAGCCGCGGCATTGGTGAAAACGAGGTCATTCTGAACGAGGAGACGGCGTCGCAGCTCGGCGTTGCGGCCGGCGATGCGTTGGAACTCATCGCCTCGGACGGCTCCAAGCTGCTGCGCGTTCGCGAAATAACGCCGGAGCAAGGTTTGACGGGCTTCAGGGATTACGGCGCCTATGGCGGCACGGCGATCGTATCGGAGGCGCTGGCGCGCGAGATTGCGAAGATCGGCGAGGGCATCTATCCCGCTATATGGACGGGGACGGTTAATGATTCCCTGCCTGACAGAGCGATGTTCATCCTTCCGGAGCTGAATTACGAGATTCATTATTTGAAGGCCGATTATCGTGACAAACTCGAAAGATTAAATTTCACCATCATCATCGGGATAATCAGCTTGGTAGCCATTGCTTCCAGCCTGATCTTCATGCGGCAAGTGCTCGTTATGATCTCGGAGTCGAGAAGGGGCATGTACGGCGTCCTGCGAGCGATCGGTTTGTCTCCCGGTCAGATTGGCGCCATGTTTGCGGCCGAAGCGTTGCTCTTGTCGTTGCTTAGCGCCTTAGTCGGCTCGCTTATCGGAATAGGCGCAGGATACGGTCTGGTATCTCTGTTCTACGGTACGTACAGCGACGTTTTGCAACGGATGACGGGCATGCATATTCCAATTCATCCGCATCTCTCGATAGTTGGCGCGGTATTGCTCTTTATATCCATCTTCGTTTTCCTGGCTGTCGTATCCGCATTCGCCGCACGCAAGGCTGGCCGGTTCCCGGTAGTCGAAGCGCTGCGCGGCGGAGGCGAGCGGCTGGTACGAAAAGGATACAAGCATCGTTTGTTCGGATGGGTACTGACAGGGGCAGGGGTCTATTTCACGGTGATTCACTTCTATCTGGCATTTGTCGAGACACCGGATATGAGCGGGGGAAACTTGTTGTGGGTGTGCGTCTCGTGGTTAGGCGCATGTTGCTTCCTCTTGTTCCTCCTCATACGGCTGTTGTCCATCATGAGCGGGCCTCTGAGCAGGTTGTTCGGGCGGCTGGGGATTCCGCCTCTCTCGGTCATGCTTGCGACGAAGTATCCCCGCAGCCAATCCGGAAGAACGTACACGACGGCGTTATTATTCGCTTTGATCATGATGATCGTGACGTTTACGGTGACCATCATGGGATTGATAACGGCATCGGGCGACGTCAGCCAGACCCCGCAGACGGTGCTGGGCAACGGCGGATATGCTTCATACCAGTCGGAGTCGGAGCGGGAGCATATTTTGTCCGTGGCGGCCGGGGATGATTTTATCTCCGAGCATGTGGACGCTCACATGATTTCTGAGCCGTTTATGATCGAAATGACGCCGGATTGGGTGGCGCAAGCCATCTTGCCCGTAACGGAGGAGCTGCTGAAGAGAGAGCTTCCCCCGCTGGCGGAACGCGATCCCAGGTTCGGCAGCGACGAGGAAGCTTGGGAAGCGGTGTTGAATGATCCCGGTTATATTATGCTGCCGTACTTTTACAAGACGAGAGACGATGTCTTTAAACCCGGACTAAAGGCGGGCGACACTGCTGCGTTCCCGGTGTATGAATACAAAAAGCTTAGAGCAATGGATGAACCCAAAGTGCTGTTGTTCGAGAAATCACTCACCGTAGCGGGATTCCTCCAGAAAGAGGCGTATCTTCACGTCATCGATTATTACGGCGAGACTTTTATGCACGCGGATGTCGTGGACGAACTTAAGGCATTTGGCTTCAAATGGGAAAATCAGAGGGCGCTAGGCTTCGTCTTATTCGATTTCGATTATCGGGACGTCGAGCTCGCCCAACAGTTGGAGGATCGATTCGCTTTAAACGGGGTACTGGGATTTACGGTGCCTTATCTGAATAATAGCGCGGAGTATCTGATGAACAAGCAGTTAGGCATCGGTTTCGTAGGCTGCGCGGTATTCTCCGGGATCATCAGCTTGATGGGACTCGCGGTTGTTCAGTATCGGACAGTAAGAGAAAGAGGCCGGCAGATCGCGATGATGCGCTGCATCGGCGTGCCTGGCAAACAAATCTATTGGATGTTTATGCTCGAAGGTATTGTTATCAGCGCAGCCGGTCTGCTGACCGGTTGGGGCATCGGCGCCAGCGGCGCTTTATTGTTTACGCAAGCTGCGAGGCGGGATATGCCGGATTATATGGCGTTCGAGCCGTCCTACCTCTATGAGATCATTTTGCCGATCATGCTCGGGCTTCTGCTGCTCTCGGTGCTCGTCAATATTGCGCCAGCAAGAGCGGCTTTAAAGCTGAAGGCGGCGGAGGGACTTCGGAGCAATGACGAGTAGGGTTAATCATGAATTCCTTTAAGCTCGGGAATTTCTTACCACATAAGAAAGTATAAGTTTTCGGCCCTCGAAAACGGCTTTCTTATTGGCGATAAATCCTACCCTTAAACGCGGTCCGCTCATCTTCGAAAAACCTCGATAGAGGATTTCTCATGTGGCAACCAAAAGACGAGCATCGCGCTTAAACCGCGATGCTCGTCTTCTTGAAATTCTAAAAATTTTTAGTTCTTGTACCTTCTTCTGATACCTACGAAAGTGAAGGGAGGTTTCGACGCCAATTCCGTTTACTTTCGCGGTGCCTGGAGTTAAGTGAAACAAGCTGCGTCACCAGAAAGTAGGGGCTCAGCTCGTATTCCTTCTCGCTCTTATTTGCCATTAAACGCGTTCAGCATCCACACATGTTTCTCCAGAGAAGTATGGATGGCGAGGAGCATATCGGCCGTTGTTTCGTCGCCGGCTTCCTGTGCGGCCTCCATACCTTCCTTAAGCTCGTCGATAACCGTCGAGAAGTCCTTGATGAGTTGGTCGACCATTCCTTCAGCGGATTCTTTGCCGCTGGCTTCCTTAACGGTGGATTCCTCCAAGTACTCGCTCATTGTCGCGATTGGCTTGCCTTTCACCGCTAGGAGACGTTCCGCGATCTCGTCGACATGCAGCGCCGCCTCCTCGTAGAACTCCTGGAACTTCGCGTGGAGCGTGAAGAACTGCGAGCCTTTTACGTACCAGTGGTAGTTGTGAAGCTTAATATAGAGAACGCTCCAGTTGGCGATCTGCCGATTGAGATGTTGTTGGACGGTTTTTGTTGTTTTGGTAGTCATGTTTTTTCATCCTTTCGATTGTTGAGATTGGTTATTTCATATAAGTAAACCGGAATAGCGGCAGTGAAACCTTGTTTCCTTGGATATCCTGCAATAGGAAAACATATCATTTCAATCCAACGACTAGTTTGCTCTACTGTGATCGGGTGTATGCATTGGGGCTGCAAGAGATTGGATAGTATAATTAGATCAATTCCTTATTTATAATTATTACAAATTAGAGGCTGGATGTCAAGGCTTTAATCGTTATCTGCATTCGCCAGCGCGCTTGCAGGCGGTGACGGGCGAATGTGTATGAAAAAGCGAGTACAATGGGGCGCGGACGGGCCTGGACCAGCAAATGTGTATGAAAAAGCGAGTACAATGGGGCGCTGGCAGGCGGTGACGGGCGAATGTGTATGAAAAAGCGAGTACAATGGGGCGGGACGGGCCTGGGCGAGCGAATGTGTATGAAAAAGCGAGTTCATTGGGGCGCTGGCAGGCGGTGAGGGGCGAATGTGTATGAAAAAGCGAGTACAATGGGATGCAGGCAGGCGGTGAAGGGCGAATGGGTATGAAAAAGCGAGTACAATGGGGCTCTAGCAGGCGGGGGCGATGGTAGTGTGGAAGGGTGGTTGTACGAGCACGAAAAAAGGATACAACCTCCGCATTAAAGCCGAGGCTGCATCCTTCGCTGGATAAGTCCGAGCCAGACGCGAATCCGAAAATTAAACGAGCGCCGCAGCTTCGTGAGCCTGCGCTTCAAGGTAACGTTCGCAGTCCAAAGCGGCCATACAACCGCTGCCAGCGGCCGTGATTGCTTGGCGATAGGTGGTATCCTGCACGTCGCCGCAAGCAAACACGCCGGGAATGTTCGTCTCGGAAGTGCCCGGCTTCACCAAAATGTAGCCTTGAGCATCCGTCTCGATCTGTCCGCCAAGGAAGCCTGTATTCGGCGTATGGCCGATGGCGACAAATACACCGTCCGCTTCCAGCAGCTCTTCTTCGCCGGTCTCGTTGTTACGGACCTTCAGGCCTTGCAGTCCGTTCTCGCCGGCTACGACTTCCAGCGGCGTACGGTTCAGGCTCCAGGCTACCTTTTCGTTGGAGCGGGCGCGATCCTGCATGATTTTCGAAGCGCGCAGCTCCTCGCGACGGTTTACAACGCGAACCTCGGTGGCGAAGCGGGTCAAGAAGCTTGCTTCCTCCATGGCGGAGTCGCCGCCGCCGATGACGATCAGCTTTTTGCCGCGGAAGAAGAAGCCGTCGCAAGTGGCGCAAGTGCTGACGCCGCGACCGATATTATCCTGCTCTCCGGGAATGCCGAGATACTTGGCGGACGCGCCTGTCGAGATAATGATGGATTCTGCTTGCAGCTGCCCAAGTCCTTCAACTTCAAGCGTATAAGGCCGCTTGCCGAAGTCGACGCTCTTGACGGAGCCCATCTTGAACGTAGCGCCGAACTTCTGCGCTTGTTTTCGCATATTGTCCATTAACTCGCTTCCGAGGATGCCATCCGGGAAACCGGGAAAGTTTTCGACCTCTGTTGTTGTTGTCAACTGGCCGCCAGGCTGCCAGCCCTCGATGACGAGGGGCTCCATGTTGGCGCGGGCGAGATAGATGGCCGCCGTCAAGCCTGCAGGACCTGTTCCGATAATAATGGTTTTGTGCATAATCGTTACCTCCAGTATGATGTTCTCTCTTTTCGCGCGTTTTTGCGCAAGTGTTACCTTAAAATTATTACAAACTGTAACATAAGTCAATACAGTTCATCCAACCTTCATCTTATCTTCGATAGAATGGAGCCAGCCGTCAAAATACAAGGCTTCGAATTGGCGATTTCATCCCAAAACGAGTATGATGGAGACAGAGAATAAGACGTTGATTGCCAGTCGCAACCGTCTTTAAGAGAGGAGCAGCGAATTGCGTATGAGTACATCAATCCGGAAAGCCGTCATACCTGCGGGAGGACTCGGCACGCGGTTCCTGCCGGCAACGAAAGCGCAGCCCAAAGAGATGCTGCCGCTGATCGACAAGCCGGCCATTCAATACATTGTAGAGGAAGCCGTTCGTTCCGGGATCGACAGCATCGTCATCGTAAGCGGCCGGCACAAACGAGCGATCGAGGATCACTTCGACAAGTCATTCGAGCTGGAGGCGGAGCTGGAAGCGCGCAATAACGAGACGATGCTTGCCATCGTCAAAGAAATTTCGCAGCTCGCGGATATTTATTATGTCAGGCAAAAGGAGCCGCTCGGGCTTGGGCATGCCGTATTGTGCGCTCGCAGGTTCGTCGCGGACGAACCGTTTGCGGTACTGCTCGGCGACGACATATTGACCTCGAACCCGCCTTGCCTGAAGCAAATGATCGAAATTTACGAGCAGGAGCAATCATCCGTTGTAGCGGTTATGGAAGTGCCCTGGGATCAGACTCATAAATACGGTATCGTGGACATCGAGCAAGGGAGCCGAGTAGCCAGAGTTAAAAATATTATCGAGAAGCCGGCGCCAGGTCAAGCGCCATCCAATTATGCGGTAGTGGGACGTTACGTGCTGCATCCGTCCATCTTTGGCTTGCTGGAAGCCGCGAAGCCTGGCAAAGGAGGAGAAATTCAATTGACCGACAGCTTGCAAGAGCTGAACCGATTGTCTTCGCTGACGGCATTCCGCTTCGATGGCCGCAGGCACGATGTCGGCGACAAGCTGGGCTTCGTGCAAGCGACGATCGATTTCGCTTTGGAGCGGGATGATTTGTCCGCGGATGTGAGGCGTTATATGCTGGAGAGTCTGGGCTTGCCGAAGGAATCTTAAAACGGCTCGGTCGACTGTCTAAGAGAAAAAGACTGTTTGTAGAGTGTCTTTCTCGAAGACTCGTTACAGGCTGCGGCCTCTAAGCCATAGAAGTTTTGAACTCGCACTTAAAGGGACAGTCGCTCATGGCTCAGCGCCGCGTCGGCTGTCTTTTTGCAAAAAAACTGAACAGAACGCGTCCCGCCGCCAAAGGAAGCCACAGCCGTTTCGCCTTGTTGCGGCAGGCTGCAGGGAGAACGCTGAGTCGAAAGCCTGCCACTATTTTGAAATGGTGATTTTTTACTGTTTGAGCTAGAATAGAGAGATAGAGAGAGTTACTGGGCTGGGAGATGACTTACTTGTATTGCCATCAATGTATAAGAAGCTACGCAAGGGATGCAAGGTTCTGCAGCCAATGCGGAAGAAGGCTTCATGCCATAACGATTCAAGTGGAACAAGGGGATCACGGCGCGGTCGGATTGGCGGAGCAGGAGAGTGCGGCATCGCTGGAAATAGCGGATGGGAATCGGATCGATACGAAAGAAACGAAGTTCCCGGGAGACGTCGAGACGATGGAAGGAACGCAAGCCGTACGAAAGCGCGAGACGCTCTGGCCCGTCTTCTTCGGACTCGCGGCGCTGGTTCTTGTCGTTGCGTCGGGGCTTTTCCTGTTCTACAAGCATGAACTGAAAACGAACGAAGACGTGCTGCGGCTGCAGGTCGAAGCAAGGGCGGCAGCCTTGGGCGGGCAGTACGACGAGGCGATCGCGCTGCTCGAGCAAGCGATAAAAGCCCGGCCGGATTTTCGCGCGATTTTAGACGATAACGAAACGGTTCATCATGCGGCGGAGCTCGAGCGACTGTCCGTTGAAATTCGGCAAAGGCTGGACAAAGGCGATGCGGAGGTTGCCCTGAGCGAGCTCGAGCATCTGAAGTCCGAGCTGAACGGACACAAGGAGCCGATCTACGACAAGCTTAAGGAGAAGGCGGACGGCTTTTCCATGGAGCTTACACTGCTGGAGCTGGCCGGCGATCTGACCGCCTTGACGACGATCGAGGAGCACGGAGAAATGTTGAACGTCGTGAACGGCTTAATCGGGCAGGAGGCGGAGGAGCTTCGCGCTCTTATCCTGGCCAGTATACGGAAGATAACGATTGCCGAAACGGAGTATTTGCTCCAGCGCAAAAACTTCTCCGGTGCGTTGTCAGCCTGCGACAAAGCGTTGACTTGGGCAAAGGAGGATGTGGAGCTGCTAGCTCTTAAGGAGCGCGTCAAGCAAGAGAAACATGCTTATGAGCAAGCGGAGCAGCTTCGAATTCAGCAGGCGATGGAAAACGCGGCGGAGGAAGATTTGATTAATCAGACGGACGCGATCGAGGTCATAAGCATTGATCATTCGTTGGATGATTTAGGCGACCTTTCGGTTGTCGGCAAGCTCAGAAACAAGGCTACAAGACCGATTTACGGCGTCGAAATTACTTATTCCGTTAAGAGTTCAACCGGTGAAGTGCTGGGAAGCGGAACGGCGAGCGCAACGCCGGAATATATCGAACCGGGCGAAGAGATGACATTTACGGCGACAGTGAGCGGCATTTATGAGGGGGATGTCGTTGCCGTTATCGATAATAAGACTTGGTATTTGGATTAAGGAGCATGGATATGGGAATCAAATGGCGGATTGCGCTCATCGGCTCCCTTCTTATTATGGCGGGAGGCGCTGCTGCGGGTTACGCGGTAAACGAGCAAGTGCCGGGTCAATTAAACGGCACTCCGCTTATCGCCGTAGGCGAAGTAAAGAAGTCGCTAAAGGATATTATTTTTGAAACGCAGAAGATGGTTGTCATGATCGAGACGGAAACGGGCTTGCAGGGCTCCGGCTTTCTATACAATCTCGAGGGTGATCTCATTACGAACGCCCATGTCGTGGAAGGAGTCGGGCATGTGCGAGTGAAGACGGCTGATGCGCGCGATCTCGATGGAGAGGTTATCGGAATCAGCACCGAAACGGATGTGGCGGTTGTGCGGGTGAAGGAGCTTGCCGGCACCCAGCCGCTGTCCATGATGCGATATGAGCGCGGGGAAGTCGGCGATGATGTCATGGCGATCGGAAGCCCGCTGGGCTTCCAGAACACGGTCACGACAGGCATTATAAGCGGCGTCGGACGAAGCTTCCAGATCGCGCCGTACACGTACAAGGATTTGTACCAAATCTCCGCTCCGATCGCCCGCGGCAACAGCGGAGGTCCGCTTGTCGACATGAATACCGGCGCCGTGCTAGGGATTAATTCGGCGGGCCTGGAGGATGAAGGCATCGGCTTTAGCATACCGATCTCGAACGTATTGTCGATGGCAGAGGGATGGTCCAGGCAGCCGATGGACAGGCTTCCCAATCTGAAGGTTGTGGAGACGCACGATGAGAAAGAACAAGATGTTTCTCTGGATCAGATGGCGGAATATTTGGTGAAACATTATTACGACAGTCTGAACAATCGCGATTACGTGTATGCTTATTCGTTGCTTGGAGAAGGATGGAAGGAAGGGACGAGCTATGTCAAATTCCGCGAGGGATATTTGACAACTCGTAACGTCGTCATTGACGATACGCACGTCTCTTCTCCAGAGGACAACGAAGCGACCGTAACGGCGATTTTATCCGTCGACGAACGCAAAGACGGCAAGTACGCACTGAGCAAATATCAAGTCAGCTATCGGATCGGCTACGAAAACGACCAGCTTAAGCTGATCTCCGGCAAAGGCAAGGCGATACGCAAATAATTTGAGCCCCCCGCATTAAGTCGGATTTTAAAATTATAAGAAAGTATAAGTTATGTCCATACTTGACCTATAATTCTCGGAATGAAATGCGCGGCTCTGCCAAAGGACGGCGACAGCCGTTTCGCCTTGAGAAAAGGACTTCAGTTCCACTTACAGTGGAATTCGAGGTCCTTTTACGTATAAAAGGGGATGTTCCCCTATCTTCTGTTTAGCAACTAGCCTACGATAGCCCCACCTAATCCTACCTATTTTTACCTGTCTACTAATCAAACTTACTTTTTAAAGGGTGTCAATAACACTCACATGATTTTTTTGTGTGGAAAAAGCAACCGCTTACTAAAATTAATTATGTCACAAAATATAACTTGACTGCTGCCAGGATCAGTTGTATACATGTAATATACACGTATCTATTGGTGCGGCGGACGAAAAAGGCAGACAGCGAAGTAGGCGCGTGATTTCGAAAGGAGTGTTTATAATGATGTTTACAAGCAAGTCCAAGCCATTGAGGTTGCTGCTTTGCTTTTTGCTCGCTGCCATGTCCATGGGTGTGACCGGTAAGGTATCTCATGGCTCCGGGAGCGAAACGTACCATATTGCGAACGCCGGCTTTGAGAACGCAGGAGAAGCTGGCGAAATTCCAGATTGGTTGATCAGATCAGGCAATCCAGTCATAAGCAACGAGCAAGCGCATGTTGGTGAGCGGAGTTTGAAGGCTCATTTGGTCAAGGATAAAGGTCAGCCGGCGATAAGTATCGAATCCGGCTTGATAAATGTGGAGGAAAACACGTCTTATTTGTTTTCGACCCAGGTCTATCTGGAGCTTGGATCGATTCAAGGCTTTTATGTATACGTTTACGATACGAACGGACAGCTCGTAAAAGGCGCCGATGGACGGGATTTCCATCTGTATCAAGCGATCACGGCACCCAAAGAGGATTGGCAATATATCGAGCAGCCGTTTACCGTACAGCCGGGCGGGCACAAGCTTAAAGTGGCGCTAATAACCGGAGCAAAAAATTCTTTTACTTTCTATGTAGACGAGGTCAATATCATGAAACAGATGGTCAACGGCGGCATGGAGCAGCCTGTTGTCGATGGCGCCATCCCGGGTTGGAGCAAGACGAAACCTGCCGATGCCGATTCTTTTTCTGTTACGGATACGCATCAAAGCTCCGGGGAGCACAGCTTGCACATTCGGAACACGCAGGGGGCGTTCATTAATGTGATCAGCGACCTCGTTCCGGTCGAGCCGGGAGCAACGTATACGGCCAAAGCCCGCACTTTGATCGAGGCCGGATCAGCCGATATGTATATGCGTTATTTCCGGGTGGACGGCAGTTATACGGGCAAACAAAACTGGAGTATTGTATCCGAACCGGTTGACGTGTGGTTCGACCATTACGTGACAGGTACTATACCGGATGATGCGGAATATGCGGCAATCCTGTTTGCCGGAAGCCCTACTAAAAATTATTCCTATTATGTAGACGACATCAAGCTGCTGCGAGGCGCGCATGATATTCCGGAGGAGCCTACTCCGGACAATTCGATTACGCTGGTGGGAGAAAATTTGGGCCCGCAGATTCGTAAAGCGACTTTGATGCGCGGAGCTATCGGCAAGGACAACAATGGCCGCAATGTCATATATACGGTGGTTGCGGGGGCGCCTTCTATATTCACTGTGATCGACATCGAGGCGGAACAAGTGGTGAAGAGTCTTCCGATGCCGGATACGTCCGGCGCCTGGTCCGTAACGATGTCTAGCGACGGCTCCGTTTACCTGGGAGCGTATAATCTCGGATTGCTGTACCGATATATCCCGGATTCGGACGAACTGATCAATTTGGGGCATCCGCTGGCGTCGAAGGATTCCGTCCTGTATCCGATGGCCGCCGGCAAAGACGGCATTATGTATGGCAGCACCTATCCAACGGCTCATCTATATGCCTATGATCCGGATGGAGGAGGATTTACCGATTACGGAACGCTGTCGACTCAAACGTCCGGAGAACGGTGGACTCGCGTAACCGCCTACGATGAAACGACGCATAAAATCTATGCAGGCGTCGGCAATGTTCCGCGCCTGGTGGAGTATGATCTTGCCACGGGAGCCAAACGCGATTTGTTGCCTGAGGGCTTCGGCAATATTGTGTCCGTCTATGATTTAAATATCGCAGACGGCAAGCTGTTTGCCCGCAAGGAGGCCAATAACCCGAACGAAACGTTTGTTATCGATATCGAGAGCGGCGACATGATCGAATTCGAGAATGAAGATACGGGCGAGCTTTCGACGACGTTCATTAACTTCTCCCGAGGAGTTTCTCCTGTATCGCCGATTGCGAATAAAATTTATTTCGCCGGAACCGGAGGAGAGCTGTTCGAGTATAACCTCGACACGGACAGTTACCGCACTACGGGAGCTTCGATCGAAGGCGCCGCAATCGCGTATGCTTATGTCGAGTTAAATGAGCCTGGTTTCCCGGGGTATAGCCTTGTTGGACTGTCGGGCAACACGGGCAAGATGTTCAAATATAATTTGGAAACGGGCGCAGTCAAGCTGACTGACGTACAAGTGCCGGCCGAGCCTGTCAATATTCATGAGATTTCGAAGGGGCCGAACGGGAAAATATATTCCGCAGGCTACCTGCAGGGCAATCTTGGCGTGTATGCGCCTTCATCAGGCGAAAGCATGTACTATGAAGGGATTGGGCAAGGCGAAGGGATGACGGTTGTTCACGACAAGCTGTATCTGGGCGTTTATCCGGGTGCCGCCATTTTTGAATATGACCTGTCCAAACCCTGGGACCGCACCAACTCCGAGCAATTGAATCCGAGTCGTTTGTTTACCATGGGCGACATCAATCAGGATCGTCCGTTCGGCATGGCGGGTTCGGAGGATATGAACAAGCTGTTCGTCGGAACTGTTCCGAAAAACGGCATGCTGGGCGGAGCGCTTGCCGTCTATGATCTGGAAAGCAGGGGAGAGCCCGACATTTACCCCAATCTTGTTCCGGATCAAAGCATTCTTTCTTTGGTGTATAAAAATGGTTATTTGTACGGCGGCACTTCCATACACGGGGGGCAAGGCGGGGCGACGACGCAAACGGACGCCAAGCTGTTCGTCTGGGATGTGGCAGCAAAGGAAAAGGTGCTCGAGCTTGTTCCAGCAGCAGGGAAACAAGCCATTACGGCGCTGCATATCGGCCCGGACGACAATGTGTGGGGGCTCGCGAACGGCACCATATTTATTTTTGACATCGAGTCGAGGGAAATCGTGCATAGGGACCCTGCTTTTCCGAATGCTCGAGGCCGCTGGATCGACGGTTCGATGACGACGGGAACGGATGGCAATGTATACGCCACTGTAGGCGGCAATTTCTTTAAGGTGGATGCCAGGTCGAAAGAAATCGAAGTATTAGCGACCGGCGTGCGCAAGCTGACGCAGGATGACTTCGGAAACTTTTATATGTTTACAGATCCGGAGACGCCTATTTTGTATAAATATACGATTGAAGAGTTGCTGCTCAATCTGACGGGGGCGCAGCTGACGATATCGGAGACCGAGCTCAAGGCTGGGGAAACGGCAATGCTCGAAACGACAGGATTGCTGGAGCAGAGACGTACAACGAAGGACTTGTCCGGTGCCGTTACGACATACGCAAGCAGTAATTCCGCTGTAGCAGCAGTAAATGAAGACGGCCTCGTTACGGCTGTCGGAGCGGGTACTGCCCAATTGACGGTTCAAGTGACGCTTGACGGGGTGACGGTGACGTCCAATGCAGTTTCTGTGTCCGTTACCGGCGGTTCGAGCGAGCCGGAATCACCGGTCGGACCTCCTTCGGGAACGGGCGGCACAGAGACGATAGTCGTAGAGGGGACAACCTCTAATGGATCGCTTGAAGGCATTGACTTCCATGTGATTCGCACAAAGCAACCGGACGGTCAACTGTCAGACAGACTGGCTATTGGAGAGGAACTGGCTCGCCGCTTGACGGAGAATGCAAACGGCGCGTCGGTTATTGACATTCGTATGCCCGAAACGGGAGGAGCGGCAGTAGAGTGGGTGCTTGAACTGGATCAGTCCGCTTCCGAACTTCTGTCGAAAGCGGGGTTATCCCTGGTCCTTTCCGGCGCCGAGATTCGAATCTCCCTGTCTGGCGATAGCTGGCTCGGATTAAATCAAGAACTGTCATTCCGCATCAAGGCTCTGCGTACGAGCGGGGAGAGATTGAAGCTGGAAGCTGCGGCCAATAACGATGCAGGCATCGCGGAGAGTGCTGGAGGGAGCAGGATCCGGTTAATTGGAACACCGGTCGATATTGACACGGATGTCGGGGGCAAACCTGTCACTCTTCTGCTTCCGCTCGATCCGGATATCGTTTCTTCTACTTCGGCAAGCGAACTGGGCGTATATATCGAGCATAGCGATGGGAGCATGGAACTGGTTAAAGGCAAGCTCGTATATGGACTGGAGCCCGGCGAGGTCTACGTTTCCATTACAGTCGATCGATTTAGCACATTCTCAGCAGCGGTCGTGAGCGGCTGGGAGGTCAATGAGGCTGACGCCCAGCTTTATATGCAAGGGTATGAGGATGGAACGTTCCGTCCCGACCGAATAGTGTCTCGTGCCGAGATGGCAGCCATGATCGTGCGTGCATGGGGGGCTCCTAAGACGAACGCAACAGCGAAAAGCGAAGATTGGACGACGGGCGAGACGGTGGCGTTCTACGACCTCACAGGCAGCCACTGGGCGAAGCGTTATATTGATGAGTTGGCTTCATCCGGAATCGTGCGAGGGTATGAGGATGGAACGTTCCGGCCGGAGCGGGATGTTACGCGGGCTGAGATGGCAGTCGTATTGGCGGCGCTGGCTCTCGACGAGACGGCCTCAGACGGCGCGAAGCCATCCGATACGGCATCCTTCCATGATATGGAGGGACATTGGGCAAGCGACGCCGTAACGCGTTTGAAGTCGAGCGGACTCGTGAAGGGGTATGAAGACGGCACCTTCCGTCCGGATCGGCCGTTGACACGAGCCGAAGCGGTTGTTATGATCAACGCGTTGCTTGGCGTAGAGCCAAATGTTCATGCTGATCCTCTCTGGCCCGACGTGCCGAGCGATCATTGGGCGTATGGCGATATTCAGGCCGCATATGGGGGAAGGAGATAACATGGACGTATGAATAATCTTCGAATTGGTATGATTGGTCTCGATACCTCGCACGTATCCATATTTACCAAGCTGTTGCATGACGCAACGCATCCCTATCATGTGACCGGCGGGCGAGTTGTCGCCGCGTATCCGGGAGGCTCTCCGGACTTCCCGCTCAGCTTCAATCGGGTAGCGGGATATACGGGGGAGCTGCGGGAGCAATACGGCGTGCGTATCGCAGATTCGCTGGAAGAGGTGGCGGAAGAGTGCGACGCGATTATGCTGGAGTCGGCCGACGGACGGGTCCATCTGGAGCAATTCCGGGCCATCGCGAAGTACGGCAAGCCGGTATTCATTGATAAACCATTGGCGTTAACGACATCCGAAGCCAAGGAAATCGCGTTAATCGCCGACGTTAACGGCGTTGCGATCATGAGTTCTTCTTCGCTGCGATACGCAGAAGCGCTTAGCGCGGAGCTTGGTCGAGAAGCGGCTGCCTCAATCTCGGGAGCGGAAGCTTTTGGTCCGCTGCATATTCAGGCTACGCAGTCTCATTACTTTTGGTACGGTATTCATGCAGCAGAGATGCTGTACGCCATCCTTGGTCCTGGCTGCGAGGAAGTATCGGTGGAATCTACGGTAGAGTACGAGCTGATCAAAGGCAGATGGCGGGATGGGAGAATCGGTACGTTGCGCGGCAATCTCAATGGCAATGACGAGTTCGGTGCGCATATTCATCGCCTCGATGAGACGGTTTATGTCCAGGTCGGTTCCGCGCCAAAACCTTTTTACGCCAGCTTGCTGGAGCAGGTCATCCCTTTCTTGCAAACAAGGAAACCCGCGGTTGAGATTTCGGAGACGGTGGAGATCATCCGGTTTCTTGAGGCGGCGGAAGAGAGCAGAGCGAGCGGGTTGTCGGTGAAGCTTTAAGTGGGGACATGCGGTTAGCATGTCGGGATCAACTTCAACTGCCATAGCGATTAGGCATTGAAAAAACAGACGCTCCATCCTACCCTGACTGGGAGGATGGGGCGTCTGTTTGGTGTAATGCCTGTAATTGCTTGGCGGAAGATGACTCGCAGGGTAAAGAGGTTAGCAGCCGGGATGGCGGCTTATAATGCGTAAAGCTCTAAAGTAACGGTATCGGAAGGCTGAATCGTGTAATTTAGTAATGTTGCCGGTACGGTTCGTCCGTTCAGCTTGATCTGATAACCGACATTGCCGCTTATCGGAACTCCGCCGATGCTGACGATCTGGTCGTCTGCGGAGAAGCCGACAGAGCCTGTCGAAGCAAGCGCTCTTCCGATCGTAAGTCCTTGCCGATATGGAATCGTGAAGCTGTTCGTCACTCCCGGATACGCGGCCCCGCCATTGATGACAACCGTTACGAAGGCTTGAGGCGCAGAGGCAATTGCCGGTCCTGGACCCGATACCGGAACAGGAATGGGGAGAGGAATCGGAAGGGGGACAGGCGGCCAAAAGCCCGGTCCGCCCCATGGTCCCAGCCCAGGACCATGCCAGCCAGGCCCGTGACCGTGTCCGTGTCCTGGTCCATGCCCCGGTCCATGACCGTGCCCCGGTCCATGACCGTGCCCCGGTCCATGGCCGTGTCCGGGTCCATGACCTTGCCCCGGTCCATGGCCGTGTCCGGGTCCATGACCGTGCCCCGGCCCGTGTCCGTGTCCGGATCCATGGCCGTGCCCATGACCGGAGCCGTGACTTTGCCCGTGCCCAGAGCCATGCCCCGTCCCGTGTCCGGAACCGCCAGAACCATGAGGCGGGCGAGTGGTCTGATGGGTGTCGTACATGTTCGGTTCATTGTCGGAATCATGCTCATTTAATGTATCTTCAAAAGGGAACTGCAGGCGTCCCCCCGGTCCGCCGCCAGGTCCGTGCCCAGATCCGCCGCCAGGTCCGTGCCCTGGCCCCCAAGGCCCGTGCCCTGGCCCCCAAGGTCCGTGTCCGGGTCCCCAAGGTCCGTGCCCCGGCCCCCAAGGTCCGTGTCCGAGTCCCCAAGGTCCGTGCCCGGGTCCCCAAGGTCCGTGTCCGGGTCCCCAAGGTCCGTGCCCTGGCCCCCAAGGTCCTGGTCCGGGTCCCCAAGGTCCTGATCCGGGTCCCCAAGGACCTGAACCTCCCAGTCCCAGTCCAGGCAATAGAAGGGGCAACAAGCTTCGTTCACTGCTGCGAATGTTGCCCCCGCAGCCACAACCTCTGGTTGCTGCGTATCGTACGCTCATTTTATTATGTTGATCCTTGGTGTTGATGCTTGGGCTTATGTCTGTCATGTTGACCTCCGATCTCGATCTGAACGAATTAGACGAATATCCTAAAGAGGTAGTTCAAAAAGTCCGATTTTGATTACGAAGCCTCTCGGGAAGTATGTCGACATCGAATCTTGAACTCAGCCGTGACTAAGCGTATGCTTTCGAAGGATGTTTCCTCCGGAAACATTGCAGGTGCTCACGTAGCTTCCACTACGCTCCGCTCCTCAGTCCCTAATCTTCATCCAACCTTCTCGGTACTGAAAATCGGACTTTTTGAACACGCACATAAAGTATCATATGCACTTTCGCCTATTCCGTGCGAATTCCGGAGATTGGTCCGTAGCTCCGTCCTCTATATAACGCGGGTATCGTCAGCGGTACTGGCGGCAATCAGTTCAAGCCTGATGACACCGGGCGGTGTTTTCAATACATTGCTTATCTTTGACTACAAAGCATCCCCGCCGTCCACAGGGCGCGAAGACATACTTGCATGTTCAGACGATTTGAAGTCAGCCATTCTCGATATTTTTCGATAACTCAGTGGGCTCAATCCAGCCTCCCGCTTGAACAACGTACAGAATTGCGCGGTTGTCGAGAAGCCGCAGCCGGCGGAAATGGCTGATACCGTAACTTCGGTCTGCTCCAACTGTTTTTTCGCCAAGTCGATTCGTCGCTCCAATACATAATTCAACGGGGATACACCGTAGGCCAACTTGAACAGATGACGGAATCTATCGTAGCTATAGCCCGACATGCGCGCCAAGCTGGCGATATCGATCCGCTCTTGATAATGCTCGTCCATATAGTTGCGGGCAAAATAGAGCGGCCGATCCTGCTTGTCCCGTTCGGCCACGCCCCAAAGACGAAAGTGGGCAACGAGAAGCTCGCTTATACAGAGATTAAGCCGAATCGCATAAAGCGGCGGCTTGGCTGTGATTTCGTGCTGCATCGCGAGCAGCAGCTTGCCAATTGTGCAGTCGTCATCATCGTGATATAACCCTTCCCGAACGGAAGAAGGAAACTCGGAATCGATCAGCCGGAAGCCGGCGCACAGCACTTCCGTAGCTTCGCGGCGAATCTCGTCGTGAAGCGTGTCGGGAGGTACGACAGCGTAGCTTCCGGGCTCATAGATGAATTCATCCCGGCCGATGCGGGTTGACCCTCTGCCTTGCCGGTAATAAACAATTTCATAACAGCGATGCCGGTGCATGGAAACCGATGTTCCGGCCTCGTGCCAAGCTTGAAAGATGAAGTCTGTGCGAGCGCTCAACTCATTCGTCCTCTCCTTGGAATATAGCCGAATCATAAAATAAATTAGCCGGATGGTGTAACCATCATTCCTTAATTTTCTGTACAATTGGGTTGAAAATAAAATCATTAAACCAAATCATATAATTTTAGGGAGGTCCGGTCAATGACCAACAAGAAGGCGGCGCATTTTATGTATCCAGAGCTTGATGAGAACTTTCGGATGGAACGCTTGAAACCCCGCGACGGAATAATTCGCATGGTGCTCGACACCGACACTTTCAACGAGATTGACGACCAGTTCGCACTTTCCCATGCGCTTCTGTCCCCGGAACGACTACGGCTGGAGGCGGTCTATGCCGCTCCTTTCTTTAACGATCTATCCAACGGACCCAAAGACGGGATGGAAAAAAGCTATGACGAAATCGTACACATTTTGACCAGGCTGCAGCGTATGAGAGAGGGGATCGTATTTCGCGGCTCGGAAAGCTATTTGCCCGGCGCGCATACGCCCGTCGACAGCCCGGCGGCGCGCGATCTCGTTGCCAAAGCGCTCGCGATGCCCGATGACGAACCGCTATACGTCGCCGCGATCGGCGCAATCACGAATGTTGCGTCGGCGATTTTGCTGGAACCTTCCATTATTCGCAAAATCGTTGTCATTTGGCTCGGTGGTCACGCGCTCTCATGGAGGGATACGAAAGAATTCAATTTGGTTCAAGATATACATGCGGCGCGGGTCATTCTGGACAGCGGCGTACCGTCCGTCCTCATTCCATGCGCCGGCGTTGCTTCTCATCTGATTACAAGTTTGCCGGAGATCGAGCGTTATGTGCGAGGCAAAGGGGAAATTGGCGATTTTCTGGCGGAACGCTATGAAGGCTGCAGTGGCGATCATTTTGGATATTCCCGGGTTATTTGGGATTTGTCAGCTGTCGCGTACTTGCTGGATCCTTCGTATGTCCCGACCGATTTTGTGCATAGTCCGTTGCTGACGGATCAGGTGACCTGGAGCGTGGATTACGGCCGTCATTTCATTCGCTGCGCCAATGGGGTCAATCGGGATGCGATTTTCAAGGATTTGTTCCACAAGCTGGAGGAGCATGCGCAAGGCACACGTTAAGTGAAGATTTAAACCTGGCGACAATGTGCAGATCGGTACAGAAAACCAGTTCACGGAAGAAAGTATTAATGGATCAGAAGGCAAGAAATGGCGGTGCAGGGGCAAAATGAACCCGAGCACCGCCATTTCTTTGTTTTTGCTGTTTCTTTCATGAAGGAGCTGTCTCATCAAGCGAATAAAACTGCTTTTGGGACTGCTTCTTCTCCGCTGCAGATATTCTTATTTGTTCTCACTTAGACGGCTGGTTGTTAAGATTCGGCGTAGTACCAGTTCGTGTCGAGACCTGTAATGGGACAGTAAGGGAACTTGTCGCCTTCTTTCAGCGTAAGACGGCGTCCCGCCTCGCAGATGTAATCGCCTTCCCGTTCCGCGTATTCACCTGTTCGGTAAGAAGTATTCGTTGTACTCATTTCGAAAGCACCTCTTTCCATAGATTTGCAGCGTCGATGGGAATTGTTACCGACTGTGCGGCTAGGTGATCGGCTGCTTGTTCATTCATTAACCTTGTTTGTCAAATTTGAAACATAACGTGGAGATGAATCTGTTTCTGTTTAACGAAGCCGAGGTGATTGCCGCATTCACATCCCATGAGCTAGGTATCGAGACGGTCATGTATAGCCGTAAGAAGAGCGCTGGTTTAATATGGAAATATATACCTGAGGGAATGTGTATAATAAGATGCGTAAGTATATTTGTAAAAAGTTCAAAGGAGGATAACATGAATAAAAAAATCTGCACGTTTCTAATTGCTTTGAGTGTAATTTTAGTAGGGTGTGGCAAAGAAAAGATTGAATATTTCGATACTTCTATTTTCAAAATTGATGATGAAGAGCTTTATGTGAGTTGTCCGATTGATGATGGACCAGGTGACGATATAGGATACTATTGTGCGATAAAAATCGATAGTGAAATTATGTTTAAAGATGTGCAAGGGAATGAATTAAAACATGATGATTACAAGATAGGAGACAGTGTAAGAGTGGTTTTGACTGAACCACAAATTCTCAGAAAAAAGGATGTAATTCTTGATGTTCGTGAGATTAAACTTTTAGCAGCCAGTGATTAGGTAATTTTCAGTGAAATTATGACAGGCGTGGACGAGCAAATGTGTATGAAAAAGCGAGTACAATGGGGCGCTGGCAGACGGGGGCGAGCGAATGTGTATGAAAAAGCGAGTACAACGGGGTGTTGGCGGGAGTGGACGAGCAAATGTGTATGAAAAAGCGAGTACAATGGGGCGCTGGCGGGAGTGGACGAGCGAATGTGTATGAAAAAGCGAGTCCAACGGGGCGCTGGCAGACGGGGGCGAGCGAATGTGTATGAAAAAGCGAGTACAACGGGGCGCTGGCGGGAGTGGACGAGCGAATGTGTATGAAAAAGCGAGTACAACGGGGCGCTGGCAGACGGGGGCGAGCGAATGTGTATGAAAAAGCGAGTACAACGGGGCGCTGGCAGACGGGGGCGAGCAAATGTGTATGAAAAAGCGAGTACAACGGGGCGTTGGCGGGAGTGGACGAGCAAATGTGTATGAAAAAGCGAGTACAACGGGGCGTTGTCGGGAGTGGACGAGCAAATGTGTATGAAAAAGCGAGTACAACGGGGCGTTGGCGGGAGTGGACGAGCGAATGTGTATGAAAAAGCGAGTACAACGGGGCGTTGTCGGGAGTGGACGAGCAAATGTGTATGAAAAAGCGAGTACAACGGGGCGTTGGCGGGAGTGGACGAGCGAATGTGTATGAAAAAGCGAGTACAATGGGGAACTGGCGGGCGTGGACGCCCACAAAAAAACGTCAACCGCCGGTGTTCCGGAAGGTTGACGTTTTTTGTATAATCCAAGCGGATATTACTTAACCGCTGCTTCGTAACGTTTGCCCACTTCGTCCCAGTTCACAACGTTCCAGAACGCTGCGATGTAGTCAGGGCGTTTGTTTTGGTAGTTCAGGTAGTAAGCGTGCTCCCAAACGTCCAGGCCGAGGATTGGCGTTTCGCCTTCCATGATCGGGCTGTCTTGGTTAGGCAGGCTGTATACTTTCAGCTTGCCGTTAGCTACTGCCAGGAACGCCCAGCCGCTGCCGAAACGAGTAGTTGCAGCTTTAGCGAAGTCAGCTTTGAACGTGTCGAAGCCGCCCAGCTCGCTCTCGATAGCCGCTGCAAGAGCACCAGAAGGAGCGCCGCCCGCGTTCGGTCCGATTGTTTCCCAGAACAGGCTGTGGTTAGCATGTCCACCGCCATTGTTGCGGACAGCCGTACGGATCGACTCAGGTACGCTTGCAAGATCAGCGATCAAATCTTCGATCGATTTCTCTTGCAGCTCGGGAGCGGACTCCAGTGCAGCGTTCAGGTTCGTTACATAAGCGTTATGGTGACGTCCGTGATGGATTTCCATTGTCGTTGCGTCAATGTGCGGTTCCAAAGCGTTGTGCGCGTAAGGCAAAGCAGGAAGTTGATGTGCCATTGATAAGGTCCTCCTAAATGGTATGTAGTGTGTAATCATTCCCATTATCCTCTATCGGAATGAATAAATCAACATCGTTGTTGAAAAAGTCAATGCTTGAACGCGACTTTCCGGCCGACATCAACCTGTAGATTTCCCATAGCTTCCTTGATTTATGCAAAAGAAACGCATAATTATGGAAAAAATAAAAATTGCATGAGCGATAAATCGTGTAAGCGCTTAATATTAAGCGTTTTCAATAGAAAACGGGCGATTTATATAGATTTTTTTAAGAATTTTAAATTTTTTAGTGTGATTTTGGCGGAATTCGTCGTATGATAGACAAGTACTCGACTATGACAAGGTATAGAAGGTGTTAAGGTATGAACGTTCGTTCCTTCCAATTATCCGATTACAAACCGCTTACTGCATTGCTTGAGGAAGTGCTTACCGAGGAATGTTATGAGCAAACGATGGAAGCATTTGCTCGCCAATTGTCATGGGATAGCGAATTGGTGCTTGTCGCTGTCAAAGAATCAGAGATCGTGGGCATGATTATCGGCACGATCGACAATAACAAAGGGTATTATTATCGCATCGCGGTTTCCCCCGAGCATCAACGGATCGGCATCGGCAAGGCCCTTGTAACGGGTTTGCGCGGACGATTCGAACAGCGTGGCGTCAGCAAGATCCTTATTACGGCTGACGAACATAATGAGCCTGTACTGCCTCTGTATGAATCGATGGGGTACGAAACGTCGGATTTCTTCCATGCGTTCCAGAAGCTTAGCATTGTTGCCGGGTAAATAGAGAGTTAGTCCTTCAAGGACGGTATATTAGGGGCATATCCAGCATCGCCGTTGCAATTGGCGCTCGGATATGCTTTTCTTATTACTATATATGCGCGTTCGAACTACCATTAGCAAGGAGCATGGACAGCATGGAAATATATGAACGATGCGTGATCAAAAGCTTCAAACACAATGGTCAAATCCACCGGCTGTGGCAGCAGAATTGGCTTGTGCCGGACGATGCGCTAGCACCCGGGCATCGCGCCGAATCGATGATCGTTCTCATTAACAGGCAGACTCCCATCCAGGAATCCGACGGCAAGCAGTGGATCAGCAGAGTGCCGGCCGTTTCTTTCTTTATCCCCGGCGAATGGTTTAATGTCGTTGCGCTGCTGGAGACAAGCGGGGTGCGCTATTATTGCAACGTGGCATCCCCTCCTTATCTGCAGGGCGGCGTATTGACGTACATCGACTATGATCTTGATGTCATTCGAACGGCCGACGGAAGTCGTTATATCGTCGATCAGGACGAATACGAACAGCACAAGCAGTTGTACCATTATCCAAGACAAGTCGAGGATAAGGTGCGAGAAGGGCTGAATGCTCTGTTGTCGCGGATTGAACGCAGTCGGGAACCGTTTCAGGACGACGTGGTGATACGTTACTACGAGGAATGGCTGACGAGGTTCGGAGAAGCCGAACAATGAAGACGCTGCGACGCGAGTTGATGGATTGGCTAAAGACGATACTTTTATCATTAGGACTTGTATTGTTATTACATTATTTCGTATTTAACCTCTCAACCGTGGATGGCCGCTCCATGGAGCCTACGCTGGTACAGGACGAGTGGCTGTTCGTTAACAAAATCGGCTATTTGCTGGGGAGTCCCGGCCGGGGCGATGTCATCGTGCTGGAGGATCCGTCGGGATCTGAGGGCAAGTTGCGATATCTCGTAAAGCGAATCGTCGGCATGCCGGGCGACCGGGTCGAGATAGCGGGGCAGCAGTTGTATATTAACGGCGAGCCGGTGGACGAGCCATATACGGATTCGCCCATCGAAGGTATGAACTACGGACCTGAAGTTATCCAGCAAGGGAATTTTTTTGTCATGGGAGACAATCGGCGTGAGCGGGCGAGCCTGGACAGCCGAACGTTTCATGCCGTACCGAGAGAACTTATCATAGGCCGGGCGGAAGCGATAATATGGCCAATCCCGCAGTTGAGGCGGTTGTAAAAGTCAGGATATATCAAGACTATGCTAGAAAGAATGGGGGGTTACCATTGAAAGATGTCATGATCTATACAGACGGAGCCTGTTCGGGCAATCCGGGGCCCGGCGGCTGGGGGGCCGTTTTGTTTTACGGTGCGCATAAAAAGGAGATTTCCGGCGGGGATAAGGCGACGACGAATAACCGGATGGAAATCCAGGCCGTGATCGAGGGGCTCGCGCTGCTTAAGGAGCCTTGCACGGTCAAAGTGTACAGCGATTCCGCGTATGTCGTTAATTGCTTTCAGAAGGGCTGGATTCATGGCTGGCTGCGCAACGGCTGGAAGAACAGCAAGAAGGAGCCCGTGGAGAATCAGGATCTGTGGAAGCAGCTGTGGGAGCTGATGGGCAAGCACAAGGTGGAGTATGTAAAGGTGAAGGGCCATAGCGACAATGAATGGAACAATCGCTGCGACGAGTTGGCGCGCGAAGCGATCAAACGGTTATAAGCCGATGGCGATGACAGACGAGTGGCAAGCGTTGAAAGACGAGATGAAAGAGGCTGCGCAAAGTTTGGGCATCGACGCGATTGGCGTCGCATCGTCCGACCCGTTCGTAACGCTCAAGCAACGCCTCATTCGCCATCGCGAGCTCGGCTATGAATCCGGCTTCGAGGAGCAAGATATCGAGAAACGAACGAACCCGTCGCTGATTTTCGACCGCCCCCAAAGCATTATAGCGATAGCGGTTGCGTACCCATCCAAGCTCATCGACCCGCCGAAGTCGGAACCCGGCGCCAGGAGAGGCATCATGTCCAGGTCCGCATGGGGCGAGGACTACCACAAAATATTGCGCGACCGTCTGGCGAGGCTCGAGCAATGGCTGATGGAGCGCGTTCCGGACGTGCGAGTCGAAAGCATGGTGGATACAGGAGAGCTGTCGGATCGGGCGGTTGCCGAGCGGGCAGGGCTTGGCTGGAGCGCCAAAAACTGCTCGATTATATCCCCCGAGCTGGGCTCCTGGATTTATCTGGGCGAGATGATTACCAATCTTCCGCTGCCCCCCGACGAGCCCGTAACGGAAGGCTGCGGCTCTTGCACGAAGTGTATCGACGCCTGTCCCACCGGGGCGATCGTCGCTCCGGGCCAACTGAACGCTCAGCGCTGCATCTCTTACGTGACCCAGACGAAGGGAATGGTGGCGGACGAATTTATGCGCAAGATCGGGAATCGTCTGTACGGCTGCGATACATGCCAGATCGTATGTCCCGTCAACCGGGGCAAAAACTGGACCAATCAGCCCGAGCTGCAGCCGGATAACGAGCTCGCCAAGCCGCTTCTCATTCCTCTGTTGACGATGGGGAACAAGGAGTTCAAGGAGCGTTACGGTCATACCTCCTCCGCTTGGCGCGGACGGAAGCCGATTCAGCGCAACGCGGTCATCGCGCTTGGCAACTTTAAGGAAGCAAGTGCCGTACCGGACCTTATTCGTGTACTCCACGATGATCCCAGGCCGGTGCTGCGCGGGACGGCTGCCTGGTCGCTTGGCCGGATCGGCGGCGAGGCCGCGGCAGAAGCTCTGGAACAGGCTTCGATGAGGGAACGGGACGAGGAAGCCATTGCTTCGATCGAAGCGGCAATAGGGGCGATTCGGGAGCGAGAACGCGCGTAATTCGCCTAATTATACGCGCTGGGCTGCCAGGGGACTATACAACCGTTTTACCTTGTGCGAATTCATTGCGCCGCAGGGCTTGGACATGCTATGATACATGGATGTCAGCTTTGTAAGTGTTATCGAAATATGGAAAGGTGCAGGTGAACGGCATGGAATGGTACAATATCGTAATCCCGATCGTTACTTTGATTCTCGGAGCGGTTGGCGGATTTCTTATCGGCGTTTTCTATCTTCGCAGACAGATCGAGCGTATGCAAAACGATCCTGCGATGATTCAGAAGATGGCGAAGCAAATGGGCTACAATCTAAACAAACAACAAATGTCGAAAGCTCAAAATATGATGAAAAATCAAAAGTTTCCCCGCAAATAACGGGGGACCGGCAGTGAGCGGAAGGAGCGGTGGCGAATGGCGGGACGGAAGGATTACGTCAATTCGAAAGTGGCAAGCAACCGGGAGCAAATCGAACATCATGTGAAGGAAATTCTGAAGCTGATCGGCGAGGATGTCGAGCGAGAAGGACTTCTCGAAACGCCGGCGCGTGTTACACGGATGTATGAGGAAATTTTCGCGGGCTACGATGTCGATCCCCGCGAAGTGCTCGGCGTGTCTTTCGACGAGCAGCACGAAGAACTGGTCATCGTCAGAGACATCGTCTATTACAGCCTATGCGAGCATCATATGGCGCCTTTCTTCGGGAAGGCTCATATCGGCTATATTCCCAGCGGCAAGATCGCGGGACTTAGCAAGCTGGCGCGTCTGGTCGATGCGATTACGCGAAAGCTTCAAGTGCAGGAGCGAGTTACGACGCAGATCGCCGATATTCTGGAGCAAGAACTTTCTCCCCATGGCGTTATGGTCGTCGTGGAGGGGGAACATCTCTGCATGTGCTCCAGAGGCGTTAAGAAGCCTGGCAGCAAGACGGTAACCTCTGCCGTTCGAGGCGAGTTCAGAACAAGCTCGCCGCTGCGCTCGGAATTTCTGGCATTGCTGAAACAATAACCTTTTAGAAGGAACGCAAGAAAGGAGCAAGGAAGCTGCCCGCATTTATCAGGGCATGCTCCTTGCTCCTTTCTGTTATTCGGCAGCCGCGACTTGGACGGCGGGCTCGCCTTCATGCTCCGCCGCGATAACGGAATCGACCTGGCTGAGGAACATCGCGGCTCGGCCGATGTATTCTGTAGGATGCTTCCGGAAGATCATTTCGTGCTGTCCATCCTCCACAATCCAGGAGCGGGACATCGCATTTTTTTGGTTTGCCGAGATTGCTTGCGCCGTCTCGTAAGACGCCTTGGCGTCCTTTGTCCCGTGTATGATGTAGATGGGCATATCGTAGGGATGCGCTACAACTTCCTCCGCCGGAATCGAGCCGAAGTCTGTGCCGGTCCAGAGCGGAATCATCGTCTCGATGAGTGGGAGCGACGGGAATCTCGGAAGTTCCACGAACTGGATCAAATTATCGAACAGCGCTTCCGAGCTCGGGACGAACAGACTATCCAGAATCATCGCGTCGATTTCGTCCGTTACGAGCGCCGTCTGGAGCGCCGTGCCCGCACCCATGGAAAATCCCCATACGACGATATCCTCCGCGCCGCGGGAACGCGCGTAGTTGACGGAAGCCAGCAGTTGCTGCGATTCCTCTCGGCCTCCTGTAGCGGGAGCCTTGTATTGTTTGGAGGCATAGCCGTAATCGAATAACAGGACATTGTAGCTTAGATCGTGGAGCAGCTTGGCGAGATCGTACATGGGCACCCAGCTTTCTTCGCGGTTCGCGCCGTATCCGTGACTAAAGACGACGGTACGTTTCGAAAAATCGCTAGAACCATCTACTGCCGGAGCGGGAAGATACCAGCCGCTGACGGTCGTCTCGCCGCTATGACTGGGGTATATAACTTCCTCGTAATCGATGCCGATCGCTTCCTTGGGATTGGAGGCAAGCGGGGCAACATAAGGATAAGCCAGCATCCACGCTACATAACCATGGAAAATGACAATCGCGATAAAAAACATGGCGATAATAGCTGCAATCGTTGCAATCCATTTATGCTTGCGCCGCTGGGCTACAGCAAGACTGGTTTTTAGAAAGGGTGGAAGGGGCAAGGCTTGAGGGACGGCGCTTAGTCCAACGCTCTCAAGCGGCTGCGGAGTTCCGATAGTTGCGTTCATCGTCAGGCCCTCCTTCTGCAAAAAGCGATTATGTTATGAAGACGATGTAAGCGCTATTAATTGTATAGTACTTTAATCGTAGTCCTATACGGGCGGCCTGTCAATTCATGTCGAGGCATTGTTAGGGGGATGTTAATAGACTGTAATCATTTTGTAATGATTCAATGATCTTTACGTCCATGGAGCGATTCATGTATACTAATGAGAATAGATTTCAATCATTATGGAATTCGGTTTCATTCATTGAAACTTAATGGGGATATATATATTATAAATAGAGGAGGTGCGTGTTCGTGGAGGATGGGAAATCGACCGTGCGAGCCGTTGACCGCGCGTTGGATATATTATTGTGCTTTACGCATCGAACCGATTGGGCAATGACGGAGATTGCGGAACATGTCGGCTTGCACAAAAGTACCGTACATCGGATGCTCGCTACCCTCGAAGAGAAGGGCTTTATCGAGCGCGACCGTTCGACGGACCGCTACCATCTGGGATTGCGGATGTGGGAGCTGTCGGCCAATTTGTCGGGCTCCGACGACCAGGCCACAATCTGGCTGCCGGAGATGGTGCGACTGCGCGATCAGCTCGGCGAGACTGTCAGTATCTACGTGCGGGACGGCTCGGAGCGGATTCGCATACAGGCAGTGCAGAGCAACCAGGCTGTGCGCCGAGTGGCGCCGATTGGCGTCAGGCTGCCGCTCTACGCCGGCGCGTCAAGCAAGGTGTTGATTGCCTTCTCCGAGGAGTCGGTAAGGAACAGTATCCTCGAATCGTTGGAGTGGCCGGATTCTTTTGACAAGAAGCAATACTCGAGGAATCTGACAGAGGTGACGGAGCTGGGTTATGCGACAAGCTTCGAGGAACGCGAAGCCGGCGCCGCGGCGCTATCGGCTCCCATCTTTGATCGATCCGGCAATCTGTCTGCGGCGTTATCCGTTTCCGGGCCCTCCAGCCGCATGACGCTAAAGACGATGCGCGGATATGCCCCGGTCATCCAAGAATCGGCAAAGCGGATGGGGACGATGAGCAAGTAAGCGCGGGATGAAAAAAGAACCCCACACACCAAAATAGTGTTGTGAGGTTCTTTTTGTTTAATCTCTATTTCTTAGTTCATGTTCGCGATCATTTGGCGAAGCACCGTTTGGAGGATGCCGCCGTTACGGTAGTAGTCCACGTCCACAAGGGAGTCCAGACGAACGATCGCAGGGAATTCGAACGTAGTGCCGTCTTCGCGGGTAGCTTTAACGGTTACGGTTTCGCCTGGCTTAACATCGTTGGACAAGCCGACGATGTCGAACGTTTCGCGTCCCGTAATGCCAAGCGTACTCCAGCCATTGCCTTCCTGGAATTGCAGCGGGAGAACGCCCATGCCGACCAGGTTGGAGCGGTGAATACGCTCGAAGCTTTCGGCGATGACAGCTTTCACGCCCAGGAGGTAAGTGCCTTTGGCTGCCCAGTCGCGGGAGCTGCCCGTTCCGTATTCCTTGCCTGCGATAACGACAAGGTTTTTGCCCTCGGCTTGATACTTCATGGATGCATCGTAGATCGACATGACTTCGCCTGTCGGCAGGTAAGTCGTTACGCCGCCCTCTGTGCCCGGAGCCACTTGGTTACGAATCCGGATGTTGGCGAACGTGCCGCGCATCATGACTTCATGATTGCCGCGACGGGAGCCGTAGGAGTTGAAGTCCTTGCGCTCTACGCCGTTGTCGATCAAATATTTGCCGCCCGGGCTGTTAACCGTAATGTTGCCCGCAGGGGAGATATGGTCCGTCGTAACGGAATCGCCCATGAGCGCAAGCACGCTTGCCGAAGGGATATCGGAGATATCGGAAAGTTCGGAGCCCAGGTTCTCGAAGAACGGCGGGTTCTGGATGTAAGTCGACTTCGCATCCCACTCGTAGCTTTCGCCTTCCGGCACGTCGATGGCGTTCCAACGCTCGTTCTGCGTAAATACGTTCTCGTATTTGTCGTTGAACATTTGCGGATTCAGCGCCGTTGCGACAGCGTCTTTGATCTCGGCGTTAGTCGGCCAGATGTCCTTGAGGTACACCGGCTGGCCATCTTGGTCGTGACCGATCGGATCGTTCGTAAGATCGATATTAACCGTGCCTGCAAGCGCGTAAGCAACGACAAGCGGCGGCGAAGCCAGGTAATTGGCTTTTACTTGCGCATGGACGCGGCCTTCGAAGTTACGGTTGCCGGACAATACGGCAGCCACCGTCATATCGTTGTCGGCAATAGCCTTGCTTACTTCGTCAGGAAGCGGGCCGGAGTTGCCGATGCAAGTCGCGCAGCCGTAGCCGGCAACGTGGAAGCCAAGCGCTTCGAGCGAGTCAAGCAGGTTGGCTTTTTTCAGGTACTCCGTTACAACCAGAGAGCCTGGAGTCAGGGAGCTCTTTACATAGGCAGGTTTCGTAAGGCCTCGCTCGACGGCTTTTTTCGCGACGAGACCCGCGCCGAGCATAACGCTAGGGTTGGATGTATTCGTACAGCTTGTGATCGCGGCGATCACGACCGCGCCAGTGCCCATTTTGGACTGAACGCCATCATTGTGCTGTACCGGAACCTGCTCAGCGATCTTTTCGTCGGACAGGCCGTAGCCGCCTTTGTCGATCGGAGTACGGATAATATCGTTGAAAGCTTCCTTCATCGACGTCAGCTCGACACGGTCCTGAGGACGCTTCGGTCCTGCAAGGGAAGGAACGATCGAGGACAGATCCAGCTCGATTACGTCGGTGAACACAGGGTCGGGAGTCTCGTCCGTACGGAACATGTCCTGTGCTTTGTAGTAAGCTTCTACCAATGCGATTTGCTCTTCTTTGCGGCCTGTTTGGCGCATGAAGTCCAGCGTCTCGCCATCGACAGGGAAGAAGCCGATCGTAGCGCCGTATTCCGGAGCCATGTTGGCAACGGTAGCGCGGTCCGCCAGGCTGATGTTGGAGAGGCCGGGTCCGAAGAACTCGACGAACTTGCCGACAACGCCTTTTTTGCGGAGAATCTGGGTGACGGTCAGAGCAAGGTCGGTAGCCGTGGAACCTTCCGCCAGGCTGCCCGTCAGCTTAAAGCCGATAACCTCCGGCATAACGAAGTACAGCGGTTGGCCCAGCATGCCGGCTTCCGCCTCGATGCCGCCAACGCCCCAGCCCACAACGCCGAGACCATTGATCATTGTCGTATGGGAATCCGTGCCGACCAGGGAATCCGGATAAACGACCGTCTCGCCGTCAACCGTCTTTGTAGCCGCTACGGAAGCGAGGTATTCCAGGTTAACCTGGTGAACGATGCCCGTGCCCGGAGGAACGGCGCGGAAGTTATCGAATGCCGTCTGCGCCCAGCGCAGGAAGCGATAACGCTCTTCGTTGCGTTCGAATTCGACTTTCGTGTTGTACTCAAGCGCTTCAGGGCTGCCGAAGGCGTCTACCATGATGGAGTGGTCGATTACGAGATCGACCGGCACGAGCGGGTTAATGTTTTTCGGATCTCCGCCGGCTTTCTTTACGGTGTCGCGCATTGCCGCAAGGTCGACGACGACCGGTACGCCCGTGAAGTCCTGCAGAACGATACGGGCGGGAATGAAAGGAATTTCCTTGTCTTCGCGACCGTTTGCCCAGTTGGCCAATTGCTTAACATGTTCGGGAGTAATGCCGCGGCCGTCGAATTGACGAACGGCTGCCTCCAGCAAAACTTTGATGGAAAACGGAAGCTTGGAAATGTCGCCCAGGCCTTGCTCTTCCAGACCGCCTAGACGGTAGTAGGCATAAGATTTGCCGCCCGATTCCAGCGTCGTGCGAACAGAATATTGATTTTGTTTGGACATCATTATTCTCCTCTTCTAAAAAAATGATCGTTGTTTCATCCTGTGAAACACGATTTCAAAAACCTTATGCCTCTAGTATAGCTTTAAAACAGGGCATCGTAAAGTCCAATTATGACCACAATTCACATGATTTCGCGGGCTCCGTCATATAATGAACCAGTTGTTCTATGCGCGTCTCGCAAGGACGGTGACTCCCTTCTTGCAAACGCGTTCGGCGCCATTATTTATTCATGGATATTGATAGCCAGGAGGGATTACGATGTCCAAACCAAGCAGCCGAATCGGGGCCGCCGGCGGGCGGCAGAAGCGCGCCGCGAAAACGTCGCCGACAGCCGGGACTCCGAATCGGCGGCCGCGCTCCGAGCCGGCGCCCGAGGGGATGGCCAATGCCTCGAAGAAGGAAGCGAAGCTCAGCTCGCTCTTGCAGTCCTCCGGACTTGTCTCTCAGCCGCAGGAGGGAAAGAAGGACTGGAAGGCGGCGATTCAGCAGTATGTCCGCTTGTACAATCAAGCGGAGACGGATCAGCATGCCCGGGTCTTGACGGATTACGTACTTGATCCCGTTCACGGCGAACGATTCGGCAAACGGCTGCAGCGGCTTCGCGAGCGGGATCTGCTCCGCGGCGTTCTTCCCGCGGGGAGCGAGACGAAAGCCGAGTTGATCCGAGTGAACGAGTCTGCCGGCGAAGTGTCCGTCCTGCTGCGCCTGCACGTAAAACGCAGAATGGAACAGTCGGGATTATTCTACATGGAAGAGCGTTACGAAATCGAACGTCTCTGGCTAAGGCTTGCCGACGGGGGATGGCAAGTCATGCAGATCGAACCCGTCATTGCCGAACGCCGTCCCAAGTACGGGGCATCCGTTCATGAATGGCAAGAGGAGCAGGAATCAGCTCCTGACGCCGCGGCGATCGCGCCGTCAATGCCTTACTTAAATTATGACCTAATGCCGGGTTTCAAACTCCGGTCTGCAGCTATTCGTTACAGGAGGGATTTGGCTGCCGCCTATGCGGATCGTTGGTGGAACGAAGGCAACCCGGCTTATGAGCTGTTCGAGGTGAATTGCACGAATTACGTTTCTCAATGTCTCTTTGCAGGCAATGCAACGATGGACTATACTGGTAGAAGGGGCAGCGGATGGTGGTACAAGGGCCGCAACAAAGGCCAGGAGTGGTGGAGCTACAGCTGGGCAGTCGCCAATTCCATGACGGCGTTTTTGAGCGCCGCCCGCAAATCCGGACTTCGCGCCACTATGGTGCAATCGGCGGGCGAGCTCGGGCTCGGCGACATCATTACTTATGATTGGAATGGCGACGGGAGATTCCAGCACAGCACCATCGTCACCGCCTTCGATTCCGCAGGCCAGCCGCTCGTGAACGCCAATACGGTCGCCAGCAGGCACCGTTACTGGGATTATCGCGATTCTTATGCTTGGACGCCTGCGACAAGATATCGTTTCTTCCATATCTCCGATATGATCTGATGTTGATTCGGCATGGCAGCGCAGGCGACCTGAGCGCAAATATATAAACGTACCGGAGGATTGCCATGGGGAGCAAAGTTAGAGTAGGTCTTGTATACGGGGGGAAATCCGGAGAGCACGAGGTGTCTCTGCAGACGGCATTCGCCGTAATGGGCGAGTTCGATTACGGACAATACGAAATCAAACCTTTTTATATTACAAAGCAAGGCGAATGGAAGAGCGGTCCCGTTCTGCTGTCTCCGCCGGAGTCGGCGGAGGCGTTGAGATTCCAATCCAACGAAAACGGCTCGTCCGGCTCGCTGGCGCCGCTGTTTGCAGCGCTTGACAACGGTTCGGGACAAGTTGGCCATACGGCCATCGTTCCCGGCGGAGATGCGCATATAAGCGGACAGACTGACGTTATCGCGATTAGCGGCGATACGTCGGCCGAGGCGCCGATCGACGTCATGTTCCCGCTCTTGCACGGCACGTTCGGAGAAGACGGCACGATCCAGGGTTTGTTCGAAATGGCGAATATCCCTTATGTAGGCGCCGGCGTTCTCGCCTCTGCCGTAGGGATGGACAAGATCATGATGAAGAAGGTATTCGCGCAGGAGGGACTGCCGCAATGCGTCTTCCGTTATTTCAACCGCACGCAGTGGGAGAAGGACGCTTCTTTCTTTATTATGGAATGCGAAGTGTCGCTCGGTTATCCTTGCTTCGTAAAGCCGGCCAATCTGGGCTCCAGCGTAGGCGTGTCCAAAGCTCGCAACAGAGAAGAACTGATCGAGGCGGTTAATTATGCGCTGCGATTCGACCGCAAGGTCATCGTCGAGGAGTTTGTAGACGCGCGCGAGATCGAGGTTAGCGTCCTCGGCAACGATGAACCGAAGGCATCCGTGCCCGGCGAAATTGCGCCTTCTAATGAATTTTACGATTATAAGGCAAAATATATCGACGGCAAGTCCAGCATGATCATTCCGGCCGAGCTGCCGGAAGGGATCGCGGAACAAGTACGCGAGCTGGCCGTGCGGGCATTTCTGGCGATCGACGGCTCGGGACTATCGCGCGTGGATTTCTTCCTGCGCAAGGAAGACAACAAGCTGTTCATTAACGAGGTCAATACGCTGCCGGGCTTTACGCCATTTAGCATGTACCCGCTCATGTGGCGCGAATCCGGACTGCCATATAAAAAGTTGCTTACCAGCTTGATCGATCTGGCTGTCGAACGTCATGCTGCCAAGCAACGCATCGATTACACGGGAGAAAGCGTGCAATAAGTGTTCAAAAAGTAGGAAGGGACTTTCGGCAGCGGCCGGGGCGCGCAAGAAGCGTCTCGGCTGTACCCGTCCATATAGGGCAATTATGATTACAGCTAATCGATATCCAAGGGAGGCATACATATGGGATTCGAGACGGAGTTTAACTCGGTATGCAAGTTTAAGTCGGAGCAGGAGTTATATGAATTGTTGGAGTACGGCAAGGGCAAGATGGTAAAAAGCGGTTTCCGCGTTTTCCCGACAGGGCAGAAGGTCATCGCCTATACGCCAGGCAACCAGGCCATTGCCATCGTACGCATACTGGCGTCGATCGCGGAGATCAATTTCCAGGGAGAAGAAGTCACCCAAGTGGAGATGGAGCTTGTGCGCAAGCTGACGGAAGAAGAATCAAGGGTGCAGACAGCGCTTGCGCACGAAATGTTTTTCGGAGAGCGGGAATAAATCATGATTGTAAGGTTCGGATTCGTCGCCATGAGTCTGGCCGTCCAGAACGCCTCGCCTTCCCGTACGCAGACTTATGCCAACTTCTCGAAGCAGGGCGATCGCGATGCGGCGCTCAGAAGGCTGGAGAGGCTGGCAGAAGAGAACTTGGGGAACACGCTGCGGATTCTGAAGCATTGTATGGCGCACGATATTCGAATGTATCGGTTCTCCTCCAAGCTGATTCCGCTCGCCACTCATGATGCATTGTCAGACTGGGACCCGTTCCAGGCGCTGCAAGAGTCCTTTCGCGAGGTGGGCGATTATGCACGGAAGCAGGGCATACGCGTCTCCTTCCATCCCGATCACTTCTGCGTATTCAGTACGCCGCGTCCCGAAGTGTTGGAGAACTCCATCAGGGATATGGAGTACCATGTACGGATGCTTGAAGCAATGGGGCTGGACGAGCGCAGCAAAAATAACATCCATATGGGCGGCGCTTATGGAGACAAGCCTGCTTCGGCCGAACGTTTCGTTCGCCAATTCGGAGAGCTGGAAGATCGAATAAAGCGGCGCGTGACGCTCGAGAACGATGATAAGACGTTTAACGTAAAGGAGACGCTGGCAGCGGCGGAGGAGACAGGCGTGCCCATGGTGCTCGACATCCATCATCACGCCGTTAATCCAGGCGACATTCCGGAGGACGAGCTTACAGAAGCGCTTTGGCCTCGCATCTCGGAAACCTGGCGGATAGAGCGGGACAGACTGGGACTCGGCACTGAGCAGGAGTTGCCTCCCAAGATTCATGTCTCCAGTCCCAAGAGCTTGTCCGATCCGCGCGGCCATGCCGATCTGGTTGCTGCGGAGCCCGTGCTGGCCTTCTTGCGGCAAGCGGCGCGAACGACGTCGGCGCTTGATTGTATGCTGGAGGCGAAGCACAAGGACGCGGCGCTGTTCCAGCTGATGGAGGATCTGAAGGAGCTGGAGCGGAGAGGCGAAGGGGTAAAGGTGCTGGACGGCGGCTGTGTGGAGATTGAACCGAACGAATAATAATGGCATGGTTCTACGATTGAGAATTTTGCCATAAGCGATTCGGAATAGATAAGGTGGCTTTCAAAGAATGGAATGGATTTTGTTAATGCTGCTGGGCGTTGTGGCTGCCGCTTTCGGAAGTCTCGTCGGGTTGGGCGGGGGGATCATCATCGTTCCCGGCCTGCTCTTATTCGCCCCGACGCTGATCGGCGAACCGATCGAACACGCGACGGCAGTCGGTATTTCGCTTACGGTATTGATCGTGACGGCGCTTGCTTCAACATTAAGCTACACAAAGAGAGGAATTGTGGACTTCAGAAGCGGTCTGCTTTTCTTTATTACGAGCGGTCCTGCTTCCATTCTGGGCGCGGCGCTGACCGGCCTTATGCAGGCGGGCGTGTTCCAGCTCTTGTTCGGTTCGCTGATGTTGCTTCTGGCAGGTCTATTGATCGGACGGGACTATATGAAACCGTTTGCGAAGGAGTGGTCTATCCAACGTTCGATCACAGATGCGCAAGGAAACGTTCATACGTATGGATACGGTCTATGGTCGGCTCTGGCTATTGGATTTTGCGTCGGCTTGATCTCCGGATTGTTCGGCATAGGCGGAGGTTCCTTGTTCGTACCTATGATGGTGCTTCTCTACCGCTTCCCGCCGCATGTAGCGACCGCTACGTCCATGTTCGTCATCTTCCTCTCCGCCATTCTGGGGAGCGGCATGCATGTAGCTTTAGGCGAGATTGACTGGTTGTTAGTGGCTGCCCTGGTTCCGGGAGCCTGGATCGGAGGACGGATCGGCGCGCGAATCGCAGTGAAGCTGAGCGGCAACAAGCTGCTGTGGCTGCTCCGGATTACGCTGCTGGCGCTTGCGATCCAGCTCATATTCGAGGGTATATCTGCCGTCTGACGAACAGCGGGCATTCGATGGATTACGATGAAACCAGTCACGGGCAACGGACGTATTATAATAAGATGAGGAGATATGAACGGAAAAAAGATGAATTCGGAATGGACAACTACCTCTATAGCTGGGAGAGTGATAGACTTGAACGAAAGCAGTAACGGCTCGATCATTGGCGGCAAGAGCTTTACCGCGGTTGCCATCAACTGCGCCGCCAAAGCGGGCGAATGGATTATGACCAAGCTGGGCGGCTACTCCAAGCTGGAGCTCAAATACTCGGCTCACGACCTTGTGACCGAGGTGGACAAGGGCTCGGAGCGGCTGATCCGCAACCTGATCGGAACGCATTTCCCCCATCATTCTTTCTTGGGCGAAGAAGGCGTAGAGCCTGGTCCGGAAGCGTCGTCGAGAGCGCTTGCAGAGATGAGCGACGCGGAATACTTATGGATCGTCGACCCTATCGACGGCACGACTAATTTCGTGCACGGCTTCCCATTCTTCTGTGTTTCTATTGCGTTAGCCTATCAGGGCGAAGTCATCGTAGGCGTCATCTATGATCCGTGCAAGGACGAATTGTTTGTGGCGGAGAAGGGGAAAGGCGCTTACGTGCATGGCAAAAAAATGAGCGTCTCCGGAGAAGAGACGCTGCGCGGCAGTCTGATTGCGACCGGACTGCCGGCGGATCATCATTATGCGCTGCCGCTTAACTTAAAGGGGATCCAGAGCGTGGCGCCGGAGGTACGCAATCTTCGGATCGCAGGATCCGCGGCGATGCATCTTGCATATGTTGCAGCCGGCAGGCTCAGCGGCTTCTGGGAGATCGGCCTCAGCAGCTGGGATATTGCGGCAGGAGCGCTGCTCGTACAAGAATCCGGCGGGTTGGTAACGGACACGCATGGCCGCCCCTATAATCTTGCGGTTCGGAATATAGCCGCAACGAACGGGCTTGTGCATGCTGAACTGCTAGACAAGCTGGCAGGGGCGGAAGCGGTTGGATAATGGGACTTTCCGTTCATATAGCTGATGAAGCTAATTATACTCGAAGGATAGGACAACAGAAACGCCAAGGCGCTATGTTGTCCTTGTTTGCTTGGAATACAGGAAAGAGGGAACAACGACTTTGGTACGATGATCGATCGTGATGTGAGTGCCGCAGTCGTAAAGAGAACAAGGGGACTTCGATAGAAGTTTTTCTCACCAACCTCTTAATAAATAATCTGTTAACTCTCAGGAGGGATGTTACGATGTCCAGAACGAAGATGGCTACCCTGGCATGGATGCTTAGCCTTGCGATTTTAGCTGGCTGCAGCGGGGCGGAGAATGAAGAGAGAGGATCGTCTCCGTCTCCTTCTGCGTCTCCGACGGAGACGATCGAACCGAGTTTGGCGCCCACGGAGAAGCCGGACGCTAGCGAGGAACCCGCTCAGAGCGATGACGGAGAACCGTATGCCGTTCTGGCCGAGAAGCTCCGAATTCCTTGGTCCATTGCGATTCATGGATCCGAGTTTATTGTGACAGAGCGTGAGGGGAATATCGTCGTCATCTCCGACGGGCAGCAGAAGCGTCAGAACGTAAGGCTGGAGAAGGCCGTGCTGCATCGAGGTGAGGGAGGTATGCTGGGCCTCCAGCTGGCTCAGGACTTTGACCATTCCCAGCTCGCGTATGTATATCATACATACGAGGAGGGGGGCAAGGCGTTGAACCGCATCGTCCAGCTTAAGCGGGAAGGCGCCGAATGGTCCGAGCAGAAGGCGCTTCTGGAAGGTATTCCCGGCAGTGCCAACCATAACGGCGGCAGGCTCGCGATCGGGCCGGACGGCATGCTCTACGCCACGACGGGCGATGCGGAAAATCGAAGCGAAGCGCAGAACCGGGACAGTCTGGCCGGCAAAATATTGCGGATGACGCCGGACGGGGACATCCCGGCCGACAATCCGTTCCCGAATTCCTACGTATATTCGTACGGCCACCGTAATCCGCAAGGGCTGGCGTGGACGAAGGACGGCAGCATGTACAGCACGGAGCATGGCCCGTCGGGCAATCCCGGCGGCCATGACGAGATTAACCTTATCCAGCCTGGCGCCAATTACGGCTGGCCGACCGTCTATGGAGACGATAAGAAGGAAGGACTGACGCCTCCGGCGTACCATACGGGAGACCCCGCGATCGCGCCGTCCGGTACAATCATCGACGACGAAGGAAGACTGGTCATCGCGACGCTCCGAGGCGAGGCGATCTACCGATATACGCCGTCTACTGGCGAGATGGCGGTCATTCACAAGGATGAAGGCCGGATCCGGGACGTCAAGCTGGTCGGCGACAAGCTCTATTTCATCACCAACAACACCGACGGTCGCGGGGGAATCTCCTCGGAGGCGGAAGATCGGCTGGTTGTAATGGATTATCCGTCTTGACGAGGATGGGGGAGAACTCCCCTTATAAGGCTGCGTGGGATTATGGCTACACGGGTGTGCATGAGTCTCGGACTGCAGCTTCATTTGATTGTCATCTAGCTTTCTTGCCGCGCAAACAGCCTGTCTCATCGATGAGACAGGCTGTTTGGCGCGGTGCGGTGTTATCGATTCGCGGCTTCCAACGTATAGCGGAACAGCTCCATCAGCTCGATCCGCTGAAGCTGCTCCAGCAGGACTCGGGTATCCTCGGTGGCTTTGCCGGATTCCTGCAAGGAGATGATGTCGACGAAGTCGTCCGTATTCCAGCCGTCGGCGTCCCGGAATCGTTTAAGGGCGTTAACAATGGGATTGGCCGGGAAAGTGTCTAATCCGGGCTGAGTCGACAACCACTCCGCAATAGCAGATCGTGTGCGTTCCTTGACGGAATGGCGGCCCGCTTGGCGGAACCAATACTTGCTGTTCCAGAAATCATGCTCCATCCGATGCATGATCGCATGCCAGTAGCTTCCCGTTGCGTCGTCTTCGATCTGCTGGGCGTAAGAATGGGAACGATCCAGACTATCGTTGCGAAGATGCAGGCCGGCCATAAGTGCGATTGCCTGCTTGTTAGCAGGAGGGTACTTGTTCCCGAGCTTTACGATATCCTCGTCAAGGCTTGCGTCCCATACTTGGGCAGGCGACAACGGCGCCGTCTCGCGGCGTTCGTCCAAACGTTTCACAATAGTCAGCAACTCTTCCTTCATCCTCCAAGCAGCTCCTCTCCCGAATGGAATGTTTCTTTTGGTAGTGGGTCGTGAATCCCGTACCGCCTCAAAACGCGCGTTGGATTTGCACGCGGTGCAGAAATTACAGCTGCGCCATAGCTTTTTTGGCGGCTTCGATCGTTGCGTCGATATCGGCATCCGTGTGCGCGGTCGTCAAGAACCAGGCTTCATACTTCGACGGAGCAAGATTGATGCCCTGGTCCAGCATGGCGCGGAAAAAAGCGCCGAAGCGTTCGCCGTCCGTATCCTGCGCCTCGTCGTAGTTCGTGACGGGATGATCGCAGAAGTGGGCGGAGAACGAGCCGCGGATCTGGTTAACCGTCAGCGGAATTCCGTTCGCGGCCGCAGCCTCCCTCATTCCGTCAGCCAGCTTGGCGGCCAGACGATCCATCCGGTCATAGATGCCCGGCTCCTGCAGCACTTCCAGGCAGGCGATGCCCGCGGAGATGGAAGCCGGGTTGCCTGCCATCGTTCCCGCTTGATAAGCGGGGCCGAGCGGCGCGACCTGCTCCATAATTTCGCGGCGTCCGCCGTAAGCTCCGATAGGGAGGCCGCCCCCGATGATTTTGCCCAGCGCGGTGAGATCCGGTTCGATCGCCTTGTGATCAGGGAAGGGATGATAGGTTTGCGACGATCCGTAGTGAAAGCGGAATGCGCTAATCACTTCGTCATAGATCACAAGCGCGCCTGCATCGCGTGTCAGATTGCAGAGACCCTCCAGATAGCCTTCATGCGGCATCACCATGCCAAAATTGCCGACAATCGGCTCCACCATAACGGCGGCGGTATCGTCGCCCCAGCGCTCCAGCGCTTCCTTAAGCGCGTCCAGATCGTTGAACGGAACGGTGATAACCTCATGGGCTATGCTTGTCGGAATACCCGCGCTGTCCGGGATGCCCAGCGTGGATGGACCCGAACCGGCCGCGACGAGGACAAGATCGGAATGGCCATGGTAGCAGCCGGCGAATTTTATGATTTTGTTCCGCTTCGTATAGGCTCTGGCTACCCGGATCGTCGTCATGACGGACTCCGTGCCGGAATTGACGAATCTCACCTTGTCCATGGAAGGGATTGCTTCCTTGAGCATGCGGGCCAGCTTGATTTCGAGCTCGGTCGGCGTGCCGTACAGCGTGCCGTTCCGCACGGACTCGATAATGGCCTCCGTAATATGCGGATGGGCATGTCCAGTAATGATGGGGCCGTAAGCGGCCAGATAGTCGATATATCGATTGTCGTCGACATCCCAGAAGTAGGCGCCTTCGGCGCGTTTCATAAAGACGGGCGCGCCGCCTCCGACGGCTTTGTAAGAGCGGGAAGGGCTGTTGACTCCGCCGACGATATGCTGAAGCGCTTCTTGATAAAGTCGATCGGAGGTAGGACGATGAATGGTCATGAGTAGGAGAACCCCTTTCGAGTGGAGATGAATAGTTAATAAGGTTAAAAAGTTGGAGCTCGAGAGCTCCGAAATTGGTGGGTGCGTATAGGCGTTTATAACGCCTATGTAGCTCGCAAGCACCGAAAGTAGGGTGTATAGGCGTTAATAACGCCTATGTAGCTCGCAAGCGCCGAAAATGGGACGCATAGGCGTTAAAAACGCTCATGGAGCTCACAAGCGCCGAAAGTAGGGCGTATAGGCGTTAATAACGCCTATGTAGCTCGCAAGCGCCGAAAATGGGACGCATAGGCGTTAATAACGCCTATGGAGCTTGAGAGCGCCGAAAGTAGGGTGTATAGGCGTTTATAACGCCTATGTAGCTCGCAAGCGCCGAAAGTGGTGCGTATAGGCGTTAATAACGCCTATGTAGCTTGCGAGCGCCGAAAGTAGGGTGTATAGGCGTTAATAACGCCTATGTAGCTCGCAAGCGCCGAAAGTAGGGCGTATAGGCGTTAATAACGCTCATGGAGCTCGCAAGCGCCGAAAGTAGGGCTATAGGCGTTAATAACGCCTATGTAGCTCGCAAGCGCCGAAAGTAGGGCGTATAGGCGTTAATAACGCTCATGGAGCTCGCAAGCGCCGAAAGTAGGGCGTATAGGCGTTAATAACGCCTATGTAGCTCGCAAGCGCCGAAAATGGGGCGTGTAGGCGTTTATAACGCCTACAACTTAGCCGGAACAAGGAAATAGAGCACATAGGTGCTCTATTCATTTTACGCGATATAGGTTTGCAGGGCCCGGATCTTGAGGGGCGGCTGGTCTTGCGCCTCGTTAGCGGGCGGAAGAACTCGAGCCGGAGCGGTTTGAAGTTCCGGAAGATCCGGAGCCTCTATTCGTGCCGCCGCCATCGCCCTCCGATGATCCTTCCGCTGCGGGCGACTCCGAAGGCACCGGGATCGTCTCGTCCGTCGACAGGATTTCCTGCACGAATCCGATCAGCGCGTCTTCGTCGCGAATGCCGATGACGGACGCGCCGCCTACATGCTCTTCGCTGACAAGCTCCATCGGAGGGATTTGAGCCGTACCGCCGACATGACTCTCTACGCCTAGCTGTCCAAGCTTCAGCATATCTCCCACGGTCAAGTTCGTCTCGATATAAGGCGAAACGCTCTCCAGAATTTCTTTCATTCGGATCAGGTTCCAGCCGGACTGCAGCTCGGAGGCAACAGCCTTAAGGAAATTACGCTGACGCTCCGTCCGCGTATAATCGCTCATGGCGTCGTGACGGAAACGAACGTACTGAAGCGCCTTGTCGCCGTCCAGCAACTGGTAGCCTTGCTTCAGATCGATGTCGTATCGATTGCCGTCCGCGTTGTCCGTATAGCGCATATCCTTTTCAACGTCGAAGTAAATGCCGCCGATCGTGTCGATAAGCGATTTAAACCCTTCGAAGTCGGTGTAGACGAAATACTGGATTTCGAGGCCAAGCAGGTCGCCAACCGTCTTCATGGCGAGATTAGGTCCTCCCATAGTAATGGCGGAGTTGATGCGCCCCTTGCCGTGGTCTTCGATTCTCGCATAAGTATCTCGAAGCACGGAGAAAAGATGGGCCTTCTTCGTGACGGGATCGAACGATGCGACCATCATGGAGTCAGACCGCGCTATTCCGTTCTCGTCCGCGTCGCGGACGTCGCCGCCCAGCAGCAGAATGTTCACGCGCTCCTTGCCTTCCCACTTGGGAACCTCGACGGGTTTCTCGGGAGTGACATCGGTGAACCGGGACTTTTCCGGCTCCTTCTTAAAATCATCTAGCGCGCTGTAGACGCCGACTCCCCAATAGACGAGGGCCGCGACTACGGCGACGATGATGATCGATAAAGTAATGATAAGCCACTTCCAACGTGACTGTTTTTTAGGGGATTCTGACCGCGTACGCATTGCGTTTAATAGGTCTCCTTTCGAATAGACGCCAAGTTGATTCAGATCATGGTTGTGCCGCTGCTATAGATTAAGGCTGCATAGGACTTCCCTGTAACCTTCCGTTTACGACCCACGATAACTGAGGTATGATTACATATCATAAAATTATAAAGCTCAGGCGCATATAGTTGCAAGTTTTATCATTTGGGGTACAATATAATCGCTATTTCCCAGGAAATGTCGAAGCGAGAGGGGCTGCTACAACGCAATGTTAGCTATTGATGTCAAAGATTTGCGCAAGGACTTCCGCGTGCAAAAGAATAGAGAAGGACTCTCAGGCGCCTTCAAGGATCTGTTCAAGCGAGAGTATCGGGAGGTCCGTGCGGTAAAAGATATTTCGTTCCGGATTCCGCAGGGCGAGATTTGCGGATACATAGGAGAGAATGGCGCCGGCAAGTCGACAACGATCAAAATGCTGACAGGCATTCTTGTGCCTACAGCCGGTCAATTAAAGGTGAACGGCTACGTTCCGTTCAAGGATCGCGAGAAGTTCGTGAACGGAATCGGCGTCGTATTCGGTCAACGTTCCCAGCTTTGGTGGGATATCGGCGTTATCGAATCGTTCCAGCTGCTTCGCAAGGTTTATCGCGTGTCGGAACCCGACTTCCGCAAGCGGCTCGACAATCTCGTCGAAAGGTTGCAACTGGGCGATCTCCTGAACCGCCCCGTCCGCAAGCTGAGTCTCGGTCAGCGGATGCGCTGCGAGTTGGTGGCGTCGCTGCTGCATAATCCGTCGATCCTGTTTCTCGACGAACCAACGATCGGTCTCGATATCGTCGTCAAGACGGAAATCCGCGACTTCCTGATGCAGATGAACAAAGAAGAAGGAACGACGATTTTGCTGACTACGCATGATCTGCAGGACATCGAGGCGTTATGTTCACGTGTCATTATGCTCGACGACGGGCAGATCATCTACGATGGAGGTTTGGAGGAGCTCAAAGCCAGGTGGAGCAAAGGCCGCGAGATCCAGTTCCAATTCGCCGCCCATACGCCGATTGCCAGGCTGAGCGGATTGACCGAAGGGCTGGATGTGTCATGGAGTGTCGAAAACGACGTGACGGCCAAGCTGTTCGTGCCGCATTCCGTCAGCGTATCCGACGCGATGGCCAGAGTCGTCGGCGGAGCGGATATTCGCGACATTAAAATTTTCGAGACGAACACGGACGAGATCGTCCGTGCGATCTACCAATCCGGCTCAGCAGAGGCGGCAGCGGCGAAAAAGGAGATCGCTTCGTCATGACGAGCGCCTATCTGGATTTTATTCGCATCCGGTTCCTGATGATGCTTGCTTATCGCGTTAATTATTACAGCGGCATCGTAATTTATGCCATTAATATCGGGGCGTATTACTTTCTGTGGCTGGCTATCTACGGAAGTCAGGAGTCGCTGGCGGGTTTCACCGTTCCCCAGATGACGACTTACATCGCGGTATCTTGGATGGCTCGGGCGTTTTACTTCAACAATCTGGATCGGGAAATCGCGAACGAGATTCGCGACGGCAGCGTATCCGTGCAGCTTATTCGGCCTTATTCTTACTTGCTGGTTAAGATGATGCAGGGCTTCGGGGAAGGTTTGTTCCGCTTCATGTTGTTCATGATTCCGGGGCTGGCGATCGTATGCCTGCTGTTCCCGGTAAAGCTTCCGACCGATCCTGTCGTATGGCTTGTGTATCTGGTCATGCTGTTCTTCAGCTTTCTGATTAATTCGCAGATTAATATTTTGACGGGACTGTTTGCCTTTTTCGTCGAGAACAACGAGGGCATGATGCGGATGAAGCGGGTCATGGTCGATTTGTTCTCGGGCGTCGTCGTGCCGATCGCCTTTTTCCCGGGCTGGCTGTCGGGGATTATGCAGTGGCTGCCGTTCCAGGCCATCACGTATTTGCCGAGCTCGGTCTTCACGGGACGTACGCCGATCGGCGAAGCCGCGGGAGTGTTCGGACTTCAAGCGTTCTGGTTCTTGCTGCTGCTCGTTCCGATCGGGCTGACATGGCGTGCGGCTCGCAAGCGGCTGTTCGTGCAAGGGGGTTAAGACATGATTCGATATATGGCTTTATTTTGGGAGTATATCAAAAACTATGCCAAAACAAGGCTCACCTACCGCGCCGACTTCTGGATCGAGGTCATCTCCGATTTATTGTTCCAAGGGATGAACCTTATCTTTATCCTCGTCGTGTTCCAGCATACGCCCACGCTCGGCGGCTGGTCGGAGGCGGAGGTCGTGTTCGTCTATGGTTTCTTCATGATTCCGTACGGCGTGTTCAGCACGTTTTTCGGCATTTGGAACTTCAGCGAACGTTATATTGTGAAAGGCGAGATGGACCGCGTTCTGACGCGTCCCGCGCATAGTCTGTTCCAGGTGCTGCTGGAGAATGTTGATCCGCCATCGCTGATCGGCTCCTTGGTCGGAGCTATCATTATGGGGCTTTGCTGGGCGGAGCTCGGCTTGCCGTTCGGCGTGCTTGATGTGCTGGTGCTGCTGCTACTCGTCCTTGGCGCGGTGCTGATCTATGCGGGGATGTACACGGCGCTGAGCGCGATATCCTTTTACTCCGACGCCCCGACGGGCATCGTGCCGCTGATCTACAACATTCAGAATTACGGGCGTTACCCCGTGAACATTTATAACAAAATCATCCGCTTTTTCCTCACCTGGCTGCTGCCGTTCGCGTTCGTGGGGGTTATCCCGGCATCGTTCTTCCTGGAGAAAAAAGCGGATGACTTGTCGCAGCTTGCTTTGCTGACGCCGGTCATGGGACTGATCGTATTCGGACTCGGCCTTGCTCTATGGAATCACGGCGTGAAGCGGTATCGCGGGGCGGGATCTTAGATTGCGGAGTGGCTGAGAGAGGAGAGAGAAACGATGACGCTGGAAATAGGCAAAAAAGCACCTAAATTCAAGCTGCCTGCTTCGACTGGTGAGATGCTGTCGCTTATGGATTTGCGGGGGAAGCAGGTTGTTCTGTTCTTTTACCCGAAGGATATGACGCCGACCTGCACGGAGCAGGCTTGCGATATGAGGGACAACTATAGCGGGTTCGAGAACCACAATACGGTGGTGCTCGGCATTAGCACGGACAGCGTGAAGTCGCATTTGAACTTTATCGCGAAGAAGGAGCTGCCGTACGTGCTGCTGGCGGACGAGGCGCACAAGGTATGCGAGCAGTACGGCGTTTGGCAGTTGAAGAAGCTGTACGGCCGGGAGTACATGGGCATCGTGCGTTCGACTTTTCTGATCGATGCGAAGGGCAATCTGGTCCGCGAATGGCGCAAGGTCAAGGTGAAGGGCCACGCAGCCGAAGTACTGGAGGCCGCTAAGACGCTGAACGCGAGAGCCAAGCGGAAGTAGCCGCTTAAGCGTTGCGATGCGAGCTGGGAGCGGGTTAGCTGCACGGTGACGGCGCTGCTGAGGCGAGCGAGATTGTCGTCGAGGCCGCCTAAAACTAGCGATGTGCTCGGTTGGCGGCCTATAAGTCGTCGAGACCGACAAACTAATATATACAAAAGACGCTTTCCGAACCTACTTCGGAAGGCGTTTTTGCATGGCATAGATAATGCGAGAAAAGCCGCAAGATTGCAGGCATCAGGCGGAATGCTGATTCATATACTCTATCAATTCGGTAATAAGAAGGAACACGATAGAGGATGGTGCATTCCGATGAGACGAATAGTACAAGCATCTTTATGCGTGACGATATTGTGGTTTGGCGTTATGCAAGTGGACGGCGGACTGGGCTGGCAGGGGAAAGCGGCGGGTGCGGCGAGCAACGTTGGGGATCTGCGGACAGTTACTTATCAGTACGAGGCGAAGTCGCTGCTTGCAAAGCCGGACGGCAAAGCGGGACAAGCTCCTTCGCCTAATGATAGAGATGGCCATACAGCGGAAACGACTAATTTGGAGAAGGTTAAAGCGGGAGCAGCAGGAGGAGGAAACAATGAGATTCAACCCGAGATGGAAGGAATCAGTACCGTTGCAAGCGGGGATAGTGTCGACCGTACCCCTCATGACGGGGCACACCAAGGAGGCACTGATAACGCAAAGTCTGCCGACGGCGGAAAGAATGGCGGTAAGGGCACAGTAGAGTCGACCAGCGACGGAACGAGTAGCGACAAGGGCACAATAAAGTCGACCAACGATGGAGCGAATAGCGGGGGAGAGACCGTAAAGTCGGCCAACGGTGGATCGGTTGGCGTTGCGGAGTCTGGTCAAACTTCTCAAGGCACGAAGCCGGACGTCTCGGGAACGGTCACAGCCGGGGATGTACAAGCCGCCACGCAGCCGGAGCAGAAGAAAGTCGTCTACTTGACGTTCGACGATGGCCCGAGCAAGCATACTCCGGAGGTGCTGAGCATTTTGAAGCGGGAGGGTGTGACTGCGACTTTCTTTCTGCTGGGGCAGCAGGTGGAGCGCCAGCCCGAGCTGGTGAAGCAGATCGTTGCCGAGGGTCATGCCATCGGCAACCATACATACAATCATGTCTACAAGGAGCTGTATGGCGGCTTCCGGAACTTCGCGGACCAAATTATGCGGACGGATGACGCGATTTTCCAGGCCGCGGGCATCCGAACGACGCTCGTCCGGGCGCCTGGCGGCACCTATGCAAACTTCGACCAAGGATACTTCGACGCGATGAAGGCGGCGGGCTACAAGGTGCATGACTGGAACGTCGACAGCGGCGATTCCAAGCGTGTTGACGTGCCGGCCTCGGAAATAATCGCGAACATACGCGCATCCAAAATCGCAAACACGCTTAACGTGCTTATGCACGACAGCGGCGGTCACGCGGAGACGGTGAAGGCGCTGCCTTCTATCATTGCCTACTATAAGCAATTGGGTTACTCTTTTGCCGCTCTGAGCGACGGGGTTGATCCTATGCAGTTCAAGGTTGCGAGTCGATCGAAGTGGAGCAGGGGGAGCGTCACCGAGTCGGACAAGCAATCGCTGGCAGCGTTCGCTTCCAGGCTGGATCGGAAGGGGGGCATCACGAAGCAGGCTGAACCGGCGCTTATCATTCATCGCGGAGAAAAAAGTCTGGAGCTCCAGGCTTCCGAATATACGCTGCAGAACGGCACCATTCGCGTTCCGCTCGACAAGCTGAGCGAATGGCTCGGCGGCAAGGCCGAGCTCGACGAGAAGGAAGGCGTCATCGAAGTGACGTTGGACGGCAGACAATGGTTCTGGCTGACGGACCAGGCATCATCGGGACAGGGACACGAGGTGAAGCTGGATGTGCCAATCCGGGCGACACTGGCTCAGTTCGGGATGGAAATTGAGAATTATGTATTGACGAAGGAGCGGAGAGAGATCTGGATCGGGCAGTAGAGGAAATGCGAGATTAACGATAGTACGGGAATGCGGTGCAGAGTAAGACCGGCAAGGAAATCTAGCAGGTCTAAACAGGGGCGATACTGGCGAGACTGAAAAATAGATAGATTTATTTTTCGGGAGGCGACAGTACGATGATAACCCCTCAATTTATAGGAAATGATTACGAGCAAGTAGAAACGACGGGCAGTCCCGGCCATTCCTGGGCGGAGCCGCCGCAGGCGCTGCTTCACAGACTTCAGGGCAAGGTGGAGCAAGTGTTGGTCGGCAAGGGAGCCCTTATAAAACAAATGTTAATCAGCATGCTGGCAGGCGGACATGTGCTGCTGGAGGATATTCCCGGCGTAGGCAAAACGATGCTGGCAGGAGCGATCGCCCGAACCGTTGGCGGCGAGTTCAAGCGTATTCAATTTACCTCCGATATGCTCCCTGCGGATGTGACGGGCGGTCTCGTCCTGGACGGACGGTCGGGCGAGCTGCAATTCCGTCCCGGACCGATTATGGCGAATGTCATATTGGCCGACGAAATCAATCGGACGTCGCCGCGCACGCAATCCGCGCTGCTGGAGGCGATGGAGGAGCGGAGAGTGACGGTAGAGGGGAAAACGAGACGGCTTCCTGTACCCTTTATGCTGATCGCGACGCAGAACCCGCTAGACTTTGAAGGGACGAACGCGCTGCCGGAGGCGCAGATGGACCGGTTTATGATGCGATTGTCGATCGGATACCCGGGCATTGCCGACGAGAAACGTATTCTGGAGCAATATGCGCTGGGAAGACGCGTGGAGCCTGAACGCATCAGACCTGTCATGGCGCCGCAGGAATGGCTGCAGATGCAAGCCGAAGCCAGGCAGGCTCATGTCCATTCCTCGCTGCTGGAGTATATGGTCGCGGTGGCGGACGCTACTCGCAGATCGCCTGACATTGCACTCGGACTGAGTCCGCGCGCGCTCAGGGATTGGCTGCGCGCTGCGCAGGCCGCCGCATATATCGAGGGAAGAGGTTATGTCATTCCCGACGATTTGCTGGGTACCGCCGATTCTGTGCTGTCGCATAGACTTGCGCTCAGGGGAAGATCGGGAGCCGGCGGCAAAGACGCAAGCGGACTCATGGCCTCTATCGTTCGGTCGACGCCTTTCCCGCCGGAAGCGGGAGCCGTCTACAACAGCAGGGGGCGCCGATGATGCCGGGACGAGCGAGCAAACAAAATCCGGGGGAAGCCGGTCGTGACGGAAGAAAGCAGGATAGACAGCGAGCGAAGCAAGACGAAGGGAAGCAGGATAGACAGCGAGCGAAGCAAGATGGAAGGAAGCGGGATAGGCAGCGAGCGAAGCAAGACGGAAGGAAGTCGAATGCGGCAGGCGGGTGGCCCGAGGCTGAAAAACCTTATTACCGCACGCGCCGGGTTGCCTGGTGCGTCATTATTTTGGCACTGGCGGGCTGCGGAGGCGCGGCTGTCATACGCGGCGGCGCGCTTGAATGGTACGCTTTTGCCGTTTTGCTCGGCGTTGCTTTGTTTAGCGGCGTGCTGCCACTTGCGGCATCCAGAGGTTTAAAAATCGTTCGGACGCTGCCTGGCGAGGGGGAAAAAGCCGCGGGGGAAGAAGCCGTCATTTCCGTGGAAATCGAAAGGCGCTGGCGGTTTCCTTTTGTCTGGATCGCCGTGGAGGATGATATTTGCAATGAATCGCTGATGTCTCCGTCCACGATGACTTGCCGCAACGTGGCGATTGCGGGCTCGGAGGCATGCAGCGTCTTGACATACGAGCTTCCTCTTCGACACAGAGGCGTCTACGCTTTCAGGAATATAACGGTTACCGTCGGCGATTGGCTGGGATTAACGGCTATTCGGACAACGCTGAACATACGCGATGAACTGAAGGTATGGCCGTCCTTGCCGGAGGGCACCGGATTATCGATGCCGCCAGTAACAGGGGCAATCGGCGACGAAACAGCCTATGATTCGGAGGCTTCCGCGGAATGGGGCGGCAGGATTGGCGACCGCGACATGGGCAAAAGAACCGTATCCGGTTCCGGGCCGGAGAGCAGGCCTTACCGCGATGGAGACTCTATTCGCCATCTTGACTATCGGGCTGCTGCCAGGGGCAGAGGGCTGCGCGTCAAATCGGCCATGTTGGAGCAGTATCCGTCCTCGACCATGTACATTGATACGTTGGCGGAGTCTTATGGAGGTCAGGATGCCAGATTCGAGTCTTGTCTCTCTTGGGCTGCCTTCGAAGCCAAAACGTTATTCGACGCCGGAGCGCATGTCAGGCTCGTAACGCCCGGCTGGACGTTCGAAATGGAGGGGACTTCCGCGAATACGAACCAACTGCAGGAGTTGTTTGGCTTGCTGGCAAGCTTGCGGGCCGAGACGGAAGGAAGCGGGCGGGATTGGCTCAGCCATGCTTTGCTGCCTGCACGAGGGGCCGTGCATGTGTTCAGCGGCAATTGGAAGGAAGCTCATCAATGGCTGCCTCTGCCGATCTATTCCGCCGAGCAAGCCGGGAGACCGGCACTCCATCTGGTTATGGAGGGTACTGATGTGACGAGCGAGATGCGGAGCAGCCAAAGGGAGCTGGAGAAGCTTGGCGTACGTATCCGCTGGCTGCCTCCGGCAGAAGCCGGAGCGGCATGGCTCAAGGCCGGGAAGGGGGCGGATCGTTATGCCCTCGGATAATGATTATGATCGGCATTCGGAAGGAACGCTGATGTACAGACTGTTGACCAGCCTCCTGCTTTTCGGTTTGCTGGCGGAATGGCTGCTGCCTTGGACGGGGGCGGGCGAATGGGCGGTCATCTATCATCCCATGCCGCTGCTGGCCATTATAGGCTGCATGCTCGCCGCGGGGCTTATCCGCATGCCATGGATGATATCGGTTCTGCTGCATGCATGTATATGCCTATTTTGCATCATGTGGTTGTACAAGGGACAGGATCAAAGCCCGGCGGAGTGGTTCCTGGCTTTCCCGGGACTGATCGGAGACAATATCGAGCAAATAGCGCGAGGCGGGCTCTGGGCCATGTCGGGCGAGCTCCGGACGCTTATGTTATTCGTAGGCTGGGCCATGCTGGCGCCGGCGCTGCAGGCGCTTGTCTGGGTCAGGCAGGCGGCGCTTGGCATTGCGGCGGTAACGCTGTTGTATCTGGGCATTTTGCACATCTGGCTCGGGATGGACGTTCTTGCCGGATTTTTGCGCACGACGGCGGAAGGACTGCTGTTGGCCGCAATCGTGGCTGTGCCGAGAGTTCGTCGGGTGCTGGACATCAGCGAGAAGCGACTAAAGGATATCGACAAAAGCTGGTTGGCCGGCGCGCTCTTTGTCACGCTGGTTATCGCGGGCGGCGCGCTTCTCGCAACCGTGGACAGGGAGAGCGAGCTGGCCCCCGCGAAATGGACGACGGCCATGACGGACCGGCTGCAGCAGAGCTTTCAATCCATTGGAGGGGAAGGCAAAGCCGTGGCGACGATGAGAAGCTGGAACGGCGGACAGCTCGGCAGAGCGTTTACCGGGTACGGTTTTGACGACAGCGAGTTAGGGATGCCGCTCAGCAGCGACGATAGCATCATGTTTAAAGGATTATCGCCCGTACGCGCGTATTGGCGCGGCGAATCCAAATCCACGTACGACGGCAGGGGCTGGATCAGCGATGACAGGGCGCTTACCCTGAAGCCTGTTTTGGGAACGGACAAAGGCACGGAGTCGGCAGGAACGGCGAGCAACGGAAGTGGAGACGGTGCTGCTGTCTTGCTTGGCCGGCCCATTCGCCAAACGTTAGTGTGGGAAAACCCCGCGGCGGAGATGCCGATTATTGCGTCTGGCGTGAACGGGAAAGTGACGGAGCTCATCGCGGCCGACCCAAGGCGCAAGCTGGGCAGCTATTTGGTTAACGAGGCGGCGGACGCGCTGTATGCGGCTTCCGAGACGGCGAAGCTGGAGCGTTATTCCGTTACAAGCTATATGCCGGTGACGGAGGAGAAGGCGTTGCATTCGCTGGGGAGCGGCGGCGCTGTCCAAGCAATCGATAATGGCGGCAGGCCAGGCGAAAAATCGCGGGAGACAAACGCGACCCTTTCAAGCGGCTTACTGACGGAGGCGGAGCTTAAGCCGTACCTCCAACTGCCGGCATCGCTGCCAAGCCGGGTGTCCGCGCTGGCGGCCGAGGTGGCTGGAGCGGGCATGACCAACCTCTACGACCGCGTGAAGGCGGTGGAGCTCTACCTGGAGACCACGTATGGCTACACGAAGTCGGGCAGCGAGCTGCCGCCGGAGGGAGGCGATTTCGTCGACCACTTCCTGTTCGAGCAGCGTCAAGGTTACTGCGTCCATTTCTCCACGGCAATGGTCGTCATGCTGCGTTCGCAAGGTATTCCGGCGCGTTGGGTCAAGGGCTTTACGCCAGGCGATGCTACGGGCGAGATCGCATTGACGGGCAGCGGAGGGAGCGCGGGAGCGGCGGCCGAGCGCGTCTATGAAGTGCGCGGATCGGATGCGCATGCCTGGGTTGAGGTTTATTTTCCCGGGGCGGGATGGGTGCCGTTCGACCCGACCCCCGGTTATGGCGGCGCGACGGAGATCGCTTCGGCAGCCGCAGGCGATGGTACGGGAGCGTCGGCGGATGCGGACGGCTCTGTGCCGGCCGGGCTAGCCGGAGGCGCGACCGGCCTTGCGAGGTTCGAGGCGGCGGCTGAGGAGGCCGCCTCTGCGGTGGCGCGAGCGGCCGCAGGGCTCGCGAGCGCGGCGCGCAGCGCCTGGGACGCTGCGGCGGCGTCGCCGGGCGCAGCTGCCGCCGCAGGCGGAGCCGCGCTAGCGGCGGCAGCCGCGGCCGCGGCTGTGGCGCAGCGGGAGCGACTGCGCCTGCGGGGCGCGCTGCGGCGCTATGGCGCGGCGAGCGCTGTGCTCGCGCGGAGCGCTGCGGGCGGCGAACCGCCGTGGGGCGCTGTGCGCGCAACTGATGACGCAGGCAACAGCGTGCCGGCTGCGAACGTCGAACGTGCTAGTAGCTCGCCCGGTGTGGTGCGCGAAGAATTAAGACGCACGGACACCCAAGCGGAGTTGCCGCGTCGAGAAAATTCGGGCATCGGCGATCTCGAACAGGATCGCACTGTCGAATGGAAGCCGCGCAGTCGCAGCTGGGCGGCAGCCGAAGCCGCTGCTTCGGCTCGGCTGCATACGGCGAAGGCACGCCAGAGAGCCGAGTTGATCCAAGCGGCGGAGACTGTCATCAAGCTGCTTCAGAGACGGGCGATCAAGCATGGCCGTGCGGCGCAGCAGTCGACCCCATTGACATTGCGCGAAACCGCCGATCTGTTAGGCGAGACGATGGACCAAAGCGGGCGCGACCGGCTCTCTCGATTGGTAAATTGGCTGGAGGCTTCCTATTATGAGCCTCCTGGAGCATTGCGCAATGCGCCGACAGTAGAAGAGCTGCGCAGCATATGTCGCTTATTGTTGAAACGCTCGCAAGGAAGCGGAGGCAAGACGCGGACTGCTTCCAATAAGATGCAAGCGAAGGATCAGACGCGGGCAACGTAACCTCTTATTTAGGCGCATGGATAGAGAAGAAACGTTGAACGACGGAAACATCCTTTCTCGAATAGATGCGAGAGGGATGTTTTTTGTCGAAGGAAGCACCCAAGAACGCGCTTCGCACCTTGACTCTATTTGAGCGGCTTATGTATAATTACTGCATCAATTGAGGGAGGCTCGGTCATGACGAAGCAAAATGAAATTATCGTTGTTCTCGATTTCGGAGGACAATACAACCAGCTGATTGCGCGCCGCATTCGGGATTTGGGCGTGTACAGCGAACTGCTGCCATATAACACGCCGGTGGAACGGATCCGCGAATTGGCGCCGAAAGGCATCATATTCTCGGGAGGACCGGCTAGCGTATACGAAGAAAATTCGCCGCTTGTAGATCCTGCGATCTACGACTTGAACGTGCCGATCTTCGGCATCTGCTACGGGATGCAATTGATGTCCCACCAGCTAAACGGCAAAGTCGAACGCGCGGGCAAACGCGAATACGGCAAAGCGCAAGTGGAATTCGCGGAGGGTGGCCACATTGCGCACGGTCTTGACCGCGTGCAGACGGTATGGATGAGCCACAGCGACCTCGTCATCGAACCGCCTGCAGGCTTCAAAGTCGATGCAAGCACGGAGCACGCGCCAATCGCCGGCATGAGCAACGAGGAACGCAAGCTGTACGCGGTTCAGTTCCACCCGGAGGTGCGCCACTCGGAGTTCGGCAACGAGATGATCCGCAACTTCCTGTACAACATTTGCGATTGCGACGGCAATTGGTCGATGGAAACGTTCATTGACGATACGATTCGCGAAATTCGCGACCAGGTCGGCGACAAAAAAGTGCTTTGCGCATTGTCCGGCGGCGTTGATTCGTCCGTTGTGGCTATTCTGCTTCACAAGGCGATCGGCGATCAACTGACTTGTATGTTTATCGACCATAATCTGTTGCGCAAGGGCGAAGCGGAAGGCGTTATGGAAACATTCGTCGGCAAATTCGATATGAAAGTACTGAAGATCGACGCGCGCGACCGCTTTATGGACAAACTGAAAGGCGTTGACGATCCCGAGCAAAAACGTAAAATCATCGGCAACGAATTTATCTATGTATTCCAGGAGGAATCGGGCAAGCTGGACGATTTCGAATTCCTGGCGCAAGGCACGTTGTATACGGATATCGTAGAGAGCGGCACGGCTACCGCGCAAACGATCAAGTCCCATCATAACGTTGGCGGCTTGCCGGAGGACATCAAGTTCAAACTCGTCGAGCCGCTTAAAGCGCTGTTCAAGGACGAAGTGCGCAAAGTCGGCGAAGAGTGCGGCTTGCCGGAAGCCATCGTATGGCGCCAACCGTTCCCGGGTCCGGGCCTTGCGATTCGCGTCCTTGGCGAGGTAACGGAAGAGAAGCTGCACATCGTGCGTGAATCGGATGCGATCCTCCGCGAAGAGATCGCCAAAGCGGGTCTCGACCGCGAGATCTGGCAGTACTTCACCGCACTCCCGAACATGAAGAGCGTAGGCGTCATGGGCGACGCTCGCACGTATTCCTACACGGTAGGCATCCGCGCTGTAACGTCCATCGACGGCATGACGGCCGACTGGGCGCGCATCCCTTGGGACGTGCTGGAGAAAATCTCCGTTCGTATCGTTAACGAAGTCGACAATGTCAACCGTATCGTGTATGACGTTACCTCGAAGCCGCCAGCCACGATTGAGTGGGAATAAACAAAATGCAATTAACGGGCTTGGAAATCTCTTTCACTAAGAGATTATCCAAGCTTTTTGTTTGATGTTTTTTACGAGCAGTTTCATGAAGGTTTACATGAAAAAGATAATTCTGTCTCCGTAATTGTAAAAAATGCGGGATTGTTTGGAAGCCCTTTCAAAACTAGCATGGAAACGAGCGGACCTTTGTTATTACGCTCGATTACATAAGGGGACAGGAGGATTTATGAAAAAACTGGCAGTAGTATGGATGGCGATGATAGTAATAGTCGTGCAGCTCGTTCCTGCAGGCTCATTTGGACAAGCGGTGGCTTCGACCATGGATCCAAGCACGGATTCGAGCTTGGAGTCGATTGTGGAATCGTCCATGGAAGTCTTGGCTGAAAAGCAGCATTATTATTTGATTCCCCGGCATTTTGTGTCCTTCGGAACATGGACGTTAACCGGCGAACATGTGACAGGACGCAGCATAGGACTCGTCGAGGGGGTTGATGAGGGAGAACCGGCCGTAGCCGTGGCCAATATTCAATCGGCAGGCACATATAAGCTGTGGGTTCGTGACCGGGATTACGCTACGAATATGCCGGGGACCAGAACGTTCCAGGTGGAGGTCGATGGGCAGCGGGTCAATAAGACGTTCGGCACCCATGGACAAGAAGGCTTCCGCTGGACGGAAGCGGGAACCTTCGAGCTGGACGCGGGAGTTGTGGAGCTGTCGCTTGTGGATACGTCCGCCTTCTTCCCGCGGAACGAAGGTTTTTTCCTGACCAAAGATCTGGACCTGGTTCCGCCCGAGGATAAAAATGCTTTGCTTGAGATCGCCGAGCCGGAGGATCCGTTTTCCTTTCTTCCATCTGCTGAATTCCCGGAGTGGGCGAAAGCGGATGTCACCCCGGTGAAGACGGCAACGATTGAAAATGAGAAGGTGAAGGTCGTTTTCTATCAAGGGGAAGTCGAGCAATCCCTCGTTCAAAATGAAATTTTCATCAAAGAGGCAGACGTTTGGCTGCAGGTAAAGGGCAAGACGGAGGAGCTCGGCTTCCTGATGATGGCAGCCTTGTCCAGCGAGTTCGTCGGCGAAAGCGAGCAGTTTATTCAGCTAAGGCAGGCGGTAGCGCTTGGATCGGACTCGGTTACGACGTTTGTTAATAACTTCTTTAAAACGGGCGTGCCGGTCTGGTTTATTCCGAGCGACTTCGAACAGGTGGGCGATAATCGCATCGATCTGAGCTTCGAGAATACAGAGGCCGAGCTGAGCGTTCAATTCGAGCTGGATGATCTGAGTTATGAGCCTAAGGTGACATTAGATGCAACATTTCCGAATGAAGGCTCCTATTCGTTTATGCTGTTCAACGGCGACGAGACGGAATACGAACGATACGATACCGTAACGGCGCCGTTGCTGTATGTCAAAAAGGCGGTTCCGGCAGAAGCGACCATCATTCCGGAGTCGTATTTGTTTACCCCGATGGCTACACTTCATTATGCGGAAGGCAATCTTCGTTATCAGGGCAAAGAGATAACGGCGGGCATTGCCATGGATCCGTCGTCGGTGCCGCTGGATGTTGCCTATCCGGATACATCCGGCTTTGGACTCGTATTACGCGGACCGCAGGGAGATGTCCGCCCTCAATTTACCGCGCCTATGTTCGGAACAGAGCAAAGCGTATTCGAAGCTGGCGGCAGCTATTCGGTTTCATACCGGATTATTTATGAAGCGGGCTCATGGTACGATACGTTCAAACATGTGGCAGAGGATTTGTACAATGTAAAGGATATTCGAAGCAATTACTTCCATTCGCTTAACGAGGCGATCTATAATGCGACGGATCTGATGATGGACGACGATTACGGCGGATGGGATCCGGTCAACATGGCCCACTATAATATGGAAGAACAAAATTTGACGACCGTATCCAACAGCATGGAGGCTCTGCAGCGGTACTTGTTGACTGGCGACGAGGATATTTTGGACAAGCGGGCGATTCCTACGTTGGCATTTATGTTAAGCCGAAATAGACCTCATTTCAAAATAACGGGCACTGGCGATTCCAAATATGCAGGCGAACTTCCGAGTTCGGTAGGCGGTCCCGTCACGCAATATTCGTCGCATGTGTACAGCGGTTTGTACGAGATGTCCCAAGGCCGAATGCCGGTTCTTTTGGATCTTGCGGCAGGTTCGGTATCCGAGCAGGCAAACTTCGCGGGAATCGCGGACCAGGCTGCCATGTATAAATATACCGGGAACGAAGAAAACCGCACAAAGCTGATTCAGCAGGCGGACCGTTATTTGGTTGCAAATCCGAATACGGGAGCGAATCGCGAAAAATTGTTTATCAGCTCGTTTGTTTACGGCGATTACATCCCGATGGTCGCGACGCTGATTGCGGCGTACGAAGCTACCGGAGAGCATAAATATCTGGATGGCGCCGAAGCTAACGCGCAGCTGCTGCTGACCGGACTCACCATGAAGGGTTATCATAACGGATATCCTTCGTCGAGTTATACGGTCACGCATGAGAGTACGGCGCCTCGCCCGTTATTTGCCGAACGATTCGATTTCTGGTGGCATGGCGAGCAGAAGTGGAGACTGGGTAATGTGGATGGGGAGGCCAAGCCGCCGCAAGAGGTAGGACCTGTGCTGGAAACGATTAGCGCTCCCGGCTGGCTTGCCGCAAGAACAGGGATGGGAACCGAGCATCCACAGACACCAGGGCACGGCAATGTCATAACGATGAACAATTGGGCAGGCATGCTGACGAAGCTATCCGTTTATACCAAAGACTCGTTCTTTGAAACGATGGCCAGACATGCGATGCTAGGTCGGTTTGGCAATTATGCGGGATATTATCAGGACCGGGTGATCTTTCATCAGATGATGGAAAACTATCCTTACGAAGGCCCTGATTATACCTCGGTTTATTGGCATCATATTCCCGTATTTATTAGCATGCTCGAGGATTACCTGATTAACAGCGTATGGTCCAAGTCCGAGCAGAATATCGAATTCCCATCGCTTCATCAGTCGGGTTATGCGTATTTTACGTCGAATCAATACGGCCATGCGCCGGGAACGTTTTATGGCGAGGACGACATGTGGCTATGGCTTGATCGCGGAATTATTGAACCGGATACCGTCGAAATCGATTATATTGCGGCGCGTAAAGACGGGGTGCTCGGTCTTGCCCTGATTAACGAAGGCAATCAAGCGATTAACTCGACCATTACGCTAGGCGATAAAGTCGATCCCGTTGGCTCCTATACGGGCGTGGCGGACGTATATGAGGCGGATGGCACGATGACGCAGCTTAACGTCGTGGACGGCTCGTTTACGATCAGCATTCCCGCTAAAGGGATTCGTTCCGTTATTCTGCACAAGCCGGATGTGACGGCGCCCGCTTTCGCGAATGCGAATTACGCCATTTCGAATGATACAGAAGGTAGTGTAATAGAGCATGTGCGAGGGAAAGGACATGTCATCCAAGTATCGCCTGACAACTATCATGCTTATGTGTATGTGAGTGACAAAAATGACGCGACGAGCAAGCTAACGATGGATTATAGGATCGGCGATGAGCATTTTACGGCGGAAAAGATCGGGTATCCATACGAATTCCTGATCAAGGTAGACAATCCCGAAGCGTCATTCCATTATCAATTAACGGCGACTCTTGCCGATGGATCCAAAGAAATTTTGGGCGGCGGCGAATTGGCGCCATACGATTTTTCCCGGCCGGGTTTGTCCGTAGAGGAGCCGGAGGAACAGGTCGCAACTCTGGAGTTCCATACTTGGGCCGAGCAGGAAGAGGCGAATGACGGGGACGGAACGCTCCGTTTTGTGATACCGGCGGAAGATTTATTCCCGATGCTGCCGAGCGCGAATCTTCTGGATAATATGCGAATTACCGGCACATTGCGCGATCGAGCGGACGGCACGTTGCGATCGTTGAACAGCGTCATCGTTTCAAGCGAGATTGGCGAGGACCAGACATACAAGCTCGCAGTCCGTCCGACCGTCACGGTCCCGTTGGCTCAATATGACGAACACGATATCCAGTTAACGGTTCATGTGCCGGAAAATATGGCCAATCTGCATGAGCTGCTGCCGGTCCATGTCAATCGCGCCGGCATGAATACGGGAAGGAACGAAATCAGGCTCATTGTGCCGGTATCCAGCTTCCCGGTTGCCATTGCTGCAAATACATTGAACGGTCTACGAATCACAGGCTCGCTTACTACCAAGTCCGATCAATCTGTCCTTGAGCTGGATTCGGTCATTCGCCATAATGAGGCTCCTAATAATGGCAACGTTACGCTAGTCGTGGAGCCGACTGCAGGCGTGCCGCTGGCCGATTACAATTCGACGCATACCTTTCAAGTCGCCGTCCATATGCCGAAGTCATGGAAGCCTGCGCCGATTGACCATCCGTTGGATATACAGGTCAATCAGATCGGTACAAGCAGCAGTCCCAAAGCGCTTCGTTTCGTTGTATCGCAGGAGGACTTCCCGGTTACGCCGACAAAGACGGCATTCGGGGGATTAAGAATAACGGGAGAATTCAAGCGTTTGAACGACGGAACGATGACGAGTCTGGATAGCTTTATATTGGACAGCGAATTACGGGATGACGGCACGGCAGTACTGACGGTGCCCATTCCTTCCGAGGTCGCCCATCAGGCTTATTACACCAGCGCGTATGATCTCCAGGCAACCGTATATCCGCAGGTAGTTGGGGTCTGGGATCGGCTATTCGCTCGTTCAGGCAGCTTCCAGTATGTTGAGCATGAAGGGGAGGCTGCCATTGTCGGCTTCCTCGGCAGAGGGGACGTCCGCATACCGGAATCGATTGCCGGTCTGCCCGTTACCTCCATCGGAGCATCCGCCTTTCAGAACACGGGGATTACGAGTGTCGTCATACCGTCTTCCGTTACGGCAATCGGCCACTCGGCATTCCGGGATAACGGGCTGACTTCCGCCGCGATTCCGGGGAGCGTAGCCGTAATCGGAGACGCGGCATTCCGAATGAATTCGCTAACCGCTATAAGAATCGATGGTCCGACAACCGCGATCGGTAATGATTTACTTGCTTCCAATCCGGAGGGCGTAAAGATCATTGGGCATTCGGGATCGACGTCGGAACAATACGCCGGAGCTAACGATCATCCGTTCGAAGCGATTGTCGATCAAGCCCCGAATCCGGATCCCGATCAAGGCGGGGGTAACGGACCGGACGCGGGCGATACGGATGAAGATTCGGAAGAGGATAAGGGAGAGCCGCCTTCCGATGAAGATTTGGAAGGTACAGACGATCCAACTGAACCCGATGGCGATTTATCCGGAGACAAGGAGACACAGCCGACCGTCTTTACGGATTTGTCGGGCCACTGGGCTGAGCAGGCCATCATGGAGCTTGCCGAGAGCGGCATCGTCACCGGATACCCGGATGGCAGCGTCAGAACGGAGAAAAACATTTCCCGTGCCGAGTTCATTACGCTGATTGTTCGCGCATTGGCTCCGCAGGCTGAAGCGAACAAGGTGTTTGCGGATACCGAGGGGCATTGGGCGAAGGAACAGATTTCTATTACCTATGAATTAGGGTGGATAAGCGGTCTCGGCGACAATCGGTTTGGAGCGGATGAGCCTTTGTCCCGGGAGCAGATGGCCGTCATCCTGATGAGATTATTGGGTTTTGGCGATTACGGAAGCGATGCCAATTTTACAGATCAAAGCGCAATTTCTGCATGGGCGTTGCAGGCGATTGCTCGCGCGGCCGAAGCGGGAATCGTAAAAGGTTTTCCCGACGGAAGCTTTAGACCGAACGCTCCTGCGACCCGCGGGCAAGCATTTAGCGTGCTGGCGAAAGTTTTAAAGCAGGTGGAATCCGCCCGCTGATCAGCGGAGACACAAAATCAAGGGGCTTCCTAATACGGGATAGCCCCTTCTCCTATTTGGTCCTCCAGGAAGGACTCAGGTAGCAATCCCACCCCTAAAAGTAAACGTTGTTGTCTTGTTTCAGCAGAAAGGGCACAATTATAATGAGTAAAGCGAATGATAGCGCTTACGATTTTTCTTAATTGCACCATAGAGGAGGTCTTCCAATTGTATAATCTGTTAATCGTAGACGACGAGGAAGATATTAGAGAAGGATTGGCAGATATGATAGATTGGACCAGTTTGGGCTTTTCCGTGATGGCCAAGCTGCCCGACGGAAGCGACGCCATCTCCTATTTGCAAGCGCATCGAGTGGATGTCATTCTGACGGATATTAAGATGGTTTTTGCGAGCGGGATAGATGTAGCAAGGTATGTATATGAAAACAAACTCGAAATCAAAGTCATCATATTGAGCGGATTTCAAGAGTTCGCGCTAGCCAGAGAAGCGATCCGCTACAATGTGGTTCATTACTTTCTGAAACCGACTGATCTGGATGAGGTTGAGGCGGTGTTTAAGAGATTGGCACAGGAATTGGATGAGGAGCGGCGGGCGCGCGAGCAGCAGCTCATTCAGAACCAGCATGTCAAAACGCTTAAACAGCTTCTGATGGAGCAATTTTTTTTCAATCTTTTATTTGGCGAAGGGTGGAGCAAGGACGAGGGTGAGCTAAGCCGCAAGCTTCGGCAGCTGTCGCTTGATATTGATCCCGCTAAAGCTCGGACTTCCTTGATGACCGTTTGCTGGTCTGGCTTGCCTGTTGAAGGAAATAGTCAGCGAGAGCCGGAAAAACGTCAAGCGATCAGCATCGCGATTACCAAGGAATATGATCGAATCAATTATGTTTGTATTCATAGAGAGAGCGGCAAGTTCGTCATCATTTGCAATGCATTAAACGATTGCGCCTCGGATGACTTCCAGAAGCGGGTAGAGCAATATTTTTTGCAAATTCAGCGTTCGGTGTCCTCTTTATTGGGTTTAACGGTCCGCCTGGACCAAATGGAGATCTATCCAAGCTTGCTGGCGCTATTGACCCGCAATGAGGAGCAGTCGCCCGTGCTGGATATAGAAGTGCAGACTCCTTCTGAGGGAGAGACCCGTAATGACAATAATGACCGGATCATTATCCGATCGGCTAAGCACTACATTGCAGAGTACTTTGAGATGGATCTGACGTTAACAAGCGTATCGATGCATGTCGGACTTAATCCGGTCTATTTCAGCAGGCTGTTCAAGCAGGAAACAGGGCAGACCTATTCCGACTACGTCATCGACTTGCGGATAAAGAAGGCCGTGGATTATTTGAGGGATCCGAAATATAAGGTATATGAAATCGGATATCTTGTGGGATATAAGAACACAAAGTATTTTCACAAGCTATTTAAGCGGCAGACCGGATTTACACCTTCCGAATACAGGGATCAGCTATGAAGACGGCAATCATGCAATGGTGGAGTTATATACGGCAGTATAAATTCAACAGTATATTATGGCGGAATTTCATTCTCATTATGACTTTGATTATCGTACCGATGGTTATCATCAGTTTGATTGTATATACCCATAACGATAAAGACATGCGGGTAGAGATAGAAAAGTCCTCCTTTCATGAGCTGGCTAGAATAAGAGACTCCTTTGACATGATTTTATTCGATGTCGAGCAACTCTCCGTCAGATTGAAATCCGACCCCGACGTCATTCAGCTTCAAAGCAGTAAGCTGTCCGAACCGCTTAAGTATGATGAAGCCGTATTGATCTTGCGAATTCAACAAGTTCTGCAAATGGTCAAGCTGACAAGCTCCTATATTGATTCCATCTTCATTCATTCCGGATTTCATGATTATCAAGTAACCGCCGACGCGGGAGGCGGATTATCCAACGATTATTATCATTCATGGCGCAATGATCAGATCAACCGGGATCAACCTTACTATTGGATGACTGATCAAGCGGCTAGCGGAGATAAAACGCTGTTGACCTTCATCAACAAGATGTCTCCTGGCGTCGAGGCGCAGAACGGCGTTGGTTCGATACGAATCAATATGAACGTTCAGAGCTTGAAGGCGCTGCTCGGTCCTACTGATCAGCAGCAAAATGTCATTATTTTGGACGAGCAGAACCGCATTATGTTCGGCAGGGATACAAGCAAACTAAATGAAAAACTCGAAGAAGCGGACCCGGCATTGTACAGGCTGGTGGCGGAAGGGTTCAATTCCCGAATCGTGAAGCAGGACGGTCGGGAGCAGGTAGTCTCGGTACAGCCATCGCGGTCCATTAAAAACTGGAAATATGTATCGCTCGTCCCTTTAGAGGCTTATCATGCGGAGCGGACCCGCATTATCGAGCTTATGGTTGTAGTGCTTACCGTAAGCGCTATATCCTCGATTGTTTTGGCTTTTATCATTGCGGCAAGAGGTTATCGTCCGATTCGGCAAATTCTTTCGCTTATCGAACATAAGGATAACCCTTTTATGATGTTGAACAAGGACTCGGCTACAACGTCATGGAACGAGACGGGTTACATTTTAAGCAATATTTCTAATTCATTCCATCAAGGACAAAATTTCGAAGTTAAGCTTAAGGAGAAGTATGAACTGCTCCGCAAGGCGCAGGCCATTGCGCTGCAGGCTCAGATCAATCCCCACTTTCTGTTTAATACACTGGAAACAATTAATTGGAAGGTGGTTAGACTGACCGGCAGAAATAACGAAGCGACGCAGATGCTGCTGTCCTTGTCCACGTTATTGCGACTGACGCTGGAAACGAAGGAGGATCTCGTTCCTATTCGGAAGGAGATCGAGCACGTGCGGCTTTACATGGAGATGCAAATGATTCGCTATAAGGATAGGTTTATCTTCGATTGCCAGGTGGAAGACCGCTTATTGGAATGCAGAATCGTGAAGCTCACGCTGCAGCCGATCGTAGAAAACGCGATTTATTACGGAATAAAACACAGTCCGCACAAGGGGATTATTCGAATTCGCATATTTACCCGAGAAGGGGTCATCGTTGTTCGGATATTGGATAATGGCATTGGCATACCTTCGCTTGCCGTCATGCAGCTAAATGAAAGCTTCCGCAGGGATCATCTGCAAGAGAATGAGCATATTGGCCTAAGAAATGTCAATCAGCGAATCAGACTGGCCTTCGGAGAGCAGTATGGGCTAACGGTCCGCAGCAGAGCCAAGGCAGGGACCATTGTTGAGATGACGATACCTTTGCTGCAGGCGGGAGCAAATCCTGTTCAAGGCTAGCTGAAGAAGTTCGATTGAAAGTGTTTTCAGTCTCAGGAGATAAATTTGTCACCTCAAATGTAGATGCAGCGGGATTGTTTGAAAGTTCTATCAAACCTATCCTTTAGGTAAGAGGAACGAACAAGCGGTTAAAGGCAGCGAACAAAAGTCGAATGTCGGACCGCTATATTCCCGACAGAGAGGAGGTGGCACTAGATGAGGCAAGAGGAAACCGTCGACGTCCTGCAAGCCTCAGGGCATCCAAGGACGATGAAGATCGGTTCGTCATTCAGTCATTTTGCGAAAAATAAATGGCTGTATCTATTTCTAATACCGGGTATCTCTTATTTAATCATTTTCAAGTATATCCCGATGTTTGGAATCGTCATTGCTTTTAAGGACTTTAGCATCGTTCGGGGCATATGGGATAGCTCCTGGGTAGGCCTGGAAAACTTTCAATACTTGTTTCAGTCCTCAAACTTTTACAAGGTGCTGCGTAATTCGCTTTTGCTCAGCTTCTATCAGATTTTGTTTGGTTTTCCGGCGCCGATCCTATTGGCCCTTATGCTTAATGAGATCAGGAACCTGATCTTTAAGCGAGTCAGCCAGACGATTCTGTACCTGCCTCATTTTATTTCGTGGGTTGTGCTCGCGGGAATGGTAATTAACTTTTTGTCGCCTTCGACGGGGCCAGTCAATTACATGATAAAGGAAATGGGTTACGACCCGGTTTCGTTCCTGCTGAAGCCGGAGTATTTCCGGACGATTCTCGTATCGGCGGAGGTCTGGAAATCGGCTGGCTGGGGGACGATCATCTATCTGGCCGCGATGACCGGAATCGATCCCACCTTGTACGAATCGGCCAAGATGGACGGCGCGACACGCATGCAGCAAGTTCGGTACATTACATTGCCGGGCATCGCCACGACCATTACCGTATTGCTCGTCCTGCAGATGGGACATATTCTGGACAATGGATTCGAACAAGTATTCCTGCTGTATAATCCATCGACCTATGACGTAGCGGATGTTTTCGAAACCTACACGTACCGGATCGGACTCATAGACGGACGAATGGCTTTCGCGGCCGCCGTAGGTTTGTTTAAAGCTGTAGTAGGCTTGGTCATGGTGCTGCTGGCCAACCGGATTGCGCGCTTCTTCGGCAAACAACTTTGGTAATTATAGAGGTTGTTCAAAAAGTCCGCTACCCATTACGGAGTAATTCCTTGAACTAACAGGAGAAAACTTATGATCCGAAAAAGACCGGAACCGTTCGACATTGTAAATTACGTTCTGATTGCGCTGGTTTGTTTGATTATGTTGTATCCATTTTTAAATGTTGCTTCGGTATCGTTCAGCTCCTACAACGCTTATGTCAATAATCCCATGATGATATGGCCGCAAGAATTCACATTAAGCGCCTACAAATACATCATGGCGAAGGACTTGTTATGGCGTAGCTATCTCAATACGATAATCGTTACGGCATTAGGAGTAGGCATCGGAATTTTGCTGTATATTCTGACCGCATATCCGTTGTCCAAAAAGATATTGAAGGGACGCAGCGCATTGATGCTGATGGTCCTGTTTACGATGCTGTTTAACGGAGGGCTTATCCCGAATTTTTATTTGATGCGCTCACTGGGATTGCTCGATACGTTGTCGGCCCTTATCCTGCCGGCATTGATCAGCGGGTTTAACTTGATCCTGATGAAAAACTTTTTTGAATCGCTTCCGGAAGAACTGGAGGAAGCGGCCAAGATGGATGGCGCCTCCGATCCTTATATTTTGTTTCGTATCGTCGTTCCATTATCCATGCCGATCATAGCTACGCTGTGTTTATTTACGGCGGTTGCTTATTGGAATAATTTCTTTAACGCGATTATCTACATTCGCAGCAGCGAGAATTGGCCGTTAATGCTTTACTTGAGGGAGGTGATAGAAGGAGCAAGCGCGATTGCTCAAACGGCGAATGCAGCAGAAATGGGCGATGATATGATGACCAGCGAAACGATCAAGTATGCAACCTTGGTTCTGGTTATGGTTCCGATTCTGTGCGTGTACCCGTTTCTGCAAAAGTATTTTGTTAAAGGCATAATGTTGGGGTCAGTGAAAGGCTAATCATAAATTTATCGATGTAGAGAGGGGTTTGCAATACCATGAAAAAATCTCCGTTATTGGCCGTTATAATAATACTCGTTTTATTGGTCACAGCTTGTTCGCAAGGCAGCAATGGGGGAACCGACTCGGGAACAAATGGCGGGACTAGTCCGTCTCCCGGCAATACGACTGCTCCGCCGCAGCAAGAAGAAACGGTCTCGATTAAAGTTATGGCAAATTATAATACGCCGGAGCAGACGGAAAGCGATAAAAAGTTTATTGCCGAGCTGGAAGAGAAAAATAATGTCAAGCTGGAATTCGTAGTGCCGCCGGCTACGGGCTACAACGAGCAATTGCAGCTGATGCTGGCCTCTAACGATTATCCCGATGTCGTGCTCTTTCCTGATTCCGCGGACGCAAACTTCTTGAATGCGGTCAAGGAAGGCATTGTTATCCCTGTAAACGAATACACGAAAAATGCCGAATTTCTACAACGGCATACTTATCAAGCTTCCTGGGATCAGCTGCGCGTGACACAGGATGATCATATTTATGGTATTCCGCGTACGTCTGTTGTTCGAAATGATGCTTTTTACTTGCGTAAGGACTGGCTGGACAACATCGGTTTTACTCTGCCGGACAATGGAGAAATTACGCTGGCTCAGTTCGAAGAGATTTTAAACAAGTTTACCAACGAAGACCCGGACCGCAATGGCACAAAGGATACTTACGGGTATGGCGGTGCATACAATGCAACTAATAAGGTATTGGAAGTCATCGTGCCGGGAGCTTTCGGTCTGACCGGCTGGCAAGCTTCCAGCGGCGGAGAATTCGAGTATATGAATCCTTTGTATGACCGCAAGACGGATAACTACAAGAAAGCGCTCGAATTTACGGCCAAAATGTATACAAACGGATATTTTGATCCGGATTCCGCGACAAACGACAGCGCTAAGCAGCGCGAGCGTTTTGTCAGAGGTTTGACCGGGGTGTTCCCTGGCTTCGCAGGCCATTACGTGGGCATCAATAAGGATCTGAAAGCGAATAACCCGGAAGCCGAATTGGCATATGTATTCGTGCAAAATGATAAGGGCACAGTGGAAGGCGGTTCCCTGGGTGCTTCCTCGACGGGCTTGTGGGGCTTCTGGGCCATTACTAACACGGCCAAAAACCCGCAAAAAATCGTGGATGTCCTGAATTCATGGATTTCTGATGATATGTGGGAGAAAACGGCAGATGGCTACGAAGGAATCGACTATGAAGTCAAGGATGGCATCAAGGTTGCCATGGATCCTCCGGCGCCGGCTTCCCACTTCCGTCGTTCCAGTATGAGACGTGCAAATGACACCAGCTTCTTCCTGTCGGTAGGCATGTCCAAGGAGCAGCTTGACCTTGTAGTTCCTTGGCTTGAGAAGGCGATTGCAACCGTTGTTCCGGCAAAGGACAACGCCTTTGTGCCCGATGCTGCCAAAAAGCCGAATTTTATCGATTACACGAAGCTTTGGGAGCAGACCACGATGAAAATCATTATGGGCGCCGAACCGGTAACGAAGTTTGATGAGCTGCTTGAAGGCTGGTACAAAAATGGCGGCGAAGAATATGTTGCTCAAATGAACGAGTACATCAAGAAAATGGAAGCCGGAAAATAATAATAGCGGTAGCTCCATATAAATACTCCCTACTATCTGCGTTGTTCAGCAAATAGAAGGGAGTATTTTCTTATGACCACGGGGATTAGGAGGAGTATCGCAAGCTGTCCAGTTCTAGGAATTGTCATACGAAGTTGCAAGTTTTCGGCATGCCGTCCCCGCTCTAAGGCATGTTACAATAAAAAGGATGAATTGGAGACATGACTATATCGGCGGGGAGTGAGTCGGAGATGGCGCGGAAATGGCGGAAGTGGCTTCCGAACACGTTAAAATACAGACTTTTTACGGCTTATATTCTCCTTTTGATGCTTCCTTTGTGCATCGCCATTTTTTGGTTATTCCAGCATTTCGAATCCATCCGGCAGCAGGATATGATGGAGCGCATGTCCGAGCGCATGCAGCAGGTTCATACCTCTCTCACCGATATGATGGCGTTTGCCTATAAGGCCAATACCATGCTGAGTCAGGACGAAAGCCTGATTCAGATTATGTATGACCCGGATAACTACGATCCTCTCCACAGAAAAAAAGTGATCGAGAGCAAGATGTTCGGCATAAACAACAGCTTCTTTTTCCATCAAACGGAGCTTTATTTTCGTTTTATTGACCGCAAAGGCCATGTATATACATCGTACGCCCCCAACGCGCAGCTGACCAATGATCTGGCGGAATTGCAAGCCTGGCAGGACAGACTGCAGGTTGGCGCACGTCCTTACCGCTGGGTAGCCGATGACTGGAATGATATAAAGGACAGCCAGGGGGACAAGCTGCTCAGCCTGTACACGCTGCTCGATGACCAACTCAGGGGGAAATACGGGCTGGCGCGCATCAGCATCAACATACAGGAATGGTTCCGTAACACGTTAAAAGACAGCCCGGCCAGCCGCGATCTGACTATCTTTACCGGCGAGGGGGAAACCGTGCTGCAGAACGCGGATACCTCCTTTGGCCCGAACGATATGGACAGAATGATCTCAGCCCGGGAGAAGGAAGGACACTACAAGGATTCAAAAGCTTTGACGATGGTCCATTACAGCTATGTGGAAGAGCTGGACTGGTATGTGGTCAGCCAAATGCCCTTAAGCGAGCTGCAACAGGAGGTTCAGCGGCTCAGGCTAATCGTTTATTTGTTTTTGGGCGTGCTGGTGGTCGTTTTTGTGCTGGTTACTTTCTTTTTGGCAACGCGTATGACAAAGCCGCTCGATGTTCTGAAGCGCAGTATGGAGGAAGCCTCGGACAAAAAACTGAATGTAAAAATATCCGTGGGCGCAGGAGCGACTGTCGAGGTACGATCGCTTGGCGAAAGCTTTAACCGGATGATAGACGATGTCATCGAACTTATTGACAGGCTGAAACAGGAGGAGCGGCAAAAGCAGGTTGTCCGCTTCCAGATGCTGCTGTTTCAGATGAATCCGCATTTTCTGCTGAATACCCTGAACACGGTTAAATGGATGGCAAGAAAAGAAAAGCAGAGCGCTATTGCCGGCATCTGCACCTCGCTGGGGTCCATCCTGGAAGCCTGTCTCAATTCAGATATTGAGTTGATTGCCTTGAAGGAAGAAATCAAGCTGCTGCGTTCGTACGAATCGATTCAGGTATTACGCTTTCGGGAGCAATTTACAATGGTGTACGAGGCGGAGGAGGCGGTGCAATACGCGCTCGTCCCCAAGCTTAGCTTGCAGCCGCTTGTCGAGAATTGCATCGTCCATGGTTTCGACGCCTCCGAAGGTCGCGGCATCATTCGGGTCGGGGCCCGCGCGGAGGGAAACGAGCTTGTGCTGAAAGTGGCGGATAACGGCATGGGCATGGAGAAGGCGGCTGCAAGGACCGGCAGGCGCAGCGGTCACGGGATCGGGCTGAGCAATTTGAGGGAGCGGCTGCAACTGCTGTTCAAGCGGGAGGGCAATCTCGAGATTATTTCCGGGGAGCAAGGAACGACGGTCAGGATTCGATTGCCATTACTGATTGCCGCGCCTTATTCAGAGAAGGGGGATAGTGGCCATGTGGACGGTTTTGCTGGTGGAAGATGAAGGTTATGTCCGCGAGGCGATTCGGGAAACGCTGGACTGGGAAAGCCACGGCTTCTGCGTTGCGGGCGAGGCGGGGACCGGCAAGGAGGCTTTGGAGGCCATTTTGGAGTGGAAGCCGGATGTGGTCATTGCCGATATTGTCATGCCTGGCATGGACGGGATTGAATTGCTTAAGGAAACGCGGAAGGCCGGAATCCGCAGCCGGTTTATTATGTTGACGGCCATGAACCAATTTGATTATGCGCGCGACGCGCTTCAATACGGAGCCTTTAATTATTTGCTTAAGCTATCGCTGAGTGATGAGGTTCTATTGGAGAATCTGGCTAGGATCAGGGAGGAATTGCTGGGGGAGCTGAAGGAAGCGGGGGAGGCGCTGTATCCGCTGTATCATAGAATCTGGGCGGAAATCAGCGGAAATCGCGTGCCTGCGCATGCAGCGCCGATCGCGCTGCCCGCAGCCGCCGGCAAATTCCATAGTCTGAGGCTTAGTATTGCAGCAGTATTGAGCGGAGCCGATCCCGCGCTTCCCCATCAGGCGGGAATCCGGACGGAGGAGTATCTGCTGGTGCAATCCTTTTGCGACGGCGGGCAGACGACCTTCTTCTGCTGGAGCTTCCCCGACAAGGCTGGCCAGGCTTGCGACAGCGGGTTCTGCCGTCCCGGCGAGCCGGCGGCGGACGGCGGTCTGGAACAATTCGCCCGGGAGTGGCGGCGAGTGCTGAACCAATTGAACGGCAGCTGGTATGACATCATGGAGCTGCCTGTCGGGGAGGAGACGGCGCTGCCGCCAATCGGCGAGCTGGAGGCGGCGCTGGTGCGCGCATTCGAGGAACGCAATGCAGCCAAATGCGCCGAGACGGCTGCCTTGATCTGGGAGAGCATGAAGCGGATGTCGTTCTCGCATATCGACGTGAAGCAACTGGCTGTCCGCTTGCTGCATGTATTGGAAATGTTAGCCGGAAGGAATGCGGAGGAAGGCGCGGATTTGTACAAGGACGAGGCGTACGTCAACGCCGCGATGAGCCACGAATCGCTGCTCGCACAAGTGCAACAGACGATACAGGAGCACATTAGGCGGAAGCAGGAGGAGAAAGTAAGCTATACGGACCATCCGGAGGTTAACCGGGTTATTCAATATATGCTGGAGCACTACAGGGAAAATATGAAGGTGACTGACTTGGCCAAGCTGGTCGCTATCAACGTGGACTATCTAAGCACCATATTCGGCAAAAAAACAGGGCTGACTCCCATAGCTTATTTGCGAAACATCCGGATCGAGCAAGCCAAACGCCTTTTGCTTTATTCCAAATTGAGCGTGGAAGAAATCGCAAGCCAGACGGGTTTTGCCGACGATGCCTACTTTATCAAAACATTCAAACGTATGACCGGACAAACGCCCAGCTCCTTCAGGAGAGACAAGAATAAGTAAGTTTTGTACGGCTAATCGGCAAGTTTCGTCCCTTATTGGCCCGGGAGCCAATTGATATAGTTGGGATGTAACAAACATCTCATTAGGGAGGTTGCAAGAACAATGAAAAACAGAAAGTGGTTGGCCGCAGGCGTGGCATGGTCTGTAGTGGCGTCTCTCATGCTTGCCGGCTGCAGCGGAAACGGAAACGGGAATGGAAACGGCGGAACGGAGGGGCCGGCATCATCCCCTAGCGCCAAACCCGGCGCGACGGCAAGCGCTGATCCAATCAAGCTCACCTTTTGGGGAGCTGTGCCGGTGGAGAACGGGCCTCAGACAGTCGTCGACAACTGGAACAAAGAAAATCCGGATATCCAGGTGGAATATGTGCGGTTCGTCAACGACGAAGCCGGCAATCTGAAGCTGGATACGGCGCTCGTGTCGAGTCAGCCCGTGGACATGTATGTCAGCTATGATTACAGCCTCTACGAGAAGCGGGTCAAAGCGGGCAACGCGCTTGATGTAGGCGATTTCACCGATTTCGGCGTGGAAGAAAAAATGGGCGAAGGAGCCGCTTTGTGGAAGGTGGACGACAAATATTACGGCGTACCTACCTCGAAGGGGCCGTCCTTTGTCTGGCTTAACAAGGATATGCTCGATGCCAAAGGACTGCCGGTTCCGACGGAATGGGGACTGGACGAGTTTCGGGAATATGCAGCCAAGTTGAAGGATGACAACGTTTGGGGATTGGCGCAAAGCGATTACTACTTCAATGTGCCTATCAACGGTTCCATGCTGAAAAAGAGCCTGACCTTAACCAACCCGGACGGCACCTCGGCTTTCGATAATCCGCTGACGGTCAAAACGCTGCAGGTGTATACGGACATGATGTTCACGGACAAAAGTTTGATGCCCCATACGGAGCAGATAACGTCCAAGCCCGCATTGGACCAGATGTTTGTGAAAGGCGAAACGGCCATGCTGTTTTCCACCAACCAAGTTTTCCGCACGACGAACAATATGGCGGAATATCCACGGACGTTCAAGGTGGCGGCAGCGCCGGCTCCCAGAGTGAACAAGGATCAATCCGATTACATTAACGCCGGCGGTCTGGGCGACGTGATCTCGATAAACCCCCGTACCAAACATCCGGAAGCCGCGCAGAAGTTTATCAAATGGTACGCGGATAGCGGCATGCTGCCGATGGCGGCTGGCGGAAGAGTGCCTGCATCCAAGGATTTCCCTGTCGACGAAGCTGTTGCTCTCATGTTTAAAGGCGTAGAGGATACCTATGATCTGGATTCGATCAAGCGGGTTATGTTCGGGGACCTTCCGCTGGGCTTAAGCCGTCTGGATCGGAAGACGGGAAGCGAACAGCAGGCCATCTACGACAATGTGTTTTCCCGAAAGCTGACTCCGGAGGAAGGCGCCAAGGAATTGGCGCGGGTTCATAACGCAAATTTGAAAACTTCATCGCAATAACGGCAATGCTCGGGAGAAGCGCGGACTAGAAACCTGCGTTTCTTCCAACTTATAGAGAAAGGCGGTGACCGATCGTGAACTGGATGAAGCGGCAGAGGCTGATTGGTTATGTATTTATTGGTCCCAATCTGATCGGAATGACGGTGTTTATGCTCATTCCGGCCCTGTTCTCCTTTTACTTGATGTTTACGGATTGGGTATTTGCTAGCGGGCAACCCCCGCGTTTTATCGGATTGGATAATTTCAGGATGATGGTGAGAGACGATTTATTTGCTGAATCGGTCAAAAATACCCTGTTGGTGTTGATCCCCGTACCGATTTCAATCATGCTCGGTTTTTTGATCGCGGTCATGCTTAACAACAGAACTTACTTCCAGAAGACGCTGCGTGCCTTTTTCTTCGCTCCGTATTTCACGAGCGGCATTGCCATTGCCTTCGTCTGGATGGTGCTGTTCCAACCCACCAACGGCCCGATTAACGCATTTCTTCGTTCCGTGGGCATATCCGAGCCGCCGCTGTGGTTCGCTTCGCCGGATACGGCGATGTATGCGGTGCTGGTCATGATGACCGCGGGCGGCATCGGGTACAACATGATTATTTATTTGGCTGCGCTGCAGGAGTTGTCTTCGGAGCAGCTGGAGGCCGCGAGGATAGACGGAGCGACTTTCGGGCAACTGCTGCGTCAGATCATTTTTCCTTTGGTCAGTCCGACGACGTTATTTCTGACGATTACCGGCTTTATCGGCTCCATCAAAGGTTTTGGCATGATCTACGCCATCACTCAGGGAGGCCCTGCCAATAGTACGACGGTTTTCTCCATCTTCGCTTATAAGAAAGCGTTCAGCTTCTACGAAATGGGGTATGCGTCAGCCGTCTCATGGACCATGTTCCTGATTATCTTGTTTATTACATTGATTCAGTGGGCAGGCCAGAAAAAGTGGGTCCATTACTAACGGAGGGGAATTCGCAACATGGATGCTATTAAAGACAGAAAAATCAGAAAAGTCAGAGAACAATCGACCAAAACCTTTAACACGATCTTGATGGCGCTAGCCAGCCTGCTGCTGCTGTCGCCCATGATCTGGATGATCAGCACTTCCTTCAAGAAAGCAATCGACGTGTTTACTTATCCGATTCAGTGGATTCCGACCGACCCGGTCTGGACCAATCACATCAAGGTCTGGACGACCGGAGACGGATTTGCGATGTTTTATTTAAACTCCTTGAAAATCTCCCTTGTTCTGATGATTGGAGCGCCTTTGCTGGCCGCTTTCGCCGCATACGGCTTCAGCCGCATTCCGTTCAAGGGCAGGGACGCCGTTTTTCTCCTCTATCTATGTCTGATGATGATTCCGCAGCAAGTGCTGTTCGTCCCGAAATTTATTATGTTTGATTGGATGAATATTTACAACACCCATTGGGCTCTCATTCTCCCGGGCTTGTTTACGGTATTTGGCGTCTTCATGATCCGGCAGTTTTTTATGAGCATTCCCCATGAAATATCGGAAGCGGCTTTTATTGACGGAGCAGGCCATTTCCGGATTTTTTTTCAGCTGTTTCTGCCGCTTTCCAAACCGGTCCTGGCGACCTTCGCCATTATTGATTTCACATGGACATGGAACGATTATGAGAACGCCCTGATTTTCCTGTTGGACAAAAGGCTGTTCACGGTGCCGCTTGGCATGCAGAACTTTATGCTGGAAGCGGGCGTGGACTACAACATGATGATGGCCGCCGCCACCGCAGGCGTCGTACCGCTGCTCATCGTCTTCTTTCTGGGCCAGAAGTATATTATTCAAGGATTTTCAAGCTCGGCTGTTAAAGGGTGAACGACTCTATAACAAACCAAATGTCTAATAGTAAGTGTTCTGCTGTTGGTTTACTCCGGCAATACGAATGTTCTTGCCGGAGCAACAGAAGGAGAAATGTATTCGATGCGGGAAAGTGAAAGCGCTTAACCGAAAGCTTTGAATGATCCGTAAATGAATTGAAAAGAGGGATAAGATGACTCGAGTAAAGTTTAGAAGATGGGTACTTGCAGTAAGTTTGATTGTATCGTTGCTAGCAACGAACCTGTTCCATGTCAGTGTTTATGCTGCGGACAGCGCACCGGAGAAAGTCGACTACTGGAAGTTTGAAGGAGTGTCCGCCGGCAGTTATGAGCTGGTCGGCGAGCCTGACGTTCATCAAGGCAAATATGCGTTGCAGTTCGAGTTTAACGCGGATAGTGTGCCGAATAAATATTATTTTGCCAAACAAAGCATTCCTGTGGAAGCAGATACAAACTACTCCATCAGCCTGTGGGCGAAGGGGGACTCCGTAGGGAGAGCCTGGTTTGGCGGGGGACCAGGCTGGGCGCTTCGGAGCAACTTGACAGGAACATACGACTGGAAGGAATTCAGCATCAATTATAAAACCGGATCAAACCAAACCTCCTTTGACTTTATGATTTTGCTGGAGGGGCGGACCACGAATTTATGGGTAGATGAAGTGAGAATGGTTAAGCAGGGAACCGACGGCAATCTGATTCGAAATGGAAGTTTCGAGGGCAAGTCGATTGTACTTTCAGCCAATCCTCCCTCAGGAGAAGTAAAGAGAGGGACGAAGCTTTCCTTGGCTGCAGAAGGACAGGAAGCAACCATTTATTATACGACTGACGGAAGCGATCCAAATCATTCTGCGACGGCGAAAGCGTATGAACAGCCCATAATGATTGATAAGGCGGTTCAGATTAAAGCTTACGCGCGAACAAGTGATGGAGGGGAAATAGAGCCGATTGCGTTCAACTATACGATTGCTGCTGAAGCGGAAGGAGAGGAGTTGCTGGATTTTGAAGCTTACATAGCAGCCGCCGGAAAAGGACGGAAGGTCCCGATTAGAAAAACGGCGCCGCTGGAAGTTGACGGCAACTGGGACAAATGGCATTCGTCCACCGGTATTTTATTGCCTGGTGATAAAGAACGGCAAGTATTGATGTCGGATTGGAAGGGCCCGGAGGATTTGTCGGCAGAGGCCAAGTTTGCTTACGACGATGATGCATTGTACATTGCGATTAAGGTTGAAGATAACATCCATCACGGAGTGGCAGACGGCGACATGTGGCTAGGGGACAGTTTGCAACTTGCGTTTACGCCTGATACAGAGTTGTATGGGCCCGAGTATGGCTTCAACGTACTTAACGACGGGCGAAAGCAAATTTGGAGATGGAGTGATGGAGAGGCAAAGCTGCCCAAGGAGGCGGTGGAATATCATGTCAGCAGAAACGGTACCACGACAAATTATGAAGCCAAGCTGCCTTGGGAGGCCATTTTGGCAGATAAACCCGACAGCAAAGTATCGATGACTTTGCTCATCAATGATAATGATGGTAATGCCAGAAGGGGCTGGATTGAATGGACGGGAGCGATCGGCAGAGGGAAAAACCCGAAGGATATGGCTGAATTGCTGCTGCTCCAGGAAGACGAAACATGGACAGTCGTACTGGATGGACCTACAGAGTTCGCTGCCGGTTTCAATCAACAATACGATCTCGCAATTCCTAACTTTGGCGAGGAAACCGTTACACTGGCCGTTACCTCTGAAATATTAGGGCTTCAAAACTATGAAGTAGTGATACCGGGGGGAAAAGTGTGGAAAAAGGAGCTTCCGCTTACTATGAGGGAGCAGGGCAGTTACACACTCTCTGTATCTGCACAGTCACTAGCAGGTAATCTGGTAAAGCAGGATCAGTTGGCGATTAATGTGTTGGCCAATCCGCAGGATCTGGCAGTGGAATTTGAGCAATTGCGTTTAAAGTTGCCGGCGCTCGCAGCATTGTTGACGACGGCTGAAACAGCCGGGCTTGCCGTTGATTATGAGCGGGTAAATTATACGATTATCGATCAGTTTATTGCTTATGGACTAGAGGATATTGATCGGCAATATTATGATCGGGCTTCCTATGTAATTAAAGAGCTTGAGAAGCTGTATGAGGAGGCTGCCGGCAATGTGCGGGCGTATATAAGCGAAGAGAAGATACCGTTTGCGGTGGATCGATATGTCACAGGTTCTATTGATATCGACAAAACGGCTTTTATTGCAGACACTCGTTCCTCGATAAGTGATGAAATTGTGCGTAAACCCGTGTTGTTCACGGGATATGGCCATTTCGCACAGGCGAAAAAAGATATTCCTTTATTTAAGGAATACGGGGCTAATGCGATCCAAATAGAGATTGGACCTAACTCGGTGATTAAGCCCAAGGAAAACTTTACGGATTGGAATATCGATAAATCAAGCGTATCCGCTCAAGCAGTACGTGATTTGGTGATCGGTCATGGCGATAGCGGCGGGTCGCTTCGCATTAGCAATCAGACTCCTAAAAGCCCTGGGAAATATATAAATGTTTGGCAGGAAGTAAATGTTGAACCGGACACGACCTATGAAATCAAAGTGTGGGCCAAAGGAGAAGAGGTGAACAATGCATGGTTTCCGGGAGGTCCGGGCTGGGTACATCGCTCCTCGTTCCCGCAAGGCACCTTTGATTGGCAGGAGTTCACTTATGAGTATAAGAGCGGGCAAAATGATCGCAAGTTTCGATTGATGATTGCTTCAGAAAATGTGACCCAAAATCTATGGATTGACGATGTGCGCATGTATGTCAAAAATGGATCCGGCGAGAATCTGGTGGTCAATGGAAGTTTTGATGCCAATAAATTCGTTGAGTTAGGCAACGACGATTATGTTGGGGATATTGTTCCTATTCAAAAAAACGTTATTGAACCTCTGAAAGCAGCCGAGGAAAACGATGTTGCGGTTACGCTTCTGCTGTCGCCGCATTATTTTCCGGCATGGGCTTTGGAGAAGTGGCCTGAGCTTCGCAGCAACAGTTTAGGGATCAAATTCACGATTGACAACCCGCGGGCGCGACAATTGATGGAGGACTATTTGCGGCTGGTCATTCCTTTAGTCAAGGATTACAAATCGTTGCATAGTATTACGCTATCTAATGAAAGCGTTCACCATTCCAACATGGATGAAGCGAATACGCCGGCATGGCAATCTTATTTGGAGGAGAAATACGAGGGCGATATTGCAGCTCTTAACGCCTTGCATCGCACAAGCTATACGAGTTTTTCCGATGTGGCGCTGCCGGACAGAGTAACCCGAACACCTGCATTCTATGATTATGTGAAATTCAATAATAAATTTTTCTCTGATTGGCATAAGTGGATGGGGGATATCATCCATGAAATGGCGCCCGATATTCCTCTGCATGCAAAAATTATGAATCGTGCGCTAGATGAGATTGGCAATTTGACATGGGGAGTAGATCCGGAGGAATTTAGCCAACTCTCCCAAATTAATGGCAATGATAACTACAATATTTATGGCAGCCCAACCAGAAACTTTATAAGCGAATTGAAATTTTATGATTTGCAGACTTCGATGAAGCAGGCTCCTGTCTTCAATTCAGAGCATCATATGATCGTGGACGGCGAGGAGCGCTATATTCCAGAGTTTGCACCGCATGTGCGTTCCGTGTTGTGGCAAGGAGGCATTCATGGCCTGAGCGCGGCAACGATCTGGGTCTGGGAAAGAACGTACGATCAAAACAGCGATTTCAAAGGCAGTATTTTGCATCGTCCCGATGTCATCGCAGCTATGGGTCGGACGCATCTTGATTTGAACCGGCTTGCCGATCAGGTAACGGCTTTTCAACAGGATAAAACCGAGGTGGCTATTCTCTATTCGATCCCGGCTGTCATGTATGACGTTGACCATCCTGCCGCAAGCAATAAAGCTTATGAGGCAATTAGTTACAACGGTCTGAAGGTCGGATTTGTATCTGAGAATCAGATCGCGAGCGGGGCGCTTGCGAACGTCAAAACGCTCTTTATCCCAAATTCGAAACATGTGCAGGCAAGTACCTTCGATGCTTTGCAACCCTTTGTGGACAATGGAGGGAAGCTAGTCATTATCGGTGATCAATCATTATCTTTCGATGAGTATGATCGTCCATTGCCGACTGTGGAGCGCGATGTTCTGCTACAGCACGAAGATACGCTAATATTCCCTGCCGCTGCTTCATCACTCGCGTTGCGCAATGCCATGACAAGCGAGTTTGAGGAGCAGGGTTTGATAAATGTGCAATTAATGGATACCGATACCAACGAGCTGGTATTCGAGGCGGAGTGGCGATCCGTGCAGTATAACGGAAAATTGCTGATCAATGCGACGAATTACACATGGAGCGATAAAACAGTGCGCGTTGTCGTTAACGGCGAGACTGTGACCAATTGGAAAAATCTTATCACCGGCGAGACACATTCGGAAAGCGAATCCCTGCTGCTTATCGCCCGTGAACCTGTATTGCTGGAACTGCCCTTGACGGGGGAGGAAGTGGAGCCGATTGCCCATAATAGCAGTTTTACCCTCAATCTTAAAGCAGGAGCTGCAGATCAACAATTAAAAGGTACTTTGCAAGCCGAGAGCGTGTCGGATTTGAGGTATGAAATTGTTGCAAACGGTAAGCTGGGGACGGTGGAACTCAGTAATGAGGAAACGGGAGAATTCGTGTATACGCCGCATGGTCACGCAACTGGAGAAGACTCGTTCACATTCCGGGTTCACGATGGCAATCGTTACTCGAACACGGCGACTGTGACCATTACAATTGCGGCATCGCCAGTCGTCAATCCGCCTATCTATCCGGGAGCGACGGAATCTACTTCGGGACAGCTATACTTGCCAGCCGGAGGGGCTGGGGAGGTCAGCCTTGACCGGCAAATTAAGCTGACAATCCCGGCCGGAGCTACAGATACGAGCAGGCAGTTTGCAATTGCCAAGTTGGAAGAGCAAAAGCTGCAGGATTTGCAAGCGGAAAATCGGATTAGCCCGGTATTCGAGTTAAGTCAGGATCCGGCAGGCGCATTCAAAAAGAAAGTTATCCTTCGCATCGCATTCGATGCAGGCAAATCAGGGGAAGAGCAAAAACCAACTCTTATGCGTTATGATGTTAAACAAAAAATGTGGATTAAAGTAGAGGGCAAAGTGGACGGCGACAGCTTTATTGCCGAAGTTGATCAATTGGGGATTTATGCCGTCATGGTATTGAAGGATGAGGCGGCCGGCCCGCAGCCAACGAAAGAACTGAACGATATCGCCGGCCACTGGGGGCAATCCTGGATTGAAAAAGCAGTGCAAGCGGGTATTGTTACGGGTTATGCCGATCAAACTTACCGTCCCGATCAGGCTGTGACCCGTCAGGAACTGATCGTGATGTTGGCACGGACTCTGACGCCGCAAGCTGGCACTGGGCAAGCCCCAAGTTTCACTGATAAAGAAACGATCGGTAAATGGGCCGCTGATGCAGTAACGTCTGCTGTGGAAGCAGGCTGGATTGCGGGGTACGACGACGGCAGCTTCCGTCCGGAGAAAGGCATGACACGGGTTGAGCTGGCCGCAGTGCTGGCGCGTGTCATAGCCGGAACGGATCATGTTGGAGGCGATGCAGGGCTTAGCCAGTTTCGCGATGCGGAGCAAATACCTTTGTGGGCGCAATCGTATGTAGCCCGAGTTGCAGCCAGCGGGTTGATGGAAGGCACGGGAGCAGGGCTGTTCAAGCCAGCCGGCATCGTTACCCGCGCAGAAGCTGCGGCTATTGTTGTAAGATTAAAGGAGCAATCAGCAAAATAAACGAATGAGTCCATGGAACCTCCTTCGATTTCGGTTCAACCCGAAAGAACGAAGGAGGTTATTACGTTTTTTGACTTGAAATAGGAACAAATGTTCGTGTATAATGAACTTACTATCAAGTACTCGATGAGGTGGGCTCTATGGAAGGTTACGTCGGCAAGACCGTTCAGCTCATATATAATGACCGGAACGGCAACGTTTCAATTCGGAACATACGGGTTATTTCAATAGTAAAGGATGTCATGAAAGCGTACTGTTACTCAGCTCAGTCAATCCGTTTATTTTACCTTGAACGTATTGTGGACGTGGAGGTGATTCGGAATGTTGGACGAGACAGCGCGTAAGTTGTTCCGGATGTTTTACGCTTTATACCGATTTGAATCGGCACATATCGATATGGATCGGTTGGCGCGATTGACCGGTCGATCGAAATTGCGAATTGCAACGGCTATTCGGGCTCTGGAGGAGAAACAATACATAACGTGGAATGAACGTACAGGAGTCATTCGAATAGTGACGCCGGCGGAACGTCATTTAAAAGAAGCGAATTGATGCGCGTGAGCAACAAACTCTCTTCCACTGGCAACGGAAGAGAGTTTGTTGCATGTCTATATACACTAACCGATCTTAACATTGTCCTCGCATTCCGCGGAACAGAAGCCATTGCGCGATGTTTCGCAGTCCGGGCAAACGATGTGCTGGCGGTGGCAGGTATCGTCGGCGCAGTTAATGTACGTCTCGGCAGGAGTTCCGCAATGGTAGCACTTGCCGACCACGATGCTTTCGTCCGTGCGGTTGATGGGAACGGAGATTCGCTCGTCGAACACATAACACTTGCCGTCGAACAGTCTGCCCTTTACCTCTTCGTCCTTGCCGTAAGTGACGATGCCGCCGTCTAGCTGATAGACGTCCGTAAAGCCCTCGCTCAGCATGACGCCGGTCAGCTTCTCGCAGCGGATGCCTCCAGTGCAGTAGGTCAGGATCGGCTTGTCCTTCAGGTCCGCCATATTCTCGCGAAGCCATTCCGGGAATTCCTTGAAAGTCTTGAGATCGGGCCGAATCGCTCCGCGGAAATGGCCGAGATCGAATTCATAGTCGCTGCGTCCATCCAAGACGATAACATCTTCTCTTTGCAAATATTCGTGGAACTCCTTGGGAGACAGATGCGTGCCCGTGAGCGTATTGGGATCAAGCGGCTTCTCGTAACGGAGCGTTACAAGCTCCTTCTTGTAGCGGACGAATATTTTGCGGAAGGCATGTCCTTCTGCTTCGTCAACCTTGAACACCATGTCGGCGAACAGCGGATTGGCGTGCATATCCCGCATATACTGCTCGGTCTGCTCGACTGTTCCGGAAACCGTTCCGTTAATGCCTTCGTCCGCGATCAGGATGCGGCCTTTTACATTCAATTCCTTGCAGTAGGCCAGATGTTCGGCAGCGAACTGCTCCGCATCGGGCACCGGAACGAATTTATAATACAACAAGATTTGATATTTGGATTGTTCGGTCATGGAGAAAGTCCTTTCTTTAACTAAGTAAGTATTGTTTCCATTGTAATGGACTCTGGGCGCGATCTCAACAGCAAAGACTGCCAGCATGGTGTAGCCGCCTTTGGATCAGGCGACATGATTCGTTTAACTCTGCTATACTTTCCTATAAAGAATTAGGAAGGAGAGGAGAGGGACGATGAAACCGAATCCGCCGATCATCCGGGATCGGATCGAGATGCCGCAGGACTTTCCGTTGCTTGTGTCGCAAACGGAGGGCGTAAGCCCGCTTTTCCAGCGGCTTCACTGGCACGATGCGCTGGAAATCAACTACATTGTGAGCGGCGTCGGCTACATCCTTATCAACGGCAGCCGGTACGAGCTGATGCAAGGCGACATCGTCCTCATCCACTCGGGCGATCTGCATCGCGCATTCGATACGGGCGGGCTGGTGATTGGCGTTATCATGTTCGATCCGGCCTATCTCGCGCTGGAACAGCGGTATGATACGGAGCTGCTGCTGCCGTTCCGGGGAACCGGCAGAACGTTCGATCACGTGCTTGACCGGGGCAATCCGGAGCTGCCCAGGCTGAGAGCGCTGCTGGAGGAGATGAAGGACGAATACGGTCGCAAAGAGCCTCACTTCGAGGCCGTTGTAAGGTCGCAGCTCGTAAGGTTTCTAGCTTACGCAAACCGATATTTTGTCAACAAATCCAGGGAAAAGGCAGCCCTTGCCAGAGGGACGGAGACGATCCGCCGGGTGCTGCGCGCCATGGAAGGCGATATAGCGCAGGGCTGGACGCTTGGCGAGCTCGCGAAGCTGGCCCATCTCAGCCCGTCGCGGTTCAGCGCCTTGTTCGTAAGCATCGTCGGCACGTCGCCGATGGACTACCTGATCCAGCTCAGGCTGTCGCGGGCAGTCGATCTGATCGAGACGACGGAGCTCAAAATGATCGATATTGCGGCGGAATGCGGATTCCGCAATCTGTCGAACTTCAACCGCTTGTTCAAAAGCCATATCGGCAAGCTGCCCTCCGAGCTGAGGGTTTGATTAAAAATCCCCGATTTCGGGCAAAAACAGTAAGATCGTATCAGAACATCGTTCCTTTAGCGTAGAGGGACGGTGTTTTTCTTTATTATAGTAGAGCTAATACAGGAGTAATCTCTACCTATACCCCATGAACGAGGAGCGTGAAGGTTATCCTATACTTAGGCATAGATGCGGGAGGAACAAAAACGCATGCCCTGCTGGTAAACGAACGGGGCGAGGCGCTGGGTCGCGGACATAGCGGCAACGGCAACCATCAAACGGCGTTCCAAGAGGCAAAAACCCATATCGAGGAGGCTTGCGACGCGGCGTTGGCCGAAGCGGGAGTATCGAAGCGGGAAGTGACGTTCGCGTACTTCGGGCTGGCCGGAGCCGATAGAGAGCCGGATTACGAAATTCTTCGGCCGATGATCGCTTCGCTCGGTTATGAGCGGTACGCAATCGCCTGCGACACGATGATCGGCATGCGCGCGGGCACGCATCAGTCCTACGGAGCAGTGATCATCAGCGGAACGGGCTTTAACGCGGCAGCACGCAACGTTGCGGGAGACGAGCTGCAATATGGCGGCTTCGGCTATTTGTTCGGGGACGGTCAAGGGTCCGGCACCGATCTCGGGGTTCATGCGTTCCGCACGGCGATCCGGTCCTGGGAAGGGCGCGAGAAACCTTCCGTTCTGTCGGAGACCGTCCCCGCCAAGCTTGGTTATCCGTCCGTGGAGGCGATGTACGACGACGCGCTCTACAACGGCTTGCGTCCGCCGGCCGGGCTGGCGAGACTCGTATTCGAGGCGGCAGCCGGAGGAGACGACGTGGCGATCCGCATTCTGGAGGAAACGGGCCGCGAGCATGCCAATGCCGTGCTGGCGCTTATTCGCAGGCTGGGCATGCAGGACGATACGTTCGACGTCGTGCTGACGGGCAGCGTCATGATGCGGGGCAGCTCGCCGCATATGGTCGACGCGATCCGGGAGGCCATCCGCGCCGAGGCGCCGGGCGCTTCCGTCGTCAAGCTTACGATCGACCCCGTGATCGGCGCGGTTATGAGCGCGATGGACAGCGCGGGATTGTCGATAGACGCGGAGATGGACGCAAGATTACGAAAAATCACTTTATAGGAGGGTATTGCAATGAACAAACAACCGCTCAAAGTCGCCGTGATCGGCGGAGGTTCCTCATATACGCCGGAGATTGTCGAAGGATTTATTAAACGGTACGACGAAATGCCGATTCGCGAGCTGTGGCTCGTCGACATCGAACAAGGCAAACATAAGCTCGACATCGTCGGCGCGCTGGCCAAACGGATGGTGGAGCAATCCGGCTTGCCGATCGAGGTTCATCTGACGCTGGACCGCCGGGAAGCGATCAAAGGCGCGGATTTCGTGACGACTCAGATGCGGGTCGGCCTGCTCGAGGCGCGCCGCCGCGACGAGCATATTCCCATCAGCCACGGCGTCATCGGCCAAGAGACGACGGGGCCCGGGGGCATGTTCAAGGCGCTGCGCACCGTTCCGGTCATTCTCGACATCTGCAAGGATATCGAGGAGCTCGCTCCGAACGCCTGGCTGCTCAACTTCACTAATCCGGCTGGCATCGTAACGGAAGCCGTGCTGAAACATACGAAGGTCAAGTCGGTGGGGCTCTGCAATTCGCCGATCAACTTCTATAAGTTTCTGGCCAAGGAATACGGCGTGACCGAACGCGAAGTGCTGCCGGAATTCGTGGGCATTAATCATCTGCATTGGGTAACCGCGGCGTACGTAAACGGCGAAGACAAGCTGCCGGAGCTGATCGGCCAAGGCCGGGAGTATACGGCTTCCAATGTGACCGCGCTGGATTGGGACGCGGACTTCCTGAGCTCGCTTGGCGCGATCCCGACGTATTATTTGCGTTACTTCTATATGACTGACAAGATGCTGGCGGACATGACGGCGTCGATGGAAAAGGACGGCACGCGCGCCGACATCGTAAGCCGCGTCGAAACGGAGCTATTCGAATTGTACAAGGACGTCCATCTGAAGGAGAAGCCGAAGCAGCTGGAGCAGCGCGGTGGCGCTTATTATTCCGAAGCGGCCGTAAACCTGATGCATTCATTGTATACGGACAAGCGCGACATCCAGACGCTGAACGTGAAGAACGGCAATATCATTCCGTTTTTGCCGCAGGATGCCAGCATCGAGGTCAACTGCGTCGTGACGGCGCAAGGACCGACGCCGATTCCGCTGCGCACCATTCCGGAACATGTGACGGGGCTGCTTCATGCGGTCAAGACGTACGAGTCGCTCACGATCCAAGCGGCGATTACCGGCGATCGAGGCATCGCCCTGCAGGCGCTCGTCCATCATCCGCTGGTGCCGAGCGTGACGGTTGCGAAGGCGCTGCTGGAGGAGATGCTGGAAGCGAATCGCGCCTATCTGCCGAATTTCTTTAAAAACGAAAACGAATAACGGTTGCGCGTTTCCCTGGCGTTCGGTTTGTCGAGGCTCTTGGCCTTGGCTAGCCGGACGTCTTTTTTGTGCCCTTATTTGCTCGCGCAATCCCCGCATTCCCCGCATTCCCGGACCTACTTTCAACCGAATGTTCACGGACTGGGCTCGGCAGCAACATCTTGCCGCAGACCGGCAAGGTTGCAATGATGGGGTAGTAATCTGCAGGGTGATGGGAAAGTTGAGCGCAGCGGAGTTATAGCCGAAGCGAATTAATGGGAAAAACCCCCTTTATTCTGGCGTCGGAACCTGGTTCTGAGACAATAAGGGGAATTTCTCCATCTAATCCATGGCTTATCACGTGCAGAGCCTAAAATATCTTGGAATATAGGGCACTTTTCCCTTTATTTCGTCTTCAAGACAGCAGACTTCAGCAATAGAGGGAGGAATTCCGTTTATTTGTTCGAGCTTTCGAGCTGTCCTCCAGTAGGCTGCATATATGTTGGTCATCTTTGGCCCAACAGTCTGCGTATTTCATTTGCCTATTGCGTCTTATAGTGTCAGCTGTTATAGTTGATATATAACAACTAATCGATGTATTTTCGGAGGTGAAGCCATTGCTGTTGGAAATCGATCTGCAATCGGAGGTGCCGCTGTATACGCAGCTCGTTAATGCCATTGTGGAGGGCATTGCAAGGAAACGGCTGCGTCCAGGCGAGCCGCTGCCATCGGTTCGAAGTCTCGCGTCGGATTTGGGCATCAACCTTCACACCGTGAACAAGGCGTACCAAATTTTGAAGCAGGAGGGGTACGTGCAGATTAACCGGAAGCAAGGCGTCGTCGTACATCCGGACACGATGCCCCCCGCCGACGAATCTTACCATCAACGCCTAAATGAACAACTGAAGCCGCTGATCGCGGATGCGATCTGTCGGGGATTGACGAAGGAGCAGTTCGGCGCGTTATGCCACGAAGTGTTCGAAGACATGAGGAGAGAGGAGAATACGAATGGCTAATAATTGGATGTTGCTGCTGGTACTTGTTATTATGATTCCCGTCGTGCTGACGACAACCGTCATTCCGCTGCTGACGAGGAGGATCGAAAGCTTCGGCGTGACGATTCCGGAAGAAGGGCAGAACCACCCGGACATCAGAGCGCTGCGCAAAAGCTACTTGTGGTGGAACGGAGGGCTCGGCGCGTTGCTGACGGCTTCGCTGATGATTATTACGTTCCGGATCTCCAGCGACAACGCCTGGGGAATCGCGCTCGCCGCCCATACCGTATTGTATATAATCGTTTCCTTTGGCATCTATTACAAGATTCATCGGGCCGTAAAGGCCATCAAAGAAAAAGAACAATGGCTTAAAGACGCGCCTCAGCGCATTATGGTCAGCACGGCCTTCCGCACGGAAAAGCTTACCCAGCCTCATTACTGGTTTATCCCGCATTTGCTGCTTATTATGGGGACGATACTCGTCTGCGTGCTCGGTTACGACCGGTTCCCGGAGCTCATGCCGATGAAATACGATTTTAACGGAGAAGTGACACGCAGCGTGGCAAAAAGCTACACTTCCGTCCTTTGGCCCGTATTCGTGCAAGCCTTCCTTCTGATTGTTTTCGTCTTTACGAATGTCGTCATTGGGCGCAGCAAACAAGTGGCGGAAGCATCCGATCCGGAAGGATCGCTGCATCGCAACTTGAGGTTCCGCCGAATCTGGTCCGCTTATTTGATCATCTTCGGTTTTATGATTATGGCAGCCATCGGCATGATACCTGTGGGGATGTTGCTCGACTGGTCCGGCAATGTTTCTGCGTTAGCCACGATCTTGGTGGTGGGACTGATGGTGGTATCCTCCATAGCGCTGTCCGTCAAAACGGGACAAGGCGGAAGCCGGCTCAAGTCGGAGGGCGGAGGCAAGCCGCAAACAACGGTTGCGTCGGCCGCAGATCACGATCGCCATTGGAAGCTGGGAGTTATCTATTTTAACCCGAATGACCCGGCTCTGTTTGTCGAAAAGCGGTTCGGCATCGGATGGACGATGAATATGGCAAGACCGGTCGTGTGGATCATTGTTGTTCTCATCATTTTGGTCGCCGTAGGGCTGCCTTTGATCATCGAGTAGGCAGTTCCGATCAATTGGTAACTGGAATTTAAATGAAAACGTTCCATTTACGAATAATGGAATAAATTTCGAGTTGATTATTCGTGAAAAATGTTGACAAAACGTTTGCTCTCTCATTAGAATTAAAGTCGGAAGACAACAACCGCATAGGAACTTTTCGTATAATCTCAAGAATCGGCTTGAGAGTCTCTACTCGGTCACCGTAAATGATCAGGCTACGAAAAGGGTGAAGAAAGCAAGTTCGCTGCGGTCCGGCGAATGTTTTCTTCCCTTTTTGCAGAGCCTAGAAGAAATGCCATTATGCATTTTTTACTAGGCTTCTTTGTTTGTTCCAACACAATTTTGGGAGGGTTATTCAAAATGGAACGTTTCTTTCGTTTGAAGGAACTGGGAACAAATGTCAGAACTGAAGTCATGGCGGGACTGACGACTTTCATGACGATGGCTTACATACTGGCCGTCAACCCGGCAATCTTGTCGCCGACGGGTCTGGATTGGACGGCTGTCTTCCTGGCTACGGCACTGGCAGCAGGCATCTTCACGATCGCGATGGGTTTGTTCGTGAACTTCCCGGTTGCGCTCGCGCCGGGCATGGGGCTTAACGCATACTTTGCATCGGTTATTCTCGCTTCGGCCGCAACGGACACTCCGATATCCCCGGCAATGGGTCTTACGGCGGTGTTCATCTCCGGTATTATTTTTATCATCCTGACGGTCACGCAGATCCGCCAGATGCTCATTACGGCCGTACCGGACAGCCTGAAGCACGCGATTACGGTCGGCATTGGTTTGTTTATCGCCGTAATCGGTCTTAAGAACAGCGGTCTGATGACGATTATCGCCTTCGAGGACGGGGGTACGCTTATCTCCCTCGGAAGCTTCCACAATGAAAATGTGGTGTTTACCGTCATTGCGATCGCTCTGATCGCGATTCTGATGGTCCTGCGCGTGCCGGGAGCTATTCTTTTCGGTATTCTGGGTACGACGGTTATCGCGCTGATTTCCGGTCATGTTAACATTAGCGAAGCGCTTGAAGGAAAAACCTGGATTCCCGACTTCTCCACGATGAACGTATGGCATTTCGACTTCGCGGGCGTTATGGAAGTGGGCTTGATTACAGTTATTCTGACCTTCACGTTCGTCGAGCTGTTCGATACGTTCGGTACGCTTGTCGGCACGGCTAACCGCGCCGGCGTCATGAAGGACCCCGAAAAAGGGAAAAAAGTTGTGGGCAAAGCGATGATGGTCGACGCGATCGGCGTTGGTGGCGGCGCTGTCCTTGGAACGAGCACGGTAACGGCTTTCGTCGAGAGCTCCGCGGGTATCGCGCAAGGCGGACGTTCCGGCTTGACGGCGGTAACGACGGGCATCTGCTTCCTGCTGGCGATCTTCCTTTCGCCGCTCGTAGCGCTTGTGCCCGGAACGGCGACTGCGGCGGCACTGATTATCGTCGGCGTGCTGATGATGCAATCCGTAAAGGAGATCGACTTCTCCGATATGGTTTATGCGATTCCGGCATTCCTGACGCTTGCGATGATGCCTTTCACTTACAGCATCGCGAACGGCATCTCCTTCGGTATCGTATCCTACGTCTTGCTTGCATCCGTTGCAAATATTGCTGGCAAAGGCAAATACAAAGTACATTGGCTCATGTGGATACTCGCGGTACTGATCATCTGCCGTTACGTATTTATGGGCGGCGAATAATCAAATGGAAAGCAGCAGCGCTGGACCGGCGCTGTTGCTTTTTTTTTGTTTAGGAAATTATGCGACATACCAGACTGAAGATACTGAGAGCAGCTGTAGGCGTTAAAAACGCCGATGGAGCGGAAAGTAACTCTGATTAGCATCTAGTTACGCTTATGGGCTCCAAAAAGTAGGCGAACGAGCAGCTGTAGACGTTAAAACGCCGATGGGCCGGAAAGTAACTCTGATTAGTGTCCATAGTCGTTAGTAACGCCTATGGATCCAAAAAGTGGGCGATCGAGCAGCTGTAGGCGTTAATAACGTCGATGGACCGGAAAGTAACTCTGATTAGTGTCCATAGTCGTTAGTAACGCCTATGGATCCAAAAAGTGGGCGAAAGAGCATCTGTAGGCGTTAAAAACGCCGATGGGCTGGAAAGTAACTTTGATTAGTGTCCATAGGCGTTAGGAACGCTTATGGCTTCTGAAAGAAGGCGAACGAGCAGCTGTAGGCGTTAAAAACGCCGATGGACTGGAAAGTAACGCTAATTAGCGTTCATAGGCGTTAAAAACGCTTATGGGCCGGAAAGTAACTCTGATTAGTGTCCATAGGCGTTAGTAACGCTTATGGCATCAGAAGGAAGGCGAACGAGAACTGTAGGCGTTAAAAACGCTTTATAGCTCCAAAAAGTTGTTGTCCGCGGCTGCTTTCCTTTAATGCCTGTTTCTCATCGCTCATGTTGGGGTAAGCCTATGTAAGAGATTGCAACATATTTCTTGTACATGGAGGGTGATCCATATGATTAAGCTTGGAGTAACGGTATTGGCGGGGGCGCTGTTCCTTACGGGGTGTTCGGACGAGACAGGAGCGGGCAACGTCCAGGATCAGCCGCAGGAGGAGCAGCACCAAGAACAACGGGCAACGGATCCAGCTAACGAAGAGTGGGATTACAAGCAAGGGCGAGTCGTTGCCATTGATGTGCCCAAGCTGCTAGTCGTGCAGAGTGCGGACATTACCGATCTGGAGCTGGCGCCGACGAAGGAAGCGCTCGAAGAGCTGCTCGACGTCGTGAAGCCGGATGCCGTATGGGTGACCGTATCGGACGAGTCGCTGTTGGAAGGTATTGAAGTAGGCGACGAGGTCAACGTCGAGATTGCGGGGGAACTTACCAATACGTATCCTGCAGAAGGAACCGCGACGGATGTGAGAGAAGTCATTGAAGTATCCTGACGAGTTGACGTTGTTGACGCAGAGGTATTGGATGGATCCATGAGAAAGCGGCAGCCAAGGACAAGAAATCATGTCATGGTGCCGCTTTTTTGCTATGAATCGATGTTTATTCATCCGCTCTGTATTCCAGCAGATCTCCGGGCTGGCAGTCCAACGCCTTGCAAATTGCTTCCAATGTCGATAAGCGGACCGCCTTGGCCTTGCCGTTCTTCAGGATGGACAGGTTCGCCATCGTAATGCCGATTCTCTCCGCAAGCTCCGTTACGCTCATCTTCCTCTTCGCAAGCATAACATCAATATTAATGATTATAGCCATTTCATTCACCTCATATCGTTAGGTCGTTTTCTGCTTGAATCGCAATGGCGTTGTTAAGGAGCTTCTGCAGCACGGCAGCGAAAACCGCAATGACGAGCGGAGCGAATACGAATACCATCCCAACTACGATCATACCCGGAGCATCGTCCACGTCCGCGATGAGATAGAGGAAGGGCAGACAAGCCGCGAACAAGGCGCTGACGGCGATGGCGCAATTTCTGATGTTCCGCAGTGCCGTAACGGACAACTCCGAGAACGCCAGGTTCTTGTCAATATAAGCGAGAAGCTTCATGGTTTGAAATAACGCGATGAAATAGGGGATTGCCGCAGCGTATATACCAGCGATAATGGCATACAGCCAATATTCGGGATACCGTTCGGCGGGATCGCTCGCGATCGTCGGCAAGCCGAAGGCGCATAAAGCAAGGATCGGAATTCCCATCACGATGACAGCTGCCTTTAAAAATAACGTTTCTCGTTTCAAAAACAACACCTCGGTTCTTTAATGTTAGGTTGAGTTTATCACGAGATTTATCGTAAAACAACAAATAATATCTGTTTTGAAGTATATAAGTATTGTTATTCGCGGCTGTGGAGTGCGTGCGAGTAACGCATGTGAAGCCTCACCATGTGAAGCAGCACGTCGCACTGTACAACATGGCAGCAAAGAATGCAGGATAATCGGACGCGATCGCAGAAGCCATTTATAAGGTCGAAGGGAATGCTAAAAACGGCGGTCGCGCTAAAATTCCGATAGCGCGACCGCCGTTTTTCCGGGGCAGTTTTATTTTTTTATTTGAAAAACAAAAAATGAGTAGGCAGCTTGCGCAACGATCCGTCCGACGGCTTGTTAATAAGCTTGCCGTTAAAGACAAGCGATGAGGATCCGCCTCCGTCCAGATTATAAGCGTCTATCGCGCCGTAACCCTTTAGCAAATCCTGGAGTTCTCCGAGCGTCGCGCCGGAGCTCCCTGCTTCATTGTACCCGTCAGTAACGAGGATGAGCAGTTGATCGTCCTTGTAGTTGGCGATGACGGTACGCGGCGCGCGGCGAGGACTGACCTGCCACTTGAGCGGAATGCTCTGGGCGGCTCCCCCGCGCAGCAAGACGGGGACGAAGGAAGCGCCGTATTTTGGCTTCAGGGCGTCCAACTTGTCCTTGCTGGCGAATTTGCCGCCGATCAATTTGTTTTTATCGTTCATCCCGACAAAAAACAAATCCGAATAAGAAGCTTCGAAGCCGGTCACATATTTGCCGTCCACGATCGTGTTGCTCAGCGGATAACGTTTGCCGCCGCCGTCGGCGAAGCCGCCCGCATTGACGCCGACCGCCGCCTTATGCGACTGGACGGCTTGCATCGTAGTCTGGGCTTGTCCGATCTCGGAGCCGCCGAGCACCATCTTCATGGCATCGCCTGACTTCAGCTTGATCTTGACCGCGTAACTCTTAAACGAATCGTTGCTCAGATAGAACAGCTGAGCGCGAAGCTTGTCCGTATCGATCGTGGCGGAAGGCTTGCCGAGCTTCGACGTAATCTTCGCGTCGTAGATAGCGAGCGGCCTTGCCGCTTGCGTGGCGGCAAGCTTGGAAATGGCGGTCATCTCCGCGTTGGTTCGATTGTACAAGTCGAGCTGTTTCTTGATGGACTCTCCGGTTCCTATAGCCGTTTCGCGAGCGGCATCCAGTCCGCCGTAGGCTTCCGATAACAGGGCCTCCGTTCTGGCGAGCGGTTCGGAGGAGGCAAACTCCGCTCCGTCCAGTCCTGAGAGCTGGACGGCCATTCCGCTGGCGATAAGCCAGATCAAGATGCCGACGAAGGGCGACAAGGCGAGAAGCGCCGTGCGATTCAACGTTTTGGCCGTGATGTTCATTTAAGCACGTCCAAGCTTTTTTTCAATTCGTCCAGTTGCTTCTTGACCTCGTTAAGCTGCGTATATAGCTTGTTGCTATTATCGGTCTTGGTATCGGCGTTATCCTTGGTAAACGTAAGCAGTTCATTTAAAGCGTCGATCTTGCCTTTAAGCTCCGTCATTTCGGCCGCATAGCCGGCATCCAGATCCGCAAGCTTGGCGTCGTACGCCTGCTGCATCACCTGGAGTTGAGCGGAGGTTTGCCGTTCGATATCTGCCGTAATATCCTGTTGCATCCGATCCGTGTACCACTTCGCCATATAGAAGCCGCCGCCGATGAGCACCGCCCATACGGATATGAACACGACGAGCGATACTACGCTTCTGCGCTTGCGCGTCGCATGCTCCTGACGGCTTGCAAGGTTGCTTTCCAAACTTACTTCATTCATCTATTCATTCACCTCTCAAGCCTGAATTCTGTGTCGCCGCGGATGAACGAACCGTTGTGTGCGCTATTGCCCCTGTCCCGTTTTGCCTACCAGTAAGGACGCTTTTTATGCCGAAAGGTTGCGAATGTCATCTTATTGTAACAAAGAGGGGCGGCGGCGTCCTTGGTTTTCGAAAGTGCAAATGTTGGTTTATAATAGAGACATGTTAGCAGAAAGGTGAGGTGGCAACCATGGCAGAACAACAATCGAACCAGTACGAGAAGGTCGCATTCGCGGGCGGATGCTTCTGGTGCATGGTGACGCCGTTCGAGGAAATGCCGGGCATTGTCTCGGTCGTATCCGGTTATATAGGCGGTCATACCGTCAACCCGACGTACGAGGAGGTTTGCTCCGAAACGACGGGACATGCGGAAGCCGTGCTGATCACTTATGATCCGGCGGTATTCCCGTTCCGGAAGTTGCTCGGCATCTACTGGCAGCAGATCGATCCGACCGATGCAGGCGGCCAGTTCCACGACCGCGGCGAATCATATCGCACGGGTATCTTCTATTACACGGAGGAGCAGCGGCAGGAGGCCGAGGCTTCCAAGGCCGAGCTTGCAAGCAGCGGACGCTTCGACAAGCCGATCGTGACGGAGATTACGGAGGCAGACGTCTTTTACCCTGCAGAGGAGTACCATCAGGATTATCACAACAAGAATCCGTTCCGTTACAAAATGTACCGCAGAGGCTCCGGCCGCGACGCCTTCATCTCGGAGCATTGGTCGGCAAAGAAGGACCAGCAGGAACTGAAGCGAAAGCTGACCCCCATTCAATACAACGTAACACAGGAGAACGGGACGGAACGTCCGTTCACTGGCGAATACTGGGACCATACGGAGGACGGCATCTACGTCGACATCGTGTCGGGCGAGCCGTTGTTCAGCTCCAAGGACAAGTACGACGCGGGCTGCGGCTGGCCGAGCTTTACGAAGCCGCTTCAGAAAGCCGCGGTGACGGAGCATACGGATTCGAGCCACTTCATGGTTCGCGTCGAGGTGCGGAGCAAGGAAGGCGACTCCCATCTCGGCCACGTCTTCGAAGATGGTCCGCAACCGACGGGGCTGCGGTACTGCATTAATTCGGCTTCCCTCCGGTTCGTGCCGAAGGAAAAGCTTGCCGAAGAAGGATATGGCGAATACGCTTATTTGTTCAATGACTAAAAAAGATGAAAAATCTAACAGACACCAGCGACGCTATTAGTCCGATTTTTAACCTCAACCAAATCTAACGGACCGGAAAGACAATATTGAGTCGTAATGGAGCCAATTTGCGCGATGATGATGCCAATAAGATCCCATGTGTCTGTTAGATTTTCGAAAACCTAAAAAATCGAAGAATAGCGTCGTTTATGTCCGATAGGCAGTGAGTGGCTTATATTTCACCGGCAAACGGTGCGTTCTTGCACAGCAGGACGGCGAAGCCGTTTATCCTTGCAATTAACCAATAACGAAATGCAAGCTATATTTGAAATATTAATTAAACATGGGCACAGAAGGAGACTGGAGCAATGAGCATGGAAACACCCGCAACGAATGCGCCTGTAGAGCGCAAGTCTATGGACGTCTTGGAGGCGATACGCAAGCGCCGTTCCATCGGCAGAGTGAAAAGCGATCCCGTGGATCGCTCGGTCATCGAGGAACTGCTGGAAGCGGCAAGCTGGGCGCCTAGCCACTTCAACACGCAGCCTTGGCGCTTTATCGTCATGACGGGCGACGGCAGAGCGGCGCTTGGCGAAGGGTACGCCAATGTGGCGAAGTCGGGCTGGCCCGAGATGAGTGCCGAGGAGTTAGAGGGGAAGCTGCAGAAGGAGCGGGCCAAGGCATACCGTTCGCCCGTTGTCATCGCGGCTGTCTACTCCAAGTCGGAGGACGCGCGCGCCGTATATTCGGAAGAATTGGCGGCTGCCCAAGCTGCCGTTCAGAACCTGCTGCTTGCTGCTCACGCCCATGGCTTGGGCGCGATTTGGCGCTCGGGCGAGCCGATGTACAATCCGTTGATGCGCAGCGCGCTTGGATTAACGGAAGGCAAGGAAGAGATTACAGGTCTGATCTACCTCGGCTACCCGGACATGGCGCCTCCTGCGCAAAAGCGCTCGCCGATCTCGGAGAAGACGGTATGGCTGGAAGGCTGATCGTTTGGAGAATTTGCATTGGAGTTCCCTACTCCCGCCTGATGGCGGGGGTGGGGCTTTTTTCGGTTTAGCAATGCTCCTGTTTACCATTTCCGCTCTATCAAATATGGAAAAGATTTGATAGAATAGGAGTTATCTTGGTTCAAATAAGACCAAAGACCTATTTGATGGATAGAGGAGAGCCGGCAGATGAAACGTTTTACGGCATTTATCGCAGCACTATTACTATCTTTAAGCTTGGCCACCGGCGCATCGGCGGCCGCGCCAACGCCTCCCTCCATCTGGATTGACGGACAGCCGGTCAAGTTCGGCGAACAGAAGCCGTTTATCCAAAACGGCGTTACTTTCGTCCCGGTTCGCATGCTGCTGGAGGAGTTGGCTTTCGAGCTGGACTGGAACGAAAAGCTGAGAGTCGTTACGGCTACCGGCGATAAGGCAACCATCATCCTGGAGATCGACCGCAAGACGGCGTATGTCAATTCCAAGCCGCAAGAGCTGGATGCTGCTCCCAAGATCCTCAACAAGACTACATACGTGCCGCTGCGATTTATCATTAGCGCATCCGGCTACGAGATCGAATGGCTTGAGGACGTTCGCGCGGTCCTCATTGATACGATCCAAGAGAGCCGCGGCTTTATGTACAAGGTGGAAAACGGCGAAAACGTCGTTTATCTGCTTGGTTCCATCCACGTCGGCAACGATGCGATGTATCCTCTTCGCGACGAAATCACGGATGCCTTCCAGGAAGCGGACTTCTTGTCAGTGGAAGTGAACGGAGAATCGGATGAGGTTGATTATGAGAAGCTGCTAGGTAATCTCGGTTACTATAAGGACGGCACGACGCTTCGCAATCATTTGTCTACGGAAGGGTACGAAGCAGTCGTGCAACTCTTGACGGATCTGGAGCTGGAAACCAACACGCTTGATACGCTCAAACCTTGGTTCGCATCGTTTGTTCTGGACAGCTGGCTTCAAGAGGATTCGGAATTCGAAGCGGAGCTTGGCATCGATCAATATTTTATGGATCAAGCCATCAAGAAGGAAATTCCGATTTTGGAGCTGGAGTCGGCGGAGCTGCAGTACAGAATGTTCGATAATTTCTCGGCCGAGCTGCAGGAAGGGATGCTCATGGGTTCCGTCTATGGCTTCTACAACGAAAGCGACAGCGTGCAGGATTTGTCTTCGATGTGGGTGGACGGAGATATCGAGATGCTGACCGAGCTCGCGGAAGATACGAAGTCGAACGAGGAATATTACAACGCCGTGCTGAGGGACCGCAACGTGGGAATGGCGGAAGGTATCGACGGCTACTTGAACAACAAGGAAGCTTCAACGTTCTTTGTCGTCGTAGGTGCTCTGCACCTGCCCGGCGAGGACGGGGTAGTCGCGCTTCTGGAAGAGATGGGCTACACCGTTACCCGCATCTGATTGTTTCAACCTCGAAATGGCTACAAAAAAGGGGCTGTCCAATAAGTCTCAAAAATAAAAAGTTGGGCGGAAAAACACTTCCGTCCAACTTTTTTGCGTACCTGCTTTTTCAGGAAAGTGGCGAAGTGGATGCCTGCCACTTAACATTCAACCAAAACGAGGCGGCCAGCATTCCGTTTTCACTGATTTATTGGATAGTCATTTGCCAGATGCAGGCCAGCTTGGTGACATGTGTATGAATTTTCATACACGTTTGGCCAAATACCGACCTATTTGGTGAATTGTATATGAATTTTCATACATGTTTGGCCAGGTGCCGGCCTATTTGGTGGATTGTGTATGAATTTTCATACACGTTTGGTCAGTTGCTGGCCTATTTGGTGGATTGTGTATGAATTTTCATATATGTTTGAACAAGCCTACCCATATAATCGAGCCATAAGGACAACGGGGCTACCTTAAAAGTTCACTTCTCGGACGGCCCCTTGTTTGTCTTTACCTTCGCTTACGAATTACCGGACGTATTTTTTGATCGTAAAGTTCTCGCCCAGGACGAACCAGTTCTGCGGGAAAGAGACGCCAAGCACCCAATAGCTCACTCCGCGCAGTCCAAGCCGCTTTACGACGTCGAACTTCGCTTGGACGCTGCGAGCATCCTCGAACCAGACGACATGCTCGTTGCCCTGCTCGTCATAATAATGGAAGAACGGCGACTGAGACTCCTCGTCGTACTCAATTTCGGCGCCGTATTTCGCCGCTCGCTCCACGGCCGCGAAGGGGCTGACCGTCGGCGCCCATCGGCCGCCCGAGACGTATGGAAGCGTCCAGTCATAGCCGTACAGCGGCATGCCCATGACGACCTTGTCAGCCGGGATGACGCTAAGCGCGTAATTGACGACCTTTAGCACTTCGTTTAGAGGAGCGACGGCTCTCGGCGGTCCGCCGGACCAGCCCCATTCGTAGGTCATCAGAATGACAAAGTCGAGAATGCGTCCGTGCGCCTCGTAATCATGCGCCTCGTACAACGTGCCCGTTTGCGTGGCGGACAGCTTGGGCGCAAGCGCGGAGGAGACGAGATAGCCTTGCGGGCGCAGCGTGTCGACAAGCTTTTGCAGGAACGCGTTATACAACTCTTTGTCGGCAGGCGGTACATATTCGAAGTCTACGTTCAGCGCCATATAGCCGTTCTGCGCCATAACGGCGACGATACCCGCGATGACGCGATTTTGAACCTCCTCTTCGGCTACGACGGCATGGGCGATATCGGGACTGAAGTTGCCGTCCACGAAATTCGTGATCACCATCATGGGAGCGGCCCGCTTTGCGTACGCCGCGGCGATGATGGCCGTATCGTCCAGCGGCCTGAGACTTCCATCGGGCTGAACCCGATAGCTGAACGGGCTCAGAAAGGTCAAATATTCTCCGATTTCGTTCACGATGGCCACGCCGTTCTGCTCCAGCTTCTCGGTATAGGCATTGACCTCGATAACCGGCTTGGCCGCGGTCGGAATTTTCAGCATCTGGCCGGGATAAATAAGGGCGGGATTCCGAATGCCGTTGGCGGATGCGAGCTCCTGGAGCGTGACTCCGTATCGTTGGCCGATCTGCCATAACGATTCGCCTGCAAGCACCTTGTGAGAAGCGGGAGACGGCTCCGTCGGCACGATGACAGCCTGCCCGATGACCAATATGCTTTGCTGAGACAAGCCGTTTGCGACGAGAATATGCGACAAAGGAACGCCGTAGTTTTGAGACAGCTTCCATAGCGAGTCCCCGTTCTTGACGGTATGAATGATCAAGACAATGACCTCCTTATATATTCGGTACGTCCCGTTAAACCTTATCTCTATATGTATTCAGAAGAACATGTACCTAGACGAAGGATGGAAGAAATGGGGATTCGAGCCCCAAAAAAGAGGCGAAGGACGGGGCTATTGAGCAATATTGAGAAAAAAACGAACTTTAAAATATAGAAGCTTCATAATGTTCGTATTTTGTTGACAGTGGAAGAACGATTGTTTAAACTAGAGAAGGCTTGGGACGAAAGGCTGTCCCTTTTAGTGAAAGTTCAAAAAGTTTGGTTTTCAGTACCGAGAAGATTGAAGGCAACTAGAAACTGAGTAGCGGAGCGTAGCAGAGCTACGTGAGCAACGGAAGGTTCGGTTGCATTCAATATTCGATGTCGAGTAATCTTCAGGGAATACTTCGTAATGGAAAGCGGACTTTTTGAACAACCTATTAACTCGTATATTTTCGGGATTGGCCCGAATGTTTCTACCTGGAAACCTTAATTTCTGGACTACGAGCTAGATGAATCGGACATTCGGCAAGTTCATAGGAACGATAGACGGAACATTGACGCAACGCCCTTGCCAAAGGGGCTGCATGACAGGTTGCTCCCGCATGGGGCAGCCTTATGCTGTCTTTAGGCTGGTGGATTGCGCGGTCCTGCCCGGATTCATCGAAAAAGAACGATATCGCCCTCCATGGCGGACGTTCTCGGCTATGGTCCTGCGGCAGATCGGCAACCGATCTCTCTGGGGCTTTTTTCTATTTCCTGGAACCAATGTATTCTATAAGTGCGAGTTACAACCTCTATTAAAAAAGGAAAGTGGGTTTGGACCAATGTCTGCTAAGGTAGGCGTCATCATGGGCAGTAAGTCGGATTGGGACACAATGAAATTGGCTTGCGACATCCTGGAGGAGCTCGAAATTCCGTACGAGAAGAAGGTCGTGTCAGCGCACCGCACACCGGATTTGATGTTCGAATACGCGGAAAGCGCCTCGGAGCGCGGCCTTAAGGTCATTATCGCGGGAGCGGGGGGCGCCGCGCATCTGCCCGGCATGGTCGCCGCGAAGACGACTTTGCCGGTTATTGGCGTTCCCGTCAAATCCTCGAATCTGAGCGGCCTCGACTCGCTGCTCTCCATCGTGCAGATGCCGGGCGGCATCCCGGTGGCGACGGTCGCGATCGGCAACGCCGGAGGCACGAACGCCGGTTTGCTGGCAGCCCAGATACTGGGAGCGTTCGAGCCCGACATCGCGGCACGCGTGCAAGCCAGGCGCGACCGCGTGAAGCAGGAAGTGCTGGAAAGCAGCGAGACGTTATGACGCGCGCAACGACTGGATCGGATGGCGCCAAGACGATTCTGCCTGGCGGCACGATCGGGATTTTAGGCGGCGGACAGCTCGGACGAATGCTTGCTAATGCAGGCAGCGCAATGGGCTACCGGTTCGTCGCTCTAGATCCGACGCCGGATTCTCCGATGGGACAAGTATCCCGGCAAATCGTGGCGGCGTACGACGATATGGATGCGGCTTTGGCGCTTGCGGAAGCGTCGGACGTCATCACTTACGAATTCGAGAACGTTGATGCAGACGTCGCCGCAAAGCTGATGGAGCGGTCCTATGTGCCGCAAGGCAGCGAGCTGCTGTACACGACGCAGCATCGTCTCCGCGAGAAACGGGCGATCGAAGCGGCTGGCGTCCGCGTGGCGCCGTATCGCGAGATCGCAAGCGAGGATACTCTGCGGGATGCGGTTGCCGCATTTGGAACCCCTTGCGTGCTCAAAACGGCGACCGGGGGCTACGACGGCAAGGGACAATGGGTCATTCGCAGCGAGGATGAAATTCCGGAAGCCTACGAGACGTTATCCCGCGCGGGTACTCAGCTTGTGCTGGAGCAGTTCATCAGGTTCAAACAAGAAATATCGGTCATTGCGGCAAGAAGCTCCAAAGGGGAAATAAAAGCGTTCCCTCCTGCGGAAAATATTCATGTCGATAATATATTGCATCTGTCTATCGTGCCGGCTCGCGTCGGCGAAGACGTGATTGCGGAAGCAGAGCGGCTAGCTGTACGGATCGCGGAAGGGCTGAACGTCGTCGGACTCATCGCGGTGGAACTGTTCGTGACGGAGGACGGCGGGCTGTACGTCAACGAGCTCGCGCCGCGTCCGCATAACAGCGGACATTACACGATGGAGGCTTGTCGCACGTCGCAGTTCGAACAGCATGTCCGCGCCATCTGCGGCCTGCCGTTGGGCGATACGTCGCTGATGAGCTCCGTCGTCATGGTCAACGTGCTGGGGCAGCATGTGGAGCCGCTGCTGGAAAGGCTGGCGGAAGGCGACGATGCGGCGACTCATGCCGGCATTGCTCCGAAGGTGCATTTGTACGGGAAAAAGGACGCCGTATTCAAGCGGAAGATGGGTCATGTGAACGTGCTGGCCCCTAACGTGGAGGCGGCATTGCAATGGATAGAAGAAACTACGATTTGGAAGGTGTGATGCCATCATGTTAGAACGTTATAGCAGACCCGAGATGAGAGCCATCTGGACGGAAGAGAATAAATTCAAAGCTTGGCTGGAGGTTGAACTGTGCGCATGCGAGGCTTGGTCCGAGCTTGGCATTATTCCACAGGAAGACGTTAAAGCGCTGCGAGCTTCGGCCAGCTTCGACATCGACCGGATTTACGAGATCGAGCAGGAGACTCGCCACGACGTGATCGCGTTCACCCGGGCCGTATCCGAGACGGTAGGACCGGAGCGCAAGTGGGTGCATTACGGCCTGACTTCCACGGACGTCGTCGATACGGCGATGGGCTACTTGCTCCGTCAAGCTAACGAAATCCTGCTTAAGGATATCGAAAGATTTATCGGCATTCTTCGCGAGAAAGCCATTCAGTACAAGGACACTCCGATGATGGGGCGCACGCACGGCGTACACGCCGAGCCGACGACGTTCGGTCTCAAGATGGCGCTGTGGTACGAAGAGATGAAGCGCAACCTGGAGCGCTTCCAGCACGCGGCGCACAACGTTCAATTCGGCAAAATGTCCGGCGCCGTCGGCACGTACGCGAACATCGATCCGTTCGTTGAGCAATTCGTCTGCGACAAGCTCGGCATCACGGCCGCTCCGATCTCCACGCAGACGCTGCAGCGAGACCGTCACGCCGAGTATGTAGGCGTTCTGGCTCTGATCGCGACGTCGATGGACAAGTTCGCCACGGAAATCCGCGCGCTTCAGAAGAGCGAATTCCGCGAGGTGGAGGAGCCGTTTGCCAAAGGCCAGAAGGGCTCGTCGGCGATGCCGCACAAACGCAACCCGATCGGCTGCGAGAACATGTCCGGCCTGTCCCGCGTCATTCGCGGCCATATGCTGACTGCATTCGAGAACGTGCCGCTCTGGCATGAGCGGGACATCAGCCACTCTTCGGCGGAGCGCGTCATCCTGCCTGATTCGACGATGCTGCTTAACTATATGCTTAACAGACTGGGCAACATTATTCAGAACCTGACGGTGTTCCCGGAAAATATGAAACGCAACATGAGCGCGACCTACGGCGTTCCGTTCTCCGGCCGCGTCATGACGAAGCTGATCGACAAAGGTTTCAGCCGCGAGCAAGCGTACGACACGGTGCAGCCGCGTGCGATGCAGGCTTGGGAAGAGCAGCGCCAATTCCGCTCCATCGTGGAAGAAACGACGGAAATTACGACGGTGCTGTCTTCCGAGGAGATCGACGACTGCTTCAACCCTGCTTGGCATCTCAAGCATGTGGATACGATTTTCGCAAGACTAGGCTTGAACTAGGCGGGGACGAGGGGATGAATGGAATGAGCGCAAGCGCAAGACCGCAGGCATTATCAACGGCCGTCGATTACGTTAAGGCACCGCTGGTCTACAAGGGCAAGGTGCGGGAGCTGTACGATCTCGGGGAGCACTTCCTGATCGTCGTGACCGACCGGATCTCGGCGTTCGATTACGTGCTGGACCCGGCTGTTCCCGATAAGGGCAATGTGCTGAATCGGCTGTCGGCTTTCTGGTTCGAGGTAACGAAGGAGCTGCAGGAAAATCATGTGGTGCATACCGACGTGGCGTTGCTGGGCGATATCGTGACGGAGCCGGAGCTGCTTAAGAACCGCATCATGGTGACCCGCAAAGCCGAACGCATCGATATCGAATGCGTCGTGCGCGGCTACATTACGGGCGGCGGCTGGAGACAGTATACGAGCACGGGCGAGATCAACGGCATCAAGCTGCCGGAGGGCATGCGGAAGAACGAACATTTTGCTGAACCGATCTTTACGCCGGCCGCCAAAAATGACGTCGGCCATGACGAAGACGTCCCGTTCGAGCGGATGGCGGAGCTGGTAGGCGAAGCTCTAGCCGAGGAGCTGCGTGACCGCAGCCTGACTCTGTATCGCTTCGCGCATGACTATTGCCAGGAGCGCGGCATCATTCTCGCGGACTGCAAGTTCGAATTCGGCCTGATCGACGGCAAGGTCATCCTGATCGACGAAATTTTCACGCCGGACTCGTCGCGCTTCTGGTCGGAAGGCAGCTACGCCTACGACGTGGAGATCGATAGCATGGACAAGGAGCCGGTCCGAACTTACCTGCTGGGCTCGGACTGGGACCGCGACAGCATGCCGGATCCGCTGCCGGAGGTTGTCGTTGCGGCCACGACGGCGCGCTACCGCGAGATTTACCGTCGCTTGACGGGGCAGGAGCTGTCGTAGGAAGCGGACATAGAAGCACCAAACGAGCATCATACAGTAACTGCATCAACTATCCAACAAGCATGTTCAACGAATTACCATTATAAACACACATTCAGGAGGCTATTATGAAGGCAACCGTCTACGTTACGATTAAGGAAAACGTTTTGGATCCGCAAGGAACGGCCGTACAAGGCGCGCTCCATTCCATGGGGTTCGCGGAAGTTGGCAAAGTGCGAATCGGCAAATATCTCGAGGTGGAGCTTGACACAAACGATCGCGCGGAAGCGGAAGCCCGCCTGAAAGTGATGTGCGAGAAGCTGCTCGCGAACACAGTGGTCGAAGACTACCGCTTCGAGCTGGAGGGTTAAGATCATGAAATTTGCGGTTCTCGTATTTCCTGGCTCCAACTGCGACATCGATTGCTACAAGGCAGTTGAAGCGATCGGCGAGCAGGTCGACTACGTCTGGCACACCGCTACGGACCTGTCCGGCTACGACGCTATCCTCGTGCCAGGCGGCTTCTCCTACGGCGATTACTTGCGCTGCGGCGCTATCGCGCAATTCGCGAACGTCATGAACGAAGTGAAGAAAGCGGCAGACGAAGGCAAATATATTCTTGGCATCTGCAACGGCTTCCAGATTCTGACGGAAGCAAATCTCCTCCCTGGCGCGCTTATCCGCAACACGGGCCTGAAATTCCGTTGCCATGGTACGCCTCTTGAAGTGGTGAACAGCAATACGGCTTTCACGAATCAATATTCGCAAGGCGAAATTATCGATATTCCGATCGCTCACGGCGAAGGCAACTACTTCTGCGACGAAGAAACGCTGGCCGAGCTCAAAGCGAATAATCAAATCGTATTCCGTTATGCGGGCGAAACAAATCCAAACGGCTCCGTCGACAATATCGCGGGCATTAGCAACAAAGCGGGCAACGTCGTCGGCATGATGCCGCATCCGGAGCGCGCGGTAAGCCAGATTCTGGGCTCGGAAGACGGACTGAGAATGTTTACATCGATTTTGAATGCATGGAGGGAACAACATGGCGCAGCAATTAACAGCTAAGGAGCCGACTGCGGAGCAAATCGCGGATCAGCGCATTTACACGCAATTCGGCGTTACGGATAACGAATACGAACTGATTTGCGGATTCCTGGGCCGCAAGCCCAACTACACGGAGATCGGCGTATTCAGCGTCATGTGGTCGGAGCATTGCTCTTACAAGAACTCCAAGCCTATTCTGAAAAAATTCCCGATCACCGGACCTCGCGTCCTGATGGGGCCGGGCGAAGGCGCGGGCATCGTCGACATCGGCGACAACCAGGCAGTCGTGTTTAAGATCGAATCCCATAACCATCCGTCCGCTGTCGAGCCTTACCAGGGCGCGGCGACGGGTGTCGGCGGCATTCTTCGCGATATTTTCTCGATGGGCGCGCGTCCTGTAGCCATACTAAACAGCTTGCGCTTTGGCAACTTGAACAATGAGCGCGTTAAATACTTGTTCGAAAATGTCGTCAGCGGCATCGCCGGCTACGGCAACTGTATCGGCGTTCCAACGGTTGGCGGCGAAGTGATGTTCGACGAAAGCTACGAAGGCAATCCGCTCGTCAACGCCATGTGCGTCGGGCTGATCGATCATGACAAAATCCAGCGCGGCGTCGCCAAAGGCGTAGGAAACCCTGTTTTCTACGTTGGGCCGGCAACGGGACGCGATGGTATTCATGGCGCGACATTCGCATCCGTCGAGCTCTCCGAGGAGTCCGAAGAGAAACGTACGGCGGTCCAAGTCGGCGATCCGTTTATGGAAAAGCTGGTTATGGAAGCAACGCTCGAGCTGATCAACTCCGGCATCGTTCTGGGCATTCAGGATATGGGAGCGGCCGGCCTTACTTGCTCCAGCGCGGAGATGGCTTCCAAGGCAGGCAACGGTCTTGAGCTGTATCTCGACGAGGTGCCGCAGCGCGAGACGGGCATGACGCCTTACGAGATGATGTTGTCCGAGTCGCAAGAGCGTATGCTCTTTGTTGTCGAGCCTCGGCATGAGGCGCAAGCGAAGGAAATTTTCGATCGTTGGGGCATTATTTGCGCAAAAGTGGGCAAAGTGACGGATGACGGACGTCTTCGGTTGTTCCACCAAGGAGAAGAAGTAGCCGACATGCCGGTCAAAGCGCTCGTCGACGAGTGTCCGGTGTACAACAAACCGTCCAGCGAGCCTGCTTCGTTCCGCGAGAGCGCAGCGATCGACACGGCTGCTTTTGACGAAATTACGGATCTGAACGGCACCCTCGAGAAAGTTCTGGCTTCCCCGACGGTTGCGAGCAAAGAGTGGGTATATAACCAATATGACTACATGGTTCGTACGGCTACGGCCGTGCGCCCGGGCTCCGATGCAGCGGTTGTTCTCGTTGACGGTACGCGCAAAGCGCTGGCGATGACGACGGACTGCAACGGACGTTACGTGCATCTGGACCCCGAGATGGGCGGACGGATCGCGGTCGCGGAAGCGGCCCGCAACATCGTATGCTCCGGCGCGGAGCCGCTGGCAATTACGGACAACCTTAACTTCGGCAACCCGGAGAAGCCGGAAATCTTCTGGCAGCTTGAGAAATCGGCGGATGGCATGTCCGAAGCTTGCGTGAAGCTGGATACGCCGGTCATCGGCGGCAACGTCAGCTTGTACAACGAGAATGCCAAAGGCGCGATCTACCCGACGCCGGTCATCGGCATGGTCGGCCTGGTGCATGACGTCGACCATATCATGACGCAAGGCTTCAAGTCCGAAGGCGACGTCATCGTGCTCCTCGGCGACACGAAAGCGGAGTTTGGCGGCAGCGAGCTGCAATACGTGCTGAGCGGCGCTCCTGCGGGACGTCCTCCGGTCATCGATCTCGACGTGGAGAAGCAAGTTCAAGATGCCGTCCTGGGCGCTATTCAGCAAGGGCTCGTCGCTTCGGCGCACGACTTGTCGGAAGGCGGCATCGCGGTAGCGCTGGCGGAGTCCTGTATCAGCGGCGGCGTTGGCGCGGAAGTATCGCTGACCAGCGACCTTCGTCCGGACCACCTGCTGTTCAGCGAATCGCAATCCCGCATTCTGCTGTCGGCGAAGCCGGAGCAGGCGGACGCATTGACAGCTCTTTTGAGCGAGCAAGGCGTTCAATTTGCGGTCATCGGGAAAGTATCGGGCAGCAGCCTCACCATTAACGTCAATGGCAAATCCGGCATCGCAGCGCCGGTACAACAACTGGAGAAGGTTTGGAAGGATGCGATTCCATGTCTCATGAAGTAATCGACCGTTCTGCGCAAGCGAGCGCCGTGCCTAATCGCACGGCTCTCGGCGGCCAGGTACGCGACGGTGCAACATTAGATGGCCAGGTGCTTTGGACCGGCGATCATTACAATGAGGGTATTGGCCGGGACGATATTTTTGACAAGTTGCGCGAGGAGTGCGGAGTCTTTGGCGTGTTCGGTCATCCCGACGCCGCAGGACTATCTTATTACGGCCTCCATGCGCTGCAGCATCGCGGAGAAGAGAGCTCCGGAATTTGTACGGTTGATACGGACAATGGCAATGCGTTTAACTACCATCGCGGCATGGGGTTAGTCAAGGAAGTGTTCGACAAGGACAAGCTGGACATGCTGAAGGGCGATCGCTCTATCGGCCATGTCCGCTACTCCACATCGGGCTCGAGCCAACTCGGGAACGCGCAGCCGCTTATTTTCAGATACCGTGATGGTGACCTAGGCGTTGCGACAAACGGCAATATTGTGAACGCGCCCGAGATTAGACACGAGCTCGAGATGAGCGGCTCCATCTTTCAGACATCCAGCGACACGGAAGTGATCGCGCACTTGATCGCCCGTTCCTCGAAGGACTTCGAGACGGCGGCCAAGGAAGCGTTGCAGCGTATCGTCGGCGGCTTTGCTTTCCTCATCATGACGAATGAGAAGATGATCGTCGCTTCCGATCCCAACGGACTCCGTCCGCTGGCGATGGCGCGTCTGGGCGATGCGTACGTATTCTCTTCCGAGACTTGCGCGTTCGAGACAATCGGCGCGGAGTACGTTCGCGACGTTCAGCCGGGAGAGCTCCTAGTGTTGGATGCGAACGGCATACGCACGGATCGTTACGCGAAGATCGAACGCAGAGCGACTTGCGCAATGGAATATATTTATTTTGCGAGACCGGACAGCGACATTAACGGCATCAATATCCACTCCGCGCGCAAACGGATGGGACGTCAGCTGGCTACCGAGGCGTTCGTCGACGCGGATGTCGTAACCGGCGTACCGGACTCCAGTATTTCGGCAGCGATCGGATTCGCGGAGCAGACGGGCATTCCGTACGAGCTGGGGCTTATCAAAAACAAGTATACGGGCCGGACGTTCATCCAGCCTTCGCAGGAATTGCGCGAGAAGGGCGTCAAAATGAAGTTGTCCGCGGTTCGCAAGGTCGTCGAAGGTAAACGCGTCGTCATGATCGACGACTCCATCGTGCGCGGCACAACGTCGCGCCGGATCGTCAACTTGCTGCGAGAAGCGGGAGCTACGGAGGTGCACGTGCGAATTACGTCGCCGCCGTTCAAGAACCCTTGCTACTACGGCATCGACACGCCGGATCGCAAGGAGCTCATCGCTTCGTACCGCACAGTCGAAGAAATCCGTCAGGAAATCAATGCGGACTCCTTATCCTTCCTGAGCGATGACGGATTCGTCGACTCCGTGGGCGGCAACGACGGTGCGTACAACCGCGGCATGTGCCTCGCCTGCTTCGACAACGATTACCCGACTCCGGTTAATGAGGAGTCGGACAAAAGCTGCAGCTGCTAGGACAGCCGCGTCAGCGCTCCGTGCGACAGAGTGGCGGCTTCGCGGAGCGAATAAGTCGGCGAGACCGACTTAATCTCGCGCAAAGCGGCTGCACGGAGCAAATAAGTCGGCGTAGTCGACTTATTTGCAAGACGAAAGTTAGTCTGCCAAACCTGCGAGTTTGCTCACTTGAGTTGTATTTTGCGGGATAAGATACTTTTCTGAGAACGAAATAAGGAGTGGAACCTTTTGTCAGAAGCATATAAAAAGGCTGGAGTCGACATCGCCGCGGGCAACGAAGCGGTCGAACGGATGAAAAAACACGTGAAGCGCACTTACCGTCCGGAGGTTCTGGCGGAGCTGGGCGGCTTCGGCGGCCTGTTCGGACTGGACAAGGACAAATACGAGGAGCCCGTGCTCGTATCCGGAACGGACGGCGTCGGCACGAAGCTGAAGCTGGCGTTCGCAATGGACAAGCATGACACGATCGGAATAGATGCAGTAGCGATGTGCGTGAACGATATTATCGTGCAAGGCGCAGAGCCGCTCTTCTTCCTCGACTATCTGGCATGCGGCAAAGTTGTTCCCGAGAAGATCGAAGCGATTGTCAAAGGGATCTCCGAAGGCTGCGTCCAATCCGGCTGCGCGCTGATCGGCGGCGAGACTGCAGAGATGCCTGGCATGTACTCCGAAGAAGAATACGACATCGCCGGTTTCACGGTCGGCATCGTCGACAAGAAAAAAATGATCGACGGCTCCACGATCGCACCTGGCGATGCGGTGCTTGGCTTCGCTTCCAGCGGCATCCACAGCAACGGCTTCTCGCTCGTTCGCCGTCTGCTGCTCGAAGAAGCCGGTTACTCGCTGGATCAGAAGCTGGACGAGCTGGACGGCGCCAAGCTGGGCGACGTGCTGCTTGAGCCGACTCGGATCTACGTGAAGCAAGCCCTTAAGCTGATCGAGGAAGTGCAAGTGAAAGGCATGGCGCACATTACGGGCGGCGGTTTCATCGAGAACATCCCGCGCGTGCTGCCTGACGGCGTGAACGTAGACATCGCTTATGGCTCGTGGCCGATCCTGCCGATCTTCGGCTTGATGCAAGACAAGGGCGCGATCTCGAACCGCGACATGTTCACGACGTTCAACATGGGCATCGGTCTGGTTATCGTTGTGCCAGCCGACCAAGCAGAGAAGGCGATTAAAATCTCCGAAGAGCTTGGCGAGAAGGCTTACCGAATCGGCACGGTTACGGAAGGCAACCGCGTCGTAACGTTCACGGGAGCGGAAGTATAATGGCGCCGCTTCGCATTGCGGTATTCGCTTCGGGACAAGGGACGAACTTCCAGGCGATTGCGGATGCGGTGCGGGAGGGGAAGCTCGATGTGACCATCGAGCTTCTTGTTTGTGACAAGCCGTCTGCGCCGGTCGTCGAACGGGCGAGCCGGGCAGGCGTAGACGCCTTCGTATTCAAACCCAAGGATTACCCGAACCGCGAAGCTTACGAAACGGAAATCGTCGCCGAACTCACGAAGCGCGGCGTGGATCTCATCGTGCTTGCCGGCTACATGCGCATTCTCACTCCTACAATCGTCGAGCCTTATTATGGCCGGATGATCAACGTGCATCCGTCGCTGCTGCCGGCATTCCCCGGCGTAAATGCAATGGGGCAGGCGCTGGACTACGGCGTAAAGGTGACCGGCGTTACGGTACACTATGTCGACGGCGGTCTCGACAGCGGACCGATTATCGCGCAAGAAGTTGTCCCTGTCGGCGACGGAGAAGGCATCGAAACATTGTCTCCCCGTATCCAAGCCGTTGAACGCGAGCTGCTGCCAAACGTGGTCGGCGCAATCGCGGCTGGTCGAGTCAAGCTCGAGGGGCGGCATGTCACCGTATCGTAGTAGTATCATAGTTCAACGGACACAGGCGACCTTATTTGCGCGATCTGGGCAATATTAACCTTGATTACGTTCAATTAACGTTTCTCCTGTCCGTTAAAGTTAAAAACGGTAGAAAACGCGCAAATAGCTTCGCTGTTGTCCGTTAGAAATCATAACGTTATTGACTCAATCCAATCCAACCAATCCAAGGAGGACGTTAAAAGTGGCTATTCGCAGAGCGTTGATCAGCGTGTCCGACAAGACGGGCATCGTTGAGTTTTCGAGAGCACTCGCAGAGCAAGGCGTGCAAATTATTTCGACAGGGGGTACGTTCAACCTGCTTCAGAAGGAAGGCGTTCCCGTCATCGGCATCTCCGATGTAACAGGGTTCCCCGAGATTATGGACGGACGCGTGAAGACGCTGCACCCGGCCGTACACAGCGGCCTGCTGGCGGTTCGCGACAACGAAGAACATCAGAAAGCGATGAAAGATCTGGGACTCGAGTATATCGACCTGGTAGTCGTTAACTTGTATCCGTTCAAAGAAACAATCGCCAAGCCTGACGTGACCTACGAGGAGGCGATCGAAAATATCGACATCGGCGGCCCGACCATGCTTCGTTCCGCAGCCAAAAACCATGCATTCGTCACGGTTGTCGTCGACGCCGGCGACTATGCTGCCGTTGCGGAAGAGTTGAAAGAGGGCGGCGACACGACGCTAGCGACGCGCAAACGTCTGGCCGCGAAAGTATTCCGCCACACGGCGGCTTACGATGCGCTGATCTCGGACTACCTCTCCAAACAAACGGGCGAGCCGCTTCCCGAGACGTACACGGTCACTTACGAGAAGGTACAGGATCTGCGTTACGGCGAGAACCCGCACCAGAAAGCCGCTTTCTACAGCAAGCCGCTGGCGGCGACGGGCAACGTCACAACTGCCGAGCAATTGCACGGCAAGGAGTTGTCCTACAACAACATTAACGACGCGAACGCCGCGCTCTCCATCCTGAAGGAATTCGACGAGCCCGCTGTCGTTGCGGTCAAACATATGAACCCTTGCGGAGTGGGCATCGGAGCAACGATTCACGAAGCGTACCAAAAAGCGTACGAAGCCGATCCGACATCGATCTTCGGCGGCATCGTCGCGGCTAACCGCACGATCGGCGCCGATACGGCCGAGCTGCTGGGCGGCATCTTCCTGGAGATCATCATCGCGCCGGATTACACGCCTGAAGCGTTCGACATCCTCGCGAAGAAGAAAAACATCCGCCTGCTCAAACTCGGCGAGCTGACGGCTGCGGCCGAACGCAAATCCGAGTGGGTCGTCACGTCCGTAGACGGCGGCATGCTCGTTCAAGAGAGCGACGTGCACAGCATTACGGAAGCGGATCTGAAAGTCGTCACGGAGCGCCAGCCGACTCCGGAAGAACTCAAACAGCTTCTGTTCGGATGGAAGGTCGTGAAACACGTGAAGTCGAACGCGATTTTGCTCGCTAAGGACGACATGACGGTAGGCGTAGGCGCAGGCCAAATGAACCGAGTCGGCGCGGCGCGCATCGCGATCGAACAAGCAGGCGAGAAAGCTGTCGGCGCGGTACTGGCTTCCGACGCGTTTTTCCCGATGGGCGATACGGTCGAGCTTGCGGCGAAAGCCGGCATCAAGGCGATCATCCAGCCCGGCGGCTCCATCAAGGACGAAGAATCCATCGCTGCGGCGAACGCGAACGGCATAGCAATGGTGTTTACGAGCGTCCGTCACTTCAAACATTAATCCACGTTACAAGAAAAGGGGCTTGCACTCATTATGCGTATATTGGTCATTGGCAGCGGCGGACGCGAGCATACGATCTGCTGGTCGCTCAAGAAAAGCGATAAAGTGAAGGAGCTGTTCTGCGCGCCAGGAAATGCAGGCATTTCGCAAATCGCGGAATGCGTGCCGATTCCGGTATCCCAGTTCGACGAGCTGACCCGTTTCGCCAAGGAAGCGTCGATCGATCTTGTATTCGTCGGTCCCGACGATCCGCTTGCGGACGGCATCGTGGACGCGTTCGAAGCGGCGGGCATCCCTGCTTTCGGTCCGAACAAGGCGGCCGCGGAGATTGAAGGCAGCAAGATTTTTATGAAAAATCTGCTCAAAAAATACAACATCCCGACAGCCAAGTACGAGACGTTTACCGACTACGAGGCGGCCTCCGCGTACTTGCGCGAGCAGTCCACTCCTATCGTCATCAAAGCGGACGGTCTCGCTGCCGGCAAAGGCGTAACGGTGGCCTACTCCATGGAAGAGGCCGAGAAGGCTCTTCGCGAAGCGATGGTCGACAAGGTGTTCGGCGAAGCGGGCAACCAGATCGTCATCGAGGAATTCCTCGAAGGGCAAGAGATGTCGATCCTGGCGTTCGTGGACGGCGAAACCGTAAAACCTATGGTTCCGGCCCAGGATCACAAGCCGATCTTTGACGGCGACAAAGGACCGAACACGGGAGGCATGGGCACGTACACGCCGCTACCCCATATCGATTCCGCGATCATCGAGGAGTCGATCACGAACATTATCATTCCGACGGCTAAGGCAATGGTCAGCGAAGGACGTCCGTTCCGCGGCGTATTATTTGCTGGCTTGATGATCACGAAGGACGGTCCCAAGACGATCGAGTTCAACGCCCGCATGGGCGATCCCGAGACGCAGGTCGTGCTGCCGCGGCTGAAGACGGATCTCGTCGACATCGTGCTGGCTGCGATGAACGGACGTCTGGGCGATCTCGACATCGAATGGAGCGACGAAGCGGCGGTATGCGTCGTGGCGGCATCCGAAGGTTATCCGGCTTCCTATCCGAAAGGCCGCATCATTACGGGCATCGCGGAAGCGGAAGCGCAAGGCGCGCTTGTGTTCCACGCGGGTACGGCGCTCAAGGACGGCCAGTTCGTGACGAACGGCGGTCGCGTGCTCGGCATCGTCGGCCGCGGCCGCGACATCGCGGAAGCTCGCGCGCGCGCCTACGAGGCGGTTAGCGTCATCTCCTTCGAGGGGATGCAGAACCGCACGGACATCGCGGCGAAGGCTCTTCGTTAGGAGCTAGCTGCCCTACTGATCGGTTCAAAATAAAAAGACCTCAAACCCTAAGTTAGGGATTGAGGCCTTTTTGCTGTGCGGACAACAACTGCCAATCGGTTCTTGGTATCCGTTATGAAGATAAATCTTATTTATAATAGGATGTAGTCAAAGGGATAAAAACAGTTGTGTCCTTATTGGCACTTCCATAGATGTACAGCTCTTCAACGCCTCCGATATCAACCTTGACGGTAACCAGGCCATTTTCGGATTTGATGACATTTTCTGTTTTCAGAATAATGTCGTTTTCCGAGTCTTTAATCGTAAAGTCTGTCAGATCGCCGCCGACAGCTGCAATCTGAAGGTATAACGTTTGATAGTTTTTATCCGGATAGAGCATAAAACTAACATTGCGGTTGCCGGAAGCGTTGTCGTAAAAAGCTTCTTTGTAATCCTTGCCTTTATAGGTCGTTTGGACCGGGTCCTTCGTGTGATACATATCATCGAATCCCTTGGCGATAGAGGTGCCTTCAACCTTCTCGCCCAAAATAATCGTTTTGGTTGCCTCGTCATAATCTACCGCTACATCAAGCGCATCGGACACGGCGCGGATAGGAAAATAGTTGGCGCCTTGATAGACGATCGGTGCAATGGCGTTGCCGTTTACGTCACGCAGATCAGCGTAAGTTCCGTCGACCTGTACCTTTATTTCAGGGTTTAGAAAGGCTTTAATCTCCTGCAGCTTCGTCGCCGCAAATGCCCCCGTTCCCATACTGGCCAGCATGGATACACCTATAATGGCTGCAAATGCTTTTTTCTTCAATACGCTCACTCTCCTGGCTGAAAATTATGAAAATATCAACAATTATTATAAATGAATAATTTTCCATCAACAAGAGTCCTTTGGCATAGTAAATTGGGAGATCAATTGCCTGGGCTACCAAGGCTGGTTGTCCATCGACCAGTACCCTTATCGTGAAGAAGGGCTGGCTACGGTCCGCGAAGGTGTGCTGGAGGTGGAAGCTTTTAACCGTCTGCTTGAATCCATTCCCCCTGTCACTATTTCTTGTCATTATTTCCCGAATGATGTTACTCTTTTGTAACTCTCTAAATCTATTCTTCCGATAAGATTAAACTATCAGCAGATTAGAAGGTGAGAAGGATGGACAGGACAAAAAAACGTCGTCGTCGGAGATTGGTTCTATTAATGGTTATTGTGGCGGTATTCTTCTGGGTTGCCGGCTGCGCGGCAGGGAGATCGATGTCGATGGGGATGTCGGCAATCATCCCGTCCGTCGTCAAGGGCGGAGAGACGATCCAAGGCGGAACGGCTTCAGGCTCGGGTAACGGAGGCGGAGGGGCAGCGGATCAGGACGGTACGCTGACCGGCGTCGGAGGCTCCGGAGACCAGGGCGGCTCTGGCGAGCCGCAAAACGGGCATGGAACGGGAAGCGGAAGTCAGAGCGGCTCCTCCGGCAACGGCAGCTCGGGAGGAAGGGCGGGCAACGGTGGCGATAATGCCGGCGGCAACGGAACAGAAGGAGCAAACGGTCAAAACGGCAATGGTGACGGAGGAAAGAATGGCAGCACGGGCAACGGCGCCGGTATCGGAGCAGGCGGCGGCACGGGCAACGGCGCCGGTATCGGAGCAGGCGGCGGCACGGGTGCTGGTGCGGGAGTCGGAGCAGGTAACGGTAATGGCTCCGTTAACGGAGGAACGGGCTCCGGCAATTCCGGAGGCAAACCTGGCGAAGGCGCCAATGCCGGCGGTCAGCCGGACAAACCATCCGTTCCGGCAGAACAGGGAAATAGCGATAATGGCAAGAAGCTGGTGGCACTCACTTTCGACGACGGTCCTGATAAAAAATATACGACGGCGATTTTGGATATTTTGAAGGAAAAAGGGGTCAAAGCGACGTTCTTTGTCGTTGGCCAGCAAGTGAAGTTGTATCCCGAGGTGCTGCAGCGCATTGCGGACGAAGGACATACGATCGGCAATCATTCGCAAAATCATAAAGATCTCAAGAAACAAGAGAAATCGGTCATCCTGGAGCAGATTAATAAAACGGATGAGGCGATCCGGGACGTTCTTGGCGAGAAGCCGACATTGTTCCGGGCTCCATACGGGTCGATGTCGGATACGGTAAAGCAGATTCTTAAAGCGCAAGACCGGGTGCACACGGGCTGGACGGTGGACACGAGGGATTGGGCGGGTACTTCTCCCGCCGACATGCGTCAGATGATTATTCAAGACACGAAGCCTAATGGTATAATATTAATGCATTCATTCGGAAGCAAGCATATTAAGAATACGGTCGAGGCTCTGCCGGGGATTATCGACGACCTGCACAAGCTGGGTTACACGCTCGTTACGGTGGACGAACTGCCTTGACCTTTGAAGGAGATTGTATCAGCTATGTCGCATGCCAGCCAGACTACTGCTCCAACTGCATACCGCGAGAGCGCAACGAGCGAAGAATCCGTAAGCGTTTCTCGGAAATCCGGCGGCGGCAGCTTGAAGGTATTCATGAGGCTGATGCCGCTGGGAGCGATGTTAAGCTTGCTGATGCTTGCCGGCTGCCAATATACGGCGGCTCCTGCAGATCTGCTGCTGAAGCCGGAAATCGGCGAGGACAAGGAGCAGCTGCTGGCAGCTGTGACGAAGGCGCTGCCGGAGTTCAGCATTCTCATGCTGCCGCATAGCAACGATGTCATGGAAGCGGTCCGGTTAATCGATCTGGATGGAGACGGCAAAAACGAAGCGGTCGTTACCTACTATAATGAATACAGCTCGCCGGAGATTATGACGCTGCGTCAAACGGACAATGGCTGGCGGCAATGGCTGCTCGTACAGCAGCCTCTTGCTCGCGAGATGACTTGGCTGAGCATCATAGATATGGACGGAGACGGCGTCATGGAGCTCGCGGTAGGCTGGGCAGGCGCGTTCGACAGTCCATCGATGCTGGAGATGTATTCGTTCTCGAACAAGGCGGCGCGCAACGATAAGGGGAAGCTGACGATGGTGCCGGCAGCCTCTTTGCCGTTTAGTCTCGCCGATACAGCGGACCTTAATCGCGACGGCAAGCAGGTGCTCGCGGTTATAAGCGGAACCTCCTTCTCCGGTACGACGGCGGAGCTCATCATGCCCGTCTTTCAATTGGCCGTCTACACGTGGGAAGACGGAAAGCTGGCATCAAGAGCCAAGACAACGCTGCCGGAAGGCGTCAATCTGTTCGAGCGCATAAAGATGGGGAGCATCTCTCCACGCCATCAAGGGATACTGCTGGAGGGCGGCACTGGCGCGCACAGCATGCTCACTTATATGTATGCCTGGAACGGGCGCGATCTGTCGCTTGTGTTCCCGACGCCCGAGCAGGAAAAGTTGGGCTACGGCTTTGCCGGCAAGCCAACGGTCAGCCGCGATATGAACGGCGATGGTATCATCGAGCTTCAGCGGACATGGGAGGCCCCGGGACAAGAGGGCGTCCCTTATTCCGATTCGTTGTGGATTACGGAGTGGCTGCAATGGGACGGCAGGAACGAATTCCGGAAGATCGCAGAGCAATACGTAGACGAGAGCTACGGTCTGCTTCTCGACATTCCTGAGGCCTGGCAAGGGAAGTACACGCTGGAGAAACCGCCAAGAGCAAGCTATGGAGTCGTCACGCTGCAATATTACAATCCGGACACGACGGAGAGGGCCGATCTCGTCTCCATCCATGTCGTACCGAAAAATCAGTGGGATGGCGTGGAGCATGTGTGGCGGGAAGAGAAGCGGACCTTCCGAACGCTTGGCACATACGGGGGCAACCTATATGCGGCAGTATTGTACGATGAAACGCTCGGCGACGCGACTTCATTAACTGCGCATTCCAGGGCGGAGGCCGGGGAGATGCTGAAAGAGAAGGAGCAGTTTCTGGAGCGGATTCGGATCGAATTCTCGGAATAAGCGGAGAAAGGGGGGAATATCCAATGCGAATTTTGTTGCTGGAGGATGAAGAATCGATACGGGGGTTTGTCCGCATTAATCTCAGGCGCAACGATATGATCGTCACCGAGGCGGAGAACGGCGAACAAGCGCTTGCTTGCGCTGAAAGCGACGGACCGTTCGATATCGCGCTGCTTGATGTCATGCTGCCTACAATCAGCGGGTTCGAAGTATGCGAGCAACTTAGAGCGCGATATCCCCGGATGGGTATCATCATGCTGACGGCGAAGTCGCAAGAAGAGGACAAGATCAAGGGATTGGAGCTAGGCGCCGACGATTATGTGCAGAAACCGTTTAGCCCTGGCGAACTAGTCGCCCGGATCAAGTCGCTCTACCGGCGGATGCATGCGGAGCCGCAGCCGGTGACCGCGGTAGATCGAGAAGCCGTTTCTCAGGCGGAATCGGCTGTTGCATCGGAATCAGCAAGCGCCATCGACGGAGCATTGACGCAATCCGAAGGGAAGGCCATTCCCGAGGAAAGCTTGCCGGTCCGTATCCAAAATATCCAGAGTCCGTCCGATGAAGTCGTCAGCGGTCCGTTCCGTCTGTCGGTATCTCAGCGGCGGTTATGGAAAAACGGCCGGGAGATCGTGCTCACCCCTACCGAGTGGGCGCTGGTAAGGCTGCTTATGGAGAGCGCGGGGAAAAGCGTGAGCAGGGATCATATTTTGACCGAGGTATGGGGTCGGTATTATGTTGGCGATCTTAAGGTTGTGGACGTCAATATCCGGCGCATTCGACAGAAGCTGGAGGCAAGTCCTTCGGAACCGGCGTTCATCGAGACGGTCTGGGGGTTCGGTTATCGCTGGAGACGGGGAGCTGCGGAATGAGAAGCATTAAGGCGAAGATGGTATGGAGCTATCTGCTGCTGATTGCGCTGGTTGTCGCGGTGCTGGGAGCAGCTTTTGTCATACTCATCTGGAATTATTATTACGGCAGCGCGCAGAGCTCCGTGAAGCAGCGCGCCGAATCTGCCTTTACGCAGCACAGCCGGTCGCTGACTTCGCTTAGTCTGCATGACCAGGCCGATTATTTGCTTCAAAATATGGCCGACGGGGGTCCCACTCGAATCCAGCTGCTCAGCAGCGAGGGAGAACTGCGTATTGACTCGGACGGATTCGCTCCCCGCATTCGCTATTCGTCGGCCGACGTTAGAAGCGCAATGGCGGGACAAACAGGCACTTGGAGCGGCGTGGATCCTTATTACGGCGAGCGGGTGACATCCGTCACGATTCCGCTGCGCGGGGATACGCGCGTCGTTTCTTTGCTGCGGTATACGTCGTCGCTGGAGCGGGTAGACAGCATGGTGGGGCAGCTGATCCAGATGGCCGTCATCACGGGGATATCCGTTATCCTGTTGTTTCTGGGCTTAAGCCTGTTCCTGGCGCAGCGCATCGTGGGACCGATTCAGGAGCTGAAGCGGGCGGCGAGGTATATGGCGGAGGGAGATTGGACGAAGCGGGCGATGAAACGCAGCGGGGACGAAATCGGTCAGCTGTCCGAGACGTTTAACGTGATGGTGAGCGAGCTAAACAAACGGGAGAAGCTCAAAAATGATTTTATATCGTCGATATCGCATGAGCTGCGAACCCCGCTTACCTCCATCAAGGGTTGGAGCGAAACGTTGAAGGAAAGCGAGCCGGACCGCGACGACGAAGAGGTCAAGCTCGGGCTCTCCATCATTAGCAAGGAAACGGAACGGCTCACCGGTCTTGTCGAGGATCTGCTGGACTTCTCCAAGCTGTCCGCAAGCTCTATGGAGCTGCATACCGAGGTTCTGGACTTGAACGGCCCTGTCAAGGAAACGGTCAGACAGTTGGCCGTGCGGGAGGAAGGGACGCGAGTGAAGCTGATGGCGTCTTACGCGGCGGGACCGATTGTCGTCAGCGGCGACGCGAACCGTCTCAAGCAGGTCGTTATTAATCTCATCGACAACGCGTTCAAGTTCACGCCTCCGGGAGGGACGATTCGCGTGGCGACTACAGTATCGGAAGAGTTGCACGTGGCGCGGGTGACGGTTTCGGATACGGGATGCGGGATTGAAGCGGAGGATCTGCCCCATGTTACGGAGAAATTCTACAAAGCCAGCTCCGGTCAAGGCGGATCTGGCCTGGGGCTGGCGATTTGCAAGGAAATCATAGAGCTGCACGGCGGCGAGCTTCGTATCGACAGCGAACGGGGAGCGGGAACGATCGCGACGATCACGATACCTTATAAGCGGGAGCAGTCTACTCCTTAAAGAAAAGCAGCTTCCGATTGGCTATGACGAATATGACGGCGATAATAACGCCGGCGCATAACATAATCGATAGCCAGTTGTCGCGAAGCCAAGCAATCCACAATGGCGTTTCAGACATTTCGTTCACCTCCGATGTTGATATTGTTTTACTGCACGCCAAGCCGAATCTCTTGTGGGAGGATCGGCTTTTTTGTATTAGTGTGCGCTGCAATTGCCAACTCCATGCGGGATACCCGTTGACAGTCTGCCCGTGGAAATGTTAGGATGAATGCATCTAATTCATAGTTAACTTATAGGAATTATTATATATAGAATTTTGGTATTGGAGGAATGGTCATGGAGAAGCAATTGACTCTTAAGCATGGGGATCTGGATCTGCAAGCTACCCTGCATTATCCAACGAGAGGTCATCATCTGGACGAGAAACGTCAGGCCATCGTCATATGCCATGGATTTATCGGCAGCCGGGTCGGCGTGGACCGTCTATTCGTAAAGGCGGCAAGGGAGCTTGCGGCGCAAGGCTCCTACGTGCTTCGCTTCGATTATGGCGGCTGCGGAGAGAGCAACGGGGACTACGGAGCGCTCGGCTTCAATGCCATGATCGATCAGACGAGGACGGCCATCGATTATGTGTATGGAATGGATTGCGTTGATCCTTCGCGTATCGTATTGCTGGGGCACAGCCTGGGAGGCGCCGTCGCCTTGTTGACCGCGGTGAAGGATAAGCGGGTCAAGCGGCTTATCATGTGGTCCGCCGTCGGATATCCGTTTACCGACATTGTTCGAATTGTCGGGAAGGCAGGCTATGACGAGGCGGTCACGAAAGGCAGAACCGACTATGCCGGTTACTCTCTCCAGACTGTGTTCTTCGAATCCCTGATGGAGCATCAGCCGTTCCAATCGGCGACACGTTTCGGCGGAGAGGTGCTGCTTGTTCATGGCACGAGCGACGAGCTCATTCCCGTCGACTACAGCTTCCTGTATCAGAAGGTGTTCTGGACGAGAAGCGAGGGGCTGTGCGACAAAGAGATTATTTTCCAAGCGGGCCATACCTATTCCTCCAAGCAGCATCAGGAAGAGGCGATTCGCGTGACCGCGGAGTGGCTGTCAGGCCTCGACCGCAAGCAGCAGGATTGGCTTCACTGGTCGATTTGACGGAAAAAAGATAATTTTTGTCGAGACATCTCGCCCTTACCTGTGCTTAAATAATAGATAGACGGTAAAAGATTCTATGATTACCAACTTTCTAGCAGAGGCGGGTTATTCATGAACAACCGATTGCGAGGAAGTCTCGCAGCTATGCTTGCGGCTACATTCGTGATGACGGCAGCATGCGGCGGCAGTAATGCAGCTCCCGTTAACGTACCGCCGGAGCCGACGGCTTCTCCGACGATGGAAGCAATTCCAATTCCGACCGCTGCGCCGCTTCCCTACACAGCGCCCTTATCCGGCATCGGACTTGCGCAAGAGGCAAAGTTTAGACCGATGGCCGTTATGATCAACAACTTCTCCGCGGCCAGACCGCAGTCCGGCTTGACGGGAGCCGACGTCATCTGGGAAGTGCTCGCCGAAGGCGGCATTACCAGGCTTGTCGCGATCTTCCAAAGCACGGAGTCGCTCTCCGACACGATTGGTCCGATTCGCAGCAACCGCAAATATTTGATCGATATCGCCGACAGCTATGGAGCGGTAATGGCCCATGCGGGCGGGAGTCCGGAGGCTTACGGTATTCTGCAGAAGCAGGGCAAACCTTATCTCGACGAAATCACGAACGCAGGCTCGTACTTCTGGAGAAGCAAGGACCGCAAAGCTCCGCATAATTTGTATTCTTCGCTGGAGAAGCTCCGCGAAGGCGCCGAGAAAAAGAAGTACAGCGATGACAAGCCAGTCCCCGTCTATCAGTTCTCGGAGAACGGAACGGTCGCCGGCGCGTCTGGCGCCGAGGATGCGCGCGACATTACGATCAAATTTCTGATGGACAGCTATAAGGTAGGTTATATCTACGATGAGACCTCCGGTCTTTACAGTCGGTCGATCAACGGCGAACCTCATATCGACTTGAACAACAACGCTACGCTTGCCGCGGCCAATCTGATTGTATTCGAGACAACGCACAGGACGCTTGATGATGTCGGAAGACTGTCCGTCGACCTGGTGTCGGGAGGCAATGCCTACCTGTTCCAGAAAGGAAAGAAGATCGATATCGACTGGGTGTCCGCTCCGGACGACATGATCCGGTTCGCAACGAAGGAAGGCGCCGAGATCTCGCTGGTGCCGGGCAAAACTTATATACATATCGTGCCTAACAAGCCGGCGCTCGCCGAGCATGTGGCATGGGTACAATCCGCCAGCGCTGGATAAGCTAAGGAGGCGGAACGTTAAAAGAGGATTCCGCTGCGGAATCCTCTTTTCCCGTTATTTACCGCATAGGAGTGTTTACGTTGAGATTTTCTCATCACAAATTACGATGGAACTATTGTGGTACGCGAAAAAATATGTTTAAATTTTTCATGGATGTTTACATTCCCTTAACAATTGTAGTGTAAACTACGTTAGGGCGAGTTACTGTCCGTCAGCGACATACCATTTTCTAGTGGATAAGGGGATTGACATGTTTAAGAAAAAGGACATTTTTTTCACAACGCTCGAAGCGATGGGCGATACGTTGGTTGAAGCCACCGAATATTTCGCTGCAGGCGTTTCGGATCTGTCGAACTTGACGGCATTCGCCAAGCGAATGAAAGAGATGGAAAGCCAGTGCGATCAATTTACGCACACCATCTTAAAAGAACTGAATAAAACCTTTATCACGCCAATCGAACGCGAGGACATTATGGCCCTCACGACCTCGTTGGACGATGTCCTGGACGGAATCGAAGCATGCGCTTCCCGGTTCGAAATGTACAATGTTCGTGAGAAGGACGAATATATTACGTTGTTCGCCGACGTTATCGTACGTTCTACTCATCAGATTCGCAAGGCGATTCAATTGCTCACGCAAAAGAAGCTGCTAGCGATGAGAGAGCATACAATCGCCATTAACGAACTTGAGAATCAAGCCGACGATCTGCTTCGCGTCAGCGTGACAAGTCTGTTCGCTAACGTAAAGGACCCGATCGAGCTTATCAAGCGCAAGGAAATTTACGAGCGTCTTGAGCAAACGACCGACTACTGCGAGGATGTAGCCAATATACTGGAATCGATCATTATGCGTAACAGCTAATCCAGAGGAGCAGGAGTCGTACACATGGAGATATATGTATTATGGATCGTCGTTTTCCTGGCGCTAGCCTTTGACTTTATTAACGGGTTCCACGACACGGCCAATGCGATCGCGACCTCGGTATCGACTCGCGCCATCAAGCCAAGACTTGCCGTCCTCATGGCTGCGGTCATGAACTTCGTCGGCGCGATTACGTTCACCGGCGTAGCCAAGATGATCGGCAGCGGCGTGGCCAACCCGGCAGATTTGGAATTCGGCATCGAGATCGTCATTGCCGCCTTGCTGTCTGCTATTGCATGGAACTTAATTACTTGGTGGTTCGGCATTCCGTCCTCGTCCTCTCACGCACTCATCGGATCATTGGCCGGCGCGGTAATCGTGGGAGCGGGTATGAATTCCCTGAATGCCAGCGGATTCATCGATATTCTAAAAGCTCTTCTTATATCCCCTCTCATTGCGTTCACGATCGGCTTCCTGTTGATGTGGCTTCTTAAGCGCATTTTCGCGAAGAGCAGTCCGCATACCATCAACAAAGGCTTCCGAGGCGGGCAGGTCATTACGGCGATGTTCCAATCGTTCTCGCACGGTACAAACGACGCGCAGAAGGCGATGGGCATTATCGTATTCGCATTGGTAGCTGCCGGGGTCCAGGACAGCACGGACCATATTCCGTTCTGGGTTCAGCTCTCCGCTGCAACTGCGATGGCGCTAGGCACTTCTATCGGCGGCTGGAAGATCATCAAGACGATGGGTACCAAAATATTTAAGATCGAGCCGATCAACGGCTTCGCGGCCGATATCGGATCCGCTGTGGTTATCCTTACGGCTACGATGATCCATCTTCCCGTCAGCACGACGCATGTCATCACGTCCTCGATACTGGGTGTAGGAAGCGCGAAGCGTTTCTCGGCGGTACGCTGGGGCGTAGCGGGCAGAATCGTAGTGGCCTGGTTTATTACGATTCCGATTACGGCCGTGCTCGCGATGATCTTCTTCTTGATCATCAAGGCATTGTTCCTGTGAGCCGTACAACACATCAACACAAACCTGCCTCTAAACGCGGTCGCCCTTCTTCGAAAGGCCCCGATTGAGGTTTTCTCAACTAACAAGGGACACTCCCTCATCGTTATCCTCTCCGGACTAGACGATGATCGGAATGTCCCTTGTGTCGTTGCATTTTTTACCACATAAGAAAGTATAAGTTTTCGGTCCTCGAAAACGGATTTCTTATTGGCGATAAAACCTACCTCATGCTTCCGAAGCGGCTTTGCTTTGCAAAGCTGGAGTTCGCTCATCGTCGAGAGGCCTCGATAGAGGTTTTCTCACCTTCTGCGTCTTGGGCGGCTCTGGCGTTTCACTGACGACTTCCGTCCGCTTCCACTGTTAGTGGTGCGGCGTTTGCGAGGTCGCGGACGAGACAGTCCGGAACCTCCGTTGTCGCTTGGTGCAGGCTGGGATTTCTTGCCGAAGGAGCCCATAAACACTTTCATGAGCGGAGCCATCTGGGAGACGCTTCCGACGACCTTCTGCACCTTGGTTACCGTGGAGAGGATGCCGTCCAGTCCGCCCATACGGTCAACAAAACCTTTGATCTCGGTTGGATTCGCGTATTTGAGCAAGTTTGCAAGCGAGAACCCTTTGCCAACTCCTCCAGAGGACGGTGGGGGAGCCGGCAGCAGACTGTTCTGCGTCGGCGGCAAGACGGTTGGCAGCAGGTTCGACTGACCCTCTCGCGGTGATTCCTGGTGGACAATGACGGGATATGTCGGGTACGATTGCGGCTGATGCTGCCTTGTTGGCATGTCGTCATATTGGAAGCCGCCATGCAAGCCGCTATATGGACGGTTCAGCATGCTTTGGCCTTGTCGATGCGAGAAGCCCTGTTCGCTGACTTGCATGTTCCTTGTACCGTTCCCGTGGCTGTTGCCGCGCCCGCCAGCTCCGGGATTCTGATAAGGATTCACAACGGATCACAACCCTTCTTTTCTACTAGCTTATGGCATAGGCAAACGCTTGGATTGGACGAATGTCCCGATTCCCTAATAAATTTATAGTTATTAGCCCGTACATTCTTCCTAAATACAGCGAAGGGGAACGGTTGTGTTTGAACAAACGCCGACAAAAGGATACAATAGAATTTATAGTGACTATGGGAGTGAATGCGCATGCAGCTGAAGAAGCTGAACGATAAAGCAATTGACCAACTATTCGAGGCGATCCTTACCTTGAAGTCGGTAGAGGAATGTTACGTCTTCTTCGACGATCTTTGCACGGTAAACGAAATTCAATCCTTGTCTCAACGCCTGGAAGTAGCGCGCATGCTGGGCAAAGGGAGTACATACAACCAGATCGAAGCGGAGACGGGCGCAAGCACGGCAACGATCTCTCGCGTAAAGCGTTGCCTCAATTACGGCAACGACGGTTACAAGATGGCATTGGAGCGTCTCGGCAAATAAGGGGGCGCATCGGATGCATACACCCGGCATATTGGTCGTTAGCCATGGCTCGCGCGAGGAGAACTGGATCAAGCTTGTTGACGAAGCGGTGAATGCGGCTGCAATGGATGCCAAAGTCCCCGTCGTTTCGTCGTTCCTGGAGATCGTAGCGGGAAGGTTGATCCAGGATGGCATCGACGAACTGGAACGGCAAGGCGTGAACGATATTTTTGTTATCCCTTTGTTTGTCTCTTCGGGTAGCACGCATGTGGACGAGATCGGTCAAGCCTTCGGTCTGCCGCCGCTGTCGAAGCTGGAGGGCGATCTGGGGACGTTCCGCGTAAAGGCGCGCGTAACCTATGGGAAGCCGATCGACGACGATCCGGAGATCGCCGAGCTGCTGCTGGCGAATATTGCGGAGTTATCTACCGACCCTGCCAGAGAGGCTTTGCTGGTTATCGGACATGGAAGCAAGGAGCCCGTGTTCCACGAGCGCTGGCAAGCGGGGTTGTCCGGACTTGCGGAGCGGCTGCGCCTGCTGGGCGGATTCGGACGCGCTGCTTCTGCCATGCTGCTGCCGGATATGGCGGCCGACGTGCTGAGGATGCTTCAAGCCGAACAACGGGACCGCGAAGTAATCGTCGTGCCGTTGTTTTTGAGCCCCGGATATTTTAGCAATCACGTTATCCCTTCGAGACTGCAAGGGTTGAATTACAGATACAATGGCAGGGCGATGCTGCCCCATCCGGCTATACCCCGATGGTTAAAGGCACGGATGACGGATTGGCTGCGCGACAGCGGATACCTGACATAAGCAGGAGCAGGAGACAATGAAAGAGGAGGAGCGAGGTTTCGATGAAACGGGCAAGACTAATCTATAACCCCACTTCGGGTAGGGAAGAGATGAAGCGCAGGCTTCCCGACATTCTTCAGCGGCTTGACCAGGGCGGTATCGAGGCGACCTGTCATGCGACGATCGGCGAAGGAGATGCGACCCTCGCTGCGGCAGACGCTGCCGATCGCGACTACGATATGATCATCGCTGCTGGCGGAGACGGCACGTTGTACGAGGTCATCAACGGACTGGCGAACAAGCCGAATCGACCGCCTCTTGGCATACTTCCGGTAGGCACGACTAACGATTTCGCGAGAGCGACCGGCATCCCCAAGCATTGGGAATACGCCTGCGATCTCATTATCGGGCAATATACGAGACCCATCGACGTAGGCAAGGCCAATGACCGCTACTTCATTAACATTGCCGGGGGCGGCTCCTTGACAGAGCTGACTTACGACGTGCCAAGCAAGCTTAAGACGATGATCGGTCAATTGGCCTATTATATGAAGGGTCTGGAGAAAATGACGCGTCTGCGTCCCACGGAGCTGAAGTTCGAGGCGGCCGGCGTCGGCGATTTCCATGACGAGTTCATGATGTTCCTCATCTGCAACAGCAACTCTGTCGGAGGCTTCGAACGTCTTGCGCCGGAATCCAAGCTGGACGACGGGCTGCTGGACGTCCTGCTTATCAAGCGAATGAACCTGGCCGAATTTATCAAGCTGGTCACGCTCGCGCTGCGCGGCGAACATTTGAACGATTCGCATGTTATCCACTTCCGCACGAACGAGCTTAAGGTGAAGACGCCGGACTACGTGCAAATTAATCTCGACGGCGAATACGGCGGTGCGCTGCCGTGTACCTTCTCCGTACTTCCGTCCCATCTTCGGATATTCGCGGACGAAAGCGGAGTATCGACGTATCAGTAAAACCTCGGAACAGGGATAGGCCTCACTGCATAAGAACGCCGCGGCCCGTGCCGCGGACCACATAAACCTATCCGGTAGTCGCTGTGTACAGCTAGTCGCGTTCGGCTAGCTGTTTTTCGCTGAGAGGCGCGGCGCGGTTCTGCCGGACAGGAAGAGAAGGAAGAACGGTGTTATGAAGAAAGCAAAGCAAGGACAGAAGGGCAGAGGCCAGGCAGGGGCTCAAGGAGCGAAGCCGCAGGGCGGTAGAGTGCAGGCGGGAGCCCATGGTGCAAAGTCGCAGGGCAGTAGATCGCAGGCTGGCGGGAAACGTGGCGGAAGCGGACGGGACAAGCGTGGATCCGAGCAGAGAATGGGCTTAGACAGGCGCGGAGCCGAGGGGAGAACTGCCGCGGTTACGGGGACTGCCACGGCAAATTCGGGAACGGGACGTCGCGGGAGGGAAGCTTCCGCGAAGGCGCCGGCTGGACCTTTTGCGCACCATGCGCAAGTGACGCTGGATGTCAGCGGCATGACTCATGACGGAGAAGGCGTCGGCCGAGTCGACGGTTATACGCTGTTCGTCCCCGGTGCTTTGCCCGGCGAGCGGATCAGCGCGCGCGTTACGAAGCAGAAGAAACAATACGGCTACGCCGAGCTGGACGAGCTCCTAGCGGCAAGCCCGGATCGACTGAACCCACCTTGCGACATTTACGAAGAATGCGGCGGCTGCCAGCTTCAGCATTTCGATTACGAGGCCCAGTTGACCTGGAAGAGGCAGCATGTCATCGACAACCTGACGCGAATCGGCAAGCTGACGGTTGCGGGGGACGGGGAAGAGGGCGGCATCGTCGTCCATCCTACGATCGGCATGGAGAACCCATGGCGCTACCGCAACAAGGCTGCCGTGCCCATCGGAACGGCAATCGCGAGCGGCGAGCTGGTCGGAGGTTTCTACGAACGCGGCACGCACCGCATCATCGACATGGACGACTGCCTTATCCAGCATGATCGGAATGATGAAGCGCTGCGCGTCGTAAAGCGGATCGCGCGTTACCTGCGCGTCAATCCGTACGATGAAACGACGGGAGAAGGCGTACTGCGCCATATTATGGTGCGTACCGGCTTCGTCACGGGCGAGATCATGGTCGTTCTCGTCACTAACGGTCAGCGTTTGCCGCGCCAGCCGGAGTGGATCGAGTCGCTTCGCGCGGAGCTGCCGGGCCTTAAGAGCATCGTGCAGAACGTTAACGAGCGCAACACGAACGTCATCTTCGGCGACGAAACCCGTACGCTGTGGGGCAGCGACGTGATCTATGACGAGTTGGACGGCATTCGCTTCGCCATCTCGGCGCGCTCCTTCTATCAGGTCAACCCGTCGCAGACGGTTGCCCTATACGGCAAGGCTGTCGAATACGCGGCGCTGACGGGCAACGAGAACGTAATCGACGCCTATTGCGGAATCGGCACGATTAGCTTGTTCCTAGCTCGCAAAGCGGGCCACGTGTACGGCGTAGAGATCGTGCCGGAAGCGATCGAAGACGCCAAGCGCAACGCGGCGCTGAACGGCGTCGAGAATGCCACCTTCGAAGCAGGGCCCGCCGAGGTCGTCATTCCCCGCTGGAGCAAGGAAGGCGCCATGGCCGACGTCATCGTCGTCGACCCGCCGCGCAAGGGCTGCGACTCCGCGCTGCTGGAGACGATCCTGAAGATGCAGCCCGAACGCGTCGTCTACGTCAGCTGCAACCCCTCCACACTCGCACGCGACCTTCGAGTCCTGGAGGACGGCGGCTACCGCACGATGGAAGTGACTCCGGTGGATATGTTTCCTTGGACGAGTCATGTGGAGGCCGTAGTAGGAATGCAACGAATAGATACGTAGAAATCCTTTGTTTTCAACACTTTGCGGGTTTCATGACCTTCACGAAGGATGGCGCAGATTTCAAAAATAAGGTACTGAAGGACAAAATCGAGGTTTCGGTCGTGCTGGACCTTGGTTTTGACGTCGAGTGTGTAGACATGTAGTAAAGTGTGTGGAGCGTCTTTAATTAGACGCTTTTTTTATGGACTTCAATGGGAGAGGAATTTCCAATGATTTGTCGAATAGTCAATGAACGTGGTTTAAATCATTTTTGAATAGGGGTATGTATGGCTAATGAATCGAAGTAAATACTTCAATTATATAGAAGAAAAGCTGGAAGTTTTGGCAAGACGAATTGAAAAACGAGGAAAGATCAATTTATTGGATTTGAATATATATTCAGAGACGTTTTTTGCCGAATTAATGAATTTATTGTTTGGACTTACGTTGGTTAATATGAATATACTTAAACAGAATGTTGAAGGTATTGATTTGGTGGATGTAAACCACAAAGTTGTTGCTCAAGTATCTTCAACCTGTACAAAACAAAAAATTGAAGGCTCGTTAAATAAGGATATATTCCGTAAGTATTCAGGCTACCGTTTCATTTTTGTTTCAATTGCTAAGGACGCAACCAAACTTCGGGATATGAGTTTTATTAATCCACATAATGCTGTTTTTTCTCCCACGGATGACATTGTGGATATAAACACATTATTAAATGTTATACTGAGCATGGAAATCGACAAACAGCGTGAGGTATTTGAGTTTGTAAAAAAGGAACTTGGAAATGATGTTGATCTACTTAAAGTAGATACGAATCTTGCGACCATCATAAACATACTTGCAAATGAGAATCTTGCTAACTGTATTGAATCTCCAGAGATTAATTCCTTTGAGATTGATAAGAAAATAACCTTCAATGATTTATCGGATGTCAAAGACACAATTGATGATTACAAGATATTTTACCAAAAGTTAGATGAAAAATATGCTGAGTTTGATAGGGAAGGCTCGAATAAAAGCTTTTCCGTTTTTCAAATTATCAAAAAGCAGTATACAATGCATCAACATGAAAAAGCTAACTCTAAAGAACTTTTCTACAGTATAATTGATAACATAACCAAGATAATTATCGAGAGCAAAAATTATATTGAAATTCCGTATGAAGAATTGGAGCTCTGCGTCTGTATTTTAGTCGTAGATGCTTTTATACGATGCAAAATTTTTAAGAATCCGGAGGGATATAGCCATGTTATTGCCGGATAATATACATCCACAGCTTAGCATTTACTATAATGGATTTTTAGTTTTGAAAGAACTTAAACAACATGCCAAACAACCAGTGTTTGATCTGTATCAAAGGATTAAAAGCCAATATAACATGTCTTTTCCCACTTTCATGCTTTGTTTAGATTGGCTTTATCTAATTGATTCTGCAAAGATAGACGATGATGGATGGGTGGAATTATGTTCATAAAAACACTGAAAATAACGAGTCGCACAGGGACAATAAGGGAGCTGACTTTTCAATCCGGTTTGAACCTAATCATTGACGAAACACCATCCAATGATGATAAATCTACTGGGAATAATGTAGGAAAAACAACAGTATTAAAGCTAATCGACTTTTGTTTAGGGTCTAACGCTTCAATAATATATTCTGATACAGAGAATAAAAAGGAAGTCTATGAGTTGGTTAAAGATTTTCTTGTAACCGAAGAAGTACTGATTACTCTTATTCTTGTTGAGGATTTATCAGATGAGGCGTCAGATGAAGTAGTAATTGAGCGCAATTTTTTGCCAAGAAAAAAGAATATTAGGAAAATTAATGGAAAGTCAATACTTGATAAGGATTTTGAAGACGAGTTACAGAGGCTTCTTTTTCCCGACCATAAGGCTGAGAAACCCACATTCAGACAGATCATCTCTCACAATATTAGATACAAGGATGAGAATATAAGTAATACACTTAAGACTTTGGACAAGTATACCTCTGATGTGGAATATGAGACTTTATATTTGTTCTTATTAGGTTGTGACTTTGATGAAGGGGCAAAGAAGCAAGCATTAGTGGCAAAAATAAAACAAGAAGAAGCCTTCAAGGAAAGACTGGAAAAAAAGCAAACAAAAACAGCTTATGAAATTGCTTTAGAAATGATTGAAGCAGAAATAGCTCAATTAAATGAGAAAAAATCAAATTTCAATTTAAACGAAAATTTTGAAAATCAGTTAGATCAACTTAACTTCGTAAAATTTCAAATAAATAAAAGTAGCTCAAACATAAGTAAAATGAAAATTAGAAAGAACCTCATAGAAGAGGCCAAAAAAGAGATTGAAAATAGCAAAGCTAATATTGACTTGAAGCAATTGGAAGTACTGTATGCTGAGGCTAATGCAAATATTTCTAACTTACAAAAGACCTTTGAAGAGTTAGTAGCGTACCACAACAATATGGTTGTAGAAAAAATTAAGTTTATAACTGCTGATTTACCTTCTTTAACTGTAAAAATTGAGACTGAAGAAAAGAACTTAAATACATTGTTATCTCAGGAGAAAGAGTTGGCAATGACTATATCTAAAGGTGACTCCTTTGAGGAGTTAGAAAAGATTATAACTGAGTTGAATGATAAGTATCGAATTAAGGGTGAATATGAGAGTATTATCTCGCAATTAGATGAAGTAGAGAAAAATATTAGTGAAATTGATGCTCAAATTAAAGTCATTGATGATGTTTTATTTTCAGGAAGTTTTGAAGAAAAGTTAAAAGGCCAAATTCATAAGTTTAATAAACATTTTTCTGAAATTTCTTTTGAATTGTATGGTGAGAAGTATGCATTGAAGTATGATAAAGTTATTCATAAAAAGAGCCAGCAGCAAATATATAAATTCAGCGCATTTAATGCTAATTTAAGCTCAGGCAAAAAACAAGGTGAAATTTTATGTTTTGATCTTGCGGCTATATTATTTGCTGATGAGGAAAAAATACCGAGTTTGCACTTCCTTCTAAATGACAAAAAAGAATTAATGCATGATAATCAACTGATTAAAGTTGCAGATTATGTAAGTAAAGAAAATATTCAATTAGTGGTTTCTATTCTGAAGGATAAGTTGCCCGTAAGCCTACTTGATAAAGCCCATATTGTTGTTGAATTATCTCAAGAAAGTAAATTATTTAAAATAGAAGAGTAATTAATCTGAAATTCAATTTGATAGGACCAAGAGAGCGCCTAGAATTACTGGCCGCTCTCTTTTTATATAGATATCTTTTAAAAGCCGATTGCCCTGAAATTCAGCGCAGTCGGCTTTTTTACGTTGAAGGGAGGAAATGCGATGACCAAGGTAATCGCCCTGGCTAATCAAAAGGGCGGTGTCGGCAAGACGACAACGGCTGTGAATTTGGGAATTGGCTTGGTTAAGGAAGGCAAAAAAGTATTGCTAGTGGATGCAGATGCCCAAGGGAATTTGACAGATTCCTTGGGCTACCGGGAGCCGGACAGTATTCCTGTTTCTTTGGCTACTCTGCTTGTCAAAACGATGATGGAGGAGGCCTACGATTCACAGGAAGGAATTTTGCAGCATCAGGAGGGCGTGGCGCTTATACCGGGCAATATTGAGCTGTCGGCGGTTGAGGTATCGCTTGTGAACACGATGAGCCGCGAAACGATTTTGCGTTCGTATATCGACAGGGTGAAGTCTGACTATGATTATGTTCTTATTGATTGCATGCCAAGTCTGGGAATGCTGACGATCAATGCCTTGGCAGCAGCAGATAGTGTCATTATTCCGGTACAAGCGCATTATTTGCCAGCGAAGGGGATGGCCCAGCTTTTGCAAACCATTGCCCGTGTCCGTCGTCAAATTAATCCGAAGCTGGCGCTGGATGGTGTGCTGCTTACGATGGTAGATAGCCGCACGAATTTCGCTAAGGATATTGCCCATGTGCTTCGACAAGAGTATGGGGACAAGCTGCGTGTCTTTCAAGATGAGATTCCCTTGTCTATCCGCGCTGCGGAAACCAGTGCTAAAGGAAAGAGCATCTATGCGCATGATCCAAATGGTCAAGTAGCGAAGGCTTATACCGCTTTTACGAAGGAGGTGCAGCGTATTGGCAGCGAAAGACGACAGACGCGCCAGCATCAAGCTGAGCACGGTCGATGATTTATTCTCGACAGATGAAAGTCGCGCCGACGCGCAGCGGGAAAAGGTAATGGACATTTCACTTGCTGAAATTAGCGAGTTTCCCGGCCACCCTTTCAAGGTAAAGGCAGATGAGGCGATGCTGGAAATGGCAGACAGTGTAAAGCAATATGGCGTTCTCGTTCCTGGCCTGGTGCGACCAAAGCCAGATGGCAGCTTTGAGATGGTGGCGGGACATCGGCGAAAAAAGGCCAGTGAGCTTGCAGGTATAGAAACGATGCCCTGTATTGTTCGGGAACTGGACGACGATCAGGCAACGATTATTATGGTGGATAGCAATCTACAGAGGGAAAACATATCAGCAAGTGAGAAGGCCTTTGCCTATAAGATGAAGCTGGAAGCGATGAAAAGGCAGGCAGGAAGACCGAGTAAAGAAAATGCTACCCAAGTTGGGCAGGATTTAAGAGGAAAGTATTCGGTCGAAATTCTTGGAGAACAAGTTGGTGAGAGCCGCAATCAAATTCAACGTTACATCCGCCTAACCGAACTCACCCCAACCATTCTCGAAATGGTGGATGAGAAGCAAATCGCCTTTAATCCGGCAGTAGAGCTTTCTTACTTGTCCGAAAAAGAGCAACAAAACCTGTACGAAACCATGCAGTCTGAGGATTGCACGCCGTCACTGGCGCAGGCACAACGTATGAAAAAGCTAAGCCAGGACGGTCGGCTGAATATGGACGTGATTTTCTCAATTCTTACGGAGGAAAAGCCGAACCAGAAGGAAAAGATGCATATCCAGCGTGAACGGATCGACCGCTTTTTCCCAAGGGAATTCACTGAAAAGCAAAAGGAAGACCTCATTGTGCAACTGCTGGAGGGCTGGTATCGCAAACGGCAGCGCGAGCATGAACGTTAATGCTCCAATATGCAATAAAACCGAATAGGTTAACCGGCTCTCCAGCAAAATGGAGAGTTTTTTGTGCCCTTTTCCGGGGAGAGGAGGTGAGAGAGAAATGGATTATACGAAGGGGAAGCGACGCGCCTATGAGCGCATGATGAAGGAAAAGCCGGGCTTTAGCCGCCATGAGCAAGAAGATGAGCGGGATCAGCAATATCCTTGTATCTCAAGCAGCAAGAAACAGAAAGGTGAACAAGAAAAGCATGGAAAAGAGGATGCCTAATGGAACATAGCATACGGATGGTGCATTCATACAAGGTTATTCAGGCCATCGAAATTGGTAAGGTTGAGGTGATTCTGGCTGTAGACGAGCGGCAGCAGGACAAGCCTTATTTGGTTTGCTATTGCATGCGACAAAATCCCCTAAATATGGAGCAGTATTATGGAGCGGAGACGGGCAGCGATTATTTAGCGGCGATGCAGGATTTTGTGGAGCGTATTCAGGATGAGGTGGCTTCCTTGCGAAACGAAAGAGATGAGCAGCCGCTCAATATGCCCGTGCTAACGGCAAACGAGTGTAACCTGCTTACTAATGAAGCCAGCCTTGAAAATGAACTACTGGCTATTCGTCCTGAACGGCTTCGCCCTGAATATCGGACGGCCAATCATCAGCTTGTCGTTGCTGTAGGTGGCTTTGGCATGTCAGCTCATTCCAGAGGCAGGGCTGTATATGTCAAAAATGTATTTTCGGGTAAGGAGCAGCGCTGGAACCGAGATGACATGATGGGGAGCGTCAAGCCGGAGCATATTCCGCCATGGGCGCAGCTGCGTCTGGAGCAGCATCAGGCAAGTGAGAAGCGGAAGCCGATCCAAAGGAGGGATGCCCGTTAAAGCGAGGGTATGGAAAAGGTAATGGATACGAATTTTAAAAGAAAGTGAATTGTCACAGGAAAGGAGCTTGAGGATATGTCATGGATGTATCGCCATCGTAGGCTGCTAGTAATAGCCAGCATCACCTTCAGCGTGATACTGCTGGTAGCAGCGGTTGTGTTTAATGTCCAAAAGCAAGCCAGACAGCAACAGCAACAACAGGCCATCATTTCTCAATATGAGCAGCAAATCGAGCAAATGAAGGTGACGGAGCAGCAGGAGCAAGGGGAGGCCTGGGCATTGGTTCGCCCCCTGCCTGCTGGCAGTAGGATTGCCGCCGATGATTTGAGATCCGTTATTGTGCCTGCTGCTACCCTGAAAGCCAATGTAGTGACCGATAAAAATGCGCTAATCGGCAAATATGCCAAAATTGAATTACAGGCGGATGCTCCGATTTATCCATTTATGCTTTATGAGGGCAAGCCCGTTGCCAAGGACGCACGTATTCAGGAGCTTCAAATTATACAGCTCCCCACGCTGCTGAAAAAGGAACAGTACATTGATGTACGGATTCAGTTTCCGACAGGTGAGGATTTTGTTGTGCTATCCAAAAAGCATGTGCTGGAGCGGGAAGGAACAGTGATCTGGCTGGAGCTAAGCGAATCGGATCGGATGCTATTCTCCAGCGCTACTATAGATGCCTATTTGCAGGGAGCCAGGCTCTATGCACTGACCTATGTAGAGGCTGGTCTGCAAGCAGCGGCTGTGGCGAACTATCCTGCCAGTAAAGTGGTGCTGGATTTGCTGGAGCATAACCCGAATATGCTTGAAAAGGCATCGACGGAGCTGGCACGCAGGCTTCGCAAAACGCTGGAGAGTAACCTGGATAACATGAGCGAGGCAGACAAGCTACGGGTCATTTCCGGCAACATTACGGTGCAGCAGCAGCTTATGAATGAGCGTGCAGCTACGCTGCAAAGCAATTTGGCACAGCAGCCGACGTTGCCGCAGCCTGAGCCAGCAGCAGTGCAAGAGCCGATTGCAGAAGAACCTGCGGTTGAGCAAATGCCTGCGACTTTACCAGTAAGTGAGGGAAGGGATGAACCTTCGACACGAGAGCAGCAAGCACCCAAAACACCTGTCTCTTCTGAACAGGAGCAAACAACGGATTCGGAGTCGCTCAGTGGCAATTCGGACAAGCTTCAGGAGATTTTTAATCAGTAAAGGGGGGGATGAAAAACAATGAAAAGGATTGTGTTTTTAGGTGCGCCAGATAAAAGCCATCTGCTACTCGTTTTGGGTAAGCTGCTTTCCGCAATGGAGTTAAAGGTATTGCTGGTGGATTCCACGTTGACGCAGGGTATACAGAGCTATTTACCAGATAGCGATTACCGTGCGCCTGTCCGTGAGTTTGAAGGGATAGACATTGCCAGCGGCTTTATTACGCTTGATCAACTGGAACGCCACCTTGGGCAGCAAATAGCAGCTTGGGATTATGATGTTCTACTGCTGGACACCGATCATACTGAATTTGTGAAGGGAAGAGACTTGCCAGCCTATGACAGGCGGGTATGGTGCAGCAGCTTTGGACGGCTTCATTTACAACGAAATGCAGACCTGATGCAGCGCTTGTGTCTACATGAGGCAGAAGGAAAGCCGTTGTCCTTTTATAAAATGCTAACCAGCCTTGTGCCAGTAAGTGTAACGGAGGCTTATCTGGACGAGCTACTGCCTTCGCATCATTTCCAGTGGGAGGATGCAGTTTTTCGTTTTACGCTGGATGAAAGGGATGCATCGGTGGAACTGGACAATCAGCATCATGGTCGATTGGATGTCAGACGGCTAACAGGCAACTATCGTCGTAACGTGCTGAATATGGCTGAGCAGTTGCTGGAATGGGACGAAAGGACAGTGCAGCAGGCATGGAAGCGGCTGCGAAAGGTACGAATCAGGGGAAGACACTGACAGTGCACAAGCAATGAAGCTGAGAAGAAAGGGAGGGAGTCCATCAGTGGGACATACGATTGTGTTCTGGAGTCCGGTATCCGGACTGGCTGGAACTACAAGCAATCTGACGGCGGTAGCCGCCTTGCTAGGGCTGGAGTATACGGCGCGTTCGGTGTTGTTTGGTCACAGCCCCAGTAGCTTTACAGCCTTAGAGCAGGGTTTTTCGCGTACAGCGCGGGAAAATGGCGACATGTTAAGCGGCACAGATATGGGAGTAGATGCCTTACTTCGGCTCGTACAGAACCATAAGCTTCAGCCTGCTATGATCTATAATTACACGCTGCCGCTGCTCAAGGATCGCCTGGATATGCTGCCAGGCTCGCAACGAACGGATGAAAGCTTTATCATTACTGCGTTGCCTTGGCTAACCTCCATGCTGGATATGGCGAAACGCGCTTATGATTTGGTGCTTGTTGATGGAGGCTGCGGTGCAAGGAGTGCCTGGACGATGGCGCTGCTACAGGAGGCGGATGTGCTGGTCATCTGTCTGCCACAGAATAAGCTGGTGCTACAGCAGTTCTTTGGACATTCCAGCATGCAGGAGTTGCTGGAGAGCAAAAAGCATGTGCTTGTCTTTGGACAGTATGATCGCCATTCTGCATTAACTGCAAAAAATTTGCTACGACCGCTTGGCAAGCAGCATCACGATGCCTATTCGATCAGCTACAATACGCGCTGGCTGGATGATCGTCAAAATGGCGATGCACTCCGTTATTTTTTTCGGAATCGGCACGTAGGAAAGGTGCATGAAAATATCAACTATGTACGAGAGGTAAGGATGCTAGCGCAGGCTCTCATCAAGCAATGCGGATTAAATCAGCCTCTTTTCGGAGGAAGGGAGGATCACAGTCGATGATGGCGGTTTGGCATGGCTTGCTGATTATGGGCTTACTGCTGGCAGGAGCCTTTTTTCTGTTTCTTCGTATGAGCCGTATCATGCCCGACCAGCCGAAGGAAGCTCCCATATATACGCTGGAGGGAATGACAGCTTACATTAAAGACACGCTGCATGAACTGACAAGCGCCAATCTGACCGACTACGGCTTGTCGGAGGAAGGGTATCGTCGGCGCAAAAGCAAGCGGGCAGAGCTAAAACGGGCGCTACGCGGTGCTACCTCTGGTGATTTGCGGGACAAACAATATGTGAAGCAGGTGATTGCTGATTTGCTTTCCCGACAGTTCATGCTGGACGATGCTAGTCTGAATCGACTGATTCCCTTTGATAAAGCGGATAAGCTTTCACCGCAGGATTACTTCGATGTTTTGCTGCATGTATATAAGAAGCATCATGGATATGAGGCGCTTAGTCAGTTGATTCAGCGGTATGAGCTGGCTGAGCCAAAGCTGCTGGAGGATGAAGGAGAGGAGGTTTATCGCATCACAGCCAAGGAAATTGGCGACATCTACAGAAAGGAGCAGCCGCAGCTTGAGGTGCAGGATAAGCTGGAGCTTGTGGTTCAACGGATTTATCAGCAATACAAGGGCTTTAGTGTGGTGGACGAGCTGCGGGACATGCACATTGATGGCGTATCCGGCGGTGTATCTGGTATCCCTCCTTTCGTTTGGGAGGGAGAAGGGATGAATCGCGAAAGCCTTCGAGAAGTCCCGCACTCCTATGATAGTGTCTGGATGTTTTATCAAGGGAAGTCCATTCATCTGAGTTTTTTGTCCTTCGGCTCAGAGCAGGAGCTGCGTAGGGTGTGCCAAAACATTTACAAGCATAATTTTCCCGGTCAATTGTCCGAAGCAAACGGCTATAAGGTCAATGAAATGGCAGATGGCTCCCGTATTGTTGTGCTACGCCCTCGATTGTCAGAATCGTGGGCTTTTTTTGTACGCAAATTTGATGTACGGAGTGCAACACTGGAGCAATTGATTCAGGATGAACATGCGGAGCTGCCGATTGGACTGATTCGTTATCTTGTAATGGGCGAACGCATTACAGCGATTACAGGCGCACAGGGAAGCGGCAAGACAACGCTATTGATGGCGATGGTACGGCATATTTCAGCGCTGCTGCCTATTCGGGTACAGGAAATGAGCTTTGAATTACAGCTACGCAAGATTTACCCGAATCGTAACATTCTCAGCCTTCGTGAAACAGATACCATTTCTGGTCAAGCTGGTCTGGACATTCAGAAAAAAACGGATGGCTCGGTCAATATTTTGGGAGAGGTGGCGACTGATCCTGTGGCAGCCTGGATGATACAAATGGCACAGGTCGCCTCCTTGTTCACGCTGTTTACCCATCATGCCAAGACGTTTCGAGATCTGGTCTATGCGCTCCGTAATTCTCTACTAAAGACAGGCGTGTTCACCAATGAACGAATAGCTGAACAGCAGGTGGTCAGCGTCATTAACTTTGATATCCATCTGCGCCGTGATCTGAATGGACGACGCTATATTGAGCGGATCACAGAATGCGTGCCGCTGGAGCAGGAGGCAGCCTACCCGATGCGTTACCAGGATCAGCCCACGCTGGAAGGGAAGATGGCCGCCTTCATGGAAACGATGACGGCATATTTTCAGCGCTCGACAGACCGTGCGTTGTATGAGTCCCGAAATGTGGTGGAGTATCGGGACGGACAATATGTCGCTGTGCAGCCCTTATCCGCAGCCTGCCGCAAGGCGATTCTGGAGCGGCTGTCTGGACCAGATCAAGCAGCCTTTTTGGCGTTTTTAAGCCACTGGAGGAATGATCATGAGGCTTGAGGGACTCTCCTTGCTGCTAGGAACAGTAATGGTATTGTTCTTTGGTGTTACGGTGGCCTTTCTATGGCTATCTCGATACAGCTCAGAGGTTGGCGCGGCTCGGCAATACGAGGCCTTGCGACAGCCTGCCAAGACTAGCAAAAAGCAGGTGCTGCATCAGGGAATGCAGCGCCTTTATCTCCTATGCAGCAGACTTCCACTGCTTCGCACGTATTTGAGCTACATGCGGAGAAGGCTGACCATTTTGCATTTCGGTGACGAATGGAAGCTGCGATTGGAAACAATGCGTATGACGCTGTTTGCGTGGGGTGTGCTTTTATCGGCAAGTATTCCAATCTTACTGTGGGTGCGTGATCCGATCAGTCTATTTATGCTGCTCATTGGCTGCTGGGTGGTGCATGGGATGGTGGCGGATGTTGCCGTGCAGCGTTTGGAGGTTCGCTTGCTGCGCCAACTGCGACAGTTTTTTGGCGACGTTCGGCATCATTATCACCGACATGGCATGGTGGAGGAGGCACTCTATGAGGCAGCGGATTCCGCCGCCTATGAAATGGCGTTACATGGACAGGAGCTAGTGGAGGTGCTGTCTGACAGTCACACGGAGGAGCGACTGGAGCAGTATTTGGAAACCGCGCCGAATCGCTACTTAAAGGGACTGGCTGGACTCTCCCACCTGATCAAAGAATACGGGGACAAGCAAACGAAGGGCGGTTCTCTGTATTTGAAGGCGCTGGGTAAGCTGACAAATGAGCTAAGCCTAGAACTGCTTAGACGGGAACGACTTGGCTTTCTGCTGCAGGGACTGTCGGTTATTGCGCTGCTGCCGCTTTTATTCACACAGCCGCTAGAGTTATGGGCAAGCCGTTATTTTTCGGCTATGGAGGTCTTCTATGCCAGTACCTTTGGCTGGGTAGCCAAGCTTGGCCTCCTGCTGGTGGTATGGCTCTCCTATATCCTGCTGCGGCATATTCAGGAGCTGGAGACAGCACCTAAAGTCACCAGTGGAGTTGCATGGGAAAAGCGTTTGTATTGTTGGGGCTGGGTACGCAAGCTCGTGCATCTTCTGGGGCCATCTCCTGGCTCCAATGAAGCCGTGCGGATGATTAGGCTGCTCAAGGAAAGCGGCTCTCCGCTGCGTCTGGAATGGTTTTATTTGCGTCGAATAGTAGCTGGACTAATGGCCTTTCTAACTGCCGCAGGCATTTTTACCGCACTGTATATTGCTGACCGCCATCAATTGCTGTATGCTCCGGCACGCTCCGGCATCCTGTTTGGTCAGCTTACGCCGGAGGAGCAAGTGCGTGCGCAGGTAGCTGTGGCTTTGGATCGTCAGATTATCCAGCAATTAAAGGGGGTGAGGGAGCGTTCAATGGAGTCGGTTTTATCGTTATTGGGAGGTGAGGCCAAGGAAGGGAAAACGAGTGAGCAGCTTTATGCAGATGCGCGGCGGGTTTTGGGTAAGCTGGAGCAGCTTGACCAGCACTATGTGAAGTGGTGGCAGGCCTTGCTTGTCATGCTGGCAGGCTGGGCAGGCTATTGTCTGCCAGTGGGAATTCGTCTGTTTCAACGCCAAATGCGGAAGATGGAAATGAAGCATGAGGTGGATCAATTGCATACGGTTATTGCGATGCTAGCCGATATGGAGCGTATGTCGGTGGAGGATTTGCTTATCTGGCTGGAGCAGTTTGCCCGTCTATTCAAGGAGCCACTTCAAGCTTGCCTGCTTCATTTCGACCAGGGAGCGGAGCAGGCGCTCGCGCAGCTCAAGGAGGATGTACCGTTTCTTCCCTTTGCACGCACGGTAGAAAAGCTGGAGCTGGCTGTGCAGAGTTTGCCGCTGGACGAGGTCTTTGATGATCTGGAGTCAGAATATGCCTTCTCCCAGGAGCAACGCAAGCAGGAGTACGAGCAATTAATCGAGCATAAGGCAGGCTGGGGCAGATGGATTGGCTTCGCCCCGATGATGACCCTCATTTTTGGTTATTTGGTGCTGCCGTTAATTTGGGCCAGCCTGAATCAAATGTCGGTTTATTATGAGCAGCTTCAACGAATTCAATAGTGTTTACTGGCTCTTTCCCCATGGAGAGGGCTTTTGGATTTGTATTTTTTATTCCAAGGGAGAGATGTATAAATGTCTAACGCACAAAAAGCACTGGTGATGGCCGCGGGGATCTTCCTTGCCATCGCGTTGATTACGCTGGCTGTCGTTTTGTTTACGTCGGCACAGGATTCGACAAAGGCGGCACAGAGCAACTTCAGTAATATTCAAACCGAGCTGTCGCAAACCGCATTTACAGTGTACGACAATACGACCCTGTCCGGCAGCCAAGTGGTGAATGCGCTGCGCAAGTTCAGCGATCAGGATCAATTCGGCATTCAAATTGTGACGGGTAAAAATCCGACAGGACAATGGTACGGTAAGGTGATAAATGCAGGCGTGCCACTGGACAGCATTACCTACGGTACAGTCGTTGGAGAAGCGCCGGGGAAGCTGAGCCATACGGTGGATGAAGCGAATGTGAACTATGTGAATCCGAGCGGCAAATTTAAAGCGCAGCTAGTGCTGGATCGCAGCAACGTTATTCGCGGTATTATTTTCCGTCAGCAATAAGAATTGATGTGGAGCTGCGGGTGGACACTTGTCTACCCGTTGCTTCTGGCTAAGGAGGCCATCAAATGGGACATGCAACCAGAAGCATGCTGGAGATGAGCGCATCTTGCCTGTTGTTTCTGCTGGCCGCAGGTAGTGGGCTATGGCTGTTTCAAACGGGTGCTGCCTTGACGGATGCTGCTTATCTGGCGGAAGGAGAACTGAATCGCAGCCTTCAGCAGTCTTTTACCCCGATTGCAGGAGATGGGCGTTTGTCTGGCAGCGAGGTATTTCACCTGATTGCTCACTTGGAGGATGAAGACGTGGAACTAGTGGTAGATGGTGCTCGGTATTCTGATCCTATTGAGCGGGTGAACTGGCTACCATCACGAATTCGGATGAGTGGACGTTATCAGGTCAATTATGATCGTGATCCGAATGGCGATCTGCTCCGCATCCATCTGGCATCATCCTAAAGGAGAATGCGATGAACAGTTATATGAAGGTATTTGCGATACTGTTGGCAGTTTTACTGTTGTACATTTATCCGATTTATTCCGCCTTCCAGCAGCAGGATGATATATCAGATCTTGTTGCCATGAAAGCGACAACGACGTTTGTAGACAGTGTCCGGGATAAAGGATACATCTCGCCTACGATGTATAACGATTTTGTAGAGGCTTTGTCAGCAACGGGGCTAGTATTTGATGTGCAAATGCTGCATGAAAGCAAAAAATATGTACCAGTTTATATGGATGTGACGAGGCCTGAAACCTTTCAAAATCGGTATGAGCTTCACACGGACAACTTTTACCTAGCACAAATCATGGCGACTCTATTTCCTGACCAGTCCTTGTCAAAGGATGATCCACTACGCCGCTATAGGCTTCGGGTAGGAGATAGCTTTGCGGTAACGGTTTTCAATAAAAGCCGCACGCCAGGCACGGTCATGTTTGATTTTATGAACAACGCCATCAGCCCAAGTGAGAAAATAGTGATTCCCTATGGTGGGGTGGTACGCAATGAAGTGGATTGAATGGGCAGTGATCGGCGTGCTGATCTTTTTTCCATTTGCAATGATTAACCAGCTTGAAACGGACCTGCTACGAAAAACGCTGCTGCTGGAGCTGCGCTACGATGCTGCTCTGGATGCAGCAGCAGACGCGGCCGCGCAGGCGCTGATCCTGAATGCCGAGGAGCGTAAGGAGTCACACTACGAATCGGTCAAGCGTGTTGCCATTAACAAGGAGGCGGCCATTCAAGCGTTTTATGAAACCTTGTACTTGAATTTTGGTATTGCCGATGATCCGACAGCGCAAGGCGTTCTCAGACGGTATATCCCTGCAGTAGCCATTGTCGCCTATGACGGGTTTTATGTGTATTCGGAGGATGAATGGACGGATAGTAGTGGTCAGACGGTAATGGGAGCAGCCTGGGGCTTGAAGAAGCCTTATGTATATTCTGACAAGGCTGGCGATAGCTTTTCCTTTACGCTCGACGAGCAGGTATTGGTTTACTCTGAACAGACTCGAAGCTGGTACGAGGGCCTTCGCTCTGAACTGCAGGTGTCAGATATTCCACTCATGAGTGATGCAGTCTTGTTCAATCAAGTCCGGCAGAGCACCATTGTTCAGGCCATTCAGGATGAACTGGCCTTCCGCATTAATCAGCATAATGAGGATGCCTTGCGAAGCGGCGTAGCCTATACCTTTACCCTGCCCTCCATCTCGCAGGAGGATTGGCACAATACCATTGATGATGTGGGTGTCATTGCGTTCCTGCAAGGTATTCCGGTGGGTAGCAAGGTTTACAACAGCTATGCGTTTGGTGGTAGTCGAATCATCAAGCTGCCCGAGATTGTAGGTGCACGCAAGGGAGAGATGAAGGTATACTATCGTCGCTCTAGCCCTTACAATTATCCGATTGAGGAAACGTTCACTAGCGAGAAGGCTGCTGCACAAAATGGATATATGCCGTTGCCCTAGAGATAAGCGGAGAGGCTGGACAGCCCCTTCAGTAGCGACTATGCTTAAGGTAATAGGGTTATCCTTCCAATAATGTAAACTAAAATGAACGGAGAGGTTAAGCATGATGAGGAAGTGGACACTGGCTCTGCTAATAGTCATTCTGCTGGTTAGCGTGCCTGTTGCAAGTGCTAGTTCATCTAGTCTACCGCCTACCTTTGTAAGTGTGGTGCTGGACGGCAAGAAGATTTGGTTTCCAGATGCTCAGGCCTATATTGATGCCAACAAACGAACGCTAGTACCTGTAAGGTTCGTAGCGGAATCACTTGGAGCCAAGGTAGGCTGGGAGGGGAAAAGTCGCTCTGTACCGATTTCTCGTGATGGACAGGATATTCGTCTAACCATCGGCTCCGCTACTGCAATTGTGAATGGGAAGCAAATGGAATTGGATACACAGGCTGTCATGACTGGCGGTAGAACGTTTGTGCCGTTGCGCTTTGTTAGTGAGGTGCTGGGTGCTGAGGTCGAATGGGAAGGTAAGACAGCAACGGTACTGATTCAAACAAAGGAACTGTCCAAAGCGGATACAGATGAGTGGGGACGGCTAATCCGAAAGACCAATCTCCCTAAAAATGCTGCGGACTATCCGTATATTTTGGCAGACATACCGAATGAAATGTATGAGTTGGCGTATCCGTACTCACTTCCTGCAAACAGCAAGGTATCCGCAAAACTCTACGGGGTTATTCCTGAATACAATAAGAAGAATATAGACATATGGTTGGGAAGATTAAAGACCTTTGGTGGGCTATGGCTAAATGTGGATTACCAAACGATAGATGATGCATGGGCACATGCTGTATTTGCAACCAAAATGCAAAATTCCAATGCAGAGCTGAAATATATTCGCCAGTATGTGGACTGGGTAAAAACCAATAAGATCCAAGTGACTGGCTATCTGGAGCCTGAGCCATCCATGATTTATTATGATGGTTTCGGAGGGGATTACATTCGTGTTAAATTCAGAGTTAAATTTATCTCTTTTAACAAACACGAACAACTTATTTACGACGAGTGGTTTCCTAAGGATGCCGGCTTTAAGAAGAATGTATGGTATGAGGGATACTCAGACATAAAAATGAAGACCAGTGTTGGCGGAGACTGGGGGAGTTCACTAAAGGTCTCACCTACGGCCAGTCTATTTTTTAATCACACTATTTCAAAGGTGGAATAGCTGTATGAAGCAAATAAAACTGTATAAGCGTCTTTTGTGCATGCTGCTGGCATGCACTTTTTTTATGCCATTTGTTGCAATACAGCCAGCAGAGGCTGCATCACCAGAGATCAATATTAAAAACGGTGCTATTCAGTTTGAAATCACAAGCACTGCCGCTACAACCTCGATACGTTACCGGACGGTTGGCTGGGTCGTGACAAGAGAGCAGGTATGCTCCACCACCTCGCCCAAGCAATGTAGTGATCCAAGAAGCAAGCCACATGCCTTGTTTCTCGATCAAGAGGTGAAGCAAATCGGACAATATCCTGATCCAGCAGTACCAGGACAACCCCTAACCTCATTTTATGAGGTTCCCGAAGAAGTCGTGACACAGCGACTTTGGAAAGCTGGCATGGAAGGCATCAAGGATAATGATGATCTTTACTTTTACGCAGTTATGGTATCCGTCAATGGCGATGGTTCGGTTCGGAAAGGGCCGTTTTATACGTTGTCCGGTATCAAGGGAGCTGAGGGCTGGCGGCATCCAGATGATCTGGACGATTACTTTGGTCTGCACATTCCATACAGGAGCGCCGACTTTCCTGTCGATGTCATTGCCAAAACGGTGGACGGCAGAATCATTAAGCAGCCCCAGGTTACCTTTCTAAAGGGCAAGTATAAAATCGGGGAGGAAATCAATCACGAATTCCCCGCAGTTATTGAAGATGGCGGCAAAACCTATACGATTGTCCGTTCCTATTTATCACCCAAGCAGGATAAGACGCAAAAGAAGTGGCTACAGGAAAATCCAGAAACCAATGACAAGGTGCGTATTCGCAGCTTTACCGTTGCCTTGGGCGGATCAGACCTTATTGCGGAATATCATGAGAAAAACGAGGTTAAGGTCATCTATTTAACCAGCGGCGGAACACGAATCAAGGAAATCGATAAGGGCGAGCATGCCACAGGCTCAGAGGTGCAGCACACCTTTGAAGAGAAGCTCACACATGAGGGAGAAGTCCATGAGCTGATTCGTTCCTATATTACCAACAATAATAAGCCAGATGAGCAGATGTTCATTCAGGAGAAGGGCGACAGCAAGCTGCGTGAGCGCTCTATTCTCGTTGGTTCAGGCGGCTCAAACATCATCGGTATCTACAAGCCTGCCAATGGCGGGACGGATGAGGAGCAGCAGCCTGGGGGAACCAAGGAAGCGGAAATGATGAATCCTTCAGCCACTGCGGTGATTCGTGCGGACACACGTGGAGCCGAGAGATTTGATGTGCTACAGGGGATTCCTACATCGGAGAGCCTTTATGTACAGGCTGGGGCAACGTCCTATTTGTATCGTAGCAAGTTTTCAGAGGTAAAGGGAATGAAATCATACCCGATTACCGTCAGTCGGACGTATACGCTGCGGTGGACAGAATATGTTCCCGGCCCGCCAGACAGTAAGGGAAACAGCACTTCTGTGCCTGTTTCCCGCTCAGATACACAGACGGTGACCAATAGCTATACGGTGGAGCGGAAGTATAGCTATTGGCTGATTAATCGGTTAGAGGTGTATGGCTTGGAACGGGCTACAGTTTCAAATTATGCACTACCTACTGGACAGGTGGTACTCCAGCCCAAGAGTTATACGTTACCTAATGTAGCTACCACGCATACAGCAGACGCTTCCGCGTACCTGACTGATCCCGTCTATCAGAATGTGACGCTGCCCGGACAAACCTTACAGGGCGGTAGCAGTCGTCCGAGTGTCCCTAGTGAAAACTGGAAGCCACAGGCGGAGGCAGCCATTGGCAAGATCAAGGTGAAAAACGATTCCCTGGTGTTCAACGGACAAACGGTAATGGATAGTCGGCAAACAGAGGAAACCGCCCCCTCGCCGGGAAGCATTCCTGCGCCGCCGATGATTGGACAGGATGTGCTGTATGGTCATGGCTATGTCATTGATGCAAGCAAGAGCAATAAGGTCAGTCAGCCAAGCACAGGCAAGCTGGACTATAAGCTGGTGAAGGGGATTGGTGGTGGACAAGCCCAAAGCTTCCCGATTCAAGGCATCAATCCTGTAACCGTGCATACTCCCGTGGTTAATCTGGCAACGGTATCCGACGATAAGGCGCATAACCAGAAAACACAGCCTACTGCTGGCCGTTCAGCGCTCATTTTAAATCGCCCATTCACCGTATCAATTCCAACCAGCGGACAGCATCGCAGCATTACAGGCTATGGCAGTCGCGATTATGCCAAATATATGCGGGACAAGCAGGTTTGGTTTCCATTTGATGTGTATCGGGCAGATCGGACAACGCTGATTCCCAAGGAAACCTGGACTTCCATTCCTGTCGGGGAGCTACAGACTGCCTTTTATCTGCCCGCTTGGGTGGATGAAGGCAACTATATTGTGCTGTTCCGAACGCTTGCTGAAAACAGTCCAGTAGCCTTCACCTCACAAATGCATGCCAATCTGGACAATACGCATCATGTTGCCACGCAGACCATTGATGTGGAGGTAATCGGACGCATTTACGATTTTCGGATTACGGATATTGCCGATTATCAGTGGGAAACGGTGTTTCGTACAGCTAAGGGCAGTGCCACACCAACCGGAAATAGCTACTGGGTTGGGAAAAACGGCATTGACGGTGCAGCACGAGGAAATACCGCTCCATTTGTGCTGCCAATTCGTCCCGGTAGTCATCCGGAAATAGGCAAGAAAAATATTGGGGTAAAAACAGGCTATCAATTCAAATTTGAGGTGAAGACGCTCGGTAACATGTTCGGTTCAGGCGATGGCATTAAAATTACGCCTACCTTTTATTTTGTAGACAGTAAGGGAAAAAGTCGGCAGGAGGTAGACTTGTACTATCATTCGGGCAGTACACGGTTCATCCGAATCGGCTCCAGTGCAGATACAGAGCGAAGACAGGTGACGCTGGACACGCGCTTGCGAAATGTCTCCCAGCAGGAGTTGACGCAAACGGCTACCTCTCTATGGGCATTAAACGGTTCAACTGGAGAGCAGCAGACGTATATTCGTCAATTTCTGAAAAATGCGCAGCAGGCCACCTACATAGGTGGGTATGATGTTATGCTGCTGCCGCCGCAATTGCGGACCTTGATTGGCAGCACGAAGGCTCCGTCAGGCGTTAATGCTGCTCGCGTCCAAGCCTCGGTACAACGCTGGTTTGGGGAATACAGCCTGCCAGCCGCGCCTTATGTTGTACCCAAGGGATTTAATGTAGCAGAGTACGGACGCACGAATCGGCTGGACGATAAGTCTCCGATTTTTCTTCGGAATGGTTACATTATTGTGAATTTCAAGCTGGAAACGATTCGCAATCAAAAGCTGAAGGAGCCGCATTTGCAATATAAGGATGCGCCGCTCAGCAATCAATGGCAATTGGAGGGCTTTCAACGCAGCTTTGTTGATCCCTATGGGGCAACCTTTTCCCTGCTGGATGGAGATGTTGTCTTTTATCATGCCAATTTGTCCAGCTATGACGACTTTGGAACAGGGGGAACCCATTAACTACACCAGCCGGGAGGAAAAGCTATGGATGAAAAGCTGCAAGCTGCCGCACCAGAGGATGCGGCTTATTTTTATTCCGCATCTGCTGAGGAGGAAATTGGTCGAGCCTGTATCGGGCATTTGCGCGGCGATTTTGGGCGCTCAGGGGAAGAGTTTTGGGTCAATTGGTTTACGAGAAGCTCTCCCTATGAAACGCCTGCGTTTAAAGATGAATTGAGCAAGGTATTTCAAGCTATGGGTGAGCAGGAGGTATTGAAGAGTCGCCGTCATATGCTTCGCTTTTGCAGTCAGCATCCGGAGGCGCGTATTGGTGGTGCATGGAGTACAGACGTATATGGGTTTTCCATGCAAACCAAGGAGCATCGCTACTATTTACGCTGCTTTCCCTTTGCGGGCGATTACAATTTCTATGTGTATTGCTACCGCAAGGAGCACCTGCTGGAAAAGCTGCTGGCGAAAGGATCAGAAGCGCCACGAGCACCACACAAAAAGCTGCCACGCGGAGCTGAGCGCTAAAAAGGGAGGAGAGGGCATTGACTGCAAAAATGCAGCAAATGGTGGAGCTTTCCGCACAAACGGCTCGTATGGTTACGGATTATCCTGAGCAGTGGGCCGCCTTTTTGCGGACGGCAGCATGGAACTATAAATATGCTTTTCATGACCAACTGCTCCTATTTGCACAGCGCCCGGATGCAACGGCCTGCGCCCCCATAGAGGTGTGGAATAAGCGACTGGATCGCTGGGTAAAACGGGGAGCCAAGGGCATTGCGCTGATTGAGGATCGGGGCAGCACGTTAGGCCTGCGCCATGTGTTTGATATTTCAGATACCCAGAGCCGCAAGACACAGGAGGTAACACTTTGGCAGGTCAATGCAGAGGACAGCGCTGCGATTGCCGAAACACTGAGCAACACATTGGACAGTGAGGAAGCATATGCCACCTTGCCTCAATTGCTGATCGCCGCTGCAAGGCAGGCAGTAGAGGACAATAGTGCCGATTATGTGCAAGCGTTGATGAAAGAACTGGAGTATAGCTTACTGGAAGGGCTGGAGTCATCGCATGTAGAGCTGTTGTTTCGCCAGAACGCACAGCATGCCGTAGCCTATATGCTACTGACACGCTGCGGTTTTGCCGCTACGAACTATATTGGCGAAGAAGAGCTAGCAGGTATTGGCTATTTCAATACATTGCCTACGCTCTCTCAACTGGGAGCTTCAATCAGCGATGTGTCAGAAATGCTGTTGCGAGAACTAGAATCAACGATTCGAGAGCAGCGCCGAGCCGAGCGTTCTTCCATACAGCAAAATCAGAGTCGCAGCCTTGCAAAAGAAACATCGCTCCATCACAATGAAGCTAACAAAATGGAAGGGAAGGATGAGCATGGAGTTGACCTACACCCGTCAGGGGGACTATCTGCTTCCGAATCTGGCACTGTCGGAGGAGGTAACGCCGATTGGCAAGTATGGGATGCTGCGCAAAAGCTACCTTCAGACACAGCAGAAGGGCTTGTACGCCAGTCTGATATTATCGGGCAAGCTGCAAGCTCACCTGACGGAGATCGAGCAAACCCTGCGCCAGCAGCTCGAAATCGTTATGACCCAGCTTCTGCTGATTCAGCCAGCGCCAGACAAGGCGAGCGAGCCGATGGCGTGGACAGCGCACATGAACAGTCTCAAGCAGCAGGCGGAGGAACTCCTTCTGCCGGATCTGATTTACAGCTAAAATGGCATGATCGGAGAACGGAGGATAATCGTCTTCCGTTCTTTCATGATCGGGAAGCCATTAATGAGCTGCTTCGCACAGCACCTCTGCGAGAGGAAAAGGCTGCGATTGAACTGTTTTTTGCTCAGAACGAGGATATTAAAGCGCGCCATCTGTATGTACGTAATCTGTTTAAGCCTGGGCAGTCGGAGCTTGTATTGGAAAGCGGACTACGTCTCGGCTATGAGCCTTATGCCAATGTATTGCATATGTGGACAGGCGCGGTAGAAGCAAGAGAAGCACAGGGCTTCTATGATTGGGGCGTCATTGCTGGGCATATCCAAAGCATGCTGCTTTTACAGGAGTTTCGGGAACCTACGACCTTGCCAACCGTAGAACAGCAGCTATTATGGATGGAGGAAGCAGAGGAGGAAAAGACCTCTGCTTTTTCTTTGCCCCAAGCTGTCATTGATGCGGTGTTGCAGCAGGGAAGCAGCTTCGAGCATAGCAAATATCGGATTGCAGCTCATTTTCAACAGCGTTTATCTGCCAAGGAGCACGCAGACTTTTTAAAGCAGGAATATGGTGAGGGTGGTCGTGCGCCCATTCTTACGGGTACGGACATAAGAGAATGGCATAACAGCAAGGGCATTACACTTGAGCGTGGCTACAGCGGAAGGCCCGGGGACAAAATCACTTTCTCCTGGGTTAAGGTACAAAAGCGCATCAGCGAATTAATCGCTCACGGGCGTTATTTAACCCAGCAGGAGAAGGAGCAGCTCCCTCTCTTTCAGCAAAAAGAGAGGGAAAGAACTGCTGCTATTCAAGCCGCTTCTTATGATAAACCTGAGAACAATGTAGAGCCGCTTTCGGTGCAAGACTTCCCACGGAATGCTGATTTTGTTCGGGAAGAGTCTGACGATAAGCAACCAGCCGATAAAGAGGTAAATGTTGTAGCATCCAATGAGCTATGGCCTGATTATACTGAGGAAAATAGGCAAGCTCAGGCTCTCGCTTCGAGTAACACATTTTCTGCATCACCTGTAGCTGGTGAGGGGATACCGAAGGTTAGACCGGATAGCCCTCCTGCAGGCAATTTTCGTATTCAGGATCATGAACTCGGACATGGCAGTACCAAGGTAAAGTTTGCTCGAAATGTGGCTGCTATTCAGCTCTTGAAGCAGGTGGAGGAGGAACTTCGACAAGCGACAGCAGAGGAGCAGGAAATTCTTGCTCAATATGTGGGCTGGGGTGGACTATCCCAAGCCTTTGATGATAGCAATCCCCAATGGAGCAACGAATATGCTCAGCTAAAGGAGCTACTGGAGCCAGAAGAATATGAGAGTGCGCGTGCCTCCACGCTAAACGCGCATTACACCTCGCCACCCGTCATTCAAGCAATGTACAACTGCTTGGAAAGGATGGGCTTTCGTAGCGGCAATATATTGGAGCCAGCCTGTGGAACAGGCAACTTTTTTGGTCTTGTGCCGGATTCCTTTCAGGATTCACGGTTATTTGGCGTGGAGCTAGACAGCATTACAGGCAGATTGGCCAAGCAGCTTTATCCTGGTGCGTCGATAACGGTTAGTGGCTTCGAGCAAACAAGTCTGCCAGACAGCTTCTTCGATCTTGCTATTGGTAATGTGCCATTTGGCGGATATGGGGTTTCAGATAAAAAGTATGACAAGCACCGATTTATGATCCATGATTACTTTTTTGCTAAAACGCTCGATAAGGTGCGTCCAGGCGGAATCATTGCTTTTGTGACCTCGAAGGGGACTATGGACAAGCAAAATCCAACGGTTCGTAAATACATCGCGGAGCGGGCAGAGCTGCTTGGCGCAGTCAGATTGCCGAATAATGCTTTCCTCTCCAATGCGGGAACCGAGGTGACAGCCGATATTTTGTTCCTGCAAAAGCGCGACCGCATGGTTATAGTCAGTGAAAAGAACGTGGAATGGATTGGCCTTGCTGAAACCACCGATAGCGTGCCGGTTAATGCATACTTTGCAGCTCATCCTGAAATGGTGCTTGGCACAATGGTCTTTGATGATCGCATGTATGGCAATAAGCAGGAAACTGCCTGTCTGCCTTACCCGAACACCAGCCTGAGCGAGCTTTTAGAGGAAGCACTGGTGGATATTCATGCAGAGTGGCAGGAGTTGGAGCGAGAGGAACTGCCTGAGGAGAGGGATCTGTCACTGCCTGCCGATCCGACTGTTCGCAACTTTAGCTATACACTGGTGGATGGTGAGATTTATTTTCGGGAAAACAGCCGTATGCATCGGGTGGACACCTCCATAACCGCAGCCGGGCGCATTAAGGGAATGCTTGCCTTACGGGAAACGGTGCGCACGCTGATGGACTATCAGATGGAGGATTACAGTGAGGAGTCTATTCGGGAGCAGCAACGCATACTTGGTGATCAATATGAGCAATTTACGCAGCAATACGGCTTGATTAACAACCGTGCCAACAGCCTCGCATTTTCAGATGACAGCGCCTATTTTCTGCTTTGCTCACTGGAGATATTGGATGAAGAGGGACGACTGGCTCGCAAGGCGGACATGTTTACCAAGCGAACGATTCGGCAGCAGCCGACTATCGGGCGCGTAGATACAGCGGCGGATGCGCTGGCGGTGTCTATTGGGGAAAAGGCCTGTGTGGATTTGCTCTTCATGGAGAAGCTGACGGGCTTTTCAAGAGAGCGGATTGTACAGGAGCTGCAAGGGATTATATTTGCCAATCCAGAACGAACGGATACGGAAGGCAACCCGGTCTATGAGATGGCAGATGCGTACTTATCTGGTCATGTACGCGATAAGCTTCGAGTTGCCAAGCAATTTACAGTATATGACGAAGCAATGTACGGAGAAAACGTCAAGGCGCTTGAAGCGGTGCAGCCGAAGGATTTGGAGGCTTCGGAGATTGATGTGCGCTTGGGGGCGACATGGCTACCATCAGAGGACATTCGGGCTTTCATGTTTGAGCTGCTGGATACCCCCTATATGTTTCAGCAGTCTATCCAGGTGCTTTACTCCGAGTATACGGCTGCTTGGAATGTACGGGGAAAGAATGATGATCGCAGTAACAATATTAAGGCGAACATGACGTATGGAACGAGCCGGATGAATGCTTATAAAATCATTGAGGACACGCTGAATCTGCGGGATGTTCGCATTTTTGATACGGTTGTCGAGGACGGTGTAGAAAAGCGAGTTCTGAACAGGCAGGAAACAGCGATAGCCCAGCAAAAGCAGGAACGAATAAAGGAAACCTTTCAGGAGTGGATATGGAAGGAGCCTCACCGGAGGGAACGATTGACAAGGCTTTACAATGATCGGTTTAATGCCATTCGGCCGCGTGAGTACGATGGCAGTCATATCCGCTTCAAGGGTATGAATCCGGAAATCGGGCTCAGGCAGCATCAGATAAACGCGGTTGCTCGTGCGCTATATGGAGGAAATGCTCTGTTTGCGCACTGCGTGGGGGCGGGTAAGACGTTCGCGATGACCGCAGCGGCCATGGAGAGCAAGCACCTTGGTCTGTGCAGCAAAAGCATGCTCGTTGTGCCGAATCACCTGACGGAGCAGTGGGCGGCGGAGTTTTTGCAGCTTTATCCTTCGGCTAATATACTCGTAACATCCAAAAAGGATTTTGAAGCTAAAAATCGGAAGCGGTTTTGTGCACGGATAGCTACAGGCGACTATGATGCAATTATTATCGGTCACTCGCAGTTTGAAAAAATTCCGATTTCTATGGAGCGTCAGCGTCAGCAATTACATGACCAAATTGTAGAGATTACGAGCGGTATTCGGGAGCTTAAGGAGGCACGAAGCGAGCGCTATGCAATCAAGCAATTGGAGAAGACGAAAAAGACGCTCCAGGTCAAGCTGGAGAAGCTGAACGATACGAGCCGCAAGGATGATGTGGTCACCTTTGAGGAATTGGGCGTGGATCGGCTGTTTGTGGATGAGGCAGATTCGTACAAGAATTTGTTTCTGTACACAAAGATGCGTAATGTTGCGGGTTTGTCTCAGACGGAGGCTCAGAAATCATCGGACATGTTTGCCAAGTGTCGTTATTTAGACGAACTGACGGAGGGGCGTGGGGTTATCTTTGCCACAGGCACACCAATCTCCAATTCTATTACTGAAATGTATACGATGCAGCGCTACTTGCAGTATGAGAGAATACAAAAGCAAGGGCTACAGCACTTTGATTCGTGGGCCTCAACTTTTGGCGAAACCGTAACGGCCATAGAGCTTGCACCGGAGGGAACGGGCTATCGGGCGAAAACCAGATTTGCCCGTTTTTATAATTTGCCGGAGCTAATGAATATGTTCAAGGAAGTGGCGGATATTCAAACGGCAGATATGCTCCAGCTTCCTGTGCCGAAGGCGCATTTTTACAATGTTGCCGTACCGCCGAGTGAGTTTCAAAAGGAAATGGTAGCGGAGCTTTCGCGCCGCGCAGAGCAAGTTCGCTCTAAAGAGGTTGAGCCGCATGAGGACAACATGCTCAAGATCACCAATGATGGGCGTAAGCTGGCATTGGATCAGCGACTAGCTAATCCAATGCTGCCCGATGATGAGGGGAGCAAGGTGAGCGCCTGTGTAAATAACATTTATCGGCATTGGGTGGACGGTCAAGAACAGCGGCTCACACAGCTCGTGTTTTGCGACCTGTCCACTCCCAAGACGGACGGCACGTTTAGCGTGTATGATGAGCTTCGGCGAAAATTGACAGAGAAGGGTGTGCCAGCGGAGGAAATCGCCTATATTCATGATGCCGATACGGATGTGCAGAAGAAGGAACTGTTTTCCAAGGTTCGGACAGGACAGGTTCGGATATTGCTTGGCTCGACTATGCGGATGGGAGCAGGCACAAATGTGCAAACGAAGCTGATCGCACTTCATGACCTGGATTGTCCGTGGCGTCCAAGGGATCTGGAGCAGCGAAGTGGACGGATTATCCGGCAGGGAAATCAGAACAGCGAGGTGCATATTTTTCGATATGTAACCGAGAATACGTTTGATGCTTATCTCTACCAAACGCTGGAGAACAAGCAACGTTTTATTTCCCAAATTATGACCAGCAAATCGCCGGTGCGCTCTGCGGAGGATATTGATGAAACAGCCTTGTCCTATGCCGAGGTGAAGGCGCTGGCAACAGGAAACCCCTACATTAAGGAGAAGATGGACCTGGATATTCAGGTGTCTAAGCTGAAGCTATTAAAGGCCAATCATTTGAGTCAGCGGTATGCACTGGAGGATCGGCTGCTGAAAATATTGCCGCAGCAAATCAAATCTACGGAGGAGAGAATCGCAGGCTACGAGCAGGATGTGGCCTTGTACAGGCGGTTCAAGGAAGTGGCGCAGGATCACGGAGATGAATCGACCTTTCCGGGTATGGTCATCAAGAAGTATACCTATAAGGAAAGGGCAGCGGCAGGCACAGCATTGCTGGAGGCATGCAAGGGAATGACATCCCCAGATCCACAGGAGGCAGGGAGTTATCTGGGCTTTACCTTGTGGCTGTCCTTCGACAGCTTTCATAAGGAATACAAGGCAACGTTGCGCGGCACGCTTGGACACACTGTCCCATTGGGGGCAGACGGGGGAGGCAACATTACACGCCTGAACAATGTCTTGTCCGATCTGCCAGACAAGCTGGAATATGCTCGCCAGCAATTAACGACATTGCAGCAGCAGGTGGACACAGCAAAGGAGCAGGTTGCCGCACCATTTGAGAAGGAGCAGGAGCTACAGGGAAAATCTGAGCGACTCGCTGAGCTGAATATTCTGCTGAACATGGACAAGCGGGAAAATGATGCAATAGATACCGCTCCAGATGAGAAACAGGAACAGAATCGAAAGCCTAACCATCGGGAGCGATAATGCTTACGGCACATTCGATCTCCTTGTCTGACTTTTGTATAGTAAAGGCAGGTACGAAAAATAGGCGCGCTGTAAGCTGCCACTAGCAAGGGGAGTATATTCAACCTGGCAGGATAAAATGGTATAATGAAGGTAATAAGGAATGGAGTGAGATGCTCATGTTCGAGCTGCTTGATCCGCGTGTGGATGTGATCTTCAAACGAATTTTTGGCAGTGAGCATAATAAGGATGTGCTGCTGGCTTTTTTGAATAGCACGTTTCGTGAGGCAGGCGAATCGCCGCTAACCGAGATTGTGCTGCTCAACCCTTACACTGAGCCAGACAGTCCGAATGATAAGCAGTCGATTATGGACATCAAGGCCAAGACAGCCAAGGGCGAGCTCTTGAATATCGAAATGCAATTGTTCAACCCGTATCATATGGAAAAACGTACGCTGTTTTATTGGTCTGAAATGTACTACCATCAGATACCTAAGGGCGGCAACTACAATACTTTAAAGAAATGTGTGACTATCAATATACTGAATTACTCATGCCTGCCCAACGGCCGTTACCATAGCGTGTTTCATCTACGTGAGGATCGCACAGGGATTCCGCTTCTGGATGATATTGAGATTCACATCATAGAACTGACCAAGCTGAGTGAGCATGCGGCAGAGCTTAAAGAAGGCGGACTGGTAAACTGGCTGCTGTTTTTAAAGGGTGTAGATAAATCCAATTGGGAGGTGCTGACGATGAAGGAGCCGATGCTGAAAAAAGCGATGGATACGCTAGAGTTTCTGAGCCAGGATACGGCAACGCGTTTGGCTTATGACGCCCGGATGAAGGCGCTGAGCGATGAGAAATCCCGAATTGAGGGAGCCAAGGCTGAAACAAGCAAAGAAATTGCCATCAGACTTCTGAACAGAGGAGTAGACCTGCAAACGATTTCGGAAGCAACAGGGTTGTCTGTGGAAGAAATCAAAGTGCTGAGACAGTAGGCTAAAGCGTAGTCTCTACATTCAAAATCCAAAATTTAAACTCGACGACAGCCGCAGGGCTGTCTTTCTTTTTGCTCAAATTCCGAGAATAATGTCGAAAAATGGGGAAATCCAGTAAGGAATTGCTGCTGTAAGGGGCATTTTTCGTTGGAGGGATTGCCATGAGCTATGTGAACAAGGAACAGATTGAACAAGCAAAGCAATGGGATCTACTGACTTATTTGCAGATGTACGAGCCCACGGAATTAATTCGATGCTCACGAAATGTTTTTTCCACCCGAACACATGACAGCCTAAAAATCTCCAATGGCAAATGGTTTTGGTGGTCGCGGGGGATTGGTGGTCGCTCTGCACTGGACTATTTGATTAAGGTCAGGGGATTGTCCTTTCCTGAAGCTGTACTTGAGATAACAGGGCAGTCTTCAATCGACAGACCTTACATGGATATTCAGCATGATACCATTTTCTCGTCTAATAAAGAATTCGAACTACCGGAACGAAACGATAGCTCTCAGCGTGTAATCGCTTATTTAAGCAAGCGAGGGATTCATCGCAGCGTCATTGATTTTTGTTTGGAATCAGGGCGACTGTATGAAAGTCGCCCTTACCACAATGCGGTTTTTGTTGGCTTTGATCTGCAAGGTGTTCCTCGTTATGCGGCTATCCGTGGAACCAGCACCACAAGATATATGGGAGAAGCAAGCGGTAGTGACAAGCGATATTCGTTTTCTATTGCTGCGCAAAAGAACAGTCAGGCTCTACATTTATTTGAAAGCGCAATTGATCTGTTATCGTATTGCACGATGGAACGATTAAGTGGAGCAGATTGGAATCAGGCGCATTTACTCTCATTAGCCGGTATCTATAAGCCTTCATTGGGAAAAGTTCAAGCTGCCTCTCCAGCGGCCTTAACGCAGTATTTGAAAGCCTGCCCTGAAATCAATCTATTGGTGCTACATCTGGATAATGACGAGCCGGGAAGGGCAGCTGCATTGGATATTAAACGTTTGCTGTCTTCCCAGCTTTCTATTTCTAATGAACCGCCACGATATGGAAAAGACGTAAACGAGATGTTGTTAACTTATCTTAATCAGCGAGGACAGTCTCGCTAAGTGAGCTTGTCCTATGGAGATGAATGATACTGATGAATGGAGAAAATGATGTTTTGATTTTGTACTTCAACACAAGAAGTTTAGAACGATTATCTAAGAGTAGATAGGTGATTTTTAGGGTTCAGCACTCACTTTTTTTTCGGCAGGTGTCATTAAAGAGCAATGCGAGACGAATGTCTCGTGTTGCAGCAAGCACTGAATTTGGTTGCCCAAATTCGCTTGTTAGGGGCATTGCCCCTAATACCCCGCGCCTTGGCGACTCTTATTAGCATTTTTGTTTTTAAACAGACGCATGGGTTTTAAGAGCATATTTATTTCAAAATGGCTACAGAAAGGAGTCGTTTTGTTGAGAAAACGTGACATTCGCATTGTGGTTCGACTCAATGAAAAGGAGAATAAACGCTTGGTTACCCAAGTTCAAAACACTGCTCTTTCCAGAGAAGCTTACATTCGTATGCTAATTAACGGATATGTTCCTAAAGAATTGCCGCCGTTAGACTACTACACCATGATGCGAGAGCTTCATGCTATCGGCAACAACTTGAATCAGCTTGCCGCCAAAGCTAATGCGACAGGACACTTGGATCGACTTGTCTTCCAGCAGGAGGCTGATCGACTTCGGGAATCTGTTCAACGTATTCAACAGGCTGTAACTACTCCAGAAAAGCGAACAAGCTAAAACACGCCTTCACCATAATGAAGGAGGTGTCGCGTTGGCAACAACAGCTATTTGGGATGTAACAGATCGGCTAAAGCGCGTCATTGATTATGTTGCCAATCCCGAAAAGACTATCCTGCCTCAAACGGTGGAAAATGGCCTGCAACAAGCCTTGAATTACGTACAGGACGGCAGCAAAACGGAGAGGCAGCTATATGTGAGTGGCATCAATTGCGACCCGCTAACTGCATATGAACAGATGCAGCGCACGAAGCGACAATTTCAAAAGACAGATGGAATTATGGCCTTTCACGGCTATCAGGCCTTTGCGCCCGGAGAAACAACACCAGAAATCGCACATGCTATTGGCGTGAAGCTGGCGCAGGAGCTATGGGGCGAGCGCTTTGAGGTGGTTGTATCCACTCATCTGGACAAGCAGCATTTACACAATCATTTTGTGTTGAATGCTGTTTCTTTTTTAGACGGTAAACGGTACTACGATAACAAAGCCTCCTATGCTCTTCTTCGCAAAACATCGGATCGGCTTTGTAGAGAGCATATGCTGTCGGTAATTGTGCAGCCCGAACGAGGAAAGGCTGCGCATTACGGAGAATGGAAGGCGGAGCGTGAAAATAGGCCGACCTGGAGAGGACTCATTCGCGAGGAGGTGGATCAAGCGATAGCAACCTCCATGACGATGACGCAGTTCTTTGCTGAATTGCGGAAGAAGGGCTACGAGGTAAAGACAACGGTGAAGCATCTGGCGATTCGTCCTCCGGGCAAGGAGCGCTTTGTACGTTTGCGCAGTCTTGGTGATTACTATACCGAAGAGGCACTTAAACAGCGTATTTTGCAGAACAGATTGCCCAAACAGGCTGCCTCATTGTCGCCCGTACGAAGGCGACGGGGCATCATCCACCACGGAAGAACTGCTGGTAGTCGCAAGCTCAAAGGTTTGCAGGGGTTATATGTGAAGTACCTGTTTCAATTGGGTATCCTTCCGGCTAGCCGGCGGATGCCTAAAAGACCAACCTTTCGTTTGCGAGAGGATATGCGTAGGATGACGCTGCTGACTGCGCAAGCAAAAATGCTTTGCGAAAAGAAAATCTCCACAAAGGAGCAGCTTGGGCTTTACTTGGTCGGAGTGAGGGTGCAGATGGAGGAATTAATAAACAGGCGGCAGGGAATCTATCATCGGCTTCGCCGCTGTAGGGATGATGGACAACGAGAGGGCTACAAAGCAGATATATCCACTCTATCGAAGCAGCTTGTAGCACTACGAAGGGAGGTGAGGCTTGGCGAGGGAATACTGGAGCGTTCGGAGGGCATGCAGGCTGTGTTAAGGGAAGAACGGAGAGTTTGGCGAGGGGAGGATCAGAAGGATGAGTACCGAAGCAGAGGCGGCCAATCAGGTCGTGAACATGAGCCTGCGAAGTATCGAGGTGATGGCCAAAATTTCCGGCGAAGGCGCTAAACATTTGGCCGTGTATCTATTTGCTGCCTTGCAGGGGCAAAAGCGGACAAAGGGTAGTATTCGCCTAGAGAGTATGCTGCGAAGTGGTAAGGAGCTGAAGGTGTTTGCCGTAAGAAATGAAGACCTGGCAACCTTCTGTAAGGAAGCAAAACGGTATGGCGTATTGTACTGCGCATTACGTGACAAAAAGAATGTCGATGGCTTATGCGATATTATGGTGCGAGCAGAGGATGCTTCTAAAATCAATCGGATTGTGGAGCGCTTCAAGCTGGCAACCGTCGATACGGCAAGCATTAAAAGTGAGATTGAGCAATCACGTGGCCATGACCAGGTGGAAGCAGCCGAACAGGAATCGCCACAAGAGCAAGGGCAAGTGCTTGGACAGGAGCCGGCTCCATCGGAGGCTTCGGATGTTTCAGAGCATAGGAGTGCGGAGGATTTTTTGGACGAGCTGATGGGAAAGCACGAAACGCCGGAGTTGACTCGATCCATGGAGGAACAGCCGGTGATGAAGGAGGAGGAACGGGCGGAGGAGATGAGAAGGGAGCCGAATCAGCGCCATCCGTCAGAGCCTATCTCCGAGCCCAACGAAGCTATCGTAAGGGATATCCCTGATGGAGAGATTCCCAAGGAGCCAGAGCGGGTCTCTGTTCGACAGCTGCTGCGTGACATTCGTGAGGAAAATCGCAGACTCAATAAGGAGAAGCAGCCTGTATTACAAGAAGAACTGCTGCCTTCAAGGAAAGAACGCATCACTGCAGGCAAGCCGAAAAATACGAAGCTTAAGGGCAGTGGAGGAAGAAAGCGAGGGAAGGCAAAATGAGCGGGCTGGATGATTTATTTAGGAAAGAGGCATCCACTCCTTCATCAACTGACCATACCGATCAGTCCTTTAATAAAGAGGCATGGGTGCAAAAAAAGCAGGAGCTAAGGCAGTGGACGTATGACACGATTGATACGGCTACGCTGCAGGTTGCTCAAAGCGGCGAGGCTTTCCAGCGATATTTGGATGTGCAAAGTCGCTTTGACCGTTATAGCGTATCCAATGCACTGCTGATTTTAGCCCAAAAGCCAGAAGCCACTCGTATTGGTGATTTTGAAAGCTGGAAGGAGCAAGGCGTATTTATCCGACGCAAGGAAACGGGATTCTATATTCTGGAGCCGGGGGAGAGCTACCAGCGAGAGGATGGGAGCACTGCGATTAGCTATAATCCCAAAAAGATGTTTGATATTTCGCAAACAACTGCTCCGCAGAAGCAGGATCAGTCGTTCTTGCCTGACGAACGCACACGGATCAAGGCCTTGATTGAGCGTGCGCCAGTTCCGATTGCGATGAGCGATAGCTTGCCGCAAGAAATGCATGCACTATATCAGCCGGATACAAGAAGCATCATCATTCGCCGCGGACTAGACGCAGGTGATATTTTTCGTGCGCTGGCCCAGGAGCTTGCATATGCGGAGCTGGATACCGGGAGCAAGGAGTATAAGCGCTCCGAGAGCAGCTTTCATGCGTATTGCGCAGCCTATATGCTGAGCAAGCAATTTGGATTTACTACCAGCAGCTTTTCCTTTCAACGAGCACCGGAGCTGCTGGGGCAGATGGAGCCACAGCAGCTTCGTGCAGAACTGACACGAACTAGGGAAGCGGTGCAGCCCAGCATCGTTCGAATGAATCGCCAGCTTTCGCAGCAGCAGCGTCAAGCCAGGCTTACTGAGCCTACCCGCTGAGTAGTTATATGAATGCAGGAGGGAGAGCCTATGAAGCAGAATGCACGGGTGTTAAATCTGGATCATTACGAGCATGGAATTATGGTGCATGCGTTGCATGCCCTGCGCAATGATTTGATTGGCGAGAAGCGCCCGACAGATGCAGTCGATGATTTGCTATTAAAGACCATTGAAGCCCCTTATCAAAAGCATAAGCGATGGAAACGCCATGAAGCGCGATAGAGCCGTAAGGAGTAATCTGTTACTCTTTGCGGCTTTTTTTGTTCCCGTTATTTGGCTGGCCTTGCTTGCTGCACCTGCCTTATCAGAGGGACTGCTGGGCATGCTTGCACATCTGAACCAAGCTATACAGCAGCCTTTTCGGATTCAATGGGTAGAGGATACGCCGCGCAGCTTACTTATTTTTATATTGGCCTATGGACTCGGAGCAGGCATTTATATGGCTTCACCGCGTAATTACCGCCGCCGCGAGGAGCATGGCAGCGCACGCTGGGGCAGGCCAAAAATGATGAATGTTAAATACCAAAGCAAGACGCCGGAGCAAAACAAAATTTTAACGCAGCGAGTGCGGATAGGACTGGACGGACGAAAGCATCGCCGTAATCTGAATGTGCTGGTTGTCGGGGGATCTGGCGCGGGAAAAACACGCTTTTATGCCAAGCCAAACGTCATGCAGGCCTCCACCTCATATGTGGTGCTTGATCCTAAGGGGGAGATTTTGCGGGACACGGGACATCTTCTGGAGGCACAGGGCTATGACATCAGGGTGTTGGATTTAATCAATCCGCACCGTTCCCACGGCTATAATTCGTTTGCCTATTTGCAGGACGACAAGGACGTGCTGAAGTTAGTCACGAATCTGATTCGTAACACGACGCCCAAGGGCAGCAGCACCAACGACCCGTTCTGGGAACGCTCCGAAACGGCGCTGCTCGAAGCGCTCATCCTGTATTTGCTCTACGAAGCGCCGCCAGAGGAGCAGAACTTCCCGATGGTGATGGAGATGATTGCAGCGGCAGAGGTACGCGAGGAGGATGAAGCCTACCAAAGTCCGCTCGATGAGCTGTTTGAACGGCTGGAAATGCGGGAGCCGGAGCATCTAGCTGTGAAGCAGTACAGCATTTTCAAGCTGGCTGCCGGAAAAACAGCGAAATCCATTTTGATCGGGCTTGGGGTTCGCTTGGAAAAGTATAATCTGCACAGCATTGCCGGGATGAGTACAGTGGATGAAATGGAATTATCTCGTATCGGCACGAAGAAAACGGCCTTGTTTGCCGTTATACCCGACAATGATAGCAGCTTCAATTTTATTGTAGGCATGCTGTATACGCAGCTTTTTCAAGCACTGATGTATGAGGCGGACTATCGGCATGGCGGGCGCTTGCCAATTCATGTTCACTTTGTTATGGACGAATTTGCCAACGTCGCCTTGCCCGATCAATTTGAGCAGCTTCTTTCTACGATGCGTAGCCGGGAAATATCGGTATCCATCATTTTGCAAAATCTAGCTCAGCTTAAGGCGCTCTATAAGGATAGTTGGGAGTCCATCGTAGGAAACTGCGATGTGTTTTTGTATTTGGGAGGTAATGAGCAATCCACGCATAAATACGTGTCGGAGCTGCTGGGTAAGGAAACAATTGATACCAATACGTATGGTCAGAGCAAGGGGCGGAACGGGAGCTACTCCATCAATTATCAGCAGTCGGGGCGTGAATTGCTCACACCGGATGAGGTGCGTCTGCTGGATAACCGCTATGCTCTGCTTTTTATTCGGGGAGAGCATCCGGTACAAGACGACAAATACAATTTATTGAAGCATCCCAACCTCCCCTATACAGCAGATGGAGAACAGTCGCCTTTTCAGCATGGAGGCACAGAGCATGCGTTGGATTGGCGGTCTATTGTGCTTCACGATGATGGGGAGTACGAGCTGTTATCGGAGGAGGAAGTGGAGGCAAGCATTTTAGATCAGGGAGGCGAAATTGCATGAAGGGAAGCATAATACGAAAGTGGCTGATGGGGCTATACATCTTGACCGTGCTCAGTACGGTTTTTTCGTCTGTTGCTTATGCAGCAGGTGATCCGATGGCAGCAGTCAACAATTTATCCAACTTCATTTTTGGCTTAATTCGGGCTATCGGGATGATTATTTTAGGCTTTGGTGTGGTACAGGTGGGGTTATCCTTTAAATCGCATGATCCATCCCAGCGTGCCAACGGTTTTTTGACCTTGGCTGGAGGCATCATTATTACCTTCACCAAGGAAATATTGAATCTCATCACTGGCTGACCAGCGAATAAAGGCGGGGCGGGCCTTGTGCCTGCCCATTGCTGCTGGAGGGGAGGAAGCTTGTGTCTAAAAATAGCTGGATTGCTGAGAACCTGGAGAACGCTTTAGAAACGTGGAACGACAAAATGACTGAAATCTGGACGCTTGTGACGGAGTCGCCTGCTGAATTTAAGGGCGGCAGTGTCTGGCGCGTCATTCTGGATATTCATGGGGGCTTGCAGGCAACAGGACTAGCACTGCTGGTCTTATTTTTTGTCATTGGCGTAGTGAAAACAACAGGCAGCTTTGCAGAGGTGAAAAAGCCAGAGGTAGCCGTCAAGCTGTTCATCCGCTTTGTACTGGCAAAGGCGGTGGTCACATATGGCCTGGAGCTAATGATGACGCTGTTTACGATTGTACAGGGCATCATCTCGACCATGATGGCACGTTCAGGCTTCGGCTCTGCTACCGCAGCTGCTCTTCCAAATGCGATTGCCCAAGCGATAGAGGATGTAGGCTTTTGGCAGAGTATTCCCTTATGGATTGTAACGCTGCTGGGCAGCTTGTTTATTACAGTGCTGTCCTTCATCATGATTTTATCGGTTTATGGGCGATTCTTTCGCATCTATTTGTATACAGCGATTGCACCAGTTCCGCTTTCCTCCTTTGCAGGAGAGCCAAGTCAATCCATTGGAAAATCCTTTTTAAAGGGATATGCTGCAGTCTGTCTGGAGGGAGCCATCATCGTATTGGCCTGCATTATCTTTACAGCGTTTGCTGCTGCTCCTCCGGCAGTGGAAGAGGGAGCCGGAGCGATTACAATGGTGTGGACCTATATTGGGGAGTTAATCTTTAACATGCTGGTGCTTGTAGGTATGGTGAAGATGGCTGACCGTATAGTGAGGGAAATGATGGGGCTGTAGTTAAAATGAAGGAAGACGCGTACAGGTTACTTTATCGCATTTAAGAATAGCTTCAAAAGAGCCAAGGCGTCCTTACGCTGCTTCTCTGTGCAGTTATGGAGTGCTGCCATGATCAGTTCAGTTTCATTGCTTGTCGAATCTGCCTCGCTATCCATCAATAAGTCATTAGGAGAAAGCTTGAGCAAATTGCATATGCTGAGCATTGTTTCAATGGACATGCCGACTTTTCCGCGTTCAATATCTCCACAGAACCGTGGTACTCGTCTAATATGCTCAGCCATTTGTTCACGGGAAATTTCAAGAGCATCGCGTTGCTTCCGAATGCGTTTACCTACCCTCTTTTTATCGTAAACAATCATTACAGTAACCTCTTCTCATCCGTAATCAGTCTATAACTCTTATTATGTAGGAGTACACAATTGACTTAAATGAGTCCTGAAACTACTATTAAGGTAGTTTTATAATATACATTGTGTTCATCTTTTCTACATTTCATAACTGGAATGGAGGTTGAGGGAATGAACGAATTACTGAGAATAATGGAGGAGGAGCGGCGAAAGCTAAATGCATTAGGTAAAAAGGCCATGGAACAGTCCGTTCCTTTGTCCGACAGTCAAGAAGTCCAGGAGCAAAGCCGCAAGCTGGATGAATTGTTGGCTTGCTATCAGCATATTAAGGCCAAGCGGACTGAACAGGCGCGATAAAAGAAATATAGGGGGAAGCAGGGCGATGGAATTTCCACCGTGGTTTCGACAAGCGATTCAAGGAAGGCTGGATGAGGTTTCAGCGAGAATCGAGCATGATCCTGAATTGGGTCATATTCGTGAGCAAGCAGATAAAGCCTTTGAAGTCTTGTTTCCGGGAAAGGACATTGGGCGGATGCCGGAATTTTCGGAATGGGAGGACTGGCATCATCACAAGCAAGGCATTGTCAATGAAAGATTGTATCTGCAAGGCATGAAGGACGGTATTCAGCTTGCCGCCGTGTTATCATGTCATTCCATTTGGTTTGATGAACACGAAGAATGTAACCATCCAGACCAATTGAAAAAAAAATGAGTCACGCATTGTTTATCAGGAGGGATGAAGATGGAGGTAAAGATTAACCGGGAAATCCGGGAATATACGGAAAGCCTATTTTTCGGACTGTCCTTGCGGCAGTTCTTTTTTTCTGTTCTGGCTGTTGGTGTAGCTATTGCCTTGTACTTTTGCCTGCGGAGGCAATTCGGCATTGAAACACTGAGCTGGATGTGTGTGCTAGGAGCGGCTCCATGTGCGGCCTTGGGCTTTATAAAATACCATGGAATGACGGCAGAGCAGCTATTATGGGCGTACGTGAAATCAGAATTTTTAATGCCACGGCGTTTGGTTTTCCACTCAACGAACAGCTACTATGAAGCTCTGCAGGGAACGATTCAAAAGTATGAAAAAGAAGGAATGAAGCGCCATGATTAAAACCTTGCGTCGTATCATCAAGCAGGATAAGGAAAGGTTTATTATTCCCAAGGGTGTTCAGCAGGTAATCCCGATTCGAGCCATCTGGCAGGACGGGATTTTTTTTGTTGGCAACAAGTTTTCTAAATCCTATCGTTTCGAAGATATTAACTATGCCGTGGCCTCCAGAGAGGACAAGGAGGAAATGTTCTTGTCCTACTCGGAGCTACTCAATTCCTTTGACAGTGGAGCCACAACCAAAATTACGATTCATAATCGCCGCTTGAATCAGACCGATTTTGAAGGCTCCATGCTCATTCCGCTCCGTAAGGATCAGCTTGATGTGTACCGCAAGGAATACAACCAAATGCTGATGGATAAGGCGGTTGGTGCAAACGGAACGATTCAGGAAAAATACATTACCATATCTATTGCTAAGAAAAGCGTGGAGGAGGCGCGGCAATATTTCTCCAGAGTCAGCACAGAGCTAGCCTCTCATTTCGCCAGGCTTGGCTCGCGCTGCACAGAGCTAGATGCAACAGATCGGCTGCGGATTTTTCATGACTTTTATCGGACAGGGGAGGAGACCACTTTTCGGTTCATCCTATCTGAAACGATCCGCAAGGGGCATGATTTTAAGGATTACATCTGCCCGGATACCCTTGAATTTGAGAAGGACCATTTTCGGATGGGAAACCTGTATGGTCGTGTCATCTTCTTGCGCGAGTATGCCAGCTACATTAAGGACAGCATGGTATCTGAGCTATGTGACCTAAATCGTAATTTGTTCTTATCCTTGGACATCATTCCGATACCAACAGACGAAGCGGTTCGGGAGGTAGAAAACCGTCTGCTGGGAGTGGAGACGAACATTACAAACTGGCAGCGCAGGCAAAACAAGCACAACAACTTCTCTGCTGTCGTGCCATACGATATGGAGCAGCAGCGCAAGCAGAGCAAGGAGTTTCTGGATGATCTGACTACACGCGACCAGCGAATGATGTTCGGCCTGCTGACGATGGTGCATGTTGCTGAAACGAAGGAGCAGCTTGATAGCGATACAGAGGCGCTATTGACGACAGCTCGTAAGCATTTGTGCCAGTTCTCCACGCTTAGCTATCAGCAAATGGATGGACTGAATACCGCATTGCCCTTCGGGGTGAGGAAGGTGCATGCGCTTAGAACCCTGACCACTGAAAGCACAGCGGTGTTTATTCCCTTTCGGGCGCAGGAGGTCATCCATCCCGATGGCATTTATTATGGGCAAAATGTGATTAGCAAAAATATGCTCATTGCCAATCGTAAGCAGCTACTGAATGGGAACAGCTTTATTTTGGGCGTATCCGGTTCAGGAAAAAGCTTTACTGCCAAGCGGGAAATCGTCAATCAGGTGCTGGCAACAGACGATGATGTGATCCTGATTGATCCAGAGCGCGAGTATTCAGCGCTAGTGGAGGCTTTGGGCGGGGAAACCATTCATATTTCTGCGACCTCGCCTAATCATATTAATGCAATGGATATGAACCGTCAGTATGGAGATGGAGCAAATCCTATTATCCTAAAATCGGAGTTTGTACTGTCATTATGCGAGCAGCTAATGGGCGGGCATCATTTGGGGGCGAAGGAAAAGTCGTTAATTGACCGATGCACAGCAAGTGTATATCGGAGGTTTTTGCAGAATAATTACAAGGGCGATCCACCTACCTTACAGGATTTTCGAGCAGAGTTGCTCAAGCAAGATGAGCCGGAAGCACAGGATATTGCGCTAGCAATAGAGCTGTTTACCTCCGGCAGTTTAAATACCTTCGCCAAGCCAACCAATGTGAATGTAAACAACCGTCTGATTTGCTATGACATTCTGGATTTAGGCAAGCAGCTATTGCCCATTGGCATGCTGGTGGTTCTCGATAATATTCTTAACCGCATTACGCAAAATCGGGCGAAGGGTAAAAATACGTTTATCTTCATTGATGAGATCTACTTGCTTTTTCAGCATGAATACAGCGCCAACTTTCTGTTTACGCTCTGGAAGCGGGTCAGAAAGTATGGCGCTTTTTGTACGGGCATTACGCAAAATGTGGATGATTTGCTGCAAAGTCATACCGCCCGAACGATGCTGGCCAACAGCGAGTTTATCGTGATGCTGAATCAGGCTAGTACGGATAGAAGGGAATTGGCAGAGCTTTTGAACATTTCTGATCTGCAATTGTCCTATATTACCAACGTGGATGCGGGGAATGGCTTGCTGAAGGTTGGCAGCTCGTTAGTGCCGTTTACGGACAGGTTTCCACGACATACGAAGCTATATAGCTTGATGACGACGAAGCCAGGGGAGTAGAAGTACGGATAAAGTAGGCGGCGGTCCTTATAGCTCTGGACAGCCGCCTCGATTTTTATATTTTGCATAGTGGTAAACTACAATGCCTCCTGTAGCAGATGTCTGATTTTTTTCCTCAGTCTATGTATTCGACTGGTAACCGCTGTTCTTGAAACATTATATTTTTCACTCAATTGCAGAATAGATAAATGATGTTTGAAATAGTCCCGATACAACTCAAGCTCACGAGAATTAAGCTTATTCATAATCTCGTCAACAGACCTGTTTATGCTAGCTGGGGAAAACAGCACCTCATCTATCAATGGGCAATTGCAAGTCAGACGTTGAGCTAAATCACAGTGAAATCTAACTTCATATTTTTGCTGAATATAGCACCTTCGGAAAACATTGTTTACCTGATTGCGTGAGGTTCTGTAAAGCCAGCCCTCGATGTTCGGATGCATTTTTAGCTTGCTTGCGTGCTGACCTGCATGTAAAAAAGTATTTTGTACGCATTCCTCGGTTGCATCAGTATAATGCCCCCGCAGAAGTTTTTTGCAATACAGGCTGATCCTTTTGGCATGAATCCGATAGATTTCCTCCAAAAATTCCTCATTGCTTTTCAAACTGTACATGTGCTTCTCCCCCTCTCGGCTAGTGGTGATAAAGTACCGCTTAAGATAAAGAGATGGTTCGCTACTCCTATATTTTACCATGTGCCAGCGAATGAGAGTTGTAAGATATCTACAAAAAGTATGGGCATACGACAAAAATCAGGAAATTATTCCTGGGAACGTGATTTTTCATGTGTCAAGCGACATGTATCTATGTAGGGATAATTGACTAAAAATGTAGTTATTTTGAATTCGCTTTGGAGGCTGTGTAGGTTGAAGAGCTATAAACGAACAGAATTTTCACTTACGAGTGGCAGCGCCTGATGAATTAAACGGTAGGCTTTCTTCTCACAAGGGTGTTGCTATGTGAGCGGGAGTTGATATTTTGTGGTCGAGTGCCTTTAATATCAAGTCGCATGCAGCTCATGCTGCCCAAAAGCCGGTAGCGCAGGTCGTTATTTCACCATGCGCTATCCTGTTCTCTTTGTGTCAATTTCAGTGTCGTACTCTGCATAGGGGCTTTAGGAGCGTTTTGCTACGGAGTCCTTTTTATGTTCCTTACGGCTTCTTGAAGGGTGGTATTGGCTGTCGTTCTCCTCCTCTGTTTTGGTTTGCCCAAAACCAAAAAAACGGAGGGGTAAGAATGATTGAAATTAACCTGAAAGACGTGTACTCCTTTTATAAAACAGATGTATGGGTAGAGGTGGATGAAGAGATTGTGCACGAAATGCGCCGCTTCGATAATCTTGATAACGCATACAAGCTGCGTGTGTATCGTCATCGTGCTTATTATTCTCTGGATGGTAACGATGGAATGGAGCATCAAATTTTGTTTCCTGTGCTTTCCTCTGAGGAGAAATATGAGGAGGCCTGGCTCCGGCAGGAGATTTATAAGGCAATGTGTCAGCTATCTGAAAAGACCTTCAGACGCATTTATGCCCACTATTTCTTAGGCTTAAGTAAAGTTGCTATCGCTCAGGCAGAAAAGGTGGACGAGCGTGCGGTTCGGAAGTCAATAAGCAGTGGTTTGAAAAAGCTGGCTCTTTTGCTTGATAAGGTACAGCTTTAAGCACTTGGGTCCGATTTGACCTTAAAAATGATGGGATTAATAGAAGGCTACTTAGCATTGTAGCGGCTGGTGTTGGCAGCCAGTCGCTGCAATTATTAAAGGGAGTGATCAGATATGCAACCGAAAATGTTTCGGGATGAGGAGCATGAGCGTTTTTATTATGAGTCGCTGCGAAAGTCGAATTGTACAGATGCCTATCATCGAGCAGTCTTTTATGCGCTAGGAATTTCATGGGAAACGAGAAGTCATGCTAACGAGCTATTTGATTATTCAAATGACAGCATTAGGCCAAAAGGCCTCACCGCCGCATGGCAAACCAGCAGTACGATTCGAGTAAGCCGTCTGGCTTTTAATTTGTGGAACGGCTGGACTGAGGACGGAAAGGATAGCTACTCCACCCCGCATGAGCTATTCGACTGTAGCTACGCACCTTTTTTCTTTGAAGCGATTCGCTTGCGTTACCCTGAATACTGTAGAAGTCATGAACGAGCTAACAAAAGAACTGGAGAGCATATCCGCTAATCATTGAGGTGGAGGTGATTTCATGAAGGATATAAGAACAAGGATCAGTCACAAAAACGTGAAGAAGCTGGAGAGACATGTGCAATTGCTCAAAAGGACGCGGGCATCTGTGGTGCAATTCAAACAGAAAGAAAAGGAAGAGCCAAAATCACGCTCACCCGTTGAGTATGCTAAGAGTAAATCAAATGATGTAGTGAAGCGTTCAATGAGAGTAGGGGGACAATTAACTAGACAATTTGTCAACAGAGTAAATCGGACTGTGCTGATCGAGAAGTCATCTTTATTAAAGGATATTGAGCGAAAGGGAAGTGGGCAAAAACAGAGTAAGGTAAGCATAGTAGCGCGGCGGAAGGCATCAAAGAATAATACATCAGGCGGCGGGCAGACAAGAAGTATTCAGTCACCTCTAAGCCTAAAGCAAATTAAAGTATCGACAAGCCATACCAGGTATAAGGAAAGCAAATATACCTTACTTAGACCCATACAGGGCAAGTCTGAAGGTGCGTTAGATACAGTGATAAGAAAACAGAGTGATTTAGAAGGCCGGGCTAATGCTCGGCTTTTGTATATGGGACGGGTCTTTAAACTGAAATTACAACCTACCAAGCAGCAGAAAAGTAGCAATATACCAGCCGAAAATAAGAAGCAGCCTCCTGCAAATTCTATCCATCGCTCATATGTAAGGCGTATGACTACCGTTGAACAACAATCGGGTGATGTTCAAAGGAAAATTTTCCGAGCTCCTTTATCATCTCAATTTGTCAAGAAGCCAAACCATTCTCAGTCTGTCAGGTATTCCTTCAATGGCAAAGGACGGAAAATAATTAAAACGTTATCTAAAGAAACCAGAACGGGAGCCTTCAACAGACAGAAAGGCAATAGGAGTGCTTCAGTTCAGCAAAAGGGTGGCATGGAGCAAGCCAAGCAAGCGGTTTACCAGGCAGCACTTGCTCGGAGAAATCTGCAAAGAATACAGGCTATGACCCGATTTAATCTTCGTATCCTTCGCATCGTAGTAAAGGCTGCTGCTTTGGCAGTCAAGGGAATAATGGCTTTATTAGGAGTGAGCGGTTCAGTAATTATGCTGATGTGCATCATATTAGCGGTGGCCTATCTCATTGCATCCCCTTATGGCATTTTCTTCTCTGATGAGAATACGGATAATGACGTAAAGCCCTTGTCAGTGATTGTTCAAGAGATGGATGCTGAATTTACTGATCGACTAGAAGAAATTCGGCAAAATGAAGGCTCCGTTGATCGTGAGGAGATAAATTATCTTGGCAGTGCAGATAATACTCGTGTAGATAACTGGAGTGATATTATAGCAGTGTTTGCAGTCAAAACAGCAATGGATACTGAAAATGGAATGGATGTAGTCACAATTGATGCGACTCGTGTGGAGGCCATTCGCTCTGTCTTCTGGGATATGAATCAAATTGAATACGATATAGAAACGATTGAGCATGAGGAGACAGTGGCGTTAGAGCAGGAGGATGGGAGTTTGAAAAGTACAACGGTTACAACGTATGAAACTGTCCTCCATATAACGATTACAAGCCGAACAGCAGAGGAGCAATCAACAGCCTACAGCTTTACTAATGATCAGGATTCACTTATGAAGGAACTGTTATCAGAAGAATTCAGACCGCTTATGTTTGCACTTTTAGGTAAGGACGGTGATACAGGCTTATCTCAAGAGGAGCTTGATCTGGTTTATCGAGATTTGCCAGAAGGGGAGCATGGAGTTGAGGCTGTCAAGCTGGCATTGACCCGATTGGGTGACCCATATAGCCAGCCCAAGGCTGGGATGGATCGCTACACAGATTGTAGCTACCTTGTACAGTGGGTTTATAAGCAGTTAAATATCCAGTTGCCACGCACCGCGGCAGAACAGGCCCGTTATATTGTAGATAATAATCTTGCAATTCAATATGAAAATTTAGCTCCGGGTGATTTGGTTTTTTGGAGCTATGAACGGAATGGTCGTTTTATGGATATAACGCATGTAGGTATTTATGCAGGGAATGGCCAGGTAGTCGATGCCTCCTCCAGCCGCGGGCAGGTGGTTTATCGGAATTTGTTTGATGGGGATAAGCAGGTGATTTATGGGAGAGTGAGATAGTTATCGTATTTATACCCTTGCTAAAATAACTCGCTTTGATAGATTATCAAATAGAACGAAATATTGTCTGTACCTTCGATATTTCCTATTATTTAATATATTAACTAATTTTGTGAGAGTGGCGTATCTTAGAAAGGTACTGCAAAAGCATGAGGTGCTTTCATCTTAAGTAAAAAAAGTCATTCAGAAATGAAAGGGGGAATCGCATTCATATACTTTGAATTATACACTATTTCATAGCAAAACCAATAAAACTTAATGAATCCATCTCGCATAAGAAAGAGAAACTAATGTGCAGACAGCAACGGGACGGAAGTTCTTGGCTGAAGCAGCCTGCTCTTGTCTTTGGGCTTTGTAAACCCATATGTTAATTGATGTAATGGAGAGCTTGCAGAGCGCTCGACATCTGTAAATTCATAGACGGATGGGCTGCAATTATACTGGAACAGTTTGGACTCGATCCTTTTTCCCCATACTGTTTATGTTCTGCAACCGCAGACGAGACAAGTTCAAAATCCTGAACTGGGATCATGCTGGCTTCTGGCTCTTACAGTCGCAAGACCAGAGCGGGGTACGCTTCAGTGACCCGCTGGCGGCCTTGATGAAGGGCGGGGAATGGAGATCGATAACAATGGCGGGGAGTCAAGGTTGGCACAGCAATATCTCTACTCATCATACACTCGGAAGGAGTGGGAAACGAAACTAGTTTTTCCTATTTTCGAGTAGTCCGGATTGTAATATCCGGACTACTCAGTCATTTTGTAATATGTTCATAGTAATTCTTTTGCAATGTGTTCCAAAACAAACGTCTCTCTTTCGATGGAGAGTCCCATTGAACTTTCCTGACTATCGATTACGTTTCTGTTGTGGGAAATCGCTTTGTGTATGTCAATCCAGACGGAGCCCATTCCATTAGACTGTTCATAGTCCTCTAACTGAGCGTCATCGAATTCATCGTCAATTCGACAAATATAAAAATAGGAGAGCATGTGGATGAGATCGAAATCTGGCTTATAGTGCGGTCGGTATTCATCAATATAGCCATACTCTTGGATCACTTCTATATTTTTAGCTCCTGTTTCTTCCTTGAGCTCTCTTCTGAGACCCGCAATCAGATCTTCATCGGCTTCAAGACCTCCACCTGGAAAACTGTAGTCATTATACCTATGCGTATAGAGAAGGAGGATTTTGTTTTCCTTCAGGATAATGCCTCGTGCTGCTTTTCGTTCCAATATGTTGCCCTTCATTGAAGTAATGCTTTGATGTATCATCTGTTTTAATAGTCTCATTGAAATTCCTCTTTCTTATTCGGCTATAGTTCATTGATAATCGGAAGGATGTAAGGAGATCTTCCTATCTCTTTTATGAAAATTTCTTCTAAATTTTCTATTATCAGCTTTGACCATGTTTGTGGGTCTGATTTCTGTTTCTTGGAAAGGACGTACTTTAAGGCATCTTCTGTTTGATTCATAAATGATACAGAATCTCTCATATAGACAAACCCACGGCTTATAATCGTAGGACCTGTCAGGAGTCTGAATGGGTCCTTCCGAACGACTAAGAGAACGATGACGATTCCGCTAGTTCCCATTTTCAATCGATTTTGAAAAATATTCCGACTCAAACCCAACACCTGATTGTCACGGACAAAGGATTCTCCACTTGGAATCTTTGTATCCAAGTGATTCTCCCAAGGTGTAAGACGCAGGACGTCTCCTAATTCCATGAGAAATATATTTGGTTCTGACACCCCGGTTTGTGCAGCCAGCTTGCCATGCTGCAACATCATTCGATACTCACCATGTATCGGGACGAAATATTGAGGCTGTATCAGATTAAGCATTAGTTTTAAATCTTCCTGACTGCCGTGACCAGAGGTGTGCACATCTGTCTTAGAGCCATACACGACATCAGCTCCGGCCCTCATAAGGAGGTCAATGCTTCGGTTCACACTTATTATGTTTCCGGGGATAGGGGAGGAAGAGAAAATGACAGTATCTCCTGATTGGACTTGTACCCATCGATGGCTACCCGAAGCTATTCGAGTTAGCGCAGCTTGTGGCTCTCCTTGACTTCCTGTACAAACAACAACAGTCTGATCGGGCCTGTATCGAATCATCTCCTTAGGATCAATAATCATTCCTTTGGGAACCCTGATATAACCGAGTTCTTGTCCAACATTAAACACCTTTTCCATACTTCTTCCTAAAACAACCAGTTTTCGGTTAGTTGATATTGCTGCTTCTACGACCGTCTGTAACCGATGTACGTTCGATGCAAAGGTGGCGAACAATATTCTTCCTTTGCATGTCTCGAACAGTTTAAGAATCGCTTCTCCTACGAATTGTTCAGATAATGTTATTCCTGTACGTTCACTGTTGGTGCTATCTGACAAAAGAGCAAGAACTCCTTTTTCGCCAATCGCAGCTATTTGGTGAATCGCGGGGGGCGAACCTATTATAGGAGTATGATCAAATTTAAAATCACCGGTTTGAACTACATAGCCATAAGGAGTTTGTACTGCGATACCGAAAGAATCAGGTATACTGTGAGAAGTTCTGAAAAATTCCACAGAAAGATGTCTGTAAGATATAAGGGTTGTTCCATCAATTATATGAAGGTTTGCTTTGGATAAGAGTCCATGCTCTTCAAGTTTATGTCGAAGTAGACCAATGGTTAGCGCAGCCCCATATATGGGAATGTCTATTTCTTTTAGCAGGTAAGGAATACCGCCAATGTGGTCTTCGTGCCCATGCGTTAAAAAAAGTCCCTTTACTTTGTCCTTATTCGCAATTAGGTAACGAAAATCGGGGATAATATAATCAATGCCTGGCAATTGGGTGTCGGGGAACTTTAGACCACAATCAATCACTACAATTTCATCTCTGTATTGAATACCATACATATTTTTCCCGATTTCGCCAAATCCGCCGAGTGCAAAAATTTGGACCGAATGAACAGTTTTTCGCTTCCTTCTCATTATGGTAGAGTACGGTTTTTCCATCTGTATAATCCTTTCTAAACTTATGCATTTGAATAAAAAATCAACGATTATATAAATAACAGCACCTCTGCAAACAATAGTAGAGGTGCTGCTGTATCTCTAATTTTACTTTACAACAACGACTGGACACTTAACGTGTTTCACGACTTTATGGCTTACACTGCCCATAACAAATTCTTGGAATTTATTTAGGCCACGGTTGCCTATAATAACGAGATCCACGGTTTGTTGGTTGGCATACTCCACAATAGCTGGTCCAGGGTCGCCTGTAATAATTTTCATATCATACGCGATATTTTTAGAAGAAAAAAGCTCAGCAATAGGGATTAATTTTTCATGGCGTTTCACGACCAGATCTTCATGATTTTGTGAGTGAAGAACTTCTTCTTTTACTTTTGATAAATCCGCAACGAACAAGACTTCAACAATGGAATCAGTTATTAAGGAGGCGATTTTTGCCGCTTCCTCTGCTGCTCGTATCGAGTTTTTGGAGCCATCAGCAGCTAACAAAATACGTTTGTACACGTTCAACTCACCCTTTCATTAATGTGCTTTTAATTGTGCGTTTGCATCATGGTAGACGGCCAATCGATCTATGATTTTTTTACTGGATGCATCTAGACCTTTTACTGTAACCTCGTTATTGTTTTCACGGTACTTGATGACGACGCGATCTACGGCACCAACGCCCGAATCGTCCCAAATATGTGCGTTTGAGAAGTCAATCACAATCTGCTGGTCCGAAACGGTAAAGTCAAATGACTTTATGAATCCTTCGGCTGAAGCGAAGAATAATTGCCCTTTGACATCAAAGACGAGATCCCCACTGGCTTGCCGTTTCCGAACCTCCAGCCTTGAAATTTTAGCTACAAAGAAGATTGCACTTAGAATAACACCAGAAATTACACCTTTGGAGAGGTCATGAGTAGCAACTACAACAATGACTGTAATCAGCATGACGAGTGCATCTGTTTTTGGCGCTTTGCGCAAATAGGAGAATGAGGACCAGTCAAAGGTTCCAATGGCTACCATAATCATGATTCCTACTAATACAGGCATCGGTATTTGAACAACCAGTCCGCCCAGTACCAGGATTAGGAACATCAGAAACACACCTGCAACCAAGGAAGACAATCTGCCGCGGCCTCCAGATTTGATGTTGATAACTGATTGTCCAATCATGGCACATCCTGCCATTCCTCCAAAGAAGCCAGTAACGATGTTTGCAATTCCTTGTCCTCGAGCTTCTTTGTTTTTATTGCTGTTTGTATTTGTCATATCGTCAACAATCGACGAAGTGAGCAATGATTCTAAAAGTCCGACAATAGCCAGTGCAATCGAGTATGGGAAGATGATTTGTAAGGTTTCAAGATTTAAAGGAATATCTGGAATCAAGAAAGCAGGCAAGGATTGTGTGATTTGTCCTAAATCCCCAACTGTTCTTAAATCCATACCTCCCCAAATAGCGGCAGCTGTAAGAACAACAAGCGCAATCAGTGGTGCTGGTATGGCTTTGAAAAAACGAGGCAAAACATATACAATAAGTAAAGTTACCCCGACAAACACATAAGTTAGAGTTGATATCCCGACAAAATGGGGAACCTGAGCCATAAAGATCAGAATGGCAAGTGCGTTCACAAAGCCAATCATTACGGCTCGTGGTATAAACTTCATGATTTTAGCAACTTTGAATATCCCGAAAATTAACTGTATGATGCCAGTTAGTACTGTTGCGGCGAGCAAATATTGTACGCCATAATCTTTGACTAATGGAACCATGAGTAAGGCCATTGCGCCAGTAGCGGCAGAAATCATACCTGGACGACCACCTATAAAGGCTATAATCACAGCGATACAAAACGATGCATATAAACCAACCATAGGATCAACACCGGCAATAATCGAAAAGGCAATTGCTTCGGGAATTAGTGCCAGGGCGACAACGATACCGGCAAGCACGTCGCCCCTTATATTGGAAAACCAATCCCTTTTCATTCGTTCAATCACGGAAACTTCCACTCCTTATTTTTTTATTTTTGACTTTTAACTCTCATAAAAGTCAGGTTCCGATATAAGCAAATTCATTTTATCATCATTAGGACTAAAAAGGAACCCTTTTGGTCTTATTTGTGTTATGCTTTTATAAAAGCGTTTTGACAGATAGGAGAGTATGGAATGTTTATTGGTTATGTTAGACCAAATCAGGATGATTTAAACTGTGAAGTACAGCTCCATATATTAGATGAACTCAACTGCGATCGTTTCATCGTGGAAGAACATTCTTCCACGAAAAAAAGAATGCTGTTAAAGAAAATGATAAATGAGCTTCAGCCAGGAGATACGATTGTAGTTACCCGACTTTTTTCATTTGCCGACTCCACGCGGCATCTTGTTGAATTATTAGATCAATTGAACCAAAAAGAAGCTTACCTGTTTTCTGTTGGAGAAGGGATCGATACGAGATCATCAGCGAAGGGATATTCCTTCCATGAATATGTTCATCATTTGTTGAATTTTCAAAGTGATGTCATTAGTGAGTATACGAAAAAAGGGATATTTGAGGCTAAACAAAAGGGAGTCAAGTCTGGTCGCCCACGAAAGCCAGACGAAAATGTTAAACGAGCGATTCATATGTATCAAAGTAAAAACTATAGTCTATCCCAAATTAAAGAAGAAACCGGAATTAGTAAGACGACCTTATATCGTTATTTAGAAAATTGATGTATTGTATAACGACTTCATAAAATTCATGAAGAAACATTTTGATGGATTTAAATAAATATTGGTTCATTCAAACTCGTCTACGGAAAGTGAAACTCTGCTAGTAGCAGTAAAGTTTCGAAAGAACCCGGAGTTCAATGCATCAATCTTTCAGTAAATGACTCTTTTTGAAGTAATTTGATACCTTCAAAACACGTGAAAGAAGAGGTCTCCCATCTCCCAATAAAATCATCATCTACTTACATGGGAAAATATGGGTTCGTGAATTCGCCGTGATAACGACTTCGAGAATGAATTCTAAATCAATGAGGTGTTCATCGATTTGAATAATAGAATGAACGTATTGGTGGGGGTAACAATCATGTTTTTCTGATGCGTGTAGAAAATGAATTGAGCGGTGAGAATCTTATAGAGGATGCGGCTAATTATAAAATATAAATGGGGAATATGAAGTGAAAACAAAATTCCTTTATTGGCTTGTCCCACTCATTATACTATTTGTTGCTGGAGGACTGATTTACAATTCACCTCATCCATTGCAGCATGGAGGATACACAAAGATGCATGATGGTGCCCTCATTATTGAGTTGAGGAATGAGGGGTCCCGTGACTTACAGCTTGAGCGTGTAACGGTTACTTCTCCTAAAGTGGAGTTTGGAGTCAGTTATTCGATGCAATTAGTTATCGGAAGTGGACCTAATCAGGGTAGAATATTTGAGGAGTTGAGTAAGCAGTTAATTCATCCAGAATTGACACTAAATCAAAAAAGAGATGCGATAGAAAAAAATAATGGGACGCCGATTCATTATGGAATTCGTATTCATGATGCATCAGATGTAAAAGAGGTTATTATTACATATCTGTACTGGGGAATACAACGGTCAAAGAAAATAACAGTTAGATAATGAAAATATGAAAACAGCTAGGAGAGAAGTATGGAGACAACAGGAGAGAAATCATCTACTGCCCCAAAGGCAAGGCCCCCAATAAGGACGCCTTTCTTTTACGGGTGGCTATTGGTTGGTATTAGTGGATTAGGTATCTTTTTTTCCGGTCCCGGACAAACCTATTCGAATGCTGTATTCATCGAATCATATGTAAGGGAACTATCGATGGATCGAACAAGCATTTCGTCGATTTACTCAGCGGCAACACTAGCATCGGGCTTGCTTTTTTTTATTATGGGACGTCTTGTGGATCGATATGGACGGCGTGTAATGTTTACAACTGCCGCACTTCTGCTTGGAGTAGCTTGTTGGTTTAATAGTATGGTAACAGGTCCGATTATGTTGTTTATCGGTTTTTTTTTGGTTCGTTATTTTGGGCAGGGTTCCCTGACTCTGATTCCAAATACTTTGGTGTCCCAATGGTTTGGGCGATACAGAGGTCGGGCGATAAGCTTCGCCGGACTTGGTGGACTGCTCGGAGCAGCCAGTTTTCCTCCCATTATGAATAGATTAATTGATGTTTATGGTTGGAGGCACACTTGGCAAATACTCGGTGTACTTCTTATCCTTTTCCTAGTCCCATTAGTTTATTATCTGGTTCGCAATCGTCCAGAGGATGTTAATCTTTACCTGGATGGAATACCGATCAAAGCTGGCGGTCAAGATGGTAAGCAGTCCGTAGTTGAGGATAGCTGGACTCTTTCAGAAGTGGTCCGAACCCGGTCGTTCTGGTTTATTCTTAGTTGTGCTGCTATTCCAGCAGCTCTTTATACAGGGATCACATTTCAGATTTATTCCATACTTGGGGAGCGGGGGGTCAATCGAACTACCACTTCATTTGTACTGAGTCTGATTCCCCTTGTAAGCTTCGGCTGCTCGCTTATTGCAGGTTTTGTTGTGGAGAGAGTTAAGGTTGCGCGAATGCTTTCCCTAACATTCGTTTTAAATATAGCGGCACCGCTCACATTGATGACTTCTCACTCATATGCGGCAGTCCTGATCTTTGCTGTCTTTTGGGGAGTTGGGCAAGGTGCATTAAATGTTCCAATGGGGGTAATTTGGGCGAATTATTATGGGCGAGAACATCTGGGCAGTATTCAAAGTGTGACTACAACGGCGATGGTGGTTGGGTCGGCGCTCGGTCCAATTCCTTTTGGTTGGAGTTATGACCACTTTGGTGGTTACAATTTCGTATTGATTTTGTCTGCTGCGATTTGGCTAATCGGTGCCTTTTTGGCTTTTTTGGCTGTGCCACCACGAAGAAAAGCAAGCGAAGGATGATTTCATTGGATACAGGGAGCCATCCAATTTTTTTAATGCTATCTCAATGAACATGTGAGAACACGTAGAAATATAAAAGATTACAGAGTGTTTACATGTATTCAATGTATTCTTATCTTTTGTTTGAACGATAATAACTCAATATTAAATCGCAACTAAACGGCAGGCTTGCCTTAAGATATTGTATCTTTATCTATCATTTTATAAATTCTGGTAGAAATATTGAATATATTAGCATAAGTGAACTGTGCCTCTATTGTTAGAGAAAATCTAACAATAGAAGCACAGTTTTTTTATGGTTATTAGTGTAAAGGAACAGGCCTTTTTTAAAAAATGAGTAGCACATTTTCTGAAATGATATGTGTCAGCAAAAAATCTGATATTCTAACCTGCCCTAAGTTTGAAAGGGTCCGATTTGATAAAAAAAATGAAATGACTATTAGGAAGATAAATGTTGACTTTCAGACGCATCAATTGTGCACTCGGCAAAATTAAGGGGCAAATAAATGTCCACTTATCAATTCCTCACTTTTAATATGAAACCAGTGCTTATTACATTACATGAAAAGCTGAAAGTTCAATATTTTCTTACCTTTGCTCTATGAAAAATTAATACTTATCTTATCTGGTACATTCTTCGCATGCTCCAAAAGGAGAAAGCCAAATTGCAGGTGCGCCATGACCATATTAAATATATGAATAGGATGCGAGCGATTTTTGCTATGCAGTGAATAAATGGTGGTTCCATTTATGGCGACGATCCGTGCGAAGGTATAATGATACTTCTGTCCAGCCACAGCTTATCGCAATGGGGGCAGCTCGCAGAGAACCTGGGAGAGGTTAGCTACCTATGAGAATGACTAACCATCGTTCGCCGGATAAGTAAATTGTCAAACCAAAACAGAAGAGAAGGGGCATTCGCATGCCCCTTTCATTCAAGCTCGTGCCTACCTATGCGTTTATTTTAAACGAGTCCCTTTAATAATGAATGTTCTCGATCTTTTTTATTGGGAGGTATTATATGAAGGACAATCTAATCAGATATAGCATGCAGATTGCTATGCTTAAGCAGCTATTGTCCATATCCCTGATTACCGAACAGGAATTTCATGCGCTCAAAAATAAGATCATGAAAGACTATGGTGTGATTTCTGACCTGACAACCTGATTCGTACAATTGTTGATTGCACCCAGTCTTATTATACTGATTCCGATATAATAAGAGCTGAAGGAGGATTAACAATGGCATATGAAGTTGAAGTAATTAAGGCCAGCCGAAAAATAACAGATCGGAAAGCTGGAGGGCTTACCGATATTTTAAGAGTAGCCCCATATGCAAGAGTAAGTACGGATACAGAGGAACAGCTTAGCAGCTATAAATCGCAGGTTTCCTATTACACTGAACTTGTAAACAAACGTTCGGATTGGCAGCTTGTTGATATTTACGCAGATGAGGCAGTAACCGGAACACAGGTCAACAAGCGTGAGAACTTCCAACGCATGATTGATGATTGCATGAATGGAAAAATTGATATGGTTATTACTAAGTCCATTTCCCGATTTGCTCGAAATACTTTGGATACACTCAAATATGTACGAATGCTGAAGGAGCAGAATGTAGCTGTATTCTTTGAAGACGAGAACATTAATACCATGACAATGGATGGCGAATTATTATTGGTCATTTTAAGCTCAGTGGCACAGCAAGAGGTTGAAAATATATCCTCCAACGTGAAAAAGGGCTTGAAGATGAAAATGAAGCGCGGTGAGCTGGTTGGCTTTCAAAGCTGCTTGGGCTATGATTATGATGTACAGACAAAGAAAATATCTATAAATGAAAAGGAAGCCGAACTGGTTCGTTATATATTCGAGCGTTACATAGCGGGCTACGGAGCTTATATGATTGCTAAGGAATTAACCGCCGAGGGCTATAAAACGAGGTCAGGTCGAAGCAATTGGCAGGATACAGCGATTCTTGGTATCATTAAAAATGAAAAATATAAGGGCGATTTACTCCAAGGAAAGACTTTTACCGTTGATCCCATCTCAAAAAGAAGACTGGAGAATTACGGCGAAGAAGACCAGTTTTACATTAGGAATCATCATGAGCCAATAGTGAGTGAAGAGGTTTTTGAAAAAGCACAGGCTATTTTGCATCGAAGAGGAGCAAGATTAAGAGGAGTTGAAAAAGGAAAACGCGATAAATATAGCAGGAAGTTTGCTTTTAGCAGCAAGCTGGAGTGTGCGTTTTGCGGTAGTAACTTATCCAGGCGTAATTGGCATAGCGGCACGACGCACGAAAAGACGATTTGGCAATGTGTGACGGCAACAAAAAAAGGAAAGAAGTATTGCCCTCATAGCAAGGCTTTAATTGAAAATGTCATTGAGAGTGCTTTTCTTGAATCCTACAGAAGATTGTGCAGCAATCATATGGATGTATTAGATGAGCTGATGAAGCACATGGAGACTGTTCTCGGTAATCAGAACCATATGAGAAAATTAAATAAAGTGAATAATGAAATCAAGCTCATAGAGCAAAAGCGTTGTAAGCTCATTGACCTGTGCTTAGATGAAAAAATAGATCGAGCTACCTATGAGAGCAAATATGCGGAGTTGGAGAGCCAGCTTAGTGAGTTGTTAAATGAGCAGGCGCAGCTAGAGCAAAGTTCGCGGCAGGAATTGGATGTGCAGAAGAGACTGGAGCATCTTAGAAAGGTGCTGCAAAAGAATGAGGTGTTTTCTTCCTTTGACCGCAATGTATTTGAGAGCATTGTGGAGAAGGTTACTGTAGGGGATTCAACTGATCCTGCACAGTCTGACCCGCATAGATTAATGTTTATTTATAAAACAGGCTTTACGAATTCGGTGGAGAGTAAGATGATTAAGCAAAAAAAGCTATCCAGAAATGAAAGGGGGGAACCGCATTCCTATACTTTGAACGACACATGTGGAGTGCGTGGTGGGGATATGTCGCGTCGATACCTAGAAGTCTATAGTTTTCAGCATTCGGCGAAGTATTTCTCCTTTGCGAAGGATGAGAGTGACTATAAAAATAAGGTACTGCGAGATACGATTAAAGTTTCGGTTGTTTTGGATTTGAAATGGGTAGATATGACGAGCGATTTTTAACCTACAAAGAGAGCATCATTCCTGGTGTTCTGTTATTTTTGAGATGAGATTTGAATAAGGGATTTAGCGGTAAATCGGCACGAAAGACCACCTTCTAAAGTAAAGCGAAGGTGGTCTTTCGTATTATACCATATTATGCGAACCATTTTTCGACCATACAAAAATGCCGTAATCCCTTGTATAGCAAGGGATTATCCCATGTTCTCACTTCGCATTTGTTGCTTTGTTTTCGCATAACATTTATTTTTTCAGCTTAGATATGCGAATCAGGTGACCACGTGTTATGCGCAAAAAAAGAAATGCGCACCTGATTTTTACGTGATATACGAAGCTGATGATCAGAGTATAACTTGACTTAACTCGACTAAATATATAGCAAAGTGTTATATAGCAAAGTGTTGATAGGTAATTGAGCCCGAATATATTCGTGTCGAATGCGTAATAGGAATAATACGAATCGATACGTAGAGATTTTTTGTTTTCAACACTTTTCGCGTTTTATGACATTTACGACAGAGGGCAGTGACGGCAGAGATAAGATGATAAAAGACTAAAGTACCGTTTCTGTGGTTCTAGAATGGGATTTGGATCTCGAGTGTGTTGAAATGTTGAACGCGTTAAAATGAGTATGGGTCGAATGAAAATTCTTGCAGCAGGTAGGTAAAGTATATAATCCGTTAGTTTGTGAACAGAGAGGTAGCAGAGACTCTTTAATTTTTGCACCACCTTTTTGTTTGATATTTCCAAATGTCATTTACCATGTTAAGCTTGGAGGTAGTTGGATAGACATTGGCAGAGATGTCAGATGCAGTTGAGTTGTAGCTAATATGATTTTGTGAGATCTGTATATCATTAATTTTGGTTGGTGGGAGTCTTAATTCGTAGTTCTCACCTACCATGCTCAATTTACTCTGTAGTATTCAATAAAATGAGCGAATTTTGTGAAGCACTTAATGTGAAACTTCAAAAATCGTTTATGGAAACAATTATACATAAAGAAAGGAGTATAAGAAATGTTTAGGGACAAGGTAGCTCCATGGCTATTATTCATTCTCGGAATCTTATTAGGATTGAATCTCTATGATTTTAATGAGTTTCAGCTAAATGTATTTAATATAGGTGCATTTTTTTTAACTCTCACTGGATTAAATCTGGGATCTTCGTCTAATCGTAGAAAGAATTCTATTCTGAAATTATTAAGAAAAGTGAATATTAGTACAGGTATATTCATGATTATATTGGCCGCTTTTGCTAGCGGATTTAAGTATTACAGCATACTTTCTGAATTAGTGAACGATATAAACACTAATGCTCTTCTATTGATGGGTATTGCAGTAACCTTATGGTCCTTTAAATTATCTGATGAAAGACAAGGCATAATGGTAGATAGAAAAAGTGAAGAGAATTTTAAATTGAGAGAGAAATACCTTGAAGAAAGGGAGTTAAGAATTAAGTGTCAAGAGGAAATAAATAAGTTGAAGAAAACAATCGAACAAAGGAGCTAGCATGATGAGCAAAATTGAATTTAGATTAGAACAGAATGAAGATGAATTCTTGAAATCTTGGAGGGTTACTGATTTTGCAAATAAGATCAGTGAACTTCATTATAAACATGAATTGCTGAATGAAGTACGAAAAAGAATAAAAGAAGGAGAGAACCCACAGAATTTTTTTGTGTTCGATAAATCATTTAGTATTCACAGAAGTTATAAGTATTTGGGAACACATAAGTTGAGTAGTAAAAACGGAGTGAAAAATTTATATCATTTAGGAGTTCCGTTTCCCCTTTACTCAAATTCAAAAATTGATGCAGTAAGGTGCATATTTAATTCATTTTCTCGAATGTATACAGAATTTAATAAGGAAACAGGCGAAGGACAAGAAAAGCTCGATAAGAATAACCTTTATTTTTTTGTTAAAGAAGCTATGACATCTAATGAAGAAATTGAAATTAATAAATATCAAAAATATTTAAACGCATTTGTATCTACTATTATAGTGACTACATCTCAAAAGAAAATGAAGGAGGTTGTTTTTGAAGAACTAAAGAAATTGCAAGTCGAATATAAGAACAGATATGAAATACAGAAAAAAATGATTGAAGTAGAAGAAGAGATCAAGTCTAAGAAGACTGACTCACTGTCAAAGCGTTATGATGAATTGATAAGTAAAGTGCCAGGATTATTTGGACGTAGTTTTATGAGCAATAAACGACCTATTGTTGGAGTTTATAACAGTGAAAGTAATAGTGTTGAGATCCTATGTAAAAACTTTATCAAACAAAATGTTAAAGAAGAGAGACAGTTTGATTTAAAAAATATAAGTCACAACAGTCCTTATGTTATTGTTTTTTTGGCTACTTATGTACTCGCACAGTTGTTTTATCAAATGTATGTTAACAAAACTGATAGGCTTCAAGTTCAAAATGAAATTGTTCTGGATGATATTGAATTAGTGGATGAAGGTTATGGAGAACGAGAAGAACCCAATGCTGAAGCTGAAGATGTCCGAAATAAAACACTTATATTAGAAATGAATAGAGAGAGGTTAAAAGAAGTTGCAGTTTCTATAGAAATAACTGAGCAACACAGTGAACTGGCCAGTATACCTCCGAGTGTAGAAAAAACATTAGATCAAATTGCTGATTCTAATATAAATAAAATGGCTACAAATTTTGATCAAAATGGGTTCAGTAACGGAAGTTTGTACTTGGAGAAAACTAATCAAGAAAACTCAAAATAAAAGATTAGACAAGATGAAGTGAAATTGTGACAAGGTAAACCATCTGCAGAGAAGCTCTGTTGGGGCTTGCTATTAAGTTCTTATTCTCCGAAATAACCTGTTCAAATTATTTCATCTATTATTTCCATTTGAATTTTTCGAATTAAATCTATGTTCTTCAAAGGGTTTTCATAGTTTTTTAGCCATCATGGTTGTCCTCCATCCAGTCGAGAGCAAACATGGCATGCTGCGTTGTTTTTGCTCGGCTCTCACTCGTTAACTTGATGGCTCAATTAACGTTAACTTATTCAGATTTTTGTAACTTATATAGATCCGGGATAGCTTTCAGAACCACATACCGCCCCAAAGCCAGTCCCGCCAAGGGGATTGGCTTTGGGGCGGTATGACGTATACCTACAAATTTTAGGGTTAATCTACGGAAATGTACTATATTTTATGTTGACATTTACACTATATTTAATGGGGTTTGATACAGTAGTTCCGCCCATCGTTTTACTATTTATGAACTTCAATGGAGTTGCTTCCGTCTCAGCACCTTTGACTACGAGTTCTTCGCCAAGCAATTTCGTGAGTACTCTGAGTAAGGCGACGAAGCTTATGGGCCTATGGAAAAGTCCTGAAACCGACTAATTATCCATATATGCCTACAGAGGTGGCGCAACTGTCGAACCTGGGATTCATAAAGGTCAAGTGTGCAAAGACATTTTTATAAAGTGTGGTATAAAATTGAGTTGCATCCGATGGAATTCTTCTTCTAAGTAGAGGAGATGGAAAATATGGAGGAAATGACCGATGCGTGTCGAAGTATAGAAAGTAGGTATATAGTCTCAATTTTATTTGTAAGGTGTGATTATTATGGAATGGGCATTGAATTCAAGTTTGCAACATGTCCATGCTTTCTCTTCAGATGCGATAAGGGGCTTACCGTATACATGTCCCAGATGTAGAAATGAAACATTTCTAAGAAAAGGAAAAAAACGAATTGCTCATTTTGCACATGTTTCAGGGCAAACTATAAAAGATTGCGAATTATATGTTCCTCCTGCGATTTATGCATCAAAAGTTGAGGACAAAATTTTAGATAACGTATACGAAAAGACACTGGATTTGTATGTAGAAATAGAAAAGGAAAATTGGTCGCTACATATAAAAATACCATCTGCAGTTGGACAATATAAGGGTAAGGCGTTCCTTAAAATTCCATTTGCATGGGATGGCGAGAGAACAATTCCACTGTCGTCTGTTCGAAGCAATGGAAAGAAAGTAAGAGTTAGATTACAAGAACAACTTTATAATGTAATAGTAAATGGAGAAATAAAAGACGATTGGAAAAAGAAAGTTACTCATGCTGTAAAAGGTTTGGGTGAAGATATGGTTACTATCTTCTATTTTTCAAAATTAGGAGGGCGAAGGTTACTACCAAATACTCCACTTCAATGGGGAGATACTTATGTTTTAATTTGTGATGATCAGAACATAAAGAACTTTCTTAGTTTGCCGCATCATATTGCCCATCGAAAACTGAAAAAAATAAATAGTTGGTCTGCTATGATCATAAAGTTACCAATTTCTTCGGATAGCTTTGTAGAACAATGGATCAGAATTTATTTAAACAAGATCGTGATCACCCCTGTCCCCCAATTAAGACTAGTGTCACCTGTTTCAAGTGCAGTAGATGATCAAGATGCGGTAGTGATTTCCCCATCTGATAATATAATTATAGCTGTAACTGGGGATCACGGTGCAAAAGCGTGGTCGACAATACATGTTCAAAAGATAGAGGAAATGCAATTGATACAGCATCAAGGAAATGGTGAGATGCCTATATTGTTGTCGATTGGAAATCTTCCAGTAGGAAGCATGGAGATATGGTTGGATGATGATAGGCTAAGTGCCTTAAGGTTAGTATGTCAAAATACAATACAGGCAGTCCCAAAAATCAATGGAGTCGTGTTTAAGGGAATATACTCTTCTGCGGGTACATCGGGTACAGAAGATACATATAGCTTGCATTCCAAAGATGCTATGATTTTTTTTGAAATGATTCAAGATTATAAGTTTACTCTAACAGATGTCACTCTTCCGAGCAACGTTGCCCTCTTATTAAAAACACAAGTGAATGAAACTGTTTTTAAGAAGGAAAATCCTACTGAAATTGCTCTAACCCTAAATCAAGCGTTACGTCAAGATAACTATGTCTATCTTGATGCTGGAGGATATGGGTCTCTTGCTGTAATGCCTTTAAAGGAAAGGGAAAATAACTTAATTTCAATGAGCACAAGTTGGCGAGAGCAAGTGAAATGGATCTTACTGAGTTTGCGCATTAAGCATCGGACAGTAGGCATGATTAGGAATGACACTTTTAATGGAATTGATAAAAAGAAATTAAACTACTTGAATCGATCAGATAAAGAAATGCTTCTTAAGGTGTCAAAGATAGGATTTATTCCCGTTTCAATGTTGCCTCAAATAAAAGAGTGTATTTCTGAGTGTTTACGAACTGTATCTTTTAAAAAAAATGATAGAGATTAGGGGCTGGAAAGAAATGAGTTTAATTAGCTACCCCGAAGATCGAAGAACCGCAATACAGACTTATTCTTTTGACGATTTCAGAACATTTTTGGGGAATATACCCGCTGGAACTTTATCGAATGCTATTAAGATACTACCTAAAAGAAAGGGTTTTCGTGCAGGTAAGGATATAGATATACGGCTCAGAGTTTATTATACAAGAATTGAGCGTTGGGATGAAAAAGAATGGAGTTTGTTTTTAAAGCTATGGATACTGTGGACAGACTCGCATGAGCCATTAAAGAGATTGCTGAATTATCAAGATTTAAAAGAATTTAATAGTTTGGTAATTAAGATGATAGACAATTACGATGAATTTTTAAGAATTTTAAATGAGCTGGTAGTTGGGGAACTGGCACAAGATGTTATCAGAGAGTGGATAAAATATAGCCCATTCAGTATGAATATGGATAGCTTGTGGTTAGCCAATTTGGCACCTACACCATTTACCAAAAAACTACAGGCGCGCTTAGAAATACTGGATGAGCGATTGGAATCAAATGTTAAGCAAAGTGAAGAGAAAATGCAAAAGATGGTTAAAGGGATTGACGAAAATGTGTTAGTGCTAAATAAAGAGTTCAATGAATTTAGTGCGATAGCTTCTATATTGAGAGAAGAGATATCCGTTTTGGCAAAGAAATCTCAAGATATTGAAGAAAATGTTTTTGTATTTAAAAGCGAGATTGAAGCATTAGCAAAACCAGAAGTTTTTCCTTCCAATACATATAAACATTTGACGGAACAGATTGGTGTAATAAATAGTCAAAGAATCGAACTAATCAAACAAATGAATGAAATAGAATTAAAACTTTCAAGACAAGAGGAGTCATATAAGGGAATCGATCTGAAAGAACTGCTCTCAAGTACGCTTGGGGACATACAAACTACTCAGGTGGCTGTGACTGCCGAGACCGCCAATCGACTAATCATAAAAGAAGTGGAATTCAAACTTCCACCAGTTCAACTTTCAAGTGGCCAGGAAGCAATGATTCATTTGAAAAAAAATTTGAATAGTTTGGGTATAAAACTGGCTGATGCGAAAGCAATTGCATTTGAAGTATTAGCTGCAGTTCTTACCAATCAAATGGTTATGTTTAGCGGATCTATGAGCATGTTTGTTGCAGAATATTGCGCTGCTAGTCTATGTGGGAGTACTGTGAAGGTTATAAGCGTTCCATTTGGGCAAATAGATGAGCTGATTTCAGCAGAGCAACTTAGGCAATGGGTTAATGAAGCGGAATCTTGTCATCAACCGATAGCTATTATACTTGAAGGAATCAATAGGTCGGCTTTTGAAATCTACGGTTCTAATTTAAGAAAGTATATAGCTGAGCAAATAGTAGGACGATTAAACTGGAATTGTCCTATCATTGTTATCGCAACTCTGATCACGGGCCCATCAGTTTTAAGTCTAAGTAAAGAATTTCTCGAAATTGGTCCAGTGTTTAATACGGATTGTATTGGGTGGAGTTACAAAAATATTGAACCTTATGTCAATGGAGTCATTGATCCAAAGTTGCTCTTAAAGAAAGATATGGATATTAGTGATTACTTGGAAATAGAGGACCTATTACCTAGAGGTATAATTGAACATGGGAGTATTCTATGGCGTAAAACAATAGCCGCAACGTATAAAATGATGATCCAACTAGATCCTTCTTTTAATTTTTCATCCGTAAATTATGGATGGTTAATTCCAATAACCTCATTGTATCTCAAGGAACGGATGGAGAAGCCGTTTGATGAGATAGAGTTAGATGAACGAAGCAAGTCACTTATCAAACATATGGCTATGGAAGATCGATAAATATGGAAGAACCAAAAGTGCTAACCTCAAAAGAATTTATTGAGTTGACAATGTCACACAAGACTGTTTCATTCCCTGAAAATGATTATTTTCAAAGAGAACTTTTTTTAACAGAATACTGGAGATCCATTCTCTTTGAAATAGCTTTCAAAAGCGATTTTCCAAACGACAATATACAACCAGTGCACAATCGTAAAATTAAGAATATGTTACGTCAACAAGTGGATGCTATATGGCCTGAATTAAAAGACGCAATTTTAAAAGAAGAAAGCGATTTTACTAAACACGTTCGGCAATGCTTGGAGAAAATTGGTGATATAGTTCATCTAAAAAGTGGATTTTATGTACCTTTGCCCTTACGGATAATTGATCTACCGGAAAGTGAGTACGCAGTTATTGTTGGTGGAACATCTACGACATTTATTCGAAATATGCTCCCAAGTGCACGAATTTCAGGATACGGGCGAATAGTTGAGAAGAATAGAATACCTGACTCAATAAAAACGGATCGGCATTTATGGCAAGATTATTCAAATTGGATAGGATGGAAACCTGAAAACATTAAGAGTTGGATGACGTTGCAAATGCGTCAATTGTCTACTTTAGGAAGCCAAAGTATTCAAGGATTTGATGAATTTGAAGTGTATAATTCTTTGGGGCATAAAGAACGCGGTAATAGGTCTTTTTGGATTGATCAAAGAACAATTCAAGCACAAAAAATATCAGGAGTATTGCTTTGTAAAACAGTGGACTCAAATAAACGTTATTTCTTGGGAGAGTTAAAAGATGGTTGTTTATTGAAGGAACTTACAATCACAGCTACTGACACTATTAGATGGTTGATGATAGGATTTCGATTAGAAAGTAGACGATCTCCAATAGCCCGTTGGAATGATAATTTTTTGAAAGTCAATTCTCCGCTCCCACAGGCATTAGAACGTCATATATTAGTTTTCTCGCTAAAACAGAATACTTTTGAGTACTACGTTTGTGAACAAGTTCAGGATCATGTTGAACAGTTCCTGAAATCACACGGATATGAAATTTGGGGAACAAGGAGGAACCACATTGAGTGATGCATACGGTGCGTTTGAAGTTTCCAAGGCATTGCACAAGACTTTACGGTCTTATCTTGAATCAGCATATCATATAAAGAATGACAGTTTAATTAGAGAGAGAAATCTTTTGCTTGATCAGATTGGCCAGATAAGCCAACAACCTTTTATTGAAGCAACGCCGAGTTATGAGCTAGGCTCATCATATGAAAAATTAAGTATTCCAGACGCAGCCAAAAATATTTTAGTACAAGTCTCTCAAATGAGCAACCCCAGTGTAGGTGTATTCCCTAGTCCCTATACTCATCAGGCTAAAGCACTTGAAGCTTTTTTAGATGAGGATGAAGATATTATTGTTGCTACAGGGACGGGGTCAGGGAAAACGGAGAGTTTTTTGATGCCGGTTCTAGGATCGTTAGCAATAGAGGCTGCTGATCGCCCGAATGTAGCTTCATTGCGTGGTTGCCGGGCAATTCTATTATATCCAATGAATGCACTGGTCAATGACCAACTCGGAAGAATAAGAAAACTGTTTGGTGATGAGAGAGTTGCAGCTTTATTGAAACAAGGGCGAGATAGAAATGTTCAGTTTGGATCATACACTTCAAAAACCCCTTATCCAGGGGTGCATAAGTCTGCGAAGACTACAGCGCATATTGAGCCATTGTTTGAAAAGTTTTATTTGAAGTATGCCGGGGACATTAATAAAGTTCGTGAACTTCAGGCAAAAGGGAAGTGGCCTAGTAAGGATCTTATCAAATTCTATGCTAAACATAAGGAACAGAATGAAACATATAGAACAGGCAAGCGTCAAGGGAAGCCTAGAATTATAAGAAATTGGCATGAACGTTTGAAAACACAACCCGATGATAGGGAATTATTGACTAGACATGAAATGCAAAAATTATGCCCAGATATTCTTATTACCAACTACTCGATGTTGGAATACATGCTCATGCGTCCAATTGAGAGGAGTATTTTTAAGGATACAAAGGAATGGCTAGAAGCCGATCAAAGAAATAAGCTAATTCTAATTTTAGATGAAGCACATATGTACCGCGGAACTGGTGGAGCCGAAGTGGCTTTTCTAATAAGAAGGTTAACGGCCAGATTAGGTATTGATCGTAATAGAATGAAATGCATACTCACAAGTGCTAGCTTAGGAAAGAGTGAGGCTGATGAGCAAGCTATTATAAATTTTGCTGGTGAACTTACAGGTATCAATGAAAAAACATCGCGTAAATTCCAATTGATTACGGGTAATTTGGAGTTGCGTCAGGGAGCACGCAGGGGAATTGCAGAAGAGGCCGTAATTTTGTCACGAATAAATCTTTCCGTAATTCAGAATACATTAGTATACCCGGAGGCTGCGATTAAGGAATTTAATGCTGTAGCAGGCATGCTAGGAATGGATAGTTTTAAAGGCAATAAGGTTAATGAATTTGTTAATCACCTTTTTTATCAACTGTCAGGATGGGGTCCAGTTGAGCAGATGATTGAAGCTTTAAGTGGGAATACTTTACCACTACATCGTCTATCAAACGAACTCTTCCCTATTCAGGATACAGTGACCGCCCAGCAAGCGACTGAAGTTGTTTTGGCTTTGGGAGCACTTGCTAAGAGAAAAGTTGATAATAAAGTCCTGCTGCCTACAAGAATGCATCTGTTTTTTAGAGGAATTCCAGGTCTATACGCTTGTACCAATCAGGATTGCGAGGGGAGATTGGACAAAACAGAAAAGCAATCAATATTAGGGCGGTTGCATACTGTTCCTATGTTGAACTGTAATTGCCAAAAAAATGCCCGGGTATATGAATTGCTTACTCATCGTGATTGTGGTGCTGCATTTATAGTAGGATATGTGCATGGTGAGAATGGTGACTTTTTACTCCATGAGCCAACAAATATAACTGGAGTAAATGATGAGATTGAAGATCGTCTGTATAAAATTCAACTGTTAGTTGATGGTCAACCTAACGAGCGAGATATTGAAAACTGTGTACCTGCTTGGCTAGATATCAGTTCAGGCAAGTTATTTTATAATGAACCGGAGACAACAGAAGGGTTCCTGAAAGTGTATAAACCAATCAGTTCTGGATCGGGAGATAAACTATTTCAACGTTGTCCAATCTGTTTGAAAAAATGGAAAAAGAACAGAAGTAAGATCATGAATCTGGCTACAAAGGGCGAGGCACCGTTTGCAAACCTTGTTAAGGCTCAATTGTTTAATCAACCAGCACAACGTAGAGCAAACGATGAATTTCCGAATGGCGGAAGAAAAGTTTTGTTGTTCTCTGATGGGCGACAGAAAGCAGCTCGCTTAGCGAGAGATATTCCAAGAGAAGTTGAATGGGATACTTTTAGACAAGCAATTGTTTTAGCTGCTGTTCGATATAAAGAAGTATGCAACAGAGACCCCAAGATAAACGATGCACTCTATATTGCCTTTGTGTCGGTCGTAGCGGAGTTCAATCTTCAGTTTTTTGATCTAGAGGATAGAATATCATTACTTAAGCATGTTCGAGATTTTAAAGAAGACTATGATGGATCTTTAGAATTTGCAACAGAGCAGCAATGGGAGTGCAGACCTTCTTCCAGCTACTATAAAGCAGTCCTGCGACAATTGTGTAATAAAGAATATTCGTTAAGGGCTGCGATGGTTGGATATCTTGTACCTACTAATCTAATGGTACAAAAGATAAGTAAAGAAGTATCGGTAATTACGGATAAACTAAATACTTCCCATATAGAAGCTCTAACTAACTATTATATTGAAGATATTTTGGAGGATTTTGCTTTTGAATTAGAGACAAAAATATCTGCTTCTATAAGGCGAAAAGCAGCCGGATACCCGCAAAGTTCATGGACAAGTTCAGGGAAGATTGGAGATGAACAAAGGTTTATCTTAGAAGAATATTTTAAATGTACTCCAGAAGAAGTAACGAGTATTCAAGAAATTTTGCGTAAGAGACTGTGTCATAAGATTGGCGATGCCTATGTCATAGACAGTAATGATGTTGTATTAAAGATTGACATCGGTTCAAATTGGTACAAATGCAACTGTTGCACCTTTATATCTCCAGTTAAACTGGGGGATTATTGTGTTAACTGTGGCGACAAAGATGTCATTATTCTTGATCCTGACACCCATGACTATGTGCAGGCACGAAAGGGATTTCTACGTACTCCAGTCGTGCAGTCTATACGAAATGAAAGTAGCCCTAAGTACGTAACTGCTGAAGAGCACACAGCACAGCTATCACATAAAGACGCAGGTGAAATTTTTGCCTCGAACGAAATTTATGAGTTGCGTTTTCAAGATGTAAAATTGGAACAAGACGAATTAGTAGAAGGTTCAGTAGATGTGCTGAGTTGTACCACTACAATGGAAGTTGGGATTGACATAGGCTCTCTAGTTGCTGTTGGACTAAGAAATGTCCCACCTCAACGTGAAAATTACCAACAAAGAGCAGGGAGAGCTGGGCGTCGCGGCTCGTCACTGTCTACAGTTATTACTTATGCTGAAGGGGCGCCGCACGATAGCTTCTATTTTCAACATCCAGAGAAAATTGTAGCAGGTTCTCCGAGATTACCAATGATTAAAGTTAATAATATTAAGATTGCTAAAAGACATGTTTTTGCATTTATGTTCCAAACCTTTTTTCATGAAATGATTGATAGAAGCGAAGTGAAAATAGATGAGGATAAGACATTATTTGCTGCTCTTGGTTCTGTCACAGATTTTTTTAGCTTAGATTCAGAAAGTCAATTCAACAAGTTCAAGTTTATTGAATGGATTAAACAAGGTATTTACGAGAACCACACTCTTGTTAATCGCATTATCGAGTGGTTGCCAGAAAACATAGCAACTGACAAAATTAAATGTGTACACGACTTCACAGAGGAATTATTATCAAAACTCGAATTAATATTACCAAATAACATAAATAATAACGATGTTGATGAAGAAGACGATGAAGATGAATTAGATCTCGGCACCAGTAGAAAAGAACTTCTTAGTTATTTATTTGATGAAGGTTTTTTACCGAGTTATGCATTTCCAACTAGTCTTTGTAGTTTTCCGATCGAGGTAAAGAAAGAGAAAGGAAAAAATAGTTTTAAGATAATTACCAAAGAATTGCCACAGCAATCTATTGATCAGGCATTGAGTGAATATGCGCCTGGAAGGTTAGTGGTGATTGATAAAACGACGTATCGATCTGGTGGAATAGTAGCAAATGCAGCAAGAGTTACGGATATCAATCGAGCAGAAAAGCTTTTCCAAGCGAAGTCTAATTTTAGGAAATATGTGTCCTGTAGGAGATGTACATTTGTTCGTGACATAGATGAGGCTGAAAAATTAAGTGAGAAAGATCCATGTCCTGTTTGTGCAGGCACACTTGATGCAGGAAGACTTTTAATACCCGAAGTATTTCTTCCTGAAAAGGGAGCAGCTATCATAGAGGGGGATGATGAACAAGAACTGACGTATGCTACAACCGCGCAATTCCCTCTTCCGCTTTCCGAAGATGACATGGGGGAATGGACAAGAATTGGTGAAAAGCTGATTTCTGTTCAGGCGAAGGATCAATGGCTCGTTACAATTAATAAGGGCAATGATGAGAGCAACGCTGGATTTTATGTATGTGAATCGTGCGGAGCAGCAAAAGTTGTTGATCCTGAAGATAAAAAAACTCCTAACGTTTCTCATGATCGTCCCTATCAAGTGGAACCTGTTTATGGTGTGCAAGTGCCGTCCAGATGTCAGGGCGCATATCAAAACGTATTTTTGGGACACGACTTTAAAAGTGATTTGTTGCTACTGCGTTTAAAAATAGAAGAACCACTTATTAGTTCAGTAAATCTTAATCTTGATAACCATATTATAAATGACGCCCTGCGGACAGTTTCTGAAGCCTTGTTAATATCTGCTAGTAGGGAATTAGATATCGATCCCGCGGAGTTCAAAGTTGGTTTTAGACTTGTGAAATTAAATCCAGATGATCCATTGAGAGCGGATATTTACATGTTTGATTCCCTGGCAGGTGGTGCGGGATATGCAGAACAAGTAGCTCACAAGTTGCCAATGATCCTAAATGAAGCCTTGGATCTATTAGAAAATTGCCATCAAAAGTGTGATCGTTCTTGTACGGATTGTATTCGGCATTATCAAAATAGGTACTGGCACATTCATTTGGATCGTCATTTAGGCGCGAGTTTGTTAAGATACATGGTTCATTCAACGACACCTAATATTTTGGAAGTTGATCGGCAAAGAAAAGTTCTTGAGCCATTGGTTAGAATTTTAGAATTGGAAGGCTACACTTGTAAAGATAGTGTGAGTTATAATGGAATTCAGGTTCCATGGGTGATAAGCTCTCAAAATCGTCAAATCGCTCTTGGTGTAGCTCCAAGTCTAATTGATAAAGATCACATAGAGAAACTCCATCCTCTTACAAGACTTTATACTGAAACTCAGTTATTATTGGTTAATGAATATCTAATAGGGAGAAATTTGTCCTTGGTTTACAAGCAGTTTAAAGAGAAAATTGAAAAAAGTTAATTTTGCTTATAAAAATGTTACCTCCGAAAGGTGGGAGGTAACATTTTTATTTTAGGCGGTTAGGTGAGAATTGATGATTAATAGAAAAACTATACTACAGCCTTCTCTATCTGAAGAAAACTTGAAGAAACTAAATGAAATATTAGAACAGGCTCTAGACATCCCAGAGGGGGAGGAGAGGGCTTATTGGATCACAAATAAAATTTTAGACCATGATAATGAAAATCTAGATAGTATTAAGTTTCGAAGCTTATTGCTGTTGTTAAGAGATTTATTTCTGCAAGGATGGGACTTAAAAATTCATGACAAAACAGTGAGCATTCATCATCCTGAAACACCAGAAAATATGGAAAAAAAACAGTGGTTTAGAGAGGCATTATTCTATGAAAGAAACAAACAATTAGAAAGTGATTCATTTAAAAAGTTTATATTGAGAATGGAAAGACAAAAAAAATATATGGGAAAAGTTGTGTCTATAAAGAGTTTAACTGCACCTGTTAATCGACTTCTAAGTACGATTCAAGAACAAAAGGCGGATGCAATAAGGCCCTACTTACAAATCGTACAGAGTAGCACAGATCGGGATGAGCATACCGGATATAGGCTTCTAGATATTTGGAGATATTTCCGATTAACCTGGACATTGCCTCATAAGCCTACACCAGGGAGAAATATTTTTGTGTTAGTGAGAGATTCTGCACAGGAATGTCATCCAGTTATAGGTATTGCTGCTCTTGGCAGCAGCATCGTACAGATAACTTGCCGCGATAACGAAATAGGATGGACCATCGAAAGCTTGAGGGAACGTCTACAAAACATGGACGAATTTACTTCTCAACAAGTAGTAAATGGCTTATTGCAATCCATTGAAAATTCAATTTTAGAAATTCAGTCACGAGATTTAATAAGAGAAGATATAAATCTCTTGAATGTCAATGAGTATATAAATGATATAAATGAGTTTTTGGAAATTGAAGGTGATACGGTTGCAGAAGCTCCTAAAATTACATCAAATATTAATAATGCTGATTGGGATGATGTTTGTCGAGGTTTGTTTTATAAGAAGAAGCGAGCTAAGACACTTCTTAAATTATTCAAAGCGCAGGACTTTTTCAATCATTTAAATCTTAATAAGTCCCAAGAATCGTTGCAACAACTCGTACAAACTTCACGTGGGAGATCCGCTTTGTCTGTAGCGCTACAGTCGAATAAAAAAGAAAAGGTTGGCGCGAATATGATGGATATCATCGTTTGCGGTGCTGTTCCTCCATACAACTTTTTGTTGGGCGGTAAATTGACTGCATTGTTGATGATGAGCCCTCAAATTATCCAAGCTTATGAAGAGAAATATAGAAATCAGGTTTCAGTAATTGCTTCAGCAATGAAAGGTGAACCTGTTATCAAGCCTGCTCATTTAGTTTTTCTAGGAACAACAAGTCTTTATGAGTCTGGTAGTAGTCAATACAACAGATTATATATTCCATCCAAAACTATCAATAGTAGCGAGCCCCAAAAAAAAATTGGGTACCAATCATTAGGACTCACTAAAGGTTTTGGTACTGTATATATTTCTGATGAAACAGTTGAATCATTAACTGAATTAACTACAAAATTACATGGGAGACGTATAGTGAGTAATACTTTTGGGGAAGGAACTAGCCCTAGGATGCGTTTGATACGGGCAGGCTTAGATGCGCTAGGACTTCCGTCCGAACATTTACTTAATCACAGTTTTAAAAGAATCGTATATGGCATCAAGTTAGCTGAGAATGCGTATGAGTACTTGCGAGGTGAAGAAGGTAGGCCAGAGTATTACTTATGTCAAAATACTTCGGTTCAGACGACTGAGGAAATTAGTAGTTTTTGGAGAGAACGTTGGTTATCGATGAGGATTGAAAATCATAGAGTAATACAACAATTAAGTGACTTTAATATTGACGACTTTTTGTTGGGGAGTAAGTTGAACGATAGTTAAATATTATTGATTAAATCTGGGGATTATTAAGTTGATTTTGTGCGATAGGTAGCACAATTGACTAAGAGATGCAGGTCCCTCTACATCTGTAAGTTGGCTAAAGGGTTCCATTTCGTCCTTCTAGACGACGAAATGGAGCCCAAATAAGAACCAGCATCAATTAGTGTAGCTTTTAGACTTCATTGATGAGCCTGTAAAAATCCGACTTTTCCATGCTAGAATCAAAGTTTTGTGTGTATTCCAAGTAAAGGGCTTCTTTTTCTTGTAAATAGGATGATTGCGACCGCTTCGCCTGTTTTGCTGCTACCATAATATTATGATTTCTACACTGCTCAATAAATGCTGTATTCATCCTATCAGCAAATAAATTACTCCACTCGTCATAAAAGTTATGATCACATCTTTTTTCGAAATCATGTAAATGAATCAACCAATCCACGACGCGATGGTGTTGAAAAGCGGAAGTAAACTCGTTTTCCGGAATACACTTCAACAATATACCCCACATACACTCCTTTTGCTCTATTTCACATGCGTAGTCGATCCACTTGATTTCATGTGGCCAGAAAGGCAAAACGTCCCCCATATACTTTACATTGTACAAATATCTGTAAAATCCAGTCATCAATTCATCAAAAGCTATTTTCTCATTGCCCTCCATCCCAAATACTTCAGATAGCATGGTACTTTTGCCCTCAATGGGCACTCTCTTAGTGAAGGTATGGTTATAGGCGTCACTGAATACACGATACCATGTAACATCAGCAGTAGTTCCGTGAAATCCCAATATTTTTGCACCTAAATTTTGTCTGAGTCTGCCCTTTGTTCGGGGGCCGACGTTTAAGAATAGTTCTTTAAACCTCTCTGTGGCTTTACATATCATGATTTTGGCAAAAGGTTTTATTTTCTCTTTATTTTGCAGGTTTCCTTTCAATGTATTGATATTAATGTATCCATTACCAAGATGTTCACGGTCAACAATGGAGGTCATTATTGAAGTAATTGATATGATATTCATTTGATTCATAAGTTCAGCTATCTGATGCTTGTGTTCGGATATGTTTTGCATTTTACCACAGAATAGTCCGATTCGTTTCCGCATTACCTCTAATCGTTTGTAAGCTAGCGATTCTGGAACTCCAGATCGTTTTAAGGTGTTGGCAATACGATTGCTATTATAGACCGTTTCCAAAACTCTTCCATCAAAGCTAGGAAACTCATTATTTTTTTCCTTGGATAGAATCCAGTCTTTATTAAGAATGATCGTTTCTTCATTCTGTTCATCGACATGAGAAGCTACAATATAAGTCATAATATTAGGTTTTTGGGAGTAAAGGACTTCGATTTCTTTCAAAAAGTCATTGGCGGCACCAGCTCGAATTGGTTCCACGAAAAATGCTACGGATAACTGTGGATAATCATCATTGAAGATACGGTGATATCTTTCACGTAAAATCTGATCATCGATAGACTGAGCATGATCCAATCCGAAGGTGTCAACTAGTAAAATTCTTTTGAAATTAAGTGAATGTAATTTATCATAATATTGTTTACTGATTACTGAAGTAATCCTTGTTTTATCAACAACACTAGATAGAGAGCGTTTTTCCGTTGAATTATCGACTTGGCAGACTTTTAAACAGAGCTCGAGGAAGTCAGTCTTGTTTCCGTCTGCTAAATCGAATGAAAATATAGTATCCTCAATATCATTTTGTATTTCTGTACTACCTTTATATACCGATCTAATTGTCTCCATAATATGTTTGTATGCTGTTGTAAAATATAGGGCCCATACCATTTCTATTGCTTCTTCTTCTCTTTCCTTGTTTACTTTTATCTCATCCGATTGTTTGGTATCTCTCTCGTCAGATACACTAGTATATAGAAATCTTCGCTTGATCTCGTCAACCCTTTTATTGTCTAGTAACTGAGTATTCTCCTCAATGCTATCTTCATTTAGGGTTTTGATAATTTTACATGATTCAAAAAACAGTTGTTCTAACGTAAATGTTAAATCAGATGATAAAAAGGAGAATTCACGAATGTCAAAGAAATCACTAGAATAGATAACAGCTTCTTTGACATCGTCTAAATATTCATTAATTTGCTCTTTCATCCAGTCAAGAGCAAGTATGTGTTTTCCGTCATTTGGGATCATATAGCCGTGTAGTTTCTCTATCACTTGCGCTGTTCTTCTTTGCACAAAATGTCGCTCGCTCATGAGTGATATACTCACTGTGATCGGTTGATCCGTATCTTGTATTAAAAAGTTATATTCGGAATAAGAACGTGTAGTTTGTCCTTTTCCCACGGAATTGATCTTTTCTGGATATTTGCTAAATGATCGTATGAAGGCTGACTTTCCCGAAGCAGATTTTCCTATTACTGCAACACCAATCGAAAGATTTTGGGATTTATTCAATGTTGGTCACCTCGCGAGAATTCTTAAGAGTCAAATCATCTAGTTTTTGAAGAATATTCAGTATATATTGCTCTTTATTTTTTTTTCCTATAAATCCATTATTCAAATCTGTATAAAACCAGTGTTCGATCTCGCTGATTAAATCAACATAACAAAGATTTTGCTTAATTAATGTGAGTAATTTTGTATCGGTCCCCAATTCACCTAGGTTTCTACTTTCTACTTCAGGTATCGTTTTCTGCTCTTTAAAATAAAAATCGCCTAGTAGAGATGAATAGTCCCAGGGAATTTGATTGGGATGTTTCTTCATCACTTCTCTACGCACAGATTTAAAGATGTCTTCTATTTTCTCGGTTCCTTGTTCTTTGATCAAGTTACCCATTGAATATGTAAAAATGCCATGATTTCCGATTTCATGCGCTGCTCCATCAGGTCCGGTAGCGAATGCTATATAAACACCTCGGGACTTATAAATATCTCTAACTTGTGAAGACGCTCCCCGTGCTATGAAGTGTTTTTGAGCCCTTTTTCTACAGCAATCAAGCAATACAATACCCGTAAAATCATTACTTGAAGAAAAATTGAGTATTAACTCTGTCGTATCTACCAGACCATCCAGCAAAGACTCATCTGCAAAGCCGACACAATCGCTTGGTACAAGGTATTGGCGCCCCTCAACTTCAACCCCATGACCTGCAAAATATAAGAGTCCTGCATCATAGTCCTTTAATTTCCAACTGAAGGCGGCCAGAGCCTCACGTAAGGATTCCCTGTCCGAATCTAGTAGCAACTCAGTTTCAAAATCACAAGCTTTTAGCACTTCCTGCATTAAAATTGCATCGTTAATTGAACATTTAAGTGATTCCCAACTTAAGTACTTATTTATTCCTATGATATATGCCAATCTACCCAATGAGATCCCCCTTAAGATATAATTGAGCTCTGTTTATATTAATATACCACAAACCATAATAGGATTATATTACCACGAAAATCATTGCTATTCGATTAATCTCCTTGTTGAGGAAATGGCGACCTTAATTTCATAGAACTGCTCCAACTTACAAGGTATGTTTGGCATAGCACAGAAAAACTTTCTGAAAGATATCCGGTTTCTGATTCTTCGAGTGTGTAAGCCAAGAATTAAAATAACGAGGCATATCCTTGCAAACTGCTTTCTATGAAAGTATCTGATTGATCCCCAAATGCTCCTCTTAACCTCCTTTCCTACTTCACATAAAATACCCCGAAATCAACGAAAAGGTTGCCTGAATACTCAAAATTCTGAATGCGGCTGAAAAAGTAGGCTGAACCTTCAATTTATTGTTCTACAGATTTTTTTCTCCGACTACCCGATTTTGCCCGAAAAATGAAACGGCTTATAGAGGGACAAAATCTCCTCGCAGCCGTTCTTTGAAAATTGAAAATAAGTTTGTCCGGCACATTCCCCATGCAGCCTCGAAGGAAAGCCAAAATGCCAGCGCGCCATGACCATATTGTTCCTGCCCATCTGTTCAAGACGCAGGACAACATGAGAGCGATTCCGTGATGCATAACGAAATGGTGGTTCCATTTACGGCGATGACCTGCATGGTGGGATCATGATACTTCCGTTTAGCCACAGCTTATCGCAATGGGGGCGGCCTGCAGCGATCCTGGAGGAAGCGCAGGCGTGCGCTTATGGAGACAGTTCACCGCTGTCCGCCGGATAAATTTTTCTATGTTACCTGTTACTCACCCATCAGTGATTACTGTTAGGATTCAATCGGACTACTCTTTTATATTAATTTTAGATTGCACGCAGGTTTGGAGTCTACATGGGTATAGACATTATTTGTTTTTAGTTTCTGGTGTAGCGCTGAAAGCAAGCAGCTTTGATGAAAAGCATCATGCTTTTGCCGATAGATGAAACTGCACTCTTTGAAATCGAATATCCAAGAGTTTATCCATTTCGGGTGCGCTCTTTTTATATAGATAACTATGAAAGGCCGGTGCTCGGATTCCTCGAAGCAACCGGCCTTTTCTCTATTGAAAGGAGACTGAACCACATGGCCAAGGTCATCGCCCTTGCCAATCAGAAAGGCGGCGTGGGCAAAACAACGACAGCGGTCAACCTCGGCATCGGGTTGGCGGCGGAAGGCTACCGGGTGCTGCTGCTGGATGCTGACGCGCAAGGGAATTTAACGGATTCGCTTGGCTTTCAAGAACCGGACAGCCTCCCGGTTTCGCTGGCGACAATGCTGCAAAAATGTATGGCAGAGGAAGCCTTCGACCCACAGGAGGGTATTTTGCAGCATCACGAAGGAATTGACCTGATGCCGGGCAACATCGAACTGTCTGCCGTTGAAGTGGCGCTCGTCAATACGATGAGCCGGGAAACGATACTGCGCGGGTATGTTGATTCGGTAAAAGAGAACTATGATTATATCCTGATCGACTGTATGCCAAGCATGGGTATGATGACGATCAATGCTTTGGCAGCGGCAGATAGCGTCATCATTCCTGTTCAGGCGCATTATTTGCCAGCAAAAGGCATGACACAGTTGTTGCAGACGGTTGCCCGCGTTCGCCGCCAAATTAACAAAAAGCTGGTGGTGGAGGGCGTGTTGCTCACAATGGTGGATAGCCGCACCAATTTTGCTAAAGATATTTCATTCATCCTGCGCCGCGATTATGGGGATAAGCTGCGCGTGTTCCAAACAGAAATTCCTCTTTCCATCCGCGCTGCAGAGACAAGCGCTCGCGGCAAAAGCATTTATGCACACGATCCGAACGGACAAGTCGCCAAGGCGTACGCTTCATTAACGAGGGAGGTGCAGGATATTGGCAGCGAAAGAAGACCGGCGCGCCAGCATAAAACTGACCACAGTCGATGATTTGTTTAGCACGGAAGAAACCCGGAATGCGACACAGAAGGAACAGATCAAGGAAATTCCGCTGACAGAGATCAGTGATTTCCTTGATCACCCCTTTAAAGTAAAGGCGGACGAAGTAATGCTGGAGATGGCGGAAAGCGTAAAGCAATACGGGGTACTGGTTCCTGTGCTGGTACGTCCCAAAACGGATGGCGGCTTTGAAATGGTGGCCGGGCATCGGCGCAAGAAGGCAAGTGAAATGGCGGGAATGGAGTCTATTCCATGTATTATTCGTGAGTTGGACGACGATCAGGCAACCATTATTATGGTGGACAGTAACTTGCAGCGGGAGCATGTGTCTCCGAGTGAAAAGGCGTTTGCCTATAAAATGAAGCTGGAAGCGATGAAAAGGCAAGGCCAACGCAGTGATTTAACTTCCGCCCAAGTTGGGCGGAAGTTAGGCGGCAGGGAATCCAGAGAATTGCTGGCCGAACAAGTTGGAGAAAGTAAAAATCAAATCTCACGCTATATCCGCCTGACCGAACTCATTCCTCCCATTCTTGAAATGGTCGATGACAAGGAAATGGCATTTGGCCCCGCCGTTGAGATCTCTTACTTGGCCGAGAAAGAGCAGCAAGCCCTGCTGGAAACGATGCAGGCCGAGGACTGTACGCCCTCACTGGCGCAGGCGCAGCGTATGAAAAAGCTTAATCAGGATGGCAAGCTGAATGGTGATGTTATTTTTGCTATTTTGACAGAGGAAAAGCCCAATCAGAAGGAGAAGCTGACGATCCGTAAGGAGCGTATTGAAAAGTTCTTTCCGCAAGAATTTACCGAGCAGCAAAAGGAAGACCTGCTCGTGCAATTATTAGAAAACTGGTATCGCAGGAAACAGCGGGAACGGGAACATGAGCGTTGATTCACCCTTTTTTCTCTCTCAGATGGAGAGATTTTTTTATGCCCACTTTTGCAGAAAGGAGCAGTCCGATGGATTTTACCGAAGGAAGACGGCGTCAGTATGAGCAACTAATGAAGGAAAAGCCGGGTTTCACACAGAGCTGTCCGTCCGAGGAGGAGGAACGGCCGATTAGGAAGCAGGCAAAAGGAACGGTAACCAAGCCGAAGCAGACTAATCGCAAAAGGTGTCGGGAGGATTGATAATGGAGCAGGAGAAACGAATGGCTGGCGACTACGAGGTCTATCAGGCGTTGCCCATTGGCAGGGTCGAGGTTGTTTTGGGCATCGACACGACGAATAACGAGAAGCCCTATCTGGTCTGCTATTGTGATCAGAATAATTTGTTTGGCAATGATCAGTATTATGGCGCAGAGGGATTCACGGACTATCTGGAGGCGATGCAGGAGTTTGGCAAGCTATTGCAGTGGGAAATCGAAAAGCTTCAGACCGAGCGTACTGCCATTCCAGAATCAATGCCCCCGATCCAATTTACCCATTGCCTGCCCATCAAAAGCGAGGATGAGCTCCACGGCAGTCTTGTCGTGATTCGACCGGAAAGACTGCGACCGGAATTTCGCACAGCAGATCATCAATTGGTTTGGGTGACGGGGGGCTTCGGCGCATCGGGGAATTCACGCGGAAGGGCCGTTTTCGCGATGAGGCTCTATTCAGGTGACGAATGCCGCTATAATCGGGAGGATCTGCTGGGCTTCCTAAAATCGGAGCATACACCAGCCTGGGCACAAGAGAAGCTGGCGCTTCATCAGGTGGAGAAGCAACAAAAGCCTAAGTCGCGGGACGCCCGCTAAACAAAACGGGAATCATTTCGATTGAAGGAAGGAGTCGTTTGCGATGTCTTGGAACTATCGCAATCGCAAGGCACTCGTTATCGTTGCCATTGCGGTGAGCCTGGTGTTACTTGTGGCGGCAGCCGTCTTTTTGCTCATGCAGCATAACGAGCAACAGCAAATACAACAACAGATGCAAGAAAGCTACGAGCGGCAGCTCGCGCAATTGAAGCAAGAGAAGGAACTGAACAGCCGAGAGGTGTGGGTAGTAAACCAAAATGTTGGGGCAGGCAATGAATTGACGGCAAATGATCTACAGGCGATTCCGATGCCTGTTACCCTTGTTCCGGCGGGTATCCTCACGGATCGGGAAGCGATTATCGGTAAGCATACCAAGGTGGAACTGGAGGCGGGTACGCCGCTACATGCCTCTTTGTTATACGAAGGACAGCCCGTTCCAAAGGATGTACGGCTCAAGGAGTTTCAGGTGATTCAGCTTCCTTCCAATCTCAAGACCGAGCAGTTTATCGATGTGCGGATCGGTTTCCCGACTGGAGAAGATTTTGTTCTGCTGTCCAAAAAGCAGGTGCGGCAGTTGTCGGGCAATGTGATTTGGCTGGAATTGAACGAGATGGATTTGCTGCAAACATCCAGTGCGATCATCGACGCCTATCTGCAAGGGGCACGGCTTTATGCGCTCCCCTATATCGAGCCTGGCTTGCAGGAGGCAGCCGTTGTAAACTATCCGGCCAATCCGAAGGTGCTGGATTTGATGGAAATCGACCCGAATCTACTTGAAAAGGCAAAAACGGAACTGGCCCGAAGCCTGCGCCAAACGCTGGATACTAATTTAAATGCGGTCAGTGAGTCGGACAAACTGCGGGCCTCCAGCGGGAATGTTACAGTACAGCAGCAATTGCAAAATGAACGTGCAACTACCCGGCAGGGCAATGCTATGTTTGAAGCGCAGTCGCAGTCGGGCAGTGGGACATCAGAAACGGATGTATCCAATAACCGACCTCCAGGTGAGGGGCAACCCACAGCTTCTACAGTGCCTACGCAGGAATCACCTGCTCTTTCTGCCCCGGCAGAGTCAACCGTTCCTCCTTCGACTTCCAGCGGAACGGAAGCGGTGACGGAAACAGAAGCACCATCGGGAGAAGAACGGTGGGAGGATATACTCAATCAGTAAGGGAGACGGCCATGAAAAAAATGATATTTCTCGGTTCAGCGGACAAGAGCCATGTGCTACTGGCGCTGGGGCGCTTGCTCACGGCAATGGGGAAGAAGGTGCTGCTAGTGGACTCCACAATGGGGCAAGCGGTTCAGGGCTATTTGCCGCCCGTCTTCACCGGCAGCGCCGTGCAGGAGTTTGAGGACATGGATATAGCCTACGGTTACATTACAGCCGCACAACTGGATCACGCACTGGAACAGGCGGGAACATTGGGGGCGTACGATGTGCTGCTACTCGACACCGATCATACCCAAATGGTAACGGGACGCAATTTACCCGACTTTGACAAACGTGTATGGTGTTGGGACGGCAAGCGGCTATCACTGCAAAAGAATGAAGAACTGCTGCTGCGCTTGTGCTTGCACGAAGCGGAAGCGCCGCTCTCTTTTTATGAATGGCTATCTCCGGCGTTACCGGGCAGGTTGCCTGCATGGCGGGCAGAAACACGGCTGCGCCATGTGGAGTGGCTGGAGCCTTCCTTTCATTTCCCGCTGGATGAACGCGATGCCACAGCGGATGTGCACAATCAGCATCAGCATCGTATTGACCTTCGCCGTGTCAGCGGAGCATTCCGGCAGGTGCTGCTCACAATGCTGCAACAGCTTGGAGATTGCGATGCGAAGGACGCGCGGCGCGCTTGGGCGACTGCCCAAAAGCGATGGCGAGCCTGGTAGAAAGGAGTGGAACGATGGGAATGATGGTTGTGTTTTGGAGTCCCTTCCCCGGCCAGGCCGGAACGACGACCAGCCTGCTTGCGGCAGCGACATGTATGGGGCTGGAATATTCGTCGCGAATGCTGCTCCTCGGCCTTTTGCGAGAGGAGGATGAGGCGGTGCAGCGCGCCTTTTACACGTCGGAAAAAAATCCATCCCCCTTGCCGGATATCGGCATGGATGCGCTATTGCGGCTGCTGCAAAACCGCAAGCTGGAGGCGAGTATGCTGCGAGATTATGCGCAGCCGCTGCTCCGGGAACGGCTGGATGTGCTTCCCGGCTCGGCGAAGCCAAGCGCAGGGTTTGCCGGCATGGCAGAACGCTGGCTGGAGCCGCTATTGGACACCGCCAGGCGCGCCTACGATTTAGTGCTGCTGGACGGCGGTAGCGGAACCGCTCCGGGCTGGCGGGAGGAGCTGCGGAATGGGGCGGATATCCTCGTCGTTTGCCTGCCGCAGAATCGCTTGCTGCTGGATCGCTTTTTTCAATCTCCGGAAAGCGCGCAACTCAGCACTCGGAAAGCAATGATTGTGTTTGGACAGTTCGATCCGGCCTCGTCCCTGACCATCAATAACCTCCAACGCCGATTTCGTTGGCAGCAACCGGCCTTTCCGGTCATGCACAATACGGGCTGGTTGGATGCAGTGCAGCATGGGGAGGCGATTCCGTTCTGGTTTCGCAATCGCAAGACCTCGCGGCAGCATGAGAACGATCGCTTTGTCCGTCAGGTACGTGCGCTGGCGCATTCGCTAATCGAAGGCACGGGCATGAATCAGCCTGTGTTCGGCGGCAAGGAGGACAAGCCATGATGACGCTACTGAACTCCCTGATTGTCATTTCCTTGCTACTCCTGGCCGTTTTCTTTCTCTATTTGCGCATGAGCCGCCGTCTGCCGGAGGGAACGACGGAAGAAACGGCCTATACGCTGGAGGCGATGACATCGTTCATCAAAGACACGTTGCACGAAATGACAACAAGTCATCTCAGCGATTTTGGCTTGTCTGAGGAGGAGTATCGCCGCCGCAAGAACAAGCGGGCAGAGCTAAAGAAGGCGCTTCGCGGCTGTACCTCAGGCGACTTGCGGGACAAGGAATACGTGAAGCAAGTGATCGCCGATTTGCTGATGCAGCAATACGAATTGGACGATGCGCACTTGAATCTGCTGCTGCCATTTCATCAACCGGGCGCGCTCACCGCCCAGGATCAGTTCGACATCTTGCTGGATCGTTACAAACAGCAATTCGGGCTGCGGGCGCTGGAGCAGATGCTTCAGGCATATGAGCTGGATCGGCAACGCTTCGATGAGGACGGGCAGATTGAAGCTTACCGTATTTCGAGGGCAGAGATCCGAGACATCTACGTTAAGGAATCGCCCTCCTTGCAAACCGAAGACAAGCTTCGCATTGTCGTGCAGCGAATCTATCAGCATTACAAGGGCTTTAGCGTTATCGACGAGCTGCGCGATATGCGGATCGACGGTGTGTCCGGGGGCGTATCCGGGCTGCCGCCACTGATGTGGGAGGGCGAATGGGTGCTGGAGGACGAGGTACAGTGGCAGGCGCTTCCTCGTTCGCACGATAGTGTCTGGCTGTTTTACAAGGGCAAGTCCATTCATTTGAGCTTCCTATCGTTTGGCTCGGAGCAGGAGTTACGCCGCGTCTGCCAAATCATCTACAAGCACAATTTTCCCGGCCAACTATCCGAAGCAAATGGCTATAAGGTCAATGAAATGGGCGATGGCTCCCGCGTTGTCGTCTTGCGCCCTCGGTTTTCAGAATCGTGGGCTTTTTTTGTGCGCAAATTTGATGTGCAGAGCGCCACGCTAGAGCAACTGATTCAGGACGAAAACGCGGAATTACCGATCGGACTCATCCGCTATCTGGTGGCAGGCGCACGTATTACGGCGATCACCGGCGCACAAGGCAGTGGCAAGACAACCCTGCTGATGGCGATGGTGCGCCATATTCCAGCGGTGCTGCCGATTCGGGTACAGGAAATGAGCTTTGAGCTGCAACTGCGCAAGATTTACCCGAACCGCAACATTGTCAGCCTGCGTGAGACGGAAACGATTACCGGCCAGCAAGGGCTGGACATTCAGAAGAAGACGGACGGCTCGGTGAACATTTTGGGGGAGGTAGCGACCGACCCGGTTGCTGCCTGGATGGTGCAGATGGCGCAAGTCGCTTCCCTTTTTACATTGTTCACCCATCACGCCAAAACGTTCCGCGATTTGGTGCTGTCGCTGCGCAATTCGTTGCTTAAAACCGGCGTGTTCAGCAGTGAGCGTGTTGCGGAGCAGCAGGTCGTCAGCGTGGTCAATTTCGATATTCACCTGCGCCGTGACTTGGATGGTAGACGTTATATCGAACGGATTACGGAATGTGTGCCGGAGCCGCAGGAGGCAGATTATCCGGTTGAATTTACCGGCAAAATGACCAAGGATGTGCGGCTGGCCGCTTTTATGGAAACGGTGCTGGAGTTTTTTCGGCGCTCGACGGATCGCCCGCTGTATACCGCGCGGAATCTGATCGAGTACCGGGACGGACGGTATGTTGCCGTTCATCCGTTGTCCGAGCAAAGCCGTCAGGACATGGCGACCTATTTGAGCGGCCCGGATCAAGCGGTTTTTGATGCCTTTCTGGACAGCAATTGGGGGGAAGCACCATGATTCGAGAATGGCTTTCTCCACTGCTCGGCATTTCGATGGTTCTTTTTTTGATGGCAGTTGCGGCGTTCCTATGGCTATCCCGCCGCGATTCAGACATTGCTGCCATTCGGCGTTTCGAATCGCTGCGTAAGCCGGGACAAGCCTCGCGCAGGCAAGCGATGTACAGTTTTCTGCAACAGTTGTACAGCGTGTGCGAGCAGGTGCCGATCCTGCGCGCCTATTTGCATCACCTGCGCAAACGTCTCCTGATCGTTCGGCTTGGCGACGAGTGGAAGCTGCGGCTGGAGACGATGAAATCAGCCTTGTGGGTATGGAGTCTTCTGCTATTATTCGTCATTCCGCTTGCTGTCATGGTACGCGATCTGTTCACCTGGGGCATGCTACTGCTCGGTCTATGGGTAGGGCATGGTGTGTTGGCGGACATGGGCGTGCAACGACTGGAGCTACGTCTGCTCCGGCAGCTTCGCACTTTCTTCGGCGATATCCGCCATCACTACCATCGGCATGGCATGGTGGAGGAAGCGATTTACGAAGCGGCGGACGGTGCGCCCTATGAAATGGCGCTTCATGGGCAGGAGCTGTACGAGATGCTGACGGACAGCGACGCGGAGGAAAAGCTGGCACAATACGTGGAGCTGGCTCCCAACCGCTATTTGCAGGGAATGGCCGGATTGTCTTATCTCATTAAAGAGCATGGCGACCGAAAAACGGAAAGCGGCTCGATTTACCTGAAAGGGCTGGAAAAGCTGTTAGGCGAGCTGAATCTGGAGCTGCTGCGGCGAGAGAAGCTTAGCTATTTGCTGCAAGGGCTGACGGTGATTGCGCTAGTACCATTGCTCTTTACCCGTCCGATTGAGGCATGGGCAAGCCACTTCTTTCCCTCGATGGACGCCTTCTACGCCGGGGCGCTCGGCTGGTTGGCGAAGTTGATCCTGCTCGTCGTCGTATGGCTGTCTTATGTGCTGCTCCGCGCGTTGGCGGAGTTGGATGGTGGCGCTCGGCATACGAGCCGTAATCGTTGGGAAAAGCGCGTGTACGGCTGGCCATGGGTGCGTTGGATCGTCCAGCGGCTGGGGCCGGCTCCCGATTCGCGGGAAGCGGAGCGGGTGACTCGGCTGCTCAAGGATACGGCTTCACCGCTGTGGCTGGAATGGTTTTATGTACAGCGCCTGGCCGCGGGCGCGTTGGCTTTTGCTGCCGTGCTAGGGCTGTTCGTGTCCATGCATGCAGCGGAGCGGCATCAACTGCTCTATGCGCCAGTCAAGCCGGGGATGCTGTTCGGGCAGTTGTCGGTCGAGGATGAAGCCAAGGCACAGGAAGCCGCGGCACTGGATCGTCGGATTCTGGAACAAGTAAAGGAGGTGAGGCCGCGCAACGAACGCATCATTATGAATCTGCTCCAACAGCAGGTTGTTGGCACGGAACAAGAGGAGCAGCTTCGGTTAACCGCGCGGCGGGTAATGGAGAAGCTTAAGCAACTGGAGCAGCCATGGTTACTGTGGTGGGAGGTGTTTCTGGCTCTTGCCGCAGGCTGGGGCGGGTATGCGCTTCCCGTAGGCATTCGGTTGTTTGAGCGACGCATGCGGAGGATGGAAATGAAGCACGAGGTCGATCAACTGCAAGCGGTGATCGCCATGCTGGCTGGGATGGAGCGCATGTCGGTCGAACAACTGCTGATCTGGATGGAACAGTTTGCCCGTGTATTCAAGGAGCCATTGCAGGTGTGCTTGCTCCACTTTGAGCAAGGCGAGGAGCAGGCGTTGGCGCAGCTCAAGGAGGATACGCCGTTTCTGCCGTTTGTAAGGACGGTGGAGAAGCTGGAACTGGCGTCGCAGCATTTGACGATTCGCCAGGCGTTTGACGATCTCGAAGCAGAGCAGGCTTTTGCGCGGGAGCAACGCAAGCAGGAGTACGAGCAGTTGATTGAGCAAAAGGCAGGCTGGGGGCGCTGGATTGGCTTTACCCCCTTGATGACACTGATCTTCGGGTATTTAGTGATCCCGCTTATCGTCGTCAGCCTGCAGCAAATGACCGTCTACTATGAGCAGCTTCAACGTATTCAGTAAAAGGCACGATGATCCTTCCTTTTCTTCGCGGGGAAGGCTTTTTGTCGATCCCTATTATAAGGAGCGAATTCAATGTCCAATGCACAAAAAGCACTGGTAATGGCAGCGGGGATTTTCCTCGCTATTGCCCTCATTACCCTGGCTGTAGTCTTGTTTGTTTCAGCCCAGGATTCCACTAAGGCAGCGCAAAGCAATTTTAGCAATATTCAAACCGAGCTATCGCAAACGGCCTTTACCGTGTATGACAATACAACCCTCTCGGGTAGCCAGGTTGTCAATGCGCTGCGAAAATTTCGCGATGTTGATCAATTCGGCATTCAGATTTACACCGGCAAAAATCCGGCTGGGCAATGGTATGGCAAAACGATCAATACAAGCGTGCCGATGGACAACGTGACCTATGGTACGGTCGTCGGTGTAGCTCCGGGCTTGATCGCACAAACCGTAGACGAGGCGGACATCAACTACGTGAATCCGAGCGGTAAATTCCGCGCCAATCTCGTGCTGGACAGCAGCAATGTCATTCGCGGCATTGTGTTCCAGCAGTAGTAAAACCGAAGGGAGGCTCGGAAGCGTCCGGGGGATCCCGGGCGCTTTCGTTGGAGGGGAGGAAGTGCTGGTGGATTACGCTCCGAGAACGATGATGGAGATAAGTGTTGCTTTTTTGGCGTTTTTGCTGGCTGCAGGAACGGGGCTGCTGCTGTTTCAAAACGGAGCTTCGCTGAACACGTTGGCTTACATCTCGAGTCAAGCCGAGGATCGCAGCCTGCATCAAACGGTAAGTCCACTACAATCTGGCGACGGCACAATGAATGGCGCGGAGGTGCTTCATATGCTGGCACGGCTGGAGGATGGCGATGCGGAAATGATTGTGGACGGTGTGCGGTACGCAGCTCCGATAGAACGGGGGCAGCTTCGCGCAACGGGCATTCCTTTGCTGGCGAAATATTTGCCCGATTATGAACGTGATGCGGATGGGCATTTGCTACGGCTGCTGTTAAGGCGTGTGCCATGAATACGCTGATTAAACTGTTCGCAGTGTTGATTGCGCTCCTGCTACTCTACCTGTATCCCCTCTCCGCCGCCTTTGATCAGCAGGATGATATTTCCGAGCTGATTGCGCTGCGGGTGACGACCTCGTTTGTGGATGCGGTGCGCGACAAGGGCGGCATTACGCCTGTGATGTACAACGATTTTATGAACGCGCTGGCGGCAACCGGAAACAGCTTTGCCGTTGAGATGGAGCATGGCAGCAAGACCTATGTGCCGGTCTATGATGATCCAACCCTTCCGGAAACGTTCCGCGGTACCTACGAAATTCATTATGATGCGTACTACAACGCGCAGATTTTGCCGGTACTGTTTCCCGACCATACGCTGGCCAAGGATGCCCCAGGCCGTCGATACCGCATGCGGGAGGGCGACAGCTTCTCGGTTACGGTGCGCAATACGAACCGGACTGCAGGGACGCTGATCTTTGACATGCTGAACAACACGATCAGTCCGTATGAAAAGATCGTCATTCCTTATGGAGGGATGGTGCGCCATGCGATGGATTGAGTGGGCCATAGTCGGCGCACTGTTGTTCCTTCCGTTTGCGACGATCAACCGCATCGAGACGGATGCGTTGCGCCGGACGCTGCTAACCGAGCTGCGTTACGATGCAGCGCTGGATGCGGCGGTGGACGATGCGGCGAGCCAGTTGATCGGCAATGCCAGCCAGCAACGGGAAGCGCAGTATGGCTCGGACAAACGGATTGCACTCAATAAGGAAGATGCTGTTGCGGCGTTCTACCGGACGCTGGATGCAGGCTTTGGTGTTGGAGGTGATCCGGTGGCACAAGGCGCTTTGCATCGCTACGTTCCGGCGATTGTGATTGTCGGTTATGACGGTTTCTATGTCTACAGCGAACAGGAATGGACGGGCACGGACGGAAAAATGATCATGAAGCCTGTATGGGGAGCGAAGAAGCCTTATGCCTATTCGGACGTGGCGGGAAACAGCCTGTCGTTTACGCTGGATCAGGAGGTGCTGGCCTACGATGCGGCGAGTGGAAGCTGGCAAGAGGGCCTACGGCAGGACATTCGGCAGCAAACATCGATTATGCTCCTGCAGGATGCCGAACAATTTGAGCGGACAAGGCGCAGCACGATAGTCCGGGCGATTCAGGACGAGCTGGCCTATCGGATCAACCAATACAACGAAACCGTCTTCCGATCCGGATTTTCTTACGTGTTCACCTTGCCGCTGATTCCGGATGAGGACTGGAGCAACAGCATTAATGATGTAGGTGTTCTGGCGTTTTTGCAAGGTATTCCGATAGGGGCGAGGCTTTACAACAGCTATGCGCTGGGTGGGAGCCGGGTGGTGAAGCCGGAGGTAATTATCGGCGCACGCAAGGGAGAGATGAAGGTGTACTACCGCAGCTCCTGTGGCTATGGTTACCCGCCTGAAGAAGTGTTTGCCAGCGAGCAGTCGGCTGCCGGCAAGGGGTATATGCCGTTGTCTTGCCCCTGGAACTGAATAAGCAAGAATGGAGAGGAGCCGCATGATATATCGTTTGTTGCTAATGGTAGCGGCATTGATAGGACTAATGGGATTTGCAAAAGTTACGGAGGAACAACCACTGGCAGTAGCCGGTGAATCGAGCCGTATCCATCCTCAACTGAATTCCTATGTCGAGGAGATAATCCCCGGCGACGAACGCGAATATCCGATTGATGTGACCAATTCGTCCGATGAAGAGGTAACGGCACTTCTTTACGCTGCAGATGCCATACCCGCGATTGGTGGTGGCAATGATTTCACCTTGCCGACCGACCCGGATTTGGGAGCGGCTGCTTGGTACACGACGCCGGATCAGACGATCACGCTTTGGCCCGGAGAGACGCAACGCTTCCTCATGAAAATGCACATACCGGAGCATGTCCAGCCCGGTCAATATGTGTCGGTAATCGGGGTTTTTATTGATCCCAATAGAGCGTTAAAGAACGCAACTTGTGGTGAGGAGCAATTTCATACAACAATGGTTTTCAAAGCAGGCGTGCAAGTGGTACTGAATTATTCGCTGGCGGAAGCCAAGCCGCCTGAGGCCATCCCCCATGCAGCAACGTATGCGATAGACAACGGAAAGGCTGTTTTTTCCATTCTATTGATTAATGAAGGAGATAGTATGTCCATGCCGCAACTGGAAGTTGAAATTACGCAACAAGAAGGTAACAAACAGCTGCTGGAATGGGAGGCTGCCGTCGGCTTCATTTATGCCGGAACTGCGGCACAGTATCAAATGGAACTGGAGCAACCATTGCTGGAGGGGGCTTATCTGGCCGAAGTGAAAATCTCCGTGAGTGGACATACAGTGCGCAAGGTTCTGCCATTTGAAGTGAATCAAGCCATCACCCTTTCCCAACACCAGACGGCGGATAGTGAGTTTATGGATGAAGAACGACGCTTCATTTTATCTCGTGTTTATTTCTACGGTGTTATCCTGTTGATCGTTATTTTGTTGGCCGTATACCAGAAGAGAAAGAGCAAGAAATGAGACCAAAGAACCTGGCACGCTACCAAGGAGGGCTTCCAGTCACGCTTGCTTAATTAGAACGCAAATCTCGCAGTTTTCTTGCATCGTCATATCGCCGCAGTACTCATATAGCTGAATAACACAAAAATCTGTTGCTAAGAGTGCTGAATAGCTTCGGCTGTATGCTGGACACTGAATACAGCATACAGCCCTCCTGGAATTATGCCTTCTTGAACGTGGTTATCGATCTGAAAGTGAGCAGGGAGCACGATACAGGACATCCTTTTCAGTTGGAATTGAGCTCATCTCGGATGCTAACATGATATTAAATTTTCTCACAAAACTTTTAAAACTTGCATATCAAAAGGACTTTTACAGGTAGGGTGGACAGCTTCGAAGCCAATCTACTATCATAAAAGAAAAGAAATATCTTCCAACTGGTACTCCGAGTTTTGCTTTTGAAGGATGATAATAAATGAAGGAGTGGATGTGTTGAAGAAGTGGTTGCTTATGTTGACGGTTGTGATGATGCTCGGTAGCATGACAACAACAGTAAGTGCAGCGAGTCTGCCGCCAACGTTTGTCACGGTCGTGATGGACGGCAAGAAGCTGTGGTTTCCTGATGCACAAGCGTTCATCGACGAAAACCAGCGGACGTTGGTTCCGGTGCGGTTTGTAGCGGAGGCGCTCGGCGCAAAGGTAGGCTGGGAAGCGGAGAACAGATCGGTTCCGATTCAGAAGGAGACTCAAAGCATCCGCTTGAACATTGGCAGCAATATCGCAACGGTCAATGACGAAGAAGTGGCCTTTGATACCCAAGCAGTGATGCAAGGCGGACGCACCTTTGTACCGTTGCGATTTGTCAGCGAAATCCTTGGCGTGGCGGTGGAGTGGGACAGTAAAACGAATACGGTTTTTTTGACTACAACGGAACAACTGAATGTCAAGACTGATCCGTGGGGCAGGTTGATTCGCACGACCAATCTCCCGAAAAATGCAGCGAATTATCCGTATATTCTGGCAGATGTTCCTAACGCAATGTACGAAATGACGTATCCTTATCATCATGAGGAAAGAAACAAAGTGGCAGCTATCGTTGCAGGCCAGGCTGAATATAGCAAGCAAAACAAGGATATTTGGATGGCCCGTCTTAAGATGTTCGGGAGTATCTGGCTGAATGTGGATTATCGGACAATTGACGATTCGTGGGCACAGGCGCTTTTCGCGACCAAGATGCAGAATTCAGATGGAGAGTTGCGACGCATTCGAGAATATGTGAGTTGGGTAAAAGAAAACCACATACGTATTGAAGGGTACCTCGATCCTGAACCGAGCATGAGCTTCTATGATGGTTTTGGGTCCGATCATATTCGCGCTCATTTCCGGGTACGCTTTGTTTCTTATGATAAATCAGAACGTCTGTTATATGATCAATGGTTTCCGAACGATCTCCGTTTTGAAAAGGGAACATGGTATGAAGGGTATACCGACATTCAGATGAGTACCAATGTTGGTGGAGACTGGGGAAGCACATTAAAAGTTTCTCCAACCGCAAGTCTCTTCTCCAACTATATGTTTGTGAAGGTGGCTGAAAAAAGTGAATAGGACGAGAAGATTTACACGTTTGGTATGCACGCTTATGGCGTGCATTTTTTTATTTTCTTTTTTCGAGATTGCTCCATCGCATGCAGCACCTGACATTACAATACGAGATGGGATCGTGCAATTTAAGATTACCAGCACTGCGGCAAGCACTTCTATCCGCTATCAGACCGTTGGCTGGGCTGTGAGTAGGGAACAACTCTGTTCGCAAACGGCATCAGGGAAACAGTGCTCTGATCCGAGAAACAAACTGCATGCCATTTTTTCCAACGATGAAATTGTGCAGACAGGACTAAACCCAAACCCGCCAATCCCAGGACAACCTCTGACGGCGTTTTATGAAGTACCGGAATCAGTCGTCACACAAAGACTTTGGGCGGCAGGCATGGACGGTATTCAGGACAATGACAATCTGTACTTTTATGCGGTCATGGTATCGATCAACGGAGATGGCTCTGTCCGTAAAGGTCCCTTTTATACCTTGTCGGGCATCAAGCAGGCAGAGGGCTGGAGGGTTCCTGACGATTTGGACGACTATTTCGGTCTTCACATTCCCTATCGCAGTGCGGAGTTTCCAGTAGATGTCGTGGCCAAAACCGTGAATGGCCGAATCATTCATAAGCCGGATGTAACGTTTTTAAAGGGCAAGTACAAAATCGGGGAAACGGTTGACCATGAGTTTCCGGCGACACTAAACGATGGTGGAAAAACGTATCGGATCGTCCGCTCCTACTTGTCGCCCAAGCAGGATACAACACAGAAGAAGTGGTTGCAGGAAAATCCCGAAACCAACGATAAAGTCCGTATTCGAAGCTTTACGGTCGCATTGGGCGGATCGGATGCAATTGCCGAGTATGAGGAAGCTGCGAGTCCTGTAAAGGTTATCTACCAGAAGGAAGACGGCACAGTGCTGCAGGAGGTGGATAAGGGCGAGTTCGCGGCAGGAGCGGAGGAGAATCACACATTTGAGGCTACGATCACTAAGGGCGGGCAAACGTATGAAATTATTCGCTCCTACATTACCAGCAACAGCAACCTATCCGAGAAGCTATTCATTCAGGAAAAGGGCGACAGCAAGCTTCGCGAACGATCCATTCTAGTCGGCCCGAGCGGCTCCAACTTTGTCGGTATCTACAAGGTGCCTTCGCCCGTTACGGTTACCTCCCGAATCGATGCACCGGGGCAGGCGGCTTCGACGGAAACTACAGTTACGGGAGATTTTACGTTTGAAGCCAAGTCGCCAAGCCAGCTTGCATCGTACCGTATTAAGAGCATCGAAAACGCACAATTGGTCAACGCCAGCCAGCAGACCGGCACACTGAGCGGCACATCGGCCAGCAAGTCGCTGCCGATTCGCATTCCGCTTGGCAGCAGCGATCAAGTCGCCGTTAAAATTACAGTCGTGGTGACAGATAAGGACAACCAGAAGGGTGATTCGACCGCCGATCATACAGTACTGATTAATCGCGGCGGGGAGCCTCCACAAAACGGCTCCGAGCAGCAGCGCGAAGACATGGATGCATCGGCATCGGCGGTGATTAAAGCAGATGTGCGAGGAGCAGAACGTTTTGATGTGAGCAAGGGCATCCCGACTTCGGAGAGCCTGTACGTGAACGCTAGAGCCAAAGCTTATTTATACCGGAACCAGTTTACGGAGATCAAAGGAACGAAAACGTATCCGATTACGGTCAGCCGCACCTATTCGCTGTCCTGGACCGAGTATGTCTCCGGCCCTCCGGACAGTAAGGGCAACCCGACCACTGTGCCGGTACCGCGTTCGGATTCGCAAACTGTTACCCAAAGCTATACGGTGGAGCGCAAGTATAGCTTCTGGCTCATCGACCGGCTGGAGGTATACGGTTTGCAGCGCGCTGAGGTAGCTAACTATGCCTTGCCGGGTGGCAGGGTGACGCTGCAACCGATCGGCTATACAGCACCTACAGTCTCAGCCAACCATGAGGCATCCGTCTCGGCGCATGTGACGGATCCAGTGTATCGTAATGTGACCTTACCTATCCAATCACTGAACGGCGGCTCCAGCCGCCCGTCAGTGCCAACCGAGAACTGGAAATCGGAGGCGGAGCAGGCGGTCGGGAAGATTAAGGTGCGAAACGATTCGCTTGTTTTTAACGGACAGACCATCATGAATAACGGCACAGTGGAAGAAACAGCCCCAGCTCCGGACGTGATTCCAGCTGCGCCCATGATCGGGCAAAACGTGTTGTACGGCAGCGGGTTTGTCATTGATTCGGGCAAAAGTAACAAGGCCGCGCAACCAAGCAGCGGAACGCTATCCTATGCGCTGATTAAGGGTATTGGAGGCGGCAGCAATCAAACCTTCCAGATTTCCGGCATCAATCCGGTGACGGTGCATACGCCGGTTGTGAATAGGGCCACCATCTCCGACGATCAGGCGCATAACCAGAGGACGGTGCAGACCTCCGGGCGTTCGGCGCTCATTTTGAATCGACCCTTTACCGTAACCAACCCGACCAGCGGGGAGCACCGGAATATAACAGGCTATGGCAACCGAGATTATGCGAAGTACCTTCGGGACAAGCAAGTGCGATTCCCCTTCGATGTGTACAAAGCCGACCGAACCACGCTGATCCCGAAGGAGACCTGGACGTCGATTCCGGTCGGCCAGCTACAGACGACGTTTTATTTGCCTACGTGGGTGGATGAAGGAAGCTATGATTTGCTATTCCGCTCCTTTGCCGAAAACAGCCCGGCTTCATTTACCTCGCAGCCGAATGCTAATCTGGAGGTGAGCCATCATGTCGCCACGCAGGTGGTGCCTGTTGAGGTGATCGGCCGTTTATTTGATTTCCGCATCACCGATATTGCGGACTACCAGTGGGAGACCGTGTTCCGCACGGCAAAGGGTAGCGCCACGCCAACCGGCAACAGCTATTGGGTGGGCTCGAAGGGGATTGACGGTGCAGCGCGTGGCAATACAGCTCCTTACGTGCTGCCCATTCGTCCGGGCAGCCACCCGGAGATTGGTAAGAAGAACATCGCGATAAAGACAGGCTATCATTTCAAATATGAGGTCAAGACGCTTGGCAATATGTTTGCTGCAGGAGACGGCATCCTAATTACGCCAACCTTCTATTTCGTGGACAAAAAAGGGCAGAACCGCCAGCCGGTGGACTTGTATTATCACTCAGGCAACAAACGGTTTATTCGCATTGGCTCTGCGGAGGACACGGAGCAGCGGCTGGTGACGCTGGATACCCGGCTACGTAATGTCCCGCTGCAAGAACTAACGAATACCGCGGGTTCCCTCTGGAGGCTAAATGGTGCTACTGGTAATCAGACCACGTATGTGCAGCAATTTTTGAAGGATGCGGCGCAAAAGAAGATTTACGTTGGCGGTTATGACGGCGTGTTGCTGCCTCAGCAGCTTCGTACCTTCATTGGTAGCATGCAGGTGCCAAACGGCGTTGATACGGCGCGAGCGAATGCGGCCGTTCAGCTTTGGCGAGGGGAATATAGCTTGCCTGCTGCACCGTATGCGGTGCCTGCGGGTTTTAATGTGGCAGAATACGGACGTAAGCACAAGTTGGATAACCAGTCTCCAATTTTCCTGCGCGATGGCTATCTGATTGTTAATTTCAACATCGAGACCATACGCAACCGAAATACCAGCCAGCCGCATTTGCAATACAAAAATGCACCGCTGAACAACCAGTGGCAAATGGAGGGCTTTGGCCGTAGTTTTGTCGATCCGTATGGCGCAAGGTTTTCCTTGCTGGATGGCGACGTAGCGTTTTATCATGCCGATCTGTCCAGCTACGACGATTTCGGAGCGGGCGGCACCCACTGATTTCACCAAGCGGGAGGGATGAATATGATTGAGAAGCTGCAAAGCGCCGCTCCCGAGGAAGCGGCCTATTTTTATTCAGGTTCGGCTGAGAATGAGATGGGGCGTTCCTGCATCGGCCACTTGCGAGGGGATTTCGGGCGCTCGGGCGAGGAGTTTTGGGTGTCCTGGTTTCCGCGGAACTCCCCCTTTGAAACGCCAGCCTTTAAGGACGAATTGGGCAAGGTGTTTCAGGCGATAGGTGATCAGGATGTGCTGAAAAGCCGTCAGCATATGCTTCACTTTTGCAGCAAGCACCCGGAGGCGCGCATTACCGGGGCAAGGAGCACGGACGTATACGGCTTTCGCATGGAGACGAAGGAGCATCGCTACTATTTGCGCTGCTTCCCCTTTGTTGGAGATTACAATTTTTACCTGTATTGCTACGCCCGCCCGGAGCGAGTGGCTGAGCAGCATCGGCAAGCGCCTGCCGCTCCTGCATCGCAGAAGAAAAAGAAGGAGCCGCAACGGTAGGAGGACGCCATGAATGATTTGACACGTTATCGGCTACTGGCAGATACCGATCTTTCCCCAGCGGCCAAGCTGCTGTACAGCTATTTGCTGGATTTGGCGGGTGGACAAAGCAGCACGGTATGGCTGTCCTCCCGCCGCCTCGCGGCAGAGGTTGGTCTTTCGACCTCTGCTATCCGCCGCAACCTGCATCGTCTGGAGCAAAACGAATTGATTCAGCTTACCTCGCGCTATTCCGAGGAAGGCATTCGATTGACCAACAAAATAACGATCCGGTAAGGAGGTGTTTCCATGACAGCCAAACTGCAGCGCATGGTCGAGCTGTCTGCCCGTACCTCACAGGCGCTGGTGAACGATACCGGACAATGGGCCGATTTTTTGCGCACCGCCGCATGGAACTACAAATATCCGTTTCAGGATCAATTGCTAATCTACGCGCAGCGTCCCGATGCCACCGCCTGTGCTCCGATTGAAGTTTGGAATAAAAAGCTGAACCGCTGGGTTAGACGTGGTGCGAAGGGCATTGTGCTGATTGAAGATCGGGGCAGCAGCCTGGGACTGCGCCATGTGTTTGACGTGACAGACACGCAAAGCCGCCAGTCTCAAGCCGTGCCGCTCTGGCACATGGATGAGGCGGATACGGAGGCTGTCCTTGAAACGCTGGAGAACGCCTTTGGATACGAACAAGAGCAGGGTATGGATCTGCCCGGCTCCCTGCTCACAGCGGCGCGGAACGCCATGGAGGACCACAGCGCCGATTATGTCCAGATGCTGCTCTCCGAGCGCGATAACAGTCTGCTTGAAGAACTGGATGACGCGCATGTGGAACTGCTGTTCCGGGAAGTCGCGCAATATGCCGTCACCTATATGACAATGGTTCGCTGCGGGCAGGAGCCGTCCCCTTATATTAGTACCGATGACTTGTCTGGTGTCGGTTATTTTAATACCCTGCCCGTACTATCGCATTTGGGAGCCGCGATCAGCGATGTGGCGGAAACGATTCTGCGGGAAATCGAGTCCACCATCCGGGCGCAGCGCCGCGAAAACATACGAAATCAGATGCTGGACCCAAGCCACACCGTTGCAAGGCCAGAAACACTACTGCACAATGAAGCTAAATCACGCGAAGGAGAGATGGAGCATGGAGCTGAACTACACACAGAACGGGGATTACCTGCTGCCGGATCTGGTACAGCCGGTGTCGATGAGCATCGGGAAATACGGCCTGCTGCGCAAGACGTTTCTGAAAACCGAGCGGAAGGGCACCTACGCCCACCTGATGCTCTCGGAACAGCTACACCAGCATCTGGCGGAGATCGACCGGACAGCGAGGGAGCAGATCGAGCAGACCTTGGCACAACTGTTGATGCAGCACCCGGCACCGGACAAAGCAACCGATCCGCTGGGCTGGACGGGTCACCTGAACAATCTGAAGCAACAAGCGGAGGAACTAATTCTGACCGAACTAGTGTATCGCTAAAATGGCATGACCGGGGAACGGAGGACAATCGTCTTCCGTTTTTTCATGACGGAAATCAGATCAACGATATGCTGCGAACTGCGCCGCTCCTTGTGAGCAAGACGGAGGTCGCCGTCTTTTTTGAAAGCAGCGATTATGCGCGTGAACGTGCGCTTTATGTGAGAAGCTTGTTTCCGCAAGGAATAACGGAGCTGGAGCTAGAGCCGGATAACTGGCTTGGTGTGGAGCCTTATCAAAATGTACTGCATATCTGGACGGGCAAGTCGGACAGCCGAACGGCGCAAGGGTTCTACGATTGGGGCGTCATTGCCGGTCATATCCATAGCATGCTGCTACTGAAGGAATGGGATCGGACGCAGCAACCGTCTGCCGCGCAGCAAATGATGTGGCTGGAGGAAGCGGCGGATGCTCATGCGTCTGCTTTTGTATGGCCGCAGGAAGTCATAGATGCCTTGCTGCAAAACGGAAGCGGCATTGAAAATGGCAAGCTGCGAATTGCCCTTCATTTTCAGCAATCGCTGTCGGCGCAGGACAATGCTGAGTTTTTGAAACGGGAATATGGGACAGGCGGTCGCGTTCCGGCCTTGATCGGTACGAATATTCATGAACATCATGACAGCAAGGGCATTGCGTTGGAGCGCGGGTTTCGAGCGGCTGAGGAAGAGAAGCTGGTACTGCCCTGGATGAAAGTGCAGAAGCGGATCAGTGAGCTGTTGGCGGCTGGACGATATTTGAACCGCAGGGAAGTAGAGCAACTGCCTGTGTATGCCGAGCAACAGGCGGAGCAGCGCAGGAAGCGCGAGGCCGAGCTGCGGGAACGGCGCTCCTTATTGCCTGAGCCACCGCCAGATGTCCCACCGCGTGACCGGATGAAGCTGCGCTATGCGTATGTCGAAGGCAACTCCGTCTTCATCGGAGCAGATGAATATGAAATCGCTCAGTTGGAGCCTGAAAAGGTATGGTTACAGGATAAGCAATTCCCGCTGTTTTCAAAGGAACTAAGCCGGAGCGAGTTAGAACGTCTGCTGCGCGACAATCCGCTGAATGATCATTTGATGACCGATGAACCCTTGTCCGAGGCGGACGTAGCGTTATGGGAAAACGAGGGGATGGATGATCACTCGGGGGAACCGGAGCAAGCGATGTCAGCGCGGGCTGCACCCGCACAAACTGAATCGAACGAAATTCCCATTTCGCCTGTTTCCGAAGCCCCCTCTCACCCACGCCATCCGCCAAGCAATTATCGCATTGTGGACGTTTCCTTGGGGCATGGCGGTGCAAAAACGAAGTTCCGTCGTAACGTGGAAGCCATCCAGCTGCTCCAGCAGTTGGAGGAGGAAAACCGTCAAGCAAGTGCGGAGGAGCAAGCGGCGCTGGCGCATTATGTCGGCTGGGGCGGCATTCCGCAGGCCTTCGATGATGCCAACAGCCACTGGTCTGCGGAATATGCCGAGCTGCTGGCACTGCTAACCCCGGAAGAGTTTGCGTCCGCCCGCGCCTCGACCTTGAACGCCCACTATACGTCCCCTATCGTTATTCAGGCGATGTATGAATGCCTGGAGCAAATGGGCTTTCGGCGCGGCAATGTATTGGAGCCTTCCTGTGGGATTGGTCATTTCTTTGGTCTGGTGCCGGAATCGTTTCAGGATTCGCGGCTATTTGGCGTGGAATTGGATAGCTTGACCGGTCGAATCGCCAAGCAGTTGTACCCGCAGGCGTCGATTGCGATCAGTGGATATGAGCGGACAAATCTGCCGGACAGCTTCTTTGACCTGGCTGTCGGCAATGTGCCGTTTGGCGGCTACGGTGTAGCTGACAAAAAGTATGACAAACACAAGTTTTTGATTCATGATTACTTTTTTGCGAAAACACTCGACAAGGTGCGGCCAGGTGGCATCATGGCCTTCATTACCTCCAAGGGTACGATGGACAAGCAAAATCCGGCGGTGCGCAGGTACATCGCGGAACGGGCGGCTTTGCTCGGGGCAGTGCGTCTGCCGAGCAATGCGTTTCTGGCGAATGCCGGAACGGAGGTTACTGCAGACATTCTCTTTTTGCAAAAACGGGATCGCATGGTGACAGTCAATGAGCAAAGCGAGCCGTGGCTGGCGCTGGCTGAGACGTCGGATGGTGTCCCGATTAACGCCTACTTTGCCGCTCAGCCGGATATGGTGCTGGGCACAATGGCGTTTGATGACAAAATGTATGGCAATCGCGAGGAAACGACGTGCCGCCCTTACCCGGATGCGCCGCTTGATGAGCTACTGCGCGAGGCGCTGGCCAACATTCATGCCGAATGGGTAGAGGGGGAACGCGAAGAGCAGCCGGAGGAAGCGGAGGCCTCCATGCCTGCTGATCCGAATGTGCGCAATTTCAGCTTTGCACTGGTGGAAGGAAAGGTCTATTTCCGACAAAACAGCCAAATGCATCCGGTTGAAGCCTCGGCTACAGCAATGGGACGCATCAAGGGGCTAATTCAACTGCGTGACACGGTGCGCGACCTAATCGAATATCAGACCGAGGATTACAGTGAGGAAGCCATTCGTGAGCAGCAGCGCAATCTGACGGTGCAGTATGATCGTTTTGCGGCACAGTATGGGCTGATCAATAGCCGCGCCAACAGTCTCGCCTTTTCAGACGACAGCGCCTACTTCCTGCTATGCTCGCTGGAAATCCTTGACGATGAAGGGCGCATGCTGCGCAAGGCAGACATGTTTACGAAGCGCACCATTCGGCAGCGGTCGCTGGTAGAGCGAGTGGATACCCCCTCCGAAGCATTGGCGGTATCCATCGGTGTCAAGGCGCGGGTGGATTTGGCCTATATGAGCGAGCTTAGCGGTATCCCTGAAGATAAGCTGGTAAAGGAACTGCGCGGTATCATCTTCCCCAATCCCGAGCAGATGGACGAGGACGGAGAGCCGGTCTACGAGACGGCGGACGCTTATTTATCTGGTCATGTACGCGACAAGCTGAGAATTGCCATGTCATTCGCAGCCCATGACGCGGAACGGTATACCGAAAACGTCTTGGCGCTGGCAGCGGTTCAGCCGCCGGATTTGACCGCTTCCGAGATCGATGTCCGGCTGGGGGCGACCTGGCTGCCTTCCGAGGTCATTCGCGATTTTATGTTCGAGCTTCTGGATACGCCTCCGATGTTCCGGCCTACCATTCAGGTGTTCTATTCTGATTATACAGCGGCGTGGAACGTACGGGGTAAAAACGACGATCGTAGCAACAACATCAAGGCTAACGTCACCTATGGCACCGAACGAATCAACGGCTACAAAATTCTGGAGGATACGCTCAACCTGCGGGATGTACGCATTTTCGATACGGTGATTGAAAATGGCGTGGAAAAACGGGTGCTGAACCGGAAGGACACGGCTATTGCCCAGCAAAAGCAGGAGCTAATGAAGGAGGCATTTGGCGAATGGCTGTGGCGAGATCCGCAGCGCCGCGAACGGCTGACGCGCCTCTACAATGATCGGTTCAATGCAATCCGGCCGCGGGAGTATAATGGTGGCCATATTCGCTTTACTGGCATGAACCCGGAAATTCGGCTCAGGCAGCATCAGGTCAATGCCGTTGCCCGCGCGCTTTACGGCGGCAATGCGCTCTTTGCCCATTGTGTCGGCGCGGGCAAGACGTTCGCGATGGCCGCAGCGGCAATGGAGAGTAAGCATTTGGGCTTGTGCAACAAGAGCATGTTCGTTGTCCCGAACCATTTGATTGAGCAGTGGGCGGCGGAGTTTTTGCAGCTTTACCCTTCCGCCAATGTGTTGGTGACGACAAAAAAGGATTTTGAGACGAAAAACCGTAAAACGTTTTGTGCCCGCATTGCCACTGGAGACTACGATGCAATCGTTATCGGTCATTCGCAATTTGAGAAGATTCCGATTTCCATGGAGCGACAACGGCAGCAGTTGGAGGAGCAGATCTACGAGATCACCGGCGGTATTCGGGAATTGAAGGAAGCTAAGGGCGAGCGCTATGCGATCAAGCAAATGGAGAAGACGAAGAAGACGTTACAGGTCAAGCTGGAGAAGTTGAACGACACAAGCCGTAAGGACGATGTGGTGACGTTTGAGGAATTAGGCGTGGATCGGCTATTCGTGGACGAGGCGGATTCGTACAAGAACCTGTTCTTATACACGAAAATGCGCAATGTTGCCGGGCTGTCACAAACCGAAGCACAGAAATCATCGGACATGTTCATGAAGTGCCGTTATCTGGATGAACTGACCGGAGGGCGTGGCATCATCTTTGCAACGGGAACGCCAATCTCTAACTCCATTACGGAAATGTACACGATGCAGCGGTATTTGCAATACAAGAGCCTGCAAAAGCATGGCATGCAGCATTTCGATTCTTGGGCGTCCACGTTTGGCGAAACCGTCACGGCAATTGAACTGGCTCCAGCAGGAACAGGCTATCAGGCGAAAACGCGCTTTGCACGCTTTTATAACTTGCCTGAGCTGATGAATATGTTAAAAGAAGTGGCCGACATTCAAACTGCAGATATGCTCCAGCTCCCGGTGCCGAAGGCGCATTTTCATAATGTGGCTGTCCCGCCAAGCGAGTTTCAGCGCGATATGGTTGCCGATCTTGCCCGCCGCGCGGAACAGGTTCGGGCCAAGGCAGTTGAGCCGCACGAGGATAATATGCTGCTCATTACGAATGACGGGCGCAAGCTGGCGCTTGATCAGCGGCTGGCGAATCCACTGTTGCCGGATGACGAGGGCAGCAAGATTAGCGCATGCGTGAATAACATTTACCAGCATTGGCAGGAGGGGCATCAGCAGCGGCTCACGCAACTGGTATTTTGCGATTTGTCTACCCCGAAGGCGGATGGAGCGTTTAATGTCTATGATGAGATCAAGCGCAAACTGCTGGAGAAGGGTGTTCCGGTGACAGAGATCGCCTACATTCACGATGCCAATACGGATGCGCAGAAGAAGGAACTGTTTGGCAAGGTACGGACGGGTCAGGTTCGCGTTTTGCTGGGATCGACGTTTAAAATGGGAGCCGGCACGAATGTCCAAACGAAGCTGGTGGCCATTCATGACCTTGACTGCCCTTGGCGACCGAGAGATTTGGAACAGCGTTTGGGTCGGGTGATTCGTCAAGGAAACCAAAATAGTGAAGCCTATATCTACCGATACGTGACGGAAAATACGTTCGATGCGTACCTGTATCAGACGCTTGAAAACAAGCAACGCTTTATTTCGCAAATTATGACGAGCAAGTCGCCGGTTCGCTCTGCGGAAGACATCGATGAAGCGGCGCTCTCCTATGCCGAAGTTAAGGCGCTGGCGACCGGCAATCCGTTTATAAAAGAGAAGATGGACTTAGATATTCAAGTGTCTAAGCTCAAGCTGCTCAAGGCCAACCATCTGAGCCAGCGTTATGCGCTGGAGGATCGGCTGCTCAAGCTGTTGCCGCAGCAGATCAAGTCGACGGAGGAGCGGATCGCTGGGTATGAGCAGGATGTGGCCTTGTATATGCGTCAGGATGCCGAAAGGATAGACGGTGAAGAAGTCGCCTTTGCCGGAATGACGATCAAGGAGTTCACGTATAAGGAACGGGCATCGGCAGGCGCTGCATTGCTGGAAGCCTGCAAGGGGATGATTTCTCCTGATCCGCAGGAGATCGGCCATTACCAGGGCTTCTCCCTATGGCTTTCATTTGACAGCTTCAACAAGGAGTACAAAGCAACCTTGCGCGGCGCACTGGGGCATCATATTTCGCTTGGAGCCGATGCAAGTGGCAATCTGACTCGGCTGAATAATGTGCTTCTTGGATTGCCGGAGAAGCTTGCCTATTGCCGCGATCAACTGACCACACTCCATAAGCAAATGGAAACGGCGAAGGCGGAGATTGCAGCTCCCTTCAAGCAGGAGTTGGAATTGCAGGAGAAGTCAGCGAGGCTGACGGAGCTGAATGTGCTGCTGAATATGGATAAGCGGGAGAACGAGATGATAGAAGCTGGAGGAGTGGACGAAGAACCGGGGCTGCTGGAGCGAAGGAGAATGAATCGGCAGGAACGCTAAGCGAACGGATCGTGTGAGCTTTCGGTGGGCGAAGGAAACAAAGAGAATACCCTCTCTTGATCATGGCAGGTTCGCGCGCTACGCCCGAATCGGGTATGTTGGTTAAGGGAGGGAGCGTGCATGGAAAAGGGATGCTGGCAGCAGTTGGAGCAAAGCTTTGACGTTTTGGAGAATGAAATCACCCGGCGTTTGCGCGGTGAAGAGGCTTATATGATGTGGGTTCAGCGGAGAGTCGAGATTCAAGTGCAGCATCCGTTTGTAAAGAGCGTGATGGATGGCGATGCTTGTGTTTTTCCAAGCGACCAGGATTATCAAGCATGGTTGGAGATTCAAAAGACGTTAGATGAAACGGTACGCCTGGAACGAATGGCGCTTTATTGGCAAGGGCATGCAGATTGCTATGCATACCTGAAAAAATTAGGGGCTCTCTAACCATAGAGATTACATGTGATGAGCCTGACAAGTCTGTTGCCGACTGGTAACAGGCTTATTAACGTTTTTCTCAGTTGTGTGCAAATTGTGAATAACGTTGGGGATAAGTGTTGCCGGTTGTTGAGCAGGATGAAAGGCCGGAAAGGAGTGAGTAGATGGCCTATGTAAGTAAAGAACAAATCGAACTTGCCAAGCAGTGGGACTTGCTAACGTATTTACAGCATGTCGAGCCTTACGAATTGGTGAAGTGCTCACGAAATGCTTATGCGACCCGCAGTCATGACAGCTTAAAGATTTCCAACGGCAAGTGGTTTTGGTGGTCGCGTGGGTTTGGGGGGCGCACGGCGCTGGATTATCTCATTAAGGTGCGGGGAATCTCCTTGCCGGAGGCAGTGCTGCATCTGAACGATCAGCACACACCATCGTCCTCTCCGGCAGCACAAGTTTTCCGGGAGGATGGGGCTAAGCCATTCGCGCTTCCCGAAGCCTATGAAAATGCAAGCCGAGTGGTTGCTTACTTGCACGGGCGGGGGATTTCCCACGAGGTGCTTGAGGTGTGTCTTGAAACGGGGCGTCTGTATGAAAGTCGGAACTATCACAATGCTGTATTTGTCGGCTTTGATGAGCATGACGAGCCTCGATACGCGGCGATTCGCGGAACGACAAGCACTCGCTATATGTGCGAAGTACCGGGCAGCGATAAGCGCTATGCCTTCTCGCTTCCAGCAGCAGAGAACAGCACTGAATTGCATTTGTTTGAGAGTGCCATTGATCTTCTGTCCTATTGTACATTCATGTTGAAGTGGGGAAAGGACTGGCGGCAAGTCCATCTTCTGTCGCTTGCGGGGATATACCGACCCACAGAGAATAAGGAAGGGTCGATTCTTCCGGCTGCTCTTCTCTCCTATCTTGATCGCCACGCGGATGTAAAGCGACTGGTGCTGCATTTGGACAATGATGAACCGGGACGCTTGGCAGCAGAGATGATCGAACAGCAACTGGCTCAGAGCTATCAGTTGGAGAATGAACCACCCGTGCAAAAAGATGTAAATGAGGACTTGATGGCGTACAAGAAACAACGTGAATATCCATCAAGATAGCGTGTGTTGTACAATGGCATGCCAACTCATCATTCGCAATAATAAAATAGTATCCATTTCAGGGGAGGACTGAGCATGCAGTCGAGAAATGAAAACGAGTAAGGCGAGACAAGTTGGGATACGGAGAAGATTGAAGCGGCAGTGGTGGAGGCAGAGGAGCAAGCTGGCAGCGACAAGACACGCCATGATCATCATCAATTCATGCGTGAGGCGCGTCGCAAGATCAATCAAAAAGAACGTTGCGCAAGGGTGTTGTAGAATCCTGAACTGGATGAGGGCTTCACAAAGACGTTGGCCGCACGTCCTAATGAGGTTGTCTTTTTTTGGTTTGTTACGTGATGTGAATAAGGAGCAGCCGGAAATCTCCTATAGACGTCAATGGATAAACTTCCTATAATAAACAAGTATTCCAGAAATATCTTTTGTGCATGAATCTTACTCAAATAATAAGGGAACGGAGGGAGAAATGATACTGGTAATTACATTAAAATCTGACGACGTACCGGATTCGAAGGTGAGCACTGTATAATCATAAATAGGTTTCTTTCCTGTTAGATTCATTCAAATTTCTAAACAAATTTTTTTCTGAGGAGCGAAGAATTATGAGAAAGAAAAAGCTGGTTGCCTACGGACTGGTGTCTGCTGCATTGTTATTTGGTGCTACAGCAGCCTCATATAGTTATGTCTCCGGGCAAAATAATGCTGTGACAGAACTAGGTGTTGGTAAATATATTGTTACTTCTAATAATATTATTTCTACGACACCATCATCAGAGGAACAGAGAATAGCTAGTCAACTAAGAACAGAACTCATTGAAAAAGGAGAACATGTTGATGAGTCCGCTTCATTTAATCTTAAACCAGATTCCTCATATCCTGCTCAGAAGATTTTCTCCATTAATGATACGACAAAACAATCGAGCAATCTAAATGATGAAACAACAATCCTTCAATATACAGTAAAAAATCCGTCTGGAGTAGAGTCAGTCCGAAATTTATACCTTCATAAAGTAGTCACACAAAATGGAGTAGAACTTGTTCCAAATAATACAACGGCTACTCCTGCATTGATCCCATCACCCGATGGTGGAAAATACTTGTTCGAAGATATGAATTCTATATTTACAATTGATACTAAATCTTTGAGTGTTACACAAATTACTCAAGATTATGTTGACGGATATGACAAAAACAAGTTACACAATGAACTTAAGGAGAAAGAGCAGTCTTTATTCTGGGCAACTAATCCTGTTTGGAGTCTGGATGGTACTCAAGTATCTTATCTATCTAATAGAACTGCGGTTGATAATACCAGTATGGAAATTTGGGTTATCGATCTTTTGAATGGAACAGAAAGGAAAGTATACAGTAGTACACAACCTGTTGGTACATTTGGTTGGACGAGTACAAAAAATCTTATTATATAGGAAGACTCCCATGACGGATCTTTATATTCAATTAAGGAACTTTCACTCAAGGGTGAAACTTCTCCAGCATTGCTTGAAAATGTAGATATCAAAGATCTATCTCGAGATGGAAAGAAATTACTTTACTCTCCTAGCAGACCTAGTAAAGATTTTTGGGTTTTTGACATAGAGACAAAGGAGAAACATCAAATATTATCAGTCGGAACAGGGATTCAATTCGATCCAACTGCCAAATTCTCACCAGAGGGAGACAAAGTAGTTGCCTTAGAGTACGCGGGTACGAAGGGAGAACGAATTGTGTATGTTACAGATATTGGAGTTGGAAGTACGCAGACATTTGGATCCTCAGATAACGAAATATATACCGCAACACCTGATTGGGTGAATAACGATACATTATTATTAAATGTTGAAAAATCAGGTGAGAGCAATGCGAAGTTGATATCTGTGGAATTGAGAGGTGAGGCTAATGAATAAAAAATTATCGCTGTTTCTTTTCATAACGTTAATATCGACTATATTTACAACTTCTGTATCGGCTACTTATAATATTAGGTTTGGCGGAGTTGGCCCGGGGGCTGGAACACTAAATTTAGCCACTCCAATCACCGGATATCCTGATGTGAATTCTCAATGGAATCAACCACGTCTAGTAGATGGTTCTAACCCACATCAAGGAGTCGATCTTTATGCAACTTCAGGCACTCGAGTTAATGCAATATGTAATGGATTTGTTACATATCAAAATGATACTACAGCCTATGAATTAGCTTTGAAATGTGATGTTAATGGTGATGGTTTAAATAATGACAATTTGGAAATTTATTACGATCACCTGGATGATGTTGGTTTTGTTGGTACGTCTAGCACCAATCTCGTAACGAAAGGAACTCAAATTGCTGAGTCGGGAAATGAAGGCGGTAAAGTTGGCGCACATCTCCATTATGGTACAAGAACAAGCAGATCAGGTACTATGGTTTGGACGAGAACTGAGCCCTACTATAGATGGACTAGTAATTGGAACTATGGTCGTGATTTAGATTTTATTTCACTTGTGACTTGGACTAATAATGTCGCTAAGGTTGTAGCTTATGAAGTGGATTCAGGGGTTAAATCATCTCTCAACTCAAATTCGGTTACCTTATACCATAGAAAAGATGGAACATCAAATTGGATTAGTGTACAAATGACAAAATCGGGTGATAATTTCTCTTACGACTTGAACAATGTTTACACTACATCTGAAGTGGTTAATTGGATGGTAAAAGCTGACAACCCCCATACAGTTGCAACTTATAAGTCTGCTTTTATGATACCGAAGTATGACCAACCAAGTTCTAATCCTAATTCTACATCTAACAAATATGATTATTACAAATGTACAATGGGTGGAAGTGCATGTACCGCAATAGTTACACCTTAAAAATCAATTCTCATAACACACCTTTTTTCTTACTTGGTGTGTTATGGGACACAGCTACAATAATTGGAGGGATGAAATTGAGAAAACAGATTACTTTAATTTTGTTTAGCGTGATTTTATTTACAATCTCAGCATGTTCATCTACTCCTGCTAATGTGATTCAGCCAACAGAGAGTGATAAGCCAACTGAAACAAGTTCTGATAAAAAAATATATAAAAGCAGTAACGGTTGGTCGGTTCAATATCCGATGACGTGGGACTATGAAAGTGATGACCTTTTGAGAGAAACTGAAACGGAAAAATTTATTTCATTTGATACATATGACATTCCTGAAGAGGGTATAGAAAAATGGCTAGAATCAAAGATCCAAAGTTCATTAGCAATGAATGAAGCAAATAATACACTTCTTGAGGATGTTACAAAGGCAACAAAAGATAACTTATCTGTTTATAAATACGCGATTGAATCTAAAGTGGATGCGCGTATAACAGAATTGCGCTTCATTATTTATGTTGATAATAAACATATTTATCAATTTCAAAGCCAGAACCCATCCCTGACAAAGGACGAATTCGAGGAAATTGTTAATACATTTTCGCTCGAAAAATAGCTGGTTTTTAAGAGGCCTTCAAAAAAAAATCCGAAAGAGACGTTCAGCACCACCTAGTTCACTTGCTCTACAGAATCCATTTATCAAAAGGATCACCTGAAGGTCAATGTCATTAAGTTAAACTCAAAGTCTAGTCCGGCAATAAAAATGGATCCGAAACGGCATGGGAAAAAGTCCTGTGCCGTTTCTTTTTTGGTGCAAGAAATGAAAAAAGCGTACAGCAAATAAAACGGATGGAAGATCCGTTTTAAAAAGTGTTCATGTGAACGGGATTATGCTACGCTTTAGACGAAGCTAACAGCTGACTTCCAACGGATTTTGCGCGTATTCTTCTGTCCTGGTCGAATGGGTCGAATCGGCAAAATGTTTTGCGAATCAGTGCTTTAACATCGGGCGGGGCGTCCCGTGAGCGCAGGAAACGTCTACAAACATGAACGGCAACCGTGAAGTTGACTTGATATTGGTGCCGTTTATCCATTTGGGAAATGACGTCGTGAGAGGTCATCATTTCAGCGAAATTGTACATGATCATTCTTGCTAAAATCTCTTGGGTAATGAACGCTTGCTTCTTAGCGTGAAAACTCGTTAGACCGACGGTGTATTTTAAGGCCCGGAAAGAGGTTTCAATGCCCCATCGCATGTGATAATGGCCCGGAGTTCATCGGGTGGGAAATCACCGGCGGAAACGTAATGAAGGTTTCATAATCGCCACTCGGCAAGACGAAACGAACAACCCGAAAGGAAATCGGGTAAAACAAATTCTCTTGCAAATCCAAAAATTCAAAGGTAGACGTCGAAGGGACGAACCTGTAAATCTCGGGATGAGCCTTGACCTCTTTGGTTTGTTTTTTTGTCAATGTCAGATGAACTTCAAAATCAAACTCTCCGTTAGCGGGTAAACATAAGCCGAAAGAATACCACTGGAGTTCAAATCCTTTACTCGTATGACATAGTTCCACCCTTTGCGCTCAAGATGCGCAAAATTGTTGTAACTTTCATAACCACGATCCGCATGTATTTTATCAAGCAAAATTACCCCGAAAAATCATGTTAGGTTACCCATAAAAATCGTCTGTAGCTGGAAATGACGACACGGTTGACATGGAGCCTCTACGGGCATGAATCCCTGCGAAAGGGCGAAGCCATGGGCTTCGCAGAGGCAGGCTAGCCTATCATGCCCGCCCCTCCATGTAAACCATGTCTACTGTGCTGGAAATTTTCCACGTCAGAGCACCAAGATTTTTTGGGGTAATTTCAAATGATTAAACACATCCGCAATCGCAATGGTTTTGCCCTTGATGGGGGAACGGTCAACCATAGTAGCGAGCGCCCTTCCTTCGTTGCACAATCTTCGTGGCTGAACAATGGCATCCACATAAAGTCTGTTACAGAGGTCATACGCTGCGTTCAAATGCAGCTGGTTATAGCCTTTCGTGTTTGGTTGACTTTGAAAATAGGTAGCCGTGTCCGTAGGGTCTGTTGCGATATGGAAATCGGAACCGTCAATGGCAAGTAACCGATACCCTCGGTAGTCCTTGATATCCGTATACGACTCTGTAAATGCGTGAAACAAGAATTCCACAGCAGTCGGCAGAATTTTATTCCTCTGCTGGACAAAAGCAGAAGTGGTTGCAGTGTTTACGTCTTAGTCCTGTGATTCCAAGAGTTCCTTGTAGTTGCTGTTGCCCCCCATGGAGATCAGGAGTTCCATGACCGTTTCATAGGGTAGCTTCTTTTTTTGAGTAAAATCTGTTTCAGGGTTTTGGACATAAGGTGCAAGGTGCAGCTGCCATTCCTCGTATGAGAGATGTCAGCGTTTCTTTAAGCGAATTGGCGTACTCATTCATTGGCGAAACCTCCTCATTTTTTTCAAGGGGCCACGCCATACACTTCCATCCGCATGTCAAGTTCTTTTTCTTTTTCATGCAAAAAAGAGCGGGCTATCTTTTCGATAACCTGCTCTTTTTTGATTTTTGGCCCTGCATCTTAACTTAATGACATTGTTTCCGCACGGCGTCTTTTTTGTTTACCCGCAGCTCCACTTTTTCCCGGCAGGTGCCTCGGGGCAACGTGTAACGTTGCAGCAAGCACTGAATTTGGTCTCCCAAATTCGCTTGTTAGGGGCTACGCCCCTAATACCCTCGCCTGGCGGATCGAAATGTTTGCTTGTTGAATAAATGGTTGTATTTGGAACGGGCATTCTTAAGATGCCTTGTTCTCATGATTAACTCCATTTTCAGAAAGGAGACGTCACATGCGAAAAAGAAGCATTCGCATTCAAGTTTGGGTCAATCAGGAAGAGGTTCGAAGGCTTCAAAAGCAAGCGCAACAGTCGGGGCTGTCACGGGAAGCCTACCTTCGCTCGCTGATTAACGGCTATGTTCCAAAAATGTTGCCACCCCTAGATTATTACACTATGCTGCGCGAGCTTCACGCCATTGGCAATAACCTGAACCAGCTTGCGGTGAAGGCGCATACGACCAGTCATCTGGATCACGCTTCCTTCCAGCGTGAAGCGGATGATTTGCGTCGAGCTGTCCAACGGATTCAAGAGGCGGTGACTGCGCCGGAGTCGCGCAGTGCACTTTCTTGAACCACATAGGGTACAAGCAATATGGCTACGACCGCGATATGGGACGTGACCGATCGTCTGAAGCGTGTATTGAACTACGCCGTCAATCCAGATAAAACAGAACAGGGGCGCATGGAAGCGGATGGTTTGCAGCAGACACTTGCCTACACTAGCTCGAATGCGAAAACAGAGCGGCAGCTTTATGTGAGAGGCATCAATTGTGATCCCATCAGCGCCCATGAGCAAATGCAGCGAACCAAGAAGCGGTTTCAGAAAACGGACGGCATCGTCGCATTTCATGGCTACCAGTCCTTTGCGCCGGGGGAAACGACACCGGAGCAGGCGCATGCCATTGGCGTGAAGCTGGCGCAAGCGCTATGGGGGGAACGCTTTGAAGTGGTAGTTGCCACCCATCTCGACAAAGATCATTTGCATAATCACTTTGTTCTCAATTCCGTCTCCTTCATGGATGGCAAACGATACTACGATAATAAGGCTTCCTATGCGCTAATGCGGAAAACCTCCGACCAGCTATGCCGGGAGCATGCCTTATCCGTCATTGAGCAGCCGGAGCGCGGGAAAGCCAAGCAGTACGGAGAATGGCGAGCCGATCAGGAAAGCAAGCCGACATGGCGCGGCGTCATTCGGGAGGACATGGACGCCGCTATTGCTGGGGCAAGGACAATGAGTCAATTTTATGCATATCTCCAAGCAACGGGCTACGAAATCAAGGCACATGTCAAACATGTAGCCGTTCGTCCACCAGGTAAAGAAAGATTTGTTCGCCTACATATCTTGGGCGAAGCCTACGGGGAGGAAGCGATCAAGCAACGAATTTTGGGCAGTGCATTGCCCAAGAAAAAATCAGCACTGTCGCTTCCAAATCGTAAGCGCGTGGTTCTGGTTCGTGGAAAACGCCTGGTCAAGCATCGCAAGCTTACCGGCCTTCAAGCTTTGTATGTCCGTTATCTGTTTGCACTGGGAATTGTGCCTCGCTACCGTTCGTCTCCGAGACGAGCGTCTTTTTTGTTGAGGGAGGATTTACGTCACTTGTCGCAGATCATTGAACAAACCAAGCTGCTCTGTCGTCATCGGATAGCCAGCCTAGTGCAGTTGACCAGCTATGTTGAACCCCGACAGGCTGAGATGAAGGGACTGCGTCTTGACCGCCAAAACTGCCGCAGACGCTTGCGTAGTTGCCGACAACCCGAGCAGATTGCAGCGCACCGGGAGCAGATCGCAGAGTATTCTTGGCAACTGGCGCAGCTTCGAAAGGAGGTGAGGCTTTGCGCGGGCATTTTGGCGCGTTCCGCTACAATCAAGGACAAGCTGCGGCAGCATGAAGAGCATGAAGAAAAATCCAGGCACAAGGAGGTAGAAGCCCATGAGCGGAAACGAGGCGGCCGATCAGGTCGTCAGCATGAGTCTGCGCGGTATTGAAGTGATGGCGAAAATATCTGGCGAAGGTGCAAAGCATCTCGCGGCCTATTTGTTCGCCGTGCTGCAAGGGCAAAAACAGACGAGGGGCCGCACCCGGCTTGAGAATCTGCTCCGCAGCGGGAAGGAACTGAAGGTATTCGCCGTGCGGAATGAGGACTTGCCCACCTTTTGCAAGGAAGCGAAGCGCTATGGTGTCCTGTATTGCGCGTTGCGGGACAAAAAGAACGTGGATGGTCTGTGCGATGTGATGGTGCGCGCCGAGGATGCCTCCAAAATTAATCGAATCGTGGAACGCTTCCAGTTGGCGACCGTGGATACGGCTAGCATCAGGCAGGAAATTGAACAAGCCCGTCAAGAGAAGCTGCCGGACAGCCTGGAAGCGGAACGAGCGATGGAAGCTGCGGAGCATCAAGAGCCGGTAGCAGAGGAGCAAGAGGCTCCTGCAGCGGCAATCAGCGAGGAGTTTTTGGACGAACTTCTGGGAAAGCCGGAACCGCCGGAAGGGGTGGAGCAGGGAAACGAGGCGCGGGAAAGAGATCAGCAGGTGCACGAGGAAGAGCCGCGGGCCGAAGCGGAGGAGTTGGAGCAGTTATCTCTGCCTCGCCAATCCGAGAGCCAGAACCAAGTGGAACGCCTCTCTCCGTCCGTGCCTATCTCCGCGCACAGAGAGGCATCCGAAATGATTTTTGAACAGCCGAAGGCGAAGGTGTCTGTACGGCAATTGCTGCGCGAGATTCGGGAAGAGAGCCGTGCCGTGGAGAAACAGCGGCAGCAACAGCAGAAGGAGAGGGAGCTCGGCTTGCCCAAACGGAAGAATCGGGGCATGGCACCTGTTGCCATTAACGCACCTATCGAGACACCGAAGCGTAGCAAGCGAAAGGGGAAATCAAAATGAGCGAATGGGATGATTTGTTTCGTCAAGAAGCACCACCCGTGATCGCTACCGCACAAGATCAGCCCTTCGACAAGGAAGCCTGGGTGCAGAAGAAACAGGAGCTGCGCCAATGGACTTATGAAACCATTGACGTGACCACGGCTTTGGCCGTGCAAACCGGCGAACAGTTTCAACAGTATTTGAATATACAAAGCCGCTTTGGCCGGTACAGTGTTTCTAATGCATTACTTATTATGGCGCAGCGGCCGGAGGCAACGCGAATTGCCGATTTCGAGGGCTGGAAGGCAATGGGTTTTCGCATACGTCGGAAAGAAACAGGCTTCTATATTTTGGAGCCGGGCGAGACTTATAAACGGGAGGATGGCAACGCAACAGTAAGCTACAATCCGAAAAAGATGTTTGACGTTGCCCAAGTTATCGGAGAGAAACCGGATCTACCCCCTCCACCGGATGAACGAACCCAGATCAAGGCGCTCATGCATCGCTCTCCCGTTCCGATTCAGATGGGCGACGCCTTGCCAGAGGGCATGCATGCTCTTTATCAGCCGGATGTCCGCCAGATTGTGATTCGGCGCGGGCTGTCGGCAAGTGATATTTTTCGTTCGCTTGCGCAGGAACTGGCGCATGCGGAACTAGATCAGGGTAAGGCCGACTACAGCCGCTCGGATCACCAGGCCCAAGCGTACAGTGTTGCATATATGCTGAGCAAGCAGTTTGGCGTGGAGACATCGTGCTTTTGCTTAAACCGTGTTGTAGAAAGGCTGAAAGGGCTGGAGCCTCAACAGATTCGTACGGAACTATCTATCATTCGGGACACAGCCCATACGATGAATAGCCGAATGTACCACCTGCTAGGCCAATTGCGGCAGCAGCCGAGTCGCCGTGACACGGTTCGTTAACGCTATGGCTGGCAAATGAACATTTCGATGACGTGGGAGGAAGGCCAATGAAAGAGGACGAGCGTATTCTTAGCTTGGATCATTACGAGCATGGTATCGTCATCAACGCCCTGAATACCCTGCGTAATGGCTTGATCGGGGAGCGGCGGTCGACAGATGCCGTGGATGACCTGCTGCTGAAAACGATAGATGCCCCCTATCGAAAAGCGAAGCATCGGAGCGAGCATGCGGCGCGCTAATTCCGCAACGAGTCAGCTTATACTCGTTGCGGTATTTTTATTGCCGGTCATCTGGCTGGCGCTGCATGCTGCCCCTGCCCTATCGGAAGGCTTGCCTGCCTTGCTGTTGCAGCTCAACGCAGCAATGGAGCATCCCCTCCATATCCGTTGGGTGGCGGATACGCCGCGCAGCCTACTGCTCTTTACGCTGGCGTATGCCGTCTGTATAGGTGTGTATATGTCCTCGTTGCGTAATTATCGCAGGCGTGAGGAGCATGGCAGTGCCCGCTGGGGAAAAGCAAAGCAGCTCAATGCCATATACCGAAGTAAAGAGCTGGAGCAAAACAAAATCCTGACGCAACACGTTCGGATCGGCCTTGACGGCCGCAAGCATCGGCGAAATGTGAATGTACTGGTGGTCGGCGGCTCGGGAGCCGGTAAAACGCGCTTTTATGCAAAGCCGAACGTAATGCAGGCCGCAACGTCTTTTGTAGTGCTTGATCCCAAGGGAGAAATTTTGCGGGATACCGGCGGCTTGCTCCAGACAGAAGGATACGATATCAAGGTGCTGGATCTCATCAACCCTCACCTGTCGCACGGCTACAATGCGTTTGCCTACTTACGGGACGACAAGGACGTACTAAAGCTGGTAACGAACCTCATTCGCAACACGACACCGAAGGGAAGCAATACGAATGATCCGTTTTGGGAGCGTTCCGAAACGGCGCTGCTGGAAGCGCTTGTGCTATACCTGCTCTACGAAGCGCCGCCCGAGGAGCAAAATTTCCCCATGGTGATGGAGATGATCGCAGCAGCGGAGGTTCGCGAAGAAGATGAAACGTATCAAAGCCCGCTGGATGAACTTTTCGAGCGGCTGGCCATGCGAGAGCCAGAGCATTTGGCGGTTAAGCAATACAACATTTTCAAGCTGGCAGCAGGCAAGACGGCCAAGTCCATTCTCATCGGTCTCGGGGTACGGCTGGAAAAGTTCAATTTGCCCACCATTGCAGGCATGAGTGTGGTGGATGAACTAGACTTGTCCGCTATGGGCACGAAAAAGACGGCGCTTTTCGCCGTCATTCCCGATAACGACAGCAGCTTCAACTTTATCGTCGGCATGCTGTACACGCAGCTGTTCCAGAGCTTGATGTATGAAGCCGATTATCGGCATGGGGGGCGCTTGCCCGTTCATGTCCATTTTGTGATGGACGAGTTTGCGAACGTCGCGTTGCCAACAGAGTTCGACAAGCTACTCTCGACCATGCGGAGCCGGGAAATTTCGGTGTCCATCATCCTGCAAAATTTGGCCCAGCTCAAGGCGTTGTACAAGGATGAATGGGAATCGATTGTCGGCAACTGCGACCTGTTCCTGTATCTCGGGGGCAATGAGCAATCCACGCATAAGTATGTGTCGGAGCTTCTGGGCAAGGAGACGCTTGACACGAATACGTATGGACTCAGCAGAGGACGCAATGGCAGTTATTCGATCAATTATCAGCAAACAGGTCGGGAACTGCTGATGCCGGACGAGGTTCGGCTGTTGGACAACCGTTATGCCATTTTGTTTATCCGCGGCGAACGGCCGGTGCTGGATGAGAAGTATAACGTGCTTCGGCATCCCAATGTTTCATTGACGCTGGACGGTCATGGAGAAGCCTATCGTCACGGAGACGCGGAGCACGCTGTGGACTGGACGAAGGTGATGCTGCATGAGCAAGGCGACTATGAATTGCTGTCAGAGAGAGAACTAGAAGAGTTGATTTTACAAGGAGATGATCGGCATTGAAGCGTAAAATGCAGGGGTTGCTAACGTTGGGTGTGATGCTTGCATTCGGAACCCTGTGGGCTTCGACGGCCTATGCTGCAGGCGATCCGATGGAGACGGTCAATAACTTCTCTGATTTCATTTTTGGCCTGATCAGGGCGGTAGGGATGATCATCTTGGGTTTCGGCATCGTTCAGATCGGCTTGTCGCTCAAGTCGCATGACCCGTCTCAACGAGCCAACGGATTTTTAACCCTGGCAGGTGGCATCATTATTACGTTTACGAAGGAGATTCTAGCTTTAATTGCGGGATAACGATCACGCCGGAGGGGAGTACTCGCTACTCCCCTTCTGTACTAAAGGGTGAGAGCATGTCGAAAAACAGTTGGGTCGAAGAAAATCTGGAGAACGCGTTAAACACCTGGAACGACAAGATGAACGAGATTTGGCAGCTAGTCACACAGTCGCCAGCTGATTTTAAAGGTGGAGCGATCTGGCAGGTCGTCACGGATATCCATGGTGCGCTGCAGGCGACCGGGCTTGCGCTGCTGGTGCTGTTTTTCGTGGTAGGTGTGATGAAAACAGCGGGCAATTTTGCCGAAATCAAGCGGCCCGAACTGGCCGTCAAACTGTTTATTCGCTTTATTCTCGCCAAGGCGGTTGTGACCTACGGGTTGGAGTTGATGATGGGGCTGTTCACCATCGTACAAGGCGTCATATCGACCATTATGGGGAACTCCGGCTTTGGGGCGATGGAAGGGATCAGCCTGCCGGGTACGATTTCACAGGCGATTGAGGACGTTGGGTTTTGGGAGAGTATCCCGTTGTGGATTGTCTCCTTGCTTGGCAGCCTGTTTATTACCGTGCTGTCGTTTATTATGATTCTATCTGTCTATGGCCGATTTTTCCGTATCTATTTGTATACCGCGATAGCGCCTGTTCCATTGTCAGCATATGCTGGTGAGCCGAGCCAAAGCATTGGAACCTCCTTCCTCAAGGGATATGCGGCGGCATGCCTGGAGGGGGCGATCATTGTACTGGCCTGTATCATTTATGCAGCTTTCGCCGAAGCGCCCCCTGCTGTTGCAGATGGAGCCGGAGCGGTGACGATGGTTTGGACCTACATTGGCGAGTTGATCTTTAACATGCTGGTTCTGGTTGGTGTTGTCAAAATGGCAGATCGAGTCGTGCGAGAGATGATGGGCTTGTAGAGAACGGAACTCTTACTCCGTTTCCTCGCCGAGCAAATGGCCGACAGTAATCTCCAAGGCTTTGGCAATAATCAGTACTTCGAAGTCTTGTACCAGTCGATCTTGGCCTTCTAGACGTGATAGACTGGTCGGACTGAGATCAAGACCCAAAGTCTGCAGACGAGCCAGAAACTCCTTTTGCTTCATCTTCCTTGCTTTGCGAATGACAACAACCCGGGAACCGATAATATTTTTGTCGCCAGGCGGGTCTTTTCGATGCTTCATGGTGGACACCTCACAATGGTTTACATTGTACGAAATGGCATGGTTGTTTTAATGCGAATATCGAATTAAAATAAAATAAACCGATAATCGCATTAAAATCTGCCGTCGTTGTCTACTATTTACAAAGGAATGGGTATGTAAACCGAACAGAGGAGTGGATGAATGAGCCGTTTTCTAAAAATATTGGAAAAGGAACGGCAAAAGCTGAACCAACTTGGATTAGAATCGTTAAAACAATCAATTCCGTTGGCAGATAATCCAAAGGTTCAGAAGCAAAGCCGTATCGTAGATGAATTGGTTGCTCAATATCAACAAAGAAAGGCCAAACGACGTCATACGGTGAGATAAAGGGAGGAAGGGGGCAGGGGCATTTGAGTTACTGCCCCATTGTCAGTTTTTTTTAGAGTAGCAGCAAGATGAACAAGGTTTAGGGCTCGTGGTCTGATTAATCGTTAGCTTGGGAGTGATGCAGATGGAGATCAAAATTAACCGGGAGATCCGGGCGTATACGGAAAGCTTATTCTTTGGACTGTCCTTGCGGCAGTTCTTTTTTTCTGTTTTGGCTGTAGGAGCGGCGATTGGCCTGTACTTTGGCTTACGCAACCATTTTGGAATCGAAACGGTGAGTTGGATGTGTATCCTGGGGGCTGCTCCTTACGCCGCGCTGGGCTTCATTGAGTATCACGGCATGACCGCAGAGCAATTGTTATGGGCGTATATAAAGTCGGAGTTTTTGATGCCGAAGCGGCTCGTCTTCCATTCGACCAACCATTATGTTGAAGCGTTGCGGGTGAAGCTACGGCAGCGTGGTCTGGAGGAGACACGATGATTAAAACGCTCAAGCGCATCCTGAGCCAAGACAAGGAACGTTTTGTCGTTCCAAAGGGTGTTCAGCAAGCGATCCCGATTCGAGCCATGTGGCCGGACGGGATTTTTTTGGTTGGCAACAAATTTTCTAAGTCTTTTTGCTTTGAGGATATTAATTATGCTGTGGCCTCACGAGAGGACAAGGAAGCGATGTTCCTCGCATACGGAGAGTTGCTTAATTCGTTGGACAGCGGTGCAACGACGAAAATTACAATCAACAACCGCCGACTGAACCGGACGGACCTGGCCGATTCGATTTTGATCCCGTTGCGGGAGGACGGCTTAGACTCGTACCGGGAAGAATATAATCGTATGCTGCTCGACAAAGCGACCGGTGCCAATGAAACGTATCAGGAAAAATATATCACCGTCTCGATTGCAAAAAAGAACATTGAGGAAGCGCGGCAATATTTTGCGCGGATCGGTGCCGAGTTGTCCGGGCATTTTACACGGCTCGGCTCCAAATGTACGGAGCTGAATGCGACGGATCGCTTGCGCAGACTACATGATTTTTACCGAATAGGCGAAGAGGGCGGATTTCGTTTCGATTTGTCGGAAACGATGCGCAAGGGGCATGATTTCAAGGACTATATCTGTCCAGATACGCTGGAGTTTGAGCGGGATCATTTTCGGATGGGGCGTTTCTACGGCCGCGTGATCTTCCTGCGGGAATACGCCAGCTATATCAAGGACAGCATGGTTGCCGAGCTGTGCGACCTGAATCGAAACCTGCTGCTGTCGCTCGATGTCATCCCGATCCCGACCGACGAGGCGGTGAGGGAGGTGGAAAACCGGCTGCTTGGCGTGGAGACCAACATTACGAACTGGCAGCGGCGGCAAAATAAGAACAACAACTTTTCGGCGGTTATCCCTTATAACATGGAGCAGCAGCGCAAGGAGAGCAAGGAGTTTCTGGACGACCTGACCACCCGGGATCAGCGAATGATGTTCGGATTACTCACGATGGTGCATATTGCAGAGAGCAAGGAGCAGCTTGACCAGGATACCGAAGCCTTACTGACGACAGCCCGCAAGCATCTGTGCCAGCTTGCTCCGCTGACCTTCCAGCAGATGGACGGCCTGAATACAGTGTTGCCGTATGGGCTGCGCAAGGTACAGGCGTTGCGGACGCTCACGACCGAAAGCACGGCAGTCTTCATCCCGTTTCGCGCCCAGGAGGTCATGCATCCCGGCGGCGTTTACCAAGGGCAGAACGTCATCAGCAAAAACATGATCTTTGCCAGTCGCAAGCAATTGCTTAACGGAAACAGCTTTATTTTGGGCGTTCCCGGCTCCGGCAAAAGCTTCACGGCAAAACGGGAAATCGTGAATCAGGTGCTGGCAAGCGACGATGATGTGATCCTGATCGACCCGGAAAGGGAATATTCCGCCTTGGTGAAGGCGCTTGGCGGCGAGACGATTCATATCTCGGCCACATCGCCGAACCACATTAATGCCATGGATTTGAACCGGCAGTATGGCGACGGAGCCAATCCGATCATTCTGAAGTCCGAGTTTGTGTTGTCGCTGTGTGAGCAGTTGATGGGCGGGTATCCGCTCGGGGCGAAGGAAAAATCGCTGATCGACCGTTGCACCGCCAGTGTCTATCGAAGTTTTTTGCAGAGCCAGTATAAGGGGGAGCCTCCGACGCTACGAGACTTCCATGCGGAGCTGCTTAGGCAAGCGGAGCCGGAGGCACAGGACATCGCACTCGCGATAGAATTGTTCACGTCGGGTAGCCTGAACACCTTTGCCCAACCGACCAACGTGAATGTTCATAATCGGCTGATCAGCTACGACATATTGGATTTGGGCAAACAATTGCTGCCGATTGGGATGCTGGTTGTGCTAGATAGCATTATCAACCGCATCACGCAAAACCGGGTAAAGGGCAAAAACACGTATATCTTCATTGATGAAATCTATTTGCTGTTCCAGCACGAATATAGCGCTAACTTTCTGTACGCCTTGTGGAAGCGCGTCCGAAAGTATGGTGCTTTTTGTACGGGCATTACGCAGAACGTGGACGATTTGCTGCAAAGCCATACCGCCCGAACGATGCTGGCTAATAGCGAATTTATCGTGATGCTTAACCAGTCCAGCACCGATCGGAAGGAGCTCGCTGAGCTGCTGAACATTTCGGACTTGCAGCTCTCCTACATTACCAATGTGGACGCCGGAAACGGATTGATGAAGATCGGCAACTCGTTGGTACCCTTCGCCGATCAGTTCCCGCGGGACACAATGCTGTATCAATTGATGACGACGAAGCCAGGGGAATAAACATGCCTGATTTCGCCGCGTTCTACTTGAGCTAGATAGCTGCCCGCCATGCCAATGCGCTCGCTAAGTAACAATCAGTTCAAAGTATGATGAAACCTCAAAAGGGAGGAACTGTGGCACTGGGCCTAGTAAACTGGTCCCCTCGTCAAGGACACTTTGAAAAAGAGAGTTAAGCTACCGACAAGAGATGATTCCTGTATTGTACAGGAGTCATCTTTTTTAATCCCCATTGGTATCTGTGATGGTTGTAGTAGCGGATGTAGCGATCGATTTCATGTTTAAGATCTTTTAAAGTGGAAAAGTTTCGACTAATGACGTGGTCTTTCATGTGGCCGTAGAAGGATTCCTGAGGGGCGTTGTCCCAACAGTTTCCTCGCCTGGACATAGACTGTCCAAGCCCTTTCTTCTTCAGTAGTTTCTGATACTGGGGGCTTGTGTAGTGACTGCCTTGATCGGAATGTATAAAAGCCTTCTTATGTAGTTTCAAGCGTCGTTGCTTCATGAGATTTTTAATCGTATCCGTTGCTAATGGCAGAGTGAGGCTTTCGGAGAGGTTGTAAGCAAGCAGCTCTCCAGTGGAGCCGTCCAAAATGGTGGATAGGTACGCCATCTCTGACCGGCCAAATGGAAGGTACGTAATGTCGGTAAGCAGCACAAGACCCGGAATCTCCTTCTTGAAATCCCGTTGTAGCTTATTGGGGACAACTCGATGTTCTTGGGTGGCTTTAGCCATTCGGCGATAAGGATTTGGCTTTCGGTGAGGACAAACGAGTTCTAGGTCCCGCATATGCCTGCGAATCCGCTTTCGGTTAAAGATAACATCAAACTCGTTTTCCAGAACCATTTTGATCGAGCGAGCGCCCTTTTTAAAGCCTCTTCTAGAGAACGCCTTCTTGACTAGCGCGCCATCCTCTGCGTCCAGTCGAGCGCGCTCTACGCGGAAATCTGCAGCCTTAAGATAACTGTAGTATCCTGATCGCGAGACATTAAGCAGTTCGCATAGATAGCGCGTCATTCGCTTGAATCCCTGTCCTACGGCTTCATGAATAAGTTCAAACAGCTTATTCTTGCTCAGGTTTCTTCCCTTGGCTACCAGCCACCTTTCTTTCGTGTCTGCTTTTTTTAGCAGTTCAAGTTGAGACTCCAGAAGTTTGATCCGCGCATCCTGCTTGGCGATGATCTCGTCTGGTGACTGCTCCCGTCTAAGTGTTCGTCCCGAGGGGTCTTTACGGGAATCCATGAGCCCAATGATTCCGCCCCGCTCATAAGATTTCTTCCAACGGTCTGCACTTTGCTCTACACGCTTTATACCTAAAACTTCTACACTAAACCCATGGGCTTCGAAGATCTCTCTCGGCGTCTTACCCTCGAGATATTGATCAATGAATATCCGTTTGAACTCCTCTGAGTACGTAACGGCTATCTCACTTACCTTCGTGATGTATTTGTTTTTTGAGAGATGACCCAGTTCTGCCTTGGAAAAAAGTTTTTTACTCATAATGCCCTCCCTTGATGCTAGTACCAGTATACAAAAAGGCCCCCACAGCCTAAACACCTTTTTTCAAAGTGTCTAGTCTATGGGGACCAGTTTATAGGTTCCTCCCATTTTATCGTAGAATCAAGTATTCCAGCTATCCAAAGAGAGTTTGGCGAGCCGTTTGCTTGATCTTTTTTCGCAAGCGATAGATTCGCGTTGTGACAGCCGTTTTCGAGAGGTTGTATTTTTGGCTGAGCGCGTGTATGGAAAGGTGATCCTTGAAGTAATCAACATAAAATTCCGTTTCCGTGCGGCTGAGCTGCTGCAAGACATGACGAACCATTTTGTTCATGTCCAATGTGCCGATTAAAACCTCGTACAATTCACAACTATTGGCTGTCAGTTGATTGGCTATGCTGTCGCTGATCGCAATTTCGTACTTTCGTCGTCGATAGAGCTTCCGGTAATAAGCGTTCACTTGATTCCTCGCGGTCTTGCACAACCATCCCGCTAGATTAGGATGAGCCTGCAAGGCCGTGATATTCTCTTGCACCTGTACAAAGGTGTTCTGCGCACATTCCTCGGCCATCTCGATAGCCTGTCCCCTCATTAGCCTCTTGCAGTAGTTCAAAACTCGGGTGAAATACTTGCGAAACACATCCACGAAAAACGTTTCATTACTCCTGAGCTTCATCAAATTCGCGTCCTCCTTCTAATTCAGGTACAAAGACAACGACTAATGGAACGGAGCGGCTGGCAAATCCCCTCCGTAATCTAAATTGGTTCCAAAGGCGTTGTTCATTCCTAGATGGAGTGCCTCCTGCGAGCGGACACTCCCGATATATGGTGTCGAATCCCTAATCCCTTCGTCATAGAGCAATAATTTTTTGACGTTTTATGTGATTTTGCGACTATAAAGCGACATTATATATAAGGGAATATTAACCTAATTTAGATTCTTCAACCAATAGTCTTTTAGAACTAAATAATTTAAGTGGAGTATCAGGCTTGAGGTTTCGATCATCCATCATTTGCATCTCGGTTAGCGCCAAGACAACTCGAGACAAGCAATCACAGTGGTGCTGCCTTGCAGGCAGGAGCTGATAGATATGCGATCTCCTCGAACGCACGATCGTTTAGTTACTTTCCGATTTCTTGCTGCCGGTAGTGGGCAGTCTGCTTTCTTGAGTCAATCGGTTATTCGTTGGCCGAAATATGTTGGTGCCGGAACCTCTCAAGCTGGAGGTTCTTTTTGTTTGCCAGAACGTCGAAGGAAGCGATGGGCAAGCAGCAAGGGCTGCCGTTCTCCGCCTCCGGTTTGGTTTATCAAAAAAACCAATCTGGAGGCGGTAATAATGAAGCTAAAAGTCAACCTGCGCGAAATCTATCCCTTCTATCAAACGGATGTTTGGGTGGAGGTAGAAGAAGAGATGGCTCGTGAACTGAGACAGTTTGAATTAGATGAAAACGCATATATTTTAAAGCGATATCGTAATCGTGCCTATTTCTCCCTGAATCGGGAGGATGGTATTGAGCAAGAAGCCTTGTACAATACGGCTTCTCCAGAGGAGCTGCTGTTACATAAGGCTTCCCGTGAAGAATTGTACAAAGCCCTGTGTCAATTGCCGGACAAATGGGTGCAACGCATTTATGCGCATTATATGTTGGGTATGAGCAAAGTAGCGATCGCGCGATCGGAGCAAATTGATGAAAGTACCGTTCGTAAGTCGATTGAACGGGGACTTCATCGACTAGCACGGTTGTTAAAATCGGAGTAGATGAGCCGTGAGATCGGTAGAAAGATCATCATTTGAAACATAACATATGGAACGTAGAGTGCCCGATTCGAGCTCCAAAATGAAACGGATAGTAGAAGGACTTTTTTGGCCTTCTTGCTTCTATCGATTATTTTGAGAGGTGAATAAACATGAAGCCCACTTTATTCCTAGACTCCGAACACGAAGCCTTCTACTATCGGATGCTGGATGAATGTCGAAACGTAGACGGCTATCATCGCGCATTGTTTTACACGCTGGGTATATCCAAGGATACCCGCGGAAACATTCACGACGTATTCGACTTTTCTAACGGGGGGATTAAGCCGGAGGGCTTGTCCGCCCCATGGCAAACGGGCAGTTCTGTCCGTACTTGCCGCTTGGCATTTAATCTCTGGAATGGCTGGAGCCAGGCTGGAGCGGAACGATATTCCACTCCGCACGAGCTTTTCGATTGTGGTTTTGCTCCTTACTTTGTTGAAGCAATCCGTCTTCGCTATCCCGAATACTGCAAGGTTCAAATCCCTCCCGTTAAGTTCAAAGCAGAACGCAGCCGGTAGGTAGGGAGGGTAATAGCGGTGAAAAAGCTAAAAACCAAACGTATCGTCAAGTCGATCAAGCAGATTAACAAGCAGGCTCGCGTACTCCAGAGAGGGGTACTTCGAAGGAACAACACCGCCCGCTACAGAGAGCAGGAGCGGCCTCGTTCTACTTCGGAGGAGATACAGGACCGCAATGATGCGAATATGCAGCGAGCAATAGGAAGCATCGTACGTGTATCAATGGTAGCTGCAACCATTATCCGAAAGCGATGGCACCTTGTCGATCAGGCATATCATTCTCATCCAGAAGCCGACCGAGATTCGCGGGCGAGCATGCCTATCCGATTAATGCGGTGGCCAATTAACGGGATGAAACCACGAAACGCAAGGCGGAAATCGCAGCGCTTAACTGGAAAGGCGGTGGGTCAACACCTGCCTGAGAGGCAACCAGCCGGGAAAAAGAGGGTTGGACATGAAACAGCCAGTATCAAAGCGGCCCACAACGTAAAAGTGAAAGGATATGCGCCGCGGCGGATGGCCGCTGCGGCGGCTTCTCCGTTAGCGGAGAAGATGAAACAGAAAGGAACAATTCGCCAGAGGATAGCGCTTAAGATGGTGGATCGCACGATTAAGTCTGTTCATCTCTCCGCATCAGAGGCAGGTCATGCTCGTAAGGAAGCAAAGCATGATGTTCAGCAGAAGCGAATGCTACAGACTGTAACCCAGGCTCGGCATTCGATTCATGCGGCACGAGCAGTCGCTCACATGAATCTTCGTTTGATGAAAATACTCGTTCGAGCCATAGCACTATTGGTGAAGGGAATGGCTGCTCTAATGGGAGTCAGCAGTAGCGTTATTATCCTGCTATGCATCATTATGATCATCGCGGCGCTTCTCTCCTCCCCGTTTGCCATATTCGTGGCAGATGAAAATACAGAACCCGGTACACAGAAGCTATCGTTGATTGTAGAGGAGTTGGATGAACAATTTAAGACTCGATTGGTGCAGGAACGTCAGGCGGCTGGAAATGTAGATCGCGTAGAAATGCATTACGTTGGCAGCGCGGACAACAGCCGTATCGACAACTGGCCGGAGGTATTGGCCGTTTTTTCGGTCAAAACGTCCATGTCCACGGTGGGCATCGACGTGGCAACGATGGATCGCAAGCGGGTAGAACTGTTGCAAACGGTTTATTGGGATATGAATCAGCTCGATTCGCATGTGGAGACGCTGGAGCTTACGGAAATGGTAGTCATTGAGCAGGAGGATGGAAGTACAGAGGAACAACAGGTGACACAATATGAACGTGTCTTGCGTCTATCGATTACAGCCCGAACGGCAGAGCAGCAAGCGGCTTTCTATGATTTTAATTCTGAGCAGACCGATATGATAAACGAATTGTTGTCAGCCGAATTTCGTCCCATGATGCTTGCGCTACTTGGCAAGGACGAGCATGTAGGCTTGTCATCCGGGGAGCTTGAGGCGGTCCGAACAGACTTACCAGCGGGGGTGCTTGGAAGCCAGGCTGTTGATATGGCGTTGACTCGGCTGGGTGATCCTTACAGTCAGCTAAAGGCAGGACAGGGCAACTTTACAGATTGCAGCTATCTCGTTCAGTGGGTGTATCAGCAATTGGAAGTCGGTTTGCCAAGAACGGCGGCAGAGCAGGCGCGTTTTATCGTAGAAATCGGACTGACACTAACTGCTGATGAACTAATGGCTGGCGACCTAATTTTCTGGAGCTACGAGCAAAATGGGCGATTTATGGATATAACGCATGTCGGCATTTATGCCGGTAACGGCATGGTCATTGACGCATCCTCCAGTCGCTTGCAGGTTGTATATCGGAAAGTATTCGACGCCGAACTTCAAGTGATGTATGGCAGGCCATATTTTCAGGGGGAGAAAACCGGAATTTATTAAACGAGGTTTTGTGAAGTGGCCTGTAAACGTATCACAGCCCTGCAGCCCTTCGGTCATTTTACAGATGATCTGTACGGTTTTCATAAAAAACATAATTTTTCGAACCGTTTTTTGACTCGTTTAATATGCCAGAATCCCATGTACCATAATGCTCCGAAAATGCAGGATTACGTGAGGCCACAAGTGGCAATCGGTAGAAACTATACAATAACTACAAAAGCACCATGCACAATCATTATGCGCATTCTAGAGTGATAAATCTCTACGATCGCTTGGCCGAATCAATTGGAGCAGGACCCGACTTACCTGGTGCCAAGTCCTCATTTATCGGATGAGTTTCCCTGGCTATCGACCCTCTCAGGTATCTCATCCACCAAACGCGAGACATCGATCGTGATCACATAATAAGGGTATATTCAGGCTGTATTGAGCGGAATAATGAAGCTTAAAAAAGCTAATATATTTATAGAGCCTCATTAATATATTCGTACTGCTTAAAAGAGGGAAGAGTTTAAAATGATGAAATCCTACAATTAAGAGGTGAAGGTTATGATGACGGGGACAAAAGGGAATACGACCTATTATCGACTTTATATAGACGGACTATGGATGGATTCGGCCTCCGGGCGCTTGACTGAGGTGTTGAACCCGGCCAATGAAGAAGTGATTGGATATGTCAGCGATGCGGACCTGGAGGATGTGCAGAAGGCGCTGCTCTCCTCGGAGAAAGCTCAGCGCTCGTGGAAGCTGCTGCCTGCTGTTGAGCGGGCTCGGTATTTGGTCAAGCTGGTGGACCGCATCCAAGAGGAGCGGGAGCATTTCGCCCGGCTGCTTGTGCTTGAGCAAGGCAAGACCTATCGCGAGGCGCTTGGCGAAGTCGACGATACGATGGCTTATTTCATGTACGCGGCGGAATCGGCTACCCGCTTGAAGGGCGATGTGCTGCCGGCTAACCGTCAGGGCGAGATGCTTATGATTCAGAAGGTGCCGTACGGCGTCACTGTAGGGCTGTGCGCCTGGAACTATCCCCTCGCGCTCATTGGCCGCAAGCTGGGCCCGGCGCTGGTGACAGGGAACACGATGATCATTAAGCCGCATGAGCTCACGCCGATTGCGTCTGCCGAGCTGTTCCGTCTCATTGATGAGGTTGGCTTCCCGCCTGGAGTGGCCAATCTCGTTACGGGCACAGGCGTGGAGGTCGGAGGGGCGCTGGTCAGCAGTCCCATTACGAAGCTAGTCACTGTTACGGGCAGCGTTAGAGCGGGACAGGCGATCTACAAGGCGGCGTCGGACAACATTACGGCGTTATCTCTGGAGCTGGGCGGCAAAGCGCCGTTTGTTGTGCTGGAGGACGCTGATGTGGATCAAGCGGTAGAAGCGGCTGTTGGCGCGCGCTTCGCGAACTGCGGGCAGGTGTGCATCTGCAATGAGATGGTGCTTGTGCATGAGAGCATTGCCGATGCATTTACGGAGAAGCTGCTGGAGCGAGTGAAGTCCATTAAGCTAGGCGATCCCTTCGACGAGTCGGTGACGATGGGGCCGAAGGCGAACGGGCGGGATCTGGAGAAGATTGATGCTATCGTGCAGGAGACGGTCCGACAAGGCGCTACTCTGGCTGCCGGCGGCAAACGTCCAACAGGAGACGGGTTCCAGAAGGGCTACTGGTACGAGCCGACGGTACTCACGAATGTTACGCCTGATATGGCTGCAGCACGAGAAGAGATCTTTGGACCGGTCCTGCCGATTGTTCGGATCGGAAGCTTCGAGGAAGCGGTGAGCATCATTAATGCCAGCGAGCTTGGCTTATCGGCTTATCTGTACACCAATGATTATCGCAAGCTGATGCAGGCAATCCAGGTGCTGGAGGTGGGAACGGTATTCCTGAACCAAGGCATGTCAGGCTGCATGCAGGGCCATCACAGCGGCCATAAGCTGAGCGGCATCGGCGGCGAGGATGGCGAATACGGTATTGAGGGCTATCTCCAAAAGCGTACTGTTTACTTGAATTATGCCTAATAGAGGTTAAGAAGCCATATAGGAGCAGCGGGGCTGAAAGGTTAAGCCCTCGCTGCTCTTTCTTGTACAGGCTGGGAGAACGCTTACGATTTTTATAGGATTGCCATGCAAATGCTTAAGATATTTATGCGATTGGCCCAGCATAGTTCGATAGAATGAAGGGGCAGATGAATCGGAAAGGGGTTAACAAGGAATGAAGCGACACAGTTTGATGATTCTGGTCTTCCTCCTCATGATGGGAGCGTTCTCATCGCAGGCGTATGGCATGTCCTCCAAGCACTGGGCGGATGGCACAATACAGGCTTGGGTGCAGGCGGGATATGTTGAGGCGGCATCAGAAGAGGTAAAAAATCCGAATCGCGCGCTCTCTCGCGAGGATGCGGCGAAGCTGATTGGGAGCTCCATCGGCTGGGAAGCCATGGATGCTTCGAGACAGTCGAATGCGGGAGCAGCGGCTTGGGCTGTTCAAGCGTCCCAAGGTAAGTCTATTGATCAGGCCAATAAAGGAGTTACTCGAGAGGAAGCTGTCATTGTCGCTTCTGCATTCATAAGCGATGATGCTGCAGGAAGCGTTGAGCTGGACCGGATTTTCCGGGATATTGCCGGTATGAGCGCTGAAGGGAAGGCGGCGCTTAAGACCGTATATGGTGCTGGAGTGTTCGTAGGCAACGGGAGCAAGCTGCGCCCTCAAGCGAAAATTACGTTCGCAGAGCTGGTGACAGCGCTTGACCGTGTCATCTCGCATCGATATGGATTCCCTTCTCTTGATTTCGAGAATGGTGCAATTCCAGACTTTGTAACGACAGGAGATTCCACGATTGAGGTTGTCCACAACGAGGCAACGGACTCCAAGGCGCTAAAGGTCGTGTACGCCGCTGCGGACTTCCCGACTGTCAAATTCACGGCGACTACGCCTTGGCAATTCGGCAGCGGCAAAGCATTGTCCTTCGAGGTCACGAATCCGACGGACAAGGACATTACCTTCTATCTGCGTATGGATGATGACAAAAGCGCGGACGGCGTGGCGCATTCCACTGTAAGCGCTGCCGTTGCGAAAGCAAACAGTACACAAAAATATTTTCTCAGCATGGGCTCGGAAGCGCTGGATCTCGGGATGCGGTTTCTGCCGCCCAATCCTGCCGGCAGCCAGCTTGGCTACGGCTGGGGAGAGAAGGGGCTGGACAGCAGCCATATCGTGGAATTCCAGCTGTGGCAAATGTATACGAAGCAGGAATCCACTCTCCTATTCGATAACATTGCCGTAATCGGCGATCCCAATACGGATCTCAGCTACATGGACGACCTGGTGGATGGCTATGGCCAATACAGGGGCTTGGACTGGGAGGGCAAGGTACATACCGATGGGGATTTCCTTGCTGACAAGAAGGAAGAGGCTGCTGCGCTCGCCAGCGCCAAGCCGTTGGAAACAAGCAAATATGGCGGTTGGCTGAACGGACCGAAGCTTGAAGCTACCGGGCACTTCCGTGTGGCGAAGCATGAAGGCAAGTGGACGCTGGTGGATCCCGAGGGCTACTTGTTCTTCTCCAATGGTCTTGATATCGTTCGACTGGATGATATGAATACCTGGATCTCAGGCCGGGAAAATATGTTCACGGAGCTCCCCTCCAAGGATGGAGAGCTGGGCGAGCATTACACTTATACATCCATAGTAGGGGCTCCTCCACTGGGGCAAACAGAGGGCTGGCTGTTCAACCATTACCAGGCCAATCTGGAGCGCAAATACGGACAGGACTACGTGAAGGCATGGAAGGACATCTCTGTGGATCGCTTCAAGAGCTGGGGCTTCAGCTCGCTCGGTAACTGGTCGGACCCGGCATTATTCTTCGGGAAGGGCGATGAGCATGGTATCGCTTATGTTGCCAATGGCTGGACGCATTGGGGACAGCATGCCACCATTCCAAGCGGAGGCGGCTGGGCGCCGGTAGCAGATCCATTCGATCCGGCGTTCAAGACAAGCGTGGACGACATGCTGGACGAACAAATATTGGCGTATGGCGTTGAAGATGACAAGTATATGATTGGGGTGTACATCGACAACGAGATCGCTTGGGGCAATCCCGCCAATACGGGAAGCAAGTACGCGCTGATCAGCAACATTATGGCCATGGACAGCTCAGCCAAGAGCAGCTATGCCAAACGCACAATGATTGCCCACCTGAAGTCTGTTTATCAAAACAAAATTGAAAGTCTGAACAGCCAATGGGGCACCAGCTTCGCCTCCTTTGACGCTCTTGGCAAGCCTTATCAGCCGGCAGAGCTGTCCGAGGGCATGCTGCCTGACTATTCGACCATGCTGAGTCTTCTGGCGGATGAGTACTTCCGCATTGTGGATAAAGCGGTGAGCGCGAAGCTTCCCGATACCCTTTATCTGGGCTCGAGATTTGCGGAGTGGGGCACAAGCGAAGAGGTGCAGAAGGCAGCGGCGAAGTATGTGGACGTCATCAGCTTCAATGTGTATAAAGAGGATGTGGAAGGCGAAAACTGGATGCATCTTGAGGAGCTCGATATGCCGGCGATTATCGGTGAATTTGCTTTCGCTTCGGATGACAGAGGCATGTTCGGAACGGGACCAAACGCGGATACGTCGGCTGTGGATCAAGAGAATCGCGGCGAGAAGTATGTTCATTATATGGAGACTGTACTGAACAATCCTTATTTTGTCGGTGCGCATTGGTTCCAATATGTGGATCAGCCGCTGCTTGGACGCGCATGGGACGGGGAAAATTACAACCTAGGTTTTGTGGATGTAGCCGATGTGCCTTACGAGGAAATGGTTAGCGCTGCAAAGGATGTGCATGCGAGAGCATATGACATCCGGTTTCTTGGCAAGGGCACAGGTACAGGAGGCGGCCAGCCAGGCAAGGAGTGGCTGATGTCCTTTGAGTCGAACGAGGATTTGTCCATCGTTACAGCCTACAAAACAGCCGTTGTTCAGTATGGAGCCACTGGCGCAACGGATGGCAAACGGGCGATGAAGGTTAGCGTAGGTACGCTAGACGCGGATTACTCCGGAGTGGAGATCAAGCCGGCAGCCCCATGGAACCTGGGAAGCAAGCCGCTCGTGGTCGCCGATGTGACCAATCCCAATGCGCTGCCGATCCAGCTTCGCGCGAATGTAACGGATAAGAAGGGCGCGCTTCGTACGTATTATTTTGCCATTGGGGCCAAGGAATCCCGCACGATTTCGATAGCCCAGTTCAAGGCCTCCGACCCTGTATGGGGGGAGCAAGAGGGCTTCTGGGGAGCGGAAGCGACGGGGCTCGACGCTTCGGGAATCGCCTCCATTCAGCTGTATCTGTGGGAGGATGCGCCGGAGAGCGGAGATTCGTTCGTGATCGATAACCTTCGTTTGTCACAGAAGTAGGCTGTCCCGCTGGTTTGAGCACTTTGTTTCCAATTGGAAACGGGTGCTCTTTTCCACTTTGTATCTCATCCCTTACAATAAGAGGACGTGATACTGGGAAGGAGAGGTGGAGCATTGCGAGTCTTGTATGCTATAAGCCGATACATCGGCAAGTCCCTGTATCGCAAAATATTATTGTCTTATTTGATTATTATCGCTTTAATTGTATTCGTGCTCCTGTTCGACTTCTATTTCCGAACGGCTAATGACTTGCGGGCACAGGCAGTAGATAGTCATCTTCGCCTGACGCAGCAATCCGCTTCCACGCTGAACGCAAATATGACGAACGTCAAAAGCTTTGCCTGGAACTACTTTGGAGACTTTGACTTTCATCAGTTTGTGCGCGGTATGGGCACGGATCCGGAGGGACAAAGCTCTTACCGCGGCAAAATATCCAATTTTGTATACAATCATCCTATTGTATCGAATGTGGTGATCTCGCAGCTTGACGGCTTCGCTATGCGGGTAGGCGGTCTGGTATCCACCCTGATTGCCCCCAGTGAAATGCAGCGCTTGACGGAAGTCGCGATTGGAGCCAATGGCAAAGGCTTGTGGCTGCCTACGGACATGTACAATCCCAGCGCGTCAGGACAGCAGGTCGGTTACACGCTGTCGTATGTCCAAGCGATTCGACAAATTACCTTGACATCGCCCGGTCCCATTCTTGGTGTGATGCATTTTACGCTGTCATCGGAATCGCTGGAGCAGTGGCTGGCGGAAAGCGAGGGGAGCCGAGAGGGCAGAACCTATCTGGTGGATAAGGAGCTTGGCACCATCGTGTATTCCAGGCATGCCGCTGAGCGGGGCAAGCGCATCTTGACCGCTGAGGAGCTGCTGATGGTGGGCAGCCAGAGCAAAGGCCACTATTACCGTTCCAGCTTAGGAGAAAACCAATTGATCGCTTATGACAGTCTGGGTCATACGGGCTGGCTTGTCGTTACGGAGGTGCCTACTCGGGTGCTGACGGAGTCTGCCGACAATTTCACGAAGCGGACGATCTGGATTGGCGTGTTCACCCTGCTGTTCTCCATGCTGTTGGCGGGATTTATATCGTCCCGCACCATTACGCCGCTTAAGCTGCTCAGCAAAGGCATGAAAGCGATTGAGAAGGGTAATTATTCCGTCGTGCTTCCCGTGCGTACCGAGGATGAGATCGGGTATCTGAGCAAATCCTTCAATCGTATGACCAGGGAGATTAACCGTCTGATCAGCAAGGTATATGAATCGGAAATAGTGAAAAAAAATGCGGAAATCAAATCGCTGCAATCGCAGATTAATCCCCATTTCCTGTACAACACCTTAGGCATTATCGATAGTATCTCCTCGCTGCACGGGGACGATCGAGTATCTCTGATCAGCCGCTCGCTGGCCAAGATGTTCCGTTATAATATAAGCGGCAATGATGTGTCCAAGCTGGATGCGGAATTTCAGCAAATCAGGCTCTATTTGTCCATACAGAAAATCCGGTTCGACAGCAGGCTGGACTACACCATTTATTTGGAGCCGGGTCTGGAGCAGGTGCCGATCCCAAAGCTTCTGTTCCAGCCGCTAGTGGAGAACAGCGTCAATCATGGAATCAGCCATAGCATTGATGGCGGGATTGTCCGAATTGAAGCGATTTCTCTGAGTCAGGACGAGCTTCAGGTGAAAATATGGAATAATGGTTTGGTCATTGATGAGGAGCGGCAGCAGTGGCTGAGGGCGCTGCTGCAACTGGAGGATGCTCCTGCAGGGCTTGAACATCAACAGGCTTCTATTGGCCTTCACAATGTGCAATCCCGTATCCGCATGTTATATGGTTCGGAATGCGGCATTACGTTCAGCAGCGACGAGCAATATGGGACAACCTTTTCAATTACGATCAAAACCTATTTGCCCGACCAGGAGGCTTAAACGATATGAGAATTATGGTGTTGGATGACGAGCCCATTATTCGACAAGGCATCATCCATAAGATTCGTCAAACCGGTCTGCCTGTAGAGGTCGTAGCGGAAGCGGGGGACGGGCTCAAGGGGCTGGAGCTGATGAAGACAGCGAAGCCGGAGCTGATTGTAACGGATATTCATATGCCCGGCATGAACGGTCTGGAATTTATCCGACATGCGTTGGAGCTGGATGCCCGGGTTAAGCTGATCATTGTCACCGGCTATGATCAATTTGATTACGCCAGGCAAGCGATCAAATACGGAGTCAGCAATTATCTGGTGAAGCCGCTGGAGGACGATGAGCTGTATGCTACGCTGATGGAGCTGTTGGAGCGCAGAGAGGCGGAGCAGCAGACGGATCAGATGATTCAGGAGCTGAAGTGCGTGGCTGAAACAAGCCAGGAGGCTTCCCGTCAGCAGGCGCTTACCCAATTCCTGCAGGAAGAGGACTTCGCGGAGGCCAGCAGCGAGCTGAATGAGCTTGCGAAGCATGGAGCTGCCTTTACGGCGGTTGTCCTCCAATTGGAGCCGTTCAAGGTGCCTCATGGCTCCTTTGGTCCAGGTGAGGAGGAGCTGCTCTGGTTCGCAATCAAAAATATTGTAACGGAGCGCTTCCTGTCCAATGCTATCAGGGGCATCCTTGTGCATCATTCGCTGAGGCGCTTCGAGCTGGTGTACGTGCTTGGACTTCAGAAGGGGCAGGACAGCGCGGGAGTGACCTATACGCTGGAAGCGATTTCGTTCGGCATTCGGAAGTATCTCAAGCTGGGAGTCACGATAGGCGTAGGGCCTTATCAGCCACAAATGGCGAAGGTGCAGGAGAGCTACCGGGAAGCGAAGCAGATCGCCAGGAACGCGATCCTTCATGGAGGGAATCGGATCTATCAGGCCCAGGGCGCAGCGAATGGGGGCCAAGAGGCGCAACGGAAGTCCTTTATCGGCCAAGAGGATGTCAAGCTTCTGGAGGATTGGCTGGGCAAGTGGGAGAAGGACAAGGTTCACAAGTGGATCGAGCGGCGGCTTGGCGCCATTGTGCAGGAGCCCGCCTCCAGCTATGTGATGGTGGAATGGTTCTGCGTGGATTTGTATCTATTCCTCAACAAATATTGGATCACCCATGCCACGGATTCGCAGTGGGCGATCGGCGAGCTGACAGATTTGCAGCGAGAGCTGCAGCAAGCGACAGCATGGCATGAGATTGTCGAGCAGATGAAGCGGCTCGTTACGAATATGATTGGCTTATTGTCCAAATCCAATAATATTGAAGGAAAAGAAATTATGGAGGCGGTTCGGCTCTACTTGGAGCGCCATTACGCAGAGCCTATCCAGCTGGCGATGATTGCGGAACGGTTCTTTATTCATCCCAATTACTTCTCCAAGCGCTTTAAGGAGAAATACGGGGAATCCTTTGTTGATTTCTTGAATGGGCTTCGGATGAAGGAAGCGGCGCGGCTGCTGGTGGAGACCGATATGAAGATACGCGATATCAGCGAGAGGGTCGGTTTCGACGATGCGGCTTATTTCGGAAGCGTATTCCGCAAGCGCTTTGGCGCTACTCCAGGCCAATATAGGGATAAGAGCGCTCCGCATGCGTAGAAAGGAGGGGAGAAGGATGGTTGCAGGTATTGTGACAAGAGCGACATTAGCGGCGGGCGCTGTCCTATGGTTCCTATTGTCTTTGACCGCGTGCTCCGGAGATAACCATCAGAAGCTGGAAGATGGCTTGACGGACCCTGTTATCGAAATTGTTGTCTGGGACAAGCCATTCGCGGGCTCGGCAGAGAAGGCGTATTACGAGCGCATGTTTCAGGAATTCGAGCAGGCCTATCCCCATATCCGGGTGATTCATATGGAGGCGGCCTTCCAGAAGGAACGCGAGCAGTTTATGACCGCTGTCGCAGGGGGCGAGCAGCCGGATTTGTACAATGCCGCATTTCCCGATATGGAGTCGTACATTGATCAGGGCATTCCTGCCGATATTACAGAGCTGTGGACACAATATCCGGACAGCGCCGACTATTCCTCCATTGCTATGACGACAGCGGAGAAGGATGGACGAATCTATGGTATTCCTAACTTCATGTATGTGACAGCCTTGGCGTATAACAAACGGATTTTTGAGGAGAATGGCATCAACCCGGAGGAAGCGTTCTTGAATTGGGACTCCTTCGCAGCGGCGGCGGAGCAAGTGACCGACCGCTCCAGCAATCAATATGGCTATACCATTCTGGGAACCGAGTGGGCGGATTGGTTCTATGAATATTATGTGTGGCAAGCCGGAGGTGATCTTACCAGCAAGAATCCTGATGGAACCGTGCAGCTGACCTTTAATTCCAATGCCGCGGTTCAGGCGCTGAGCTATTATCAGGATTTGAAGTTCCGCTATGGCGTGACGCAGCCCAACACGCTGCAAAGTCTGGATGACAACAAAAAAGACTTCTACGCTGGGCGCGCCGCGACGATGATTACAGCCTCCAACTGGTTCGGGGAAATGCTGGAATCGGGTGTTGACATGGATGATATCGGTGTGATGACGTTTCCGAAGGGTCCCGCCGGCGTGTCACTCGCACAAGTGGGCGGGGGCATCTGGATATTGAACCCGAACGCAACGGAAGAGAAGCAGCGGGCAGCCTTCACCTACGCGACCTTCATGACATCCAAATACGCGTTGGAGGAGATGCTTCGATTCCAGAAGGAGCACGGTATGCTGCCCAATCTATTGTCAGTGCGGGAGGATGTTGATCCTATCTCTTACGCCGAAGGGATGCCGGAGGAGCTTGTCCGCAGTATTCAGCGGGCAGCCGAGGGGAGTCGGCTTGAATATTTCCTGAAGTCCCGTCTAAGCCCTTATGTCTCTGCTGCGGTTCAGGAGGTTCTGCTGAATGAAAACACAAAGCCATATGATGCCCTCACCCGAGCGCAGGAGAAAGCTCAGCGCGAGGTCATTGACGCTTATAATATGGAGTTCGACTAATCCAGGCGAGCGGACAGCCTTCCAAGGCTTCCGCTCGTTTCTGTATGTATGGTTAAGATTTTCGTATGAACCGCTTAATATATTCTTACAGCTCACGCCCCCATTCCTTCTACAATAAGAAGTGTAAAGCAAAGCAAAGCAAAGTTTAAGCACATCACTCGAATGGGGGAACTATCAGTGAAAAAGAAAGCAAAGCTAATGGCTGTTCTGGCCCTGACTCTTGTTGTATCGCTGTTCATGGCAGCATGCTCCGGCAACAACGGCGGCGGCAATAATGGAAGCGGCAACGGAGATGATGCCGCGTCAGCACCGCCTGCTACGGATGAAGTGGTTGAGATTGTATCATGGGACATGCCGCAGGACGGCGACCCGGCTAAGCCATATTGGGAGCAGGTGTTCAAGGATTTCGCCGAGAAGTATCCCAATATCAAGGTTGAACACGTCATGCAGACGCTGACCAAAGAAAGAGAGCAGTTCATGACAGCCGTTGTAGGCGGCGAGCAGCCGGATCTGTACGCAAATGCGTTCCCGGATATGGAATCCTACATCGACCAAGGCATTGCGGCTGATATTACGGAGCTGTGGAACAACTACGCGGAGAAGGATATGTTCCTGCCATCCGCTACACAGGCAGCTACAAGAGACGGCAAAATTTACGGCATTCCGAACTTCATGTATGTAACGGGACTGGCTTACAACAAACAAATGTTTGCTGACGTGGGCCTGGATGAAAAAGAAGCCTTGAAGGACTGGGAGTCCTTTGGAGAAGCGGCGCAGAAGCTGACGGACGCCTCCAAAAATCAATATGGCTACGCTCTGCTGGGTATGGATTGGGCGGACTGGTTCTTCGAATATTATGTATGGCAAGCCGGCGGCGACCTGACCGAGCAGCAGGAAGATGGAAGCGCTAAGCTGACCTTCACATCTGAGCCTGCAGTAAAGGCGCTTCAATACTACCAAGATCTGAAATTCAAGTATAAAGCGACACAAAAAAATGTGGTACAAAGCCTGGATGAGAATACCAATGACTTCTATCAAGGACGCGCAGCTTCGATGATTGCGGCATCCAACTGGTTCGGCGGTATGGTATCCTCGGGCATGGATATTGAAAATATTGGCTTCTCCGCACTGCCTCCGGGCCCAGGCGGAACATCCCCAGCACAGGTAGGCGGCGCGGTGTGGATCTTTAATCCGAAGGCAACGCCAGAGAAGCAGCAAGCGGCGTTCACATACGCAACGTACCTGATGTCAAAGGAAGTACAGGATGGCCTGCTGCAATATCAAATGGATAACGGAATCTTCCCGAATCTGCTGAATGTAAGATCTGATGTTGACGCATCCCAATTCGTAGAAGGTATGCCCCAAGAGCTGATTGAGAACGTGCAAGCGGCTGCCGGCGAAGGGCGTCTGGAATACTTCCTGAAAGCGCGTCTGAGCCCTTATGTGGTCAAAGCTGTTCAAGAGGTGCTTCTGGATGAGAAAGCGGATCCTATGGCGGTTATGCAGAAGGCGCAGGGTCTGGCACAGCGTGAAGTCGTAGACAAATATAATCAAGAAGTTAAAAAATAATAGCCATTGGGATTCTCCCGGCAGGGGGAATCCCGATAGCCGTTCCTGGGGTGAGGGAGACATATGTTGCGTACATTAAACATTCGCTGGGTGCCTGTTCTGTTTCTGTTGCCTTCCGTCGTATGTTATTTGCTGTTCAAATATTATCCGTTGTTGAATATGGCGTATATTAGTTTTTTTGACTATAGCATCGTTAATCCGCCTGGCAAATTCATCGGCTTCGCCAACTATACAGAATTTCTGAGCTCAACCACGTTCTGGCAAGCGATTTCGAATACATTTATATTTTTTGCGCTTTATTTGGGCCTGACGTTCTGGATTCCTATTGTTCAGGCTTTGTTCCTATACGACATTCAGAAGGGTAATGCGTTTTTTCGATTCATGTATCAAATGCCGACAATCATGCCGCTTGTAGGCGGGGTGCTCGTGTGGAAGTGGATGTACAACCCGGATTTTGGTCTGCTCAACTATTGGCTTGATTTTGTAGGATTAGGTCCATACCTGTGGCTCAACGACGCCACGATGACGAAGCTTGCGATTGTGTTGCCCGCTGTATTCGCCGGCAACGGCATATCGCTGCTCCTGTATTATTCTGCGCTGAAGTCCATTCCAACGGAAATATTGGAGGCGGCGAAGATGGATGGAGCTGGTCCATGGAGAAGAATGTGGACGATGCTTCTGCCCAACATCAAATTTATTATAGTTATTCAATTTGTAGCCTTTATGTCAGGCGTATTGCTGGCTTATGACCATATCTATATTATGACGCAAGGCGGACCGGCCGGAAGCACAACCGTGGTGTCCATGCTCGTGGTCAACTCGGCCTTCCAGCAATCCCGATTCGGCATATCCGGTGCGGTATCCGTATTTATGTTTATCGTCATTGCGGTGCTGACCCTCATTCAGAATAAAATTTCCGCAGAAAAGGATTGATCATATATGGAACGTACACGCATCAGGGAAAAAGGCGGAAGATCGCTTAGGATTACGGCCTATGTGGTGACGATATCATTCGTAATCTTTGCGTTGATCCCCATTCTGTGGATGTTCGCCTCCTCGCTTAAGACGGAGAAGGATATTAACTCCTATCCGCCCAAGTGGCTGCCGACGATTCCCCAATCCATTGAAGTGACCATCGATTATACGGGGATCAATGAAAGCGATCCGGAGTTTTACGAGAAGGACGCCATGAGAGCCATGTGGTACCCGTGGATGAAAAATATTCGGGAAAGCATCGGCGATGTGACCGTGACTGGCGTGAAGGACGGGCGAACGCTCTATACGGCAGAGACCGTCTCCTCCATGTTCTTCGTAGGACAGCCCAAGGTTGTGCCAACCACGATCTTCAACGACAAGATGATGGATAAGAAGCTGCCGATTATTCGGGAGAACAAGCTGTCCAAGTTCAATTGGGAGGGGGAGGGCGGCAAGAGCATAGCGGTAACGCCTTCTATAGCGGAGTCGGATCTGTCCACTCGCTTCTCGGCCTTCTACGGATCCAATGAGCTGGTTAAAGGTCAAGTAGTTGCCATTAGCGAGACATCCAATTGGATTCGGATATTCAGCAGCTATACGGCGCTGAACAAGGTGGCGCAGGATACGGCCGGGGCGCTGGGCTTCGCCCAATACTTCCTGAACAGCGCCATTATTACAGTGGCTAGCGTGCTTGTGCAGATGGTGCTGGGCGGGCTTGCCGGTTATGCGCTGGCTCATCTGATCGAGAGCAAGAGATGGAAGTTTATATGGGTGATGTTCTTCTTGGCCACTATTATGATTCCGGATATATCCTTGCTGCTGCCCCTGTACCTTCTAATGAAAGACTTGGGTCTCGTCAACTCTCTGCTTGCGGTTATCCTGCCGCACACCGCGTGGGGGATTGTGATCTTCCTGTTCAAAGGCTTCTTCGATCAGGTGTCCAAGGAGCTGCTGCAGGCGGCCAGAGTGGATGGCGCATCAGAGCTCAGAACCTTTCTGCAAATCGTGACGCCACTGTCCATTCCAATCTTCACTACGGTCGGCGTTATGACCTTCATACCGGTATGGAATGAGTTTCTGTGGCCGCTTGTCGTCAACAGCTCGCCGAAATATTGGACCTTTACCGTTGCGCTCAACGATCTGCAAAATCAGCCAAGCGTGCTGCAAAACATGCTGATGGCCAGCGCGTTCGTATCTATGATTCCACTGCTGCTGATCTTTCTGTTCGCGCAGAAGTATATTGAGAAGGGCGTTGCGTTCTCTGGCGTGAAGGGTTAAGCAGCTTCAGGACAAGGAGGCCGATTAGCGATATGAAAGGAAAGGTTGCGATTGTAACGGGCGCCGCTGGAGGCATTGGCAGAGGCATCGTCGAGGTGCTGCTTCGAGAGGGCTGCCGCGTCGCTATGCTGGACTGGAACGAGGATGCTGGCCAAGCGGCCATGTCAGAGCTGACTGCTACCGGCGGTGAAGTGCTGTTCATACGTACGGATGTAGCCAAGGAGGAGGAATTGCAGGCGGCTGTGGAGCAGACCGTCTCCCAATTCGGTGATGTTCACATTCTGGTTAATAATGTAGGAACTCATTATTACAGGCCGGTGGAGCAGATTCATTCGGAGGAATTGGATCGTGTGTTGCGGACGGACCTGAAGGGGCAGTTCCTCCTAATTCAACAGGTGCTGCCTCATATGAAGCGGAACCAGTCAGGTTCCATTATTAATATCGCCTCCGTACATGCGCATGTTACGCTTCCGGGCTTCAGCTCCTATGCGGCGATCAAGGGCGGAGTAACGGCCATGTCGAGGAGTCTTGCGTTGGAGCTGGCGCCATTCGGCATCCGGATTAATGCCGTTCTGCCAGGATTAACGCGGAACATAGCTATGGATCGATACCTGAGCACCATTCCCGTTGATAACCGCAAGACGAGGGAAGCGGAGCTGACCCGGAATATCCCGCTGGGAAGAATGGCGGAGCCTGACGAGATTGGCGAGCTGGTCGCCTTTCTTGCAAGCGACAAGGCATCCTATATGACGGGCTCCTCTCTTGTGATTGACGGCGGGGTTTCGATCCGGCTGCATAATGATTATTGACTGCGTGAACAAGACGCTTCAGCGCTGTAAGCTGGAGTGTCTTATTTTACCTACTTATGTTTATATATAAAATTGTGTTTGACATAAAAAATGAAGGGGGTATAATTGAAGTAATCGAACGCAAAGGGGAATGCGGGATGCGGATAACAAACGTTCAAGTGCATGTCATGAAATCGCTGCTGGAGGAACCTTTTTATTTCTCTCAAGGCTGGGTGAAGCAGCGCTCGTCGGTGCTGGTGGAGATCGAGACGGATGCCGACATTACAGGGTGGGGAGAGTGCCTGTGCCATGGGCTCCAGCCGCCGGAGATTGCCGCCGCCTTTATTAGACACGCGTTTGCGCCACTTCTAATAGGAAGAGATCCTCATGACACGGATGTGCTCTGGGAGGAAATGTACAATCTGTCGCGTCCTTACGGCCAAGGCGGCGCGGCGGTGAATGCTATAAGCGGCATTGATATCGCATTGTGGGACATTAAGGGCAAAAGCTGCGGCCTTCCCGTCAGCAAGCTGCTCGGCGGCACGTTCCGCACGCAGGTTATGCCGTATGCGACCGGCTTCTACCGGACGGCGAAGGGCAGCTACCCCGCGGATGGCGTAGCAGAGGCGTTGCAGCATAAGGCGAATGGTCTTCGTGCCATGAAGCTTAAGATCGGCTTCGGCATAGACGAGGATCTGGCCTTGATCACCTCCGTCCGGGAAGCGGTGGGACCGGAAATGCGGCTCATGGCGGATGCCAATGGCGCCTATAACACGGGACTGGCAAGAAGGCTGCTGCTGGAGTCGGAGTCGTCTAAGCTGTATTTTATGGAAGAATTGCTGGCTCCGGAGGATATAGACGGCTACAAAGCGATTCGTCATGCTACAGGAACATTAATTGCATCCGGTGAGAATCTGTTTGGCAAGATGGGCTACCGTCACTGGATTGCGCAAGGCGCGCTTGACATTGTGCAGCCTGATCTCTGCTCCTCGGGAGGCTTCACGGAATGCAAGAAGATTGCAACGCTCGCACAAGCCTGGAATACGATGATGGTTCCTCATGTTTGGGGTTCGGGAGTTGGCCTGGCGGCCTCGCTCCAATTCATTGCGTCCCTGGCGCCGACCCCGCTGGGCCTGTTCCCTGAGGAGCCTATGCTGGAATACGATCAATCGTCCCATCCATTCCGTGCGGATCTGATCGGTCATGCCATTACGATGAAGGACGGTATGGTGTCGATTCCGGATGGACCTGGTATTGGTGTGGAGATCAATCGCGAGATTATTGAGAAATATGCGGTGAAGGATTTAAAGGGCATGATTTTGCCGTTTAAAGAGGAAATGAAGTGATGCTAACCGCACAGCAGTAGACAGAGACTAGCAAGGGCGTGGCGATACTTCGCAAGCAATGATGTAAAAAGGCAGCGGCCGGGAATGCTCCGTTACGCTGCCTCTTTGGCGTGTGCATAAGTATATTCATCAGAGTCCTCGCTTATATATAAAAAGCCAGCCGCTCCCGAATAACAGAGGGCCTGGCCGGCTTTTCACAAGCTGATGCTAGATTAATGGCAGCCAGACCGACATGTCGCTGTGGCTGCGGTTGTTCCAGGCATAGTAAGGAACGAGATTAATCTCGATATCTTCCGTCTGCAAAGGCGAGAACGGCTTGTATAGAGCATCGCTATGATCAGCAGGCGGAAGCTTTACGGCAGTTCCCTTCAGTCTCGTTACACCGCCCAGCAACTCGCTGTCGTACTGTGCCGTAAGCTTGATCTGATGCGGAATACGGATCTGGTCGATGCAAGTGTCTTCCGGAAGGTCGACGCTCTCCAGGCAGTATACGAAGGGACCGTACGTAAACGCAACTTGTCCGCGCGCTTCCTCCACCATCGGATTGGCTGCGATCATGCGAACCTGCATCGGCAAGACGAGCTCAATAGCATCGCCCGCCTTCCAGGCCTGACGGGTCTCGAAATAGTTACTAGCCGTAACGCCTTCAAGCGCTTGCCCGTTCACCTTCACGGAAGCTCCCTCCGCCCAAGTCGGAATGCGCAGGAAGATGGAGGTTTCTTGCTTCAGGCTGCTCTTGACCGTGATGCGGACGGTTTCCTCGGCCGGGAAGCGGGTCTGAACGTCCAACTCCAGCGTTTCTCCGGATTCCAGCACCGTCTTCAGCTCATTGCCGCTGTAGAGGTGGAAGTACAATCCGTCAATGGATTGTCCGTAAGCCCACTGATTCAGCTTGGCCACTGTACGCAGCACCTGCGGCGGGCAGCAGTAGCAGGTATGCGTGAACCAGCGCTGCGTCCGGAAATGTTGGGTCTGGAGCGAGGAATGGTTGAACAGCTTGCCGCCGCGGGTTTCCAGTGGGTTGGTGTAGCAGAAATGCTGGCCGTCAAGGGACATGGAGCCCAACAGATTGTTGTAGACGACTTTTTCAAAAACATCCATATATTTAGGGTTCTGGGTCAGGTCAAACATCCGCATGGACCACATGGCATTCCCGATGTTTGCGCATGTTTCGGTATAAGCGGAACGATTCGGTAGATGATAGTCGGTGCCAAAGGCTTCCCAGATTTTGTCGCCGTTCGGAGAGAGACCGTTGTAAATGGAACCGATTCCTCCGGTGATGTACATCTTCTTAAGGTACATATTGTCCCATATTTTCTCCAGCGCGTTCATAATGGATTTCTCTTGGGTGTGGGCGTACACATCCGCAGCACCAGCATACAGATAAACAGCGGTAACCGCATGGCCTGTGGCCTCGATCTCCTCACGAAGCGGTGTGCGGTCCTGGTTCTGGTCTTCGCCGCCGTAGCCTGCTCCTCTCATGGTCATAAAAATATCTGCCAGCTTCAGGTGCTGCTCATTGTCTGTTATACGGTATAGTTCCACAAGGCCCATAATGTTGGATGGGTTCCAGCCATAGTGGATCAGGTGCTTCGGACAAGGGTTGAAGGTATGGTTCAGATAGTCCGCCGCTTTGATAGCAACGTTGAGGAAATTGTCCTTGCCGGTCGCTGTATGGTGCACGCACGCCGCCGTCAGGAGGTGCCCGAAGTTATAATCCTCATGGAAAATCCGTTGTCCCCAGCGCTGCTTGTGGCTGAGCTGCACGTTCGTGCTGATGTAGCCGTCTTCTTCCTGAGCCTTCGCGATAAAGCCTATATACTTGTCCATCTTTTGGTTCAGCTCAGTGTCCTTGGTCAGGCCATATACGTGCGCACACGCTTCCAGAAACTTGTAGCAGTCGCCGTCAGACCAGTCCTCGCCGTAATGCCTGTCGGTTTTCAGACCAGCAGCCACCTCGAAGTTCGGCATATATGCACCGTTCTCCTTTACCTGCAGTGCCTTCTCCATGGAATCAATCATCTCGTTGTGGCAAAGTCCAAAGCGGTCCGCCCAGAATCCAGTCGTCCAGCGGGCGGCTGTCATTTGAAGAGGTTTTACTTTACGAATGTCTTGTTTCAAGGGTAGTCCTCCTGTATGAAAATGTGATGTTCTTAAAGCCATTGTAGTCATATTTCACACCCTCATCCATGCAGTAGAAGGAACAAAAGTAGTACTATTTTTACCTTTTAGGTTACAAGGGACAGTGGCGGGATACGGGTGTTGATTTAACTCAGTGACTGAAAAATGCTTGTTTTCTTTTGCCATAAACTCTAGAATATCCAGCCTGCGGGAGCAGTTTTAAATCTTGTTTGTAGAAAACGAATTCAACTAACCAACTATATATAAAATAATTTTTAATATTTAAATTTATTTAAAGTTAAGCATTGACAGCTGAAAATGCTGTCGCTATCATTTAAATATAGAATGAAAATTTAAAAATGGAGTTGGGGCCAATGTACAGTCATTATATTGGTGGTATTGCCGTAGAGGGTGTGGGTGATGTGATGCTCGTCCACAATCCTGCGACAGAGCAGCTGGCCGGAGAACTGCGCATGGCAACAGAGGTTCAAGCCGAAGCCGCATTAAAGAGCGCCGAGAAGGCATTCCCGGAATGGTCGCGCACTCCGCTACAGAAGCGTGGAGATTGGATGGAGCGTCTGGCACAAGCAATTGAGGAGAAGCGGGAGCTGATCCTGGATGTACTGATGAGCGAGACCGGCAAGCCGCTGGCCCAGGCGGAAGAGGATTTCGAAATGCTGCCTCGCTGCTTGCGTTACTATTATGAGGAAGCAAAGCGCCTGCATGGGCGAATTATCGAAGACGAAGACAATTCATATATGAATTTGATCAAAAGGCAGCCGGTAGGCGTAGTGGTCGGTTATCTGGCCTGGAACTTTCCGATGCTGAACCTCGCCTACAAGCTCGGTCCGGTATTAGCCTCGGGATGTACATGCGTGCTGAAGCCATCGCCGTTGACGCCACTCTCTACGCTGATGATCGGCGCAATTGCCGAGGAAATCGGATTCCCAGCTGGCGTCATTAATGTAATTACAGGGGATACCCTGAAGCTGGCAGCCGTCATGAACCAAAGCACCATTCCACGAATGATTACGTTGATCGGCTCGACTGCAGCCGGCAAGGCCATCATCGGGCAATCGAATACGTCGATCAAGCGCTACTCGCTAGAGTTGGGTGGCAATGCGCCGGCCATCGTGCTTGCTGATGCAGATCTGGAGCAGGCAGCCAGCCAACTGGTGTCCCTGAAGTTCGGCAATGCCGGCCAGATCTGTGTATCGCCGAATCGGGTATTTGTCCACGAATCCGTGCAGGAGGCTTTTAAAGAGAAGGTTGTGGAGAAAACGAAGCAGATCGTTCTGGGCTGGGGACGTGAGCCTGGGGCAGGTATGGGTCCGATGATTACAGACGGCCACCGTTTGCGGGTGCAGAAGCTGATCGCTTCCGCTGTATCGGCAGGGGCTGAGATTGAAATCGGCGGCAACGTACCTGCAGACAAGAGGGCGGGCTACTACCTGGAGCCAACCGTTATCAGCGGTGTACGTCCGGATATGGACATCTTCAAGGAAGAAATTTTTGGTCCGGTGTTGTCGCTCCTGACGTTCCGTGAGGTGGAGGATGTGGTGAAGGAAGCGAACAGCACGGAATTCGGCCTGGCTTCGTATGTGTTCGGCACGAATCTTCAGCATGTTCTGAATATTTCAGAGACGCTTGAGGCAGGCACTGTATGTGTCAACGGCCCGCACTATAATGTGACCCTTCCGCATGGCGGGATGAAGGAAAGCGGCGTAGGCAAGGACTGCTCAACCTATAGCCTGGAGGAGTACTACTACATCAAGCGTATTTCTATTCGAAAATAAGAGATCCCATCAAGCGGGGGGCGGGCTGATCGACATCTGCCCGCTCCCTGCTATTAACTTAGGGGGAAGCATCGTGAAGTTGTTAGTCATTGACTGCGGAACGACCAACTGCCGCATGAGGTTGTTGGATCATCATACTTTGGTTGTAAGCATCAAGAAACCGGTAGGAGCTAAGGATGTTGCAATCTCTGGCAGCAGCGATCCGTTAAAGGCCGCGTTGAAGGAAAGCTATATGCAGCTATGCACCCTCCACCCGAAGCTCATGTCACAGGTGGAAGCGGTCATTGCATCCGGTATGATTACGTCCAATGCTGGGCTGTATGAAGTGGCTCATGTGCTTGGGCCGGTGGATGAAAGGTCTGTGGCGGCACGGATGGAACGGCAGTTGTTATCAGAAGTCATTCCCTATCCGATCCTGTTCGTACCCGGGATTAAATTCATTCGGGAGCAGGAAGAAGAAAGTGATATGATGCGGGGAGAAGAAACGGAAATATACGGGTATCTGAGCCGTCAAGAACGACCGGGCCAGGATAACGCGTGCCAGCTCGTCATGCACTATGGCTCTCACCACAAGTGGATCAAGCTGCGGGAGCAGTCCATTGAGGGCTGCTTGACCTCGGTGTCAGGTGAGCTGCTGATGGCGGTGTCCCAGCATACGATCCTAAAGGACAGCGTTCTTTCACTGGACGAGGTGGTTCCTGAGCTTCCCTGGGTGAAGAAGGGGCTCCAAGCAGCCAATACGTATGGCACGGGCCATGCGCTGTTCTCTGTTCGGACTTTAGGGCTGCTGTCCGGCCACAGCAAGCAGGCGGTGACGAGCTTTTTGCTGGGCGTGGTGATCGCTATGGATCTGTCGATGCTGACTCCGCACATGCTGGAAGGCGTGAAGCGGATTGTGCTGTACGGAAAGCCGCTGTTTCCGTCGCTTGTCGCCCCTATCCTCGTTGAAGCTTATCCCGGCCTGCAGATTGAAGTGGTTTCCGAGCAGGAGTCCGATTTGCTGAGTATGTATGGGGCTGCCAGGCTGTATCAATACTACATTGGAGGTATGCCGTCATGCTGAGTACCGTACAGGAAAAAATCGAACAACATCAAGTTATTGCCATTTTGCGTAATGTTCCCCCGGATCGCTTGAACAAGGTGATGGACGCGTTGTACGCCGGAGGAGTGCGCCTTGCCGAAATTACGTTGAATTCGGAAGGCGCGCTGTCCGGCATTGCTTCCATGCGGAAAGCCTTTCATGGCCGCATGCTGATTGGAGCGGGGACGGTCATGAACCGCGAAGATGCGAAGGAGGCCATGGAGGCGGGAGCGGAGTTCCTGATCTCCCCCCACGTCAGTGAGGCGGTCATTGAGACGGCCCTTGCCCGTGATGTGCTTCCGCTTCCGGGTGCCATGACGCCGACAGAAATTGTCCGTGCGATGGAAGCCGGCTCTAAATATGTCAAGCTGTTTCCGTGCTCCTCCTTCGGACCCGGATACGTGAAGGAAATTCTGGCTCCATTAAATCAGGCCAAGATTATTGCCGTCGGCGGCGTGAACGCACTGAATGCTGCGGAGTATATCCGCAATGGCGCTGTCGGTGTCGGTCTAGGCAGCAGTCTGGTTACGATGAAGGATATTCTTGCCGGCGATTTCGAGACGATCGAGCGAAATACAGCCAGGATGATTCAAAGCCTCTCCGGCGACTAAGCCATTCAAGGTGCAGCTTCATACGCAAGGAGGTGAATGCCAGGGATGAACGGCGTTCAATTCAATCTGGATGTTCTTCCCGACGTGCAAAATATGGGGCTGTTCCGCACCCAGGACGTATGGGCACATATGGACCGCGTAGTGGATAGCGACGTGCTGATTTTTGTCAGAAAAGGGCTTGTCCATATTATTGAAGCGGACGAGGAGTACTATATCGGCCCCGGACAGGTGTTTTTTATGAAGCACGGGGTCCGGCATTACGGCCACAAGAAGACCCAGGCGGGTTCGGAGTGGAACTGGATCACGTTTACGCCCGCGGCTTCCCCCACACCCGGCTCGGTGGATATGAAATGGCTGGAGGTTGAGGATTACCAGCGTACCTGTGTCAGGCTGACCAAGCTGCTAGACCATTATATCAGCGGCTCCGATTATGATGAGCTCAAGTTGAAGGTCGGGACGCTAGATTTGCTGCTGGATCTGTACCGGGAGATAAATCGGAAGAGAAGCGGCAATCAGAAGCTGGTGACCGATGTGAAGAAATTCGTGCACAGCCATGTTCACGAGGAAATCCGTTCTACGGACTTAACCCGGTCGTTGGCAATGAATTACTCCTACATCAGCCGAGTGTTTTCCAAGACGGCTGGCCTGTCCATTCAGCGGTACATTATGGAGCAGAAGATCAAGGAAGCGATTCGCTTGTTCAGCGAAAGTTCTATGAACATCTCGCAAATTAGCGAGAAGCTGGGCTACTCCAACCCTTACTATTTTACGAGAGTGTTCAAGCAGGTGACCGGCACCAATCCTACTTCATTTCTGAAAAAGGGTTATTACGATTACACTTCAAGCGGCGAATTCACAGGATCGGTCGTAAACGGGAGAGGAGACGGACATTTTTGAGGCCAAATATTTTGTTCATTATGACGGATGAGCAGCGGTTCGACACCTTGGGAGCAGTAAATCCTGCGGTAAGAACACCGGTACTGGACCAGCTGGCAGAGGAAGGAATATTGTTCACGCGTGCATATACAACGAACCCGTCCTGTGTGCCGGCGAGAGCTGCCATTAATACCGGGAGGTATCCTAGCAAGTGCGGCGCTCCAACCTACATTACCCATCTGCCCTCCTCCGAGGTCACATTTACCTCCCTGCTGCAGCAGCAGGGTTACCACACCGCGGTATTGGGGAAGCAGCATTTCGGCGATTCGCTCATTGATCAGGGCTACGATCATGCAGACATCATCGATTTGCACGGGCCGGGCGAGTGGGAGCGTAGCGGGGAGTCGGAAACCTCGTACATGAAATTTCTGAAAGCGTCCGGCTTCACCAAGACGTCTGAGTTTAGTGAGCCTGTCAACCGTTTCTGCAGACGATGGACGGCTGATGTCAAGTACCATATCGACGATTATATCGGAGAGCTGGGCAAGTCGTGGATCCGGCACCAAAGGCCGGTAGACAAGCCTTGGTACTGCTGTGTTTCCTTCCCCGGGCCTCACATGCCATTTGATGGCGCGGGGCTCCCACAGGAGGAAGCATACCGGTTGGAGCAGATCGATCTGCCCCTGACCTCGGAGGGCGACCTTGATGGCAAGCCGCCTCACTTCAAGGAGCAGCTCCGGACCGGGCAGGGCAATCCCGGCGGGGCCAACGCCTTTGGCATGACCGAGCAGGAACTCAAGGAGACCCGGCTGACCTATTATGCGAACATGACATTAATTGACCAAAAGATTGGCGAAATTATTGCAGAGTTGAAGGCAGTCGGCGAGTATGACAATACGCTCATCCTGTTTACGTCCGATCACGGCGAATATATGGGTGATTTTGGAATGATGGGCAAGGGCCAGTATCTGTCCGAGGTGCTCATGCGTGTGCCGTTCATCGTCAAGCCGCCGGGTTCCGGGTTTGCCGGGAGGACGGAGGAAGCTTTCGTCTCGAACCTGGACATTGCAGCGACCTGCCTAAGAGCCGCCGGGGCAGAGGTGCCGGAACGCATGGACAGCGTTGACCTGAATCCCTTCTGGGAGCGGCCGCCTGCGGCACCGCGCAGGGAGACCATGTACATGGAGGCCGGAGATTTGCGCGCCGTGCGGACGGAGGAGTGGAAGCTGGTCTATTACCGGGGACGGCCATACGGTGAGCTGTACCACATCAAGGAGGATCCCTGGGAACGGTATAACCGGTGGGAAGATGCTGCGGCGGCCGGCGTCAAGGAGCAACTGAAGACGTTGCTAATAGATGAGTTGCTTGCGTTAGGAGAGTGCTCATGCATGCCGTGGAATTACGGAGCTCCACAAATATAACGGAAGGAGAGTCAACATCACATGACTATTAAAAAAAGACCAAATATATTGTTTCTGATGACCGACCAGCAGCGATATGACACCTTTTCCTGTATTAATCCCGAGGTTCAAACCCCTCACCTTGATGAACTGATCAAGGATAGTGTGTTCTTTACGAACGCCCGCTGTGCTAATCCTTCCTGCGTGCCTTCCAGGGCTGCAATTATGACAGGGAAATTTCCGTCAGAGTGCGAATGCCCTTCTTATATCACCCAACTGCCGGCTTATGAAACGACCTTCATGACACGCCTGCAGGAGGCGGGTTATCATACGGCGGTAGTCGGCAAGCAGCATTTTGCAGGCTCTGAAATCAAGCGGGGCTTTGATGATGAGATGATCGTGGACGGCCACGGCGCTTTCGCTGAGAACCAGTATATTCAGCCTTATCTGGATTTCCTCAAGGAAAACGGCATCGACCGAAAGTCCGTATATACGAAAGAGTTCATCAGCGGCGGCCGCTGGAACGTGGACACCAAGTATCATCTGGATGATTTTCTGGGTGAGTTGGGTAAAACCTGGCTGGAAAATAAAGCTCAAGAGAAGCAGGAGGAAGACGCCAAGCCATGGTTCTTCACGCTCTCATTCTCCGGTCCGCACCACCCTTATGATCTGGAAGGGACTGAATACGCCGAGGCTTATGATCTCAATGAGCTCTCGTCTCCCGATACGACCTATGAGCAGTTGGACCAGAAGCCGCCTCAATTCAAGGGCATGGATTCCTATGCCCAAATATATCTGAAAGATTTCACCGAGGAGCAGTTCAAGAAGACGAAACGCTCCTATTATGCGAACATTTCCTTAATTGACCAAAAGATCGGCGAAGTAATTCAAATGTTGAAGGATCGCGATATGTATGAGGATACGCTCATTATTTACACCTCCGACCACGGAGACTTTATGGGCGACTTCGGCATGGTGGAGAAGTTGCAATGCCTGACCGACAGCCTGATGCGGGTTCCGTTATTCGTAAAGCCGCCTGTCAAGGGCTTTAAAGGCATAGAGGTAGCCGATGAAGTCTTGAATATCGACATTGCTGCCACCTGCTTGGAGGCCGCGGAAGCAGAGGTGCCAGAGAAGCTATCGAGCTTCTCATATAACGGCTACTGGGATCGGAATAAGGAGGTCAAGGTCAGAGATGTTGTGTACATGGAGGCCGGTGCGATAAAGGGCTGCATCTATAACGGAATTAAGACTGTGCACTATATGGACCGGGATTATGGTGAATTGTACGATCTGAAGCAGGATCCGAAGGAAACGAACAATCTGTGGGATGATCCGGATTACCAGCAGCACAAGTTGGAAGGCACCCGCATCATTCTGAACCATATGTACCGGGCAATCCCGAAGTGGAATATTCCGTGGAATATCGGTACCCCGGACATTTAAAGTTCTAATTCGAACCTATACACAAGCGGGCAGCCGTTGGGCGGTGAAGGTGCGCGTGAACATGAACAGGTCGGAGTAGCCCACGGTCAGAGCAGCTACCTGACCTAACATTCTGATATGAATTCAGGACTTATTTGACAGTAACATTCGATATAAGAATTGAATCTGGGGGAGGGGGAGCGCTATGAAAAAACCTAACATTTTGCTAATTACAAGTGACCAGCAGCACTGGAATACGATCGGTGCCATTCAGCCGGAGCTGTCTACACCGAATCTGGACCGGCTCGTGCGGGAGGGGACGACCTTTCAGCGTGCATACTGCCCGAATCCGACCTGCACACCCACCCGCGCATCCATCATTACCGGCCAGTATCCGAGCCAGCACGGAGCCTGGACGCTTGGGACCAAGCTCATGGAAGACCGCAAGGTGGTCGGTGACTATTTTCAGTCCGCGGGCTATCAAACGGCTCTCATTGGAAAGGCTCACTTTCAGCCGCTTCACAGCACGGAGGAATACCCGTCACTGGAGTCGTATCCGCTTCTGCAGGACCTGGAGTTTTGGCGTCAGTTTAAAGAAAACTTCTACGGATTTAACCATGTGGAGCTGGCACGGAACCATACCAACGAAGCTCATGTAGGCCAGCACTATGCGATCTGGCTCGAAGAGAAGGGCTGCACCAACTGGAGGGATTATTTCAAGTCGCCTACAGGCACGATGGATCCGGACAAACAGCATACCTGGGATATTCCGGAGGAATACCACTACAACACCTGGATTGCCGAGCGGACCGAGGCACAGCTGTACAAATATCAGCAGGAAGAAGACCGCTTTTTCCTTTGGGCGAGCTTCTTTGACCCGCATCCGCCATATCTTGTGCCGGCGCCGTGGGATACGATGTACGATCCGGAGGAACTCACGATCCCGGCTGTCGTGCCCGGTGAGCATGACCGCAATCCGCCGCATTTTGGCAAAACCCAGCAGGTACGCCCGGACTTTTCTTCCTTGCGTGAAAGCGGGCAGCCCATTCATGGATACCATTCCCATCTCAAGTCTGAGGAGGAACGCAAGCAGCTGGTAGCGACCTATTATGGAATGGTCAGCATGATGGATAAATACATTGGCCGCATTCTGGATCGGCTGGATGAGCTGGGACTGGCGGACAACACCATCGTCGTCTTTACCTCGGACCACGGGCATTTCTTCGGTCAGCACGGGCTTCAGGCTAAGGGCGGCTTCATGTATGAGGATCTGATCAAGGTACCTTTCATCGTCCGGTATCCGGGCCAGGTGGAGGCAGACCTTAAGAGTGATGCGATGGTGTCGCTTGTGGATCTTGCGCCTACGCTACTCTCCCTTGCTGACCTGCAGGTTCCCCCACACATGACCGGAATCGATCAGTCTGAGGTATGGCTGGGACGAAAGAGCCGAGCTCGGGATCACATTTTGTGTGAGTTCCGCCATGAGCCTTCGACGATTCACCAGAAAACCTACGTGAACGACCGTTACAAGTTGACGGTGTACTATAACCAGACATACGGCGAACTGTTCGATCTGCAGGAGGACCCGCAGGAGTTGAACAATTTATGGGACGATCACGGCAGCCAGCGGCTGAAGAGCGAGCTGCTGCTCAATTATGCCTGGGCGGAGCTGGGCAAGGAGCCAATGCCGATGCCGCGGATTTATGGAGCCTGACAATAAAGTGCTAGGTGGGAAGTGCAATGAAAGCGATGACGAATGAGGAACAAAACGGAAGGCAGATCATCCCGCTGAAGGAAGGCTGGAAATTTACACGGCATTCGCTGGAGGAGCCCGAACCCGTGCAGGGAAGCCGGGTTCATCTCGATGAGAGCGGATGGGAGACGGTGAGAGTGCCGCATGACTGGGCTATTGCCGGCCCGTTTCACCCGGATCATGATGTCCATGTCAATTCGGTTATGGAGGACGGCATTCATGACAACATTACGCATGTCGGCAGGACGGGTGCTTTGCCGATCGTCGGAATCGGCTGGTACCGCCTTCACATTATCATTCCGGAGGCATGGAGAGGCCGGCTCATTACAGTGGAGTTCGATGGGGTGATGTCGAACAGCACCGTTTACATGAACGGAACAGAGTGCGGCTCCTGGCCGTATGGTTACACCTCCTTTACCTTCGATCTGACAGAGCATGTGACGTTTGGCGGGGAGAATGTTCTTGCAGTGCAGGTCTGCTCACTGCCAAGTTCCTCCCGCTGGTACCCCGGAGCAGGCATCTACCGTCAGGTGAGGCTTGTCGTCAAGAGCCCCGTTCATGTTGCCCCATGGGGCACGTATATTACGGCATCGGATATCTCGGAGCAGTGTGCTTCAATCAGGGTCCGCACGAACGTAGCCGGCAGCTCGGACTCCGCAGCGAAGGTGGAACTGATAACGCAGCTCCTAAACCCTGAAGGGATCCTCTGCGCGCAGGCTACCTCGGTGCAGGAGGTATGCGCCCATGCGGAATTCGAGCAGCACTTGACGGTGAAGCGGCCTGCGCTATGGGGTACCGCTCATCCCAGGTTGTACAAGGCAGTCTCCACTGTGCTGCTGGACGGGGTGGAAGTGGACCAATACGAAACGCCCTTTGGCATCAGGACGATTTCCTTTGACGCAAAGGAAGGCTTTCGCCTGAACGGGGAGTACATGAAGCTGAAAGGCGTCTGCCTGCACCATGATCTAGGCCCGTTAGGCGCGGCCGTTCACGTCCGGGCGATGGAGCGGCAACTGGAGCTGATGAAGGAGATGGGCTGCAACGCCATCCGCATGAGCCACAACCCTCCCGCGCCCGAGCTCTTGGATTTATGCGATGCCATGGGGCTGCTGGTCATCGACGAGGCCTTCGACGAGTGGGGCGTAGGAAAGGTGGAGAACGGATACCACCGACTGTTTAAGGACTGGGCCGAACAGGATTTGCGGGCCATGATCTCCCGCGACCGCAACCATCCGTCTATTATCATGTGGAGCATCGGCAATGAAATGCGGGAGCAGCGGCTAGAGAGTGGAGCCATAACGACTGCGTTTCTAACTGGAATTGTCCACGACGCCGATCCTACCCGTCCGGTGACGGCCGGTTTCAGCATGTCGGATGACGCGATAGAGAACGGTCTGGCGGCCGCTGTGGATATTCCGGGCTGGAACTACAAGCCCCATCGATATGAGGAGTATCATCTCCATCATCCGGACTGGATCATGTACGGCAGCGAAACCGCCTCGACGGTAAGCTCCCGGGGTGTATATCACCTGCCTGCTGTAGAGGACATACCCGTGGAGCCGAAGTCGGATCTGCAGGCAAGCTCCTATGATTTGAGTGCTCCTCCATGGGGAACTACACCGGATCAGGAGTTCATGGCCCAGGAGGATCTACCTTATATGCTGGGCGAATTCGTCTGGACCGGGTTCGACTACTTGGGAGAGCCGACGCCTTATCGGAAGGAATGGCCAAGCCGTAGCTCGTATTTCGGCATTATGGATCTGTGCGGGCTACCGAAGGACCGGTATTATCTGTATCAAAGCCAGTGGTCAAGCAATCCGGTGCTGCATCTACTGCCGCATTGGAACTGGGAAGGACACGAGTGCCGGGAAATTCCCGTCGTCTGCTACACCAGCTATCAGGCGGCCGAATTGTTTCTGAACGGTGCCTCGCTTGGTATTCGGCGAAAATCAGCTTCTTCTCAGCCAGAGCGGTATCGACTGCGCTGGAACGCCGTCCCGTATGAGCCCGGATGCCTTCGGGTAGTCGCTTATGATGAGAACGAGGCACCGGCCATGACGCACGAGGTCCGTACAGCGGGTGCACCTGCCTCTGTCCAACTGGAGGCGGACCGGAACGTTATCCGGGCGGATGGAGAGGATTTGTCCTTCGTAACGGTTAGCATAGTCGATGAGCAGGGGATTCTCTGCCCCCGTGCAAATCACCCTGTGTCCTTCTGTTTGGAGGGGCCAGGTGAGATTGTGGCTGTGGACAATGGCGATCCCACCAGCACAACCTCATTCAGCGCCATGAGCATTTCTACATTTTCCGGCAAATGCCTGGTCATTGTGCGCTCGCGAGCCGGCGAAGCAGGATCAATTGTCGTATATGCCAATTCGAATTTGCTGCATATGGGTAAAACTGTAATTAGTCTCTTGTAACCTGTTTTCCATTTCTTGCGAAGGGAGTGGTCTAATTTGATAAGCAAGCCGAACATTCTTATTTTTATGACTGATCAGCAGCGGGGAGACACTATACCGCCTTACGGATTGGCGCTGACTCCTCACCTTGACCGATTTTGCAAACAGGGTCTTGTCTTTTCGAATGCCTATACAGTATCGCCGCATTGTTGTCCGTCCAGAGCTACTTTTTTCACGGGATTGTATCCTTCTCAGCACGGTGTGTGGAACAATGTCAGTGTTGGCAGTGCGCTCTCTAAAGGTCTTTATGAAGGTGTCCGCTTGTGGAGTGAGGATTTGCGAGATGCGGACTATGATTTATACTTTCATGGAAAATGGCACGTAAGTGATCTTGAACAGCCGGCAGATAGGGGCTTCAATGGGGAGTTTTCAATGTCGGAGGACAAGATATACAGACATAAACTGCCTGATCCGGCCGAATGGGATAGATATACCAACCATAGAAGGAATCAAGTTGAAGTTCGGACTGAAGGAGAAATAATTCGAGATGGCTATCCCCGTTACGTCCACTACGGAGAAAGTGATAATCCTTTCAATGACAACAATGTTGTGAATGAAGCTGTTGAAGCCATCAAGAAACATGTAAACGGTAAGCCATGGTGCCGTTATGTGGGCACCCTTGGACCGCACGATCCTTATTTTGTTCCTCAAAGGTATTTGGATATGTATCAGCTGGAAGATATTGTGCTTCCCGACAACTACGCAGACAGGATGGAGGATAAACCCTCATTGTACCGGAAAATCCGGGAGCGGTTCGATCAATTGAGCGAACAGGAGCACAAGGAGGCGATTAGACATTACCTAGCCTTCTGTACATACGAGGATGCACTGTTTGGGAAGTTGCTGGAGGCACTGGAGAAGTCAGGCGAAGCCGAGAATACGCTGGTCGTTTACTTATCCGATCATGGGGATTATATGGCGGAGCATGGACTGTGGTGCAAGGGTCTACCCTGCTTCAAAGGGGCATACCATATCCCGCTTGCCATGCGATGGCCATGCGGCATCTCAAGTCCAGGAAGATGTGAGAGCGCTTTCGTTATTTTGGCCGACATCGCGCCAACTATCCTGGAACTAGCCGGTGTGCAGGCAGATCGGAGCTTTGCGGGTGAAAGTCTAATGCCCTTTTTGAAGAACCAGAAAACGGGGTCGTGGAGGGACGCTGTTTTTACTCAATCCAACGGAAACGAGTTGTATGGAATTCAGCGTTCTGTCATGACGAAGAGATGGAAGTTTGTTTACAACGGATTTGATTATGAGGAGCTGTACGATTTAATTAATGATCCCCAAGAGACCAATAATCTGTTTGGCAAAAAGGAGTTCAGCTTCGTAGTGAAGGAGTTATCTAAGCGGATCTGGTCTTTCGCGTACAAGGTAGGGGATGCTTGCATCAATCCATATATAATGACGGCGCTAGCGCCACATGGACCAGGCACAGCTTTTGAAAGCAGGGGGGAATCGCAGTAATATAACGGGAGGCAGTCCCGATATGGAGCAGTATCCGCAAATAGACAGCACAAAAAATAAATGAATAAGCCTTAGTTCTGAGATCGAACTAAGGCTTTTTAATTTGCTCATGCCCAATTTTGTGTAGCCTCTTTAACCCCAACTTGTCCGCACCCAATCTGTTAATTGAAGCTGAACTTTTGTGCAACCGTATGTTCTACTCATGCATGCCCCCCATCACGGCAACAGGCAATTATTTCACTTGTCCTAACGTAAGGGAGGCAAACCATTGTTGGAATGGCTGCCTTTCATTATATACTTGTTCATGGTTCACTCAACAGATAATCACTCTATAAATATTTGAATGCTTTACGATTTAACGGACTCCTGAGTTTTCTGTCTGTCGCACTGGGTCAGTCCCTGGTCTGCCTTCAAGGCATCCGACACTTTGGTCCAGTTGTTCGCCTGATCCAGAATAAATTTATACAGGGTCTTCATGTTCGCCTGCCTCAGCCCACGGTAATCGGCCAGCGGGCCTAGCCCTTCCTTCCAATGTGCCAGTTTGAACTGAAGACGGGCTTGCTGCTGTGCGTAATCCGGGTCTCCGAACAGGTTTCGCTCCTCATAAGGGTCGTTGCGGAGATCGTAGAGCTCTCCTTCCACGAGCGGCTGATCAAAGAATGCAGAATATTTCAGATAATGGTCCCCGTACAGTTTCTCGTGAATGGATTCCTGCTCCGGATATACCGTCAGCTTGAAGTCATGGTCTCGAATCATAAGTGCAGGCTCTACGTGGATGGATCCACAGAAGTACTGGCTGTGCGCTTCGGTCCGGTGGACCGTGCGCTCTCCCCGGCAAACCGGCATGAGGCTCATGCCTTGAACCTCTTCCGGAATTTCAATGCCGGCTGCGTCCAGTACGGTCGGCAGCAGGTCAATGATCTCGGCAAACGTATCCAGGCGAAGGCCGGAATTATAATTCTTCGGCAGCTTGACCAGCAGCGGGATGCGGACAACCGGCTCATACATATGGCCCCATTTCTCGATAAAGCCGTGCTCTCCCATCATCGATCCGTGGTCGGAGGTGAAAATTATGAGCGCATCGTCATACAACTCAAGCTCCTTCAGGCGGTCAATTACTTTGCCGATGCGGTCATCCACATGGGTTACAAGACCGTAGTAACTGGCCAGACTCTTCCGGTAATCCTCTTCATTCAGCTTGTCAAAGCCACGCACCTTGTGAAAATAGCGCTGCGTAATCGGTTTGTCAGCCAACGTGCGCCCGGCATTCTGGGGCAGCGGCAGCTCCTCCGGGTTGTAGATTTCCGAATAAGGCTTCGTCGGCATGTATGGCGTATGCGGATCCAGAAGCGACAGGTAATGGAAGATTGGTTTCTCATCGGTCTGAATACGGTCCATTCGTTGAATATAGTCCGCAGTCAGGCGAGAGCATGAAGTCTGATCCGGGTGCGTAGGGCTCTCGCCGTGAATGACTAACGGAATATCACCCTCATTCTTCTTGAAGGTGGCGTTCTTGCGGACCTCTGGGTCCTGAATGCCGAGGAAGCTGGTGTACGGGTCCGGATATCCAAACTTAAATTCATCAAAACCACATTCCTCTGGGGTCCGGTGGACATGCAGCTTGCCGTACATCGTTGTGGTATAGCCGTTCTTGCGAAGCAGGTCAGGCAGAGGCTTCTCATCCTCTACCATCCGCATAGCATTGTCCAGCACACCGTTGCTGAGCGGATTGCGTCCTGTCATCATGCTAGCTCTCGCAGGCACACACATCGGACAGTTCGTATAGGCATTCTCAAATATGACGGAATCCTGGGCCAGCTCGTCAAGATGAGGAGTCTGAACTACAGAATTCCCCATAAATCCCAGGCTGTCAGCCCTGAGCTCATCGCACATCAGAAAGAATACATGCGGTCTGGTATTTGTCGTCAATGGAATCACTCCTTTAATCATGATAGATCTTCAACGATAACGGACGTATAAATTAACCATACTCGACCTTTTATATATAGTCAACAAATTTATAAATAAATTATAATCTTGAATCTCTGTATAATCAGTTGACATTTGAAAACGCTTTTATTATTATATATATACATTATTATTTTATATTTAGATTTACCAGAAATGAAGTCAGACAACCTTCTTTCTGGTCATTACATGGATCATTTCTACCTTTCAAATCTTCACGGATATAACAACTTCAATATCGAGGACCCTGTGTTTACAAGATCGCTGGAACGAATTTATAATATGATGAATGTTGACCAAAGCATGCCGACCCATGCGAGTAAGGTCACCTTCAAGATTAATCCTCTTGCCTTATGAATGGATAAAACGGCATGAATATCCAGGGAGGCTGGGTGCCACCTTGGGCGGCGAAAAAAGGAGAAGTTTCCGCGGGATTGGAAGCTAGGGGTAGCACAGTTTCCGGTGGACAGCGGGGAGATGACCAAGAACTAGAGCAGTGTTTAAACGATTTCGGTATCTCGCCGACCTCGGCAAATCCTGAACCTGCACTGGACATTGCCGTAGAGTTGAGCAGGCTGATTCAGAACATCAAGTCCCGGGGGGACAAAACGATTCAGGAGAAGTAAGATACACACAGATACCCTATCCAGTGCGGCTTTTTTGCACTGGATAGAGGTATTTATGCCATGACTTCAGAGAAGAGGTGAGATGGAAGGTGCGATTTGCCAGGCTGAAGAAATTAAAGAACATTTCACTATTTTACAAATACCTAATTTCCTATGCCTTGTTGTTGATCCTTCCTGTTATCGTCATCGGACTTTTTGTGAATCATTTTATTGTTTCCACGCTTCAAACGCAGGTGCAGCAGACGAACCGGGCAATGCTTGAGCAGGTGAGGGACACGATGGATGGCCAATTGGCTGAGATGAGGAATATTGCTATTCAACTATCCGTGCAGCGTGAATTTGATCCCGAGAGGCTGAGCAGTAATTATTCCATTTATGAGGCAAAGGACAAAATCAGCTTGTATGCGGAAGCCAATGCCTTCTTCTCGGAGGTAGTGTATAAAGCTAGAAATCAGGACATGCTGATCTCTTCCAAAAGTACGTATCTTTCCGTCGTGTTCTATAACATGTTTCTGAGCCAGCACCTGACCTATGATCAATACTTGCGGCTGCTGGAGTCGGATGTGCCCACGGTAAATGCTGCAAACGCCAGCCAGTCTCTGGAGCCGTATCTCTCGGATCGTTATTTGAGCTATGCCATTCCTGTCCCGGCATTCGGTTCCACCAGCAAGAACAAGGGAACGCTGTTATTTCTGATCAAGGAGAAGAAGGTCAAGCAAATGTTCTCGTCCTTCTTGCCTTATCGGAAAAGTAATGTGTATCTTATAGATGGCCAGGGACAGTTGGTAGCTTCTCTTGTCGATACTGGAAGTGTACCGTACGGCCTCTTAGACGTGAAATCGGAAAGCAGTGAAATTCGAAAGTTAGATGGAGATCAATACTATGTATCTAAGGTGATCTCGACTTCTTCCGGCTGGACCTATGTGACGGTTGTTTCGGAAACCGAGCTGATGAAGCCCATAGAACAGATGCAACTGAAGGCTGGAATTGCGCTGGCTCTCATACTTGTTGTCGGCTCCAGTATCATTTATATCAATATGAACGTTCACTATCATCCGCTTCGCAAGCTGATTGATGTGGTGGACAGCAAGCTTCATCTTGCAAATGTTAAAAGCCCTTCCGGAGGCCTGGAGAAGCTTCGCTCTGCCTTCGATTATATGAGCGACCGTAGCCACACGCTGGAATCGCAGATAGAGCGCGGACGCCCAGCGATGCGACAGCAACTGCTAAACCAACTGCTGTCGGGACAGATCCGGGAGTGGTCCGAGTTCAAGGAACTGGGGACCCCCCTCGGCATAACCCTGCAGACCGACCAGTACCGGGTGGTCTGTCTCCAGGCCCATCAAGGCGCAGAATTGAGCTTGATTCGGGAACAGCTTCCCGCTTTATGGAGGTCTGTAGTGCCGCACTTCATCGAGCTGTATTCCATTGATACGATTCAGCCCGAGCAGTGGATATGGATCCAGTCCTGTCCGCCGGAATCCGGCGGCGGCGAAAGCTGGAACGAGTGGCATCAGAAGTTGAAGGAGTCGACCGGCCTTACTTGGACTATCGGGGTCGGGGAGGCAGTAGAGGATTTGACGCTGTTGCCGAAGTCTTACATCAGTGCAACGACGGCGCTGCAATATCGGCTTATTCTAGGGAATGATCGTGTAATTTTGCCGCACCAACTGAATCAGGAGCATCAAAAGCTGCCGGTTTATTCCGCGCAGCAGTTCCAGACGTTGCCCATGGTCCTGCGCGACCATGATACTGACAAGGTGAAGCAGCATATCAAGCAGCTGCTGGAACACATTCATAGCAGCAGCTCATCGCTGCTGTCGGCAAAGTACATTTATTTTGATCTCATTAATACGCAGGTTAAGGCAGCAGCCGAGGCCGGTGCGGAGAGAGGCATGTCTGTAGAGTATCCTGACGTCATCGCATTAACCTCATGCACCTCCTATCAGCAAATGGATGAGATTGTCTGGAACACGTTTGAACAAATCCGGCCGTTGTTGATGAAGGAAGCTCCTGTTGAGCAGGACCGCATTCTGCTGCAGGAGATGATTGAGCTTCTGCAAGAGAAATATGCCGATCCGCAGTTCAGCATCCAGAGCATGTCCAGCTATTTCTCTCAATCCATCTCCTCACTGTCGCGTTATTTCAAAGAGCAGACCGGCCAGACGATATCGGAGCATCTTCATGCCATACGGATCAACAAAGCAAAAAGGCTGCTGATCGACACCGACTTGTCGATCGCTATAATCGTGCAAAAAATCGGCTACAGCGATCCTTCGAGCTTTATCCGCAAATTTAAAGCCGAGGTTCAACTGACGCCGGGAGAGTATCGGAAACGACTGCAGCAGAATGAGGACAAGAAGTAAGGCAGGTTGCTCTAAGTAAGCCCGGAAACCCTTGCTATATAAGGGTTTCCGGGCTTTATATATTTCGCATACCGCTCTGAATTTGGCTGATTGCGCACTTTATAAGGTGGTTGGTAATATAAATTGCATTACGGTGAAAGCGCTTGAAACCACAATCAACATTTTGAAAGAACGGGAGGGAAAGCTTTGCTGAAGCAATGGAAAAGGCACTATGAACTATACTTACTGCTGTTTCCAACACTGATTTATTTCGCCATTTTTGAATATGGCCCCATTTACGGCTTGCAAATTGCCTTTAAGAATTTCCTGCCTTTCAAGGGGATTGCAGACAGCCCCTGGGTCGGATTCGAGAACTTCCAGCGGTTCTTTGAGAATTACAAGTTCTGGGAAATTCTCTTGAACACGCTGACAATCAGCTTATATGAGCTGGCGTTATTCCCGATTCCGGTCATTCTCGCGCTGCTTATTAACCAGTTGACGAGCCAGCGCTTCAAGAAGCTGGTCCAGACCGTAACGTATGCGCCGCATTTTATCTCCACTGTGGTCATTGTTGGGATGCTGTATTTGTTCCTGTCGCCTACCAGTGGTGTCATCAACCATATGCTGATGGGCCTTGGTATTGAAAGCCAATATTTTATGGCAAAGGCTGAATGGTTCGCATCCATCTTCGTCTGGTCCGGTGTGTGGCAGAACGCAGGCTGGGGCACAATTATATACCTAGCGGCCCTAACCGCCATTAGCCCGGAGCTGCATGAATCTGCTGTCGTAGACGGCGCCAGCAAATTAAAGCGCATTCTTCATATTGATTTGCCGGGCATCATGCCTACGGTCATTGTCCTGCTTATTCTGAATATCGGCAGCTTTATGTCCGTCGGCTTCGAGAAGGTGTATCTGATGCAGAATCCGCTTAACATCAACTCTGCCGAAATCATTCAAACGTATGTGTACAAAAGTGGCTTGCTCAATGCACAGTACAGCTACTCTGCAGCGATCGGGATGTTTAACTCTGTCGTGAACTGTATCCTGCTTGTCGTTGTCAATCTGATCGCCAAACGCTTCGGCAAAGCGAGTCTGTGGTAGGAGGGAAAAGAGATGGACGTATTAAACAAAAGCAGGTCCGATAAGCTGTTTGATTGGTTTAATGTACTGTTGTTCTGCGGAATCCTGTTTGTGGTTATTTATCCGCTGTATTTCATTATCGTAGCATCCGTCAGCGATCCGGATCTGGTCAATTCCGGACAAATTCGCTTTCTGCCAAAGGATGTCACCTGGATCGGTTATGAACGAATATTCAACGATGATGAGATCTGGCGGGGGTATTCGAACTCTATATTATATACCTTCTTCGGGACGTTGTTCCGTGTCAGCTTGATCATTACTGGCGGTTATGCCTTGTCGCGCAAGGACCTTCCGTTCTCCGGTGTCTTGATGGTTCTGATCCTGTTTACGATGTTCTTCAACGGAGGTCTGATTCCGACGTACCTGCTGGTGAAGGAGCTCGGTATGGTCAACACCGTCTGGGCTATGATCGTTCCCGGTGCGGTCAGTGTGTATCAGCTCATTATTGTCAGAACCTTTTTCCAGAACACGATTCCTGGAGAAATGCTGGAGGCAGCGATGGTGGACGGCTGCGGCAACTTCAAGTTTTTCATAAGAATGGTTATTCCATTGTCTCTGCCGATTATTGCAGTCATGGTACTGTTTAATGCGGTGGCGCTGTGGAACTCCTACTTCCAGGCCCTGATTTATCTGAATGATGCAAGCCTGCATCCGCTGCAAATTATTCTCCGCAAAATTCTGATTGTCAGCGAAGCACAGCTGGATATGATCGATAGTTCCAACGACGCTGTGGAGGAGCAAAAGGTCGCTGGCCTTGTGAAGTACGGCATGGTCGTAGTAGCGAGCCTGCCGGTGCTCGTATTGTATCCTTTCCTGCAGCGTTATTTTGTCAAAGGTGTCATGATCGGCTCCGTTAAAGGCTAACAGAGCTTCATGAATATAAAAGCAGTATTTGAACTTATACCCTGGGAGGTCATGAAATGAAAAACAAGAAATTGTCTGTAAGCTTGAGCGCCATACTGGCTGCAGCGCTGTTGTTGAGCGCCTGTACAAGCTCCGACAGCACTCAATCAGCTTCAAAGAAGGACAACGGTAAGTCGACAGAGACAACAGAAATTCAGTTTCCCCTGGAGAAGCCGGTCAAGCTTGAAATTCTCGCAAGCACAGCGCCGCAGGTTAAGAAGAACTACAACGAAATGCAGATGTTCAAAGAACTGAACGAGATGACCAATGTTGAAGTGGAATGGACACAGGTCGGCTGGGAGCAGCTGGCGGAGAAGAAAAATATCGTCATTGCGAGCGGCGACCTTCCGGATGCATTCTACGGACGTGGAGTCCTGCTTGATCAGGAAATCGTGAAGTTGGGCAGCCAGGGGGCTATTATTCCGCTGGAGGACCTCATCGAGCAGCATGCGCCTAACCTGAAGAAGGTGTTCGAGCAGCGTCCTGATTTCAAAACGATGCTGACCGCGACGGATGGCCATATTTACTCCCTGCCAACATTTGTGGAGCGGGATTTCAACGAAATCCCTTCGGTGCTGTTCATTAACAAGAAGTGGCTGGACCAGCTCGGTCTGTCTGTCCCGACGACCATAGACGAATTTTATGATGTACTAAAGGCTTTCAAGGAGAAGGATCCGAACGGTAACGGCAAAGCAGACGAAGTTCCATTCTCCTTCCTGTTTAACAATGCACAGAACGGCTCGAACGCTCTTGCGGGATCCTTTGGAATTAAACAAGACGATCCGAGAAACAACTTATATCTGGATAACGGAGTCGTAAAATATGCACCAGAGCAGCCGGGCTACAAGTCATATCTGGAATACTTGAACAAGCTTTTTAAGGAAAAACTTGTGGATCAGGAAGTGTTCACGCATGACCAGAACACATATTTGACAAAGGTTAGAAGCAATGACGTTCCGATCGGCGCGTTCTTCGGTTACTCGCAAAGAAGCATCTTCGGCAACCTGAACGAGGATTATGTGCCTGTTCTTTCGCTGAAAGGACCGGATGGCGAGCAGGGTTGGCTGCGGATGCCGGCCGCGGTGATCAAGGGCTCTTTTGCCATCACAGCTTCTAACGAGCATCCGGAAGTGACGATGAAGTGGATGGATGCGATGTATGAAGAAATGCTGAGCTTCCAATTCGAGATTGGCCCGGTTGGCTTGACGGTGAAGGAAAATCCGGATGGTACTTTCGACAAAATGCCGATTCCGGACGGTATGAACTCGGGTGACTTCAAGCACTCGGAAGCTCCAGGTAACGGCGCAACCGTTATTGTACTGCAGGATGTGGTAGACCGCCTCATCGACGAGCAGGCTGATGAGAAGCGTGAATACTACGAAATGTATGATCCAGTTGCATCCAAGGATGTCATTCAGGATATGCTGTGGTCCGCAGAAGATGGCGAGAAGTTGGCCGCCATCAACCTTGACTTAAATGGTAAAAATGGATACTACGCAAGCACCTTCGCCAAGTTTGTCATGAATGGCTTTACCCAGGCCGATTGGGACAATCACCTGGCACAGCTGAAGAAGCTGAAGGCGGACGAATACGTAGCGCTGTACCAAAAATATTACGACGCAACGAACGGGAAGTAAATCTTTTGATTGAGCTGGACCTGGATCTGATCCAGGTCTAGCTTTCTTCTAAATTATGTATTGTAATGAAAGGGGCAAATGACATGAGTACGGATACGATCGTAAAGTTTCAACCTGTCAGGCTGGGAGAGGCTAAATTAACTGGTGGCTTCTGGGGAAATCGGGTGGATGATTATATGCACGTCATCAAGAGCATGGAAAGCTCCCTGATGCACCCGGACAATGCTGCACGCCTGATCAATTTTGGCATTGCTGCGGGGGAGATTGAAGGAAAGTTCCACGACAATGATTGGTCCGATGGAGATTGCTACAAATTTATTGAAGGTTGTGCCAATCAGTATGCAGTGTCCAAAGACCCGCAAATTTTGGAGATTCTGGACAAATACATTCCATGGATCGAAGCCTCTCAGGAGCCGGACGGATATATTAACACCCAAATCCTGCTGACAGACAAGGAGCGTTGGAAGCACCCGGCGCACCATGAGCTGTACAACATCGGCCATTTGTTTACAGCAGCTTGTTCGCTGCATGAAGCTGCAGGGGATGACCGTTTGCTTCAGGTTGCGGTACGTTGCGCAGATTATTTGTGCACGGTATTTATGCCACTGAATGCGGAACTGGGCGACTTCTGCTTCAACCCGAGCCAGATTATGGGGCTCGTGGATCTGTACCGTCTGACCGGTACCCAGCGTTATCTGGAGCTGGCGGACATATTTGTTACCATGCGCGGCACCAAGCTGGGCAACGGAGACCAGAATCAGAATCGTTTGGCTCTCCGCGAGGAATATAAGCCAGTTGGCCATGCTGTAACGGCTTCTTACCTCTACGCCGGGGCAGCGGACGTTTACGCATATACTCAGGACGAGACTCTGTTGACCGCACTGGAGAGAATCTGGAATGACATGATCACTCGGAGAATTTATATCACGGGCGGAGTATGTCCGATCTATGAAGGTGTTTCAGAACGGGGGGACCGGGTTCAGGAGGCATTCGGTGATGAGTATAACCTGCCGCACCGTATTGCTTATAACGAAACCTGTGCCAATATCGCTGCCGCCATGTGGGCGCACCGGATGCTGCATGTGACGAATAAAGCTGTTTACGGTGACTGGATGGAAAGCATTCTGTACAATGCCGGCATCTCCGGAGGAAACTTGGATATGACCCGGTACTTCTACGCGAATCCGCTGGCGCATCGGGTTCACGAGCGCATTAAGCCGACTTTCCGCCAATACGCGCATGCGCCTAATGAACGGTTTGTCACCTTCGGATGCTGGTGCTGTCCACCGCAGCTGTGGAGAACCCTGACCGGCATGCCGAAATGGATCTACTCCACATCTGAACAGGGCGTAGCGATTAACCTGTTCGCAGGCTGCGAACTAAACTCCCAGCTGGCAAACGGAGCGCCGGTGAAGCTTCGCATGGAGACGCACTATCCATGGGACCAGGAAGTGAAGATTTATATTGACCAGGCGCCTTCAGAGGGCATGAAGCTCTCCTTCCGAATTCCTGCATGGTGCACGGATGCGACCTGCAACGGCCAACCGATTCAAAGCGGCATTCATGAAGTGACGGTTCAGGTCGGGGAGGAAATTACGATTATGTTGCCGATGAAGGCACAACTGTATCAGGCGAATCCGATGGTAGAGCAAGCTAACGGAATGGTTGCTGTAAAGCGCGGACCGGTAGTATATTGCCTGGAGGGCTGTGATATCTCTGGCGAAGCAACACTGGATGAGCTGGCACTTCCTATAAACTCCACCTTCCAAGAGGTGCCGATTGCCGAGCTGCCTTATCATATGGTAGGCTTGCAGACAGAGATGGTCATCCGGCCGAAGGGCGATGCGCTGTATCATCCGCTAGTGCAGGATCAGAACAAGACCGTGACGGTCAGACTGATCCCGTATTTCTCCTGGGCGAACCGGGAAGAAAGTGACATGAGCGTCTGGTTCCCGAGAGCGTGATGGTTTCATACTAATCCTGTAACGAGGCTGCTCCCGCAAGATTCTGATATCTGGGGAGCGGCCCTTTTTTCTGCTTGCAAATGCCCATCAAAGGCACGTGATCCCCCTCTGCCGAATCTCACCTATCGGAGGTTTAGAGCTTGAGAGGCTTGGTATATCAAGTTTTTTGATACTTCGCCGTTTCGCATATGCCTCCAATTTTGGCTGATTGCAATAAGCCTGCCTTCTCTGCTATTGTGAATCACACAACGAGATGTAAGCGCTTCATGTATGACGAGGGTAATGGTAGTCAAACAAACATTTTTGGGAGGTTGTACACATGAGAAAGAAATGGTTGGTCCCCTGTGTAAGTGCAATGGCAACGATGGCGCTATTCATCAGCGGGTGTTCGGAAGGCGGCGGCACACCGACGGCTTCAGAGAATCCAAAGGCTTCGGCGGAGGCACCGTCCGCAGGTACGGAGGACAAATTCAAGTTCCCACTGGAGAAACCGATCAAGCTGAAAATTTTTGCGAATACGGCGCCGCAGGTCAAGAAGGACTATAACGACATGCAGATGTTCAAAGAGCTGAACGAGATGACCAACGTGGAAGTGGAATGGACTCAGGTCGGATGGGAGCATCTGGCCGAGAAGAAGAACATCATTATCGCGAGCGGCGACTTGCCGGATGTATTTTACGGACGGGCTGTGCTGCTGGATCAGGAGATCGTCAAGTTGGGCAGCCAGGGTGCATTGATTCCGCTGGAGGGAATGATAGAGCAGTATGCACCGAACCTTCAGAAGGTGTTTGAACAGCGCCCCGAGTTCAAGAAGATGCTTACAGCACCGGATGGCCATATTTACACGCTACCGACCTTGGTGGAAAGAGATTTCAACGAAATCGGTTCCGTACTGTACATCAACAAAAAGTGGCTGGATCAGCTCGGCCTGTCCGTTCCTGAAACGATTGATGATTTCTACAATGTACTGAAAGCGTTTAAAGAGAAGGATCCGAACGGAAACGGCAAGCCGGATGAGATTCCATTCTCCTTCCTCTTCAATAATGCTCAGAACGGGGCTAATTCTCTGGCAGGCTCTTTTGGCATCAAGCTGGATGATCCGCGCAACAACCTGTACGTGGACAATGGCACCGTTAAATATGCGCCGGAGCAGCCGGAGTACGAGAACTACATGCAGTATATGAACAAGCTGTTCAAGGAGAAGCTGATTGACCCGGAGGTCTTTACTCATGACCAGAACACGTACCTGACGAAGGTGCGCAGTGAGGATGTGCCGATCGGATCGTTCTTCACCTACTCCAACCAAGGGGTATTCGGTTCGATCAATGAGGATTATGTTCCAGTGCTGCCGCTGAAGGGAGCTAATGGCGAGCAAGGCTGGCTCCGTATGCCGGTATCGCTCAGCAAGGGAGCATTCGCAATTACGTCAAAAAACAAACACCCAGAAGTGACGCTGAAGTGGATGGATACAATGTATGAAGAAAAGCTGAGCTTCCAGTTCGAGGTAGGCCCAATTGGCCTGACCGTGAAGGAGAATCCGGACGGTACTTTTGACAAGCAGCCGGTTCCGGAGGGTATGAATTCTGGTGACTTTAAGCACTCGGAGGCACCGGGCAACGGCGCTACCGTGATGGTGCTGAAGAATATGGTAGATCGGCTGATTGATGATCAGGCGGACGAGAAGCGCGAGCATTATAAGATGTATATGCCATTTGCATCCACCGAGCTCATTCACGACATGCTGTGGTCGCTGGAAGACGGCGAGACGCTCGCCGCCATCAACCTGGACCTGAATGGCAAGAACGGCTATTATGCCAGCACCTTTGCCAAATTCGTCATGAATGGTTTCACCGATGCAGATTGGGATAATCACCTGGCCCAACTGAAGAAGCTGAGAGTGGAAGAGTATGTAGCCCTGTATCAGAAATACTATGATTCCTCGAAATAAGCATTAGTTTAGAATCAAGGAGCCATATCTTTGGCGGGTAGAGGGTAAACTCCTTTACATGCAAAGATGCGGCTTTTTCTCAACCGCTGATTGTAGATAGAACAGGGAATAGAGTGCCATAAGTTCACAAAATGTAAACGTTTTTCTAAGGAGGCCGACATGAAAAGATTATTGTCCTTATTTATGAGCCTGAGTCTCATTGCAGCACTGGTGGTTCCTCCTGCTCCGCTGCAAGCCGCCATGATTGCGGATGCGCAGCAATTAGTGGAGTTCCTCCGCACGAAGCTGGATGTAGGCGGGGATGCTTCCAAGATCAAAACGGCTGACGGTAACATGACAGCGCAGGTCAGCACCCCGGTTACGATTAACGAGACGTTTAACGTACCGGTCGGTGTGAAGCTGCAACTGTTCGTGAAGTTGGGCATTCAGGAAGAAGTTACGGTAGACGGGAAGCTGCAGGACAGCCGAGCTCTTGAATTTCGCCGGGATGGTGTTGTTGGCACCGGTATCGGCTCGGTGCTGCTGAATTCGGGGAGCAGCTACTACCAGCAAGGCATTGAGGTCGTGGGAGCGGCCGGCGTTCTGCAGCCAGGGGCCGATTCCAGCGTGAGGCTGCTGGCAAACAGCGAGCTGTACGTAACCTCCGGGACGGTCACAGTGGCGGCCGGCAAGACGGTGACGTCAGATATGTTCAAGAGGATTGAAGTTGCAGAGGGAGCGAAATTCGAAGTCAAAGGAGTAATCAATAATGATGTTGTCGTTGTAACGCCTGTCCCTACGGGATCGGATCAAGCGGTAGACAAGGCCGCGCTGGTCCAGGCGATCTCCGGAGCGATTGCCAACAAAGACGCCACGGCAGTTAGCGTGGATGGTACAGATGTGCCATCGTCCGGAAAATGGGTTACATCATCGGCTGCGGATGCCTTAATAACAGCCATTCAATCGGCCATCGGGGTCAGGGATAATGCCGCGGCCACCCAGAGTCAGGTCACGGAAGCGGAGGCTTCCCTGGCAGCAGCAGTCCAGGTATTTGATGCTGCTAAGCAGGATGGCACCCGTACGGGCCTGCCTGCGGAGATTAAGACCGCACAGGATCTTACGGACTGGCTCAGAAATGTGACCGTGAATGACACGCTGGTGAAGTTGAGTGGAAATACTGTGGAGCTTTATGAATCAATTGCGATTACCGAGCCGCTGTCCATTCCGGCGGGCGTGAAGCTGCAAAGCTTTGCCAACATGACCGTGAATGCGGCTGTGACCGTGTCGGGCACCGTTCAGGACAGCCGCACACCGGACAAGCGAGGAGCAGGGCTTGCTGGCAACGGTTCCGGTGCCGTGGTGTTCCGCACGGGAAGCAGCTACTATCAGCAAGGCACCGAGGTGGTGGGTCCGAACGGTATATTCAAGCTGGGTGCAGATTCGAGTGTAGAGATGCGGGGGAATCACCATCTGCGTATCGCTTCCGGCATTGTAACCCTGGCCAAGCCGGTTATGACGTCCGTGGTGCAGCGGATTACAGTAGCCTCAGAGGCCATATTTAACGCCTCGGCCTCCAATATTGGGGCCGGTGTTGACTATACGCCGGTTAGCGCTATCCTTGTAAGGCTGAATGAGCTGATCCAGCTGGCTGAGGCTAATATATCCTCCACGCCGGTCAGCGTGAACGGTGCCGGACTTACGTCAGATCAATACTGGGTAACGGCAGCGCATCAAGATGTATTCGCCCAGAATATTGAAGACGCGGTCATGACGAAGAACAACAGCTCGGCTACGGAGAGCGACTATCAGACTGCAGCCGCAGCGCTGGAGGCTGCAGCTCAAGCCTTTAACGATGCGAAGCAGCCAGGTGCGGTGCTGGCCGAGGAGATTGCGACGGCGGATGAGCTGCTGGAGGCAATGAACGGTCTGAACGGAGGCGCAGAGTCTGTGGCAAGACGCTTGGCTGACGAAAGAGTAGGCGAGAAGACGTTCCATGTCGTGGAAGTGTTCAAGCCGGTTACTGTTACGAAAAAACTGACCGTGCCCTCTAATGTGCGGCTGAAATTCACGGCCCAAATGACGGTTCATGCAGTCATTCAGGTAAAGGGGCAGCTGCAGGACTTCCGCGATGAAGGCTTCATTATCGGCAATGGCATTGTCGGAGCTAGCGGTATTGGGTCCGCGGTGTTCGAGCCAGGCAGTGCCATGTACATCAAGGGCAAGGGAGAGACGATCGGTGACACCGGGATGCTTCGGGTAGAGCCAAATTCCAAGCTGAGCATGTATGCGAAGAATCGCATGGAGATCACAACAGGTAAAGCGACCGTCCTGAAGCCGCTCATTACGTCGCTGACGACGGAACTGAGCGTACAGTCAGGTGCGGAGCTTACGGTGATCGGCTCCATTCCGAAGGAGATTGCCGTTCAATCCAGCGGAACCTACATTGATGCCAGCACTACGAATACCGAGTCCAAGCTTGGTATGGTTGGCGACTCGGCTGAATCCTCGGATGAAGCTGCTCTGGCGGCTGATATCCAGGACGGGCGCATCTATCTGACGGTGAAGTCGATGGAGCAGAAGAAGGTGACCGTGACCGTGAAGGCAACGGATGGCCGGACGGCGACGATTGAAGCTGATCTGAAGAACGGGGGCATTGTGTCGAAGAGTATTTTGAAATACGGCGCACTGTCCGCGGCAGAGCTAAAGGCACGCATTCAGTCCAAAATCAGCGAGCTGGAAGCCCTGATCCTAAAAGCGCAGGCCCGCCAGCTTGATACAGAGCGGGAGAAGGGGGCGGTCTGGTTCGCGAAAGAATATGACAAATATGCCGACTGGGATGAGAAGAATATTGATGTGAACAAGAAGATGTTCGGGGTTATTCCATCCTACAGCCCGGGTGGCAGGTCACCGGAGGAGCTCGCGCTGGAACTGCCGGAGTTCCAGCGTACGGAAGTCATCGCGCTGCTGGATACGTCAATTGCCGAGCTGACAGCGGTGCTGGACGGAACGGTCGTGCGGAGGCCGGTGCGGCTCGTGGATTGGGACGGCATTGAGCTGCAGGGAAGTAATTTCTACAGCGAGGGCAAGCCTGTATTCCTGCACGACTATTTCTCCAAGCCACTTGATGTGTCGAAAGACAACGCGACCCTGTACAACGACTATCTCGGCAAAATAGATGTGCCCAAATCCATCAATCCGAGCTTTGTAAGCGACGAAAATGGTACGCCGACTGCAGACAAGTACGGAGATTTACAGAACCGTCCGAGCAACAACATGGGCTATACCATCTTGTGGCATGATCCCTCTCCCGCTTGGGCCACCAGTAAGCACGGGGAGACGCTCCGTGACGGCATTACAACCTTTACGAAATACGACATTAATCACCCGGAGATCCGTTCGATCTGGAGTAATGTGCTGAAGCAGACCGGACCAATCACGAGCGGAAAGCCTTACACGGAGCTGGGATATCTGCTGGCGAACGAGCCGCACTGGTTCCTGGAGAAAGGCCACTGGGCAACACCTAAAAAAGTAAATGGCCAAGAGGGTATTTCCGACATTGCCTTGCAGCAATTCGCATCATGGCTGCAGGAGCGCCATCAGACGATCAGTGACCTGAATGCACTGTGGGGAACGAGCTATGCAAGCTTTGATGTGGCTTCGCGGAGCGTCATTCCACTGGATAAGAAGTATAAAGGAACGCCGATCGGATATGATGTCAGCTTGTTCAATATGGAGCGGGGAACGGAATGGCTGCGCTTCCTGCATGAGCAGGTGAAGAAAAATGATCCAGAAGCAAACACGCATATCAAAATTATGCCGGACCTGTTCGTTGAGGACAACCGGACACATGGCATCGACTTTGAGAAGCTCACGGAAATGGTCGATATCATCGGCGACGATGCGAAGACCCGGAAGGAGAACTTCAAGTCAACCGGACAAGCGGAGGATTGGAAGGAGCATTACTCCTATATGTGGAAAGAGCTGGCCATGTCCTACGACTTTATGTCCTCGGTCAGCCCGGAGAAGGCCCATATAAACTCAGAGGTGCATTTCCTGTCTACCGTCGCTTACCGGGATCTGTATATGAAGCCGGAATATGTACGCAACACATACTGGCTTGCCACTCTGCTCGGTATGGATGCAGGCTTTACATGGTTCTGGGGACGAAATCCGGATGGCTCGATTGAGAATCGTCTGATGACCACCTCGGTGCAGGGGCTGCTGGAGTCATATCCGGGAACCGTTGCTCAGCAGCCACGGGTAGCGAATGAGCTGAGCAAGACGATGATGGACCTGAACGCTTTCTCCGAGGAGATTGTGAAGTTCCAGGAGCAGCGCAAGCCAGTGCGTATCTTCTACTCTGAAACTGCGGCAATCAATGATACGCATTATATGGAGGATCAATTTGAGCTGTACGAAGCCTTGTACTTCAGCGGTGTGCCGGTCGGGTTTGTGACCGCAAGCATACTGGAGAAGCAGCCGCATTCCAACTGGGATGCCGTGGTGATCCGCAAGACCGAGGAAGTCACTGACGCTGAATTTGCCGCGCTGCAGTCTTATTTAAATCAGGGAGGAACGGTCATTACAGATGCCGGCAGCTTGAAGGCGACCGAGTACAAGAAGCCGCGCACAGCCGCATTAACCCAAGGAAGCGGTGTGCTTCTCAAGCCGGTGGACGAATCAGCTGTGAACATGGCAGAGCAGGCGTTTGGCGTGCTTGAGCAGAAAGACAGCCTTTCTCCGGTCAACCTGATGGAGACCAACGGATCGAGTCAGCGCGGGGCTATGTGGCGTGTAGTACCGTATGGCGACGACCGATATATGATGACGATTGTGAACCTTGGCAAGCATGAGGCTTCGCTGAAGGCAGCGATGGCCGACAACCAATCATTCACAGTGAGAGACATGATGACAGGCCAAAGCCTCGGTACGTCCTGGACACTGAAGCCGGAAGGAGTCATGCTACTGGAGCTTCAGGCGGTACCAGCAGGAGGCGGAAGTCCGGCCCCGGACAATAGCGGACCGGTAAAACAGCCTTCCGCTCCAGTTAAAGTGACAGCGGACACCATTAAGAACGGTGTCGCGCGCTCCAAGCTCTCTGGCAGCCTGCTGCAAAGTGCAGTGGAACAGGCTGTAAACGGCACGGTGCGTATTCAGGTAGAGGTGCCGGCAGCCGTGAATGAAATACAGCTTCAGCTTCCCGCTTCAAGCGTGAGCGCTGCAGGTAAGGCGCAGATCAAGAAGCTGACGATCGATACCGGCCTCGCTGTCGTCTCGATCCCGCTGTCCATGCTGCAGAAGGACTTGGGCTCTAACGCCCAAAATGTAGAGATCACGGTGAAGAAGACCTCCGTGAAGCTGGACAGCGAGAAGACACGGGCCGTGGTAAAAGACAATCCTGTCTATGACTTCACACTGTCCGTAGACGGGACGGCGATCAGCCATTTCGGCAACAGACATACCGTGGAGTTGCAGTTGCCTTATACGCTGAAGGCTGGCGCTAAGCCGAAGTACATTGTTGCCTATTACATTAACGACAAGAGCGAGCTGGAGGTGGTTAAGAACAGCCGCTATGACGAGAAGTCAGGAATGCTTATATTCCATGTGAAGCATTTCAGCTACTATACGGTAGCTGCAGCAAGCGTCAGCTTCAAGGACCTGGCGACTGTTCCATGGGCTGAGGAGAGCATTCTGTCTCTGGCAGCGCGGGACATCGTGCAGGGTACTGGCGCTGGAGCCTTCCAGCCAGTGAAGCAAGTGAGCCGCGCCCAGTTTGTTCAAATGCTCGTCAACGCCTTTGAGCTTGGCTCTGGCGAGCCTGCGGTCTCTACTTTCAAAGACGTGGAACAGGAAGCATGGTACAGCGGGGCACTCGGCACAGCACAGGCGCTTGGAATCATTTCCGGCAAGCCGGATGGCAACTTCGGTGTTCATGACTCCATAACGAGACAGGAAATGGCGGTCATGGTGCATCGCTTGCTGGAAGCAGAGCGTATTTCACTGCCTGCAGGCACAGGCTCTTTACAAGCCTTCAAGGATGAACAGCTGATATCCGGCTATGCTGCAGCCAGCGTAAAGGCTTTGCAGACCTCCGGCTTGCTGGAGGGCTCGAGCAACGGACGATTTGGTCCGAAGGATCTCACGACGCGGGCCCAGGCAGCTGTGCTGCTGGAGCGTCTGCTTGAGCTTCAATAAATAAGGCATTAAACCGTATTTGCAAGGCACAGGGAACCAACACAAATCAAAGGAAAGGAAAGAAGCCGCTCCTGAACAGAGCGTGCTTCTTTTCCTGCATGCCCTAAAGTTACTACATTAATAATTTTAGAAAATACAAAAAATGTATTTACTTAACAACTCATGTAAAATAATATAAATGTGAAATTAAATTTTAAATTTAAACGGAGGTGCGTGAATGGGAACAAAACAGATGCTGATCAGCCTGACCTTGTGTGTCGGATTGATCATGGGTATGACCGCAGCAGACCGCTCGTCAATCGCATTAGCTGCTGAAACCCCGAAGCAGGAGGCCGTCAGAAAGATGGGCGAGCTGAACGCGTTGATCACACAGGCGAAAGGAAGTGGAATTGACACCACCCGGGAAGAAAGTGCGGTATGGATGGCAAGTGAGTTTATTAAATACGCAGACTGGGACGCTGCCAACGTTGCCAAGAACAAGGCACAGTTCGAACGAGTAAAAATGTTCCAGAATAACGCGCAGCAGCTTGCGAATGGCCTGCCCAATTTTGAGCGCAGAGAAGTCATTCAAATGCTGGATACGGCCAAATCCGAACTGACACAGGTCATCAACGGAGCTGTGACGCGCCGGGCAGTACCGAAGGTGAACTGGTCGAACATTACGGTGCAGAACGATCAATTCATGTCAAACGGAAAGCCGGTGTTCCTGTACGATTACTTCTCTAAGCCGCTGAATATTACAACTTCCGATCCGACACTGTATAACGAATACTTGGGCAAGCTGGATCATCCGAAGGCCATTAGCCCGATCTTCGCCCTGGACGAGGCCGGGACAATCGATCAGACCAAGCTGGCTGATCTAAAGAATCGCCCGACCAATACAGCCGGATACCTCATGCTGTGGCATGATCCGCTGCCGCAATGGGCAGCATCCAAGTATGGGCCAGAAATATTGAAGGGACAGAGCTTCTTCACCAAATATGACATTGACCACCCTCAGGTACGGGAAATCTGGAAGGATGTCTTCAAGGGAACGATCCCGACGACGGCCGGCAAAAATTACACCAAGCTCGGTTACATTCTCGCCAATGAGCCGCACTGGTTTACGGCTAAAGGGCATTGGGCCGCCGTTTCAAACGTCTCTACGTACACGATGAGCAAATTCAGAACATGGCTTGAGGCCAAGCACGGCACCATTGCAAAGCTGAATGGGCTGTGGGAGACGAGCTACACCAGCTTCAACCAGGTGAATCTTTCCATTCCACTGGATGCGTCCTACGAGAACACTCCAATCCGGTATGACTGGTCACGCTTCAATATGGACCGGGGAACAGAATGGCTGACCTTCCTGCATGATGAGATCAAGAAATATGATCCAGCGGCCCGGACACAGCTGAAGATTATGCCGGACCTCTTCGTCGAGGGCCCTCGTGATCACGGGATCGACTTTGAGGCGCTGACAGAGATGACAGAGATCATCGGCGACGATGCGAAGATCCGCAAGCGTAACATGAACAGCACGGGTCCGGAGAGCTGGGAGTCCAAGTACGCCTACTACTGGGAGGAGATGGCGATGTCGTATGACTTTATGGATTCCGTCAGCCCGAACAAGCCACACTTTAACTCCGAGGTGCATCTGCTTTCGACTACACAATACCGAGATCTGTACATGAAGCCCGAGTATGTTCGCTCCACATACTGGCAAACCACGCTTCACGGCTTGAACGGAGGTCTGACATGGTTATGGGGTCGTAACGCCGACGGCTCGATTGAAGAGCGGTTGCAAAATGCGACAGGCGGCCTTGGTGAGTCGTATGCTGCCTCTGTGGCACAGCAGCCGAGAGTGGCGCAGGAACTCACCAAGACGATGATGGACATGAACGCCTTCTCGAATGAGATCGTCAAATTCCAGCGGGAGCGCAAGCCGGTTCGCCTGTTCTACTCCGAAGCAGCGGCAATCAATGATTATAATTATATGGAGGATCAATTCGATCTGTATGAGTCTATGTACTTTAGCGGGGTACCGCTCGGCTTTGCAACGAAGAACATTATTTTCAAGCAGCCGAACACGGATTGGGATGTCATCGTAGTCCGCAAGACCGAAGAAGTAACCGAAGCGGAATTTAACGCGCTGCAAATTTATCTGGACAACGGGGGAACGGTAATCATTGATGATGTCAGCCTCAAGTTCAATGAATACAAGCGGCCTCGCGCAAAGACCCTGACCGCAGGATCTGGCAAGCTGATCAAGATGACAAACAATGCGGTGTCCGGCATCGCATCCAAGGTAATGATAGAGCTGTCGGCCAAAGGTCAGCTGCCACCGGTTGTCCTGACGGAGAATAATGGCCTGCCATCCAAGGGAGCCTTCTGGCGGGTCGTGCCAAATGGCGCGAACACCTACCTGATGACGATCGTTAACATAGGGAAGAACACATCCAATATCAGTCTGAAAATGGCGAACAATAAAAATGTCACCGTCAAAAACCTGATGACCGGCAAGAGCTCGCCTGCGAGCTTCAGCCTGGGCTCGGAGCAGGTGCTGCTACTGGAGGTTAAGCCGGTGCCATAAAGCACACATGCTAGTCAATTTAAGATAACAACAAGGGACGATCTACCGAAGCTTGCTCGGCGGATCGTCCCTTTCTCTTGTTACCGATACAGCTGCTGCTGGTAATCGCGCGGCGACAATCCGGTGACCTGCTTGAACACCCGGCTGAAATAATAGGGGTTCGGAAACTGCAGCTGCTCGCTGATCTGGGATATGTTTAGCGCTTCAGCGTGCATCAGCTCAATTGCGCGCTGGATTTTCAGCTTGCGGTAGTATTCATTGATCGTGCTTCCGGTATCGGCTTTGAACACCCGCCCTAAATAGGTGTAGTTCATGCTTAGACTGTTGGCAATCCTCCGGCTGTCAAAGGGCTGCTCAATCTGATGCTTCAGGCAGGCCATGATTTTGGAGGAGAGCGCGGAGGCACGGTGCTCGTCCCTTCGCCGCAGATCCTGCTGCAGTAGCTCATACAGCGCCTGATAGAGCAAGCCGTTCATGCGCTCGGTACTGAATGGGGCAGCAGAACGGTACAGCCTCAGCATGGTGTTCAGGATATCGATAAACGACTCCGGTGAGGATAAGGTGAACTGCTTGGGTAGAAAGAGCGGCTCTTGCTCCGCCCGGGGCTGGAACGGTACGAAGGAGACCCAGTACCATGTCGAGCCGGGCGCGACGGGGGCTTTTCCCCAGTGACGGCACTGATTTTTGAGAAAAAAAGCTTGTCCGCTGCCGATCGTATAGTCGGTATCCTCCTCGCACACGGAAACGGCTCCGTCCACGACATACAGCAGGGTATCCATATGCAAGATCCGGTCAACGTGAATCCAGGGCTGCGCCGGCTTGAACACCCCCATCGTAATTAAAGCAGGCAGTTCGCTGCGGTTTATCATGACACGCTGCTCCATTTGCACGGTTCCCCCTTCAGCCTTTCGTTTAGAAACATTGTATATAAGTTGAAATAAGATATCAATTTTGCATTCCCATGTATTTTTAAAGCTCTGACGCTGCACTATCATATGGATATATGGTAAATGCGAAGGAGGAAGTCTGATGGAATTTACACCCATCAAGGTGGAGCGGGACCTGACGATTGTCGGGGGCGGAATGCCGGGCATCTGTGCTGCAATTCAGGCTGCAAGGCTCGGCATGAAGGTGTCATTAATCAACAACCGGGGGTATTTGGGCGGTAATGCGAGCCCGGAGAACCGGATCAATGTAGTCGGTGCCGATGGTGCTCAGGAGTTTAACTTCTATGCACGGGAGTCAGGCATTATGGAAGAGCTGCGCCTCGAGAACCTGTACCGGAATCCGCAGGGCAATGCGTATTTGTGGGAATCGATTCTGCTGGATTTTGTCCTGGGAGAGCCCAATGTATCTCTATTTCTGAATACGAATATTGATAAAGTCGAAACGGATGGAAACGGTAACATCCTGTATGTGTCAGGATCGCAGCTGGGGGCGGAGAAGCGCTTTGACTTTTACAGCCCGCTGTTTCTCGATGATACCGGGGATGGAACGATGGGCTATCTTGCCGGTGCGGAGTATCGCACGGGAAGGGAAGCGAAGTCGGAATTCAATGAACGGATCGCCCCGGATGAAGCGGACGAGAATATGCTGCTGAGCACCCTGTCCTGGTATTCAAAGGACACCGGACGCCCTGCGCGGTTCGTCATGCCGGAATTCGCCAAAAGCCTGAAGGTAGAGGAAGCGCTCCAGTATCGGCAGATTCCAGATCGCATTCCGGGCAATTCGCGTTATGAGGCATACCGAATGCAGTGGTTTTATGAGATTGGCCACGGGAAGGATCCGATCAGCCAGAACGAGGAAATTATGCAAAGCCACAGAGAGCTCGTATACGGAATCTGGAATCATATCAAGAACAGCAGAAATTACGATGCTTCCCAATATGATCTTGAGTATGTGAGCGGCGTTCCGGGGAAGAGAGAATCGAGAAGGCTGATGGGGGATTATATCCTGACCGAAGGAGATGTCGTTGAGCAGAAGGATTTCGAGGACACGATCGGTTATGGCGGCTGGTCGATTGACCTGCATGCGGTCGAAGGTTTTTTCTCGAAGGATATGACGACCCGCCACTTCGTGTTGCGGGGAGTGTATTCCATTCCGTACCGCAGCTGCTACTCCAAAAATGTAAACAATCTGTTTGTGGCCAGCCGCTGCATGTCCACCACTCACGTGGCCTTCGGTTCTACCCGCGTTATGGCTACGCTTGCAATGCTGGGGCAATCCTGTGCCGCCGCTGCCCACTTGTGCAGGAAATACAATGTGCAGCCAAGAACCATTTACGAGCAGCATATGGAGGAACTGCAGCAGCTTCTGATGGCGAATGACCAATACATCATCGGGCAGCGCAGCCATGATCCGCTGGATTTGTGCCGTCACGCCGATATTCAGGTCAGTTCGGTGCAGCCTTCCTTCCTTGAAAGTGCGGATTTCAGCCTGCCGCTGGATGGGCGGTATGCTTTCATTGTGCCTGTGAAAGAGCCAATTCAACAGGTGGCGCTGCGCTTTAGCAGCCAGAGCGAAAGCCGTCTCCGGTATACCGTCTACACGCCGGTGAAGCTGCAGAACTATTCACCGCAGCACAAGTTGTATGAGGGCGAGATTACCGTACCGGCCTCGTCAGAGCTTCGTTGGGTGAACCTGCCGCTGAACGGCAAGAGCGAGAGCGGCAAGCTGTTCATTGAATTTGAGCCGAATGAGTCGATTCAGTTGGGCATGTGCGATGACGAACTAAACGGCGTATTTTTCCTGAAAAAGCATGCCATGAACCGTCGCACGACCTTCTGCGATATAGATACCCTGGAGGTGAAGAAAGAAATGTGGCGAGCGGAGAAGGGGCTTCCTTGCTACCGTACAGGCACGGACCAGGACATTTATAACGGGGGCAACCTGAACAACGGACTGTCGAGAAACCACGGCCTGCCTAACATGTGGCTGTCTGCACTGACCAAAGGGGATGAGTCCATTACCGTGGCTTTTCAGGAAGCTCGGAACGTCAGCCGGATCCAGCTCGTCTTTGACTCCAATCTGAACTATCACTATGACAACCTTGAGATCTATCAGGATTTCACGGTATTCCAGACCCTGGTGAAGGACTATACCGTCTACTGCAAACAGAATGGGGATTACCACGAGCTGATCTCGGTGACAGACAATTACCAGCGCGTCAACAAGCTGTGCTTTGATCCGGTCTGGACGGATGAGCTGAAGGTCGTCTTCCACCGGACCAATGGCGCGAAGAGGATAGGTGTGTACGAGATTCGGGCATACGAGTAGGGCTGTCGCAAGTCTGCGCGCGGCGCAAAGGACGAGACTGTAGAAGCCAAAGTAAAAAGGAGGCATGAATGGGATGGCCAAGAAGCCGCATGTGTTTTTTATAATGACCGATGAGTTGCGGGCGGACACGCTGGGATATATGGGCCATAGCACAGTGCAGACGCCCCATCTGGATGCGTTTGCGAAGGACTGTGCTGTATTTACGAATGCGTATACGAACTGCCCAATGTGCGCCCCGGCGCGCGTAAGCCTGGCTACCGGACGCTACGGCCTCAGCCACGGCGTGCTGGATAACGCCTTCGCCCCGGTGGAGGATGAAATGTCACTCTACAGCACGATGAGCCATCAAGGGTATCATACGATCAACTACGGAAAAATCCACTATAATACGCCGGGCTCCTTCGGCTTTGAGGAGCACTATCCCCGCGGGCAGTTTGCCGGCGGAGAGGTCGGCGTGTTCGGCGTCACGGACCGCGAGCTGTTGAAGAAGAGTGTATATAAGAAAAATGAAGGCGAGGTTTCGCTCGTCATTCACGGAGTGAACCCGCAGAAGCCCGAGGAAACGGCTGATTCGCTGCTGACACAGGCTTATATCAAGCGGCTGAATGACCTGAAGGACAGTGAGCGGCCCTTGTTCCACCGGCTGTCGATCATTGACCCGCATACGCCGTATTTTCCAGTGGAGCCCTATGCGTCGATGTATGACTACCGGGAAATGCCCCTGCCGGATACCTGGAGGGAGGACCTCTCCACCAAGCCGTTGCTGCATCGCTATTACTACCGGGCGCGCGGGTTTAACCGCTTGACGGAGGAGGATTTCCGCAAGAGCATGGCCAGCTATTACGGTCTGGTCACGCATGTGGATGACCGTGTTGGCCAGGTTCTGGCGAAGCTGAAGGAGCTTGGCCTGTACGATGAGTCCATTATCGTATTTACATCGGATCACGGCTCGATGATGGGAGAGCATGGCTTTATCGAGAAATGGGGGATTATGTACGAAGAGGTGTCCCGGATTCCGCTCCTGATCAAGTTTCCTAAGAACATGCTCCAGGGAACCTATGAGGCCTTCGCAGAAATTGTAGACATCATGCCGACCCTTCTGGATGCCGCCGGCATCGACATCCCGGACTGCGTGCAGGGACAATCACTCCTGCCGATGCTCAACAAAGAGCCGGGAGCTGCCAAGAACGAAGTGTTCGGGCATATCTTCACGGGCGGCCTGCAGCGCGAGCCGGCGCTAATGATCCGCAAGGGGCCATGGAAGCTCACCTGGTATCCAGGACAGGAGGAGCTTCACGATCGGCTTATGAATGACCACTGCTTGAAGTTCACGCATATGTTCCTTGAGGACGTCGTGGAGGGCGAACTGTATCAGCTGGAGCAGGACCCCGGAGAATCACATAACCTGTTCCATACTCCGGACTATGCCGACATCAAGGAGGAGCTGCTTCAGCGGCTTACAGAGTGGCGGGACGGACTGGGGCCGTTAGCCGACCTTGAAGATATGCAGCAAGCTCGAAATACTGTGAACAACTACCATTTGATGCAGGGGGACAATTTGGCCAGAATGCAGACCTTGATGAGAGCGGGTGGAACCGTCAAGCAACTGGTACGGCAGGGTATTAAGAAGTAATGATAGTACTACTCTCGCGAGAAGGTAAAAATAGTACTACTATTGTTAGGGTATGTGCATGGCAAAAGGCTCTGCCCAGCAGATATGATGGGAATAAGGCCTCGGATGCCGATATCGGGCATCCGAAACTTTGAAACATCATATTTTGTACTCAGGAGGTTATTTAAATGAAGGATCTGAAGAAGGTCTGGGAAAATCTTGACGTGCTTCATATCAATCGGGAAGCCCCGAGAGCTTACTATATACCGTATGCTAATACAGAATCGGCGAGGAAGGGGAAGCGAGGGAAATCCCCTTATTACCAAACACTCAACGGACAATGGAAGTTCCGCTACCACCGCAGCGTGCAAGAGGTGCGGGAGGCTTTTTACGAGGAGGCTTATGATTACTCCGGCTGGGATGACCTGCTTGTGCCTTCCTGCTGGCAGTCAAACGGCTATGACCAGATGCAGTATTGCAATGTGAATTATCCGATTCCGTGCGATCCGCCCTTCGTTCCGGACGAGAATCCGGCGGGCTTGTATATCCGGGAGTTCAACGTTTGCACCGATTGGAAGGACCAGGCCACACACATCGTCTTTGAAGGCGTGAATTCCTGTTTCTATTTGTGGGTTAACGGTACTTTTGTCGGCTATAGCCAGGGCAGCCGCATTCCGGCAGAATTTGATCTGACCTCCTATGTGCGCAGCGGAAGAAACCGCATGGCTGTTATGGTGCTCAAATGGTGCGACGGCACCTATCTGGAGGATCAGGATGCGTGGCGCTACTCCGGCATTTTCAGAGATGTATATCTTCTCGCCCGCAGCAATGAGCGGATCCGCGACGTGTTCTATCAAGCTGATTTATCTACGGATTACAAGTCGGCCTTGTTGCGCTGTGATATCGAGAGCCAGGGCAGCGTAGAGGTGCAGATTCAGCTGCTGGATGCCGAGGGGCGCGTGATCGGCGCAAGCACTGCCCGGGTGAAAGGCAAGGAAACGCTTCGGTTGGACATTGCAAGCCCTATGCTGTGGAGTGCAGAAAATCCGTATTTGTATTCGCTGCTTGTGAGTGGTGCTGGCGAAGTGCTGCATTTCCATGTCGGGCTCCGTAAGGTAGAGGTGCTGGACGGGGTCTTCCGCATCAACGGCCAGGACATCAAGCTGAAGGGTGTTAACCGCCATGATTCCCATCCAGAGTTGGGACAGACGATTCCGCTGAAGCATATGATTCAGGATTTGAAGCTTATGAAGCAGCATAACATCAACACGATCCGTACCTCCCATTACCCGAACGACCCGAGATTCCTGGATTTGTGCGACCAGTATGGCTTCTATGTAATTGATGAAGCCGATCTGGAGGCGCACGGGGTGTTGCATGCTGGGGATTATCACATGCTCACCAAGAATCCGGAGTGGGAAGCGGCGTTTCTGGACCGTGCTGTCCGTATGGTCGAACGGGACAAGAACCATCCGTCTGTCGTGATCTGGTCCATGGGGAATGAATCCGGCTATGGCGTAAATCATATTGCGATGGCACGTTGGACCCGAGAACGCGATACGACCCGGCTTGTGCATTATGAAGGGGCGGCGCTGAAATATAACGGCCATCCCGATACCAGCTGCCTTGATATGAATAGCAGAATGTACGCCACCGTGCAGGAGATGGTCGCCTACGGCAGCGATGAGAGCCAGACCAAGCCTCTCCTGCTATGCGAGTATAGCCATGCCATGGGCAACAGTTGCGGAGACCTGAAGGATTACTGGCACGTTATCTATGCGTATCCGAAGCTGATGGGCGGCTGCGTTTGGGAATGGTGCGACCACGGCATCAAAACTCAATCCCTAGACGGGCAGATGTTCTTTGGCTATGGCGGTGATTTCGGAGATGTGCAGAACGACGGTAATTTCTGCATTGACGGGCTGGTCAGCCCGGACCGGATTCCCCATACCAACCTGCTGGAGCTGAAGAAAGTTATGGCGCCGGTGCTGTTGGAGGCTGAAGCTGCCGCCGAAGGCAAGGTTCGCGTGACGAACCGCTATGATTTCATCGACCTCTCGGATGTCGTGATAAGCTGGCGGGTCGAGCGTGATGGTGAAACTGTGGAGCAGGGCGAGTTGCCGTCGTTGCAGACGCCTCCTCACGGAACGGAGCTCGTTACCATTCCTTATTCGCTTCCGAATGCGGCGGGACGTTGGTTCCTCAGCCTGTTCGTGACGCAGCGTACAGACAAGCTTTGGGCAGCTTCAGGTCATGAGCTGACCAATGAGCAGTTCGAGCTGCCGGTGCCTGCTTCAGTGCCTGCACCGGCTGCGGAGCTGCGGGTATGGCCGGACATCGCCGTGGAGCAGAAGGACGATGAGGTGATCGTGGAAGGCTTTGATTTCCTTCATGTATTCGATCTCCACGCCGGAGCGTTTACCAAGGTGACCAAGCATGGCGTGCCGCTCATTCAAGGCAAGCCGCAGTTCAGTATTTGGCGTGCGCCGGCGGATAATGACCGCAAGATCAAGGTGCTTTGGAGCAAGGAAGGCTATGAGCGCGCCATGACCAAGGTCTACCGCGCAGAGGTCACCCATGTGTCGGCGAAGCGGGTTCAGATTGAAGTGGACTTCGCACTGACCTGCAACATCAAGCAGCCGCTACTCAAGGGCAAGGCCGTGTGGGAGGTTGACGGTGCCGGAGTCATTACAATGAAGACTTCGGTTCAGGTGCGGGAGGATCTGCCATACCTGCCTCGCTTCGGACTGCAACTCGTCATGCCGGCAGGAAATGAGCAGGTGGAATATTTCGGCTACGGACCTCATGAAAGCTATATTGACAAGCGCCAAAGCGTCAGAAAGGGCAAATATGAGCTGACCGTCGACGATATGCACCATTCGTATGTAGTGCCGCAGGAGAACGGCTCGCGTTACGGTACGGAGTGGGCCTCCGTCAGCAATGCACTCGGCATGGGTCTCCTGTTCACCAGCCCGGGCTCGGAGTTCTCGTTCCAGGCGCTCCATTACACGCCGGAGGATATGACCCAGGCGAAGCATACGCATTCCCTGCGTAGGCGCAAGGAGACGATCGTGCATCTGGATTACAAGATGAACGGGATCGGCTCCAGCTCCTGCGGAACCGATCTACTGGAGCAGTACCAGTTGAGCGATAAGGAGATGGCCTTTGAGCTGCGAATCGCACCGATCCTGACAGAAGACGAATAGCAGCCCTTCAACTTAGCCGTCCTGACGGAGGATATGGGACTGGCAACGGCATCGTTCCCTCTATGGTTGATTACGGTACATAGGGTCTTCCTCAGATCATGTCGAGATGTCAGTCCAACTTGTCGACCCAGATAAGTTGGACACTGATGTAGCAGAAGCATTCTTTCGAGGATCTTGACACTGTTCTATGGGCCCGGGAGGGGATTGAAGCGTTGGCTGTCAGAGGGATCGTAAACGGAGTCGGCAATCATGATTGGTTTCGAAGACGGACGTTTCGGGCCACACAAGTCTGCTACAAGAGCTGAAGCAGCTATGCTTATCTATCGATTGTTTCAGCTAAATACGACAAATAACTAACGACACACAAAGGCCGATGAAGCACAGCAAAGTGCTTCATCGGTCATTCTGTGTTCTAGGCTATTATGAATCTCGAAAGCCAGGTTTACCGGAAATAAATGCGACAAGTCGCAAGCGCAGTTGCTCGCAGATTGCTTGTATTATTGCGACTTAAAAGTTAATAATCCATGATTTGTTCCGCCGTCAATGGTTTGTTTGTTTTCGTTCTGCCATCTTCTCTGTAAAGTACGCCTCCATTCGTAGCTAAGGAATGAGTGAATCCAATAGACTGAATGTTGGCAGTAGTGAAATCCATCGTATAATTTCCGCGTTCAATACTGAACTCGGTATCCGACCGGTATTCCTGCGAAATCATAAGCACGGGTACGACTGGAGTCGTTAGACGTTTGGAGCCTTCAATGTTTGGAGCGTAATCCGAATAATTTCCTGCTCCGTCTCGCTTACTATATTCGATATACAGAAGATCACTAATAGCGAACCAGGCTAGCTTATCTGTTCCTTGTTGTGTTAGTGAAATTTCCCCCTTGAGCTTTACATTTTCAAAACGCCCGCGCTGCCTGTGAACATTATAGGTGTCACCTCCATAAGAAACCGTGACATTGTCATCTGCTTTAAACTTAGCTACATCTGCATGTATGGCGAATGCGCTGTTGACTGCTGAAATATTCGCTAAGGTAATATTGTGGTTAAGTTTAGCATGGGGCTTCAAATAGACCGTTGCAAAACCGTTTGTGTTGCTGATATTTACCAGTGCGATATTGTGTAAGGCTCCCAGATCTGGTCCGGACATGCTTATATAATCCGTATTCTTTCCGCTGCCCGGTTCTAAACGGACAGTTACTCCATTATCTCCGTCAATATTACGCATAAGGACGTTGTTTCCACCAAACATTTGTACTGTGGCATATCCGCCGTGAATCTTGGTAGCCCCTACATTTTGAATCACGCCGTAGGTAGGAACGAGTCCGAATATGGGATTATAGGTTTGTTGGCCATCTACCAATATAGTCCCAGGGCTACCGTCTTGATAGGGTGCTAATACGATAAAGGGCTGTCCCTCGTAATTTCCTGAAATATTAATTCCGGAAACAGCAAAGTTCTTCACATTTGATAATCGAACAGGGCGCTTATCGCCGCCAACATTGCCATTTGTATTAATTTTAAAGCGGCCTGGGCCAATCGATGCTATTTCTACATTCTCGATTCTTGGTGATGTCACAGTTGCCGGGCGAATATCAAACAAGATGTTGCTGTTCATGTTGAAGATGGCATTGCGATCAACCTCCACGCGAGTATTGGATTGGTTGATTTTCATGACGCCTAAATTGTATGTGCCGGCCGCGAATTGAATGATGCCACCGGCGTCAAGCTTTGTTTGAATTGAACTTAACGTATCGCTTGGTGTTACGAGTACCTTTGTTGTTGATGTTATTTTATTTTCAAAGTAAGTCTTACCCGCGTACACGGCCTTGCCAAGTCCTTGATAAGTTACGGGATCGGCTGCTTTAGCAGACTGTGGAACTTGAAGAGCCATAATTGCTAATGCAGCAATTATGGTCAAGCATACTTGTTTGAACAACATTTTGTTTAGCATCTTCAATTACCTCCTGAATAAAAAATTTAAATGCCGAATGAATTGAATTCGTATTTTGACATGTAAGGGGGGCGACTCAACTCTCCTTTCTCGATAAATGAAAGCGATTACAGTCTAACGTCTTCACGAGCTACGCTGTAATAAATTGTAATGCTTGTTTTAAATATAGTCAACATATTTATATATAGACAAAATAAGAGGAGTACATGCTTAAGTTGAATATGTCTATATATAATTTTGTTATTGATATATAAAATTTTAACTTGACACATGAAAGTGCTTTCAATATTATCTAAATATAAATAGTGATTTTAAGTATAGTATGTTGAGCTTGATCAAAAACAAAGCTATCATGGCATGACTACGGGGAGTGGATGAATCTGAGGTGGAAGAGAAGCATCAGAAAAAATTTGGTAGGCTATTCGTTTATAATACCTGCCGTCATTGGGTTCCTAATGTTTATGGCTTATCCCTTGTTCAATTCCTTGTACCTAAGTTTTATGGATTGGAACATGTTCAAAGGAGCCGCAGGATCGACGTTCATCGGACTAGATAACTATAAAGAGGTATTTCAAAATGAATACTTCCGATCTGGCCTGCTGCATAATCTGCTGCTAATGATAATGGGGGTCCCGCTTTTAATTGTGTTAGCTCTTGTTATCGCCAACCTGTTAAACGCCAAAATTTTCGGACGCGGACTGTTGAGGGCTGTGTATTTTGTGCCATATATAACGACAATTACGGCTTCGGCATTGGTATTCTCGGCACTATTCCATCCGGAGTTTGGTCCTATCAATTCTTTCTTGCGCTCGTTAGGCATTGAATCCACACCGGGCTGGGCAACAAGCGTGAAGTGGGCGTTGCCTACAATCGCATTATTCTGGGTGTGGAAGAACGTTGGATATTGCACCGTTATTTATCTAGCGAGCTTGCAAGGAATATCCAAAAGTTATTATGAAGCAGCTTCGATAGACGGGGCCAACAAACTGCAACAGTTCTTTCATATAACTGTACCAATCAGCTCGCCTACGACATTCTTTCTCATCATTACGTCGGTTATTTCTTCCTTTCAAGTATTCGCTGAAGTACAGGTAATGACGCAAGGCGGGCCAGGCACGGCTTCTATGACAATCGTCTACCATATCTATGATACGGCGTTCAAGCAATATCATATGGGTTACGCTTCAGCCGTATCGTGGGTATTCTTCGTGCTGGTAGTGATCATCACGTTAATTCAATGGATCGGTCAGAAGAAATGGGTCAAATATGTATAAGGGGGCAGCGAAGTCATGATTAAGAGTACACTTGGCGGCAGAACGCTGCTTACCGCATTGTTAGCCGTTGTTGGTATTGTTATGGTGTTTCCGATTGCTTGGATGTTATCGGCGTCATTTAAATATGAGAGTGACGTATTCAAGATGCCGATTGAATGGATTCCCAAAAAGTTTAATCCTAGTAATTATGCAATGGCTGTTACCGACTTCCCGTTTGCGACCTGGTATGCCAATACGGCGTTAGTGACGATATATATCGTTGTGTTGGTTCTGACAGTAAGCACGATTGCTGGCTATGCCTTTGCGAAACTCAATTTTAAAGGTAGAGATGCGATATTTCTCATCTTCATCGCAACGATGATGATTCCGGTAGAAGTGCGTATCATTCCCCAGTTTATGATTTTCAAGTCCATGGGATTAATCGACAATGTGCTTAGCGTTGCTCTTCCTTGGATGTTCAATGCCTTCTCGATTTTTCTGATGAGGCAATTCTTTACTTCAATTCCGAATGATCTCATAGAGGCGGCGAGAATTGACGGGTGCAATGAATATACGACTTTCTTCCGAATCGTACTTCCGCTAGCCAAATCGCAAATTTCAGCCTTGTTTATCCTTGCATTCACTTGGGGCTGGAATGAGTACTTCAGCGCTTTAATTTATATCAACGATACGAATAAGCAAGTATTAAGCGTAGGAATTGCCAGTTTCAAGGGTGAATATTCGGGCAACTTTGCCGTCCAAATGGCTGGAGCAACATTAGCATTAATTCCGATTATCGTGGTTTATCTGTTTGCTCAGAAACGATTTATTGAAGGGGTTGCCATGTCCGGGGTCAAAGGGTAATTGCAACAGATCGAAATTAAGCAGTTTTTGTACTGCTTGATCAATAAATATTAAAGGGGAAATTTAGATGAAAAGAACAGTTAGTTTACTTCTTGTAGCGGTTCTGGCATTCGTAGTGCTTAGTGCATGCAGCAACTCTACGGAAAACAGCAACTCAACGGCAACTAACCAAAGTGTTAGTACGCCGGAGAGTGTTGCTAAAAAAGATCCAATTAAAATGATTATTCATCTTAACGGTATTGATGAGGACATTAAGATGAAAAAAGCTATGGAAGAAATTCAAACCCTGGATAAGTACAGTCATGTTGCCTTCGAATTTCACGGAAGAGAAGCAGACTTTTTGACTTCGGTTCCGATCTCAATCGCTGGCGGTAAGCAAGTGGATATCATTATTGTTGCTAATCCGATTATTCAACAACAGTGGGCCGACGCAGGTACGATTGTTCCTCTTGACGATCTTATCAAAGAGACAGGAGTTGATTTCAATCAAGAGTTTGGTCCTTATGTAGAGAATGCAAGCAACAACGGCCAAATCTTCATGGTTCCGCACAATATCACAAGGTGGGCGCTTTATTATAATAAATCCATCTTCGATAAAACCAGTGTACCTTATCCCGATGACAAAATTCCGATGACCTGGGATCAGTATCGCGATGTAGCCAAGAAGCTGACAAGTGGTTCTGGTGCTGACAAGACTTATGGTGCATTCTATCTGCCATGGGGCACGTTCTGGTATGGAGATGCCATTATGGAATTAGGCGGAGGAGAGAACTTCTACAACGACCAAGGGTTGTCCAATATCGAAAATCCGGCATTCGCCCGTTCGATGGAACGCTTGTTCAATATGATGCATATCGATGAAAGCACGCCAACGCATGCGAATACAATCACTTCAAAAACAGGCGCAACGTCCTTTATGAACGGCCAATATGGCATGGATATTCAAGGCGGTTGGGTATTGCCTTGGGCTGCGGACAAAGAAAAGTTCCCTAGAGATTGGAAGATTGGCGTTGCCCCAATGCCGGTAGATAGCGGTGATAAGATGAAAACTTGGGGAATTGTAAATGGTCTTGCTATATCGCCGACTTCGGCAGACCCCAAGCTTGCATTAGAAATCGGTCTTGATCTGAGCAGACTGTCTGCCAAGTATGCCGATTCCTCTGAATCGGCGAATCGCACCGTGGAGCAGAATGAATTGTTTAAAGTGTTTGGCGAGTCTTTAGCGGGTGACGATATTAAAGTTGAGCAGCTTGAATATATTTTTACCAGCCCGGATGCGATATTTGTTGGAGAGAAAATCATGGGCGCTAACAACGTCAATTATGAGAAGATCATTACAGAAGAAGTTGAAAAGTATTTGGTTAAACAGAATGATCTAAAAACAACGATCGCCAACATTAAAGAACGCGGAGATAAAATCATTCAGGCGAAGTAACATGTGGCTACATCCTCGGGGCTGCATGGCATGGAATCGCAAGGTGCAATGACCAATTTACCGTAAATCTCAAGCGTATACTGAAACCAATAATCTGAGAATACCAGAAAAAGAAGCCCACAGAAGCTAGAGAAAAAAGCATCCCGCCCCCGAAAAATGGGGCGGGATGCTTTTTTTACTTTTGCCTAACTTGCCAGCGAAGAGTAACGAAAATTCTTCAGTGGCCTCTTTGTGCTTCCGGGCTTTTCTTCTGGTTGTTGAAAGAGGAGTTGATGGACATAGTTTACACTGTAACTCCGGCCTCATCAGGAGAAATCACAGAATTGTAGCTTGTCACTTTCATCCGCTAAGGACTCCTGTAGCCCAACTGCTCGGAAATCGCTTTGGATTGCTGCAAAGCGAGCCCAATATATCGGTCCATCGTCTTCTTGGACATTCGGAAGATGGGACCGGATACACCAATGGCTCCTTCTAGCTGCCCAGCCGCATTCATAATCGGCACGCCGATGCACCGAAGGCCCTCACAGGATTCCTCCATGTCGAGGGCATAGCCTTGCGCGCGAATCTGCTCCGCTTCTTCTCTGAGCTTCGCCGGATCGGCAATAGAGCCCGGAGTTGCGGGTTCGAGCTCGTGATGGGCCAAATACAGCTCCAGCAGGTCCGGGCTGTAGGCCAGCATCGCCTTGCCCATGGCGGAGGTATGGGAGGGATACTCCAAGCCGACAGTCGAGAGAAACTTAATCGGTTCCAGACTCTCCAGTTGATCGACAACCAGTGTTCTACCCAGCGAGCTAGGCTTCGTCAGCAAGGTCGTTTCCCTCGTGCCATCTCTAAGAGCCCGCATGGAAGGCTCCGCTACTTCCTTCAGCGTAATCCGGTTGGCGATAGAGCTGCCAAGGTAATACAGCTTGCCGGTCAACTGGTAGGTGCTTTCACTCTCTTTTTTCTGAATATACTTTTTTTCCTCAAGCTCCTTCAAGATTCGGAAGACTGAGTTAGTCGTTATGGATAATGAATTGCTGATCTCCGTAACCGAAAAGGGCTTGTTTTCTCTAGCCATTAGCTCCAGAATATCCAGCACCTTCTCGGCAGCGGGAGCTTTATATTTTTTATTCGTCATGAGCGCGGATAGCCTCCATTTTAAACCGATTCATAACTCTATAGTATGCCACTTCATTCGAACGTTCAAGGGGAAGTGTGGGATGAACCTGCCAGCCCTTGTTGTTTGTCGGAATACTGCAACGATTAAGCTTGATTGTTCAAATACAGAATTCATACATTTAAGTATGATAAGGAGAATTAAACCAAACTTTCACGGAATAGGAGCTGTTAGAATGTCGGATATATCTCATGCAGTGTTGGAGCCATCCAAACCAGTCAAAGAACGGTATGCGGCATGCGCAAGATCAACTTGCCGCGCAGCATGTCCATTCGCTCAGCGCTGCGGTAAAAAAAGTGCCGCTGAGTTAATAAAAGGGGCAGCGAGGGTGGAATTGAATCAGATAAGCGATCACAATCGATGAGCCCTTCGGTATTTCGAGGGGCTCATCCCTATATGAAGGGAAAATACTCGACTGAAGTAGAAGCCATTCTCATACCCGCACTCCTGCGAGATCAGATCCACGGTAAGAGTGCTTTCCATCAAGAGTCGTTTCCCGTGGTCGAGGCGAAGCTGCCGAACGTACTCGGAGGGGGAGCAGCCAAACGCAACTTTGAAGCGTCGTGTAAACTGGACGGGACTTAACCTTAATTCATCTGCGATCGCTTTCAATGATAGGCATTGAAAGGCCTGCTCTCGGAGCTTGCGGCGTGCGCTGAGCATAAGCGAATCTTTGGCGTTTCGATCTGCTGTTTCTGGAAGAAGCTGCTGCAGGACATAACCATCCCAAATTTCTTGAACGAAGCGGTTCCGCCATAACATGGCCTGCTCGGGTGGGAGAGCGTATAACTGTTGCAGGTAGCGATAAGCAGAGGCAAGACGTTCTTGGTCGGTGAAAGTAAGTTTGCCCAACGGAAGGTTAGATGGCGGCGTTGACCAATTAAAGCCTAAATAAAAAAAGCTGAGCGGGTGTATAACTTCGCGACCAAATGATGTCCCCGGCGGACAAATGACCCAATCGCCGCTAATGGCTTCCCCATCATCGCTGTCGCCTAATTTGTAGCGAAAGCGTCCTTCTTGAACAGCGAAAACTACCCAATAGGAGTAAGTGTCTTCTTCAAACCGAAAAACTTGTTTTTTCTCCCAATAATGATAATGAAGCAGTTGAATTTCCCCGGTAAGTATTTCGATCATGGCCGGCCCTCTCCAATGAAATAAAGTATATCCTTTATGATAGTTTATTGCATGTCATATGAAAATAGGGTGATATAAGATGAAATTAAAGTATATAAGAGGAGTGTTAATCATGAGACAAGAAAGCTTGGCTATGCGCAGAGCAAGAGAACGCGAGTATGGGAAGGACAGCACTTGGTATTGCCAGTTCAAATATGCTCCTGTAACGGGGTTGGGATATGAGGAAGGCATTCACCGGCGGGATCCCAGCAGTGTAATCAAGATCGGAGAGGTTTATTATGTCTGGTATACCAAATCCTCGGGTCCAAGCGTCGGCTATGATACTGGCGATTTGGATGCCAAGGTATGGCCATGGGATTGGTCCGAGATTTGGTATGCAATATCCAACGACGGGGTGAACTGGCATGAACAGGGCCTCGCAGTAGGTCGAGGAGAGCCCGGCGCTTATGATGATCGAAGCGTATTTACACCTGAGGTGCTGGCCCATAACGGCAAGTATTACCTTGTCTATCAGGTCGTGAAGCATCCCTATTTGAGACGCTCCAAGGAATATATCGGACTGGCTCAATCGAGCTCTCCTGACGGTCCATGGTTGAAGGCTGATGAGCCGATCCTGTCACCTGCGAGCAATGGAGAGTGGTTCGGAGATGTGGACAACCGCCACCTAGTCAAGCACAGGGGCGACTTCGACAGCCATAAGACCAATGATCCATGTCTTTTCTTTTATAACAATCAATTCTGGCTTTATTATAAAGGTTATCCTATGGGTGAGCAGCTAACCTGCGCGGGCAGGGAAACCAAATGGGGAGTCGCTGTAGCGGACCGACCGGAGGGGCCTTATACCAAATCGGTCTACAATCCGATAACGAACAGCGGCCATGAGACATTGCTCTGGCCATACAGGGGAGGCATGGCGGCTTTGTTGACGACAGATGGACCGGAACGCAACACGATCCAATTCGCTCAGGACGGGCTGCAGTTCGAAATTCAAGCCTTTATCGAGCACCCTCCGGAAGCGGGAGGCCCGTTCCGTACGGAGCATCCTGATATTCATCCGCTGGAAGGCCTGCGCTGGGGACTCAGTCATGAGATTAACAGCCAATGGCATTATATTCAGAAGTTCGAGGTGGATGAAACGACGAAGCATTTGTGCAGTAATAAGTTCAATCACTAGGGGGAAAACCGGAAAGGAGAAGATGCGAGGATGTCAAAAATGAACTTTATTATAATAGCGATAGCTGCATTGTCTGCTCCTCCATTGGCATCTTCCATCTACAGCAGCCTGCAAAACTTGCGATATTCGCCTGGCGGCATGCCCTCCCACTTGTGGAAGATCCGAACGAAATAATGTACATCCGTGTAGCCGATCGTATGTCCGATCCATTCGATCGTGTCGTTGGTATCGCGGAGCAGTCGTTTCGCTTGGGTGTGACGGATCTGCTGGACGAATTTGTTGGGACTGATGCCCATGATTTTTTTGAACAGACGTCCCATATAATCCACATTAATATTCAGCATGTCTGCCATTCTCTCATTGGACCACAGTTCCCCTGCGTTCTGCTCAATAGCAGTGGCTAATTCAGCAATCGCCAGCTGCATGCCCGCGCTTGCGCCCCCCCGCTGACGCTGATGAATGGCTCTCGACAGATGAGCGAATAGCTGCAGCAGCAGGCCCTGACAGCACATCATATAGCCTGCCGGCCGATGGGTGAATTCATGTATAACGGCTTCCAGCAGGCTGTAAACCTCAGAGGTCGCATGCAGGCTGCCAGCGTTTATCCATTCCAGAAATTCCGGCGTCTGAGGCATGCTGCCATAATGATGATCGTCCTCGTTATGATCGAGAGAGACAATGATGTCTTCGTCCTTCGCGATATAGAGCTCATTGTAGAAGTCAAAGTGAACGCCCAGAAACAACGCGTCTGGCTGCGACAGCACCTCTACACGATGCCTGAGCTTCGCGGGCAGCAGAAAGAACTGGCCAGGCTGAACGCGGAAGGGCGCCTCCGATTCAATCTGAACCTCGACCTCGCCATGCTCCAGCAGCAGAATTTCGAAATCTCGAATACGCCGCTCAATAAGCCGCTCCTTGGCCTGCCGATGCTGCTGCGCCCAATGGACAACCGGATTTAATCGTCTGATTTCAGCTGTTGCTTGCACTCTGAACTCCCCCTGTTTCATAAGTCGGTAAAGTGCAACTATTGACCTCAATCGTTCAAATACAAACAAGTATACCCATGATAACATATGGGATATCAAGAGTCGAACAACAATATGAGGAGTGAATGGGAATGTCGGATTTGAATAATCTGCCAGAACTATCAAGTGATTATGGACTCACGATGGAGCAAATTCAACAGTTCCAGGAAAAGGGACATATTAAGCTGAGTCAAGTCGCATCCAACGAAGAGGTGGGTGTATACCGTTCCATCATCGGTGAGAAGGTGAAGGAGCTGAATTATCATAACAAGCCGATCGAGGAGCGGGACACTTACGGCAAAGCCTTCATTCAGGTTTCGAACATTTGGGAGAAATCCGCGGAAATCCAACGCTTCGTATTTGCACGCCGATTCGCCAAGATTGCTGCTGAGCTGCTTGGTGTAGACGGCGTTCGCATCTACCACGATCAAGCGCTGTTCAAGGAGCCGGGCGGTGGAATTACTCCATGGCACCAAGACCAAATCTACTGGCCTGTAGATACGGATAACTTCATCACTATGTGGATGCCGCTTGTTCCTGTATCAGAGGAAGTAGGCTCGATGAACTTTGCGAACGCCTCCCACAAGTTTGGCTACATCAGCAAGCTAGCAATCTCCGATGAATCTCAGAAAACGCTGGGTCAATATATTGAAGCCAAAGGTCTTGAGGTTGAAAATTACGGTGCACTGGAAGCGGGCGACGCAACCTGGCATTATGGCTGGACGCTGCATAGCGCTCCAGGCAATCCGACAAACACGATGCGCGAGGTCATGACAGTCATCTATTACGCGGATGACGCGAAGGTCATAGAGCCGGACACGAACGCTCGCAAGACTGATCTGCAGAAATGGCTGCCGAGCCTTGTACCTGGCGATCTTGCGGCAAGCAAGCTGAACCCGATTATTTATAAGAAGAGCGAATAAGCTTCTAAGATAGCGAGCCCCTACCTGTATGCAGGCGGGGGTTCTTCCTTGCTATCGGCTTGGTATGGAGAAATCGCTTGTTTGGACAACTAGCTTGTTGACCAAAATACAAGTGAGGGTTATAATTCAAGTATCAATAAAAATGAAATGAATTCCGAATTTCAAAGAAATTTATTAATTAAATGGTTTGTTGTCTTATATCATCCAGGAGGGAGAATGTTTAAACATGAAAAAAGAAAGCGCTGCAACGATTCGAGGCAAACAATATACGAAAAATGCCGACTGGTTCTGTGAGTTTACGTATGAGCCGGTTGATGGTCTGGGCTATGAAGAGGGCGTTCATCGCCGTGATCCCAGCAGTGTGATCAAGGTGGGAAAGCTTTATTATGTATGGTATACGAAGTCCGTTGGCGAAGCTGTAGGCTTTAATACAGGCGACCCGGAAGCTAAGGTGTTCCCGTGGGATCAATCTGAGGTGTGGTATGCAACCTCTCCGGATTCCAAGACTTGGACGGAGCAAGGGCTTGCAGTGGGCCGGGGTCCCAAGGGCTCTTATGATGACCGAAGTGTGTTCACGCCTGAGATACTGCATCATGACGGCAAGTTTTATCTGGTGTATCAAGTTATTGAAGGCCAATACCTGCTCAGGAAATACGAAAATATTGCCATGGCGATCGCTGAGTCGCCAGAGGGACCTTGGCGCAAGCTGGATGTGCCGATTCTTCGTCCTGCGATGAACGGCGAATGGTTCGGCGATGGCGATAATCGTTTGACCGTGAAGCATAAGGGCGACTTCGACAGCCTGAAGGTGCATGATCCTGTTCTCTTCCATTATAATAACCAGTTCTGGCTCTATTATAAGGGCGAGCAGAAGGGCGAAGAGATGACCTTCGGCGGAAGGACGACAAAGTGGGGCGTTGCGATCTCCGATCATCCGGAGGGTCCGTACGTGAAATCGGAATACAATCCGGTGACCAATAGCGGTCATGAGACGCTGCTTTGGCACTATCGTGGGGGCATGGCGGGGCTTCTCTCGACAGACGGTCCGGAGAAAAATACGATCCAATATGCACATGATGGCATTAACTTTGAGATTGAGGCCGTCATTAAAAATCCGCCAGAGGCGGCGGGGCCATTCCGGACCGAGGATACAGAACGCAGTCCGCTTGAGGGCATTCGCTGGGGCTTGTGCCATAACGTCCATTCCAAGTGGAACCATATTCTAAAATTCAGAACGGTGGAGGATTACAAGCATCACTATGCGAATAAGGTGAACCCTGAGGTGCTCTGGTTAGGCAAGAAAGCGCAGCGAGAAAAGGATTAAGAGGTAAAAGCCGAGCTGTCTGCTGCAGACACTCGGCTTTTTGTCATATCGGCAAGCCATTCCTGACGACGATACGAGAATTTAGGAGAGATAGACAGAGCGCATGGAGGGTGCGAAGCCCAATCGCTTGGAGATCAGGGAAGACTTCTCCTTGACGTGCGCCTCCAGTTCATCCTGCTTGTCGAAGATGCGAGCGGTTGGTCCCGCTACGCTAATGGCCGCGATTACTTTTCCTGTATAGTTGAACACGGGTCCGGCGATAGAGCTTAAGCCTTCGTCGTATTCCTCGCGATTGACGGATATGCCCGTCTGTCTGATCTTGCTCAGCTCTTGAAGAAATTGCTGATGGTCTGTAATTGTAGTTGGAGTGTATTGCTTAAGCCCTTTCTCGCTGATGATTTTGTCGACATCTTCAAGTGAGAAGTAAGCCATAATGGCTTTCCCTAGACCCGTGCAATGAACGGGGTTTCTAGAGCCGAGAATCGCATTCATAATAACGGATGCGCTCCCGTCTACCTTATAGATATAGATAACCTCGCCCTCATTGTATACGGAAAGGAACGCGGTTTGACCCGTCTGTGCAGCCAGATCCTGAAGATGAGGAATCGCGGCTTCTACCAGATCGATGTTATGAAGGCCGGCCATCCCGATCTCAATAGCCTTCAGTCCTACAAAATACTTCTCCGTTGACGGCTCCTGCATAACAAAACCCGCCTTCATGAGTGTCTCCAGTATACGGTGTGTCGTACTCTTGGGAAGTCGAGTCGCTTCCGACAATTCTCCGATTCCTGATCCACCCTTATTTAATGCCAGTTGCTCAAGCAGGAATAGCGCGCGTTCTAAGGTGGAGCTCGTTTTATTCGTTTCCATGCTCAAAGGAAACACCTTCTTTCGCTTCATCTCTATTCCGTTATTTTAAATAATGTTTTGAAATGAGTCAATCTTGAAATAAAAATGATACATTGTTCCGATTTATTGTTGACTTAATATATTTAGTGTAATAACATTTAATTAATTGGAACGTTTGACTTCCGATCATTGACAATAGAGGGTGATCATAATGGCTAATGGAAAACGAATTACTCATATTCAAATCGATTATTTCCTCGTGCCTCTCTCGGAGCAATTGGGAGATGCGCGGCACGGCATTCATTCGCATTTCGAATTAATTACCGTCACGATTGGTCTGGAGAACGGCAGTGAAGGTGTCGGCTATACCTACACGGGCGGCGTAGGTGGAAGAGCGGTCTGTCAGATGATCGAACATGATCTGAAGCCGTTCCTGCTGGGCAAGGACGCCAGCTGCATCGAGAAGCATTGGGAAGAGATGAATTGGAAGATTCATTATGTAGGGCGCGGCGGCATTGCTTCATTTGCCATCTCGGCTGTTGATATCGCCCTCTGGGATCTACGCGGGAAGAGCTGCGACGAGCCGCTGTGGAAGCTGCTCGGCGGCCATGCCTCCTCCACGAAGGCTTATGCGGGAGCTATTGATCTCAATTTCAACAAGGAGAAGCTGTTAGCTAATATTCAAGGGTATATGGATAAAGGGTTCCAGGCCGTGAAGATCAAGCTGGGACAAGAGCGTCTGGCAGAGGACATCGAGCGTGTAGCAGCCGTTAGAGAACTGATTGGACCTGACCGCACCTTCATGGTGGATGCCAATATGAAATGGTCGGTGGAGACCTCCATCAAGGCTGCTAAACTGTTAGCGCCACATGATATCTTCTGGCTGGAGGAGCCGACAATTCCAGACGATTATGACGGCTACCGCCGGATCGGCGCGGAGGGCGGCTTGCCTATCGCGGCAGGCGAGAACTTCCATACCGTCTATGAATTCGTGAACATGATTACTCGCGGCAACATTGATTTCCCGCAGCCTGACGCGTCCAATATTGGCGGCGTAACGGGCTGGCTGAAGATTGCGAATCTTGCTTACGCTTACAATCTGCCTGTGTGCACACATGGCATGCAGGAGCTGCACGTCAGCTTAATGTCGGCGATGCCGAACGCGTCGTATCTGGAGGTGCACAGCTTCCCGATTGATCAATATACGAAGCGGCCGCTTGTTATTCAGGATGGAAGAGCCGTCGCGCCCGATGTGCCGGGCACAGGAGTGGTGTTCCGGTGGGAGTTGCTTCAGCCTTACAAGCAATTATTTTAAACATCTAATAGGGAGTGGATGGCAATGAAAGCTGCATTCTATGAGGGGAACAAAAGCATTGTAGTGGGTACAGGCGCGCGCAGAGAGCCAGGGCCTGCCGAGGTAGAGATCAAGGTCGCTTATGCGGGCATATGCGGAACGGACCTGCATATTTATCACGGCCACATGGACCATCGTGTGAAGCTGCCTCAAGTGATGGGGCACGAGATGTCGGGCGTCATCGAGCGTGTTGGCGGCGAGGTTGCGGACTATAAGCCGGGCGACAAGGTTACGGTGAAGCCGCTGGGGCCATGCGGAGAATGTCCGGCATGTCAGGATGGCTGCAGCCATATCTGCCATCGCTTGCAGTTCATGGGCATCGAGACAGACGGCGCGTTCCAATCCTATTGGACCGTTCCCGCAAGCACGCTGCATAGGCTGCCAGATGAGCTCAGCCTGCAGCATGGCGCGATGATTGAGCCGCTCGCCGTAGCTTGTCATGACGTTCGACTGGGTCAAGTAGCGCAGGGCGAATATGCCGTTGTAATCGGCGGAGGGCCCATCGGTACGTTGATAGCGCTTGTTGCCCGTGCTGCTGGAGCAAGGGTAGTTGTAGCGGAGATTAATCCATATCGTCTCCAGCTGTTGGAGGAGCTTGGCTTCGAAACATGCAACTCCAAGGAGCGGGATTTGGCGGAGTATGTGCAGGAAGCAACTGGCGGCAAAGGCGCCGATGTTGTGTTCGAGGTGACCTCCTCTCTGGCTGGCGCTGAGGTCATGACCAAGCTGCCGAAGGTTAGAGGACGTATTGTCATTGTTGGCATATTCAGCAAGCCTGTCCCGGTAGATCTGCATCGCTTCTTCTGGAGAGAGCTTCAGCTGTTCGGCGCGCGCGTGTATGAGCATAAGGACTTCGAGCAAGCGATTCAGCTTGCGGCAAGCGGCGAGCTTGGGCTTGATCGTCTGATCAGCGAGGTCTATCCTATCGAGCAGATTCAAGCGGGCTTTCAGCAGATGGAATCCGGCAGCGGCGTGATGAAGGTTCTTATTCAGTGCAATTAAGCGGGAGGTAGCGGGATGGCTATATTGGATTTATTTTCACTGCGGGGCAAAAAAGCATTGGTGACGGGCTGCAAGCGGGGCATCGGCAAATCTATGGCGATTGCGCTGGCGCAGGCTGGTGCGGATATTGTTGGCGTAAGCGCAACCCTGGAGCCAGGGAGCGAGGTGGAGCAGGAGGTGCGCCAGGCAGGGCGAAGCTTCGCCGGTTATGCCTGCGACTTCAGCGACCGCAACGCGTTGTACGCGTTTATCACCAAGCTGAAGGAAGAACATGCTGATATCGATATTATGGTGAACAATGCCGGCACCATCATGCGCAAGCCGGCAGCGGAGCATCCCGATGATTATTGGGATCATGTTATCGAAGTGAATCTCAACTCCCAATTCATATTGGCCAGGGAGATCGGACAAGGCATGCTGGAGCGTGGAGTGGGCAAAATTATTTTCACCGCGTCTCTTCTTACGTATCAGGGCGGCATTAACGTGCCTGGCTATGCAGCGAGCAAGGGCGGCATTGGACAGCTGACCAAGGCGCTGGCGAATGAATGGTCCTCGCGCGGCATTCAGGTGAATGCGATTGCTCCCGGCTACATCGAGACGGATAATACGGAGCAACTGAGAGGGGACCCTGTCCGTTATGAGGCAATTCTGGGCCGGATACCTGCAGCTCGCTGGGGAAGACCGGAGGACCTGAATGGAGCTGTTATCTATCTGGCTTCCTCCGCATCCGATTACGTAACCGGGACGATTGTTACGGTGGACGGCGGATGGATGGGCAGATAGCACTCTGACATGAAAGTAGGGATCCCATGACGCGTGAGACTAAGACTGTTGTCATTACGGGAGCTACAAGCGGCATTGGCCGCAACATGGCGCTTTATTTTGGGAATAAAGGCTATCAAGTCATTGGCACGGGCAGGGATCGCAATCGCATGAATGCCCTTCAGGAGGAGCTTGCAGCCTTCCCGACGCCAGGAAGAGTCCTCCAGGTGGATGTTCGCAGGTATGAGGAGATGAAGGATCTTGTCCGTCGACTGGAGTCGGAGCTTGGGGTTGTTCATGTCTGGATCAATAATGCAGGCGTGAATCGAGCGATTGGACCGACATGGGAGGTGGACCCTGAGACGTGGGGAGAAGATGTGGATATTAATCTTAGAGGAACCTTCTATGGCGTCCATGCGATTGTCCCCATGATGCTGAGACAGGGCTTCGGCCGCATCGTCAACTTAATTGGCGGCGGAACCACTCATGCGATGAAGAACAGCAACGCTTATGGAACGGCAAAGACGGCGGTTGCCAGATTTACAGAAAATTTGGCGGAGGAGCTGGAGGAGACGGGAGCTTCTATCAAGGTGTTTGCGTTGAATCCAGGACTGAATGATTCGGAGATGACAAGAGCTCTGCGAGCAACGCCGGAAGGGAAACGGTATTTCCCTGATATGGAGGAATGGATACGTAATGGCGTAGCGAATCCTCAGGAAGCGCCGGCATGCGCCTACAAGCTGGCGGAGGGACTGGCGGACCAATTCCATGGACGCATAGTGACCATATACGATCCTATAACGGAAGCGGGTTCGCTCCAGCCTGATCAATACAAGCTGCGACTGCAGAGCTGAGAAAAGGTGAAATCCATGAAATTACATCTATACAAAGCGCTCTGGGGGATGGAAGGCACCTATAGCGAGCAGTTCAAGCGAGCGGCGGATGCGGGGTATACCGGCATTGAAGCGCCAATGCCTCTGCCAGAGCAGGAGGCGGCCTTCCGCGAAGCGCTTCAGACCTATTCGCTTGCCTATATCGCCCAGATTTTCACTGGCGGTGAGGATCATATTGAATCCTTCAAGGAGCAGGTGGAGAGAGCTGCCGGCTTCGAGCCCCAGCTCATTGTTTCGCACAGCGCCCGGGATCGTATGAGCCATGATGAGCAGGATCGGTTCTTCGAGGCGGCGCTCCGAATAGAGGGGGACAACGGTATAATAGTTGCACACGAGACACATAGGCATCGGGCCATGTTCTCGCCGTGGACAACGGCAAGACTGCTGCATAAGTTCCCGGAGTTGCGAATTACGGCAGATTTCAGCCATTGGACGAATGTATGTGAATCTCTCCTTCATGACATGGAGGAGGAGATTGAGCTTGCCATCGCACACACCCATCATATCCATGGCAGAATCGGCTTCTCCCAGGGCCCGCAGGTTCCGCATCCTGCAGCACCGGAATGGAGCATGGAGCGGGAACGCTTCGAGGGCTGGTGGAAGCGGATGTTCAGCCGTCGCCAGTCGCAGGGGGAAGCTGTAAGCACGATGACGCCTGAATTTGGGCCAGTACCCTATATGCCGACGCTTGCCTTTACGAAGCAGCCTGTTGCAGATCTATGCGATGTGAATGAATGGATCGCCAATCGGGTGAGAACCAGCTATCCAGACTGGATTGCTGCTGATGGCAATTGATGTCTTGCCCGGCTGAATAACACATAGAGCACTCGGGTCCTTCGGAAACGGGTGCTCTTCGTCTCCCTTAAGGGAATAGTCTAACTATTATAGGAGTGATACCTTTGTTGGAAATCGATAAATATTGGGAAGATCCCCGTACACTGCACATAAACCGCGAGAAGCCAAGAGCTTATTATATTCCGCATGCGGATGCCGATGGAGCTGCCTCCCGGAAGAGAGGGCGCTCTCCTTATTATCAGACCTTAAATGGCGCTTGGAAATTCCAATACTACGCCAGTGTGGAGGAGGTTCGCGACAGCTTCTATGAAGCGGCCTATGATGCAGGAAGCTGGTCCTCCCTATTAGTCCCCTCCTGCTGGCAGAATAACGGCTACGACGGCATGCATTATTCCAATCTGAACTACACCATTCCATGCGACCCTCCCTTTGTGCCGGACGACAATCCCGCAGGGCTGTACATTCGGGAGTTCAACCTCTCACCGGATTGGACGGAGAAGGAAAAATATGTGGTGTTCGAGGGTGTGAATGCGTGCTTCTATCTATGGGTGAACGGAAGCTTCGTCGGCTATAGCCAAGGAAGCCGGGTGCCTGCCGAGTTCAACATCAGCAAGCACCTTGTCTCTGGCGTTAACCGGATGGCGGTTATGGTGCTGAAATTTTGTGATGGCACTTACCTCGAGGATCAGGATTTATGGAGATATACGGGCATATTCCGGGATGTCTATATGCTGGCGAGGGATAAGGCGCATATTCGCGACGTGTTCGTGCGTACAACGCTGCTGAACGGCGACCGTGAGGCTCAACTGAATATCGAGCTGGAGATGGCCGGCGGTGCCGTTGTACAAGCTGTTCTGCGAGATCCAAGCGGCCTTGAAATAGCTGCGGCGCAAGGTGAAATAGGGCAACAAGGGGGACAGCTTCATATGCAGGTGCTGGACCCGCAGCTCTGGAGTGCGGAGCAGCCGGTGCTGTATGAGCTGCTTTTGTCCTCGGGTGAAGAGGTGCTGCGCTTCAGCGTTGGCTTCCGCCGAGTGGAGATTCAAGAGGGCGTGTTCCAGATCAATGGCGTTCCCGTGAAGCTGAAGGGCGTCAATCGCCACGATTCCCATCCAAGCCTTGGCCAGACCATTCCTCTGCAGCATATGATTCAGGATCTTCAGGTGATGAAGCGGCACAATATCAATACCATTCGGGCATCTCATTATCCCAATGATCCCAGATTTCTGGAGCTCTGCAATGAATACGGCTTCTATGTAGTGGACGAAGCGGACCTGGAGTGCCATGGGCTGGCTATCGCCGATAACTGGGACAATATGGCCAAAGGGCTTGGGATGCAATCCTATACGGACTTCCATGAGCTGTCCAACAATCCTGATTGGGAGGAGGCCTTCGTCGATCGGGCGGTTCGCATGGTGGAGCGCGATAAAAACAACCCTTGCGTGGTGATCTGGTCGATGGGCAACGAGTCGGGATACGGTCCTAATCATATTGCCATGGCGAAGTGGACGCGGGAGAGGGACAGCGCAAGGCCTGTTCATTATGAAGGAGGGGCCTCCCTGTACCTGGGTCATCCCGATACAAGCGCGTTGGACATGGAAAGCCGCATGTATGCATCTGTTCCGGAGATTGAAGCCTATGCCAAGGATGAGTCGAAGCTGAAGCCGCTGTTCCTGTGCGAATACAGCCACGCCATGGGCAATGGCCCCGGCGATTTGCTGGACTACTGGAAAGTCATCTACGCCGAGCCAAAGCTGATGGGCGGCTGTGTGTGGGAATGGTGCGACCACGGCATTGAGAGGGAAACCGAGCATGGCGAAACGTATTATGCGTACGGCGGCGACTTCGGCGAGAAGCCGCATGACGGCAATTTCTGCATTGATGGCCTGGTAGCTCCCGATCGTACGCCGCATACCGGCCTGCTGGAGCTGAAGCAGGTCATAGCGCCTGTTCGGATGGATGCCGTTGAGCTGGAGAAGGGCCGGCTGCAGATTCGCAATCTGTATGACTTCGTGGACCTCTCCCATTTGGTCTTCTATTGGAAGGTGGAGCGTGAGGGCGTGATCCTCCAGCAAGGCGAGCTTCGGGACTTGCGAACGGCTCCGCATACCGGAGAAGTGGTGGAGCTTCCGCTGCAACCGAAGCTGTTCACTCTGGATGCGGTTAGCTTGACCATATCCTGCTGCCTGGAGGAGGAAAACGTGTGGGCGGAGCGTGGGCATGAAATCATGTTCCAGCAATTTGAGCTGACGGCAAGTGTTGGCAGCGGTGCTTCCAAGCTATTTGAAAACAAGGCCTCTCATACCTCCATCCAAGTGCTGGAGGTGGAGCGTAAGCTCCTTATTACTGGCTTTGACTTCAGCCATTCCTTCGATCTGCGGAAGGGTATGCCGGATCAGCTGACAAGGCACGGGGTGGCGCTGCTGGAGCAGCCTCTATCCTTCAATATGTGGCGAGCGCCTCTAGATAACGACAGACCGCTGGTCGCGAGATGGCAATATGAAGGGCTGGAGCATGCCGGCATGAAGGTGTATCGCTGTGATTGGGAGCAGCGTGCCGAGGGCGAGGTTGTCGTGACCGTTGAGTTTTCCCTGGGTCTCTACACGCGTAAGCCTATTGTGCGAGGGTCAGCCCAGTGGCTGTTCGATGCCCAAGGCGCGGTAACGGTGAAGGCAAGCGCAGAGGTGAAGAAGGAGATAGACTTCCTGCCTCGCTTCGGCTTGCAGCTAAGATTGCCGGCAGCCATGAATACGGTGGAGTATGTCGGTTATGGACCGCATGAGAGCTATGTGGACAAGCGTCAGAGCGTACGCAAGGGCAGATATGTACAGCGCGTTGAGGAAATGGGCGAGTCTTATATTATGCCGCAAGAGAACGGCTCCAGATGGGGCACGGATTGGGCTGTCGTATCCAATGAGCTGGGCATGGGGCTGCTGCTGGACGGTACAGAACCCTTCTCGTTGAACGCTTCCCGTTATTTGCCTCAGGATCTGACGGCAGCCAAGCATACGTATGAGCTTCAGCAGAGGAAGGAAACGATCGTTCAGCTCGATTACAAGATGAGCGGGGTAGGCTCGCACTCATGTGGTCCCAAGCTGATGGATAAGTACCAGCTGAAGGAGAAGCAATTTGATTTCCAATTCACCTTAAGACCTGTGTTTAAGGAAGATGAGTAAAAACGTATTGACGCCTAGCCTATCCAACTGTATAATCAACTAAAAACGGAACAATGTTCCGAAAATAATTAAAAAAACAAAATTTTCGGATTGTTGTTCTGTATTAAAATATGGACCTATAATGGGAGGTTATGGCATGTCACGTGTAGTGAAAGATTTAAGCGGCAAGCTCTGGCAGATGGAGAAGATGAGAGTAGGCGAAGGGGAACGAGAAGGGTTCCATATCCTTCCGGCAGAGCGGCAGGGTGTTATATTCAGCTGGAATTATGCTTCTGTGCCAGGGGATGTATACACGGATTTGCAGCGCGCTGGTGAATTGGAGGATCCTTACTTCGGTCGCAACATGCACAAGGCCAAGTGGGTGCAGGAATATGAGTGGTGGTACATTCGCAGGTTCAACGTCTCGCAGGATATGAAGGGCAAGAAGGTGCATCTGGAATTTGAAGGCGTTGACTACAGCTGCACCGTATGGCTGAACGGCCAATTGCTGGGCAGTCATGAGGGCATGTTCTCTCCTTTCTCCTTCGAGGTCAGCCAGTACCTCAACTTTGATGAATGGGCTGGCGGCTCCAATCAGCTGGCGGTCAAGCTGGACCCGCCGCCGAAGAATTTCCGCAATGTCGGCGGCAAGAAGGTGAACTTCTCTGGCGATTATTTCACCGGCCTGGTGCCATTCGGCATCTGGCGTCCCGTACGCCTCGTGGCTACTGAGGATGTGCGCATTGTGAATTATCGCACCGAGTCCGAGCTTAAGGATGGGGGCGCTGCCGTTCATGTGGAGGTTGAGCTCGACAATATGGCTGCAGAGTCGGCAACCGTCCAGCTCCAGATCGCGTTGAAGGGCCATAATTTCGAATCTGAGACGATCACTCGTACGGTGGAGGCAGAGGTTCAAGCCGGCAGCCATACTGTGAAGGCAAGTGTAGACGTTGCGGACGCTAAGCTGTGGTGGCCTTGGGATATGGGCACTCCGAATTTGTACGATATGGCAATTACAGTCCGGAAGAACGGTTCGGAGCAGGATCGTGTTGAGGACAGAATCGGTATCCGTACGATTCAGATGGAGAAGAATCCAGGCTTCACCGAAGCGGAGTCGGAATATCCGTGGACCTTCGTTATTAACGGCAAGCGCCAATTCCTGCGCTCGGCATGCTGGGGCGGCCAGCCGTCCTTCCTGTATGGACGGAACAGCACGAAGAAATATGAGCATCTGCTTCGTCTGGTGAAGGAGAGCAATATCAACAATCTGCGTATCTTCGGCTGGCATCCGCCGGAAATTCCGACCTTCTATAAGCTGTGCGATGAGCTCGGCATTACAGTGTGGACGAACTTCACGTTCTCTACACAAGCCTTCTCCAATGAGCCCGCATTTGTAGACTCGGTAGCGAAGGAATGTATTGAAATTGTGAAGCTTCGCCGCAATCACCCCTCCAATATTTATTGGATGGGCGGCGAAGAGGTGTTTTTCACAGATGCTCATATTGAGAGCGGCAACAAGGAGCTCATGGAAGCGATCGGCGTTGCCATTGGGGCATACACCTCCGTTCCTTACGGGCTTGCATCGCCGCTTAGCAATGAGTTCGGCCAGAGCATGGGCTTCAAGCCCAAGGAGTCCCAGCACGCCAACGAGCATTATTACGGCGGCGGCCGAAGCTTCATGGAGGAATATTACCCGGCTCTGGATTGCTCCATCATTCCGGAATTGACGGCGGCGTCGGCGCCATCTATCGAAAGCCTGAGGAAGTTTATTCCGGAGAACGAGCTTTGGCCGATGGGACCAAGCTGGGGCTACCACTGGGCCGATATCCACATTCTCCAAGGACTGAACATTGAGGTGTTCGGCGATAAGAGAATGGATTCACTGGAGCAGTTCGTGGAATCGACTCAAATCGCCCACGGCACGATTCTGCAGTTTGCCCTTGAATTGTACCGCAGACGGAAGCCTCGTATGAGCGGCGTGTCACTCTGTCACTTCATTACGCACTGGCCTGACATCAAGTGGGGGCTTGTCGATTATTATGGTCAGAAAAAAATCAGCTTCGACTATGTCAAGAGGAGCTATCAGCCGCTTCTGCCAAGCTTGGCATTCGCGAAGAGAAGATGGAACCCGGGCGAGACGTTCCAAGGCGAGCTGTGGATTGTGAATGACTACCATGAGGCCTACGGGGACACCGAGCTGGAATGGACGCTAAGCAATCATAAAGGCGAGGTTGTACAGAGCGGAACGATAGAGGCGCAAGTCGCTTCTAACAGCTCCGCCAAATTCAGCGACATTGCATGGAAGGTGGATGCTGACGCGGCAGGCGAGTTCTCGGTTGCGCTGACGTTGAAGCAAGGCGGCAGCGTGCTGGCCAGCAATGCCTACAAGCTGCTTATTGGCGATCAGGCCGAAGCGAAGCGCATTTGTATCGAGCATCTGGACGAAAGCAACAAGCTGCGCGATGAATATGGCCACAGCTATTACCGCTACAACCCTGAGCTTTGGGAGCTGGAATAATATCGGCAAGCGGTTGAATAATTATCGATTCTTGAGGGAGTAAGGGATGAACATGCGACTACGTTTGTTCCATCCCTTCCCCTGTTTCTTGGAAGATTGTAACGGCTCAGGAGGGGATGGCTTGCTTCCATTAGAGGGTTTGCTCGTTGTGGAATACTGCACGCAGCTTGCCGGTCCCTTCGCGGGGTTAAGACTGGCTGATCTTGGGGCGCGTGTCATCCGAATCGAGGGGACGGAGGATGAGCCGCTTCCGCTCATCAGCTTGTACCGCAACAAGGAGAGATTTCAGTTCTGCGTCGCCACTGGAGGAGAGCATGCGAAGCTGAGCAAGCTGATTGCGGAAGCTGATGTTCTCATCGAAGGGCCGCCTGCAAGCGGGTTGCAGACAACGCTGCTCCCCTATGAGAGAACGCAAGCGCTGAATGCCAAGCTGATCCATGCCAGCATAACGGGTTATGGCCGGAAAGGAGCCTGGAGTGCGAAGCCGTATGATGACTTGTTCGTCCAGTCACTCACGGGCATGCCTTGGCTGAGCGGAAATGCCAATGATCCCCCAATCCCATTCCCGCTGTCCACGGTGGAGATGTTCGCAAGCGCAAATCTCGTGCAAGGCATTCTGGCCGCTCTTGTGCTCCGTTCCAAGTCGGGGGAGGGAATGCTTGTTGAGGTTAGTCTGCTGGAGTCGGCGATTGATTATCAATTCGAGGTGTTGACGACTCATCTTAATGATGGAGGACAGTTGCCGCAGCGAAGCTCGTTAAATAATGCCCATGCTTATCTGGCGGCTCCATATGGAATCTATGAGACGGCTGATGGGTATTTGGCTCTGGCTATGGGCTCTGTGCTGGAGCTGGGCGCGCTGCTGCAATGCGAAGCTTTGGCCCACTATGAGGATGTTGCCAGCTGGTTCTTGAGGCGGGATGAAATTAAAGGTCTGCTCGCCGATCATCTCAGAACCAAAGCGGCTGCGGACTGGGCGGAGGACCTGGTAGCGGGCGGCTACTGGTGCGCCGTGGTTCAGACGGTTGACGAACTGCTTCAGCACGAAGGCTTCCTAGCCTTGCGGAATATACAGCAGGTGCAAGCGGAGGAGCGAGGCTTATTCCTTACGCCTTATTGTCCCATTCGATTCGACAACAACTATATGGGAAGTCGCCGTGGAGTTGGGCAGGCGGGCATGGACAACGCCAGGCTTGAGGCGGAATTTCAGCTGCTATAGCCGCAGCAGCTGCATATTAAGTTGAAGCGAGAGTGATACATCATGATGCCGAGACCGCTGGAGGGCTTGCTTGTGCTTGACTTCAGTCAATTCCTGTCTGGTCCTTATGCAGGCTTGCGATTAGCGGATTTGGGCGCGCGAGTCATAAAGATTGAGCGGCTGGACTGCGGGGATTTGTGCAGAAGGCTGTATATTTCGAATTTGGAGCTGGATGGGGACAGCACGCTGTTTCACTCCATCAATCGGAATAAGGAAAGCTATGCTGTCGACTTGAAGTCCGAGACTGATCGTTGCAAGGTGCGGAAGCTGCTGAGCCATGCGGATATGATGGTTCAGAATTTTCGGCCGGGTGTCATTGAGAAGCTTGGTTTCGGCTATGAAGAGGTGAAAGCCATTAATCCGCGTCTCATCTACGGCTCTATTAGCGGATATGGAGGGAACAGTCCACTCCGTGATAGACCTGGACAGGATCTGCTGCTCCAGGCGCTCACGGGGCTGCCCTGGCTGCACCGAGACAAGTCGAGACGGGTGCCTATCCCATTTGGTCTTGCCATTGCAGATATGATAACCGGAGCCCACCTTGTGCAAGGCATGCTGGCGGCTCTTGTGCGTCGATCCATCCAAGGCAGCGGCGCATTTGTAGAGGTCAATATGCTGGCATCCACCTTGGATGCCATGCAGGAGATCTGGGAGGAAAAGTGGATGCCGGATCGAGGCTCTAGCTTACCTGTCGAAGGAGCAGAAGGATCGGAGTCCATCCGCTGGCTGAAGGGGCTGTATCCAACAGCTGCAGGCTATATTGCGCTCGGCGATATGCCTCTTCACACATTGGCCCAGGCGATTGCCCCTCACTTCACCTTGGATACGCTCGGCGAAGCTACGGCTGCCCGCATGGAGGAGCTGCTGACAACACGTCCTGCTCATTATTGGAGCGTTGAACTGCAAAAGGCCGGCATTCCTTGCGAGGAGCTGCTGGATTGGATGCAGCTTATGCAGGAGGAAGCGTTCAGAGAGCTGCGTATGACGCAGGACATCTATCGAAGCAACGGAGCCCGTATGACGGCAATCTCCTGTCCCATCAGGTTGAACGGCCATCGGCTGCAGTCCTCTAGAGGAGCGCCGCGTATTGGAGAGCATAACGCCGTTGTTGAATCGGAATGGAACATTACACGTTGAAGAGATGGTGATGAAATTGAAATTAAAAGGAATGACATGGTCTCATGAGCGCGGCTTGAACCCATTGGCAGCCGCCTCTGAGGCGTTCCGCAAGCTGGAGCCTAACGTCGAGATTGAATGGGACGCGCGTTCTCTGTCTGATTTCGAGCTGTATCCGCTGGAGCTGCTTGCAGATACCTATGATCTCATTATGATTGATCACCCCCATATAGGAACAGCAGTTGCGAAGGGACTGCTGTTGCCCTTGAATGATCGGGTAGAGGAGGCTTTTCTGAAGGATCAGGAGCTTCATTCGACAGGATTAAGCTACGCCAGCTATACGTATGAAGGCAAGCAGTGGGCGCTGCCTGTGGATGCAGCAGCTCAAGTCAGCGCCTACAGACAGGATTTGCTGGATCAGGTCGGTCTATCGCCTGCCCGAAGCTGGAGCGACGTGCTCGCCATCGCCAAGAAACTGCCCAAAGGGCAGTCAATTGGCCTACCGCTTGTGCCAGTGCATGCGTATTCAACTTTCTTCACGTTATGCGCGCAGCTGTCGAACCGGGCCTATTGGAGTGAAGGTCTTGATCTTCCTATGGAGGTAGGCGAGCAGGCGCTTGCGCTTATGGAAAGCCTGATGCCGTATGTACATTCGGAATCGGTGCATCAGGATCCCATTCAAATGCTGAATCTTATGGGTACCAGCAATGAAATAGCGTACATTCCGCTTATCTACGGGTATTCCAATTATGCGAGAGTCGGCTTTCGACCGTACCTGGCGAGCTTCGGCAACATTCCATCTGACAGCGGCGTGCCAAGCGGCAGCATGATTGGCGGTGTAGGGCTTGCGATTTCGTCGCAATGCCGGCATTCTGACATCGCTGCCAGTTTCGCCGTTATGGTCGCTTCACCAGAGTTCCAGCGCACCTCGTTTTTCCTGAATGACGGTCAGCCAGGCCATCGGGAGGCATGGCTGGACCCCGAGGTGAATCGTCTCTCCGGCGGCTTCTTCAAGAACACGCTGGACACATTGACACACGGCTCCATGAGACCGCGTTTCCATGGCTATATCAGCTTCCAGAAGCAGGCTGGCAATCTGATTCGGTACCGCCTGATGAATCAGGCGCCGGAGCGGAGAACGGTTATTCAAACCTTAAACGAAATGCATATACAGGTTAGACGAGAGCATCAGGAAACGGGGATGTGAGCAGAATGAAGCTGCTGGAGGATATTGTTGTACTGGATTTCAGCCAATATCTGGCAGGTCCTGTCTCAGCGCTTCGGTTAGCCGATTTGGGGGCGCGAGTCATCAAGATCGAAAGGCCGAACGCGGGTGATGGAAGCCGCCAGCTGACATTGTCAAATCTAAGGGTAGACGGAGAGAGCACCGTATTCCAGTCTATGAATCGGAACAAGGAAAGCTATGCTGCCAACCTGAAGGACCCCTCTGATCTCGCAAAAGTAAAACGGTTGATCCAGCAGGCGGATGTCATCATTGAAAATTTTCGCCCCGGCGCTATGGAGAAGCTCGGTCTTGACTATGAATCGGTCAAGGCGCTGAATCCTGGCATTATATACGGCAGCATTACTGGCTACGGCGTGGAAGGCCCTTGGAAGAACAAGCCGGGTCAGGATTTGCTGGTTCAATCTATGTCCGGCTTAGCCTGGCTGAACGGCGACGGCGAGCAGCCGCCTGTTCCCTTCGGATTAGCAACAATTGATTTGCATACCAGCTCCGTATTTGTTCAGGCATTGCTGGGCTTGCTGTACAAGCGAGAGAAGACCGGTCAGGGCGGACTAGTGGAGATCAGTCTGATGGAGGCGGCTCTGGATTTCCAATTCGAAGTGCTGAGCGCTTATATGAACAAAGAGCCGAGAGAGCTGCCCAAGCGAAGCAGGTTCCGGAATGCCCATGCTTACCTTGGCGCGCCATATGGCATCTATGAAACAAAGGATGGCTATATCGCGCTGGCTATGGGCTCCATTCTGACATTAGGCGAACTGCTGCAGTGCGAAGAGCTGCTCGTCTATACGGAGCGGTCAGCTTGGTTCGATGAGCGGGACACCATTAAGGGAATATTGAATCGTCATCTGAAGACGAGGTCGACAAAGGAGTGGCTCGATATTCTCGAGCCGGCCGATTATTGGTGCGCTGAGGTGTTCGATTGGGAGCAGACTCTTCAGCATGAAGGCATCAAGGTGCTGGATATGTTCCAGGAGGTCGTAAGGCCAAGCGGCGAGGTGTTCAAGACGACGCGTTACCCGGCAAGGGTGAACGGACAGCTGCTCAAGCATGAGAAAGGAGCGCCTCCAGTCGGCGAGCACACGGTACGAATTAATAGGGACTTCGGTCTTGAGGGTTCGGTGGACAACGATGGAGGGAGGTAAGTCGATGGACAACAACGATATTCGATATGAGGTTGACAATTATGTAGGAACGATTACGCTTGCCAGACCGGGCAAGCTGAATACCGTCACGCGGGCGATGGGCGAGCGGCTCAGCGAGCTTTGTCAGGGGATCAACAAGGATAAGGGCGTACGAGTCGTCGTTCTCACCGGCGAAGGCGAGAAGAGCTTCTCCGCCGGCAGCGACATTGATGTGCTGGATGATTACGGAAGTCCATGGGATCTGCGTAATCGAGATGATTATTGTATGGCGATTCGCAGCATTCGCAAGCCTGTCATCGCTATGGTTAATGGGTATGCCATTGGCGGAGGACTGGAGCTTGCGCTGCAGGCCGATATTCGTATGGCGTCATCCAATGCCAGGTTCAGCGCAGCTGAAATTAAGCTGGGCTGGATCGGAGGCAGCGGAAGCACGCAGTTGCTTCCGAGAATTGTAGGTGCAGGCAAGGCTGCGGAGATGGTGTTGACGGGGAGGCTGTTGTCAGCGGAGGAAGCTTTGCGTTGCGGATTGGTTGAGCAGCTCGTGGAGCCTGGTGAGCTGAAGAAGCTGGTCTACGAGACGGCAGGCGCCATCGCGGCATATAGTCCAATCGCTGTTGAGAACGCGAAGCTTGCACTTCGAGCGGCCATGAATATGCCGCTTGACGCAGGCCTGCAATATGAGAACAGCCTGTTCTCCTTCTGCTTCACGACAGAGGACGCGCAGGAGGGCAAGGCAGCCTTTAAGGAGAAGAGAGCTCCGCAATTCAAGGGCCAATAATAATAGAAGCGAAAGGGAGATGGAGCACAATGATGAAGGGCAATCGCAATGGACAAGACTATTATCGTTTATATATAGACGGTCAATGGGTGGAGGCATCATCGGATCGGCTGATTGAGGTGCAGAACCCGGCGAATGAAGAGGTGATTGGACGGGTAAGCGATGCCTCTGCCGAGGATGTGCAGAAGGCGCTGGAATCGTCCGAGCGGGCGCAGCAGGCGTGGCAGGCGCTGCCTGCCGTGAAGCGTGCGTCTTATTTGGTCAAATTGGTGGAGAAGGTGAAGGAGAAGCGCGAGTTCCTAGCCAAGCTGCTGGTGATGGAACAGGGCAAGACGTATCGTGAGGCGCTCGGAGAAGTGGAAGATACGATGGCTTATATGATGTTCGCCGTGGAATCCGCCAACAAAATTAAAGGCGATATTCTTCCTTCCAATAAGGAAGGCGAGATGCTGCAGATTCGCAAGGTGCCATATGGCGTCACTATTGGCTTATGCGCATGGAACTATCCGCTGGCCTTGATCGGCAGGAAGCTTGGACCGGCGCTTGTGACGGGCAATACGATGATCATTAAGCCGCATGAGCTTACGCCAATCGCTTCGGCCGAGTTTTTTAACCTGATTCATGAGGCAGGCTTCCCTCCTGGCGTTGCGAACTTCGTGACAGGCACAGGCGCGGAGGTGGGACAGCTTCTGGTGAGCAGCCCAATTACGAAGATGGTAACGGTAACCGGCAGCGTACGCGCGGGTCAGCAGATCTACAAGGCGGCTTCCGACAACATTACCGCATTGTCTCTGGAGCTGGGCGGCAAAGCCCCGTTCATCGTATTGGAGGATGCTGATATTGACCAAGCGGCGGCAGCGGCTGTCTCAGCCCGATTCGCGAACTGCGGGCAGGTATGTGTGTGCAATGAGCTGGTGCTTGTTCACGAGAAGGTGGCCGAAGCCTTCACAGCCAAGCTTCTGGAGCATATGAAGGCTATTAAAGTGGGGGATCCTTTCGACAGCACTGTAACGATGGGGCCTAAGGCGAATGGCAATGATCTGCAAAAAATTGACGACATTGTTCAAGAAACGGTAGCCCAAGGCGCCAAGGTAGCCTTTGGAGGCAAGCGTCCTAGCGGCGGCATCTTCGATAAGGGCTATTGGTATGAGCCGACTGTCCTTGTTGATGTGAAGCCGGACATGGCAGCTGCGCAGAAGGAGATATTTGGCCCGGTGCTGCCGATTGTAAAAATTAAAAGCTTCGAAGAGGCTATCAAAATTGTAAATGCAAGTGAACTAGGCTTGGCCGCCTATCTGTTCACGAGCGATATCAAAAAGATGATGCACGGTACTGACGTCATTCAGGCAGGCACTGTATTCGTCAACCAAGGTATGTCGGGCTGCATGCAAGCCTACCACAGCGGTCACAAGCTGAGCGGTCTTGGCGGTGAGGATGGCGAATATGGACTTGAGGGGTACATGCAGAAGCGAACTGTTTTCATTAATTATAAGTAATTGTCGTCAGATTGGCCTGCGGTCTACCGACCGCAGGCTGATTCCTTATTAGGAATAGGTGGTGAAGGATAAATGCTGCAAGGCTCGCGCATACGAGCTAATGAGAGGCTGATTGACGAAATGAATGCAACAACTCCGCCTTACGGCACCCTTGCGATCTGGCTGCTGGGCCAGGAGAGCATTGTGGTGAAGGGGGACGGCATCCTTCTCTACTTCGATCCCTTCGTATCCGATGATGTGAGGAGCAAGTTGGGTCTCCAGCGATTGTATGAGCCGCCGCTTGTTCCAGCCGATATTACGAATGCTGCTGTCAGTCTCATTACGCATGACCATGAGGATCATCTGGATGCCGGTACGATGAAGGTTATCTGTCATAGCAGCCCGGACAGCCTTGTTGTCGCTCCCAAATATTGCGCCAGCACGATTGTGGAACTTGGCTTTGCGCCTCATCGTGTCTTCAATGCCCATACAGAGGAGCCTCTGTCGCTGCTTGGCGATCAGCTTCAAGTATGGTCTATACCGGCCATGCATGAGCAGTTCGAGGTTGACGCTGGCGGGGAGCATCGGTATGTCGGATACGTCATCCGATTGAATGGCGTGACCCTGTATCATGCGGGAGATACGCTGGTCTATGACGGATTGGCCGCACGGCTGCGGAGTGCGTGCATAGATGTAGCCTGTCTGCCTATTAATGGACGCGACTATTATCGCGCCAGCCGGAATATTGCCGGCAATATGAATTATCGGGAGGCAGCGGAGCTGTCTTGGGAGATTGGCGCGGACACCGTGATCCCTCTTCATTATGATACGTTCGATTGGAATACAGAGAAGCCGGGCTCGTTCGTGCAGTATGTATACGAGCAGTATCCGGAGCAGAAGTGTCATCTGTTGGCGCGCGGGGAACGCTTCATCTATGTGTCGAGCTTCGCATTTATGAATGAGAATGAACCAAGGGAGAGATAGCGAGATGAGAGGAATTCCTTTTATACAGGACTGGAAGTTTATGCTGGGGGAGCCGGAGTCTCCCCATTTGCTGGCAACGGATGATACCTCATGGCGAACACTGGATCTGCCCCATGATTGGAGTGTGGAGTTCCCGTTTGATCAGGAGAAGGGGGAAGCCTGCACCGGCTATCTGCCCGGGGGAATTGGCTGGTATCGCAAGCGCTTCACGTCCACGCCTGAGATGATCGGAAGCAAGATCATCATCAACTTCGACGGCATCTATAATCGGGCAAGCATCTATTGCAACGGGCAGCTTGTACGGTTCCATCCCTACGGCTATTCGCCATGCCTGGTGGATATAACGGATTGCCTGCATGCTGAGGGCGAGGACAATCTCATTGCGGTGAAGGTCGATCATTCCCGCTACGCGGACAGCAGATGGTATACGGGCTCCGGCATTTATCGGAAGGCAGCCATTCATATTATGCCTAAGCTTCATATCCCCGTGTGGGGCACCTATTACACGACGCCGGTCGTCGATGATGCGTTTGCTGTTGTACGTGGGGTCATCACCTTGCGGAATGATGAAGCGGGCCTGCAGCAAGCGGAACTGATCGGCAGCCTCTTCGGACCGGATGGTCAGCTTGCAGCCAAGGAGAGAGTGAGCTGCTCTCTGGCAGGTAATCAATCAGAGGAGCTTCAGATGGAATGGAAGATTCCGAATCCGGAGCGATGGGAAATTCATGATGGCAAGCTGTACCGCGCAATTGTTGAGGTAGTGGGAGACGGACGGACCATCCAGACGGTAGAGGATCGTATAGGCATACGAGAGTTCCGATTCGATGCCGACAAAGGCTTCTTTTTTAATGGAAGGAACACGTTAATTAAAGGGGTCAATCTGCATCATGATGGCGGGCTTGTTGGCGTGGCGGTGCCTCTGGATGTATGGAGACGCAGGCTGGAGACGCTGAAGGCATGCGGATGCAATGCCATCCGGACAGCCCATAACCCAGCCTCGGAGGACTTCCTGGATCTATGCGACGAGATGGGCTTCCTGGTGCAGGAGGAGTTCTTCGATGAATGGGATAATCCGAAGGATAAGCGCAGCAACGGCGGGGAGCAGCGGGTGGATTATATTACGCGGGGGCATGCCGAATATTTCCGCGAGTATGCCAAGCAGGATCTGCAGGACACGGTGCTGCGGGACCGGAACCATCCTTGTATTTTCCAATGGAGCATAGGCAATGAAATTGAATGGACGTTTCCGAAATATAATGAAGCGACCGGCTACTTCGGCATGAATGCATCTGGCAATTATTTCTGGACACTTCCGCCGAACAGCAAGGATAAAATTCGCGAGATCATTCAGGGGCTGCCAAGAGACGCCTATGACATTGACAAGACAGCCCGGCTCTTGACACGCTGGACCAAGGAGCTGGATACAACGAGACCCGTTACAGCGAATTGCATTCTGCCCAGCGCAAGCTACGAAACGGGCTATATCGACGAGCTGGATATTGCAGGGTACAGCTACCGCCGGGTGATCTATGATTACGGACATCAGCATTATCCCGACAAGCCGATACTGGGAACGGAGAATGTAGCCCAGTGGCATGAATGGAAGGCGGTGCTGGAGAGAGAGCATATTCCAGGCATCTTCCTCTGGACAGGCATCGATCATATGGGCGAAGCCATTCAGAAGCCTTGGCCGCGGAAGGGCTCCAATCTTGGTCTGCTGGATTTCGCCGGGTTCCAGAAGCCTTCCTATCATATGTTCAAGAGCTTATGGAATGAAGAGCCGCATGTCCATCTCGTCACGCAGGCTTTGGAGGAATCCTTGTATCGCCTGAATGAGGCCGGTGAGCTGGTGGAGAAGGTGCCTGGCGGCTGGCAGGAGAGAGTGTGGTTCTGGCATGACGTAAATTCCCATTGGAACTATAGGGATGGAGAGTTGGTTGTGGTCGAGGTATATTCCAATTGCGAAGAGGTTTCCTTGTATTTGAACGACACCTTGCTTGCCGCCAAACGCCTGGAGCAGTTCGAGGACCATATCTACAAATGGGCAGTGCCTTATGCCGCAGGAGGGATGCGAGCTGTCGGCAAGCGAGCCGATGAATCAACCTCTGCCAGTATTCATACGGTAGGCCCTCTTCATACCATTCAGCTGCTTGTGGACAAGGACACCCTCCAGATTCATCCCGATCATGTCGTTCATGTAACCGTTCAGCTATTGGATGAACAGGGGCATGCCATTACGAACCAAAATGTTGAGCTTGCCTTCGAGGTGGAGGGTGAATGCCGCATTCTTGGGGTAGACAATGGCAGCCCTGACAATGTGCAGCCTTATCAGAGCACAAGCCTTGTGACAGAGCTGGGCAGAGGACTGCTCCTTGTACAGGGCACCAAGCCAGGCGAGCTTGCGATAAAGGCGATTTGCACTTCTATCCAAGCCGTATCCAATACCTGTAAGGTTAAAGTTGTCGAATAGGCCTCGCGCGAGTCGATAGAAACTTGTTTCGATTTTAATCGGAAAAATCCAACAATATGGCGAATTGTTTCAATTATTTGCGGGATAAGCCGTGATACGATTCTATTATCAATTCGATATCCCATGAGGAGGCAACAAGAATGAAGCTGGTACACATTCAATTAGAGGGCAAGTTAACCTGCGCGGTTGCGGGAGAGCAAGGGATTCTGCCGATTGAAGCGAGCCTGGAGGACGTTATTGCCGGAAGGGCTGATGCAACGGAGCTTGCCGCTGCAAGCCATGGTGAGTGGCTGCCGGAGCAAGAGGTAGTGTTCGCACCCTCCATACCGGCAGGGAAAAAAATTATTTGCATCGGTCTTAATTACAAGAAGCACGCGGAGGAGGCGGGACTCCCCGTACCTCAGGTGCCTATTCTGTTCAACAAATTCTCCAATGGCCCCGTCGGACATGGAGCGGAAGTGGGGCTTCCCGCTCAAGCGGTCAAATACGATTACGAGGCTGAGCTGGGCATCGTGATCGGCAAGACGGCCAGAAACGTCAAACAAGAAGAAGCGCTGGATGTCGTATTCGGCTACTGCAACGTCAATGACCTGTCTGCGCGTGATCTTCAGATGCGTACGAGCCAGTGGATGCTTGGCAAAATATTAGACGGCTTCTGTCCGGCTGGCCCTTATCTTGTCACAGCGGATGAAGTAGGCGATCCCAACGTGTTGGATATTAAGCTATATCTAAACGGGGAGCTGCGGCAGAGCTCGAACACGAGAGACATGATTTTCACCGTTCCAGAAATTATTCAATACATCTCCCAATATATGACGCTGGAGCCTGGCGACCTTATTCTTACCGGGACGCCTGAGGGCGTGGTGGCCGGTTATCCGGAAGAACGTCAGGTTTGGCTGAAGGACGGGGATGTCGTCACCGTTAAAATTGAGAAGCTCGGAGCCTTGACCAATGTCATGAAGGGATGCTGATCGATGAAAGCCTTGGTTATCCGCAACCCGCATCATATGCAACTGGAGGAGATGGAGGCCCAGCCGTTAGGTCCTCATGATGTTCGAGTTCGATCCAAGGCCGTCGGCATCTGCGGGACGGATCTCGAAATTTATGAAGGGCAGATTTCCTCCGATTTCGTGAAGTATCCCGTTATACCTGGACATGAATGGAGCGGAATAGTCGTAGAATGCGGCACCGAGGTGACAAGCGTCAGGCCAGGGGACAGGGTCATTGCCGAAGGCTTATTGTCATGCGGCAGCTGCGCCTACTGCCGAGAAGGTCGGACGAATCTCTGCCATCAATATGATCAGCTTGGCTTTACCCGCCCTGGCGGCGGGGCGGAGTTGGTCATTGTTCCTGCCCGAGCCGTCCATCTTATCCCGGCTGAAGTCTCCTATGAAGCTGCTGTATTAATCGAACCGGCTGCGACGGTGCTTCGCGGCATTACGAGAACGCCAATTCAGCCTGGAATGAAAGCGGTTATTATTGGACCTGGTACGCTTGGTTTGTTGACCGTACAGCTATTGAAAGCTTTCGGCGTGGATTCCATCTGTCTGATCGGACGGAGGAATGAGCAGTTGGAGCTAGGACGAACAATCGGCGCTTCGCATTTCGTCAACAGCCGCATTATGGACGTGCACGCCGCCATCCAAGTATGGACAGAAGGGCAAGGCGCTGACCTCATTGTCGAGACATCTGGCAGTGAAGAGGCGGTCAGGCTTAGCATGGAGCTGGCGCGCAGCGGAGGCCATATTGTGCTGACTGGTGTCGCTGGAACAGGCAAGAAGCTAGTCGTGGAGAGCGATTATATGATGCTGAGAGATTTGACTGTGCATGGCATCTTCTCCTATACGACGAAGTCCTGGCATCAAGCGCTGAAGCTGTTGGAAGCCCACAAGCTGGAGCTGGAAGTGCTTATTACGCATCGCTTCTCTATTGACCAATACGAGGAGGCTTTTGAAGCGCTGCGGAACAAGACGAAGCCAACAGTCAAAATCGTCATGCTACATGATGGAGAGGAGTTGGCACCATGATTCTGGGGTCTGCAAACGAGGTGAGAGCTTACCTGCTGAGTGTGGAGTGGCTGACCGCTGACGAGCCGAGTGTCATTACCGAACTTAGCGGAGGCGTAAGCTGTCAGGTATGGAAGATTGTAACAGTCCGGGGGCGATGGGTGTTAAAGCAAGCTCTTCCTCAGTTAAAGGTTCAATCGGAATGGTTCTCAGATGTAGCTAGAATTGAACGGGAGCAGGAGGCGATGCTCGCCATGTACCCCCTGCTGGATGTTGGTCAAGTTCCCTCAATCGTCTATCAGGATAAGGATGCGTATCTATATATGATGACCTGCGCGCCAGAAGGAGCGGTAACCTGGAAGTCACAGTTGCAGGAGGGACACTTCAGGACAGAAACGGCAGAGGCTGTCGGAAGGATGATGCGGAGGATGCATGTGGCAAGCCGAAGCCTTCCGATGGAGAGCATCGATTCACTTCAGGATATGAAGTATTTTGATGAGTTGCGCATCGATCCGTTCCATAATGAACTAGCCAGGAAATACCCTGAGCTGCTTGGCCCTATTGAGGACTTGAAGCGGGAAGTGACGGAGGTTGGCCGTTGCTTTGTGCATGGCGACTTTTCGCCCAAAAACATACTGGTTGCGGGATATGATGAGGTCATATTACTTGATTATGAGGTCGGACATTGGGGCAATCCGGTGTTCGATCTGGCCTTCTGCATCGGCCATCTCGTGCTGAAGGGAATAGCCTATGGACGCGAGGAGGCCGCGCAGCGCTGTATTGAAGCGTTCCTTAGAAGTTACGGTGCTGTCCCTCCAGGACTCATGAAGCATCTAGGCCTTATGCTGTTGGCAAGGATAGATGGCAAATCGCCAGTGGAGTACATCACGAATGCCGCGATGATGGAGCATGTAAGTTGGTTAAGCAAGCAATGGTTGTTAAGTTCGAGCAAGGAGCAGGCAAGAGAAGTAATTGCGCAAGGTTTGGGAGTGAGGGTCGGCCATGGCCAAAATTAAACATGTTATCGGGAGAGAAATACTGGATTCACGGGGATACCCAACCGTAGAGGTCGATGTTGTCCTGGAGAGCGGACATCGCGGGCGTATGATGGTCCCGTCAGGCGCATCGACAGGCAGATTCGAAGCATGGGAACTTCGGGACGGCGAGCCTGCACGCTTCCAGGGCAAGGGAGTACGGAAGGCCGTTGACCATATCAATCATGAGCTGTCGAAGGCTGTTGCAGGTGTCGAGGCGGGAGAACATCATATGCTGGATCAGCTGCTTGTAGAACTTGACGGCACGCCTAACAAGTCGAGAGTGGGGGCCAATGCGATTCTTGGCTTATCCTTTGCAGCAGCTCATGCCCAAGCGGCAGCCGAAGGCCTGCCCTTGTATCGCTATTTCGCCAACCGGTTTCTAGCTGAAGGAGATACGCCTGCTCTACCGCTGCCTATGGTCAATATCATTAGCGGTGGTTTGCATGCCGGGGGCAATATTGATATTCAGGATTTTCTCATTATGCCGGTAGGAGCTTCCTCCTATCCGGAGGCTCTGGAAATGATATCTGCCGTTTACTTCCGTACGCAGCGCTTACTAGCAGCCAAGGGCTATCAATCCCGCCTGCTCGCGGATGAAGGGGGATTCGGACCTGCCCTTGGCAGTCATGAAGAGGCGCTGGATATATTGTGCGAGGCGATCGAAGCATGCGGCTATAAGCTGCGAGATGATATGGCGATTGCACTAGATGTTGCAGCCTCCCATTTCTACGAAGAGGATAAGGGTATATACCGGCTGGGAGCGGATCATCGAATGCTGCAGTCCGAAGAAATGGTAGCGCTGCTGGAGTCATGGGTAGACAGGTATCCCATCATCTCAATTGAGGATGGATTAGCGGAAGAGGACTGGAGCGGCTGGGTGCTGCTTACGAAACGTCTTGGCCACAAGATCCAACTGGTGGGAGACGATCTATTTACTACCAACCGGGAGCGAATTCAGAGAGGAATTCTGGAGAAGGCGGGCAACGCTGTTCTTGTAAAGATGAATCAAATCGGTACGTTATCGGAGACTGTGGAGGCGATCAAGCTCGCCGAATCCTCGGGCTTGTTAACCGTTATATCTGCTCGATCCGGCGAGACTGAGGATTATACGCTGGCGGACCTTGCAGTGGGGCTGAACGGCGGTCAGATTAAGATCGGCTCTGTAGCTGGTTCCTCGCGGCTCGCCAAATATAATCAGCTGCTCCGAATTCATGAAGATATCGGCAGGCATTATGCGGGAAGGGCCGCATTTCAAGGGAGGTTCGAGTAATGAAGATAACGGATATAGAGCTGTTCCAGATTGAGCCTAGATGGCTGTTTGTGAAGATCAGCACGGACACGGGCTTGGAGGGCTGGGGCGAGCCCATTCTGGAAGGCAGGGCCTCCACCACCAGGGCGGCGGTTGAGGAGCTGAAGGATTACCTGATAGGGAAGGATCCGCTGAAGATCGAGGATCTCTTCCAGGTCATGTACCGCGGCGGCTTCTATCGGGGCGGTCCCATCCTCATGAGTGCGATCTCAGGTATCGAGCAGGCATTATGGGATATCAAGGGCAAATACTACAACGCGCCGATCTACGATCTTCTTGGCGGCTCGGTACGCGACAAGATCAAGGTGTACGCCTGGATTGGCGGAGATCGGCCAAGCGATGTGAGCAATCATGCACTGATGCAGGTTGCCCTGGGCTTCAAGGCGCTGAAAATGAACGCAACAGAAGAACTTCATTATATAGACGATTATAGGAAGATCGACCAGGCCGTTGAGCGGATGCAGGCTGTGCGGGCTGCGGTGGGGCCGGATGTCGGCATTGCGGTTGACTTCCATGGCAGGGTGCATAAGACGATGGCCAAGATTCTTGTAAAGGAGCTGGAGCCGTTCAGACCTATGTTTATTGAGGAGCCTGTGCTGCCGGAGCATAACGAAGCGCTGAGGGACATTGCTAGAATGACGAATACGCCGATTGCAACGGGCGAGCGTATGTATACGCGCTGGGGCTTCAAGCAGCTGCTGCAGGATGGATATGTAGATATTATCCAACCAGACCTCTCCCATGCAGGCGGTATTCTGGAGACAAAGAAGATCGCAGCTATGGCGGAAGCATACGATGTCAGTCTGGCGCCGCATTGCCCGCTTGGACCGATCGCGCTGGCCTCATGCTTCCAGGTCGACAATTGCACGCCGAATTTCGTTATTCAGGAGCAAGGGTTAGGCATTCATTATAATCAAGGCAGCGATGTTCTCGGCTACTTAAAGGACCCGGATGTATTCCAATATGAAGCGGGTTATGTGCGCATGTCCGGCAAGCCTGGCCTCGGTATTGAAATCAATGAAGCTGCGGTCAGAGAAGCGGCCAAAAAGGGGCATAACTGGCATTCCCCTATCTGGCGCAACGAAGACGGCTCCTACGCGGAATGGTAAATAAGAAGGACAGGGGGAGAAAGTATGGCTGAAACGATGCGAGCGTTATTGTATGAAGGTCCCCGGCAGCTGGAGCTTCGTACCATGGAGATTCCCCAGCCCGGGGAACACGAGGTGCTTGTACGTGTTCACTGGGCGGGCATATGCGGCTCAGAGCTGAGCGGCTATCTGGGACTTAACTCGCTCAGGAAGCCTCCGCTTGTGATGGGGCATGAATTTGCGGGAGTGATCGAGCAGGCTGGCACCCGAGTGGAGGGACTTCAGTCAGGTGATCGGGTGACAGCTAATCCTCTGATCTCCTGCGGGATCTGTATGGATTGCTACAGCGGTAGGGCGAACCTGTGTCCGAAGCGAAGTCTTGTCGGAGCAGGCAGGCCAGGGGCGTTCGCCGAATATGCTGTTGTTCCTGCCGGGAACATTCACGTGCTTCCTGAATCCGTTTCATTAGACGCTGCTGCGCTAGCGGAGCCGCTTGCCTGTGCGGTTCGTATTGCCCGCTTGGCCGCGCTGGAGCCATCAGACAGTCTGTTCATTGCCGGTGCTGGGCCTATTGGCCTGCTTGTGCTCCGGGCTGCGCAGCGGTATGGCGTTCAGCATACAGCGGTTATGGATTTAAATGCGGAGAGGCTTGGCATTGTCAGGGCAATGGGAGGTATTGCCGTCTCCTGTGAGGAGGATCTGGCCAGAGTGACACCGGCGCGCGGCTTCGAAAAGTGCGTGGATGCTGTCGGCATCGATGCCACCAGGCAGCAGTGTATGGGTATCGCCAGACCAGGCGGTAGAGTGGTGTTCTCAGGTCTTCATACGGCAGACAGTGTTGTGCCCGTCAATACCGCTATTCGCAACGAGCTCACGATGCTGGGCTCCTTCGGCTATAATCCAATCGACTTTCAAATCGCGCTCAAGTGGATCGAAGAGAGCGGCACTTGCCTGGAGAGATGGACTGTGCATGAGCCGCTGGAGAATGGCAAAACATGCTTTGACAAGCTACTGAGCGGTCCGGGCTCCGTAGCCAAAATATTGTTAGATCTGAGCTAAAAGAATGGGGCGTTAATAGATGAAGCCTAATTTTGTCGTATTTGTTGTCGATCAGATGCAAGCTCGCACAATGTCTCTGCATGGCCATCCAGACGTGCATACGCCGAACTTGGATCAGCTGGGACTTGAAGGCGTGTCCTTCACCAGAGCCTATTGCAACAATCCCGTATGTATGCCTTCGCGTGCAACCTTGCTGACAGGCCTCACTCCCAGGCAGCACGGCTGCTTGACGAATGGCAATGCTGTCCCTGAAGGGCTGCCTACGCTGCCGGGGACGCTCGCAAAGGCTGGATATCGGACACATGCCATAGGGAAGCTTCATCATCAGCCAATCGGCTCCGTCAACAAGGGCGAGGAGATGGCATTCTCATGGGAGAGCAGAGCGCGGTGGGAGGCTGGAGAAATTACCGCGCTGCCAATCGATTACTACGGCTATCAGATGACGGAGCATGTAGGCGGGCATGTCGACTGCTACGGCGATTATTTGACATGGCTGGAGAAGGAGCTGCCGGGAGGGAAGGAGCGTTTGCTGCGGGCGGGAGCCTACGAGAAGAATAGCCTGTACGAGCAGAATTGGAAGATTGACCTGCCTGAACCGCTGCATTACAACCGTTGGATAGCTCGACGCTCAGCGGCATTCCTGGAAGGTCTTCAGCAGGAGGATCTCTTCTATCTCTGGTGCTCCTTCCCTGATCCGCATCATCCATTCGCGGCCTGCCGTCCTTATAGTGAGATGTATGATCCGCAGTCGCTGACATTGCCGGAGGACTGGAATGAAGAAGCGGATTCCATCGATTGGCTAAAAGGCTTAAGGACCGTTCATCCTGGGCACTCGCAGTTCGATGAAGCCACGCTGAGGAACATATTAGCACAGACCTACGGCATGATTTCGCATGTGGACAGCTGTATAGGAGAGGTGCTGGACAAGCTGAAGGAGCGGGGGCTCTATGATAACACTATCATTATCTTCATGGCCGATCATGGAGAATATTTGGGCTCCCACCGGTTGCTGACCAAGGCAGAGTGGCCCTGGGAGGAGCTACTGAATGTCCCGTATATATGGAGAGTTCCCCAGGCTATTAGGCAGGGCGTCTATCGTGACCGCGTCGTGAGTCTGCTGGACTTCGTGCCGACCATTCTGGACTTCGCTGGTATTGATCAGGCTGTCATGGATACGCGCGGCATATACAGCGCACCGCCACTTGGCTTGCCGGGGCGCAGTCTGCGCGCTGCCGTCGAAGAGGGCAAGGAACTGCCTGCCCGTCCGGCACTCGTGGAATACGATGAGGATTGGTATGCGCCTGAGACGACCCGAATGCGCACACTCGTTGCGGAGCAATATAAATTAACAGTGTATATAAATTCCGATGAGGGGCTGCTGTTCGATCTGGCGGCAGATCCTCGTGAGCAAAACAATCTATGGAATAATCCTGAATACGCTCACGTTCGTTGTATGATGACAGAACAGCTTCTGCGGGAGCTGATTCGTACCGACCGTTTCGATACACTTCGGATAACAGGAGCATAAGCGGCCGGCCTGGGCTGTCTGGAAGAGTGGTTACATCACTTTTCTGGACAGCTTTTCTTTTTGTTCCATTTACATAGGGTATTGACGTAATGTAATGGCAGAATTATAATAAAAACGAAACGAGTTTCGATTATTAGTATGCTAGTCATAATGTTGAATAGTAGTTTCGAAAACTCATCATTTTTATAAGTGATTTGTAATCGCTTGCAAGGAAGGGGTGAGCTTGAGTAATTAGGTGAGTGTTCATAAAGTGCAGTCTCCATCACCGGCTAATACAGAAAGAAGGAGTGCTTGTTGTGGAAAATGTGAATGAAGTCCGGCAGCTGGACATACCCGACATCAAGCGCGGGACGCCATTGAAGCAAAAAGCCTCAAGGCTGCTGAAGAGTTACCAGCTATATTTGTTTGTGCTTCCCGCTGTCTTGTATTACGTGCTCTTCCATTATGTGCCGTTATACGGCATTCAGATTGCCTTCAAAAACTTCCTGGCCTTCAAGGGCATAGCGGACAGTCCATGGGTGGGTCTGGAGCATTTCGAACGTTTTTTCCGTTCCTTCGAATTTACGAGAATTATTTTGAACACGATCAAGCTTAGTGTCCTGCAGCTCGTTGTAGGCTTCCCAGCTCCTATCATACTCGCACTGATGCTTAATCAGCTCATGCACAAGAGGTTCAAGAAGTTTGTGCAGACCGTCATTTATGCACCTCACTTTATTTCGACGGTAGTTATTGCGGGCATGTTGTTTTTATTCCTGTCGCCGGATACGGGCATGATCAACAAGCTCATCGGATTGTTTGGCGGCGAGCCGGTATTTTTTATGGGTGATCCCGACTGGTTCAGGCCCGTGTACGTGCTGTCGGAGATTTGGCAGAACACAGGGTGGGGCACGATCATTTATCTGGCAGCGCTTACGACGATTAGTCCCGAGCTCCATGAATCGGCGGTCGTGGATGGCGCGAACAAATTTCAGCGGATTCTGCATATTGATATCCCCGGCATTATGCCGACGGCCGTTATTCTGTTAATTCTGAGCACGGGCAATATTATGAGTCTCGGCTTCGAGAAGGTCTATCTGCTGCAAACGCCGCTTAACCTGCCCTCATCGGAGATTATTTCCACCTATGTGTACAAGACGGGCCTGGTTGGCGCGCAATATAGCTTCTCGACCGCTGTAGGATTGTTCAACTCTATTATCAATTTCATCATTCTCATCACAGTCAACCAAATTGCCAAAAAAGCTTCCAATACATCGTTATGGTAAGAAGCGGGGAGGTTCAATATGTTTAAACGCAGTCTAGCAGACATCTGGTTCGATCGAGTGAATATGCTGTTGATTTTGACCGGACTGGCCATTATTGTCTACCCCCTCTACTTCGTTGTGCTGGCCTCAGTGACGGACCCTGGTGCTGTTCAGATGACCCTGTTCTGGCCGGAGAAGTTCAGTCTGGAGGGCTACAAGAAGATACTGGACAGCGATAACTTGTGGGTGGGCTACAAAAATTCTTTTGTATACGCAATCTTAGGAACAATTATCAATTTATGTCTGACCCTGCCCGCAGCCTACGCCCTGTCGCGGAAGGATATGAAGGGCCGCAGTACGATAATGCTCGTTATTACGTTCACGATGTTTTTCAGCGGTGGACTTATTCCTACCTACTTAACGGTCAAGGAGCTTGGGCTGCTTGACTCGGTCTGGGCGATGGTCATACCCAATGCGGTAGGCGCATGGAATCTCATCATTGCTCGAACGTTCTTCCAGTCTACGATTCCGGATGAGCTTCTGGAGGCGGCGAAGATTGACGGCTGCTCCGATGCCAAGTTTTTCTGGAAAATGGTGCTTCCCCTGTCTCAGGCGCTTATTGCGATTATGGTGTTGTTCTACGGCGTTGCGCATTGGAATTCCTACTTCAACGCGTTGATCTACCTGCGGGACCAGGAGCTGTACCCCCTGCAGCTCGTGCTTCGATCCATTCTTATCGAGAATCAGATTAGCAACGACATGATGACGGACCTGTCCTCCATGGGGGACCGACTCCGAGCGGCGGAACTAATCAAATACGGCATGATTATTATTGCAGCGCTGCCGTTGCTTATTCTGTATCCTTTCCTGCAGAACTATTTTGTCAAAGGCGTCATGATAGGAAGCATCAAGGGGTAATAGATGGAGCTGTCATAACGGAAGGGAGGTGCATGCCAGACAACTTTGTTGGTTTGCTGTAGATAATGTAAGCGCATACGAATGCAAAATTAGGAGGTCATCGATTTGAACAATCGGAGAAAAAAACTGTTGGTATCCTTTCTTTCAGTCATTATGAGCTTATCTGTTCTAAGTGCTTGTGCAGGAAACAACACTAAAAATGCGGAGCCGTCCAAGGAGCCGAATCAAACGGAAGCGTCGCAGACGCCTGAAGCAACGGACGGAGGGGCTGAGCAAGGTGTATTCCCGTTAGCGGAGAAGGTTACACTCGAGATGGTAACCTGTAAGCACCCTAACAACGGGCCGTTCGAGGAAATGGATTTCTTCAAGCAATATGAAGAGAAAACAAATGTGCAGATTGAATGGACAGACATCGAATTTGCGCAATGCGAGGAGCAACGCAATCTGATTCTGGCAAGCGGCGAGCTGCCTGATGCGTTCTACGGTACACTTGCACTGACAGGCAATGACGTGATTAACTATGGCGGCCAAGGCATGCTGGTTCCTTTGGAGCAATACATCACGAAGGAAACGATGCCTAATCTGACGGCGTTGATTGAACAGAATCCGAAGTACAAAGCGATGCTGACAGCGCCGGATGGCCATATCTATTCGCTGCCAAGCATCCGCGAGCTGATGCTGTGGCTCTCTCCCGACATGATGTATCTGAACAAGGAATGGCTGGACAAGCTGGGACTTGCCGTTCCGACAACTACGGATGAGCTGCGGATCGTTCTGGAAGCATTTAAGACAAAGGACCCGAACGGCAATGGCAAAAATGACGAAATTCCATTCTCCTTCCTGTGGGATTTCGCGAATTATAACGTAATGGGCATCGGCTCGTTGTTCGGCAGCTTCGGCAGAGCGGATTCTGCCAACCATATCTTCGTCGAAGATGGCAAGGTGGTCTTCTCTGCGAAGGAACCGGAGTACAAGGAAGCAATTCAATATTTCCACACCTACATCAAGGATGGATTGTTTGATAAAGAGAGTCTTGCGCAGGACCGCAATCAGCTAGTGGGCAAAGGAAGCGGAACAGAGCAGCGCCTGGGCGGATTCTTCTCTTGGAATGCCTTCTCGGTTGTCGGTGTCGACAATGATCCGAAGTATGTGGTGGTTCCAGCTCTGAAAGGACCAAACGGCGATCAAGTGTGGAGAAAGTCTTTGAATAATAATCAAGGCGTGAATCCTTTTGCATTCTCGATGACAGCCGCTAACGAGCATCCAGAGCTTACGATGCAGTGGATTGACTTGTCCTACGCAACGGATACGTCGATCGAAGCAGGCTGGGGACCAATCGGAACAACATTGGAAGACAAAGGCGGCACCTTGACGCTCAAGGAAGCGCCGGCTGGCATGACAACGGACGAATATGTATTCAAGACGGCGCCAGTTGAAGCTCCTTATGCTATTTTAGAAAATACGTATGGAACTCGTCTTGCGATGGCTGATAAGGATAAAGTGAAGACAGATGGCATTAAAGAGAATTATTTGCCTTATATGACATCGGAGACGTTTCCTGGCGTATTGTTCACGGCTGAGGAGTCTCAAAAAATTAAAGTGCTGGATTCTGACATTAACAGCTACGTGAACCAAACAAGCGCCAAGTGGCTGCTTCAAGGCGGAGTAGACGGCGAATGGGACAAATATCTGGCCGATCTGGAAAAAATGAAGATTGACGAGTTGATCAACATTTATCAAACGGCGTACGACCGCTTTAAGAGTGCCCAACAATAATAGCAAACAACTGAGAGCTTTCCCTGGTATCCTTGGTCCCGGGGGAAGCTCTCCACTTTCGACACACGAATAGAAGGGATGGTGCATAAATTTTGAAAGCGTATTCAAAAATTAAACAATGGTTGACTGCCTTTTTGAGTGCGGCCTTACTGATCGTATCTTGTCTTGCTACTGCCGGGGGGGTCAGTTATGCAGAAGAGGCAAGCGACGAGCTTCCTGTAAACATTCGAACCGACAAGGCTGATTTCGATACAATTCCAGCCGTTGCCGAGCATTACAAAAATAAGTTCGGCAATAATGCGGTGGCGTATTTCAACAGCATTAACGGCGAGAGCCGCGTTCAGCGCATTAACTTTCTGCAATACCCGGATGGGCATTATTTGCAGATTAGTGGCGAAGTAACGATTGATATTCCTGTAATGAATGCGAAAGTGTGGCGTCTGTTCGGTGACATGCGCTTCGAGGGTACCGTTGCGCAAACGATGGAGCTTTTTGTCATTGATCCCAATGGTGTGGAAACACAGTGGACGGTATTCCAGAACGGTGGCTGGAATGACCGCATAACCGGGTTATATACAAACTATACGAAGATGGGCTTCCAGGAAGACAACCCAACGGAGGGGATTACCCATCCTTGGCTGATTAAGGATACGAACGGCGATATTATCTATGAAGGCTACAAAATGAAAATCGTCGGAAACGGAACGCTGCGCAGCGTCTATCACTGGGAAGAAGAAGGCGTTCCGCTGGAGTTTGATACTTCCGCATGGACCGTTCTTGGAGGAGACAAGGATATTCTGAATGTGTCCATTGATGTGGATGCGCTCACAAATTTAAGCATGAACGGCCTCAATAAGCTGCCAGAGGAAGTGTTCAAGCGTTATCATGTGAACAGCGGTCCGATCGGATTAGAGCAAGCGGGCGGCGAATTTACAGTGCTAGACGAGGCCTATCACAGAACGACACATGATTATGGATTTACTCCCGGCCGCGGCGCGTTTCATTACAAGTTGATGACCAGTTGGGCCGGTCTCAAGGAGGATACGACGCATCCTGGATATGCAGACTTTACAGAAACGAATCAAGTCTATGCTAAGAGTCAGCCTGCCATCGACAAATTCGAAAGTCTGTATCCATCCATGGGCAAGGATTATGTTCTGACGCTGGATGGCTGGCCGAGGTGGATGTGGGAGGACCCTGATTCCGGGCAATCGGAGCATTTCGGTACTCCGTCCCGTGCCAACTTCGATGCTGCTGCCGACGCATCAGCCAAGCTGATTAAAAGCATCGATACAAGATTTGACGGACTGGGTCCCAAGTATGTGGAAGTTAAGAACGAATCAACGATCCCGCAGGAATGGTGGTTCTTACAGTCGGAGCCCGAGCAGGCGTGGAGCTACTTATCTGAGTTCCATAACAAGGTAGCTTCTGAAGTGAAGGCGGAGAATCCGGATGTTCTGGTCGGCGGACCATCAAGCGCATTCATGTATCTGGAGAAAAATGATTTCAATGAAGCACGTGCGCAACTGAAATTTATGGATGACACCAAGGATTCGCTGGATTGGTATTCGCATCACTTCTATGAAAACGCCAACCTGTTCATTCATGACAGAGAAAACAACTCGGATGGCTTCCTGAGTGGACGATTGGAAGCGGTGCTTGACCTGCTTAATGCTCATATGGTGAATACAGATAACGTAAAACCCATCTATATTACGGAGGAAGGCACTTATAATACGGCTGGAAGCGACGCGGACTACTTCCAGAAGCTCGTTGCCTTCAATGGCTACATGCTGCGTTTCATCAATTATTCCGATACGATTGGCATGCTGGTTCCGTACTTGTATCCCATCATTAACTGGCGCCCCAACTCCACGGGTACGTTCTACAAATATAATGAAGCACAAAATGGATTATTGGAAGAAATGACGCCAATGGAAGCTTATCTGGATATGTGGAAGGATTATCGCGGTGCGTTTCTTCCTGCTGAAGCGGATCAAGAGCGTGTCTTCACGAATGCGGTTCGCTACAATGACAAGGTGTATGTCGCGGTTCACAATCTGAATTCGCAGCGCGTCAACCTGGATCTGAATGTGTTCGCGGGAGACGCCAACATTGCTGGCGTAACGCGCAAGCATTTCTTCCTGGAGAAGGGCGACCTGACCTATGAAGAAGAGAATGTAACGGATTTGGACAATGTGTATATGCGAGTGCAGGAAATGAGCGTATTCGAGATTACGCTGGATTCCAACCCGGCGTTCACCAAAACATGGGAGAGAGAATTTGCATATGCTCCTCAGGAGCTGGTGCCGACAAGCATAAGTACACCTGCTCAATTTACGGTTCAAGCGCGGCCTGCCAATCTCGCCAAAGCGACTCTCCGTATTGGCTTCGGCAAGACGGGCAGCGGGTTTGCGGAGGATATGCAAGTGGTTGTAAATCCTAATGATACGGCTAATAAGCAAAGCTTCAGCAAGGATCTAGCCTACACGAACAAGCCTGGCAACCTGCTGACCTTTACGGAATTTGAGCTGGATGCCAGCAAGCTTCTGGCGAACAATACAATTGACATTTCACTTCCGGACGATGACGGATATATAACAAGCGTACAAATCATCGAGTACCACGAGCAGTCGGCTCCGACAGGCGTCGCCACGAGCGCGCTTGCGGGTCCCATTGTGGACGCTAAGTCCAAGCTTGCGTCTACTATTATCTCGTCAACAGGCACTGAGGTTGAGCCGGGTAAAAAATGGGTGAAAAAGCAGTACCGCGACACGCTCAATATTGAAGTAACCAAAGCTGAGGTTGTTGCACAGGATGCCTTGGCGGCAACTGACGAAGTGACAAAAGCTCTGGCAAATTTGGCCAAGGCGGCTAGTATTTTTGATCAATATACGAAAACAAAATCGTCGCCTACCGGCAGTCGAGGGGCCAAATTCTCCTTCGAGGACGGAGAAGCGGCAGCCTATACGCATAATGTAAATGCTGTGACGGCATCGACAGGCGCGCAAGGCGCAACGGACGGCAGCAAGGCGCTTCAAGCGGAGTTTACGACCTTCACATCCTACGCTTGGGATACGACGGGTTCTTACTCGGCCAATCTGGACTTCGCGGCGCCGGAGGAGGGCTGGAGCCTGGGAGCTGCTCCATTCTCCTTCGATGTCACAAATCTAAGAAGCTACGCGACGCAGCTGCGAGTAGAAATTACGGACACATCGGACGTGAAGGGCACTTATTATTATACGCTGGGCGCGGATGCTTCCCGAAGCATCAGCATTGCTGATTTTGGCGTTGCGGGAGGCACATGGCTTGGGGACGGCAATTTCCCGAGAAGCGCAGCTATCGATACACAGAATCTAAAGTCTATTCGATTGTATGTGTTTTCTCCAACGGCTGCTCCGGTTACGAATGCAGTGCTGGCCATTGACAATATGGTAATCGGCAGTGTAACGGATCCAGGGCCAGGTCCTGTCAATCCCAACGGTGTATTCCTATCCTTCGAGGACCAGGAAGAGGTAGTCTATACACCAAATGGCCAAGGCCTTACCGCTTCCAGATCGGAGCAGGGTGCGACACATGACAGCAAGGCGCTCCATGCGGAGTTTGCTTCCTTCACAGCATTCGATTGGGATACGAGCGGCAAATATTCCGGCAGCATAGACTTCACTGCGCCTGAGGAGGGCTGGAGCCTGGGCAGCAAGCCGCTTCAATTGGATGTTGCGAATCTCGTGAGCACAGGAGCCCAGCTTCGCGTGGAGGTTGCCGATGTTCAGGGAAATAGAGGCATTTATTATTTTGCTATAGCGCCCAATCAAGCACGTACGCTTACGATATCAGAATTTGGCGTCTCTGCGGCTAGCTGGCTGGCAGACGGCTATTTTGCAAGAACGGCGGCAATTGACACCACCAAGCTGAAGTCTATTCGCTTGTATGTATTTGAGCCTACAGCTGTAACCGTGGGACATGCGAAGCTTGCTTTCGATAACATGATGATAGGCAGCGGGCCGGTCCAGCCAACAGATGAGCAGCTGGTAGCCGAAGCAGCCAATACGTTATCGACAGCCTCGTTAACATTCGCGGAGGGAGACACAGCGCAATCCGTAACAGGAGCTATTGCATTGCCTTCTGCTGGTCTGCATGGAGCAAGCGTGGCATGGGCTTCCAGCCATCCTTCGACAGTGGCGGCTAACGGGACGGTGGTTCGACCTCAGCATGGAAGCGGGAATCAGGTTGTGACGCTGACTGCTACCGTCACAATTGGAGCGGCAAGCGCAAATAAGGCCATTACAGTAACTGTGGTGGAGCAAGCTGAGACTCCTCCTCCGCCAATCATTCATGTACCAGTGCCAACAGCTACGCCAGCAGCGAGCACTGAGGTTCTCGTGGATGGCAAGAAGCTGGACAAGATTGCAAGCTTGGTTACTACGAACGAGGCAGGGCGCATCGTGACAACGATTACGGTCGACCAGCAGCTGCTTAAGAATAGTCTGAGCACTATAGCGAATAACGCTGTTCTTACCATTCCTGACGCGAGCGGCTCCCCTGTTGTGAATGGCAAGCTTAATGGGGCGATCGTGAAGGATCTGCAGCAGAAAAATGTGGTGCTTGAGCTTCGAACAGCCGCTTACTCCTACAAGCTTCCTCTTGAGGAGCTTCAAATGGATAATATTATCAAGGAGCTTGGCTCTGATGTGTCGCTGGAGGACCTGATCATCAATGTAAGGATCAGTCAAGCCGATGAAGAAACCCAGCAGGTGTTGGAGCAGTCGGCTGAACAAGACGGATTTACGGTGGTGGCCTCTCCTGTAGAGTTCCATATTACCTACACTTACGAGGATCAGACAAAAGAGATTCACACATTCAACTCCTTCGTGGAGAGAACGATCCTTATTCCGGAAGGCGTGGATCCCAATGAGATCACCACGGGGGTAGTAGTGGAAGAGGATGGAACCGTTAGAGGGATTCCAACTAAAGTGGTGGGACAGAATGGCAGCTATTATGCTGTGATGAATAGCTTGACGAACAGCACCTACGCGGTGATCTGGAATCCTGTGGCTTTCCAGGATGTATCCGGTCATTGGGCGGAACAGGCTGTAAATGACTTAGGCTCCAGATTGATCATAGCTGGGGTTGACGGCAACCGCTTTGAGCCGGATCGCTCTATCACCCGCGCCGAGTTTGCCGCGATTCTGGTAAGAGCTCTGGGACTTCAGGCAGAGGCAGGAGAGTCGGTGTACGCGGATGTTGCCCAAGGCAGCTGGTATGAAGCCTATCTCAATACGGCGACAGCGTATGGCTTGATTAACGGCTATGACAATGGTGAATTCAGACCTCATTCTCTCATCACGCGTGAGCAGGTTATGAGCATCATGGAACGAGCTATGGCGCTCACGGGGCTTGATTCTGTAGCCGAGATGATAGAAGTGGATGAGCTGTTGTCCAGCTTGAAGGATAGCTCCGAGGCGGCAGCCTACGCCAAGAGCGGCATTGCAGCCAGCATCAAGGCAGGTCTCGTGCTGGGCAGAAGCGAGCAAGTGCTTGCTCCGAAAGCAACAATCACAAGAGCGGAAGTCGCGGAGGTTGTTCGTAGACTTCTGGAGCAATCTGATTTAATCTAATCAACAGAGAACTTTTTGAACATGAACTATAAGTAGTATTGTTGAGAGGCCTCTATATGGAGGCCTCTTGCATTTTAGGAAGAAAGGGCGAAGAAGCATGAATCGGTATGAGGTTATTTGTAAAGTTCAGGATGGATATTCGGTTGTCGAGCTGCGAGATACAGAGCGTGGAGATTTTGCGCAGCTTGTGCCGGAGGTGGGTGGGAATCTAATTCGGTTTCATTCGTCTGGGCGAGAGCTGTTAGCTGCGCCGGCCTCTATTCATGACTTGAGAGCAAGTGAAACGATGTACGGCACACCCATTCTATTCCCGCCTAATCGCGTGCAAGGCGGAAGCTTTACATTCAAGGGACGATTCTATCAGCTGCCTATCAATGAGCAGCCGGATCGCCATCTGCATGGCGAGCTGGCGCGCAGAAGCTGGGAGGTCGTGGAACGGGGAGGAACGGAAGCACAAGGCGCGTATGTTGTTCTTCGGTTTCGTTATTCCGATCATGAGGAAATGCTGGCTTACTTCCCGCATCCTCTCATATTTAACGTGACAATATCCCTGTTAGGTGGACGTCTCCGACTGGATGGCGCCATCGTCAATGAGGGCGAGGATGAGGCCCCGTTCGCCTTCGGCCTTCATCCTTACTTCAATCTGCCGAGCGGACAAGTTCTTTTGCACGCGCCTGCAGCCAGTGAATGGCCGATCTCCAGCTTCGCCTTCATTACGGGTACCCCAGCCGATAGCGAACGCGCGGCAGAGCTGCGGACGGGGCTTCCGCTAGATCGTATTGCCCCTCTTGGCGCAGCTATGCTGGAGCTTCATGAGGGGGAGGAGCGTGTCTGCCGACTACAGATGTTAGAAGAGGGCTATACGATCGCCTATTCTTTTGGGGATACCTTTCCATATCTGCTTATCTTCCGTCCCAATTGGTCGGAATCGATCTGTCTGGAGCCATACACCTGTCTGACTGACGCCTACAATCTGCCTTATCCCCCGGAGATGACGGGAGCAAGAGGCATCGCCCCTGGTGAGCGTGTGATGTTCGAGACTTGTATGTGGGTGGAGTAGACATCTCCAGTGAGATGACCAAAGTGCACAAGCGAATCCATTGAAAAGTGTTGTATATAGAGTAGTAGTTATCCTACTACAACTAGTCGGAAATGTTAAATATGGAGGTGCGTTAATTCCTTTACAATGAATAACATGGATCAAGAAAGGAGGTTATACATCGCAAGTAAGCGCTTACTATTAATGAAATGAGGAGTGATGACGATGGCAAAGGTGTTGAATGGTACTAGGTACTGTATCTTCCAGCTTCGGTGTTCCATCCTCTCAGGCTGCGGTATCTTGGCCGGCTTCAGATCCCGGCAATACGGGAGGTTGGAACGTAAATGAGACGTTTAGCGATGAATTCAACGGTTCGTCACTAAACACAACGAAATGGTTCAATGAACATACGTATTGGAGTGGGCGCAATCCCTCCCAATTCGATCCATTAAACGTCTGGATAAGTAATGGAACGGCAAAGCTTCGTACGAAAAATGAAAACCTAATAAAGAATGGAAGCTTTGAAACAGGTAATCTGTCCAATTGGTCTACTTGGGGTTCAGGGGCGAAATCAGCATCCGTCTCAGCCAAATATCGCGATCTATATGGCGTGGTCATAAATGGTCAAGGTGCTGTTCAGCAAATCATTACAGGTCTGCAGCCCAATATGACCTACAAGCTTTCGGCGTGGTTAAAAAAAGGATCGGGCAGCAAAGTGAATGTAGGCGTAAAAAATTATGGCAGCACAGAGAAGTGGATAGAAGTAACCAGCTCAAACTGGACGTTGGGTACTGTGGAGTTCACGACAGGATCAACAAATACCAGTGCTGAGGTATACGTATATAACGCCGGAGGAAGCGGTATTGTCTATGGAGATGAAGTAGCTGTCGTCCGAAAGGTAAATGCAGCATCTGGAGAAACGATGCTTAGCGATAATTATATTACATCGGGGGTTATTCAATCCAAGACAAAAGCGCCTTACGGATATTATGAGGTAAGGATGAAAGCGGCAGACGCTTCGCATACAAGCTCCTTCTGGCTGCAGGGTAATTATTCGGAGATTGATGTTGTTGAACCGGTAGGAAATTCAACGAGGAACACTCATAAGGATACAATCATGCCAACTAACACTCATGATTTTCGGAATGGATGGGCTAATGATATTGCAGATCCTTTCGACTATCAAACGAACGTCAGGCTAGCAGGTGATTATCATACGTATGGTGTGGAGTGGAACCAAACACAAATAAAATGGTATTTCGACGGTCAATTGATTCGTACAAAAGCTCATACATTTATGTACGAGAATCAATACATTTTTTTGGATACTGAAATATTTGAATGGGACGGACTTCCGGGAGACAGCTTGAATTCCCTCTTCGAGGTAGATTATATCCGTGCCTGGCACAAATAACTGTGGGAAGGAAAATCTTATATGAATAAATGGAGCAATGCAGCGGTTCATTCCCTCTTAGTTGTCGCACTCTTCCTTAGCTTATTGGGAATGCCTGCTTCTCAGGCTAGAGCGGAGGAGGCGAGCAGGGTGAATGCGTTTGAGAACGGAAGCTTTGAATCAGGACAGCTCCCTGCTCGATATTCCAAATGGGGAAGTGGTTCAGCAGCTGTTATGACGGAGCATGCCTATACCGGAAATTACGGGCTTGAGTATTCTGGTCAAGGCGCGATCGAATTTCCGGTGTCCGGTCTACAGTCCAATACTGAATACAAGGTAGCTGTGTACGCCAAGCTGGGGACTAGCTCTGGAGCCACTCTTGGGGTTAAGGAGCACAACGGTACTGAGGACAGCTATAGCCCTATTCTAGGGACAGCATACAGCTTATACGAAGTGAGCTTCCAGACAGGCGCAGTAGAAACATCCGCAAAGGTCTATCTGTATAACGAAAGCGGTTCCGGTACAGTCTACGCCGATGACTTTGAGCTTCTGGTTGAAGTACTGCTGCCTCCGGTCATTAGCGAGAATGTAATTGATAATTCCATCTATCCGTTATCCGATTCGGACAATGTACGAAGCTGGAAGTATAGCTTGGATTATTCCGACGAATTCGGTGGGGCGGCTCTAGACAGGAATAAATGGAACGATCATCATACGTATTGGTTAGGCCGACAGCCTTCGATATTCTCGCCGCGCAACATCAGGCAAGAGAACGGTCAATTAATATTGACAGCCAAATATGAAACAATACCTGAAATGGCGGAAGCCAACGCTAAGCTCGGCCCGAATAGTCCTCAGTATGAGAAATATACAACAGCTGCTGTACAGTCCACAACAAAAACGGGCTATGGGTACTATGAAATTAAAGCAAAGGCCGCACCTGTCTCGATTACGAGCTCCTTCTGGCTGCAGGGCAGCGAAACGGAAATTGATGTGTATGAAACGGTAGGACGATCAACCGTCAATCCAGACAGCGGATATGAAATGCCTATGAATACACATTATTACGCTGGAGGGGACTGGTCCAAGGACATCGCTAACCCTGGCGTCTATCATTCCAAGGATGATCTTACGGCAGACTTCCATGTGTACGGGCTCGATTGGAACGCTAAGTGGATCCGGTTCTATTATGATGGCGTATTGGTTCGAGAAATTCGTAATGATGTTTTCCACGAGAATCAATTTATATTCATGGATATGGAAACGTTTACATGGGCAGGGCTTCCTTCAGAAGCGTCCATGGCGAGTCCAAACGGAGATTATGTCATCGAATATATGAGAGTTTGGCGGTCTAATGCGCCCGTGTCGGATGATCCGGAGATGGAGCTGCCGCCTGTTAAGGAAGCGGAAGCGCTTCGCGGCACACCTGCGCTGAACGCTTCAAGTCCAGATCCGTTGTGGAGCCAAGCGAAGGAAATCGGTTCGTTGCGTGTGAAAGGCGGGAGCACCATAAACACAGCAATCGCAAAGACGCTGTGGGATGATCGCTTTCTGTATATTCGAACGGAAGTGAAGGACGCTGATCTTACGGGAGCCGAACTAAACGAGACGTACAGGAACGATTCCGTTGAAGTGTATGTGGACGGCGGCAATGAGAAATCCAAGCCCTATGACGGGAACGATACGAAGTGGAATGTGGATTATATGGGACGAAGCTCTGGCATCAACGTACCTGAAGGCGTCCAACAATCCGTTCATCGGATTAATGACGGTTATGTTGTAGAGATGGCTGTCCCATGGGGGGCCATCGGTGCGCCAGAAGGCTCCTCGATTGGATTTGATATACAAGTAAATGATGCGAGACAGCCGTCTGGGGTGAGGCAAGGGTATCTGGGCTGGAACGATCCGTTTGATCAAGTGTGGCAGAATATGGGAATGACGGGTAATTTGAAGCTCAGCTCTGCCAGGGCAAACGTGCCTCCGGTATATACCGAATCACCGGCACCTGTTCAATATGTCGTCAAGTTGTCGATGAACGGTCAGTTGATACCCGGTGGAGCTATTGTCAAATCCCTAATTGAAGGACAAACGTCGGCAACTGTCTATCCCAATCGAGAAGGATTATTAAAGAGCTTGGCTTCGGTAGATGAAGGGGCGATTGTATCAATCGAGGTCAATGAAGGCGCAGATATTGTGATTGGGCAATTCGATGGTTCATTGTTAGCCGCATTGGCCGACAAGCAAGCAATCCTTGGCTTTCAAACAGATATAGCAAGCTATAAGCTGCCTGTACAGCAAGTCATCACGTCAGCGAATTGGAAGTCTGTCCTTGAGCAGTCGAGCCGGGGAGATATTGACCTGGATGAGGTTCAACTGCAGCTGCGGATTGCGAAGCCGGCAGAGGATGAGCAAAAAAGAATCAAAATGGCAACGGATGCCCAAGCTTTAAGGCCGGTTGGTGAGCCCATCTCATTCGATATTCAATTGAGCTATGGCAATCAAGTAATCGAGCTTATGTCATTCGACAGCTATGTGGAGCGAACCATTCCGTTGCCGAAAGGTATGGATCCGGCGCAAGTGGCCACTGCCGTCGTTGTGGAGCCGAATGGCAGCATCCGTCATGTACCCACAAGCATGGTATCCCTGGACGGGCGGTGGCATGCGAGCATCAAAAGCTTAACCAACAGTATGTATACGCTTATCGAATATGATGTGCGATTGCGGGATATCAAGCCATCCAAGGCCGAAGAAATCATAGAGCGGCTTGCCGCTCGAACGATTGTAAGAGGGCTGCCGGATGGAACGTTCCGACCGGAAAGGCTGGTCACCCGCGCCGAATTTACCGCTATGCTGGTAAGGGCGCTGGGACTAAGGCTGGAGCCGACTCAACGGTCATTCAAGGATGTCAATTCATCCAGTTGGTATGGCGCTTACGTCAGTACGGCTCATGGGCATCAATTGATTCGAGGCTATGGGGATCATACGTTCAGACCGATGCAAGTCTTGACCATACAAGAAGGCCTTGAAATGCTGGGCAATGCTATTAAGCTGACAGGCTTGGCTGCTCTCGAAGCCCCTCCCCAAGATGAAACGCTTGTGTACTTAACTAGAGAAGAAAGCGCGGTCTGGATCCATTGGCTTCTGTCTAAGTATGTGTTAGAAGTCGATATTTGAACATTGCAAGTCGAGATTGCATCTTCTCTCTACAGCGTTGAAGGACTATGCTGATTACAGAAGTAATGTCATAGTCCTTCAACCCATGCGAGCTAAGAAAAATATCGTCTCGCAAAAGAGGACAGCATGAGGGGGGAACACAGGTGCTGATCGGAATTCCCGTACTATTGCCGCCGGATTTGCTGAAATGGATGAGAGAGATGGGACATGGTGATGAGTTGGTACTGGCGGATGCCAATTTTCCAGCTGCAAGCCATGCGCAACGACTTGTGCGATGCGATGGAATTGGCATTGTTGAATTGCTGGAAGCGATCGTCAAGGTGCTTCCACTGGACGATTATGTGGAGAAGCCTGCGGCGGTTATGGCCGTTGTCCCAGGCGATCCCGTAGAGACAACGATTTGGGACTCCTATGAAGCGATACTGAATAGAAAAACAGGATTGTCATCCTCATTGGAATCGATTGAGAGATTCAGCTTCTATGAACGGAGCAGTTCAGCGTATGTTATTGTTGCAACTGGTGAACGGGCACAATACGGCAACCTGATTCTGAAGAAGGGGGTCGTTCGTGAGCATGATTGACCAGAGACCCAATATTGTGTTCTTGTTCGCAGACGATCAAAGATTTGATACCCTGCGTGCTTTGGGCAATACCGACATTCATACGCCGCATCTGGATGACCTTCTGGAGCACGGCACCGCCTTTCGCCAGGCTCATATTCCAGGCGGCACGGTAGGTGCAGTCTGTATGCCCAGCCGCGCGATGCTGCATACAGGAAGAACATTGTTCCATATTCATGACGACGGAAGAAGCATTCCTGAGGAGCATGTATTGATGGGGGAAACGTTCCGGCAAGCGGGTTACGCCACCTTCGGCATTGGCAAATGGCATAACGGCGCCGCCTCCTTTAACCGGAGCTTCAGCGACGGAGAGGATATCTTTTTTGGAGGAATGGAGGATCATTGGAATGTACCCGCTTTCCATTATCATGCGGATGGAAGCTACTCAGGGAAAATTCCTGTAATTAGAGATCGTTTGATGTCTAATGAAGTGGAATATCGGCCAGCAGACAAGATTCAGGCTGGCGTTCATTCAACTGACCTGTTCTCGGATACCGCCGTACAATGGATTCATCAGCATAAGCAGGAGGAGCCGTTCTTCCTGTATGTGTCCTACATGGCTCCCCATGATCCTCGAAGCATGCCGGAGAAGTATATGAAGCTGTATGATCCAGCATCGCTGACGCTTCCTGATAATGTTGCGTGTGAGCATGCTTTCGATTATGGCATACGTGATATAAGAGATGAGAGGCTGGCGGCATATCCGCGAACGGAGGAAGAAATTCGGGGGCATCTGGCAGAATATTATGCCATGATTACACATCTGGACGATCGAATCGGCGATATTATCCATGCGTTGAAGGAAACAGACCTGTTCGATCATACGATTATCGTATTCACAGGAGACAACGGACTCGCCGTAGGCCAGCATGGACTAATGGGCAAGCAAAGCTGTTATGAGCATAGCGTAAGGGTTCCGCTCATTTTCTCTGGGCCGGGGATACCGAAAGGACAGCGAAGAGATGAATTTGTATATTTATCCGACATCTACCCTACCTTATGCGAATTAACGCAAGTTCCGATTCCATCGTCAGTCGAAGGAGCATCTCTAGCCCCTCTGTTCTCACGCGTTGGAGCAATCCCGGATCGGGATAGACTGTATTTCGCCTATGCCGACCTTGTCCGAGCCGTGAAGAGCAGAGAGTACAAGCTCATCGTCTATCACCATAAGTCCCAATTGTTCCGTTTAAGCGAGGACCCCCTGGAGCGATATAATCTAATTGAAGATCCGGCTTTCTCCCATATGGAGCAAGTATTAATGAAAGAATTGATAGAGCACAGCTATCGATCAGGAGATCGCAAGCATCCCGCAGGACAACAATTCTGGTCGCAAATCGACAGACATCAGCAAGGAGAAGATGAACAACTATGATAAATATAAATCAAATTAATGAAGTGATTAGGAAAGGTCCGTTTCAGGACAACTGGGAGTCGTTAAGCCGCTATACTGTGCCGAATTGGTACAAAAAGGCGAAATTTGGCATCTTTATTCATTGGGGAGTCTACTCGGTCCCAGCTTATGGGAATGAGTGGTATCCTCGTGAAATGTACTTGAAGGATAGCTCCAGACGGGATCGGCAGGATGTCAGCATGTTTGATTACCATATTCAAACCTATGGCCCGCAGCATGAGTTTGGATATAAGGATTTTATTCCGATGTTCAAGGCAGAAAAGTTTGATCCGGCGGCCTGGGCGAGCTTATTCAGCAGAGCGGGCGCGAGGTATGTGATGCCCGTCGCTGAGCATCATGATGGCTTCCAAATGTACGACAGCCAACTGTCGCCGTGGAATGCAGCGAAGATGGGGCCGCAGCGCGATATCATCGGAGCGCTGAAGGAAGCTGTGCAGGAGAAGGGAATGAAATTCGCCGTGTCTTCACATCGGGCGGAGCACTGGTGGTTCTACGACGGTGGAATGACCTTTCATTCCGATGTCCAGGATGACAGCTTCCGCGGCTTGTATGGTCCAGCTCAGCCAAGGGACCCGGAATGGACGATTCACGGGGATGGACCGGACGAAGCGTTCTTGACCGATTGGCTGCTTAGAACTTGCGAACTCGTTGACCTATATCAGCCATCGATTGTTTGGTTCGACTGGTGGATCATGAATGTCCGGTTCAAGCCATATCTTAAGAAATTCGCAGCCTATTATTATAATCGAGCAGCGGAGCGGGGGACGGAGGTCGCGATTAATTACAAGCTGGACGCCTATATGCATGGCACAGCGGTGTTCGATATTGAACGCGGCCAATTGAATGGCATTCGTCCCGAGCTGTGGCAGACCGACACTTCTGTTGCCCGCAACTCTTGGTCTCACAGTGTCAATAATCAATACAAGGAACCAGCGGACATCATTTGCGATTTGATCGATATTGTAAGCAAGAACGGCTGTTTGCTGTTGAACGTTGGACCGAAGGCGGACGGAACGATTCCTCAGGAAGACGAGTCCATCCTTCTTGCGATAGGTGATTGGCTTGCCGTGAACGGGGAAGGCATTTACGATACGACGCATTGGAAAATATACGGTGAAGGACCGACCCAATCCGGAGAAGAAATGCATACGGAAGGCAAACGGAGTGCCTATACAGAGGAAGATATTCGATTTACCTTTAAGGATGGGACGTTATATGCTTTCGTTATGAAGCTGCCCCCTAGCGGAACCATTATGATTCGATCCCTGTCCACGAATTCACGACATTTCCGCAGTGTCGTTACAAGTGTAAACACTCTTGATGGCAGCTTGTCGCTTGATTGGACAGTTTCCGATGAGGGGCTGCGGATCGATGTTTCTTCTCTAGCTTTAACTCCGTATCCGACAGGCTTCAAAATTGGGATGGAGTAGTCACCGTATATCTAACGCGAATGCACTATATGCATTCGTGTTTTGCGACAATAAAATGATAACGCTTTCTTATTCTCGAATAATGAACGAGTCAAGGGGGGAGAACATGTCCAATCGTCGCGGGAGGCCGGTGTTCAAATTTCTTATACCTTATTTGAGCATGCTGCTACTTGCCAGTTTGGTATCTGTCATCATGTATCAGCAGACGAGCCGTGTGGTGAAGGAAGAGGTGTCGAGCCGCAACCAGGCCGTCCTACAGCTGGCTAAGCAGCAATTGAATCGACAGATTGTAGAGACCAATCAGCTTGCCATTAGCCTAAGTCAGGATCCGAGGGTGCTCGCCATGCAGCAAATTGAGAACCCATATGAGCGAAGCAGCATTACACGTCTGATGGAATTGCAGAAGCAGCTGGGCAGCTATTCGGCCGTTACACCATCCATTGAAAATTACTACATTCATTATATAAAAAGCCAATTTGTAATATCACCTGATAAACAAAGCTTATTATCCCGAGCTTCCAGCGCGGAAGCGCAGTCGGATTTCGTCCACAAGTTTATTGAGGGTCTTGAGGATCGGTACTATTATCAGGAGATAATGCCGGAGCTGAAGCTCCGCAGCGCTAATGGTGAACGCCGGCTGATTCCTTACATTCATACCATTGGTTATCCAAGCTATTATTTGTCACATATTGTGATGTTCATCGACAGCTCTTCTATAAGGAATGCGTTGCGTTCGATTGATCTCTCGGAGGGCGGTTATGCATATCTTGCCAACCAGGAGGGTGACATTATTGCCGGTGTTGCCGGCAGCGGCGAATTCCTTCCTCGAACCAGCCATAGTGGACATGAGCAGCCTTCCGGTCAATTCGTCACCTCCATTGGGCTCGACAACGGCAGCTGGAGTCTCGTTGCCGTACAGCCTGAGCATATCGTGCTGCGAAAGGTGTACTATGTCAAAAAAATATCTGCGGTTATTATCTTCGGCATGCTGGCTATTGGAGGCGTGGCTTCTGTGCTGTTTGCTTATCGCAACAGCAGACCATTAAAAGTACTTATTCAGACTGTATTCCAATTAGAGTCACATAATGAGCGGCTGCATCGAAGCATTGAAGAGCAAAAACCGTTGCTGCAGGCGGCATTCCTGCAACGGCTGCTGGATGGTGCGTATCCCGGACAGAAAGAAATGGAGTCTGTGATGCAATATTTGGATATTCCCTTACAGGGCGAAAGATATTCCGTTATCATTATTCAATTACCCTATATCTTGGAGTCGATTGATATGGGAGCATTGGAGAAGCTGGATCTGGAAAAAGCAGGGCTGAGGGAATGTATCGCGGAGCTGGAAGGAAATCACGCTTGTATGCTGGATATTGGCGAGAGCCGGCTGGCAATGATTTATTCCTCTGATACAGTCAGTGAGGATGCTTGGAAGGAAGAGCTGACCATGAAGCTCAGTGCCATTCAGGAGCTGTTTCTCGCACGCTTCCAACATGCCTTGCAGTTCGGCATAGGACGACCTTATTCCTCATTAATGGATGTGTCGGCATCCTCCGAAGAGGCCTCCAAAGCGTTGTCCTTCGGTATGCCTTCCTCTAGTCCCATGCCCTATTACGATGAGTTGCCCAGACATCCGCAATCGTATTATTACCCTTTTGATCTGGAGCAGAAGCTTCTTAACTATTTGCGAAGCGGGAACATGGAGGAGCTTGACAACACCTTTGGCAACTTGTTCGTCGAAAATTTTGTTGAGCGTTCTTTAATCGAACCTGTCCTACGGCTCTTGTTGTCCGAATTGGTCAGTACGGCTCTCAAGTTTATTGATCAGTCGGGCACGCAGATGTTCGAGGATGAAAGTATAGATATGATGTCTTTTCTGCAATTGCCTCATGGAGCAGGTGAAGCGGAGGCCTGCTTTCATCAAATCACAAGGCTGTACCAACACATTGCGAGCAAGACCATTGACCAGAAGCGTATTCGGAATGAAGAGCTGATGCGCGAAATTGTCAGTTATCTGGACCTCCACTATTCAGACCCTTCCTTATGTCTGCCCATGCTGTCGGATCAATTCCAAATATCAGAGACTTATCTTTCGTTGCTGGTAAAAGAACATACAGGCTGCTCTTTCACGGAATATGTGAACACCAAGCGTATGAATGCTGCCAAAGAGCTATTGTCGGAGTCCAGGCTCAACATTGAACAAATTGCTGACCATGTGGGATATTCGTCGCTGAATTCATTCAGCCGAGCGTTCAAGCGTATGCATGGCGTAACGCCTACGCATTATCGAGCATTTTCCGGTCAGTGAATCTAAGAATTGAATATCCTTCCTTGTATGCCGCATGCAGCGGCTGTTTTTTTTGTATTGTTATGAAAATGAATAATGAAAAATCAATGGAATGACAGCTTTTTTGGTCTTTTGAATAAAGAAAGGGCAAATGCAGATAGCATAAATACGCCTTCACAGCTAAGATCAAATTGTCGAAGAGGCTCAACAATAGAAGAGGGGGACTACAAAACGATGAGATCGGTTACATCCATACAAGCCCATCCAAAAGTCAGATTGCGTCTGCTGGCAGCACATCTGAAACAGGCGAAAAGAAGCTGGCAGCTGCTTGTATTGTTTTCATTGCCGTTTGCTTATTTAATTATTTTTCAATATTGGCCGATGTACGGAGCTCAAATCGCATTTAAAGATTTTATTCCCGTGAAAGGTGTTATGGGTAGTGAATGGGTCGGCATGAAGCACATGACGAGGTTCTTTGGTTCTTACGATTTCTGGAGAGTGCTGAAAAATACGATTGGCCTGGCCTTCTATCATTTAATCGTCGGATTTCCGGTGCCAATCATCCTGGCACTTGGCCTGAACTACGTCAGGCAGGCTAGATTCAAAAAAACGGTGCAAATGATTACGTATGCGCCGCATTTTATATCCACAGTTGTAATGGTCGGTATGCTGCTCCAGTTTCTTGATCCGCGAACAGGAATTGTAAACCAGTTTCTAACGATAATAGGTGTAGACCCCGTTCACTTTATGGCGAAGCCTGAATTGTTTCAAACCATCTACGTGCTGTCCGATATTTGGCAGAATGCTGGATGGGGATGCATTATCTATTTGGCGGCGCTGGCAGGCGTAAGCCCGACGCTGCATGAGGCTGCTGTCGTTGACGGTGCAAGCAAGTGGCGCCGGATTTGGCATATTGATCTTCCTGGCATAATGCCGGTCATGGTCATTCTGTTAATCTTGTCGATGGGCAATTTGATGCAAACAGGGTTTGAGAAGGTCTATCTCATGCAGAACCCCGTCAATATTACAACCTCTGAAGTTATTGATACTTATGTCTACAAAGTCGGACTAATCTCGGATGGGCTGAATTTCTCTTATGCCTCTGCCATTGGTTTGTTCAAGTCTATCGTCAATCTATTATTACTCATTACTGTCAATCAGATCGCGCGCGTGGTCGGCAAAGAGAGTCTATGGTGAGGAGGGGCACACGTGCATCACATTAAAAGTCCAAAGCAGAGAATTAAAGAATCAAGAGGAGATGCGGCGTTCACCTGGATCAATTATAGTATCCTGCTAACGATGGTTCTGATTACGCTGTATCCCCTCATCTACATTGTAAGCGCATCCTTTAGCGATAGCCAAGCTGTCGTCTCCGGGAAGGTATGGCTATGGCCGGTTCAACCAACGCTTGATGGCTACGAAGCGATATTCAAACACAAGCTGATCGTATCCTCTGTCATAAATTCCTTCTATTACATGATTGTAGGCACTCTATTTAATGTTGTTCTTACGCTGATGGCGGCTTATCCGCTTTCTCGTAGAGACTTTTATGGCGCCAGGCTGTTTATGGTTCTGCTTGTATTCACGATGATGTTCGACGGTGGATTAATCCCGCGCTATTTGCTTGTCAAAGATCTCGGTATGCTGGATACGCGGTGGGCGCTTATTATTCCTGCTGCGCTTAGCGTGTGGAATGTCATTATTACACGTACCTACTTCCGCGTAACTATTTCCAGCGAGTTGCTGGAGGCGGCACAGATGGACGGCTGCAACGATTTCCGATTCCTGTGGAAGATCGTGCTTCCGCTGTCTGCCCCCATTATCGCAGTCATTAGTTTATTTTATGCCGTCGGCCACTGGAATCAGTATTTCAACGCGCTTATTTATTTGAAGGATCAATCGCTTTACCCCTTGCAAATTGTATTGAAGGATATTCTGGTACAAAACAAGGTGGACATGAGCATGGTGGCCGATGCCGTAGAAATAGCGGAGAAGGATGCCTTGCGGCAGCTTCTCAAATATTCTTTGATCGTAGTCGCCGCAGGACCCGTTCTCGTATTGTATCCGTTCGTGCAGAAGCATTTTGTAAAAGGTGTTATGATCGGATCGTTAAAGGAGTAGCGCATCTTATAACAAGACAGCTTATGGAGAGGGGTGATGCTTATTTGCTAATATTCCTGGCACCAGGTGTCAGAGGCCCCGCAAATCAGTCATCCATTTGAAACAGGTTCATTAAAAGGGAGGAAAACAGAGTGAAACAAAAATGGACTCTTGCGATTTTCTTTATGTGTTTGCTTTTAGCCGCTTGCTCCAATGGAAGCGAATCCAATGCGAAGCCGGACAATAAGGAGGGAGACAAGGCGGGTAATACGAGCGCAGTTTCTGCGCCGGGTACCTTTCCGATTGTAGAAGAGAAGGTTACTTTAAAGGTGCTTGCGGCACTACGGCCGGATGTAGAGGATTACCGTACGAACGAATTTACGAAGTGGCTGGAAGAGCGGACCAATGTGCATCTGGAGTGGGAGACGGTTCCGGAATCCAACATGAAAGAGAAGTTGAATCTGACGCTGGCGAGCGGTGATTATCCTGACATCTTTATGAATATGGGTATTACAGATGCACAGCTCGAGATTTATGGCAACCAGGGAGTATTCCTTCCGCTTGAGGATTTAATTGAGGAGCATGCAGTGAATACACAGAACATATTTGCTGAGCAGGAGCACTTAAAACCGGCGATTACCTCCAATGATGGGCATATCTACACGATGCCGGATATTAATGAATGCTACCACTGCTACTACTCCGGTAAGCTCTGGATTTACAAGCCTTGGCTGGATAAGCTGGGACTGGAGATGCCAACAACAACGGATGAATTCTATGAAGTACTGAAGGCATTTAAGACTCAGGATCCCAACGGTAATGGCATTGCTGATGAAATTCCGCTGTCCGGATCACCCAAAGGGTGGAACAGCTCTGTTGAAGGCTTTCTAATGAACGCTTTCGTCTATTATGATTTCATTAACGGCGATACGACACGGCGATTGTTTTTGAATAATGGCGCTGTAGACGCGGCATTTATGTCCGAGCAATACCGTGAAGGACTGCGGTATATGAAGAATCTGTTCGACGAAGGATTAATTAATGCAGAGGCTTTCGTACAGGATGGCGATCAGTTGAAGCAACTGGGAGCCAATGGGGATGTTGTTATTCTGGGCGCAGCTCCAAATGGAAGTCCAATCCCGATATCCGATAATGAAAGATGGAAGGATTATGTGGTTGTTCCGCCGCTAAAAGGCCCATCTGGCACACAATATGTGAACGCTCAGAACCGGAAAGGAAATGTCAACGGCCGATTTGTAGTTAGTGCGACAAGCAAGCATCCTGAAATTGCTGTTCGACTGGCTGACGCCTTCTACGATCGAGAGGTTCAAATGTTTTCGTTATTCGGCATTGAAGGCGAGGACTGGAGAAAAGCTGAGGGTGGCGAAAAAGGCCTCGAGGGCAATCCAGCGACGTTCGTACGCTTGAAGAAAACTAGTGAAGTTGCCAATCACAGCTGGAATCAGGCCAACCCGACGAATCGGACCGTTGATTTCCGAATTGGCGAAGCCATCAATGATCCGGTGAACAATGTAGAGTACATCCTGCATGCCTCGACCAAAAGCTATGAGCCGTTCCGCAACGAAACGGTTATGGTTCCGCCGCTCATCTTCAATGAGGCGCAGTCGTCGGAGTTGCTGGGCTTGCAGAAGACCATCAATGATTACGTCGACAACATGCTTGTCCAGTTCATCATGGGCGATGCCAATTTGGAAGCTGGCTGGGACGGCTACCTGAATGAGCTGAGCAATATGAATATTAAGCGCTATCTGGAAATTATGCAGGAGGCGTACGATATTCGCTACAAGAAGTAAGGAATGATGACCAACCCCTACAACCATCTAGAGTTCTGCTGCCATGAACAAGGATGAGTGCGTCGGGGTTATTTTGTTCCGTGCAGGCGGACCGATCATTTTCCATTGGAGAGGGGATTCGATAATGAGGTTGATCAGATATCTGATCATGTTGATGATGTGCTGCTTATTGTTCTTACCGCAAACAGGCGGCGTTGCAAAGGCATACGAGCTGCCTTCCGATGTGCAGCTTCAGAAAGATAACTATGATTCTATTGCAGGGCTGGCGGATACTTATCCAATTGAATATATCACACAAGTGAATAACGGTGAGAAGCGGGTTAAACTCATTACGATTGCAAGTCAGACCGGAATGATTCAGGGTGAGAAGGTTATCGAACTTCCTCCTGAAATTATGCGAGTCGCTGGTTTCTTTCGGGAGCTGAATATTAATGGGAGCCAGATTAAGAACCTGGAAGTGTACTGGGAAGGTCCGACAGGCAAGGAGAAGTTAAGCGAATATTTCCGCTCAGAGACTGTCATTATGGGACGCCCCTTTCACATTAAGGTCCAGTCAGGGCAATATGAGGGTTTTAAGCTCAGGTTGAAAGGAACGGGTACTGTAACGAGTCTTGTCTTGCATGAGCCGAATGGTCTATCGGCTACTTATGATGTAAGAGCGTGGGGGGTGTTGGGAGAGGACAAACCGATATTACCTGTACAGGTCCATGTGGACGCAACCACGAGACGCAGCATTGATGGGATTACCCGCATGGAAGAGGAAAAGTTTCGCAGAGTGTATGCCAATCCGTTAGGAGAACCGGTCACCTATGAAATAGCACCTTATTTGTCCGAGAGAGGATTCCTTCCGGGAAGGCAAATGTTCAAATTCCGGGACGCGCTGGAGATCGGTCATAAGCCTGGCGATCCTTTATTGACTGAGGACCCTCTCCGGGACGGATATGCCGATGAGTCGTTTTTCGATCAGCATTATGAGAAGGATTCACAATTAATTGAACAATATGACAAGCTGTATGCGCCGGACATGAAATATGTCATCGCTTACGACAACTGGCCGACTTGGAATTGGCCTGCCAATACGCCCAATAATCCAAGGGGGACGCCGGCAGTTGACAAATTCGAAGCTGCGGCCGAGCTCGCTTCTCTCTATACGGAAGCCTATAATCGCAAGCTGGATGGCAGAGGACCTGCCTATATAGAAGTGAAAAACGAATCAACCATTCGTTCGGAGTGGATCTATCATAATGATGCCGCCTATGATTCCTGGGGGCTGCTCGCTGACTTTCACAATGTAACGGCTGACAAAATCAAGGAACGCAGTCCCGAGGTTCTGGTAGGGGGACCGACTAGCGCGAATATGACGCTGGATACTAGCGCTTTCGCGAGCGCCAGGGAGCAAATGAGATTTATGGATTTGACGAGAGGACATCTTGACTTTTATTCGCATCATTTCTACGAAGGCAAGGACTTGATATTAAATGAAACAGAGGCTAACTATGGCGGGTATTTGACAGGCCGCCTAGAGGCGGTGCTTGATTTGCTCCGAAATCATATGACGTTAACCAACAACATCAAGCCTATGGTCATTTCGGAAACAGGAACCTTGCATTCGGGTGCGACGGACATTGATTACTGGATTCAGTTGAAGAACTTTAATGCCTACATGATTCGATACATGAATCGGGCGAATGAATTTGACATGGTCGTGCCGTTTTTGTTGCCGATCAAATGGTGGGATAAGGGCTCGCCGGATATGCTCTTCCGATATGAAGAAGACGGCAGTCTGGGAGTTCCTACTCCGCTGAAATATTACTTGGATTTCTGGAAGGATTACCAGGGGGATCTGCTTCCGGTTGAGGCCAATGACGACAAGGTTTATGTTCATGCCACGCAAACGGACAATGTCATTTATGTCGCTGTCAACAATATGAACCCGCAGCGGCTCAACCTGGATTTGAATCTCGATCTCGACGGCGTCAAAATTTATGATATTGAGCAGAGAAGGCTCTATCTGGAGCAAGGCAAGCTGCATTATGAGACGAAGAAACAGGCTGATCTGAAGAGTTTGCCTATGGCAGTGGAGGAAACCTCCATCATTAAAATTACATTGGACAAATCGCCTGTTGTGCAAGACATTTTGCTGGAAAAAACGTATTACGCGGATGAGATGCTGAAGGCCACGGGTCAACCGGCTGCTTTCCAGATCGCTGCTCCTGTCGAGCAATTGCAATCCTCTGTCTTGCGGGTATCATTTGGCCGGGAGAATGGCTTTAACGTTCCTATGGATCTCACTGTGAACGGCAAGCAATATCAACATGATGTGAGTTATACGAATAAACCGGGGCGTTTCTTCGGTTATATCGATTTCGACATTCCTGCAGTGGACATCAAAGAGATGAACCAGGTCGTCGTTTCGCTTCCTCAACAAGGGGGGACGGTCAGTACGGTAGCGTTTATTAACCACTATGCGCTGGATGGTTCAGTAGATTCGAGTCCGCCGGAAACCGTCGCGAATTTAGAAGGAGCTCATGAGAATGGATGGTATCGATCGGGCGTATCCGTACAATTGGAAGCTTTCGACCCTTCTGGCGTTGCAGGCATCTATTATCAGTTGAATGATGGTGAATGGACCAGGTATGAGCGCGAAATCGAGATTCTGACCGAAGGCACCCACACGTTAGCCTATTACAGCAAGGATAAGGCTGGCAATGCCGAGCCTGTCCAAAGCAGGACGGTTGCAGTGGATAAAACGGATCCTGATGTAACCATCCAGCCCAATCGTATCGATTTGGGCGCGCCGAACAAGAAGCTGGTGGATATAAAGGTTAAGTTGCATGCTTTGGACGAAACGTCCGGGATAAGGGATATTCAATTAACCTCAATCACTAGCAGCGAATCGGACAGCGGATTATATGGAGGAGATAGACCTGATGATATTCAGGGCGCAGAGTTTGGCACCCATGATTTGGAATTCAAGCTGCGGGCTGAGCTCTCTCCTAAGACGAAGCAGAGGGTATACACGGTTGTTTATACCGCAACGGATCATGCGGGCAATCAAAGGAAGGCAGAAGTGAAGATCACGGTTTCAAAAGGGAAGTAGTCCTTCATTAATCATTAATAATAGCCATGTACGAGTCGGTGGGACTGTGCATGGCTATTTATTTAGCTCCAAGTAGAAAGCGCTCTCTGTAGGCGCCAGGGGTGATCCCCTCCTTACTGCGGAAGATGCGAATGAAATAGCTGCTATGCTCATAGCCCACCTCATAAGCAATTTCCTGAATACTGGTCAACGTATGGGCCAGCATTTGTTTGGCTCGTTCCATTCGAATATGCTGCTGATATTGCAACGGTGTCATACCCGTATGCTTCTTGAGGCATCTGCTTAAATAATCGATATGGTAATGCAGCTCATCCTCCAGCTTCTTCGAGCTGAAGGGCTCCTGCATATGGTTCTCCAAATATCGCGCCATACGGGTGCACAGCTCCAATGACCTCGACATGGGCCTCGTCTGATAGATAACTTGCTGCAGCTCAAGCAAAAGCTGAGCAGTCAGGCTATGGAGCTCCAGTGCATTACGGATAAAAATGTGATTGCGAATCTCAACCATCCGATCCAGTATGGGGAGCAGGGGAGGCAAAACAACCTCCGTATGCTTAGGTAGATACATCGCATGTGATCGGGGGTTATGATCGTCATCCGTTGGCTGCTGAAGCGACTCCATCCATTCGAAGCCGCCGCTATTCAACTCGCGAGGAGGAACAGGATGGCTGAAGTGTACATAATAGGTTTCCGTATTTTGTTCACAGGGGAGATGCCCGAAGTGGGTGCGTCCCGGCTCCAGCAGCAGCATACTGCCCGCCGTAATTGTATAGGGCTGGTCGTCTTCCGTCATATATAAAGTCCCATTGGTTACGATGATAAGATCGTACAGGCTCCAGCTTCGCCGGAAATGTGCTTGCCCTTGCTTCCACCAGGAATGACCAACAGTAACAAACTGCGGTAAAGGCGGGATAATGAACTCTAGCATCTTCATATTAGCGCCTCCAATAGCGGTCTATTTCTTAACAATAGGATACCAAACGATATACTGTCAATGAACATCTTCTCTCTGTACATTAGTCGGAATTGTATCATCGGAAGTCGAGTATAGCGCTTACAAAGGGAATAGCAAGACAGTATAATGGCAGGAAAGAAACGAGCAGAGGGGGAGAAGAATGAGACAGACTTGGAGCTTGAACACGGATTGGAAGTTTTGTTACGGCGACATCACCGAAACCAACTACGATGCTGTACATAAAGAGAGATACAGACAGCCACACTGGATTAAATCTGGTAATCATGGCGTAGCGAAGTGGGGCTATGACGATTCAGATTGGATTGACGTTCACATTCCGCATGACTTTGTGCTTGAGAATGCGGAGTATGACCCGCAGGTTCCTGCTTCTCATGGATCATTAAAGAAGGGAATAGGCTGGTACCGAAGAACGTTTAAGCTGCCAGTGGATGCGGTGGAGAAACGTATATGCATTGAATTTGATGGCGTTTTCCGTAATAGCTCTGTCTGGGTAAACGGCCATTATGTCGGAGCTCATTTAAGCGGGTATACCAGCTTTGCCTATGACATTACAGAAGTGGTGCACGCCGAGGAGCCGAACGTGGTTGCTGTCAGGGTGGATGCAAGTGAATTCGAAGGCTGGTGGTATGAAGGAGGCGGTATCTATCGCGATGTCAGATTGGTACTGACGGACTCGCTCCGAATCCAGCAATGGGGAACTTTCGTGAAGGCCAAGCCTGATCCAGATGGTGAGAAAGCGTTGGTTGTTATTGAGACGGAGGTTGCTAGCCATTACGAGCAGGCGATATTCTTCGAGCTGCATTCGATTATTATGGGTCCTGACGGAAAACCGGCTGGTGAGTCCGTTGTCTCTACTGTCATCTCCGCGGATGATACGATGACGCTTACACAGTCCGTTGTGATTCAAGAGCCTCTATTGTGGTCCATCGACTCACCAGAGCTTTATACACTCAAGAGTACACTCGTCAAAGGCGGCGAGGCTGTTGATACGTATGAGACCGTCTTCGGAATACGAACGATCGTGTTTGACGCTGAGCGAGGCTTCCTTCTGAATGGTCAGCAGGTGAAGCTTAAGGGCGTATGCTGCCACGAGGATCATGCCGGCGTCGGCATGGCGGTGCCTGCAGCCGTTAATGAATTCCGGATTCGCCGATTAAAGGAGATGGGCTGCAATGCGTATCGAACATCGCATAATCCGCCGTCTTCGTCGATTCTGGAAGCCTGCGACCGTCTTGGCATGGTCGTCATTGATGAGGTTCGCCAAACGGATGCGACGAGTGAAGGTCTAAGCCAGCTGACAAGTCTCATTCAGAGGGACAGGAATCATCCATCAATTATCTTATGGTCGCTGGGCAATGAAGAAATGAATATTCAAGGAAAGGCATCGGGCGTTCGGATTTTGCACGCGATGCAAAAGCTTGCCCACAAGCTTGATCCAACTCGCAAATGCACCTACGGGATGAATGCCGATTGGCTGCCAATCACTCGCTATCATGAAGAAAATGGCTTTCATATCGACGTTCATGGCTTTAATTATATGATGAGAAGGAATTGGGATGCTTACAATCAGTTTCACAAAGCATATCCGGACAAACCGTTTATCGGTACGGAAAATGCTTCGACGCTCTCGACACGGGGGGTCTACAGGAAATCATCCACCGATCGCTCCCTAAACCTCTCCGAGCATGGCAAAGTAACTGCCATATGGTCCAATCCGAAGCGTGAAGGCTTGGTGAGCGCCTATGGTGAAACCTATCCATTGTGGGGAGCTCAGCCGGAGGAAGCTTGGAAGGCGGCGGAAGAGTATGATTTTGTAGGGGGATTGTTCGTATGGACGGGGTTCGACTACCGAGGCGAAACATTCCCTTATGAATGGCCTAGTGTCATCTCTCGATATGGGATTATGGATTTGTGCGGCTTTCCGAAGGACATCTATTATTACTATCAAGCTAGATGGACGAGTCGGCCCGTGCTGCACCTATTTCCGCATTGGAATTGGGCAGGGAGCGAGGGAGAGATGGTTGATGTATGGGCATTCTCGAATATGGACGAGGTGGAATTATTTTTGAACGGGAATAGTGCAGGAAGGCGAGCTGTTCCTGAACACGGTCATGCCGAATGGCAGGTTGCCTACGAAGCGGGTGAATTAATGGCCTGCGGGTACCGGAATAACCAGCTTGTATTGACGGAGGTTGTTGCGACAACGGGTGAGCCGGCCCAGATCCTCCTGAGCTCTGAGAGGACTGTTCTTATAGCAGATCATGAAGATGTATGTATCATTCAAGCTGCGATTGCAGATGCAGCGGGACGGATTGTTCCGAATGCAGACACGCTCATGACATTTTCTGTGGAGGGACCTGGCCAATTAATGGGTACAGGCAATGGCAACCCGGAGAGCCATGAGGATGACAAGTCGCCTTGCCGTAGTGCCTTCCAAGGACTCTGCCAGGTGCTGGTGAGGACCAACGGAGCAGGCGGCGACATTCGTCTGATTGCTCAAGCGGAAGGGGTAAAGCGCGGAGAAATCGTTATTCACTCCGAGACTCCCAATAAGAGGTCGATTGCTTCAGCATTGAAGCATGCAGAGCTGCTTCCAATAGGCACAGGACAGCGAGATGCTGCCGACGGTGGTGTCTAGCCCGCAAAGACAATTGGCAGCATGATTCTCTTGTCTAGCATTCAATATGTATCGGAGGACAATAGATATGACAGGATCTCATGATCGACCCAACCTATTATTTATTATGTCAGATGACCATGCAGCCAATGCCATTAGTGCTTACGGCTCCAGGCTGGCAGAGGTATGCGCGACTCCCCACATCGACAGGCTGGCCAAGGAAGGGGCGGTATTCCGCAATTTCTTCTGTACAAATGCCATATGCACACCCAGTCGGGCGACGATTCTGACCGGTTTGTATTCCCACCATAATGGTGTGAAGACGTTAAGCGACAGCTTGAGCACGGAGCTGGAGACGTATCCTCGAAGAATGCAGAAAGCGGGCTACGAGACGGCTGTTATCGGCAAGTGGCATCTGCACAGCGAGCCGCAGGGCTTCCATCATTACGATGTGTTGTCTGGGCAGGGAACGTATTGGAATCCCAGCTTTATGCGGTCGGGCTTTGACTGGTCGTCTATCTCCAATGTTCATGATGTGAGCACAGGGACGACACATGCTGGGTATGTGACAGACATTATTACGGACAAATGTCTGGAGTGGCTGGAATCTCGAGATTCATCCAAGCCCTTTATGCTCCATTGTCACCATAAGGCACCGCATGACGATTTCGAATACCATCCTCGTTATGAGAACTTGTTTGACGGTATAGACATACCGGAGCCGGACAGTCTGTGGGAGAATCGGCAGCATCGTTCGGTAGGCTCTCGAGATTTCGGTACGTCCGTGTCAGAGCGTAACCCGAAGCGGAATGCCGTCTTGAGGCAGAGTGATCCGTCGTACCCGACCGGTCCTCTTGAGATCGCGGGTCTGGATGCGGAAGAGCGAACAAAAGCCGCGTATCAGAAATATTTAAAGGATTATCTTCGAGTCGTCAAGGGGATCGATGACAATGTCGGCCGATTGCTGGACTACCTGGAGCAAAGCGGTCAACTGGAACATACGATTGTTATCTATACCTCCGATCAAGGGATGTTTCTCGGCGAGCATGATTATATCGACAAACGCTGGATCTATGAAGAAGCGCTGCAAATGCCGTTCCTCATTCGGTATCCAAAGGAGATCGAGCCGGGCACCGTGATGGAGTCGCTTGTGAGCAATATTGATATCGGACCGACATTGTTGGATTATGCCGATACCGACTATTCTTGCAAAGTGGACGGAAGCAGCTTTAGAGGTCTGTTGAACGGGTCACAGATGGAATGGAAGGACGCCATCTATTATCGTTATTGGATGCATCTAACGCATCATGATAACCCGGCGCATTTCGGCTTGCGGACGAGAGAATACAAGTTGATCTTCTTCTACGGCTTGCCGCTGGATGCCTCGGGCGCACTAGATGAAGAAACACCGGCATCATGGGAATTTTATGATTTACGACAGGATCCTTATGAGATGAATAATGTATATGGACATTCGGAATACAAGGAACTTATTGAAAAAGCGAAAAAAAAGCTGCTTGCGATGAAGCATAGAGTGGGCGACGATGATTCGGCCTATCCGGTGCTGCTGGAGCGAATGAGGTTAACGACTTAATGATCAGTTTGTAATAATAGACCATAGCCTTCCAGCTTTCTTGCGACAGGTTGGATGCTATGGTCTATTTGCGATGGAATTCTCCGATAACTAGGTCGAAATCAGAGCATCGGAAGTCGATAGAGATTCTTATGAATTGAACCTATCTTAGATAGTTCATACGCCGCATTGAGTGAATACTTCCGCATTGGAAGCAGGCATGTGCGTCAAACCGTTGTCAACATGATGGATGTGCTTGTCCCTTCTTCGGATCGGTATGCTTCTGCATACATCAGGTAATGTAATCCATGTTGAAGTGAAACCCCGTCTCGATCTGACTTTTTTGAGACAGCCCCCCTGCTGTAGTTACTCATAATCTTTGTTTATCTACAGGATATCGTTAAAATTTTCATATTAGCTCATAATACCATTGATTTACAATGAAAGCGCATTCTGATAAATGAAAAAATATGGGAAAGGAGGGTAGCTCAACGAAAGGGGCAACTAATAAACCATTTATTTGGGAGGTAATAAAATTTGAAGCGACTATTCGCAAGTCTATTGATCTTGGCTATGATTGCCGGGCTGGCGGTACAGCCCGGCACTGCAGTTGCAGCCACGCCGTTCCCTATTTTGAACTTCGACAATGGCGTAATTCCCTCCTATGTTACAGGCTCAAACGCTACACTGCAGATTGTAACGAATACGACAGGGTCTAAGGCGCTCAAGGTCAACTATGCGGTTGCAGACTTCCCATCGGTGAAGTTTGCGCCGACTACGCCCTGGAGTGTAGGCTCCGGCAATGCAATTGCTTTCGAACTGACGAATTCAACGAACAAGGATATTACGTTCTATCTGCGTGTGGATGACAGCGCCCAAGCCGACGGCGTGAAGGACTCCATCGTTAGTCAGGCGGTATCGAAGGCAGGGACGACAAGACAATACTTTCTGAGTCTCAGCTCCGCGGTGCTGGATTTGGGAATGCGGTTTCTGCCGCCCAATCCTGCCGGCTTGCAGATGGGTTATGCTTGGGGAGATAAGTCAATCGATCCCGCCAATGTTGTTTCTTTGCAATTTTTTCAGATGTATCCCAGCACAGCTACAGCTTTGGTCATCGATAATTTAAGAGTTATCCAGGACCCAAATTCGAATCTAAGCTACTTGAACGACATCGTTGATAAGTATGGTCAGTACACAGGGGCAAGCTGGAGCGAGAAAATTAACAGTGATCAGGATCTCTTGAACGATAAGGCAGAGGAAGCGCTTGCGCTTAACGGTTCTCAACCAATCGCCACAAGCCAATACGGAGGCTGGAAGAACGGTCCCAAGCTGCAAGCTACAGGTCGCTTCAGGGTTGCACAATATGGCGGCAAGTGGACATTGGTTGATCCTGAGGGGTACTTATTCTTCTCGACCGGTGTGGACGTGGTCCGCCTGGACGACATGCATACCTGGATCTCGGGCCGAGATGCGATGTTCAAGGATCTTCCGGCCAAGAACAGCTCACTCGGCGAGCACTTCCGATATACAACGACAGTAGGCAGTCCGCCGCTTGGGCAAACAGAGGGCTGGCTGTTCAATCACTATTCGGCCAACCTGGAACGCAAATACGGAACCGATTATATCAATAAGTGGAAGGATGTATCTGTGGCGCGCTTCAAGAACTGGGGGTTCAACTCGCTTGGCAATTGGTCGGAGCCGACGCTGTTCTTCGGCAAGGGCTCCCAGCACAAGCTGGCGTATGTAGCCAATGGCTGGACGAGTTGGGGAACCCACACTACGATTCCAAGCGGGGAGTGGGGAGGGGTTGCCGATCCGTATGATCCCCAGTTCACGGTCAGCGTGAGCGATATGGTGCAGAATCAGATTGTTGCGTATGGAGTAGCGCAGGACCCATGGCTCATCGGCATTTATGTAGATAATGAAATTCCATGGGGCAGTCCCGCTACTACACAGAGCAAATATTTGCTCATCAGCAACATATTAGCCATGAATGCAGCCGATAGCAAAAGTTATGCAAAACGTGCAATGATTGCCCATCTAAAAACCAAATACAACAACAACATTGCAACACTGAACGCCCAATGGGGAACTTCATTCGCTTCCTTCACTGCGATGGACGCACCGTTCAAGCCGGCGCAAATCTCGAACGGCATGATTCCCGACTATTCAACGATGCTGAAACTTCTGGCCCGGAAGTATTTCAGCATCGTAGATGCCGCCTTGACGCAAGCGCTGCCCAACACTTTGTATCTAGGCTCCCGGTTTGCGGAATGGGGCATTAGCAAGGAGGTTCAGGAGGCCGCCGCCGAATATGTGGATGTGGTGAGCTACAACGTCTACAAGGAATCAGTGAACGGGCATAGCTGGATGGATATCGCTGCGCTTAACAAGCCTGCCATTGTAGGCGAGTTTGCCTTTGGATCGAATGACAGAGGGATGTTCGGAACGGGTCCGAATTCGGAATCCGCCGCGTCAAGCCAGCAGGAACGAGCGGCCAAATTTACGAATTACATGAATGCGGCTTTGCAGAATCCTTATTTTGTCGGCGCGCATTGGTTCCAATATGTAGATGAGCCGCTGCTTGGCCGTCATTGGGATGGCGAAAATTACAATCTTGGATTTGTAGATGTGGCCGACGTGCCATACGCTTCTCTGGTCAATGCCGCCAAAACGGTTCACGCTCAAGCCTACGCGACGAGATTCGGCAGCACGGGGAATACGAAGATATCCTTCGAAGCCTCGGAGAATCTATCCCTGATCAGCGCCTATAACCAAGCGACTATCCAGTATGTGTCACAAGGCGCAACCGATGGTGTTCGCGCCATGAAGGTCAATGTCGGCACTCTCGATACGGTATATGCTGGAGTAGAGCTTAAGCCTGCTTCGCCGTGGAATTTAGGGGCTGCGCCCTCCGTCACGGCAGATGTGACCAACCCAACCGCATTGCCGATACAGATTCGCTGCAATGTGCTGGATAACAATGGACAGCTGAGAACGTTCTATTTTACCGTAAATGCCAATGCTTCTCGCACCATTACGATGGGCAGCTTCGGCGCTTCGCCTGCCCAAACTTCTGGGGCTGACGGCTACTGGGGGGCGGTGAATGGATTGTCAACTACTCAAATCAAGTCTATTACCTTCTATCTGTGGGAGGATGCTCCACAAAGCGGCAATTCTTTTATAATAGATCATTTGCTAATATCAAAGTAATCTTCGGAATCCCGTGAAGATTGACCAATCCTACCTTTATGATCTCTTCGATGTGTGTCGTCACTTTTGTTATTGAGAGTGGCTACATTAATTATGCTGTATTCAATCGATAACATGAAAGGGGTATTTCTTCGTCACCTGACTCAAAACCAAGAACAACGCTTGCGTAGAGCCGATTGAATTACAAGTAGAAGAAGGTCGCGATTCATATATTAATATTTATGAACGGTCATCAGCTAGTCAAGCATCGCAAGTACGATGACTAAAAAAAGCTTTTCACCTTCAAAATTTGTGCGGTTTTCCCCCTTAAGTCGTTGAGTATGTTAGACTCAACGACTTAAGTAGCTTAAAGAATAGAACAAAACACCGTCTTATATAGTATGCATCTCGGTGAAGAGTACAGACTTATAATAGATTCAAGATGCTGCTTTTCTTGTATACCTGGTGCCATTTGCATTCAGTGCTTTAGCGTAGACTGCCTGCGATATTCTCCTGGTGACAGACCGGTCGCCTTCTTGAACCATCGATTAAATGATGTTGCACTATAGTAGCCGATCTTCTCCGCGATAACACCTATAGGTAGTGACGAATCCCTCAGCATCTCCTTGGCCTTCCGAATTCGCACCTCCATAATATGCTCACTGAAGGTTACACCAGTCTTTTGTTTGATATAGTTGGACAAATAACCCGAAGATAAGTTGATTTTGCTCGCAACAGAGTCCAGCGATAAATCTTCATTGTAATGATGCTCCACATAATGAAGCACAAAATCAATGACATCGTCTTTTGCCAGCTTTCGCTCCTCGATTTTGACGCAAATATCATAAATGACACCTCTGAGATAAGCGGATAGCTCCTCGGCAGAGAGACATCCATTAATTTCGTCTCGATCCTTGAGGCGGTCTGATTGATACTGACCTTGGATAAGGAACGCCAACTCGTCACGTTTAATAACGATTCGTTCCGCCAGCTGTCTATATTGTATGGCAGGAGCTTTCTTCCTCCTTAGCTGTTCAATCAGCGTGTCTGTCAGCTCAATGACGGCGGAGGCATTCCCTTGCTCAAGATGATTGAACAGAATCTCTAGATCGCTTTCCCGATATAACGGAAAGTCGATATGAGTGGCAAGCTCCGAGATGATTTGTGTCTCTTGAATCATCATTCGTTGCCGCAGCAGTTGCTGCACCTGCCGGTACGCCTCTTCAAATTGCTGTGTGCGTTGGTATTCTCCGCTTATGCACACGGTGATCAGATAATGGTCGACATCCTGATCATATATCTGCTTCATTCGTGCAGCTGCTTCGGTCAGGAGCTGTCGCTCCTCTACATCGAAGACAACCGTCAGCACCTCATTGGCATCCATTTGGAAGGTACGAGACTTGGAGAATCGATCAGACATGAACAGGTCGATAAATTCTCTTATGAAATATGAAACCTTCTCCACTGGCTGCCCTTCCTCGTGCTCTCTTAGATTGATATGGCAAAGTACCAGAATGAAGGAACCATCGCGATGATCCAGCGGTATGGGAAATGGTGAGCTGGAGTGAATTCTTCTCATTTGATTCATAAAGCTGTAGTTGGTAAGCACGGCATCCTTGCGTTTGATTTCCGTAAATATGTGCGAGAGCTTGTCCAGGAGCAGATGAAACTCCGCCGGGCTGTTCGTCATGGATGAAGGGGGCTTCTGATTCACAACAGCTTGGATAAGCTGCAGCAAAGGCTGATTGAATCTCCGGCTCATCCATATGGCCAATATAATGCTAAGGGCTACTGCAAATATAAAAAGGGCTCCAGCAATTTGATTAAGGGAGCTGATTCGGGCTACGATACGGTTCATCGGTACTTCATGGATGTAGATAAGTCCCGTAGATGCGCCTTTATGATAAAAATAATAATGATGGTTTTGTGTAAGGTATCCTTGATTAGCATTGATATCGTTAAAGATGGAATCGTCTTCGTATTCAGCGGCTGATGTATAAAGCAAGCCGCCATGCTTGTTATATATATAGAAGTTTCCATCTGCTGATGGGTGCAGGGCATTGAACATTTTATCCGCGTCCAAGAAGCCAGCAATCAAATAATGATTGGACGGCGTGCTTAATACGACAGGTAGGAGTTCCTTCGAAGCCTGATAATAATTTTTGAATGAGGCAGCTGGGAACGTCTGGAGCAGCTGACTTGTCGACATTTGCTGGTCGAAGAAATCAAGTGTATAGTCAGGGCTGGAGAGGTACTTGGAGAAAAACTCATCAGCCCCATGGGTACCATCTTTTTCGACAACGAAAGACAAGGGGTCAAAGTATAAAGCGATATTTTCAATATTCAAGAGGGGATTGGCAGCATGGGCTCGAATGTCTGACCAGATGTTGTTAAGACGCAAATAGTCGACATTTTGTTTGTTGCCGCGCTGCAGCTGCTGATACAGCAGACTGACATCCTCATCGTAATACATGGTAAGCAATAAGTTTTTTACTATATTGAGTCGATTTTCGTAATTGGATACGGTATGCGCCAGGCTTAACTCGTGGAAGCTTACGATCTCCTGTCTTACGCTGTTGCGAAAAATGCCAAAGGATACGAGCAGAATAATAGATAGCAAGATGATGATCGTTAGAAATCCAAGAAATATTTTAGTGAAGAGACTTGACCTTTTTGTGATCATGGAGGCAACTCCTTCCTGCGATGCTATAACATCATATCTATTTTATAAGAATATCGCAATGCAGCGGTATTGACGCCTTTAAAGATTATTGTCATGTATACAGATTTATAGAACTTTGCCAATCATATGGGGAAGCGTGTCTATCCACATGCCCTGTCTGGGGACTAAGCTTAGCCTTGTGAACGACAAATACGACATGAGAAAGGGAGTTGCGCATGAACAAGAAGAGAGGTATTCATTATCTGCTGACGTTGATCCTGTTAGGAGCTGTCCTTATAGCGGGATGCAGCGGCGGGGGAACCAATGGGAATGGGAATGAAGTCGTATCAGAAGGAAATAAGCCAACCGCTTCAGAGGAGCCAGTTAAAGACAAGGAACCTGAGACGCTGCGTATGATGGTTGTCAATCATCCAGTATGGCCTTTTAACGAGAACTGGCCTGTATACCAGAACATTAAAGAGGCGACAGGCATCAGCTTTGATGCTGAAGGTGTCCCAGGAGCGGATTATGAGAACGCATTAAATCTAACTATCGCTTCAGGCGACCTGCCGGATCTTCTCTTTCTGAACAACCCTCAGCAGGCGAATCGATTCGGAGCTCAAGGCGCTTTTGTTGATGTGACGGAGCATCTGGATAAGATGCCGAATTATAAAGCGTTCTTGGAAGCGCATCCTGATATCAAGCAGTCGGTTACGTCCGCAGACGGGAAAAATTATATCATGCCGAACTACGGGCTTGGGGAACAGTTCCGGCGCGTCTGGCTTTACCGGGAGGATGTATTTGAGAAGCATGGGCTGAATGTGCCAACCAACTATGATGAACTTTATGACGTAGCTCTGGAGCTGAAAACGTTGTATCCCGAAAGCTACCCGCTGAATTTTTTTGATAATTTGACAACGGTGACGAATATCGCCCCCAATTTTGGCACAAGCGCTTATAATGGCACGTCGGAGCTTGCTTATTTTGACCACGGCTCGAAGCAATGGAAATATGGTCCTATTGAGGACAATTTCAAATCCATGTTGGAGTATTTGAGCAAGTTCTATCAGGCAGGGCTGATCCCGCCAGACTTCATGTCGCTTCAGAGAAATCAAAGCCGGGATTTGTTCGCTCAAGACAAGGGGTTCATGTCGGCGGACTTCATCGGCATTATTGACGAATATAAGGCTGCAATTCCGGATAAGCCGGAATTCCAGCTGGCCTACATGCCGCCAATAGCTGGCGGGCCAAATGGCAAGCAACAAAATCCGTTTACTGCCTTCCAGACATCAGGCTTCGCCATCGCATCGACTACAGAGAAGCTGGATGCCGTCATCCGGTACATGGACTTCATGTATTCGCCGGAAGGCATCGCGCTTGTCAGCTGGGGCAAGGAGGGCGAGTCGTTCCAGATCGTAAATGAGAAGAAAGAGTTCAAAACGGACTTCAAAGACTTTGGCGATCTGCGTATTCAGACTGGAATGGTAACCAATGGCTCTTATGCCGCCATGGATTTCGACGCATATCTGGCGCTGGCATCCGATACCTTAAACGATGCATTTGGTATGGTCGAACAATACGAGGCGATTCCACAGCCGCGTCCAGCGATGACGGAGGAGGAGCTTCAAGTGCTGGCAACGGTTGGACAGGGCATACAGAAGCACTATCAAGAGAATATAGCTCGTTTCATTATTGGCACAAGAAGCCTCTCTGAATGGGACCAATACGTGAAGGAAGCAAATGATCTAGGCGTTCCTCAAGTTGTGGAAGTGTTCAAGAATGCTCACGATCGAGCGCTTACTATGCAATAAAGCATAACTTCAAGGGGCGGACAGGAGTGAATGAAACGATGCTTGCCGCCCTTTCTGCCAGGGAGTGATAACACCTATGATGATATGGAAACGGATGAGGCAGGATAGAGTGCTGCTGCTTATGCTATTGCCCATCGTAGTGTTCTACATTTTGTTTAAATATTTGCCGATCGCAGGCATTCTGATTGCTTTTAAGGATTACAATTTATTTCGCGGCGTCATGGAGAGCAAGTGGGTTGGGTGGAAGTATTTTCATATGTTTCTGAACAATCCCGATTTTTTTGAGCTGATTCGCAATACACTGCTGCTTGGCATATACAAGCTGGCCTTCGGATTCCCGATTCCCATCCTGTTCGCCCTATTACTGAACGAGGTGCGATTCCAGGTCGTTAAACGATTTGTCCAATCTGTAAGCTATATGCCGCATTTTATATCCAATGTGGTTGTTGCCGGAATGGTCGTTATGTTTTTGTCTCCGAGTGGAGGGCCGATCAACCAACTGCTGGAAGCGATTGGGCTGGAGAAGGTTAACTTTCTCAGTATGCCGGAATGGTTCCGAACGATCTATGTGTCCTCCGAAATTTGGCAGCATATGGGGTGGGAGACGATTATTTATCTTGCGGCATTAACCGCCGTCGACCCTGGGTTGTATGAAGCGGCACGAATGGATGGAGCGAGCCGTCTTCGCCAAATGTTCCACATATCCTTGCCTGGCATTGCGCCGGCAATCGTCATCATGCTGCTGCTCAATATCGGTAACGTTCTGGAGATCGGCTTCGAGAAAGTATATTTGTTGTATACGCCTTCGACGTATTCCACGGCTGACATTATTAGTACCTATGTATATCGAGTGGGGCTCGTACAGGGCAATTATAGCTATGCCACAGCTATTGATGTGTTTACCGGATTTATCAGTTTCTTCTTTGTCTATACCGCGAATGCAGTAAGTCGAAAGTTCGGGGAAAACAGCTTATGGTAAGAGAGAGGCGGTACAGCGTGAATAAAAATATCGGATGGTCAGACGTCGTAATCCTTCTTTTCATGTTCGTAGTCGTCGTCATAACCTTATACCCTTTCTTATATATGACTGCTGTATCATTCAGCAGCCCCTCTTATATCGCAAGGGGAGAAGTATATCTGTGGCCTAAGGGCTTTACGCTGGATATGTACAGTTATGTATTCGAGGACGGGCGAATCTTGAATGGTTACCGAAACACCTTGCTGTATGTCACATTAGGTACGATGGTTTCACTGACCATAACCGCTGTGGGCGCTTACCCGTTATCCAAGCGATCGATGGTGTTCAATAGGCCAACGATGCTATTCATCATATTTACCATGTTCTTCAGCGGCGGCATGATTCCAACGTTCCTTGTTGTGAAGGAGCTTGGACTAGTCAACACGATTTGGGCAATGGTTATTCCAGGTGCGGTCTCTACGTGGAACCTCATTATTATGCGGACGTTTTTTCAAGGCTTTCCCACAGAAATTGAAGAATCCGCCAAGCTGGATGGGCTGAACGATTTTGGCGTCTTCTGGAGGATGTGCTTGCCGCTATCCAAGCCTGTGCTGGCGACTGTAGGTTTGTTCTATGCCGTGTTTATCTGGAATAATTACATGACGCCTCTCATTTATTTGCGAAATTCAGATCTATATCCGCTTCAAGTCATTCTTCGGAACATCGTGTTAGCGGGACAGATGATGAACAATGAGGGCTATTCAGGAGGAAGCTATTCCATCTCCGAGGAAGCTCTGAAGTATGCCACCATTATGGTGTCTACGCTGCCCATTCTTTGCGTCTATCCCTTCCTTCAGAAATATTTTGTTAAGGGCGCTTTAATCGGATCGGTGAAAGGTTAGGAGGAGAGTGACTGGCATGAACAGACCCAATATATTGCTCATCTATACAGATCAACAGCGATGGGATGCGCTCAGGGCCAATGGCAATTCGGAAATATTGACGCCGAATCTGGATCGGCTGGCAGCAGAAGGTGTGAATCTATCCCATTATTTTGTGCAAAATCCGATTTGCATGCCAAGCCGAATCAGCTTCCTAAGCGGCCAATACCCTTCAACGCTTGGCATTACGCATATGGCGGTGCCTGTACCAGAGGATGTCGTCACCTTGCCCAAGCTGGTGAAAAATTACGGTTATGTTACTGGAAATATCGGCAAGCTTCATTTTCTTCCTCACTCCAATCGGGATCATCGTGACATTCATCCCAGCTATGACTTTGACCACCTGGAAATTTCGGATGAGCCGGGCTGCTACGAGGACGCTTATCGGGCATGGGTGAGGGCGAAGGAGCCTGATCAACTGGAGCATCTAAGCTTGGGCCTCCCGCCTGCTGCAGAGCATTATTATCGTATTATGGGTGTGAAGGACGAAGTAACACATCCTGAGCGTGAGCCGAAGCATGCCGCAGCGTTCCCGGGGCGGGATCATCTGACGCATTCCGCCTTTGTGGCAGAGCAAACCGAGTCGTTTATGGAGCAGCATCGGGAGGATACCTGGTTATGCATTGCCGGCTTCTATTCTCCCCATACGCCATGGGTAGCGCCGCAGCGATTTTTGGACTTGTATGATCCTGAGAAGCTGTCGCTTCCTCATTATCCGCCCCATATCAATCAAATGCGAAGCGATACCCATTTCTCCGACAAGGAGCTTCGGTCCGTCAAACAGGGCTATTATGCCATGATTAGTGAAGTGGATTATTATGTCGGGAAGCTGTTGGATCGCTTAGAGGAGCTGGGTCTCTCCGACAATACGATTGTGCTCTTCACGTCCGATCACGGAGAATATTTGGGCGATCATCTCCGCTATCAGAAGGGCTATCCAGGCGAGGACTGTATCAGTCGTGTACCTTGCATCGTACGTTGGCCAAGAGGCATAGCAGAGCCTGGCCGCAAGTTCGATGGGCTCGTTGAAGCCGTAGATGTCTTGCCGACCCTGCTTGAATGTGCGGGCATTCCGATTCATCAATCATTGCAGGGCGAATCGTTCCGTAGGCTGCTGCGCAATGAGTCGTTTGAAGGCAAGGAAGAAGCGCTTATGGAGTTCCACGGCTGGAAGAATATTCGCACGAAGCATCATCGCTACGTCTGCGAGTCTGACGGGAAGGAGTCGCTGTTCGATCTTCGTATGGATCCCATGCAGTATATGAATCTGGCAGACGAACCAGAGCATAGAGAGCTGCTGCAGGAGATGCGTAAGCGAATGCTTGTCAGAACGCTGCAGGTAGAACGGCCTCTGCCTCGGACATGGGTGTATTAACTTATTACATCTCAAAAAGCCGATCATTTTTGAGTTTCGTGCCCTTAAAATAGAAGTTTACATTATCGAGATAACGGTGGTCACAACCCATGAGATGAATTTCTTTGACTTAGGAGTTCAACACAACAGAGCCATGGAAATCCATCCATGAGGGTCTGTTTACGTCGAATGGCGGTGAGTTGGGGCTCGGTATGTGGCAAAATCCGTTTGACAATGCGCTCTAACATTTGCTGCAGCAGCTCTGGATACACTTGATCGTGTTTACGACTGAGCTGAGCGGCTGAGTTAGACGTGAGTCCCAGTTCTTCTTGAAATGCCTCACAGAGCACATCGTCAGCAATATGCCGAAGTCCTTCACTGTCTTGCAATGAGATGATCCTTTTTGCGCAGGGCCAAAAATTTAGAACAAGAGCAGGTTATAGTAAAGTGATCAATCCCCAGTTCCATAAAATCGACCATTTACAAAACAACATTGTTCCGAGTGACCGTACTTTGCTTAGTTCCGATTTTTCGGTACATCGAGGGTTAGGTAAGAAGCTTATATTTGGCGGGAGAAGCATCTTAATCCAGCATATAGAAGAAGGTAATGAAAAGCGAGGCCCATCAGGAACTGAACCAGATGAGCAGCCTGGATGGACCCTGTATGACCAAGGCTAAGGTAAAGCTGAAACGGCCAAAAAGCCGGAAGCCAGCTTCCCAACCAATGCCAGGGAGCAGTCGCTAAGTTTGAGCATATTGCACCGAGGACGGAAAGACTGATAAATTTGGTTAAGGCCAGTCCTTCGACTTTGTTGGATGCAACGCTTGCCAGGAACAAAGCATACAGGGGGGCTTCAAGAGCAAGCAACAGCAAAGGCAATGCTGAATGTGCTGAAGGATTATCGCTGACCCCTATAAATAGCAGCAGGAACAAACTGCAGAGTGTCACAGGCAAGAGCAGGCGATAAATGAAATAGCCTTGTTTGCGCAAGGGAGTGACGGCATAGTAGTCCACAATGCGTTCGTCTTTTTCATCGAGCATGAGCAATCCTGCTGCAGAACCGATAAGGAGCGGAATTAATGAGAGGAGAAAGGCAGCGATATGTGAATGATAAGGCTGCAAGTCAACCCCCAGCTTCACGAAAAGCCAATTACTTAGTAAAGGCAAACCGTATCGAAATACAGCAATAATCAACAAAGAACCGATGAAAATAAGCATAAGCATGGGGTCGCGCAACCCATTTCTTAAATCCTGTCGCAGCAATGCGCTATATTTGTTCAGAGCCATGACGATCCTCCCGCTGTCTGGTATTCGCAATTAGTAAAGACAAGGTGATGATTCCGGCACCGATGATCCATAGGGTCAGAATAGCAAACGCATATCCAGTCTCGGCTGGTGCAGGTGGACGAGCAGAACCTGAGATTAGAATAAGAGAGCCATTGGATGGTAGTAGACGGTCCAATGGAATATGAGCCACGTTTAAATATTCCAGAATGGGAAGTGTAAAGGGCAGGGCAAAAAGTTGTGAACGTATCAAAAAGCCGTTGATCGAGCGACTGTTCAAGGCAGCAGCCATGCCCAACAGGGTAAAGAAAAACGATGTTAGCGTGATGCCAAGTAGGAAAGCAAAGGGAGATTTCGGCAAACCGCTAACAGGTAAATGAATAGCCAATGCAGCCAACAGAGACAAAAAGCCAAGAGATAAGCACTTGGAGGTCAGGTATTCCCAAGCCCGCAAGGGAGTTGAAAAAAGTGCATTCCAGATTCCCTGATCCCGTTCAAGCAGAAGGATACTGCCGGCAAGCAATAGCCCGAGCGCTGATGGATCGGAAAAGGTGAGCAATACAAGTACGTGCTCAGCGTAGGAATCCGGGATCGCGTGCAAAATGCCAACGTACACGGAGCAGACGATCAGATAGACCAGATAATAGCGATGCCGCCATTGATAGCAGACATCGAACCAAACCAGTCGCGATAACCTCATGGCGTTTTGCTTCCAGCAGCGGCGATAAAGATGTCTTCAAGCGATGCTTCCAACGTATGCATGGTTACGATTCGATGCGAGCGAATGAGTGACAGGTAACGCTCATTTACCCCGATACCCTCTATTGGAAAATCCTCCGTCGCTCGCTTTTCTCCAAGCTCGTATTCCACACGTACTTTTCGTTCGCCGCTCAGCAACTTTAAGTTTCGGGGCGAGTCAATAAAGCGGATTTGCCCGTCCATCATAAAAGCCACCCTGTCGCATAGCTGCTCGGCGGCTTGCATGTTATGGGTCGTAATGACAATTGTCGCTCCGGCTTGGCGTCTGGCTTCGATTAGACGTTTCAGATTGTCGACATGTACGGGGTCGAGACCAGAAGTCGGCTCGTCGAGAAACAACAGCTCCGGATTGTTTAGAACGGAACGGCAATAATTAAGCCTCATTTTCATGCCTTTGGAAAAGCTTTCTACTTTTTTGTGGGCGGCATCCTCCAGCCCGACCTGCTTCAGCAACGCAACCGGATTGGTCAGTTGATTCCGATAAAGAGAACGGAAGTGCTGCAGATTCTCAAGCGCCGTAAAGCGATTGTAGAAATGAGGGAATTCATAAGCGACGCCAATGCGTTCATAAAACGCTGCATTCGCTGAGCGAATTTCCTGGCCTAGCACTCGAGCTGAGCCGCTATATTTCTTTAGTTTCCCGATAAGAATTTGCTGCGTTGTGCTTTTTCCAGCCCCGGAAGGTCCAAGAAATCCAAAGATTTCTCCTTTCTGGATGTGAAAGTGAAGTCCATCCAGGACAGGACGTTTGGCAGCAGGATAGACATAGGCTAAATGGGTCGCCTCGATCATAACGTTCACCTCGTAGGGTTAATTAATGGTCAGTGGTCGTTAAGTATTGTGCAACCGAAGTTGCTAAATGCTCGAAAGTATCCGAAAAATTGCCAATCGCTTTTTTTTGCAGCGAAAGCAGAACCAGCGAACGAATGAGATTGGCAATCAGCGCGGGCTCCAGGTCGGCGCGCACAACGTTGCGTGATTGCCATTCTACGATAAGCGGCCCGAGCTTCTCGACGTCTCCAGCGTAGTTGCCTTCCCACTGGGAAGCGGGCACTTTGCGGATGATGGACTCAAGTTGCTCAGGCAAGAGCACTTCTTTCAAAATTGGATTGTCGATGATCAGTTCCAGAGATTGCTTTAAAAAAACGATAAACGCTTCCTTGTTCACGGGAGCGCCGTGGAGCTGCTGAAGCAGGCTGTGTTGAATGCGCTGCTCTTCTTGCTCCATTAAGGCGAAGAACAGTTCTTCTTTACTAGCATAGAAGGAATAGAAAGTCCCGGAAGCAATGCCGGAAGCTTTAGCAATATCACTGACGCTTGTTTTTTTAAATCCATACTGTGAAAACAATTCGTATCCGGCATCCAGCAATTTGTTATGAATGCTGTTCTTTTCATTGTCATCAAATTTTCTTGGCATAAAGGCACCTCTTAGTGAATGTATGAATAAAATTATAATTCATTCATTAAAATGATGCAAGCTAAAAATAATAGGAGCGGAAGTCCGCTCCTGTCTAGCCAATCAGTATATGATCTTCGGGATAGCCAATTTTAGATGAACGCTTTTTTTGGGCTAAGGCAAAAGCCAGTGTGAGGGGCCCCAGTCGCCCAGCATACATGGTAATGGTCACGATGATTTTGCCAAGCGGAGACAAATCGCTTGTGAGGCCCATGGATAATCCGGTTGTACTAAAGGCCGAGGTGGCCTCAAAGAGTACCTCCAGAAAGTGCTCCTCCAGCATGCCTTCTGAAATCGTCAGAAGAAGGGAGACCAAAAGGACTACCGCAAGGGAACTGATCACAACAGCCAATGCGCGCATGACTGTCTCGATGGCAATTTTGCGCTCGAAGGCGTGAATTTGTCCGCCGCCGCGGAACGTATTAATGGTTGCAAGTACGAGCACAAACATCGTATTGACTTTAATGCCTCCACCTGTTCCACCGGAAGCTGCACCAATGAACATTAAAATGATGATCAGGAATTGCGACGCGGCCAACATACTGCCAATGTCTATAGTATTAAACCCGGAGCTTCTGGGCGTAGCCCCCTGGAATAAGGCGGCCCATATCCGCTCCCCGGCAGACAAGGAGCCGAAGGTTGCGGGGTTCCAGCTTTCCAACAGGTAGATCAAGCAGAAGCCCGCGGCAAACAAAATACCGGAACCAAGCAAGACAACTTTGGCATGCAGGGATAATTTGCGCCATGAACGTTTGCGAAAAACATCCACGACGACAATATAGCCAAGCCCCCCGATAATAAACAGCAGGATGACGGTGATGTTGACTACAGGGTCGCCAACAAATGGAGATAAACTGTCCGACCATAAAGCGAAGCCCGCATTGTTAAACGCCGAAATGGAATGAAAGAGCGCATAAAAAGCAGCTTGACCCCAACCCATATCTGCTTGCCAATGCAGGGTGAGTACCAATGTCGCCAATGCCTCAAATGCAAATGCGATAAGCACCATAAAGATCGACAATTTGACCAAGCCTTGCGATGATGTCGAGTGCGTGGCCTGCTGAATGATCAGCCTTTGGCGAAGGCCGATCCTTTTGCCGATCATGATAGCCACCATTACGCCGACGGTCATAAAGCCAAGGCCGCCGACCTGAATGAGCATCATAATGACGATTTGCCCGAAGGTAGAGAACACACTTCCCGTATCCACGACAACCAGGCCATTGACACAAATGGCGGAGGTTGCCGTAAAGAGGGCATTCAGCAGGCCGATCGATTGGCCGGATGATGATGAATAGGGGAGCATTAGAAGCAAAGCGCCTACCCAGATCAAGCAAAAAAAGATCATCAAGATGAGTTGGGGAGGGCTTGTTCGTGTTTTCAGCCGATTTACGATGGCGACAAGCATAGTGAAAAGAGAACGGCTATGCATACGATCTTCATTTCTGTTCATAGTCTTCTTCCAAGTCTCGAATATCCGCGTTACTGCCGATTATCACCAGAATATCTCCCGTGTTAATTTCATCCTCTGCCTTTGGTGAAATATTGATATGAACTCCCTTTTTGATCGCCATAATGGTACATCCGTATTTGGCCCGAATATTTAATTGTTGAAGAGTCTGTTCATTCATAGCAGGTGGGGCCTTCAGTTCGACCAAATTGTGAACGGGAGACAACTCAATGTAGTCAATCAGATTATCGGAGCTTAATTGATTTCCAAGGCGAGCAGCCATGTCTCGTTCTGGATACACAATATGATCTGCCCCTACTTTGATTAGAACTTGCCCATGCATTTCGTTTTTAGCTTTGGCCGTTATTTTCGGTATATGCAATTCTTTAAGCAACAAGGTTGCCAATATGCTCGCCTGCAGATCTTCTCCGATAGCAACAATCGCATGGGTAAAGTTTCGTGCGCCCAGTTCTTTCAGTACTCCTTCATCTGTACAATCTGCTTGCACAGCATGAGTCGCTACGCCGGATATGTCTTGTACGAGCTGCTCATCCTTATCAACGGCGAGTACTTCGTGACCATTCTGAATCAAAGTGTGCACCAAGCTAGACCCAAATCGGCCCAGGCCAATCACTATAAACTGTTTTTTCATGCATAGCACATCCTTTCCTTATGTCTATCTATCCCGACCCTCTTGAAAGGCGATAATATGAATATCGATTTCTCCAATTTTCTTTAATAGTTCATTGACAATGGAGCCATTCCAAATCTCTTGCCATCGTGTCATACCGGGGTGCCCGATGATTAATTGTGTGATTTGAATTTGCTCAGCCGTATCGGCAATCACATCGGAGACCTTGTGATTGCCACGAGTTTTGGTCATAAACGTGGCATGGCATTCTTCGGATATCGTTTTCCAATGGAGAATGCGCTCACTTTTGTCTTGGCTAATCTGGTTATTCTCTTGTTCAGTCTGTACATGCAGTACGAACAATGGGCATTGATAAAGGGCAGCTAATCGGCCTCCTCGCCGGATCAGCCGTTCTCCGTTTGGCCCGTGGTACACACATACCATAATTTTCTCACTGCTTAACATGGGCTATACTCCTTTGCTGAAACTTGAAAGTAACAGAATGATTGCTGTGAAACGACAAAAAAGCTTGGAGCAGAGAAATTCTGCTGCCAAGCTTCGGATTGCTATGTCAGGACAAACCAAAGACGCATTCATGATCTCTCTCATGACGCCTACGAGGTTAGCTGTCGGATTCGGGTCTGAGAGTCCCCGTTCTTTCTGCAAAAGAAAGAATTCACCCCTGAAGCGATTATGCTTCGTTGGTTCCCCCGCTCCTCAAAAGAGGATTAAGCGATGAATATACAATTGTTGTAACTTATCATAAAGCAGTTAATTTCAAAAGTAAACAGCTGATCCGGGAAATCAATCATGGGTTGCTTGCATAGTTATGGTTGAATGTAGTGGTATTTTCAGGCAATAATACGAAGATAGAGCAAAGACGTTTCAATTTCTTTTGAGTGGGCAATGGAAAGGGGATCATTCGTTATGTTTTTCATAAGTTCAGATTTGCCCCACTTGAATCAGATTGGCGGTCTTGGATTTATGACTTATAGTTTATAGTGAGCTGGTAGTGGTCGTATTATCTATGTTATGCGCGCCTTGGCAGTCATGGTTATTTCCGTGAGTGTGGTGATTGCAGGATTTTAAAGAGGTTCTTTTCGAAGTCACTTCGGCATTGAGAACGGACAGACATACGGTTCTGACGCAGACGCCACTTCCAATGAAACGGGACCTGATTTAAGACACCTGAGGAAGCACTTGCCATACAGAAGAATAGACCTGCGGGTGGTCGTGATATCCCGCTACATGATGTTGATGGGAAAACCATAATTGGTGTCTTTCATATTGGCTGATTATAATGGCAATAAAACAGTTCAACATCTTTAACCTAACGGAGAACGTTAGTTGGATGACAACAGCGGCAGTCTAAGGCTTTATTTATCAAATCTTGGTCTGCCGCTCTTTCATTAATTGATCAGTCTAAAACTTATTTTTTAAAAGCTGACGATTCATCAATTCAAAAACCGCGCTAAATCAACGACATCAGTCTAACACATTATTTTTACCGAACAACACTTGCATTTGCATTGTCGCAAAAACACAGTCGGGAGAAATTCCGGTATCCCGAGGAGAAAGTTCTGATTGTCTAGAGAGGCCTCCTATTTCTAACATCCTGAACCAAGATTAAAATCAGGGAAATGTTTAAGACCGGAGAGCGATCGGCAAGGTAACTAGTCATTCCTCCCAATTATGTTTGCTTCCGACAAGTCCATAAAAGAACAATTTATTGAGGTCCCCCGTCATCTTTTGCAGGTGCGGAAAGGCCTCTTCTTTTTGCATATAATCCTTGAACATTTGAATGAACACAAGGATTGATTCATTAGATAGGCCGGGATCGACATACCCTTGCTGTTTTCCCTCTTCAATTAGCGTCATCAGCCCCGGCATGATTTTTTCCTGCATCATCTTTTCCAGGTAAGGGACGCCGGTCGCGTACTTTTTCATGAAATGGGTAAAGGTATCGGGGTGCACATTATTGGCGGAATCGATCTTGGCAAACATCACGCTTTTGATCTTTTCGATAAAAGGCATGTCGTTGGTCAGCATTTTTTCATACTCCGACCAGATCTGATCGAGATAAAATACGAGCATTTCTTCAACAAGATTATGTTTGCTTCCGAAATAGTTGTAAATCGTCACTTGCGATACGTTGGCTTTGCTTGCTATTTCTGCAATGGACACTTTCTGGATGCCGTAGGTCAAAAACAGATCAACGGCACTTCGCAAGATGTCCTTTTTTTTCTGGTCTCTACGTTTCTGGTATCCGTCCATTTCATCCACCTCTCTGTAAATAGTTTAACTTAAGTTATGAAATATAACAATTAACCAAGTTCAAAACATGTTGTAAAATGAATCGCCATCATATAATATGAAATATATGAATAACTATATTTCAAAACATTAACGGAAGGGTGAGACCATGTCTTTGTTGCGAGTCAGGAACTTAACCAAGAAGTTTGGTGCATCGACAGCGCTGGACGGTGTGAATCTGGAAGTGAGCAGCGGGGAAATCTTTGGATTCATTGGCCCTAATGGCGCGGGTAAATCGACGACGATTCGTGTGCTTCTTGGTATATTGCGAGCCACCTCCGGAGAGGCTCAATTGTTTGGCAAGGATGTATGGAAAGATGCGGTTGAGATTCACAAGCGTCTCGCTTACGTGCCTGGCGACGTCAATCTATGGCCCAATTTGACCGGTGGCGAGGTCATAGATTTGTTTGTTAAATTGCGCGGAGGGAGCGATAAAAGCAAACGAGAAGAGCTTATTCAACGATTCGACCTGGACCCGACAAAAAAGTGTCGAACCTATTCCAAAGGTAACCGGCAGAAGGTGGCGCTTATCGCTGCATTTTCTGCTGATGCGGATTTGTATATTTTGGATGAACCTACCTCCGGGCTGGACCCCTTGATGGAGAATGTATTTCAGGATTGTGTGATGGCAGTCAAAGAGCAAGGGAAAAGCGTACTCCTGTCCAGCCATATTTTGTCTGAAGTGGAGCGCCTGTGCGATAAGGTCGGGATTATCCGGCAGGGGAAAATCATTGAAAGCGGGACATTGCGTGAATTGCGTCACTTAACCCGTACACACGTTAAGGTGGAGACAAAGCAGGCTATTCCTTCCATTGAGCGGTTTAAGGGTATCTATGAGCTGGAAGAGAAAGGCGAAGAGTTGTCATTCCAAATGGATACTGAAGAGATGGACAACGTCATTCGGCATCTTAGCCAGTTCGGCATTGTGAAGCTGGAATGCTCGCCGGCTAAGCTCGAAGACTTGTTTATTCGGCATTATGAAGGAACTGGAGGGGGCGTTCGGTGATGGACAATCCGTTATGGGCAAGAACGGGCCGATTGATCGGATTTATCGCGAGGCTTGACCGAATTCGCATTCCGTTATGGATGATCGGCATTGTGTTTTTCACCTTCATTGTACCGCCAGCCTTGTCCGAAATGTACGGTTCACAGCAAGATAGGGATGTTATGGCATTGACAATGGCCAACCCTGCCATGCTGGCGATGCTTGGGCCCGGTGATCTGGAGAACTATACAGTCGGGGCCATGACCGCACACCAGATGCTGCTTTTGACAGCTCTTGTAGTCGGACTCATGGCTATTCTGCTCGTGGCGCGTCATACGAGGGGAGATGAGGAAGAGGGGCGTCTGGAGCTGATCCGATCGCTCCCGGTTGGCCGTCTTTCTTGGCTGAACGCGACACTGATTGTACAAATTGGCGTTTTTACGCTGCTCGCGATGGTTACAGGATTCGGTCTGTCGATGCTCGGAGTCGAAAGTATGGACTTGGAAGGTTCGTTGTTGTATGGGGTTGTCCTTGGCGCGACCGGTCTGGTATTCACGGGCGTAGCAGTACTGTTTGCCCAGCTTTCGGACAGCTCCCGCGGGACATTCGGCTATTCCATTACCGTACTCATGATCTCCTACTTGGTGCGTGCACTGGGCGACGTCGGCAATGAAACATTGTCATGGCTGTCTCCTCTTGGATGGGTGACAAAGACAGGCGTCTATTCGACTAATCATTGGGGGCCTGTCGGTCTGATGGCTGCACTGGCTCTGCTTCTTTTTATCGCGGCCATCGGTTTGAATGCCATTCGGGACCTGGACAAGGGCTTTATGCCGACAAGGTCGGGCAGAACTCACGCCTCTCGTTTTCTGCAAAGCCCAATTGGTCTTGTGTTTCGACTGCAGCGCACTGCGATGTTTTCATGGGCTATCGGAATTTACGTCCTCGGTGCATCGTACGGTTCGATTCTGGGCGATCTGGAAACATTCCTTGGAAACAACGAAATATTGGGTCAACTAATGGGAGAGATTGAAGGTGTGACGTTAACGGATCAATTCATTGCGATGCTCATGACAGTCATGACGCTTGCAGCAACGATTCCGCCGATGTTAGCTGTACACAGGTTCCGAAGCGAAGAGAAGAAGGGGCTAATCGAACCGCTGCTCGGCAGAGCGGTATCCCGTTCCCGACTGCTTGGAGGTTATTTGGTCGCTGCGGTTCTAAACGGCTTCATGATGTTTTCACTTGCTGCGCTTGGCCTATGGTCAGCCGGGAACGCTTCGATGGAGAACGGCTTAAGCTTCAGCACGATTTACGGAGCGGCGTTGGCCTATTATCCAGCCATGCTTGTCATGATTGGCATCTCGATCTTATTCGCAGGCTGTTTCCCGAAGTTGACCAATCTGAACTGGTTGTATCTGATTTATTCGTTTGTTGTCTTGTACATGGGAGGACTGTTGCAGCTGCCAGAGTGGACGAAACGGATTACTCCCTATGGTTATGTGCCGCGCGCACCTCTTGACGAAGTGGCGTTCCTGCCGCTATTCGTTCTTGGCGCAATCGCTATTGCGTTAATTGTGGCAGGCTTTGTCGGGTTCAGAAGACGAGATATTGAGGCGCCGTAGCCCCAGAGCCAAACAAGTTAATCGTCAACCATCCGCACTTTGTTACAAGGTGAGGATGGTTGACGATTATTCAGCTATGATCTCATATATAAACCGCCGTGTACTCGTTGTTATAAATGTGTTGGAATAGTTTGCAAACATTAAACGCTCTTCCTTTGTATGCTCGCATGGCAAATAGATATGCGACAATCAGTATCCTTGGGCACCACGCGAGCGCAACCCCAGTAACATTTCCGAAAGGTTGCCGACATAGGTGCGCTTAGGGCTTCCACAATTGAAGTCACGGGCTGGTTTTCAGTAAAAACATGGATGACTGACGGCATAGATTCCGTGGGTACAAACGCCGAGTTAATAAATAGAAGGGAAATAAAAGTGCCTGCATCATCCACTGATTTTGCCGACAGTCCGGCAATCGCCGTGATCCATGTCAAGGCCATTGAAAAGAGCGCGAGTATATCGGCCACAGCCTATGACAGTATTCCCGCCGTCCAGCGAAAGCTTATCACGATCGCTACGAGAATGATTGTGGTACGAGCAATCGGCATAGAGTTGAATCGCTCGAAGGACGGGAACGGTTGTTTCAGATCTGAGAGAGTGTCACTTACGATAATTCTACCTTCATGCAATAAGGAAATTCGGTGTGCTAGGTATTCAGCTAACTCCAGATACTGCGTGGTCAGGAATACCCTCATGCCGCCTTCGGCAAGCGCTTTGGCCGTCTCCATGCGCCGTTCGGGTCAAGCACGGTGGTCGGTTCATCAAGGAAGATAATCTTCGGTTTTCCGATAAGTCTCATTGCGATGTCTAGCTTGCGGCTCATATCGCCCAAATAATTGGAAACTCTACGGTCGGCAGGAAAATTATGCGGATTTGTTAGTATAGGGTTTTCCGGAGGAGGTTTTGTGATTCAAAAATTTGCGCATTTGTATCCTGATAGAGTCCAGGCCATTGTTGCTGCTGCTAGTCATGTTGGTCGATAACCCAGAAGCATTCTGTTCGTTTTTTAATCGCTTGCTTCCTAGTTTCATTTATATGGGGGCGCCTGCAACAAGAACCATAGGTGTCAGTTGGCCTATCACTTTTTATAAGCAGAGAGGCTTTCGAAAAGGCCGACAGAAACGATTAACAGGAATATGCGCTTTATATCTTGAATTATAGAGAGTTTGCCACTTTCTTTCCAATTCTGGTCTTGATTTTTGCTAGCAAGGAACGCGTTCCAAAGTTGAAGTTATCCATAGCTCTCTTGATCTAATCCATCTGTGCCAGCCTTTAAAGTTTTACGCTGTTGTCCGAGATTTTTTAGTTTGTCATGGGGATCATTAACTTGGTCTTCTGTAGCTATGTGAAAATGGGTATTTATGGACATTACGCATGTCTTCATTTATGCCGATCACGGCAAGGTTATTGACGATAGGAGACCGTATTTTAAGAGTTGATAAGTCTGGTTTCTTTTGTGAAATTTTGTGTAGTGACCTGCAAGAAAAATATTAATGCCCTGCGAATCTTCGGTCATATTGCCGAAGTGCTGTGGGGCTGTTTGTTTAACAAACATAATATTGGTTATCAGGTACCCGATCTGACCCTCAAAATGAAAGGGTTAGTAGAAGGCCTCGTTTCTACTGGCCATATCGCTACCTAAATTCGGTTTGAGGGGATGATCGCTTGAAAACGGATTTATTGAGGTACAGTATGCAAATTGCATTGCTCAGGCAATTGCTGACACTATCCTTGATAAATGAACAAGAATTCGATTTGCTCAAAAAACGAACCATGCGTGATTATGGCATCTATTCAGATCTTACTTCTGGATAAGCCCGCACATTAGTTCTTTTTTAGCTGATATTAAAAATCTCAAAATTACACCTTTGTTGAATTCGCCTGAATTTATTACGCTAATAGCGTAGAGAACAACTCAGGGGAGGAAACGGAAATGTCATTTTCAGTTGAGGTTATAAAAGCGAATCGTAAACTGTCAGATCGTACCGGAGGGCAACGTGAAATCCTGAGAGTGGCTCCTTATGCACGTGTAAGCACGGACACTGAGGAGCAACTCAACAGCTATAAGTCACAGGTTTCCTATTACAAAGAGTTAGTTGGTCAGCGAAGCGACTGGTTACTGGCTGATATTTATGCGGATGAAGCCATCACTGGTACTCAGGTAAAAAAGCGTGATGGTTTTCAGAGATTGATTAACGATTGCCTGAATGGGGAAATTGACATGGTTATTACCAAGTCCATTTCAAGATTTGCCCGAAACACGGTAGATACCCTTAAATATGTCCGTATGCTCAAGGAGAAAAATGTGGCCGTGTTTTTTGAGAAAGAGAACATTAACACCTTGACGATGGACGGTGAGTTATTATTAACCATTCTAAGTTCGGTAGCACAGCAAGAGGTTGAGAATATCTCATCGATTGTAAAAATGGGCTTGAAGATGAAAATGCAACGCGGCGAGCTTGTTGGTTTCCAAAGCTGTCTCGGCTATGACTATGATCTCATAACCAAGCGGATTTCAGTTAATGAAGAAGAAGCCGAGGTTGTTCGATACATTTTTGATCGTTACATTGCTGGTGTTGGAGCCTCAGTAATCGCCAAAGAGTTAACGAAGCTCCCTCATAAAACGAAGCGCGGGAACTTGGAATGGGGAGATACAGCAGTGCTAGGTATCATTAAGAATGAGAAATACAAAGGTGATCTCCTTCAAGGCAAAACCTTTACGCTCGATCCAATATCCAAGCGCAGATTGGATAATCATGGTGAAGAGGATCAATATTACATCAAGAATCATCATGAGCCAATCGTAAGCGAGGAAATTTTTGAGAAAGCCCAAGATATTTTGAACAGACGGGGAAAGCCGCGTGGGAAACTCGAGAAAGGCGGAAAACGCGAAAAGTTCAGTCGGAAGTTCACGTTCAGTTGTAAGCTTGAATGCGGATTTTGTGGGAAAAACTACTCTCGGAGAAGCTGGAATAGCAGAACCACCTACGCAAAAGTCATATGGCAATGTGTCTCTTTCTCGAAAAAAGGAAAGAAATATTGTCCTCATAGCAAAGGGGTTGAGGAAAAAATAATTGAGGGCGCATTTGTCGAAACGTACAATCGGGTCTGCGGCAATCATAAGGATGTGCTGGATGAGCTTCTGTTAAGGATGGAGTCAGTGCTTGGTGAGCAGCAGCATCACAAGCAGTTAAGCAAAGTTAAGCACGAAATCCAGGCACTTGAACAAAAGCGTTCAAATCTGATTGATCTCCATCTGGATGAAAAAGTTGATCGCTCCACTTACGAACGCAAATATGATGAACTGGAGTCCACGTTAACAAAATTAATTGAAGTGAGAGAACAACTGGAGGCATCGGCTCAAGAAGAAATCGACGTTGATAAAAAATTGCAGCAATTTCGTAACGTGCTTCAAAGCAATACCGTTCTTTCTGAATTCGATCGAAGTGTTTTCGAAAGTGTCGTTGAAAAGGTTGTAATGGGTGAAGAACAGGATGACGATAGCGTAGAGCCGTATCAATTAACCTTTGTATTTAAAACCGGCTTAAAGCGAAGTATTCAAGGCAAGAACGGAATGAAAATCCCAAAAAAGGTAGGAGCAGCAGATAGGAGTGATGCATGTCCCCATTTCCCAGACAACACATGTGGAGTGTTGCTCACTGTTGGTCAGGAAAGACTAGTAGTCGAGGTGTATTGGCAGAAATAAAAAACCAACAGTTATTGATTATGTAATCAATCGCTGTTGGTTCTTTTATTTATGGAAAAATAATTCTTATGGGCTGTCCTGTACCCAATGTAGACGGGTTAGAGGAGCAGTAAGCGCTTATTGGCGTTATACCTATAAACAGCTTCGTCTCTTTTGCTATTTCTAGTATTTCGCTTCTCAATGCTAGTAATTTAATGATAATATTTTCTGCAAGAAGTTGAGCAGGGGATGTGCGGCGGATGTATCAAATTTTAATAGTGGATGATGATGCTGAGATCAGATCGTTGATTCGCATACATTTGGAGCAGGCGGGATTGCAGGTTGCAGAAGCAGAGTCAGGAAGGCTGGCGATAGCGCGAATACAAGAGAAGGATTACGATTTAATGATCTTGGATCTAATGATGGATGATGGGAATGGCTATGAGGTGCTTCATTATTTGCATGATCACAACTCCAAGCTTCTCGTCATCTCGCTTAGTGCGAGAAGAGAAATACAGGATAAGATCGATACGCTTGGCTTGGGCGCGGATGATTATGTCACGAAGCCGTTTAGTCCAATGGAGCTGCTTGCCAGAGTACAAGCACAGCTCAGAAGAAATCGCCCCAAGAAAGATGCTCAATCTGAGATCATCATGCTAAAAGAGCTGTCACTCGATGTCGATAATCTCATTTTGCATCACAAAGGGATACAGCATGATCTAACCTCATATGAATGCGAGCTGCTCTATCTGTTCATGACGAACCCCGACCGCATCCTGACGAAACGAGATATTTATCGACAGGTATGGAAGCATGACAATTATGATGATAACAATTTAAGTGTGTTCATTAGAAGACTGCGGCATCTGCTTGGCGAAACGGCCGATTCGCCATACCATCTGCAGACCGTTCGCGGCGTCGGGTATCGGTTCTCGGGGGATGGTCGATGAGAAGCAGAACGAAGCTATGGTTGGTTATGCTTATAAGTGTCGCGAGCAGTATAATACTGTTCTTAGTGACCATGTTTGTTTCCGGGAGCTTGTGGGACAAGGGCTACAGCTTGAACATTCTGAATACGATCTCTCAGGAGACGAGAGCACTAATATCCGAAGAGCAAGCATCCGGGAAGGAACAGATCTCGCCTATCCTTGATACGGTGCATCAGCAGCATCCTGAGCTCCGTTTGGAGTGGGTAGCTGCGGATGGAACTGTTATTTATGATACCTCGCATGATCCTGAGAAGCGTTACGAGTTCGCGGAGTTGGCGTACCGTGTAGCGAATATGCCTAACAACATGTGGGGAGAGAATGCCCCTATTACGCTTGTATATCAGGAGAGTGTGAACGGCGATCCCTTTTTCCTTATCCTGAATTTGAATGGCGAAGCGATGAAAATGGGCCAATTTTTCTTTTATGTTCGTACATACGAAAGTCTAATATTTATCTTTCTGCCATTATTGTGGTTGCTGGTACTGCCTTATTTGTTCACTTTATGGTACTTTTCCTCGATTAATCGGCGGATTGGCAAGCTGAATCAAGCGCTGGCTCAGGTCGGGCTCCGTAAGGAGCTTATTGTGCTGCACGATAAGTCGAAGGATGAGATTGGCGAGCTGGCTAGACATTATAACGCCATGGCGCAGCGCATTCATGATCAGGCTGCAGAGATTGAGCAGTTCGACAGCCGCCGCAGGCTGCTGTTGTCCAATCTGTCTCATGATCTGCGAACGCCACTAACGATGATTCTCGGCTATGCGGAGACGATTCGCACCCATTCATATAAGGAGGGGGATGAGCTGCAGAATCATGCCAGAATCATCCTGCAGCGCTCTCGTTATATGGACAGCTTGCTTGATCAGCTATTAGACATTACTAAGCGGGATTCGAATGTGTATGAATTCAAGCCGGTCTCGGTTTCTGTGTCGGAGCTGATAAGGAAGGTCGCGGCAGACTATATTTTGTTTTTGGACGGGCAAAATATCGAGGTAGACGTTGACGTGCCGGAGGAGTTTGACGCAGTGGCGCTCGTTGATGCCTCGCTGATTGAGCGGGCGCTGCGCAATTTGATCGATAATGCGATTCGTTATGGAGGCGGGGGGCAGTACCTCGGCATTGCGATTGTACGGCATGAGGAATGGATATCTATTTACGTTAAGGATCGGGGCAAGGGGATAGAACCCGAGTATCTGAACCGAATATTCGAGCGATTCTACCGAGTAGATGATGGACGCCGGGGAGAGGGCCTCGGAATCGGTTTGTCGTTTGTGCGAGACATTATGGAGCTTCATTGCGGGCAGGTGCTGGTGAGCAGCAAGCCTAATAAAGAGACGGTGTTTGAACTGCGGTTTCCCAAGCAAGCATAAGTGGCGTAAAAGGATTGATTTTGTCAAATAATCGGGGCGCTTCCGTCGAGGCGTTTCGATTATTTTTTTATTCAGATTTCATTCAGATAAACAGAAGTAAAGATGCGCTAGAATGGGCTGAATGCTATTGAGGAGGTAGATTGTATTGAATCGACGGGTTTCAATGTACTTATTACTCGTATTGTTTCTATTGATTGAACTGATTCATCCCCTTGCAGCTCACGCAGCATGGTCGAAGCCTGCGGATCAGGTGAATGCAGTGCTGAAAGGGGTAGAGCGTGGGCCAGACCGGTTTGTTGCTGTGGGGCCAAACGGTACCATAATGTATTCAGATAATAGCGGTAGTCAGTTTTCAGGGACTATTGCATCCAATACTAACGTTACACTGAATGATATTGTTTATGGCGGCGGTAAGTATGTGATTGTAGGAGACGGCGGCACAATCATAACCATAAGCTCAGGGAATGTTGCGGAGACCATAGTCGGGGCAACGACGTACGGATTGGGGTCTGTTGCGTATGGCAACGGCAGGTATGTGGCAACTGGGCAATTCTCGACGGTTACTACCTCAACGGATGGACTCAACTGGAGCAGTATAATCCTTCCGGATACAGGAGGCGCATATATATATGGCGTTTCTTACGGAGATAAATTCGTAGCCGTAGGGCAGTATGGGCAAATATGGACTTCACTTGATGGGCTGAACTGGGAGGAACGCGTGTCACCAGCTACGACGAGCTTATATGCAGTTGCCTATAATAACGGACAATACGTGGCGGTAGGGGGCAGCGTTGTTCTTACCTCGCCTGATGGTATAACTTGGACGAAGCAGGCGGATGTAGCGGGGAATTTTCAATCGATCACCTACGGGAATGGAAGGTTCGTTGCAGCGAGCTTTGGCGGCGGGTTGATTGCATCATCTGTGGATGGCGTACAGTGGAAACTGAATGAATCTGGTGTTACAAACAACCTTAATGATATCGTGTATGGCAACAATACGTTTGTTGTTGTAGGGAATAATGTTAATCTCAGATTCGAAAATTCCTCTGTCATCTATAAGGGTAATGGACATACAGGGGGGGCTGTGCCTTCGGACAGCAATACGTTTGCAATCGGCGCGAGCGTGCAAGTGTTGAATAAGGGCAGTATGGTGAGAGCCGGATACAGCTTTACGGGCTGGAATACCGCCGCGAATGGCAGCGGAACGAACTATTCGGCAGGCTCTGCAATCGCAATGGATATGGACAACGTAACCCTATACGCACAGTGGACGCCTAATCCGACGTATACGATAACATATAACGGGAACGGAAACACAGGAGGAACTGGGCCTGTCGACAGTGAAGCTTATGAAGCGGGCACAGTGATTGTGTTGAAGGAAAAAGGGAGCTTAGTGAAGACGGGTCACACGTTCGCAGGCTGGAACACGGCAATTAATGGCAACGGTACGAATTACTCGGCTGGTGCATCGACCACAATACTGGCCGATGTTACGCTTTATGCGAAATGGACGCCTAATCCGACGTATACGGTGACGTATAGCGGAAACGGAAGCACAGGCGGTTCGGTGCCTGTGGACAGCGAAAGGCATGAAGCAGGCGAGGCAGTTATCGTTAAGGCTAGCAGCAGTCTGGTTAGAAGCGGTTACACGTTTGCGGGCTGGAACACGTTAGCGAACGGAAGCGGAACGAATTATGCGTCTGGCGCAACGCTGACGATGGGAGCTGCAAACGTTACGCTGTATGCGAAGTGGACGCCTAATCCGACGTATACGGTGACGTATAACGGGAATAGAAGCACAGGCGGTTTGATGCCGGTGGACAGTGAAACGTATGAAGTGGGCGAGGCAGTTGTCGTGCTGGGGCAAGGCACTCTGGTGAAGACAGGCCACACGTTCGCGGGCTGGAATACGCTGGCTAACGGAAGCGGAACGAACTATGCGGCTGGCGCAACGCTGAACATGGGGGCAGCGAACGTTACGCTGTATGCGAAGTGGACGCCTAATCCGACGTATACGGTGACGTATAATGGAAACGGAAGCACAGGGGGAACTGGGCCTATCGACAGTGAAGCTTATGAAGCGGGCACAGTGATTGTGTTGAAAGATAAAGGGAGCTTAGTGAAGACGGGTCACACGTTCGCAGGCTGGAACACGGCAATTAACGGCAACGGTACGAATTACTCGGCTGGTGCATCAACCACAATTCTGGCCGATGTTACGCTGTATGCGAAGTGGACGCCTAATCCGACGTATACGGTGACGTATAACGGAAACGGAAGCACAGGCGGTTCGGTGCCGGTGGACAGTGAAGCATACGAAGCAGGCGAAACAGTCAACGTATTGGATAAAGGCACTTTGGTGAAAACAGGCCATACATTTGCAGGCTGGAATACGCTGGCTAACGGAAGTGGAACGAACTAAGCGGCTGACGCAACGCTGCCGATAGGGGCGGCAAACGTTACGCTGTATGCGAAGTGGACGCCTAATCCGACGTATAAGGTGACGTATAACGGAAACGGAAGCACAGGCGGTTCGGTGCCTTTGGATAGTGATGCGTATGAAGCAGGCGAAACGGTCAATGTGCTGGACAAAGGCACTTTGGTGAAAGTAGGCCATACATTTGCAGGCTGGAACACGTTAGCGAACGGAACTGGCACGAATTATGCAGCGGGCGCGAAACTGACGATGGGAGCTGCGAACGTTACGCTGTATGCGAAGTGGACGCCTAATCCGTCGTATACGGTGACGTATAACGGAAACGGAAGCACTGGCGGTTCGGTGCCCGTGGATAGTGAAGCGTATGAAGTAGGCGAGACAGTCAACGTGCTGGATAAAGGCACTTTGGTGAAAGCAGGCCACACATTTGCAGGCTGGAATACGCTGGCTAACGGAAGCGGAACGAATTATGCGTCTGGCGCAACGCTGACGATGGGAGCATCGAACGTAACGCTATATGCGAAGTGGACGCCTAATCCGACATATACGGTGACGTATAACGGAAACGGAAGCACAGGCGGTTCGGTGCCTTTGGATAGTGATGCGTATGAAGCAGGCGAAACGGTCAATGTGCTGGACAAAAGCACTTTGGTGAAAGTAGGCCATACATTTGCAGGCTGGAACACATTAGCGAACGGAACTGGCACGAATTATGCGGCTGGCGCAACGCTAAACATGGGAGCAGCGAACGTCACGCTTTATGCACAGTGGACAGAGAACCCAACGTACACGATGGCGTATAACGGAAACGGAAGCACAGGCGGTTCGGTGCCGGTGGATAGTGAAGCGTATGAAGCAGGCGAGACAGTCAACGTGCTGGATAAAGGCACTTTGGTGAAAGTAGGCCACACATTCGCGGGGTGGAACACAGCGTCTGACGGTGTCGGTACCGATTACGCAGCGGGTGCGACACTCACCATGGGCACAACAAACGTCACGCTTTATGCACAGTGGACAGAGAACCCAATGTACACGGTGACGTATAACGGAAACGAAAGCACAGGCGGTTCGGTGCCTGTGGATAGTGAAGCTTATGAAGCAGGCGAAACGGTCAATGTGCTGGATAAAGGCACTTTGGTGAGAGCAGGCCACACATTCGCGGGCTGGAACACAGCGTCTGACGGTGTCGGTACCGATTACGCAGCGGGTGCGACACTCACCATGGGCACAACAAACGTCACGCTTTACGCACAGTGGCGCCCTTCGGGAAGTACAGGCGGAGGTCCGGCTGCTCCTGGCAAACACACCTCCTCGAACGGAAAACTCACTCTGCCGGCAGGAGCGATAGGCGAAGTTAGCTTCGGGCATGTCGTGGAAATCTACATTCCAGCCGGAGCAACTGACAAACCGATCGATATAACGATTGGAGCCGAAACGCGGAACGAACAGCTTAATTTGCAGGATAATCATCCGGTCAGCGGAGTATTTAACATTTGGAAAAGCATCGCGGATAAATTCAAGAAGATGGTGACGATCGCATTTTCTTTTGATCCAGCGAAATTGTCCGAGGGACAGCAGCCGGCAGTCTTTTATTACGATGAAGCCAAGCGTCAATGGATGGAGATTGCAGGAGGAAAAGTCGTTGACAACTGGATTTCGGTAGAGGTCGATCAATTTGGCCTATTCGCTGTTATGTGCGTGGAAATTGTGAATGGGCGGCATGTGCTGTGTTCTTCTCCAGTCCAATCGCCTGAATTCAGTGATGTACCAGGGCATTGGGCAGCTAATGCCATCCATGAAGCCGTCAAACGTGGTTTCGTTAAAGGCTATCCAGACGGAACGTTTAAGCCGAATCATACGGTTACGCGCGGGGAATTCGCAGTTATGCTCATGAATGCGCTAAAGGAGCAAGTCGAGGGAACGGAATTGAAATTCACGGACGCGGCGAAGATTCCGGCTTGGGCGAAGGGGGCAGTCGCGCAAGCGGTGCAAGCAGGCATTATTAATGGCTATCAGGACGACACTTTCCGTCCGGTTGCCGAGATTACCCGCGCAGAGATGGCGGTGATGATCGCCAGTGCGCTGAAACTGTCTGCCCAACAGAATGCCGCAACCGGCTTCGCGGACGATCAGAGCATTCCGACATGGGCGAAAGGCGCTGTCGCTGCGCTGAAGAATCTTGGCATTATAGGTGGCAAAGACGAGAATACATTCGAGCCGAGCGGTAAAGCAACACGAGCGGAAGCCGTTACGGTTATAATGAATATGCTCGCAAAAAAGGGCTAGTAAAGCAACAAAAGAGGGTAACCCTTGTATTATTTAGGAGCTGGATGGTTGTATCGAACAGGATCGAAAAAAGAGTTCGGTCTACTGTCCTATATGGCACAAAACGTTAATCGTGTCGTCACTGTCGATGCGTTGTTTCAGTTCATCTGGGGAATGGAGAGTCTGGAGGATACGAGAACGGTTGCTGTACACATCAGTAATTTACGTAAAAAATCGAGGCTGACCTTGCCAATCCTGAGAGAATCATTGCGATTCGGGGGGGGGCGGATATATGCTGGTTGCCAGAAGTGTGTTGCAAGCGCGAACTTAAAGTTTTCTTTAAGTTTCATATAAAGAGCAATCTACTATGATAAATTAGAAATAATATTTTTAGGTTTTTGACGAAGATTAGCTAGCTGTCATGGGAGATGGTATATGCAACCAGATACTTGGACCAAGGCATTGTTGTATGTGACGATATTTGTAATCTGAGGTCAGATGGATGGATACGCACCCCATAAATTACGATGATGAAACCATAGCAAATTTATGTTGAAGCAGAAATTAACATTATATATTGTGCGACAGTATGGAGGGGGAGACGGATGACGTTATCGATTAACTCGTATAACTCGATGTATCCGATTAACAGAACGGCGCCTATGAGTTTCCAGTATTCTAGTAGTCAGAGTGCGAACCAGTCTTTCTTTTCAAATTACGTTGTGAAGAGCAAGCCTTATGAGCAATATATCAAGACAACAGCAACAGGGATTGTGAATTTTTTGAAATCTGCGCAGGATATGCAAGCATCGGCGCAAAAATTAATGCAGAAGGATAATTCATCTATCCAAGCAAGGACGGCGGAATCATCGGAAGGCAAAAAGGTTACCGCAACTGCATCAGCCGGAGCTGCGAGCAAAACTTATGAAGTTAAAGTGAATGCGATCGCGACTTCTCAAACGAACAATGGAACATTTTTGTCTAAAGTAGACACGTCCGTTGTAAGCAAAGGCATCAATCAGTTCAACATTACGATAGGCGGCAAGACTACGAAGATATCGGCTGTTATCTCCGATAACGATACGAACGATCAAGCGCTGACCAAGCTGAAAGATGCGGTCAATGCAGCGAAGACGGGCGTAACCGCCAGTATTGTAACGCATGATATAACAGGCAATAAGAAGCTTGAGTTAAGCAGCGACAAGACAGGAGCGGATCAGGCTTTCGAGGTTAAAGATGTTACCGGAAACGCGATGTCTGCAACCGGCGTTAAGAATGCAACGCAACTAGCGTCCAATGCGTCCTACAGCGTGAACGGAGGCGCAACTCAAACTTCGCAGTCGAACACGATTGATCTGGAGAAGGGCAAAGCTACGGCGACACTAATGGCCCTATCGATGGAATCTGTGAAAATACAAATCAAACCGGACGAAAACAAAGTCATTGCGCAAGTTAAAGATATGGTATTGAGATACAATACGATGCATGATCGCTTGAATGAAGCCGGTGGAGTTATGAATTCATCTGTCCGTAAACGTATTGAGTCGTTAGTCAGCTCATCTACCTATGAGCGAATCGGTATTCACCGTAAGGGCGATGGTACTCTCAAGCTGGATGAAGAGCAGCTTATGAAGAGCTTAAGCTCAAATTTCGAACAAACAACAAAAGCGATTAGCGGCAACTATGGCCTAGCTTACCGTCTATCATCAGCAGCGTAAAGATACAATGAAATCCCGGCAAGCAGCTTGCTGAACTCGAAGGCTCGCCAGGTGCAGCAATTCGCGATGTACCAGTCATCGATGCAAATGGCTATGCCGACACAGGCAAGCGGGTGGATCGTGAATTCGTTTTATTAACTCGATACAGGCAATGAACAACAGTTTACAAATAAAGGATATAAAAGTTCAAGACCCGTTTGAGTAGCTGAAATCTATTCAGGCGGGTTTATCTATGTTATTGGTAGTGAAACCGACTCATGGGGTAGCACACCATGTAGTATTAACACAGCCAAAAGAATATCGTTTTTTTCCGGGTCTTTAGCTCAACTGGGAGCACACCGTTGTCGATAACACTGGTTTTTTTTATGTTTCCGTACTCTTTCTACAGGGCTATTTAGTATTCCCCCCCACCCAGTGCCGAGTCATGGGCTTTTAACGTCTGATTTGAAGTTTATGCTCGTTGCACCTATGAAAATTATCATGGAAAACCTTGTACGCACAAATGGTTCCAACATAAGGGGAATAATGTTAAAGTTGTTATAGTAGAATCTCTTAGAGGGGAGCAAGACAGCGTGTTCATAGTAAACGTAGAAGGTGCAATCTGTAGGGATGATAAATGGCTAGTTATTACACGAAGTACCAAAGAGGAACATGCAGGGGGGACTTTGTCTCTTGTGGGAGGAAAAGTAGACGTTGAAGGTAACGCACTCGAAATCCTAGAACGAACTGTAAAGCGAGAACTTTATGAAGAAGTTGGCATCGAGATAAAAGATGCTGTTACTTTTGTATACAGCTCCTCCTTTGTTACAAATGATGGATGCAACGTTATAAATATGGTCTTCCTATGTGAATATGACAAAGGTACAGCACATAGCAAGAGCCCCGATGAGGTTGAAGCCGTTCATTGGATGACCTACGATGAAATAATGAATCATCCCAAAGCTCCTCTTTGGACAAAAGAGAGTATAAGAAGAGTAGCACTAGCAAGGAGATAACAATAATGATGAAAAATGTTTATGTTATGCGACATTGCAAGCAGATGGTCAAGAGCCTGATGCTACAGTAACACGGCTATGAGCCGTGCCATTAGTGTAGTAATGGAAGTCCTAGCATTTTGATGACCGCATTGGGTTTAAGGAGTGGGAATCTTTAACCAATCCTGATGTATTTCATCTAACCTTCTCAGGAGAGAAAAAACTTAACATTCATCGAATATGGGCAGAGTGATTTTATATTAGCAAACACATTCCTCCGGACACGTACATGTTTGTTGTCACTGTCTACTCGTCACATGTGGAGTGCTGTTCACTACTAATTTGGAACGGAACGAACGAATGAGAAGCTAATGTGGGATTGCCCTCTCTTTAATGAGAGGGTATTTTTTTTGTATAAATACAGGAGCGGGTGCTAGATACCATAGGACTCCAATCTAGAGCAGTAGCTATCTTATCACATAGGGTAATTTTTTTCGTCCAGCTTTCCGCCGAAGGGAAGAAAGAAACCGCCTGGCATAATCAATTGATTTTCGAGGGATTCTTTTCATGTATCTAAAGGAAAAGGTAATATTCTTAAGACAATTTTTAAAAGAATAATAAGAGTTTATTATGAACTAGCTGAAAACAAAAATGGTATAGTGAATGGGAACAAGCCCATGAAAGGAGGCGCGTTGAAGTTATTTCTTTAGTTCTTTTATATAAAGTTGACTTTGACTTTGCAATCTTTATGTAGAAGACGACGATAAAGACTCTGAGTCTATTTAAATGATAATACATGAGGTGTGGAAGTGAAGAAGCTAATATTGTTATTACTTGTGTTGGTTTTTATTTGGGGATGCAGTACAGGGAACGGAACGAATTCGCAGGGCGGCCAAGGAACAGAGAAGCCTGCTGCTTCGGATAATGCGACAATTAAAGAGAAAGATCCAAAACCTTTACCGGAAGGCAAAAACGCACATGTTGTTGTTATCGGTACGGAGATTGAAGGCATGTATTTGGCAAGAGCGGCTAAAGATGAAGGACTGTCTGTCCTTGTACTTGATCCGCGTGAAAAGCCGGGCGGTCAATTGATACAGGGAGAAATGCTGTTTCTGGATGAGCCTACGGATGATGCACAGAAAACAATGACGCAAGGACGCATTAAAAAATTATTTGATCGTTTTAAAAAGGGAGAAATTCGCAATATTGAGCATTTTACTACCTATTTTAATGAAGTGATGGACGGTATTCCGTTGGAATCGGGCATTACGATTGTGGATGTGAAGAAAGAAACAGATGATAAGAACGGTCGCACGAAGGTGAGCGGTCTGACTTACAAAACAGCAGCTGGTGAAGAGAAGACAGTAACGGCGGATTATTTTGTGGAAAACACTGACTTTACTGCTTTGACTCATTTACTAGGCGGCAAACGTCTTCCAGGAGTTGAAACGATTTTTAATGCTCCAGATGTTGATTATATGGCAAGCTCTATCATGATGAAATTTAAAGGCGTAGACTGGAATAAGTTCAAGAGTGAAGTTATGGCACTAGGAAAAGAAGAACGCTTTGAGAAATATGGAGGGGAAACGACTGTAACCGATACATTTACTTGGGGATTTGGCAATGTGGGCAAAGAGTATGAGTCTACACGAGACGATATTTTCTTGCGTGGTCTGAATGCATTGAACCAACTGAATGGTGAGGTACTGATCAATGCCTTGCTTATCTATGATGTTGTTCCATCTGACAATGAGCGTATTGCAGAAGCCGTTAAACTAGGTCAGGAAGAGACTGATCTAATTGTTGACCATTTGCGTGACATGCTTCCAGGCTGGGAAAACGCCGAAGTAAACGGCTACCCTGATTATTTGTATATTCGTGATTTTGACCGTTATGAAACCGATTATATTCTGCAAGCTACGGATGTAATGGGCGGCGAAATGTTCTGGGATAACGTGAGCATTGCGAGTTATCCGCTCGATAATCAAGGGATAAAGAGCAGCCCTTGGGGCGTAGGGTTAGGAAATCCGGATAAATACGGTATGCCGCTGCGTTCATTTATTTTGAAAGATTATGCGAACATTATTGTTGCTGGTAAAAACGTAGGTGCTACAGCAGCAGCTTACGGAAGTGCTCGTATTCAAGCGAATACTTCACTTGCTGGAGAAGTAATCGGCATTATTCTTGCCCAAATCGACGGTGAGAAGCAATTGGTGGAGCTTAATGAAGAGGATATGAAGAAAATGCATGCTTACTTGAAAAAAGAGTACAAAATTAATGTGAGCAGCGTAAAAGCTAAAAATAAAATTGCCGACTATACGGATGCTGAACGCGAGCAACTGAATTCCGGCAAGCAAGTAACGAAGAAATAATAAGGGTCAATCCATCCAGCCTTTAGAGAGCTTTAGATGCTCTCTTTTTTTGTTAAGTATACATATTCGGTCCACGGGGAGTGAGTCTAATATACTTTATATACCATTGTTTTCCATTCTCAATGTTCGCTATAATGTTCTTGTAAATAAAATTGAATACAGCCCTCATCATTTCAAACGGTGAGGTAGAGGTCGCGGTTTTTAGAAGTAAATCAGTGGAGACGCAGAGAACGTCTTTGAAGCTGTTGAAAGGAACTACCGCCGAAGTTTGATTGCTGCTCTGGGCAATTGGGCTGGGACTGTTGCCGGAAGGTGCAGAACTGTCACAAATTTAATTAGTGATGAGCTATCTTTAAAGAAGATAAGATGGGAATGATAAAAAACGTTCACCTCTGGAGAGCCCTGCAAAACGAATACAGTTTAGGGTCATTCATTGCGCAAGGCAGGGACTTAAGTGAACTTCCTTATAAGGCCAAGTGGTTTCCGTTAGGTCCACTCTTGAATTTTAAAGGATATTGCAAAAACCATGTCGAATAGAAAAGATGTTGTTCTGGACAAACACCATTCTACCAAAGATTGGGGGCCCCTTTTCATATTTTCAAAGTGTCGTACTTTCAAAATTCAGGTTTATTTGAATTTACAGGCGGCATGTTAAATTAATATGGAACCCCCAGTTTGTTGTCCATCGTAAATTTGCATCGAATACATCATCCTAACATGGGGAGCATTCCGGATATGAACGCCAATAATCAGTTGATTTTCACGCAAGAACGCTTTCTTACCGCCAACTTACTTCTTCCGATGCTCTATCACGCAGGTTGGGAGATCCGGGACGGGCATTGGAGTTATCCGCAACGTGAAATGAGAAGCGGATTATTTCAGGCCCGTTACGTCTCTGAGCTCGCATGTTACGTCCGAACAATTCCTTATCATTGGCTGATGATGGTCCTTCAGGGCGAAGTCGTCGTCACCTGCAGCGATTTTCGAACGACGATCGGAGAGAATGCGGTCGTGCACTTCCAGCCCCATCAACCGCATCATATCAGCGCCGATCAGCCCGCCAACTACATCTGGATTCATTACAAAATGCTGCTCCCCTCGCAGGAGGAGCCGTTGCTGCCGTTGTATCCCGATGAGCAAGTAGCGCGGTACGGCAGAGAAACGGTTTTCCAGGAAGCCGTAGTCGATCTTCCTTCAATAATTGTACCCAGAAATCCGAATTTGGTTCGCAAGCTGTTTACGACGACAGTCGAGGAATTCATGCTGGAGCCTCCTGGATTTATGTTGTCCTCCAAAGCCAACTTCCAATGCCTGCTGACCGCGTTGTTCCGCGAAGCGACAGACCGGAGCAGTCCTGCGATCGTGTCCGACCCTGCGATCCAAAGAGCTCTGGACCACATCCATCAGCATTATGATACCAAAATGACCATATCGAGCCTCGCGGCCCTCGTAAACTTAAGCCAGAATTACTTCATTTCGCGATTCGGCAAAATCGTCGGAATTAGTCCGAACGAATATATCCTCCGCTTCCGTATCCGGCATGCGAAGATGCTGCTGCGCGACACGGACATGAGGCTGACAGAAATCGCCGCGTGCGTCGGCTTCGAAAGCCTTTCCTACTTCAGCCGAATGTTTCGGAAACTGGAGGGCATACCCCCAAGCGAGTATAAGTCGTACAAATTGCGGACCGATGTCCATCATTCGGAGTGATGAAATCGGTTTGTCGATACCCGGCCGAATATCGTAGTATTGTGCAAACAATAACGAGAATAGGAGAAGATTGGACGATATTAACCTCCTATAATGAGAGATGAAAGCGTTTTATCTATCAATGCAACTCATCATTAGGAGGGGTTTAATGAAACAGGCGATTCGAACATTCATTCTGTCGGCCCTAATTTTTACGTTCGCTGCTCTCGTCCGTCCCGAGTATGGCTCGGCGCAAGCGACTGCGGAGTGGAACTGGCAGACGAACGGCAATTACGAAGGGTGGACGCCCGGCAACGATATCGCGAGTTCTTCCGTCACCGACGGTATGCTGCAAGTAACGCTCGGCGGCGCGGATTCGCAGTTAACAAGTCCTGCGGTGTCCATAAACGCGACCGATAACAAGTTACTTGTGCTGCAATACCGAAACGGCACGGGAAACGGAACGGCGCAGCTGTATTGGAAAACGACCAGACACGGTTACTCGGAAGCCTATAGCCTGCCGATCACCGTTCAGACGGACAACGAGTGGCATGAGCTTCGCGTGCGGCTTCCCGCGTCGTGGACGGGAACGGTTACCGAACTCCGCTTCGATCCGAGTCAGGGAAGCAGCGGCACGTTCGAAATCGATTATATGCGCATTCTTAATACAACGGCGGACCGCTACAATCTGGCCAACGGTTATGTAAAGCTTTCAGGAATTTACGGAGTAATCGATCTCGTTCAGTTCGATCCGACCGGTACGGGGAGCTACGGTGAGAACCTGCTTGCGGGCAACTTATATTTGACGGCGAGCAGCGGAACGAACACCCTGCCGGGGTTGGGTACCGCGGTTACCTCCACGCTTTCTGGAAACACGCTGACGCTGAGCAATATTACGTTCGGGGCGTACGGCACGTTGAACGTGACCGGCAACTGGGTGATCGAATTGGACGGCAACAAGTGGAGCAACACGTTCACGATTACGTCCAATGCGAACAACATTCCCCTTCACAATATCGGATATATTATGCCGATGCAATGGTACGATCCCGGCTTTGACGTGACGGTGCGCAACCGCGTGCCGTTCGACTACATGATCGGGGGAGATAACCAGTACCATTCCAGCTATGTCTACAAGCGCGGCGCGGAAAGAACGTACAGCCCCGCGTTCGAGTTGCGGCAAAGTCCGCTTTATATTCACGGAGCGAATGGCCATGATTACGATTTGCGTATCGAATACAATCAGCCGACCGTGGAAGTGGCCGTCGAGATCGATTCGATGACCTTCCCGTTTTTTGCGGCGGAAGGGACAGGCTCTCCTTATTTCAAACCGTACGTGCTGAATACGGGCGAAACATTGGTTCGCGAGTTGAACTTCACGGTCGAGCCGAACAACGATTGGCTTCCCGCTGGTTTTCCTGTGTTCGAAGGCACTGACGCCGCGATGACGAGCGCGCTCACCGAGATGTTTTACGAGCGCAATTACGAGCGGCATATCGGCAGCGGCCCGACCTGGCGGGAGTGGATGGGTACGATTCGTGACTGGTTGCAAGACGAAGCATGGCGAACGGGTGAGAAGTACTCGATGCTCGTCCAGCGGCAAGACCCGGACGGTTATCCCTGGACTTGGGACAACTCAAAGGGTTGGCCGTTCCCCGGTGACGGCAGCGACACGCTGCATCATATCGATACGCCCGCCAACTTTATTCTAGGCGGTTACCGTTACTATGTCGCGACAGGAGATCGGGAACTGCTATCCACTCAGATCGATCGGATGCGCGCGGCCCTGGCTTATATGCTGGACTATTACAATCCTACGAAAAAGCTTTTCATCATTACCCAGTCCGATCATGAAGGCATTAGCGTAACGGAGAACGGGAGCGATTATTGGGACATCCTGCCGCACGGGCATATCGACGCATACAGCAACATGCACGGCTATGCGGCCTTAACGGCCATGGCCGAACTGGAACAACTGGTCGGAAATACCGCCAGGGCCGCAGAGCTGAACGGCTATGCGAACGACTTGAAGGCGGCGTACGACACGACCTTCTGGCGTACGAACCACTACATTCAGACGATCGACGTGAACGGAGTAGAGCATGACTACGGCCCAATCTATCTGAACGTTGCCGCGTTCTATTACGGATTGGGAGACAGTGCCAAAGCGACGACCTTCTTCAATTGGGCGGAGACGGTGACGACCTCCTCCGGAGAGGCGGACGTGTTCAGCAAGTTCGTATTCGCTCCCCGCGCGACCGTTACGTCCAACCCGAGCAAAGCGCAAGGCGGGTGGTGGGTATCGGCGTGGGATAATTACGGAGCTTACGGAGACCAAATTCAGGACGGCGGCGCGGCGCTGTACACTACGTTCTACGAAATCGCCAGCCGCGCGCAATACTTGGGCGCCAACAATGCCTACGGCCGTTTCTCCGATATCATCGACCGTTATGCGCTGGACCATCTCAGCGGTGGCAAAACGCTGTATAACGGCGAAACGGTGCAGCACACTTATGCCGGCAGCGTCGGCACTTGGGGAGAATTCCCGGAAAGCGCCCTTGTCCCCGTCGCGCTACTTCGCGGATTCATGGGCATCAAGATGGACAAAGACGGCTTGCAGATTAAGCCCAATATGCCGTCGACCGGATTAACGCAAGCCGGCGTAACGAATTTCCGTTATTGGGATATGAACCTGAAGCTTACAGTTTCCAATTCGTCTGTGCGCCTTCAGGTGCTGGAGAACGAAAGCCCGTATACGGACTGGGAAGTCAACGGAACGGCGGTGAGCGGGCTGTTCGACATCACCGTTAGCCTCAGTCCCGGGCAGAACGTGACATTGACTCGGGAAGCGGGATTGGGCGTTAATCTCGAAACTATCGAGTATGATACGATGGTGGGCTGGGCTTCGGGAGACTATTACCCGGTCAGCATTAATGGACGCGGTATCGGGGGGCATAACGGTGACGACGATTCCGTCCGGTATAAATGGCCTCTTCTGAAGGGCAAGAACGTCATTACCGTCAAAGCAGTGAACGCTCCCGGCTCGACCGGCGGATTCCTTGCCGACTTCACGTTGCCGGACGGACGCAAGATTGTATCCGACGCTAGCTGGAAAATCAGGAGTGAACGAGAGGATCGTTACGACGGCCTAGCCTTGGCGGACGGCAATTGGACGCAAGCGACCAGCCAAGGGGCGTATAGTTCGTCAACTCGCGGACCCGTCGTCAACTTCCCGGGCGGATCTGATGCCCACTGGATATGGGATAGCGCCGGACAAGCGCCATGGCTGCTGCTTCGCAAGACGTTCAACTGGGATGAATACTGGAGCTTTAACTATGACGGCGACGAACAGGAATGGGGGGGATTCACGCACCTCCTTGACCGGAAGGTGGTCGGAGGTACGTTTAACGCGGAGATTAGCGGCAACGATCCGAGCATGACCCAATCGATTAACGTCGATGCGGCCAAAAAGAAGCGGTTCGTCGTGCGCATGAAGAACGGTACGGTCAGCACGACCGCGCAACTGTATTGGGCGACCGTACTATCAGGCATGGATGAGAGCAAGCGCGTCGATTTTACGATCGTTGCCAATGACCCGAATTATACGACGTACGAGGTCGATCTGACCGGCCATCCCGAATGGCGCGGCACGATTACGGCTTTGCGGTTCGACCCGGCGACCAACGCGACGGGGACGACCAGCATCGATTGGATCGAACTGAAGTCGCTGGACGGCGACTTCGACGTGGCCGATCGCGTCGGAATCTCGGCGTCTTCCGCTTACAGCAGCGGGTGGGAAGCTAGTCAAGCGATCGACGACGATATAGCAACGGTATGGTCCAGTACTGCGCATACCGTGAATGCGACCGAGTGGATTCAGCTTGATCTCGGCAAAGCCCATACGATCGAGCGAGTGCGGTTGAAGCCGCGGCCGGGCGGCAGCGGATTTCCGGTGGATTTCAAAATTCAAACGAGCATGGACGGCGCAAACTGGACGGACGTTCCGGGTCAAGCCTATACCGGTTATTCGAACCCGGGCAGCAGCTTGGAGACGTTCGCGTTCAGCTCGCCCGTGACGGCTAAGCATGTGCGTATTTACGCAACACAGCTCGGTCAAGACGACAATAACAATTACGTGTTTCAACTGAGTGAGCTTTGGGCGGATGACAAAAAGATTTCCGGTTCCCCGTCGTGATTCGGCCGTAAACCGAAAGTCGGCGGTAATCCGTGAAGAACGAAAACAAAATGGAGGTGCAGATGATCGTCTGCACCGCCGCTTTTGTTAGGCTGGGAGATGAATGAAGTTGGAGAAGCTGCATGTTCAACATCATAGTTTAATGTTGCCTATCATCTATCACGTCGGTTACGAGGATCGGGAGGAGGAGTGGGAGTACCCGGAGGCCGTACACCAAGGGAAGGTACTTAACGTGCAATACGACTTTTCCCGCACTCACTACGTGCGTTCGCTTCCCTTTCATCTTATCGTGATGGTTCTCAAAGGCAGCGTAACGTATCATATCGGCGACGAATCTTATCTCGCGGAAGAAAACAGGGTGATCCATATTCCTGCGCATACGCCCCATCATATCTCCGCGACCGGCGTGCCGCTTAGATATATTTGGATTCATTATCAGCTGCTGGTGCCGGAGCAGTCGATCCCGATCATGCCTCTGTCGCCCGGAGACGAAATCTCCGTTTTCAAAGGCGCGGTATCGTTCAAAGAGGCGCTTCCCGAGCTGCCGATTCTGATGAAGCCCCGCAATTACTACACGATCAAAAGTCTGATGAAGTCGATCTTGGAGGAAGTGTGGGCCGAGAAAACCGGCTGGCTGCTGGCTTCGCGGTCTTATTTTCAATCGATGATCACGCACCTGTACAGAGAAGTGACGGTAGAGGAAGAACGGACAGGTACCGGAATTGCCGATCCCCATATCGCGGTCATTATTGAACATATTCATAGCTCGTTTGCCTCCAAGCTGACAGTAGAGGGACTTGCCTTGAAAGCCAACCTGAGCTTGAACTATTTTATCTCGAATTTCAAGAAATGCACGGGCTTTACGCCCGGAGAATATGTCGCCAGAGTTCGTATTCAATATGCGAAAAAATTAATTCGGGAGGGCATTAAAACCGTCTCCGAAATTTCCGATATGGCCGGATTCGAAAGCGTGTCGTATTTCAGCAGGGTGTTCAAAAAAATAGAAGGTCTTACGCCGGGCGAGTTCAAACATACCGAAGTATAAGGAAAGTGATTCTGTTAAAGAAAACGATGATTTTCTGTATATAAATGAAAGCGATTCATAATTAAGATTGAAGTAGGTTAACTCAATACGAATATAGGGGGCAACACAGAAATGAGGAAGAAGCTGATCGGGTTCATTCTACTCTCGCTCGTCCTGGTGATGGCGGCAGGCTGTTCAGGTTCGAATTCCGGCACGAATGCGTCGCAATCGAATGAACCGCAAAGCTCCGCTGCAAGCAAAGAAAAGCGTACGGTCACATTCGCCACGATCGCCGGTTATTACACGGATGGATTGAAGGAGGCAGCCCAAGAATACACGAAGCTGAATCCGGAAACCGAAGTCGTCATCGATGTCATTAAGGATAACGATACGTATCAAGCGAACTTCAAAGCCAAGATGGCGGCGGGAGGGAAGGATGCTCCCGATATCGTTCACATTAATTTGATCGGGGAAACGAGCTCGGCCGATGCGATCGATAAAGGCTGGCTGCTGAAGCTGAACGATTACGTGAACCAACCGAATCCCTACAGCGGCGACAAAACCGTATTCGAGGGAATCGATCCCGAATACCATCAGAACACGTATAGCCGGGACGGGGACGTTGCCTATCTCCCATTCGATCTGGTAGGCACAGGATTCTACTACAACAAGGATATTTTCGCAAAGCTGGGAATTTCCGAACCGGAAACGTGGGAGGAATTGCTCGCTGCGTGCAAGCAATTGCAAGATGCCGGCTATATTCCGATTACGATGCCTTTCGGCTTCGAGTCGACGATCACGCAGGCGTTTCTCGACTGGAGCGCCAAAAGTCTTTACCCGGAGTTGTTAATTCAGCCGGGAGATGCTCGCTACGACGAGAAAATCCATAAACTGAATACGAGCATTGCCTACTCTGCCGACAATGGAAACTTCGATTTCGGCGCGAGTTACGATCCGGAAAAGCAATTGCTTGCTCTCAAAAACAAGCAATACGATATGCAAGGGGCTGCCCAACGCAAAATCTGGACGGTCATGAAGGAATTGTCCGCGTATTACCAGCCCGGCTACGCAACGATGCAGGATCCGGACGTCTACCAACTGTTCATTGCGCAGAAAGCGGCGATTTATTGGAACGGCAGTTGGCAAGTGGGAACGCTGCTCGACGATATGAAGAAGCTGGGCGACAAATCCTTCGGATGGGGAACGTTTAAATTCCCCGAGTTCGCCGAGGCCGACCCGCTGTTTCCGGGAAAACCGCGAGGCATTCTGGTGCCGGGTCATCTGCTCGGAATCGCGGATAAGAAGGACCCGGAGCAAGAGAGCCGGACGAAGGATTTCATGATGTATCTTTATTCGCCGGAAGTCGCTCAGAGAGTGTTCGAGACGACGCTTGAGGCAGGACAGTTCGTTCAAGGTCCTAGCCTGGTGCTTGGGGTGAAGCTGCCGGACGAAGTCAACGCATATCTTACGGGCTTCAAAGTCGATGGCAGCATGGGCTACGCGATCGCCAATGCCGTTCCTTCCTCGGACACGAATCAAGCCAAGCAATCCGCTCAATTGAAATACTATGAAGGCAAACTATCGCTGGAAGAATTTTTGGCCGAGCAGGACAAAATTTTGAACCGGGATATGGATATCTATATCAAGGCTCAACAATACGATCTGGATCCGAAGACCAATCCATAAGCTGCAAACGGAATTCATCATACAGGCCGAGGGAGAACGAGGTGTTCTCCCTCGACGGCTTGCTTACATGGAGTGAGATTATGATCGACAAGCCCTTTCGTCCCGACAGAATCCGATATTGGTTAAAAGCTTATTTTTTTATCGTTCCTTCGCTCCTGTTCGTCTTGATCTTTCTCTATTATCCGATGCTGACTTCCATCTATCATTCCTTTACGGACTGGAATTTAGCTCAAGCGGAATGGATCGGTTTGGACAACTATATTCGCATGTTTAACGACAATACGTTTCGAATCGCGCTATCCAATCAACTTCTTTTTACCGTCACGGATATTGTCAAAAGCATCGTATTCCCCTTATTGGCGGCGGAGTTGATTTTGTCCTTGCGCGAAACGAAGCTTCAATATCTGTATCGTACGGGTTTCGTGATTCCGATGCTTATCCCCGGAATTGTTTTCGTTCTGATCTGGCTTTCCGTTTACAACCCTTCCAACGGATTGCTGAATCATTTCTTGTCGTTCGCAGGTCTGAATTCTCTGGCAAGGCCGTGGCTCGGGGAGAGCGACACCGCGATATGGGCCGTTATTCTCATGGGATTTCCTTATATCACAGGTTTGCCGTTTCTTATCTTTCTCGCAGCGATCGGGGGCTTCAACAAGGAAATTATCGAATCGGCCAGAATGGACGGCGCCAAGTTTCGGAATATTTTTCTTAAAATGCATCTGCCGTTGCTCGCGCCGCAGTTCAAAGTCGTGCTTCTGCTGACGATCATCGGCAGCTTGCAGGACTTTGTGCGAATTATCGTACTGACCGGAGGAGGACCGGGAGTATCGACCACGGTGCCGTCGCTCATCATGTACAACTCGGCCTTCAAAAACTCCAATTATGGATACGGCAGCGCGGTCGGCATTTTCCTGTTCGTGAGCATTCTCCTCCTAACGCTGTTGGTATCAAAAATTTTCAAGTCTGAAAGAGAGTGAATCCGGGCTATGAGAAATTACAGAGTTGCGGAAGTCGGCGTCGTTCTCAGCCTTTCGGTTCTACTGCTACTTACCCTTGTTCCGTTTGCCATGCTATTGTTCCTTTCGTTCAAAGATCATCTCGATATTGTGATCGACTTCTGGGGAATTCCGGGAGAGATCAAATGGGAGAACTATTCTACGGCCTGGAGCGCCGTGTCCGGGAGCATCGGAAACTCTCTGTTCATTTGCTGCGTTACGGTAGCCGGGGCAGTCCTCATTAGTTCGATGGCCGGTTACTCTTTCGCCCGCAACCGTTTCCCGGGCAAAGAAATCCTCTTTATGCTTATTATCAGCGTGATGCTGATTCCGTCCATGTTGAATATCGTTCCGCTATACGCGATTATTTCACAGTTAAATTTGACGGACTCTTTCTGGGGCTTGATTTTACCCTATATATCGGGAACGCAATTGGTCGGAATCATTCTTTGCCGGACATTCTTTCAAGGAATTCCGGAAGAGCTGTTCGAAGCTGCGCGAATGGACGGCGCCGGAGAAGCTTATTTGTACTTGCGCATCGCGCTTCCCTTGAGTATGCCAGTTATTGCGACCCTGGGGATCATTACCTTTATTAGCGTTTACAGCGATTACCTATGGCCGCTGATTATATTGAAAGAGCCTCATCTTACTTTTACGATCCAAGCGGTTAATATGACGACCAATGGCAGGCCGGATCTCGGATTATCCTTCGCCGCCTATATCATCGGCAGCTTGCCGATGATACTGGTCATTATGTTCGGTATGAAATATTTCGTGCAAGGAATTACGTCGGGAGCGCTTAAATCTTGAACCCGCTGCAGAGAAGAGAGGAGAACGCTACTCAATGGCAAATTTGAAGTTCAAAATCGGATTGATCGGAAGTCCCGTCAAGTTTGTCTCATGGACGGAGGAGACGGTAATGTCCATGAAACAAATCGGATTTAACGCTCTGCAGCTGAATATCGCCTGGGGAGGGCGTCCGCACGACGAACCGTTAAATTTGGAGGACGTCGTAGCGTTATCCGGCGAAGCATCGCTTAAATACGAGCAGAAGATTCCGATAGGCGGCGATTCCTCTTCGGGCGCATGGGAGCGGCGAAGAAACGATCTCAGAGAGCGTATACGGTTATGCAAGCAGGCGGGAATGCGCTCCATTTTCCATTTTGGCGCCCCTTACAACGGACAGGATGGTTATCGAGATCTGCCCCTCGAAAATTGCTTGCTGGACGGTGTAACGCCCGACAGGTATGTAGCTCTGCTAGAACGGTTTAACGAGGAGTTTCCCGGGGTTGACGATCTGTTGCTCTACACCTACGATCAGGACGCTTGGCTGTGCAACGAGTTCGGAAACTGCGAGTCGTGCAGGGGAATTCCTCTGGATGAGCGCGTCGTCCCTTTCGTTAATCTGCTCGCCCGAACATGGAAGCGGCTGACCGGAGGACGTCTTTGGTGGGAGCCATGGGAATTGTCGGCGGGACAGGTGCTTAAGTCGATCGAGAAGCTAGACGCGGATTGCGTCAGTCTGGCGCTGCATTCGAATATTGCCGAAGTTACCGTTACGCTTCCGGTAGACCGTTTTTTGAAAAATGCCGCCAATCTTGCGGTCAAACGGAATATCCCGTTTGTCGTGGAAGGGTTCTTTACTTCCGCAACGGAGGAAGTCGAGCCTTACGAACATATCGCTTACCCGCTTGTCACCTTGCGCCAGCTCAGGGCGATAGCCGGTACTCCCGGCGCAGTGGGGATTAAGGAATACTTCGGCATAGATATGATCAAGCCCGATCCGAATTTACGGGTTACGGAGCTGTTCTTTCGGAATCCCTGCATCGGGGACGACGAAGCGCTGGAGAAGCTTGCCGAACCTTACGGGATGGCAGCAGAAGAAATGAAGGCTTTCTGGCGTCTGAGCTCGGAATCGTTCGAGCTGTTTCCGTGGGATGTCTCCTGGTTTGTCCGCAAAATCGGTCTTTGCGACGTGTCGCATTCCATGACTGCCGCGTTTATCCGGGGGCAGCAATGCCATACCCCCTCATGGGAATCCACGCGTAGGTCGATCTTCATGAAAACCGACGATCTTGAGCCGGACCCTTGGATGATCGAGGATATTCAGCTTCGATGCAAATTGAGCGCTGAGCGGGCGGAAGCGGCCATTCAAACAGGACGGAATGCTCTTGAAAGGGTTTCCGCGTCGCTTCGAGACGTATTAAAGAAAAACTTGGACGAGTTAGACGGTTTCCAAAGACGGGCTATGTCCTATGCGTATCATTTACGGGAAACGAATCTGGTTCGCATCATTCGCTCTTATCGCGAAGACCATCGGGAGGTGCCGGAGCGGCTTCTTGCCGAACTGACGGCGTTATTGAAAGAGGATCAACAAAACCAACGTTCGGCAGAACCGATTCAAACCGTTCTGGGGATGCTGGAGGAAGATTTGGACGAATTTCTTGATCGTTACTTTCTTATGCCCGATCGGAACGACTGGGTGAAGGGACCGCACAGCTTAACCTCTCGCTGAATTTATAGCGTTATGACATGAGAACGCTCATGATCCCCAGTGGCAGTCCCTATGGCAGTACTAGAAACGATGGGAGCATCCTGACTGGGTGAAATGGTCGGCGGAAGCGCTGCGAACGGGACATGGGGGGCGGAGATTTCTTCGTCATGCAGGAGTTTGTGTCATCCATTCAGGAACAAAGAAAGCCGGCTATCGATGTCTACGACGCGGTTACCTGGAGCTCGGTATTTCCACTATCCGTTCAATCCGCAGCTAACGGCAGCATTCCCGTGAAGTTTGTGGATTTTAAGCTTCGAACCGGCTCTCGAGCTTCTTCGGGAAGCGAGCGTTGATACAGGTCAGAATGAAGGAGGATCATTGCAAATGGCAAAGTATCTGAAGACGGGAAAAAGCCAAGCGGAAGCGGAAGAGCAGGATCAGAGGGTTTACGAAACGGTGTGCGACATTCTTAAACAGGTAAAAAAGAACGGAGATCAAGCGGTGCGCGGGTTCTCCCGGCATTACGACAATTGGTCTCCAGAGCAGTTCAGACTGAGCCGACGGCAAATTGACGAAATCATCGCCAAAGTACCCGAGCAAACCAAGACGGACATTCGTTTTGCTCAGGATCAAGTACGCAATTTTGCAGAAAAACAACGAGCTACAATCCGCGATCTGGAGGTAGAGACGTTGCCCGGAGTCGTTCTGGGGCATCGCAATATCCCTGTCAATAGCGTGGGTTGTTACATTCCGGGCGGACGATATCCGATGGTGGCGTCCGCCCATATGAGCATCCTTACCGCCAAGGTAGCCGGTGTGAAACGGGTCATTTGCTGCACGCCGCCGATAAATGGCGAAATTCCAGAAGCCACGGTTTGCGCTATGGATTTTGCGGGAGCGGATGAGATTTATATTGTCGGCGGAGTGCAAGCGATGGCGGCTATGGCGCTGGGCACGGAAACGATCGAGCCGGTGGATATGGTTGTCGGTCCGGGGAACGCCTACGTGGCCGAGGCCAAGCGGCAGCTATACGGCCAAGTTGGCATTGACCTGTTCGCGGGCCCGACGGAGGTAATGATCATTGCCGATCATACGGCGGACGCGGAAATGGTAGCCTGCGACATTCTCGGTCAATCCGAGCACGGGCCGACTTCGCCCGGGGTACTAATTACGACTTCGGAGCAGCTTGCGCATGAGACGTTGCTCGAGATCGATAGACAACTTATGACTTTGCCGACTGCGGACATTGCAAGCGTGGCCTGGAACAATAATGGGATTATCATAGTGGTAGACAGCTTGGAAGAGGCTGTAATTGAAGCAGATAAGCTGGCCTACGAGCATGTGGAGGTGCTGACCAAGAATCCTCGATATTTCCTGGAACGCCTGACGAACTACGGCGCATTGTTCTTGGGGCCGGAAACGAATGTGGCCTACGGGGACAAAGTGATCGGCACCAATCATACGCTGCCGACCAGAGGAGCGGCAAGGTATACCGGAGGGCTATGGGTAGGCAAGTTCCTCAAAACGTGTACCTATCAGTCGTGCACATCGGAAGCAAGCGCACTGGTCGGCGAGTATGCCGCCAGATTGTGCGAGATCGAACGATTCATGGGGCATAGGGAGCAGGCGCTTCTGCGCGTACGCCGATATGGGCGTTCCAAGTTGTCCGCATCGAAGTGAGTTTCCAAGCAATTGTTCAGGGTTACTCGGATGGCAGCGTCCAACCGGATCGCGTCATCACCCGTGCAGAGTTATATAACTGAGCCGCATTTACCTTCTATATTTGAGCCTAAGCGTGTTAGCGCTTGGGCTTTTCTTATGCAACGGATGCCGCATTCTGCAGAGTAGGGCGAGTTGTCTTATAATTTTATAAGTCGAAATAAAATTTCATAATAAAATATGTTTGTGAAATTTATTGACGAAACATTCGAATTTGTATAATATTCAGATAGGATCCGCAAAGCGATTTAAGCTGTCGAAGTTACTATATAGGGAGGGATCGGGAAAAGAAATAAGGCGAATCTATTCAGTGGCTCGGAGAGAAATACCAAAATGAATAAAAGGAGCAGTGAAAATGAATCGTTTATCTGTGCGGTGTAAAGCAATATGCAGCTGGATGCTTATCGTAGTCATGCTAACATCCATGTTACCTGCTATTCACGTTTCGGCGGCGGGGGTTACTCCTCCGGATTCAGATGCATGGACACCCTATCAACAGTACTTAAACTCGGATGTTTCCAAGAAGGAAGATATGCGTGCGACTTGGATTGTAACCGTTTACAACTCAGACTGGCCATCCTCGGCATCATTAGCTATTTCTGATGCTACAGAGAGGGTGGAAAAGCAAAAGCAAGAACTAAGCAATATCTTGGATGCGGCAGTTGCCAGCAATTTGAATGCAGTTATGTTTCAGGTTCGCTCCTCTTCCGATGCGCTATATAAATCTGATCTAGTTCCCTGGTCTATCGTTATGACAGGGACACCAGGCGGCGATCCAGGCTTTGACCCGCTTGAATATGCAATAAATGAAGCACACAAGCGTGGAATAGAGCTGCACGCATGGTTTAATCCATATCGTGCTGCAACTGCGGTCAATGATGCCATGGTTGCTCAACTCAAGGCACTGCCAAAGAGTATTTTCAACACTCATTTTGATTGGATTAAAAAAGCCTATGATGGTGTGTATGTAGTAGATCCAGGCATACCTGAAGCACAAGCATGGATAGCGGATAGCGTTATGGAAGTTGTAAATAAGTATGATATTGACGGCGTTCATTTCGATGACTATTTCTACCATGAGGGCAAAGCCTATGATTATGATGACAAAGCTACATTTGAAAAGTATAAGGGCGGTTTTACCGACATAGGCGATTGGCGAAGAAATAATACATACAAACTTATCAGCGATCTTTCCCAAAAAATTCGTTCTGCAAAACCCTGGGTACAGTTCGGGATAAGCCCTGCCGGCATGTGGGCCAATATGAAAGACGGGCATGTTAACGGTTCTCCAACTGCCGGTGGCGGACCTAACTATGATAGGAGCTTTGCAGATACATTAAGATGGGGGAACGAGGGGCTGATTGACTACTTGACCCCACAGGTTTACTGGCCCTTTGGCCGTGATGTGGCTCCCTACGGTGTAATAGCAACATGGTGGGCGGATCATCTTACAAATCCCAATACCAAGCTTTATATGGGTATGGGATTGTATAGGGTAAATGATACAACCAATTCAACTGAAACAGCATTTTTAGATCCCTATGCCAAAGATGAGATTATCAGGGAGATACAACTCAATACAAACTATAGAAGTGAAATGACAGGCCGCGGGATCGATGGTTCATTCCTATACCAGGGCAGCAATATTGTTCCAGGTTCAAAAATTTATAAAAAGGAAGCTGTAGAAGAAGGAGTAAGAACCGCTTGGGCGAATAAGGCTATAGCTCCAAAATTGACCTGGAAGAGCAGCGTTGCTCCAGCGATGCCCACAAACGTTACTGCCGAGGCTGTAGATGGCGTTACACAAGTTGCATGGACATCTAGTGATGAAACAGACAGCACGGCCTATTATGTGATTTATAGATTTGCTCAGGATGAAAATCCTGATACATCAGATTCAACGAAAATTATTGCAGTTGTTGGCAAGACTATAACAAGCTATACCGATACAGCTGTATCCGATCCAAGCAAGGTACAGTATGTTGTCACTGCACTTGACCGCCTCCATAACGAGAGCTCGCCAAATGCACCGACACCGGTTAGTGCAATCGATGCAGACCTTACTACTGCAGTCGGTACAGCCCCGGTTCTTCCTGTATCCGTAAAGGTTAATATGACATCAGGTTCTCCGGCTAATATGATGGTAAAGTGGGAGAAGATAACGGACCCTAATCTTTATTCCGCTGCCGGAAATAGCTTTGATGTAACCGGGACAGTTATTCATACTAACGGAACACTAACAGGAATGACTGTTAAAGCACATGTTTCAGTTGTTGCACCGGCTATAAAATATATGAATCCTGTAATTGTAAGAACAGAACAAAATACGGCTCCGGTATTTCCAGCTACCGTAGATGTCATATATACAGACCATACAGTTTCGTCACTTCCTGTTATATGGGAAACACCGGATCCTGAAGATTACAAAAACGCCGCACCTTTCAATGAATACAGAAATCCAAGCGTGAAAGGCATACAGGGAATAGTTGATGGAACTAATCTAAAAGCAGAAGGCAACTATATCGTATATCCGGCAGTTAACGTATATGCGCCCATAGCTGTTACAACCCGGGTGGGAATACCTCCAATACTTCCCCCTAGCGTTAATGCCACATACACTGACGGTACAAGCTCAAGTGTAGCAGTAGTCTGGGATGATATTCCGGCGGAAAACTACGCTAGTATGAATAACTTTACCGTTAAGGGAACAGTTGAAGGTGCCGCAATGAAGGTAGAAGCTGCGGTAACTGTTGAAAGTGCTGTAAACATAACAAGCATTGATCCGGTATATGTGAAGACAGGTATCGGCGTAGCGCCAAAGCTTCCAAATACCGTTAAGGTCACCTATGATGATGGCACGAAGGACACTGTTTTAGTAACCTGGCCAAGTGTGGATCCGGCTGTTGACTGCTTAACGACACACAGATTTACGGTTACAGGGACAATAAACGGTACATCCACTACTGTTACGGCTACAGTTGAAGTTGCTGCAGTAATCGTGCTGGACGACTTTGAAAATGGGGTTGTTAACGGCGGCGCTGCCCAGAGCATGATAAGGTGGACAGGCGACAGTGCCAGCAGCACACCGCCAACTTTGTCCTATGATACCGCTATAAAGCATAGTGGAAATAGTGCCTTGAAGGTTGACTATAAGTTATCCAAAGTTGCAGGTACTGCAAGCGCTTATGTTCGACCGAACCAAGGTACGGGCCTTGTGTTTAAACCCGGGGAAGTACCGCAAAAGATCGGTTTCCGGGTATATGGAAATAATGTTACAACTTTTGCTCTAAGGGCAGAGTTCCGTGCAGGAATTACTGCCGGTTCCACTAATACAAATCAAAACATTTCTAATACGCTGAATTTTACTGGATGGAAGTATCTGGAGTACACGGTGGCTCCGTCCTATCAAACTACGGGCCTTACTATAACGCTTATGCCCGGTATCGTTGCCACATCAACCAATGATAAGGTGGACAGCACCATTTATATCGATGATCTTGTGGCTGTTTATGGAAGCGAAACAAAGGATACGACAGAAATAAGCGGGGCAATTGCAGCTGCGCAAAGCCTTTATGACAGCACGACTGCCGGTACGGGCCACGGGCAGCATCCTTTATCGGAGCGCATGGGGCTTTATGCCGCTATTGAGGCTGCAGCTAGCGTTATGAACAATCCTGCAGCCGTTATGGCAGATCTTTATAGTGCTACCGATTTGCTTAACTCAGCAGTGGATGCCTATATTGCTGCACAGATTGTAAGCGAGCGGCATCAGATCATAGAGGACTATGAAGACCATGGCAGCGGAAAGAGCATCGTTGACTGGATTAATGATGGAGGAAGCACTAAGCCCACTATTTCATATAATAATGATCCCCATTACGTGAAAAACGGAAATCGATCATTTAAGATTGATTATAATTTTGCGGGAACTACCGGGACAGCCAGTGCTTATGTAAAAGGTGCATCCTACCCTAACCAAAAATTGAAATTTACCGGAGAGAATACACCAAACAAAATCGGTTTTTGGCTTTATGGCAATGATGAGACGATTTTCAGCTTACGTGCAGAAATAAGAAAGGCAGACGGTACTTCAGCCACAACTGCCAATTTCTTACCAGCCAATTCCGTGATGAAATCAGGCTGGAATTTTGTAACCTATGATGTACCACAAGCAACTTTTAATGCATCAACGGGCCTTTTACTAAATATTATGCCTGGATTAGTTGAAACCTCTGCTGCTGGGAGAGTAAACAGTACGATCTACATGGACGACCTTACTGCAATATATAATGTAACTCCGGCTGCAACATTAAATAAAACAGCACTGATAGGAGCTATTGCAACTGCAAAATCCTTACTTCTTGGTGCAGTGGAAGGGACACAGGGAGGCCAGTACCCTATAGGCTCCACAGCAATTTTGAATGATGCTCTCATTGCTGCACAATCTTTGGTAAGCAGCACAGTACAGTCGGATATTGATCGTGCAGCAGAAACTTTAAATGCTGCAGTTAACACCTTTAAAACTTCACAAATTCCGCTAATTGATATTCAAGGTTTAAAAGCTGCGATAGATTCCGCAAAGGCAAAACATGATCTTGCAGTTGAAGGAGCACTGCCAGGACAATATCAAAGCGGAGCCAAGGCAGCACTGCAAGCTGTGATAGATGCAGCAAACACAGTATATAACAATGCAGGTGCAACGCAAGGAGATGTTGAAGCGGCAAAAACGGCATTAGCACAAGCTGTTGCTGATTTTGACGGAATGGTAGTTTCGCCTTTAGTGACAATTGATTTAGATGCTGCGATAGCAAAGGCTAAAGCTCTGCATGATGGAGCAGATGCAGGAACAGAACCCGGACAATATCCGCAACAATCAATTGATGATTTGGCATCGGCAATAACGGCTGCAACAACGGCTAAAGCTGATGCAAAAACCCAGTCAGATATTGATCGTATATTAAACGATCTAAATGCTGTAATTAAAGCTTTTGAGGATGCAATGGTTCCATTAAATGTTGATAAAACTGAGCTGAATATGGCTATAGCAGATGCACAGGCCAAGGTTAATTCAACAGTAGTAGGGACACTTGGCGGACAGTATCCGCAAAATGCAAAAACGGCTGTTACAACCGCAATTGCAGCGGCACAAGCAGTTGTAGGCGATATTCATGCTGACCAGGTTGCTATTGATGTTGCTGTAGCCGCATTAAATACAGAAGTAGCAAAATATCTTGCAGCACGAATAGCAGCTCCATGGGATAAGTATAATGTTCCAGAGGAAACACCGGTAAACAAACGCGAGATGCGTGCTGCCTGGATAAGCACTGTTGTTAATATTGACTGGCCATCAACGGATTCATGGAAGATTGAAGACACGCAAGCCCGTGCGGCGGTGCAAAAAGCAGACCTTATAAAAATTCTTGATGATCTTGCAGAAACAGGCGCCAATGCAGTGATGTTCCAGGTAAGGCCGACATCAGATGCATTTTATAAATCAGAGCTTGCGCCATGGTCCTACTGGCTGACAGGAAAACAGGATGTCGATCCGGGATTCGACCCGCTGCAGTTCGCAATTGAAGAAGCGCACAAAAGAAATCTCGAACTGCATGCGTGGGCTAACCCATACCGCGTTTCCATGCCGGCGGCAATGTATAAGGACGAATCAGGAAAGCCTTTATCGGACTTAAATGCAGTCGGAAATATGTTGAGCCAGGTGCCGGATAGTATCTATGCCAAGCATCCGGAATGGATAAAGATTGGCACAAGCCGCTTTGTCCTTGACCCGGGAATTCCAGAAGCTGCGAAATATGTTGAAGACTCCGTTATGGAAATAGTCGAGAATTACGATATAGACGGAATACATTTTGACGATTATTTCTATGTTGGCAGCAATGGCGGTTTTGATGCCGGGTATAGTGATCAGAGCACATATGATACCTATGCCGACAAAACCGAGTTTCCGAAGATTGAGGATTGGCGCAGAAATAACACATATACACTGGTTAAAAATCTGCATAATAGAATAAACGAAGCAAAGCCGTGGGTTAAATTCGGGATTAGCCCGGCAGGCGTATGGGGCAACAAGAAAGACGGACATCCGGATGGTTCTGAAACTTCGGCCGGAATACCAAACTATGACCGTGCTTATGCAGATACTAAGAAGTGGGTATTAGAAGAAATAATCGACTATATAACCCCGCAGGTGTACTGGACATTTGCAAATTCGGCTGCAGGATATGGAGTTGTTTCATCATGGTGGTCCGATTTGCTTGAAAACAACCCTGATGTACACACACAGCTATATATGGGTGTAGGTTTGTACTGGCTAAATCCTGTTGAAGGAACTACTGATAAGTTTTGGAATACCCCGGGTGTTGGGGATCAGGAAATTGCACGCCAGCTTAAGTTTAATGCTGCAAACCCCAATATAGACGGTACTATGATTTTTACGTATAACTCATTGAAAGTTAATTCTCCTAACGCTGCTTCCGCTGCATCACTTATTAAGAACGACTTATGGGCTACCAAAGCCCTTATGCCGGCAATGCCGTGGAAGGGTGGAGTTGCACCTGAAGCTCCGGTATTAGTAAGTGCGACATTTGAAGACGGGAGCCATACAATTAGCTGGCAGGATAATGATGAAAATACAGCATACTATGCCGTTTATCGTTTTGAAGATAATGAGGCTGTAGACATTAACAATCCTGTTAAACTGATTGCTAAAGTTCGTAAGAGTGAGACAGGTCCGCAAAGCTATACGGATCAGACAGGTCAACCAACTAGTAATTATGTTGTGACTGCATTAAACAGGCTGAGCGATGAAAGTATTCCGTCAAATGAAAGTACTCAATCACCAATAATTGACACATCTTCATTGGACAGCGAAATAGTAGCAGCTGTGGAACTAATGGATAATGCTGAGGTTGGTACAGAAGCCGGGCAGTATCCGCAAGAGGCAATAGATGCCTTAACTGCTGCAGTAAGCATTGCATCGGCTATAAAGGTTAATGCAAAGACCCAGGAAGAGATTGATCGTGCAGCGGAAGGCTTGAAAGCCGCAGTAGAAAGCTTTAAGGCTGCACAAATAGTGGATCCGAATATTAAAGTCGAGGAAGTAAGCCTTGATCAAGAAACGCTTCAATTAAACGTTGGCGGTGTTTACCAATTAAAGGCGACTATCACTCCATCGGGAGCAGCTAATAAGAATGTAACATGGACATCAAGCGATGATGGAATTGCAGCAGTTGATAACACCGGCAAGGTTACAGCAATAGCAGAGGGTATAGCTGTTATCACAGTGACAACCGAGGATGGAAATAAAACCGCAACCTCTGTTGTAACTGTAAGCATGCCATCAGAGACAATCGATACAACGGAATTGGATAATCAACTCAAAATAGCTGCAGATTTAAGAGACACGGCAGGAATCGGTACAAATCCCGGACAGTATCCGCAAAGTGCAAAAGATGCCTTGGAAGCTGCAATAACAGCTGCATTAACGGCCAAAGCGGATGCAAAGACCCAGGAAGACATCGATAGTGCAACTGTCAACTTAAGAAGTGCTGTAGCAAGATTTATTGCCGCAAAAATACCAGTACATGAAGTGATATATGTTCCGATACATGTTACAGGTGTAAGTCTGGATAAGCAGACATTGGAACTGAATATTGGCGATGAATCTCAGCTGACAGCAACTATTAGGCCAAGTAATGCCGACCTTAAGCAGGTGACTTGGAAATCCAGCAACGAAAATGTTGCGATTGTTGATCGTGCAGGTAGAGTTGTAGCAAAAGGCAGCGGCACGGCAATCATCACAGTAACAACCACAGATGGAAATATGACCGCAACTTGCGTTGTAAATGTAAGTGCTCCGGTAACGGAAGAAGAGGAACCTAAGCCTGAAGAGAACGTTGAAGTCAAATTTAGCGACATTCTAGGCCACTGGGCGGAAGCAAGTATTAAACTTGCAGCAGCAAAGGGCATTATCAGCGGCTATGCTGACGGCACATTCAAGCCGAAGAGCGAGGTTACCCGCGCCGAGTTTGCAGTCATGCTGGCTCGCATGCTGAACTTGCAAGGAAACGGAGCCGAGCTGGAGTTTAACGATATGGCAGCCATCGGCTCGTGGGCGAAACAAGGCATCGCTCAAGCTGTGGAAGCTGGAATCGTGAAAGGCTACTCCGATGGCAGCTTCAGACCGAACGCGAAGATCAGCCGCGTCGAGATGGTGACGATGATCGTGAATGCGCTTGGTTTCGCCGACAATTCCAAGGCAACAACTGTATTTGCGGATGACGCCGAGATCCCGGCATGGGCTAGAGCGGCAGTTGCAGCGGCTGTTGAGAACGGGCTCGTTCAAGGCGTCGGCGGCAACAAGTTCGCTCCGAATCAAACGGCAACAAGAGCCGAGTCGGTGGTCGTTCTGCTTAGAGCGCTAGAGTTCGCAAGTAAATAAAGCTGAAATCGATCAGTAAAACCAGGCCCCCGGCAATTGAGCCGGGGGCCTGGCGATTTCTCATGGTAGATGTTTATTCGTGAGCGGAACATAGTAATGATCTTAACAGGTGGCCCTTTCTAGAATCTTTTGAAGTAACTCCGTTGATAGAAGATCGTTTATTAACATTTGGTAACCAGAAGTCAATAATAGTCACGAGAATACAAGAGTTCATATGCACGCCTCCGCAGGGTTAGGAGAACATCGGACGAATTAATAATGATGCCTAATACAAACAGACACAAAGGAGGGTTCCCTTATGAAAGTATTTTCTGCGCTAAAAAACCTGAAAATATTTCCCAAGCTTATAGTTTTGTTCTTGATTACGATTATTCCTTCATTGATTGTTACCCTTCAATTATTTCGATTTGGGGCGGAAAGTGTGCGCAAGGAAATTTGGAGTTCGATGGAGAATCGGGTTCATTTTAATATTGGTTCCCTGGAAGCGGAGATGGAACGATTAATCCGGTTGCACACGCAATATGCGTTAGATATTGATATTGCGAAATTAAGCAGTATGTCGACGATTCTGCCCTATTACGATGTTATGCAAATGCAAAAAAGGGTTCAGAATAAGCTTTGGATTTTGGAAACCTCAAGTTTGTATGTCAGGCAAGCAGAGTTGTATATTCCTCAGATAAGTAAAACTCTCCTTTCGGGAAAGGATATTGCGCCTATGACGGATTCGGAAGTTAAAGAACTTCAGAGACTGAAAATTGGACAACTGTCGCCTCTTGTTTATTGGCATGGCAAGGTCATATTGAGCACGATCTACCCGGATCCCAACCTTTATACGGTTTCCCCTCCATTATATATACTTCAATCGGAACTTGATCAATTCGGCATGAAAAATTATTTGCACCGGACTCTTGGAGATTCCGGAGGCGGCACTATGTTATTCAGTGACAATGAAGATTGGAGGCTGGGGGCGGGGAACTTGTCCAATGGATTAAATGAAATGATTATTAGCTATGTGATGGAGCAGCCGGGAGACCATCTGTCGGGCAGGAGCGTCATGACATTGGACGGCTATAGTTATTATATTGTCTATGAACGTTCTGAACTTTTAAACATGACGCTTACTTTATTTATACCAGAAGAAAACGTAATGGGACCTATGCATCGTTACCGCAGCTTGTTTAGCAGTCTGTTTGCCATAGCGCTTATTGCCGTTGTCGGATTTTCGTATTGGATTTTTCGATCGATCCATTCTCCTATTCGCCGGATGGTTCAAGCGTTTCGCACGGTAGAAAAGGGGGAATTGAATGTAAGTATATCGCATGGAAATCAGGATGAATTTCAGTATTTGTATGGGCAGTTTAATCTGATGGTCAGCAGGCTCAGGCAGTCGGTGCAGGATATCTATCAATCACAAATTATGGCGCAACAATTGGAGCTGAAGCAATTGCAGTCGCAGATTAATCCGCACTTCTTGTACAACACGTATTATATGGTGCATCGCATGGCGCGTATGCATGATTTGGATAATTTAGAACGAGCCACGCAACATTTGGGGGATTATTTCATTTATATCACCAGAAATGCATCCAATGAAGCGACAATAGGTCAGGAGTGGAAGCACACTCTTTCCTATCTGGAAATTCAACAAATGAGATTCCAGAATCGAATTGCGGCCACGCTCGTTTGCCAGACCGCTTATTTGGAAGACATACGCATACCGAGGCTTATCTTCCAGCCTCTTGTCGAAAATGCCTATCAACATGGTTTAAATAACGTGATTGAAAACGGAAAAATCATCTTGTCGCTTGTTGATGATAAAGATAGCCAGTCTATTATCTTTTCAGTGGAAAACAACGGAGAGGTATTAAGTACTGAAACCATCGACAATATACTTCGTCAGCTTGATCAGCCTTCCTTAGGATCTTCCGATCATACGGGACTGATCAACGTACACAAGCGAATCAGACTTAAGTTTGGAGAGTCCTGGGGGGTCAATGTAACTGCTGGAGCAATGGGAGGACTAAAGGTATCTTTGCATTTGCCGGCTGACTGGAATTCGAATGGAGGGAAATAACGATGCGGCGTATACTAATTGTCGATGATGAATTCTTTATTTTAAATGGATTGATTGCGATGGTGAAAGAGGCCAATTTTGACAATTTGGAAGTGTTCAAGGCTGCCTCCGCACGCGAGGCTCTGGAATGGCTGCATCGCACAACAATAGACATCGTGCTGACAGATATTTGCATGCCGGCCATGGACGGTTTGGAACTGCAGCGTTATATTAAGCGGCACTGGCCCAGATGCAAGGTCATTTTTCTAACTGGACACAGCGATTTTGAATATGCAAGAGAGGCGATTCAGCAACAGGCTCTGGATTACATTCTTAAGACGGATGGAGACGAGTCTGTTCTGAAAGCAATTAACCGTGCGTTGGATGAAATTAATGACGAGTTCGTCAGAACAGAGCAATTCGATCAGGCACAGTCCCGTTTTTTGGCAGCATTGCCGAGTTTGCAAAATGAGTTTTTGATGGAATTGCTTCAAGGTGAGAAGACGGGGAGAGGGTTAAAGGAGCAATTCGAGGAATTAAATTTATCGTTTGCCCATAATCGCTCTATCTGGCTTGCAATCGCTCGCGTAGACGAGTGGTCAGATTACAGAGAGTCGGACAAGCGATTGCTGATGTTTGCGGTACAGAACATCGCGCAAGAACACTTGCGCGGTTCATCCATTGAAAAGTCGTTTGTTTACGAAAAAAATTATATAGCCTGGGTGATTCAATTTGATGAAAGGGAAGAGGAACTGGAACGAATAAATGTATCGCAATTTACCCAGGGCACTTTCGAGCGAATTCAGCAGTCCTGCAAGAATTTGCTTCGCCTGACCATTTCTTTTGCCATGACGAGTTCATGCTTCGAATGGCCGCAGCTTGCAGCTCGGCACGATATGTTAAGAGGATTGTTGCGCAAAGGGTTTAGTCTAGGCTATGAGTTGCTACTGACAGAGGCCGACGGCGTGCACGGTTTTACCGACAACGCGATCGATGACACCAATGATAAAAAAGTAAGAAATATGATCGATGAATTAGGTGTGCTTATAGAGAGCGGACAAAAGGATGAATTTCGAAAAAAGCTTATTGAGCTTTCTAGAGCCAGTCTGCCCAGTGGGAATGAGGAATTGAAGCTGATGGCGGCTTATCGGTTGATTTCGATGATGATGACGGTTTTGGCGGATGAAGGGCTGCTCAAAACGATGATGGCATTGCCGGTGATGGAACTGCTGCTGAAGGCTGATGTATACATGAATTGGGAGCAAACCATTGATTTGACTCTAGAGCTTGGAGATGAAGTTTTTTCGAGAAAAGAGTCTAATAATAAGCAATATGGCAAAAGCATGGTCCATCGCATTAAACAATATATTGAAGCGAACTTGTCGGGGGATTTGTCTCAGGTGCGGCTTGGTGAAGTGGTGGCATTGACCCCTTCATATTTGTCGCGTTTGTATAAGCAGACTGCCGGCGAAAGTTTGTCGGATACCATCATGGCAGCACGACTGTCAGCCGCTACCGAAAGGCTGAAAAATTCGGATGACAAGGTGCAGGATATCGCATCCAAGGTCGGCTTCGAGTCGGCTGCCTATTTCTCGCGTTTTTTCAAAAAGACAGTTGGCTTAAGCCCTCAGGAGTATCGCGAGCAATCCCGCATGTAAATGCGGGATTGCTCATCGATATGATCAATTTCACGAAAAGAGGTAACGGAAGTGCAAGAATAGTCGAAATCCTCCAATTTCGCTTTTTAACGTTCGCTTCTATACTAAATATCAAGAGAGCTCTCTTCTAAATCATTCACGGGGGAAAGAACATGAAAATAACGAAATCGCTTTCTATGGGGCTTGCGGCTGTACTTTTGGTTGTGTCTATTTTGTCCGGCTGTAGTTCCAATAACGCGTCGAACAATGCTCCGTCCGATAACGGCGCTTCACAGCAGCCATCCGAAAGTTCGACGCCAAGCCAATCGGCACAGCCTGTCGATCCGCTCGGCAAATACGATCCGCCGATTGAAGTATCCGTAATCCGGCCTTACGACGAAAATACTAAATTCGTTGAAGGTGAGTCTGCCGCAGACAATCTGTGGACGCAGAAATACGAAGAAGAACTTGGCGTTAAAGTCAATTACTCATGGACCTTGCAAGGTCCGATTGATCAATATTATCAGAAATTGAACGTGGCGATAGCGAGTAATGACTTGGCCGATATTATGGTGGTGAACAGCGGTCAAATGAAACAATTGGCTGAAGCGGGGCAACTGGCTGATCTGACAGATATTTTCGAGAACTATGCATCTGACTTCACCCAAAAAATGTTTGCTGACGATGGCGGTCTGGCGCTAAATTCAGCAACGTTCGGCGGCAAGCTGTTGGGCCTTCCCCGTCTGGGAGCGGATATTGATGAAGTTCCGCTGCTGTGGGTTCGTAAAGATTGGCTGACGAAGTTAAACCTTCCGGATCCCAAAACCATGGCGGATGTTGAGATGATTGCTGAAGCGTTTGCTTCTCAGGATCCTGACGACAACGGCAAGCCAGATACGTACGGATTGGCTTTGTCCAAAGATCTGAATGGCGGTTTTCCCGGTTTCGAAGGCTTTCTCAACGGATATCATGCTTATTACAATACCTGGTTAAAAGACGACTCCGGTCAGCTCGTAAACAGCAATATTCAACCGGAGATGAAGACGGCGCTTGCCGCGCTTCAAAAGCTGTATTCGCTCAAAGCCATTGACAAAGAATTCGGAACGAGAGACGGCGATAAAGTTGCCGAGGCAGTTATCAACGGTAAGCTTGGCATGTACTATGGCGCCATGTGGACGCCGATCTGGCCAGTGCAAGATGGCAGAAATCTTGATCCGACTATGCAATGGGAGCCCTATATACTTCCATCTGTAGACGATCAACCGGCCTTTGGCCAAATTCCATTTGATGTGCCTAGCGGTCAATACTATGTCGTAAGAAAAAATGCCAAGCATCCTGAGGCAGCGCTGAAAATGATGAATTTCTTCTATGACTTTAACTATGTGAAGCCGCCGCAGGAAAAAGACCCTAAATATGAAGGCATTGAAACCTTCAAATACGTTATTCTTGCAGGCGCTCCGATTACAGAGAACCTGGATGTATATCGCAAAGGCAAGAGTCTGATTGAGGCGAACGACATCGAAGGCCTGAAAAATGCAAAAGAAGGACAATTGGCGGTTACAGCCAAATATCTTGAGGGCGATGAACAGAGCTGGGGCTATTATAAAGTATTTGGTCCAGAAGGCAGTTACAAGGTCATCGAAGAGATGTTGGAAAAAAATCTGTTCCTGCGCAGTGAGTACTACGGGCCGCCTACTCCGACAATGGGCGAAAAGAATAGCACGCTTGATACGCTTGTAAAAGAAACGTTTACGAAGATCATTATGGGTGCGGCAAGCATTGATGAATTCGATAAATTTGTTTCCGATTGGAAGAAACTCGGCGGCGATGACATTACGAAGGAAGTAAACGAATGGGCCGCATCGAGATAATAAAAAACTAGATGATAGAAGAGGGAAAGAAATCAATGGTCTCTTTCCCTCTTCTATTCCAAGGGGAGAGAAACCATGCAAGCCAAAAGAAAATATCAACAACTGCCGTTGCATTTCATGCTTCTTCCCGGACTAGTATTGATATTGATTTACAGTTATGTGCCCTTTTTTGGATTATCGCTTGCTTTTGTGAAATTTTTGCCAGGTCGGCCTCTGTGGGATAACCCGTGGGTCGGATTAATGCATTTCGACAACGTGTGGATGATGCCGAACTTTATACGTGCGCTGGGCAATACCTTTTACATAGCGTTTGCCAAAATCGTAATCGGTCAAATTGTCCCGATCGTAGTTGCGTTGCTGCTTAATGAATTGCGCAAAAACTGGCTGAAACGCGGCGTTCAAACGCTGATCTATTTGCCTCACTTTCTATCATGGATCATCTTAAGCGGAATTCTGATTGACATATTGTCCCCGTCACATGGCATTGTCAATCAGGCACTGGGATGGCTCGGCATCAACCCGATTTATTTTCTCGGGGATAACCGATGGTTTCCCTTCACGATTGTTATAAGCGATGTCTGGAAAGAATTTGGATTCAGCACAATCGTGTATTTAGCTGCTTTGACCTCGATTAATCCGGCACTGTATGAGGCGGCATTAATTGACGGCGCCAATCGTTGGAAGCAAACCATATATGTCACATTACCGGGCATGCTTCCTATTATTGTGCTTTTGGCTACGTTAAGCCTGGGCAATATTCTCAATGCCGGCTTTGATCAAATCTATAATTTGTACAGTCCATCCGTTTATGAAACGGGCGATATTATCGATACCCTTGTGTATCGGACAGGACTCGAGCAAGCGCAATATAGTCTTGCCACTGCTATCGGTCTGTTCAAGTCCGTCGTTTCGCTTGTCATGGTATCGTTATCCTATTTGTTGGCGTATCGTTTCGCAAATTATCGAATTTTCTAGCAAGGAGGCGGCTCGGTTTGAAATCAAGCATCAGTTACCGTGTGTTTAATCAAATCAATATCGTATTTCTGTCCATTCTTGCACTGGTCTGTATATTGCCGCTTGTGCACGTCTTGGCATTGTCATTCAGCAACAACAGCTCAGCCGCCGCTGGACTGGTGAAACTGTGGCCTGTGGGTTTTACGACGAATGCCTATGAATTCATTCTTCGAAAACCGGAATTTCTAAATTCTATCGTTATAACCTTGCAACGCGTAGGCTTGGGAACAGTGATCAACCTGCTGCTTACTTTATTGGTTGCTTACCCTTTATCTAAAGAATCGTCGGTGTTCAAGTTCAGAACGCAATATGCCTGGATATTCGTTTTTACGATACTGTTCAACGGCGGTTTAATCCCATGGTATATGACCATCAAGTGGACCGGCATCATGGATACCTTGTGGGCGCTTGTACTGCCTGGCGCTGTGCCGGTGTTTAATGTCATTCTGCTGCTCAACTTCTTCCGGGGGGTGCCCAAAGAGCTTGAAGAGTCGGCCTCCTTGGACGGAGCCGGACATTGGACGACCTTATGGCGTATTTATGTGCCGTTATCGACTCCCGCAATTGCCACTATTACCTTATTTACCATTGTCGGTCACTGGAATTCATGGTTTGACGGTCTGATTTTGATGAAAGTGCCCGAACATTTTCCGTTATCGACATACCTTCAAACCATACTTGTTCGCATTGATCTAACCTCGATGTCGGGCAAAGATTTTGAAATTTTAAGGGATGTGTCTGACCGTACCGCCAAAGCGGCACAAATTTTTTTGGGAGCATTGCCTATTATTGTAGTCTATCCCTTCCTTCAGCGTTACTTTGTAAAAGGCATTGTGCTGGGCAGCGTAAAGGGGTAATGACGGGACTTGTATCAGCCAAAGGGCCATTCATAAGTATTGCCTGACTATATTCGTAGAGAAGTATGGGGCTGGTCCCAAAGGATACATGAATTGTAGCCTTTGGGGTGCTGGTCAATTATTCCCTGGCAAGATAGTCTTAAACTATAAAAAGAGGTGAGTCCAATGTAGCTTATTGTTGAGATCAATAATGAAAGCGTTTACAAAATAATTTAGGAGGTATTTGAATGCCAAAAACTCTTTTAAAGTTTGTATTGTTGGTTACTTTAGCTAGCTTTATAGGGCTGGGGCTGCCCTCACTTCAGGCGACTGCCTCGAGTGCTAACCCGTTCCCGATAGGAATATATCTTCCTCCAGATGAGCCCACAACCGCTAATTATCAAGAGATAAAAGATATGAATGCAACTTGGGTGCTTAATAATGAAAGCAACATTGCGAAGAATGATGCTTCAGTAGAACAATGCGAAGCAGTTGGATTAAAATGTATGGTACTCGATACAAGACTCATCATGTATCCATTCACTGTCGAGCAAACCATTGCGGACGAAGAGTGGCTTCTAAGCAATAGCAGTTCATTGGGACAAACGTTTACCACGACATCGGATGCTTTCACAGCCATCAATACCATCGAATTATTTATCGATAGATCGGATTGGACGGAAGAAAGCACAGCTACATTGAGCATATATGACTCTCCGGCTAAGACAACTTTAATGGGGAGCTCAACCGTTTCAGGATCTTATGGTGAGGATTATTCCATTTTTAAAATTTACAAATGGTTTTCTCCAAATACAACCTATTATATGGAGCTAACTAGCGATACCCTAACACCTTTTGGAGTGAAACGGAGTGCATCGGATGTATATGAGGGAGGAACGGCTTATGAGGGGGGCGTTGCCCAAAGTAACCGTGACATGTGGTTCAAGATAAATTACAATCATAAAATTTATGAAGGTGCTCCTCGTCCCACAACAGCACTTATTGATGAAATTGCGGATCGATATAAGACAAACCCTGCGCTTATGGGGTACTTCATTGTAGATGAACCTTCGGCAAAAGGAATGACAGGGATTCAGGCCACGATGGAACGTTTCAGACAGGCCGACCCGGATCATATGACATTAGCTAATCTGCTTCCCAACTACGCTCCTGAAGAAGCTCTCTTTCGCGAATCGCACTCAGGGGATTATGTAACACCAAGCCAATCCTTGGGACAAACATTTAAGACAAATGCGGTAACGACATCTATTTCAACTATACAATTATTTATAGGCGGTCAATGGGATGCTGGTGAAACAATAACGCTAAAATTATGGGATTCTCTAGCTAAAACAACCCTTTTGGGCGAGGATACCATGGGAAATCCAAACGCAAGCGTCGTCAGTTACCCGAAATTTACAATTAATGCGACTGTCAGCCCTGATACAACCTACTATTGGGAGCTTACCCATAATGGAGGAGGGAAGAACTTAGTTGGTTGGGTTGTTTATGGTGAGAATGGATCAGACTGGGAGAAGGATGGGACTGGATATAAAAACGGCATATCCATGAACAGTGACTTCTGGTTTACGATTAATCAAGACATTGTGTACAGAAGCTATGAGGATTATGTTTACCGTTGGGCCAATAAACGTCCCGACGTTCTAATGTTCGATTATTATCCTTTCAGGCTGGGCAGCGGAATAAATGAGAATGGTTACTATAATAATCTGGAGATCATCCGCAGGCAAGCGCTGGCAGCCAAGATCGATTTCTGGTCGTTTATCCAATCGGTCGCTGAGCTGGGAAGCCTTAGAAAGCCTAATGAAGCAGAATTAAGGTACCAGGTTTATACCAATCTTGCCTACGGCGCTAAAGGTATTAATTATTTTACTTATAGAACTTTAGCGAGCGCCGGAATTGCGGATGCACTCCTGCTTCCTGACGGCACAAAAAGCCCATTATACTATTACGCCAAAAATCTTAATGCAGGCGTACTAAAACTTGGGCCGACCCTGCAAGGGTTGAAGTCGGAGGCCGTATATCATACGGGGAATCGACCGCAGGGAACCCAGGCGGTTCCTGCTGATTTCTTCTGGCAGCCGGCTGATTCCAGCCAGCCGATGATAATCAGCTCGTTTACTAATGAAAGCGGCCGCAAATATATTATGGTTGTGAATCGGGATATTGTAGATTCTCGAATGATTTCATTCTCGATACCGACCAAGCCTGGCTCAGTGAAAGAAGTTTCGAAAATCACGGGAGCAGAAACCAGCACAAATTACAATAGCATGGCTGGAACCCTATCGGGCAGCTTTGCTCCGGGGGAAGGCAAATTGTATGTGATGGACGATGAGTCCGGCGATACGAATGTAACTTCTTTAACAACTGGGGCGAATTCGGTTTCAGGAAATACTGACTTTACGGTTATATATGGACTGGATAGCGTAACTCACGATATTTATGCTCAAGAAATTAATTTGGCGTATGATCCTGCAACTTTAGAATTTATTTCTGCGGCATCGATAAAAGAGGGGGTTAGCCTTCTCGAGATTGTGAAGGAACCCGCAGGGACCATTCGGTTGATCCTCGCCAGTGAGGGGCAAGAAAATGCGGTTACAGGCCAAGCACCGATCGTGGAGATCAAGTTCAGATCGAAGTATGTGATGCAGGATACGACAAGTGAAATTTCGATAACAAACGCTGTTTTGGCGGATAGCCAAGGCATCGAATATACAGCGGCTTTGTCCTCGATCAACATTCAAGTTACAGTTGATGGCATCTTTGGCGACTTCAATCACGATAATAAAGTGACAATAGGCGATCTAGCTGTACTGGCCGCCAATTACGGCAAGGACATAAGTAGCCCCGATTGGGAGCAAGTGAAGAAAGCGGATTTGAATGGAGACGGCAAAATCGACATTGAGGATTTAGCTGCATTAGCCAAGAAAATTTTAGGATGAGGCATGTGTCCAAACAGGAGGAATCTTCCTCCTGTTTGGCATAAGGAAATAGTAGCAATTAAGTAAGGGAGGAAGAAGGATCTTGCACAAACGGATCGCTCTGCTAATGATCATGTTATTCTACTCGTCTATGCTGTTCCTGACAATGGCAAACGCTGAAGCAGCATCGATTTTTCTGTTAGACGCAAGCAAACCAGCTGATGGAAAAATTACGATGACAATGAGTGGACAAAACATCGTTGATTTATATGGATATGAAGCTAGATTCTCTTTTGACCCTGACAAGCTTGAGCTGTTGGAGGACAAATCGAATTTGAAAGGCTTCTCGGTTTCGCCCATTATCAAAAACAAGGAAATTATTATCGCGCATACCAAAGTCGGCGATGTACCCGGAGAAAGCGGGAATGTTACAATAGGCACCCTAACGTTTAAAATCAAGAAAGACGGGAAATCGACTGTAAGATGGGACTCTATCAAAGTGGTAAATAATAATTTAAAAAGCACAACGTATACCGTGGGGAAAAGTATTGCTGTGAGTAGACCGATGAGTAAAACGTTCGTAGATTTGGCGGGACATTGGGCTAAGGAAGATGTCGAACTGCTCGCTTCGATGGGGATTATTGAAGGTATGGATGATACGCACTTTATGCCGGATGCAATGGTGACAAGGGCGCAATTTGCGGCGATGATAACAAGAGCGTTAAAGCTTGAAACGGTTGCCTTTCAAAGTCCATTTACTGATGTGTCACCCGATTCCTGGTATGCAGGGGTTGTAAGCGGTTCTTACTCTGCCGGAATCGTCAAGGGAATGACGGACAATAGCTTCAAACCAGAGCGGCCTATTAGCAGGGAAGAAATGACGGTGATGCTGGTGAGGGCTGGCAAATATATGTCCGAGGAGACCTTTAAGGAATTAGGCTTATCTGCTTCAATAGGCTTTGTGGATGTGCATCAAATAAGCGAATGGGCGATTAAGGAAATTGAAACTGCTGTTCGAGTAGGAATCATTAATGGCAGAGACAACAAAAAGTTCGTTCCGCAGGGCCAGGCAACTAGAGCGGAGGCCGCTGTGGCGGTGAAGAGACTGCTATTCGAATTAGATGAGCTTTAAGAAGGACAATAACTTAAGCGTTAAGAAAGTCAAAGATACTCGCGGCAAAAACTGGCGAAAGAATTGCTTTAAATCATTGTTCGTACGGGGCGGTGTAACTACTTTCACCATATAAGTCAGCGTTACCTGCTCCTACCGAACATTATTGAGGTGTAAAGTGTGTATACTATGACCATTCACCTGCAAAGGGGGGAACTGGATTGTCTAAACAGCAAGGGCATGGTGTCCAAAATACAACAACTCGAACGTCGGACAAAAAAGGCAACAAAAACGGGAAAAAATAGTTGGGTTTAAGCTTAAAGTCGTCTCTCAAAAGCAGCTGTTTGTTAGCTGCTTGGGATGGCTTTTCGTTTTTTTGACGGAACATAGGCTAGTTGCTGAGAAGACACTACAACATTTATTTGTTGGTTCTAGTGTTGATGGGATACAATTTGGACTGTCTCCCGCGACTGATATCTTTATTGTTCAGCACAGTCGGCTTTTTTGCGTGAAAGTGAAAGGAGAAATGTTCGATGAGCAAAGTAGTTGCCCTAGCCAATCAGAAAAGAAGCGTCGGCAAAACGACAACAGCGGTCAACCTCCTTTTGCCCGAGTGCGAAATTCATACATTTATCAGAGATTGATAGATCGTCAATAAGAGTATTGACTGGCTCCCCCCATTGTTCTATAAATTGAAGTAGAAAACAAAGGGGGAAGCCAGTTTGCCTAAATTTTATACGAAAATATTACTTTCCTTGACTTTGTCAATTACGATCACGATATTCGTGGTCTCATCCATTTTGTATTTCACATTCGAGCGGATCGGGCTGAACATCTCCCATAATTCCAATAAAGACGGCCTCTCGCAAATCAGCTACAGCGCGACTTTAATGAACGACCTCGCGAAAAGCTTGTCTCTTCAGGTTTATTTTAGCGACACCATCTCCAAGCTCTCCTACGCCTCGCTGCCTGACGTGCGGGAGGAGTATTTGGCGCTCGATCAACTGCGTTCGTACCGGGCAACTTCTCCGTTCGTCGATTCGATCTACGTATACAACTCGAAACGGGATACTTTGTATACGAGTCTTGTCAATATTGAGAAAATCGAGCCGGATCAGAAGGGAACCTTCTTCGATCAGGGCATTCTGCAAATTTTAAAAAATATTAAAGATTACAAGCGGATCACGCCGATTCCCCGCAATATCGATAATGCCTATCCCGGCATCGTCAGCACCCCGAGCAAAAACGTGTACACGTTTTTGTTTTACGATTCCTATGCGGAGAAGATTCCGCTTGACGATCATATTATCATTCTCAACATTTCCGAGAACTGGCTGCGAAATATGATCGATCTGTTGAATACCGAACCTCAGAGCAATACGTTCATCATCGATAACGACGGTAAAATGGTGATCAGCGATCAGGAGAACGGCATCCTCACGGACCTCTCCGGTTTGCCTTACATTCACAAGATATTGGCTTCCAATAGAGGCTCGGGTTATTTTGTCGACGTAGTAAACGACGTTAAGTCGCTTGTTTCGTACGTTTCTTCCGATGCTCATGCGTGGAAATTTATCCGGGTCACGCCCTACAGCTCGATTATGCATAAGATCAATGAAATGAAATCCAAGACGTTCCTATTCGGGATATTGATTTTGGTTAGCGGCCTGCTTTTGTCTTTGGTCCTCTCACGCAAGCTGTACCGCCCGATCCACAATATCGCGTCCAGCTTGTCGATTATGCAGAAGGAAAAGGGCAATGAGGAGAAGTATATTTTTCTAAGAAACATATTGCGGAATGATACCCGGCTTGCGGACGAAGTCATTTTGAAGAAATTCCATACGTTTCACACAAAGTTGAATCCCGGTTCCCCGCTGGTGCTGATGCTGTTTAAAATAGATGGGTTCAAATCATTCGTACAAAATAACAGTGCGAACGGTAGAAGCTTGATTAAATTCTCGATCATGAACATCGCAAGCGAAATCTTATCGGCGCTGTACGAATGCGAAGCGGTCGATGTCGACACCGATCACATTGTCGTCTTGAGCAATGTCGGCAGCGGCAGCGCCCATGAAGTCTACGCAGCCTTGGAAAGTCGCATTAAGAACATTCAAAATTATGTTCGGACCGCGTACAAGGTCTCGCTGTCTGTAGCTGTAAGTCCGATCGCGAACACGTTAAGCGAGGCGGGAGACCTCTATGACGAGACAGTCGACGCTTCCAACTACCGATTGACCTATGGACACGGCTGTATTATCACTCCCGACCATATTAAAACTCTGTCCGACAAGCCGTATTCGTACCCATCGGATAAAGAAAAGATGCTGATCGACGCGTTGCTGCTCGGGAAAGTAGCCGATGCGCAAAATATATATATTCAAATCGTGAATCATACCGTCAGTTATTCCTACAATATTGTCAGATCCGGCCTGCTGCGTCTGGCCGTCGATATGAACATGGTGCTTGATACGATCCAGAGGAATTCTGGAAAGCCGATGCCGTACAATTTGAACGCTTTTATCTCGGAATTGGACAAGTTGGAGACGCTGGAGGAAATCAACGAGCATTTCTTCGCTTTGTTCGGCAGCATGACCGCGAAGCTGAAGGAAAAAACGAGCGCCAAGCATGACGAGTTAATCCAGGACGTAGTGGAAATGATCCATCATCGGCACTCGGACATGAATTTATCCATCGATACAATCGCCAATCAATTTAAGATGTCCTCGATGTACCTGGGCCGGCTGTTCAAAAAAATAAACGGCAAATCCGTAGCGGAATATATAACCGAAGTTCGTTTGGAGCAAGCGAAGGAGTTGCTGGCGAACACCGAATATCCGATCAACGAAATCTCGGAGCGGGTCGGCTTCCTAAGCAGCGGATATTTTTACACGCTCTTCAAGAAAGCGACGGGCTTAACGCCGAATCAATACCGCAAGTCTTTACCTCCCGTAGGCTGATGCCACGGGAGTTTTTTTATGTGTGGCATGCCGAACGGAGGCAGACGGGGGCAAAACGGATAAATGTATGCATTCATAAGGCGGAATGATCTATAATTCTAAGCTTTGTATGCAATTTGGAGTGTTTTCGGCGCCGGCAGCCTGCTAATCTCAGGGTGTGGACGGAACACAAATACGATCAGTGGAGAAAGGACTTATTCATGAACAATCGCACCGGAGGCTTTCGTTTCTTTAAGATCAACAGTACCGCGCAGTTGTTCCTGCTCTGTACGCCGGCTCTCATTTTGCTGCTGCTCTTTAACTACATTCCGATGGGAGGGCTGATCGTCGCTTTTCAAGATTACAGAGTAGATAAAGGGTTGCTCGGCAGCGAATGGATCGGACTGAAGAACTTCGAGTTTTTTTTTCAATCGGACACGGCCTGGCGAATTACGCGAAATACGGTCGGCTACAACGCCGTTATCATCGTGTTAAGTACAACGCTGGCCGTCGGGTTTGCGATCTTGTTGAATGAAATTACTAGAAAACTTTTCGCCAAAATTTATCAAACGCTGATGTTTATCCCTTATTTCTTGTCCTGGGTCATCGTATCGAGCATGCTGTTCGCGTTTCTGGAGCCGAGTCTCGGTTTCCTGAACAGAATATTGGCCGGTTTGGGCCTTGAGCCGCCGAACTGGTATTTCGAGCCGGAATATTGGCCGTACATTATCGTTGTTATGGCAATCTGGAAATCCCTTGGATACACTTCGCTGATCTATTTTGCCGCTCTTCTCGGAATCGACAGGGAATATTATGAGGCGGCCTCGATCGACGGCGCCTCCAAGCTGACGATTATGTTGAAAATCACTCTGCCGTTCCTGATGCCTCTTATTTCACTGCTCACCTTGATCAGCATTGGCAGAATTTTCAGCGGCAACTTCGATATGTTCTACAATTTGCCGAAGGATAACGGCATATTGTACAGCACAACGGACGTTATCGACACTTACGTATACCGGTCGCTTAGGGTGATGGGAGATACGGGGATGGCGATCGCGGCGGGATTCTATCAATCTGTTGTAGGATTTGTTTTGGTGCTCGTTTCCAATTACTTGATCAAAAAAACGAACGAAGACAATGCGGTTTTCTAGGGGAGAATAGCATGGATACAAGGGAAAAATCGGATAATCGGCTACTGCTTGTTTTCTCGCATGGAATACTTATTTTGTTCAGTATATTATGCATCCTACCGATCATTATTGTGATAAGCACATCGCTTTCCCCGGAAAAGGATGTTATTAATCACGGTTATCGGCTGTTCCCGAGGGAGATTACGTTTGTCGCTTACGAGTATATATTTCTCAATGCTCAAAAATTGCTGCATGCTTATTGGGTATCTTTTTCCGTAACCGCCGTAGGCACCGTCGTCGGCTTGCTAGTCAACGCCATGATTGCTTACCCGCTCGCACGCAAGGACTTCAAGTGGAGAGAGAAAATATCATTCTATGTCTTTTTCACGATGATGTTTACGGGAGGCCTCGTTCCCTGGTATATGATGATCACGAGCATGAAGCTGCAAAATACATTTTGGGTGCTGGTCGTTCCGTATTTGGTCGCGGCATGGTATATTCTGCTGCTCCGGACTTTTTTTCAGACGGTTCCCGTGGAAATTATTGAATCGGCGAAGATCGACGGCTCAAACGAATTCGGGATATTTTTCAGAATGATACTGCCCTTGTCCAAGCCTGTGCTGGCAACGGTCGGCCTGCTGATTATCTTCCAATATTGGAACGATTACTGGCTCGGCTTATTGTTCATCACGGACGACAAACTGATTAGCCTGCAATATTTGTTTTATAAAATTATGGCTAATCTTGATTTCTACATTAACAATGCGAGCTATTTGCCACCGGGAATCAGCCAGGATTCACTCCCGAAGCTGTCTTCCAGACTGGCGCTAAGCATATTGACTTCGCTTCCAATGCTGTTCGTGTTTCCCTTCTTTCAGAAGTATTTCGTCAAGGGATTAACGGTAGGATCAGTAAAAGGATGACGGGTTATTTCCGGACACCATTCCGGTTTAAAATAACAATATAAAACATTATGGAGGGTTCAACGTGTCAAAAGTAAAAAAGACGTTAGGGATGGCCATCGTACTTTGCCTGGTCTTCAGTTTCACGCTAGTCGGATGCGCAACAAAAAACGAGGAGCAGCAAGCTTCAAATAGCTCGCCGGCTGCAAACGAAGCTTCGGCAACATCGTCGGCGCTGCCAGAAGTGAAGCTGACCTGGTATTTTCCTTCCTTTAACGGAGATGCCAAGGGAGAAGAAAACGCCGTGTTCGACGAAGTCAATAAAATTCTGAAGGAAAAGATCAATACGACAGTTGATTTCAAAATGATCAATACGGGCGAGTACGAAGAGAAAATGAAGGTGATGATGGCGGCGTCGGAAGAGTTCGACCTGGCCTTCTACTCGAACTGGTTCAACAACTTCCAGATTGCCGCGTCGAAAGGAAACTTGCTTCCGCTGGATGAGTTGCTTGGCAAGAATGCGCCCAAGCTCCAAAGCTCAATACCGGACGGATTCTGGAATGCGGTGAAATTAAACGGCAAAGTATACGCGGTGCCCAATCAGCAATTCTCGGCAAGAAGCACCACTTTAAACGTTCCGCAGGCTTCTGCGGATAAATACGGCCTCGATGTGTACGGAATCGACAGAAATACTTTTAAGCTGGAGGATCTGGAGCCGTATTTGGAAAAGTTCAAGAACGGAGAGCCTGACAAATACCCGATCGAAATCAGGTGGAAAGAACTTTCGGGTTACTACGGCATGGAACTGATCAGCGGTGATGATGTGCCCGGCGCTGTCTACATGAATGACGATTCGTTGAAAGTATTTAATCAGTTCGAGTCGGAAGAATTCCAAGCGCATCTTGCGTTAGTCAACAAATGGGTAGAGAAGGGCTATTTCAAATCGATCGAGCTGTTGTCCAAGAAGGATCAAAATCTAAAGCCCGGGGAAGTGATGGGCGCATGGTTTGCCGGCGCTTGGCAGCCTGGCGGCGAAGCCTTGGCGTCGCAAACTTACGGCGTGCCGATGCAGAATACGGCGGTTTCCAATCCAGTGTTGAACAATAGCGGAATTCTCGCGACGCTGACCGCCATTAGCCGGACATCCAAAAATCCGGAGCGGGCTATGATGGTGCTGGAGTTGCTGAATTCGGACGAACAGCTGTTTAATCTGCTGACCTTCGGTATTGAAGGAAAAGACTACACGAAGAAAACGGGTAAATTCATCGAGCAGAATAAAGATTCCCAATATATCGGTATCCCCAACTGGGAGATGGCTACTATCTTCAACAGTTATCTCATCGAAGGACAGCCTGAGGATGTATGGGCCCAGCACAAGCAAATCAACGCAGAAGCCCAGACGTCGCCGGCGATCGGATTTACGTTTGATCCGACCCCGGTCAAGACGGAGGTGGCCAATACGTCCGCGGTGATCAAGGAATATGCGGAAGGCTTGACGTATGGCGTATTGAAGGTGGATAAGGACTATCCGGTATTCGTAGAAAAGCTGAAGAAGGCCGGCTCCGACAAGGTAATCGAAGAAATGCAGAAACAGATCGACGACTGGAAGGCATCCAAATAGTCATGGATACAGATGCGTTCAGAGAACCCGAAAATTCGTACAGGCCGTCTCCATTCTGGGCGTGGAACGACATGCTTGCCGACGAGGAGTTGAGACGGCAAGTTCGCGAGATGAAGAAGCAAGGCTTCGGTGGATACTTCATGCATTCCAGGGTCGGTCTGCAAACGCCATACCTTTCCGAGGAATGGATGGATCGGGTAGCGGCGACGCTCGAAGAAGGCAAGAAGCTGGGCATCGAGACTTGGCTGTATGACGAGGATAAATGGCCGAGCGGCGCGGCGGGCGGTCTTGTAACGGCCGAGAACGAGGCGTTCAGGGCAAAATATTTGTTGAAAATCGATATTAAAGTTGAAGAGGTCGGGCGATACTTGGCGGATCGGGATGTCGTCGGCGTATTCAAAATTTTCATGCAAGACGGGAAGCCGGAACGTTACGAGCGCGTTGCGGAAGCCGAAGCGGCGGATGTGCGGGTGGCGTGCGATGCGCGCTTGGTCGCTTTCAAGATGATGAGCCAGGCGCCCAGCGCCTGGTACAATCATGCGACGTATGCCGACTTGCTTAATCCGGAAGCCGTGCGGCAATTTCTGGCGATCACGCACGAACGATACGAACGCCGCTTCGGCGCCGAGTTCGGTGTGCATCTGCCGGGTATTTTTACAGACGAACCGCAGTTTATCGGCTCGGAACCGAACGCCATGCCGTGGACAACCGGGTTCGACCATTATTTCCGCGAGTTGGAAGGTTACGAGCTTGCCGATGCTCTGCCGAGTCTGTTCTATCCTTGCGGCGACCATCATGCGATTAAATACGCGTACTTTAAAGCGTTGACAAAGCGATTCATCGCGGCGTTCTCGCAGCCCGTCTACGAATTTTGCGAACGGAACGGACTCAAGTACACAGGCCATTATTTCGAGGAAGACTCGATGTACAGGCAGGCCACGAGCATAGGCGCGGCGATGCCCCATTATGCGTACATGCATATCCCCGGCATTGATCACCTATGCCGCCAGCTTACGATTCCGACGGACAATGCCGATGATCGAACTTCCATCCAGACGCCAACGCCGCTCACGATGAAACAGGTGTCCAGCGTGGCGCATCAGTATGGCCGCACGCGGGTTCTGAGCGAAATTTTTGGCGTCAGCGGGCACAGTATGACCTTCGAAGACCAGAAGTGGCTGGCGGATTACAACTTCGTCCTCGGCATCACTTTTTTGTGCCAGCATCTCGTCCTGTACGCCATGACAGGGGATCGCAAGAGGGATTATCCGCCTACGATCAGCTACCATCAGCCTTACTGGGACAGCTATCGGATCATGAACGATTATTTTGCCCGGGCGTCGTGGGTATGCGCTCAGGGTGAATATATGGCAGATACGTTGGTACTGCATCCGATCGGGTCGCTGTGGGCGACATATGAGAAAACGCACCGCTTCCACATCGGCCATTACGACCGCCAGTTGATCGAGTTGACGGTGCATCTGCTGTCCTGCCAAGTGGCATTCGATTTCGGCGACGAGATTATTATGGAACATAATGCTGCTGTTAAGGAAGAGGCGGATGGAACGGCGATGATGGCGGTCGCCAGTGCCGGGAAATATAAGGTCGTAGTCGTCCCCCCGTCGTTGACTTGGTCAGAGAACACGGTTAGGCTGCTGGAACGTTTTGCAGATAAAGGCGGGAAAGTTGTTTTTGTCGGTGATAAACCGACGCATATCGACGGCAGGGAGAACGCTGGCAGGTGGAAGAAACTCGAACGGTTGCCGAATGTTTATTCGGTGGATGCCGGTTGCAGCGGCGAACTGAGACGGATATTATCCGGTCTCCTCCATCGGGAAGTGAAAGTGGAAGGGCTGGACGGCAGCGAAACGAAAGACGTCTATGTGCATGGCAGACGGGAACGGCATGAATATTACTATTTTGTGGCCAATACGAGCAAGGAGACGGCGGCTCAAATCCGCATTTTGCTGCCGACGGCAGGCAAGCTGAAGCGGCTTGATTTGTTCACGGGGGACATGACGGACGTCTGCGCCGCAGCGTGCCCGTACGGGCTGGAAATCGATACGTTTCTCGCGCCTTGCGGAAGTATCGTCTATTACGTCGACACGTCCGCGAGTTTTGTTCCGGCGGAGCCGGTGAACTGGATCGCGGAATCCAGCATGGATTTAAGCCCGAAGTGGACGTTCAAGCGAACGCACAAAAACGTATTAACGCTGGACAATTGCCGTTATTCCGTCGATCGCCAGGCATGGAGCGAAGAAGTGCCGGTATGGAAGATCAGGCGTAAAATGCGGCAAGAATGCGGATTCGGCGAATATGACGGCGTACAGCCATGGGTCGTCGAGCGCAATGGCGTTAAACAAGGCGAGCCGCGCGCTTTGCAGCTGAGCTTTAAATTCCGCTGCAAATCGGAGGGACAGGCGGTGCACATCGTGATCGAGCAGGCGCATAACTGGCGTCTTGCGATTAACGGCCACCCTGTCGACACCGTTACGGATGAGTATTACTGGGACAAGCAGTTTGGCTTGATCGACATCTCCGCTTACATCAGACAGGGGACGAACGACATTCTGCTGGCGTGCGATTATCGGTATGGCATCGAGATTGAGGATATCTATATCGTCGGCGATTTCGGCGTCGTACCCACGGGCGGCCGGTCGTACGCGCTGTCCGATGAGCCCGGCGGGCTGACGAACGGAAGCTGGGTCGGTCAGGGGTATCCCTTTTACTCAGGCAACATCGTCTATCGAAACACGGTCTCGTTGCCCGAGCTTGAAGACCGCAGGGCGATCTTGCGGCTGAACGATCCGAAAGGCACCTTGTTTAAGGTAAAAGTGAACCAGGGATCAGAGCAGTTGCTGATCTCGCGCCCCTGGGAAATCGATATTACACCGTTCTGCATCATGGGCGACAATACGATCGAGATCGAAGTCGTCAGTTCGCTGCGAAACACGTTCGGCCCGCTGCATCACGCGTTTTTTAATCCGGTATGGTGCGGTCCGGAGGCTTTCGAGGGAGAGTGGAACCAGGTCATCTATTATCAACTGGAGGATTACGGTCTAATGGACGGAGCGACCGTCATTGTGAAGCGTCCAGATTCTGAGAGGTTGTAAATATAACTGGAGGTGCGAAGATGAAAGGAATGAGTAAGCGCTTACAAATAATCGCGATTGCGATCATGATGATGCTGAGTTCGTTCCCGAGCATGGCGGCGGCCAGCACGGATCAGCCCTATCAGACGTATTGGGTGTCTCCTGATGGGAACGATCTGAATGCCGGCAGCGAGTCAAGCCCATTCAAGACAATCGAACGGGCAAGAGACGTGGTAAGAGACCAGATCAGCGGGATGACGGGGGACATTGTAGTCTATCTGAAAAATGGGACATATGCGATAGACGACACACTGCAATTCGGGCCGGAAGATTCGGGCAAGGGCAATTATCGTGTCATATACACAGCGGCGCCAGGCGCCAAGCCCATCTTGTCGGGCGGCAAGAAGGTAGAGGGGTGGACGCTGTTCGATCCGAGCCTCGGTATCTATAAAGCGACTGTGCCCGCGGGAGCCGAAGGCGCAAGGCAGTTCTATGTCAACGGCGAGCGGGCAACGCGCGCGAAGAGCGAAGATAGCCCTGTCGATTGGCAATGGTCGGGATCGGACGGATTCCTGAGCGAGGCGCATGCGACTGCAGATGCGAACGAGTGGGTTACGATCGACCTGGGCGAAGTCAGGAATGACGTGTCCAGGGTCAGGCTGTACCCGTCTTCCCTAAAGACGGTCGCTGGCAAAGCGGCGGGATTTCCTGTCGACTTCACGATTGAAGTGTCGCAGGACGGTGTTAACTTCACGGTTGCCAAGTCGGTTGTCGGAGAAGCGACGCCGGATCTGCAAACCGAGCATGTGTATGACTTCGACAATCAGGCAGCTCGTTATGTGAAGATTAACGTAACGAAGCTGGGAGAATCCAACCGCCTGGAACCGGGCAAGCATCGTCTCATCCTGTCCGAGGTGATTGTCGGCAGCAAGGGAAATGAATATACCTCCGACCTGAATTTGGTTGAACGGACGGATTTCAGCACGAATGTGGCATTAAACAAGCTCGCCACTGTTCAGGGGCAGTTGATTCCGGACATCTGGCCGGCAAGCTACATGACAGACGGAGATCCGACTACCAACATCACGACGGTAAGCAACCCCGATCCTGCCATAGAAAGAATCGCGTCGATTGAGTTGAGCAGCGAACGGGCCGAGCCAATCTCTGCGATCCGACTATGGGCGCGAATGGAAGGTGGCGTGGCGCTGAATGTGCCGGTAGATTTCGCTATCGAAAAAAGCAACGATAACGCTAACTGGACATTAATAACGCAAGTTACCGACGCCCAGTGGACGGAACCATCGCTAACGGTAAACTTTGCGCCAACTGAGGCTAAGTATATTCGTTTAAGAACTAGTAAACTAGGCAAAGGAGAAGAGTATGAAGGTGTAACCATTTACATGCTTCAATTGGCTGACTTTGCCGTATATCGCACTGCCAATCTTGCCAGAAATGCTCCCGTTGATGCACCAGGCTCATGGGAATATCCGGATTTGAAATTTTCGAAAGATAAAATTACCGATGGCATCCTGAATGGCTCGCAAGGACAGTTTACTTCCCATTTAGACGTTACGCCGAATAGAGCTGACGCCAAAGTTACAATTGACCTTGGCACTCCGCAAGAAGTAGGAGGAGTAAGACTATATCCCGTTTATACCCCGGCATTAAAAAATCTTCACTATCCGGAAGAAATGATTATCCAAACCTCGCTGAACGGCGTGGATTATCAGGATGCGTTGAGATTAAGTCAAATTCCGGATAGTCATGGCGCTGCGCAGGAGTTTATCCTTGAGCAACCGGTTGAAGGCCGCTACATTCGGATCATTCCACAGAAAACGAGAAATGGAGAATTGTACGAAGGGAATATATACTACGGTTTCCAGCTTGTGGAGGCGGAAGTGCTGCCGGCGGCAACATCAACAACTTTACCGGCTCCAGCAGGCATCGTTTCTGCAGCAGGGGCTCAATTAACAGGTGAAACCTATTCCTTCAATCAAGCCGTCACCTCGTCTTCTTCGACCGGAAATACAAGCAACGGTCCGAACAAACTGACGGATAATATCCTCTTTAACAAGGCGGACAGGTCCGGGTTCATAGTGCCGGCAAGTTATAATCTTCAAAATTGGCACAATGTGGATAACCTTGAGGTGCATATTTTACGTGAGTGGCACCATAACATTATCAGGGGCGAACGTGTGAGCGCAGATGGCACCAATCTCGTATTGGATCCGGTTTATTGGTCGCGCTCGCCAGTAGCGAACGATCGGCCAACCTGGATTGAGAATGCCTATGAACTTCTGGATCAAGCAGGGGAATGGTATTTAGATCGCCAAGGGACGGTTGATCAAAGCGGCGTTGCCACTTTGTATTACAAGCCCAAAGCAGGACAGAATATCTCGAGCCTGTCTGCGGTTTTGCCGGCTGCAGAGAAGTTGCTGGTTGTGCAAGGAACGCTGGATTCGCCCGTACAAAATTTAACATTCAGCGTTCTGACGTTCGAATATGCGGGTTGGAGCGGACCGAATACCCATAGTTATGCAGATGCGCAAGCCGGCACTTATGTCGAAACGCATGCGGTTGTTTTCGTGCCTTCTGCGGTAGAAATCAGTTATAGCCATCATATAATTGTGGAGAACAACACCTTTAGAAATCTGGGTGCCGGCGGTTTGCGTTTATGGCAAGCAAGCCAGGACAACCAGGTCGTCGGCAACGCATTTCACGATATTTCCTCGGGCGGAATCTTCGTCGGCAGCAACGACGATCATCATGCCTATGTTGACGATGCAAGAGATATTGTGAAAAACAATACCGTCAGCAATAACTACATTACGAGAACAGGCGTAGATTATTTGGATTCCGTGGCAATCTTCGTAGGCTTTACGGAGAACACGGTTGTTGCTCAAAACGAGATTCATGCCGTCCCCTACTCTGGGATTTCTATCGGCTGGGGATGGGGTCGTCAGGATCCAGGGGGAGAGGAAGGATACACGACTCCGACAAGCGCCAAGAATAATCGGATCGAGAATAATTTAATCTATGATGTAGGCAAAATACTGCACGACGGAGGATTAATCTATAATCTTGGCGCTCAGCCAGGCACAGTGATCTCCGGAAACTATGTCTACGGATATCATGACGATCCCAATACCCATGACGTCGGCATTTACCTGGACTCGGGATCCGCCTACATTGATGTGAAAAATAATGTGGTCGGCGGTCCCGTCTATTGGTGGAATTCCATATGGGCCTCTAACATTCACGATAACCATATCCATAATAATTATTACAGCGTCAATCGGAGCAGAGATTATGGCTTCAACAACTCGGTAGTTGATAATACGTACGTTCCAGGGGGAGACTTTGCGTCCGTTCCGGGAGCGGAAGCGATTATATCCAATGCGGGGCTGCAGTCGAACTATGCGAATATTGCCGATGACGTTCCGCAAAGAACAGTGGCCATACACCAAATACAATTGGAAATGTATGCGGACTCGCCGGCACTTTATTTGAAGAAAGATTCTGCGCTGCTGAATTTATCGATCTTGAACGAAGAGAGCAGCATATCGATTCAGCCGCTCGATCAAACCGCAAAAGTCTTTGTATCGGAAGATGTGGATCTGACGGCGCTTACGCCTGTATTTACGCTTAAGGAAGGCTACTCCGTCACCGGTTATAACGGCGATTCGCTAGATTTTTCTCAAGGTCCGATTACTTTCACCATTTCTAATGGAAGCAAGTCTTACGTATGGACAATAACAGTGAAGCGTATGAACAGTGCGGCGGGGCCGATTACAGCTCCGGAGGTTTCGTTGGATGATGCGATTCGGGCTACATCGTATTGGAGCAAACCTGTGACAGCGCTGACTCCGCCTGAAACCGGCATTGCCGTTTCGGAGAACAGCGGTTACACCGGGGCAAAGTATGGCGATGTTGTGCTTACATTCGACATGGAATCGAACTTGACGATGGATGGGCCTGACTGGCTTGGATTTACGCTGCGGGATCAGGATCCCTATACGATGTTTCTGGACGCTTCCACCAAAAGCTATGCAATCCTGGTCAATCACGATACCTGGGAATTACAGAAGTGGACGAATGGCGTTAGAGAAATGCTCATCGGCACAATACCCGGTTATACGCCGAGGTTTGGAAACGTAGAAAATGTGCATTACAAACCAAATCAACGCCATAGCATTCGAACCGGCGCCATTAATGTGGATCAAGGCGTGAGGATATTCCTCTATGTGGATGGGGTTAAAGTATTCGATGTGATCGATAACGATAATCCGATTATGGAGGACGGGTTCTTCAGTGTCTACGGGATGACGCAAGAGATTACCCTGTATCCGTACAGCAACATTAAACTGCCGGACACTCCGGACCCGGGCACTACGGGCAACAACGGACCCGTGACGCCAGTAGTGACACCGGATCCTGCCAAGCTGACAATCACGAATGCGGCTGACTACTTGGGCAAGCATGTGACGAATTCGGACGGCCAATCCAATCTTACGATGGAGATTGGCGGCAGCGGAGCTTCCCAGGCGACATTCACGTTCCCTTCCGAGCTGCTGGCGCTTGCGTCCGCTCAGGGAGTAAACGGTGTTCAAGTTGAGACTGCGATGGCTGGTTTGCATCTTCCGCTATCTGCATTGCGCTCGGCAATCGGGGATCAGGCGCAAGAGGTGACCCTTATAGTGTCCGCGGCCGACGGTTCAAGCTTGACCGAAGCGCAACGCCAACAAATGATAAACGGTCAAATCATTCATATTCAACTCGAAGCAGACGGTAAACCGATCTCTTCCATCGATTCGTCCGTGCGTATAACGCTGCCGATTAACGAAGCGGATTTTGAAGAGATCTATGTCACGGTGTTCCAACTGCTGGAAGACGGCACGACGGTTAACCTCGGCGGACGTTACAATAGCGGCCAAATCAGCTTTACTGCGCAAACCATCGGTTCATACATGGTGGTTAGCAATAAAGTGGAGTTCCAGGACGTTGGGCGGAACTATTGGGCAGCGAAGTACATCTCGTCCATGGCTGCCAAGGGGATTATCCTGGGTATGGGCGACGACCGCTTCAGTCCTGCAAGCAATATCACGCGCGGTCAGATGGCCGCACTGCTTGCTCGCATCCTCGATCTGAAATCGACCGGGCAGCATCAGTTCGCGGACGTATCGGCAACAAGCTGGTATGGCGAAGCGGTACTGGCTCTGGCTGACGCGGGCATTGTCCAAGGCTCCAACGGCAAGTTCAACCCTGCGGCAGAGATTTCTCGTCAGGATCTTGCGGTTATGCTGGCGCGGGCGCTTGCGTACGCGGGGATTAAACCTTCGGGGCAAGCTTCTGCAGCCTATAAGGATCAGGATTTGATTGCCGGGTACGCCGCTAATGCGGTCGAACAGTTGGCGGGCGCGGGGCTGATGAACGGGACAGGCGATCAACGCTTTAACCCGACCGCTCAAGCCACTCGTGCAGAGGTTGCCAAGGTCGTCTATCTTTTGTATCAGATGCTTTAAATAGCGCAAATCGAACAGAGAGCACGGCCGCCGCGGGCCGATGCTCTCTGATTCATCAGGGATTGGTGCCAGAAAGGAGAACGTATGAGACTGGAAAACCATCAAATGAAGCTTCCTTCATTGCTAAAACTGCAAAAACACTTTTTTGTCGCCAAAGAGCACATCTTTATGGAATCCGGTGAATTATCCGCATCAGGATTCCTTTACCCAAGCGGCGTTCACGCTCTGCGCATACAAAATACCCGGGGAGAACTGATCATTTTGCCCTTTAAGGGGCAGCAAATATGGCGAGCGACCTTTGACGGCCATGAACTGACCATGAAGTCGATGTTCGACGAGCCACCTGAAACGGAGGATTTCGGCGCGTCCTATGGGTGTTTCATGCTCCACTGCGGTATGACGGCTATGGGCAATCCCTCTGCCGTGGACACTCATCCCCAGCATGGGGAATTGCCGGCTTTGTTTTATGATACGGCCTATGTGGCTGTTGGTGAGGATGACATCGGACGCTATATCGAAGTCGGAGGCGAGGCTTACTACCGCAGGGCGTTTGAGATTGGTTATATCGCCAATCCTCAAATTCGTCTTTATGAAGATCAAACGTTGTTCGACATCCGCATGACGGTGACAAACAAGCGGAACGAGCCGTTGTCTTACGCTTACTTGTGCCATGTTAACTTCCGTCCCGTTGAAGGCGCTGAAATTTACGATACAAGCAATAGCATCGTGGTGCACCAGGATGTTCCGGGTACGTTACCGCCGGACAAGGCGGCTGCTTTACTAGCGTATATCGAAGAACTGGCGCGAAATCCGCGACGGATGTATCGCATCGATGCCGAGACCCAAATCTATGAACCGGAAATTGTGTTTACGATGCGTTATGACCAGGACGAGCGAGGCTGGGCGCATTGTATGCAGCTTGCACCGGAAGGCGACGGTCATTATGTGGCGTTCCGTCCGGACGATACACCTTACGGCATCCGTTGGATTGCGCGCACCGGCAGCGAAGACGCCCTGGGCATGGCGCTGCCTGCAACAGCGGAACACAAAGGACTGCACTACTGCCGAATGAATGGACAGATGAAAACATTGCCTCCCCACGAAGCCGTCACGTTCCACGTGAAGGCAGGCTACCTTGACTCATCCCAATTACAGAACATGAGGAGGAACATGAAATGACCTGGGATTCAAGGGACAGGATATATGCTCGTTGCCGTTGTTGCGTTGCAAGCGCGAACCTAAAGTTTCCTTTACATTTCATTTACGCAGCAATCTACCATGATAAATTAGAAGTTAGATGCAGATGGATACTTTGACCAAGGCATCGTTGCATGTGACGGAAATTGTAATTAGGGGGGAATGGCGTGAATGTAAAATCCGTCCAGCCGGTCAGCGAGTATTTCAAGGCGATGCAGCAAAGCAAGGACGCGCGCGCGACGAAGGATCAGACGCGTTTGACATCTATTCGAATTATACTCATGCTGGGCAAGAAGCTGCGCACCGTCGAAATGGACTACTTACAACGACACGATCTCAATCTATACAATCAAGCAATGAGCCTTTCGATGGAACGCCAAGCGTATGAGGACGCATTGCAGCATAGTCGAAGCAAAGCGGATGCGAACTATTACAACACGTTCAAGCTGATGCAGATTGCCGAGCAACTGAAGCATGGCGGGTCCGAGGAGCTGCTGATGCGCTCGAACTCGATTCAGGAAGCCCATCGCGAGTTCATGCAATCGAGCAAGTATGCCTCGCTGAGGTAAGATGGGGCGTAACCGCCAGTACCTATGGAATGATTCTTGGCGACTACTCGGATGGCGGTGGGGGTGGAGGTTTCCCAGGCTGGCCATTATGATGAATAGTTAATAGCTCTGCGAAGACACTATCTATATGAATTAAACAAGGGGTTTTCTCGGTTATCTTCGATAATTGAGAAGCCCCTTGTTTGTTTCGCGTGGTTGGAGTGATAAATAGCCGAGTATGCTATAGTAGTGATAGGGAAGTGTCGGAGGGGATGGAGTATGTTCTTTTTCATTGTATGGTTTGTGTGTTTCATCGTATTCATAGTGTTTGCTACTTTATTTAACAAGAAACATAAAGTCATTGGATCGTTAGTCAGCGCGCTTGCTGTCAGTGTACTGGTTCAAGTTCTTGAGCAATTTTACTTGACCAGCATCATTGTCGTTGCCGTCATTTTGTATTTTTTAATTGGAAACATCCATACGTTTAAAAACGATCAGCTCAAGCTGATGGTTGCTATATTATTTGGTACGGCCACCGTGACACTTGTACTATCGTTTACCTATTTCAATCAAAATTCTACGCCATCCGATCCCGAGATCTTTAGAGTGATGTTTATCTATTACCCGCTATTAATTATATTTATATCTTGTTATACATACATGCTTCTTTGCCTTTTCAATTTTAAAATATTGCAAACCTCAAACCCGTTCCTATATATTGTGAATAAAATTCGCGGCTTCAGGCGAATGATTCGTTTGTTCTGGATTGCTTCGCGAAAAGGGCTGAGTCATCTGATTCAGCAAGATCATGCCAAACTCCCACATGTTATTGCCGAAATTCTTGATGATATGGGGGGAGTTTTTGTTAAGTTCGGACAAGTATTATCAACCCAAAAGGAAATTTTACCTGGTCATTTCATCGAAGCATTCTCTAATTTGCATGACCAAGTAAAGCCTCTTAGTCAAGAGGGGCTAAAAAAAATCATTGATAGCAGAATTGGCAACATGAATGAAACGTATGAAGCCTTCGAGATGCAACCCCTCGCAGCAGCTTCTATCGGACAAGTTCATCTGGCTAGGCTTAAGTCAACCGGAGCGAAAGTCGTCGTTAAGATTTTAAGACCTGATGTTAAGCAAAAGATGACAGTGGATTTGGATTTATTAATTCAATTTGTGTCATGGCTATCAGAGCGTTCTTCTAAAATCAAAAGACTCGGTTTAATACAACTCGCAGTAGGATTTAAAAATAATCTTATCGAAGAAACCGACTTTGATATCGAAGCGCTGAATACAAACATGTTAAAAAGAGCATTTAAAGAACACGGAATCCCTATAAGAGTGCCTAAAGTTTATTCCGAGTATTCGACTAAACAAATACTAACGATGGAATATATCGAAGGGAACCGTTTTACAAAAGAAGTGACAACCGATGTTTCAGAAATGATCATGCACGCATTTTTAGATCAAATCCTGATGATTGGTATCTTCCATGCGGATCCGCATCCCGGGAACATCATGTTGACAACGGATGGGGAAGTTGCGCTTATTGACTTTGGTTCAGTTGGCTATTTATCAGATGATGAACGAGGCGGTCTGTTAAGCTTCTTGGTTGGTTACAGCAATAATGATACGAAAGAGATGGCACATGGCTTGGCGAGGGTTTGTGAGGAAGGACATTTATTCGATGAAGATATGATGGAACGACGCCTCAGTAGACTTCTGTCAGAAGCCTCTTTTTCACATGATCCTACGAGTGTCATGATGAGACGGCTGATGTCGCTGATTACCGAGGCGGGGCTGTCATTAAAACCAACCGTTGCCGGTGCATTCAGAGCAATCATTACTCTAGACGGGACGTTGTCATCCGTAAATGAAGCATATTCCTTATCAACAGCGAGTCAATCATACGCCAGCCAGATTAATAAAGGACAATTGGCCAAGGAACGTTTAAGTAAGGTCAAGGGAAAGTTAGAGGATTATATCCCGAAATTACTGGAGCTGCCTATTCTTAAAGACAATAGAATCACTATTGCTCGTGAGGAAAATCATAATTTGAATGATTTTATTGGGACTTTTACAGTCGGCATCTTTACCGTTATATGTATGGTAGTCATGCTTGTTAGCTTTTTTGTGCAAGGGGAAATCATGCGATTTTTACTTGCTCCCTTATCCATGTCAGGCTTTGGAGTCGGTATGATCATACTGATCACGTCAGTGATTAAGCAGCTAAAACCCAAGATATAAAAGTTTTTTCCAATCGAAAGGAATGAAATGCAAGCATGAAAGAAGCATCCGAACAGCTCATCCAATTGCTTGGGCATCCGTACGAGCCCAAACAAGTCCAAGCTTTGCTGCAATCATTCGGCGTCAAGCGGATGCCGGCACCGAACAGCTATTTCAACGACGATATAATCTGGTCGGCGAAAGCCTCGCTACGCATTGATGTCTATCGCGCTCCCAAAATAAATGATTTGACCGGGCTCCAATATGCAGCTGAAGATGGATGGATCATTGGCGCCATACATTTTCTTGCGCCGGGGGCAGATGATCGAATTAAAGCTCCGTTCGTCGGAAGCCTGCCCGGGGGGATTACGATGAGCTCAACGCCCGAAGAATCCATACACGAGTATGGACCGCCTGCATTGGATGAGGAGTGTTGGCGCCCCGGCTATTCAGGCCGAATATTGGCATGGCGCAAGTCCGGCATAAACATTGTTATGGATTACGAGGATAATGAATCCGCTAGAGAGATGAGAAGCTACACGGCCTGTTTGATTGGCTGCATAGGCGCCTGGAGAAATGATAATCCGGAAGTCTATGCTCCCTGAACGGAACCCTGCTGCCACAAGTATTCTTCATCATGAAGCTGCCATAATACGCAAAGAGCCCGTCAGGAATTTCCTGACGGGCTCCAACTCGTTTACTTGCCCCCGCATTCGCAACTTTGTCGTCGTTAAGAAAACTACAGGACTCTATCGACAAAACAATTCTACTACAGTAGAATGTTAATATATGATTCTACAGCAGTAGAATAAATACGAACGAGGTGTATTCATTTGGTTATGAAGCTATTCGATAGCGAGCTTAATATTATGGAAATCTTGTGGAAAGAAGGTGATACCCCCGCAAAAAGAATTGCAGAAATTGCAAAAGAAAAGGTAGGTTGGAGTAAAACAACAACGTATACCATCATCAAGAGATGCCTTGATAAAGGGGCGATCGAGCGGCATGAGCCTAATTTCGTTTGCCACGCGGTTGTTACACGAGAGCAGGCTCAAGAACACGAAACAACGGAACTGATAAATAAAATGTATGATGGCGCCCCCGACAGACTGATTGCTTCATTGTTGGGACAGAAACGACTGTCGACAGAAGAAATTAGCCGTTTGAAACGTCTTATTGATAGCATGGAATGAGGTGAGGGAATGCCGTTACTTCAAATAAGCATCTCGGCTTCCGTCTTTATTCTTGCAGTTATTTTCTTACGTTCCTTGCTTATTCACAAGCTGCCCAAAATGACCTTTATGTTTCTTTGGGGTGTTGCATTAATTCAATTGCTTGTGCCTTTTTCAGTTCAATCGCCATTTAGCATTTTTACGGCAGCGGAACATATAAACGGAATGTTTACAGCGCCAAAATTGATTTCCGCGCCGGAAAGTTCAACATTTATTAATGGAACTACGGTAATCATGCCGACAATAACAGAACATGTAACTGCGCCGATTATGCCATTAAAGACGGCTTCACAAATATCGCCTTTTGTATGGGTGTGGTTCGTTGGTTTTACGATGTGTGCTTTATTTTTTATCATTCCGCATTTAAGGTATCGCAAAATCTACAAAATGGCTGTGCCTATTAGAAACGATTTTATAGGAAAATGGCAGCATTCAAATTTGTTATGGCGAGATGTTCCAATCAGGCAACTTGATCATATTTCAACTCCGCTTACATACGGTATTTTTCGGCCTGTTGTACTCTTGCCGAAAAATTTGGATTATGACGATGAGAAACAGCTTGCGCTTATCCTGACTCACGAATTTACGCACATCAAGCGATTCGACACACTAAAAAAATGGACTCTTGCCACTAGCGTATGTGTCCATTGGTTCAACCCTCTTGTATGGGTCATGTATATCCTTGCCAACCGTGATATCGAGCTATCCTGTGATGAAACAGTCATACGAAAATTTGGGGACAACATGAAACCTACTTATGCCAGGGCACTTGTACGTTTGGAAGAAAAGAAAATCGGCTTGTCGCCGATGATAAGTAACTTTTCCAAAAACTCGACCGAAGAAAGGATTATATCGATCATGAAAACCAAGAAAGTCACGATCACCACGATGCTGCTCGCGATTGGGCTTGCAGCCTGTGTTGTTATCATCTTTGCGACTTCTGCAGTGGATAAAGCGGAAGTTGCTACGGATATCGACGAACCTATAGCCTATAGCGAGCCCTCGCTTTATCAAGGTGCCATCACAACCAAAATAGTGCCCGCCTTATCTCAAGGCGCCGCCACTACGGATTTAATGCCGCACGATTTAACATTCAACAAGAAATATGACGTTCCAAAGTTGATAGACAGCCTTATGGCTTCAAAGTATCGTGCAGTTTATATGGACAACGAAATATATCTTCGAGTCATGATGGATAACACAATACAGATAAGCAAAGATAATGGCGCGGTTTGGAAAAAATATGATACAGATGAAATCGATGCAAAAGAATTTGCAAAATGGCTGCTGATAAATGATCCGATTCCGGGCTATTCAATGAAAGAAGTTCAGAGTCGCTTGGCAAACGGGGCAGAAGTAAAACATTTAGTGTTTGAAAATGTAAAGGAAATGTATTTCATAATCGACAGGAACGGCGTACAGATTGAACTTGTACAACCTGAAAAAATATCTTCTGTTCTGATCGACGGTCAAAGAATGATGATTACTTCCGCTATATCAGCCCAGATGCTGAAATCATTTTATGACTTGTTAGTGTCGAACAATATACTTTCGGAAACTCTTGCAAACCAAGATTATTCGGAAAGAATGAAGTATCTTGAAAAAAATCTCCCTAACTTTATTGTGGCGAAATAAAAGGGGAACCACGTCGATCCCGACAAAAAAGAGGAGCGAATGCGCACATGATCCAATTGACGAACCGCCAGGCACGGCAATTTCTGTTATTGAAGCACGGGCTGTTGGGCGAATTTCAATTTACCGGAAAGCAGGGCATATTGGATTTTGTGCGGCAGGTCGGCTGTATTCAATACGATCCCATTGATGTTTGCGGAAAAAACGCCGAATTGGTGCTGCAGTCGCGAATCAAGGGATTCACCAAAAGCATGCTCGACGAGTTGTTGTATAAAGATAGATTCCTGATCGACTATCCCGACAAGAACCTGGCCATTATCCCTCTCGAAGACTGGCCGTATTTTGAGCGATACAGGCAAGCTGCAAGGCAACATGCCAAGCGATATCCCGAAATGGAGGCGTTGACAGAACAAGTACGGACTCACATCCAAAATCACGGTGCGGTTAGTTCGGATGATTTAAAATTAGAGGGAAATTTCGCTTGGCAATCGGCCATCCACTGGAGCGGCGGAAACAACGCATCCCGGTCGGTGCTGGAGCAGATGTACTCGACAGGCGAGTTGATAATCCATCACAAAAAAGGAACCCGTAAGTATTACGAAATCGCCGAGAAGTACATACAGCCAAATCTGCTGAATGCGCCGGAGCCGCTGCCAGACGAGCTCGAGCATCACAAGTGGCGGGTATTGCGCCGGATCGGCGCTGTTGGCCTTTTATGGAATCGCGCATCCGACGCCTGGCTGAACATATGGGGATTGAAGACAGAGCAGCGCAACGAAGTTTTCCGCCAGTTGTTGCACGAGGCTCGCATTGTTGCTGTTACCGTGGAACAAATAAAGGATATGCTGTACTGCCGCGCTGAAGATATGCCGCTTATTGAAGCCGTCCTGCAAAATCCGGCGCCGGAATTTCGTTGCGAGCTGATTGCCCCGCTGGACAATATGATGTGGGACAGAAAACTAATCAACAAATTGTTTGGCTTCGATTACACCTGGGAGATTTACGCGCCGGCAATGAAACGTAAATTCGGCTATTATGTGCTGCCGCTATTATTCGGAGAGAGCTTTATAGGACGAGCCGAGGTAATCGTCGAGCGAAAAGCCGGGACGCTCGCCGTTAAAAACATATGGTATGAGAACGACGTAAAGCAAACCAAGCAATTGCGATCAGCCTTGGACGATTGTTTCCACAAGTTTGCGTTATTTAACGGATGTGAAACGATTTCGACAAAGTCTATGCACTAATATTTTCTGAAATTTCATGGAAATTCGAGGTGCTGTGACAATTGTAGTATTCTGAAATTATGTTGTATGACCAAATGTTACGAGGTGTGTAAGGGTGGAGAGAAAGTATTTAGAAATCGATAAAGTAATTGAATACATCAAACAACATATTTACGAACCCATTTCTCTTACCGAATTGGCTCGTTATGCAGCCTACAGCCCTTACCATTTCATTCGCATTTTCAAGGAAAGAATGGGTGTTCCACCTCAGTATTATGTTTCTACCCTTCGATTACAACATGCAAAGGACTTATTAATCCATACGAATCTGAGTGTTCGCGATATTTCATTGGAAGTTGGACAAAGCAGTCTTGGAACCTTCACAACACGATTTACTAACGAGTGGGGATGACGCCATCAGAATTTCGAAATTCACCAGTGATGTCAGAACATTTTTTACATTCCTTACATCAATTTAATAATTGGGAAGTATCCATTAATAAACGATCCCAATATGGCACATTTTTCTATAATGATGGTATGATTAGGATAATTAACTTAGCGAATTTTGTAGATTGGGGTCGGCTTCATCATGAGGGGTATTTCCCGATTCGGTTCTCGTACGATCTTGATTTTATATAGCAGCTGCCGTTGTTGTTGTTTTGGTTGCAAGCTATGCCGTCATCTCTGCATCGGACTCCCCTAGGGTCCAAAGTGAAGAAGGCATTCTGAATTTAACGCAGTTTCATGTCCCATCATAAGCGAGGCGGCATCACCAAGTATATCGAGTTGGGCGGCAGTGATGTTTTATCTGATGGTTGGGCTGGTCAAAGCGGCATTGCGGCGTATGGAGGGAGCGCTGATCTTCCTGCTGGTGTCGGTGGTTGCTTTAGTGACGGTCATCAACGACTTTTTATATTACAACGAATGGTCGCTGATCGGAAATACCTCTCCGCTTGGTCTGTTGGTGTTTACGATCGCACAGATGATTTTGCTTTCTTCGAGATTTACGAGGGCGGCATCGAACGAGGAAAGGATTGCACGCGAGCTGCAGGACGCTAACGACAAGCTGACCGAAATGAATATGAATTTGGAACGGACCGTGCAAGAACGCACGCAGGCCTTATCCGCTGCTCATGATGATCTCCGCACTTCGTACGACCGGTTGCTTCACTCCGAGCAAGGGAGAAAAAAGCTCCTTGCCTATATTACGCATGATCTGCGCATGCCGCTGTCCAGCATGCTTGGTTATGTAGAAGCTGTGCAGGACAGGGTCAAGCCGGAACGCAATGAACAGTACCTGAAGTATATCCGGGATAACACGATAAGGAATTAACCGCATGATCGAGGAGTTGTCCTTCTTGTCGCATTTGGAGACCGGACAAGTCCCGTTCCGGATGGAGCAGGTTCATGTAATTCACTTCTTGCGTGTTTTTTTTGAACAATATGGGCTGGTTGTGCGTGACGCAGGGTTGGATTTCATATTGGATATCGGAAATACGGAAGATCAACCACCTAACTTGCCTGTTGTCGAGATGGATGCTGAAAAATTAGAGCAGGCGTTGTTTAATCTAGTGTCGAACGCGATGAAGTTCACCTCTAGCGGCGGGGTGGTGCGTATTGCGTTAGCAGTGGACGAGGTCAATGATACCCGCTGTGCGATCATGAGCGTGCAAGACTCTGGTACGGGTATTCCTCCAGATCAGCTCGAGCAAATCTTCGATCGCAATTACAGATATGATCGACCGGGGGGAGAGAAGGGAGATCGTCGACGATGATCCCCATATATGCGAGATTGTTCAGGTGTATTGCAAGAGGGAGGGGTTCATATCCTCCTACAGCTATAGCGGGACCGTTTCGGTTGAAACGACTTCCCGATCAGTATTCAGCCGTCTCGCAGAGCCGTTTAACTCGAAAAGTTTATATGCCGTCTTTCTAGCGTTGAGCAATTTAGAAGTCCACGTCCTGCAGCAGGACGTGGACTTCTTTTTGCCTCTTGTTAAATAATTACTTCTTCCATGTTTCGTGCGATAATAATCCGTTCGGGTACATGCTTTTTAGCGTATTCGAGCGCTCCTTCGCCACCCATATAAAATACTGTGGCAGGCATGCTCCCGGCAAAACGGTCGAGCTTATTGAGCAGCTCCGGATCATGCTCAAAGGGCAGGGTCGTAGAAGCGGAAAGCAGCACAATTCTTGGCTTCAGCCTTGAGACGAGCGATTCGATGGAGCCAGGAGCGGGGGAAGCCCCAATTAAAAATGTCTTCCAGCCCTTGAGCAGCAATTGCAACAACAGAAAATGAACGGGAATTTCATGCTGCTCCATAGGGAGGCAAGCGCCAATTACTAACGGGGCATTATCATTGTATTGGAAATTACGACGAATTTGTACAAGCATATCCCTCACGACGAGGCTGGAGACGGATTCCTGAAATTCGTCCCATTCTCCGGCTTCCCACTTATCCCCCACCACCTTCAAGAACGGAGCCACGACCTCCGTTAGAAAAGCGTTTAATCCGAAATAATGGAAAGCCTGTTTCAAAAGAACGACTAGCTCCAGTTCATTGCAGGCGCTGCCGCTCTCCAGCATGGAAATCACAAAGTGGTTAAGCTTCGAAGCAGGCATGCTAGCGGTTTGTAACGGATGAACTTCGTCCGCATCAGACACCATTGTATTGTTGTGATCTTTTGTTAAAGCGACGGCCTCCGTAATAGAATACCCTTGTTTCTGCAGCGATTTGATCGATAACAAAGTATTGACGTCACTCTCGCTATATAAACGATAGCCATTGGGCAACCGTTTGGGCTCAATAAGCTGGTAACGTTCTTCCCACTTGCGAATTAACTGGGCGGTTAGCCCAGTCACCTTCGCAACCTGCTTGATGAAATACTGTCTATCCTGCTTCATGGTTGCTCATCCTTTTAATGAGGGAGGTTTAAGTTGTACAACGTTAACAGTATAACATTACATATGTCTTTTGAAAATCAAGGTTATGTATATGGATTAGTATATAAACATTATACATAAGGGTTGACAAAGTGTCGTCGCGATATGATAATTAACCTGAAAGTATAATTAATTGCGCTGCCGACTGACAGGAGGAGACCGTGGACATGAGCAAGAAAGTGATTGTGATCGGAGCCGGCGTAGCGGGACTTGCGAGTGCTATTCGTCTGAGGCATGCAGGTTATGAAGTTGAACTGTATGAGAAGGAAGCAATTCCCGGGGGAAAGATGCATCGGTTGGAGAAGGATGGCTATCAATTCGATATGGGGCCAAGTCTCGTTATGATGCCCGAGTTATATCGAGAGGTATTCGAGCTTGCCGGGCGCAACCCCGATGATTACATTCCGATGGAGAAGCTGGACCCGATCTATTCGGTTTACTTCGGAAGCGGCCCTGACGATAAGCATGAAATATCGACCGACCTTGTGAAGCTGCTGGATACCTTGGAGGGCGTCAGCGACAAGGACGCGCAGGGCTTCCTTCATTATCTTCAAGTCATATACAAACGATTTCTGATCGCCAAAAATCACTTCCTCCAACGTCCATTCCGGAAGTGGTCGGACTTCTACAACCCCTTTATGCTCTGGCAAGGGATGAAGCTAAGAACCTTCGACACGGCCGATCGGTTTATCGGCAAATACATTAAGCATGAACGGCTGAAGCAGATGCTGAGCTTTCAGACGCTTTACATCGGCATCTCTCCATACAGCGGTCCGTCCTTATATTCCATTATTCCAATGATCGAGATGCTGTATGGAGTTTGGTTCATCAAGGGAGGCATGCATATGATGGCCCGCTCGATGGAACGTCTGTTCTTGGAGCTTGGCGGCAAAGCATTCTACAACGTGAACGTCGAGGAGATTATCATCCGGAAAGGAAGAGCTTGCGGAATTAAGGCGGACGGACGGGAGCGGGCGGCCGATTATGTTCTGTGTAACGCCGACTTCCCATTCGCGATGAAGCATCTCGTGCAAGACAAGAAAGCGAAGGGAAAATATTCGGATAAGAAGCTAGACCGTCTTCAATACTCCTGTTCCTGCTTGGTAATGTATCTCGGCATGAACCGCAAATACGATGAGATCAACACGGTGCATAACTTCTTCTTCAAGGAGAAATTAGAAAAAAATATCCGCGATATATTTGAAGGCCATTTGTTGGAGGATCCGTCCTTCTACGTCTACATAGCTTCGAAACTGGACGCTTCGATGGCTCCGGAGGGAAAAGATGGCTTATATATTCTTGTTCCCGTCTCCGAGCTATCGACGACGCGGTATGAGTGGAACGAAGAGACAATCCGGCATTACCGGAATCGCGTGATGGAATCGCTGGAGCGGATTCCGGGATTCGAAAGGGTCCGAGAGGATATCGTGTCTGAGACCTATATGACGCCCCTTGATTTTCGGCAGAAATACAATGCCTACAACGGAGCGTGCTTCGGCTTAAGGCCGACGCTGACCCAAAGCAATCATATGCGTCCGCAAAGCAAGCCCCGTAACTGCGGCAATCTGTATTTCACGGGAAGCTCCACTCATCCGGGAGCAGGAGTTCCTATCGTCTTGTTATCGGCCAAAATCGCAACGGAAGAATTGATGCTGGATGATCGGGGGATCGATGCCAATGAAGCTTTCTCTTTCACTATTAAGCAATAGGCCGAATGGCCTTGAGCAGGACTACCGGTATTGCGAGGAAATTATTAAAAAAAATTCGAAAAGTTTTTATTACGCTTTTCTTCAGCTTCCGAGAAAAAAAGCGAATGCAGTGTTCGCGATTTACGCATTTTGCCGATTGGCAGATGATGCCGTCGACAATGTACGGGGGCGGGAGGAAAGTTTGGAGGCGCTTCATAACCTGGAGAACGAATTGATGCTCTTCGACCAAGGTAGGGAGATCAATCATCCTCTATGGAGAGCCCTGCGCGATGTGTTCCGACGGTACGACATGAGGATCGAGCCCTTCTACGAACAACTGAAAGGGCAACGGATGGACATTTGTTTTTCCGCGCCCAGGTCGTTAAGCGAGCTTGAGGCCTATAGCTATTATGTGGCGGGAACTGTCGGTCTCATGTTGTTGCCGATCGTTGCTTCCGAGTCGAAGCGCGATCTGCGTCAGACCGGCATTCGATTAGGCACGGCTATGCAGATAACGAACATATTAAGAGATGTGGGTGAGGATGCGGCCAGAGGACGGATCTATCTTCCTTCTGACGAAATGGAAGCAGAGGCTTACAGCGAATCCGATTTGAAAAAAGCGGTGATTAATAACAGCTTTAAGCGGGTTTGGGAGAAGCTTGCGCTTCGTTCGGAAGAGCTATACGACGAATTTATGCAAGATATCGATGAGTTTGATGCGGACAGCCGCTTTCAGGTGCTGCTGTCGGCTCAAATCTACAGGGGCATTCTAAATGCGGTTCGCCGCAACGGATACGATTGCTTCTCAACAAGAAATGCCGTGTCCAAACTGGAGATGAGAAGCCTATACAACCAGACCAAGGATTTGATGAAACGAGAGAATGAAGGGGAACGTCGGTTATGAAATCTGTTGCGATAATTGGAGGGGGGCTGGGAGGTCTTTCGGCGGCAATCTCTCTCTCGCAGAGCGGCTATGAAGTCAAGCTGTTCGAGAAAAACCATCATCTTGGCGGCAAGCTGAATCGGTTGGAACAGGATGGATTCGGGTTCGATCTCGGGCCGTCGATTCTGACCATGCCCCATATCTTCGAGAAACTGTTCACATCCAGCAGGCGTACAATGGCCGATTATATCACGATTCAGAAGGTGGAACATGAATGGCGTTCGTTCTTCCCTGACGGAACCATTATCGACCTGTACGGCGATTTGGACCGAATGGCCGAGAGCAATGAATGTCTGGACGATGAAGCGATGGAGGAGTACAAACGGTTTTTGGACTATGCAGGTCGAATCTATCGAATCACGGAACGAGGTTATTTCGGTAAGGGACTGGATACTTTCGCTGACATACTCAAGGAACACGGATTACTGGGCTCCATGAGGGAGTTCGACTTCTTCTCCACGATGCATGGCGCCATTCGGAAGAGAATCAGCCACCCAAAACTCCGTGATATGCTGGCCTACTTCATCAAATATGTTGGCTCGTCTCCGTATGATGCGCCGGCTGTGTTAAACATGATGATCTATATGCAGCATACTCAGGGGCTTTGGTATGTGCCTGGCGGCATGCACCGGATTGCGGCAGGAATGGTGAAGCTGGCGAAAGAACTCGGCGTTAAGCTTCATACGGGGAAAAAGGTAGAGAAACTAGTTGCTATTGAAAGTGGGCAAATCGATCATTTGGTTCTGGAAGGAGACACCATCGTTCGCGCCGATTACTTCGTATCGAACATGGAGGTGATCCCAGCCTACGAGCAGCTTCTGAACGAGGAGCCGGCGTTCATAAGGAAGCTGGAAAAGCGATTCGAGCCCTCCAGCTCGGGTCTCGTGCTTCATCTGGGCGTGGCGGGCTCCTATCCGCATCTGGCTCACCATAATTTTTTCTTCTCCGAACGGCTGCAGGAGCAGATGGACAAAGTGTTTCGACGTTATGAGCTTCCCGACGATCCGACGATTTATGTGGTGAACGCGAATAAGACAGACTCGGCCCAAGCCCCTCCAGGGCATGAAAATTTAAAAATTTTACCGCATATTCCCTACATTCAAGATCAGCCATTCTCTCGCGAGGATTACGACAGTTTAAGGGAGCGTGTGCTCATCAAGCTGGAGCATATGGGACTGACGGACCTTCGTCAGCGTATTGTGACCGAAGATATGTGGACACCTAATGATATCGAAACAGCCTACGGCTCACATCGCGGCGCGATCTATGGAACAGTCTCTAGCCGCGCCCGCAATTACGGGTTCAAGCATCCCAAGCATAGCAGCCGGTATGGCAATCTTTATTTTGTTGGGGGGACGGTGAACCCCGGCGCCGGCATGCCAATGGTTACGCTGAGCGGACAACAAGTTCGGGACCTAATCGTGAAGAGCGAGGCCAAGCAGAGAGGCTTTTATTAATCGTTAAGATGCGGCGGGAGGACGGAAGCGTTGAATGTACTATGGAATATAGGTTTGATCGTCGCAGGTTTAGGCGGAATTAGCGGATTTCTTATGTTATGGAAAATTCCACGCGCTGTGGAAGGGGCATCGACGCTAAGGGAATCGCCCCGGATTTCGATCATTATCCCGGCACGAAACGAGGAAGGGAGAATAGTTCCGCTACTGCAATCTCTGCAAGCCCAGAACTTCAAGCCGTATGAAGTGATCGTCGTGGATGACGATTCCAGCGACCGGACAGCGGTTATCGCAAGAAGCAATGGCGCGACCGTCATTCCCAATCCCAAGATCGATAATGGATGGATCGGGAAATCCTCCGCTTGCTGGGAGGGGGCGAAGGCCGCAACGGGCGAGTGGCTGCTCTTTCTTGATGCCGATACCAGACTGGTGCGAGAGGATAGCTTAAGACGAATAGCGGCCACTTTCTCCCTTGCCGCAGGGGAATTCGGAATCCTCTCATTTCAACCCTATCATACGGTTAGGCAGGGGTATGAGCATTTATCCGCGCTATTCAATATCATCGTCATGGCGGGGATGAACGTGTTCTCCGTCTTCGACGATAGAGTCAGAGGAGCCGGCTCATTCGGCCCCTGTATTCTGACGCGAAGAGAGACTTACTTCGAGACGGGCGGTCATGCGGCAGTCAAGGATGCGGTTATGGACGACCTGGCGCTTGGAGAGAGATACAGGCAAGCAGGTTATCCTGTCCGATGTTTCGGAGGGAGGGGCTGCATCGACTTCCGCATGTATCCGGAGGGGCTGCGCCAACTGGTTGAAGGCTGGACGAAGAGCTTTGGTACGGCGTCGAAGTCCACTCATCCCCTTATTATGGCTATGATTGTGCTTTGGATCGCCGCAGGCTTTTTGACGACTTTGTTGTTGGCTGGAGCCTTGCTATTGGCTGCAGACTCCTTCTGGGGCTCAATCGCCGTCTACTTCGCGTATATGCTGCAGCTTTTCTGGCTGGCCAGAAGAACGGGAAACTTTCGATTTGTATACTTTTTGTTCTATCCGGTCCTCTTGCTATTTTTTTGCGTAGTACATGTCTGGTCGCTTTACTTGGGCAAAGTGCGCCGTTCGGTTCGGTGGCGGGGCCGCAATATTAAAGTATGACGTAGGTGGAGCGTATGCGAGTTATAGAACTGCCCAACGAAATATCCATACTCCTTAATGTCGGGGCATGGTTCATCATTCATCTCGCGGTTTCGGTATGCACCCTGAAGCTTCCGCGACGATTTTTTGAAAGAGATAACTCCCTCTATCGTATAAGAAAGTGGGAAGCGTCAGGGCGAATCTGGCAGCAAATCGCACGAGTTAAAGCCTGGAAACACTGGATTCCGGACGGAACGATTTTTCTAAAGAGAGGTTTTAATAAAAGCAAACTTAATGGCAGCGATAAGACCTCCTTGTTAATTTTTATTCAGGAATCGAGACGCGCCGAACTGGCGCATTGGTTATCCATGGCTCCGGCCGTGCTTTTCTTTCTTTGGAATCCGGCATGGGCAGGCTGGCTGATGGTGGTTTACGCTTTGTTATTCAACGTGCCAATTATTATTGCCCAGCGTTATAATCGTCCGCGTCTGCAGCGGCTTATTGATCGCATATAGAAAATGAACTTTTTTCTGTTTATGGTTTTGGTCTTTATTTTTCTGCGAATCTGGCGTAAAATTAAAAATATAAAGTTGTATTGAGGCAAGAAAATTGTATAAAGTAAAAACGGGAATCATTCTCGTTTCACATGCTGCTCCTTAATTGGAGCAGCATGTGCTGTTTTAAGGGGGGCAGTAATGGAATTCATTCTCAAAGAGGAGGAGAAATGGTCATGAGCTCAATCTTTCATAATCGTTGGTTACGTCGATATGGGGAAGGCTTGGCGGCATTAGCGAGCGGGATTTTTATCGGGATTGCATGGGGGATCGAAAGTGCCTTCTATCAGTGGGCGGTCATCTTTTATTTAATCGCATTCGCTGTCGGAGGATTTGTAAAAGCGAAAGAAGGCTTGCGCACGTTGATCGTTAAACGCGATCTGGACGTCAATCTGCTGATGATCGTTGCGGCGATTGGAGCGGCCAGCATCGGGTATTGGACAGAAGGCGCGGTGCTTATTTTTATTTTTTCGCTTAGCGGCGCTTTGGAGAGCTACACGATGGATCGCAGCAGCCGCGACATCTCCTCGCTGATGGATTTAAAACCGGAGACAGGTATAAGGATTATAGATGGGATTGAGACGGTTGTTGCGATTGAAGCGTTGAAGGTCGGAGATATCGTTGTGGTCAAACCCGGAGAACGTGTTCCGGCCGACGGCGTAGTGCTTGAAGGATCGTCGGACGTCAACCAATCCTCCATTACCGGCGAATCGGTTCCGGTCGATAAAAGCGCGGGAGATGAAGTGTTTGCAGGAACGCTGAACGGTCAAGGTGCTTTGTTCGTTCAAGTTAATCAGCTGAGCGAATCGACATTGTTTGCGAAGATCATCCGTCTCGTGCAGGAAGCCCAAAGTGAAAAGCCGGCATCGCAACGCTTCATGGAACGATTTGAACGTGTTTATGCGAGGGTTGTCATTTTGATCTCCTTGCTTCTCATTGCGGTTCCGCCGCTTCTTTTCCGCTTGCCGTGGGAGGAAACGATGTATAAAGCGATGGTTTTTTTGGTTGTCGCCTCTCCTTGCGCGCTCGTTGCTTCCATTATGCCCGCCATGCTTTCGGCCATATCCAGCAGCGCTAGAAAGGGGCTTCTTTTTAAGGGAGGCGCGCACTTGGAAAACCTCGCCCGGATTAAGGCGGTTGCATTTGACAAGACGGGCACGCTGACAGCGGGAAAACCGATTGTCACCGATGTGACTGCTTTCCAGGGATATGACAAATCGGAAGTGCTGCGAATAGCCGCATCGTTGGAAAGTTTGTCCGGGCATCCGTTAGCCAAAGCTATTGTGCAAGAAGCTCAGACACAGGGGAAGGTGCTCGAACGACCCACAGAATTTCAAACGTTGACAGGTTGGGGAATTCAGGCTCAATGGAATGGCGACTTGTGGAAAATAGGGAAGCCTGCTTTTCTAAACGATTCTTTTCGGACGGAGGAATTATCGGCCGTCATTGACCGGTTGGAACGCGAAGGAAAGACAGTGACGGTTATGCACAATTCGGAGGGAGCCGCAGGCGTGATCGCTTTGCGCGACGACATCCGCCCCGAAGCCAGGCAGGCAATCGCCATGCTGCGGAAAATGGGCGTTGAAGTTGCGATGTTAACTGGCGATCAAGCGCAAACCGCGCATGCGATTGCGAACGAACTGGGGATTGAACGGGTATATGCCGAATTGTTGCCGGGAGATAAAGTGTATAGGATCAACGAGTTGAAGCAAACGTTCGGTTATGTCGCCATGGTTGGCGATGGCGTAAACGATGCTCCTCCATTGGCTACAGCAACCGTGGGAATTGCGATGGGAGCGGCAGGAAGCGATGTCGCGCTTGAAACGGCCGATCTTGTGCTGATGAATGACGATACGACCAAAATCGTCGATGCGATCGCGCTAGGCAAAAGAACGACAGTCATCATTAAACAAAATATCGGATTTGCGATGGGGATTATCCTTATGTTGATCACGGCCAATTTTATTGAAGGGATATCGCTTCCGATTGGCGTGATCGGACATGAGGGAAGTACGATTCTGGTCATCCTCAACGGTTTGAGGCTGTTGGTACAGCGCGACGCTAACCGAACCAGTCAATCGGACTCACCATCAGCAGGAGTCCAAAGATAAAAGAAAAAAGATGCAGCCGCATAAGTTTATGCGTTCTGCATCTTTGGATGGAGGAGAAGTTGTGCCGATCCGCAAATCAACAATTGCATGATAAGTGTTCTGAACATAAACTTGCCCAAAGATCTTCCGCTCGTTCCTTGAGCAGAATGGATTCTGCAAATCGATTGGATTGGTTAGCCGCTAATTCGTACGGACTTGGACCTAACTCGCATACAAATGGAAATGCCGCGTCTCGTCCATTATCTTCTAATTGCTTTGCTTCCTCCAACCAATACTGCATCCCCTTGCTCCACCATTTGCTAAAGCGGTCAAGCAGGGGCTCGTTCTGCACGCTGACTTGAACCTGTTGACCGTTAGATAGGCGTGCGTGGATCGATGAAGTTCTCTGGAGCAGGAGATCAAATAAAGGTTCTGCCTTCTCCTCATATTGAGGGAGAAATCCGTCCATTTCGCCTCCGACAATATAATGAGAGAAGTCGATCGTTAATCGTAGTCCGGGTAGAGCCTCCACGTAGCTTGCTGTTCGGAGCAAATCTTGCGTAATTCTGCCTCTATGAGTCTCGACGAAGTGCGGCATGGATAAGCGATGCGCTTCTTTGTCAAGCTCTGTGAGCAGCCATAACGCATCATCGCCTGTAACAAAGCTATCGATTACTTGCGAGTTGACGTATTGCGCCCCGAATTGCTTAGCATCTTCTAACAAGCTCCGAAGATCTGCTGCGTTGGCGGGGAAACCGCCGGTTCCAAAGCTGAAGCCGTAATCATCAAGCAGCCTTCTCCATTTCCCTCGCTCCTCCTTAGGGGGGATTCCGCCGAATATACCGGTAAAGCCCGCCTTCGCGATTTGCTCGAACTTCTCCTCAAGCGTCCACTCCCTGTCTCCGTCGCCTAAACCCATCATGGACCACCAGGATTGTTGAACTTCAAGACGAATGGACGAGGACTGCGAGCTGTTTTTACTCACGCCAGAATTCCTCATGCGGATAGCGGAAGCTCCCCGGCTTCACTACTTTCTGAATGGCTAGAGCGCCCTCGGGCTCATACCGATACGCTTCCTCGGCCGCTCCATAGCTTGTTTGCTTGCGCAGCTCAATACATTCCATCAGCATCTGTTGCTTGAGAGGCAAATACTCAAGCGTATGCGGTCCGAATTCGGCTTCAATCTCGCCCGGACGGAATTCGAAGTAAACTGTGCGTCTCAACGCATTGCCGTCGCCAGCTGGCGAGCCGTGCAGAACGGTAATATCATGCAAGATGGCGTCTCCCGCCTCAAGCGGAACCGGAATGGCATCCGACGTATCGAAGCCTTCCCGCTTGCAACGGTCGTAGGAATCCTGTACCGTCCATTTGTTGCTCCCCGGAATGACCCAAAGACAAGATTTCAGATCAGCCGGGTCCAGATAGAAGTCCACATTGAATATGGGTCTCTTGTCCTCGCAGCCAGTCGGCATCTCGGCATCGCGATGCCAAGGTACAATAATGCCTTCATTAGGCATCTTTACAACCATGGAATCCCAGGTTGGAATAAAGCTCTTGCCTTGCAGCTTTTCGACGGAACGCAGAATAAAAGGATGTCCCATTAAAGCTCGAAGCGCAGGCTGCTTTTCTACGACATATTCAATTCGCTTTAGAACGCTCTCTCCCGATTTGCCGCCTTTTCCATACTGGTAATCTTTATTTTGTTCGCCGGCCATGCCCTTCTCCAGTTCTTGCTGCATGGCAGTTTGAACGGTTGCCAGCTCTTCGCCCTTCAATACATTTTTGATGACAAGGAATCCATTATCCAGAAAAAACTGCTTTTGCTCCTCGCTTATGACAGTTTGTACTGCCGCATCTGCCTCGATAAGTTTAAGACTTGAGTTGTTCATTAGAGTCACTCCTCATCAAATTTTGAAATGGGATGCCGTCACCCCAATACCCCTATTGTAGAACGGAGCGAAGCTTTTGTATTTAGCCTGATTTCATGATTAGGTTTCCAATATCACGAGATAGTTTCTATCATTCATGGGGAAGTTGCATGATATAATCTATAAAAATAAAGGAATGACAAGGACTGTGAGGGTGAATACAGGATGGAAAAGAATGTTGAAGTGGCCAATTATCAATTGATCGAATGGAATCCCCAGGATACTCTCGCCATTATGGAAAATTATTATTGCCCTCCGTATATTACGCTCGCGCACAGCTTTCATGCTCCGTCAGGCTGGGGAATCGAGAATCGGATCCTGAATCAATATGCGCTGCAATATGTTGTAAAGGGGGTTGCGGAATATCCGGTAGGGGAACATCACTATGTGACGCAGGAAGGCGATTTGCTCTTTCATCGTCCTGGAGAAGTTCATTCTATTCGTACAATCGAAGGCAGCCCCTATGTCTGCATTTCTATCGTATTCCATATGGGAGCGACGGCATTTCCATTTCACGAGCTGTTGGAGCATAAGCATTTGCTGGGAAATTTCCGTGGACATGCCATTGAGCGAATGCTGACGGAGCTTGTTCATTTGTATCAACAACCCGGATTATCCGCACAGCTCCAATGTCAAGGCTTGCTTATGCGAATTCTGGGAAGCTCGGCTGAGGTTCAGCATCGGTTTGAAAAAAAGGAGCCCGCTAATCTGGCTAAAATGGTTCTGGTCAAAAATTATATTCTTAATCATTACGAGCGGGAGCTCAGACATTATGAGCTGGAGAAAGTATGCGGTCTCACGCGAAACACAATCATTCAAGGTTTCAAAAAAATATTCGGGATGTCTCCCATGCAGTACGTGGTGTGGGTACGCGTGCAAAAAGCGAAGGAGCTGGCCATTCAAACGGATCTTTCTGTCGGCGAAATTGCCCAGAGTGTAGGCTATGCGGATGTGCATACCTTCGGCAAGATGTTCAAGAAAAAGACGGGAGTAAGCCTGACGCAATACTGCGGTTCTTTGACTACCCAATATATGAACACCAAGGCTCGTATTGCAGACCATATCAACAAGGACGGAAGGAGTCTGCCGGAGTAACATGAATAAACTTCTACATCTAGTAAGCGACGGGTTTAAAAATAAAAAAATAAGATCGAAAATCATGCTTATCTACATGCCTCTGCTGCTTCTGCCTTTGTTCGTGCTTGGCTATGCGGCTAACGCTATTTATTCCAAAGCCATCATTCATCAAACGACACAAAGCTTTACCGATAATTCAGCCCTGATTATTGATCGTTTAAACGGCATGCTGACGAATGCGGAAAGCTCCGCGAATATGTTGGCCTTGAATCTCAATCGCATTTTGGGAGCGCCAAAGCCTGTTGCGGAGGATGAGACGTATGACCTGCCTAGATACAACGCCGTTACAACCGAGTTGGCGTTGGCGCTCGTCGTTTTTCCCGATGTGGAGTCTATCGCATTTGTGGATCATGCAGGTAGGATATATGGATCGGATGTTTGGATGGAAGGTTATAAGGATACCGTATTGGCGAGTCAGGCTTATGAGACCATAATGGCAACAAACGGCGTGAACAAATGGCTGCCGATGGAGAAGAGACATTATCTATCAAAGGATACCAACAAACCCGTGCTCACGCTGGGCAAACATTTATACGATATTGGTTCTGGCAATCACTTAGGCATTCTGTTTCTCAATGTGAGAGAAGACACCTTATCTTCCGTCCTAAAGGAGATGAAAGGAACTTCTGCGGGTCAATATTTTATTGTGAATCAGCAAGGCTTCGTCGTGTCCTCTCCGGATAAAGAAAAGCTGCTGCAACCTGTTGAATCCGAGCACGTTCAAGCGTGGGTAAAAACACATTATGATTCGACGGATATTCAAGTCATAGACGGAGAACAGCAGCTTCTTGCGATTCGCAGCTTTCCTCAGCTTGGTTGGAAGCTGGTCAGCGCAACCTCGCTAAGATCGCTGACGGCTGGACTGGAGAGTTTGCAGTGGACGCTGCTCGCGATCGCTTTGTTATGCAGCGTTGCCGCTATTATAGGCTCGTCGTATTTGTCCAATGTAATCGCGCTGCCGATTGTGGAGCTGGCTCGAAGCATGAAAGGCTTCCGCGAGGGGGATCTCAACATACAGCTTAAGGTTGCTACCAGAGACGAGATGGGTTACCTCGCACTTGGATTTAATGAAATGCTAAGAAGATTGAAGGAGCTGCTAGAGAACGTCATGAGAGAGCAGAGGCAAAAGCGTGAATATGAACTTGCGCTGATCCAGTCGCAGATCAAGCCCCACTTCTTGTACAATACGTTAGATGTGATCTATGCGCTGTCGACAATGGGAAGAAATACGGATGTGCAAAGAACGACAAAAGCGCTTGCCGATTTCTACAGAGTGAGTTTAAGCGGCGGCAGAGAGCATATCCGGCTTGAAGAGGAGATAAGAAATGTAAAGGATTACCTGGCGATTCAACAAATCCGATATTCAGATGTGTTTACCTATGAGATTGATATCGACAAGTCCATTCTGCAAGTATATATCCTGAAGCTAACCCTTCAACCGCTCATTGAGAATGCGATATACCATGGACTGAAGGAACAGACGCAAATGGGCAAATTGCTCATCAAAGGCTATCGTTCCGGTAATCGAATCGTCATTGAAGTCGCCGATGATGGAGTCGGAATGTCCGAGGATCAGCTAAGCAGGCTCTTTCAAGAGGACAGGGAGGATGCCGGGCATTCATCATTTGGCCTGTTAAATGTAAATAATCGTTTAAAGCTTACCTATGGAAGTCAATATGGCTTGCAGATTGAAAGCCACTTGGGAAAAGGTACGGTTGTATGGGTCAATGTGCCAGATGATTATAGAGAGGAAAGGGATGGATAGAAATGATTAAGGTAATGATCGTCGATGATGAAATCATCTTTCGCGATTATTTGCGAGGTTTGCTGCCTTGGGAGGACTACGGGATGGGAATCGTTGCGGAGGCCCGTAACGGAGTAGACGCCCTGGAGCAAGCAAAGCTTTGCAAGCCTGATATTATGCTCGTGGACATCAGCATGCCTTTTATGGATGGCTTGCAGCTTACAGAGCAATTGAAGCAATCGGTGCCGGACACGGTGGTTGTACTTGTGACGGGACATAATGAATTTGAATACGCTCGCAAGGCGATCAAGCTTGGCGTGCAGGATTATATTCTAAAACCGTTTACGAAGGAAGAGCTGCTGCTTACGCTAATTCATATCAATTCCCATATTCAAAAAGCGAATGAGAACAAGTTAACCTTGAAAGTAAATGAGACGATGCTGAACGAATGGACGTTAAACAGGCTTATTATGAACGAATTGCCGGATTCGGAGGAATCCAGGGAAAGGCTGGCTGCTCTGCACTTGCACGCAACCTCCACCTATACGTATCAAGTTGCATGCATAGAGATTGATCATATGGAGGTAAATTGGAGCAATAGCAGCGATCGGGAGCTATGGAAGTTCGCCGTTACGAACATATTAAATGAAACCTTGCAGGTAGATGGAAAGCTGATCGTCTTTAATGGGCCTGAGGGCAGAATTATTTGCATATATGCGTTGGAAGCGATGCAATCAGCAGCCTTTATAGAAGGCTTTGAACATTTGAAGGAGCTCATCAAGAAGTATTTGAAATTAACGATCACCATAGGTGTAGGAAGTGTGTATCCTGCACATGATGGTCTAAGACGTTCCTATAGCGAAGCAATTGATGCCTTGCACAACAAATTCGTCATTGGCAACGATAGTGTTATTGTACATGGCGAAAGGCGCGCCAATACCGGACAATGGTCCTCCGGCATTGTCAATTCGCAGCGCCGGGAAGAGCTGCAGCTTGCTCTGAAATTGATGGATCGGCAAGCCATTGAGAGCCAGCTTCAAGATATCTTCGAAGCAATGAAGGGACAAAGCTTATCCATCGATTATGTGTATGTCATATGCATGGGACTTGTATCAACCTGCTTGTCCCACCTGACAGAGAATGGTCATCCCGTTGAGGATTGCTTCGGTGAACACTTCTATCCCTACAGCATGATTACGAAGAAGCAATCCATTGATGAAACAGCCAATTGGATAATGGAAGTCCATCTGAGGGTCATTGACTACATGAAGCTGCACAGATTGACGAAATCGGACAAAATTGCAGATTTGGCGCAGCAATATATTCATGAACATTATGGAGATCCCGAGTTGAAGGTTGAACAAATCGCACAGCATGTCTTCATTAATGGAAGTTATCTCAGAGCGATCTTCAAGAAGGCCCATGGCGTGACGGTGACGGATTATGTAACCAAGACGCGCATGCAGACGGCAAAGGATTTGTTGCTATCCGGAGATATGAAGATTTCAGATGTGTCGACAAGGGTAGGCTACAACGATCCTGCCTATTTCTCGCGAGCCTTTAAGAAATATTACGGGTTTGCGCCAAGTGAACTGGATTATACGCCGAACACCTAAACAAATGCTCAGATAATCCAAGTCGGTAGCAGATATTCCATTAATTTCACGGGGCTCTCCAGCTATACTTGGCTAGTAGAGGAACAACGAATCTTTTGGGGAGGGTCATTTCAATGAAAAAAGGATTAATGGGAGCACTCAGTTTGATGCTGGTCTTCGCGCTTGCAGCTTGCGGAAGCGACAACAGCAACAATACAAACGGGGCCAATGCAAGCAATGGCGGAGAGGGCGATAAGAAAACAAAGCTTCGCATTTACGCGCAATACTCGGATGAAGATACGAAAGGTTATTATGACTATGCGGTAGCCGAGCTAGCCAGAGAAATGCCGAATGTGGAGCTTGAGCTTGAAATTCAAGCGCAGGATGACGGTCAGAAGCTGAAATCCTATGCCGCGACCGGCAATTTGCCGGATATCTTCAATGCAGGCCTGGACCAGATCGGCGTGTTCCGCAAATCAAATAATATTTTGGAGCTCGACAAGTATGTGGAGCAATTCGGCTTCAAAGACAAAATGCAGCCAAGCGCGATGAACACCTTGTACGCGGATGACAATCATGTCTACGCATTCCCGTATGCAGGCAATGAATTTATTATGATCTATTACAACAAAGAGCTGTTCCAGCAACATAATGTCAAGGTTCCAACGACAAAAGATGAGCTCCTAGCTGCCGTTGATGCGTTTAATGCAGCGGACATTACGCCAATGTCTATCTTTGCGAAAGAAAAGTGGCCCAATGTTGCTTTGTATGATGTATTTGCAACAAGATACAATCCAAAAGGCATCACTGCGCTTGACAGCGGAGAAGCCAAGCCATCCGACGAGGCTTACGTAAAGGCGGCCCAGGATGTAATCGATTTGGTTAAAGCGGGCATGTTCCCTAAAGGCGCGACCAACCTGAACTACGACCAAGCTGCAGCGCTGTTCCATGAAGGAAAAGCGGCCATGTTTATTAACGGTCAGTGGGAAATTGAAGCTTCAACAAAGGCGCTTGGAGATAAAGTAGGTTATATGTATTATCCTGCTCCGGACTCCGCTTCTTATGAGCAGAACAAATATGCTTTCAGCGGCGGCGGCAATCCTGGGGGCTTCGCGGTATCGGCGAATACGCCTGATAAGGATCTGGCTGCAGAGGTAGCCAGCTTTATGGCGCTGAAATATGCAGAATTCAAATTTACGCAAAAAGGCAGCCCGATCGTCGCAACGAAGGTCGATAAGGAAATCGTGAAGGCATTCGATCCCATGATGACGACTCTAAACGAGGATATTCCCAAGATTACAAGCACGACGGCGTTTGCCTGGGGCTTGTCCAACTCCAAATTCAAAGCGGCCATCGAAGATTCCAGTCAAGCGTTGCTTAGCGGAGGTTATTCTGCGGAACAGTTTGTCAGCGATTTGGAAAGCGCTCTGAAGTAAAGTGTGAATCGCAAGTATGTATGCATGGAGCGCACATAGGCCAAATTCGGCCTATGTGCGCTAATGCTCCCGATTTATTGGCTGCTCGAAGGGAGATCTACCGATATGAATAAATTTATGGGGAACAAGACAGCGATTGCGATCTTTATTTTGCCGACTTTACTGCTGTTCAGCGTGTTAGTTTTTTGGCCGATTGTTCAGGTTTTCTACCGCAGTATGTTCGAATGGGACGGATTGACGACAGGTGAATTTCTATTCCTCGACAACTACAGCCGATTGTTCCAGGATCGGTTATTTTATACATCCCTCTTCAATGGATTGAAATTTGCTGCGGTTCTCGTTGTCCTGCAAATTACGATAGGCACGGTGCTGGCATTGACAATTTCCGATTCCATGGTGAAGGGACGCAAATTCCTCCGTATCAGCTTCTTTATCCCCGTTGTGCTCTCCATTACCGTTGTGTGTCAGCTATGGCTTGCCATGTATAACGGTGAATATGGATTGATTAACAAGCTGTTCGAAGCGATGGGCATCTCCTATCGCCAGGACTGGCTGACGGACAGCAAATCCGCGATATGGGTAATAGCCCTTGTCAATGCCTGGCAGTATATGGGTTATCACTTTGCTCTATTGCTTGCGGCTGCGCGTTCCATTCCGGAGCAATATATGGAGGCCGCGCGAATCGATGGCGCCGAACGATGGAAGGCGCACTGGAAAATATCCATTCCGCTTATGGCGGAAACCTACAAATTCTGTTTGGTGTTAGCGATTACTGGCGGACTCAATGCCTTCGCGAACATGTACATTATGACCGGCGGCGGACCTGGCACAAGCACCTACACCCTGACTTATATGATGTATCGTTCCGCATTCCGAGTAGGCGAATTTGGATATGGAAGCGCGGCGGCGGCATTTCTAGTTATCGAATGTTTGATCGTAACCTTTGCAATTAATCGACTCATCGCTCGCGAGCGGATCGTGTATTAGGAGGCGGGCATATGTGGACCAGGCTCAAGAGAAGTCAGCCATTGTTTCAAATGTTTCTATGGTTATACGCGTTCGTTTCCGTATATCCATTGATTTGGATGCTGTTTTATTCGCTTAAGGACAACAATGAGATTTTTGTCACCAATCCATTCGGCTTTCCCACCCGGCTGAGATTTGAAAATTATGTCTCTGCTCTGACGGAATTTAATGTTCCCCGTTACTTCATGAACAGTGTATTTATTTCCGCCGTTACAGTTGTTGGAACGATCGCTTTGGCGATAATGTTCGCTTATGCCGTGGCGAGGATGAGATTTAAGGGCAAGACCGCCGTGCAAATGTATATCGTCATTGGCATGTTCGTACCCGTGCAGGTGATCATGATTCCACTGGCTATTCTCGTACGGGATTTCAATCTCACCAATACGTATATGTCGCTCATTCTTCCATACATTGCTTTTAATGTTTCCTTCTCGACTCTGGTTTTCTACGGCTTTTTTCGATCGATTCCATTTGAGCTGGAAGAATCGGCATGTATTGACGGAGCAACGATCTATCAAACCTTCTGGAAGGTTATGCTGCCGATCGTGAAGCCTGCAATCGCAACGATGGTGATTTTCGTATTCCTTGCTTCCTGGAATGAATTCCCTATTGCTCTGATGCTCATATCCCAGGAGGATCTTAAGACGCTTCCTCTGGGGCTGTTGTTCTTCCAAGGACAATTCACAACCGACTGGGGCGCTATGGGCGCGGCGATGACCATTGCCTCGCTTCCTACTGTGCTTGTTTATATCTTCTTTAGCGAGCATGTCGAGAGGGCCATGACTGTGGGTTCCGCCGTGAAAGGTTAACCGTCGAGTTTTACTGATTTCGATTCCAGTTGGATCATGGGTTCCTTAGAACCGGCAAACCTCGCGAAATGCTGTTTGATTACGAAGGAGAAGCCGTAGGATCAATTCGGGTTACTTTATTCGGGCTCTTCACAGCCATTCCACTGGTATATCATTCAAGTGCAATGGGTAATCTATATACTGAAAATCCATTGAAACTTGGAGGTTTTTGTATGAAGGATCATTTTATTATTTTGATTAGAAGTTTTTCAGCTTTTATCATTTTAATGATTATTGCGAGAGCATTAGGGAAGCAAACTCTTTCCAATATGAACTTTCATGATTTCGTTACAGCAGTCATATTGGGAGCTATAGCAGCCAATTTTGCATTTAATGAAAAAATAGAAGTTGTTCACCTGTTGATAGCCCTGTCTGTCTTTACGATTACTTCTTATATTTTATCCAAGCTTTTTTTGAAATTTAGAAAATTCAAGATGTGGACAGAAGGTACGCCCACCGTTCTCATAGAAGGAGGGCTGGTCCTGGAAGATAATATGAAAAAAAATAATTTGACAATGGATTCTTTGAACGAGCAGCTTCGCCAGAAAGAGGTTTTTAATATAGAAGATGTTGAGTACGCACTCCTTGAGATTAACGGTAAACTATCTGTTCAAAAGAAAAAGGAACTGCAAGCCGTGACATTAAAAGATCTGAAGTTGAATGCTGGTGATGCCACACAGTACCCGATTGAGCTTGTAATCGACGGACAGCTTCTGAAAGACACTTTAAACGCCAATCATATTTCTGAATCATGGGTTCTGTCCCAACTGAAGACACGCGGCAAAAAATTAGATGACGTGTTCTATGCCGTAAAAGGCAGCAACGGTCAACTTTATTTGGATGATTATAAAGATGATATCCAGCATCCAATTGATGTGGAATAATATGGACTATTGGTGTAAATAGCTACCTGAGATTCAACTTAATTACGTTTTCTGAAGTTTTAACGCCGAAAAACTGGCAGCATCCTGCCACAGCCTGCCGACAGGGCGAAAAAGCCGATTGTCTGAACGCTTGAGTGTTCAGCACAGTCGGCTTTTTTGTTATAGGAAATGATACAACCCATAGACTTGCGAACAGGTCGCAATGAAGCCAATTTGCATGATGATGCCAATAACGTCATGGATGAGGCTGTCGATTCATTATGAGTAACTGAGCTGAAACGTTCTGCTTTCGCTAACGGACCGCAGAGTCTCTATTTGCAGCATTTTCGCGATATTGAAAATCTAACGGACCCAGATGACGCTATTTGGTGCATTTCCGCCCATTCTATGCGGTTTTGACGGAAGTAAGGTCGTCTGTTTCCGTTACAATTTGAACAGGCCCCATTTTTGCGAAATAGCGACCGTGGCGTCCGTTACGATCAGCCTTTACTTAAATGCGCTGCCGTCACAATGAATCGACAGCCTCTGGATGTCCGTTAGTTTTTCGAAAACCTAAAAAATCGAAGAATAGTGTTTATGTCCGACCAATTCATTCTCTGGGCTTTCAAGGAGCTTAAAAAAACAAATTGACAAATAGGGTAGGGGGCTATACTATAATGTTGTCGGCAAGTGAAACTTTTGGAATCATTTTGATCTCGCTTTTGACGGCCGTCGGAGCAAATTCACTTTCAAAATTTTCCTGCCGGTTCGGAAAACTGACTCAGCAGGTTTTCAAAAAGATACTTTACAAGGAGAGTATATTTATGGTCAATCAAGCTCCTTCTCAACCGGATCCAAAGCGTTGGAAAGCACTGGTTTTGTTATGTCTTGCAAACTTTATGGTTATTATGGACACCTCGATTATTGGGGTTGCGCTGCCAGCAATAAAAGAAGCTCTTGGCTATTCACAAGCTAATTTGCAATGGGTATTTAATGCATATGTCATTTTCTTTGGCGGCTTGTTGTTACTCGGGGGGCGTTTGTCCGATCTGTTTGGGCAGCGGCGCATGTTCATGTGGGGATTCGCGATCCTGACTTTAGCCTCTTTGCTTGCGGGCTTGGCTTGGAACGAGGAGTCGCTTAACATCGGGCGTGCCTTGCAAGGATTCGGTTCCGCGTTAATTGCCCCCTCAGCATTAACCATAGTCATGATGTTGTTTAGCGGCAACCCCAAGGAGTTGGGTAAAGCATTAGGGTTTTGGGGCGCTTCGGCTGCTGCCGGCGGATCGGCTGGCGTATTTCTAGGAGGCGTCATAACCGAGTGGTTAAGCTGGGAATGGACATTTCTGATTAACATACCGGTCGGTATCATCGTCATGCTTGTTGCCCCTGGAATTTTATCGAAAGGGGGACGAGGAAAAGGAAGCATCGATGTTATCGGCTCTATCTTCGTAACGGCAGCATTGGTATTGGTGGTATATGGCATTGTGACTGCAGAACACAATGGATGGGGCGCACCGACCACCTTATGGACACTCATTTCGGGGGCCGCATTGTTTATTCTGTTCTTGATCATTCAGGCCGTAAAAAAAGAACCGCTTGTTCCGCTCGGGATCTTTAAGGCGCGAAACTTGGCTGCAGGTAATATCGCACTCTTTATGCTGTCCGCCGAATGGATTCCGTTATGGTTTTTCCTTAATCTCTATATGCAGCAAGTATTGAAGTTTTCTGCTTTAGCAGGCGGGTTCGGTTTGTTGCCTATGACCGTACTCACTGCCATCTGTATGATGTTCATTTCCGGCAAATTGATCGGAAAGTTTGGCGTGAAAGCCAATTTGGTCGTCGGATTGATAGCCCTTGGAGGAGCGTTGATGCTTTTCGCAACAAACACGCCGGTTGATGGCAATTACGCAACACATATACTTCCAGCCGCATTGCTAGGCGCGCTCGGTATGTCGCTTGCTTATATTCCGGCTACCATGGCTGCCATGTCGGGAGCCAAGCCGGAAGAGGCTGGACTCGCATCCGGGCTTGCCAATACAAGTTATCAGATCGGCTCAGCGATAAGTCTGGCCATCATGGCTGCGATTGCTGCGGCGAGTACAGCTTCCCAAGCTGGTGCAGATCCGGTTACTGCATTAAACGAAGGATTCCAGCAAGCGTTCCTGTGGTCGGGGATTTTCGCTTTCGCGGGTGCTATCCTGGCCATTCTGTTTATCCGTTCTCCTAAGCCTGGGGAAACAAACGGGCCGGCAGTTATGTAACCGCAGATTAAGGAATCCACTTGAAAGGAGGTGAAAACAATGAAAGAGGCAACCGTTCAAGTACAAGGCATGAATTGCCGTTCTTGTGTTCCTAGAATCGAAAGCGCGATCCATGCAATCGGAGCTGAAGGCCACGTATGAGCAAGGGATGAACGAATAGATGAAAAAATCAGTGGTTAAAAGAGGGAACCCGGTCGAAGTTCGACCGGGTTTGCTAGATTACCCCAACTTTCTTTGAAGAATTCAAAGTTTAAATCATCATGATCCGATACGCATGTGCGTTGATGCAAATAGAGAATAAAGAATAGCTTCGGAGGTATAAGCATGTACGAAAAGATCATCACGAACTCGAACGTAGCCATTATCGGCGGCGGTCCAGCCGGCATGTTCGCCGCTTTCTACGGCGGCATGAGACAGATGTCGGTTACGCTAATAGAGAGTATGCCACAGCTCGGCGGCCAGCTTGCTGCATTGTATCCGGAGAAGTACATCTACGACGTGGCCGGATTCTCGAAAGTGAAAGCTCAGGAGCTCGTCGATAATTTAAAGAAGCAGATGGAGCTGTTCCGAACCGACGTCAGACTTGAGGAGAAGGTATTGGCTGTGCGCAAGCTCGGCGAACGATCGTTTGAGATCATTACGGATCGCGCAATTCACCAATCGAAAGCCGTCATTATAACTGCAGGTGTCGGAGCCTTTGAGCCTCGCAGGCTAGAACTGGCGGAAGCGGCGCGCTTCGAGAATTCGCATCTTCATTACTTTGTCAGAGATCTGGAGCGATTCCGCGGCAAAAAAGTGCTCATTAGCGGAGGCGGTGATTCCGCGCTGGACTGGTCGCTGATGCTTGAGCCTATCGCGGAGCGAGTGACGCTCGTTCATCGCCGCGATAAATTCCGGGCTCATGAGCATAGCGTCGAGATGCTGTTACAATCCAAAGTCAACGTCGTCGTTCCGGCCGAGATTACGGCGTTTCATGGAGAGGAGTGTATCGAGCGGGTTGAGCTGACCGACGTGAAAACCCAAGCGACGACGCTGGTGGAGGTCGACGAGGTCATCGTCAATTTCGGTTTCGTCAGCTCCTTGGGACCGATAAGAGAGTGGGGACTTGACGTCGAAGGTGGTTCGCTCGTTGTCGATACGAAGATGGAGACGAACATTCCGGGCATCTTTGCGGCCGGAGATATATCGACTTATCCGGGCAAGCTGAAGCTGATCGCCGTCGGCTTCGGGGAAGCGCCGACCGCCGTCAACAACGCAAAAGTCTACATCGATCCGGACGCCAAGCTGTCACCCGGACATAGCAGCAATCTGAAACTTTAAGCAAATGCGTTTGTGAAGCCGCCACTCTTGGTCGGGTGACGGCTTTCAGCGTTAGAGATGTCTCGAGTTCTAAGCCAGCCTAAATGGTTGCTTTACCACATAAGAAAGTATAAGTTTTCGCTCTTCGAAAACGGCTTTCTCATTATTTGGTCAACTTCATGAAACCTTCGCCGAACACATCTCTAACATCATGAATCGTCAGGAAGGCATCCGCATCGGTAGCCTTTACTATCTTCTTCAGATTGGGGAGCTCTTGTTTCGTAATGACGATATATAGAACTTCTTTCGCTTCTTTAGAATAGTAGCCTTTTCCTTGAAGCACGGTAACGCCCCTGTCCATTTCAAGCGTCACTCGCGCGGCAATTTGATCCTGATGCTTGGAAATAATGGTAACTGCTTTTTTCGGATTAAGCCCTTCAATAATGAAGTCCATCACTTTAGTTGCAACATAAAGCATAATAATGGTGAGCATCAAGCGCTCAGCCCCAATAATGAAATAGGAGGAGAAAACAACAATTAAATCGAAAAACAGCAGAGCATAACTAATATTCCAGTCTAAGTATTTATTAGCGATACGGGCGAGAATGGTAGTTCCCGCCGTACTTCCGCCAACCTGGATAATGATCCCGATGCCGATGCCGGTCAATACCCCGCCAAATATAGCATTGACGATCATTTCGTTTGAAGCAATGCTCCAATCCCTCGTCATATGAAGAAACAAGGAATTGAACAATACTGCAATAATCGTATAAACAATTAACTGTCTGTCCAAAAATCGGTATCCGAATAGGAGCAACAGGGCATTTATTATCAAGTTCACCAAACCTGGCGACCACTCGAACAAATAATATAAAATGATCGTTACTCCGGTTACTCCGCCTTCGCCAAGCTCATTGGGAATAATAAACACATTGACGGCTAGCGCGAATAAAGCAGAGCCTAACATCAAAATCAACAGATCGCGGCTTATTTTCTTCAGTTGCATGGTATCATCACTTTCATTGTATGTGGTCTAATTTTATCATTATAGTGGAGTGAAAAATGTTCTGCAAATGATTAGAAAGCGTTATGACACTGTCATATTAATTTGCTGATTGCTGTGAATATGCGATTTGCAGTCATGAGCCGGATGTTTGTCTGCTTGATATTGAGATTCCGGGCAGGACGGGGCTGGAGGTGGCGGAGATCGTTAGGCAAGAGGGGCGATCCGTCAAAATCATTATCGTCACGACCTTTGCACGTCCCGGGTTTCTCCAGAAGGCTATGAATTTGAAGGTCGAAGGCTATTTGCTTAAGGATGAGCCGATCGATTATTTAATTAGGTCCATTCGCAAAGTTATGCAAGGCGAGCGAGTCGTCAGCACCGACTTGGCAGCGGCGTTGTTTCTGAAGGAGGACAACCCGTTGACCGAGCGGGAGCGGGATGTGCTGCGATTATCCGGATCGGGGTTATCGACCCGTGAAATTGCGAAGGAGTTGTTTTTGACGGAAGGCACGGTCCGCAACTACTTGTCCCTTTCTATTCAAAAGCTGAGTGTGGAGACTCGTCAGCAGGCGACGGAAAAAGCAATTGAGCGCGGGTGGTTAGTGTAGTGGACTTCAAAACAGAAAAAAGCCGCTTCTCCCAATACGGAAGAGCGGCTTTTTCCTTACGGCAGTACGATGACTTGCCCTGGATAAATGAAGTTCGGATTTTTGATCGTATTTTTGTTCAATTCATAAATCTGCTTCCAACGCCTTCCGTCATTTAAGGTTTTCTTCGCAATACTGTAGAGAGTGTCTCCCTTTGTTACCGTATACGTTTTTACTTCTTCTGCTGGAATCGTGGACTCGCCGTCAGGCGATTCGGTTGATTCCGATCCTTCAGATGGTTCGGATTGCCATTCTTTTACCGATTTTATGGAGTAGCTGTCCGCGTTCGGTTTAACAAGCTCTCCGCCGTTTAGGTATTTTGTAAACAGCTCAACAAGCGGTACGGCATATTCAATGTGAGTTTCTTCCTTTACATTTGGATCTCTTTCGATAGCCTTTTCAAACGTGACATAGCCATCTTTGCCAAGAGCCGTAAAGGAGTTTGTAACTACAACATAAGATTTATCCTTGTCGATGGGAGACCACTTGCCTGTCTTTCTATCTTTTACTTCTACGTTATATACGCTCTTGACGTTGTCGCTTGCATTTAAATAAACGTCATATCGCAAGTGCGAAGCATAAGGAAAGGCGCCGGTGGATTGTGTGATGCCCTGCGAGTAGCGAATGGCGTCATCCAGAACATTGACTACTTCTTCGCCGGTTATTTTAAGCGTAGTCACCGTGTTGGAAAACGGCAGCATGGTGTAGGCGTCGGCCATTGTAAAATTGCCTTGTAAAAAGGTGGACCTGACGCCGCCCGCGTTCTGGATGGCAAGGTCAGCTTGCGGCAAGCCGTACAAGAAAGAGTCGGCAACAACTTGTGCTGCAAAGCTGCCGTTTGCATCTTTCATAGCTGTAAAAGGTTTGGGGATACGATCGTTGGTCAATGTTTCTTTCACAGTGCCAATGACGGTCGCCATCTCTGCCTCTACCGCTTCCCGGTAAGGTTCAATAATTTCCTCCACAGCAGGATTGGTAGCGCCCTCTACCAAAACCGGGCTTTTCGCAATCGCATCTTTGATTTTGGCCAATGCAGTTTCGTCCGCGTCAACCCACTTCCCGTCTACGTTAATCTGATAAGGACCGTTGACGGGAGCGATGGGCTTCCCTGCTGCGCTGATGACTTCGCCTTGCTCGTCGAATGTCAAATCAATTTTACCCAGAACTTTGGCGTATTCCCATGCTTGGACAATGTAGGTGTCTTTGCCGTCCGCATTTTTAACAACCGTTGGATATTCGCCGGTCACAGGCAAACCAAGATCTTTCATCGCACCCGAAGAGTCTAGCAAGTTGTGAGTATCTCCGCCGATAATCAAGTCGATGTCGCTGGTTTCAGCTGCCAAAACCTGATCAAAGTCATAACCCAGATGACTCAGTACCAAAATTTTATTGATGCCTTGCTCCTTTACTTCTTCAACGGCAGACTTAACAAACTCGATTTCGTTAATGAAGTCAACATTGTCGCTAACAAGCGAGGATTCTTTCGTTTTTTCGATTTTTACAACGCCGATAATGGCAACCTTTTCGCCGTTCATTTCTTTAATCATATATGGCTTGTCCAGTTTTCCGAAGAGCGGGGATTTTTTAGTCGGTTTAATATTTCCTGACAAGACCGGAAATGTTGCCATGTCGTACAAGTCGGCAAGGCGCTGGTCGCCCTCGTCAAACTCATGGTTGCCAACCATGTAAGCATCAGGCTGCAAGGCGTTTAACACCTTTATGTCCGTCTCGCCCTTGTAGAGGCTGAAATATAGCGTTCCGTTCACTTCGCCGCTTTGCAAATACAAGGAGCCGTCGTTTTTGTATTCATTAATCAACGACGATATGTAAGACATGCCGCCTAACTCCAAGCGTACTTTTTCGTCATCTTGCGCGTCGTCATAGTCTAATCTAAGATCGTAAGTTTGACTTTCCAAATGCGAATGATGGTCATTCAAGTGCATAATGGTTAAATCGAAAGATTCGGAGGCAAGTGCAACTGCGGGGCTGCTTAAAGAAGAAACCATGATGGCTGCGGTGCCCAGACCAATCCATTTTCTTTTCAAAATAAATCTCTCCTTTATGTTGTGATCATGTTTATTGTAGGGATGGATTATTTTTGAAACATAAATTGCAGCTTAATATTATGTAAATAAATCCGACTTAACGTTGGGCAGCTTTGCTTGCTCTGGTGCCGGGATGGTGTCAACGTGGTGTCGATGGATTCATTGACAATAGCGACAGGACTGATCATAATAGGGATAACAAGGAAGCACCTTCGTAGACACACATTGTATTTGTGTTGCTATTGAAGGTGCTTTTCGCATGGAGAGGAGCGGATGTTATGGACCGTAATCCGAAACAGAAAACGGCCGATAAAGTGCTGGAACCTCCGGTCACGTATGAAATGTATGCCGAATGGCCGGATGACGGGCAGCGTTATGAGATTGTTGACGGGATTATGGAGTTGATGTCGCCGGGCCCCTCGACGATGCATCAAGCTGTTAGCGGAGAATTAGAGTTTATCATTAAGCAAAGCTGCAGAAAGGATTATCTAGTGTTTCATGCGCCAATCGATGTTATTCTGAGCGAAACGACGGTCGTCCAGCCGGATATTCTCATGATTCATCGCAGCCGCGGGCATGTTGTAACGAAGAGAGGGATTGAAGGAGCGCCGGATTTGGTCATCGAGATTTTGTCGCCCAGCTCTCATAAGCGAGACAAGCTCGTTAAGCGAAGGGCTTATGCCGTGCATGGAGTTGCGGAATATTGGATCGTCGATATCGAAGCTCGTACGCTGGAGCAGCACCATTTGCTCGAAGACGGACGATATGAGCTTATGAATCTATTCGAAGGGAAGGATACCGTTGTATCGGATAAGATTCCGTGCGTCGGTTTTGTAATGGAGGATATATTTCGGGAAATTGCCGACTGGAATAGATAGATGGGATCAATCTCAGCCGTGCAAGGCAGACCAGCAGCCAGTTTTCACTGACTTTCTGGACTGCCCTTTCATCATTGGATTTTCTACTCGAGCAATTCCTTCAAAGTATCATAATAATGATAGGAAAAGCTTAATTTGGGATACTGGAAGCGTTCGTCCAGACTGGCCCAAGACTTTTGGAGCTCATCAAGGCCGGCGTTATAATAGGTGTTGATATCTTCGAGTTTATGTTTTCCTGGCTGTTGCAGCTCGGCGATATTGATGATCGGTTTGCCATGCTTTTTGGAAAAACTAACTTCATTCTCGATTTGAGAATATTCGTCTGTGCGATCATAATTCATGACGGCAATCCCATCGCCTGCCAAAGAAATCAAGCGATCCAGTTCATACAGAGAATATCTGTCGTAGAAATTAGGAATTGTAACAATCATAATTAAATCCTTATCCTTTGCCACCTGATAGGCTGCTTCCAAACCATCAATAAATGTTTCAATTATTTTTACTTTTCCCTTTTTGTCAGCTGCATCCCATTCCTCCAAAAGATAAGGCTCTACATCGATAACAAGACCTTTCAATCCAGCTTTTTTGTCTACCTTTTGATTGAGCAGCTCTACTTTCATGATTTCTTCTTTCAGAGATGCTCCGTCTGCTTCCAAGCCCCATTCGGCTTCTCCAGTCAGATAAAATACATCAATCGTATGTTCCTGCATTTGCGAAAGAAAAGATTCTGCTTCTTGTGATGCAAGTAATTCTTTGGAGAATGATTGATAGATGGCTCCAATATCCATCCGATCAAGAATGGATAGCAATGCAGGGCGCTCTTCAGCTAATACGACTTCATCTGACCAAGAAAAGATACTATGCTTGCTGTGTGTTTCAGCTGATTTTTGTGCAACACGATTAACAATCAGGATAATTCCTATAACCAGGATCAGTGTCAATCCCGTATAATAAATGAGCTTTTTCATATCTACATTCCCCGCATCAGCTTATCCAGCTCAGAATAAGGCATAGGCTGATAGAAAAGGTAACCTTGCACATAATCACAATTGATTTGTTTAAGCAATTGCAGCTGTGCATCCGTCTCTACCCCTTGACAAGCAACCTCTACCCCAATGCCATGACACATTTCCACTATACTGCCCATGATGGATTGTATTTTCGGATGTTCAATATCTTTGATCATTTCCTTATCCAGCTTTAAGATGTCTATAGCAAAGTTTTTTAATTCCATAATGGAGGAATAGCCCCCTCCAAAATGATCGAGGGCTACTGTAAAGCCATAGGATTTTAATTCTGATACTTTGCTTATAATCTCAGGCATATTTTCTGCCGAAATCGAATCGGAAATTTCAATTTGCAAGCAGCTTGCAGGAACTTGTTGTTCTGCGGCAATCTCTTTTAGGGTTGTACAGAAGTCAGGTTGATAGATACTATATCGTGAGAAATTACAGGAAATGTAGAGCAGATCTTGCCCGTCCTTAACTCTTTGACCCAGCAATTGACATACATTGCGGAACAAAGCGATATCCGCTTTGCCAAGCAGCCCATTCTTTTCGAGGATGGGGATAAATTGATCCGGGAACAACAGACCTCTTTTTTTATTTTGCCAGCGTGACAAGGCTTCAAATCCTGCAATCCCCATTTGGTCCAAATCGAGCATTGGTTGAAAGTATGGAATAAACTCATTGTTATCAAGACCTGTAATCGCTTCTTGATCCAGTTCTTTAACCAAATGGATCGATTTGAAGAGCGCCTTATCATAAAAGACATAGCTAAGGTTATTGCTCTGTGCATATTCCCGGGCTTGTATAGCATGATTGATGGCCGGGTTTAATTCTTTATCGTAAATCGCCAAACCATATATGCCCGACCTAAGCGTTGCCGCATCATCCTTCGTTTTTTGCTTTAATAAGCTCTCGATGTCCAAATATAGCGGCCCCAGTCTTTTCGTTAATTGTTGCTGGGAGAGATATTGCATCACTATTATAAAACTGTCTTCCGATACACTGGCAAACATCTCGTGTTCGCTAAGATGCGATTGTATGATTTTTGAGATATGAGTGAGGGTAAGGTCTCGTTCTACATAACCATGCACTTCGCTGATCGAAGAGATATTCTCGATTTTTAAATTGACAACACTGTAACTGACACGATTATCATCCGTAATACATGCATCATAATCTTTAAAAAGTTTAATGTGATTACCGTAGCCCGTTATTGGATCCGTTTGAAGCACGTGGATCCAACGCTTTTTATACTTGAGAACGATAAAGATCATAACGATTACAAGAGCAGCAGAAACACACAATAAGGCCAGGATGATGATATCCGTTCTTTTATGTGCAGTCTCGAGCTCCTGCAGGCGGGGAAAAGGGAGCGCCAAAAGGCCATAAAGGCTCTACGTTGCAAATGGTGGGACTGCCCGACACCATCGTTACACATCCGTTATTGCAGTGTACACGGTGCTCTTCCTCGCTCGAGGATACTGCCTGCCAGGGGTACGAGAGACGCCAAGTCTTTGATCTCCCACAGCCTCGCTTTGTCGTCACCGAACATCGAACGGAGAAAAAGTGTTGCCCCCACAGCCATTCTCTGGAGCAAGCAACCTTTCCCTCCGAGATTCGCGGACCTGTTCAGTTCGGACAGGGGATTGCGGCTTGGACAGTGTATTTGAGCATGTATCAAATGTTGCCGCTTGAGCGAATCGGTCAGTTATTTGCCGATCTGACTGGCCACCGTCCCAGTAAAGCGACACTACTCGCCCATCTGCAGACGATGCATACAAAACTCATTCCTCATGAGCAAGCCGTTCGTGATCAGTTGCTTGCCTCACCCGTGGGGCACGCCGATGAAACGAGCGTTAAAGTCGAGGGAAGGAACCATTGGCTGCACACCATGTCTACAGCGAACTGACGTATCAAGCGGTCCACCAAAATCGTGGTACAAAGGCCTTTGACGCCATGGGGATATTACCTAACTACAAAGGCATTCTCGTCCACACGATTGCAAAATGCCATATTTTAAAGGCATCTACAACTTTGAGCATGCGTTATGTGGTGCGCATTTGCTGCGGGAGTGTCAGGGCATTACTGAACACGACCAGCAACGCTGGTCCACTCGAATGAGACGGTTGCTGCAAACAAGTTGGCGTCTCGTGAAGGTAGCTCGAGCTGCGGGCGATGAACTGCCCTTGGACAAGATCCGGCATATCGAGCGGTGCTACGACCACATTCTTGACCAAGGCGAGTCGGAATGGCGTACCGGCAGGATTCGTCAGAAGACGGGGCCAAAAGGCCGGAAGACCAAGAGTAAAGCGGCAAATCTAGCCGAAAGGTTCCGCCTCTACAAGACGGCGATTCTTCGGTTTGTTTGTGATCCTCTCGTTCCTTTCGACAACAATCTGGCGGAACGAGATATTCGTATGACGAAGGTCAAACAAAAGATTTCGGGTACTTTCCGCACCTTGCAAGGTGCGGAGCAGTTTGCCCGTGCCCGCGGCTTCATTTCTACCCTCCATAAGCAAGGCCTACCTGTGCTCTCCTCCCTAATGGCTGTACTTCGTGGTGAATTTTCTTTCCAATGACACCGACCTAAGTAGTAACCATTTATGTCCGATAGACAAGGAGTGAATGGGTGTGTTGGTTTTTTTTAAATCACCTTCAGGTGATTTTGTTCTTGTATGCGCGCCTAGCCAAGCTAGGCACAACTTATTGATGAAAGTTCAATCGAGGTAAGAGCCAAGTCGCCTCGTAGCTGACAGGCAACTGGTGGAGAGATCCTAAGGTTGAAGCCCTGTGACAAAGTAACTCCGCAAGGAGTGCGAGCAAAACAGCAGGCCGTAACATGAAGTGAATCCTGCCGCATCGTCAAAAAAGACCCGAAAGGGACAAGAGAGAGCCGAGCCCCGATGCGATGGGCGAAGGCCTTGGAACGTGTGAAGCCCTTGGAAGTGCAGCACGGAAGAACTCTCCGGTGTATAGGGATCGGCATGCTGTGAAAGTTGTGCTTGGAATTAGGGAGACCCTTCCCCGCACGGTAGATGCCGTAAAGAGCGGACCTATAAGCCCGAAAGGTGAAGTGGCGAGCTGCGGTAAGGGAGTCGGAGGGGGCAGTAATGCCGATGAAGTGAGGATAACAAAACCTCATGGAGGGAAGAGCCCCTGCTTTGTCCAAGCAAGTGGAGGAGGTACGAGCGAGTGAATGCAGAGTCTGCTAACTACGCCAAAGTCAAAGCTCAAGAACTTCAAAACAAGCTATTTCTTGCCGCCAAGGAAAATCCGAAGCGAAGGTTTCATGCGTTGTATGACAAGCTATACCGAGAAGATGTGCTCAGGGAAGCGTGGAGACGAGTCAAAGGAAACAGAGGAAGCGGTGGAATCGACGGTATAACCATTGATCACATCGTGAACGAGTACGGTGAAGAAAAGTTCGTAGAAGACGTGGGGGAGAAACTGACGGCAGGCACGTATCATCCCCTGCCCGCAAGACGCAAGGAAATACCGAAAGGGGACGGGAAGTTCCGTCCACTAGGGATACCCGCCCTTGTAGACCGCACGGTACAAATGGCAACGAAGATGGTAATAGAACCGATCTTTGAGACAGACTTCAAAGATTTCTCTTATGGATTTCGGCCCAAACGGGACACCAAAGGAGCTATACGTCACATTAGACGAGCGGTGAAACAAGGTGTTTACTGGGTATTAGATGTGGACATCGCCGGGTATTTTGACAACATCCCGCATGAGAAACTGATGATGCTAGTGGAACAACGAATCAGCGACAGAAGAATCCTCAAGCTCATTCGGAAGTGGCTGAAGGCGGGATTCGTGAAAGATGATCAGTTCTACGAAACCACCCTCGGGAGCCCTCAAGGCGGTGTTATCAGTCCGTTACTTGCAAATATCTATCTGAACTACCTCGACACGATCTGGGAGAAGAAATTCACCGAGCTCGGCACGATGGTCCGTTATGCGGACGATCTGGTCATCCTCTACAAAACCAAGGAACAAGCACTACGATCCATTGACGTGCTCAAAGCTGTATTCGCCAAGCTCGAACTGGAAATGAATACGTCAAAATCCAAGCTGGTCAACCTGTGGGATGACAAGAACGGATTCGATTTTCTAAGGCATGCATCATCGGAAGACTCCAAAACAAATGAAAGGGAGATCCCATTACATCTTACGGAGTTATCCATCGAAAAAAGCCATGAAGAAAATGAAGGAAAAAGTAAAGGAAGTCACGGAGCCACGAAACCGCTTGTTCTGGACAATGAACGAGATGGTCAAAGAACTTAACCCTAAAATACAAGGGTGGAGGAACTATTACGCAATGGACTCGTTTGCCATTCAATTCCTGAACAAAATCGACTGGTACATTCGAAAGAGGTTAACCCTGTTTTGGAACAAAAAGCTGAATCGTCGAAACAAGCATAGTAAATCCGGTATTGTGGGGATTATTGCTCAGCAAGCTGGATTAAAGAAACTGGTTAATTAGGAGAGTACCGTAATGCGGAAGAAAGAAGGACATCGGAAAGCTGGATGAGGGAAAACCTCACGTCCGGTTTGATGAAGGGGGAGCTGGAAAGTAGAAATGGAGGGCTATGCCCTCCATCGAAATTCAGCTCTCTACTCTACAGGAAATTGTGTAACTCCAAGCCTAGTGAACAATCGTGCAAGCGGAGAAAAGGCAACTCATTGGTGCAAGCCAATTTCGAAGTAGGAGCAGCAAATCGCGGAGCTGTCCGCGAAGCTCAAGCGGTAAGAAGGGCAGTTCCGTCTGGCGTGGCTCATGTGATGACCCAGAAGGACAGCCAGCCGCTCTATCGTCAAGAGCAGCAGTTCGAATCGTGATTCTGATCGACACTATATACATGACGTTTGAACTGTGAGCCTTTTCATTTGTTCAGAAAATGATCAGACTCATGTGCTATGATGAATGACATTGCAATAAATGTCGAAATTTGAGGTTTTTTACTGGAATAAGGAGGCCTTTGCGGCCTTCATTTTAATCTGCGTTATTTTTCATATCGGGCAATTGTCCAGATGAGGTAACAGAGAATAGAAGTGGAGCGGTGCGGGGATGAAGGTATTAATAACAGGGGGCTATGGATTCATAGGCTCTCATGTAGCAGATCGATTTCATAAAGAGGGCTACGATGTATACATTATTGATAACTTGAGCACGGGCAAGAGGGAGAATGTATCCTTTAAACACAAAAGTTACATACTTTCAATTGCGGATGACAGATGCGCAGAGGTTTTTCGGGCCAATAAATTTGATGTTGTTGTACATTTGGCCGCGCAAGTGAGTGTGGCGCATTCGGTTGCCAACCCGGCGCAGGATGCGGAGGCCAACGTTCTTGGTTTTGTTAATATGCTGAATCTGTGCGTAGAATACCGCGTTAACAAATTTATTTATGCTTCTTCCGCGGCTGTGTATGGTCTTCAGGATGTATTGCCAATTCGGGAGGAGGCGGAGTGTTCGCCGGTCTCTCCATACGGCATCAGCAAGTTGACCGGAGAATTGTACAGCAGCAAGTGGGAAGAACTGTACGGACTTTCGACGCTTGGTTTTCGTTTCTCCAATGTATACGGGCCCCGTCAGGACGGGTTGGGGGAAGGCGGCGTGATCTCGATCTTCATGAATCGGTTGATTGCGGAGCAACCCTTTGTTGTATATGGGGACGGGGAGCAGACGCGGGACTTTATTTATGTAGAAGATGTTGCGTATGCGATCTACCGTGGCGCCAACAGCCATCAGTCCGGCATTTATAATATGTCGACCAATACTCAAACCAGCGTCAACCGGATTATTGCAGTGCTGGGCGGCATAATGCCCATCAAGGACGTTAAATACGCGGACAAAAGAGCGGGCGATATCGATCATTCCGTGCTGGATAACAGCAAGGTTATGCGCGATCTGGATTGGTCGCCGCTTTATAAAATAGATGAGGGCCTGGAACGGACAGCGGCGTTTTTCATACAGCAGAACACAGAGCGGCAGACGGCTGCAGCCATAGCGGAAAGCTCGCCTTCCAGGCTCAAGTTCAAGGCATTGTTCAAAAAAGCATTGCCATCGATTGAAAATCTGATTGCCTTTCTGTTGACGGCATGGCTGACGCTCACCTATCTGAATATCGTGTACAGTGTAATCGATGTAAAGCTTTTCTACATTACAATTATTGGCATATTGTATGGGAATAGACAAGCTATTCTGGCTGTTGTTCTGTCGTCGGGGCTATTCATCTATCAGAAGCTGCTGGAGGGCATGGATCTGATATCGTTGACTTATGATACGGATGTATTTTTTCAAATTGCGATTTATCTCTTCATTGGTCTGGTTGTCGGGTACACCGTCGAAAGAAAAAATGCCGTGATACATCAGCAAGAAGCAAAAGTGAAGGAAGTGGGCGAACGTTACGGATTCCTGGAAGAAGTATATACGGAAGTGCGGGAAGTTAAAGAGGAGCTTCAACTGCGCATTCTCAATTCGGGCGACAGCTACGGGAAAATTTATTCCGCCACTAAGGAACTGGAAAGTCTGGAGCCGGAAAATGTATTTAATGCGGCTGTAAATGTGGTCAAATCGATTATGCATGCGCCGCAGGTATCGATTTATACCGTTAATCCGCATCAAACCTATTTGCGTCTGCTCGCCAGCTCGGGTTACGGACCGGACGGGTTGCCGAAATCGCTAAAGGCGACGGATTATCCTCACTTGTCGTCGATTCTTCAAACCGGCGAAATGTATGTGAACAGACAGCTTGACCACGGCGTTCCCCTGATGGCTGCGGCTATCCGGCATAAGAATCAAATCGCGGCGATTGTAATGGTTGATGGATTATCCTTTGAAAGCTTTTCGTTATATCATGAAAACTTGTTCCGTATTACGGTAGATCTTGTTTCATCTGCGCTGAGCAAAGCTTTGATTTATATTGACGCTACTGAAACACAACGATACATAGAAGGCACGATGTTGCTTAAACCCGAGATTTTCCAGGAAATTGTTGCATCCAAGAGACAGGCTTATGAACAACATCAGATTCCTTTCTTATTGGTTGGCGTGGATCTGCATGGAACTTCACTCACGGACGCGGCCCGAAATCTATCCGCAAAGCTGAGAGAGACGGACTATATCGGCATTGATTCCGACGCTCAATTGCTGATTTTGCTATCCAATACCGAAGTTGAGGACGCCGGGAACGTGTTGGGACGCCTGGCGCATGGGACGATGAAGTTCAGGGTTATAGAGGAGGAGTGATTGCATGTATGGGATGATATATGGCGTTTATGTACTTATTTCATTCGCGGTGATTGCTCTTCTGTATCGCAACTCCTGGCAACAATGGCTAGTTCGAGCGGTTGTGGTTGCCGTCCTGCCTGTGGCAGGATGGCTGTTCCCGTTATTCTGGTCCAAATGGTTTGCAGGGAGGAACAAAGAAGCGTTTGAAGATTATGTAACCCGCCAGCAGGAAGAGCATGAGGTTCGCCGCATCGGCATATACAAACAGTTTGAACGTCAACGGGAATTAAACATTATTCCGATTGAAGAAGCTTTATTGGTAAGCGAGCATCAAACCCGCCGCAGGGTGATGATTGATGTATTGAAACAGGATTCGCTGAATTATCTCGAAATTTTGCGCAAAGCGGTCAGCAATGAAGATACAGAAACTTCTCATTATGCGGTAAGCGCGATTATGGAGACCAAACGCAAGCTGATGCTGGCGTTGCAGGAGTTTTCGGTCAAATTCGAAAATCAGCCGGATGATGTACAAGTGGTCGCCACCTATGCGGAAGTACTGCAAGCGTATATGCGCAGCGGATTCCTGGATGAACGAACGTTATTGAAAAATCGTTACACGTATTTAAAGGTGCTGAATCAATATATTGCCATATCCGATCATTCGGAATGGGCTTATCAAGAAAAAATCGATCTGGAAATTGAACTGCAAGCTTTCGGCGATGCGGAGCAAAGCGCTCACAAGTATTTGGCTCAGTATCCGGACAGCGAAAATGCTTATTTAAGCATGATTAAAGTTTATTATGTGATGAAATCTTATCCCAAGTTGCAAGAAACGCTTGATCGTTTGAAAAGGGCGCCCCTGCGGTTGTCCAATCACGCGCTTACAATGGTAAGGTTCTGGTCAGAGGGAGCGTAACAATGGACAAGGATGTTAAATTTCGGCGGAATGTTTATATTATTTTGTTATGCGTTTTGTTGCTGGGGATTGCAACTCAGCTTGCAAGGTCGGAATTTATATTGAAGCTTAATCATAACGATCATCTTCTGGAAGATTTGCAAACTATGAGAGAAAAACAGAAATTGCTGGCAGCCGCGCCGCCAAACGCTGCCGTCGACAGCGAACGGAATTATTGTCTCGTATTCGATGAGATGGATGAGTTGAGCACTCAAATTAAAGAGAATACGGAGCAGGTTCTGGGCTACATGAAGCAGCCCCATACGATTATTAATATGGATCAGCAGGAATTGAATTTTTCGGATTGCAAAGCTATATTGTTAACTGCATCATTGGAACAATTGGACGGCGATGTAGATACGATTGAAGAGTATGTCTGGAATGGCGGCAGCATGTTTGTAATGCGCTCTGACCACCCGGGCGATGTGTTTACCCAATTATCGCGCAAGCTTGGCATAATCAACTTTAGTTTTGTAGAAGGCGACTTCGGCATTGAGCTCACTTCGAATGTGTTGATTGGCCAGAAAGGCGTCAAGTTTGATGGCGATTATATTTATAACGACTCCATCGCAGGTGAATTGGACGATGAATCAATGTTATTGGCCAGATCCAATAAGCATGTGCCTTTAATGTGGAAAAAGCCTTACGGAGATGGTCAGTTTGTGATGTTTAATGGCAGCAGCTTGAATACAAAAGAAACGAGGGGATTAATTACAGGCGGCATCAGCATGCTGGAAGCGGACTATATCTATCCGATTTTTAACGCAAAGCTGTTCTATATTGATGATTTCCCGGCACCGATCCCGAGAGGATTAAATTTGCCTATTTATCGTGAATATAAAAAAGATCTACCTGCTTTTTTCCGGGATATTTGGTGGCCCGACATGTTGAAGGCGGCCAAGAAATACGACGTCAAGTACACCGGTGTTGTCATTCAATCTTATCAGGATCAGGTAGAACCTCCTTTCAACAAACTGGAGGATGAAGAATTGCATGGTTTGATTTCATACGGCCGAGAGATCATAAAAAGCGGCGGAGAAATTGGCATTCACGGCTACAACCATCAAGCTATGCAGACTGACCCCAGGGTTGCCGAGTCTTTCGGTTACAAGACATGGAGAAGCGTAGAGGATATGGAAGCCGCAACCGAAGCGGTACTAAATTATATTGCGGAGGGATTCCCCAAATACAAGGTGATGTCCTATGTTCCGCCATCCAATGTTCTAGGGCCGGAAGGCAGGCAAGCGCTTATTCATGAATGGCCCAATTTAGCGGTTATTGCCTCTTTATATGGCGTAGACGAATCGAACCGTGCTTATGTACAGGAATTTGAGGTTGCAGATGATGGCATTATTGAAATGCCGCGAGTCACCTCAGGTTTTTTTGATGTTCCTTATAATGTTTGGTTTGAGGCAAATACGATGACTTCTGTTGGATTATTCTCTCACTTTCTGCATCCGGACGACTTGACGGACATAGAACGAGGGCAGCAGAAATCATGGAAAGATCTATATAAGGAATTTGAACATATGCTGAATCGTTTGGATACGACGTATCCATGGTTGCGAAGCATTACTTCAAACGAGGCGGGCATTGGTATTGCCGACGTTCTGCTCAGCAAGATGAGTGTCAAGCATGATGTCAATCAAATGCAAGTATCAACAACGGCCGATTCATCCGAACAATTTTTTATATTCAGAACGGACAAAAAAATCGGCAAACTGGTAAACTGCAATGTTCGCAAAGTGGATGACGGAATCTATCTGGTTACGGCTTACAAAAATGACTTCTCAATTGGATTAGGCAGGTGATGGCATGAAAATATGCATTATTGCGGAAGGTTCCTATCCTTATGTGACAGGCGGCGTATCGAGCTGGATTCAAAACATCGCGACCCAAATGCCGGAACATGAATTTATTATTTATGCAATCGCAGCCCAGAAAAAACAACAGGGAAAGTTTAAGTATGATCTGCCTGCGAATGTAATAGAGGTGAAAGAAGCGTTCCTTGACTCTTATTTGGAGGAGGATAGCAAGTGGGGCAAGCGATTTCGTCTGGATGCGGAGCAGAAAAAAAATGTGAAGGCATTGCTCGGCAGCGACGGGACTTTGGACTGGACGAGCTTTATTCGACTGTTTCGCAGCTCCAGATTTGACCGCGTATCGGATTTTTTAACAAGCCGCGATTTTTTTGATATTTTGGAAGAGCTTTGTCAGGAGAAATACCCGCTTGTGCCGTTCACGGAGATGTTCTGGACTGTACGTTCGATGATCCTGCCGTTGTTTATTACGATTCGCGATGATATTCCTGAAGCAGATTTATATCACAGCGTATCAACAGGGTATGCAGGTGTAATCGGCGTTGTGGCCAAAGAAATATACAATAAGCCGTTTTTGCTTACGGAGCATGGCATTTATTCGCGTGAACGCGAAGAAGAAATCATTAAAGCGGAATGGGTCAAAGGTTACTTCAAAGATTTGTGGATCCAATATTTCTACCGTATTTCTTCCTGTGCCTATGAGTTGTCGGATCAGGTTACAACCCTGTTCGGCCGCAACAAAGAAATTGAAATAGAGCTGGGCTGCGAAGCAGAGAAAATTTCAATTATTCCTAATGGCGTCAGAATTAAGGATTATGCAGACTTGCCAAGCGAAAAGCCGGCCGATCAATATTATATAGGTGCGATCGTACGTGTTGTGCCAATCAAGGATATTAAAACGATGCTGCAAAGCTTCGCTTTGATCAAGCGGGAGCTGCCCAATGCGATGTTCTATGTTATGGGACCTTATGAAGAGGATTTAAGCTATTATGAAGAATGTTTGCAGCTTGTGCAATCGTTGGAGCTGCAAGATGTTATTTTTACCGGCTCTGTCAAGATTAAAGATTATATTGGCAAAATGGACTTGCTGATGCTTACCAGCATCAGCGAAGGCCAGCCGCTCGCGATCCTGGAAGGCATGGCCGCGGGCAAGCCGTTTGTGGTCACCAATGTGGGAAGCTGCAAGGAGTTGCTTGAAGGTATGAACGACGAGATAGGCGCAGCCGGATTTGTCGTACCCGTTATGCATTACGAACAATTGGCGCAAGCGGCCATTGCCTTGTGCAAAAATGAAAAGCTGCGGATTGAAATGGGGCGCAATGCATACGAACGGGTCAAAAAACATTATCGCCAGGATGATGTTATTGAAAACTACCGGCGTTTATATGGCAGGATGGGGGGAGAGAAAAATGGCCGGAATCGGGTTCGAGCTTAGAAAATTATTTCGAGAGCAAGGTCTGTTTAATAACATTAAAGCGTATGCCTATTCCTCTCTGACTACAGTTGGCCCGATGATTATTAGCCTATTGCTGATTATTGGCTTGCAACAAATCATTTCAACCGAAGACATGACTTATTTGGAGTGGGAGTTATATATTTCTACAGTAGCGTACTGTTTTATTTTTTCGATTGTGTTTACCAGCGGAGTATCCATGGTATTGACCCGCTACACGGCAGATATGCTTTATGAGAAGAAATATAGCCGGTTGATGTCTTCTTACTATGGGGCGTTAATTTTTATTTTGCCGATTGTATCGATTATTGCCATGTTGTTTCTTAGCGGCGTAACTGCGGGATGGGGCTACAAGCTTTCCGCTTATTTTTTCTTTATTCTGCTCGTTATTGTGTGGATACAAGGAATTTACCTGTCCGCGCTCAAGGATTATGTAAGAATTGTCCGGGGATTTGCGATCGGCGCCGTGCTAACCTTGTCATGCGGCTGGTTGGCCTCTCATTATACAGATCTGGAGCCGACTGTAGCGGCTATGCTGAGTCTGGACATCGGCTTTTTGACCATTGTTATTTTATCCGGTTTTCATTTCGAACAGCGGTTTCCTCGAGCGGATAAAGCGTATTACTTTGAGTTTCTGCATTATTTCAAGCGATATGCCACTTTGTTTTTTTCGGGATGTTTTGTTTATTCAGGGGTTTATCTGCACAATTTTGTGTACTGGCTGTCGCCTGACAGTTCCATTGTTGCCGATCAATACCGTACGATGCCGTTTTATGATACGCCGGTTTTTTATGCGTTTCTGTCCGTTATTCCAACGCTTGTGACGTTTGTTGTATCCGTTGAAACCTCGTTTTATGAGAAATTCAGATTATATTACTTAAATATTATGAATGGCGGAACGATTCAGGACGTGATGACGGCCAAAAAGATGATGCAAAAAACATTGACGAAAGAAATCAGCTTTTTGATGGAGATCCAATTATTATTTACAATTGTATCGATTGCGCTGGGGTTAAAGCTGTTGCCGAAAATCGGATTTACAATGGCTCAATTGGATTTGTTTATTATTTTGGCATTGGCATATTTTCTTTTTATTATATTTTTCGTCCTGATGCATATTCTGATGTATTTCGATGACCGCAAAGGCGTTTTTGTCATCAGCTTGTTGTTTGTTATTCTGAACATTTGTTTTACGTACGGGACGATGCGATTGGAGTATGATGGTTTGGGTATGTTTATTGCTTCCTTTATTGCTTTAGGTCTTGTTATTATGCGATTGTTGTATGTGCTGCGCAATATCGACTATTTTACATTTTGTTCGCAGCCGATTAACCAACATGAAATGCCGCGCAAATCCAAATCCAGGTTTTTCAAGCCGGGAACAACGATAGCGATTATGATTGTAACGGTACTGCTTCTATCCGGTTGCAGCGAGCTTGCCTCCAACGCCGATGAGGAGAGCGATCCCCTCGGTGTTGTCAACAGGGCGCCAATGCCGGACAATATCGAAACGAAACTGATTGAAGACAAACGCTTGTATGAACGGGATGATGATTCATCATTAAAGACCTTATATATTACCATTCTTCCGGATATGCAGGTTGGCAGAAACCTTGATTGGTATAGCTTGAACCGTATGCCGAAAGATCAAAGCGGACAAAAACTTGATATTATTATGCAAGAAGGATTAAGCGATGGCCAGGGGCCGCGTTCCGGGATGTTCGGTTATGCGGCGACCGCCGTGAATGCAACCATTACGATAAGGGGCAATACGGCCTGGAATACGCCGCAAAAATCATATCGAATCAAGATGACGGAAGAGGGCGGCACCTATTTGGATCAGCGTACGTTAAACCTGAATAAACATAGTTTGGATTATTCGCGTATCCGCAATAAATTAAGCTTTGATTTATTCGAGAAGATTCCCGATATGACCAGCTTGCGGACACAGTTTATCCATTTGTATGTAAAGGATTTAACGACGGGCGTTTCTTCAGCGAACTATGAGGACTACGGACTGTATACGCATGTGGAACAGCCCAACAAACCCTTCCTCCGTTCACATATGCTGGACCCGAATGGTCATCTGTACAAGGTAGCCTTTTTTGAATACGGGCGATACGAAGAGCAGATCAAGATGGAAGATGATCCAACGTTTGATCTGACAAGCTTCGAATCGATCCTTGAAATTAAAGGGCACAAGGATCACTCCAAATTAATCAAAATGCTGGAGGATGTCAATGATTACAGCATGCCGATTGATGAGGTTATGGCCAAGCACTTTGATTTGGATAATTTCTTGACATGGACGGCTGCCAACATTTTGATGGATAATATGGATACAGACGCCAATAACTTTTATTTATACTCGCCGCTTAACAGTGATACATGGTATATACTGCCCTGGGATTATGATGGTGGATGGGAGAAGCAACGAAGATCCAATTCAATCACGCCTCATCAGAACGGCATAAGCAACTATTGGGGTTCTATATTGCATAATCGCTATTTCCGCAAAGCAAGTCATGTCGAGTTGTTAAAAGAAAAGGTAGAAGAATTATATGAGAAATATATTAACAATGAAACAGTAGAAGCACTGATCAGTCAATATACCGACGTTACTACTCCATTCTTGTATCGAGCTCCTGATGTGAATTATTTGGCAGGACAGATTGAAAATTACCAACAAGAGCTGGAGACGATTATACAAACGCCAGAGGCCGGGATGCAGCGCTTTATTGAAGATTTGGAGAAACCGAAACCTTTCTATCTGGATGATGTTCAACAGTCAGGGAACCAGCTGCGATTTTCTTGGGGGGTATCTTTTGATTTGCAGGATGACAAGCTGACTTATGATTTTATGCTTGCAACGGATAGAACGTTTCAAAATGTGTTGCAGCATGTCCCGGATTTAACGGCTAATTCTTTGGAGCTCGAAAAACTGCCTGCCGGGAGATATTTTTGGAAGGTAACAGTTACAGACAGCAAAGGAAACACGCAATCCGCTTTTGATTATGTGCTTGACAGCGATGGAGAGTACTACTTTGGCACAAAAGAGTTTGAGGTGGAATGACATGCAGTTTCGCGGTCGTAAGCTTAGGACGGAGAAAAAATATTATTTGCATCTGCACGATTACCTGGCTCTGCAGAGGAAGTTGGCGGCGATTCTTGTCCTGGATGCCCATTCGGTCGATTTTGACGGTTACAATATACGCAGCCTGTATTTCGATGATCCGCGCCGTTCGGCTCTGGAAGAGAAAAATGACGGAGTTTTCAAAAGGGATAAATACCGCATCAGAATTTACAATGGCGGCGATAAAACGATTAATTTGGAGCGCAAAAGCAAGTTTGGAGAATTTGTGTGCAAAGAATCGGCTCCTATTACAAGAGAGGAGTATGAGTCTATTCTCGAGGGAGAGTTCGCTTTTCTGATTGAGCGGAAAGAGAGCTTGCTGCGTGAGTTTTATGTTGCGCTGAATACGTATGGTTTTCGTCCGACAGTCATTGTGGACTATTGGCGCGAGGCTTATGTTCATGAATTGGGCAATGTTCGCATTACATTCGACAAGAAGATGTCCGCAGGAATCAACACAGTGGATTTGTTTCACCCTCAATTAGTTATTGAGGAGGTTATTCCGCCAGAACTCACCATTATGGAAGTCAAATTTGACTCGTTTCTGCCGGAGCATATTCGCCAAATTTTACAGCCTGAGAACAATGTGCGTTCTTCCATATCCAAGTACGTGCTTTGTCGGGAGAAATCAATACAACATTTCAAAGAATAGTGCACATCTGGAGGAGAGTCAATGGGGTTTCAGGATGTTATCAAACAAAGCGTATTAAAGCTTGAGGCGTTTAGAACCATATCTTATTTGGATATGGTGCTTGGGCTGGCTTTCTCATTTTTAATTGGCATGTTTATTTATTGGATTTATCGCAAATCATTCCGCGGCGTTGTGTACAGCTATAACTACAATGTTTCGTTCGTGCTGATGACGATGATTACTACGCTAGTTATTATGACAATCAGCACCAATATCGTATTGTCGCTGGGCATGGTCGGCGCGCTCAGTATTGTTCGTTTCAGAACGGCGGTTAAAGACCCGCTCGATATTGTGTTTATGTTCTGGGCGCTTTCTGCGGGTATTGCCTGCGGCGCCAAAGTGTATCCGCTGGCGGTTGGCGGTTCCCTAATTATTGGTCTGGTGTTGCTCTACATGTCGAAACGTAAGGTCAGAGAGCAAGTCTTCCTGCTGATCATTCGCCATACGGAAGACGCCGCCAATGAACTGAGGGGAGAACTGGCCAAGCTGAAAACAAAGCTGAAATCAAAGACGGTTCGCAAAGGATTTACGGAGTTGACAGTGGAAATTTCGCTCCGCGACGACAATACATCGTTTGTTCAAAAAATTAGCGAGATCACCGGGGTCAATGATGTTTCGTTAGTCAATTACACCGGAGATTACGCGCAATAAGTATTGCTTGCATTGCCATTTGATTTGTGAATAATAGAAGATAAAAGGCAAACCTGCCGAAAGGCAGCGACGCAAAACTACAGGACCTTAGGGCCAAGTGCCGATGGTAGCCAGTTGCCGAGCGAAAAGAGGATATAAAAGCAAAAGTTAATTTTGTTTTTATTACTTTTTTTTAAACACAGTTCGGTGTCTATCCGGCTGTGTTTTTGTTTTTTTCGCAGACTCCAAGACAAGGAAGTGATTTGGCCATGAACCTACAAAGCGGACATGAAAAAATGCTGCTGCGCGTGAAGGTTGTTTTTGCAACATTAATGATAGCCATGATTACCTTGTCCAATGTCTCGCCAATCGCCTATTCAAACGATCATTATCCGGGGAAAGTTTATTATGTAAGCGCGAATGGCGCTGATACCAACCCGGGAACGATTGAAGCGCCTTGGCGTACGATTCAGAAGGCAGCCGATACGCTGATGGCGGGAGAAACCGTATTGGTAAGAGGCGGCGTATATGAAGAGTTTGTTACAATCAGAAACTCGGGTTCGGCTGCAGCCGGTTACATTACCTTTCAGGCTTATCCGGGAGAACAGGCTGTGATTGAAGGGAAAAACCTGTCGATTGCAAGCGGCAAAAGCTCCCTAATGGGGATCAGGTCAGCCAGTTATATTGTGGTGCAAGGTTTCGAGATTCGCGGACTGGCGACTGCAAGCTCTTCCGAGTATCCGGCCGGCGTGAAAATTCAGGGCGGCGGCTCGAATATTCATATTTTGAATAATAATATCCATCATATTGAGAACCGGGCGACGAGAGGGAATGCACATGGATTGCTTGTATATGGCGATTCGGCAAATCCAATTTCAGATATTAAAATAAGCGGCAATGAAGTGCATCATCTTATTAACGGCTCGAGCGAATCCTTAACTCTGGTCGGCAATGTGAAGGACTTCAGCGTCGATCATAATATTATTCACGATAATAACAATATTGGCATTGATATCGCCGGCTTCTATAATACATGCTCCAGTCCTTGTCAAGATCAGGCCCGCAATGGCGTTGTGGCGTATAATCTCGTTTATAATATCGATACCTATACCAATCCTGCCTACGGCTCGGGCAGCCGGAGCGCGGCCGGTATTTATGTCGATGGCGGTACTAATGTTGTTATCGAGAACAATGAGGTGTTCAACAGCAATTTTGGCGTGGAATTGGCAAGTGAACAGTTGGGCCGGGCAACAAGCAACATTGTATTAAGGAACAATTATTTGCATCACAATCAAGGCGCAGGACTAATAATGGGCGGCTCGGGCACAGACAATGGCGGAGCAGCCAATAATCTGATTGTTAACAACACGCTTTATATGAACGATGCGTTGCATCAAGGTTATGGCGAAATAACGCTTCAGCACCATAATAACCAGAATATATTTGCGAATAATATTCTCTACACATTTCCGAAAATGCCGTTTATCCGAAAATCCGGGACTACTGGCGGCGGCAATGTCATCGACCACAATTTGTATTACCGCACGGACGGGGTAGATTCTACAAGCTGGCGTTATGACGGAGTATCGCATAAATCCTGGAACGCCTTCAAACAAACAACGGGATTTGATCAAAACTCGATTTTTGCCGATCCGCTGTTTATCGATATCGAAGCCGGCAACCTTCGTCTGGCGGAGCAATCGCCGGCGATTAACACAGGAACGCTTCAGCACAGCGGCAGCATCACACATGATTATTACAATCAGCCAAGGATAGCGGGCAGCAGTATTGATATGGGGGCTGCGGAATTTGATGCGCCGGTTGCTCCTGAAGAACCTGCAGAACCTGTTGGAACAAGCGCGCCGCAACCTACGGTTCCGCCAATCGATTCCGAAGCGGAACCAACGCCAACCGGAGCGCCTGCTTCATCGCAGGACGTAATAATTGATGGCGCAAGCGACGATTGGGCGCTTATTCCCGAGTTAACCACCGGCGGCTCCAATGCAAGAGGTCTGAAAGCCTTTATTCGGAATGATTGGTTATACGTGTTGGTCACCGGAAATCTGCTTAACGAGAAAGGACAGTTGTTCATCAGTCTGGACACGAATGAAACGACCTTCGCCGCACCTTATTGGGTGGGCAACGGTTCGGAGTATATGATAGAAAACGGCATATTGTACAAATATAGTGGCGAAGGCGGCAGCAATTGGAACTGGTCCAAGGTTGTTTCTTATACAAGCTTGAAACAGTATGCAGTAAATGCGACGGCGGTTGAATATGCGATCGCATTGTCCGACCTGAACGGAGTTAAAGATGCTGTTTCCATCGGCTATGCATGGAAGGATTCTGCCGCAGACAAGTTGCCGTCAAGCAATCAGATGGCAAAGGTAAGTATTGACGGCGAGTTGCCGATGGTGACACCGAAGCCGACGCCAATACCGACACCGGAACCAACGCCGGTGCCAACAACGATACCGTCGTTGGTCACTGTTGATGGGAAAGCGGATGAATGGAGTCAGATTGCGGCGGCTGCGTCCGGAAGCAGCAATGTTAGATCCATCAAACTAACAAATGACGCTCAATATCTCTACATGCTCATCGAGGGCGCAAAGTTGGACGGCAAGCTGCAAGTTTATTTGAATTCGGATGCTAGTGAAAAAACGGGTTATCAGACATCCAGATGGACGACAGCCGGCATTGATTACTTGCTGGAGTCGGGCAGATTGTACCGTTATTCAGGAAAAGGGAAAGAATGGTCGTTTAATCAAGTTGTAAATTTATCGAAGGACCAATTGTACGTTTCGAGCTCGGCTCTTGTGGAGCTGGCGATCCCGCTTGCGAATTTGAATGTTGCTCCGGGATCGGGACAAACGTTGAAACTTGGGGTCCTGCTCAACGATAATAAGAATGAGAAGTTTCCGACAAAAGGCGAAATGTTGTCTTATAGTCTGAAGTAGCATGTTTAGCAAGCGTTGGCAGAGAAATAGACGGCGAAGCAGACGGTGACGAGAATCCCCGCGAGCCCGGCATTAGGCTGGGTTCGCGGGGGTTTTTCGAATGCTGCGAGTGGGCATCGGGGTTGTCCGGAGCGCTCCCAATTCTAGAGTGCCACTAACAATTCGAAGATGGATCCGAAATTAGCTCATGGGCGGCCTCATCGGTAGCCCAAGCGCTCCAAATGGGTCTTGTCACGGGCAAGGGAGATGGGAGCTTTGCGCCAGCTGGCAATGCCAGCAGGTCGTAGGCGGCTGCTATGCTGCTCAGGCTGTTGAAGGCTGCGGAGTTTGCTAATTAAGATAAATCATTGTCAACAACCTTGGCGAGCCTTCTCATCCAGGGTGTTTTTATGATGCGCAGGCCGTTGCATAATAGCCGCCCCAATGTTACAGCCTTGATTAATATAATAAAACTTATTAGTATAGAGGCTACGGCTTGGTTCAAATATAAGAAAGTATTAGTTTTTGTAATAGGAGAGGGGTTAAAAACGATGGAAAAAAAGAAACTGGCATTTTTGGGCTGTGGATTTTTAAATGAGATCGTGGCTAATGCTTTACATAACGGATATCTTCCCGAATATGAGCTCGTTGGTGCATTTGGAAGGAATCCTGTGCGGACAGCGACTTTTGCCGAACGTCACAATTGCAAGGCATGTTACAGTATGGAAGAGCTGTTGGCATTAAAGCCGGATATTATCGCAGAAGCTGCATCGCCTCAAGCAGTCGGAGAGTACAGCGAAACCATTCTGAAAGGCGGAGCAAGCCTGGTCGTACTGTCTATAGGAGCTTTTGCAGATGCGGCATTATATAATAGAGTAAGAGAGACAGCAGCCGAAAATAATCAAAAGGTATACATCGCCAGTGGCGCTGTCGGGGGTTTTGATGTTCTCCGTACTGCTGCCCTAATGAGTCCTATCAAAGCAACCATGACATCTAAAAAATCGTTACGCTCCTTGTTTTACACACCGCTCTTTAAAGAAGAGCTAATGAATATAACGGAGCCGGAGCAAGTGTTTAGCGGAAATACGAAGGAAGCGATTGAAATGCTTCCTTTTCATTTTAACGTTGCGGTTGCTACAGCTCTTGCCAGCGCGGGTCCTGAACGGACGACACTCAACATCGATGCGGTTCCTGGCTTTGTAGGAGATGAATATAAGATAGAGATCGAAGGCGGAGAAGTAAAAACGGATCTTAATATTTATTCCAGAACGAGCAACATCGCCGGCTGGAGCGTAGTTGCTGTTTTACGAAATATCGTATCGCCTATTGTGTTTTAACGAAGTAGAAGATCCAGCTCTGTCTACGGATAATCGGCAAGGGCGATCAAAAGTGATCCGCATCGGTAAGTCTTAGGGTTTGCACGTTAATGAACCGTCCGTGTGACGGTTTTTCGTGCGTTTAAAACATGGATCCCGCCGTAATGTTGGTGTTCAACGCCTCGCAGATATTTGTAGGGCACATTTTCCTGTAATGATGATATGATCTAGATAATCAACTTACTTATGGTGCTTTTGCAGATAGGGGTCTGTTTCATAGTGAAGAGTATTCTCCGATTCGGTTCTCGTACGATGTTGTTTCATATCGTTGCTGCCGTTGTTGTTGGTTTGGTTGTAAGCTATGCCGTCATCTCTGCACCGGACTCTCCTAATTTACAAAGCGAAAAAGGTATTCTGGATTTAACGCAGGTTCATGTCAGTGAAAATCCGCTTAAGTTAAAAGGGGAGTGGGCGTTCTACTGGCAGGAGCTGCTGTCGCCCGAGGACATACAGAATCGCTTAGCGAAGGACGGAAATCGTGACCGGTGGATCAGCATACCAAGCTCCTGGCTAGGTTATCGGTTAGATGGTCAGCAGTTAAACGGTACGGGCTATGCCACATTTCGGTTGGTCATACAGCTTAGCGAGCAGGATAGGAACGAGCGGCTTGCTTTGCGGATGCCGACCATTTTTCATGCGTACAAATTATGGGTTAATGGTGAGCTGTTGGAAGAAGTCGGTGAAGTTGGTCAGAACAAGAGCAGCGTGACACCGCATCTGGCAACGAAGCTGGTATTCTTCCAGCCCGCAAATGACAGGGTGGAGCTGGTTATGCAAGTCGCCAACTTCCATCACAAGCGAGGCGGCATCACCAAGTATATAGAGCTGGGCGGCAGTGATCTGTTAACGGTCAGGACCAATCTGAAAATCGCTGCTGAGATGTTCATAACCGCAAGCCTGCTGGTGATTGGCGTATATCATCTGCTGTTGTTCGGGCTGCGGCGCAAAGACAGGGCTCCATTGTATTTTGGTCTGTTCACCCTGTTGTTCGCTATCCGCTCCTTGCTGGTCGGCGAGCTCTTGATCACACAATGGTGGTCTGCTTTTCCATGGGAATTGCAGTTCAAGATGGAGTATCTGATCCTATGCAGCGGTGGGTTTCTTATCACAATGTACTTCGATTGCATCTTCCCGAAATATTTGCCGAGGTGGTTTCATCTTGCCTCGCGGATCGTAACCAGCGTTTTCTGTATCGTTGTTCTGGTGAGCCCTGCGCTTATCTATACAAAAATGTTACTGCTAATCGGTGTGATGATTGTGCTGCATATGGTTTATCTGATGGTTGGGCTGGTCCAGGCGGCAGTGTGGCGTATGGAGGGGGCGCTAATCTTCCTGCTGGTGTCGGTGGTTGCTTTAGCTACGGTTATCAACGACTTCTTGTATTATAACGAGTGGTCACGAATCGGCAATACATCTCCTCTTGGTCTGTTGGTGTTTACAATCGCGCAGATGATTCTGCTATCTTCCAGATTTACGAGGGCGGCATCTAATGAAGAGAGGATTGCGCGTGAGCTGCAGGACACGAACGACAAGCTGACCGAAATGAATATGAATTTGGAACGGATCGTACAGGAGCGCACACATGCCTTATCCGCAGCTCATGACGATCTCCGCACATCGTATGACCAGTTGCTTCAATCCGAGCAAGGGAGGAAAAAGCTCCTTGCCTATATCACGCATGATCTGCGTTTGCCGCTGTCCAGCATGCTTGGATATGTCGAGGCTGTGCAGGATATGGTCAAACCCGAACGCAACAAACAATATCTGGCGTATATCCGGGATAACACGATAAGGATTAACCGCATGATCGAGGAGTTGTCCTTCTTGTCGCATTTGGAAACGGGACAAGTCTCGTACCGGATGAAGCCGGTCCATACGGGTCGCTTTTTGCGTCTGTTCTATGAACAATATGAGCTGGTTGTGCGCGACGCAGGGCTCCATTTCAAGCTGGATATCGGAGAGACGGAGGATCAAGGACCCGAGATGCCTGTTGTCGAGATGGATGCGCAAAGACTGGAGCAGGCTTTGTTCAATCTGGTGTCGAACGCAATGAAGTTCACCTCTAGCGGCGGGGTGGTGCGTATTGCGCTAGCTGTGGACGAGGTGGATCATACCCGCTATGCGATCATTAGCGTACAAGACTCCGGCATGGGTATTCCTCCAGAGCAGCTCGAGCAAATCTTCGATCGCAATTACAGGTATGATCGACCGGGCATGGATAAGGGAGTAGAGGGCAGCGGGCTCGGGTTGGCGATTTGCAGGGAAATCGTACAAGCGCATGGAGGGACGGTTCGAGCGGAAAGCGATGGTCAGACGGGGACGACCTTCTATGTATCGCTTCCGTGTGTTCGAGAAGAGGGAGGGTGAAGGTGGATGGGCACATACAAAATAATGATCGTCGATGATGATCCCCATATATGCGAGATTATCCAGGTGTATTGCGAGCGGGAAGGCTTTATATCCACCTCTAGCCACAGCGGGACAGAAGCAACAAAGCTGCTTGCTTCGTTCGAGCCGGATTTGATTGTACTGGATGTACTGCTGGCTAATGAAAACGGCATAGATTGGTGCATGAACGCACGCAGCCGCACGGATGCGCCGATTGTGTTCCTGAGCAGCCGCGAGGAAGACGAGGTGAAAATCAGCGCATTATCTTATGGCGGCGACGATTATGTGACTAAGCCTTTCAGTCCGGGCGTACTTATGGCCAAGATCAAGGCTCATCTTCGCAGAGTGTCGACGGGCAGAAGGGAACAACTGCTGGAGTTGCCGGGTTTGACGCTGGATTTCTACGCCCAGTCCGTCAGCATGGGCAGCGAAACCATCTTTTTATCGAAAAAAGAGTTCAGTCTACTGTCCTATATGACACAAAACGTCAATCGTGTCGTTAGTAGTGATGCGTTGTTTCAGCTCATCTGGGGAATGGAGAGTCTGGAGGATACGAGAACGGTCGCTGTGCACATCAGCAATTTACGCAAAAAAATCGAGGTTGACCCTGCCAATCCTGAGAGAATCATTACGATTCGGGGGGCTGGATATATGCTGGTTGCCAGAAGTCCGTTACAAACGCGTACATAGCGTTAATACGTGATGTTTGCATCGCCGGCAGCAACGTTACCCTTTTTAGAACGTGTTTCAAGACCTGTACATCGCTAATGTCGAGGGTCGAGAACCGTTCTATTTCTTTTTTGTCTTGGTTCAAACGCCTCCTAAAAGAAAAGTATTCGAAACTAAAAAGAAATAAATTGACAACATAAACAATAGTAAATAGTATTGAATCATAATACGATCGTGCGTTGGGGTACGGAGTATACCGAATCCAAGCTCAAAAAGTGCCTATAAAGGGTTGCAGCGCGCGCCAAGCCTTTCGAAACGTAAGATGTTCGGAAGGCTTGGCTCATTTTGAGCGACGATCTATTTCATCACGGACTGAAGGAGGACTATATGTCGGTTCATATTTCGAGAAGAATCAAGCTCACCTACAGCATCGTATTAATGGTGATCATTGCACTCAGCTTTTGGCTGTCCTTTATAGGCACAGTTGGGAGGCTGGAGAAGGACTTAAAGGATGTGCACTATGCGCTGCTCAATCAGATCGATAATAAAATCGAGCTGTCCTTCCGGGAGACGGAAAGAAATTTGCTGAAGCTGATGAATGAAATGGAGTTTGTTTATTTCATGTATGACAGCTATATCGACGAGTCGGAGAAGTATGTCAACTTTTACAGCCTATTCAATAAAGTGACAAGCTTTACCCATTCCAATACACAGTTGACCTCGGTTTATATATATTCCGATGTAAGCGGTAACATGCTGATGAACAAGGTGTATGTGCCCGGTTCGGAAAATAACGAAGAATGGCTAGTGGAGCACATTAATATGGATGGCTATATAAAATGGCTGCCTACTCATCAAATATGGGAAGGGGCTGTTTCCAGGGATGTTGTCACTTTAATCCGCCCTTATCCTGCGATTAGCAAGCCAGGTTTTCGCAAGGGACTGGTGGCTGTCAATATAGACGAGCTGCTGCTGCAGCGCATGATCGCAGGCATCTACGAATCAAAATACAGCGGCCAAACGATCATTATGGATCAGGAAGGCCAGGTTGTCACGCATAGCGACCGTTCGCAACGATATGGCAGCGCCGATTCCCTTCCGTTTGCGAAACAAATCATGGCAGGCGGCGCGAAGGGCGAATTTACGATTGACTGGCATGGGACGAAGCACTCGGTGTTCTACATGAAGTCGGAATACACGGATTGGAATATAGTAACGGTCATCCCCAATAGCGATGTTTACAAGCCGATCTCATCGACTCGGGATCTGCTCATCGTCGTTGCGCTGGGCATGATTGTCGTTGCTTTATTGGTGCTCTTTTATTTTAACCATACGACGTTTAAACCGATCGAGCGCCTGGCCGGCAAAATGTTCGGCGTCTACCGTACGCCGCAGACCGAGGCCGCAAGGCGTTTGCACGGTTTTAGCTCGCTGGAGACGATGTTTGATCAAATTTCGTTGGATCGCGAGCATCTGGAGCGGCAGGTGCGGGATTTTAAGCCTGTGCTGAAATGGCGTCTCATGACCGATATGCTGACGGGCAACAAAACGGAATACGCCGCTGTAGGGCATCAATTGGAGTACATCGGAATTAAATTGTACCCCCGTTATTACATCGTTTGCAGCGCCGAAATCGAAAAGGGGGAGCAACTTGGCAGCAGAGACCTGGCGCTTTATACATTTATGCTCTGCAATGTGGCGGAAGAGCTGATTAATATGGAGCATGCCGGAATAGCCGTTGATTTGGGCGGCGGAAAGGCGGTTATTCTAATCAGCTTTGCTGAAGGCGATGAGGAGCAGAACCATTTGCGCGCGCTGGCTGTGCTGGATTTGCTGCTGAAGGCGATGGAGCGGGAGTTCAAGCTTTCCGTAACAGTGGGGCTTGGACGCTGCTATCCGGATATGTCGGATATTCCAAAATCCTATGACCAATCTCTTAAAGCTCTGCAATATAAGCTGCTGTTCGGCAGCGATGCGGTCATTTCGATAGAGGATATTTCCACCTCTCAAAATCAGGATTACTACCATATCGTCAAAAAGGCTGAACGGATTACGGAGTCGTTGAAGCAGTCGGATGACGAACGCGTGAAGCTGTACGTGAAGGAGATGTTTGCAGATGCGCTGGGCAGCAATTTATCTCCCGACTTGATTAAGCAGCTTTCGTTTGAGCTGATTATGAAGTCGCTGCAAATGATCTCTTTTATCGGCATAGACCCGGAAGAGACGATTGCAAGCCTCGGCAATTTACATCAACGCATAACGGCTTGCGACAATTGGCAGGACATCGAACGCATAGTTGCAAGCGTGTTGGAGCAAATAGCGGCGAATATCGCGGAAAAGAGAAGCAGTCGCGGCAAAAATAAAACGGTAGACAGCATACTTAGCTATATTCAGGAGCATTATCATGAGAGCGAGCTTTCGCTGGATCAATTGGCGGATAAGTTCGAGCTGTCTCCTCCGTATATAAGCAAGCTGTTCAAAGAGCATACGGAGCGGAATTTTATCGATTATTTAATTGAAATTCGGATTGCGGCTTCCAAGCAGTTTTTACACGACAGGAGCATGAAGGTCAATGATGTCGCAGAAGCAGTCGGCTATACGAATACGCGCAGCTTTCTGCGAGCCTTCAAGAAGTATACAGGACTGACGCCTACGGAGTTTAGAGAGCAAAAGCCGCTAAAATCATAAGAAAATGAACCTGAATGAATAATTGTAACCTGGCTTTTGCAAGAAATGACACGTTTTTAAAACGAGTCTCTTTCGCCAATCTTGCCTAGCTGCATACAATCGGGTTGCGAGGCGGAATGACCAGCCAAGCTTAATCGATGCAGGGAGGAGGATTGCAATGAAGGGGATGATCCCGGTGGACCAAGTGCCCGTCGGAACGAAGAAGAACGGCACAATTACGAAAAGATTGATCAGGGACAAGTATTTATATTCGATGCTGTTGCCTGTAATCGTCTTTTACATCGTGTTTAAGTATCTTCCTATGGGTGGCGAAATTATTGCATTCAAGGACTACAGATTCGCCGACGGCTTATTGGGAAGCAAGTGGGCAGGATTAAAGCATTTTGAATTGCTTTTTGAAAGTGCGGATTTTTGGCGTGTATTAAGAAATACTCTGTTATTGAATGTGTACAGCTTAGTTTTTGGGTTTCCGGTACCGATTGTTTTGGCTCTTCTATTAAATGAGGTTCGCAGAGAATGGTATAAGCGCATCGTGCAAAACTTTCTTTATGTTCCGCATTTTATATCCTGGGTAGTGCTGGGCGGTATTCTGGTTGCGATGCTGTCGCCAAGTACCGGGATAGTCAACCTGCTATTAAACAAGGTATTTGGCATCGATCCGATTTATTTTATGGCTAATTCTTCATGGTGGCCGGTTATGTACACGTTATCGGGAATTTGGCGCGAAGCGGGATGGGGGACGATTCTATATCTCGCGGCAATGGCGGCCATAGATACGCAGCTGTATGAGGCTGCCAAAATCGACGGTGCCAACAAGCTTCGGCAAATATGGCATGTGACATTGCCGGGTATTCGCAGTACGATAGCGATTTTGCTTATTTTGCGCATGGGCAGCATGATGGACGTGGGGCTGGAACAGACCTTGGTGCTGCAAAACAGCTCTGTGCTTGACGTTGCGGATGTAATAAGCACTTACGTCTATCGGGTTGGATTGCAAAATATGAATTACAGCTATACAACGGCGATCGGCTTATTCCAATCCATTGTAGGATTAATTCTTATTATTGGCGTAAATCGAATGATTAAGGTATCTGGAGAGCGGGGGTTGTGGTAGCTATGAACGCTAGAACTGACAAAAAGAGATTGCTGCCGCAACTGGGAGGAGCGATAAATGCGCTATTTCTCGGCCTTTTCTCATTGGCTACATTATATCCATTCTGGTATGAGGCGGCAGCATCATTTAGCAGCAGCAGAGCGATTACATCAGGCGAAGTGATGTTTTGGCCGGTCGAATTCAACATCGAAGCTTACAAACGTTTATTTGAAGACGGACAGCTGTTCATTTCTATGAAAAATACGATATGGGTTACGTTTGTAGGCACATTGCTGAATATCGTGCTGACGATACTTGCAGCTTATCCTCTATCGAAGAAGCGGCTGCTTGGCCGAAGTGCTTTGTTAATGTTTATAACGTTTACAATGCTATTTGTGTCGGGTCTTATCCCGAACTTTATTTTGGTCAAATATTTAGGGTTGATGAATTCCTATTGGTCGCTGTGGCTGCCTGCGTTAATCAGCACCTACAACATGTTTGTTATGAAGACCTTTATGGAAGGGCTGCCCGAAGAGATTGAAGAGTCGGCGGCGATCGACGGTGCAGGGGACTGGCGGATACTTGTGCAAATCATTATGCCGCTGTGCAAGCCAATAGTAGTTGCGCTGTCTCTGTTCTATGCGGTGGGCTGGTGGAACAATTATTTTCAGGTGATGCTCTATATTGGTAAATCCAATAAACAGACGCTCATGCTCAAGCTTTATCAGATGATCAGGCAGGTAGATCAGCATTTGCTTAACCCTGCTGGCGGATCCGAAGGGGTTATGCAAGCGATGTTGACGCCGGAGGCGATTAAAGCTGCAGCGATTGTCATTGCGATAACGCCGATTTTATGTGTTTATCCGTTTTTGCAGAAACATTTTGTTAAAGGCGTTTTGATTGGTTCAGTGAAAGGCTAATTTTGAAAAAAAGGGGATAGAAATATGATGCAATTGAAAAAGACAGGTGCTATATTGGCGACTGTAATCATGCTGCTGTCGATATTGGCTGCATGCAGCTCCAATAAGGAGACGCCTAAGCCATCAAATGAAGGCGTAAAACCGACGGGCGAGCAAACGGATAATAAAGGAAACGAGCCCAATAAACCAAAAGGAAAAATCAGCATTTCGGTGTTTGACCGCGGATGGGTTGCCGCAGATGAAGGTACCTATGAAAGTAACCGCTGGACGAAGTGGATCAACGAAAATTCCCCTACCGAGGTAGAGATTATTCCGGTACCTAGAAACGAGGCGCAAAGCAAGCTGAATGCCTTGATCGCTTCGGGCGAAGCTCCCGACCTTATCTGGGAATATGATCGCAACTATATGACGCAATTGGCGGCGCAGGGCGCTATACAGCCGATCGGGGAGTATATTGAAAAGTACAGCACCTCCTACAAAGCTTATTTGGAGAAAAATGCGGACTTGCTGCCTTATTTGACCGTGGACAACAAGGTGTACGCGATTGCTTCCAAGCGCGGAGTAGATGCTATTGCCAACCATGCGATGTGGGTTCGCCAGGATATTTTGGACCGCTTGCAGCTAAAGGCTCCTACAACTGTAGAAGAGCTGTTTGAAGTAGCGCGTAAAATAAAGGAAGACGATCCGACAATGACTCCGATTGCATTTAACGGCAACGGAAACCCGATTATGCGAACGTTGTTCCAAGCGGTTTCGGATCAATGGTATTTAGAGGAAGGCAAGCTGGTTAACGGCAGAACGCTGGATCGCCATCGCGACTCCCTGGCTTTTCAAAAGCAGCTTTTTGACGAAGGGCTGATTGATAAGGAATACATTACGGACAACAATTTCGAACGCGCCAACCAGCTTTGGGTAACGGGCAAAGCGGCGATTATGTTCGGCGCATGGGATATGCCTAATCAATTCCGCGATTTGATGGCGAATGTTCCGGATGCGAAGATGGTTCCGCTCGAGCCGTTCGCAACACAATATGGCAAAACAGGATTGTATCAAGAAACACCGGCCAACATCTATGTTATGTTCAACAGCGAAATGAGCGAGGAAAAAATCAAGGATGCGATTGCTTACTTGGATTGGATGATTGAAGATAACTGGTTGCCGCTGAAAAAAGGGAATGAAAATGAGCATTACAAGCTGGTAGATGGCGTGCCGCAAACGCTTGATAGCGAACAATTCCGCAAAGAGGTTTTATATGCATTCGAGTATGCCGTTGTTCATCAATGGAGTCCGGAAGCTTCGTGGTTCCCGATTTTGGCGGCGCAGGACGATGTAGCGCAAGCGTATGCCAAGCAGCAGTCCGTATCGATTGAAACTGCGCTTAAAAATAATTTCCGCAGAGATATCGCCTATAACCCGGATCTCCCTGAGCTGAGCCAATTAATTGCCACGTTCAAGCCGATTGCCGAGCAAATTGAAACGAAAGTCGTAACAGGCGGCAGCGCAATGACGCCACAGCAGGGGATAGATGAGATTCGTAAAGAGTGGAAACGTCTTGGCGGAGAAAATATCGAGTCTATGGTTCAAGAGTGGTACGAAGCCAATAAGGGCAATTTGTAAGAAGCTGGCTATCAAAGATGCTTCACCTGCAGCTGCTGCAGGTGAAGCAACAGCTGTCCAATGATCTCACTCTAGGAGGTTGGAAGATGAGGAGAAGGAAACGCTCAACCAAAGCATTAGTCCAATTGCTTATTCTGGCCATGATCTGCACGCTATTTCAGATAAACAACATGTCTGTCTATGCTAATGATACGGGAGACGTCATTCAAAGTGGAGCAACAGAGCTTCATACGCTCAAGATATCACCATCGGATGATTCATATGTGCGAGGCTCGAATGCTTTTGCTAATAGCAACTTTGGTCAAGAGAAGTCTTTGGTGGTCAAGAAGGGGAGCCCGGAATTAACTCGCGAGAGCTACATGAAATTTGACTTCACCGATTTTTCCGGAGAAGTAGAATCCGTTACGCTGGTCGTGTACGGCGCTGTCGGGGAAGGAAGCGGGGCAAGTATTCAGCTTCATAGCGTAACAAACAATGATTGGACAGAAGAGACAATCACTTGGAACAACAAGCCTTCCTATACATCCGATGCAATGACTTCTATTACATTGGGCAAAGAAGCAAGGGGTTATGAGGCCGATATTACAGATCTGGCAATAGATCAGCTGGCAGCAGATAAGAAGGTTAGTATGGCCTTTGTTCAGCCTGAAATGCCGGGAGGGCAAGGACTGGCCGTCGTTTTAAACAGTAAAGAAAGCGACAGTCAACAACCCTATGTGGAAGTGAAATATAGGGCGCCAGTGGATCATGAAGCACCTGTCTGGCCAAATGGCAGTGAACTAAAAGCGATTCAGACTGCAGATGATGCAGTTGAATTGCAGTGGACACCGGCTATAGACGATCAAATGGTTGTATCCTATCGAATTTATCAGAATGATGCGCTGATCGCCACAGTGCCAGTAACTCAAAAGCATTACCATGCAGCGGGGTTGGCACAAAAGCAAACTTATGCCTTTAGGGTGGAAGCGGGAGATTCATCTGGCAATTGGTCACAGGATGGACCGGAAGCAGTCGTAACTATGCCAAGCATTGTCAGACTTCCGGTTGTTGAGGACACCCATGTTAACTCAGGCAGTGCAAGTCAGTCGAATTATGGCACGAGTGACAAGCTGATCGTCAAAAATATGAAGGCTGACCCTAATGTAACTCGCCAAGCTTTTATGAAATTCGAAATGGAAGCGCTGCCAGAAGAGGTCGGCACTGCAACTCTTAACTTCTATGGAGCTGTTTCAGATGGCGGCGGCAGTACGAGCGATATGGTTGTGTATGGATTGGAGGATCATTCCTGGAAAGAAGCGGAAATGACCTGGATCACGAAACCGAATGTTATCCATTTCTTGAACAAGGTTCCGATGAATACGACTTGGAAGTGGCATCAGGTTGATGTTACCACCTATGTAAAGGATCAGATGAGCAAAGGAGAGACAAATGCCGGCTTTGGTATAGTACAGTTAGCAGATGTCGGACTCGTAGCAATTATTAATAGTAAGGAAAATACAGAGAATCGGCCTTATTTATCCATCAACAGCTCACGTGCAAATGCGGCAGCTCCAAGCTGGCCAACGGGCAGCACCTTGCAACTGCAGAGCATGGAAGAGGAAGGAGTGGCGTTCCAATGGGGGGCAGCGGTAGATCCGACAGGCGTTACGCAATATCGGATCTATCAAAATGGAACATTAATGGATACCATAAGCAGCCAAGAGGAGAGCTACTTTGTTGAAGGTCTTATTATTGGCGAACGCTATACCTATAAAGTAGAAGCAGGCAATGCGGCAGGAGAGTGGAGTCAGGATGGTCCGATTCTCACCGTTACTCCGCCAGACACGAAGTTCAAGCAGACTGTGCTTGGCAATGTGTTTTTGAATAATGAGCCTGTTCAGTTCATCGTTGAGACAGTCAGGCCGAATGTTAGCTGGAAAGCCTTCAATCTGGATGGCACGAAGGTCGCCGAAGGCACGGCACAAGCTCATAATGGGCAGGCGACGATTACAGTTCCCGATCGTGGGCTAGGATATTTCACACTCGAAGCACAGGCCGAGAAAGGCGGCAGCTTGCCGATTATGTTGGAAACAACCTATTCCGTGCTTACACCTTTCACAGCACCGGCGAATGGCGATTCACCGTTCGGGATGAATACGCATTTGCATCGCATAGGATACGGCTGGAATGCGGATCTTGTGAAGCTTGTAAAATATGCAGGCGCCAGCTTTGTTCGCGATGGTATAGAGTGGCAATATATTGAAAAAGAAAAAGGAGTATATACCTACTTTCCTGATCTCGAAAATTATATGGCTAGATTGAAGCTGGAAGGCATTCCGCTGCTGTTTGTTGCCGCTTATAATAACCAATTTTACGATAATAACGGAACCCCTTATACAGATGAAGGGCGACTAGGCATGGCGAATTACGCAAAGGCATATGTGGAGAAGTATAAGGACCAGATTTTCGCCATGAACGTGTACAACGAGTTTAACGGCGGATTTGGCAAACGCGGCAATAGCCCTGCGAATTCACAACCGGAATATTACTTTGAATTATTGAAGAAAACCTACGAGGTCGTACATGCGGAGCATCCGGACTTGCCGATTGTCGGTATTGTATCGGCCGGCATCAGTCTGGACTGGATCGAAAAAGTGCTCGAGCTGGGAGGTATGGATTATCTTGATGCTATTGCAGTACAAGAATATGTGTACCCCAACGCTCCTGAGGAATTAGCAGAGAAGCTGGAAGATCTGAAAACATTGATTAAAAAGTATAATGACGGAAATTTGGTTCCGATTTGGCTGACGGAGTTTGGATGGCCAACCTTTGTCGGATCACGCGGAATCAATGAGAAGCTGCAAGCAAATTACCTGCTGCGTGGGCATGTCATCGCATTAAGCAGCGGCGTGGAAAAAATGATGTGGTACGATCTGATGGACGATGGCATGATAGCGGATTTGAACGAAGATAATTTTGGAATGATCCGAAATGAAAAAAGCTTGTTGGGGGCCTATACAGCCAAGCCGGCTTATCTGAGCTATGCGGTAATGACGCGAGAGCTGACCGGCGCACAATTCGAGGAAGTAGAGGCAGTCGAAGAGCCGATTCATAGCTATCGCTTTGTCCAGGATCAGCAGCCTGTTCGGGTGGTCTGGGCAACGGAGGATACCGTTATCCAGATTGCGGCGGATGCTCCAATCGAGATCACGGATATGATGGGCAATACCGAGCTGTATTCTCCGCTCAACGGAAAGATCATGCTTTCCCTTACTGGAGAGCCGTATTATGTGAAAGGCCACATCGGTCAAATTGCTGTTGAGCCTACTATTACAATTAGCGGCGCAGCTACCGTTGTAGGGGATGAAGGACAATTCGCAATCTCCATGACCAATACGGGCAAATCGAAGCTCTCCCTTACTTTGGATGTTGAAGGGAAGGAGCACCCTGTTTCGATAGAGCCTGGCCAAACGATTAACAAAGAAATTACAGTAATGGACACGCGTGACGGCTATCGATATATTCCGGTTTATTTAATGGCAGGAGGCCAAAAGGTCGGTAAGCTTGGTTATGAGCTGAAGGTTGAGAAAGCCAAGGAAGTAAAAGTACGTCCGATCATGGAGCAAGCGGAAGGCGCGGAAGGACAGTATAAGCAATCGCTTCATATTGATGTTGCCAACTTCAGCAAGCTTCACGCACTTGATGTGCAGGAAGTGGAGTGGAGTATTGGGAACCAATCCGGTAAGCAGGCTTTGAATACCAGTATCGAACCTCAGGCGTCAAAGCAAATTAACATTCCTCTTCCTTCATTCGGATTCGGGGATAATTACAAGGCTTCCGTACTTGTAAAATTTAGTAATGGTGATGCGTATCGATACGAAGGCAATTTCGGTTTTAACCCGGTTACAGAGCGAACGGTGAGGGTGAATGGAGAAATTGAGCCGGAGCTTGAAGCAACAGCTCCAACCATCGACTTGGAAAAAGGAACGCAAGTCCTGTTGTCCGGCTTTAGCGGCAAGATCGATGTTCGCGGCAAGCTGTGGATGAACTATGACCGTGATCATCTCTATCTGACAGCACAAATTAAGGATGAGATTCACTCTGCAAAGGCAACCGGCAACCAGATTTGGAATAATGACAGCTTGCAATTTGCGATTTCATCAGGTGTACCAGGCGAGAGCAGCAGCTGGTATGAAATTGGATTGTCCGATACGACCGAAGGCCCGCAAATGTATCGATTCGCTGCTCCGCCAGGTATTGATAAAGGAGCAATCAAGTCTGGCAAGCTAGTCGTAAAGCGTGACGAGGAGAAAAAGATTACCGTGTATCAAATGTCGCTGCCATGGTCTGAACTGGCGCCGGTGCTTCCGCTCCGAAATGAAGTCATGAGCTTCTCCTTGCTTGTTAATGACAACAACGGCGAGGGCAGGCGAGGCTGGATGGAATGGGGATCGGGGATCGGTCTTACGAAGAGAGCCAGCCTGTTCCGCACCATGCAGTGGATGCATACGAAGCCTGCTCCGGTTGCAGTTGACGCTTCATATCGTGTGAAAGCAGGAGAGGAACTGCGCGGCACGCTTAAGAATGAGGCTGCTTCAGGAAGTGCAGTAACCTATGAAATTGCAACTGCGAGTAAGCAAGGAACGATTGAGCTGATTGATCCTGCAACTGGCGAATTTCTCTATGTTGCCAAAGTGTCAGCATCGGGAGAGGATCAATTTCGATTCCGGGTTTATGACGGTTATGGCTATTCCAATACGGCAACGGTCAAGCTGGCTATCCATAGCGAGCCGAAGCCGCCGACCGATCCGCCTGTTTATCCGGGAGGCGTGACGCCTAACGAATCCTTTAACGGGGAACTTTATGTACCTGCAGGCATGGGCGGTGAAGTAAGCAAGGGTCGGCAAATTAAGCTGAGCATTCCGAAAGGTGCGACCACAGTCGGCGCACTCTTCAAGATCGAGGAGTGGCAGGAAGGACTGAAAGGCCAGAAAGGGGTTCGAATGCTAAGCCCTGTTTACTTGCTAAGTCAGGATGGGAATGCCGAGCTAAGCAAACCGGTAGTACTTCGCATCGCCTATGAAGGTCAACTGAAAACAGGCGAGGAGGCCGTCCTTGCTCGATACGATGAACAGCAAAAAGCATGGGTGAAGGTAGGAGGCAAATCTGGCGAGCTGAGCGTTACAGCAGACATCAATGAGCTAGGTACTTTTGCTGTGGCAGTCTTCGCGAAGGAGGAGCCAAAGCCGCAGAAAGAGCTGGCAGACATCGCCGGACATTGGGGACAAGCGTGGATTGAGCGTGCAGTAGAGGCAGGACTTATTACCGGCTTCCCGGATCATACGTATCGTCCTGACCAGGCGGTTACCCGCCAGGAATTGGTTACGATTCTGACAAGAGGCATGAAGTTGCTGGAAGGACATTCAGAAGCAGCCGATGAACCTGCCGAAAGAGCGGTAGTCTTCACGGACGACGCGAAGATTGGCAAGTATGCGCTGGAGGCGGTACAGCGAGCCGTAGCGGACGGGTGGATTACGGGCTACAAGGATGGCAGCTTCCGACCGCAGGGAGGAATGACAAGGATCGAGCTCGCAGCGGTTCTGGCGCGCATCAGCGCTTCAGTCGGTAAGGCAGGACAAGGTGCCGGCGTAGAAATGCAACTGAACGGCTTAAAGGATGCAAAGCAAATCCCCGTATGGGCACAAGGATATGTAGCGCAGGTGCTGGCAAGCGGCTTGATGGAAGGAACTGGGGACGGCCATTTCAAGCCGCTGGGAACGGTCACCCGGGCGGAAGCTGCTGCGATCGCGGTGCGAATGGTGCAGCAGATGTAAATATGGATTGCTCCATTTGTATAGTTATGGATATTTCTATTCACTCCAATAACTGATAAACTTACTCCATACTTCAATTCGAGGAGTGAACAAATGGACGGGGTACGTTACAAAATAAGAGAAGTGTTGGACAAGGATAAAATCGAGGCATTTCTTCGACAAGTCCGAATTGGACACTTAGGCATGGCCGACGGTCTTTTGCCGTATGTTGTTCCGCTTAACTTTGTTTGGACAAACGGGAAGCTTTATTTTCATGGGGCCGCAGGCGGGCGACGAAATCAGGTTATGGAAGCAAACCCCGAGGTTTGTTTTACGGTTAGTGAAGAATACGGGACAATTACAGATCCCGTACCAGCCAAGACGGACACCGCATATATGAGCGTGATGATTTTTGGCAAGGCACATCCCGTCGACGATCTGGATGAAGCAACACGTATGCTGCAAGAAATGATTGATAAGTATGTTCCCGGGTACTACAATCGACCGCTTCCCCAGCAGCATGTGGACAAATATCGATCAACAGTATTTGGGGGGCCGGTTCGGGTATACCGAATTGATCCCCATCAAATCACGGCGAAAGAAAATCAACTTGAAGAAGGAAAAATGTTCAAGCCAGGAAAAACGGTATAGGCGGTTTTTTTATCAAAGACAACGTGAGTTGCCGTTGTCCTTGTGGTCCAAAATATCCCATTAGTTGAAAAGGCGGTTACAGGGTAAACATCCCTGTAACCGCCTTTTCGATTTATCCCAAGGGGGAAATACATTTTATTGCTGCCCGCGAAGCGTCTCTACACGATCGGGCTTGAGTGGCAGCATCAGCGACAATCTGCGACCGGCAGGCGACCAGTCGGCTCTTAGGTCTGTTTCATCCGCGGAGGCTTCCATCCCGGCCAGGTCATGCGCGGTTGCCGCTTCCGCAGCCTCGGCAGACACGGCAAAGCAAATGCCCGCACGCCGCATGCCCGCGAAGTCGATGAGCCGTCTGGAGCCGCTGTACAACAACAGATCCAGAGCAAGCAAGTCTCCCTCGCGCGTCACCGTCCATTTGGGTTGCACCTCGGGAACATCGCCGTTGAACACCAGCGAGAGCAACGACAGCGATACGCGAGTGCCGCCGATCGTCAATACGACGTGTTCCTGCGCGGCATTAAGCTCCATGCCTTCCAAGGCGCCGCCGAATTCCAGGCGTAGTCGCAAATCTTCGGCTTGAATCGAGCCATTGATCCGGTCCAGCCCGATATGCGTATCGCCTCCGTTAACCGAAAATTGCATGCCGCATAACACATGGCCTTTGTCCTGAACCGCCGTCAGCACCGGCGCGGAGAAGTCGTATCCATCGTGCAGCATGCGCAGCGACGCATATGCGGGCTTGCCGCCGTTGTCCATGTAGATCAGCAGGTTCCGGCGCTGATTCCACATGACTTCCTTGCTGGCGGAGCCGACCGAATAGGAAGGCGTCATCCAGGTCGTGCCGATCTTTTCGTATCCGTCTTCTCTGCGATAATAGATTTCCCGCAGCTGCCTCTCGGCAGGTTTTTGGAACAGGCTGCGCAAGTCGTCGGGACAGCTGGCGCCGGAACGATGCCATTCCAGCAAATGAACCGGATAGTCGGCGGCTAGTTCCGTCCATTCCTTGCCAAGACAACGCCGGAGGAAGGCGTGAGTTGCGTCGGTGAGCAGCGTGTGGTAACAACGGCTATGCGGACCCGACCACTGTCCTGTAGCTGCGTGATAATGCTCTCCCGCCATCGTCCATGCCAGTCGGAGCATTTCGTCGGCGATAGCAATAGCGCGCGGGGATCGGCAATAGGATCGAATTTTGGATAGCTCGATAATGGCGACTACGGTATAAGTCGGACTATTGTACTCCTGGAACGTGTTTAATCTTCTCGTATAGGCATGGAAAGCTTCGAATTTCCCCAAACCATATTCCAGATAGCCTCTATGCCCGAATTGCTCTCCGGCGGCAATCGCGACGAAGGAGCCCATAATGGCAATATTGGTATAATGCGGCCCCATATTACGGCGAATAATGGATTCGCAGGCGTGAAAGACAGCCTCCTGCAGCCGCCCCGCCAACATCTCCGGCAGCCGCTCGCCATGACGAATCGCGATCATCACCAGCACCTTGCCGATAAAGTCGGCCCAGTTCCAATCCGGCGGTGCCATCTTGTCCAGCGGTTCTTCATAATAGTACGACCAGATGCCGTACGTATCGCGCGACGGGTCGCGGTCCTGCAGGGAGATGATTTGTTCAATAATCTTGAAGGCTTTCGCCTCATACTCCGGTAGCCCGGTATCGAGCAGGGCTAGCGCGTATTCGACGGAAGCGCGTGTTGAATGGACGTATTCCACGCCGGTCAGCATGGTGTGATACCCGTTGGTGTGATATTTGACGCGTAACAGATTTAGCTCCGGATTAAACTCGCTCTCCAGCATGGAGACGCTTCTCTTTAACAGCTCCAATTCCTCTTTGGCCGATGGGTAACCCTCTGTTGTTTCGCTTAAGCTCATTGGCGTTTCGCATCCCTTCTGCATGATAAACGTTTCCACATCAAAGTAACACGGATGTTTCCGGCCCGAAAGTTTCACTTTTTGCCGGTTACGCCTTTCTAGTTCGCGCGTCGTTGCAAGTCCTTGATCGAAAAAAAGGAATATCATCTCAAAAAAAGAATGTCCGCATAGGTGACGCATGGAGTAGCAAGGTAAAAAGTGGAGGTTTCAGGCACTCAAGCGGCGTGCTACATTCGTGGTACAAGAGCCGCTGCAGCAGTTCGACATGTCAAACAGGAAAAGGGGAGCAGTCTTGACGCCATACATTCAGGAGGTCAAAGCATGAGAAACGCAATGAAAGGTCTGTTGCTTGCGTTTGCGATCGTTGTATTGCTCGCGGCGTGCTCGAACGGAGACAAATCCACGTCCGGCACACCATTAGGAGGAACGAGTCCGACGGCAAGTTCCGGCGAGTCAACCGCGCCGGAAGCCGATCCGTTGGATGCTCTTCCGCGCAAGGTGAGTATTTCCGCCTTCGACAGGGGGGCGGTATCGAGCGACGAAGGCACCTACGAGAAAAACCGTTGGGTGGATTGGATTCGCGAGCAGTCGGGCATCGATGTAACGATGGTTCCGGTTCCGCGCGGCCAGGCACAGGATTCGCTTAACGTGCTGATCGCATCCAAACAGTCGCCGGATCTGATCTGGGAATATGATCACACCTATATCGGCAAGCTGGTGACCCAAGGGGTTTTGCAGCCAATCGGAGAGTATATCGAGAAATACAGCACAAGCTACAAACAATATTTGGAGGAAAACCAGGATTTGCTGCCGTATCTGACGTTCGAGGAAAAAATATATGCGGTTGCAACGAAACGCCCGGTTACGTCCATCGTCAACCATGGGATGTGGATCCGCCAGGACTGGCTGAATGAGGTTGGCATGCATAGCCCTACGACAATTGAGGAATTGATTGCGGTGGCGAGGGCGTTTAAGGATCGTTATCCGGACATCGCGCCGATTGTCGGGCAGAATTCCTTCGACATCTATTCCGCAAGTTATGGCGCTTTCAACAATATGTGGTATGTCGAGGACGACAAGATGCAATACGGCGCTACGCTGGATCGTTTTGGCGATGTCGTGCAGCTTGAGAAGCAGCTGTACGAGGAAGGGCTGGTCGATCGCGAATATTTGACCGACAGCAACAATCAGCGCGCGGCGCAGCTATGGTCGACCGGACGGGCAGGCATTCTGATGGGACAGTGGGGGCTCGGCAACATTGATAACTTGAATCGCGACCTGTTGACCAACGTACCTGTCGCTGAGCCGGTACCGCTGGAGATGGTATCGAGCCCTTACGGACATTATGGCTCGTATCAGGAATCGGCTCCGTTTATGTTCGTTGCCATGAGCAAGGATGCCGCCAATCCGAAAGCGGCGATCGAATACCTGGACTGGGTGTTCGAAAACTGGAGAACGTTAGTATCCGGCGAGGAAGGCGTGCATTATGAAATGGTGGACGGCGTAGTTAAAAAATTGGATGCGGACATTTTTTCCAAGGAAGTCGGCTACGCAGGGGAATACGCCGTGTTGCGCCAGGAAGTTGTCAAACCGGAGTATTTGTCCATTATGGCGGCGGATGATGAGTTGTCGCAGCGCATCGCGAAGCTGAACTCGGAGTCGCTGACTACTGCGCTGAAGCATCCATTCCGCAGAGATATCCCCTATCAGCCAAACTTCGACGAAATCAATGATATCCGTTCGTCGCTTGACCAATTTATTAGGGAAACCCGTGCGGAGGCGGTTACGCAGCAAGGGGACAAATATAGCGGCAAATGGGCGCTAGAGGAAATTCGCAAGGAATGGGAGCGTCTTGGCGGCCCGGAAGCGGAGCAAATCGCGCAGCGGTGGTATGAGGAGAATAAAGCAAGCTTCTGAGGAAAGGGGAGCAAGAGGATGAATATACGGCAAAACCGACGGTTATGGATTGCTTGGGGCGCGGTGTCCATCATCTTGTTCCTGCTTGTTTTTGCCGCGATGGCGATTTCCTATCAATTGTTCACGAAGCAGCTCAAGGAGCAGCTGATATCGACCAACATGGAGCTGCTCGGACAACAGAATCATAAGCTGGAGCTGACGCTTCAGCATATCGACAAAACCGCGATTCAATTTATGAAAAATGATGCCGTTGTCCGTTTTTTCAGTGAAAGACGAAACGCCGATGTGAATATCAACAACGAATTTCATGTGGTCAATACAATCAACCGCACGTCCAGCAGCATGGAATACATCTTCTCTATGGATTTGTACTCGTATACGAAACAGCGCCTGCTGACCGGAAGCGTGTCTTCCGACCTCAACAATAATGTTCAGGATTTTGGCTGGATTCCGGAGTTCGAAGAGGAGGCCGGCTTGTTCAAATGGTTGACCACTCGCAAAATTGCGCTTAACGCGCGCCAGTCGGTATACCGCAATGTAGTCACTCTGGTACGCGCTTATCCGTTGGTGCATCTACCGGGCGGGCGCAAAGGCGCGGTGGCTGTCAATGTCAAGGAGGATTTGCTCTACAGTTTGATTCGGAATACCGAGTCGGATGACCGCGGAGAAACCTTCGTGTTGGACGGCGAAGGCGTTATGGCGCTGCATGACGATAAAACCCGTCTGGGCAAGGATATCAGCGAATTACCGTTTGTGAGGGGGATATTCGGCAGCGATGCCGCAAGCGGTTATTTTGCGGCGCAGATTGACGGGCAGCCGTCCTGGGTGTTCTATATGGAATCGGATTATACCGGCTGGCGGATCGTGCGCGTCATTCCGGCGTCGCAGATGTCGCAACAAATGACCGTTATCCGCAATACGCTGATCGGCTTGTCGCTCCTGCTGGTTGTCATCGCAGCCGCCTCGACGGCCTTCGCCGGAAGATGGACCTATCTGCCGATCAACCGCTTCGTGCGAGGCGTACGCACCAAACTGACGGGGCAGCTGAAGTCGGCGGAAGCGGGGATGGCGGGACGGCGCTATACGGACGACTTTCATTATTTGGAACATACGGTACAGGGGATACTTACCGATCGCGAGGAACTGTCGCGGCAGGTGTCGGAGGGCAAACCGTTTATCAAATTGCAACTCGTTGCCGAGCTGCTGTCGGGCCGCCGCAAAAGTACGGAAATGCTGCAAACGTACGAGGATATGTTCAATATCCGTTTATACGGCAGCCGCTTCGTCGTGATGAGTATCGAGCTGGACAACAAGAGTGCAATCCCCTCGCAACGCGATGTGCGTCTGTATACGTATGCTCTTTGCAATGCGGCGGAGGAGTTGGTGAATGCAGAGAGCAAAGGTATTGCCGCCGAGCTGGAGCACGGCAAAGCAGCGATTATTATGAGCTTTGACGAAGGCGATGACGATCAGCGTTATATTATGCGCGCTGTTACGGTAGCCGATTTGCTCAAGCAATTCGTGCAGGAATATTTCCGGCGGACGATTACGATCGGCATCGGCAATTTAGCGCATTCGCCGGGCGATATTTCCGCTAAGTACCAGGAATCCTGCGAAGCGCTGCGATACAAGCTGGTGTTGGGCGGCAACGCCATTATCACAATGGACGATATTGTAAATGAACAAAGTCCGCGCTACTACAAGCTGTTCGCATCGATCGACACGATCGTTGCTTCCGTAAAAGCTGCCGACGGGGAGATGCTGAAAACGCAGCTTGCCCGCTGGTTCGCATCCTTTGCAGAGCAGCAGGTGCCGCCCGAGGTGATCGCCCAACTGATCGTCCAATGTTTGATGCGCGCCGCTACGGATGCGGTCGATATCGGCGTAGACGCCGGCAGCTTGTTCCCCGAGCAGGATATGTACGATCATTTGAACCAATATGAGATGTTGAACCGCTACGAGCAGTTGGACGAGTTGGAGCGTTTCGCGCTGAATCGGCTGACGGGATTGATCGGGCTGATTCGGGACAAGCGGAGCCAACGCGAGCGGAACGATCTGATCGATCAGTCGCTGGTGTTTATCCAGACGAATTATATGCGCAGCGATCTGTCGCTGAACTTGCTGGCGAGCGAATTCGGACTTAGCGTGCCCTATCTGAGCAAGTTGTTCAAAGAGAAGGCGGAGATCAACTTTATCGATTACGTGATGGAGATTCGTTTGTCCAAAGCAAAGGAGCTGCTGTCCGCGACAGACGGCAAGGTGCGCGATATCGCCGAGCAAGTCGGCTATACGAACGTTAACAGCTTTGTACGCATTTTCAAAAAATTGACCGGGCTGACGCCTTCGGAATATCGCGAGCGTAATCAGGACTCAAGAGAAGGAACATAAAGGAGGCATTTATTGTGAAAACAAAATCATCGTTGGGCAAAATTTCCATTATTATGCTGGCGTTGTCTGTATGGTTGGGGAGCCTTGGCATTCTCCCTCAGGCATCGGCCGCTTCTGAGCCTATAAACAATATTCCACAGTGGTCTGCCAGCTACAACAATAACAATGCAGACGGGGAAGCTTATATCGACCAGGAAGAAACCTTTGCGGGAGCAGGTTCATTAAAGATCGTAAACCGGACTCCAAAAACGAACAACGTCTTCCTGGCTATCCGCCAGCAGGTGGCGGTCAAGCCCAACACCGCCTACGAGGTGGCCTTGCAGGTAAAGGCGCATGAGGCGTCCCGGATGAGTGTCATTCTGAATCCTGCCTGGACAGCGCGAAAGGATCTTCCTGGAGGAACGTACGAATGGCAACAGGTGAATTTTACGATTACAACGGATTCCTCCACGACCTCATTTCCGTTTGTCATTTTGTCCGATGGATTGACCGAGGCGGTATGGATAGACGACATTGTGATGAGAGAAAGCGGCACTTCTGAAAATTTGATCAAAAACGGCGATTTTGAAACGCTTGTACCGGTCGCAAACGTGGTGGCGAATGTCCCGTCGGGAGCAGTGGAGCAAGGGACGTTGGTGTCCTTGTCGACTCCCACTTCAGCGGCGTCCGTGTATTATACATTGGATAAGAGCGATCCGGTTACATCGCCAACCAGGCAATTGTATGAATGGCCGATTTCCATTGAACGTCCTTTGGTGATCAAGGCTTACGCGACCAAAAATGGGCTGGCTGCCAGCCCGGTTTCCGCCTTCCATTACAGCTTGGCTTTGGAGGAAGGGGCTTCCTATATCGATCAAGAGGATTTTTTCTCCAGGTTGTCGGCAGGGAAATCCATTCCGGTTTACTATAAAGACGACTTTGCAATCGATGGCAGTTTGGCTGATTGGGACGGCCAAAGCTATGTGGAGCTTCCTCTTATAAACGGCGCTTTGCCGTCCAATCTGGCCAGTTGGGAGGGGGCACAGGACCTCTCGGCCCGAATGATGTTCGCTTACGATGCCAACAACTTGTATATGGGAGCGCAAATCAAAGATAATGTTCATCATGCATCGGCGGGCGCTTCCATGTGGTCCGCGGACAGCATTCAGTTCGCTACGGGAAGCGACGCCTTGTTCGGCCCCGAATTTGGATTCGCTCATGCGGACAATCAGCCCGAGGTATGGTCCTGGAGTTCGGGGACGGCTGTTCTTGGCAAAGATGCCATTCAATTACGCACCAATCGTCTTGCCGATGCGACCCTCTATGAAGCGGCCATTCCTTGGAAAGCATTGCAAAAGGAAAAGCCGGAAAAAATGTTTCCTTTCAATCTACTAATCAATGACAATGACGGGGCGGGCCGTAAAAGTTGGGTCGAGTGGACGCCAGGGATAGGAAAATACAAGGATCAGAATGCCTTTGGCAATCTGTTTCTGGCGCCGCAGCATTCCGAGTGGTTTGCTTGGCTGGACCGGGATTACGAATCGGTAGAGGAAAATCGTTATATAAGCGAGAATGGCCAGATGTTGGACTTTTCGCTTTATGTAACCAACCCGTTCCCGGAGGACAAAGAATTTCAAGTGTCGATTCCCGGCTTGAATGAGAGCGCCAATTCGGTCATCGTTCCCGCGCATACGGTATGGAGGAAGCAGTTCCAGACCTCCTTCGCGGAGACGGGTGCGCAAAAGCTGGTTGCCGACGTAACGGAGTTATCCGAAGATGCCAGCCAGTCTCCCGAATGGAGCGTTCAGGTGCTGGCCAATCGGGAAGAGCTTGTAGCGGAGCTGGATCAACTGGCATTGGCTTTGCCGCCGCTGAAAGCGCTGCGGGATGCGGCATTGGCACAAGGATTGCCCATGGATTACGATGATGTGGATATTGCCGTTATCGAGAGGTTTATTCCGTATGGCAAAGAAGATGTGCTGAAAGGGCGGCTTGATCAAGCCCAATACGTGTTGGAGCAGCTGGAACGACTCTACTTGGAAACCAAGAGCCGGCTGGAGGCCTATCTAGCGGGCGATGCCGCTCCGCTGACTGTTCCCCGTTATGTGACAGGGCCGATTGAATTGGACGGATATTCTTTTATTGGCCAAACGGTCGATGCTGCGGGAGAGCTGCAAACACGCCCGGTATTTTTTACGGGATACGGTCATTTCCAGCAGGTTCGCAAGGATGTTGCCCATATGTCTTCCTTCGGAGCCAATATGATTCAGATCGAAACAGGTCCAAGCCGCGTGCTGTTGGCGCCGGATTCTCTTGCAGGGTGGAACAAGGGAATATGGGGGAACGCCGATGTAACGTTCGGTTATGATACCGATTTTTTTCAAGAGGGCACCCGTTCCCTTAAACTGACTAACCATACGACTAAAAGTCCCAATGTGTACGGTACGGTATGGCAGCGTGTAGAGGTAAAACCCGATACGGATTATACGATTCGTCTTTGGGTGAAGGGAGCAAACGTAAACAACGCCTGGATCGGCACCTTCGCAAGCAGGAACAATCTGCCGACCGGGACGTATGACTGGCAGCAGGTTACCTATTCGTACAGAAGCGGAGAGGCGGAAACCGCGATCGATTTTCGTGTTTTGACGGAAAATGTAACGGACGCGTTATATATAGACAATATCAGCATGGAGGAGCAAGGAACTTCGCTGAACCTGATCGCTTATCCGGATTTCGAGGATGAGAACACCACGATTAAAGAAGATTATACGATTTCCGAAGCGGCCATCCGCAACGATATACAGAAAGTGCTGCAGGATGCCGCAGATCATAATCAGGCGGTTAGCTTGTTGTTGTCTCCTCACTATTTCCCTGCCTTTTTGCTGGAGAAATATCCGGACATGAAGTCGAATAATAACGGATTTATTAAATATAACTTTAATCACCCCAAAGCCAGGGAGGCTGTCGAGGATTTTCTGAGAACGGTTATTCCTCTGGTAAAGGATTATCCGTCGTTGAACAATTTGGTGCTGTCCAATGAACCTGTTTTTATGTCGTATAAAGATCCGGTGTTTACGGCGGAGTGGCGACAGTATCTGGAAGAGGCGCATGGAGATATTGCCGCGTTAAATGCCGCGTACGGCACAAGCTACGCCGCTTTTGACCAGATCGCGCTTCCGACGGCGGAAGAACGTTCCCCGCTTTATTATGACTGGATCAACTTCAATGATCAGTTGTTTGGCGAATGGCATCAATGGATGGCCGATCTTATTCATGAGATGGCGCCGGATATTCCGGTCAATGTGAAAATAATGGCGGGGGCGTTGTCCCGAGAGCAACTGGCCAAGTCGCCGTTATCCTGGGGCGTCGATCCCGAGCAGATTTCCGGCTTAAGCCAGTTGAACGGGCTGGATGCCTGGAATTTCCTGCATAGCGAAGGCGCAACCATTATGGAAAAACTGAAATTTTACGATCTGTTGGCATCGTTCAAGGAAGCGCCGGTCATCAATTCGGAGGATCATATTATTCCCGACAAGGATACCCGGTTTGTGCCGGAGCAGGTCTCGCATGTCAGCAACGATATATGGCAAGGAGCCGTTCACGGGCGCAGCGCTTCGGTAATATGGGTTTGGGAAAGGACGGACGATACCGCAAGCGATCTGGCGGGCAGCGTGCTAAATCGGCCGGATGTCGTTTCGGCCATCGGCAAAACCAATTTGGATTTAAATCGTCTGGCGGATGAGGTGACCGCTTTCCAGCATGCTCCGTATGAAACGGCGATTCTATATGCCAAAGCCTCGAGCTTGTACCGCCCCGCCTATCTGGATGCGGTGGACCGGGCTTACAAAGCGCTTAGTTTTTCCGGCCAGAAGGCGGGTTTTATTAGCGAGAAACAGATTCGGGAGGGCGGGTTATCCGGCTTGAAGCTGCTGGTCGTTCCGGACAGCCGGTATGTGGACGCGGAAACGCTGAATCATATTCAAGCTTATCTGAATCAAGGAGGAGCAGTGTTTGTGATAGGCGAGCAGGCGCTCCAGTTCGATGTCTATCAGCGCAATCTGGACGCGCAGATTCGTAACGATGTGATGGTGCGTTCCACGGTTATTCCCGTCACGGCAACGGCAAGCGCCATGCAATCGCCTTCTGCGGGCGAGGTAAGGATGCAGTTGCTTCCCGTTCTGGCAGGGCTTGATCTTTTGCAGACGGAAATCGTCGATGGCGCGACGGGAGAGCCTGTTATGGATGTAGAATGGCGTATGGTTGAGCATGAAGGAAGACTGCTGTTGAATGTATCCAATTATAGCTGGAATACAAAGACGGTTCAGGTTCGCTTGCATGGCCAGCAGGTACAAACCGCTTATGACTTGATCGGCGCGAAGGCAATGGCGATATCCAGCCTTGAGCTGGCTCCGTATTCTCCGATGCTGCTCGATCTTGGCGAAGTCGGCGGCAACGGAAATGGTAATGGAAACGGAAATGGTAATGGAAACGGAAATGGCAACGGAAACGGAAACGGCAGCGGTGAGCAGGGGAATCAAGGCAATCGGAATGATGATGACGATGCATCCGAGGAAGCCAAAGAAACCGGACAATCCGGCAATGGCGCGGAGGAAGCGGAGGATCTTCCAAAGTGGCATGACATCGCGGGGCACTGGGCAGCCGACGCCATCAGGCTGGCGGCCAAACGCAGCATTGTAAACGGATACGAAGACGGATCTTTCCGTCCGGAGCATAAGGTGACGCGCCAGCAATTTGCGGTTATGCTGGCTCGTGCGCTTGAGCTTCCGCAAAGTGGCGCTGCCGTTCCGTTCGCGGATGATGGGTTAGTGCCGGAATGGGCGCGTTCCGGCGTATACAGCGCGGTTGAAGCCGGGTTGCTATTGGGTTACGAGGACGGCACGTTCAGAGGATCGCTGGCAATCAGCCGCGCGGAAATGGCGGTTATGCTTGTCAGGGCTGCCAAATATAGCGGCCAATTGGTCGATCCTGCAAACGATGCGGCTCGGCAATCCTTCGACGATGCGGAGCAAATACCCGATTGGGCGATCGATTCCGTGCAGCTTGCTGCTTCGAATGGATTGCTGCAAGGACGCGGCGCCAATCGGTTTGCTCCTCTCGAAACGCTGACGCGAGCCGAAGGCTGCGTGCTGCTGCTTCGACTTTTGGATCTGGAATAAAACGCGACAGCAACGAATCGGGGCTGTCCAATAAGTCTCAAAAATAAAAAGTTGGGCGGAAAAACACAATGTTTTCCGCCCAACCTTTTTGTGTACCTGCTTTTCAGAAAAGCGGTGAGGTGGATGCCTGCCACTTAACTTTTAACCAAAACGGGGCGTCCAGCGCTCCGTTTTCACTGATTTTATTGGATAGTCATTTGCCAGGTGCAGGTCAGTTTGGTGAATTGTATATGAATTTTCATACACGTTGACCAGTTGCCGGCCTATATGGTGAAATGTGTATGAATTTTCATACACGTTTGACCAGATACCAGCCTCTTTGGTGAATTGTATATGAATTTTCATACACGTTTGGCCAATTGCCGGCCTATCTGGTGGATTGTGTATGAATTTTCATACACGTTTGAACAAACCTACCCATATAATCGAGCCATAAGGACAACGGGGCTACCTTAAAGTTCACTTCTCGGACAGCCCCCTTGCCATTTTATCGTGCTAAGCAATTCTAGAATATAGTATAATTGGATTTAGTTTTAAATAGGGATTACTAGACACACATCCTGACGTAGCGGCGGAATATGGCAGACTCTAGCAGTCCCAAGTCATGTTTGTTTAGAACTACATACTTGGAGGGGAACAATGAAAAGTAATTTGTATCGCAAATGGCTAGCTAGGTTTGTAGTTGTACTTTTATTCACGACCATTGCGTTGCCTTTTGGTCCGGAAAGGCGCGTGTTGGCTTCTGCTTGCGACGGGGTAACGCCCGGAACGTCTGCCCAATGTCCGATTTTCATTACGGATGCCCCCGGGCTTAATGCAATGCGTAATAATCTGGCAGGGCATTATGCGCTTGGCGCAGATATCGATTTGTCAGACTATTTAAGCCCAACAGGCGCAGGCTACAATGACGGGGATGGCTGGGAGCCTGTTGGTACAGGAGGTGACATATCCAATGCATTCAGTGGTACATTGGACGGCAACGGCCATACGATCTCCAATTTGCAAATGAATTCAACCGCTGGCGCAGTCGGTTTATTCGGCGTGACTTCAGGTGCCGCTATTCGAAATATAGGTTTGATCGATGTAAATATTTCGGGAAAAGGGGAAGATAGCGACGTCGGCGGTTTGGTTGGATATATCGTTGGCACAACAATTGAAAACGCCTATGTCACCGGATCCGTGGAAGGTGCAGATGGTGTCGGCGGATTGGCCGGTTACGGTCTTGGAGTTCCCACAGCGCCAAGCCGGATTCGCTCTTCTTACGTTTCCGCTATCGTAACCGGAACCGGGTCGGCTCAAGCCGGAGGGGTTGTCGGCCGCACGGAAGGACACGACATCAGCATAACGAATTCATACTACAATAGCAGCTTGGCCGGCTTTTCCGGGAATGGAATAGGCTTGACTACATCGCAAATGAAACATGCAGCCAGCTTCCTCTCGTGGGACTTCTCCGCGCAAGGACAATGGGGCATTTTGGAGGGCATGACCTTCCCGATGCATCGCACCACGCTGGATCAGATTGTGCTGGACGAGCTGGCGATCAACGATGGCGAAATGGTATACGAGCCGGAGTTCGCCCCCCATATAGCGACGTATTCGAGCCGGGTAACAGGCGAAGTGGATAGCGTGAAGGTGGCGGCATCCTCTGGCAGCAGCCGCGCAAACGTATTGATCGACGGCGAGGATTTGGACTCGAAAGTCATTTCTCTGGTTCCCGGCGTAAACAACGTTGACATCAAGGTTTCGACCGACGTTGCCGTACCGGGAGCCGATACCAATCCGTTCGAAGCAGCCTATACGCTTCAAGTCATTCGCGAAGACGGAATAGATTACGCCCATCGCATCACGACCGCTTCTCAGCTGGCGGCGATCGGGACCGCTCCTTATGCGTTAAGCGGCATCTATGAGCTAATGAACGATTTGGATTTGGCAGGTCTGGACTGGAACCCGATCGGAGACGGCGGTCAACCGTTTGCGGGGACTTTTGAAGGCAACAGGCATGTCATTCGCCACTTGACCGTCGACAGCTCGGATGACTACGCCGGATTATTCGGAGCCTCTTCGGGAAGCATCCGCAATATTGGCCTTGAGAACGCGGCTATATCGGGAGGAAACCGGGTTGGCGGCCTGGTCGGCAGCAATACGGGAATCATCTCGAACGCTTATGTAAAGGGCAACGTTACCGGAGATGAGCATGTTGGAGGCTTAGTCGGGTTAAACAGCGGAGCGGCTAACGTGACCTTTACCTATGCCGCAGGGCACGTGAGCGGCAACGCGCATACGGGCGGGCTGATTGGCGGAACCACTTCCGGAGTCGTCGACGATTCGTACTGGGATGCTGAAATCGGCTCGCTCTTGATTTCCGGAGGCGGCGAAGGAAAATCAACGGCGGACATGAAGCTTCCCGCGACGTATGAGGGCTGGGATTGGGACGATAGCTGGGCCATGATTAGAGGTACCACTTATCCGATGTTTGTCGAGAGCTTTGATGCCGTTAAGCTTCAGTCATTGGCGGCAACAGCTGGCGATGCCGAATTGACCTGGATTTCCGGAGCATTCTCGCCGAGTCAAGGCGTATACGAATTGTTGGCCGATCGTTATATGGATTCCGTTACGATTACGGCGGCTCCTGCCGATTCCAATGCAACGGTGACAATCGGCACAACGGAGTCGGTCTCGGAGCAGATGGCCGTTACAGTCGGAAGCAATGAGATTGTGGTGACAACGACAGGCGTCTTCGGAAAGCCTGACGGTGAATATCGGCTAATTATTGAGGTTCCCGCCCCGGAATTAATCGACTTTGAAGTGCCTGAAGCCGGACTGTACGGTATCGGAGATACGCTTGCTTTCACCGTCGGCTATGGAGTGGATATGGAAGTCACAGGAGCTCCAACGATCCCTGTAATGATCGGAGAAGGAGCGGACGCGACCACCGTGTACGCCGTTTATGCCGGACAGCCAGTAGGTCAACGAAACAAGCTGCTCTTTACGTATGTCGTGCAGGAAGGCCTGGCCTATGACAGCGCAATTGAAATCGGAACGGAGATCGGACTGCCTGACGGAGCCGAAATCCATGTTGCGGGTACGGATATTGCCGTTCAGCCGAATTTGCCGACAAAGGCGACAACGGGCATTATTATCGATGCCGTCCGGCCGGAGATTACGTTAACGCAGCAGCCTTCAGCGCCAACGATCGATCTTGTTGAAGTACAGGTAGACGCGGACGGCACGGGCAGCGCATTAACAGCGATAAAGTGGGCGAAAGGGCTGAGAGCGCCGGAGTATTTTGCCACAGAAGGCACTCTGCTGGTCGGAGACAGCTTTCAGACGGATGAGAACGGGACATATTCGGTATTTGCAAAAGATGAAGCAGGCAATAACGCCGTTGCGACAATCGATATTGACAATATCGTTGCCGGAATGACGCAGTTGACCGGGTTTGATGTGCCGGCAGCAGGTTATTACGGTATCGGCGATACATTGACGTTTATTGTCAGCTACGCAGGAAATGTGGATGTTGCAGGAGCGCCAACGATTCCTGTAATGATCGGAGAAGGAGCGGATGCCACCACCGTTTACGCCGATTATGACGGCCAGCCAGCCGGTGAACGAAACAAGCTGATCTTTACGTATGAGGTGCAGGAGGGCCTAGCCTATGACAGCGCAATTGAAATCGGAACGGAGATCGGACTGCCGGACGGCGCCGAAATCCATGTTGCGGATACGGATATTGCCGTTCAGCGGAATTTGCCGACAAGGGATACAACGGGCATTGTTATCGATGCTGTCCGGCCCGAAATCTTGTTAACCCAGCAGCCTGCGAATACTGTGCCGACCAACGAATCCATCGCAATAACGGTGAATGCAGACGGCACGGGCAGCGCTATTGCAGCGGTAAAGTGGGCGGAAGGGCTGAGAACCAAGGCGTATTTTGCAGCAGAAGGCATTGAGCTGAGCGAGGATAGCTTCCGGGCGGACGCCAACGGCACATATTCGGTTTTCGCACAGGACGAAGCGGGAAACAGCTTCGTTGCGACAATCGAGATTGGCAATATCATTAAAACGATGCCGCAAATATCCTTGACCGCCACTCTCGCGGAAGGGAGTCGCTCCGTTTCAGTCAGCGCCTTGGCTGAAGCTCATGGCGATATCAATAGGATTACGAAACTGAATTGGATGCCGGGGAGCCGCTCCGTCGCCGATTTCGCCGACGGGACGAGCGGAACCGATATCATGACCGATGGGTTGTTTATCGTTACGGAAAATGACGCCTATACCGTGTATGCAAAGGACGCTGCGGGCAATGAAGAGGTAGCGGAAATTCGTATATCGAATATCTGGAACCCTGTCTTCTATCCTGTGCCAATCAAAAACCAGGAACTGCAGTTGAATTACACGGATTTCGGTATTCAACTGATTGTTGATTCTTCGATCATCAGTAAGGAAACGCTTGAAGACGGAACTGTTGTCGAGCATGTCATATTGACTGACAAAATCCTTGAACGGGTGCTTGATGCGCTTGGCAAGGCGGCTGGAACGTTTGTCTCCATAGTAGTCGACGATTCTGAACAGGCCGTGCAAGTGCAGTTTCCCGCTTCTTCGCTGTTCAAGTTGAAGGCGGCCTATCCAGCCGCCACAGTCGAAGTCAGATTAAACGCTTCAAGCTATGAGCTGCAGGTGAGTGCTTTGCCTCTGGAGTCAATGCCGTCTGCCACACATGTGAATATAGCGATCGGCCAAATTGCCGGACAACAAAAAGAGTCGCTGGAGCGTGCCGCGAACAACGCAGGTCTTAAACGGATCAGTCATGCCGTTAGTTATGAGGTGACCGTTTCGTCTGATGGGCGAATCGAGGAAATCAGGGATTTCGGCGGGGTATATATCGTTCGCGCCATCGTGCTGGACGAGGGCCGCTCAGACGGAACTATCGTTGCCGTCTTGTACGATCCCGCAACTGGAGAGCTGAACTTTGCACCGGCAGTGACCAGAGCAAGGGATGACGGTACGCCGGAAATGGCGATCAAAGTACCGCACAACAGCATCTACGCGATTATGGAAGCCGATGATAAATCCTATTCCGACCTTGACGGTCACTGGGCGAAAACATCCGTAGAACTGCTGGCGTCCAAACTTATTGTAAACGGAGTATCCGCTACCGAATTTGCGCCGAACAGCTCCATTACAAGAGCCGAATTTACTTCCTTGCTGGTGCGCGGTTTGGGCTTAAAGGTCGGACAATCCGCGCAGAGCGCCATCTTCCATGATGTAGCCCAGGGGGATTGGCATGCGGCGGCCATTGAAGCAGGCGTCAGGGCTGGATTGGTCAGAGGGGTGTCGGAGAATAACTTTGCTCCAGACCGCTTTATGACAAGAGAACAGATGGCCGTTATGCTGAGCAATGCGTTGGCGGTTTTGGGCTATGCCCCGATCCATCCCGATCAAGCGCCGACTGTTCTGGACAAATTCGAGGATCATACGACTATATCTCCATGGGCCAAAGCAGCGGTTGCTCAAGCCGCAAACGCAGGCATCATCTCAGGCATGACAGGTGATTCATTTGCGCCTTCTAACTTTGCGACTCGAGCGCAAGCCGCTCTGATGTTAAGGCGGTTTTTGCAATATGTCGAATTTCTCGATTAAAACCTCTCATCATTTGCGAATCGGACTCGTCCGATAGTAACGCTCACGTTCTGTGCCGGTGTTTTCATCACCGTCATTGACGTGAGCGTTTTTGAGTCAGGCACATGCTGCCGTTCCGGTCTGGGACTATAGTGACATCGGTGACAAAAGTGATGACGGCCTGTAACTATTGCAGCCGATGGCCTTCTCTTACAATTGGATTATTCTGTATGCAATGGTGAGGCGAATGGATAACGGAGGGCGAGAGGAGTGAGGCAAAGGTGATATTCAGAAAAATGATGGCATGCGTGCTTGCGGCGGCTCTGCTGTTTGAATTGATTCTGCCTGCAGGAGGCGGCGTGAAGGCGGCCGACGACGGTCAAGCGGGCACGGGGGTTGCTCCGCCGATCATCGACCCGCTGCCGGAGTTTACGAACGAGCGGGCAGTCGAGGTTGGCGGGACGGCGGCGCCCGGCTCGACCGTCACCGTCTATTACAACCGGCCAGGCGAAACCCCGGTCGCGACGGATGCGGTGGAGGCGTCTGGAGACGGCAGATTCGGCATGACGCTGGAGCTTTCGGAAGGGCGTTACGAGCTTGCCGCGGCGGCGGAGCTGGGCGGAGAGAGGAGCGCCTTGTCCGACAAGGCGACGGTGGAGGTCGACCTGACGGAGCCGGATGCGTACAGTATGGATATCCGCTGGTTCAACATCGCTTACAATGAAGTGATGCTGCAGTGGGAGCCTCCATACCGGGTCGACGAGCATGGAAATTACGTTCCGGATGCGTCGATTGACCGATACCGCCTGGAGCGGCGAGACGGCACGCTGGTGACGGAAACGGCGGATCGGCAATTTTTTGAGGCGGGCCTGCCCGAGGCGGCATATGTGGATTATGTTTTCTATGCCATCGACAAAGCCGGGAACCGCTCGGATCCGCTCCCGATCCATGCCGCGACTTCTCACCGGTACTTGACGGCAATCGAAAGCGGCGAAGAAGAAGTCTACACCTTGCCGGCAATAAGCCGGGACGGCGGCACGGCCGTTTATTATTCCGGGCATCCGGATCGGGACGGCATTGTTGTATACGACGCCGCGGCCGGCACGAAGCAAGTGATCGGGAATTTGAACAAGGCGTATATCGATCAAGGGCTTGCGGTCAGCGGCGACGGCAGATTCGTTGCCTATGAAGATTCCAATGAAGATCGGACGGAATTCTCTCTGTATGTGTACGATCGGACGAATGAGGTTGCGGTGCGTGTAGCGGCGGTGGCGTCCGGGCGGTTGTCCGGTTTGTCGCTGAGCGACGATGGCGGCAAGCTGCTGTTCGAATCGGCCTCCGGCGCTTTGACTGCGGGGGACGCCAACGGGCTTCAGGACGTCTTCGTGGCGGATTTGTCCGATTGGAGCGATATTCGCATTACACGGATCAGCGAGCAGGCGGACGGCGGGGATTTGTCGCAACTGAGCGGCGCGGCGGCCATAAGCGGGGCGGGGCGATACGCGGCGTTCGTCACCGCGGCCCCCGAGCTTGCGCCTGGCGGAGCCAGCGCCGGTATCAGCCGCTTGTATCTGTACGATACGGATACGGGTGAGACGGCTTCTGTTCCGATACGCAATAACGACACGGAAAACGGCGAGATTTCCATCGGCGCGGCGGCCGTGTCCGCGGACGGACGTTATGTGGCGTATACCGACAAAGTGGCGAAGCAGGTAGGCCTGTATGACCGGGAGACGGGCGAACATACGGTGGCGTGGGCGGAGAACCGCAATATCGGCGCTTATATGGGCACTCCTTTGTTATCGGATGACGGGCGATATGTGGCGTTTGATTACCGAATCCTTAACCCGACGGAAGCCCCGCTGCCCATCCGATCCAGATTCGGAGCGGTCAGGTTCGACGTGCAGGAGGGAAGCTTCCGGCAGATAGGGGCTCTTCGCGAGTCGACCACGCAGGTGGGCTTGAGCGGCGACGGGAGCAAGGCCGTGTACTTGCGCGGCGAAAGCAATTATTCCGGTTACGGCATTTATAGCGTATGTTTCGAAGCTTGCGACGAGGCCCCGGCAGAAGGAATCGAAAGCGTTCGCTGGTCGGTTGCGGAAGACCGAAAAGTCGACGGGCTGTTGAAGTGGGATACGGAAGTAGCGATCCAGGCGATCGGTCAACGGGGTCTGAACGTGGAGGCAATCGTCTATTACCGGACGGTGACGGAAGGCGGCAACGGAGAAGCCGTGCCCAGGGAAACCGCAGTCGAGCTAATCGAGACGGCGCCGGGTTATTATGGAGCCGTATTCGAGGTTGAAGAAGGCATGACGCAGATCGACCGCATCATCGCGTATCCAAAGGATCGCGCGGACGAGGCGAGGACGGCAGCCAATCTTCCGGTTCATGCGGCAGGCAAGCTGGTAGTGGAAATCGCGACGGATCGAGCCGATCTGCTTGGCGCGGCCAATCTGACGATTACGGTCGGGGGAAGCAGCGCCCTCATCCCGCTGGAGTCGGCGGTCACGCGCTACGAGCGGTACTTGCAGCCGGGAGAAGTACGGCTTGCGATGGCCAGCAAGACAGGAGGATTGCTGCTCGCAAGCAGGGATGGCGTGACTGTAAGCAGCGGCAGCGGGACCGAGGTTCGGCTGACGCCGGTGTTCCCCGCGTCGCTGAAAGTACAGGTCGATGATCAACGGACCGGGATGCCGCTGGCTTCGATACCGGTTGTCTTCAAGGAGAAGGACGGCGGCCGGATTATCCATGAAGGAGTGACGGATGCGAGCGGAGCGGCGGCTCTGCCGGGCGAGCATTACGCCGGCGATGAAATTGTCGTAAGCGTGCTTCCGGAGAGGGATTATATTCCCGCGGGGGATCAGACCGTCACGCTGACGCTCGGCCCATCCGTGCTGAGGGTCCCTCTGCGAAGTCTGGCGAACACGGTCCTGTCGTTCCGGATCGACTATTCGCAACAGGCGGGCAGCAAGAAACGCATGCTCCCGGTGCTTGATTCCGATGCCGTCGTCAAGGTGCGCAGCCAGCCCGGGCTCGCGCTCAAGGCGCGGATCGACTATACGGAGTGGATATCGGAGGAGAAGACGGGGCCAGCTTCGCGGATTATCGATCTCGCAGAGCGAAATGCGGGGGAGTATGAGGGCGTTTTTCTGATTACGGAGGGAATCGCGCGTATCGATTCCGCACTGCTTCAGATAGATGGAAATTGGCTTGGAGCGCCTTATCCGGTCAACAAAGAGGTTGCCGGCCGCTACGAAGTTCGGTTGAATGTGCCCGAACGGTCGGTCTGGCACCAAGAATTGGCGGGAGGGACATTGGAAGCCTCGGCCATCGATTACGATTGGGGAAATCATTGGACCGGCGCAGCCATCGATGCGGAGTCGTTGACATACAGGCTAAATGCGCCGTTGCCAGGCGTATACACCATTTCGAGCAGGCCGGTTAAGCGGGAGAATCCGCCTTTGTCCATCAAGCGGGAGGCGCCTCCGCCGGGCCGCACGGCCATCGTGACGTTGTCGCCGGAATTTGCCGTCCGGCTCCTTGGCTCTGCCACGGGAGCGGGACAATACAGCTACGAAGTGCGCGACGGCAGCGGCAATGCCGTGCTGTCCGGCTCCAGCTACGGAGCGTTAAACGCGACATTGACAGTCGTGCCCGACCAGGAGCTCCGCGTGAAGCTGATGCCGAAGGATCCGGCTTTTATCGCCGAATGGATCGATCTGATCGTTGCGGGCAAGGAGATCGCATTCGATACGGCGTTCCGCAGGAGACCGGAGGCCGTTGTATCCGGACGGGTATACGCGCTTGACGGCAAGCCGGCGGCAGGCTCCATCGTGACGGCGACCGTTGCCCTGGACGGAGCGTCCAAGACCTATACGGCGAACGCCAACGCGCAAGGCGCATACACGTTGTCCTTGCCGGAAGGCGAGGCGGTCATGCGCGCAACGGGCAACCACATCAGCGGATATGCGTCGCAGAGAGTAACCGTGCTGGCGAGTGGATCTGAGCCTGTACAGGCCGATCTGCATTTGAAGGAGCAAGCGAAGCTGAACATCCGGCTGTATGCGAAAATAGACGGAGGATGGCAAGGACCGCTGGAGGTGGATTGGTCAAGCGGCGTTCATTATCGCATTAAGTCCACGCCTGCTATAACGAATCACGGGCCGCCCGCAATCGTGGAGGCGGTCGCGGGCGACACGGTAAGGGTATGTGCGGACGGCGTGGAAGCAAAGCTGCCGAAAGCATGCAATGAAACCGTAATCGGCGAGGACGGAGTGGGGGAAGTAGAGCTTCGGCTGGAAAACGCCGGAGGCCAGGCGCAGTTCAGGTTAGTCGACTCGAACGGACGGGAGGTCACTTCCGCGAATGCGTCTTTGTACCGTAACGAGGACAATAGCATGACCGGGCATTCGCTGAACATGGAACGGGGGTACTCCCGCTTCACGCTGCCCGTGGCGTCTACCGGCAGCCAACGGTTGATTATCCGCGCATCCAGCGAGTTTGCGATCGTCGAGTTTCATGCGCGTCCGGGCGATACCGCCGAGCTTGGCGTCATACAGCTGCGAAAGCCCGGAGTGTTCGGCGATTTCACCCTCAACGGCCTGCAAGCATCGTCGGAATGGACGACGCCGGAAGGGCGTCTCTCGCTTCGGGCGTTCTACGAGCATTCGCAATACAATGCGAAAGCGGCCACGGATGCCATGCTGGCGCTCAAGCTGCCGGAGGGGGTCGAGATCTTGCCGGGATCAGCGACGCTGAACGGCAATCCCGTCGCTCCCGAGCTTAACGGAACGACGGTATCGGTACCGCTCGGCGATATTGCGTATCGCCAGAAAGGCGCATTCCAGCTGAAGCTGAAAGCCGGATCATCCCTTGCGCAGCCGGATCTCCCCATACAGGCGAGCATTCGCTACAAGCTTGGAGAGGAAGCGCAAGAGGCCATTATCGGCATGGCTCTGCTGCAAGTGACGCCTGCAACGATTCGCGCGCCGCAGCTGACGACGAAACCGGACATTGAAGCGAGCGGCACCGCTCCGGCGGGAGCGGAGGTGATCGTATACGATGGAGCTGCCGAGTTGGGACGTACGACCGCATCTTCCTTCGGTACATGGAGCCTGCCTGTCGTACTGGTTGAGAATGCCAGGAAGAAGCATCGGCTGAGGGTTGGCATTGTCTGGCAAGGAGAGATGCTGGCGGGCGAAGGGACCACTGTCGCTTACGATCCTTCCGATCCGGGACTTGCGGAGGTGGCGATGCGGCAAATGGACGGCCGGCTGGTGACGTTCCGGCCGGATGATGGCGTAGCGGTATTCCCGTACGTCGTCATACCGTCGTATCCGTTTATTTTTCAAATGAAGTTTCGCAGCCCGGAACGTGTATACGATGTTGAAGTGCATCTCGGCGACAGGTCGGTATCGGCGACGCGGAAGGGCGATGTATACGAAGCGGTTGTTCCCGCATCCTACAATCTGGGACCGGTATGGGTCACTTACCGCAAGAAGCCCGATGCCGTCCTATCGGAAACGGAGGAACCTACGGAAGACGAACTGCGCTTTATTGTGCCTGTCGCCTATGAGGATTTCGAGCTGCAACGGGCCGCGGCGGGCGGCGAACAAGAGCCGGATGGCACGGTTGTGCAGGCGGGAGGCGTGTATGCCGATGTGAGCTTGTCGGATGGCCTTGAAGCGACGATTCGAGCTTCAAGCTCCATGATCGACAGCTTCACGCCTTCGGCGGCGGAGCAGCGACGGGTGGAGCGGACGGGAGTGCCCGTGTATGATGTGTCCGTTCGCAGGCAATGGCATAACAACAGCGCCAGAATGTCTGTTACGGTCACCATTCCAAGGTCGGAGCTGCCTTCGGCGAAGGCGGATGGAGCTAACGGAGACGCGGCCGGACAACGCCGGTTGGCTTCGTTGAACGCGCCGGCGGTCAAATCGACCTTCGAAGTTGCTCTTACAACGGCGAATCAACTGCTCGGCGCAAGAGATGTGGTCGTAAACGCCAAAGGGCTCGACGATGACAGCAATCTGTTCAAACGGGCGAAGCGCGCCGCGCAAGACGCGAGAAGGCTGTGCGATGCGCAGGCAAGAGAGTATTACACGAGCTTCGCGGAAGAGGTCCGCGCCATGATTGCGATGCAGGAAGCGTTTAAAACCGCTATCGGCGTAGCGGGCACGGTAAAGGGAGCCGGGTTGCCCGGCGTCGGCTTCTGGTACGTCACGTACGAAATCGGTTTGCATCTGGATGAGCTGGCTGCCGAAGAGCTGGATACGCTGGAGCGTTACCTGAAGGAGAACAAATGCAAGGTGAAACCTTACGATCCGCCGGTAGCGGAGCCGAGCTATATTTGGGACCCTAGCGGCTTCGTCTACGAGGGCATGATGTCCAATGTTCTGGAGGGCGTCAAAGCGACGGCCTTGCAGCAAAACGCCGGCACCGGCGTATGGGAAATATGGGACGCGGAATGGTATGAGCAACTGAATCCGCATTGGACGAACGGGCAGGGACGATATGGCTGGGATGTTCCGCCGGGCCGTTGGAAGGTCAAATACGAGAAGGAAGGGTATGCAACCACGTATAGCGACGAGCTGGAAGTTCCGCCTCCTCACTTTGACGTCAACATCGGGATGGTGTCGAACTTGCCGCCTGAAGTGGCTTATGTGGAAGCTGTGCCGGGCGGCGGCGTGTTGGCAGGCTTTACGAAGCCGATCGATATTCAGTCGCTCGCGGACGATGCCATCACGCTGACGGCAACCGGCGGAGCAAGCGTGCAGGGAACGGTAAGCCCTGTTGACGCTGAGACCGCAGACGGCCGAACGCTTGCAATGGCCGCAGAATTTACGCCGGATGCGGCGTTGACCGACGGGGCTGTCTATACGGTCGTCATCAGCGGCGACATATTCAGCTATGCCGGCGTTCCGATTGGCGATGATGTGCAGCATGCCGTAACGGCGATTGTCGAAGATTCGACGCCTCCGGCGCCGGTAAGCGGGCTTAACGGCAGCCTGACCGGCGATAACGGCGCCGTCCTCGTCTGGGAGCGGCCCGGGGATCGCGATTTCGCAGCGGTAAAGCTCTGGTGGAAAAAGGCCGAGGAAACGTCATACAGCGGCGAACCGCTGGAGATCGGCCGGGAACGGCAATGGGCGGAGGCAACGGGGCTGTCGCCGTCGGCGGATTACGATTTCCGCGTAATCGCGGTCGATGCGGCGGGCAATGAATCGGAGCCGGCATTGCTCAGTCTTGCGGGGGCGCGCGACGAAGTGGATGTATCGCCTCCGCCTCCCGTAGCGGGGCTAAAGGCGACGGCGACGGAGGCCAGAAAAGTGCAGCTCGCTTGGGAGGAGCCGATCCAGCCGGGACAGATGTCGTCGGCAACGATCATATGGACGCCGGACAACAATCCTGCCCTCGTTCGGGAGACGCTAGTGGCTGCCGGTACGCGTACGGCGGCGATTGAAGGACTGGAGCCATCGACGGATTATACGTTTGCCGTATCGGCGGTTGACGGAAGCGGGAATGTATCAAGTCCCATGTACTTGAAGGTGCGCACCGCCGCAGCAACGGGCGGGGGCGGGGGAGGCGGCCAAAGCGGCGGAGGTTCGGCTCCGGGCGGCGAACCGGAACCGACTCCGGCGGAAGGCACGGCGGAATGGCAGATGGATGCCGAAGGTGGCGAATATGCCGCTTTTGACGGGGCGTTCGTGCTGAGGGCAGGGGCGGGCGTGTTCGCGGAAGGTACGCGGCTGGTCGTAACCCGAAATCCTCTTGGAGAACCGTCGGCTTCGCAGCGCTACAAGCCCGTCTCCGATGCCTATGTGATCGATACGGAAGATGCCGTGCCTGCGAAGCCGTTCCGGCTGGCGCTGCAATATAGGAGCAAGCCGCTTGGCAAAGCGGATGCGCGCAAGCTAGGATTGTACCGCAAGGATGCCGCGGCGCCGGGAGGATGGAGTTATGTCGGCGGCATTGTCGATACGCGGCAGCGTATGGTAGCGTCGACCGTTGCGCAACCGGGCGAATACGCCGTGATGCTGTACGATCGCACCTTCGCGGATCTCGACAACCACTGGAGCAGACTCGATGTCGAGGTGCTGGTCAGCCGGCATATTGTAGACGGCACATCGGCGGATCGTTTCGCTCCGGATCGGGCGATTACACGGGCTGAGGTTGTGAAGCTGCTGGTACAGCATTTGCTCGGGAACGGCGGCGCGGAGGCGTTGGTTTCGGATATCGGCGGGAGCGCGTTGTTCGCCGATGTGCCGGCGGGAGCATGGTTTACCTCGTATATAGCAGCGGGTTATGAGCTGGGATTGGTAAAGGGAGCGGGCGGCAACTTCCGTCCGAACGATCCGGTAACGCGCGAGGAGCTTGCGGTGCTGATCGTCCGCTTCGTGCAGTTGTTGCTGGAGAGCGATGCGAAATCGCCGGATATCGCCGTGCTGCGGCGTTACGCGGACGGAGATCAGGTATCCGGCTGGGCGGCGGAGGCGGTCGCAATCTCTGTCGGCAACGGTTGGGTGCAAGGAGTAAGCGGCACGGAACTGGCTCCCAAGCGGCAGGCGACCCGAGCCCAGACGGCGGTTATGCTGCTGCGGGTACTGACGGATATCGGAGCGATCGAGGAGAAGCGTTAACGTTCCGAAGGCTGCTGTTTCGTAGAAGCATAACGGTTGTTCATGAGTTACAGAATGGGGCGAAAAGAGACGCCTCCCGTATCACGTTAATCGTGGTGCGGGAGGCGTCTTACCATTTTGAAGGCTGTTTTTGGCGTCCGTGGCGATTATTATCCTAAAAAAATGACAAACGAATACAAACGCAGTCCATTGTGACCCCGCAAGGTTCAAAATATACTGGTAAAGAGAATGAAAGCGCTTTACTAAAATCTTTAACCAATGTCTTGATGCAAATTGGATTTCGATGAAAAAGCCTATTATGGAGGAGGAAACGATAACATGCGAAAAAGGAAATTCTTTAACGCGCCGATTAGTTTTCTGATTGCATTAACGCTTGTTTTTCAGGTTTTCGGCGGCATAGTGTTGCCCGGTACAACTGTCCAGGCAGCCGGTACGGATATCTATTCGACTGCGGCGAACCAAACGCTCGACCCGGACGATCCTTTGGACGTGGTGCTCACGAAGCCGTACAGAGGCCAGGCTGTAACCAAATCGGGAGCCACGGGCACCATTGCGATTGATCTGCCTTACGGCACGTTTTATCAGATGCTGCACCCGGTCGTCAACGCAGGCTCGACTGTCAAGGTTTATGAGGGCGACGGCGCCGAAATCGTCCGTCTTACCGGCATTAACAACGGCGATTACGAGCTGGGGCTAAAGGATCCGCAGGGGAATAGAGTAGTACCGGGCTGGACCGGAGGAACCTATTACCTTGACGTTGCAAACGGTCAAAACACAAGGAGATACACGATCACTGTAACCATACAGCCTTTATCGGATTTTACATTAACCCGAAGCGTGCAAGGCGGGGAAACCGAAGCCATTAATAAGCCGGGCGAACTGGTCGCGCCGATGAACATCCGCGCGAACGAGCACGGTATGGATACTTGGGGCTCCACTTATATCGGCTATGGGGACACCGGCTTAAACTCCATTGAGGCGCCAATGAAGCCGTCCTCATATAGCGGGAAAGACTGGTACGACTCGTTCTGGGGGCCGGATATCTACGTCCATACGGCGAACGACGTCAATAAATTCAAACCCGCCGGCGTTTCGAACGATCTGCCCAAGGATGACAGAGAGATTCCGCTCGCCTGGTACGGCGATAACATGTACGTGCAGACGATCGCCAAGGACAATTCCGACGGCAGGATTGACGCCTACGGGGTGGACGTAAAATACGACGGCACGATGACCAAGGCCGGTAAAATCTCCGGGTTTGACAAACTCCAGTCGGATATTATCCGTATCCACAAGTTTGACGCGCCTGCCGCAGCGTCCGGGCATGAGGATGGCGACCGCGGCGCGGCCAGCAGCACGACCCAGCGGCTTGAGATGAAAACCAACTACACGCCTGACAACGTCGTCGCCAATGACGGTCCGGGTACGATAACGACCCATTTCTGGCGGCTGCTGGTTCCCTCGGAAACCGTGAAGCGGCAGAAGCAGGTCGGCGCCAACGCCACAGGAACCTGGTCTCCCAACAACTACGGTTATATCTATCAGATCAAGGAAGCCAAAGGCAACGCCAACGGATCTCCGACTGTAGGTATCGGGCTTAGAGCAAACGGCACCCTGTCATTTGAACACAGTCGCAACAATTCGACGCCGAGCGGCATGCAATCCGCCGGAGGGATTAACACGGGCACCTTCCTTACACTGTCAAAAGAGGAATTCGTCGACCGCTGGATCGATATCGAGTTGACAACCGAAACGGCGGATTTCGGGCATCTCTACGTAAGGGTAACAGATACGGATACAGGCGAGCTGCTCGGAGAGGGATCGCTTAATGAAGCCGATATGTTAAGGCGCAACACGGAGCTGCAGCTTCCTGCGCCCAACACGTCCGGCCCCGGCCCTGTATACAGGGAAGGAAATTACAATACCCTGAAGGACGATCAGGGGAATAACGTCAATTTCGGGCGTTCCAAGTGGGGCATTTACGGCAGCTTCCCCGCCACCGGCACTGCCCGCCAAGAGTGGCAATCATCGACGATTTATATGGCGGACATCGCGATTATCAAGCGCGACCGGGATACATACGTGTTCCCGAACGGCTACAAGCCGACCGACAGGGATCTTAACCTGCGTATCATGGGCTGGGAGCATCAAAACCAGATGAAAGTGTCTTTGGGCACCAAGGTTACAGACTTAACGCTGAAGGACGAACTGGATGTCACCTTATCCAACGGCCATACCGTTAAAGTCCCGGTCAAGTGGGATACGTCCGGCTACAGGCCGACCGTCCCGGGCACCTACAGAATTTTAGGCGAGTTGCAGCCGTCGGAAGCATCAGGCATCACAATACCCGCCGCTCCCGACAATTATTATCCAGATTATTACAAGCCGTACTTCGAAATCAACAACTCCACGGTGCATGATTGGGGCAAGGCCGTGATGGGCGCGGATATCAAAATCGTTTCGCATAACGAGGAGGCCCCGAAGGGGAACGTCCTTGAGGAAGACCGCACCTCCATGACGACTTCGGAAGGATACGCTTTTTTCCAAAGCGGCTCTTCGTTTGAGCTGAACGCGGGCAGAACTCCTTGGCGCTATTGGGTTGCCCTGGATTTGGGCCGGCAAATTGATATTTCGCGCATCGAAATAGAATTTGGCACGATGGGTTCTCCCGGTCGTTCAAGGAACAGCTCCGCCTGGTGGACGAACGACGCGGAGGCCTATGAATCGCTTATAGAATCCTACAATAATTTCTATAACCCGCTAGACCCGGCGCTCGCGGCCGGACAACCGGAGCCGGATCGCCCGTATTATGAGGCTAACAACTGGCCGACGAAAAATCCTTTTGGCGTCGAAAATTTGGTGGGGTACAGCGGTTCATGGAACTATTTTGCAGGCAGCGGGCGCCAGCCTGCTAACGCCAATAGCCAAAGTACGTCCGCCGCATCAAATTGGGATCCATTAACCCAAGAGGCGTTAAAAGGCGGTACTCTCGGAACCAACTACACGCTTGGGCGCCGAGCAACCGATGTTCTGGCCAACAATGACGGCAAGCCGATTACGGCGCGGTATGTGATGGTCGTAAACGAGCTGAACTTCTTCTCGTCGGTCACCGGGCCGCCTGGGACAGTTAGCGGATCTTCGCCGGGCCCGATGCAATTTCTGGACTTCGCCGTCATTGGCGAGTTGCATGACGATCTCGCGGATTTGATGGTGCTGGAGACGCTGACGGTCGACGGCGTCCCGGTTGCAGAGTTCGAACCCGGCACCAAAAACTACACGTGGGATGTGGCGGCGTATCATCCGCTCCCGACAGTAGCGGCGACGCTCAGCTCGGATTCGATAGCCGCTGGCGCAAAGATTGACCTTATTCAAGCGACCGCCGAAGAAAAAACCGCAGTTGTGCGAATAAGTCGCACGGACGGAAAAGACGTGTTTTATCTTGTTAATCTTAATGAGGTCGAAATACCGGTCAATCAGATCATCGATGCGGCCAAAGCTGCGGTGGAAAGCACAACCTATAGGGCTGAACAGGCGGATGCAGCCGACATCGCTCAGGCGAAATCGGCAGTGGAAACGCTCATCGGCAGCCTGAATTTAAACGGCGTGACCGCAACGATTTCGGACGATACGTTTACGGCGGCGGTCGCGGGCACGGAGAGCGATGAGAGAGGAACGGACGGCAGCTATACCTTTACAGTAACCCTAAGCAAGGAAGGGGGTACGCCGCAAACAACGGTTACGCTGACATTGGCGATCACTGCGACGCCATACGCCACGTCCGTAACATCAGTGACCGTTTCACCTTCGACCGCAACGGTGCAGAAGGGCGGTACGAAGGCATTTACAGCGTCGGTTATAGGAACAAACAATCCGGCGCATACTGTTGCATGGACGATTGCGGGCAATGTTGCGCTTAACGCCGGCACAACAATCAGCTCTGACGGAATCGTTACGGTCAGCGCGGCAGAAACAGCTTCGACCATTACCATAACAGCGACGTCGACTGTTGATATCACCAAGAGCGGTACGGCAACGGTTACAGTTATCGTTGCTCCAACGCCGGATCCCGGCGCAAATAATGGCGGTCCGCCAAGCGGAACGGGGCCAACGCCTACTCCGACCTCTAGCCCAGTGCCTACTGTAACGCCTGCGCCAAGCACGACGCCGACGGTTAGTCGAACGTCAACTCAGCGGCAGAAGCAAATTGCGCAGGACGCTCCAAAAACGGATGCGGCTATTACGGTAGCCGGACCTGCCAGCACAATTACGCTAAGGAGCACAGAAGCGATGCAGCCGGTATCGTTAACGATTTCTCTCGCAGTTGCAGCTAAAGTTACGACATACGCGTATATGGAAAGCGATGGAACGGTCGTTCCCGTTCCTACGGTGATTGACCGCACGACAGGAGCCGTTATGTTGCTTGTAAGCAGGAACGGAGATTATTTCCCTGTCGCGGTAAACAAAAGATTCAACGATGTTGAATCATCGGCATGGTATGCAGGATCCGTTGAGCAGGCAGCAAACCGGCTTATTGTTTCCGGCTATAACAGCTTGTTCAGGCCGAACGACAGCGTTACCGTTGCCGAATCGATGGCCATGTTTATGCGCACTTTAGGTTTGGCTGTCAATCCTGACGTAATAACAACGACCAATGAATGGTTTGGCAAAACAATGGCAACGGCTGAAAGCAAGGGCTTAACGGAGGGGATAACAGCATCGCCGCCAAACAGCAATATTGCGCGAAAATCCGCCGTTCAAATTGCGGCTGCCGCGCTAAAGCTTGCCGGAGTAAATACAACCTTATCCAAGGCGGAGGTTAATGAATGGCTGGCGCCGTTTACAGATGTTGCAGCCTTGTCCGGATCGGAAAGGAATGCGCTCGCAGTAGGTGTGAAGTATAAAATATTCGCAGGCTACGGCGATGGAACCATACGTCCGGACGCGGAGTTGACTCGCGCGCAAATGGCGATTGTCGCCATTAATATTCAGAAACGATTACTGGACTTAAACATTCAAAAAACTTGATTCGATTGAACTGTGACCCATAAGAAGGACACTTTGAAAAAGGTGACCCTCTTGTGGGTCATTTGTGTTTGGCCATCCCTGTCACGAGAATGTAAGAAGTGGCGAGTATCATTCAGACTATAGTTTGAAAATGCAGGATGGGGTGGATCAGGATGAGTATTTTGCGAACGGTTGATTTAAGGAAGATCTATGGCAAGGAGCCCAATCAGGTGAAGGCGCTGGATGGCGTAAATATAGAGATCAAAGAGGGAGAGTTTGCGGCTATCGTCGGTACTTCGGGGAGCGGAAAATCCACGTTGTTGCACATGCTGGGCGGTCTGGATCGAGCGACTGGCGGACAGGTTATCGTGGACGGGAAGTCTATATTCGATATGAACGACGACGAGCTAACGGTATTTAGGCGCAGGAAGATCGGGTTTGTTTTTCAACATTACAACCTTGTTCCGATCCTTAATGTATATGAAAATATTGTGCTGCCGATTGAGCTGGACGGCAATACGATCGATAAATCGTATGTGGAGCATATTGTTAAAACGTTAGGTTTGGCGGGGAAGCTGGATAACTTGCCCGGTCATTTGTCCGGAGGACAGCAACAGAGGGTTGCTATTGCTCGCGCATTGGCCACGAAGCCCTCTATTATTCTGGCGGACGAACCTACCGGCAACCTGGATAGCCGTACAAGCCAGGAGGTCATCGGACTGCTCAAGGTAACGAGTAAACAATTTAATCAGACGATGGCGATGATTACGCATAGCGAAGAAATTGCCCAGCTTGCCGATACGATCATCCGCCTTGGCGACGGTAAGGTGGTTGGGGGGAAACAAGGATGATGTTTCCTAATTCCAATAAAAATATCATTAAAAAACTGACTCGCAAAAGCTTAAAAGCAAACCGGACAAGGAACCGTTACGTCATCTTGGCCGTCATTTTAACCACCTGGTTGCTCACAACGGTATTTACTCTTGGCATGAGTTTTATAAAAACCTTCGACATGCAGGAGATAAGAATGATTGGCACGACAGCGGATGTGGCATTATCCAATCCTTCACAAGAACAGATTGAACGGTTGAAGCAGCTTCCGTATGTGAGCCATGTAGGACTCGATACGAAAGTGGGCCAAGTGATCCCAACGCAAGAGATGGGTGATCTGGATATCAGTATGCACAGGTACGACGAGTCCGAATGGGACAAGATGAGAGCGCCTCTCCTGGGGAATAAAGTCAATACTTATCCGGAGAAGCGCAACGAAGTGATCGTTCCGACCTGGATATTGGACAAGTTAAATATCGCAGAGCCGACGATCGGGATGACTTTGCCTCTAACGTATCGAAGCGAAGCGGGGGAGAGCACGGAATCCTTCATTCTAAGCGGCTGGTATACGGATTATTCTCAACTGCGTTCAGGTAATGCCGGGGTCATTATTGTATCGCGTGAATTTGCCGAATCCGTAGGCGCGGGCTCTGGCGACAAGGGTTCAGTAGCTTCCATTGCATTTAAAGGCGGAAGCGGCATCGATCAAAACATGAGCAGGCTGGAACAGGACCTGAAGCTGCACGAAGATCAGAATTTGGCGAGCTACTCCAATACAGAAAGCCAGAACAGCTCGAAAATGGCAACCGCGCTGGGTATCGCCGGAATTATTGTGTTTATCATGTTTAGCGGATATTTGCTAATTTATAATGTGCTCTATATTTCTGTAGCTACAGACACAAAATTTTACGGGCTGTTAAAGACGATTGGGATGACGAGGAAACAGATTATAAAAATGGTGAACGGCCAAGCTGTCCGATTGGCGTGGATCGGGATACCGATAGGCGTTGCGGCAGGTATGATCACAGCATTAGTTGCGGTGCCGTTGGCGATTGAAGCCTTTACTTTGGATACGGAAGTCGAGATATCTTTTCATCCCGTTATCTATGCGGGAGCGGCGTTGTTCGCCTGGTTAACGACAATGGCCGGATGCAGGAAGCCGGCCCGAATTGCAGCAAAGATTTCCCCGGTCGAAGCCGCAAAGTATGTGAGGACGACAACGAAGAAGGGGAGACATGGCTCCAAACTATATCGAATGGCATTACGTAATATGTTCCGGGATAAAAAGCGGGCATTAACCGTATTCCTGTCGCTGTTTATAGGTCTCACTACTTTCCTGACGGTCAATACGCTTGTGCTAAGCATGAACACGGACAATTTTATTGCCAGCTATGTGGATAATGATTTTGAATTAGTGAACAAGACGGTCGATTTCGGATATCAAGGGGAGCAAAAACAGAAATTGTCGGAGGAGTTGGCGGAGTCCGTTCGGCAAATGAGCGGGATTACGGACGTCAGAAAAACGTATATCGATAGAGGAGGAAGTCTCGGTTATACGCCCGAAGTGTTTGGTAAGTTCGTCGATGATATCGTTATGAGATACGGGATGGAACGACCCACGGACGAGCAATTAAAGGATTCGGGCATGTTCTGGTCCGTGCTGATCGGGATCGATACCAAATATGTAACCGAACTAAACAAAAGTCTCGAAACACCCATTGATGTCGAACGATTCGAGAAAGGCGAGATTGCCCTGCTGAGCGCAAGTGAAGAGCTTTTTAACAGGGGGGGATCGCTTTCCGTTAAACTTCAAGGAGACGGGTGTTGAGCGGGAGCTTGAGATAGGCGGCTTTGTAAGCCCGCAATTTCAGGTTTCATTCGGCGGGCTGGCGCCTAATGTGTACGTCAGTCATAACGCTTTTAAGCAAATCATTAACGATCCGCTTTTGTATAAAATGAACATCCAGGCCGAGAAGAGCGGGCATGAGCGAATTCAGGAGCAATTGGAGGCCTTGATTGCAGGCGACCGTGAAATTGAGCTGACATCAAAGCTGCAATGGGCGGAGAAAATGGAGTCTGCCAAGATCATCTTCTACATTCTAGGAGGAGCTATTACGCTGATTCTTGCCGCTATCGGCATTCTCAACTTCATCAGTACCATGCTAACGAGCGTTGTGGTACGCAAGCATGAGTTTGCAATGATGGAAAGCATCGGGATGACGAAACGCCAATTGCGGAAAATGCTGCTGCTCGAAGGAACAGGTTATGGAGTTATATCAACGTTGCTGATTATTTCGTTAGGGTCATTGATTAGCTATGGTGCTTATTATGTGTTTAGTCAAGAAGCCGATTATGCCATCTTTACGTACCCAACGCTTCCTTTGCTGATCGCGCTGGTGTTTGTGTTCGCAGCTTGCCTAAGCGTGCCGATTATCGCTTATAATAGATCAAAGAAGATGAGTATCGTGGAACGTTTGAGAGAAGCGAGTTAAAGAATAAGAGGAGGTGAACGTCATGGCGAGGATTCTCATTGTCGAAGACGATCGGCTATTAAATGAAGGACTGGCTTATGCGCTTGGGAATGAAAACTACGATATTTTATCTGCTTTCTCAAGTGAAGAGGGGTTGATCGCCTATCGCGGCCATGAGGTTCATCTCATTATTCTTGATATTAACTTGCCCGATAAAAGCGGTATGGAGTTGTGTAAGGAAATTCGCCAAATCTCGACGGTCCCCATTCTATTTTTAACTGCCAAAGATACAGAGCAGGATATGATCGCGGGTTTCGAATCCGGCGCGGATGATTATATCGCGAAGCCATTTAGCATGGCGGTGTTAAGCCAGCGAATTAAGGCGATTCTTCGCAGAGGCGGGAGAGAAGAAAATCCGCAGTTGTTTTCTTATAAGGATTTAATCATCCATTATGATAAGATGAAGGTGTATAAACATAACCGGGAGATTAAGCTGACCACAACGGAATTCAAACTTTTAACGATCCTTTCCCGACATAACAAGATGGTGCTAACCCGGCAGATGATACTCGAAAAGTTATGGGATCTGGATGGGATCTTCGTGGATGAAAATACGCTAAGCGTAAATATCAAAAGATTGCGTAATAAAATTGAAGATGATCCGAAACAAAACGTCTATATCAAGACTGTTTTTGGCATCGGATATACTTGGGGGAGTGAAGGTTGAGAAGCTCCTTTACCCGAATTATCATCGCTAGCTCGGCGCTGTATGCAATCGCATGCGGCCTATTTATTTTTTTATTAATGCAATATGAGGCCAGTCCGGCCATTATTGCGCTGTCGGTTCTTTTCGTTTTGGCGGCGGCTGGCATATTTACGGGTTTTATGCTGGGTATTCGAAATCAAATGTCCTCGATCCTATCCAAGCTTTCGTTAACGATTCAATCTATTATCGATAGACAGGACAACGAATTGTTCCCCGTTTCAGAAGATAATCTGTTGTCCAAGCTGCAGGAGCAAGTGCTTAAGCTATCGGGAATTTTAAGGATGCAGAAGCAGCGGTATAAAGAGGAAAGCGAGGAAGTAAAATCGCTCATCTCGGATATTGCCCACCAGTTGAAAACGCCGCTAGCCAACTTGACTATCTACAATGGTTTGTTAATGGATAGCGGGTTGACTACGGATAAGCGTCAGGAGTTTACTCGAATTTTGTTAAGCCAAACGGAAAAGCTGACGTGGTTAATGGATAATCTGATCAAGATGTCCCGGCTTGAGAGCGGCATTATTAAGATCCAAACGGGGAAGCACGATATTGGCCAAACGGTTTTTGCCGCAATCAAACAAATGTATCCTCACGCAGAGAAGAAGAACGTAGAAATTCAATTTAGCGGCGAGCAAAGGATCGAATTGCAGCATGATGTAAAATGGACCGGAGAAGCCATCGTAAACGTGCTGGACAACGCCGTAAAATATACGGATGAAGCGGGCGTCATCAAAGTTTCGCTTCAAAAATACGAGATGTTCGCGAGAATTGATATCGAAGATAACGGCAAGGGCATACCGGAGCATGAAATAAGCCAAATCTTTAAACGATTTTATCGCGGAGCCGATGTCACTGATACACACGGAGTGGGAATTGGCCTATATTTGACCAGGAAAATCATTACGGAGCAAGGCGGCTATATAAAGGTGAGCTCGGAATGGGGCAAAGGGAGTATGTTTTCGATCTTTCTTCCAGTTAGCGACAGCATATTGGTCGACTGATACAAATGGAGCTGCCCTGGAAAATCTGTGAAGACGGACTTTCCAGGGCAGCCCCTGCTTGTTAGCTTGATAAGGACAAACGTACAACCTCACACGTTTCTCTAGGCGTTTCTTGATTCATCGACAGCTTGGATAAATTGCTTGGCGTTGTCCCGTATTTGATCCCATTGGCCGGATGCGATAGCTTGGAAATTCACCAATGAACCGCCAACGCCAACGCCGGAACAGCCGACGCGCAGAAACTCGCCGAGGTTGCCCGCGTGAACGCCGCCAACCGCTACCATGGGAATATGATTGAGAGGACCCATCAATTCCTTGAAGTATCCGAGGCCCAAGCTTGCTCCCGGAAAAATTTTAACCGCCGTGGCGCCGGCCTTCCAAGCCCGGACAACCTCTGTTGGCGTCATGGCCCCCGGGAAAATCGCTTTTCCGTGCTCCACTGCATATCGGATCACGCTTTCATCGGTATTCGGCGTCACGAAAAAGTCCGCTCCGGCGTCAAGCGCCCGCTTGGCATCGTCCGAATCCAGCACCGTGCCGGCCCCGATATACATGCGCTCCCCGAACTTCATTTGAAGCGACTGAATCATCCCCTCCGCCCCGGGCGTGTTCAAAGTAATCTCCATGACTCGGATGCCGCCGTCCAGCAGCGCCTGAGCGAGATCCTCTGCATCCTTGCTCTCTATGCCCCGAACAATAGCAATAATTTTCGTCTGCTCAAGCAGCTCCAGGCCAGTCTTTTTTTCCATCGCGTTAACCTCCATCGGGTTCATCATTTTGTTGGGGTGATTTACGATTCCCCTCCGCTTGCTATTTTGAACTTTTATCAGTACAGTTACTATTATAATAATAAAACTTGTTATAAAGGAAGGTCCTTATGAGAACATTAGAGCTAACCTTGCAAGAAGCGTTGGAAATATGCAAAGCATTATCCCATGAGCACCGGATGGAAATTGTGAGGATTTTGAGTGAAGGACCGCTAAATGTCAATGAAATAGCCGATCGAATGGAGCTTCCTTTCTCAACGGCCGCAGTTAACATTAAGAAACTGGAGGATGCGGGCATCATCTCGACGGAGATTGTTCCGGGACGTGGCAGCCAGAAAGTCAATTCCAAAAAGTATGACCGGATTATTATCAATTTGACGGACAGGGGAAAGCAGGAAGAGAATTCCTTTATCGTCGAGCTTCCGATCGGCGATTTTGTCCATTGCGATATACAGCCTACCTGCGGTTTGTTGAGCGAAGAGGGCATCCTGCTGGTCCAGGACGATCCGCGCTCTTTCTATGAGCCGGAGCGCAAGCGAGCACAGCTCTTATGGTTCCGTTCGGGTTATGTGGAATACCATTTTCCCAACCGCATCCCGTATGGAACGCAAGTAGAGGAGCTGGAGCTTTCGCTTGAGCTGTGCTCGGAAGCGCCCTATCATAAGCTGGATTGGCCGTCCGATATTACTTGCTGGGTAAACGGCATTGAGGTCGGAACGTGGACATCGCCGGGCGATTTCGGCGGCGAACGCGGGTTTCTGACACCTTCGTGGTGGAGGACGATGAATACGCAATACGGCTTGCTAAAGAGTTGGAGAATCAGCGGCGAAGGCAGCTTTATCGACGGGGTGCCGATCTCTCCAGTAACTGTCGACGAGCTTGCGATGCTGGACAAACCCTATATTTCCGTGAGATTAGGCGTAAAAAAGAACGCGGCGAACGTTGGAGGAATCAATATTTTTGGACGCAAGTTCGGCAATTACGAGCAGGATTTTTTGATGAAAATCAAATACAGCCCGAGACGAGCAAGGAGCTGATGCTTCTTGCTCTATTTATTTTCCTTATTTTATTATTATAATAATACTTGAAATAAAACGACAAATGATGTAATAATAAAGATACAGATTTTATATTGCACAATTGAGAGGGGATCGGTATGAAAAAGTTAAGCGCTTTGGTTTTGAGTTCTGTATTAATAGCGGGAACATTGGCGGGTTGCGGTAAAGAGGCTGAGAAAGCCCCAAATGAAGGCGGTTCCACACAAGCGCCGGCAGCAGCTCCAGTGGAGCTTAAATATTGGGCTCCATTTAGCGGCGGGGATGGCGACTTTATGAAGGAGCTTGTTACCAAATTCAATAGCAGCCACGAAGACATTCAAGTGGAAATTTTGAACTTGAAGGCTGAAGAATATTACACCAAGCTTCAAACGAGCATCGTCTCGAATCAGGCTCCCGACATCGCGATCGCGCATGCTTCCAAATTGTCGGAGTTGACGGAGGGCGGCTTGATCCATGAGATTGGCGATGTTGCCAAAGAAGCCGGCATTGACTGGAGCACCTACAGCGAGAACATCTTGAACGCAACTGTGCTCGACGGCAAAAATTATGCCGTGCCGCTGGATACTCACGCATTGATTCTGTATGCCAACGAGACATTGGTACAAGAGGCAGGCCTTGTAAACGCCGAAGGCAAGCTGGAGCTTGAAGGCGGACAAGAAGGATTTATGAAGACGCTGCAAGATCTTAAAGGCAAACTGCCGGAAGGCGTATTCCCGGTAGCTGCAACTTCGAACGGCGACTCTCCGCTGCGTATCTGGTGGACATTGTATTCCCAGATGAACGGCAAGCTCTTGAGCGATGATGCCAAGACGGCTGCATTTAACAATGAACAAGGGAAACAAGCGCTTGTCTACATGAACCAAATGGTAAATGAAGACCTGTGGCCAAAAAACACGAAAAACGGCGGCGAAATCTTTACGGCCAACAAGGGCGCGCTTATGTTTAACGGCGGCTGGATGACAGGATCGATGGAGCAGAACGAGAACCTCAAGTTTATCGCGCTGCCTATTCCTCAGCTATTCGAACGGAAAGCGACATGGGGCGATTCGCATACCTTCGTCCTTCCTAACCAGAAGAGCCAGGATGCCGCGAAACAGGCAGCGGCGCTGAAGTTTGCGGATTGGGTCGCTTCCAACGCGGGCGTGTGGGCGCAAGCCGGCCATGTGCCAAGTAAACCTGCGGTAGTGAACTCGGATGAATTTAAAGCGCTGAAATACAGGAGCGATTATGTTGAAATTGCCGATTATGTCAGCTATATGCCGAACTCCCCTAAGATTACGGCCGTACAAGATATCTTTAAAAAACATCTGAATGTCATGATGAACGGACAGGCGACGCCGGAAGAGACTCTTGAACGCGCCGAGAAGGAAATCAACGAACTGCTTGCCAAATAATGCAAGGTTGACTAGTAGGGTGTCTGGGTGATGATCCAGGCACTCTGCTTTTGAGAGGAGGTTTCGCCGAAATGAAATTACGACTGGGATCGAAGGGCGAAAACATTGCGGGTTACTTGTTTCTACTCCCCTTTTTGATTATCTATTCGATGTTTATGCTGTATCCGATTGTGAGAGGATTTGTGACCAGCTTTCATAAGGTCTCGATCTCGATGGAATCCACCTTTACAGGCTTGTCCAATTACGCGGAGATGATACGCGACAAGTATTTTTGGGAGGCGCTCTGGAATACGTTCTACTTTGTTCTGATTTCGACCCCGACGCTCATTATTGTCGGACTAAGCCTTGCCTTGATCGTAAATGCGAACCTGAAGGGCACGACGTTTCTCAGGTCGGTATATTTCTTGCCTTTTGTATTGTCGATTTCGGTTATTTCGAGTATTTGGGTGTTTATTCTACAACCGTATACGGGGTTGCTTAATACCTTTCTTCATAAAATGGGCGTGGTGTCGGAAATCTTTTGGCTGGATGAGCCTACGCTCGCATGGATATCCATTCTTATCGCTACGGTATGGTGGACGGTAGGCTTTAATATGGTTCTGTTCCTCGCGGGCCTTCAGGAAATTCCGGAGGATCTGTACGAGGCGGCAAGAATCGACGGTGCGGGAGCCTGGAGACAATTGGTGTCCATCACATTGCCGTCGCTGAAAAATGTGATGCTGCTTACCGTTGTTTTACAGACGATATCTTCATTTAAGCTCTTTGGACAGACGTATCTGATGACCAAGGGCGGGCCTGGAACATCGACGAGAACGCTCGTGCAATATATATACGAAAAAGGTTTTATCGAACGCGATATGGGCACAGCCTCCGCCATGTCCTATGTTCTCTTTGTAGTCACCATCATATTTGCTTTAATTCAGTTTAAGTTTTTTACTAATAAAGATTAGCCGCAGATGAATGAAGAAGGAGGGATACCTGATGACTAACAGCTTGCGCAGAATGAGCATCGGCCGTCTGATCCTCTATGTGCTCGGCTTCGGACTGGCCGTTATATGGCTGGCCCCCCTGGTGTGGATGATTGTTACGGCCGTTAAACCTGCCGGCAGTGCGGTCACGGTGATGAGCGAGTTGTTTAAAGCGCCGTTTACACTGGACAACTACAAATACGTGTTAGGGAATGCATCTGTCTGGAGTTGGACTTTAAACAGCACGCTGGTCGCTCTTGTCGTAACCGTGCTTACGCTGCTGATCAATTCCCTGGCGGCTTTTGCGTTGTCACGGATACGTTTTATAGGCAAACAACTGATTTTCTGGCTGGTTCTAATGGGACTAATGGTTCCGATAGAAGCGAAAATCATACCGCTATTCCAAATTATGGTCGACCTTAATCTTATCAATTCCTACCCTGCGTTAATTCTGCCCAGCTTGGCGGCACCTTTGGGCGTATTTATTCTAAAACAGTTTTATGACGGAATTCCGAAGGACCTGGTGGAAGCGGCGAAAATCGATGGAGCAGGACTGCTGCGGATCTACTGGAGCTTATTCCTCCCGCTGTCCCGATCCTCCATGGCGGCCTTGGCGATATTTACCTTCGTCACCTCCTGGAACAATTACCTGTGGCCGTTCCTGGCTGTAACGGAAGAGAAGATGATGACGCTGCCTGTTGGAATTCCTACATTCCAAAGCGCTTATACGGCGGAATTAATTATACCGATGGCAGCCAATGTGCTTGCCAGCCTGCCGGCTATCCTTGCGTTTATTCTATTCCAGAAGCACATCATTAAGGGCATCACGATGACCGGAATTAAGTAAGGCGAGGAGAGAGAGAAATGAGACAAAGTTGGAGTTTGGATGGAGAATGGCAATTCCTGATCGATCCGCTTCAAGCGGGAGAGAGGGAAAGCTGGTACGACAATGAACAGCCATGGAACGAGGCGAGGAAGGTAACCGTTCCTCATATCTGGCAGCGGGAAGGCGGAGAGCTGGTCGGCTACCACGGCGTGGCCTGGTACCGCAAGACGATCAGCTTGCCCGGCCGCGACAGCGGCAAGCAGCATTACATCTGCTTTGACGCGGTAGACTACCGCTGCGCGGTATGGTGGAACGGAGCCTATATCGGCGAACATGAGGGCGGCTTTACGCCGTTCGAATTCTCCATTCCTACCGGGTTGATGCAAGAGGAAAACCAGGTCGTTTTGAGCGTATTCGATCCGAAGGATAATGCGGAGATTCCGATTGGCAAGCAAGGCAGCTGGTACACCCGGGTGAGCGGAATATGGCAGTCGGTAAAGGTGGAAGAGCGTGCATCCTCCTACGTAGAAAGCGTGTTGGTCACGCCTGATCTGGACGGCATGAAGCTGGGATTGCGGGCAGAGCTGCTTGTCTTCGGCGGGCATGACTTGAAGCTTGACTATACGATTCGCCCTCATGCGCTGGGGGAAGAGAACACATTCGAGGCGGCCAGCTACAGCGGCGAGTTGGGCGAACTGGGCGAAATCCGCTCCGAGGGGCTTAACCGGTCGATTCAAGTTCATTGGGACAAGCCGGTTCCCGGGATGCTCCTCTGGTCGACGGAAGCGCCGCATTTATACGAGATCGAAGTTTGCTTATCGGATGCGGGCGGCGTCATTGACCGGTTTGTTTCGATCTTTGGCATGCGCAAGGTAGAGCAAAGAGACGGCCGCATTTATGTCAATAACCAACCTGTCTATATTCGGGGGGCGCTGGATCAAGCTTTTTATCCCGATTCCATCTACACGGCAGGTTCCGTTGATGAGATACGCAAGGAGATTGAGCTGGCCAAGCAGATGGGCTTCAATTTATTGCGCAAACATATCAAAGTAGAAATCCCGGAGTACTTGTATTGGGCGGATCGGCTAGGCATGCTCATTTGGGCGGAGCCGCCGAACTTTGTAAAGTGGACCGAAGCGGCGAGAACCCGATTTGTGTCGGAGATCGAAGCGATGCTAAAACGGGATTACAATCATCCTTCTATTATTATATGGTCCATTTATAACGAAGAATGGGGCCTGGAGTGGGATCTGGAATTTGATGTCGAGAAGCAGCAGCATGTCGCGGAGCTTTACGATTGGATGAAGGAATGGGATCCTACCCGCCTGATCTGCGATAACAGCGGATGGACGCATATCAAGACGGACATCAATGATCATCACCGCTACTTTGCCTGCCCCGAGCAGTTGGATGAGTGGAGAGAGGATCTGGATGAGCTGTTGATCGGCAACCCGGATAAAAACTTTGTAGCGCCGTATCGGTCCCAGGGGGAGCCGATCATTGTATCCGAATTCGGCGTCTGGGGACTGCCGAGCGTGGAGCGGTTGAAAGACTTTTATGACGGCAACGAACCTTGGTGGTTTATCAATCAGGGCGAAGAGACCCATCAGGACGACTATAAGAAACCTACGACGGCTCTGGACAATATGGACAAGTTCGGCTTGGCAAGCGCCTTCGGCGATTTCGAAACTTTAGCCGTTCATTCGCAGCGCCGCATGTTCCGCGCGGTCAAGTCGTTAATCGAGGAGATGCGGAAGCGTCCTGCCATCGGCGGCTACGTTGTCACCGAATTTACCGACATCGAGTGGGAAACGAACGGATGGCTGGATTTCCTGCGTCAACCTAAGGAAGGTTTCGATCGCCTGATCGACTTTAATGGCGCCTGCTGCGTATTTGCCGAGGTGGAGCGTGCGAATCTATGGTCGGGCGAACAAGTCTCTTGGGAGCTGGTGCTGACTAACGACGACGGAAAACGGATGTCCGGCGAGGTCAAGTGGTCCTTGGCGAACAGCGCTATGCAAGGCACGGTGCAAGTAGAGGTCGACGACGTATGGAAGCAGCTTCCCGGCGCGATTACGTTTACCGTGCCTGAGAGCAAGGAGGTACTCGCGGAGCGTCTGGTGCTGGAATGGATCGTCGAAGGAAGCTGCGTGGCCCGCAACGAATACGAACTGACCTTCACTCCGAAGCAGCTAGTAAACGCCGATCGGGAGTCCGCCGTGGCGATTCACGGGTTAAATGCGGGTTTCCAGGAAGCGTTGGAAGCCAACCGATGGGGGACGGCCGCTACCGGTACCCTAACGAACGAGGCTGTTATGGTAACGGACTGCCTGGACAAGGAAGCGGAGAGCTTTGCGCGCCAGGGCGGCAGCGTGCTGTTCCTTGCCGAGAAGGGAGACGGCCTTAAGGCGTCTGGCCCGTTTACCTTCAGGCAGCTCGCTCCCGGCGAGAGCTGGCCGAGAGCATCCTCCATGAATTACGTGGATTCCCGTTGCTTCGATGGACTGCCGCTGCTGCCCGAGATGGGCTGGGAGCTGGAAGGTTTGTATCCGGACTACGTGCTTCCGTTCGGCGATTATAAGAAGGTAGGCGTAAAACGGACGGTTAATATGTTTGGCAATCCGGGCACCGCGGAAGCCGGGGAAGTTATATCCGGCTATTTCCAGGGATGGCTCGGACAAAACGGAGGTTCGATCGTACGCCATCCGCTCGGCAAAGGTTATGTGACGGTCGTGACCTGGAAGTTGATCGAACGTTATGGACATGAGCCGATGGCTACAATGATTGTCAATCGTCTACTTCATATTGCAAAGGATGGGACTCCTTATGAAAATTAAATCGATCGAATTATTTAAAGTTCCTCCCCGTTGGCTCTTCCTCAAGATGACAACGGATGACGGACTAGTCGGTTGGGGCGAGCCTGTCGTCGAAGGTCGTGCGGATACGGTTCGCGCTGCCGTCGAAGAACTCAGCTCCTATCTGATCGGACAGGATCCCATGCGGATTGAAGATCTGTGGCAAGTCATGTACAGAGGCGGCTTCTATCGCGGAGGACCCATCCTTACGAGCGCCATCTCGGGCATCGAGCAAGCCTTGTGGGATATCAAGGGCAAATTTTACAATGCACCTGTGTATGATCTGCTCGGCGGTTCCTGTCGGGACAGCATCCGCGTCTACAACTGGATTGGGGGAGACCGTCCAAGCGACGTTAGAGAAGCGGCCCAGAAGCAGATTGATGCAGGTTTCACCGCAGTAAAGATGAACGGTACGGAAGAATTGCATTACATCGATTCCTTCGACAAAGTGCAGGCGGTTCTGGATCGCTTATATACGGTTCGCGAAGTAGGCGGCCCGCAATTCGGCATAGGCATCGACTTCCATGGACGCGTGCACAAAGCGATGGCAAAGATTCTCGCCAAGGAGCTGGAACCTCTGCGTCCGATGTTTATCGAGGAGCCGGTGTTGCCCGAGAACAACGAAGCGCTGAAGGAGATTGCCAGATACACATCTGCTCCCATTGCGACAGGCGAGCGCATGTATACGCGTTGGGGCTTCAAGGAGCTGCTGCAGCAAGGGATCGTCGATATTATCCAGCCGGATGTTTCCCATGCCGGAGGAATTCTGGAGACTCGCAAAATTGCGGCGATGGCTGAAGCATACGATGTTGCTCTCGCGCCGCATTGTCCGCTCGGACCGATTGCTTTGGCTGCTTGCCTGCATGTCGACGCATGTTCCCCGAATGCTTTTATCCAGGAACAGAGCCTGGGTATTCATTATAACCAGGGAAGCGACCTGCTCGACTATTTGAAAGACCCGAAAGTGTTCGGATACGAAAACGGTTTTGTTAAGATACCGCAAGGCCCGGGACTCGGAATTGAAGTGAATGAAGAGAAGGTAAGAGAGATGGCCCAGATTGGCCATGACTGGAAAAATCCGTTATGGCGCAATGCGGACGGCACTGTGGCAGAGTGGTAAACTGTCCGCCGGCAGAGCTGTGCCGGCATGTACATCTCGTTATGTATGTCCTATAATGCTGCGGTTTGCAGCAATCGCACGGACGGAAGCGTTCGCTACTGATTCTATCAGTAAGCGGACGCTTTTTCTGTTGACGACTACATTGCAAAATAGTAAAAAACCGCTTTGTTTGGTAAAGTGAAAGTGCGACCTATCTGTAGAGTATTGCATGTAGAACAAGGAGGAGCCTATGTCCTGGAGCAAATTGAAACAAAACCTGGATAGTTTTCTTAGTCCTGCGTTAAGCGGAAGGGTCGAATACCGTTCGACCAGCTACCGTTATTTACCTGACAAAGCAGGGCTTTGTTATATTGCAGTCGATAAAAAGAATGTATTTAATATGACGGATGCAACGAGCTTGATCAAATGGTATAAGACGGAGCTGGAAATTAAAAATGATCCGGATATTCAAATACCTGTTAGCAATGAAGAAATTGAAGCAGTCAGAATGGAGACCAAGGGAGGAGTTCCCGAGGATCGCCTGATCGTCATTGCGAGAAATAGAAAAATAACAAATTACGCCAAGGAAATTTTGTTGGCGCAGACAACATTAAGCAAATCCAATTTTATCGTTGCGGCCAATACATTTTTATCCAGTCCTATAGAAAAAAGCTTGGAGAGCAAGGATATCTTGCCCAATATATTAGCTTTGGTGGACAGACGCGTTGGCAAAAAACGACTATTGAACATGGCCGAAAAGATGAAGCTCAAACATCCTGTTGTGCAGTTTTTTTATGAGCTGCGGCTCAATTGATATGTTTCGCAATAATGGACAGGTCTCGAAAAAAAGTGTGTAAAAGAAAGCATTTTGTGATAATCTATTTGAGAAATCGATTACTTTTCTTGTCGTTTCTAGCTATACTATTTATCAATAGGCGTCGTAGCGATATTTACTGACGCAATAACGAAAAATAGAAAGGGGTTTTACATGCGATCTTTGTTTGTTATTGGAGACAGTATATCCATTCAGTATGGTCCTCATTTAAAATGGATGGTTGAAGGCGCATATCGCTATGACCGCAAAAGAGGCGAACAAGAAGCGCTTGCCGATCTGGATCGACCGGCAGGAGCGAACGGGGGAGACAGCTCGCTAGTTCTGGAATATTTGCAGAAGGAAGATGAGAAGGGGACTCGTTATGATCTCTTGTTACTCAATTGCGGGCTGCATGATATCAAGACGGATATGAGTACTCGCTCCATCCAAATAACGGCTGAACAGTATCGAACGAATCTGGAAGAGATACTTGCTTTATCAATCAGAATGGCGAAGGAAACCGTATGGGTTCGAACGACGGATGTAGTGGACCGGATTCATAATGAGCGGAGTCAGCTTTTTTTCCGATACCACCGGGATGTAGTTGCTTACAACGAAATTGCCGATCAGGTTTTTGGACAACGCGATGTACCCATCCTGGATTTATATCGGTTCTCGCGCATCTTCGGTGAATCTGCTTATAACGATCATGTGCATTTCACGGAAGAAGTCAGACGGCTTCAAGCGGCATATATTGCCGGTTTTCTAGACTCGCATTTAAAAGAAGGAGATTAACCGCTATGATTATCCCTCAACGTTCCAAGCTAGTAATGATTGGCGATTCGATTACGGATTGCGACAGAGCAAGACCGATAGGCGAAGGCAAAGGCGACACTTTGGGTCATGGTTATGTTTCCCTCATTAATGCATTAATAGAAGCTACATATCCCTTGCATGAAATCCGTATCGTCAACATGGGGGTGAGCGGTAATACTGTTCGTGAGTTACAACAGCGCTGGCAAACCGACGTATTGGATTTATCTCCGAATTGGCTGTCCGTTATGATTGGGATTAACGATGTTATGCGATATTTCAATCGCCGCCACTTGCGCGAGATGCATATCTCAATAGAAGAGTATGAAAATACCCTGGATGATTTGATTGCCTCCGCCAAACAAAGCAAGGTGGAAGGCGTGATCCTAATGACGCCATTCTTTATAGAACAAAATAGCAGCGATCGACTTCGCGAGATGACGGACAACTATGGAAAAGCGGCCAAGAGGGTCGCTCAGCGTCATAATGCAATATTTGTTGATGTGCAGCAGGCCTTCGATCAATATTTGGAGCACCATTATTCGTTGGAAATCGCCTCGGATCGGGTGCATCCTACACAAATCGGTCATATGATTATTGCCCGTGCATGGCTTCAAGCTTTAGGTTACTCTTGGGAAGGTTGAGCCGGTTACTTCTGATCGAGTTCATTCGAAAAAACGTCCATGAATAAATCCTCCTCGGTCAGACCTAGGAGGATATTTTTGCTTGTCTAAAAAAATGTAGCGAATCACAAATGCCGAATGGGTGAGTTGTCCGCATTCAATAGAAACAAAACAGAAAACGATTGCTTTCGTGCGATTTCTATTGCTATAATCAAGGAAGCTGTAGAAGCGTATCTAGGAGGAACAGACATGGCAACCATATGTTTGCTGCAAGGTGCTGCTGAGTTAGAAGAGGCGATACAATTGGCCGATCATGTGTTTCGCAATAATGGACAGGTTTCGATGGGAACGGCCTATCCCGCTATTTTCTCACCAAGCCTGGGACAGTCATTCGGTGTGTTCGAAGAAGACAAGCTGGTCGCTTTTATGGGATTTGTTCCAGCTATTATACAGATTGAGAAAGCAAGATTGCATATCTATTCTGTTGGAGCGGTATGCACGCATGAGGAAGCAAGAGGAAGAGGCTACGCGAGCCGGTTGATGTCAGCCGTCATTGAGCACGCCCATGCATCAGGGGCGTCGCTTATTCTGGTGTCGGGTCATCGTTCCATTTATGCGCGTGCCGCATGTTATTCATTCGGCAGCATGAAACGATATGTGCTGGATGCAAGCCATATGCCTGCTCGGAATGGTCAGAGCGCCGTTTCCGGAATTCACGTGAGAAATCTGCAGCCGACGGATTGGTTTCGACTGACCGAATTGGCAAGGTCAAGGTCCAGCCGCTATGAGCAAAGCTTGACAGATTTGGCCGTGTTGATCCATAGCGAAGCTTATGCAAGTAATATGAAGTTTCACCATCAGGTTTGGGTCGCGGAGAGCGAGGGGAACGCGGCGGCTTTTGCTGTAATTGCCGTGCCAGGCAACAGCAAGGAATCAGAGCGTCCGTCATTTGTAGTAGAGTGGGCTGGCGACGTTGAGGCGTTTTTCGCTATTTATGCTCATGTTATCGCAACGGAGGAAGTGAAGCGGCTGCAACTTCAAGTGAATTGGTATGAGAACGAACTGCAGGAATGCCTAACCACCATTCCCGGCGAGTCTCTGCCGAATTCGGGTTTGGTTCATCTGGTCAATCTAGAGCAATTATGCGCTCAATTGGATCCTTATTTGAGAGATAGAGGAGGATCGGCCGCGGAACTGACAAGACAGCTCGAATTGCTCGATGATGAGCAGCGTATTCAAGCTTTGTTCAACATGCCTGCCGCCGATGGAGCGGGAATAACTGGATTGCCATTGCCGTTCCCATACACGGTAGGACTAAATTATGTGTAGGGGACATTTCATGTCATCAAATATTGATTCTAACGGAGGGTATCATGAGTAAGCCAACAACAATACATGATATAGCCAAAGCGGCGAATGTCTCATCGGCGACGGTGTCGCGAGTGCTCAGCAATAGCAGTTATCCGGTTAGCAAAATAAAGCGTGAGCGCATACTATTCCTTGCCAAGGAAATGAATTATGTTCCCAATCTGCTTGGCAGGCAGCTGAAAGGAAGCAGAAGTACGACAATTGGGGTTATTGTTCCTTCCATCATGAATCCGTTCTACTCGTCGGTTTTGTTCGGAATCGAGGAGATCGCCCGGAACAATAATTTTACTGTCATCGCCTGCAATTCGCTTCATGATCCCTTATTGGAGGATGAGTATATCCAAACCATTATGGAGAAACAAATTAAGGGGCTTATTATATCTTCGATCTCCAGCGATAAATCCCAGCTCAAAAGTATGATCAAAGCCGGTGTTCAAGTCATAGCAATTGATCAAAAGATTGAAGAAGATCGGATCAGTCAAATCGAATTCGATTATCAGAAAGGCGGATATTTGGCGACGAAGCATCTTCTATCGAAAGGACATAAACAGATCGGTTATGTGACCTCGAAGCTAGACCGTCCCAGCCGCAAAAGTATATCGAATGGTTACATGGAGGCCATGAAGGCAGAAGGACTAACTCCTATGCTGGAGGAGTCGAAGACAAATTTCTCGGATGATGCGTTGTCTGAATTCGATACCGGCAAGCTCTTGACGAGAAAGCTGCTGGATGCTCCGAATCCGCCGACAGCGATATTTGCTTGTAACGATATGATGGCATTCGGCGTCATTAATGAATTGTCGGAACGAAATATTCGAGTGCCTCAAGATATATCCGTGATGGGGTTTGACGGCATTGACTTTGGCCAGATGATGAATCCGCAACTAACAACAATTAAACAGCCGGATTATGAGATGGGGAAACTGGCTTGCAAAATGTTGCTTGATAAAATGAATGGGGAAGACGTTCCGTCGTTCGATATTATTCTGCAGCCTGAACTGCTGGAACGAAGTTCAGTCGGTCAATGTCAGGGGCAGTAAATTCGTCAGAGCGAAGGGGCATTTAGATTGGGATTATAGAAATTAGTGTGCTATAATCCAATTCTAAAAAGTACTCGATTACTAAAATGCACAGGGCGGAGTCGAATATTTAACCGAGAATACGCAAGGAAAAGGCGGTTATTTCAAAAAACATTGCTATGTAAGGGATTTCATGATACAATTCAAATAGAAATCGATTGCTTTATCTTTTTCTAAACATAGTAACGATTTCTGAAATATACGTTAAACATGGTTCATTAAACGAAAAGGGAGCTGGTATGGTTTGAAGAGAAGGACTGGTTTGTGGATGATGATGTTAGCGTTGGTGTTAGTGTTCACGGCATGCTCGTCTGGCGGCGGTAGTTCGACTACTGCGCCATCAAGCGCTCCTTCGCCAGGGGGGGAATCCTCTGCTCCGTCAGAAGAACCGCCTAAGCAATTATCGTTAAAGATTGGATTGCCGGGCAGTTATGAAGTTACGAAGAAAGAGATTATTGACAAGTTCATTGAAACACATCCGCATATTACGGTGGAGATTGAAGAAGCGCCATGGGGAGATTTTGTATCCAAGATTGCAACACAAATCGCAGGGAATACCATGCCTGATGTATGGTTTCAAGAGAATGCCACGATCCTTGGTTATGGCAAACGCGGAGTTGCTGAAGATTTGAAGCCTTATATCGAGCGTGATCTGGATGCTTCGGAATATATTGACGCTCTATTCGCGGCGGGGACACTGGAAGGTAATGTGTGGGGTATTCCTCACGGCATCAATTCAGTAGCGCTTGCTTACAATAAGAGCGCATTCGAAGCGGCTGGTGTTGATTTGCCGACAGATGACTGGACATATGCGGATTTGATAGAAGCAGCTAAGCAACTGACGGTTAAAGAAGGCAAAGACACAAAACAATTTGGTTTCATTGGCAGTTCTTCTATTACAACAGGCTGGTTTCCATGGATAAAGCAAGCTGGCGGCATGGTTCTTGATGACACTAAAACCAAATCGATGCTTGATGATCCAAAAACGCTTGAAGGATTGAATCAATTGCGTCAAGGCATTGAAGAAGGTTATTTTACGAATGGTGATTATATAAAAGCAAATGGCGGCGAGCTGGAAGTGTTCGCAACCGGCAAGTCACCCCTGTATATGATGCAGTACAGCCAGCAAGTGGCTATGAACACGAATTTCCCGGATACGGATTGGGATGTTGTGAAGGTGCCGAAAGCGGTAGATGGCAAACGCTATGTGCCGATGGTTACGAATTCCTGGCTGGTTTCTTCCCGGGCATCGGATGACAGCAAAGAAGCGGCATGGCAGTTCCTGAAGTTCTATCTTGGTGATGAAGCGCAAACCATTCTTGCCGAAAGCGGCGCATCACTGCCGGTAAAACAATCTGCTTACAGTGTGATTGACAATAGCACGACTAAACCGCTGAATAAGAAAGGGTTCACAGAAGGTGTGTCCGAAGGTGGTACAACACTGGATGAGAATGCTAGCTGGGCAGAGTGGAGATTGCTCGTTCAGCAAGAAGTGAATGAAGCGATTGTACACAGAAACAAAAGTGTGGAAGATGCTCTGGCATCCGCCCATAAGAGTGTGCAACAAGTATTGGATGAGAATCAATAATTAACTAGTTTTATATGGTTGAAAGGTGCTGGCTCGCTAGGACTAGCACCTTTCAATGTATAGAAAGGCAGGTACTTCATGCGTAAACAAAATTACTGGGGTTATATATTTACGCTGCCGTTTGTTATTAATGTTGTTGTATTCCTGATATTTCCGGTTGCTTTTTCCGCGTATATTTCGTTTACTCAGTACGATTTGTTTAATGCTCCCAAGTGGGTGGGGTTAACGAACTGGATTAACATTATTAATAAGGAAGAATTTCGGATTGCTATGCGAAATGTATTCGCATTTGCGCTTATTTTCGTACCCCTTCAAACATTATTTGCGTTCCTGATCGCCTTTCTGCTCAATCAGGCGATTCGCGCCAAGGCACTATTTAGATTACTTTATTTCATGCCTGTCGTAACGCCATGGCTTGCAGGGGGCGTTGTTTGGGCCTGGATGTTTAACTATCAATATGGTGTTGTTAACTGGTTTCTCGGTCTGGTGAATATTGATCCTGTTCGTTGGCTGGACAGTAGTTCGTGGATTGTCGTTATTACCAGTGTTGCGCTTGTAAGCGTGTGGAAAGGCTTGGGACAATCGATGATTATATTGTTGGCAGGCATGCAGAATGTTCCCAAGGAAGTATTGGAAGCAGGGCAGATTGATGGCGCCTCCGGCTGGAAGCAACTGACTCATATCGTCTTTCCGATTGTGACGCCAATGGTTTACCTGGTTGTTATTCTATCTACAATTTCTGCATTTCAGGCATTCGATGTATTCCTTGGTTTATTCGGAAGTATTCAAGTCGGTCTTCCGAAACAAAGTGTGGTGCCGAACTTGATTGTGTATCGAGACTCGTTTGTGCTATTCAAGATGGGACCTGCATCAGCAATGGCCTGGATCCTATTCTTTGTCATTCTTGCGGTGACATTAGTCCAGCGCAGCTTTGAGAAGAGGTGGGTGCATTATGACTAAGACCACTCCCCTGCCGCTTAAAATCATAATTTACCTGTTTTTATTAGTTGGCGCTATTGTCATGTTTTTTCCTTTCGTCTGGATGGTTTCAACATCGTTGAAGACAAGCGGGGCAGTGGCAGCGATGCCGCCGCAGCTTATTCCCAATCCCATTGATTTTGGGAACTTTGCGGAAGTTTGGAATAAAGTCAATTTTGGGCGTTATACGCTGAACAGCTTTATTATTGTCACCCTGGATATGATCGGAGCATTGCTGTCCTGTGCCATTGTTGCTTTCGGTTTAGCGATGTTTCAGTTTAGGGGACGCTCTCTTATTTTCACTATTATGTTGGCAACTCTGATGATTCCTGGTCAAGTGACCATGATCCCGACTTATTTTATCTGGAAACAATTCGGTATGCTGAACACCTATTCTCCGCTTATTATTCCAAGTTTTCTGGCGAGTGCATTCGGTATTTTCCTGATGCATCAATACATTAAGGCGCTGCCTAAAGAGCTTTATGAATCGGCTGTCATAGATGGTTGCAGTCCTCCGGGCATATTCGCCAGAATTTATTTGCCGCTATGCAAACCGGCGCTTGCGGCGCTTGGCGTGTTTACTTTCATGGGCGCCTGGAATAATACGCTGGGACCGCTTATTTATTTGCAATCGAAAGAGTTATATACGCTGCCGCTGGGGATTTTGTATTTGAAATCAGAAAATGTGAATCAGGCGTTGCTTATGGCCAGTGCGGTGATTACGACAACGCCGGTATTGATTGTATATCTGGTTGCGCAGAAGCAGTTCGTGCAAGGAATTGCATCTACAGGTATGAAAGGTTAGGACGAGGAGAGGGTCACCATGACGAAGAAAAAATACGTGATTGTCGGTGCGGGCGGAAGGTCGCTGTATATGTTCGCAAAGCCGATGGCCACGGAATTGCAGGAGTATGTGGATTTTAAAGGTGTGTTTGATACCAATCAGACGCGTGCGAGACTATTAAGCGAAGAGTGCGGTCGAGTGCCTGTGTATAATGATTTCCATCATATGCTTGGTGAAGTTAAACCGGATGTCGTTGTGGTTGCTACTACAGATTACACGCATCATCAATATATTATTGAATCGCTTGAAGCCGGGTGCGACGTTGTGTCCGAGAAGCCGATGACGATTGATGAAGAAAAGACGCGGGCCATTCTGGAAGCTGAGCGGAAGAGCGGCAAAAAAGTAACGGTGACATTTAATTTGCGGTTTGCGCCTTATTTTTCAAAAATAAAAGAATTAATCATGAGCGGGACAATTGGCGAGGTCCATCATGTCCATTTGGAGTGGTTCCTTGACCGCGATCATGGTGCGGATTATTTCAGAAGATGGCATTCCGAGATGAAGAACAGCGGCGGCTTGCTGGTGCACAAGTCTACGCATCATTTTGACATTATCAACTGGTGGGTGGACAGCAGACCGAAGCAGCTTCAAGCTTTTGGAGCCCTGCAAGTATACGGTGATCAAGGTCAGCCAAAAGGCGAGCGTTGCATGACGTGTGAATATACAGCAACCTGCGAGTTTTACAAGGATATTACGCAAGATCCGTTCATGACAAAATATTACGCAGAAGCCGAGCATGAAGACGGCTATTGGAGAGACCGCTGCGTGTTCGATGAACGTGTAGATATTTATGACACGATGAGCGTCAATTTGCAATACGAGAACGGGGTATTCCTCACTTATTCCTTGGTAGCCTACAGTCCGTATGAGGGGTGGAGAGCGACTATTAATGGAAGCAAGGGGAGGCTGGAAGTCGGCAATATATATCGTGATGCTAATATGAGCGCGGTGGGTGTCGACACAATCAAACACTATAAGCTGGATGGTACTTCAGAACTTATTGAGGTGTCCGCGCAAATGGGCGGGCATGGCGGCGGCGATGCCAAGCTGCGCGCGGCGATATTCGCAGGCGGTGTGGAAGACCCGCTTGGTCAACAAGCGGACAGTTTGGCGGGAGCGTATTCTTGCTTGATCGGAGCGACGGCGAACCGTTCTATTGCGGAAGGAAAACTGTTGCAGGTACCTGACTTTCGGTTGTTGCATCACTAAGACAAAACGACAGGGTTCAATTACCTATGCACGGGAGCGTTGGATATGACAGAACAGATCAGGGAGCTTGAACGTTATGTGTGTTCGTTGTATTGGACAAAGGAGCAGTTGCCGCGACATATCTATAAGCGTGCCGATCAAGCTTTTGAAGCGGGCGATGAGCAGCGGGATCGCATAGATAACTGCGAGAGTTTGGAAGAACGCCGACAAGCAATGAAGCAGGCGTTCATCAAGTCGATTGGCGGCTTGCCTGCCATTGATGCTCCTTTGAACGCTGTTGTTGTGAATACAGTCGTTGCCGAAGGCTATACCGTGGAGAAAATAGTCTTCGAATCAAGACCGAAGGAATATGTGACGGGAAATATGTATCTGCCTGCGCAGAGAGCCGAAGTCTCGCCCGCTATTTTGTTTCTGAGCGGTCATTCCTTGGAAGCCAAACATGATAGCACTTACCATGAAGTGTGTTTGCGTATGGTGCAGGCAGGATTCATCGTTTTCGCTGTTGACCCGATTGGTCAAGGAGAACGTATGACATTGCTGCATGATGAAGAAGGGCGAGAGGTATGGGGGACGGCAGAACATCAGCGTCTGGGCGTTCAGTGTCTTGCGCTTGGGCAAAGCGTTGCCCGTTATTTTATTCACGATGCGATGCGTGCGGTGGACTACCTGGAGTCGCGTCCGGATGTGGATCATACGCGAATCGGAGTGACAGGCAATTCCGGGGGCGGGACGCAGACGGCGATGATGATGGTATGTGATGAGCGGATTGCTGCCGCTGCGCCTGCGACCTTTATTATGAACAGACAACAGTATATGCATGCCGGAGGTGTGCAGGATGCGGAGCAAGTATGGCCGGGACTAAGCGGCCTTGGATTTGATCATGAGGATCTGCTTCTGGCTTTTGCGCCAAAGCCGCTGCTTGTCTGTGCCGTGAAATATGATTTTTTCCCGATTGAAGCAACACGTCGCACAGTTCAGCGTTGCTGCCGGTTCTGGGAAATGCTCGGATACGGGAAAAGATTGCGTTTGGCCGAAGATGACTCCGTGCATAAATACACAGATATGCTGGCTATAGAGGCGGCGGATTTCTTCGCTGAGCATTTGCTGGGGCGTAATGAAGCCGAACGGAATTTGTATCGAAACGAGATGAAGCGAAGCAAGCTTGCTCCGCTTGCGGCTGAGCAATTGAAGTGTACGGCAAACGGGCAGGCGAATCGGGAATATGCGGATGCCAGAACGGTTAGTGATGCCTTCACAGTTCATGCCGCGCGGCTTGCGGTGACCCGTGCTTCTGCTGAGAATGAGGGTGCGGCCAGAGAATGGTTGCAGCGCACCGTGCTGGCTGACCGTGAACGTTGCGAGTTGAACGCTCGTTTTGTCCAATTGCCGTCTCGCGATGGTCTGTGTATCAGGTATGCGTTATGGTGGTCGCAGCCGGAAGTCATGAACAGCGGATATTTGTTCAGCTCAGGTGAGCATGCGGAAGTTGCAGATGGGCATGGCTGTTCAACACCAATCACAATTGCGTTATGGCCGGGCGGTACGGCCAATTTGGAGTGGCAGTGGAGCTGGATTCAATCGATGTGTGCTTCGGGGCGTACGGTACTGGTTCTTAATGTATCTGCCGTGGGACCGCATGAACCGTGCTTGCTTTATGGACGATCCAATGACCGATTCTTTGGCATGCTTCATAAGTTTACGGATGAATTGATTTGGCTGGGTGACAGCTTGGCGGCGCTGCGTACTTATGATGTGCTTCGGGCAGCGGATTTTGCAGCATCTTTGTTCAACAACAGCGGCGGTCAGATTGAACTGTACGCAAAAGGTTTGTTCCGCGTATATGCTGAACTGGCTGCCGAACTGGATGCAAGACTTCACCAAGTATCTTTGTCGGCAGACGGCAACTCGCCATCCATCGCTCTATCTGATTGGTTGGCGCAGGGAATAGTGGATGACCGCGACGTAATGAGCGTGATTATACCTGGAATATTGCAATATTATGACGTACAAATAGATCAGCTATAGGTTCAGGATAAGGTAAGGAAATGGGGAGAGCTCGATGAAGCCAATTACAATTGCATTGATCGGAGCGGGTCTTAGAGGGATCAGGTACGGTGAATATGCCAGCAAGCGATCGCATGAGATGAAGATTGTAGCTGTGGCCGAACCGGATGATGTTAAGCGCAATCGTGCAAAAGAAGCATTTGGTATCCCGGAAGAGAGATGCTTCAAAACGTGGGATGAGCTGTTTGCTGCCGGCAAGCAAGCGGATGCGGCATTTATTTGCACGCGAGATAAAGATCATTATGTGCCAGCTATCAAGGCGATGGAAGCGGGCTACCATGTCATGTTGGAGAAGCCGATGTCGCCGGATTGGGAAGAATGTGTGGAACTTGAGCGTGTAGCGGATAAACATAATCGTATTCTGACTATTTGCCATGTGCTGCGTTACGCGCCTTTCTTCCAGACGATCAAACAATTGCTGGATGAAGGCCGGATTGGCCGCTTGATGTCGATTCAATATAATGAGAATGTCGGGTATTGGCATCAGGCTCACAGCTTCGTGCGGGGCTATTTCAATCGTGTGGACAATTCCAGTCCCATGATTCTGGCCAAATCCTGTCATGATACAGATATTATCCAATGGTTCGCAGGCGGAAAGTGTTTGAGCGTTTCATCTTATGGACATCTGTCCTATTTCAACAAAGAGAATGCTCCGGAAGGGGCTCCTAAATATTGTATCGACGGTTGCCCGGTGGCCGATTCGTGCGTCTATTACGCGCCGGATACGTATATGATCGAAAATGGCGGCTGGAAAGCGGAAGCGGCAAGTGCCGATCCCCGTTTCGAAACGATGTATCAAGCAATGAAAGAAGGTCCATTCGGGCGTTGTGTATTCCAAAGCGACAATGATGTCGTCGATCATCAAGTCGTGGCGATGGAATTTGATAATGAAGTGACAGCCGTGTTTACGATGACCGCATTTACGGAGAAATGCAACCGCACGCTCAAACTGATGGGGACAACGGGCGAGATTCGGGCGACGATGGAAACGAATGAAATCGAGATTCGTACGTTCGGAGCCGACCGAACCGATGTAATCAAGCTTGAGGAAGCGGATGGACATGTTGGTCATGGCGGCGGCGATGCTCGGCTTGTACAGGACTTTGGGCGAACTGTTCGAGCTGCGGCATCGGGTCAGGGGACGAGTGAGGGACGAACATCAGCCAAAGTATCGGTACAGAGTCATCTGATTGCGTTTGCCGCAGAACGTTCCAGAGTAGAAAAAAGAATGGTGCAGCTAGAGGAATTTTATGTAGGAGGGCAATTATAGTGAAAATTCATATCTTTGAATCAGCAGATCAATCCGGGTTGGAGGCAGCTCGCGAGAGTGCAAGAATCATCAATGAAGCGATAGCGGTGAATGGCACAGCCAGAATTGTGCTTTCGACGGGAGCATCGCAGTTTGAATTTTTGGAGCATGTTGTGAAAATGGATATCGCCTGGGAGAAGGTGGAGATGTTCCATCTTGACGAATATATCGGGTTGCCGGTAGAGCATCCCGCCAGTTTCCGCAAATATTTGAAAGAACGCTTCTTGCAGCATGTAAATATAGGAACGTATTGGCTGGTGGATGGCGAAGGGGATACCAATGAAGTGCTTGACCACTTGAACCGGGAAATCAGCAAGGCTCCGGTCGATCTGGCGTTGATTGGCATTGGAGAGAATGCGCATATTGCGTTTAATGATCCGCCGGCAGACTTTGAGGATGAGCGGCCGTTCAAAGTGGTGGATTTATCGGACACTTGTAAAATGCAGCAGGTTGGCGAAGGCTGGTTCGCAACGATGGAAGACGTGCCGAAGCAAGCCATCTCGATGTCGGTGCAGCAAATTTTGAAGAGCCGCAATATTATATCGGTTGTGCCTCGTCAATCGAAAGCGCGTGCGATTCAAGACACGTTGAAGAATGAAGTTGACGTGAATACTCCAGCCACGATTATGAAAACCCATGCCAATTGGAGCTTGTATCTGGATAAACAGTCTTCTTCGCTCATTTATGCGTGGTGCTGAAGCGGAGGCTATGGAGATGAAATGGCAAGGGAAGCTGACAACTACAGGCGAAGCTGTGCAAGTTGAGGCGGAGCGCGGTGTGATTACGGGGGTGACCCCGTTAGCCGCCCCTTCCTCGCCATCGGCGGCAGACCAGCAGCTGTTGCACCAGTCATTGCCTTGGATTTCGGCAGGTTGGACGGATCTGCAAGTGAATGGCTTTGGCGGGCATGATCTAAACGCAGAGCAGACAACGTTTGAAGATATCGAGGGCGTGACCCGAACACTGCATGCCAAAGGCTTGACCACTTACTTGCCTACTGTGATCACCGGAAGCTTTGAGCGGATGCATCAAGCGATGTCGGTTATTGCCGACTATAGCCGTACAAATCAATATGCGGCTGCTTCGATAAGAGGCATTCATATGGAAGGACCGTATATATCCAGTGAGGACGGAAGCAGAGGCGCGCATCCGCGCTTCCATACCCGGGACCCGGATTGGGAAGAGTTCAGGCGTTTGCAGGATGCTGCCGAAGGACGAATCCGCATGGTGACCTTGGCGCCGGAACGTGCCGGGGCTGCCGCGTTCATCGAACGCTTGGCGGACTCCGGCGTAGTCGTGGCGATCGGGCATACGGCGGCAACGGCTGAACAACTGAATGAGGCCGTTCGTGCCGGAGCGACGTTATGTACGCATTTGGGCAATGGTTCGCATCCGATGCTGCCGCGCCATCCGAATTACATTTGGCATCAATTGGCGGATGATCGGCTATGGGCGGCGTTTATTCCGGATGGCCACCACCTGGTTCCTCCGGTGCTGAAGGCCATGCTCAGGGCCAAGCGGGAGAAAAGCATCCTGGTGAGCGACACCACACAGTTCGGAGGCATGCCTCCCGGAGAATACAGCAGTCTGATCGGCGGTAAAGTCGTACTGCATGAGAACGGCTGGCTGCATACGGCAGCGAATCCGGATATTTTGGCGGGTTCTGCCGCCTCTCTCGACACTGGTATCGCTAATGCGATTCGTTATACGGATATGGAATTGGCAGAAGCGGTCGAAGCTGTGACGTTAAGACCCGCGAAGGTGATGCGGGATGAGCAGGCAGGGCGATTGCAAGTCGGCAGTCCGGCCGATTTAACGTTGTTCGATTATGATGAACAGAGCGGTAAGATTTTGGTCAGAGAGACTGTCGTGTCAGGAAAGTCGGTGTTCACAGGGTAACTGAATAACTATTCGATGGGTCTGTTCGATATCAAGGGAAGTTTGACTTGTGGAACAGACCCTGTTCAAAAAGGACTTATAGCGGAGTGCTTTCTGTTTGAAGAGTATATCTTTGAATTGAAAAATTGGGATATATGCTATCAAACTAGGGGTATTCAGCAGGTTGGAGGAGACAACTAAAGTAGTGGGTTTGTACTGACATAAAAGAAAACGATTTCTTTTATGTTTGCGAGCAAATGATCAGTCCACCAAAAGAGCAAGGGAGGGGAAAAGAAAGTTATATGACTTGATCCGAGGGGATCGCATGGGTGTTTTGAGAGTAACAATATTGTATTACAGGGAGGAAAAAGATGATGAACTTGAAGAGAGTATCAGAGAAGCCTTCTGTCATACTATTTTTCTTTGTATCTTTAATCATAATTTTGTTAACGCTTACAATGATGGGCCGTTCGCATGTGCATGCGGAAGAGATAGCAGGGACGGTGATTATTAGTGACAGTGAAGCTCATGCTGTTATTCTTATTGCGGACGATGCTGATGCCGTAACGCAAGATGCCGCCGACACTTTGGTCGAATATTTATCTAAGTCAACAGGAGTAGAACTCCCTGTGCATAAGCTAGGTCAATTTGATGAGTCGGCTTATGATGAGTCCGTCGTTCGCATTCAAATTGGCGCCGGCTCTTATCCGGCAGATCAGCATGTTGCCGACGGATTGGAAAATTTGCATCCGGACGGTTTTTTCATCCACCCGGACGGTGATTCCCTTACCATTGTGGGTCCGACATCAATCGGAACACGCAACGGCGTAGTTGACTTCCTTGAACGTTATGTGGGAGTAACCTGGTTGATGCCCACTGAGGACTGGGAAGATGTGCCGCAATTAAATGAAGTGTTGCTTCCCGAGCAAGATGTACGCGATGAACCCACTTTCATGACTTTGCGCCGCACGATCAATATGGGAAGTACAAGCAAGTATGGAGATGTTCGCAAGAAGTGGCTGGAACGGAACAGGACGGTATCGGAACAACCCATTGCATTGGGGCATAATCTGTATGCTTTGTTTCCAGTAGAAATATATGGGCAAACCAATCCGGAGTTCTATCCCAACAATACTCCTCCGGCACCGGGAGCGATACACGGCTGGCAGCCTTGCTTTACTGTACCGGGAACGGTGGACGTAGCTGTTCAAAGAATTAACGCTTATTTTGATCGAAATCCGGAAGCAACCTCGTATTCTTTGGCCGTCAATGACAAACAAGGTTATTGTGAAGATGTGCCCGGTCATCCGGACAGACCTGACAGGATAAATTCTTACGGCAGAACCCATATGTCTGAAATCTATTATAAATGGGTTAATGATGTGGTTGAGCGAGTGCTTGTCGAACATCCGGATAAATGGTTTGGCGTCTACGCTTACGATCAAGTTGCAGAGCCTCCTCAATTTGAATTGAACGAACGAGTGATTCCGGTCATTACGAAAGACCGTCTTGCCTGGATGGATGATGAGGTCAGGCAAAGAGAACAGGATCTGATGGATCAGTGGGGCGAGGTTGCTTCACAACTGGGCTGGTATGATTATATGTTGAGTTACCACTACCCATTGCCTCGCGTGTATCCGCATTTACTGGCTGATTTGTATGAATATGCAGAACAAAACAATGTTCTGGTACATCATTGGGATATGCACCCTGTACTGGGAGACGGACCTCAGCCATGGATTATTGCAAAATTGCAATGGAATCGGGATCAAGATGTAGATGAACTTTTGGAACATTGGTATGAACGCGCTGTTGGGGAGGAAGCTGCTGCCGATCTAAAAGAATATTTTGAAATATGGGAAACATTTTGGTATGAGAAAGCGGTAAATAGCGGTTGGTTCCAAATTTCCAAGGATTATATTTACTTATCATTTAATGAGAATGGATATCTTGCTTTGGCGAAAGATGAGATTCGAAGGAGCAGAGAATTACTTGACTCGGTGCTCGCCAAAGCAGAAACGGAACAGCAAAAATTACGGGCGGAGCAGTTGCTTCATCAGTTTGAATACTATGAAATTTCAGTTTTGAGCTATCCGGGTAAAATAGATATGCCAACAACGGAGCAGGAAGCTCTGGACATATTGGATGAGTTGGAGCAGACGTTGGAATTTCGGTTGAACGTGGTTCAACGCCGTAATGAGTTGCTTGCGGAATACGAAGAGATCCCTGCATTGCGATATCCTGCTACTCCGGTTGGAGAGAGCTGGTCGGGATGGAATGCGTATGAATTTTGGAACTTGGTGAAATATATTGAGCAGTATGAGCCCGAGGGCGGGATGATAACGAATGCGTTGCAATCCCTATTGCAGAGTTATGAAACGCCTAAACTGAGAGAGTTTTCAAGATTGCTGCTGGCGCTTGATTCAGTGACATCCTTGTCGATGAATCCTTCTTTTACGTGGGGCGGCACCAAGCCCGATTCCTGGAACATTTGGAATCCGCATCAATCCGCGCAAATTACGAGGGTGACTGATGAGCAGGGAAATAGCAGTATGCGTTTTGAGAATACGCAAGCTGGTGGGGTGTATCAGACGATCCCGGTCACGCCAGGATTGCTGGCGTCTTCGGTTCGTTACTATACCCCTGAGGGCTCGGAGAGCGGCGGAACACTGCAAATTGTTATCGAGGCCTACAATACTGCCGGAAAAAAACTTGTATATAGATCGGACAGAGTCGCTTTTGCAGATACAGCCGGAACATGGGCGACTGTGAATTTCCTGGAAGAATTGCCGGAGTATTTTAATGGCGGCGATCTTACCAGCATTTTGATCAATACACAAGTCAGCAATACGGAAGATGTTGTTGTACATTTAGATGATTTAGTTGTTTATCAATCCGCATCTTCCGTGGGAGATTTGAGGCCGCTCGTCGATCGTTTGGCTGAAGATGAAGTAGTGTTGGCGTCAGACCTGCTGCAGCATCTCGATCTGGCGGAAGGTCATTATGATCAAAATGAACTGGCGTCTTATATACAACAGTTAGCTCAATTCTTGGCCCTATTGGAACAGCGGATGGAAGAGGGGGGCCCGAACGAGCTTGTCGATGTCCTCTATAGTGATGGCAATAAAATATTAAACCAATCTCTTGCCGTCCAATTGGATTCAAAGGATATACGTGTAAGTGTCAGAGGAGCGCATCCGATTGCGGTTACCTTGCACAACAAAGAAACGCAGCCGCTTGAACTCTCGTTGGAAGGTATAGTGCCGGAAGGAATGCAATTGGCGTTCAACAACCCTGTTCAGATACCAGCCGGTCAGAAAATGACCATTTCAGGCAATCTGACCATTACTCCGGAATTGGAAGAAGATCGGTATGATGCTGCATTGGTAATCATGATAGGCGGAGTGCCGATAAAAACGATTGATTTTCAAGCGGAGTATACCAGCAACCTGATTGGAAATCCGGGTTTTGAGAATGGCGATCCCAACGATCCGACGATTCCGATTGGCTGGACAGTGGGGAGTACCGGTGCCAAACGCGTGGACGAAAAAGCGCATAGCGGAACTTATTCGTTTAAATTTATACCGGATTCGAGCGTGGTAAAGCAGAGCCGATCAAACAATGTCGCAGTTGTGCCCGGTGCAACATATCGCGTTAGCGGCTGGATATACAGTCCGTCAGGGCAAGGGCAATTCGGGATACGGGAGACGAATACAAGCGGTCAAACCATTCTCTATACGTATTTAGGGGGTGTTCGAGCTGTCGATGATTGGGTGTATTATGAAAGAGAAATCACGCCTCGAAGCCAGACCGAAATTTTACAACTGTACTTCCGCATACCGGCATATGATGGTTCTCCGGTATGGTTTGACGATATGAGATTGGAAATCGTTGTTGAAGAGGGAGAGCCGATACTGCAAAGTATTCAAATTGCTGATCCCCTTGCTTCGTTGGAAGTCACTGAGACTGTGCAGTTGCAAGTGATAGCTGCGTACAGTGATGACAGCAGCGAAGACTTAACAAATGGTGTTACGTATGCAAGCAGCAATCCGAAGATAGCAGAAGTAAGCGCGAGCGGTGTTGTTACGGCTAAGGCTGCGGGAACAACGACGATAACTGCGACATATGAAGGATTGACGGATTCGTATGAGCTGGTTGTTGTGAATGCAAAAGAAGAACCCGAGTTGCTTCGTCTGGAGTTGAGCGGTCTGGACTTGTCTGCCCCGGCGGGCGGCTCAGGACGGATAACGGTTCATGCTATTTACAGTGACGGTACAGATGAAAATGTAAGCACAGAGGTTGTGTATTCAAGTTCAGATCATGCAGTTGCTGAAGTGCTCTCTGATGGGATTGTGTTGTATAAGACAGCGGGTACGGCATTCATTGGTGCAGCCTATGGCTCGCATACTGCAGAAGCGGTATTGGTAGAAGTCATCGGTACTGCGGCAAGCAATGCTGCTCCGGGCAAGCCGACATTGACCGATAATAATGGTCATGATACAGGGCTTCGCGATGGCGATTATACCATCACAATGAATATGTGGTGGGGAAACAACGGTGTTGTTTACCGTTTGTATGAGAATGATGTATTAATAGAAACAAAATTACTGAGCGATCAGTCGCCGGGAGTGCAAACAACGGCAACCGCTATTAGCGGCCGGGCGAACGGTATCTATGTGTATCGCTCAGAATTGATCAACGGTTTTGGAGTGACGACCAGCAATATATTGACAGTCACAGTGACTGATGCAGCGCCGGGTGTTCCGGTTCTCTCTGATGATAACTGGGATGGAGACGGCAATTACAAGATTACAATGAATATGTGGTGGGGAACGAATGGAACCGCATATCGTTTGTACGAGAACGGAGTGCTGATCGACGAGCAGTCTCTTGTTGCGGCAACGCCAGGTGCGCAGACGGCACGGACACAGATCAATGGCAGGCCAGCCGGTACGTATGAGTATCGCGTGGAGCTTGTTAATGATGCCGGGGTGACTTCCAGTGCAATCAGGAGCGTAACCGTGAGGAATACTTAATCACGAGAGAAGGCTGTCCAGAAACCAGTGGAAACTGGCTGCTGGACAGCCTGTTTTTCTCATAGTCCTATTTATGGTGTGCCTCTAATTTGCACTTCCTCGCTGCCGATAGACTTGAACTTGATCGCGCCCTGCTCAGGCGAGCTTCACATCGGCTTCGGGGGTTTGCCCGTAAGGGCATACTGCTTCGGCGTCTTGCTGTACGTACGCTTGAACACCCGGATGAAGTGGCTGGCGTCCATGCCGAGCTTCTCGGCGACCCGTTCCACCGTAATGCCGGGATAATCCTTGAAAAGCTGCAAAGACCGGTTCATGCGCAGCTGCAGCATGTATTGCTGAGGCGTCATGCCGTAGCCCGCGACGAAAAGGCGGTGAAAATGCTGAACCGAGTACCCGGCCGCCTTGGCTGCGTTGGACAGAAGCAGCCGCTCGGCCTGATGGTCGTGCATCCATTGCACGGCCGCCTGCAAGGCGGAATTGGGCAGATCCGACGGCGCGATTTTTCTGGACGCCTTCGCGGCCGGGTATTGCCCCTCCATCCAGGCGAGCAGCAGATCGTACATCCGCCTTGAAGCGTCGTAGGCATGCTCGCGGTCCTGCTGTATCGTATGCCAGATGCCTTCCAGCTTCAGCCATAGCTCTTCAAAATTTGGCGTGTGGACGGCGACCGGTTCGGCTTCCGAGAGCAGCCCGTCAGCCGCGCTGCCGCCAAAGGCGATATAGCCGAGATTCCAGGCATCCTCCGACGAATCGGGTTGATAGAGATGTCTCGTATGCGCAGGCATCAGCAGCGCCATGCCCGCCGACAGCCCGTACTCTTGCCCGTCGGCTATGCGGAAGCTCCCCTTGCCTCTCCGGGTCAGGAACAACTGATGCGCGGGATAACCGCTGCCAAGCCTATTGATCTCCCTCTGCTCATGGCTGCCCACGCACCTGACGTACAGGGGGAGGCGCTGCTCCAGATTGGCGTTGTCGGCGAACAAGAATGGCATCATCGTTTACGACACTCCTTATATGATAAGATTGGACGATTTATTGGCGGTTCTGGTCAATGATCGGCGTTCCATTATGGACTATGATCAAGGCATAAGCGAAATATAAGATGATGAGGTGGAACGTAGATGACTATTTTAAAAGCTCCGGTAAGCCCGAAACTTCCCGTGCTCATGCACGGAGCCGACTATAATCCCGACCAATGGCTGCATGATCCCGCCGTGCTGGAGGAAGACATACGGCTAATGAAGCTTGCCGGCTGCAACGTGATGGCGATCGGCATTTTTTCGTGGGCGGCGCTGGAGCCCTCCGAAGGCGAATTCCGGTTCGAGTGGCTGGACCAGGTGCTGGAGCGCTTCAGCAACAACGGCATATACGCCTGGCTGGCAACGCCGAGCGGCGCGCGTCCCGCATGGCTGGCCGAGAGCTACCCGGAGGTGCTTCGGGCAGGACCTAACCGGGTTCGCAATTTGTATGCGGGGAGACATAACCACTGCTTTACCTCCCCTGTCTACCGGGAGAAGGTCGCCACGATCAATCGCAAGCTGGCAGAGCGTTACGCGGCGCATCCCGCGGTCGTCGGCTGGCATATTTCCAACGAATACGGGGGCGAATGCCATTGCGACCTGTGCCAGGAGGCGTTCCGGAGCTGGCTGAAGCGCCAATACGGCACGCTCGACGCGTTGAATCTGGCATGGTGGACCTCCTTCTGGGCGCATACGTATACGGATTGGAAGCAGATCGAATCCCCTGCCCCGCACGGGGAGCGGATGGTTCACGGCCTGAATCTGGACTGGCGCCGCTTCGTGACGGATGGGACGGTCGCCTTCTGCAAGCATGAGATCGATGCCGTCAAAGGGGCCAATCCCGACCTGCCGGTTACGACCAACATGTATACGCTCGAGACGCTGGACTATCGCAAATTCGCCGCCATATTGGACGTCATCTCATGGGATGCCTATCCGGACTGGCATAGCGAGCCGGATAACGTCAAGGTAGCTTCGACGTTCGCCTTCATGCACGACATGTTCCGCTCCATGCTGCGCAAGCCGTTTCTATTAATGGAGAGCACGCCCAGCATGACCAACTGGCAGGCGGTGAGCAAGCTGAAGAAGCCGGGCATGCACCGGTTGTCCTCCCTGCAGGCGGTTGCGCACGGCTCGGATTCCGTGCAATATTTCCAATGGAGGAAAAGCAGGGGCTCCAGCGAGAAATTGCACGGCGCGGTCGTCGACCATGCCGGTCACGAGCATACCCGCGTATTCAAGGACGTCGCGGAATTAGGCGGAACGCTGGCCGACCTTTCGGAAGTTGCGGGCTCGTTTACTCTTTCGGAGACCGCAATCCTGCTCGACTGGGAGAACCGCTGGGCCGTTAAGGACGCCAAGGGCCCTCGCAATGCCGGACTGCATTACGAGGAGACGGTGCACGACCATCATCGCGCGTTCTGGAATCAGGGCATTCCCGTTGACGTGATCGGCAGCGAGGACGATTTTGCGCCTTACAAGCTGATCGTTGCGCCGATGCTCTACCTGTGCAGAGAGGAAACCGGACGCAAGCTGGAGTCGTTCGTGGAGCGCGGCGGAACTCTTGTCGTTACTTATTGGTCGGGCATCGTCGACGAGCATGACCTATGCCATCTGGGAGGTTTCCCCGGGCCGCTCCGCAAGACGCTCGGCATCTGGGCGGAGGAGATCGACGCGCTGCAAGATCACGAGCGCAACGGCTTGTCCCTGGTAGAAGGCAACCCGCTAGGGCTGTCGGGCCGTTACGAATCCCGCGAGCTGTGCGAGCTGATTCATCTGGAGGGAGCGGAAGCGCTAGGATGCTACACCGACGATTTCTACGCGGAGCGGCCAGCTCTCACGGTCAATAGCCTGGGACAAGGGAAGGCGTATTATATGGCGACTCGTTTTGAAGGCGACTTCCTCCTTGAATTCTATCGAGCGGTGACGGCGCAAGCCGGCGTAACGCGCGTGCTGGATACGGAGCTGCCGGCGGGCGTTACCGCGCAGCAGCGGACGGACGGCAGCTCGGATTTTGTGTTCCTGATGAATTTTGGCGATAAAGCGGCCGAGGTGGCGCTGGACAGACGCTCCTACGTCGATCTCGAAAGCGGCGAAGCGATGGGAGCGGTCGTGCCGTTGCCTGTTAACGGCATTCGGGTATTGAAGCGGGACGCGTCTCGCCAATAATGATAGTTGCAAAAGCCCCGGGCAAGCGATCAAGTCGCGAGTCCGGGGCTTTTGTTTATTCAATTACAGGAAAATATAGCATGTTACGTCAGCGAATGAAGCAGAACATCGTCGACGCCGCGCCGTCCGCCGTATTCGATCTCGCGAACCGTCGGCTTCGACAGCAGTCCTTCCGTTACGGGATTGCCCGTATGGTCGAGATAATCGGCGACCCGCAGCCCGCGGTGGTCGAGGCAGATCTCGTCCGTCCAGCCGTCGCCCTCGATACGAAGGGCGGTCGCGTCCAAGCGGTCCAGCTCCGCGCCATCCGAGACGGCGGAGATCCGCGATAGCTCCAGCTTTGGCGTCGCGGAACCGCAACAAGGCAAGACGACCGTTTCCATAACCGCCCTTCCCGTGGCTTGCATCGTCCGTTTGACGACCGGCTTGTCATGGTATTCCCCATGGATGAAATACAAGCCCGACTCCAGCGAAAGCTGGGCGGAAGCCAGCTCCGGGTAGGCCAGCAGCACGTTGCCGCCGTCCTCTCGGTCCGTCCAAACGCGGCCGCGCCCGAAGTCGGCGGTAGCCGCGCCGGGAGGCAGATGGAAATATTGCTCGTAAGTATGCAGCTCCCTCGCTTCGAGAAGATCCACGATCAGCCAATACCTGTTTTTGACAAACAGTACCTTGCGAGAATGGATCACGGGATCGTCGTACCGCGTATAGCCGTAATGGCTGGCAAACCAATAATCGTACCGTTCCGTGCTGCGGAAATCCCAGATGCGGCAAGGGGCCGTCTGCGGCGTGTTCCAATGGGCGCTGCGGACATGCTGGTCGCCGCCGTCAACGACGACCGTATTGTGGGCCCGCGTCGAAATGACGTATTTGCGCTCCTTGTTCCACTCGAACAATCCGATCCCGGAGTCGACGAGCAGCTCCCGGCCGCCGGCTAACGCGATGACGCTCAGCGTGTCGGCATGCGCGTGCCCGGCGACGCCGACTCCCGCGCGCGCCGCCATATACAGCGCTTCGCCGCCCCAATCCTGGCGGGAAGTGAGATAACCGCCGATGGGGAAACACGCCGCCGTCGCTTCCGGCGCTCGGGCCTCAAGCTTCGCGTAGCTCCCGGGCGCGCCCGGGCCGACTCTCCACAGCAGCGATAATGGCAATTCCTCGTAGCCGAGATATTTGTAATCCGGTCGATTGAACAAGTACGCGCCCAGACTCATGACCGCGCGGAGATCATGCGACGATTGGACGTCCGTATCGCCGAACCTCGGGAGCTGTCCGTCCGGCGTCATAAGATGCATGAGCACGTCGAACATCGCCTCAAGCGTCCGGTCGTATTCAGTCGCCGGGATGCCAAGCTTCTGCAGTAACGCGACCAGCTCGTACAAGTCTCTCATGACGATATGATGATAGTTGGGGCTGGCTTCGAATTGCACGCCGTCCTCGTATACGTTCTGCCGGATGTAGCCCGGCAGCTCCTTCATGCCGTACGCCAGCCAGTCCCGGGAGTCCTTCAGCTCCGGCAGCAGCAGGGACAGCGTAATCAAGCCGCGAAGCTGCATGCAGACGTGGTTTCCGTGGGATGCGTGGTAATTTCGGGTATACACGCCGTGCTGATGGAACGACTTGATCATCATCATCTTGACCTCCGGCTCGAAGGAAGGCGAGCCGAACATCGCCATGAACGGCTCCGGCAACACGAATAGCCTGACGCCGACCGACAGCGGATCCCATGTGCAATGCTCGGAGCGGAAGGTGCCGTCCTTCGGCATCGGATTGTCGATAAGAAAATCCTTCATCATGTCGTTGAAGCAACGCGGGTAGGCTTCGTTGCCCGTGAGCGCATACGCGCGGGACAGATGCTTCAGGTAGCCGAAGCGGGTAAGATGCAGCTGGTACTGGGAGCTGTCGAACAGCCAGCCGTTCCAGTCGTACGTTCCTTCGGGAAATATAATCCGTCTTCCCTTGAAGAGGGGGAAGTTGCTCTTCAGCAGCAGCTCCGCCTCTTCGAGTGCGAGAACGGCTTCCGGGTCATCCGCGTATCGTTTGCGGGAGTAATCGGCTAATTCGGGTAGATCGGATGCTTCGAAGTAATACCGTTTCGTCGCTCCGGATGCGATCAGCGCCAGATAGGCATCCCGGGCGCCTGCGATATCGCCGGCGTTAAGCTTCTCGCGTACGCCTTCCATGCCGGGACGTTCGAGATCCAGTTCGTCGCGAAGGAACGACTCGTCCAAGGGGAGCGGCTGCGTGTAGCGCGGGTCGTGCCGTAGATCCTTGTATCCCATTTGTATACCTCCTAATAACGGCTATTCTTTGACGGAGCCCAGCATCGCGCCTTGGGCGAAATATTTTTGCAAGAACGGATAGACGACTACGACGGGCAGCATCGCCAGCAGGATCGCGGCGTTCTGTACGTTCGGCCCGAGATTGGCGGCCATCTGCGCGTCGAGCGCGGCATCGGCGGATATGTTGGAAGAGCTGATGGCGACCATCTGCCGAAGAAGAGGCTGAATCGGCCACCTCGTCGTGTCGTTGATGTAGATGACGGCCGAGAAAAACTCGTTCCAGTATTGGACCATAAAAAACAACGTGAACGTCGCGATGATCGGCTTGGACAGCGGAAGCACGATGGAAAACAGTATGCGGAATTCGCCCGCGCCGTCGATGCGCGCCGCTTCGTCCAGACTCTCGGGAAGGCTCTGAAAGAAGGTTCGGATGACCAGAATATTAAAGGCGCTGGAGGCGGCGGGCAGTACGATCGCCCAATACGAATCCAGCAGTCCGAGTCCCTTGACGACAAGGTAGCTCGGAATCATGCCGCCATGGAAAATCATCGTGAAAAGGATGAACAGCAGGATCAGTTTCCGTCCCGGCATGATCTTTTTGGAGAGCGCGTATGCCAGCGACAACGATACGATCAAATTGACGCAGGTGCCAAGCGCGGTAATATAAACGGAATTTTTGACCGAGGTCATAAACGTTTGGGCGTTAAGCAAATATTTGTACGCATCGAGCGTCCAAGTCTTGGGCCAGACGAAGAACGCGCCTGACATGGATTGACCCGGAAGACTGAAGGATACCGCGATGATATATAGAAAAGGCAGTACGACCATCAAGCTGATCAGAAGGATGATGACTGCAAGCGCGCTGTCGAACCAAGTGATGCGAAGTTTCATGTGATGTCCCACCTTTGTCTTAGAGAATGCCGTCCTCGCCCATCAGCTTGGCCAAATAGTTGGCGCCGAGCACCAGAATAAGGCTGACGACGGATTTGAACATGCCGACCGTAATGGCGAAGCTGTAATTGAATTGCTGCAGCCCGGTATGGTAGACGAACAGGTCGAACACGTTCGAGACATCCAGGTTGAGACTGTTGGTCATCAGGAAAATTTGCATGAAGTTCGAATCCAGAGAAGATCCCAACCTTAGAAGCAGCAAGATGACGATGGTGCTTTTGATTCCCGGCAGCGTAATATGCCAAATGTTGTGGAACCTGTTGGCTCCGTCCACCTTGGCGGCTTCGTACAGCTCGGGATTGATGCCGGCCAGCGCGGCGAGAAAAATGATCGTGCCCCATCCCGCATCCTTCCAGATGGCTTGGAAGGTGATCAACGGCCGGAACCAGTCGTTGCTGACCAGGAAGTTCGCGCTCGTATCGAACCACTGTTCCAAATAGTGGTTGATGACCCCGGATGGGCCAAAAAAAGAAATGGTAATGCCGTAAATGACGACCCAAGACAGAAAGTGTGGCAGATAGACGATTGTTTGGGAAACGCGCTTGAACATTTTTAAGCGGAGCTCGTTGAGCATGATCGCAAGCAGGATCGTAAACGGGAAATAGACGACGAGACTAAGCAGGCTGATCATAAGTGTATTTTTTAAGAGGACAAAAAAGTTGTTGGTGCTGAAAAATTGTTGAAAATGCTCGAAACCGACCCATGGGCTCTTGATCATGCCGATAAACGGGCTGTAATCCTTGAATGCAAGCAACAGTCCCGACATGGGAACGTAATGGAAAATCAGAAAATACAAGATGCCCGGGGCGGCAAGCAAATAAAAGGGCCATAGTTGACTGAATCGGTTAAAGCGATGACTTTTCACCATGAGCTCTCGTTCCTCCTTATCCATGGACAAAAAATAGGGGTCTCGCACCCCTATTTTTTGTCTCTGTGCAGACTTTGTCTTTATTGTTGATCTGCGTTATATTCTTCCAGCAGTTCTTTGGCGATAACCGCGCCGTCGCCTGCCGTCCACGCGTCGATTTCCTTCTGTACGGCTTCCCAGGTTGCTTCGCCCAGGACATATTGCGTCATGACCGCGCTCATTTTTTTATAGGTATCCGGATTTTTGGCCGCCGTTGCCGAGCTGTAGCTCAAGAACGGATTCGGAATGCCGTAGTTGGCAATAACGTCCAAGGATGCTTTTTGAACCTCCAAAATTTCCGGAACCTTGGAGTTGGCATAGATGTAAGGATCTACGCGGTTCTGCAGAACAAACGCGCTTGGTTTCTCCAGATCAAAAAGTTTCTTCTGGTCTTCGGTTTGTACCGGAAGGCCGTCCTTGAAGTCGCTGGCATGTACGCCGATAACGCCTGCTTTGGAGAAAGCGATGTTTTCCTCGGCGGACGTGAAGTCCAGGAAGTCGATAATTTTTTGGACCTTTTCCTTCGGCACGGAGCTGGGAATCGCCCAAATCCCGTAGTAGCCGCCGATCAGCGCTACGCCCTTCTGTCCTTCGCGTCCTTCAAGCACGTCAATCACCGCGATCTCGGCGTTCGGATCAACTTGCTTCATCTTCTCGAGACTTGTCTCCGAGATGTCCCCTACGTTCGTTACGAACGCTCCGGCTACGCCGGCCTGGAACTTGTTGCGAGCCTGCTGTTGGTTTTTGAGAACGGGAGCGTCCTTATCGATCAGACCTTTGCTCCATGCGTCTTTAAGCCAGTCGAGATAGTTTTTGTATTCGGTTGTTTGGAAATCGCGAACGGGCTGGCCGCTGTCGTCAAGCGCCCAAATATGCGGCACGCCAAAGGCGAATAACATCGGGAAGACGGAGCCGAACGGCCCGGGACCCGATACGCCGTCCACGCCGTAGACGGTCAAAGGCACTGTGTTTCCGCCGCCTGCAGGATCGTTGTCCTTGAATACCTGGAGGGCGTTCGTCAACTCGTCGATCGTTTTAGGAACCTCGAGATCGTATTTGTCCAGCCAATCCTTGCGGATAATGACGCTGGCTTCTCCGCCGCCGTACAGACCGCGCGGTCTCGGAATGCCATAGATTTTTCCTTGCACGCTTGTGTTGTTCCATACCGCGTCTTCGATCTGACTGATGTTTTGCGTGCCTTCGATGTAATCCGTCAAGTCGTGAAAGGCGCCCATTTTGACAAGGTTGGTATATTTGTTGTCCTTGCCGCTGTCGATCAGCAGCAGATCATAATCGTTGGCCGATACGGCAACGGCAAGTTTGTCTCCGTATGCCTCGGATGGTACGAAGGTCAGGTCGAGCTTGACATTGCCGCGTTTCTCGAGATCGGCCTTCGCCTGATTGTTGTCCGCGGACGGCGGATCGCCGAAGGTGATGGTCATCGCTTTGATGGTAGTCGGCTCCGCGCTCGGAGCTGCCGTTTGTTGACCGTTTACGGCATTGGTTGGACTGGCCGTTTCTCCTGCGCTGCTGTTGCCGTTGCCGGAGCAGCCAGCAAGCACGGTCGTCATCAGCACGGATGCGGTCACGACTTGCGCGAGATTTTTTTTGATTTGCATGTGTATCCCCCATTTCAAAGTTTTCCTTGCGGTTACAATTTCGATTATAGTGGAGCGGCGGTCATCCTTGACATGACGGAAACAAGCGAAAGTGTCACCGTTTTTAAGATGATGAGCGTAACGAGTATCATTGGCCGGAGAGATTGTACTATACTTAGGTTAGCCGAAGGCGGCCGTTTAAAACGCGGTTTCGGCGACACGGAGCGCGCGCTGAGGCGCTCGTGCCAACCATGTTTGACGAAGGGGTTAGAAGGATGCCGTCACCTTTTTTTGGTTTTTTGACGCGGAGTTTTTATGTACGCATGATCTTGATCATGCTCGCCGTTTCGATTATTCCGCTGCTTCTCCTCTCCTATATATCCATCTCGGTATCCAGCTCGACGGTGGAGAAGCAGGTGAACAAGCTGAACGCCCAACTGGTCAATCAGCTCATCGACCGGGTAGAGCTGTCCATGAACCGGTTCCGCGAGCTGAGCGTGCAATATTCGGGTTTGTCCTCGATTCAGAACGCGCTGGTCTCCCCCTCGGAGTTGTATTATGAAGACGTCGTGCTCAAAAGGGAGCTGATCTCGGTGCTTACCACGGCTTCGGTCGTGATCGGCAACGTGGAAGGGCTGCAAGTATACTCCGCCATTACGGGCGAAATTTTGTCTTCCACGGATGCCCCGTCCCGGATCGAGCACTCGATCTACGGGCCGTTGATCGACCATTTCCTAAGCTCCCCCAGATCGGAGCTGTTTCTCGACAAGGATTCCATCCCGGAGATGGAGATGCTCCGCGATTCCAGCATCTATATGGCGCGGATTCCGTACAACAAGTTCGAGGAGATGAAGGGCGTTATGATGATCTCCATGAAGAACAACCAGTTTCAGCAGCAAATCGAAAATATCCAGCTCGGCTCGCGAGGCTCCATTACGCTGCTCACGCCGTCCGGGAGTCCGATCGCCACGACGAGCAAGCTGAGCGACGAGGACGACAAGGGCCGGGTCGCAACGATCCTCGAGCATTGGCGGGAGCTAGGCAAGCCCAATCAATTCGCGGAGGCCTCTTCGATTATTTCGGTCAAGCAGACCGGAACCTATGACGGCTGGATTGTCGTCTCCGAGATCCCGTCCAAAGAGCTGACCCAGAATACCGGCATTATCCGGGAGACAGTCGTATATTTTCTGGCGATTCTAATCGTTCTCGGCGCCGCGTCCGTTCTCGGCTTCGGTTATCACTTGTATCGGCCGCTTCAGGCGGTAAAGCGGCAAGTCAACGCGATCAAGAAGGGACAATTCGACGCCCGGGTGGACACGTTCGCGAACAATGAGATCGGCGATCTCGGGCGCATGCTCAACTCGATGGCCATCCGAATCCAGGAGCTGGTGAACGATTTGCAGGATTCGGAGGAGCTCAAGCGCCGTCTCGAAATCCGGGCGCTCCAATCGCAGATCAACCCGCACTTTATGTACAATACTTTGAATACGATTCGAATGTTCGCCATGCTGAAGGACTATGACAAGATTAACACATTGATGGGGCGCTTCGTCGGGTTGCTGCGCTATTCCATGGAAAATTACGACCAAACCGTCCGTCTCGGTCAAGAGCTGGATTATCTGAAGGATTATGTCGGTCTGCTTAATATGCGCTACAAATGCCAGATCGCCCTGGATTACGAGATCGAGGAGCCGCTCGGCAGGATGCAGATCCCGAAGCTCAGCTTGCAGCCCCTCATCGAAAACTCCGTGTTCCACGGCATCTTGCCGAAGAAGTCCGAGACCGGTCGGATCTCCGTCAAGGCGTTTGCCGATCGGGAACGGGAACGAATCGTCCTCGAGATTCGGGACGACGGTCTCGGACTGCCGGAAGCGGAAATGGAGAAATTGCGGGTGCATCTCATGCGCGAGGAGTCAAGCGAAAACATCGGATTGCAAAACGTAAAGATGCGGCTGAAGCTGATGTTTGGCCATTCGGCGGCCATGGAGCTGAACTGCGAGGGAGAAGGGCTTCTCATTCGCATCGAATTGCAGGCCGATCAAATTCAGATCAAGGAGGAAGAGCATGAGCGGCTATAAGGTACTTCTCGTCGAAGACGAAATTCCCGCCAGAACGGTGTTTCGCGGAATGATCGAGGAACGCGGCGATTTGTTCGAGCTTGTGGGAGAAGCGGAGGATGGCGCGGACGGCCTGGAGCTGTACCATCGGCATAAGCCGCAGCTGGTCGTAACCGATATTACGATGCCGGGCATGAGCGGACTCGAGATGCTGCGGGCGATCGAGAGCGGCGGCGGGACGATGCCGCAAGTCGTTATTCTGACCTGCCACCAGGACTTCCAGTTCGCGCAGCAAGCCATTCAGCTCAGGGCGGCCGCTTATCTGATCAAGGATGATTGCCTGAACGATCCGGAACTGCTGGCTCGTACGCTAGAAGAGCTGACGGAGCAGGTCGTCGGCCGGGACGAGACGAGAGAGAAGCAGCTGGAGCTGGAGCAGAAGGTGCGGTCCAACGAAATCGTGATCGAGCAGAACCTGTTTCTGGAGATGCTCCGCAATCCGGCAGCCGGAGACGAATGGCTGCAATCGCTGGAGAGGATCGGCATCCCGGCTCGCGGCTCCCAGTCATATGCGCTGATGCTGGAGCTGGATCGCAGCTCGTTGCGTTTCTCGATCGAGCAGCCGCAGGAACTTAAGCTATGGCAGTTCGCGGGAGTGAACGTGCTAAACGAGTTGCTCGGCGCGCTGGGCCCGCACAAAGTGATCGCCCTGGACAAAGGCAGGTTCGTCGCGATCTTCGCCCCGACGAGCGAGTCCTCGCTCGAGACGCTGCTGGATCAGGTCGTGGATTCCTTCTCGAAATACTTGAAGATGGACTCGCTCTCCATAATCAGGAGATTCCCGTCGGGGCTGCGGGATCGGATGGGCGAGCTGAAGGCGTGGGTGTCCGCCGCTTACCCGTTTTTTTACGATAGCCTTCCGGCTCTTGGGAGCGGATCCCTCGCGCCGGAACGTAACGCGTATGTCCATATCCCGGAACAATACATCCGCTTCTGGGGGAAGGTGCTGAAGGGGGCGCTGCTGGAGTCGCATCTGGTTTCCTCCGCGGTGGAGCATGAACGAAGCTCCTTCCGCAAGCAAGCTATGGAACACGGCTGGGAGCCCGAGCAGATCAAGTCGCTGTATCTCCGCATTTTCCTTGATCTCAGCCAGTTCACCAACGAAGCCGAGGGGATGGCCGATCTGGAAGCGGCTTTCCGCAAAAGGCTGGAGCAATGCCAGACCTTCGACGCCGTACACGATTCCACGGTCGCCTGCTTCCGCAAGCTTAAGCTGCTGCAGGGAGACAATCGGAAGCTCGATGCGTGGATAGCCAAAATCGTGCAGAGGCTGCATGAAAATCTGCACGAACCATTCAAGCTGGAGGAGCTCGCGGCGTCCATCAATTACAGCGTGCCTTACTTCAGCAGCATGTTCAAGAAAACGACGGGCGATAGTTTCGTGCAATACTTGAACAAGCTGCGGCTGGAGAAAGCGAAGCTGCTGCTGCTCACGACGGATCGCAAGACGTTCGAGATCGCGGAGGAAATCGGGTTCGAGAATTACCGCTCCTTCAACCGGCTCTTCAAGCGGGACACGGGGCTTACTCCCTCCGACTACCGCAAGCAAGGCGTTGAGGGCGGTTGGAGATAAAGCCGGTGCCTGTGCCGAGAGGCTTGCGTTCGTTCGTAATGTTTGTTTCAAACCAAATAATCCCTCCTCGCGAGCAAGCGCAAAGGTTATAATGCGAATATCGAGATTAGTATGAGAGCCATAAGGAAGTGAAGCGTGGATCATGATAGATGAATCGGCGGAAAAAAGCCTCAGCAAGATGATCACCAAGCTGCTTAGACACGCTCCGGAGCAATTCGGCGTCGTCCTCGATCCTGTGGACGGCTCGTGTCCGTTAGATATATTGTTGGAAGCCGTTCGGGCGCAGCCCCGATGGGAGTGGGTGAAACAAGAGGATATCGAACAGGTGGTCCGTCATTCGGACAAACAACGATTTGACATACAAGACGGTCGCATAAGAGCGAGATACGGCCACAGCCATAATAAAGTCGCCTACGCGACCGCCGACCCTCCTGCCGTTCTCTACCACGGAACGAATCGGAAGGCACTCCCGACGATAGTAAAGGAAGGGCTGAAACCGATGAACCGGCAATATGTCCATTTGTCGGAAGGCACTCATTTCGCTACGCTCGCGGGAAGCCGCAGAGGAGAGCTTGTCATACTGGAGATTGACACGTTGATAGCGAAGCAGTCGGGCGTTCTGTTTTATTATGCGGGGAACGAAGTATGGCTGGCCGATCATGTGCCGCCGGTGTGCTGCTCGGTGGCAGAGAGCAAGGGGAAGGAGGACGGAAATGACGAATCATTCCATCGTTGATATCGGCGTCAATCTGATGCATCGCAACTTTCATCAAGACCGCGACGAGGTTGTCGCAAGGGCGATAGCAAGCAACGTTGCCCCGCTTATCCTTACGGGAACGAGTTTGAGAAACAGCGTTGACGCTGCCCGCTATTCGGCAAAATACCGCGGACAGCTGTACGCTACTGCGGGCATCCATCCGCATGATGCGAAGAGTTGTACGCTAGAGACAATTGCGAAGCTAAAAGAGCTGGCGGCGCTGCCGCAGGTCGTAGCCATTGGGGAATGCGGCCTGGACTATAACCGCGATTTCTCGCCGAGAGACGTCCAGCGTCGATGGTTTGCGGAGCAGGTTCGGCTGGCCACTGAGCTTAACATGCCGCTGTTTCTGCACGAACGCGAGGCATTCCCGGATTTTGTGGCGGTCCTTAAGGAACATGCGGTGAAACAAGCGGTGGTCCATTGCTTTACGGGGAACCGGTCCGAGCTGGAGGCCTACCTCGAGATGGGCTTCCATATCGGAATTACCGGCTGGATTTGCGATGAACGAAGGGGCCGGCATCTCAAGGATCTCGTCCGTCTCATTCCGCTCGACAGGTTGATGATCGAGACCGATGCGCCGTTCCTGACTCCGCGGGACTTGAAGGAAAAGCCGGCGGACGGAAGGAACGAGCCCGCGTTTCTGCAGCATATTCTGCAAGCCGTGGCGCGGTGCGTCGACAGACCTGCCGAAGAGGTCGCCAAGGCGACGACGAAGACGGCGGCGGCGTTTTTCGGCATTTAAAAAAGCTCAAGCGCCGGGCTTCCCTGACCGACGTTCGAGCTTATTTTCTTTTATAGAACTTTTCCCAATCGTTAATGACTTCTACTTGACTCTTGGAGCGGCACCTTGGATAACGAGATTCTTTCCATTCATGAATAGCTTGTTGCTTGGTTTTGTAAAAACGATAGTCGCAAATATTCCAAGGACAAAACAGCTTTCGGTACCACTTGCCGTTTGCGACTCCGCTCCTGTATCGGCGAACGGCTTTGTTAGCCTGTCGTTTGATCCAGCGGCTGCCTGGTGATTTTTGATCTGTAGCAACAGGTGATTTTTTCACACTACGGCTCATTGGCACTCTAACCTCCTAGCGGGAAGCTAGAGGCCGTCTAATTTTTTCATCGTCCACCTCGTTTCTAACTTAGTTACTGTATATGTAGACGTAGTTGTTGGCAATAGGTTGCTATGGCTTTGAAAATTAAACATCGAAGAAGGTGGTAAGGGGATGCCGCAAGCTGGTGTCATAAATGCGCCTTATTGGCTTATTGCCGAGTCGAGCAAGCTTTGCAGCGATTCCTGCGTTTTTCTCAGCGCTTCTTCGACTGTGATGTCGCCGGACAAGGCCGATTGGAAGTTGTCACTGCGAATTTGCCGGATCTGCAGCAGCAAATCGAGCGGGATTTCCCAGAATCGATCCTGTCTGACGAATTTTGCTTCAAGGCTGTAGAATGGAGCCAGGTTTGATTCCGCTCCGGCTTGTCCGGATTGCCAGGCAGGCAATAAACCGTTGGCGGCGCTATGCTTCAAGGCGCTTTCCTTATTGTTCATGGCAAGTAAAAGCTCTTTTGCTTGATCTACATAACGGGACTCCCCGTGGATGGAATAAATAAAGGAGGGAGTCATGTTTCCGGCTCCCCTATTACTTTCCTCCACCGGCTGGGTGAGGGCCCCCCACGCAAAGCTTGTCTCCATGCCTTCCAGCTTTTTAACCGTTCCGTAATTGGCTTGCATCATGGCGATGCGTCCTTGCGCGAAAAGCTCCGCGGCATCGGCAATTGTCCTTTCGGCGGGGGCGGCCTTGCTTATGCCCAAGCCGCCGGATTGCAAGGCTTGGATCACGGTTTCATAAATCGTTTTCCAGGAGGGGGAGTCGGCGGTTGCTACCTTCCTGTCCCAGTCCATGTAGCTCAAGTTATGGGTCGCGGCCATTTGATCAATAAACTGTACCTCAAGCTGATCGGTATAATAGCCATGAATCGGATTCTCCCCATCCCCTGCAATCGAGAACAGCTTGGCCGTGTTCAGCAGCTGATTCCAGGTCAGTCCATCCCCCGGAATCGAGACGCCATAGGTATGGAATAAATCGGCGTTGTACAAAACAACCATGCTGTCAAAAACCGGAGCTAGTCCCCCCAATGTTCCGTTGCCGTTAAGGGCCATCCACTGATCGATTGCGCCATACCTTCCCGCGCTCCAATCGTCATCGCTGTTGCTCATCGGCTTCAAATCCAGGAAACGGTTCTGCTCGGCAAGCAGGCGATAGGACAAAGCGTCGTTGATGACGATATCCGGCTTCTGATCCGTCATGAGCGTTTCCATTCTTCCGTATTTATCGAGGACATTTCCCTCATTGTCGGACATATCCAGAAATTCTACCGTTATATCTGGATGTTCGTTCAGGAAGCTTCGAAGGCCCATATTATGAATCGTCGCTTGATCATAGACCGACAAAATTTTTAACTTGGTTTGTTCGGACTCGTTTGGTCCCGTTTGACAGCTTGTCAATAAAGTCAGCAGCACGACAGAGGAGCAAACCGACTTAAATAAGGATCTGTATGTGAACATCTCTTCACCCCTTTTGTTTCCATTACTCGCCACTGAGTAGAATAGCCTCCGTCACCCGGGTTTGGATGGCGGCCAATGCGTTCTCTATGTTTTGTTCTCCCCCCAGGATCATCTCGATTTGCTCCAGCGATTCCTCCCTGTAGGCTTGGAACACATTGTCCGGAAGATGATCGTACATGATGAGCCCTTTAGGGATAACGGGGTGATTGTAAAAGGCGGACAGATCTCTTTTCCAAATTTTTTCGGCTATCGAGATGCTGGAGGGTATGTCCCCCCATGAAGTCCATTTCTTGCTTGTTGCTTCAAGGAGAAGCGGCGTCTCGTCCTTGCTCATATAATCGATCAGCTTCCAGACTGTGTCCTCATGAGGGGACTGCTTGATTATCGATGCAATCAACGGCTGCATAAAATATTGATAATCGCCGGGAGGCGCAACTATCGACCAGTCCAGATGTTCGTAATTACCGAGAAACGTCATGAGATCGGGTTGCGCAATTATCATTGCCGCTTGATTATCTACAAAGGGGCGATAGCGCTCAATTTGGGTTTCTAATTTTAAGTCCTCAGGCTTGTCCGAATCGTCGATCAGGGGGACGAAATCGACTCCACCTGCCTGATAACCGTCGATAATTGTGCTCCACAGCTCATGCCAGGCTTTGGATTGTGTCGTCCCTACCCCTTTGGTCATATCGGCGAATTGGAGATTCATGGACATGCCTGCGTCCAGGATCATACCGAATAGGGCTTCCTCCAGCGAAGAAGTGATAACGTCTACAAATCCATATTGTTCTTTGCCTTCCTCATTGATTTTGGGAATGGTTGCGGCCAGACTCATCAGAGAGTCCCATGGCATGCCGTGAAGGGGATACTCTACATCGCTCTTGTCGAAAATGGCCTTATTATAGTAAAGAACCAAACTAGAATATTCAATGGGTATGCCATATAGTCTGTCTTCTAGAGTTAGCATGTCTATGAGAGAGTCCGGATACCGGGACAGATCGAAATTTTCTTTGCTCACCCTCCCGTCAAGAGGAAGAATGATATCGGCTTCCACAAAATCATCATATTGGAGCTTCGACACGTAGAGGAAGTCGGGCTCATTTTCTTGCAGCCAGCTATGGATCTCTTCTTTATTCCATCCATAACCGGGAAACGTGACATATTCCAGTTGAATGCCGGGGTTCTCTTCCTTGAACGGGATGCCATATTCTTTTTCGAATACTTCGGTCATTTTAGTGGCAATTCTGAGTTTGATCGGCTCCTGAGACTTCTCTTTGCTGCAAGCTGTTATCGACAAAGCTAGAATCATAATGATAAGTAAACAATACTTGAGTTTCATTTATTTCCGCCCCCTTTCCGTGGACAATAGGAAGATCTATCTTTCATGTTTTTGTATGAGCCCGTCCAATGCCTCTGGCGTATCAACAATTCCCCATTTTTGTACAAAACCATCTTTGTCTAGGACATACAAAAAAGGTGTTGAAGGAACATGGAAAACCTGTCTGAATGTTGACTCATCGACGGCCATTACGGAACATGTAAATCCGAAGTACCGTACGATACTGTCATTTTCCTCAGGGGTACCGTTCGTAAACAGATAAAAATCGAGATCATTATTTTTGTTAATCTCCGCTATATGCGGAAGCATATCCATACATGTCGCGCAGGTAAACGATAAAAAACAGCAATAGCTCGGTGTCTTTTCGTTTGCCCTAATCATATCCGGAAATTTCGAACCAGGTACTAAAGGGGTAATTTTTCGTTTATTTTTGTTTCCGAAAATTTCGACAAAATCGATTGAACTCAATAAAATCAGTCCTTTCTACTTTTTAGATAGATATTATACCGACATTTCCTGCATGGTTCTGTTTGTTTGTCCGCTATACATATCCCACATACTTCTATATTTTCCTTCGTTGGATAACAGCGTATAATGGTCTCCACATTCCACAATTTCGCCGTCATGCATGACATAGACCAGATCGGCTAATTGGGCTAATTGCAGATTATGCGTGACCAGCAGCACGATTTTATCGGCATAAGCTGCTTTGATTTTTTCCATGAGCTTCATTTCTGTAGCAGGGTCGATCTCGGAGGTGGGCTCATCCATAATCAATAAGGAGCTGCCTTTGAATAAGGCCCTCGCCACGGCTATTCTTTGCCACTGGCCACCGGATAGTTCTATGGAATTAAAAAAATCACTCCCTAATCGCGTGTCCAAAAAGGCCTCTATTTTTTTGGGGATTAAGGATCTGTATGTATCGAAAAACCGATTGAGAGTTGCTTCGTCCGTATCCACATTCATTGTAATGTTTTCTTTCATACTTAACGGGTATTTGGCGAAATCTTGATTGATCGATGAAATTTCTTGATAAAGGCTATTTCTGTTATAGGCGTTAATGTCCCTATTATTAATGAAAACCTGATCACTTTCGACGTCGTGCAGACCTGCCACGATTTTGGCCAGAGTTGATTTGCCTGACCCGTTGTTTCCCACTATAACTATGAATTGGCCCATCTCTATTTTTAAATAAATACCTTTAAGAATCGAGTTGTTAGAAGTAGGGTATTGAAAAGCCAAGTTTCTTATTTCGATAGCGGATATAGGTTCTTGTAATTCTATAAGGGCATCTTTTTGATTTTGAAGCACATAGTTTCGTAAGAATGCGAGCAACATTTGGTTTAGTACCGTTATTTCTCTGAAGGACCCGCCTAAAAGACAAGCCGTTTTTAGAGAACCGCTGAGCGAGAGGAAAGCTGTGCCGATTGCTACAAACTCTCCAATAGTCAGGCTATTCCGGGATATCTGATAAATTAACAAGAGTTGCAGTACCAAATAACCGACAGGGCCAATAGTGTCAATTCCCACACCATAAATGGTGGTTTTGGTCAATACTTTGCGCTTCGACTCCTGCAATGCGATAAATAGTTGTCCCCACTTCAGACGCAGCTTTTCGCGAAAAGAATGCAGAATCAATTCCTTTTGGTAATACGGATTGAGCAGGGCAGAAAAATGACTTGCAGTGTCCATGCCGAGCTGAGAAGTTGATGTCTGATGCATGAGATTCCTTTTGACTTCATTGGTGGAATACAACAGGCTGGGGAGCGAGAAAGCGAGTGCGACAAAAGCGGCCAGCCAAGAGTATTTTGAAATCAAATAAAAATATACGGCAATCATGACGCATTGGTGAAGCAGGTCTAGCGTCCTTTTCATGAACTGTCCAGATTGAGCCATATGATTTTTTAAGATATAAAAATCATTTTTGCACATTGGCGATTCAATATTCGTAACGGTGTGCATGCGGGCATATAATTGAGCCAAATAATCGTTCAGTTTATAGGCTATGCGCATGGAGTATATTTCCTGAATATACGTTTTGCAGCGATTGATCGCTATTTCGCCAATTTGAAGAAGCATTAGCAACAGGGCTAGATGAACCAATAATAGTTTGCCGTTATTAACGGTCAATTGATCAAAAAAATATTTGGTTTGATCAAATTTAAGCCATCCAATTATCGGTAAAATTGCAACTAATAAAGCAATTCCCGCTAATAAACGCCAACAGCCCTCCATCAAAAGTTTAAGCCACTCTTTTAATCTCATGATTGTAGTTTTCTTATACGATCGAGCTTCTCAAGTCTGTCAAAATGATTGATAAACGAAAAATAAGGGTCGGCGGGCTCACATATTTTAATCTGTTTATTGCCGTCGACATAATATACCCAAGGAATGGAGGGAGCTCTTAGTCCTGTTGAAATCTTTTGTAAGGGAACTCGAAATATACTGTATTTCTCACCCATAACTTTATCAATGATATTTTTTTCGTCTTCCTCGCATTCGATTAGCAAGATGACGGGCGCACCCGGTTTCATGTCTCCCAGTTGATTGAGCCAATGCAAGCACGGTTCGCATCCTGTGCTTAGTAACGCCAGGAATGATCCATCACCGATTAAATGGTACAGGCTAATTTTGTTGTTTTCATCCACGATTAAATCTTCGAGTGTTTGCCCCACTTCATAGGCATTTTTTTTTCGCAAGAACAATCTGCTGTTGCAATCGTTGTTTTGGTTTTCCGGCTTAATTCTATCCATCGTATGCCCCCATTCTTTTTTGCTTCAAAGGTAAGGATTTCATGCGGTAAAGACCCCCCCAGACGGGGGGATCTCTTAGTCTTATGGGCAACAAATGTTAGTTACGGAAATTGTATCAATAACATAAACATCAAAGGGATTAGGTCTAACGCAAGTTGTTTTCTCGTATTGAATTTGATAATTGCGAGATGAACTGCATGGATAGTTGGATTGACAACTGGGAGTGCTTTGTGTGCCTGCGTAAATATAATCATCCGGGCATGATGCCATTTAACAACACCTCCTTTCTTTGGGAATGGAGTAGGTCTGAATTGGAGGTCTTCCATAACAGTATCACAATCATAATTTAAATAATATTACTCATATGGGTTAAATTAGAATTTATTGATATGTGCTAAGGCATCTTGGATTCGAGTGGATTTCTTATTATGTTTTGAAATGACAAATGCGGCATCTTCATGCTTATGATTAACCTGGTTACTGGAACCTATGGAAATGACGATATGATTGCACCACTTCGTAGTTTTTAATGCTAAAACATAGTCAGGAGCATAAAACAATATATAAAAGCCTTTAGTTATAGCCAAATAATGATCAATAGTAGCCATGTACGGTGATTTGTAGCCAATTACAAACAAAATATATTCCGTCTTCTTATGGTTTAATAGGTGTTCCGCCTTTTGGAGAAAGTACTTCTTTCTTTTTCTGTTTTTTGCATTTTGTATAATTATCGTCGTTGTCAACGAGATGAAAACAGCCAGTCCCAAATAGATCAGTTCCTCGGATGAACGAGCCTCAGGTCCAAAAAAGAGGTGGAATAGGGCAAGTAGAATGAGAAAAATATTCCGAATAAAAGGGTTAGCGTTGAGCCATGTCATTTCTCCAAAACATGAGCATGCATCATGGGAGTCTTTGGAGTGGATTGATTTGTATAAACCGGCGATAGAAAAGCCTAGCAAAATAACAATAGAAAACCATTCATGATTTTCGGGGGCATTTGACCAAAAAGATAGAATTACTAATACCTCAGACACTAGCAAGAAAACGGCAACGACTCGAAGTAATTTCACGGGTACGATGCGATAAGAATTTAAATCCGAAATAAATATTTTCATGGATTTTAGCTTCATGATTATTGAAATTAAAAAAAGATACATAAACACGAACGCGATCACATTGCCTATAACGTGCATCATGTCGCGTCTACACTAAAAAAAATCTTAAGCAGTAAACTCGCTTTAGAGTTCACCTTAGTCCTAAAGTAAATGTTTTTGATCGTTGCTCTAGTCGTATGCTCGCTGATTAAAAGCTGTTTGGAAATGGTTCGATAATCAAAGTCTTGAATCCATAACAAGGCAACTTCTGTTTCCCTGCTGGTTAAGTTGAATTTTTCTATTTTTTGTTTTAGGCCCAGTACCTGGTTTAATTGAAGTGCAGCAGTGGAATCCGTTTTATCGGCAGCTAATTGCGTTAATATTTTCGGCAAATAAACACCACCTTTTCAATAATATCTTGATACTACCATTTAAGGTTTTTGTTTACTGTGATCTATAGAAAACAATTCGTGATGTGAATGATTGTAATTTTCGTATTAAAAGAGAGCAGGTTCAGAACGTGTTCCCATAGTCGCTACGTCGTTGGGGTACCAAATTGTGCGCTTGGCAGCACATCGACTATGGAGTGAGAGTCTCGAGTACGCTGGCGTTAAAAGTTCTAACGGACAGGAGAGACGCTAAATGCCCGTTTTTTTCAATAATTAAATTGTAACGGACAGGAAAGACGCTAATTGGTCGAAATTATACTAAATGATCCTCCATAGTAGGGGATAACGTCGCTGCTGTCCGTTAGATTTGACAAACCTCCCGAAACGGTGGAATAGCGTTGCTCATGTCCGTTAGGTGGCAAGCCTGCAGGCTAAAGTGTGCAAAAGCGCTCCAAGCGTGCCAAATCGGCGCCTCATTTAGTCGACGTGTGAATTTGCGGCAAGCTAAGTTGCGACAGGGGGCCGCAAAGCGAAAAAAATCCAGCATTTCGTGTCGCGCTACTTCACCTGTCGTAGTAATTATGTTATACTGCATCTACTACGACAGATGAAGTAATGGAGGAGGCTGCCAGAGTTGATCAGCAGTGATGTTATACGCGGTTATAACGATACGATGATCCTCTACATGCTGCTGGGCGGGGAATCTTACGGATACGAGATATCCAAGCAGATCCGGCAGCTGACGCAGGAGAAGTACGTCATGAAGGAAACCACGCTGTATTCCGCCTTCGCTAGACTGGAGAAGAACGGCTATATAGAATCCTTTTACCGGGATGAGAGCCTCGGCAAACGGCGCACGTATTATCGGATTACTCCGCCGGGTCTCTCCTACTACAAGGAGAAATGCGAAGAATGGATGGTTACGCAGGCTGTTGTCAACCAATTTATAAAGGAGTGGTGAAGGATCATGGAAACGATAAGCGTCTACTTGGACCATATGTTTGCCAATCTGCCAAAGACACTGGAAGTCATGCGCATGAAGCAGGAACTGCTGTCCGGGATGGAGGAGAAGTACAGGGAGCTGAAGGAGGGGGGCAAGTCGGAGAACGAGGCAATCGGCATCGTCATTTCGGAATTCGGCAATATCGAGGAATTGACTGCCGAACTTGGCATTCGTGCAGTCGAACCGGAGCGGGCAGCACCTATGCTGACAGAGCATGAGGCTTACGCGTATACGGCTGCCAAGCGAAGCGCCGGATTGTGGGTTGGTCTGGGGATTTTCTTCTGCGCAAGCGGTGTGGCGTTGCTGATTATTCTGGATACGCTATTCGAAACAACGGTCGACTCTGAACGAGGCTCGATGCTGGGTCTGATCGGTATGTTCATGCTAGGCGCCGTGGGAGTAGGGATGTTCTTTAACAGCGGCATGAAGCTCAGCCGGTTCAAGACTTTGGAGCAAGGTTTCCAATTATCCTATGCGCTCAAGATGGAGCTGCGGCAAGGTCAAGCTCATTACGCTCCGACTTATCGTTTCTCTCTTATCACCGGAGTCTGCCTGAGCGTGCTGTCACCCATCTTGATCTTCGCCGCATCTTATGTCAACGAAGAATACGCTCCTTATGGCGTTGCCGCTTTCTTGCTGTTGGCGGCCGTTGCGGTGTTTCTGTTTGTCTATTACGGGAATATTCAGGGAGCATATACGAAGCTTCTGGAAGAGCCGATTCTCGCTGCCGCCAAGAAGGAAGAGGAAAGAATTTCGGGAGCCGTGGGCGCTGTAATATGGCCGCTGGCGACGATTATTTTCCTGTTCACTGGCTTTGTCTATCATCGCTGGGACGTCAATTGGGCCGTATTCCCCATTGCGGGCATCTTGCACGGCATGCTGAACGGTGTCTATAATATGAATCGCAAGAGCGAAATGTAAGGTAAGCGAGAAGAGTTTGCCTAAGAAACGTGGTGACCAACGATGTTCAAAATCATGCTCATAGAGGACGATACGACATTGTTCCAGGAAATCAAGGAGCGATTGTCCTTATGGTCCTACGAGGTCTTCGGCGTTAAGCAGTTTGATAAAGTTATGCAGGAGTTCGCGGAGGCGGGTCCCGAGCTTGTCATCATCGACATCCAACTGCCCAAATTCGACGGCTTCCACTGGTGCCGGATGATTCGCGCGCATTCCAATGTGCCGATCATCTTCCTTTCTTCCCGCGATCATCCCATGGACATGGTGATGTCGATGCAGCTCGGAGCCGACGACTTCGTGCAGAAGCCATTCCATTTTGACGTGCTTATTGCCAAAATACAGGCGATTCTGCGCAGAACATACAACTACAATAATGAGCCGACCCAGCTGAAAACGTGGCGGGGGGCCGCCGTCGACTACATGAAAAATACGATTGCGAACGACAAGGGAACGGCGGAGCTGACAAAAAACGAAATGTTTATACTGACTTATCTCGTTGAACGCAAAAATAAAATCGTGAGCCGCGACGAGCTGATCGCGAGCCTATGGAACAACGAGCAGTTCGTGAGCGATAATACGCTTACCGTCAATGTAAACCGCGTGCGCAAAAAACTCGAAAGTATCGGACTGGACCCGTATATCGAGACGAAGGTCGGCCGAGGTTACATGGCAACGGAAGAGGCGGGGGCATGATTCGCAAATACATCGCGGAAAGGCGAAGCTGGCTGCTGCTGCTTGCCGTCGTCCACCTGCTGCCCCTGTTCATAGCGTCCATTGACGTCTCCATCCCGCTGATGCCGATCTTGTACAGTACGTTATTGTCCTCGATGGTTTGCATCGTCTTTCTGGTTGCCAGATACTATAAGGAAACCAAATTCATCAAGCAGTTGGAGGCCTGGGATCACACCTGCGGTCCGGAATCCCTAAAGGAGGCCGGCAGTCCGTTCGAACGGGCGGTGGAGGAGTCGATGTCCGCGCAAGCTCTTCATTACAAGAGCGAAGCGTCCGGACATCTGCTGCTGCTCGAACAGGAGAAGGACGAATTGACGGCCTGGATTCATGAGGTAAAAACGCCGCTTACCGCCATGCGGCTCGTGATCGACCGTTTAACCGAGGAATCGGCCAAAAGCAAGCTGGAATACGAATGGCTTCGCATTCATCATTTGCTGGACCGGCAGCTGCATCAAAGGCGGATTCCTTTTATGGAGAACGACCTGTACGTCGAGTCCGCGAAGCTGGAGCCGATCCTGTTCCAGGAAATCAAGGATTTGAGATCCTGGTGCATGCAAAAAAGGATCGGCTTTGACGTATCCCTCCAGGCCGAGCAGGTGCTGACCGATGCCAAGTGGCTGGGTTTTATATTGAGGCAAATTTTAACCAACGCGGTTAAATACAGCGAGTCCTCCGACATAAAGGTGAGCAGCTGCGAGGAGAACGGGCATGTCGTCGTCGAGATCCAGGACCAAGGCCGCGGCATTAGCGCCAAGGACTTGCCCCGCATATTCGAACGGGGATTTACGTCCACGACGATGCATCAGGATAGCGCGGCCACCGGCATGGGACTTTATTTGGCGCAAAAAGCGGCGGATTCGCTTCGAATCCGAATGGAGGCGGAGTCCACATACGGCAGCGGGACGACGTTCCGGCTGTTGTTCCCCGTCGCCAACGATTTTGATGTAATGATGGGCATGTGACAACAATGTCACATGCTTATTTATTTTGTTCGTTAAATCGCAGGAAATCCAGGTTCCGTTGGGGTACGATAAAGGCATCCGAAAGAAGGAGTGTAACCCCATGATTATTTTAGAGGCCAAAAAAATTCACAAAACATACGGCAATAAATTCAACAGGCAGGAAGTGCTGAAGGGAATCGACCTGAAGGTAACCAAAGGAGAATTCGTCGGCATTATGGGAGCGTCCGGTTCCGGCAAAACAACGCTTCTTAACGTGCTCTCTTCCATCGATCAACTGAGCGAAGGGACGATCGAGATCCAGGGAAAACAGTTTACGGGCATGAAGGAGAAGAAACTCGCGGAATTCCGAAAGCATCACCTCGGCTTTATTTTTCAGGAGTACAATCTGCTGGACACGCTGACCGTAAAGGAAAACGTGCTTCTGCCGTTATCCATCCGAGATGTATCCAAACAGGCCGCGCTTGAAAAATTCAAGCAGATTGCGACCGAACTGGGCATCTACGAGCTTGCCGACAAATATCCTAGCGAAATTTCGGGAGGACAGAAGCAGCGAACCTCCGCGGCACGGGCTTTCGTGCACGATCCCGGCATTATTTTCGCGGACGAGCCGACCGGGGCGCTAGATTCGAAGTCGGCTTCCGACCTGCTGAATAAGCTCAGCTACATGAACGCGAAGCACGCCGCGACGATCATTATGGTCACGCACGATCCGGTAGCCGCCAGCTATTGCAGCCGCGTCGTCTTTATCAAGGACGGCCAAATCTACAGCCAGCTTCATAAGGGCGAGGAATCCAGGCAAACGCTGCTCGGCGACATCATCAAAACCCAAGGCGTGCTGGGCGGTGTTCAAGGGTGAGTCTGAATACGATCATCTTGCGGAATTTGAAAAAAAACATTCAAAACTACTTTCTTTATGTGTTCGCGCTCATTTTCAGCGTCGCTCTTTATTTCTCGTTCGTTACGCTGCAATACGATCCGTCCATGGACGAAGCCAAAGGCTCGGTCAAGGGAGCGGCGGCTCTCGGAGCGGCGTCCGTGCTGCTCGTGGCCATCGTCGCGGTGTTCCTGCTGTACGCCAACACGATCTTCATTAAACGAAGAAGCAAGGAAATCGGATTATTCCAGCTGATCGGTTTGACGAAGGAACGCATCTTCAGAATCATGACAGCCGAAAACCTGATTCTGTATTTCGGCTCCATGATCGTCGGCATCGCGGCCGGTTTCGCGGTTTCCAGATTGATTCTGATGATTCTGTTCCGCATTATCGGCGTCGATGAGATGGCCAAGCTGCGTTTCTCTTCGGAAGCGCTCGTTCAGACGATTATCGTGTTTGCCGCCATTTACCTCCTGATCATGCTCATGAACTATGCATTTATTAGAAGGCAGACGATTCTCTCCTTGTTCCGCGCCGTATCCGTCGCGCAGCAGCGGACTCAGAAGCGGTCCGTGCTGGAACTCGTGTTCGGGCTATGCGGCATCGTCTTCATCCTGGTCGGTTATTACGTTTCCGCAGAGCTGTTCAAAGGACGGTTCATGGGAATGGGCGAGCTCATGATGGCGATGATCTTTATTCTGGCAGCGGTCATTATCGGGACCTACCTGTTCTACAAAGGTTCGGTCAGCGTCATCTTCAACGCCGTTCGCAGAAGCAAACAAGGATACTTGTCCATTGGGGAAGTATTGTCCATATCCTCCATCATGTTTCGGATGAAGTCGAACGCGTTGCTGCTCACCGTCATTACGACCGTATCCGCGCTTGCCATCGGATTATTGTCGTTAAGTTATATTTCTTATTACTCGGCCGAAGCGCAAGCGGAGCGGGATGTTCCAAATGATTTTGCGTTCGCGAACGTGGAGGCGAAGGATCGTTTTATCTCGGAGCTTGATGCCAGGAAAGTTGCCTACGACGTCATTCGCAGAGTGCCGATTTACGTGGAAATCGACTATTCGGGCATTGCATCTTCCAACATGCTCAACTCTATGGAGGGCAACACATTCATCTCCCCGGTGCTTGGCGAGGCCATGGTGGAGGGAGTAGAGGTGGAGCCGAACGAAGCGATATTTATGGGCTACAGCGGAGCGATGCAGAATTTCATGTCGCTAAAGTCGACCGGCGATTTTCAATTCATGGGGCTGCACGGCAGCCTTCAACAAGAGCTTGTCGGCACTAAAGAACAAAGCGTTTTGTTCTACAGATACGGCCAGGGAATACCGACGACGATCGTCGATGACAGCGTGTACGAGAAGCTCCTTCAAAATTTGGATCCGGCTATTCAGAATGCAAAATATCTGGATTATTACGGCGTGGACATCCTGGATTCAGCACGGATGGAAGAGGCGCGGCAGGCCTATGCGGATACGCAGCCATCCCCTTCCGAGGTGTCGTTTTCCCAGCATGAGCTTATGATGAACGGACGCTTGAATATGGGATTGATCATGTTCATCGTCGGATTTCTCGGACTTGCGTTCCTGATCACGTCAGGCTGCATTCTTTACTTCAAGCAGATGGATGAGAGCGAGGAGGAGAAGCCGAATTATACGATCCTGCGCAAGCTGGGATTTACGCAGGGCGACTTGCTCCGCGGAATCGCGTACAAGCAGTTGTTTAACTTCGGCATACCGCTTATTGTCGGCTTGAGCCATGGTTACTTTGCCGTGAAATCCGGCTGGTTCCTGTTCGGCACGGAGCTTACGGCTCCCATGCTTATTGTTATGGTGCTGTATACGGCGCTGTATTCCGTCTTCGGAATCCTCTCCGTCCTGTATTACAAGCGGGTGATTAAAGAATCGTTGTGAAATGGCGGGGCCTAAGCAGAGTGATGCTTGGGCCTCTTTTTAAATGAATTTTGATTTCGGAAGCAGATTAGTTTGCGCAGTTTTACGCCAATATAACGGCTGTGTGCGGGGGTGAATTGGAGGCGGATGGTGGTGCTGGAGTGTGGTGCTGGGCGCGATTTGGAGGCGAATGATGGTGCTGGAGTGCTGTTTCTGGGCACAGATTGAAGAAGGGTGATGCTGGAGTGCGGGTACTGGAGCTGAGCTGGAGTGCTGGTGCTAGTGTGCGCCCTTGGATATTTTCACAAACGGTACAACAATTGAGCAAAAATACACAATTAAGATGAGGTAAGGGCCATTCATTCGTATATTTGTACATATATACACAAATATTGGTTCAAGAGGCCCCAATCGAAGATGTGTAGCGAGAATTTGTGTATTTTCGTGCAATTTGCTGTGCAGAAGCCCCGTCTGTTTAAGAAAATTGGGGAGATATGCACAAATGTGCTGAGAGGCGTTAAAAACGCCGATGGACCAGAAAGTAACTCTGATTAACGCCCATAGGCGTTAGTAACGCTTATGGCTTCAAAAAGTAGGCGAATGAGCTGTTGTAGGCGTTAAAAACGCCGATGGACCGTAAAGTAACTCCGTTTAGCGTGCATAGTCGTTAGAAACGCTTATGGCTCCAAAAAATAGGCGAACGGGCCGCTGTAGACGTTAAAAACGCCGATGGACCGTAAAGTAACTCTGATTAACGTGCATAGTCGTTAGAAACGCTTATGGCTCCAAAAAGTAGGCGAACGAGCAGCTGTAGGCGTTAAAAACGCCGATGGACCGGAAAGTAACTCTGATTAGCGCCCATAGGCGTTAGTAACGCTTATGGCTCCAAAAAGTAGGCGAACGAGCAGCTGTAGGCGTTAAAAACGCCGATGGACCGGAAAGTAACTCTGATTAGCAGCTTTATGCGAAAAGAGTGTCTATGAAGCCCCAAAAGTACAAGTTTCGCAACCTCTGTGCTGGCAAAGCAACTAGGTCGTGTCTGAAAACCCGCTCAGGGGCATCTTTCACCGCCTTTCCGCCCCCTGCTTCGTCACTTTTGCTTGACGTAGCCTTAGGTAACGCCTTCACAAAAGTTCCTTGGATGGAACGAAAATTCGGCAAAATCTGCTCCCCTCGGAGAATTCAGACACGCCCTAGTTTTTATTTTTACGATTGTTTATCGTATATTTTAAAACCATTTACAACTTTTCATCCACCCATTCCGTTCCATTAAGTACGTGTTCAAAAAGTTTGCTTCTCAGTACCGAGAAGATGGGAGGCAGCTAGAAACTGAGTATCGGAGCGTAGCAGAGCTACGTGAGAAACGGAAGGTTCGGCTGCATTCCATATTCGACGCGAGTATGCTTCTAGGATTACTTCGTAATGGGAAGCGGACTTTTTTGAACATCCTTTATTAGCCGAGGTGATGATATTGCCGACTGACGAGCAGTTGATACAGGAAATTAATAATGGCAGCCAGGCTGCGATGGAGGTGCTGACCAAGCGTTACTACAAGCGGATCTACGCCTACATCTATCGTAAAACAAGCAACAGCCATATGGCTTACGATTTGACGCAAGATGTATTTATTAAAATGATTCGGAACATTTCAACGTATGCAAGCGAAGGCAATTTCAGCAGCTGGCTGTATACGATTGCGGTAAACATTTGCCGCGATTATTACCGGTCGGCCGCCTATCGCCGGACCGCCGGCACCGAATCATACGAGGAACATGCGGCCCAGCGCTCAAGCAACGGGGACGACATACCCTATATTTTCGAAAACAAGGAAACGAGAAAGCAACTGAAAGAAGCGATCGGTCAGCTGCCGGAGGCGCAAAGCGAAGCGATTCTGCTGAAGTACTATCATGACTTGAAAATACGCGAAATCGCCTCTGTAACGGGGGCGAACGAAAATACGGTCAAAGCCAGGCTCAGGCAAGGGCTTGGGAAGCTCAAAACCATGTTAGGGAGAGATCGGCATGAGCAAAAAGAAAGCAACTAGCTCGCTCGGAGCCCGCAATCACGATGATGAGCTGATCGAGCTGGATAAGGAGTTTCAGCAGTTTAAGCTGGAGGAGTTCACGGTAGAATACCCAAGCGAGGACGCAATAACACGCACAATTGACGCTATGCGCCCTTATGTAACTCAGGCAGCTGCTCCACGGGACAAATATTCCTGTCTCGGGCAACTGCGCCTTATGCAGATTCAACCGTTATTTTGGCTGGCCAACCTGTTGTTTTTTTGTATGGGGCTGCTCGTATGGTACGTCTGGGAGGGAGATCCTTACAAAATCATGCTGCTGCTTTCGCCGATTCCTTTTTTGCTCGGGTTGCTTGAAGTGTTTCGAGGCCGTAATGAAGGGCTGTTGGAGCTTGAAATCTCCTGCAAATATTCGGCTCAGCAACTGCTGTTAATGAAGCTGATCGTTATTTGCGCCTATAATATACTGCTTTGCCTGACATTGATCGGCGTATTTGGACTATTTGGCGAGCCGCTGCTGCTATCGAAGCTCCTCATGTATTGGACTGCGCCATTTGCGGTTGCGGTAAGCGTTGGACTGGCCGTTGCCAGCCGTGTTCGAAATGTGCTGTCCGTTCCGATTGCACTCGTTATTTGGCTGTTTATTGCCTACGGCTTTCTTACCGGCCTCGAATATTATGAACAAGCATCGGAGCTTCCTTATATAGCCGGACTTGCAACCGTTTTTGTGGCAGCTTGTATCGCCAAGCAAATACAACGATTAAAGAAAGGATTTGCCTACTATGAAGCTGTCCATTGAACGAGTAAGCAAGCAGTACGGCGCAAAGCGCGCGCTGGATAACGTATCCTTCGAAATGACGGAGGGAGTATACGCTTTTCTCGGCGCAAATGGCTCCGGCAAAACAACGCTAATGCGCATACTGGCTTCTGTCGCCAGACCAAGCTCGGGCAGAGTGCTGCTGGACGACGTTGATATCGAGTTGCTGGACGAGAAGTATCGCGATCTGCTCGGCTATTTGCCGCAGCACATGGGTTATTATAAAAATTTCAGCGTTGAAAAGTTTCTTTTCTATATTGCCGCGCTTAAGGGTATTGAGAAGGGGCGAGCTAAAGCCAAGATAGACGAGCTTCTGCAGGCCGTATCCTTGCAAGAGGAGCGGCGCACGAAGGTAGGCAAGCTGTCGGGCGGCATGAAGCAACGAGTAGGCATTGCCCAAGCGTTGTTAAACGATCCGAAAATCATCATTGTCGACGAGCCGACGGCAGGCCTCGATCCTAAGGAACGGATCAGATTCCGGAATCTGATGTCTACGATAGCGGCCGATCGAATCGTATTATTGTCTACGCATATCGTATCCGACATCGAGTATATAGCCAAGGAACTGCTTATTTTGAAACGGGGCATGCTGATCCAAAAGGCAGAGCCGCAGCATCTGCTGGACGCTCTTAGCGGCAAAGTCTGGACCGTTATGGCAAGTCCGAATGAACTGGCGGCATGGCAAACCAGCCATAAGGTGAGCAGCATGCTGGTGAGAGAAAACGGCACGGAGCTGCGCATCCTTTCGAAGAACAAGCCCTCGCCTCATGCGGAAGAGGCGATACCTAACCTCGAGGATCTTTACTTGCATTATTTTGATGAGGAGGCTGCGAAGTAAGATGAAATCCTTGTTGGCCTTTGAGCTCAATAAAATTTTTCGGCAAAAAAGCATTTATGTTGTTTACGTTGTACTTCTGGGACTTGTTATGATCAGCCTCAGTGCCCAGTATGTGGTAGGGGAATCCGTTTCCTATAAAGACTGGGAGGGAGAGTTGACTAGCGAAAAATACACGCAAGCTGAAGCGGCTCACGATGAGCTGATGAAAAATTGGAATGAGAATCGCCCCAGGATTGAAGACATGAGGAAGCAAGGTGTATATGAACAGATAGCCGTGGCGAAACGGCTCGATGAAACAAACAATATGAGCATTAACTATCTGCGAAGTCATCTGACCGAAATAGAGAAACAAACTTTCGAGTACAGAAAAGAAGCGTTGCATTTGCGGATGCTGGAGAACGTGAATGTAAACAAGCTGTATTATCATAAGGCGCCGGCCGAAATGATCGATTTTGTTAGAACCTTTGGAACTATGCTGACGGGAGCGCTTCTCCTGATTGGCCTCGCCCCCATATTCTCGAATGAGTATATGACGGGAATGGATCAATTGCAGTTAAGCACCAGGCATGGCAGGCGGAAGGGGGTTTATGCCAAAATCGCAGCCGCGCTCATTTATACCGCATTTGTTATTGTTGTTTGGGGCGTGTTCAATCTCGTCCAGCGAATCTTTGTATACGGGGATGGAGGTTGGAGCGCGCCGCTTCAACAGTTGTTCCAGTATCGCTACTCGCCGTATGACTATGATATGCTGACTTTTATTTTCGTACAGCTGGGCATACATGCATTAGGAGCAGTTGGTTTCGCACTGCTTGTGCTGCTGATTTCAGCATGGTGCAGGCATACCATCCTTTCGATTCTTGTATCGGGAGCCATTTTTTCTTTGCCGATTGCGATCGTTGTTTTTTTCAAAATAGAACTGGGCATGTATGAGAACATACTTGACTTCACCTATACGAATGTAATGAGGGTAACCGATTTGTTCGATAGATTCGAAGTGCTCAATCTATTCGGATACCCGGTGTTATATTCGTATGCTGCGATTGTCGTAATGGCGATTTTGTCGATAGCGGCGGCGAGGCTTCTGTTGTATACGATGAAACGGAGGGAGGTTGCTTAGTGATATCGATTGTTTAAATGAGTTCCGCTCCAGCCGCGAATGAACATTTGCGAATGGAGCGGCTCTTTTTGTTACTGCTTCTCCGCCCAATTAATATGCGCTTGGAAGCGGAATTGTTTTAGTTGAAGAGGGGTTAGTTTCGGAATTGTTTTATCCGTATTGACTAGCACCAGTCTCGAATCGTTGTCCCAATCGACTTTGGCTCCGAACGCCTCCAGAACAATCCGTGCGGGTATATACGTATGCCCCTTTTGAATAATGGCAGGTGTTCCAAGCTGGCGAGCTTTGCCGTTCATGTAAGCAGTCGATGATCCGATTGTTAATTCGATAGATATGCCGTCTTTGTTAGCCGTTACTTTGCGCTTCTCCGGATCCCACCCGATTTTGGCATTCAACTTGTTCAATAGCTCTCGAAACGGCACGAGCGTCGAGCCATTATGAATCAACGGTTCGTTGTTCAAAGCTAATAAGTCATTGTTCCAGATAACGGCAGCCTTGTAACCCGTTTTGCCGACAGGAACGGCTTGATCGACGAGCCATTCGCTTGCGGGAGGAATGGGTTGGGTTATGGCGCTTCCCAGGAAATCGACCCATTCGCCAGTATTGGCATCAATCGCCGGGACCACGCCGCTGTAGAACAGCGGGACATCTTGTTTGATGACGAAATCGTATTTTGCGGTAGCATTTCCTTTGAAGTCCGGCGTAAACACCATCTCCAGCTCATACAGGGCAAGTAGCCTCTTCTTGGCAAGATTTTGGTTATATTTCGGACTCCATTTGTTTTTTTCACTCTCTGTCAGATAACCGGTAAGACCATCCAAGGAATAGGCAAGCCTCTTATTGTTTGTTTCCGTCCAGTCCAGCACAGGCTGAAATGGTTTGTATTTTGCAGCTGCGGCTTGGGAAGCGCTGATGTCTCCCGGAATAATAAAGTTGGTTTTACTCCAGTGAACTTCGTGTCCCATCACTTCTCCGGTTTTACGATCGACATAAACGTCAAATTTATCGGCAAGGTACCTTCCGCCTTTATAAGCGCGATTAAGCGATACGGCATGCAAATCTCTTTTTACGGCTCTGAGCGAATACTCGGATTGGGGAATAACCGTTTCTTTCCATTGATGCTCGATTGGCCATGATTGGTCGATTGCATAATCATGAGCGATCCCGACAGCTTCGGAGAAACTGACTTTTTGTTCAGCGGGATCAAACGGCGGCGCCATCATATCTCCAAAAATCCGTTCATAATTTAATCTCTCAGTAAAATACAGCAAGTTTCCGTTTGAATCGTTCAACTCCAAAGTACCATCGCGAAAGTTGCCTTCTGTATCCGAATGAGCATAAACGATGACCCATCTATTTCTGGTTGCTTCAAGACGGGTTGAGCGAATTTCAGCATCCTGAGGAATCAATCGCGTATCCCTGGCAGCTTTTACCGCTTCTTCCGAAGTCAATGGATTGACCGCTGCTGCTGCCGAGTGAATGACATGATGAGAAGTTATGTTTGGTGCCATACTGGTACTGCCAAATACGATTGTGACAGCGAGTACAACCTTACCGACAAAAAGTGAAGTCTTTTTCGGAGAAATCATGTTAAAAGGATGAATGATGGATCACCTCTATTGTAAAGTAAATGTTTTCTACATCCATTAGACGTTTTCCAGGTGAATAGGTTGCGGATTCCAATTCGAGTGGCAGGAAACAGGACCGATATTGTAGAATGATAGTTCTAAAGATATAGTCTTTTATGAAAATAACCCAGCAAGTGTTGCAGAAGATGATTATGGGGTTCGACGAGCTGTACGAGCACGATATTAAAGACTTGGATATGCAAGGCGATCTGTATGAGTATATGCTGGGCAAGCTGGCGTCTGCGATCCGGCAGAATTGATAAACATGATAGAAGTTTGATGAGCATGTGGCTTGCGATCCGTTGTATAATGAATTGTGGTAAAAAAGGAAACCGGTGGCGATACTGTTAGCAAGCCATAGGAAGGGGTGTTATTTATGGCACGGCATTTTGAAAGCATGAGCGTGTCTTCCTTTCGGGGAACACGCGACCTGTCCATCCATGATTTAGGAGACTTGAATATTATTGTAGGGAACAATAATAGCGGAAAAACCAGTGTACTGGAAGCCTTAATGATTCTTGGCAATCCGGCTGATTTCAATAATGTGATAAGCACCTCCAGAATTCGGGAAGGAGGAAAGGCTACATTTCGAACCAGTCTGAGTCTGTTTGATTCGTTTATTTACATGTTTGATAGTCAATCGGAACATAAACAAATCCTGCTTTCAGGAAAGATGCATTCTCGAGCAATAAGCTTTGAACTTGACGGTGAAGTACGCAAAATATTGGTGGATGCGGCGGAATTGGCTCAACAATCTTTAACTATGAAGCGCGCATTAAGGGATAGTGTAATAGAGGAAGAGATTGAAGGGTTTGAGGGCGTTCATACTTACAATATACAGATGGAACAACGCACCTTTTTTGATGAAATACCTGTAAAGAATACGATAACTTTTCATAAGTATGTAAAAAAGACGGTACTGGATCGCCATAAACCAATCGTAAATATGATGTTCATATCTACAACAGAGCACCTTGTACAAAATATATTTAAAAATATTAGTCGCAGCAAACAAATGTTGCGTGAGGTTATCGATATCTTGCAAACCTTTGATGCTGGAATAGAAGATCTTCGAATTATCCAAGACGATATTCGATATGTGCAAATGATTGAGCATAAAACCTTGGGACTAATGCCGCTATCGTCATATGGGGATGGAATAAAAAAGGTTATTGCTTTGGCAAACGGGATAGCCGGCACTAAAGATGGCGTGTTATTGATTGATGAAATTGAAACTTCTATTCATAAGAGCGTTATGAAAGAAGTGTTCTCCTGGCTTGTTCGTGCATGCAAAAGGTATAACGTGCAGTTGTTCATGACTACTCACAGCCTGGAAGTTGTAGACGAGCTTTTAAACTGCGATGAAATAGTGATGCAGGAGGATATGGCCAGAGTTATTACTTTGAATAAAAAGGCGGATAAAACAGTAGCAAGGGTACTGACTGGCGAAAAAGCAGTACAGGTTCGTGATGATTACGATATGGAGCTGAGATCATGAAACATGTGATCATCTGCGAAGGGAATACCGATCTGACGCTTATTCAATATTTCATGGAAAAGGTACACGGGTGGGAGCATATCAAAGAATCCGATTATAAAGATTTTGAAGAGGGAATGATCAATAAGATTCGGAACGCAAAGCTAATGAAATGGTTCAAACACCCCGGAGGTGCTGTTCTTAGCATAATGTCTGCCGGAGGTGTCTCGCGAATCCCGGGATTGCTTAATAGCGTTTTGGATATGAACCAATTAGGTTCAATTGTCCCCTTTTCTCGAATCGTCATTATTTCTGATCGTGATGAAATACAGACCGAACAGCATTTTCTGGATGAGATTTTAGACAAGTTTGATGAAAATGCGATACAGTTCGCTGTTGATCCTAGGAATAATGAATGGAATACCGCTGTTTATACGAATGCAATGCAGGATCAATTGATGGTTGATTTGTTGCCATTGATTGTTCCTTTTGAGCAAACCGGAGCGATTGAAACTTTTTTATTGCAAGCCCTTTCAAATGCTTCGGAGCAAGAGGACCCGGATCAAGTTGATAAACTGGTCATTGATCAGTGCATACAGTTTATCGATTCAATCGATTGTAAGGACAAATATTTAAGAAAGAGACGAGAGAGAACAAAAGCGAAATTCGACACAACATTCGTGGTGATGACTCCTGCAGAGGCTTTCGGACAAAGGCGAGACCTGTTAAGGTCAGTTCCCTGGGAGAAATTTGAACTCATACAGGTTACATTTAAACAGTTACGCAAGCTGTCTGAATTATAAAGAAAATATCCCGCAAGCAGGCTACCGACCTGGGCGGGATATTTTCGTTTAACAAGTCATGCAGCTTCGAGGGACTGTAATTCTACTCAACCAATCTCCCGGACGGCAGCTTGTATGCTGGAATAAAAGTTGCCCCACCCCGGGGCGGCTTCTTTCAGTACGACTGGCGACTTGGCACGTTCAACGTTTTTGGGCTTCACGATGCTTAGCGCCTCGGATTTTGGACTGTTTACATGAGTTGATTGGCCGGCCGGCTTCGAGACGGAGTGTCTGGATGCTTTGGCCTTCATTTTTTCACGTCTTTTTTTGGACATTCGATTCATCCCTTCTCGAAAGGTGAGTGGACTTTATTCGTTCAGCCAGGATTTGCGAAGCATGAACATTTGTTTCAGATCATCAGTGGATAGCTCCGTAATCCAATTTTCGCCCGTTCCAACGATTTGATTCGTCAACTCCAGCTTGCTTTCAATCATCTCATCGATTCTCTCCTCAATGGTGCCAAGCGAGATAAATTTGTGCACCTGAACATCCTTGGTTTGACCGATGCGGAAAGCGCGATCCGTAGCCTGGTTCTCTACAGCCGGGTTCCACCAGCGGTCGTAATGAAACACATGATTGGCGGCGGTCAGATTAAGCCCCGTTCCGCCGGCCTTGAGGGATAAAACGAAGATATTGCTTCGTTCTAAATCAGGAAGCGAGTCGTTCTGAAAACGTTCCATCATTTGATCGCGAGCTTTCTTGGGAATGCCGCCGTGCAGATACTGAACTTTCTCTCTCAATTCCCGGCTCAAAACTTGCTGCAGCATATGGCCCATCTCGACGTATTGCGTAAAAATCAGGCATCTGTCTCCTTCTTCGCGCAGTTCACGCACCATCTCAAGCAGTCGGATCAGCTTATTGGAACGCGAGACGGCCACATCCTTTTGTTGCTCTTTCAGATATAAATCGGGATGGTCGCATAGCTGCTTAAGTCTTGTCAATGTCGATAGGATTAGGCTGCGTCGCTCCATGATCGACAAAGTATCGATGCGCGACAACATATCCTGAATCGTATTGTCGTACATGGCAGCCTGTTCCGCAGTGAGCGGAACGTACGATTTGGCTTCGTGCTTGTCCGGCAAGTCGAGCATAATGGCGGGATCCTTCTTCATCCTTCTTAACAGGAACGGTTGTACGAGCCGTTGAACTTCCTTTACCATGGCTGCATCCTTGTTCTTCTCAATCATGGACACATACTTGTTCTTGAATGCGGATAGGCTGTTCAAATAACCCGGATTGGCGAAGTCGAAAATGGACCACAGCTCCGTCAATCTGTTCTCGATCGGCGTGCCCGTCAATGCGATGCGATGATCCGCGTGCAACTTGCGAATGGCGGCCGATTGTTTGGCATTGGCATTCTTGATGTTCTGGGCTTCATCCAGACAGAGCGAGCTCCAGTGGAGGGAGGCCATCTCCGATTCGTCCAGAAGGGCCAGCGAATAAGAGGTCATCACAACGTTCGCTTCCAGTGCCTGAACTGCGAATGCCTCTCCTTTAGGACGATTAATACCGTAATGAACGTAAACCTTCAGCTTTGGCGCGAATCGTCCAAGCTCCTTCTCCCAATTGCCGAGGACGGAGGTCGGGCATATTAGCAAAGCTGGCTTGTTCGGCTGTTCAACGGCCGTTACATGCTGCATATAGGCGATCCACTGAATAGTCTTGCCGAGGCCCATGTCGTCGGCAAGACAGCCGCCCAGCCCGAATCGTCGCAAGAAGGCGAGCCAGGAGAAACCTTCCTTCTGATACTTGCGCAGCGTTCCGGCAAAGCCTGCCGGTTCCTCCAATAATGGAATAGAGCCGGTGTTCGTCAATTGTCCGAGCATCGCGGACAAATGTTCATTCAACTCGACGCCGATTGAAATTCGCGACTCCGAGTCAGACTGATCGCCTTCCGGAAGCTCCCTGTTCTGGGGCGTATCATCATCTTCAACAAGGCCTTCCAGTAGATGAATCTCCATAATGTCGCGCAAGCTGAGACCTTGCATCTTGCCCATGCGCGACAGGATTCGCTTGATTTCCTTGGCGGCGGCCGCATCCAGCATCATCCACTTGCCTCCAATCTGATGGAGGGGCTTGCCTGAGGACAGAAGCGCAGCGAATTCCGACTCGGATAGCTTGATGTCGCCGATAGACAGCTTCCAGTCGAAGGACATCAACTGCTCGATGCCCGTATACGAACGCGCGGCCGAGCCTGCTTCGGAATGAATGCTGGCGTACAGCTTCGGCTTGATGCGCTTGATCTTTTCCCACCAGGCAGGAAGCAGCACGCTTATGCCGATTTCGGCCAGCTTCAAGCTGTCGGCGCTGAGAAACTGCCATGCCTGCTCCTCGGACAGTTCCGCGATCAGCATATCGGAATCCGCAGGATGGCCCAGATACGGACATAGCCGCAGTGCTTTTGCTGTCATTCGGGCTGCCTCTGCCGGCAAGTGCGGCTCCCAGGTTTTCGGGAAACTGCCGGAAGAGGCAGTCGGACTGACTACCCCGACCTGTTCTCCATTGTTCTTGCCAATGACGGTCAGCGACAGCGTCCAGTCAAGCTTAGTCTCGTCAGGCTCGGCCAATTGCAAGGCGATATAAAAGGGCAGCGAATTCTGACGCCAGCCTATCGATTCAAGCCAATCCTGCTCGTCCATCGCCAACACGGGCATACCTCTATCCGAAGCTCCATCGGAGGACGTCTGGCCCGACAGCGCCGGATAACGCTCCGTCAACAGCTGCCAATGCTGCGCAGATGAAGCGTGCATTTGCCGCAGATCCAGTAGGGCATCCGTCAACCATTTTTTCAGGTCAATGCCTTGTTGCAGCGATGACTGTTCGATTAACTTGTAGTCTTCTGCCGCTGTTGACTCAGTAAAGTGAGGTTTCCATCCGAAACGGCCTTCGAGGTACGCTCCAAAGTCAGGCATGAAGTGGCCGTTCTCAAGCACGGATTTCAACATAGGGGCTGCCTGCCTGAATAAGATTGCTTCTTCGCTCCAGTTCAATAGTCCGTGTATGGCGTGATGGTCCTCCGCGAAGTAGGAAATAGCCATGAAAGGAGATAAAATAAAATATCCGTCATTCTCCGCCAACATCGTGCCGTAAAAGGAAGCTTTATGCCAGCCGAACAGCTTGTTGCGCAATAATGGCAATTTGTTCGTTTCGCCTGTTCCGATCCGAAAGTTGCCGTCCGGCTGCATGCTGACACGAATAGATGAAGCATGCTGCTTATGTTTCGTTGTCATGCGATTACGTTTCCTTTCTTTAGCTCCTCCTGAAACGCGCGATAGCGGGAGTAACTCTGCGTTAAATGAGCGAGGTACCGTTCCCAACGGGGCGTGTCGTTCATTTTTTTATACATTTGCGAGAGCCTTTTAATGATCGATACCGCATAGCGGTAACCTTCCCTGTTTTTACGCCCTATCCAATAGTCGGCAGTGTGATGATAGAACGGCAGCAGTATTTCCGGATTTGAATTCTCCAGCTTGTTTAGCAAGCTATTATACTGCGGACCTGGCTCACGGTCGGTACACAGCATAATGTCGAACCACTCTTTGTACATTTTTCGGTCCAACAAAAATTGTTCATAATCGTCGTACAAGTATTCTATATAGTCGAGCAGCCAGGCTTGCCATTCGGTTTGTGTTGCCGCAGATTCTGCTCCGGTCGACCAATAGTCGAACAGTCTGCTCCATATCGCATGTGGATTCGAATAACTATAGCTTTGTTTCGCTGTTATCCGGGCTATAAAGTGCAGCCACTGCAGCAATTGATCCCACTTGCTCTGATGAAATCTCGTATGCGCATAGGTCAAATGAACTCCCAAGTTCCAGTTGTGACGAAGTTTCTCCAGCCGTATGATCGCCATGGCGTCGTCGCTTCTTCTGAAATCCCAATATGCGAGCGCCATCGAGATATGCTCGTATTCCACCGACGAAGCTTTGGCTCGCTTAAGCGCGCGTTGCAAACGGCTTGTTTCCTCAGAACCGTCGAATGTACCGATATACAATCCCCACACCGTACGATAGAATCCCAGCCAGTATTCAGCGATCTCAAGGCTTTCACAATCGAATGCGTACTTGGACAAGAGCACCTGCAATTCCTCTGCCCGATCGGGATGCTTCGCAAAAAAAGAATGCCACTTCATCGATTGAGCGTTCTGGTACAGCTCGTCCATCATATTCGACAATTGCTGATTGGCATGGAAACTGCTCGAATAATTGTCCGACTTGAAGATGGTATTTATGTTGCGATAAGTATGATGGACAAGGCTAAGACGCACATGCAGTCCGAACAGCGCCTCATGAAAGGAATCCCAGCCCTTTCTGCGCGGAGTTAGCAGTTCAAGACCCCGTTTAATAAATCCATCCGACCGGATAGACTTGGTCTTTAGCAGTTGTCCAAGCACTTCATCCATGTAGCGATGCCACTGGGAAGCAGGCTGCGAAGGAAGAGGAAGCGGCAAAGGTTCTGCCGCCTGTTCAACGGTGCTGCTGGCCGCTGAAGCTTCCGCTGCGCTGACGATGATTTCGTTTTTGCTAAGGGCTTGCTTCCATGCCTCCGACGGCTTCACGGTGGGCTGCAACTTCGCAGACGGAGGGAAGCGTTTATGCCCTGTTGCTTGCGTCGGATCGGCTTTTTTGTCAAGGGCGGCAGCCTTATTTTCAAGCTTCTTGGCGCCGGCAAACTGCACGGCATTATGACCGCTCATCGAATAGGCAAGCAAAAATGCAGCCGCAATATGCGCGCAATATTCGGAATCTATGCAGCTGCACTTGCTGAATTGAAACAGCTCGACATCGATGGTCAAGTCGTAAATCATCTCAACGTTCGACTTGTCCATTATTTTGGCATGTACACGATAGCCGGAATTGTCCGCATGCAGCGAGACAATCTTCTGCATTTGGAGCAAGGACAGACCATCTCTTAGCGTTTCTGTCTTTATATGAAGCTTAACTCGCTGGGCCAGCAGGTCCATATTGCGAGTAGATATACCAAGACTCGACATAAGTAGTCCTCCAACAAAAAGTCTATGTTTATTCTATCAAGTTTTAAATAGGTGAGCTAGATGAAACATGCCACCAAAAGATTCAGTAGACATCCATGTTCTTTTTGTATATCATAATGTTATAAACGAACATAATACTTTACAAACGAAAAGGAGAGGTTATCGACATGTCTACAAAAGCAAGATTAAACCGGATGTTTAGCGAGCAAGGAAAATGTTTTGATGTAGCGATTGACCATGGTTTTTTTAACGAGTTCTCATTCCTGTCGGGCATTGAAAATATGAAAAACGCCGTTGCGACGGTTGTTCAGGCGGGGCCGGATTGCATTCAATTAAGCGCAGGCCAAGCAAGGCATTTGCAAAATATTCCGGGCAAACATAAGCCAGGGCTTGTCCTGAGAACGGATGCGGCGAACATCTACGGAAACGTGCTTCCGCGTTTTCTGTTCAGCGAGCTGATCGACCGCGCGATCGAACAAGCCGTTCGGCTCGACGCCGTCGCCGTGTGCGTGAATTTGCTGCTGCTTCCGGGACAGCCGGAGCTGCATCATCAATGCGTGCGCAATGTCACGCTCCTTAAGACGGAATGCGAGAAGTATGGCATGCCGCTGATGGTTGAGCCGCTTGTGATGCTGCCGAACGAAGAGAAAGGCGGCTATATGGTGGACGGCGACATTAAAAAGATCATGCCTTTGGTCCGCCAAGGCGTGGAGCTTGGCGCCGATGTCATCAAGGCGGATCCTTGCGATAACGTGGAGGAGTATCACCGAGTGATCGAGATCGCTTCCGGCATCCCGGTATTGGTTCGAGGCGGCGGACGGGCAAGCGACGAAGAGATTATCAATCGTACGGTCGAATTGATGAAGCAAGGCGCTTCGGGCATCGTGTATGGGCGCAATGTCGTTCAGCATCCGGATCCTGCAGGCATGACAGCCGCTTTGATGAGCATTGTGCATGAAGGAGCTGCGGCGGATCAAGCGCTGGCTATTCTGAAGGGAGCAAACAACAAATGAGTAAAACGATCATTTCGTTCGGCGTCATCGGCTGCGGGCTGATGGGCAAGGAATTCGCTAGCGCGGCGGCGCGCTGGTGCCATCTGACGGACGTGGATTTCGAGCCCCGCATTGTGGCGGTATGCGATGCGAATCCGGCTGCAACGCAGTGGTTCCAGGACAATGTTCCTACTGTGGAGCAAGCGTATACCGATTATAAGGAGCTGCTGGCGGATCCAAAGGTTGAAGCGATATACTGCGCCGTGCCTCATAATCTTCATAAACAAATCTATATCGATATTATTCGTGCCGGGAAACATCTGCTTGGCGAGAAACCGTTTGGCATCGACCGCAGCGCGAACGAAGAGATTATGGCGGCGATTCGAGACAATCCGCAGGTCGTTGTGCGGAGCTCGTCCGAATTCCCGTTTTACCCGGGAGCTCAGCAGATCGTACAATGGGTCAATGAAGGCAAATTCGGCCAAATAATCGAGGTGGAGGCCGGCTTCTGGCATTCGAGCGATCTGGATCCCAACAAGCCGATCAACTGGAAGCGGCGGATTGCAACGAACGGCGAATATGGCTGCATGGGCGATCTGGGGCTTCATGTGCTTCACTTGCCGCTTCGATTCGGCTGGAAGCCGGAGAGCGTACGGGCTTTGCTGTCCAAGATCGTCGAGGAACGTCCTGACGGAAAAGGAGGAAGCGCTCCTTGCGAAACTTGGGACAATGCGATTTTGGCTTGCGAGGTGAAGTCGGACAAGGGGCAGTTCCCGATGGTTCTGTCTACCAAACGAATTGCGCCGGGGCATGCCAATACATGGTTTATTCGCATCCAGGGAACGGAGCTGTCTGCCGAGTTTACGACCAAAAATCCGAAGCAGGTCGCTTCCCTCCCTTACAAACCGGGCGGACAACAGGCCTGGCATATCGTCGATGCGCCATACAAATCCGCGTATGGCACGATTACGGGCGGGATCTTCGAATTCGGATTTACGGATTCCATTTTGCAGATGTGGGCGGCCTTCTGCGACGAGGTCGTTCATGGCGAACAAGGCATTTCGCAGCCCTTCCGTTGCGCGACGCCGGAGGAAGCGGCGGGTAGCCATTGCCTGTTCACTGCGGCTTTGGAATCCGGGCGGACAGGCGGAACGGCTGTTGTCGACTGGGGGACGCTGGCGTGAGCAGCCGAGGCGCCGCAAATCCGGATATTGTCGTAGCCGGACATATTTGCCTGGATGTCATCCCCGCGATTCATGGCGGAAACAAAAATGCTCCAGGCGGACATCAGGGTCATGGGCGAATCGGGGATCTGCTTGCACCCGGCAAGCTGGTTGACATTGGGCCGGCTCAGCTGTCGACAGGGGGAGCCGTCTCCAATACGGGGCTGGCTTTGCATCGCCTTGGCATCCCCGTCAAGCTCATGGGCAAGATAGGGGAAGATCTGTTTGGCGATGCTATACGGAGTATACTTGGCGAATATGGGGACGATCTTGCCGAAGGCATGATTGTCGCTCCGAACGAACATAGCTCCTATACGCTTGTCATCAGTCCGCCCGATGTAGACCGGATCTTCCTGCATTGTACGGGAGCTAACGATACGTTTACGGCGGAGGATGTCGCGATGGAGTCGCTGCGAGGGGCAAAGCTGTTCCATTTCGGCTATCCCCCGCTTATGCGACGGATGTACGAACGGCAGGGAGCAGAGCTAAAGACGCTGTTGTCTGGCGTGAAGGAGGAAGGACTGACGGTATCGCTCGACCTCGCCAGGCCGGATCCCGACTCTCCGGCGGGGCAAGCCGATTGGGCGGCCATTCTCGCCGAAGCATTGCCGTATGTGGACGTGTTCCTGCCGAGCTTCGAAGAGATCTTGTATATGCTTCGGCCGGACAAATACAATGAGCTGAGCGAGCGGCACGGCACGACGGAGCTGCTGGCTTGGGCGGAAGGGCCTTTGCTGGGTTCGCTCTCGCAGCAGCTGCTGGATATGGGAGCTGCGATTGTTGGCATCAAGCTTGGCGAACACGGCTTGTATGTGCGGACGACGGCAAGCGCCGAGCGATTGCGCGGCTTGGGCAAGTGCGCGCCCGATGCGGAACGGCTGAGTAATTGGCTGGACAAGGAACTGCTGGCTCCCTGTTATGCCGTCAATGTCGTCGGTACGACTGGAGCGGGCGATTGTACGATTGCCGGATTCCTGACCGGTCTGGTTAAAGGTTTGCCGATCGAAGAAATGCTGTTAGGTGCGGTAGGCGTCGGGGCTTGCAATGTGGAGAGAGCGGATGCGGTCAGCGGCATTCCGGACTGGGAAACTGTGCAGGGGCGGATTGCATCGGGCTGGAAGCAGCGCGAGGCGACGTTGCCGCTGCCCGGCTGGACATACCGCCAATCGTATGGCATTTGGGAAAACGTTCTAGGGCGAGTTTGAATACTCCGAGGGGAGCAGATTTTGCCGAATTTTCGTTCCATGCAAGGAACTTTTGTGAAGTTGTACCGGGTGTACATCAAGCAAAAGTGACGAAGCAGGGGGCGGAAAGGCGGTGAAAGATGCCCCTGAGCGGGTTTTCAGACACGCCCTAAGCTGAACATGGAGGAGGCGGCGACAAGATGACGTTGCGCAGAAGCGAAGTGAGGAAGGCGCAAGCCCGCGCGGCGGAGATGCTTGCGGCAGCGGGAATCGTATTGACCGATGAGGAGCGCGCAGGGATCGAGGTGGCGGGCTTCGGACTTGGCAATCTGGAGGAGCAAGGGCTGGAACTGATTACTTACGTGAACACGGATCGGTATTGCGCGAAGGATCTTGTGTTATTTCCGGGGCAGACATGTCCGGAGCATCTGCATCCGGACGTGGACGGTTTGCCGGGCAAGATGGAGACGTTCCGCTGCCGCTCCGGCAAAGTGTTTCTGTATGTAGAAGGAGAAACGACTCCGCGCATTCAGGCGAATGTACCTGCGGCAAGCGAGCCGCATTATACGGTATTCCATGAAATCGTCCTCCATCCGGGCGAGCAGTATACGATTGCGCCCGGGACGAAACACTGGTTCCAGGGAGGACCCGAAGGCGCGGTTGTATCGGAATTTTCCAGCACTAGCCGGGATGAGCTGGACATCTTTACAGATCCTGCGATTGTAAGAATGCCCGTGACGGTTGAGGACGAGTAGAATCGGGTTGTCCGAGGAGCCTGTCATCGAAGGAGCGCAAGGGCAAAGGAGCGAACGGCATGCAGCTATACGGAGAAAAACGGAGTCGCCGCGAGGTAGAAGCCAGAGTAGGACAGCTGGGGCAAATAGGCGGAGTAAGGCGGATGACGTTGACGGAAGGCAAATCTGCGGGAGTGGAAATCATAGAGGTGCGTACAGGCGCCGGTCTTGCGTTTGAGGTGACTCCGTCTAAAGGGATGGACATCTCTTTGGCACAGCTTTGGGGAGTTCCTTTGTCCTGGCAATCGCCGAACGGCGACGTTCATCCCGGACATTACGACGCTGACGGCACGAATTGGCTTCGCACCGCTTCCGGCGGCCTGCTGATGACTTGCGGGTTATCCCATGCGGGTTCTCCGTCCGTCGACGAATCCGGAAGCTACGGCCTGCACGGCAGAGCCCATCATACTCCGGCTTCTCTGGTGAGCGTCCGCGAGGAGTGGGTCGACGATGAGCGGATATGGGGAGTATCAGGCGTTGTCGAGGAGACCGCGATGTTTGGCAGCAAGCTTAGACTTAAGCGCGAATTGACCGGGAAGCTCGGCGACAATCGGATCGTTATAAGCGACCGGGTGGAAAACGTCGGCTTCCAGCCGGCGTCGCACATGATGCTGTATCACTTTAACTTTGGCTATCCGCTGCTGGGAGAACATACGGAAATTGTATTGCCTGCCGCCGATCGCGAGGTTCGAGGAAGCGGGGCCCCCGCAATGGACGGCATCAGCGATATGACCGATGTATTTGCCCGGGCGGCTCGCTGGGAAACGCCGGACGCCTCTATTGCGGAGACCGTCTACTATCATCAATTGCGCAACGAAGCAATCGACGCGGATGGGATGGCGCAGGCGACCATTGCCAATCCTTCTTTTCCCACGGGCGGAGCGCTGGGGCCGGTCAGCGTAACATTGCGTTGGTCGGCGGATACGCTGCCGCTGCTTGTTCAATGGCGGATGCCCGGGGCGGGCGAGCATGTGCTTGGTCTCGAGCCGGCGAATTGCCGAGTGGAGGGACGCGCTGCCGAGCAGCGTTATGGCGGTCCGTTTATGCTGCAGCCCGGGGAGTCGACAACGTACAAGTTGGAGTTGATTGTTGAGTAGTTGCCGGAGATAATGAAGGCATAGCGGGAAACCAGATTATCGGAGGCCAGGAACGAATGAGGCAGAACATATACCAAACCTTGAATGCGAGACAGCAGCAAATGCTGGAGCACATATCCAGGGAGGGGGAGCTTCGTATTGCGGCACTGAAGCAAACCTACCAGGTGACGGAGATGACAATCCGCCGCGACCTCGAGAAGCTGGAGGAGACCGGCGCGGTCAAGCGGACCTTCGGAGGAGTCATTTTTGTGGGCAAGGATATCGCTCTGCAAGAGAGGGCGGGCATTCTGACGGAAGAGAAGATTCGGATCGGCCGTCATGCCGCAAGTTTGATTCGGCCGGGAGAATCGATTTTTATCGATGGCGGGACGACAACTTTGCAGGTGGCCAAATTTTTGACGGCGGGCATGAATATCACAGTTGTGACGAACGCGTTAAATGTGGCGGCCGAGCTGTCCGGCAAACAAATTCCCGTGCTGATGACCGGAGGGATGCTGGTCGAGGCAACGAGTTCTCTCGTCGGCCCGATCGCGGCGCAAAACATGTCGGGCATGGCGTTCGACCGAATCTTTCTGGGCGCGACGGGCCTTAACGTCGAGCATGGCTTCAGCAACTCCAATATCAATGAGGCGGAAGTCAAGCAGATCGCCATCCGCCAATCGACTGAGACGAATATTGTGCTGGATCATACCAAGTTTGGCGCGAAGGTTCTGATTTCATTCGCTCCTCTGTCCGGTGCGCATCGAATTATAACGAATCGCCTTCCCGATGAGGAACTGCTGCGCGCTTGCAAAGAAGCGGGCGTCGTGCTGGAGGAGGCTTCCGAGTGACGTTGGACAGTCGTTCTGGTAGGGATCGGGTTCAATTTTTGTCCCAATTTAATTTGATGCACTCCCTTTCCAGGGAGGACTTAATGGAGATGGACAAGCTCACGATCATTACTACCTTTCCGAAGCAGGCTTTAATCCAGACGCCGGACTCTAACACGGAATCGCTGTATTTTATCAAGCGAGGAAAGGTACGGCTGTATCGCTTCAATGGAGAGGGGAAACCATTCACTTTGGATATTTTGGGCGAGGGAAATATTTTTGGGGAAATGAAGGATATTTCTTTAGGTACAAAAGATCTGTTTATCGAGGCTGTTGAAGAAAGCGACATCTGCATGATGAATCAAGATCGATTTGAAAGCTATCTGATTAGCCATCCGCATTTTATGAGGAATATGATAAAGGCAATGAGCGAACGGTTGTCCCATTTGAGCAGTCTCGCGCAGAATCTGGCTCTCGGGAATTTGCACGACAGGATTATTTACATCTTGGTTGATTTGTCCAAACGCCTTGGAGTTCAGACCGTAGACGACGGTTACAGCCGGATAAAGATGAATCTGTCTCATCAGGAAATTTCCAGCCTGGTGGGGGCTTCGCGAGAAGCTGTCTCTGTAGCGCTCAAGGAGCTTGCGGAAATTGGCGCAATCCGTACAGGATTCCGCACGGTAGCGGTTAGGCATGATCTGCTTGCCCCAGAGCGGAATTAATTTCGGATGCTGTGGATTTTGTAATCTACATTACATCTATTTTATGCATTTGTCCCTATGATGAAGGAGCAAAGAAAAATGGATGAATCCCCAAAATTACAAGCCAAAGTATACCGGAGTGGAATGAAATGAAAATGAATACAGATCAAGTTTTCTCCATACTAAGCGAGGTCAAGAATCGGACAGGACCTGTTAAGGCCAGTGAAATTCAACCGGAAGTCCTCGATCTATTAAATAGCGGGTGCATCGAAACGGTTAACTTGACGGAATGGCTTGCAGTTGATCATTTTCAATTGCTCGAACGGATTCTGCTCGAGTTAGGCTTGGATCAACACACCCAATCGCTGCTGTCGGAGCTGGAGAGGGTAAACGGGCAATCGACTATGAAAGTAATACCTGCTATCGCAATCAAGTGGCTTACAACCATCGGTCTACAAACCGATGGGGACTCCTTGCATTTCGAAAAATTGGCAACACACCGATCCGACAGTGTGCGCTGTTGGGCAGCTTTCGTCGTTGGATTAGGCCAATCCGATCTGGAACATAAGCTAAATCAGATGCGTCGTTTTGCCGCGGATGGTCACTTTGGCGTACGTGAAATCGCGTGGATGGCCGTCCGTCAATCCGTATCGGAGCAGTTGAGTCAAGCCATACATTGGTTAAGTGAGTGGGTTCAGGCAGAGGATGCCAATGTTAGACGTTTTGCCGTTGAAGCAACCCGCCCGCGAGGAGTTTGGTCTCGTCATATAACGGAATTAAAGGAACATCCCGAGAAAGGGCTTCCGCTGCTGGAGCCGTTAAAATCCGACCCGTCGAAGTACGTTCAGGATTCGGTCGCCAATTGGTTAAATGATGCGGCCAAGTCCCGGCCTGATTGGGTGGCGGACGTGTGCCGATCTTGGCTGGAAACGTCAGATCATAAAGCGACGAAGCGAATAACGTCTCGGGCGCAAAGAAATATAGCTGGAAATGGGTGAGCGCCATGATGCGCTCGCCCGTTCTTTTTGTATGCGCATAGGTTGACAAGTTAAATCGTATTCATTACTATTAATAAAAAAAGAATGATTACGATTAAATGGAAATCCGGACTTCGAACGCCAACATTAAGCGAGAACACTTGGAAAGGAGGAGACAACCATGCGGGTTATCATCACGTTGGCATGTACGGAGAGTGGCGATCGCAATTACACGACGACCAAAAACAAACGTACAAATCCCGAGCGGCTGGAGTTTAGAAAATATTCTCCCCGACTCAAAAAATATACGATCCACAGAGAAACGCGATAAGGCGAAGCGAGTACCGTTGAACAAAAAGCAAGGCAGCTCGAGAGGAGCGGTCTTGCTTTTTGGAATGTATTTTTTTCGAACGAAGCTGCTTGCTTGCAGCAGGCTGATGTTTTCAGGCTGCGGTATCGCATGGGCTTATGGACAGTTGTAGCAAAAGTTTTCTCAAGGGCGGAAAGCGCAAGAAAAAACAATTGACAAGCTATAATCGTAATAATTACAATTAAACCAATACTTAATCGTAATTATTACTTGCAAAAAGGAGAGCGTTCTACATATGAGAAGGAATAAGGCAGTCATTTTGCTGGCACCCATCCTGGCGATCGTGATGCTCGCGGGATGCAGCGGGAGTGGGGAAAAAGGGAATAAGGGAGGCTCCGGAACGGAGACGGAAGTCCGCGAGCTGGTCTACGCCACGGCGAAGGACATCAACGACATGAATCCGCATCTGTACCCGGGATCGATGCCGGCACAGGGCATTCTCTACGAATCGCTTGTCGAGAACACGCCGGAAGGCATCAAGCCGCTCCTGGCGGAATCGTGGGAGATCTCGGAGGATGGCAAGACCTATACCTTCCACCTTCGCAAGGATGTGAAGTTCCATGACGGAGAGCCGTTTAATGCCGAAGCCGTGAAACAAAATATCGACGCGGTTCAGCGCAACGCCGGCAAACACGCCTGGATCAAGCTGTCCACGCAGCTCGAAGAGGTGAGCGTTATGGACGAATTCACCGTCAAGCTGACGTTGTCGGAAACGTATTACCCCACGCTGCTTGAATTATCCATGACGCGGCCGTATGTGTTTATCTCGCCCAAGGACTTCCGGGACGGAGAAACCAAGGATGGCGTAACGGCTTACCATGGCACCGGCCCTTATATTCTAGAAAAGCATGTAACGGAGCAGTACGCCACCTTCGCGGCGAACGAAGAGTATTGGGGAGGAGCTCCCTCCGTGAAAAAGCTGACGGCCAAGGTGCTGCCGGCTGGCGAGACGACGCTGCTCGCGCTCCAGAAGAGAGAGGTAAACCTCGTGTTTACCGACGATCGCGGCACGGACAGCATCGATGTAGACGCCATGCAGCGACTGGCGGATACGGGCGATTACCGGATCGTCCGCAGCGAGCCCATGAATACGAAGATGATCGTGGCCAACAGCAGCCAAGCCGCAAGTCCCGTCAGCGAGAAGGTTGTAAGGGAAGCCATCTGGCAATCGATCGATCGCGAGACGATCAGCCGCACCATCTTCGGCGGTACGGAAACGCCTGCGGAAACCTTGTTTTCGCCTAACGTCAACTATGCCGATGTGGGGCTGCAGAAGAGAGAATACAATCCCGAAGCCGCCGCGATGCTGCTGGAGGAAGCCGGCTGGACGAATGCGGACGGGGCTGAAATCCGCTCAAAGGATGGCCGCCAACTGACAATGAAGCTGTATTACGATGTGAACTCGTCGTCGCAGAAGACGCAGGCGGAGCTGCTGCAGAGCGAAACGCTCAAAATCGGCATAAAGCTGGAGCTTGTCGGAGAGGAATCCTCCGCGATCGCGAACCGCAGAGCGACCGGTGATTACGATCTGTTATTTAACCAGACCTGGGGACTTGCCTACGATCCGCAAAGCACGATTACGGCATTTGCTTCCGACAACGCTTATCTCCATACGACGAGCGGCTTGCCGCAAGCGAAGGAGCTCTACGCGAAGATCGAGGACGTGATGATATCCACGGACGAAGAGACCAGGAAAGGACTGTACAAGGATATTTTGACGATCGTGCACGAGGAAGCCGTGTTCATCCCGCTTACGAACGGCAGTGTGACGATCGTGGCGCCTTCGGATCTGGTGGGCATCTCCTTCAAGCAAACGCAATTCGAACTGCCGTTCGAACGAATGAGCTTTGAATAGGCCAGGGGTGAAGCCGTAAAAGATTAGATAGGCTGGTACGAGAGGAGAAGCTATGGCTCTGTACACGTTAAAAAGAATAGGTGCCCTTGCGCCGCTGCTTGTCGTGATCTCATTTTTGACCTTTATATTGAATGGGCTCTCGCCTATGGATCCCGCCGAAGTCGTGCTGCATGCGCAAGGCGTGCCGGCCATCACGGAAGAGCTGATCGCGGATACGCGAGCGGAGCTCGGCATGGACCGTCCGCTGCTGGTCAGGTACGGTGATTGGCTGCTAGACAGCTTCCGGCTCGATTTCGGGGCTTCCTACATAACGGGCAAGCCGGTATGGTCCCTGCTCGGTCCCGCCCTGCTGAACACGCTGAAGCTGACGCTCGTCTCCTCGTTGTTCATCATATTGCTCTCCATCGTTCTCGGCGTCGTCTGCGCCTTGAAGGAGGGAAAGTGGCTGGATCTTTCGGTCAGAGGCGTCTCCTTTCTGCTTACTTCCATGCCGGCCTATTGGCTGGCGGCGCTGATGGTCTGGTACTTCGCCGTTAAGCTGGATTTGCTTCCGACCAGCGGGATGGATTTGGCGGACAGCTACGTGCTGCCGGTTGCGGTTATCGTGCTCGGTTACGCGGGCATCTACTTCCGGGTCATTCGAAGCTCCATGCTGAGCAATCTGAACGAAGAATACGTCTTCTACGGCAGAGCCTGCGGGATGTCGGAGAGGAAGCTCATTCTGCACGTGCTCCGCAATTCCTTGCAGGTTGCCGTCTCGGTGTTCGGTCTCGCGATTCCGATCATATTGGGCAGCACGGTTGTCGTGGAAAATATTTTTGCCTGGCCGGGTCTCGGCACGCTTACCGTCAATTCCATACTTGGCCGGGACTTCCCCATTATTCAAGCCTACGTTCTCGTGCTTGCGGTCGCGTTCGTCCTGTTTAATACGGTATCGGACGTCCTGAATGCGGCCTTGAACCCAAGGCTAAGGAAGGAGCTCTAGATGAAGCTGCTCAAGCGAATAATGAAGGACCGACTGGCGGCGGCGTGTCTCGCCGTGGTGGCGGCGACGCTGCTAATCGGGATATGCGCCCCGTTTGTTGCCCCGCATCCTCCGAACGAAGCCAATATGGAACTGCGGTTTGCCGGTGCTTCCTGGACCTACTGGCTTGGCAATGACCATCTTGGCCGCTGCATTTTGTCCAGGCTGATCTACGGTATTCGCCCCAGCGTGCTGTGGGTGCTTGCCGCTCTTGGGGCCGCCGCATGGTTTGGTGCGGCACTCGGCTTTATGGCGGGATACTTCCGCGGGAGAATCGATGCCGTTTTGATGCGAATCTGCGACGTCATGTTATCGTTCCCCGGTTACGTGATGACGCTGGCTATCGTGGGTATGCTGGGAGCGGGGCTTACGAATATTTTGTTGGCATTCGTCGTTATGAAATGGGCCTGGTTCGCGTGCGTCATTCGGACCACGGTGATGCAATACGCGGACGCCGACTACGTGAAGTTTGCCAAGGTGCTTGGCAGTGGGCATCTGGGCATTATGAAGCGGCATATCGCCCCGGCGGCATTGCCGGAGATCGCCGTCATCGCCAGCAGCTCGTTCGGGTCGATGATTCTCCAAATATCCGGCTTGTCCTTCCTTGGACTTGGCATCGAAGCGCCGCATGCGGAATGGGGGATGATGATGAACGAAGCGCGATCGGTCATGTTTACGCGTCCCGAGCTGATGTTCGCTCCCGGTCTGGCCATCATTATAGTCGTGTCGGCCGTCAACTTCTTGTCAGACGCTTTGCAGAAGGCGCTGGATCCCAAGCTTGCGGCGTCCGGCACAGGCACAAGGGCATCCGTCCTTACAGGAGGAATTTTTCGCGGTCTGCGCAAGAAGGAGGCGGCCTGAAGCCGATGAGCTTGCTTGAAGTGGAACATCTGAGAATATGGGAAGGGCGGACGGGCGACGTGCTTGTGCCGGACAGCTCGTTCCGACTGTCGAAGGGCCAATGTTTGGCCATTGTGGGCGAAAGCGGAAGCGGCAAGTCGCTGACATGCAAAGCGCTCATGAGGCTCAATCGTCCCTTTATTCGCCAGTCGGGCCGCGTTGCGCTTTATGGGATCGATTTGGCGACGCTATCCGCGAAGGAGATGCGCCCTTATCGGGGCAAGCGAATGTGTATGATTATGCAGAACGGCATGCGCGCTTTCGATCCGTCGCGTCCGGTCGGAGCTTATTTGCTGGAAGTGCTGTCCCTGCATTACGACTGGAGTCGCAGCGAGATGATCGCCAGCCTGTCTACCGCGATGATTAGCGTTGGATTGCAGGAGCCGTCCGCCGTTATGGGACGGTATCCGCATGAATTGTCCGGGGGGATGCTGCAGCGGGTCATGATTGCGCTCGCCATCGTATTGGAACCCGACGTTATTATAGCGGATGAACCGACAACCGCGCTGGATGCCGTCACGCAATACGAAGTGGTAGAGCGATTCGTACAGTTGCGAGGACGGATCGGCAGCGCCATCTTATTCGTGTCTCATGATCTGGGCGTAGTACGGCGAATCGCGGACGATATGCTGGTCATGAAGAACGGGGTTATCGTGGAGCGGGGGAAGACAAGCGATATCTTAGCGGACGCAAGCCACCCCTACTCCCGTTACCTGGTCTCCTCCAAGGATGCGCTTCGCAACCATTACTTGCAATTGATGGGAGGAACGGACGTTGCTGAAGGTTGAGGGCGTAAGCAAGTCTTATCGAAGGAACGGCTGGTTAGGCGGCGAACGGCAGCAAGTGCTGCGTCAGATTAGTCTGAGATGGAACAAGGGAGAATCCCTCGGCATTATCGGAGAGAGCGGCAGCGGCAAGTCGACGCTGGGCCGATTGCTGCTCGGCATCGAGAAGCCGGATGGGGGGAGCGTGACTTGGAACGGGCGTCCCGTCACGGACCGTCGCGTGCGCCGCGGGACGATTAGTGCCGTCTTCCAGGACTATACCTCGTCCATCCATCCTTTCTACACCGTGCGTCAAGCTTTGCTGGAGCCCTTAAAGCTTGTTGGCGGGCAGACGGATACGAAGGATATGGTCGAGCTGCTGCGCCAGGTTGGACTGGGCGAATCCTATCTGGACAAATATCCGCATGAGCTATCGGGAGGAGAAGCGCAGAGGGTCTGTATCGCCAGAGCCGTATCCACTGCCCCGCAATGCATACTGCTGGATGAAGCCATAAGCTCCCTCGACGATTCCGTCCAGATGCAAGTGCTGGAGCTGCTGAAGCAATTAAAAAAGACATACGGCATGGGATATATTTTTATTACCCACGATATCCAGGCCGCAGCTTATCTATGCGATCGGATTATGATCGTGCGAAGTGGAGAAGTTGTGGAAACCGTGGAGACGCCGCTGCTGAGGCATGTTCAGTCCGAATATGCGAAGGAACTGCTGCGAAAGGTTATTTCTTAACGATGTCCGGGCGGACTGTTCGAAATCTATTAGAAGGGAGAACGTGTCGGTGATAGGTGCGTTGTCTTGGCCGTTTATTCGGCTTTATGTGCTAACGCTGCTCTATTTTAGCGCCAACTCCATCCTGAACGTCATCATTCCCCTGCAAGGGGAAGCGCTGGGAGCCACGAATACGACCATCGGCATTATAATGGGCGCCTACTTGCTGACGACGATGGTCTTTCGTCCTTGGGCAGGGCAAGTCATTCAACGTCACGGACCGATCCGGGTGCTGCGGATTATTTTGATCGTCAACGGTTTGACGCTGCTGATCTACTCCTTTACTGGCTTCGGCGGATACTTGTTCGCTCGCGTGCTGCAAGGGGTGTGCACCGCTTTCTTCTCGATGGCTTTGCAGCTTGGCATTATCGACGCGATGCCGGACAAGGATCGTTCGCAAGGGATATCCATGTATTCTTTGTGTTCCTATATGCCGGGAATATTTGGTCCATTGCTAGCCATCGGCATGTGGCAGACGGGGGAGACGGATGTATTCACGCTATCGATGGTCGTCATAGCGGTACTAACCGGCGTCGTTGGTTTCACGGCGAGAATCGAACGGCAGCCGGAGGAGAAGGGAGCAGAGTCTTCTACTGGCAATCCGGCGGTTATGATGCTGCAAGCCATGGGTCAGCTTGTCCGCAATCCCCATCTTCGGCGCTGCGGCATGCTCATGCTGATCGCCTCGCTTGTATTCGGGGCGGTGACGCCGTTCGTGCCGTTGTACGCTCCCCAGATAGCGGGAGGCAGCGCCGCCGTCTATTTGGGGATCCAGGCGGTCGTGGTGGTAGCAGCCCGATTCCTGCTCCGCTCCCGCATACCGTCGGATGGCAGTTGGAGCACTCCTTTCATCGGAGGAACGATGCTCATGCTGATCTCGGCGGCGGTTGCGGTAGGGCTGGCGGCGAAAGCGGGAGCGGCGCTGTTCTATAGCGGCGCCGTGCTGATGGGCATCGCGCAGTCGCTGCTGTACCCGACGCTGACAACGTATTTGAGCTTTGTGCTGCCGAAGGCAGAGCGCAACGTGCTGATCGGACTGTTCATCGCGACGGCCGATCTCGGCGTAGCCCTCGGCGGCATCGTCATGGGACCGGTCGCGGACCTTACATCTTATTCCTCTATGTATCTTATATGCGCCGTATTAGGCTTTCTCGCTGCCTTGTTTGTCTTGCAGGGACGTATTGGGGGCGGCGGAGTATCGGCAGCGGAGCGCAGTGGGGGCTAATGGATCCCTCTGGATTAAAGTCGCATTGAATTGTGAAAGCCATAGTGGCCGGACGATCCGGCCGCTATGGCTTTTTGGATATTCCTGAAGGCGTGACCGGCCCTTCCTTTTAACCACTTTAGGTTACTCCTCAGCAGGTAAATGATTGCCAAATCCAGAATTGATTAAGGACAGATTTTATTCGAATCAGAAAGGAAGATCGAGCGTGGGAAACCCTCTGGCATCCGTGCAATGGGCAGAAAAGAACGAAGAAATCGATGCGCTGATCCTTCTTGGAGAGAAATTAACCGTTCATGACATGGTACAGGGCTTCGAGGCGGAAGTGGCGGAGGTGCGATCGGAGAATACGAGCTTTATATGGAAAGTATGGAACAAACAATCGAAGCCTCGCGTCGAAGTCCAGTTTACCTTATTAAAGATACTCGCAGCGCAGGGCATTTCCGTTTCCAGGCCGCTGGGCTGGGGCGAGGATGCCCATTCTAATCCCGTACTGCTCACGACGTTCGACGGCATGTCCGTCCAGAAGGTAAACCCGAAGAAAGTAAGGGAGCTTGCCAAGCTGCTAGCGGCTATCCATCGGGCTGGCTCAGAAGCAGAACGTCATTCTGTCGTGCCGAAATACGATTTTAAAAGTTATTTTTTCGCTGAAGCCGATCAATACGAGAATCTCGACAAATCTTTAAACGCGATCATTCCCCATGCAGGACTTAGGCAGGATGTAATCATTCATGGCGATTATCATCTCAATAACATCGTGGAGGATGGAGAACGCCTCATCGTCATTGATTGGACCAATGGACAATGGGGAGATGCTAGGTACGATTTTGCCTGGTCGTTTGTTCTCATGCGGATCTACCTGTCGGAAAGGTACGCAGCCATGTTTCGTTCCGCGTACTTGGAGGAGAATCCGATGGAGCAGGAGGAGCTGGAGGCGTTCGAGGCGCTTGGCATCCTGAGATGGCTGTTTCTGATGAAGCGGGGCGGCACGTTCAGGAAGGCCGATACGATCAAGCGGGTCAAAGGGTTGATTCAAGGCAATTCATGGCTGGATCAATCGCTCCTATAGGCCCGGCGATCACGATTTGGCAACAAGACTGGCAATGAAATCGAAGTCATGCGCAGCTTATTCCCGCCCGTGTATACTCGGCAAAAACTCAAAAAATGCCCCTCCTCTAGAACAAAACGCCCCCTTGGCAAGGGTATATGTATTCGTTATGGTAAGGAAAGCGGGATCTCCGCCAAATAGCGGCAGAAGACCTGCTTCAAGGATCGGAATTCGACGGAAGCCAAATTGAGGGGAATAGATCATGTTGCGAAAATTGGAAATTATAGCGACCTCGCCTGTTGAAGCGCTGGCGGCCGAACGGGCAGGGGCCGACCGCATCGAGTTGATCGCAGCCATGTCGGAAGGCGGCCTGACGCCTAGCTACGGCACGATCGCGCGGACCGTGCAAGCCGTGCGCATCCCCGTCCGCGTAATGGTGCGGCCGCACAGCAGAAGCTTCGTCTATACATCGGACGAGCTGGAGACGATGGCGGCGGATATACGCATGATCCGCGAGTCAGGCGCATCGGGGCTGGTGTTCGGCGTGCTGACGCCGGACGGGCAAGTCGACGTTGCCGCTGTGGAGAGACTATGCGCGGAGGCGCCGAAGTTGCCGCTGACGTACCACCGGGCGATCGATGAAGCGCGGGACATCGCAGAAGCGCTGCGGGAGCTGGAGCGGATCCCGTCCGTCGACCGCGTGTTGACGTCAGGCGGCCACGCCGACGGCGCATGGCACGCGCGTCATAAGCTCCGCGAGCTGCAGGCGGCTACGCCGCTGAAGCTAATCGCGGCCAAAGGTTTGACGGTAGAGAAGCTCGAAACGTTCCTGGAGGATGCCGAGGGCGTGAACGAAGTTCATTTCGGAACCGGAGTAAGGACTGGCGGCAGAGAGGATTCGCCAATCGATCCCGAACGGGTGGAGGCATGCGCGCGCCTGCTTGGCGGCGGACAGATCGAATGACAGACATCAAAGAGGAGGTCGAAGGATGATGACGGAGAAAGCGGGACTGCTTGTGGAAGAGCATAGGGGGCCATTGGTCGAGTGCGAGTATGTGGGCCATCTCGTTGCGGTCGACTTAAATGGCGCAATCGTAAGGGAGATCGGCAATCCTCGTCATGTGACTTACATGCGGTCGGCTGCCAAACCTTTTCAGGCGCTGCCCTTCTTCGCAAGAGGGCTGCACCGGCAGTTGAAGCTCACGGAGGACGAGCAGGCGATTCTGACGGCCTCGCACCGGTCGCAGCCATTCCATGTGGAGACGCTTGAATCGCTGATGGCGAAGATCGGCGTGGAGGAGCGGCAACTGGCGTGCGGCGCGGCCTACCCGCTGCACGGGCCGAGCCGGGTCGAGCTGCTGAAGCGGGAAGCGCCAGCGCGGCGTCTGTACCATAACTGCTCCGGCAAACATCTCGGCATGCTCGCCGTGTGCCGAGCCGCGGGTTACCCCGAGCAAGGGTACGAGCAGCCTTCGCATCCTCTCCAGCGGGAGATTATCGACCTCCTGTCGGAGTTGTCCGGCTGCGACGCGGAGGATATCGCGATCGGCATCGACGGCTGCGGCTTGCCGGTGTTCGGCTTGCCGATCTATCATATGGCGAGGGCGTTCCTTCGGCTGGCGCGTCCGGAGACGATCGGCGACGGGAAGCTGTCCGCCGCTGCTTCGGACTTGACGGCAGCCATGCATACGCGTCCGCTGTGGGTGTCGGGCAGCGACCTCATTTGTCCGGCATTGCTTGAAGATCCCAATATTGTAGCCAAGGGAGGGGCCAAAGGCATTTACTGCTTCGCGTTGAAAGAGCAGGGGATCGGCATCGCCTTTAAAGTGATGGACGGCAGCGAGGACAAGTGGCCGTTCGTCGTCGCTTCTATCCTCATGCAGATCGGTTACGAGGATAAACGGACGATTGAACGGCTGCTTCGCCTATGTCCGGTGGAAATCGTCAACGGATCCGGCACCCTCGTAGGCGAGCACCGGATCGGCTTCGACTGGAACGAGGACAAATAGCGGGCTAGGGCTATGCGAGCCAAGCGGAAAGAACAAGACAGTGCAGAGCAGATCTGAACGAGCAGAACGAGCAGAGCAGGCGGCGATGATAAGATACCGCAGCAGGACGAGTCAAATTAGCAGCACGACTGCTTCATTAGGGATCATCGTGATCGCGCGGAAACGAAAGGGGTTGTCCTAACAGTCTTGCTAGATGACTGTTGGGACAACCCCTTAGTAACTCACGAACCCGTGTTGCCGTTTGTGTATGATGATAATTCATACACATCTGTCCGTTCACGAGCCCCTTGTGAGCTGTAATCCGAAAAAGTCGGTTTACAGAGCCGCACGGAGCGACTTTGTGAGCTGTAACCCGAAGAAATCGGGTTACAGAGCCGGGCATTTATGTATGAAACTTCATACACGTTTGACCAGTCGCAGGCAAAAAGGGGCTGCCTAAAAGTCGCAATTGACTTTTGGACAGCCCCGTTCCGTTTTTAAAAGCGGCCCTTCCTGGAACGTCACTCGTTCGGAAGCGGAAGCTTCAGCACGATATTGGTGCCGGCGCCTTCCTTCGACTCCACCTCGATGTCGTGGGTCGTGCCGTAATGAAGCTGCAGCCGCTGCTGCACGTTGGCAAGTCCGATATGTTCGGCGTCCGGGTGTTTGGCGGCCATCGCCAGCTTCGCGCGCAGCGCCTCCAGCGTCTCCGGGGACATGCCGATGCCGTTGTCGAATACTTCGATCCGGATAAATTCGTCAGCGACATAAGCCGTTACCGCGAGGAAACCATTGTCATCCGGGCGAAGCTCCAGTCCATGGTAGATCGCGTTCTCCGCGAGCGGCTGCAGCGTCAGCTTGGGGATAGGAGTCGCCATCAGCGAGTCCGGTACGGAGATATGCAGATGGAAGCGGTAATCGTATCGGATCTGGTTGATCTCGAAGTAACGGCGCACCTGCTCGATCTCGTCCCGCAGCGACACCAGCGACTCGCCGGAGGAGATGCTGTAGCGGAACATATCGGCCAACATCACCGACATTTGCGACAGCACGGGGACGCGCTCGATGATGGCAAGCGCGCTCATCGCATCCAGCGTGTTGTACAGGAAATGCGGGTTGATTTGCGAATGAAGCGCCTGAAGCTGCGCTTGCTTGCGCATCAGCTCGGAGTGGTAGACGTCCTTGATCAGATTCTCGATCCGCTCGTTCATCCGGTTGAAGCCGTGAGCGAGCTGTCCGACTTCGTCGGTGCTGTGCACTTCCACGGCAGGCGGAAATTGGCCCGATTGGAGCTGCTTCATCCGCTCCTTGAGCTCTCGCAGGGGATGGGATACGCGTCTGGCTACGAGCACCGCCAGCAATACGGCGAACGCCAGCGCGACAAGCCCGACCTGAATCGTCGTGTTGCGGAACGAATCGGCATAGGTGTGCAGCTTCTTGACCGGGTCGAGGCTGACGGCTCGCCAGCCGATGCCGGACAGCCACGTCTGATTGACGAACATTTCTTCTCCTTTCCAGAGGAGCCGCTTGCCGGAGAGATTGTCCCAGTCGGTGGACAACAGCCAATTCGATCCGATCTCGTCCAGATCGCTGCTGTAGACGATTCGATTTGCATTGTCCAGCACAAGCACGTTGGAAGTGTCGGTCTCGGCCATCAGCGCGGCGATCGTGCTCAGATTGAGCTCGACCAGCACGGCGCCTAGCGGAGCCGTGGATAACGTATTGTTGATTTTGCGGCCGATGACGACCGCGTACGGCAATCGATCCGGTTGGCCGTAGGGCTCGAGACGGCGAAAGGGACCCGCCACGACCGCTTGTCCGCCTTGGGCCATCACGTTGTCGAACCAGGGCTGCTTGATCCAGGAGTTGTAGGGTTCGATGTTGCGTTCCTTGGATACGATGCGCCCGTCGGCCGAAACCCAGACGACGTTTTTCACCGGCGTTTGGATGTTCATATATCCGTACCACTCGTCGAATCGCTGGAACAGCTCGCTTTCCCATCGCTTATATCGGACGAGATCCTCTGGCGGTCCCTCGTTTAGCAAAGCCTGCACTTCGCCCGTATAGATGGCGCGAGTATAACGTTCGATCCTTTCGACGAAAGCGGCCAGCTGTACGCCAAGCATGCGCATTTCCTGCTGCCGATTGCGAATCGTCTGTTCCTCAGAAGAGCGAACGGTGGAGCTGTACAGAATGACCCCGATCGCGGTCAGCGGCAAAGCCGCGATTAATACGAGGGTGAGAAGCAGCTTGGCTCTAATGCTGCTTCTCAGCTTATGCATCAAGCGGCGGATCATGCCAGGCTTCCTCCTTGGGCTTCCTCCTTGAGCTTCATAGGCGTCATGCCATGATGGCGCTTGAACAGCTTGCGGAAGTACTTCAGATCCTGATAGCCGCAGAGCTCCGCCACTTCGTTGATGCGCCGGCTAGGATCCTCGGTCAGCAGCCGCTTCGCGAAATCCATGCGCAAGGAGGCAATGTATTCCAAATAGTTCACCCCTGTAGCCTGTCGGAACAGCGAACAGAAGTAGCCGGGACTAATATACAGCCGCTTGGCCAATTCCGTGAGCGTAAGCGACTCTCGGAAGTGTCCGTCGATATAAGCTTTCATCTCCAGCATCGCTTGCCGGATATCCGGCATCCCGACGTCCGGGCGCTCCGCTCCAATTCCGCCGTAGCCGCCGCTTGAATCCGCCTCCGTCCCCCGGTTGGCCGGCGTTCCTCCTCTCGCACCAGCGAAGATGCCATCCGTTTGCCCGTCCGACTGCCCGCTCGTTTGCCCGTCCGACAGCCCAACCGTCTGTCCATCCGTCTGAGCGTACGTCGATCGGCTGACGCCGTCTCCTGCCGTCCGACCGATTGTCTCGCGAATCAATCGAGGCCACTCGGCCAGCTTGTCTTCGAAGCTCGATATCGTTAAACCGGCTGCGCGGCAACGCGAGCCGGCATCGTCCGCATTCTCCGCAGGCAGCGCTATCGCCGCCAGCCATACGCCGCGAGTGCGGATGACGATCCGCACCGCCTCGGCAGGCAGCGTGCCGGCCAGGACATCGGCGCCAAGACCCGCATCCGGCTCAAGCGCCGCGACGGCGTACGCCCGCCCCGTTTCGGCAAAGCCGGCGTCGGCTGCCTCCGCTTCCATTAACGCCGTGTCTCCTTCGAACACGCCCTCCACGACATAATACAACCATTGTTCCTGCCGGTGACGCAGCTGGGCCTCCTGCCGTGCCGTCTGTTCCCTGCGGGCCTCGACGATTCGCGACAACACCGCATTCAGCTCTCCGCCGTCGACCGGTTTGAGCAGATAATCGGCTACCGTCAAACGCAGCGATTGCCGCACGTATTCGAACTCGTCGTAGCCGCTTGTTACAATAAAGCCGATATCGTCGCCGTATTGCTCGCGAGCTTTTTCGATGAGCAGCAAGCCGTTCATGATCGGCATCCGCACGTCGGTCAAGATGAGATCGGCATCCGTGTCGCCGATTTTTTCAAGCGCCTCTTGCCCGTTCGCCGCTTCGCCGGCCAGCTTGATCCCAAGCCCCTGCCAGTCCACCAGCTGAATCAGCCGGGAGCGCGACAGCCGCTGATCGTCTACAATAAGCACGTTCATAGCAAGCTCCCTCCTTTGTCCACAAGTATAGCGCTTACGGCGCCGATTGCAAGATACGCCAAAAAACGACCCTCCTATTGTCAAAGAATGCGCCCTTATGAAATTGAACCGCTTTCTTTATACTGAGAACATCGCCGCAAGGGAATGGATAAGAGATCGGCGTGAAGCCGACAGGAGGGGGGATACGCATCATGAGCGCTTCATTGGCGCGTTTGCGCCGCAATTGGAAGGGATACTTGTTTTTGATTCCCGTGTTTGCCGTACTGGCATCCTTTAAATTCATCCCGTTTTTCGACGCTTTGCGCATGTCGATGTACGATTGGAACGGGGCAAACGTCAAGTCTTACGTAGGTTTGGCCAATTTCAAAGAGTTGGTCCGGGACGCTACGTTTCTGGATTCGCTCGGCAACGTCGCGGGATTTACGTTCGCGGCGGTCATCATTCAACTGATCGTGCCGCTAATTGCGGCCGTGCTGGTCTTTCATGTAACGAACCGGAAGCTGCAGCAGTTTTTCAAAGTTTGGTTTGTCGTACCGCTCGTTATACCGTCTATCATCGTGTTTTTGACATGGCAGTGGATATTTGCGGGCGAATACGGCGTACTAAACGAATTTCTTAAAGTCGTTGGCCTGGAATCATGGACGCATGCCTGGCTTGGCGAGAGCAAAACGGCGTTTACGTCGATTGTCTTCGTCAATTTCCCTTGGATCGGAGGCATCAATTTTCTGCTCTATCTTGCCGGTCTGATGGCCATCTCGGGGGAACTGTTCGAAGTCGCAAAGCTGGACGGAATGAACGCCTGGCAACGTTTCAAACATATCGAGCTGCCGCTTGTGCGCAGCCAGATCAAGCTGATTCTCGTGCTTACGCTGATCAATCAAATTCAAAGCTTCGAAAATGTTCTCGTCCTGACGAACGGCGGTCCCGGCACGTCGACGATGACGCCGGCGCTGTACTTATACATCCAAGGATTTTCTTACAGCCGGCTCGGTTATGCTTCCGCTATCGGAGTGACGTTGTTTGCGGCCGTGCTGCTGCTGACCTGGGTGAACCAGCGGTTTATCCGCGACACGGACAAAATCGATTGACCGTGCGACCGCAGCTGGGTGAAACAGGCTCATGCCACGCGCGCCAAACCGCGCCATATCCGCACAGAAGGAGGAATCGCCGTCATGACGGACCGCAAGACGTCGTGGGGAGTGTACGCGGGACTCGTTTTCCTGCTCGTTCTTACACTATTCCCGTTTTATATGCTGCTCATTAGCTCGTTCAAACATTTTGACCAAATGATATTGGAGTTCTGGACGCCGTCGTTGCCGTTGCACGGAGACAATTACGCGTCGGCGTTCCGCCAGATCGCGCCATTTATCTGGAACACGGTGTTTATCTCGTCCTGTATCGTGGTCGGGGTTATTATAATCTCGTCCCTGGCCGCCTATTCGTTCGTTCGTTTCGATTATCCCGGCAAAAACGCCTTGTTCCTGCTTATTTTGTCGCTGATGATGATTCCCGGCTTCCTGCTCCTTATTCCACAGTTTATGCTGGTGCAGAAGCTGGACATGCTCAACACGTATCAAGGCCAGATTTTCCCGCCGATGGCGTTCGGCGCATCGATGGCGACGTTCCTCATGCGGGCGTTCTTCGAAGGCATTCCGAAAAGCCTGCTCGACGCAGCCGATACGGAAGGCGCCAGCGAATGGCGCATCTATGCAAGCATCGTAATGCCGTTGTCTCTGCCCGTGATCGCGACCGTCGCGATTCTTAATTTCCTGGCGGGATGGAACAACTATATCTGGCCGCTGGTTGCCACAACCGGGGATTCGGTAAAACCGGTCATCCTAGCTCTGTCGACGGTTACCGGTACGCTTGACCAAGGCATCAGCGTCAAGCTGGCGGGTTACGTTATCTCGTCGCTGCCTCTGCTCGCATTTTTCTTTCTCGCTACCAAACCTTTTATCTCCGGCATTACGTCCGGCGCGGTCAAAGGTTAGGAATATAAACTAGGGGTGTTCAGCACATGAGCAAAAGCAATCGTTGGTACAAATCGTTACTCGTAACCGCTTTATCGTTGTCGGTCGTCATTGCAGGCTGCAGCAGCAACGGAAACAACAAACCGGATTCAAACGGCGCCGAGCCGGGTCAAGACAAAGCGCCGGTCGAGCTGCGATTCGCGATGGAGACGCCGAAGGAAGAGCAGACGAAGACGGTCTGGAAGGAAATTCTCGACGGTTATACCAGTCAACATCCGAATGTCACGTTTAAAATCGAGTACACACCCAATGACGGCGACGCCGCGCGCACTTGGATGACTACCGCTTTGATTGGCGGCACGGCGCCCGATATTTTCCCAAGCCGTTATACATGGACGCATGAGGATCTGAACAAGGATCTGCTGACCGACTTGACGGCGCGCTACGACGAGCCGAACCCGTACAACGAGGATAAGGTGTGGAAGGATACTTTTGCGCCAACCGTATTCAATGAGATGAAAAACCCCGTGGACGGAAGGCTTGCGGGCATTTCGCTGCAAACATTGGCGATCCGCGTGTTCTACAACCAGGATCTGTTCAACAAATATAATCTGGAAGTTCCGAAAACATGGACCGAATTTCTGAACGTGCAGAAAACGCTGAAAGACGCAGGCGTTACTCCGTTCGCCTTTGCCAATTCGAAGCCGGGCGACAACCACCTATTGTGGGCGACGAATATTTTGACGAACCAGATCGCGGCCGATAAGGTGGCTTCGTACGACTATAACGGAAACAAGCAGCTGGAACTCAACGAGATCGTCGGCGCCGTCTCCGAAAAGACGATCGACCTGACGAGCCCGGAGTGGAACGGGGTATTCCCGATCATCAAGGACTGGTCGCAGTATTGGGCCAAAGGCTACAACGGCGTCAACGGCGACACGGCGAAGCAGATGTTCCTGCGCGGCGACGTGGCGATGATGATGGCGGGCAACTTCGAGCTCAAATCGATTCAGGATTTCAGCGGCCGCAAATTCGAATACGGCACGTTCGCGCTTCCTTACTTGACGAAGGCCGAACATCCGGACGCTTCGGAGCGCTACTACGAGCTCGGCGGCTACCCGGACGGCGTGTATACGGTGCCTAAGACGGTGACGGGCGAGAAGCTTGACGTCGTTGTCGACGTGCTGAAATATTTGACCTCGCCGGATGTCGCGTCGATTCTTGGCAACAAGCTATACCTGACGACGACGCTGTCGGGCGCGAAGCTGCCGGACAATCTCAAAGGCTTCGAATTCGTCGGCGACCGTATTCTCGTCAACTTCTACGCGGCCCATATCGACAAGAAGCTCAATGAGGATCTCGTGAGAATCGGCCAGCTGTATTTGGAAGGTTCGATCGATCTGGAGAAATTTACGACGGAAATGAACAATACGCTTACGACGGACATGGCAGCGGCAGCCACACAGAACAGCTGGAACAAGGACAATGGCTACGGTTCCAAATAAGGCGACCGTAAGCGCTTCGCGGCCGATGAACTGCATCGTCATCGTCTGCGACACGCTGCGGCGGGATCACTGCGGCCCCTATCACGGGGGCCTTCCGCTATCCGGCGTGACGCATGCGCAGCAGCCCGATTGGGTCGTGCCGACACCCAATATGGACAGGCTGGCGGAGCGCGGCGTCGTGTTCGACCAGGCATGGGCAGGCTCTACGCCTTGCATGCCGGCTCGCCGCGACATCTATACGGGGCGCTATGAGTTTCTTGAGCGCGGCTGGGGACCGCTCGAGGACGATGACGCGGATCTGCCGCGCGTTATCTCGGGCTCGTCCAACCAGTCGCTGGCGCAGCAGCTTCGCGAAGGACGGCCGGTCAGCTACCTTGTGACCGATCACTTCCATTTGTGGGAGCGAGGGGCCGGCAACTATCATATGGGCTACAGCGGCTTCGAGTTTGTAAGAGGACACGAAGCCGACGCCTGGAAGACCGATCCCGTCGAGTTCGAGGTGCCGGATGGGGATACGCATAAGGTCGAGCGGCATTTCCGCAACCTCGCGGCGCTTCCACCGGAGGAGCGCGCTCCGTTTGCGGAGCGGGTATTCCGCAGCGCGGCCGAATGGCTGGACGGCAACCATACGCATGATCCGTTTTATTTGCACATCGATTGCTTCGATCCCCACGAACCTTGGGATCCGCCGGAAGATTTGCTGAAGATGTTCGACCCGCGCGGCTATGATGTGGAACGTTGGAACTCGATGGTGCCGTACGACGAATGGGAGCGGCATATGACGCCCGATCAGCTGAGACATGTGCAGGCGAGGTATGCGGCGCAGGTTGTCTTGACCGACAAGTGGCTCGGACATCTGCTGGACAAGATGGACGAGCATGGGCTGTGGGAGTCCACCGTGCTGATCTTCACGACCGATCATGGCACTTACAACGGCGACCGCGGCCGCATCGGCAAGCTGCAGACGCATCATTTTGCTTCATGCAGCCGGCTTCCGCTTGTGATCGCGCACCCGGAAGGTCCGCAGGGCGAACGGCGCGAGCAGCTCGCGCAGCTTGTCGATATCTACCCGACGGTGCTTAGCGTGCTTGGAATCCCGTGTCCGGAGGGGATACATGGCGTCGATCTTGTACCGGCCGTCATGTCGCCGGATGCGCCGACGCGCTCTTACGCGATCACCGGCATGTACGGACGCAGCGTATCGCTGACGGACGGGCGATGGATGCTTCATCAGACGCCTGTGGCAAGCAACAAACCATTGTACTGGTACAGCCATCATGCCGCCAAATTTATCGAATACGAGCTCGGTCCCGTCGAAGAAGGCCGCAGGGCCGTCGTTACGGCCTCATGGCCGGAGCCGACATGGCTGACCTGTCTGTCGGAGGATCCGGGCGAAACGGTAAACCGGGCGGCGATTCATCCGGACAAGCTCGCCGTCATGCGAGGGGCGCTGCGCGAAAAGCTCGCGGAGCTGGGCGCGCCGCCCGAGCAGGCGGTACGGCTGGGGCTGTAAAAGCGGGCTGCGATGACCTGCAGACCGCGGGCCGTGCTAAAGCAGGGCCACCAAGGTTCAAAGACGGGGCGGATGGCGCTGCTGCGCCTCCGCCCCGCCCTCGTTGCGAGGAAGCAGCATAGAGGAACGAGTTCAACGACTGGAGAGGAGCCGGAGCAATGACAACAATGACGAGAGACGGAGACAACTGGTTCTGGGATTACACAAGGCAGGTGCATGTGGACTTTCATATGCCGGAATTTCCGGTCGGCGCGATCGCGAAGTTCGATTCCGAACAATTTGTGCAAACTTTCGTGCGCGCCCGGGCCAACGTAATCGGGGTATTTACGAAATGCCACTTTGGCAACGCCTTTTACGATAATGAATACGGACATAAGCATAACGGGCTTAAGGGCGACTTCTTCGGGGAAGTGCTGGAAGAGGCGCGCAAATACGACCTTAAGGTTATCGCCTATTATTCGCTGGGCACGGATGCTTACGCCGTGACGCAGAATCCCGACTGGTACCAGATCGACGAAAACGGCAGCGTTCGCGGTTCGGAAGGGACGGTATGGGAGCTGCCTTGCCTCAACAGTCCGTACCGCGAGGAACTGGTTATTCCGCAGGTGCGCGAGATTACGGAGAAGTATGTCTTCGACGGCTACTTGTTCGATATTCCGTACCAGCATAACCATACATGCTTCTGCACGTACTGCCGCAAAAAATTCCGCGAGGAGACGGGGCGAGAGCTGACGACGGAGCTGTACCGCGACGAGCCGGAGACGGTCAGGGACTTCGGCCGCCGCACGGCGATCCGCACGATGCAGGAAATCCGCGAGCTGGTAAAGGCGATCCGGCCCGAGGTGCTGGTCAACTGCAACGGCGCCTGGCGAATGGGCGAGCCGGAGGAGCTGAACCTGACGAGCGATTACGGCTTGTGGGAATCGCAGCCGTCGGCGACGGGCACGTTTTACAACCATTCCATCCGCGCCCGCCATATTCGCACGCTGGACGTGCCGGTGCAGATCATGACCGTGCGGTTTACGGAAGGCTGGGGCCTTATGTCTTGCAAGACGCCAGAGCAGCTCAAATACGAGTTCGCGACGATTTTGGCGAACGGCGGCATTGTCAATATCGGCGACCAGGTGCTGCCGGACGGAACGCTGCAACAGGGCGTTTACGATGTCATCGGCGAAGCGTTCGAATTCGTCGAGCAGCGCGAAGCGTATTGTCTGAGAGCGCGAAGCGTGGCGCACATTGCTTTGATCGGAACCAATACGACGAACTGGTATCACGACAAGGATGATGCTTCCACGTTCGGCGCGGCCAAAATGCTGCTGGAGGGACATCACCAGTTCGACCTCTACTGCAACAGCGCCTTCCCGGAGCTGGACGGCTATAAGGTTGTCGTGCTGCCGGAGACGGTGGAACTGGACGAGGCGGCGCAGGAGCGCATTCGCCGGTTCGTCGCGCGCGGCGGCTTGCTGCTGGCGGAAGGCGCGGCCACTTTGGGTCGAGCGCCTGTTGCCCCGTCGACAACAGGTGCCGCTTTGACAGCGGCCGCGTCAATCGAGGCCGCTTCGGCAAGCGCGGTGTCTGTTCGAGGCAGCGCAGTGCCTGGCAGCGGTGCATCGGGTCTGTCGAAGGCCGGCTTCCTGCGCTTCGGTCTTGCCGACGTCTTCGGCGTGGAGTATCGGGAGCGGACGCCGTATCCGTTTGCGTATATGACGGAAGACGAAGAGCTGTGGCAAGGTATTGCCCGCATCCCGCAACTGGTCGAGGAGCCGTTCCTCAAGGTAACGCCGACGACGGCCGAAACGCGCAGCCGTATCCAGTGGCCGCTCACCGTGCCGGCTCGCAACCGCGCGTTCCGCCACCCGCTGCCGCCGGCAGGGCTTGAAAGCGATTATCCAGCGATTACGGTTAACCGCTACGGAGAAGGAACCGCGCTTTACATCGCCGCGCCGGTATTCCGGTCGTATTGGCATTCGAATCACTTCTGGGTGCGCCGCATCGTGGGCAATCTGCTTAACGCGTACGATACGCAGAAGCCGTTTACGGTGGAAGCTCCGGCACATGTCGAGGCGAACCTGATGGAACGCGGCGACGACCGGTTCCTGCATCTTATCCAGTACCAAAGCGTGCAGGTCGGAGAAAAAAGCACGGCGTTTTATGCGCCGATCGAAACGATTACGCCGATGCACGACATAGGCGTTACGGTACGCGACAGCTCGATCAAGCAGGCTGTTCTGCAGCCGGAAGGGCTGGAGCTGCCGCTGCGCCGCATGGATGACGGCGTCGCTTTCACCGTGCCGAAGCTGCATATTCACGCGATTGTGCAGCTTAAGCGGTAATGCGCGCCAGCTTCTCTGGCAGCAATTAGCGTTTCGTAATTTCGGGCTTCTGAACTTATAGTCATATTATTACGACAACCGGTAAGCCCAAGAGTAGGGGCTTGCCGGTTGTTATCTTGCTCGTCTCGTTCCCCGAACGCCCCAATGTACTCGCTTTTTCATACACATTCGCTCATCCTCGCCCTCTAGGGCCTCAATGAACTCGCTTTTTCATACACATACGTCCGCCCTCGGCCACTAGCGTCCCAATGAACTCGCTTTTTCATACACATACGCTCGTCCCGGCCTGCCAGCGCCCCAATGAACTCGCTTTTTCATACACATACGCTCGTCCCGGCCCGCCAGCGCCCCAATGAACTCGCTTTTTCATACACAATTGCTAGTCTCTGGCTGCCAACGCCCCAATGAACTCGCTTTTTCATACACAATTGCTAGTCCCTGGCTGCCAACGCCCCAATGAACTCGCTTTTTCATACACATTCGCTCGTCCCTGCCTGCCAGCATCCCAATGTACTCGCTTTTTCATACACATTCGCTCGTCCCTGCCTGCCAGCGCCCCAATGTACTCGCTTTTTCATACACATACGCTCGTCCCGGCCCGCCAGCGCCCCAATGTACTCGCTTTTTCATACACATACGCTCGTCTCGGCCCCCCGCGCCCCAATGTACTCGCTTTTTCATACACATACGCTCGTCCCCAGCCGCCAGCGCCCTTCAGAATCTCGTCTGTTTGTTCGAATCCGAACATCGATTCGCTGACATCCTGTTGTCGCAGCGACGGCTTACAATGAAATCAACCGGAAAAATTACTTTTCATGAGTCAGATCTCCCGATTCAAATTCGGCATGTGACGTTTTCCGTTCAAATGTTAGAATGGAAGAGAGAAATTTCCAATCCTGCAAAGTTGAGGTGACCGTCATGCCCAAGGATCTGATGGATCGACTGTTGGAGGCAGTAACCGGGGAGCCGCTTAGACGCAAGGTGCTTCTTGCGCATTCCTACGCGCAAGGGCAGCAACTGCTGGAGAGACTGTGCGCCCGTGCCGGCGCGATTGCGAATGTGGAGATCGAGACCGTGCGCGGACTTGCGGCAAAGAGAGCGAAGCTGGAGTTGTTCCTGAATGGCATTACACTGCTTGAGGAGGGGCAAGTCTTTTGGATTGTACGAATGCTGATGGAGGAGTTGGCGACTGAGGCGCCGACCGGCTACATCCATGAGGGCAATCTGAAGCCCGGAATCGTCGATGGAGTAAATCGTTCCTTGGGCGAACTTAGACTTGCGCGGCTTGCGGCTGCAGATCTGCGGGCAGAAGCGTTTACGCATTCCGGCAAAGCCGAGTATATGCGGCAGCTTCTGTCGAGATACGAGTCGTATCTAACCGAGCACCGGACCACGGATTTCGCGGGACTCGTGCATTACGTAACGCCAGACAGCGAGGATACGGTGTATTTGGCGATTGAGCCGACGGGATGGACGCGGGCGGAGCGGGAGATGACGGTGCGGATCGCGGGAGAACGATTAGAGATTTTAGAAGCGGAGGCGCCATTCGGTCAAAATGCGGGCTTCGCGGGAAACTCCATTGCATTGTTCAGCGCTTCCGGGCCCATCGCGGAAGTGAGAGAAGGTCTGCGGAGAATGCTGGGGCAGGTGGATTCAATTGACGGCATCGAGATTATGGCGGCGGATTACGAGCGTTACGCGCCTATCGTATACGATCACGCGAAAGCGCTGGGTCTTGCCTGTACTTTGTCGAGCGGCCTGCCGATCGGGTATTGCCCGGCGGGGCAAGCAGCCCTCGGTCTGCTGGATTGGATACAGGAAGGGTATCCCGTATCCAAGCTGACGGAGCTGCTCCGGCATGGGCGCTTGCGAATCGAGGACGAACGTTTCACGCAAAACAGCTGGATCCGTCTGCTCGAGCAATCCGGAATCGGTTGGGGCAAGGACCGATATATCTCGTTGCTGGGGCCATCGGGACTGGCCGAGGGGGATAGGGAACAAGGCGCCGCCTTGCATGCCCATGCGTTGCAATGGTTCGGCTCCCTGCCGGACAATGACCAATGGCATCCTTTCGAACTGTTGAATTGGCTGGCTCGCAACGTGGCGATCTACGCGGCGGGACGATCACCGGAGGATGCCGGCGTACATTCGTCGCTGCGCGAGCTGGCGCTTACGCATGCCAAGTCGCCATCCGGGAGCATGTCCAGGGATCTTGCGATCCGTTACGTGCGCGGGATGCTTGACGGCATTCGCATACGCGTATCGCCGACGCCGAAGCCTGGAGCGATTCACGTCAGCTCGCTTGCGGGGGGAGGATGGAGCGGACGCGGACTGTTCTGGATTCCCGGCATGGACGAAAGCTCCTGGAGCGTATCGGCCAGGCAGGATCCCGTACTCCTCGACAAGGAGAGAATTCGGCTTTCGCCGGATTTGACGACAAGGAGAGAAGGGGCAAGCGCCCAAAGGCTGGAGCGCGAATCCCGAATTGGATTCCTTCGGGGCGAGCTGTGGCTCAGCTACTCGTCCTACGATCCCGGCGAACAGAAGAGTCATGGCGCTGCTTTCGAAATGCTGCAGCTTTTTCGGCTCAGGACTGGAGATGCGACCAAAGATTTTGGCGCTTTGTCGGACGCTCTTGGCGAACCGTACGGCGTATTGGATATGCGCTGGGCTGCCGGAGGCTATATAGGGCAAGCGAATCGACCCCAGAAGGCCGCAGCGCCAGTTACCGCACCGAATACCGTGCCGAAAAACGCCCATCATGCCCCGCCGAATGCAGCGCCGAATGCAGCACTGAATATCGCACTGAATACCGCGCCGAATACCGCACCCAAAACCGTGCCGAATACCGGACCGAGTACCGCGCCGAAAGCCGCACATCATGCCCCGCCAAATGCCGAGTCCGTTAGATTGCCGCTAAACGGAATCGACGCTTGGGCGAAGCTGCTGGCGAACGCAAGAGGCGAGCGGCTGGACGGACGCGAAGCCATACGCGGCAGTTATCCGGCGCTGGCGGAAGGGTATCGGGCAGTCACGCTTAGGCAGGCGGACGAATTGTCGGCGTATGACGGCTGGATCGGCGAGCTTAATCGAGTGATGGAGCAGGGAGACCGCCAAGGCGAGTCCAGCCCCGGTATAGTGCCAAAGCGGGATTATATCAGCGTCAGCGAGCTGGAGCAGTACGCAAGCTGCGGATTGCGATATTACTTCGGCTATGTGTTGAATTTGCGTTCCAAAGAGACGGCGGAGCTGGATCGAACGAGCTGGCTGCAGGCGAACGAAAAAGGCAGCTTGCTTCACGAGACGTATCGGCGGTATATGGAGGAAGCGACGGGGAACGGCGCGAGAGCAGCCGTGCACGAACGCGAGCGGTTGAACCGGCTGCTCGAACAGGTCCTGTCGGAATTTGCTTCACGGATTCCTGCGCCAAGCAGCCATGTATTCGATAAGGAAGCCGAGGAGCTGCGGCGGGATGCGGATGTGTTCTACCATGTGGAATCCGTTAATGCCGATCAACCGCTATTTTTCGAGCTGGAGCTGAAGACGGAGGCTGGGGAGCCCATGGAGGTCGAGCTGGCGAACGGGATGCGCATTAGGCTAAAAGGTTTTATTGACCGGATCGATCGGATCGGACCGCATGAATACCGGATTATCGATTACAAAACCGGAAGCCCGGCCAAGTTTAAACTTTCCGAATATTTCAGCGGCGGGACGCAGCTCCAGCATGCGATCTACTCCGTTGCGGCCGAGCAGTGGCTGCGGACATCCGGTTACGATGCCCAAGCATCGGTCACGGAGGCCGATTACCGATTTCCAACGGCGAAGGGGCGAGGCGAATTCGTGCGAAGGGAGCAGAATCGCAGATCGGAGCTTGCCGTCGTTATCAAAGGGCTGCTGGACTCCCGCGAGAGCGGCTTGTTTATTCCGGCGTCCGATATTCAGCAATGCCGATGGTGCGACTATGCTTCGGTGTGCGGCGCCCATGCGACGCGAATGGTCGAGAAACGTCAGTTGGAAGGCAATGGAGGACTGCTGGGTACGCTGCTGGAGGTGGAGAGCTATGGCTGATGCAAACGGGATGGATAGACTGGCCGATCTACAGGATCGCGAGCGCATTTTGACGGATCTGAACACGACGCTTTTAGTGGAGGCGGGAGCGGGCTCGGGCAAAACGACAAGTCTCGTCGGGCGGCTCCTTGCTTTGATCGAAACCGGAGTGCGCGTGGGAGAGATTGCCGCCATCACGTTCACCAACAAGGCGGCCGACGAGATGAAGGAACGATTCCGGCTGGCGCTGGAGCAAGCCTATCGGCAAGCGTCGGCGGGCGCCCCGGCTACTGCCGCGGACGCCCCCACCGCTGTCTTGGACGCACCACCTGTTGCTGCCGCGGGCTCCCATCGCGCACAACGATACGCCGGTGCGCTTGCGAACCTCGATCTTGTTTTTATCGGCACGATTCATTCGTTCTGCGGTTCCTTGCTGCGCGAGCGTCCGATCGAAGCGGGGCTGGACCCTTCATTCGAAGAAATGGATGAGGAAAGCGACAAGTCGTTCCGGGAGATCTGTTGGGACACTTATATGTCTGCACTAAACGAGTCGGAGACCCGCAAGCTGGAGGAGCTGATCGGCCTTGGCGTCGACGTAAATACGCTCAGGGACGTATTTGATCGCGTATCGGGTTTCATGGACGTCGACCTGCCGGCGGAGGAACGGGAACAGCCCGATTGCGAGCTCATTAGAGCGACATTGATTCCATTGCTGGACGCCGCTGCTCCTTTTCTTCCAACAACCGAACCGGCAAGCGGCTGGGATGCGGTGCAGAAGCTGGTGCGCCAAAGCCTGCAGAAGCTGAAGTATGAAAATTTGAAAAATGATAGGTTCGTGTTGGAGCTCGCCAAGTCGTTCGACCGGAAGCTTGACGTGACATTGAACAGGTGGACCTCCAAGGAGCAGGCGAGCGAGATGAAGCGGCGCTTCCCCCAATGGCAGCGCGATGTATTGTTCCCGTTCCTTCAGGAGTGGCGGGAATATTTGTACCCCAAGCTGATTGCTTTCGTGCGTCCTGCGCTTGATAAATGCCGGGAGCAAAGATTCGCGGCAGGCAAGCTGAATTTCCAGGATCTGCTTATGGAAGCGGCGAAGCTTGTCAGGGAGAACGGGGAGGTTCGGGCCTATTATGCGGGACGGTATACGAGGCTGCTTGTCGACGAGTTTCAGGACACGGATCCCATTCAAGCGGAGCTTATGTTTTTGCTGACGGGAGAAACAACCGGGAGCGGTCATGAACGCGATTGGCGCCGGTTGACGCCGCGGCCTGGCTCGCTGTTCGTCGTGGGCGATCCCAAGCAATCGATATACCGGTTCAGGCGGGCCGATATTTCGATCTATAATGAAGTGAAGGCGCGAATCGAAGGCTGCGGGGCGGTGCTTCGTTTGACGGCGAACTTCCGGTCGGCGCAAGCCATTGGCGATTTCATCAACGGCCAATTCGTCGGCAAGCTGCCGCAGGAGGAAACGGCGCATCAAGCCGCCTATGTGCATATGGAGACGAGGGCGGCTAATCCAGCCGGGGGCAAAAGCTCGCCGTTCGGCGTGTTTGCGCTTACGTATCCGAAAATAGCCGGAGGCAAAGCCGCCGTCGCGCAGCTCGACGCGGGGCGGATCGCCGCTTATATCGCATGGGCTTGCGGCGGCGCAGGCAAAAGCAAGGGCGGCATTCGCATCGCGGAGAGGGACGGGGGAAGCCGCGCCGCGGTGCCGGGCGATTTTCTCATCCTGACGAAGACGCGCGAATTTATCCATCTGTACGCGGAGCAGCTGGATCTGTACGGCTTGCCATCCGATACGTCGGGGAGCCGGACGATCTACGAAGAGCTCGTTGCGCTCTGGCAGCTTGCCCGTTACCTCGATGATCCCGGCGATTCCGCCGCCTTGTTAGGCGTGCTTCGGGGGATGTTGTTCGGCGTGAGCGACCGGGCGTTATGGGCCTATAAAGAGGCGGCGGGGCGAATAACGCTCCACGGCTTTCCGGATGAGGAGGCGTGCCCCAAGGAAGCCCTTCCCGTTCGTGCGGCGCTATCGAAGCTTCGCATGTATCGGGATTGGCTTCGCGGAAATTCGAGCGCGATGTCGGTATTCGCGGCAATTATCGAGGATCTGGGCATTTTGCCGTACGTTTCGACGCTTCAAGCGGGTGCGGTTCGTGCAGGGACGCTCGTGCGATTAATGCAGCTTTTGCAAAACGACGCCGCCTCAGCGGCCAGCTGGCCGGCGCTTAGCCGCATGATCGGCGAGCTGCTGGCTGATCGGGGCATGGAAACTTCCAGCTTGTACGCGGGCGGCAATGGAGCGGTACGCATTATGAACTTGCACAAGGCGAAAGGGCTGGAAGCGCCGGTCGTTATCCTGGCTTGCCCCAGCGGCGAAACCGATCATGACGCGACGGAATATATCGACCGATCGGGGGAGACGGCCAAGGGGTATTTTACGATGAGCCGGAAAGTCGGGGAGTACGGTCGCGAGGTCGTGGCGCAGCCGCCGGGCTGGAGTGACATGAATGAGCGGGAGCGGCTGTTCGCGAATGCGGAGAAGGATAGGCTGTTGTACGTGGCAGCTACACGGCCCAAGCAAATGCTGGTCGTCAGCTTGTACCCGGAACAGCCCGCCAAGTGCCCGTGGACGCCGCTTATGCATGGCATGGATCTGGTGCGCGAGCTGGACGTGCCGGAGCTGGAGCCGGAACGCAAGGAAACCATGACCGTGGCGCCGGATATGGTGCGGATACAAGAGAAGCGAGATGAGCGACTGCGGCGGCTGTCTGCTCCAACCTACAGCTTGGCATCGGTAACGGGGCAGACGAAAAACGGTGGAGAAATCCCGGAATGGTCGGCGACGGGAAGGGGGCTCGCTTTCGGCAGCGTCGTGCATCGTGCGATCGAGCTCGCTGGCCAGGGACTGCAGGAGGAGAGAGTAGAGGCTGGCGTCAGGATGTTTGCCGAAGAAGAGGGACTTGCGGCCGAGCATATCGTCGATGCTGCGGCAATCGTTCGAGCCATCCTCGGGAGCGAGCTGTGGCAGCGAAGCTTGCGGGCAAAGCGGCGGTTGTTCGAAGTGCCGCTCATGATCCGGAAGCAAGTGTCTGCTGAGAAGATAATCTCGTCGCACACTGCCGGAATGGCAAGCCCGCGGAGCATTGCTGAGAAGGCAGGCCCATCGCGCGCAGCTGAACTTAGGAACACTGCATACGAGGTCCAGGACGAGGGATCAGACCTTCTTCTCCGAGGCGTCATCGACTTCCTCTTCGAGGAAGAGGACGGCTGGGTCATCGTGGACTTCAAGACGGACGCCGTGCCGGATGGGAGACTGCAGTCGTTTATCGACTTTTATCGTCCGCAAGTGCTGGCGTACGCAGAGGAGTGGAGCAAGACGTTTGGTTTCCCGGTTAAGGAAGCGGGGCTTTATTTTGCGGGGACGGGGACTTATGTTAAGGAAGGAACAAGCTGGAGCGACGCATCAGAAGGATAGGCGCGTTCCGATCTTGCATGGGGGACCGCTGTCGTCATGGATGAGGACAGCGGAGCCTCCGGATCTGCTAAGGACGCTTGGAAATGGAGACGGTATCCATGAGAGTAGGATTCAGCATTCTGAAAGAAATAAAGGACAAAAGAGCCGACATTAGCGGACAAGTGTATGGACTCAAGGATGTCGAGTTCGAACGGATGATAAAGCTGCTGGAGAAACAAGGTTACATAGAACGGATATTACGAGTCGGAGATCGCTTCTCACTAAAGCCGGCCAGGCTGTTGGAAAAAGGAGAAAGGTTTTTAATGGAGCATGTCGAGTTAGCGGATGAGTACCCTGACAGCATGGAAAAATTAAAAGAATGGATTCGGGCGGATAGAGCGAAGGAATGACAGGAATTGTCCGCTATACGAGCTCATGATACAATTGGTGGAGAATATACGTTCGTTTTTGTAGCCAATGAGATTGTAAGGGGGAGGCGGATCGGCATGATGGATGACAAGGAGATTAAGCGCAAGGGCCATTCATATCCGGATAGGGTGAAAGAAGATAAAGTCACGTACGAGGACTATGCTTCTTTGGATGACGGCAACCGATATGAGCTTGCGAACGGTGTTTTGGAGTTAATGTCGCCTGGCCCTTCCGTTCCCCATCAAATTATTAGCGCTGAAATATTGAAACGAATGGCGGACACTTGCGATGCGGACTATCTGATTCTAAGCGCGCCCGTCGATTTGATCTTAAGCGCGGTTGAGGTGCGTCAACCTGATCTGATGATGATACATCGCAGCCGTCTCGGCATCGTGAGCCATCGCGGTGTCGAGGGACCGCCCGATCTGGTCGTCGAAATCCTGTCACCCTCCACTCTTCGAAGAGATAAGCTCGATAAGTCGCGAAGTTATGCACAATACGGCATTCCGGAATATTGGATCGTCGATCCCACGTTAGGCGCGCTCGAACGATATGAGCTGAATGGTGAAGCCTACTTGCTGTCGGAGATATTTACCTCGGAGATGACGGTACATTCGAATCATATCCCGTGCGTGTCCTTTACCATGGGGGACATTTTGAGCCGAGTGCCGGATCTTTCGAATTGAAAATAAAAAATGGATAGACATCTGTTTCGGAGGTAATCCGGCAGATGTCTTTTTGCATTTAATGGAGCATCGCGAATCGGATTTACCCAAACTCACTTCGTGTGCATGGTAGCTTAGGGGCAGGGGTATTTTCGGTTGTTGTGATAAAGGATTGTTTTGGTCATAGGTCGAATTAACTATAATGTTCGTTTACACTTATGTTGGCGAAAGACTGAAATGCACTTTTTTGAAGTTATCCAAGGATGAGGAAAGGGGTCCATAAGTTATGTTATATGTCCCGCTTACTGATATGGAGAGTTGGAGATCATTGCTTACCGATCCAGGAAAACATTGGGTTGAGAGGTTTTCGGCATTTGAGTTAGCCCATTCTTGGACACAAATCCCGAAGTCAAAGTTTCCTTCGGCTGTCCAACAATTATTTATAGACTCAGGGTCCGATGTCTTTCGCAAACTAGAGCCGCTCGCCATGTTCCCTGAACACCCGGTCTATCTGGACACGAAACAAGCTCCTTCTCAGAATGATCTATTCGTCCTGGCTCGCAATGCACACGATCTTATGACCATCATGGTGGAAGGTAAAGTAAATGAGACGTTTGGCCCGACCGTTGCGGATTGGTTGAAGGAAGCAAGCGATGGGAAGATGAGGCGTTTGCAGTTTCTTTTAGACGAATTAAATTTAAGAGATATCGACAATATCAAAATACACTCCCAAAGGTATCAGTTGCTGCATCGCACAGCTTCCGCACTTCTAGAAGCCAAGCGTCATCATGCTCGACATGCCGTGGTGCTTGTCCACTCTTTTAGTGATAGATCAGCTGGTTTATTAGACTATCAGTCATTCTTAGCCTTATATGGAATAGAAGGAAAAGCAGGTGCAATCTCAGGACCATTGCATATCAACGGCATAGATTTATGGTTTGGTTGGCTTGCGGACCACAAAAGCTTCGAAGATCGACAGGGTATGGCGAAACCTGAAAGCATATGAAGGACATACGTTCACGCAAATACACGGAGGAGAATTCTACCAGGTGCGAGGAAAATGACGACTTTGCGGCGTGTAAACATGTTACAATAGACACAATATCAACCAAGTATCGAGGTGTTCTACATGGCTGGCAACTTTGAGTTCTTGCAAGATCGTTGGGAGATCTTATCGAACCTTGGCGAGATGGCGGAGCGTAATTTATTCGTAGACCCGAATACATCTCTCATTAAGCTTCGTATGTTCGGAGAAACGTTGACGAAATACATATGTGCAATGGAAGAGATGGACGAAACAAAGGAACTTACTCAAGTCGATCGATTGTCGCAACTGAAACGTGAAGATCTGATCTCCGACGATATCGTGGATTATTTGCATACCTTACGTAAAATCGGAAACAAAGCCGTCCACGAGTCGGGTTACGGTACAACGCCTGAATCTCGTGCATTGACGTTGCTGGCTTTTCGGCTTAGCGTATGGTTTATGCAAGTATACGGCGATTGGAACTTCCAGGCACCTGAGTATATAGAGCCAGTAGAACAGCAAGATAACGCCGGCAACGAAGAACATTTGTATCAGTTGACAGAAGCCTACGAAGAAAAGATGGCGAAGCTCCAGCAGGAGTTGGAAATACTTCGCCAGCAGCAGACGAACATTACGCAAGAGGACAAACGGATGCGACATACAAAGTCCAGGCAAGCGGGCAATGCTTTTAAGCTGACTGAAGCCGAAACGCGACTCATTATTGACGAGAAGCTCCGGCAAGCCGGCTGGGAAGCCGATTCCCAGAAGTTGCGTTTTGGGCTTGGCACGCGTCCCGAGAAAGGGCGTAATATGGCGATTGCGGAATGGGCGCTGAAGGTTGGATTCGCCGACTATGCGTTATTCTGCGGATTAGAATTAGTCGGGATAGTAGAAGCGAAGCGAATCAGCAAGAACGTAGAAGCGGATATTGCCCAAGCCAAAAAATATGCGATGCATGTTGTAAGACATGGCGATGAGATCGTTAATGGACCATGGGGAAACTATCAGGCCCCGTTCTTGTTCTCAACGAATGGTCGACCGTATCTGGAGCAGCTCAAGCATCTGTCGGGTATTTGGTTCCTAGACGCTCGCAAACCGACGAACCATCCTCGTCCCCTGCAAGCATGGTATTCTCCGCAAGGGCTGAAAGAATTACTGAAGCAAGATACGGAGAAAGCTGCCAAGGACCTGCGTGACGAAACCTTGGATTACTTAAAGCTTCGTCCTTACCAAGAGGATGCCATTCTGTCAGTCGAGGGAGCGATAGATAGCGGGCAGCGCAACATTTTGCTGGCGATGGCGACAGGTACCGGGAAAACCCGTATGGCAATCGGGCTTATTTATCGTCTGATCAAGCATAACCGCTTTAATCGTATTTTGTTTCTCGTAGACCGATCGGCGCTAGGGTATCAGGCAGAGGCTGCGTTTAAAGATTCCAAGTTGGAGAGCTATCATTCGTTTACGGAGATTTTTGAACTTCAGTCGTTGGATGATAAAAAGCCGAATACAGAGACCAAAGTACAGATTGCAACCGTACAAGGATTGGTTAAGCGTATTTTCTATAATGAAACAGACGATGCGGATATTCCATCCGTTGACCAATATGACTGCGTAATCGTCGACGAAGCCCATCGAGGTTATACGCTTGATAAGGAAATGTCCGAGCTGGAGTTGGAATTTCGCGATCACGAAGATTACGTAAGCAAATACCGTAAGGTACTAGACTATTTCGATGCGGTCCGAATAGGATTGACAGCGACGCCGGCTCTGCATACGGTAGAGATTTTTGGACGTCCCGTATACAATTATTCTTATCGGGAAGCCGTTATAGATGGATATTTGATTGATCATGAACCTCCTATGCAATTCGAGACGCAGCTGAAAAAGCATGGGATCAAGTGGCAGGTTGGCGAAGAGGTTGCCGTATATGATATTTCTTCAGGCAATATTGAGAAAGAACTGCTTCAAGATGAGATCAACCTTGAAGTAACCCAGTTTAACAAAACGGTTATTACGGAAAACTTCAATCGCGTTATTCTGGAAGAGTTGACGAAATATATCGATCCGGAATCCGAAGGGAAAACGCTTATTTTCGCCGCTACCGATGATCACGCAGACATGGTCGTACGAATATTGAAAGAAGAGCTAGGAAAGGCATACGGAGCGGTAGACGACAACGCCGTGCTCAAAATTACCGGTTCAATCAAAGATCCGCTGCATGCCATAAAGCTCTTCAAGAATGAAAGGCTGCCGAATATCGTCGTAACGGTTGATTTGCTGACAACGGGCATAGATATTCCAAGCATTACGAATCTAGTATTCCTGCGCCGTGTTCGTTCGCGGATCTTGTACGAGCAGATGTTAGGCAGAGCGACGAGACGATGCGATGAGATCGGCAAGGATCATTTCATGATTTATGATGCCGTTGGAATCTACGAGACGCTGAAACCTTACACGGACATGAAACCGGTAGTGGCGAAACCGACAGTGTCGCTTGATGTGCTGGTGGACGAGCTTGCACAGCTGGAGAGCGAAGAGAAGGGCATGCCGCATAAGGAGCAGATCATTGCCAAGATTCAGCGCAAGAAACGTACATGGACGCAGAAGGACTATGATGATTTCAAGGCTTTGTCCGGCGGGGTGAGTATTGATAAGATTATCGATGATTTGAAAAGCATGAGTGCTCTTCAAGCGATTGCCGATTTGAAGGCTAAGAAGTCCCTGATTGCTTTTATAGATGAGAATCGCGGCAGGGGACACCGGATCTATATTTCGGAGCATGAAGATAAATTGCTCTCCACCTCACGCGGTTATGGAGAAGCTGATAAGCCGGAGGATTACTTGGAAGGGTTCCATTTGTTTATTACAGAGAACCTGAACCTTATTCCTGCTCTTACGATTATCTGCACACGACCGAATGACTTAACGCGCGATGAGCTGCGCAAGCTGCGGGTGGAGCTCGATCAAAAGGGTTATTCGGAGAAAATGCTGCAAGCGGCATGGCGGGATGCGAAGAACGAGGATATTGCGGCTGATATAATCAGCTTCATCCGTCAGCAGGCGCTCGGCGATCCATTAATTAGCCATGAAGAGCGGATTGAAGGCGCGATGAAAAAGATTTATGATATGAAGGTCTGGTCGAAGGTCCAGAAGGACTGGCTGAAACGAATCGAGAAACAGCTGCTTCAGGAATCGGTTCTGGATCCGAACCCAGAGAAGGCGTTCGAAGTAGAACCGTTCAAGAGTAGAGGCGGCTACAAGCAGTTGAATAAAATATTTGATGGCGATATGGACACGATTGTATCAACGATCAATACGGCGCTATATACGCCGCGAAAGAGGGATTACGCATAAATGGGCAATCAGGATATCGTACAGAAACTTTGGAATCTATGTAATGTGCTGCGGGATGATGGCATCACATATCACCAATATGTAACGGAACTGACGTACGTGCTGTTCTTGAAAATGATGAAAGAAACCAACAACGAAGGTATTCTGCCGGAACAGTACCGTTGGGATTCGCTGACGGAACGTCATGGCATGGCGCTTCAACAGCATTACCGCCAGTTGCTGCTTGATCTTGGCAACCAAGGTAATGAGACGATTAAACAGATCTATATGAATGCTGCTTCAAATATTAACGAGCCGAAAAACCTTGAGAAAATCATTACGTCCATCGATCAGCTTGATTGGTACAGCGCGAAGGAAGAAGGGCTAGGCGATCTATACGAGGGATTACTGGAGAAGAACGCCAGCGAGACGAAGTCTGGAGCGGGGCAATATTTTACGCCACGTCCGCTCATTGATGTAATTACCAAGCTGGCAGATCCACAGCCTGGCGAGCGTTGTAACGACCCTGCCGCAGGAACGTTTGGTTTCATGATTGCAGCAGATCGTCATGTGCGCAGCAAGACGGACGATTACTTCGACCTTGGGGAGAAAGAGGCTGATTTCCAGAAGCATCAAGCATTCACAGGCGTTGAATTAGTAAAAGATACGCATCGCCTCGCGATGATGAATGCGATGCTTCATGACATTCAAGGCGAAATTATACTTGGCGATACGTTATCTGACGATGGAGCCAACCTTAAAAACTTCGATGTCATTCTGACGAATCCGCCTTTCGGCACAAAGCAAGGCGGCGAACGTCCGACGCGTGATGACCTCACATTCACGACGACGAATAAACAGCTGAACTTCCTTCAACATATTTATCGTGCCCTGAAGGCGAACGGCAAAGCGCGCGCGGCAGTTGTCCTGCCGGACAACGTCTTGTTCGAGAGCGGCGTGGGCACAAAAATCCGTGCCGACTTGATGGATAAGTGCAATTTGCATACTATATTACGGCTTCCGACCGGTATATTCTATGCACAAGGCGTTAAAACGAACGTCTTGTTCTTCACGCGAGAGAAGATGGACAAGGACAGCACAAAAGACGTATGGGTGTACGATCTACGCACGAATATGCCAAGCTTCGGCAAGCGCACACCGCTGACTACGGCTCATTTTGATGCGTTTGTGGCAGCTTATACAGCTGAGGATCGTAAGGAGGTCGAAGACGAACGTTGGAACGTGTTTACACGCGAAGATATCCGTAAAAAGGACGATAGTCTCGATATCGGATTGATCGCTGACGAGTCGCTGTCTGCTTACGACAACCTTCCTGATCCAATCGACTCTGCGGAAGAAGCGATGGCGAAGCTTGAGGAAGCACTCGCATTGCTTGGCGAAGTAGTCGCTGAATTGAAGGCCATTGAGACGAATTCGGCTGGCTATGAGGAAAGCAAACCAGTATTGGAGAAAGTCGCGGAAGTATCCGGGGTGTACGGCAATGAGTAAGAAAAGTACGAAGTCGCAGGAAGAGTTATTGAAAGAGGCTTTGGTGCCGGTAGAGGAGCAGCCTTATGAGGTGCCGGGGAATTGGGTTTGGGTTAGAATAAAGTCAATAGCTGAAGTCAAAGGTGGTAAAAGGTTACCAGCTGGAGCTGATTTTGTTGATGAAATTACAAATCATCCATATATTCGTGTTAGTGATTTTGAGAATGGTACAATAAATTGTGATGGATTGAAATATATTTCTCAAGATATTCAAAGTAAGATCTCAAGGTATACCATTTCAAAAGATGATGTATATATTTCAATTGCAGGTACCATTGGTAAGTGTGGAATTATTCCAGATTTTCTTGATGGAGCAAATTTGACTGAAAATGCAGCAAAGATAACGGATATAAAGTATTCAACGAATAGATACATCTATTATGTATTAAATACTGAAATATTAAAAAATCAAATTAAAAATTCAATGAAATCAACCTCTCAACCGAAGTTAGCCCTGCATAGAATTCAAGATTTGAAACTTCCGCTCCCACCACTAAACGAACAAAAACGAATTGCTGACAAAGTCGAAAGACTCTTGGACAAAATCAATCAAGCCAAACAATTAATTGATGAAGCCAAGGCGACCTTTGAACTTCGTCGAGCGGCAATTTTAGATAAAGTTTTTCGTGGTGAGCTCACGAAGAAGTGGCGGGAAGAGAATTTCATAAAAAATGATTTAAAGACCGAGCAAAATTATGCATATTATGATTCTAAAATACCTGATAGTTGGAAATGGGTAAGGGCAGAATTTTTATTTGATGAGTTTCCTAGAAACGGCTATTCCCCGAAGTCCACAGAATCAAGTTTTATCACAAAAACATTAAAATTAGGCGCAATTACAAAGGGATATTATAAAAACGATGAATTTAAGTACGTTGATGAACGTATAGAACAAGATTCATATCTTTGGTTGAAAAACGGGGATTTTTTAATTCAACGTGCTAATTCGATCGAGTATGTAGGAACATCGGCAATTTTTACAGGAGCAGATAATGAAAGTATTTATCCCGACTTAATTATGAAAGGTAAAGTAAATGAAACTGTTGTATTAAATCAATATCTGGTACATTGGATTAATTCAATGTATGGAAAACAGTATTTCAGGCAAAATGCAACTGGTACTGCAGGTAATATGCCTAAGATTAATAAATCAATTCTGCAAAACTTATTAGTTCCAATACCGCCGATAGAAGAACAAAGAGTTATTATGAAAGTCTTAGATTGTGTTTTTAATAGTGATAATGATGCTTTAAATAAACTGGAAAATTACCAACCAGAAATTGATTTATTGATTAATGGAATGTTGATGAAGGCATTCTCTGGAGTGCTAGGTACAAACCATATTGATGATGAATCATTTTAAAGAGGATTGTAAAAAGAAGTGCGGCAGGTGAGGTTGCGCGAGTTCTTCCCAAGACACGATCTAACCACAGTGACGAAGGAAGAGCTTGCGATTGCTGTTCGTCTCATCAACCTCGTAAATGCCTGGAGTGGAAATCTGCATGAAGTGAAAAGTCTATTTGGTGTGAGAAAATCCATACAATCCGAGGGGAAGAAAAACATTGAGTGACACTTCTGTTCTTGTAAGTTTAGCTGTGTTAAAGGTTAATTGGGATAGCAATAAAAAAGACTACATACATAATTTTATACCATTTATTGTAGAATGTTTAAAGGATACTAGTAGTGAAGTAGTATCTGTGCCTGAACTTAAAAAGCAGGTTGAGGAAAGGTTTGGACTAAGCTTTCCTCACAATGTAATTATTAGGCTTCTCGCGAGAGCAAATAAAGGGAAATACGTTAGAAAAGAATATAATGCATATTATATTAATCGAGAGATGGTTGAGAGTTCTGATATAAATGCAGTTCAACAGAGAGTCTTAACCGCACATGATGCTGTAATAACTTCTTTTCAACAATTCTGTCTAAACGAACATAAAGCTGATTGGAGCTATGAAGAATCTGAAAGCGCTTTAATAAAGTACTTTGATGAAGAAATATTACAAATGTTACACGTTACTCATAACAGAGCATTAATAAAAATATCTGGATCATCACCATCAAATTATAAATTTATTGTTGCATCTTTTATTCGGAAATTACAAGAGTTAAATGACCCAAGAATGGAATACTTAGAAGAAGTGTTCAAAGGTAACATGCTAGCAAATGCATTATTTGTAAAGGACCAAGGAAAGGTGATGCAAAAGTTTAAAAAAACAACTGTATACTTTGATACGGCTTTTTTATTATTTGTGCTCGGGTACACAGGAGATTCTCGAAGAGAACCAAGTCAGGAGCTTTTGAATCTATTGTATGAGACTGGGGCAGATCTAAAATGTTTTCGACATACTGTATCAGAAGTTAAAGCTATTCTTGAGGGATGTGCTGCTGACTTAGGTGGTTCGGGAAGAAATCATTATGACTTAACAGGGTTTAGCCTTGAATCATTTGAACATTTTATATTGCGAGGGAAGACTGATTCAGATGTGCGTCTGTTAGCTGAGAAAATCGAATCCAGCCTAGAACTATTGCGAATAAAAGTAATTGATACTCCAAGTTATGATGATCACTCCTCAGTTAACGATGAAAAAGGACTTGAAGATTCCATTCGTTCGAAAATTACTTATAGAAATAATAATTCGTTAACAAGAGATGTGAAATCAATTTCATCAATTTATAGATTAAGGGGAAACAAGAGTTATTACTCGATTGAAGATTGTAGAGCGCTTTTTGTTACGACTAATCATCGACTTGTTAAAGTAGCAAATGAACATTTTAATAATGATTATAAAGAAGAAGCGACTCCACCATTAATAACAGACACTGATCTTACTAACTTGTTATGGCTTAAAAAACCAACTAAAGCTCCCAATTTAGCTAGAAAAATGATTATTGCAAACAGTTACGCTGCTTTGCAGCCAGATGAAATTTTATGGAAGAAATATATGCAAGAATTAGAAAAGTTGAAAGGTGATAAGTCAATTACAAATGAAGATTATTTTATACTTCGACATTCACTAGATGCTAAGCAAGCACTAGTTCAAGTAACTGAAGGTGATAGTGGTGCCTTTGCACAAGGCACAGTGTCGGAAATACTAGAAATGGTAAAAGAAAATACTCAGAAAAAGTTAAAAGAAAGAATTGGAGAATTAGAAGGTGAGAAGGAATCATCATATCAACGAGTAGTAGCTGCAGAAGAAAAAGAACAAATAAGAATTACCAATATCAAGAACAAATCTAATAAATATGCAAGATTAGTGTCGAAAGGAATTGAATTTATTTTTATTGTATTTTTAACTTCAGTGGTAGTTTACACATTTCCTTGGGAGATTCCTGTCTTGTGGAATAAATATTTGTTATCCGGCCTGTTCATATTGCTACTTAGTGTAATGATAATTAATATGATGTATGGTACGACAATAAAAAGCCTAATTAGAAAGTTAGAGCTGGTAATAAGTAGACAAATTGAAAAAGTTCTTATTAATTTAAGCTCCTGAATGGTTAATTTTAAAAATAAGTGTATGCTTAAAGCTGATTGAAATAAGGCTGTTTAGTGACAGCCTTATTTTTACTAAGATGAATTTTCAATTTAACTAGGACACTTCATTTCCTTCGATAATATATTTCTCATAGATCAATTCAGTGGACAAGTCTCCTACAACTTCTGTTTGTTTTCAAAAACTTATCAACAATGTTATTATCACATTTTTGAGGCCTCATTATACAATCTAAGTGCTAGTAAACGTACAATTTAGTAATTCTAACGAAGAGTAGTTGTTATTTTAATATAGCATCAACTAGTTATTAAGAATTGTCTCAATATTTAATCATATTTTGTCGTGTCAGCTTTTAACTAGGATGCCTAGTTAGGGACTCCTATTTGTAAGTAAATCAATTATTTATTTAAGCACTTTTTTCTTTTAAATTTATTTAGGTTCGCTATATAATATGTTTAGCGATAAAACATTCGAAGCGGGAGGGGAGAACGTGAACGATCATAGCCGAGTCACATTAGAGCACTTCGTCGGCCACATGCAACGCATTCAACGTTACCTGCGCTCGGAGGCGTTCCATCGGAACCAGCCGGAGCTGACGCGCGTGCAATGGATGCTCCTTCGCCATCTGCGCTGCACGGAGGGAAGGACGATCGGGCAGCTCGCCGCCCATCTGGACGTGCGGGCGAGCACGATGTCCCAGATGATCGACCGGCTCGAGCTGATGAAACACGTCGTGCGGGAGAACAGTCCCGAGGACGCGCGGGTAAAGCTCGTCAAGCTGACGCCGAGCGGCGAAGAGACCATTGCCGGCATGGAAGCGGCCTGGCTGGAATCGCTCGAGGAGCCATTCGCCCATTTCAACGAAGACGAGAAGCGGCAGCTTGTGGCCCTGATGGAGAAGCTGTCGTCGCATCTGCCAAGGAAAGGAGACTAACTCCAATGCCTTACGGTCGCTACATTCGAAAATATTGGAAAAGCTTTCTTCTCGCCATCCTGTTCGTCACGATCGAAGCCGGCGCGGATCTGATGATGCCGACGCTGCTCGCGAACATCATCGACGAGGGGATCGCGGAGAAGGATATGAACCATGTCCTCCAAATGGGGGGGCTTATGCTGCTCATTACCGCAATGGGGGCGGTAGCGGCTTCCATCCGCAATGTTGTGGCGAGCCATGTCTCCCAGAAATTCGGAGCTGAGCTTCGCTCGGATCTGTTTGCCAAAATCCAGTCGTTGTCCTTCGACAGCATGAATCAATTCGACCGCGGATCGCTCATTACGCGACTGACGAACGACGTAACGCTCGTGCAGAACTTTCTAAACGGGATGATGCGCATTTTCGTAAAGGCTCCCATTATAGGGATAGGCGCGCTTATTATGGCGATCCGGCTCAACTGGAATTTGTCCATTATTCTGCTTGTTATCGTTCCCATCGTCATTGTTTTGGTAGCGCTTAATATTCGAATCGGGTTTTCGAGGTTCATGAACGTGCAGAAGTCCTTGGACAAGGTGAACGCGACGGTGCGCGAATACTTATCCGGCGTAAGGGTCGTCAAGGCGTTCAACCGATTCGACTACGAGGAAGAGAGATTCGAGAAGTCGAACGAGGAGCAGCGCGCCCGCTCGACGAACGCGATGCGGGCGATGTCGATCTTTAATCCCGCGATTATGCTGACGGTCAATTTCGGTATCGTGACGGTGCTCTGGCTTGGCGGGCGGTGGTTAAATGCCGATCTGCTGCCGGTCGGGCATCTCGTGGCCTTCGTCAACTATATGACTCAGATTCTGTTCGCGCTCATGATGCTGACGATGGTATTCACGATGTTTATCAGGGCCAAAGCGTCCGCGCAGCGGATCGGCGAGGTATTCAAACAAGAGAACGGCATGACTTGGCGGGAAGAGGGCGATTGGAATCCGACAGCCAAAGGCGCTGTCGAATTCCGGAACGTCACCTTCTCCTACGGCGGCGAACAAGGCAGCCCGGCGGTGGACGACGCGACCTTCGCATGCCGTCCCGGCGAGACGATCGGCATCGTCGGCTCCACCGGCTCGGGCAAGAGCAGTCTGGTGGAGCTGATTCCCCGCTTCTACGATGCGGACTCCGGCGTGATCCGGGTAGGCCATACGGATATCAGAGAGCTCGATCCGTCGGCGCTTCGGGAACGCATCGCCATCGTGCCGCAGCAAACCATGCTGTTCACGGGCTCCATTATGGACAATATCCGCTGGGGCAAGGAAGACGCGACGGACGAAGAAGTGGTGGAGGCAGCTAAGCTTGCCGAGGCGCATGAATTTATCCAGCGGCTGCCTGAAGGTTATCAATCCCTGTTAGGACAGCGCGGCGTTAATCTGTCCGGCGGTCAGAAGCAGCGGATATCCATCGCGAGAGCGCTGATCCGCAGACCGGACATTCTTATTCTCGACGATTGCACGAGCGCGGTCGATATGGTGACGGAGGCTCGCATCAAATCGGCGCTCAAGACTTATGCGCAAGGCATGACTTGCCTGCTCATCGCGCAGCGGATTACTTCCGTAATGGATACGGACAACATTATCGTCATGGATCAAGGGAAGATCGTGGATAAAGGAACGCATGATGAGCTCCTGGAACGCTGCCAGGTGTACCAAGAGATCTATCGTTCCCAGATCGGGAAGGAGCTGAAGACCGATGTCGTCTAATTCGAGCGGAAGCCAAGGTCAAGGTGGCGCAAGCGAAGCCAAGGTGCCTCCGGCAATCCCGGGAATCGGCAGACCCGGAGCGGGCGGACACGGACGAAAGCCGGTCAAGCCGAAGCAAATGCGAGCGACGATGCTTCGGCTCTGGCGTTACTTCGGCAGCGAGCGCAAACGTCTTATTGTTATCTTCGCATTCGTCATTGCGACTTCCTTGCTGGCTGTGGCCGCGCCGTATCTGATTGGATCCGCCATCGACGCCATGAGCGCGGCGGATGATGGCGGCGTCGATTTCGGCCTGCTGGAGATCATTCTGCTTGTATTAATTGCTGCTTATGTCAGCGAAGGCGCGTTGTCTTTCCTCCAGAGCTGGCTGATGGCAGGGTTGTCCCAACGTGTGGTAAAGCAGCTGCGAGGCTCGCTGTTCGGCAAGCTGCAGAAGCTGCCTTTGCGCTTCTTCGATTCCAGATCGCATGGCGAGCTCATGAGCCGGGTGACGAACGATATCGACAACGTCAGCAATACGGTATCGCAATCGACGGTGCAACTGATGTCGGGCTTCATTGGCATCGTCGGTTCGCTTGTCATGATGCTGGTTTTAAGCCCGCTGCTGACGCTCGCTACCCTGATCACGGTGCCGCTCGTCTATCTGCTCGCGAAATTCGTGACGAGCCGGACCGGCGTGCTGTTTAAGGAGCAGCAGGCGCAGTTGGGCAAGCTTAACGGCCATATCGAAGAGACGATCACGGGTTTGCAGGTCGTAAAGGCGTTCAATCACGAAGCCAAGTCGATTCAGCAGTTCGAGGAAGTGAACGGCAAGCTGCTTCAGGTGTCGCTCAAAGCGCAGATCTGGTCTGGTTTCCTGATGCCGCTCCTCGGCGTGATTAACAATATCGGGATCGCCACCATCGCAATCGTCGGCGGCGTGATGGCCGTCAACGGACATCTTAGCGTTGGTCTGATCGCGAGCTTCGTGGGATATTCCCGGCAATTTGTCCGTCCGCTTAACGAGATGGCTCAAATCTACAATGTTCTGCTGTCAGGCGTAGCGGGCGCGGAGCGGGTGTTCGAGGTGCTGGACGAAAAGGAAGAGGAGCCCGATGCGCCCGGCGCTATCGTTCTGTCTAACCCTAAAGGGCATGTCGTATTCGAGAATGTCAACTTCGGTTATCGCCAGGATGTCCCGATCTTGAACAATGTCAGCTTCGATTCGCCAAAAGAGAGCAGCACGGCGCTGGTAGGGCCGACGGGAGCGGGCAAGACGACCATCGTTAATCTGCTTACGCGCTTCTACGATGTGACGGGCGGCCGCATTCTGATCGACGGCCGCGATATCCGGGACTATACGAGGGAGAGCCTGCGCCAATGCTTTGGCATCGTGCTGCAGGATACATATCTGTTTTCCGGCACGATCCGGGACAATATTTTGTACGGGAAGCCGGATGCGACGGAGGCGGAAATGCTGCAGGCGTCGCGGATGGCCAATGCCGATGCCTTTATTCGGCGGCTTCCTCAAGGCTACGGTACGGAGCTGACCGAGAACGGCGGCAATCTGAGCCAGGGGCAGCGACAACTGCTCGCGATCGCCAGGGTCATCCTGGCTAAGCCGTCGATTCTCATCCTCGACGAAGCGACCAGCAGCATCGACACTCGGACGGAGCTGCATATTCAGGAAGCGCTGCTCAAGGTGATGAAGGGCCGGACGACGTTTATTATCGCGCACCGGCTTAATACGATCCGGGACGCCGATGCGATCATGGTCATTGACCGGGGCAAGCTTCAGGAGAAAGGGACGCATGACTCGCTGATGGAGCGGCGAGGCGTATATTACGGCATGTTTGACCAACAGTTCAAGAATGTGCAAACATAGTGAAAGTAATGATCCAAGACATGGAGAGAAGGTATGGAAGTGGAAGTGAAGTTTTGTTCAGCCTGCGGGAGCGCGATGGAATACAGGGAGATGGACGGTCATTCGCGACAAGCGTGTACGACATGCAGCTTCGTGCACTGGGGCAGCTATAGCATCGGCGTCGGGGCACTCGTGAAGAAGGACGACAAAATGCTGCTCGTCCGCCGCGCGCAAAATCCGGGCAAAGGTTTTTGGACCAATCCCGGCGGATACATCGAGCAGTTGGAACCCATCGAAGAAACGATTGTGCGCGAGGTGATGGAGGAAAGCGGCATAGAGGCCGTCGTTACCGGCGTCGCTGCGCTGCGCGATCAGCCGAGGGACATTCACAACGTTTACATCGCGTTTGCCATGGACTATGTCGGCGGCGAGCCGCGGCCGGATGACTACGAGGTGGATGCCGCAGGTTTTTTTACGCTTGAAGAGATGGCGGAGATGAACGTCGCCCCGTTTACCAGATGGCTGGCCGATATCGCGTTCCGCGGTCAATCGGCGGGATTGCTTAAGGACGCGGCCCCCATCGTTCCGCTGAACGGTTACGGGTTGTTCCGGGTGTAGTACTCAAACGCAAAGAACCGTCAGGAAGATCGATCCTGACGGTTTTTCTCTAAGTTCAAGAACGGGATGTTGCTTGCTCGCGCTTGTTCCGGCAGCCCGTACCGGCGAAGTCGCTCATAACAATCAAATCTCTTTGCGATGGAAATAGAGAAGTCCCCCTGCTACGAACAACACGAAGCTGCAGCCTACCGTCACGAGAATGTTCTCGAGGGGCAGATTAAACGCTCCGAAATTTTGCTCTCCGCTTTGTACAAGCATGCCGAGCGCCGGCTGTGCCCAGGGATAGAACGGTCCGTACGTGGCGGAGTTGATGATAAGGATATTCGGAATCGTCATGGACACGTTGATGGCCAGCGGCGCGGCGAAGCTGCTCCAGCCGATGGAAGCCCACAACTGCAAAGCGGCAAGAGGCAGGCACGCAATCCATCCCGTAAGGAGGGAGACGAGCGCCGATTGCCAGTCGATGCTGCCTGTAATTCCCTGTACGGCGGAGGCCGCGAGCAGCGCGCCGATCATGGCGAGCTGCACGGCGGCAAGCAAGGCAGCCACCATAAAGAATTTGGCTCCATACAAAGCGGTGCGCGATACCGGCAAACTAAGCGTTGCCTTCCATCCGCCCCCGCTGTGCTCGTATCTGCACACGAAGGAGGAGAAGATGCCTGTCAAAATGGGCATCAGAAGCAGGGCATGGAGCATAAAGACGGTGGATTGCAGCAGATCGTATCGCGCTGCTTCCGGTACGTCCGTCAAATTCGACATGGCGCCGATGAGCGCGGCCAGCAGCGGACTAATGGGGACGAGCAGCCAGATCAAGGAGCGGCTAAGCTTTAACCGTTCGGCGCCGAGCAGCCCCAGGAAAGAACGGAATCCCATCTCAGTTCACGTCCTTTCGATTGAAATGGACGGCAGCCGGCAGCAAAATCGCAAGTCCGATGATTAGCCCGGCCAGGACGAAGGTTTCGCCGTTTTCTGCTTTGTAGGAAGCAAGCGGCCAGTTGGTGGGCACCCACTCCGAGAGAGGGAACACCGAGATCAAGGCGGCAACGATTCCGATCGTGATCGGCAGAGACTGGTTGCGGTAAGTCACGCACATCCATAACACCGGAGTCAGCAGCGTCCAGGATGCCAGATAGGGATAAGCCGCCAGCTTTATAGCATCGGTCACGGGGAAGTCCGCCGCATCGAAGCCGAGCAGCAGTCCGAGTCCGAAGGCACCGAGTGCGAGCACGATGCTGGCAACGGCAAGCAGCAATGCGACGATGGCAAATTTGGAGCCAAACACCGCGTATCGCGAGATCGGCAGCGCGAGCAACTGCTTCCACGCGCTTGTATGATGCTCGACATTGGCCAGCATGGAGCTCAGAATGGTAATGCCCATCAAAAGCGCGATGGGAACGAACATCAAAATATTGTCCAGCAGGCCGCCCCAGGGATCGCCGGCGTAGGCTTTTATCATATAATCGTAACGGAGGCCGTAATTCAGCCCTTGCATCGCGATTAAGCCGACCGGGGCGAGGAAGGTCAGGAACCACAGTCCTTTGCCATTGATCTTGAGCAGATCGGATCTTATCGCTTGAACGATCATAAGCTTCCATCCTCCCCGACGATTTCGAGGAACAGCTTCTCCAGCGTCTTGCGATCTTCTTCCACTCGATAGACGGCATGACCGGATTGCACCAGTTCTTTGACGGCCAGGGCTACGTCTGCGTCTCCGGCGCTGCCGAGCGACAGCGTGGAGTCGCCCGCGCCGATCGCGGCTTCGATACCGCGGTTCGCCAGCACGCCCAAGGCGTCTTCGCGTTCCGAGACGCGGAGCGTGACGGCGCTCTGCGACTGCGTGCGCAAGCTGTTGATCGTATCCTGGAACACCAGCTCCCCGCGGCGAATGATGCCGACGACGCTAGCCATTTGCTCCACTTCGCTTAGCAGATGGCTGGAGATGAGCACGGTAATGCCGTACTCACGCGGCATCTCCTTGATCAGCTCGCGAATTTCCAGGATGCCGGACGGGTCGAGGCCATTGGTGGGCTCATCCAGGATGAGCAGCTCCGGGTTGCCGAGCAGAGCGCTCGCTATACCCAGGCGTTGCTTCATGCCGAGCGAATATCCTTTAACCGGGCGCTTTGCTTCCTTCGTCAATCCGACGATAGCGAGAACCTCATCGATTCGGCCCGCAGGCACGCCGATGATGCGGCGAATCGCCTCGAGATTCTGAACGGCGGTCAGATGTCCGTAGTTCGACGGATATTCCACCAGCGACCCGACCTTCCGTAGAATAGACAGCCGGTCCTTCTCCAGCGGTCGTCCGAAAATCCGAATAGACCCTCCCGATGGTTTGATCAGACCGAGCAGCATGCGGATCGTCGTTGTTTTGCCCGCGCCGTTCGGCCCCAGGAAACCGTATATTTCCCCTTTTGCGATTTGCAGATTCAGGTTGGATACCGCGTAGCGCCCCTTGTACCTCTTGCCGAGACCTCTTGTCTCAATTATCCATTCTTTCAAGTCGATCACCTCGAGATCCAGATTAACGTCTCAAGGTTAAGTCCCGTGTACATCGAAGGTTAAATTTCGTTTAAATGCGAGTTCAAATTGAACGACCTCTTAAAAAAAGCCGCGTTCGTCCTTCGCCTTCGTCTTTTCGTACAGATACACCCGCGTCCCTTCCTCCGAGCTTGCCGTTTCGCGGACAAGTCCCATGCTGTCGGCCAAATAATCCACGATGGCAAGTCCGACGCCCGCCCCTGTGGCAGAGGATTCGGAGTTCAGACCCCGGCCTCTGTCGGAGATGACAAGGCAGGGCTGTCCTTGCCGATTCTCCAACGCTAAGCCGATATAACCGCCATCCCGGGCATGGCGAACGACATTCTGGAACAAATTGTCCAGCATGCGCTGCAAGCCCGCGCGATCGCCTTGCCATATCAGCTGCTCATGGGGTAGCCGAACGTCGACCTCGAGACCTTCCCGTTCCCAGAGCGGATACCAGCTTGCGGCGGATTCTCTCGCCAGCCGGACGATGTCAACAGCCTCCAGGGTCAGCTTATAGCGCCCGCTGGTCATGAGCGTATAGGCAAGCAGGTTGTCAATAAGCTCGCCCAACCCTTCGGCCTTGCCCTGCATGACCGATACGGATTGCTGCCCCTTCGGACTAAGCGGCTCCTCGCGCAATTGGTAGAGATGCCCCTGCATAATCGTGAGCGGAGTGCGCAGATCATGCGACAGATTCGCGACGAGCGACTTGCGCAGCTGTTCTTCTTCGCTCTGGCGCTGCCGGCTGTCCCTGAGCTGGGCGACCATGCCGTTGAAGGAGTATTCCAGCGCTCCGATTTCGTCCCAGCGTTTGATCGCGACGGGTTCCGGGATGCCGTGCTCATCCTGCCGCGCCATAGCGGATTGCAGACGAAGGAGCCGTCTGCGGATGTGGCGGAAGAACAAGAGCGACATGGCTACGAACACCGAGAACATGACAAAGACGAAGGCGATGTAATACGGCGTCCCGGAGCCGTTCGGATTGCCCGTGGAGATCGCTTCGCGCGGCATTCGGATCGTCATAAAGGAAGGGCCGGCATTTTCCTTGCCGAGGAAAGCGATGACCGTATAGGGATCTTTACCGATGCTTGCCTTCATAAACCGGATGGCCTCCTCCGGCGTCCATTGCGCCGGAATATCGAGCTGAGGCGGCAGTTGACTCCTTGTCGCGCCATTTGCGTCGACCCAGAACATGGAGGCTTCGGGATAGCGTCTTTTCAGCTCGATGAGAGCTTCGTCGATGGCCTCATCCGACTTGCCTTCCATATTGGCGGCATGCGCATGCCAATCCGACAAAAGACCAGACGTCCCGCCATACTTGGCGCCGCCCTCCATATCTGATTTCGAGCTCCACTGAACGATGGTGTAGGTGAGACTGGCAAGCGGGATTATGACGGGAATGAACAGGAATGCGGCCAGCACGATGATCAAATATTGTCCCTGCAGCGAGCCAGGCAGGAGACGCGACTTGCGTACGGGAGCTTGCGAATCGTTGCGTTTGTTCATGCCCGTACCCGATAACCCAGCCCGCGAATCGTCTCGACGACTTCGGGCGAAGCGGGGTCCTTCTCGATCTTCTCGCGCAAGTGCCGGATATGTACCATAAGCGTCTTATCCCCGTCCAGATAAGATTCGCCCCATACCGCCTCGTAGATTTGCTCCTTGGTCAGAATTTGCCCCAGATGGCGGAACAGAAACATGAAGATGTGAAACTGCTTGCCCCCGAGGGCGAGCTCTTCTCCGGTATCCGCATGCACGATCCGGTTTTCTGCCTCATAAACAAGCAGATGCTTTACCTTGGTCGGTTCGCTGGAGCGTCTTCCGCCGCGGCGGAGGAGCACTTCGATCCGGGCCGACAATTCGTCGGGATGGAATGGCTTGGTCACGTAATCATCCGCGAATTCAAGGCCTTGCAGCTTGTCATCGATGGACGTTCGAGCGGACAGCATCAGGATAGGCAGATCCGGATTCGCTTTCTTCAGTCTTTGTCCGATCGTGAAGCCGTCAAGCCCGGGCAGCATGACGTCCAGCACGACCAAGCTGCAGCCCTCGGCTTCACGCAAAGCCTCCTCGCCGCTTTTAAGCCATTTCACCTCGTATGATTTGGAGCGGAGCTGCTCCGTTACAAGCTCTCCTATTTCCGTGTCGTCCTCGATATAAAGCAACTTAATGGAGTTAGTGGTCAAGTCGATCGTCCCCTCGCACCCGTTTTTCGAAAATTATATACGAAGACTCCTTGCCGCGAAAGCCTGCGGGAAAGTCTGTTCAAGTAACCGTACACAAATTGTGAAAATTTGTTATGATGTTGCTGATACCATTTGCTAGGGTGTTTCGTAATAGTTGGTTATGAGGTAATGATACGAGAAGGAGTGGATTCCATGTCATTGTTCAACCGCATGATGGCAAGCGTGGGAATTGGGGCGGCGAAGGTGGATACGCTGCTGGAGCGCACATCCTATAGTCCCGGCGACGAGGTGCGCGGTGTGGTACGCATTTATGGAGGTTCGGTCGATCAGCAGATCGAAGGCATTGATTTGTCCATCATGACTTATTACATCAAAGAAGTGAACGATAGCAAGTTGAAGCAGAACGTGGAGCTTGGCAAGGTACGCGTCTCTCCGCCTGTAATGGTGCGCGCGGGCGAAAACAGGGAAATCGGCTTCAGCTTCTACCTGGCTCCCAATACGCCGCTGTCCATCGGCCGATCGCCGGTGTGGATCAAGACGTCGGCTGATATTCGCTCCTCCGTTGATCCGACGGACAACGATTATATCGAAGTTGTGCCGACCCAGCCTATGCACATGGTTTTGCAGGCGATCGAATCGCTGGGCTTCAAGCTCCGCGAAGCGGAAACGGTCTACGCGCCTCGAATCGGAGACTCTTCTCCGTTCGTGCAAGAGTTCGAATGGGTGCCGTATGGCGGTGCTTATCGCGGACAGCTGGACGAGGTGGAGCTCGTGTTCCTGCGCAATCGAGGCAGCGAGCTGGAGCTGCTGCTGCAGATTGACCGTCGTGCAAAAAATCTGTTCGGTTTGTTCGCCGAAGCTATGGATACGGACGAAAGCTTCGTAAAGGTCGTGGTCAAAGAAGCCGATTTTGCGCAAGGACCGCAATACGTGGCTTCTCTTCTCAACAATGTGATATCGCGCTATTCTCATTAAGCTGCCGGGGCGAAGTTAGCAGAGAACGAAGTTAGTAGAAAGCGAAGTTAGTATAGGAGCTGTCTCAGGGTCGATGATGTACAATTACCATTCATCGATCCTATTGGACAGCTCTTTTGTGCTGCCAATTGAAGCTCCATAGTCGTTATTAACGCCTATGTGATGCTTTTGCTGCCATTCGAAGCTCCATAGTCGTTATTAACGCCTATGGGACGCTGTTGCTGCCAATCGAAGCTCCATAGTCGTTATTAACGCCTATGGAATATCTTTGCACGGTTACGCCCCATCCCGTCCCATGGTTCCCGACTCGTTGAAAGTTTGTCGCCGAAATGGTTCAGGAGAGTTGGATAACTTGCCGCCGCAGTGTAAACAACGTAATGGAAAAAGGTCCGCGCAACCGCTAATTCGCGTTCATGCGAGCCTTTTTTTCGCCAAAGTGCAACGACAGCCGTTTCATATTGGAAGTGATCTGATTCGCCAAAGTGCGGCGTCAGCCAGTTTACCTGTCTAAGTCGCCGCCATACGTCCTTGATAGCGGCAAACCCGGTTGCGTCCGCCTCGCTTCGCTTCGTACAGGGCAGCATCTGCTTCCCTTAGGAGTGTCTCCAAACTTGCGGCGCTGTCCGCCGAGGAAGCGACGCCGAAGCTGGCGGTCACGGTGAGGCTTCCGTGTGCTGGGGTGTCCAGCGTATTGCCGGACAGGGCGATCCGCAGCCGCTCCGCGATCAAGTCCGCGCTCTCCGGCAACTCGCCATGTATCGCTACAACGAATTCCTCGCCGCCATATCTCGCGAACAGCATGTCCGGCTTCAGCTCGCGCTGGCAGACGGCGGCTGCGTGGCGCAGCACTTCATCGCCCGTCTCGTGACCGTACGAGTCGTTGAATGCTTTGAAGTTATCGATATCGAACAGGATGACGGAGGTCGGGCGTTCCCGCAAGGCGGACAGCTCCAGCTGTTCCTTGGCGCGAATGATGAACTGCGTCCGATTATAGATGCCGGTCAAGCCGTCGTAATAAGCCATATGACGAAGCTGCTCCTCAAGCCGCTTTTGTTCTGTAACATCGACCAGCATAAGCAGATCTCCGATAACATCGCCGCCCCGGCCACGAACGATCGATAATTTGGCCTGGTAAATCGACAGGACGCCGCCGCTCTCCCACTGCAGCTCCTGTACCGTCTCATCTGCTCCCGGCCGCTTAAGTCCATAGTGCGGCAAGCCGGTCAGATTTTCCCATATATCGACAAGCCTTTTGCCGAGCAAGCTTCTGCGGAGCGCGGGAATCATCCGGGAAGCCGCTTTATTATAATCGATCAGACGTCCCGACCGGTCGAGCACGATGACGCCTTCTCTCATACTCTCGAATATATTTTCCTTGGCTATAGGCACTATCATGAGGAGGCGCGTAGAGAGAATGGCCCATATATACAGGGCCGAGGTGATGCTGAGAATAAACGGTACGGGATCCGCGCCATATGGCGTAGCGCCGATCAGATAGAGGAAGGCTCCGATCATGGGCAAGCTCTGTCCGCAGAGCAAAGTGAGCAATTGGATACGGAAGGTTTTTTTGGTCTTGAACCACTGCCTGAGCAGCAGGATGGCGCCAGCGAACAGACAACCGAACGTATAGGCTCCATGTACGATATACCAGTCACCGATGACGATGTCGGCCATGGGCGTGGGCGTATCGGAACGGAGGTAAACATCCTTGTAGAAGAGATGATGACTTTCGTTCGTTGCGACGAGCAGGAACGTAATGGCCGGTATGATAAACATCGCGCGAGCTGTTCTTCTCGATATGTTCCAATCAATATAACGCATGATAAGGAGCAGTCCCACTACGGGCGTAAAGGCGATGCCGATATATTCCACGACGCCCCATCTCTTTATTTCTTCCAATGTATCGCTGGCAAGCTCGAAGGCGAAGGCGAAGATATAGACCGATTGCAGGGCTGTCCACCAGACTAGCAGCCGGGCTTCGGGGAATTCTCTTTTTTTGAAAAAGACGTATAGGCACAGGAAGGTATTAAGCACGCCCGAGGTCGTAATCAACGAGATGTACGGCGTCAAATCCAGCTGCATGAAGGAAGTCCTCCATTCGTGATCATTGTCTTTTTTATCGTATCACAGGTGACGCGTTCGACGAAACAAATAAAAGCGCAGTATTCGAGTCGGCATTTTTGAGAAAATCGCCAAATCCCCAATTTTCCTGCAAATTCCTGCATATTACTGTTGAACGTTGACAATCCGTGAAGTAAAATAGATAAAAGGTGTAAGTACAAGTTCAAAAAGTCTATAAATCCCTTATTACTCATTGCCTAACGTCAGCCAGATCGACTAACCTTGCATAGTCTATGAGGCTGGCTTTTTTCATAGATTATGTTTTTTTTATGAAACGCGCTTCGCCGCCCAACGATGGCGCAGCCGTTTCACCTTGTGATTTCATAGATGGATGGTTGGAAGCGAGGAACAAGATGGATAACGAGATTTGGCTGCGGCAATCGCAAAACAGGTGCAAGCTGCTCGGCATTAACCCCGAGGTCGTGCCGACGTTCACGACTGTACTGACAGAAGCAGAACTCGCGAGCAAGCGCATGGAGTACGAGGAGATTTTGTCCGTCATTAATTTTTTTGTCAACAAGATGCTGGAGCTCATGAAGGGGCTGCCGCTGCTGATTCTCATCTCGGACGAGAACGGATGTATCCTGGAGATGGCCGGGGACGAGACGATCAAAACCATCGTCAGCCAGTCCGGCATCAAGGTCGGGCTTGTCTTCACGGAGCATGAAGCAGGTACGAACAGCATAAACCTGGCACTGGATCATCGAGAGCCGTTCCAGTTGATCGGGAGGGATCATTACTTTCACTTCTTGGAAGAAAGTGCTTGTTATTCCGTCCCGTTCCAGCACACCGATGTCAGCAGCCTCTTAGGCACAATAACCATAATGACGACAATCGACCAGCATAATCCGTTCCTGCTGGCGATGTTATGCACGGTGGTGGATTCCATCGAGCGCGAGCTCCTGCTCAAGAAGCAGAACAGAAGACTACATATTCTTAATCAAGTGGTTATCGAGACGACGAGAAACGGCATCATCATTACCGACCGCGAGGGCAAAATTACCGAATATAATCAGTTCGCGGAGTATATTACGGATCTAAAGAAGCAGGACGTGCTTCACAAGTCGATCGTCGAGCTTAAGATTAGCCAATACATTAACGAGGTTCTCCATTACGGCATCGTCTATGAGGATATGGAGATCAGCATTAAGCAGAAGAATCAAGACGAGCGGCTTGTCTGCCTGTTCGACGCCTTCCCGATCTATGACCAGAAGGGCCTGATTATGGGAGCCTTTGCTCAATTTCGCGATATCACGGAGAGATCCAAGGCCGAGAAGCAGATCAATCACCTCGCGTACCACGACGATCTGACCGGATTGCCGAATCGCCGCTTCTTTACGCAGCATCTGACGAAGCTCCTGGACTCGCAGGAAGGCGAGCGCAGCCCGTTCGGCTTAATGTTCCTCGACCTCGACAGCTTCAAGAAAATCAATGATAATCTTGGTCATAACAACGGGGATGCCTTGCTGAAGCTGGTCGCCGGACGACTTAAAAATTGCTGCCGCAACTCCAAGCACTTCGTGGCCCGCATGGGCGGGGATGAATTCACGATCGTCGTGAAGGACATAAAAAGTCAGGACGAGATTATCAAAGTAGCGGATGACATCATTAAGGCATTCGAGACGCCGTTCGAGATTGACGAATACGAATTCTACATTACGTCAAGTCTCGGCATTGCTTTCTATCCGCAGGATGGGACAGATGCGGAGACGCTGATGAAACGCGCGGATATCGCGATGTACCTGGCCAAGGACGGGGGCAAAAACAATTACGCGCTTTATAAAGCCGCAAAGAGCAGTATCGGCATGGAGCAGCTCACGCTGGAGAGCTCCATTCGGAAGGCTCTGCAGAACAATGAGTTCGTTTTGCATTATCAGCCGCAGATCGAGCTGGAGACCGGTCATATTATCGGAATGGAGGCGCTGTTGCGCTGGAACCATCCTACGCTGGGCCTGGTGTCGCCTTCCAAGTTTATCCCCATCGCCGAAGAAACGGGATTAATTGTGCCCATCGGAGAATGGGTGCTGCGAACCGCATGTCTTCAAAATAAGACTTGGATCGATCAAGGCGTGACGCCGATGAAAATTTCCGTTAATTTGTCGACAAGGCAATTTCTAAAGCGTGATCTGGTGGAGACCGTGCAGAAAATTCTGTTGGAGACGGGGCTCGATCCCTCGCTGCTGGAATTGGAAATTACGGAATCGATGACGATGGATGTTGATTTTGCGATCGAAGTGCTTGGGGATCTCAAAAAACTGGGAATCCATGTGTGCATCGACGACTTCGGCACAGGCTACAGCAATCTTTATTACTTGAAGTTATTTTCGATTGACAGGCTCAAGATCGACCAGTCGTTCGTAAGGGATATTATGACGGATTCCATCGACGCCGACATTGTGTCTACTATCATCGCCATGGCCTACAACTTGGGAATTGACGTCATCGCGGAGGGCGTGGAGACCGAGGATCAATTAAATTATTTAAAGCGGCTGAGATGCCGCGAGGTGCAAGGATATTACTTCCACCGGCCGCTGCCTGCCGAGCAAATGGAAGGTATTTTGAAACCGTATGGCCATTACGAGTATTAGATGAAGGAGACCAAATGAAAAAAAAGGTATATTCGATCATAGTAGAACATTTCAAGCGCTGGGGTGTAAAGCATGTATTCGGCATCCCGGGCAAATCGATATCCCCGCTCATGCTGGAGCTGGACAGTCAGGAAATTCAATATGTGCTGGGCCGTCATGAAACGGGCTGCGGCTTCGAGGCTTCGGGTTACGCTCTTGCGAGCGGCTCGTTAGGCGTAGCCATCGCAACATCGGGACCCGGCGGCACCAATATGATTACTTCCGCCGGGCAGGCCAAGGAATTCGGGGTTCCCGTGCTGTTTATTACCGGACAACCTTCCATGCAGGATACAGGCAAGGCGCTCAGCCAGGATTCCAGCCAATTCGGCATGGATCTTGTAAAGATGTTCGAGCCGGTTACACTGTTTAGCGCAAGGGTCGAACGCGGGGATCTGCTCCCGTTATATCTAAGGCATGCTATCGAAAGAGCCTACCATGGGGAGAAGGGGCCTGTCCACCTCTGCATCCCGTTTGATGTATTAATGGAAGAGATCGAGGACTTCCAGGTCATGATGCCGGACTACGCATCGCCGGTGATCGCCCGAAGCGTTGATCGGGCGGTCGCGATGCTGGACGAGGCAGCCCGTCCCGTGTTATTCCTCGGCAAAGGCGCAGTGATGGCGGAAGCGTTCGAGGAGATTCGTATCATCGCCGAACATTGGCGTATTCCCGTCGTTACCGCACCAGGAGGCAAGAGCGCTTTTCCGACAACGCATCCTTTGTACCATGGAGGTTATGGGCTGGGCGGGTCGCCAACTGCGATGGACTATATGGTATCCGGAATCGATCTGATGATCGTCATCGGCAGCAAGCTGTGCGACATGCAGTTGTCTGGTTTTACGGAAGAGATGAAGCCAAAGCATATGCTGCAATTCGAATATGATCTGACGTTCGCGGGCAAGTCGGTGGATGTATATACGGAGATCGTGCTTGGCGACTTAAAGGCCAACCTGAGTCAAGTCATACATACGGCCGGCGCCAAAGGCCGACCGGACGATTACAAATTGAAGCCGCTGCCCAGCTATGATCCGGAGCGTTACCAGCGCGTCCCGATGGAAGCAGGGGAATCGTTCCGCGCGCTGCGTGCTTCGTTGCCCGAGGAGGCGATTATGTTCGGAGATGCGGGCAGCCACTCCTTTTATGCCGTGCAGCATCTGGATATGCCTTGCACGGGTACCTTCTACTTCGATGAAGTATTTATTGCAATGGGCGCCGCAATCGGTTATTCCATAGGCGCGAAGCTTGCGAAGCCGGATAAGCCGGTCGTCTGTATTACCGGCGATGGCTGCATCCTGATGCAGGGAACCGAAATATCGACGGCGGTCAGCCATAGCGTACCCGTTATCTTTTTTGTTTTGAACAACGGCCGACTGGACATGGTGGATAAGGGGATGTCCTACAATACGGGCCGCTCCGTAGGCGCTGTATACGAGCATCCCCTCGATGTCAGCGGATTCGCGATATCGATGGGAGCAGCGGCTTATCGCTGCCATCACCCGAGAGATATCCGTGAAGCCGTTCAGGCGGCGCTAACCGCGAACGGACCGACCGTGATCGAAGTGATGGTCGATCCGCTGGAAATCCCGCCGATCTTGACGCGGCTGTTGTCGATGGCCTAATTTCGGCTGTAATCGGCCGACATATAGATGGATGCGCGAATGTATGCAGGGTTTCGCGTATCATATGATGCAAGTCTTTATTTAAGGATAGGTAAGGGGGAGTACGATGAATTCGGAGGCGTATGACAAAGGAATCGAGACGCTGGGCAAGATGGTTGGCCCGGAGATGCTGCAAGCAACGGTTGAGAAAGTGAAGAAATTTAGTCCGGATTTCGCGAATATGATCGTATCTTTCCCGTATGGCATGATTTATTCCAGGCCGGGACTCGATCACAAGCAGAGGTCGCTCGTCGCGATCTCCGCTTTGATCGCATCCGGTTCCGATGCGCAATTGGACTTCCACATTCACGCTGGACTTAACGCAGGGCTCACGCCCGATGAAATTATAGAGGCCATTATGAATTGTTTGCCGTATGCGGGATTCCCCAAGTCGATCAGCGCCTTGTTCGTGACCATGCGCATATTCGAGGAACTCGGCATCAAGCCAGGCGAGAGCGAAATCGTTGACTGAGGATCATCCAGTCGATTCGATATTGGAAATTTATTTTAAAAAATATTATTTGGAATAATTATGACTGCCGCATCTGTGATGCGGCAGCTTTTTATTTGCCAAATAAGAAAGTTAGCCCTATAGAAAAAGGGCCGGCCCAGAAGCTAACGGACTTACGGGACACTATTAGACTGTTTTGCTTAAAGGTCAAATTCTAACGGACAGGAGCGCCGTTATATGGCCGATTACAGCAAAAAAACGCTCGGATGGTGCAAATAGAGGCGCGTGTGTCCGTTAGATTTTAGAAACATCATTTATTCGAAAAATAGTGACGCTCCTGTCCGTTAGCAGTACAACCTTGTGGCTCAGCTCAATAAAGCGGATAAATCCGCTATAATAGTCCGAGCGCCCCCGGCTCAGCTCAATAAAGCGGATAAATCCGCTATAATAGTCCGAGCGCCCCCGGCACAGCCGAATAAAGCGGATAAATCCGCTATAATAGTCCGAGCGCCCCCGGCTCAGCTCAATAAAGCGGATAAATCCGCTATAATAGTCCGAGCGCCCCCGGCACAGCCGAATAAAGCGGATAAATCCGCTATAATAGTCCGAGCGCCCCCGGCACAGCCAAATAAAGCGGATAAATCCGCTATAATAGTCCGAGCGCCCCCGGCACAGCCGAATAAAGCGGATAAATCCGCTATAATAGTCCGAGCGCCCCCGGCTCAGCCGAATAAAGCGGATAAATCCGCTATAATAGTCCGAGCGCCCCCGGCACAGCCGAATAAAGCGGATATATCCGCTATCATAGTCCATTCGCTCCACGCTCGCTGGGTTGTGTTAACCGAAGCGAATAAGGATTTTTTTAATTCGAAAATGTCGAAAATCGACAAAATAGCGACTCTGCCGTCTATCATAGGTTGTTAGGAGAGGCGAACTCGCAGACATTAACTTCCAATCACTCGCAAGGGTGATTTTGTTGTGATTTAGAAAACTATGCATGGCTTCAAACGGAGGATAAAGGAGCTGCATCTGCATAAGTAGAACCGACTGGGAGTCAAACGGATAACCGTGATACAAACGGAAGCCAACGAAAGAACGAAAGAACGAAAGAACCAACGAAAGAGTTGACATCAAAATTATAGATATGGTATATAAAAGGAGGGATTAGCACTCCTGATGAATGAGTGCTAACACGAAGTGTCGGACAAGCCGACGTCGGAGCCCGATTACATAGTTCCACTATTGAGAGGAGAGCGCATTCATGGTTATGAAGCAATTCCAGGCGGAATCCAAACGACTGCTGGAGATGATGATTAATTCGATTTATACGCAAAAGGAGATTTTCTTGCGGGAGCTGATCTCAAACGCGAGTGATGCCATCGACAAAATTTATTACAAAGCGTTGACGGACGACAGCCTTGTTTTCAATAAAGAAGATTATTTCATTAAAGTGACGGCAGATAAGTCCGCTCGTACGTTGACTCTGACGGATACCGGCATCGGCATGACGCAGGAGGAGCTCGAGAATAACCTCGGCGTTATCGCGAAGAGCGGATCGTTGGCGTTTAAGCAGCAGAACGAAGCAAAGGATGGCCATAACATTATCGGTCAGTTCGGCGTAGGCTTCTACTCCGCATTTATGGTGGCCGACGAAGTAAAAGTAACGACAAGGGCGCTTGGCAGCGACCAGGCATACCAATGGGTCTCCGAAGGCGCCGACGGTTATGTGATTACGCCAGCTGAGAAAGCTTCAGTCGGTACCGAGATCGTGCTTCGCATCAAGGAGAATACGGAGGACGAGCAATACGACGAGTTCCTGGAGCAGTACCGTCTGCGCGCGATTATTAAAAAATATTCCGACTTTATCCGTTATCCGATCAAGATGGATATGACGAGCCAGCGTCCAAAGGAAGGCAGCGAGGGCGAGTTCGAGGAAACGATCGAAGAGCAAACGCTCAACAGCATGGTACCGATCTGGCGCAGGAACAAAAACGAGCTGACGGACGAGGATTACGCCGCATTTTATGCGGAGAAACGTTATGGCTTCGACAAACCGCTTAAGCATGTTCACATCAGCGCCGACGGAGCCGTCGTGTACAACGCGATTTTGTACATTCCGGAGAACGCGCCGTTCGATTATTACACGAAGGAATATGCCAAGGGGCTTGAGCTGTACTCCAATGGCGTTCTGATCATGGACAAATGCGCCGATCTGCTGCCGGATTACTTCAGCTTCGTTAAGGGGATGGTCGACTCCGAGGACCTGTCGCTCAACATTTCCCGCGAGTTGCTGCAGCATGACCGCCAGTTGAAGCTGATCGCGAAGAACATCAAGAACAAAATCAAAAGCCTGCTCCAAGGGATGCAGAAGGATGATCGCGACAACTACGAGAAGTTCTACAAAGCGTTCGGCCGTCAGCTGAAGTTCGGCGTTTACAACGATTACGGAATGAACAAAGCCGATCTGCAAGAGCTGCTGCTATTCCACTCCTCCAAGGAGAACAAGCTGGTCAGCCTCGAAGAATACGTATCCCGCATGCCGGAGGATCAGAAGTACATCTATTACGCGGCCGGCGAATCGATCGCGCGGATCGAAAAGCTCCCGCAAATCGAAGTCGTGCTGGAGAAAGGTTACGAAATTCTGTATCTGACGGACGACATCGACGAGTTCGCGATCAAAATGATCATGAACTTCAAGGAGAAAGAGTTCCGCTCCATATCCAGCGGCGATCTTGGTTTCGAGCAGGACGAAAAGGACAAGGAGTCCGAAACGGAAGCGGACACGAACAAGGAATTGTTCGACAGCATGCAAGAGCTGCTCTCCGGCAAAGTGAAGTCCGTCAAAGCTTCCAAACGTCTGAGAAGTCATCCCGTCTGCCTCTCCGCTGAAGGCGAGCTTTCCATCGAGATGGAAAAAATCCTTAAAGCGATGCCGGACAGCGGCGACGTGAAAGCGGATAAGGTTCTGGAAATTAATGTTAACCACGACGTATTCCAATCGCTTAAGAACGCACACGGCTCTGACAAAGAGAAGTTCAATTTGTATACGCAGCTGTTATACAACCAAGCTCTGTTGATCGAAGGACTTCCACTCCAGGATCCTGTGGAATTTACGAACGATATTTGTAAAGTGATGGTGTAACATCGCGGAGACTCGCACTAACATCATAAATAGGGCTCGCTTGAAGCATCGAAGGCACTAAAGCGGCTCCACAAAACAAAAAGAGCTCATTTTCTACGAAACTAAAGTAGGAGATGAGCTCTTTTTTTGAAGAAGCAGCATATGCCGAAAAGACCATTTCCCCGGCAATAATTGTCGTTAGGCGGCGCTGCGCTTTACTGCAGGAACCGGCTTTCTGTTGCCAATTCGCAGCTGCACGATCATCATCACGATGGCGATGGCGGCGAGTCCCGCGAAGGCGAGCGTGAAGCCGCCGGTTGCGTCATGCGTCCAGCCGACAAGAATCGGTCCCATCGCGCCGATCACATATCCGCCGGATTGGTTCAAGGCAGACCAGGAGCTCGCGGATTCCGCGTCGGAGGTTTCCTCGATCGGCAGCATCAGCGCGATCGGGAACAGTCCCCCGGCGCCAAGACCAAGCAAGATCGTGGAGAACCAAGGGTTGCCGGACATAGCGAGCGTAGCCAAACCAATCAGCTCCAGCGATCCGCAAGCGAGCAGCCATACCAGCCTTCGCGGGAACCGGGACATGAGGAACGGAATAAGCAGGCTGACCGGTATTTGGATGAACGTAAACAAAGTCAACATGGCTCCCGCGAAACCGGCGTTGTAACCCATGCTTTCCACGGTGGGGGCCAGCCATGCAGTGATGGAATAAAATTCGAAGGCCATCAGGCCAAAATAGAGCGTGAGCAGCCACGCGCGTTTATTGCGTATTGGCAGCTTAATGCTGCCGGACGATGATGGCCGCGATACGAGGCCAATACGATTCTTCCTGGTCAGATAGATCCATAAAGGCAGAGCGATGAAAGCAAATAAAGCCCATATTGCGGCAGACGATTGCCAGGATCCTTCGAAAGCGGTTTGCAATGGTACGGAAAGTCCGGCGCTGACTGCGGCGCCAACGACGAGCGCCATGGAATAGATGCCGACGATGGAGGAAGCTTTGTCGGCGAAGTTTTTTTTGATAAAGCCGGATAGAAGCGGACCGGCCACCGCGATTCCGATGCCCGCAGCAAACGCGCTGGCAAGCAGGATGCCGGACGAAAAGGCAAAGTAGCGGGCGGCCGTGGCGATTCCGATGAGCGTCACCGCGATCATGATCGTGCGCTCCAATCCCCACTTCCGGCTCCAGATAACGGCGGTTGGCGCGAACAAGCCCATGCACAGAACCGGAATGGAGGTGAGCAAGCTTGCGATCGTGCCGCTAATGCCAAGCGCTTGCCGAATAGTCTCCAGCATGGGAGCGAGGGAGGTAATGGCTGGCCTCAAATTAAGGGAAGCGAGAAATAACGCTAGAAGAAGCAATGTTGTTTTGCGCATGATGGCGGTCCTCCTGTATTCATTCATTGTGGAATATGATCTAGTGTATTGCGATAGGACCGATTAATCAATACAATGAAAACTATGATGATGATAAGTTTTGACAATGATTGAGGGGGATGACGATGGAGTTTCGTCAGCTGGAATATTTCCTGGCGGTCTGCGAGGAATTGCACGTGACGAAAGCGGCGGAGAAGCTGGGCGTATCCCAGCCGACGCTTAGCCTGCAAATCCGCGCCTTGGAGAATGAATTCGGGGTAACGTTATTCGATCGGATCGGCAAACGAATCGCTCTCACCGAAGCGGGGAGAATGCTGAGAGAGCAGGGAGAAGACATCTTGCGAAGGATGCAATATGCAAGAGACTCCATCCACGATCTGAAAAGCTTTCGTCTGGGAACGGTATCCGTCGGCGTCCTGCCTTCGGATTTGGATTACCGGATCACCAAGCTTCTGATCGAGTATCATCAAGAATATCCCCAAATCAAGCTTAGCATAACGCCATCGATTGAAATCTCGCAGCTCGTCCTGAACGGCCAGGCGGATATCGGCGTCGGGCTTATGCCCGTAAAGGATAAGCGGCTCGTAACGATTCCGGTTTGTACGGAGGAATACGGATTAGTGGTATCGGAGCATCATCCATTGGCAGATCGCCATTCGATTGCGTTTGCGGAGCTAGAGGAGGTCGGCATGGTAATGTACCCGGTCGGCGCGATTGGAAGAACGATCGTAGACGTGACCTTTAAGTCGCACGGCTTCGTCATGAAGACGATTATGGAGACGGGTTCGGTCACATCCATCCTTCAGCTTGTAAAAGCCAATATCGGCGCGACCGTGCAGCCCATTGCCCTGATTGAAAGCATAAACGATCCGTCGTTCCGGTGTATAAAGATCGAAGGCGGAGCCCCTGAGAGGCATCTCTGCGTCATCTATCAATCGGACCGGTATTTAGGTCAAGCGGCCAAATTGTTCATTCAGAAAACGATAGCTTATTTTGGTGGTCCAAAAGAGTGAGAGCTATTGAATCGGGGATTTTGGCTTGTTATAATGGTTCGCAAACCGACAATGAGCCGATAATCTTTAGTTTGCAAAGGAAACGAGGCGGGCAGCAATGACGGACAATAAATATTGGGTGCCGGCAATTGAGAGAGCAGATCGTGTGCTGCGACTCGTGGCAGAGCATCCAGGCAAGCTTCGGCTTATGGAGTTATCCAAACGAACAGACATTAATAAGAGTTCGATGTTTTCCGTGCTTAACACGCTAGAGAAATTAAATTGGATTCTTAAAGACAAAGACGACACATATAGACTTGGCACAGCGATTGGGTCGTTCGTGAGCGGATACTTTCAAAATCATGATCTAATCGACGCCTTTCATATAGAAGCGGCATTAACGAAGACCGTCATCGAGGAGACGGTACAACTGGCGGAGCTGGCAGGAACAGAGGTGCTGTATTTGGCCAAAGAAGAATTCCCCGGTCCCGTTAAGCTGATGTCCGAGCCGGGGATGCGGTTGCCGGCGCTCTCGACGGCGCTGGGCAAAGTGCTTTTAGCCGCACGATCTCCCGAGCAGGTAGCGGAGCTGTATAGCGCCTATGCCTGGCAACAAAAAATGACTCCGAATACGATCTCCGATCTCGACACGTTGGAGAAGGCTCTGGCAATCGTAAGAGAAAAAGGGTACGCCGAGGATTTGGAGGAAGCGGTTCAAGGTTTTTGCTGCGTCGCCGTTCCGATCACACGAGGCGGACAAGTGGTTTCTGCCGTCAGTTGTTCGATGCTCAAGCATCGGTGGGAGACTAAGGGGGCCAAAGTGCTTAAAGAACTTAAGCAATTATCGGGTAGATTATCGTTTTGACAGTAGACCCATATAGACGGGCGTTTTAGGTCTTTTGCCCGGATGCGGCTAAAGTACGCGTTAGCCCGGTAGCGGATAAACCTGCATCAGTAGGCGTTAGCCCGGTAGCGGATAAACCTGCATCAGTAGGCGTTTGCCCGTTTGCTTCAAAGGCTGAGGGTGGGATTCTTGGATTGCGAAGGCAGAAGGTCATTCGCGCAAAAGGAAGCGGCAAGCATGATCAATAGGTTATAAACGGCATTAGCGCGGCGAGCGCGGCGTACGAATTGTTCTTTGCGGTTGGCGTCGTCAAGTGTCGGACAGGCGCTATGCAAGCAAAGAAAGCCCATTGCTCCTGTTGCATTGCTTCAGTTGCGAGTTTAACGGAAATGAGGGGTCTTATTTGGGGAATTCTGCTGTTATTTTAATGCTAATGGAACTGAGCGCCGCTATTCGCCTGTTTTACTGGTGATTCCATTTAAATTGAAAGCAATAAAGGCGCTCAGTTCCGCTATGCATCAAAAAGCCCTCTTTTTCGACGAATAACGTCTCTCAGTTCCGCAAGCTTCCACCGGCTTTCCAAGTTCCTCTGCGAATAATAATGTCTCTCATTTCCCCAAGCTCTTATTCTGGTCTTTCATAGTCCTCTGACGGCCCCAGCAGCCCTCCCATATTCAATTGATACGTTCGAAATCTTATGTTTCCGCCAACGACTGTTATTTGTTGCCCCTCGACTAAACGATGAAGCAACATTCGAGCATAACGGTCAGTAATTCGAAGATGTACGGCGAGTTCATTCGGTGTAAACGGCCTGAGCTTCCGTCGAGCAAAGCGTACGGTTTCCGCTTCCAGGCCATTTAACCCGGCATCCACATTGATTGATAGGAACTTGCCAACGAACGATAATATTAACTGCTTGCAAAACTCTGGTTCATCACGGATTGATAAATATGCGACCGGCAAATAGACCCAATCATCGAGCGATAACAAACTTTGTCGTTGACATAAGTCTTTAAATCGACGTGTATCCAAATCTCTGGCGTGGGATCGATAATCCTGTATTTCAATATTGCCCTTGACACCGCCCCGCAAAAAGGCAAAGTCAAGATAACGGTAGCCGTTATTAAAATCACGGACCTCCCATTCGGGATATAAATGCTCGAAATTACCGACAACAGGATACCAGATCAGCCGGAGCATCTCAAAGGATCCATGACTGAGTCCTTTCTGTAATAATTCTTTTCTACGATGGTTTTTCTCCTGATTAATCTGCTTCTGCAACCATAATTCGTATTCTTTTTTAAACACAAACCCATCCTCCCACTATGAAGTAATGTATTCTCCTGTATTCTCGCTTAAACATAAAAATGCCGCTTCGATACACTTAAGTATCAAAGCGGCATGTGCTTCACGACCGTTGGCCTTAGTATAGCATTGACATTTGTTCAGATTCAAGAGAGAGACTTATACGGAGAGAGTCTTATAGGGATTCGCTCAACCTGCTGATCTACGAGGCAACCGTTTGGAACGGTCTCTTTTTTATTGTGGAATCGGAATGACTGTGTTACTATTTTATTATAAAAAACATGGTTTAATATAATAAACCAATAGGGGATGAGAAGGTTATCATGAGCTTGATTGGACAGCGACTACAGCATAAAACGGCGTTGATTACAGGTGCGGGATCCGGGATCGGTAAGTGTTCCGCAATCGCCTTCGCCATGCAAGGCGCGACGGTCATTGTTAACGATTTGGATGAAGGCAAAGGAGAAGAGACGGTAGAGGAGATTCGCGGCGCCGGAGGTTCGGCATCGTTAATCGTAGCGGACGTTACGGATCCGTCCGAGGTAGAAGCGATGGTCGATCAAGCGATCGAGCGTCACGGCCAAATCGACGTTTTGTTTAATAATGCGGGCATTAGCGGAGTGGGCGCCCTGCATGAAGTGGAGCCGGACGCCTGGGACCGAGTCATGAGAGTCAACATAAGAGGCGTATATCTTCCGAGCAAGTATGTACTACCCTCCATGATGCAGCGCAGGTCCGGAGTCATTATCAATATGTCTTCTTGCGTGGCGGAGATTGGACTGGCTAAACGCGCTTCATATTCGGCGACCAAAGGGGCGGTGCTGGCGCTAACGAAATCGATGCAAGTGGATTATGCGTCCTATGGCATTCGCGTTAACGCTTTGCTTCCGGGCACGATATTGACACCATTTGTCGAGAATTACCTCAAGCAATCGTATGACGATCCCGAAGCGGCCATTGAGTCTCTCAAAAAACGTCAATTAAGCGGCGAGATGGGGCGGCCCGAGGATGTGGCGCACGCAGCGGTATTCCTGGCCTCCGAGGAGTCCAAGTTTATGATGGGATCGCCGCTTTATATCGACGGCGGTGCCGTATTTGGCAAAGATGCTTAGCGATAGCAAAACACAATCACAACTTGACAAGGGAGCGAATGGATAATGAAACTGTTAACCTTTTTCGAGGATCAGACGTATAAGCTTGGCGTACATAGCGGGGAAGGAGAGGGGATATTGGACATAGCCGCGGCACTGGGCAACGTATCAGGCATGGACGTAGAAGACGGAGTACCTGTCACGCTGCAGGCGGTTATCGAAGGCGGTGCGAATGCAATGGATAAGCTTCGGACCTTTGTCGAGATTGCTCTTCGCGCGGACAACCGTTTTACTTATATTCGCCCGGAGTCGGCCCTTACGCTTGGACCTTGCGTAACTCATCCTAACAAAATGATTTGTGTTGGGCTCAATTACCGCAAACACGCGGAGGAGACGGGCGCGGAGATTCCGATTTATCCCGTCCTCTTTAATAAATTCAGCAATACGCTGGCAAGTCAGGGAGATGAGATTCCGTTGCCGAAGGTATCAAGCGAGGTCGACTACGAGGCGGAGCTGGTAATCGTGATTGGCAAGCAGGCCAAAAACGTGGTCAAGGAAGACGCGTTGTCCTATGTGCTTGGTTATTGCAACGTCAACGATCTGTCCGCCAGGGATCTGCAGTTCCGTACGTCGCAATGGCTGACGGGTAAATCCTGTGACAAGTTTTCGCCGCTCGGTCCTTATCTGGTAACGGCGGATGAAGTCGGCGATCCTAATCAGTTGGAGATCAAATGCATCGTTAACGGAGAGGTTCGCCAAGCCTCCAACACGTCAGACATGATTTTTTATTGCGATGAGATTGTCAGTTATATCTCGCAGCTTATGACACTGGTGCCAGGGGATGTCATCTTGACGGGTACGCCTGAAGGTGTTGTGCTTGGCAAGCCAGTCGATGAGCGCGTTTATTTGCAGCCAGGCGACGTCGTGACGATCGAGATCGAAAAGCTGGGTTCGCTAACGAATACAATGGTAGCAGAAATCGGGTAATGATCGGGGCGCCTGTAAGCCGAGAAAAGAGACTGTCGATTAATTATTTTGAGGAGGCATTTTTCAGCTCAACTCGCAAAAACATGTCACTCAGATCAATTTTAAATGATTTTATTTTTTCGTCGAATGAACTCTCAAATCAAAATTGATCTGAAAGGAGAATCGTTTGAATTAATCGACAGTCACGAAAATCGGGTTACATCCTGAAGGGAAGCGCCAATGCGAGCTGCACCCCGAGAAATGGGTTGCAGCCTGCCGCGAAGCGCCATTGCGAGCTGCACCCCGAGAAAATCGGGTTGCAGCTTCACTTTGTGGCGGAAATGATGAGAAACATCGGTCGACGCAGCTCGTCCCGCATGCCGGGGATGTCCAGCTTATCCTCTGCCGGCTTCGGTTCCGCGACAGCCGTCACGACGAAGCCGGCCCGGATGACCGCGTTTATGTAAGTTGCCAGCGTCCGGTGGTATTTCACGACGTTATCGGTCAGGAATGAGGTGATGCGTTGTCCTTCCGACTGATAGTTATCCAGCGGCCAATACAGCGCCTTGCCATCCTCTCCATACTCCCAGCTTTGCTCTGAACGGGCGGTGAAGACGGGATGTTCGACCGAGAAGAGGAACGTCCCTCCAGGCTTCATGCAATTGTAGATTTTCTCGCAGATTGCTCTAAAGTCCTCTACGTAATGAAAAGCCAGAGAGCTGATGACAACGTCGAAGCGATCTGGCGGGAACACGATATCCTCGACAGGCAGCCTCATATATTGTATGCCTGTTCCTTGGGCCAACGTTGACGCCTTCTCCAACATTTTCGACGAAATATCAATGCCGGTTACGTCGCTTGCGCCTTGCTCATGCGCGTACAGGCAATGCCAACCATAGCCGCAGCCCAGATCCAGCACGCTCCGGTCACGAAGCTCGGGAATCAGCGTTCGCAGCACATGCCATTCTCCGGCTCCCTCCAAACCTTTCAAAGATCTCTCCATCTTGCCATAAGCATCAAAAAATTCCGCTTCGTCGTATTTGTTTTGTTTCATGAATAAGGCCTCCTTCATTACTAATGGGAAGTTCGGGACATGCTAGAGGCTTGATTTGAGCGACGGCGAATGTTCCGGCAGCTATAACCCCGGCACCGGCTCAAGCCTAGCCAATCACATGCGATTTTCTGTATTCGGACGGCGTGCATTTCATACGGCTCCGGAACACCTTTACGAAGTAGCTGATATGATCGAAGCCGACATCCATGGCGACAGCCGCGATCTTGGCGTCAGGCTGGAGCAGCAGCTCGGCCGCCTTTTTGATTCGGTAACCGTTCAAGAATTCGACGGGAGTTTGGTGGGTCATGCTTTTGAAGAAGCGGCTGAACTGTCCTTCGCTCATCGGAATCTGCTCTGCCAGCTCGGCGATTCGGATCGGTCGGCCGTAATGTTCCTGCATATAGCCGATGACGGCCTTGAGCCGTTCCAGCTTAATTTGAAGTTGTGCGTTGCCCCCGTGATCGCTTCGGCTAACGAGCTGCTCCGAGGATGCGAATTGGTGCAGCATCAAATATAACAGCCCTTTCGCCGCGGCTTCGTATCCCGTCTGCTGTCTCTCGCTTGCGTCGATCAAGCCGGACAAGTAATCCAGCGCGGCATCGCTCCAGTCCGTCCCCGGCTTAAGATGGCGGGGGAAGGTGCGGGACTTGTCCCGCAGCGGAACGACGTAACGCTCCTGCACGGCATCGATCACCGCGCTCGCCAACAGCTCTGTATCGAAGACGACTGCGCAATACGAGCACGGGGAATCCCCAAGCGCATGACCGGCATGTATATCCCCGCCGTCGATGTAGACGGCCTCGCCCGCCCGGACGGGAAAGTAGTCCGTCCCGACCTGAAACAGTACTTCTCCCTCCAGCATATAGAACCATTCCGCTTCCGCATGCCAATGACATTCCAGCACCGGTTCTCCGGGGGGGATGGGACCGATGCGGTATGCCGCCAGAGGGAACCCTTCCGTTCCATGCAGGCGATTCTCCTTGAGCGATTCCTTCTGCGAACGATCCATTTTTCTTTCCCCCATCTTACATCGGAATCATGCTATAAACAGGCATAATTCTGTTAGATGAAACGCTTACCAGTCAGTATACTGCAAGTATAACATAATTCTATATGCTTAATTGTAGAGGAAATGATGCAAATGGATCCAACAGGCGCTTTGATGATGCCATTTTTGAACAATATCTAAAAATAAAGGCGGTGCTTTACACATGAAATTTACAGACGGCAACTGGATGATACGCAAAGGGTATGAGGTGCTAAGCGCGGTGCAGGCACACGACTTCGAGAAATCGGAGGGACAATTGACGGCCTACGCGTCGCCCCGGCCCATTCTGTCGCGTTCCAACATGTTGGATACAATGCTGCTGACGGTCCAGTTCCACTCGCCGATCGAAGGCGTGATCGGGGTTAAGCTGATTAACCATGCGGGCGTGGTGGAACGCGGTCCCGCATTCGAGCTGGCAAGCGACGGCAGCCACGCGGTCATCGCGGAGACGGACGAAGCGGCAACGCTGACGACGGGCAATCTTAGCGTGCGCATTAGCAAGGGAGACACATGGCGCGTTGATTTTTACCGGGGCGGCGAGCGGCTGACGGGCAGCGCCCAGAAGTCCATGGCCTATATCAAAGCCGAAGGCGAAGGCAAGGCATACGTGCGCGAAGAGCTTGATCTGGGCGTTGGCGAATGGGTATACGGACTTGGCGAGCGTTTCACCTCGTTCGTAAAAAACGGCCAAACGGTCGATCTGTGGAACGAGGACGGCGGCACAAGCTCGGAGCAATCCTACAAAAACATTCCTTTTTACCTGACGAACAAAGGGTACGGCGTGTTCATCAACCATCCGGAGCTCGTTTCGCTTGAGGTTGCGTCGGAAAAGGTGAAGAAGGTGCAATTCAGCGTCGAAGGCGAATCGCTCAGCTACTTTATTGTAGACGGGCCAAGCATGAAGGAAGTGCTGGGCCGCTATACCGACTTGACGGGTAAGCCGGCTCTGCCGCCGGCATGGTCATTCGGCCTCTGGTTGACGACGTCGTTTACGACCAACTATGACGAATCGACGGTTATGTCCTTTGTCGAGGGCATGGCGGAGCGCGATCTGCCGCTTCACGTCTTCCACTTCGACTGCTTCTGGATGCGAGAGTTCCACTGGACGGACTTTCAATGGGACGAGCGCGTTTTCCCCGATCCCGTCGGTATGCTGAAGCGTTTGAAGGAGAAGGGACTCAAGATTTGCGTATGGATCAATCCGTACATCGCCCAGCGCTCCAGACTGTTCAAAGAAGGCAAGGAAAAAGGCTATTTGGTGAAACGTCCAAACGGCGACGTCTGGCAATGGGATATGTGGCAGCCGGGCATGGCGCTGGTCGACTTCACGAATCCGGCAGCCTGCGAGTGGTACGCCTCATACCTGCGCGAACTGGTGGACATGGGCGTGGACAGCTTCAAGACGGACTTCGGCGAGCGGATTCCGACCGATGTCGTCTACCACGACGGCTCCGATCCGTTTAAAATGCACAACTACTACACGTACCTCTATAACGAAGTGGTATTCGACGTTTTGGTGGATAAGCTCGGCCAAGGCGAAGCGGCGTTGTTCGCGAGATCGGCTACGGCGGGCGGGCAGAAGTTCCCGGTTCACTGGGGCGGGGACTGCTATGCGGATTACGAGTCCATGGCAGAAAGCTTGCGCGGCGGTCTTTCCCTCGGCTTGTCCGGCTTCGGCTTCTGGAGTCACGACATCGGCGGCTTCGAGAGCACGGCGCCGGCGCATGTGTTTAAACGCTGGTTAGCCTTCGGATTGCTCTCCAGCCACAGCAGGCTGCATGGCAGCAGATCGTACCGGGTGCCATGGGCGTACGACACGGAAGCGGTAGACGTGACGAGATTTTTCACTAGGCTCAAGTGCTCGCTCATGCCTTACCTGTTCCGCACGGCGGTGCAGGCAAAGGAAGAAGGCGTGCCGTCCATGCGCGCGATGGTGCTGGAATTCCCCGAGGATCCAAGCTGCGAGACGATCGACCGCCAATATATGCTTGGCGACAGCCTGCTCGTTGCGCCGATCTTTAACGAAGAAGGAAGGGTCACGTATTATTTGCCGCAAGGCACTTGGACGCATTTGCTTACGGGCGAGACGGTGCAAGGCGGCTCGTGGCGCAAGGAGACCCATGACTTTATGAGCCTGCCGCTATTCGTAAGGCCGAATACGCTTCTTGCGATCGGCGCGAACGACAACGTGCCGGACTACGAATATGCGGATGGCGTGACGTTAAAGCTGTTCGCTCTGGAAGACGGCAAGTCGGCAACCGCGACCGTGCACGAAACGAAGGGCGGAGTCTCGCTAAGCGCCGTTGCAACGCGCAATGGCAATGAAGTCATCGTTAAGGTGGAGCGTTCGGCGGGCCATACGTTCGCGTTCGAGATCGCGGGCCAAGAAGGAAGCAAGGTAGAAGTGCCGGCGGGTGGCGCGTGCGAGAGCTTCGCAGTCACGCTGAAGGGCTAGTCTTACCCTTGGAAGACGGAAGCAACAAGGATATCCCCGCCGTTCTTGGGCGGAGGAGTGTATCGCGATTGTAACGGACCTCAGGGACGTTATTGGTCGGTTGAAGCGCGCATAAGCGTTAAATCGAGGCAATAGCGGCTCTGTTGTCCTTTTTTTTCGATAAGAAGGGAATTTAGCGGAATAGTTTCCGTGCTGGCCATGTCTAATTTCCATATGATTTTATGTGGAATGAAAGCGGTATTGCGGTTGGTCGACGTTCGTTATGATGGACTGTAAGGGAAATTGGACGGAGGTGGTGAAGGCGATGAAATTGTGGTACAACGAGCCGGCAGCGGATTGGAACGAGGCGCTGCCGATCGGCAACGGCAGACTGGGCGCGTTGGTATTCGGCGGGATCGGGACGGAGCGGCTGGATCAGCTTCGAACAGCTGGACGCGGAGGCACTTTCCGGGGCGCGGGTGTTTGCCGGTCGAGTTCTCGTTGGTGCTATAGGCGGGAAAGCGGAGCCAGCACGGTTATGCTAGAATGGAGGAAATATTAGCCGGCATGGCGGCAAGGAGACGATAGCAGCATGTTCATTGAATTTGTCAGACGGCTTGCGAACCGTACAAATGATATTCGAATCAAGCCCAAGCTGATCGTCTCCTTCATTCTGGTCGTGTTCGTCCCGGTTCTTATCGTAGGCGTATTTCTGACTCTGGCGTTTCGCCAAAATGTGCTGGATCAAGCCACGCAGCAAGTAGGCAGCAACGTCGACAGGGTGAAGTCGCAGATTGCGAACATCGTCCGCATGCCGCTTGAAGTTTCGGATAATCTGCTCAGCGATGCTCGGTTGATGAACGTCGTTAATACGCAGTATGCTTCAACGTATTCGGTTGTAGAAGCATACCGGGAATACCGAGACATCCGCGACTCCGTCAAGCTGTATAACGAAATTCATAATATCCGTTTCTATTATACGAACCCGACGATGCTGGACAACTGGGAATTCCTCCGAATCACGCCGGAGAAGACGCGCGAACCTTGGTTCCATCAAGCGATGACCGAGGACGGCATCCGTTGGCAATACGTCGAGGACGAGACCAAGGGCAATCGGAAATATCTCAGTCTGGTGCGCAAAGTCAATTTTCCGCTATATCGGACAAGCGGAGTGCTCGTCATCACGATCGACCCCGAGGTGCTGGGCAGCATGATGCGTCAGGAAGCGTTCGACACCATGATCATCGAGGACAATGGCTACATCGTAGCGGCGAAGGACGGCGCGCTTGTCGGCAAGAACATCAATGACGCGACCTTTAACAGTCCCATAGCAGGCAAATCGGAGGGGACCTATGAATTCCGATATGACGGCAAACCTTCCCGCGTCGTGATCGAGAAGCTTATCCCGACTTCGAGCCGGAACGGACTGCGGGTCGTCTCCGTGTTCGCCGTGGACAGCATTGTCGGCGGAGCGAACCGGATCAGCTTGCTTGGGCTGGCCATCATGCTTGTCAGTCTCGCTGTTGCATGGGGGCTTATCTATTTGACCTCAACGTTAATCTCCAAGCGAATGCTGCTCCTTCACAAGGATCTCAACAAGGTGGCGATGGGCGACTTAAACGTCATCTCCTCCGTCAGCGGCAACGACGAGATCGGCATGTTGTCCCGTCAATTTAATAACATGGTCGTCAGCATCAGAGGATTAATGGACGAGGTTGCGGATTCCGAAAGCCAGAAGGCGCAGCTGCTGCTCCGCCAACGGGAGATCAAGCTTAAGATGATGGCGAGCCAGATCAATCCGCACTTCCTGTTCAACGCGCTGGAATCCATCCGGATGAAGGCTCATATGAACGGCCAAAAGGAAATCTCCGTCGTCGTTCGGATGCTCGGCAAGATGATTCGGCAAAACCTGGAGGTCGGCAATCGACGCATCGCGATCCGCGACGAAATCGAGGTCGTGCGGTGTTACCTGGAAATTCAGAAATTCCGTTACGGCGGCGACCGGCTTTCCTTCCTGCTGGACGTCGATGAAAGCTGCGCTTCGGTGGAGCTTCCGCCGCTCGTTATTCAACCGCTTGTCGAGAATGCCGTCGTGCATGGTCTCGACCATGTCGAGCAAGGCGGCTTCGTATCCGTCCGCGTCTATCGGAACGAGGAGGGCGTCGGGATCGAGATCAAGGATAACGGCTCCGGCATCGACGAGGAGCGGATGGGGAGCATTCTTCGTTCGTTCGACGATATGGAAGAAGAACAATATCGGATTGGTCTTCGCAACGTACATCAACGGTTAATCATGATTTATGGCGAATCATTCGGGTTGCGAATAGAAAGCGTTCTTGGCGAGGGAACGTTTATTACGTTCAATATTCCGACGGGGGGATTACGTCATGCATAAGGTAATGATCGTGGACGACGAACCGATGATCCGGCAAGGACTGCAAACCTTGATCGAATGGGAGCGTCTTGGCTTCGAGATTGCGGGGACGGCCGCGAACGGCAAGGATGCCATCGAGCAGCATGCCTTGCTGCGCCCGGATCTGATTCTGATTGATATCCGAATGCCGGTCATGGACGGTCTGAAGGCCATCGAAGGAATAAGGCAAAGCGATCCCGATTGCCGCATTCTTATTTTAAGCGGCTATGCGGACTTTAATTATGCCAAGCAAGCCATTGTTCACGGCGTCAGCGGTTATGTCGTCAAGCCGATTGACGAGGACGAGCTGGAGAGCTATGTCGAGCGCGCCTCGCAGGAACTGGGCTTGCGCAAGGATGTCGGCTCGGGCCTGAGCGAACGTAATGCGTCGCTGCTTCGGGAAGAGCTGCTTCAAGGCTTGGCGGAGGGCAAGGCTCAGTTAGATTTCGATATTCCCAGCCTGTTCGGGTCGGAAGCTTCGCTTGCGGGCAGCCGTCTGTTGCTGATCGAGTTATATAGCCGCGAGCACTCTCTCACGATGAAGGCGGTAGCGAAGAAAAAGCTGACGGAGCTGATCGAGGATCGGGGGCTGGGCTGGGTATTTTCGACGGAACCATATATCGGTCTGCTGCTCAAGAACGGTCCATGGCTGCGCGGCGACATGACCCCGATAAGGGAGACGTTGGAGGAAACATGCGGCGACCGGATTCGTTACACGGCTGTAGCGGGACCTCCTATGAAGTCGTTAACCCAATTGCCCGGCGCAAGCAGCGAGGCGAAGGCGCGGCTCCGACGCCGCTTCTTGCTTGGTAGCGGAAAAATCTACAATTCGCAGGCATCGGACGAGAACATGGCGAAGACTAAACGCGAGCCGCTAAGCATCGAGGAGTTGGCGCAAGTATTATTTTACAGGGTAGATCTCGGCAATGGGCACGACGTGCTGCAGCAAGTCGACGAGTTCGCGGAGGAGCTTGTCCGGCTTGATGATTCCGAGCAGACGCTCAAAAGCAATTGGGCGCAGCTGCTGACGCTTATGCTGAACAAAGCCGCAGCCTTCCACCCTCAGCTGTCGCTGAAGGACGATCTCTATATGGTAACGAGGCTGTACTTGGCCCACCACTATGAAGAAATGCTGGATGAGCTTAAGACGCGGCTGACGGATTTAACCGCCAAGATCGGAGGCACAGACAGCAGCGGCACCATGAAGCGGGTGACAGACTTTATCGAGCGCCATTACAGCGAACCGCTTCGGCTGGAGACGCTTGCCGAGCTTTTTAATTACAACAGCGGATATCTCGGCAAGCTGTTCAAAAGCCACACGGGCGAAAGCTTTAACACCTACCTCGACAAGGTGCGCATCGAGCAGGCTATCAAGCTGCTGCGCGAAGGCCACAAGGTGCATCAGGTCGCGGAGCGCGTAGGTTACGCCAATGTCGATTATTTCCATGCGAAGTTTAAGAAGTATAAAGGCGTGTCCCCCTCGTCGTTCAAGAGCGGGGCGGAAAAGTAGTTTGCTTCGGTCGGGAGCGGGACGATAAACCGTCGTTGGTATCATCCCGAGGCCTTGGTGCACTCGGTTCAGAAAATGGCTCCCGGCTCAGAAACCCTTTCCTAGCGGGACTTTGGCGCGCTCCAAGTCGGAAGTTAGCGTCCAGATCGGAATCTGTATCTCGCGGGGTTCTATTGAACGCCGTGCCGAATCCGGCTCCACGATTCCGAACGTAATCAAACAGGTTTCGGTTTCGTGCCCCACTCCATTTTACCCTGTTGGGATACAAGGGTGTCTGTCCGTACCCCTGCGGGAAATCCGCATGCCGATTAAAAATCTCCATACCACTCCCACTGTGGTTTTTGGAGGTTTTTTTTGTATTCGTGGGTTGCGTGCGCCGTCAACCAGCCGAATTTATTGAGGCCAGCGTCTTCAGTCGGGATCTGTAACGGACATACGCGTCACTATTTCGGTGGAATTGTCCATTTTCGAAATCTAACGGACGAGAGTGGCGCTATTTGGTCGAAAATCCTATTGAGTCCCGTGCATTTACTCGAATAATGTCGTTGAGGTCCGTTAGATTTGGCGATTGCTCATTTTGGAGGGAATAGCGTCGCTGATGTCCCTTAGAGGCGTGACGCGGCAAACTAGGTGTGAAGGCGGCACAAGGCAAGCCAGGCGTAAAGGCGGCACACGGCTAGCTCGACGTAATTTCGGGTACGCGGCAAGTTAGGCGTAACGGCGGGACGCGACAAGCTCGGCGTAGTTGCGTGACCGAAAAGCAGTGGGGAGCATCGCCGATTTTGATATGATTTTATGACCGATATGGACGGTGTCGGGGGATGTGTATTTTCCGTTAAGATTAGGACAACAACAAAAGCAGGTCGCATGGCGTCAGCAGAGGAGGAAACATGCCAGATGAAAACAATGCCGTCCACGGAACACGGCCGCACGTCGGCAGTCAATAAGCGTAAGCGTTTTCTCGGGAGGATGATCGAGCACCGATACTTGTACCTGATGTCGCTTCCTTTCGTAGCGTGGATCATCGTGTTCAGTTACGTCCCGATCTGGGGCTGGCTGATGGCGTTCCAGAACTACAAGCCGAGATTCTCGATCCTGAACCAGCAATGGGTCGGCCTCGATAATTTCTTCGAATTGTTCACCGACGAAAGGTTCTATCTCGTATTGCGGAACACGCTCGGCATGAGCATTATGGGGCTGATCGTCAGCTTCACGGTTCCCATCATCTTCGCCCTGTTCATTAATGAAATCAAGAATCAATTCTTTAAGCGTTCGATCCAAACGATCTCTTATCTGCCTCACTTCGTTTCATGGGTTGTCGTCTCCGGAATGGTGTACAAGATGTTATCGACAGATGGCGGCGCGGTCAACCAACTGCTGATGGCGCTTCACATCATCGACGCTCCCATCCAGTTCATGGCCAAGGGCGAGTGGTTCTGGGGTATCGTCACGGCATCGGATGCTTGGAAGGAGACGGGCTGGAACTCCATCATCTTTTTGGCTGCCATGGCGGGCATCGATCAAGAGCAATACGAGGCGGCGACGGTGGACGGAGCGGGACGCTTCCGCAAAATGTGGCACATCACGCTGCCCGGCATCCGGACAACTTTCATGGTACTGTTCATCCTCTCGATCGGTCATCTGATCAGCATCGGCTTCGAGAAGCAGTTCTTGCTCGGCAACCCGCTCGTCAGCAATTATTCCGAGGTATTGGAGTTATACGCGCTGAACTACGGCATCAATCTCAGCCGCTACTCCTACGGTACGGCCATTGGCATCTTCAACTCCGTCGTCAGCATCATCCTCGTGTTTGCGGCGAATTACATTTATAAACGCATTACCAAAGAATCGGTGATATAAGGAGGCCTTTGCATGAATGTTTCACAACGCAGATACGGCGACAAATTGTTCGACATCGGCCTCTATTGTCTAATGGTCATTGCGGGTATCGTCACGCTTTATCCGTTCCTTAACGTTCTCGCCATTTCGTTCAACAACTCGGTCGATACGGTGCGCGGAGGCATTACCATCTTCCCTCGGGAATTCACGCTGGACAACTACGCGACGATCTTCGCGTTCGACGGATTGCTCACGGGCTTCAAAAACTCCGTCCTGCGGACCGTCATCGGCACGATCGTCGGCGTCCTGTCGGCTTCCATGATGGCTTACACGCTGAGCCGCCGCGACTTCCAAGCAAGAAAGTGGATGTCCGTCCTGTTCGCGATGACGATGTACTTCTCCGGCGGCCTGATCCCGGGCTATATGCTGATGAGACATCTGGGCTTAATCGGTACCTTCGAGGTGTATATCATTCCGGCTATCCTGAGCGTATGGAACGTGTTCGTTGTCCGCTCCTATATCGATAACCTGCCTATCGCCTTGCAGGAATCGGCCAAAATCGACGGCGCAAACGATTGGACCATCTTCTGGCGGATCATCCTGCCGCTATGCCAGCCGGTGCTGGCGACGATCGCTTTGTTCGTGGCGGTGGGACACTGGAACGCTTGGTTCGATACCTACCTCTTCAATAACATGAAGGCGGAAAATACGACCTTGCAGTACGAACTTATGAAGGTGCTGCAGTCGACGCAATCGGGCAACAACTACCGCGATCCTAACGCGCAGCAAGCTATCGCTTCGGTATCGCCGGAATCCATCAAGATGGCGATCACCATCGTCGTCACGGTTCCGATCCTGATGGTTTACCCATTCCTTCAACGTTACTTCGTCAAAGGCATGACTCTAGGCGCGGTGAAGAGCTGAGGTTGTAAGGTTTGAAGGTTTGAAGTTTAAATCGAAGTTCAAAAAGTCCGGTTTTCAGCACCGAGAAGATTGGACGAAACTGAGAACTGAGGAACGGAGTGTAGCAGCGCTACATGAGCACCGGAAGTTCCGGCTGAGTTCAAGATTCGACGTCGAATATGCATCCATGAGATACATCGTGATCAAAAGCGGACTTTTTGAACCACCATCGGTAGTGACGGGGTATCCTGTTCTATATAGTTAGGTACATTATTAAAAGGGAGGCAACACTCAGATGAAAAAGAAAACCAAAATGATGTTCAGCACGCTGCTTGTCCTCGTCTTCATTTTCCTTGCGGCTTGCTCCGGCAACACTGGAGGCAATGGCGGAAATACCGGCGCGTCGAACGGCGGCAATTCCGGCAATGCCAACAATGCAGGCGAGGAATCGCTTGAGCCGATTACGATTCGCCTTGCATCCGGCGACGTAAACGCGAACTGGGATGACATGAAAAGCGAAGTCGGCCAAGAGATTCTGGCCAAAACGGGCGTAACGCTTAAACAGGAGTTCCCTGTTGGCGGAAGCGATGCCGACATGTTTGCCCTGATGGTCGCAAGCGACGAATATCCGGACCTCGTTATGCCGAAGGGCAACGCGGGCAAGCTGGTTGACGCCGGCGCGCTGATCGACCTTCGTCCGTTGATCGAAGAACATGCTCCGAACCTCAAGAAAATTTATGGCGAATACTTCAACCGTCTTCGTTGGAGCGAGCAAGACGACGCGATCTACGTATTGCCGCAAGATGGCGTAGGCCACACTTATTTCGAGGCGGGCGGCGGCTTCCAGTTGCAGCATAAGGTTCTTGAAGCAGCGGGTTTCCCCGAGATCAAAACGGTAAAAGATTACGAGAACGCAATCAAAGCCTACATCGAAAAAAATCCGAAAACCGAAGACGGACAACCTACGATCGGCATGTCGCTGAACGGCGGCGAATGGCAGATCCTTATCTCCGTAACGAACCCCGCGTTCTACGCAACGGGCGCTCCGGATGACGGCGAATTCTACATCAACCAAGAAACGTTCGAAGCTATCATGCATTACCAGCGTCCCGAAGAGCGCGAATACTTCCGTTGGCTGAACCACATGAACAATATCGGCTTGCTGGATCCCGAGAGCTTCGTCCAGAAGTATGACCAATACAAAGCAAAAATCGCTTCCGGCCGCGTTCTGGGTCTGGTTGACCAACAATGGGACTATGCGGATGCCGAAAACGCGCTGAAAGCCGAAGGCAAATTCGACTCCACGTACGCACGTTTCCCGGTTACGCTTGACGAGACTTATCAAGACCATTCCTTCCAAGGAACGGGTTACCTGTCCGGTTACGGCATTGCGATCACGAAAGACGCAAAGGATCCGGTCCGCGCCATCAAGTTCCTGGACTACCTTGCATCGGATGAAGGCCAGGTTCTCGTCAACTGGGGGATCGAAGGCAAGCATTACAACGTAGAGAACAGCAAACGCGTTATCCCTGCCGACGTACAAGCGCAGAAGTCGAACGACAACAATACGTTCAAGAAAACGACGGGCATCGGCAACTATCTGATCTCCGCCCGTTATGGAGACGGCGTTATGGATCCAAGCGGCAACTACTATACAACGAACTTCCCGGAGCAGATCGTCACGGCTTATTCCGAAGCGGACAAAAAGACGCTGGCGGCTTACGGTGCAACGACGTACAGAGATCTGTGGCCGGCTAACGACGCGTTCCCTGAGCGCAAATACGGAGCGGCTTGGACACTTCCATTTGAGACGGGTTCGCAAGCGAACGTTATTTTCCAGAAGACGCAGGACATTATGAAAAAACGTATTCCCGAAGCGATCCTGGCGAAGCCGGAAGACTTCGATAAAATCTATGACGCCTTCCTGAAGGATTTGGACGATGCCGGCGTGGCGAAGTTGAACGAGGAATTCTCGAACATGGTCAAAGCCCGCGTGGAACTTTGGTCCAAATAATAACGCAATACGAGCGCACCAAAGAGAACATTTCAAACAGGTAACAAGGGAAAAGGTCGAAGCAAAGGAAACCTCTGCTCGACCTTTTTCACTTTATAAGAAAGTATAAGTTTTCTCCATACTTGACCTTTAATTCTCGGAATAAAACGCGTTGCGCCGCCAAAGGACGGCGACAGACGTTTCACATTGTCTTATTTTATTTCTTTGACTTACTTGCGGCCGTACAGCTGCACGTCGATTGTGTCGATTCTGCCTCTGCCTCTTCCGCCGCAGTCGCCGGAGTATCCCGTTGAGTAGGCTGTAATGTTGACATATCTGCCGGGCACCCTGTACGTGTCCGTATACGATTGTCCCGGAGCGAGCCTCACTCTTGCGAGCCTATAATTGTTGCTTCTACCGTTCTGCGTGCTGGTCATGGCGACAGTAACGGACGTCGCGGATGTGCCGCGATTCTCTGCGAACAAGCGAATGGTTTCATATTTTTTGACTTCGATGCCTCGGTCTTTGTGATGGTGGTGATGATGATGGTGACGGTCTTTTCGAGTCAATACTCTGCTCGAGCCAGTACGGATCGATACGCCTTCAGCGGGTGTACTGAACAACAATTTGTTCTTAGCCAAATGCTTTCACCTTCTTCTTGTAAAAGTACTATATGCTATGAATCAGCTCTAGCATTTGCTTGTACTTTTGCCGAAGGAGATCTGTCCCGATAGAGCGTTGTTCTCATAGAAAGAGTTGATGGAATCAGGTTGCCGGAACGGCGTTAGCGCTGAATAATCACCTTGTCGATGATGCCGTATTCGACCGCTTCTTCCGCTGACATGTAATAGTCTCGGTCCATGTCCCGCTCGATCCTCTCCAGCGACTGACCGGTGCGCTCTGCGGTAATGCGGTTCAGCTTTTCCCTCGTGTTAAGAATATGTCTGGCGGTAATGGCGATATCGCTCGCTTGTCCCCGGGTGCCGCCGTGAGGCTGATGAATCATGATCTCGCTATTAGGCAGCGCGAATCGCTTGCCTTTTTGGCCTGCCAGCAGAAGAATGGCGCCGAAGGAAGCGGCGAAACCCGTGCAGATGGTGCTAATCTCCGGCTTCACGTATTGCATGGTATCATAGATGGCAAGACCTGCCGTCACCGAACCGCCCGGACTGTTGATGTACATATGGATATCCTTGTCGGGATCTTCCGCCGTTAGAAACAGCAACTGTGCAATGATGCTGTTAGCAACGGCATCGTTAATTTCCGAGCCGACAAAGACGATGCGGTCCTTCAGCAGTCTCGAATAAATATCGTACGATCTCTCGCCGCGGTTCGTCTGCTCGACGACGTAAGGTATTGGAATGTTCATAGGGTAACCTCCCGTAGGTTTGAATTGGATTACGCCGGGTAAACGATCCAGGGGGCTGGAAGGATACGCGAGTTCGGGATAGGATATAAGTATAATGCGGAGAGTAACTTTTAAGCGTATTCGTTCGTTTACCCCATAAGGACGATATCCGCTTCGCTTGCAGCGGGTGAAGGAGGCTGGACAATGATAAGCAAAGATGGCATTGCGGATAGAGGGATCGAGAGACGGGATGCAAGTATGGAGCTGGAAGCGCTGCAGGCATCGTTGTACCGGTACTGCATATCGCTGACGGGCTCTATCCCCGATGCGGAGGACCTCGCGCAGCAGACATGGCTGAAGGCGATACAGAGCCGGAAGATAGAGAGTCACGTTAATCCGGAGGCGTTCCTGATCCGGGTAGCCAAGAACGGCTGGGTCGACGAATGCCGCCGAAGACGGATGCTGCGGGAACGTATCGGGCAGCTGCAAGAGGCTGGCGGTCAGCCGCCTCAGGAGGATACGGAAGAAGCGGATCGGGCGATCGCCGCGATCTATCGACTGATGTCGCCGATCCAGCGAACCGTATTCATGCTGCGAGACACGCTCGGTTACTCCATCGCGGAGACTGCAGAATTGCTGGATACAAGCGAAGGAGCAGTGAAAGCTGCGCTGCACAGAGCGCGTCGTACGCTTGAGGACGTAAGGACGGCGTTGCTTCAAGATAGCGAATACGATAAGGGCCACGTTTTGGGAACGGAAGATTTAGAATCGGAAGCGATGGTGCGGCAAGTCCGGGAAGCCTACGTTTTTGGCCGAACCGACGAGTTAATACGGCTGCTGTATGTGCCTCAGATCTCTGCGGGGAGACTGGAGGTTATTGGCTGGAGCGTACAGTCTCCAAGCTATGGCACAACCTCGATGGGGCCGCAAGCCTCGTATTCCATGCTTATGTCGGCTTGATGTCCGTGGATTTCTGGCCTGATTCGGCGTAAATGCTGTTTCTGTGGCTTGATAACCTGGGCCGGGAAAGCTGCGTAATGGACGTTTCTGTTGACCGGATATATTTCCTTGCTATCCTGCCTCAGCTATTGAGGCGGGCTAGTGGAGGTTAGGGCGGTATTAAGGGACATTTGATATACTGGAACAAGAAGAAGGAAAAAAGGAAAGAAGGAAAGATGGGAAGCGCTACTATGCATACAACGGTATTTTTTGACGTAGACGATACGCTGTACGACCACCTGCTGCCGTTTCGGAAGGCGATACAAGGTTTGACGAGCGATAGGCCGGACTTCCCCTTCGAGGAAGCTTATCACCGGCTCCGATATTATAGCGACAAGTTGTCATTAGAGCTGGGCGGCGCAGGAGCGATGGAAGCGGGAGCGGCGACCGAAGGGATGAGAAGGCGGCGTTTTCAGTTGACTTTGGCCGAGTTCGGCATTCAGTTGAGCGACGAGGAAGCTACGGAGGTGCAGGCGGCTTATATCGGCTGCCAGTATGACATCGAGATGTTCCCGGGCGCGAGGGAGCTGCTTGCCAAGCTGACGGCATCGGGCATCGCCGTAGGATTGATCACGAATGGAGCAGGAGACCACCAGCGGCGCAAAATCGAGGCTATGCGGCTAGATGAGTTGGTTTCTCCGGAGCGTATCTTTATTTCCGGCGAGATGGGGTGGGACAAGCCCGACATTCGGCTATTTCGCCAAATTAACGCGGCTACGGGAACGACGCCTGAGCAATGTGTCTATGTAGGCGATTCCTGGCGCAACGACGTGGTCGGCGCCTTGGGCGCGGGTTGGACCGTCGTCTGGTTCAATTACCGGGGGGCTCAGCCGGAGAGCGACGATAAGCCCCATCACATCGTTGCCGATTATAAAGAATTGGCTGATCTGTTAATGGAGCTGATGGCTGCTTTCAATATGAGCCGCACCAGACTTGATCAGACAGTTAAGGTATAGCGGGAATTAAACTCCTATGGGCTCAAGTAGCCTGTATCGCCTAATGAAGCATAAAGGAAGCTTCGTTGGTCTCGTTCCGCCGAATGAAGCATAAAAGTAAGCTTTGTTGGTCACACTGGTGCTCGTATCGCCGAATTATACTAGAGTGAGCTCGTAGGTTGCCTGAATCGCCGAAAGAAGCATAAAAGTATACTACAACGGGCTCCCTGTGTAGTCTACAATGGTTAAGGCCGGGCCTGATCCGCCCGATATAGCGGAAAAATTCGCTATAATGCGCTGCACCGGGCCTGCCCGGCCCATCCAATGAACTCGCTTTTTCATACACATTCGCTCTTCCTCGCCCGCCAGCGTCCCACTGAACTCGCTTTTTCATACACATCCGCTCGTCCTCGCCCGCCAGCGCCCCATCGTACTCGCTTTTTCATACACATTCGCTCGTCCTCGCCCGCCAACGCCCCACTGAACTCGCTTTTTCATACACATTCACTCGTCCTCGCCCGCCAGGGCCCCAATGAACACGCTTTTTCATACACATTCGCTCGTCCTCGCCCGCCAGCGTCCCAATGAACTCGCTTTTTCATACACATCCGCTCGTCCTCGCCCGCCAACGCCCCGTTGTGCTCGCTTTTACATACACATCCGCTCGTCCTCGCCCGCCAGCGTCCCACTGAACTCGCTTTTTCATACACATCCGCTCGTCCTCCCAGCCAGCCCGGCCCTGATCCGCCGAACATAGCAGGCAGGCCGCATACGAATAAACCCGTTAAGCAACGTGCAGCAAGCACGCTTCGGCTTAACGGGTTATTCGACATTCGTCCCCCAGGTTCTAGAGCAGCTTGCGCTCCTGTGCGGCAATCAGCGCCTGCGTCCTGGAGGAGACGCCGAGCTTGCCGTACAGCGTGGACAAATAGACCTTTACCGTACCTTCTGACAGATGCAAGGCGGCGGAGATTTGTTTGTTGGAGGCTCCTTTACGCAACTGGCGCAGCAACTCGAGCTCGCTGCTCGTCAGCGGTTCCTTAGAGGCGCGTCCTTTCTTGACCTGCGGGATAACAGGAGCCGGGCAGGCGGCAATCAGCTCATCCAGGTAGGAGCCTGTTACTCCAGGCAGCGCATCTCCGCTGTTCTTCCTGCCTCTGCGCGGATAATTGACGCGGCCTTGAGCGACGGCGTATTCTTTGTAGCGATGCAGAAGCTCGGTCATCTCCGCTCCTTCATCCGCGAAGCTGCGGATATATCCGTTCTCGGCGCCAATTATGAGCGCCTCTTCAAGCGATGCAAAGGCCGAGTTCCGGTTGCCGACCTTGTATTCGAAGAGGGCATGCAGCACGGCATGCTCCACAAGACTGCTCAACTGCCCTTCTCTTCTGGCCTGGGGCTTCAATAAGTCCAGGAGACGCAGCGCCTCCTTCTCCTTGCGTTGACGTCCCAGCAGGCGGGCAAGCGTCAAATATTCGTACTCCTTCGCGTATATCGGAAGCTCCTTGGCCGTTACCGACATATGTTTGGCCGTATCCTTCGCTTGCGACAAGCTGCCAATGGATAATTCCAATCTCGTCCGGTATGCGTATACCGCGATAAGCCAATGTTTGTCCTCAAGACCGGACGCGAATCGCAACGCATCCTTGACGACTTGCTCTGCTTGAGCTATGTCCCCGAGCGCCTTATGGATGGATGCTTCGGTAAGCCGATGCGGAATGAGCAGACCGGGAATGCCGCGGCTCGCCACCGCTTGCTCGATACCTCTCAACAGGCTGAGGCTGTCCTTCAACCGGTTCCATTCGTAGTAACCTTCCGCCAATGATTGTTTGACGTACAGATTGATAAGAGAGCGGTCCCAGCCGTGGGAATCCAACGTGCCGCTGAACAGCTCCGCCATCGTCTCGGTCGTCGGCGATAATACGCCGTTCATTCCCATTACCGTTCTACGGACGAAAGGCTCCTTGAGGTTGTAGTTAAAGTTGTAGAAAAGCGGATTCTCCGGGACAAGTTCATCCAAAATGCCAGTGCTGTATGCCAGCCAACGCTCATAATCGCCGCTGATGAATACGAGATTCGATCGGACGAACAGGATGCCCGACTTCAGATCTGCGTTGTTCTCTGATTGCAAGCCGCCGGCCTGCTCCAGCGCCCGCTCCAACCGCTGGAGCAGATGCTCCGCCGGCGCAAGCTGTCCCGTCAGCACGAGCGCGAAGGCATGGAGCAGCGACATCTCATGCGAGAGCGAATAATCGTCCGGGAAGTTGCCGAACCATCGGAGCAGCGTTACCAGTTCGCCGCGGCGCAGGACATAGGGGATGTGTCTGCCCAGCAGCTCTTCCATCTTGTCATATTCTCCGGCAAACGAGGCATGGTCGATGGCTTCATGAAGCATGCCGTGCCTGGCGAACAAGACGCTTGCTCTGCCGTGCGTCCGCCTCCACTCCTCCGGATGCTCCATCCGGAACGTCTCCGCCAAAAATTCGGAGAAAAGTCGATGATACCGGAAATAACCGGAACGCTCGCCGATCGGAAGCAGAAATAAATTCAGCTCATGGATTTGCTCCAGCATGACATCGCCGTCATCCCGGCCGGTCACCTCGTTGCAATATGACGCATCGAAGTTTGTTAACAACGATGTGCGCAGCAGGAAGTCTTTGAGCTCGATAGGGAGCGAGGCTACAGCTTCCTGAAATAAATAATCGGACACATGGCGCTCGTGCCCCTTGAAGGAGCGTAGCGCATGTTCCATGGTCTGACCGGATCGCAGCATCACCCGGACGAGCATCATGCCGGTAATCCAGCCCTCAGTCCGATCTAACAGCTCGATGAGGCACTCGACAGGGGCAGGGACGGAGTCGCACAGCAGGAGCTCTGTCTCCTCCAGCGTAAATCGTAATTCGGAGACGGTCAGCTCCGCCGCTTCGCCGCTAATCATAAGCTTCATCGTGGGGAACGGAATCGGCTGCCTGCTTGCTATGGCGAGATGCAGATTATCCGGCATGTATTGAATGAAATAAGCGATGTGCTCGTGCAACTGCTCGCTTGTGATCGCATGATAATCGTCGATAATAAACAGGAGAGGGAGCGAGACCAGGGCGAGCTCGTTCAGCAAAGCATCGATATAGGTCAGCCGGGACACGGAGTTCATTCCCTCCGCGAGCAAATATAAACGGTCTGCGGCAGGATCGTCCACGGAAGCAGCCAGCGCATGCGTCAGGCAACGCCAGAAGCGGTTGCTGTCATTGTCGGCGCCGTCCAGCGAGAGCCATGCGACAGGTCGTCCGGCTTGTATTCCCCATTCTGCGAGAAGCGATGTTTTGCCATATCCGGCCGGTGCGCAGACAATCGTCAGCTTGCCGGCGAGGGATCGATTAAGAGTCTGAAGCAGCCGTTCGCGAGTCACGAATCTGCCTCTTCTGGTGGGTAATGTGATTTTGGCCAGAGCCGCGCGATCGTGCATGACAGTCATTCCAATCGTTCCTCCCAACTGCGAAGTAAGGCCGTTCCGTTCGTGTTGCTGTTATTGTCTATTATAAGGGAAAGCTGTCGAAATGTAGAGACGCAACCTTCTAGCGATTGCCGAGCGACAACAGCTCCCGCAGATCCGCTTCCGTCAGCGAGGAGGAGGAAAGGCCGTCCTGCGACAAAACATCGTCGATCAGGGTTAACTTGCGCTGCTGAAGCTCCACCATCTTATCCTCCACGGTTCCTTCGGAGACGAGACGTATAATCTGAACGACATTGCGCTGGCCGATCCGGTGCGCGCGGTCCGCTGCCTGCTGCTCCACCGCCGGATTCCACCAAAGGTCGTACAGGATGACCGTATCCGCTCCCGTCAGGTTAAGCCCCGTGCCGCCCGCCTTCAGCGAGAGCAGGAACAGATCGCGTTCCCCTTCGTTGAATCGGCTGCATAGCTCGACGCGTTCGGCGGCTGGCGTGCTGCCATCCAGGTAGAAGTAGGGTACGCCCTTGTAGCCAAGCTCGCGGCTGATCAAACCGAGCATCTCCGTGAATTGGGAGAACACGAGCGCGCGTCTGCCCGCGCTGCGGCATTGATCGACGATCTCCAGAAGCTGCTCGAACTTGGCCGAGCTGCCTTGATAACCTTCGACGAACAAGGCGGGGTGGCAGCATAGCTGTCGAAGACGCGTAATGCCCGCCAATATGCGGATACGGGCTTTGCCGAATTCGTCGCCGTTGTCGAGATGCTTGAGCGAATCCTCGCGCAGCTTGGCGAGATAAGCCGCGTAAAGCTTTTTCTGCTCCGGCAGCAGTTCGCTGGTCTGAAGCGTCTCGATCTTCTCGGGTAGCTCCTTTAGCACCTCGGACTTAAGCCGGCGCATCAGGAACGGACGGCTGCGTCGCGCGACTTCCTCGCGGGTTAGCTCTCCGAAGCCTCGAGGATCAGGGAAGAGCGCGGGGAATACGGCCCGGAAGATTGACCACAGCTCGTCGAGCCGATTTTCGATCGGCGTGCCCGTCAAGGCGAAGCGGTATTCGGCTTTCAGCGAACGTACGGCTCCGGCCGTTTGCGTATTTACGTTTTTGAACGCCTGGGCTTCATCAAGGATGAGCGTATGGAACGAATGCGCGGCATACGTCTCCCAGTCCCGCCGCAGGAGCGGGTAAGAAACGATAACGACGTCAGGCCTTCCGTCGCCTTCGCCGTCCATGTCAAAAACGGGCTTTCCACGACTGACGCCGCCACCGCCACTGTCATCGCCTGCAATCGTCCAATCCAAGGCGTCCAGCCGCTCCTCCTTGCTCCCGTCCGCGATAACCGTGCGCAAGCCAGGTGCAAATCGCGTCAGCTCGCCTCGCCAGTTGTACATCAGGGAAGCGGGGCATACGATCAGAGCCGGCCGGCCGGAGGCACGGATGTCATCCGCGACGGACAACAAGAAGGCGATGCTCTGAATCGTCTTGCCGAGTCCCATCTCGTCGGCCAGTATGCCGCCGAACCGATAGGCGGCGAGCGTCTTCATCCACTGATAGCCGATCTTCTGATAATCTCTCAAGATGCCGCCGAGAGCTTCCGGCAAAGGGAAATCGAGCCGCTCGGGATCGCGCAGGCTGTCCAGCAGCTCCTTAAGGGAGCGCCCAAGCTTTACCGCGTCTGACCCCGGCATATCCAGGAGCGCGGCAGCTTTGCCGATCGGCACTCTGGCCATATCGCCATGAAGGGCAAGATGATGCAGACCGACGCCGTTCATGACGCGCAGCATCGCTTCGAACGCCTCCGTCCTAAGCGGCAGCAAAGCGCCTGTCGCCAGCTTGTAATAAGGCTTTTTCGCTTCGACCGCCTCTACGACCGCTTTGATCTCCTGCGCGGAGATGCCGTCCATCTTGAATTTGAATTCCAGCCAGTCCGTTTTTTCGTCCCAGGTAAGCGACAGCTTGGGCGGGATCGTTTCGTTAAGGATGCGGAGCTTAACGGCCGTCGTTGCATAGACGGTCAACAGCTCTTCCAGTTGCGGGACGATCTCGTGAAGGAACAGAAATTCGTCGTCGTCCCCCTCCATCACATATCCGCCTTCTGTTTTTACGAACCCCTCCTGCTGGAACAACCGCAGAATCTCCTTCTCCTTCTCGGAATCTCGCATTAGAATGCGCTCGGATCCGCGGGGTTTGTCCCCGTTCTCAAGCGGGTTGATGATGATATCGCCGTACTGAAATTCCAGCCCGGCCAGCAGTCTCCCGCGAATCCGATCCAGATAGAGACGCGCCTTCAGCGGCTGTACCCAGATTCGATCCGCGACAGCAGGGGCAAGCTGCAGCTCCCCAAGCTTCGTTAAGCTGGGCACGACCTTGTCCATAAAGCGGTCGATCTGCTCCGCAGCGATTGTTACCGACTCTTCGTCGGCCGTATCGCGGATCCCGGAAAACAGCAGCCGCTTCAGCTTGGCCAGCTGAACAAGTCGGGCGGAGGGGAGCGGATAGAATACGCCTCCCATAAAAGCCATTCCGTACGCTTCCAGCACGATCGCTTCTCTGATGCCGCTGGCCGTAAGGGAATAACCGTCATCCTCATGGGAACGATCGAGTCTGAATTGCAAGGGCAATCGGCCTTGCGAAGGACCTGGCACAGGCTTGCCGAATGTCGATTGCTTGGAACGGCCTTTGCCTTGAGCGTCGTAGACTTCCGTTTTTACGCTGGAGGCTTGGGTTAACGCGGTCAGCAGCTTCGTCCAGCTATGCGGCGGAACGACAAGGAGACGCTCGCTCTCCTCTTGTCCGGGTGAGGGGAGAGTGCCGGATGCCATGGCGGAGCGGTAGCGATCGTTCTCTCTTAATGACGAGACCAGAGCTTCTATGACAGGCTCGTCCTGGGGAGAGAAGCGATGCTGCTTGGGGGTATATCGGAAGGACTTGGCCGTCTGGCACTCCCGTTGTTCTTCGACGCTGCGCAGAAATTCCGCCACCTGCTGGACGGGATAAAGCTTCTGCAGCCCGATCTTCATATCCAGGCCGATCGTATGCCTGCCGTCCTTGGCGGGGAGCAACAGGATGCCGAATTCGATGTTAAGCGCCATCCGGTCGTCGCGCAAGGGACTTCCGAAGCTGACGGGTACGGCGGCATCTTCGCCGAACAGCCCAAGCAGGTGCTCGACGAGCTCGCGATCCGGGGCGCTTTGCAAATAGATTTTGGCACCTGCGCTCTCTGCCGGCTTCGTACGAAGCCGGCCTTTCCTCGATGCTTCGACGATGGAGATAAGCGCTGCGGCAATATGCTTGCAATGCTGATCCTCCGCCAGACTGGACAAGCAGCCGCATTCCGGTTCGACGCTGCCGCCCGTTCCAAGCCTGACATGCACGACATAAGGACGACTGGCCGATACGGTCGCCGAATAACGGCTGCCGGAGCGTTCTACGGAAACCTTGCCTTCGCTTGCATAGGCGGCGCCTTTTTCATAGTTGTCCAGGCCGCACAGGTTTATAATTTGATTTCGAGTAAGTGAAACGGACATGATGTTCTCCTTTGACGCTTCATTCGGTAATGGATATGGATAAAGGCACTTTCTCTCCATCGCAACAGTTAGTCCTATTATAGTACAATGAGAGGACAATAAGGAGACAGGCATCACATTCCTGGGAGGTATGATATGCCATTTACGTTCGCGCATCCGCTGTATGCGGCTCCGCTCAAGCTGGTAAAGCCCGGCTTGTTTAGTTTGACTGGACTCGTGCTGGGAAGCATGTCGCCCGATTTCGAATATTTTTGGGCATTCGAGCCAAGAGAGACGATCGGGCATTCGCTGGAAGGGCTTTATCTTTTTGCGCTGCCTGTCAGTTTTGGCTTGGCGCTCCTTTTCCATTACCTGATCAAAGAGCCGCTGGCGACTTGTCTGCCAAGTCGATTCGGATTAGATAGTAGAGCGAGGAATTTGATTCGGGAGAGTGAATGGCGTCTAAGGAATCTCGGGGATATCTTGAAGCTTCTCGTTTCCATTGCAATCGGCTTTTTCTCGCATGTGTTTGTGGATACCTTTACGCACCAGTCCGGTTTTTTCGTATCCAGGTGGGGAGTGCTGAGGGAGGAGCTTCTCGGATTTCCTATATATAAGCTATTGCAGCACGGAGGCTCGCTGCTTGGCCTTAGCGTTATTATCCTATTTATAATTGCAACATTAAAGAAAGCTTCTGCCGAAGTTCCCTTCGAACCTTCCGTCTCGCGAGGCTTGAAAAAGGGGTACTGGTGCGTGGTTTTTGCGGTCGCTATTCTCGCCATTATTGTTAAATGGACTTACTTCGGCAGCGCGAATCAGCTAGGGATGTTCGTGGTTTCGTCCATATCCGGCACTCTGCTGGGCATTATAGTCGCTTCGATCCTGTTCGCTCCATGGATTCCGCCTGTAAGGAAAGTTGATAAGGAAAATTTGACTTCATAAACTGTATATAATAAAATTACAGTATTCTAAAGTCAGCAGGTGATCATGATAATGGCCAAAAAAGAACCTCAGTCGCAGCCTAACAAGCCGCACGCCTCCTATGGCATCCCGTTTTCCGTTCTGGACGTTGCACCGATCGTGCAAGGCGGGACGGTCGCGGAGTCGCTTCGCAACTCGCTAGATTTGGCGCAGCATGCCGAGAGCTGGGGCTACAATCGCTACTGGCTGGCGGAACATCATAACTCGCCAAGCATCGCAAGCTCCGCTACATCAGTCGTCATCGGCCATGTGGCGGGCGGCACTTCGCATATTCGCGTCGGCGCCGGCGGCATTATGCTGCCTAACCACGCACCGCTTGTCATTGCCGAGCAATTCGGAACGCTGGAGGCGCTGTTCCCGGGACGCATCGATCTCGGGCTGGGACGCGCTCCAGGCACGGATCAGCTAACGGCAACCGCTCTTCGGGGAGAGAGAGGGACCAATGGCGGCAATTTCCCGGATCAGCTGGAGCAGCTGCGAGCGTTTCTGGACCCGCAGACCTTCGAGAAAGCGATGGCCGTTCGCGCCATCCCGGGCGAAGGCGCCGACATCCCGATTTGGCTGCTTGGCTCCAGCGATTTCAGCGCGCAGCTGGCGGGGCAATTGGGTCTTCCATTTGCATTCGCAGGCCACTTCTCGCCAACGTATACCGTGCCGGCCATGAAGTTGTATCGCAGCTCCTTTAAGCCGTCAGCCGTGCTGGACGAGCCGTATGGGATGGTCGCGGTAAACGTCGTGGCGGCTGACACCGACGAGGAGGCCGCTTATCTGGCTACCTCCATGCAGCAGCTGTTTCTGGGCTTCGTCAGAGGGAGACCGGGACCGTTGCCGCCGCCGGTCAAAGATATGGAGTCGCTGTGGACGCAGCAGGAGAAATACATGCTGCAGCAGCAGTTGGGCTCCTCCATCGCGGGCAGTCCCGCGACGGTGAAGGAGAAGCTGTCCCAATACATCGATGCGACAGGCGCGGACGAGATTATGATCGCCGCCCATATCTTCGATCACGCCGCGCGCGTTCGGTCGTACGAAATTATTGCGGGCTTATAAGAAGAAGGGGCTGTCCGAGAAGTGAACTTTTAAGGTAGCCCGTTGTCCTTATGGCTCGATTATACGGAGGCTTGTATACAAAATTCAACACAAGTGGCTTCACCGGGGTAAGTGTGTATGATAGGCCGGCATCTGGCCAAACGTGTATGAAAAATCATACACAATCCACCAGATAGGCCGGCTCCTGGCCAAACATGTATGAAAATTCATATACAATTCACCAAACAGGCCGGCATCTGGCCAAACGTGTATGAAAAATCATACACAATTCACCAAACAGGCCGCGCTTGACCAAACGTGTATGAAAATTCATATACAATTCACCAAACAGACCGGCACTTGGCAAAATGGCTATCCAAAAAACCAGTGAAAACGGAATGCTGGACACCCCCGTTTTGGTTGAATGTTAAGTGGCAGACACCAACCTCGCCACTTTCCTGAAAAAGCAGGCACACAAAAAGGTTGTGCGGAAAACCTTGCGTTTTCTCGCCCAACCTTTTTATTTTTGAGACTTATTGGAAAGCTCCTTTTTTAATAGTTTTCCCCATACTTGACCTATAATTCTCGAAATGAAACTTACTGCGCCGCTAAAGGATGGCGACAGCCGTTTCACCTTAGGCTTTTAATATGGTGGAGCAATAATCGCAGGCTGCTTCTTGTCCGACGACCATATTTTTGGATGCGCCGCAGTTTCGGCATATGACCGTCTTAGGAGGCGCAGTTACTTTCGGTACAACCAGCTTTGGTGCGGTTTGCGGAACGTTATGTTTGTTCTGCATGGTCTCCATAGCCGGTCGGCGTACAGCTTTCGTTTCCCTGTCGCCAAATGCAGCGTATTCCGAGGAACCGTTTCGCAATTGCTGTTGACGGAAGTTTTCTTCTGCCGCGAGTCGTCCTTTACGGCGAAGCTTTCTCCCATACAGAATAAGTAGAAGGGAGGGAACACCGAAAAATAAAACCGTAAAAGTTAAATAATAGTTGACGTTTTGCGTGTCCTTTTCGGTAATAAGAACGCCGATGAATACAGGAAGAAAAATCAGAGCTCCTATAATAATGCCAAGCGTTAACATAATCGTGCCCCAAACGCGCATGATGTCCCTCCTCTCTTAGGTAGCGCCATTCAGCTCAGGACCGTTCCGCAATAATCGCAGACGGCTTTTTCCCCGCCGGCCACATTTTTGGAAGCGCCGCAGTTTTTGCATACGGCCGTCTTAGGCTCGGGAGGGGGAGGAGACGGAGTTGCCGATGTCTCCGGAGTCGACCGGGAAGCTGCTTTTCGTTGTTGATTCAATTCCTTGGCCCGCCTGTTTATAGCGTCCAACAACTCATCCACTTGATCCGGTTCGTTATTGCTGTGTTCGTAGCTCGAATAGGAGTCGGATGAAGGCGCCGGTGCTGGTGCCGGTCTAGCAGGCTGAGCTGCCATCGGAGGCTCCGGAACGTAGGGACGAGCACCTTCAACTGCGGGTCTCTTTCTTCGAAACAATCGGGCTCCGAAAAAAATAAGCAGAAAACACGGGGTTCCTAAAAAAAGCAATAAAATAATAGCTGCCACAACTGTGGAAGCCGTGTCGTCATTTTCAATAAAAATAAATATGAGCACGGGCAGAAACATAGTTACGGCAACCAATACCCCAATGATAAACATAATAGCTCCGAGAACGCGCACGTCGTTTCTCCTTTCCTAACCTTTGCTGGCCGCTAGCTGTCGGTTTCTTTGTTTGATGTCATTATTAAGACCGACGATGGCGCGGCGCAGCTCGGGAACGGAGGCCGCTTGCTCGGCGGCGCTCCCTCCGCTTCGGGATTCAAGCTTATCCGTTAGCAGACGCAAATCGATCTGAAGCGTGTATTCGACGGTGGCAAGCTCGGACACGGTGGCAGGATCGCTGTAGCGGACAGAGTCGACCAGTTGTTCCATCTCCTTCGCCAGCATGCGCCGCTCTCCCTCGTTCCATAACTGAAGCATATCTCTGGCTCGCTGAACGTCGCTTAGCAGCTCATTCCAATCGGAGGTACGGCGTTCGTCCCTGCGCTCGCCGCCGCTGATGTGCCTGTTCGACAAATACAGAATGCCTCCCGCTAGAGCCGCTACGACGAGCAGCAATGTTTGGATGCCCAAGTAGAGCACGGCCGGCAGAAACATAAGAAAAGCCACGATAATGGTACCCAGCCAATAAGCCGCAACCACATAGCCGAATGCCGCAAAGGCGGCGATAGAGGAGCGAAGCTCGCCTCGAAGAAGCCGCGAGACGTACAGCCATGCGGACGTCTCTGCCAGAAGCAAGGCGAAAAGCGCAGCCAGTGACCGCACATCTCCCTCCGGAAGCGAGCTTGCGGTCCATACGATAACCAATGTAAGGACGGCTATGGCAACGAAGATGATAAACGCCGCTATCGGCGCATAGTTCCTGGACCTCATGTCGGCTTATCCTCCTTGCGCTTGCCCGGCGCCGCAATGATTGCAAAAGCGCGCGCTGCCGTCAATCGTCTCTTTGCAGCTCACGCAAGGCTTGGGCAGGGAAGTTCCGCACTCCCTGCAGTGGGAGCTGCCCTCCGGCGTATCGGCACCGCAAGACGGACAGGCATGGTATCGGTCGCCGCAATGCGCGCAGAACTTCGCTCCCGCGACCAGCGGCTTGCCGCATTTGTCGCAATTGTGCGGAAGCACCGTAAGAGGGGGCGGCGCCGCAGGGGCTGTCAAGCTTTTGCCGCAGCCGCTGCAGAACATCGCGCCTTGCATATTCGTCGTGTGACAGCCCGAACAGGATATCCCGGGCGGCGCCACGTCCATGGCTCCTGCCACTTGCGTCATTTGGGGGCCGAATGCGTTGCCAAGCGAATCTCCTATTCTGGCGCTCATAAATAACGGCTGCATGCCGCCGGAGTTGTTCGCGGCTCCTTCCAATATGCTCAGAGAGCGGTCTTGCTGATACGAATAGCCGACGACATCCATCTCCAAACGTTTGTTCAGCACCTTGCGCAGTTGAGAGATGGAAGGATCGTCCTCGGGCACGTTAATATTTTCAAAGTAAAAATTATGTACTTTAATGCCGAAATCCTGGAGCTCCACCGCAATCTCGTGCTCCACGTGCGTGGAAAGATCCCGTACGAACGCGTTGATCTCGAGCGTGCTGATCCCCTTCTGGATCAAATAACTCGTCAGAATCCCCGTAATGTTCATCATGACGACGCCGCGCAGATGGCGGCTCAACTCTTCCCTGTTAAATTCTTGCATCGTGCCGACCAGCTTGAGCAAAAATTTGCGGCTGTCCTCGATGGTCAGTCCGAACTGGCCGAATGCGCGCACCGGAACGATAATATTGTATTTCGGATCTTTAATCTGGAGCGGCGTACTCGTTCCCCACTTAATGTCGATCGAGCTGGCTTTGTTGACATACCAGACCTCGGCCGTGAAAGGAGATTTGCCGCCGAAAGGCAGGTTAATGACATGATTAAGAATAGGAATGTTCGCCGTGCTTAGCGTATGCCGGCCAGGCCCGAAACTGTCCAGCGCTTTGCCGCCTTTAAACAGGATGGCTTCCTGGGATTGATTAACGATTAATTGGGTCCATGTTCCCAACTCTTGATCCGGGAATTTCCAGGCATACACATCGGAAGGACCATCATATTTGACAACATCGATTAATGCCATTACTGTCACCTCTTTAAATAGTTGGAGAATCGTCCCAACATAATCTCCTACTATAGTAATCGAAATCGAGGCTGAGGGCTATAACTTTGAGAGTTTGTTCAAAAAGTCCGCTTTTGATCACGAAGTATGCCGCGAAGCAAAATCGACATCGAATCTTGAATTCAAGCGAAACTTCCGGTGCTCACGTAGCCTCCACTACGCTCCGCTCCTCAGTTTCTACTTTCATTCAATCTTCTCGGTGCTGAAAACCGGACTTTTTGAACTAGTATTTTTTGAGGGATTTTATAGGCTTTACGGACGATACCCTCGCTGCAGCTCGCTGATCGAATAACCGAAATCCATCTGCAGGTGAGGATAGTCCTTGAAGCCCTTCCAGTCGCCGCCCCAGCTGAACCCCAGCCCCTTTGCTATGTTTACGACCTCAAGCCAGTCTGGTTCCCCATTTCTATTTCCGTCATATTCCATATCCCAGATGACCTGTCCTTTCTTTGTCTTCAAAGCAAAATCGATCGCGAGTCCGTAGTTGTGATAAGACTCGCCACCGCGTGCATGAGTGACGACGGGACCTTTTGCCGTTCTCCCCTGCTCAAACAGCGTATCCTGATCGGCATGGCTTCTGAAGTCGTCGGTAATAAGAATTTCGATGCCGATTTTTGCGCTTTCTTCCACAAGCTCGTTGCTCTTGGCTAATACGATGGGATGAAGACCCATGACGGTCGGTGCGTCTTTCTGTATAAACGGCAGTATTCTGCCGAGTTCGTCTGTGCGGACTGCAAGCATGGAGGGAACAAACATCAATAGGAAGAGAAGAACCAGCCAATTGCGAATTCTCCTGCTTTTTCCTCTGGTACTGCGACGATGCGGCGGCGGCCATGGGCCAGAAGGCTGGAGATGTTGCGTGGGCTGCGGTCTGTATTCGGGCATATCGTGAATCTCCTAACTGTTAGCTGTAATAGTGATTCTTTTACTATAAAGGTTTGAGGGTGGAGGACACAACTGAACAAAGGTTGGGGATTGCAAGCGGCAGAGGTAGAACGAAAAAAAGATCCACGAGAATAATCGACGAGGAGAAGGTGATTTTATTCGATTTAGATAGAAAGCGGGAGTAAAAGTGAAGTCGGAAAAACGAGGAAGTAACTGGGTGTTGGAAGGTTGAATGAATAGTTCAATAGTCAGGCGATGTCTTTGTGACGAGGCTTAACCTCTTCTTGCTCGTATTTGGAGCCTCTCATCATGCGAAAGCTAAGCCATAAGCACATTATAAACAGTAGGCCGCCGAGTGCGTTCCATAAAATAAAAAGCATCGTGAATTCCACCTTTTCAACACCAAAGCTTCGAGCCATTTCCCTACAATATTGGCGTTATCGACATTTTTTGACGTTCTCTACTTCTATCATACACGAGGCCAATAAACATATTCTGAACACCACGATTGCACGAGTTCAGTATATCGTATTCAACAAACCAGCATATATGGCTCCTTCTACCAGACAACTCTGATTATCAAATTCCTTACACCATACCAGTTCGACAAAAACTTATTTAAAGTTTTGAAAAAAGAATAGTCCAAAAGACCATGAGTATGCGTGAATTGGGTCTGTATGACCATCATTTGTTCAGTATGTGTTCAACGCGCACTGATATACTTTTAAAAAAAATCGAATTTCGTCCGGATCTAGCAAATCCTGTCGAAATGGAAGAAGGAGAAATGGAATGTCGGCGTTGAGATTGATGCAGAAGAGCAGGAAAGGAATATCGATCCTGCTGGCGATTAGTCTGGTCTTGTCGTTGTGGCCTATCTCACAAGTGAGTGCTGCGGTAAAGGACAATATCCCGGATGTGGCTGTTTTGGTAGGTAATGCCTTGATAGGCAATCAGTCTGAAGACCCAGGCAACATGCTCGCCAATTTCCCAGGACGCAACGTTTCGGGCTTCAGCTATGATTTGCACAATGCGAATATAGTTGGACTTGGGGGAGGAGAGATCCGAGTAACCAAGGATGAATGGATCAATCTGGAAATCAGGGTTAGCGAGAATGAAACGCTTAGACAGCTTGCCGCGAGCGGTCAGGCCAAGGTAAAGATGGGCTGGGCGCACTTGCTGTGGGCAGAGGAAAGTCAATTTTTAGACAAGGACTTCCAAGGAACCTATGCATATATGAAGGTGTTCCATGGCAACAAGGAAGTGGCGAAGATTGAAGAAGAAGCTTGGCATGGCGGTGTTGGTGGTCGAAGTCTGACGGCCGCCATTACTCAAGACACCGTAATCAAGATACGGGTTTTAGGGGTACGTGATCATCTCGGAAGCAAGCCGACCGGCGTTGAAGGGATGTACGTGGAGTTTGAGGATACAACGGCCCCAGTTATTGATGCCTATACGTTTAGCGGCAACGGTCTGCAAAGAACCAATCCTAATACGGGTCAACAAGAACTATATGTCAAAGAAAATGAGTACATTAATTTGACTTATCAGTTCAGCGAGCCCGTTCGTCCTTTCGGTATTATACCAAAGACCGGCAATGTATTGCCCCCGGCTACGGACGCTTTCCTGCGTCACGAATTATTTGTTAACGAAGACGGGACGGGGTTGCCTGCGCAGGGGCAACAGCAATATCTGATTAACCAGCAATATGACAGTACGGAAAACAGTTTAAAAAAATATTATAAATCGATTACATACAACTATACGGGTACTCGTTACCATACCAGTGGCAATTTGCCGTTGGAGCCCGCGATTAGCGACACAACCGATGCAAATAACGGAATGCCGCTTGGAGAAAAGCTAAAGGAAGCGGAATTCATTGATGCGGCCGGTAACGGCGCAATCATTAATTATGTGGATATTAGGCCGGATAGCGCTAGCGATCAACATCTTCGGGGGAAAAACTTAAACGACCCATTTAACTTTAACAGCAGCGGTTTCCGCGTCATTGTTGATGCGGTTCGTCCGAAATATTCAAAAACGAGCAACGGAATTCAACCTGAGATACTGACCGGAGTTACGGTCAACGACAATGATACGATCGATTTTGCAGTTCAATTCACGGAAGAGGTTACCGCCTGGCGCAACCATACCTCTTCATGGGACCCCGCCGGAATGTTCCTTCAATTTAATAACGGCATGAAAGCCTACTATAAGGCAAGTCCGGGAACAGGCGTGGGAACGAAAACCTGGTTGTTCAGCACGACGTTGACAGACGATATTAATCTGGAGACGCCGCTCCTCAAAGTCATTATGCTAGCGCATGACAACAAGCCTACGGATACGCTGGTCGTTCAGGATTATGCGGGCAACCTGCTGTTCCAACCGGCGAATTACAAAGGAAATCATGTCGACGGCGATACGTCTTATATGGACTCAACCATCGATTGGGCGAACTTGATGATCGACAACACGTCGCCAACGATCGGTTTCTTCTTCGAGGATGAGGGAGCGACGGCAAATACGTACCGTAAGAACGGCAAGGTGACGATCGCGGCAGACGATCCCGTTATCAAGGTGCCTCCTCTCGAGCCGACTATTCCGGGGATCGAGATGCCTACTGTGCTTCCGAGCCGCGGTATATACAGGCCGTCTAACATGACGGGGGAAGCAGCGCCGTCGGTTGGTTTGGTTTACTACGTGTGGAGCCAAAGCCAAGCCAATCCGTTCGGAGACAAGGGGATCGACGAGTATGCCGCGCTTAAGCGCTTCTCGCTTACGGGAAAACAGCCGCGCGAGGATTTGTATCCGAGCGAATATGCGGACTTGAATTTGGCGGTCGTCAACAACAAAACAAGCATGATTGCTCCGCCGTCGGAAGCATTGCTCCCCGAAAACAGCGGCGTCTGGTATATGCATGCATGGACAGCAGACATGACGTGGGATTCCGCAAGGGAGCTTGCGCAGTATGCAAAGATGAAAACCTATATCGCCGACCATCCTGATCAATATCAGGCTTGGAAGGACGAACGCGACGGTTCCGAACCCGACAAAATTATTTATGCGGATGCAAAAGCGCTCGCAGCGGTCGGCGATTACGCCGATCTGGATGTTTGGAGTTTGGACGATTTCAAGCAAGACGATTCCAACTGGCAATACGGCATGACGCCATTTTTGCTTGATAATCGCGTACCGGAAGTATCGTTTACGGATATTGCCGGCAATTCGACGGCGGAAGCCGTTATCACCGTTCGGCTTGAGGATCCCCATAGCGGACTTCGGGATGCAGCCTTCCAATTCGTCAAAACAGACGAGCAACCAAGCGACGCAAGCTGGCAGGCTTTAACGCCGAACGGCAGCGGTATCGCAACGATTTCAACGCTGAACCAAGTCTATGAGGACGGGAACTACACGCTATTCGTGAAATCATCCGACCAAGCGGGCAACGAAGTAACAGTGCCGCTGGATCAGTCGATTACGATTGATTCCACGTCCACGGTCCGATCCGCATTCTTGCCGGCTTCGGACCCAAATTACGTAAACACGCATCTAGTGGAATTTTATCTCAGCGGCATTGTTCCGGCTAACGTCAAGTATGCCGTTACTTCCAGCGTTGCCCGTCCGACCAACGATGGGGCTTACACGACGGTAGAACCAATCATCATCCGAGAAGCAGGCGATTCGGAATCCGTAACTGCGCCGGTAGCTGGCGGCGAGTACGGTTACGTCTTGCCGATCGATCCGGCTTTGAACGGCATGGTATACGTTCATGTCGTTGCCGACCCTGGCGACGGAAGCCGACTATATACGTTCGCCAAGTCTTATTACTTTGACAACCAGCCGCCAACGGTTGGATTTAGCCGCACGGCCGTGCCTTATCCGCAGCAGAAGCATGAAGTGACTGTTGCCGTGGCCGAGGAAGCGGGCCGTGCTGCAATCAACATTCGTAAATATCAATGGGTTAAAGAGGGAAGCGCCGATCCCGATGCACTCTCTGGCGCATGGCTGGACCTGCCAGCTTCGGGTCTAGTCGAGATTGATGCCGAAGGCCTTATCGCACCGGGCGAAACCGTGAATTTCCGCTTATTCGCATATGCCGCGGACGCGGCAGGAAATATGACGATTACCTCTACGGGACTATTCGCGTTAGCGATGGATAACTCCGAGATTCCGTCAGGTGGAAAGTCTAATCTGATTCATCTCTACGGAGATTCGAACGATGGTTATACCGGCATCATAAAGCTAGATCTGGATTCGCCTGATAAACGCGGATATGAATACTCGATCTCTGCCGATGGTGGGACAATCTGGTCCAGATGGCAGCCTTATACGAATTTTGTATCGGTCGAGCTGCCAACCGACAATACGACACTTCTGAAAATTCAACTTAAATTCAGAAAGAATGGCGGTCCGAGCGGAGATCTACAAGACCTGATCATCGGGGAATTGCCTGACCGGGAGCCTGTTTACGCGCTTGCGAAGCTTGGCAACACCAAGCCGGTCAAATCCTCCACTGGAGTGGACATTCAAATTACGCCGCCGCTCGGCGTTCGAGTCAAGCCGGCAGCGGATAATCCGCCATCCGGAGTCGAACAGCGCGGCAATACTTTCAAGGTCAGGGCAAATGGCTATTATGCCTTCGATCTTACTGATCTTGGCGATACTTCACGGACTGACAAGCTCTACGTAGTCGTCGACAACATCGACGATACGCCTCCTGTGGGAAGCATCTACTACATGAGCGTGACGCCTACGAACGGCAATGCCGTTGTCAAGCTCGAAAGTAATGAAGCCGTGCGGGTTCTGAACAACAATGGACGCAATACCTACACGTTTACGGATAATGGTTCATTTACTTTCCGGTTTGCCGACGAAGCGGGCAACGAAGCGATGGCCGTAGCGACGGTATCGAATATCGACAAGACCGCTCCGAGCGTTCGGATTGTACGCACATACGAAGGACAAGCAGGATCTAACGTCTCCTTCGGTACGATATTGGGGGAAAACGGAAATGTGCGCTTGGCTTCCGGAGTGATACTGACGGTGGAGAAAAGCGATCCGCAAGGAAAGGATTTTAACGTGGTCGGCGGTCAGTCCTCAATTGTAACGAACAAAAACGGCACTTACTCGTTTACGGTAAGCGATAGCTTCGGCAATACGACTATAGTGAGCGACACCATTAATCACGTTGTTGAATCCGCTCCGATTCCTGCTAGCGTAGAGACGACGTTCGTGGACGTGAATGGAGTTCCTTTGCCGGAGAGCATGATTAAAACGATCGGTGGCAAACGTTATGCGAAAGGCAAGGTCCAGTTGTCGATTAGCGGCGAGACCATGCCGGATAATCTTGTATTCAGCGGAGTTAAGCCAGCATTGAACGTAGCTGGCGAATATACGAACTTGATTAGCGATAACGAAGGGAAGTATACGTTAACTCGCATAATCGAAGGCAATGGATCAATCGTAGTGCCATTGACGGATATTCTTGGACAGACAAACAAATTAGCAGTCAAGATTGAAGGATTGGATAATACGCCACCGTCCATCACGTTGTCGCAGCCATTTGCCGGGGTCGTCAGAAACAAGGCGAACTTTGATGCGAAGGTCGATCTGGGCGGATACACGGTCAGCGACAATGTTTCCGAAGCTGCGAATGTGACTGTAACCGTCACAGAGCTGGATCTGAGCACCCTCGGACACAAAAAGATTACTTATACAGCTACCGACGAAGTAGGAAACTCCTCTTCCGTAACGCAAGAAGTGTATGTCGTCAATGGCGATGGACTTCTGATTTTTGCTAACGGCATGTTGATCTCATCGTCTCTAGGTCAGACAGCGTTGTTCGATTCCAACAAACTGACGTTCACGATTAGCGGATTCAACCGCATGAACGTTGGCGGAACCGATATGATCAACGAATGGGGCACGTTCGATGTTCTGTACCAATCCGGTCTGTACAGAGAAGGACAGTTGAAGACGATAGCGACGAAGCTTACCTACGATGAGCTTGTTTCCAAAAGCTTCGCGGTGGAATTCCCGAAAGCGGGCTGGTATACGATTATCGTCCGCACGCAGGAGCGCGAACGCGAATTCGCGACGTTCTTCGTTAGCTCGGTCAAGTAAGAAAGAATGGCTGGAGGTGCCAAGGTGAAGTTAGTCAAAAAAATTCTGATCGCATCGCTCGTATTCGTTTTATTCATCACTACGCATGGCGGCGCGATCACGTATGCTATCGAGGCGGCAGTTGCGCCAAATAATACGCAGTTGTCCAACGGTTATATCAAGATAACCGTGGACAACGCCACAGGCCGCTTCGGCATTCGCACGGTAGACGGTCAGCCGATTCGCAAGAACGACGATAATGTCAATATGTTGTTCCGCGGAGACGATCCAGAGACGTCGTTCACGACGTTCCGAATTGACGGCACAGATTATATTTTCGGTAATCCATATAAATTCGGAGTGAATTTCTTCTCTGAAACGACGAAGCCGAGAATTGTAACGAATACGAACGGCACGCAGCAGATCGAGACGATCTGGTCCATTAAAGGCGTACAGATCAAACAAATTCTAATGTTGTACTCCAATTCGGCCGATCTCAAAAACGCGGGCAATGTAAACGTGCGTTACGAAGTATCGAACCGCAGCGGCGCCCAAGTGGAGGTGGGAACCAGGATCCTGCTTGACACAATGGTAGCGGGCAAGGATGGTCCGGAATTCCAGAATGGAACCATATACAAATCGCCGCTAACTGTAGAACATAGGCTCGTGCATGATCCAGCTGCTATCGGCGTTCCGACTGAGGATATCGCCAATAACAAGATACCGGCATATTGGGTCATGCGAGATAAGCTGGATTACACGAACCCTTTGGCGACCAATGTAATTGCTTACGGCTTCAATAACTTCTCCGAGAACGCGACCAACATCGTGGACGAGATGATCGTGGGCCATTGGAACGGACTGGCGAACACCAAGTGGGATTACCAGGTTAATCGGAACCTGGATTTCACGCGCGATACCAACGATTACGGGAGTGCAGACTCCGCAGTAGCTTTCTACTGGTTGCCTGAGCCTCTAGCCAGCGGTAGAACACAATCGTTCGAAACCGTATATGGTCTTGGTGAGATTATAGCGCCCGACAAGGTTTTCTCGATCCGTTACATGGATCCCGTAATGCAGCTTGCAACACTTGATGATGCTAGCGCCTATGCAAACGAAGGGATCTTCGACATTACGGCGGAAATCGAGAACCTGCCATCGTTTAATATGGAACATACCAATATGATTATCGATATGACATTGGAAAGCGGCTTAAGCTTCGTAAGGCTTGACGAGCTTGGCAATATCGTACGAAATCCCGACGGCAGCGCGCAGTTGGAAAACGTGCGAACAAAAAATATTACAAGACAAAAGACGCCGACATTCGAAGAGGCGGAGCAAGGTATCATACCGAAATTCAAGCCAGGGGACACGATAACGGTAACATACAAGGTGCAAGCCAAAGGAAGACCTTGGCCGACGACCAAACAATATATGTTATCGGTTAGCAGTAAAGAGACGATGGCCAAATTGGCTACGGATCGTCCGGATGCCGTTAAAATTGTTAAAGATAAGGCTGGCAATGAGGTAGCTGAGCCAGTAGATGAAGGTATCATGGCTCAGTATCAATCCAGCAAAGCAAACTTTATCCTGTTGCCTCCTATCGGGGAAGCAAGCGCGACGTACGTGTACGGCTTATCGCCGGACGAAGCGTTCTCGACGGATGAGAAGTATATTACTCTTAACATGTCTAACATTGAGGCTTATGAGACGGGCGACAATAATACCGATCCGAGCTTTGATCTGTTCTTCGAAGAGATCGTAACCGGAGAACGTTACAAGGTTCCCGTCAAGAGCTCCGTGGTTATCCAACCGACCAACGACGGGTCTACGGGTGATATGATCATCACCTATCGCGGAGGCGACCGCGTTGACGGCAATGGCGGCGTCATCGAAGAAGGACTTGGTCCGGAACTTCCGCTTGGGGAATACAAAGTGGAAATCGATTATACAGGAATTGCAGGCGGCGACGCGGAAGTAGCCGCGCTATACGACATCGTTACGTCCCAGACCTTCCTGGTTACGGAAAACGACGAAGCTCGTATCCGAAACGCTAACCTGCTAGTTATCTACAAACATCTGGTAGATTTGTCATTCGTATCTGCCAATATGAGTGAAAAAGAGCTGGAAGAAATCAATGAAATCATGTACCACAAACCGTTTAAGCCGGGAGCCGATTTGTACAACGCCAAGTTGGCGCTTGTGCCGGCCTGGGCCGCTATGGCCTTAAAAAGCCGAGTGATCGACCCGGATCACGAGGTGGACGATCTGTTTGTAGACGAAACAAACAACGACGACGTATTCGGCGAATTCCCGATCTACAATTACAAGTCTTTTGAATCCGAAGAAGAAATGGAAGAATTCTTCGAGGACCGGGACGAACTGGAATCGCTGGTTACGATACAGGGCATGGTTCGCGAGATCGGCAAAGGTGAGAATCTTCAGGTTATCATCGACACATCTACGGAACCGGCCATTATCAATGATGCCGTCAATTATCAAGGCAAGGACCTTGTATTCGCGAGGGGCAATCTGGAAGTGTTCGGCGCGAAATATCCGAACATTCCTCTGCTGGACACGCTGTTTGCCAAAGGTGACGGTACATTAAGCGTAGCGGGCAGCGGTTTTGTATTCCACCGCGGCGAATGGACGTTGGACTTCTATAACGGCTTCCAAAAGAGCTTGCCTCGAGGCGAAGATGAGGAAGAAGAGGAAGAAGAAGAAGAGGAAGAGGAAGAGGAAGAAGGAGACGAAGAAGAGAACGACAATCCGGAGGATGATACGCTTAACGGTTCTCTCGCTTGGGCACAAGGCGCAATCGGTTCCCGTTTGAACCCTATGCGTCAGGTTATGATCGAAGACGTGTACTTTAACCGTCAATCCTTGTTCACCTTGATGCCGTTATCTCTTGGCGGATTTACGTTTAAGTTCAACGACTTTATATTGCGCGAAGGCGGCATCTCGTTCGGCGGGGGCATTTCGTTCAAGGTCGTGGATGCGGAGATCAAGGACGTTATTTTTAACAGCAAGGGCTTTGTCGGCGTTGACGCCAGCCTGAAGTTCGAGCTGGACAAGGAGATGGGTCTCCTTAAGCCAGACAGCAAGGCGGAAGGCGTAGGCGGTCAGATTGACATTACCCACTACGAGCAGAAGGTAGAGGGCATTAACAACTATTACGGACTGGAATTCAATGCCGAGCTCAGTAATATGATGGAGGTTGGAGTCGAGTTTGCCTTGAAGAAGGTCGATGACGGCCGAATTCTGCCGGATGTGATCGGCTTCAGCTCGACACTTCCAAAACCAGGCGTATTGATTACGGGCGCCACTTATCTGACGGCGATTCGCGGCGCGATTCGAGAGCTGGCCGACACGATCGCGGGCGGTACGAAGGACGATCCGTTCCCGCTGACGCTGGAGGCCGGGGTATCCCTGAGATTCGGTATCGCTCCAGCATATAATTTTGGCGATATCGACTTGACGCTGAAACGAACCGGCATCAAGATTGTGGGCAAGCTGGACTTCTCCACGAATCCAGATGGGGATGACTTGATGCCGATGATTACGGAGGCGTTGCTTGAAGCCCAGTGGGTCACTCCATGGTTCGTACGGGTCGGAGCCGAGGTCGACGTTATGGGCTGGGATGTCATTATCGGCAAAGCAGGCATATTCGTCGGACAGAACCTGGAGAAGAACAGAATCGACTTTGAAGGCTTCATCGGCGCGAAGGTTCAGGTGCCGAGCAGCGTTCCAATCGTAGGCGGCATGCCGCTATCGAGCGTATTCTTTGGCGTTAACAACGACAAAATCTGGGGCAGCGTGGGCATTTTGTTCATCAGCCTCGGCATTACGTACTATTGGGGCGGCGGAGTCGAGTTCGGTACGTCCAACGAAGATTTGCCGGATGGACTCATGCATATGATTCTCGAGGATCCCGAGAAGGGCTCGCAGCTTATGGTAATCGGACAGGGCATTGAGACCGTGGCAACATCATGGTTGTCCCCTGAACAAGAAAATCAAGAGATCGTGTATCGCGAACTGGGCAACGGCGTCACGATGATCGACCAAGGCACGATGAACGTCGGCATTGGCGGCATTACGACGACCAACGGCGGCCGGACTCATCAGATTCCGATGACGCAAGTAGGCGGCAACGCTTTGATCGAGATCACTTACGATCAGGCAGAGCTTCCGAAGCTGACGCTTAAGGACGGTACGGGGAAGCCTTACCAGATCATCATCGACAACGATAATACGGATCCTTCGGCCAACGCCTTTACGCAATGGATTCCTGCCAAACAGGCAAGCGACGGGGTAGATTCCCGCAAGCTATATGTTATCGTGCCGCAAGCAAAAGCAACGGGAACTTGGACGCTGACTTCCGAGACGCCTGTCGACAGCAAGCTTCTATCCGTGCCGACTCTTCCAGAGTTGACAAGCGTAGATCTGGCTATCGATTCTAACGACTCCAACAAGTTTAATGCTTCCTGGAACGTGAGCAACGTCAAGGACGGAGACACGGTAAGTCTTTATTTGAGCAAGGATTCCGTCTCTACGTCAGAGCCGGGGGCGGATTCCGCAGAAATTCTGGAGCCTGGAGATCCAGGGCTTTTGATTGCGAAGGACCTCCCCGTTGGAACCGGCGGCAGAGGCAGTCATACGATTGACGTGACCAAGGTACAACTCCTTGGCGATACGGAGGATATACGCGGTTTATTGCAGCAAGGCGATTACTACTTAAGGGCCGAGCTGAAATCCTATGCGACGTTCGATACGATGACTTCCACGCAGAAGTTCGAAATTATTGACCCGCTTGCTCCGAACGCGGTTAGCGACGTACGCGTGGAACCGGCAGGGAACGGCATGTTCTCCCTTTCCTTCAAGCCTGCGGCGAAGAAGCAAGGACATGAGGGCTACGAACACAGCTATGTCATTCATGCGGAAACGATGCGGGATGGCAAGTCGGCGCCGTATGAGAACTTCGGAGAATTGCTCTTTACGGAAAGCGAACTGGCGTCTTATTGGAACGCGTCGACCGGCCGCTATGAAGGCATTATGATCGGCGGTTGGACCGAAGTATCCGCCGGAATGGACGGAGAAGCCAAATTCACGGGGCTGAAAACCGGCACTCGTTACATGGTCGGCGTCACTTCCGCGACGAAACCTCCGAAGTCGGTCGACAAAAACGAGAACTATCATTTCGCGGAGGCAACGGCAAGCGCGCTGACGCTCCTGCCCGTGCCGGCGGAGCCGAGGCTTCGTTTATCCAGCGATACCGGGTTCGGCCCGATGATGGAGCTGTTGACGAATCAGACGAAACAGACCGTTACGATCGTTTCCGACCAGCCGAACATCGAAATCGAGGCGAAATTCGACGGGCAAACGATCGGCAGCGCTGCGCTGACGAATTCGGGCAGCGGAAGCAGAGGAACGCTGAGTTTCGACCATTTCCAAGCTGATGGTATCTACGCAGTAGAGTTAATGGCGAGGAACACCGTTACCAAAGATAAACGAATTACGATCTTGTACGTAACCGTGGATACGGAAGCGCCTGTTCTGTACATTACGGAGCCACAGACGGGAGCCCGTTCATCGAGCGGAACGATAAGGGTTGCAGGAAGGACAAGCAACGACGCCGTCTTGACGGTCGGAGGGGTAACGATCCGTCCGGCGGAAGATGGCAGCTTCAGCGGCAACGTACCGGTCAATTCGTCCGAGCCGAACATCGCGCTGACGTTCTTGGCGAAAGATGGCGCAGGCAACGAGAACAGCGCTGTCGTCAACGTGACCAACGATGGGTTTGCCGTACCGGTCGGTCTTGTGCTCAGGAGCATGACAGTCGCCCCTGGCGAAGAGAAAGCGATCGAAGCCGGACTACGTTATCCGGATGGCAGATCGGGTGACGGCAAGCAATTATTCAAAACCGTTGCGGTCAAAGGCAGTGAATTGTCCAAGCTGGAATACCGCTTAATGACGGGAGAGAGCGTCTTGCTTGACGAAGATGGCTCCGCGCTTGGTCTTTCCACCGGAGCATCGTTAGTCGAGGTATCCTATCGCGTATCGGAGGACGTAACATTAACGTCTTACCTTCCGATTCAGGTACAAGAGGTAGAGCCGACTACGCTTCAGTCCGTCTCTGCCTACGCAAATCTGGTTAATGGCCAGAGTGGACGTACTCGAGTCGTTGTGACGGATGCTGGCGAAACGCTCGGCTATCAATTGGTTTACCGTTTGTTCTCGGATGGCGCGACGCCTTCCAAACCCGCATTCGGCGATGATCTCGCGAATTGGACGCTGTTGCCGGAAGGCGGGGCGATCGAAGCGAAGTCGGGCGACAAAATCATCGTTGCCAAACGTACTTCCTTGGATAAAAAAGCCGTTTCTTCTTCGAATGCGATAAATGCGCTTGTCTGGACGCCGGGCGGCGGTTTCGGTCCGGGAGGTCCAGGTGGCCCAATTGGGCCGATCGGTCCTGGAAAAGGCGAAGAGGGCGGCGAAGAACCGGTCGAGCCGGGTTCCCTGTCCATCAACGGAGCGCAAGTTGAAGCGCAGTGGATCGGAGATATGTTGTCGGCGGTCATTAAGTCCGAGCATGTCAAGGATAACGATGGCGATCTGCGTATCGGCTCCGACAACGCCAAGTCCACGGGGTATTTGATCCGCGTCGAACGCGATGTGGTCCAAGCAACCGCAGCGGCTGGAAAGTCGGTCGTTATCGATCTTCCAGGAGCGAAGTTGACGCTTAGCGCGGAACAGTTGCTTAAGGTGCAAGGAGACCTAGATATTGCCATCACGCCAAACGGCATTGAAGGCATTCGCGATGCCGGCGTTATCGCGAACTCCGCGCAAGCGAAGCTATTGGGCAAGGGAGCTGGCGTAAGCATAGCGATTAACGTGAAGGATGATGACTGGGAGGGGCAAGGCTGGTCTCGCGTCGCGATTCCGAATGGCGTTAGCCTGAGAGAATTGACCTCCGTTATGCTCGTGTCGGCTGATGGCAATTGGACTCCGGTGCCATGGGAGCTTGTCATGGTTAACGGCAAGGCATATGCGGACGTCGCGCTGACAGGACTGGGAAGTCTGTACTTCCTGGATGGAACGACGGAGTTCTCCGATGTTCCCGACAACTTCTGGGGTAAAGCGGGAATCGGGGAAGCAGCCTCCAAGCTTCTTGTCATGGGCAAAGGCCAAGGCAAATTCGATCCAAACGGCCGCGTAACCCGCGCCGAGTTCCCGACGATGTTGCTTCGTGCAGCCGGCTTGATGACGCAAGGGTCGAACGCTTCCTTCCCGGACGTGGCTTCCGATGCTTGGTATAACCGCAGCGTCGGCATCGCAAGCAAGCTAGGTTTGGTTACCGGCATGGAGGATGGAAGTTATGCGCCCGCTCAGACGCTGACCCGTCTGCAAGGCATGGCCATGATCGGAAGACTGCTAGAGCGATACGATGCCGAAGGAAGACCGGCGGAAGTGGAGATTGCGAGTTTGCTGGCTCGCTACGGAGACGGATCCAGCGTTCCGGAATGGGCAAGAGCATCCGTCGCATTAGCCGTCAAGCATGGCATTATCGGCGGTGACTCGAACGGTAATCTCAATACAAACGGCGTTTTGAGCCGCGCGCAAGCTGCGCTAATCGCAACGCGTCTCCAGCAATGGCTGACGGAACAGCATGGACAATAACGAAGGATAAAAACTAGAAGAGGCGGAGGCAGGGCACCTGATGGGGCCCTGCCAATGCCATTCTTGCATGAAGTTATTCTGTTAAGGCGGTGTATGAATGAAGGGGAAGAGCAAGACGACGATCCGCTTGACTCTGGTTGGCGCGTTGGCAGCGGCAATGCTGGGCGTATGGATGCTAGCGGCTGGCGCAAGCGGCACGAAATGGACGGATTACGCGCAGACGGACTGGTACGATTCGTATCCGAACAACGACACGTATACGATTGACTCCGCGGAGAAGCTGGCAGGCATAGCCAAGCTGGTCAACGCGGGGAGCGTTAACGGCTTTGAAGGGAAAATACTGCAGATCGCGGCAAATATCGATTTGTCGGCGCATGATTGGGTGCCTATCGGCACGGAGAACAATCCGTTCCGCGGTACATTGTTCACGCCTGTTGGACAAGACTTCACCGTGTCGGGCATGAACGTTCTCGGCGGCATGACGTATGCCGGATTGGTTGGCAACGCGGCAAACGCGACAATCGGCGGCTTTTCAATCGACGGGGCGAGTTCCTCGATTGATGTAACGGCTGCCGGAGATGCCATCTATGCCGGATCCGTCGTGGGCAAGATTATCGGCCTGGGCACGGTCTACGACATGGAAAGCGGCGTGCCGATCACGGTAACCGCTTCGGGCAAAGACGTCTATGCTGGCGGCATTGCCGGATATGCGGAAGGCACGGTATCCAGATCCGTGTATTCGGGATCGCTTGAAGCAACCGCTCAAGACGCGGCTGCCGGCGGGATCGTCGGTTATGGCGGCCCGCAAGGGGTTACCGTCCTCCGGGTTACGAATAACAGCAACGTGACGGTTGAGAAGGCCGGGCTTGACGGAGACATGGCTGCCGGCGGCATCGTCGGCCATTCGGCCGGTTTCTTGCAAATGGAACAGGATGAAACTCCGATTCTGAATACGGGCGCTGTAACGGTACGGAACGGACATTGGAGTTACGCGGGCGGCATCGTCGGCAAGACGGACGGTATCGCTACATTCTCTTTGTCTACGACGAACAATGGCGCCGTGCTGCTCGACGCACCTGATGCAATCGAGTCGGCGGCAGGTGGATTGGTTGGTGCGATGTTGGGAGAGACGGGAGAGCACCCCGTCCGGTTGAACTTCGCGAATAGCGGAAGCGTGACGAATAACGGCGGATCGAACGTATATACGGGCGGTATCGCGGGATATCTCAATACGACGCTTGTCTTCACGAATGATACCTCGTCTTCGGTTGCGATAGTCGCAACGGGAAGCGAAGAAGTGCATACGGGAGGACTTGTCGGCCATGCTGAGAAACAAGTGCAGTGGACGACAGGCGCGAGAAATAGCGGAACGATTAACGTAACGCCTAAAGTTTCGGCAGGCATGCTAAACGAAGTTTACACCGGAGGTCTCGTCGGCTTCTCGAGAGACCGGATTCTGCTGGAGAGCGTTGTGCTTGGCGTGTACGGAAACAGCGGAGCCGTCACGGTAGAAGGAAATACGGGCTTGTACACGGGAGGCATCGCGGGCAACCGGACATTCGCCGGCATAGGCGCAGGCAACGTGAGCAGTACCGGCGATATTATCGTCAATGGCGATAGCCGGATTCATACCGGCGGTTACGTCGGTACGCTATCTGCCGATGCCGCGGATCACGGCATGGCGGGCTTGACGTTCGGCAGCGACATCTACGTAACGGCAACGACTTCGACCGAAAGCGATTATGTTGCGACCGGCGGCATTGTAGGCTATTACGCAAAGCCGGCAGGGAGCTTGGCGGAGCTTGCATCGTTAACGTTTAACGGTGTATTGGAAGCAAGTGGCGGCGGAGCATACACTTACTCCGGCGGCATCGCGGGTTACGCCGGTTATGGTCTGTTTAAGAATGCATCGGCAGGAAAATCCGCAGAGGAATATGCCACCATCGTTTCCGACGGGAAGCTTGGCGGCGTTGCGGGTTACCTGAACGGCGAGCTGGATGGAGCGAATATCGCTTATTTGGATATGACGCTTCTAACGGCTAGCGGCGTTGCAGGCGGCGTAGCGGCGCAAGCGCAAGGTCTCGTGAATAATGCCGTTGTCGGCGATGAAATGGCCAGCATCGACAATACGGTTATTATTGGAGCCGATGCGGTCGCAGGCAACGAGCTTGCATTCACCGCGGGAGGCGTCATTGGCGTCAACACCGATTCCTTGACGATTACAGGCTCATCGGCAGCCCGATTGGCATTGTTAAATGAGACGGGACGCAGCGGCTATATGCTTGGCGGCATTGCGGGACAACTGACGGATACGGCTATCGCTGGTACGATCGAGTCCCCGGTATCGGTGGAGTCGCTTACTGTAGCGGCAGAAGCCTCTCATGTCGTTATCGGCGGAGCGATCGGCCGCAGCGATTCATCGTCAGTCGTTGTTGAAACGACGGATATAACAGTCGATGCATCAGGCGACAGCAATGTTGCAGGCGGCGTTATCGGCTGGAACGAGGGTGCTCAGGCAGCGGAGTCTACGAAGATTGACGGTCTTCGTACAACAATTACGGCACTCGGCGAGGATATTTCGGCTGGCGGAATTGTAGGACGAAATGACGCTACGATCGTAAACGCAACGGCAACCGACGGCAGTATTGCTCTGAAAGGAGCTTCGAACCGAGGCGGCGGTATAGCGGCTTCTCATCATGGGACTCTAGCGAACGTAACCTCTGTAAACATGGCACTGGTGGCCGATGCGGAAGGGGCGATCATCGGCGGTATCGCCGGCGTTTCGGAACCGCTTGATGAAGAAGCGACGGATCCCGTTATTGAAAATGCTACATCTTTATCGTTGGAAGCAATTCTCCTGACGGCTAACGCGGCGAACGTTCGCATGGGGGGAATCGCGGGCGTAGCCAATGATACTACGATTACCAATCCCGTAACGAAAGCGGAAAATTCCGATTACGTTATCCTGACGATCAATGCGCCTGACATATACGCGGGCGGTATTGCCGGACAATCGGAAGGCGGCAGCATCGAGGGGATTGGCGGATTGGACAATCTGAATCTTCAACAGTTGTTTGTGACGACAACGACGAATGCCGGCAACGCGCTCGTAGGCGGCGTAATGGGCCACGGCGTCCATACGGCAATCGACTCCATCTATGGTTCGGTCATCAATATCAGCATTAATGGTTCGCAGAACAAAGTTGGCGGCATCGCCGGTTACTATGAGGGTACGGGCACGGCCGTCATTAAAGACAGCTATTTGGAGACGCTGGGCATCCGCGGTCTGGCAGCGGCGTATGAAGCCGTGCTTGGTGGAGCGATAGGCGTCAACGATACCAGATCGATCGATGCAGGCGCCGATCCGGCATCTACGCCAAGCACGATTCAGAATACGAGGCTGATTGGCAATGTCAATAACGCAAGCTCTCCGCTGATCGATAGCCGCGGTCCGAATGCGGTCGTAGGCGGGCTTGTAGGCGTGAACGGCAGCCTGGTAGCGAATAACAGCGTTATCGACAAGAGCGTGCTTCTCTCCAGGGGCGATGGCAGCATCGTTGGCGGTCATACGGGTGTCAATATCGAAGCGGGCACATTGTACTACACGTATGCCAACGCGAATCTCTCCGTTCAGGGGCAGAATATTACGGCTGGTGGTCTTGTAGGTTTGAATGAAGGTGCCATTTTATCTTCTTACATCGACATCGACGTGACGTCGCAAGCTACAGGTACCTCGTCCAAGGCGGTCGCAGTCGGCGGTCTGGTCGGCGTGAATGAAGGCCGCATCGCCAAGTCGTACAGCGTGTCCAACGTGACCGCCGGCGGCGACTATAGCCTTGTAGGAGGGCTTGTTGGCGAACAGCTCGGCGGCTCGATCCGTCATTCCTATTCCGGCGGGCGAGTTCTGGCCAGCAAGACGGGAAGCTTGGCAGGCGGTTTCGCAGGCCGAATCGTAGCGGGCGAAATTGCCGAAAGTTATTCCGCGGTTAGCGTGGAAGCCACGGCAAGCGCCGAAGGCGGAGGTTTCGCGGGACGGTATGACAATACCAGCACGAACCTGATTTATAAGACGTATTACCTGAAGGATGACGCGGCAGGCATTAATAAAGATTTGCCCGACTTCGCAGAGGGCAATATTCGTTGGCTGAACGTACCGGCTCGTCTAAGCACGTTGCTGGAAGAAACGCTACGCGATCGTACGGCCTTTCCGGCACTATCCGGATGGATATTCGCCGATGCGGGCAACGAGGAAACTGCAGTATGGCGCTATGGTTCCGTGAACGCAAGATACTTGTACCCTGAGCTGATTCGCAAGGCGAACAGCGGCGGAGGCACGACTCCGGGCGTTAACGCCAGTTTGAACTGGTACACTCGCAATCCGGATGCGATCACGTTCGAGATTCGCAGCGAAGCAGAACTGGCGGGCTTGGCGCAGCTTGTTAACGGAACGGTATTGGGACGAGAGCGCGAGGATTTCGCTGGAAAAACCATTCGCGTTGTTAATCCGATTCATATTCAATCGGAGAACTGGACTTCCGTGGGTGCAAGCGAAACGACTCCGTTCGAGGGAACATTCGACGGTGGCGGACATTTGATTGACGGGCTTTCCGTAGAACCGGGACAGGATATGAGCGGCTTGTTCGGAGTCATCGGCGAGTCGGGCGTACTGGATCATGTCGTCCTTGAGCCTCGCACGATTATTGGCAACGGGTATACAGGAACTGTAGCCGCAATCAACCATGGTTCTTTGTCCAACATCAAAGTAGAATTAACGGAAGAGACGACATTAACGGGACAGTCGGTTGGCGGCCTGGCGGGACGCAATACAGGTTCGGTTGAAGACATTGCCCTTCATTTCCCAACCGGAGCGATTATTGAAGCCGTCGGAACGGAAGCCGCTGGCGGCGCTTTATTCGGCGACAACAGCAGCGACCTGATACCGTCAGACTGGACAGAGCTTGTCCTGCTTGGAACGGTTCGGAGTTCAGCTAACGGAGCGGTGATCGGCGGACATGTCGGTCGTCAATCGGCAGGCAATGTAGCCGACTTTGACATCATACTTCAAAATGAAATATCGGCTAGCGGCATTGGCGGCATTGCGGGAGGATTTATCGGTCAATACGTAGCTGGCGAGTTGACGGATATTAAATTCAGACTGCAAGAAGGCACCATCAAGTCGATCGGCGCGAATTCTATTGCCGGCGGCATCGTGGGTGCGTCGGATGGCGGCAACACGGTGAAACGTCTGGCATTCTCGGCGGACGAGACTGCAGCGCCTGTCATCGGAGGAACGGTCGGTGCCGTAATAGGAGCGAAGGAAGGACAAGCAGCGGATCAGTACGATGTCGAATCTCTCAAAGCGAACGGCGTATCCTTGACAACGCCGGAAGGAGCGGCGGAAGGTGCCGTCGGTGGACTTTTCGGCTCCATTACGAATGCTGCGGCTTTTGATCTTTCATTTGAAGGCAACCTGACGGCTCGAAGCGTTCAAGCCAATATCGGCGGCATTGCCGGCGAAGGCCTGGACAGCCTGTTGCGAGAGGCCAGCGTACAGCCGGTTTTTGCTTTCACGGCGAGCGGCGGACAGTCTGCAATCGGAGGCATCGCAGGCGAGATGCTGGCGACCGATCGCGATCGATACTTTGAATTAGGTTCGAAACTGCCTTATTACGTAGGCATCTATGAAGCGGTCGTTCCTGCCATAGAGATCAAAGCCAGCGGTATTGGCAATACAGCCGAGATTGCGACCGGCGGTATCGTCGGAAAATCGAGCGCCTCGATTTACTTCAGCGAAACCGACGCATCCGTATCGGTTAACGGCGCAAAATTGGCCGCGCTTGGCGGCATTGCAGGCATAAGCAACGGCATTATCGTATCTGCGGATACGCATGGCGGAGCATATGCTACCGAAAACACGATTAATTATGTTGGCGGAGCAGTAGGTCTTGCCTCTGGCGGCTCTATCCATTATACGTTTGTGACATCCGAGCAGGATGCGAAGATCGAAGTTTCGAAGCCGGTTACAAGGCTCCCCGAGCTTCCAGCCGCGCATGTCGGCGGCTTCGTAGGCGAAGCAAGCGGTACGGACATGAGTCATGTCAGCACGAATATGGCCGTTGGAGCAACAAGCGCAAACCAAGAGGATTCTGTTCAAGTCGGCGGTTTCGCGGGCGTGCTTGGATACAACCCGGCATTGCCTGAAGCGCAGCTAGAATGGGCTTATGCGACGGGCAGCGTAACTTCCAACATTAAAACAACCGCGCTTGCTGGCGGATTTGCGGGTTCAATCAATCGTTATGACGTATCTCAAGCTTATGCTTCCGGCAACGTAAGCAATACCGGTTTCGATACGCGTACGGGCGGGTTTGCCGGTGCCATTGAGCGCGGGGCAAGGGTAGAGAAAGGTTATGCCGTCCAAACAACACTCTCCGCAACTGGCGTTAATCATGCGACTCGCGCGTATATCGGCGGATTTGCCGGCTATAACGACGGGGAACTCGACACCGTATATGCGCATGCGGAATCAATTTCGCTTGCCGCGGCAGGAGCAAGCGCCTATAGGGGCGCGCTCTTAGGCTACCAATATCGCGGAGGCAGCATCGAGGAGTCGAGCCATGCGGCGGCCATCCCGGCAATCGGCCACAACCTCGGCAGCTTGTCCGGTCTTGCGAACGAGAACAAGCTCGCGGAGCTACGGCTTGACGATTGGCAATTGCGTACGGATACGACATTGTTAATGAGTGCTTCAGAAGACCCTTATTTCATTCTGAACCCTTACCAATTGTTCACGGCAGTGCTGCTGGCGAATGATTCGACGGGCTTGGACTTCTATCGATTGTACAACCGTGCAGCTACGGAGACGCCTGATTCCGATATTCTGCTTGGAGCGGACATCGATTTGACGGGAATGATTTGGACGCCTTTCGAGGATTTCCGTGAAGCGTTCGATGGAGACGGGCATACCATTACCGGCGTGAGTTTGAAAGGTCAAAGCGGTCCGCAGGGCTTCGCGACAGTCAACTACGGTCGGATTGCTAACCTGCAATTCGTTAACGCCGAGTTCTCTTCCGGATCGGCGAACACGGATGCAGTCGGCACTGTGGCAGGCGTCAATGAACTCGGCGGAGAAATCGAAAACACTAACGTTTCGGGTACGGTTAACGGGGGAGTCGTTGGCGGAATCGCGGGAATCAATAAGGGTTCCATCGCGGTAGCTTCATCGACGGGAACCGTGAGCGGAGTAACGGCTGGCGGTATTGCCGGCGATCATGCTGCATCCGGCCAGCTCGAGAATGTATTCTCCTATGCCAAGGTAACGGCGGTAGATGCCGGTGAGGCTGCTGCCGGAGGTATTGCTGGAATCAGCGGAGGAAGCATCTCCAATGCCTTCTTTTCGGGTAATATTGCAGCTTCCGGCAGTGCCTTGACAAGAGCCGGCGGTATCGTCGGACATGCTGTTGGCGGCAGCATCTCAGATGTTGTAAACGCGGCGGAAGCCTTGGCTGGAACCAATGGCAAGATTGCTCGCAACCAGACCTTCTTTGGAGGTATCGCAGGTCAGAAAGAAGATGCAGCTACGATTCAGGACGGATTCTACAACCGTCAGATGTTGAAGACGGACACCGCATTCTACGACGGAACGGGCAAGCGCGTTGCGGGTGGAAGCACGGTAGGGGCATTGGGCATGAACGGTGCTGCGCTATCGACCAATGCTTTGCCTAATGGTCTTGCGTCCGCTGATTGGAAAGCAGCGGCTGGCTATTATCCGCAGTTGCAAGCATTCGCTGACAGTACTCGTTCCCGTGTAAGCGCGGTTGCAATCGCGTTGCCAGACGGAATGACAATTTACGGAGCCATAGGCCAGTTCTCGCTAACGCGAATTTCCGATATTCCTTGGAGCGCGACAGGTGCGAGTCTTACGGCTTCCGGAGCAACTATGGCGGGCAGAGTGACCGCGCCTAGCGGCGACGTTGTCTTGAGCGTTGCGGCAGTGGGACAACCAAAACGCGAAGTATTGATTCGTCGCACGGCTCTTCTGTTTGAGGAGACAGCCGCCGCTCCAGCCTTCAACCAACCCGATGGGCAGTTCGAAGGTACGCTCGTTGTCGGGCTGACAACGACAGAACCGGATGGAATTATCTATTACACGGTCAACGGAACCGAACCGGTGCCGGGCAAAGAAGGAACGAAAGTATATGAAGTTCCATTGGAGCTTAAGGCTACGACAACGGTGAGGGCGATCACTTTTGCGGACGACAAGGAATTAAGCGCGACGTCGACGGGCAAATGGACTCTCAAAGCCGTCTTTGGCGGAGGCGGAGTACCGATGCTGCCACCTGCTCCCGTGGAGCCGAAGATGACGATAGGCGATCGCGATATCCCGCTTGACGGCAAAGAACCTGTACAAGCTGCCGTAAATAGCATCGTGAAGCTGTCCGTTCCGGATGATGCCATCGTGTACTACACGACGGACGGCACGGCACCTACGAAGAATAGTTCTGTCTATACGGGCGAAATTTGGGTAACGGGCGACATGACGATTAAGTTCATGACGAGCAAAGACGACACCGTATATAGCGTTCGCTACACTACGAAGCCGGCTGACTACGAAGTGAAGAAGAATGCGTCCGAGATTCGTTACATGGCGGGCAAAGGAACCTCATTCCGTCCAAACGAAGCCATTACTCGCCAGGAATTAATTACGGCGCTGGCGCTGTTAATCGACTTTGAGGCAACGCCGATCGCCTCCACATTCGGGGACGTAACCGGGAAGAACGCAAGCGCGGTAGCGAAGTTTGCTTCGGCAGGAATCGTTCAAGGTTATCCGGATGGCACATTCCAAGGGGAGAAAGGCTTAACGAGAGCGGAGTTCGTTGTCATGCTCTCCAGAATCTTGGGATTGGATATCGGGAAGGGTGGCAAGTCGCCATTCTCAGATACGGAGAAACATTGGTCGGGGGATTATGTGAGAGTCTTCGTGGAGGCTGGTTACGTGAATGGTTATCCAGACGGAACGTTCCGTCCTGACAGACTCTTATCGCGCGCCGAGGCTATCGTGCTGCTGAACAATATTTTGCATACGGCCACTAAAGCCAATGCGTCGATTCGATTCCATGACGTGCCTGAAGATCATTGGGCTTACGATGAAATCATGGGAGCGGCGAAGCGCTAACAGATTGAGACGAGGTTACAAGTTGGCTCCCGGTCGCTATGAAGGCCGGGGGCCATCTCGATGAAAAGGAGAAGGGGGAATCGCCGATGAACCGAAAGATGAGTATCTGGTGGATGCTTCTAATCGCAGTTACTTTGGTCGGTCTGACAACCTATATGAATCAAACAGAGGCGCTTGAAACGGAACCGTTGATTGCGAAAGAAGTTTATCGTGAAGCCCAGAATGCCGTATTCTATCTGAGGAACGTGACGGAATCGGGAACTCTGCGATCGGTTGGCACCGGCTTTCTCCTATCGGGGAACGGAAAGGCGGCTACCGCTTACCATGTCGTGCAGGGGGCGGCGTCGCTTGAAGCAACGCTAGCGGACGGTACCGTCGTGAAGAACGTCAAGGTAATGTCCTACGACGAACAAACGGATACAGCCGTGCTTCAACTTCCATTACCCAAGCTTGCCGCAGGTAAATCATACGTGTCTCTTCCGCTCCGCGAGGAGCCCGTAATGCATGGCGAACGAATATTCGCCATCGGTTATCCGCTTAAGAACACGCCGATCATTACGGAAGGCATCGTTAATGCGCCTACCGCTGACATTAATAGCCGCGAGCGCATTTTGATCTCTGCCCAAATCGCCAGCGGCATGTCGGGAGGACCGGTTATCGACGAGAACGGACAACTTGCGGGCATAGTGTCAGGATCGCTTCGAACAATGACAGGCATCCATCTCGTCGCGAGTACGAAGCAGTTATCAGATATTATGAACTAAAGCATAATATTGTATCTAGGCGCTCGGCTAATTGGACGATTTCATAAGCGAATACAAATAGTCCACCGAACGCATAGCATATTCTTTTGATATAACCTTCCCGTTTTTCAGCAAAACAAGACAAGGAACGCTTTCGATCTGCCAGTCGTCGCGCAACCGGGGTGTGAAGTTAATATTCGTTTTGTACAGAGGATAGTCACTCCCGGCCGCCTCGACGATTTCAAGCATCCGCTCGGCGACTTTGCAGGTGCCGCATAGCGGCGTTGTAAAGAGGACGGCAGTTCTGCCTACTTGTGCAGCGGCCAGTTGCTTCAATTGATGTTCGTCTAATTCCTGTAGCGGCATGTCGGGCACTCCTTCGCATGATTTGTTTTCGTTTCTAATCATAGCAGCAGTTTTCGATTGGCTGCAAAAAAAAATGAGAAAACTTCTACCGGAGCTTCTTGAAATCATATTTTTTTATTGTGGTAAAAAAATATTGAAACCATTTGAATCTGCTCGCCGTATGTATCCCTGTGCAACACGGAAACGGATGATCACCCTTCAAAGGGGAGTAGCTGCAACAGTAAAGTCGTCATTACGAGAAGCTTGCTTCTCCGGCTTTATTGGCAATGCCGACAGGGTATTGTTAGCGAGACCTTTGCCATCAAACGCGTAAAATCTATCGCGTTGAGAGGCAAAGGTCTTTTTTTCGTGTAAGAGGTACTACGGAAGGAAATATTAAAAATGTGGAGGGTATGGAAATGGAATTAGGATTATTGTTGGAGTATGGTTGGGTGCTGCTTGTACTAGTGGCGCTGGAAGGATTGCTCGCTGCGGATAACGCGCTCGTGCTTGCGATTATGGTTAAGCATCTGCCCGACGAGCAGCGGAAACGCGCATTGTTTTACGGACTCGCCGGCGCATTCGTATTCCGATTCTTGTCGTTATTTGTTATCTCATTCCTCGTCGACGTATGGCAAGTGCAAGCGATCGGCGCTCTGTATCTTCTCTTTATCGCGCTTAATCACATCTTCCGGAAAGTGGTTGTCAAGAAGGGTGAAGTTGCTGCCGACAAGTCGGCCGGCAAGGAGAAAAAGCAAAGCGGCTTCTGGATGACCGTCTTCAAGGTTGAAGTGGCGGATATCGCATTCGCGATCGATTCTATCCTGGCGGCAGTTGCTCTTGCGGTTGCGCTCCCGGCATCGGGATTGCCGAAGTTCGGCGGCATGGATGGCGGACACTTCATTGTTATCTTTTTGGGCGGCTTCATCGGATTAATTATTATGCGTTTCGCTGCAACCTTGTTTGTCAAGCTGCTGGAGAGCAGACCAGGCCTCGAGATCGCTGCTTTCTGTATCGTCGGCTGGGTGGGCGTCAAGCTGGCTGTTCATACGTTGGCGCATCCTTCGCTGCATGTCATTCCGCATGATTTTGCCGAATCGACGGGCTGGAAGCTGACGTTCTATGCCGTGCTTGTAGCTATTGCGCTCTGCGGTTGGTTCCTGTCGGGCAGCAAGCAGGAGAAAGACAAGAAGCAGGTAGAAGCGGTATAATAAAATCCACGAGTCAGATGGTGGAGGAGATCGCAGGTTGGCACAGCTTTATTACAAATACGGCACGATGAACAGCGGCAAGTCGTTCGAAATTATAAAGGTAGCCCATAATTACGAGGAGCAAGGCAAACAAGTCTTAATCTATTCACCGACAATCGGCGCCAGAGGGAATTGCGACCGAGTGGGTTCCCGCGTCGGGTTCGAGCGCGAAGCGATTGCGGTAGACGAAGATACGAACATGTTCGAGAACGTTAAGGCTCAGCTCGAGTCGAAGGGCCGAATCTATTGCGTGCTGATCGACGAGGCGCAGTTCCTGAAGAGGCATCACGTACTGGAACTGACGCGCGTAGTCGATGAGCTCAATATTCCCGTGATGGCGTTCGGCCTGAAAAATGACTTCCAGAACCAGTTGTTCGAAGGCAGCTATAATTTATTGGTGCAAGCAGACAAGATCGAAGAAATCAAGACGATTTGCTGGTACTGCGACCGTAAAGCGACGATGGTCATCCGCTTCCGCGACGGCCAGCCAGTCCATTCGGGAGAGCAGATTCAAATCGGCGGCAATGAGGATTATAAACCCGTTTGTCGCAAGTGTTACAACAAAGCTTTTCAATCGTCAGGAAAAGAATGAATCTTGTTTCTACAATATTGGACAAGCTTGAATGAGGCCGCTCCCGCAGAGCGGCTTCTTGTTGCAACTGAAACATCCATTAAAAAAGAAGCTTCCAGCCACGAGATGTGGTTTGGAAGCTTCTTTGTCCTTTATGCGGCTTAAGAAGCTGTTCTTGCGAGACTGATCTTAAGAGTGTAGACGCTGCTTGTCACTCACCGCATTTGCCTGCTTCTTATCGAAGTAGTAATGTTTGAAGTTTTTGACGTGGCTGTAGTAGTAACGGGATATCCGAATAATCCGTTTCAGGTTCAGGTCTTTTTTGTACCAGATAGAGTAAAGCACCTTCTTTTCCTTGTACAGCCCCTTTATTTCGGCCGCCAAGGCCGGCTCCGTAACGTATTTGCGCAGTACCGTTCTAGGGACATTGGTCCAAAGGCCGGTCCCGTTGCCGTAGACGCAATCCGTGTTTTTGCCATAGACGACTTGGTCGATCATAGCGGTGATCATGTTGAGTCCGGCCGCACGAACGAAGAAGCTGCTTCTCCCCAGCCGAGGGTTGATTTCGAACAGCATATATTTGCCCGTACGGTTGTCGAATTTCATATCGATGTTGGAATAGCCGACATAACCGATGTTTTCGAGGAACTCCTTGATTTTGCGATAAATAGCCATGTCGGAGCGCGAAATGATCGCGGCGTAATTGCCGAGCGTTTTCGGCGCGTATTCCTCCAGCACGGGCTGGCCCAAGCACATCATCTTGACGACGCCATCGTTGTTGGAGAAGCTGTTAATGACGCGCATCGAGCTGTCTTCGCCGGGAATAAATTCCTGGATGATCAGCTTGCCCCTATAATCGGATTTGTTCATGCTGCGTACCATTGTAAAATATTCGTCCTTCGACTTGAAGAAAAACACTTTTTTCTTGCCTTCGAACTGGCTGTGCAAATAGTCGTAGGCGTTGCTGTTCTCGGGCTTGACGATGATCGGGAACTGGAAATCCATATGCTCCAGCGCTTTCTCCCGCTCATGAGGCTCGCAGACGATCGTTTTCGGATAATCCAGACCGTACTGCTCGCATAGCTTATAGAACTTGTCCTTCGTATCCAACGTGTCTAGCAGCTCGTGCGAGATGAAGCGGTTGGCGATCAGCCCTTTAAATTTGTCGTAATGACGCGACAGCATGCCGGCATAATAGTCGGAGCACGGGATGACGATCAGCTTGCGGCCCTTGGAAGCTTGTCCCTCCAAAACCGACAGCAGAGCGCCAGGGAATATGTCGTCACGGTCGAAATCGTCGATGCGAACGAGATCGAACAATTTGCTGTTCATGGTCGGGATAAGCAGGCGGCTGCACAGCAGCAGCGGTTTGATTCCGTATGCTTCGTGGATCAGTCTGACATTTCCGTATGCGTTCTCGTCGCTTCCAAGTATGATAGGCAAAAAATCGTTGTTATTCATATGGTCTCCTTGTTGAGTAGGCTCTATAATGCAGTATGATCTCAATCTACAGTCTAATACTTTCAATTGCCAAACTACAACTCTATTTTTTGCCTGACCTCCATCAATATAGTGCAATGAGGCAGGTTAACAGAATCGAATGAGCGGATCCAGCGGTTGCAGTATACTATTGTTGGAAAATGAAAGCGTTATCATCGTTACAATCATTCAAAAGGGAGATGGTTGAAGATGGGGAACACGAGGATTCGGGCTGCACTCAAGCCTCACGCGGTGAGGCTGCTGATTCTGGCTTTGCTGGCGCAGGCCGCGCTGTTCGCGGGACCGGGGCTGCAACTGGCGGAAGCGGCGATCGGTCCGGCCGATTTCTTGAAGACGGACGGGAGGTTTATTAAAAACAATAGCGGCAATGGAGACATCGTGACGTTGCGCGGCACAAATGTCGGGGGCTGGCTTGCGCAAGAGGATTGGATGTCGCCTCTGGGCGAGTTCGCCGCCGACCGGACAGGCTGGACCGCGACGGCTTCGGCGAACGGCGGTAACGCAGGCAATGCGATTGACGGAAGCAGCACGTCCTATTGGGATACGGGAGCGAACCAAGCCAGCGGTCAATGGCTGCAGATCAATCTCGGAGCGCCGACGTTTTTCAATCGTCTCTATGTGGACGCGGGCGGAAGACCTGAAGATTACCCGCGCGGTTATACGATTGAAGCGTCGAACGACGGGACGACTTGGCGCAACATCGCCAGCGGCGCATCCGTAAGCGCGAATACGGTTGTTCGCACGATTCCACAGGTGGCGCATTACGTTCGAATCAGCCAGACGGGCACGGCTTCGAACTGGTGGTCCGTGGCGGAATTTAATCTGTTCAGCGATCCCGTGCTGAACAATGGTCCGTTTACTGCAACCGCATTCGCCTCCGGGTCCGGAAGCACCGCCGCGGCGGGTGTCGACGGCGACGTGAACACGAGATGGACAAGCGGCGCCGCGCAGATGCCGGGCCAGACGTATACGATCAATCTCGGCGGGAACCGCGAAGTCAGCCGCGTGCTGATCGACGCTGGAGCGGCATCGGCAGGCGATTACGCGCTGGGGTACGAGGTATGGGGACTGACGGACGGCGTCTGGACCAAATACGCCAGCGGCATCGGCACGTCCCGGTTCATTCATGCCGAGTTCTGGTGGTCGTATTGGATGACGGAGATCCGGATCGTGCAGACGGGCACCAGCTCGAGCTGGTGGTCGATCGCGGACGTATCCGTGTTCTCCGGCGGCAGTCTGGAGCGTTCGGGCTGGACGCTGAGCGCCTCCTCCAGCGGGTCCGGCGCTTCTCCGGGCAACGTGAGGGACGGCAACGCGGGCACGGTGTGGAACACGGGCGCGGCGCAAGCTCCCGGTCAATGGTTCCAGATCGATCTCGGAGCTAAAATCACTTTTAATCAAATCGTGCTCGATAACGCCAAAAATTCCGGGCAGGAGCAAGATTACCCCAGAGGCTTCACCGTGCAAGTATCGCAGAACGGCAGCTCCTGGACCACCGTTGCCACAGGGCAAGGTCTGCGCAAGGCGACGCCTATTAACTTCCCGGCGGTCGGCGCCAGATACATTCGCATCAATCAGACGGGCAGCGCCGGCAATTGGTGGTCGATCGGCGAGCTCAACGTCAGCTTGAACAACGACGACTACTCGCTGTATTCCACCTTGGGGCAGCGGTTCGGCTCGTCGACGAGAGAGAGCATCTACACGACGCATCAAAACACGTGGATCGTGGAGAGCGATATCGACAATATCAAAAGCATGGGCATGAATCTCATCCGGGTGCCGATCGCCTGGTTCGAAATCGTCGATGAAAGCGGGGCGGTCAAGCCCGGCGCATGGACCAACATCGACTGGATCGTCGCCGAAGCGGCGGAGAGAGACATGTACGTCCTGCTTGATCTGCACACGGTGCCGGGAGGCGGCTGTCCGTGGGGAAGCTGCGGCCGCGTCGGTCCTAATCCCAACGCGTTCTGGACGACGCCCGCCTATCAGGACACGGTCGTCGATATTTGGAAAGCGATCGCGGCAAGGTACGTCGGCAATCCGGCGATTGCAGGCTATGATCTCATCAACGAGCCGCTGATCGATTACGCGGAGGATGGCGACGACGTCGCCCAAAAAAGCGCGTATTACGACCGGTTGTACGATGCCGTCCGCGCCATCGATCCCGATCATACGATCTACCTCGCGGCGTTCTTCAATTGGAGCAGCATTGCCGCGCCTGGCGTATATGGCTGGGAGAACGTCGTGTACGAGGTGCATCCTTACGATATGCCGAACGGCAAGGACGCGGATGCGCAAAATGCGCTCGTCGAGACGACGGTGGCGCAGGTGGGAGCGATTCAGAACGATCCCAACTGGAATATCCCGATTCTGCTCGGCGAATATTCGCTGTACCATAACGACGACGTATGGGCCAAGTTTATGTCGGGCCTGAACGCGCTGGAAATTTCATGGACGAACTGGTCCTACAAAGTCCGGCAGGATCATTATCAAGGGGCGGGCGGCTACTGGGGCTTCTACAATTCGAACAGCAATCCGCTTCCCATTATCAACAGCGACAATTCCGCGACGATCGCGGCTAAGCTCGGCCAATTCGGCACGTCGCAGTTCGCGCCGAATACGAGATTTATTAACGTCGTGAGCCGGTTCGCGGCCGGTCAGCCATGGATGGCTACGGTGCCGATCGACAAAAGCGGCTGGACGGCGACGGCTTCCTCGACGGAAGCGGGAGGTTCGCCGGGCAACGCCCTGGATTGGAACGCTTCGACGCGTTGGAGCAGCGGAACGCCGCAAGCAAACGGACAGTGGTTCCAGGTGAATATGGGCGCACGCAAGGCGTTCGATCAAATCTCGTTCGAGACGGGCACGGGGAGCAAATGGGATTATCCGCGAGGCTATCAGGTGCAGATTTCGAACGACGGCAGCAATTGGACGACGGTCGCGAGCGGCCAAGGCTTCGGCTGGAAGCAGGCTATCGTGCTAGGTCCGCAATATGCCCAATATGTCCGGGTCGTCCAGACGGGAAGCGCGCATGAATGGTGGTCGATCTCGGAATTCCATGTGTACTCGGAGCCGGCGCTGGACAGAAGCGGCTGGACCGCCAGCGCATCGTCGACGGGAGCGGGCGATTCCGCAGGCGGAGCCCTCGACGGCAGCCTCACGACGAGATGGAGCACCGGCGCTAACCAGGCAAGCGGACAATATTACGCGGTCGACATGGGCAAGACGCAGACTTTCAACCGGCTGCTTCTGGAGACGGGCGCTTCCTTCAGCGATTATCCGCGAGGTTATCAGATCCAAGTGTCGAATGATGGATCAAGCTGGTCGACGATTGCCTCCGGCAGCAATATGAACGCGAACTTGCTTCTGCAATTCCCTGTTCAGACGGCTCGTCATATCCGTGTTGTGCAGACGGGCACGGCAGCGAATTGGTGGGGAATCGCGGATCTGCAAGTATACGGAGAGAAGGAACTGTCGCGGACAGGCTGGACGGCATCGGCTTCGCATACGCAAGCGGGAAGCAGCGCGGGCAACGTCCTTGACGCGAGCACATCGACGAGATGGAGCGGCGGAGTGGCGCAGGGAAGCGGCCAGACGCTCCAAGTGGATATGGGGGCGAATCGCTGGTTCAATCACATCATTATGGATTCTGGAGCCAGCACGAGCGACTATGCCAGAAGTTATGTCGTCGAAGTATCCTCGAATGGTTCCAACTGGAGAACGGTAGCAAGCGGAGAGGGCGTATCCGCGACGATTGCGGCGAACTTCCCGATTACGGAAGCCCGTTATATTCGGGTAACTCTTAAGGAAGCTTCTCCGAGCTGGTGGTCCATTAGCGATTTCCGCGTGTTCGAGTAGGAGGCTGAAGCCATGAGTGGAACAATGAAGCTTAAGCAATGGGTATCTGCCGTTTTGGCCGCGGCTATGCTGGCGACGATGGCGGCGTTTCCCGGCAAAGCTTACGCGAACGATTACCAGAATCCGTCTCTGCCAGTCGAGCAGCGTGTGGCGGATCTTCTGGGACGCATGACCTTGCAGGAGAAGGTTGGGCAAATGCTGCAGGTGGAGCGGCTCGCCGCTACGCCTGCCCAGGTAGGAGCCAATTACATCGGCTCCGTATTAAGCGGGGGAGGATCCAATCCTTCCCCCAATACGAAGGAAAGCTGGGCCTCCATGGTGAACGGCTACCAGGCGGCAGCGGTAGGCACGCGGCTCGGTATCCCCATTTTGTACGGGGTAGATGCGGTGCACGGCCACAATAATGTCTATGGCGCGACGATCTTTCCGCATAACGTCGGATTGGGAGCGACGGGGGACGAAGACCTGGCGCGCCGGATCGGAGCCGCTACCGCCAGGGAGATTAGAGCCACTGGCATTCAGTGGGATTTTGCGCCGTGCTTGTGCGCGCCGCAGGATATCCGCTGGGGCAGGACGTACGAAGGTTACTCCGAGGATTCGGCCTTGGTGGCCAGATTGGGAACGGCGTTCGTGGAAGGACTGCAGGGACGGCCGGGCGAAGCAGGTTTTCTGAAGGGGACGAAGGCCGTCGGCACCATCAAACATTGGCTGGGCGACGGCAACACGACGGCGGGCGACGATCAGGGCAACGTGACTTTAATGGAGAGCGCGCTGGACCCCTACATTCAGCCCTATAGGGAAGCCATCGCGGCTGGAGCAAGATCGGTCATGATCTCTCTTACTACCTGGAACGGGGCCAAAATGCATGCCGATCCTTATCTCGTCACTACGATGCTCAAGCAAGACCTTGGGTTCGACGGCATGGTCGTCTCCGATTGGAACGGGGCGTATTCTTTGGTGAACCAGGGCGTATATCCCAATTATTCGGAGGCGCTGAAGGCGACGGTGAATGCGGGTATCGACATGTTTATGGAGCCGGACAACTGGACGCAATTTATCCCTACCCTGACGGCTCTTGTAAACGGAGGGCATGTGAGCCAAGCCCGCATTAACGATGCCGTATCGCGCATTCTCAAAGTCAAATTCGAGGCTGGCCTGTTCGAAGCGCCTTACGGCGATCCGTCGCTGTTGACGGATGGCTCGTTCGGAGGAGCGGAGCATCGGGCGCTAGCCCGCGAGGCGGTACGCAAGTCCGCGGTGCTTCTCAAGAACGAAGGCAAGCTGCTGCCGCTCTCAAAGAATGCCAAGGTGTTCGTCGCAGGCTCCAAGGCCAGCGATATCGGCACGCAGTCTGGAGGATGGACGATCAGTTGGCAAGGCTCCTCCGGCGGGATAACGCCGGGCACGACGATTTTGCAAGGCATCCAGGGGGCCGTGACAAATGCCGCAAACGTCACTTACTCCGCTAACGGCATGGGAGCCGCAGGTCATGACGCCGCCATCGTCGTCGTCGGAGAAGCGCCGTCGGCGGAGATGATGGGCGACGTTGGTCCCGGCCAGCCGCGTCCGGATTTGAACCTCGGCGCGGCAGACCAAGCGGCGCTCGCGAACGTGTTGGCAAGCGGCGTTCCGACCGCGGTCGTCATGCTGTCCGGCAGACCGATGACCATAGGCGGACTGCTGCCGAATTGGGAGGCGTTCGTGGCGGCATGGCTGCCAGGCACGGAAGGCGCCGGCGTGGCCGATGTGCTGTTCGGCGACTACGACTTCACGGGCAAGCTGCCCTTTACTTGGCCTCGCGACATGGCGCAAATTCCGGCCAACTTCAATGACACCGGCTACTCGCCGCTGTTCCCGCTCGGCTACGGTTTAAACGCATTGGCAACTGGCGTTCGGGAGCTCCCTGGTGCGATCGAAGCGGAGAACTTCAATGCTTCGTTCGGCGTGCAGACCGAGGCGGCGACGGATGCGAGCGGCGGTCTAAACGTTGGTTTCATTGATGCGGGAGATTGGATGGACTATCGCGTTTTTGCTCCCGTCGCAGGCTCTTATCGACTTCGGGTTCGCGTCGCGAGCGGCCATGCAGGAGGAGCGCCTAATGCCGTCGGCGTCGCCTCGGGCGGAACGTCTTTGGCGACGCTAAGCGTTCCCGGCACGGGAGGCTGGCAGTCCTGGACGACCGTGCAAGAGACGGTCGCGCTGGCGGCAGGCACGCAGACCTTGCGGCTCTCCGCGCTTGCGGGAGGGTGGAACGCGAATTGGCTGGAGCTGATTCCGGTTTCAGCCGCGGCTTCGGGCAATCTGCTTGCCAATCCGGGCTTCGAATCGGGAGGCGCGGCCGGCTGGAACGAATGGAACGGAGGCGTGGCGGCGCAGAGCGTCGATACGGATATGCCGTATGACGGCGCCAGCAAGCTGACGCATTGGGCGGCTTCCGATTACCGGCAGCTTACCCGTCAGACGGTGAGCGTTCCGAACGGCTTGTACCGGCTAAGCGTGAAAGCGAGAACGGGCGGCGGGCAGAACGCGCTCCATCTGTACGCCAAGACGTCGGACAACGAGCGGCGAGCGAATATTTCCAGTGCCGGCTCGCAATATTGGAAGTCGTACGAAATAGATCGGATCGCAGTGACAAATGGCATCATCGAGATCGGCGTCTGGTCAGACGCCAAAGCCGGCAATTGGGCGGCCTTCGACGCTTTCGAGCTTACGCCGGCCAATCTGCTTGCCAATCCGGGCTTCGAGCCGGGCGGCATGGCCGGATGGAACGAATGGCATAGCGGCCCGCTCGCACAGAAGACGGATGGCGACGGACCTGCCGCGGGAAGCTACAAGCTGACGCATTGGGCGGGCACGGCGTATCAGCAGTTGACGGGGCAGACGCTGGCCGTGCCGAACGGGACCTACCGTCTAAGGGCATGGGCGCGATCCGGCACGGGACACCTGGCGCTGCAGTTGTACGCCAAGGGGTACGGCGGCGCGGAGCTAACCGCTCCGATCGCGAGCGGAACGGCAGTCTGGACCCCGTACGAGATCAGCGGCATCGCGGTGACCAACGGTACTATCGAGGTCGGTGTCTGGTCGTCTGCGAATGCCGGAGCCTGGGCCGTGTTCGATCGGTTCGAGCTCGTGCGAACCTTGTAGGCGGTAGCGCAGGAGAACGCTTACAGGAGAGCGAATTGTAGGTAAGAGATAAGACCCTTACAACAGTACGTCCCGGAGAGCCGGGAGCAGGAGGAGACTATGCCGCTGCAACGAATCAGCATCCGCTTCCGGCTAATGGTGCTTATGATCACGTTAACGACGTTGCCGGTTATTACGGTAACCTGGCAGGCTACGAACAATACGAGAAGCTCCGTGGAGAAGGAGATGATTGATGCCAACGAATCCCGAATGATCTGGGCGAGCCAATATTTGGACGAATTGATCCAGCAGGTGGATACTTTGTTTTATGCGCTTCATATCCGTTCCGACCTGATTGGCGATTTGACAAGTATCGACGATATGGAAGCGGGGGAGCGTTATCGGTTGCAGAATGCTTTATTCGCAGCTATGAACACGGCTTACTATTCGTTCTCCCGCAAGATCGACAATTTGACATTGTACATCCATGCCACGAAGCGGGCGTACTCCGTCAATTATGCCAATAGCGGCATCACCCATTCGCTGGATATTAGGGAGGGTCCGTGGAGCCGTATGTTGAGCGAACCGGCAGGCTTGTATTTCAAGGCGTCCGGCGACACGCTGAGCGCGTACCATTCTATGAACGAATTCCAGGGACAGAGGTTGATCGGCGGCATCTCCGTACGAATTGACGGCAAAGTATGGGGGCAGGCGGGAGAATTATTGCAATCGGGGCCAGAAAGCGCGATCTATCTCGTCAGCGACGAGGGCGAGCTGCTTCCCGGCTCTTCGCCGTTGCCGGACGATCCGGAGCTGCTCCGCGTGTTGGAAGGAGACAAACCGCGCTCTTCGGATGTGGCGTTCGTCAGGACGCAACACGACTATGTGTTCTCTAAGCGGGTTAGCGGCGGGGAGCTTCAGGTCATCAAGGCGATACCTGCCGCGACGATCGATGCCATCGCCCAGCGGACAATGACGGCGGGTCTATGGACCGGGGGGTTGTTTACGGCGGTATCGATTCTGCTGTCTATTGTCGTATCGCTTCGCATCAGCCGCCCTATCGTCAGCCTGGCGAAGACGATGAGGAAGTCGCATATTCACGACTTCGAGATGAAGTCCGTGCAGAGCAAGGACGAGATCGGTTTGCTGGAGGCTGGCTACAACTTCATGATGGCCCGGATGAAGGCGCTCATCGAGAATGAGTACCAGCATGAAATCGATGTCAAAAACGCTCAGTTGATCGCTTTGCAGGCGCAGATCAATCCGCATTTCCTCAATAATACGCTGCATATGATCGGAGGAATGGCGCTCGCGAAGGGCGCTCCGGAAATTTATCGAGTCACGTATGTGATAGGCGATCTTCTTCGTTATTCCATTAGTTCGGAGATGGAGCAGACGGTTCAGCTAAGCAACGAGCTGAAGCATACCGGCAACTACTTGTTTATTCAGGAGCAGCGTTTCGCGGGGCGATGTTCGGTCCAGGTGGACGCGGAGGAAGGTACGGGGGGCGTCGATATTCCGAAGTTCACTCTGCAGCCGATCGTGGAGAACGCGTTCGAGCATGGCTTGCAAGGCAAGGAAGGCGAGTGGTCGCTTGAGGTCAAGGCAAGGTTGATTCGCGGGACGCTGGTATTGATGGTGAGGGACGACGGCGTCGGGATGGGGCGCAATAAGCTGGAAGCCTTGCGGAAGGAGTTGGCTTCTGGCGAACGGACTTCCGCGTCCGCTTCTGCTTCCGAAGAGGGGCGAAGCCGGCGCGGCATCGGTCTCTCCAATGTGCACGGGAGGATCGCTATTCGTTATGGCAGACGTTACGGAGTCAGGCTGTTCAGCTCGGAAGGCAAGGGCACGCTAGTCGTGCTGACGATGCCGGCCGACGGCCTGGCTGGTGAAGGCGCAAGCGAGAAGGGGGAACGGCATGTATAACGTATTTATCATGGACGACGAGCCGTGGTCGAGGGAGGTCGTTAAGGCGCTTGGCGAGTGGGAAAAGCTTGGGCTCCGCGTGGCGGGAGAAGCCGAGGATGGCACGGAGGGGCTGCGGCAAATCGGCGATCAGCTCCCCGATATCGTTGTAACGGATATGCGAATGCCCGGCATCGATGGTGCTGAGCTGCTGCAGGCGCTTCATGTGCGCCATCCCGGCACGAAGCTGATCGTCATGAGCGGTTATGACGATTTCATCTATACAAAAGGTGCGATCCGGTCCAGAGCCATGGAGTATTTGCTCAAGCCGATCAGCCCAGAGGACTTGAATGCTGCTCTTGCGAGATGCAAGGAGGAGCTGGACCGCGAAGCGGGCACCCGCTCCTCCATTTTCGCAAGCGGCGAAGACGCGCAGCGTTACGCCGGTCACCGCGCCCGCATCTATGCCAGCTTGCTCACGCTGGACAAAGTGCGGATAGCAGGCTCCTTCGAGACGCTTGCCCGCGAGCTTGCAAGCGCGAAGACAAGCGTGGCGGAAGCCGGCGGCTCGTCCCGGATCGCGAGCGATTTGCTGTTCATGCTGGAGCAGTTTCTGTCCGAGCAGGAAGTGACGCTGGAGCAGCTGCTCCTTGACAGGGGCGTTGCCGGCGCCGGGGCTGCGGAGAAGGAAGGCGCCTCCGGCACTGGCTCCGATGCCGGTGCCGACGCAGGCGTGGGTCCGGGCACGGTCAAAAGCAGCGTCATCGACAATGGTTCTGTTGCCGGTGCCGACGGTGCCCTAGGCCCGGGCGTGAACGAGAGCAGCTCCATGGATGCTGGCTCTTTTACCGACGAAGGTGCAGATCAGGGCACGAACAGGAGCAGCGCCACCTTCGCAGGCTTTGTTACCGGTATCTGTCCGGGAAACGAAACCTCTCCAAACATAAAGAAGAACCCTATGATTGATACGGCCACGGGCTCCGTTACATTGAGGAGCGCAGCCTCTCCGCAAGAGGCTGCGCTGGCTGTTGGCGAGATTTACGCTTTGGCCGTCGAGGGGCTGCTCTCCTTGCGTCAGTCCCGTAGCAGGCTGGATATGGAGGATGTCGTCGCCTACATTGACGCCCATTTTCAGGACGCGATCTCGCTGGAGACGGTATCGGGGCAATTCCTGATCAGCCGGGAGCATCTCAGCCGCGCGTTTAAAGCACGTACGGGCGAGAACCTCTCGGATTATATCGTGCGCAAACGGATGGAGAAGGCGCGTTCCCTCATTGCAGTGGACCGTCTGCCTATCAAGCACGCAGCTCAACTGTCGGGATATGAAGACATCGCGTATTTCTACCGAGTGTTCAAAAAACACTTCGGCATTACGCCGGGAGAGCTCCGCAAAGAGGGAGAGTAAGTGGTATTTCCCTTCTGCTGCGGGGCTGGCTGGCAGGCGGGACGATCAAATGTGTATGAAAAACCGAGCAAAAAGCGACGTTGGCGGGGGCGCGAGGGCAAATGTGAATGAAAAAGCGAGTTCATTGGGGCGCTGGCAGGCGGGGACGAGCACATGTGTATGAAAAACCGAGCACAATGCGACGTTGGCGGGTCTAAGAGGGCAAATGTGTATGAAAAACCGAGTACAATGCGATGTTGGCGAGGGCGCGAGGGCAAATGTGTATGAAAAAGCGAGTTCATTGGGGCGCTGGCAGAGGCGCGAGGGCAAATGTGTATGAAAAACCGAGCACAATGCGACGTTGGCGGGTCTAAGAGGGCACATGTGTATGAAAAACCGAGCACAATGCGCCACCGTCGCCCCACATCAATATTGTACAAATAGCGACGTTAAAATCCTCGAAAGAAAGCGCTTAATTTCTTCGTTATACTGAAGCTGCATCTAACTCATAGGGGGAATTCACAATGAAGAGAGCGCTTCATCTGCTGCTGACGCTGACGATGGTAATCGCGGTACTGGCGGCTTGCAGTTCGGGGAATAACGGCAACGGAGCGAACAACGGCGCGAAGCCGACCACGGGCGGCAGCCCGACCAGCGAGGTCAAGACGACGGAGCCGCCGAAGAAGGTGGAGCTGAAGGTGTTTATGAGCTTCCCGAGATTTAAGGATCAGTTCGAGCAATATTTTGCCCAGTTCAAAGAGAAACAGCTGGCGGAGAAAAACATCGACGTCACGATCCAGCTGGAAATGCCGAACGCCGACCAGGCGAAACAAATCCTGCAATCGCGCCTGTCCTCGGGCGACGCGCCCGACTTGTATACGCTGCACGCCAACGACATTCCAACCTACTACGACGCCGGATACGTCGCGGATCTGACGGGCCAGCCGTTCGTCGGCAAGCTGTACGAAGCGGTGACGGAGACGGTCAAATACGACGGCAAGGTGGCCGCGCTGCCGTTGGAAAGCCTGTCGTGGGGATATCTGTACAACAAAACGATCTTTAAGGAGCAAGGCCTGACGCCTCCGCAAACACTCGACGAAATGAAGGCCGTGACGGAGAAGCTGCAAGCAGCGGGAATCAAGCCGTTTCTGCTTGCCTTCCAGGAATCCTGGATTCCGCAGCTGATGATGGCGTTGTCGCTGGGCGGCACGGTTTCCTCGGCGCATCCCGACTGGATTACAAAGATGAATGAAGGGACCGCTTCCTACGCCGATGTGCGCTCGGTATTCGACATCATCGATATTATTATGGCAAACGGTACGGATAAGCCGTTCGAGACGGGCAACGAAGCAGGCTCCGCGGAATTCGCAAACGGCAACGCCGCCATGTGGGTGCAAGGTTCTTGGAACGCGGAGACGATTCTGAAAGTCAATCCCGACATGGACTTCGGCGTCGCGCCGCTGCCGGTGAGCAACAATCCGGCGGACGCCATGATCAACCTGGCGACATCCACCTCGCTCGCCCTGTCCCCGACAAGCGAGAACAAAGAAGTAGCGCTTGATCTGCTTAACTACATTCTGGACGACAAAGATTCCTCGGCCCTGTTCGAAGAATTGAAGTTCAATCCTATCGCAACGGTGCATCAGTACGAGGTATTCCCTTGGGTCAACGAAGCGAGCGCCTACGTCTCCGAAGGCAAGGCCTATCTGGATCTCAAATTGCCAAACGGCGTGACGGACGAGACGGCCAAGCTGCTCCAGAGCTATTACATCAAGGACGTGACGCAAGACGACATCATCGCGGCGCTCGACAAAGTATGGCAGACCGCCGTCAAGAGCAACTAGGACAGCGCAACGGGCGGGAGAACCGTCCGGATCGGACCGGGAGTGAAAAGAAATGATGACAACGAGAACCAGAAAGATGAAGCCATCCGCGATGCTGCTCCTATTCGTCCTCCCTGCGCTTGCGTTCTACTGTGCCTTTACTTTAGCCCCCGCCATCGGGGGCATCTGGTACAGCTTGACGGATTGGAACGGACTGAACCCCGCTTACCGCATGGTGGGGTTCTCCAATTACGTCGAAGCGATGGGGGACCGTTTTTTCCTGAAATCATTATGGTTCACGTTCAAATTCGTCGCGTTCATGCTGGTGCTGCAAAATGCGATTGCGATACTGCTCGCCTTGTTCATCGAAGCCATGGGACGGAGCAAGGTCTGGTTCCGCACGATCTTTTTCATGCCGAACATGCTTAGCCTGATCATCGGCGGCTTCATGTGGATGTTTATTTTCACGCGGGTCTTCCCCTATCTGGCGGATCGAACGGGTTGGCTGCTGCTTGATCAATCGTGGATCGGCGATCCCAAGTATTCGTTTTTCTCCATTCTGGCGTTGTCGTTATGGGGCGGGGTCGGATACTTGATGGTCATCTACATTGCGGCGCTTCAAGGTGTGCCGAAAACGCTCAAGGAGGCGGCTTCGATCGACGGCGCAGGGGCGTTTACCTTGTTCCGGCATGTGACGCTGCCGATGATCTACCCGGCTCTGACAATCGGCGTTTTCCTTACGCTGAACAGCTCGTTCAAAGTGTTCGACGCGGTTTATTCGCTAACGGGGGGCGGGCCGGGCCGATCGACGCAGGTTATCGCGATCAACATTTTCGAAGAGGCGTTCAGCTTCTCCAATCGTTACGGCTACGCCAGCGCGAAGGCGATGATTCTGTTCGGCATCGTTATGATCATCACGATCATTCAACTGGCCGTCATGAAGCGCAGGGAGGTGAGAGCATGAGTGCATCTGTGCATTCCTACCATGCCAATGCTCACACCAACAACAGCACCAACAACAGTAGCGGCAAAACCATGCGCCGTCTGGGCTCCGCTTCCATGTTCCTGTTTCTGATCCTGGCGGCCGTCGTAACGATGTTCCCGATCTACATGGCGCTGCTTAACTCCGTCAAGACGCAAGGGGAGATGCTGACGAACATTCTGGCGCTCCCGACTAAGCTGGAATTCGGTAACTACGCCGATGCTTACCGCAAGACGGATTACATGCGAAGCTTGTGGAACACGGTTGTCGTCGCGGCGGTCGGACTGACAGGGATCATCCTGTTCGCGTCGATGGCGGGCTACAAGCTGTCGCGGACGCCTGGCAAGCTCAGCAGCTTCCTGTTCGGATTGTTCGTCATGTCGACGCTGATTCCGTTCCATTCCATCATGATTACGCTGGTTCGGATCAGCAGCGACATGGGGCTGCAGGGATCCGCCGTCGGTCTCGGCCTGCTCTACATCGGTCTCGGAGTAGCGGTAGCGATCTTTCTGTATCACGGTTTCGTCAAGTCCGTGCCGAAGGAACTGGACGAGGCTGCGGTCATCGACGGCTGCGGCGAATTCAAGCTTTATTTCGTCGTCATTTTGCCGCTCCTGCTGCCCATTACGGCCACGATTGCGATTCTGAACATGTTATGGATGTGGAATGATTTTTTGCTGCCGCTTCTTATTTTGACGGATTTTAAAAGCTATACGTTATTGCTGTCCACCAATATGCTGTTCGGCGAATACAATAACGACTGGTCCGCAATTCTCGCCTCGCTCGTGCTTGCCATGTTGCCGGTCATCGTCCTGTATTTGCTGCTGCAGAAGTACATTCTGCATGGCATCTCGGAAGGCGCGATCAAGTCGTAGGGAGGATAATAGAGATGAGCGCAATAAGAAACGAAGAAGTATACGGTTTCGTCAAAGCGGACGGACCCAGGCTGGTTAACGGCAGAGGAGAGCCCATCCTATTGAGGGGCGTTGGCTTCGGCAGCTGGCTGCTGCCGGAAGGTTATATGTGGCGATTCCCCGAAGGAGGCGACCGGCCTCGCCGAATCGAAGCCATGATCGAGTCGCTTGTCGGTTCCGAGGAAGCGAATCTGTTCTGGGCCGCCTACTACGACCGATACATTGCCGAGGAGGATATCGCCAAGATTGCGGAGGAAGGCTTCAATTCGGTGCGGGTGCCGATCAACGCGAGATTTCTGACGGGAGAAGGGCCGGGCGGCCGTGCCGAAGCGCATGTCGACGCAGCAGCGGGCCCGAATGAAACCAAAAGCAAGACATCGGCACAAGTTGAGGCTACGTCGTCAACGGACCGGTCCAGTCATAGCATCGATCCGTTAGAAGAGGACTCAATCGGCAATCGAGACGCACCGGACCACGAATCCGAGCCGCGCGAGCCGCTTGGGCTTCGCGAAGATCGGCTCGTGCTGCTCGACCGCGTCATCGGCTGGTGCAGAGAGCATCGGCTGTATGTCATCCTTGACCTTCACGGAGCGCCCGGCGGGCAGACAGGTACGAATATCGACGACTCCGAGCAGGATCGGCCGGAGCTTTTTACGGACGAACTCCGCGCGCGGGAAGCCGTCGCGATCTGGCGAACGCTCGCCGAACGTTACAAGGACGAGTGGATCGTCGCGGGATACGACCTCCTCAACGAGCCGCTACCGGATTGGTTCTCGAACTACAACGACCGGGTGATGCCATTGTACAAGGAGATGATCGCGGCGATCCGCGAGGCGGACGAGCGGCATATGATCATTCTGGAAGGCGTGCATTGGTCCACGGATTGGTCCATCTTCGAGAATGCCTTCGGCGAAGATCTTGTCGACCGCAACGTGCTGCTCCAATTCCACAAGTATTGGAACAATCCCGACACGGAAAGCATCGCGAAGTATCTCGACTTCCGCGACCGCTGGAACGTGCCCATCTTTATGGGCGAAGGAGGCGAGAACAACAAGGACTGGTACACGGGCGCCTTTCGGATGTTCGACGACCATGATATCTCCTGGAACTTCTGGACGTGGAAAAAGATGGACACAACGAATTCGCCTTGCTCCATCCGCAAGCCGGAGGGATGGCCGCTGCTCGTCGACTATCTGCAAGGCGGAGAGAAGCCGGAGCCGGCTGTCGCGAGGACCATTCTATGGGAATATCTTGACAACATGGCGCTGGAACGTTGCGATTATCAACCCGAGGTCGCCCGGGCACTTCTGCGCAGAGCGCCTGTACGTATTCCTGCCGTTTTTTACGGCTACAAGGGAGAAGGCACAAGCTTTGGCTTTGGCTCGGCCGAGAGGCCAACTTTTGTCAACCGTGCTGCGGCTGAGTCTGCATCCACTGCGCTAGCGGGCGTTCAATTTCGCGTCTCGGACGGAACGCGCATCGCGTTCGTCCAAAGTGATCGCGAGACGGCGACGTTCGCACATGGCGGGGGGGAAGAATGGGAGCTTGATCAGTGGTTATGCATGGAGATGACCGTCGGAGACTGGTTTGTTTACGACTTTGAACGAAGCGGCGAAGGAAAGAGGACGGGCGAAGACCCGGAGCTGAATGTGGTTCTTAGACTACAGTCGATAGACGGCAACGGGAAGCTTCGGTTGGCTCTTAACGACGGTAGCTCCGTTACCCTGGACGTGCAAGAGACCGATTGGCATACAGGACAAACAGTTAGTCGAGTTGCCCATTCGGAAGGAACCCAGAGCTTGCGCCTGACCTGTTTGGAAGGCAAAATCCGCGTGATGTGGGTGAATATAGGGGGAAGCTGACGAATCGCTTCGCTTGAACGCCGACTAGGATCCGCCCGCAATCAATGGCAGAGCGGTCAGGTTAGCACGGAAACATCGTTTGCCTTTAACATTATAGAGCCGCGTTGGACACTAGTCCGCGCGGCTCTTGCACTTGATATAGCCTTCCAGATACGGCATGATGGAATCAACAGGTTAAGAGGGGAGATAGGACGTTGACACAGGAGATAAGGGGAAGCGGCACGAGGGAGATCCATGCCCGGCTGCTGCTGGACAGTTACCGTCGGCTCACGGGCAAGGAGCTGCTTCGCGTCCCGGACGGAGCCGATCCCGCCGCCGTCATCGAGGAGGCAGACATTATCGTGTTGTCTCACGACACGGAGCAGGACCCCGTGCTAAACTACGGCAACCGGGCGGCGAGAGCGCTTTGGGAAATGGATATGGAGACCTTCGTCCGGACACCGTCGCGGCTGACGGCTGAGCCTATGGAGCGCGAAGAGCGGGCGCGTTTCCTTGCGCAAGTCGCTGAACGAGGGTATGTCGACGATTATACGGGCATACGCATCTCGAGTACGGGCAAACGATTTTATATCGTGAATGCAACGGTATGGAATCTAGTGGACGACTATGGGGTTAATCGCGGACAAGCGGCGACTTTCTCGGCATTTACATACATCTAGGCACGAAGGAGGGACACAGGATGACCCTATTGATCGGGCTTGCCGGGTGGGGCGATCACGACACCTTGTACCCCACTGGAACGAAGCAAGGAGAGAAGCTTAACGTGTACGGCAGCCACTTTCCCGTTGTCGAGGTGGACAGCACGTTTTATGCGATACAGCCGCCCCAGAGGTTCGAGGCTTGGGTGAACGGCTCGCCTGCCACCCTGTCCTTTGTCGTCAAAGCCTATCAAGGCATGACGGGGCACCAACGCGGGCCGGCAGCTGGTAGCAACGATCCCGCCGCGATGGCGGATGCTTTTTGCCGCATGCTGGAGCCTGCGCAAAGCAGCGGGCGATTGACGGCTGCGTTGTTCCAATATCCGCCTTGGTTTGATTGCGCGAGCCGCAATGTCAGGGAGCTGCGCGAGATAAAGCGCAGAATGGAAGGTTTTCCTTGCGCCCTCGAGTTTAGGCATCAAAGCTGGTTCGATGGCGGGATGCGGGAGAGGACGCTCGATTTTATGCGGGAGGAAGGCTGGATTCATAGCGTCTGCGACGAACCTCAGGCGGGGATCGGCAGCATTCCCGAGGTGCTGGAGGCGACGGATGCGGAAACGACGATCGTAAGGTTTCATGGACGAAATGTCGCGAACTGGAATAATGGCGGCGGCCCGAACTGGAGGGAAGTCCGATATTTGTACCATTATTCGGAGCAGGAGCTGACGGAGTGGAAGTCGAAGCTGCAAAAGCTGGAGCAGCAAAGCAAACGCGTTGCCGTCATTTTCAACAACAATTCCGGCGGGCATGCCGCAGGCAATGCCAAGACGATGATGTCCTTGCTGGGATTGCGAAAGCCAGGCGGAGGAGATCCGCTTGAGCTGCCGCCTCCCGAGCCTGAGCAGCTCGAATTATTTTGAAATACAGGTTAAATCTCGGTATGAAACAAGCTGCGCCGGAAAAGAAGGCGACGGCTTTTTCACCTTGGCTCAGGCTCTTGAGAATGGCGTCATGCGCAAGGAATTGTTATTTGATAACCCGGCTTTCTAATTCATGACCAGGTTAGCATACGCCTACATTATCAACAGTTGTCGATTGTGCAGGCCGTAAAAGCGGGGCTACACTCGGTAATAGCTGCTTAGATAAGTCAGATTGTTTCAATAGGTTCGGAAATTTATTGCGGATTCCGGTTTTTAGAAAGGGGTGCAAATGGTAGAAGGGAATGTCGACTCGAATCTTGAAAGCACTTACAAAAATGAGGTTTGACAGGAGGATATTCGTGTATGAAATCATTTATCTGTAAAATTTTGATTGCGGTACTGTTTCTGATGACGGCCGCCATCCCTCATCCTTATGGAAACTTATCAAGCCAGGCATCGGCCAATGCGGTAACGGTAGACGAATTCGATGCGCTTCGAAATAAATTCGCAGGCGATACTTCTTACGATGTCAATGATCCGGATATCGCTACCAAGCTGGCCAGAATATCAAATACGGGACAGCTTCACTGGGATACGTTAATTAAAGATCCGGCACGCACCTATTTATGGAACGATCTTAACAATCCGATCCGATCGCACCATATGGCATCCAGCTACTCTCGGGTCGAAGCGATGGCGGTTGCCTATTCGACGATAGGTTCGTCCTTGTACGGGAATAACATGCTTAGAGACGACATTGTATCGGCCATGGATTGGCTGCACGATAATCGATATAACGATACGCTGTCGTCCGGATGGGAAACCGTAGACAATAGCTGGTATCATTGGGAGATCGGGGCGCCGCAAAGCATAACGGCTGTCGTCATGTTAATGTACGACGAGTTTACAAACTCGCAAATTACAAACTATATGAATGCCGTCTACAAATTTTCGTCCGATCCGAACATCCGATTGATGACCGGCGCCAACCTGATGTGGAAAACGCAAATTATGGCTTATCACGGCATCATCGTAAAGTCCGAGGAATTATTGGAAATCGCGAGAGATCGCGTCAGTCTGATCCTTCCTTACTCGGAAAGCGGAGATGGATTTTATAGAGACGGTTCCTTTATCCAGCATATCAAGCACCCCTATAACGGCGGGTACGGAAAGTCGCTGCTCGGGGAGATCGCAGTCATCGTGGACCTGCTGCATGGGTCAAGATGGGAAGTGACGGACCCGAATTTAAGTCATCTCTACGAGTGGATCTATCAATCCTTCGAGCCCTTGATTTATAAGGGCGCCATGATGGACATGGTCCGGGGAAGAGAAATTTCAAGATATGCATTCCAGGATCATGCCGTTGGCCATTTGACGATGGCTGCTATTCTTCGTATATCCCAATTTGCTCCTCCTGCCGATGCGGCCAGAATGAAGAGCATGCTGAAATATTGGATTCAGGCGGATACGTTTAGAAATTTTTATGCAAGCGGACCGATAGACAATACGATATTGGCGAAAGAGATTATGGCGGATCAATCGATTGTCTCCAGAGGAGAGTTGATCGAGCATAAGCAATTCTCCAATATGGATCGGGCCGTTCATCTTAGGCCGGGATTCGGTATCGGGCTTAGCATGTCTTCCAACCGCATTTATAATTACGAGTCGATCAGCAATGTAAACATGAAGGCGTGGTACACGGCCGATGGAATGACTTATTTGTATAACAACGACTTGTCGCAATACAGCGAAGAATTTTGGTCTACGGTTAATCCTTACCGAATGCCGGGAACGACTGTGGATACGCTTGCGAGAACGGTGACCGGCATCCCTTATCAAAAGGAATATTTGAGTCCCAATACGTGGGTAGGCGGTTCTGTGTTCGATGGGCTTTACGGAGCGGTTGGCATGGATTTGAAGGCGTCAGGCGATTTGAATGCAAACGGCGATGTCATGACCCCAAGCTCGCTAACGGCGAAAAAGTCCTGGTTTATGTTTGACGATGAAGCGGTTGCGCTCGGCGCCGGAATTACAAGCACGGATAACCGCGCGATCGAGACGATTGTCGAAAATAGAAAGCTGAACGCCATCGGCGATAATGCGTTGACCGTAAACGGGACATTGAAATCGGATGCGATTGGCTGGTCGGAGACGATGTCGGGCGTTAACTGGGCTCATCTGGAAGGAAGCGTGCCGGGTTCGGACATCGGCTACTATTTCCCAGACTCGCCGACGATCAAAAGCTTGAGGGAAGCAAGATCGGGACGATGGGGAGATATCTCGACATCCAGTTTGCCAAGCCTGGATCCTCTGGTTACACGAAACTATCTTTCTTTATGGTTTGATCATGGCAATAATCCGGATGATGCTGCCTATGCTTATGTTTTGCTGCCGAACCGGGACGAAGCGGGGACGGAGAGCTACAGCCAAAATCCAACCATCCAAATTTTGCAAAACACGAGCGAAATTCAAGCCGTAACGGAAACGAGTCTTGGCCTGACGGGCATTAATTTCTGGGAAGGCGGCATGTATGAAGATGTGTGGTCGTATAATCCGTCTTCCGTTATGATGAAGGATGCCGCCGGAGAACTGACGTTTGCGGTATCCGACCCTACGCATACGAGCGACAAGCTTGTGTTCGAAATCGACAAGGTTGGAACATCGGTCATCAGCGCGGATCCATCCGTTACCGTTCTGCGTACGACGCCGAACATCAAAGTCGAAGTCAACACGGCTGATTCGCGCGGCGGCACTCACAGTTTCAAGCTGGCTTACGACACGGCAGCCCCTGCACCGGGATTCGGCGGGCCGGAATTGGGTCAAGTTCATTTGACGGCCGACAAGTCCGTCGTGCTTGTCGGCGACAGCGCCGCATTGGATGTTTCCGCTAGTCTGGAGGACGGTCAACCCCTTGATTTATCGAATGCGGTTGTCGAATTCAGCAGCGATAATCCAACGCTTGCCACTGTCGATCAGTCCGGCAATGTGACGGCATTAAATGGAGGCACCGTCCATCTTACGGCCACCGTAACCCATGCAGCCGTTACAAGAGCGGCAACGATAACGATACGCATCCCATATGGTCAAGCCATCGTTGTCGATCTGCACCCCGTTGAGGACGCTTTCGTCAGAAGCGGAGCCTACGCCGAAACCAATTATGGAAATTCGACAAGGCTTGAAGTCAATGGAGGCGGGGGCGATTTCCATCGCCGTTCCTATTTGAAATATGATCTAAGCCCGATTATAGGCGAGATTTTTTCTTCGCAGCTCTATGTTTACGGTTCCGGCAATCCAAAGGAAAACAAGCTTTATAGCGTCGAAAATGACAATTGGACAGAGACAGCCGTTAATTGGAATAACAAACCCGCGCAAGTCGATTATCTGGCATCGGCATTTACGGATACGGCGGCTGCGTATCATGAGCTTGATATAACGGATTATATATTCGGCCAAGATGCCGGCGACCAGATCGCAAGCTTGGCCATTATGCAGGACGGTACCGGTCAATACACATCGTTTAACAGCAGGGAAAGCGCGAACAATAAACCGTATTTGCGGGTCAGCTCTTATTTGTTCGAGCCGGAAGATTTTGATGTGATTGTAAGCGTAGATTCCGAGGATTCGGTCCTCATTGCAGGAGAAAATGAAGTGCTGGATGTTCAAGCGGAACTTGAGACGGGCGCGCCGATTGACTTAAGTACAGCGGATATTACGTACAGCAGCGACAATCCATCCATAGTAGCCATTGATGAGAATGGAAATGTGAATCCCATCATGGCGGGTACCGCAAATCTAACCGTAACCGTTACATTAGGCAGCGTAACCAAATCGGCGACGATTGCGATTCGCGTCTATTATGAAGAAATAGTGACGGATCTTCTTCCAATCGAAGATGCGCATGTTAGAAGCGGAACATTTGCAGTCGACAATTATGGAAGCCAGGTATTGCTGGAGCTAAATAATGCCGGCGGGAACTTCAATCGTCAATCCTTCTTAAAGTTCGATTTAAGCGAAATAGAAGGCGAGATGGATTCGGCAAAGCTATATTTGTACGGAGCCATAACGGATGCGGATCAAACCAGGAACAGCAGACTGTTTAGAGTTGCGGATGACAGCTGGAGCGAGTCAAGTCTGAATTGGAATCGTTCCGAACCGATAGCGGGCCCCTCCGCAAGTGGCAGCAATGGCGTTGAAGATTGAGGATTGTTATCTAATAACCCGGCTTTCCATCTCATGACCAGGTCAACAAGCGCTTACACAATCAAGAGTTGTCGATTGTACCGCGCTCTGCGGCCGGGATACACTAAGGTCGAATCCGGAGCGCAATCAAGACGGGTTCAAACCCATATAAACAGGAGGTCATCTACATTGGCTAACAACAAAAAAAATCCGCAATGGCGGAAACAAGCCATGCTTCTCGTACTGGCATCGGCGCTTATCGCGGGATGCAGCAGCACGGGCGGCAACAACAACAATTCGGCATCGAACGGCGGAACGCCGAGCGGCACCGCTGCTCCCACGGCTACCGATTCGACGCCGTCGACGGATCCGATTACGTTGACGTATTGGACCGGCTTGAACGCAGGCGCGGCAAGATCGCTTAAGGAATACGGCGAATCCTTATTCTATCAAGAGCTGGAGAAGCGGACCAACGTAAGCGTGAAGTTCGATCATCCGGCCGTCGGCTCCGAGGCCGAGCAATTTAATCTATTGATTGCATCGAGCAAGCTGCCGGACGTTATCGAATACAATTTCACGACATACCCCGGCGGACCGGAAAAAGCGATCTCGGATAAAGTCATTATTCCTTTAAACGACGTGATCGAGCAGCATGCGCCGAATTTCAAGGCTTACCTGGACGCCAATCCGGAGATGAAAAAGGAGATCAGCACGGATAACGGAACGATCTACGCGTTTCCCGCCCTCGGTACAGGCAATTCCAACGTTAGCGGCGGCTTGGTGCTGCGCAAGGACTGGCTGGATGAGCTGGGGCTTGGGGTTCCTGAAACCATCGAGGAATGGACGAACGTCCTCACCCAATTCAAAGAAAAGAAAGGCGCGAAGACGCCTCTGACCATGACGCTCGCCGAATTCAAGAGCGAACGGTTTAACGGAGCGTTCGGCATCGGCGTTGGTTTCTACCTCGACGGCGGCCAAGTGAAATACGGTCCTATCGAGGCGGGCTACAAAGACTATCTCGCCCAGCTAAGCGCATGGTATAAGGATGGTTTGCTGGATCCCGACTTCGCTACGCAAGACGGAGCAGCCAAGGATGCAAAAGCGACCAACGGCTCGGCTGGCGCATTCCCGGCCTTTATCGGATCGGCCATGGGCAAATACTTGAACGCCAACAAGGAAAGCAATCCGGCCTACGATCTGGTGGCGGCGCAGCATCCGGTGCTGAACAAAGGAGACGAGCCGCGATTCTTCACGGCGGCTTATGATTACCGCGGCGAAAACAGCGCGGGGATTACGCCGGCGAACAAAAACGTGGAGCGGACGGCGCAATGGCTGGACTATCTGTACTCCGAGGAAGGCAATATGCTGAAGTCGTTCGGCGTAGAAGGGACGACCTATACGCTAGAAGGCGATTATCCTAAATATACGGATCTGATCGTAAATAATCCGGACGGCTTGTCCATCGGCGATGCGATGGCCAAATATTTGCGAGTGTCTACTCCTTCGCCTGGTTTTGTCGGCGATGATCGTTACACCGAACAATATTACAGCTTCGATCAGCAGAAGCATGCGGTTAAATTATTCAATCAATATTACGACAACCTGAAGGAGACTCGTCTGCCCCGCGTAACGCCGACGGATAGCGAAGGACAGGAATTGTCCTCCATCATGGCGGAGGTGAACACGTACTTCGAAGAAATGTTCATGCAGTTCGTGATGGGCGCGGCGCCAATTACCGAGTTCGACGGCTACACGGCTCAACTGAAGAAGATGGGGATCGAGCGCGCGGTTGAAATTTATCAATCGGCCTACGAGCGTTATATCCAGCGGTAGAAGCGGGGCGGAGAAGCGCTGCCTATGCGCTTCTCCGGCTGGTTAGGCATAAAGGAGGCGTCATATGCGATTCATTGCGAAGGATTACCGGCGGCACAAATATTTGTATTTCATGATCGCCCCCGTCATACTTTATTACTTCATTTTTCATTACGTTCCTATGTATGGAGCTATTATTGCTTTTAAAAACTACCGGATCGCCGACGGTTTTCTGGGCAGTTCCTGGGCGGGCTTCAGCCATTTCATCAGTTTCTTCGACAGCTATTATTTCTGGAGGCTGCTCAAAAATACGCTTCTCATCAATCTTTATTTGCTGTTGTTCTCGTTCCCGGCGCCTATTCTCTTCGCTTTGCTGATCAACGAGATCGCCGGGAAAAAATTCAAGAGCATGGTGCAGACCGTCACTTATTTGCCGCACTTCATCTCCATGATCGTCATCTGCGGGATGATTACGCAATTCGTAGCCAGAGAAGGAGTAGTCACGGATATTCTAGTCTGGTTCGGCATGGATCGTACAGCCTTGCTCGGCCACCCCGAATATTTCCGTGCGGTATACGTCATTTCGGATATTTGGCAAAGCGTTGGCTGGGGCTCCATTATTTATCTAGCGGCCATATCAGGCATCAATCCCGAGCTATACGAAGCTGCCCGCATCGACGGCGCGAATCGTTGGAAGCAAACGCTTCATATTACTTTGCCGGGACTGGCTGCCATCATCACAATTCTGTTCATTCTTAAGATCGGCAACATGCTGGATGTCGGTTTCGAGAAAATCATACTGCTGTATAATCCCAGCACGTACGTGACGGCAGACGTTATTAGCACGTTCGTGTACCGGAAAGGCTTGGGCGGGACCAATGAATTCAGTTATGCGACGGCAATCGGCCTGTTCCAATCGGCCATCAACTTCATGCTGCTGCTCGCGGCAAACCGATTCAGCAAGAAGGTAAGCGAGAACAGCCTATGGTAACGGCGCGTAACGACATTCAAGCGGTAATCTGCCAATAGGAGGCCTTACAGATGGAGACAACATCCGTCAAAAAAACAAAGGGTGAACGTATTTTCCAGGCCATACTTGTCCTGTTCATGTTATTTATGATCGTGATCACCTTATATCCGTTTATCTATGTACTGCTGTCATCGATAAGCGATTCGAGACAATTGATTTCTCACACCGGTCTTTTGCTGGGGCCGCAAGGCTTTAATTTGGATGCTTACGTAAAGGTGTTCCAGAATCCCAATATTATCGGCGGATATATCAATACGATCGTCATCGTGGTAGGAGGAACGCTGCTTAACTTATTCATGACCAGTCTGGGAGCTTACGTGCTCTCGCGCAAGGGCGTTCCATGGACCCGAACCGTCATGTTGTTAATCGTTTTCACGATGTTTTTCTCGGGCGGACTCATTCCTATGTACCTGCTTGTCAATAACTGGCTGGATTTAGGGAATTCACTGCTTGCCCTCATCATTCCGGGCTTGATCTCAACATGGAACCTCATCATTCTGCGTACATCCTTCGAGGCTATTCCGGATGGCTTGATCGAGTCTGCCCGTATGGACGGCGCGCAGGATTTCACCATCCTTTTCCGTATCGTCCTCCCGCTTTCTCTGCCGGTTATGGCCGTGATGGTCCTTTTTTACGGAGTCAGCCATTGGAACTCCTGGTTCAGCGCCATGATTTACCTTCGCGACAGGGAGCTGTTCCCGCTGCAATTGATTCTTCGAGAGATATTGATCCAGAACAGCACAGCCTATATGTCTGGCGACGCTTCGGCATCGGATGTAGAGGCAGTAGGCGAAAGCATCAAATATGCGACTATTATCGTGGCTACGTTGCCGATCTTGGCGGTATATCCTTTCTTGCAGAAATACTTTGTAAAAGGTGTTATGATTGGGTCAATAAAAGGGTAGCGAAGAATCGGAGCGTGATGGGATGCGGGGTTGGAGGATGAAAGGGGTGCAGCGGAGATGGCTGCAATCGTATGCCATAGTGCTGCTGATTCCGATCATAATGATGACGGCCACTTACTGGCAAACGAGACATGTAATCAACGACGAAATTCATCGAGCCAATTCCGCCTTGCTCTCCCAGCTCAAGCTGGAAATCGAGAATTACACGGATTACGTGTATCGATTGTCCGAGATGATCTCGCTTAATCCGAAAGTCAGATCGATCATAAGCAACCAACAAAACATCGACGCCAAGGATAGGCTTAATATGAAGCATGCCATCGCCGATTTCAAATCGTACAATATCGCGAATCGGTTTGTGGACCACTTCTATATTTATTTCAGCGCGGGCAACTTTGTATTGACCGACAGCTCCTATTACGAAGATGAACTTTATTACGAGTTGAACTATAGTCAATCGGACTTATCGCTCACGTCTTGGAGAAGCAACCTTGCAGAGGAGCATCGCGGCCGTTTTATGAGTCTGGGAGAATTCAGCCAAGGCGCGCGGCCGGGCATTATGTACGCGCAGTCGCTGCACTTTCCAAGCAAAGGAGAATCTGTGGGGACGACGTTGGTCATCGAGCTTAATCAAAGTCGATTGATGGAATCCATCCGTAATTTGCAGTCCTATAATCAAGGCAGCGTCTACATTTTGGATGATGAGGACAGACTCCTTGCCTCCTCCGAACAAGCAAGCGCGCAAGAGCGCAGCTTTCAGCTTCCGGATAGCAAGAACGACAGCTCCGGCACGGTAACGGAAGATTGGGATGGAAAGCCGATGACGCTGTCCTACATTAAGTCGGAGACGACGGGCTGGAAGATCATCTACGCATTGCCGTCCGAGCTGTATAGCCAAAAGGCGGAATACATCCGCAATTTATCCGTTCTCATGCTGGCGATTGCCGCTGTACTTGGTTCCATCTTATCTGTATGGATGGCCAAACGGAATTATGACCCGCTGCAGCGGCTCGTCCGCAATGTGGCGGCGCGCAGTGAAATCGAACCTTCGAGAGAGAGCAACGGGACCGAATACGACTATCTGGAGGAAGCGCTGGACAACACGCTAGATCGCTACAAGCTGATGAATCAGACGATCGAACGCCAGAATCAGGCGCTACGCTCCAGCCTGCTTGCCCGGCTGCTCAAGGGAAGGATCAAGGACGGCGTTCCTATTGCCGAAGTATTGCCGGATCACGGCCTCAGTCTGAGAGGCAGCGGAGTAGCCGTCATGCTGTTTTATCTGGAAGACTATAGCGGCTTTTTCCGAATCGACGAGCAGGATGCCGAGAAGAAGCGGGAGTTTGTCCATCTTGTCATGACGAACATCGTGGAGGAGCTGGCGGGCCAGGAACATCAAGGCTGGATGACGGATATCGACGACATGCTGGCGTGTATCGTCAATTTTAATCCCGAGACGTCCCAGGAAGCCGCAATGGCTTATTTAAAGGGCGTGGCCGAAGAAGCGCAGCGCTTTATCGGCAGCAGATTCCGTATTCTGTTTACGGTTTCCGTCAGCTCGATGCGACATTCTGCCCAGGAGCTGCCCGCAGCGTATCAAGAAGCGCTGGAGGCGATGGAATACCGCATGCTCCAGAGCGGGCAGTCCATTATATGGTACGAGCAGACCACTGTTCGCGAGCTGGCCTACGTCTATTCCATCGAGAAGGAGCAGCAGCTTATTAATTGCGTCAATGCCGGCGATTACGAGGCGGCCAAGTCGACGTTGGATGAAATCATCGATTGTAATCTGGAGCAGAAAAACGTATCGGCCGATCTGATCCGTTGTCTGCTGTTCGATATGTGCAGCACGATGATGAAGGCGGGCATAGAGGCGAATCTCGCGCGCGAGGAACTCTACGAAGAGAATCTTGCCGCGATTCGCGAATTGTCGAGCGGAAGCACGGTGATGGTCATGCGCGAGCGCATGTCCCAGTTTCTTCAGCGTATATGCGCGTTGGCGGAGCAGCGGAGGAAAAAGAGCAAATATCGGCTCTACGATGGCGTGCTTGCTCTTATCGAAGAACGGTATGGCGATAATAACCTCGGCATTAACATGATCGCGGATCAATTCGAGGTTCACCCGTCCTACCTTTCCCGTTACTTTAAGGAGCAGTCAGGTGAAACGCTGACGGAATACATTAACAAATGGCGTATCGAGAAGTCCAAGGCACTGTTGCTGCGGGATGACATTTATATTAAGGATATTAGCGATAGGGTAGGCTTCTTTAGCATAAGCACCTTTATCCGCTTGTTTAAGAAATACGAGGGTATTACGCCAAGCGCGTATCGCGATATCCATAACGCGCAAGATTAGCGAAGGAGTGAACCTATGGGGACCGAAATCAGTCACTATCGAACCATTGTGCTTGGAGCGACCTTTACCGGCCTGGGCGCAGCATTGGAAGATATCGACGGCACTTTGGTCATCGAGCGGACGGCGCTTGTCGGTCATGAATTTATTAATAGCTTTAATCCGGGGGGTGACTGGAACGACGATACGGCGTTATCGGCTTCCGGCGCCTCGTTGAGAGAGGAGCTGAGGGAGAGAGGGATCTTGTCCGATGACGGACTCGTCCATCTTCCCGCCTTGGCTCCCGTGTTGTATAACCGGATTTATGAGTCCGGGCTTCGCGTTCTTCTTTTGACGGAGGTGCTCCTTGTCGAAGAGAAAAACGATTATGTGGAAGTGACGATTCATCATGCTTCGGGACGAAGCGTCGTTAGAGCGGATCGTCTCATCGATACGCGGACGGAAGCGGTTATGGACGCCGCCGCCGATAAAACGGCCAGACGGATTAACGCCATGCTGCTGTATGTCGGAGAGACGCCGCTTGATGCCGTCGTGCCAGACGCTTTTGTCGTCCCGGATGCCGAGACGGAGATCGTGAAGGGCAAGCTTGACGGTGAGCTTATTCTCAAGCTAACAATCGGGAACGAAGACGATTGGGTGCAGGCAAGAAGCAAGCTGAACGGGGTCTGGACGAACAGGACGGGGGAGTGGTTGGACTGGCGGATCTGCGCGGTGGCGACATGCTTCGAGGTAGAGATGACAGTATCCGGTTCATCGAAGGAAGGACGTATCCAGCGTTTAACGTCCGCAGCCTATCGCAATCCGCTCGAGGCTTATGAGGCCGGCATCGAAGCGACGGGAAGGATGGTGGGCTGAAGATGCTGCTATCGCAAAGAATGGACGGCGAGGTTGTCGCCGAGGAAGTCGGAGAAGTCGAGTTCCCGCTTGCCTACGATATTATCGTCGTGGGACTCGGGACATCGGGCTCCATGGCGCTGATCGCGGCAGCGAAAAGAGGGCTTAAGGCGCTGGGCATCGAGCGTTTGAACAGTATGGGCGGCATGGGCACTTCCGTCTCTGTAAACGGCTATTATTTCGGCTCGCAGGGCGGGCTCTACGAGACGTTGGACCGGGAAGCGGCAGAGCTGAGCGAATCGGTCTACGCGAAATCAGGCGCCTACAACGTGGAAGCCAAAAAATACGTGCTGGAGCAGGAAGCGGTTCTCGCAGGAGCCGAGCTTGTTTTCGAGGCTTCCATTACTGGCGTGTATCTCGACGGGAGGCAGGCAACGGGCATACAGTGGATCGGTCCAAGCGGCATCCGGAGCGCCGCCAGCAAGATTATCATCGACTGTACGGGCGACGCGGAGGTTTGTTCCATGGCGGGTTGCGCAACGAGCGTGGGACGGGAGCTCGATAATCGAACGCAGCCGTTTACGAGCGTGAAGGTTTATGCGGCGAACCGGAAGGTGAGCTGGATTAATTTCGATTCGGGCTGCACGGATCAGAGAGACGGCGTGGAGCTGTCCCGAGCGATTTTATTCTCCCATTCGCAGCATCTGGAGGAAAAGTACGAGGATGGCAAGGGGCGCATGTTGTATCTTGCGCCGCTGCTCGGCATCAGGGAAGGGCGTTTGATCGAAGGGGAAGAGACGATCACGCTGGATCGCTTTTTCGCGGATCGGGTTACCGACGAGCCCCTGTTCTACGCCTATGCCGATATCGACAAACATGGCAGAGATCACGCCTTCGAATCCGAGGAGCTTGCCGACTGGTTCGTAGGCAGCAATCTCGGGGCGATCAATGTGACGGTGCCCGTGCCGCTCGGCGCAATGATCCCGCGGGGATTCGACGGACTGATGGCCGCCGGACGCTGTCTCGCGGTCGACCATAGTTTGTCCACCTGCGTCCGGATGAACCGCGACATGCAGAAGTGCGGGGAAGCGGCGGCGACGGCGGCTTGGGTGGCGATCGAGAAAGGGGTATCCGTTAAAGACGTGCCTTACGAGGAGCTGGTTGGCTATTTGACCGAAACGGGCTGTTACGATCCCGCTAACGACAAGGGTTATCAGATCGCTTATCCAGCCGACCGCAAGCCGCCGCAGCGGATCGAATGGCTGAAGGACCGCGAGGAGATTCGCAGCGGGCTTGCATCCGACTCGCCGGGGATCGCCATCTGGTCCGCCTTCCGTCAGGGGCATGCCGAGGTTGGAGCCGCGCTTCGAGAATGGCTGGGCGATGATGACGCTTTTCTTCGGAAGCATAGCGCGTTCGCGCTGGGACTGCTGGGCGACGAGGCGGCGCTGCCCGAGCTGCGCGGGATGTTGGCCGAGAGGGACGCTTTCCAGCTCAAGGATTGTCGCAAGAACAACCAGATGCGCGGTTATATGGCAATCTATCTGCTGGGCAAGCTCAGGGACGAAGGCAGCATCGACGAGCTGGAGCTGCTTGTATGCGAGCCCGAGGAGCTGAACAAGCCGATTTACCAAGGTGTGGATACCAGCGATATCTTTAAACCGAAAAAATTCAACGAAATTTATTACCAATTTTTCTCCCATGCCATTATGGCCTTGTTGAAAATTTATGGGGATCGCCCGGGTCAGCGGGACCGGATCGGCGGCATCTTAAAGAGAGCGGTCGGCCATGACGCTTATATTTCGCGCATAACCGGGCAGAAGCCGGGAACGTACCATCACTCCATTGCCGAAAATATGAAGCTTATCGTGGAGCGGAAGGTAGTCTGAAAGGGATCGAGGATGGAACGACAAAGCCGTGCGCCTGATGACAGGGGCACGGCTTTTGCAGTTGGCGTTGAATTGCTGGAATTTTTTTGCGTGTGCGGAAAAGCTTCGTGTCGTATTAATAGCTGAATGCTTTGCTCGCATGCAGTTCGCGATCGCGGCGTCCGGCGCCAGACAGCAAGGCTGCAAAGGTATCGCGGCTTTGAGGCACCGTTATGCGCTCCGCGCTTACACGTTCTCCCGGTCCAACGACCGTAATTCTTTCGCTCTGTGGAACACCGATGACGGCGCCGTCCTCGATGACGGCGTTTTCGCCGATAATCGCATTATGAATACGGACATTGCGTCCAATCCTTGCGCCAGGCATAATGACGCTCTCGTAGACAAAACTGCCTTTGCCGATTTCCGATCCCGTGCCCATAATCGAACGTTGCGCGGCGCCTTCCATCCGGCAATGAGGATCGACGATGCAGTCATGAGGCGCGGTTCCATTACGGCGTTCGCGGCGGGTTGAAGCAGGCGCGTAGCCCGAAAGAAGCGGCCAGTGAGACTTTGACAACCGGAGCGTGCCGTCGATCAGCTCCATGTGGGCTTCCCACAGGCTGTCCACCGTGCCTACATCGCGCCAGTAGCCTTCATAAGGATATGCGTTCAGGTTGTCGCCATCCTCCAGCAGCTTCGGTATAATATCCTTGCCGAAATCATGGCTGGAGGCCGGGTTGGATGCATCTTGCTCCAGCACCTCCTTCAGCTTGTCCGTACGAAATAAATAGATGCCCATAGAAGCCAGGTTGCTTCTTGGACGAGCGGGTTTCTCTTCGAACTCAACGACGCCGTAATCATCGTTTACATTTAGAATGCCGAAGCGGCTTGCTTCATGCCAGGGCACCCGTTTAACCGCTACTGTAGCAGAAGCTCCGCTGCGGATATGCGCCTCCAGCATGGGGCGGTAATCCATCTGATAAATATGGTCGCCGGACAAAATGAGAACATGTTGCGGATTGCGCGGCTCGATGTAGGATAAAGTGCGATAAATCGCGTCGGCAGTTCCTGTGTAACAGCCGCTCGGAGAATGATCGGAAGCCGGCAGCATCGCAATTTCGCCCAGATGTTTGGTCGGTATAGCATTAAGCCAAGCGCCACCATCCCCGATATGGCGGTGAACCGTGTCGGCGCAATATTGGGTCAACACACCGATCCTGCGAATGCCCGAGTTCAAACAGTTGCTAAGCGGAAAATCGATCATCCGATACCGTTCTCCAAACGGTACAACCGGTTTAGCGAGTGAAGCGGTAAGCGGTGCCAGCCGTTTGCCCTCGCCGCCTGCCAGGAGCATGGCCATACAAACCATTTGCGTCATTATATCGTCCTCCAAGCTTTTTTATTTGGGTTGGTATCGCTCGTCCATTTGTATTGGTAACCATTACTTACACGTTATTTCCTGTATTTGAAACAAGCTAGGTGTTTGACCGTTGCGCTATTTGATCTTCCGCCATACGATCCGGTAACCATTCGGCTCAAGTCCGATGACCAGCTTGCCGTCCGGATTGTCGATCCCCTCGCCGGTTAATGCATCCTGCCATCCGCCTTCTATCATGGGGTGTTGAAGCTCGACATATTCATCCGAACGGTTGATCCATACCGTAAAGTGCTCATTGTCGTCCAGCCGTTCGTAAATGAGAGAGCCGCCGTCAGCTTGTGCCGACAATACGCGGAAACGGCCGCTGCGCAGGACGGCATGTTCTTTTCTTAGCGCGATGATTAATTTGTAGAAGTCAAACAGGTCCTTGTTCTGGTCTTCTTCGTTCCAGATCATGCATTTGCGGCAATCGGGGTCGTCGCCTCCGTCCAATCCAAATTCGTCGCCGTAATACACGCAAGGCAAGCCCATGGTGGTCATCATATAGACGACGGCTTGCTTTACTCTCCCGACATTGCCCTCGCAGCGGGTCATCAAACGCGGAATGTCATGACTCGACAACAGGTTAAACAGCGTTTCATTGGTTTGCTGCGGGTATCGCATCAGGAGTTTGTTCGCATTTTCCGCAAATTGGGCGGAAGAGAACTTTCGATCCGCGAAAAAGCCCAGCATCAGCTCCGTCAATGGATAATTCATAACCGAATCGAACTGGTCGCCGAGCAGCCAGCGCAGCGAATCGCTCCAGACTTCGCCAATAATAAAAGCGTCCTTGTTCGCCCCTTTGACCGCTTTGCGGAAGTCGCGCCAGAAGTGATGGTCCACTTCGTTGGCTACATCGAGCCGCCAGCCGTCGATTCCCGTATCTTTCATCCAGTTGACCGCTGTTTCGATCAAGTATTGCTTGACGTCAGGATTCGCTGTATTCAGCTTTGGCATATGGCCGTAGAAACCAAACGTGTCATAGTTCGGGACGCCATCTTTTACTTCAACCGGGAACCCGCCCAGATGGAACCAGTCCTTGTATTCCGACTGCTCGCCTTTCTCCAGGACATCCTGAAACGGGAGAAACTGTTCGCTCGCATGATTGAAAACAGCGTCCATGACGACGCGGATGCCGCGCTCATGGCATTGCTGGACCAGCTTCTTAAGCAGCTCCTTGTCTCCGAACTGCGGATCAACCTCTCGGTAATGGGTGGTGTCATATTTATGATTCGAGGGGGAGCGGAAGATCGGCGTCAGATAAACGGCGTTTACGCCCAGCTCGCTTAAGTGGCCGATTCGATTGATGATGCCCTGAAGATCCCCTCCAAAAAAGGAATCTCTCTCCGGCTTTTCTCCCCAAGGCAAGGTGCCTTCCGGATCGTTGGACGCGTCTCCATTCTCGAAACGATCGGGAAAGATCTGATAGAAGACGGCTTCCTTGGCCCATTGGGGGGCGTCAAACAGATCGATGGCATGGATGTAATGCCCTTCGAAATACCCGCCGGCAGGCGCAGGCTGCTCGGAGGAGAAGCCTTCTTCCGTCAGCCAGATCGTCTCCTCGCCGCTGTGCAGACGGAATCCGTAGCTGAATCGTTTAAATTCCGGCCGGATGACGGCCTCCCAATAATCATGCAGGGCATCCGCGGCGATGTGGTCCATTTCGATTTCCTGGCAATGATGATCCCAGTCGTATTTATCCCCAGCAATCGCAACAACTCGCTCGACATCATTACGTTTGGTTTTAAGACGCAAATGGAACGTCTCGGGATCATAGGCATACGCCCATCTGTGGCTAGGGGAATGGTAGATGCTCTCTAATTGCACGGGGTCAGCTCCTTTTCTCTGTACTTTTGTGTTTCAATAGGTGCGTTAAAAGAACGATGGGATAAATCGCCCCCTCATGGCCTTTGTATGTTAGTACACTTGTTTCTATCGTTATTAAACATTTGATGTTGATCCATCCTACTCCGGCCGTGACGCTACATACCGAGGCCGTCGATTCATTGTGCGCAAAACTGGAATTGCAGCCGCAATCAATCGTCGCCAACCTGTTAACGGAAATGAGGGCCCTTATATGGATCGTTTGGCGTGATATTAAAATCTAACGGAACTATGCGACGTTATTCGTGAGAAATCCAGGCAAACCGCGAAGTTTTGTCCATCATAAGGGCTGTCAGTTCCATTAGATTTTAAAAGAGCTGCTTTTTGCTGAAATAACGTCTTTCATTTCCGTTACGGTTTCCTGAACAACAAAAAAAGCAGCCGGTCGTCAGCCGGCTACTTCCATGTTTTAATAAGCTATTGTCTCCTGTTACTTCATGTTCCTTTGAATTCTCTTTATTCATCGCGATGTGGGATTGTATATTGGGCTGTTGTAGGTTGATGTTGTCTTGATCGAACTTCACTACGCCAACAGTGCGCGGTTTTCGATGGCAGCTGAGGCGGAGTCTCCGACTAGAATGTTCTAATTCACAATAAAGGAGCAGCCTCGACTCAATATTTCAGCTTCAGCAAATTCCGTTCCTGAACAAACGTTGATGTGTTAAAGAGGAACAGCGCGTCCTGGATGTCGTTCTCCTCCATGTAATCGCCGATGTTGCCGTTGTAATAACGAATGTCGATCATATGGATTTCCTTTACTTGATTTGTCAGGAATGGCAGCATGCTGTGCGCGTAGGAGTCCTTTACGATCAGCAGCTTCTCCAAATCGGCATCCTCGGATGCAATCTCGTTTGTTACCGTAACAAGTGCGTGGACACCGCCTTGAAAGTAGCTGTATTTGTCTTTTTTGCCCAAGTAGCTGTCGTCGTACAGGCTGTCTCTTGTCTCGTCGGTATCGACGATGTGCATCTCGTACGCTACGGGATTTTTAGGCTCGTATACTTCGATGGCGTCGGGCCGCAGGCCGCCGTATTGCCCCTTCGTATGATAGCTGCCCAGGAACGAGTCGGAGACAGTGCGAATATGAAAGTCCTCTTCCGCGAGAGGCTCCCAGCCCAATGATTCGGCATAAGCCCGATATGCCAGATAAGCGCCGAATGTCGTCCAATGATGGTCGGTGCGGTAGAATAGCTGGCGATCGTCTTGTTTGCTCCCAGTATCCGCATGGTCCAGAAAAGCGAAGCCGTCGAGAAACGTCAATCCGCCGCCAAGCCTCCCGCTGATCCATTTATGGACTTCCCGCTGAGAATACGCCTCCGCCATCCAAGGCAAACGATCCGGGTACATGCCCACGGAGTTGGGTGCAAGCAGGAAGGAGAGCCGCGCTTCGGGATGGTTGGCGGCGAATTTGTTTATCGCGTCTACGTAGGAGCCTAACTCATCCAAGTCGGGTTTTCCGAACTTTTCGAACAAATATCCGTCCTCTCCCAGGAAAATGCCGTTGTTCTCCTTCTGCAGCCGTGCCTGCTCCAGCAGGGACTTCGTTGCGATAAACTCGGCCCGGAACGGGAAATGATCGGTCACGTACAGCTCCGCATCCTTGGCGTATTGCTGAGACCAAATCCGGCTCCAGGAAAACTCCGGATTCTCCTGAAGCTTGCGATTCTCAAGCTCGGAGAATATCGTCTTCGGCTCGAAGATAAAAAACAGCAGCAATCCGATGAGCAGCGCAAGAAAACCCCCGATATATATGCGATCAATCCATTTGCCGGACATAGATGAGGCCTCCCAGGCTAAAAGCGGAAATAAAGAAACGGATTAAAGGTAGCATCGACGAGGTAGGCGACGGACATCAGCAGCAAAACCGCATGCCAGCCAAAACCGAGCAAAGGGAGCACTACGGATGCGGATTTGCCGCTGCCAGCTTTCAGAGTCCCATCGTTGCCAGTTATATCATCTGCAACCGTACGGTTTTGAATTCCGCCATTCAGGCGCGCCTGGGCGGAGCGAATCAAATTCCGCCATTCCAGCGAACCCAGCACAAGCAGGAGAAGCAAAATGGCATTCGTATACAGCAAATAGAGGCTGTGTCGGTCGAACCAAATGCCGTTCCCCCCGAACATGGCGCTTATATAAGCAGCAACGTCTCCGATATTTTCGAAAGCGAACAGAACCCAGCCGATCAGAATGAGCAACACAGCGTACAAATGGCGGATTGAGCGCGGCAGCCGCGCAAGCAAACGAAGCAAAAACAGCTTTTCGGCGATCAAAATGACTCCGAAGTACAGTCCCCACAGCAGGAAGTTCCAGCTTGCGCCATGCCAGATGCCCGTCAGCAGCCACACGATCAAAATGTTGCGAAGCTGCTTCGTCATTCCTTTTCGGTTGCCGCCCAGCGGGATGTAGACGTATTCGCGGAACCAGGTGCCGAGGGAAATATGCCAGCGCCGCCAAAAGTCGGTCATGCTGACCGCCGTGTACGGCTTGTTAAAGTTTTCGTTGAAGCGGAAGCCGAACATCAGTCCCAGACCGATCGCCATATCGGAATATCCGCTGAAGTCATAATAAATCTGGAAAGCAAACGCGATGATACCCAGCCACGCGGTCAATACGGGAAGACCGGACAAGCTGTCGGCCGCGGACACCTCGTTCCAGAGAAGACCGATATTGTTGGCGAGCAGCACCTTTTTGGCCAATCCGATGCAGAATCTCCTTACGCCTTCCGCGAACATACGGGCGTCTACGCGGCGATCTTTCAGCTGCTCGGCAATCGTGTTGTAGCGCACGATCGGCCCGGCAACAAGCTGAGGAAAAAGCGAGACGAACGTCGCGAAATCGATCCAATGGCGCTGGGCTTTACTATCTCTGCGATAAACATCGATAATGTAGCTCATCGATTGAAAAGTATAAAACGATATGCCGATCGGCAAAGGCAGGTCGGTCGGCGGAATGGCCGTGCCGAGCACGGCATTTACGTTCGCGATGAGGAAATCGGCATATTTGAAGAAGCCGAGCACGCCCAGGTTGACGATAACGGACGCGATCAACACGGTTTTTCGGCTTCTGCCGCTCATGCCTTTCTTATCCAGCAGCAGGCCGAACAGGTAGTCGGCCAGCGTGGAGAACAGCATAAGCGCGATGTAGATGGGCTCGCCCCATGCATAAAACACGAGGCTCGCCAGGAACAACATCAGATTTTTGATTCGCCGGGGCGACAAATAGTACAAGATCAGAACGCCGGGCAGGAACAGAATCAGGAACAGCAGGCTGCTGAATACCATAATGGCGGTATTACTTCACGGTTTCTTCGAATTTGGCGGCTACATCGGCCGCGTCCTTGGCAATCGCGAACATGACGAAGTTTCCTTTGGTCACGAGCTTGTAGTTTTTGGCGTTCTCGTATTGATCCGGAAGATACTGCTCGAACGACTTCTGTACCGCTTCCGCGCGTTTCTTGATGCCTTCCTCAACGGCCGGGATGTCCTTGGCGTCCTTCACTTGGAAGACGGCGAACTCCGTCGTCGAAATATTCATCATAGGCATGAGCACGACGTAGTCCTGGAACAAAGCTTCGTCGAGGTGGTACATGTCCTTTAACATCGCAGCGTCCGGTTCAATAAACGCGGGGCGTTCGTCTTCTTTAACGAGAGCGTCCATCACGTAGCGCGAAGTGCCTTCTTTTGCGGGTTCCCCGCCCTCTTCGCCGCCATCGCCGTTCTCCGAGCCGGCCCCGTTGCCGGCATCCGGCGTCTCGGTCGGAGCGACTGTCTCGGTTGGAGCGACCGTATTCGTAGGCTCGGCATTTCCCTTATTGTTGTCCGCGCCGCAAGCCGCGAGCGCGGCTCCCATAGCGAGAATCATCAGCATATTCAGTATTCTTTTTTTCTTCATTGTGTCCATCTCCTTGGTAGTTGTAATTTGTTGACATAATATTGCGTGCACACCGCTACAGACGGTACCCTTTCCCGGAATGTTGCAAGAAGGGAGCCGGATGGATTTTTTTGCTACTGTGCAGGCGAGATGCATCAAGGGGTCGCGGATCACGTCCCATCTGTGATAGAATGCATAAAAGAGCTATTCCGCGCATGGTGCGCCGGCAAGTAGGAGGACGACAATGGAGTATATCAGCACTAGAGGCAAAATTGGCAAAATCGGATTTATCGAAGCATTTATGATGGGACTTGCGGACGACGGAGGTCTGCTTGTTCCAAGCGAGATTCCCGTCATCTCCGAAGCAACGCTGAAAGAGTGGCAATCGCTCAGCTACCAGGAGCTGGTGTTCGCGATCTTCTCGCACTACACCAACGGAGAAATTCCCGAAGCGGATCTTAAGGCGATGATCGCCGCGAGCTATGGCACATTCCGCAATCCGGAAGTGACGCCCGTTCGCCGCATCCGCGACGATCTGTACTTGCTCGAGCTGTTCCATGGACCGACGTTCGCCTTCAAGGATATCGCGCTGCAATTCATGGGTCAGTTCTATTCCTATGTCGCAAACCAAACAGGCAAAAAAATTCATATATTGGGCGCTACTTCCGGCGACACCGGCGCTTCCGCCATCGAAGGCGTGAAGGGTAAGGAAGGCATCAAAATTTGTATTTTGCACCCGACAGGCAAGGTCAGCAAAGTACAGGAGCTTCAGATGACGACCGTACAGGACGACAACGTGCTGAATCTGTCGGTCGAGGGCAACTTCGACGATTGCCAGCGTATGATCAAGGAGCTGTTCGCGGATTTGGATTTCAAGTCGGCCAATCATCTGGCGGCCATCAACTCCATTAACTTCGTGCGCATACTGGCGCAAACGGTCTATTATTTCTACTCTTACTTCCAGGTATCGAAGGCAACAGGCAAGTGGGAGCCGGTCAACTTCAGCGTGCCAACGGGCAATTTCGGCGATATCTTTGCCGGTTACGTAGCGAAGCGGATGGGATTGCCGGTAGGCAAGCTCATTCTGGCGACAAACGAAAACAATATTCTGGAGCGGTTCATCCACGAGGGCGTCTATATGCCGGGCGACTTCCGCATGACGTACAGTCCGTCCATGGATATTCAGGTAGCGAGCAACTTCGAGCGTTATCTGTATTACGTGCTTGACGAAAACGCGGCCGAAGTGGAACGTCTGATGAACCAATTCAAGACGGAAGGCGAGATCAGCATTCCCGAAGGAGCGCATCTCAAGGTGCAGGCGGAATTCGCGGCGCACGGCGTCGGCGGACAAGAATGTCTCGACACGATCTCCGATTACCAAGCCAAGCACGACTACTTGCTGGATCCGCATACCGCTTGCGGCGTATCCGCGGCAGATCGCTGCAGCGAAGAGGGCGAGATGACAATTGCGCTGGCTACCGCGCATCCCGCGAAGTTCGACGAGGCGATCCGTCTCTGCGGCATTGAACAGAAGTTCCCGGCCGAGATTCGAGTCTTGTTCGAAAAGCCGCAGCGTCAGACATTCGTTGACGGCAAGCTGGAGGACGTGACGAAGGAACTCGTTCAATTTTATAACGCATAACGCATCCGCTATATTGCGTCTGCGATGTCTACCGCCTGTCCGGGGCTTTCGCCTGGATGGGCGGTTTTTCCGTTTGTGGTTAGGATACCCAATATAGGAATGATGGCATGGATAGATAGAGGGAAAAGCTCCCTCTATTCTCGCGAAAATACCTGAATTTGTGGTGTTAAAGGGAAATCCTCCCTTTATATGCTTCTAAATATGAGACAGGCTCCGTATTTGCGTGGATTAGTGGGAGCATTTCCCGTTATTGTTCTGAAGCGAGGCGAGGGTGGAGAAAAAGAGGGAGGTTTTCCCTTTGTTTTTGCCCTCAACCTGATCTTGGCTTGCCCTTGCAATACTGCATAATTTCGAAGTTCAATCTCCCGTAAGGAGGTTGGATGTTCTATGAGTAGAATGTCCCGTTATGAACGATAATTGTACGCCGTTGAATAATAAGGCAGCAGGCATTGGCGCATAAGCATCCTCCATACCAAATTCCGTACATTGTTATAAAATGCTGCGTTCCGCCTTGACCTGGCTTGCAAGGTGAGGGTACACTCTGACATAATCGGCTGTTCCCTGCGCGAAGCGACATTCGTGAGCGTTCATCCGCTCGCTCGCACGCCTGCCGAATCCACCGGAGCGGAGTTGTCGGACTATGCATATCATTCGAACCATGGCTAACCGGAAGTATTTACAGCGGATTTTTTTCTATGTCAACTTATCCATGGCTGGGCTGCTCGTTATCGCGGCGGTGTCGTTCTACCTCTACTCCCAGCAGATCATTCTGCAGACGCAGAAGGATTCCAGCCGCAAAGTGTTGGCGCAAATCAAACACAACATTACCTATATTACGGATATCGTACGCAACATCGGGATAACGGCCAGCATGGATCCCAGCATCATCTATCTGATGAATGCGGCGGTCCCGGAGCCGGTGATGAAGTTCCAGACGATTCGGAAGCTGGACACGCTGGCGGATTCTACCTCGTTTATTGATTCCATCGTTGTGGTTAACGGAGCGGAGCGAAAATTATACAGCGGAGGATCGGGCGCATGGAGCCGATCTAACTGGACAGAACTGCAGGAACGGCTGACGAAGCAGCTGGAATCGATGGGGAGATATGCGGATGCCAAGCTGATTCCCTTCAAGCTGGACGAGAGCAGGCCGGACGTGGATCTCTTCTCGTTTATCCTGACCGAGAATCATCCGGGAAGCGGCCAGTTGCCGAACGCCGTCATCGTTAATATTAGACCGCAGTGGATCTTCGATAATATTAAGAGTCTGGATAATGTAACGGACAATAGCGACGGCATGGTGCTTCTCGACGAGCAGGGGAAGCTGCTGCAAACGGAGGGGATTGGCTCGCCGTATGCCGCCGATGTGCAGCGGCTTCTGGAGCGCATGGTCCATTCGGCGGGAAACTCGACGCATGATTTCTCGATTCAGAAAATCGAGGGAAGGAAATACGTCATTTCGGAAATGAACATGGATGTAAGCGAATTAAAGGTCATGAACATTTTGCCGTACGAGAAGGTCATGGGCAAGGCGGAGACGCTGCGCGATATTACGCTGGCGCTCATTGTCGTTTTTCTGGTCGCAAGCTTCATCCTGTCGCTGGTCATTACAAGCCGGCTTTATCGCCCGATCGGGAAGCTGTTCGAATTGTTCCATCGCAATGATGTGCGGACGGACGAGTCGGAGTCGGGCAGCCATGACGAAATGAGCTTTATATCCGACGTGTATCGGCTTACGCTCGATAAGCTGCGTCAGGCCAATCGCGAGGAAAGCGGCAAGAAGCAAATTGTCAGCGATTATTATTTGCGACGATGGTTGACCGACAGCCGCTCCATGACCGGCGAGGAACTGCATCATTGCGCCGAAGCGAGCCCGGGACTGTTTGAGGCGGGAGGAGATGGAGCAACCGTGTGGCAATTGGCCGTTCTCTCTCTGGAGCAGCCTATAACGGACAAAAAAACGCCGGAATCCGCTACGCAAGAGAAACTGTATCGGTTCGCGGCATGCAATATTGTGGAGGAGACGGTCGCTCGGCATTATTCGAACCGGGTAGTCGATATGAACAACGAATATATTGTCGTCATCATCCGTGTCATGGAAGGGGAGGCCGACCAACCCGCATTAACGCAACTGCTGGCGGAGGCCCGGCGAATCTTCAAGCAATTTTACCGCCAGCGAACCTTCTCGGCGGCCGTCAGCGATGCGGTCGAGGATTACAAGGATCTGACGCAGGTCTACGAATGGACCGTGCAGCAGCTTTTGTATCGTCTCGCATTGGGGCCGGAGACGATCATTACGCCCGACGACGTGCGGGGCAATATGGAGCGAAGCGATTTTACCCTGCCAGCGGAGCTGGAGAGAAAGCTGGCCGACAGCATCCGGAGTAAGGATGCGGATGCCATTGACAAACATTTATCGCGGGTCTTCGAGCTGATTGCGTCCATTCATTACGATTACATGACGTACGCCGTCATTCAGGTCGTGCTGCTCGTCAAGGCAATCATGCGCGAGCCGGCGTTCGCCTCCTACGCCAATTCGGTCGAGCTGCAAAATATGAATCAGAAGGTGATCAAAGCCGAGTCATTGACCGTTATGCGCGAGATCATCGGACATTTCCTGCAGCAGCTGTGCGAGGAGGATCCGTCCCATCTCAAGGAGGACCGGAACCTTATAATCGTGGATACCATTAAGGAGTTTATCGAAAACAACTATTCGGACATCAATCTGAGCTTGCAGTCCATCGCGGCCTACCTAAAGATGTCTCCTGCGTACGTGGGCCGGATCTTCAAGCAATACGAAGGAGGGTCCGTCGGCGATTATCTTAATGGTTATCGTTTGGACAAAGCGTGCGAGCTGTTGATTGGCAGCAGCTATAACGTAAAGGAAATCGCCGATTGTCTGGGCTTTAACAACGCAAGCTATTTTATTACCCTGTTCAAGAAAAAATACGGCGTTACGCCCAAGGAATACCGCCTGAATGCGGCTCTTGGCAAATAAAAAATCTTGTTTCAGTTATGGAAATTGGAACAATTGACAAAAAACGAAACAAAAGTAAGGACGTTTCATCGATTTTGTGATTTCGTTCGCCGCCTCCCTTTGCCACAATAATGTCGCAGGCCAATATGAACCATGCGAAAGGGTGAAGACTGTGGCAAAGAAGTATTTGTCGGCTTGGCTGATTGTGTGCATGCTCGCGATGGGCATGCCCGTCGCAATCGCGCAAGCAGACCAGGCAGAGCAGATGGAGGGGGCGGCTTTATTTGTATCGACATTTGGAAGCGATTCCAATAGCGGAACGGAGGACGACCCGCTGCTTACGCTCGAAGGGGCGCGGGATGCAATCAGAACTATGAAAAACGATGGAGGGCTTCCCCCCGGAGGCATTACCGTTTATTTGCGGGAAGGCGTCTACGAGCGAAACGCGACGTTCGAGCTGGGAGAGGAGGATTCGGGAACGGCCGATTCCCCGATCGTGTACCGTTCCTACCCTGGAGAAACGGTTCGTCTGACGGGCGGCAAGGAGCTGGATCACGAAAGCTTCGAGCCCGTCAACGATCAAGAGGTGCTTGGGCGGATCATCGACGAAGAAGCGCGCGGTAAAGTGCTGCAGGTCAATCTGCCTTCGCTCGGCATTACCGATTATGGCCAGATGAGCCGTCACGGCTATTGGAAGGCAAACGATGTCAGTCTCGTGCCGCCAATGGAGCTGTACGTTGACGGACAAGGGATGACGCTTGCCCGTTGGCCGAACGAAGGTACCGTGCAGATGGGAGAAATCATCGATCCGGGACCGACGGTAGACGATGCCGATCTACAGAAGCGCGGAGGCACCTTCGCTTATACGCACGACAGGCCGAAGTATTGGTCCCAAGCAGACGATATTTGGCTGGACGGCATTTTCGGCTACAGCTGGGAATGGTCGTACAACAAAGTCGCGGCCATCGATACGGCGAAAAAAACCATGACATTGCAATACGGCGAAATGTCGGGCCTGCTCACGAACTGGTATCCGGATTTCCATTTTGCCCAAAATCTGCTGGAGGAGCTTGACGCTCCCGGCGAATATTACATTGATCGCACAAACGGCATCCTGTACTTGATGCCCAATGCCGCGTTTCGAAACGGACAAGGCGATATCACGGTAACGATGCTGAAGGAGACGATGATCCGCGCGATCGGCGCTTCGCATATCCGGTTCGAAGAGCTGGCGATGGAGTACGGACGCGATACGGCGGCGGTCATTCTCGGCGGCAGCGATATTACGATCGCCAACAGCGAGATCAGCAACTTCACGAACGGGGGCGTGCTGATCAATTCGCCGGGCCGCTACGCCTATGACGGCATCGAGGGAGAACTGGACGGGCGCAACCATGCAGTTGTCTCGACGCATATCCGGCATGTCGGAGGGACGGCAGTCACCCTGCATGGCGGGGATACAAAGACGCTGGAGCCCGGCAACAACCGGGTGGAAAATTCGCATATTCATGATTTTGCCTATTATCACAAGGCTTACAATCCCGGGGTGCTGTTCGCGGGCGTCGGCAATCAGGCGATCGGCAACGAAATTCATGACGCGCCTCATCCCGGCATCATCGTGTATGGCAACGACCATTTGATCGAATACAACAACATCTACGACATTTGCAAGCAATTCCAGGACCTGGGCGCGATCTACATGAATGCAGGCATGGATCCCGAGGAGAGAGGAACGATCGTCAGGCACAACTACTTCCATCATATCGGGGAGAATCTGCATGGCGTCGAAGGCGTCTATCCCGACAATATGACGATGGATCTGACCATCGAAGGCAACATTTTCTACAAGATGGGGAACAGCGCGATCAAAAGCGGTACCGGCGCCTATATCTATACCTCCAACAATATTTTTGTAGATACTTATGTTCCTTACGACAACTATGAGATGTTTATGAGCAAGGAACCGGGCAACCGGGTCGACCGGGATTATATGCCCGTATGGAAGAAGCTATTCGAGGAAAACAACAACTTTATCGGCACGCCTTATGCGGAAAAGTATCCCGAGCTTCTGAAGTTTTTCGAAGAGGATCGTTATCAACCGACGACGAATAACTTCGAACGAAATGTCATTTATAATCCGACGCTCCCGCGTTCGAGCCAGACAAACGAGCATGGCGTACGCGATATAAACAATCTGATGAACCACAAGGACAATTGGGTAGCTAACGTTGATCCCGGCTTTGTCGATCTGGCGGCGGGAGAATTCAGTCTGAAGCCGGATGCGGAAGTGTTCAAGCAGATTCCGGACTTCGAGGCCATTCCGTTCGAGATGATCGGTACCCAAGGCAAAGTAGGGCTCCCCAATGGGGTAGACTTTATCGCCGTATCGGGCGTTTACTTCCCAACGGACAATCTGACGATGGAAATCGGCAAGACGGTGTCGCTCCGGGCCGAGGTGGTGCCATGGAACGCAAACAATGCCGCCGTCACGTACAGCAGCAGCGACATTGAGGTTGCGACGGTGGATGGAAACGGCCAGGTGTCCGGGCTAAAGCCAGGCGTTACTGTCATTACGGTCGTGTCTTCGGCTAATCCGGAATTGAAGGATGAAACCGTCGTTACGGTGACCGAAGGCGACGGCGTCATGCATTTAACCGACTTCGAGTCGGGCAGCAACGATTGGCCGGTCGATGCCAATCGCGGCATGGTGAAGGATGAAGAGAACAACCATTGGTATTACATCGTTAACGGAGCGAACTCGCAGCATCCACGCCTGTTCTCCGATTATGTGCTGGAATACCGGCTCAAGACGCCGGAGACGATTCCGGACGGTGCTGAACTGATCATGTACGATCGCAACGGCGATAAAGGAAGCGGGTATATCCAATATCGTCAAACAGCGACGGATTCGACTTGGATTATTTACAATGCGCAATGGCAGACGTTAAAAGAGGAAACGGTCGCAGGCGGGTTCTTGAAACCGAATACGATCTATGATGTCCGCGTGGTGGCCCAGGGTTCGTCGATCAGCGTTTATGTGAACGACGTACTGGTCATCGAGGGCCAGAATCCGGCACACAGCGGGTCCGGCAAGGTCGGCTTCTATGTGAATAAAATTGCGAATCTGTGGTTCGATGACGTAAAATTCTCGCTGCCGCGGAAAACGGTAGAGAGCATTGCGATTGAAACGGCTTTATTGCATCTCAACGAAGGAGGACAAAAGCTGCTTCGCGCAGTCGTGAAGCCGGATGATGCCACCAATAAATCGTTGCTATGGTCCTCAAGCAACCCTGATGTAGCAACCGTGGACGACAGCGGCTTCGTAACGGCGACGGGCAGGGGAGAAGCGGTCATCACGGCGCGGTCGGCTCAAAATCCGGATGTGTACGCAGCAACAACGGTTATCGTATCGGATGTGCTGCATGCCGTCGATTTCGAGTCGGGCGGCGGCGGATGGCTTGTTGACGCCAATCACAGTATCGAGGAGGATGGTGACGGCAATCACTGGTATCGCCTCGTCGACGGGGCCAGCACCAAGTCTCCCGGCAGCTTCTCCAATTACAAGCTGACCTACAAGCTCAGAACGCCGGAGGAGATACCGGTCGGAGCGACATTGCTCATGTATGATCGCGATAGCGCGAGCGGACGGGGGTACATCAGCTACAAGAAGAACCAAACAGGCTCATCCTGGTCGATTATGAATTCGGAGTGGCAATCGCAGGAGGAGGCGACCTTCGAGAGCGACGATCTGCTGCCGAATAAGGACTACGAAATCAAGGTGGTTGCTCAAGGCGCGGACATCAGTGTCTTCGTTGACGGCGAGCTGCGCTTGCATGGGGAGAACCCGTCTTACAATGCTACCGGGCAAGTCGGCTTCTATGTAGAAGGTTTCGCTTATCTGGAGCTCGACGATATCGTCTTCGAACTGGCGAGGGTGCCTGCAACGGAGGTTGTGCCGGATCGGCAGGAGCTGTCGCTGGAGCCGGGCGAAAAGGTGAAAGTGAAAGCAACGGTGTCGCCGCCGGACGCGACGGACAAGAAGCTGGTCTGGAGCTCCGGCAATCCGGAGACGGCCACTGTAGACAGCGGCGGAACGATCCAAGCCGTATCTCCGGGTACGGCTGTCGTGACGGTTGCATCGCGCGAGAATGCGGACGTTAAAGCCACCATCGTCGTCACGGTAGCGGCGCCCGTTTATCCCGTTATTGAGCTGGACCGCCAGCTCAGCGATACGGAGGGCTGGACGGCGGCAGACGCGGTGAAATTCGGCGAAGGTACGGTTCGTATATTCGGGGATGGCGTATTCGGCTATGGAGGAGAGAAGTTCGGCAGCGGATTGATTACGTTCAAGGCGAAATTCGACGACTTCAACTCCAGCTGGTACGGATTCGCGCTGCGATCGGTTCGGACCGGGGATCCAACCTGGGTCAATGGCAATCAGGGATATCTGGTCGTCATCAAGGAAGATGTAATCGAATTCCAGACGTGGAAGCCGGGACAAACGATGGTGGACATGATCCCGAATACATCCGTCCTGCCCAATCAAGAGCATTTGATCGAAATCGGGGCTATCGATGTCGAAGGTGGCGTCCGGTTTATCCTGAAGGTGGACGGGAAGGCTGTACTTAACGTACTGGACACCGATCCGGCCAACCCGATTCCATCCGAGGGCTACCTCAATGTATACAACTATGCGGGAGCGGATAATGCTATCGAGCTGAAACCGTCGCGCAAGCCTGATCCTGGAACGGACCCTGGCACCGACCCGGGGACGAACCCTGGAACGGGAACCGGCCCTATCGTAACGCCCAAGCCTGAGCCGGACGAAAAGTTGGTCGTTGTCCGCGAGAGCGATCTGACCTCGGGGAGCGGGGACGGCGTCCTTGCTTTCGAGCTGGAGCCCGGTCAGAACGGCGTGATTTTGTCGCAAGAGATTCTAAAGTTGCTCGAGCATCCGATTGAGGTACGGTCCGGGGAGCTAAAGCTTACCTTCGAGCCGGAGCTTCTCAAGAAGCTTGCGGAGGAGCAGCCGCGGAATGCCAAGCTGGCGATCAAGATGGCTCCTCTGACCAAACAAAACGTTGCGTCGAAACCTTCTTCAAGCTATAAAATGGTCGGAGTTCCGTACCGTCTTGAACTGCTTGCGCTGGCGGACGGCGAGGAGCCACGCTATCTATCGGACTTCCCGGCGCCGATTCAGTTGGCATACACGATTAAGCCATCCGGCGTTGACGTCAATGAGGAATGGCTGGGCATCTATTATGAGAATCAAGCAGGAAAGTGGGAGTATGTCGGAGGCGAGTTCGATCCGGCCAGCCGGACGCTGTCGGCGGACCTGCCGCACTTTAGCGTTTACGCCGTGATGGAATACGAAGCGGCCTTTGCCGACATGCCGTCTGGACATTGGGCGATCGGCGCCGTCAAGGCGCTGGCCGCGAAGCACATCGTCACCGGGAAATCGGAAGATCGCTTTGATCCTGACGGAACGACGACAAGGGCGGAATTTGCGGCATTGCTCGTACGGACGTTAGGACTGCAGAGCAAAGGAACGGCGAAGCTTCCGTTCCGGGATGTACGACCGTCCGACTGGCATGCGGAAGTCATTGCGGCTGCCTACGAGGCCAAGTTGGTATCCGGACGTCAGGAGGATGTCTTTGCGCCAAACGAACGGATTACGCGGGAGGAAATGGCGGTCATGCTGCTGCGGGCTTACGCCTACGCCTCCGGTAAGGACCGGGTGGAAACTGGCGTGAGCGGGCCGAAGGACTTGACGGCCGCGTCGCAATGGGCGCGGATACCCATCAGCGAGGTTGTCGGACTGGGCCTGATGACCGGTTACCCGGACGGCGAATTCAAGCCGAAGCGTCTCGCGAATCGGGATGAAACGGCACAGGTCGTTTATAATCTGCTGAAACTTCTATAATCATCATTTTGCTTAAAAATTGGTACGGTAATTGATATTTTGTATCCATTTTAAGATTTATCTTTACCCCTCCTTATGCCATGATGTGTGACAAGACGGCACTGCGATCCATCATGGATAAGGAGGTGAACAACTATGAAAAAAAGCCGTTTCCGTTTCGGCAAGGGAGACAGAGAGCTCAGCCTGCTTGCTCTCCCGTCGGTCCTGTACATTTTTGTTTTCAGTTATTTGACGATGTTCGGCGCGATTATCGCGTTCAAAAACTACAGGTACGACAAGGGCATTCTGGGCAGCGACTGGGCGGGCTTCGATAATTTCAAATTTTTCTTTATTTCCGAAAAGGCGTTTATCGTGACCCGCAATACGGTGCTGTACAGTCTATGGTTCTGGGTCGTCACCACGCTCGGCGCGCTGATCGTGGCCATACTGCTCAACGAGATATCTCGGAAGTGGAGCAAATATTATCAGACCACGATGTTTTTGCCCACTTTCGTGTCCTGGGTCGTCGTCATGTTTCTGGCGCAAATGTTCCTGAGCCACGATTACGGGTTTCTAAACCGCTTGTACGAAACTATCGGCCTTGACAGGATCCGCTGGTATCTGGAAGCCAACTATTGGCCACTCATCCTGACCTTGGCTCATCTGTGGAAATCGATCGGCTTCTCGGCGCTTGTCTATTACGCGGGCATTGTGGCCATCGATCCGTCCTATTACGAGGCGGCGAAGATGGACGGGGCGTCCCGATTCCAGATGGCCCGCAAGATCACGATTCCGATGCTGTCGCCGCTTATCATTATTCTGATGATCATGGCGATCGGCAACATGATCCGAGGCGATTTCGGCCTGCACTTCTTTGTCTCGAACAATTCGCCTCTTCTGTACAACACCACCGATATTATCGATACGTTCGTGTACCGGGCGCTCAGCGTCAGCGGCGATATCCCAATGGCTACGGCCGTCGGCCTGTATCAGTCCGTGGTCGGGCTGCTGCTCGTGGTGGGGGCCAATTATACGGTTCGAAAAATAAGCGAAGAAAACTCGTTATGGTAGGATAGGGGAACGACCGATGGAAACTTACGCAAACCGACGCGGCGGCATGGCCAATATCTTTTTTAACGCTTTTTTTATCGTACTGTCCATGCTCATAGTCGCACCGTTCATTCTGATCGTCTCCGTCTCGCTCACGGATGAAAGCGCGCTGGCGTCATTCGGCTATTCGTTTCTTCCCAGCCGGTTCAGCACGCTTGCGTACGAATATTTGCTGCAGACGCCGATGGTCATTCTTCGGGCGTACGGCAACACTTTGTTCATTACGCTCGCGGGCACGCTGCTCAGCATTCTTCTGACGAGCATAATCGGCTACGTGATATCCAGAAGAGACTACGCGCTGCGCTCTCCGCTGACGGTATTCGTGTTTATTCCGATGATGTTTTCGGGCGGGCTGGTGCCGTTTTATATTCTGGTCACGCAATATTTGCACCTTAAGAACTCGTTATGGGCGATCATATTGCCTGGATTGCTGTCACCCTTCTACGTGCTGATCATGAAAGGTTTCATGAGCAAAATCCCGTATGAAATCATAGAGTCGGCCAAGATGGACGGTGCCGGAGAATGGCGGATCTTCTTCCGCATCATCCTGCCGTTGTCCACGCCGGCGCTTGCGACGCTGGGACTGTTTATCGCGTTCAACTATTGGAACGAATGGTTTAACGCATTGCTCTTCATCGATGATGACCGAAGGGTGCCGCTGCAGTTGCTGTTGGTGCGAATTATGAACACGCTGGATTTCCTTCGCAACAACAGCGAATACATTCAGGGGCTTGGCATCGACATGAGCCAGTTCCCGAACGAATCCGTGCGGATGGCGCTGGTCGTCATGGTCGCCGGACCGATGATGTTCGTGTTTCCTTTTTTCCAAAGATACTTTGTGCAGGGAATGACGGTCGGCTCGTTAAAGGGCTAACCGGCACTGAAATGGTTTAATTAAAATCAGGGGGAATAACCATGACAAAGATGAAATACGTGTCGATGCTGCTATTGTGCGGCGCCCTGCTGCTGGGAGCTTGCAGCGGCGGCGGTCAAGGAAACAAACCGGCGGGCAATGGCGGGGAGACAGCCCAGCCGAGCAACAACGGGAGCGCAGGCGGCGAGGACGACAGCTTGTCCGAAGTGGAGTTGATCTGGTATTACGGGGTATCGCAAGTATCGCCGGATCAGAAACTGATCGAAGACGAGGTCAACAAAATCGTAAAGGAAAAAATCAATGCAACCGTAAAGCTGCGGCCGGTCGACTTCGGCAGCTATACGACCAAGTTGAATACGGCGAGCGCAGCAGGCGAAAAATTCGATTTGGTCTGGACCGCCAACTGGGCGTTCAATTACGACGAAAACGTAAAGAAAGGCGCATTCATCCCGCTAGATGAGCTGCTGGAAAAGCATGCGCCAGAGACGTTGAAAGCGATCCCTTCGTTTACATGGGACGCAACCAAGTATCAAGGTGAAATCTACGCGGTGCCAAACTATCAGACGATCACATCGCGTTATGGAGTAAGTCTGCGGAAGGATTTTGTAGACAAATACGGCTTCGATACGAGCAGCGTCAAGAAGCTGGAAGATCTGGAACCGTTCCTTAAGCAGGTGAAGGAAAACGAAAAGGGCATCGTGCCATTGATGTTAACGGGCCCAGGCACCGTGTTCGAGCCGTTTATGTACGGCTTCGACGACAGCGGCGTCCGGATCGGCGACGATACGTTCCAGAGCAACTGGCTGGAGCAGACGCCGGAGTATAAAAGTTTCGTGGAGCTGATGCGCGGCTGGTTCGAGAAAGGCTACATCAACGACGACGCCTCGACGGTAAAGCAGATCGACTCCATCTACAACGGCAAATACGCGGCCGGTCTGGAAAGCGCCATGAAGCCGGGCTACGAAGCGGAGAAAAAAGCATCCAACGGAGGGTACGACGTGATCGGCGTTCCGCTTACGGAAGCGACGACCCGCCGCACCTCCAATATTACGACGCTGACCGCGATAAGCCGCACGTCCGCGAACCCGGATCGCGCAATGATGCTTATCGAGCTGGTGAACAACGATCCGGAACTGTACAACCTGCTTAGCTTCGGAATCGAAGGGAAGCATTACGAGAAGGTGGAGGACAATACGGTCAAGATCGGCGCCAATGCCGGATACAGAGCCCAGAACTGGGTGTTCGGCAACGTATTCAACGGCTATCTGGTCGAGGGACAGGCGGCGGACACTTGGGAGGAAACGAAAAAGCTTAACGAATCGGCGTTTGTGCAGCCAACCTTCGGCTTTGCATTCGACGACACCAACGTCAAAGCGGAATACGCCAACGTGATGGCGGTAAAAGCGGAATATCAGCCGCTTCTGATGACCGGTACGGTGGATCCCGACAAGTATTTGCCGGAGTACCTGGAGAAGCTGAGAAACGCCGGCGCCGAGAAGGTGCAAGCGGAGCTGCAGAAGCAGTTGGATGCTTGGGTAGCTGAGAATGTGAAGAAGTAATTGGCATCCGGCATTACTGATTTCTATAGGTTTAAATAAAAGGGGATGTAATCACCTGTGGGTGATACAGCCCCTTTTTTTAGAATGTAAAAGTTTTCGGGCTAGGAGAACTTACGCAAACGGGACAATAATTGAGCAAAAATACACAATTAAGATGAGGGAAGAGCAAGTTATTCGTACATTTGTACATATATACACAAATATTGGTTCCAAGAGATCCCGCTCGAAGATAGGAAGCGAGAATTTGTGTATTTTCGTACAATTTGCTGCGCAGGGGCTCCGTTTGTTTGAGAAATTGGGGAGAAATGCACAAATGTGCAGAGAGGCCGATTTTCGGCGCGATCCCATTAGACATCCCGGAGCCTCGACGGCGATTGTTTTTTATGTTTTTTAAACGTACGGCTGAAGTAGAAGATGTCGTTGAACCCCGTCGCGGCCGCAATCTCGGATATGGTCAGGGGCGAATGGCGAAGCATGTATTCCGCCTTGTCGAGGCGGGTTGCCGTTACGTATTCGGTGACGGTACGTCCCGTCAATTGTTTAAATACCCGGCTAAAGTGGAAGCGGCTCAGCCCGGCAATCTCGGAGAGCAGCTCGACACCAAGCGGTTCCTTGAAGTGGAGATCGATATAGTGCAGAACAGGCTCGAAGCGTTCGATGTTCTTCATCCGCTCCGCATATTCATCTTTGGTGAGTACACTTGCGACATGCCCTCTCATCAGCAGCGTCAACAGGCGGTACAGCTCCGATTTGACCGCAAGCTCGAAGCCGAAGGAGCGGGTCTTAAGCTCATGCGCGATGGATAGGACACATGCGTTCAACTCCGCGTTGCCCCTGATATGGTTGCGGAACAGGATGCGGTTCTGAATAATAGGCGCGATGAACTTCGTATCGGCGGCGTCCTCGAATTGGCTGTGCAAGAGCGAAGTATCCACGATTAGGGCATAGTAGAACAAATCGGACGACCTGCTTACTCCATGATGCAGTTCGTTGCTGTTGACGACAATCAGATCGCCCGGCTGAACCTCATAGGCCGTCGTGCCGCACTCCATAACGGCTTCGCCGGCTTCGATGTAATGGAATTCCAGATGCGCGTGCCAGTGGTGCGCAAAGAGCGTCGTGTCCGCATGTTCGAAGTGGGTGCGATGCACTTTGATCGGGAACCGGGGATCCGGCATGCTCATGGGTTCGCGCAAATTCTCGAAATTATCGAATGAATCGGTCATCCGCTCTCCTCCGTTTCTGCCAGAGCACAAATGTACAAATAATCCGCACGGCTTTGCATGGCTTACATGGCTGATTCCATTATAATACGGAAGTGTATACATGCCAAAGGCTAACGGGAATTTATATCCCCGTATTCTCGAAATGACAAGGAGAGATCGGAAATGTCAACTGTACAAATCGGCGTTATCGGAACCGGCTCAATCTCATCGTTGCATTTGAATGCTTATAAAAACAATCCGGACGCAACCATCTACGCGGTATGCGATCTGAACGAGGCGCGCGCCAAGGAAGCAGCGGAGAAATACGGCGCGGTCAAAGTATATACGGATTACAACGATCTGCTTGCGGATCCCGGCGTGGAAGCCGTCAGCATCTGCACCTGGAACAATACGCACGCGGAGATCAGCATCGCGGCGGTTCGCGCAGGCAAGAACGTGCTGGTGGAGAAACCGCTTTGCCGCTCTGTTGAAGAAGCGCTTAACATTCAGAAGGCGGTCGAGGAGACGGGCAAAATTCTGCAAATCGGATATGTGCGCCGCTATGATCCTAACGGCCAGTTGCTTCGCTCGCTTGTCGAAGATGGGCGACTGGGTGAAATCTATTATGCAAAAGCGTCGATACTGCGCCGTCTCGGCAATCCCGGAGGCTGGTTCTCGGATATCGAACGTTCCGGCGGCGGCCCGTTGATCGACATCGGCGTCCACGCCATCGATATTTGCTGGTATATGATGGGGCGTCCGAAGGCAGTTTCCGTCAGCGCAAACACTTATCGCAAGCTGGGCAACCGCTCCAATGTCCAGGATCTTTCCTTCTATAAAGCAGCAGACTACGACGCAAGCAAAAATACCGTCGAAGATATGGCCAACGCGCTCATCCGTTTCGAAAACGGGGCTTCCCTGATGGTTGACGTCAGCTTTACGCTCCACGGAAAGCAGGACGAGACAGCGATTCGCTTGTATGGCGACAAAGGCGGCATGGAGATCGAGCCGGAGACAACGTTTGTGACGGAGATCAACAACCGTATCGTCAACGTGATCCCGCAGACGGATCACAAGGGCTTTGGATTCGAGGCGGCTTTCCAGAACGAGATCAACCACTTCGTCGACAATGTAAAGAACGGCACGCAGCCGATCAGTCCGGTCGAAGATGGCGTCGAAATGATGAAAATTTTGTGCGGCATCTACGAATCGGCAGAAAAAGGCGCTGAGGTGAGACTATGAAGCTGGGAGTAAGCACATACAGCCTGCACAGGGCATTCTCCTCGGGCGAGCTCTCGTTAACTGGCGTCATCGACTACATTGCCAGCATCGGAGCCGAGCATGTGGAGATCGTGCCGCTTGGCTTTAGCATGATCGAAGATCCGTCGCTGATCGAAACGATCCGTGACGCGGCTGCCGCAAACGGGCTGGAGCTGTCCAGTTACGCGATCGGCGCGAACTTTGCGGACAAGGGTGGCGCGGAATTCGAAGACGAGGTCGAGCGGGTCAAGCGGGAAGTCGACGTATGCGCGGCGCTTGGCATCAAGCGGATGCGCCATGACGTTGCTTCCTCCAAGGATCTGTCCATCGGCAATTTTCTGGCGCAGCTCCCGCAATTGACGCAAGCTTGCCAGACGATCGCGGATTACGCAGCCGGCTTCGGCATAACGACCAGCGTGGAGAACCATGGTTACTTCATCCAGCATAGCGACCGTGTACAAGCGCTTGTCCATTCGGTTGGAAGGGACAACTTCCGCACGACGCTCGATATAGGCAACTTTTTGTGCGCGGACGAGAATCCTTTGACGGCGGTGGCAAATAACATCGGCTTGGCGTCGATGGTTCACGTTAAGGACTTTTATATTCGTCCGGCAAATCGTAATCCCGGAGAAGGCTGGTTCAAGTCAACGGGAGGCCAATACCTGCGGGGCGCGATCGCAGGCCAAGGCGACATCGACATCCCTGGCGTGTTAGGCATCGTAAAACGCAGCGGCTATGACGGCTTTATTTCCATCGAGTTCGAAGGTATGGAAGAATGCCGCAATGGGACGAAGATTGCGCTCGACAATGTCAGACGCATATGGAACGAAATTGTTTAATCGAGGAGAGTGAGCGACAATGGCACAACCAGTTATGACGAACAAAATCGGCGTTATCGTCGACAGCTTTAAGTTAGGCGTTCGCGATGGCTTAGTCAAGGCGAAGGAGGTCGGCGCCGACGGCGTGCAAATCTATGCCGTCAACGGCGAGATGGATCCCGCCAACCTGTCGGCTTCTGCCCGCCGGGAGTTAAAGGATTATATCGCATCGCTAGGTCTCGAGATCTCGGCCCTTGTCGGCGATCTCGGCGGCCATGGCTTCCAGGATGCGTCGGTCAACCGCGAAAAGATCGAGAAGTCGAAGCGGATTATGGAGCTTGGCCTGGACCTCGGCACCAATATTATAACGACGCATATCGGCATCGTGCCGGATGACCAGAGCAGTGCCGTCTACCGTTCCATGCATGAGGCTTGCGTGGAGCTGAGCAGCTTCGCTGCGGGAATGGGCGCCTTCTTCGCAATCGAGACGGGACCGGAGAAGTCCGCACATCTGAAGTCGTTCCTCGACACGCTGGGCTCAAGGGGCGTATCCGTCAACTTCGACCCGGCGAACATGGTCATGGTGACTGGCGACGATCCTGTTCAAGGCGTGTACACGCTGAAGGATTATATCGTTCATACGCATGCCAAGGACGGCGTTAAGCTGGTGGACAATATTGATCCGCGCGATGTATATGGCTTCTTTGGCTACGAGAAGGCGCAGGGTCTCGACCACGATGTCATCGCACAGCAGGCGGAGACCGGCGAGACGTTCCGCGAGGTGCCGCTCGGCGAGGGCAAAGTCGACTGGAACGGTTACCTTCAGGCTTTAAACGATATCGGCTATAAGGGATATCTGACGATCGAGCGAGAAGTAGGCGCTAGTCCGGAGAAGGACATCGAGATGGCCGTGCAATTCCTGAAACGTTATAGAGGTTAACATTTTGCAATAATGAGCTAACTCGTCTTTTGACGGGTTGGCTTTTTTGGATACACAATCGCTTATTCACGGCCGCCATCGCCCCAATGAACTCGCTTTTTCATACACAATCGCTCGTCCACGGCTGCCATCGCCCCAATGAACTCGCTTTTTCATACACAATCGCTCATCCACGGCTGCCAGCGCCTCAATGAACTCTCTTTTTCATACACAATCGCTCGTATGCGGCTGCCAAGGCCTCAATGAACTCGCTTTTTCATACACAATCGCTCGTACGCGGCTGCCAGGGCCTCAATGAACTCGCTTTTTCATACACAATCGCTCGTCTACAGCTGCCAGCACCTCAATGTACTCGCTTGATGAAGTCGGTGCTGAATATGTAGCTTCATCAAGCCTTTAATAAAGACAGCCAGCCCGGACGCCGGGCTGGCTGTTCTGCTGCAGCAATTATCCGGTCATTGACCTAGTTGATCGGATGACGCTGCGAGTATATGAATTTAAGTTATACGCCCTTCATAACGAAATCATAAGTTCCGGATTCGATTCGAACCTCCAGACATCCGTTCACATAATCGATTCCACGGACGCCTGTCGTAAGTCCGCAGGCTGTACCGTTGGCCCATAGTGTTTGCTCCGATTCCAGCAAGACGGCATTGGAGCTCCCGTCTTGCTTGAACATTGGCAACACAAGCTTGGCCTTTATGGCTGTCGGCACATGAAGCGTCAGCCTATACTCATTCGGCGACTCTTGCGTTCCTCGCTCCCACCCGGCGGACAAGGCGCCGAACGGTGTGGAGATGGCAGCACTCGCGTGCGAGAGCCCTTCCGGCATAAAAGGCGCGATCTCGGCTTCCGCGAAGCCAGGCGCCATCGAACGTATGCCCACGACGTATTCCTGGAGCATCCTGGCCGGATAACCGTTCCATGCATGGCAATGCGATTCGATATCGTCCCAGCCTTCCCACATGGTAGGCGCCCCTTGACTGATCATATAACCCCAGCCGGGATAACTTTCCTTGCTTATCAGCCGATATGCGGCCTCGCCTTGTCCATTCTCAAAGAGTGCCCGCAGCAGCGGCAGCGACAATACCGTGCGGCTTTCCCACGGGGAGTTCGCGATATAATCGACGATATCGGCGGCGTCGCCGGCAGGCGCAAGTCCGAGATGTACGGCAAGCGCGTTGACGCCTTGATGGATCTGGCCGGTACCGAGCCCGGAGCGGAATCGGCGGGCAGCCGAATCATACAAATGTTCGACAATCGCTTCCCGAAGCAGACGCGCCTCGGCATCGTAATGCGAGGCATCCCGGTCCCTGCCGATAAGGCCGGCCATCCGCGACAGGACGTCAACTGCCAGATGCAGTTTCATATTTTGCACCGTAAACGGTGCGGAGCTGGTCTCCTGCTCCAGCGAATTGGAGCCGTGATCGACGGACGGATACGGCCAATCGCTGATATGCCAGCCTTTGTCGAGCGGGACAAGACCGGTATTTGTGTCTCGAATGCCGAGATAGTAGTCGACCATGCGTTTGGCTGTATCGTAATACCTTACGATCAGGCGATCGTCGGCGGTATGCATGTACAGTTTCCAGAGCAGGGAGCAGAAGTGCAAATCCCATTCGGGAATTTGCAGCTTGAAATCCGGCTTATCGTAGTTCGTCGGATAGACAAACGGGAAGGTTCCGTCATCCAACTGCCCTCCCGCGAAATCAGTAAGCACCTTTTCCAGTGCTGCCCTGGCATCAAAATTGTACAGCAGCGTCTCCGCCTGAAGATCGGAATCGGCGAGATATTGCGCCTGCTCGCGATGCGGACAATCGACGATTTGGCCCAGCACATTGTTTTTCTGCGTGCGGATGCAGGCGGCGTACAGCTTGTTCAGAAGCTCGTCGGACGAGTCGAACGAGCCGAGCTCGGCCATTCCCGTATAAGCGAGCACAAGCGACAACTGCTCTCCCGGCCGAATCGTTTCGGGATAACCCGTCACCTCGATATATCGGAACGCCTTGTATGAGAAATCCGGCTGCCACGTTTCCAACTCATCGCCGCGCATCGTGAATTGATCGTAATAATGATGGGATGTTTCGTTGCTAACGTTGTGTTTGACAAAGCCATGCTCATCCAGGTCCTCCGAGTACCGCAGCCGAATTGTCGTTCCCGAGATGCCGGTCAGCGTAATCCGCGGCCAGCCCGACAGGATTTGTCCGGCGTCGAACACTTGCCGAAGCGTCTCCGGCGCTCCGTCATCCCCCGGCGTCAACGCTTGCTTGACGAGGGCCGGCACAATCAGCTCCGCTTCGGCGCCCTCCTGCAGGCGCTGCCGCTTCATCGGCCAGCGATGAGCCGGAATCCCCGACGGCACGGCCTGCAGGCATGCTTCTGCGGCAAAGTCCGTCCGGTTCCACGCCGGATCCAGCTTGCGGGCATCATAATCTTCGATGGCGGATACGCGCCTGTTTTGCTGGTAGGGGGTTCCGCAAGCATGCGGAATTTCCTGTACGATCTGCCAAGATTCGTCGGTACCGAATGTTTCGCTTGAGCCGTCTTCGTAGATCACTTCGAGCTGCAGGCGGAAGCCGGGCAAGCCGTCGACATAGTTTTGACCGCCGCCTCCCAAATAGTGGGCAATCGCAGCCAGACATACTTTGCCGGGACGAAGAGACGAGGTTACCTCATAGGCCGTATACAGCTTGCGCTGCTCCGGATTGGTCGGCGCGGGGGAGCCATAGCCGCCGATTCGGCTTCCGTCGATGAATAAGCGCATGGCATGATGAGCCGAAGCAAACAGCAGCGCCTGGCGGATTGGCCCTCGCAGCTCGATATCTTTGCGGAAATAGGCAAAATCGTTGATTTGCAATTCGCCAGGTTTCCAGATCCACTGAGCGCGCCAAGCTTCCGCATCGCCCAGACCAGTCAGGAAGGTGCCGGGCTCCGATGCGATGACATCCCCTTTCTCGTCTCTGGCGAGCACCTTCCACCAATAACGGGTGCAGTCTTCCAGCTCTGGCCCGCCATATCGGCAATCTGTCAGCCTTCCGGTCATCATGCCGCTGTCCCAGACATCGGTTTGGCCGGGGGAAAGCAGATCTCGCCGCGTAGCTAAGAGGAGCTGGGCGGCAACGGGCTGCGCTTCCCCTCGCGCGTAATCCAGTTGCCAGGATATTTGAAGATCGGTCACGTCTATACCGGTTGGAGAATCTTGTCCGTCGACGTGCAGGTGATGTATGAGCGCCATGCCACTCTCTCCTTTGCGATTGCATCAAGTGTCGTTTCTGCTATCGTAGCCCAGAGAGTTGATCCGCGACAGGGGCTGATATGCTATATTTATAGGTGGATTACATACTACAATACCTTCTCTGGGGAGTGTTCATAATGAAAGGGCCTCGATCTCACCCTGTCTTGCAGGGAAACATTTACTGGAATGAGGATCAGTTCCCGCTGCATGTCAATCGGGAGAAGGAAGCTTTTTCTTTGCCGCTCCATTGCCACGACTTTGTCGAGATCAATTTTGTCGCCGAAGGACGGGGCATGCACTATATTGCCGAAGATAGCCTGGAAGTGAAGCGGGGCGATCTGTTTATTATTCCGACGGGTACCGCCCATGTGTATCGCCCGCTCACCGAACGGATCGGCAACGAGCTTATCGTATACAATTGCCTGTTCGCGCCTGAGTTGATCGAGCGCTTGCGAATCGCATTTCCTGCACAGGATGAAGTCTTCTCACAGACGACAGGGGGGGAGAAAGGTTATGCCTCGTTCTCCGATCGCAATGACGAATATCGCACGCTAATGCAAAGCCTGTATCGAGAACATGTATTGCGTCTTCCAGGAACGGAGGCGGCGCTGCTTAGTCTGCTGATGCAACTGCTGATCTCGATGCACCGCAACGATAAGGGCGGCGAGGAGTCTCTATCCTTGCGCCAGCTGTCGCCCGTATTCGAACATATCGCGGTACATTACCAAGAGCCGATCGCGCTGCGAACGCTCGCCGGTCTCGTATCGCTCAGCATTCCCTACTTGCAGCGCCTGTTTAAACGTGCCACGGGGCAAACGATCGTCGAATACATTCAGAATTTGCGCATCGAAAAGAGTTGCGAGCTGCTCCGGCATACGGAGTTCCAGGTGCAGGAAATCGCTTATTTATCCGGCTACAGAGATATGAAATTTTTCCATCGTTTGTTCAAAAAGAAAACAGGCACGTCGCCGCACCAGTATCGGCAAACCGTTTTGATTCATCCCCTTAATAACCTTTATCCGTAGCCGAGTTTAATGCGGTCCTGCGCGAAGCCCCGGCTCGCCGGATGTCTTGACGACGATTCTGCGAGCGTTTACAATTCGCTTAACCGATTGAAGGCAGGGGTAGGGTGATCGTAGATGTGGTCTCAGATCAGATTGCTGCAAAAATTGATTATTGTACTAATCGTGTTTCTAATCGTTCCCGTGCTCGTGGTAGGCATTAGTTTGTTCTCCATTACGCTGCCGCTTGCGCAACGCGAAACGAGGGACATGCTAGGTAAAGTAGTGGATCAATTGCACGAGAACGTACAATATCGGGTGACGGGTTATCAGAACATGCTGATGCAGATGGCCGTGGATCCGAGACTCTCGGCTTCCCTGACGCAGACGTATTCGGAGCTGCAGGACGAAGTGCTTGCCTTGCAGCAGATTAACGCTTCGATCAGCCGCGTCCGCTCCTATTTCCCCATCAAAACGATTCGTTTCTACAAAAGCAACCCGACGCTTCGCGAGGATGGCGGCGCCGTTTTTGACATGGAGAGGGCCGAGCGCCTTCCCTGGACTGCGGCAATGTCCGAATCCCGTCAGCCCTTCTACTGGCACTTTGATGCGGACAATCCCCAACCGGCCTTTCATATCGGCAAGTGGCTTGTCGATTACATGAGTAACGATGATTACGGCATTATCGATTATGAAGTGACAACACAGGCGCTGTTCGAAAATCTCGCCAATCCGCTGGAATTCGAGGATAGCTGGATCGTCATCGCGGATCAAAACGGCAAGGCGCTGATTGACTACAGAGGGCTCAAAACCGGGGATTCCATAGCCGATTTAACGTATTTAAGCGATTCTTACAGCAGTAAATCCGGCTCCTATACCGAGCGCATTGACGGCAAAAACCATCTGATCGTCTATCAAACGACATCGCTTGGATGGAAAATCATAACGATTGTCAGCCAGGAGGCGTTATGGGAGAGACTGCAGCTCGTCAGGCAAGCCGCGATAGCCGCAAGCATCCTGTTCGTTGTATTGACGCTCGTTGTTTTGATCAGCTTCGGAAAACGAATTACGAACCGTCTTAATGTGCTGATTCGCAGCATGCGCAAAGTAAGGGAAGGAACGCTTGGCCTGACGGTCAGAATCAATGGCAAGGATGAATTGGGCGATGTCGAGGAGACGTTTAACCAGATGTCCCGGCAACTGGAAACGTCAATGCTGGAAAACGCCGCGGCCAGAAGCGCCGCCGAGACGGAGAAGCTGCGGCTTTTGCAGGCGCAGATCAATCCCCATTTCTTGTATAATACGTTAGCTCTGGTTAAAAGCATGGCCATGGATGTCGGATCGGCGGAGATCAGCGGAACGGTGGACGCGCTTGCCAAGTTTTTTCGACTGGCGCTTAATCAGGGACGCGATGTGCTCCTGCTTCGCGAGGAACTGGAGCATATTCAGGCTTACCTCGACATCCATGAGTGGCGTTATCCGGGCAAGGTGACGGTTCGTTACGATATTGACGAGGCGACGCTTCCCTGCGAGATCGTAAAAATTACATTGCAGCCCATCGTAGAAAATGCACTGATGCACGCCTTTACTCATCGTGGGGGCAGAGGAGCAATATCGATATCCGCAAAACTTGCGGAGCGCTTCCTGTTTATTCGCATCGAAGACGACGGCAAAGGGATGAATGAGGCTCAGCTCCAAGATTTGATGAACCCGCCGATGCAAGAGAGCGGAGGAGGATTCGGATTGTACAACGTCCGGGAGCGGCTCACTCGCTTCTACGGAGTCGGCTTCGAAATGACGGTCGCAAGCGTGCCTGAACAAGGAACGGTCGTAAGTTTGAGAATACCGCAGCCGAACATTCAACCAGAGGGGGCGACGACATGATCAAGGTGTTAGTTGTGGACGACGAGATTCGCCAACGGCAATCGATTATCAAACATGTGGGATGGCAGGAGCTGAGGATGAACGTCATTGGCGAAGCGGAGGACGCGGATCAGGCGCTGAAGCAATTCGAAACGCCGGATGTGCTCATCACCGATATTCGGCTGATGGGCAGCAGCGGTCTGGAGCTGGCGGCGGACATGAGGCACAGGAATCCGAAGCTGAAGGTGGTCATGGTGACCGGCTACGAACAGTTCGAATATGCGAAGACGGCGCTTGATATCGGTGTCGAGGCCTTCCTCGTCAAGCCGATCGATTTTGCGCGGCTGGAGCAGGTGCTGCTTCAAATTGCCGACGGGCTGGAACAGGAGCGGCAGTTGCAGGCGAAGCTCCAGGGGTACGCGTACAAGGAGCGCGCAAGCTTCTTGGACGATTTGTTGCACGGCTTGCTGAACGAGGTCGAGGAACATACGCTGGAAACGCAAGCGGCGCAGCATGGTTTGTTTGCGGATGCAGACCCTCGCGCGGTCATCGTTGCGGTCTGCTCCGAGGATGATGCGGAGTGGGCGAAGGTAATGGGCGAATGCGCACAAATGGCATTTGACGGGCAGGTGGAAGCCCATGTGACGACTGCCCGCCTGCAAATGGCTTTTATCGTGCGCACAGGGACGAGGGATGGATGGTTCGGGAACGCGTTGGAGCGGTTTGCGGAGTCGCTGATGGAAGCCGGAGTACCCGGCATTGCCATCGGCATCGGCGGGGACGCCGCTTCGCCGTCCGAACTGGCTGACAGCTACCGCCACGCAGTAAGCGCTGTTAATCAGCGGAAGCTCGGGGTGAAAGGGCCGCTGTATAACTGGGAGCAGCTGATCGGCGATCGCAAGCGCAGCCATGCCCAAGGCATCGTCCAGCGCGCGATCGACTACATGAACGTCAACTACATGAACAATCTCAGTCTGCGTTCAGTAGCCGACGCCGTTTATTTGAGCCCAAACTATCTGGGCGCGCTGCTGCGTTCGGAGCTCGGCACCTCCTTTACCGATCAACTGGTCGCAATAAGAGTTGCCCGCGCAAAGGAATTGCTGCTCGCTCCCGATTTAAAGCTGTACGAGGTGGCGGAGCGGGTCGGTTATCAAAATTTCGGCCATTTCTCCAATCTGTTCAAACGCATGACCGGCTTTACGCCCAAAGACTACCGGCAGTTTCAAAGTATGGCGGACAACGAATAACGGCTCTCGCGCCATTGAACCGCCATCAGAAGGGCATCTCAATCGCCAACCTCCCAAAAAGGGCATCTCGACCGCTGGAGCGATTCAATCTAGCGATTGGGATGTCGTTGCGGAGGCGGCGTTTTTTTGACGACGCATTGTACTCGGTTTTTCATACACATTAGCCCTCGTGCCCCCACTGACGTCGCATTGTACTCGGTTTTTCATACACATTAGCCCTCGCACCCCCACCAACGACGCATTGTACTCGTTTTTTCATACACATTTGCCCTCGTGCCCCCACTAACGTCGCATTGTACTCGGTTTTTCATACACATTTGCCCTCGTACCTCCACCAACGACGCATTGTGCTCGTTTTTCATACACATTTGACCTCGTGCCCCCGCCAACGACGCATTGTGCTCGTTTTTTCATACACATTAGCCCTCGTGCCCCCGCCAAAGACGTATTGTGCTCGTTTTTTCATACACATTAGCCCTCGTGCCCCCGCCAACGACGAATTGTACTCGGCTTTTCATACACATTTGTCCCCGTTGCGGAGCTACTTTCGGAGCTGCAACCCGAAAGAATCGGATTGCAGGGCGGCAACGAAACGCGCTGCGCCGCCAAAGGACGACGCAGCGCGTTTCTACTTGATTTTAGAAAAGCAACTTCGTGCGAAAGCAGCACTTATCATGCCAATCGATTATTGAGAGCGTTTACGTTTGTTGACTATACTTAATTCAGGTTCATGAATCAACTTTCGCATCAAGGAGGAAAACATGTGGTGAAATGGTCTTGGATAAGGTGGAAAGCGCTGCTGCCACTTTACTTCTTCCTTATTCCCGGAATCGTGCTGGTTATTTTGTTCAATTACATTCCGCTGCTGGGCTTGCAGATCGCCTTCAAGGATTACGGCTTTAGAGAAGGCGTCTGGGGCAGTCCCTGGGTGGGGTTGCAGAACTTTAGGGAATTTGCGGCAAGCGCCGATTTCTGGCGGGCGACCGGCAATACATTTCTGCTCACGGGGCTGAGATTGGCGCTGGTTTTTCCAACAACGATTCTTTTCGCGCTGCTTATTAACGAAATTCGATCCTTTGCCTTCAAGCGGTTTGTCCAAACGATGAGCTATTTGCCGCATTTCATTTCCTGGATTGTCGTTATCGGGTTTTTGGATGCCTTTCTGTCGCTGGACAGCGGCGGGGCCAATTCGATGCTCAGAAGCATCGGCTTGCAGCCGGTTCCCTTTATGGGCTCCGAAGCATGGTTCAGGCCGATATTTCTGCTGAGCGGCATGTGGAAGGAGCTGGGCTGGGGCACGATCCTGTATCTGGCAGCGATTGCCGGCATCAATCCGGCATTGTACGAAGCCGCTTCGATGGATGGAGCGGGACGTTGGCGCCAGATGTGGAGCATTACGCTCCCATGCATTTTGCCGATAATCTCCATCGTTTTTATTTTGCAGATCCCGAGTCTGCTCAGCGCAGGCATCGACCAGATTTATCCGATGATTAATCCGGCCAACATTGGAGTGGCCGAGGTAATCGATACGTATATATTGCGGCTGGGCATCGGCCAGGCTCAATATTCTATGACAACCGCTATCGGGCTCGTAACTAGCGTCATGGCTACCGCCTTGCTGCTGGGCAGCAACTATTTGTCGAAACGGGCGGGAGGAGAAGGCATATGGTAGAAGGACGCCGAGGACTCGGTCAGACGTTTGGCAATCGCACATTTACAATTGCGAATACGCTCTGCATGCTGCTGTTTTCGTTTCTGTGCGCTTACCCCATGTGGTATATTCTGGTTCTGTCGTTCAACGAGGGACAAGATGCCATGATGGGCGGGATTTATTGGTGGCCGCGCGAATTTACATTGGGCAACTATATCGTGGTGCTGTCCAACAGCATTATCGCGGGCGCCTTCTGGATCAGCGTGCTGCGGACGGTCATTGGCACGGTAGGTTCTTTGCTGGTCACCTCCATGGTCGCTTATGCGTTGTCGCGCTCGGAGCTGCCGGGCCGCAGGCCGATTACTCTTTTTTTTCTGCTCATCATGCTGTTTAGCGGGGGACTTATCCCTTTCTATATCCAATTGATTGATTTAAATCTAATTAACTCGTTTTGGGTTTACATTTTTCCGAGCTTGTTTAGCGTATGGAACATGCTGGTCATGCGCACGTCGTTCCGAAGCAACATCCCGGAAACGGTCGTGGAATCGATGAAAATTGACGGCGCCGGCTATGTAAGGATTTATTTTACGCTTATATTGCCGTATTCGATGCCGCTGCTGGCCGCCCTGGGATTGTTTACGGCCGTCGGCCACTGGAATGACTGGTTTACCGGCGCGTTTTACGTCCAGGACATCAACTTGCAGCCGCTGCCTACCTATTTGCAGCGCGTGATGAGCTCGGTGGAGGCGTCCAATATGATCAGCGCCAGCCAGATAAATGCCGCCCGCGAGGCAAGCATGTACAATCCGGCGGCTGTAACGACAAAGTCGGTCCGCATGGCGACGATTATGCTGACAACGCTGCCCATTTTGCTCGTGTACCCGTTTTTGCAGCGTTATTTTGTCAAAGGCGTATTGATCGGTTCGGTCAAAGAGTAAGGGTAACAAGTGCTGCATGCAAGACAATCGCCAACGGTATAGCCGGATAGCCGGGGAGCCACTATGATAATGATGCAGGGCCCGCAGCATTGTCGCGCTAGGTTTGCTCCGGATGATGCCGATTATATAAAGAAGATTACGTAAAGGGGACGCAGACATGAGAAAACGCGCACAACAATATTTGCTTAAAAGCATTGTGTTTGGACTTGTCATCTCGCTTATGGCCGCATGTACTTCCAACAATAGCCCTGCGACGGGCAATGCCACCGCCGAGCCCAAGGAACAGGAAAGCAGCGCGCCGGCCGTCAAAGAAAAGTATACGCTTTATCATCCGCATCAAACGACGCCGATTGACCTTAACGGCCCCGTTACTAAAGAAGTATTGGCAAAGATGGGCATCGAATTTGAAAAAATCGAGATTGGCAACGGCAGCGATATTGCCCAGCAAGTCAACTTGAAGCTGGTCGGCGGAAATTTCCCGAATGCAATTATCTTGAGTCCCGAGAGCCCGATCTGGTCCAGACTGATTGACGAAGACCGATTGCTGCCGCTCGACGATTATTTTAATCAGCCTGACGAATATCCGAATCTGGCGAAAATCGACAAACGCATCATCGACAACTGGCGCGCGACCGATGGCCATATTTATTTTGTACCGATGGGCTACGAACCGAAGCCGGAGGAACCTTCGGCATGGCAGGGCAACGCGCAGGGATTGTGGATTCAGAGCGGTCTTGCGGAGAAGGCGGGGCTTACCGTGGACAGCCTTGGCACTATTGAAGGCTTCGAGGCATACCTGACGGCCGTAAAACAATTAAAGGATTCGCAAGGCCGCGATCTGATTCCGTTGTCGCTCGGCGGAGAAAACTTTGCCGGCCTGGAATATGTCATGTCGATGTTCGGCGTGGCGGCTTGGAACGAGGGCGGTGACGGCACGCAAGTACCCGACTATCGGACCGAAGGTTTCAAACGCGGCTTTCAATGGCTGAACAAGATGCATCTGCAAGGATTGCTAGATCCGGAAACGGCGTTCCACAAACGTGATCTGTTCCTGGAAAAAACGAATTCCTTGCGTTTCAGCGCCATGATCTCCAACGGCTGGGATAGCCCGAACGCAACGATTTTGGCCAACAATAACTTGCCATCTTCCATTACCTATAGCGAGCTGGAGAAGCAAGGTTTCCCGGAAGGCTGGTTCGTGCCGGTCAAGCTGCCGACCGTCGACAATATCAAGCCCGCCCAATACGCAAACTTTAACCCATTCGGAGGCTTGGGAACCGGTGTCGGAAAGGACACCAAAAATCCGGACGCTCTGATGAAGGGGCTGGATTGGCTGCAAACGCCGGAGGCATTTATTCTGATGGAATACGGCCAGGAATCGATGGGCGCTTACAAGATGGAGGACGGCGTAGTTGTCGTTAATCAGGATGTGTTCCAGGGCCCGGAATTCTGGGGCGGCGAAGGCATGACCAACGTGACGGAAAAAGGTTTTTTCTGGTGGAAGCAGCTGGGCAGTACGCTTAGCACGCATATTCCGACTCTCGAAGCTCCGTGGATCGCCACCAACGCCATGCTGTACAAGGCGGAGCAAATCAATCAGGAGCAAGGGACATTCGGCTTGCTGCCGGCGACTTTCCGTACAAAAGCGCTTGTCGGCGGGATGGTTGAGAAGTATACCCCGGTTCAAACCGACATTCGCCTGCAATATTATGCCAAGCTGCTGCTGGCCAAGTCGGAGGCGGAATTCGAGCAAGTATACAATCAATTCCTGAACGAGATGAAGGTGCGCGGCCACGACGAAGAAACAATCGCCGAGTTCAACGAGCAATACGCGGCTTACATGGCGACGCCTGCCGGCCAGGTGAAAATTGAGGTAACGCGTTCGATGCCGCGCAACGTATTTAGCGACAAAGCGGAGGCAGTGGGCCGCTAATTCAACATTATTAGGAGCGAAAACGATGAACAACGCCAACAATCTCGTCAATATTATTAACTTTGTCCGGGGCGTCGAGCCCCGGCTGCCAATCGATCTGCTTGATACGCTGAAGCGGGAAATTGCGCTGGTCAATCAATACGAACTGCCGGCAACCTGGCTTATTCAATATGATGCATTGATCGATCCGCAGTTCACGGACGTATTGAAGGAGTTGGACGACCGGCATGAAATCGGCATCTGGTTTGAAGTCGTGCAGCCGCTGACCGATCGGGCCGGCCTGGCCTGGCATGGCCGCTATCCGTGGGATTGGCATGCGAATGTCGGGTTTTCGATCGGCTATACGCCGGATGAGCGCGTATTGTTGGCGGACTTGTTCATGGAGGAATTCCACCGGCAATTCGGCTATTACCCGCGGTCAGCAGGCTCCTGGTTTATGGACGCGCATCTGCTTGGCCATTTGTCCGATCGATATGGCATCGTCGCCTCCTGCAACTGCAAGGATCAATGGGGCACCGATGGTTACACGCTCTGGGGCGGTTACTACAACCAGGCGTATTATCCAAGCCGCCTAAACGGATTTATGCCAGCCCAGACTGCAAAGGGGCAAATTCCCGTGCCCGTGTTCCGCATGCTCGGCAGCGATCCTATCTACCAATATGACGCTGCCGATTACGGTTATGGTCAATCCGTCATTACGCTTGAGCCCGTCTATACGGGAGCAGAGGGAGGAGGAGGCAATCCGGAGTGGGTGCGTTGGTTTTTCGACACCAGCTTTGGCGTGCCGCAGCTTTCCTTCGGCTACACGCAGATCGGTCAGGAGAATTCATTCGGTTGGGAGCGCATATCGGCCGGCCTGATCGATCAGATCGCTTTGCTCGCAGACTGGCAGCGAGAGGAACGGGTACGGGTAGAAACGTTGGCGGAGTCGGGGGCGTGGTTCAAGGAAACGTATCCGGTTACCCCGGCTTCGTCGATTATCGCGCTCAAGGACTGGCGAAATTCTGGCAAGCAGTCGCTCTGGTATTGCAGCCGGTTCTACCGAGTCAATCTGCTAAAGGATGGGGCGAAATTTTGTTTGCGCGACGTCCATCTGTTCGACGAAAACTACGAGGAGCGTTATCTGCGGGATGTGTGCGAGACCGAGGAATGTTGGTACGATACGTTGCCGATCATGGACGCCGGCAGATGGACGGACGGGCAAGTCCGGCCCGGCATTGTGCCTGTCGTGCGAAACGAGAACGGCGAGCTTTCGCCTGCGGAAGTGGATAGACTCGAACGAGTCGAAGCCGATGGCGACCGATTGGCGCTGGCGCTGATCCTCGCGGACGGAACGGAGATGGCGATTGCCATGGAGGAACGGTCGATTACGATTCGGTCGGACTTCCCGGACTGGGGCCTGCAGCTGGTTTGGGGCAACGCCACGGCCGAGATCCATTACTCGGCTGATCGGATCAAGTACATGTACGAAGACATGTCCTACGGCGTGGACGTACATGGGGCTATGTTGATCGACGATCCATTGGAGACGAAGGACTGCAAGTTAGCATCAGCTGAGGACGACCTAATGAAGACGCAGGATAGCGCGGTCGCAATAGCTGCAGAAGATGTCCATGCGACTTCCGGTTCCCTGTTTATCCTCGCGCAAGGCAATAAAGTTTCGTTGCGTTTCTAGGCGATAGATCGTTGACTTCAGTTTAATGATCCGGCCGCGGGAATTCTAACGGCCACGAGCGCCTTAGATATTTTTTTTCCGTCATCACGATTCTAACGGTCAAATCAGAGCCTTAGCGTGACAAAAGTGGCGGAATACCGTCCACTTGGCGCTGTAAGCGTCTCTCGTGACCGTTAGAAATCCGAGGATAAAGTTTTTTTCAACAACCACTTGAAAGGGAGTTGTTAAATTTATGACCAAGCTGCGCAAGCTTGTTGCCGCAACCGCGGCATCGGCCATGTTTGTTTCGATGATGCCCTACGGCTTTGCCGACGGACAGACATCCCAAGACTCAGGCGGCACGAACCTGCCGACCCAACCTTTTCATATCGGAATATTTAATCCTCCGGCTCCCATTCATACGAATCAGGCGACATACGGGGATATTGCCGGCATGAACGTCAACTTTATCGTAGGCGGCAACAGCAATCATTATTACGATGTAAATCGCAACGCGCTGGATTTGGCGGAGGCGAACGGACTGCAGATTTTGGTATCCGATGCGCGATTTGCCTGGGACGAACCAACCGTCGAACAGAACGAGGGAGAAGAAATCGTTGCGGTCAGCCAGTCGCAATCGTGGGGCCAAACCTTCTTCGCTCCGAATCGGGGCTCGGATTGGGGACTTAATTATGCTACGCTCGATATCGACCAGTCGACGTGGCCAGCCAATACGAACTTGACGTTGACTTTGTACGACGGCCCGGCCAAAGGAACGACGATTGCATCGGCCTCGCTTGTTACGCCTGCTGCTCCCGCCGCCGAACCTACGATATTTTGGCTGCTGACGCGCGTGCAGATGGGGACGCAATATTATATGGAGCTAACGAGCGACAATCCGGTAAGCGCTTCACTTCGGCTTAGCGACTTGAATCCGTATGCGGATGGCGACGCCTACAGCAACGGTGTACTGGAGACGGGCAGCGACCTGGCATTTAAGGTGCTGTTTTCCGAATCCGCTTTCAAAAACGGAGGCCAGCCGTCGCTCGAAACGCTGCAGCAAATCGTGGACGACTATGGCGATCATCCCGCTCTGATGGGCTACAACCTTTATGACGAGCCGAACTCCACTTTGATGCCTCAGCTCGGCAACATGGTCAGGACGCTGCGCGGACTGGACACCGACGCCATGTCCCTCGTCAACCTTTGGCCCAGCGACGCGGACGTCAGCTTGACCGGCATGGAGTTGAATCGCGACGGTTCGGTTCTTAGCACTTCCACTCCGGTAGGACAGACCTTTACAACCAAGGCATACGAGAACGAAATTAGAACCGTGCAATGGGCGATTCCTTACGATCAATGGGGACCGGGAGAAGCTGTCACCTTGACGCTGTACGATTCCGTGAGCAAAGGTCAGCAGTTGGCGCAGGCTACGCTTGGCGCCCCTACGTCGCAATCGCTGCATCAGACCTTCGAGCTTAACGCGGAGGTTCAACCTAACGCTTCCTATTATATGGAGCTGACGCACAACGGCGGTCATGACAATTTCTTCGGCGTATGGCGATCCGCACCGGGCGTGGAATGGTATGCCGGCGGTCAAGCCTATGCTGGCGGCAATGCCTTGACATCCGATTTCTGGCATGCCTTTAATCTGGACGTCGAACCTTTCTCCTATGAGGATTACGTCTACCGCTGGGTTAGAGCCGATCCCGATGTCATGCTGCACGATTATTATCCGTATTATTTCGACGGCACCGTATCGGATGAGTATTATAACAATTTGGAGATTGTACGGCGCCAATCCTTGGCCGGCGAAATTGATTTCTGGACGTTTGTGCAATCCGTCGGCATTGGCAATTGGCTGAGATCGCCAAGCAAAGATGATCTTCGCCACAACATCTATACGAATCTGGCTTACGGTTCAAAAGGATTGATTTATTTTACGTATTGGCATCCGGTTTATGACGGCTTTAACGGCTCCATTATCGATCCGGGCGGCAATCGGAATCCATCCTACTATTGGGCGCAGGAGCTGAATGCGGAAGTGCTTGGGCTGGGGGATACGCTGAACAGGCTGCAGTCGCTGGCGGTGTATCATACGGGCGCGGCTCCGGCGAAGACGAATGCGTTGCCGGGAGAGTTTTTCTGGCAGCCTGCGGATGCGCAGCAGCCATGGATTATTTCCTACTTCCGGGACGAGAACGATCGCAAGTATGTAATGGTCGTCAACCGCAACGAAAAAGGAAGCCAATCCGGCACCTTTACATTGTCGACTGCCCCTGGGAAGGTTACTGAAGTATCGAAGGCCAGCGGAGTGGAGGTTGGAGCGGACTATAACTACTTGACCGGCGTACTGCGCGCTGGCGACTTCCTGCCAGGCGAGGGCAAATTGTTTGCCATCGACCAAGAGCCCGACGATTACGCTCCTGCCGCGCTAGATCAAACCATGAACGTGCTGCAAAACCATGCTGCCGCCGGGATGCTGCAAGCGACAGATCATGAAAATGGTTCGCTCACGTATTCCATCGTTTCTAATGGACAGAAAGGAACAGCGACGATTGTAGACCCGTCTATTGGCGCGTTTACCTACACGCCAGGCACGGCGGCAACGGGTTCGGATACGTTTACATTCCGGGCGAACGACGGCAATCTGGATTCCAACATTGCAACAGTAACGATTCTTATGACGCCGGAGTTGGCTGTAACGGTTGCCCCGGGGACGGCGACGGGCACCACCCGGATATCGGCAGTAGTAGCGAACGGGAATACGCTAGCCGTATCGCTTGAAGACGAACCCGTTCCCGTACCGCCCGTCGGAGGGAATGTAGAGCATGCAACGGAGGCTCCCGCTGCCTCCACGGCTGGCATCGAAATCGGCGCGGCGGCTGCCGGCAAACATATCGCGGCCTATGAGCTGGATCCCCTAGGACGAGTGGTGAAGTTCGCTACCTTCGAGCTGTCGGCCAGCCATATCAAGCAAGGCGGCGGAAGCGAATACGTATATATTCCTGTAGGCGGTTCGGGGCAAAACGATCCGAAGGAAACAGACCCTTCCGAGGAGACTGACCCGTCGGAGGAACCGGGTAATAAGGATCCGGAGCAGTCGAATCCCTCCACGAGCGGTCAGCGTAACTTCCATGACATCGACCAGCACTGGGCTTATCAAGCTATTGTTTCGGCGCGGGAGAACGGAATTATCGATGGTTACGCGGATGGGTCCTTTAGGCCGGATCGGCAAGTGACCCGGGCGGAATTTGTTGTCATGCTGCAGCGGACGATCAAGAGCAAAGGAAAAGAAGCGAGCGGAACCTTTGCCGATCTGGATAAGGCTGGCGAGTGGGCGCGTTCCGCATTGCTGCGGGCGGTAGAGGCCGGCTGGATTACCGGTTATTCGGACGGTACCTTGCGTCCCAATAATTCTGTCAGTCGCGCGGAGGTTGCGGTCATTGTTGCGCGTGCTCTGGCTCTGAAGCTTGAGCCGACCGAGCGGACGGACTTTGCCGACGACGGACTTATTCCGGCCTGGAGCAAAGGGGCCGTCGAAGCGGCAAGGGAGCGCGGTTTGCTGGTAGGGCAAACGAACAACGCATTTCATCCGCTTTCCCCACTGTCTCGAGCAGAGGCGGTAACGCTGCTTGTTCGTTTACTGAATGACAAGCAATGATGCCCCGCCGTAAACGTCAAACAGCCCTCATCTTACAAGGTGGGGGCTGCTTGACGCTTCCCCGGAGAGCGGTCGAGACGTTCCGTCTTGCAAGATTTAGTAGCGCAACCCGGATCGAATCCTGTAAGATAGTGTCAGATAATCGTATATTCGGGGAAGGGGCACCAGGCTTTGAATTCTTTACTTACGAGAATGGTCTTGTTTTTCTCATGCCTTATCTTTGCAGCGGTTGCCGTGCTTGGCTTTACCATCTATCGCTCATCCATGAATCTGGTCGAGAATTCGCTCGGCGCGCAGGCGCAGCTCGTGGCGGAGAGCGCGGCGAAAACGATCGATCCTGCCAGTTACGCGGAATTAACGCCGGAAGGCGGGGAGAGCGAATATTATTGGGAGCTGAGGGAGTCGCTTAATAAGCTCAGAGAGGCGAACGGACTTAAATATCTGTATACGCTTGCGAAAGGCGAGGAAAACGGGGGAAACTACTACTATTATATGGTGGATGGCGCGCCGGCGGATGCAGCAGAAGAAGACTTCTCTCCGATCGGAACAAGGGAAGAAAATGATTATCCCGGCATGATCACTGCTTTCGAGTCCGGCGAGTCCGTAATCGGTGATTTGTCTGACGACGAGTATGGCGCAACGATTACCGCTTATGTGCCCCTCATGGATAGTAGCGGCAGCTTGATCGGCGTCGTCGGCGCCGATTTTGATGCGACTAAGGTGTTCGCGCTAATGTCCGCCAACACCCGGACGACGATCTACATCGCCGTGGCCATCGTAGTTTCGGGCATTCTGCTGGTCATTGCGCTCGCGAGCTATCTCACCCGTCCGCTCAAGCGGTTGACTTCGTCAGTCGCGAAGGTGAGAGAAGGCGATATGACCGTCGACATCAAGGTAACGCGCAAGGACGAGGTCGGCATATTGGCGCAAACCTTTCAGCAGCTTGTCGCAAGTACGCGGACATCCATCCGCAATATGCGAGACAGCTCGCACCGGCTGCTGACGGCTTCGGAGGATGTGTCGCGGCATGCCAAGTCGACAAGCGAAGCGAGCAAGGGGATCGCGGCAAGCATCGGCGATGCCTCGAGCGGCGCTCAGACGCAGGTAAGCCGAGCGTCCGACATGACAAGAGCGGTGGAGGGCGTCGCTCGCAGCATGTCGCGAATAACGGAGTCGGCGTCGATTGTCTCCGACGCGGCGCAGGAGACGAAGCTGCATTCCGACAGGGGGCGCATACTTATCGGGTCCGCGCTGACGGAGATGAACGCGATCGGCACGGCAGCGGACCGGATGTTCGAGTCCATGAAGCGGCTTGAAACTCGTTCGATCGAGATCGGCGAGATTACTTCCGTTATGGCGGATATTGCCTCGCAGACGAATCTGCTCGCGCTTAATGCAGCGATCGAAGCCGCTCATGCCGGCGAACAGGGCCGGGGCTTCGCTGTCGTCGCGGAGCAGGTGCGCAAGCTGGCTGCGCAGTCCCAGACTTTCGCCGTTCAGATCGGGGAGCTGATCGCTTCTACGCAGGAAGAGACGATGAGGCTTGCCGCAGAGATGGAGGGCAATACGGACAAGGTTCGTTCCGGCCTCGATATCGTGCAAGAAGCCGGCCAAGCGTTTTATGCGATTGCGGATGGGCTGGAGTTGGTCAACCAGCAGCTGCAGGAGGTTTCCGCGGCATCGCAGGAAGTAACCGCCGAGTCAGAGGAAGTAGCGGCTTCCGTCGAGGAGATGGAACGAATTTCGCGCCATGCGGCCATTCACTTCCAGGGTATCGCCGCAAGCTCCGGCGAGCAGATCGCCTCGATGGACGAGGTGGCGTCATCGGCTGAAACGCTGCGACATATATCCACCGAGCTGGATTCTTTGAACAAGCGATTTACCGTCTAGCAGAGGCGCAAGGCGCAGGGTGACCGTATGCTTATAGAGGTTGTTCAAAAAGTTCAACCTTCTCGGTACTGAAAATCGAACTTTTTGAACTAGCACTTATGTATGCGGTCACTACTTTTTTGCATAATTCGGTGTAAAGGTATAGGAATACGGTGGACTTAAGGTTATAATCGAAATTAGTGGAGAACGTTTCTCACAGGTCCGGCGCGGAGGCGGAGTCCTCAGCCAGCGGATCAATAACGATTAAGGGAGTTTGAATCATGGCAAAAACGTTAATCTTCGGACACAAAAATCCGGACACGGACACGATTACTTCGGCAATCGCCTATGCAGAGCTTAAGAGCAAGCTTGGCGCGGACGTTGAAGCAATACGCCTTGGCGAAGTCAACGGCGAGACGCAATACGCGCTCAACTATTTCGGCATCGAGGCTCCTCGCCTGGTCGAAAACGTAGCTGACGAAGCCAAGGACGTTATTCTGGTTGACCATAACGAGCGCCAACAAAGCGCCAACGATATCGACAAAGTACGCGTCGTGGAAGTGATCGACCATCACCGTATCGCCAACTTCGAGACGGCGGGCCCTCTGTACTTCCGCGCTGAGCCGGTTGGCTGCACGGCGACGATCCTGAACAAACTGTACAAGGAGAACGGCGTCGAGATCCGCAAGGAAATCGCGGGCCTTATGCTTTCTGCAATCATCTCCGACTCCCTGCTGTTCAAATCCCCGACTTGCACCGAGCAAGACGTTGCGGCGGCTCGCGAGCTGGCATCAATCGCAGGCGTAGACGCCGATGCTTACGGTTTGGACATGCTCAAAGCTGGCGCTGACCTGAGCGACAAAACGATCGAGCAGCTGATCTCCATCGACGCCAAGGAATTTTCCATGGGCAGCTACAAGGTAGAGATCGCGCAAGTGAATGCGGTTGACACGAACGACGTGCTGAGCCGTCAGGCGGAGCTGGAAGAAGCGCTTAACGGCATTATCGCTTCCAAAGGGCTGGATCTGTTCCTGCTCGTTGTAACCGATATTCTCAACAACGATTCTATCGGTCTTGCGCTGGGCTCCAAGGCAAGCAGCGTAGAGAAGGCGTTCAATGTGTCGCTGAGCGACAACAAGGCGCTGCTTAAGGGCGTCGTGTCCCGCAAATCCCAGATCGTTCCTCCGCTGACGGAGACGCTGAGCGCGGAGTAATCGAAAATAGTTAGCTATAAGAGCCCCTAGAAGAGTAGAAGGGGTCGGGCAGTCCGGGTCTTCGGAAGGAGGCATCGGGCTGCCCTTTGCTATTGGCGAAGTGAATCTATAACGATAGAAGGAGTTGATGGCCCATGTTTACTGTGACATCCTACACGGTGGAGAAATTAAAGGACCCGTTTAACATATTGCCCGGCGAACGGTATGAGTTTGTGCTGGAGCTGGAAGTGGAGGAAGATGACGAGCTTTATCATGACGAAGGGGTATCGCTTCGGGTTGTTTATATGAAGGATAATAACGAAGAAGAACGCGTCGTCAAATATGAATTTCAGAAAACCACTACAGGCGGATACATCAATATGGAATTGGAAGAGGAAGAATTGGCACTGGTGAGATCCTTATGCCATAAGGAACTGTTTGGACCGACTGTGGAATAAACGATATCGCAAAAGGAAAACGCAAACCGCTCAAACGTCAAAATCCTGAATTTTGACGTTTGAGCGGTTTTTCCTTGCCGCAATAAATGAACATCTTAACATATCAGTTGAAATCCTAACATCGCTATATTGTTGGTAACCGAATAGCAGCGGTACACTTTCTACAAGCGGACGAATACGTCCGACATCGTTCAAGTTGTCCGCTAACGGAGAATTAACAGACGAATGAAAGGAGAGTGTGTTCGGGTTGCGAACAAGATTTGCTGTGGTTTTGCCGGTGTTCATCGCGTTGTGTATGTGGTTAACGGTTGCGCATGCCGAAGGGGACGGAAATACGTTGGTTACGCTTACCGGAGAAAGCTCTGCTGTTAAAGTGGGGGAATCCTTTACCGTCGAGATCAAGGCGAAGGATGTCAGCGATTTGTACGGGATTGAATTTCAACTGGCGTATGATCGCGCCAAGTTCGAAATGAAAGGGTTTTCTATGTCGGAGGATTATGAGTTCTTCGGAGGCGGGAACGAATGGTTCGGCCAGTCTGGCATTAACTATTACCCATTGATTCGAAAAGATATTCGGGATACAGAACACAAGCCAAGCGTTACGCTGGCTTCATTCGAATTCGTGTCCAAACAAGCGGGAACCGGGGAGATACGGCTGGTCAGTGCGGCAGCCGTCAGCTCCGAACAGGGCTTCAACGAATTCGGGTACAAGGACATGAAGGAAATTCCGCTAACGGTGGAAGGGAGCATTACTCTGAGCATTACGAAGCCGACGAACGGTTCCGCCGTTAATCCGGGGCCATTCGGGAAGGTACTGGACAAGCCATTTCTGACCCAATGGCAGACGCAGCCTTATTCAGTCGATTCTGCGCAGCAGTTGATCAAGCTGCTGTCGGATCGCCAGGTTGTCATTGCCGACTCTGCCGCAACCGAATTGCCGTCCGTAATAGACAATCTTGCCGACTGGCTGCTTTCGATATCGGCGGAGCAATGGAAGGACGCGGCTAAGCTGCCCGAGCTTGTGCGGGAACGGCTCGAAACGGTTCGGGAGCTTCGCCAGGAGGCGCAACGCCACCGGCTGGCAATCGCTCCGCATAATGATTTGCTGATTGATGCCGTTGTCTTGGGGGAAACCGTGAAGTTCTCCGAACCGTTCATTAAGCTAATGGACGATTACAATATCGGAATCCGCTTTAAACTGACCGACTTCAGCGAAGAAAGCGCAGACAAGCTTGGTCTGTACGCTCTGGACGAGAAGACGGGACGATGGCGTTATATGGCGAACGCGAAAAAAGACAGTACGAACAACATGTTCCGTCTGGAGACGGTTGCCTATCGTCAATACGCCATATTGCGATATGACATGCCGTATCGGGACATCGGGCATGTCAATAAACAGACGCGCCAAGCGATTGAACGGTTGAGTCGGCTTCAACTGATGGAAGGCAAAAGCGAATCCAGATTCGCACCCGACGACGTCATGACAAGGGCGCAATTCGCCAAAATGGTTACGCTTGTGTTCGGGCTGCAGCGGGAGCCGTATTCGAACAGTTTCGCCGACGTCCATATCGGTCAGTGGCATGCCGAATATGTGGCAGCGGCGCATAAAGCGGGAATTATTCAGGGTTACAACGGGCGATTCGCTCCGGATGAAGCGGTCAGCAGAGAGCAGATGGCAGTCATGATGATGAGAGCTTATGCCATATCGGGGATGGTGCCGGAGTTCGAAGAGAAGTCGTTCAAGGACGAAGATCGGATTGCGGACTGGGCCAGGTCGGCCGTACACCAGGCCAAGGCGCTTGGATTGATTGACGATGCGGAGAGCGTCCTTTTCCGGCCTTCCGCTAAGCTTACACGCTCCGAGGCGGCGGTTATTTTCGCCAATATGCTGGATATTCTCGATCAAGCGGCAGAGAAAGGGGGAGACGCAGCGTGACAAGAAGAAACTGGAGCAGGCGATTCATGGCGGCAATGGCTGCGTTGATGGTGTTGTGGCCGTTCGCCAACAGTGATTTAACGGCGAGTGCAGATCCGGTATCGGACGATCTTGTGTTTGGAATCTATGACTTGCCTAATTCAAGCTTTGAAGAAAGCGAGCCGGATGGAAGCGCCAGCCAATGGACCCTTCTGCAGCCATTGACTGCCGGCGTGACGGCTTCCGTAAGCGATGAGAGGAGCTACAACGGAAGCCGGAGTCTCCAATTGACGGACGGCTCCACGACGGAGACGGTTGCCGTCGGCAGCGTGCCGATTCAGGTTAAGCCGCTCGAGACCTACACAGCGACCGGCATGTTATTTATCGAATCGGGACGATCCAGCTTTTATATGCGTTTTTTTGATGCTGGCGGCAACGGCGTCGGCGATATTGTCGACCACAAGCAGACAGGCCTTGGCGCCTGGCAACAGGTGAAAGTTTCGGGGCAAGCACCTGCAAACGCAGCGTATGTCCGTATCTTCGCCTCGATATCTCCCCTGTGGATGGCGGAGTCTTATTATGACGATTTCAGCATAACAGGCAGGTTTGCACAGGAGCAGGCTATACCGGGTGTTCTTGCGATTGAAGCGGATCCCGTCCTGCAGTCCGAGGAGACGTTGACAGTATCGCTTGGGGTACGTTATGCCGCGCAGTTGCAGACTGTCAACGCCATTGTCGGCTACGATTCGAGTCGGTTCGAGGTCGTGGGCGTGAATTTCACCGCCCCCTTCGATACGGGCGCAAGCTCATTTGATACGTCTGCGCTGGGTCAGCTCGTCGTCCATGCGTCGGCAGACACGGGCAATGCGATCAATGGAGACAGCGGCGTAGCGGAAATCCGTTTCAAAGCTGTTCGCCAGGGGAGAGGAGAACTGACATTGTCCGAAAGCTCCACGCTGGGCAAAAGCGATGCCGGTCAAACCGGACGTTTCTATACGCTGCCAAGCGATCAGACGATCAGGATTGAGGTCATCGGCGATCCGGCGGATGTCAATCGGGACGATCGGATCGATCAGACAGACCTGATGATGACGGCGAAACGGGCAGGGGCCGCCTTGACGGATCAAACGCTTCATCTTGATGTAAACGGAGACGGCGTCATCGATAGAGCGGATATGGAAATCATTGCGTACAAATGGATGGACGAGGACGAAGCGGCTGCAGGCGCAACCAAGCAAGCCGAGGAAGATTATGTCCCTGTAGCGACATCGGCGACCGCCATCGCGGATCTCAGTTTCGGAGAGCCGGAAAGCTTGGGCTCGCCCGTGCAGAATGTGGCCACACTGGATGCCGCATACGGCTATGAAAACGGGATTGCGGTTATGTATACGACCGTTTCGGGCGATCCGGCCGTATTCAACGTGGTGGATCTGCACAATAATGCTCTGCTGAAGTCGTTTCCATTAAACGGAAGCGTCAATGCCTGGTCACATGCCGTGGACCAGAGCGGCAACGTCTATATTGCGGCCACATCCAAGCTGTTCCGCTACTCGCCGTCTACCGGGCAGTTGACGGATCTCGGCGTAGCCATTGCCAGCGAATCGCTTATTTACGATATCGAGATCGACGAGGGAGGACGCGTATACGGGGGGACATCGCCTAGCGGTAAGGTGTTTCGATACGATCCTGCAACCTCGCAGTTTACCGATTACGGCTCCATGGTGCCGGGCAATCAGATCGCGCGGTCCATCGCCTACTATAACGGCAAAGTGTACGCCGGAATTGGACCGAACGGCGCCATTATCCAACTGAATCCCGCCACGGGAGCCAAAGAGGAGCTTGCCTTGCCCGTTTTGGAAGGTGTAGCCGAATATCCGTTTGTGTACGGCCTCGATGCAAGAGGAGATTATTTGTTTGCTTATTTGTACGGGAACGGCATTGACAGTCTGATTATATACGACTTGATAAACGGACAATGGCTGAATGATGTTTATACCGGCGTCAAAGGGCTGCATATGTCGGCTGTCTACGACGGGAAAACGTATTTTGTCCGGGACGGCATGCTTGCGTCCTTCGATCTGACGACCGGAACCGCCCAGACTACCGGAATATCCTATTCCGTCGGTTTGCGCCATACGGGATGGGTGAGTTTTCCGGGAGATGCGCCGGCGGATGGTTCAACGCTTGTCTCCATTCAATACAATGGAACGGTTGCCAAGCTGAATCCGCAATCGGGACGTTCCGGCCACCTTCCGGTTGTCGTTCAGGGAGAACCGATCGAAATTCATTCGCTGGAGAAAGGTCCTGACGGAGCGCTTTATATGGGTGCGTTCATGTCCTCTACCGGGGTTCGCTACGATCCGGCGACAGCCTCGTCGTTTTCCTTCCCGATGGGGCAGGCGGAAAGCATGGGCGTACTCGGCAACCGCGTTTATTTCGGCGTTTATCCGGGAGCCTACGTCCATGAATGGGATACAACCAAGCCGCTTCAGACGGAGGCATCGCAGCCGGATCAGAATCCTCGCTTGACCTTTCATATCGGGAATGAGCAAGATCGTCCTTATGTGATGGAATCTTACGGGACCAAGCTGTTTGTCGGAACGATTCCGGATTACGGCAAGCTTGGCGGCGCATTGGTGGTTCATGACACGTTATCCTTGCAAACGGACGTGTATCGCCATGTGGTCAATAATCAAAGCATCGTAGGCCTGGCCTATCGCGACGGCAAAATTTACGGCTCCAGTTCGATTCATGGCGGCCAGGGCAGCACGCCTACCGAGACATCGGCCAAGATGTTTGTCTGGGATGTCGAAGGCGGGGGCAAAATTTCCGAATTCGAGCCGGACATTCCGGGCGCTTTGAAAGCCCCCATCATGATAAGCGGCCTGACCTTTGGGCCGGACGGTTTATTGTGGGCGGCTGCCGACGGCATTATTTTTGCGCTTGATCCGGATACGCTGGAAGTGGCGAAAAGCAAAGTCATTTATCCGGGCGTGACCGAATACGGGAAATGGCGGCCCATTCATATGCGCTGGGGAAGCGACGGCCTGCTTTATACCGATCTGCACGGCCAATTGACCATAGTGGATACCGCGACGATGGAGCATCGTTCTTTGCCGGTGATCACGCCATTATTCGAGCTGGGCGAAGACGGCAATATTTATTACGCGGAAGCCACCGAGCTAAAAAAAATTCAGATTGCCAGAGCGAATGCCCCTGTACATCCAGGTTCTTTGAGCCTGGAAGGGGATTCGGAGATTGTGACGGGCCGGCAGGCGTCAATGGCGCTGCTGACCGATCAAGCGAATTCGCTGTACGCGCTTAAGGCGACGATTCATTACGATCCGGCTGTATTTCATTGGGACGGCGTCGTTGCCGGCAGCTTGTTCCGCGACGGTGAACTGTTCTATCGGGAGACGGTGCCCGGACGCATTGAGCTGGTGTTGACGCTGACAGGGGCGAGGAGCATCCGTTCGGACGGGGAAGCTGCTATCCTTCATTTGACGGCGCTGAACGGCGACCCAAGCGCCTCCGTTCGACTTGACGGCCGCAGTCTGCTGCTTGCGGACGATGCGCATATTACGGGCGGATTCTTCCCTGTCGGACAGGACAGGGTATGGGCGGCAGGCGTCTACGAGCCCGAAGACGCGAATCGGGACGGTCTGCTGAATGATGCGGATATTTCGGATGTGGCGCAGCATGCCGGCATGGCCGTCGACGCGGCAACGGCGCGGTACGATCTGAACGGAGACGGCCGGATAGACGTAAAAGATATTGCGTTGGCCGCATACAGAATACGAGGAACGACTTGACTTTATTTACCGCATAACAATTTTCTCATGCAACTCCGAATCCGTACAAATGCGGATTCGGAGTTTTTTGTTTCATTACAACATCTTAACATTTCACATCAAATACAAACATCGCCTCATTGTTGGATTTTGAGTGCAAACGGTATCATTTAGCTATATTGAGAGATTAAAGACAGGTGGTGCGGAGAGGTATGCGTTTTATGGTTAAAAACCGGGCTTTGTATGTCATGCTGCTGCCGGGTTTGCTGTATTTTTTGGTGTTCAAGTATGTCCCGCTATTGGGCAGCGTCATCGCGTTTCAGGATTTTAATATTTTCCGCGGGTTTATGAACAGCGACTGGGTAGGGCTCAAATGGTTCATTCAATTTTTTTCGTATCCAAACTTGCAAAGATTGATAGAGAATACGTTGGTGATCAGTTTCTACCAAATCATATTTTCGTTTCCTGCGCCGATTCTTCTGGCCGTTCTGCTGAATGAATTACGCAATATCGTCTTCAAGCGGGTTGTGCAAACGGTTGTTTATTTGCCTCACTTTCTGTCATGGACGATCGTATTCGGGTTTGTGTACATGCTGCTGTCCGTCCGCACCGGAATCGTCAATCAATCGATCGAGAGCTTCGGAGGAACGGCCGTCAACTTCCTGCAAAAGGCGGAGTACTTCCGCACAGTCATCATCGCGACCGGCATGTGGAAGGAGATGGGATGGAGCGCGATTATTTTTCTGGCCGCGATTGCGGGCATCAGCCCGGGGCTGTACGAAGCGGCCAAAATGGATGGCGCAGGAAGATTCAAACAATTTCTCCACATTACGTTGCCCGGCATGCTGCCCGCGATCATGATTTTGCTGCTGCTGAAAATCGGTCATATTATGGATTTGGGTTTTGAGCAAATTTATTTGTTTATTAATCCGATGACCATGAGCGTAGGAGATGTCCTCGATACTTACTCCTACCGCATCGGAATTCTTGGCGGCAAATATAGTCTTGCAACCGCCATCGGATTGTTCAAGTCTGTCATTGGCTTCCTGCTTCTGGTCGTAGCGAACAGGGTGAGCAAATCGACGACGGGCGAAGGGTTATATTAGGGAGGATATTCGCATGAAAATAAAAAAAACGTTGGCGGAAAGAGCATTTGATACGGGAAATATCATCTTTATGCTGCTGACTTGTCTCTTGGTCGCCATTCCCATTCTGCATGTCGCGGCGGGCTCCTTCAGCGATACAAACGCTCTGATCCATTCGAAGGTCGGGCTGTGGCCCGTCGGGTTCAATCTGGATAACTATCAGCTGGTATTTGAAAGCAAGCCGTTTTGGAGGTCGTTTGCGATCACGCTGCTTATTGTCGTCATAGGGACCAGCATCAACCTGTTTCTGACGGTGCTAACCGCGTATCCGATGTCCAAGTCCTATTTGAAGGGGAAAAAGCTGTTTATCCTGTTTATTATCGTAACGATGATTTTCCAGGCGCCGATGATCCCCACTTATCTGCTGGTCAAAAATCTGGACTTGCTTAATTCCATATGGGGACTTATTATACCGGGCGCGCTAAGCGCGTTTAATCTCATATTGTGCATCACCTTTTTCCGCTCGTTGCCCGAGGAGTTGTTCGAGGCCGCAAGGGTCGACGGAATGTCGGAGTACAGAATGGTGTGGACGATCGCCTTGCCGCTGTCCATGCCGATCGTTATTACGCTGCTGCTTTTTTATGCGGTCGGCCATTGGAACAATTATTATTCAGCGCTTCTTTACATTACGGACACAAGCTTGAGGCCGCTGCAACTGTACTTATACTTTCTGATGGCCCAATTCGACACCAGCGATCTGCAGACGGGTGCAAGCAGTCTGGTCAGCATGGACGTATCGCCGCAAGGGTTGCAGATGGCAACCATTATCGTGGCCACTCTGCCGATCGTTTTGGTGTATCCCTTCGTGCAGAAGCATTTCATTAAAGGCGCCATGCTTGGCTCCTTGAAGGAGTAAGATTCATTTGATGTCCACGGCTTAAGCCTGACATAATAAAATGGAGTAATTGAGGGGGAATTCAGATGAAAAAAGGAATTAAGACGATGGGCGCATTGGTGCTTGCGGTTGCGTTGACTGCAACGGCTTGTTCGGGCGAGCAGCCAAATACTCAGGGAGAAAACAATGCGCGTAATGACGCCAAACAGCCGGAAACGGCAAGTCCGAAGGAAACGCCAAGCTTCAAGCTGTATGTGTCGGACGTGAATAAGCCGGTGCCTTCGGGCAATCTGCTGGAGGATCCGACAATCAAGCATATGGCGGAGAAGACGGGCATTAACCCGCAAATCACGTTTTTCTCGCACGCCAACTATGTCGATCAGTTGAAGCTGAAATTTGCATCGGACGACTTTCCCGATGTTTATCTCGGGTACGGACTTTCCCAGGGCGATGGCGCGCTGGAGAACGGTCTGATCATGCCTCTCAACGACCTGATCGAACAGCACGGCCCCAATATGAAGCGGGTTATTCCGCAATCGGTATGGGATTCCGTAACGGTTAACGGAGAAATTATGGCGATTCCGCAGACCAATCACACGCCTTCTTCCCGCGTGTTGTACGTTCGTAAGGATTGGATGGAGAAAGTAGGCGTTACCGCCATTCCGACAACATCGGATGAGCTGCTGGACATGCTTCGCAAATTCAGGGACGGCGATCCGAACCAGAACGGAGAAAAGGATGAAATCCCGTTTACGATGCGCGAGAACTTCTCCTGGACCGGCGATAACATTTGGGGCATGTGGGGCATATCGCCTTATGAGGGAATTGAACTAAACGGCGAGATCGTTCCGGGTTTCCTTCATCCCAATTTCAAAAAAGGATTGGAATTTATGCAGATCATGTACCGCGAGGGACTGCTGGATGCCGAATTTCTGGTAAACTCCACGCCGATCTGGTCGCAAAAAATCAATGCGGGATTGGCTGGCGTCTGGGGACATGTTCCTTCCGACGGATACAAGTGGCAAGAAAGCCTGACGGACAGCTTGCCGGACGCAGGCGTGGATGTCATCACGATTCCGACACCGCGCGGAACGGGATACGACGGACCTATCGGTGCAACGGTATTCCCGGTTGACAAGTCGTACCTGATCATGAAAACGGCCAAGGACCCGGCTTCCATCATCAAGTTTTTCGATTGGTTGTACACCGAAGAGGGGCAGCTGTTCACGGAGCTGGGCGTCAAAGGAATCAACTATGCGGAAGAAAGCGGGACTTATTTCTACAAAGCCGAATCCGAGGTGGAGCAGAAAACGGAATGGCGTCAGCAATTCAAAATGCACGGCTATAACGAGCAAGCTTTTGCCGCCAAATATACGGGCCTGATGAAAGAGAAAATGCAGGCGGCCATTGAAATATCCAATGCGGAAGGCATTCCGAGCCTGACGATGGGCATGCCGGCAGTAGGGCAAAATTTATTCAATCTCTATTACGAATATCACGAGCCTGCCGCAAAAATCATTATCGATGGCGCGCCCGTCGACGAGACATGGGATCGGTTCGCGGAGTCCTGGCGTGCGATGGGCGGCCAAGAACTTATTGACGAAATGACGAACTGGTATAATAATAACAAAAAATAAGCTGAACAAGCGGCTCGATGCGGGTGGTCGATAAAGTGTATATCGTAAATTGGTTTGGCAAAAAAATGAAACGGAAGCTGATTGCGGTTATCTCATTACTTATTTTGTTTGTTGTCAGTTCCACCGGCTATTTATTTTATCAACAGACCACCCGCAAGGTCCAGAACGACGTCATTCGATTAAGCGATCATATATTGAAGCAGGCGAATTTGAATCTGGAGAGATATTTGAGAGGATATTCGGAATGGTTCCTGCTGATCTCCTCGTCTCCGGCCGAGGAGCAATGGCTCAAAATGGGGGCGGATAGGCGTCTGGATGCCTACTATCACTTTCAGGAAATGATCGATATTTATGTGAAGCCGTATATGTTTCAATATCCGGATGTCATATCCATCAGTCTGGTGCACGACAACGGCAACGCCTTTCATTTTGCGAACAAATACGGTTTCAGGCTGAACCATGGCTTTGACCCGGCCGAGATGGATTTGCAAGCGTACCAAAGCTTTGTCCAGAAGCTGCGTCTCAGCGGCGAATATGTGTCGGTGAGCGGAGAGTCGCTAGAGATCCCCGTATTGACGCTTTATAAAGCGATACGGAGCGGCAAGCAAAACGGCTATATGAAAATAGACATTGATCTGCAGCATGCGCTGGACATCGTCAATGAGATGGGGTTAGGGGAGGAAGGCTACGGCTTTATAAGCAATGAGGCTGGCCAAATCGTGGCTCACCATGACCCCGATCTTGTATTAAAGCCGCTCTCGGAGGATATGCAGCAACGAATAGGGCGACAGACGCAAGGATATTCCCTCAAAGAGGAGACGGAAGAAATCATATTGTACCGCTCCATTCCTTCCTCGGATTGGGTGACGGTCGTTGTATTGCCTTACCGCGAATTCGTCTCGATTATTTCTTATATCGGGCGAACGACGGTCATCATTGCGCTTGCCGGACTTGCGGCAGCCGTATTGATAGCTGCAGGCATATCGTCTTCATTTACGGGAAGGATCGAGAAGCTTCGCAAAATGATGCGGAACACGCGAAACGGCAAGCTGGACTCCTATATCGTGATCAACGGTAACGACGAGGTAGCGGAGCTAGGCAAATCATACAAGTCGATGCTGGACGATCTAAATGATACGGTGGACGAGCTGGCCAATTCGAAGATCAAGCAAGAGAAGGCGGTTATGTCTGCCTTGCAGTCCCAGATCGACTCGCATTTTATGTACAACACCTTGGAATCTATCAATTCTTTAGCCCATATGTCTGGGAATTCGGAGATCGAAAAAATTACGATCCTGTTGTCCCGAATGCTACGCTATACTTCGCAGTATAATGGCATTGTTGTTATGCTCCGTGATGAAATGGCCCATCTGAACAATTTTATGGATATTATGAAAATACGGCTGGGCGACGATTTTGAATACGAAATTGACATCGAAGAGCAGACGGAAGAAGCCGAATGCTTGAAAGCCATCGTGCAGCCGATCGTGGAAAATAGCGTCAAGCACGGGAAGGTGCCGCTCGATGAGCCGCTGCGAATCGAGGTTGCCGTCCGCAACCTTAAGCAAGGGAGCGCCGATTATATTGAAATTCGCATTTCCGACAACGGCTCGGGCTTCGAGGCAGGGAAGCTGGACTGGATCAACAAACAAATTCAGCAGATGAACGTGTTCCCGCTGCAATATGCCCATCCCAATGTCGGCCTGCTGAATATTCACTTTCGTCTGAAAATGTATTATCAGGAAGACGAACTAGCCGGCATGAAAGTATACAATCGTCATAACGGAGCGGTCGTGGAGGTCCGCTTCCCGTTGCGACGTTAGCTCGGCAGGAAGGAGGCGCGTCATGTCGTATTATGCGGTTGTTGTCGACGATGAACATCTGATTCGCACCAGCCTGACCAGCAAAGTGGGCGGTTATCCCGCAATCAGCGCTGCGGAGGCTTTTGCCAACGGCTACAAATGCCTGGATTGGCTGGATAGCTTTTATGCTGACATTTGCATTACGGATGTCCAGATGTCGCACATGAACGGCCTGGAATTGATTCATCAGATCAATCTTCGTTATCCTTGGATGGTTTGCATTGTCGTATCCAGCTATGACGATTTTTCGTATGTCAAAACAAGCCTGCAATTGAACGCCATTGATTATATTCTGAAGCCGATCGAACAAAGCGCATTGAATCAGGCGCTAAACGTTTCGGTGGAACGATTGCGTCGAAGCCGAAGCCATCAGGCGACGGACATTCTGATGAAGCATATTGCGCAACACGCCTTCCTGGTGGAAAGATGGATAACGATCCTGAAGGCCATGCGTGCGGATGAAGCCAAACCGTTAATCGAGGAAACCCTTAGTACGTTGGAGCCGTGGGTTGGCCATCGTTTCTACTTGATAAAGGAATTGTCCGAGGCATGGCTGGAATTTGTATGGGGCAAGTTGACCCAGGCCATGGCGCTGCAGCGAGCCGGAGAGCTGTCGTTCTCGAACGATTCGGATGAAGCGCCGCGCGAAGCCGTTCCCAATGCGGACATCCTTCGTGTGTTCCGGGATGCTGCGGGTAGAAGGCTGGAAGAAGGGGTAACGCAAATGTTCACTGTGCTCCGAGGCATCGGGGGCAATCATTCCCATCTGATGGTAGAGCAAGTCAAACGATATATGGAAGCGCATTATGCAGGGAAGATCTCGCTGCAGGACATCGCAGATTCCGTGTCGTTCAGCCGGACGTATTTGGCTAACTTGTTCAAGCAGGAGACCGGGATGACGGTCTGGAATTATTTACTGGTCATCCGGATGGAAAATGCCAAGGCGCTGTTGAACAGCTCCTTGAAGAGCTATGAAATTGCCGAAAAGGTAGGCTACGACAACAGCATCCATTTCTCCAAGCTGTTCAAAGATTATTATGGCTTGAGCCCGATGGAGTACAGAAGGCGCATCTTGCCGAAAAAAGCGGACGGGATAAATAAAGAAGGGTGAGCTTGAACAATGTATGTGGTATTTGTTATGCTCGCCCCTTTCGCCGCATAAAGTTCAAGAAGAGCTGTTTCAAACAAACAGCGTGAACTTTATCTCTATCGGCAAAGGGGAGAAGCGTATGCGAGAGCCGTTCCGCAACGAACCGTTTACCGACTTCGGAGTCAGCGACAATATCGCGGACTTTCAAGCTGCGCTTGCGCAGGTGGAAGCCGAGTTGGGGCGGGAATACAAGCTCAAGATTGGGGCGGACTGGATCGAGACGACGAACAAACGCAAGTCGTTGAATCCGTCGCAATTTACGCAAATGATCGGCCTGGTTTCCCAAGGCGATGAGGAGCATGCCCATAAAGCGATATTGGCAGCCGCGGCGGCCTTCGAAGGTTGGAAGCGGGTCCCGGCCCAAGCTCGCGCAAGAGTGCTCTACAAAGCGGCGGCTCTCTTGCGGAGACGCAAACATGAATTCTCCGCATGGCTGGTCTACGAAGCGGGCAAAAGCTGGGCCGAGGCAGACGGCGATACGGCGGAAGCGATCGACTTTATGGAGTTCTACGGCAGGGAGATGGAACGCCTGTCGGAACGTCAGCCTTTGGTGCCGCTTGCCGGAGAGGACAACGAGCTTGTATATCTGCCTCTCGGCGTAGGCGTCATTATTCCGCCGTGGAATTTTCCGCTGGCCATTATGGTCGGGATGACGATGGCGGCCGTTGTGGCAGGCAATACCGTCGTGCTAAAGCCCGCAAGCCCCACGGCCGTTATCGCCGCCAAATTTATGGAGCTGCTGGAAGACGCGGGGCTGCCGGACGGGGTGGTCAATTATTTGCCGGGTGCGGGCGGAGAAATTGGCGACTTTCTGGTGGAGCATACGTTGACGAGGTTCGTTTGTTTTACAGGCTCGCGCGAGGTTGGCCTGCGCATTAACGAGAAGGCGGCGGCGACGCGGCCGGATCAGAAGTGGATCAAGAGAGTCATGGCGGAGATGGGCGGCAAGGATACGATTATCGTCGACGAGGACGCCGATCTGGATCTGGCGGCGGACGCCATCACGGCATCCGCATTCGGTTATTCCGGCCAGAAGTGTTCGGCTTGCTCCAGAGCGGTCGTGCACGAGGCGGTCTATGACCAAGTGTTGGGGAAAGTCGTGGAGCGGACGCTTGCGCTTCGCATGGGCAAGGCCGCGGAGCAATCGACGTACATCGGTCCCGTTATCGACGAGCGGGCTTACATTCAGATTCTGAAATACATTGAGATCGGCCGATCGGAAGCAACGCTTGTATGCGGCGGCAACAAGGGCAGCAGCTCCGGCTATTACATCGAGCCGACGATTTTCAAGGACGTGGAGCCCTACGCGGTTATCGCCCAAGAGGAAATATTCGGTCCGGTGCTGGCGTTTATCAAGGCAGCGAACTTCGAGGCGGCGCTCGACATTGCGAACAATACGGAGTACGGACTGACCGGAGCCGTCATCTCGCATAATCGAAGCCGGCTGGAGCAAGCGCGGGAGCAATTTCACGTCGGCAATCTGTACTTCAATCGCAAGTGTACGGGGGCGCTCGTCGGCGTTCATCCATTCGGCGGCTTCAATATGTCCGGTACGGATTCCAAGGCGGGCGGCAGAGATTATCTGTTGTTATTTACGCAGCCGAAGGTCGTATCGGAGCGGTTTTAGATGACTTGATATACTCTCCTTACGGTAGACAGGTGAAATAACAAAACCTGTTACTGTTAGGGGAGTATTTTTATACTTAACGACCGATTACAAGGCGATTATGCTGTTAAAAGAGAAATGATATTCCCGAAAAAATGAGAGGTTTTGATTAAGAGTTGAAAGATATGGTCTTCATTAAACCTATACAATCAAAACAGATTGACATATAGGAGGAATGATAGAGATGGCAAACTTATCCCATTCAGAATTATTGCAGTTAAAAAGGTGGAATTCGCCTACGATCTACAATGGTTGGGAGGCGATTACCAAACATGATATTACACAGGGATTCAATCGGGAGGAAACAAGAGATTATATGCCGCATATGGGGCCGATGGCAGGCTATGCGGTTACGGTGCAAGTTGAACCTGGAAATTCTGAACACCCGCGGCAAAATCCTAACGCATGGAGCGAGTATCGCCAATATGTTGCAAGCATCCCGGGACCTAAGATCGTTGTCGTGCAGGATTTGGATAAACCGAGTGTAATTGGTGCCTTCTGGGGCGAAGTGAACAGTAACATTCACCGCTCGTTAGGATGTGTAGGAACCATTACAGACGGTGCGATTCGTGACATCGATGAAATGAACAACGCAGGCTTTAAGGCGCTGGCTCGCAGAACTTGCGTTGGGCATGCCTTCAGTACACCGGTTCGTTGGGGAATTGAGGTAGAGGTGTTCGGCTGCAGAGTAAAACCCGGACAGTTGATCCATGCCGATAAGCATGGTTTCCTTGTCATCCCCGAGGAAGATGAAGCTGGATTGCTTGAGGCATCCGTATATATGGATGGCAATGAGTGCAATACCGTTATTCCTGCTGCAAGAAACGTTATGGGCAAAACTGTTGAACAATTACTGTCGGGTATGGATGAGGCTGGCCGTCAATTCGGACATAATATGAAGCAGAGATTTGGAACAACCGGAGAATGGTAAGAAAGGGAATACAAAAACATGATCATTAGTGATTTGAATTCATGGGAACAAGAGAAGCAGGCCTATGCCCCCATATTGCAGGAGGCTATCACTTATTTGAAAACTACAGATTTACTAAACATGGAGCTTGGCCGCTACGATCTGCGGGGAGATGACATGTATGTTATGGTGCAGGAAGCTAAAACAGTAGTTCCCGAGGAACGAAAATCGGAGCATCATGCTAAATATATTGATGTACAGATGGTTTTAACAGGGGAAGAAATTCATAGGGTAGCTAAACAATCAGAGAAGAATAAAGCTATTGAGAATGAACTGGAAACAAAAGATTATGCACTTTATGAAACAGTTGAGAATGAAATGAATATTCATTTAATGCCAGGCATGTTTGTGGTTTATTTTCCTAGAGATCTCCATCGTCCTGCTTGCAGTCAAGAAGGTGGAACAACTACTAAACGGGTTGTCATTAAAATTAATAAAGCTTTGCTAGTCTAACCCAAATAAAGGTGATGATTATAAGATGACTAATTATGATCTAAATAAATTTAAAGGAATTTTTACCGCATTGATTACGCCAATGCACGCAGATGGAGCAATAGATATTGCATCATTAAAAAATCTTGTAAAGCATCAGATCAGTTTAGGCGTGAAAGGATTCTATGTCGGTGGAAGCACAGGGGAAGGATTTATCCTAACCGCCGAGGAACGCATGCAGGTGTTGGAAGAGGTTGTAAATGCTAATGCAGGACAGCTTACGATCATTTCCCATGTTGGCTGTATCAGTACCAGCGAGTCGATTCGCCTGGCAAAACATGCAGAAAAAATCGGAGTAGACGCTATTTCTGCAGTTGTACCGTTTTACTATAAGCTTTCGATGAAAGAAATTCAGGAGCATTATGAAGCGATAATGGCCTCCACCGAGCTGCCTATGATTATTTATCATTTCCCTGGCGCGACAGGTGTGAATTTGACAATGGATTTCTACGAAACGATGGGTAAGCATCCTAATTGCTTAGGAGTAAAATTCACCTCGCTTAACTTGTTTGAAATGCAGCAGATTCGTTCGATATGCGGAGAGAACTTCTTGATTTTCAATGGTCATGACGAAATTTATGCAGGCGGCGCACTGAGCGGGGCTGATGGGGCCATTGGCAGCACATTTAATATTATGGCAAGCCTATTCGTAGAATTGTTTGATTATGCAGGAAAAGCTGACTGGCAGTCTGTGAAGAATCTTCAGGCTAAAGCTAATGAGATCATCGCAGAGTTGATCAAATATGATGTGCTGTCGTATGAAAAATATGTTTTATTTTTGCAAGGAATTATTAAATGTCCCTATATCCGCCAGCCTTTAAAACAGCTTACAACAGAAGAGCAACAGAAGATAAAGTTATTTTACGATCAAAATGAAGTTTTGCAATCTAATAGTCTCATTAAAAGCTAGCAGAGGCAGCGGAGGCTAAATAGTGAAATTCATGGCTTGTTGTTTAAGGGGGAAGCGGGTTGAAGGTTGTCGTATTGGATGGATTTACATTAAATCCTGGGGATCTAAGCTGGGGACAGTTGGAGAAGCTAGGTGAACTAACCGTTTACGAACGGACACCTAAAGATAAAATTATCGAGCGAGCTCAAGGTGCACGGGTTTTAATGACTAATAAAACATCCTTGAATGCAGAAGCGCTTAATCAACTGCCAGATTTGAAGTACATCGGTGTGCTTGCTACAGGATATGATGTGGTTGACACAATATCAGCGGCTCAGAAAGGAATTATCGTTACGAACATTCCGACTTATGGTACAAATTCCGTAGCCCAATTTACAATCGCATTAATGATGGAGCTCTGTCACCGCATTGGTCATCATGAGCAATCCGTTCGTCAGGGCGATTGGTCAAGGAGTAAAGATTGGAGTTATTGGAACAATCCTTTAATAGAGCTGGCGGGCAAAACATTTGGTGTGGTCGGAGCAGGACGAATTGGCTTGCAAGCGGCACACATCGCGAGCGCTCTCGGAATGAATATAGTGGCCTTGAGCCGTTTGGGCAATAGCCGTCATAAAACCAACATTCCAAATTTGAAATGGGTAGAAATGGATGAACTGCTTCAATGTTCTGATGTGATCAGCCTCCACTGTCCGCTTACGGCAAATAACGAAGGGTTTATCAATAAAGATACCTTGTCGACAATGAAGCGAACCGCTTTTCTCATTAATACAGCGCGTGGAAAACTTGTAAATGAAGAGCATTTAGCATATGCGCTCAATCATGATTGGATAGCCGGGGCAGCTTTGGATGTATTGTCTTCTGAGCCGCCTTCCGAAGATAATCCTCTGTTCAAAGCCAAGCATTGCATGATTACACCGCATATGGCTTGGGCAACCAAAGAAGCCAGAGGGCGCTTGATGGATACGGCCGTATATAATCTGGTTCAATTTATGGAAGGCAAGCCTATTAACGTGGTGTGTGCCCGGTATTCCCTGGGCGATAAGCCTTTGGTATTTTGAAATACGCGAACAAAGCTGGAATAAGATCCAAATCCCGATTCCTCGGACACGTCAGCAATCGGCATGTCAGTCGTACGCAATAGTGAACAAGCGTGCCGCACTCGCAGCTCATGGAGGATATCCGTGAAATGAATGCCATATTGTTGAATAAACATTTCACTAAGAGTGGATGGGGGGAGGCGGAATTGTTCGGACAAGCTGCCTAGCGTGAGCGTCTCCTGATAATGCTTGTGGATATAGTTAATAATAGACCAAATGCTGCGGGCATTGGTCACGCATTTCAAGCTTCGCGAGGATGAAGAAGGTATTTCTGAAAGATTGCTTCGGGCATATTGGGCTATAGTTCTCATTAAATGAGCTTTTAGCATCATTGTTTTAAACGGATGGTCGTTTTCATACTCTTTGAGAAGGTCGGAGAAGCACAGCTGCATCTCTTCGAAGAGGGAGTCCTGAAGCTGCACAAATGCTCTCCGCTCGTTCATGTGGTTTCTCATCACATATTCGTGCAGAACCAATTCCTTGTCGTCCAGCTCAGAAAATATGTCCAGCGCAAAATTGCAAATATATAAATCCAGCGGATGGTTTGGATCGGATACGATCTCGTGAACCTGATAAGGAAGCAGCAATACCAATGTGCCTGGCAGCATATCATGCGCTTCTCCATTAATAGTTTCCGTTCCTTTGCCGGATACAACCAAGGTCAGTTCAACAAAGTCATGACGGTGTGCTGGGGTTTTCCTCTGGAGCTTACGTTTGACGTATATAGGGAAGGTAGAGCTCATATTTGGATATTCAAACAAGTATTCCGGGTACATGCGGTTGCGCCTCCTGGATATCCTGTTTATATTTTTTATACATAATACTGCTATTGGAAAGTCAAGTAAACCTTTTGCAATGATTCCATAAGAATTGTGTTATTAATATCTGATGATTCTGTTATCGAGCTTCATGATTTTTTTCTTATAATGATAGTTATCAAAGAAAAAAGGTGTAAGAAAGGGGAGGCAGCTTTGTTTGCATCAATAGAATATGCGACGATTGCAGCAGCTTCAGCAAATAATCCAAGAAATGATACAGCTTCCGTCATTGAAATGAGAGACGGTTCTCTATTGGCAGTATGGCATAAGTACGAAGGATCGGATGGAAGCGATTTTGATTTGTGCCGTATTTATGCCAAATCGTCTTATGATGGCGGATTAACATGGGAACGCGAGAGATTACTGATAGATAATAATCCGGAAGACAACAACGTACAGGCTCCAGGCCTTTGCATGCTTCCCGGCGGCGAACTTTTGCTTCATTGTCTTAGAGGTCATCAGGGCGGTTCTAGCTCAACGATGGAAGTCTATATTTCGCGTGATGGCGGAGAATCATGGGAGTTTCGGTCGCATATATGGAAACGAACGAGCGGCCAGTGGCTGCAAGGCGGAGCAAATCACATGAATTTGTTATCAGGAGGCCGTTTGCTGCTGCCTTACCACTTCGGCAATGGACACCAAGGAGATCAGCATAATACGGTTGGTTGCTTCTTTAGCGATGACGAAGGACTAACATGGTCACATTCAAAAGATACTGTGGATCTGCCTATGCGCGGCGCAATGGAAGCATCTATCGCAGAACGAATGGACGGCTGGCTTGTGATGTCGCTCCGGTCACAATTAGGGTCGGTGTTTATCAGCATGTCCAGCGACGGCGGAAACAGATGGAGTCTGCCTGAGGCATGCGGTTTGAAAGCCCCCGAATCGTGTACTTGTCTACGGGCCATTCCCGGTACGAATGCACTTCTTTTGTTATGGAACGATAGCCTGTACGAACCGGGCAAGCATCACTTTGGCAGGAGAACGCCTCTAAGTGCGGCGTTGTCCAAGGATGGCGGTGCAACATGGTCAAAAATAGGCAATATTGCAGAAGGTCCTTATGAATTCACTAATCTGAATTGCATGTTCACAAGATCCGGAAAAGCCGTCATCACATATATGCAAGTAGAAGATCCTGCGTTTCACGAATCGGGCGACCCGCCATTTCAAAGGACCGGCATGGATTTGAAGGCTGCTATAATGGAAGGGAAGGAACTATCGGGCAAATAAGATCAACTCCTGTCGTGACGCAGCGTAGAAGCCGGATCAATCATATCTGCTCTGCTTAACCGGGATATGTTATGATAATAGAGATAACTTTCTGCTCTTGCTTATGGTAGAGATTGAATAACAGAGGGGATCCTATGTTCAAAGTTTTGATCGCTGACGATGAGGAATTTATTCGTGAGAGAATCAAGAATAACATGCCGTGGCAAGAGATTGGATTTGAAGTAATTGAATGCGCTTCCAACGGTGAAGCGGCTCTGGAAAAAGTACGCGCATGTCCTCCCGATGTCATTTTGACCGATATATTGATGCCAAATATGACAGGTTTGGAGCTGGCTCAACGGTTGAAAGGCGAATTTCCAAAAATAAAGGTTGCTCTGATGAGCGCCTACGATGATTTCAATTATGCGAAGGAAGCGATTCGTTTCGGAGTGAAGGGTTATTTGCTAAAGCCAGTCATTCGCGATGAATTTCTTGAGCTGTTCCAAGGCATAGCCAAGGACATTAAAGAAGAGGGGGGGCAAACACCTCCCCTTTGCTATCAAAGTGAAATCGACGATTCTGGAGATCGCAATGCTTATGTCACTCACGCAAAGAAATATATAGCGGATCATTATTCCGAACAGATCAGGCTAAGAGACGTTTCGGAACGACTGTATGTCAACGCGAATTATTTCAGCTCCGTGTTCAAGCGGGAAACGGGGAAAAACTTCATCGACTATTTGAATGAGGTTAGAATTAATGAATCGAAAAAATTGCTGCTTTATACCGAACATAGAGTGTTCGAAATTTCGTTGCTTGTCGGTTTCGGGAACTTCTCGTATTATAACAAAATGTTCAAACGTCTGTGCGGCGTAACTCCACAAACCTACAGGGAATCTGGCGGATTGGTCTACTCATGCAGAGAGGGCTGAGAATGAGACGGGAAAAATTGAAGCTAAACCGGTTTTTGATGCTGTTTTCCCTTTCGGTTGTAACCGTTCTGACACTCTGTATCGGATGCATGATTTATTTGAAAACGGAAAGGTATATTGAAGAAAAATCCGATTTGATGCAATCGATGCAGATGAATCAGACCGTAAAGGATATGCGCAAGCAATTCGAAGATATCTATCAGACGATGGACAGCTTACGCCATACCTCGACGTTCATCCATACACTGGACAGACTTCGCCAGAAGCAGACTACTTCTTACGAGGAAGTCGTATTGTCGCAAAATCTGGAGTCCTCCCTATTCAATCTCAATAAAGGGAATGAATTGATAGACAGCATAACGGTATGGACGGAAGATGAGCAGTATAGTTCAAAAACGGAATATACCTCTTATTATTTTCAAGGTTATCAGTTGCCTTTAGCGCCCTTCAGTAACGGGATACAGTTTATAACCAGAAATCGGACTTATGAAGCGCTTGGTCTGAAGTCCTCGAATATCAAGGATAAAGCGCTGCATCGCCTTCTTGAGGACTGGAACGGGTCCAGTTACTTTTTGTGTCCGATCGTTGGTCCGGACGGAACGCTTGGCGTCTTGAAGATGAATCTGAACTTCGATGCATTTCAACATATTCTCCCGTACAGTAAATCGTTGGCTGTATTTGATGCCTATGAAGAGGTGTTGTATAAAGGAAGCAAGGCCGCATCCGATTTCGCAGAGCGCGGCCGTTTTTATCGCGACATCGGGTTTAACGGCCTTCACGTTGCCTTGAACGTTGAGGAGAACGGGTTTCATCGGAAACAGCTCCGCTCCCTCGCTATATATTCATTCGTTACGCTTGGAGTCAGCGCCATACTGGCTTTGTATCTCTCTCAATTAATCAGCGACAAAGCTATGTTTCCTTTGCACAGCCTGGTCAAATGGATCGGACGACATCGCTCGCTTCATACCAGATGGGACCCGTCAGGGGAGGAGCGGGACAAACGTAGAAGGTTGACAATGAGAGACCGTTTTTTCATTTATTTTCTACTAACCATTCTGCTTCCCGTATTTCTGTTTGTGACGGTTTTTTATGTAAATTCATCGAAAATTATTGGCCATGAGCTGGAAGAAACCTTTAAAATGTTGTTTGACAAGACCGCCCGCCGGGTCGAGCTGTTCGCCAATCAAAAAGAAACCGCAATGGCCCGTTTGGCGTACGATGCCTTCGTGGTATCTTACGTGTTTCAGCCTAGCAAAGAGCGGCAGCGAGATATGGACCAGCTTATATTCGACAGCAGCTTCCCGACGCTGAGCGAGGATGCCCTTGGCATCTACGGGGTGGAAAATACATTGATTTACAGCAATCGCTTCAAGCATGCGACCCAAATCGATCCGGCGTTTTTCGATCAAATGCGCGCAAACCGCAAAAATTTGTTTTATTGGCTGCCGCCGGGCTCGGCATCTTCTACTATCAGCTTGGGAATCGGAATCGTAGATATTCATAGCGATGCCCGTACGCTCGGATATTTGAAAGTAGATATAGACGGCGTTTACTTTACGAATCTATATGTCGATTTGAAGGGAAGCGGCAGCGAAGCTTTTATCGTGGATGGGAACGGTCTCATCTTATCTCATCTTGACGCGGAGAAAGCGGGTCAAAAGATAGATTTGCCGTTTCAGCCGGAAGGCGAAGCGGTGAATACGTTCCGGGAGGGCAATGCGGTCTATTATGTTGCGAAGGTCGATTCTTTGCCTTGGTATCTTGTTGCCCAATATGATGCTTCGGCCATACAGGATCAAGTGATCCGCCTTTTTTTCGATGATATCTATTTGCTGGTCATTCTTTTTCTTCTGACATTGTTTTTTTCTTATTTCATGTCCCAGTATTTGGTGAGACCGCTCGCATCCTTGCAAAATCGGTATCTAAACATCGAACTGGATACCGTTAAGCAATTGACTGACGAATCTGCCTATACCATTGACGAGGTCGATCAGCTGCGTATTTCGTTTAACGCGATGTTGGAGCGGATTCATCAGCTGGTGCAGGATACGCTTACAGCCAATCAAGAGAAAATGACTCTGGAATTTGAGAAGAAGGAATTGCATATAGAGGCGCTGCAGGCGCAAATCACCCCTCATTTCCTCTATAATACGCTGGATAATATTATGTACATGATCGAAAAAGACGAGCGAAAGCTTGCGGTTGATATGATTGGGTTGCTGAGCCGGTTGTTTCGGTACGCAATGGGGAAAGAAAGTCCGCTAACAACGCTTGGCGAGGAGATCGCTTATACAAAATCCTATGTCAAAATTATGAATTACAGGTACTATGACAAAATTAATATCGTTTGGGATACAGATGGTTCTCTCCATTCTCAGAGGGTCAATAAGATGATCCTTCAGCCGATTATCGAGAATGCTATACAGTATAGCTTTCCGAAAAATAATCAGGTTGCAATTGTGATCAGCTCGCAAAGAATGGAAGATGATTTGGAAATCGCCGTTCGAGATAATGGACCCGGCATCGAATCTGGAAATCTGGAGGAAATTCGCCGGAATTTAAACAGAAGAGATCATCGGAGGGTAGGCCTTTACAATGTGAACAGCAGAATCAAGCTCCACTTTGGAGAGAAATTCGGCTTGCGGATTGAAAGCAGCGACTCGGGAACGATCGTGAAGCTTCGTCTGCCCATTCGCGGGGAAGCTTCGCCGGAATCGCATAAATATAACTGAAAATCGTATTATGAACCCCTGATGATACTGTTACGTATCTCGGGGGTTCCTTTTATATAATGAACTTGCAAGCCAAATATGAGCAATATGGGGGATGAATATGGCAATAAAAAAGGTTGGAATGGCAGCACTATTGGCATTCGCGGTTTTTGGAGCTTCAGCATGCTCGGGAAATAATGTCACGAACGAAGTAAAACCTGCGGACTCTACTGCGCCTGCTCAGAATACGGAGGCTCCCAAAACGCTTGAAATTAGCTGGATGGGCCAAGGGGCCAGAGGCAAGGTCGAAGATAACAACAAGGTGCAGCAAATGATTGAACAGAAATTTAATGTCAAGCTGTTAAACCGGAAGATTGACGCCAACAACAATGAACAGCGAAATTTGATGGTGGCTTCCGGCGAATTGCCGGATATCGCCTTCATGGCTACCCCTGTGAAGCTTTATGAAGACGCTGCCACTCGCAGCATTCCTAAAGCTATGATTGAGGAGCACGCCCCTAATTACGCTAAAATGCTGGACAGTCAGCCGACGGGGTGGAAAGTGAACCAAATTGATGGGAAGGACGGAGAATTTTACGCCCTCACCGGTTACAAGGAAGAATGGGATAATCTTATCTGGGGTCAGGTGTACCGTCTGGATTGGATGGAAAAGCTCGGGATCGAACCCAAGGGAGAACTCGTTCCTTTAGGCACTTCCGGCGGACTTGAACGCATTTTTTTCTCGAAGGAGTCATTTACACTGGATGAGGAACTGAAGATGTTCGAACAATTCGTCCAAGACGATCCTGACGACAACGGAAAAAAGGATACTCACGGCTTATTGATGAACAATAGCGACGCCTCTTGGGCATTAAACACGGTGGCGGGCGCCTTCGGCTTTGGCTGGGACTATAATCTGGAAGAAAACGGGAAGGTAACGGGGTATGCAATCAGCGATAACTACAAAAAATTTCTGAAATATCTGGCTCAGTTATATCAACAAGGGCTGATCGATCCGGAATTCACCACGCTCAACCGCGCAAAAAGCTGGGAGAAATTCGCAGCCGGGAAATACGGCGCTGCGCAAGTGCAAATTCAAGCGGCCGGTCTGATGCCTTTTACATTCAATCGTCCTCCCGGAAATCTTGTGCAAAATGACTCCAATGCGAAGTTTCTGTTTACTCCGCCTCCTATCGGCTTTGAGGGGCAGCAAGGTTCCGCCGCGTATACGCCTGTTGATGGCTTTGGCTACGCGATGGTCATTAAAAAAGATGTCACCGACGAGAAGCTGGCTCGGATCTTGCAGATTTTCGACTATATCAATTTCGATCAAGAAGGACTTATGCTTTCGCAATTCGGCGAAGAAGGCATAGATTACACATGGGAAGGAGAGGCATACCGTTCGGCTGTAATTCCGATTGAGAGTGCGGAAGCCGATCGCGAGAAGCACGGAATCGGTTATTATAATCTATCCATTCAGCACGGGGACGTTGCGGCCTATTACGCGAATGAGGGCGTGTCGAAATTAACGGAAATGTTTTTTGGCGCCGATGAAGGCAGGAATATGGCATACCGCCCTTACAAATGGGATTACTTTAATGAAACCAAGTACAACGACTTAAACACGACCTACGGCGCGCAACTGAAAACGATAACGGATGAATTTCTGTTTAAATCCATTACCGGAGAAGTTGATGTGGATTCCAACTGGGATTCCTATGTGACAAAATGGCTTAACAGCGGCGGAAGCGAACTTCTCGCCGAATTGGAAAAAGCGCCTAAGGTAGCTGATTTGCGCAAAAACTGACAATCGATTGCGATTGACACGAACAAGAGCTGCGGGGGAGGGCGCATGAGCGAATCCCCCAGCGGTTAGAGAGGCGGTATATCTTGAACAATTCGGCCGAGGCGACGCCCTTGATTAAAGTTAATACAACCAGAGCTCAGGTCTGGAGACGTATGAAACGAATGAAAATGCTGTATCTCTTTTTGCTGCTGCCCTTCTTGAGTCTGGCCATATTTCATTACGCTCCGCTATATGGCATCATCATTGCATTCAAGGATTTCAAGCCCGGAATCGGCATTTGGGATAGCCCGTGGAACCAGTTTGGACATTTTAAAAGCATGTTCCAGGATTTCGTTTTTTTGCGAGCATTGCGCAATACGCTCATCATTAGTGTATTGCGGCTACTTGTAGGCTTTACGTTCCCAATCATATTCGCTTTGCTGATCAATGAAATTACAAAAACGAGATTCAAACGGACGGTACAGAGCATTTCATATTTTCCGCATTTTATGTCCTGGGTCATTATTGCCGGGATGGTTGTGGAAGTATTTTCGCCCGAACGGGGGGTTGTTAATTACATCATCACCTTATTCGGCGGAACTCCGATCAACTTTTTATCCAGCAAAGTGTTTTTTATACCGATTTTGCTCATTTCAGATATCTGGAAGGAGGTCGGATGGGCTTCTATCATTTATTTGGCTTCGATCACGTCTATTTCTCCGGACATTTACGAAGCGGCCGAATCGGATGGAGCAAACCGTTTCCACAAAATGATTTATATTACACTGCCTGCGCTCATACCGGTAATCACCATATTATTTCTGCTTCGACTGGGCCACATCCTGTCGGGAGGCTTCGACCAAATTCTTAACATGTACAGTCCGCTCGTGTACGAGGTTGGGGATATTATCGATACTTATGTTTACCGTTCAGGCCTCGTGGAATTCAGGATGGACTACTCCGCTGCGGTCGGATTGTTTAAAAATGTGGTGGGAATCGTACTGCTTGTCACGGTAAATCAAATTGTGCGGAAATACAACGACTATGGGGTGTGGTGAGATGAGACAAACGCAGCTTGGAAAAGGGGGAAAGCGATTCAAGCTTCATTCCGGTTGGTGGTTCGATCTGTTTAACGGTGCGTTTATGGTTGTGTTTGCTCTGTTAATCCTTTATCCATTCTGGCAAGTTTTTTTGTTGTCCTTTTCCGATGGAAGGGAAGCTACAACGTTAGGTTTTCATCTTTGGCCGCAGAGCTGGTCGAATGAGGCGTATCGATTTTTGTTTTCTTCCGGAGAAATCATGCGTCCCTATATGAACTCTATACTGCGAACCATATTCGGAACGGCGCTGGAAGTATTATTTACGATTTTGGTAGCTTATCCGCTGTCCAAGAAAGAACTGCCCTTCCGCGGAACCATGACGACGTATTTCATCATTCCAATGTTTTTCGGGGGCGGTTTGATACCGACTTATTTGATTATAAGAAGCTTGGGGCTGCTCGATCATTTTCTAGTGCTTATTCTGCCAGGAGCCGTTGCCGTATTCAGCATTATCATTATGCGGAATTATTTCATGTCGCTGGACGTGGCGCTCGAGGAATCCGCGCATATGGACGGAGCAGGTTATATGACGCTTTTGTTTAAAATTATACTTCCGGTTTCCACTCCCGTGCTGGCGACTATTTCATTGTGGGCGGCTGTCGAGCATTGGAATGCCTGGTTTGACGCCATGATTTACATACGTGACCGGAATTTGACCGTCATACAGGTAATTATGCGGGAAATGCTGATGTCCGTCAGCGATGTCAGTAATGATTTGATGTTTGACAATAATACGAATCAAGCTAAGTTGGCTATGAACAATGTACGTTCGGCAATTGCGCTGATCTCGATAGGTCCTATCATATTGGTGTATCCGTGGTTGCAAAAGTACTTCGTGAAAGGAATTATGCTAGGTTCGATCAAAGGCTGACGGCTCGGAGGGTTCATATGAAAATTCAATTTGATTGTTATCCGGAGGGGAAGAAAAAAGCGGTAACGCTTAGCTACGATGACGGAAGGGAGCATGATCGGCAATTCATTGAAATTATAAATCGTTATGGAATCCGCGGGACGTTCCATCTCAATTCCGGTTTGCTCGGAAAGCTAGGTTATATTGACCGCTTGGAGGCGAGGGAGCTATATGCTGGTCACGAAATATCCGGCCATACGGCGACGCATCCGTTTCTGACCAGATGTCCAATGGACAGAATCGTGGATGAAATCCAGCAGGATCGCCGCGAGTTGGAACTGCTGGCGACCTACCCCGTGAAAGGCATGTCGTATCCACATGGAGACTGGAATATACAAATTGCCTCCATGCTTCCTGTTTTGGGCATCGAATACGCTAGGACGACTAACAGCCACGGAAGATTTGATATGCCTGACGACTTTTGGGCGTGGTCTCCTACCTGTCATCATCGCGATATGTTGGAATGCGGTCAACGCTTTATGGACAACCAGATACGGCATCCCGCTATGTCGCTGCTGTATGTATGGGGGCACAGCTACGAATTTCACAATCAGCAAAACTGGGATCAGCTGGAACGGTTCTGCGAAATGGTTGGCGGTCGATCGGAAGTCTGGTATGCGACCAACATCGAAGTGGTTCTGTACCGGAATGCGCTTCGTGATTTGCGTTTTTCGGTTTCTGGTCAGTGGGTGCATAATCCTTCGGCTATGTCCGTGTGGTTCAGCGCGGATGGAGACATCGTGGAAGTGAAGCCGGGGCAAGTTCTGCAATTGTGTTAGTTTAACTTTTGGATAACCCGGCAAGAGCGAAACTGCTTTTGCCGTTTTTTTATGGTGATGAATGAACCCGATGTATGTTGCGAGGGATTCTGGCACCGGCACGACTCGACTTCCTTACAAAAGGCGCTTGGAACCGCATACAAAGAAGTGAGAATCGTACTATAACCCCCTGATGATTCTGTTACGGATCGAAGGGGCCTCTTTTATATAATAAACATGCAAGACAAACAATCTGTTGATCACGTAGGGAGGGAGATCATGGAGGTTCGCAATTATATGGAAGCGTTATCAAATTAAAGTGATTGAACGGAAATGTTTTGAATCAAAAAAACTGTAAAAGGAGTGAATAATCATGACCACGCATCAGAAGAGGTCGTTTTTCCGCACTTTCCTGGTTTGGGTTCTTACGGCATTCTTGTTTACTTTCTGCATTGACGGGAGAGCTTTCGTTCATGCCCAGGGGACGGATAGCGTTCAAGTTCCGGCTTCTGCGGATACTTATTTGAATGCGGGATCGTCCGCCAATCTAAATTATGGCGGAGAGCAACTGCTGCAAGTGAGAACATGGAGCGGCGATCCGAATTATACCCGTGAATCCTACATGAAATTCGACCTGAGTACATATACCAGCGAGCTAGGAACCGCAATACTGAACGTGTATGCTGCGGTAAACAACGCAAACGGAAGCCCTTTGGCGTTCCAAGTGTACGGAGTCGAGGATGATTCATGGTCCGAGTTTATGACCACTTGGAACGATAAGCCAGCCATGAATCATTACTTGGCGAATGTGAACGTAAGCGTGGAATGGAAATGGATCAAAGTGGATGTTACTTCTTTTGTAAAGAGACAGCTGGAGCTCGACCAGACTGCCAGCTTCGGGTTTACCCAGGATGCCAAGGCCGGCGCGCTGATCCATATCAACAGTAAAGAGAATGTGGCGAATCAACCGTACTTGTCCCTGTCGGGCGCACGTGTCAACGGATCCGCTCCGCAGTGGCCATCCGACAGCGAGGTAAAGCTAATGCAATTAAACGAGACGGGGCTAGATTTGAGCTGGTCTGATTCTGCAGCTCCTTCAGGTGTACAGGGTTACCGAATCTATCAGAACGGGAAACTCGTAGCAACGGTACCCGGAAACTCGTGGCATTATCCGATTCAGGATGCGGATATCGGCCGAACGTACACCTTCAAAATTGAAGCCGGGAACAGCCAGAATGCTTGGAGCAGCGACGGCCCGTTCGTTACGGTTACGGTTCCGAAGACGGAGCTTAAGCAGATGGAAATCGGCAACGTTTTTATCGATAACGAACCGATCCAATTCAAGATTGATACGCTTCGGCCGAGCGTATCATGGACCGTGTACGATATGCAAGGAGCCGAAGTCTCCAAAGGAACCGGACAAACCGACAAGGGGGCGGCAATCGTAAATGTTCCCTTTTCCAAACGTGGCTACTTCAAACTCCAGGCGACCGTGGAATCGGCAGGCCTGCAGCCTGTACAACTAGAGACTTCATTCGCGGTTCTGTCACCTTATGACTTCCATGCAGTGGCGGATTCTCCGTTTGGAATGGCTACCCATTTGCACCGCGGGCAAAAAAGTACGATTCCTATCATTCAAAAGGCAGGCGCTAAATCCGTCAGGGACGGGATCGAATGGAATAACATCGAGAAAACCAAAGGGGTGTATACGTTCAGTCCCGTACCGGACAATTATATGGCTGAACTGAAAGATCACGACCTCGGGATGGTGCTTGTCGCCGCTTACAACAACCCGTTCTACGACAATAACGGTACGCCGTATACGGACGAAGGCCGGCAAGGTTTCGCGAATTACGCGGAAGCGTATGTCGATCACTATAAAGACCAGCTGATTGCGATGGAAGCTTACAATGAATTCCATGGCGGATTCGGCAAAAGAGGCAACAGCCCGGCGAATTCCCAGCCCGATTATTATTTTAAACTTTTGAAAAAGACGTACGAGACGGTCAAAGCCGAGCATCCCGAATTTCCGGTCTATGGCATGGTCGCTTCCGATAAGGCCGTAAGCTGGATCGAGGAAGTATTCAAGCTAGGCGGGCTGCAGTATTTGGATGCCGTTACGCTGCATCCTTACTATTACCCGAATGCGCCGGAAGTATTGAGCGAATCGCTCGAGAAAATCAGGGACTTGATGCGCAAATACAATAACGGCGAAACGAAGCCGATCTGGTTAACGGAATTCGGATATCCGACCTTCCATTCCACGAACGGGGTCGATGAAATTACGCAGGCGAACTATTTGGTCCGCTATCATGTGGTGGCGCTTTCCAGCGGCGTCGAAAAACTATATTGGTATGATATGGTGAACGACGGGCTGCGCAAAGACTATAACGAAGACAACTTCGGCATACTCCGAAATGCGGCCGACCCGCTTGGCGCATTTACCCCAAAACCCGCTTACGCGGCTTATGCGGCGATGACGCGAGAGCTTACCGGCGCCCAATTCGTCCGTGAAGAGCCGCTTGAGCCGAACCTGAAAAGCTATTTATTTGCCAAGGACGGAGAGAATCATAGAGTCGTGTGGTCTCTTGCCCCTGAATCGGCTGTTATCCGGACGGATCAACCGGTTCAAATTACGGACATGATGGGAAATGCGCAAACGTTTACGCCTACCGAAGGCAAAATATACGTTGCCCTGACCGGAGAGCCCCTTTATATAAAGGGTGATATCAAAGGGATTGAAAAGGATGCCACGTTCACCCTCTCCAGCGAGAGAGCAGTAGCCGGCGAACCGGTGACGCTGCAGGTCGAGCTGAACAATCAGACGGCTGAAGCGCTTGACTTTACGTTTGAGACCGAAAAACAACAGTCATACGCACTACAAGCCGCACCCGGCCAAAAAAGCCAGCAGACGGTCGTCGTCGGCGGAATGGATGCCCCTGGAAGCCGGATCGTAAAAGGAGTATTGAAGGCTGGCGGACTATCGGTCGGACTATTGCAGTACACGGCTGCGGTTAATCCATCCGAGACCATTGAAATTCGTCCGGTTATTAACGGTACCGAGCCGCTAAGCCAATCAATCAACGTACAGATCCAAAATCACTCGAAGGTAAACGCACTGCCTGTTCAAGAGGTGGATTGGCAGCTTGGAACGTTAACGGGGAAGCAGGACCTGAACGCAATCGTTCAGCCGGACACGACAGGGGTCTTCGAAATCGCGCTGCCAAACATAGATTTAGGGAAAGACTACCAGTCGAACGTAACCGTTCGACACGGGAATAACAAAACTTACACCTATGCCGGAGTCATCCAGTTTAATGCGATTTACATGAAAACGGTTAACATAGATGGAATCCCCGACCCGCTTGTCGTGGTTGAACCGCCGACCATCGATCTTTCCAAGGGGAACGTGAAAGTAAGCGGCCATAAAGGGGCCGACGATTTAAGCGGTGCGATATGGCTGAACTATGACAAAGATCATTTTTATTTGACAGCGAAAATCAAAGATGACATCCATGCGTATCCGGCAACCGATGTGAATATGTGGAACAACGATAGTATCCAATTTGCGATTTCGAATGGGCTGCCCGGGGAGGATACGAGATATTATGAATACGGTATTTCGCAAACCTCGGCAGGCCCTCAAATTTATCGCTGGATTTCGCCGGCAGACGTTACAAAAGGTTTGGTCACAAACGGGCAGGTTCAGGTGAGCCGAGACGAAGAAGGGAAGCTGACGACGTATGAATTGGCGCTTCCCTGGTCCGAATTGGCGCCTGTCCAAACCAAAAGCGGGGTCATGAGCTTTTCGCTGCTGGTTAATGAAAACGACGGTAATCTAAGAAGAGGCTATATCGAATGGGGAGGCGGGATCGGCGACGGGAAAGCGCCAAGCAAATTCCGGACGATGCAATGGGTAGGGGAGTCGGATCAAGTGGATCAAGCTGTATTGTCAGGTCCGAAACAAGTTCAAGCCGGAGAAAGCTTTGAGCTGACCTATGGTCTTTCCAAAGGGACGAAGTTATATCAAGGTCAGATGGCAACGTTAGAATTCGATCCTGCTCAATTACAATTTGAAGGCTTCGTTGAACCAAGCGAGAAAGAAGGATTCATCATTGTTGAACATGTGCTTGGTGAGGGAGAACTAACATTTATCGCCGTAGATGTCTCGAAGAATACTGAACTATCCAACGAAAAACTTGTGAAGCTTCGCTTTAAAGCGATCGCGCCAACTGCAGAAAATGCTGCTGCATCGATTAAAGTAACGGAATTGCAGCTTGCCAATGTGCCGGATGAAGAAATCTACGGTGCCGGCACAGAATATAAAGTAGAGATTCAAGGCGTGAAGGTTGATATAACAGCTCTGAACACATTAATTGCAGAAGTGGAACAAGTCTTGGAGAAGGCTCAAGTGGGAAGCTTGCCGGGTCAATATCCAGCTGAAGCAAAAGCGGCACTGCAACATGCATTACAACAAGCACAAGCCGCAGCGGATAATGTGAAATTAACAGAGGCTGAGTTGGAGGCAGCAATTACAGCATTGAAGCAAGCGCTGAGTATCTTCAGCAAAGCGGTTCATGTTGCACAACCAGGCGATCTGAACGAAGACGGCAAGTTCACTATCGGAGACTTAGTGAAGGTCGTTGACGCATATAGAGTAGCGGAACATGCTCCTGAATGGAATCAAGTGAAACATCTGGACTTCAATAACGATGGAGAAATTGGTCTTGAAGATCTTGTCTTCGTCGCTAGATTAATACTGGATAAACAATGATGGATTTAGGCGATTGCACATTTAGTTAAACCTAGAGAAGATGTACCATGTTGGATAACGAAAGGGGGCTTGCCCCCTTTCGATTCTTTATGGTGAAGAAAGGATGACAGAGGATGAAACATTCGCGATTTGCGATGATAGCTGTTTTACTCATTAGTTTCATCGCAGTATCAATCTTGCAACCATCAAAACAACTACAAGCAGCAGCAAGTGATACCACATTTGAAATTACTAGTCAGACCGTTGAGGCGAAACCCGGAGATACCATCGAGCTATCAGTCTCTGCACAAGATGCCAAACTTGTCTATGGATACGAATTAACCATTCATTATCCTGCGGAGCATTTGCGCTTTAATAAGTCAGCCAGTTCATTCAGTTCGGCATCTTTTCATAAACTCTTTGACAAGGAACCGGGAAAATTACTCGTATTTGGCACGAAAACAGGGAGGCAGCAAGGAGATAGCGGGAATCTCGATCTAGCGGGAATTCAATTCGATGTGATCAGCAAGAAAAATGTAGATACAACGATCATAGTTGAACTTTCAAAAGTAAAATTGATAACTAGAGATCAGGATGCTAGTTCATTCGATGTTAGCAAAAAAGTTGATTTTAAAATTAAACCGCAGATTCAAATTCAATTAAAGGATATTGCCGGGCATTGGGCGGAGGAATATATTATACGTGCGTTGGAGTTAGGTTTTGTGAATGGATATCCAGATCGGACCTTTCGCCCGAACCGGCCGGTCACACGGGCGGAGTTTGCTGTGATGACAGCAAGAGCGATGGAACTATCTCCTAAAGGAAACCCAGCCATGTTCAAAGATCAAAATCTTATTCATGATTGGGCTCATACGGGTGTTTCGGCGTTGGTAGAAAGGGAGATTATAAACGGCTATCCTGACGAGACCTTCCGGCCAACAAGAGACATTACACGAAGCGAATTAGCGGTTATTATGGCCAGAACATTAAAGCTGGATACGAGTGATGTTCACCATCATGCGTTTAACGATTCGAAAGAAATGGCGGAATGGGCAGAACCATCTATTGCTGCTGCTGTAAGTGCGGGATTGTTGCAAGGAAGAGGCAATAATCGGTTTAAACCGAACGAATTAACTACAAGGGCAGAAGCGGTAAAGGCAATTCTTTCTGTCTTGGATTCAGCGGGGTTGAGCTAATCATGTTGCTCGCGTCCATAATAGATGTCAGTCGCTCCCTCTAACCGCCGTTATCCTTCGATCGCGATCCGATCAAATAGCCGATTATGGTTGATTCGACGGGAAGCACGACTAACGTCCACATCTCCTTTAAGCCGAAGCCGGGGGAACGGTAGGTTTCCGGCGTCAGCGTATAGACGAGCGCAATGAGAAGGACAAATAATGCGATCGTGCCTACGATATACAGGCGAACATTGTCGCCCGATCCGAAAAATTTGCCGAGAAAACCGAGTTCCGCTTTGCGTTTCTCGTTTTCCGCATTTGCCGCTATGATTTTGCTGGCGACTTTGGGGTCCTGGATTTCGAGTTTATTCATGGGCAGGAACCCCCTCGCCCGCATAAAACGTAAAGGTCAGCGCCCAGGAAGAAGCATCGGAATTAACGGTAATCTCATAGCGCAGCGAAAGCTTTCGATTGTTTAAAATGCCGAGATGAATCATGTCCGAGCTTCCGATCGGCTTGCCTCTCGGGAAGTTGACGCATGTAATTCGTACCTCATTGTATTTCACGAGTCGGATATCGGTTGTAAAATCATCCTGCTCCTGTATGTATTCGATGCAAAAAACAAACGCAAGCGGATCGTTTTCCTCCGACAACACGATTTCGATCGGATTCATTTCATAGGCGAATACCCTGCCGTGATAGACGACCTCGAATCCTCCGGACGTAATTTTCATTGCAATCCCTCCAAAACGATTTGAACTATTGCGGCTTCCTACTACTATTCTACGAAAGCAATGGCGGAGACATGACAACCTCCGAAAAGAGAGATTTGCAGAGAACGTCATAAACCATCCGATCAAACTAAAAAGCCCCGGTTCAAGCGCGTCTTTTGTAAGACGGGTTTGAACCGGGGCTTGCCTGCAGCTTTATTACCAACGGAACTTGAACGACTTCTTGACCAGCGGGGACAGCCATTTGACGCCGCTTGGCGTCAGAGTGTCGGCTACGAGATGGGAGAGGTAACCCAGCATGGCGGTTATGCCAAGTCCGGGCGCTTTCAGTTGCTCCTCCAATCCCCAGCCTAACCACAACCAGACGGGCAGCATCCAGACGGTATGCGTCATCCCGCGATGTTTGAGCCATGGCGCCCATACGACGAAGGCGCCCAATCCGATCAACCATATCATTCCATGGATGTAACCATGATAGATCAAATAAAGGCCGACGGCGCTGACAAGGGCATTACGTATCGCACCTTGCTTCATAACAAGACCGGCCAAAATAGCGGCGATGCTGCCTCCCGCCCAGATGGGAGACAACGGTTGACCGCTGAAATACAAGTAGGCCGTAATCGCCAGATACAGGATGCCGCCCCATAGGGCGAGCTCCCGAATTCGTTTGCTTAGTTTGGTCAGCTTGCTGCTAAGCATGCTGGGACCGTCAAGATCCGGGGCCAAGGCGGAAAATGCCGCGACGCCGATATACAGGAGGCTATCCTCCATGTCCGGCGAATGTACGACAACCGCGAGGGCGCCAATGGCCGCCCCGATGATGAGATGAGTCTTCCCTGTCATGATTCTATTTGTCCCTTCTTGTGACTGACTAACTGACTTTGGCTACATGTCGCGGATGATCTGGTTTGCAGGTTGCAGCCGGCTTACAGATGCTCCTTATTGACCTGCTCGTTGCGGACCATCTGCTCGAGCTTCTCCACCAGCCTGTCGTGCACGGGATCCTTCCGCCCGATTCCCAGCCATGATTTGCGTTTCTGCGTTTGCAGCAGCTTGAGCAGGTATATTTTCTCTTTTAATGTAAACATCTCCGCCCCTCCTTCTGTCCTTCCTGATACTATCATTATAAAAGTCAATAATTTACCCGTCAAAGTCCTGTAAAAACACTCCTTGTCCATTCGCAAAGTTTATATAATGAGAGGAATCACAAAACGAGGAGATGTTGGACTTGTCGACGACACGTAATCGATTATGGTATATCAAGCCTGCCCGCGAATGGATAGAGGCGCTTCCGATCGGATCAGGCAAGCTTGGGGCAATGGTATTCGGCGGCGTTCGCGAAGAGCGCATTCAGCTTAACGAGGATTCGTTATGGTACGGCGGCCCTATGGAGCGGGCTAATCCGGAAGCGGGGAAGGCGCTCGCCGAGATTCGGGGGCTGCTATTCGAAGGAAAGCTGGATGAGGCGGAGCGGAAGGCCAGGCTGTCGCTAACGTCAACGCCGAAGCATATCGCGCCTTATCAGACATTGGGAGATCTCAAGCTCAGCTTCCATTCTCCGATTAGCGAGACAAGCGAGTACGCAAGAGAGCTTGACTTGGATCAAGGAATCGTTACCGTCGGTTACGAGCTGGAAGGCTGCGATTATCGAAGGGAAGTGCTGGCCAGTCATGTAGATGGCGTTATTGCCATTCGTCTGACAGCCGGGACGCCGGGCGCATTAACGTTCGACGCCAATCTCATTCGCAGGCCGTTCGAAGGCGAAGCCGGGAGACTGGAGCAGTCGCCAACGGTCTATATGACCGGGCAATGCGGTCCGAATGGCGTCCGGTATGGCATGGCGGCACGAGTCGTTGCAGAGGGAGGAGAAGCTTCCGTTATAGGAGATTTTCTCTCCGTGAACAGCGCGGATGCGGCGACGCTGTATATCGCTGCTGCCACAACGTTCCGCTGCGCGGATCCCGTTGGCGCCTGTATGAGTGTGCTGGACGCGGCAGCAAACAAAGGTTATGAGGACATACGCCGCGATCATATCCGGGATTACGGCGAGCTGTTCGGGCGGGTATCGCTGGAGCTGGGCGCAGAAGAGGAAGCGGAGAGGCTGCCGACGAACGAGCGGCTAGCAAGATTCCGGGAAGGAGGCGCCGATCCCGGCTTGCTCGCGCTTTTCTATCAATACGGCCGCTATTTGCTTATCGCAAGCTCAAGACGGGGATCGCTTCCCGCCAATCTGCAAGGAGTCTGGAATGACAGTCATACGCCTCCATGGGAAAGCGATTATCATCTGAATATCAATCTTCAGATGAATTATTGGCCGGCCGAGAGCTGCAATCTGGCGGAATGCCACGAGCCCGTATTCGACTTGCTGGATCGACTGAGGGAGAGAGGAAGCGTCACGGCCAAGGAGATTTATGGCGCAAGAGGTTTCACGGCACATCATGCGACCGACTTGTGGGCCGAGACGAATGTTATCGGCTTACACATGCCAGCCGTTATTTGGCCAATGGGCGGGGCTTGGCTCGCGCTGCATCTATGGGAGCATTACCGCTATAACATGGACGAGACGTTCCTGCGCGAGCGGGCCTATCCGACGCTTAAGGAAGCGGCGCTGTTCTTGCTGGATTTCCTCGTGGAAGATGCCGACGGCAGACTTGTGACAGCTCCGTCCTTGTCTCCTGAGAATACGTACCGTCTGCCGAGCGGTCAGACAGGAAGATTATGCGTCGGTCCGTCGATGGACTCCCAGATCGCGCATGCGTTGTTTACTGCATGCCTGGAAGCGATCGATGTGCTGGATTTCAGCGGCGACACGCAAGAGCGCGACTTCCGGACGGAGGTTGCCGACGCGATCGTCAGGCTCCCGAAGCCGGCGATTGGCCGCGCCGGCGGCTTGATGGAATGGTCGAAGGACTATGAGGAAGTGGAGCCGGGCCATCGTCATATCTCGCATCTATTCGCGCTGCACCCAGGCGAACAAATTACGCCGCGCGGCGAACCCGAACTGGCGGCGGCCGCTCGTACAACATTGGAACGCAGACTGGCTAACGGCGGAGGACATACGGGCTGGAGTCGTGCCTGGATCGTCGAATTCTGGGCAAGGCTCGGCGATGGAGAGGCTGCGTTCCAGCATCTGACCGCCTTGCTCTCGAAGTCGGTGCACCCTAATCTGTTCGGCGATCATCCGCCATTCCAGATCGACGCGAACTTCGGCGGCACGGCCGCCCTGGCGGAGATGCTGCTTCAGTCGCATCGCGGAGAAATTCTGCTGCTCCCCGCGCTGCCGCAGGCTTGGCCCGATGGGAGAATATCGGGACTGCGGGGTAGAGGCGGTTGTGTCGTCGATTTGGAATGGAGCGGCGGGGCGCTTGCAAGAGCGGTGCTTCGTTCGGAGAAAGGCGGCAGCTATGTCATCCGTTATGAAGGTGCGGGACTTGCGGCAAGAACAGAAGATGGATTTGAACCTGAACTTGCGGTCGCGGCAAGGGCATCCCGCGAACTCGGGCTGACGCTAAGCGCAGGCGAGTCGGTAATTCTGGTGCCGGCGTACAGGTAACCGCGACGTGCGACATTGGCCGCACTCATGGTATAATGGGGCATAATCGAAGAACGATATGGTGGGATGCCCGAATGGACAATGTAACGGCAACGGCTGCATGCGACGATACATGCGCCGGCACGGAAGCGGATATTACTGAAGTTAAGGCCAAGCTGGTCGACGATACGTCGGCGTCGGAACTGGCAGACTTGTTTAAGGCGCTCGGCGATCCGACGCGCGTAAAAATTATTCATGCGCTGCTGCAATCCGAGTTGTGCGTACACGATCTGACGCAAGTGCTGGAGATGGGACAATCCGCCGTCTCGCACCAGCTGCGGCTGCTGCGCAATATGCGCATCGTCAAGCGACGCAAGGTAGGCAAGACGGTGTTTTATTCGCTCGACGACGATCATGTCGAGCAGTTGTTCGTCTTGACGCTGCAGCATCTGCGGCACGAATAACCAGCGGTTTGCCGGCCTCTTACGGCTCCGGTCCTGGACGCATGAAGACCACTGCTCGCGTATGAGCGTGGACTTCATGCGTTTTTTTAACTTATAGCAATGTTGGAGAATCGAGTGTTTGTGCCAGCTTAATTAAATTGGCAGCTTAAACTATGTTAATATAGGAGTAGCTGCCAAGGTGAAAACATGAGGCTGCTAACGCGTTATTTCAAATGGAGGGATGCGTGGGTGCAGGATATAAAGTTATTTAATCCCCAGGCTTTATTCGAACATATTTATACAAATGCTCCCATTGGGATCGCTTTAATCTCTCTTGATCGAAAATGGATGAATGTTAATCTTGCGGTTTGCAGAATTTTCGGCTACGAAGAAGAAGAATTTAAGTCCTTTACCATAGATGATATCCGACATCCTGATGATAGCGGCAACAGCAGCGATTTATTAATCGAATTATTGGATGGCGTCATTCCGTCGTTTGAATTGGAAAATCGTTACTTTAATAAAAATGGCAACATCGTTTGGACCTCCGTACATGTTTCATTAGTCCGTGATCATGACGGGAAACCTTTGTATTACATTACCCAATTTATCGATGTAACCAAAAACAAGCTGGCGGAACTAAAGCTGCAGGAAAGCATCGAACGATACACGTCTTTAAAAAAATACAATCACGATGCGATTATTTCTTTTGGATTAGACGGCATCATTATGAATGGCAATAATATGGTGCAGCAGATGACCGGATATCTCATTGAAGAGTTGATCGGCAAAAAAATGTCCATATTAATCGGCGAAAAGAAATTATCCAGTTTGCTTCTGGCTTTAAACGATCATGAAGAAATCGAAAAAGTTGAAAAAGACATCACTTTCATCGATCACAAGGATGGTCGTTCCGTTGAAGTGTTGGTAACGCTCGCTCCAATCATTATCCAGACTCATACCATGGGCTTTTACCTCATAGCGAAAGACATGACGGAACAAAAGAAGCTGATCATCGAGAAGGAAGCCGCTGAAAAGACGAATAAGGCTAAAAGCGAGTTTCTTGCCATGATGAGTCATGAAATCCGTACGCCTATGAACGGAGTTATCGGTATGACGGATGTGCTCTTGGAGACGAAGCTGGATGAAGAGCAGCTTGAATATGTACACATTATTAAAAAAAGCGGCGATACGCTGCTTGCCATTATCAACGATATTTTGGATTTCTCCAAAATTGAATCCGGCAAGACCGAATTAATCGAAGAACCTTTGAATGTGAGAACGATTTTATCGGAAACGCTTTATATCGTCATGTCCAAGGCTCTGGAAAAAAACCTGGAGATTACGACATCCGTCTGCCCTAAGGTTCCTAACCTGGTTTATGGAGATAGTACGAAGTTAAGACAAGTTCTTATTAATTTACTTGGCAATGCCATAAAATTCACGCCTGAAGGATCGATTTCGATCGTCGTTGATGCCGTGTCGCAGGAGCGGGGGACGGTACGCCTTCAATTTGCGATCCGGGATACAGGCATTGGCGTTTCGAAGGAACAGGTCGCTCATTTATTTGAACCCTTTTATCAAGCGGATCATTTTATGACCAGGAAAACGGTGGGAACGGGTTTAGGATTAGCGATCTGCAAAAAGCTTGTTGAGCTCATGGACGGTCAAATCTGGCACGAAGCTTCCAAAGATCAACCAGGATCAACATTTTTGTTTACAGCCAACTTTCGGGCCCAATTCAATATTTCCGACTCGTCACAAAATGATATGTGGCCCCAACAAGTTGACGTTGTCGATCATGCAGCCGAACCATCCTTGAAAATTCTAATCGCAGAAGACAATGAAGTGAATCAACTTGTGTTAAAAAAGATGATAGAGAAACTCGGTCACAAAACAACCATCGTACAAAACGGAAAAGAAACGGTGGAAGCCGTTAAACATTATCCTTACGATATCATTTTTATGGATATTCAAATGCCCTCGATGGATGGATTGACGGCCACTAAGATAATCATTGAAATGACACATGGCAAGAAAAGTCCTTATATTGTGGCAGTTACGGCCCACGCAATCAAAGGAGACAGCGAAAAATATCTTTCCGAAGGCATGGATGCTTATATCAGCAAGCCGGTCAGCATGAGCGCCATTTCGGAAATCATTGAAAGAGTTAAAAAGATGAAATCGTAGTAATGATTCCTGACCATTGTCAAAGAGCAAATTTCCAAATCAACCAGCATAAAAGGGCGGAGGCCCAGGAAATGAAACCAAATACCATAACGATCTTATTTTCGCTCCAGCCGTACTTTAAACTGAAATGGAAGTGAATCGGGGTCATTCTGAATAGTCGTAATTTCGTTCGCTTAAAGTACCAGACTTGCAGGATAACAGATATTTGTTCCGCTAAATAGACTGAAAACAGGATGGGGATTAATATTTCCACCTTCTCGATTACAGCTAGGATGGAGAGTGAGCCCCCGATAGCGAGAGAGCCTGTATCACCCATAAACGCCCTGGCAGGGTATATATTGTAGAGAAACAAGCCGAGGAGACAACCTATCATGATGATTGCAAATATTTGGACCTCGGGCTTGTCTGAAATTAGGAAAAAGAAAAAATAAGTTGGTATCGCGACATTGATCAATAACCCGTCCAGTCCATCTGTAAAATTAATGGCGTTAGCGGACCCAACCACGAATAGCAGCATGATTAATATGTATATGTAAACAGGCAAATGCAGCTGAAACCCGCCGAATAACGATATATGACTCTTTAGCGAAAAGGAATGGAACAAACCGATCAGCAGCGTAGCTGTAAATGCGAATTGAAGCACAAGCTTCGTTCGTCCCGAAATGCCGGATGGATTTTGCCAAACCGCCTTTTTTAGATCGTCCATAAAGCCTATGGAACTGAATAAAAGAAACGTAACGCACAAAAAAATCATTAGTGGCTCCGGATAAAATTGGAGAGATGCTGCGACACCGATAAAAAGAATGAGGCCAGCCATCAATGGCGTCCCTTTTTTGGCATGATGATCAGGGGGTAATTCAGAACGAATGGGCTGCGTTAGATTCAAGACGCGCAGCCCTCTAATAAGTATTGGCGTAATGAGGACCACAAGCAAAAAGGAAAGAGCGGATATGCCTAGCATCTCGAACATCTAAATAGACCCCCTTGGCCAGTTTTTAAACCACAAATGTGATTCAATGACTCCTTTTCATTGACTATACATAATGTTGCGGTCTCAAAAAAGCGAAGGTTTGCTGTTGTCTTCTTCCTATATTACAGGTGTAACGAGAAAGGGCAGTCCCTAAAGTCATCCAAGACTCGGGACTGCCCTTTTCAGTTTACCTGGTTGCCGCGATCGATTGCGATTTGTACAGCCGCGCGGCGATAAGGAAGCAGACAATGCCCCAAGCCGCCATAATCGCCATGCCTATCCAGAAGCTGGACGAGGCGATGCCTTCCGCATAAATCAGGCCGTCCCGCATGCCTTCGACGAAGTAGGACAGCGGCAGCACCTTCGGCACAACCTGCAGCCATTCCGGCAAGTTGGCGACCGGGAAGAAGATGCCGCTCAGGAACATCATCAGCATGCTGGTAATGTTGGCCATGCCCATGTACGCTTCCATCGTTTTGCTGAAGGAGGAGAACAAGTAGCCCATCGCGTTGAAGACGAGAGCGCCGGCGAAAAACGCCACGGACAGGCTCAGCAAGTTAATATGCAGCGTGGCGCCGAAGCCGTAGACGCCGACAAGCGCGAGAATCGTGATTTGTATGATGCCGAGCATAAGACGAACCAGCATGCTGGATAGTCCGAACAACCCCATGCGAGCGGGAGTCATGCGAAGCCGCTTGAGCAGGCCGCGCTTGCGCATATCGACGAGATCGCCCATGCCGAACAAGCCGCCTTGCGCAATGGACAACCCGATCATGCCGGTGAGCAGGAAGTCGGAGTAGCTCGTATCTTCGGATGCGGTCGTGATGGATTCCAGCTCCAGCGTATAAGTCGGAGGGACGCCCGCAATTGCTAAATTAGCTTGCTGGACGAAGTTGCTCATGATGCTCGAGATGGCTTGCGTGGTGGCGCCGCCTTCGTTCTCGCGGTTGACGATGAGTCCAACCTCGGAGGTCCCTTCCACCTCCGGCAAGACGATCAACGCGTCGATCTCCTTCTCCTCGACCAGCGTCTGGCCCGCTTCCAGCGTTACAGGCTCCCCTTCCGTTAGCTCGAAAATCGGAATCGACTTGATCTGCTCCAGAAGCATGCCGGAGGAAACGTTCGGCGACGCGTCGACTACGGCGATCTTCGCCTTGAACTCCGAGCTGCCGCCCCCTCCGCCGAAAATAATCATAAACAACACCATTAAAATAACGGGAAAAAATACGCTCCAGAACCACACCTGCTTCTCGCGAAACATCATCTTGAGATGTGCTCCGAACATTGCACCGAATTGCTTGGCCGCCATGCTTAGTCCCTCCATTCCTTGCCCGTGAAGGCGATGAATACATCCTCGAGGCTTAGCTCTCGGATCGAAATCTGTTCGACGCGATAACCACAATCCTTCGTATAGCCGAACAGCTCATACAGCGTATCCTCCGGCTGGGTCGTCCATATCTGAAGCGCGGCACCTTCCCGCACCGTACGAACGACGGCAGGATGCCGCTGAACGATCGCTTCCGTCTCGATGGCGGCTTGTTCGCCGTCCAGGAAGGACAGACGCACCTCGCGTTCCTTCGTCAGGCGGTCGATCAGGGCGCTCGGCGTGTCGAGCGTCACCACCTTGCCTTGATCCACGATGCACACCCGATCGCTGAGCTTCTCCGCTTCCTCCATGTAGTGCGTCGTCAAAATCGTTGTTTTGCCTAATTGCTTCAGTCTCAGAATAATGTCCCAAATGTTGCGTCTGGCCTGCGGGTCGAGCCCCGTTGTCGGTTCGTCCAGGAAAATAATATTTGGATCATTGACCATCGCGAGGCCGATCGCCAGCCGCTGCTTTTGTCCGCCGGAAAGCTTCTTCACATGTCTGTTCTTATGTTCCGTCAGGTTGATCATCTCCAGAATGTCCGCAACCGGCCGGGACTTGTCGTAAAAGGTGGCGAACAGCTTTAGATTCTCCTCCACGGTGAGCAGATCGAACAGAGCGCTGGACTGCGGCTGTACGCCTATGTCGTTTTTGATCGCTTCTTCGTTGCGCGACCACTTCATCGCGCCGAACGATATGTCGCCTTCATCCGGAGGGAGCAGACCTTCGATCATCTCCAAAGTTGTCGTTTTACCGGCGCCGTTAGGGCCGATGATCGTAAATATTTCGCCGGCTTCCACTGTAAAGCTGATGTCTTCGACGGCATGTACGGCGCCGAACGACTTCTTTAAATGCGAAACTTCCAATACGGGCATCGCAATATCACTCCTTCAGGTATTGTGTCAGGCGTCGCCTGAACCCCACATCTATTCTGATTGTATAAGGAACGGGGAGGCTGCTAAACCGTCCAAGGAACCTTTTCTCCTCCGTCTGGAGACCGATAAGAAGGGAAAAGGGAAGAGACAGCGAATGAGTATTCTATTAGAAAAATTCTAACGTTGTAATCGAGAGGGGCAGTGTGCGGCAATGCTGGATAATGTAAGATGGGGGATCATCGGGTGCGGCAATGTGACGGAGGTTAAGAGCGGTCCGGCCTTCCAGAAGACGAAGGGCTCCGAGCTAGTGGCGGTCATGCGGCGCAACGGCGAGCTCGCGGCGGACTATGCGGCAAGGCATGGCGTGCCAAAGTGGTATGACAATGCGGATAATCTGATTAACGATCCCGACGTGGACGCGGTTTACGTAGCGACGCCTCCTGCTTCTCATATGGAATACGTGCTGCAATGCGCGGCGGCAGGCAAGCCTGTCTATGTAGAGAAGCCGATGGCGCGCAGCTCGGCGGAATGCAAGGCAATGATTGACGCATGCCGCGAAGCGGGCGTACCGCTATTTGTGGCTTATTATAGGAGAGGGCTCGATTATTTCCGCAAAATCAAGGAGCTGCTGGATAGTGGGGCTATCGGCCGCGTCTGCTTCGTCTCCATGAAGCAATACCAGCCTGCCAGAGTAAATGAGGGAGAGCAGCTGCCTTGGCGGCTTAACCCCGAGGAATCCGGAGGCGGTTTGTTCGTCGATTTGGCCAGCCATACGCTGGATATAATGGATTATTTGCTTGGTCCTATCGCCGAGGCGGCAGGGGGAGCGGGTAATCAAGCGGGGTTGTACGAGGCGGAGGATATCGTGACGGGCAGCTTCGAATTTCAGTCGGGCGTGCGCGGCGTCGGAGTCTGGTGCTTCAGCGCGTACAAACATGTCGACGTAAACGAGATCGTCGGCGAGAAGGGGAGCATTCTGTTCGACACCTTCGGCAACGAGATCATTACGCTGGAGACCGCGGCAGGCACCGAGCAGTTCACCTTCGAGAAACCGCCGCATATACAGCAGGGTCTAATTGGAATGATCGTTGATGAGCTGCGAGGAGGCCCGGACAGCCCTAGCGACGGGACGAGCGGCATTCGCGCGAACGTCGTCATGGACAAGCTGATCGAGAGTTACTACAAATCTTAGGCCGCCGTGTCGGACTCGGTTTTGGACGGCTTGGCGCCCAGCCAGCGGGACTCCGCGATAAGCTGTTCGCAATAGTCGGCGACGGATAAAGTCAGCAGCAAGCCTGCGAGCGCTCCGCACACGGACAAGGGGATGGCCCAAAAGACCGGCGGCTGGGTGAAGTAAGGAATAAGCGCCACGGCAAGAATGGGCGGGGCGTTCCATTTAAAGATGTTGATAAGCGCGATGACGATCAACAGCGTAGCCAGCAGGGAGAGCGCTCCGGCACTCCAATAGGCCAGCAGGGAACCGACGAGCGAAGCGGAGACAGCACCCAAGGCGATTCGTCCAACCTCGGCTTTGCCGAATGACCGGGAGATGAACAAAAGACTGAACGCGCCCAGCGTCGGGAAGAACAAGGCATTCATATGTGGAATATGGAGTGAAATCCAATAGATCAAGACGAGATATACGCAGATCGCATATGTTTTGAAGCGAAGCATGAATGCGGAACCTTCTTTCGAATGATTATGGGGCTAGAACTTCTGCGCCATGTTACATTTTAAGGGCAGTCGGCTGCCGCGTCAATGTATGTTTGAATATAATCCGATGCATATAGTCGGGAAAGTGGTAGTGGGACCGTCCAGTCAGGACAGTCCCTTGTCTATGTGAAGAAGGCGTGCGGTGCCTGCCGCTACTCCAGGATCATGACGCCAAACGGCTCGATCACGGCATCGCCATGCAGTTCGGAGCCGCTAATGAGGTCGCGTTTGAGTCCTTTAACCGCGATGGCGGCAGGCTCCTCGCCGTAGTTGAGCAGGAAGCAGAGAGGGCCTCTCTCGTCCTGCCTAATGGCAAGCTCCACCTGCGGCGGAAGCTCCAGCCAGTCGCTAACGGGCGATGAGATGCCTGCGGCTTCCAGGACGAGAGCGGCCGCGGCTTCATCGAATACGGCGCCGTAATACCAGGCTTCGCCGCTGCCGAACGTATGGCGCGTCACGGCAGGCTTGCCGGCGTAATGCTCGCTCGTGTACGTTGCCATCACCTGCACGTTCTCCGACTCCGGCAGCAAAACGTCGTTGAACGCGTTTGCTGCTGTGATGACCGGTTCTCCGGACTCGCCGGCTTTGCCCCAAGCCATAGACATCGGAGCGCGCGATCCCTTTACCATCGTAAATTCCTCGACGGAGATGCCGCATAAATTGGCCGCGGCGCCAGGGAACGGACGCATATAGCAGTGACCGCGCATGTCCTTGTAGCCCGTCCGGCAGCCGAAGACGACAATGCCGCCCTCGCTAACGTACTGCTCCAGCAGCGCGGCCGTTTCGTCGGTCATGATGGCAGGATGCGCGTAGACGAGCATGCGGTATTGGCGCAGGTCTTCGATTGAAGTGGTCGTCCGCATGAACAGAATATCGCTGGGAATATGGCGGCGCGTCATCGCCTTGAACCATTCCGTGTTGCTCTTCCAGCGGAACGGTCCGTGCCAGACGTCGTATTCGCCATCCCATTCGTTGTCGTAATCGCGTACGATCGCGACTTCTGCCGCATAGGTCGTGCCGGCAACACGATCGCCGATGGCGGTCAGCTCTCCGCCGATCTGCCGCGCTTCGCGAATGCGGCGATTTTCCCGGTTATGGTAATCGTTAAGGCCGTGCCAGTAGATCTCCTGGCCGAACGTTGCCGTCCTCCAGCGGAAATAGACGACCAAGTTCGCTCCGTGTGCGATCGATTGGTACGTCCATAGCCGCATCTGGCCAGGCTTGGGCGACGGCATGTCCATCTTGTTCACCCAGCCTCCCGGACCAGCCTGCTGTTCCATGATGCAGAAGTTTCGCGAGATGGAGCGGACTGCGCCAAGCGACTGGCTCCAGCCCCGGTCGGCAAGCCGGTTCTCCTCCTTCTCGTCGTAATAGATGGTCGAGAACTGCGGATAGGAATCGTAGCTGAAGAAGTCCAGCAGCTCGTCGGTCATGCGATGGTTGTCGAGATGGCCGAACAGCCCGTTGGTCGTAATCCAGTGATTCGGCGCGACTTCGCGCAGAATATGGCCTTGCACGGCCGCGAAGGAAATCGTGTTATCGGAAATAAATCGTTTCTCGTCAAGCGCGAGATGCGGATTCGGCTGCTTGCCTCCCGTTGTCTGGCGGGGCAGATGGACTTGCTCCCAGTCGGAGTAGGTCTGGCTCCAGAAGACGGTGCCCCAGGCTGCGTTAAGCGCGTCGAGCGTGCCGTATTTCTTTTTTAGCCATTGACGAAATGCGGCATGATCCGCATCGGCATAAAATTCGCTGGTCTCGCAGTTGAACTCGTTGTCGATCTGCCAGCCGATGACTGCGGGATGATTCTTGTAATGCTCCGCCATCGTGCGAGTAATGATTGCGCATAACTCGCGGTATTTCGTGCTGCTATAGTTATAGTGGCGGCGCAGCCCGTGCTGGATGGTGACGCCGTCAAAGGTTGCGTTGAGCACCTCCGGATAACGCTGCGTAAGCCAGGCAGGGGGCGTCGCCGTAGGCGTTCCGAGTATGATCTTCAAGCCCTGCTTATGGGCGAGGTCAAGCGCGCGGTCGAACAGTTCGAAGGAGAAGACGCCCTCCTCCGGCTCGAAGATCGACCAGGCGAATTCGCCTACGCGTACGACGGATATGCCGAGCTCGCGCATCCTGCGGTAATCGTCTTCCCAGAGCTGCTCCGGCCAATGTTCGGGATAGTAGCAGACGCCGAGCTTTAGTTGGTTCAGTAGGGTAAGCTTGCTCATCAATAAGAACCTCCCTGTGAGAAAAATATGAGGATATTGCGGTATTCTACGTCTCATGTTAATTTTAAAGTTATTGGTCATGAACGGTATATGACAACATATTGCTTTTCATATGAGGAAATTGCGCATTTTTCCAGTATCGCGAAGAGGGAGGGCAGAAGGTGAGGCAGCATTATATTGTGCCGAAACCATCGTACCTGCATTATGCCTGTTATCCGGATATGTTCGGCAGATATGCCGGCATGCCGGAGCACGCCGAGCACAGAGAGCGCGGGGCGCTCAAGGAGTACAATCTGCATCTTGTGCTCGGCGGGCGCGGCTCCATTGTGCTTGATACGGGAGAACGGATCGAACTGGCGGCGGGGGATGGCTTCCTGTACGGCAAGAAGGCGTATCAGCAATATGCCGCTCATCCTTCGGAGCCCTGGGATATCCGGTGGATCCACTTTACGGCCGGGTTGCCGCTGCCGCTGCTCAGGGAAGCGGATGAATACGGTATGTGGCTGTTCTCCTTCTCGGCGCGGGAACGGTTTGTCGAGTTGTCGGAGCGCATGTATGGGCTGGGCCGCAAAATAACGCTCGCAGACGAGCCGGCGTTGTCCGCGCTGCTCTACGAAACGCTGTCGCTGCTTGCGGTTCAGACGGAGCGGCTGGAGGCTCCATCCCAGCTTCGGAAGCGCGACGTTATCCGAGTGGCCGCCGACGGGATTCGCGACCGCTGCGAGGAGAACTGGAGCCTTGGCGAGATGGCGGCTCTGGCAGGCTATAGCCGCTATCATTTCCTGAGGCTGTTTCGACTCGCGACGGGAAGGACGCCTAATGAGTTCCTGGCGGAAAGCCGTATAGTCCGCGCAAAGCAACTCCTCGCGACGACCGAGCTGTCGGTCGGACAAGTGGGAGAGCGCTGCGGTTACGGCCAAGCCAGTTATTTCATTAAACAGTTCCGGACGGCAGAAGGGTTGACTCCCCAAGCGTACCGGCAACTGCATGCCAGCGTTTCTCGGGACGAGGGATGAAGTCTCGTTTCATACCGCTGATGCTGAAAACTTAATTTTTAGAACTCGCATTTACTGGGATGCCGATCCAGGCAGCGAAAATTATAGTGAAAAGACGGAAGGAGCTTTATTACATCATGTTGTGGCTTACATTATCTCTGCTTGCCGCCATTGCATTCGGATTGCGAGGCATGCTCTATCATTGGACCAGCCAAAAGCCGGTCAATCGGAATTTGATGCTCTGCGGCGTTTTCGCCATCGGGGCCGTCATCAATCTTGTAGGCGCTTTGGCGACGTCCGCGGACTGGACGGTCAGCACGCTGGTCGGCATTCAGATGGGATTGTTCTCCTTCGGGGCGAACGCCAGCATGTTCAAAGGTTTTGCCGTCGGCAAGGCATCGCTCGTCGCGATTCTGACCGCTCTGCCGTCGGTCGTCGTCGTCCTTGCCGCCTACTTGCTTTGGGATGAACGGATTAACGGAGCCCAGCTTGCGGCCTTTGCCGTTATCGTGGGAGGCGTGTTGCTTGTCCGATACTCCAATGAGCTGTCGCTACGCAATCTGCAGGGAGCCCAGTGGGGACTGTTGGCTATGCTGCTGTTCGCGTGCAACGATCTTTCGGGCAAATGGTCGACGCTGCTGGGAGCCGATCTCATGCCGACGTTGTTCTTTATGTTCGCGACGGGGATGCTCTGCTTCGGCCTGTGGTGGCTGGCGGATCTCCGCCGGGAAGCGGCCATGATGCACGCTCGTGCTCAAGCTGCAGCCTCCGAGACTGCCGGCGGGGCGCTGTCATCCCCATCCAGCGGAGCTTCCGATTCTGTGGCGACGGTGTCTTCGTCGATGCCAACGTCGGCGGCGGTTGCCTCCGTCGAGGCAGCGGATGGGCAGCATGCAGCGGCGTCTACCGCTAACCGGGCTGTCGCGGGCTGGAGCATCCGTCGAACTTTCGTGACCGGACTTGCGGTCGGCCTGACGAATACGGCCGGCATGCTGCTGATCGTGCCCGCGTTCGACCTCGGCAAAGCGGGTCTTGTTTCGGCGGTCGTCGCTCTAAACGTACCGCTTGTGCTGCTCTATACTAGATTCGTCGTTAAGGAGAGGTTTAGCAAAACGGAGCTCGCAGGCATTTTTATGTCGCTCGCAGGCATTTTGCTCATGCGGCTTTTCGGGGGATAACGACGATGGCGGATATTTTGAAATTTTTGTAAAACATGCTTTGGAACTAATGATTTTTGTTAAGCAATCCGATACGATATACATATCATTCCAAATAGAGATTAATATAATTGGATAAGGAGAACGTATCGTATCGATGATTAAACGTGTGGAGAATGAGCTGGAATTGGCCATGTTTAACGGCATTTGGACGACGGTTTGGCGGGAGAAGGGATATGAGCTTGAATTCGCGGAGCATGTTCTGGATCGGTTCGTTGTGATGAATGAAGAAGGCTACTGCGTTGGCACCTCGGAGATTAAGCCGTACGACAGGGATAGCAGTCCCATTAACGAAATCGCCCCTTTCCGGGATCATCCCAAAGTGATCGCTTCGGAGGGACGCGTCGCGGAGATCGACAAGATTGCCATATTAGGCTCATATCGCGGCAAGGGCAATATGCTGCCCTGGATATTGTCCTCCGCCGTGTACAGCGCCGAACAGCATGACATGGACTACTTTGTTTCCCTGCTGGAGCCTGTATTTCTTCGCGCGCTCAAGATCTCGTTCAAAGTACCGGTCGAGCGTCTTGGCGAAAGACTGTTCTACAAAGGGGATTATGTCGTGCCCGTCTTGTTTGACATGTCGGCCATGTATCTAAACAAACAACGCTACGAGTGGCTGTCTAATCCCGAAGCTATAAATACGACAATAGAGGTGAAAGCAGGCTTATGAAGCAGCTATCGGAACTGGACAAGCGCAATAGGCTTTTGGTCAAAATATACTGGGGCATGCTTCTGCTAGGCATTTTGACGGATATCATGATTGGTCTTGGCGCCGACATGATCCTGCTTCTGGCGGGCGTCGGCGCAGCGCTAGGCGCCGTTGTAACGTTCATGACGTATCGGGAAGTCGGCAGCGGCCTCGTTAAGTACATCATGCCTTGCAATTTGACGATTATCGTAGCGATGCTGATTCTGATGGATCCTAACCCCATAGTCAGTACCTACTTTCTCGTCTATGTCAATATGGCGATCATCGCTCTTTATTCGGATTATCGCCCTATCATCGTAACCGGGGTATTGGGCGCGGCGCTTTCGTCCTATCTGTTCGCGGATCCATTTTTCCAGGAGCGTTTATTCCCTTCGGACTCTCTTGTGCTGTTGTTCCTGTACCTGGCGTTTGCCACGGCAGGCTTGTCCGTAGCCGCGCACTACAGCCAGAAGCTGCAGCGCGAAGTCGGCGCCCGCCAAAGCGAAGCCTTGGCGTCGAAGGAGCTTGCGGAAGGCGTATTGTCGCAGCTGCGCGGCTCCATTGAGATGCTGACATCGTTCAGCGCCGGCCAGCAAGGGCATGTGATCTCCACAGGCGTTATCTCCCGCGAAGTAACAGGCACCTTCGTCGAGATGGCGGCAGCGATCGAAAAGCAGACGGGCAGCGTTTTGTCCATCAACGAATCCGCTCAAGAAATCGAGCAGGCCATCCAACGATTGCTGGACGGCGCGAATCTGCTTCGCGGTTATTCGGATTCCAATGCGGAGCTGGCGGAGCGCAACAAGGCGCAGCTGGAAGCTCTGTCCTCCGAGATGGAAGGGCTTCGCGTCATGATTATGAGCACGGTCGACAAGATGGGCACGCTGCAGGAGCAGAACGATCGAGTGACCGATATCGTCGATACGATCCGGGATATATCAGAGCAGACGAACCTGCTGGCGTTAAATGCCGCGATTGAAGCGGCGCGCGCCGGCGAGCACGGCCGGGGCTTCGCGGTCGTATCCGGCGAGGTGCGGAAGCTCGCGGATCATTCCCGCCGCTCCGCCGAGGAGATCGGCGCTATTTTGACGACGATCCGCACAGGCATTAATGATGTGTATGGCCATGTAGAACGCGGGCAGGAAGCGGTGGTGCGGGGCGATGCGGCGGCGAGAGGCGCGCTTGATACGTTCGTCACCATTAACGATAACGCCAGGTTAGCCAAGGAGCAGGCGCTTCAGGTAGGCGACAGCACGAGCGGCCTGCATCTTCGTTACGGTTCTCTGGCGGAGGAGCTCGACAGCATCGCAGCCACGACGCAGCAGAACATGGCGTCCGTTCAAGAGGTGCAGGCGAGCATGGAGACGCAGCATGCCAAGATTAACGAGATGGTCGACGAATACGCCAAGCTGGATTCGCTCGTATCCGAGCTGGAACGCGTATCGGGCGGCGGCGGCAAAAAAACGGCATAAGAATGATATAAGAACGGCAAGGAACAGCAAATGGAAATCCCGCTGCGGCGCGCGCAGCGGGATTTTTTTGTCGTTTAGGGGATTTGCTATATGCTTTAATGCTTTCGCACGGCTTCAAAAGTAATGATTTGACCCGCACTAGATGGCTGCTTTTGGTAAACGTAATCAGCAGAACATGTAATATCGGTGAAACCGATACTTTCTAAAATTAGTTTAAATTCATCAATTCCATACCAACGCAATGCAAAACGTTGCAACTCGCTTTGAATCAACTTTCCTTGTCGCCATTTCTCATATTTAATATAGGATACAGTAGATTGATTTAACCAATCCATTTCAATCGATTTGCTTTCCATCGTAATACCATCGCCATTAGGCAGAGAAAATGTTGAGGTAGAAATACTTCCTGTTTTCCAAGCATGAGGAAATACAAGATCGACGATTAAACGCCCCCCTGGAACAAGATGTTTATAAAAGGATTTTAATGCGTCTAGAGAGTCTTCTCGCTTTTCGATCAAACAAAAGGAACCAGTAGGAATAATAATGGCCTCATAATTAATAGGCAATGAAAATTCCTGTAATTTACCTTCATATAAATTAGGGGTCAATCCTCTTTCTTCACAACGTTTTCGACAAGAATCCAACATTTCAGGAGAATAATCGATTCCATCAACTGTATATCCAGCCTCAAGAAGCGGTATTATAAAACGCCCTGAGCCAACTCCAGCTTCGAGAATACGTCCCTGACAAGTTTTTAATCGTTCTTGGTAATATTCAATATCCCCGTCTAAAGAGTACCCCACAGGTTTTGTGAAATCATAGACTTCGGTACAAAGTGTACTGTAATAACTAAACATATTTTCATATCCTCCATTTTTGGACTCGGAAGATTTCATAGAAAATATTCTGATGTTATCCCTTCCGAACCTCTGAATTGATTGTTAAGTTAACGGAACTGACTGTCATCATAATCACTCGCTTTCATTATAGAATCTACGCCAATTCTATCAAACTCCAAAATACTTTGCAAAAAACTTGGACAGCTATGGAAGAGCTAAAGGACCCGGGAGGAGCGAATGTATCATTGGGAATAGCGCGGCGAATCTTCGAGAATCGGCATTTTCATCGGTGCATTTTCACCTGTTGACAGTTTCTTTAGAGGGTGCTAAGATTGGTTTTATACAATTCATAGTAATTCAATTGGCTTTATAGGTTATATGGATGGCATTGACCATACAAATGGAGATGTATGCTTGCATAGCATTCTGCCCCTCGGTTCGAAGAGGGACGGGAAGCCGTGCGGCGTGCATCTTTTTTTATTTGATATGCTGTGCGGAAGCATTCATTCCGTCATTTTGTCCAATCAGAGCAAACATCTGGACGATGCATTTCTTGTTATCGCCAATATTTTGTCGGACGAGACGCAAAGGCTGGTCGCGCGCAATGGCCGCGTGCCTTCTATCGTCAATCCTGAGATGGAGAAGGAATTTGGCGCGGATGTCTCCGTCTTGCAGGGCAAAAAGATCGAGAATGTGTTTAAGCTGGAAGCCAAACCCAACAATCCGCCGCATCCTTTGGATAATCAACTCGGGGAGGAGCTAAGCCAGGCTGCGGAGGAGATCGCGCTTAACGGCAAAGATGTCAATTCGGCTCTGCGGGGCGCGGAGGAGGAGAGCAATCGGATCATTGAAGCTTGGGAGAAAACAAGGCCATAACGCAGCGACGAACGCTGCGACAACACGAACATGGAGGCGTTGCAATGAGCGGGGAAACGGCTTTGAAGCTGACAACGGATGTGCTTGTGATCGGAGGGGGGCCGGCTGGCGCTTGGGCGGCATGGAGCGCGGCATCGCAAGGCGCCAAGGTGGCGCTGGTCGACAAAGGTTATCTCGGATCCAGCGGAGCGACCGCCCCGGGCGGGACCAATCTGCTTTATCTGCCTCCGGATGAGGAACTGCGGGAGCAAGCTGTGCAGCAACGAATGAAGTCCGGCGGATATTTGTCCGAGGCTGCCTGGATTCATAGAGTACTGGATCAGGTGTACATCAATCTGGAGCTGGTCGAGAAGTGGGGATATCCGTTCGTAAGGGATGAAGACGGCGTTCCCCAGCGCAATCACTTGCAGGGACCGGAATATATGGCGCTTATGCGCAAGGCGGTCAAGAAGGCCGGCGTCAAAGTATTGGATCATGCGCCGGCGCTTGAGCTGCTGGTAGACGATCATGGCGTGGGCGGCGCGCGAGGCGTGCTTCGTCAGGACGGGAAAGATTGGGAAATAAGGGCTAACGCGGTAGTCATCGCCACCGGAGGCTGTGCCTTCCTGAGCAAAGGATTGGGCTGCAACGTGCTGACCGGCGACGGATATTTGATGGGCGCGGAAGTCGGAGCGGAGTTGTCCGGCATGGAGTTCTCGCGAAGATACGCGCCGGCGCCGGCCTTTAGTTCCAATACGCGTTCGCGCCTGCTTAGCTGGGCGACGTATTACGATGAATACGGCAATGAACTGCAAGGGCAGCGGGACGGGGATTTCCTGGCGAAGCGGCTCCTCCAGGGGCCGGTATATGCCATCATGAACAAGGCGGATACGCCAGAGAAGCAAGCCATCTTACGCTCGTCGCACGCTATCTTCTTCCTTCCTTACGATAGAGCGGGAATCGATGCATTTACTCAGCCGTTCCCGCTCACCCTTCGTTACGAAGGGACGGTTCGAGGGACGGGAGGCCTCCGCATCGTTACCGACGATTGCGGCACGACCGTCGCGGGCTTGTATGCAGCCGGCGATGCCGCCACGAGAGAGCGAATAACCGGCGCGGCCTCCGGGGGCGGAGCCTTTAACGCTTCTTGGGCGATCTGCTCCGGCACATGGGCTGGAGAGGGCGCGGCCAAGCATGCCTTATCTCATCGGGAGACCGTTGCGGGGCGCGAATTGCGAGCCGCAGGGCGATACGGGCTTGGTGCTTCCTCCAATGAAGCATCATCGGGAGCCGAACCTGTCGCAACGAGGGAGTTCGTCAAGGCGATCCAGGATCAAGTGCTGCCGCTGGAAATCAATTATTTCCGCACCGAGACGGGATTGACCGCGGCGCTGCAGAAGCTGGACGGTTTATGGAAGCATGTGAACGGGCAGGCGCCCGGCGATGTTCATGAGCGGGTTCATGCGAGGGAAGCGGCGGCAATGGCGGCGACGGCCAGATGGATTTATACGGCGGGATTGGCGCGGAAGGAAACGAGGGGAGGCGGTCTTCATTTGTTGAAGGAATATCCGGAGCTGGACCCTCATCAACATCACCGGCTGCTAGTCTCGGGTCTGGAGCATATTGAAATAAAAAGAGACCGATCATTCCTGGCGGCGGCAAAGCCGGCGTCGTCGAGCGAGCCGTCGGAGAGAAAGGCGGGAATCGGATGATTGAGCTAGTAAGCGCCGAACGATGCATCGGCTGCAACATTTGCGTTAAAGTATGCCCGACGAACGTATTCGACAGGACGGATCATGCGCCTGTCATAAAGCGGCAGGAGGATTGCCAGACCTGCTTTATCTGCGAAGCCTACTGTCCGGTGGACGCCCTGTATGTGTCGCCTTATGCGGACGAGGCGGTTCCCGTGGACGAAGAGGGGCTTGCCGCCGACGGCATACTGGGAAGCTGGCGCGCGACGATTGGCTGGGGACCGGGCAGGACGAAGCTGGCTGCCGTCGACAAGACGCCTTTCATTAATCGAATTTTGCCGGCCAGGCCGATCAGGGCTGCCGGCATCTCCGATGTCGGATCTCCGACTACGGGGTAGAGCCGCTTGTTATTTATCATTCCATATAATCGAGAGGAAGAGTGAAGTATGAGTATATCCGCCAACCCATTGGAAGGTTACGCATCATTATCCGAACTTGCCTATAACGCCGAGGTCGCCGAGGCGCGCCGGCCCGATCATCCGGTACATCCGCTTATTCTTAACCGCTGGTCTCCGCGATCGTACGAGGATCGCTCCGTTAGCGACGAAGTGCTGTTCACGCCAGATTGCTAGGATTGTCTACCAGAGCCATCGGAGGTTTTGATCACGAAATCGCCAGAGAGACGTTGCAGACGTCTGATGATCTTGCGCTGCATGCGGTAATCGCGCTTGGTTACAAGGGGGAAGCGGGCAGCCTGGACTATGCCTTTCGCGAGCAGGAGAAACCGAACGGAAGGCGCCCCTTGACCGACAGCATCCTCCCGGTGAAGACGGATGGACTAATCGATTAATTCCAATGCGAGAGGGGAGAACGTGGATGGGACGTTCAGTAGAAGTGACGGATGAGTGGTTGAAAAAAATATTGGAGCAAGTTCAAGGACTTGCTTATGGCGTGGTGCAAATAACGGTGCATGACGGACAAATCGTCCAGATCGACCGGACGGAGCGCAGCAGATTCGATGTTCCCAAATCGCAGGTCGGCGGAGCGAGAAGGAAGTGAGCGGCCACGAAGGAGAGACGTTAACCGCCGACGTGCTGGTTATCGGCGGCGGTCCTGCAGGCGCATGGGCGGCATGGAGCGCGGCTTCGCACGGCGCCAAAACGATTCTGGCGGACAAAGGATATCTGGGAACGAGCGGCGCGACGGCGCCAGGCGGCACGAACTTCCTGTACGTGGAGCCGGACGAGAGAAAGCGGGAGCAGGCGGTGGAAGAGCGGCTTGCATCGGGCGGTTTTCTCTCCGAGGGGCCTTGGATCTATCGATTGATGGAGCAGGCTTATCTCAATATACAGTTGGTGGAGAAGTGGGGCTATCGTTTCCCGCTGGACAATAACGGCAACTTATACAGGGCGCATATGCAAGGGCCGGAGTACATGGAGTTAATGCGGAGGGTTGTTCGGAGAGCCGGCGTTCGAATTCTGGATCAACACCCGGCGTTGGAGCTGCTTGCCGACGAGCACGGTGTAGGAGGAGCTCGCGGCATCAACCGGCTGAACGGCCGTTCCTGGGAAGTGCGGGCAAACGCCGTCATTATCGCGACCGGCGGCTGCGCGTTCCTTAGCAAAGGGCTGGGCTGCAATGTTCAGACCGGCGACGGACAGTTAATGGCAGCCGAGCTTGGCGTGGAGATGTCCGGCATGGAGTTCAGCCGGCAGTACGCGACCACGGCAGCGTTCGGCACGATTACGCGCAACCGTCTGCTGGGATTCGCGTCCTTCTACGACGAGGAGGGACGGATCATTCACGAGGGCGGCCCGCGCGGAGACCATTTTTTTGCGGTGCAGCTCGACAAGGGTCCGGTGTACGCCATGCTTACCCAGGCCGACACGCAAGAGAAAAGGGATATTCTGAGAGCTTCCACGCCCCTGTGGTTCGTCCCGTTCGATCGTGCGGGCATCGACCCCTTCACCCAGAAGTTCCCGATTGCGATGAGATACGAGGGGACGATTCGCGGAACCGGAGGCATTCGGATTACGGGCGAGGATTGTTCGACGACGGTTCAAGGTCTGTATGCCGCCGGCGATGCGGCTTCGCGGGAGAAGACGGCGGGAGCGCGCTCCGGCGGAGGCGCCTATAACGCTTCGTGGGCGATTGCGTCGGGAACCTGGTCGGGCCAAGGGGCCGCGGAATACGCGCTGGAGCAAGCCAAGGAAGCGCGACAGCGCAATCTGCAGGCTGCAGGCAGGCATGGACTTGCCCATACCGCATCCGCAACCGTCGAAATTCCGGTTCGCGAGGTGATAGAGCGCGTGCAGCGGGAGATGTTTCCGCTTCGCATTAATTACTTCCGGAGCGAGCCGGTGTTGAAGGCGTCCTTGGAGAGGCTGAATCTACTATGGCCGCTCGTGCAAGGACAAGTCGGGCCTACCGCGACCAATCGCGTGCAGTCCCGGGAAGCTGCCGCGATGGTCGCGAATGCCAGATGGATGTATACCGCCGCGCTGCTTAGAAAGGAAACAAGGGGGATGCATACGATGCAGGAATACCCTGAGCTGGACGACCGGTTGAATCACCGGTTGTTATTGTCCGGGACCGATACCATCACGTTTCGCGCGGAGCAAGTTCCCGGGCATCAAGGCCGTCATATCCCGCCGGTCAGCGTAAAGGAGCGGCAATCCGTATGATCGAGCTGGTAAGCGAGGACCGCTGCATTCAATGCGGGTTATGCGTGAAAGTATGTCCCACGAACGTCTTCGACAGCGATGATCTAGGCTTGCCGGTCATTGCCAGGCAGGAGGACTGCCAGACCTGCTTTATGTGCGAAGCCCATTGTCCCGCCGACGCGCTTTATGTTGCCCATCATGCCGACGAGAAGGTGGACGTGAACGAACAGGATTTGATCGAACGCGGACTGCTTGGCAGTTGGCGGACCGTGATCGGATTTGGCAGCGGCGGCAAAGTATCGATGGCTGCATCGGATACGACGCCGATTTTAAGGAGAATGAGGTCCGGGACCGGCAGAGCGCAATGAACGGACAATGAAAGAGTCATGCTGCAATTGCATAGCGAGAAATGGATCGCGACCGTGTAAACGGAGGAGATAAGCGTACCTTGACGGGGCGCTGTCTCCTTTTTTATTGCAATTAAAACCAACTATATTTATATGAAAAGGTGGATATGTATGAAGAGATCATGGATTGGATTAATCGTGTTGACGTTGTTTGTCGTATCGGCATGCGCGTCGGGAACAGGCGGCAAGACGGTCACTGGGAGTACGAATGAAGGCGCTCCGGTCTCTGCGTCGCCGACCGGGAAAGCGACCGAGATCCCCCAAGAGGAAATCGAGCTGACGATATTCAAATACGGCGGAGTCACCTTGACGAACACGGAGGTCGAGACGTACTTCAAGCCGGTGGAGAAAAAATTTCCTCACATCAAGATCAAGCTTCTCGACATTCCGGAGGGCGATCCCATTGAACCGCTTATAACGGCGGGGACGATTCCCGATCTTATATTCGGCGGCGGTTACGCGGAGTTGAAGGAAAAGGATCTGATCGCGGATCTCGGACCATTAAAGGAAAAGTACGGATACGATGAAAGCCGGTTGAAACCGGAAGTCGTCAGCGCGATCAATCAGTCCTCCGAAGGCAATCAATTCCCGTTCTCGATCAACTTGCCCGTCTTGTACGTCAATAAAGACATCTTCGATCGATTCAACGAACCGTATATTAATGAAGTGAAAACATGGGACGAGATTATTGGAATAGCTAGCCGCTTGACCAGGTCCGAAGGAGGCGTTCAATATGTCGGCATCGATCTCTCTCCTACGCGGCTGGGTAGCGGCTTGTCGCTCGATATTATCGACCCGGTCACGGGGCAAGCTGCGGTAACGAACGAGCAATGGACCAAGGTGTTTTAGACGCTGGAGCAGCTGTATGCCATTCGGGGATTCGTGCAAGGGGAGGATTACCGTCACGACGACAAGGATGACGTATTCTACGCGGATCAGAATTTGGCGATCTATACCCACAACCTGGCCCAGCTTGTCGGTCCGCTGGAGGAGCTTCGGCAGCAGGGAGTCACGCTGAATTGGGATTTCGCGCCGCATCCGAACTTCGAAGAAGCGCTCGGCACCAGCGTGGAGATTAACGTGCATCGATTCGCGATAACGAAAGGCGGCCAATATCAGGACGAGGCTTATCAGGTCTTGAACGAGTTGCTGTCCGATGAAGTACAACGGCTCGTCAGCCGGAACGGCCGCGTCTCCGTACTAAATAATCCGGAGCTTGAGGTGGAATACGGCGCGGATATTGAAGTGCTGAAAGGAAAGACGATCGAAAATATTTTCAAAGCCGACCCGCGTGAGTTGAATGCGGAAAATGCGAACGAACGCAAAATTACAAAATACATCGGCGAAGCCGCGGCGGATCTCGCCATTCGCGGCGTGGATGTCAACACGGCGCTTCGTACGGCGGCGGACAAAATAAACAAAGACCTGGAGACGCTGGGAAAGACGAAGTAGCGAATGAGCGGGGTGAGTGGGAAGACTAAAAGATGCAGGGGGATCGTAAGACGCAGGGATGATGCCTGCGTCTTTTTTTTGTAACAAACTGAGTTCTTGATTCGCGTTTAGACAGGTACTTTGTCATATCGCACGGATATGTGATCCAGCCCCCACAGGGCGATGCGGTGCAGCTGCGAGGGATCTTGCTCGGGATATTCGGCAAGCGTATGCATGGCCCGAGTCTCCTTGCGCTGGAGCGAGGCGGTGTGCATCCATCGTGCGGTAGCCGTCATGGCCGCGATCTCTCGCGCTCTAATTCGCTGCTGGAAGCCCTCGTAACCGGCGGCGCTGCCGGCGATCCGCCATAACGCGTTCAGACGTTGCAGCGATTCCCGAATAGTCGACTCCCGGCGGAAGTAGTTGATCTTGAGCGACACTTCGTGCTGAACCGCTTTAAGGAGCTCGGAGTTATCCGGACGTTGGATGTCCGAGATCGCGGAGGCTTCGCTGACGCCGCTGCCCGACTTAGGCTGCAGTCCGAATCGGCCAACGGGCCGCAGATTGCGCTGACCTGCGTGGCCAGGCTGCACCGCCGCGTAAGCAGCCGCCGCCTCGCCGGACCATGTGCCCGAGCATATGGCCCACGAAGCGTTGAAAGCTCCGCCCCCGGACATGCCGCCCATCAGCCGCTCGCGCGATGCCGCGTCTCCCGCTGCATACAAGCCGGCAACCGTAGTCGAACAATCTTCTCCGACGAGCCGTATGCCTCCCGTGCCGCGGACGGTTCCTTCTCCCCTGACCGTAAGCGGGAACTTCTGCGTGAACACGTCGATGCCGACCCGATCGTAAGGAAGGAAGAAGATCGCGTGCGATCTTCTTAAAATGGCTTGCTTCTCCGGGGTGTCGGCTTTGTTGAGCATGGCATAGACCGTCCGGCCTTCGCTAACCGCCTTGTGCAGAATTTGGCCGCGGTTGCCGTCCGAATTGAGCACGTTGCCGGCCTCGTCGTAATACGTCGCCCAACCGAGCAATCGTCCGCGCGTGACGGTGCCGAACGCCGCGCTTGGCGCATAGGCTCGGCTGAATTCCATGCCGGACAGCTCCGCGCCCAGCTCGGAGGCCATCAATAAGCCGTCGCCCGTAAGCACGTTGCAGCCGAGTCCCTTGCTCAAGAAGGCGCATCCGCCGGTAGCGACGACGACGGCGTTCGCCCTGACTTCCCAGTCGGTCCCGTCCGGCCGACATACGCCTCGGGCTCCTCCGACCCCATGTTCATCCGCGAGCAATTCGAGCGCCGGATGCTGATCGAGCACCTTGACTCCAGCTTTTAGAACGACCTTTCGCATCAAATTCATATATTCCAGACCCTGCAGATGTCCGCGTTGCGGAACGCCATGCTCGTCGCGCACGAACGGGTAGCCCCATTGCTCAATGCGCTCCAGATTGATATATACCTGGTCCAATACGCGATAAGTCCACGAGCGCTCGGACAAATAACCTCCGCCGACGTATCGTTGCCCCACGGCTTTGTCTCTCAATTCCCGATCGGGCGGCAAATAAAGCAGATTCGTGCCCCCGGGTGCGGTCGCGCCGCTTGTCCCCAAATACCCTTTGTCCGCAAGTACGACTTTCGCGCCTCGGGAGGCGGCGCTCCACGCCGCCCAAGCGGCCGCGGGGCCGCCTCCCAGCACGAGAACGTCCGCGGTCAATTTACGTCCCAGTTCGCTCATGCTTTCATCTCCTCTCTGCATTAAGGTTTCGTAATCTTTAACGTTTCCAAGTCTTTGCGAATGGCCTCTTCGGCCGCTCGGATCGCCGTATTGACGTCGGTTCCTTTGAGCGCGATATCTGCGAACGCTTGTGTTACATGTTTGGAGACATCACCCTCCAGACGGTGTTGATCCAAAACGGGAGGCTTCGTTTTGAAAATATTTTCGAGCTTCTTGCCCTTCAGCACCTCGATATCGGCGCCGAACTCCTTCTCCAGCTCGGGATTGTCGATGGCGGGCACGCGGCCGTTGCGGGACAGAATCCGCTGCACGTCGTCCGACAAAATATGGGCGAGCACCTGGAAAGCCTCGTCTTTGTGCTTGCTGACGCTGGAGATGGATACCGAATGCACGTTGGCGACTTTGCCCTGCTTCAGATTATCCTCGAAGTTCGGGATTGGAGCCAGATCCCAGTTCAATGGCTTGCCTTGGGCGCGAAGCTCTTCCAGAGGGCCGATCAGATTAGCGAGCAGCGTCGGTCGAATGGCAAGATTCTGATCGACGATAAAGGAGTCACGGTCATATTGATATTGTTCGCCTTGGACGAACCCGGGGAGCTGCACGTTCTTCTGCACGGTCTCGAACACACGCCGCCATTGCCCGGATTGAAGCGTCGGCTCGCCGCTCTCCGGATCAAGCGCGAAGATGCCGTAGCTTCCTTGCAGAGTGGCAGGGCCGTTGTTCAGATCGGTGCCGATGTAGTTGACGCCGCCATCGGAACGCGTCAGCTTCTGGGAGATGTCGAGCAAGGCATCCCATGTGATCTGTTCATCGGGCGGATAGGCAACGCCGAATTTGTCGAAGATGTCCTTGTTATAAAATAGTGCGGCGACATTGGATGAGAAGGGGAGCGTGAACAGCTCTCCCTCCTTGGAGAAATTCAGGACGGAGTCCAGCAATACCGGCTTCAGCCGCTTGGTATCGAATCCGTGTTTCTCGGCCAGGGGAGTCAGGTCGGCAAATACGCCAAGCTCCTGGAACGTATAGTAGGAGCCGCTCGTCTGATAGATAATGTCGGGCACATCGTTCGAGGTCAGTACTTCGGCCGGCTTGACGCCATCGGCGGGAACGATCTTCTCGAGCGTAATATGCGGGAATTTTTCCCTGGTCGGCTCTTCAAAAAATAATTTGAATTCCGTATCGGTCAACGTACCGCCTCCGACGTAAAATTTGAGCGTAACGGGCTCCGATGCGGCTTCGGTAACGGGAGCTTCCGAAGCTTTTGTCTCGCTCGGCTGATCCGTTGCCTTGGCCCCTGCAGTGGATGACGGAGCGTTGCCGGATCCGCTCCCGCAAGCCGATAAAGCGAATGCGGATATAAGCGCCATAGTTAGCGCGGTTGTCTTTGATTTTCTTTTCATGGGTAATGCCCCTCTCTTCATATGGGAATTGAAATCGCAAGTTTGTCGCTCCAAGAACGAACAAGCCGGTCAATATGTCCGTTGCTGCGGACGCGGCGGAAGAATACGATTAATGAATTCGGTTGAATCAATAGACGCCAGCTTGGTGCGGCCGGGTCCCCATCCGATCGTTGCGCGCCAGCTTCCCAGAACTCCCGAAGCGGCAAGCTCGGCTTCGTCTACCGATACGGGAGTATCGGCGTAGGGCGCAACGTACAGCGCATCGGCGGGACAATGGGCTTCGCAGACGAAGCAAGTCTGACAATCCTCTTGGCGCGCGATAACGGGAAGGCCGCTATCGTCGGCATCGAACACGAAGGTGGGACACACCTTGACGCATATCCCGCAGGTAATGCATTTCTCCTCGCTAACCAGCTCGATCAATTTCCTTTCTGCCTCCTTTGTGCGTATAAGGGTATGCAAGGTGTATGACGCCACTACAGGCTTAGGCGCAAATAAAAAAAGATGCGCTACGACTGTAGGCATCTCCGCTCAAACGGTTGATTGGCAAACCGATATACATTATTCATATTAGTTTACTTGGATATATCGGTATCATACATTCCCATTCTGATGCGGTCAAGAACAAATTATAAGGGTAGGCCTGGGAGAAAAGACGTGGAAGGGACGGTTGACAAATGAATGGCATGCTGATAGGCTTTTATCGAATAACATAGTAAGTCAATGGGGATTATTGTAATTACAAATGGAATTGACCGTTCAAACGGAGGTTGTCTTGCCAGCAAGACGAAACTTCTGTTTTTTTATTTTAAGTAGAGGAGCGAGGAGAAATGTCGAAACAAGCGAGTGCATCTGAAACATTCGAAATTGGGTTGGGCGAAGGATTGAAAGTAAGAGGGCGAGTCAGGGCAACTCCGGACGGCGTTCGCAAGCCCGTCGTGGTCATTGCCCACGGATTCAGAGGTTTCCAGGATTGGGCGTTCTGGCCGGAAGTCGCCGAGAGACTGGCTGGGCTCGGGTATTACGCCGTGAGCTTCGACTTCTCCCGGATTACGGCGAAGGAAGATGGGCTTGACGAATCCAGGATCGCGGAAGCAAGCACCCTCAGCCAAGAGTTAAGGGATCTGGAGGTGTTGCTGGGAAAACTCAAGCATGGAGGATTGCCGCTGCGAGAGGAGGCGGACGCAGGAAAGGTAGCACTGCTCGGCCACAGCCGGTCGGGCGGCAGCGGCATTATCCATGCCGGCGAAAATCCCGAAGCGGTGTCGGCGGTTATTGTATGGAACGGCGGAGCTTCGCCCGTTAATGTTTCCTCGGATCCCGATCTGACGGCCGTTCAGCGCGCCGTAGCGCTGGATCAGGAGAAGAATTCGGAACGTTTCAATGTGACGAACCATTTTGTCGGTCTGAAGCAGCCTGCTCTTATCGTGCAAGGAGATGCCGACAGCCAGCGGCTGCTCGACTTCGTGGACCGGCTGAAGGAGCTGGCCCCGGGACAGAAGTACGTGTCCATTCCGGGCGCAAACCATACGTTTGGCGTGACGCATCCGTACGAAGGGGCGACGGAGCAGTTGAACGCCGCGTTCGAGGAGACGGCCGCGTTCCTGAACGAATGGTCGGGCAAAGCCGTATAAGTCAGAGTAAAGGCAACGCAAATAACCCCCATCCCGCGACAACGGGGATGGGGGTTATTTGTCGTTAGAGGTTTTCGACTAGCGGCTAAAGTACCGGTTTATTATTCACATCTGTACTTGAATGCAGGCTCTGTTTGAATATAAAAAGCATTTCTTACTTGTGCACTCCAATTTGCAAAGGCTGATCTCCATTCAGGAGTGTTAAAGAATTGATCCACGGTTTGAGTATCGGAATGCCAAACTATAAACAGGTTGAGCGGGGCAATTCCTCCTGCCCAAATTCCATTATTGAGGTCGGTATCTTCTTCCCTTACTAATAATAAGGGTAGACCAAATTGAAAAGCCATTGAAGGTTCCACTTGCGAATAAACGGATCCTTCCCAGAACGCAGGAGATGGTAGAGGGGTTGGCGGAGTGGTCTGTTCATTGAGTTCAACGGTCTGAATTTTAAAACGACGAAGATTTACTGCCAACATTCCATAGCTGGATGAAACCAACCGGCGAATATCAGTCAAAATGGATTCGGGATAACTTTCACTTAAAGGTAACGTGCGCGGAAAAAGCAAAGCATTCTCGATCTCTAAAATTAGACGGTTTAGAAACTGTTGTTGCTTGTCGTTTAAATGAGTTGTCGTGCTTAAAAATACGGGAATACGATAGGCACGGTCAATACACTCTTGGTGTGCCGATCCTATTTTTGCTTCATCTTTGCTTAAAGAGCGATGCTTATTCTTACCCACTTTCTCATCTCCTTTTTTCACTCGCATAACCTTGATAGAGGTTTTCCCATTAGTTTATGGAAAAGGAATAAGAAAGTTCGGACATAACAACTAGATTCATATAAAGGGGCTTCAATTGGAACTCAATCAAAAACGAGCGAGCTGCAAAAGTATTCGTTCGGAGCAGCAACGTAAACAAATGTGTAAATACATATTGTCAAGTTAAACGACTCATGTTATAGTAATAAAAAGTTTATAAAGTCACTTGGAATAGTGGGTATTAAGCAATCAACCGTTCAAACGGAGATGCGCTTCCTTTTATTAAGGAGGCGCATTTTTATTTTCGAAACCATGAAGGGGGAAGCTCTAATGGCACGCATCGTCAATCATATTACCGATTTGATCGGAGATACGCCGCTCGTTCGTTTGAACAAAATCGTTCCCGAGGGCAGCGCGGAAATTTATTTGAAGCTCGAATTTTTTAACCCCGGCAGCAGCGTGAAGGACCGGATCGCCATCAGTATCATCGAGGAAGCGGAGCGCGAAGGGAAACTGAAGCCCGGCGCAACGATTATCGAGGCGACGAGCGGCAACACGGGGATCGGCATCGCACTGGTGGCGGCGTCGAGAGGCTATCGCGCCATACTTGTTATGCCGGAGACGATGAGCCTGGAGCGGCGCAATCTGCTTAGAGCCTACGGAGCGGAGCTGGTGCTTACGCCGGGTACCGAAGGGATGAAGGGAGCCATCCGGACCGCCAAAGAAATTTTGGACCGGAATCCCGACTATTTCCCGGCTCAGCAATTCGACAATCCCGCCAATGTGAAGATTCACCGGGAGACGACGGGGCCGGAGATCGTGGAGGCGATCAACTCCTTGGATGGCAAACTTGACGGATTCATCGCCGGCATCGGTACCGGGGGCACGATCACGGGAGCCGGAGAAGTACTTCGCACGGCGTTCCCGGATATTGTTATCGCCGCGGTGGAGCCGGCCGCATCGCCGGTGTTGTCGGGCGGAAGCCCAAGCCCGCACAAAATTCAGGGCATCGGAGCGGGTTTTGTTCCTTCTATTCTGGACACCGACATCTACAACGAAGTGATCCAGGTGACGAACGAGCAAGCTTTCGAGACGGCACGGCTGGCAGCGAAGAAGGAAGGGATTCTGGGCGGCATCTCGTCGGGAGCCGCGATCTATGCCGCGCTGCGGTTGGCCGAGAGACTGGGAGAAGGCAAACGTGTCATCGCCGTCGTGCCAAGCAACGGAGAACGTTATTTGTCGACGGTCCTGTATGCGGAGGAACAACAAGCTTAATAGAGGTAGTTCAAATAAGAAATGAAGCGTTCGACTGGTCAACCAGAGACACGGCTTCCCGAATCGGGCAGTCATGTCTCTTTTTTGTTTCCGCTATGGGCGGAAGCGGCTATACAACATTGAAATGGAGAAGGGATGATTAATATGGCATACACAGTACAAATAGGTGAGAACGCACCGGAGTTTAAATTGCTTGCGACCGACGGGAAACATTATACCTTAAACGATTTCGCGGATGCGAAGGCGCTTGTCGTATGGTTCACGTGCAATCATTGCCCCTTCGTCAAGGGCTCGGACGAGGTGACTCGGACGACGGCATTAAAGTACGGACCGAAGGGCGTTGCCTTCGTCGCGATTAATGCGAACAGCGCAACAACGAACCCGGATGATTCCTACGAGAAGATGATTGAGCGCATCGATGAGCATAAGTTCCCGTGGACTTATCTTCACGACGCGCAGCAGGAAGCGGCACTGGCCTACGGCGCGCTTCGCACGCCGCATTTCTATGTGTTCGATGCCGAGCGCAAGCTGATCTATACGGGCCGTGCGGTCGACTCTCCAAAGGATGCGGAGAAAATTACATCACATGATCTGGAGAACGCGCTTGACGACTACCTGGCTGGGCGGGAAGTTGCCGTACCGCTGACCAACCCGATCGGCTGCAATGTGAAATGGGAGGGCAAGGACAAACGGTGGATGCCGGAAGAAGCTTGCGATTTGGTGCTTAATTAAATAACGGATCAGTACGAGACATAAGGACATTCGCGAGCGGAGCGAAGCAGGCCTCGCTCGCGTGTCCTTTTTTTCATGTAACTAATTCCAACTATTTCAATGCGAATTATTAATATATATAAAATCGACCCACAAGAGGAGAATGAAAGATGAAAAGGGCTGGACTTATTCTATTGTCGTTAATCATGATGATCACGATGCTTGCGGCATGCAGCGGCGGAACCAAAAACGGTTCGGGAGCCGATACAAGCGGCGGCACGACGCCGACGGCCACGGAGAAGGGGGAAGACAATCAGGAGCCCGTCACGCTGAAGGTGCTTCGGGCGGGCATTACCGTCACGCAAGCGGAATTCGAGAAGACGCTGCTGCAACAGACGAAGGAGAAATTCCCGCATGTCACGTTGGAGTGGGTGGACGCGCCTGAGGATGTGGAACTTGAGCCGCTGATCACGTCGGGCGAGGTTCCCGACATTATGTTCGTGTCGACGACTTCCATTGCCACGACGCTAAAGGACCTGGATCTTGTGGAGAATCTGGCGCCTTATATCGAGAAACATAACGTGGATCTAAGCCGTCTCAAGCCGGTCGTGCTGGACGTCGTTCAGAAGTATTCGCCGGAAGAGGGGGTGGCGGCTATCCCGTTCTCCGTGAACCTGCCCGTTATTTTCTATAACAAGGACATCTTCGACAAGTTCGGGGCTTCGTATCCGCCGAATGAGCAAATGAGCTGGAATCAAGCCATCGAGGTCGGCAAATCGGTAACGCGCAGCGACAATGGCGTGGACTATGTCGGCATCGATCTATTCGGCTCCAGCAACATCGCGACCGGACTTGATCTGTTCATTATCGACCCGGAGACGGGCAAAGCCGACGTGACGACGCCGCAATGGCGCAAAGTGTTCGAGCAGCTGCAGAAGAGCTATGAGGTGCCGGGATATATCGGTGCCGACGGTCGATACCAATATGCGAACGACGACGATATTTTCTTTAATGAACAGAATCTGGCCATTGTTGCTTACAATATCGCCCACTTGCTGGGACCGCTCGAGGAGCTGCGCCAGCAAGGAATCGAGCTGAACTGGGATTTCGCGCCGTTCCCGAATTTCGAGGAAAACCTCGGCACGGGCAAAGCAGTCAACGTGCATTCCCTGGTCGTGACGAAAGCGAGCAAACATAAGGATTTGGCTTTCCAAGTCATCGCGAACCTGCTTACGGACGAATCGCAGCTTGCGCTTGCCAAGGCGGGACGTGTGCCAACGGTGGAAGGCAAGCAGTTCGAGGAAGTGTACGGACAGGAAATTCCGGTGCTGGAGGGCAAGACGGTCGAAAATATTTTCAAAGCGCCGCCGCGCAACGCGATCAAGCCTCACAAATTCGAAAGCAAAGTGCGCAAATTTTTGACGGAGGCGGAGCGCAGCATCGCCGTCGACGGCGTGGACGTCAATACGGCGCTTCGCGTAGCCCAGGAAGGAATCGAAAAGGAATTGGAGACGCTGAACAATACGAGCAAGTAAGCAAGCGAAGCGGGATCGTCGCCAAGCAAGCGGCGGTCCCTTTGCATCTCATAGGAGGCGGGCGGGATGGCAAGCATATCGATTCAGCACTTGTATAAGCGATACGGCAAGGATAAGCAGAACGTCGTGGACGACTTCCATCTCGACATCAGGGATAAGGAATTTCTTGTCTTCGTCGGCCCCTCCGGCTGCGGCAAATCGACGACGCTGCGGATGATAGCGGGACTGGAGGACATTACGGAGGGCGAGGTCTACATCGGCGAGCAGCTCGTCAACGATCTGCCGCCAAAGGACCGCGACATCGCCATGGTATTCCAGAATTACGCGTTATACCCCAACATGAGCGTCTACGAAAATATTGCATTCGGCCTGCGCCTGCGCAAGCAGCCGCGCCACGAAATCGATCTTGCGGTGCGCCGCGCGGCCCGGGTGCTGGAAATAGAGCCTTACTTGAATCGCAAGCCGAAGGAACTATCGGGCGGCCAGCGCCAGCGCGTCGCGCTGGGCAGGGCGATCGTGCGCGATCCCAAGGTGTTTCTGATGGATGAGCCGTTATCCAATCTGGACGCGAAGCTGCGCGTTCAGATGCGGATGGAGCTGATCAAGCTGCACAAGTCGCTGGGCGCGACCTTCATCTACGTGACGCATGACCAGATCGAAGCGATGACGATGGCGGACCGGATCGTCGTCATGAAGGACGGCATCATTCAGCAGATCGATACGCCCGAGGCCGTCTATCAGACGCCGAGCAATACGTTCGTCGCCAGCTTTATCGGTTCTCCCCAGATCAACTTCGTGGAAGGAAAGGTCGTCGAGGAGCCCGGCGGCGGCCTGCTCTTCAACACCTCGCGGTTCGGACTTCGGATTCCGAAGGATTCCGCCGATCTGCTGCGCAAGCATAACAAGATCGGCCGCCGGATTACGCTTGGCATACGTCCGGAGCATATCGGCCCCGAGGGGCTGTATTCGGACTCCGTCTTGACGGGCATCTACAAAGTCAGCGAGCTGATGGGAGCCGACCGGTTCCTGCATCTGGATATCGGTCAAGATAAGCCGCTGGTGGTCCGCGTTGAGGCTTACTATCGCTGCGAAGAGAACGAGAAGCTGAGAATCGTCATGGACATGTCGAAGGCGTTGTTCTTCGATGCGGATAGCGGACAAAGGTTGACGCATTAAATGGGGGCGTTCAAAAAGTTCTATTGAAGACGGCGAAGTCATGGCGGAAAGGAGAGATAACGAATGACGAGAAAATACGGCGGCAAAAGGGTATTGTTCGGAATTCTGATCGCGCTGGTCGTCGCCGTGCTGCTGCTGGCCGCGTTTATGGCGCCGGCGAATGGAGCAAAGGGATTGTCGGGGACTTACGAGCCGACCGGCGAGCTGGCGGGTTTCCGGCAATGGGACGACCGCTCCATCGCGGAAGCGGAGCTGGAGCCCTACTATGCCAATGTGCTGGCGGGGCTGGGGTCGGAAGGCGTACAGAACGCCGAATCTCGCATAACGATCCCTGCCGGTACGCCATCCGCCAAATCAAGCGACACTGCGCTGACCGTAGGCGAATACGAGGGAAAGAGCGGCGTCCTGATATGGGAATCCAAGGATACGAACTGGGTGGAGTACGAGGTGACTGTGGCGGAGGAGGGCTTGTATGAAATTTACGCGTCTTATCACCCGCTTATGGGAGATGGCTACACCCGTCCGATCGTATTGGATGTCACGATAGACGGCGCCCGCCCGTTCCGGGAGGCTTCTTCCATTACGTTATACAGGTTGTGGAGAGACAAGGACGAGCTGAAAAAAAACGACGACGGGGATGAAATCCGCCCCGTAGCCGAGGACATATCGGGATGGTTGACCCATCCGTTAGCCGATTCGGGAGCGAATTACGCCGAACCGTTTCGATGGCACTTCACCCCGGGCAAACATACGATCCGGCTGGAGGGCTACGAGCCCGTCGCGATCTCCGAGCTGACGCTTGAGCCGCCGCGGACGCCGCTTTCGTACGGGGAGGTGGCAGCGACATATGGCGAAGCCGCATCGGGGGACGCCGAGGTGCTGACGATTCAAGCCGAGCGAATGACATGGAAAAACGATCCGTCCGTCGTCATGATGTGGGATCGCGACTGGCGCACCGTTCCCAGAGCCGAGGGACGCATCACCTATAACACGATGGGCGGCGTGCGCTGGGACTGGCCGAACCAGGAGGTAGGCTGGGAGTTCGACGTCTCGGAGAGCGGCTATTACAAGATCGGGCTGAGGGCGTTGCAGAATCGCTTCTCCCAGAAGGCTTCGTTCCGCACGATCCGGATCGACGGCGAAGTGCCGTTTCGGGAATGGCTGACGTATCGATTCCCGTATCACTCCGATTGGCAAGAAGTCGTCTTGTCCGACGATGCGGGGGAACCCTTCCTCGTATATTTGGAGCAGGGCAAACACACGCTGTCGATCGCGCTGACGCATGCAGCGGTAAGCCCCATCGTGCGGGGCATCGAAAATTTGAGCGCCCTGCTGCGGGACATCGAGCAGGATCTCAGCTCCATGACCAGCGGTCAAACCGACCGCAACCGGACATGGAAGATCGATCGCGATCTGCCGGGGCTGCGGGAGCAGCTGGAGCAGGCGGCTTCCAATCTGGATGCGCTGGCGGCGAGCATGGAAGAAGTGAACGGCCGCAAGGACAGCGCAAGCGAAGGCTTCCGCTCTTCGGCCGGCGATATCCGCAGCCTGCTGCGTTTTCCGGACGAAATTCCGTACCATATCGACGAAATATCCTCCATTACGGAGAAGATCAACAATTTCGTGGTCAATATGCACAAGCAGCCTTTGCAGCTTGACGAGATCTTCATCGCTCCGAGCGACAAGAGCTTTCCGAATATGACCGCATCGTGGGCGGATAAGGCGGCTGGAGTAGCTGCGAACTTCTTTTATTCCTTTAACACGCGTCAAAGTCTTGGCGAGATGGACGACAGGGAGCTAAACGTCTGGGTGCTGCGCGGCCGCGATTACGTGACTCAGCTGCAAGATCTTGCGGATGAGACGTTTACGCCGCTCACCGGCATCAAAGTAAAGGTCAATCTGCTGCCGAACCCGCAGCTCCTCGTCATGTCGAACGCGGCTGGCTTACAGCCGGATGTTGCGCTGGGCCTTAACCAGGATTTGCCCGTCGACTATGCGATTCGGGGCAGCGTGTACGATTTGTCCCAGTTCGATGACTTCGGGGACATCTACGATCAGTATAGCCCAGGCTCCTGGCAGGCGCTCTACTACGATAAGGGGTACTACGCGGTGCCCGAGACGCAATCCTTCCAGGTGCTTTATTATCGCAAGGACATTATGAGGGAGCTTGGGCTGGACATACCGGAGACGTGGCAGGATGTATACGATCTGCTGCCGACGCTGCAGCAGCACTTCATGAATTTCTATATCGATCCGGGGGAATTTCTCCCGTTTATCTCGCAGAACGACGTGGAGTTTTATACGCCGGACGGCTTCGCGACGGGACTGGATACGCCGGGGGGCTTCGCCGCCTTCAAGCAGTGGACCGACTTGTTTAATATGTATGCCTTGGAGAAGCAAGTGCCGAGCTTCTATCAGCACTTCCGGAGCGGCAAGATGCCCATCGGCATCTCCGATTACAACATGTACGTGCAGCTCTCCGCGGCGGCGCCGGAGCTGAACGGTCGTTGGGGCATCGCGCTCATTCCGGGCGTCGAACAGGGGGACGGCTCCGTTAAGCGTTGGGCGGGCGGTCAGCAAACGACCGGCGTCGTCTTTCAGGAATCGCAGAAGAAGGATGAAGCCTGGGAGTTTCTGAAATGGTGGGTGTCCACGGAGACGCAAGTGCGTTACGGCTCCGACCTGGAGGCGATCAACGGCGTGTCGTTCCGTTGGAACACCGCCAATATCGAAGCGTTCGTCCAGCTGCCCTGGAAGCGGGAGGACGCCAACGTTATTCTGCGGCAGTGGGCCTGGTACAAGGAGAAGGAGAATCCGCCCGGCGGGTACTTTATGGGGCGCGAGCTTAATAACGCGTGGGTACGCTCCGTCATCGACGGCATGAACTACAGGGCGTCGCTGGAGGCGTCCATTCTGGACATTAACCGGGAGCTGCTGCGGAAGCAGCAAGAGTTCGGCTTCGTAGACGCGGAGGGCAATCCGCTGGGGACGTTGGACTTCCCGATCGTGAAGGAGCCATGGGACGAGGTGAATCGTTATGTCAAGTAAGACCGGAGCAGGAGGAACCGCGGCATTGAGAGAATCGAGGTCCGAGCTGGGAAGACCGGTCTCTCCACCCGAAGCGGTATCGGTTTCCGTTCGATCGCCGGGCCGCTTTAGAACGCTGCTGAACGAAGTGTGGAGTTATCGCCTGAGCTATCTGTTTATCGCGCCGTTCATGCTTTGTTTCGTCGCCTTCATCGTCGTTCCCGTCCTGGCCGCGGTCGCTTTAAGCTTCACGTACTTCAACGCAATCGAATCGCCGCGTTTCATTGGCTGGCAGAACTTTCAATATCTCATCTCGCAGGATTTGCTGTTCCTGAAGCATGCGCTGCCCAATACGTTCAAGTTCGCCATTATTGTAGGTCCGGGCGGCTACATCGCGGCCTTCCTGCTCGCTTGGCTCATCTCGCAGCTTCCTGCGGTCACGCGCAAGTGGTTCGCGCTGGCGATGTATACGCCGTCGCTTACGATCGGCATCGCAATGTCCATCGTCTGGCTGCCCATGCTGACGGGGGATAGGATCGGCTATCTCAACAGCGTGCTGCTCAGGCTCGGCTGGATCGACACGCCGCAGCTGTGGGTCACCGATCCCAGCTATCTGATGAATGCCATGATCGGCGTGACGTTATGGTCCAGCATGGGAGTTGGTTTCCTCGCGATGCTGGCCGGCATTCTGAACGTGAACAAGGATTATTACGAGGCCGCCCGCATCGACGGCATGAAGAGCCGTCTTCAGGAAATTTGGTATATCACGATTCCGTCCATGAAGCCGCAGATGCTGTTCGGCGCCGTCATGGCGATCGTGACGACCTTTAAGACTGGCGCAATCGGCGTGGAGCTGTCCGGCGTCAATCCGACGCCCGCCTATTCCGGCCATCTCATCATTAACCATATCGACGACTTTGGTTTCATCCGGTTCGAGATGGGATATGCAGCGGCTATCTCGGTTTTCCTGCTTCTATTAATGTACGCGTCCAACAAATTAAGCTGGGGCTTGTTCGGCTCGAAGGGAGACGAATAGATGAACAAGCTGCGCTCGCTGCTGAAGCTTCGGAGACGTCCCCGCCTGTCGGCGATGGACGGCTTTCAGAAGCTGCTCACCTTATTGCTTATCGTGTTGTCGGTATTCATGCTTCTGCCGATCGTCTATATTGTAGGCCATGCCTTCAAGCCCTACCACGAGCTGTTCCTGTATCCGCCGACGTTTTTCGTTCAAGAACCTTCGCTGCAGAATGTAAACGAGCTGCTCGCCGTGACGGCGCGCTCCACCGTCCCTATGATCCGGTACCTGTTCAACAGCGTGTTCGTATCGGCGCTTGCGGTGCTGCTCGTGACGGGCGTCAGCGCGCTGTGCGCCTTCCCGCTCTCCAAGCACCGCTTCCCGGGAGCGGGCTTCGTGTTCGCCGCCATTCTTCTGACGCTGATGTTCGCGCCGGAAGTCGTGCAGATTCCGCGATATCTGGTCGTCAGCGAGATCGGCATCATGAACACGTATTTCGCCCATTTGCTGCCTCTAATGGCGATGCCGATCGGCGTATTCCTGCTGAAGCAGTTCGTGGACCAAATACCGGATTCGCTTCTGGAGGCGGCAAGGATCGACGGGGCGAGCGAATTCGTCGTTTTTCTCCGCATCGTGGTGCCGGTCTGCATGCCCGCCATCGCGACGGTCGCGATTCTGGCTTTCCAGAACTCGTGGGGCAATATCGAAACCTCGGCGCTGTTCATGCTGGACGACGAGATGAAGAGCTTCGCGTTTTTCCTGTCGACCTTGACGAACAATCTTGCCAACAACGTGGCGATGCAAGGCGCGGCAGCCGTGGCTTCCCTTATTATGTTCGTGCCGAACCTCATCGTGTTCGTCATTCTTCAGAGCAAGGTGATCGCCACGATGGCGCATTCCGGAATCAAATAAGAGCGGAGGGAGAAGAGATGAAGAGACGGCTTGCGCTGCGCGCGTTGCAGCTGACCGCCGCGGCGACGATCGCGTTTCTTGCGGTCTATCCGGGCAAGGCTCATGCGGATGTGCCATACCAGACGTACTACAAAGACCAATATCATCAGCAATATCGCATTCAGACGGCATATCGCCCCGAAGGCGCGCTTGGCCGGGAGCTGTTCATCGCAGACCCCGAAAGCGAGGGGGGGCTGAAGCACTCTCCGCTTAATCAGCCGCAGGATTTGTTTATCGATGCTCAGGATGAGCTCTATATCGCGGATACGAACAACAATCGGATCGTACATCTGGACAGCGGCGGAGAACTCGTGCGCATGTTGACCTTTCCCGATAATCCGCTCAATCGTCCGCAAGGGCTGTTCGTGCATGACAACGGCGATATCTACATTGCCGATACGGGCAATAATCGCGTGCTCCGCGTCAGCGCGGAAGGAGAAGTGCTCGCGGAATACGGCCGGCCGGACTCCAAGCTGATCCCGGATTCGTTCAAGTTCGACCCCGTCAAGCTCGTCGTCGACAAACGCGGATTTCTGTACATCGCCACGCTTGGCGGTTATCAAGGATTGCTGCAACTGGATCCCAAGGGCGAATTTCAAGGTTTCTTCGGCGCCAACCGCACAAGCTTTTCCTTCGTCGACAGCGTGAAGCGTCTTCTGTATACGCGGGAGATGTACGAGCGCGAGATCAGCAAGCTGCCGGGATCCATTACGAGCGTCGATCAGAACGGAGAAGGCTTCATCTATACGGTCACCAAGGAGGTAGGGCAGGGGCAGCTCAAAAAGCTGAACATCGCCGGTCTCGATCAGCTGTCCGGGAAGGGGGAATTCGCCGATTCTTTGTCGGATGGCCGCTTTGGAGAAACGATACGGGACCCGAACGCCGTACGGCAGACGGCTCCGCAATTAAATGATCTGACCGTGGACGCCGACGGCAACATGACGGTGGTCGATTCCCGGCTGAACGTCGTCAGCCAATACGACGGCAACGGCAATCTGCTGTTTTTCTGGGGCGGCGCCGCGGGAGACACGACGACGAAGCTCGGCCTCGTAAAGACTCCGGCGGCCGTCGCGAACGATTCTTCCAACAATCTGTACATTCTTGACAGCGAGAACAACGTCATTCAGAAGTATGAGCTGACGGAATTCGGAGCACTGGTGCACCAGGCCAACAGCTTGACGGAGGACGGACGTTATGAAGACAGCGAGCCGTTATGGCGGGAAGTCTATCGCCAGAATGCCTATTACGCCCCGGCCGTGCTGGGATTGGCAAAGGCCGCTTACAAGCGCGGAGACTACGCCGAGGCGCAAAGGCTGTTCAAGGATATCGGCCTCGCGCAGGGCTACTCCGATTCCTTCTGGCAGAACAGACTGCTGTGGTTCCAAAGCCAATTCGGGCTGTTCATGAACGCCGCCATCGTTTTCTTCCTGATATTCCTGCTGGCCAAGAAGCTGGGACGGCGATACGGGAAGGAGCGTGCCCGGAAGCGAAGAGAATTCTGGCGCGGATGGAAGGCGGTGTCGACGCAGCTAGGCATTGTGTCGTATCTGATTCGCCACCCGCTTGACGGCTTCTACGGCATCAGGCACGAAGGCAAGGGGAGCGTGGCCGGCGGGAGCGCGGTGCTGCTGATCGCGCTTGCCTCGTACGGTTTCATTCGCTCCGGCACGAACTTCATCTATAATCCTTCTATTATAGTGGATGCCAGCGTCTTGACGCCGCTGCTGCAATTCGCGGTCGTCTGGCTGGGCTTCGTCGTCGCAAGCTACCTGGTCAGCTCCCTTAATCAAGGGGAAGGACGATTCCGGGACGTCTATGCGGCGAGCGCGTATGCGATGTTTCCCTTCGCGATCGTCGGCGTGCCGCTCACCGTATTGTCCGGAGTCATGACGCTTAACGAAGCGTCTATTTACGGATTTCTGGAATACGGCTTGTACGGTTGGGCGGGACTGCTGCTGTTCTGGCAAGTGCAGGGCATTCAGAATTACAGTGTAGGGGAAACGGTCAAAAATTTGTTCCTGACCGTGCTCACCATGTTCATTATGGCTATTCTTATCTTCATCACGTTCAGCCTGACCAGCGAACTCATCGGCTTTATCTATTCCATCTATCAGGAGGTGGCCATTCGATGAAACGGAGGATACTGGCATTGGTTTCGGTTGGCGTCGCTATAATCCTCCTTCTAGGTGCCATGTTCTGGCTAATTCAGCGCGATGGAACAGCGATCGGGCAGGGCAACGCGACAACGGTCGCCGGGGAAGCTGTTCAAGACGAGGCTTCCTCTTCGAGGAATCACTCCTTTCCCATTGAGCCCAGACTGCCGAACGAGGAAAGCTTCGCGAGGGTAGCCGAGTCGGCTTCCCTTATTCTATGGGCCGACGCGGAGACGGGACACTTTAAGGCGGAGAGCAAGATCAGCGGCAACGTCTGGCGTTCCTACCCGAAGCCTGCCTATTGGGAGGATGAAGCGACAAGCGGCGTCTGGCGCAGCAATCTGCTGTCGCCTATCATGCTGGAATACATCGACGCTTCGAGCTCCAAGTCGCAGACGAAGCTGACGAACTGGATGGAAGAGCGCGGCGTCCTGGAGTTCGAGAAGCTGGACGACGGTTTCCGCGCGACCTACCATTTTAACTCTACGGGCTTCAAGATTCCCGTTGAGGTCGCGCTTCGGGGGGATTACGTCGAGGTGAAGATCATAGACGGCGGCATTACGGAAGAAGCGTTAAGTCTTCTTAACCTGAAGGCGTACCCGATGTTCGGCTCGCAGCCGTCGATCGACAAGAATGGTTACTTGCTTCTGCCGGACGGATCCGGCGCGCTTGCCCGCTTCGACGAGAACCGGAGCAATGACAAGTCCGTCTATCGGGAGCCGGTATACGGCTCCGATCTGGCCTTCTACAACGAGGTGACGAACAGAAGCGAGGTTAAGATGCCCGTCTTCGGCCTCAAGTCGGGGGAGCAGTCGTTCCTCGGCGTGCTGACGGAAGGCGAGGAATACGCCAAGCTGTTCGCGGCGCCGGCGGGCTCTCTTGGCAACGGCAACTGGATCACGGCGGAGTGGCAGTACCGAATCAAATTTTTCCAAAGCACCGACCGCCGCGGCGTCGAGGGTTTCTACACGTTCAGCAAGGAGCGGTTCGAAGCCGCGGAGCGGAGCGTCCGTTATTACTTGCTGGAGGGAGAGGATGTCGGCTATCCCGCCATGGCCGCGAAATTCCGCGATTATTTGATTCAGGAACGCGGCTTGCAGCGCCTGCCGTCCGGGGACGGCGACATTCCGTTCTTCGCCGACATCGTGGCGGCGGATCTGAAGCAAGGTCCGCTATGGGACGATTACATCGTGGGCACGACGACGGGAGAAGCGGAGAAGATGCTGCGCGAGCTGACGGATGCGGGCATAGGCAGCATTACGGCCATCTATCACGGCTGGCAGCGTTACGGCTACAGCTCGCACGGCGGGTTGCTCCCGGCCGATCGGAGAATCGGCGGCGACAAGGGGCTGAGGTCGCTGGCGAATACGGCAGGCGAGCTCGGCGGCAAGCTGCTCCTGGCAGCTAATTACTCGCTCAACAACAGCGGGCGGGGCGGCTTCTGGAGCTTGAACGACGGCCTTCGGAATTTGGCGGGCACGCTGCTCTATCAGCCGCTGCCGGCCAAGGAAGAAGATGTGCCGGTCGTCAGTCCGTTGTATGCGTTCCGCGAAGCGCTGGACGATCTGCCGGAGTACGAGAAGCTGGGTGTGGACGGAATATTGTTCACTGGCGGCATAGGAGGCTCGCTAAATACCGACTTCAACAGCCGCCACCGGGCGACGAGGTCGGAGGTGCTGGACGGCCAGCAAGCCGTGCTCGCCGCAACGGCGGATACGATCGGATATGCCGCGGCGGAAAACGCTTCGTTTTATTCGCTGCCCGGCATATCCCATATTCACCGTATGGCCGACGACTACTCCTACGATATTTTCGTAGACGAAGCCGTTCCTTTCGCCCAGATCGCCCTGCATGGACTTGTGACGTATACATCGGAGTGGGGGAACCTGCGCGACGAATACAAAAGCGATTACTTAAAGAGCGTGGAGTACGGAGCATACCCGGCTTACGTGTTCACGGCGGCAGCGTCCGGAGCGTTTAAAAAGGCTTATTCCGTCTGGTATTACAGCATGAACTACAAGGACTGGATCGACGTGGCGGCCGAACAGTACGAGAGGTTGAACGAGGCGCTGCGCGATGTCCAGGACGCGTTCATCGTCGATCACGCGACGCTCGCGCCGGGCGTCAAGAAAACGGTCTACGGGAACGGTCATGCCGTTATCGTCAATTACAACGCTGAGCCGTATCAAGGAGACGGATACGTCGTAGGCGCATCCGATTTCGCCATCAGGAAGGAGGGGAAGGTCTATGAATAAGAAGACGGCGCAACGCAAGCTAGAAGGCTCGATGTTTATCGCGCCGTGGATCATAGGCTTCCTCGCGTTCGTGGCATTCCCCCTCTTCTATTCGCTGTACATGAGCTTCCATCAGGTGCGGATTACGGTGACGGGCGTGCAGACGACTCCCATCGGTGTGCAATATTATCGCGAGATTCTGTTCGCCGACGGTGGGCTGCTCTACGACGATCTGGTGCCGTTCCTTAGGGAAGCGCTCGTCATGATCCCGATCATTATCGTTTTCTCTTTGATGATCGCGATCCTGCTTAATCTGAAATTCGCGGGAAGAACGGCGTTCCGCGTCATCTTCTTCCTGCCGGTCATTTTTGCGTCGGGGCAGATCATCGGCGAATTCATCGCGCAGGGCGAAGGGTCCCTCGGCATTATTTCGTCGCTTCGAATCGATTATATGCTGGCCCGCTATTTGCCGCCTTCCTGGGCGGGACCGATCGGCAATGTCATCGGCTCCTTCGTGCTCGTGCTCTGGTACTCCGGCGTCCAGATTCTGATCTTCCTCGCCGGCCGCCAGACCATCGCGCGTACCGTGTACGAAGCGGCGCGCATCGACGGCGCCGATCCATGGAGCACCTTCTGGAAGATCACGCTTCCGGGCATGGTGCCCTTTATCTTCCTTAACGTGATCTTCACGATCGTGGATCTGTTTACGTATCCGTCCAACCCCATCATCAGCAAGGTGACGACGGAGAACTACGGCCTGTCCAGCGCGCTTGCCTGGATCTACTTCATGATCGTGCTGTTGTTCGTCGCGTTTGCGCTGCTGATCTACTCGCGAATCAATGCTTCGTTATCGCCTAGACGTCAATAGAGAGGAGGGGCATTATGGCCAAGCCGTCGCTTGAAAGTATACCGTGGATCAAGACAAGGCGCAGGTCCTCTCCAGCCGGGTTTGGCAGAAAGGGGATTCTCGCCGGGCTGAAGTTTAAGCTGCTAGGCAGGGAGGCGGACAAAGGACTGCTGTTTCGCCTTCTTATGTACCTGCTGCTGATCGACGTGGCTTTTATTTATTTGAAGCCCGTCTTCTATATGGTCACCACGATGATTAAGGGAGCGCCGGATTTGCTGGACCCCGCCGTCATCTGGGTGCCGACGGGCGTATACGGAGGACATCTGTCGGAAGCGATAGAAATGCTGGACTATGCGAAAAGTTTTGGCGTAAGCTTAACCGTATCGACGTTGTCGGCCGTGCTGCAAGTATTTTCCTGCGCCGTAGCCGGCTACGCGTTCGCGCGTCTTGATTTTCCGTTCAAAAAGTTCTGGTTCGCCGCGCTGTTGTTCACGTTCATCATGCCGCCGCAGGTGACGATCCTGCCTTCCATCCTGTTGTTCAAGGAGCTGGGCTGGATCAACACGTTCTGGCCGCTTATCGTGCCGGCGGTATTCGGACACGGACTCAAGGGCGCATTGTTTGTTTTGATTTTCCGCCAGTTTTTCTTCACGCTGCCGAAGGAGATGGAGGAGGCGGCCCGCATCGACGGAGCCGGCGCGCTTCGCATCTTCTTTCGGGTCATGCTTCCCATTTCGCGTTCGGCGATCATCGTCGTTTTTTTGTTTTCGTTCGTATGGGCGTGGAACGATGCCTACTTCCCATCCATGTACATGTTCGGCGCATCCGATGTTCCGCTGTCCGTCGGCTTATCCAAGCTGAATGCCCAATTGGCGATGGAAGCGCAGGAGGGAAGGCTCAGAGCCTTCCTTGAACCGGTCAAAATGGGAGCGGCGTTCCTCATCATTCTGCCGCTGCTCGTGCTGTATGCTTTCACTCAGCGGTGGTTCGTGGAGGGCGTGGAGAGAACGGGGCTGGTAGAATAATTTTTTAGGGCGTGTATGCATACACGCCCTTGAGACGGGAAGTGAACAGAGGTTGGATTCACAACGCATTTTGGCCGATTTTTTCCGTAAAACCTGGTTGTATTACGTCTTGTCCATCAGTCTCCATCTGATTGCCAGCATCGTGCATGTAAACTTCCCGCGCGTGCTGGGGAATTTCACCGACGAGCTGAAGGAAGGAGTCCTGACGCTGGATTCTGTCATCCAGTACAGCTGGATTCTGCTTGCGATCGGGTCGGGGTACGCGATTATCGGCGGCTTCGCGCAATATCTGGTCATGTACACGGGCCGATTCTTCGAATTCATCAACCGCCGCAAGCTGTTTATTCATTTCGCGGGGCTTAGCGAACGGTTCTACTCCCGCAACGGCGTCGGGAAGCTGCTCAGCTACTTCATGAACGACGTCACGGCCGTGAGGGAGTCGATCTCCATGGGCGTCAATCAGACGGCAGGGGCGTCGATGCTTCTTATCTCGACCGTCGTTATGCTGCTTTTGACGGATGTTCCGCTTTATCTGGTCGCGGCCAGCATCTTCCCGCTGCTTCTCATCCCGGTCGTGGTGGCCTGGTTCGGACCCATGATCAAAAAACGTTCGATGGGCGTGCAGGAAGCGCTCGGGGCGATGACGGAATCGGCGGAGGAGCAATTCGGCGGTATTCGCGTGACGAAGAAATTTGCCGTCGAGGAAGTGATGGGGGCGCGGTTCGGGGTGACGGTGGACCGCATTCGGAGCAGGCAGCTCAGTCTGGTTCGCGTCTCCTCCTTCTTCCAGTCGCTTGTCCCTTTCCTCGGGGCGACGTCGCTGATTATCGCGTTGGCGTTCGGCGGGTACCTGACGATCAACGGGACGATAACTCTTGGCGGATTCGTTGCCCTTACGCTGTATATCCGCATGCTGATGAACCCGCTGCAGCAGATCGGCAACGTCATCAACGTCGTGCAGCGGGCCCGCGCTTCGCTGGAGCGGCTTAACAATCTGCTGTCGCAGCGGCCGGACATCACCGAGGACAACGAAGCGCTTGAGCTGGATTCTTCCTCCGGCGCGGGCATCGAGGTAAGGGGATTAACGTTCGCTTACGGAGAGTCTGAGACGGCTATCGAAGGCGAGAGGAAGATGAAGGCGGACAGCGTAACGGGCGCCGGTGACAAGAAGGGCCGGACTGCCTCCGTGCCGGAGAGCAAGCGGGAGCCCGGAACGGGCGGCAATGACTCGAGCGGCGGGGAGGCTCAGCGAGAGGTACTGCGCGATATTAACCTCAGCGTGGCTCCCGGCACGACGCTCGGCATCATCGGCAGAACCGGCAGCGGCAAGACGACGCTCATGAAGCTGCTGCTCCGCACCTATGATCCGCCTCCGGGCACGATATGGATCGGCGGGGAGGACGTTCGCCGTCTCAGTCTCAAGAGCTTGCGGGAGGGCATTGCCTACGTGCCTCAGGACGGCTTTCTGTTCAGTTCTACCATTCGGGAGAATATCGCTTTCTACAAGCGCGACTCGGTATTGCCCGAAGTGGAGCGGGCGGCGAAGCTGGCGCGGGTCTACGACAATATTATCGAGTTCCCTGACAAGTTCGAAACCCGGCTCGGCGAGCGCGGCGTCACGTTGTCCGGCGGACAGCGCCAGCGTACCAGCCTGGCCCGGGGGATCATTAAGGATGCGCCGATTCTCGTATTGGACGACAGTGTCAGTGCGGTGGACGCCGTGACCGAGACCGAGATCATGGAGACGATCCGCGAGATTCGCCGGGGCAAGACGACGATCGTCATCGCCCACCGGATCAGCGCTCTGAAGCATGCGGACGCCATTATCGTCATGGATGGGGGAGCAATCGTGGAGCGCGGCACCCATGAGGAATTGCTGGCCAAAAACGGCTTGTACCGGACGCAGCACGACATACAGGAAGAGGGGACGATGCGGAATGGCACAGGCCATTAACAATTGGCAGATGGACCAGAAGGCCGATCTGTCCGCGCCTCAGGTCAAGCCGAAGTACATCTCGACGTTTAAGGCGTTATCCGGTTATATCAAAGAACATCGTCTGACGTTCGCGGGATTTATCGTTTGTACGCTTATCGCCATTACGGCGGAGCTGCTCCAGCCATACTTGGTCAAGATCGCGATCGACGATAATTTGATGTCGGGAAGGAACGATTACAAGGGGCTGCTGCTCGTTTGCGGCATTTATATGGCTTTATCCTTATTAAGTTTAATATTTTCCTACTTGCAAAATAACTTGCTCCAGAAGGCCGGCCAAAGCATCGTCGCCAGCATACGGAAGCGGTTGTTCGCGCATATCGGCAAGCTGTCGATGTCCTACTTCGACCGCGTCCCGAGCGGCAGCCTCATTACCCACGTATCCAGCGATACGGAGGCGATCAACCAATTCTTTAACCAGGTCGTGCTGAGCTTGTTCCGCGACGGATTGACGTTGTTGTTCATTTTGGTGCTCATGTTCCAGCTCGACCCGCAGCTGACGCTGTATTGCCTCATTCTCGTTCCGATTATAGCGGGCATCGCGATCGCCTTCCGTTCCTTCATGCGCGAAACGTACCAGATGGCCCGAACCCGGCTGTCCCGGCTTGTGGCTTTCGTGGCGGAGAACTTGTCCGGGATGAACCTGATCCAGGTCTTTCATCAGCAGGATGAGCAGAAGCGGCAGTTCCGGGAGCGGAACGATTCCTACTTCCGCGCGAATGTAAGGGAAATCCGGACCAATGTCGTATTCAACCGCACGTTCGAGATCTTGAACAACATCGCGATCGCTTTCGTCGTCTGGCTCGGAGGCCGGGCCGTGCTCGGTCAGGAACTGGAGTTCGGCGTGTTGTATGCTTTCATCACGTACATTCGCATGTTCTTCCAGCCGATCAATACGATTACGCAGCAATGGAATACGCTGCAGTCCGCCACGGTGGCGATCAATCGGGTCTGGAGCATCTTCGCCATTAAGCCGGAAGTAGACGATAAGGCGGAGACCGTTCCCTTTAAGAGGGAAGAGATAAAAGGAAAAATAGATTTCAACGGGGTCACATTCGCCTATGGCGACGGAGCTCCCGTTATCAAGGGCCTCGATCTTCATGTAAGCGCAGGAGAACTGGTCGGCATTGTCGGCACGACCGGCGCGGGCAAAAGCTCGCTGATCAGTCTGTTATGCCGATTCTATGACGTGAGCGCGGGGAGCGTCCTCATTGACGGCCACGACGTGAGGGAGATACCGCAGCGGGATCTTCATCGAATCGTCGGGCTTGTGCAGCAGGAGCCCTACCTGTATTCGGGCACCGTGCTCGACAATGTGCGTTTGTTCGATCCCGGCATATCCCGCGAAGAGGTCATCGAGGCTTGCGAATTTATCGGAGCGGGCGAGATCATCGGGCGGATGAAGGATGGCTACGACACGCGCCTGTCCGAACGCGGCAGCGGGTTGTCCGCCGGGGAGAGGCAGTTGATCTCCTTCGCGCGGATCATCGTGTTCAAGCCGAAAATTTTGATTCTCGACGAAGCGACAGCCAATCTCGATTCCCATACCGAGCAGCTGATTCAGAATGCGCTAAAGCTGGTTGCAGTCGGCCGCACGACGCTGGTAATCGCCCACAGACTGTCGACGATTATGGGAGCGGACCGCATTCTGGTCATGAGCAAGGGCGAGATCGTAGAGCAGGGAACGCATCAAGGGCTTCTGGACGCGGCCGGCTATTACGAGGAGCTGTACCGTCATTCCCAGGGGGAGCATGACGCTGCCGCGAAGGAGAGCGTTCAATCCAGGTAGAAGGGTATCAAACGGAAATTGGGGGCTGTCCCAAAAGATATAAAATAATAGCGAGACAGTAATGCACATAGACACGGAAAGGGTCGGTCAGGATACCAATCCTTGACCGACCCACAGCAACAAAAACATCCCATAGGCGTATTTAACGACTATGGGGCTCGTAACAGCAACAAAAACATCCCATAGGCGTTATTAACGACTATGGAGCTCGTAAAAGCGATAAAAACATCCCATAGGCGTTATTAACGACTATGGAGCTCGTAAAAGCGATAAAAACATCCCATAGGCGTTATTAAGTAAGCGTCAAATAGCCCCCACCTTGAAATCAAGATGAGGGCTATTGTTTTGGCAAGTTTACTCTTGTTTAAATATGCGGCAAGTTAGCGGTAGCGATGATGACCACGGAAGAAGCCTGTCCAGTGCATACGGATCTTTAGGATCGGCTAACTGAGGTAGCTGTTCAAAAAGATACTGAAGGTACTTGAACGGATTTAATCCATTCTCCTTCGCTGTTTCGATAACGCTGTAGATCGTCGCACTTGCCTTTGCACCTCGCGGTGTATTGGCAAACAACCAATTCTTCCGTCCAATGACGAATGGTTTAATCGCGCGTTCACTCCGATTGTTGTCGATCTCCAGCCGTCCGTCTTTCAAGAACACCGTCAGCTTCTCCCACTGATTGATACTGTAGGTGATCGCCTCTCCGAGCTTGCTCTTTGGCAATGCCCGCGAGCGCTGCTGCTTCAGCCACACCAAATAAGCATCCAAAAGGGGGAGACTCCACTCCTGACGGATGGTGTAGCGTTCTTCGGCTGCCGCCTTGACCAGCTCGCGCTCGATCGCAAATAGCTGGTTACAGAAGGCAAGTCCTTGCTGGGCTGCGGTCGTTGTCTTATCTTGCGTAGGCGGCAACGCTTTTAATGCCTCGTCGAACTTCCGGCGTGCATGGGCCCAGCATCCAACAAGTGTCACGTCCTTGACCTTGTGATAGCCGGAATAGCCGTCCACATGCAGGTAGCCGCTGAAACCTTCGAGGAAGTTCCTCGGGTGCTCGCCGCCGCGCGTCGACCGGTAGTCGTAGAGGACGATTGGCGCATCGGTACGGCCCGTACGATACAGCCACATGTACGAACTGGATGACGCGGACTTGCCGGGCTCCTGCAGAACTTGCAGTGTCGTCTCGTCGGCATGCAGAATGTCCTTGCTCAGCAAGTGCGCACGCATGCGGTCCGTGAGAAGCGACAGCCACTGCTCCGATCCGTAGATCATCCAGTTTGCCAGTGTTTGGCGCGATAGCGTAAGTCCGAGCCTTGCGAATTGCTGCTCTTGACGATAGAGCGGCTGGCTGTCCACATACTTCTGGCTCATGACATGCGCCACAATGGACGGGGACGCCAGACTGCCCGGCTGAATCGGTTTAGGCATGGGCGCCGTAACGACGGGCGTGCGAATCTCTTTCCGCTCACAGTGGCGGCACGCATAGACCTGCCGCACATGACGGATGACCTTCACCTCCGCCGGGATAACAGCAATCTCATTACGCGTTTCGGTGCTCATCTCATGGAGTCCACCGCCACAGCACGAGCAGAATTGCTCAGACTCCGGCAAGGCATAGTGGATCGTCTCGACAGGGAACTGATCCAGCTTGGCTTCCCGGTTGCCAGAGGTCTTCTTCCGGCTGTACGTGACCGTCTCGACGTCTGGCTCTTGAGGAGCGGACGCAGCAAGCACTTCAGCTTCGTTAAACAGATTCATCTCCAGTTGGTCGGGATGCGTCTTCTCGCTGGAAGCGCCGAAGCGCTTCTGCTGAGCCAAGCGAAACTGCTCTTCATACCATTTGAGCTTCGCAGAGAGCTCGGCAATTTGCTGTTCCTGCTTTGAAATTTGCTGCTGGAGTATTTCGGGGTTAGGGGTTTCCGTTCGCTTTTCCATACCGTATGATTTCGATAACGCGCAGGCAAGTACCTGCTGCCAGGTATGACAATTTGCGTAAGAAATGATTTGTTAAATGACTACTTCGGCCCGTACTTTCGGATGCGCCTGCCGTTGACTTAGCGATAGCCCGTCAAGCAGCCAGCGAAGCTCGCGGTTTGTGATCGCAACAGGCTCCCCATTTGCCTGCGGCCACTGGAACGTACCGCGTTCGAGCCTGCGGTAGTACAACCAGAATCCGTTATGCTCCCAGTACAATATTTTAAGTTTGTTACGTTCACGGTTGCAGAAAACGAACAGCGCCGGAGAAAAGGGACTCATCCCGAGTCCTTCTTGGACGAGTGCGGCAAGGCCGTCGATGGATTTACGTAGATCCGTGCTGCCACAAGCTAGATAGACGGGCTTTGACGTGATTTCGTTTAACATACTGGATCGGCCCCCAGTGCTCGAACAACTTCGCGGAGCAAGGCGGGCTCAAATCCCGCATCGACTTCGATGACGACTGCACCGATCTGAATGCGAAGTGAACGGCACGGCGCCGGTTTCACTTCAGGAGTCACCTGAACAGGAATGAAGGTCGTCTGTTTAACGGAAGAAGATGGGGGTGACTCATCCAGCTTCTTCATCCATGTGTAAAGTTGACGGCGGTCGATTTGATTGGCTTTGCACCAATGTGTTGTCTTTTCGCCACTTGCACGAAATGCCTCGACACGAGCTTCCCATTTCATTCGAATCTCTTCTCTGCTCATAGAAAAATCCTCCTCAGAATGGCTATTGAGGAGGATTATCTCATAACGATCGCTCGATTCGAAGGTGGGGACAGTTTGACGCTTACGTTATTAACGACTATGGAGCTCGTAACAGCAACAAAAACATCCCATAGGCGTTATTAACGACTATGGAGCTCGTAACAGCAACAAAAACATCCCATAGGCGTTATTAACGACTATGGGGCTCGTAACAGCGACAAAAACATCCCATAGGCGTATTTAACGACTATGGGGCTCGTAACAGCAACAATAGCGACGTTTCGGCTGCCGAAGGTAAGCCTTGAGGTCGGGTGGTTTTCGCTCGCTCACAATTTGCTTAAGATGGCGGCAATAGACCAAAAGCCAAAAATGGCGGTGAAGGGATAATGAACTGCACCGCCATTTCTTCATTTTTGAGGTTTCATTCATCAAGTGAGCTATTTCAACAAGCAACTCCTTCGATTTTGCAGACTGCTCAGATCGTGGGTCCATGACGAAGGATGCATGTGGCTCAGTGGCGGGTTGCCTTTCCTAGAATCTCCCTCTCGTACAAATTGGCGCTCCAGAGGCTCTCGTCGAAGCGCCCCTGCAAGACAAATCCGAGACTGAGGTAGAAGGCATTAAGGCTAGGGTTGTCAGCCATGCAGTCGAGGCGCAGCCAGCTTTTTCCCCTGTCCCCAATATAACTTTCCGCGTATCGAATAAGCTCACGGCCGATTCCTTCTCCTTTTCGTTTGCGTGAGACGCATAACCGATGAACGTACCCCGCGTCATCATGAAATTGCTCTCCCCATATTTCCTCGCGCCCCCAATGGACAGAGAAGCAACCCACCGGCTCATTCCCAAATGCCGCGACGAACACTTCATGATCCCGGACGAATGCTTCGACAATCTCGCGTTCGAAGCTTTCAACCCGCCATTGCCAGAAGCCATGCGCCGAATGAATCCATTGCGCTGCATCAATAAGCAAGGAGCGGATACAGTCGACGTCTTCAGCCGTTGCTCTTCGGATAGCGAGTGCTTCGGAAGGCTCACGTCTCCAGTTATGCTCCAGCCTTGACGCAGTATCGATCGCCAGTTCCTCCCCGTGAAGCTTCGCGATAAGATGCAAAGCGGCATCTATTCCGGCCGTAACGCCTGCAGATGTAATGATGCGGCCATTGTCCACGTATCGGACGTTCTCCACCAGCGTTGCGCTCGCCGGTGCGCACTCCTTTAGCAAATCCATGGCTCGCTGATTGGTGGTCGCGCGCAATTCATCGAGAAGTCCGGCCTTGGCGAGCAGCAGAGCCCCCGTACAGACAGAAAGCGTAAATGCAGCCCGTCGTGAAGTTTCGTTGATCCAGTCGGTCAACTTTTCATTGTGCATCTCTTTGCGTGCCCCCCAGCCTCCCGGAACGATCAGAATGTCCGGCACCGGACATTCTGAGGAAACGAAGTCAGGTTGAATTGTCAAACCGCTGATTGTCCGAATCGGCGCGTTCGATTCCAGGGCGACCGTATAAACCTGAAAGTGCTGCCCCCAGTTGCTCGCCACTGCGAACGCTTCGAACGGACCTGTCACGTCCAAAGCATCCACTTGTTCATACAGCAGCACTGCTACTTTTTTCGCCTTTCTCATCCGACACTCTCCTCGAAAAATAGAAAAGCATTTGGTTACAATCAACCAAATGCTTTGCCCAGGCGAACGGCTAGTTTGACGAATGCGCTCCCCCGTAGTGATCTACGTTCTCGCCAGTTACGCATCCCATTTATTTAATGTTTATTATAAATCTAGTGATTGGTTGAATCAACATCAATTTTCGGAATATTCGAACTTGAATATGGCCGTCGGTCGAGAAAAGCAAAAGAAGATAGGTTACCGACCGCGCGAATGCAATACATTCGGTCTAATCATTTTGTTTATCCATACAATTGCCATAATACGATATATCGTATAGAATTTAAAATAATACGATATATCGCATTGGAGGTGTTCGCGATATGAGCGAGCAATGGCAACCGGAGGAACGATTGTTTCTCCATCTGGGCAACGAACGCGACACGAGCGGTTCCGGCAGACGCTACTTCACCAGAGGCGGCGTGAAATATGCGCTGTTGGAGCTGCTTTCGCACGAGAATATGCACGGCTATCAAATGATGAAGGCGCTTGAAGATCAGTCCGGCGGCACGTATAAGCCCAGCGCGGGTTCCGTCTATCCGACGCTGCAGATGCTTCGGGATCAAGGCTTGGTAGAGCCGTTCAAGCAGGAAGGCAAACGCGTTTTTCAAATTACGGAAGAAGGCAGAAGCTACTTGCAAGAGGAGCTGAGCCGTGCCGAATCGTCCGAAGCCGGCGCATCGGGAGAATGGGAGACGAGGGATCGAGTGCGAGAGGGGCAGGACGAGGAAGGCGAATCGCAAGAGCCGGGCGGCGTGCGACGCAATCGCAGGCTGACGCCTGCCGGCAAGGAGCTGATCCATTTGCTTAAGGCGGCGGAGCGGGCGGCGCTTGCTGACGCAGCCCTTGCAACGCGGCTTCGAGAGGCGCTCGCGGCATTGAGGAGCGAACTGCGGGGAATTACGGGGGAGACGGATTCCGGGATCGTGGGAGCCGTTGTTGAATCCGTTAACGATGTGGCGGGAAGAGATCCCGGGGAGGGAGCGGAATGAGCGGCAATGCCAATCCGACAGGCGCCTATCGTCCCGGCAGAGGAATGGGCATGGGCAGGTTCGGCACCGGCGAGAAGGCGAAGCCCGCCAGCATCTATGGCATGTTCGCCCGAATCTATTCGCATGCGCGTCAGGAGTGGCGCGCGATTGCTTTGGCCGTCGTATGCGTCATCGGCGTGTCGCTGCTGGAATTTATCGTTCCGCAGCTTACGAGGTATACGATCGATCAGGTTATCCCCGGCAAGCAGTACGACAAGCTGTTCTACATCGGAGCAGGCGTGTTGGGCTCCGCTCTGGCGCTTGGTTTGCTGCGGTACCTAAGCACGTCGCTGATGGCGACAATAGGGCAGACGGTGCTTTACAAATTCCGCAACGATCTTTATCGCCATATGCAGAACCTGGACATCGCCTTTTTCGATCGTAATCGAACGGGAGATCTGATGTCGAGGGTCACAAACGACGTTGGCATCCTGCAGCAGCTTATCTCCTCGAGCATGATGCAGCTGTTTACCGATTTTTTCACTTTTACGGCGATTGCCGTCTATATGCTTTGGATCGATTGGCGGCTGACGCTGCTGCTGCTCGCGACGTTCCCGCTTATGATTATGACGACGCGCCTGTTCGGCAGGCGGATGCGTTCATCGTTCCGCAAGGTGCAGGAGTCGGTGGCGGACGTTAGCGATCATCTTCAGAATTCGTTGACCGGCATTCGGCTGATCAAGTCTTTTACGAAGGAGGAATACGAGTCCGAACGGTTCTCCGAAAGGACGCGCATCAATATGGACGCCAACATCCAGGTCGTCCGATTGAGGGCCGCTTACGAGCCGATCATCGACTTTCTTAACTTCGTCGGTCTGGCAATCGTTCTCGTGTTCGGAGCTTGGCTGGCGATGCGTGGCGATATGTCCGTCGGCACGATCGTGGCGTTTATCGCGTATTTGCGGCTGCTGCAGAATCCGATTCGCCACTTCAGCCGCATTATTAATTCGGTTCAACAATCCGCAGCCGCCTACGAGCGCATCATGGAAGTGATGAACACGAAAGCGGATATCGTGGAGAAGGCGGATGCGGTTGTGCTTCCGCCGGTACGCGGGCATATCGTATTCCGCGATGTGGATTTTGTTTATTCGGGAGATGCGAAGGTGCTGAGCGGCTTCAATCTGGAGCTGGAAGCGGGACGCATTACGGCGCTGGTCGGTTCGTCGGGCTCCGGCAAAACGACGATCGCGCATCTGATTCCGCGTTTCTACGATCCGAGGTCGGGCGACATCACTATAGACGGCCACTCTTTAAAGGATGTTAAGCTGGAGTCGCTAAGAGAACAGATTGGCATCGTGTCTCAGGACATCGTCTTATTCAACGGCACAATCGGCGAAAATATCCGGTACGGCAACGCGAACGCCTCGGATGAGGAGGTCATCGCGGCTGCGAGAGCCGCGAATGCGGATACATTTATCAGCGCGTTCCCAGATGGCTACGATACGGGAATAGGAGAGCGCGGAGTCAAGCTGTCGGGGGGGCAGAAGCAGCGCATCTCCATCGCGAGAGCCATTCTGAAAAACCCGCGCATTATTATCCTCGACGAAGCGACGGCATCGCTCGATTCGGAATCGGAGCAGCATATTCAGGATGCGCTCGCCGTTCTGCTGAAGGGCCGCACTTGCCTCGTCATCGCCCATCGACTGTCGACCATCCAGCAGGCCGACCGCATTTACGTGCTGGAGCAAGGCCGCATTCTCGAGAGCGGATCGCATGAAGAGTTGCTTCGCAGGCAAGGACGATATAGCCAACTGTACGAGTTGCAATTCCCGCAAGCGGAGGCAGGAGCCGGTGCTGGGTACGAGACCGGGGCAAGTCTGGAGTAGAGCGGTACCGCGGATCAGAAGGCGGGTTCTGTTCGGGGGAGGAAGGTAGACGTAGAGCTAGCTTTATGAGGACGAGCATCGAATATTGAGCGCCGCAAATCTGTCAGACTAGGTTTGGCAAGGAAAGGGAATGCAGAGCATGAACGGCCAGGATGTTTTTTTCGCAAGCGAATTTGGCCAAAAGTATAGTCAGGAGTCGTTTATGCTGGTAGACTTTATTGGGGATCTTCCGTCGTAGAGGGAGGAAGGCTCGCGGGGAAGGGTTTGCCTCGAAGTTGGAGGGGAACCAAGGCCGATAGCGGCAATTGCACGGCTCGCCCATTTATCACGCTGACATGCTTAGCGCATCACCGACTTGGAAAGAAGAGATCATCATGACGGTTTTTATGCACATTCTAACGAATAACGTACTTCCGATGGGCGTGATGATCGGACTCGGCATCGTGCTAATGCGGGCATTCAAGCTCGATATCAAGACGCTGTCCAAGCTGAACTTTTATCTGTTTTCACCCGCGCTCATGTTTAACTTGCTGTACAATCAGAAACTAGAGTTATCGCTAATCGGCAAAGTGTTCCTGTTTCTGTTGATATTCATGTTCGCGCAGTATGCCATCGTCGAGATCGTTATTCGCATAAAGGGCTACAAGGCAAGCATGAGAAGCGCCATGAAGAACAGCGTGCTTTTCTACAACAGCGCGAACTACGGTATACCGCTTAATCAATTGGCGTTCGGCGGGTTAAGTCATACGCTGGCGGTTCAAATAATCGTCATGGTCGTCCAGTCGCTCATACCGAATACATGGGGCATCTACAATGTGAACGCGCATAAGGCGGATATGAAGCAAGTGTGGCGAACCATTCTGTCCATGCCGGTCATCTATGTAATTCCGGGTGCGTTGGCGCTCAGATGGCTAAACGTTCCGATTCCGGATGCTCTGCAAATGCCGGTCACCTACTTGGCGGACGCGTTTTTCGGAACGGCGCTCATTACGCTCGGCGTTCAGCTGGGAAGCATGGAGTGGCGCATCAAGCGGACGCTTGCCGTCGACGTCTCCATAGCTGTCGTGTTACGGCTGGTGGCGGGTCCGCTGCTTGCCTGGGGCATCATAACGCTATGGAACACCGTTGGAATCATGCCGCTCGACAAACTTACGGTTGCCGCGCTTATCGTTTCGTCGGCGGTTCCAACGTCTCTAAGCAGCGTGCTGCTCGCGGTGGAATTCGACAACGAGAAGGAGTTTGCCTCGCAAGCGGTATTTTTATCGACGTTGCTCAGCATTCTCACGATTACGGTCGTCATCTTCTTCTTAAACATCCAAATTCCATAGATAAGTAGAGGGCATTTCCGGTTCTGTCTGGCCGGAGATGCTTTTTCTATTGAGAAAATAGCTTCGGACACTACATTTTTGTGCTCCAAGTCGCTGGTACCGATCTATTTCCCACCAGTAGCACGTTTTCCGAGCTTTAAGTCGCTGCCGCCGATCAAGTCTTTGCCATCGATAATCGCTGTGAAGTTCTAGTAATCATTGCTTAAGATCGATAAATTTCACACCATTTCTGAAGTTTTTGATATTGTGTAAGTCCCAGTACGGATATAAAATGGAAAAAGATGATAATGCAACATAGGATTGGAGGGGGCAGCGATAGAGAGCGTACCCGCGGTATCCGATATTGTGATTGGAAGCGGTATCATGAAGTCGTTCGGGCGCGGATCAGCGACCGTGCAAGTGTTGAAGGGAGTCGACATCGCCATCCCTTCGGGGGCGCTGATCGCCTTCAAGGGGCGCTCCGGCTCCGGCAAGACGACGCTCATTAATCTGCTTAGCGCGCTAGACCGGCCCGATAGCGGTCAAGTGTTGTTCGAGGGCCATGACCTGACGGGGATGTCGGACAAGGAGCGGGACGGCATCCGTAGAACGCGGATGGGGCTTATTTTTCAGTCGTTCGCCCTTATTCCATTAATGTCTGCTTATGAAAATGTTGAGTTCGTGCTGCGAGTGTCCGGGTATCCGGCTCAGGAGCGACAGTCGGCGGCAGAGGGAGCTTTGGAGCAGGTTGGGCTCAAAAGCCGCATGTCCCATCGTCCATTCGAGCTGTCGGGGGGCGAGCAGCAGCGAACGGCGATCGCGAGGGCGATTGCCCACAAGCCGAGGCTTTTGTTGGCGGATGAACCGACGGCGGAGCTGGACAGCCGGACGGGGCTGCAAATTATGAAAATTTTTCGCGATTTGGTTGAAACGGCGGGAATGACGATCATCATGACGACGCATGACCCCGCCATTATGGAGATCGTAGACCGCGTATACGAATTGGAGGATGGTGTCATTGTCGTTTCGAGCTAAACGTAAAAGCAAAATCGTCGTCCTGACGGCTGCGATGGCTGCGGCATTGTCGCTTGCAGGCTGTTCGCTACTGCCTGCCGAAGAAGCGCCGCTCAAGCCTCCACTCGTCAAGCCGCCGCAGGAAAACTACCGTACCGTCGAGGTTGTAAAGGGTAGAATTACGCAGGAGATTCGCGGGAACGGCACGCTGGAGTCCTTTTTCACCGATACGGTACAATTCAAGGCTGGAGGCGGCGTAGTCAAGGAAGTGCTTGTCAAGTCGGGTGACATCGTCAAGAATGGCGACCCGCTCATACGGCTGGATACCGGCAATATGGACATTGAGCTAAAGCAGATGGAGCTGAATCTGGTCCGCTCGGGTCAAGCGCTGAAGTCGGCCAAGGATGCAGGTGACAAGGACGAGATTCGAGTAGCCCAGCTTCAGTACGATATCGACAAGTTGAGACACGAGAGGCTGGCGGAAGCACTTACTGGCAAGCTGCTGACAGCCGAGATGGATGGTCAAGTGACATATGTAGCCGAGCTTAAGGAGGGGGATGCCGTCCGCGAATTCGAGACGCTGGTCGTCGTAGCGGATCCCGGCAAGCTGCGCATCGCCTTCCAGACGGACGGTTCGCCGGACGTCAGCCTCGTCAGCGTTGGTTCCAAGGCGGAGCTGACGTTTGGGGGCAATGTTCTGCTGGAGGGCAAAGTGACTCAGACGCCGTCGTCGGCTCCGTATTCGGACGACCCGATTACCAAGGATCGTAACGCCAAAATGGTTTTCGTCGAACTCGAGAAGCTGCCGGATGATGCGGAAATCGGCACGCGCGCGGATGTAAAGGTGCTGCTGCAGGAACGCAGCGACGTTATCATTATTCCGCGCAGCGGTCTTCGCAGCTATCTGGGGCGAACGTTCGTGCGGATTCTGGAGGAAGGCGACAAGATCCGCGAGGTTGACGTAGAGACGGGAATCAAAGGATCGACGGATATCGAAATTACGAAAGGGCTGGAGGAAGGCATGCTGATCGTGCTACCGTAGCGCGAGCTGCGGCAGCATACGGATCGCCGCGAATATCGGCGAATTCGTATTGCCGGACGCCTTGGTGACTTGTCTATGGCATTATTCGTCATGATTATACGCAAGATGGTGCAGAACAAGTGGCTGCTCGGCAGCCTGTTCATGGGCATCCTGATCTCCGTGGCGCTCGTCAGCAGCATGCCGATCTACTCCGAGGCTGTACTGTCCCGCATGTTGGTCAAGGATCTGGAACAATTGCAGACCAACTCGGGACAGTACCCGGGGACGCACTACTCCAATGTAATGGTTACGAAGGAGACGCCGGAGCAGATTAACAATAAGTACGATAGAATCGACGATTACGTGCGCACGACTGGCGCAAGCTCGTTCGGGCTGCCCGTACGGGAGCTTGTGGGAAGTTTCCAATCCATGTCGCTCCGCATGAAACGAGCGGATGATCCCAATCCCCTCTCCGATGACAACCAGCAATGGGTGACCATCAAGTCATACGAAGGGCTGGAGGAACATGTGACGCTTAAGGACGGGAGACTGCCCTCGAAGGCGCCGGTCGACGGTGTCTACGAGGTGCTTCTGACAGAAAACGGACTTAGCCACTACAAGACAGTGCTGGACAAAGTATTCGTCATCGAGGACAAGAAAGCGGCGGCCAACGTACAGCTGAAGCCGGTTGGCGTTATACGGAAGACGGAGGATGACGATCCTTACTTCCGCTATGGTAATCTGAGCGACATGAACAGCGCCTTTCTCATGCCGTTCGAGACGGGGGAGCGCCTGCTGCTGCGCGAGGGACAATTGCCTTTAAGCGCGGCTGGATGGTATGTCGTCATGGACTATACGAAGATGGAGCTGCAGACGGTTGAGCCGTTTGTAACGGCGCACGAAACCATGAAAGCCGAGATCATGAAGAGCTTCGCGTTGTACCAGATGGGCTCGGAGACGCGTGCGCTGAATACGATCAGCGTTTATCTAGAGAGAGCGGAGCAGCTGCGTACGCTGATGTGGGCGCTGAACGTGCCGATTCTGCTCATGCTGGCTTTTTATATGTTCATGGTTTCCAATCTGATCGCCGGAAGGCAGAAAAACGAGATTGCCGTACTCCGCAGCCGCGGCGCCTCGAGATGGCAAGTGATCGGTGCTTATTTGACCGAGGGACTTCTGTTATGCGGCGTGGCATTCGGTCTTGGACCGCTGCTAGGCGCGGTGTTAACGGAAATGTTGGGCGCTTCGAACGGTTTTCTGGCCTTTGTGCAAAGGGTTGGTCTGCCCGTTCGGATTACGGAAGAGGCATACCGGTTTGCCGCGATCGCAGCCGCCGCCTGTCTCGTCATCGTCATCATTCCGATCGTGCTCGCGACGCGAGTCAGCATCGTCAATCATAAGCAGCAATCCGCAAGGCTGACGGGCAGCCCGCTATGGCACAAAATGTTTCTGGACGTCATTACGTTGGGACTGGCGATCTATGGCTTGTACACTTTCCGCAAGCGGCAGGCGGATCTGCAGGCGCTGGGGTTGAGCGCGAAGGATCTCGCGATCGACCCGCTGCAATTTATCGTGCCGGCGCTGTTCATTATGGGGGCTGGATTGCTTCTGCTAAGGCTGTATCCATGGATTCTTAAGGGGATCTACTGGATCGGCAAGAAGTGGTGGCCGCCGTCGTTATATGCGACGCTCATCCAGGTCGGACGCTCCAGCAGCCAGTATCAATTCCTTATGATTTTCCTGATTATGACGATTGCAACTGGGGTATTCAGCGCTTCGGCGGCCCGGACGATCAACTCCAATACGGAAGACCGGATACGTTACGGCAACGGCGCCGACATGGTGCTGAGCGTCAATTGGGTAAACGATGCGCCGCCGCCGGAAGGCCCGGGCGGGCCTCCGGGCGGCGTCCCCGCAACGCCGCCGGCCCAGATCCATTACTTGGAGCCGGCGTTCGAGCCGTTCCGCGAGCTCCCCGGCGTGGAGCATGCGGCCAAGGTATTTACGAAGAAGAATGCGGGCTTTTACGCCAACGAGGTGTCCGGCACGGCAACGCTGATCGGCATCGATACCGACGAATTCGGAATGACGACCTGGTTCCGCGACGGCTTGCTGGATTATACGCTAAATGATTATTTGAATCTGATCGCGCCGGATACGAGCTCCGTCCTGATCTCCCGAACGCTTGCCGAGCAGAAAGACATCCAGCCCGGCGACACGATCTGGATTGGCTGGCAGGAGGTTTCCCAGCAGCCCTTTAAGGTATACGGCGTCATTGATTATTTCCCGACTTTTAATCCCAACCCGCCGCTAGGTTCCGTCAACGTCAGCGACAAGGCAGCCGACAACGCTCCTATGCTGATCGTTGGACATTTGCCGCGCATCCAGGTGCAGCTGGCGTTGGAGCCATACGATGTGTGGCTCAAGCTTGGCGAAGATGTATCGACGTCGGAGGTTTATGAGGGAATCGAGGAGGGCGGACTGTCGGTCTCCCGTATTGTCAATACGCGAGAAGATTTGGTCCAGGCCAAAAACGATCCATTCCTGCTCGCGCTAAACGGCGTGCTTACGCTTGGTTTCGTCCTGGCGATTCTGGTCAGTTTCGTCGGTTTTCTGCTCTATTGGGTATTGTCGCTGCGGGGCCGAACGTTGCAAAACGGCATTTTGCGAGCTATCGGTTTGTCGGTCCGGAATCTGATTGCCATGTTGGCTGTAGAGCAGCTGCTCACATCGGGTATGGCCGTGCTTCTCGGCGTTCTCGTGGGCAATCTGACGAGCAAGCTGTATGTGCCTAACTTCCAGATCGCTTTCAATCCCAGCAGTCTGGTACCGCCGTTCATGGTCAAGTTCGAAACTGCGGACTATATCCGCATCTATATTCTCGTAGGACTCATGCTGCTGATCGGGCTGGGCATTCTCGCGTATATGCTGTCGCTCTTGCGCGTGCATCAAGCGCTTAAGCTAGGGGAGGACTAGTCGATGATCCATTGCGAAGGACTTGTAAAAATATACAAAACAGCCGATCTCGAGGTGTTCGCTCTGCAAGGTCTCGATCTCCACATCGAATCGGGGGAGCTGATGGCCATCATCGGCAACAGCGGAAGCGGCAAGTCGACGCTGCTTAATATGCTGGGCGGACTCGATCGGCCGACGGCGGGCAAGCTGACCGTCGACGGCAAGGATATGCTCAAGTTCACCGAACGCGATCTTGTGCGCTACAAGCGGGAGAGCGTCGGCTTCGTCTGGCAAAATAATGCCCGCAACCTCATACCGTATCTCACCGCGCTCGAAAATGTAGAGCTCCCTATCCTGTTAACGGGACGGCGCAGACGGTGGAGAGCGAAGGAACTGCTCGAGGCCGTAGGACTGAGCCATCGCGAGAGCAACAAGCTGTATCAGCTCTCCGGAGGGGAGCAGCAGCGAGTCGCTATTGCCATCGCTCTGGCGAATCATCCCAAGCTGCTTCTGGCCGACGAGCCGACCGGCTCCGTCGACTCCAAGATGTCGAATCAGATTCTCGACCTGTTCCGCGAGCTGAATCGTTCGATCGGCATAACGATCGTGATCGTCACGCATGATCCGGATCTGGCGAAGAAAGTGGACCGCGTCGCGGCGATACGCGATGGCAAGATTTCTTCGGAGATGCTGCGCAAGCGCTCCTACGTCGAAGAACTGGCGGCGCTGGAGCTGGAGCAAGCGGCCGAAGAGGAGTCGCATGTGGAATATGCGATACTGGACAAAGCCGGCAGGCTTCAGGTGCCGGCAGGTTACCTGGAATCCATCGGCGTAAAAAACACCAACAAGGTTCGCGTAGAATTAAGCGAAGGGCGCATCATGCTTTTGCCTCCCGAAGGCGAAGAAGAGGAGAACTAAAATCCTACAACAAAATCGGCCTGGCCTTCAGCGACTCCTTCCGGTATTCGGAAGGGGTTGTCTGCGTTTGTTTCCGGAATATCCGGCTCAAGTAGAAGCCGTTTTCGTAGCCGCAACGCTCGGCGATGGCGTCGAGCGTCAGATTCGTCTCGGCGAGCAGCTTCTTCGCGATTCGCATCCGGATATCGGTTGCGAATTGAAGCGGGTTGAGACCGTATGCAGCGCGAAAGCGGCGCGTGAATTGAACGGGCGTCAATCCGAGCTCGGCGGCCAGCTCCTTTAATGCAAAAGGGCTGTTCGCCTGCTCCCGGATTCGCTCCGACGCCCGGCTCATGAGCGGGTCGGCGGTTTGCCGCATAAGCCCGGTCGACGTTTCGTGGACGGAGGCGTACAGATGCAGCCAGAGCTCATTTATCCAATGTTGCCTTAGCGTCTGGGCATAGGCGGGATGGATGGCATGGATGCCGGCTCGAAGCTGGTTCAGCGTATCTCTGAGGCGCGGCGTTTCTTCCGGACGATAACGGCCCGACGGCAAAGGAGGCTCAGATTGCACATCGTACGAAGGCTCTAACGCGAATGTAATAAAGTGAAAGTCGAGCTTTGTCAGCGCTTCGCGTTGAAAAGGCGTGTTCGGAGCACACAGAATCCAGTCTCCTCCGGAAGCTACGCCGCTTGATTCGCCTACAAGATAACGGAAGGAGCCATGTTCGACAAGAAACAGCGCCCAGTCCTCGTACGTATCGACGTCCAGAAGAAATTGGCTTTTGGATTTCCAGAAGGTATGCCCGCTTAGCGCCGGCATGCGGAATGAGGATGTCAAGGCATGATCCTCCTATCTTGAAATTTTGGATATTCATTATGAAATAAAATCTATTTTATACGTGTCGATGTTAGTATAACATGAAATTAAGGATACGCAGAAATGGAGGGTGCAAGAGATGAGAACAGAAACGAAAACGTATGACATAACGGTAGTCGGCGGGGGGCTTGCCGGAATATGCGCGGCGATCGCGGCAGCCAGGCTGGGGCAGCGAGTAGCGCTCGTACAAAATAGACCGGTGCTTGGTGGCAATTCCAGCAGCGAGGTGCGCGTATGGGTATGCGGCGCCACGGGACATGGCGTCAACCGTTATGCCCGCGAGAGCGGGATTATGGGCGAACTGTTCGTGGAGAATCAGTATCGTAATCCGGAAGGCAATCCTTATCTTTGGGACGCGCTGCTGCTGGAGAAGGTGAAAGCGGAACCAACGCTTGACTTGTATTTGAACACGGATGTTCATGAGGTTGACGCCGAGACGATTGCGGGCGGCGGGGAAAATCGGATCATTAAGTCCGTTACCGGCTGGATGGCGGGATCCGAACGTCGCATCACGTTCATAAGCTCTATATTCCTGGATTGTACGGGCGACGGCTTGCTTGGCTTCCTGGCAGGCGCGGCGTTCCGTATCGGACGAGAGGCGCATGCGGAATTCGGCGAAGCATGGGCGCCGGAGCAAGGGGACAATATAACGCTGGGCAGCACGATACTTTTTTACACGAAGGATACGGGACGACCGGTTCGGTATTTGGCCCCGTCTTTTGCCAAGGACATTACGCAAACTTCCATTCCGCTAAAGCGCGTCATTCGCAGCGGCGATTCCGGATGCCATTACTGGTGGATCGAGTGGGGCGGAGAGAAGGACACGGTCCACGACAACGAAGAGATCCGGGACGAGCTGTGGGCGGTTATTTACGGCATCTGGGATTACATTAAAAATTCGGGCAAGTTCGAAGCCGAGACGCTTACGCTGGAATGGGTCGGGGCATTGCCGGGCAAACGGGAGTACCGACGTTTCGAGGGCGATTACATTTTGAACCAGAACGACGTGGTCGCGCAGCTTCCGTTCGAGGACAGAGTGGCGTTCGGCGGCTGGTCGATCGACTTGCATCCGCCCCAAGGCATGTACGCGGAGAGCAAAGGGTCGAAACACTTCCATATGGACGGCATCTACCATATTCCGTTCCGCTCGCTCTACTCGCGCAACGTGACGAACATGATGATGGCGGGCCGGAACATCAGCGCGTCCCATATCGCGTTCGGCACGACGCGGGTCATGGCGACCTGCGCCGTCATCGGCGAAGCGGCGGGTACGGGCGCGGCGCTGGCCGCAAGTCAAGGCGTAGCGCCGCGAGAGCTTGCCTGGAGCGCGGTGCAGCAGCAATTATTGAAGCAGGATGCCTCCATCATTGGTCTTCGCAACGAGGATTCCCTTGATCGTGCCCGCAATGCCGCCGTGCGAGCTTCCGACACTTTGCGGCGAATCGCTGTGGAGCGTCCGTCGACGGCGTATCCGCTCCAGTCTCAGGTCGGCATGTTGTTCCCGGTCGAGCCGGCGCTGGAAGGGTTCTCGCTGCTACTGGACGCATCCGCGAACACAAGCTTGACGGTGGAGCTGTGGGGAACGGGGCGTCTCGAGAATTACATTCCCGCCGAGCGGATCGATGTTATAGAAGTTGCGCTAGAAGCAGGAGAGGCTCGGTGGGTGGACATCCCGCTGTCATGGCGACCGTCGCAGCCGGAAAATGCGTTTGTCATTGTCCGCGAGAACGAATTCGTAAGTCTGCGATTATCCGAGGAGCCTTTATTCGGAGTGCTGGGCTTCGAATATAGGCAGCAAGCGATGAAAGATTTCGATACGGACGAGAAGCTGCAGCCGATCGTCGAATGGCGGATGGGCGGTATCGTCAGACAGCCGTTTTGCATAAGGGCGCACGCCGAAACCACTGCTTACGGGGCTGAGAAGGCGACGGACGGCTACGTCAGACCGTACGGCGGACCGCATCTTTGGTCGTCGGACGTCATCACGGACGGCCGTCAGCCATGGCTGGAGCTGAGCTGGTCGGAGCCGGTCGGCGCTGTCGAGGTGCATCTCACCTTTAACGACGATGTGAACGAGGATCTGATCAATCTGCATCACCATACGACGCCGTTCGAGACCATGCCGGAGCTCGTCAAGGACTATCGCATCGAAGCTTGGGTTGACGGTGACTGGCAAGTGCTGCATAGGGAGACCGACAACCGCCGCCGCAAGCGCGTCCACGTCTTGCCTGAGACGGTTGCAACGGATAAGCTGAGGGTCGTGGCGGAGTCGATCAACGGCTGTCCGTATGCCCAGATCGTCGAAATCCGCGTATACGAAGGATGACGGTCGCGGAGCTACTTTTGGAGCTGTAGCCCGAAAAAATCGGGTTACAGGTCGATGCGTAGCGACTTTTGGAGCTGTAGCCCGAAAAAGTCGGGTTACAGGGGACCGCGGAGCGACTTTCGGAGCTGCAGCCCGAAAAAATCGGGTTACAGGTCGCCGCTGAGCTACTTTCTGAAGCAATAACACGTAAATAAGGACCGAACCCTCAGCTGAGGGTCGGTCCTTATTGGCATTGCAGCTCGCGTTAACGTTCCATAAAGCTCCAGGACGGCAGCGCGGCAGAGCGCCTCCGGACTTGGCTGCTTAGCGCAAGTAAAGACGGCTCGTGGATTCCCAGATGGCGCCTGGCGCAAGCGTTACGAGACCGATCTCTTCCGCCGGCAGATTAACGTTGGGCGCATTCACGAGGTTAAGCTGCGGCTCTGGGCAGAAGAAGCCAGGCGTCGCTTTGTTGTTCCAGATCATCCATTGCTTGTAGGCCGAGCCGACGTCATATACCAGCGTAACGCCGGCGCGATTGTCCGTAAGCTCCATTTTGTTGCGTCCGTCGCGTGTGGCGCTTGTGTAATGGTTGTCCATCGGCTGCCAGAACGGAGAGATGCCGGTTGTCTGCATCGCGACTTCTTCCTCGAGAAGCTCTTGATGACCGCCGGTAGGCAGCATACGCTCATTTAGCTCCCAACGTTTGCCTGTCGTCATCGTAAAGGTATAGTCATCAGACGTGCTGCCTGGCACGAACGGCGCGTTAAGTGTCGTATGGAATGCAATCATCGAAGGCATCGCTTCTTCGCCGTTGTTGATCACCATAACATGCTGAAGCAAGCCGTTGTTGCTCAGCGAATAACGCAGGCGAAGGGTGAAGCGATGCGGCAGGAATTGATAAATGGTGTGCGATTCGTCAACCGTAATGCTGCACTGTACATAACTTTCGGTACCGTTTACGCCGAAGTCATCGACATTCCAAGCGGCATCATGCAGGAAGCCGTGCAGATGATTGCCCGTGTTCTCTTCGTTCACCGGGAACGAATAGGTGCGGCCGTTCCATGTGAAAGTACCATCCTCATAACGGTTCGGAGGGAATAAAACCGGGATGCCATGCACGATAGGGCGGGCACGGAATTCATTCATTTCTTCAAGCGAAGGTTCTCTAAGTAAGTTATATCCTTTGGCCGTGTCGCGGAAAGCGATCAAATTAGCGCCTACCTTCGGCAGCACCGCCGCCTCGTAGGAACCCCACTTCAGCCAGATGGCGCTTTCATCATGGAATTGTCCTTCGTATGTTTGTCCTTGCTTCGTCATTGCCTATTATCCTCCTTGAATTCAATTACGCGGTTTTGGGGGTAATTATATAAGTTCACTTCTCTAGCATACCAGCGCCGGACGAAGCAAACAACCGCCCACTTCCAAGTTGGAAGGGAGCGGTTGATTGTCCAAGCCGGTGCTGCATGAAATTGTGGATTAATTATGCGAGAACTGCCGGTAAACCTGCTCGATTGCATATTGCTTGCGACGGTTTACATGAAGCTTTTTGCAGTCGGTATGCTGCGATCCGAAAAATACCGTTCCGTCCGCTACGGATCTAATCTTGCTCAGATTAATGAAACAATCCGAACTGATCTGAAAATAGTTCTTTTCTTTCATTAAGCTGCGAACTTCTTCTACAGACATACTCTTCTTTTTATTGTAGTTTCTGCCATGGAAGCTTACGAGACCTTGACTGCCCAACTTAAAGTACAGGACATCCGACTCTTGATCAAAATTCTCGTATACGTTCCTCTCGCTAAGCGCCACACTCATCATCCCAAATCCCCCTTATAAGAATTGAACTCATGAAATGTTAGCGCTTACATCATAACATATCTCCCAATAAAAGTGAAGAGGTATTGACAAAAAAAGTGTTTGTTCTGGAAGTAACATTTGTGCTATGTTCACTTTAGTTGTTAATGAATCGATGTAACTGGGGAAGGGATGACGAAATGAGTTCTAAAGGATACGTACGGGATAACGGAATACTGTACGTAGGTTCCTACGGAGAGAGACATGAGCCTACTATTCATGTATGCCGATTGGATCCGTCGAACGGAAGGCTGACGATTCTTCAGAAGATGGACGGCTTCGACAATGCTTCCTTCCTCGCGCTTCATCCCAATGGGACGAAGCTGTACGCCGTTCAGGAGGTTGCAGAGGCAGGCGGAGTCGGAGGAGGCGTCGTGGCGGCAATTGCGATTGATCCCTCTACTGGTTTGCTGGGCAGCGTAACTAGCAGCGCGTCCACGGGCGGCGAGCATCCTTGTTATGTAAGCGTCGATGCGGGCGGAACGGCGGTTTTCGCGGCCAATTATACCGGCGGCAATATTGCGGCGTTGCAGTTGAATGATGCAGGCGACATCGGCAAGCTTAGCTCGCTGATGCAGCACGTTTGCGAGCCGGGACCCGTCGCGGATCGCCAGGAGAAGTCGCATGCGCATTGTATCGCTCCTATGCCTGGGACGAACTATGTGTGCGCTGTTGATCTTGGCATGGATGCCATTATAACTTATGCCTATCGAGAATCGGACGGGACGCTGAGCAAGCGCCATGAGTGCAAGCTGACAGGCGGCTACGGACCTCGCCACATCGTCTTCCATTCCAACCTTCCCGTCGGTTATGTGACGAACGAGCTGGCATCGAGCGTAACCTTGATGCATTTCGACAAAGAAAACGGAACGCTGGCGCAAGGGGCGACCTATTCTTCTATTCCAGCTGATTACGACGGTTATAACGATTCGGCGGATCTTCATTTGTCGCCGGATGGCAAGTTTCTATACAGCTCCAACCGCGGCCATCAAAGTATTGCCGTTTTTCGCGTGGATGAGACGAGCGGAGAGCTGACAAATATACAGCATATCGGCGGTGGAGGAGAGCAGCCGCGAAATTTCGGCATTACGCCGGATGGAGCCTATGTGCTGGTCGCCAATCAGAGGAGCGGAACCATCGTCGTATTCCGTAGGGATCCGGTGAGCGGAAAGCTTGCCCCAGCGGGGCAGCAGTTGGAGCTTCCATCTCCCGTGTGCATTCGCTTCGCTTAATCAACACAACACAACAACCATCTATCAAGAAAGGCAGGTCCTGTTCCTTGTCATCAAGATCTATGGGAGCCGACGGAACCGCAAGCGCGGTAAAGAAGGCGACCATCTACACCATGTTGTTCGCGATCAGCTCCATCCATCTGCTTAACGATGCGATGCAGACGGTCGTCGTTGCGCTGTTCCCTATCTTCGAGGATACGCTGAAGCTCTCTTACGGCCAGATCGGCTGGATTGCCTTCACGTTAAATATGACCTCCTCCATCATGCAGCCGGTCGTTGGCATCTTCTCGGATAAACGCCCGACGCCATGGATGCTGCCTGCAGGGATGTTATGCAGCATGGCAGGCATGGCGGGGCTAGCAATCGCGCCGAATTATGCGTTGCTGTTGCTCTCTGTCGTCTTTGTCGGCATCGGTTCCGCCGTCTTCCATCCCGAGGGCTCGCGCGTCGTGCATCTTGCGGCAGGCAATCGCCGGGGCTTCTCGCAGTCGATTTTCCAGGTCGGCGGCAACTTCGGACAATCGCTAGGTCCCATCATGACGGCGGCGATCTTTGTACCGCTTGGCCAGCGTGGTGCGGCTTGGGGCATGCTTCTTGCGGCGGTAGCCATTGCTATATGCTTTAAGGTTGTGCCGTGGTATACAGCACGGCTGGCGGAGCATGGCGGGAGGGTGCCGAAGAAAAAAGCAGCATCCGCTGGTACAACAGGAGCGGGAACGGGAAGCAAAGTCATCGTTATAGCTTTATCCATTCTCCTGCTTGTCGTATTCGCAAGATCCTGGTATGCGGCCGCAATCGGCAATTTTTATCAATTTTATGCAAGGGACGAATACGGCCTGACGATTCAGGCTGCACAAATTCCGTTGTTCCTGTTCATGATCTTCGGCGTGCTTGGCACGTTTACGGGCGGATTGATGGCGGATCGGATCGGCCGCAAAAAGATGATGCTCATCTCTATTCTCGGAGCCGCTCCGTTTGCGTTGCTGCTGCCTCATTTAACTTTGTTCTGGGTTTATCCGGTCATGGCAATTATGGGTTTCATTCTGCAATCCGGCTTCTCCGTCAGCGTCGTATATGCTCAGGAGCTTATGCCGGGCAGAGTCGGCATGGCATCCGGTATGATTACCGGACTTGCCTTCGGTATGGGGGCGTTGGGCTCGGTTGTGCTCGGCAATGTGGCCGATGCTCAAGGAATGGCGTTTGTGATGACGCTCGCAAGCTTCCTGCCTGTCGTCGGACTGCTGGCCATTATGCTGCCTAAGGACCGCAGAGAAGTATAAACGCGGCAATCGCAAATTTACTTCGAGGAAATGATTGACAAAAGCTGCGCCAATGACGTACCATCGAAGTAGATATTCGTCGAAATAGAGAGAACTTTTACAGGAAGCGAAGCACGCTTTCTCCTTGAAAACTCAGGGAGAGGCGTGCTTTTTTGTCGTGAAGCAAGAAAAAAACAATTGGCAAGGAGTGTAAAAACATGTTAAAACATAGACGTATTGTATATTTTGGGTTGACGGCGCTGCTGCTCGGGGCCTGTGTAGGCATGAGTAACGGTATCAGGAAGGCTTCTGCCGAAGTTGCCCAGACTGTCCAAATCGTGAAGGAATACGAAATGACCAATAAAGTCGACTATGTCGAATTCATGATCGAAGGCAGTCAAGGCGAATTTGTGGTGACGGTTCAACTGCCGGACGGTCATCGCGTGGGCAATCTGAAGGGGAAGAGGACGACATCAGACAGCCAGGAAAGCTGGCGCGTTATCTGGGGAATGGAAAAGGCGGCGTCGGGCCTATATACCTTTACGATTACAGCCCCGCAAAGCGGCTATTACAATTTGTCCGTGGATATTCCTTTATTTCGGGATATGGTGGGACATTGGGGCCGTGAGGAAGTATCCGATTATGTACGCAGGGGAATTGTAAGTGGTTATGGAGACGGTACGTTTCGACCTGAATCAGCCGTGACGGGCGAAGAGTTGGCGAAATTGCTCGTCATGACGCTTACCGATGAACAACCGAATGGGAAGCGGCAATGGAGACGAGAATTTCGTTGGAGAATGACAAACGAAGAGAGAGCAAGCCTATTAGGGCAACAGGAGTATGATTTTTCTGCAGCTCATGGTGTTGTATGGTCCAAGCCTTATGTAGCGGCGATTGATGATCTTGGCGTACGTATGCCTGGCAGCATAAAGGAGCCGATGTCAAGGCAAGATGTAGCGTTGATGATAGCGGACGTTATGAGGCTTATAGATGATAAACGTCCCAAAGAGTATACCTACAAAGACACGTCATCATTATCGCGTGAGTCGCAGGATGCGATAACGCTGGCGAGTCATTTTGCGATATTTGGCGGATATCCCGATGGAACATTCCAGCCTGCAAGAGCAGTAACCCGCGCGGAAGCGGTAAAGGTGTTATCGCGATTAGAATCTTATTTGACCAGTTGAGAGGGGAAGCAAGGAATGCAGCGTACGAAATGGATGTTAACGATTAGTTTGGTATTTTCACTGACGTTTGGGGGAACAGGAGCTGCTAACGCAGAGCAGGATGGCGCAGCCGAGGAAACAACCGGGGTTGATGCACTTCCTTTTTCGGATATAGCTGGGCATTGGGCGAAGGATGCTATATTGCAAGCTTATCAAGCTGGCTTTGTTGAGGGATTCGAGGACGGGACGTTCCGGCCGAACGATATTGTAAAGGCTGACCAGTTTATTGCTATGATTTTGCGGGCTTACAGCGTTACCAAGAACGGTAAGACTGAATTCGACCCGAGCTGGTTAGCTCTATTAGACAAAGATAGACCCGGATTTTCTCATAGAATAAAAAATGCTTTGTCTGCAACCAAATTCAATTTTCAAAATGCATCCTCTGGATATTGGGCTACTCCTTATGTGAATTTCTTGTTTGATGCCAAAGTCTTGTATGAAATCGATCAACTGTTCCCAAAAAACTATAGTCTGTTTCAAAAACAACTTAAACGCGATGCTTCTTCTTATCTTATAGGTGCATGGTTTGTAAAGGCAGAAGGTAGTTATGACTCGAAATATCAAAACTACGTTCTTAGCAAGAATGAGTTAAAAGATATGAACAATTTCTCTCAATATACAGAAGGGTACAAAGCTACCATATTAATTTCTGGTTTAATGAATGGATATCCAAATGGATACTTTTATCCTCAAAGATATGTTACAAGAGCCGAGGCTTTAACAATGGTGTTAAGGCTAAGAGATAAGACCTTAAGGAAACCCTTTCAACCAAGCTTAAATGGATTAATCTACTCAACTAACAGCGGCAGGATATATTTGTATGACAGCAAGTATGCACTTGATATGTATACCGAGATGGTTGAGTTAGCAAAAAAACACGTTACCGAAGGCCATTTCAATCTTTTCGGCGGAGACACTGTTGAAGTGTTTTCAACTAAGGATGTTTTTGAAAAGAATGTTTATTTCACCGAAACTGGCCAATACCATTTACGCCCGGATGATGAGCTGACAGCATTCGTATATAGAGATGGTTCTCGAAAACTGGGGTTCAGTTATCCCGTACCTTCAACATTTGAAAGCAGTAAAGATTACTTGAATGCACTTTACGAGTTGTTAGCTGGAAACGGGAAAGGTAAGGACCTGCGAAAAAAAATAGAAGCATATATCGTTGAGACTGCAGAAAAGGACTTTAGTTTTAATGGCAAAAATTTCTCATATCGCGAAATTGCAAAACGTTATGAAATCACAATTAAGTACTGACGATTGGTGGGGATTAATGTGAATCGAATCCGAAAAATCTTATTTTCATCAATGGCCTTACTTTGTTTTTTTTCCTTGTTCATTTTTACTGAATGGACTTTTCAAACCGCATCTGCCGCGGATAATCCGCCCCCATTGACTATTAACGGTTATTCCAACCGATGCGGTTATAACCCGATTCCAAGTGTTGATGGTTATATTCCCGAAGGCGTACCACCTTGTAGTACAAATGGTTTTAAATTTAACTCCAAGTATTATTATCAAAACACATGGCCTGAAGGCAGCTCGACACCATTAGCAGGACAAAGAAGACTTGAAGTCTACGGTGATGTTAAATCCGTAAAGAGTATTCAGGAATTTAAAAAAGGATGGCAAAAAACCGGTCCAAATACAATTGATTACACGAATGGTCACTTTATGGGAACTGATCCCAAGACGGGTAATACCGTTCGCGGAGAATATAGATACTTAGGATTTACACGAGATGGCAACGAATTTTCCAATATTCATTTTATTGTAGATTCCGATTCTGGAAATATACTCGCTTCGAAGCATTGGGTTTATCTACCTTGGACTCAATTACCCAATGATTACAAATATAAGCCGGGATCTCCTGGAGCAATTTACGGAAATATAGCTAATAATGTGACGGGAGATAAATTTGATTATCTCGTAGGCATTTTAAATAACGCACTAGGATTTAAAATTTCTCAAGGTGTAAAATATGCAGATAGATACAGAGTACTGAGCTCGGCTGACTTAGATAATCAAGACCCCCGAAACTACATGTCCATCGACCAAGAGCCCTCAGCAAGAGCAGGCGGGTTCGGGAATATGTATCATTATAGCTGGGAATCGCACTCCACGTGGTATCATACATATGCTTTGCCCAAACTTGCACCTGAACAAAAAAAGCAAACACCAGCACTTTGTACGGCACAGCCAGTGAGCAAAGATCCCATACCGATCGGCAAAAGCAAAATCGTTAAAGTAGAAATGATAGTAACCGGCACGCTTCAAGATGACATGTATTTTGGAGGTCGTGCTACTGAAGCGGAGTATTATACCCGCAAGGACATTGATTACTGGCGACTGGACATGAAAGATCCAATTGCAAGTACATATATTCAGAAAGCTTCAAACAAATACAGCGATGGGGTTGTGTTGAAGAGCAATCAATCAAGTGCGACCTTCACGATTGAAGTAGATACTTCGAAGCTCGATAAAACCAGCGATGACGTTTGGTTGTACAAATCCCACGCAGGAGCCTTCATCGTCTACACGAACCATACATATAATACGCCGTCTACCGCAGGACAATATTGCAATTTTCAAATTGAATTCGAACCCACGGAAAAACAGCCAATGCTCAGCGATTTTGGCGTTATCCCTGAGATTCAATTTGATCGAAAATCCCAATTCACTAGCCTAATGGTAGGTTATGAAGATTTTTCTTATGGGTCTGATGCAGATTACTACGAGTTCGAAATTATAAATAAAGATGATGGAACAACAGTATCTCGTAAATACGATCCTGCAATACCCGAAGTAAAAGCGCCAAAAGCAGGGCATTTGGATCAAAAGGCTGTCGAACAATGGCTCTACAACTTTATGGCATCGAAATTCGCCGCAGATATGGTAACGGAGCCTGTAAAAAAAACGTTTGAAATCAAACAAAAGATTGTAGATAAGGATGCCGCCGTCAATCAATCATCTGAAAGGATTCGTACTGTTGTCATTACACAAGTACCCTATGTGTACAGTTGTGAGCAGGAAGCTTGGCCGGCACCGCCGCAGTTTATTACGCCAGAAGCGGACTGGCCGCTTGATTGGTATGATGTAGTTCCCTTTCCTGTGACAGATGGCGAACCAGATATAATTCCCCATCGAGGCTGCGAAGATCCTGCAGGTTATGATGAGTTTACAAAACGCGTGTTTATCGATGGTTCTGAGATCAACGCAACTGCCTTTTACCGAGGGGATTATATTTTCGGAGAAAACAAGCTTGGAATACGCGAGGTTAAGACAACTTTTACAGCACCGGACGGAAGCGAATCTTTTAAGATTCAACATGTGGTTGTTCATAAGTCGAAACCAAACGTTGCTATTAAACTCGAAGGACTTTATAAGCAAAACAGAACAATGATCGCACTTGACCAGTCAAAAGCAAGTAACGATCAATGGGTGGAGCAGAACGCGCCCCTTGAAATCACATCGTTTAGTTTCGTCAAACCAAATGATCTGAATTTAAAATGCCGAGTAGGCTTTTGTGAATCCAACACATCGGAAAAACAATATATGTATAAGGAAACGGGCAGCTATCAAATCAGCATAGCAGCAAAAAGGGTCATTCCGTATGGCAATGGAAAATCCATTACTCGTTATTCTGATCCGTATGTGGTCGATTATGAAATACTTCCCGACCATGAACCAGCAGTAATAGCTCATGCTTACGAATCCCAAATTAGCCGTCTGGATCAACTTAAGCTCTTTTATGATGCCGTTAGCACGGATGGCGACTTTATTTCGGAGAAACGATTAGAGGTCCACTACGATTCAAACAACGATGGTACCATGGACGAAATCGTCTTCCAGTCCAACGGTGATCTTTCGGAACTTCCCGTATTCGAGAAGCTTGGTCAGTATAAAATCGTTGCTTATGCGAAAGAAAGTACAAACCAAGATCGACTAATGGAGTTTATTACGCCTGGTGACAACAAAACGAAAACAATAGAATCGTATTTCTTTGTCGACAATTATTCTCCTTCAAGCGACTTATACTTGGATATTCCAACGCAAAAGCCCGATATGGATATTTACTTCATGTTGGATTCCAACTTAAAGCAATCATCCACAGATTATATTCGAGGAAACGGTGTCACACTCACAAATGCCTTCACCCAAGCGAACATGTTAGCGAATCTAAGCATTTGGGATATGAAGACCTATACAGATACTATATCAGCTAGTACAAGCAATGGTACCGGCACTTCTTACCCCAGCAGCACTTATTACTATTCATCAAATGGTTATTCAGGCACGTTGTCGCTATACAGCACATCCAACAGTCCTTATACGCGAGATGAGGGTAAATTCGTCAAAGTGACGGACTCCAAAACCGGTACAGGAACATGTTCGAGTTCAGTAACGACTTACTATGATTCTAAAGGAAATTACAAAGATTCGAGCTCATGGAATAATTGCGGATCTTCACAGTATTATAGCGACGGTAAATACTCAGGTACCATTGGCCGATCCGGCGAGTCGCCAAATGGTCCAAGCTGCGGACCAACGGGCACTCCAAATGGATCATGTTCACGTGGTTGGACAGCCTACTATAGCGGGACGGTTTATTGGACACATGATGTGTGGGAACCCAGGGAAGTATCGTACGATAGCTATACTGGCTTCTATAGTGGGAGCATATCCAAGGCTATTCGACAACGGTACGATAATTCATTTATGAGGTCCGTGCCAGCCAAATATGTGATCTACATCTCTGACAATCAGGCATCGCAGCTCTCGGATTTGCAAAATGTGATTAACAAAAACGAAGCGAAACTCATCATCGTGGGATCGCATGTTTTCCGATCGCAGATATCGCATGACCATTTTATCTCTAATACGGGGGCGATAGAAGATGTTGTAGCTTCCGTCATCAGTTACATAGCTGAAAGCAATCCTGCCGTACCTAAAGTTCTAAAGCTGGTCGGAGATGAAATCGAAACGAGAACGGCGACATTCGACTATGAGTCCGACTCTATACCGACGGTTAGCGATCAGCTTCAAATCATACAGGATCCTCAATATTATGACAACAGCACGGGCTTTGAATCCATTAACGGAAAGCAGCTCATCGCCGTCAAAAACAATAACAATTGGTTTCCGTACCAGTCCAAGGTTACGTTAAGCAGACCCGGCAAATATCAGTTCATTCGGCGCGTAAAGGATAAGCCGACGACCGATCCGAATTTCAGCGAATACGGCTATTTTTCCAACGAATCCGTCGTTGAAGTGATTGTGCATCGCAAGCCCATCCCAGATGTCATCCTGGATTTCGACTACGTGCCCGCATCGAATATGTACAAGACGACATGGATCGATGCCAGTTACGATCTGGATCATAATATAACGCGAGCGGCGACGGATCGGGGCATTCAAGCGCGATCGATCATGCTCACGAAGCAAGGAAGCGGCGAAGTATGGACGCGAATTCCTTCCGAGCTGTCTTCGGGGACTTACATCTTGGACTATAGAGTTCAGGATATCGAAGGAGAATGGTCGGATCCGATTGTACGGACCTATGTACTGCCAGAGACGGTTCCCGTTCAGCTGAAGTCTAACCTGCGGACGCAAGATGAAAATTTTTCGCTGAATAACGTTCCTGCAAGCGAGAAGCTTGTAGCTCACGAACTATGGACCAGATTCCCCTATTCCGTCGCCCTCTCTCTTTCTATGGGAGGTTATATTAATAAGTCCATTCCGTATTATACGGGAAGCAGGAGCGGCAACGATATTGCCTGGAATGATGAGACGCTCGTTATTCCGAATACGACGCCGGATGGTTTGTACAGTTTCAAGATACGGGCTAACGGCTCCGTGGCAGGTTCTTATGCGGAGAATACGTATAACGTCCGCGTAAGCACTCCGATTAATCTTAACGGCAGTATCGATTCGATGAATGGCTTAAGCCGCAATCTGCTTACCTTAACCGTTGGAGAATCGTATAGGCTCGCGGCTTCCACCACCAAATATCCGGATTCCGCAGTGAACGGCAACGCGACGACGGTTACAGCTTTCAAAGGCACGCCATACCAACGGACGATTACATTAACCTCGACGACAAACTCCACGTCGGGAATCGGAAGCAAAAGCTGGAGCAATCAATTGACGATTGCGGCGATACCTGACGGCTCCTATACGTTCGAATGGACCGCCAGAACGCCGAATGGCAATGTGCAGACGGTTGCGAAGACTGTCGTTGTAATGAATAACCGTCCGCCGACGCCGGGGTTTAGTTGGTCGCCGAATCCGGTCTACGAGGGAGATACGGTGACATTCCGCAGCCTGGCGAGCGATCCGGATCGTGATCCGATTACAGTGGCCTATGAATTGACGAGCCCAACCGGCGTTCGTCAAAGCTATAGCTTTAATTTGACCTATCCTTATTCGACTGCCGCTCCGGTTAGGCGGATGACTGAAACGGGAGCATGGAAGATGCGGCAGACCGTGACGGATGGGCGCTCCGCACCTGTTATGCTTAATCAGACTATTCAAGTGCTTCCTCTGACGCTGTCAGGGAACGTAGGACATACGGATGCATGGAATGAGCGAAGGCAGGCTTATAACTTGAAGGAAAGCGGGAACCCGGAGTCGCCTCGAGGTTACAATGTGTTCTGGGCAGGCGAGAGACTGATGCTGCAGGCGGGTACGACAGCAACCCCGACCGCAACGAAAGCGATCAGGGTGGAAGCGACGTTCGGCAATCGGAAGACAACTCTGAGCGCTGTAGGATCTACGAGCAGCATTTGGAAAGGGGAGATGTGGGACGATGCGATGGAGAAGCTCCCGGACGGTCCCGCAACGATTACATTCGTCGCCTTTTATAGCAATGGCACGACCAAGACAACCAACGTCTCCATTATTTTCGAAGGGAATATATCCGATACGGTTGGCGTTCATCGGGTCAAATAACGGACTTACCAGGCAATAACGGCTGCAGCGGAAGCGTGACATCGAGAGTCGTTCCCTCACCGGGGACGCTCTCTACTTGAATCGACCCTTGATGGAGCTCAACGATTCGCTTGACGATCGATAAGCCGAGCCCGTTGCCTTCTATGGTTCGCGTGCGTTGCTTGTCCCCCTTGTAAAATCGTTCGAAAATGCGGGCCTGATCCTCGCGCGGTATGCCGATTCCCGTATCGCTGATCCGTACGGTAATCTCACCTTCGTTCTTTACCGATTGGATGGTGATCCGTCCATGGGGAGGCGTAAATTTGATAGCGTTATGCAGCAGGTTCAGCCAAACCTGGCTTAGCAACTCCGCATTCCCGTGCATGATAACTTCCGCCAGCTCGAGTTCGATGTCCTGCTCCTTCTCCAACCATTGAGGTTCGCTTGCCAGGACGATCTCTGTTAGCTGCTTGTCGAGACTAAACGGCGCCATGTCCCATTGGACATGGTCCGACTCGAGCGAAGTCAGCTTCATTAAGTTGTCGCTAAGCCCGGAGAGTCGAATCGTCTCCTTTTCGATGATGGACAAATAATGTTGTTGTTCTTCGCGCGTCAGCCCGTCTTGTTGCAGCATGCTTGCAAATCCGCGAATAGAGGTGAGCGGCGATTGAATCTCATGCGACACGTTGGATATAAACTGCTGCCTGAGCTGCTCCACCTGCTTCAGCTCCTGCGTCATCTCGTTAATGGAGTCGACGAACTCTCCAAGCTGGGAGTGATTGCGGAATTTGCCTTCCTGGTCGACGATGACGCTAAAGTCGCCTTTGGCGATTTTGCGAAAAGCGATAAGCATCTCGTTCCAGACAATCATCTGCTTCGGGCGTGTAATAAAGTTAATAAGCAGCGCCGTGATGACGAACAAGAGAACGCCGAGCCCCCATACTGCCAAATGAACGTAATAATCGTTCCAGCGTAGTCCTCGGTAATCATAGAACCACATGAACAGGAAGTAAGCGCTCGTGTAGACGGCGGCGCAGAACAATATGACTGAGATGATTGCAATTGCGCCCTTCCAAATGAAGAGGCCAAGCGACGGTCTGCGATTCTCCTTGTCCGTTCTTCTCATCCCGTAGCCTCCGTCTCCAGCCGGTAGCCGAGTCCGCGAATCGTACTGATCTTGATCAAGGCATTCCAGTCGGCGAATCGTTCGCGCAGGCGGTTAACATGCACGTCAAGCGTACGTTCGTTGCCATCGAAGTCGTAGCCCCATACCGATTCTATCAAAGAACCCCGCGACAGCGTTCTGCCGGTATGGCTCATAAGCATGAACAAGAGCTCGAATTCCTTGGGCGGTATGTTATGGGGGGCGCCATTCACCTTCAACTGATAGGTTCCGCGATCCATCATTATCCCGCCAGCGGCTATCTGCTGAGAGGCGGCAATACGATATCTCTTAAGCAAAGCTCTTACCCGCACGGCTAATTCGGCCGGGTCGAAAGGTTTCACGAGATAATCGTCCGCTCCGATATGAAAGCCGCGGAGCTTGTCGTTCAGCTCACCCTTGGCCGTAAGCATCAGGATAGGGAGGTCATGATCCTTGCGCAAGCGGCGGCATAACTCCCATCCGTCCATAATCGGCATCATCAGATCGATGATGGCCATATCGGCCGGCGAAGCTTCCATCAGCGCCATAGCCTCTGCTCCATCACTCGTTTCGTTGACCGAATACCCTTCTTTTTCCAGGATTAGCCTTACAAGCTCGCGGATATGAGGGTCATCGTCAGCTACCAAAATGTATCCCAATTAACGCACCTCCAAACAGTGAGCTTTTTCCCTGTTATAGTTGGTCTTAATGTTAGAAGAATACATCCCTCATGTAAACGGAATTTAAACGAAGGGGTTACACGCTTCGCACTTTGGCAAAAAAATCGCTGATGGCATAATAAGCAGCGCCTCTTACGGCGGACTGCTCCTGCAATTCCGCGAATAATATGCTTAGCTGCGCCCGATGGTAGGGAAGCGAACGGGCGGCGACGGCTTCGCGCATAGCGGGGCCGATCCATGTCGCGGCGCTGCTCATGCGATTGCCGACGATGACAACATCGGGATTAAACACGTTAACGATGTTGGCGATGCCGACACCCATATAGGACCCGATGTCGCTAAACAATTGCCGTACTCGCTCATCCCCTTGCTCCGCGGCTTTGAGCAGTTGTCCGAGACTTGCGTAACCAAGCGATGAAGCCTGCTCGAGCAAAGCGTTCTCGGAGGCGTACAGCTCCCAGCAGCCTTGATTGCCGCAACTGCAAGGCTTGCCGTCGTACTGAATGGACAAATGGCCAAGTTCGCCGGAGAAGCCGGAAGCGCCTTTAAACAATTCTTTGTTTAAAATGATGCCGGTGCCGATCCCGATTCCGACGCTCACGTAGATCTGATTGCGAATCCCGCGACCGGCTCCATAGGTTTGCTCGCCTTGCGCGCCTGCGTTCGCTTCGTTGTCGATCGTGACGGAGAGGCTGTAGCGACTCTCAAGCATTTGCTTCAAGGCAACCTGCTTTAGCCTCATGTTCGGAGCGAACAGGATGACGCCTTGATCATCCACGATGCCCGGGACACCGACCCCGATACCCACGATGCCATAGGGGCTATCCGGAGCTTGCTTTATAAGGCCGTCGATGCAGCCGGTCAACTGCTCCAGCGGTAATTCCTGATTGGCTCGTCCAAGCTCGATATGAGCGTCGGCAATGACTCCTCCCGCCAGATCGGTCAGAATGCCTCTTATATAGTTGACGCCGAGATCAATGCCCACCGCATAGCCAGCTTTCTCATTAAATAAAAGCATGACGGGTTTGCGTCCGCCGCTGGACTCCCCAGGTCCGATCTCGTAGACAAGATGGGCGTCGATCAAATCCAGTACGAGGCTGGATACGGTAGCCTTGTTTAGGCCAGTCCGCTCCGATATGCCTGCACGCGATAGCGGCGCATGCTTAAGGACGGCATCGAGCACGATAGAAGTGTTCATTTTTTTGATGAGGGCAAGGTCGCCCGTGGGTTTCGTTGGCACGCGTAACGTTCTCCTGTCTATGATTATCCGTAGTCGATGATTCTTGTACGGAAAGTATACCATAAACCTTAGTTTGTTTAATAGACAAACTAAGTGTGTTTGTGTTATTCTGCATGTAGAAGGAAAACGCATTCATCCCAAAGGAGGAGTTATTACTTATGAGTTACTTCAAAAACATTCCGGCAATCGCATTCGAAGGGAAAGGCTCCGACAATCCGCTTGCATTTAAACATTATGATCCGTCCCAGGTCGTGCTTGGCAAAACCATGGAAGAACATCTTCGTTACGCGGTTGCTTACTGGCACACGTTCAACGCTAACGGCACGGATCCGTTCGGTTCCGGCACGATGGTGCGCGGCTGGGATCAATTCGACGGTCTGGATCGTTCCAAAGCCCGCGTAGAAGCGAACTTCGAATTCATGGAGAAGCTGAACATTCCTTACTACTGCTTCCATGATATCGACATCGCTCCGGAAGGCGCTACGTTGCAAGAAACGAACAAAAACCTCGATGTCATCGTGGCGTTGCTGAAGGAAGCTATGAACGCTTCCGGCAAAAAGCTGCTTTGGAACACGGTTAACATGTTCACGAATCCTCGCTTTGTTCATGGCGCAGGCACGACTTGCAACGCGGACGTATACGCATATGCAGGCGCGCAATTGAAGAAAGGCCTGGAAGTCGGCAAGGAGCTCGGTGCGGAGAACTACGTATTCTGGGGCGGCCGCGAAGGCTACGAAACGCTGCTGAACACGGACATGGGCTTCGAGCTCGATAACCTCGCCCGCCTTTACCATATGGCGATCGATTATGCGAACGAAATCGGATTCGACGCGCAATTCCTGATCGAGCCGAAGCCGAAGGAGCCGACGAAACATCAATACGACTTCGACGCGGCAACGACAATCTCGTTTTTGCAGAAATACGGTCTGCAAGACAAGTTCAAGTTGAACCTGGAAGCGAATCACGCTACGCTTGCCGGCCACACGTTCGAGCATGAGATCCGCACGGCGGCTATCAACGGCATGCTGGGATCGCTTGACGCAAACCAAGGCGACCTGCTGCTGGGCTGGGATACGGACGAATTCCCTACGGATCTGTACTCCACGACGCTGACGATGTACGAAGTACTGAAAGCCGGCGGCCTGGGCCGCGGCGGCGTGAACTTTGACGCCAAAGTGCGTCGCGGCTCTTTCGAAGACCAGGATCTTTTCCTTGCGCATATCGCGGGCATGGACAGCTTCGCTTGGGGACTGAAAGCAGCTGCCAAGCTGATCGAGAACCGTACGCTGGACAGCATCGTAGATCACCGTTACCGCAGCTTCAAAGAAGGCATTGGCGCCGACATTGTAGCCGGCCGCGCCACGTTGAAGTCGCTTGAGCAATATGCGCTGCAAAACAATCCGATCGTAAACGAGTCCGGCCGTCAAGAGCGTATTCGTCTTATGTTAAGCGAAGTTATTTTTAGCGTATAAACGGGAGGCTCTGAATATGACTTACGTGATCGGAATCGACCTCGGCACCAGCGCGGTCAAAGCGCTTCTTGTGAACAAGGAAGGGACGGTTGTCGCCGAAGCTTCGCGCAGTTATCCGCTCTATCATGAGCGCTCCGGCTGGAGCGAGCAGCGGCCCGAGGATTGGGTGGACGCGACGCACGAAGCGCTGCGAGAGCTTGCTGCCAATGAAAACATCGATGCCGGCGCGATCGAAGGCATCAGCTTCTCGGGACAGATGCATGGATTGGTGCTGCTGGATGGCGAAGGCAAGCCTGTTCGCAACGCCATTCTGTGGAACGATACACGCACGACGGAGCAGTGCCGGGAGATCGAGCGGGTGCTTGGCGACAAGCTGCTTCGATTGACTCGCAATCCCGCATTGGAAGGGTTCACGCTGCCCAAAATATTGTGGGTTCGGGAGAACGAGCCAGCTTTGTTCCAATCGGCCGAGTCCTTCCTCTTGCCGAAGGATTATGTGCGATATCGGCTGACCGGACGTCGCCATATGGATTATTCCGACGCGGCGGGCACATTGCTGCTTGAAGTAGCGGAGAAACGCTGGAGCGATGAGGTGCTGGAGGCTTTCGGCTTGCCGGCAAGCTTTCCGCCTCCTCTTGTGGAATCTCATGAGCTGACGGGCACGCTGCTGCCGGAAGCAGCGGAGCGTTCCGGCTTAAACGTTGACACGAAAGTATTCGCGGGCGGGGCGGACAATGCTTGCGGCGCGATCGGGTCCGGCATTCTGTCGGAAGGTCTGACGCTGTGCAGCATTGGTACGTCGGGCGTCATTCTCTCTTACGAGGATGACAAGTCGAAGGACTTCGGGGGCAAGGTCCACTTCTTCAACCACGGGAAGGAGGATTCGTTTTATGCCATGGGCGTAACTCTTGCGGCGGGCTACAGCCTCAGCTGGTTCAAGAAGACGTTCGCGCCTGGAGAGTCCTATGACGAGCTGCTGGCCGAGGTTGGCGGGCTGCCGCCGGGAGCTGGCGGTCTGCTGTTCACGCCTTATCTGGTCGGCGAACGAACGCCCCATGCGGACTCTTCGATCCGCGCAAGCTTTGTGGGCATCGACGGCTCGCATGAGCGCAAGCATTTTGCCAGGGCGGTTATGGAGGGCATCACCTTCTCGCTAAACGAGTCCGTAGATATGTTCCGCGGCGCCGGCAAAAAGGTGGAACGCATCGTCTCCATCGGGGGCGGGGCGCAGAATCCCGTCTGGCTCCAGATGCAGGCCGACATTTTTGACGCGACGGTTGTGTCTCTGGAAAATGAGCAGGGACCGGGACTCGGAGCAGCCATGCTCGCAGCTTATGGATGCGGATGGTTTGACAGCCTGGAGGCATGTTCCGCGGCGTTCGTGAAGTACGCATCGGAATACGTTCCGAACCAAGAGGCAACGAATGCATACGTTGGTCTGTTCCGTGCCTATCAGCAAGTTTACGGCGCGACGCGCGAGCTTAACGAAACGCTCGCTGCATACCGGGCGTAAGAGCCGAGGAAAGCCCGACCGAACGATAAGCAATAAGCTGTTTGATTCTCCTGCGATCAGGGAACCAACGGCTTATTCGCGTTTTCCGGGCATCAGTCAGGCATGATTTACACGTGATTAGGCATCCTAAAAGCAGGAAATGACCAATTACAGCTATACTCGGAAGGAAGATGCAGGTTGTCCCACTTATCGGCGATAATGTTCGACTTCAGCGATGGCAGCAGCGCCGCGATGGCTCGCGAATTGCTGCTGGAGCTTGGCTACGATCCCGTTATGCATCATGAAAGCCGCATGCATATTCATGTGGAGGGAGGCGACTTGACGTCGGCTCTCGAGATTGCGCAGGCGCATGGCGGGCAACTCGTGGAACAAGCTCATATTGCCGAAGAAGCCGTGACCAGCTCTGCCTATGCGCTGGATGCAATCACTATTCCCGCCCATGTCGTCAATGAGGATTGGATAGACGCGGAAGGGGCGCGCAACAGGGATGAAGACGGCGTTATGACCAGCGAAGAGCTTCTGCCTGACGACGGCACGTACAATCATTTCTCGGGCGACGTCCATATCTAGGCCGGCATGCCGTCCCGCTCATAAGCGTCGAAAGAAGAGGGCTCCCCTTAACCTTGGTTCCAAGGTCGAGGAGAGCCCTCGCTCGTGCATGTCGATCTTTACCGTGCCAGCTCCATGGCCCTCTCGGCCGCGTGCCTTCCGGCGTTATACCCGGTCGTGAACGCGGCCGTTATATTGTAGCCGCCCGTATAACCGTGGATGTCCAGCACCTCGCCGCAGAAGTACAGTCCGGGCATTAGCTTGGACTGCATCGACCTTGGATCGATCTCCTTTAGATGCACGCCTCCGCCCGTCACGAACGCTTCTTCGATCGACAACGTCCCGTCGATGCGTACCGGAAATGCCTTGGCAACCCGAGCCAGCGCAAGCCAAGCTCCCTTGGGAATGTTATCGTACGTGATATCGTCCCGCAGCCCGGACTTGAGGAACATAATAGGCAGCATCCGCTCCGGGTAATACCCCTTCAGGACGTTTTTAATCGTTTTGCGGCTATCGGCCTTGCACAGGGCCAACGTCTCGGAGAACAGCTCATCTGCTGTCCGTTCGGGCATGAGATCGATAGTGGCTTTCACTTCGCCGCCGCCGTTTTTTCGCAGCTCCTTGACGACGAATCCGCTGCACCGAAGCGCGATTGGACCCGACAGGCCGAAGTGAGTGAAGATCATATCGCCTTCATGCCTGATAATGGGCTTTTCCTTGGCGTTTAAGATCGTCAGCGCGACGTTTCGAAGAGAGAGCCCCTGCAGCTCTTTGGCGAGAATGAAAGAGGATCTCGACGTAAGCGGCACCTCGGTTGGGAACAGCTCCGTAACGGTATGTCCGGCTTCCTCCGCCCACGCGTATCCATCTCCCGTCGAACCCGTGTGCGGAACGGACTTGCCTCCCACGGCGACAATGACGCTGCTTGCTTTAATAATCTCCTTGGATTTCAATTGCACCCCGACTGTTCTGCCGCCCTCGTACAACACGCGTTCTACCGGACTATTGACCCGGATATCTACGCGCAGCGATCGAACTTTGTTTACTAACGCATCGACAACCGTCTTGGCTTTATCGGTAATGGGGAACATGCGGCCGTTGTCTTCTTCTTTAAGAGCAATGCCCAGTCTCTCGAAAAAGTCCATAATATGCCGATTGCTGAAAACGGCGAGCGCACTGTGCAAATATTTGCCGTTCCCGGGGATATGCTTGATTAATTCGTCCAGCTCTTTGGCGTTCGTTACGTTGCATCGCCCCCCGCCGGAAATGCCGAGCTTCCTGCCAAGCCTGTCCCCTTTGTCCAGAAGCAGGGTTTTCGCGCCCGATTCTCCGGCGGAAACGGCAGCCATTAATCCCGACGAACCCGCGCCCGCAATGATTACATCATAACTCATATCTATTCTCCTAACGATTATTCATAATAACCAAAAAAGGCTCTATTCACGACGGCCGTTTACAGTATAATTTAATTATTATACATGAATGCGAGGGGCTGTAACAGGATGAGTCAACGTGGCAGCTATAACGATAGGGATGATGTGCAGCAAGGCATAGCGGATGATGGAATCGAAGCTTCGGATAAGGTTCGCCGAACGGAGTGGCGAGTGCTCGGTACCGGCGTAAACGATTTATTTGTGCGCGAATGGCTGCCTGCCGCAGGCAAGCCTAAAGCAGTCATCTGTTTGGCTCATGGGCACGGCGAGCATGGCGAACGGTATGCGCATGTTGCGAAGGAGCTGGCGGCAGACGGATATGCCATTATCGCCTACGATCATTACGGCCACGGCAGATCGCAAGGAAAGCGGGGGCATATGCTGTCTATGGAGGCGGCGATCGCCGATCTAACGTTGATGCTGGAGCAATGCGCGAAACGTCATGCCGAGATTCCGCTCTTCTTATACGGCCACAGCATGGGGGGGAATATCGCGTTAAATTGCGCGATCCGGACCAAGCCTGACCTTGCAGGGCTTGTTCTGACAAGCCCATGGCTAAGACTCGCCTTCAAACCTCCCGCAGTAAAAGAATGGCTCGGGCGCAGGTTGGCGACGTTCTGGCCCTCCCTGCCGATGTCCACCGGACTGAAGGAGGAAGACCTGTTCCGGCAGAACGGTACGGATGCGTCCGGATCCCGATCCATGAAGGGGGATCCGCTGAGTCATACCACTATTACGCCAAGGGCATTTACCGAAATTCAGGATGCCGGAGAGTGGGCGATCAAGCACGTCAACGAGCTTCATGTCCCCCTTCTGCTTCTGCACGGAACGGCAGACAGGGTAACCTCATACGCCGCAAGCAAGGAGCTGGCGGATGGAATGAGGGAGGGCTGCGACTGGAACCCGTGGCAGGATGGACTTCATGAACTACATAACGATCTTCAAGGCGGAGAAGCCATCGCTTGTATTAAGGCCTGGATGAACGACAAATTATAGAAAGCATTATACGTCGTCGATAAGGAGGCCTGTCATCTTTGCTGAAGGACTTATTGCTGCAATTCTTCTTATCGGTCCTTCCTATCTTCGCGTTTCTACTCTGGCACGACAAGGAGCGGGGCTGGAAGGGCTTTAAGCCGTTCATCGCGATTGCAAGCGGCGTAGCCATGGTAATGTGCGCGCTTACAACTTCGCTTGTTTTTGACTTTGACGTCGATTATCGCACGGTTCCGTTTCTGGTGGGATCTCTGTACGGAGGCTACAGAGCATTCGGGGCGCTTTTTGTCCTCTACGTGCTGCTGAGGCTGCCGACGCTGGACAATAATTTCGAAATCGTCGGATTTATCGTCTCGCTGATTGTATTTTCCATCATGCTGCTTACGATCATACGGAAATTTGAGAATGCCTCCAGCGTTAGCAAGGAACGAATCGGCCTCGTCATGGTATTAATCGTGGCGCTGGTTCGTATCGTGCTGACCAAATATTATTCGGACGCGTATCAGATGGAATGGACCTTGTTGGCAGGCTTCGAAGTAGCATTGTCGATAATAGGTCTGCTGCTTGCTTTTTGGCTGTCGATCTATATGATCGAGAGCATCAAGGAGAAGCAGCAGCTCTACGACGAAGTGGGTCAGCTGTCCGTCAACTACGGCAACGAGGTGCAGAAGCTGCAGCAATTTATCGATAACGCGCCTCTGGCTGTACTCATCGTGGACGGAAACGGCTTTATAACCCATGCCAATGAGGAATCGATCAAGCTGCTTGGCTTCAAGGAGGGATACCGAGACGTTGCCAGGCTCAAAAATACGCCGTTCCCGGAAGCCTTCGATCCGCAGCGAATGAAAGAAAGCGCCGATCTGCTGCATAAGGCGCTGGATGGCATGGATACGCCCACTTTGTCGATCGACGACGAGGGTTGGACGCTTATTCTGACAACCGTTACGCTAAGGGAGATCGAAGACAATCGGATTACGGGAGCAGCGCTAATTGCCAGCGATATTACGGAGCTTAGACAACTGCGCGACGAACGGGGCAGGATGGAGCGCCTCAGCCTTGTTGGCCAGATGGCAGCCAGCATTACTCATGAAATCCGCAATCCGATGGCGGTTATTCGCGGCTTCGTTCAGTTGATTCAAGAGCGCAGCCCCCAGAGTCAATTCGAATATTTCCGAATTATTATGGAGGAGCTTGATCGCGCCAATCTCATTATCAGCGACTTTCTATCGCTTGCGCAAAACCGGGAGCTCAAGATGGAGAGGGCGAATCTGCATCACACTATCAACGATCTAGTCCCGCTGATTAGCGCCGATGCCAATCTGCGCGGTCAGACGCTGGAGATTGTTTTATGCGAAGATATGCCCGATATGCTGCTTAATGACCGAGAAATGAAGCAACTGCTGCTTAATCTTGCACGCAACGGGATGGAGGCGATGGGAGACAAAGGCGTTTTGCGCATACATACGGCCTGGACGGCCGAGGAGGTCAGTATTCAAATTGCTGACGAAGGGGTCGGTATTCCCCAGGACAAGCTTGACCATCTGTTTGAGCCCTTTTATACGACCAAGACGCGCGGAACCGGTTTAGGCTTGCCTTTATGCCTCAGCATTGCGGAACGGCATAACGGCCGCATTGAGATACATACCCGGGAAGGAGAAGGAACGACGTTTGTCGTTTCCTTCGACATAAGGGAAAGCTCAGGCGGACATGCTAAGTAGCTTAACGGTCCTAACCGGCCTCCCATTTAGAATAGTCTCAGCCGCTCATCTTGAAGCTGGCAACCGGAGCAAGTGCTCCGGTTGCTTTATTTTCGTAAGGAGCGTTATAATAGTAGCAAAAATCACCACAATATAAAGGAGTGTTCATTATGTCTATGTCATTCGAACGATACATGCTGGATATGGTTCAACCGATGCGGGACGACTTAACGAAATTGGGTATCAAGGAGCTTCGCACGCCCGAAGAGGTCGAAGAGAACGTTCCGGGCGCAAGCGGTACGGCGCTGATCGTCATTAACTCCGTATGCGGCTGTGCGGCGGGACAATGCCGTCCTGGCGTGGCTGACGCGCTGAATCACGAAGTGACGCCGGATCATCTGTTCACGGTATTCGCCGGTCAGGACAAGGAAGCGACGGCTAAAGCCCGAGAATATTTTGCGCCGTATCCGCCATCCTCGCCTTCCATCGCCTTGATGAAAGACGGAGAACTGGTGCACTTTATCGAACGTCACCAAATTGAGAATCGTTCCGCTGCGGATATCGCGGCAGATCTGACGGATGCCTTCGACAAATACTGCACGAAATAGGAGCTAAATGATGAGCCTACAACAACAAATCATCGAACGACTCGGCGTTAAGCCGACTATTGATCCGGCAGCCGAAGTGCGTAAGCGCGTCGACTTCCTGAAGCAATACGTGATGAATTCCGGCACGTCCGGACTGCTGATCGCGATTAGCGGCGGCCTCGATAGCGCTGTCGCTGCGGGATTGTGCAAAATCGCGACGGACGAATTGAGCGAAGAGTCGGGCAAGGAATATTTGACGTTAGGCGTCTTTCAGCCTTACGGAGACCAATCCGACATTTCGGACAGCTATGCCGTAGCGGCTGCATTTGATCTTCGTTATAAGGCCGAGACCAATATCGAAGAAGCCGTAGACGAGATTGCCCTGGAGGTCGAGCACAGCTTCAAGCAGCTAGGCATTCCGCGCCATATTAGCCGGGGCGGCAAAGGCAACGTGAAAGCGAGAACGCGAATGGTCATGCAGTACGCCCTCGCATTCGATCTGAATTTGTTGGTCGTGGGCACCGATCACGCTTCCGAAGCCATTACGGGCTTCTATACGAAATGGGGCGATGGCGCGGTCGACATTACTCCGCTTAGCTCGCTTAACAAGCGTCAGGTTCGCCAGATCGCCGCTCATATCGGCGTACCGAAAAGCGTGCTGGACAAAGCGCCTACCGCCGGTCTATGGGACGGTCAGACGGATGAAGGCGAGCTTGGTATTTTATACGACGACAACAGCGCGTATCTCGAAGGCAAGCAAATCTCCCAGGAAGTCCAGGAGAAGCTGGAAAAGCAATATTTGAAGACGGAGCACAAGAGGTCCGGAATTCCGGGTATTTAAGTGCACATACATTCGGGGGTGTTGCCTTGATTATTGGAATCGGACACGACCTGACGGATGTGCTGCGCGTCGAATCGCTGCTGGACGGTGAACGTGGCGAACGATTTCTAAAGCGCGTGTTGACGGATGGCGAGCGAGAGCTGGCGAAGTCATACGCAGGGGCCCGGCTGCATCAATTCACGGCGGGCAGATTCGCGGCGAAGGAAGCCATCTCCAAAGCATTCGGCTGCGGAATCGGCGAACTCCTTGGCTTCCATGACATTGATATTTACCGAAACGAGGACGGCAAGCCGATATGCGGATTGTCGGAGGAAGCCTGGACAAGGCTTGGGCTTAATCCCGAATATATCGAGATTCACGTCACGATTACTCATGAACGTGCCATTGCTTCGGCATTTGTCGTCGTGGAGAGGATAAAGCGGTAACCTTCCGCCCATACTTGGAATGTAATGTTACAAGTATGATGCGGAAGGAGTTGCTTATGCTTATGACTAACGGTCAGAAGATCGGCAACCATGGTCCCGAGCCGAAACGCAGATATAAATCCGGACAAAGGGTTCAGTTCGAAGGCATATACCATGATGAGTGGGGCGGTTCATTGTTGCTGCTGCCGGGCGATGTGTTCCCGCTGCATCCGCATATGGGACATACTTGCTGGACCTACAAAAGGACATATGCACCGTCCGCGCGTTTAGAGAAAGCTTCGAATCGAAGCGGTCGGCATACCGCTGCGCGAAGAGCCGGTTTCCTGGACTAAGGGAGGCCGGCTTTTTTTGTGTTTTGAGAAATTTATGTAACCCTCACGTAGTCTGCACGCTTACGGATTTGGACAGGCCGGTTGCCAACCCGTTACTGTTTCCCGGCCAGCCATCCGGCGAGCCCCGCGATCTCTTCCTCGGATAACTGCTTGCCGAATGCAGGCATCATGCCGTCTTCGCTCCCGTCCCTGATTCGCGAAGCAATATCAGCAGCGGCGAGTCTTGCTCCTAGTTGCTGCAAATTCGTCTTCTCGCCTACACGTCCCTGCAGCTCGCTCCCATGACAAGACAGACAGCGAGATTGGAACAGCGCCGCCGTCTCGGGCGGGGCGTCGCTTAATGCTTTGCTTGTCTTCGAGCCCTGCATCGGGCCGCCGCAACCGGATAATATAGCAAGCAGCAATAAGCATGACGACACTGCAATTATTTGTTTTTTTCCCAGACCGGATTTCATCTCGGCCCCTCCTTCGACATCTAGCATATTGGAAAAGTGGACTTTTCGGCCAACCTCTAATAGAGTATAGTCAAAGACCAATGGATGAAACAACCCCTGCGTATAACAGACGGGGCATTAGGAAGGAACGGCACAGCTATGACTCAAACCGAATTACCGGATGCAAAAACATATTTCAGCACAGAACTGCTATCCTGGTACAGGCTTCAGAAACGAGACTTGCCTTGGAGACAGAATCAGGATCCCTACCGGGTATGGGTGTCCGAAATTATGCTTCAGCAGACAAGGGTGGATACCGTCATCCCTTATTATCAGGCATTCATGGCCCAATTCCCAACCGTGCAGGCTCTTGCCGAGGCGCCGGAAGAAGAAGTGCTCAAGCGCTGGGAGGGGCTCGGTTATTATTCGCGCGCCCGCAACTTGCAAGCTGGCGCGAAGATGGTGATGGAGCAGTACGGCGGCGTTATTCCGGACAGCCATGAAGCCGTATCCGGCTTGAGAGGCGTTGGCCCGTATACGAGCGGGGCCATCATGAGCATCGCGTTCAACCGTCCGTATCCGGCGGTCGACGGCAACGTAATGCGCGTCTTGTCCAGATACTTCTGTCTGGAGGACGATATCGCCAAGCCGGCTACGCGAGTCGGAATTGAAAAGCTTGCGGTCACTCTCATACCAGAAGGAGCCGCAGGTGATTTCAACCAGGCGCTAATGGAGCTTGGCGCGTTAGTCTGTACGCCGAAGTCGCCAGGCTGTCTGACCTGCCCGGTTATGGAGCATTGCGCGGGCCGGATTGCGGGCAAGGAGACGGTGCTGCCGATCAAGACGAAAGCAAAGCCTCCACGCGACGAATACCGGGTCGTTGCGATCGTGGAGCAAGAGGGCAAGGTGCTCGTAAGGCAACGTCCCCGCACGGGGCTGCTGGCCCAGATGTGGGAACTCCCACATGTGCTGCTGCCAGACACGGCTAAGGCGATGTTCGCCGCTGATGCACCGAAGAAGCAGTCTTACATGGCGGAGGCGCTGGTACGGGAGACGGAAGAAGCTTCCGGATTGTTCATTCGTCCGCAAGAATGGGTAATGGATGCCGAGCATGTGTTCAGTCATATTCATTGGCGGCTAAGGGTGTTCGGAGCAGATATGGGGCTGATCGGATTCCCTGGTTCAGTGGATAGCCGCGGAGGCGGCGGAGATATTGCGGCTGAGTCCTTATCCGCCTATACAACATCCACAGCGACGAGTACTATGACGGAGAGCGTGGAGCCAACGTTCGCTGGTCAGGATGGCATGACATACAGATGGATCGATAAGGCCGATATGGAAAAGCTGCCGTTCCCGAATGTGTTCATTCGCATTCTTGGACAATATTGGGGAGTTTAAAGGATTACAACGAATGGGGGAATGAATGATGGGAGATGCAACATCAATAAACGAGATGCTGGAGAAGCTGCTGGAGCACAAGATTGTAGCTATTTTGCGCGGAATTGAGGACGACACGGCCGATGGAGCTGCTGAGGCGCTTATAGAGGGCGGAATACGGCTAATGGAAGTTACGATGAATACCGCTGGAGCAACGACCATAATCGAGCGCTGGCGCACGAAATATGGAAATGCCGCATCCATCGGAGCGGGAACCGTTCTGGATGTCGACTATGCAAAGCGTGCAATCGATGCGGGGGCGCAATTTCTCATCTCGCCAAACCTTGACGAAGAGGTGATTGCCTACGGTCAAGAACGCGGAGTCGCGGTTTGGCCGGGAGTTATGACCCCGACGGAGATCGTAAGGGCGCTGAAGGCCGGAGCTGGCGCAGTCAAGCTGTTTCCTATGGGCACGCTGGGCATTGGTTATCTAAAGGAGATCAGAGGTCCGTTAGACACCGTTCCGATTATGGCAACGGGCGGCGTGGACTTGAGCAACATTAGAGATTATTTCGCGGCGGGAGCGGATGCGGTCGGGATGGGCGGCAAGCTGATCTCGCTGGATTGGGTGAAGGAAGGCAAATTGGATCTCGTGACGGAGCGGGCTCGTCATTTCACCGAGGCTGTACGGGACTTATGAATACTTCCGCCACTTACCAAAGCCATGGCTTGCGAATCTCGATCAATTGAACCCTTCCGAGTATGAAATGGTCATACAAGCCATATGATGGAAGGAAGAGAGCAAGAGCAAGGAGGCGGGTATGCGAAACGTAACGTCGAGACTTCTGGTGTTGGCCATAATTATACTGGCGGCTTATAGTCTGGAGCTGAAGCTGGATCTGTTTCCCTCCATATCGGACCCGGACGAGCCGGTCGCGGCCGTAAGCAAGCAACAAGTGAAGTTGAATACGCTGGACGGAACGGTCACGGAGTCGTCCGTCGCCGGGGAAGGACCTTACGACAAGCTGGAGCTGGAATTGGCCGCGGGATTTCAAGCCCGTTCCGAGCAATTCTCCGTCACTTACACGGGCAATCGGAAGCAACTGTCGGATAATATGACGGACATTATCCGGTCAGCGCTTATGCATGACGATTATTCCGCCTATATTCTGGAGTCCTATCTGTACACGATCAGGAGCTGGGGCAACAAGTCGACGATTGCCATAGAAGCGAAGTTCCGCGAGACGAAGGAGCAGTCGGCCGAGGTCGACGCCCATGTTGAAGCTACGCTGGCGAAGCTGATAACTCCGGGCATGAACGATCACGAGAAGGTCAAGGTGATCCATGACTGGATCGTTACGCATGTGGAATACGATCAGTCGCTCTCTTATTACACCGCATATGAGGCGATTACGCTTGGTACGACTGTCTGTCAAGGTTATTCGCTTCTGGGGTACAGGATGCTGGAGAAGGCGGGATTGGAAGTGCGGATCGCCGAAGGGACCGTCAATACGGGAGAACATGCCTGGAACATGGTCAAGCTGGATGGGATCTGGTACCACCTCGACTTGACTTGGGACGATCCGGTTGGAGCCGAGCCGGGTTCTCCGATTCGTTACAGCTATTATTTGAAAACGGATGAAGAGCTTCTCCTCGACCATGGGTGGACGCGCGAATATCCGGCGGCTGAAAACGCTTATGCGGACGCCTTGCAGGCGATGGAGCACGGCGGCAACGGCGAGCAAGCCCGTCTAGCGGCGAAGCTTAAGCTTGCTATCGGACTGCACTGGTTGGAAGAGAAAAATACGGTGCGCGGCAAGGACGCGCTTAAGACGACGATCGCCGGCGCCATCCACGACGGAGCAGGCGGCCTGCAATTCCGTTATACGGATGCGGACGGCTTTCCCGAAGCGCTCAAGGAAGCTTTCGATGATGCCCCGGTGGCTGTCGGCTATCGGGCGAGCTACGAGCCTTACGCCGGCGATGATTCCTTAATTGTCAATATTCAACTGGAATACCCTTGAGAGGCAGGAATAGACATGAGCGATAATCATACGGTGGCGGACGAAATTGCGTTATGGATGTTCAATGAACTGAAAAATGCGGGGATCCTGTATCAAGCGGCGGCCGTTGAGCACATTACGTCTCGTTATGGCGAACAGTATATTTACGTAAACGACAATGGTCATGCTTCCATCGACAAGGAAGTCAAGAAGGCGTTCAAGAAGCTGCATGGCGGCAAAGCGGCTTGGGATCGGGACGCGTTTTTTTGGGGATGGACGTCGGCGATTCGAACTTAACTGACAGGCAACAGCAACAAAACCGTCTGCCGACTCCGGCAGACGGTTTTGTTGCTAAAAACTTCAGGAGTTTAACCCTGACCGCCTCGCGCTGCCGTCATTTGCTGCCATACGGAACCGGCAGCCTCTTCGCCGCGCAGGATGCGCTCCAGCGCAATCTGCGCCTGCAGCTGGATCTCGAATTCGGGATCCTTCGCCGCCTCCTTGAGAGCCTCCACGGCCGTCTCGTCGCCTGCTTCGTACAAGAAGCGGGCCGCGCGCCAGCGCACGAGCTTGTTTTTGTCGCCGAGCGCCTTGATCATGGGTCCAATCGCGGCGGGATCTCCGAGATCGGACAAGGTGTCGCCTGCGGTGCGACGAACGGAAGCAGAAGCGTCCTGTAGCGCTTCGAACAGGAGCGGCATCGCCTCCGGCGACTTCAGATCGCCGAGGTAGATGACGGCCAGCCTGCGCACGGACGCATTTTCGTCGCGAATTGCCCGGTCCAGCAGCGGCAGTCCTTCCGGAGCGCTGACATAACGGTCCAGAGCGGCGTATCGGCTCTGCCAGTCCGGAGCTCCGAACGCCACAGTCGCTTCCTCCAGGCTGAGCGGAGCAGGACGGGGAGCGACGGGCGCCGATTCTTGTCCGTCCGTGCCGGCTGTTCGCGCTGCTTCTACCAGAGCGTCCAGCCTGTCATCGGTATAAGACGCGTCCAGCTCGCGCACAATCTCCGCGGCTATCTCTTCGGGCTCGCCGTACCTGACGCCGAATTCCTCCAGCATCCGTTCGCGAATCATGGAGGAGCCCGCCGCCCGGCCTACCGCTTCTCCGAATTTATCGGGAAGCGCCGAACGCGTCTCTCCGTCGTTCATCCGCACTCGCACTTGCATGGGAATGCCTCTGTACATCTGAACCAGCACTTGAGCTTCGCCGTACCCGGAGCCCATGCCTTTGCTTGTATCGGTCCCGTCAGCCGGGATGCCGTCGCCTTGCAGCAGCTCGCGGGCTTCGCCTAATATTCGGGCCCAGTCGGCGCCCGGCTTTCTGTCGAGCGCAATAAAGTCGGCCGTGCGGAACACGCTGCGCACCCCGTCAATCCGCAGCAGTTCGTTATAGGGATGAGGCGCGGCATCCGCCTCCTTGACGGTATATGTTAATCTTCTTCCGCGCGCCAGCGACTCGTCTACATTGAGCTTCATGGAGTTTGGGCTTGGCGTCGGTTCTATCGACAATAGTTTCATAAATGCGTACCTCCTTTCCTCCTACTATACCACGCATGGCATCGATTTTCTAAAAATGGCATGGAATACCGACTTAAATTGGGCTTGTTATGAAGAAAGCTTTATTTGCAAACCATGCCCCGCCCTTGGTATCTTATTGATAAGACAGAAGCAAGGGAGGAGGCAGCAGTGTGCGTATCAGGCGTTTCTCTAATCAGAATAAAGTCGTGCAGCAAAACTCATATAAGCAATTCAACAGGTGGAGACAGGAAAGAGTCAGGAAGATAAAGCACAAGGATTATTCGTATCAAGTGCCGAACGTGGAACCCGATATCGAGTTTCTGAAAGGAAATACGGAGCTGCCCACGATTACCTGGATCGGACATTCCACCTTCCTTATCCAAATCGAAGGTCTTAATATTATGACGGATCCCGTATGGGCTGGGAAAATGGCGTTCCAGAAACGTCTTGCCCCGCCGGGCATCCCCATCGATCAGGTGCCGCCTATCGACGTTATCCTGATCTCGCATTCTCATTACGATCATCTTAATATCGGCTCGATTCGCAGACTGAGCGGGGCCAAACAAATTATTGTTCCTGCCGGACTCAGCTCCAAGCTACGGTTCAAGGGGTTCTCGCGCGTAAAGGAGCTGCATTGGTGGGAGTCGGCGAGAATCGGCGAAACGACTTTTACGTTCGTTCCGTCCCAGCACTGGACCCGCCGCAACCCATGGGATACGAACAGCTCGCATTGGGGCGGCTGGATTATTCAGAAAAGCGGGGCGGATTCGGGACCGGGCTTGTTGAGGCCGGATGGAACTTCCAGGAAAGTGGCGCTTCATGGCACAGGCGGTGCGTCGTCTTGCGAGTCGGAGATCATGCGGCGTGAGATCGCCGCGGGTTATTCGGCGGATGAGATGACGGTTTGCGACGGCAGACCGATGGTATGCGATGCGCCGACGATCTACTTTGCAGGCGACAGCGGCTACTTTGCCGGCTTCAAGGAAATCGGCCGCCGCTTTGACATCGACGTGGCCTTGATGCCAATCGGCGCGTACGAGCCGGAATGGTTTATGGGACCGCAGCATGTTACGCCGGAAGAAGCGCTGCAAGCCTTCGAGGATACCGGAGCCCGCTGGTTCGTACCCATGCATTACGGAGCGTTCAAGCTCGCGGACGATACGCCGCTGGAAGCGCTGGAGCGGCTGGAGGCGGAGCGCTGCAGACGCAAGCTGGAGGAAAACCGCATCATCGTCCTTCCGCACGGAGAGACATGGAAGCTTGCCGGGAACGGCGAGCGGAAGTAAACTTCGAACGGCGGGGAGGTTTCTGTCATTTGTGCGTTCGTTTCCAGTACAGACTATGCTATAATAGTGCGAGCATAATGTGTAAAGGATGGGATTGGAGAAATGATTAGTACAAGTGGCATTACGCTTCGTTTCGGGAAGCGACCGCTTTTTGAAGACGTTACTATTAAGTTTACGCCGGGCAACTGCTATGGCTTGATCGGCGCTAACGGCGCGGGCAAGTCGACTTTCCTGAAGATTCTGTCGGGCGAAGTGGAACAGTCCTCCGGCGAAGTTCATATTACGCCGGGCGAGCGGCTGGCGGTCCTCAAGCAGAACCATTACGAATACGATAGCTTTAAAGTGCTTGAGACGGTCGTCATGGGCCATAAGAAGCTCTATGAAGTCATGAAGGAGAAGGACGCCCTGTATGCCAAAGCGGACTTTACGGACGAAGACGGCATGCGCGCGGGCGAGCTGGAAGCCGAATTCGCGGAGATGAACGGCTGGGAAGCGGAATCCGAAGCCGCCGAGATGCTTAACGGCCTCGGCATTACGACCGAGCTGCACGACAAGCTGATGTCGGAGCTGGACGGCAACGAGAAGGTCCGCGTCTTGCTGGCGCAAGCGTTGTTCGGATCGCCGCAGATTCTGCTGCTCGATGAGCCTACCAACCATCTGGACATCGAATCCATCCGTTGGCTGGAAGATTTCCTTTCGCGCTACGAAGGCACCGTAATCGTGGTCAGCCATGACCGTCACTTCCTGAACACGGTATGTACGCATATCGCCGACATCGACTTCGGCAAAATCCAGATGTACGTAGGCAACTACGACTTCTGGTACGAGTCCAGCCAATTGGCGCTGTCCCTGCAGCGCTCCGAGAACAAAAAGAAGGAAGACAAGATCAAGGAGCTGCAAGCGTTTATTCAACGCTTTAGCGCCAACAAATCCAAGTCGAAGCAAGCGACTTCCCGTAAAAAATTGCTCGACAAGATCACGCTCGACGACATTCGTCCGTCGAATCGGAAATATCCGTTCATCCTGTTCAAGGGCGAGCGCGAAGCAGGCAAGCAACTGCTGCTCGTGGACGGCTTGACCAAAACGATCGAAGGCGAAAAGGTCATCAACAACATGACGATTGCAATCAACAAAGGCGACAAAATCGCATTCGTAGGGCCAAACGGCACGCCGAAGACTACGTTCTTCCAATTGATCGCGGGCGAACTGGAGCCTGATGCAGGCTCTTACTCGTGGGGCGTAACGACGACCCGCGCCTACTTCCCTAAGGACAACTCGAAGTATTTCGAGGGCGTGGACATGAACCTGGTCGAATGGCTTCGCCAATATTCCAAGGATCCGGACGAGACGTTCCTCCGCGGCTTCCTGGGCCGCATGCTGTTTTCCGGCGACGAAGCCATGAAGAAAGCCAGCGTATTGTCCGGAGGAGAGAAGGTCCGCTGCATGTTGTCCAAGATGATGCTGGAAGGCGCCAACGTCTTTATTCTCGACGAGCCTACCAACCACTTGGACTTGGAATCCATCACCGCGCTCAATAACGGCCTGATCGATACGGACTGCACGATTCTGTTCACGTCCCATGACCATCAGTTCGTTCAGACGGTAGCCAACCGCATTATCGAGATTACGCCTAACGGCATAATTGACAGAATGACGACGTATGACGAGTATCTCGAGAGCGCGGAAATCAAAGAACTGCGCGAGCGTATGTATTCGGTCTAAAAAAATAGGTTTCGACCAAGCCGCTTCGGAGCGATCTCCGGGCGGCTTGTTGTTTGTCAAAAGCCATGTGGTCCAAGCCAAGTGTGTTGCCCTCGTGCATAAAAGCGCGCATCTGGTCAACACTGTTTCTCTAGACCCACACGATATACGTCGGGTATGATAACCGTTAGATATTAGAGAGATAATGGTAACAAGCGATAGCAGAGTGGCAGGAGGGCTTGAAAGTTGAATCAGTATGATGAAATCAAACAAGGCGAGAAAGGTGCCTGGGTCAGTATCGGCGCTTATCTTGCTCTGACGGCATTGAAGCTTGGAGCGGGTTATTGGTACATATCCGGGGCCCTTGTCGCGGACGGGTTTAACAACCTGACGGACATCGTGGCATCGGTGGCGGTCCTGATCGGCCTGCGGATCTCGCAGAAGCCGCCGGACAAAGATCATCCATACGGACACTTCCGGGCGGAGACGATCGCGGCGCTGGTCGCCTCGTTTATTATGGCAAGCGTAGGTTTGCAGGTGCTTATCACGGCGGGCCAATCGTTGTTCGAAGGGCATGAGGAGACGCCTAATCTGATAACGGCATGGGTAGCCTTGTTCTCTGCCGTATGCATGGGCGCGGTTTACATGTACAACAGCAGGCTCGCGAAGCGGATCAACAATATGGCGCTGCTGGCTGCCGCCAAGGATAACTTGTCCGATGCTCTCGTAAGTATCGGTGCGGCCGTAGGCATCATTGCATCGCAGTTCGGCATGCCTTGGATGGATCCGGTCGCTGCGATTGCCGTGGGACTCATCATTTGCAAGACGGCCTGGAGCATCTTCTATAGCTCTACGCATGCGCTGACGGACGGCTTCGACGAGAAGGAGCTGCATACCTTGCGGACGACGATAGCCCGCACGAAGGGCGTCCAGACCATTAAGGACATCAAAGCGCGCATTCATGGCAGCAACGTGCTTGTCGACGTCATTGTACAGGTGGATCCGGAGCTGACGCTCATCGAAAGCCACCGTATTTGCGACGAGATCGAGCACAGATTGGGACGAAAGCACAACATTTTAAGCGTGCATGTCCATGTCGAGCCGCTTGAGAGTCCTATTGGTAATTAAGACCATGTCTCTGGTCAATCGACGAAAAATGATTCTAAAGTCCTAGCAACCTTATGAGAAGGTCCTAATGTTTTATGAGGTTATTCACAGTGCCGCCCTTGAAGCGGCTGTAAGGGCGAGACGTTATACATCCATTTCCAAGGAAGGCATCCCCATGGGCGGGGATGCCTTTTATTAATTTTTTCTTAGCAAAAAAGGGTAATGCGCTGCACCCATGCCGGGACCCCGCCTTTTAGGAACTTGGGACGATGCTTGTCCTGCGAGTGCCAACTTACAATGATTGTGGGCGCCAAACAAGGCATTGTTCATCCAAGAAACCAGAGGAGGCGTAACAATTTTGAACACATCAGTCAAATATAAAGTCGTTACTGCAACATTGTCCGCCGCGTTGTTATTCGGGTCTGTGGCTGCGTTGCCGGCACCGGTCGCGCATGCAGCGCAATCTGCAGAAGTTATATGGGGAGTAAACATGCGGTCCGGCCCATCCAGCACGGCTTCGGTCATTCGGATGCTTAAGAAAGGCGAACAAGTATCCATTCTGGAGAAGTCGGGCAGCTGGTACAAAGTCAGCGATACGAATGGCAAGACGGGTTATATTTCATCATCTTCGAAATATACGGAACTTGGCTCGAATGCGCCGAGCGGCGGTACAGAATCGGGAACGGGGACGGATACTCCGGCGCTAGCTACGCTGACAGGCGTTATCCAAAAATCGGTATCGTTCCGCAAAGGACCGGGAACCTCGTATACGCGAGTCCGTTATCTAAAGACTGGCGAGGAAGTGAAGGTGATCTCCCAGCCAAGCAGCGGCTGGTACGAGGTTATGGACTCTAATGGCGTGAGAGGATATGTCTCCTCGCAGTCGCAATATATTACGGTTAATGGCAAGCCAAGCACGGGTTCGGGTGCCGACAAGGAAACCGGCAGCAGCGGAGGCTCTACGGGAGGCGATTCGGTTTCCCAGGAAGGAGCAACGAATACTTCCGTCGAGAAGATGATTGCGACGGGAATGAAATATCTGGGAACGCCGTATGAATTCGGCTCTAATCGCAATACGACGGCAACGTTCGACTGCTCGGACTTCACGAAGCATATTTTCAAGCAGGCTCTCGGCGTAACGCTTCCAGCCGATTCGCGTCAGCAAGGCACGTACGTGAAAAACAAAGGCAATGCCGTCACCAGCATCAGCCAGCTGAAGCGCGGAGATCTTATGTTCTTCATGTCCTACAAGGGCAGCAGCAAATCGTCGTACAGCGGCGTAAACAAGTCGAGTCAGAGGATCACGCACGTAGCCATCTACCTCGGCAACGGTAAAGTTCTGCATACCTATTCCAAAGAAAGCGGCGGCGTCAGAACGAACGATATCATGGGCACGCATTGGGAATATCGGTTCTTGTATGGCGGAAGCGCACTGTAAAGGGACAAGCTTCCGCAAGCAGAATTAGTAATTATAGATTTGCTTAAAAAAAAGCTATCCGCGATTCCGCTCGATATTGAGAGCGGAATTCGGATAGCTTTTTGCCATTACAATTGGCTTCCCAGATCGGTACTGTCGGATGTGCTTGCAACGGTCTTGGTGTTCGCGGTTGCTTGCTCGGATGGTTCCGCGGCAGCAGTTGCTGCTTCCTTCCGCTTGCGGATACGGCTTCGAATGAACAAAAAGAGAGCAATCAGCGGAACGCCGCCGATGAAGATATACAACGATACATCCTTAACCATTGATTCCGCGGCACGGCCGTAAAAGTAGAACAACGCGCCAACGGCATAGAACTTGACGGCTCTTCCCAGGGCAGCATATCCGATCAGACGCCATAACGGGAAGTTCAGGCATCCCGATAGAATCGTGAATACTTTGAACGGAATAGGGGTAAATGAACCGATAAGGATGGCAGCTTCTCCGTTTTTTTGAAATCGGGAAGTTGCAGCATCGATCCACTCCGTTTTCAGGAAGCGATACAGAACGGATTTGCCCATGACCTTGCCGATAAGATAACCTACCGGCGTACCGAGCAGACATGCGATGTATCCGAAGGTAGCGAGCCACAATGCGTTGGAAGGATTAAGAATGCTTAAAGATACTTGAAGGAAAAAGGCAGGGATCGGAAAGATCACCGCATCCAGAAAGGAATGAACGAATAATCCCCAGGGGCCGTAGTCTTCCAGAAAATCAATGACGGCTTGAAACATGAAGTAGGCTCCTTTGTATGGATTGAAACGCATCGCTTCGGCGACGTCGTTTCACCTTGGGCTGCCTGTTCAGTATAACACACAGGAACACTTCGGTGATACGTGGAACACTGGCAGTTGGTTTCAATTTATTTTATGCGAATACTTCGATAATCAGCCTTCTTCGGCTATGGAAGCGGGTTTTTCTTGCAATTCCTGCTTAATTCGGTTTTGAAGTAAGGCGTCGACACGCGTATAGTTGAAGTATTGTAAATCGGCTGCGGACAAGTTTTATTTGATTTCACGTGTGGAGAGAGGAGAACAATAACAGCTTATGACTTTAGAACCGTGGAAACGTACAATGTGGATTTTGTGGTTTGGCGTGTTGTTCTGCAGCTCCAGCTATACGATGTCGATCCCTTTTTTGCCGTTGTTCCTCTTCGATCTCGGAGTAGACAAGAGCTCGGTCAACTTGTGGGCGGGAATCGTTCACTCCTCGGCCTTCCTGATGGGCGCCGTGATGGCTCCGCTGTGGGGCATGATGGCCGACAAATACGGCAAGCGCAAAATGGTTATTCGGGCGGGCGTCAGTCTGGCGGCCATTTATGCGTTGTTCGCCTTTGTGGAGACGCCATGGCAATTGGTCGGCGTTCGGATGATGCAAGGTTTCGTGGGCGGTTTCGTGCCGGCGTCCATGTCGATTGTCGCATCGATCGCGCCAAAGGAGAAACTTGGCTCAAGCCTTGGCCTGATGCAGGCAGGGACGATGACAGGCGGCATTTTAGGGCCGCTGTTCGGCGGTACGCTGGCGGAGTTGTTCGGCATTCGCCACTCTTTTATCGCGGCATCCCTCATTATTTTGGCGGCGAGCGTCGCGGTCATCTTTTGGGTTAAGGAAGGCAACTCGCCTGCGGCTAAACCTTCGGAGGGCTCGGGGGTTAAGAAACTGGAGCCTTACACTTATCGGATGGCGTTCCGGAACAAGGGACTTATGGGCATGCTGCTCGTGCTTGTCGTGTTCCAGTTGTCCATCAATATGATACAGCCTCAGCTGGCCCTTCATATCGCGGATCTTGGCGGAGAAAAGGGAGCGATGTTGTCTGCCGGTCTGGTCTTGTCCTTGATCGGTGTAGCGGGTATTATCGCTTCTCCCGTATGGGGCAGATTAGGCGAGAGAAAGGGCTATTATCGCATTCTCGTGTTCTGTTTGCTTACAGCGGGCACGGTCGTCTGCATGCAGTATTTCGTGGAAGTGCTTTGGGTATTCGCCGCTGTGCAATTCCTGTTCGGCCTTTTTATGGCGGGCGTCGTGCCTATCGTCAATACGCTTATGGTGCAGAACACCGACGAACAATTCCGCGGTCGTTCCTTCGGACTGACGGCGAGCGCGAACCAATTCGGTTCCATGCTTGGGCCGCTGTTGGGAGGTCTGCTGGGGTTATTCCTGGGATTGAACTGGATCTTCGTCGCTACAGGCGTGATTATGATGTTTGCCGGTCTGACCGTCATGTTAAGCCGCAGAAGAACGGAGGGCATCAAGTCGCCTATACGCAGCAGCTAGTGAGCGATTATTAAGGGGTTGTCCCAGAAAGTGTTAGAATGATAGGGGAACGTTGCGATATATACGAAAAGGACCTCGAATTCCACTCAGTGGAGGATGAGGTTTTTTTCTTGAAAAAATCCGATTTGACGTGGAGCTCGAAAAATCACAAATTGGCTTTTGGGGGAGCCCCTTTTTCCACCACATAATAAAGTAAAAGTTTTCGGTTCTCGAAAACGGATTTCTTATTGCCGATTTTTATTGGCGATTAAACCTGCCTCATGCTTCCGAAGCGGCTTTGCTTTGCAAAGCTGGAGGTCGCTCATCCTTGAAAAACATGGTTAGAGGTTTTATCACAGCGCGATTGCTCATCCACGAGAGAATTCGATCGGGTTATCCGCACTGTCGCAGCAAGTGTGAGGAGTGGTCAGTCATATACCTGTATCGGAAAATAGAGGGAAAAGCTCCCTTTAAACTGGATAAAACGGGCTATCCGCTCGATTTAGAGGGAAAAACTCCCTTTCATTTAGTGAATTCTGCCCGAATCCAGCGATTCGACCTGGATTAGAGGTAGGATTTCCCTCTAAAGCGCAAGCAAGGACGTAGACAGAGGCAATAGTGGGCGTTTTTCCACTTAATCGAGAGTAAGGTGATAGAACAGACAGGCACGATGAGCGACACTTTAGGTTTTTCGAAAAATCTAACAGACACCAGCGACGCTATTTGTCCGTTTTTTGTCCCAAACAAACTTTAACAGACAGGAGAGACGTTATTTGGTCGCTATCAGTCAAATTGGCGTTGGGAGGATGCAAATAAAGTCGCCTGTGTCCGTTAGATTGTAGAAACCTTCAGAAATCGAAGAATAGCGACTTGTTTGTCCGTTGTGCGCCTAGCCAAGCTGGGCATAACTAGCTGATGAAAGTTCAGCCGGGGTAAAGGCCAAGCTGCCCCGTAGCTAGTAGGCAGGTCATGGAGAAATTCATGGGTTGAAGCCCTACGAAAAGCATGAAAAAAAAAAAAATCATGCGAAGCAAGCCCTCAGGCCGTAACATCCGAGTGAATCCTGCCGCATCGTCAAAAGGAACCCGCAAGGGACAAGAGGGAGCCGAGCCTTGAGCGGACGGGCGAAGGCCATGGAACGTGCACAGAACTTGGAGCAGCACGGAAGAACCCTCCGGTGTATGGGGATCGGCATGTGGAGACAGTTATGTTCGGAACTAGGGAGACCCTCCCCCACACGGCAGCAAGGGGCCGTAACGAGCAAACCTATAAGCCTTGAAAGGTGAAGTGGCTAGCGGTGGGAAGGGAGTCGGAGGGGGCCGTAGTACCGAGGAAGCAAGGACAACATAACCTTGTGGAGGGAAGGGCGTCGAAAGACAATACCCCACTTCGTTCATGGGAACCAAGGAGGTAAGAGTGAGTGAATGCCGCAAAGGCTAACAACGCCAAAGAAAAAGCTCGAGAACTTCAAAGAACCCTCTACCTTGCAGCTAAGGAAAAGCCAGGACGGCGGTTCCATGCTCTGTATGACAAGATCAGTCGCGAGGACATCATGACCTATGCGTGGATGCGAGTAAAGGCCAATAAAGGGAGTGCCGGGGTCGACAAAATCACGATCCAGTCGATCAACGAAGACTATGGCGAGAAGCGGTTTATCGCGGAGACATGCGGTCAACTGAGAAACGGTACCTATCGACCAACGCCGGTACGCCGAGTAGATATTCCAAAAGATGATGGAAAGACAAGACCACTCGGCATTCCGACGGTGAGAGACCGACTGGTACAGATGGCGACAAAGCTCGTACTGGAAGGCATCTTCGAGGCCGACTTCAAAGACTTCTCCTATGGGTTTCGTCCGAAACGCAGCGCGCACGATGCGCTGCAAAAGATCCTGACAACGGCGAACGAGGGGAGAGTATATTGGGTCGTGGATGTCGACATTCGGGGCTACTTTGACAACATCTCACATGAGAAGCTGATGGCACTCGTCGAACAACGAGTCAACGACCGGAAAGTACTGAAACTTCTCCGCGGATGGCTGACGGCAGGCGTGATGAAAGAAGGCGAGTTCTATGCTTCGGACATCGGAAGCCCGCAAGGAGGCGTCATTTCTCCGCTATTGGCTAACATTTACTTGAACTACCTGGACACGATCTGGGAGAGGAACTACACGCAGCTCGGAACGCTGGTCCGTTACGCTGACGATCTGGTCATCCTATGTCATCGAAAAGCAGAAGCGCTGGAAGCGATACAGGTATTGAAAGCTGTATTCGCAAAACTGGAGCTGAGCATGAATACGGAGAAAAGCAAGCTGGTGAATGTGTGGGAGGACGATCAAGGCTTCGACTTTCTCGGCCATCATTTTCGTCGACTGCCGGTCATGCGCAAAGGGGGAAAAGTGGCACGAATTCTCCGGTGCTTCCCGTCGCAGAAAGCGATGAAGAAGATGAAGACGAAAGTAAAGGCATGCACGTCGTCGCGAACGCTACTGAAGCAAATGACCAGCGAGATCATCGCAGTACTCAACCCGAAAATAGTGGGGTGGAGAAACTATTATGCCAAAGCGGACAAAGGCCTAGCCAATGGCTTCTTGGCCAAGATCGACTGGTATATCCGTAAGAGGCTGATGATCTTCTGCCGGAAGAAGTTTAAAAGGTGGAGGCTGCGTCAATCCGGATTCTTCAAGATGCTAAAGGAAGCAGGGTTACAATCCGTCACAACCTGGAAGAGTACGTACTGCGCAAGGTGAAGAACGTCGGAAAGCCGTATGCGGGAAAACCGCACGTACGGTTTGATGAGGAGGGGCTGGTAGTCCCAGCCCTTTACTCTACAGACGGGACGGGAGACCGTATGCTTTAGGAGCTGCCATTCGCCCATAAAGGTGAATGGAAGACCAACTACGCGCCGAGCTCGGCGAGCTAGTCGCGGAGATTGCGTCGCGAGACGCCGCTCTTCCGGGCCGCTGCGCTTACCCGGCGCCGAACCTCTTCGACGACCTTGTTGTTGAATACGCTCGGAATGATATATAGCCGGTTAAGCTCGTCTTCGCCGATGACGGAGGCAATCGCTTCCGCGGCAGCGAGCTTCATCTCTTCGTTGATGACCGTCGAGCGGCTGTCCAGCGCTCCGCGGAAGATGCCGGGAAAGCAAAGCACGTTGTTGATCTGGTTTGGATAATCCGATCTACCCGTCGCGAATACGCCAACGATATCTTCGACTAGCTCCGGTCTGATCTCGGGCTCCGGATTGGCCATGGCAAAGACGATAGGCTCCGGCGCCATGCTCAAAATATGCTCCCTGCTCAAAAGCTTGCCTGCGGAGACGCCGATAAACACGTCCGCTCCCGAAAGCGCTTCTGCCAGCCCGCCTTTGCAGCGTTCGGCATTGGTGTTCTCCGCATACCATTGCCATGTCGCATTGTCATATTGCTCGTCCGCATTCAAAATGCCAGCCCGGTCAACCCCGACGACATGACGGGCGCCGCCGGCCAGCAGCATCTTTGTGCAGGCGGTGCCCGCCGCGCCGATGCCGCAGACAACGATCCTCGCCTCGGACAACGAGCGGCCTGTCAGCTTGAGCGCATTCAGCAGTCCCGCGTACAAGACAACGGCGGTGCCGTGCTGATCGTCGTGAAAGACCGGAATATCCAGCTCATCGCGCAGCCTCTGTTCAATCTCAAAGCAGCGCGGAGCGGAGATATCCTCCAGATTAATGCCGCCAAAAGCCGGGGCAAGCGCCTTGACCGCGGCGATGACAGCTTCCGTATCCTGCGTGTCAAGGCAGATGGGAAAGGCGTCCACATCGGCGAACTGCTTGAACAGCATCGCCTTGCCTTCCATGACCGGCATCGCCGCGTAGGGACCGATATTGCCCAGCCCCAGAACGGCGCTCCCGTCGGAGACGACGGCTACCGTATTGCGCTTTATCGTTAGCGTATGCGCCTTGGCAGGCTCCTGCCGGATCGCTTCGCATACGCGGGCAACATCCGGCGTATAGACGCGGGACAGATCGTCGCGGTTCTGAATCGGCGTCTTGGGCTGTATCGTTATTTTGCCGCCCAGATGTAGCAGGAACGTACGGTCGGAGACATGGAGCAGGCGTACTCCTTTTACATGCTGAAGAGCCTCCGTCAGCCGTTCGGATGCGCCTTGCTCCGTTATTTTTACTGTGAGGTCGCGCACGCTTTTGTTCCTGTCGGTATGTATGACGTCGATTGCGACGATGTCGCCGTTGACTTGCTCGATCGCGGTAGCGGCTTTGCCGAACTGCGCGACGTCCGTATCGATTTCCAGTCTTAGTATAATGGTTTTCCCGTCTGTCATTGGCGTATGCATGTTCCATCAACTCCTCGTCGAATTGGTCTCTTGCATCTTAATCTGCCCTTGCTTATGGAAAAATAATGCCGTTACTGCATCTGTTGCAGAACGGCATTTGGACATTTTATAGCATCGTAATGTTCATCGCGCTTCTCGATCAGAAGCTTGCGGAAGCGGCTGGATTGCTCGCGGTCGTGGATCAGCTTGAACCATCTGTCGACGGTATCGTTGGAGTCCAGCATTTCGCCGAATCCGTTATTAATGAAATATTCGCAGTTTTCCTCTTCCTGTCCCGGGATCGGCTCGTAGAAAAGCATCGGCAGCGCCTTGCTCATTCCTTCGGTGCATGTCATGCCTCCCGGCTTGGTGACCAGCAGATCGGCTGCGTCCATCAGCTTGCTCACTTCGCGCGTGAAGCCCGTAATCCGGATGTTGGGATGCTGGAACATAGGGTCCGCAAGCATTTTCTCCTTCATCTTCTCGTTGGAGCCGACGCAGAAAATAAGCTGTGTCGTTTCGCGCCACTTGGTCATATAGGAGAGGGCGTTGTCTTCGTAGAGAATACCCCAGCCTCCGCCCATGATCAGTACGGTCGGCATGTCGCGCAGGTCGAATTCGAGTCTGACCTCCGCTCGGTCATGCTGCTTCCAAAAGCTCGGGTGCACCGGTATTCCCGTTACGTTGACACGCTCCGGCTCGACCCCTTTCTCGATCAACCTTTGCTTCACTTGGGAAGTGGATACGAGGTACTGGTTCACTTCCCGGTTGACCCAGGAGCCGTGGGCATCGTAATCCGTAATGAGCGTATATAGTGGCATGTCGAGCCCTAAGCGCTTAAGTCTAGCTACGACAGTGTTCGGCACGGGATGGGTGCATATAATCAAGTCGGGCTTCAACTGTGCGATGACTTGCGAGGTCTGCGTATAAAACATGCGATGCAGAGCAAGCTGAGCGAAGCGGTTCGTCGGCTTCTTGTAATTGCTGCGATACATGAGCCCAACCATCTTGGGCTGGCTGCTTACCGTCTTGCGATAGGCGGAAACGATCCATGGCCCTATGACGGGATTTAAAAATTTCCCTAATTCGATTACCCTGGCGGAGATGCTAGGGCATAGCTGTTTTAGCCCAACAGCGAGCGCGTATGCTGCTTGCGTATGGCCTGACCCAAAGCCTTCCGAAAGCAGAAGCACTCTCTTCTTGCGCATATCCTCACCCACTTTTCTATTTCCATATTACTTCTGGTGTCAGGTTAATACAAGCATGGATATGAAGCTTGTTTAAAAATACAAGTTATTTTACCATACAAGGTGAAAGGAGTGGGGAGAACATGATGATGAACAAAGAAGCAAAGGAATATCGGATTGGAGATATCGTAAAGGCGGAGGTTAGATCCGGGCGTTACGCGGCCGAGCTGTTGGAGCTGGACGGTCCGCGAGCGCTGGTTAAGGTACTGGCGGTATTGGAGCATCCCGATCAGGGAGATCTGCACCAGCCGTATAATCCCGACGTCGCCATGTTTCACGAGCGCCGCGCTCTAAGTTACACGGAGAAAACAAAGGTGCTGCTTCGCGATCTCGAGCCGTTCTCCGGCGATGTGCCGGATTATACCGAATCGTTGAAAGCGGCGGTAGCGCAGTCGATCCAGCGCCTTGACCGTCTTAATCGCTGGACGGCCAAGGCGCTGGAATCGATCCGGCAGCTCGAAAAGGATTACAAGCTTTAATGATACAGGGGGCCAATACCTCTTCGGCAAAGGCGAATCCTGCGTGGAGTAGATGGGTGCTTGCTTGGACCGGATCGGGGTTGCTCCAAACTGCTTAGGTGAGGCAACACTCCCAGGCTGGACTGATGCGTTGGCTTCATATTCAGCGCTTAACGGAACTGCGAGACGCTATTCGCCGAAATATCGCCATTTTTGGACGGTAACGGAACTAAGAGACCCTATTGCCGTCATTTCACATGAAACGGGATTCAATTTGGTTGAATAGCGGCGCTGAGTTCCGTTAGCCTCCCGAGGAGGCTACGAATCGCAGAAATAAGATCACTGAGTTCCGACCATTGTTTTCGAACTTTTTATTGCCCAGAACGCTTATTTTTATTTGTTGATAAATGCGATTTTCTGTTCGTGGCGGTATTCGACCTGGAAGCCGAGTCCTTCGGACAGCGCGGCGAGCGGGAGATACGTCTTCTTCTCGCCCGGAAATTGCTGCAGATAGGCGGGCTCGGCATTTAGCGGAACGGTTTCCCCGTTTACGCGGATTGTCGCGGCGCCGACCGTAATATCGACTGTGCGTCCGTCCAGCGATACGGTTGCAGTCGCTGTAGCGGCGTCCCACTTGAGCTCGGCGCCCATGGCGTCCGTAATGTCGCGGACCGCAAGATAGGTCCGTCCTTTTTGGATAACCGGAGCGTATTTCGAGACGATTTCCTCGCCGTTTACGACGACCGATATCGGGACGCCGGCAGCGCGAGGGAGCACCGTCTTGTATTCGCCCCAAAGCTGTTCGGAATAAGCCTTGCCGAGCGCGGCATAACCAGCCGCTTTGGGATGGATGTCGCCATCGCTAATTGACGTCAGGGTAAGAATGCTTTTTTCGATCACTGCCGCGGCATCGCTTATTTTAATGGAAAGCCCCTTGTTCCCGTGAGCTTTGACCACCTCGCCTAACCGCGCGTTCAGAGTGGATTGTCCGTCCTTCAGGAACAAAGCTGCGGACTTTGCCACCTTGGGGTAAGTCGTTTCTCCATTCGGCAGCTTAAGAACGGGGAGCGGCAAATATTGGTTCGCGATAACGACCTCTGCTTTCGGCTGCAGCTCGCCGATCATGCCGAGGATGTCATCCAGTTGTGCCGTGTAATTATTTATGAGCGCATCCAGCTTGTCCTGCAACGCGGTTTTGTCTCCTGCCGAAAGCGCGTCGACGTTCGTCGTCAATCCAAGCTCGTTAACAAAACCAAGAAAATCGTTCCCGCCAATCGAGATCAGCACCGTCTCGGCATCCCGAATATCCCCGGCAAGCGTGTCCGTCATTTCGGCTAACATCTGTTTGGCCCTAGGGTCCTTGTCGCTCAAACCCGCCTGCACATCCGATTCCGTTACTTTCTCTCCCGCGATAGCGGCTTCCAGCCAATTGGCCAATCCCTCCGTCCTCAGACCCAAAACGCCGTAATTGACATACTCGGCCCGCAAGCCTTGAAACAGCGCCTGTTCGAAAACATGCTCGGCAAAGCCGTAAGGCACGGACTGCTCCGTGAAGCCCGCCTGGTATCCTGCGGCGATGGAATCCCCGAGCACGACGATGTCGTACGAAGCTGCGCTTCCTGCCGATGCAGGAGCGGCGAACGCCGAACCCGCCTGCACCAGCAATGCTGCCGATGCCGCGCCAAGCGCGGTCATTTTGAGCTTGTTCCTGAATTTACTATACAATCTGTCCACGTCCTTTTGATAAAATGGAATTCGACGAAAGCCGTCTTGACCGAGCTTGTTCAAAAGGTCTGAAAACCGGACTTTTTTTGAACTTGCACTAACTGACAACTTCTTTGTACTAATAGAATTATTAAATTGCTTCCCATTTGCCCTGATGTTAAAATCATAGAATAATCGCTTAGTAACGGTATATGGCAACCGGATGGAAAGGAGCAGGCGGCCTGAGCCTCGTCCCCTACCATTCTATGATAATCCAAGCCAAAAATGAAGCTAATAAGTGATCGAACCGCGTTTTTTCTCTCTCCATTATTACGCTTATCCAAAAATCTTCTGATAGAGAGGTTGCAGACTACAATGAAAGAAAGTACTTTGGGATTGCCGCCTAAGCAAGGATTATATGACCCGCAATTCGAGAAAGACGCATGCGGAATGGGCTTCGTAGCCAGCATCAAAGGGGTCAAATCGCATAGGGTCATTCGCCAGGCGCTGCATCTGCTCGAGAACATGGAGCATCGCGGAGGTCAGGGAAGCGAACCGAACACGGGGGACGGAGCGGGCATCCTGCTTCAAATCCCGCATGCATTCTTCTCCGCCGAGCTTGAGAAGCAGGGCGTCGCCCTTCCAGCGGAAGGCGACTATGCCGTAGGCATGATCTTTATGCCGCATGACGAGAGGGAACGCGCCGCTATCGAGAGAGAAGTGGAAGGCATTATCGCCGAGGAAGGCCAGACGTTGATCGGATGGCGCACGGTTCCTACAAATGACGAAAAGCTGGGCGAATCCGCGCTGGCCGTCAAGCCGTTTGTCCGTCAACTGTTCATCGGCAAAAATGCTTCTCTCTCCGAGACGCTTGCTTTCGAGCGCAAGCTCTACGTGATCCGTAAGCGGGCTGAGCTCGCCATCCGTTATGCGGGCAAGGACGGGGGCAACATGTTCTATTTCTCCAGCCTCTCTTCCAAGAAGATCGTATACAAAGGGATGTTGACAACGGAGCAGGTCCGTTCGTTCTACATGGAATTAAATGACGAATCGGTTGTTTCCGCCATGGCTTTAGTACATTCCCGTTTTAGTACGAATACATTTCCGAGCTGGGAGCGGGCGCATCCGTTCCATTACCTCATCCATAACGGCGAGATCAATACGCTTCGCGGCAACGTCAACTGGATGCATGCCCGCCAGACGCTGTTCGCGAGCGAGCTATTCGGCGACGATCTGGAGAAGATCAAACCAATCATCAACCCGGACGGATCCGACACGGCCATGTTCGACAATACGCTGGAATTCCTGCATCTGTCCGGCCGCTCGCTGCCGCATGTCGCGATGATGATGGTGCCGGAGCCTTGGTCCGGCAACGACAGCATGGACCCTGACCGCAAGGCGTTCTACGAATACCACAGCACGCTTATGGAGCCATGGGACGGGCCGGCGGCGATGGGATTCACGGATGGCACGCAAATCGGCGCCGTACTCGACCGCAACGGTCTTCGTCCTGCGCGTTATTACGTAACGAAGGACGACCATATCATTTTGGGCTCCGAAGCCGGAGTCGTCGAAATTCCGGCGGAGGATATCCTTTACAAGGATCGCTTGCGCCCGGGCCGGATGCTGCTTGTCGACACGGAGCAAGGCCGCATTATTTCCGACGAAGAAGTCAAGGCATCCATCGTGGCGGAGCATCCCTATCGCGAATGGCTGGATGAGCATCTTGTGGGCTTGGACGATCTGCCGGAAGCGCCCGAGGTTCCGGAGCCGAGCCATGATACGGTCCAGCAACGTCAACAGGCATTCGGCTATACGTTCGAGGATATTCGCAAAGTGCTGGAGCCGATGGCGGGCAGCGGCCAGGAGCCGATCGCTTCCATGGGTTATGACGCTCCGCTGGCTGTACTGTCGGAACGTCCGCAGCGCCTGTATAACTACTTCAAGCAGCTGTTCGCGCAAGTCACGAACCCGCCGATCGACGCCATCCGCGAAGAGATCATCACTTCGACGAGCACGACGATCGGACCGGAGCGCAACCTGCTGAATCCGGAGCCGGAGAGCTGCCGTCATATCAAGCTGGACACTCCGATTTTGTCCAACGAGCAATTCGCCAAGCTGCGCCATGTGCGCCGCCCTGGTTTCAAGTCGATCACGCTTCCGATCTTCTTTACCGCCAGCGAGGGAGAAGAGGGCCTTCGTTCCGCGATGAATACGTTGTGCGAAGCGGCGGATCGCGTCATCGACAAAGGCCATAATGTCCTTATTTTGTCCGACCGCGGCGTCGACAAGGAGAATGCGGCTATCCCGGCGCTGCTTGCCGTATCGGGGCTGCATCATCACTTGATCCGCCAAGGCACCCGTACGAAGGTTGCGATTTTGCTGGAATCCGGCGAACCTCGCGAAGTGCATCACTTCGCTCTGCTGCTGGGCTACGGCGTTAATGTCGTGAACCCGTATCTGGCGTTCGAATCGCTGGACGATATGATCCGTCAAGGCATGCTGAGAAGCGTATCGCATGAGAAAGCGGTAAAGAACTTCATTAAAGCCGCGACCAAAGGCGTTGTTAAAGTATTGTCCAAGATGGGCATCTCGACGATCCAGTCGTACCGCGGCGCCCAGATCTTCGAAGCGCTTGGCCTGCGCGAGGACGTCATTAACGAGTACTTCACCTGGACGCCTTCCCGCATCGGAGGCATCGGCCTCGATGTCATCGCGGAAGAGACGCTCAAACATCATAACCGCGCGTTCGCGGAACAGGAAGGCTCCGAGAAGGAACTGGATTCCGGCGGCGACTATCAATGGCGCAAGGACGGCGAGGATCATCTCTTTACGCCTCAGACGATCCACACGCTGCAGATGGCATCCCGCGCGAACGACTACAAGCTCTACAAGAAGTTCTCGGCGCTTGTCCAAGGCGAGAACAAAAAACATCTGACGCTTCGCTCGCTTCTGGAATTCAGGAAGGACGGCAAGCCCGTGCCGCTTGAGGAAGTCGAATCCGTAGAGTCCATCGTTAAACGGTTCAAGACGGGCGCGATGTCGTTCGGTTCCATCAGCAAAGAAGCGCACGAGAGTCTCGCCATCGCGATGAACCGTCTGGGCGGCAAGTCCAATACGGGCGAAGGCGGCGAAGATCCCGCACGTTTCGTAAAGGATGCCAACGGCGATTCCCGTCGCAGCGCCATCAAGCAGGTCGCTTCCGGCCGTTTCGGCGTAACGAGCAACTATCTGGTTAACGCGGACGAGATTCAGATCAAGATGGCGCAAGGCGCGAAGCCTGGCGAAGGCGGGCAGCTGCCCGGCCTTAAGGTATATCCTTGGGTAGCCGAGGTTCGCGGCTCAACGCCTGGCGTAGGCCTCATCTCGCCGCCGCCGCATCACGATATCTACTCCATCGAGGATCTCGCCGAGCTGATCCACGACCTTAAGAACGCGAATCCGCGTGCCCGCATCAACGTCAAGCTCGTATCCGAAGTCGGAGTCGGCACGATTGCGGCTGGCGTTGCCAAGGGCCGCGCGGACGTAATCATGGTCAGCGGTTATGATGGAGGCACGGGCGCTTCGCCAATGGGTTCCATCCGGCATGCGGGTCTTCCGTGGGAACTCGGCCTCGCCGAGACGCATCAGACGCTTATGCTGAACAAGCTGCGCGACCGCGTCGTCATCGAGACCGACGGAAAGATGATGAACGGGCGCGACGTTGCGATTGCCGTGCTGCTGGGCGCCGAGGAATACGGCTTCTCCACAGCTCCGCTTATCGTATTGGGCTGCATCATGATGCGCGTCTGCCAACTGGATACTTGTCCGGTAGGCGTGGCGACACAAAATCCGGAGCTTCGCGCGAAGTTCATGGGCGATCCGTCCCATGTCGTCAATTATCTGCGTTTCATCGCGGAGGAACTGCGCGAGATCATGGCCGAGCTTGGCTTCCGCACCATCCAGGAGATGGTCGGCCGCGTAGACCGCCTGGAGACGAAGCAACTGCTTGAACACTACAAGGCGAAGGGCCTTGACTTGTCGGGCATCCTGTACGAAGCGGATATCCCGGGAGGGGCGTTCCGTTACAATGTTCAGGAACAGAACCACGGTCTCGAGCTGTCGCTTGATATGCAGCAACTCGTTCCGAACGCTGCGCCGGCGCTGGAGAACGGCGAGCTTGTACGCGGCACGTTCCCGATTCTTAATACGAACCGTGTCGTTGGTACGATTTTGGGCTCCGAGGTCACAAGGCGTTACGGAGCGAAGGGATTGCCGGAAGATACGATCTGGTACCACTTCGTTGGTACGGCCGGACAGAGCTTCGGCGCATTCGTTCCGAAAGGCATTACGCTTTCGGTTGAAGGCGACACGAACGACTACTTTGGCAAAGGTCTCTCCGGAGGGAAGATCATTGTGGCTCCATCGCCGAAAGCGACATTTGCGGCAGAAGATAACGTCGTTACGGGCAATACCGCATTGTATGGCTCGACGGGTGGTCAAGCGTATATCCGCGGCATTGCAGGCGAACGCTTCGCGGTACGGAACAGCGGAGCCGACGTTGTTGTCGAAGGCGTGGGCGACCACGGCTGCGAATATATGACGGGCGGTCGAGTCGTCATTCTGGGCGGCACGGGCCGCAACTTCGGCGCTGGCATGTCTGGCGGCGTAGCCTACGTGTATGACGACAAAGGCGAATTTTTTAGCAACTGCAACGTAGAGATGGTGTTGCTGGAGCGTGTGGAGGAGAATCAGGATGTCGCGGAGCTTCGCGGCTTGATCGAGAACCATGTACGCTACACTGGCAGCGCAATCGGCGAGAAGGTGCTGGGAGATTGGGAATCTTCCCTCGAGAAGTTCGTTAAGATTATTCCGAAAGACTACAAACGTATGCTTCAGCAAATTCAAAAAGCCGAAGATTCCGGTCTTCAAGGCGGAGAAGCTCTCATGGCAGCCTTCGAAGCGAACAAACGAGAGCTTGCTCGTACCGGCGGCAAATAAGAGAATGGAGCTCGCGGCGGGTATTTACCTGACCGCGAGTTTTCTTGTACCCGCTTGGATAGAGGGGGGCGCTACCAAACGTTTTCTGCTTCGTATATACTGGAATGGTTGGAACAAGCTAACTATTGAAACAAGATTGCGATGAAGAGGAGGACGAATAACGGTGATGGAAACCATTGTCCAGATGCGGGGCGTAACGAAGCGCATTGGAACACGTACGATTATCGACAACTTGACGCTGGACCTGCCGCGCGGCGAAGTATTCGGCTTCCTGGGGCCGAACGGCGCAGGTAAAACAACAACGATCCGCATGATGGTGGGGCTAATGTCGCTTACTTCTGGCGAAATTCTGATCGACGGCAAAAGCATCGAGAAGGAATTCGAGGGAGCCATTAAACATGTAGGAGCGATCGTAGAAAACCCGGAGATGTACAAATATTTGACGGGGTATCAGAACCTGGTCCATTATGCCAGGATGATGCCGGGCGTAACGGAGCACCGGGTCAGGGAAGTAGTGGCGCTGGTTGGGCTCGAAGCTCGCATTCACGACAAGGTGAAGACGTATTCGCTTGGCATGCGGCAGCGTTTGGGCGTTGCGCAAGCGATGCTGCACAGGCCTAAGCTGCTAATATTGGATGAACCGACGAACGGTCTTGATCCTGCAGGCATAAGAGAGCTTCGCGATTATTTGCGCAAGCTAGCCAAGGAAGAAGGCATCGCCGTGTTTGTATCGAGCCACTTGCTGTCCGAGATGGAGCTCATGTGCGACCGAGTCGCCATTATTCAAAACGGCAGGCTGATCGATGTACGTTCGCTTCAGGATGGGGAGCAGGCGCTTAGCGCGCGCCGCGTATTGTTCCAGGTAGATCAGCCGGCTGAAGCCGTTCAGGCGCTTCAGACAGCGGGACAGAGTGCCGAATTGGCGGAGAAGGCTCAGGAAGCGGATTCCGGTGTCGTCATCATCTATGGAGACAGGGACGGCATTGCTACCGCTAACGCCGTATTGGTTCAAGCGGGTATTCGGGTCTACGGCATTCGAGAAGACGTGAAGTCGCTCGAGGATCAATTCTTGGAAGTGACTGGAGGCGAAAAAATTGGGTGATTTCGGCGGATTGATTCGCAATGAAAACATGAAAATTTATTTGCGCGTACGAACCTACGTTATGTTCGGCATCCTGATCGGCTTAACGATCATTATATCCGCCCTGTGGTTGGCCTTCGGCGAGCGGTCGTCAACATCGATGTGGGAAGTCGCGTTCATGGAGTCCTCCATTCTGTTCTTCCTGGTCACGATCTTTACGGTTGTAGTTGCAGCGGGAGCAGTGGCCGAGGAATTTACATCCGGCACCATTAAACTTCTGCTTATCAGGCCATGGTCGCGCTCCAAAATATTGTTATCGAAATACATAGCGGTCATGTTGTTCGCGGTCACGCTTGCTATCGTGTTATTCGGCAGCACATTGCTTGTCAATTGGGTCATGTTCGGTATTGGCAACGATTCGGCGAATGCCGGTGGAGGCATTCTGCCGATGGGAAGCGATGACTCGCCATTCGTGTACTTGCTGAAGTATTACGGACTAACGTTAATTACTTCGATCGTGACGGTGACGTTGTCCTTTATGTTGTCGACCATATTCCGCAGCAGCGGTCTTGCCATCGGCATGGCATTGTTCCTTCTGCTCGTCGTCAATAACTTTATGCAATTGTTGGCGTTGCTGGACTATAAGTGGGTCGACTACATCCTCTTTATCCACTTGAATCTTACGCAATATTTGGGTGATTTCTCTATGAGGGAAGGGATGACGTTAGGATTCTCCCTTGCGGTACTAGCCGTGTACTATATCATTTTTATCGCGTTGACCTGGTACGTGTTTAACAAGCGGGACGTGGCCGCGTAAGAAACATTAATCCGGGAACCAATGAAAAAGCCGTCCTCAACGAGTTCGCTTCATCGAACCCGCCGAGAGACGGCTTTTAATATCCCGCTATGAATTAGCCCGCTTGGCGGGACTTGGCGTGCGATTCGCTGTTTTTGAGCTCATCTTTTTTGGGATTGGCTGCTTCGGAGGATTCTGACGCGCCCGAGCGTGGTTTGGATTCGGCTGGATGCTCCATTCGGCACTGTCCGCTCAGTTGGCCGCCCTCCTGAATAATTAACGCATGTGCCGCAACGCTTCCGCTCAGTTGGCCGGTGCCCGTAATGATCAATCGGCCTTTGGTCACGATATCGCCGTAGAGCTTTCCCGCAAGCGTAATATCTCTAGCTTCAATATTGGAGCGAACGATTCCGCACTCCCCGATGATGATATCGCCCTTGCATTCGATATCGCCACGATATTCGCCCTCGATTCTGAGATTGGCTTCGCTGATCAACTTGCCTTCGACGATCGTTCCTTGTCCGATTAACGTATCCGTAGCGACGACACGCTTGTTCTCCTTAAACATAAGTATTACCTCCTCGGCATTCGTCATTGATGGAAGCTGCCTGAATCCGCTGCTCACGGTTACGTACGGGAGGTTAGGTACTTGAGCGGGTTCACTGGCTCGCTTCGCTGCATAATCTGAAAATGCAGGTGAGGCCCCGTACTTCTGCCGCTTGAGCCAAGCTGTCCGATTTTCTCCCCTCGCACGACTGTATCGCCCTCACGCGCGTCAATGGCCAAAAGATGCATATAAGCGGTCTGGAGATGACCCAGATGATCGATGATAATGTAGTTGCCGTATTGGGAGTCGTATCCCGTCTCCGATACGGTCCCTTCCGCCGCGCTAAAGACGGTATCGCCGGATTTGCCGTCAATGTCGATCCCGGCATGGAAAGTCGCATGGCCGGTAAACGGATCGCGGCGGTATCCGAAGCCGGACGTCAATTGCTTGGAACGGGTGGGCCAGGAAGATGGATAGGCATCCACTGTCATTCGTCTATTCTGAGCCTGCTTCAAAGTATGCGCCATGGACTCTTCCATGGCGTCGACCATGCGGCTTAGAGCTTTGAGGTCGATGGAGGTGTTCTTGGCAAGGTGAACGATTCCGTCTAAATTTCCTATGACGGGATATCTGATGGGCGATCGCGCACCTTTGTCTGAAAGTGAAGAATAAGCGGAAAACGAAGGGAGGAATGAGGCGGCATCCTTCCCCGACGCGCTTGTTTTACTGCTGCCAGAGGCTGTAGGAGAAGCTGTGTTTGGCACAGAGCCGCCGTATTTCTCCATGAAAAGCTTCAGCTTCTCTTCGAGCTCGCCCAGCTCTTGCATCTTTATTTTCATATCTTCTGTTTGTCGCGACAATTTCAAAATCTCTTGCTGCAAGGTGACGATCGCTTCATCCTTCCCGGCGATGACGGCATCCATTCCGGCAATCGTTTGAGTGAATGCGGCAGACTGATTAGATAGCTCGGACTCCAATTGTCTCAGCTCGTACGCCGCCTTCAGCTGCAAGCCCGCGACCGTACCTGCCACGGCAAGGGCTGCGGCCATTGGCGCTGCTACGACTGATCGTTTGGATACCTTGAACTGTCTTACCGTCTTGTCCGGGCCGCGCATCACAACAAAAGACCATGCTGGCTTCCGCGTTCTTGTCACTGGTTTACTCCTTCCGGCCGTCGTAATCATTTTGCAGAACGTTCTATGACTATTTATTCCCGGAAGCTATAAAACATGCCTGCAAAGTTATCCTTTCTCACATAAATCCCGCTCCCGGAGGCACACTAAACGTTACGGCAGAGCGAGAGAAAGAGGGGAGCCGCGTGTATGTTTGGCTTATGCTGGCCATTGCAGCACTCATCATCTACATTGCCCAGATCGGCGCGATAACATGGCTGGAACATCGAAGACAGAGTCATCTTGCGGCATGGATTTTTTTATGTTTGGTTTGTCCATTCTTAGGTTTTGCAGCTTATTGGCTGCTTGGCCGAAGGTTGAAGAGAGTCAAACCCTTAACGGCATTGAAGTCGGAGCGCCACGCCGCTTCTAAAATTGGTAAAAGCGCCAGCATGAATCGATTTCATTCGTTTATTGACCAGTATCTTCCTTATCCGGCGACAAATCGCAACCGGGCTACAGTGCTTCAGGATGGCGAAACGACATTTCAAACCATACTTAATGCAATAGAGCATGCCTGCAGCTCCATCCATCTGGATTATTACACGGTCAGGTGCGACGGGATCGGCAACAGATTTCTGGAAGCTTTAACGAGCAAGGCACGAGAAGGCGTTGATGTGAAGTTGTTGTATGACGGAATCGGGAGTCTGCATCTCTCTGAACATTTTCTGCAGAAACTCCATAGTGCCGGCGCACAGTCGGCTTGTTTCTCTCCGCCCCGCGAGTTTTTGCTAAAGAAACGGTTGAATTTTCGCAATCACCGCAAAATCGTAGTTATCGACAATTCCGTCGGCTTTATGGGCGGCATTAATATCGGCGATGAATATTTGGGTTTGGATTCCCGGCTTGGGTTTTGGCGAGACACGCATCTCAAGCTTGAAGGAGAATGCGTCCGTCAATTGCAGGCCATATTTCAAGAGAATTGGTTAAGGGCGACGGGAGAAAACATAAGGGTGGATGCAGGAAGTACGTCAAGGGATGAAGTTCCTGCTCCGGAGGCCGAATGGAATGACAGGATCGTATTGGTGCCTGGCAAGCCCGGTATTCACGATGCCGTTATTTCGGAAGCTCTGTTTGCGGCGATGTCGGAAGCAAAGGAAACGATTTACGCGGTTACGCCCTATTTCATTCCGGATCCGTCCATTGCGGCAAGCTTGAGAATCGCTTCTAGAAGCGGAGTAGACGTCAAATTGATTATTCCCGGAATCAGCGATTCCAAGCTCGTATTGCTGGCTACGCTCTCGTACGTCCAGGACATGCTTGATGCCGGTGTTCGGGTGTACAGATATGGCAAGGGCTTTATTCATGCCAAAGTTTTGATTATTGACGGGCGGCTCGCGTCCATCGGCTCGGCGAACCTGGATATGCGCAGCTTGTACAGCAATTACGAGCTGCTGGCTTTAATCGAAGGGGCGGATCCCGTAGGTCGATTGACGAAAGATTTCATGAACGATCTTAGTGACAGCGTTGCTGTGGATGCTGGAGAGTTCTCGCGTCGGCCATCCAAACAGAAAACGGCGGAATCGCTGCTGCATCTGTTGTCGCCGCTTCTGTGAGTAGTGAGTATGATTGTTGCCGCGGTATGAATTTCGTGCCGTTCGGGCATATTTCTGTCAAGGCGTCTCGCCACCATGTCACCATGTTAAGGAGGAAGCTGCGATGGATGAGGACAAGCAAATATCAGGTATCGATGGCGGAGCGGTCGAGCCGAATAATGAAGGACGCGAGGTCTACGATATGGACATTGACCGGATGGTAAATGAAGGCCTTGGCGGCGGAAACGTAACTATTCACAACGGAAAAATTGACGAATCGACGACCGATACGATGACATCGGAATGGGAAGGGGTTAATTAAAACGTGGATGCGACGCGCGCGAAACAAATATACCAATCGAAGGATACGATTGGCGTAAAGCTGGAAGGCGACTCCGTTTGGATCGAGAACGTGGATGAAGCAAACGGGATGGCGACGGTAACCGTTGGCAATAATCCGGTCAATACGGTGACGGTGTCGGTTGATCGACTGCAGGAAAGCAGGTAAAGCCGGGGAGAAGCCCGCTGCGGAGCAACGAGCTCCGCGGCGGGCTGCCAGTTTATCCCCCGTACGCTTCGCGGAATGCTTCGCACAGTTTTTCGCGATCGACTTCCCACAGAGCCGCTATTTCCTCGCTGACATTGTTCGCCCACCAGTCTGCTTGAGCCTTGCGATTGTTTTTATGATCGACGATCCAAAGCAGGTTCTGCGCCACCTGACGAAAATACAGCGTCTCGGCTTTTTCCATCTTCTCTTTTGACACGTATAACTTCAATCGCTTCGCGGTGCGGTACAGCTCATTGCTGCATGACCTGCGAATTTTGCGCGCGGACGGCAAGCCGGCTGCGTGCTTTTGCTCGTGGGGTTTCATATAGAACCGACTCCTCTCCCTCCAAATTATGCGGGCATTCGTCCAGTGGTCACCGCTATGACGCGGACCGCCCTGCCCGTATTTCTCCCTTTTTAACCGAACATATCCGAATGGACAGGACCATAGGATAGGGTTAGAGTGGAAGGCTTCTCTTGCGATATGATAGAATAACAGAGGCGGCTTCCCGGTTAGAAGAGGAGGAACCGCGATATTCGAAGTGGAGGGTGAAGATGGAAAGCTGGATAACCGATTTTATGGAGCAATACGGGTATATGGGCATATTGCTCATGATAGCGGTCGAGAACCTGTTCCCGCCGATTCCGTCGGAAATCATTTTGACCTTTGGCGGATTTATGACGACGTACACGAATCTAACGCCAATAGGCGTCATCCTCTTTGCGACGCTGGGTTCGCTGATCGGGGCCATTATTTTGTATTTAATCGGAAGGCTGCTTGGCGTTGAACGGCTGGAGCGAATTATCGACCGCTGGGGACGCGTGCTGCGCGTAAAGAAAGAAGATGTGCGCAAAGCCGATGCCTGGTTCGACAAGTATGGCTATTGGGCCGTGCTGCTGTGCAGGATGGTGCCTCTTATTCGAAGCCTGATCTCATTGCCGGCCGGCATGTCTGGTATGAAACTGGTTCCATTTCTGTTCTTTACGACGGTCGGCACGCTGATCTGGAACACGATTCTTGTCTCTGTCGGTACGGCGGTTGGAGGAAACTGGCATGAAATCGTAGCATTTATGGACGTATATTCCTATATCGTGTATGCGATTATTGCGCTCGCGGTGCTTGTTGTTCTCTTCCTTTACATTCGCAGGGCCAGGAAATTTTAGTAATAGTACGAGTTCAAAAAGTTCGGTTTTACAACCTCTAAATGAAGGAGCGGATTACATATGAGTAAAAGTGTGGCAGACAAGCTGGGCAAAGGGATTAGCCCACAGCAATTCGTGGATGGGATGACCAAAAACAAGGAGACGTTTATTGGCTGGATGGAGCAGTTCAGCTGGCCCTCCGACGAGGACCGGGAGCTGTTCGAATCCATGAACAACCGCGACGATCTGCGTTGTCTCATTCTGATGGCCGACTGGTGCGGGGATGTTGTTCGCAACGTGCCGGCCGTATTCGGCGCGCTGGAAGTAACGGGCATCCCGACCGAGGTGCTCATCATGGAAGAAAATCTGGATACGATGGATCAATTCCTGACTATGGGCGGGCGCTCCATTCCTATCGTGATCTTTGCGGACACTGGCGGCGCCGTACTTGGGCAATGGGGTCCAAGGCCAACTCGGATTCAGGAGCCGATGGTGGCGTTTAAACGCGACAATACGGATCGGGAAGCTGCCGACTACCAGGACAATCTGGCGGTTGCAAGAGCGGAGATCATGAAGCGTTACGGTGAGGGGCCAGGCTACCAGGCGGAAGTCATCAAGGAGCTCCGCGAGCTTCTGGAGAGCTTCTAGAGCGATGGGAACCGAGTTTAAAGTCGAGACGTTTTCCCTTGGACCCATCCAGACGAATTGTTATCTGATAACGGTAACCGAGGGCGAGCAGGAAAGAGGCATCATTGTCGATCCCGGCATGAATCCCAAGCGGCTGCTTGATCGCATTGCAAATACGAATATCGAAGCGATTCTGCTGACGCATGCCCACTTCGATCATATGGGCGGGGTTGACGAGGTTCGCAAAGCCGCCGGATGTCCGGTTTACATCCATGATCTCGAAGCAGACTGGTTGACGGACCCGCGCAAGAACGGGTCGATGCGTTGGCAGGACGTTACGCCGCCATTATCGACGGATCCGGCCGAATTTGCGCTGGATGAAGGACAGACGTTAGCGATGATCGGCCACAAGTTTCAAGTGATGCATACGCCGGGTCATTCGCCAGGCAGCGTAAGCTTCTTATGCGGAAACCATCTGTTCTCCGGAGATGTGTTGTTTAAGCTGTCGGTTGGCCGTACGGACCTGCCCGGCGGGCGCGAGGCCGATCTGTACGATTCCATACGGACGAAGCTGTACAAGCTTAATCCGGAAGTCATTGTTTATCCAGGGCATGGCGGGCGTACGACGATCGGGTTCGAGAAGGCGAATAATCCTTATACAGGGTAACGATAACAAGGACGGTGCGTGCGATAGTGGCAGAATGGTCGAAAGGTACATCAGGAGTGGATGTAGAAGAAGCTGGAGCAAAAATCAAACTTACGGACGAGCAAAAGGAAGCGGAGAACGGGAGAATTATAGCAGCGATATCCGCGGCGGCTGCTTTGCCGGTCAGCAAGGTGAAAGCGGCGGTAAATCTTCTGGACGAAGGCAACACGATTCCGTTTATCGCGCGTTACCGGAAAGAGATGACGGGCGAGCTGGACGAGAACGAGCTGCGAACGATCGAAGAGAAGCTGCAGTACATGCGGAATCTGGAGGAGCGCAAGCGTGAAGTTATTCGTCTCATCGACGAGCAAGGGAAGCTCACGGGCGCGCTTAAGTCGTCTATCGAGGCGGCTGCGAAGCTGCAGGAAGTGGAGGACTTATACCGACCTTACAGACAGAAGCGCAAGACCAGAGCCAGCGTCGCGAAGGAACGCGGACTGGAGCCTCTGGCGGATTGGCTGTGGTCGCAGCCGCGGCAAGGAGATCCGCTTACGGAAGCCGTGCGGTACGTGAACGCGGACAAAGGCGTATCGACGCCCGAAGAGGCGCTGCAAGGAGCCATGGACATCGTTGCGGAAAATATAGCGGACGATGCCTGGATCCGTTCCTGGATCCGCAAGTTTACGTTCGATCAATCGCTTCTTCGATCCGAGGTAAAGAAGGCCGATGAGGAGTCCGTCTACGAGATGTATTACGACTACCAAGAGCCGGTCAAAAAGCTGCCTCCGCATCGGGTGCTTGCCATTAATCGCGGCGAGCGGGAGGAAGTGCTTCGTATATCGCTGGATACGCCGGTGGACCGCATACATGAGCAGATGAAGCGCAAGCTGCTGCGCGGCGGAACGGCTCCCGCAATATCGGCGGTTCTCAATAGCGTGATCGAGGACGCCTACAAGCGTCTTATTGCACCGTCGATCGAACGCGAAGTCCGCGGCGAATTGACGGAGACGGCGGAGGAACACGCCATTACGATCTTCTCCGCGAATTTGAGAAATCTGCTGCTTCAGCCGCCAGTTCGCGGCCATATCGTTCTCGGAGTGGATCCGGCGTTCCGTACGGGCTGCAAACTGGCCGTTGTCGACGATACCGGCAAACTGCTGGAGGTAGCGGTGTCGTATCCGACGCCGCCGAACAACAAGGTAGCGGAAGCGGAGAAGCTGATTAACGGACTCATCGATAAATACAAGGTGGAGCTTATTGTCATCGGCAATGGTACGGCTTCGCGCGAGACGGAACAGTTCATCGCCTCGTTGATCGGCAAACGGAAGGGCGGGAGCGGACCAGATCTGCGCTACATTATCGTGAGCGAGGCGGGGGCGAGCGTCTACTCGGCATCCAAGCTGGCAGCCGAAGAGTTCCCTTCTTTGGACGTCGCGGAACGCAGCGCCGTATCCATTGCGCGCAGACTGCAGGATCCGCTAGCGGAGCTGGTAAAGATCGAGCCCAAGGCGATCGGCGTTGGGCAATACCAGCACGACGTCAGCCAGAAGCGGCTCGACGAATCGCTTGGCGGCGTCGTAGAATCGGCGGTTAACCATGTCGGCGTCGATGTCAATACGGCGTCTGCGTCGCTGCTGTCGTACGTAGCGGGCGTCAATGGCACCATCGCCAAAAATATCGTGAAGTACCGCGAAGAGATCGGCCGTTTCTCGAAGCGGACGCAGCTTCAAAAGGTGCCGCGGCTTGGGGCGAAGTCCTACGAGCAGTGCATCGGCTTTTTGCGCATCCCCGACGCGTCTAATCCGCTGGATCAGACCCCGATCCATCCGGAGTCGTATGCCGTTGTGGACGGGCTGTTCGCCGAGCTTGGACTGGACTTGAAGCTCATTGGCAGCGAAGAGGTCAGAAATGCCCTTCAGAACGTCGACGCTGCTTCGCTGGCTGTTAAGCTCGGCGTAGGCGCTCCTACGCTGAGAGACATCGTGGAGAGCCTTCTGCGGCCCGGTCGCGATCCCCGCGAGGAGCTGCCGCCGCCGATCTTCCATACGGATGTGCTGCAAATCGAGGACTTGAGCGCGGGTATGGAGCTGCAGGGCACGGTCCGCAACGTTATCGATTTCGGCGCATTTGTGGACATTGGCATCAAGAACGATGGACTCGTCCATATTTCGCAGCTCAGCAACAAATTCGTAAAACATCCAATGGATGTCGTCTCGGTAGGCGATACCGTTACGGTGTGGGTGCTGAGTGTCGACCTCAAAAAGGGCAGAGTCAGCCTGACGATGAGAAAGCCGGACTAACCTTCCGCGTTGTGGCGGTGCAGGGAGCAACTCCCAGGCACCGCCATTTTCTTTGAATCTCATCAGCTCATAATAAATAATCAAGTAACCAAAAGTTAGTTGATTGACAATTGTTCGTCTGGTATTTATACTGTACATTATGTGATTACAGTTACAATAACGAGGAGGACAAAACATGACTCAATTGATCGATTCTCAAGTAAAAGTCCAGACGTCGATAACAGGACATAATAATATTCCGTTTTTCCAGGTGGTAGGAGAGCGCCGCTCCGTGCGCAAATATGACAACAGCGTTCGCATTGCAGACGAGGAGCTGCTGGAGATGCTGACGATCGCGGCGAAGGCGCCGTCCTCGGCGAACATGCAGCCTTGGCGGTTCATGGTCATCACGGACGAAGAGCTGAAAGCTAAGCTGGTTCCGATCGCGTTTAACCAAAGCCAGGTTGCCGAAGCTTCGGCCGTTATCATTGTCATGGCCGATCTGGAGATGTACACGCTGGCCGAAGACATCTATGGAGCTTCCGTTAAGGCAGGTTATATGTCGGAAGAAGTGAAAACAAATATGATCGCGAACTATACCAAGATGTATTCGTCGCTGCCTGCCGACCGTCTGCGCGAGTTGGTCGCGTTCGATACGGGGCTTGTTGCCATGCAGCTTATGCTGACAGCGCGCGCCAAAGGCTACGACACGGTGCCGATGGGCGGCTACAACCGCGACGGCGTAAAGGAACTGCTCGGCATATCGGATCGTTACCTGCCGACGCTGATGCTTCCGATCGGCAAAGCGGCGTCCCCGGGCCACCCGTCCACGCGTCTGCCGATCGAGAACATCGCGTACTTTAACGGCGGCAAGATGGACTAATCTCTTTTAACTGCTCCACGACGAATAAACCCGGCCGCCCAATAAGGGAGAGCCGGGTTTTCTCGAATTATGGACGACAGGCAGATTCATTGGATAACGGTACCGCTGCCATGTTCTTTATGTCCTTGTTTGGTTCGGTAGAAATACCAGCAATCGTTCAGCAGCTTGATCTGCCTGCGGTCCTTCTGTTGAAATGCGCGCATCAGTTGGTTGCACAGCCACTGTGGCATGCGCATCGCCCTCCTCCCGGTATCGCCTGTTGTTCTATAAACATATGGCAATAGGCGAATATCCGTGCAGGTCCAACCGATATCGAGTCAGGTTAGCCAAGCTGCTCTTCTTCGTACTCCTCGTACCATTGCTCGAGCTGAGCTTGCAGCGCTCGTATTTCGGTCAGAAGCGAAATCAGCGGGTAGGACTTCTCCTGTACGCCGGCAAACTCCTTTTCCAGACTATTAAGATAGTCCAGTCCGGATACGATCCTGATGGAAGAATCATGCAGCTCCACATTATCGCATTCCGCTACCGCATAAGGCAGGACGGGCACCTGGTCGGCCGTCAGCTTGTCGATCTCCTTATGCAGGCGCAAATTCAGCGCGCTAAGCTGATAAGCATGCGATGCCGGCATCTCGACAAAGCTGATGTTCTCTTCCTGTTTCAATAACACATATCTCATGATAGCCATAAGTTCCGTGATCTCCCCTCGGTCAGTTGCCGTTCGCACGGCGTTCCTACTTGACAGTGTAGCCTATAGCCGCGTTAAAATTCAAGTAGTCAAGGAGGGTTGTATGCATGGATAACCATACGTTGCAGCAATGGGTAGAGCGCGTCTCGCTGGAGAGCTTCGGCAGGCCGTTCCGGCACAAGGCGACGTTTAATGGACGGCTTAAGGCAACGGGAGGACGTTACTTCACCCATACCCATCATATTGAGATCAGTCCGCATCAACTTGCCGCGTACGGGGAGGAAGAGACGGAGCGCATCATCAAGCACGAGCTTTGTCATTACCATCTGCACCTGATGAAGCGTGGTTACCGGCATCGCGATCATGACTTCCGCACGCTGCTCGCCCATGTCGGCGGCTCCAGGTACTGTCAGGCTTTGTCGGAGCGGAAAAGGATAGGGCCGACCGCGTTTAAGTACAAGCTGATCTGCGGCGGCTGCGGAATGGAATACATGCGCAAAAGAAAGCTGGATCCCGACCGTTACGCCTGCGGAAAATGCCGGGGAAAATTAAAATTGATAGCGCTTGACAAGTCCAGGACGCCATGATAAATTATTACTTGTCACTGTTAATTTTTGATGTTCCCTGATAGCTCAGTCGGTAGAGCACTCGACTGTTAATCGAGTTGTCACAGGTTCGAGTCCTGTTCGGGGAGCCAGTTCATGGAGAAGTACCCAAGTGGCTCAAGGGGACCCTCTGCTAAGGGGTTAGACTGCGTAAGTGGTGCGAGGGTTCGAATCCCTCCTTCTCCGCCACATTCTTTTGCCGAAGGACTCATCGCATGGCATCGAGAGGCCGAGACGTAATCGGTCTTTTTATTTTGTTCAAGTACTTGCGGATTGAGAAATTAAGAAATTAAATCTTGCAAATGAGCAGACAATGTGATACAATAATTCTTGTCGCAAAAAAGCGAATGTATGCGGTAATGCAACATGTGGCCCGTTGGTCAAGGGGTTAAGACACCTCCCTTTCACGGAGGTAACAGGGGTTCGAATCCCCTACGGGTCACCATCAACCTTTTACGAAGGCGCTCTTGCGTGGAGTCGTTTCCGTTCATGAGAGCCATTAGCTCAGTTGGTAGAGCACCTGACTTTTAATCAGGGTGTCGTAGGTTCGAGTCCTACATGGCTCACCAGTTTCTTCATCCCTCGAAGAACGCTGGCATGTCAGGGTCGGTTATCAATTATATTATGCGGTAGTGGTGGAATGGCAGACACGCTATCTTGAGGGGGTAGTGGGTGTATACCCGTGGAGGTTCGAGTCCTCTCTACCGCATCCAACAAGAAGTCCTTGCGAAGCAAGGACTTCTTTCTTTTTGTTTTTTGTTGCATAGGAAATTCACCAGCTATGGAACGCGTCAATATGCTATAATCTCTACTATGAACATTCGTGTACTGAGCATACTAATATTAATAATCACGTTGACAGTGGGATCATTGTTGACGGTCTATAACTGGTTTCAAGACCCGGAAGCCATGCCGGTGGCCGAGAAAGGAGCACTAGACGCTTCTCATTGGGATTTTACGGAGAGAGGCGTTATTTTGCTGCGCGGAGAATGGGAGTTCTATCAAGGAATGCTATTGACGCCTGCGGACTTTAGCGAACGGCCGGAGGAGCTGGGCAAGCAGCGAAAATATATGGCGGTGCCCGGGGACTGGAAAGGCATCATGTCCAGCGGAGGCAGGGATGGCGCGGGATACGGAACGTACAGGCTGGTCGTTAAGATCGGCAGGGATGACGTGTTCAGCCTGCGCGGCAAAAAAATCAGGTTGTCCAATCATGTCTACTTCGGCGGCGACGACTCCGGGGGCAGCGGCCAGCCCTCCGATCAAGCAGCTACATACATGCCGAGCAATATGCCGGTCTTCGCGACGGCGGCTTCGAAATCGGGCTATATGGATATTCTGATCCAGGTCGCGAGCTACAATAATTTGCGTGGCGGACTTGTGCAGCCGCCGGAATTCGGTCTGACGGAAGATGTCATCGCGCGCAGGGACCACTCTCGTTTAGTCGATATTTTGCTCATATCCGCGATGCTGGTGTTCGGGCTTTATTATGCGGGAATGGCCAAGCGATGGCGCAAGGAACCGTATATTATGCATTTCAGCATTTTTTGCCTGGCGATCGGCTTGTTTACTTTGATCGATAACGAAATCGTTCTCGGCTCATTCTGGCCGGATTTCCCGTTCGCATGGCTGCAGAAGCTGCTCATCATGCTGCCTTTTATATCGTTCCTCTCGTTCTCCATGTACGCCTACCGGTATCTGGGGATTCGAGAATCCAGATGGTTCCGCGGACTCCGAATATTCGGCGTGAGTTACATCTGCCTTCAGGCGGTGTTGCCAAACTCCTTCGTCTCCATGCTGTTCTATATCAACATCGTGCTGCAGGCCATCATATTCTGCGTAGTGGCGGGCGAGCTGCTGCTTGGAAGGCGGGAGAACCGCAAAGGCTTGATCTATATCGTGCTAGGCGGATCCTACTTCGTTCTTGCCTGGATTATCGGGCAAATCAGATATCAATTCGCGCTGGACAATCCTTTCTCCATGCTCATAGCGCCGCTGCTGCTCGTGTTTTCCCAGTCGTTTCTGATGAGCGACCGCTTCCAGCAGGCTTTCCAGAAGAGCGAAGGCCAAACGAAACGTCTCATGGCGCAAAATCGGCAAAAGGACGAGTTCCTGGCAAAAACGTCGCGCGAGCTGCATACGCCGCTAAATGGCATTATTCACCTGTCCCAATCGCTGCTGGAGGACAAAAAAAATCCGCTGCTCGATCCCCATAGGGAAAATATTCAGCTGCTGCATGCGGTCGGACGCCGATTATCGACGCTTGTAGACGATATGATGGATTTTAATCGGATCAAATACGGGGAGACCCATCTCAAGCTTGCGCCTGTCGACGTAGCAATGATGGTTCGTTTCGTGCTGAATTCACTGGCAATCGTCCCCATCAACGATCGGGTGGAAATCCGCGATGAGCTGCCCAATATGCTGCCATTTGCAATGGCTGACGAAAACAGGCTTCGCCAAATATTATATACGCTGATCGAAAATGGGCTCAAATATACGGCCGAGGGTTATGTCGTCATCAGGGCCGTCGCGCAGGAGGACGTTGTCGTCATCTCGATCGAGGATACGGGCTCCGGCATGCCGAAAGCTTATATCGACCGCTTGTTCGGCACGAAGCTGTCGCAGGAGGAGCGGGAGCTGTACGAAACGGACGGCTTCGGACTTGGCATCCGCCTTGTCAAGCAGTTGGTCGAGCTGCATGGCAGCGAACTGCAGGCCATCTCCGCCCCCGGAGAGGGCACCGTATTCTCCTTTACGCTTCATGTCGCGGCTCCGGAGATGGAATTGCAGCAGCTCTACGAGTCGGAAAGCGCGGCTGCGGAAGAAGAGTTGTTTTTTATGCCGCTTGGCAAAGAGGAGTTGGAATCGCCGTTTACCATCCTTATCGTCGATGATGACGGCGCGAGCCTCAAAATGATGATCGACGTCGTTCAATCGCTCGGTTACGCGCATGTCGCGATGCGGAGCAGCGAGGAAGCCGTGAAATGGCTGAGCGGCTCCAAACGCCCGGATCTTGCCGTCATTGATCTGCTCATGCCTGTCGTGTCGGGACTGGATCTGTGCTCCGCGATTCGGAGCAGATATAGTCTCGCCGAGCTCCCGGTGCTCATGATGACGTCGCTCGGACATCGGGAAGACATCATCGCGGCGCTTCGCGAAGGCGCCAACGATATTATTCATAAGCCGTTCGAGCCCTCCGTGCTGAAGGCGAGAATTCAATCCTTGCTCGCCATGAAGAAATCCTCGGAGCAAGCGGTGAAGCGTGAGATGGACTTCTTGCAAGCCCAGATTACGCCACATTTTCTGTACAATAGCATGAACGCTTTGGTAGGATTAAGTTATAAGGATACGGACAAGCTGCGCGAAACCATTCATCACTTAACGACCTATCTTCGAGCCAAATTTACATTCGTTTTCAAAAAGAAGCTGATCCCGCTGGAGCATGAGCTGGAGCTGGTAAGAGCTTATCTGGAGATCGAACAGCTGCGTTTCGGCAGCAGGCTGGAGGTTCAATACGAATTGCAGGGGCATAAAAATGTATGGCTTCCGCCCTTGTCGCTTCAACCCATTGTAGAGAATGCCGTAAGACATGGAATCGGGCCCAAGCCCGAAGGAGGAACGATTCGTATCAGCTCGGCGACTTCGGGCGAAGGCGTGCGGATAACGGTTGCCGACAATGGAGTCGGCATCGAAAAGGACGACTTGGAGCGGCTGCGGGCAGGCTCGCTCGGCGGCGTAGGCGTTGCCAGCGTAAATTACAGAATGAAAACAATCTTCGGTCAACCCATCGTGATGAGAAGCGAGCTGGGGATCGGAACGGAGATGGAGCTACTCATACCGGAGGGATTCGATGCTGAAAGCGATGCTGATTGATGACGAGCAGATCGCGATTGATGTTATGGAAATATTGCTTGAACAAGAGGGCGGCGTAACGGTCTCGGGCAAGTTTTTAAATGTGCTGGAGGCGCTCGAATATGTGCAGGATCAAGGACCTGATATTATTTTCCTGGATATCGAGATGCCGGGGCTTAGCGGGTTGAGCGCTGCCTCCGCCATCGCCGAACGTTGCCCGACTGCCCAAATCATATTCGTTACGGCTCATCAGGAGTATGCGATAGACGCATTCGAGACGGGGGCGTTCGGATATTTGCTAAAGCCGGTGTCCGCCGTCCGATTGTCGCAGACGCTGGAGAGATTTAAGAAAAAATTCGGCTCTGAGAGCCTGTACCCGGATCACGCGGAGGAGTCCGGATCCGAAGGTGGAGGCGCCAGGCTGGATGAAGCCGGGGGCGCTTCGCTTGTTCTTAAGGTGATGGGCAGCATGGAGCTGTACGGCCCGCTCGGACAGTTGATTACCTGGAGGACGCGCAAAACAAAGGAATTGTTTGCCTATCTATGGCATGCGGGCGGAGAGCCGGTATACCGGCTTCGACTCATGGATGATTTGTGGCCGGAGGTGCCGGTGGAGCGCGCTCAAACGCTGCTTCATACGACGATCTATAATTTGCGCAGGATTCTCAAGCAAATCGGATTCGAGGATTGCGTCCGCTTCGGAGACGAAAGATATTGGCTCCTGACGGATGACCGGATCGGCAGCGATTACGCGGAGCTGATGGGGATATTCAACCGCGTTCAATTCATTACGTTGGAACAGGGAGAGAAAATTCTTTCGTTGTATCGAGGCGACTACCTGGATACGGAATATTACGGGTGGGCGATCGCAAGACGCCAGAAGATGCGGGATGAAGCTGCACATTGTCTAAGAGCACTTGTCGAGATGGCGGATGAGCCGCTTCGCGGACTGTTCCTGCGCAAGCTGGAGGAGCTGGAGCAGGTGCAAGAGTGAAAAAAAGCTGGAGCCGGCAGACAGCAGCTGCGGGATGGCCTTTTCCGCTTGCGCGACAACTGGAACTTGCGGAGTTTTGAGACGTAGAAGAAGAAGGTACGAACCATTTTCGACATTTTTGCTTGATACAAGAGGAATTAGCACCATCGATAACGAATACATTAGCTCTGAAGAGGGGGGACCGGAGATGGATTGGTGGTTAATCTGGTTAATCGCTGCGGGTGCTCTGATCGTGATTGAGATGTTGACATTAACGTTTTATCTGCTGTGGCTTGGCATCGGGACGCTTGCTGCCGCCGTAGTAGCTATCGCAGCTCCTGAGGCGATATTGCTGCAGGTTATTGTCGGAAGCGTAGTTGCATTGGTGTTAACCGTGTTCACGAAGCCGCTGACCCGGCGTTTTCACAACGGCAAAGGCTTTAAGGACGCGGTGGACGATTTAGTCGGCTTGCAGGGGACCGTTGTCGAGGATATCCATCCTGATGCGCCGGGCATCGTAAAGGTTGGCAGCGAGACATGGAGCGCGAAGTCGGAGGAAGAGATCGGCAAGGGCGAAACGGTTATCGTGGTCCATAGGGGAAGCGCTTTTCTGCAAGTAAACAAATGGGGAGGTTAGAGAATCATTATGGAATGGATAATAACTTTAATTGTAATCGTATTGGCCGTCGTATTTATTGCATTATCCGTTAAAATCATACCGCAGCAAAGAGTTGGCGTCGTGGAGCGTCTCGGTAAATTCAGCCGACTGCTTACGCCGGGCATCAATATTCTAATCCCGATCATCGACCACGTGCGCACGTATCACGATCTTCGCATTCAACAGGCGAACGTGCCGCCGCAGACCGTTATTACAAAAGATAACGTACAGGTTAAGATCGATACGATTATCTTCTACCAGGTAACCGGACCGGAACAAGCGACTTACGGCATCTCCGATTATGTCTATGGCGTACGAAACATCAGCACGGCGACGATGCGTCAGATCATCGGCAAGATGGAGCTCGACGAGACTTTGTCCGGACGGGAAAAAATTTCGACGGATATCCGCGTCGCGCTGGACGAAGCGACCGAGAAGTGGGGCGTGCGGATCGAACGCGTAGAAGTAATCGACATCCAGCCGCCGGCCGATATTCAGGATGCGATGGACAAACAGATGAAGGCGGAGCGCAGCAAGCGCGCCATGGTCTTGGAAGCCGAAGCGGCCAAGCAGGATATGATTTTGCGCGCGGAAGGCGACAAGCAAAGTAAAATTCTGAAGGCGGAAGGCGAGAAGGAAGCCCGCATCCGCCAAGCGGAAGGCCAACGTCAAGCGCAAGAGCTGGAAGCGATGGGCGAAGCGAAAGCGATTCATTCCATTGCCGAAGCCGAGAAAAGCCGGATCGAGATGATTCGTTCGGCAGGCCTGGACGAACAGGTCTTGACGTATCGATCACTTGAAGCGCTTGGCGAAATCGCCAAAGGCCCTGCTAACAAAGTATTCATCCCGACAAGAGCCGTCGAGACGCTGGGCAGCATCGGCGCAATCGGCGAGATGCTCAAGGAGACCAAGAAGCAATAATCAAGCTGTACCGACTGCAGCCGTTTCGATAGGCCGGAGCAATATACGGCTTGGAGAAGCGGCTTCTTGACGTTCGACAGAGAGTTGTATCGGTACAAACCTTAAAATAAGCTTAAAAAACTGTGACCATTCGAGGTTTGAGCCGTACTAGTTTGTATGACTTTAAGATACGAGGGGAGAAAAGTGAATGAACTTCATGAATCAGGAACCCGGCGGCGGTGCTGCTGGACCGACGCCGGTTCCCAATCCGAATCGAAAGCCGCCGGAGATAAAGCCGGGAACCGTAAGAAATATTGTAATCGGCATCGTGGCGGTTATCGTATTGTTTTATCTGGGATCAACATCTTTTTATACGGTGCAGGAGCAAGAGCGGGCTGCCGTGCTGACATTTGGCAAATATACGCACGAGACGGGGTCTGGACTGCACTTTAAGTGGCCGAGTCCGATCCAGGAGGTTCGCATTGTGCCGGCCGAGCTGACTCAGCGTATTACGATCGGCTACCGCGAGAAAGGCAATACGGTTACACCGGTCGAAGACGAAGCCATGATGATTACCGGAGACGAGAACATCGTTTCCGCCGACGCCGTAGTCACTTGGAAGATTCACAATATCCGGAATTATTTGCATAATATTAGCGATCCCGAGCAGTTCCTTCGCAATTCCGCAAGCGCATCGATCCGATCGGTCATCGGCTCGCAGAAGCTGGATTACGCGATCACCGACGGCAAAACGGCGATTCAGGATCTTGTACGCGAGAAGCTGATCGAATTACAAAATAAATACGAGACGGGCATCCAGATTATCGACTTGAAATTCCAGGATATCGAACCTCCCGGCGGCGAAGTGGAAGAGGCGTTCCGGGCCGTAACCAACGCCAGAGAGGAAAAAAATACAAAAATAAACGTTGCGATGAAATATGAGAATGAACGGATTCCGAAAGCTCGCGGCGAGGCGCAAGCGTTGATCGAGCAGGCGGAAGCGGAGAAAAAATCCCGCGTTCTTAACGCGGAAGGCGACGTGGCCAAATTCAACGCGATTTTCAGCGAATATGTTGGCAATCCTAGCGTTACGCAAAACCGTCTCATTCTGGAAACGCTGGAGAAAATATTGCCAAACGCGCAAATTTTCATTACAAACGGCGACGGCGACACGGTTAATTACTTGCCGCTGAACGAACTGCTTCGCAAGGAGGCTACAGGGGATGAAAACTAAACATTGGAGTATAATCGCGGCGGTCATCCTGCTGCTTATCGTCGGAGCGGGTTCCATGTTTATCGTCAAAGAAGGCGAATACAAGGTGGTGCTCCGATTTGGCGAGGCGATCCGAACGGTGAAGTCTCCTGGACTTAACTTCAAGCTCCCGTTCATCGAGAATACGACCGTGCTGCCCAAATACCAGATGACAATGGAAAGCAGCCCGGGCCAAATATTGACGAAGGACAAAAAGCCGATTATCGTCGATAACTATACGATCTGGCGTATCGTGGATCCGGAGAAGTTTATCAAGACTGTTCATAATGTCAGCGGCGGAACGCAGCGCATCGACGAGGCGGTCTACAACTCCGTCAGACGGAAGCTGTCCGAAGTGAATTACGATGCCATCATTAGCGAGAACACCGAAAGAGGCAATATTAATGATGAAATCACAAACGATGTGATTACGACATTGCAGCGCGACGATTATGGCATCCAGATCGTTGACGTACGCATCAAACGGACGGATTTGCCCGAAGGAAACAAACAAAGCGTATATAACCGCATGATTTCGGACCGCGAATCCATGGCGGCCAGATACTTGTCGGAGGGCGACGAGGAGTCGCGCAAAATGACGTCCAAGGCGGATCGTACCGCGAACGAGCTATTGGCGCAGGCTGAGGCGGATGCCAAAAAAATCGTTGCGGAAGGCGAAAAAGAAGCAGCGGTTATCTACAACAAAGCGTATGGCAAGGATCCGCAGTTCTACAATTTGTACAGAACGCTGGAGAGCTACATCGTGACCATGAAGAACCAGCCGGTTATTATGATGCCGATCGATTCGCCTTATGCGAAGATCCTGCTGGGACAATAAGAGCAACATTAGCGAAAATAGTTAAATCCGTATAGTTCATCGTACAGTCCAACATAGATTCACCTCATACAGTAATAATGAGGTGAATCTATTGTCTGTTAAGAGATATGCTAGTCGTAGAATCAGGGGCAAACTTAAAGTATGCCGATATCTGGAGAACAATAGCGCGACCCGGCGCATGGTACCCGATACGGAATCGTATAGTCTTGCGAATATGCGCAAACTGGCCAAACGCTATAACTCCTTGTATATCAAGCCGGATGTAGGTTCGCTTGGAATCGGAATATCTAAGCTCACGCGGCAGAACGGCGGTTACCTGCTAAAGGAAACGTCGAGCAAGTCGCAGAGGTCGAGAAGCTTAGGGACGCTGGAAGCCGCTTACCGCCATCTAAAGGCTAAAGGGCGCGGCAAGCTGATCGTCCAGCAGGCAATCAAGCTGGATAAAGTGGATGGCAAGCCGTACGATATACGTGCGATGGTGCAGCGGAAGCCGGGAGGCGCATGGACATGTACCGGCTTTATCGTGAAAGTGGGCGGCAAAGGCATGATCGTCACCAACTATTATCAAGGCGGCGCTGTCTGGAAGCTTCGGAAGCTTCACAGGAGGCTTGGGCTGAATGCGCAAGAGAGCAACTATCGGGAAGAGCAATTGCGCTCCGAGGCGATCACGATCGCAAAGACGTTAAGCGCGAGACATTCCGGCATGCGGGAGATGGGCATCGATTTCGCAAGAGATCGCGGCGGAAAGTTGTGGATACTGGAGGTCAACTCCAACCATCCGCAGTTCCACCCTTTTAAGGCGATCGACCGAACGGCCTACGATCGAATAAAGGAATATGCCGCATCATACGGCAGATATGACGCCAAGTGAATATAAGCTGACAACCGCGGACCTGGAGGTTCGCGGTTTTTACCATGCCAGGAAAAATAAGAGTTGATAAACTAATGTCATTAGTTTATTATAAAACTAATATCATTAGTTTTGTTGGAGGGAACCCTATGAGAATAACCAAAGGAAACGGATTCGTACAGCTGACTTACTTGCCTAACCTGTTCCCAGTTAATTGTTATCTGGTAGAGGAAGACGATGGATTTACGCTAGTGGATGCAGCATTGCCGAACAATGCGAAGGCTATTCTTCATGCGGCGTATCAACTGGGTAAACCAATCAAACGTATTGTGCTCACTCATGCGCATGATGATCATGTCGGCGCGCTGGATGCGATCAAAGCAAGCGATGGAAACATCGACGTATATATATCAGAGAGGGATTCGCGTCTTCTGGCCGGAGACAGGTCGCTTGCGGCCGACGAACCTCAAACGCCAATCCGGGGCGGCGTTCCGAAGGCCGTAAAGACTAGACCCGATGTGCTGCTGCAAGACGGCGACAAGATCGGTTCTCTGCTTGCAATAGCAGCAGGTGGACATACGCCTGGCTCGATGGCCTTTCTCGACGAACGAACGGGATTGCTTATCGCGGGAGACGCATTCCATACACGAGGCGGGGTAACGGTCACAAGCCGCATGCGATGGTCCTTCCCGTTTCCCGCTCTGGCAACTTGGAATGCCGAGGCTAGTCTTGCTTCCGCCAAGCGGCTTGCGGATTGTAAGCCCGCCATTCTGGCGGCAGGACACGGCAATCTCATTGAACAACCTGTGGATGCGATGCTCTCGGCAATTGCCGATGCCGAGCAAGCCTGGATACGGAAGGGGAAGGGAGCATAATATGACGCCGAGAAAAGGACTGCAGCTCGAGACGATCCTGAACACGGCTGCTGCCATAGCTGACACAAAAGGTTTGGAGCAGGTTACGCTGGCTTCGGTGGCGGCAGAACTGGGCGTTCGATCGCCTTCGCTCTACAATCATGTCAATGGATTGCCGGAGCTGAAGGAATTGCTTGCGACGAGAGGGCTGAAGTTGCTAAACGATAGGTTCGCCGCAGCGGAAAAGGGAGCACCGAAGGGGGAGCGATTGCTCGCTTATGCAGATGCTTATCTTGCTTTCGCCGAAGAATGTCCGGGATTGTACGAATTGACGTTGAAGTCGCCTGCGGGAGGTACGGACTTGCAGCAGGAATTGGCGAGCAGCCTTGTCGCAAAAATGATCGAGGCGATGCAAACCTTGGGCATCCGCGGAGAAGAAGCGATTCATGCGGTTAGGGGGTTCCGCAGCCTTCTGCACGGCTTCGCAAGTATCGGACAGAAGGGCGGATTCGGGATGCCGGTAGATGTAAAAGCCAGCATCCATTTCGTATTAAACAGCTATATAAGAGGTTTAGTAGTTGCAGTGGACGAGAGCAGCCGCACCGATTAGACCTGCATCCTGCCGGAGCTTGGCCGGTACGATGACGGTCTCTCTGCCGCTGGGATTTAAGGCATGGGCGGCAACGTATGAACGCACGGCGGAAAATAGAGGTTGGCCTACTTGAGAGACGCCTCCTCCGATAACGATCTTGGAAGGATCAAGCAGGTTGATTAGCGACACGCAGCCCATACCGATATAAGTGTATACTTTCTCGATCAGCGGAGATATAACCGGATCGCCTTGCGCCGCGAGGTCAAAGGCTTCCTTGGAAGTAATCTCTTTGCCAAGCAGCTCGCTGGCTTGCTTCGCAATGGCGGTGCCGGAAGCCAGCAGTTCCCAAAAACCGGAAGCTTGGTCCTTGGCGATTGGTCCTTGCGGATGTACGATCAAAAATCCGGCATCCCCGGCGTTGCCCGTCGAACCCGTAATCAGCTTCCCGTGCAAGTAGATGCCAGCCCCAATGCCCGTGCTGATCGTAATAAAGATGAAGTGGTCGGCGTCTTGAGCGGCGCCGACCCACTTCTCGGCGAGCGTTGCGGCGGTCGCGTCGTTCTCCATGCGGATGGGGAGGGGCAGCAGTTCGGCTAGCCGTTCGACGACGGGATAATCCCACCAGCTCTTTAGATTGGGCGGGCAGGTCAGACGGCCTGTCTTCGTATTAAGCGGTCCAGGGGCGCCGACTCCTATCCCTTTCAACTGATTAAGGGCTAAACCCTGTTCATTGGCAAGCTTATTTACGACGTCTGCCACCTGGCCCAGCATCTCTCCCGGCTCCAGCGAGAGATCGGTTTTCAGCGAACTTTTGGCGATAACTTCCCCGTTCTGGGCTATGAGACCGATTGCGATCTTGGTGCCTCCGATGTCAATTCCTACGGCAATGTTGTTCATGTTCAATTCCCCCAACTAAGATTGCGAATACAAAAATGCTAAAAGTTCGAGCTCAAACTCTATAATCACCAGTCTATCATATCGGGAGGAACGGGGAAATCATTGGCGCGAAAAAGCGATGCCCGGACGTGCAAAGTTCTTCTGTACAAAGAATCGGTAGTGTAGTAAGATCGGGTCGAATGAGACATTATGAGTAGAGGATCCTTTGCCCGCGCAGAGGGTCCTCCGTCCGTTCCGACAACTATGCGAAGAAGGTATCGATCAGATATGGCACGGATCCAGAGGAAAGAGTATCAGACGATTAGGCTCGGCATGCCCATGACGGCAAGGGTGTGGCGAAATCTGCGCGTCGACGTGGGCGCAACCGTGTTATTCAGCATGTTCAACGTTGTCATGAATCAATTCTACATTGCGTTTGCGCTTCAACAGGGAGCGGATAAATTGCAGGTTGGACTGCTTGCGGCTGCCCCTGCCGTCGGACTCATTTTCTCTCCGTTATGGGCCAGTTGGATCGAAAAAGCGGATAATCCCAAGCCGTTCATCATTATTCCCAACGCCGTCGGGCGCATGCTGCTGCTATTGCCCGCATTCCTTCCCGAACCGGGCATATATGTAGCAGCGGCCATGATGTTCCAACTGTTGATGGGCATTCAGGCGCCGGCTTACGCATCGCTGGTGTCCCGGATGTACCCTAATGAAATTCGGGGACGGCTGATGGGTTATGTACGTGTTTCCATGGGAGTGCTGATGATTCCTCTTGCTTATTTGGTAGGCAGTTGGGCGGAAGCGCATGGACCAACCGGTCCGCTCATAGCCGCCTCTCTTATGGGCGTCCTGTCGATCGGATTGTTTAATACGCTTAAATTATCGAAAAAGCGCATTTCGATCGTTTCAGGCGGGGGGCAAGAGGGAGATGAATTTGCGCAAAAAGCGGATAATCGGAGGAAACGGCCAAGCTTTGACTTCAAGGAGCAGTGGAAGCTTGTCAGGCACAACCGAACGCTAGGCGTCTTCCTGCTGGCAACCACGTTCGCCGGGTTCGGGAACATGTTCGCCATTCCGCTGTATCAGATCATTCAGGTGAACGTGCTGGAGCTGTCCAATATCCAGATCGGATATGCAAGGGTTGCCTATTATACGGCGCTGCTGCTTACATTCTTGATTGCGGGCATGATGATCGACAGATTTCCCATTAAGTATACCCTGATGGTTGGCATCAGCGCTTATGCAATCGTTCCGATGTTATATGGAATATGGGGAACTTATTCCGTAGTATTGGCAGGCAACGCCATACAAGGCATTGGAGACGCCATTTGGGATATTGGCATTCTTGCCTTTGTCTTTCGCCTGGCGCCGGGACGGGAGGCGATGGTATTCGGCATCCATTTGATGTCGTTCGGAATCAGGGGAACGATTGGACCTTTGCTAGGCACGAGCCTCACGTCCGACATATCCATGAGCGCCTTGCTCATTGCGGCTTCGATCTGCGGCTGGATCGGAACTTGGTTGTTTGTGTGGGGCAACCGGGGCAAGACGCATAGTCTCTGATCTAGATGATAACGAGAAAGAGACGAAACGGGCAACGGAGGCCTGTTTCGTCTCTTTCTCGTGGGGCATGTAAACGCCGACGGACATCAGTACAACGATATCGTAAGCGTATCCCGCTCGTACAAGGAATGCAGCGTTGCTTCGCTGCCGATTATTTCGACGCTTATCAGCGAGCTGATACATTTTTTAAGCGCGTTTTTTCCGGTGGTCAGCTTCCTGTTAAGTACAGTAGACAATTTGTCGATTGCTTGCCTATTCGTATCGGTTAAGTAAACGGGTATGGTTTTATTCTGAAATAACAGCATGGTTTTCATTATGGATAACCTCCATCCTATGACGGATATATTAGCCATTAGAGCAAAAGTCGAAATGGCTATCGTTTTTCCTAGTGTAAAGGACAATTCTTAAATGTTTATTAAAAAAAAGTGATGAAATGGTTACAATCTTCTCATAATTCGGTAAATGACCGTAATCAATGTGTTTACAGTATAACGTAATCATTACATTTTGCAATAGGATGGAGGAAAAACATGCATATGTTCTCGACCGGCAGCCATCATACATGGGGAAGAAGCGAGAGAGAAGACAAAATCGCATAAAAATAAGCTAATATGCCAACTGTTTTTTGTTCCATAAGATGTATATAATGATAGAGGTTGTACAAGCACAAAGTTAAGAGATGACAAATCCATATAAAAGGAGAGCGGTATGATGAAACGGATGGGCATTGGCTTGCAAATGTACACGCTGCGTGACGTAACGGCCACAGATTTCGAGGGAACGCTCCGCAAGGTCGCTGCAATGGGATATGAAGGCGTAGAATTCGCCGGCTACGGCGGGATTGAGGCGGAGACTTTGCGTGATCTGCTGCAAGAGCTGAAGCTTACGGCAATCGGAAGCCATATCAGTTTGCAGGCGCTGGATACGAATCTGGAGAATGAAATCGCTTACCTGAAAACGATTGGCGCGAATTACGCAATCTGCCCATGGTTGCCGCTCGAGGAGCGCGACGCCGAGTCTTGGCGGGGCCATCTCGTGAAATTCGAGCAATTCGGCAAACGATTCCGCGAGGAAGGAATTACGTTCGCTTATCATAATCACGATTTCGAATTCGAAGTGGAGATCGACGGCGAGATCGTATTCGACGCCCTTTATGCGCGTATTGCCCCCGAGCACCTGCAAGTAGAGATGGACATTGGCTGGGTACAATATTCCGGCAAGGATCCGCTTGCTTATATTAAGAAGTATACCGACCGTCTGCCGCTTCTTCATCTAAAGGACTTCCGTGCGGGCGAGAAGGGTAAAGGCATCGACACCGTGGAGCTGGGGCGGGGCGATTTGCCGCTTGTGCCGATTATCGGCGCAGCATCAGAAGCCAACGTCGAATGGCTCATCGTCGAACAGGACACTTGCGCGAATCCGCCGCTGGAATCCGTTGCGGAAAGCATGGAGTGGCTGAAAAATAATTATCTGAACCAATTCTAATTAGAAAGCTATTATTAGATCGAGTTCAAAAAGTCCGATTTTCAGTACCGAGAAGGTTGGATGAAGAGTAGGGACTGAGGAGCGGAGCGTAGTGGAGCTACGTGAGCACCGGAAGTGCCGGCTGAATTCAAGATTCGATGTCGACATACTTCTCGAGTTACTTCGTAATCAAAATTGGACTTTTTGAACTACCACTTATAGAAAGCAGGGGAAATCATTGTCTAGAGTTCGAGTAGCCGTCATTGGCTGTGGTTCCATCTCCAAATATCGTCATATTCCCGAATATGCTGCGCACGCCGACGTAGAGCTTGTCGCTTTCGTCGATCCCATTATCGAACGTGCAGAAGAGTACGCAGCCAAACATGGCGGCAAGGCTTTCTCCGATTATGAGACGATGCTGGCCGAAGTAAAGCCGGACGCTGTCAGCGTATGTACGCCTAACGCGTTCCACGCGCCGATGTCGATCGCGGCTGCCAACGCCGGAGCTCACGTGCTTGTGGAAAAGCCGATGGCTGCAACGGACGCCGAAGCGGAAGCGATGATTCAAGCGGCTAAAAGCAATGGCGTCAATCTGATGGTTGGCCACAACCAACGGTTCATGCCTCCGCATGTGAAGGCTAAACAAATTCTTGAATCCGGCATTCTGGGCAAAGTGCTGACGTTCCGTACTTCGTTCGGCCATCCGGGTCCTGACGCTTGGAGCATTGATGGCGCGAGCAGCTGGTTCTTCCGCAAGGATGAAGCGATCATGGGCGCCATGGGCGATCTCGGCGTACACAAATCCGACTTGATCCGTTGGCTGCTAAATGACGAAGTGGCGGAAATCGCGGCTCTCGTAGGCACGCTCGACAAGAAGGGGACGGCAGTCGACGACAACGCTTCATGTGTGCTTCGTATGGAGAGCGGCGTGATCGGCACGCTCGTAGCAAGCTGGACGTATTACAGAGGCGAAGACAACAGCACGATCCTCTGGTGCGAGAACGGCGTTATGAAAATCGGTACGCATCCGGACGATCAAGTTATCGTTGAGCTGCGCAACGGTTCAGTCGAGAAACATAAAGTAGGCGCTATCTCTACGAACGACAAACAAGAGTCAAGCGGTGTTGTAGATGCGTTCCTGACGAGCATTCTGACGAAATCGACGCCTGCTGTTTCCGGAGAAGACGGACGCAAATCGCTTAAGGTAATCCTGTGCGCGTTCGAATCCCAAGCAACGGGTCAATTCATTAAAGTAAACAACTAGTTTTCGGTATAGCTGAAGATCTCCGCATGTCCTCCGTGGCATGTTTCGGGGGTCTTCTTTTTTTGTGTTTAAAGCACAAATACGAGATTTGTTGCGCAATGAGTAGATTCTAATAAAGCAGGCGGGACAATGGATTGCTCCCTTTTTTGTGTCGAATGGCAATTATTGTGTCATGAAGTGGCTATCCCCTCATGCTAAGATAAGGGACGTCGGAAGGATATCCGAACAATTCTAGCAGAATTAGGAGGAATTGATTTATGAGAAAGCAATCCATTCGGATCGGGGTAGCAAGCCTGTTGGCGGCTACGATGATCGGTACAGGTTTTGCCGTGCCGAAGGCGGACGCTGCAGCCGGAGATAACGGTTTCAAGATGCAATTGAACTACATCAATTACACACTAATTAACGATATAGCGTCCAAATATGGCATCGACCTTAACAAAATCAACTTTTCGTACAATGGGATCGTCATTAAGTGGCCAGGTGATGTAACGAAACCGACTCCGGCTCCAACGGCTAATCCGACTACCGCGCCAAAGCCGACCGTAACGCCGGCTCCTACAGCTAAGCCGACTCCTGCTCCGACCGTTGCTCCTACGAAAGCGCCGACGAAGACGCCTGCACCTACGGTGAAGCCGACTCCAGCGCCGACAACCGGCACAGGAATGGGAGAGTTTCAAACGCAGGTTGTCACATTAGTCAACCAGGAGCGTGCCAAGGTTGGTCTTAAAGCATTACAGACTGACGCTTTGTTGAACAAAGTAGCAACGGAGAAGGCAAGAGACATGGACGTAAATAACTACTTCAGCCATACTTCGCCGACTTACGGCTCGCCATTCGACATGATGAGATCCTTTGGCGTCACTTACAGATCCGCGGGCGAGAACATTGCTTCCGGTCAGCCAACTCCGGCACGGGTTATGCAGGACTGGATGAACAGCCCTGGTCATAGAGCTAATATCCTGAATGCGAGCTTTACGAAGATTGGCGTGGGATATGTAAATGGTGAATGGGTACAAATGTTTACTGGCTAGTCTTTAAGTTTCGTATTTCGTGATGTGATTCCATGCGGCTTGAGGGAGAGAATGGCCATTGATAGCGGCCTCTCTCCGTCGGCGGCAAATCATTTTTTGGAGGTACAACGTTTTGAACAAATGGATGTTGACTACTTTGACTACTGTTGCATTGACTTGTGCTACAACCCTATTCGCAGGCAACGCGCAAGCTGCGGAACAAACACATAAGATTGAACCCAATGATACATTTTGGCAAATTTCGTTACAATACAAAGTGCCTCTTAAGAAACTAATGAGTGCAAACGATACTATGGTTGCGGATCAGCTGCAAATCGGATCCGAGATGGTCATTCCCGGTCAGGACATTGTTGCCTTAAGCAAAGAGGCCGCTCCCGTACCTGCTCAAAAGGAAGCAGCGCCTGCTGCGATGACGGTAACAACGCCCGGAGGCACGAAGCATAGCTACAAAAAAGAACTGCAGGTAAAGGCGACGGCTTATACGGCGGCGGCATCGGAAAATGGCAAATGGGGCGCGGTGGATTACTTTGGCAATAATCTCAAGGTTGGCACAATTGCCGTTGACCCTAAAATGATTCCGCTTGGAACGAAATTGTTCGTAAAAGGGTACAGCTACAATGGCTTGCCAGCAGGCGGCATGATCGCTACCGCAACGGATATAGGGGGTTCCATCAAGGGCAACCGGATCGATATCTTTGTTCCCGGAACGACTCAGCAAGCCAAAAAGTTCGGATTCCAAGATGTAACGGTATATATCCTGCAATAATGAATGAGCGCTCCTTTGACGGAGCGCTTTTGTTTTTGACGGGAAATCCGGAATTAACGATATGCCCGCTTGCCTAAAAGCTCGGGCAACGTCACGATTTCATACCCTTTGCCTTGCAGGGATTCGATCAGAACAGGCAGTGCATGGATTGTTCCATCCAAGCTTTGTCCTTCTCCCCCGCCTGCATGTTGTAGAATAATCGAACCGGGCTGCAACGTTTTGCGGATATTTGCAAGCACCCTTGCGCTGGAAGGATTCCGTCTCCAATCCTCGGAATCGACATCCCAGTTCACGATTGTATAACCGGAGCCTTTACTCCAACGAATCTGCTGCGGGAGCAGCTCGCCGTAAGGCGGGCGGATCAAGAGCGGCGTTACGCCGGCGATCCGTTTAATGACGCCATCCGTCTGCCAGATTTGATGCTGGACTTTGCTCAGCGGCAGCTTGGAGAAGACGGGATGATTGTAGGAGTGATTGCCGATGATATGGCCTTCGCTAATAATTCTACGGACCAAATCCGGATGTTTGGATGCCCTCTCTCCTACAACAAAGAAGGTGGCGCAAATCCGATAGCGGGACAACACATCCAAAATCTGAGGCGTGACCCGTGGATCTGGCGCATCGTCGAACGTCAGCGCTACACGTTTGAGATTGCGTGGACCGTTTAACAAAAAGGCATTCGGGTACTGCTTATGCAAGGAGACCCATGACATATCCACTTTTTGGGCTGCAGGCCGTCTACGTTGCCTTTGTTTTTGCTTCTGTCCCCGCTTCTGCTGCGGTCTGCTCTTTTGCTTCGCTTTTACTGCAGCGTTTTGTTTGCTTTGTTGTTGTGGCGCAGCTTCGGCAGCTGACCTGGAAGGTACGGCTGAAAATAGGAGCGCGGTGATTGTTGCGGCTGCGACTGCGAGTTTCCCATATTTGATAATCAATCAGGTTCATCCGTTCTTCTGTAATGTTTGCAGCTTGTTGGCATGGTGTATGGGGTAGGTTCCCCGCAGGTCGGTTCCTTCATACGTCACGCAAGCGATTATCTGGCAAAAGAAAAAGCACCCGGTCTGGGTGCTGAGTAGGATAAGCAAGCTGTATTATTTCATCTTGAATACTTGAATCGTGCGCTGCAGCTGTGTCGCCATGGACAACATGCGTTCGGTCTCTTGTACGACGGCTTGAACGGATGCGATCTGCTCGTTCATGGAGGCGGATACTTGTTCTGTGCCGGCAGCGGACTGCTGAGTAATCGCCGAGATGTTCTGGATCGCTCCGGAGATTTGGCGAGCGCTCTCCAGCATGGCATCGCTCTCTTGCGAGAACGCGTAAATTTGATTCGTAATAAATTGAATGCTTTGCTCGATCTCCTGGAATATCTGTTCGGACTGGCGAATGTGCTCGCTCTGCAGCTTAACGACATCTTCGTTAACCTTCATATTGTTGATCGCGAGTCGAATGCCTTCATCAATGCTCTTTACGAGCGTGAATACCTGCTTTGTCGAAGACGTTGATTCCTCGGCCAACTTGCGAACCTCTTGAGCTACAACAGCAAAGCCGCGGCCATGCTCGCCTGCTCGTGCCGCTTCGATGGAAGCGTTTAGGGACAGCAGATTGGTTTGTTCGGCGATATCGGAGATCGTAGTCGTAATGGCGGATATGCCTTGCGCCTTGCGAGCAAGTTCTTCAATCGTAGCGGATACTTGCGCAGTGGCGTCAATGTTGCGCTGCATGCCTTCCGCTTGAATCTCCAATGCTTCCCTGCCTCGTCCCACGATGGCGATCGTTTGATCGGAGCGCGCATTCATTTCTTTGGTGGAATGGGCGTAGGCTCCAACCTTTTCCTCGATCTCGTTAATGGAATTGCTCATATCTGAGACGTCCTCGGAAATTTCGTTCGCTCCTGTAGCGAGCTCCCCTGCAGATGCGGCAACTTGTTCCATGGCGGTCTGAATGCTGTTGTTTTTATCGAATATGCCACGACTTGTTTCGGCTACGTGACGAATGATGTTGGAAGTCTCTGTAAGAATATCGCGAAGCTTGTCAACCATGCTGTTAAAGGAGTGGCCCAGTTCTCCAGCTCCGGAGTTGGCTGACATATCGATCTTTTGGGTGAAATCTCCTTTTGCAATCCGATAAGCCGCGCCGGAGATCTCGTCGTAAGATCCCGTTATGGCCTTGTCCACGAATACAATGGTTGGATATGCGGCAATTGCAAGCACGATTGAAATCAGGATCATGGCAAGCAGCGGGCCGCTTGCGAGCGCTGTCGTAAGAATCGCAATAATGGCAAATAGCGCTAAATTGAAATACGTCGTTATTACTAGTTTATTGCGCACCGAAAGCGAGTAGTACCATTGGATCATTATGTAAGCGCTCCTTTTATTAGAATAACCACATTATAACATTGGACCCGAATTTGGTCTATAATTGTCGACCTAATAAATGAAATGCAATTATGATACTTTATACTCAGCTATGTAGGACATTCAGCGCAATTGAAATTTCGGAAATTACCAAGTATTTTTTCGGTGATGAAAATAATGGACAATGTTACCATTAATGACAATTCGATGTTTGATTTCGTCAGATGGTGTCGAAGCAGCAGGTGAGAATGTCGAAACACTAAAGGAGGTTATCGAGTATGGAAATGGTATCTTTGGCAAGACAAGTAGACTTCGTATTCAGGCAGTTGGAGGGTGAGCTGACGAATGCGGCAGCCGGTACCGTGCAGATCTGCATTCGCAATAATGCAGTGGGAAAGTTCGGGATGAAACATCATCCTATCGAAAGCAGGGACGGCAAGCTTGAAGGCAAGGACAGGGGATTAACGCAGGAGCAGGTACAAGCATTCCGTCAGCTGGCAATCGAAGCATTGAAATACAGGAGGGATTGGACGCATGGCGAAATTTTATATGATTTTGCAGTGAAACCCAGCAGCAATACGTGGTCGGCAAGCGTCTTGTACGAATCTAATTACAATATGGCTGCATGGAACAGCCGCTACACCCCTCAAAGATTGGCTTGACGGTATCTTTTGGAGGGAATCCGAGTAGGACGGCTGGCCTAACATCATTGAACCCTGCGGGCGGAAGTAATCGCAAGGTTGCGATGCGGAACCAGCCGTCGCTGAAGCGATGTTCCCTTAGAATCCGAATTCCAGATCGGGATACACATATGGAGAAGCAGGAGCCGGAATCCGTTCGATTTTGGTCAATTCAACCGTAAGTATCTCCTTTCCCATATAATTCGAGATAGCTAGCTTTCCCGTACCCTTGACCCAGTCGTCTTCGGCGTACTTGTTAGCCTTAGGCCATGTCGTCATCAGACCGTAAGGAAGCGCGTCGGCTGAGCAGCAATTCATGGCGAACCGGCTGATCGCCATTCGATCTTCTCCCATTTCTTCCTCGCGATAGATGAAGCCGCTTATTTCGATTTCTTTGCCCATAAACGCGTCGCGATACAAATCAAGCGCGGTCAACGTTTCGATGAATCGGCTCTCCGGGACCACGATGAGGGGCTGTTCGTACAGCTGCTTGGCGAGCCTGGCGTGATCGACCGTATATTCGTCATAGGGGAACAGTTCGTTCAGGATATTGTCGTTAATATTGCCTGAGCTGCCTTTCGTTGACAACGAAACGGGATCCGAGCTTGTCTCTGTCGCAGACCGCGATATCATTTCGTTGCCCGTGAAGCTCATCCCCTTCTTCGCGGCCAGTGCGCTGCCCAAAGTACCGGTGGGGGTCAGGAAGCCAAGAGCCAAAGGAAGGATAAAGAGACTGTAAACGAAGATGTTTTTTGTCCTCGACGAAGAATGTTGATGATCGCAATCGCAATCCGCGGCATGCGATTTTCTGCGCGCTTTAAGCGCTGCGTACAGCTGATAGATGGCGGCCGCATATAATCCTATTGCGGACAACTTCACGAGCAGCTCCATTTTCGGAGCGATAAACAGCGTCATGTCGCCCGTGCGGAACAAATAGACGATTAACATGGCGAAGCCGGCAAGAAGCAGGAAGCGGATAAGATGCTGGGTCGTCGTCATAGAATCACCTCGGCTATGATAGTTGCGGCTACGGTCAGTACAGCGGTAAGCGCTATAAGCAAGGCGACGATCCGGAGCTTGAAAGTGGACATCAGCATTAGCGTATTTTTGAAATCGACCATGGGACCGAATACCAGGAAGGCCAGAAGCGGTCCCGGCTGGAAGATGCCGTTGAACGAAGCAGCGATAAAGGCGTCTGATGTAGAGCAAATGGAAAGAATAAATGCAAAAGCCATCATGAACGGATAAGCAAACATGGGCTCGCCCGCGAAGCCGACCAATACGTCTCTGCCTACGACCGTCTGAATCACGGCTGTTAGCAACGCGCCGATAAGCAGGTACTGTCCCATCTCAAAAAATTCTTCGGAAGCATGCGACATCGTCGAGGAAATTCTGCTTCTGATCCGCCCCTTCTTAATGCCGATGGTGTTATGCGGATGGGAATTAGGCTGAACATGATCATGCGCATGAACGCTAACATCATGATGAAAGTGGGCGACGCCTTTAGCCGCATGTCTGCCATCCGTCCGCAATGGGCTTTGTTTCATAAACCTGGACAGCAGCAGACCAATCAAAACAGCGATGACAAACGCCGCGATCATGCGGGCGTATGCGATCTCCGGGCTTGTACGAAACGCCATGAAGGTAGACGAGAATACGATGGGATTTACGATGGGTCCCGCAAGCAGATATACGATTCCTATATAAGCCGGCATCCCCTTGCGAATCAATCGTCTGACGACAGGGATCATCCCGCATTCGCATAAGGGAAAGAAAATACCCAACAGTCCTCCGACCAGGACGCCGGCAACGGGGTTGCGAGGCATAATACGGCGAATCATCTCATCCGTAACGAATACTTGTAGCAGCGCGGAGAACAAGATACCGAGCAAGATGAACGGGAATGCTTCCAAAATAATGCTGATAAATAAAATTTTGAAGGATTGAAAATTGGCAGGATTCAATATGACGTCCCAAGCAACGGTCGGCAGCTCGCGATTCGTCGCAATTAGGAAAATCATGATCAAACAGCCGATTGCCAGAGCAGGCGTGCCTATCCGGAATAATGTGGTTCGCATATGTACATCCTTCCTCTTCGCGACTAATTAGTAATGATTACGATATGAAATGATACTCATACTATAACCTATGCGAAAAAGTCTGTCGATAGGACAACCATTCGGAAGAAAAAATGGAGAAGGCTTATTCCCCGTTACGGGCCTTCTCCGCCTTGCGTCGAAGCTTTGCCTTTACGATAAAGCCTGCCCCCATGCTAAAGAGCGACAGCATGCCGAACAACAGGACGAACCAACCGTTATAACTGATGGATATCGCCGTCGCGCTCATGAACAAAATGGACAATACGGCAAAAAACATGGACAATGTTTTGGACATAATAGAAACTCTCCTTGACGCTTTGAAACAGCGTGAAATATTTTTTAAGCTTGCAGCATAGTTTGCGGAGATGTGCACATAATAAGTTTGCAAGCTTGCAACACACAAACAAGTGCAGAGGACGAAAGGAGAATACCTGATGTCACGTAGCAACCAACTTATTGTCCCACAAGCATCGCAAGCACTGGAGCAATTAAAACTTGAGGCAGCACAGGAATTGGGCGTTCAAATTCCGGCAGATGGCTATTATGGTAATGTAACCAGCCGCGATGCAGGTTCGCTTGGCGGTTATATCACGAAGAAGCTTGTCCAAATCGCCGAGCAACAATTGTCCGGTGGAAACCGTTAAGCGATTATTATACACAAGCGATCGTCAGAGACCCAAGGGAAACCTTGGGTTTTTTTATTTGTGGATTTTTCCGTTAGGATTAAAAAATCTAACAGACACCAGCGACGCTATTTCCGATTATAACCATAAACAAAATCTAACGGACAGGAAAAACACTATTGGGTCGTATTGAAGCCAAATGGTGCTTTGGAGGTGTCAATAAGGTCGTGTTTGTCCGTTAGATTTTCTAAAACCTAAAAAAACGAAGAATAGCGTCATTCATGTCCGATAGGCGGAAGTGACTTGGAAAGCCCCCAAATAAAAGCCCCTTACCATTGTGGGGGAAGGGGCATGCTTAAGTCAATCACCCGTCTTCGCTCTTGCCGAAGACGTAAGACGTAAGTCGTTAATACATTAATACGTATCCATGAGCAGCCGCTTCATCAACCGTTCGTCGCTCAGCCAGCCCACATAAGAGCCTACTGTCTCGTATTGCTTGTTCATAAGAAGTACGGCGACGAAAGGATATTGCTTGCGGTGACGGTACCTGACATCGCACCATCGGACTTCATATCCCCAGGAGTGCTCTTTGACATCGGCGCATGCAAAGCTTGTAAAGTAAAGGAAAGAACGGATGGCCGCATCGTTCTTGGACTTCTCGACTGCAGGATGGCTGGAGCACCGGACCTTGTCGACCCAACTAAGCTTGCTCCCCCTTAAATTGCCGACGTAGAACGTGCCGTCTTCGCTATGCTTGACGATATTCCAGATTGACATCGAGATGGTCGGAATAGCGAAATACGAATCGTTGGGCCGATGGCTCGCATCAAGCGTTCGAAGTCTGCGGACCGTTGCTTTAGCAGCTAACGTCCGCCAGACGTAGTAACCGGCAAGGAACAGGTACATGACCGGAAACAGAATAGCGGGATTTACGAGACCCGTTGCCCACAGTAAAATGGCTATCAGGTGGGCCGAAAAAATGAGCGGGTCAAAAATATGGATAATGTTCCAGGAAATCCATTTCTCATTGAATGGACGCATGGCTTGGGTGCCGTACGCATTAAACAAATCGGTGAATACATGAAGAACGACCGACAGCAGTACCCATCCTCCGACGTGCAGCCAAGGCAGGCTCCCTCTGTAAAACAGCTGAAGAATGAGGGTGATCGCTGCCGACCATATCAGAATGGCCGGAATGGAGTGCGAAAGTCCCCGATGGTTGCGAATGTAGCATGCGTTCCCCTTGAGTCTGAGCAGATTGTCGAGATCGGGAGCTTGGGAGCCCGCGACCGTGCCGAGCAGCACGGCAGTGTGAACGACTGGACTTGCGGCGACAACGGGATCAACCGCGGCGAGACCGGCCAAGCCGATACCCATTACCAAATGTGTTCCTGTATCCATTGGCGGTATGCCAACCTCCTTCATGATGTGCGATTAAGCATAGTATCGCCCGAAGTGGGACAACTTTATCACAATCGAAAGGAGACTTGCGCCAGATGTTTATTACTTTCGCGGAATATCGGATCAGCCCTGGATTTCAGGAGCAATATGAGGCGGCAACGAAATTATTATTAAAGGAGACGGAGGGCGTCGAGCTGTACGAGGGGACGGATCAGCCGGGCTTGTTCGTCGAAATCTGGAGAGCAGCCGATGTCGCACAGGCGGAGCGAATCAAAAAAGAACGCTGCAGCGAGCGTTCTTCTTGGGCTGTATTGACACCGATGATACTTGGCGGTTCAGCCAAACTTCATGTATGGACGTTCAAGCCTGCTCATTCGCCTTCTTAAGACATCGCGCAACGCCGTCCAGGGGTGACGAACCATGCGAATGACAGTTGGTTTAGAGAGCTGGATAGATAAGGGTTATTGTCCGTTCATGCCGGTTGCGTCCGTTAGCGGAGTGCTGGGTGTTACAACAGAACCATGGAACGGGTATTCGTAGTTGATTGGACCGTCGAACGTGACGTAATCCAGGTTAAGCATGAGAAGCAGGTAACGCATACCTGTTGAAGGATCGCTGATAATAATATGATCGCGTCCGGCAGCTTCGATAATGCCTTTAAATATCTTGGCATTCCATTCGGAATTGTTCTCGTAAGTCATGTAGAACGTCGCGAGCTTGCCGCGATTCAAGCGAAGTATGTTTTCGACATAGGATTCTTCCATAGCCGGCAAAGTAACCATGTTGCCGCCGCCTGGCGCAATAAACGATCCGCTGGGAACGGAGCTGGGAGGCATCATGGCGCTGGTTGGCATCATCGTTCCCTGGGACATGCCGTAAGGCGTTTGTTGTATACCACGGTTCACGTATCCGTAACCATAACCGTATGGCTGATAACCATATGGAGCTGACGTCAAGCCGATGCTGGCGTCAGAGGTGCTCACTTGTTGCTTGTATCCGAACGTACTCATTTCTAATCGTCCTCGCTTTCATGCGTGTTCATGCTGATTGGGGTTTGGTTTGGAGTAGGCGTTACACTACATGGTTAATGTATGGGAGGATGGGCGGATTGGTGACAAAATCGAATTTGGTTGGAATTGTCATCCAAGTGTCGAATTCATGAATAAAGATGGCGAACATTGTCACCGCCCATATTTTTCGGTATGATTAGAAACGGTGCATTAATGATAGAGAGACGCTGCAGGCGTCTTGTCGTAAAACTCGGGAGGCTAGCTTCTGTGCTTAAGGATTTGATTGCTTTAACGAAACCCCGGCTTCTCCGGTTAAATATGTTCGCTGCGATTGGCGGATTCTGGGTAGCTTCCAAATGGGATCTCGACATCCTGCCCATGTTATGGATGTTGGTCGGCTCGACGCTGACAATGGCTTCGGCGACGGTCGTAAACAATTATTGGGATCGCGAGCTGGATCAAAAGATGGAGCGCACGCGCAATCGTACGTTACCCATGGGCCGAATGTCGCCAACGGCCGTACTTTCTTACGGCATTATACTTGGCATCGCGGGGCTCGCCACTCTATTCGCATTGGGTGTATTAACCGGTCTGCTGGGATTGCTGGGCTGGTTTGTATATATTGTCATCTATACAATGTGGCTAAAGCGAAGCTCGACGTGGAGCACATCGATCGGCGGAGTCTCCGGAGCAATGCCCCCCGTTATCGGGTATTGCGCGGTAACAAATGAATTGGATGCAGGGGCGTGGCTGCTGTTCGCCCTGTTGTTCCTGTGGCAGCCGGCGCATTTCTGGTCGCTTGCGATTCGTAGGGTCGAAGAATATCGGGAAGCGGGCTTCCCGCTGTTGCCGGTAGTCAAAGGCATCAAGAGGACAAAGCTCCAGATGATTCCTTACGTGCTGCTTCTGCTGCCAACTGTTGTATTGTTATACACGTATGGATACGCCGGCATTTATTTCTTGATTATTTCCGCGGCGCTGAGCGTCGTATGGCTTGTACATACCATCAGCGGACTGATGACAAAGGATACGGAGAAGTGGGCTAAGATCAATTTCTTGATCTCGGTCAATTATTTGATGATCGTCTTTGTGGCGATGATTGCGAATACGGTGAAGTAACTTAAGGACAGGCAAAGCCTCATGGAAGGTGGACTGGAAGTGGCATTTTTACGCAAACATGCGTTCAAGATTGCCGTACTGGCATTATGCGCGGTGATGGGCATCTATTTATTATTTACTTATGTTTGGAAGCCGGAAGCGCCGTTGCCCGTAATAAAGCAAGCTCCGGCTTTCGAGATAAACGATATCGACGGCAATCCTGTATCGCTCGCATCGACGAGCGGGAAAGTGCGGCTCGTGTACTATTACTTCGCGAATTGCCCGGATGTGTGTCCGCCTACGACATTCCTGCTGGCGGAAGCTCAGGAGAAACTTCGTGAGCAAGGCAAACTCGGAACGGATGTCGAGCTCATCTCCATCACGTTCGATCCGGAGAGGGACACGCCGGAAGTCATTCGCAATTTCGCGGAACGCACCTCGGCCGAGCTGGGCGACGGCTGGCACTTTCTAAGGGGCGACGGGGATGAAACAATCAAGCTGGCCAGCGAGATGAGGATATCGGTTATGAAGGATCCAGGCGGCGAAACGTTCTCCCATATGAACCTCATCGCTCTAATCGACCAAAATGACCAAATCCGTCAACTGATTAAAGGCAGCGACGAGAATCTAACCGCAAATGATATCGTAGACCAGGTCGACAGACTGCTTAAGTAATTGAAGTTGACTGGAATATCAATAAGGTTCAAAAAGCTCGGTTTTCATATCAGAATTTGTCCCAGTTCGGGGCGGGATTGGACGCAGGATACAGGATGTATGCGTCTAGTCCCGCCTTTTCCAGTTGTTCGATCAAATATTCCTCGGGCGTATTCTCAACGCCGTAATAGCCGCGCCGAGTATAGATGTGTTCGGCATCGGGGAACAGATCGCTTAAAATGCCGCGTATGCGCCGGCCGGACGAATCGTTGTCCGTAAAGACGAAGATATGTCGATCGCCGGCTTCTTTGCGCAGCTTCTCCAGCTGGGAGGTGCCGGGCGTCCCGTATGTACACAGAATCGGCACGCGATCATCGAGCACGCGGCGCAGCTTGCTTCTGTCGTTTTTGCCCTCAACCACGATGGCTATGTACGGATCCATAGTTAATCCCCTTTCAGACGAACATTTTGGACACGAAATATTAGCTCCAGTTTACCACATAAGAGTTCGTAATTTATTCTAAGTTGCCGTTTCCTAGATGCCGCCTCAAAGATACAAGGCCGCCCGCGACGCAAATATTATGCGCTGCGGCGGCCTCATCGCGTGAACACTCCGTTAGATGCGGATTACCAGAATCCGGCACATACGATGATTACGAGCAAGATAAACAATACAAGAATAGTTCCTACGTTGTTGTGACCGTAGCCCCCGAAACCTCTGCCTGCGCCTGTCATTATGGAGTCACCCCTCTACGCTAGCGTTAACATCGGACGGCTTGCCGAATGAGCATGTGAGCCACTGGTCGATTGCCGCCTGATACTCCCATCCTATGAGCGGAGGAGACGAATGCCCTGTGCGATTACCCAGTCTTGGAAAAATGGGTGTTCGGCACAATGACGCGGAACCTGTAGAACGGCAGCAGCGCGAGTGCCAGCATGAGAGCTATAAAGGCGATGTAATACGGCGATACCTGATCGCGAAGTTGCCCTGCCAGCATAGGGCCGAGAAAAGCTCCGACTGAAAAGGCGATGGAAAGCACCGAGAAGGTTCTTCCGTATTTCGTCCCTCCGCTCAATTCGATCAATAGCGTAGACAATGCCGGCAAAATAACGCCCTTTGCCATTCCGACGAACAGCAGCATGACCGCTAACGGAAGCGGCACGTCTGCAGCCATGCCAAAGTAGATAAGCGCCAGGCATAAAGCGCCCCACAACGTCCGTTGAAAGGCGGACAGACGATTCAGGAACAGCATGCTGAGCGTAATAAGCGCTCCAATGCTGACAACGGAGAACAACAGTCCGGTCGTCATCATGGCCTCGCGGCTCTTAGCGAGCAGCGGCAGCTCGAATGAAAGAATGCCCTGCGCGCAGCTAAAGGCAACCGGAAGCAAATAGATGAGCCAAGGAATCGGCAAGGATTGCGCGGGAGATGCAGCATTGCCGATATAATTTGCTTCCGGAGGCGGCACCCTGTTTAGCTTGCCGTTAATTTCCTTAATGAACACGAGCGCGCAGATCGCCGTGCCGATCAGCACCCAACCCAAAATCGTGAAGGCGGTGGAGAACCCGATCTTGGCGACGAGGTATGCTCCCGCTGCGGGCGAGACGACGGAAGCGAGCGTATGGACAAGTCCGTTGCCTGCCATCAGCTTGCCTTGCTCTGTAATATCATTGGTCAGTCTCGCCAGCAAGGAGAGGCAGGCGGGAGAGAGGAAGGCAAGTACAAAGCCGCTGACGGAACGCAGCAATAGCAGCTGCCACGGATCCGTCACGTAGGCCTGGAACAGAAGGATGACGCCGGCTCCAAGCAGGCTGAAGACGATGAACAGCCGGCTGCCGTAACGGTCCACGCCGTAGCTGGCCAATACATTGCCCGGCAAATGCGTAATGGAATACATGCCCATCATGAGACCGATAAATGACGGGGCGGCTCCGATCGAGATGGCAAACGGCGTCAGGATTGGATATTGGGCATGCAAGTCGAAGAAAGCGACGAACAGAAACAAATACAGCCATAAAGCGGTTTTCAAAGGCGGCTCCTCCCTGCTCTCATACACTTTAACTACTTGTACGCCCCGCCCGGACAAGATATGACTCCCGTTTCGAGCAATGCCGTTTACGCCCCCCTACCCCGTAGGCTATAATATTTGGTAGCGCATATGTGATAGAGATATAATAAGGAGGGTTCCCTATGAATTTTTTGGATTTTTCGTCGTATGATACGGAGACATGGACGACCTTTTTTCAAGAAAATTGGCTTGTGCTCGTTATCGCTTTAGTCGTTCTTCTCATTGTCATTCGCGTTGTAAAGACAATGGTGAAGTGGGCGCTGGCCGCCGTCATCATTATCGGGGTCGTGCTGTACAGCGGCTATTCGCTGGATGATGTTAAAGAGATAGGCACGAAAGTGGTGGACACGGTCAAGCAAGAAGCTGTATCGTTGATGATCGGCGAAGCGGAGAATGCGGAGTACAAAACAAACGCGGACGGCACGTTTACGATTAAGACGACGAATGTGGAGCTGACGGGCAAAGCCGGAGATAACGAAGTAAAGGTATCCGTCAAAGGAACGCCTTCCATTACACTTCAAGTGGACGAGACGATTCGAACATTTATCGAGCAAGCGAAACAAAAAGGTTAACATGCAGGCTGGCAGGTCTGCATGAAGGGAGTGGGCATTCATGCAAGACGATCCGCAAAAGCGGGAGATCGACAATCGGCGAAACTTCTCGTTCCGCCTGAACTTCTTTTTTTTCATTACGTTCGCCTTATTCAGTCTGCTGATCGTCAGGCTGGCGGTGCTGCAATTCGTCGAAGGACCGACGCTCAGCGCGGAAGGTCTGCGAAAGAGTACGCGCAATGACGCTATTGCGCCGATCCGCGGCAATATCTACGATTCGACAGGATATCCCATCGCATATTCCACATCAACCCAATCGCTATATTACAGCATTCAGCCCGGCAAAGGTTTCGATGTCAAAGCAGAGGAAACGGCCAAGCAGCTGGAGGCCATCTTTAAAGAACTCGGCGATCCCGAGAAAGCGATGACGGTCGACGACATTATCTGGCAGATGGACCTCGGCTTCACCAGGAACATCATCTCCACGCCGCGCCGGATCAAGTCTGGCCTGAGCAAGGAAGAAGTCGCCTACTTTATGGAGAACCGAACCACCTTTACGGGCGTCGATATTATGGAGGAGAGCGTCCGCAATTACGATACGAGCTCGATTGCGGTGCAACTGGTCGGATATTTAAAGAAATATAAAGGCGTGCGGGTCAATAACGAGTTCTATACCAAGAAGATGGAAGAGAAGGATCCTCAGCTCAAGTACCTGGAGGAAGAAGAGGTCGGACTCGACGGCTTGGAGTTTATGTACCAGGACGTGCTTCGCGGTAAAAACGGCTTAAAATCGTATCCCGTCAACAACCAGGAGCAGATTATCGGCCCCATGCAAATTACCAATCCCGAGAAGGGCTCCGATCTGTTCCTGACCATCAACAAAAACGTACAGCTTCATACCGAGAAGTCGATTATGTCGCATCTGGAGAAAATCCGGACGTCTCCCAACAAATACGAACGGGCGCCATACGCCCAAACGGGTTTCGCTGTAGCGATGGAGGTCGATACGGGCAAGGTCGTCGCGATGGCGAGCATGCCCGATTACGACCCCAACATCTGGGCCGGCGGTCGGATCAGCCCGGAGGATTACGAGAACTTCGGCAACGTGCTTCCTAACGGCACCATCCGGACGGTGTATGGTCCTTATGAAACAAAGGCGGAGCGCGACCAGCATCCTTCTTCGATTCTGCCGCCAGGCTCGACGTTGAAGCCGCTATCGGTGCTCATCGGTCTTAATGAAGGTTTGTTCACTCCATCGACAGTGTTCAACGACAACGGATTGTTCACGTACGGCAAGAAGGGATATGAAACGTATATCCGAAATTCCCAGAACAAATCCTACGGCCCTATCGACGGGTCCCGCGCCATCGCCCACTCCTCCAACCCGTTCATGGCGGCCATGGTGGGAGACAAATTATTTAGACGAGGTTCGGTAAACGGGAAGTCCAGCGTAGAGATTTGGGACGACTACATGAAGCAGTTCGGCTTGGGCGTTTCGACGGAAAGCGGATTGCCTAACGAAATTCGCGGCGTAATCGAGTATTTCCATGAGGCGGAGGTGGGCAGCCCCCAGTCCGCTCTGATTCAAGCTTCGTTTGGGCAGCAGGGGCGTTATACGGCGCTTCAGCTTGTTCAATATACGGCTATGCTTGCGAACCGGGGAAATCGGATGAAGCCGCAATTCGTGAACGAAATCAAGGATTCCGACGGCAATCTGGTTGAGGGGTATACGCCTGTAGTTCTTAATTCGATCGATATTCCGGAGGCTTATTGGAAGGAAATCGAGACGGGCATGGAAAAGGTTAGCGTACAAGGTTTCGAAGACTTCGGTCACGAATTCCGGCGGAAGACGGGAACATCCGAGCAGGATGTATCCAAGCGTCGCGCGGAGAACGCGGTGTTTATCGCGTACGCGCCAGCCGACAATCCGAAGCTGGCGGTAGCCGTCGTTATACCTGACGGGGGCTTTGGCGGCTACGGCGCGGCTCCAATCGCACGCCAAATCTTCGACGCTTATGACGCGGAGTTTGGCCTCGCGGGCACGCCTAACAAGGCTTTGGCTGCGAAGTTGTTCGGCGCGGCAGCCGGCGGCAATGCCGCAACTGGCACGGACGGAGAAGAAACAAATGTCGCGGGCACGGACCAGCCTGCGGGCAACGAACAGTAATATCGAGGATACGAGAGACGGCTGCAAACGGTATAACGATGCCGATTTGCAGCCGTCTTTTCTGTTCTTTATTATCGCGCTGGTGTCCCTTATAAAATAAATGTTGCACTATGGAAACATTTTTGTGTATTATAAAAAAAGAGGCGCTAATTAAAATCTTGTTACTTAGGGAAAGAAGATTGTCCCGGGTAAATAAAACGATAAAAGTGGAGGAATTGGAATGAAGAACACGGGCAAAACAAATTCCGCGATGAGAAGGTTTATAATGACGCTGTTGTTCTTGACGGTGTCGGCTATTACAATAGCTGCTTGCGGAAGCGAAGGAAACACGACGACGGGCGGAGACGGCAAAATTGTTGTTACCGCAACGACAGGCATGATAGCGGATATTGCGGCTGAAGTAGGCGGCGATCGTGTCTCCGTAACGGGGCTGATGGGTCCGGGAATCGACCCCCATCTGTACAAGGCTTCGCAAGGCGACGTTAAGAAGCTGGATGGAGCCGACATCATCTTTTATAACGGACTCCACCTGGAGGGAAAGATGGGCGAAATTTTCGAGAAGCTGGAAAACAGCAAGCCGGTCGTAGCCGTATCGAAGTACATCGACGAGTCCTTGCTTCATGGCAACTCCAGCGTTGCCGGCGGCGGGGCGCATGATCCGCATATTTGGTTTGATGTCAAGCTGTGGATGTCGGCTGTTGAGGTGGTCAGAGATACGTTTAAGGAGAAGGATGCTGCAGGCGCCGATTATTACGAGTCTCAGGCCGCGGCCTATCTCGCGGAGCTGGAGGAGCTGGACGCTTACGCGCTCCAGCAGATTGCACAAATTCCGGAGAAAAGCCGTATACTGGTAACCGCTCATGACGCTTTCGGCTACTTCGGTGAAGCATATGGACTGCAGGTGAAGGGGCTGCAAGGCATGAACACGATGTCGGAATACGGCTCCAAGGATGTAAGCAAGCTGCGGGATTTCCTGGTGGAGAACAAAATCAATGCTGTATTTATCGAATCCAGCGTCTCCTCCAAGTCGATCGAATCCGTAATCGAAGGCGCGAAGGAGCTGGGACACGAGGTGAAGATCGGCGGCCAGCTGTATTCTGACGCCATGGGTGATCCCGGCACCGTGGAAGGTACTTATATCGGAATGGTTAGACATAACGTAGATACGATTGTCAGCGCATTGAAGTAGCTTGAAGGCGAGGCGCTGGCGACAGACGAAAGGAACGAGTGAGATGAGCATATCTAATGCGATTCCAGGATCATCCGCAGCGGCGACGCAGGGCGCCTCGCCGCTTGCGATAAACGGGCTAAGCGTAGCCTATCAGAAGAAACCGGTGCTGCGGGGCGTCACCTTCGAGGTGAACGAAGGCGAGCTGATCGGCGTTATCGGACCCAACGGCGCGGGCAAATCAACCATGATCAAGGCGGCCCTGGGGCTCATTCCTGCGATCGGTGGAGAAGTGCTTGTGTATGGCAAAAGCCTGAAGAGCCAGCGCAAGCTGATCGGTTACGTGCCGCAGCGCGAATCGGTCGATTGGGATTTCCCTACCAATGCCCTGGATGTCGTTTTAATGGGCACATATGGCAGGTTGGGATGGTATCGCCGCCCCGGCGCGAAGGAGAAGGCGTTAGCGCTCGATTGCCTGAGCAAGGTCGGCATGGCTGATTTCGCCGATCGCCAGATCAGCCAGCTGTCCGGCGGTCAGCAGCAGCGTGTCTTCCTGGCCCGGGCGCTGGTCCAGGACGCCAAGCTGTACTTCATGGATGAACCGTTCGCAGGAGTCGACGCAGCGACGGAGAAGGCGATTATTACCTTGTTGCAGGAATTGAAGCGGCAAGGCAAGACGGTGATTGTGGTCCATCACGACTTGGCGACCGTGAAACAATATTTTGACTCCGTGCTGTTGCTCAACGTGGAGCTGCAAGCATTCGGACCGACCGAAACGACATTTACGCAGGAACAGCTCCAGCACACTTACGGAGGGCGACTCTCGTTCCTCGATCCCGGATCGCTTGCCGTCTCTGGCGCAGGCGGCGGGGGTGGGCGGCCATGAGCAATTTCTTTACGATGCTGGCCGATCCCAACATGCGTTGGATCTTCTTCGGCTGCATGCTGCTTGGATTAAGCTCTGGCGTGATCGGCAGCTTCACGTATTTGCGGAAACAAAGCCTGGTCGGCGATACGCTTGCCCATGCGGCGCTTCCGGGCATCTGCATCGCCTTCATGCTGACCGGCGTCAAGTCTATCGGCATCTTCCTGATCGGTGCAACCCTCGCCGGCATTGTAGCGACGTTTGGCATCGGCTACATTACCCGTCACTCCCGGTTGAAGCAGGATGCCGCTCTCGGTATCGTCCTTAGTTCGTTTTTCGGTCTGGGAATCGTGCTGCTGACCTTTATCCAGCATGGCGATTATGGCAATCAGGCCGGCCTCGACAAGTTTTTATTCGGCCAGGCGGCAGCCATGGTCGGCTCCGACGTCATGACGATGTCGGTTATGTCCGCCTTTCTCGTGACGATATGCGCACTATTGTTTAAGCAATTCAAGCTGATCTCGTTCGATCCCGGCTTCGCGAAGGGACTCGGGTATAACGTTGGTCTGCTGGAGCAGCTTCTTATGCTGCTGGTCGTGGTGGCGGTCGTGGCCGGCGTTCAGGCTGTGGGAGTCGTATTGATTGCCGCGCTGTTGATAACGCCAGCCGTATCCGCTCGTTACTGGACGAACCGGCTGGGCACGATGATCATTCTGTCTGGCGCTTTCGGCGCCCTGAGCGGCGCGCTTGGTACCTGGATCAGCTCATCCGTGTCGAACCTCCCGACCGGCCCCGTCACGGTGCTGGCTGCGACGGCGGTGTTCGTCCTGTCCGTGCTGCTCGGGCCGGAGCGGGGACTTCTTGCGAAACGCATCTTACAGGCGAGAGTAAAGCGAAGTTTCCTGAAGGAGAATGAAGTTCTTCATACGGCGTCCGGGGACCGAATGAAAGGAGAGACGGCAGGATGAGCGACTTCTGGATTTTGCTAACGGGCAGCCTTGTAGCGGCGTGCTGCGGCATCGTCGGCGTATTCCTCGTACTCCGCAAGATGGCGATGATCGGCGATGCCATTAGCCATTCGGTTATGCCCGGCATCGTGATCGCGTTTCTGATCAGCGGTACGCGAGATTCGCTGGTCATGATGTTCGCGGCGCTGCTGTTCGGATTGCTGACGACATTCCTGATCGGACTGTTCCAGCGCAGCGGCATTCAATCCGACGCTTCTATTGGCGTCGTATTCACGGCACTGTTCGCCATCGGCGTTATACTGGTCAGCTTGTTCGCCAGACAGGTGCACCTCGATCAGGATGCTATTTTGTATGGCGAAATCGCGTTCGTACATTGGAATCTATTGGAGGTTGGCGGCGTCAGCATGGGACCGAAAGCCGTATGGCTGCTGGGAGTTACGCTGATCGCGATCGCCGCGGTTATCGGTTTGTTCTACAAGCAGTTCAAGCTGTGCGCATTCGATCCGGCGCTGGCCGCGGCCATCGGCATTCCGGTTGCTCTGTTCCACTACTTGCTGATGGGGCTCGTCTCCATGGCAACGGTAAGCTCCTTCGAGAGCGTCGGCGCCATCCTCGTCGTGGGCATGCTCATCATCCCGGCTTCCACCGCATACCTGCTGACGGATCGATTGGGCATGATGATCGCGCTTAGCATAGCGGTTGGCGTTGCCAGCACGTTCGCAGGTTATGGCGCATCCATTATTCTGGACGCCTCCATTGCGGGTTGCATCGTATGCGCGGCTGGACTATTATTTGTGGCGGCTTTCCTGTTGTCTCCATCTCACGGCTTGATCAGCGGAAGACTTCGACAGCGCAAGCTGGCGGCCGAGACGACGGCCAGCGGGGCGAGAGCGGTTTAAATACGAGACCGATCATAATTTGCAGAGATGTTTCATCCTTGTTATTGAGCAAGGGAGGAACATCTCTTTTTATCTTCCCCAGCATTTGGTTTCTCCCCGATTTGTGATAAAATAGGCAGGTGTGCGAATGAAGGAGTTGACATCATGACGAATTATAAATTGCTTGCGCTGGATATGGACGGAACGGTGCTTAACGAGCTTTCCGAGATTAGCGCAGAGAACGCGAAATGGATTGGCAGGGCGCTTGATGCCGGCGTCACCGTCAGCTTTTCGACGGGTCGGGGCTTCGAGAGCGCGCTGCCTTTTGCCGAGCAGCTTGACCTGACTACGCCGATGATAACGGTAAACGGAGGCGAGGTGTGGTCGCGCCCGCATGTACTGCATAAACGCACGGAGCTAAGCTCCATCTACGTGCAGCGGCTGCATGAGCTGGCTCTCCAGTATCCTGAAGTATGGTACTGGGCGTATACGACCCAGCGGATCTACAACAAGGAGCGCTGGTTCGGGCAAGGCGAAAAGTACGAGGATTTCCACTGGCTCAAGTTTGGCTATTACACCGAGGACGACCGGGCAAGGGAAGCCATATTGGCAGAAACGAGCACATGGGGAGCTTTCGAGATTACGAACTCTTCACCCCATAATATCGAGCTTAATCCACTGGGCGTATCCAAGGCCAGCGCCCTGCGAGAATTATGCGCTCTGCTCGGCATCGAGATGAGCCAGGTTATCGCTGCGGGAGACAGTCTAAACGATATCGCGGCCATTCGCGAAGCCGGATTAGGCGTGGCGATGGGGAACGCGCAGCAGGTCGTGAAGGAGGCGGCGGATGCCGTTACGCTGACGAACGATGAGAACGGAGTCGCCGAAATAATCAAGAAGTACATATTCGGAGGCGAATCGTAATGGATATTCTAGGCTGGTCGCTAATCGTTCTGCTCTTTGTCGTTGGCATGGCGGGGGCAATCTACCCGGTGCTTCCGGGTGTCCTTGCGATCTATGCGGCTTTCTTCGTCTACGGCTGGTTCTTCTCGTTCGGAGACTTCGATTGGATCTTCTGGACGATCCAGACGCTGATAGTCGTCGTCTTGTTCGTTGCGGATTACGCGGTCTCGGCATGGGGAGTCAAACGGTTTGGAGGGACGAGGGCGTCCGTCATCGGCAGTACGATCGGCATTATCGCAGGTCCCTTCGTCATCCCGGCGTTCGGCCTTATCATCGGGCCGTTCGCGGGAGCGGTCATCGGCGAGCTGATCGCGGGCAAAAACGTCGAGCAGTCGCTCAAAGCAGGCTGGGGAGCGCTTGTGGGTTTATTTACAAGCGTCGTAGTGAAGGTCATCCTGCAAGCGGTTATGATCATCCTGTTCATCCTTTGGCTAGTATTCTAATAAGGTAGTTCAAAAAGTCCGCTTTTGATCACGAAGTATGCCACGAAGCTTACTCGACATCGAATATTGAATTCAGGCGAACCTTCCGGTGCTCACGTAGCTACCACTACGCTCCGCTCCTCAGTTTCTACCTTCTTTCAATCTTCTCGGTGCTGAAAACCGAACTTTTTGAACACGCATTAATACAGAGAAGGCGGTTAAAGACATGGTTAAAGTTACGGTATGGAATGAATTCCTGCACGAGAAGATTCATGATGAAGTGAAGACGGTGTACCCGGACGGCATTCATGAGGCACTGGCGAAGGGGCTTGCTGCGGCGGACATCGAGCTCGCGACTGCTACGCTGGAAGAGCCTGAGCATGGCCTGACGGAAGAACGTCTGAACGATACGGACGTATTGATCTGGTGGGGCCATATGGGCCACGACAAGGTCGAAGACGCCATCGTCGACCGCGTTCAGAAGCGCGTATTGGAAGGCATGGGGCTGATCGTTCTTCATTCGGGACACTTCTCCAAAATATTCAAGAAGCTTATGGGCACCGGCTGCGATCTGAAGTGGCGCGAAGCGAACGAGAAGGAACGGATCTGGGTCGTTAATCCGGCGCATCCCATCGCGGCAGGCCTGCCTGAGTACATAACGCTGGACCATGAAGAGATGTACGGCGAGCACTTTGATATTCCCGCGCCAGACGAACTGATCTTCGTAAGCTGGTTCGAGGGCGGAGAAGTATTTCGGAGCGGCTGCACGTTCAGCAGGGGACAAGGCAAGATCTTCTACTTCCGACCTGGCCACGAGACATTTCCAACCTATTACAATCCGCAAATTCTGCAAGTCATTCAGAATGGCATCCGTTGGGCGGCTCCATCGCGCGCGGCCGCGCCAGTACGAGGCAACCATCAGCCGCTAGAACCAATCGGCGGCAAGACGCCTAACCAGGGTTAAGGAGAATGGAACGAAAAGCATGGTAAAAAAAGACACATTAATCAAAGGCACGATTATCCTTGCGGCAGCAGCGCTGACAGCTCGATTCCTGGGACTGTTCCAGAAAATACCTTTGGCCTACATGTTAGACCACAAAGGCATGGTTGCCTTCAATGCCGCCAATTCCATCTACCTCGTGCTCCTGCTTGTTGCTACTGCAGGCTTCCCGAGCGCCATCAGCAAAATGGTATCGGAGCGATATGCGCTCGGCAAGGAAGGCGAGGCCAGAAGAATCTATCATGCCGCGCTTGTGTTCGGAGCCGTATCCGGGCTTATTCTTGCCGTGGCGCTGTTTGCGCTTGCCCCCGTTTTCGCGGTGGTCTCGAAAGAAGAATACACCATGCTATCCGTACGCGCTATCGCTCCCGCATTGTTAGTGTTTCCCGTTATCGCGATGATGAGGGGCTACTTCCAAGGCAGGCAATTCATGACGGCAGGCGGGACTTCGCAGATCGTGGAACAATTGCTTCGCGTCGGTCTCGGCATCGGTCTCGGACTCATCGTATTGGCGCTCGACTGGGGCGACAATTGGGTGGCCGCTACGGTTACGTTCGGCAGCGTGTTCGGAGCAATCGGCGCCTTTGCGGTTATGCTGCGATTCGCCCGGAAGCTGAAGGTGCAAGATGCATCGACGACGCCTCGATTCAATGGCGAGGCAGCCGCTGCGCTCATGCGCTCCAGAAGTGTTTCGAGCGTATCCTCCGATCTTCGCTTCCGATCGATATACGCTGAAATTTTCAAGATGTCTTTGCCCGCCTTGGTAACTTCCACAGCGATCAATCTGATTTTTGCATTCGACCAGACGTTATTCCTTAGACTGACAGGGGAGTTCTATTCGGCCGAGGCAGGAATCGAAGCGTTAGCCGACTTCGGAGCCAAGGCAATATCGCTTGCGGGCATTCCGCCTATCTTGGCAATCGCACTCGGTTCTTCGCTTATTCCCGTCATTGCCGCTGCCTACAAGCTTAAAAATATGGGCGAAGTGCAGCGGCAGGCATCCGTCGTTATGCGGGTTGTATGTTTCACGGGCGTACCGCTCGCGCTTTTGTTCACGGTAGCGGCATACTCCATCATCGGTGTGCTCTTTCCGCTGCCGGAAGACGGATCCGGTCCTACGGGCAGCGGCGCGGTAGCCGCGCTTGCGGCAGGAACCATTCTGCAGATTACGATGATGACAACGAACTCCATTCTTTACGGGATGGGCAAGCAACGAATCTCCATGCGGCATACGCTGATCGGATTAGTATTGAAGGTAGTCGTCAGCGTTGCGCTCGCGCCGTTCCTCGGCGTATATGGTCTCATCATCGGCTCTACGGTCTGCTTCGTCGTGACGACGATGATGAATCTGCGCTTCATTAACGGAATAGTCAAGTTGAAAGTACTCGGCAAACGCTGGATGCCGTACCTCGTCTCCATCGCTGTCGCCGCGCTTGGCGGGTGGGGAGCGGAGACGGGAATGCTGTCCTTAACCGACAGCTGGATTCCGAAGCTGTCCTACTTCTTCGCAGCCGCTGCCGCTTCCATTGCCGTAGTGGCGCTGTATGGCGCGATGCTGGTCCTTCTTAAGGTTGTGACAGCGGAAGATGCTGCTTCGTTGCCGGCTCGACTGCGTAAACCGTTCCTGAAAGTACTTCGAATCGTTTCTCGCGCTTAATCAGGAAAGTATATTTTGGCGATATTCCCTTTCCAATCATTTACAAGCATTTACCAACTCTAGTACAATAGTATTAATTTTCTTGATGTATAGGAAAATGTGCAACTCCTAGACTTGGGAACAAAAGAAATGGCAAATCTTAACGACATCAGCGACGCTATTTGTCCGATTTTTAACCTCGAAAAAACCTAACAGACAGGAGAGACACTATTGGATCGTAATGGAGCCTATTTTCGATGTGATGATGCCAATAATGTGGTACATGTCCGTTAGATTTTCGAAAACCTGGAAAATCGAAGAATAGCGTTATTTCTGGAGGCTGTCTATTCATTGTGTAAAGGTGAAATTTCAGGCAAGTGTCTGGGAAGAATGAACGGGAGCAACTGTAACGGAAATGAGAGGCGTTATTTCAGTAAAAAGCCGCACTTCGCAAATCTAATGGAACTGACAGCCCTTATGATGGGCAAAAATCCGCGGTTTGCCTGAATTTCTCACGAATAACGTCTTAGAGTTCCGTTAGATTTTAAAATCACGCCAAAAGATCCATTTAAGGGCCCTCATTTCCTTTAACAGGTTGGCGATGATGGATAGCAGCTCCATTTCCGGGTTTGCGCACCATGAATCGACGGCCTCTTTATGTCCGTTGTGCGCCTAGCCAAGCTGGGCATAACTAGCTGATGAAAGTTCAGCCGGGGTAAAGGCCAAGCTGCCCCGTAGCTAGTAGGCAGGTCATGGAGAAATTCATGGGTTGAAGCCCTACGAAAAGCATGAAAAAAAAAAAATCATGCGAAGCAAGCCCTCAGGCCGTAACATCCGAGTGAATCCTGCCGCATCGTCAAAAGGAACCCGCAAGGGACAAGAGGGAGCCGAGCCTTGAGCGGACGGGCGAAGGCCATGGAACGTGCACAGAACTTGGAGCAGCACGGAAGAACCCTCCGGTGTATGGGGATCGGCATGTGGAGACAGTTATGTTCGGAACTAGGGAGACCCTCCCCCACACGGCAGCAAGGGGCCGTAACGAGCAAACCTATAAGCCTTGAAAGGTGAAGTGGCTAGCGGTGGGAAGGGAGTCGGAGGGGGCCGTAGTACCGAGGAAGCAAGGACAACATAACCTTGTGGAGGGAAGGGCGTCGAAAGACAATACCCCACTTCGTTCATGGGAACCAAGGAGGTAAGAGTGAGTGAATGCCGCAAAGGCTAACAACGCCAAAGAAAAAGCTCGAGAACTTCAAAGAACCCTCTACCTTGCAGCTAAGGAAAAGCCAGGACGGCGGTTCCATGCTCTGTATGACAAGATCAGTCGCGAGGACATCATGACCTATGCGTGGATGCGAGTAAAGGCCAATAAAGGGAGTGCCGGGGTCGACAAAATCACGATCCAGTCGATCAACGAAGACTATGGCGAGAAGCGGTTTATCGCGGAGACATGCGGTCAACTGAGAAACGGTACCTATCGACCAACGCCGGTACGCCGAGTAGATATTCCAAAAGATGATGGAAAGACAAGACCACTCGGCATTCCGACGGTGAGAGACCGACTGGTACAGATGGCGACAAAGCTCGTACTGGAAGGCATCTTCGAGGCCGACTTCAAAGACTTCTCCTATGGGTTTCGTCCGAAACGCAGCGCGCACGATGCGCTGCAAAAGATCCTGACAACGGCGAACGAGGGGAGAGTATATTGGGTCGTGGATGTCGACATTCGGGGCTACTTTGACAACATCTCACATGAGAAGCTGATGGCACTCGTCGAACAACGAGTCAACGACCGGAAAGTACTGAAACTTCTCCGCGGATGGCTGACGGCAGGCGTGATGAAAGAAGGCGAGTTCTATGCTTCGGACATCGGAAGCCCGCAAGGAGGCGTCATTTCTCCGCTATTGGCTAACATTTACTTGAACTACCTGGACACGATCTGGGAGAGGAACTACACGCAGCTCGGAACGCTGGTCCGTTACGCTGACGATCTGGTCATCCTATGTCATCGAAAAGCAGAAGCGCTGGAAGCGATACAGGTATTGAAAGCTGTATTCGCAAAACTGGAGCTGAGCATGAATACGGAGAAAAGCAAGCTGGTGAATGTGTGGGAGGACGATCAAGGCTTCGACTTTCTCGGCCATCATTTTCGTCGACTGCCGGTCATGCGCAAAGGGGGAAAAGTGGCACGAATTCTCCGGTGCTTCCCGTCGCAGAAAGCGATGAAGAAGATGAAGACGAAAGTAAAGGCATGCACGTCGTCGCGAACGCTACTGAAGCAAATGACCAGCGAGATCATCGCAGTACTCAACCCGAAAATAGTGGGGTGGAGAAACTATTATGCCAAAGCGGACAAAGGCCTAGCCAATGGCTTCTTGGCCAAGATCGACTGGTATATCCGTAAGAGGCTGATGATCTTCTGCCGGAAGAAGTTTAAAAGGTGGAGGCTGCGTCAATCCGGATTCTTCAAGATGCTAAAGGAAGCAGGGTTACAATCCGTCACAACCTGGAAGAGTACGTACTGCGCAAGGTGAAGAACGTCGGAAAGCCGTATGCGGGAAAACCGCACGTACGGTTTGATGAGGAGGGGCTGGTAGTCCCAGCCCTTTACTCTACAGGCAGTGAGCGACTGGACGTTATTGGGTTTTTGGATCACTTTCGGGTGATTTTGTTCTTGAATAATCATGGGAGAATAAGAGTTTTATAGGGATGTCATTATGGGTTAAGGGGAGAAGCGGGATGAAGAACAAGCTGCTTAAGAGGGCGGCCGTTGCCGCTCTTGCTCTGGCGGTCATGATCGTGACGGGCTGCCAGGCGATCGCGGGGCTGGATTTGAATGCGGTGCTGAAAAATGCGGTTAAGGTGACCTCCGGCGAAAGCAAATCGTCGTTGGAGCTTCAGCTCAGGCTGAATGAAGAAGCGCTTGCGGAATACGACGAGGACGAAGCGGACTTATATCGTTTATTATCTCATGTGAAGCTGACAATTGACCACGCCGCTGTTGAGGATGAATCCAATATGTCGGTAGAAGGCAAAGTAACTTTAAGCGATTTGAACATTCCATTTAAGCTGCGCCTGTCGGAGACGGCAATGGTGCTGGAGCTCGAGGGCGTGACAACGCCAATCGTATTCGACCTGTCTGACGAAGCAATCGGTTCGATGTTTGACATCGAGACTGATTCGGGTAATGGGATCTCCGCGGAGCAAGAGAGAACGTTGACTGAGGTCGGTCGTCAGATCATGGATTTTGTTAGCGGGTATGCCATCGATAACTTGCCGAATCCAAGCAACCTGACCGCGGCGCCAGTTGTAGAGACGGTTGGCGGCAGCCCTGTCTCGATGATGAAGCTGCAATTCACGATGGACGGACCGAGCATCTGGGAATGGGCCAAAACCTACGTGAATGCGTTGATCGATGATCGCGAAGGTCTGACTAACGCTGTCGGCAGCATTCTGAAGCTGCTTGAGGAGAATCCGGTCTTCTGGGAAGCGCTGGGGGAGATTAATCCGTTCGAAGGCGATGTTCTGGATGCGCCAACCTCCGACGAGATGGCGGAGGAAGCGGTCGAAGAGATCATCACGCTGCTGGAATCCGCCCGCGAAGAGATGGAATGGACGGAGTCCGAGGACGAGGAGTTTCTGAACGAATTATTAAACGAGTCGCTCGTATTGAAAGCCGATGTGTATGTAGATGCAAAGCTCGACATTCGCAAGCAGGCGTGGGAATTAAACTACGAGCTGGGCGAAGCGTTAAATGATGAATATTACGAATCCGTTGTAACGGGCTTTACAGTCAAGTCATCATCCGAGCAATGGAATGTGAACGGAACCGTAACGGCAGCTGACCCTGTCGTGACGGAAGATTCACTGTCCATTCTGGATATGGAGCTGATGGAAGGTTATGAAGCTTTGCATTACGTAGATGAAGATTCCGACCTGTATGAGCTGCTCAAGAACAGATTGCATATTACGCGTCAAACCTATAATGCATTCGCCGATGATTACTACAACCCGCCGATTATTATGCCAGGTTACGTCACGGTTGTGGCGGTCCGAGATGTAGCGGAAGCCTTTGGAGCAACGGTCTCCTACAATTCGCTCACTCGCCAGGTATCCGTATATGACGAGCTGACAGATACCCGCATCATTATGCAGATTGGCAGCGATAAGGTGAAGGTAAACGGCGTGGACGAAGTATGGCCTTACCCCGTCATGACGATCGACAGCGTTACGTATGTGCCGGCCCGCAAGCTTGCGGAGGCTCTGGGCGCGGATATCGAGTGGAATACGGTGTATGAGGATTGGAAGGAATTAACGATTGCACGCGAGTAAGGAGGAAACGACATGCAGAAACTAACGACGGACTCCGAATTCCGTGAAGCCGTCTCGGGCAAGGAGCTGACCATTGCCGTATTCAAGACGACGTGGTGCAAGGATTGCCATTTCATCGATCCCTTCATGCCGGAGCTGATTGCTTTTTATGAAGGCCGCGCGCGATTCGTGGAGATTGACCGCGATGATCTGCCCGATCTGTGCTCGGAGCTGAATATACTCGGCATCCCCAGCTTCATCGCCTTTCATTCGGGACAAGAGCTGATTCGGTTCGTCAGCAAGCTTCGCAAGTCCCGCGACGAAATACAGCAGTTCGTGGACAGGGCCATTGAGGTCAGCGCGGCGGTAAATCGCGATTAACGATATGTGAAACGCGCGTAAAGGAAGTCCGTTCGGAACTTGCCATGAGCTTCATGGTTATCCGATGCGGACTTTCCTTGCGAATAGCGTGATATGTCGCGCCAAGCATAGCAGCTTAGCGGTGATTTAAATAAGGCTCTCCAAGCTTGTGTCAATCCCGTGACTGTCCTTGCCGGAAGCGGCAAGTTCACATTTTCAACATGGCTTTTGCCCGTGCCAATGGCTATAATTGAACTGATCTATACGGAGTAAGTTCAAACTCCTTTATACGGACGTGTTCAAAAACTACATCTTTACGGACTTTTATGGAAACAGGTGATGAATGATGGTAACCGGCCGTTTTCGCGCGTTTGCGATTGCATCGTGCATCGGAATGCTTCTTGTACTGTTAGCCGGAGCTTTAGTAACGAATACCGACTCTGGCCGCGGATGCGGCGATGATTGGCCGCTGTGTCACGGCAAATTCATCCCCGCCTATACGCTTGAGACCGCTATCGAATTATCCCACAGAGTCGTAAGCGCCTTGGAAGGCATCCTTGTGCTCGGAGTGACCATTGCGGTGTATCGCAAATACCGCAGCAACCGCGAGGCTTACAAAGAGCCGATGTTTTATGCAAACGGAGCGCTTCTATTTACCGTTATTCAAGCGCTGATGGGCGCGGCAGCCGTAAAATGGTACCAATCGCCTCCGGTCATGGCTATTCACTTCGGCATTTCGATCATCGCTTTCGCCGCTACCATGCTGCTCGTCATTTGGACCTATCGAGCGAACCGGCCCGTACGGGAGAAACCACTGCGCGTTCCCGGAACGGTGTACAAGTGGGCGCTGGCGACGTCGGTTTTCTGTTATGTTATTATTTATTTGGGCGCTTATATCCGTCATACGGAATCAGCCGGCGGCTGCGTAGGCTGGCCGTTGTGCAACGGGGAAGTGATCCCCGAGCTGTCTGGCGCGACTGGTATCGTCTTTATCCACAGAGTAGGAGCTATCCTTTTCGGCTTAATGGTAGCCGGATTGTACCTGTACATTCGCAAAACGACTGGAGAGGACTCGTCCCTGTCAAAAACCGCAGGCTGGGTAACTCTGCTGCTCGTAGCTCAAATTATGAGCGGCGCATGGCTGACCGCGACAGTCGGCAATGATAACTGGTTTATCTTCACGAGTCTTGTTCATAACTTGATTATCGTAGCATTATTCGGACTATTAATGGATATTCTCATTCGTTCCTGGCGGCTGAGGGAAGGACGTGGACAAGCATGACTTTCGCGAACTTGCGCGAATTTATAGAAGTATTGAAACGCGACGGAGATCTGGCTATTATCGAGGCGCCGGTGGATCCTTATCTGGAGCTTGCAGAGATTCATCGCAGAGTAATCGAGCAAGAAGGCAAGGCGCTGCTCTTCACGAACGTGAAGGGCAGTCCTTTCCCTGTCGTTACTAATCTGTTCGGCACGGATCGCCGCGTCGATCTGGCTTTCGGTCCCAAGCCGGAGGCGTTGATGAAGACCATTATCGGCGCAACGGAGCGGATTATGCCTCCGACGCCGAAGGCGATCTGGGGCGAGCGCGGACTGATCTGGGATATGATGAAAGTCGGCATGAAAACGGTGCCGAACAGCAACGCTCCTATCCTTGGCGAATTAAAAAAGTCGAAGCCGCTTGCCGGTCTGCCGGCTATAACAAGCTGGCAAGAGGATGGCGGTCCGTTCGTCACGCTGCCGCTTGTGTACACGGAAAGTCTCAAATCGCGCAAAAAACATAATCTTGGCATGTACCGGATGCAAATCTTCGACGATTCCACGACGGGGATGCACTGGCAAATACATAAAGGCGGCGGATTCCACTATTACGAAGCGGAGCAGCGCGGCGAAGCATTGCCCGTATCCGTGTTCCTGGGCGGACCCCCGGCATTGATCGCATCGGCTATCGCGCCGCTGCCGGAGCATCTTCCCGAGCTCCTGATGGCGTCGCTTATACTGGGAGAGAAGCTGCCGGTCGTTAACGATCCGCAAGGCGGCCATCGGATGCCTGCCGAAGCGGAGTTTGTCATCAGCGGCAAGGTGCCTCCGCATCTCCGCAGACCTGAAGGACCATTCGGCGACCATTTCGGCTATTATTCGCTAGTCCATGATTTCCCTGTATTCCAGGTGAGCCATATGTGGCATCGTAAAGATGCCATCTATCCGGCCACTATCGTAGGCAAACCGCGGCAAGAGGATTATTACCTGGGCGAATTCCTGCAGCGCTTGCTGGCTCCGGCATTCCCGATGGTCATGCCGGGCGTCAGAGAGCTGTGGGCTTACGCGGAGGCAGGCGTACATGCGCTTGCTGCCGCCGTTGTGCGGGAGTCGTATTCCCGCGAAGCGCTGTCCACGGCGTTTAGCATCCTGGGTCAAGGACAGCTGACGCTTACGAAGTTCCTGATGTTAACGGATCAACCAATCGATCTGTCCCGCTTCGACGTCCTTATGGAGACGGTTCTGGAGCGCTTCCGGCCGGAGAGCGATCTGTTCGTCTTCGACGAAACGTCGCATGATACGCTCGACTACACAAGCGGCAAACTTAATCACGGCAGCAAGGCCGTCATGCTTGGCGTCGGTGAACCGATCCGCAAGCTGCCTTCGCAATATACGGAAGGCGCCATTGAAGAAATTACGAACGCGAAACCATATTGCAAGGGATGTCTGGTTGTCTCAGGGGCATCGTATGAACGCGAGCCTGCTTTGGCAGAGCGTCTGCTGGAGCGTCTGTCGGCCCGAGGAACGGAATGGCCGCTTATTATTTTGGCCGACGATGCCGATATCGCAGAAGGACAGACATCCTTCCTGTGGACCGTATTCACAAGATTTAATCCTGCGGACGATATATATGCCAAAGCGGAAATCAAGCGGCACCACTTCGGATATCAACTGCCGATCGTTATCGACGCGCGGATGAAGCCGGGTTACCCTGACGAATTATTCCCGCGCGAAGACATCGTGAAGCTGGTGGACAGCCGCTGGAGCGAATACAAGCTGTAAGGAGGCGCGAGCGACATGCTTCGATTTATGTTCGGCGAGACGGAGAGAGAGCCGGCAGGAGGCTTGCGGGAGACGTACGAGCTGCTGGAGGAGTTCGCCTCTCTTGCTTCTTCGCGCATTAAGTCGGGAGCTGGTAATGGCGAGAGGCTGCGCAAGCTGGAGATATGGGCGAGAGGGCTGCGATCCTCGCTTGCGGAGCTGGAACAGAGCCAATACGCGGCCAGCGTGCTCAAGAATAGGATCAGCTCCGATTCGGTCAAGGAAATGTCGCCCGAAGAGCGGTTGAATTACGATCGATATGTCTATTTCGACAAAAATGCTTTCATTCGCGTCTTCTCGCTTCTGGACAAGCTGGGCACGCTGCTCAATGAATTGCTTGAGATGAAGACGGAACGCATCAAGCCGCATTTCTCCTACTTCACCGTTCTACGGCATATGAGGGAACGCAACGCGCACCCGAAGCTGACCTGGAAGCTGAACGAGGTTAAGGAACAAACCAAAGATGCGACTAATCGGCTGCGCAAGCGGCGCAATACGGAAATTCATTATATGAATTCGGAGATGCACGACGATCTCATCCAAAGTCAACGCATGTATGGCGAAGAGATCAAGCTGGAGAATCTCGGTCAGCAAGGCGATGATCTGGCCGTATGTTTGCATATGGTCATCGAATCGTTAAGGCTGACCTTCCGCTATGGCAATTCGCTGCTCAAGAGCAAGAGCTTATAATCCCGGGAGAGGGTGAATATGCGTGGAGCTGAAAGGCAAAACGGCGCTCGTGACCGGCAGCGCCAAAGGTTTGGGGAAACGAACGGCGCTTGAGCTTGCCGGGCAAGGCTGCGATGTCATCATCAATTATTTGGAATCCGAACAGGAAGCTCTGGAAGTGAAACGATTGATCGAGGGGATGGGGCGTCGAGCCATTACCGTACAGGCGGATATCGCTACGATCGAAGGCGCGAACAAGCTGGCGGATGAAGCGGAGGCTTGGGCGGGAGGCGTCGATATTCTCGTCAACAACGCGGGCCCGTTCGTACGCAAGCGCAGGCTCTTTAGCGATTACGACGAAGAGACGATCATTCGATTGCTGCACGGCAATCTGCTGAGCGTCATGCTGCTGGATCATCGTCTCCTTCCTCATATGCGGAAGCAGAGATGGGGACGTATCGTACACTTCGGCTTCGGCCATGCCAACGAAGCGCGGGCATGGCCGCATCGCGCGGTATACGCGGCGGCGAAGACCGGTCTGGTATCGTTTACGAAGTCGCTGGCGGTGGAGGAAGCTCCGTTCGGCATTACCGTCAACTTGATTGGTCCGGGCGATATTCGCGGCGTCAACAAGGAGCGTTCCATCGAAGAAGCGGAGACCGAACATGATCCGGAATCGCCGCTGGGACGGCCAGGCACGGGCGAAGACGTCGCGCGCGTCATTCTGTTCCTCTGCGAGCGCAAGTCGAGCTTCCTGACGGGCAACGTCATTGACGTCACGGGGGGATTCGACCCGATCCGGGCGAATATAAAGGATCTGTGAATTCTTGTTAGTAACGAAAAAAGAGTCTTATCCGCCAAGGGCAATAACCCGGGGATAAGACTCTTTGCGTCTTAGAATACTTGAACGACTTCTACGACGCCGTCTACTTCTTCTAACAAAGCGCGTTCGATACCGGCCTTAAGCGTAATCGTCGAGCTAGGGCAGCTGCCGCAAGCGCCCATCAGGCGGAGCTTTACGATACCGTCCTCCACGTCGACCAATTCTACGTCGCCTCCGTCGCGTTGCAGGAAGGGGCGAAGTTTATCCAGTACGTCCAGCACTTCGTCGTACATTGTTTCTTGAACTTGTTCACTCATTGCAAATCACTCCTTTCTACCCTATTATAGTACAAAGCGAAGCAGATGAAAATGGTTCGCAATCCGTAATCCTAAAATGCGAGTTCAAAAAGTCTGATTTTCAGTACCGAGAAGGTTGTATGAAGAGTAGGGACTGAGGAGCGGAGCGTAGTGGAAGCTACGTGAGCACCGGAAGTCCCGTCTGAATGCAAGATTCGATGTCGACATACTCCCCCCGAGTTACTTCGTAATCAAAATTGGAATTTTTGAACAACCTTTAAAAGTCAGGTGATACCGAATGATGATAAAACCATTAATTGAATTTTGCGCCAGCAATATGCACCATGGCACGGACGAGGTTATGCGCCGTTTCGAAGAAGACGACGATTATGAAACGACCGAATATGGCTGTCTGGGCAATTGCGGCGAATGTTACCTTAGCCCTTACGCGCTGGTGGACGGAACAATCGTAGCCGTCGACGACGTGGATCAATTATACGAGGCGATAATCGAGTCGCTCAAGCAGCAGCAAGCCGATCGCGAAGCGCTGGACAAGCTGCTGGACGACCTTGATTAACCAAGATGGCGCTTGGAACGCCAGAGCACGCCGCTCTTGACGAGACGGGGAACACGGCCAAGAATCGGCGTGCCGCCCATAATGCCGAAGCCGCTTTTCTTGCCGAGCGAGCCAAGAACGCCCTTCAGCTTAATCTTGCCAAGCCGCGGCGTCTTGTCGTGCCAGATCGCGTGCAGCACCTCTGCGATCTGCTTGCCCTGAGCGCCGGCAGCTTGACCGCTCGGAGAGAGCGGCAGCGCCGCACAGTCGCCTACGACGTACACATTGTTATGATCGGGCAGTTGGTGATAAGGATTCAGAATTAGTCTACCCTGATTGTCCTTAGGCAAGTCCATGCGCTGTACAAGCTCCACCGGCTGAATGCCGGCCGTCCATACGGTAACATCCGTATAGATGGGACCCGTTGAATTGGCGTCGTAAAGAATGCCTTGCTCGAGGCGGGTCAGCCCCACATGGCCGCGCATCTCGACTCCGTGCTCCATGAACCAGTCGGCGACGAAGTTCTGCAATCTGCCGGGGAATGCCGACAGCACCTTTGGTCCGCGATCCAGAATGCGAATGTTCAGATCGGGCCGGCTCTCGCGCAACTCGGCTGCAACTTCCACTCCGCTTAATCCGCCTCCGACAATCGTCACTTGCCCGTAGGGCTTCACATCATTTAATTGCGCATAAGTTTTCCTGCAAGCCGAAAATGTCTGGATGCTTGTCGAGAACTCCTCGGCGCCTTCGATGCCGTGATATTTGTCCGTGCATCCGAGACCGATGACGAGCCAGTCATAGGAAAGAGGCTCATGGCCTTCCACGTGAACAAGTTCGTTCTCCATGTCGATATCCGTAATTTCGCCGTAAGCATATTGGACCCTGGAGTCGACCGGGAATTTCACGCGCAGCTCGAGATCCGAGACCGTTCCTGCCGCAAGCGCGTAATATTCCGTCTTCAGTCCCTGGAATGGCATTCGATCCACAAGCGTAATGAAAACGTCATGCGGCAGGCCATGTTCAATCAATTCGTTCACGATGGCGGCGCCGCCATAGCCGCCGCCTAATATAACTACATTTCTCATTTCGTTTTCCAACTCCAAGAGTTCGTGATGTGTGATAGTAGGTTGCGCCTGAGAGATAGGGATTACTCATTCATAAATCTTGATTTCGTTGTAGAAAGTGTCACGTTCGACCGGGATGCGACCCGCTCCCTTGATTAACCAGATCAGATCCTCGCGAGTAATGCCTTCGGGTGTCAGAGCACCCGCAGCGTGGCTGATCTTTTCCTTTACGATCGTGCCATGCGCATCGGAAGCGCCCATCGTAAGAGCAACCTGGGTCAACTGAACGCCGATGTTGATAAAATAAGCTTTGATATGCTGGAAGTTGTCCAGCATCAAACGGCTGATCGCAATCGTCTTCAGATCCTCGAACGCCGAATTTCGGCGGCGAATGCCTGCTTTTGGATTGATTGGCTGCATCGAGAGCGGGATGAACACGAGGAAGCCGTTCGTCTCGTCTTGCAGCTCGCGCAGATGGATAAGATGGCGAACACGGTCTTCCTTCGACTCGATGGATCCGTACAACATGGTCGTGTGAGTGCGCAGTCCGAGGTTGTGCGCCGTGCGATGGACGTCGAGATACTGCGATACATCCGCTTTGTCCACGCGCATCTTCTTGCGGTAATGATCGGACAGAATCTCTGCGCCGCCGCCTGTCAGCGACTCCAGTCCTGCCTTCATAAGCTCCTGCAGGACCTCCTTGTAAGACAAGCCGCTGATCCGCGAGAAGAAGTCGATCTCGGCAGCCGTATATGCCTTCAGCGTAACTTCCGGGAAACGAGCCTTAAGCGCCTTGAGCGAATCCACATAATATTGGAAAGGCACATGCGTGTTATGGCCGCCCACGATATGGAATTCTCGCACGCCCGGGTGGAAATGCTGCTCCACATAGGCGATCATTTCCTCGCCGCTAAGCGTATAAGCGCCCGGATCTCCTTCGTCCTTGCGGAAGTTGCAGAACGCGCAATGCGCTTCGCATACGTTGGTGAAGTAGAGGCTCATGTTCTCGATAAAATATACCTTTTTCCCGTTCTTGCGAATCGCAACCTCGTTGGCAAGTTGTCCGATTGTAAGCAGATCATCCGATTGATATAAGAAAACGCCGTCTTCAAGCGACAAGCGCTCTCCATGACGCACTTTGTCGACGATAGACATCATCTGTTTCTCTTGCGTAGGTACGATTACGTTCATGGCGACGCCTCCTTGATCCCGTGCCCGATTGTGCGGTCCATCCGCATAAGGCTTGGGATTCACGATAGTTACTGTTATGGTTGGTTTGTGAAAAAAATAACACAAGATGAAACGGCCATGCCGTAATTGGGCGGCGCAGCGCGTTTCATTCCGAGAAAAAATCATTCGATTTTCTGTAACCATTATAAACCTCACACGTAGCAGGGGCAACCTAAAAAAGTATGGGAGTTGTCTAAGAGGCTCGTCCAGCGTCTATTAGGGGCCAGGAAAACGTGTTGCTTCTTGAGCATCGCGTCCCGCTGGAGTATACTATGGATAAGTAAGTGAATGGAGGGATGAAGCATGATCACAATCAGTGAGCTTGCATCTGAGAAAATAAAAGAAATGCTGGAGCAGGAAGCTACGCCGGGATTATCCCTGCGCGTCGGTGTCAAGGAGGGCGGCTGCAGCGGCTTCTCGTACGGCATGGGCTTCGACGATGAAGTGAATGACGGCGATCACAAGCTGGAGTCGAGCGGTATTCCGGTGGTCGTAGATTCGGACAGCATCAAATATTTGAACGGTCTCGTCATCGATTTCCAAGAGTCCGCCATGGGCGGCGGGTTTACAATGGATAATCCGAACGCCAGCGTTACATGCGGCTGCGGCTCCAGTTTCCGTACGGCGAAGGACGCGGGCAAGCCGGCTGCCGAAGGCGAGTGCTAAACATCGGAGCTCAAGATTGATTGGCGAACTTTTTCGCCCCAGCCTCCCAGCTGTCCCGGGTTATTCCTTCCGGGCGGCGAGGGAGGTTTTGTTGTTTTTAAGGATTCAAACAAAATTGGACTTTTTTGAACAACCTTTGTAAGCGTATAATAATAGGAGACTCTACTTCAGAACAGGATGAATGCCGATGATTACACCGCTTGGCAGGAGCATTCGCGATTTCCGCCTTATCTACAAGAAGTTGCTTGTCTTCGAATATTTGTTTATGCTGCTGACAAGCTTCGCGATTCTTCCGCTGCTTAATTATATATTCAACAAAGTGATGTGGGTGGTCGGCACCGGATCGTTGCTTAATAACGACATCTACAGGCTGGGATACAGCTACGAAGGCGTTGCCGGCCTGCTTGCGATCGGAGTGATCGCTTCGTTCGTGCTGTTTATCGAGCTGGGCGTCGTCATTACGATTGCCCAGAAACATTATTTTGGCCAAAACGTGCTTATCGCGGATTCGCTCCTGACGACGCTGCGCAGAACGCCGCGGTTGTTCGGCTTCGGTCTGGTCCAGCTTCTCTTCTTGCTGCTGGTCCTTATCCCGTTCGTCGATTCGCCGTTATCGGAAGCGTTTTACCGGCTTTTTAATGTACCGATCTTTCTGAATACGCGAGTGTTTAACGGATCGCAGCTGATGATTGCCATCTATATACTGATCGTGGCGATTACGTTGTACATTGTGCTGCGCTGGATATTCGTCCTGCACTTTATCGTGCTGGAAGGGCAGAGCATTACCGAGGCGATCCGCAGCAGCTCGGCGATGACGAAGGGCAAGCGTCTCCATTTGTTTTTCGCCCTGTTCGTGTTTAACGGACTCGTGCTAGGCATCGGATTCGTGCTGATTACAACGGTATCTTATTTGCCTGCATGGCTGGACAATAATGTGCTTAAACTGTTTACGGACCACTATACCCTGACGCTGTCGACGCTGCTTGCCTATATGCTGACATTGTTAGTGATGCCATTTAACCTGATCTATCTGACAAGGCTCTATTACGAATATGGTCTGCGCTTCGGCATAGATGTGGAGGATCGGCTGCAGATGTCGCGCAGCTTGCTGTTAGGTAGGCTGGAGCGGCGTATTACGAAGCTGCTGTCCAGGGTGAAACGGAAGCGGATTGTGTATGCATCGCTGGCTCTTGTCTATCTTTGCCTGGCGCTGCTCGTCAGCTACAAGGCGAACGACAGTCTCGTCTATGCGAAGTGGAACGTCCTCGTGTCCGCGCATCGCGGCGACTTCGAATCGGCGCCGGAAAATTCTTTGCAATCCGTCCGCACCGCGATTCAAAAGGGCTACCAATCGGTGGAACTGGACGTTCAGCTGACTGCGGACGGAACGGTCGTGCTGCATCATGACTATCAGTTGCTTCGCATGGCGGGCCTCAAGAAGCGGGTCAGCGAGCTGACGTACGATGAACTGTCCAAGCTGACCATCGGCACCTACGAAATTCCGCCGGAGGGCGAGGAGGCAGGAGAAGAGAAGCAGGGCGAGATCGAGATTGTGAGGATCCCGCTGCTCTCGGAGGTGCTGGCGGAGGCCAAGGGCAACATCAAAGTGCTGCTGGACCTTAAGCCATATGGGGACGGAGAATCGCTGGTCCGCGAGGTTGTGGCGCTGGTGACCGCGTTCGAGATGGAGGAGGACGTCTACATCCAGTCGTTCGAAAGCAAGTCGTTGTCGCTCATCCGCGCGCTGAACCCCGACATCCGCATCGGACAGATTCTTTACTTCGCTTTAGGAGATTTAACGACTCTGGATGTTGACTTCTATACGATCGAGCAGGTCATGCTGACCAACAAGCTGGTCGACGAGGCGCATCGTCATGGCCGCGAGGTGTGGGTTTGGACGGTCAACAGCAGCCGCAATATGAAGGAAGTGCTCAAATATCGGATCGACGGCATTATTACGGACTATCCGGCGCGGGCGCAGACCATGGTGGAGCTTGACCTCTGACGGGAGAACGAATATTGAGGCAAGGAGGCAAGGGATGCCGTGTACAAAATATTTATCGTGGAGGATGACGAGAAGATTGCCGCTATTCTAAGGGGCAGAATGGAGCAATACGGCTACGAAGCCTCAGCCGCGACGGACTTCAGGGACCTGCTGCCGCAACTTGAGGCATTTGGTCCCCAGCTTGTGTTGCTGGACATTAACTTGCCGTACTTCGACGGTTATTATTGGTGCAGGCAAATTCGGACGCGCTCCAGCGTGCCGATCATCTTTATCTCCGCACGGGCGGGGGAGATGGATCAGGTGATGGCGATCGAGAACGGCGGGGACGATTACATTACGAAGCCGATCGCGCTGGAACTGTTGATGGCAAAGGTGAGAGGCGCGCTCAGGCGGGTTTACGGGGAATACGCGACGCCAACGCAGCAGCACGCAGGTCCCTTTCAAAGCGAAGCGGCATTGGGCGTCAATGCCGGCATTGCGGTATCCGGCGTAGCAGGGCTTTCGGCGGGAGGATTGAAGCTGTATCCCAGCCGCAACGAGCTGGAGTGGAGAAAGAAACGCGTCGAGCTGACGAAAAACGAGTGCCTGCTGGCGGAATGCCTTCTAGGCAAGCCGGGACATATTATTCCGCGGGAGCAACTGCTGGAAGCGTTATGGGATGACGTGCAGTTCGTCGACGACAACACATTGACCGTAAACGTCACCCGCCTTCGCAAGAAGCTGGAGGAGCTGGGGCTGCCGAAGATCATCGAGACGGTTCGGGGGCAAGGCTACAAGCTGTCGATGGAACAACTGGAGGATGACGGGCATGAGGCATGAGGGAGCATCCTCCGATACTTACGTTACCGGGCGCGAAGGAAATATGCTGTGGGTGTTCTTAAAGGACAGGCTGCTTTATATCGTATGTATAATCGTCATTGTCCTGCTCGCCGTATCTTTGTTGATGCTGGAGATGGCACGATATCCCGGCATGGTGGAACCTGGGACCGTCTATTATTTTCTGTTATTGGCCCTCGTCGCGCTTATTGCCTGGTTCACGGCGGATTACTACCGCCAAAGATATTTCCTTAAGCAAGTGAAGGAAGCTCTTGCGCGTACGAACGACTTGCAGTCCAGCGCGATCGTAACGGCCGGCGTCACGGGCGAACAGAGACTTGTCATGGAGCTGCTGCAGGAGCAGCACCGCGCATTCCTTGGCGAGCTTAGCCGGCACCGTCGCAGCCAGGAGCTGCAAAACCATTTTGCCCTCCAATGGGTGCACCATATGAAGACTCCCCTCTCCGTGATTCACTTGCACATGCAAGAAGGAGCAGAGCGGGGCTGGAGCACGGAGGAGGAGCAGCAGGCGATGGCAGCCAGCGTGCTGGAGGAGACGGAGCGGCTGACGCGAGGACTGGAGATGATGCTGCATACGGCCAGGCTGGACAAGTTTGAGCTGGATACGCATATTCGAAGGCTGCCGCTGCATGAGCTCGTACGGACGACGATTAATAATCACAAGCGGCTGCTCATCCGCCACTCCATCTATCCCAAGGTAGAGGGAGAGTTATGGGTGGAATCCGACGAGAAGTGGCTGGTTTTTGTTCTTCAGCAGCTGGTGAGCAACTCTATTAAATACAGCAAACATAAACCGGGCTCGAAGACGCTTGCCTTCCGTCTGCGCGAGCTGGAGGATGGCAAGGCTGAGCTGGCCATAGCCGACGAAGGCATTGGCATCGCGCCGCAGGATATTGGTCGCGTCTTCGACGCCTTCTTTACCGGAGAGAACGGACGGACGACGGGCGAGTCGACGGGGATGGGGCTTTATTTGACGAAGAAGGTGCTTGATAAACTCGGTCACAGCGTGAAGATTCAATCGGAGCTGGGAGCGGGTACGACGGTCATACTGACTTTCCGGCCGGCCGGCATACATGTGATGGCGTAAGGAGACCATGCGGCAAGTTCGAACGTGACAACAATGTAAGGTTGCGGGGACTATTTTGAAAGGCAAATCGATGGGTTGCTCCTCCGGTATGGGTCTATACTAACGGTATGGAAATCAATAAGAGGCAATAGAGGAGGAGCAAGAAAGCGATGAGCGTACTAAGAGCGCAAGGTCTTGGCAAAATATATAGCAGCAAAGGCAATGTCGTATACAAGGCATTGGAGGATATCGATCTCCAGGTAGAAGCAGGGGAGTTCGTAGGCGTTATGGGACCGTCGGGGAGCGGCAAGACGACGCTATTGAATCTGCTTGCGACGATCGACCGTCCTACTTCGGGGACAATCGAGATTAACGGCGTCAATCCCGTAAAGCTCATGGAGAACAAGCTGGCGCTGTTCCGCCGCCGGGAGCTCGGCTTCGTCTTCCAGGACTTCAATCTGCTCGATACGTTGTCCATTCAGGAAAATATTATTTTGCCGCTAGTGCTGGAAGGCATGAAGCCGGCGTCCATCTTGCAGCGGTTATCCCCGATCGCGGAAATGTTGGGCATCTCCGCCATCTTGAACAAGCGCACCTACGAGGTGTCCGGCGGACAGAAGCAGCGCGCGGCTATCGCGCGGGCGATCATTCATCAGCCTTCGCTCGTGCTGGCGGACGAGCTGACGGGCAATCTCGATTCCAAGTCGGCAAAGGATGTTATGGATGCGCTGAAGGAGATGAACGAGAAGCTGAAGGCTACGGTGCTCATGGTCACGCATGATCCGTTCTCCGCGAGCTATTGTGAGAGAATCGTGTTTATCAAGGACGGCAAGCTTTTCTCCGAGATTCGCAAGGGCGGCAACCGTCAGGCGTTCTTTCAGCAAATATTGGATGCGTTAAGCGTGTTGGGAGGGAATTTCGATGACGTTCCGTTCGCTCGCGCTTAGCAATGTAAAGGGCAATTGGAGAGCGTACGGCGCGTTTTTCCTCAGCAGCGTATTCTCGGTCATGATCTTTTATATCTATGCGGCATTCATCTATCATCCCGATGTAGTAAGCGGGCATATTTTGCAAGCGGACAAGGTCCGTTCCGGCATGACGTTCTGCCTGTACTTGATTATCATCTTTTCGTTCATGTTCATTCTCTATTCCAATTCGGCGTTTTTAAAGACGAGAAAGCAGGAGTTCGGTCTATTCTCGCTGTTCGGCATGACAAAGAAGCAGCTGCGCAAGCTCGTCGTGTACGAGAACATGGTCATCGCAATACTAGCGATCGGCATGGGCATTCTGCTCGGCGTATTGTTTAGCAAGCTGTTCTTTATGGCGTTGGGGGCGCTGCTGGATATGCAGGAGAGCATCGCCTTCGCCGTTCCGCTGAAAGCCGTATGGTTAACCGCCGGCGGGTTCTTCGCCCTGTTCCTTGCCATCTCGCTCTGGACGGTGGTTCGTATGGGCCGCACGGAGATTATTGATATGCTAAAGGCGGCCAGAAAGCCGAAGGGCAGGCTCGTCTACTCGCGCTGGCTTGTTACGCTTGCCGCGGCTTGCCTTCTATCGGGATATGCAATGGCATACATGATGGATTCGAATACGTTCGTCGTGCTGTCGCTGCCGATTCTCGTGACGGTCGTCGTTGGCACCTACTTCCTGTTTACGCAGCTCAGCGTTCTGCTTATCGGATGGATTCAAAATCGGAAGGGCATCTACTATGGCCGAACGAACATGCTGATCTTCGCCCAGCTCGGCTACAAGATCAGAGACAACGCACGAATTCTGTTCGTCGTCTCCATACTGAGCGCCGTTATTCTAACCGCCATGGGAACCGTCTATATTATGCAGATTCAGAGCAGAGAGCAAATGCTGGAAAGCTCGCCTTATTCGCTGGCTTACGTTGAAAAAGGCCTCCATTCGCAGGAGGTCATCGATCAGAAGCAGCTTCGCGAGATTCTGAAGTCGGATGGTTACTCCATATCGAGAGAAACGAAGACGGTCGGTTTAGCTTTGGAACAATACCATCTCACCTTTGAAAACTCCAGTCGGGAGATCGGATGGGAGAACTGGGAGGAGTCCAGCCCTGAATTATCCCTCTTCATCATATCCGCAACGGATTACAACAAACTTGCGAAGCAGCAAGGAGAACCGGCCATTAAGGTCGAAAGCGGCAAGTTGACTTTGCTGTATTCCAATAATTTCAGTACGACGTTAGGTCCCGGAAGGGCTGTCGGCGTACTCAATGGAAAACGCTTCGAAATGCCGGTCGCGGATTCCGCGAACGTCAAAGTCGCGAACAACTGGATTGATTCGAATTTCTATACAATGGTCATGGATGACCTGAGTTTCGTAGATCTTCTCTCCGGCATGCCGGAGGAGGAGCAACGCGTTTTCTATGGCATTGAGCTAAAAAACTGGGAGAAGGCGGCGCCTACTGTCGCGAAGCTGTCGGAGCTCGTGCCCGAGACGATGAGGGGCGAAAAGGACTTCACGCGTCCCGAACGTTTTGTCGACATGAAGGCGGAGACATCGCTGATCTTGTTCATCGGTCTGTTCATTAGCTTATTGTTCTTTATCGCGGCAGGCAGCATGATCTACTTCAAGCTGTTTACGGAGCTGCAGGAGGATCAGTCCCAATATAAGGGACTGGCGCGCATCGGCATGACGCGCAAGGAAATTCGGCGCATCGTTGTCAGCCAGATCGCGATCGTGTTTTACGTCCCTTGCGCCGTCGGCATCGTGCACGCGCTGTTCGCGATGAAATCGCTCGACAATATGATGGGTTCGTCAAATTGGCTGTACTCCTTTGTCGTGATCGGCGCCTATATCGTCATGCAGACGCTGTACTTCTTGCTGGCAAGCGGCAGCTATATGCGCAGCTTGACTCGGGTAACGGCGGTTTAAGCAACCGAATAAAGGGTATGCCGACAACGAAAACCGGCCCGCCGCTTCCCCTTGAGGGTGGCGGCGGGCCGGTTTTGTTACCACATAAGAAAGTATTCGTTTTCGATCCTCGAAAACGACTTTCTTATTGGCGATAAAACCTACCTTATGCTTCCGAAGCGGCTTTGCTTTGCAAAGCTGGAGGTCGCTCATCGTCGAGAGGCCTCGATAGAGGTTTTCTCACGCGAGCAGCGAGGCTACGGATTCCATCCGCACCTCGCTGCCGCTGACGTATCCGCCAAAGGTCTGGCAGGAATAAGCGATGCTCCCGGACAGGTCGAGCAGCGTCAGACGACAGCCGTGTTTCGCGCCCGTATCGATGCCGATCCTTCTCGAATCCGCCCATAGCAGGCCTGACGGAGCTCCCAGCTTAAAGGTTGGCGTATGGCCAAATACGATACGGTATTTGCCTGGCAGCCTACTCTCCGGCTGAAGATAAAATTCCTCGCGGATTTCCGTCAAATCGCTTACGGTCTGAGATCGCAGCGTACGGCCGGGCCTTACGCCAGCATGAACGAACAAATAGGGAGGCGCTTTAATGTACAGCGGCAAGCTCCCAATCCAACTGGCATATCTGCGATAGGCTGAGCCTCTGCGCCTCAGCATCGAGGCTAGCTTTAGCTCCTGATTGCCCGGGATGGCCTTGGCGCCTCCTTCTACAAGCTTCTGCACAAAGTCAAGCGTGCTCCAGCTTGCGGGCTGATCCGCGTCGATATAATCGCCTAAAAGCATTAGCGTGTCGACGATCGGGTCGTACGCGGCAGCTTCCAGCAGTCTCTGGCAGCCATCCTTGTGTCCGTGTATGTCGGATATGACGAGCAATCGTGTTTCCGCGATTATGGATGACTGATGGATCACTTGCGATCGACTACCTTTCGTCCTCGTACTTGTACAGAGGGTTCTCATGTATAATATACAGCCGTCTCCCGCAAGAGGTCTCGGCGATTGCCCGCCGCGGTCCATTCGAACGAACAATGGACGACAAGCACGAATGGAATCAACTCCCGCGCTGCGCAGATGTTTTTAGGAAGCTGACCTCGATATGAAGCACCTCCGAGCGGCTGCCCGTTCGGACAGGCGGCCCCCAGAAGCCGAACCCCGAAGATACGATCGCGTGCAGCTTGCCCTTGCGCTTGTAGCCCCAGTCCAGCTCGAACATTCTCCGCGTGATGAGATGATTCGGAAACATCTGGCCGCGATGGGTATGGCCGGATAGGCTGAGATCGATGCCGCTTGCTTCGGCCTCGCCCAGTTCCAGCGGCTGATGATCCAGCAGAATAAGCGGCTTGGAGGCATCCAGCGGCTCTACCAGCTCGGCGATGGATTGGCGTCGATCCCGGCTGCGGCCTTCCGAAGCTTTGTCTTTGCGGCCGATCAGGACGAAGCTGTCTTCGATGACCACCGTTTCGTCCATAAGGACATGTACGCCGATTTTGCGCATCTCGTTCACGTATTCCGGAACCTTTCCTCCAAAGTATTCGTGATTGCCGGTAACGGCGTAGACGCCGAGCGGCGCCTTCAGCTTGCCAAACGTCGCTCCCATTCCTTTTCTCACGAACGGCTCCAGATCATCGTCCAGCACATCGCCCGGCAGAAGGATGATGTCGGGTTTAATCTCGCTTACTTTGGCGATCAGCCGATTAAGATGGCGATGACCGATGACAGAGCCAAGATGAAGATCGGACGCGACGGCGATGGTTAATCGGCTTCTGTCGCCGGCGCTTTTCTCGATGGCAATGTCGTATCGCCTGATGACGGGGCTCCACGCGTTGCGCGTGCCTACCGTCAGAATGAGCAGCAGCAGTAGAGCGGCGACGCTGCCTACGCCGACGACATAGACATTTCTGTCCGCTCCCGCGAGCATTAGCGCCAGAGCGGCTGCGTCCGTGATCGGCAGAAGAAGCAGGCCGTATTGCAGCAAGGCGAGCCAGTACGAGCCGATTAATTTGGCGGGTTCGGCTAGAAACCGCAGCGGCGTGGACTGACCCAGCCGTCCGATAATATACGCGAACGCGATCAATGCGACGACTATTGCGTAAGCGGGCCAAGCGCTCCAGCCGGTGAGCTCGGACATGAGCAGCCAGCCGTTCCAGCCGATATAGACGGCAATGGCGGAATAGATCGCGAGAAAGACGATAATCGTAAACAAAGTACGAGCTTTCATGAATGATCAGGCTCCTTTGCGAATCTGGTAAATGAATAGAAGTAGAGTTGAAGCTGTTGAATACTATAGCACAGCAAGAGAGGCTGCTTCCAATCCGGCGCGCGGAGAAGGCTGGGGCAGCTGTCGACATAGGCTCTCGAGAACGATATTCCTGCACTTTCGTTGCGTCTTCGGCGTGCCTTGTGGTATCTTGTCACCATGATAGTAAGAGATGGGGGGAAGCGACATATGAAATCGTTGGTGCTGGCCGAGAAACCTAGCGTAGCGAAAGAAATCGCGCGAGTGCTCGGCTGCGGCGGGAAGCAGAAAGGATACTTCGAGGGACCGAAATACGTGGTGACATGGGCGCTTGGACATCTGGTTACGCTGGCCGAGCCGGAAGAATACGATGTCAAGTTCCGAACATGGAATCTGGAGGACTTGCCGCTGCTGCCGAACAAGATGAATCTGAAGGTCATTAAAGAAACATCCCATCAATTTAAGACGGTGGCGCATCTGTGCAAAAGAAACGATTTGAATGAACTGATTATCGCTACCGACGCGGGGCGCGAAGGCGAGTTGGTGGCTCGCTGGATTATGGAGCTCGTCCATTGGCGCAAGCCGTTTAAGCGGCTTTGGATTTCGTCGCAGACGGACAAGGCGATTAAGGACGGCTTCGCCGCTCTGAAGCCAGGCAAGGATTATAACTCGTTATACGCGTCGGCGGTATGCCGTGCCGAAGCGGACTGGCTGATTGGCCTTAATATGACGCGCGCATTGACGACCAAGTACAACGCGCAGCTTGCCGCGGGTCGGGTTCAGACGCCGACGCTGTCGATCATGATGGAGCGCGAACGGGAAATTGCCGAATTCCAGTCGAAGCCGTATTGGACCGTATCGGCGAACTTCGGCAGCTTTGGCGGACAATGGCGCGAAAGCGATTCCCATGATGGAAGGTTATGGACGCGCGAAGCTGCGGAGGCCGTTGTCGAACGGGCCAAAAAGGCGGGAACGGCGAAGGTGGAGAGAATGCGCACCGCAGAGCGCTCCGAGCCGCATCCGCAGGCCTACGACTTGACGGAGCTGCAGCGCGACGCGAACAGAAAGCTGGGCTTCTCGGCCAAGCAGACTTCGAACGTGCTGCAAAGGCTGTACGAGACGCACAAGCTTGTTACCTATCCGCGGACGGATTCCCGTTATCTGTCGAGCGATATGACGGCAACGCTCAAGGGACGGCTTGAAAGCGTCGCAACCGGGCCGTACACGGCTTTAGCGCGCAAGCTGCTGCGAGCTCCGCTGCAGGTAACCAAGCGGATCGTGGACGACAGCAAGGTCAGCGACCACCATGCCATCATTCCGACAGAGCAGTACGTGCAGTTAGGCGCTCTTACGAACGAGGAACGGCGACTCTACGACCTTATCGTGCGCAGGTTCATTGCTCTGTTCTACCCGCCATACCGTTACGACGAGACTAGCGTTGCGATCGTAGCCGGTGGCTTGTCCTTCCACGCGAAAGGCCGAATAGAGAAGGCGGCGGGCTGGAAAGAAGTATACGCCGGCGGAAGCGAGCCGCTGCAAGACGACGATGACAGCGATGAAGGGGATGGCGGGAGCGCGCGCGATCGACAACCTTCCCAAACGTTGCCTTCGCTGTCCGTTGGCGGTTCACTGCCGCTTAAATCCGTTGCAGCCAAGGAGCTTCGCACGCTTCCTCCTGCGCGGTATACGGAAGCGTCTTTGCTGACCCATATGGAGAAGCACGGGCTGGGTACGCCGGCGACACGCGCGGATATTATCGAGAAGCTGCTCTCCACCGACACGATCGAACGGATCCGCAGCACGTTGGCTCCTACGGCTAAGGGCAAGCAACTAATCGAGCTTGTCGTCGAGCAGTTGCGCAGTCCCGAGCTGACGGCGGCATGGGAGAGCGAGCTGGAGCGGATCGCCAAGGGAAAGGGAGATCCCGCGAAGTTTATGGCAGGAATCCGCACGCAGGCCGCAAGCTGGGTTGCGGAGGTGAAGCGGGAGACGAAGGAGTACAAGCCTCATAACGCTACGGGGTCGTTCTGTCCGGAATGCGGCAAGCCGATGGTAGAGGTGAAAGGGAAACGCGGCAAGTCGTTGGCATGTTCGGATCGGGAATGCGGCTACCGCAGACATTCGGAGCCGGTATTGCTCAACAAGCGCTGCCCGCAATGCCGCAAGAAGATGGAGCTTCACGACGGCAAAGCCGGCAAATACGCGCAATGTAAGCCATGCAACGTCATTGAGATGCTTGGCGACAAGGACGGGAGCCGCATAAACAAGCGGGAGCAGCAGCGGCTCGTCGAGCAATACAGCGAGAGCGCGCCGCTTGGCAACAGCCTGGCGGATAAGCTGAAGGCCGCGCTGGAAGCCAAGCAAAACAAGTAGATTTCTGCGAAACGGATGATAATAAAGCGCCGCGAATGGAACGGATACGTTCAGTCGCGGCGCTTTTCTCTATGGAATTCGGGCTTCTGCTAAAGGCTATCATCCACGAGAGGAGGACATTCCTGCCATATACTAGAGAGAAAGAGTAGTAGGGAAGGAGCTCTTAATATATGATGATTCATAATCATGGAGGCAGGCAGCTCGCAAGCAAGTGGGCGAAGACGGAAGCGCTGCTCGCCGAGCCGTCGCTCGTGCAGCATATTCCGCCAACGCGGAAATATAGCCCTTATGCTCTAATGAGCATGCTCCAGCAGCATGGCATGGTGGTCGTCAAGCCGATCGTCGGATCCGGCGGAGGCGGTGTCATCAAGGTAACGAGGGACCTTGGAGGATTTACGCATACGTACCGCGATCGCACACAGCGTTTCCAGACGTTTGATGGACTTGTCCATGCACTTGGCAGCCGAACGGGGAAAAGGAGCTATTTGATTCAAAAGGGCATTCAACTGGCTACCGTAAACGGCAGACCGATCGATTATCGTGTCAAATACGTGAAGACTCGTTCGGGTTGGGAGTATCGCTCGCTTGTCGGCCGTATCGCGAGACGGGGATTGTTCGTGACCAACCTCAGCCAGGGAGGAGACATGGTGACTGCCGGACAAGGCATTCGCGCTTCGCTCGGCGCATCGCAGGTAAAGGGCAAAAAAGCAAAGATGCGTGCTCTGACGGTTATGTCGACCCGGGTGCTGGAGCGGAAGTATCCTGGAATCGGGCAATTAGGTTTCGATTACGGGATCGATAGAAATGGGAAAATATGGATCTTTGAAGTCAATACGAGGCCGCATTAAGGGGAAGACGGAGGAGGCTCCGTCTTTTTCTTTGTAATAGGAATTATTGCAACTCTCGGACTTGTGAACCAAAAGGTTAAAAAATCTAGCAGACACCAGCGACGCTTTTTTCCGATTTTTAATCGCAGACCAATCTTACAGACAGGAAAGACACTATTGGGTCGTATTGAAGCCAATTTGAACGATGATGATGCCAATAAGGTTCTCAATGAGGCCGTCGATTCATTGTGTGCAAAACCGGAAATGAAGCTGCAATCCATCATCGCCAACGTGTTAACGGAAATAAGAGCCCTTATATGGATCGTTTGGCGTGATTTTAAAGTCTAAACGGAACTCTACGACGTTATTCGTGAGAAATCCAGGCAAACCGCGGACTTTTGCCCATCATAAGGGCTGTCAGTTCCGTTAGATTTTCAAAGTGCCGCTTTTTGCTGAAATAACGCCTTTTATTTCCGTTGCAATTGCTCCCGTCCATTTCTTACCGGATTCTTGCCCGCAATTTCATCTTTGCACAATGAATAGACAGCCCCTCAATGTCCGTTAGGCGAAGAGTGACCGGACGTTTTTGGTTTTTGAATCACCGTCAGACGTTTTATTACGTCTTTCCAAGTCTAAATAAGCAGCTATGCTAATAGTTTCGTTAATAGAACTATAAAAGGTGATTAAAGTTTTTTATTGAATAGAAGCTTATTTGGGATGTGGATAACTCTATCCACATTGTACCATCTGATTTTGCTCATTTTATGATATCTATTCACACTTCATTAACAGTGTATCCACATCCCTATGTGCATAATAAGGCGTGTTGTCCCGAATTTCGTCGCATGCTACACTAAAAAATGTAAAGGGAAGAGATGGAAAAAAGGAGGTTTCATGATGGAATTATTATCCGACGACCTGCTCATTGACACCTATTTTGCCGCTATTGAATATAAGCTGGAGCCCGATTTCATACGAATGCTTGCTATTGAAGTAAAGCGCAGAGGCGTGGATATCGCCGCTCACGCGAATCGCAGACAGCCGGCCTGATCTCCCGGGAATTCTGACTTCCATGCCGGACATGACAATCATCCAACAGGCCAGCCGGCCACCATGACCTCGCCAAGATGCCCGCAGCTTTCACAGTAGACGATATGGACGCATGTATCTCCAGAGGCATCATAAGGTCTACCGGTCTCGGGACCGGCAGACAGTGGACCGTAAGGCTCGTAAGGTCCTGTCCAATCCGTTAATCTGCCGCATTCTGTAAGCACGCCTCCGCATATATCACATAGTTGTATAGTATCGACAATTCCGTTGCATAACGGACATAACATAAGGGTACCCTCCTCGGACGAAAAGGCAGCAATTGCCCCTCGCACACGTTTCGCGTTCGGACGGCAGATGCCGTACCGCGCTCCCGTATCGCCAAGTTTAGGATACCCTTAACCTTGTAATGTATGTTGCGCCAAAGTTGGCCGCGCGGGCCAAGCTACAGTTTCATATTGCTGCTATGACCCGGCGAGAGCTTCGCGCTTGGATCGATATATACCTTTGCGTTGTTGATGGCGGTCGGTGCTTCGCCAAAGCCGACGGCAATGAGCTTAAGCTTGCCGGGGTAGGTCGTAATATCGCCTGCCGCGAAGAGGCCTGCAATGTTCGTCTCCATCCGCGTATCGACGACGATAGAACCGCCTTGAATGTTGATGCCCCATTCTGCGATTGGTCCCAGAGACGAGACAAAGCCGAAGTTGACGATGACGGCATCTACATCGAGATCGGAGGTTTCGTTCGATTTGACGTCTGTGAGCGTGACCTTCGTAATGAGATCCTCACCGTGCAAAGCCGTAATTTCTTTGGGCGTAACGACGTTTACGCTGGAGTTCATCAAGTTCTCCACGCTGTGCTCGTGGGCGCGGAATTTGTCGCGGCGATGAATGAGTGTGACGCTTTTTGCGATCGGCTCCAGCATGAGAGACCAGTCCACGGCGGAATCTCCGCCACCGCTGATCAGAACGCGTTTGTCCTTGAAGCGCTGCAAGTCCCCTACAAAGTAATGGAGGTTCCTGCCCTCGAACCTGGCCGCTTCCGGAAGATCCAACCGACGAGGCTCGAATGCGCCTACGCCAGCCGTAATAATAACCGCTTTGGCATAATGGACGGTCCGATCCGTCGTCACCTCGAATAAACGTTCATCTTTTTTTACTACGGCTACGACTTTTTCTTCCAAACATATCTCGGGTTTGAACAGATCGATTTGCTCTTTAAGCCGATCGACGAGCTCTTGTGCAGTCACTTTAGGGAACCCTGCTACATCGTATATATATTTTTCAGGATAAAGAGCGGCTAGCTGACCGCCTAGCTGAGGCATGCTTTCGATTATTTTTACGGATGCCTGGCGCATGCCGCCATAGAACGCGGCGAACATCCCCGCAGGTCCTCCTCCGATAATGAGAATATCAACCACAGCGTTTTCATTTACTTGCTCCGACAACTGTCTGCACCTCCGTAAATTGAGTGTTACGGTTATCATTATAAGCCTTTGCCTGAGAGTATGATATATATAACTTTACTGCAATTTTAAAATTTGTGAGATCGAGGTCAGGAGTCAAATGATACGATCGGCTAAGAACATTATTTAGAAGGGATTTTTCATTTGTACAGTGTTCTAAACATTTTCGTATAAAATACCCTTGAAACTTTGTTCAAAAGTCTGTAATATGTCTGATGTATATGTGAGATGGTCTAAGGAGAAAAACGGCAAACGCCGTCGAAATTTCCAAAAACGTTTTTGGCTCCTTTGCATGATAATGGTTATGAGGACACAAACTACTGAAAGTTATCTTACTTTTTCGATTATGTTTGTGTAATTTTTCACAAGTTTATCTAAATTGAAAAGAAAAAAACGAATGGATGGGATCCCACAATGAGCAACATACCGAAAATTGTAATTCTTGGCGCTGGCTACGGAGGCGTGCTGACTGCGCTTCGTCTGCAAAAAGAGCTGAATTATAATGAAGCCGACGTCACACTGGTCAACAAACACGATTATCACTATATCACGACGCATCTGCACATGCCTGCAGCCGGCACGGACAATCCGGAAAACGCGCGCGTCAGCATCTCCAAGCTGATCGATGAATTTAAGATCGACTTCGTTAAATCGACAGTCGTCCAAATTCGTCCGCAAGACAAAAAGGTTATACTGGAAGACGGAACGCTGTCTTACGATTATCTTGTAATCGGTCTTGGCGGCGAACCGGAAACTTTCGGTATCCCTGGCTTGGGCGAACATGCCATGAACATTCGCAGCATTAACTCCGTTCGCTTGATCCGCGAACATATCGAATATCAATTCGCGCGTTACAAGCGCGAGCCGCATCGCACCGATTACCTGACTTTCGTTGTCGGCGGAGCGGGCTTTACCGGCATCGAGTTTATCGGAGAGCTCTCCGACCGTATTCCAGAGCTGTGCAAACAATTCGACGTCGATCCGACCCTTGTCAAGATCTATAACGTTGAAGCCGCTCCTACGGCTCTTCCAGGCTTCGATCCGGAGCTGGTTGAATATGCGATGGACGTTCTGACGAAGAAGGGCGTTACATTCCGCATCGGCACGGCCATCAAAGAATGCTCGCCGGATGGCGTTATCGTTGGCGAAGGCGAAGAAATCAAGTCGCAGACGGTTATCTGGACCGGCGGCATCCGCGGCAACCGCTTGATCGAAGAAGCGGGCTTCGAGACGATGCGCGGACGCGTCAAGGTCGACGAATTCCTGCGCAGCCCGGGCTCCGAGAACGTCTATATCGTTGGCGACAACTCGCTGATGTTCAACCCTGAAGGCCGTCCATATCCGCCGACTGCACAGATCGCTATGCAGCAAGGCGTTATTTGCGCCAACAACCTGGTAGCTTCCATTCGCAATCAGCCGCTTAAGACGTTCTCGTTCTCCAATAAAGGAACGGTTGCATCCCTGGGCAAAGGCGAAGCGATTGGCATCGCGTTCGGCAAGAAATACAAAGGCCGCGTAGCTGCTTGGTTGAAAAAGGCAATCGACCTTCGTTACCTGTTCATTATCGGCGGCATTCCGCTTGTCCTGCGTAAAGGCAAATTCCTGTAATGCGCCACTGCAGCGTACAAGTCCGCGGCTTGTTAACGAGAGACGAGCTCGATCGTTATAACGCCTTGATCGAGGTTGGCTCCTATCTGGAGTCGCAGACCCGTTACGATCTGGCTTATACGGTGCAGAAGGAGATCGACATTCTGATCCTTCCGGCCATCGAGCGCCTTAAGGAGAAGAGCCGTGCACGCGATCGCGCTACCCAGGAATACCTGGAAGCGAAGGAACGCGGCGAATCGTTGTCGGATGACGAGGACGAGGATTAACGTTCGCTAGACCGCATGACCATACCACTAACCAAAAGCTTCGGACGGCCTGAATGGGCTGTTCGGGGCTTTTTTCTTGTAAAAGAACTAGTCGTCGATGGGACCGACTTGGAACTTGGGCGCTTGGTGAGATCAGATGCGGCTACGATGAATTCATTTTTGTGAATTTGCACAATTTTATGATCGTTTCAGCCACAGTTTTCTGCATGGCATTACATTATTAGTTTAGCAAAAACAGGTATATTGCCGTTAGATGCGAGATAACGATATACTTGTGAATAGTAACGCCCGCAGAAGTATCGACAAAAATGTTAATGATTTCTATATCGAGAAAAGGATATAAGCCACAGCGGGGCGGGGGATTCCCCCCTCATACCTAAAAAAAACACAAGGCTAGCCAATGATACGACAAATGCGACAATCGAATTCCATGTAATATGTAAGAGAAGGAAAAATCAACCGATTGACGTCCTTAAAAGTTGAAAGCGCATTCTTCAGTGGATGCGGGAGGGAGATAACGATGATCCAAAAATGGCGTTCCGGAAAAGAAGGGGAAACGTTCCGTCGGTCCGTATTCTTCAAGCTGCTGCTGTCGTTCATGGCGATTCTGATGATACCGTTCGTGATCGGAGCGCTGCTGTACGGCCGGATGGAGCAGGCGCTGATCGAAAACGCCTACGATTCCAACCAAACGCTGCTTCAGCAGACGCGGCTCGCTGTAGACAGCCGGATGAACGAGGTGGATCAGCTGGCAGCCCAGATTGCCTTCGACCCCATGCTCCAGCTGTTCTTGTACGAGGAGAACAACCGCGCGAGCATTAACGATTACACCTATATCGAACTGATCCGCAATCTAAAACGTTACCGCACCTTATCCCCTTTCATCGACGATTATTATGTCTACTTCAAGCAATCCGACCGAATTGTCACAACGACGATTCGCACGGATACGGATACCTTTTATCGTTATATCAACGAATATCAGAACCGCAGTCTCGATGAAATCAAATCGCTTCTTAACAGCTATCATCTGAGAACCTATCTGCCGGCCGAACCCATCCAATATGATCAAAAGCAACGAAGTATGATTACGACGATCTCCTCGCTTCCCATGGGCGACAATACCGAGGTGAGAGGTTCTCTTGTCGTCACTATCGACGAGACCCAACTGCTCGGGCAACTGCGCAAATCCGATCATCGCGAGACCGATTATTACATCTTCGGCGCGGACGGACAGGTAATCAGTACGACGTCGGACCGTTCCGGCGCGCTGGAAGATCTGAGAAGCAGCATGGGCCATGGCTACGGCAATCTCGCGGCAACCATAGGCGGTACGGACATGCTTATCTCCTATACGACCTCCAGTCAAAATAATTGGACCTATGTTTCCGTCATTCCCAAGACGATCATTCTGTCCAAAGTAAACGAAACGAAGTCTCTCGCGCTGCTGCTTCTTCTGTTATGCATGGCAGGAGGCTTCGCGGTGTCGTATTATCTCGCATACAAAAACCATCGGCCGATCCGGGAGCTGATTCATACCATCCTGCAAGGCAAAAATATGAGCGGAGTAGCTATCCGCAACGAATTTGCTTTTATCCGCAATGAGCTGCTTTCCTCCATCGTCGAAGAGAAGCAAATGCGAGGCGTGCTGTCGCAGCAAAAGCCTGTTATTCAGGCAGACTTTATCTCCCGTCTCATGAAGGGATTCGTGGATACGTCTAGTCTGAAGGAAAGCGACTATTCCTTCATGAACGTGTCGCTTCCACATCCCTATTATGGCGTTGTATTATTGCAAATCGACGATTGCAGGCGATTCGTGCAAGAAGAATCGGAGCGGGAATGGACTCTGGTCCGCTTTATTCTCATTAATCTGAGCAATGAGCTGCTGGCTGGCAATGGATATGCCATCGAGCTTGATCGTGACCGCGTCGGCATCCTGCTCAATTCGACCGAGTCGATCGCGGAGAAAGGCAACGAGCTGGACAGGCTGCTGCAGAGCATCAAGTCGCAGATGGAGGGGAAATTCCGTACGTCGGTCACGATTGCCGTAAGCAACATGAAATCGGGCATACACGGCATTGCCGTCGCATACGGCGAAGCGGTGACGGCTATGGAGCACAAGTCGATGCAAGAGCAGGGGAGCATTATCTATTACGATGCGATCCGAGGCATGGAGCGGCATTACTTCTATTATTCGCTCGAGATGGAAGCGCAACTGATGAACTACGCCAAGAGCGGTGATTACGGCAACGTCGAGAAGGTGCTTGATCAATTGTTCGAGATCAACTTCCAATCGCGGTCGATTTCCCCCGAGATGGCCAAATATTTGTCCTCGGAGCTTATGAGCACGGTGATCAAGCTGCTAAGCGCGCTGAATATCGACGATGAAACGTTTTTCGGGGGCGAAGGCGCGTCGTTTAAATATTTGGCAAAGATCGGCACGGCAGAGGAGATGAACGCGGCGCTCAAGCGGCTGTATCATGCTATCTGCGCGAAGGTGACGGGAGACAGAAGCGATCACAGCGATCTGCTGGCTTCCCGGATCAGATGTTATATTGAAAGCCATTACGACAGCAACGAATTAAGCTTGACGACGATTGCCGACCATGTCGGCCTTAACCCTTCGTATCTGTCGACCTTCTACAAGAAGCAGATGGGCCATAACGTGACGGAATACATCACTTCGCTGCGGATGAAAGAAGCGAAGACGCTGCTCGCGGAGACGGAGCTCACTGTCGCGGCCATCGCAATCAAGGTCGGCTTCGCAAACGATATTGGATTGATCCGCCTGTTCAAGAAGACGGAGGGCATAACACCCGGCAAATACCGTGAAATCGCAGGCGGGAGCGGGCCTGACAACGAGGCTGTTCTATAAGAATCGAGGTCCATCTAGAAAGAAGATAATGCGTGATCTGAACATTGAATAGCGATTCTAACAGATTGACCGTATTCGTAATCACCTCTCCAGAACTACGATGAATTCAGCAGCAGGAGTTGCTGCGGCAATAGGATTGCAAGATTCATTCATTACATTCGAGAGGGGATTGAATCGCTTATGTTAAGAAGAAACAAATGGTTGACCTTGTTCATGGCCGTTTTGGCTGCGGCCGTCATGCTGGCAGGATGCTCGGGCGGCAACAACGGCGAGGGAGGCAAGACCGGCGCTACGAACAAACCGGACTCAACCAAAGCGCCTGGGGAGGCTGCTGCAGTCGAGTATCCGGAGGGACTCTCCTATTGGATTCATATGAATCCCAATGCGACTGCGACAATGGCAACTCTCGGCGACAGTAAAATTTATCAGCAATTGGAAAAGGTAACGGGCACAAAGGTGACCTGGACGCATCCATCCGGAGAAGGCGCACAGATCGAGGAGCAATTCAATCTGATGTTGGCTTCCAAAAAGCTGCCGGACGTCATCGAACGCAACTGGTTGACCGTCTCCCGCGGACCGGATGATGCCATCAAATCCGGAACGATTTTGAGACTGAACGAACTTATCGAAGAACATGCGCCGAATTTGACGGCTTATCTTAATGAACATCCCGAAATTAAAAAAATGATTATGACCGACGAAGGCAATATTTATTCCTTCCCGTTTATTCGCGGCCATGAGAAGCTGATGGTGTTTTTTGGTCCTATCATCCGCAAGGATCTCCTGGACAAGACCGGTCTGCCCATTCCCGAGACGATCGATGAGTGGGAGACCGTGCTCGAAGCGATCAAGGAACAGACGGGCGGCGAAGCTCAATTTTTGCAGCGCATCTCCGACATCAAAGTTGGTCATGGATTTATCGGAGCTTTCGGCATACCGCTGGAATTTTACAACGATAACGGTACGGTCAAATACGGTTCGATGCAGCCGGAATACAAAGAGTTTTTGACCGTGATGAATCGCTGGTACAAAAAAGGGCTGCTGGATCCCGACTTTGCTGCCATGGATACAAAGCTGATGGACTCCAAGATAACGACCGGCAAGACCTCGGCATTTGTCGGTTATACCGGCAGCGGCATCGGCAAGTATATGGGACTCATGAAGGATGATCCAACCTTCGAGCTCGTATCGACTCCTTATCCAACGCTCAACAAAGGCGAAAACGCCGTATGGGGACAGCGCGACTTCGCCTACACGGGCATTGGAGCGGCTATTACGACTGCGGCCAAAAATCCGGAGCAAATCGTGAAGTGGCTGGATTATGCTTATGGTCCGGATGGCCACAACCTGTTCAACTTCGGCATTGAAGGCGAAAGCTTTACCATGGTGGACGGCAAACAAAAATATACGGACGTCATTATGAAAAATCCCGACGATCTGCCGATTACGCAGGCGATGGCGCAATATTTCCGTGCGAGCTACAACGGTCCATTTGTGCAGGACCCCGGTTACATCGAACAATATTTGGAGCTGCCTTCCCAGCAGGAAGCGCTTGTGAACTGGGAGAAAGCAACGACGAAAATGCAGATGCCGCTTACGACGCTTACAGCCGAGGAAGGGCGCCAGAAGGCTTCCGTCATGACCGACCTTAATGTCTATCACGAGGAAATGATGCTGAAATTCATCATGGGCACGGAACCGCTTGAGAAGTTCGAGGAATATGTGGAGACGCTTAAAGCGATGGGCATCGAAGAAGTCATCAAGCTGGAGCAGGCGGCGCTGGAGCGGTTCTTGAAGAGATAGCAGGCAGTCCGTGCCTGGAGAGTTTGTCTTGTCCATTCTTCAGGCACGGACGATTTAACGGGGGATAGGGAGGAGCAACGTTATGGCGGTCATAGAGAAATCCAATGGATCATCGGCTGGGATCGGCGGATCCGGCTCCCGTATAAGCTTCGGACAACGTGTCCGGAAGGATTTTGCGAAAAACAAGTTGATTTATTTGATGTTAAGTCCGGCGGTCGCGTATTTCCTGTTGTTTCATTATGGTCCCATGTACGGCATGCAAATCGCGTTTAAGGATTTTGCGATCAAACTGGGCATTAACGGAAGTCCGTGGACGGGCTTCGATAACTTCGTCGATTTTTTTTCCAGCTTTTATTTCGGAAGAATACTCGTGAATACGATTCTGCTCAGCTTATATAGTCTGATCTTCGCGTTCCCGGCAGGGATCGTGCTTGCCCTGCTGCTGAACGAAGTGCGCAAAAGCTGGTTCAAGCGGACCGTTCAGACGATTACGTATATGCCGCATTTCATCTCGCTCGTCGTCGTAGTCGGCATTATGTTCGATTTCCTGGCGCGGGACGGGCTGGTTAACAATGTGCTGAATTCGCTGCTTGGCATCGAACCGATCGCTTTCATGAGGGAAGCGGACTGGTTCCGAACGTTGTATATCGGCTCCGGGATCTGGCAGAACGTCGGATGGAGCTCCATCATATTCCTGGCGGCGATCGCTACGATCGATCCTTCCATCTACGAAGCCGCCCGAATCGACGGCGCCAGCCGCTGGAAGCAGACGCTGCACGTGACGCTTCCCGGCATCGCTCCGACGATCATTATTTTGCTCATTCTCAATATTGGTCAATTGCTCGCGGTCGGCAGCGAAAAAATACTGCTTATGTACAATCCGATTACGTATTCGACCGCCGACGTTATCGGCACCTATACGTACCGGAAAGGCATCTTGGAGACGAACTACAGCTATGCCGCCGCCGTCGGCATGTTCAATGCGATTATCAGCTTCACGCTGCTCATCATCGCCAACGCCGTCTCTCGCAAGACGAGCGAGACCAAACTATGGTAAGGAGTGTGTAAGATGAGGGCGACGACTGGCGAGAAGGTATTCGGAGTATTTAATATCACCTTTTTATTCGGACTTTCCCTGGCTGCTCTGTATCCGCTCATATTCGTATTGTTCGCGTCGTTTAGCGATCCCGGTCAGCTGGTTCAGACGAGAGGGCTTCTTTTGTTCCCCAAAGGGTTTACGTTTGACGCCTACCGGATGGTATTTATGAATCCGTCGATCGGCACGGCTTATCTAAACACGCTGTTCTACGTGATCGCGGGCACGGCGCTTAATATTTTCCTCTCGTCCATGGCGGCTTACGGGTTATCGAGACGGGATGTGTTATGGAAAAATCCCATTATGTTTATGATTACGTTTACGATGTTTTTCGAGGGCGGTCTGATTCCGACGTTTTTGCTCATTAACGAGCTGGGGCTGCTGGATACGCGAATGGCCATCATCATCCCGACGGCGATCAGCGCATTTAATCTCATTATTATGAGAACGGCCTTTCAGGCGGTGCCGGTCGAGCTGGAGGAATCCGCACGGCTGGACGGGGCGAGTGATTTTCGCATCTGCTGGTCGGTCGTCTTCCCGCTGTCGATGCCGGTTATCGCGGTGATGCTGCTATTTTATGGCGTGTCGCATTGGAACTCCTGGTTCTCGGCGATGATTTACTTGCAGGATCGGGCTTTGTTCCCGCTGCAGCTCATCTTGCGCGAAATACTGATCGTCAACGATACGAGCAGCATGATGACCGATATTAGCTCGGGAGACCAGATGCCGATCGGCGAAACGATCAAATACGCGACGATCATTGTGGCCACGCTGCCGATTCTGTGCGCGTATCCGTTCTTGCAAAAGTATTTTGTTAAAGGCGTCATGATCGGGGCTGTAAAGGGGTAGCGTGCTATCGGCTATCGTTTCGCTAGAGGGATAATCAGGATTCTATAAAGGCTGGCGCGGAGAGGTTATCTGTCTCTCGGCTCTGGCCTTTTATGTATGCCAAATAAAGGCCGTTTAATCGGAAAAACAACCTTTGCGATATGCAGTAGGACTAATCCCGTAAGCCGATTTGAACACGCGGCTGAAGTAAAAGGCACTCGAAAACCCTGCACGGTCGGCAATTTCTTTGATCGACAGATCGGTATGCTTCAATAAGTCTTCCGCTTTGTAAAGCCGGATTTCCGTCATACGCTCGATAATGGTTCGGCCTGTGTGACGCTTAAACTCCCGAGCAACATGGGCATAGCTGTGATGCAACGAGGCTGCGAGGCTTTTTACGTCCAGCTCCCTATCTTGCAGGTCTCCCAAGAAAATATCGACTTTGCGGACAAGCCGATTCGTCGGTTTGACAGGAGAAAAGGCAAGGGCGGCAGCAGGAAGCGATTCGGTTAAGCGCAGCAAAAGCCGTACAAAAGACATCTGCAAAAAGATAGCTTGCTCGCCAGCTTCCGACTGCGCAAGCAGGGTTTCGAGATATTTTCCGATGCCGAACTCGTCCGTCTTGGGAGGCGTTACTCCAATGGTTAAACGCATCAATTTGTCATAGATGGCGATCGCATCTAATTTCGATTCTGTATCCGCATCCGTCGTCCTTTGGAACATCCGCCATCGTAGGCATAAACCTTCATGAGGAGAGGATAATTCGTAACGATGGGAATGTACGAAACCTGGCGGGATGAGCACAAATGTACCTTGATCCATCCGATGCATGATTCCGTCCTCCAGGGCGGTATGCATGGTCCCTTGCACGACATAGTTGAATTCGTACCAATCATGGGAATGGGGAGCGCAGTATGAAACTCCGGAAGAGTCCTCGAATAAAATATCGATCCATTCGATGACGACATCGTTTAAGGTTATGGTTCGACATGCGTGATGGGTCAAAAATTGCGTTTGCGACTTTCGTTCGAGTATCCCCATTGGATGAAATCCCCCTATCGTACAGAAAGAGTTCGCGACGAAAGCTTCGGAGTCCTGCTATTCACATCATTTTAGTGCAAATCGAAGTCATTTCTCGCAATTCTCACAGCATGTTTGGCTGTGACACAATAGGGGGAGTTCAACAAGAGAGGATGACGTGTACAAATGAAAAAATTGCATTTGCTCAGCAACGCGCACCTGGATCCCGTCTGGCAATGGCAGTGGGAAGAAGGCGCTGCCGCAGCGGTGTCCACTTTCCGCGCAGCGGCCGACTTCTGCGAACAATTTGAAGGTTATGTCTTCAATCATAATGAAGCGATCCTGTACCAATGGATCGAAGAATATGAACCGGAGTTGTTCGAGCGGATTCGCAAACTGGTTGCCTCCGGCAAGTGGCACATCATGGGGGGATGGTATCTGCAACCGGATTGCAATATGCCTTCCGGCGAATCGATGGTGCGTCAAATTCTCGCAGGGCGTACCTATTTCCGTGAAAAATTTGGAGAAGGGCATGATCCGACGACGGCGATCAACTTCGATCCGTTTGGCCATTCCCAAGGTCTTGTACAAATATTGAATTTAGCCGGTTTCGATTCTTATATCTTCATGCGGCCGGACGAGATGACATTACCGGCACAAGATTTTATTTGGAAAGGCTTTAATGGAAGCTCGGTCATGGCGCATAAGGTCTGGGGGGGATATAATTCTCAACTGGGCAAATCGGTTGATAAAATCGTTAAATGGATGGATGAGAATGCGGATGCGCCGATTGGTCTCGTCTTATGGGGTGTCGGCAACCATGGCGGCGGACCATCGAGAGTTGACCTGAATCTGATAGCAGAGCTGCAGGGAGCGAGGGAGGATTTCGAGATCGTGCACTCGACGCCCGAAACTTATTTTGCGGAGCTCGCTCAAGTCAAAGATTTGCCAGCGTTCGAAGGGGATTTGAATCCACGATTCGTAGGCTGCTACACCTCGCAAATTCGGATCAAACAAAAACATCGGAAGCTCGAGAACGAATTATATATGACGGAAAAAATGCTGTCGATGGCCGCATTGGAAGCAGGGCTTTCCTATCCTTATGATGATCTTCAAGCCGCGCTTCAGGATTTGCTTACGAGCGAGTTTCACGACATTTTGCCGGGCTCGTCGGTACAAAGTGTCGAGGAAACTTCGCTAAGAGGGCTTGATCACGGTCTGGAGATCTTAAGCAAACTGAAGGCGCGCGCCTTCTTTGCGCTCGCTGCCGGGCAGCCGGTCGCTGAACAAGGAGAATATCCTATCCTTGTTTATAATCCTCATCCGTATCCGGTTCGCGGCGTATGGGAGTGTGAATTCATGCTCGAAGATCAGAACTGGAATGAAGAATATTCTATGCCGATCGTCTATAAGGACGGGGTACGCGTTCCTTCCCAACCGGAGAAGGAGGATAGCAACCTTAATCTGGATTGGAGAAAAAAAGTGGTTTTCGAAGCCGAGCTGCCGCCGATGTCTATGAACCGATTCGAATGCCGAATGGAGCTGCTTGCCGAGAAGCCGAGTCCTGCGCTCACAGCGGATCAAGGGAAGTTTGTATTCCAGACCGAGGATCTGTACATCGTCATTAATGCTTTGACGGGACTAATCGACGAGTATGCTGTAGATGGTATTAATAGATTAGCCCCGGGAGCTTGCGTCCCCCTTGTTGTTAACGATAACGGAGACCCGTGGAGAATGGACGTCAATGCGTTTAGAGATGTCCTTGGGCGTTTTCAGTTGATGCCTCCAGGTCAAGGAACGGATTTCTCGGGGGTGGACAAAGGGCTGCTTCCATCGGTTCGTGTAATCGAGGATGGAGAAGTGCGTACGGTCATCGAAGCTTTGTTCTTCTATAGGGATTCTCAAATTGTGCAAACCTACAAACTGCCTAAACAAGGAAGCGAAATCGAGATCCACGTCAGAGTTTTCTGGAACGAAAAGGATAAATTACTGAAGTGGTCGATTCCAACCTCGATCGGTGAGCATGCTGCATATCGCGGACAAACGATGTTCGGTGTAGCTGAATTGCCGAATGATGGTCATGAAGCGGTCGCTCAGAAATGGGTTGCAGCGGTGGACGGTCATTCGGCTTTTACAGTAATTAATGACGGTGTGTATGGTTCGGATTTCAAGGACGGGGAAATCAGGATGACGTTGTTGCGGTCTCCTGCTTATTGCGCGCATCCTATTCTGGATAGACCGCTTGTCGTTCAGGATCGTTTTTTGCCGCGTATGGATCAAGGAGAACGCCAATTCACGTTCTGGCTGAATGCAGGGAACAAGAAGGAACGGCTGGAGGCCGTCGATCGCGAAGCGCTTGCACATGGCGAGAAACCATTCGTATTATCATTTTTCCCGTCAGGCCTTGGCGAGTTGCCAGGTTGTCCGTTTGAGCTTGAAGATGAAGTCGTGCAATTAACGACATTTAAACGCGAAGAGCGTGGCGATGGGTACATCTTGCGTCTCTTTGAACCTACGGGACAAGCTCGCGAAACGGCGATCATCCTGGGGAGAAGCGGGAAGTCCATTCCCATATCGTTATCTGGATTTGAAGTGAAAACGTTGCGACTGGATCCGATCGAAGGTACGATTTCCGAGGTGGCTTTGTTGGAACAATAATGAATGAGAGAGGTCGTTTAGCCCAAAGAATCGAATCGGATGAGCGCTACCGGTTGCCGTCTTACCAGGACGTCCATAGTTCCCCGCATGCTCTTTCGGCATTCCGCTGAGGGCATGCTTTTTCATTGATAAAACCATTTGCAAGCGACGTCAACAAACCCTTACGTAATTACGAATTAACCTGCTAAAATAAAATTAGTTCAGACATGAGAACATCGATAGAAAGGAGAAACCAATTGCGAATCCATCCAATATCACTTTTTCGTACGGTATGGCGGAAAATTAATTCCAAACTATTCTATAAAATGGTCATTCTATATTCGCTGCTTACTGTTATACCGCTTGCGCTTGTCAGCACGACCTTTTACCTGCGTTCCAAGAGCATATTTGAAACAAGGCTTCTCGAATCGAGAAGCCATACGCTCGTGGAAACCTCGGATAAAATCGACTTTATTTTGAAAGCGGTTGCAGAAAATTTGGAAGGTTATGCAGACGACAGAGTCATGATCAGTGTTCTGAAAAATGATAGGGTCCCATCGACAGGAGAGATTAATCTTGCAGAGCGAAAGTCTCTAGAAAGCAATTTAATTGCATTTCTAAACTTCGTGCTAACGAACACCGATCTTGGCATTAATTATATCGACGCAATCTACTTATATAACGAAGCGGGGAAAATCTATAAGACAGAGAATGCAACGGATCCCGAATTCCATTTGGCGCTGACCGTTCTTCCGTTCTCTCAACGGGATAAACCGGAATGGGCATTTTTTGTTGATCATTCCCGCCTTGTCTGTTCCATTCAAATTATCGATTATACAACGAATACGAAGCTGGGATATCTCTCTGTCATGCTCAAGCCTGAAGCCATAAAGGAATTATATGCTTCTTATCCGGAGGGCTCCTTTTTCATTACCAACAACAGAAATGTTATTTTGTCGGCGGGCAATCCCGAATCCGTCGGAGAGTTATTCCAGGCTCGTACGTCCAAACAGATTGTTGTAAACAAACGAGTTTCCCTTTACTCCGGTTTTGTGTACTTCAACGTAGTGAGTCGATCTGAACTGTATCATGAAATCATTCAATTGGGCAGGTTTGCAGCCTGGACAACCATTGCTTCGCTCGGAGTGGTATTGCTGCTTACCTTTGTCCTGCTCAAGCGTGTAACAGGGCCACTTCGCAAGCTGACGATGCTGATGCGCAAGGCGGAAAAAGAGGTTTTTGTGCCGATTAAAGGCATTAGATCGTACGATGAAATCGGAATACTAAGCGAAAGCTTTAATAGTCTGATTGCAGAGGTCAGAGACTTAATTGATAAGGTTTATAAAGCGGAGCTCTATAAAAAAGATGCTGAGATTAAAGCCATAAAAATGTATATGTCCCCACATTTTTTATACAACACGCTGGAAATCGTCGGAATCATTGCCAAGAGCCCCGAAGGAATTAAAGTAGTGCCCGAAATGGTGCAAACCCTATCTCGCATACTTCGTTTTTCAATAACGCCAGGCAATGACTTTATTTCGTTGAAAACGGAAGTGCAATTTGTGCAGTGGTATATGCAACTGCATCAATATCGACTCGGAGAGAGGTTAACCTTTAGTGTACAAGTTCCTGAAGAACTGTTGTCCGTTAAAGTGCCTAAGCTCATTTTGCAGCCTTTGGTGGAAAATGCTGTTATCCATGGCATCAGTCAAATCATGACTACGGGCCATATTGAGGTATTGGCCTATGAATTGGACTACGATTTGATTCTTGAAGTACGCGATAACGGAGGCGGCGTTACAAGACAAGAAGAACCGGGATCGATTGTGGAAACAAAAGATTTCACTCAAACAGAAGCAATAAATGAGAAAAAGGGATTAGGAACAGGACTCAATCAATTGGAAACCAGAATTAAACTGCTATACGGAGCAAGATATGGACTGGAAATAATAGATACAGCAGGAGAAGGAGCAGTTATCCGTATCTTGCTGCCAATGACATTTACGGAGGGCTGATGAACACCATGAGAATCATGATTGTAGAAGACGAGGATATGCTGCGGAATCATCTGGCAGGACTTGACGAATGGGAGGATATGGGCTGTGAAATTGTGGGTACGGCACATAACGGATATGAGGCATTAAATCGGGTAGCGGAGTTGAAGCCGGAACTGATTATTACGGACATTAGAATGCCGGTTATGGATGGTATTGAATTTACAGAGAAGTTGAAGGAGACCAACCCCAATCTTCCGGTTATTTTTTTGTCTGCCTACAATGATTTTATATATGCGAAGCAGGCGTTTAAGCTTGGCGTAATCGATTTCATCACTAAACCGGTTCATCTGGAAGAATTGTTCAGTGTGGTAGAAATGGTCATGCAGGATGCACGACATAATGATCAGACGGATTCGCTGGAACAGGAGAATACCATTAATGTCATGCTGTCGGAGGAGATGAATCTTGATCGTAAAAGAGAATGGCTCGATCGGGAAGATCGAACTACTCGCAGACTTGTCGTTCTCTCTGTGGAAATCGATAATGTGGACTTATTGCATACGATGGGTAAGCCGCTATCGCAGCTTTCCTTGAGGGAGGTTATATCCTGTGCGGTTCGGAAATATCCTTATCACTTTTGGACGTACATGGATCATCGTGGGCTGTTTGTCCTTTTGTTCGAACCGTTGGACGGGGAGTGGGAATTAATCGGAGACAGCATGAAGATTGCGAAGGAAGTATTGGAAGCGTCACGCCAGGCTTTCGAGTTCAGCGTATCCATCGGGATTAGCGGTCTGCTGCCGTCGCTGCTTCATCTTCCGCAAGGGTGGGAAGAGGTGCGGAAATGTTTTGATTATCGCATGTTGTTGGGGAAACAATCCATTATCTCTTACAGCGCGATTGCCTCGCTGAGCAATGACACAATGGATTGGGATCAGGAAAGGCTGGCCGGCCTTGAAGAACTGATTCGGCGGGCTGACAAGAATGCGATTGCTCCTCAAATGCGTGAAGTCTATAGAGAGCTGTTGTCCAAACAATTAAACAAAGCATTCATTCAGCATTACATGATGGAAATTATAAGTCGTGCAGAGAAGGTGCTAAGCGAGTTATCGGTTAAGGATCATTATCCGGACTTTAACAGTATCCGCAGGAAGCTCCTTGCATTCGATGTTTTGGCTGATCTCATGAAGTTTTTGGAATCCTTCCTGCTCGAGGTGACGGATTTGATCAGAGCCTCAGGTCAAGATAATGGAAGCATCGTCATTCGCAAGATGAAGCAGTATATAGCAGATCATTATACGGACGAGATTTCTCTCAATACATTGGCAGATTATCTGTATTTGAATCCCTCTTATCTCAGTCGGCTAATTAGGCGAGTAACCGGACAAACCTTCAGCGACGTTCTATGGAGTTACAGAATCGATAGAGCCAAAATAAAATTGTTAGCAAGTGATGTCAAGATGAGCGAGGTGGCATACAGTACAGGCTTTAAAGATGCAGCACATTTTAGCCATTTGTTCAAAAAGACAGTGGGCGTCAGTCCCAAAGAGTATCGGATGTCCGGAATAAATAAGGAGTGAACGACTAGTTGGTCATATACACGAAAATTCAAGTCATCTGTACGCAATGAAAAGCCTAACCTCCAAATCTATAATGAAAACAGACACATAAAGGAGGTTTCATAGAATGGCTAAACAAAAGAAGCTGCTCATTTCGCTGATGCTGATTGTCGCAGTGATTATGGCAGGATGTTCGAGTAACAACAATAACGGCGCTGGCAACGCAACGGAAACAATTCAGGCTACGAGCAAAGCCGAGCCTACGGTGAAAGCCACTGGGGGAAGCGATGAAGCATTTACGATTCGATTAGGCGGATGGTTCATCGATGATCGTACATTTATGCAGGAATTTAAAGCAAATGTCGAAAAGAAGTACAAAGAAAAATATCCAAATGCGACAATTCAATGGGATATCTTGCTGGGTGCTACCTACTTCGATCGTTTGAAGGCTGAGTTAGCTTCCAATACGGCTCCGGATGTATTCTTCCATCAGAATACAGTAAATCAATATGCAGAAGTTGATTATTTAGTAGATTTATCGGACCAACCTTGGGTCAGCCAGTTATCCCCGGGAACAAGACCGGCGACTACGGTTAACGGCAAAATATTTGGGGGCACTTTAGGTCTCAGTGGTGCAGGAGTATGGTACAACAAACAGATTTTTAATGATCTTGGACTGGCTGCTCCTGCAACATATGCTGAATTTCTGGCCCTTTGCGAACAAATTAAAGCGGCAGACAAGACGCCAATCGTACTCGGCTTTAAGGATACGTGGACAGTCGGGTTGTTTATGTCCAATTTCTTCTCAAGCGTATTAAACGGTATTGATCCTACTTTCAACAAACAATTGTACGATGGTGAAAAGAGTCTGGAAGGGGAGGAAATTCAAGCTCTCTTGAACAAAGTGCAGAACTTGACGGAAAAAGGTTATTTTAACAAAACAGCGCTTAGCATCGACTGGCCGCAATCGTCCGACGAGTTCACTAGCGGGAATGCCGCGATGATTGTTCAGGGAGCGTGGCTGCCGGGCGCGGCAGAGGAGAATTTCACGAAAAAAGGTCATTCTAGATTTGATATCGGATACTTTGAATTCCCTGACGACAATGGATTTTACAGCATCAACTTATCACCAAGCGAGACTTTATCGCTTAATGCAAAGTCCAAGCTGCAACAACAAGGCAAGGATCTCATTGCTATCATTATGAATGAAGATATTTTGGGTCCGTATAGCGTAGGTAATGGATCATTGCCGCCTCTGGAAGGTATGAACGTAACCTATTCGAATACGGCAATGAACGAGTTTCTAGCAGCTGTTAACAAGGGGAAAACAATGTACGGGTTTGAGGCCTTTATTAGTTCTTCTGCAGAAACCTCTTTAATTGAGACCATGACCAAGATCGTGTCGGGCGCTAAATATAGCCCTGCTGATTTGAAAGATGCTCAAACCAAACATGAGAAGGACAAAGCAACACGCGTCTTGCCTCCAGAATAAATGACAATTACATTCAGGGATAACCTTCACACGCTATAAGTGGAGGGTTATCCCTTATCTATAAGGTTAGAAGGGAAGTGCCACGCATTTGGAAAGAAAATGGATAGGGACGGCCGCTTTGTTCGTGCTTCCTGCTCTGCTGTTATTCATTACGTTCACCTATTATCCATTTATCCGAAGCCTCTATTACTCGTTTACAACATGGGATTCTATACGTAAGCCGGTATTTATCGGATTGGACAATTATGCATTTCTCTTTGAAGATCGTAAGATGATTGCCGCCGCCATGAATACATTCAAGATGGCTTTGTTCGGTTTGTTGATTCAGAATCCGTTAGCGATCTGGATTGCAGTATTGCTTAATCGCAAGTTTGTGACCGGTTACTTCTTGCGAGCAGCTGTTTTTTTTCCTGTTATTATCAGCCTGGTCGTGTTATCGGTTGTGTGGAGCCAAATTCTTAGCTATGAGGGTACGTTGAACCTCGTGCTGAACCAGCTTGGCCTCAGTGGTTGGGTCAGAGATTGGCTTGGCGAGACGAATACGGTGTTTATTACTATCATCTTGTTGACGCAATGGCAAGGGCTAGGTTATTGCGTTATCTTCTATCTGGCGGGGCTGCAATCCATCCCGGCGGATCTTTATGAGGCTTCGCGTATAGATGGCGCAGGAGCAATCCAGCGATTTCTGAAAATCACCGTTCCACTGCTCATGCCGACGATTACGATCGTGACCTTTCTCATTATCGTCGGAGGACTCAAACTCTTTGATATTCCCTACATCTTAACTTCGGGAGGACCGGGAACCGCATCTTATACATTGGCGCTGGCTATCTATAATGCGGCCTTCAGAGAAAACAACGCCGGGTATTCCATTGCGGCAGGCGTCGTGCTCATGCTCATTATAATGGTCATTACTTTCATACAATTGCAGATTACGAGACGCAGGGAGGTAGAGATGTAATGGTCAGGAAACGCCGGAACCCCACAGATATTGCCATTGAAGTCGGCCTGTTCCTGTTCGCCTGCGTATTGTTGTATCCCATTTACTTTTTATATGTAGGGAGCTTTAAGTCGCCGGCTATCTTCTATGATCCTTTCGCTTTTCCCAAAGAGTTATATTGGGGCAGCTTTGCGATTGTGTTTGAGAAGGTTAAGCTGCTTGACGGCTTCTTTAATACAATTGTCATCATGTCTTTCTCGCTTGTTAGCATTGTGGTCATATGTTCAATGGCGGGATATGCCATCGCCAGGGTCAAGAATCGCTGGTTTCAAGCCATCTATTATTTATTCTTATCCGGGATGATTGTGCCGCTTCAGACAACAATGGTGACCATTTTTAAAATGGGTGTAAGTATTCAATTAATTGATACCCGCACCTTTATGGTATTGCTCTATGCCGCAGGCGCAATTCCGATCGCGACGTTTATTTATGTAGGTTTTATGAAGTCGATCCCTAAGGAAATCGAGGAATCGGCTTTCATTGACGGATGCGGGCCCATGCAATCTTTTGCCCGTATCGTGCTGCCCCTGTTATTGCCTGCCACGGGGACGATCTTAATTACCAATGTGACTGCCATTTATAACGACTTTATGGGTCCATTGCTGTATTTGAAGTCGGAGTCGAAGATGACGTTGATGCCGCAGATCGTACAATTTTATGCCAATAAACAATCGATGGACTATGGCCCTGTATTCGCTCTGTCGGCCTTGGCGGTATTACCGCTCATACTCCTGTTTATATTCACACAGAAATACATGATCAAAGGGCTTATTGTTGGTTCTTTGAAAGGTTGAGTTTTAATTGGCACAACCATGGGAGGATGAACCAGTTATGTTAACGCTTACGGATGTTATTCAAGTAAGTTTTTTCAAACGATTGTTCATTTGGCTTCTTGGCTTCACCCTGCTTATGTCGACTGCACTACTGGTTATTACATCTGCAGAGGGGTCGAAACTATATGCGGAGGCTCCTCCAGGCTCATTAATTGTATCGCAAGGGGCACCCGTTACCCCCTACAACGGTATGGTCATTCATGATGGCGTGCAAAGCAACTTGACCGATGGCGATCTTGGTACGCTCTCGGGAGCGTCGACAGGATTTATAGACCTGTATCTGGATTTGGGACGAAAAAAAACGTTGGACTATGTAGCGATCCATTACGCCCGGCATTGGAACAAAACAAATAAGGTGTACGTCTCCGACGATGCTGTGAATTGGACAGAGGTGGTCTCCGGAGACGGCGGAATAGGAAAGTATGAGTATTTGCAGAATACGACGACAACCAACATCCTGGATCACAATGTATTCGGAGCAATGCTCCCGGCGAATACAAAGGGTCGTTATGTCAGAATCAGTGCAGATCAGGTTTATGTCAACATTTATGAAATTCAGGTTTACTCCTCTTTCATAGAGGTGGAGCAATTCAATATGACAGGTGGAGTAACAATGGAGGTTCTGCCGGGTTTCTCTGTGCAAATGAAAGCTGAGGCACAACCAAGCAATGCGACGAATCAGTCCGTAACGTGGAGTGTCGAGCCGAAACCGGGTTCTTCGGGAATGGCGGTAATCGATGCCGCTACAGGTTTCCTGACAGCGATTACAGCAGGAACCGTTACCGTAACGGCCGAGGCATTGGACGGCTCGGGGGTTGCAGCAACAACAGACATCGTCATACGTGAATCGATTGAGCAGTGGTGTAGTATGGAGCTGTCCTTGATGAGCTCGAAAACGTACAATGATCCCTTCGCAGATGTGGATGTCGTTGCAACCTTTACGGGACCGGGCGGCATTCAAATCACTCGCCCCGCATTTTGGGACGGGGGGCGCATATGGAAGGTTAGATTTGCTCCTACTGTTACGGGAACATGGAGTATGACGGTAGAAGCTGATCCATCTGCTGATGACACTGGACTTAACAGGAGCAGTGCCATATCTTTTCAGGCTACGCCTTATTCTGGTGTACTGGATTTGTATAAGCGCGGATTTCTACAAATTGGAGACAATGATCGCCACTTTAATTACAACGATGGAACTCCGTTTTTCTATCTTGGCGATACCCATTGGTTCATGCCTTCCGAGCGTTTTGAAGGCTCGAACGTAGAAGGCATCGATTCGCAATTCAAATATGCGGTCGATCATCGTGTCAGTCAAGGATTTACAGTCTATCAATCCCAGCCATTGTATATGACCGGCAATTACCTCGATGTTTCACAAGGGATTGGAATCGGACACCTGGAACGGCTTCAGGATATAGATCAGAAGTTTCAATATGTCGCGGATGCCGGACTTGTTCATGCAAATGCTGCCTTTACCTTTAGATCCATCCTGAATGTAACTGATCCTGTATTGCTTGAGAAACTGGGCAAATACTGGCAGGCAAGATTTGGAGCCTATCCCGTACTGTGGACGACTGCGCAGGAAGTGGATCCAGGCCATGAATTTAATGATTATTGGCATAGGATTGCAAAGGCAATCTATGATAATGACACCTATCATCAGCCGTTAACCGCCCATATGGAGGGCGGCGATGCGGGGAATACAGGATGGGGAGACAAGGAATATCATTCCTGGTTTGGCGTACAGCCTTCCAATTTGCAAAAAGACGGCTATCAAACCTTCTGGGAGTATAACGCAACAAAACCCTATGTTGCCTATGAAACAGGCTATGAATTTAATCGGGTTACAACAGATGAGGCGCGTTCCACTCCTTACAGAGCCTTCTCTAACGGCGCCTTTGGTTTTGGATATGGTGTTCAGGGCGTCTGGGCCATCAATGATTCGACAGATAGTTGGCTCCCCTATGGTCCCTACTATCGCTGGTTTGATGGGTTAAATGCCGCGGCCGGCTCACAGATGACGCATTTCAAGAATTTCTACGAAAGCTTGCAATGGTGGAAGCTAACGCCTGCATTCCGGGATACGACCTATGCCGATTTTACGGGGAAGGATCATGCCTATCTGTTGCGAGATGGCAACAAAACGTATGTCGCTTATTTCGCCGAGCCTAATACAGCAACGGGTACGCTTAAACAGATGGCGAGTACGGTGTATAAAGCGGAGTGGTACAACACAAGAACGGGCGAGTACACGTTGATATCGGAGCAGGTGACACCGGTTAACGGACAATGGGCGATCCCGCCAAAGCCCGACAACTTGGACTGGGTGCTCTTGGTCACATCAAGCCAATCGGCACTTGCGCCGAAGTTAGTTGTCTCCAGTGCCAATCAATCCACAACGATCAATCTGCAGCATGGTACGTTGCAGCTGTCGGCTGCCGTTAATGTGGAGCATACAGCCGCATCGGTGGATTGGGAAGTGAGTAACGTGGATGGCTCTTCCACGGATGCAGCGACGATTGATCAAAATGGCTTATTGACTGCTTTGAAAAACGGAGTTGTCCGAGTGACGGCGACACAGAACGTTGATGGCCAACTGTCGGCTTCCAAAACAATTATCATTACCAGGCAAGATAAGGCGGCTCCCCCAGCAAAAGCGCAAAGTCTGACCATTATCGATGGCGGAAACGAATCCTTTGGCAATCAACAGATGCTGCCGGTATTTACTCCAAACAACACCTGGGATCAAAGAGTGGAATGGGCGGTCTTTGAGCAGGATGGCGTTACGCCTACAGATAAGGCGCTGATCAGTCCATTTGGCGTTCTTACGTTATTGAAGGAAGGCCATGTGAAAATTGTAGCGACTGCGCTGGATGGATCTGGTGTAACGGGTTCCTATGATTACACTATTCAGTTTACAATCACAAATCCTTTATTTGTAGGCGCAACGGCAACAGCGTCGTCATCGAATTACGGCAATGATTATACCCCTGTAAAAGCGATTCTTAGCAATCATGGATCTTTCGCGGGGTGGAGCTCCGGGGAGGGAACAACCTACAACAACCCACAGTGGTTGCAGGTTGAATTTGCCCAGCCTACGGTATTGAACCATATTGATGTCTATACAACGGAATCCTATTTCAAGATGAGGGATTTCGATGTTCAATATTGGAAGGACGGACAGTGGGTAAATCTTTATTCGGTAACGGATAACACGAATGTGATAATAAATATTCGGTTTGCAGAGCTTATGACAACGAAAATCAGAGTAATCTGCTACGTAGGAGATACAGCTGGCATAACTCGTATTGACAGCATTGAAGTCTACAACGATGCTTCAGCATACGGGAAATTATATGCCGAGCCACCTCCTGGATGGGTGCTTGTTTCGCAAGGAGCGCCAGTCACGCCCTACAATGGAATGATCGTTCATGATGGCGTGCAAAGCAACCTGACCGATGGAAACCTGGGTACGCTCTCGGGATCGTCGACAGAGTTTATTGACCTGTATTTGGATTTGGGGCAGAAAAAATCGCTGGGTTATGTGACGATCCATTACGCCCGTCATTGGAACAAAACAAATAAGGTGTATGTATCCGACGATGCCGTGAATTGGACGGAAGTGGTTTCCGGAGATGGCGGAATAGGCGAGTATGAGTATTTGCAGAATACGACGACAACCTCAATCACAGATCACAATGTATTCGGAGCGATGCTTCCAGCTAATACAACGGGCCGTTATGTCAGAATCAGTTCGGATCAGGTTTATGTGAACATCAATGAAATTCAAGTGTATTCTACGAATGCTCCGTATGTGGTATCGCCGTCGGGGATGCACTTGATCTCACAGGGAGCGCCGGTCACACCCTACAATGGAATGATCATTCATGACGGCGTGCAAAGCAACCTAACCGATGGAAACCTGGGTACGCTCTCGGGAGCGTCGACAGAATTTATTGACTTGTATTTGGATTTGGGGCAGAAAAAGTCGTTGGACTATGTGACCATCCATTACGCTCGGCATTGGAACAAAACAAATAAGGTATATGTATCCGACGATGCTACGAATTGGACGGAAGTGGTCTCCGGAGATGGCGGAATAGGCAAATATGAGTATTTGCTGAATACGACGACAACCTCGATCACAAATCCTAATGTATTCGGAGCGTTGCTTCCAGCGAATACAAAGGGCCGCTATGTAAGAATCAGTTCGGATCAGGTTTATGTGAACATCAATGAAATTCAGGTCTATTCGAAGGATGCTGGATAACTCAAAGGAGAGTGAAATTCTTATGTTAAGTAACTTGCGAATGAATACAAGTACAAGTAAACAACGCATTTACATCTGCTTCCTCGCTGTTGCATTGCTTCTGTCTACTCTACCCACTGGCAGAGCATCAGCAGATATAACTAAATTGTACACAGAGGTACCTTCAGATTCGTCTCTTGTTTCACAAGGAGCCACGGTCACGCCTTACAATGGAATGGTCATTAATGATGGCGTACAAAGCAACTTAACGGATGGAGATTTGGGCACGATGTCAGGAGGAGGGCCGGGATTTATAGATTTGTATTTAGATCTCGGTCAGAAAAAAGAGTTGAATTATGTAAAGATCGACTTTAACCGGCATTGGAACAAAACAAACACGGTCTATGTATCGGACGACGCCGTGACTTGGACGAAAGTGGTCTCCGGAGATGGCAGCATAGACAAGTACGAATATTTGCAGAACACGACAACTACCGTCATCACGGATCACAATGTATTCGGAGCGATGCTTCCGGCACATACAGAAGGCCGCTATGTTAGAATCAGTGCGGACCAGGATTATGTGAACATCAATGAAATCCAGGTGTATTCGCCGGGTGTTCCAGCGGTCGTAAATAAGGTGTATGCTGAACTGCCATCGGAGATGCATTTGATCTCGCATGGAGCGCCGGTTACCCCCTACAACGGGATGGTTGTTCATGATGGCGTGCAGAGCAATCTAACGGATAGCGATCTGGACACGATATCAGGAGCAACGGAATTTATAGATCTGTACTTGGATCTTGGGCAGAAGAAAAAGTTAAACTATGTAGCAATCCATTTTGCCCGGCATTGGAACCATACAAACAGGGTTTATGTATCGGACGATGCCGCTACTTGGACGGAAGTCGTCACCGGAGACGGCAGCTTAGGCAAATATGAGTATCTGCAAAATACGACGACAACCTCAATCACAGATCGCAATGTATTCGGAGCGTTGCTTCCAGCGAATACAGAGGGACGTTATGTAAGAATTAGAGCCGAACAGGTTTACGTAAATATCAATGAAATCCAGGTGTATTCGATTGACGCTCCAGCGGCTGTTAGTAAGGAATACGTGGATGTACCAAGCGGGCTAACCTTAGTTTCACAAGGCAATCCTGTATTCGCATATGGCGATATGGTGTTTAACCCTGGTTCGGGTGAAAAAGAAAACTTAACGGATGGCAATTCAGGCACAATGGCGGGCGGCGGGTATCCCAATGGATCGGTTGACTTCTATATTGACTTGGGCCGGAGCTATCCATTAAATTACGTCAAGGCGAGTTTTAGCAGATTTTGGGATGGGATCAACATCGTTTATATTTCAGACAATGCCCAGGATTGGGCCCCTGTTGTAGTTGGCGATGGCGGGATGAACAAGTATGAATATATCAAAAATACTACTTCTGCAAACGCTGCTGGATTCAATGAATTTGGAGCACTTTTTCCGGAGGGATCAGAGGGGAGATACGTCCGATTTGTTACGAAGGCTTGGGCAGACCTTTTTGAATTTCAAATCTATTCTTCATACATGATTGAAGTAGAGCAGTTTAATATAACTGGCGGGGTCTCAATGGAGGTTCTCCCTGGCTTCTCGGTACAGATGAAAGCCGAGGCACAACCAAGCAATGCGACGAATCAGGCGGTAACGTGGAGTGTCAGTCCGAAACCGGGTTCTTCGGGAATGGCAGAAATCGATGCCGCTACAGGTTTCCTGACAGCGATTACAGCAGGAACCGTTACCGTTAAGGCCGAGGCATTGGACGGCTCGGGGGTTGCAGCAACAACAGACATCGTTATACGTGAATCGATTGAGCAGTGGCGCAGCATGGAGTTGTCCTTGATGAGTTCGAAGACGTATGATGACCCCTTCGCTGATGTGGATGTCGTTGCAACTTTTACGGGACCAGGCGGCATTCAAATCACTCGCCCCGCATTTTGGGACGGGGGGCGCATATGGAAGGTTAGATTTGCTCCTACTGTTACGGGAACATGGAGTATGACGGTAGAAGCTAATCCATCTGCTGATGATACTGGACTCAACAGGAGCGAGGCCCTAACTTTTAATGCCACGCCTTATTCCGGTGCATTAGAGTTGTATAAGCGAGGTTTTCTGCAAGTCGGAGACAATGATCGCCACTTTAATTACAACGATGGAACTCCGTTTTTTTATCTTGGCGATACCCATTGGTTCATGCCTTCCGAGCGTTTTGAAGGATCGAACGTAGAAGGAATCGATTCGCAATTCAAATATGCTGTCGATCATCGTGTCAGTCAAGGATTTACAGTCTATCAATCCCAGCCGTTATATATGACCGGAAATTACCTTGATGTCTCCAAGGGAATAGGATCCGGGCATCTCGGACGACTCCAGGATCTGGACCAGAAGTTTCAATATGTCGCGGATGCTGGACTTGTTCATGCAAATGCTGCCTTTACCTTTAGATCCATCCTAAATGTAACCGATCCTGTATTACTCGAGAAATTGGGTAAATACTGGCAAGCGAGATTTGGAGCCTATCCAGTGCTGTGGACGACTGCGCAAGAAGTGGATCCAGGCCATGAATTCAATGATTATTGGCATAGGATTGCAAAGGCAATCTATGATAATGACGCTTATCATCAGCCGTTAACCGCCCATATGGAGGGCGGGGATGCGGGGAATACAGGCTGGGGAGACAAGGAATATCATTCCTGGTTTGGCGTACAGCCTTCCAATCTGCAAAAAGATGGCTATCAAACCTTTTGGGAGTATAACGAGACAAAACCCTATGTTGCCTATGAAACAGGCTATGAATTTAATCGGATTACAACAGATGAGGCGCGTTCCACTCCGTATAGGGCCTTCTCTAACGGGGCCTTCGGTTTTGGATATGGCGTACAAGGCGTCTGGGCCATCAATGATTCGACAGATAGTTGGTTTCCCTATGGTCCCTACTATCGTTGGTTTGATGGATTAAATGCCGCGGGCGGCTCACAGATGACGCATTTCAAGAACTTCTATGAAAGCTTGCAGTGGTGGAAGCTAACGCCTGCATTCCGGGATACGACCTATGCCGATTTCACGGGGAAGGATGATTCCTATCTGTTGCGTGATGGCAACAAAACGTATATCGCTTATTTCGCCGAGCCTAATACAGTAACGGGTACGCTTAAACAGATGGCGAGTACGGTGTACAAAGCGGAGTGGTATAACACAAGAACGGGCGAATACACGTTGATATCGGAGCAGGTAACGCCGGTTAACGGACAATGGGCGATCCCGGCAAAGCCCGACAGCCTGGACTGGGTGCTCTTGGTCACATCAGACCAATCTGCGCTTGCGCCGAAGTTAGTTGTATCCAGTGCCAATCAAACCACAACGATTAATGTGCAGCAGGGTACGCTGCAGCTGTCGGCTGCCGTTAATGTGGAGCATACAGCCGCATCGGTGGATTGGGAAGTGAGTAATGTGGATGGCTCTTCCACGGATGCAGCGACGATTGATCAAAACGGCTTATTGACTGCCTTGAAAAACGGAGTTGTCCGAGTGACGGCAACACAGAACGCTGATGGCCAACTGTCGGCTTCCAAGACGGTTATTATTACCAGACAAGATAAGGCAGCCCCTCCAGCCAAAGCGCAAAGTCTGACCGTTATCGATGGCGGGAACGAATTCCTTGGCAATCAACAGATGCTGCCGGTATTTGCTCCAGACAACACCTGGGATCAAAGGGTGGAATGGGCGGTCTTCGAGCAGGATGGCGTTACGCCTACAGATAAGGCGCTGATCAGTCCATTTGGCGTTCTTACGTTATTGAAGGAAGGCAATGTCAAAATTGTAGCGACTGCGCTGGATGGATCCGGCGTAACGGGTTCCTATGATTACAATATTCAGTTTACCATCACAAATCCTTTATTTGTAGGAGCAACGGCAACAGCGTCGTCATCGGATTACGGCAATGATTATACCCCTGTAAAAGCGATTCTTGGCAACCATGGATCTTTCGCGGGGTGGAGCTCCGATGTAGCGGGAGGAACCTCCTATAACAACCCACAGTGGTTGCAGGTGGAATTTGCCCAGCCTACGGTATTGAACCATATTGATGTCTATACAACGGAATCCTATTTCAAGATGAGGGATTTCGATGTTCAATATTGGAAGGACGGACAGTGGGTAAATGTTTATTCGGTAAAGGATAACACGAAATCGGTTATTAATATCATGTTCGCTGATATTATGACATCGAAAATTAGAGTCATCTGCTACGTAGGAGATATAGCCGGCATAACCCGTATTGACAGCATTGAGGTTTATCATGATGCTGTTTCGCACGATGCAAGATTAAATGATATTACAGTAGATGGCAGCATAGTGGATGGATTCGCGATGGACTTGAAGGAGTACACGGTTGTATTGGATAAGAACGCGACGGAGGTTCCTGTTGTTGGGGCCACGGCAGTGGATAATCTTGCCGCGGTGTCGATCGTACAAGCTGCCTCGATTCCCGGGACAGCCGTTATTACCGTAACAGCTGAGGATGGAACGACGACTGAGCGTTATGAAGTCAACTTTACCAATGAGGAACCGGTAATGAGCTACACGGTGACTTATACAGCCGGGTTGCATGGCACGATTAGCGGTACTAGCGAGACGGTAACGGCTGGAGGCAATCCGTCTGCAGTGCCGACTGTGACAGCCAATAGCGGCTATACATTCATTGGATGGAGTAGCGATGGAGGCATAACCAAACTATCGGCGGAAGCTTTAGCTGCCCGGGCGGTGACGGGCAATATCACGTATACGGCATATTACACGCAAAATAGCGGTACGATCATCACGCCTCCTGTTACACCTGTAGAGAACAATGGCATAAAAATCCTGATTAACGGCAAGGCGGAAATTGCCGGAAAAGCAAAAACTGCCAAGGTGAATGGCCAAATGGTCACAACGGTAACGATCGATCAAAGCACACTGGAAGAGAAGCTCTCGGCGGAAGGCGCGCATCCGGTCATTCTGATTCCAATGACGATGAATTCCGACGTCGCTATTGTTGAGTTTAATGGGCAAATGGTTAAGAGCATGGAGCATAAGGGAGCTATTATTGTAATTCAAACAGAAAATGGTATCTATAAGCTGCCAGCTCTGCAAATTAATATGGATTCCATATCGAAACAGCTTGGTGATTTTGCTGCTCTGCAGGATATTAGTATTCAGATCGAAATCGGTATGCCGACTGCAGAAATGGTCCGGATTCTCGAGAATACGGTTGCTAACAATGCGTTGACCATCGTGACCCCGCCAATCAACTTTACAGTGAGAGGCATTTACGGGGATACAATTATCGAATTGTCGGAGTTTAATACGTACGTCGAAAGAATAATCGCGATTCCGGCAGGCATAAATCTCAAGCAAATCACTACAGGTGTAGTGGTTGATTCAGACGGCTCCATTCGTCACGTGCCGACGAAAATCGTTTATGCAGAGGGCAAATATTATGCGCAAGTGAACAGTTTGACGAACAGCACTTACGCGGTGATCTCAAACCCTGTTGCTTTTACGGATGTCGCAAATCACTGGGCCAAGGAAGCCGCAAACGATATGGGTTCCCGAATGGTCATAAGCGGTATCGGCGACCACAAGTTTAATCCAGATCAAGATATTACGCGTGCAGAGTTCGCAGCTATTATCGTTCGGGGGTTGGGACTGAAGCCAATGAGCGGCTCGGCTCCATTCTCGGATGTAAGGGAAACGGATTGGTACAGCTCTGTTATTAATACCGCTTACGCCTATAACCTGATCAACGGATTCGAAGATGGCAGCTTCCGTCCATTGGACAAGATTACCCGTGAACAGGCAATGGCGATCATCGCCAAGGCGATGACAATTACTGGGCTGAAAGCGAAGCTTGAAGAGGTAGGAGCGGGACGACCGATCAATTCCTTTACCGATTCGGGTATGGTCTCGGCTTGGGCGAAGGAAGGTATTGCCGATAGTCTGCAGGCAGGAATTGTTACGGGGAGAAACGGCTCGGAGTTGGCTCCGAAAGCGAACATTACCAGGGCAGAGGTTGCCGTCATTGTTAAGCGATTACTTCAAAAGTCTGACTTGATTGAGTAAATTTTAAAGAAGGAACAGTTCTGGTCATTTACGGAAAGACTGTTATCGGCGGAGTTACGGTTGGAATTCGATCAACTCCGCCCATACTTCTTCAATTAGTTCAAATACTTCAAGCAATTTTAAGGTTAAATTATCATTATCTGGAGTGAGGATATGGATAAGAGAATATGGAGGCACAGGAGCCCGTTAATTCGATTGCGGGCTGCTCTTGAACGAGGAGAGGTGACGCTTGGTTTTCTAGGGGGTTCGATTACCGAAGCGAAGCCCGGTCATAACTGGCCAGACAAAGTGGTTAGCTGGCTAGTAGAAACATATCCGCAAGTAAGATTTACGATTGAGAATGCCGCAATTGGAGCAACTGGCAGCAACCTTGCGGTGTTCCGGGCCGAGCGGGATATTCTCTCTAAAGACTGTGATATCATCTTTGTCGAATATGCGGTGAACGACTATTATGCACCGCACAAGAGGCGAAAACGTACGCGTGAAGGGTTGATCCGACGTTTGATTGCGGGCAGCGATTCTGATCTCGTGTTGACTTATAGCTATCTGCAGGCTATGTACGCTGATATGGAAGCGGGAAATGTACCAGATTCAATTGCAGAATTAGAACAGATCGGTGAGCACTATCATATTGGATCGATATGGATGGGACTGTACGCGTTCGAGGAAGTGCGTAAAGGACGAATGGCTTGGGAAGAATGGCTGCCTGACGGATTGCACCCGACTCATCGAGGCAGCTTGAGTTATGCCCAAAGTGTAATCGCATACCTGGAGAAAGAACTGAACACGGATTTAGGCCGAACCCCTCGAATTCCTTTGTTGCCGGAGCCGATAAATTCAGAACATTGGGGAAATATCTCTTTCGTTCCGTTCAGAGAGGTGAGGACAGAAGGACCGTGGACGGTACAACGAAGTGCAAATTTGGTTTGGATAGATCAACTGTTAGTGACAACAGCAATCGGCTCGAAACTTCGATTCTCATTTCAAGGGAAGGGATTGGCGCTTGGTTTTGATTTCGGCAAACTTTCGGCAGATTTCCGCTGTCGCATGGATGGCGGAGAGGCAACTGTGATTCAGTTGGATCGCGCGGATTGGTCCCCTGCTGAGGGGATATACCATGTGGAGATTGTGGCTGAGGATTTGACGACTGGAATGCACAAGGTAGAGATCGAAGTCATTCATGGCAACGGCCCAGGTTGTCAAGGAACGCGGTTTCGGCTGGCCTTTATTGGCATTATCGCGTAGCTCGAGCACTTGTTAGCAGCCTGGATTTCACACCAATAAATAATTGACCCTCCTCATTCCCCCTGACGTCTGCAGTCAGGGCTTTTTCTGCAGAGGGACTTATCGGCTATATTACGATTTTAGATTTGAATGATCGATGCTATCAGGGAAGGGATGCGCTATGAACACGAATCCAGGGGTTATGACGGTCGTAAATAACGGTACAATCGTAATGGATAATAACACGATTAAAGCAGGAACCATTGCTTGGCAAGATGAGCGTATTGTATATATCGGGTCTAGAGAAGGAGCGGCAGAGGTTGTTACTGCGAAAGGGGAATATGTTGAAGAAGTTGATGCACATGGAGGCTGGGTGCTGCCAGGGTTTATTGATGTACATGTACATGGAGGCTATGGTCATGATTTCATGGATGCCACGACGGAAGCTTATGATGCGATAACGCAATTTCATGGACAACGCGGAACAACTACGATGCTAGCTACGACAGTAACCGCTTCACACGACGCTATTGGAAAGGTCATTCGTGCTGTAGCTGTCTATCAGAACGGGGAGATGCCGTATGCCAGGCTGCTTGGGGTTCATCTTGAAGGGCCATTTATTAGCTCAAGGTGGTCAGGGGCACAGGATCCTAAGCATATCGTTGCGCCAAAGATGGAGTGGTTAGAAAAATGGGTTAGTAATTATCCGGGACTGATTCGAATACTTACACTTGCGCCAGAGATAGAAGGAGCCACTGCTCTGATCACTTGGTTAAAAGATCGGAAAATTGTATCTGCATGTGGTCATACGGATGCAACCTATGAATGTATCAATGAAGCAGCGGATTACGGCCTGACCCATGCGGTACATACATTTAATGCGATGAGGGGGTTTCACCATCGCAATCCTGGAACTGTAGGTGCAGTTCTAAGCCATAACGGGATTAGTGCAGAAATCATTGCTGACGGGCATCATGTTCACCCAGTCTGTATTCGGCTACTAACGAAGCTGAAACGAAGTGATCAGGTCATTCTTATTACAGACGCAATCTCTGCAGCCGGGTTAAGTGATGGGAGCTATCATATCGCTGGACTTGACGTAAACGTGCAGAATGGAATTTCCAGATTAAAGGATGGGGGCAATCTTTCAGGTTCAACATTGACAATGATCGAAGCTTTTCGATATATGGTACAAGAAGTAGGACTGACTATCGCACAGGTAAGTCGATTCGCAAGCGGGAATCCGGCCAAATTACTTGGGCTTGAGTCCGATCTGGGGAGCCTTGCTTATGGAAAGAAAGCTAATGTTCTCCTTCTTTCTCCTGATTTAGAGCTTCAAGTGGTATGGGTTCACGGTAGATCTATAAAAGAAGCGATATAGATATGAACCATCCTCGCATTCCTTGAAACAGGAGTTTCCGTTTATTCCTAACTTTTCGCCGCGCTCAACTTTCGAGAATGCCGATTAGACGAGGCAGTGCTTTTTGCGCTATGCTGAGGGGAGTTAAGCTGTTAAGCGGGAGGAATAGCGGTGAGCGATACGATACTGGTAGTAGAGGACGAACGCAAAATTGCGCGCCTGCTGCAAATCGAGCTGGAGAGCGAAGGTTATGAGGTGAGACTGGCGCCGGATGGAGTGGAAGGTTGGGCGGCCTACAAAGCTGGAGGTGTTGCCCTCATTCTGCTGGATGTCATGCTGCCCGGCATCGACGGTCTGGAGCTGCTGCGGCGTATTCGGGAAGTGGATTCCGCGACGCCGGTCCTGATGCTGACGGCCAAAAGCGCGGTGAAGGAAAAGGTAGCGGGGCTGGATCTTGGCGCCAATGATTATGTCACGAAGCCCTTCGAGATGGAAGAGCTGTTGGCGCGCATAAGAGCATTCCTCAGACAGACGGCACCGCATGCGGCCCAAGCTGCAGCGCTGCACGCTCAAGATGAAGAGCCAGGCGAATGGCTGAGCGCCTCCGATTTGAGGCTGAACGAAAGCACGCGCGAGGTAGAGCGGGCAGGCGTGCCGATTGCGCTGACGCAGCGGGAATTCGACCTGCTGGCTTGCCTGCTTCGGAACAAACGGCTTGTGTTAAGCCGCGACCAATTGCTGGAGGAAGTTTGGGGGTATGACTACGCCGGCAATACGAACGTGGTGGATGTGTACATCCGTTACGTCCGCAAGAAAGTGGACGAAGGATTCGGGGCGGAGTTGATCCATACGATCAGGGGAATCGGATACGTCATCCGGGATGCGACATGAAGCTGGGGAGCAAAATCCATCTCTACTCCTCCGTCTTGTTTGCATTTTTGTTGATCGCGGCCAATACGACCGTCTATCTTGTTTTCTCCGGCACGATGGTTGACCGGGAGATCGGCAAGCTGGCTGCGGAGACTGAAATCGCGGCCGCCGCCTTGCGTAATACAGCAGAGCCCGCGGCCATCCGGGAGCTGATGCGCGCCTACGTCCCGCTGGAAGGGATGCTGCGTTTGGTAAGCGGAGACGGACGAGGCGGCGAATATCTTGTAACTTCGGCGGGAGAGACGGAGTTAAGCCGCGAAGGGGCGGTTTTTTTTCCCGAACGAAGGGAAGACAAGCTTGTTATCGGATCGCGGAATTATGGCTTCGTGTCGCTCCCGGTTATTGCCGCAGACGGGTCGATCGTGAACGTGCAAGCTACGGCGAGCATGGAAGAGCTGATGGAGCTGCTGGGCTTGCTGCGGCTTGTGCTGCTTAGCGTCTCCGCCGCCGTGCTTGTGCCCGTCGTCATTTCCAGCGGCGTGCTCGGCAGGGTGCTCATGCGGCCAATAGCCGATATGACGCGCACGATGCGCCGCATTATCGGGAGCGGCGAATTCGCGAGGTTGAATCGGAAGGGAAAGTCCAGGGACGAACTCGCGGGCATGGGAGAAACGTTCAACGAGATGATCGGCCTGCTCGAAGAGAGCTTCGTGCGCCAGGAGCAGTTCGTGTCCAACGCTTCGCATGAACTGAAGACGCCGCTTACCATCATCGAGAGCTATGCGAGCCTGCTCAAGAGGAGGGGAGCGGATCGGCCCGAGCTGCTGGAAGAATCCGTGGAAGCCATTCATTCCGAAGCCGTACGGCTCAAGGGAATGACGGAGCAGCTGTTGCTTCTCGCCACCGCCAGACGGGCGTGGCAAGCGGAGACGGAGAAGGTAGATCTCTTGCCGTTCGCGAGGCAGGCTGCTGCCACTTTCGGCAAGGTTTACGAGCGGGAAGTGACGGTTGAGCTGAGAGGGGCAGGTCCGGAACAGCAAGAAAAGGCTGGGCGGCTGGGCGATGCCGTTGTCGAACGGGAGGAGGGCATGCCGACTCAAACGGATCCCGATATGCTGAAGCAGCTCCTTCTGATTTTGCTGGACAATGCGCGCAAATACAGCGATGGCCCTATCGAGCTTCGCTTGGGCAGCGAAGGGGAACGTTTCTATATGGCTGTTCGCGACAATGGTATTGGCATTCCGGAGAACGAATTGCCGCATGTATTCGAACGGTTCTATCGAGTAGACAAGGCGCGGAGCCGCGACGGAGAGTCGACCGGCGGTGCGGGACTCGGACTCTCTTTGGCCAAGGAGCTGGCCAAGGCGCTTGGAGCGGAGCTGACGCTGGCAAGCGTTCAAGGGGAAGGAACGACCGCGACGATTTGGCTTCCGGCCACTTAAGGGAATCTAATTTTGAGATTCGCCGCGATTTCTCATGAAAAATGATGAGGTATGTCGCGTTTTCTAGAGGAGATGATGTGATGCGACCCGTTTTCTCAGGAAATTGTAATATTGAGGTTTTACAATGAACAGCAGGTAGAGGAAAGGGATGATGGCAATGTCGTCTGGCAAATGGCGAACCGGCACGATAGTCGCGGCCGCATGCGTCGCACTCTGTCTTCTCATTGGCGCTGTACTGCTGTTCTCAACGAGAGAAGGCCGCGCTGCGGGGCTTACGATGGAGGAAGCTAGAGGCGAGGTTCTGAAGCAGTATGGCGGAGAGATTATTGGCAGCTCGGCGCAAGACGGCGGATATCTGGTGGAACTAAGAACGGAGCAGGGGATATACGAGGTAACGGTAGGCGGAGCAAGGGGCAGCGTGGACAGTATTCGTCTGCTGGAGCGCTTCACAGGCGATGAAGGTACGGGAGTAGAGCCAGGTAATTCACCGTCGGAGACGGCAAAACCTTCAGATTCGGGCAGCGAAGCTTCGCCTGTGCCTTCGTCGACGCCTGCCGCTACGCCCATCGCTACACCGTCGCCCAGCGGTACGGGTGGCGCGGGGAAGCCGCCAACTTCGTCGCCGAACGGCGCTGGCGCAACGACGAAACCTCCGACCCGGACGCCGGGAGGCAAGCCGTCGTCGACTTCGTCCGTCCATATCACCGAGGAGCAAGCTGCGTCGCTGGCGCTGGCGAAGGTTGCGGGAACCGTGACGGACGTAGATAAGGACGATGACAACGGGGTCTGGTACTATTACGTCGACATCGAGACGAACGACGGCCGGGAGGCCGAGGTCCAGCTTAACGCGGCGTCCGGCGCCATCGTATCCGTAGCTTGGGACGACGATGACGATGATGACTAGGATGCGTCTCCATGTACGCCGATCATGCCTTCGCCAGGTCGTATAATGTCACATGGGAAGTGTGTTCGAGGCACATAAGTATGAAATTTCATACACAACGTCGCTGGAGTGAGGCGTTCGAGGCAAATGAGTATGAAATTTCATACACAATATCGCTGGAGTGGGGCGTTCGCGGCAAATGAGTATGAAATTTCATACACAATAGCGCTGGAGTGTTGCATTCGCGGCACATGAGTATGAAATTTCATACACAATAGCGCTGGAGTGTTGCATTCGCGGCACATGAGTATGAAATTTCATATACAATGTCGCTGGAGTGGGGCGTTCGCGGCACATCTGTATGAAATTTCATATACAATGTCGCTGGAGCGGTGCGTTCGAGGCACATGAGTATGAAATTTCATACAGCATTCAAAGGGATCTGTCGAATCTGACAGTCACTTTTCTTTTTCTCCTCTTATCCTCTCATCAAATTCTAATGTTGCTGTAATGATCCCCTCAGATTGCCCGGTTAAAGTGTAGTTAAGCAACAAGAGTGACATCAGAAGCGACAATGGGTGAAGGAGAGGAACATGATGATCAAAAAAAGCTGGATAATCGGAGCCGGACTCGTGGCGGTTCTGGGAGGAGCCGGCGCCGCATTCGCGGCTGGAGCACCCGCGGGAGACTACATCGGCAAGGCTAAGGCAAAACAGATTGCTCTGCAGGCGGTGCCCGGCACGGTAACCGACGTTGATCTGGAGCGCCATAGCGGAACGGTCTATTACGAGGTCGACATCGACCGCAAGGAAGACTTCCGGGAGGCCGACGTGTACATCGATGCGATTAGCGGCAAAGTGCTGCGCATTGTAGAAGATGACGACGACGATGACCGCCGATCCGAATCTGTAGCCGAAGCAGGCACTGGCGCGCAAGGTGCACAAGCGACTAACGGCACAGGGCAGTCGGCAGCAGCAACAGTGAAACCTTCGGCGCCGGCAACTGGTAGCTCCTCCGCGTCAGCGACTTCGAAACCCGCGGCGACAACCAAGCCAGCACAATCGACGGCGTCATCCGATTCGAAGTCGGCTGCAGGCTCAGCTAACAGCGGCTCTGCTGCAACTGCCGCCAATATCATTACTGTCGAGCGTGCAGTGGAGATTGCAAAGCAAGCCGTTAAGGGCGAGCTGATTCGAGTGGAGACGGAACGCGACGACGGCAGACTGGAATATGAAGTTAAGTTAAAGACGGCGAACGGCACGGCCGAGGTGGAGATTGCCGCCTCAAGCGGCAAAGTGTTGGACATCGATTACGACAATGACCGGGATGATTGGGACGACGATGACGATGACGACTGGGATGACGACGACGATGACGATGATGACTGGGATGATGACGACCAGTATGACGACGATCGGGACGACAACTAAGGTTACCCGAACAAATTGCTGAAGGCTGCCCCGAAAGGTCAATGGGGGCAGCCTTCAGTACGCCAGGTCATGCGCGGTCAGACTTTAACGTTCCGTTTTTGAAATCTCATTCAACCTGGATTTTAGTCTATATTCTGTTGGAGTGGTGCCAAATCGTTTTTTAAACAAAGTGAAGAAGTACTTTTTGTTTTCCCAGCCAATTTTGTCGATGATTTCATCGATGTTATAAGCAGATTCTTTCAAGAGCTCCGATGCCTTTACCAATCGAACTTCAGAAATATAATCCGTGATGGAGCGGGATGCATGTTGTCGGAACATCTTTCCAAGATAAGCGGGAGTCATATTGAATTGATCGGCCACCTGATTGGTAGTGAGAGAAGGGTCCGTATAATGGACCTCAATGTACTTGATGGCGTTCAATGCGACGATCTCCGACTTCTCATCCCGGCTTTGCTCCATTCTGAGCACGATAGACTCAATAAGCTTCAAAAATTCCGCATTGATTTGCTCAAGCGTCTCCATGTTTTTGATCCTGTTGTCGAATGAAACAAAATCGAGCGCGAATAAAACGGTTCCGTTCTTCTCCATAAGGTTGATGGCATTAAAAATGGATGACGACAAGTGCGACAAGGTAAACATAATATTGTTATAACTGCAATTCGATAAGCTCTTCATAAGGCTATTCAATAACATACAAGCTTCATCGAGACGGCCCTTTTTCAACATCTCCAGAAATTGTGTGGTCAGTTCATTGTCGATATTATATTCGGACAAGGAATCGATATCCATTTCCTGCTGGAACAGAACGCTGCCGTGCCCGAATGTCATGCGGTACTTGGACAACTCGACCGCCTCCTCGAACAGACGTCTCCCTTCCCGCAAACTCTCCCCCGAATGGCTTATAAAGACGGAAAGGCCTGTTTTGAAGTAGGTTGTATAAACATTTTGGACCTCTCGAATAAGCTTTTTAAATTCATCGATATCAGAGAAAGATTGCTGCAATTCGCTGTTATCCGGCTCCACATTCAGCAGCGCGAAGATTGTATCGCCCCCCTCATCCCATGTTTCGCATGGGAAAGAAGAATATAGAATTTCACTGATAATATTTTGCAGCGCATATTTCATGAGGGTCTGATCCTTCAGGCTGTACTTCGCTTGAAAATCCGAGAAGTGGTCGATTTTGAACAGAACGACAACCAATCTGCTCTTCGGATTGAGGACAATCCCATGCTCCTTGAAGTGCGTCTCATCGTTCACTTCGCTTGAATTGTTGTTTAATATCACATCTCTCAAATAGTTTTGTTTAAGGATAGATAAGTTTGACTTGCGAAAGGACTCAAGCGATATCAGCTTGTGCGAAGCGGATTGAAGGGAACTGGCAATATAATCGAACTCGTTCCGCTCATCTTGATTCTCGCTTTGTAAATAATCCAGTTTCCTGGCCATATATCGAAGATCGCGTACGGGGGCATATAAATTTCTGGCAAGCAGAAAAGCCGAAAACGTGCAGAGGATCATAATGATCAAGCCGATCGATAGCGTCGTACGCTTTACTTTTCCGATGCTTTTCGCGATGAGCTCATAGGGGGTAATATTAACCAAAGTCCATGGAGCCGAGTTGTAAGTGGCATACGTGATCACAGAAGATTGATTTTGATAGTCCGCGATCATGAATCCCGATCTTTGCTTGGAGGCCAATATTTCCGAGACGAAGGGCTCGGCGGACAAATCCACTCCGAACAGCTTGTTCTCCGAATTTGAATTTGTAACGACCTTTCCCTCGGAATCAAGGAGCAGAATATTGCTTCCCTCTAAAGAATTCGTATCCTTATATGAAGATAGGGTGTTAAAAATCCAGTCCATTCTGAGGTTGACGATGAGTGCATTTTTCACTTTTTTCGAGTTTGGAAAGTGCTCCGACAGGATGTAGGAAAATACCTCTATCTTTTTTTCCGCATTCGCCTCCGAGAAGCGAATACTTCTGGGAATGGGGGTGAGACTCTTGATTCGTTCAGGGTTCTCGATCATGTGAGCAAAATCATGATCGAGAATATCCATAGTTGTTCGAATGCCGGTATCCGGCCCGATCAGATAATAGGTACCGGAACGCCCGTTATAGAAGTAAGCGGAATGCATATATGGCGTGCTGCTCAGGAAAATATCCGTATTTCGCATGCTTTTCAAAATATCAATGATCTGGACATCCTGACCGTACATTAAATTGGCCGCATCCGGGCCATTGAACATGGATGTGGCGAAACTTTTGGCATAATCGTTGATGGCCAGCGCATTCTGCAAAATTTGATTCATCAATTTTTCATTCGACGAATTTAACTGGCTGATACTATAGCTCTTGAAGCTGTAGTTCAGAATCAAGGATAGTGCCAGGACGGTGAGCACAATCAAGATGGTGATCTTGATAAGCAAGTGATTAAAGTAAATCGGGTGTTTGAATGAAAGTGCTCGTCTCATGAGAAATCGCTCCCCTGCCCCTCGTTTAGTCTCATTATTATAGAGGACGCGGACGAATTGTGGAATGGAAAAGCGCTTTCTTGCACTTATTCACACATTTTAGACCGCATTTTCGACTTATTCGCAGCGTTTGCCTCTATATGGAACGGACCCTGAATGGTTAGGATGAGAGCATAACGAGCACAACCATCCATCAATTAGACAGGAGATGAGAGAGCGATTAAACACACAAGACAGTTTTTGAGAGATTTGCGAAAAAACAGATTTCTGCTGGCACTGACGCTTCCAATGGTGATTTACGCGTTTATATTCAGCTACACGCCAATGTTCGGTGCGATTGTTGCTTTCAAGCGCTATCAGTTCGATAAAGGCATATTGGGAAGCGAGTGGGTGGGGTTCAGTAATTTTAAATTCCTGTTTACTTCGCCGGACCTCATCCGAATCGTTCGCAACACACTGGGATATAATGCGGTGTTCATTGTCAGTACGGTGGTGGTGTCGGTGACCGTCGCATTAATGCTGTATGAATTGACAAGCAAAAAATGGTTGAAAATGTACCAGTCCATTATGTTTTTCCCGCATTTCTTATCCTGGGTTGTTGTGGCGTATATGGTTTACGCTTTTCTTAATCCGAGATCGGGAATATTGAACGACTGGCTGACTGGCTTCGGCTTCGAAGCGGTAGATTGGTACAATAAAGCGTCGGCCTGGATTTACATTTTTCCTATTGCTAATCTGTGGAAGGTCATCGGAATGAATGCCATTATGTACTATGCTGCTTTGCTAAGCGTTGACCCTACGTATTACGAGGCCGCCAAGATCGACGGCGCGAGCAAATGGAAAATTATTACGAAAATATCATTGCCGTTTCTCTATCCATTAATGACGCTCCTGGTTATTCTGGCTATTGGACATATTTTCTCGGCGGACTTTGGTTTGTTCTATCAAGTGCCTATGGATTCGCCAACCATATATGCTACGACGGACGTAATCGATACTTACGTATTCAGGGCCTTAATGCATCTCGGCAATATCGGCATGTCCAGCTCGGCAGATCTGACCAAATCCGTATTGGGATTTATACTCATCGTAACCGCCAATGCGGTCGTAAGGAAAATAGATTCGGATCGTTCCTTATTTTAATAGAAAGAGAGGTGGAGAACATGATGGCGCTCGTCTCCAGGCTCAGCTTGTCCAAGATCGTATTGCACATCATCTTTATCGCCATGTCGATTTTGTTTATCGTACCGCTGTGGTCGATTGTTTCGATCTCGCTGTCCAATGAAATGGATGTCGCCAATTTTGGATATCGACTCATTCCGGAAAATTGGGATCTGCAAGCCTACCGGTACATTCTGAAAAGCCCGAAGACGATTCTGGACGCATACAAGGTTACGATCTTCATGTCGGCTGTCGGCACGCTGCTTTCCGTATTGATGATTTCCATGTGCGCTTATGCGTTATCCCGATCGGACTTCAAGTACCGTAGAATCATTACCTTTTATTTGTTCTTCACCATGTTATTCAGCGGCGGGCTTGTTCCCTATTACATGTTGATGACGAAATATCTGCAATTGCAGAACACGTATGCAGCCCTTATTATCCCGCTTCTCGGCAGCGTCTGGTACATCTTCCTGATGCGTACTTTTTTTCAACAACTTCCGGGTTCGCTTGTCGAATCTGCCACGATTGACGGAGCAGGCGAATGGCGTATTTATACGAGGATTATTATCCCGCTGTCAACACCGGTATTGGCGACCGTAGGACTGCTGCAGCTCCTTGCTTACTGGAATTCCTGGTTTCATGCCTTGTTGTTCATCGACAAGCAACAGATGTACCCGCTGCAGTATTTGCTGCAGATCATGATGAACAACATTCAGGAAATTCTCAAAAATTTGCAGCAGGGTGTGCAAGTCGATTCCGGGCAATTGGCAGTCCTTCCGTCGGAAAGTGCAAGAATGGCCATGTGTATCCTCGCGATTGGGCCGATGTTGTTTGTTTTTCCTTTCTTTCAAAAATATTTTGCCAAAGGGTTAACCGTGGGATCGGTTAAAGGTTAGCTTCCAGGGCTGAATTAAAAGTCGGATTACCGATTTTTAAGATAGATTATATTCATCTTGGAGAGGGTGTCAAAAATGAAAAAATGGAAACGTTCAAGAACCGTATTACTGACTGTATTGCTGATGTTTAGTGTGGCTCTTGCAGCCTGCTCAAGCAATGAGGGGGCTGCCACTTCAAGCGGCAATCCCGCCAATTCCGGCAGTCCGGGCAGCGCGACTCCGGAGCCGACGGGTTCGGAGGCGGTCGAGGAGCTGGATCCGGTAAAGCTGGTATGGTTCATTCGGAATGCGGAGCCTAGCAATGCGGCAACGGTTATCGAGAAAGCAAACGAGATGATTCAAAACAAGATTAACGCTACGGTCGACTTCAAATTTATTAACCCGGGCGATTATGTCAACAAAATGCAGCTTGTCATGTCTTCGGGAGAAGAATACGATATCGCCTTCACTTCGAGCTGGGCGAATCCGTACTCGGATAATGTATCCAAAGGAGCATATATCCCATTGGACGATCTGCTCACCCAATACCCCGACTTGAAAAACAGCATGCGGCAGGAAATATGGGATGGGGTCAAAGTAAACGGGAAAATTTATGGCGTGCCGAACAATCAGATCATGGCTACCGCGCCCGGGGTTTGGTACAAGAAGGATCTCTTGGACAAATATCAGATTGATCCGACCGGCTTCAAATCGCTTCATGATTGGACGGCTGCCTTCCAAACGATCAAAACCGGCGAACCGACTGTTTCCCCCTTGCGCGAAGGACTTCCGGAAGCCTACTTGACCTTCGCTCCATCAGTAGATGGCGTGCAAGGCTTAAGGATTAACCCGAACACCTGGCAGGTCTATTACGCGCCTTACACCTTAACGGATAATTTTGCTATTATGCGCGACTGGTATCAGAAAGGTTATTTTCCGCAAGACGTAGCTACTATGAAGGATGAGACGTCAGTCATCAAAGCAGGCAAAATTTTCTCCAGGTATACCTCGATTAAACCTGGACTGGATGCCGAACTGAAGTTAGCCATGGGCTTCGATTTTGTCGTACAAGCAACCGGACCCGCGGTCCTCCCGAAAACAGCGGGCCAGACGACAATGAACGCCATCAGCGTTACCTCCAAAAACCCGGACCGCGCCATGATGCTGATCAACCTGGTCAATACGGATAAAGAGCTGTTCAATCTGCTCAAATTCGGAATTGAAGGTCAGGATTACACGAAGGTGTCCGACAATCGCATCGAGCCTATCGCAGGCGGTTATTCCCTGCCGGGTTGGCTGTTCGGCAATGAATTCAACAGCTACGTGATTCCCGGACAACCGGATGATGTATGGGAGCTAACAAAGACGCAGAATGACACCGCGCTTGTTGATCCGACAATCGGCTTTAGCTTTGACCGTCAAAGCGTGGAGAACGAAATCGCCCAGTTGAACGCGATTTTCACCGAATTTAAACCTGTTCTGTACAGCGGTATGGCCGATATCGATAAAACAATCGCAGACATGAAGGAGAAGCGCAAGGCTGCCGGTGAAGAGAAGGTTATTGCTGAAGCGCAGAGACAGGTAGACGAATGGCGTAAAACAAAGGAATAAAAAGAACAGACTGAAGGAACCGACACATTCTGATTGTCTGGAAGAACGTTGGGGGTGCAGGTTGCTGGTCATGCGCTCCCAACATTACGAAATTTACTATTTCCTATAGGTGGTTTATACGGGATGACAACTAATGTCTTGGGATTGACGATCGAGAATGAAGCGGAATGGATGTTGCCGGCGTTTGAACTGGAGAGGTGGAATGAGGATGTATTAGGAATCAGCTTTGAGATTAGGGGGACTCCCGGCATCGTGGTTCATCCGGAATGTTTCCGGGCTTACAAGGAAGATGCCAATCCTTATCAAACCGTTAAGGTCAGAAACAGGCAATATGACATGTTATATGACCAGAATACATCCAGAGTGAGGGTCAATGACAGCTGGCAAACGATGTATCTGGAAGCATTCGTGAAGGCAAACATGATCAGACTCGAATACGTGCTGAAGCTATTCGGGACCGGAGAAGTAGCGATTCGCAATATCCGGACACAAAGAGGCGGATTTCCGGATCATCCTGTCGTGCAAGGGGCGCCTTATCCGCAATGGATCAACAATCTGAAAGCGCATACGGAATATGAGCGCGAGGTTGGCGAGCTCAAGTCCGAGCGGCGAGAATTGCCGTCTCATATTTTGCCTTATCTGGAGCTGTCGCCTTGCAGCATTTATGAACTGGTTCCGGACCGGAGAGGGTTAGGGAAGTATGCCGAGCATTATGGATGGGATCCCCGGAAGCCTGACATCTTGATCGATCGAACAACCGGAGAGCCTGTCCGCTATGAAGAAGAATTCCCGGTTTCGGGGTATGACGAGGTCATTGGACCGTCAGGGGAGAAATGGATATATCCTTATCACAAACGGCCGTGGAACAAAACGCTCGAGGAAATATTCACCTTTGTTCCCAGCTATCCGGGACCGGATGACGACGATTTAAAGAGATATTACGATCCTCAATTCGAGAAAATATATCTGGATCGGTTTATGGTCAGCACCCGAATGGAGTGCTTCCAGGAAGCGGCGCGGATTCTCGCCGAATACTATCATACAACAGGCGATATGGAAGCCGGAATTAGAGCGGCGGTCATTCTGCTGAAGCTGGCGAGAAGCGTCCCTCATTGGCCGATCTTTGGCAAGCCGGACTGGAATTATCATTATATTCTAGCTTTTTTCGATCCGGATGAATATGAAAGATGGTTTGCGTGGATTGCCGATACTCACTTCTGGCAAACTCCGGCAACGGGAGCGCATTTGAAGAAAATGCTTGCGATATTTGAACCACTAAAAAGCCCGATCATCTGGAAGCAGGTTTCCGAGCTGGGTTTCCCTCAGGCCAGGGAAGACGTCATCGACGGGATTCTGCACATTGTTCGTATGTCATTAAGGTTTGACGCTTACTACCGAACCGACATTTGGCGATACTTCCATAACACAATCGGACTGCAGCTGAACGGACTTGTTATGGCGGCCCTCTCCATCGGCTGTCCGGAAATTATTCACTATGTTATTGGGAAGGCCAAAGCCGCTTTCGGCTATTTGTTTATGGCAGACGGCATGTTCCCGGAGAGCGTCTCGTATTTGCACGATGTCGCCGGGGATATTGATGAAGCGCTTCGTCATATCCGGGGTTATTCAGATCCTCTCGGCTATACGTCCCAACTAGATGATAGCCATATTGAATATTTCGACCCCGAGCACGTTTTGCCTGGCTACAAACACATCATGTATTTGTGCAAGCAAAGAATGTTTTATCCGGACGGCTCCGTAATGACCATACACGATACGTGGGCCGAAAGTCAGTACAGCCAATATCATCAAGTGCGGATTTCGAATGAGATTCCTGACAAAGATCTGAATCGCCGCAACATCTCTGAACCGTTCCTTCTGCCTGATTTTGGACATGCGATTATAGGGTCGGGAGAAGGCACGGATTGTGCCGAAGGGCATCTGCATTATTCCGGACACTGGAATCATTCACATGAGGATATGCTGAATTTCACCTTGTGGGCACACGGAGATGAATTGGTGTCGGATATCGGATATTCCCATCTCGGCGGATACATCTATACGGCAGCTGCGCATAATCTGGTTGTTGTCGATGGCAACAATCAGGCCTTCAGCTCTGAAGGCGGAAACCTCCTCCATTGGCATTCCCCTGACGGTCGCACGATGGTCATGCAGGCGGAAGCGCCTCATATTGCGTATCCTGAAGCTCGCAAGTATCGGCGTGCCGTGATCGGTATTCCGATTGCGAAGGGGCGGAGCGTTTTCCTGGACCTGTTCGAGGTGTCCGGCGGGAATCGTCATGAATGGATGGCCAATGGCTGCGCCGATTATTCGCAGACAGCAGAAATGACATTACAACCGGACCGGTACCTGGATAACCTTGATGATAACGGCATTTCGTTAAACCCGGAGGCAGGCGCGCTTTCTGGCGAAGATTTCAATTGGGAAGGCTTGCTGCCGCGGGACGAGCCTGGCGGAAGAAGTCATTACTACGGCGCCTTCAGCAATGTAAGCGTGTATAGGGATGACACGCCTTGGCAAATTACGATGACCCCGGCATTCCCGCACGGCGAACTCTTCCCTGGAGCAGGAGCCAGAGCGGCGTCGGCAGAGCCTAAGCCGGGCCTTCGACTGCATTGGCTCGCACCAGCCGGTGGGGAAGTTATGCTGTGCGAAGCGCCAAGACACCGATATCATCGGGAGCTGGCCAACCTTCAGGAGGCGACACTCAACTGGAACCAGAATGTGATGCCCAAGGTCATTGTTCGTAGAGACGGCAGCGAATTGGACAGCACATTCGTTGCATTGTGGGAGCCGTTTCAGAATGAAACGTTCGTACAGAGCTGCGAAAGAATGGACGGCATCGCGGGAATAGACGGCGAAGGTGTGCGCATCCGGACGGAAGATACGGTCATCCAGGTTCTTTATCGTAAAAGCGAAACAAGCGGCCCCCTTGTATCAGGTCCAATATCCATGGATGGCTCCTTTCTGATCATCAAAGAAAAAACGATTGCTGAAGCGGATAAAGAAACGGAAGTTGATTTTTATTCGGGAGTCGGTTTTTCCGTTGCTGGTTTGAAGATGGAGCTGAATGGTTGGACAAGCCAGACGCTAGTTGGGACAGGGGAAGACGAAAACGGATATTATTTGAGCATAAGAGGGGATTTATCCCAATACCCCGAGGAATATGACAAGCAGCCGCATAAAGGAAAATATATCATTGTAGCGCAAGACGGGCAGAGCAACCGGCATTTGCCGTTCGACAAATTGCAAAAAGGCAAAGACGGCCTGCACAAAATTTATATGACCAGGCGGCCGGGCTTTACATTCGAGGAGAACACGCAAATGCTCAAGGAGGTTTGTTCCCCTTATCGTATCCTGACAGGAAAAGCGAAAGTGTCATTTCCGACAGAGGTCAATATGAGGATACGTGAAAAGGGAAATGAGAGAAGGATCATGGTTAGAACGGATGCCCACTCCATCGTCGCGATGCCATTGGATTCATCGGGTTTCCCGTGCAGGACGTCCGGCGGCAGTTGGACAGAGCTTCTATTATAAAGGAGGCGAATGAACAGTGAAACGAAGAGTCATTGTATTCTTGCTGGTCCTGACTTTGATATGCCCGGCCATTTTATTTCCGTTCGCAAATACCGCCCATGCGGCAAATAGCAGCACGTGGTATAAAACGACGGATGTAAGCAATGTCGATTGGTTGATGCTGAAGACGCACGGTACTACCAACACGATGGGAATAGCTCCCGCAAACTTTTCGTTAGCGGACATGGTGTTGGAGATGGATGTGAAGCCTGCTACGAATCCAGTCTTTCCGAATTGGGCACATCACGAGATCTATTTTGGTTATCAGAACGCCAACAATCATTATTACATCTCCGTTCATGGCGCTACTGGCGCAATCGGTTTATACAAGAAGAGAAATGGCGTTGCCATGAAGCTTGGAGACAACACCGTAACCGCTTTGAAACATGCCCTGGATACAACAACTCGCTACAAAATTACAGTGATGTCCGGCGCCATTCAAGTATTGGCCAACGATACCCTTATCCTGTCAGCAAACGATGCTGAGTTTTCCAGCGGAAAGGTAGGGGTTGGCGTAGCCGGGTTTTACAACCTCCCTAACAATAATGCAGTTACATCGTTGACGCTTGCCGTCGGCGGCATGAAAGTATCTGACAGCACGGGCTTGGACCTGGGAGGCGGCATTTTGGGCGGCGGGTTGTCCGACTGGACGTTTACGGTACCCAAGCTGGATTTGAATCGGCTTGAGGAGCATTTTGTTTATACAAATGGGTGGAAAGTGCCGGCTGATGCCGAAGGCTGGGCGACGAACGCAAGCGGAATGGGGGCAGGTTATAAAGCGGAAGTACACGATCAGAAGCTGTACATGGAATCGGCGAACGGCGGTTCAAGCGATTTTTATGTCAGGAAGACGCTTGCCGCTCCATATTCCGCCACCAAAGTGATTATCACATATAAGCTGCATATCAATGAAATTTCGGGAGCAAGCGAATGGTTCCCCGGTATTATCGATTCAAGTGGCTCCGGGAACATCGTTCCTGCACTCAGATTGACCGGCTCCGGCGAGCTGGAGACGATCAGCGACAGTACCGCAACGATCGTTGCCGAATTGCAAGCCGGACGCGATTACGAGGTCGGCCTGGTCATCGATACGGTATCCGACACACAAGATATTTATATCGGAGACGATGACGGCAACAATGTCGTCATGATGAATCAGAGCCTTGCCAATCCGGTAGACTCGGTGCAAGGCATTGCTTTTAATGTCGCTGGGAAAATGGTGTTGGATGATCTTGTCATCGAGGAATACAATGCGACGACAGCTGCCCGTCTCCAGCAGATTTTTACGCAAAATGCGCAAAGCAAAGTCGATCATCTGCCTGATCTGCAGACCCGATTGCCTCAAGGCATACTTCTGTCCCTGTATTCATCCGATGTCTATGTGGACGGAACCAGAACGAAGCTGAATGACGACGATACGGTCCTGCCGGTCGTGCAGAACGGCGACGTGCTGCTTCCGAAAGACTTTGTGGCGGCAAAGCTTGGCGCAACATCCGCGTCGGCCGAGACGATCCAGGGACGCGATTATGTTTCCATACAGGCGGTAGCCGCCGAGAAAAACTTATATGTATGGAACAATGGCACGCTGTATGCCGTCAGCGATGACGCGAATCTGTTCACGGCCGGCGATGAGAGCCTTCTGACCGGCATTGAACAGACCTTCGGCGTATACGTATCCCCGCAAGGAAGCGATACGAATAACGGAACGTATCACGCGCCTTTCCTAACGCTTGAAAAAGCAAGAGATGTTGTCAGGCAGCGGAAGGGCTCCACGGGGATTCCGGTAGGCGGCATCACCGTATACCTCATGGGCGGACAATACTCCCGCAGCAACACGTTTACGCTCGATGTCTCCGATTCGGGAAGGGCCAAGGCGCCAATCACGTACAGATCCTACCCGGGGCAGAGCGCCAAGCTGTCGGGAGCGAAGACGATTCCTTCCAGCGCCTTCTCCGCGGTTACGGATCAAGCCATCATAAGCAGATTGAAAGACGGATATGCAGGCAAGGTCATCCAGGCGGACTTGAATGCATTAGGATTCACCACTAACGAGCTCGGTTCGATCCAACGGACAAATTCCAATACCCAGTCGCTTCCGGACAGCGCGGCGCTTTATATTGACGGTACGAAGCAGACGATTGCCCGATGGCCGAACCAGGGATTCGTCACGACCGGTTCTATCTCTGCTCCCGGAGTGAGCGGTTCCGGAGCGGTGTGGCAATACAATGAGCAGCAGCCGAACTCATGGGGACAAGCGGATCAGTTGTGGGTGGAGGGCTATTGGTTCTGGGACTGGTACATCGATTCGATGCGGGTTACCGATGTGGACACCGCCGCAAAGACGATAGCCGTCGAGCAAACAACGCCGTACGGGGTTGCGGAAGGCAAAAGGTATTATGTGTTCAACCTGCTCGAAGAAATCGATATGCCCGGAGAATGGTTTCTTGACAGAACGAACGGCATCCTGTATTTGTACGCGCCTCATGACATTTCGCAGAGCGATATCCAGTTGTCGAGCCTGAATACGGCGCTAGTAAAGATGACGAATGCCAGCCATCTCCAATTGATCGGCCTTGATTTCGAGGAGACAAACCATCGGGCTATCGAAATGACAGGAAGCGATTCGATCTTAATCGCGGCCAGCAGGTTCCATAATATCGGCGCAACTGCCATTGTGATCGAAAGCTCCCTCAAAGTAGAAGTAGCCGACTCTGATTTCAGCAATATCGGCAAGGGGGGCGTATATACGACGAATGTTGGATATCGGCCAACGTTGGCTCCCGCCAATATTCAAATTCGCAATAATGTATTCACACGATTCAGTACGGTGAACAAAACCTATTCTCCGGCAGTTTCCATTAGCGGGGTGGGCATTACCGTTCAGAACAACGTAATGAACGAGGCTCCTCATGAAGCCATTGGGATTAGCGGCAACGATAATGTCATTGAAAACAATGAAATCTATTCGGTTGTCAAGCAATCCTCCGACGCCGGCGCAATTTACGGAGGACGCGACTATACGCACCAGGGCAATTTCATTCGGAACAACCTGCTGCATGATATTTCCGGTTTGCAGGGCGCAGGCGGATATTCCATTTATCTGGATGACCAGCTGAGCGGCTTCCGCATAACGAGCAATATATTCTATAACACGAGTTCGGCAGTATTCATCCATGGCGGAAGGGATAACGTTGTTGACAGCAATATCGTAGCCAAATCGGTTAGAGCCACTTCTTCATCGATCAAGCTGCTCAACTTGAGCGGGGGAGCGGCAAGCCCGCTAGTTCAACCGCCTAACGGCACGTTGTATACGAGGTATATCGCCATGCCGGCAACTAGCGAGCTCTGGACATCGCGGTTCCCGACACTGGCCAACCTGTTAGCCGACGAGCCTTATAAACCGAAATACAATACGTTTACCCGCAATGTCCTGTTTCAGACGAACGGCATTTCCGTGCCGGATTCGGCGCTGCCAACCGGGACATTCACGGACAATGTGATGGTGACCGATGCAAGCTTGTTCGAAGATGCGGAAAATAACAATTTCAACCCGTTGGGCAATTTCGGCATTGGCGGATTTACGGCGCCTGTGTACAGCGATATCGGGCTCAAGTTGAACGCATATCGAACGTCTTTCCCGGAAATTGCGGATTTCAAGCTTATCTATCCGCAGAACAATGACATTGAGATTCCGGCTCACGGAATCACGCTCATGTGGGAGCCCGCAATCGGCGCAAACCGTTATCTGGTCACGGTAGCCACAGACAGCTCGCTCATCGACGTTATCTATGAGGGGGAAGCGCCAGAAAATTACCTGAAGCTTGACAATCTGGAATACGGCGCCAAGGACTATTATTGGCAGGTTCAGGCGATCAGCGACTCGGCGTTATATCCGGATAGCAAGGTTAATGATTTGGGCTCAGCTCAGTTTACGACTGCCATGAACGAAGTGACCGACAACTACGAGCTTATGAACAAAGCTGCAGAAGCGGCAAGTCTGCATGCGGCTTCGGTTGAAGGCTCCGAGCCCGGTCAGTTCCCGGAAGAAGCATTGACGGAGTTTCAACTGGCGATTGCCAGTGCCAACGCAGTAATCAATGATGCTAACGCTACGCAGGACGATATCGATTCTGCCCTGGCAGCGCTTGTGCAAAGTGTAACGGCATTTAAGAGAAAGCAGGTTCAAGGCGTAGTCGATCTGGAACAATTATTGACGAACAGATCCAACTGGGCAGCCGACAATCCGAACTATTTCTCCACTACGCCCGAAGGCGGATTGACGTTCTCTCCGTCAGGCAATGGTTTTGCGGGCTATAATTTGAAGGTTCCCAATTATGCGATCTGGGGATTCAAGGCGGGATTCGATTTTACAGACAACAATTGGCAAGGTTTCACTCTTCGGTCGCAAAGTATTTCGGCAGCTCCCTGGACCACGACCAGCTATTTGTTCATTGCAAAGAACAACGCGTTTGAATTGCAGCGTTTCGGACCAACCGGAGCGTTTCCGGAAGGGACCCTCACCGTGCCCAACACTTTGGTGACATCCGGTACAGAGCATTCCGTCCAGTTCGGAGCGCTGGATGTGAACGATGGCGTTCGGCTGATTGTCAAAATTGATGGAACTACCATCTTTGATTATCTGGATACGAATGGCTATATCACGGATGAGGGATACTTTGGCATTATTTCCACTGGTTCAGCCGTATTGAACTTGAATCCGTATGGAGACCCGGACGACAATGAGGAGCCTCAGGCAGCGTTAGTATCCATTCAAGCGCCGTCTGCCATTGCAGGCGTAGATCATGGAACGGCCAAGACGGCGGAAGCGCTTGGGCTGCCTTCCACTGTCGAGCTGGCAACTGATGCCGGCAGCGTAAATGCCGATGTTGCCTGGGATGTACAAGCTGCAAGCTATGATCCGGCATTGACGGCCGCGCAGACCTTCACCGTAGATGGAACCGTTACCTTGCCGGATGGGGTTGCCAATCCGAACGGGATCGCATTGACGACAACCATCAGCGTCACCGTGGATGCAGCCGCAACATCGTTGTCTGCGGTATTGTCGGGTGATGACACAGTCAATGCCGGCGCCTCCTTTACGATGGCATACGGATTGCAGCATGTGACCGACGCGGTTTACGCTCAGGGTTTGACGATCCAGTACGATCCGGCGAAGGTGGAATTTGTGTCTGCGACAGCGCTGACAGACCAGATTACCATCCTGCAGGCGGAAGATGACGAAGCAGGCGAAGTCCAACTGATTATCGCCAGCTTGGGCGATGAGAACGGCATCGCGGCGGATCGCGATCTGGTGACGCTGGCTTGGCAAGCCAAGTCGCTGGAGGCCGCCGCGGCCACGAACATTGCGATGACGAACGCAACGGTTGGCGATGGCGAAAATGCGGATATCCAGCTGCAAGACGTGTCGTTCAACATCAGCATCATCGCGGGGGATATTGTGCACGCGGCGGAAGACCTGAACGGAGACGGCACGATTGCCATAGGCGACTTGGCGATCGTAGCCAGATACTATGGCAAGACGTCCTCTGATGCCAACTGGGCCGCGATCAAGATCGCCGATCTGAACAACGACGGACAGATCGACATCGTCGACTTGTCGAGGGTAGCGGTCAAGCTTCTCAGATAACAACCGGGTTCCAAATAGAATGGCAGATAGGTATACAGAGGATGGCGGAACTGCCATCCTCGCATCCTCTATCCGTCAAAAGAGGAGAATGGAGCCGGAGCTGCCGCCATAGAAATCGCGGATGTGAAGCTCGTGGACAGCCGCATGGCATCCACAACGCAAACGGTTGGCCTCCAGGCAAAGGTTGCGATTGATGACTCTCCCGCCCCATTGAAGTTTACCGATCTTCCCCAGACCCACTGGGCGTATGCAGCGATCAGAGAACTGGTTGCGAAGCAAATTGTTTCGGGCACCGGCGCAACAACATTCGAACCGACCCGCGCCACGACCCGCGCGGAATTTACCATGATGCTGGTGAACGCATTGCAGCTTTCCGACGAGGCTAAGATACCATTCACGGATATCAAGCCATCGGATTGGTTCGCCGCTGCGGTCGCCAAAGCACATAAAGTAGGACTTGTGAGCGGGAAGAGCGCAACACGTTTCGATCCGGGCGGGAGGATTACTCGCGAAGAGATGGTCGTCATGCTGATGCGCGCCTACGCCATCCTGTACGGCAAAGAGCCTGGCGGCTATTCGATTTCCCGATATTCCGATATGAATGAGGTTTCATCCTGGGCGTCCAATCCGGTAAACGCAGCGGCAGAGCTTCGACTGATCAACGGCAGGACGGCTGCGCAATTCGTTCCGAAGGGCATCTCCTCGCGCGCCGAAGCCGCGCAAGCGATTTATAATCTGCTCACGACGAAATAAAGAGGATTGGAATACGGAAGGGGGTTGTCTATGACAACAACTACGAGCAACGATTATAAATTAACACTCAAACAGCCCAAACCCTACCAGGTTATTCAAAGATATGGATATGATCCAATGAAATCCTATGCCAATCATCCGGGAGGTCCACAGTCAGGGCATGCCACTGTAATCATTTCCGGCAATATTTCCTGTAGTTTGGAAATGGCTCAGTTGGAAGCAAGGACAGTGCTTATGCAGGATGCTTATGGAGAAGCAGTCGACTGGATGAAAATGGAGGTGGAGTGGCGAACTTCGACATTTCAAACAATGTTAAAGGTTCCCGCCGGGGGTTGGTATAGATTGGAGCTTCGTCTCACCGACAAATCGGGCGATATCATGATTGAATCCTTTGTTGAACCTATAGGCGTAGGAGAGGTTTTTGTCATTGCGGGTCAATCGTATGCCGAGAATTGCAATGATGAATACCTTCAGATTCAAGATCCCGAGGGGAGGGTCAGCAGTTATGATTCCATCGCCGGGGATTGGAGAGTAGCCCATGATCCGCAACCTGGCGTTAGAATACGCGATATCCATGACACAAGACTCAAGGGGACGATTTGGCCGGCGGCGATGAATCATCTGCTTCCGTTGCTCCGGGTTCCGATCGGAATGGTTAATGTCGCTGTCAGTTCTACAGCCTCCCGGCAGTGGATGCCGGGCGAGCGATTATATCATCAACTTCTCCATGCCGGGAAATCGGTGGGGGATTTCAGAGTGTTGCTCTGGCAGCAGGGAGAATCGGATGTTATTGAAGCTACGCCAACAGATGTTTATATAAGCAGATTAATTGCGATCAAAACCGAATTGGAACGGCAATGGGAGCATTCTTTCCTCTGGATGCCCGCCAAATCTACCTTGCATCCAGAGGTTTATTCGAAACCTCTGGAGGAGAGATGGATTCGCGAGGCCATTCATGAACTGTGGGATACAGTAGGCTTCGCGCCGGGGCCGGATACGGATATTCTTGGAGGTGTCGGCATTCATCGCGCGGTTACGGCCAACAGCCAACATTTTACCCTATTAGGGCAGCAGCAGGCTGGCATGCTTTGGTGTATCTCCATTTGGAACATGCTTCAAAGAATATAATTGGCTCGTGTTCTCGGGAAAGGAGAAGGACAAGAATGAAGGCTGCGTACATAAAAGCGCCGTTTGAATTTGAGCTTCGGGAAGTGGAGCTGCGGGAATTGGCAGCGGATGAGGTGCTCGTAAAAGTAAAAGCATGCGGGATTTGCGGCACGGACTTGACGAGCGCCGCAGTCGGCGCATCCGATTGGGAGCCTGTCGGGCATGAGATTGCAGGGATCGTGGAGAAGGTGGGCATTCGCGTCGAGAATACCAAGATCGGGGATACTGTCGCACTGGAGACGGGGACTAGTTGCCGTACTTGCGACAAATGCCGCAACGGCCGCTCCGATCTTTGTAATAAGGGCCCGAACTTTTGGCTGAAAGGCTCAATGGGATTTGCTGAATATATCATTGTTCCCATGGCATGCGTGGTTCCCTATAGCGGACTGTCGTTCGAGCAGGCTGCCTTGCTGGAGCCGCTGGGTGTCGCGCTTGACCTGGTGTACACAGCGGATGTGAAACTGAATGATGATGTGTTGATCGTGGGCTTAGGTCCGATCGGATTGATGGCGTTGCGGCTGGCGAGAGCTATGGGGGCCAGGAAAATCTATGCCGCTGCCCGATCGCATTCAACCCGAAGAATCGAATTGGCCAAGCAATGGGGAGCAGACGAGATCATATATACGGATCAAGTCAGTCTCGAGCAGTATCCCTATGCCGATGGCGGTGTCGATCGGGTGCTAGTCACCGCTCCGCCTGCGGCGATTCCACCGGCGCTGCGTACGCTGAAGGTGGGAGGAATTGCAGCCTTTCTGGGGATCGAATATGGAGCCGGGGCAAGCATCATCTTTGATGCCAACGAATTTCATTTCAAGAAGCTCCAGCTTCGAGCCTCGCATGCTTCGCCGGCGCTCTATTTCCCAAGATGTGTGGAGCTGCTGCGATCGGGAGTTATTGACGGGCAGGCGCTGATCAGCCATACCTTCAGTCTGGAGCAATTTCCCGAGGCGATGGGGTTGCTGCGGGCGGACAAGGAATCGACAGTCAAGATGGTAATGGTCAATGCGTAATCCGACTGCTAGACATAGAGGGATAAGAAGAGGAGAAAACGGGTATGAAACCTAAGTTTGGAATCGTTGGTTGCGGAAACATCTCGAGGTTTCATTTTGAAGGCTTGAGAAGAGCGGGAGCGGATATCATCCACATCTCGGATATCCATGAGTCGGCGGCCAGGCCTTATGTCGAGGCTTTTGGCGCCGCATACTCCGCCGATTATCGCGCACTCATCGCCAATCCGGAGGTGACAGTTGTCAGCGTCCTTACCAGCGCCAAGTTTCACCGGGAGATTTGTCTGGCGGCGCTGGCTGCGGGCAAGGACGTGATCTGCGAGAAAACGATGGCGAATGACGCGGATGAAGCAGAGGAAATCTTTCGTGTCGCGGAAGCCTCGGGGCAGCTATTTTTCACTTCGTATATGAAACGCTTTTTTCCGGCTGTACAGCAAGCGAAGGCATTGTTGCCCCGATTGGGCCGATTGTTCAGCGCTCAGGTGCGCGCCTATCAGAAATGGGATGGACAGTTTTACGAGCATACGGATGGTTCGGAACACCAATGGGTGCTTGATGGCTACGGCGGTGCGGTGGTGAAATGCGCAGGCAGCCATATGATCGATATGACCTTGCATTTGTTAGGCAGGCCGAAGAGCTTGTATGCCAACGTAGATTTTATCCCGGGTACGCAGATTGATCGCAAAGCAACGGCGTTGTTTGAATACGCCGATGGACTAGTGGCCAGCTACGAGACGGCGATTCATCCGCTCGACAAGATCGGCTACGAACGCAACGGATGGGATGAATTCATGGAGGTGAATGGGACGAAGGGGCGGATTCAGCTATACACGGCGAAATGGGATGAGTCGGAGCACCGCGCGGCCCTGCTCGTTCACTATGACAATGAAAGCGGGACATCGACCGAACATCGGTATGACGCCGTCGATCCGTTCCATGTCGAAATGCAGTACTTTTACGATTGTTTAATTCAACGAAAGCCAGGGGCTCCCAACCAGACCGATGGTTTCTATGTGGATGTCATCATTGCTGCGATCATGGAGTCCTCGCGTCGCAGGGCGTCTGTGGATCTGGATTGGCGTGGCCGGTAAGCATGAACCAGGCTGGGCGAATCGACAAGAATAACGGGATTTTCGGAATAAGGAGCGCGGGCAATGATGAGCTACGGCGAGATACTGAAGATGAGCGTGGAGAAAACAAGGAGAAATATGCGGGAGATGGGAAACGAGTGGCGGGAATTTCCGTTGAAGTCTTGCTTCGACGGACGTTACTTTTCCGATGCGCAGCAGCCGGGCAGACCGCTCAGCCATGTGTTCTGCTGGACGCAAGGTTTTTTCGCCGGAATGGCAGGCATCTCTTATGCGATTACCAAGGATGAATCGTTTCTGAATTGGCTCCGCACCGGCTACGATTATTTTTACAACAAGGTCAACCGCGATTCGCTGGAAACGATGCATGACCTGGGGTTTCTGTATTCTCCCTACAGCGTGTTCCTGTATCGGCAGACCGGCGAAACGCGAATGAAGGAGCTGAGCGTCAAAGCGGCCGATGAATTAATCAAGCGGTATGTTCCGAACGGCCACTACATCCAGGCTTGGGGCAGAATGAACAATCGAACGCCGGATTATGTGGACGAAGAGCTGGCGAAGGATCATTTTTTTACCCAAAGCGAAGGGCTCGCCATCATCGATTGTATGATGAATTTGCCGCTGCTGTTCTGGGCCAGCCGGGAAACCGGACATCCCGTATATGCGAATATTGCCAAGGAGCATATACGAACGACGATGCGGCATTTCATTAGGGGGGACGGTTCGGTCAACCATGCGTACCGCTTCTCGGTGTTTGACGGGGCGCCTGTCCAGCCTGAAAATTATTGCGGCTACGCCACGGATTCCTGGTGGGCGAGAGGTACGGCCTGGGCCATCTACGGCTTGGCCATCGCCTACGATTATACGCTTGAGCCCGAATATTTTGCGCTGGCGGAGCGGCTGGCCCTTCGGTTCGTGGAGCAGGTTGGCGAAGACGCCGTGCCGGTGTGGGACTTCCGCCTGCCCAAGGAGACGCCGGCGATTGCATCAGGCAATCGATCCGCCTTCCCTTGGGATGCTTCCGATCCGAATAATCTGACTTACAACAAGGATACGTCCGCGGCGGCCATCGTGGTGTGCGCCATCCAGAGGATGAGCAAACACGGGGAGAATGCGGCGTTCGAACGTTACAAGAGAGCGGCGCTGGAGTCGCTCGCGAATCGTTACTTCAATCCCGACAAACACGTAAACGGCCTGCTGACGCATTCCAACGGAAGGATGGAATATACGAGTTACGGCGATTATTTCTTTATGGAAGCTTTGGCGCATGAGACTCACGGGCTGGATACGTGCTGGTAATCTAGCGAATATAGAGAATCATTGAAACTATATTCACGGCGACAACTCCGTCAGGCGTCGATCTTGGCGGAGTTCCAAGTCCGGATCTGTGAGAGGGGGCTGTCCGAAAAGTGAATTTTTAAGGTTAAGTGTGTATGATAACTAATACACAAACCCAATAAGGCCGGCATCTGGCCAAACGTGTATGAAAATTCATATACAATTCACCAAACAGGCCTGCACCTGGCCAAACGTGTATGAAAATTCATATACAATTCACCAAACAGGCCTGCACCTGGCCAAACGTGTATGAAAATTCATACACACTCCACCAAATAGGCTGACATCTGGCCAAACGTGTATGAAAATTCATACACACTCCACCAAACAGAACGCTCCTGGCAAAATGGCTATCCAAGGTCAGTGAAAACGGAAAGCTGGACGCCCCGTTTTGGTGGAATGTTAAGTGGGAGGCATCCAGCTCGCCACTTTCTAGAAAAAGCAGGAACACAATAGTTGGACGGAAAAACATTGCGTTTTTCCGCCCAACTTTTTATTTTTGAGACTTATTGGACAGCCCCACTCTATTCTAGGGACAACCCCCCCTACTCCTTCACCGCCCCCAGCACGATCCCCTTTACGAAGAAACGTTGCAGCAGCGGATAAACCGCGAGAATCGGCAGCATGGCGATGAAGATTTGCGCCGCCTTGACGCTGCGGTTGGACATCATCTCCAGATCTTCCGGCGTAATGCCGGTTTTGCTGAAGTCCTGTACGACGACGATCGTTTGCAGCAGCGTGGCGAGCGGCCATTGCTCCTGCGTCCTCATATAGAGCATGCCGTCGAACCAGCTGTTCCAGTGACCCACCATGGTGAAGAGCGAGATTGTCGCAATCGCGGGCAGCGAGATGGGCAGATACACCGAGAACAGAATGCGGAACGAGGTCGCTCCGTCCACGATGGCCGCCTCATCCAATTCCTTGGGCAGCGCTCGGAAGAAATTCATCATCAGAATCATATTCCATACGCTGACGAGCCCCGGCAGAATAAGCACCCAGAACGAATTGACGAGTCCGACCTTCTGTACAAGCAAGTAATTGGGCACGAGACCTGCGTCAAAAATCATGATGAACAGGAAAAACCAGACATAAAGCGCTCGGACTCGGAACTCCGCGGAGCTCCGTGATAGAGAGAAGGCGGCCATGATCGTCACGATCATGCCAAGCACGGTCCCCGTTATCGCGCGCCAAATCGACGTGACAATGGCGTTGCCGAAGTTATCGTTTTCGAATGTTTTGGTGTAACTCTCGAAGTTGAAGTCGATCGGGAAGAAGGTGACCAGATTTGCTTCGGCCGCGGACTTCCCGCTCAGGGACACGGCGAAGATATGGATCATCGGCAGGATGCACAGAATCGAAATCCCGATGAGCAGAGCCAGATTGATGTAATAAAACACTCTGTACGATGGATCTTTGTAATACATGGCGGGTCTACCTCCGTCGTTGGATTCTTAAAAGATGCGGTAATTGGCCCACTTGTAGGCGACATAATAGCCGCCGCTGATAAGAATGAAGCCGACCAGCGATTTGAACAAGCCGACCGTGGTGGCGAGACTGTATTGTCCGTCCTGGAAGGAGCGGAAGACGAACGTGTCGATAATGTCGCCTTGGCCGAGCACGAGCGGATTGATGAGATTATAGATTTGGTCGAAGTTGGCGCTAAGCATGCTGCCCAGCGAAAGCGTGAACACGACGACCATAATGGGCAGGAGCGACGGCAGGGTGATGTTAATCGTCTGCTGAAGCCTTCCCGCGCCATCGATCTCGGCCGCTTCGTACAGATCCGGGTTGATGCCGGATAACGCCGCTAGGAACACGATGGCCGAGAAGCCGAATTCCTTCCACAGATCGCTTACGATAACCGTAACGCGGAACCAGTCTCCGTCCCCAAGGAACATAACAGGCTTTATGTTCAACGTTGTGAGCAGACGATTTACGATACCGTCGAGCGATAACAAATCGAGCAAAATACCGCCCAGAATAACCCAGGACATAAAGTGGGGCAAATAAACCATCGTTTGGATGGAGCGTTTCAGCCCCATATTGCGAACCTCGTTTAGCAGCAGCGCGAACAGGACCGGCACGGCCAAGCCGAAAATGATTTTCAGCACGGAGATGATCAGCGTGTTCCAGATGACCTGGACGGTTCCGTTTAAGGTGAACATCAGCTCGAAGTTGTCCCAGCCGATCCACGGCGAGCCGCCTATGCCGAGCCAAGGCTTGAAGTCCTGAAAGGCCATGATGATGCCCGGCATTGGCGCGTATTTGAACACAAGCGCGATTAAGACGGCGGGAAGCAGCAGCAGATGCAGCCTCCAGGTTTTGCGGAATGGCATTTTTGAACGCAGCGCGGTTGACGATCGGCCGGTTGATGCTATAATGTCGTTATTCTTCATAAGGCTTCCTCCTGAATGTGATGGTCGGGAAGGCGAACGCAGCGTAATACCGTGCCTGGCATTGGCGGATGTTGGCCGTCTGTCTGGGAAAATTGTATGGCATCCGCCAATCGATGTATAGAACACATCTTAAAGGTGGCTGTCAATATATTAAGGGGGACCCCGCGTGAAACGGAGCAGGCCGATCTTTATCAAGATGACCGGCGTCATACTTATTCTGCTAATACCGGCCGTCATTCTGTACACCTACTTCAGCACGACAAGCATCCAGGTCATCGACAAACAGATGAAAGCGTACAAGGAGAGCCAACTGCTCTTCCTCAAGAGTCAGATCGAGTCCAACGTCGAACGGCTGTCGTTATCCTCGAACGTGCTGGCGAGGGATTCCTCGATTCTGGATCTGCATATCAGCATGCTGACGAAGGATTATTACCGCATGATCGAATACCAGTCGCTGGTCAAAGAGAAGCTGTATCTCCAAAGTTTCTCCAGCCACTGGTCGAACGAGCTGTCCGTCTATTTGCCGAGCTCCGAGAGCCGAATCTCTACGAGTCCGAACGGCGCCTACGATCCCAAGCTGCTGGAGCTGTCGGAGAACGGCGTGTGGCGCTTCCATGACGGCGGCGATTCCAGAGCGGCCTATTATCAAATGCTGATCTGGGATCCTTATCTGTCGAAGAGCGATCCCGATTCCGTCAACGCCGTGTTCGAGGTGCGATTCGATCTGGACAACGTGCGGGAGATGCTCGAGCACTACAATGCGGAAAGCGCCGGCCACAACTTCCTGTTGACCGCGTCCGGCCAGACGTTTTCGGTCGACAAAGGCGGCGATGCGATGTACGCGGAGCTTGGCGCGAGCTTGCTTGCGGAAGGGCTAAACGACATCGGCAACGCCGATCGGACGGTGGACGGCAAGCGTACTTATTTGAGCTATGCGTATTTGCCCCAGTTGGACGCCTGGTTGGTCGATTACGTTCCGCTCGAACAATTTCACGCGCCGGTCATCGACAGCCGCAATCTGTTCTACGTCAGCATGCTTCTGTTAATCGCTCTCGGGTTAGCCGCGTCTTATTTGCTATATCTGCATGTGCAGAAACCGTTGTCGCTCCTCATTCGGGGTTTGAAGCAATTCGAAATCGGCGACTACGGCTTCCGGATCGGTCAGAAATTCCATAACGAATTCGACTATATGATGCACCGTTTCAACGATATGGGACGCGAGATTCAGCATTTGGTTCATAACGTCTACGAAGAGCAAAACCGTTCTCGCCTCGCGACGCTCAAGCAGCTGCAATCGCAGATCAACCCGCATTTTTTGTACAATTGCCTGTCGTTTATCGCGGCTAGCGCCAAAGCGGGCCAGACGGCCGTAATCAAGGAGATGGCCTATCATCTGGGCGGTTATTACAGGTATACCACCCGCGTCGAGAATCAGAAGGCCATCCTCAAGGAAGAGGTGGATCTGGTTCGGCATTATTTGCAAATTTATACATACCGGCTGGAAAGAATCGCTTACGAGATCGAGATCCCGGACGAGATGCTTAACGAGAATGTGATGCGGCTAATTCTTCAGCCCGTCGTCGAGAATGCTATTATGCACGGCGTGGAACCGAAACCGGGGCAAGGATTTGTGCGAATAACGGAAATAATGGCGGACGGCTGGAACGAATTGACCGTGGAAGACAGCGGAGACGGCATGTCCGACGACGAAATGAAGGCGCTTGCGGGACGGCTGGAGCTCCCAATGGACGACGCTTCGGGCTGCGGGATGTGGAACGTGCATCAGCGGCTCAAGCATCGATATGGCACAGGAGCCGGCTTGTCGCTTACGCATTCGGACGCGCTTACAGGACTCCGGGTGTCATTGAAGTGGCGAAGCGAAGAATGGGAGACGGAGAAGAGGAGAGTGGGTTATGAGTCAGCTGTTGTTAGTGGATGACGAGCCGATGATTGTAGGCAGCATGGTGGCGAACGACTGGGCAAGCATTGGCATTGAGGGTGTTCATAAGGCGGGATCCGGGCTGGAGGCTATCGGAATACTGGCCTCCACTCCGATCGACATTGTCGTGACGGACATTCGGATGCCCGGCATGGACGGCTTGCAGCTATGCAAGCATATTCAAGAGCATTACCCCCGGACCAAATGCATTCTGCTGTCGGGATACGGCGAGTTCGAATACGCACGGAAGGCGATCGCCTACGGGACGGCCAACTACTTGCTCAAGCCGGTGAAGGATGAGGAGTTAATGGACGAGGTGGGGCGCCTAAGACAGCTGCTGGAGCGGGAATGGGAGGAGATGGATTCCGTTCAGCGGGCGCGACATACGCTGCGAATCCATCTGCCTGTGCTGAAGGCCAATCTCCTAAACGATCTGTTGTCGGGCATTCTGCTGCCGAACGCGCTTCTCGCCGAGCGGATGAACGAATACGGGCTGAGCTTCTCAACAGGTAGGCATACCTCCATGCTGATGGTTCGGATCGACGAGTCGGAATCCGCGATCCCCGATCCGTCGTTGCTCGAATATGCCGTGCGCAACATTGCAAGCGAAATTCTGGAAGCGGAATTCGAGGTTTGGGGGACCAAGGATTCCTTCGGGTATCTGTGTTACCTGCTTCAGGAGAAGCCGGACGGTACATGGGATAAAGATGCTGCCCTGAGACTGGAAAATATTGCCGGAAAGTTGGTAGCCAAAGTCGGGAGATTCCTTCGCGGGACCGTCACCGCGCTGGTTGGCGAGCCCCGTCTGTTCCCGCTGGAGATCGTGGACCAGTACCGCAAATCGTTAAACGGGTTTCGAAAGGTCCCCCGCAGCGAACAAGGTATCGTCATTTTGGAGAGAGACAGCCGCTCGCAATACCGTTCTCTGGATTCCCTCTATGCGCCTCCAGGCTTCCAGGGGCTGTTCGAGGCGGGCCGTTGGCAAGATGCGCGCTCGAAGCTTGCCGAACTGGAGAAGGAGATGCGCGAGAAAAAGCTGGATACGGAGGAGCATGTGACGGAGGTCGCGTACGCGCTCATGAACGCCTTCTTGTATACGGCCCACTTGCAAGGGAAGACGCTCTTGGAGCTGACCGGCTTCGAGGCCGACATTCTCTCGGAGCAGGGCCTGTTCACCCGTCTCGACGGGGTGATGGAATGGGCGGACATGGCGCTTCGAAGCTTGGAGACCGCCAACGTAAAAGAAGTCAAAGACGGCAAGGGCACGCTTATCCCGAATATTCACCGCTTTATCGAAAGCCGCATTGCGGGCGATGTGTCTCTGCAGGCGATTGCCGATCATGTCGGCCTTCACCCGGCTTACTTGTCCTCGCTCTACAAGCAGGAGACAAAGGAGAATATCAGCGACTTTATTATGCGATACCGGATGGAGAAAGCAAGCGTGCTGCTCCGCACGACGGACATTCGAATCTACGAGCTGTCGGGTCAGCTAGGCTTCCAGAACCCGCCCTACTTCAGCAAGCTGTTTAAATATTATTACGGCGTAACGCCCCAGGATTACCGTGAACGCAATGGGAAGTGAACCTTAACAATTTAGTATACGATCTTAAAACTTTATCTCTTACCCGGCTGAAAACGCTGTAATAAGATTAGGTTGCATCTCAATACAGCAGATTCAAGGGAGGTTCAGGCGGACACATGGCCAAAAAATCAATGTTACTTACGCTCGCGGCAATCATGGTGATTACCCTGCTGGCGGCTTGCTCGTCGAACACGAACAACGGGGGACAAGGAAGCGGCGCTTCGAGCAGTCCGACCGGCAGCGCGGAGGCTACGCAATCGCCTGCCCCATCGGAGGACTCCAACGCCGAGGCGATCCGCAACGGGACGCACAAGTTCGATCCGCCCGTCACGATCACGACAGTCAAGGCGACGGACGGCACCTTCAAGTTCAAGAACGGAGAGAATCTGGAAAACAACGTTCACACGAAGTGGGCGCTGGAGGAACTGGGCATTCAGCTCAAAAACCTCTGGGAGTCGCCCGGCGACCAATTTGCAACGAAGGTTCGCCTTATGCTCACGTCCAAGGAGACGCTGCCGGACGTGCTGATGACAGAGGATATGGCGCTCATTAACGAGCTTATCCAGTCGGGGCATTACCGCGATATTACAGACGACTTCGAGAAGTACGCATCAGATGGCATGAAAGAGCTGTATAGCTCTCATCCGCTCATGTGGAGCCAAGTGACGCACGAAGGCAAAAAGATGGCGCTGCCGAACTTCGCGCATGCCGGCAACGATAACGCGGTCATGTGGGTCCGTCAGGACTGGCTCGACGAGCTGGGACTGCAGGCGCCGACGACGTTCGAGGAGCTGGAGACGGTTATGCAGGCCTTCCTCGACAAAAAACCTGGAGGTACCAATAACTTGATTCCATTGGGACTCAGCCTGGGATCCGGCGGCAACAACCCGAACCCGTTCGCGGGATGGCTCGGCGAGAGCACCTGGGTATTCGGGCCTTATGGAACGATCCCTTATCAGTGGCTGGAGAAGGAAGGAAAGCTCGTTCACGGCTCCACGCTGCCGGAGATGAAGGACGGTCTTGCCCGGTTAAACGATTGGTACAACAAAGGTTATATTTCGCAGGAAGCGGGACTGCATGACGAGAACAAGCTGGCCGAACTGATCGGACAAGGCCGGGTAGGCATAGTCGTCGCTCCATATTGGCTGCCGAACTGGCCGATTCCGGATTTAAAGAAAAACGTGGAAGGCGCCGATATGCTGCCTTACCCGCTGCCGACGCTGAACGGAAAATCCGCGGCCCGCGATACGACGTTCCTGCGCGGCGGACTGCTCGTGAAAGAGGATTTCGACCATGTGGATGCCCTGTTCCTGTACTTGAACCGCATCTTCGGACGCGTCTCGCAAGAGCCTGGCGGCGAATTCGAGAACGGCTGGGCGAAGGATTACGACTATACGATCTTGGCCGACGGCAGCGTGTCCGTTGCCGAAGAGGATATTCAAGGCGGCAAGGTCGGCGTGGCGAAATACGTGCTGATCGATCTAAAAAATCCGTTTAAGAATCTGGAAATGCTGGCGAATATCAGCAGAGGCGAAGAGCCGAAGACATCGGCGGAGAAACGCGCGGCCATGTCGAATCCAAGCACGCTGAAAGCGGCGGAAATCGTAGATGACGGCTGGAAAAACGGCTATGCCATCGCTCAGCAATTTACGGGAGCTCCGACCCCGGCGATGCAGTCGAAGAGCGGCATTCTCGTCAAGCTTGAGGGAGACACGTTCATCAGCATGATCTACGGCAAGAAGCCGATCGACGACTTCGACAATTTCGTTAAGGAATGGAAGAGTATCGGCGGCGAAGACATTACGAAGGAAGCCAACGAGTGGTATCAAAAAACAAAATAAAAGGAAGGCCCGCCGCGCGATGCGGTGGGCTCCTTCTGAGAGAAGGGGAGAACGCCATGGAAGGACGCCTTACGTTCGTTAAGCTGTCAACGACCGCCTTGCTTGCCATGGCCGTTTTAGCCAGCGCTGCGCTGCTGGTCAAGTCGTTATTTGCGGCGCCTGCCGCGGAAATCGTCGTGGCGACGGTCAATGGCGACAACATTATCGCCGAGGAGCTAGCTTACTTCGCGGGGCTTCATCGCGCTTCTGTCATTGAAACTTTCCTGGCGGAGGAGGTCGTTGCGATGGACACGCGTTTCTGGCAGCGTGACTTCAGGGGAGTTTCGCCGATCGAGAAGTTGAGAGAGCTGGCTTTGGAGGATGCGGTTGCGATGAAGGCGGAGCTGCAGTTGGCGCATGAGCTGGGACTGACAAGCGACGTTTCCTATGCCTCCCTGCTCGAGGCGATGGAGAAGGAGAACGCGCGCAGGGCGAAAGCCGTCGCAAACGGTGAACCGATTTATGGCCCGGCCAAGTTCGAGGAGCGGACGTTCATTGATTTTTACCGCGGCAAGCTGGCGACATTGTCGAAGGAAAGCTTGGCGGAGCGCGAGTTCGCGCCAATGGACGAGAGGGAGCTGGTTTCCTTTTACGAAAGGATAAGCACGATGTTGTCGCCAATGACCAACAGTATGACGTATGACAAAATCGCCATTACGTATCGTTATGAAGGGAAAGACGGCGATAAACGAATGGAAGAGGCGTTCCGGATGGCAACGGTTATTCGAGAGCGACTATTGGCAGGGGAAGCAGCACCGGAGGCAGTGTTGGCGGAGGCAGCTTATCCGGCGGGCATGGCGGCAGCCTATGAGGAGAAGTTGGAGCTGAACGAATCCAATGCGTCGCGAATGTTCAAGTCGAACAACTCGCTGTATACTGCGCTGCAAGCGGCCTCGGAGGGGCAGCCGATTACTTCCGTCATCGACGATCCAATAGCGGGCCAATATGTGATTGTACGCGTGACGGATTGGCAAGCTGCAGAGGTCCCCAAGTTCGAGGAGGTGCGGGACGTTGTCAGGAAACTATATGTGGAGGAGCGGTATTCGGCTTATATGCAATCCAGGGTAGAAGCGGCTGTCGTACATCTGCTGCCTGCCTATTACGAATCCAAGTTAGGCGTGGAGTAAACGAGGATTCCACAAAATGAAAGCGGTTACTAATTTGAGCCGATAAGGCTCTATGACATAGGAGGACGGATCATGTTGCGAATAAACAAGCTAGGATGGTTGAATCTGCTGCTTGCGGCGGTCTTATTCTCGGCAATCGCGATACCTGCAGGAGATGCCGGAATAGTTGCGGCGGCTGAAACGGGGAATGTGTATTACGTGGATGCTGCAGGAGGCGATGACGGGGCGGCGGGCACCAGCGAAGGGACTGCTTGGAAGTCGCTGAACAAGGTAAATGCCACGGTATTCCAGCCGGGAGACCGCATTCTGTTCAAAGCCGGCGGCGTCTGGAAAGGAACGCTGCATCCCAAAGGTTCGGGAGCTTCCGGCAATCCGATCGCGATAGACAAATACGGAGAAGGGCCGAAACCTCTAATTGCCGGCGACGGCGCGGACGCCGCAGTCTACTTCTACAGTCAGGAATATTGGGAAGTGCGCAATCTGGAAATTACGAATTATGCGAATACAGCCGGAGAACGCCGGGGCATCCATGTAGCCGGCCATAGCGGCGGTTGGAACAATCCCAAGGTGTACCGCCACTTCGTGTTCGAATATTTGGACATTCATAGCGTCAAAGGCAGCCTGGCCATGGATTACGCCCATAACGGAGGCATCATCGTCTGGGATCCCAGCTGGAATTACGTCGTCACGGACGTCACGATCCGCAACAACCGGATCTATTCGCTGGACAGCGTGGGCATCTATCTAAACGGCGGCAGCAGGCCGTTTTCCTTCAACAACACGGTTGCCGACAATGTCATCTATGACATCGGCGGCGACGGCGCTTTTATCTTGAACACGACGAACGGCCTTATCGAACGCAACGTCGTATACGATACGCATAAGCGATCGACGAGTTATCATGTGCCGCTCTGGTTTTTCGAATCCAGGGAATCCGTTATTCAGAACAACGAGGTGTTCAATACGTATCCGGGCGGCGACGCGATGGCGTACGATTCGGATTACAAAAGCGAAGGAACGATTATTCAGTACAACTACAGCCACAACAACGCCGGAGGCATGTCGCTTGCGGTCAATGACGGCACGCAGTCCGCGAACTACAATCGGAATACCGTCATTCGCTACAATATTAGCCAAAACGATCTGGGCGCCGTGTTCAACTTTAGCGGAACGCCGGAGAATACGCATATTTACAACAATACCGTGTACATCCCGCCGAACTCCGGCACCAAGGTCGTCGATACGCTGAACTGGGGCGGCTGGGCGAAAAATACGACGTACAACAACAATCTGATCGTTAATCTGGGATCAGGCGGCTACAACTTCGGCTCCAGCACAAATAACGTGTTCGACAACAATCTGTTCTACGGCAATCATCCGCAGAACGTGCTTAATGCCGATGCCAACAAGATTGTGGGCGATCCGCTGCTTGCGGCTCCGGGCACGGGCCGAATCGGCAGGGATACGCTGGCGGGTTATCAGCTGCTGCAAGGTTCCCCCGCTATCGGCGCGGGCAAATTCATCGAGGGCAACGGCGGACTCGATTTCTACGGCAATCCGGTTCCGGCCGTCGGAAACCCGAACATCGGCGCTTACGAGGGACCGGGCATTCCCGTCGGAGAGATCCCTCCCGGGGCGGAGATCGAGAATCTGCTAGCCAATCCCGGCTTTGAAGACGGGGAGTTCGGCGGCTGGAGCAATACGTTTGGCGGCGCGGCCATCGTGGGTGACGGAGCTCGCAGCGGCGAATATGCCGCAGTCCTGAGCAACGCCGTATCGGGCATCGAGCAGACGGTGACCGTCAAGCCGAATACGATCTATAAGCTGTCGGGCTTCGCGAGAAGCGAAGGCGGCGGCTCCGCGGTCATCGGCGTAAAGAGCTACGGCAATCCCGCCAAGGACGTCCATGTCAGCGGCGCCGGGTTTACGGGAAGAGAAGTCGTCTTTACGACCGGCGGCTCCAATACGACGGCCATTCTCTATCTTTACAAACAAGGCGGAACGGGCAGCGTGATTTTTGATGACATGCTGCTGTACGAATACGGGACGGTGTCGCCGCCCGCAGTGCCGCCGGCATTGCCGCCGGAACCGCTTCCGGGCAAACAAGATCTCTCTCGCTTCGCTGCGTTGACTGCGAGCTCCAGCAATCCTCTTTATCCGCCGGCGCTGGCCGTGGATGGTTCGCTAGATGGAAGCAGCAGATGGATTACGCTTGCAGGAAGCCAGGCCCCGCATTGGCTGGAGCTGAGCTGGGAGGAAAGCTACGATATCGACCGCGTCCGTCTCTGGAGCGGCGCCGGAGCCGGATCCGAGGGATGGCAAATCCGCGATTACCAGATTCAGTATTGGGAAGACGGAGCATGGAAAGTTGCCGCATCGGTGACGGGTAATACGAAGGATGGCCGCACCGGCGCCCACAACGACCTGGCGTTTCCCGTTATCCATACCGACAAGATCAGACTTTGGGTAACGAAAGGCACGACAACCGCGCAGTCGAACGATAACGGAGCTCGCGTGTTCGAGATCCAAGTATGGGAGCATGAACCGAACCCGGTTGAACCGGAAGTTACGCCCGTATACGTCTTTGACGTGCAGGTTGGTTCCGAGAATCGGAGAACCATGCTCGACGCAGGGGCAACGCTCCTTATGTCGGCGGACGTAAAGCCGTTAAACGCGGATGATCGGACGGTAGCTTGGCGAGTCGAAGGTTTGGGCGGCACGACAACGGCGCATGCCTCCATAGACGGAAACGGCTTGTTGACGGCCATGTCGCCTGGCGCCGTCAAGGTTGTGGCCGAAGCCAATGACGGTTCCGGCGTTAAAGGCGAGGCGATTATTCGCATCACGGAGCCGCAGCCCAATTCCAACATTGCGACAAATGCGAGCGTGACCGCAAGCTCCAGCCACGAAAGCGGCAATTTCCCGCCAACGCTTGCCGTAAACGGCATTAAACATGGAGGAGCCGATCGCTGGGTATCCGGCGCGGAAGGCCCGCACTGGCTTGAGCTGGCGTGGGATACGAAGCAGAAGGTGAACGGGGTCAGGCTCTGGAGCGGTCAGATCGACTCTCAAGGCATGCAGCTCGCCGATTTCGAGATTCAGTCATGGAACGGTACGGATTGGGTGACGGTTAAGTCCGTTGTCGGCAACGAAGAGGATAATTACGTCGGCGAGTATGCCGATCTCCGCTTTGTGCCCGTGGAGACGAGCCGACTGAGACTGGCGATTACAAAAGGCAATCCGGCCACTGATGAACGTGCAAGATTGTTCGAAATCGAGGTTTACGGAGCAGCGGCTTCCGAGGAACCGGACTTGCTTCCGGCTGTTCAGTTGAGTGCTCCTGCGGAAGCCTATGCCGGTCAAACGATTAATTTGTCCGTCTCCGTTTCGGAGAGTACCTATGACTACTCGACGATTAACGCAATCGCGGCATACGATCCTCAGGTGTTCGTGTTCGATACGTTCGAAGCGGAGGACGGCTTGCTCAAGCTGGCCGGCACGGCGATTACTTCAACCCGAACGGGGCTGACCGTGCTAGGAACGGCCGTCAAGCCAGCGGAAGGTTTGATCAATATATTGCTTAGCGGAATCGGCGGCTCTCTTGCGGCAGAAGGCGAGCTGTTCCAGCTGCATGGCAGAGTGGCGGAGAATGCCCTCGTCGGTACGACAAATGTGTCATTGACGAAATTCGAAATCATCGGCGATGGCGGCGGAGAGTCTCATGCGATCCCGATTGATTCGGCAGTTGCGGCTGTCGAAGTTACGGCAGCAGATCGTTCCGCGCTGGGAAGCGCGATCGCGGCTGCCCGTGATTTACATGAAGGAGCCGTCGAGGGTTCCTCGCCGGGACAATATCCAAGCGGCTCGAAAGGCGTATTGCTGCAAGCCGTTATGGCTGCCGAAGCCGTCTACGCGCAGTCGGATGCTACCCAACTTGCCGTAAATGAAGCATTGGCGTCGTTGTCGGCCGCAGTTCAATTGTTCAAAAACTCCGTCATTCAGCAGCCGTCCGTGAACAAAGAGGAGCTGCATTCCGTTCTGGACGAAGCCCGTTCGCTGCTGGAACGTTCGTCGGCGGGGACGAAGGTCGGTCAATATCCGCAAGCCGCGGCTGATGCGCTGGGCGCGGCGATTGCGACCGCCGATTCGGTATACAACGACAGTCAGTCCCAGCAGGCGGTAAACGAAGCTGCCGCGCAACTGGAGCAAGCTGCATCCGTCTTCCGCGGCAGCCGGATTACGCTTGTAGCGGGCGAGTCGAACGTAACGCTAAAGACATTGTCGATCGTCGCGGGGTACTTTGGGTTAACCGCTTCGGATGAAGGCTGGAGCGACATAGAGGCGGCAGACATGCTGGATCAAGGGGAAATCACGATTCAATCGCTGGCAGCCATTGCCCGTATGATTCTATCGGATTGGTTCCATGAACAATAAAGCAGGAGTGAACAGGCTTATGTCTCGGAAAAGCAGTTTGTTAATCGTGGTGTTCATGCTACTCTGCCTGGCTATCGCGCCGGGGCGGCAGACATCGGCAAAGGAGGCGGACGGCTTCGAGCTGTCCGTCGCCGAAGTCGGGGATCGGATAGACGTTACCGTTACGTTAAACGATGCCAAGGACATGTATGCTTACGACCTTGTCCTGAAGTTTGATCCTGTAAGGCTGGCCTACGAAGATGCAAAGTTATCGCTTTCCGGCTTTGCCGTGAAACCGAAGTTGTCTCGCGGCGAGCTGCGGCTTGCCCATACCCGCGTCGGCGAGACGCCCGGCAGGAACGGAATGCTCGAGCTGGCGGTGGTAGGATTTCAGCGTATTAGAGGCGGCGATACATTTGTGAAGCTGGAATCGGTCAAGCTCGTAGACAGCAAGCTGGAAAAGGAAGAGCTGGCGCCTAATTCAAACATGATGCTGAGGTCAGGCGTCGTGGCGAAGCTTCCTGCCGATGTCGCCGGTCATTGGTCGGAGGTAGCGGTTCGCGAAGCGATGGAGCTTGGGTTCGCGACGGGTTTCGGTGACGGCACCTTCCGACCCAACGAGCCGGTGACCAGGCTGGAAGCTACAGTATTGCTGGGGAGGGCGCTGCTGGTATCCGAAGCGGGAGCGCCGAAGATAAGCTTCACGGATGTTGGGGCCATTCCACTATGGGGGTTGCCTTATGTGGAAGAGGCTGTCAGGTCCGGATGGCTGAACGGCTATGATGACGAGACTTTCCGCGGCGCCAAGCCGATCGCGAGACAGGAATTCGCTACGATCATCGCCCGCGCGATGGATGCTTCCGCGACAGGCAATGCCGCCGTGTTGTCCGCTTTCGGGGACCGCCACCTGCTGGCGCGCTGGGCCGCGGGTCCAACGGCGCTGGCGGTAGAGCGCGGCATACTGCAGGGACAGGGGGGCGGCCTCTTGAACCCGGTGGCCACGACGACCCGAGCGGAAGCGGTTACGATGATATTGCGATTGTTGGCTTCGGGCGGTTGAGAGACCTGGATTTATGCATATGGATGCCATCAGCGTTTACTGGATTGATGAAAACGATACTGGACTGATGCAACGGACGTCGTGAGCGTCTATTGGATTGATGCAAACTTGCGCTGATAGCCCGTCTACCCGACTCCGGACTGATGCAAACGTGCGCCGTGATCGTCAACAGGATTGGCGTAAATGTGTGCTGGGAGCGTCTACTGGTTTGATGCAAACGTACGCCGTGGGCGTTTACTGGAATGATGCAAAACGGGCATCGTCAGCGCACATGTCCCCTTACGTATGACAGGGGAACTTCCCCTGTAACGGATAAAAGGACCTCTATCTCACTTGGAGACTGAGGTCCTTTCTCATTGTGAAACCTGAACTGTAGCGAGTTTCGTAAAAACGGTTCGGTTGAACAAGCTCTAACAGACATCAGCGACACTATTTGCCCGTTTTTTGACTGGAACTAACTTTAACGGACATGGACGACATTATTTAGCCGTAAACAAGCTAATCAGCACGGTGATGAGGCGAATAACATCGCGTGTGTCCGTTAGCTTTTAGAAACCTTATAAAATCGAAGATTAGCGTCGTTTATGTCCGTTAGGCTGGAGGCAGCACGCTATTCGTACTGCCGCTGCCGAATACCGATGCCGAATGCCGATGCCGAATGCCGATGCCGAATGTCGATACCGAATGCCGCGTACCATATACCGCATACCGCATACCACATACCACATACCACATACCACATACCACATACCGAATAACATTGGTGTATGTTCAGCCGTACCGTACAGTCGCTACTTCGTCGTCGCCTTGAAGCCCAACGTCAAAATCTCGGCGGGTTTGACAGGGACCGTAATGATGCCATCAACGGCATCGAGTCCTTCTTGTCGCTCCTCCAGGACGTTGCTCCGGTACCAGGCCTCGGCATCGGCAGCCTGGATAACGAGCGTCTGCGGTTGAAGCGTTGGATTGTACCATCGGGCGATCGTATCGCCGCGCTCTTCGTTGGCTTTGAAGGCGGTCAGCACCAACGTCTCGCCCGACCAGTTCAGCCAGGAGTGCTCGGCCGGGAGTCGGCCGGATTGCACTGCAGCTTGCCGCACCGTCCACGGTGTATGGAGCATAGCGGCTTCAATGGCGGCGGCATGCCGGTTCTTTTCACCTGCATAAGGAACCAGCAGCAGCTCCGCGCGTTGTTCGCCCAGACATTGCGCGCCCGGTGTCGGGAAGACGCCCCAGTCGCCAAGCTCGCCAACCGAGCGAAGCAGCGTCATGGCAATCGTGTTGCGGCCGTCCCGCAGCAGCTCGTATTCGTTTAACCCTTTGTGGGCAACCGCGAGCCCTGCCTCCGGCTCGTCGATTGCGACGAAGGCTTGGTTATGCTGGCAATTGCTCGGATTGCTCCATATCGCCGAAGGTTCGTTGTCGCGCATGGCCGTTTCGTAGATGGAATCCGCGTGATGCACCTCGGACGTCAGATCGGTCGGGAACAACATGCGCAGGCGATGGTCGCGCGCCTGGTTGTTATAGCTGACCTGGATGGACAGCCCTTTGGCGCCTTTGTCCAGCGTCAGCTTCGTCGCGATAACAAGCGGGACTTTCGCGTCAGTACGTTGCGCCTGGCGTTCCTGAATCGGAACCATCGTCGCCGTCTCACGGGACAGCAAGTCGTCGGCGCCGGCCGGAATCGCCCAGCGATGCACGATTTCGTATACGGTACGCAAGGAAGAATGCTCCAGTTTTACGATATCCGCCCGCAGCCCTTTGGTCGTCAGAGGGATATCGTTGTGAGGCTGCCTGAAAATATATTCGTTACCGATATCCCCGACGTTCTCGAATATGCCCAGATCCCGGTATACTTTCCCGGTCTCTTTGTCGAGCAGCTCGAAAGTGCCGTCCTCCTGGATCGTGATCTTCAAATGTTCGTTGTCCATCGTGTTCGCCGCCGGTTCGGAAGCTACGGAGACCTTCGCGTAAGCGCTTGGCTGCCGTTCCTCCTTGATCCATGCAAAGGTGCCGTAGCCAAGAGCGGGGATATCCTTTGCCTCCAATGTAATGCGGAAACAACGCGCCATATAAGGCTGGCGGAAACGATTCTCCGGCAATTCGTAGCCGAAACGGACGCCAAGGTCCTCGATGCTCGCGTCCATCGCGTTGCCGCTTGCGTCTATTACGGAGCCGAGAGGGAGTCGAACGGTTTCCAGACGCTTTGCGATCTCCGCCGGCGACGGCTCGTACAGCGCCTCCCTCAACAGCTCGAGCTCGACGCTGACAAGGCCGGATCGCTTCCAGCCGGAGGTGTTAAAGACGACGAATGGAACGGCATCCTCTTCGTTCGCGAACGCCGATGTATCGATGGCGCCGGCGACGGCCATCGCGCTTTCTTCCGCAAGACCTTCGGACATATGACGGCTTTTGGCGAACCGGGCCATCATCTCGTCATGCACCTCGTCCACGCTGCAGCCGCAGATGCTATCATGCGGATGGTTCTGCATGAGCGTCTTCCAATTGTAGGTGAGCAAATGATGGGGGTATAGAGCGCCGACGGATTGGGCCATCACGGCTAAAGGTTCGACGGCTTTCTCCAGCAAAGCTTGGCAGTGCTGATTGGCTTGTTTGATATACACGCGGGCGGAAGCGGTATTGACCAGCGTTCCCCAGCCGTCCGTCTGCTGGCTCCGAAGCTCTCCGCGCACGGTAGCCAGAGTGTCGGGGGCCGTTACCCGGACAGATTCGATGTAATCGTTAAAATTCGAATGAATAAAGTCGTATTCTTTATTAAGATCCCTGGCTGTCCTCAGCGCAGCGGCCAAATCCATCTGAACCGGCTGATGATCGCAGCCGTTCATAAACAGCAGATGGGGCGTGGACGCATATTGCTCCACATTCCGAATGCGGCTTTCCCAATACGGAGCCGCTTCTTCCGGTTCCACCGGAATTTCCATGCCGTTATGATACCAGTTCGCGAACAGGATGCCGAGCACCCGCGAGCCGTCCGGCGATTCCCAGTACATTTCGGAGAAAGGCGACTCATAAGCGGCTTCGCCGACGGAATTGTTAGAGCCGGTCGGCTTTACCCCGCGACCGAAGACGGCGTTGTCGATGCCGGCCTGCAGCAGAAGCTGGGGAGCCTGGCCCATATTGCCGAAGGAATCCGGAAAATAGCCGATTTTGGACACGGGGCCGTACGTTGCCGCATCTCTATGCCCGATCAGAAGATTCCGCACGTTCGCTTCGCTGCTCGTCAGGAACTCGTCCTGCAAAATGTACCAAGGGCCTTGAATGAGCCGGCCTTCCCGAATATAATGCTCGACCTTGTCGCGAAGCTCTGGCCTGACTTGCAAGTAATCGTCCATGATGATCGTTTGCCCGTCGAGATGGAAGCTCTTGAACTCGGGATCGCGGTCCAGAAGCTCCAGCAAGCTGTCCATCAGCCTGATAAGCTTCAAGTGATGCTTTTCGTACGACATGTACCATTCCCGGTCCCAGTGCGTATGCGAAATAATATGAATTTGCTTTTTCATGATTTCACGCCCCTTAATATACAAGTATACAACTTAATGAATGTTGAATGTATGACAACTTAAGCTTTATATTAGTTCATAAAGACGTCATTGTAAATAAAAATGTTGATGCATGTTACATTCACTTGTATACTTGTAATGTAAAGGGGAGAGACCATGAGCAGAAATGGCAAAAGCATGCCGATGTATGCGCAGATTCGGGAATATCTACTGGATGGAATCGAGGGCGGGACATGGAGCGGGGAGGAGAAGCTGCCCTCCGAGAACGAGCTTGCCGAGAAATTCGGGGTCAGCCGCATCACGATCAAAAAGGCGCTTGACGGGCTTGTCGAAGAAGGAGTCGTCTATCGGATTCAAGGCAAAGGCTCCTTCGTTTCCGAGAACGGCAAACCCCGGCTTTATGCATCCGAGAGACTGCAGCATCGCAAATCCTTCGTTTGGCTGCTCATGCCGAGAGTAAACAACTTGTTTACGAGCAGCATTCTAAGAGGGGTCGAGCGTACCTTGGACGGAGCGGGCTGCAAGCTGATGTTCAGCAGCACGGATGATTCCCCGGAGAAAGAGAAGGAGCTGCTGGCCGAAGCCTCGGAGCTCGGCGTCAGCGGTGTCATCGTCTATCCCGCGGTGGGGGAAGCCTATAACGAGGACATCCTTCGGATGGCGTTATCCCCGTTCCCGGTCGTCATTATCGACCGTTATCTGCGCGGGGTTGAGACGAATTGCGTGTGCACGGACAACGTGCAGAGCTCCTACGAGGCCGTTAAGTATTTGCTGGAGCTAGGGCATCGGTCCGTCGCTTTCGTTTCCTCTCCCGTTGAAGGCACTACCAGTCTGGAGGATCGGTTGACGGGTTACGAGAAGGCGTTGTCGGAGCATCTGATCCCCGTGGACCGGAGTCTGATCGTCGAACCCTTCGATGAGGAGAAGATGGAGCGTTTGCTGAAGGAGCAGCCCCGTATTACAGCCGTGTTCGCATGCAACAACGACATCGGACTGCGGGTCATTAAGGCTGCGGAGAGAGCGGGGAGGAACATACCGGAGGGACTTTCGATCCTGTTCTTCGACGACTTCGAAAATTCGGAGTGGTTCCGCATCCCGCCGAGCTGTGTCGTACAGCAGCCGGAAGCCATCGGCCGGGAAGCGGCCTCCATGATGCTCCGGCTGATCGATAATCCGGGGACGCCGCGGCAGCGTGTATCCCTGCCCGCGACGCTGGTCGTCCGGGAGTCTACCTCGACGCCGCCCGGAACGACAAAAACGACAGTCTGACGGTAGTCGGACTGTCGTTTTTTTGGACCACTTCAATTGAAGGACAAGTGAAGCCTAGATCTTCAACAAATGAGCGAATTTCTCGTTATCCAGAAAGTTGCCCACGTAGAAGTCTCCGAAATCGGCGAATCGCGCGCTAACTTCGTCGAAGCGCATTTCATAGATAAGTTTCTTGAATTGCAGCGCGTCGTCCGAGAATAGAGTGACGCCCCACTCCCAGTTGTCGAAACCGACGGAGCCCGTAATGATCTGCTTTACTTTGCCCGCGTATTTGCGGCCGATCATGCCGTGGCTGCGCATCATCGTCTTGCGGTCGTCCATGCTGAGCATATACCAGTTATCATTGCCATCGCGGCGTTTGTTCATCGGATAGAAGCAGATATGTTTCCACTTTGGAAGGATCGGCTTAAGGCGAGCGACGATTTCCGGATTCTCCAGAGGATCGCTGCCCGGCTGAGCCATATAATTGCTAAGCTCCACGATGCTCACATAAGAGTGAACGGGATAGGTGAAGCTTGCGAACGTTGTTTTATTGAAAGCCGTCTCGAGCTCGTTCAACTCCTCCAGCGTCTCGCGAAGATGCATGATCATAAAGTCCGCCTTCTGGCCGACGATGGAATAAACAGCCGTGCTGCCGTTCTTCTGAGCTTCGACCTCCGCCCATTGCGCGAGGAATCCTTGCAGCTCGTCCAGCGCCGTGGCTCGTTCTTGTTCCGTCGCGAGGCGCCATGCGGTCCAGTCGACGCTGCGAAAGTCATGAAGGGCGTACCAGCCCTCTAATGTTTGTGCGGCTTCGCTCATCTTGCGTATTGCTCCTCTCGGATTGCTTGTATTTGGTTGCCCCTATTGTAACGTAACCCGCGGCATGCGAGCAAATGACGGACTTGTGACATTTGGCGGGCGCCAATTGACTTCATATTTAGCATTCATTAGAATTAGATAGAATGATTGAAAGGGGTCGTAAGGCAATGATCGAAGCCATCCAAATTATTATCGCGACGGTGCTGTTTTTCGTTATGATGTTCGGCATCGGATTTATTCTGAATATGCTTCTCAAAACGACGTGGTTTCCAATCGGACTTTTTGTCGTCGTCCTGATCGGACTTGCGATCTGGGCTCCGTGGCCGGATGCGGACAATCCGACGTTTGCCAACATCGGCACTTACACGCTTGTCTATTATATTCCAATAACGGGAGCGCTCATTGGCGCTTATGTAAGCGGCTGGGCGATTCGGGCCCTGCGCAAAGGCGGCTACAAAATGTTTTGACGACAAAATCCCTCATCCGGGGGATTTTTCTATTTTTCAAAGCCGTCCTAAGAATCGACATTTATGCTAGAATGATAGGTAGTACGCAAGGGATGGAGTCGATGCAATGCGCATCCAGAATATATTGCAATTTACGGAACATCATCGCTATTACATATTTCGCGGATTCACGCTCAGCAGCACAGATGACAAAATGTTGTCTCTCATCTATCAACCTATGGTCGGCGCCTTCGCAATCGCCTTGTATAGACAACTGTATCACGGCGTTCCAGAGGACCGAACCGGTTACTCCCGCCTGGAGCCTCAGCGGAGACTGTTTCTTGGACTCGGTCTCGAGATGAACGAGCAGAGCCGCAAGTTCGTGGTCGAACAGACGTCCAAGCTGGAAGCGGTCGGCTTGCTTCAGACATCCAGGCTAGGCGGCTCCGAGTTGGCGGAGGTTGTCTACGAATACGAGCTGGAGCAGCCGTTGTCGCCGATCGAATTTTTCCGGAATATGCATCTCGCGATGCTGCTAAGGGACAAAATCGGCAAATATGCCGTTATCGAGCTCAGAGAGTCGTTCGGAGCGAACGAACCCGACGAGCTGGCCGGCGCGGAGTTAACAAAGGAAAATATATCGGTGCCTTTCTACGAGCTGTTCAAGCTGAATATGCAATCGTTCGATACGGAGCTGGAACAAGCGCTGACGGAGGTGGCGCCTACGCGACAGGCGGTTAGGTCGGACCCGACTGCCACGGCAGGCATACCTTATGGCGAGCTTATTCTCCACTTCCCCCGCTCTTCGGGCAATCGCGCCTACGTGGAGCGGCTTCGCGGAGATGCGGATGGCATGTCACAAGTGAACTATGTTGCCTACAAGTATGCGCTGACTGTCGTAAATATATGCCGTCTGCTGGATGAATCCGGCGTTTTCGACGCCGCAGGCAAGCTGAACGTGGACGAGCTGCAGCTCAAGGCGAGCAGTATGTACCGCCAGGATCGGAAGCGCGAGGATGACCGCCAGCGCGTGCTGGCCAAGACGAAGGTGTTCGCGGAGCCTGAGCAGGTGGAAGAAGAGGCGGAGGAAGTGGCGGTGGCGGAGCAGGATTATTTGCCCGTGCCGAACGCGCTTGCGGGCCGCTGCGATATCCAGCAGTACAATATGCTGATGCGCAACGAGCCGCATACCCGCTTTATCCGCCGATTCTTCCCCGGAGCCATTCCCGGCTGGCTGGAGCAAGTGATGGAGCGAATCGATCTGAATTATCGGCTGGCGGAGCCCGTCATTAATGTCCTTATCCATTATGTTATCGGTGGAACGGACGACAGCCGGATTACGAAGGCGTTTCTCGATCATGTCGCGTCCAATATGCTGATGAAGGGCGTGGATTCCTTCGAAAAGGCCGTTCAGTACGTGCGCTTGCAGGCCCAACTGGAGCAGGACAAGGAGAAACGCAAGGAAGCAAGCGCTGGTTCGGGCGGGAGTTACGGAGGCGGAAGGGCTGCCGGCAATCGCGGAGGTTCCGGAAGACCCGGCATCTCGCGCAAGCCGTCTATTCCTATCGTGGGAGAGGCGGAGAAGTCGTCCGTATCGGCCGCGGAGCTGGAGGAGCTGCGCAAGCTGGCTCGCAAGCTGGACGGCAAAGGTTGATTGACAGCTTGTTGTTTGTTGAACGGGCGACACGAAGGGGGAGAGGAAGATGGAATCGTTAGGCGAATTGTTGAAGTCGTGGCCGGCGGGTCAATCCTTGACGGAGCAAGCGGAGCGCAAACTGGCGGAGCTGATGCGCGAGCCGCTCATCGGCAAGCTGCTGGACAAGTATCCCGATCTGAACGAGGATGTTCTCCGGCTGAACCTGAACCGCGTCTACCAATACGTGACGGAATACCGGAATTGCTCGAACTGCCCGGGACTCGACAGGTGTCCGAACGACTACGAGGGTCATTACACGCTCCTTAGCTCGGAGACTGTGAACGGGCTTACTCAGCTTTACGACCGCAAGGTATCCTGCAAAAAATATTTGGCCCGCCAAACAGAGGATGCTATTCGCAGCCGGATTCGCAGCTTCTACGTAGATGATTCGGCGCTGCGGAGAGGCTACTCATCCGATGAAATTCTGACGACGGATCTGGAGCGCGCCAAGGCGGTCGGCCAGGTTCTGCATTATATCGACCGGACAAAGGAGAGCGGCCTGCAGGAGCAGGGGTTGTATCTCGCCGGACGGTTCGGCACCGGCAAGACATTCCTGATGTGTTACCTGCTGCAGGAGCTTGCGAAAGCGGGGTATTCCGGCGTTATCGTCTACATGCCGGATTTCGTGGAGGACTTGAAGGCTTTAATGCATGAGCCGGGCAAGCTGAAGGAAACGGTGGAGATGATGAAGGAGACCGATCTGCTTATCTTCGACGACATTGGCGCGGAGAATTTGAATCCATGGGTGCGCGATCATGTGTTAGGCGCGATATTAAATTACCGGATGGAACGGAAGCCGACCTTCTATACGTCTAACTATGATTTGGACGCTTTGGAGCGGCATTTCAGCTTCACGAGCAAGGACGGAGATGAGCTTCACAAGGGACAACGGCTGATGGATCGCGTTCGTCCTTATGTGGAAGTGGTCATGGTGACGGGAGAGAACAAACGCGGGCGCAAGTAGCTCGCGTTTTTTTTTTAATTTCTGGGTGGAGCGAAAGTTCAGTCGCTGTCCGCTACGGCGTACATACGTGCGCGATTGCGACAACAGAACTTCAGAGACTTTATGGGTTAACAAAGTTTAAGGTCGCTCATCCCAAGTGACCATTGTAAATCGCATCGGAAAATAGAGGGAAAAAATCCCTATAATCTGGAGAAATCGGAATATCGGCTCCTTTTTAGAGGAAAACCTCCCTATAATCAGGGTGGTTCGACTCGAAAACAGCGATCGGACCAGAAATAGAGGGAGGATTTCCCTCTAAAGAGCATGCAAGGGCGGGGAACGGGACAAGTAGAGGGAGTTTTTCCCCTTATTGGAGAGGAAGAACAAGCAGCGCCATTGTTTCTTTATGACTCCAGCCCAAAAAAGAACCGCCAGGATGATCTGTCCTGACGTTTTATTTTTCCCGGTTCGTTTAATGAGGGATAATCGTCGAAAGGGACATGTTTGCACATTTTCTCATATTGGAAGAAAGTATGAAATTGCTATGTAAGCGATTCAAATCCTTATATATCAAGGGATTTCGGGTTTATAAGAATATCTTATGATCCTTGTTTTCTTTGCAAATAAATGGTTGACAGTGTACGGAGACGGCTGGTAATATTCTTTCATAACCAACTAAACGGGTAGGAATAATGGATAAATGACCGGACGAACCGGAGTTTACACTTCCCTACGCAAACTAAATGAATAGGGGTGTTCGTCTATGAAAAACAAATTTTCGCGCGTCAGTTCTATCGTCCTTATCTTGGTCATTTCCACTTTACTTGCCGCATGCGGCGCACAAAACAACGGTAACGGCGGAGCGAGCCCATCGCCTACGAACGCGCCTTCGGACGGTTCGGCCGCAGCACCGGAAGCAAGCAAAGAACCTCTTCCTCCGGTTAAATTATTGAACGTATCCTATGATCCGACTCGTGAATTCTATGTGGAATACAACAAAGCATTCGCGGCGCATTGGCTGGCCGAAAAAAATCAAAAGGTCGAAATCGATCAATCGCATGGCGGTTCCGGCAAACAAGCAAGAGCGGTCATCGACGGTTTGAAAGCGGACGTTGTGACGCTGGCGCTGGGCTACGACATTGATGCGATCGTAGAAGAAGGAAAATTATTGGACGAAGATTGGCAGAAGCAATTCGATCTCAACAGCTCGCCGTACACGTCGACGATCGTATTCCTCGTTCGCAAAGGCAATCCGAAAGGCATCAAAGAGTGGGGCGACCTGATTAAGGAGGGCGTCGAAGTTATTACGCCGAACCCCAAGACATCCGGCGGCGCGCGCTGGAACTACCTCGCAGCCTGGGGTTATGCGCTGAAACAGAACAATAACGATGAAGCGGCAGCAAAACAATTCGTATCGGATCTGTTCAAAAACGTGCCTGTTCTGGATACCGGCGCTCGCGGTTCGACAACAACTTTCGTAGAACGCGGAATCGGCGACGTGCTGCTGGCATGGGAGAATGAAGCGTATCTGTCGATCAACGAGTTGGGGCCGGACAAATTCGACATCGTATACCCTTCGCTCAGCATTCTTGCGGAACCTCCTGTAGCGATCGTCGATAAAGTCGTAGACAACCACGGCACAAGAGAAGTGGCGGAAGCTTATCTGCAATACCTGTATTCGGATGAGGGGCAGAAGCTGGCGGGCAAAAACTACTACCGTCCGACAAATCCGGAGATTGCGAAGGAGTTTAGCGAGCAATTTCCAAGCCTTGAGCTGCTGACGATCGCCGATTTCGGAGGCTGGCAGGAAGCGCAGACGAAACACTTCTCGGACGACGGCATCTTCGACCAAATTTATACGCCAGGTTCTTAAGGCATGAACGTTCTCTCTCATAGGATCGGAGCTGATTTCTCATGAAAGGTTCCAAGGCCCGCAGGGCGCTTCCGGGGTTCGGACTGTCGCTGGGCTTCACGCTCTTCTACATTAGTCTTATCGTTCTTATCCCGCTTGCGGCGGTGTTCTTCAAGACGTTCGAGCTCTCCTGGGCCGAACTGTGGAGCACGATTACGAATCCAAGGGTTCTGGCGTCGTATCGAATCAGCTTCACGACGGCGCTGTGGGCGGGATTGATCAACGCGGTGTTCGGCCTTCTGGTCGCATGGGTGCTCGTGAGGTATCCGTTCCCGGGCAAAAGGTTCATCGACAGTCTCGTCGATATTCCTTTCGCTCTGCCGACGGCGGTAGCGGGCATCGCGCTCACAACGATTTACGCGAAAACGGGTTGGGTAGGTTCGCTGCTTGAGCCGCTGGGCATCAAAGTCGCGTACACTCAGCTAGGCATCATTATCGCGCTTGTGTTCATCGGCTTGCCGTTCGTCGTCCGGACGGTTCAGCCGGTGCTCCAGGACCTGGAGAAGGAAACGGAAGAAGCGGCGGTTATGCTGGGCGCTTATAGACGGCGCACGTTCTTTAAAGTCGTGCTGCCTGAGCTTATGCCGGCGCTCCTGACCGGATTCGCACTTGCCTTCGCGAGGGGAATCGGCGAATACGGCTCGGTCGTCTTCATATCCGGCAATATGCCGATGAGGACGGAGATTGCTCCGCTTCTTATCATGACCAAGCTGGAGCATTACGACTACGCGGGCGCTACCGCCATCGCGGCGGTTATGCTGACCGTATCCTTTATCCTGCTGCTTATCATCAACCTGCTGCAATGGCGGATGAGCAGACGCGCCATACCGGATTAAGCTGCATGCTTGATTGCAGTTATAGCCCGACCATCATTATGAAATAGGATGCAAAGGAGCTGATTCGGATGGCTGGCGCCATAACCGTCTATGGAAACAAAGAAACGGCCCAAAGGCCGAAACACATAACAGAACCCAAATATGTGCAGTGGATTCTAATCGCGATCGCGCTGCTATTTTTGGGACTCGTCGTCCTGCTGCCGCTCGTATCCGTCTTCGTGGAAGGTTTTAGAAAAGGCGCGGACTTGTATTTCAAAGGACTGACGGAGCCCGATACGCTTTCGGCGCTTAAGCTGACGCTTATCGTAGCCGCCATAGCGGTACCTCTGAATACGGTGTTCGGCGTTGCCGCGGCTTGGGCGATCAGCAAGTTCCAGTTCAAGGGGAAAAACTTCTTGATTACTCTGATCGATCTGCCGTTCGCGGTGTCCCCCGTTATTGCCGGCCTAATCTACGTGCTTATGTTCGGAGCGCAGGGTTATTTCGGTCCATGGCTCGATGATCGCGGTATACAGATCGTATTCGCTGTACCGGGCATCGTGCTTGCCACCATTTTCGTGACTGTGCCTTTCGTCGCTAGAGAGCTAATACCGCTTATGCAGGCCCAGGGAGTTCAGCAGGAAGAGGCGGCGGCAAGCCTGGGCGCGAAGGGAGGCTCCATCTTTTGGCGGGTGACGTTGCCGAATATCAAGTGGGGTTTGATCTATGGCATTATCCTATGTAATGCCAGGGCAATGGGAGAGTTCGGAGCCGTCTCCGTCGTATCGGGACATATCCGGGGACAGACGAACACGCTGCCGCTGCATGTGGAGATTCTGTACAACGAATATCAATTCTCCGCGTCGTTCGCGGTCGCATCGCTGCTCGTGATGCTTGCCGTCATTACGCTGATCGTGAAAGGAATTGTCGAGTGGAAGTCGGGGGCATCGCATGCCGGCAACCATTAAGTTGAATGTTAACGCTCAAACCATGGCAGGAAAATCAATGATGGAGGGGATTGTAATGGCAAAGCCGCTTGAAGTGGATGAGGTATGGCAAGAAAGAATCTTGGAGCAGGTGAACGGTCTCGAATACGGTCAGGTGGTTATTACGGTCCATGACGGAAAAATCGTTCAGATCGACCGTACGGAGAGGAAGAGGTACGACGCTCCGGCTTCAAGGGGAACCGCCGCGGAAGCCGGGGGCCAGGATCAGCTGGCTTCGGGAAACAGAATGCGCGGCAAATCCGGCAAGCCCGGCGAAACGTTAAGAGCCGTTCAATAACATAGCGCAAGCTAGGAAACACGCCTCCCCGGAGGCGTGTTTATTCGTTAGCGGCTTTGCAAGATTCGCTCCACATATGTACTTACGACTTCGTCGTAATTCGGGTAAGGGTAGCCGAATCGCCTGGACAGCGTCGCGGAATATGACCGGAACAGGTCGAAACAGCTATGCAAGGAACGTCGCACGCTCTCCGCATCATCCAGCCGATAAGTCGATAACAGAATAAGCCAATGTTCGTTCGGAAGATAACGGTCGATGAACTTGTAGTTTTTCCCCACGCTGAATCCGTAACCGTGCTCCGCGCCGATTTCCCATGACATCATCCTTAGCAGGTTGGGACGGGCGACCTCGTTCAGATGGTCGATCGCGAACAGCAATTCTCCTCTAGCAAGTCCCTTCGCCACATAGGTCGATACCATCCAAAATTCATTGCAGCAGTCGTCAAACTCCCTCGCCGTCGGCTGGCGAAGCCAATATTGCCGGTCGGTTGCGGCTAGACCCGGCGGACTAATCCCATCCTTGTCAAGCAGGATTTCCACTAACCCGTCGCATTCCTCAAAATAACGATCTGCTTCGTTTACGGGTATTAGCGTCAGGTCTACTTTGTTGCCATCTTCCATCAGTATGATGTAGGAAAACCATGTGCCAAGCTCGGAGGGAAACAGCTCCATGGCTTCCGGCTTTTGCATCATGGAGCGCTTGCCGAAAGCATCCAGCCAGTCATCGCTGGATTTGTAAGCATCCATGTCCGTTACGAAATAAGAGATGTCGTAATCCTGGTAATCGTCCGGCGTGATGTTGACGTTTGTTCGGGATCCTTCCAGTACGGCCAGCCGAATGCGGGAGTCGTTGCTGGCAAAGTCGACGAAGATCTGTATCATCTCATCTGTGGTTCTCATAGGGCAGCTTTAAGCCTCCTTAAACCAAAATAGGGAAAGTAACGACAAGAGCCGTAGCCGCCTGATTAAGGCAGTTACGGCTCCCCATGACGTCATCCGAAATTAGGAAATGACGAATTTCACAATAACGGCAACGGCGAAAACAACGACCATGAAACCAAGCATACCGCCGAATCCAAACACGACATCCATCAAATCGTCACGCGGTTCTTCATTTACATGCTCGCGCGGATCTCTGACATTTTCCATCCGTAACGTCCCCCTTCAAAGCTGCACGTCCCACTTATCGTCGTAAGACTCCGCTTATGACTACATACTGATAATAGTATACCCAAAACTTCGAATGATTGTAAAGGACATCCGCGACAATAATAACGCAAATTTGCCCGGAAATATGCTAAAATGTGTACAGGTGTTCGGTTGGCGGGAGGAGGATACAAGCATGGATATAACAGGAGAACAAAATTCGGTCAGGCCCGAGGCAGTATTGGAGGCCATTCGCAACAAGCTGGCGCTGCTGCCCGACAAACCCGGCTGTTACCTGATGAAGAGCAGAGACGGCGTCATCATCTACGTAGGCAAGGCCAAGGTGCTAAAGAACAGGGTCCGCTCCTACTTTATCGGGAGTCATAACGGCAAGACGCAGCGGCTCGTATCAGAAATTTACGATTTCGAATTTATTATTACGGGAAGCAACATGGAGGCGCTCATTCTGGAGTGCAACCTGATCAAGCAGCATCATCCGCGTTATAACGTCCTGCTCAAGGACGACAAGACGTTTCCTTATATCAAAATTACGAACGAAGCGCACCCGAAACTGGAAGTGACGAGGCGCATCGTTAAGGATAAAGGCAAATATTTCGGCCCTTATCCCAATGCGTTCGCGGCCCAGCAGACCAAGAAGCTGCTGGATCGGCTGTATCCGCTTCGCAAATGCAAGACGCTTCCCGACAAAGTATGTCTATACTACCATCTAGGGCAATGCATCGCCCCTTGCGAATATAAAATCGAGAAGGCGACGTACGAAACGATGATCGGCGAGATTACGCGTTTTTTGGGTGGCGGGCATGATGCCGTCAAAGAAGAACTGCAGCGCAAGATGGCGGAGGCTGCGGAGGCGCTGGAATTCGAGCGCGCCAAAGAATACCGGGATCAGCTCATCGCGATAGAAGCGGTTATGGAAAAACAGAAAATTACGATGTCCGATTCCATGGACCGCGACATCTTTGGATATGCCGTGGACAAGGGCTGGATGGCTGTTCAGATTCTGTACATGCGCAACGGCAAGCTGATCGAGCGGCATGGTACGACCTTCCCTTATTATGGGGAAGAATACGACGATTTTATGACGTTCGTTACGCAATATTACAGCGACAATCCCGCATTGCCGAAGCAAATCCTGCTGCCGCTGCCGCCTGAGACCGACAAGGAGGGAGAGGAACTGGTTATCTCCTCCCTGGGAAGCTGGCTGAAGGTGAAGGTGCTTATGCCGCAGCGGGGCAAAAAAAGCGAAGTCGTGGGCATGGCTCAGGACAACGCGCGCAATAGTCTCGACGAGAAATTCCGGCTTATTGAACGCGACGAGGAGCGAAGCGTCAAGGCGTCCCAATCGCTTGGCGGCTGGCTTGGCCTTGATGAGATTCGCCGGATCGAAGCGTTCGATAACTCCAACATTCAAGGGACGAATCCCGTCTCCGCGATGGTTGTGTTTACGGACGGCAAGCCGGACCGCAAGGAGTACCGCAAATACAAGGTAAAGACCGTCGTCGGCTCGGACGATTACGAGACGATGCGGGAGGTAATTCGCCGCAGGTACGAACGAGTGCTGAAGGAAGGATTAACGCGGCCGGATCTCATCGTAGTGGACGGAGGCAAGGGGCAGATATCGGCGGCGCTAGACGTGTTGGAAAACGAACTGGGTCTGTACATCCCCGTATGCGGTCTTGTAAAGGATGCCAAACATAAGACGGCGCAGTTGATGACTGGGGATCCCGCAGAGATTGTGCCTCTCCCCCGTGACAGCCAGGAATTTTACCTGCTGCAGCGGATTCAGGACGAAGTGCATCGATTCGCGATTACGTTCCACCGCGAGCAGCGCGCGAAGTCCATGGTCGAGTCGCGTTTGGACGCCATCCCGGGCATCGGGGAGAAACGCAGGAAGCAGCTTCTAAAGCATTTCGGTTCGCTCAAAAAAATAAAAGAAGCCTCAGTCGAAGACTTCAGGCCTCTCTCGATCGGCGACAAGCTCGCCGGGGACATTATTGCGGCTCTAAGAGACGAACCGTCGACATAATCGGCGGATTCGTCCTTTTTTTGAATTTCTCGGAATATAACGCGCTACTCCGCCAAAGGACGAGGTAGACTTTTCGCCTTGCGCCTATCCCAATACCGGAGCACGTAAGCGATCAATACCGGCAGCAGGGTGAAAAAGACAGCCGACGAAATATTTGCAGCTCCGCCCACCATGATGAGCGAGCTGCCGACGGCTATGCTGTTGAAGATGGCATGCGTGAACATCGCCGTAATAAAGCCGTAACGGACGAAAATAAAGCTGAACAGAAGTCCGACGACCATAAGCTCGAACAGGCGGGTCGTGGAAGGGTAGAACGGATACATGACATGCCCCAGCGACCAGAACAAAGTCGGAAGTATCGCTGCCGCGAAAGTGTTTCGGAACCACTTTCGGAACAGGCCGATGCCAAAGAATCGGAACACGGCTTCTTCGGATATGGCCGCAGCCCAGGCCAGCACGGGCATAAGCCAGAGCACGCTGAAGTTGTAGGGAGACATCGTGACGTCGCTTGTGCCCCATGTCCCGATGAGAACCTCCAGCAAACGGAAAAGGAGCGGCTGTATGCCGAGCAGAATAATCGCGAACAAGTAAGACAATCCCATGCTCTTCCATACGTAGTCGCCATAACCCGGCTGGCCGAGCCGCGGCCAAAGCTGCCGTCCTTGCGCCTTCCATAGTCCGTCGCCGGCGACGATGGACAGATAAACGGAAGCCGCCATCGGGATGGAGACGAGCACGGTAATGACCATTGTGACCAGCAGGATGCTGTCATCGAACGGCGCTTCGCCTTGTGACGCGATTAATCCGTCAATGACGCCTACATTCATAATCACGTATGCAATGGTAAAGATGATGGTTAGCACCCAGCCATATTTGAACGAAGTGAATTTGCGGTACAGAATGGCGTATACGATTGCCAGTATGCCGAGAATGACGCTCATCAGCGCGTAGCCGATCCCCGTCAGCCAGCCGGCAAGTTTATCTTGGCCGCTCACATAAGACTTATAGCTTGCCGGAACTTCGAAGGTTGGTTTATATTTCGTGATGATCGGCTCTCCGTCGACGGACTGCACCTTAAACGACACGTGTAGATCGGCTTCGCCTACGATGGAAGGATCGCCGTTCGCCGTTAAGCTCCATTCGCCTTTATTGTTTAAGGTTAAGTCGGATGGGGAGCTTCCCGGCAATGGTTTGTTTTGCAAATACTGTTGCAGCAACTCGCGTTGCTCCTGTTCGGCAACGGTATCGCCTTCCCTGAGATTAAAGTTCCAGGCGACTACACTGCCGGTATACATATTGAGATACACAAATCCGGTACCCTTACGGTCCGCGAAACGCAAGTTAACCTGGAACGTGTCGGTCGGGAAGTTGACGCCGTATTCTTTTTCGAATTTCTGAGACAGCTTTTCTTTGGACAGATAACCGCTGAACAGCTTATCGGATTGATGGACAGCCTTTTCGTCGCGCACATCATAACCGGTGGACTCTTCGGCGAACGAGACCGCCCTCTCGAGCACGATTTCCTTATCGACAACCTTGCCTCCGTAGGGATGATCCTGGACCGAGACGATCATAGGGACGATTTCCAGCAGCGTAAACAGGATTCCGCATATAATAGCGGCGATTCCGTAACGCTTCCACTCTTTGCGAGTAATCATTTCAGTCATGTTTCACCTCTGGTAGGATTATGATTTCGTTCTTTCATTACCATATCATATCTATGGGCATTAGTTCCAACGACGCACCTTCTTGTTGATCCCATCATAAGATTGGCGGCAGACGCCTTATGAACCTTCACTCATATGGAAATAACTAAATGGAAGGATGCTGGGCGTAAACGGCCGAGATTTCGTTAATGCACAGCTTGACCGACGGACTTAGTACGCCGGGATCGACATGGATGAGCGAGGTTGTCCGCTTCGCCTCCTCCAGCTCCCTGATCGGCATGACGATCAGATCGTTATCCTCCAGCAGCTGCTGCCTCATGTACGACTTCGGAAGCAGTGTAGCAGCGCGGCAAGTATGGAGGAGCCGAAGGATCGCTTCGAACGAATCGATTTCCATGCGTACATCCGGAGATATCCGGTGGGATTCGAACAGCTCATCCGTTAATATACGATACCAGGTGCCTTTCGAGAACAGAATCATGGGCAATCCGTTTAAATCATCCATGCCAAGCTCGCCTTTGTCCGTGATGACATGATTGCGGGGGAGCACGAGCAGCAGATGATCGTCGAATAGCGATACGCAGCGAATGGATGGATCGTCGATTCGCGAAGCGACGATTCCGATATCGACCTTATGTTCGCGGACGTAGGACACAATCTCGTGAGTCTTGCCGGTAATGGCTTTAATGTCGAATTCGGGATGCGTGGATGTCAGCCGCTGGATCAGGTCAGGCAGCGTCGTCTGCAAGGTGGTCAAGCTTGCGCCGATCGTTAGCGAGGTGCGGCCCGTCGCCGTATATTCGGACACGTTGTGCAGATAAGTGCGGTGAAGCTGCTGCAGCTCCAGCGCGTATTCGTATGTCAGCTGTCCGATTCGAGTCAATTCGAGCCGCTTGCCGATGCGGCGGAACAGCTTGGCTCCGATCTCATCCTCCATCTTGGCTATCTTGCGGGAGAGCGCCGGCTGCGACAAATTGAGCTGCGCTGATGCTTTATTCATGCTGGAATGCTCCACGATGACACGGAACACGTCTATTTCTTCGTACACGCGTAAGGCCCCCTTTGAGGAATACCTCTTATGTCGTTAGGTTATAAGAGTTTATAATAAATATGCAATTCCATTATAAGTTGAAAAGGAGTAGGATGGAAGTGTGGCAAATGTGTGTCGACTTTTGTTGACGGGGGTACGAGCGGGCGTTACAATGTAGAATGGTTTGTTTAAGTAAGAGTTCAACAACCTCTTAAAGTTTTGAAAGGAGAAGGAAACATGAAAGGAAATTCGTATTTCTCGCGCAAGCTGCACTCGCTACTCGGCATCATTCCGCTGGGCGGGTTCATTGTTGTGCACGGACTCACGAATTATCAAGCGTTCGAGCGTGGACCGGAGGGCTTTGACAAAGGCGTTACATTGATCAACAGCTTGCCTTTGCTGCCGTTGCTTGAGATATTCGTGATCTATCTTCCGTTGTTGTTCCACGGTATCTACGGTCTGTACGTAGCCTACCAGTCGAACTCCAACACGGGACGGTTCAAGTATGGCCGCAACTGGGCGTTCACGGCTCAGCGCGTAACGGGCGTGATTACGTTTGTATTCGTTTTCTGGCACGTCTATCAGACCCGCATGCAAGTGTATCTCGGCAATATCACGCACGAGGAACTTGGCTCTACCATGAATAAGATTGCAACGGATCCAACTTATTTCGTGCTGTATTTGATCGGCGTTCTTGCTGCCGTATTCCACTTCAGCAACGGCCTGTGGGCATTTCTGATCAGCTGGGGCATTACGATCGGACCGAAAGCGCAGCGCATTTCTTCCTACATTTGCATGGGCGTGTTCGTAGTCGTATCTGCCCTGTTCATTCTTTCGCTGGTAGCGTTCATGGGCGACGAGTTCAAAGAAGCTGCTAATGCGGCTCTGACATGGACGAATATCGGTTAGTATCGAAGACAAGGAGCGAAGCGTAATGGCAAAAAATAAAATCATCGTTGTCGGCGGCGGTCTGGCCGGCTTGATGGCAACGATCAAAGCAGCGGAAGCGGGCATTCACGTAGACCTGTTCTCCCTTGTGCCGGTCAAGCGTTCCCACTCCGTGTGCGCGCAAGGCGGCATTAACGGCGCCGTTAACACCAAGGGCGAAGGCGACTCTCCATGGGAGCACTTCGACGATACCGTATACGGCGGCGACTTTCTGGCGAACCAGCCTCCCGTTAAGGCGATGTGCGAGGCAGCGCCCGGCATTATCCACTTGATGGACCGGATGGGCGTTATGTTTAGCCGAACATCCGAAGGCCTTCTCGATTTCCGTCGCTTCGGCGGCACGCAATATCACCGTACGGCATTTGCCGGGGCTACAACGGGACAACAGCTGCTCTACGCGCTCGACGAGCAAGTGCGCCGCTGGGAAGCCGCGGGTCTGGTCAACAAGTTCGAACACTTCGAGTTCCTCGGCGCCGTTCTTGACGACGATGGCGTATGCCGCGGCGTATCCGCTCAGGACCTCCGTTCGATGGATATTGTAACGGTACGCGCAGACGCGGTCATTCTCGCATCCGGCGGCCCGGGCATCATCTTCGGCAAGACGACGAACTCCGTTATCAACACGGGTACGGCCGCAAGCGCCGTCTATCAACAAGGTGTCAAGTATGCGAACGGCGAATTCATCCAAATTCACCCTACGGCGATTCCCGGCGACGACAAGCTTCGTCTCATGTCGGAATCCGCGCGCGGCGAAGGCGGACGGATCTGGACGTATAAAGACGGCAAACCTTGGTATTTCCTTGAAGACAAATATCCGGCTTACGGCAACCTGGTGCCGCGCGATATCGCGACTCGCGAAATTTTCTCGGTTTGCGTAGATCAGAAGCTCGGCATTAACGGCGAGAACATGGTCTATCTTGATCTGTCCCACAAGGATCCGAAGGAGCTGGACGTAAAGCTGGGCGGCATCATCGAAATTTACGAGAAGTTTATGGGCGACGATCCGCGCAAAATTCCGATGAAGATCTTCCCTGCGGTTCACTACTCCATGGGCGGCATGTGGGTCGACTACAACCAAATGACCAACATTCCCGGTCTGTTCGCGGCCGGCGAGTGCGACTATCAATACCACGGCGCGAACCGTCTCGGCGCGAACTCCTTGTTGTCCGCGATCTTTGGCGGCATGGTGGCCGGACCGAAAGCGGTGGAATACATCAAAGGCCTCAAGAAATCGGCTGAAGATATTTCCTCTTCCGTATTCGATCGCGACACGAAACTTCATGCCGACAAGTACAATCGCATTCTCGGCATGAGCGGCACGGAGAACGCATATGTCATCCACAAAGAGCTGGGCGAATGGATGACGAACAATATGACGGTTGTGCGCTTCAACGACAAGCTGGAAGCGACGATCGGCAAAATCAAGGAACTCAAGCAGCGCTACCAGAACATCAACATTAACGATACGGCGCAATGGAACAACGCAGGCGTGGCGTTTACGCGTCAACTGTGGAATATGATCGAGCTGTCCGAAGCGATGACGCTCGGAGCGCTTATGCGGAACGAAAGCCGCGGAGCCCATTACAAGCCGGACTTCCCGGAACGCGACGACGATCAGTTCATGAAGTCGACGATCGCCGACTGGACGCCGGACGGACCGAAGATCTCCTACGAGGACATTGACGTCAGCCTGATTGCACCGCGCAAACGCGACTATTCGACCGATAAGAAAAAAGACTGATAAGAAGAAAGGAGAATAACGATGGCCGAAACGACTGTAGCATCCAAAACCGTCAAGTTTATTATTTCCCGCCAGGATACGCCGGAATCCAAGCCGTACACGCAAGAGTTCGAGCTGCCATATCGCCCGAACATGAACGTTATCAGCGGCTTGATGGAAATTCAACGTAATCCTACGACTGCGGACGGCGTCAAAACTTCGCCGGTATGCTGGGAATCCAACTGTCTGGAAGAAGTGTGCGGCGCTTGCTCCATGGTCATCAACGGCAAGCCGCGCCAAGCGTGCAGCGCCTTGATCGATCAGCTGGAACAGCCCGTTCGTCTGGAGCCTATGCGCACGTTCCCGGTTGTACGCGACCTCGTCATCAACCGCGAACGTATGTTCAACGCCTTGAAAAAGGTAAAAGCATGGATTCCGATCGACGGAACGTACGATCTGGGTCCCGGTCCGCGCATGGCGGAATCGAAGCGCCAATGGGCGTACGAGCTGTCGAAGTGCATGACTTGCGGCGTCTGCCTGGAGTCTTGCCCGAACGTCAATGATCGGAACAGCTTTATCGGTCCGGCAGCCATCTCTCAGGTTCGACTGTTCAACGCTCACCCCACGGGCGAGATGAACAAGCACGAACGTTTGGACGCGTTGATGACGGACGGAGGCATCGAAGGCTGCGGCAATTCGCAGAACTGCGTGCGTTCCTGTCCGAAGGGCATCCCGCTGACGACTTCCATCGCGGCGATGAACAAGGACACCACGACGCATCTCTTTAAGAAATGGCTTGGCATGTAATCCAGCCTTCATACAAAAGCGGAGCTCTTAAGCACGAGCTGCCGGATCACAAGCCTCGCATGCGGATACCCGCTGCGGGGCTTTTTTGAATGAGGTGCCCCCTCTATTTGATATTGATAACTATTATCAATTAATGATTTCATCATAATAAAAACCGACCCTGTTGTCAATCGGGAACCGAAGGTTTACAAACTGTTTACTCAAATTTGAGGTTGAAAATTACTCAAATTTGATTATAATTACGAAAGGATATACAAGAGATAACGATGAAGGAAAGGTGAGAAGATGGACGCAAACAAAAGCAATACGAAACTGGTCGTAGCCGGCCTGATGTTAGGCCTGTTTATGGCTTCGCTGGACCAGACGATCGTCTCGACCGCGATGGCGACGATTATCAAGCAGCTAGGCGGCTTTGAATATTTTATTTGGGTATATTCGGCTTACATGATCGCGATGGTCGTGGCGACGCCGATCTTCGGGAAGTTATCGGATATGTACGGGCGGCGCAAGTTCTTCCTGCTTGGTCTGGGACTGTTCGTGGCAGGCTCCATTCTGTGCGGGATGGCGATTAACATGGAGCAGCTCATTATTTTCCGCGCGATTCAAGGGATCGGCGGCGGAGCTGTCATGCCGATCGTGTTTACGATTATTTTCGAGATGTTCCCCGCGGAGAAACGCGGCAAAATGATGGGGTTATTCGGCGCCGTGTTTGGCATATCGAGCGTATTCGGTCCCATTATGGGCGGGGCGATAACGGATAACTTCAGCTGGCGCTGGATTTTCTACATTAACGTGCCTATCGGCCTGCTTGCGTTCGCGTTTATACTTAAGGCGTACCATGAGACCAAATCCTCGAAAAAACAGCATATCGACTGGGCGGGGGCGATTCTGCTGACCGTATCCATTCTGCTGCTCATGTTCGGACTGGAGCTCGGAGGGACGGAAGGCTGGGCTTGGGGATCGTTGCAAACGATCGGTTTGTTCGCGGGCGCGGGCGTGTTGCTTGCGCTGTTCTTGTACGCGGAGACCAAGGCGAAGGATCCTATCGTCAACCTGGGCTTGTTCGGAAGGCGGGTATTTACCAGCAGCATGATGATCAGCTTGCTCTATGGCGGTGTCATGATCGCAGGGGCGACGTATATCCCGATCTTTATTCAAGGGGTCTTTAACAAGTCTGCTACGGAAACAAGCACCGTCCTGATTCCGATGATGCTGGCGGTCGTATTGAGCAGCCAGATCGGCGGGCGCGTGGCGGACAAATTCAAGTTTCGCAACGTGATGGTCATCTCCGGCTTGACGCTTCTCGCAGGCACGTTGTTGCTTGGGTACGGAATGGATGCGGGGACGAGCAGAGGCGTTATCACCATGTATATGATCGTCGTAGGTCTGGGCATGGGCGTATCTTTCTCGCTGCTCAACATATCGGCCCTTAGCTCCGTGCCGCCGCAATCCAAGGGATCGGCAACCTCCCTGATTACCTTCTTCCGGACGATCGGCTCTGCTCTTGGCATCACCGTATTCGGCGTTATCCAGAAGTTGAGCTTCCAATCGGGTTTGCAAGAGGTGCCGAATATTAGCCCCGAGATCGCCGAACAGATCAAAGGCGGTCAAGCGCTGCTGGATCCTGTGGTTCAGAGCCAGATGGGGCTCAGCCAAGAGAGCGTGGCCTCCTTGCTTGGCAAGCTCGCCGATTCCATCGTCCATGTGTTCCAATGGTCTGTTATTTTGCCTATCGCCGCGCTGGTATTCGCGATTTTAATGGGAAGCGCCAGGTCGCAAGCTGCGCCGTCCCCATCCGCATCCGGCCAAGAGGGCGGCGGACGTCCGCCGAAACCATCGCTGCGCAGAGGGTAAGGGCATGTCGGTAAAGCTGCTCGTGCTGGGACTAATGATGGAACGGGATCGTCATCCCTACGATATTCGACAGACGATCAAGGCTCGGAATTGGCATGTCACCTTTAACGTGCGCGACGGATCGTTGTATTATGCCGTAGACCAGTTATGCCAAGAGGGCTCTATCGAAGCGGTGGAGATCGTGCAAGCACCCGGCCAAAACAGACCGGACAAAACGATTTACCGTATTACCGCCAAAGGCCGTGAGACTCTGGTGAAGCTGCTTAACAAGCAGTTGGGGGAGACGGCCTTCCCTCAGCATCCAGCGCTCTCGGCACTGCCGTTTATACGGCACAGCGATCATATAGAAGCGCTTCGTTGCTTGGATACGCAGCTGGAGGCGTGTAAAAAAAGAATTTCGATGATGGAGGCCGTTCAGCAGCTCAAGGCTGGGACGCTGCCGCGCGGTTCTGTCCATCTGATTAGAGGTATTCTGAAGTTAAGTCTGGCCGAGAAGGAATGGCTGGAGGAGGTTATTGCAGAGGCCAAGAATGGCAGGCTATTCGAGCCGAAGCCTCCAAGCCCGGATTCCTGACTGGAATAAAAACGAAAAAACCGCCGGGGACATTGTCCTTGGCGGTTAAAGCGTACAAAGATTTTACATCCATTGCTCGCCCCAAGCTTGAATCGATTCGATGACGGGCTGCAGGTCGCGGCCCTTGTCCGTCAGCTCGTATTCGATCCGTACCGGCATCTCCGGATACACATGGCGGTTTACGATGCCGAGCGTTTCCAGCTCTTTCATTCGATCGGTCAACATTTTATCGCTCATCTCGGGAATTTGCTCTTTCATGTCCTTGAATCGTTTCGGACCGCCCAGCAATACCCGTATAATTCGTCCAGTCCACTTCTTGCCTAACAAATCGGCCGCTGCTTCGTATCTTGGGCACATTGTCGAATAATCCACCGAAATCACCCCGCTTTTTGTAACTCCTATTGTATCATATATACGAACAAAAAGTAAGTGCCATCAAATTCCGCCGCCGATAGCGGTCCATAACGATGGTGGCATGATCCACGTTCCCGAAATTTGTTACACAATTGAAATGTTGCTGTGACACGCCCATTACATGCCGGGGGTATTATAGTTGCAAGACCCCCTTTTCATATATCAATTTGGACCTGCCGCTGGCGGGTCCGCTTTTTTTTGCCCATATGCGAGCCATCCCATGCTCACGAAAAAGCCGAATGCACAAGGCAATGCCCTTGCATTCGGCTTGTTAATCGTCCATTCCTTTATTAAAGAGGAACCGCGACGGGCTTGCGTTTTCTGTAGAACAGCCACTGCTTGAAGCCGATCTCCTTCAGCCGTTTTGCCACAAGATCCCATTCGTCGCCGACCCGGCTCGGAACGTGGGCATCGGAGCCGAACGTTACGCCTACGCCGAAGTGCAGCGCACGCTCCAGGATTTCGTCGGAAGGATACCATCCGCCGACATCTTTGGTGCTTCCCGATGTATTGATCTCGATGGAAACGCCGCATTCTCCAATCGTCTTCAAGCAATCATCGATGGCATCGTGGGCGGGGATATGGGAGAAGTCGGGGTAATATCCCTTCATTGCGTCAATATGGCCCAAAATGTCGAACATGCCGCTTCGGGCGGATTGGCTGATCAGATCGTAATAGCTTGTTTTCTCCGCGACGTGCATGGACTGGCGAAGGTTGTTCCAGCGATTGCGGTTGAAGATGCTGACGCCTCCGACCTGATGTACCGAGCCGATCAAGTAGTCGAAGGGGACTCCGTCGTACGCTCTTCGATAATCATCCGCGAATTCCGGGAAGAAGTCAGATTCCATCCCGAGCAGCACTTCGATCCGTCCCTCGTATTTATGCTTGAGCCGCAGCACTTCGTCCACATAATTCGCGAAGTCGCTTCTGGCCATTGCAATGCCGGGAGACGGCTGATCTTCTTCGTGATAGAAGTAAGGAGAATGATCCGATATGCCGATTACCTGCAAGCCGGCTTCGATGCCGGCAAGAATATAGTCCTCGATATTGCCGTCTGCGTGTCCGCATCTAATATGATGGGTATGTAGATCGAATTTCACAGATATCACTCCTACTCGCTGCTGATGAATTGATGTTCCGGCATGCCTCTCAGATCACTCAGAAATTGCATCATGGCGGTATTTAAATATTTGCCCGACTTGTAGACGACGCCTACCGGATGGGTTGTCTCGAGCTCGTGAACCTTGATGAGCTTGAGCGTGCCGCGCTTCAGTTCCGATGGGATGGACAGCTTCGATACGATCGCGGCGCCGAGATCGATCTCGACCATTCGCTTGATCTCTTCGCTGCTCGACAGCTCCATGACAATATTGGGCACGATGTTGTACTTGCGGAAGATTGCATCCACAAACCGCCGTCCAAGCGTATCCGGCGCCAGCATAATCATGGGTATGTCCTTAAGCTTGTCGACCGTTGTATGAGTTAGAGTGCTCATGGGATGATCAGGCGATACGACGAGCTCGAAAGTGTCGTAATAAAGAACGGAGGAAGCAACACTTGGCGTTTTCTCCGTCAGATAAGTAATTCCTACGTCAACGGATCCGTTCTCCACGCTGGCCATGACCTGTGAGGAAGGCATTGTATGAATGGTTGTCTTGATCTGCGGATATTGGTTCTGGAAGTACGATAAGACGCGTGGCAATATTTGAATGGCGATGGATGATGTGGTGCCTAACGTAATATGGCCCTGAGGCGTCTGATTGAGATCATCGAGCTTCTGTTTAAGCTCCTCGACGATGTCCAGTATGCGCTCGGCATGCTCCAGGAATACTTGTCCGTGATCCGTAAGCGTTACGGGCTGATTACGATCGATCAAAATCGTCTTGAATTCGTCCTCCAGACTTTTGATTTGCGCTGATACTGCAGGCTGAGTCAAATTAAGCAGTTCCCCTGCCTTGCGAAAGCTCATTGTCTTGGATATGGTTAGCAAGGTTTCCAGCTGACTCATGTTCATGTCCAGTTGATTCCCCCTTTCGACATTGCCGAATGTCACTGGGCATAATTATCTATTATAACTTACAACCGCGGATTTCGGCAAAAGGGGAAATGATCCGTAAACCGAGGTGAAACATCCGTCGCTATCCTTGGCGGCGGTTCAGTAAGTTGAATATCGGGGAAAATAAAAAACTCCAGCAGCAGCGCTGCTAGAGCCATTCTTTTTTGCGGAAGATGAAGTACATGCTGCATCCCAGCAGGAGCATAATGCCAAGAAGGACATAGGCGCCGTATCGATAATGGATGCCCGGTATCGCGTCGAAGTTCATTCCGTAGATGCCCGTCAGGAAAGTAAGCGGCATAAAAATGGTCGTAATCGCGGTAAACACGCGCATGATCTCGTTCGCCCTGCTGGATAGACTGGATTGATACGCCTCTCGCAAGTTGCCCATCAGGTCGCGGTAGGTTTCGAACGACTCCGCGATCTTTAGCGAATTCTCGTATACGTCGCTGAAGTACTTCTGCAGTTGATCGTCGATCAGCTTCAATTCCTTCTTGTTGAGCGTAAAGATGACCTCGCGCTGAGGCCCCAGCACCTTCTTTACCCACAGGATTTCGCCGCGCAGACCGATGATTTCGTTAAGATGCGATTTCTTGGTGTGCATCAGAATGTCTTCCTCCAGCGTCTCGATCCGGGTATCGATCCGGTCCCCGACGGAGAAATAGCTGTCGACGACAAGGTCGACCAGATAATAGAGGAATTGGTCGGGACGGCAGACCTCCTGCTCCCACAGAATCGGCTTTACGGTACGGAGCTCGTTGATCTTCTGCTTCGTGACGGTAATGATGTAATGCCGGCCCAGGAAGATGTTGAGCGCGCGCAGAAAAATTTCTTCATCGTCGAATCGGATGCTGTTAATAACGATAAAATAATGAGCTTCGTATATTTCGATCTTGGGACGCTGCTCCTCTTCCTGCAGGCAATCCTCTACAGCGAGGTCGTGCATGCCGAACAGAGGCTGCAGAACGGCAAGATCCTCCACGTCGGCGTCGATCCAGAAAAATCCTTCTGAAGGCGCGACGAGCGTTTCTTCAATATTGTCGACGGTTGTGAACACGCCGTTTTTTACATGTCTGATTTTCATCGTCTGTTACTCCTCTCGTGTGGCAGGAGACAGGCTGGCGCCCAGGAGAAGGGAGCAGCGCTTCGTTAAGCCTTACATTCCGGGTTGCATAAGATCGAAGTCGGAGCGTATGGTAATCGAAGGGACATTGCTTCGCTTGGAGATCCAACCGGCTCCATGCCGGGATTCGGTTCGGGCTCTGGTCTATCGCCTTCCATAATCGCCATTCACTCCTTTATTTTGTCGAATACGGGTCCAATCCTTGTCTAGTATACTCCGGTGGGAAGACAACATTCAAGGATTAATAATGCCTTAACAATAGCGCCTATGCCGAGGGAAGACATACCGAATACCAGCATATGCAAAAGAGGCTCTTGACGGGAATAACGGAATGCATTAAAGTGTAAGTTAATTAAGCAAGCAACAATTGAATAGACTACTTTCTTATCAAGAGCAGGCGGAGGGACCAGCCCGATGAAGCCCGGCAACCGGCGTAATAGCACGGTGCTAATTCTTGCGGAGACGTAATGTTTCTGAGAGATGAGAAAGGGAGACGGCTTCTTTACCGAGCAGACGACCTTTTCTCACGCAGAAGGGGTCTTTTTTGTTGCTCGCACACCAAGGAGGAATCAATATGCCGATTAAAGTGCCGGATCACTTGCCAGCAAAGGAAATACTAAACAACGAGAACATCTTCGTCATGGACGAGAGCGTGGCTTACCACCAGGATATTCGTCCACTTCGAATCGCGATATTGAACCTCATGCCGACAAAGGAAACGACAGAGACGCAGTTGCTTCGCCTAATCGGCAACACGCCGCTTCAAGTCGAGGTTGTGCTTCTCCATCCCCGTACGCATACTTCGAAGAACACGTCGGCAGAGCATCTGCAGTCGTTCTACAAAACGTTCGACGAAATTGCGCATTATTATTTCGACGGCATGATCATCACGGGCGCTCCGGTAGAGCATCTGCCGTTCGAGGAAGTCAACTACTGGGAAGAATTAAAGGAAATCATGGAGTGGACCAAGACCCATGTCACATCGACATTTCATATCTGTTGGGCCTCGCAGGCTGGCTTGTACCATCACTTCGGAGTGCCGAAGTACAATCTGGATGCCAAAATATTCGGCGTCTTCCCGCACACCGTCGAGAAACGCAACGTGTCGCTGTTAAGAGGGTTTGACGAGCTGTTCTACGTTCCGCAATCGCGCCATACGGAGGTTCGCCGCGAAGATATCGAAGCCGTCGAGAAGCTGGAGATTCTGTCGGAATCCGAAGAGTCCGGCATCTATATCGTCGCTTCGCGCGACGGCCGCCAAATCTTCGTAACGGGTCACTCCGAATACGATCCGGATTCGCTCAAATTCGAATACGATCGCGACGTGGCAAAGGGCATGGACATCGAGCTGCCGCGCAATTATTTCCCGGGCGATAATCCGGACCGGGTGCCTTTGTCGACATGGAGGGCTCACGCGAATCTGCTCTTCTCCAACTGGTTGAACTATTACGTATACCAGCAGACGCCTTACGAGCTGGGCGCGGGCATCTGAGATTTTAAGCGCAAAGAAGATCATTCTTTTTGGCGATAAAAACAACCTTGCTTCCGAAGCGGCTTAGCTTCAAAGCTAAGCCGCTCATCTCCGAGAGGCAGGGGTAGAGGTACCTCAATTCGATATGTAAGGGAGTTGCGACGTACAGATGAAAATCGAAAGTCAATTGGCGCAAATCGGCTCCATCAAGGAGCCTGTAACGGGAGCGGTCAGCTTTCCCGTCTATCAATCCACAGCATTTCGCCATCCGCAATTGGGGCAAAGCACGGGTTTCGACTATTCCCGCACGAAAAACCCGACGCGTTCGGTGCTGGAGGAAGCGGCAGCTCAGCTGGAATCCGGAGATGCGGCATTCGCCTGCAGCTCCGGCATGGCGGCTTTGCAGACGATCTTCGCTTACTTTAGTCAGGGCGATCATCTGATCGTATCCCTAGACCTGTATGGCGGAACGTACCGCCTTCTCGAGAGGGTTATGAAGCGATTTGGCGTCAAGGCATCCTATGTCGACACCAACGATATCGACGGCATGTCTTCTCTGCTGCAAGAAAACACGAAGGCGGTCTTGATCGAGACGCCGACCAATCCGCTCATGATGATTACGGACCTAGAGCGCGTGTGCGGCTGGGCGAAGTCAAAAGGGCTGTTGACCATTGTGGACAATACGCTGCTAACGCCTTACTTGCAACGCCCAATCGAGCTTGGCGCGGACATTGTCATACATAGCGCGACCAAATATCTCGGCGGACATAACGACGTTTTGGCGGGACTGATCGTGACGAAGGGCGAGGAGCTGTCGAAGGAGATGGCCATTCTGCACAACTCCATCGGAGCCGTACTGGGACCGCAGGATTCCTGGCTGCTTATGAGAGGCATGAAGACGCTCGCTCTGCGGATGGAGCGCCATCAATTCAACGCGACGAAAATTTCTGAATATCTGATGGAGCACCCGGCGATCGAGGAAGTGTATTATCCGGCATTGAAGCATCATCCCGGGCATGACGTTCAAAATCGCCAGTCCTCCGGCAACACCGGCATCTTCTCGTTCCGTCTGAAGGATGCCCGTTATGTCGAGCCGATTCTCCGCCATATCAAGCTGATCGCGTTCGCCGAGAGCCTGGGCGGCGTGGAATCGCTGATGACGTACCCGGCTATGCAGACGCATGCGGACATTCCCGAAGAAATCCGCAAGGCTGTCGGCGTTGACGACAGACTCCTTCGTTTCTCCGTCGGCATCGAGCACGTCGAGGATCTCATTGCCGACCTGTCGCAGGCGCTCGACGCGGCGAAGCTGGAGATCGAGGAGCAATAGAGGACCGAAAGCGGAGCCTCAGAGGAGCAAGAGTGGGGCCAAAGTGGAGCTGCAGAGGAGCAATAGTGGGGCAATAGAGAGCCGCAATGGAGCAAGTGCAAGATATGGAGCTCTCCTGGACAAGCTCTCTTATATGAACATTTAAAAAGTATATGCAGCCGCCCTTCCGGGCGGCTTTTGTTATCGTTTAAGAAAGCTGGAAGGGGCGCAGGGTTGCCTTTCAAGTACGAGTACGAGTACGCGGACTGGGGACCGAGATTTACGGTGAAACGACTTGACGTAAGGGAAGCGGTCAAGCTAGCCTGATAATAGACGAAAGTTAGCAATGACTTCGAGAATGATTGGATAAAGGAGAGGATAGCGATGGCGATCAGTCCTGCCGCGACCAAGGTTGGTTTTGTCGGAACGGGCGTTATGGGCAGCAGCATGGCGAAACATCTGCTGAACGGAGGTTACGAGGTTCATATTTATACGAGAACGAAGGAGAAGGCGGCAGAGCTGCTGGAGTTGGGCATGGTTTGGCATGATTCGCCGGGCGAGCTGGCTTCGGTTTGCGGCGCCATTATTACGATCGTCGGTTATCCGAGCGACGTTGAGGACATTTACTTGAGCGAAGGCGGTATTATCGGATCGGCCAAGCGGGGCACCTACTTGATCGATATGACGACCTCCAGCCCCGCGCTTGCCGTTCGCATTCATGAAGCTGCGGCCGCTGCAGGTCAACATTCTCTCGACGCTCCCGTTTCGGGCGGCGATATCGGCGCGCGCAACGCGGCGCTGTCGATCATGGTGGGAGGTGACGAGGCCGCCTTTACGGAGGTGCAGCCGCTTCTGTCGCTCATGGGCAAAAACATCGTGCTGCAAGGAGGCCCCGGAGCGGGCCAGCATACGAAGATGGTCAATCAGATCGCGATCGCTTCCAATATGATCGGCGTCTGCGAGGCGCTTGTATACGCCAAACACGCGGGCCTGAATTTGGAGAGCGTGCTTCGCAGCATCGAATCCGGAGCGGCGGGCAGCTGGTCGCTCTCGAATTTGGCTCCGCGCGTCATTGCCGGCAATTTCGAGCCGGGTTTCTTTGTAAAACATTTTATTAAGGATATGGGGATCGCGCTGGACGCTGCGGCGGAGATGGGCATCGAGCTTCCGGGATTGTCGCTGGCAAAGGAACTCTATGGACGACTGGCGCATGCCGGACTAGCGGACAAGGGGACGCATGCGTTGTACCTGGCTTGGGACTGACAAATTGGAAGGAACCGGGAAGAAGCAGCTGCCAATACACGCTTTAATCAAGCGTGGCTTGATTGATACTGGCTGCGATCGAAAGCGCCAAGCGTCAAGCAAAGGTGAGCTTGTCGGTGTTGCTCGTCAGGCAAGGAGCATAAGAAACGGGAGAGTGTTGAGATGAAGGTACTGCTGGCTTTTGATTCGTTCAAGGGGAGCTTAAGCTCGCTGGATGCGGGAACCATCGCGGCCGAAGCCATTCGGGAGATCAATCCCGACGCGGAATGCGACGTCATTCCACTAGCGGATGGCGGCGAAGGCACGGTGGAGGCCGTCGCGTATGCCTCAAAGGGCGAGCTCATCAACTTGCGGACATCCGGTCCGCTGAGAGAGTCCGTCAATAGTCCTGTCGCGTTGATTCCCGATAGGGACGGGGAAAGGACGGCTGTGCTGGAATCCGCTTCGATATGCGGACTTACGATGATGCCGGCAGGCAGGCTGGACCCGCTTGCGGCCACTTCGACCGGAATCGGCGAGGTTATTACGGAACTGCTGGACATGGGCATACGGCGCTTCGCGGTCGGGCTGGGCGGCAGCGCTGTCAATGATGGCGGAATGGGTATGCTTGCCGCGCTTGGGGCCGAGTTTCTCGATGCTGACGGGAACAGATTGAACGGCTCCGGAGGCGACCTGCTGAAGCTGGCGTCCATGTCGCTGGCGGGACTGGACGAACGGTTATCCGAATGCCGGATTACGATCGCAACCGACGTCGATAATCCGTTATGCGGCGAGCTTGGCGCCACGTACATATACGGCAGGCAGAAAGGCGTTACGGAAGAACTGGCGGCTCCGCTGGATCAAGCGATGTTGTTGTACGGCTCTTTGCTGGAAGAGGCGCTTGAGGAACTGCCGTCCTATCAAAGTCGGCATGTGGCAAAGATGCAGCTGCAAGCGGCTTCGCAATCGCAATCAAGCTCGCATTCGCGGACGCTCCTACGGGACAGGCCCGGCGCCGGCGCCGCCGGAGGCCTTGGCTTCGCCCTCATGGCACTCGGGGGAGAAGCGGCAAGCGGCGCGGATTGGATGATGTCCCGAGCGGGGTTCGCGGACAGGGCGAGCGGCGCCGACTGGATCGTGACTGGCGAAGGCAGAAGCGATAGGCAGACGCTGCATGGCAAGCTGCCCATGCGAGTTGCCGAAGCCGCGCGGCAGTCCGGAGCACGCTGCATTCTCATGTCGGGCAGCCTGGGGGACGGGATTACGGATCTGGCTCCGCACTTCGCGGGCTGCTTCTCCATCGTGAAGGAACCCGCAAAGCTGGAACAATGCATAGAGCAAGCCGGACCTCTGTTAAAGCTGGCGGTCGGAGAGACGTTTCGACTCATTCGCTCCGCGGAAGCAGCTAGGCAACCATAGCTGTTTTGCGGAGGGCAACTAATCCATTCTATTGATTTCTGTCTCTAATTTGTCACGATTGCCTTCGCCCAGAATGATAGCTAGCCCCGCGAATGTGTGGTAGGATTAAGTATTATGACTATCACGGATGGGGGAGATGAAGGCGAATGAGCACAATCGACCGAATATTGGATAAAGCCTTGCGCGGTGAGCGTATCGGTCAGGAGGAAGGCATGGAGCTGCTTGCCTCCGATCAGATCGAGAAGATGGGCCGCGTTGCGAACGAATTAATGTTGAGGCGCCACCCCGAGCCGATAACGACCTTCGTGGTCGGTCGGAACGTTAACTATACGAATGTATGCGATGTTTATTGCCGGTTCTGCGCGTTCTACCGCGCACCGAACTCCAAGGAAGGCTACGTGCTTGACGATGAGGTCATCCTGAACAAAATTCAGGAGACGATCGACGTCGGCGGCACGGAAATTTTGATGCAAGGCGGCACGAATCCTAACCTGCCATTCACTTATTACACCGATCTGCTTCGCAAAATCAAGGCGAGGTTCCCTGAGATTACTATGCATTCCTTTTCGCCGGCAGAGATTCAAAAGATGAAGGTGGTGTCCGAAGGGCTGTCGCTTGACGAGGTCGTCGCCCAGCTGCATGCGGCTGGACTGGACTCGCTGCCCGGAGGCGGCGCCGAAATTCTGGATGACCGCACGCGCAGAAAGATCAGTCGGATGAAGGGCTCTTGGACGGATTGGATGGACGTGATGAACTCCGCCCATCGACACGGCATGAATACAACCGCGACGATGGTGTATGGCCTTGGCGAGACGATCGAGGAACGTGCGCTTCATATGATGCGAATCCGGGACGAGCAGGATAAAGTAAAAGCGATGGGTTATCCTTCGCCGGGCTTCCTGGCTTTCATCTCCTGGCCGTTTCAGCCGGATAATACGAATCTCAAGCTCGAGAAGGCGAAGCCGGAGGAATATCTCCGTATAGTGGCGGTAAGCCGCATTATGCTCGACAACATCCCGAACTTCCAATCCTCTTGGGTCACTATGGGGCCGGAAATGGGCAAGCTGTCGTTATCTTACGGGTGCAACGACTTCGGAAGCACGATGATCGAGGAGAATGTTGTATCGGCTGCAGGCACGACACATAAGGTAAACATCGAGCTGATTCTGCAACTGATCCGCGAATCCGGCAAAATCCCGGCGCAGCGCGATACCAAATACAATATTTTGCGCATGTTCCACGAGGCCGACAAGGCCGATAAGGACTTTGTCATGCAAAACTAATATTGGGCCAAGTGAGGGGCATGAACCATGGAGTCAGTATTGTTTATTGCAGGTTGGGCCATAGTTGGCATTTGTATCGGCGGTTTAATCGTGGTTTTGAAATCTAAATTTAAGAAGTAGAGACTTAAGAAATTCAGGCGAAAGCTTAAACGGGGCTGTCCAATAAGTCTCAAAAATAAAAAGTTGGGCGGAAAAATCTTCCGTCCAACTTTTTTGTGTACCTGCTTTTTCAGGAAAGTGGCGAGTCGGATGCCTGCCACTTAACATTCACCAAAGCGGGGCGTCCGGCATTCCGATGTCACTGACTTTTTGGATAGCCATTATTCCAGGTGCCGGCCTGTTTGGTTGATTGTGTATGAATTTTCATACACGTTTGTCCAGATGCCGACCTCTTTGGTGAATTGTGTATGAATTTTCATACACGTTTGTCCAGATGCCGACCTCTTTGGTGAATTGTGTATGAATTTTCATACACGTTGGCCAGATGCCGACCTCTTTGGTGAATTGTGTATGAATTTTCATACACGTTTGTCCAGGTGCCGGCCTATTTGGTTGATTGTGTATGCATTTTCAAACACACGTACCCCGGTGAGCTAATTTTGTTGATTTTATATTAAAGCCTACTCATATATTTGAGCCATAAGGACAACGGGGCTACCTTAAAAGTTCACATCTCGGACAAGCCCTTTTTGTGCTTGGATTTCATTAGACTTGCGTTAGCCGCATCATAAACTCGTCGATGTGACGATTGACGGCTTCGGGATTATCCCGATTCGTCAGATGGTGGGCGTTCGGAATCGAATGAAAGATGGCTCTGCGTATGTGTTCCCGCAAATAAGGCTGCTGCCTGCCGACCATGTTGTCATGCTCTCCATGCAGAATCAATGTCAGGCAAGCTACTCGATGAAGATCGTCCCTGCTTTCCATGCGCAAATTGCCGCTCCAATGCCGCAGGAATCCATCCTTCGTCATCTTGCCGAAAGACTCAAGCACGAAGTCGCGATTGGATGGATTATGGCTAGACATGGCGCTTGCCGTCCATTTCGCCGTTTGTCCGAAGGGGAGATAACGAAGAGAAAACTGGCTGAACGGAGCGGCATATCGTTCGAAACGGTTAAATGTATTGGTGAATGGCGTACCGATGAGAATAAGTCCCTGCACGTAATCCGGATATCGTACGGCTGTTTGCAGCGAAATATGTCCGCCCATGGATAAGCCGCACAGAACGGCGGATCGGAGCTCCAGGTGATCAAGCAGTCCCTTCAGGTCCCGGCTGAAATCCTCGGGGTCGACCTCTCCAGGCGGCAAGCCGGAGTCGCCATGGCCGCGCACATCCCAGACAATCGTCTGATAGCGGGACGATAAGGCCGCTACTTGAGGCTCCCATTGCTTGCGATACATGGAGTGCCCATGCGTGAACACGATCGGCGTCCCTGTGCCTGTCACTTCGTAATAGATATCGGTACCGTTAATGCGGGTAACGGGCATGCGGATCCTCCTTTCCGGTCGGAGCGGCAGCGGGTGTGGACTTCAGCACGACAGCGAAACATTCCTCCACCCAATTTTTAAGCGGCTGCGTATCGTCGTTAAGTCTAATCAAGAGCGAACCCGCAATAGCCGATTGCAATACTCTTGCCAGCGCCTCCGGGTTATCCGATCGCAATTCGCCGTGATCCAACGCTTGACCGATAAAATAATGGACCGTCTCGTCGATAATCCGCAGCCTCCGCCTCGAACGTTCCAGCAGTTCGGGATCCGACACGCTTTCAATATAGACGGATGTCAAGTTAGCGAGCATGACGGGATCGTCCACTTTCATGACGGCGTCCTCGAACATCGTTCGCAGCGACTGAAGGCTGGCGTTCTGCGAATGGCGTAATTCGGCGAACCTTGCAGACATCCCTTCATTAACGGCCTCGAGATAAAACAGGATCATTGATTTTTTGGATCCGAATCGCTTGGAAAGCGCAGCTGGGGAAATCTCGATTTCCTTGGCGATATTGTCAAGCGTCAGCTTGGCGTACCCATACTTGCCTAAAGCGGAGTATATGCCTCCCAGTATTCGTTCGTCGCTGTATTCGCGCGGTCTCGCCATCGATGATTCACCTCGTTCATTAATAAGTGGTTGATCACTTACTAATAAATATAACAAAGTATGAGTCCGAATGCCAATCAAGATTTGCGAATGATCCAGGCTGCCAATCTCTTCTTTGTATATACGGACTCTTAGGACCATATACTGTAACGGAAGGAAAGGGGTGAGCGTGAATGGACTTGTTCACAGTGGCATTGCCGGCAAGTCTGCATAATTCCGCCGAGCGGTTGCTGGACTTGATGACGGAGCATACGAACGATGAATTACATAATTACACGGAAGCAGATCCTGCGTCGGGAGGAATTGCCCGATATGAGCTGGATGACGGCATTATTACCTGCCGGGCTGTGCTGCCTGCGTTTCAATTAAAGCTGCACGGACAATTCGTCTACAGATCCGCCTCTCGGGCCATTGCGGATTACATTATCGAGCAGTTGGAGCCTGCTATGCTCTCGGACATTATAGGACACAAGCATCGCAACAATCCAGCCATGGACACGGCCATCATCGAACGGTATTGCCATGAGCTGCTGCAAGGGAAAGATTGGGACGGGCTCGGCGGAAAGTTTCACGAAGCCGACAGACTGCGCCGGAGAGGCAAAATCGCGGAGGAACTGGAGCTTTATTTGCAGGATCAGACGCTGCTTCAACTGCAGGGTTTCACGACGTTCCGATTGCATGCCTATCGTACGGAGCTGGCCGAGATCGCGGAATACGCTCTGGACGAATATGTGCTCGACAAGCAATATCAGGAGTTTATCTCGCTGCTGAAGTATTTTGTCCAGATGCAGGATTCCAAGGTGCCGCTTGTTCATCTGCTGCATAAGGGCGGTCACGATTTCTCGATGTACGACGAAAGCTTTCGGACGCTGGAACATAAGCCGCCGGCTGACCGCATCGTCGCTGAGATGCTGGAGACGGAGATGAACATCGAGGACATGGTGATCAGCTCGCTTATCTCCGTGTCTCCCAAAAAGATTACGGTCCATACGAGGCATCCGGAGTTGCAGGTCATCCGCACGATCGAGACGATCTTCGACGGCAAGGTCAACGTATGCGTGCAATGTTCTTCCTGCGCCAGCACCCTCGACGAATGGATCCAGCCGTAAAGGATGTTTAAAAAGTCCGCTTTCCATAATGAAGCATCTCGAGAAGCGTATTCGACGTCGAATATTACTTCGATTTGAATTGTCCGCTTGACCGGGACCGACTGCACGTTCTATAATGACGACATATAGTTACGTCTAACAGCGACGACAGATGACAAGTATCCGTCATGGCGCCTGTGCAGAGAGAGAAGCCCTGGGCTGCAAGCTTCTTCCTGACGCGGTCGGATATACCCCATCTATAGCTGTACGGTTGAACCGCCCTTTGGCCAGTAAGCCGTACCGGACATCTCCGTTACCAGATCATACGAGGACTGTCCGTCCGCCTGCATCTTGCAGCGCGGAGCCGAATGGTCGAAGTAGGGTGGAACCACGAGCGCAAGCACTCGTCCCTTATGCGGGATGCGGTGCTTTTTTTGTGCGCGTCGGCGTACTGCCATGCTTGATACCTATCAGAACCCGGAAGGAAGTTGAACATGAGCATTAAAGTAACGTTCCCGGACGGGGCCGTGCGCGAATACGAAGCAGGCTCCTCCATCGAAGACATCGCGGGCTCCATTAGCCCTGGACTGAAGAAAAACGCCGTAGCGGGCAAGCTCGACGGCAAAGTCGTCGACATCTATACGAAGCTGGAGCAGGATGCTGCGATTGAGATCGTGACGCTTGACGGCGCGGACGGCCTTGAAGTGTACCGTCACAGCACGGCGCATCTCCTGGCGCAAGCGTTAAAGCGCATTTACGGCGAGAAAGCCGTGAAGCTTGGCATCGGACCGGTTATCGAGGACGGCTTCTACTACGATATCGACATGGAGCAGACTCTGTCGTCGGAGGATCTGGCTGGTATCGAGAAGGAAATGAACAAAATCGCAAACGAAAACCTGGATATCCGCCGCCGTGTCGTCAGCCGCGAGGAAGCGCTGGCGATCTTTACAAAACTGGAAGATAATCTGAAGCTGGAACTGATCCGAGACTTGCCGGAAGAAGCCGAGATTACGCTATATGATCAGGGCGAATTTTTCGACTTGTGCCGGGGTCCGCACCTGCCGTCTACAGGACGCATCAAGGCGTTCAAGCTGCTGAGCATCGCAGGCGCTTACTGGCGCGGCGACTCCAAGAACAAGATGCTGCAGCGTATCTACGGAACGGCTTTCCCTAAGAAAGCTCAGCTGGACGAGCATCTCCATTTCCTGGAGGAAGCGAAAAAACGCGATCACCGCAAGCTGGGCCGCGAGTTGAAGATGTTCACGTTTTCTCGCGAAGTCGGTCAAGGCTTGCCGCTGTGGCTGCCTAATGGCGCCAAGGTACGCAGAACGATGGAGCGGTATATCGTCGATCTCGAGGAAAGCTTGGGCTACCAGCACGTGTACACGCCTGTGCTCGCCAACGTGGAATTGTACAAGATCTCCGGTCACTGGGAGCACTACAGCGAGGACATGTTCCCGCTGATGGCGCTGGACAACGAGGAACTTGTCCTTCGCCCTATGAACTGTCCGCATCATATGATGGTCTTTAAAAGCGACATGCGCAGCTACCGCGATCTGCCGATCCGGATCGCCGAGATGGGCACGATGCACCGCTACGAGATGTCGGGCGCTTTGACTGGCCTGCACCGCGTTCGCGCGATGACGCTTAACGACGCCCACATCTTCTGCCGACCCGATCAGATCAAGGAAGAGTTCGCGCGCGTTGTCGGTTTGATCCGCAAGGTGTACGAGGACTTCGGCATCAAAGAATACCGCTTCCGTCTCTCTTACCGCGATCCCCAAGATACCGAGAAGTACTTCCAGAACGACGAAATGTGGGAGATGTCTCAGCGTATGCTGCGCGAGGTCGTAGAAGAGCTCGAGCTTCCGTTCTTTGAGGCGGAAGGCGAAGCGGCGTTTTATGGTCCGAAGCTTGACGTTCAGATCAAGACGGCGCTGGGCAAGGAAGAGACGCTGTCCACGGCGCAGCTGGACTTCCTGCTGCCTGAGCGGTTCGAGCTGGAATACGTCGGCGATGACGGCAAGAAACACCGTCCGGTCGTTATTCACCGGGGCATTATCAGTACGATGGAGCGTATGACGGCGTTCCTGCTCGAGAACTTCGCTGGCGCGCTGCCGCTTTGGCTGTCGCCTGTTCAAGCGAAGGTGATCCCGGTATCGCAGGCTTACGAGGAGTATGCGCGCAAGGTGGAAGAACAGCTTCAACTTGGCGGCATTCGCGTCGAAAGCGATCTGCGCAACGAGAAGCTGGGCTACAAAATTCGGGAAGCGCAGCTGGAGAAAATCCCTTATATGCTCGTTGTCGGCGATAACGAAATGCAAGCCGAAGCCGTATCGGTACGGAAACGCGGAGAAGGAGATATCGGGTCGATGCCGACATCTGAGCTCGTCGCATTGCTAAAAGGACAAATTTCGTCCAAGGAGTAACCAAACATGAGCGAATAAAGCTTGTGCCATTGGGGCAATCTTACCTCTGAGGAGGAAAGTATCCCGATGGCTACAAGCTTTTTGTTATGGTTAAGATGGACTCGCAGGAGCGTTCTCGTATGGCTTGCCGTCGTTGTTGTCTGGTCCTCGACCATTGCTGCTTTACCGGCAAGCGCGGCGCCGGCCGAGATCGAAGTGGTTGCGACAGGCTACACGGCAGGCGTGGAATCGACGGGCAAACGTCCGGGCCACCCCGGCTATGGCATCACATATTCAGGCGTGAAGGTGCGAAGGGACCAGGTATCTACCATCGCGGCGGATCCCAAATTGTTCCCGATTGGCACGCTGCTTTATATTCCGGGCTACGGCTACGGCGTCGTGGCGGATACAGGCTCGGCAATCAAGGGCAAGCGTATCGATCTGTATTTCGAGACCATCAAGGAAGTGTACGAACAGTGGGGGAAGCGGAGTGTCAGCGTACAGGTGCTGAGACGGGGCAATGGCAAGTTGACGGAGTCCTGGCTGCACAGCATCAACCAAGCCGTTCAAGTCGGCAAGCCGATTCCGCAAGCGTATTTGGAGTCTTAACGACTGCATAGTTTGCGGTGGCGAAGCCATACTAAACTTGGACGGGGAGGTGAATACAATGGCTAAAAACAAAAACAATAATGCCGCTCAAGGTCAAGGTCAAGTTCAAAACAATCAGTTCGATGCTGAATTCGCTGAAGAGTTAAATCAGGCTAAAGCTGCCAACAGCAAAGCGGCAAACCAAAAAGTAAATCAACAAAATCAGCAAAATCAACAAAACCAATAACATGCGATCGGCCGTTAACGGCCGCGCACATGATGAAAGAAACGAAAGAGGAGCCCCTGCGGCGCCTCTTTTTTCTTTTCAATTGTCGAAAACAGGGATATAATGTAGGGAAACCTTACATCGGTTAATTCTCTATCCAATAATTCGACGAAAGCGCGGTGAAGAAGAATGCGAACGGCAAGCTGGTTCACCAAAGGTTCAACCGTTAACTCCCAAGACGCCAAGCAGGACCAAATGAATATATTGCTCCATGAATCGGTAGTCATATCCGATCAACTGACGGCAGCGGTTGACGAGGTAGACGGCGCAATCGATCAACTGACGTCTATTGCCGACGCTTCGCAATCGCAGGAGCAAAAGCTCAGATTATCCAGTTCCGTCGCGATGAGCAGGATTGAGGAGGCGTTCTCCTCCTTGCAGGAGGTCGCTTCCGCAGCAGGGCAGATCAGCGGCGCTTCCTTGCATCTAAACGAAAAGAGCAAGGAGACGAAGGAAGTTGTGCTGGACGTTTGCCGCTCGCTGCTTGACACCGATGATGCCATGAATGAACTTAAGCGACAAAATGCAACGATGGGGCAACATATCCTGGAGCTGATTCAGCATACGTCACAGATTAACGAGATCAATGCCCTCATACACGAGATCGTGTCCCAGACCTCCCTGCTAGCCCTTAACGCCTCCATCGAAGCCGCGCATGCCGGGGAGTACGGCAGAGGTTTCTCGGTTGTTGCCTCGCAGATCAAGAAGCTGGCCGAACAAAGCGCGGATGCTGTCAAACGGTCCACCGGCATGGTGGAGCAGATCGAAGGCGGAGTCAAGCAGGTCGTCGAAGCCGTCGACCGCGAGAAGCAGTCCGTGGAGCGCAGCGTCTCGGAGATGGCTGTCAACAAGCAGCGGATGGACGCCATCTTTATGAAGATTACGGAAGTGGACGAGCTGGTTAGCCGAACAGCCACCGCCAGCAGCGAGCAGACCATACATATGAACGGCTCTACCGCAATGCTTAAGGACGTTGTGAACTCCGTCAATGAAACGATTAACAGCGTCGACGAGACGCTGGCGCTTGCGAACAAACAGCGAGAGCAGGTGCGAAAGCTCGATCGGGTGAGGGTAAATCTCGGCCGCTCTTCCGCCGCCCTGTCGACAGCCGTGGAAAGGATCGGTATCAAGCGCTCCGGAAGCACGGAAGCTGTTAATATATCGGGCGTACAGCAATGGCTAAGCGGTGCGGCGGCGGATCCGGAGCTCGCCGCGCTGGGCGAAGCCGCGCATGAACGCAAGCTGACCGCGATGCTGGCTTCGCGAACAGACGTCGAGGCCATCTGGTCCAACCGCGGGGATGGCTCCTTTATTTTCTCGCTTCCTGAGGCTGGACTGCTTAACGCGAAAAACAGAGAATGGTGGAGGCGGGCGATAGCCGGTCAGCCTTTCCATTCCGAAGTTTATGTTTCCGCCATATCCAAGCAGTTGTGCGTGACGGTAGCCGTGCCGATCCGCGATGGCAGCGGACAAGTTGTCGGCGTGGTCGGCGCGGATATGTCGGTCCGGTAGCTATAACTCATCTAACTCAAGCTTCATTTATTGCAGCCGCCGAAGCCGATGTGCTCCGGCGGCTGTCTCCCCGTATAACGGTTCTTTCCCATTGAGTGACAGTCTCTCGGTCTGGAGACGGAGATGAAATTCAACCGGTCGTCCCTACTTGATCGTCGAAGGATACGTTATACTGGGTTTACAAATGATTAAACTATGTTATATGCATAAGGAGTTGTGCGGAATGAACGGTAATTTCGCCGGCCGGCTGTTTACCGGCTTGATCGTAGTTGCGGTTGGATTGTTCTTCCTGCTTCGCCAACTGGGGGTAGCCCCTTTCGAGAGTATTAGTATAGGCGAGCTGTTTTCTACTTATTGGCCTTGCATCTTGATGTATTTCGGGGTGGCCCAACTGCTTAGCGGCCGCTTCCACGGAGGCTCCGGCTGGTGGGGGGCGGTCATGCTGCTCATCGGATTCGTCTTCCTGGGCAACAACCTGGAATGGTTCACTTGGTCGATTGGCGACATTGTGCCGTTCCTGGTTCCCATCATCGTCATCATCGTAGGTTTCCGTATGATCTGGAAGCCGGAAAAGCCGAAGCGGAAGGCTCCTCCCGAGAGCGACTGGACCTCTTTTCGTCCATACGGCAAAAATCCGGAGGATGTCCCGCCTGCGCCCCCGCTGCATCCCGATCCAACGGTCGTTCCCCCGCCTAAAGCGGAGGAGAAGAAGGGATTTCGCCCGTCGGATGATCAGAGTGTTCCGCACCATGGCGAGCATGCTCGCGAGCAACGCGCTTCGGGCAGCTATCGCGATGGCGAGCGTCATAGCCAATACGACGGATATGACAATAAGAAGGGCAGAAAAAAGGATTGCTGGAATCAAGGACAGCGGGATCATGTGGAGTGGTGGAATCACAGCGACCCCAATGTGATGAATCGATCCGGTTTCATCGGCGACATCCATATGGGCCAGGATTATTGGGAGCTCAAGCCGCTCAATATTTCCCACTTTATCGGCGACACGGTACTGGATCTCACGAAGGCTGATATTCCTTACGGCGAGACGAAAGTCAACATTTCTTCCTTTATCGGCGATGTAAAGGTATACGTGCCCAATGATTACGAGCTTGGCATTCAGGTTGTCTCCTCTGCATTCATCGGTGACGTAAAGGTGCTTGGACAGAAGGAAGGCGGCTTGTTCACGAACGTGAACGTGAAGTCCCCTAAGTATTCCGAGTCGGACAAAAAGATTAAGCTGGTCGTCAGCACTTTCATCGGCGATACCCGCGTTATTAAGGTGGGGTGACGACAACGAGATGATGGTTCGATTTTTGCGAAGCGGGAAGTGGGAGCTGGTCGGCATGTTCGTGCTGGCTTCCTCCGTTTCGTTGCTGGCGGCTGTTCTATTCTGGAATCTCATGGGAGATTATTTTGGTCATGCGGAGCTGAAGATCGGGGTAATCATCATCGTCATTCTTGTGAGCGCTGCGTTTGGCTATTGGGCCGCGCAGCGCTTCGGCGGGCGTATGGATATATTATTCCTCGCGATCAAGCAAGCGGTCAACGGCAATTACGAGGTTCGCATACCCGAAAATGGATCGAACTCCTTCGTCCAACTGTACAGGGAGTTTAATGAACTTTCCAAAAATATGGAAGAAAAGATGAAGCTGCTTCAACAGCTTGGCGAAGAAAAGGTATTGACGGAATCGGCTTCCAACGAGGCGGCCGTATTGGAAGAGCGGAAGCGGATGGCGCGAGATCTTCACGATACGGTCAGCCAGCAGCTGTTCGCCATCCATATGTGCGCCTCCTCTCTGCCCAAGCTGCTGGAGGCGGATGCTGCGCGGGCGGCGTCCGTGCTGGAGCAATTGATCGAGATGTCTAATCTTGCCCAGAAGCAGATGCGCAACTTCATCGCTCAGCTTCGCCCTATGGAGCTGGAAGGCAAGACGCTGCAAGAGGCGCTCGATAAGTGGTTTCCCGACTATTGCAGGCAGAACAAGTTGCAAGGCTTGCTGGAATGGAGGCTCAACGATCAGCTTAGCGAGGCGAAGGAGCATCAGTTGTTCCTTATTGTGCAAGAAGCGATGGCCAATGTCGTCAAACATGCCAAGGCGAATAATTGCACATTGACGCTAAGCGATACGGAGCGGCAGGTCGTCATGATGTTATCCGACGACGGCGCCGGCTTTAAGGCGGATGAAGTAAGGCGAGGCTCTTATGGCCTCTCTACTATGCAAGAACGTGCGCAGAAGCTCGGCGGAGCGGCGGAAATCATCAGCAAGCTGGGAAGCGGAACAAGAGTCCGGGTTACGATACCGAAAATATACCGAGGTGAGCAAATTCGATGAGCGCAGCGGAAAACATTAAAGTTATGATTGTAGACGACCACGATATGGTTCGAATCGGCCTTCGCACGTATTTGATGCTGGAGCCGAAGTTTGAAGTGAGTGCAGAGGCGGGAAGCGGCGTTGGTGCTATTAACCAGCTCAAGAGCATGAGCGAAGAAGATCGCCCTCATATTATTTTAATGGACCTCATGATGCCGGAGATGGATGGGATAGAAGCGACTAGGAGCATTATGGCGACTTACCCTTCTATGAAGATCGTCATGCTTACCAGCTTCCTGGAGGATGACAAGGTATATGGAGCCATCGAAGCGGGAGCGGTCAGTTATGTGCTCAAGACGGTGTCCGCCGAAGAGCTGATCTACGCCATTAACGGAGCGTTTAAAGGAATGCCGGTCATGACCGCGGACGTCTCCCAGGCGCTGACAAGAGGACTTCGCCAACGCAATGCGCAGACTGGCGACGAGGAGCTGACGGAGCGCGAAAAAGAAGTGCTGCTTCTTATCGCGGATGGGCAATCCAACAAGGAGATTGCGGAGGAGCTTCATATCAGCATCAAGACGGTGAAAACCCATGTCAGCAATCTGCTGATGAAATGCGAGCTGGAGGATCGGACGCAGCTTGCCGTCCTCGCTCATCGCAAAGGCTGGGCCAAAAACACATAACGGCATGCTTGCCTGGACATACTACCCACTAGCAGGAACCAAATGATGGAGGGTAATGTCATGATACCAATCTCTTCCACCGTAGAAGGCCAGGAGAAAAAATTTACGGAAATTCAGGCGCTGCTTGCGGATAGACAATTTACGCTTGGCGGCAACTGGGACTACGATCATGGCTCATTCGACCGCGCTCTCGACGGTGAGAATAAGATCTGGCTGCGAATCCCGTTCCAGGTGATCGATGGAAATATCGACAGCGAGCTGTCGGAGAACAACGCGCAGATACAGTTTCAACAGCCTTACGTCTTGAGGCATCTCTACAATGAAGGCAATGATCCGGAAGCATCCGTACGCGTCGTAGGGGCGGTATTCGACCAATTCCAATCGCCAATCGACCCGGATGCCGATATCGAGCCTCGCTGGGTGGAACGCGGCGAAGCTGTCATGCGCGAGGTGGAGGGCGCCATTCCCTTCTAAAGCAGAGCTCTCTATCGAGTCGATAGAGAGTTTTTTCTATTTCAACCTCGATTAAAGCGATTATCCGGGTTTGCGACTATGCTTCCCCTTCGCGAAAACTTAATAATAATGGTTTTCCAAAATGAAAATTATCTAGAATTCAGGTGTTTTTAAGTTTGTTTTAAGGTAGAATGTGCATGATAGAAATAACAAAACGAATATTCATTTTATAACAAGTACCTAGTAACGGGATGGAGGAGAACGACGATGGATGATCAAAACAAAAAAGGGTATGATGAGTTTTTTTCTTCCGACAACCGGGGACGCAGCGATGAGCCCGGCGACACTTATAGCAAAAACGAATCTAACTCAGGGGTAGAAGCGGATCATAGTCCTAAGGCAGATCCAGAGGCCCCCCGTGAATCAAAGCCGGCATATTATTACTCTTACGGGCCAATGTCTAACGACTCCGGCGCTTCTGCTACTTCTACTCCGGCTTCGTCTTATGATTACGAGGCTAGAGACAGCAGCAGCACAGCGGATTCCGATCGTTACGGTTCCTCAATGGATAGCGGGCCGGCTGCTGCACAACCTCCGCAGCCAACGCAGCTCAGACCGTTCACGCCATCTCATGGCGGGGGCAAACACGGGTGGCAGGCCAAGAAGGAGAAGAAAACCGGAACCTCGTTCAAGGCGGTGTTCGCTTCCTTCCTTGCGGGTGTCATCCTGGTCGGAGGCTTGATGTATACGGCGGACGTACGCAATTGGTTTACGTCGAACGAGACGGTGACGACCCAGACGGAGGGCAGCGGCGCGAGCCAGTCCGCCCAGGCTGGAGGAGCAGGCTCGGGACTTTCCACTGCCGCTGCCCGACCGGACAATATTGCGAAGCTGTTCGAGACGGCAAGTCCGGCGGTCGTGAAGATCGAGACATTTACGAAGATCCAATCGCGCGGCGGGGGCGGCAGCTTGCTGGACGATCCATTCTTCCGCCAGTTCTTCGGCGACAACTACACGACGCCGAAGCAGCAGGAGGAGCAGAACGGACAAGACAGCCAAATGCAGCAGACGGGCATCGGCACGGGTTTCTTCTTCGATTCGACGGGCTACATTTTGACGAATCAGCATGTAATCGGCGAGTCGGACGAAATCCGGGTTACGGTACAGGGTTACGACAAGCCGTTTACGGCGAAGCTGCTCGGCTCCAGCTATGATCTGGATCTGGCCGTCATTAAAGTTGAAGGCGACAAAGCGTTTCCTACGTTGCCGCTTGGCAGCTCCGATGATATCAACATCGGCGATTGGGTCGTGGCGATCGGCAATCCGTACGGCTTCGATCATACGGTAACGGTAGGCGTGCTCAGCGCCAAGGAAAGACCGATCGACATTCAGGATCAACAGGGCGAACGCAATTACAAGCATTTGCTCCAGACGGATGCATCGATCAACCCCGGCAACTCCGGCGGTCCGCTGCTCAACGTAAAGGGCGAGGTTATCGGCATCAATACGGCCGTCAGCTCGCAGGCGCAAGGCATCGGCTTCGCGATTCCGACAAGCACGATCAATGAGGTTTTGGATAACCTGAAAAACAACACGGAAATTCCGAAGGAGCCGGTTCCTTTCATCGGCGCCGAGCTGAGGGATATGACAGAAGACTATGCGAAACAACTGGGGATCGAGGAGTCGGAAGGTTCGCTGGTCCAAAGCGTCTATTATAATTCTCCGGCTTATCTCGGCGATCTGAAACAATATGATTTGATCGTGGGCGTGGAAGGTAAAAAATATGCGACGACTACCTCACTAATTGAAGAGATTAAGAAACGCGAAGTCGGCGAGAAGGTACAGTTCAATATTATCCGTCAAGGCCAGAAGATGGATCTCGAGATTACGATTGGCGATAAAAACAAGTTCGGAGTAACGCAGTAATCCACGGCAGCAACGATGGTTTGAATGGCAGGCAAGAAGCGCAGAGAGTCAGAACTCTGCGTTTTTTGCTGCAAACGCGCGTCAGGAAGGGAGCTGGAGTATTATGCGATCTCATATTATGGTTGTGGATGACGACGAAAGAATTATATCGATGCTGCGCAGAAGCCTGGCATTCGAAGGATATGAGGTAACGACGGCGCCAAATGGCGCCGAAGGGCTAAAGATGTTGCTCGGCATCGATCCGGATCTGCTGATCCTGGATGTAATGATGCCGCAGATTGACGGCTGGGAAGTTTGTCGGCGAGTGCGGGAGGGCGGCAGCGCCGTGCCGATTCTAATGTTGACCGCCAAGGATGATATTACGGATCGGGTGAAGGGGCTGGACATCGGGGCCGACGATTACCTCGTGAAGCCGTTCGCGCTGGAGGAACTGCTTGCACGGGTACGTGCGTTGCTTCGCAGAAAGTCCGATAAGCTGGAGGATACCGGCAGCCGACTCAGCTTCGAGGATCTCGTGCTCGACATGGACGCGCGCGAGGCTATTCGAGGCGGCCGGCGGATTGAACTGACCAGCAAGGAATACGACTTGCTGCTGTTTTTCATGCAGAATCCTCGCAGGGTGCTGACAAGAGACGCCATCATGGAGAAAATATGGGGCTTCGACTTCAGCGGCGAATCTAACGTGTTGGAGGTCTATATCGCCATGCTTCGCCAAAAAGTGGAGGAAGGCGGAGGGAAACGAATTATCCAAACCGTACGGGGCACGGGCTACGTGCTGAGGGGAGAGGCGGGGTAACGCATGTCCATTCGGCTTCGCCTGACATTATGGTATTCGGGGCTTCTGGCGGCGACGCTGCTTGTGTTCGGGATCAGCCTGTATGTCTTCATGAATTGGAATACTTACGCGGACGTGAAAAATCAGTTGAAATCGACTAGCGACAGTCTGGGCTTCACTTTGATCACTCAGAACGGCCAGTTGCGATCCATTGATTTGAATTGGGAGTCCAGGTCGCAGCTTGCCAGCATTCAAGAGAAACAGATGTACCTTCAACTAAATAATTACGAGGATGGTTACATTACCAGATCTCGAAACCTCATGCAACTGGACGATCTCATTATTCCTTATCCCGATGCGCAGTCGAACCCCGTAGACGGTTTTTTTACGAAAAACGTCACGATCGGCAAGGAAAAATATAAAATGATTACGTATCAAAAGGCGATTCCCTACAAAGGGAAACTGATCGGAATATTCCAAGTAGGTACGTTCACCTTCAACGAAGACAAACAAATGAGCGGGCTGCGCACGATACTGATCTTCCTGTCCGTCGCCGTCGTGCTGATCGCTTTCACCGTAGGTCTGCTTATCGCCAGACAGGCGCTGCGACCGATCGAAAGAGTCATTACGGCCACTCGCCAGATCGAGAAGGGCTCCGACCTAAGCGTCCGAATACCGGAAGGCGGTCCTCAGGATGAGATCGGAACGCTGGTGGATACGCTTAATAAAATGTTATCCCGTCTGGAGCGGGCTTACAACGAGCTTGACGATGCCTATAAGGTGCAGCGCCGGTTCGTATCCGATGCGTCGCATGAGCTGCGGACACCGCTGACGACGATTCGCGGCAATATCGACCTGCTGGAGAAGATGTGGAGCCAGGCGAAGCTGGAGAACGGCAGCGGAGCCGCGGCAGCTTCTGCACTGCCGCTCTCGTCGGAGCACTTCGGCATCTCCACCGAAGCCATATCGGACATCTCTGCGGAGACAAAGCGCATGAGCACGCTCGTTAATGATCTGCTCGCGCTTGCGAGAGCGGATGCCGGTTATGTCATGGAGAAGGAACAGCTGCAGTTGAGGTCACTGACCGAGGATGTCGCTCGCCGTGCAGTGCTCTTGCCCCGCCATGCGGAGTGGAAGGTCGGCGATCTGTCGAAGTTGGATCATGTCGCCGTATACGGAAATCACGATTATGTGCAGCAGCTGCTGTTTATATTTATCGAAAATGCGTTTAAGTATACGCCGTCCGGCCATGTGGAGCTGAGCTCGGTTCGTAGAGAAGGGCATGTGGGCTGGATGGTTCGCGATACCGGCATCGGGATGAATCCGGATGAGATACCGCATATCTTCGATCGTTTCTATCGCGCGGACGAATCTCGCGGGGTGACGGTAGGCACGGGCCTGGGTCTGTCGATCGCCAAATGGATTCTCGACGAGCATGGCGGATCTGTTGAAGTCACTACTTTGGAGCAGGCCGGCACAACGTTTATCATTTGGCTGCCGATAGACTTTTCCCCAAGGTCTGATTCGTCTATAATGGAGGGAACGGACCTTGACGAGGATTAGCCTCAGAAACTAGAGCGCGGTTGGCCAGAGGGGTCCGCAGAAAGCAGGTGCAGCATGGAAATTGTGAAAATCTCGCCTCGCGGCTATTGTTACGGCGTCGTCGACGCGATGGTCATCGCCTTGCAGACGGTCAAAAATTTGGAGATGCCTAGACCCATCTATATTCTTGGCATGATCGTGCATAATGCGCATGTAACGGAAGCATTCGAGCGGGAGGGCGTCATCACCCTAGACGGCGCGAACCGACTGGAAATATTGGAGCAGATCGAGGAAGGAACCGTCATCTTTACGGCGCACGGGGTCTCTCCCGAAGTACGCGAGCGTGCGAGAGCGAAAGGTCTGACCTTAGTGGACGCGACATGTCCCGACGTAACCAGGACCCATGATCTGATTCGCGCGAAGACGGCGGAAGGTTATCATATTATTTATATCGGCAAGAAGGGCCATCCCGAGCCGGAGGGCGCCATCGGCGTCGCGCCGGACCTCGTCCATCTCATCGAGCGCGAAGAGGAGATCGAATCGTTGGCTGTGCCCGCAGGAAAAGTCATTATTACGAACCAGACGACGATGTCGCAATGGGATATTCGCCATATTATGAAGAGGCTGCAGGAGAAGTATCCCCATGCAGAGATTCATAACGAGATTTGCCTTGCTACTCAGGTTCGGCAGGAAGCGGTGGCCGGACAGGCGGGCGAAGCCCAGCTTTGTATCGTCGTCGGCGATCCGCGCAGCAACAACTCCAACCGCCTTGCGCAAGTGTCGGAGGAGATTGCGGGAGTCAAGGCCTATCGCGTATCCGACGTCAGCGAGATCAAGCGCGAGTGGCTGGACGGCCTGGATCGAGTAGCCGTTACTTCGGGAGCGTCCACGCCAACTCCGATTACGAAGGAAGTGATCGTTTATCTGGAGCAGTTCGATTATCGCGATCCATCCACATGGGAGATCAACCGGACGGTGAATATGAACAAGCTGCTTCCGAACGTGCGCGTCAAGTCGAGTAACGAAAGCGGCGGCAGCTCCGAATCCGCTACAGTGGCGAAATAACGGGATGAGGGAGAGGCGGCGAGGGCACTACGGTGTCGCTTGCCGCTTTCTTTGCACAAATAAGATTTACGACAGGGGTTGACGAAACGTCGTCCCATCCTGTATATTTACTTTAGCGATTAAAAGCATAAAAGCTTAAAAGCCTAAAAGCTTTTAAGTGCGAAAGCGAAAAGTTGGTTTCTAGATGGTTTAAAATTAAAATGAGGTTCAAAAATCCGGTTTTCAGCACCGAGAAGATTGGATACAACTAGAAATTGAGGAGCGGAGCGTAGCAGCGCTACGTGAGCACCGGAAATTTCGGTTGGATTCAATATTCGATGCCGAATATGCTTCTCGAGATTCTTCGTGATGGGAAGCGGACTTTTTGAACTACCATACAAAAGGAGAGATGGCGATGATAGTTATTACTAGGAACAGCGTATCGGACGAAAGAATTGGTGAGATCGTTCGTTATATCGAGAATACAGGCGTTCAAGCTCATGTATCCAAAGGGACGGATCGTACGGTTATCGGAATCATCGGCAATGCGATGCCTACGCTTGCAGAGCATCTGCGCTCCATGCAGGGCGTAGAGAACGTCATCAAAATTTCCAAGTCTTATAAGCTGGCTAGCCGTGATTTCCATCCGGACGATACGGTCATCGATATAAAAGGCGTCAAGATCGGCGGCAGCAATCTTGTCATTATGGGCGGTCCGTGCGCGGTGGAGTCGCCGGAGCAGATCGACGAGATCGCAAGATTGGTCAAGGCCGCAGGCGGCCAAGTACTGCGCGGCGGCGCCTTCAAGCCCAGAACAGGGCCATACAGCTTCCAGGGCGTTGGCGTAGAAGGGCTCATCATGATGGCTGAGGCGGGCAAGAAACACGGTCTTCTGACGATTACAGAGGTCATGACGCCGGAATACGTGGACATCTGCGCAGAATACGCCGACATCCTGCAGGTTGGCACGCGCAATATGCAAAACTTCGATCTGCTTCGCAAGCTGGGCACGATTCAGACGCCGGTGCTGCTCAAGCGGGGCTTCAGCTCCACGTACGACGAGTTCCTGAACGCGGCGGAATACATTCTTGCCGGCGGCAATCCTAACGTCATGTTGTGCGAGCGGGGAATCCGAACGTTTGAAACATATACCCGCAACACGCTGGATCTGTCCGCAATCCCTGTCTTGCAATCGCTTAGCCATCTTCCCGTCATTTCCGACCCGAGCCACGGCACGGGCCGACGCGAATTGGTAGAGCCGATGTCCAAAGCCTCCGTTGCCGCGGGAGCGAACGGTCTTATTATCGAGATGCACACGGATCCCGATAACTCCATGACGGGCGATGGCGTTCAGTCGCTGTTCCCGGATCAATTCGCGAAGCTGTTAAAGGAGCTGGAGCAACTGGCTCCCCTTGTGGGCAAAGAGTTCGCAACGGATAAAGCTCCCGCAGACGCTTTTGTAGAATGGATCAAATAGAAGGATTCGGAACGTATGGCAGAGATGGCCATGCGTTCTTTTTTTGCATTTAAAAGCCGTTTTGTGAACAGAAATTTAAACTTGTGAGTATTCCTCACATTGCGATAAAAAATACCTGACATAAGTATTGACGGAGAGAAAAGGTAGTTTTATAATTACGACATGGTTTGGAGCGATTGTTGAACGTTCGTCTTTAAAACACAAGTTAATGTTCGGAAATGGAGGAAGTTTAGATGTCAGTTCAAAAGGTTTTGGATCAAATTAAAGAAAATAACATCCAGTTTGTCGATTTCCGCTTTATCAGCCTTGCCGGTGGCGCGCATCATATTACGTTGCCTTCTACAGAGGTGGACGCAGATACGTTCGTAAACGGCGTAGCTTTCGACGGTTCCTCGATCCCTGGTTTTCGCGGTATCGAAGAATCCGATATGGTTATGATGCCTGACCCGGAATCCGTATTTGTTGATCCATTCACCAGCCATCCAACTTTGAATGTAATGTGCGATATCTACACTCCAGACGGCAAGCGTTATGAGCGCGATCCGCGCAGTATCGCTCAGAAAGCTGAAGAATACCTTCAAACAACGGGTATCGGTACAACAGCATTCTTCGCGCCTGAATCCGAATTTTTTATCTTCGACGATGTACGTTACGAAAGCTCGATGAACACTTCCTTCTTCTCTGTTGATTCCGAGGAAGGGGCTTGGAACACGGCACGCAAAGAAGAGGGCGGCAACCTGGGCTTCAAGATCCCTGTTAAAGGCGGTTACGTTCCTGTCGCTCCAGTGGACTCCCAGCAAGATATCCGCAGCGAGATGGTTCGCCTGATGCAAGAAACGGGTCTTCGCGTTGAGCGTCATCACCACGAAGTTGCTACTGCCGGCCAAGCCGAGATCAACTTCCGCTTCGATACGCTGACCAAAACAGCAGACAACCTGATGAAATACAAATATATCGTTCACAACGTAGCCCGCCAGTGGGGCAAAGTGGCAACATTCATGCCGAAACCGCTGTTCGGCGACAACGGCAGCGGCATGCACGTTCATACGTCGATCTTTAACGGCGACGAGCCGCTGTTCTACGACAACAAAGAATATGCAAACCTGAGCAAGCTCGCTATGAGCTACATCGCAGGTGTTTTGTACCACGCTCCGGCTCTGATCGCAATTACGAACCCGAGCACAAACTCCTTCAAACGTCTGGTTCCTGGTTATGAAGCGCCGGTTAACCTGGTATTCTCCAAAGGAAACCGTTCCGCGGCCGTTCGTATCCCGATTGCTGCAGTAACGCCTAAAGGCTGCCGTATCGAGTTCCGTACGCCGGACTCCACGGCCAATCCATACCTCGCGTTTGCGGCTATGCTGCTTGCCGGTTTGGACGGCATCAAAAAAGGCCTTGACCCGGTTGCTTTGGGCTACGGACCATTCGACAAAAATATTTACGATCTGCCAGAAGAAGAGAAAAAAGAAATCCGCAGCGTTCCAGGCACATTGGACGAAGCGCTTGACGCGCTTGAAGCCGATTCCGGCTTCCTGACAGAAAGCGGCGTATTCTCCCAAGACTTCATCGACAACTACGTTGCATTAAAACGCGCAGAAGCAAAAGCTGTATCTATTCGCGTTCACCCACACGAGTACAGCCTGTACTTCGGCTGCTAATATTCGCAACACCAAAAACGAGCCCGAGCGGGCTCGTTTTTTGGTGTTAGGTTTTGTGCAAATCCGAATAATATTTGAAGTTTTTATTGTTTTTGTTCGACTTTGGAGTTCGTTCATGACATTTTTACTTGAAGGAGCGGTTCAAACTTGCTATTATAGCCATATCGTGTACAAAGCTGAAGGGTGGAGAGAAAGATGGCAAGAGCATTTAACTTTAATGCAGGGCCGGCGGCAATTCCGCTGGAAGTGTTGCAGCAAGCTGCAGAGCAATTCGTTGACTACCAAGGCGCGGGAATGTCGATTATGGAGATGTCCCACCGGAGCGCGCTGTTCGAGGGTGTCAACAACGAAGCGCAGGCACTGTTGAAGGAATTGATCGGCATTCCGGACAATTACCAGGTGCTCTTCCTGCAAGGCGGCGCAAGCACGCAATTCGCGATGCTGCCGATGAACCTTCTGAAGGCTGGGCGTCCTGCTGCATATGTGAAGACGGGCGCATGGGCGGACAAGGCCATGAAGGAAGCGCAGCTTATTGGCGAGACGGTCGTCGCGGCTTCGACGGAATCCGACAAATACATGAGAATGCCAAGCTTGTCGGAAATTGTCGTTCCGAGTGATGCTTCCTATTTGCACTTGACCTCGAACGAAACGATCGGCGGCGTGCAATTCCATGAATTTTCCGATACGGGCGATATCCCGCTGATTGCGGATATGTCGAGCGACATCCTGAGCAGACCGATTGATGTCAGCAAATTCGGCGTCATCTATGCAGGCGCTCAAAAGAATCTGGGACCATCGGGCGTAACAGTTGTCATCATTCGCGACGATCTCGTTGAACAAAGTCCAAAGGATATTCCTGCCATGTTCAGATACAATACGCATGCCAAGGCAAGCTCGCTCTACAATACGCCGCCATCCTTCTCCGTTTATATGGTAGGTCTTGTGCTGAATTGGATTAAAGGCATGGGCGGAGTTGGCCAACTGGAGCAATACAACCGCGACAAAACAAAGCTGATCTACGACGCGATCGACCAAAGCGGCGGTTTCTATCGCGGCGCGGCTCAGACGGGAAGCCGTTCGTTCATGAACATTACGTTCCGTTTGGGCAGCGAGGAGCTGGAGAAGCTGTTCGTTAAGCAATCGGAAGCGGAAGGTTTCGTTGGACTTAAGGGGCATCGCGATGTTGGCGGTCTGCGTGCTTCGACTTATAATGCCGTACCGCTGGAAAGCTGCCAGGCGCTGGCTCAGTTCATGGCCGACTTCCAGAAGCGCAACGGTTAAGAACTGTAAGTTCGAGTTCAAAAAACGCCCTCCCTCGAATGTTCGAGGAGAGGGCGCTTCCTTGTCTCGGCGCGTATGCGGTACATGGTTCAGGCCAGCGAAGAGGTTTCGGTAATGGCAGGGCCGTTGAGCTTGTAGCCGACGTTGCGGACGGTCGTAATGTATTCCGGCGTTCTTGCGTTTTTCTCGATTTTGTCCCGCAGATGGCTGATATGGACGTCCACGATACGAGTATCGCCGAGGAAGTGGTAATCCCATACGCCGTGCAGAAGCTGTTGACGACTGAGCACTTTCCCCTTGTGCTTGCAGAGGAACAGCAGCAGCTCGAATTCCTTGGGCGTCAGCTCGATCGGCTTGCCGTCCAGCATCACTTCGCGTTGATCGGCAAGGACATGGAGTCTGCCGATGGAATAGATGGTTTCTTCCGTTGCTCCAGGCAGCGTCTGCAAACGGCGGAACAAGGCTCCGATCCGGGAGATGAGCTCCTGGGGGCTAAATGGCTTGGTCATATAATCATCGGCTCCGTTGTCGAGGCCTGCGATTTTGTCAGTGACGTCCTGCAGAGCGGTTAACATGATGATCGGTACGGCGTTATTTTGCTTGCGAAGCTCTCTGCATACCTGAATGCCGTCCATCTTGGGCAGCATAAGATCCAATACGATCAGATCAGGGCGGAAAGGCTTGAGCAAATCGAATACCGCCTCTCCGTCGCCGACGCATCTGACGTCATAGCCGGCAAGTTTTAAGTTGAACTCGATCAACATGGAGATAGATGGTTCGTCATCTACGACCAATACTTTTTTTCGCATCAATTTGTCTCCTTTGCCACCAATTATAGTACCATTATGGGAGACGACATTTCGCTTAAGATTAACGGTACGTTAAGCGAATGTTAAATTAACCAGATTAGGGCGTGTCTGAAAACCCGTTCAGTGGCACCTTTCACCGCCTTTTCGCCCCCTGCTTCGTTCCGTTTGCTTGACGTACCCCCGGTACGCCTTCACAAACGCGCCTTGCATGGAACGAAAATTCGGCAAAATTTGCTCTCCTCAGAGTTCTCAGACACGCCCTAGCATGAAGACGGGAGCAACAATTCATATGGCATTTCACATTGTGTTGGTTGAACCGGAAATTCCCGCGAATACGGGCAATATATCACGGACCTGCGCGGCGACGGGCACGATCCTCCATCTGGTCAGGCCGCTGGGCTTCGATACGGACGACAGAACGCTAAAGCGCGCGGGGCTTGATTACTGGCATTCCGTACAAATTATGTACCATGATTCCTTCCAGGAGGTTAGAGAGCTGTATCCCGAAGGACGTTTCTTTTTCGCGAGCACGCGTGCCACCCGATATTATACGGACTTCGAATACCAGGATGGCGACTTCTTTGTGTTCGGCAAGGAAACGAAAGGCCTGCCTCAATCATTGATCGACGAAAACCTGGAAACTTGCATGAAGATGCCGATGAGGACCGATCATGTGAGATCCCTAAATTTGTCAAATTCAGTTGCAATTGTCATATATGAAGCTTTGCGACAAAACAATTTCATTGGTTTGGATTAATTTTTCGAAAATTCCAACTTAATTTGCGGGGAAGGAAATTTGTTTCTGTCGTCGAATCTCTACAACTAGCGAACGTATTAATTAATTGTGGTGGTCCGCAAAAGTTTCGCAAAACTATAAATTCAGGCATAAAGAGGTGAAACTGATGAAACCAGCAGGAGTGGTAAGGAAAGTAGATCAGCTTGGACGCATCGTTCTTCCGAAGTCGTTGCGCAAGCGGTATCTGATGAACGAAGGCGATCCGGTGGAAATATTCGTTCAAGGAGATCACATCATTCTGGAGCGGTACCGCCCAAAATGCGTGTTCTGCGGTTCCATGAACGAAGTTCAAGAGTTTAAAGAAAGATACGTTTGCGGAGGATGCATGGGAGAGATGGGCTTTCTCAAGCGATAGCCGCTAACGGCAAGTTTGCCGGCCGATGCCCGCAAACGAAATGAAGCTTCTGCGCCAAGTGATCTTGGTTCAGAAGCTTCATTCGTACTTGCGGAAAAAAAGCGCATTATAGCCCGCTGGTTTTGTCGTCGTTGTATGAGCTCGTCAAGATTGCGGCTATAAACAACACGAACACGGTGATAACGATCCAAAAGTTCAATCCAAGCATTCCATCGACACCTCCAGTTAACTATAGATATTATAACCAAGTGTGGAGAAAAAGAAAACTTTAAAAGTTGTGAACACATTGTTAACATAGAGGATATGAGTAATGTAATGTAGAAAATTATCGAAAGATGCAGGAGAGGGGCACAACCGATGGATTACCGATTTTCGACAAATGTAGCGAACTTAAAATCATCTGCCGTTCGCGACATTCTGAAGCTGACTCAAGGGAAAGATATGATTTCATTCGCGGGCGGGCTTCCGGCAGAAGAGTTGTTCCCCGTACAAGCCGTTCGAGAAGCTGCTGATCGCGTATTTACGGCAGGAACGGGGGCGCTTCAGTACGGACTAACGGAAGGTTTCCTTCCGCTGCGCGAGCAGCTGTGCGGCCGTATGGCAGCCAAAGGCATGGCGGCTACGCCTGACGAAATGATTTTGACGACGGGATCCCAGCAGGCCATCGATTTGTTGATCGGCGTACTGACGGAACCGGGAGATATCGTTTTAGTAGAGAAACCGACCTATCTCGCCAGCCTGCAGGTGTTCGCTCTGCATGGTCTCCAGGTCGTCGCTGCCGATTCCGACGAGGAAGGCATCATCCCCGAGGCGGCTGAAGCATTGATCAAGCAGTACGGACCCAAGCTGCTGTATGCTGTTCCTACATTCAGCAATCCTACAGGCAAAGTTTGGAGCGAGGAGCGCCGCAAGCGCATGGTTGCGTTATGCAAGCAATACGGCCTTCTCGTTATTGAAGACGATCCTTATGGCGACATCAAGTTCAAGTCCGAGGAGAACTATCCTTCGTTGTTCTCCATCGCAGGTCCGGCAGAGAACAATCCCGTTATCTATACGAGCACCTTCTCCAAGACGGTAGCACCGGCGCTTCGGACGGGCTGGGCAATCGGCGACAGCCGGGTTATCAGGATGATGGCCAAAGCGAAACAAGCGGCAGATCTGCATTCCAGCACGATGGATCAGCAAATCCTAAGTCAACTGCTAAGAAGCTTTGATCTCGACGCGCACATCGCGCTGATCTCTAAGGAATACGGCGATCGTATGCTGGAAATGCACTCGTTGTTGGAGCAGAGCGGGTTGTCTGATCTGACATGGGTAAAACCGAAGGGCGGCATGTTCCTGTGGGTAGATCTGCCGGAGGGAATGGATGCCGAGGCTCTGCTGCGATGCGCGGTAGGGAAAGGCGTGGCGTTTGTGCCGGGCATCTCCTTCTATGCCGGCGAGCCGAAGCGCAATACGGCGCGGCTGAATTTCACGCATAACAAGGGAGCCCGGACGGTTCAAGGGGTAGAACGCCTGGTCGAGGCGATCGGGGAATTCACGGTTCGAAGCTAGTCTCGGCGATCCAGCGCGACAGCACGTCGCCATAATGCGTCAGCGCTTCCGCCCCTTGCGGCTGCAAGGCGTATACGCCGCGATCGATCTTGCGGAACCAGCCGTAATGATTCTCGCGCATGAGCTGGCCGCTGCGGCTGAAGCCGGTCGCGGCGGCTACGGTCTTAGGCGCCGACGGACCTCGCGCTTGCAGTACGTATGCGCAGCGCAGAGCTTTCTCGCGGTAGGCAGTCACAAGCTTGCGGCCTGTGGAACCGCCAACGTTGTAGTCGCCGCTGCGTTCCCTGAATTCGGTGAGCAGCCGATCCCGCTTGCGATGCCTTGCGCCTCGAACAGGAGGATCGCCAGGATCGCATAACATTTCAATGACGGGAGCTTTTGTCTTATAGAAAGTGACGGTCATCAGACCGAGACCAAGCATCCGGCACAGCTCCGTCAAGTCGCCGAATCGTTGATTGACGGCGCCGCTTTTTTTGCGATTGCGTTCTACGGCCAGCACGACGTCGGCATGGAGCCGAAGACGTTCAACCCCTTGCAGAAGCAAGGCGAGGTTGAACGTCTTTTTCATTTCGACGATGACAGTGTCGTCGCGCTCGGGATGAATGGCGACCAGGTCGCAATGCATCACCTCGCTTTTCACCGTATATCCTCTCGCTTCGTAATAACGTTTAATAGGAGGATACAATTCCTCTTCCTTTATAACTGCCATTATTACCCAACTCCTTCCGGTAGGCTCCGGCATCTGCGTATCTCCTTATTATAACAGGGGCTTGCGGCAACTTGTCGATTATTTGCGGAGCGGCAAACAAAATAATGGTCAATTTCCAGGTGAAATAAGCATAGGTATTTAATACTTCACAAAATGTTGGACTACAAGGCGGCTGGCGCGGAAATGTTTCCCGAGCGGAGAAGGAATAGCGGAGATTGGAAGCGATGGGAGGAGACACGGCATGGACATTTTCAAACGAATATCCGAATACCAGGCGGAGAGCGAGAGGCTGGCATGGACTGGGAGCTTCAAAGAATACGTTGAACTTCTCAGGCAGGATCCCTCCCCGGCAATGACCGCGCATTCGCGCGTGTATGAAATGATCGAATCGTACGGGGTCGAGGAAGCTGGAGGGCGCAAGACTTATAAATTTTTTGAACAGGAAATATTCGGTCTGGACCGAGCGGTAGAGAAGCTGGTGGAGGAGTACTTCCATTCTGCCGCAAGGAGGCTGGATGTACGCAAGCGGATTCTTCTCTTGATGGGACCGGTCAGCGGCGGCAAGTCGACGATCGTGACCATGCTTAAAAAAGGTCTGGAACGTTACTCGCGAACGCAGCGTGGCGCCGTCTATGCGATTAAAGGATGTCCGATGCACGAGGATCCGCTTCATCTCATTCCCCAGGAGCTGAGGCAGGAGATCGAGAAGGAGCTTGGCGTAAGGATCGAAGGCAATCTATGCCCGTCCTGCCAAATGAGGCTCCAGACGGAATACAGCGGACATATCGAAAACGTTATGGTGGAACGCGTCTTTATATCGGAAGACAACCGGGTCGGTATAGGTACATTTAGCCCGTCGGATCCCAAATCGCAGGATATCGCGGACCTTACGGGCAGCATCGACTTCTCCACCATAACGGAGTACGGGTCGGAATCCGATCCGCGGGCCTACCGTTTCGACGGCGAGCTTAACAAAGCGAACCGGGGCCTGATGGAGTTCCAGGAGATGCTGAAATGCGATGAGAAGTTTCTGTGGAACCTGCTCTCCCTAACCCAGGAAGGCAACTTCAAAGCCGGCCGCTTCGCGCTCATCAGCGCCGACGAGCTTATCATCGCTCATACGAACGAATCGGAGTACAAGGCGTTTATCAGCAATAAGAAAAACGAAGCGCTGCAATCCCGGATGATCGTCATGCCGATTCCTTACAATCTCAAGGTGTCGGAGGAAGAAAAGATTTACGACAAGCTGATCTCGCAGAGCGACATGAAACATATCCACATCGCGCCCCACGCTCTGAAATCGGCCGCGATCTTCTCCATTATGACGCGGCTGAAGGAAACGAAGAAGCAGGGAATGGATATCGTCAAAAAGATGCGGATGTACGACGGCCAGGAGGTCGAGGGTTTTAAGGAAGCGGATTTGAAGGAAATGCAAAACGAGTATGCCGAAGAAGGCATGTCGGGCATCGATCCCCGCTATGTCATCAACCGGATATCGAGTGCCTTGATCAAGCAGGATATGCAGTGCATTAACGCGCTCGACGTGCTGCGCGCCTTAAAGGAAGGACTGGATCAGCATCCATCCATAACGAAGGAAGAACGCGAGCGTTACTTAAACTTTATCTCCATCGCGCGCAAGGAATACGACGGTCTCGCCAAGAAGGAGATTCAGAAAGCGTTTGTCTATTCGTTCGAGGAATCCGCCCGTACCTTGTTCGAGAATTATCTCGACAATATCGAAGCTTATTGCAATTGGGCGAAGATCAAGGATCCCCTTACGGGAGAGGAGCTTGATCCCGACGAACGTCTCATGCGTTCCATCGAGGAGCAAATCGGCGTATCGGAGAACGCGAAGAAGGCGTTCCGCGAGGAAATTCTTATTCGTATCTCATCCTATTCCCGAAAGGGAAGGAAGTTTGACTTTACAAGTCACGAACGTCTCCGCGAAGCGGTGGAGAAGAAGCTGTTTACCGATCTGAAGGATATTGTAAAGATTACGACATCGACCAAAACGCCGGATGAAAGCCAGCTTAAGCGCATTAACGAGGTATCGAAGCGGCTTATCGACGAACATTCCTATTGCCCGGTCTGCGCGAATGAGCTCTTGCGCTATGTGGGAAGCCTGTTGAATCGATAAGTAGTCCTCCGATTTAATATTCCTATACGCAGCCTTTACCTTCTCCATAAGCGAGGGTAGAGGCTGTCCGTCGTCAAGAAAGTTGAACTTAATCTCAAATATTCTCTACAGAAATTTGTCGGATGCCGATATAATAGGAGTGATCGCATTACATTAGAGGAGCCGTGTATATTGATACAAGTAAATGCTGTACGTCGCAAACAATTGGATTTTACCGGAATTACGGAGTTGGATCTGCAATTGTTGAAGGGCTGTCGGCCAATCTTCGAGGAAGTCGTCAAGCAAGTCGTCGACCGCTTCTACGACAGGATTGGGAAAGAGCCGGAACTGGTTGCCATAATCGAAAGGGTCAGCACTGTAGATAGATTAAAAGAAACGCAACGCGTTTATTGGCTGTCGCTTGCCGACGGCGGGGTTGACGACGCTTACATTGAAAATCGGATCCGGATCGGAGCCGTGCACTCGCGAATTGGACTTACGACGGACTGGTATTTAGGTACTTACATGATTTATCTGGATATCGCGACCGATGTGTTGAGACAAGCTTTGCCAGATCGGTGGCAGCAGATTGTGTTCGCAATGACCAAGATGTTCAATCTGGATTCGCAATTCGTACTCGAAGCCTACAATATGCACGAGCAGGTCAAAATCCAGGATCTTGCAGACGACCGTGCCTCCATGCTAACGACAGTTACGGGAGCCGTGCAGGAGCTGGCATCATTGATAACAGAGCTCGACGAAGGCGCGAATCAAATTGCGACGACCGCGATATCGACTTCGCAATCTCAAGATAAATCGCATATTTTGCTTGAGGAGCTGCGTGGCGAGCTTGACGGCATTAGCGAGATGGGGATTCTAATCCGCGGCTTGTCGGATCAGACACATCTGCTTGGTCTAAATGCTGCGATCGAAGCGGCGCGGGCCGGCGAGCACGGACGCGGATTCGAAGTCGTTGCGAACGAGGTTCGCAAGCTGGCTGCTTCATCCCGTAACGCTATGGAGGGGATTGGGCAGAAGCTGGAGGAAATCGACAAGAAGCTGAAAGAGGTCCGGCGGGAGTCGGAGCAGACCTCGGAGCAAGCGCGCAATCAGGCGGCGTTGTCGGAGGAGCTTGCTTCCTTCGTTCATATGGTTGATAAAGTTACGCAGGATTTAAAAAGTCTTAGGGCGGATTAGAAACAGCCGTTTTGGATGTAAGGAAAGTCATGTATAATTTCCATCCCTCTCTGCGAATGTTAAGAGCATACGACGGAGGTGGATGAATCCATGATGCCTTGGAGAAACGGGATGTACGTCTTGCTTCTATTCGGTATTCTCGCTCTGCAAAGCGGCTGCGGGGATACGGCGCCGGAGCGGAGGGACGGCTATGGGGCCAGGAGCCCGGAAGCAACGAAAGGAATAGGTCCGCTTGGTTTACGATCGCAGAACGGTACGGCAAGGGTTGGGAGCGAACAATTGACGCGGATCGCCGAGCAGGTGCCGGGTGTCGAGGGAGCAATCGTCGCGTTAAATGGCGACACAGTTGTGGTCGGCTTATCGGTGGACGATTCCGGCAAGCGCCGTATCGTCGAAAAGCAGGTGATGTCCCAGCTGTTGTGGCAATATCCGGAATACGATTATTATGTGACCTCGGATGAATCGCTGGTGGAACGGGTGAGAAGCGCGAATCGAAACGGCGGCCAATACGGGATGCAGTCGATTGCGATGAACGACGAAATTTCCGCAATCGCCGACGAGATCGCCCGAACGATGATTAAGCCGCAGCACATCAAGCGGTAACAAGCACGCATTATGAAGGAAGAAAGCCTCTATAACCGCGGCTGCGCGGTTATGGAGGCTTTTCGTTTCGTCATTACGCCCGATCGCGTTCCCGATCCCGGCTTCTCATGCCGGCAAGGCCAAACAAGCCCAGCAGACCTAACCAGCCCCAGCTCCAGCCGCGATTGGTTGTTGTCGTCGCGGTAGCGCGGTAGCCGTTGTTCGTTGTGTTCATGGCACGGTAACGATTGTTGACCGTTCCATGATCAGTTCGTGTATCATAGGTGCGGACGCCGTTCTCGACTCGATTGGTTGCACGGTTCACGTCCGTCTCGGCACGGTTCATGGCGCGATTCATGCCGTTCCCCACGCTGTTAGCGGCGCGTTCGACGTCGTATTCAACCCGGTTCGTCGCACGCTGCATGCCAGTCTTCATGTTGTTGTAGCCTTCCCGCATTTCTTCCCCGATCGTTTCTGTGCCATTGTAGCGAGTGGCGTTCATATTGGCGTTACCGCTTGGCTCGATACCCTCGTAGCGATTGGCATCCGCGGTCGGCGCCGCGAAAGCCAATGTGAAACATGTCAATAATGCTGCGAACAGGCCTGCTTTCTTCATGAACGTAAACATCCTTTCTAAATGGGAGTATTGGTTCATGAGTAGCTTGGGCGAAAGTCGCTGTCGCTATCCCGCGATTGGAGCACTTCTGCCATGGGAAGTATTTGCGGTCGGACCTTGCTTATACATGGCATAATGCGGCGATTCGGACAATGTTCACTCGTTGTTCATAGCTATAGCCCGTAGGAGGCATGCGAAGCTGCCGGCGATGATGGTAAGATAGGAGCAGAACTTCAATTTGGAAAGCTGGTGCATGATGACATCGAATCCCATCTCTAGAATTACTCCTGTACTGCTGGCTCTCGTGCTGTTTGCGGCGCTGACCGCATGCTCTTCGGGAGGCTCGGCTTCTTCCGTCGATCCCGCCTCGGTGGACGTTGCGGTCACGACGGATCCGGCGCCTGCCAAAGGGAACGAAGCAGTAAAGCTGGCCGGACAATTCACGGGCATCGAGCTGGATAAGTCGGCGACCGTTTCCTTCGAGATCCGCGTCGGCGATGAGACCGAAATCGTTGATGCCGAGTTTGCCGGAGACAACACTTTTAAGACAGACTACACATTTACCCGTACGGGCATTAACGAAGTGTTCGTCCATCTATATACCGGCGATCTTCACGTTACGAAAAAAAAGCCGGTCGAGGTTCAATAGACGGCAAAGCAAATAAAAGGAGCCGCCTCAAAGGTCGATTGCCGACCCGCGAGACTGCTCCTTTCGCATTAAACGAATTTTCGGCTCGTTTTTTTTCCGTCGCAACTAAACACGATTTTTTTATCCTCCACAAACGTCTCCAAGTGAACGTTTTTGCCCCACAGCTGCACGACGTAAGGAAGCGTGCGCTCCACGTATTTGAGATCCAGCTCCGTCCCCTCGTACTGATGAGTGAGGTATAATTCTCCGACGCGGTTGAAGTCGCCGTCTTTCACCATAAGGGAGGGGAAACCGCCGTTCACCTTGGAGTAAACGAGCTGTTCGCGGATGTTTTCCCAGGATTTATCCGTAATTTTCCACTCCGGCCCCTTCTTCTCAAAAATATACAGGTCCAGCTCATCGACCAGTTCCTTGGTCAAGTAATTGCGCAGAAAGGAGATGTCGGAGTCGAGCTCGCGCACCTCGAACATCTTCTCCCTTCCCCTGCCGGGCACGCGGCCGAACCGCTCTTGTTCCTCTTTCGTTGGATTATCCCAACGGCGCTCGATGTCCTCGAATATTTTTAGGCCGAGATAATACGGATTCAGGCTATGGCGGGACGGTACGACGACGGAAGAATTAAGCTTGGCGAATTCGATCGTCTCCTCGCTTGTCAGATCCATCTCGCGGATGATGCGTTGATGCCAGTAGGAAGCCCAGCCTTCATTCATGATCTTTGTCTCGAGCTGGGGCCAGAAGTACAGCATCTCGTCCCTCAGCATGGTCAGAATATCGCGCTGCCAATCCTCCAGAACGGTCGAATATTCTTCGATGAACCAGACGATGTCCTTCTCCGGCCGCGGAGGGAACCGCTTTGCCTCCAGGGCTCTCGCTTCAGCCTCCGCCGCTGCAGCCGCGACTGCTTCCGTATCGAGGTCCCACAGATCGTCGAAGGATCCCCCGCTTGCGGAAGCGGAAGCTTTGGCAGTGGAGGATTCCAACTCCTTATTGCTCATCTCGATGTACCTTTTTTTGTCCAGTTGATAGGGCTTGATAAGGGTTGGGTCGACATGCTCTTGAATCGCGAGGATCGCGTCGATAAATTTCTCCACCGCTTCCGAGCCGTATTGCATCTCGTATTGATGGATCCGATCGGCCGTGGCGGACATGCTTTCGACCATGTTGCGGTTGGAGACTCCGAATCTGGCGTTGTTCTTGAAGAAATCGCAGTGCGCCAGCACGTGGGCGACGATCAGCTTGTTCTGGATGAGAGAGTTGCCGTCCAACAGGAAGGCATAACAAGGATTGGAGTTAATGACGAGCTCGTATATTTTGCTAAGGCCAAAATCGTATTGCATCTTCATCTTGTTAAAAGTTTTGCCGAAGCTCCAGTGGCTAAAGCGGGTTGGCATGCCGTACGCTCCGAAAGTATAGATGATGTCGGCCGGACAAATCTCGTACCTCATCTGATAAAAATCGAGACCGAAACCTTGGGCGATCTCCGTTATTTCATCGATGGCTCGTTCGAGCTCGCGAATCTCCTCTTGTTTCATGAAATATCCCTCCGGATTCCGAAATACGGTTCATACCATACTTATGTGGACGGGGGAGAAGTTATGAAGCGATTCTAGGAACCGAGCGCCTGCTCGCTCCGTTTGCCAACGGCTGATATAACGGCTACCGCCAATAAAATAAATCCGGTCAGCAAAAACCCTTGCTGTATGCCCAGGGACAACCATCCTAGCGTAGAGGAGCCCGCCACGACGCCGAGCGAGAAAAAGGCGTAGAAGTAGCCGTAGGCTCTTCCTCTTCGTCCGGACGGCGTCGAGCGGATCAGCATCGTGTTAATGGACGGGAACAAGAAACCGAAACCAATGCCGTACAATGACATAACGCCATACAGGGCAAGCGAAGAAGAGGATGGTCCGATGAGCAGTTGGCTGACGCCCATCAGTCCCACTCCGACAGCCATCGTAACGGCAGGAGGGACCCGGTCGAAGATTCGATTGGTCGGCAGGACAAACACGAGTACGGCAACGATGCCGAACACGCTCATCAGCGTTCCGCTTAACCTTGAGTCGTACCCCAGCGATTGGACATGGAGCGGCAGCAGGTAGGCGATTACGCCTTGAGAAAACATGAGGAAGAAGGCGCCGGCATAAGCCTTCGCGATACCTGCGTTAATAAACGGTCTTGCTTGCCGCGTTAGAGCGCCATCGCTTTGTTTGTTCGGCGCCGACTTTAAATGGTTGAGGAACAGCGCGGATAGCACGGTAAGCAGCAGGCCAAGCGCCGCGACGCAAGCAAACACGAACGGCACGGACGTCTTGCTTGCCGTAATCCCGCTGAAAGCGGGGCCGACAATGGCCGCCAAGCCGACGAAGGTGCCGGTAATAGCGACCTTCTTGCCTTGTTCGTTGCCAGCCGTCGTGTTGGCGGAAAAGGTAAAGGCGGCAGGGACGATCAAACCGGCGACGAAGCCGTGTATAATGCGGACGGCGATGAGCAAAGCAGGACTGTCGACGATATGGTAGAGCAGCAGCGCCCCGCTGGACAAGAGCAAGCCGACCATGAGCATTCGGAAGGGGCCGAGCTTGTCCGTCAAAAAGCCGGACAGAATGTTGCCGATCGTATTGGACAAGGAATACAAGCCGATGACGAATCCGGCTACGAAGGCGCTGGCCCCTACCGAAGTGGCGAACGTACTCATGACGGGCAACTGCGCAAACAAGTCGAAGAATGAGAAGAACACGATGCTGTATACGAGCAGCGTAACGTTGATCGATCCCACGGCATATTTCGACTGAGCTTTTTTGAGCTGCCAGTCCAATACAAAGTTGCCGAGCGGAACGAAGGCAGCGGCGAATGCGGCAAGCGGCCATAACAAGCTCCATCTCACTTTCAGGGCGGCATACAAAATAGAGAGTCCGTACAAGACGAATATGCCGCCATGCACGCTACCCATGACGGTCACGGCTTCGTCATGTCCCCATACATATTTTAATGGCATGGCAACGGCAAGCAGCAAGAGCAGCGATATTCCGTCGAGCAGGCCCGTCGTGCGCAGAATGGTAATCGGATGAATCTTCATGAGCAATCTCCTCAGCTGTTAATAATGAATGGATGCACCTATTCTATCACCTTCCTCCTCCGGTTTGTTGACAAAGTGCGGATTGACACCAAACGTTAAAGATTGATAAGATAAGTTCAATATTTATAAATTGGTATCTGGTACTAAGTCCAGGTGCTAATTTCAAGCATATAACTTATCCGAGGTGATCGCATTGAGCAATTGGATGACGGGCAAAAATATAGTCGTTATGGGCGTAGCGAACGAAAGAAGCATCGCATGGGGCATCGCCAGATCGCTTTATAAAGCAGGAGCGAGCCTCATCTTTACCTACCGGAAGGAACGTTCCTTTCAGAAGCTGTCCCAGCTGCTGGAGGAGGAGGGCATTGAGCCGCTTATGACCGTAAGCTGCGATATTTCGGAGGACGCCAGCATACAGGCTGCCTTCGACGCAATAGGGGCGCGCGTTGGGATCATCCATGGAGTCGCGCATTCTATTGCATTCGCGGACAAGGATGAGTTAAAGGGGGAATATGCCAATACGTCTCGCGAAGGTTTCCTTCTTGCCCAGGACGCCAGCGCATATTCGCTCGTTGCCGTGGCCCGCGAAGCGAGGAAGTGGATGAGCGAAGGAGGCAGCATCGTGACTCAATCCTATATTGGAGCAGAACGGGTCGTGCGCAATTACAATGTCATGGGCGTGGCCAAAGCGTCGCTGGAAGCCAGCGTTCGCTACTTGGCAGAGGATCTGGGTCAATTCGGCATTCGCGTGAACGCGGTATCCGCGGGACCGATTCGAACGCTCGCAGCCAAGGGGGTATCGGGCTTCAACGATATAATGTCGACGATCCAGCAGAAGGCTCCGCTCAGACGGAATATCGATCAGGACGAGGTTGGCGATGCCACTCTGTTTTTGCTCAGTCCATTGTCCAGAGCGGTTACCGGCGAAGTTCTTCACGTCGATGCCGGCTATCATATCATCGGTTGAAGCGGTTCCGCCGCTACGCCTAGAACCATTGACCATAAGGTTGATGGTTTTTTTGCGAGGAGAACGTGCAATTATCTTTCAAATGGATTAATTAAAATATGAATTCATAATAGTTAAAATTAGCTGTTGAATTAATTCATATGATGTAGTTTAATAGAGCTATCAACTCACTTGAACTTGAACTTGAACGAAGGAGAGGGAACAGGTATGACTCAACGGGCGAAGATGATAGTGGACAAAGACTTTATAATCGGACAGGTAGACGATCGGATATACGGTTCGTTTATTGAGCACTTGGGCAGAGCCGTATACGGGGGCATATATGAAGAGGGACATCCCGACGCGGACGAGCAGGGCTTCCGGAAGGACGTGCTTGAGCTGGTGAAGGGACTGCAGGTGCCTATCGTCCGTTATCCGGGGGGCAATTTCGTATCAGGCTACAATTGGGAAGACGGAGTCGGTCCCGTAGCGGATCGTCCTAGACGGCTGGAGCTGGCATGGAGGACGATCGAGCCGAACTGGATCGGCTTCAACGAATTCATGGACTGGTGCGGCAAGGCGGGTACGGAAGCCATGATGGCGGTCAACCTCGGGACGCGCGGCATCGACGATGCCCGCAATCTGGTGGAATACTCCAACCATGCATCGGGTTCTTACTGGAGCGATCTGAGACGTTCGCACGGATATGAAACGCCGCATGCCGTAAAGACCTGGTGTCTGGGCAACGAGATGGACGGACCTTGGCAGATCGGCAGCAAGACGGCGGTAGAATACGGACGTCTCGCCAACGAAGCGGGCAAGACGATGAAGCTTGTCGATTCAGGCATCGAGCTGGTCGCTTGCGGAAGCTCCAGCCGGACGATGTCGACGTTCCCGGAATGGGAAGCTACGGTACTGGATCTCGCTTACGATACAGTCGATTATTTATCGATCCATCAATATTTCGGCAATCAGAAGGGCGACGCGAAAAACTTCCTGGCCCAGTCCGTCGGCATGGACCAGTTCATCCATACGGTCATTTCTACGGCCGACTACGTGCAAGCGAAGAAGCGGAGCAAGAAAAAGATTCATCTCTCCTTCGACGAATGGAATGTATGGTTCCATTCTCACGATCACGACAGAAAGCTGGACCCATGGTCGATCGCTCCGCCGCAGCTCGAGGATGTCTACACGCACGAAGACGCGCTTGTTGTCGGTTGTATGCTGATCAGCCTGTTAAAGCGCGCGGATCGCGTCAAGATGGCCTGCATGGCGCAGCTCGTCAACGTCATCGCGCCTATTATGACGCGTAATGGCGGTCCCGCATGGAAGCAGACGATCTATTATCCTTACATGCATGCAAGCGTGTTTGGACGCGGTCAAGTGCTTGTGCCGCTCATTCAATCGCCGAAGTATGACAGCGCAGACTTCACGGATGTGCCGTACGTAGAATCCGTCGCCGTCTACAACGAAGAAAAGAGCGAAGTGACTGTGTTCGCCGTAAACCGCTCGCTGGAGGAAGCGATTCCGTTCGAAATCGATCTGAGAAGCTTCGGCGCGGCATCGATCGTAGAGCACATCGTCCTCGAGAACGACGATCTGCTTGCGACGAATACGGAGCATCGTCCTGACCAAGTGCAGCCCCATGCCGATGGACGGTCGACAATGGACGCGAGCGGCAAGCTGGAGAGCATTTTGAACAAAGCGTCATGGAACGTTATTCGCCTGAAACTGCAATCCTAATTGAATGACGACTCTCACGGGGACGGAGAAGGAGCCGGGATGCTGCTTATCCGTCCTCTTTTGTTGTATGATAGTAGCAAGCGGAAGGATGGGATTGGATAGATGATACAGGCGAATACGGATGCGAAGTGGCTGCCGTTATACGAAGCGCTGGCTTCCGAAGTGCGGCTTGCGATATTGAATTTGCTTTCGGCGGAGGCCATGAACGTCAAAGATATAGCCGCTGCGCTTGGCCTGAGCAGCGCCATTGTCACGATGCACATCCGGAAGCTCGAGGCTGCCGGATTATTGCATACGCGCATGGTGCGCAAGGATGGCGGCACCCACAAGATGTGCGAGCTGGCGGAGCAAAACATACGAATCGAGCTCCCGCACAAGCGTGATCAAGCGATGAAATCGCATGAGACCATGATTCCGATCGGCCATTATACGGAATGCGACATTCATCCGACATGCGGCATCGCCACGAAAGAGAACTTTATCGGCCAATTCGACGATCCAAGATACTTCCTGGATCCCGAACGAATGAACGCGGGCATCTTATGGTTCGGACATGGCTTTGTGGAATACAAAATACCGAATTATTTGCTGACCTCCCAACAGCCGGAGGCACTTGAGATTATGCTCGAGATCGGCTCCGAGGCGCCGGGCGTCAATGAGCATTGGCCTTCCGATATTAGCTTCCAACTGAATACATGCGAGCTTGGCACATGGACGAGCCCTGGCGACTATGGGAACAAACGAGGGAAGTTCTCGCCCAGCTGGTGGCCTGAGTCCGTCAATCAATACGGACTGCTAAAGCTGATTCGGATACAGGAGGACGGGACGTACATCGACGGGCAGCGAATGTCGAACGTGACGCTGGGAGAGATCGCCCTGCATCGGAACCAATGGACGTTCCGTATCGGCGTTCAGCCGGATGCCGAGCATGTAGGCGGCGTTACTTTATTCGGAAGCGGCTTTGGCAATTACAATCAGGATATTATTTTCAAAGTGTTCTATTCGGAATAAACGACCTGTATTTCCCTGTAGTCCTGCCTTGCGGATTCTGATATCCTTCTTTAGAGGTTGTTCAAAAAGTCCGCTTTTGATCACGAAGTATGCCAAGAAGCATACTCGACATCGAATATGGAACGCAAGCGAAACTTCCGATGCTCACGTAGCTTCCACTACGCTCCGCTCCTCAGTTTCTACTTTCATTCCATCTTCTCGGTGCTGAAAACCGAACTTTTTGAACTCGCAATTAAGGAATCAACAATCCTGCAGTTGAAGGAGGACTTCGTTATGAAAAAATCAATGAAGCAAGGCACAGTCGCTTTGGCGGCAGGGATGCTTATTGCTGCATCGATATTGCCTGCGGCTGCAAGCGCGGCTCCAGAGCATACCCTTGAAATGTATTTTCCCGTCGATATAGAAAACCATTGGGCTTACCGGGAGCTCGACAACTTCGTCGTGGCCGATCTTCTAAAAGGATATCGCACGGACGAAGGCGAGGTAGAGATCAGGCCGGAGCAGAGCATCACCCGGGCGGAATTCGTAACGCTGCTCGTACGCTCGCTGGGACTAAAGAGCGATAAAGCGCAGGCTGCTTTCCAGGATGTTCCGTCGGAGGAGTGGTACGCCGATTCTGTGCAAATCGCGAGCTCGCTGGGCATCGTAAACGGCATAACAACGACTGAATTTAAACCGGATCAGCTCATTGAACGCGGCGAAATTGCGGCAATGGTCGTTCGCGCTTTCCCGGACGTGATGGAGACAGAGGATGGAGCGGAATCGGAGGCTGCGCCATTTGAGGACGTTCCCGCCAGCGATTATTTCGCAGCCGATGCCATTGCATCAGCGAGCCGGGCAGGCATCGTAAACGGCATAACGGAGCTTGAATTCAAGCCCTTTCAACATGCGAAGCGAGCGGAGGCCGTCGTCATGCTTCAGAGGGCTTTAAATCAGCAGGACGGCGATCTGCCAAGCTTCGAGCAGCTCAAATCCGTTATTCTGACTGCGGACGAAGCGGAGCTTGCAGCCATTAATCAAGGTGAACTGGAGGGACTGTCGTCCTTGCTGGGGAAACAATATACGGCATTCCAGCTCACCTCGCTGGAGCAATATATTGAGGGAATGAAGGAACTCGTCGGCGACGGCATTGCCATCAGCGTCGAGGAGACGGGGGAACGCAGCATCGAGCTGGTATCCGCCTCCGACCGTTATGCCATCGTAAAGTCGACGGGCGGCTCCTGGTTGTTCAAATATGCATACGATGGACAGCAACAGGCGGAGACCGTATCAAGCGATGGCCATTATTACATGAAAAAAACCGAAGACGGCTCCTGGAAGGTATACGCCATCTTCGAAGAATAATGCAAAAAACCTCTCACCCCGATTTGTTTGGGCGAGAGGTTTTTTATTCTAGAAAAGGCTCCAGTCAAGGGACTGGGATAGGGTCTCCAGCAGATGGACGCCCGCGATGCTGTTGCCCTTCGGATTTAACGATGGCCCGACGATGCCAATGCCGTATCGACCCGGAACGAGGGTTAAAATGCCGCCGGCGACGCCGCTCTTGGCTGGCAGGCCCACCTCGATCGCGAATTGTCCGGAGGCGTTGTACATGCCGCAAGTCACCATGAAGGTTTTGGCGATCTGGACGTATCTGCGAGGGATCAGCACCTCGCCGGACAGGGGGTCCGTTCCGTCGTTCGCAAGCACTAGCGCCATTCGGGACAGATCGCTGCAGGTAACGGCTATGGAGCAATGGCGGAAGTAAACGTCGAGGACGTCGTCGACCTTTCCCTTCAAGACGCCTTTATCTTTGAGGAAATAGGCCATGGAGCGATTTAGATCGGCACTGAGCGCCTCCGAGCGGTAGACGTCGAGATCGTAGGCAAGTTCCGGGTTGCCAGCTAACCGACGGAAAAACCGCAGAACGCGTTCGGACTTCTCTTCGGGACCGTCACCCCCGATCAGAGACGATATGGCAATCGCTCCAGCGTTAATAAGCGGATTAAAAGGAATGCTCGGCTGTACCAGCTCGAGCTTCAGCATGGAATTAAAGTTGTCGCCCGTCGGCTCCATCCCCACCTTGTCGAATACGATCTCCGGACCCCGGTCGATCAAGGCAAGCAGCAGGGTAAATACTTTGGATATGCTTTGCATCGTAAAGGACAGTCCGCAATCGCCAGCAGTTACGGAATTGCCGGAAAAGTCGATGACATGAATGCCAAGCGCATCCGCCGGAGCTTTGGACAGCTCCGGGATATAGGAGGCCACTTTGCCGGCCTGGCACATCGTTTTGCTTGTTTTCACCCAGCCCGGCAACAAAGCGCGAAGTCGTTCGAGCTCCTCGCTTTGATGTGGTAAGTTCGTACTGCTCATAAAAATGGAGCCTCCTTGTTAATGGGGTGCATTCGCTAATGAATTAGAATGAGAGCTTCGCGACGACAGGGTAATGGTCGGAAGGATATCGACCGTTTATTTTGCTTCTTATGATGCTGGTCTCCTCTACCGTCACATTAGGGCTTGTAAAAATATAATCGATCGGCTCGCCCGGGGTCCCCCCCTCGAATGCGTGGAAGGTCCGTCCTAAGGGTTCGGTAATGGCGCCATAAGCGTCGGTTAATTGTTCGGCCAACAAGCGGATAGCGGCATCATTGGGGTGACAATTCAAATCGCCGGTCAGGATGCAAGGGGCTTCGGAAGGTTGGATGATGTCAACGATCTTGTCCAGAATCAGCTGTGCGCTTCGGGCGCGGGCCATCTCGCCGATATGGTCGAAGTGGGTATTAAAGAGATAAAGCTGATTTCCGGAATGATGAACGGATTCCAGCCGAGCCCAGGTGCAGAATCGGGGATAATCGGCGTCCCAAGCTTTCCCGGAAGGTAGCCCGGGTGTCTCCGACAGCCAGAATTGTCCTTCTTCAAGCAAGGCGAGCTGACGTTTGTCGTAATAGATCGCGCAG